>NZ_CP170152.1:1445000-6245000 GCF_042258615.1 Bradyrhizobium sp. Pha-3 | reverse complement strand
GAGAGAACCTTTTGAGATGACCCTGACCTGTCGCGCGGCGGTGCTGCATCAGAGCGGAACGCCGCTCTCCATCGAGCGCGTTTCGCTTGCACCACCGATGCCGACTGACGTCGTGGTGAAGGTGCGCGCTGCGGGGCTCTGCCACACCGATCTGGAGGTGATCGACGGATCGCTGCGCTATCCCTTGCCGATGATCCTCGGGCACGAGGCGGCCGGCGTGGTCGAGCAGGTCGGCAACGCGGTGCGTGACGTGCACGCCGGCGATCACGTCATCCTGTCCTGGAATCCGCATTGCGGGCACTGCTTTCACTGCGACCGCGGGCAGCCGATCCTGTGCGAGACCTACCTCGCCAGGGGCGCGGAAGGCGTGCATTTCGACGGCGCGTCGAAGGCGCAGCTCGCGGGCGGCGGCAGCCTGGCGCACCTGATGTTTCTCGGCGCGTTCTCGGAATACCTCGTGCTGCCGGCACAGCAGGCGATCGTCGTGCCCAAGGACATCCCGTTCGATCGCGCCTGCCTGATCGGCTGCGGCGTCATGACCGGCGTTGGCGCCGCGCTCAACATCGCCGACATCGGCCATGGCGACACCGTGATGGTCACCGGTTGCGGCGCGGTCGGGCTGGCAGCGGTGCAGGGCGCCCGGCTCGCCGGCGCCGGTGCGATCATCGCGGTCGACCTCGATGAGGCAAAGCTTGCACTGGCGCAGCAACTCGGCGCGACGCATGCCGTCAACGCAGCGCGCGAGGACCCGGTCCGGTTCGCAAAGGAGGCGACGCACGGGCGAGGCGCCGACGTCATCCTCGAGGCGGCGGGCCATCCGATGGCGTTTCGGCAGACCGCGGAGGCGGTGCGGCCAGGCGGTGAGGTGATCTGGCTCGGCAAGATCGACGTCACGCAAGACGTGAGTTTCCGTTGGGGCGCGCTGATGGGCGAGAAGCGATTTCGCCGCTCGAGCTACGGCGGCGCGCGGCCGCGGCGCGACTTCCCCTTGCTGGCGCAGGCCTATCTCGACGGCCGGCTCAAGCTCGACGAACTGATCACCGGCCGCTGCACCCTCGACGGCATCAATGACGGCTTCGAGGCGCTGCGGCGCGGCCGCTCGATCCGCACGGTCGTCGAGTTCTAGAGCATGATCCGGAAAAGTGGAGCCCGGTTTTCCGAAGAGATCATGCTCAAACAAAGAGATGAGATCATGATGCGATTTCATCCAATCGCATCATGATCTCAAGCGCTCACAGCGTCGAACGCGCAAAGCTTTCGATGTAGTCGATCAGGCTGTCGGAGGCCGCGCCCGCAGCATCGACACGGCGCTCCGCGACGGCTTCGGCGACGTCGGCATGCAGCCGCGCCGCGAGCGGCAGATCGGCCGCTTCCTTGTAATGCTGGTACCAGAATCGGCGAGACAGGCCGTGCATCAGGCCCATGGCGCGGGAGGCGAACTCGTTGCGCGACGCCGCCGAGATCAGGGTGTTGAACTGGTGATCCAGCCGCATGAACAGCAGATCGTCGGATTTTTCCGACGCGCGGCGCATGCCGGCGGCGATCTCGGAGAATTGCTTGCGCTGCTCGGTGGTGGCGCGCTCGGCGGCGCCGCGCGCCATCAGCCGTTCCAGCTCGCGCCGCACCTCGAGCAGGCGGAGCTGGGCGCGCAGGTCGATCTCGGACACCAGCACGCCGCGACGGGCCAGGATGTTGACGAGGCCGTCGCGCGACAGCCGCTGCAACGCCTCGCGGATCGGGGTCCGGCCGATGTCGAGCCGCTTGGCGAGCACGAGCTCGGAGAGCGCGGTGCCGGGCGGCAGTTGCAGCGTCACGATCAGCTCTTCCAGCTCGGCATAGGCGCGATCGGTGAGGGTGACGTCGCCTTGCGGGAGCAGGGCCTGCGCAGCAGCGCGCGGCTTGCCAGCAGCAGCGGACGATGGCCGCGCCGGCCGGCGGTTTCCTGCTGCGCGGGCGCGCACCGTGCTGGATCGTTTGCTCGAATCGGCCATCGGGATCTTGCGTGCTGCTGTACAGCAGATATCTCACACGCCCTGCCGGCACTGACAAGGCCGCTCGATCGGCGCTGCACCGAATCCGGCCGCATGCAGCGAACAGCGGCGCATCATCAGTGCGAAATGCTCTCCAGCGTCCGGCCGCGGGTTTCCTCGCCGAGCAGCAGCACCGCCAGCGCCGCCACCACGAACGCGCCGGCGCCCAGTGCGAACACGCCGCTCTGTCCCGCCGCAGGCAGGATCACACCGATCACATAGGGGCCGATCAGCGAACCGATTCGGCCGACCGCGGAGGCAAAACCGGTTCCGGCGGCACGGACATGGGTCGGGTACAGTTCAGGCGTATAGGCGTAGAGCGCCGACCACATGCCGAACAGGAAGAACTGCATGCAGAGGCCGGCGATGATGAGCTGGGTCTGGTCCGCCGCCGAGCCGTAGAAATGGCAGGCGATCGCGCCGCAGAGCAGGTTCATCACCAGCGTCGCCTTGCGGCCCCAGGATTCGACGAGCCAGGCCGAGACCAGGAAGCCGGGGATGCCCGCGAGCGAGATCAGGATGGTGTAGAATACCGATTTGGTGATCGGGAATCCCTTGGCCTGCAGCAGCGCGCCGAGCCAAGTGGTCAGGCCGTAGAATCCGAGCAGCGCGAAGAACCACAAGGTCCACAACATCGTGGTCCGCTTGGCGTAGATGCCCGAAAAAAGCGTCCTCACGCCGGTCACTTCCGACGCGGGTGCGGCAGCCTGGCGTACCACCGGCGGCAGCTCCTTGCTGCCGAGACGATCGCGGACCCTGCTTTCGATGTCGCGTACGGTCGCTTCGGCCCGCTCGGAATAGCCGTGGGAAGCGAGCCAGCGCGGCGATTCCGGAACGTAGCGCCGTACCACGAGCACGAAGACGGCCGGGATCGCCTGCAGGATGAAGACCCAGCGCCAGTCGGCGGCCTGCAGCACGAAGTAGGTCAACAGGCCCGACGCGATGAAGCCGAGCGGCCAAAACCCTTCGAGGAACGCGATGTAGCGGCCGCGGTTGCGGGCCGGCATGATCTCCGAGACCATCGACTGCGCGACCGGAAACTCCATGCCCATGCCGAAGCCGAGCAGCAGGCGGGATGCGCCGAGCGCGGTCGCCGTCGTTGAGAGACCGCAGCACAGGCTGCCCAAGCCCCAGAAGATCATGCTGACCTGGAAGACGCGGGCGCGGCCGAAACGGTCGGCCAGCAGGCCGGCGGACGCGGCGCCGACGAACATGCCGAGGAAGCTCATGCTGGACAGCAGCCCGGTTTCGGCCGTCGACAGGCCGAAGGTCTGGCGGATCGAGCCGAGCACGAAGGTCAGTGCGGCGAGGTCCATGCTGTCGAAGAACCACGCAGTTGCGATGATCCCGAAAATCCATCGCTGATAGGAGGTCAGCGGCAGCCGTTCGAGGCGTGCCGCGATGTCGGCGACCTGCTGCGCTTGCGCGGTGCGCGCGACGGCGGCCGGAGCCCGGCTTCCGGCAGATGCGGTGACGTCGGAAACGGTCATTGCTGTCCTCCCCAGATGGACGTTGCCGGGCTCTTGTCGGCCCGTTCCATAAAATGTCACACAGATAGCAGTGATATGTCAATTGGTGATCAGGTGCGGACTGGCAGCGCGGACCGGCATGGGCGCCCGACAGGGCCGGGGACAAACCGGCGCGCGCCGCGGGCCTGCTGTGACCTGATCGACGTTCGATGCTGCTCCGGACATCTTCCGAAGCGGCATCAAAGCCCGGTTAACGGCATTCGATAAATCGGGGCCTGTCCGATAATCCGGCTTTAATGGGAGGCCGACTAAAGGTCTCGTGGTTGCAATGTGCCGGACGCCTGGAGGTATCCGGTGTTGCGTCCGGAGGAGGCGTTTTCCCCATCATGTCAGTTCAGGTCGATTTGGATTTTGCGAGCGACGATCGCGCAAGGGCGCAGATCGGCGCGGCGGTGAGTTATCTGCTCAGGGACGCGACCGGTGCCGCGCGTGAGCATGCCGTCGAGATGATCGTCGAGATGGTGCGCGATGTCGCAAGCCGGCCGGCCGGTCTCGAAGCGGCGTCCCTTCAGCCGCTCATGAGCGGCGTCACCTATCGGGATTTTGTGATCGATGCCTACCGGCGCGATGTCGATCGCTGGCGCGCGACGATCCGCCGGTCGAACGGCAAGAAGATCCGCATCGCTTCTCCGCCGTCGGTGCGCGACGAGGCGACGACGACTGCGGATGCGATCACCGCCGAGAAGGCCATCGAGTTCGCCAGGCGCGCGATCGATATGGGCGAGGTGCTCTGACCTGCAGCGGCGACCGCTGCCATGGCGGCGGAAGTCCGTCCGGTGGCCGCTTGCTCTATGCCTGGGACGCGCGATGTGCTCCGATGCGGCGGCTGCGCCGGTTTCGGGACTGTCCGCGCATCTTGATCCATCGTACCCCAGCAGAGAGAAGCCATGCCTTCCGAACTCCGTTCGCCCCGTCTGGCGGTCCTGATCGACGCCGACAATGCATCTGCTAGGATCGCCGATGGGCTGTTCGAGGAGATCGCCAAGATCGGCGAGGCCAGCGTGCGCCGCATCTACGGCGACTTCTCCAATCCAAGGTCCAAGGGCTGGGCCGACATTCTGTCCAAGCACGCCATCATCCCGCAGCAGCAATTCGCCTATACGACCGGCAAGAATGCATCCGACATCACCCTGGTGATCGACGCGATGGACCTGCTGCACAGCGGCCGGTTCGATGGATTCTGCCTGGTGTCGTCGGACAGCGATTTCACCCGGCTTGCCGCCCGCATCCGCGAGCATGGCATCGACGTGTTCGGGTTCGGCGAGCAGAAGACGCCGGAGAGTTTTCGGCAGGCCTGCCGCAGGTTCGTCTATACCGAGAATTTGCGCGGCGGCGTGACGAGCAATCAGGATGCGGCCGTGCGTGCCCAGCCGTTGCAGCCGCCCGATGCGGCCACGCCCATCCTCAAGAAGGTGATCGGCCAGATGGCCAGCGAAGACGGCTGGGTGACGCTTGGCGAGGTCGGACGGCAGCTGGCCAATCTGGCGTCGGATTTCGATCAAAGGACGTACGGCTTCCGCACCCTGAGCGAGCTGGTGCGCAGGACAAACGCGTTCGAGATCGAGCAGCCCAAGGGCGGGACGACGCGAATCCGCATCAAGCAGGCGACCGCACCGCCGCCAAGACGGCGAACGCCAAGACGACGAGCCGATCAAAAACCGCCGGAATGAACGGCGCGCAGCGCGCTCCTGCTCTGAACCATCTCTGAATCTGAACCAACGATGAATGCTGCTTTGGACAATATCCGGAACAGCATTTTCGTTTGTGCCGGAACCGAAGCGAGTTGCTGCGGAACTGGAATTTGCGCGCAAGTTGCCGCGTTGGAACTGGAACGTCTCGTTCCCAGCGATGTTGACGGGGCGTCTCATCGCTCGGAGGAGGAGAATCATGAACCAGCGTTTCGCTGTTTCCCTTGTTGTTGCTGCTGCGTCGCTGCTCGCGTCCGGCTCGGCCTTCGCACAGTCCACGACTGCGGCGGGCGCCGCGGACGGCGCGCGGACCGGTGGCGAGATCGCAGGCCCGGTTGGCGAGATCGTCGGCGGCACCGTTGGTGCTGCGGTCGGCGCCGGCCTCGAGATTCCGAATGCGGTGATCACATCGATCCCGCGCGACGAACCGTCTGTCGTGGTGCGCGAGCGCGTCGTGGTCGGCGAGCCGCTGCCCGATACCGTCGTGCTTCGCCCGGTGCCGCGCTACACCGAGTATCGCTACGCGATCGTCAACGATCGCCGCGTGATCGTCGAGCCGCGCACCCGACGGATCGTCAAGATCATCGACTGATCGCACCGATATGGCCAATTGCGAGGAACCTCGCGGGCAAATCGCCCGCGGGGATTTTCTTGGTCCCATGAATACCGGCATGGCACAGGCCCGCTTTTTTCATGAAGCGAGCGGTTGGCCTGACGGCCCGATCCCCTAGACTGGTCCGCAATCGGCGGACGCAGCCAGCGGCCGCTTCAATCAAGGGCAGGGTGGAAACATGGGTCGGAAGATCGCGATCGTCGGCGCGGGTGCGGTTGGCGGCTACGCCGGTGCGCATATGGTGCAGGCGGGTGAGGACGTCACCTTCATCGATCCATGGCCCGAGCATGTCGAGCACATGCGCAAGCACGGACTGCGCGTCACGCATGCGATGGACGTGGCAGAATTCTCGGTGCCGGTGCGCGCGCTTGATGTCACCGACGCGCAGCAGCTGGCCAAGGAAAAGCCCGTCGACATCGCCTTCGTCTGCATGAAGTCCTACGACACCGCCTGGGCGACCATGCTGATCCGGCAATATCTGGCGGCCGACGGTTATGTCGTGTCGCTGCAGAACTGCATGAATGAGGAAACCATCGCCGGCATCCTCGGCTGGGGCAAGACGCTCGGCTGCATCGCAAGCAGCATCACCGTCAATCTGCCCGAGCCCGGCCATATCCACCGCGGCGCCGGCAAGGGCGGCGCCGCGCACACCGTGTTTCGCGCCGGCGAGGTGCATGGCCGCATCACCGCGCGGGCCGAGGAGGTTTGCCGGCTGGTCGGCTACTCCGACAGCGCCAAGGTCACCTCCAATCTCTGGGGCGAGCGCTGGTCCAAGCTCGTCGCCAACGTCATGGGCAACGGGCTGTCGGCCTGCACCGGTCTGCCCGGTGGCGAGGTGCTGCAAAGCGAACCGCTGCGCCGCTTCTCGACGCGGCTCGGCAGCGAGGCGATTCGAGTCGGCCAGGCGCAGGGCTATCAGCTGGAGGAGATCCTGCACCTGCCGCCCGAAACCATCGCGCGGGCCGGCGAGGGCGATGAGGCCGCGATCCGCGCCTGTGACGAGCAACGCTTCAAGGATGCCAGGCGCACCTCATCGGCGCAGCGCCCCTCGATGGGCCAGGACATGCAGAAGGGCCGCCGCACCGAGATCGAATTTCTCAACGGTTTCGTGGTGCGCGAGGGCGAGAAGCTCGGCCTCGCCTGCAATGCCAACGCCGCGCTGACAGATATCGTCAAGCGCGTCGAACGCGGCGAGCTCGCGCCGGATCCGCGGCACATCACGGAGTTGAGGTTGAATTGAGTCAGGGGCTTTCCTCGGCGCCATGCGTGACAAGCAAAATCAATGAGTATAAGGAATATTTACCGTGACCCTCCAGGGTAGCTTCCCGCAAGGAGCGACACATGGGCGAAACATCGATCGAGTGGACGGAGTCGACCTGGAATCCAATCGTCGGATGCTCCATCGCTACGCCCGGCTGCACCAACTGCTATGCTATGCGAATGGCTGCGCGTATCGAGGCAATGGGCACGGCGCCGCACTATGACGGCACAACCGAGCGCGTGAAGGGAAGGGCGATTTGGACTGGGAAACTATCTCTAGCTCCTGACGATCTGATTGCGGCACCTCTGCGCCGCCGGCGACCGACCACCTACTTTGTCAATTCGATGAGTGACCTCTTTCATGAAGATTGCCCGGATGCATGGATCGATCGGGTCTTTGGCATCATGGGCGAAGCCAGCCATCACACTTTTCAAGTGCTAACGAAGCGTGCGCAGCGACTGCATGATTACCTCGCTGTGCATCAGCAAAAGCCACTACCCAACGTTTGGCTCGGCGTGTCGACGGAGCGTCAGAAGGAAGCTGATGAGCGCATTCCCCTCCTGCTCACGGCGCCCGCCGCGGTACGATTTATCTCGGCTGAACCATTGCTCGGCCCACTAAACATTCGTAGTTATATTCGCGGTCGCAAGGAGCGTGTCGGTGCATGCAGCAGCAGGCGCCCGCCGCTCGATTGGGTAATCGTCGGGGGCGAAAGCGGGCCTCGAGCTCGGCCGATGGATCCAACCTGGGTGGAATCGCTCCGTGTCCAATGCGATGGCTCGGATGCCGCGTTTTTCTTCAAGCAATGGGGCGGGAAGAATAAGAAGGCGGCCGGCCGACTACTTCATGGTCGAACTTACGATGCGATGCCGCTTGGGTTCTAAGAGATAATTACCGATCCTTTTGGCAAGGCCGATTGCCTCCGGAGATCGGTTCGATATGCACAGAAACAACGAAAACATTTGCGGATTCTTGTCGACCGGCAGCGCCAGCGGCGTGAGTACGTGGCCGAAGATCTGTGATAGGTGCGCCTGTACGTAGCGCTCCAGGCCGCGCGGATCGAGCTGGCGTCGTCGTTCGGGAAAGTCGCCAAACATGTCTGGTTCGCTTGCTATAGGATAGAGTTCTTTCTCCCAGCTATCCGAGCCAAACATCTTCGTAAGAGCGGATCGCTTGGACGCGTCAATATCTACGAGACGCCGCGCGGCTTGGCGATACAATCCAGCAAGAGGAAAAAGAAACCAGACATCGATTGCTTCAGTAGAGGCCAGCGCTTGTAGCGTCGACCATTCTACTTCCATTCCATAAGGGTCGAGAAAAACAACGCCGCGCTTGTCATGCCATTTGTTCGCCGCGACGAGCGCTTTCAAAGCTGCGTTCGCGTCATCTTCTGCGACAACGATCTTTCTTTGAAGGTGCTTTGCAGCGAGCTCGTGGTGGGCAACTGCATGGTTCGGGTTGTTCTCGATAAAGAATAGAAAATCAAAAGGCGGCGTGACATCTAGGGCAATTTGCGCTGATCCACGCCGCTGCTCGATTGCCTCTGGAGCAGGACTCTCCACTAGGTCGCCACCGCGAGCTTCGGTGCGGACAGTACGGCCGCCCGTGCCGGCGAACGCATCGATGTACCAGAGATGCTTAAATTTGGACCGCAAAGCGGTCACATAGGCGCGTAGATAGCCGTCTACTATGGACAGCTTTATTTCGGTATGTTGTCCGCCAAATTCATGCTCGATCGACATGCAAATTGCCTAATCGCTCCGGTAAATGTCGATCCCGCGCCGTTTGAGAAGTTCGATGATTGCATCGATGCGGCGATGTACTTTCCTGATTTCCCATTGAGCAGCAAGCGCGACACCAACGATCAGCAACCAGTTCCTGTTTGTTGCGATCCAATTGGACATATTTCAACAGCTACCTAGGGCCACGTGCTAGGAAGAAATAGAAGAGTCCATATAGAGGGATGAAGGCTGAAAGGATCGCATGAATGGCGCTGCTGTTCTGGACGCCCCGAATAATCCCCATGACGGGGCTTGCGAACATGAGGATGACTACCACCCAGTGCCAAATCGACAAGGATCCCATACCGCGGTCCTTCATAGGTTCGTTAACGGTGCCAACCAAGGCATCTCAAGGTGATATCTCGAGCTGAGGCTTGACGCCGGCTTGAGGCATCGATGGGCGTGTTGCGCTGGAAGTTTTCTCGATCCTCATCGTCGCATCGTAGCAAACCAAACGCTCTTGGGTCGGTTTCACGATGAGCAGAACTCGAGGTCTTCGGAGATTAGCTGTTGTGATGTCGTACAAAGTCGTCGCGGCGGGTGCCGCGCTAAACCGTTGATCATGGAAAAGCCCCCAGCTATACGGCGAGCTAACCGCAACTAGAGCGCGAGTGCAACTATACTTTAGCAAGTTCAATAGTCCGCAATTGCGCTGCGGTTTTGCTTGCTGTACCGGCCTACAGCAGCTGCCTTACCCCCATCCCGTGCATGAAGCGCTCGCGGATTTGCACGGGGTCGCGGCGGGTGGTGCCGGTGCCGGGCTTGTCGTCTATGCGGACGCCGATGAGGGTCGGGCTGGAGGCCTGTTTCGACTGCTCGATCAGCCGCTCGAAATCGTCTTCGTCGGCGGCCCAGGAGCTGTTCGCAATCCCGCTGGCGAGCGCGACCGCGACGATATCGGTATGGCCTGCCGCCGGCGTCGGCTGGCTGCCCGTGATCTGGTAGATGCCGTTGTCCATCACCACCATTGTGAGATTGGTTGGCGCCAGCGTCGCGATGGTCGAGAGGCAGCCGAGCTGCATCAAGAGCGAGCCATCGCCTTCCAGCGCGAACACGCGGCGCTTGGGCTGCGCCAGGGCGACGCCGAGCGCGATCGGAAACGCAAGTCCCATGCTGCCCAGCATGTAGAAATTCTGCGGGCGATGGCCGGCGGCCCAAAGATCAAAGTTGGTGTTGCCGATGCCGCCGATCACGGCCTCGTCCTTCAATTTGCTGACGAGGCGCTGGGTGAGATCGAAGCGGTTCATCACCTTGGTGTTGCGCGCGTGTGTGCTGGTCATGGCTGATCTCACTTGTCGAAGGTCTTGCCGCCGGTCAGCAGCGGCGAGAGGATCAGCGCCACCGGCGCCTGGGTGGTGACGGCCTGCTTGATCGAGCGGTCGGCGATGAATTCGAGCTCGTCGAGCCGGGTGATGGTGTGATGTTCCATCGCCAGCGAATCCAGCACCGGGCGCATGGTGCGGCACACGAGCGCCTGGCCGTAGTTGAACTCGCCGAGCGTGCCGCGCTCGGAGACGAACATGATCAGCGGGATCTGGTAGGGCACCGCGAGCGAGGCCAGCACGTTGGCGAGCGTGGCAAAGCCCGAGGTCTGCATCAGCACCGCGCCGCGCGTGCCGGCCATCCAGGCGCCCGAGACGATGCCGACGGCCTCTTCCTCGCGCGCAGTCGGAAACGTCGTGAAATAGGGATCGGCGTGCAAGTCCTTGATCAGCGTGGTCAGCACCCGGTCGGGCACGTAGGGCACCAGCTTGATCTCGTTCCGCTTCAGCGTCTGGAGCACGATGCCGTGCCAGGTGGTCGCCGCATCCTGGGACTTATCCTTGGCTTTATCCTTGGACGAGGCTTGTTCCGCGGCCGCCATCCTGTTCTCCCTCTCGCGCGACGCTGATGGCCGCTTGCCGCTCGAAACTTGACGCTGACCATGCGATTGTCAACATGTCACGCCCGCAACGTGACCTGCGGAATTCGGCCATCGCAGCGCCGAACCGGCGTGCGATACAGGCGGTAACGACAAAGGGACGGAACGATAACGGGACGGGAGGCGTCGATGGCCGGATGGGTCTGGCGGACCGCGATTGCGGCAGCGGCTATGGTGATGGCCGGCCTTGCGTCCGCGCAGCCATACCCGGCAAAGGCCGTTCATATTCTCGTTCCCTATCCGCCCGGCGGCGGCGTCGACGTGCTGACGCGGACGCTCGCCGAAGCCGTGTCAAAGACCTGGACGCAGTCGATCGTGGTCGAGAACCGGCCTGGCGCCGGCGGCGTGATCGCCTCGCAGGCGATCGCAAGCTCCGCGCCTGATGGCTACAATTTGATCATGGTGGCGAGCGGCCACGCCACCAATCCGTTCCTCTATCCAAAGCTGCCCTACGACACGTTCAAGGATTTCTCTCCGATCTCGCTGCTCGCGTCATCGCCGAACGTGCTGCTGGTGCGCGCGGACTCGCCGTTCAAGTCGGTCAGTGACGTCATCGCCGCGGCGAAAGCGAAGCCCGGCAGCCTGTCGTTTGCCCATGCCGGCAACGGCACCTCGACCCATCTGGCAGGCGAGTTGCTCAACAGCCTTGCGAAGGTCGATCTCAACCCGATCCCCTACAAGGGCGGCGCGCCCGCGATCAACGATCTGCTCGGCGGACAAATTCCGATGTCGTTCAACAATGGACCGGAATCGGTCGGGCAGTTGCAGGCCGGCACGGTCCGCGCGCTAGCGGTGACGACGGGGTCGCGCGCGCCGTTCCTGCCAGATGTGCCCAGCATGTCCGAGGCCGTGCCGGGCTACGACACCGAGGTGTGGTGGGGCCTGCTCGGACCGGGCAACATGCCCGCGGATCTCGTTGCGAAGATTTCGCATGATTTTGTCGCGGCCGTGAACACGGAAGCCGTGAAGGAGCGTCTCGGCAAGCTCGGCGCGATCCCGATCGGCTCGACGCCGGAGCAATTCGCCGCCAAGATCAAGGCCGACTATGACAAATGGGGGCCTGTCATAAAGGCCGCCGGTATGAAGGCGGAGTAGGAAGATGGCTGCGTCCGGGATTCCCGCCTGCCTGCCGCCGCGTCCGGTGACGCCGCCGGCAGAGAAGCTGCCGCCAAAGGCCTGCGACACACACGCGCATGTGTTCGGTCCGGCCGACCGTTTCCCCTATGCCGCCGATCGCAGCTACACGCCGCCCGACGCGCCGCTCGCGACCTATCTCGGCATGCTCGATGCGCTCGGTTTCACCCGCGGTGTGCTGGTGCAGGGCAGCGCGCATGGCCACGACAATTCGGCGATGCTGGACGCGCTGCAGCGCGAGCCGGCGCGGCTGCGCGGCGTCGCGGTAGCCGATGCCGATGTGGCGGCGGGCACGCTGCGGCAATGGCATGTGCTCGGCGTGCGCGGCTTGCGCTTCAACCATTTCTTTCGTGGCGGGCAGTTGCACTATCGCGGCGGCGTCCCCTTGAGCGTTGCCGAGACGCACGCGGCCGTGATGGCCGAACTCGGCTGGCATCTGCAGCTCTGGATCGACGTGAAGGATCTGCCTGACACGATCCCGACGCTGAAGGCGCTGGGCCTGCCGGTCGTGGTCGATCACATGGGCCGCACCGATGCTGCCGCCGGCATCAATACCGCGGGCTTTCAAAGCCTGCTGCGTGCGGTCGGCGAGGGCTGGTGCTGGGCCAAGCTGTCAGGTGCGCATCGCCTGAGCCGGCGGGCGCCCGATTATCCGGATGCGCGGCCGTTCCACGAGGCGCTCGTCGCCGCCAACTCCGAACAGCTGGTGTGGGGCGGCGACTGGCCGCATCCGCGCGTCGAGGGCGAAATGCCCGATGCTGGCCATCTGCTGACGCTGTTCCAGGAGTGGACGCCGGACGCTGTGACCCGACACCGCATCCTGGTCGACAATCCCGCACGACTCTATGGCTTCCCAAACTGAGAGCTGCCCCACGACATGACCGTCAACAACAAGCGCGTGTTCTACGTCAAGTACCTCGCCCACGAGATCTACGTCGATATCCTGAAGAAGCGGCCGGATGTCCGGCTCGATCGTCTGGAGAACGAGACGCCGGAGGCGGCGTTCGCGCCTGTCCTCGCCGACGCGCATGCCTATCAGATCGGCGCGGCGCGCGACGAGTTGGCGCCGCACTTCCATGCCCATGCCGAACTGCTGAAGCGCGCGCCGAACCTGTTGATCGTGTCCTCGAACGGTGCCGGCTTCGATCCCGTCGACGTCGATGCCTGCACGAACGCCGGCGTGCTTGTGGTCAACCAGTCCGGCGGCAACGCCAATTCGGTCGCCGAGCACGCGCTCGGCATGATGCTGACGCTGTCGAAGCGGATCATCCAGTCCGACCGCAGGCTGCGGCGCGAGGCCAACGTCAACCGTAACGACCTGATCGGCAACGAGCTGAACGAGAAGACCGTCGGCATCGTCGGCCTCGGCAATGTCGGCCGCCGCATCGCCGAGCTGTGCAAGGGCCTCTTGCACATGAAGGTGATCGCCTACGATCCATATCTCACGGCCGAGGAGATGGCGAAGCGGGGCGGGGAGAAGGTCGAGCTCGACGATCTCCTGCGCCGCGCGGATTTCGTCTCGATCTCCTGTCCGCTGGACAGCAAGAGCCGAGGCATGATCGGCGCGCGCGAATTCGCGCTGATGCAGCCGCACGCCTATTTCGTTACCACCGCGCGCGGCTTTATCCATGACGAGAAAGCATTGGAAGAGGCATTGCGAGAGAAGCGCATCGCCGGCGCAGGCCTCGACGTCTGGGCCAAGGAACCGCCGCCGCCGGATCATCCGCTCTTGCAGTTCGACAATGTGCTGGCGAGCCCGCACACCGCCGGCGTCACCCGCGAGGCGCGCATCAACATGGGCCGGATCGCGGCCGAGCAGATCCTCGATGCCCTCGACGGCAAGCGTCCGCCGCGCATTATCAATCCCGAGGTCTGGCCGGTTTATGCCAGAAGGTTCGAGAAGGCGTTCGGGTTCATGCCTGGATAGGTCGACGGTCATTGCTGTCGACGATGAAGTCAGCCAGGTGAGGTGAACACGCTGGCCAGGCCCCCCTTTGCGGGGGCCGCGGCTGCGCGCGGTCAAAATATCGAAAACAACCCCATGCAAAGAAGCTGGCGGCCGCCGGCGTTCGACCAGGCACGTTCGACCAGGCACGTTCGACCAGGCAACTTGACGCGTCGGGCAACTCAGGGGTAGATTTCCAATATTCAGAAATCGTGCAAGCGCCGGGCCTTGCGGGGAGAGAGACCGCAAGGGCGGAGGGAACTGTCCCGCCAGCGCGTGCCTCACGCAAATGGCCAGTCGTGCGAGTGTTGTTGCGCGTGCAAAAACACCGGAGAAAATCTCCTTCGTCGTAGCCTCGATCGAGGCAATAAACCCACTGCCAAAGCACCGCCTCACAACGCGTCCGTTGTTATTTTCCCTGAGATATCGACGGCTTAGCCCGATATCGCCATCTTCGGTCTGTGCCCGACCATTGCGGGCACGGAAGGAAGATGCGTCATGCGACAGGTCCAGTCATACCTCCGTGCAGCTCCCGCCAGGATCGGCCGCCGTCTTGCGCAGATCGTCGCGATCGCTGCCGCAAGCCTGCCCCAGGCCGGCGCATAGTTTTCCAGCGCTGCGCAGCGCTCAGCCGCGCGTCGAATTAACTCACTCCCATTTCGCGTTAGTGCTAACGTGGTACCCCCGGGCTCTGCCGGCGCAGCAGGGAGGGTTCCATGTCACGCTTCGTCGTTCATTTCATGAAGGACGTGCTCGGCGGCAACGGCCGCGAGCGCGAGGTCTGCCAGGGCGCGCTCGAGATCGACGCCTCGAGCGAAGGCCAGGCCACCGAGATGGCCAAGGTCAAATTCTGCCAGGAACAATCGCTGTGCGACTGGTCGTTGCATGCCGACCGCATCCGGATCGAGGCGGCCGACTTGCAGATGACCTGACGCGTCCAGAGCCCCGTTCCGATTGAATCGGAACGGGGCTCTGGATTTTTGTTTTGAGGCGTTTCCGTACGCGAACCGGTATCCGCTTCGCTCGAAAACGCGTGGGCCGATTACTCCGGCAGGATGCGTACCGCACCCTTCGCCGCGCTGCTTGCGAACGCCGCATAGGCCTTCAGCGCGGTCGAGACGGCGCGCTTGCGCGGCGCCGCCGGCTTCCACGCCGCATTGCCCTTGGCTTCCATCGCCGCGCGGCGGCGCTTCAGTTCGGCATCGTCGACCTTGAGGTTGACCTTGCGGTTCGGGATGTCGAACTCGATGATGTCGCCTTCCTCGACCAGGCCGATCAGGCCGCCTTCGGCGGCTTCCGGCGAGACGTGCCCGATCGACAGGCCGGACGATCCGCCGGAGAAGCGGCCGTCGGTGATCAGCGCGCAGGCCTTTCCGAGGCCCTTCGACTTCAGATAGCTGGTCGGGTAGAGCATCTCCTGCATGCCCGGACCGCCGCGCGGACCTTCATAGCGGATCAGCACGACATCGCCGGCCTTCACCTTGTTGGTGAGGATGGCGTCGACCGAGGCGTCCTGGCTCTCGAAGATGCGGGCCGGGCCCGAGAACTTCAGGATGCTCTGATCGACGCCCGCGGTCTTCACGATGCAGCCGTCCTCGGCGAGGTTGCCGAACAGCACGGCGAGACCGCCGTCCTTGGAATAGGCGTGCTCGGCGTTGCGGATGACGCCCTCGGCGCGATCGACATCGACGTCGTCGAAGCGGCGGTCCTGGCTGAAGGCTTCCTGGGTCGGCACGCCGCCCGGCGCGGCGCGGTAGAAATTACGCACCTTGTCGCTCGTGGTCCGCACCACGTCCCAGCGGTTCAGCGCGTCGTCCAGCGTCGCGGCGTGCACGGTCGGTCCATCGGTCGTGAGCAGCCTGGCGCGGTCGAGCTCGCCGAGGATCGCCATGATGCCGCCGGCGTGATGCACGTCCTCCATGTGGACGTCCTGCACCGATGGCGCGACCTTGCACAGCACCGGCACCTTGCGCGACAGTCGGTCGATGTCGGCCATCGTGAACGGCACTTCGCCCTCGCGCGCGGCGGCGAGCAGATGCAGCACGGTGTTGGTCGAGCCACCCATCGCGATGTCGAGCGTCATCGCGTTCTCGAACGACTTGAAGTTCGCGATGTTGCGCGGCAGCACCCTGGCGTCGTCCTGCTCGTAATAGCGGCGGGCGAGATCGACGATCAGATGGCCAGCCTCGACGAACAGGCTCTTGCGGTCGGCATGGGTCGCCAGCACCGAGCCGTTGCCGGGCAGCGCGAGGCCCAGCGCCTCGGTCAGGCAGTTCATCGAATTGGCGGTGAACATGCCGGAGCAGGAGCCGCAGGTCGGGCAGGCCGAGCGCTCGATCACCTCGACCTCTTCGTCCGACACGTTGGAGTCGGCGGCCGCGACCATCGCGTCGATCAGGTCGACCGCGCGCTTCTTGCCCTTGAGCAGGATCTTGCCGGATTCCATCGGGCCGCCCGAGACGAACACGGTCGGGATGTTGAGGCGCAGCGTCGCCATCAGCATGCCGGGGGTGATCTTGTCGCAGTTGGAGATGCAGACCATCGCGTCGGCGCAATGCGCATTGACCATGTATTCGACGCTGTCGGCGATCAATTCGCGCGAGGGCAGGCTGTAGAGCATGCCGTCATGGCCCATCGCGATGCCGTCATCGACCGCAATGGTATTGAATTCCTTGGCGACGCCGCCGGCCTTCTCGATCTCGCGTGCGACGAGCTGGCCGAGGTTCTGCAGATGCACATGTCCGGGCACGAACTGGGTGAAGGAGTTGACCACCGCGATGATCGGCTTGCCGAAATCCTCGTTCTTCATGCCGGTGGCGCGCCACAGGCCGCGTGCACCCGCCATGTTGCGGCCGTGGGTGGTTGTGCGGGAGCGATAGGCGGGCATCGTAAATCCTTCTCAAATCCTTGGGCTATGGGCGCTTTTTAGGGAGATGGCAGCCCTTATGCCCGCCCGCAGCAGCCGATTCAAGCGCGGAACCGCATGGCTGAACCCCGCAATTCGACTTCTATCGCGGCCTCTGTGGCGACGGCACGCAGGAGACGGGCTGCGGCTCGGCGCCCTCTCGATCCGATTGTCTCACAGGCTCAATCCTCGAACCTGAACCTGAAGGCCTCGCCGTGCCTGATCACTCGGCCTGCGGTCGGGGCTGGGAAGTGCCCGGTCAGCAGATAGCTCGGCGTGTCCGCCAATTGCTCCAGCAGCGCCACGCGGGTGGCGAGCGCCGCCGCGGGATCGACATCGGCGGCATTCGACAGCCACGGCTCCGCGCACTGGATCGGATGATGGATCACGTCGCCCGACATCACGGCATGATCGCCGCCGCCGTTGAGATGGATCTGCATGTTGCCGGCGGTGTGGCCCGGCGCCGGCGCAAATCGCAGGCCCGCGTCACGGTCGTCGAACAGCAGGTGATCGGTCTCGACGAATTCCGCCTGCCCGGCCGCGACGACCGGCAGCACCGAATCCTCGAACGAGCCGTGATTGACCGGCGTCGGCGGGTTCGCCCGGTGCGCGGCCTCCCAGTGCCGGAACTCGGTGCGTCCCATCAGATAGCGTGCCTTCGGAAAGGTCGGCACCCAGCGCCCGTTGATCAGCCGCGTGTTCCAACCGACATGGTCGACGTGCAGATGCGTGCACATCACGAAGTCGACCTGTTCGGGCCGCACGCCGAGCGCGGCCATGTTGTCCAGATAGGGCTGGTTGAGATTGTTCCAGGCCGGCACGCGCGGACGCGGCTTGTGATTGCCGCAGCAGGTGTCGACGACAGCGGTCCAGCGCGGCGTCCGCACCAGATAGGAGTGGTGGCTCAGGATGAAGCGGCCGGTCTCCGGCTCGATATAGCGGTGATCGAGCCAGCTTCGGTTCGCGGCGATCACCTCGTCGGTGACATTGGCGAACAGCCATGTCTTGTCGAAGGCAAGCGAGGGGATTTCGACCAGGCGGTCGATGCGCATGCTGCCGATGGTGATCTGGCGCATGCGGTGCTCAGTCCTTGATGAGGTCGCCGAACGGCACCCAGCGCGTGCCGTTGTAGCGGATCAGTTGCAGGCTGGTCATGGGCGTGTAGTGCTCCGGCGAATTGCTGACCGCGGTGCCGTTGATCAGCATCGGCAGATGCAGATCCCTGATGCTGGTCGCCTGCTTCATCACATTGGCGCGGGTAAGGTCGTTGCCGGCGGCCTTCAGCACCGCGACCAGCGTCTGCGCGATGGTGTAGCCGTAGACATTGAGCCAGTCGCTCTTGTTGGCGTCGGGCAGATACTTGTCCATGAAGGCGACCCATTCCTTGTAGCCGGCGTCGTCCTTCAGCGCCGGGTCGGTCGAGTCTTTCAGGTACTGGCTCGAGATCACGCCGGTGGAATTGTCCTTCCCGGCGGGTTCGAGCACGCCGCTGATCGAGGCCGAGACGTTGGAGATGATGGTGGTCGGCTTCCACCCGATCTCGCCGATCTTGCGGATCGCCTGCGCCGCGAATTTTGGCGTCGCCGCGACCAGCACGACGTCGGCGCCGCTGCTCTTGAGCAGCAGGATTTGCGTATCGACGGTGGGGGTGGTGGTCTCGTAGGGCGCTCGCGCCACGACCGCCTCGGTGCTGCCGAGGCCTTCCTCCAGCGCTCTTAGATAGTCCTTGCCGAGGTCATCGTTCTGATAGAGCACACCGACCCTGGCGTTCGGGTGGCTCGCCTTGATGTATTTGGCGTAGGCGATCGCCTCGTCGCGATAGGTCGGCTGCCAGCCGACGGTCCACGGAAAGTTCTTCGGATCGTCCCACTTCGCCGCGCCCGAGCCGAGGAAGAGCTGCGGCACCTTCCTGTCGTTGAGATATTTGTGCACGGCGCTGTTGGTCGGCGTGCCGACGCCGCCGAAGATCAACAGCACCTCGTCGCTCTCGACCAGGCGACGCGTCTGCTCCACCGTTTTCGGCGGGCTGTAAGCGTCGTCGGCGATCATCATCTGGATCCGCCGGCCGTTGACGCCGCCCTCGTCATTCACCTTGCGGAAATAGGCCTCCGCCGATTTCGCGATTTGCGCGAACGCCGAGACGGGGCCGGACAGCGGCGCGGTGGTTCCGATCTTGATCGTCTTGTCGTCGGCGCCTGAGTCATATTTCGCGCTCTCGGCTCGGGCAGCGCCGGCGGCGATCAGCGGCAGCAGCAAAAGGGCCGCGCGCAAA
This sequence comes from Bradyrhizobium sp. Pha-3, assembly GCF_042258615.1. Classification (GTDB taxonomy): domain Bacteria; phylum Pseudomonadota; class Alphaproteobacteria; order Rhizobiales; family Xanthobacteraceae; genus Bradyrhizobium. Next base: position 6,225,921 of record NZ_CP170152.1, on the reverse strand, counting down.
TGAGAGCGAACGAGGCGCGCCATGACGGAATCTCCCCAGATTGCTCTCCGCCTCTTCGGGCGGAGTTGAAACGCGAATACTTCGCCCGCCGCTTGCGCGGCTTGCGGGCCGCGACCGCCGCTTACAGACGAACGATCGTTCGTACGGTTGACTAGCGAACGATCGTTCGTTAGTCAAGGCGCCATGGCGGCTTCCACATCCAGCGCGGCCGAAGCGGTCGTGACCTCCACCCGCGAGCGCATCCTCAGCGAGGCGCTCAGCCTGTTCGCGCAAAGCGGCTATGGCGGCGCCTCGATGCGCGAGCTCGCACGCCGCGTCGGCATCCGCGAGAGCAGCCTCTACAATCATTTTCCGGGCAAGGCCGCGATCCTCGAGGCGATCGTCAGCGAGCACGGTCCGGCGAGTTCGGCCGACCGGCTCGAGGCGCCGCGCTACCGGCAGCTCGCGCGGCAGCCGGGCGCTTTCTGCCGCCAGTTCGCGCTCGACCTCGTCGAACAATGGTCGGATCCGCGCGAGCATCAGTTCCAGAAGGTCATCACCGCCGAGCGCAACCGTGTGCCCGGTATCCGCGCCAAGTTCGCCGACCATTTCTATGCGCGCGAGCAAAGCCTGATGACGGACTACTTCCGCGGCTTCGCGCTCGCCGGACTGATCTCGACCTCAGACCCGCGCGAGGCGGCGCGGCTGTTCGCGGCCGGCCTGATCTATGTCAGGCTCGAACATTATGTGATGGGCGCGCAGGCCTCGCCGCGACCGAAGGTGATCGAGGCGATCGACCGCTATCTCGCGTTCTTCCTGTCGCTGATTGCGGCAAGGGACGCAGACACATCGGACAAGAAACAACGAAAAAAGGGAGAGACGCGTGGCAAGGCTGCCCCTGATTGATCCGGAGACGACCAGCGGAGACATCCGCGCGGCGTTCGACCGCATGCCGGTCAAGCTCAACATCTTCCGCATGATGGCCCATGCCGACGCCAATGCGATGCCCCTGATGCGGCTCGGCAACTCGATCTTGCACAAGCAGAAGCTGTCGGCGGTCAACCGTGAGCTTCTGATCCTGCAGGCCGCGCAGCTCGAGGGCGGCGCCTACGAGTGGCGGCAGCATGTGCCGATCGCGCTCGGTGTCGGTGTCACCCAGGCGCAGATCGATGCCGTCGAGCGCGGCAATTACGATGATGCCGCGCTCAACGCGGCCGAGCGTGCGCTGCTCGGGTTCGGCCGCGAGGTGGTCGAGAAGGTCCGTGTCGGCGAGGCGGCCTTTGCCGGCGTGCGCGAGCATTTCGGCGATCAGGAGATCGTCGAGGCGATCGTCACGCTCGGCTTCTACATGATGATGGCGCGGCTGACGGAGGCGACCGAGACCGATCTCGATCCGGCCGCCGGCATGGCCGTCTATGAGGGCGGCAAGAAGCGGGGTTGATGGATGTCGGAGACTTCGCAAGAGGCCAAGCAAGAGACCTCGCAAGACACGAAGCCGGAGCGCTATGTCCGTCCGCCGAGCGCGGAATCGTCAGGCACCGCGCCGGGCAGGGGACGCCTCAACGGCCGCCGCATCCTGGTGGTCGGCGGCGGCCAGCGCGTGTTCGATGCCGCGACCGACCCGATCGGCAACGGCCGCGCCATGAGCCTGCTGTTCGCGCGCGAGGGCGCGCATGTCGCGGTCGCCGACCTCAACCGTGCCTCCGCCGAGGATACGGTCGCGCGCATCGCCGATGACGGCGGCCGCGCCTTCGCGATCGCTGCCGACGTCACCAATGAAGCCGACGTCGTCAGGATGACCGCCGAGGCGCACCACACCATGGGCGGGCTCGACGGCATGGTGCTGAACATCGGCACCTTCGGCAAGACCGGGCTCGACAATGTCAGCGCGGAGGAATGGAACAGGATCTACGACGTCAATGTTCGCGGCCCGATGCTGTGCTGCCGTGCCGCGTTGCCCAAGTTCGCCGATGGCGGCTCGATCGTCTTCATCTCGTCGATCGCGGCGCTGAAGGCGGGATCGCAGATGGCGGTGTATGATTCCTCCAAGGCCGCGCTCGGCGGCCTGATGCGCAACATCGCGCATACCGGCGCGCGGCGCGGCATCCGCGCCAACCTGGTCTATCCCGGGCTGGTCGACACGCCGAACGGCCGCGAGGCCGGTGCGGGACGGCCGTCGCGCGGCAAGAGCCAGGTTCCGTTCGGCCGCCAGGCGACGGCGTGGGAGATCGCCTATGCGGTGCTGTTCTTCATGTCGGATGAAAGCGTCTACGTCACCGCGCAGACGCTCGCGGTCGACAGCGGCCTGAGCGGAATGTGAGCGAGGCGCCGTTCCGGCGGCTGTCGCAGACCGGATCATTGCGGCCCTCGACGTGGCCGCAATGATCCGGTCAGTTCTCCGGCAGCTTGGACAGGGCGCTCTTTGAAGCCGGGCATGTCAGCGTGGCTTCAAGTGTGTCGAGGATATTCTCGATCGTGAAGGGTTGGCCCCAAAGCCGGCTGCTTTTGGTGTTGCGCAACTCGAGCGCTGCCTCGTGGGCGGACAGGATCGCGTTGGCGTAGATCGCGAGGATCGAGAGCCGCTGTTCGACGATCGGCGCCGGAAGCTGCAGCATCTGCTTCAGCCGATCGAAGCATTCGATATAGCTGGCGTTCCAGCGGCCGTTGAGCGCCGCGCGCAATGCCTTGGGGTCGGAGGCCTGCAGGTGCGAGGTGAAGCGGATATATCCGCGCCATCGCTCGTCGTCGCCGAGTTCGATGACGGGCATGACCAGCACCACGATCAGCTCGCGGATGGTCTTCGGTCCACCGCGCGCCTCGATCTCGCCGAGCATGTCACGCCGTCGTTCCTCGAGCACCGTGGCGCCGTCGACGACCATCTGCCGGATCAGCTCCTCCTTGGAGCCGAAATGATAGTGCAGGGCGGCGTTGTTGCGCTGTCCGGCTGCGTCGACGATCTGCTGCACGGTCACGGCGTCGACGCCATGGCGGGCAAACAGCATTTGCGCGGCCGCCTTGATCTGGTTCCGCGTCTCTTCCGAGGTCGCGCGCGTGCCCTTCCGCCTACTTGACATGCGAACTGATCCCGGATTAATTAAGTGAAATCGCTTAATTCAGACTCGGAGAGGAAGCAGGTCATGCGTGTACTCATCGTGGGCGGCGGCATCGGTGGACTGACTACAGCGATTGCGCTGCGCCATCAAGGCATTGACGTTCTCGTGCTCGAGCAGGCCAGGGCATTGAGCGAAATCGGCGCCGGCATCCAGATTGCCGCGAACGCGGCGATCGTGCTGCGCGAGCTTGGATTGGAGGCTGCCATTCGCAGCGTTGGCGTCAAGCCGCAATCCTATGACTACCGCGACCTGCGCACCGGCAAGATGCTGTACCAGGCTCCGCTGGGCGATGAGGCCGCCAGGCGTTACGGCGCACCGATGTACAACATCCATCGCGCCGACCTGGTTCAGATCCTGTCCGACGCGGTGCCGCCGGAAGCCAGACGGCTTGATGCCCGCTGCGTGGCGATCTCGCAGGACGCCGACGGCGTCGAAGTGAAGCTCGCGAATGGCGAGACCGTGCGAGGGGACGTGCTGATCGGATGCGACGGCATCCATTCGGTGGTGCGCGAGCATCTGCGCGGCCGGGAGGAGAAGCACTTTGCCAACATTCTGATGTGGCGTTCGCTGATTCCGGCCGAGCGGGTCGAAGGCCTCGATCTGGAGGAGCGTGGCAATTACTGGTTCGGCCCCGGCCGGACGCTGATCACTTATTGGGTGCGGCCGCAAAATCTCTACAGCATCCTCGCTTCGGTGCCTGCGCACGAAGTGACGCGGGAATCCTGGGACGAGACCGGCGACATTTCCGAACTGCTGGGCTCCTTCAATGACGCCGAGCCGCGTGCGCGAAAAATGCTCGAGCAATGCCAAAGCGCATTCATCACCGGCATGTATTATCGCGATCCGATCGATTGCTGGAGTTCCGGCCGCATCACGCTGCTCGGCGATGCGGCTCACCCGATGGTGCCGTTTCTTGCCGCCGGTGCCGGCCAGAGCATCGAGGATGGCTGGACGCTTGCGCGCGTGCTGTCGCGACGGCAGAACGATGCGCCGGGCGCGCTGAAGGAGTATGAGCAGCGGCGGCTGCCGCGGACGACGCGGATCCAGGCCGGTGCGCGTGCGGTGGTCAAGCTGATGCACGAGACCGATGCCGATCGCCTGCGCCACCGCAACCACCGCTGGAAGGGCATGGCGCGGATCGATCCGCTGGCAGAGACCAGTTGGGGCCTCGCCTGGGACTACGATGTGGTCAAGGCCACCGAAGGGCCGCCCGGCGAAGTGCTCAATGTCACGGGCCTGCGCGAAGGCAAGCGCTTGCAGCGTCCGGAAGCGCAGCGCGCGTTCGATCTCTGGAAGTATGCGTTCCGGCCCGAAGATGTCGCACGTGGTCATGACGGGTTGCGCGAGGCCTATGACCGCTTCCTCGTGAGCAACTTTCCGCTGCCCGAAGGCATGGCCGCGGTGGAGGACGAGCTTGGCGACGTCAAGGCCTGGCGCGTCGCGGCCGTGGATGCGCAAGGTGGCAACGTCGTGCTGCACTGCCACGGCGGCGGCTATCTGATCGGGTCGGCCAAGGGCTCGTTGGAGTATGCAAGCCGGCTTGCGGCTGCGGTGGGGGGAACCTGTTACACCGTCGACTACCGGCTCGCTCCGGAGCATCCTTATCCGGCCGCGCTCGATGACGCGGTGGCCGCCTATCGCGCATTGCTGGCGCGCGGTATTCCGGCAAGCTCGATCATGGTCTCCGGCGAATCCGCCGGCGGCGGCCTTGCCGTTGCAATGGTGCTGGCGCTCCGCAATGCCGGCGATCCGTTGCCGTCGGCGATCCTTGCTGCGGCACCTTTCACCGATTTGACATTGTCGGGTCCGACGATCCGGCAGTTCAATGGCGACGATCCTGCCGCCAACCGCGACCTGCTCACGTTCATGGGGGCGTCCTACTTCCAGGGGCATGAGCCGACCGATCCGCTGGTGTCGCCGCTGTTCGGCGATCTCACCGGCCTGCCGCCGCTGTTCCTCACCGCGAGCCGGGGTGAGGTGTTGCTCAGCGATACCACGCGGCTGGCCGAGCGCGCCGAGCAGGCCGGGGTCGACGTGACACTGCGGGTGGTCGAGGACTCGGTCCATGTCTACCCGCTCTTTCCGTTCCTGCCCGAGACGCAGGCGACGATGGAGGAGGTGGCCGCCTGGGCGCAGCGCCATCTGCGTCGCGAGGATGCGCGGTCGCAGGCTGCCGAATGATGGCTTGTTGCGGCGCCCGAGGCGCTCTCATTCCGCGGCGAGGCTGGCCGGCGCCGGGATGCCCACCTTGGGGCGCGTTCTCGCCGCGCGCCGGTTCTTCTTGCTGAAACGGCTGCCCGCCAGTAACGCGGCGGCGGCGCGCAGCTGCTCGCGCAGCCATTGATTGGTGGTGTCGCCTTCGGCGGTGGCATGCCAATAGAGATAATTGACGTGCGGGCTGATCGGGAACGGGCAGGGGAAGCACTGCAACAAGCCGGGATCTTCCAGCACGGAGGCGGCGCTCTCCGACGCCGTCAGCAGCATGTTGCTGCGGCTCACGACATGGCAGGCGGTCGCGAAGTTCTGGCAGGTCAAGCGCACGGTGCGCGTCAGGCCGAGCCGCTGGAACTGGAAGTCCTCGAACGACAGGCCGCTGCGCCGCGATGTCACGCAGACGTGTTCCATGCGCAGATAGGCCTTCTTGTCCAGCCGCGCGCCGAGCTCGGGGTGGCCGCGCCGGGCGAACACCGCGATATGCTCGGTCAGGATCTGCTCGCGCCGCACCTCGGTGGAGAGCGGCAGCAGCGTATCGATCGCGACATCAAGCGTGCCGGCGGCAAGCTCGCGCTCCAGATTGTTGCGCTCACTGCGCGCGGTCGCGATCTCGACCAGCGGCGCAACGGTGCTGATCCGGTTGATCAGCGCGCTCAGCATCGGCGCTTCGAGATTGTTGCGCAGGCCGATCACGAACCGCTTCGGCGTCTTGGCCGGATCGAAGCGGTGGGTGTGGGTCAGCGTGGTCTCCAGGCCGTTGAGCGCCTGGCGCACGGTGGTGATGATCTGGCGCGCCAGCGGGGTCGGCGTCATCACGTGATGGCGGCGCACGAACAGCGGATCGTTGAACATCGCGCGCAGCCGGCTCAGCGCATGGCTCACCGCGGGCTGGGTCAGATTGAGGCGGAAGCAGGCACGGCTGACGCCGCCCTCGGTGTAAATCGCGTCGAACACGACGAACAGGTTCAGATCGATATCGCGCACATGCATGGAAATAATCAATCCGTATCCGTCGAATGCATTTGACGAATATGAGTTGGCACTCTTAAAGTCTCAAGCAAAATAATACCTGGAGGAAACGATGAGCGTGCAATCGCCATCGCGCGGCGTTGCTGTCCCTGCGACATCATCTCGCGCGGGCTCAATGTTCGCAAAGCCGAGCCAGGAGCAGATCGTGCTCCTGATCACGATCGCGCTTCTGGTCGTGTTCGGCCTGACGCTGAACGGTTTCGCCACCGTCTCCAATCTCCTCAATCTGTTGCGCAGCATTTCCATCCTCGGCGTGCTCGGCCTCGGCATGGGGCTGATCGTGATCAGCCGCGGCATCGACCTCTCCGAGGTCGCAATCATGGCGGGCTCCTGGGCGATCGCGCTGATCTACATGCAGAACGGCATGCCCGTTTTTACGGCGGTGCTGCTGGCGCTGGCCATTGCGGTGCTGATCGGCGTCGTCAACGGCGTCATGGTCGCCTTCGTCGAGGCGCCGGCGCTGTTCGTGACGCTGGCCGCCGGCTTCGTGATCTATGGCCTGGCGTTCTGGATCGCGCCGGCCTGGGTGGTCTACGCGCCGAAGGACGCGCCGGGCCTGATGAATCTCGGTGCCGGACGGCTGTTCGGCATCCCGGTTCCGATCCTGGTGTTCGCGGTCTGCGCGATCGCGATGCACCTGTTCCTGTCGCGCACCTCGATCGGTCGTTTCATCTATTCGCAGGGCGACAATCCGGAGGCCGCGCGGCTGAGCGGCATTCCGCTGCGTCCGCTGATCGTGCTGGAGCACGTCTTGGTTGCGTTGCTCGCCTGGATTGCGGGCCTGGTCTGGGTCGGCACCACGGGCAGCATGCAGATGGCGATCACGCAAGGGACAATGATCTTCGACGTCGTGCTGGTCGTCGTGATCGGCGGCATCAGCCTGATCGGCGGCCGCGGCAGCGTGTTCAGCGTCGTGGTCGGCTGCGTCCTGATCGGCACGCTGCTCAACGCCTTCACCATCATGGACGTCAACAGCGAGGTGCAGAACATCATCAAGGGCGTGGTGCTGCTGGCCGCCATCGTGCTCGACAACTGGCTGCATCCCCGCGACGAGGAGACCGCGCGGCAAGGCGACTGAGAAGGGCGACTGACGCAAGGCGACCGAGCGCGCCGCGCCAATCAAAAAACAAATCCAATCAATCAAAAGAATCTTGTGTGGAGGAGACGATGAAGACGACCAAGTTCTGGACGATCCTGCTCGCCGGGGTGACGCTCGCCGCGATGCCGTTCGCGGCATCGGCGCAGGAGGAAGGTACCAAGGCCGGGCGCGAGCTGCGCGCCGCCTACGACAAGTCGCTGCAGGGCAAGACCGTCGCCTATCTGCCGATCGCGCTCGGCGTGCCGCTGTCCGACGAATGGGGCCGCGTGGTGCAGGAAGAGGCCGAGTGGCGCGGCATGAAATACATCGTGCGCGACCCCAACAACAATCCATCGGCAATGCAGCAGGCGCTGACCGCGCTGGTCGACCAGAAGCCCGACGTCCTGATCGTGCAGAATCCGAGCGTGACGCTGCTGATGAAGGATCTGAAGCGCGCCGAGGCCCAGGGCACCCATGTGATCCAGGTCAACATGGCCTCGAACTACAAGTCCGGCGCCTTTGTCGGCGTCGACTGGCGCGAGATCGGCAGGATGCTCGCGAACGAAGCCGTCAAGGCCTGCGGCACCGGCTCCGGCAAATCGGGCAAGGTGCAGATCGTGCAGGGCGAACTGACCGCTGCCGCCAGCGTCGATCAGGTCGGCGCCATCATGGAGGTGTTGAACAAGGATCCCAACATCAAGGTGGTGTCGAACCAGGCGGCGAACTGGGATGCCAACACCGCGCTCAACATCACCGCGACCGTGATCCAGCAGCATCCCGATCTCTGCGCGTCGATCGGCTTCTGGGGCATCATGGAGTCGGGCGCCGCGCAGGCGATCCGCAATGCCGGCAAGATCGACGATGTGAAGGTGTTCGCCTCGGGCGAGGGCTCGCAGCTCGATTGCGACCAGGTCACGTCGGGCAATTTCAGCAAGTTCCTCAGCTACAAGGCGACCGAGCAGGGCCACGACCTGATGTTCGCAGCCGAGACGTTGCTGATGTCCGGCGACAAGCCCGGCTCGAAAAACCTGTCTTATTACACGCGGCCGATCTGGATCGATAAGTCGAATGCCTCGCTCGGCGGCACCTGCTTCGCGCTACCCAAGAAAAACTAACAAGGCGCGAGACAGCCGGCGCGGGGGGCATTCCCGCGCCGGCTGTATCACGGGTCAGAATCCGGAAACCTTGAAACCGGATCAGGAGTGCTTTGGCGATGTCGATGGCAGTTGATTCCTTTGCCGCATCGGTGCGGCGGTTCTCACCCCGGCTCCTGCTGTCGGAGCTGTTGCTGAAACAGTGGTTCGAGCCGGTCGTTCCCTTCACCGTGATGATCGGACTGTGGGCCTACTTCGCGCTCACCATTCCCGACTACGCTTCGGTGCAGAACTCGGTGTCGCTGCTGCGGCTGTTCGCGGAATTCGGCTTCGTCGCGCTTGCGATGGGCTTCTGCCTCGTTACCGGCGGCATCGACCTTTCGGTCGGCGCGATCTTCGCGCTGTGCAATTTCGCGGCGCTGTACTTCCTGCTGGTGCGCGAATGGCCGGTCGGCCTCGCGGTGCCGGCGACGCTCCTGGTCGGCGCACTGCTCGGCAGCATCAACGGTTTCCTGATCGGCTTCCTGAAGACGCGGCCCTTCCTGACCACGCTGGTGACGCTGATCATCCTGCGCGCCTCGGTCAATCTGCTCAACACCAGCTACGCCCAGGTGTTCGCGACCAACTCGGTCGAGAGCGACGCCTGGGACTTCATCGGCGGCGGCAGCGTGCTCGGCATTCCGGTCAATGCGGCGACGCTGTTCGTGGTGCTGCTGATCTGCCACATCTTCCTGTCGCGCTCGCGCTATGGCTGGCATCTCACCGCGATCGGCGCCAGCCGCAAGGCGGCGCGCCATGCCGGCATCCGCGTCCGGTTGATGCTGTTCATGACCTATGTGCTGTCGGGCACGCTGTGCGCGGCGAGCGGTATCTTCTATGCGGCACGCCAGGCCTCGACGGATTCCACCACCGGCGTCGGCTGGGAATTCCAGGCGCTGACCGCCGTGGTGCTCGGCGGCGTGTCGCTGGCCGGCGGCAAGGGCACGGTGTGGCGGGCGATGATCGGCGCGCTGATCATCTTCCTCTTGATCAACGGCCTCGTGCGCATGGGCATCCCGGGCTATGTCACCTCGGCGGTAACAGGCATGATCCTCCTCGCCGCCGTCGGCATCGACGTCAAATGGTCGAAGAACCGCGGCAAGGCGATCCAGAAGATCTATGTCAATCCGGCCTTCGTGCCGCTCGCCTCGGCGCCCGCGGTGCAGCCGGGCGCGGCGTCGCCCTACGCGCAGAACGACCGGCTGATCAACGCGCAGGCGATCGGCGTCGACCAGGTCGAAGGGCCCGAGGACGTCATCCTCGATCGTCAGGGCCGGCTCTACGGCTCGACCCGCGACGGCAATGTGATCCGTTTCTCCGGGCCTGATTTCAAGACCCGCGAGGTGTTCGCCCATATCGGCGGCCGGCCGCTCGGCATGCAGTTCGATCGCGACGAGAATCTGATCGTCGCGGTCGCCGGCATGGGCGTCTACGGCGTCGCACCCGACGGGCGCATCTTCAAGGTCACCGACGAGACCAACCGCACCTGGTACAAGCTGAATGATGACTCACGCCTTCGCATGGCCGACGACCTCGACATTGCGCCCGACGGCAAGATCTATTTCAGCGACTGCACCACGCGCTACGAGATGACCACCAACACCCTCGACATCCTCGAGGGCCGGCCGAACGGCCGCGTGGTCTGCTACGATCCGGCGACCAAGACCACGCGCACGGTGATCAACCACTTCTATTTCCCGAACGGGATCTGCGTCTCCCATGACGGCAAGTCGATCCTGATCGCGTCGACCTCGCTGTGCAAGGTGTTCCGCCACTGGATCGACGGGCCGAACAAGGGCAAGACCGAAGTGCTGATGGACGAGCTGCCGGGCAACCCCGACAACATCAACCGCGCTTCCGACGGCACCTACTGGCTGGCGCTGGTCGGCATTCGTACGCCCACATTCGACCTTGCCGCGCGAAAACCCGGTTTCCGCTTGCGCATGGTCAAGCAGGTGCCGACCGACGAATGGCTGGCGCCCGCGCTCAACCACGGCTGCGTGCTGAAGTTCAACGAGCAGGGCGAGGCGCTGGAATCGTGGTGGGATCCGACCGGCATCTCGCACTCGACCCTGACCTCGATGCGCGAGCACCAGGGCTATCTCTATCTCGGCGGGCTCGAGAACAACCGCATCGGCCGCATCAAGCTCGACGGCGTCGACGACAGCTGGACCGGCTACGATGCCTATTGGGGCGCAAAGAGCAGGGTGACGACGTAATGGGATTTTTCGATCATCTGCTGCGCGACATCCGCAGCGTCGTCGACCGCGACGGCGGCCAGAACGCGATCCCGCCGCTCGACGGTGCGATGAGCCCGAACGACCGGCTCGACACCGCCGTGCCGATCGGCGAGCCGCTGCCGGGCGTTGACGACGTGATCGCCGCGGGCGACGGGGCGATCTTCGTCTCCGCGGGCCACAAGGTGCTGAAGCTCAGCGGCGCGGATTTCTCCACCCGTGCGGTTGTCGCCGAGTTCGAGGATGATGTCGGCGGGCTCGCGCTGCATCCGGACGGCCGCCTTCTGGTCTGCGTCGCCGGCAGGGGGCTCGCCGCGATCGATCCCGCCAAGCCCGCGCCGCGCTGGCTGGAGGCCGCCGGCGGCAGCGCGCTCGCCGGGCTGTTGTCGGTCACGGCGGCGCCCGACGGCCGCATTTATGCCGTTGAAGGCAGCGCCGGCCGCCGCCCAGGCGAGTGGCGACATGATTTGATGGAGAAGCGCGCCGGCGGCCGCCTGATTAGCTGCGGTGCCGGTCTCGACAACCCGCAGGTGCTGCTGCGCGATCTGCCATATCCTTATGGCGTGATGGTCTCGGCCGACGGCAAGAGCCTGTGGCTCACCGAGAGCTGGGCGCATCGCCTCAGCCGGTTCGCACTAACTGGCACTGGCCTTGGCCCGCGCGAGACCGTCGCCGCCAACATGCCGGGCTATCCGGCGCGGCTGCATCCGGACGGCCTTGGCGGGGTGCTGCTCGCCGTGTTCGCACGCCGCACCCATCTGATCGAATTCGTGCTCAAGGAAGACGATTTCCGCGAAGAAATGATGGCGACGATGCCGCCCGATTACTGGGTGGCGCCGGCGCTGGTCGGCGGCAGCGATTGTCTGGAGCCGATGCAGATCGGCAGCGTCAAGGCGCTCGGCATCCAGAAGCCGTGGGCGCCGCCGCGATCCTATGGCCTGCTCGTGCATCTCGATGCCGAAGGTGAGGCCAGCGACGGCCTGCACAGCCGCGCCGGCGGCCGCTTCCACGGCATCACCGCCGCCTGCGCGACGCCCTCGGGCGTCGTGATCGCGGCGCGCGGCGCCGGACGGCTGCTGCGCTACACGGGAGAGCTGCGATGAATGACGGCGTGACGCAGGCGGCACCCGCGATCCAGTCCGCAACCCGCGAGCCGGTGCTGCAGATCAACAATGGCTCCAAGATCTACGGCGGTGTCCACGCCATCGAGGGCGTCAATTTCGATCTCTATCCCGGCGAGGTGCATGCGCTGGTCGGCGAGAACGGCGCCGGCAAGTCGACGCTGTGCAAGGCGATCGCGGGCGCGATCAATCTCACCTCCGGCGACTACCTGCTCGACGGCAAGCCCGCCAATTTCGAGCAGCCGCGCGACGCGCTAGATGCCGGCATTTGCATGGTCTATCAGGAGACCAGCCTGGTGCCGACCATGACCGCGGCGCAGAACATCGAGCTCGGCAATGAAAAGCTGCTGACGCGCTTCCGCACGCTGAACATCCAGGCCCAGCAGCTCTTGCAGTCGCTCAATTTCCACGTCGATCCGGCAACGCCGGTGGCGCTGCTCGGCACCGCCAAGAAGCAGATGGTGGAGATCGCGCGCGCGATCTACAACAAGGCGCGCATCATCATCTTCGACGAACCGACCGCGTCGCTGACGCCGGAGGAAATCGTCCACTTCTTCCATCTGGTGCGCGACCTGCGCGCCCGCGGCGTCTCGATCATTTACATCTCCCATGCGCTGGAGGAATCGCTGCAGATTGCCGATCGCATCACCGTGCTCCGCGACGGCAAGCTGGTGATCACGGCGCCCGCCAAACAGCTCACCCGCGATGCGCTGGTGCAGCACATGGTCGGGCGCGAGGTGGCGCAGGCGGTCTATGGCGGCAGAGCGAAGACCCACCAGCGCCGCGAGAAGGTGCTGACCGTCGAGAACGTCACCATGGGCATGGCGGTCAAGAACATGTCGTTCTCGGTCTATGCCGGCGAGGTGGTCGGCATCGCCGGCCTGATCGGCTCCGGCCGCACCGAGATCGCCAAGATCGTCTACGGCGCGTTGAAGCGCAATCTGGTCAATGGCGGCACCATCCGGCTGCGGGGAAAACCGATCCGCTACCGCGTGCCGCGGCAGGCGATCAATGACGGCATCGCCTACATCACCGAGGACCGCAAGGCCAACGGCTTCTTCGAGACCATGGTGGTCGACGACAACGTCTATATCGGCAATCTCGCCACAAGGAAGGGCTGGAGCTTCCTGCTGTCGCGCGCGAAGCGCAGCAAGCTCGCCAGTTACTGGGTTGACCGGCTCAAGATCAGTGCATTGCAGCGCAAGGCGCGGATCATCGAGCTGTCCGGCGGCAACCAGCAGAAGGTGGTGCTGGCCAAGACACTGGTGCAGGAACCGTCGATCATCTTCTTCGACGAGCCGACGCGAGGCGTCGACGTCGGCACCATCCCGCACATCCACGGCGAAATCCGCCGCCTCGCGGACGAGGGCAAGGCGGTGGTGGTGATTTCGTCCTATCTGCCGGAGATCCTCGCCGTCTCCGACCGCATCCTGGTCGCCCGCACCGGCCGCATCGTCGCCGAGTTCGACGCCGCCGACGCGACGCAGGACAAGATCCTGTACGCCGCGGTGCATTGAGATCGCGCGACTTCTCTCTCTTGTCATTCCGGGGCGACGCGTAGCGTCGAGCCCGGAATCCATTCCGCCGCACAAGATGTGGCCCGATGGATTCCGGGCTCAGCCCTTCGGGCTGCCCCGGAATGACGAGCCGCGACATGAGTAGGGCGGATTGCGCCTTCCGCCTTCGCTCGTTGAGCTACGGCGGACGTAGTCGGTTAATCCGCCCTTGATGTCGACACATGCGCACCGGCGGCGCCTCATCCTCGATGTCGTCCCGGCGAAGGCCGGGACCCAACCACAATTTGTCATTATTGCGCGTCGCTGGAACGACGAGTCCCGCCGACAACATCTGCTGCGGCGTATGGGTCCCGGCCTGCGCCGGGACGACAGCAATGGGTGGGGCGTCAACCGCCCTTGACAATTATTTTAAGTATAAAATAATATGCCGTATCGGCTGGCGGGAAAACCGACCCCGGCCGAAGCCAGAGCATGATCCGGAAAAGTGGCACCCGGTTTTCCGACGCGATCATGCTCAAACGGAAAGGCGAGTACGCCATGCGCATCGTTTGCATTGGAGGCGGGCCGGCCGGGCTCTACTTCGGCATCCTGATGAAGATGCTGGATCCCGCGCACGAGATCTCCGTGGTCGAGCGCAACCGGCCCTACGACACGTTCGGCTTCGGCGTGGTGTTCTCGGATGCGACCATGGACAACATGCGCAAATGGGACCCGGTCACCGCCGACACGATCGAGCAGGCCTTCAACCACTGGGACGACATCGATGTCCTGATCAAGGGCCGCCGCATGCGCACCACCGGCCACGGCTTCGTCGGCATCGGCCGCAAGCGGCTGCTCAACATCCTGCAGGCGCGGGCCGAGCAGCTCGGCGTCGAATTGATCTTCGAACGCGAGGTCAATTCCGACCTCGAATTCCCCGACGCCGACCTGATCGTGGCCTGCGACGGCGTGAACTCGAAGGTCCGTGCCAAATATGCCGAGACCTTCCAGCCCGACATGCTGATGCGGCCGAACCGCTATATCTGGCTTGGGACGAACCGTCCCTTCGATGCCTTCACCTTCGACTTCCGCAAGACCGAGCATGGCTGGTTCCAGTCGCACATCTACAAGTTCGAGGAGGGCGCGGCGACCTTCATCGTCGAGACCACCGAGGAGGCGTATCTCGCCCACGGCCTAGACAAGATGGATCAGGGAGAATCCATCGCGTTCTGCGAGAAGGTGTTCGCCGAAATCCTCGAGGGGCATCATCTGGTCTCGAACGCGCGGCATCTGCGCGGCTCGGCCTGGCTGTCGTTTCCGCGATTGATCTGCGGCAAGTGGACCGCGTTCAACGGCAACAGCCATGTCGTGCTGATGGGCGATGCCGCCCACACCGCGCATTTCGCGATCGGCTCGGGCACCAAGCTCGCGCTGGAAGATGCGATCGAGCTCACCAACCAGTTCAAGATCCACGGCGCGACCAAGGACAGCATTCCCGCCGTGCTGAAGGCTTACGAGGAGCTGCGCCGGGTCGACGTGGCGCGGATCCAGAATGCCGCACGCAACGCGATGGAATGGTTCGAGGTGGTCGGCTCGCGCTATGCCGACACGCTGGAGCCGGAGCAGTTCATGTATTCGCTGCTGACCCGCTCGCAGCGCATCAGCCACGAGAATCTGAGGCTGCGCGACAAGACATGGCTCGAAGGCTATGAGCGCTGGTTTGCCGAGCGCAGCGGCGTGCCGGCCACCAACGAGCGCGTCACGCCGCCGATGCTGACGCCGTTCCAGATCCGCGGCCTGTCGCTGCACAACCGGATCATCGTCTCGCCGATGGCGATGTATTCGGCGGAGGAGGGCGTGCCGAACGACTTCCATCTGGTGCATTTCGGCTCCCGCGCGCTCGGCGGCGCCGGCCTGTTGTTCACCGAGATGACCTGCGTCTCGCCGGAGGCGCGGATCACGCCCGGCTGCTGCGGCCTGTGGAATGACGCGCAGGCGGTGGCCTATAAGCGGATCGTCGAATTCGTGCATCGCAATTCGCAAGCGCGGATCGGCATCCAGCTCGGCCATGCCGGCCGCAAGGGTTCGACGCGCGTCGCCTGGGAAGGCATGGACGAACCGCTGCCGGATCACAACTGGCCGCTGGTGTCGGCCTCACCGGTGCCTTATCTGCCCGACGGCCAGATCCCGGAGCCGATGAGCCGCGCCGAGATGGACGAGGTGCGCGACCAGTTCGTTGCCGCCGCCCGGCGCGCCGCCAGCGCCGGCTTCGATATTCTGGAGCTGCACTGCGCTCACGGCTATCTGCTGTCGAGCTTCCTGTCGCCGCTGACCAACCGCCGCACCGACGACTATGGCGGATCGATCGAGAACCGCGCGCGTTATCCGCTGGAGGTGTTCCGCGCCATCCGCGCGGTGTGGCCGGAGGACAAGCCGATGTCGGTCCGCCTGTCCTGTCACGATTGGGCCGAGGGCGGCAATACGTCCGAGGACGCGCTGGCCTTCGCAAAATTGTTCAAGGCGGCCGGCGCCGACCTGATCGATTGCTCGTCGGGCCAGGTCTGGGCCGACGATCATCCGATCTATGGCCGGCTCTACCAGACGCCGTTCGCCGACAAGATCCGCAATGAGGTCGGCATCGCCACCATCGCGGTCGGCGCAATCTCGGAGGCGGACCACGCCAATTCGATCATCGCCGCCGGCCGCGCCGATCTCTGCGCCATCGCGCGGCCGCATCTGGCCGATCCGGCGTGGACGCTGCATGAGGCCGCGAAGATCGGCGTCAAGCAGATCGCCTGGCCGAAGCAGTATCAGTCGGGCAAGTCGCAATACGAGGCCAATCTCGAACGCGTAGCCGCGGAAGTGAAAGCATGACAGGGTTCTGGCCCAACGCCCATGCGCTCGTCACCGGTGCAGGTTCCGGCATCGGCGCCGCAACGGCGGTAGCACTCGCAACAGCCGGCGTGCGCGTCAGCGTCGCCGGTCGCCGGATCGACGCGCTGAAGGCGACGGCTGCATTGCTCGGTAGGCGCGCGGGCGCTGTTGCCGCGATCGACGTGACCGATGAAGCTGCCGTGACCAAGGGTGTCGCGCAGATCGAGGCCGAGGCCGGCCCGGTCGATATCCTCGTCAACAATGCCGGGAAGGCTGCGAGCGCGCCGTTCGACAAGACGAGCGCGGGGCTGTGGGCGGACATGCTGGCAAGCAATCTCTCCAGCGTGTTCCTGGTGACGCATGCGGTGCTGCCTGCCATGGCGCAGCGCGGCCGCGGGCGCGTGATCAACGTGGCTTCGACCGCGGGCCTCACCGGCTACGCCTATGTCTCGGCCTATGTCGCGGCCAAGCACGGCGTCGTCGGCCTGACGCGCTCGCTGGCGCTGGAATACGCGCGGCGCGGGGTCACCGTGAATGCGGTCTGCCCCGGCTACACCGATACGCCGCTGGTGGCGGATGCCGCTGCGAACATCGTCGCCAAGACCGGGCGCAGCGAGCAGGAGGCGCGGGCCACACTCGCCAAGGTCAATCCGATGCAGCGGCTGGTCACGCCGGAGGAGGTCGCCGATACCATCCTCTGGCTCGCATCCGAGGGCGCATCGTCAATCAACGGACAAGCCGTCGCGGTTGCCGGCGGCGAAGTCTTTACCGGGTGAAGGAACACATGATGTCCGAGATGAAAGCAAAGCTCCGGCCGTTCAGGGATTATCCCGCAAAGCACTTCCGCTGGCAGGCCGACGCGAGCGGCCGTGTCGCCACGATCACGCTGAACCGGCCGGACAAGAAGAACCCGCTGACCTTCGAGTCCTACGAAGAGCTGCGCGATCTCTTCACCAATCTCAAATATGCCTCCGACGTCCGTGCCATCGTGCTGACCGGTGCCGAAGGCAATTTCTGCTCCGGCGGCGACGTGTTCGAGATCATCGAACCGTTGACGCGGATGGCGATGCCGGACCTGCTCGCCTTCACCCGGATGACCGGCGAGGTGGTGCGGGCGATGCGCAAATGCCCGCAGATCATCGTGGCCGCGATCGACGGCATCTGCGCCGGGGCCGGTGCGATGCTGGCACTGGCATCCGACCTGCGGCTGGCGACGCCGCAGGCCAAGACCGCATTCCTGTTCACCCGCGTCGGCCTCGCCGGCGCCGATATGGGTGCGTGCGGGCTGTTGCCGCGCGTGATCGGGCAGGGCCATGCCGCCGATCTGCTCTACACCGGCCGCGCGATGAGCGCCGACGAGGGGTTTGCGTGGGGCTTCCACAACCGCCTGGTGCCGCCGGCCGAGCTCGCCGCAGCCGCGCAGGAACTGGCGCGCTCGCTTGCGGATGGACCGTGGTTCGCGCATGGCGTGACAAAAACGATGTTCAACCAGGAATGGGCGATGGGCGTCGACGAGATGATCGAGTCCGAAGCGCAGGCGCAGGCGATCTGCATGGTGACGGGCGATTTCCGCCGCGCCTTCGAGGCCTTCGCCGCCAAGCAGAAACCGGCCTTCGAGGGCAATTGAGATGATCGAGATCCTGCAACCGGAAGGATGGGCGAAGCCGATCGGCTACGCCAACGGCGTGGCCGCGCGCGGCAAACAGATCTTCATCGCCGGCCAGATCGGCTGGAACGGGCAATGTGTGTTCGAGAGCGACGATCTCGTGGCGCAGATCGGCCAGACCCTGCGCAACATCGTCGCGGTCGCGGCCGCCGGCGGGGCCGGGCCGGAGCACATCGTGTCGATGACCTGGTTCTTGCTCGACCGCAAGGAATATTCCGCGCGGCTGAAGGAGATCGGCACGGTCTATCGCGACGTGATCGGCCGGCGCTTTCCGGCGATGACGGCGATCCAGGTTGCCGGGCTGATCGAGGACCGCGCCAAGGTGGAAATCCAGGCCATCGCGGTAGTGCCGGATTGACGACGCCGGATTGTCAAACCCGTCATCCTGAGGAGCCGCGAAGCGGCGTCTCGAAGGATGCACGGCCCGGCTGGTGGCCGTCGACCCTTCGAGACGCGCGTTCCGCGCTCCTCAGGGTGACGGGGATGGATGGGAGTGCGCTGAGCGACTGTTAATCCTAAGGCGAAACAGCGCGGATTGGCCAAGACCGGCGGCGACAAACCCGCTTGCGGCCGGGCAAAGGGCCGTGCGACCTTAGGCGAAAGCGTAAAGCGTCCTGTTGTGAGTGGAGTGAGGGACGATGAAGGCGATTATCGTCGGAGGCGGAATCGGAGGCCTCACCACTGCGCTGATGCTGCGTTCGCGCGGCATCAGTTGCGAGCTGTACGAGCAGTCGGAGACGATCCGCGAGCTTGGCGTCGGCATCAACACCTTGCCGCATGCGATCCGCGAGCTGGCCGGGCTTGGCCTGCTCGACAAACTCGACGAGGTCGCGATCCGCACCTCAGAGCTGTTCTATCTGACGCGGCATGGCCAGCAGGTCTGGCACGAGAAGCGCGGGCTCGATGCCGGCCACGACGTGCCGCAATTCTCAGTTCATCGCGGGCGCCTGCAAGGCGTGATCCATCAGGCCGTGATCGACCGGCTTGGCGCGGATGCGATCCGCACCGGCTGCCGGCTCGGCTCTTTCACGCAGGATGAGGGCGGCGTCTCCGCGTATTTCTTCGATCGCAGTGGCAGCCATGTGCACACCGCGCGTGGCGACATCCTGATCGGTGCCGACGGCATCCACTCCAAGGTGCGGCAGACGCTGTTTCCCGATGAGGGCGGTCCGTGCTGGAACGGACTGATGCTGTGGCGCGGCGCCACCGATTGGCCGGCCTTCCTGACTGGACGTTCGATGATCATCGCCGGCGGGCTGAACGCCAAGGCCGTGATCTATCCGATCGCGCCGGGATCGAGCCCGGCAAGCCGCCTCACCAACTGGGCGGTGCTGGTCCGGATCGGCGACAGCTCCGCGCCGCCGCCGCGCCGCGAGGGCTGGTCCAATCTAGGCCGCCGCGACGAGATGATGCCCTATGTCACTGGTTTCACCATCCCGCAGGTCGACTTTGCCGGCCTGATCAACGCGACGCCGGAGTTCTGGGAGTATCCGTGCTGCGACCGCGACCCGCTGCCCTATTGGTCGAGCGGCCGCGTCACGCTGCTCGGCGACGCCGCGCATCCGATGTATCCGGTCGGCTCGAACGGCGCGTCGCAGGCCATTCTCGATGCGCGCTGCCTCGCCGACATGCTGGCGCGGGCTGAGCATCCGCGCCAGGCGCTGGCGGCCTATGAGCGGCAGCGGCTGCCGATGACCGCCGACATCGTCGCCTCCAACCGCCGCGGCGGGCCGGAGGGTGTGATCGATGCCGTCGAGCAGCTCGCGCCGCAGGGCTTTACCGACGTCGACACCATCCTCAATTACGAAGCGCGCGAAGCAATCGTCCGCGGCTATGCCGCGAAGGCGGGCTTCGCCGCGCGCGTGGTGGCGCGGCAGTAGGCAGGCTTCCGAGAGGAAAATGCGCAGGAGCCAAAACTGCTGCCCTTCGTGCTGAGAAGGCAATCTCTGATCCGTCACCCTGAGAGGATGTGAGGCTATATCCTCGTCCACCGCTGTCATCGCCTGGCCTGTGCGCAATTGCGCACATGGACCGGGCGATCCAGTACGCCGCGACCTCTCGGCTCAAGCACCGCGGTCTCTGGGATACTGGATCACCCGCATGCGCGGGTGATGACACTGAGCAAGCTGAGCAATCACTCCGTCACCCTGAGGAGGCCGCAGCGCGGCCGTCTCGAAGGGTCGACGGCCACCAGCCGGGCCGTGCATCCTTCGAGACGCGCTGCGCGCTCCTCCAGCGACAATGGCGCAGCCATTGCGCGGGGATCACGGAGAAGCCGTCGCGCAACTACGCCGGAGGCGGCGGCAGGAAATGGATGTTGTGCTCGGCGGCGAGCCGCACCACGTCGTCCGGGTTCTGCTCCTTCATGTTGTGAATCGCCCAGAACAGGTCGTAGAGCCTGCGCGTCGGCGACACCCAAAACAGCGTCTTGGCCGGCTGCTGCGACTTGTTGAAGATGCCGTGCGGCTTGCCCGCCGGCAGGCGCACCAGGTCGCCGGGCGTTGCCGATTCATCGGCGCCGTCGAGCATGAAGTCGAGCTTGCCCTCGAGGATATAGAGGTACTCGTCCTGGTCGGGATGGATGTGCGGCGGGACGAAGGTACCCGGCGGGAAGGTGGCGTGCCAGGAGAAGGAATGCTCGGTGCGGCTCTTCGGCACATAGGTCTGGCCGAGGATGCTCCAGGAAATGCCCTGGATGCCCTCATTGGCGCGGGTGATGCCGGCGATCTCTTCTTTCATGTTTGTACGTCCTCTTGTGAGCTATTTGGCGGCGCAGTCCTTGGCGTAGCGGTCGCCATAATTCGAGAACACCTTCTCGACGATCTCGGTCTGGAACTTGCCGTCTGGCCGCTTCGCGACCTTGGTGAGGTAGAAATCCTGGATCGGATAGCCGTTGTTGTTGAACTTGAAGTTACCGCGCAGCGAGGTGAAGTCGGCCTTCCTCAGCGCGGCCCCGACCGCGTCCTTGTTGGAGAGGTCGCCCTTCACGGCCTTGACCGCGCTGTCGATCAACAGCGCTGCGTCATAGGCCTGCATGGCGTAGGTGCCAGGCACGCCCTTGTAGGCCGCCTCATAGGCCGCGACGAACTTCTTGCTCTGGGGATTGTCGAGATCAGGCGCCCAGTTCGCACCGCCGAACATGCCGACGGCAGCGTCCTGCTGCGCGGGCAGGGTGGATTCGTCGACAGTGAAGGCGGAGAGCACCGGCACGGTCGCGCCGGCCTGCTTGTACTGCTTCACGAGGTTGACGCCCATGCCGCCCGGCATGAAGGTGAACAGCGCGTCCGGCTTCAGCGAGGCGATCTTGGAGAGCTCGGGCTGGAAATCCAGCGTGTTCAGCGGCGTGTAGGATTCCTCTGATATCTCGCCCTTGTAGTCGAGCTTGAAGCCGGCGACGGAGTCGCGGCCGGCCTGATAGTTCGGCACCAAGAGGTAGACGCGCTTGTAGCCGCGGTCCTGCGCCACCTTGCCGAGGACCTCGTGCACTTGATCGTTCTGGTACGACGTCACGTAGAAGAACGGGTTGCACTCCTTGCCGGCGTAGCTGGAGGGACCGGCATTCGGGCTGATCAGGAAGGTCTTGCTCTCGGTGACCGGGCGGTGGATCGCCTGCAGGATGTTGGAGAAGATCGGGCCGACCACGAAATCGACCTTGTCGCGCTCGAGCAGGCCGCGCACCTTGACGACGGCAGCGTCGGGCTTGAGCTCGTCGTCGGCGTTGACGATCTCGACATCGCGGCCGGCCATCTTGCCGCCGAGATCCTTGACCGCGAGCGCAAAGCCGTCGCGGACCTGCTGGCCAAGCGCTGCAGCTGGTCCCGAAGTCGTCACCAGCACGCCGATCTTGATCTTCTCCTGCGCGGTCGCGGGGGTTACTGCGATACCCAGCAGCGCCGCCAGTCCAACGAGCTTCGTCAATTGTTTCATATCTCTCCCCCAACCACCGGCTTGCTGCCTTTGTCTCAGCCTCATTGGCCCCAGCTTAGTCTGACGCGCGCGACCGCTGCAAGCGATGTGGCAATGCGTCAGGGCGATCGCCGCGCACCGTGCAAGTGTTGCACATGCAAGCGCCGCGCCAATTGCTTGAAGTTTAAAGAAATTGCCGGGTCGGCCGGGAGTTT
The DNA here is from genome assembly GCF_042258615.1 of Bradyrhizobium sp. Pha-3. Taxonomy (GTDB): domain Bacteria; phylum Pseudomonadota; class Alphaproteobacteria; order Rhizobiales; family Xanthobacteraceae; genus Bradyrhizobium. The sequence goes on along the minus strand of NZ_CP170152.1, from coordinate 6,203,860 downwards.
CAGGCAGGATTCGCAATTGTCCTTGCGGGGCAGCGCGAATTGCTTGAAGCTCAAAGCAATCGATCCGACCGAAACCCGGCGCGGAGGCACGATCGCCGCATGAACCTCGATTCCGAAACCAAAGCCGTCGAACTGCCCGACGATCACGGCACCGAGCTCAGGCTGTGGCTGCGTCTCTTGACCTGCACCACGCTGATCGAAGGCGAGGTGCGCAGCCAATTGCGCGAGAAGTTCGATGTCACGCTGCCGCGCTTCGACCTGATGGCCCAGCTCGACAAGGTGTCCGACGGCATGACGCTGTCGGACCTGTCGAAGCGGATGATGGTGTCGAATGGCAACGTCACCGGGCTGGTCGAGCGGCTGGTCGAGTCCGGCCATCTCGATCGCCGCACCTCGGAGACCGACCGCCGCGTGCAGTTCATCCGGCTGACCAGGCTCGGCCGCGCCGAATTCCGCAAGATGGCGGCCGAGCACGAGAAATGGATCGCCGATATCTTCGGCGACCTGTCGCCGAAGGATATCCGCGAACTGATGCGGTTGCTTGCCAAGGCCAAGGGCTCGGCCCAGCGCTCCGCCAAGGCGAGGACCGCTTGAGCCGTGAGCGAGATCGATTACGAGGTCGAATACAACAACCGGGCCCGGGTGCCGGAAAACCCGGCGCTGATGGCCGGCTGGGCGAGGGACTCCGCGGCCTATCGCGAGCAGCATCCGCCGCGTCGCCTGACCTATGGACCGGGCAGCCGCAACGTCATCGATCTCTTCGAGGGTAACAGCGACAGGCCGCTCGTCGTCTTCATCCATGGCGGCTATTGGCAGGCGCTCGATGGATCGTCATCGAGCCACTGCGCACGGGGCCTCAATGGTCACGGCATCAGCGTTGCGGTGCCGAGTTACGACCTCTGCCCCAACGTCACGGTCGCCGACATCATCGGCCAGATGCGCGCGGCGTCACGCGAACTGGCGAAGCTCGGCCGGCCGCTGGTCATGTCGGGGCATTCCGCGGGCGGGCATCTTGCCGCATGCATGCTCGCGACCGATTGGCCGGCCTACGATGCGTCGCTGCCGACGGATCTGGTCAGGGCTGCTTACGCGATCTCCGGCCTGTTCGAGCTCGAGCCGCTGGTCGGTACCTCCATCAACAAGGCGCTTGGCCTTGACCGCGACGCAGCAAGGGCGGCGAGCCCGCTGCTCTGGAAAGCGCCCGCAGGCGCAACGCTCGATGCAGTGGTTGGCGGCGAAGAGAGCGCCGAGTATCACCGGCAGAGCCGGACCATCGCCGAAGTCTGGGGCAAGGCCGGCGTAGCGACACGGTTCGGCACTGTGCCCAATGCCAATCATTTCACCGCGATCGCACCGCTCGCCGACCCGGAGTCGGAGATGGTCGCACGGCTGAAGCAGCTCACGCAGATCTGAGGTTCGCAGGACCGCGCCATGTCCACGCGATTTCCACCCTTGCGCCAAATTATTTTAAGTATAAAATGATTGGCGATCGGAACGCTGCCGGGCGTCCTCGATACTGGTCTTCTCGATGTTGATCTTGGCCTTTCTTGATGGAAAGCGAGGGGCAATCGAATGTCAGATGAATTTCCCGGGCTCGGCCCATCCGGGCATGTCGACGATTTCGCGCGGCGCAACCTGCCGCCGTCAGCGCAATGGCCGCAGCTGCTGCTCGACCGGCCCGAATTCAGCTATCCCGATTATCTCAACGCCGCGGTCGAGCTGACCGACCGCATCGTCGAGCAGGGGATGGGCGATCGCATCGCGCTGATCGGCAACGGCCGCCAGCGCACCTACAAGGAATTGACCGACTGGTCGAACCGCCTGGCGCATGCGCTGGTGGAGAATTACGGCGTCAAGCCCGGCAATCGCGTCCTGATCCGCTCGGGCAACAATCCGGCGCTGGTCGCAGCCTGGCTCGCGGCCACCAAGGCCGGCGCCGTCGTCGTCAACACCATGCCGATGCTGCGCGCCGGCGAACTCGCCAAGATCGTCGACAAGGCCGAGATTGCGCTGGCGCTGACCGACAGCCGCATCGCGGATGAACTGGTGGCCTGCGCCAAGACCAGCAAATTCCTCAAGCAGGTCGTCAATTTCGACGGCACGCAGAACCACGATGCCGAGCTCGACCGGATTGCGCTGAACAAGCCGGTCAAGTTCGACGCGGTGAAGACCGGCCGCGACGACGTCGCATTGCTCGGCTTCACGTCGGGCACGACCGGTGAACCCAAGGCGACGATGCACTTCCACCGCGATCTCCTGATCGTCGCGGACGGCTATGCCAAAGAAGTGCTCAATGTGACGCCGGACGACGTGTTCGTCGGCTCGCCGCCGCTCGCGTTTACGTTTGGCCTTGGTGGGCTCGCGATCTTTCCGCTGCGTTATGGCGCCACCGCGACGCTGCTGGAGAATGCGGCGCCGAGCGAGATGATCCGGATCATCGAGACCTACAAGGCGACGATCTGCTTCACCGCGCCGACCGCCTATCGGGCGATGATGGCCGCGATGGACAAGGGTGCCGATCTGTCGTCACTGCGGCTCGCGGTCTCGGCCGGCGAGACGCTGCCGGCGCCGGTGTTCGAGAGCTGGACCAAAAAGACCGGCAAGCCGATCCTCGACGGCATCGGCAGCACCGAGCTGCTGCACATCTTCATCACCAACCGCACCGGCAGCGCCGTCGCGGGCACCACGGGCACGCCTGTCACCGGCTACCAGGCGAAGATCGTCGACGAGGACATGAACGAGCTGCCGGCGGGCCAGGTCGGCAAGCTGGCGGTTCGCGGCCCGACCGGCTGCCGCTATCTCGCCGACTCCCGGCAGACCAAGTATGTCCGCGACGGCTGGAACATCACCGGCGATGCCTTCGTCAGCGATGAGAATGGCAGGCTGTCATTCGTGGCGCGCGCCGACGACATGATCATCTCGGCGGGCTACAACATCGCCGGTCCCGAGGTCGAGGCGGCGCTGCTCGGACATCCCGATGTCTCGGAATGCGCGGTGATCGGCGCGCCTGACGAGGAGCGCGGACAGATCGTCTCGGCTTTCATCGTGCTGAAGCAGGGCGCGCGCAACGACGAGGCCGAGGTCAAGCTGTTGCAGGATCACGTCAAGGCGACGATCGCGCCGTACAAATATCCCCGCGCGATCTCGTTTGTCGAAGCGTTGCCGAAGACCCAGACCGGAAAGATCCAGCGCTTCAAGCTGCGCGAGGCGAGTTAGGGGAGGGCGACGGCCTGCGGCCGCCACCCGAGAGATCAATGCGCCGCGCCGCCGCCGGCAGTGTTCTTGGGCTTGCCGGTCAGCACGATCGCGATCGCGGCAAGCACCAGCACCACGCCGATCACCGCGAAGGCGTCGCTGAATCCGAGCACCAGCGCCTGGCGCTTCACAATATTGCCGATCGCCACGATCGCCTGGCTGTGTGCGGTCGCGGGGTCCGAGATGCCGTGGCTGAGGAAGTAGTTGGTGACCTCGGCGATCCGGGTACGCACCTCCTCGCGGCCCAGATGCACGGACTGGCCGATGATGTTGGAGTGGAACTGCTCGCGCTTGGTGACGATGGTCCCGAGCAATGCCGTGCCGATCGCGCCGCCGAGGTTACGCATCATGTTGGAGATACCGGAGGCCGCCGGCGCATCCTGCGGCGCAACGCTGCCGAGGCTGACGGCCGACAGCGGTGCCAGCATGATCGCCTGGCCGACCGCACGGACGATATTCGGGACGAAGAACTGGTCGCCTGAGTAATCGAGCGACATCTGTATGTTCATGAAGGATGAGACCGCGAACAGGATCATGCCGGTGAAGGCGATGAAGCGCGCGTCGAAGCGCTGCATCAGCTTCGGCACCAGCGGGATCAGGACCAGCTGCGGCAGGCCGGTCCAGGCCAGCACCTGGCCGATCTGCTCGGCATTGTAGCGCTGCACCTGGCCGAGATAGGCGGGCAGCAGGTAGACCGAACCGAACAGCGCGAAGCCGACGAACACGGCCGAGATGGTACCGAAGCCGAAGCTCCGTTGGGTCAGGAGGCGCAGCCGGAGCAACGGTTTCTCGACCACGAGCTCGATCCAGACGAACAGGGTCAGGCTGACGGCGGCGATCACCGCAAGCTTGACGATGAAGGGCGAGCCGAACCAGTCGTCCTTGTTGCCTTCCTCGAGCACAGCCTGCAGCGACGAGAGGCCGATCGCCATCGTGATGATGCCGAGCCAGTCGCCCTCGCGCAGCAGATGCAGTTGCATCGGCTGGCGTTCCAGGGTGAAAGAAAGGGTGATGACCATCACCGCGGTCGGAACCACGTTGACGAAGAAGATGGTCTGCCAGCCGTAGTTCTCGGTCAGGTAGCCGCCGATGGTCGGGCCGATCGCCGGGGCAAACGTCACGGCGAGCGCGAACATCGCGAGGCCGATCGGCTGTTGCACCTTCGGCAGCTTGGTGAACACCAGCGTGAAGGCCATCGGGATCAGCACGCCGCCGAAGAAGCCCTGCAGGCCGCGCATAGCGATCATCGAGGGCAGGTCGTGGGTGAAGGCACAGGCGACCGAGAAGATCGCAAACAGGGTGGCGAAGCCAATGATGATCTTGCGGAACGAGAACACCCGGCTGAGAAAGTCGGTCAGCGGGATCACCACGATCTCGCCGATCAGATAGGACGTGGAGATCCAGGAGCCGTTGTCGACGCCGGTGCCGATGCCGCCCTCGATGTTGAGCAGCGAGGCGTTGGTGATCTGGATGTTGAGGATCGCCATGAAGGCGCCGATCATCGCGGCGACGATGGAGATCCAGACGGCCATGCTGGCGCGGTTGGGGTCGACTGCTGCGGCTACTGCGCGGGGCGCAGCAGCCGGGGAGGAGAGCGCGAGGTCGGACATGACATCACCTATTTGAAGGAGGCGACAGCGAGCTTGGGCGAGGCGCTGGAGCGCGGAGTTTCCTCAGCGGGATGCGACAGCGTGGCGATGGAGGGGATCACCGACATGCCCGGCCGCAGGTCGACATTGGTTGCGTCGAGCACGATCTTCACCGGGATACGCTGCACCACCTTGGTGAAGTTGCCGGTGGCGTTGTCCGGCGGCAGCAGCGCGAACTCCTGGCCGCTGGCGGGCGCGAGGCTGTCGACATGACCGCGCACGACCTGACCGGGGAACATGTCGACCTCGATCTCGACCGGCTGGCCCTTGCGGACATTGGTGAGCTGCGTCTCCTTGTAATTCGCGATCACATAGGCGCCGGTGGCCGGCACCAGTGACATCAATTGCGTGCCGGCCTGGACGAACTGGCCGGTACGCAGCGTGCGGTTGCCGACGACGCCGTCGATCGGCGCGGTGATGGTGGTGTAGCCGAGATTGAGCTCGGCTTGATTTTGCAGGGCGGTAGCCCGTCCCAACGCCGCGACCGCCTGGGCGATCTCGGCCTTGAGCAGTTCGACCTGGCGTTCTGCGGAGGCGAGGTTTGCGGTGTCTCGGGTGATGGCGGCCTGCGCGCTGGCGTAGCGCGACTGCGCCTGCTGCGCGTTCTGCACGCTGCCGTAGCCGGTGCCGGCGAGGTCGGTGTAGCGCTTGTTCTCTTGCTCGGCGAATGTCTGCGTTGCGGTGTCTACCGCAAGCGTCGCGCGCGCCGCCTCGATCACCGAGTGCTGCACGTCGAGCTGGGCGCGCTTGCTGGTGATCGCGGCTTCGGCAGCAGCGACGTCAGCCTTCGACTGATCAAGCGCGACCTTGAAATCGCGCTCGTCGATCCGCGCCAGGATCTGGCCGGCGCGTACATGTTCATTGTCGCCGACCAGCACCGCGCTGAGATAGCCCGACACCTTCGGTGCGATCGTGGTGTTGTCGGCCTTCACATAGGCGTCGTCGGTCGAGACCTGAAAGCGGCCGACCGTCCAGTAATCCCAGCCGTACCAGGCGCCACCGGCGAGCAGGGCGAGTGCCGCGCCGGTCATGAGCAGGCGCCGAAGCTTGCCCTTGGCTGCGGGCGGCTTGGCCGCCTCCGGATTTGCGATCAACTGCTTGGCGGTCTCGGCCGGAACCTGGCTCTCGGCCTTGAAGGACGTTTCATGCTGGCTCATGGCAGGCGCTCCTGATTGCTATATCCCTTTGGCAAACCGTGCGAATTTGGATTTCGGTGGCCCAGGATAATTAGGAAACTTGATGTTTTCCAAAATAGAGCCCATATTGGGACTGTCAATAGAATGACAGTCATCATCTAAAAGCATGGCTCGCGGATGAACCGGAACGACAAAGACCAGACAGAGCAGACCGCGCAGGCGCCGGAACGGCGCGGCCGCGGGCGGCCACAGCTTCGTTCCGACGACGAAACACGCGGACTGATCTATGAGGCGGCGCGGCGTGAATTCTCGGAGCGCGGCTTCGCCGCGGCCAGCATCGCCGACGTGGCCTGCCGCGCCGGCGTTTCCACCAAGACGCTCTATCGTTTGATCCCGACCAAGCTGGCGCTGTTCGAAGGCATGGTGACCGACCGGGTCGAGCGGTTCGTGTCCATCGTGAATCTCGGCGCCTGCGATGGCCGCAACGTTGCGGCGGCCCTGGAGGCCGCATTGCTGACATGCGCCGAACTCATTCTCGATGCCGAGGTCATCGCGCTGCAACGGATCATCCTGGCCGAGAGCGACAAATTCCCTGACATCGCCGAGACGTTCTACGAAAAGGCCATGCAGCGCTCGATCGCCGCGCTGACGAATTGGCTGGGCGTCCAGCAGCGGCGAGGGCGGATCGTGCTCGATGACACCGAAGCCGCAGCCGGCATGCTGCTCGGCATGTTCGTGTTCAAGCCGCAGCGCGACGTCATGTTCGGCCACAAGCCGGTGCCGGCGCACAGCGAGATCGAAGCGCGCGCCAAGGCCTGTGCTGCGCTGTTCCTGTCCGGATGCGCCGTGCCGGCCGACGGGGCCAGCAAGCAGAATGGAGGCGCGTAATGCCGGAGCCGGCCGCGACCTATACTATCGAGGCGCAGATCTCGCGCGACGACCAGGTCAAGTGCGAGGATGTGCTGATGCGCTGGATGGCCGCGCTCAATCGCTATGACGCCTCGGCCATGGACGCACTGATGCACTTCCCGCATGTGCGGATCGCCGGCGGCACGGTCACGGTCTATCAGCAGCCCGGCAACAATCCGATGGACCTGTTCGAGCGGCTGCGCAAACAGGACGGCTGGCATCACAGCGCCTGGAACGAAACCAGGCTCGTGCAGTCCTCGCCGGCGAAGGCACATTACGCCGTCCGCTATACGCGCTACCGCGAGGACGGATCGGTCATCGGGGTCTACGATTCCCTCTATGTGCTGAGCCTGCTCGGCGGCGCCTGGAAGATCCAGAGCCGCTTGAGCTTTGGTCCCTGAGCAACGCGCGTTACAAACCGCGTTACTTGGCCGCCACCGCCGATGCGGGAGGCTGCGTCAGCACCTGCCGGATCATGCGGGCGAGATCGGCCTTGCGATAGGGCTTGGGCAATAGCGTGACGTCCGGGTCGAGACGGCCGTGATGGATGATCGCGTCCTCGGTATAGCCCGAGGTGAACAGCACGCGCACCGAGGGCAGCTTGGCGATCACGGCATCGGCCACCTGCCGGCCGTTCATGCCGCCGGACATGATGACGTCGGTGAACAACACGTCGCAGACGAAGCCGTTCTCGACCGCAGCCAATGCTTCCGGGCCGTTGGCGGTGACCATGGTGCGGTAGCCAAGCTGCTCGAGCTGGGCGCTGACGTAATTGCGGACCAGCGGATCGTCCTCGACGACCAGGATGGATTCGTGGCCACCGCGCATGTCGACCGGAGGAGGCGGTTCGACGTCGACCATGTCGCCCATGCTGCGCGGCAGATAGAGCTTGATCGATGTGCCGTGGCCCTCTTCGGAATAAATCTTGAGATGCCCGTCGGACTGCTTGATGAAGCCGTAAACCATGCTGAGCCCGAGGCCGGTGCCCTTGCCGGTATCCTTGGTGGTGAAGAACGGCTCGAACACTTTTTCGCGGATCGTCTCGGGGATTCCACCGCCGGTGTCGCTGACCGCGACCATCACATATTCACCCGCCCGCACATCGAGGTTGGCGGCGGCATAGACCTCGTCGAGGATGACGTTGCTGGTCTCCAGCATCAGCTTGCCGCCGTCGGGCATCGCATCGCGGGCATTGACGGCGAGATTGAGCAGCGCGGTCGCCATGTGGTTGGGGTCGATGAAGGCCGGCCAGGCGTCAGGCTCGAGCGCGGTATCGATCTCGATCTGCTCGCCGAGCGACGGGCGCAGCAGCCGCGCGGTGTCCTGCACCAGCGTGTTGAGGTTGGCTTCACGCGGTTGCAGCGGCTGCTGCCGCGAGAAGGCCAGCAAATGCTTGGTCACCTCGGCGCCGCGAAAGGCGGCATCGCTGATCATTTTTGTCACCGACGACAGCGCGGCGTCGTGTTCCACGGCCTCGGCGAGGATGTCGATCAGGCCGGTGATGACGGTCAGGATGTTGTTGAAGTCGTGGGCGATGCCGCCGGTGAGGTGCCCGACGGCCTCCATCTTCTGCACCTGGCGCAGCTTCTGCTCGGCCTCGAGTTGCTCCCGCGCGGCCTCGACCTCGCGGGCGCGCATGAAGATTTCGGCTTCCATTTGCTCGGTGCGCTCGCGCAGCCGGTCGGTCAGCTTGTCCTGCTCGGCGCCGCGCTGCTTCAGCTGAATGAAGCCGGTGACGTCTTCCACCCGATGGATGATGTAGCTGAACTGTCCGCTCGGCCCGAACACCGGCGTATTGCGCGGGCTCCAGTAGCGCTCCTCGAATCCGCCGCCCTCTGACTCCGGCTTGCGGATATCGTATTTCTGCACCGACATGGTATCGGGGCGGCGGAACTGGACCACGCGTTCGAGCGAGGCGCGCAGGTTGCGCACCCCGTCGGCGGCTGGGTCGTCCGGATTATCGGGAAATGCTTCGAACAGCCCGCGCCCAAGGATCGCGGCGCGCTCGGTTTTGGTGGCGCGCAGATAGGCGTCGCTTACTGCCACGATGCGGAAGTCAGGCTGCGTCAGCACCAGATAGAGGCCGGGCGCCGCCTCGAATAACGCCTTGAAGTCAGGCATCGGCGGGGACTGGTTCTGCAGTTCATCCTCCCTCGCAGGGATACGGCCCGCGCGTGACCGCAATTAAGATGTGGCACGCGTTCGCGGGAACTTCAATGCTTAACATACGGCGTTAACTCGATTTTTTCGATCGAACGGGTGTCACAACGTTGTGGCGTTAGCGTGAATTCGGCAGATAGCGCCAGCCCTCCTTGCCCAGGAAGTCCAGCATGGCCTGCGCGGGCGGCAGCAGGATCTTGTCGGTGCGCCTGATTGCGTGCCATTGCCGGACGATCGGCAGGCCCTTCACCTTGAGCACCACCAGCCGGCCATCCTCCAGCTCATGGAACACGGTGTGCTGGGAAATGAAGGCGATGCCGAGCCCGGCCATCACCGCCTGCTTGATGGTCTCGTTGCTGTCCATGGCCATGCCGAGCTTTGGCTCCAGTCCGACCCGCTCGAAATATTGCTGCATCAGCATCCGCGTGCCGGATCCCTGCTCGCGGGTGATGAAGGTTTCATTGGCGAGCTCCGATGTCGCGACGTGCCGCCGCCGCGCCAGCCGGTGATCGGGTGCGGCGATGATGAAGTGCGGATGCCGGCCAAGCGGCTTCATCTCGACTTCGACATCGGCCGGCGGCCGGCCCATCACCGCGATGTCGAGATCGTAGCCGCGCAGCGCGTCGCGGATCTCCTCGCGGTTACCGATCCTGAGTGTGACCTCGATCTTGGGAAAGCGGCGCGAGAACGCCGCGATCGCGAACGGCACGAAGTATTTCGCGGTCGAGACTGCGCCCATCGCGACGCGGCCGCCGCTGCGGCCCGCGATCATGTCGAGCGACTGCTCGCAATCCTTCAGCGCCGCCTCGATCCGCTCGATGAGCGCCAGCACATGCGCGCCGGCATCGGTCAGCGCCATGCCGTCGCCGGTGCGCTGGATCAGCGGCAATCCCGCGAGCGCCTGCAGGTTGCGCAGCTGCAGCGTCACCGCCGGCTGCGTCAGGTTCAGCTGGTTGGCCGCCGACGTGATCGAGCGGGCCGCGTGCACGGCGGACAGCGCGCGCAGCTGGCGGATGGTGAGGTCGCGCGCGAAGTTACCGGCCATCACAAGCTCCATAAGAAATACTTTGCCCAGACCCAAGATAATGAAATTTCCCTAATTGGGCAATTCGCGCGTTGATAGGCCGAAGGCGACTCCCCTGCGGTCGCCTCTCGACACCTCGGGACAGAGGGCGCGATCAAAGGGAGAGGCCGGTGGAGATTCGTCCTGCATTGCATACCCATCTGGAGTGGCCGACGCAGCACAACCCGTTGCGCGCCGCGACCGTTGCGGTGATCGAGGCCCTCGCCGGCGCCGCGATCGAGCTCTCGCGCATCATCGCCGCCGGCCCGCTCGCCGGCATCGGTGGCGAGAGCGGCGGCATCAATCCCGACGGCGATCGCCAGAAGACCATCGACATCGTCGCCGACGGCCTGATGCGCGACGCGTTGCGCACCGCGCCGGTCGCCGCCGTTGTCTCGGAGGAGGTCGAACTGCCGGAGACGCTCGATCCCGACGCGCCGCTCTGCGTCGCGATCGATCCGCTCGATGGATCGGCCAATCTCGAAAACAACATCTCGATCGGGACGATCTTCTCGATCCGGCCGAAGGGAAACGACATTCTCTCGACCTTCTTCGAGCCCGGCACGGCGCAATGTGCCGCAGGCTGCTTCATCTACGGTCCGCAGACCGTGCTGGTGCTGGCGCTCGACCAGTGCGTCGACTGCTTCACGCTGGATCCGCGAACCGGCGCGTTCGTCCTGACCGCGCGCGACCTGCGGGTGCCGCAGGATGCGTCGGAGTTCGCCATCAACGCCTCGAACCGGCGGCACTGGAGCGGTCCGGTGCGCAACTACATCGACGACTGCCTTGCCGGCGTGAACGGCGAGCGCGGCCAGGATTTCAACATGCGCTGGATCGGCTCGCTGGTGGCCGAGGCCTACCGTATCCTGATGCGCGGCGGCGTGTTCCTGTATCCTGCGGATGCGCGCCAGGGCTACCGCGAAGGCCGGCTGCGCCTGCTGTACGAGGCGCATCCCATCGCGCTGATCATGGAGTGGGCGGGCGGCGCCGCGTCCAGTGGCCGGTCGCGCATTCTCGAACTCTCGGCACGCACGCCGCATCAGCGCGTGCCGCTGATCATGGGATCGGCGCGCGCCGTGCGCGATGTCGATGCGATCCACCTGACCGTCGAGCCGTTGTTCGAGAGCAGCGATGCCCCGCTGTTCGCGCGGCGCGGCCTGTTCCGCTGAGGGGGGAGCGCATGTCTCGTCGACATCCCATCATCTCGATCACCGGCTCGTCCGGCGCCGGCACCACCTCGGTGAAGAAGACGTTCGAGAACATCTTCCGCCGCGAGAATGTGGTCGCGGCCTACATCGAGGGCGACGCCTTCCACCGCTACGACCGAGCCGAGATGCGCAGCCAGATGCTGGAGAAGGCCGAGCGCGGCGACAAGCATTTCAGCCATTTCAGCCCCGAGACCAATCTGTTCGAGGAGCTGGAGAAGCTGTTCAGCGACTATGCCGAGACCGGCACCGGCACGACGCGGCACTATGTCCATGACGAGGAGGAATCGCGGCTCTACGGTGCCAAGCCCGGCACTTTCACCGCGTGGGAAGCGCTGCCGGAGAATTCCGACCTGCTGTTCTACGAGGGCCTGCACGGCGCTGTGGTCACCGACAAGGTGAATGTCGCGCAGCACGCCGACCTCAAGATCGGCGTCGTGCCGGTGATCAACCTCGAATGGATCCAGAAGCTGCATCGCGATCGCAGCCATCGCGGCTACTCGACCGAGGCGGTGACCGACACCATCCTGCGCCGCATGCCGGACTATGTGAACTACATCTGTCCGCAATTCAGCGAGACCGACATCAACTTCCAGCGGGTGCCGACGGTCGACACGTCGAACCCGTTCATCGCGCGCTGGATCCCGACGCCGGATGAATCGATGGTCGTGATCCGGCTGAAGAATCCGCGCGGCATCGATTTTCCCTATCTGCTCTCGATGATCCCGAACAGCTTCATGTCGCGCGCCAATTCGATCGTGATTCACGGCGCCAAGCTCGACCTCGCGATGCAGCTCATCCTCACCCCGCTGATCCTGCAACTGATCGAACGAAAGAGGCGAACGATATGACCGCACTTGCGTCCGTTGCCAGCCGGCCCGACATCAGCCACGACGAGATGGCCAACGCCATCCGCTTCCTCGCCATCGACGCGGTGGAGCAGGCGAAGTCCGGCCATCCCGGCATGCCGATGGGCATGGCCGATGTCGCGACCGTGCTGTTCACCGACTTCCTGAAGTTCGACCCGGCCGATCCGGCCTGGCCCGACCGCGACCGCTTCGTGCTGTCGGCCGGCCACGGCTCGATGCTGCTCTATGCGCTGCTCTATCTGACGGGCTACGAAAGCATGACGCTCGATCAGCTCAAGGCGTTCCGGCAATGGGGATCGCAAACCCCGGGCCACCCCGAATACGGGCATACGCCGGGTGTCGAGACCACCACCGGGCCGCTCGGGCAGGGGATTGCGACCGCGGTCGGCATGGCGCTCGCCGAGCGGCTGATGAACGCCCGCTTCGGCGACGACCTCGTCGACCACTGCACCTATGTGATCGCCGGCGATGGCTGCCTGATGGAAGGCCTCAGCCATGAGGCGATCTCGCTCGCCGGCCATTTGCGGCTGAACCGGCTGATCGTGCTGTTCGACGACAACCACATCTCGATCGACGGCGCGACCTCGCTGTCCTGCTCGGACGACCAGACGGCGCGATTTGCGGCCAGCGGCTGGAACGTCTGCCGCATTGACGGCCATGATCGGCAGGCGATTTCAGCGGCGATCAGGCAGGCACGCGCGAGCGATCGTCCCGCGCTGATCGCTTGCCGTACAGTGATCGGGTTCGGTGCGCCGAACCGGCAGGGCAGCGAGAAGGTGCACGGCGCACCGCTCGGCGCCGATGAGACAGCGAAGACCCGCACCGCACTGCGCTGGCCGTATCCGGCATTCGAAATCCCCGATGCCGTGCTGGCCGAGTGGCGCGAGCTCGGCGGCCGCGGCCGCGACGCGCGGCGGGCCTGGATCGAGCGCTCGCGCAGCGCCTGCAAGGCGGACAAGGGCGAGCGGTCTGCATTCCACGACGCGTTGAACCCGAAGTTGCCCCGTACCTATGCCGAGGCGATGGCCAAGCTCGTGGAGCGGTTCGCGACCGAGCGGCCGAAACTCGCAACGCGGCAGGCCTCGCAACAGGTCATCGACGTGATCGCGGAGGCCCTGCCCAATCTCCTGGGCGGATCCGCCGACCTCACGCACTCCAACCTGACGCTGGCCAAGTCGCAGGTTTCGGTGCGGCCGGAAACGCTTGATGGCAGCTATATCCACTACGGCATCCGCGAGCATGGCATGGCGGCGGCGATGAACGGCATCGCGCTGCATGGCGGGTTCATTCCCTATGGCGGCACCTTCCTCAGCTTCGCCGATTACAGCCGGCCGGCGATCCGCCTCGCAGCATTGATGGGCATCCGCGTCATCCATGTGATGACCCACGACTCGATCGGGCTCGGCGAAGACGGGCCGACGCATCAACCGGTCGAGCATCTTGCGGCGCTGCGGGCGATCCCGAATGTGCTGGTGTTCCGTCCGGCCGATGCGGTCGAGACGGCGGAAGCCTGGGACTGCGCGCTGAAGGCAGAGACCTCGCCGTCGATCCTCTGCCTGTCGCGGCAGGCGCTGCCGACGGTCCGCGACGGCAGCAAGGACAACCAGGTCGCGCTCGGCGCCTACGTTCTCGTCGAGCCGGCCTTCGGGCGTGACGTCACCCTGATTGCAACGGGTTCGGAGGTGTCGATCGCGCTCGAAGCCGCAAAGCTGCTGGCGGAAGATGGGGTGAAGGCCGCGGTCGTCTCGGCCCCGTGCTTCGACCTGTTCCGCCAGCAGCCGCGCGATTATCGCGCAAAGGTGCTGGGCAGCGCGCCGCGTGTCGGCGTCGAAGCAGCCGTCGAGGGCGACTGGGCCCGCTGGCTCGGCGACGACGGTGCGTTCGTGGGTATGACCGGCTTCGGCGCGTCCGCACCGGCCGACGTGCTCTATCGCGAATTCGGCATCACGCCGTCGGCGATTGCCGCGGCAGCAAGACAGCTCATGCAACGAGCGAATTGAAAGGAGGACCCGTCATGGCGCGGATAACTTTGAGGCAATTGCTGGACCATGCCGCTGAGCACGGCTACGGCGTGCCGGCCTTCAACATCAACAATATGGAGCAGGGCCTCGCCATCATGGAGGCGGCGGCGGCTTGCGATGCACCGGTCATCATCCAGGCCTCGCGCGGTGCGCGGTCCTATGCCAACGACATCATGCTGGCGAAGATGATCGACGCGCTGGAGGAGATGTATCCGCAGATCCCGCTCTGCCTGCATCTCGATCACGGCAACGAGGAGGCGACCTGCGCCACCGCGATTCGCTATGGCTTCACCTCGGTGATGATGGACGGCTCGCTCAAGGCCGACGCCAAGACCGCGGCCGACTACGACTACAATGTCGATATCACCCGCCGGGTGGTCGATATGGCGCACTGGGTCGGCGCGTCGGTCGAAGGCGAGCTCGGCGTGCTCGGCTCGCTCGAGCATGGCGGCGGCGAGCAGGAGGACGGTCACGGCGTCGAAGGCACGCTCAGCCACGATCAGCTGCTCACCGATCCCGACCAGGCGGTCGATTTCGTCCGCGCCACCAAGGTCGATGCGCTCGCGATCGCGATGGGTACCTCGCATGGCGCCTACAAGTTCACGCGGCGGCCGGATGGTGAGATCCTGGCGATGCGCGTGGTCGAGGAAATCCACGCGCGGCTGCCCAATACGCATCTGGTGATGCACGGCTCGTCCTCGGTGCCGCAGCCGCTGCAGGACATGTTCAACCAGTTCGGCGGCGAGATGCCGCAGACTTGGGGCGTGCCGGTCGAGGAGATCGTCCGCGGCATCAAGCACGGCGTGCGCAAGGTCAACATCGACACCGATTGCCGCCTCGCGATGGCCGCCGCCTTCCGCAAGGTCGCCGTGCAGTCGAAGAGCGAGTTCGATCCGCGCAAATTCCTCAAGCCGGCGATGGATGCGCTGCGCGAACTCTGCCGTGACCGCTTCGAGCAATTCGGCACGGCCGGCAATGCCGCCAGGATCAAGGTGGTTGCTCTGCCGGAGATGGCCCGACGCTATCGCGCCGGCGCGCTCGATCCGCAGATTGGAAAGATCACCCAGGCCGCCTGAGCAAGGGGCGGCGAACGACAGGAGATTCAAATGAACGTGCAGCAGTCGATCACCGTGCAGGGCAAGGATCGATACAAGTCCGGCGTGATGGAATACAAGCGGATGGGCTATTGGGAGCCGAACTACGAGCCCAAGGACACCGACGTCATCGCCTTGTTCCGCGTCACGCCGCAGGACGGCGTCGATCCGACCGAAGCCTGCGCGGCGGTGGCGGGCGAATCCTCGACCGCGACCTGGACCGTGGTGTGGACCGATCGGCTGACCGCCGCGGAGAAATACCGGGCGAAGTGCTATCGCGTCGATCCGGTGCCGAACTCGCCGGGAAGCTACTTCGCCTATATCGCCTATGATCTCGACCTGTTCGAACCGGGCTCGATCTCGAACCTGACCGCGTCGATCATTGGCAACGTGTTCGGCTTCAAGCCGCTGAAGGCGCTGCGGCTCGAGGACATGCGGCTGCCGATCGCCTATGTGAAGACATTCCAGGGCCCGGCGACCGGCATCGTGGTGGAACGCGAGCGGCTCGACAAATTCGGCCGTCCCTTGCTCGGCGCCACCGTGAAGCCGAAGCTCGGCCTGTCCGGCCGCAACTACGGCCGCGTCGTCTATGAAGCGTTGAAAGGCGGGCTCGACTTCACCAAGGACGACGAGAACATCAACTCGCAGCCCTTCATGCACTGGCGCGAGCGCTTCCTGTACTGCATGGAGGCGGTCAACCGTGCGCAGGCCGCGACCGGAGAGATCAAGGGCACCTATCTCAACGTCACCGCGGCGACGATGGAGGACATGTACGAGCGCGCCGAGTTCGCCCATGAACTCGGCTCCAACATCGTCATGATCGACCTCGTGATCGGCTACACTGCGATCCAGTCGATGGCGAAGTGGGCGCGCAGGAACAACATGATCCTGCATCTGCATCGCGCCGGCCATTCGACCTACACGCGGCAGCGCAGCCACGGCGTCTCGTTCCGGGTGATCGCGAAATGGATGCGGCTCGCCGGCGTCGACCACATCCATGCCGGCACGGTGGTCGGCAAGCTCGAGGGCGATCCCAACACCACGCGCGGCTACTACGACATCTGCCGCGAGGACTTCAACCCGATGCAGCTCGAGCACGGCGTGTTCTTCGACCAGAACTGGGCGAGCCTCAACAAGCTGATGCCGGTGGCTTCCGGCGGCATTCATGCCGGCCAGATGCACCAGCTGCTCGACCTGCTCGGCGAGGATGTCGTGCTGCAGTTCGGCGGCGGCACGATCGGCCATCCCCGCGGCATCCAGGCCGGCGCCACCGCCAACCGCGTCGCGCTGGAAGCCATGATCCTCGCCCGCAACGAGGGACGCGACTACGTCCATGAGGGCCCGGAGATCCTGGCGAAGGCGGCGCTGACCTGCACGCCGCTGCGCGAGGCGCTCGACGTCTGGAAGGACGTCACCTTCAACTACGAGTCGACCGACGCCCCCGATTTCGTTCCCACGCCGAGCATGGCGGTCTGACAGGAGGTTTTCATGCGCGTGACCCAAGGCTGCTTCTCTTTCCTGCCCGATCTCACCGACGAGCAGATCGCCGCGCAGGTGCAATACTGCCTCGACAAGGGTTGGGCAGTGAACATCGAGTTCACCGACGATCCGCATCCCCGCAACACCTATTGGGACATGTGGGGCCTGCCGATGTTCGACCTGCGCGATGCGGCCGGCATCATGAAGGAGCTCGCCGACTGCCGGCGGGTCTACGGCGACCGCTACATCCGGATCTCCGGCTTCGATTCCAGTCCCGGCTGGGAGTCGGTTCGCATCTCCTTCATCGTCAACCGGCCGCATGAGGAACCCGGCTTCCGGCTCGACCGCCAGGAGGCTGCAGGACGCAACCTCCGTTACGCGACCCATTCCTATGCGGCGACGCGCCCCGAGGGCGAACGTTACGCAGATCAGTGACCGCGTCCGGCTTGCAAGCCAGGCGGATTGCTCCCTCGACCGTCCTGGTCCGGATGCACTTCTCCGTCGTCGCCGCTGCGGCGACGGAGCTTTTCTCGAAGCGAGAGGATGATGACCCAACCGCAAGGACAAATCCGCGAGACGCCGCCCGAGACCATCGACCTCCGGCATGAGTTTGCCGACCTCGGCATTGGCGACGTGCTCGACCAGCTCGATTCCGAACTGATCGGCCTCAAGCCGGTGAAGACCCGCATCCGGGAGATCGCATCGCTGCTGCTGGTCGAACGCATCAGGCAGAAGATGGCGCTGGCGACGACATTCCCGACCCTGCACATGTCGTTCACCGGCAATCCCGGCACCGGCAAGACCACGGTTGCGCTCAGGATGGCCGGCATCCTGCACAAGCTCGGCTTCGTGCGCCGCGGCCACGTCATCAGCGTCACGCGCGACGATCTCGTCGGGCAATATATCGGCCACACCGCGCCGAAGACGAAAGAAATACTGAAGAAGGCGATGGGCGGCGTCTTGTTCATCGACGAGGCCTATTATTTGTACCGCCCCGAGAACGAGCGCGACTACGGACAGGAGGCGATCGAGATCCTGCTGCAGATCATGGAACAGCAGCGCGAGGATCTGGTGGTGATCCTGGCCGGCTATGGCGACCGCATGGAGAAGTTCTTCCAGAGCAATCCGGGGTTCCGCTCCCGCATCGCGCATCACATCGACTTCCCCGACTATTCGGACGGCGAGCTGCTCTGGATCGCCGAGCTGATGTTGCAGCAGCAGAATTATCATTTCTCCCCGGAAGCACGCGAGGCCTTCACCCGGTACATCGGCATCCGCAAGGAACAGCCGCTGTTCTCCAATGCGCGCTCGATCCGCAACGCGCTCGACCGCATCCGGCTGCGCCAGGCCAACCGGATCGTGGCAAAGCTCGACCGCACGCTCACGGCCGACGACGTGATGTCGATCGAGGCCGGTGACGTGCTCGCGAGCCGCGTGTTCGCGAAAGGGACCGGCGCGGCGGGCGAGGGACGATGAACCAGGCGCTCGCCGGCATCAGGAACGCCGGGATGCGTGACATCATTGCGGGCGCCCGCGCCTTGATCTTCGATGTCGACGGCACGCTCGCCGAAACCGAGGAGGTGCATCGCCGCGCCTTCAATGAGGCGTTCGCCGAAGTAGGGCTCGATTGGTTCTGGGACCAGGTCACCTACGCGCGGCTGCTTCGCGTCGCCGGCGGCAAGGAGCGCATCCGCGCCTTCGACCAGAGGAACGCTGTCCCGTCGCTGACATTCGCCGACATTGCCAACCTGCACGGGATCAAGACCGCACGCTATGCCGCGCTGATTGCGGCGGGCGGCTGCCCGTTGCGGCCGGGCGTGAGAGCCTGGCTCGCCGGCGCGCGCAGCCGCGGCCAGCGTCTGGCGCTCGCCACGACGACGTCGCATGGCAATATCGATGCGCTGCTGTCGGTCGCGTTGGGGCTGGACTGGGCCGATCTGTTCGATGCTGTTGTCGCCGGCGACGACGTGCCGCGCAAGAAGCCGGCCCCGGATGTCTACGTCGAGACGCTGGCGCGGCTCGCGCTTGGCCCGTCGAATTGCATTGCCGTCGAGGATTCCGGCAACGGTCTCGCCGCCGCGGCTGGGGCCGGCATCCCGGTGGTCATCACCCGCAGCACCTATTTCAGCGATGACGATTTCGCCGGAGCCCTGCTGGTCGTCGACGATCTCTCCGAGATCGACGCCTGAAGGCCGCTGCCGCCGTCGCGCGGCGGTTCGATTAATTTATTCATGCAGTGAAATAAATGGCACTTGCGTCCATCGCACAGTAGAGGCACAATCTCACCAAAGGTTGCGAGAAGCCCTGCCGCACCCCAGCGGTCTGTAGGGCCTGCCAACAATTTCGGGAGGCAACGCCTTATGACCCGCCGCTCTCCGGTCAATTTATTCGTGTACTTAAATAAATGACCCGTTGGCGCTTGCATCCATATGGTGGGGACAACGTCCACCAAAGGTTGCCAGAAGCAAGGTGCCGCACCGCCAGAAGTTCTGGCGGAGGCCAGCGCTCGCCAACGATTCCGGGAGACCGCGCCTCATGATCCTCCGCGTCATTCCTGCGCCTCGTTCGTCCCACGACATGACTCGCGGATGAACCCGACATTGCAGGATCGACCTGGCTGATCGTGCGGAGTGAGCATTGGCGCTGTTGACGGGTTCAATCGACATTCCGCAATTTCGGTTCGCGACGGCCCCGGCGCCGATCCGAGATCGCGTATATCTGCGGCGAGCCTACGAACGATAGCCGCCGATTGACGCTGTCCACGGCACGGTACCCCAACTAAAAAATTAAGGGAGTGAAGCATGTTCAAATTGAAGACCACCTTGTTCGCGCTCGCGCTGGCCGGCCTTGCCGCGACGGCGTCCGATCGCGACGCCATGGCCCAGAGCAAGCCGACCATCGGCATCGCGATGCCGACCAAATCCTCGGCGCGCTGGATCGACGACGGCAACAACATGGTCAAGGTGCTGAAGGAACGCGGCTACGGCACCGATCTGCAATATGCCGACGACGACATCCCGAACCAGCTCTCCCAGGTCGAGAACATGGTGACCAAGGGCGCCAAGGTGCTGGTCATCGCGGCGATCGACGGCACCACGCTGTCCGATGCGCTGAAGCAGGCCAAGGCCCAGGGCATCACGGTGATCGCCTATGACCGCCTGATCCGCGACACGCCGAACGTCGACTATTACGCGACCTTCGACAATTTCCAGGTCGGCGTGCTGCAGGCAGGGTCGATCGTGAATGCGCTCGGGCTAAAGGACGGCAAGGGGCCCTTCAACATCGAGCTGTTCGGCGGCTCGCCCGACGACAACAACGCTTATTTCTTCTACGACGGCGCGATGTCGGTGCTGAAGCCCTATATCGACAGCGGCAAGCTTGTGGTCGCGAGCGGCCAGACGGGCATGGGCAAGGTCGCGACCTTGCGCTGGGACGGCGCGACCGCGCAGGCACGGATGGACAATCTGCTCAGCGCCTTCTACGGCAAGAAGCGCGTCGATGCGGTGCTGTCGCCCTATGACGGCCTGTCGATCGGCATCATCTCCTCCCTGAAGGGCGTCGGCTACGGCAGCAAGGACCAGCCGATGCCGTTCGTCAGCGGCCAGGATGCCGAGGTGCCATCGATCAAGGCGATGCTGCGCGGCGAGCAATACTCGACCATCTTCAAGGACACCCGCGATCTCGCCAAGGTCACGGCCGACATGGTCGATGCCGTGCTGAGCAAGAAGGAGGTCAGCGTCAACGACACCAAGACCTACAACAACGGGGTCAAGGTGGTTCCGTCCTATCTGCTCAAGCCGGTCGTGGTGGATAAGACCAATTGGGAGAAAGTCCTGATTGACAGCGGCTACTACAAGCGCTCGCAATTCGACTAAGGCGGGCGAGCGGAGCTGATAGCGCCGAGGCCGAGTGACGTTGCGGGATGCGATCCGATGACGGCGATGCTTGAGATGCGTAACGTCAGCAAGAGCTTTGCCGGCGTGCAGGCCTTGCGCGACGTCAGCCTCACCGTGGAAGCCGGGCAGATCCATGCGCTGGTCGGCGAGAATGGTGCGGGCAAGTCGACCCTGATGAAGGTGCTGAGCGGGGTCTATCCCGCCGGCAGCTATGAAGGGTCGATCCTGTTCGACGGCGAGGAGCGCCGGTTCCGCGACATCAACGACTCCGAGGCGCTGGGGATCATCATCATCCACCAGGAGCTGGCGCTGATCCCGCTGATGTCGATCGCCGAGAATATCTTTCTGTCGCGCGCGCCGTCGTGGTTCGGAGTGGTGGACCGCAACGCGGTGTACCGGCGGACCGCGGAGCTGCTGGCGCAGGTCGGTTTGCGTGAATCGCCGGATACGCTGATCACCGATCTCGGCGTCGGCAAGCAGCAGCTCGTCGAAATCGCCAAGGCGTTGTCGAAGAAGGTGCGCCTCCTGATCCTGGACGAGCCGACTGCGAGCCTGAACGAGGCCGACAGCGCCGCGCTGCTGGACCGGCTGCTGGCGTTCCGCGAGCAAGGCATCGCCTCGATCCTGATCTCGCACAAGCTGAACGAAGTCGCGCGTGTCGCCGACCGGATCACGGTGCTGCGCGACGGCCGCACCGTCGATAGCCTCGATTGCCGAACCGAGCAGGTCGACGAGGACCGCATCATCCGCAGCATGGTCAACCGCGATCTCGCGCACCGCTTTCCGGAGCGACAGGTCGCGATCGGCGATCCCGTGATGACGGTGGAGAACTGGTCGGTGTATCACCCGCTGCATACCGCCCGGCAGGTGATCAAGAACGTCGATTTCACGGTGCGCCGCGGCGAGGTGGTCGGCATCGCCGGCCTGATGGGCGCCGGCCGCACCGAGTTCGCCATGAGCCTGTTCGGCAGGGCCTGGGGCTACAATATCTCCGGCAGGATCAGCCTTGACGGACGCGAGGCGAACCTTGCCAGCGTGCCGGATGCGATTCATGCCGGCCTCGCCTATGTCACCGAGGACCGCAAGCAGCTCGGGTTGATCCTCGCCGACGACGTCCGCAAGAACGTGACCCTGGCGAGCCTGCGCCAGGTGTCGGATCGCGGCGTGATCGACGATGTCGTCGAGCTGAAGGCCGCGAGCGATTACCGCAACCGGATGCGGATCCGCTGTTCCGACGTCTATCAGGAGGCCGGGCAGCTCTCGGGCGGCAACCAGCAGAAGGTGGTGCTGTCGAAATGGCTGATGACCGATCCGCAGGTGCTGCTGCTGGACGAGCCGACCCGCGGCATCGACGTCGGGGCAAAATACGAGATCTATTGTATCATCAACGAGCTCGCGGAGGCCGGCAAGGGCGTCGTGGTGATCTCGTCGGAAATGCCGGAACTGCTCGGCATCTGCGACCGGATCTGCGTGATGAATGACGGCGCCTTTGTCGGCGAGTTCGCGAAGGACGACGCGACGCAGGAGAAGATCATGCGCGCCATCATGCGCAATGTCAGGATGTCCGGGAACGGCGCCCCTGCCGGTGAGCTGCGGGCGGGAGGCGGAGCATAATGACCGACAAGACGGTGTCACTTCCCGAGACCCCCAAGCATTCCGGCTTCATCAAGAACAATCTGCGCAATTACGGCATGCTGCTGTCGCTGCTCGCGATCATGCTGTTCTTCGAGATCGTCACCGACGGCACACTGCTGCAGCCGGTCAATCTCACTAATCTTGTGCTGCAGAACAGCTACATCGTGATCATGGCGCTCGGCATGCTGCTCGTGATCGTCACCGGGCATATCGACCTGTCGGTCGGCTCGGTCGCGGGATTCGTCGGCGCGGTCGCGGCAGTGCTGATGGTGACCTACCATGTCGACTACCCGACCGCCTTCGTCGCCTGTCTCCTGATCGGTGCCGCGATCGGCGCGGCGCAGGGCTACTGGGTCGCCTATTTCAAGATTCCGTCCTTCATCGTGACGCTGGCCGGCATGCTGGTGTTCAAGGGCCTTGCGCTCGCGGTCCTGCAGGGCCGGTCGGTCGGGCCGTTTCCGCCGACCTTCCAGAAGCTGTCGTCGGGCTTCATCCCCGAGTTGTTTCCGAGTGCCGGCACGCTCTATCCGACCTCGCTCTTGATCGGCGTCGTGCTGGCGTTCGCGCTGGTGCTGGCGAGCGCCAAGAGCCGGGCGCGCGAGCAGTCGCACGGCATCGAGGTGGAGCCCTATGCGTTCTTCATCGCCAAGAGTATCGCGCTGGCGGGCGCGGTGCTCTACTTCACCTATCTGATCGCCTCGCATCGCGGCCTGCCAAACGTGCTCGTCATCATGACGGTGCTGATCGCGCTGTACGGTTTTGTCACGCGGCGGACCGTGATCGGCCGGCAGATCTATGCCGTTGGCGGCAACGCCAAGGCCGCGAAGCTGTCGGGCGTCAAGACCGAGCGGCTGACCTTCCTCACCTTCGTCAACATGGGCGTGCTGGCAGCGCTCGCCGGGCTGGTGTTTGCTGCCCGCCTCAACACCGCGACGCCGAAGGCTGGCCTTGGCTTCGAGCTCGACGTGATCGCCGCCTGCTTCATCGGCGGCGCCTCGGCCTATGGCGGCGTCGGCCGGGTCGGCGGCGCGGTGGTCGGTGCCATGATCATGGGCGTGATGAACAACGGCATGTCGATCCTCGGCATCGGCATCGATTATCAGCAAGTGATCAAGGGCCTCGTCCTGCTGGGCGCCGTCTGCATCGATGTCTACAACCAGCGCCGCTGATTGCCGCGCAGTCATGATCCTGCGATAGGATGCCGGCGCAACGCAGGAGAACGCCGCGTGAAACTGTCCCATGCCGATGCGCTGAACATCGGAAACATCCTCGCCGAAGTCGGCCGCACCGAGATCATGCCGCGGTTCCGCCGCGTCCGGGAGATCGAGGTGCGTACCAAGACCTCGGCATTCGACGTCGTGACCGAGGCCGATGAAATTGCCGAGCAGGCGATCTCGGCGGCGCTGCTCCGGGCGTTTCCGAATGCGGTCGTGATCGGCGAGGAGGGCACGGCACGCGATCCGGCCGCGCTCGATCAGGTCGGAACCGCGGAGCTCGCCTTCATCATCGATCCGATCGACGGCACCCGGAACTTCACCTCGAGCTTGCCGCTGTTCGGCACCATGGTGGCCGCCACGATGCGCGGCGAGATCGTGCTCGGCGCGATCCACGATCCCGTCAGCAACGACACCGCGTTCGCGCTGCGCGGCGAGGGCGCCTGGCTCGAGATGCCGGACGGCAGGCGGCATGATTTGAAGGTGGCCGCGGCGGTGCCGGTCAAGCAGATGGACGCGGTGATCGGCGTCAACTTCCTGCCTGAGGCGCTGCGCCCAATCGTTGCCGGCAATCTGTCCAGGCTTGGCGTCAGCGCCTGGCTGAGATGCGCCGCGCATGAATATCGCATGGCGGCATCCGGCCATTGCCATCTGTTGTTCTACAACAAGCTGATGCCCTGGGATCATGCCGCGGGCTGGCTGTTGCATCGCGAGGCCGGCGGCTACAGCGCGCATTTCGACGGATCGCCCTACAGGCCGGTCAATCTGACCGGCGGCTTGCTCTGCGCACCCGATGAAGAGAGCTGGCATGCAGCACAGCGGGCGATCCTGACGCCGGCCGGGTAGAGGCGGGAGATGCGCTAGGCAATTGAGTTTCGAGCTGAACTGTCGAACAACCCGCTCGGTGTCGTCCCTGCGAAAGCAGGGACCCATACTCCGCGGCGGGTGTTGTGATTAGGACTCGTCGTTCCGGCGTCGCGCAATAACGACTGCTTGTGGTTATGGGTCCCTGCTTTCGCAGGGACGACATCGAATTTGTTGCACGGTCGGTGAGTCATACTTGCGCGCTGTCGCGACGCGAATTGCCTCAGCTTTGCGTCTCGTCCCGCCCTCTCACGGAACAGAGCGTGCCTGCGCACTATTCGCTGCCGACCTCGCCGGTGATGATGTTGCCGAACAGCTTCCAGCTCTCGCCTTCGAACCGCATCAGCTGCGACTGTTCGATCGGGCGGAAATCAGTCGCGCTGGTGTTGATCCTGATCCCGGGCAGGATCATCTTCGGCGCGAAGTCCTTCAGGCCGGCGGCCTGCTTCATCACGTTCTCGCGTGTGAGATCGTCGCCGCACTGCTTGAGCACCTGCGCGAGCGTTTGCGCGGCGGCGTAGCCATAGACGTGATTGCCGTTGGTCTTGTCGCCGTCGGGCATGTACTTGTCCATGAACGCCCGCCATTCCCTGGTCTCGGCATCGTCGTTCCAGATCGTGTCGGTCGGATCCTTGAGGTAGGCGACCGAGATGATGCCTTGCGAATGCTCGATGCCAGCGGCGCGCATGACAGAGGCGACCGACGTCGCCGTCGAGGTCAGGAAGAAGGTTGGCTTCCAGCCGAGCTCGGCGACTTTCTTGATGGTCTGCGCCGCCCCCTTTGGTGCCGCCCAGGTGAACAGGATGTCGGCGCCCGAGGAGCGCAGCGCCACGATCTGCGAATCCAGCGTCGGATCGGTCAGCTCGTAGGACTTGTCGGCGACGATCATGCTGCTCGCCTTGTCGCCGAGGCCGTCACGCAGCCCCTTGAGCGCATCCTTGCCGGCATCGTCGTTCTGCCAGAGCACCGCGATCTTGCCGTTCGGGAATTTGTCGAGGATGTATCTGGCGTAGATCCGCCCTTCGCTCTGGTAGTTCGGCTGCCAACCCATGGTCCAGGGAAAGCCTTGGGGATTGCCGAAGCGCGTCGCGCCCGATGCGATGAAGAGGTGAGGGACCTTCTTGCCGTTGAGATATTTCTGGATCGCGACATTGGGCGCGGTGCCGAGCGGCTGGAACACCAGCAGCACCTCGTCGCCCTCGACCAGCTTGCGTGCCTGCTCGACCGATTTCGGCGGCGAGAAGCCGTCGTCGTAGCTGACGAAGTTGATCTTGCGTCCGTTGATGCCGCCCTGGTCATTGACCATCCTGAAATAGGCCGCCTCGGTCCGGCCGATCGCGCCGTAGGCGGAAGCGGGGCCGCTATAGGGCATGATGTTGCCGACCTTGATCTCGGTATCCGAGACTCCCGGGCCGTAGTTCTTCTGCGCGAGCGCCGGCGACAGCGCGCCGATCGTCACCGCGGCTGCCAGGCACGCACGAAGACAAAATCCGTCCAACATCCCTCAGTCACTCCCTGATGTGATCACCTTGTGACGTATCCGCGGCTCCCCTTCGGGGCCGGCGCGTTGACGCCCGGCGACAATTATCGTATGCGCTTCCGGTCTGGAAACGTTTCCAGATTAGCGCGCGTTCCCACCGATGGCAATATTCCTGCGGCCGGAGAGATGTGACAAATGAGCGGACTGGAGCAGACGAGCCCGGATCATGGCGCGAGGCCGCCGCTGGTCGCCGAATGCGATGCGGTCGTGGTCGGTGCCGGCTTCGGCGGGCTGTATGCGATCTATCGCTTGCGCGAGCTCGGGCTGAAGGTGATCGGCATCGAGGCGGCGTCCGACGTCGGCGGCACCTGGTACTGGAATCGCTATCCGGGCGCGCGCTGCGACATTCCGAGCCTGTTCTATTCCTACAGCTGGTCGGAGGAGCTGCGGCAGGAATGGCGCTGGAGCGAGAAATACGCCGCCCAGCCGGAGATCCTGCGCTACGCGCAGCGCGTCGCCGACCGGTTCGGTCTGCGCTCCCTGATCCGCTTCGACACCCGCGTGACGAGCGCCGACTGGGACGAGGCAGGCGAGAGCTGGACGTTGCGCACCGATCGCGGCGATTGCATCGTCGCATCGACTTGCGTGATGGCGACCGGCAATCTCTCGGTGCCCAACAAGCCGAAGCTGCCGGGCCTCGCGCGTTTTCGTGGGCCAGTTTATCATACCGGGCAGTGGCCGCATGAAGAGATCGACTTTTCCGGCTTGCGCGTTGCCGTGATCGGCACCGGCTCGTCAGGTGTGCAGACGATCCCGATGGTCGCCAAGGCGGCGAGCCGCCTGACCGTATTCCAGCGCACGCCGAACTATTCGGTGCCGGCACGGAATGCGCCGCTGTCCGATGCCGATATCGCAGCCGCCGAGCCCGTGATCGCGAAATATCGCGAGAGCCTCGAGACGCCGGAGTTCGGACGGGTGCCTGCGAACGCCTTCGACGCGCCGGTGCCTGAGCGGGACGTGCAGTGGGCACGCTACGAACAGCTGTGGGAGCAGGGCGGCGGCGGCATCCTGACCGCGTTCCCGAACATCCTGACCGATGCGGCCGTCAACGACGTCGCCTGCGATTTCGTGCGCGACAAGATCCGCGGCATCGTGCACGACGGGGCGACGGCGGAGGCGCTGTCACCGAAGGATTATCCGCTCGGCGTCAAGCGCATCTGCATCGATACCGGCTATTTCGCGACCTACAATCTGCCGCATGTCGAGCTGGTCGATTTGCGCACGGAGCCGCTGACGACAGTCACCGAGACGAGTGTCGAGACCGCGACGCGGTCGTTCGCGCTCGATGCGCTGGTGCTGGCGACGGGCTATGACGCGATGACCGGGGCGCTCGCCGCGATGCAGATCCGCGGGCGCGATGGCGCGACGTTGAAGGAGGCCTGGGCCGACGGCCCCAGCGCCTATCTCGGCCTGATGGTGTCGGGATTTCCAAACCTGTTCGTCGTGACCGGACCGGGTAGCCCTTCTGTCATCGGCAATGTGATCCATGCCTGCGAGAATCATGTTGAGTGGATCACGGCCTGCCTCGACAGCATGCGTGCCAAGGGATTGACGCGGATCGAGCCGGAACGCGACGCCGAGCAGGCCTGGATGGCGCATGTCGCCGACGCCGCCAGCCGCACGCTCTATCCGAAGGCCAATTCCTGGTACCAGGGCGCCAACATCGCAGGCAAGCCGCGGGTGTTCATGCCCTATGTCGGCCAGGGCTACCGCCACCGCATCGCGCAGATCGCGCAGCGCGGTTATGAAGGGTTTGTGCTGCGCTGAGAGTGCCGTCTCCTTCCGTCATTGCGAGGAGCTCGCGACAAAATTGCAAAGCAATTTTGCGCTGAAGCGACGAAGCAATCCATCGTTCCACATGATCGGTCGCCATGGATTGCTTCGCGTCGCTCGCAATGACGTGGATAGAGCTATCCGACACGAAAGACTGGAACCGTTTCCAGAACCCGGAGATTCCGCTGGACTATTTCCACCCTCGCGTGGGCGTCGGCGGTGCGGCGCAGGAACGGCGCAGGATGAGGCGTGTCGGCAGGAACATCGGGGCGCTGCTGCCGGCCTTGTCGGGCTCGCGGATCCGCTCCAGCAACAGCCGCGCGGCGGTGCGGCCGACCTCGTTCATGTCCCAGCTCAAGGCCGAGATCGCGGGCGTCGCATGGCGCGCGAGATCGGTGTCGCCGCTGCACACGATCGATACGTCCTGCGGATAGCGCAGGCCGTTGCTGGTGATTGCCTCCAGCACCTCGGCCAGCATGCTGGTGCCGAGCGAGATGATCGCGGTCGGCGGTTTTGTCATTTGCAGCAACTGGCACACCGAGCTGAAGGCGGTGTTGGCGCCCTGCATGTGTGGTCGGATCAGGGTCGGATCGACATCGATCTTGGCTTCCTGATGCGCCTGCCGGTAGCCCGCGAGCCGCTCCGTGCTCGGTAACACCGCGGCGCTGCCGGTCAGAAGCGCGATCCGGCGATGGCCGAGGCCGATCAGGTAGCGCGTCGCTTCGAGCGCGCCGCCGCGGTGATCGACGCGAACCATGACGCTATCGGGCACCTCGCGGTCGACGGTGACGCAGGGCAGGTCGAGCCTGACCAGCCCCTTCATGAAATCCTTGTGGGAATTGTCGCCGGCGAACAGCAGCAGTCCGTCCATCTGGCGCCGCCGCACCGCCGACAGGAACGCCGCCTCGCGCGCCTCCTCGTGCTTGGTCGCCGCGAGCATCAAGAGGAAGCCGGCGCGCTGGAATTCCTCCTCCGCCGCGCTCACCATGCCGGTGTAGTGCGGATTGGAGAAATCGGCGACCATGCAGCCTATCGTGTTGGACGCCCGCGAGCGCAGTGCCTGCGCCGCCTGGTCGGGCTCGAACCCGAGGCGCTTCACCGCGCGCATGATGCGCGCATGCAGCTCGGCGCTGGTATAGATGCCGCCGTTGAGCGTGCGGCTGACGCTTGAGACGGACACGCCGGCCTCGGCCGCGACGTCACGAATCGTCGCTCGTGTCCGTCGCGTCTTGGTCATCGGTGGTCGGGTCCCGTCGGTTCGGCATTGTCGTCGTCAGACGCGCCAGTTGCGGCGTACGGCAGACGGTATGGCCGAAGCTAATCAGGCTCCGCCCCGAATCTCAAATGATTCCTATCGCCAGGCCACCAGGCCGATACATTCCTAGCGGGATGACCGTGGCGTCACGCCGATGCCGGCCGGTCGAAATAAGCGAACGCGGCGCTGGTCAGGCTGCCCAGCAAGGACCAGAACACCAGGCTGGTCAGCGTGACGGCGACCACGAACTGATGCGACAATGACGAGGGCACGTTGGTCTCGACATGCTCCAGCTCGGGCGCGCCGATCAAATGCGGCAGCATGATCAGGACCACGCCGGCGATGGCGGCCGGCATCGAGCGGCGGAACACGATCAGCCCGAGGCCGGCGGATGTCGCCAGCACCGCCGTCACCCACCAGATCTGACGCGACATCAGTGGTGCCGCGGGCACCCCCGGCAGTTCAGGTGGCAGCCCAAGGCCCGGCGCAATCGTGAAAACGGCAAAGCCTGCGAGGCCCCACATCAAGCCTTCGTGCCACGAGATCGGCTCGCCGGTCGCGCCACTGCGAATCGAGAAGAAGCCGCACAGCAGGAGCGCAAAGCCGATCCCGGTCAGGATGTTCGCCCCTGCCGTATAGAGGTTGCGCTCCAGGCCGTCGCGCGGCTCCCACGCCTCGGCGCCATGATCATGATCCGCATGATCGTGGACGAGGATGGCCTGCGGCTGCGCGGCAGCTTCGTGCTTGTGCTCGGCCGCCTTCTCATAGACCTCGGCCGCCTTCTCATAGACCTCGGCCTTGAGGATCAGCGGAACGGTGCCGAACTGCTGAACCGCAGTGACGATCAGGCCAACGATGAATCCGGCAATGACCGAGGAGAAGACGATCGAGCGAAACGTGCTCATGCCGGCGGGGTCAGTGGCAGGGGAATGCGTTGGAATGGCGCACGTCGTGCGCGGCATTATGGATCACGTCGATGTGCGAGAACCCGACCACGCCGACGATGAACAGGCCAAGCGACATCGCCATCAGGGACTGGGCAAGCCGTCCGACCTGTCTGGTGGCGACCGGCAGATGCGTGGTCTGGGTTTGCGCGGCCTGGGACTGGCTCATGGTCGTTCTCCACGTTCGATTTGGTCGGCTTCTAGCAGCTTTCGAGCGATGTCGCGACTGGTAAGATGCAGATTTGTTCCAACAGGGATGCGCTTGCGCAGGATCTTGGCGCGTGCCGCGGCCCTGAACGCGTCTTCAAGGCGCGCGAAATAACCGATACAGCCTTCCGGCGTCGGGTCGGCGCCAAGCAACGTCCGAAACGCCCCCCGATGCACCGCGCAGATGGCGCCGTGCTCCGGGAGCGGAAAGACCAGCGAGGTGATGTCGGCGCGCCAGTGGGCGGCGCCGTTCGACGCGCCGCTGCCGTTCGGAGATTGCTCAGCGTCGGATGGTGAATTCATCCGGACCTCGCCGCGATTCCCACTTGGCCTGCTCGAGTTCCGGGCGGTCGCATTCCGCCTGGGGGTAACCGATGCAGAGGTAGCCGATGAATTTCCACGTATCAGGTATTTCCAGGATCACTTGAACGCGGCCTGGATTGAGGATCGAGACCCAGCCGAGCCCAATGCCTTCCGCGCGCGCGGCAAGCCACATCGCACAGATCGCGGCCACCACCGAATATTCTGTCGTCTCCGGCATCGTCGCCCGCCCGAGACCGGAGCCGATCTGGTCGGACTTTTCGGCAAACACGGCCAGATGGCCGGGCGCCTCTTCGAGGCCGGATAGTTTCAATGCTGCATATTTTGCTGCACGCTCACCGGAATAGGATCGCAGCGCGTCGGCGTTACAGGTCTTGAAGTCCTCGATGACCGCGCGGCGCCGCGCCGCATCGTCGACAATGACGAACCGCCAGGGCTGGCTCAACCCGACCGAAGGCGACAGGCAGGCGATCTCGATCAGCCGCTCGATCGTGCCATCAGGCAGCGGATCGGTGCGGAAGCGCCGCACGTCGCGCCGCCACACGAAGAGTTCGTGCAGTTGCCGGCGAAACGCATCGTCGAACGAGACCATCGCGGGGCCTTTGCCGGGATCGATCGTGTTGTTCATTTCAGCTTCATCGGCAGGCCCGCAACGACGAACTCGACCTCGTCCGCCGCGCCGGCGATGCTCTGGTTCATGAGCCCTGCGGCGTCGCGGAAGGTCCGCGCCAGCGCGTTATCAGGCACGATGCCGAGGCCCACCTCGTTGGTGACCATGATGACCGGGCTGCGCTGGCGCGCCAGCGCGTCCGACAGCCGCGCGACTTCCTGCGACCAGTCGCGCTCCGCATGCAGCAGGTTGGACAGCCACAGCGTCAGGCAATCGACCAGCCTTGCGCCGCCGCCATCGGTCTCGGCCAGTGCCTCGACCAGGTCGAGCGGCACCTCGCGTTCGATCCAGCCGCCGCCACGGCGTTCGCGGTGCTTGGCGATGCGCTCATCCATTTCCGCGTCGAGCGCCTCGGCGGTCGCAACGTAGACCGGCTGACCTGGAAAGCTGCGCGTGCGAAGTTCGGCGCGCCGGCTTTTTCCCGACCGGGCTCCGCCGGTGATCAGAATGACGGCCATATGGTCTCCCATTGCGAACCGGTATCCGCTCCGCCCGAAAACGCTCTAACCACCAATCGCGGCAAAAGACAAAGCCGAAATCCGTCACGGGAGGGCTTGCACTCGGCCGACGTCTTGCGCATCAGGGGGATCGCGGTGAGGAGAGGTGCGTGGGTTTTGCGGGAGCGATGGCGGTGGCGATGGCTGTGGACGCCCTGATCGGCTGGCCGGCTTGGCTGTTTGCCCGCATCGGCCATCCCGTGACCTGGCTCGGCCGGCTGATCCATCTCGTCGATACCGCCTGGAACCGGGCCTCTGATCCGCCGGCGTTTCGTCGCGCCGCCGGTGTCGCGGCCGCCATCCTGGTGATCGCGCTGGCGACGGCGCTGGGTTGGGCCGTGCAGTCTCTGCTCCCATCCGGATGGGGGCGCGTCGTCCTTGTCGGTGTACTGGCGTGGCCGCTGGTCGCGCTGCGTTCGCTGCATGATCATGTCGCCGCGGTCGCACATCCGCTTGTCGCCGGCGACATCGCCGCCGCGCGTTCGGCGGTCGCGCAGATTGTCGGACGCGATCCGGCAACGCTCGACGACGCCGGCATCGCGCGTGCGACCATCGAGAGCCTTGCCGAGAATGCCTCCGACGGCATCGTGGCGCCGGTGTTTTGGGGTGCGCTGTTCGGCCTGCCCGGAATTCTTGGCTACAAGGCGATCAATACACTGGACTCCATGATCGGCCATCGCACCGAGCGGCACGAGGCGTTCGGCTGGGCCGCTGCCCGGATCGACGATCTCGCCAATCTCATTCCGGCGCGGCTGACCGGTCTGCTGTTCGTCCTGCTTGCCCCGCATCGCTCGCAGGCCTGGTCATGCATGTTGCGCGATGCGCGGCGCCATCGCTCGCCGAATGCCGGATGGCCGGAAGCGGCGATGGCCGGCGCGCTCGGTGTGCGGCTCAGCGGGCCTCGCATCTATCACGGCAGCATCGCGGATGAGCCCTGGTTGAATGAGGCCGCGTGTGATCCGGCTGCCGCTGACGTTCTCACCGGGCTGAAACTCTATCGTTACGCCATGATGCTGCTGGCCGCGGCGTTCGTGGTCCTGGCGCTGGCGTGAAGGAGCGGCGCATGCGCGAGCATGGCGGAAATCTCGATGTCGCCCAGCAGCGCTTCGGCGGCGCCGCGGAAGACTGGATCGACCTGTCGACGGGGATCAACCGGGTGCCGTATCCTGACGTGGATGTCGAGCCGCGGCAGTGGAACGCGCTGCCGTCGCGCTCCGAGATCGAGTCGCTGCACAACGCCGCACGGCAGGCCTACCGCACCGATGCGCCGATCGCGGCGGTAGGCGGCGCGCAGGCCGCCATCCAGTTGCTGCCGCATCTGGCGTCTCGGGGGCGGGCACGCATCCTTGCACCGACCTACAATGAGTATGCTGCCGTGTTCTCGGCCGCCGGTTGGGACGTGACCGAGGTGTCCGATCTTGCAACGCTTGCGGGAGCTGACATTGCCGTCGTCGTCAATCCCAACAATCCCGATGGAAGGCGCCATGATCGGCACGAACTGCTCGCACTGTTGCCACGCGTCGGCCGGCTCGTCATTGACGAGAGTTTTGCGGACGCTGTTCCCGACCTGTCGCTTGCAAGCGAGGCAGGACATCCGGGCCTCCTGATCCTGCGCTCGTTCGGCAAGTTCTACGGACTTGCCGGCTTGCGGCTCGGCTTCGCCGTCGGCAGCGAGCCGGATATCGCTGCGCTTGCGGCGATGTTGGGCCCATGGCCGGTTTCAGGCGGGGCAATCGCAATCGGGCGGCGGGCCTTGCTCGATCACGACTGGGCAACGGCGACAACCGCCCGGCTGGCCGACGACTGCGCCAGGCTCGATGCGGAGGCGCGATCGCAGGGCTGGACGCTGCTCGGCGGCACGCCGCTGTTCCGGCTCTACGAGACCGGCAACGCGCTGGCTGCGCAGGAGAAGCTTGCTCGATCGCAGATCTGGTCGCGGGTTTTTCAGCAAAGGCCGGGATGGCTGCGCTTGGGCTTGCCGGGCAGCGAGACCGAGTGGTCACGCCTTTCTGCCGCACTATCCGCCTAACGCGCCAGCGCGAGCAGGCCCTCGACATCGAGATGGGTCTCGATGTGCTCGGCAAGCGCGTCGAGCGCGCGCTCGATCCTGGCGCCGTACGGCTGATCCGCCGCAGGGATATCGAGCTGCGCAAGGAACGCCTTGCGAAATTCGTCTGAGGTGAACAGGCCGTGCAGATAGCTGCCGTGAACGTGCCCGTCGCTCGACATGGCGCCTTCCGGCGCGCCGTCAAGCATTGAAAAGGGCCGCGCGCGATCCGGGCCATCGGTGCGCCCGATGTGGATTTCGTAGGCGCTGATCGGCCGATGGGTCGCAGCATGCACCGCATTGACGCGGGTCAGCGTCTTCTGTTCGGTCATGACAGTCGTGACATCGAGCAGCCCGAGCCCGCGCGTTTCGCCGGCGGGACCTTCGATCCCATCGGGATCGGCGACGCTTTGCCCAAGCATCTGGTATCCGCCGCACAGGCCGAGGATGTGGCCGCCGCGGCGATGATGCGCCAGAAGGTCGATGTCCCAGCCTTGCGCGCGCAGGAAGGCGAGATCGCCGCGGGTCGATTTCGAGCCGGGCAGGATGACAAGCCGCGCATCGCCCGGGATGGCTTCGCCCGGCCGGACCATCACGAGATCGACGCCGGGTTCGAGCTTGAGCGGATCGAGGTCGTCGAAATTGGCGATCCGCGACAGCGCCAGAAACGCAATCTTGCACTGGCCGGGCTTGCGCGCGTCGCCGAGCCCGAGCGCGTCCTCGGCCGGAAGCTCGCCGGCGCGAGCGAACCAGGGCAGCACGCCAAAGCCGCGCCACGTGGTGCGGGCTTCGATCAGGCGGTAGCCGTCGTCGAACAGCGTCGGATCGCCGCGGAACTTGTTGATGACGAAGCCCTGGATCATCGCGGCATCATCAGGATCGATCACCGCCTGGATGCCGACGAGCTGCGCGATCACGCCGCCGCGGTCGATGTCGCCGACCAGTACCACGGGCACGTCGGCCCTGCGCGCAAAGCCCATATTGGCGATATCGGACTTGCGCAGATTGACTTCGGCGGGGCTGCCGGCGCCTTCGACCAGCACCAGGTCGGCGCGCGCCTTCAGTCGCCCAAAACTCTCCAGCACCGCGCCCATCAGCGACGGCTTCATGGCGGCATATTCGCGCGCGCGGGCGGTCGCGATCCGCTTGCCTTGCACGATGACCTGGGCACCGACATCGGTCTCCGGCTTCAACAGCACCGGGTTCATGTCGCTGTGCGGCTCGACGCCGGCGGCGAGCGCCTGCAACGCCTGCGCACGTCCGATCTCGCCGCCGTCGACGGTCACGGCGGCATTGTTCGACATGTTCTGCGGCTTGAACGGCAGCACGCGCAGGCCGCGTCGCCTCGCGGCACGCGCGAGGCCGGCGACGATGAGCGACTTGCCCACGTCCGAGCCGGCTCCCTGGATCATCAATGCGCGCGCCATGGTGCTGACCGTCAGAACTCGACGCCCGGCTGCGCTTTGATGCCGGAGCGGAAGGGGTGCTTCACCAGCGTCATCTCGGTGACGAGATCGGCAATCTCGATCAATTCGTCCTTGGCGTTACGCCCGGTGAGCACGACATGCGTCATCGGCGGCTTCGACGTGGTCAGGAAGCCGACGACATCGGCAATCGCCAGATAATCGTAGCGCAGCGCGATGTTGATTTCGTCGAGCACGACCATCCGCAAGCTCGGATCCGCGATCAACTGCTTGGCCTTTTCCCAGCCGGCCTGCGCTGCCGCGATGTCGCGGGCGCGATCCTGCGTCTCCCAGGTAAAACCTTCGCCCATTGCGTGGAATTGACAGAGGTCGCCGAAATGCCCGGTGAGCAGGCGGCGTTCGCCGGTATCCCAGGCACCCTTGATGAATTGCACCACGGCGCAGGGAAAGCCGTGCGCCACGCAGCGTACGATCATGCCGAAGGCGGAGGAGGATTTTCCTTTGCCGGCGCCGGTATGAACGATGATCAGGCCTTTTTCACCGCTCTTGGTCGCCATGATCTTGTCGCGGGCGACCTTCTTTTTCGCCATCTTGGCCGCATGGCGCGCATCCAGCGAGGGGTCGGTGCCGACGGCGCCGTCCTCAGCGTCGTTTCCATCAGAAATCATCACGTTCCTTCGGCTTGACAAGTGCGAGGCTAGGCCGAATGGTGACCCCGCGTTGGTTCCTGTCCTACGACAGGCGAAGAGGGAATGCGATAGGGCTCAGACCGCAGGGTTTGCCCAAAGCGCAGCCGCCCCCGCGACCGTGACCGGAGAGATGCCCAAGCCACTGATTCCCTGATGGAGTCGGGAAGGTGGGTATCAAGGGAGCAATCCTACTCCGCAAGCCGGGAGACCTGCCGACGCAGTGTGTTTGAGACCGGCGGACGGGGTGTTCCGCGACGGGGAACGAGCCTGTTCACGTCAGGTTCGTGTGCCTCATCGCTTCCCGCAGTCAATCCAGGAAGGGCGATGAGCGTTACACTTCATGTCTGTATCACCTGTCGCGCGGGCCAGACGCTCGCGGAAGGTGAGGTCGCGCCCGGTGCGCGCCTGCATGCCGCGCTTGTTGAGGCCGGCGTGCCCGATGACGTCAATCTGGTTCCGGTCGAATGCCTGTCGGCTTGCAGCCAGGGCTGCTCGGTCGCGCTCAGCGCGCCGGGGCGGTGGTCCTATGTCTACGGCCGCCTGTCCGCCGACAATGCCAGGGATGTGATCGCCGGCGCCACCGCCTACGCGTCGGCGCCTGACGGCATCGTGCCGTGGCGCAGCCGTCCCGAAATCTTTCGCAAGCAATCGCTTGCCCGCATTCCACCCATCGCCGTCGTGCCGGAGGCCGCAGAATGACCACGCTCGCCAAGGTTCCGGTCACCGTCGTGACCGGCTTTCTCGGGTCCGGCAAGACGACGCTGATCCAGCATCTGATCCGCAACGCCAACGGCAAGAAGCTCGCGGTGCTGGTGAACGAATTCGGCAGCGAAGGCGTCGACGGCGACATCCTGAAGTCCTGCGCCGATGCCAATTGTCCGACCGAGAACATTGTCGAGCTCGCCAATGGCTGCATCTGCTGCACCGTCGCCGACGATTTCATCCCGGCGATGGAGCAGTTGCTCGCACGACCTGTGAGGCCCGATCACATCGTGATCGAGACGTCGGGGCTCGCGCTGCCGAAGCCGCTGCTGAAGGCGTTCGACTGGCCGGAGATCCGCTCGCGGATCACGGTCGACGGCGTGATCGCGCTGGCCGATGCCGAGGCCGTCGCGGCGGGCCGATTTGCGCCTGACCCGGCCGCGGTGGATGCGCAGCGCGCGGCAGACGACAACCTCGATCACGAGACGCCGCTGTCCGAAGTGTTCGAGGACCAGATCGCCTGTGCCGATATCGTGCTGCTGACCAAGGCCGATCTCGCCGGAGCGGAGGGGATAAGCGCAGCCAAGGCGGTGATCGCGGCCGAGATGCCGCGCGAGGTGCCGATGTTGCCCATCGTCGATGGCGCGATCGATGCCCGCGTGATCCTCGGCCTTGAGGCTGCGGCGGAGGATGACCTCGCGTCGCGGCCGTCTCACCATGACGGTGAGGACGAACACGAGCACAACGACTTCAACTCCGTCGTGATCGACCTTCCGGAGATCGCCGATGTCGATGCGCTTATAGCCTCGATCAAGGGGCTGGCACGCGAGCAGAACGTGCTGCGCGCCAAGGGCTACATCGCGGTCGAAGGCAAGCCGATGCGGTTGCTGGTGCAATCGGTCGGCGAGCGGGTCAGGCATCAGTTCGATATGCCCTGGGGCGCGCGGGCACGGCAGTCGAAGCTCGTCGTGATCGGCGAACATGGCGATATCGATGAAGCCGCGATCAGGGCGCGACTAGGTGTCTGATGCACGTCGTCTTCCGCGAGAGCCGCGGCCTTGAGGAGACCGCGACACCAAGGGACCTCGGCCAGGATCCGGCCGATCTCGTGGTGTTGTCGTTTTCCGACAGTGATCTCGCGGCGTTCGCGGCCGGCTGGCGGCGGGGCCGCGCTGCGCTGCCGTCGCTGCGGCTCGCCAATCTGGCGGAGCTGCGCCATCCGTTGTCGGTCGATACCTATATCGAGCGGACGCTGTCGCACGCGCGCGGCATTCTGGTGCGGCTGATCGGCGGCGAACCCTATTGGTCATATGGGCTCGCCGCAGTGCATCGCCTGGCGAAGGAGCGCGGCATCGCCCTGGTCGTGCTGCCGGCGGATGGCCGCGACGATTTGCGGCTGGATGAATTCTCGACCCTGCCGGTCTCGACGCTGCGCCGCCTGAAGGTGCTGTGCGACAAGGGCGGCCCGGTTGCCGCACAAGCCGTGATCGCGCAACTGGCGCTGGCGTCCGGCCTTTATGCCGGACCTGTCGTCGGCGAGATCGATCTTCCCGAGATCGGCGTCTACGATTCGCGGCGCGGCACTGTCGCGGCGCTGCCGGCATCGGATGGCCGGCCGCTTGTGCTCGTGACCTTCTATCGCTCCTATCTGGCGGCCGGCGATACCGCGCCGGTCGATGCGCTGATCGAGGCGTTGCGCGAAAACGGATTCGATGCCCACGGCGTGTTCGTCACCTCGCTGAAGGCGGCCGGCGTGGCCGATTGGCTGCGTGCTCAATTCGCGCAATGCACGCCCGCCGCCATCGTCAATGTGACCGCGTTCTCCGCGGCAGGTGACGACGGCACGACGCCGTTCGATGCTGCTTCATGTCCGGTGTTCCAGGTAGCGCTGTCGACGGCACGGCGCGAGGATTGGGCCTTGTCGCTGCGCGGTCTTTCGCCCGGCGACCTCGCGATGCATGTGGTGCTGCCGGAGGTCGACGGCCGCCTCTTCACGGGCGTCGTGAGCTTCAAATCACCCGGCGAGCGCGATCCCGATCTGCAATTCGCGCATCTTGCGCACCGGCCGGATGCCGAGCGCGTCGCAGCGGTTGTCGCGCGCGTGGCGG
This sequence comes from Bradyrhizobium sp. Pha-3, assembly GCF_042258615.1. Classification (GTDB taxonomy): domain Bacteria; phylum Pseudomonadota; class Alphaproteobacteria; order Rhizobiales; family Xanthobacteraceae; genus Bradyrhizobium. The sequence goes on along the minus strand of NZ_CP170152.1, from coordinate 6,165,234 downwards.
CCTGGCATCGGCTTGCGCGTAAGCCCGCCGGAGACAAGCAATTCGCGGTCGTGCTCTCGAACTATCCGGGGCGCCCGCACCAGATCGCGCATGCCGTTGGGCTCGATGCACTTGCTTCGGTGGAGACGCTGCTGGCCGATCTCGCGGCTGCGGGCTTTGATCTCGAGCCGGTGGAGTCGCTGGGTGGCGTGCTGCTGCACCGGAGGCTGACATGGGACGTTGCCGAATATCGCGCACTGGTCTCCAGCCTCCCGCAGCAGCTCCAGGACGATCTTGCGCGCGCATGGGGTGCGCCGGAAGATGATCCCGATTGTCGCGCCGGCGCATTTCATTTCGCGGCGATCCGGAGCGGCAAGTCGATCATCGCGGTTCAGCCGGAGCGCGGCGATGTCGGTCAGCGTGACGCCGACTATCACGACCTCTCGCGAACGCCGCGCCATGCCTATGTCGCTTTCTATCTGTGGCTCAGGCAGCACGGCATCGATGCCGTCGTCCATATGGGCGCGCATGGGACGCTGGAATGGCTGCCCGGCAAGTCGGTTGCGCTGTCATCTGCATGCTGGCCGGAAGCGCTGACCGGCGATCTGCCTGTCGTCTATCCCTTCATCGTCAACGACCCCGGCGAGGCCGCGCAGGCCAAGCGCCGGATCGGTGCCGTGACGATCGGCCATCTGCCGCCGCCGCTCGCGCAGGCGGCAGTACCGGAGGGCTTGCGCAGTCTCGAGCGCTTGCTCGATGAATACTCGACTACGGACGGTCTCGATCCGGCGCGGCGACAGCGCCTGATTGCCGCGATTCGCGAAGAAGCGCGCATCGCCGGGCTGGAGGACGATCTCGGTCTCGCCGCATCGGTCTCCGCGGCCGAGGCCATTCCGCAGATCGATCGCTTCGTCTGCGATCTCAAGGAGAGCCAGTTCGGCGACGGCCTGCATGTGTTCGGACAGGGTGCCTGCGGCGAGGGGGAGAAGGCAGCGTTGCGCGATGCGCTCGCCGGCCGGCGTGTTGCGCCGGGACCGTCGGGTTCGCCCTATCGCGGGCGCAGCGACGTGCTGCCGACCGGACGCAATTTGTTTGCGGTCGATCCGCGCGCGGTGCCGACGCCGTCGGCGCATGTGCAAGGGGTCAAGCTCGCCGAGGAGCTGCTGCGCCGACATTTGCAGGATCACGGCGACTGGCCGAAAGGACTGGTCGTCGACCTCTGGGGCTCGTCGACGATGCGCACCGCCGGCGAGGATTTTGCGATGGCGCTGCATCTCGCCGGCATCGCGCCGCGCTGGGATCATGGGTCGGGCCGGGTGTCGGGCTACGACATCATCGCGCCGGCAGAGCTCGGCCGCCCGCGCATCGATGTGACGCTCCGCGTGTCGGGGCTATTCCGCGACGTCTTTACGGGGCTTGCCCAGTTGTTCGAAGCAGCGGCCGAGGCGTTGGCCGAACGCAGCGATGAGGCGGACGAGAATCCTTACCGGCAGCGCATCTCGCGCGTGTTCGGACCTCGCCCCGGACATTATGGTGCCGGCATCGCAGCTGTCCCGGATGTCTTCACACCCGAGGCGCGCGACGCGGCCGGTGAAGCCTGGCTGTCGGCATCGTCCTGGGCCATTGCATCCGATGGCGAGATCAGGCCTGACCGTGCCGGCATCGAGGCGAGGCTCGCTGCTGCCGACAGCTTCGTTCATACCCAGGATCTGCCGGAGACCGATCTGCTGCTGGCAGCGGACTATGCCGCGCATGAGGTCGGCATCGCCGCGGCGGCGCGGCGGCTCGGCGCAAAAGTCCCGTCGCTCTATCACCTCGATGCGACGCGGCCGGATCAACCGCATGCCCGCTCGCTGACCGAGGAAATCTCGCGGGTGGTGCGGGCGCGCGCGGCCAATCCCGCATGGATCGCGGGCATGATGCGCCACGGCTTCCGTGGTGCCGCCGAGATATCGGCGACGCTGGAGCACATGGCGGCGTTTGCGCACCTTGCCGGTGCGGTGCCGCCGCATCTGTTCGACCTCTATTACGACGCGACGCTCGGCAATGACGACGTCCGCGCCTTCATGGCGCGCGAGAATCCGGCGGCGCTGGCTGCGATCGAAACCTGCTTCACCCGGCTGCATGAAGCATCGCTCTGGCAGACGCGGCGCAATTCGATTGCGGCCGCGCTGCAGGAGGCCTCATGAGCGCCGTCGTGATCAAGGGCTGGTGTCCCGGCGCGCTGCGGCCGATGCAGTCGGGTGATGGCCTCGTGGTGCGCATTCGCCCGCGCGGCGGACGGCTGGAGGCGGCGCAGGCACGGGGAATTGCCGAACTGGCCGGACGATACGGCAACGGCCTGATCGATCTGACCAGCCGCGCCAATCTCCAGATCCGCGGTGTCGACGATGAAGGTTATCCGCCCCTGATCGACGGGCTCGCCGAGCTCGGGTTGCTGGACGCAGATCCGGATACCGAGGCGCAGCGCAACATTCTGGTGACGCCATTCTGGACGCCCGATGACGACACGCCTTTGCTCGCGGCCGAGCTTGAGCGGGCGCTCGCCAGCGTGTTGCTCGATCTTCCGACCAAGTTCGGCTTCGCGATCGATGATGGCAGCGAGCGGGTCCTGGCTGGCGCGTCGGCGGATATCCGGATCGAGCGCGATCGCAACGGCGGACTGCTGGTGCGTGCCGACGTCGCACAATTCGGGCTTTCCGTCGCGCGGAGTGAGGCCGTGCAGGCCGCGCTGGCGTTGGCCGAATGGTTCGTCGCCTCCGGCGGAGCCGGGGGTGGGAAGCGGCGGATGGCGGCTCATCTGGCCGGCGGTGCGAGCTTGCCGCAGTCGCTTCGCGGCGACGCCGAGCCCCTGGCTCGATCGGCAGATTCTGTGCCCGGCCTCTATCCGACTGGTGCGCTGGTTGGCGTAGCCTTTGGGCAGATGCCGCACCAGATGCTCAGCCATCTCGCGGGCTGCGCGCAGGCTCTCCGCATGACGCCGTGGCGGATGGTGCTGGCTGAGGGGATGCATGAGATGCCCCGTGGAGCGGATCTCATCACCGATGCCAATGATCCGGCGCTCCGCGTGATCGCCTGCAGCGGTGCACCGCGCTGTCGTGAGGCGCATGCCGACACGCGTGCATTGGCATCGGCGCTTGCATCGTTTGTCCCGGCCGATGCCCGGCTTCATGTGTCCGGCTGCGCCAAGGGCTGTGCCCATTCCGGTTCTGCGGACGTCACCCTGGTTGGGTCAAGCGAGGGTTTTGACCTGATCCGTTGCGGGACCACGCGGGATGTGCCGGTGATGCGAGGGCTGACTGGCCCTTACCTCGTCGCAAATCCCTCCGTGCTGATGGGAGACCATTGATGCCGCACGTCTATGAGACCGATGGTGCGGCGATCTATCGCCAGTCCTTTGCCACCATCCGGTCGGAAGCCGACCTTGCCCGCTTTGCGCCTGACGAGGAGCCAGTGGTCGTGCGCATGATCCATGCCGCGGGCATGGTGGGCCTGGAAGCGCATGTCCGCTTCACGCCCGGCATGGCCGGGAGCGCACGCGCCGCCTTGCAGGAGGGCGCGCCGATTCTCTGCGATGCACGGATGGTGTCGGAGGGCATCACGCGCGCACGCCTGCCGGCTGGCAACGCCGTCATCTGCACGCTCGGCGATGCCAAGGTTCCCGAACTCGCGCAATCGATGCGCAATACGCGCTCGGCGGCGGCGCTCGAGCTGTGGCGGCCGCATCTGGCCGGGGCCATTGTTGCGATCGGCAACGCGCCGACGGCGCTGTTCCATCTGCTCAACATGTTGGAAGATGCCGACTGTCCACGGCCGGCAGCGATCATCGGCTGTCCGGTCGGCTTTGTCGGTGCGGCCGAGTCGAAGGCGGCCTTGATGGCCGCGCCGCCGGTGCCGGCGCTGACCGTCGAGGGGCGTCTCGGTGGCTCGGCGATCACGGTCGCCGCCGTCAATGCGCTGGCGAGCCGGAGCGAATAGCGATGGGACGCATCATCTGTTGCGGGCTTGGCCCTGGCGATCCGGACCTGATGAGCGTGCGCGCCGACCGGACGGTGCGTGCCGCCAAGCACGTCGCCTATTTTCGCAAGAAGGGCCAGCCCGGACAGGCGCGGCGCATTGTGGACGGATTGCTCGCCGCTGACGTCAGCGAGTATCCGATGGAATATCCGGTCACCACGGAGATCGCTTTCGACAGTCCGGACTATGCGCGGCTGCTCGCGGGCTTCTATGACGAATGGACCGAGCGCCTGGCGCGGCTTGCGCGCGTGATCGACGTTGTCGTTCTCTGCGAGGGCGATCCCTATTTCTACGGCTCGTTCATGCACCTGCATGCGCGCCTGCAGGGTCGGGTCGAGATCGAGGTGATTGCCGGCATTCCCGGCATGGTCGGTTGCTGGAATGCGGTCGGCCAGCCGATCGCGCTCGCTGACGATGTGACCACGGTTCTGATGGGCACGCTGCCGGAGGCCGAGCTCGCGCAGCGGATGCGCAGTTCCGACGCGCTGGTCGTCATGAAGACCGGCCGCAATCTGAGCAAGATCCGTCGCGCGCTTGCGTCCGCCGGCCGTCTCGACGATGCGTGGCTGGTCGAACGCGGCACCATGCCCGATCAGCGGGTCGCGCGGCTCGCGGATCTCGGCGAGGCCGACGGTCCGTATTTCGCGATCGTGCTGGTGCACGGGCAGGGACGGCGCAGGGGGGCGGCGCAATGACCGGCACGCTGACCATCGCGGGCCTGGGGCCGGGCGACGAGGCGCTGATCACGCCGGAGGTCTCCGCTGCGCTCGCGATGGCGACCGACATCGTCGGCTATGCGCCTTATGTCACGCGCGTGCCGCCGCGCGCCGGCCTCACGCTGCATCCCTCGGACAATCGCGTGGAATTGCAGCGCGCCGGCGAAGCGTTGCGGCTCGCGTCGGAGGGGCGGCATGTCGTGGTGGTGTCCTCAGGCGATCCGGGTGTGTTTGCGATGGCCTCGGCCGTGTTTGAAGCGCTCGAGGACGCACCGCAATGGCACGACCTGCCGATTCGCGTTCTGCCTGGCGTGACGGCGATGCTGGCAGCGGCGGCGAGTGCCGGCGCGCCGCTCGGTCATGATTTTTGCGCGATCAACCTCTCCGACAATCTCAAGCCATGGCCGCTGATCGAGAAGCGGCTGCGGCTCGCGGCCGAAGCCGATTTCGCGATCGCGATGTACAATCCGCGCTCGGCAAGCCGGCCGGAAGGCTTTGCGCGGACGCTTGAGATCTTGAAAGAGGCGGGCTGTGGCGCGCGCATCGTGGTGTTCGCACGCGCCGTCAGCACGCCCGAGCAGCGGATCGAGACGGTCGAACTGCGCGACGCGAAGCCCGAGATGGCCGACATGCGGACGCTCGTGATCGTTTGCAATTCGGCGACGCGGCGGGTTGGCCGCTGGGTCTATGCGCCGAGGCAGGTCCGATGACCGAGCCATTCCATCACCTCGCTCACGCTTTCCACCCGCGGCCGCTCGGGCAGCAGCGGCCGCGTGATCATGATGACGGGAAGGCCAAGCGTGCGGGCGGCGTCGATCTTGGCGCGCGCGCCAGCTCCGCCGGAATTGCGGGCGACGATCCACGCGATCGCGCGCGCGCGCATCATCTCGAGCTCGCCCTCGCGCGTGAATGGGCCGCGCGAGACGATGACGTCGGCATCGGGCAATGGCAGCGTCTCGTCGGGCGGGTCGACGAAACGCAACGTATAGGCATGCTGCGGCCGGGCGCCGAAGGGCGCGATGTGCTGGCGGCCGATGGCAAGGAACACGTTGGCGCGGCTATCCGGCAGGGCCGAGACCGCCGATACGATATCCGCAACCTCGATCCAGCGATCGCCGGAGGTCTTGTTCCAGGGCGCGCGTTCGAGCGCGAGCAGCGGCGTTGCGGTTTGCGCACAGGCGGCGATCGCGTTGCGGCTCATCTCGGCCGCGAAGGGATGCGTCGCGTCGATCACATGCGTGATGCCTTCGCGACGGAGATAGTCGGCAAGACCGTCGACGCCGCCGAAGCCGCCGATCCGGGTCGGCAGAGGTTGTTCGGCGGGAGCGGCGGTGCGCCCGCCATAGGAATAGACCGCGTCGATTCCCGCGCGCGCGATTGTCGCGGCAAGCGAATTGGCGTCGGCCGTTCCGCCCAGGATCAGGGCGCGCATCATGGATAATCCCTGGTTGACCATCATCGGCATCGGCGAAGATGGCCTTGCCGGCCTCTCAGACGCAAGCCGAAAGGCGCTTGGTGAAGCCGAAACGGTGTTCGGCGGTGAACGGCATCTCGCGCTGGCCGGAATCACCGACCGCGGCCGCGTCTGGCCGGTGCCGTTCGATGCGGAGATCGTGCTTGAATGCCGGGGGCGACCGACTGTTGTGCTCGCCTCGGGCGATCCGTTCTGGCATGGCGTCGGCGGAAGCCTTGTCGGGAAATTGCAGCCCGGCGAATGGGTCGCGCATTCCGCGCCGTCGACGTTCTCGCTGGCGGCGGCACGTTTGGGCTGGCGTCTCGAGAATGTCGTCTGTCTCGGTCTTCATGCCGCACCGTTCGAGCGGTTGTTGCCGCATCTTGCGCGTGGCGCGCGGATCGTCTGCCTGGTGCGCGACGGCAGAGCGGCTTCCGATCTCGCGCGCTGGCTCACGGAGCGTGGCTGGGGGTCCTCGGCGGTGTGGACGCTTTCGGCACTTGGCGGACCGCGAGAATCGATCGCGCAGCATTGCGCCGACAGCTATGCGGGCGATTCAAGCGACAGCCTGGTCGCTGTTGCACTGGAGGCGAGGGGAGCGCAGGGGATCGCGCGCAGCTCGGGTCTCCCCGACGCACTCTTCGTGCATGACGGGCAACTGACGAAACGGCCGGTCCGCGCGCTTGCGCTGTCGGCGCTTTCGCCGCGCCCTGGCGAGCGGCTGTGGGACATCGGCGCCGGCTCCGGCTCGATCTCGATCGAATGGGCGCTCTGCGGCGGGACGGCGATCGCCGTCGAGGCCCGCAGCGAACGCGCCGCCAACATCCGCAGCAATGCTGCAAGCTTTGGCCTGACGCATCGGATAGCCATTGTTGAGGGAGAGGCCCCCGGCATTCTGTCAGACCTCGAAGCGCCTGATGCCGTGTTCATCGGTGGCGGCCTCGATGCTGATATGTTCGATGCGATCTGGTCGCGCATCGCGCCGGGAGCGCGGCTGGTCGCGCATGCTGTGACCTTGGAAACCGAGGCGCTGCTCTCCGATCTGCACCGGCGCTATGGCGGCGAATTGATGCGCCTGGAGATCGCTCAGGCCGAGCCGTTGGGCCGGTATCGCTCCTGGAAAGCCGCGCGCCCGATCGTGCAATGGAGCGCGGTCCGATGAAGGTCGCGGGCTTGGGATTCAGGCGTAATGCCAGTGTCGCGTCGTTGCGCGAAGCACTCGACACAGCCGGCGGGCCCAACGGCCTTGCGGCGGTTGCGACGGTGAGTGACAAGGCCGATGCTGTGGCATTGCAAGCGTTGGCACAGGAACTCGGATTGCCGATCCGGAGCATTCCCGCCGAAATGTTGGCTGAGATGCAAACCGCGACACAATCCGGGTTCATCAAGGCCAGGTTTGGGACGGGTTCGGTCGCCGAAGCAGCCGCGGTCGCAGCCGCTGGACGCGGTGCGCGCCTGATTTCCGCGAGGGCCGTGTCGCAGGATCGGATGGCCACTGCGGCGATCGCGGAAGGAGACGGTGAATGACGGTGCATTTCATCGGTGCTGGCCCAGGCGCCGCCGATCTCCTGACCTTGCGGGGGCGCGATCTCATCGCCTCTTGCCCGGTCTGTCTCTATGCCGGATCGCTGGTGCCCGCAGGGGTTCTGGCGCATTGCCCGAAGGATGCGCGCATCGTCAACACGGCGCCGCTCTCGCTTGACGAGATCGTCGCCGAGATCGCTGCGGCGCATGCCGAGGGCAAGGACGTCGCGCGGCTGCATTCGGGCGATCTCTCGATCTGGTCGGCAATGGGCGAACAGCTGCGCCGGTTGCGCGCGTTGCAAATTCCCTATTCGGTCACGCCCGGCGTGCCGGCTTTCTCTGCGGCTGCGGCTGCACTGGAGGCCGAGCTCACGCTGCCCGGCCTCGCGCAATCGGTGGTGCTGACGCGCACGCCGGGCCGGGCGAGCGCGATGCCTGACGGCGAGACGCTCGCAGCGTTTGCCGCGACCGGCGCGGTGCTTGCCATCCATCTGTCGATCCATCTGCTGGACAAGGTCGTCGCCGAGCTGACGCCGCACTATGGCGCAGACTGTCCGGTGGCGATCGTCTGGCGCGCGAGTTGGCCGGAGCAGCGCATCGTGCGTGCCACGCTTGCGACCCTCGATGCCGCGGTTGGCCCCGAGCTGGAACGCACCGCGCTCATCCTGGTCGGCAAGACGCTCGGCGCGGGCGAATTCGCCGAGAGCCGTCTCTATGCGGCCGACTATGATCGCCGCTACCGGCCGGTCGGACCGGAGCCGCGCTTTCCGGACTCATCGCGATGACCGCGGGGCTCGTGATCTCGGCACCGGCATCCGGCGTCGGCAAGACGACGCTGACCCTGGCGCTGGCGCGCGCCTATCGCAATCGCGGGCTGAAGGTACAGTGCCTCAAGAGCGGGCCTGACTACATCGATCCCGCCTTTCACGCGGTCGCGACGGGCCGCGCGTCCGTCAACATCGATAGCTGGGCGATGGCGGGCGAAGCGATCGCGTATCTGGCAGGCCGTGGTGCGGACGCCGATCTGGTGCTGGCCGAAGGCTCGATGGGTCTGTTTGACGGCGTCGCGACACGCGGCGTCTCGGGTACCGGCGCCACCGCCGATATTGCCGAGATGACGGGATGGCCGGTGCTGCTGGTGATCGACCCCTCCGGCCAGGCACAGACGGCGGCGGCGGTTGCGGCGGGATTGCGCGATTTTCGCGCCGGCGTGCGACTTGCGGGGGTCGTGCTCAACCGCGTCGCCAGTGCGCGGCACGAAGCGCTGGTGCGCAGTGCCATGGCGGCTGCGCGCATTCCGGTGCTGGGTGCGCTGCCGCGACACGCCGAGATCGCCTTGCCGAAGCGTCATCTCGGCCTGGTGCAGGCCGAGGAGCAGGCCGAGATCGACGGTCTGATCAGTGAGGCCGCACGCTTCGTCGTCGAGCATGTCGATCTCGACGCCGTGTTGCAATCGGCGCGCGCCTGGTCGCCGCAATCGGCCGTGCGCAGTCTCGACATCACGCCGCCTGGCCAGCGGATAGCGCTCGCGCGCGACGCCGCATTCTCCTTCGTCTATCCGCATATGCTGGAAGCCTGGCGCGCGGCCGGCGCCGAGATCGTGACGTTCTCGCCGCTCGCCGACCAAGGTCCCGACGCGAACGCCGATGTGTGCTGGCTGCCCGGCGGCTATCCCGAGCTGCATGCCGCCCGGCTCGCTTCCAACAAGGGATTTCTTGGGCAGTTGCGCGCCTTTGCAGAGACGAGGCCGGTGCATGGCGAGTGCGGGGGCTACATGGTGCTGGGCGCCGCGCTGACCGATGCCGAAGGCGTGCGCCACTCGATGGCGGGCTTGCTCGGCCTTGAGACCAGCTATGCCAAGCGCCGCATGCATCTGGGCTACCGGCTCGCCGAGCTTGCCGCTGCGATGCCCGGGCACGGTCCCGGCGCGCGCCTGCGCGGCCACGAGTTTCACTACTCGACGATCATCGCGCAGCCGGACACGCCGCTTGCGGTGGTGCGTGATGCGACCGGCGCGATTGTTGCAGAGACGGGGTCACGGCGGGGCAACGCAACGGGTACATTCTTCCATCTGATTGCGGAGGACCGGTGAGCGGATTCGTTTCCTTCGTCTCGGCAGGTCCTGGCGACCCCGAACTCCTGACCATGAAGGGAGCCGCGCGGCTGCGCGAGGCCGACGTGGTGCTCTATGATGATCTCGCCTCGGGCGCGATCCTCGATCTCGCGCGCACAGGCGCCAATCTCGTCGCAGTCGGCAAGCGCGCCGGCCGCCTCTCGGCGAAGCAGCATCATGTCAGCCGGCTGCTGGTCGACTACGCGGCGGCCGGCGTGCGCGTGGTGCGGCTGAAATCCGGTGACGCCGGCATCTTTGGACGGCTCGAGGAGGAGATCGAGGCGTTGCGCGCGGCCGGCATCGGCTACGAGATCATTCCCGGCGTGACCTCGGCCTCGGTTGCCGCGGCGCAAGCCGGCATTCCGCTGACGCGGCGGCTGACCTCGCGCCGGGTCCAGTTCGTGACCGGCGCCGATGTCACGGGCGAGTTGCCCGCGGATTTGAATTGGGCGGCGCTGGCCGATCCCGAAGCGACCACCGTCGTCTATATGGGCCGGCGCACCTTTCCGGCCTTGTCCGCAAGGCTGATCGCGCACGGCCTCGCCCCCGGGACGCTTGCGCTGTTGGCAGAGTCGCTCGGCCATGCCGACGAGCGAATTGTCCGCACCACGATCGCAGAGCTCGCCGAGCGGCTCACGCATGGGGGCGCTGCCACAGCGGCTGCCGTCATCCTGTTCGGTGCGCTGGCACCGGAGCAAGGTTGATACGGCCATGTTGACGCTGTCCCTGATCGGTATCGGTTGCGGCGATCCGCAGCAGCTCACGCTTGCTGCGATCGCCGCCATCAATGCCGCCGACCTGATCCTGATCCCGCGCAAGGGTGCTACGAAGTCCGACCTCGCCGATTTGCGCCGAACGATCTGCGCAGAGGTGTTGAACAACGACCGCACGCGCATTGCCGAGTTCGACCTGCCGGTGCGTGACGCCGGTGAGGAGGACTATCGCAAGGGCGTCGACGATTGGCACGATGCGGTCGCCGCGGCCTGGTCACGGGAAATCGCGGGCCATCTCGGCGGCGAGGGGCGCGTGGCGCTGCTGATCTGGGGCGATCCCTCGCTTTACGATTCGAGCCTGCGGATTGCGCAACGGCTCGATCCGCGGCCCTCGATCCAGGTGATCCCGGGCATCACGTCGATCCAGGCGCTGTGCGCGGCGCATGCGCTGCCGCTCAACGAGATCGGCGAGCCGTTCCTGGTCACGACAGGCCGGCGGTTGCGCGAGGCCGGCTGGCCCTCCGGCGTCGACACCATCGTCGTGATGCTCGACGGCGGCGCAGCCTTCCAGACGCTGGATCCGGAGGGCTTAAAGATCTGGTGGGGCGCCTATCTCGGCATGCCCGATCAGATCCTCATGGCGGGAGAGTTGGCCGAGGCGGGCCCTCGCATCGTCGCTGCGCGGCGTGATGCGCGTGAGCGGCACGGCTGGATCATGGACAGCTACGTCCTCAAGCGGCGATCGTGATCGAGGGATTGCGTCGGCATTCCACGGAGCAGGGCGGCTATCCGGTCTTCAGCCCGCGAATCGAGGGTTGTATCGTCAGGCGGTAGGCCACGAGCTTGTCGCCATCGAACTGTTCGAGGGTTGTCTCGCAGACCGGGCAGCGATACTCGCCCTTGCTCCCTGATCCGGATGACAGCTCAAGGCGCCGGAATCCAGCCCCGCAGCGCGGACACGTGACGTCGTCCTTCTTCATCAACTCACCCCAGAACAACACCGGCGGTATCTTGTAACCCGGACCGCACGGCAGAACTATGGTCATGGCCGGGAGAGCGACCGATCATTCCTGCATGGCAACGCCGATGCGATCGAGATCGAACATCCGGACCGCCAAACCGATCCCGCCCAGGAACGGACCGGCAACTGCAACGCATTCCGCAAACTCGGCAACAGCTTATGGCGTAACGTCGAAGCACGGTCTGACCCTTGCCCGCAGCGCAACAATGGGCTGCAATGTCGCGACGCCCGCAGTCCCTCCGATCCCCGATCAACGCGCGATCGCCGGCGAACGCGAGGTTCGCCGGCGATCCTTCGCCATCAGCGGACGCCACCTATTGCCGCGTCAGGCGAACCACGTCCTGCCTCAGCAAGTAGAGCGACACGGCGAGCAGAACGACGTCCTTCATCAGAAAGGGCACGTTGCCGGTCATTGCAGGGAAGCCTCCGGCGCCAACGTCCCAACCATCAGGCATGAACGGGATGATGGTGACGGTCGCGATGAAGGTGCCGGTCGAGCCGAGGGCGCCGAGAACGCCGAGGCGCTTGTCCCAGAAACCCGCCAGCAGAAGCGAGCCGAACGTCCACTCCGAGGCGCCGAGGAAATAGCTGGCGCCGGCATGGCCGAAGGCTGGATAGAGCCACCAGATCAGCGGCCCGTTGCTGATGAACGGGACCAGCCGTTCGAATTCGTACGGAAACCATTTCTGGTACCCGAAGAACAGGAACATGATCACCATCGCGGTGCGGACGACGTGATAGTCGAGATCTTCAGTGAGCAGGCCCGACCTGTTCAGTGCGCGGACAAGTGGACTTTGCGTGGTGTTGGAAAGTGCGGTCATGGTCGTGATCCCTTGTGTGACATCGCGCGGTCGCTTCATGCGACCGCGGGGAAGTCGATGTCGGTGTCGTTGATGCGGTTGAAGACGTTGGTGAAGACGATGGTCGCAAACGCCAGGCTGATCTCGACCAGCTGCGCGTCGCTGTAGCCGGCGGCCTTGATCGCGGCGAAGTCCTCGGCGCTGACGGTGCCGCTCGACTGTGCGAGCTTGCGGACGAAGCCGATCAGCACGTCGGACTTGGCATCACCGGTCGGCGCGCCGTCGCGGATCTGCTTCAGTGCGTCTGCCTTCACACCGGCGAGCTTGGCGAGATGAGAATGCGCGGCGACACAGTAGTCGCAGCCGCCGGCGGCGCTGACCACCAGCTTGATGATCTCCCGATCCCGCTTGGAAAGGCTGCCGCTGGCAAGCACCGCATCGGCGGCGAGCATCGACTTGAGCGCAGCCGGGCCGTGGGCGGCGATTGCCGCGTAGGCGTTCGGGACGCTGCCGGCCGCCTTCTTGATCTGGGCGTAGATCTGGCCCGACGGGCCGGTATCGGTTTCGAGATTGGGGACTGAGAGACGGGACATGGTGGCACTCCTTGTTGGGGTTGGTGAACGATTGCGGAGTGACAATAGGATTGAGATGTGAGACACTGAATGCCTATTAAGCTAAGATATATGCTCGATCGTCTCAATCCGGTCGTTTTGGGGGACTGCCATGGATTGGCTCAGCCGGCTGTTCGATATGATGCCGGTGCGCGGGCGGCTCGACCTGCGTTGCAGCTACAGCGTGCCCTGGCGCATCGACCAGGGGCCGGGCGCGACCAACGAGATCCCCTATCATGCGGTGCTCGCCGGCTCGGCGATCCTGGACGATCCCGCAGGCGGTCGGCCGTTGCTGCTGAAGACCGGCGACATTCTCCTGCTGCCCGGCAACCCGCGACACGTGATGCATGACGGCAGCGGGACGCCGCCGCTGCCGGCGCGCAACCGGGCGGCACAGAATTTCACGATCAGCGAGAACCTGGGTTCGGACGAGCGGCTTGATTTGCTGTGCGGACACTTCGCGATTGCACCTCCGCACGACCGTCTGTTGCGCAACTATCTTCCGCCGCGTCTCGTCGTGCATGCCGGCCCGCGGACGGGAAAGGGAACGGCCGCACGGCTCGCCGGGCTCGTGTCCCTGATGCGCAGCGAAACGGCCGACGATCATCTCGGCGGCCGCGCCATGCTGGACGCGCTCTCCACGGCGATGTTTGCGCTGGTGCTGCGGCTTGCGAGCGAGACCGATGACAGGTCGCACGGCCTGCTTGCACTGGTCGGCGATCCCCGTCTTGCGCCGGCGGTGGCGGCCATGTTCAACCAGCCTGCGCGCGCATGGTCGCTGCCGGAGCTTGCGCGTCTCTGCAACATGTCGCGCGCCACGCTTGCACGGCAGTTCCAGGACAAGCTTGGGCGTTCGGCCAGCGATCTGCAAACCGATATCAGGATGACGCTTGCGGCGAACGAGTTGAGGAGATCATCGCTTTCGACCGGCGCCGTTGCGGAGATGGTCGGCTACCAGTCCGAGGCCGCATTTCAGCGTGCCTTCAAGAGCCATATGGGCGTGACGCCGGCGCAGTGGCGAAAGGCGCAGCATTCTGGAGAGGATGTGTTGGCCGGACCCGCCACACCGGCAGATCCGAATGGGAGTTCGCCGGCTGCGCATGAATAACCTGCGAGAGGCGAACGGCCGATGGTCGATTGCCAGCGGCCGCTCCGCGCGCTGTCATGCCTTCACGGCAGCCGCCTGCTGCAGAACTGCGATCATGTCTTCCGGCTCGGGGCGGCGGGTATAGTCGGGGTTGACCTCCGAGTACAGGATCATGCCGTCCTGTCCGATGACGTAGCGGGCCGGCATCGGCAACGTCCAGCTCGGATCGTCGTTGAAGGTCGGCAGGTCGTTCTTCAGCTGCTTGTAGAGCGCGACCAGATAGTCGGGCAGATGGAAGCGCAGTCCGAAGGCGTCGCCGATCTGACCCTTCACGTCGGACAGGATCGGGAAGGAGAGCTTGTTCTGACGCACCGACTTCCGGCTGTTCGGCGCGGTCTGCGGCGAGATCGCGACCAGCGAAGCGCCGTATTTGTCGAATTCCGGCCTGGCGGCTTCCAACGCCTGCAGCTCCATGTTGCAATACGGGCACCAGACGCCGCGGTAGAAGCTGAGCACCAACGGGCCGCGCTTCAACAGGTCGGCCGAGTTGACGATATTGCCGTCGGGATCCCGGAGCGAGAAGGCAGGGGCGACATCGCCCGCCTTCCTGGCGCGCTGGGCGGCACCGGATGCGATCAGCTCCGCGGTGGCGCGGTGCATGATCTCGATGACGGCTGGCGGAACGTTGTAGGGCGGCTTTCCGGCTTCGAAATCGGCCTTGAAAGCGTCGAGCTTGGCTTGCAGCGACATGGCGGTTCTCCTTGGCTTCTGCGTGGTGGACGGCAGCGCCGTCCGTTTGTTGAAATCACACGGAGGAAGCTAAAGGAGATGGCCGCGCACGGTAGCGCTGCCGTTGGACTAGCGCTTATTCCCGGCCGGAATAGGCGCGAACCGCTTCAACCGGCGGATGACGCGTCATCCATTGAAGCTGCGCTCGAAGAAGCTCACGAATGCGCGCGCTTTGGCGGTCGCGGCGCGCCCGGTCGGAAGCACAGCCCAGAGATCGAGCGCGGGGAGGCCCCATTCCGGCAGGACCGCACGCACTGCGCCCGATTTGAGTTCGGGGGTGAACATCCATTCCGAGGCGATTGCGAGCCCCGCATCGGCGAGCACCGCAGCCCGGACGCCTTCGGCCGCGGTCACCCGCAACCGGCTCCGCACCGTGACGGCGAGTTCGGTGCTCTCGCGCTGAAACGACCACACGCTGCCCTCGCGGAGATAAACGACGGCCTGGTGCCGGCTCAGTTCGCTCGGCGTGGCCGGCGTGCCGGCGCGGTCGAAATAGGCCGGCGTACCCAGCACGAGGCGCCTACATCTCGCCACGCGGCGTGCGGTCAGCGTCGAGTCCGTCATCTTGCCCATGCGCAGGGCAGCGTCGATGCCTTCCTGCACGAGATCGATCTGGCGGTCGTCGAGCACGACCTCGAGCTCCAGTTCCGGATGCTGCGCGAGAAACTTCGGCAGCATCGGAATGAGATGGATCCGGGCGAAGGTGACGGCGGCGCAGATCCGCAATCGTCCCTTGAGGCCGGCGCCGGCGCCGCGCGCTGCGGTCTCGGCCTCGGCCGCCTCTTCAAGCGCGCGCCTGGCGCGCTCGAGATAGCCGAGCCCCGCTTCGGTCGGGGTGAGCCCATGGGTCGAGCGCGTGAGCAGCTTGACCCCGAGAAATTCTTCGAGCTGCGCGACCGATTTCGAGACTGCCGGCTGGCCGACCCGGAGCTGTCGCGCCGCTCCGGAGAACGAGCCGGTCTCGACCACCCGCACGAACGTCTCCATCGCCGCCAGACGATCCATGGCTATTCTCCACAGGAATGAGCGATCATGCCCATCCTGTCACGGTCCGAGGCGATTAGCCATTTCCGGACGCGCGCCGGCAGCGGAGCTGGCAGGCTACGACTTGCGATGCCTGGCGTTGACCGCGATCGCGGCGGCGGCGGTGCGGTTCTCGACGCCCAGCTTGGCGTAGATCTGCTCGAGATGCTTGTCGACGGTGCGTGGGCTGAGGCCCAGGATCTGCGCGATATCGCGGTTGGTCTTGCCCTTGGAGAGCCAGGACAGCACCTCGCCCTCGCGGGTGGTCAGGCCGAGCTCGCTGGAGAACTCGGCCGGCATGTCGCCGCTGGTGTCCTTGGCCAGCCGCAGCAGGAATTCGTTGGGCCCGAGCTTGCCCATGAATTGCAGGCGAAGCTGCTCGTTGCCGGGGAATGACGCCACCGTCGCGGTCCTTGGCCCGGCTTTGCTTTTCTGCGCCTGCTCGAGCCATTGCGGCATCGGCTCCGGCAGCACGAAATTGTCGGCGGCGTCGGCGAGCGTATCCGACAGCAGTCGCTGCGCCTGCGGCGTCGCCCACAGCAGCGCGCCTGAGCTGCTGACCGCGAGCAGATAGCGGCCGGAGACGTCGAGTGCGGCGCGGGCGCTCTGGGTCATCCGCGCATTGGCGAGATGGACCCGGATGCGCGCCAGCATTTCCTCGACCACGATCGGCTTGGTGACATAGTCGACGCCGCCGGCCTCCAGCCCACGCACGATGTGCTCGGTTTCGGCCAGCCCCGTCATGAAGATGATCGGCACGCCGTCGAGCCCGGCGTCGCGCTTCAGCCGCCTGCAGGTCTCGAAGCCGTCCATGCCGGGCATCACGGCGTCAAGCAGCACGATGTCGGGTGTGATCTGGTCGACGATGCGCATCGCGGAGGCGCCGTCGAGCGCGACCATCACGGTCATGCCGGCGCCGTCGAGCGCGTCGGTCAGCAGGCGCAACGTCTCAGGCGAGTCGTCGACGACAAGGGCAACGTCGCGCTTTCGCTGTTCAATGGTCATAGCTGTGCAATGTTTTCAACGTCGCCATATATTGATCAAGATCGAACCGGTCGATCAGCGTGCGCATCTGGCCGACGAAATCGGCATGTTCAGGACATTCGTTGCCGATCTCGTCGAGCTTGAGCTGGATCGCCCTGATATAGCCGAGTTGGCCGAGGCTGATCAGCTCTTCGACATATTTCACCGGTGGGCGCGAGCCCGTGTCGGGCTTCCATTGCGGGGATGGAATCTGCTCGGCCTCGTACTGCCACTCGATCTTGAGCAGCTGGCGGATGCTCTCGAGCAGCCGCGGGATGTCGATCGGCTTCATCAAATAGCCGTCGTGGAACGGTTGCGCCAGCGGCGCGCCATGGGCTTCCAATGCGCTCGCGGATATCATCAGGATGCGTGCCTGGTGATGGCCTTCGGAACGCAAGGTCTCGGCGACCGTCCAGCCGTCCATGCCTGCCATCGAGATATCGAGCAGGAACATGTCCGGCCGGCAATGCTGCGCGAGCGCGAGACAGCCCGCTCCATCCGGTGCGCTGAGCAGGATGAAGCCGAGCGGCGCCAAGATCTCGCGCAGGAGGTCGCGGTGGGTCGGGTCATCGTCGGTGATCAGGATCGTCTTGCGCGGGCCGTGATAGCCGTACACGGGAGCGTCGACCGGCGCATCGCGGCGTGGATTGGTGACTTCGGAGAGCAGCAGCTTGACGCGGAAGGTGCTGCCGGTGCCGACCGTGCTCAAGACCTTGATGTCGCCGCCCATCACACCCGCGAGCAGGCGGCTGATGGTGAGGCCGAGCCCGGTGCCGGTCTGCGGCTGGGTGACGCCGAGCGCGCCGCGCTCGAACGGCGCGAAGATCCGTTCGAGATCGTCGGGCTGGATGCCCGGCCCGGTATCGATCACCTCGAACTCGGCGACCGGGCTGCGATAATGCACCACGAATTGCACCTTGCCGGATTGCGTGAACTTGATCGCGTTCGAAAGCAGGTTGATCAGGATCTGCCGCAGCCGCTTCTCGTCGGCATAGACCACGACCGGAAGTACGGTCGGCCGCCTGAACACGAAGTCGATGCCCTTGGCCGCAGCCTGCAGGCGGAACATGCCGACCAGCTGTTCGAGGAAATCGCTCAGCCGCACCTCGTCGCGCGATAAATAGAGGCGGCCGGCCTCGATCTTGGAGATATCAAGGATGCCGTCGATCAGACCAGACAGATGATCGGCGCTGCGGCGGACCACGCGCACTTGCCCGCGTGGCCGCACCGGGAGGCTGTCGTCCTGCTCCAGCAGCTGCGCGTAGCCGGAGATCGCATTCAGCGGCGAGCGGAGCTCGTGGCTGAGGCCGACGACGTATCGGCTCTTGGCGAGATTGGCGGCCTCCGCCACTTCCTTGGCCCGCTGCAATTCGGCGTCGGTGCGCTTGTGGGCGTCGATCTCCTGGATCAGCAGCGTGGTCTGCCGGCGTGTTTCGTCTTCGGCGGCGCGCCGGCTCTGTTGCGCCAGCACAAACAACCAGGCGACGACGCCGATGATCAGGGTCAGCGCAAAGAACACTTTCCAGAGCACGTCGGCCAATAGTTCGTTGGCATGCACGGCCGCGGTGGTCTGCAGGTAGATCAGCCCGAGCACCAGCGCCACGAGACCGGCCGAGACCGCGAACACGCCGAGGTAATGTCCGAGTTGCGAGTTGATGCGGGCGTAGATCGGCTGCGGCATCACCTTGCCAAGGGCGTCCGAGACCTGCGCGCCAATCCGCCCATGCGGCTTGCAGAGGTCGTGGCAGCGTGCGTCGAGCGAGCAGCACAATGAGCAGATCGGGCCGGCATAGGCCGGGCAGGCGGCCATGTCCTCTGGCTCGAACGCATGCTCGCAGATACAGCACTGGATCGATTCGATGTTCTGCCAGCTCCGCTTCGGCTTGCGGGCGATGTAGTACTTGCCGCCGGTCGCCCAGGCAATGAGGGGAGCCGTGATGAAGGCGACCGCAAGCGCGACAAAGGCGGACAGCGCCTTCGCGGTCGGGCCGAACAGGCCGTAGAATGCGCTGATCGAGACCACGGTCGCGATCGTCATAGCGCCGACACCGACCGGATTGATGTCGCAGAGATGGGCGCGCTTGAACTCGATATGCTGCGGCCGCAAGCCGAGCGGCTTGTTGATGACGAGATCGGCCACCAGCGCGCCGACCCAGGCGATCGCGACATTGGAGTAGAGCGCCAGCGTCTGCTCCAGCGCCTTGTAGACGCCGATCTCCATCAGCAGCAGGGCGACGACGACATTGAACACCAGCCACACCACGCGGCCGGGATGCGAATGGGTGAGGCGGGAGAAGAAGTTCGACCAGGCGATCGAGCCGGCATAGGCGTTGGTGACGTTGATCTTGACCTGCGACAGGATCACGAACGTCCCGGTCAGCGCCATCGCGAGATCCGGCTGCGACAGCACGTAGCGGAAGGCTTCGAGATACATGTTCGCGGGCTCGGCCGCGTGCTCGGCCGAGACGCCGTGGCTGAGCGCGAAGAAGGCGAGGAACGAGCCGGCGAGCAGCTTGAGCGCGCCGAGCACGATCCAGCCGGGACCGGCACTCAGCAGCGCGATCCACCAGGCCTTCCGCGAGGTGCGGCGGTCGCGCGGCAGGAAGCGCAGGAAGTCGACCTGCTCGCCGATCTGCGCCACCAGCGCGAAGACGACCGAGGCGGCCGTGCCGAACAGCAGGAGATCGAGGTTGCTCGCGGGGTCGCCGTGCTCGCCGGCGAACTTGCGCCACTCGGTGAACGAATGCGGATTGGCCCAGGCGATCGCCGCGAACGGCATGATGTGGAGGATCACCCACAGCGGCTGGGTCCAGAGCTGAAAGCGGCTGATCAGCGTGATGCCGTAGACGACCAGCGGAATGATCACGACCGCGCTGATCAGGTAGCCGATCGGCCGCGGGATCCCGAAGCACATGTCCAGCGCGCTGGCCAGGATCACGGCCTCGATCGCGAAGAAGATGAAGGTGAAGGAGGCGTAGATCAGCGAGGTGATGGTCGAGCCGATATAGCCGAAGCCGGCGCCGCGGGTCAGCAGGTCGATATCGATGCCGCTTTTCGCGGCATGGTAGGCGATCGGCAGCCCGCAGAGGAAGATGATGACGCTGACGACCAGGATCGCGGCGGAGGCGTTCATCGCGCCGTAGTTCAGCGTGATGGTGCCGCCGATCGCCTCCAGCGCGAGGAAGGAGATCGCGCCGAGGGCAGTGTTGGCGACGCGGGCGGCGGACCAGCGCCGCGCGCTCTTGGCGGTGAAGCGCAGCGCGTAGTCTTCCAGCGTCTGGTTGGCGACCCATTGATTGTATTGGCGCCTGACGCGGTCTATCCGCTGTCGCCCTGCCACTCGTTTGAACTCCTGGTCCACGATGCGCTGATCGCGGGCAAATCCCGTACCAAAAACCTACGTCGCTATTTTGCGGTGCAGTATACGCGATCTCACGTATCAGTGCGCTGCACAAAAGTGAGCAATCCTCGCCTGATCAATAAGCGTTCTCGAACCAATGGGGTGCTCATGTCAGACGAAACCAAACCAGGCCTGAAGTCTCCGCTCCGGCGCAAGCTCTTGATGGGAATGGCTGCTTTGCCGGCCGTTTCGATGCTGGGCCGTCCTGCATTCGCCGACGTTCCTGCAACCTCTGCGGTCAACACCACGGGTCTTGCAGTCACCGATAGCGAAGTCACGGTCGGTATCCTGCATTCGGTGACCGGAACCATGGCGATCTCCGAGACCGGATCGGTCGAGGCCGAGAAGCTCGCGATCGAACAGATCAACGCCGCCGGCGGCGTGCTCGGCCGCAAGATCAAGTTCATCCAGGAAGACGGTGCGAGCGACTGGCCGACCTTCGCGGAGAAGGCCAAGAAGCTCCTGGTCAACGACAAATGCGCCGCCGTGATGGGCTGCTGGACCTCGGCCTCGCGCAAGGCGGTGCTGCCGGTGTTCGAGCAGTACAACGGCATGCTCTACTACCCGACCTTCTATGAGGGCCTCGAGCAGTCCAAGAACGTCATCTACACCGGCCAGGAAGCGACGCAGCAGATCATCGCGGGCCTCGACTGGGTCAACAAGACCAAGGGCGCCAAGAGCTTCTATCTGCTCGGCTCGGACTACATCTGGCCGCGCACCTCGAACAAGATCGCGCGCAAGCACATCGAGAACCATTTGCAGGGTTGCAAGGTGGTCGGTGAGGAGTACTTCCCGCTCGGCTCGACCCAGTTCAATTCGGTCATCAACAAGATCAAGCTGACCAAGCCGGACGTGATCTATGCGATCATCGTCGGCGGTTCGAACGTCGCGTTCTACAAGCAGCTCAAGGCGGCCGGCATCGACCTGTCGAAGCAGACGCTGCTGACGATCTCGGTCACCGAGGACGAGATCGACGGCATCGGCGGTGAGAACATCGCCGGCGCCTATGCCTGCATGAAGTACTTCCAGTCGCTCGACAATCCGAACAACAAGGCCTTCGTGCCGGCGTTCAAGAAGATGTGGGGCGAGAAGACCGTAATCGGCGACGTGACGCAGGCTGCCTATCTCGGCCCGTGGCTGTGGAAGTTGACGGTGGAGAAGGCGGGCTCCTTCGACATCGACAAGATCGCCGCGGCATCTCCAGGCGTCGAGTTCAAGGGCGCGCCGGAAGGCTATGTCCGGATCCACGAGAACCATCACCTCTGGTCGAAGACCCGCGTCGGACGCGCCAAGGCGGACGGTCAGTATGAGCTGATCTACGAGACCGCCGACCTCGTCGAGCCGGATCCGTTCCCGAAGGGCTACCAGTGAGTTCTGGCGCGTAAAGCGCAACCTCACTTCAACGCATCGTGGCGTGGACGTCATCGTCCTCGCCACGGAACGAGCGCCGCTTGACCGGCGGCGCGCGCCCCTTGGAATGACGGAGGACCAGATGTTCGGCGACTATTCGATCAGCGATCTCGGCGCCATCCTCGCGATGCAGGGATTTGCCGGGCTCATTCTGTTCTCCGTCTATGTGCTGATGGCGCTCGGGCTTGCCATCATCTTCGGCCAGATGGGCGTCATCAACATGGCCCACGGCGAGTTCATGATCCTGGGCGCCTACGTCACCTGGATGACGTCGAACGCCGTGCAACACGTCGCGCCCTGGCTGTTCCCCGGTTACTTCTTCATCGCGATGATCCTGGCATTCATCGCCTCCGGTGCGCTCGGCATGCTGGTCGAATGGGCGCTGATACGCCATCTCTACAAGCGCCCGCTCGACACGCTGCTGGCGACCTGGGGCCTCAGCCTGATCCTGCAGCAGGCCTATCGCTCGATCTTCGGCGCGCGCGAGGTCGGCGTCGAGCTGCCGGAATGGATGATGGGCTCCTGGCAGGCGACCGACTCGATCCAGATCCCGATCAACGGCATGTTCGTGATGGCGTTGACCATGCTGATCACGATCGCGGTCGCCTATGTGCTGTTCTGGTCGAGCTGGGGCAAGCAGGTGCGCGCCGTCGTGCAGAACCGCGTGATGGCGGGCGCCGTCGGCATCAACACCGAGAGGGTCGATCGTTACACCTTTGGCCTCGGTTGCGGCATCGCCGGCATCGCGGGCTCGGCCTTCACCATGATCGGCTCGACCGGGCCGACTGCCGGCCAGCTCTACATCGTCGACACCTTCCTGGTCGTCGTGTTCGGCGGCGCAGCCTCGCTGTTCGGCACCATCGCCTCCGCCTTCTCGATCTCGCAGACCCAGTCGACGCTGGAGTTCTTCCTGTCGGGATCGATGGCCAAGGTGATCACGCTGCTCACGATCGTCGCGATCCTGATGGTGCGTCCGCAGGGGCTCTTCGCGCTCAAGGTCCGCAAATAAGAACAAGCAGGCAGGTCATGGTCATCAACTCGCGCTTCTTCAATCGCTCCGAACTGCTCGGCTTCCTCGCGCTCGCGGTGCTGCTCCTTGTCATCCTGCCGCTGTCGCTGGATATCTTCCGCCTCAACCTGGTCGCCAAATATCTGACCTACGCCTTCGTCGGCATCGGGCTCGTGCTGTGCTGGGGCTATGGCGGGATCCTCAGCCTGGGGCAGGGCGTGTTCTTCGGCCTCGGCGGCTACTGTATGGCGATGTACCTCAAGCTCGAGGCGTCCTCGGTCGCGAACACCAAGATCCAGTCGACGCCGGGTATTCCAGACTTCATGGACTGGAACCAGATCACGCAGCTGCCGCTGTTCTGGAAGCCGTTCCACAGTTTTCCGGTCACGGTGCTGGCGATCTTGCTGGTTCCCGCCTTCTTCGCGCTGATCATCGGCGCTGCGATGTTCAAGCGCCGGGTCGGCGGCGTGTACTTTGCGATCATCACGCAGGCGATCGCCGCGATCCTCACCATCCTGATCGTGGGGCAGCAGGGCTACACCGGTGGCATCAACGGCATCACGGATCTACGCACGCTGCACGGCTGGGACATCCGCACCGATCACGCCAAGTTCATTCTGTATTTCGTCGAGGTTGTGCTGCTGTTCGGATGCATCGTTGCCGCGCAATTCATCCGGCTGACAAAACTCGGGCGCATCCTGGTGGCGATGAGGGAGCAGGAGGATCGCGTGCGCTTCTCCGGTTATAGCGTCGCCAATTTCAAGATCTTCGCGTTCTGTGCCGCGGCGGTGTTCGCTGCGATCGGCGGCGCCATGTTCACGCTCGAAGTCGGCTTCATGTCGCCGTCCTTTGTCGGCATCGTGCCGTCGATCGAGATGGTGATCTACACGGCGGTCGGCGGCCGGATGTCGATCTTCGGCGCGGTCTGGGGCGCGTTGCTGGTCAATTTCGCCAAGACCAGCCTTTCGGAATCCTTCCCGCAGCTCTGGCTGTTCGGCCTCGGCGCGCTGTTCATCGCGGTCGTGCTGGCCTTCCCGAACGGGCTCTCCGGCATCTGGGCCGATCATGTCCAGCCCCGCATTGATCGCCTGTTCGCATCACGCAAATCGAAATCGGCGGCCGGCCTGATCGCCGACGGCGCACCGGCCGAGTGAGGGGGATCATCATGCTCGTCGGCCATCAGCCCAAGGACTTCCTGCTCGCGGTCTCCGGACTCACCGTGTCCTTTGACGGCTTCAAGGCCGTCAACGATCTCTCCTTCTATGTCGAGGAGAACGAGATCCGCGTCATCATCGGCCCGAACGGCGCCGGCAAGACCACCGTGCTCGACCTGATCTGCGGCAAGACCCGGGCTACCTCAGGCTCGATCCAGTTCCGCGGCCAGGAGCTGACGAGATTGCGCGAGAACGAGATCGTGCAGGCCGGCGTCGGCCGCAAGTTCCAGACGCCCTCGGTGTTCGAGGACCTCACCGTGTTCGAGAACCTCGAAATCTCCTACCCGCGCGGCCGCACCGTGTTCGGCTCGCTGACCTTCCAGCGCGACGACGCGGTCAAGCAGCGGGTCGAGGAGGTCGCCGAGATGATCTTCCTGAAGGACCGCCTCAATACCTATGCCGACCAGCTCAGCCACGGCCAGAAGCAGTGGCTCGAGATCGGCATGCTGCTGATCCAGGACCCGGACCTCTTGATGCTCGACGAGCCGGTGGCCGGCATGAGCGTCTCCGAGCGTGCCAAGACCGCCGAGCTGCTCAACCGCATCATCAAGGACCGGTCGGTGCTGGTGATCGAGCACGACATGAAGTTCGTCGAAGACATCGCGCACAAGGTCACGGTGCTGCATCAGGGCCAGATCCTGTCAGAGGGCACGATGGAGCACGTCAAGAACGATCCCAAGGTGATCGAAGTCTATCTGGGGCACTGACGGATGATCAGGATCGGTCGAGCCCCGAACTCGATTCACCTCTCCCACAAGGGGAGAGGTGAAGAACAGTGCCCGGTTCTAGGAGCTATCGATGCTGGCAATCAATGATCTTCACGTCGCCTACGGCCAGAGCGAGGTGCTGCACGGCCTCAATGTCTCAGTCGCACCCAACGAGATCGTTGCAATCATGGGCCGCAACGGTATGGGCAAGACCACGCTGATGAAGTCGCTGATGGGCATCCTGCCGGCCAAGAGCGGCAAGGTGACGATGGACGGCACTGAGCTCGGTGCGATGAAGAGCTACGAGCGGGTCGCCAAAGGTCTCGCCTACGTGCCGCAGGGCCGCATGATCTTCTCCACCATGACGGTGAAGGAGAACATCGAGACCGGGCTCGTGGTGTCAGGCGGTTCCGAGGTGCCCGGCGACATCTATGAGCTGTTTCCGGTGCTGCTCGAGATGAAGGGCCGCCGTGGCGGCAATCTCTCGGGCGGACAGCAGCAGCAGCTCGCGATCGCCCGCGCGCTGGCGACCAAGCCGAAGGTGCTGCTGCTCGACGAGCCGACCGAAGGCATCCAGCCGTCGATCATCAAGGACATGGCGCGCACCCTGAAGCGGATCCGCGACGAACGGGGGCTGTCGATCGTTGTCTCCGAGCAGGTTCTGAGCTTCGCGCTCGACATCGCCGACCGCGTGCTCGTCATCGAGAACGGCGAGATCGTCCGCGACGATCCGCGCGCCAGCGTCGATGCCGCGCAAATCTCCAAATATCTGTCTGTCTAACCGAGCGTGATCCGGAAAAGTGTGAAGCGGTTTTCCGACCAGATCACGCTCAAACTTTTAACTATGTAAACCAAGGGGAGCATCTCGATGCCTGATACACTGATCAAGGTCGATCTCAGCAAGTCGGCCTATGAAAACGACAAGATTCACAACCGCTGGCATCCGGAGGTTCCGATCGTCGAGTGGGTCAGCCCCGGCGACGACTTCATCATCGAGACCGTCGACTGGACCGGCGGCTTCATCAAGAACAACGATTCCGCCGATGACGTGCGCGACATCGATCTGTCGATCGTGCACTTCCTCTCGGGTCCGATCGGCGTCAAGGGCGCCGAGCCCGGCGATCTCCTCGTCGTCGACCTGCTCGACGTCGGTCCGTTGAAGGAGAGCCTGTGGGGCTTCAACGGCTTCTTCTCCAAGCAGAATGGCGGCGGCTTCCTCACCGACCATTTCCCGCTGGCGCAGAAGTCGATCTGGGACATCAAGGGCCTCTACACCTCGTCGCGCCACATCCCCGGCGTGAACTTCGCCGGCCTGATCCATCCCGGCCTGATCGGCTGTCTGCCCGACGCCAAGATGCTGGCGGCCTGGAACAAGCGCGAAGCCGAGTTGATCGCGACCAACCCGACCCGCGTGCCGGGTCTCGCCAATCCGCCGTTCGCGCCGACCGCACATGCCGGCCAGGCCAAGGGTGACGTCAAGGCCAAGATCGGGCTTGAGGGTGCCCGCACCGTGCCGCCGCGCGAGCATGGCGGCAATTGCGACATCAAGGATCTGTCGCGCGGCTCGAAGATCTACTTCCCGGTCTATGTGCCGGGCGGCGGGCTTTCGATGGGCGATTTGCATTTCAGCCAGGGCGACGGCGAGATCACCTTCTGCGGCGCCATCGAGATGGCCGGATGGCTGCACATCAAGGTCGACGTCATCAAGGACGGCGTCTCGAAATACGGCATCAAGAACCCCGTGTTCAAGCCGTCGCCGATCACGCCGAACTACAAGGACTATCTGATCTTCGAGGGCATCTCGGTCGACGAGGCCGGCAAGCAGCACTATCTCGACGTCCATATCGCCTACCGCCAGGCCTGCCTGAACGCGATCGAATACCTGAAGAAGTTCGGTTACTCCGGCGCCCAGGCCTATTCGATCCTCGGCACCGCGCCGTGCCAGGGCCATATCTCGGGTGTGGTCGACGTGCCCAACGCCTGCGCCACGCTGTGGCTGCCGACGGAGATATTCGACTTCGACGTCATGCCGTCATCGGCAGGTCCGATCAAGCATATCAAGGGCGACGTGCAGATGCCGATCTCGCCCGACAAGTGATCCTTTAGGTGATCCCTGCGCGAAGGGTGCGGGACGGCTGCGTATTGGCCGCCCCGCATCCGCCGCCAGACATCGCACATGACTGCGCAAGGATACGAAAATGCCGATCTACGAATATCTCTGCAACGATTGCGGCCCGTTCACCGACATGCGGCCGATGGCGGAATGCGACCTGCCGCAGGACTGTCCGCAATGCGATACGACGTCGCCGCGCGTGATCCTCACTGCACCGGCGTTCTTCTGCATGCCCTCCGACAAGCGCAAGGCGCACGCCACCAACGAGCAGAGCCGGCACGCGCCGAAAACGCTCGATCAGTACAAGGCCGCGCACGGCCCGGGCTGCGGCTGTTGTTCCACGGGAAAGAAGAAGCCGGCACGGCTGATGACCAAGACCAAGAGCGGCGCCAAGGGCTTTCCGACCGCGCGCCCCTGGATGATCAGCCACTAGAGCGGGACGAGATTTGGTTGAATCGGCTCGCGGCGGTCTCGTTTCACCTCTCCCCGACGGGGAGAGGTCGGATTGCGAAGCAATCCGGGTGAGGGCGCTTGCCCTCTCGTTGGAGCGTAACCCCTCACCCGATTTGCTGTGCAAATCGACCTCTCCCAAGGGAGAGGTGAACCTCCGATGCCGATCCAGCTTAACCTAATCTCATCATGCTTTAGAGCCGGAGGCGTGGCTGCTCGTCAGGCCTGTTCGGCAACCTTCAGCGCCTCGGTGCGGATCTCCTCGACCAGCCGCTCCTTCAGCGCGACGAATTCGGGCGTGGTCTTGATCTTGTAGGAGCGGGGATGCGGCAGGTCGACCGCGATCTCCGCCTTGATGCGGCCGGGCCGCGCGCTCATGACGATGACGCGGCTGCCCAGGAAGATTGCTTCCTCGATGTCGTGGGTGACGAACAGCACCGTCTTCTGGTCACGCTCCCAGATCCCGAGCAGCATTTCCTGCATCAATGCGCGCGTCTGGTTGTCGAGCGCGCCGAATGGCTCGTCGAGCAGCAGGATCTTCGGATCATTGGCCAGCGCGCGGGCGATCGCGGTGCGCTGCTGCATGCCGCCCGACAGCTGCTTGGGCCAATGGTTCTCGAAGCCGGATAGTCCGACCCGGCGAATGAAGGCGTCGGCGATGTCATGGCGCCCTTGTTGCGGAACGCCGCGCTCGCGCAGGCCGAAGGCGATGTTCTCACGCACGGTCAGCCACGGAAACAGCGTGTAGGACTGAAACACCATGCCGCGATCGGCGCCGGGGCCGGTGACCTCGCGGCCATCGAGCGTGACGCGTCCGCTGGTCGGCCGGTCGAGCCCGGCGATGATCCGGAGCAGGGTGGACTTTCCGCAGCCGGACGGGCCGAGGATGGTGACGAAGTCGTTGTCGCCGACATCGAGCGTGGTCGGCTCGAGCGCCCTTGTCGGCGCGTTGCCGGCGCGGGCGGGGAAGGTTCGCGAGACCTGATCGATCCTGAGCGCGGTCATGCGAGCTTCCATGGGAACAGCCAGGCGTTGAACGCCTTGAACAGGAAATCGGAGATCAGGCCGATCAGCCCGATGACGATGATGCCGAAGATGATCTGGCCGGTGTTGAGCAGCGCCTGGCTGTCGGTGATCATGTGTCCGATGCCGGACGATGAGCCGATCAGTTCGGCCACGATGACGTAGGTCCAGGCCCAGCCGAGCACCAGCCTCAGGATCTCGGCGATCTCGGGCGCGGCCGAAGGCAGCAGCACACGGCGGATGACGCCGCTGTCGCGCGCACCGAGCGTGTAGGCGGCTTCGACCAAGTCGCGCCGTGTGGCTCCGACGGTCACGGCCACCATCAGGATGATCTGAAACACCGCGCCGATGAAGATCACGAGCAGCTTTT
The DNA here is from genome assembly GCF_042258615.1 of Bradyrhizobium sp. Pha-3. Lineage (GTDB taxonomy): Bacteria > Pseudomonadota > Alphaproteobacteria > Rhizobiales > Xanthobacteraceae > Bradyrhizobium. The sequence goes on along the minus strand of NZ_CP170152.1, from coordinate 6,136,669 downwards.
GCAGTTCGCCGATGCCCGCCCACAGGATCAGCAGCGGGATGAAGGCGGACGCCGGCAGATAGCGCGCAAAGGACACGAAGGGTTCGAGGAAAGCCTCGACCGGCTTGTAGGCCCCCATCAGCACGCCGAGCGGCACTGCGATCACGGCGGCAAGGGCAAAACCGCCGATGACCCGCCAGACCGTCATCCCGATGTCGAACAGGAAGCCCTGCTTGGCGAGCAGCTCATAGCCTTCCTGCACCATGGTCAGTGGGTTGGCGAGGAATGTCTTCGAGACATGGCCGCCGAACGTTGCCCAGGACCAGAGGGCGACGAACAGCACGAAGAAGGCGAGGCCGTAGACCACGCGCTGCTTCGACGTTGTGGGCTCGAGGGGACGCATCAATTTGTCCAGGCGTATCTCATGCGCCAGTCCCGCCCGGCTTTCGCGAGGCGGGACCGGCCGAAATGATGGCTGCGTTACTTGATGAAGCTGGCGTCGTAGATGTCTTCAACCTTCGGCGCGGCCTTGATGATGCCGACCTCGAGCAGCAGCTCCGCGGCGTCCTTGTTGAAGCTGAGGAAGTCGCCGGCGAAGAACTTCTGATTGGCGGCCTTGTCCTGCCAGCGCAGGTACTTTGCCGAATTGCCGAACTGCTCGCCGGACTGCTTTACGTCCGCGCCCATGATCTCATAGGCCTTGGCCTGATCCTTGGCGATCATGTCGAGCGCCTCGAAATAGCTGTTGGCCAGCGCCTGGGCTGCCTTCGGATTGTCGGTCAGGAATTTCGGGGTGCAGCCGAACGTGTCCATCACGATCGGATAGTCGAGCGTGGTGGCGATGATCTTGCCCTTGTCGGGGGCGGCGCGCACGGTCGACAGATAAGGCTCGTAGGTCATCGCGGCATCGTTCTGGCCGGAGACGAAAGCCTGCGCCGCGGCGGCGGGCTCCAGATTGACCACGGTGACATCCTTCACCGAGAGGCCGTTCTTCTTGAGCATCCAGGCCAGCGCGAAATAGGGCGAGGTGCCCGGTGCGGATGCCGCGACGGTCTTGCCCTTGAGGTCCTTGATCGCGGCGACGTCATTGCGCACGGCCATGCCGTCGGCGCCATAGCTCTTGTCGAGCTGGAAGATCTGCTTGGTCGCGACGCCATTGGCATTCCAGGAGATCCAGGTCTCCACCGTCGTCGCCGCGCACTGGATGTCGCCCGAGGCGATCGCCAGATGCCGGTCCTTCTGCGGGATCTTCTTCAAGGTCACGTCGAGGCCGTTCTTCTTGAAGATGCCGGCCTCCTTGGCGAGCGTCAGCGGCGCGAAGCCGGTCCAGCCGGAGATGCCGACGCCGACTTTGACGTCATCCGCGAACGCGGCGGTGGACGCGAGCAAAGCTGCGATTGCGGGCAATAGCTTGAACGAACGCATGATTATCGACCCCTTGAACGATGGATTGAACCCTGTTGATGTCGTCACGTCAGTGATGTCTTCACGTCAGTCGCGGCGGATTGCCGCATGATGCATGTCTGTGGATGGTGGCTCATGATGCATTGCATGAAATATGCGGCGCAAGCCGTCTTCAGCCTCCCTTGAAGCGAGCCACCAAGCGGTGCGTGTCGCCTGGATAGTGCAGCCGCACTGCCGTCACCGTGCGCGCGCTGCGCCAGGTGTAGCGGTCGATCACGAGGCAGGGCGCGCCGACCGCGATGTCGAGCGCCTTTGCCGTGCGATCGTCCGCAACGACCGCGCTGATCGTATGTTCAGCCTCGGTCCACGGCACGTGATGCAGCAGCCATGATCCCGGAGGTTCACGCGCAAAGTCTGCCGTCGCGGCCTCCGGAACCGTGGAGAGATCGATCAGCCTGTCTTCAACCGCAAACGGCACATTGTCGGCGCTGTGCCGGCATGCGATCGCGATCACCTTGCCGGCCGTGCTCACGCCGAGCCGGGCACGATCGGCCGCGGTCGCGGTGCGACGCCGGCAATCGATCAGCTGATAGCCGTAGCTGCGGCCGAGCGCGGTGATCTCGGCACGCATGTCGGCAATCTTGAGCACCGCCGACAGATGCTGCGGACGGCGTACGAATGAGCCGGCACGCCGCCGCCGCTCGATCAGGTCGGCTTGTGCGAGCTCTGACAGCGCCTTGTTCACGGTCATGCGCGAGCAGCGATACCGCGCCATCAACTGGTGCTCGTAGGGGATACGGTGGCCCGGTGGCCATTCGCCGGTCAGGATCCGCGTCTCGATATCGAGCCTGATCCGCTTGTAGAGCGTCGGCTTGCCGGCAGCGGCAGGGCGGGCCCGATCGGAGGCGAGGCTCATGCGACGAGCCTCCGCACGCTCGCGTTGAACCGCTCGCGCGCCTTGTCGCGCAGCCTGTGCCGTCCGCCCGCGACGAGCTTGTCGCCGCCGGCCCACACGCAATCGATCGCATCGCTTCCGGCCGCAAACAGCCAGCCGTCGAGAATGGCATCGCCCGACCGTCCCGCCAGGGATGGGTGTGAAGCGTCGAGGGTGACGATATCGGCGCGGGCGCCGGGCGCGAGCCCAACTATGGTTTGTGCCAAAGCTTGCGCGCCGCCGACGAGCGCGTGGTCGAACAGTGCGCGGCCGGTGGATGCACCCGGACGCCCGGAGAGCACATTGCGCTCGCGATGCTTCAGCCGCTGGCCGTATTCGAGTTGACGAAGCTCGTCGGCGACCCCGACCAGCACGTTGGAATCCGTTCCGATGCCGAACCGGCCGCCGGCGGCAATGAATTCGCGCGCCGAAAAGATGCCGTCGCCGAGGCTGGCTTCGGTCACCGGGCAGAGGCCTGCAACCGCGCCGCTGCCGGCGAGCGCAGCGACTTCCCGATCCGTCATGTGGGTCGCGTGAATCAGGCACCAGCGCTGATCGACGGGAGCGTTCTCCAGCAGCCATTCCACCGGCCGCTGCCCCGACCAGGCCATGCAATCCTCGACTTCGCGCACCTGCTCGGCGGCGTGGATGTGGATTGGATCCGTCCCGGCAAGCGGAATGATCGCCGCGAGCTCATCGGGCGCCACCGCGCGCAGGCTGTGCGGGGCGATGCCGATGTTGGCGCCAGGGAGTGTTCGGATCGCCTCGCGCGATGCCGCCATCAGCGCGGCGAATTGATCGACCGAGCAGATGAAGCGACGCTGCCCGGCATGGGGTGCTGCGCCGCCGAAAGTGCCGTGGGCATAGAAACTCGGCAGCAGCGTAAGCCCGATGCCGGATGCCTCAGTCGCCTCCGCAATGCGCACGGCCATCTCAGCCGGATTGGCGTAGGGCGAGCCGTCGCGATCATGATGGAGATAGTGGAACTCACCCACGCGGGTAAAGCCGCGCTCGAGCATCTCGACATAGAGCAGGGTCGCAACGGCGTCGACATCGTCCGGCGTCATCGTCAACGCAAAGCGATACATCGTCTCGCGCCAAGTCCAGAACGTGTCGGTGGTGTCGCCGCGCAGTTCGGCAAGGCCGGCCATGCCGCGCTGGAACGCGTGGCTGTGCAGGCTCGCCAATCCCGCAACTGCCAATTGGTGACGTTCATCTCCGGCGGCGGGGGGCACGCCTGCCGTCACCGAGGCGATCGCGCCGTCGGTGACCACAACCTGCACGTCATTGGCCCAGCCCGAGGGCAGCAGCGCGAATGCGAAATGCAGTCGTGTCATTTTTCCATGCCGGCTGGACAGAACCGGGACACGATTATATGTCTAGACATATAAGTCAAGCATCCCACCTTGAGGGGACGATCGCATGGCAGAGCGTTTCGACCGCATCTGGCACAACGCCCGGCTCGCCACGATGCGAGGCGATGGCGCCGGTCTCGGCGAGATCGAGCGCGGCCTGGTCGCGGCGCGTGACGGCCGCATCGTCTATGCAGGCGCGCAGTTGGACTTTCCTGTGGATGCGGACGCCGTTGAGCGGATCGATTGCGGCGGCCGCTGGATCACGCCCGGGCTGGTGGATTGCCACACCCATCTCGTCTTTGGCGGCAATCGCGCGCACGAGTTCGAGCTTCGCCTGAAGGGCGCGAGCTATGAGGAGATCGCGCGCGCGGGCGGCGGCATCGTCTCGACCGTTGCCGCGACGCGCAGCGCGACCGAGGCCGAGCTCGTCGCCGGCGCGCTGCCGCGGCTCGACGCGCTGGTCGGCGAGGGGGCAACCACCGTCGAGATCAAGTCCGGCTATGGCCTTAACGTCGAGACCGAGATGCGGCAGCTTGCGGCGGCACGCAGCCTCGGCCGCCTGCGGCCGGTTGCGATCCGCACATCCTTTCTGGGTGCGCACGCGTTGCCGCCCGAAGCCGATGGCGACAAGGACCGCTACATCGATCTGGTTTGCAACGAGATGCTGCCGGCGGTGGCCAAGGCCGGCCTTGCCGATGCCGTCGACGGCTTCATGGAAGGCATCGCATTTTCCGGAGAGCAGACGGCCCGGGTGTTCGCGGCGGCGCGTGCGCTGGGGCTGCCTGTCAAGCTGCATGCCGACCAGCTGTCAAATCTCGGCGGCGCGGCGCTCGCCGCACAGTTCTCCGCGCTATCAGCCGATCATCTGGAGCACACCGACGAAGCCGGTGCTGTCGCGATGGCCAAGGCCGGCACGGTCGCGGTGCTGCTGCCCGGTGCGTTCTATTTCATTCGCGAAACGCAGAAGCCGCCGGTCGAGCTGTTCCGCAGCCACGGCGTGAACATGGCGCTTGCGACCGACTGCAATCCCGGTAGCTCGCCGCTGACCTCGCTTCTGCTTGCGATGAACATGGGCGCAACGCTGTTCCGGATGACCGTCGCCGAATGCCTCGCCGGGGTGACGCGGGAAGGGGCGCGCGCGCTCGGCCTGCTCGCCGAGACCGGCACGTTAGAGGCCGGCAAAAGGTGCGATCTGGCGATCTGGGACATCGAGCGTCCGGCCGAGCTGGTTTATCGCATCGGCTTCAATCCGCTGCACCGGCGGGTGTGGAGGGGCCAATGAGCGATCCGGCTGTCCCCATTGTCGTGAAGCCCGGAGCGGTCGGCCTCGACGTCCTGGCGCGCGTGCTCGCAGGCGCGCCCATCGTGCTCGATCCCTCGTTCTGGCCGCGCGTCGAGGCGGCCGCGGGGATCGTGGCGAAAGCGGCGCAGACCGACGTGCCCGCGTACGGCATCAATACCGGTTTCGGGAAACTGGCGTCGACGCGGATCGCCCCCGACCAGACGACGCTGCTTCAACGCAACCTGATCCTGTCGCATTGCTGCGGGGTAGGCCCGGCCACGCCCGAGCCGATCGTGCGCCTGATGATGGCATTGAAAGTGATTTCGCTCGGCCGTGGCGCGTCCGGCGTACGTCGCGACGTCATCGAGCAGTTGCAGGGCATGCTGGCGCGCGGCGTCACGCCGCTGGTGCCGCAGCAGGGTTCGGTCGGCGCCTCCGGCGATCTGGCGCCGCTCGCCCATATGACCGCAGTCATGATCGGGGAGGGGCAGGCATTCCTTGAGGGCAAGATCGTGCCGGGCCACGAAGCGCTTGCCGCTGCCGGCCTTGGGCCGTTGACGCTCGGCCCCAAGGAGGGGCTCGCGCTGATCAACGGCACGCAATTTTCGACTGCCTATGCGATTTCCGGCCTGCTGCGCGCGCATCGTCTCGCCTGTGCCGCACTGGTGACCGGTGCACTGTCGGTCGATGCGGCGATGGCCTCCACGGTGCCGTTTCGTCCCGAGATTCAGTCCCTGCGCGGCCATGATGGGCAGATCGCTGCGGCTGCGGCCCTGACCGCGCTGCTCGATGGCAGCGACATCAGGCAATCGCATCTCGAAGGCGACGAGCGCGTGCAGGACCCGTATTGCCTGCGTTGCCAGCCGCAGGTCGCGGGCGCCGTGCTCGACCTGCTCGTGCAGGCCGCTCGCGGTCTGACCGTTGAGGCCAATGCCGTGACGGACAACCCGCTGGTCCTGGTCGAGACCGGCGAGATCGTCTCGGGCGGCAATTTTCATGCTGAACCGGTGGCGTTCGCCGCCGACCAGATCGCGCTGGCGCTTTCGGAGATCGGCGCCACCAGCGAGCGCCGGATCGCGACGCTTGTCGACCCCGCGCTGAACTTCGGCCTGCCGCCGTTCCTGACCCCCGAGCCCGGCATCAATTCCGGGTTCATGATCGCCGAGGTGACGGCGGCGGCGCTCTATGCCGAGAACAAGCAACGTGCGATGCCGTGCTCGATCGACTCCACGCCGACCAGCGCCAATCAAGAGGATCACGTCTCGATGGCCGCGCATGCCGCGCGCCGGCTGTCCGACATGGCCGACAACCTTGCGGCTATCCTCGGCATCGAGCTTCTGGTCGCCGCGCAAGGCATCACGCTGCGCGCACCACACGCGACCAGCGCACCGCTCGCTGCGGTCATTGCTGCGCTGCGCGAGCATGTTCCGGCGCTCGCAGCGGATCGTTACATGGCCGACGATCTCGCACGGGCCGCGTCGCTGGTCGAAGCCGACGCGCTGCCCGCCACTGCGATCGCGGTCCTTTCGTCCGATCCGTTTCCAAAACTTGCTTAGCCGACAGGGGCATCCGTCATGAACCGCCGACTGGATAACGAACGTATCATCCGCGCTCCCCGCGGCGCCGACATCAGCGCGAAGAGCTGGTTGACGGAAGCGCCGCTGCGCATGCTGATGAACAATCTCGATCCCGACGTCGCCGAGCGTCCGAGCGAGCTCGTGGTCTATGGCGGCATCGGCCGTGCGGCGCGCGACTGGGAGAGCTTTGACCGGATCGCTGCCTCCTTGCGCAAGCTCGAAGGCGACCAGACGCTGCTGGTGCAATCCGGCAAGCCGGTCGGCATCTTCCGCACCCATGCGGATGCGCCGCGCGTCCTGATCGCGAATTCGAATCTGGTGCCGCATTGGGCGACGCTCGACCATTTCAACGAGCTCGACCGGCAGGGCCTGATGATGTTCGGCCAGATGACGGCAGGCTCGTGGATCTATATCGGCAGCCAGGGGATCGTGCAGGGGACCTACGAGACGTTTGTCGAGGTCGGCCGCCGGCACTATGGCGGCAGCCTCGCCGGGAAATGGATCCTGACGGCGGGCCTCGGCGGCATGGGTGGCGCCCAGCCGCTGGCCGCGACCATGGCCGGCGCCTCGATGCTCGCCGTCGAGTGCCAGCCGAGCCGCATCGAGATGCGGCTGCGGACAGGTTACCTCGATCGGCAGGCTGCGACGCTCGACGAAGCGCTGGCGATCATTGCGGACGCGGCCAAGCCCCATAAGCCGGTGTCGGTCGGCCTGCTCGGCAATGCGGCGGAGATCTTTCCGGAGCTGGTGCGCCGCGGCGTGCGGCCGGACATCGTCACCGATCAGACCAGCGCGCACGATCCGATCAACGGCTATTTGCCCAAGGGATGGACGCTCGCCGAATGGGAGGCGCGGCGCGCCGCCGATCCGAAGGCGGTCGAGACCGCGGCCAAGACCTCGATGGTCGATCACGTGCAGGCCATGCTGGATTTCCACGCGCAGGGAATCCCGACGCTCGACTACGGCAACAACATCCGCCAGATGGCGAAGGACATGGGCCTGAAGCAGGCGTTCGATTTTCCGGGTTTCGTTCCGGCCTATATCCGTCCGCTGTTCTGCCGCGGCGTCGGGCCGTTCCGCTGGGCGGCGCTGTCAGGTGATCCCGAGGACATCTTCAAGACCGATGCCAAGGTCAAGGAGCTGATGCCCAACGATGGTCATCTGCACAACTGGCTCGACATGGCGAAGGCGCGCATCAAGTTTCAGGGGCTGCCGGCGCGGATTTGCTGGGTCGGTCTCGGCGACCGCCATCGCCTTGGCCTTGCCTTCAACGAGATGGTGGCGCGCGGCGAGCTCAAGGCGCCGATCGTGATCGGCCGCGATCATCTCGACAGCGGGTCGGTGGCAAGCCCGAACCGCGAGACCGAGGCGATGCGCGACGGCTCGGACGCCGTGTCCGACTGGCCGTTGCTCAACGCGCTCCTCAACTGTGCGAGCGGCGCCACCTGGGTATCGCTGCACCACGGCGGCGGCGTCGGCATCGGCTATTCGCAGCACGCCGGCATGGTGATCGTCGCAGACGGCACGCCCGAGGCGGCGCGCCGGCTCGAGCGCGTGCTGTGGAACGACCCGGCGACGGGGGTCATGCGCCACGCCGACGCTGGCTATGAAACCGCGATCGAATGCGCCCGCGCCAACGGGCTCGATCTGCCGAGCTTGCGCGCCTGAGATGACGTTGGCGAGAGGCCACTGATAACGGTTCTCGCCAACTCGGCCTCAATCGGCCGACAGCGGCTCGCCGGTCAGCGACCAGCTCTCGCCATCAAACGTCGCGATCCGCAAGGTCCTGAACGGCGTGTAGTCGCCGGGCCGGGTGCTGATCGAGACGCCCGGCAGCATCATCGGCAGCCGCTCGCCGTTCAGCGACGTCGCCTGTTTGATCAGGTTCTCGCGGGTCAGGTCGTCGCCGCATTTGCGCAATGCCAGCTCCACGGCGTGCACGTTCATATAGGCAACCAGCACGGAATAGTCGTCCGGGTTGGCCGAAGGGGCGTACGTCTTCAGGAAATCCTTGTAGGCCTTGACCTCATCGTCATTGGCCCAGGCCGGGTCGCCGGGCTGCTTGAGGAATTGCGTGGTGACCAACCCCTTCGATGCTTCGAGGCCTGCGGGCTTCAGGATGGTTTCGACCGATGCCGTCGAGCCGCCGATCACGTGCAGCGGTTTCCAGCCGAGCTCGTAGACCTTGCGGATCGATTGCGCGGCGGCCTTCGATGACGACTGCTCGATCAGCGTGTCGACGCCGGCGGCCTTCAGCTGGACGATCTGCGAGTCGATCGTCGGGTCGGCGAGTTCGTAGGAGGCCTGGGCGACGATCAGTTCGGCCCTCGGACCGAGACCGGCGCGGAGGCCCTTGAGATAGTCCTTGCCGTAGTCGTCATTCTGGTAGAGCACGCCGATCCTCGCGTCGGGCTTTGCGCTCAGGATGTACTTGGCGACAACGCGGCCTTCGGTTTCGAAGTCCGGATAGAGCGGGATCGTCCACGGGAACCTCTTGGGATCGTTGAAGCGGCGTCCGCCGGCGGTGATGAAGAGCTGCGGCACCTGCTTGGCGTTGAGGTATTTCTGGATCGCGACGTTGGGCGCGGTGCCGATCGTGCCGACCTCGGCCAAGATGCCGACGTCTTCGATCAGCTTGCGCGATTGCTCGACCGCTTTCGGCGCGCTGTAGGCGTTGTCGAGCTGGGTGAAGTTGATCTTGCGTCCGTTGATGCCGCCCTTCGCATTCAGCATCTCGAAATAGCCGACCACGGCGCGCCCGGCGCCGGCGCCGAACGCTGAGGCGGGGCCGCTCAGCGGCGTCGATTGGCCGAGCTTGATCTCGGTATCGCTGGCGCCGGGTCCATAGGCTTTCTGCGCGTAGGCAGGCGCCGCCAGCAGGGCTGACAGCGCGACGGCCGCCAAAGCCCGGTCGATGATGTAGTTCAAGGTCGTTTCTCCCTGTAATTCGTTTCTTGTTGCAATCGATCTGCGCTAGCGCAGCAGCTCGCGGGCGATCACCACGCGCTGGATCTGGTTGGTGCCTTCGAAAATCTGGGTCAGCTTGGCGTCGCGCATCATGCGCTCGACCGGATAGTCCATGGTGTAGCCATAGCCGCCGAAGATCTGGACCGCGTCGGTCGTGACCTTCATGGCCATGTCGCTGCCGACGCATTTGGCCATGCTGGCAAGCACGTTGAGGCGCTTCCAGTCGCCGGCATCGCCGGCGCGGGCGCATTCGTAGACCAGTGCACGGGCCGCCTCGATCTGCATGGCCATGTCGGCGAGCATGAACTGCACGCCTTGGAACTCGGCGATCGGTTGCTTGAACTGCTTGCGCTCCTTGGCGTAGGCGATGCAGGCATCGAGCGCGCCCTGAGCGAGGCCGACCGACTGGGCGCCGATGGTCGGGCGGTTGAGGTCGAGCGCACGCATCGACGCGCGAAAGCCCTTGCCCTCCTCGCCGACGAGATTTTCGGCCGGCACCCGGACATTGTCGAAGAAGATCGGCGTGTTGGGGGCGCCGCGAAAGCCCATCTTGCGCTCGTGGCGGCCGAACGTAATGCCCGGCATCTTCTTCGGCTCGACGATGAAGGCGCTGATTCCGTCGGCGCCGGCGCCGTCGCTGGTCCGCGCCATCACCACGATGTAGTCCGCGACGACGCCGTAGCTGCACCACTGCTTGCGGCCGTTCAGGACATAGCTGTCGCCGTCCTTCCGGGCGCGGGTGTTGAGCGCGGCGACGTCGGAGCCGGCCTGCGGCTCGGAGATCGCGATCGCCGTGACCACGCCGCCCTGGGCGATGATCGGCAAATATTTCTGGCGCTGCTCTTCCGAACCGAAATGCAGCAGCGGCATGATGAACATGGTGTTGAGTGCCGCGATCGATGCGCAGGCGGGCGAGACCTTCGAGATCTCCTCGCGCGCGATGCAGGCCATGGTCAGGTTGCCGTTCGGGCCGCCATAGCGCTCCGGCACCCAGAGCTGCATCAGCCCCATCTCGCCGAACAGCTTGACCAGCTCGAGCGGGAAGCGGTCGGTCTCGTCGATCTCGGCGGCGATCGGCGCCACGTGCCTGGCGACCATCCTGCGCACGTTGTCGCGGAAGGCGACCTGCTCCTCGGAAAAACTCATACGGACTCCCGTCTGTTTTCTTTGCCGGAAGCCAAAAAGGGGCTTCCATTGAATGGGTGATCCATTTAATAATTCACCGCATGAGCACCAAGTCAAGCCCTCGCGCGCCGCAGCGCCCCCGCACCGCCTCGCCGAACCGCAGGGAGCGGGCCACCGATCTCCGTGCCGCCGCCACCGCGGCCGCGCCGACATTCAAGCCGATCCACACCAGGCGGACGTTCGAGGAGATCTGCGAGCGGATTCGCGAGCAGCTGGCGCTCGGCGTGCTGAAGCCCGGCGACAAGCTGCCGGCCGAGCGCGAGCTCGCCCAGCAGCTAGGCGTCAGCCGGAACGTGCTGCGGGAGGCGCTGCGCAGCCTGGAGATGGCCGGCGTGCTGCGGCTGCAAAAGGGCGTCAAGGGCGGCGCCTTCATCCAGCAGGGCGACACCCGGCGCATGAACGAGGTCATGCGCGACATGCTGAGCCTCGGGACGATATCCGTGCGGGAATTGTCGGAGGCGCGGGTCCACGTGCTCGACCTTGTGGTGCAGCTGGCGTGCGCAAATGCACGAAGGGGCGACCTCGATGCGCTGGAAGCCAATATCGAGCGAACGGAGCTTGCGACCAAGGAAGGTCGGCTGCTCGATCGGGTCGAATGCTCGCGCGAGTTCTACAGGCTGCTGGCTGCGTCGACCGGCAACAAGGTGATCGCGATGATCGTCGACTCGGTCACCGAGATCCACATGCGCTTCGTCTATGCCAAGGTCGCCTCGAGCGGGGTTGCGATGGCGCGGCTCGCCGAAAAGCGGCGGCAATTCCTGGCGGCGCTGAGCGAACGAAACGTGGCGCTGGCGAGCCGGTTGCTGCATTCGCACCTGGAATCGGTGCAGCGCATGCTGGAGCAGGACCCGGGGGCCATGTCGCTTCACGTCGCATTGGCCGACGTACAGCCCGGACTGCGCCGGTAGCGCGCCGCGCCGGCGAATAAATCAACACTCAAACAGCAACAACAACGGAGGCAAACGTGTCCAACTACGCCAAGTATGAATGCCTGACGGTCGAGGTCGCGGACAAGGTCGCGACCGTGACCTTGAATCGCCCGCAGGCGCGCAATGCCATCAACCAGAAGCTGATCCGCGAGTTGCGGACGATCTGGGACGACCTCGCCGACGATCACGCCGTCAATGCCGTGGTGCTGACCGGCGCCGGCGACTTCTTCAGCGTCGGTGGTGACGTGAAGGCGATGTCCGAGCGGCCGGGCGGCGACGTGCTCGAGGAGGGCGAAGTCCACGATCCCATGATCAGCCGGCGCGGCGTCACCCGCCAGCTCGAGCTCGACAAGCCGATCATTGCGGCGATCAACGGCGACGCCATCGGCCTTGCGGCGACCCATGCGCTGCTCTGCGACATCACCGTGATGGCCGAAGATGCCCGGATCGGCGACACCCACGTCTCGCGCGTCGGCCTGGTCGCGGGCGACGGCGGCACGGTGATCTGGCCCTTGCTGATCGGCATCAACAAGGCCAAGGAATTCCTGATCCGCGGCACGCTCCTGAAGGGCAAGGAGGCGGAGCGGATCGGGCTGGTCAACCATGTCGCGCCGCGCGCCGAAGTGTTGGCCAAGGCTCGCGAGATTGCGGTCGAACTCGCGAACGGTCCGACCTGGGCCATTCGCTGGACCAAGCTGTCGATCAACCAGATCGTCAAGGAGCGCGTGAACATGCTGCTGGAGGCTTCAATGGCGCTTGAGCAGGTGACGTTCGAGACCGCCGACCACAAGGAAGCGACGATGTCGTTCAAGGAGAAGCGCAAGCCCAGGTTCGGCCAGGCATAGCTCGGGGGCCGGGCCATGGCCGCGACCGAAGCGTCGAATGACGATGTCGCAGGAATGCTGCGCGATTCCTTGCGCGGCTTCCTCGACGAGCATTGGCGTCCGCGCGGCGCAACGGCGTCGTCCTCGCCGGACGAGGTGTCGGCGGTCTGGCGCAAGCTCGTCGGGCAGGGCGTCGCCGCGCTCGGTGCAGAGCAAAGCGAAGGCGGGCTCGCCGAGATTCTCGTGGTCATGGCAGAGCTCGGTCGCGCCGGGTGTCCGGCGCCGATGTGGTCTGCGGCGCTCGCCAATCTTGCGATCGCCGGATCGCAGGCCGACGTCGTGGTGGACCTCCTGGAGCGGCTGCATTCCGGGAAGGCGATCGTCGCCTTCTCGTTCGGGGCGCTGGATCGCGATCCTGGGGTGGGCTCGATCGAGGTCACGGACCTCAAGGCAACGGGTGTGCTTCGCTTTGTCGAGGCTGCGGGAGGCGCCACGCATCTTCTCGTCGCGCTCGATCAAGCACATTTTGCGCTGATCGATCTTGGCGGTCCCGGCGTGGAATGCGTCGCGACCCGCGCGATGGGGGCGTGGGGACTCTGCGAGCTCAGGCTGAACGCAGCGCCGCTCACGCGCGTTCCCGTCAGGGCGGCCGATCTGGACGATCTCCGCATCAAGGGAAAGGCGGCGTTGACCGCGCGCGCCTACGGCGCGGCGCGGCGTGTGTTTGAGCTGGCCGTGGATTACGCCAAGGAACGGCACCAGTTCGGACAACCGATCGGCCAGTTCCAGGCGATCCAGCACAAACTGGCAAACTGCCTGATCGCACTCGAGGGCGTCAGGCTGATCCTCGAGCATACCGCCAGACTGCATGATGGCGGCGACGACGACTGGCGCTACTTTGCCGATTGCGCATCGGCGTTCTCCGGCAATGCGTTGCGGCAGGTCTCGCTGGAGACCCAGCATACATTCGGCGCGATCGGCTACGCCGAGGAGCACGAGGCGCCGATCCATTTCAAGCGCGTGCATCTCGATACGATCGCGCTCGGTGGCGCCGCGGATGCAAAGCACAGATTGGCCGCGCGACTGTTGGATGCGGACGGCGCCGGACTGCCGCAATACAACCTCGGGCCCGCCGGAAATGCGTTTCGCGAGCAGGTCCGGCGCTGGCTCGAACAAAACTGGACCGGAGACACGAAGCAGGCCTTCGACCAGAGGCCGTTCGCCAAGCGTGAGTTCGATGCGAACTTCGCCCGAAATATCGGCGAGACCGGATGGATTGGCCTCGGATGGCCGGAGCAGTTCGGCGGCCAGGCACGCTCTGCGCTGGAGCAGATCGCCTTCATGGAGACGATGGAGCACGGCGAGGCACCAAGGATCGGCGCGGCGATCCAGGCCAATGCGCTGATGATGTTCGGCACACCAGAGCAGCAGCAGAAATATCTTCCGGAAATGCTGCGCGGCGAAGCCATGCACGGCATGGGTTACAGCGAGCCGCAGGCGGGCTCGGATCTTGCGGCGCTGCGCACCAGCGCGATCAGGGACGGCGATCACTGGGTGATCAACGGCCAGAAGATCTGGACCACCACCTGGTGGGGCAAATACATGTTCCTCGCCGCGCGGACCGACAAGGATGCCAAACCGCCGCATGCCGGCATCAGCATGTTCATCGTGCCGATGGATGCGCCGGGCATCACCATCCGTCCATCCGTCACCATGTATGACGGCACGTTTGCCAACATCTTCTACGACAACGTTCGGATTCCCGCCGGAAACCTGGTTGGCGAGGTCAATGGCGGCTGGAAGGTGCTGACCGGCGCGCTGGCCTTCGAGCGAGGACTGGTCGGTGGAGGCATCGTCCTGAAGGTCGCGCACGCCTTCGAGCAGCTGCGTTCGCATGTCATCGGCGATCGGTCCTTGGCCGATGACCCGATCGTCCGCGACAGGATGGCGACCCTGGCATCCGAGATCGAGATCGGCCGCCTATTGATGATGCATTGTGCCGAGCTTGCCGCCGATGGCGCGACGCCGCCGGAATATGGCGCGATCAGCAAGGTGTTCTCCGGAGAGCTGATGGAGCGCTTCGGCGAGGCCGCACTCGACATTCTCGGGATGCGCGCGGCGCTGTCCGAGCAGATGCCGGGCGCGATCGACAACGGCCGCTTCGAGCAGAACCTGCGGCACTCGCTGATGTGGGTGATTAGCATCGGGACCAACGAGATTCAGCGCAGCCTGATCGCGCAACGCGCGCTCGGGCTGCCGAGGTAGGAGAGATCGGATGCAGAAGGATGGCGACAGGGCGCCGCTCGCCGGTGTGCGGGTGCTGGATTTTTCCATCATGGTGGCGGGGCCGTATTGTGCGCGGCTGCTCGCCGACGTCGGGGCCGAGGTCATCAAGATCGAGCCGCCGGAAGGTGACGACATGCGGCTGCGGACGCCGCTGCGCGAAGGCCACAGCACCTATTTCGGCCAGCTCAATGCCGGCAAGCGCAGCCTGGCGCTGGACCTGAAGAACGCCGATGCCATCAAGCTCGTGCATCGCATGGTCGCGGAGGCGGACATCCTCGTCGAGAATTTCCGTCCGGGAGTGATGGATCGGCTCGGCCTCGGCTATGACGCGCTTCGCGAGATCAACCCGCGCCTGATCTATTGCTCGATCTCGGGCTATGGGCAGACAGGCCCCGCTGCCGAGCGCGCGGCCTACGCCATGATCGTGCACGCCGAAAGCGGATTCGATACCTCGCTGATGCGCTATGCCGGCGACCGGGAGCGTCCGGCCGCCGGCGCGATCTTTGTCGCCGACATCCTCGGCGGCATCTTCGGCTATTCCGCGATCCAGACCGCGATGGTCCAGCGCGAACGCACCGGCAAGGGGCAGCGCGTCGATGTGGCCTTGATGGACTGCATGCTCAACCTGCTGGTCTATGAACTCCAGGAAGCCCAGTTCCCGATCAGCGCGCCACGTCCGACCTATGGGCCGGTCCGCACCCGCGATGGCGATATCCTGATCGCTCCGGTCACGCCGCGCAATTTTGCGGCGCTGTGCGAGGTCACGGGGCAGGACGAGCTGGCGAACGATCCGCGCTTTGCGACCATTCCGGCGCGCGGCGCCAACTGGACCGCCATGATGCAGGTGATCGAGCAATGGACCGAGCGTCACACCGTCGCTGAATGCATCGCGGCGCTTGATCGTGCTGGCGTTCCTTGCGCCGAGTACCGGACGCCGGGCGCGGCGCTGACCGATGCCCATCTGCGTCAACGTGGTGTGTTTGGCACGGTCTCGGATGGCGCCGGCGAATTCGTCGGCGTCAATGCGCCATGGCAGATGTCCGGGGCCGATACATCGATCGGAAGTCAAGTGCCCGGGATCGGCGCGCAGCGGGACGATGTGCTGTCGCGGATCCTCGGATTGTCGCCGGACGCAATCGCGGCGCTCGCCGCTGCGGGCACGTTTGGCAGGACGCAGGCCTAGGCAGCGATCTCAGGTATCGGACGGAGCGTCCGGCGGCGGGGCCTTCGCGATCGCGAGCAGGCATTTCAGGAAATGCGCGCGGTCTTCCTTACGCAGGGGGGCCAGCATGATGTTTTGCAGCTCGGCGGCGGCCGGGATGACGGCCAGAAGCGCTTCCTCGCCCTTGGCGGTGATCTGCACCTGGAGCGAGCGGCGGTCGTCCGGATTGTCCTTCTTCGAGACCAGCCGGCGCGCGACCATCCGCTTCAGCATCTCGCTGAGCGTGTTGCGGTCGCAGCTGATCCGTTCCGCCAACACCGAGGGGGTGAGAGGACCCAATTGGTACAGTGCCATCAGCAGGCCGAATTGCCGCGGCGTGATGTCGCTCTGGCGCGTCATGCTCTGATAGAGCCCGTCGTAGCGGGCTTCCAGCAGCCGCAGCAGAAATCCGACGCCGCCTTCGAGTTGCCAGTCGCGCGCAATATCCGTGGCCGAGCTCGTTTTCATACCCTTGTCGGCTGCCATGCCGTCGTCGGACTCCGATTTTTCGAATTCGCGTTAGCCGTTAGCAGCTTGGCCTGACGTCCTCAACCCTGCGGTGAACCGCACCCCGGTCCGTTCCCGGCACGATGCATTTGCGTTCGGCCCTTGTCAGTCATCCGGCAATGTAGTACGTATACGTATCAAATGCGATGCCAAGACATCGTTCAGGGAGGTTGAACTTGGATCTGCGCCAGCTGCTGTCGATTCCCTATTTGCTGGAGGCCGAGGCCGTCGAAACCGAGCCGGGGCAGTGGCGGGTTCGGCTGGCCTATCCGGAGCTGCCGGGATGCACGGCGGAAGCCGCCGCCGTCGAGGACGCATTGCGGGAGCTCGAGCGGCGCCGCATCGAATTGATCGTCGGCCTGGTGGAGGAAGGCAAGCAGCCTCCGATTCCACGCAAGCCGCTCACCGCATCCGATCCGCTTTGGACCGCTCAGGATCTCGGACTGTCTGACCGCGTCGCCGTGCTTCTCGGCGGCGTAGCGGCCCCGACTACACGCAATTGAAGGAGGCAAACCCATGCTCTCGCGCGAAGACAATGAACGGCTGGTGAGGGTCGGCAAAGGCACGCCGCTCGGCGATCTGTTTCGGCTTTACTGGATTCCGTTTCTGCCGTCGGCGGACCTTGCCAGGGACGGACAGCCGAAGCGCATCCGGCTGCTCGGTGAAGACCTGGTCGCCTTCCGCGACACCGAAGGGCGGGTCGGGCTGGTCGATCAGGCCTGCCCGCATCGCGGAGCGCCGCTGATCTTCGCGCGAAACGAGGATTGCGGGCTGCGCTGCGTCTATCACGGCTGGAAATTTGACGTCACCGGCGCCGTGACGGACATGCCGGCCGAGCCGGTGCGCAGCCGCCTCAAGGAGCGGGTGCGGATCAAGGCCTATCCCTGCAAGGAGCGCAACGGGATGATCTGGACCTATATGGGTCCCGACCAGGCCGAGCTCCCGCCGCTGCCGAACCTCGAATGGAATCTGGTGCCGGCCGAGCAGGTGCACATCTCGGTCCGCGTCCAGGAGTGCAACTGGCTGCAAGCGGTCGAGGGCGAGATCGACTCGGCGCACGCGCCGCTGCTGCACGGCCGGCTCGACGCGCAGGGCACGACGAGTGCCTGGATCCAGAAGCGCGACCTGAGGCCGACCTTCGAATGCATCAAGCAAGACTTCGGCATGAGCATCGCCGCGCGGCGCAATTACGATGCCAATACGCTGTACTGGCGCGTCAACCAGTTCCTGCTGCCGTTCTATACGCTGGTGCCCCCGCTGTCCCCGTTCCCGGATCTGAGCGGGCACGCCTGGGTGCCGATCGATGACGAGAACACGCTCTGCATCATGTTCTCCTATCATCCGTCGGAACCGCTGCTGGAGAAAACCCGGCAGGTCTTCGCCGAAGGCCACAAGGGCCGCGAGAGCGGTCATGCCAGCCGCCACGCGCTGGTCCAGCACCCGGTGACGGTGCCGTATGCAGGCTACTGGACCAAATACAATCCGCAGAACGGCTTTCAATTCGACTACGAGGCGCAGCGCACCACCTGGTTCTCGGGCCTGCCGGGGCTCTGGGTGCAGGACGGCGCCTGCCAGAGCGGCGTCTCGCCGATCTTCGATCGCACCAGGGAGACGCTCTGCTCGAGCGATACCGGCATCGCGATGACGCGGCGCTTCATTCTGGAGGCGCTCGGCGCCTATCGCGATCATGCGATCAAGCCCAAGGGTGTCCTGGATCCCGACGTGTTCATGGTGCGGGCGGTGTCGCTGCGGCTGCCGCCGGAGGATTCCTGGGTCGATGTCGGCGCGCCGTTCATGCGGGCGAAGCTCGGCGCCGATTTCGGGTACGAGCTGTGAGCGCGTCCCGCCATGGCTGAAATGACGCAGGACGTGCTGGTCAAGCGCATCGGCTACGAGGCCGAGCGGATCAATTCCTATGAGCTGATCGCGCGGAGAGGCGGCGAGTTGATGCCGTTCACGGCCGGCAGCCATATCGACCTGCATCTGCCGAACGGCATGATCCGCAGCTACTCGCTGGTGAACGATCAGCGCGAGCGGCACCGCTATGTGATTGCGGTCAACAAGGATGCCGAGAGCCGGGGCGGCTCGAGCTTTGTTCACGACACCGTCAGGGTCGGGGACATCATGACGATCTCCCGGCCACGCAACAACTTCGCGCTTCACGAAGAGGCAGAGCATTCGGTCCTGATCGCCGGTGGCATCGGCATCACGCCATTGCTGTCGATGATCCGACGTCTGGACGCACTCGGACGCCGCTGGGAGCTGTTCTACGCCGCAAGGACCCGCGCCGCTGCCGCATTCCTCGACGAACTTGGCGCATTCCGATCCGGTCTTCATTCGGGGATACATCTCGATTTCGACGATGAGCGATCGGGGCGTCTCTTCGACCTGTCGGCAATTGTCGGAAACGCGCCGGCCCACGCGCATCTCTATTGCTGCGGCCCGGTGCCAATGCTCGCGGCATTCGAGGCGGCGACGGCTGATCGGCCTTCGGACCGCGTGCATGTCGAATATTTCCAGGCGCGGGAAGCGCCCGCTACCGAGGGCGGCTTCGACGTCAAGCTCGCGCGCAGCAACCGCACGATTGCGGTCGAGCCCGGCAAGACGATCCTCGATGCATTGCTGGATGCCGGCATCACCGCGAACTACGCCTGCACCGAAGGGGTCTGCGGCACCTGCGAGACGCGCGTGATCGAGGGGATACCCGATCATCGCGACCAGTTTCTGAGCAAGGAAGAGCAGGCGGCGAACACGAGCGTCATGATCTGCTGCTCGGGTGCCAAGTCCCGCACGCTCGTACTCGATCTCTAGAACAACAACATACGACGGGTGGAAACAATGAAGTATCTTTCGCATATCGCCGGAATGGCCCTGCTGGCCGTTTGCGGCAGTTTGCCCGCGTCGGCGGACGTAGCGCGCTCGCTCAAGATCGGCGTGCTCAACGATGCATCCGGCCCTTATTCGGACAATGCCGGCGAAGGTTCGGTGACGGCGGCCCGGATGGCGGCCGAGGACTTCATGGGGCTTCATCCGGACTTCAAGGTCGAGATCGTCTCGGCCGACCACCAGAACAAGGCGGATGTCGGCGCCGCAATCGCGCGCCGCTGGATCGATCAGGAGAAGGTCGATGCGGTTGCCGACGTGCCGAACTCGGCTGTCGGGCTCGCCGTCAACGAGGTCGTGCGCGGCACCAAGGCGGCGCTGATTGCATCGAGCGCGGCGTCCTCCGACCTGACCGGGAAATACTGTTCGCCCAACACGATCCAGTGGACTTTCGATACCTGGGCGGCCTCGCACACCATCGGTGCCTATCTCGTGCGTCACGGCGGCAAGAAATGGTACTTCATCGCGACCGACAATGCGCTCGGCAAGTCGATGGTGCGCGACGGCACGGCGGTGATCGGCGCCGGCGGCGGCACCGTGCTCGGGTCGGTCAATGTGCCGATCAACAATGCGGACTATGCCTCGTTCATCCTGCAGGCGGATAGCTCGGGCGCCGATGTGATCGCGTTCGCGACCGCCGGCGGCGATACGGTCAGCCTGATCAAGCAATCCGCCGAGTTCGGGCTGAAGCAGAGCGGGCGGACCTTTGCTGCGCTGCTGACCACGACCAACGATGTCGAGTCGAGCGGACTTGCGGTCGGGGAGGGGCTGATCATCACCCAGCCGTTCTACTGGGACCTCACCGATGCCAGTCGCGCCTGGTCGGCGAAGTTCAGCGCGCGTCAGCACGGACAGTCGCCGACCGCGTTCCACGCCGGCGTCTATTCCTCGGTGCTGGCCTATCTCGACGCCGCGCTGGCGGCAGGAACCAATGACGCACCGGCCGTGATCCGGAAGTTGAAGGACAAGCCGATCGACGACGCGTTGTTCGGGCCGGTCGTGGTGCGCGCGGACGGCCGTGCCATTCACAACATGTACATCTTCAAGGTGAAGAGCCCGAATGCGTCGAAGAGCAAGTGGGACCTGCTTGAGCAGGTCGGCGTGCTGTCCGGACCGGAGGCGTTTCGGCCGCTCGACCAGGGCGGATGCTCGCTCGCCGAGCCGCCGAAAAGCAATTGACGACGACGCCCGCGACCCTCGGATCAACACTTCTCAAACCGACGGACCTCCCGATGCTGGATCAGCTTGAAGCCGACTTCCCCGAGCACACGCCGCGCCCTGCCGATGCGCCACGGGTGCTCGAGGGGGTCCGGGTGATCGATTTCTCGCATTTCATCGCGGGACCGTTTGCGACCATGATCCTCGCCGACATGGGCGCCGAGGTGATCAAGGTCGAAGCGCCGGGCCGTGGTGATGATTTGCGCCGCTATCCCCCGGTGCATCCCGATCTCAGGCACGGTGCGCCGTTCCTCTGGACCAACCGCAACAAGCGCAGCATTGCCCTCGATCTCAAATCCCCTGAGGGCTTGAAGGTCGCGCGCGAGCTGATCGCGACGGCGGACGTCCTTGTCGAGAACTTTTCGGCGAGCGTGATGGCGCGACTGGGGCTCGACTATGAGAGCTGCCGCAAGATCAAGCCTGAGATCGTCTATTGCTCGGTGTCGGCCTATGGCCGCGACGGGGCGTTTTCGGACCGGCTCGGTTTCGATCCGATCGCGCAGGTCGAGAGCGGTTTTGTCTCCATGAACGGCTATGCCGACCGCGAGGGTGTGCGGGCATTGTCGCCGGTGATGGATATCAGCACCGCGATGATGGCCAGCAATGCGATCCTTGGCGCGCTGTTCGCGCGGGAGCGGAACGGGCAGGGCCAGGCTATCGAGGTCTCGTTGTTCGAGAATGCCGTCCTGATGACCGGCTACGCGACCATGCAGTCGCTGTTCAGCGGCGCCGATCCGAAGCGTAGCGGCAATACCAGCCCGGACACCTGTCCGTCGGGCGTGTTCCTGGCGAGCGATTGCGCCTTCTATATCAACTGCGGCAACGACAAGATATTCCAGCGCCTGATGGCGCAGGTTCTCGAGCGCGAGGATCTCGCGGCGGCCGAGAACTATGCAACCGGCCCCGATCGAATCCGCCGGCGCGAGGAGTTGTTCGCGATTCTCGGCGATGCCTTTGCGCAGCAGCCCTGGTTGCACTGGCAGTCGCGGATGCGGGCGGCCGGGGTTCCGTGCGGTCAGGTGCGCACCGTCGGCGAGGCGATCCGCTCCCCGGAGGCAAGGGAGCGCGGAATCGTCACCCGGATCCCGCACGAGACGCTGGGGTGGGTACCGAACGTGAACCTGCCGATCCGCTATTCGCGGACGCCGATCGTCGATCCCGTTGCGGCACCGGCCGTCGGGCAGCACACCGAAAATGTACTGCGTGAGTTGCTTGGCTACGATGAAGCGGAGATCGCGCGCCTTGCCGCAGGCGGGGCGTTCGGCAGCGAGCCCTCGCGACAGGATGCCAAGCCGTGACAGCGCGCGCGAGAGACGAGCGGACGCTGCGGGGCCGCGTGGCTGTGATCGGGATCGGTGAAACGGAATATTATCGCCACGGCGCTTCTCCCGATCCGGAATTCAAGCTAGCGCTGAAGGCCATTCTGGCGGCGTGCCAGGATGCCGGACTCGATCCCCGCGAGATCGACGGGTTCTCGTCCTACAGCGACGATCGCAGCGAGGCCTCACGGCTGGCCGCGGCGCTGGGGACGCATCGATTGCGCTCCGCCACCATGCAATGGGGCGGAGGCGGCGGCGGTTGCTGTGCTGCGGTTGCCAACGCGGCGGCCTCGATCGTCGCGGGCCTCGCCGATTGTGTCGTGGTGTTCCGCTCGCTGGCTCAGGGCCAATATGGCCGGTTCGGACAGGCGGGCGGGATCCATACGGTTTCGGGCGAGCGATCTTACCTGATGCCCTATGGTGTGCTGGCGCCGCCGCAGCGTTTTGCCATGCGGGTGCAGCGCTACATGCACGAGCATGGCGTGCGGCAAGCGGCGTTGCGCGCAATAGCGCTCGCCTCCTATCACCATGCGCAGGCCAACCCGCGTGCCGTGATGCACGGCAAGCCGCTGGACGCCGAGAAATACGATGCCTCGCGCTGGATCGTGGAGCCCTTCCATCTCTACGATTGCTGCATGGAAAATGACGGAGCGGCGGCATTGCTGCTGGTATCGGCGGAGCGCGCCGTCGAATTCCGGAATAAGCCGGCCTATCTGCTCGGTGCGGCCTTCGGATCCGGACATCGCGCGGCGGCGACGGCGCACAACGCGCCGCTCTACGCCACGGCGAGTTTCGACACCGTTGCCCCCGATCTCTACCGCATGGCTGGAGTAGGGCCGTCCGATGTCGGTGTGGTCCAGGCGTATGAGAATTTCACCGGCGGTGTCGTGATGGCGCTGGCGGAGCACGGCTTCTTCAAGCCGGAGGAAGCCAACGACTTCCTGACCTTCGAGAACCTGATCGCGCCGTCCGGGCGGCTGCCGCTCAACACCAGCGGCGGCAACCTTGCCGAATGCTACATGCACGGTTTTGAGCTCGTCCTGGAAGCGGTTCGTCAGGTGCGCGGCACGTCGACGAATCAGGCTCGGCGCAGCGACGTCGCAATGGTCATCGGAGGTCCGATGGTCTCTCCCGCGAGCAACCTCATTTTGGGTTCGGAGGCAACCTTATGAGCAAGCCGAGTGCGCGCCATCTCCCGGCAGGCCTGCCGATCCCGGTCGCGGAGCCCGACGGCCTGTCCGCGCCCTATTGGGAAGGATTGCGTCAGGGCAAGCTGCTGGTGCAACGCTGCGGCCGCTGTAACACTTGGCAGTTCGGACCCGAGTGGCTCTGCCACCGCTGCCACGCCTTCGACCCGGCATGGACCGAGGTCGCGCCGCGCGGCCGGATCTACAGCTGGGAACGTGCGTGGCATCCGTCGCATGCGGCGCTGAAAGGGCATGGACCGTACATCGCGGTGCTTGTCGAATTGCCGCATGCCGGCGGCATCCGCATGGTCGGCAATCTGCTCGGCGATCCCGAACAGGCGGTTGCAATCGGCGCTGACGTCGAAGGGGTCTTCGAGCATCACCCGGAGTCGGATCCGCCTTACTCCTTGCTGCAATGGCGCCGGGCGTAGGTTTCCCCGGAGTTACTATCGACCCCTGCGCCTGATGCGGGCAATCGATCGCGCGTCTACCGGAGATAGATGGTCCGTGGACCGCTGCACCTGTGATCATTCGCGGGTGACATCTGATTTGCCCGCTTTCGCGTCAGCGGCGCTGACAGGATGAGCTGCCTGGGTCCTTGTCTCGCGGCAGATGACATGCAATCTTCCGCCCCCGGCAACGCTGTTCGAGAGCAACAAGAACAATAATCCCTCTCGTCCCTCCAATTCTGTCGAGGGCCTGATCATGTCGAATCTTACCCAAGCGACCTCCGCTCCGTGGCGGATAGGCGTGCTGTTCTCGCGAACCGGCTTCATGTCGGTGATCGAGGAGACGCAGTATCAGGGCACGCAGCTTGCGATCGAGGAGGTGAACGAGGCGGGCGGGGTCTGCGGCCGCGAGCTGGTTCCCGTCGCTTACGATCCCGGCTCGGATTCGGCCGCCTATGGCCACTACGCCAAACGGTTGATGGTGGAGGATCAGGTCAGCACTATATTCGGCTGCTACACCTCGTCGAGCCGCAAGGCGGTGCTGCCGGTGGTCGAACGGCTGAACGGCCTGCTGTGGTACCCGACGCTCTATGAGGGTTTCGAGGCGTCGCCGAACGTCATCTACACCGGCGCCTCGCCGAATCAGAACAGCCTCGCGCTGTGCCGCTATTTGATGGATACGTTCGGAACACGATTCTATTTCGTGGGTTCGGACTACATCTATCCGCGCGAGTCCAACCGGGTGATGCGGGAGCTGCTGAAGAGCAACGGCGGCTCGGTGGTCGGTGAGCGCTACGTCAATGTCTACGCGCGCTGGCAGGACTTTGTCCCGATCATCCAGGACATCAAGCGGGTCAGGCCCGACGTGATCTTCTCGACCGTCGTGGGGGAGGGCACGGTCTTTCTCTATCAGGCCTACGCGAATGTCGGGCTCGATCCAAAGCAAGTGCCGATCGCCAGCCTGACCACGACGGAAGCCGAAATCGCCGCCATGGGCTTCGACGTCGGCGCAGGACACGTCACCGCGGCATCCTATTTCCAGGGAGTCGAGGGCAGCGCCAACAACGCGTTTGTGCAGCGCTTCAAGAAGCGGTTCGGCGCCGACATCTCGACCAACATGTGCGCCGAGGCATCCTATTTCCAGCTGCATCTGTTTGCGAAGGCGCTCGAGCAGGTCAATTCGCTCGACACGGAAGTGCTCCGCTCGATGGTGTTCGGCACCAGTTTTGATGCACCGCAAGGTGCCGTCACCGTCAACCCGATGTCGGGCCATACCGATCTGTGGACACGCATCGGACGCGCCAACCGCCAGGGACAGTTCGATGTCGTCAGCCAGTCGAAGGAGCCGGTGCATGCGGATCCGTTCCTGATCGGATATGGTCGTGCAACGCAAACAGGAAGCGTCCAATGAACGAGCAGTCGCGTAAGCCGTCGCTGAGCCGAGACGTCGGCGGACGCAAGACCATGGTTCAGGAACTTGCCGATCTGTCGGCCGTCGTGGTCGCACCGGTCGACGATCAGGTCGGCATGTTGCTCCGCGAATTGCAGCGGTTCAGGATGCGGGTGCGCCAGGTCTGGCCGATGCCGGAGAGCGTGCCGGCCGATGCCGACGTGGTGTACTGCGAATATTCGCCGGATCTGGCGCGGCGTCTGCCGTGGATTCCAGGCGATGCGCGCTCCGCCCTGGTCGTGATCCTGCCGGCGACGGAAGCCGTTCACGCCGATGCGCTGTGTCATGCGACGCCCAACGCCGTTCTGCCGCGGCCGTTCACGCAGAATGCGGTGTTGTCCAGCCTCGTGCTGGCGCGCAGCCAGTTCAGCTACGAACGGCGGCTCCGCAGCAAGATCGAAAAGCTCGACGACAATCTGCGCTCGATGCGCACGGTTGAACGCGCCAAGGCGATCCTGATGGCGACGCGGCAGATGCCGGAAACCGAAGCCTATGGTTTCATCAGGCGACAGGCGATGGATCGTCGCGTGTCGGCAAGTGCGGTCGCCGCGGCGATTGTTGACTCGTTCGAACTGCTTGGCTACGATCATCAACAGTAAGCCCCAATAGCGGGGCCGGCGGCGACAGCGCCGCCTTCGACAAAACCGGCAACAAAGCCCTCCCAATGCTCGCGTAAGCGCGCATCGGGAGGGCTTTTTGTTTTTTCAGTCCTGAAGGGAGCTAGGGATGAGCATTTCACGGCGGACTTTGCTGAGGAATACCGCGGCGCTTGGCGCGTTTGCCGGCGCCGGACTGCCGCATATCTGGATCAAGAACGCCGACCTCGCTTACGCGGCCGGCGGCGAGATCAAGGTCGGCGTGCTGTTCTCGCTGACGGGAACGACTGCGATCATCGAGGAGTCGCTCAACAAGGCGACGCTGCTTGCGATCGAGGAAATCAACGCCGCCGGCGGCATCAAGGGCAGCAAGATCGTGCCGATCGTCGAGGATCCGGCGTCCGACCCGGCGACCTTCTCGGAGAAGGCCCGCAAGCTCGTCGTCGGCGACAAATGCGTGAGCGTGTTCGGCTCCTACACCTCGGCGAGCCGCAAGGCGGTGCTTCCGGTCTTCGAGCGGCAGAACAACCTCTATTGGTATCCGACGCTTTATGAGGGCCGCGAGTGCTCCAAGAACGTCATCTACACCGGCGCCGTGCCGAACCAGCAGCAGGACGAGTTCGTACCCTGGCTGGTCAAGAAGTTCGGCAAGAAGTTCTATCTGATCGGCTCCAACTACATCTATCCGAAGGAAGAGAACAACTACTGCAAGAAGCTGCTCGAGAAACTCGGCGGCGAGGTCGTGGCGGAAGAATATGTGCCGCTCGGCCATTCCGAATTCTCTTCCGTCATCAACAAGATCCGCTCGACGCAGCCGAACGTGATCTTCTCCACCGTGGTCGGCGATTCCGTGGTCGCACTGCATCGTCAGTACAAGGCTGCCGGTCTCGATCCCGAGAAGATGCCGATGGCGAGCCTGACGACCTCCGAGAACGAGGTCGCGGCGATGGGCGGAGAGGCCGCCGCCGGTCACTTCACCTCGGCGCCGTACTTCATGGTGCACAAGTCGCCTGAGAACGAGAAGTTCGTCGAGGCCTACAAGAAGCGCTGGGGCGCCGACAAGGTGACGCATTTCGTCTCGGAAGCCTGCTACTTCCAGACCTATCTGTTCAAACAGGCGGTCGAGAAGCTTGCGACCAGCGATCTCACGCCGCCGAACATTCGCGACGCGGTCAAGGGCCAGGAAGTGATTGCGCCGCAGGGCAAGGTCCGGATCGAGCCGGAGAATCTGCACACCTGGCTGTGGCCCAAGATCGCGCAGGCGAAGTCGAACGGCCAGTTCGAGATTCTCGTCGAAGCCAAGGATTGGCTGAAGCCGGTGCCCTACGCGGCCTATCCCGGGCAGTCCTGCACCGAGAAGGGCCTGGTCGAGAAGAGCTGACGGGAGGCTGACGAAGGTCGTCGGCGTGCGGCGCCGGCGGCCGGCTTCCCGCAACGAATGCCGTCTCTCGCACGAATGCGTGCGAGAGGCAGGGCGCCCAAACCAACATCGAAAGCGGATCCCGACGTGGACCAACTCATCGAACAAATCGTCACCGGCCTCAGCATCGGATCTATCCTGCTGCTGGTCGCGCTGGGCCTGTCGATCATCTACGGCTCGATGGGCATCATCAATCTCGCCCATGGCGAGTTCGTGATGCTCGGCGCCTACGCCGCCTGGGTGTTCCACACCTATCTCGGGCTCGGCCTGCTGGCGAGCCTCGTTCCGATCTTCTTGGTGGTAGCCGCGTTCGGATGGGTCATCGAACGCTACGTCCTCAGCCTGCTCAACAACCGGCCGCTCGATACGATCCTCGCCACCTGGGGCGTCGGCATCATGCTGCAACAGGCAGTGCGGCTGATGGTCGGCAGCGAGCTGCGCTATGTGCAGCTGCCGCCGGCGCTGGCCGACAGCATGGACGTGTTCGGCATTCCGATATCGTCGTATCGGGTGTTCCTGTTCGTCGTGTCGATCGCGCTGTTCGGGGCGACCTGGTTGCTCATGAACCGCACCACGGTCGGGATGAAGCTGCGTGCCATCATCCAGGACCGCTCGGTCGCCGCCTCGTTCGGCATCAACGCCAAACGGGTCTATGCGCTGACCTTCGCCTATGGCGCGGGCCTTGCCGGACTTGCCGGCGCGCTCGTGTCGCCGCTCAAGAGCGTGTCGCCCGATATGGGCACCGGCTACGTGGTCGACGCCTTCATGGTGGTGGTGCTCGGCGGCGTGCAGAGCCTCGCCGGCACCGTGGCGAGCGCCTTCATCCTCGGCGAGCTCTCCGGCGGCATCGCCTTCCTGCAGAACGACACGGTGGCCAAGACGATCGTGCTGCTCGCCATCGTCGTGCTCATCCGTTTCCGCCCCGAGGGGCTTTTCACCGCACGCGTGCGGGCCTGAGACAGATCGCTCATCTATGCCGTCGAATGCTCCCAACTCCAGCGGATTGCAGCGCCTGATCGCGCAGCTTGCACCTCTGCTGATCGTCTGCGCCCTGGTGTTCGCGCTCCCGGTGCTGCTCAACAACGACTTCCTGCTCAACAAGGTCGCGCGCTATCTGGTGCTGGGCATCCTCACGATATCGCTCGGGCTGTCGTGGGGCTTCGGCGGCATCCTGAACCTCGGCCAGGCGATGAGCTTCGGGCTTGGCTCCTACGCCATGGCGATGGCGCTGAAGCTCAAGACCGTGCCGGTGCATACGGGGGCGAGCGGACTGCCGGACTTCATGGTCTGGAACAATGTCCAGCATTTGCCATGGTTCTGGGAGCCGTTCCGCTCGCTCAGCTTCGCCATCGCCGCAGGCCTGATCGTGCCGGCGCTGGTCGCGGCGGCACTCGGCTGGTTCATGTTCCGGGGACGTGTCACCGGCGTCTATGTCTCGATCATCACGCTCGCCACCATGGTGGTGATCAATCTCGTGATCATCGACCAGCAGAGCTACACCGGCGGCTTCAACGGCATCACCGATCTCGCCCAGCTCGAGCTCTTCGGCGTCGCGTTCGATGCCTATGGCCGCGCGACCTACTACCTCGTCGCCGGATGTGTGCTGCTCAGCTTGCTGGTTGCCTTTGCTTTCACCAAGTCCCGAGCGGGCCTGATCGTGCAGGCGATCCGCGACCACGAGAGCAGGGTGCGCTACTTCGGCTACGACGTCGCGCTCTACCAGATCTTCGTGTTCGCGCTGTCGGCCGCGATCGCGGGCCTCGCCGGCATGCTTTACACGGTGGTGATGGAGTTTGCCTCGCCGACTTTCCTCGGCGTGCAGCTCTCGCTCTCGGTGGTGGTGTGGTGCGCCGTCGGCGGCAGGCAGAGTCTGGTCGGCGCGTTCCTCGGCGCGGTGCTGGTCGCGGGCATGCAGGGCGCGCTGTCGGAATCCGCGGCGTTCCTGGAAACCTGGACGCTGGTGATGGGCGCGCTGTTCGTGCTCGTGGTGCTGTTCCTGCCGAAGGGACTCGCCGGCCTTGCACAGTCCACTTGGCGCTGGGTTGCCCAGCGCAGACAGGCCGCCAACAGCGCGGTTGCACGAGGTGTCAGCCAGACGGAGGGCAGCACATGAGCTCGCATCTCGACCTCCGCGACGTCTCGGTCAGCTTCAACGGCTTCAAGGCGCTCAATTCGCTCAACATGAGCGTGCGCAAAGGCGAGCTGCGCTGCCTGATCGGGCCGAACGGCGCCGGCAAGACCACGGCGCTGGACATCATCTGCGGCAAGGTCAAGCCCAGCGCCGGCACCGTCAGCTTTGACGGGACCGCGCTGCAGGATCTCGAGGAATACGAGATCGCCCGCGCCGGTGTCGGCCGCAAGTTCCAGGTGCCGAGCGTCTTCCGCGAGCTCTCGGTCAGCGACAATCTCGAAGTGGCGCGGGCGCGCCGCACCTCCGTGTTCGGCAATCTGCGCTGGAATATCGGCAATGCCGGGCGCGACGACATCGAACGTCTCGCCGAACTGGTCGGGCTCACCGAACAGCTCGACCAGCCCGCGTCGTATCTGTCGCATGGTCAGACCCAATGGCTGGAGATCGGCATGCTGGTCGCCCAGGACGCCGAGCTGATCCTGATGGACGAGCCGACCGCGGGCATGACGGCGCAGGAAACCCGCAAGACCGCCGAACTGTTCGTACGGCTGAAGGGCAAGCACACGCTGATCGTGGTCGAGCACGACATGGGCTTCGTCAAGGCGATCGGCGACATCATCTCGGTGATGCATATGGGCCAGATGCTGGCTGAGGGCACCGCAGCGGAAGTGGAGGCACATCCGGAAGTGCGCCGCGCCTATCTCGGATCGGGAGGCATCAGCCATGCTTGAGCTGACCGACGTCGACGCGTTCTATGGCAACAGCCGCGCCCTGCAGGGCATCAACCTGATGGTCGGCAATGGCGAATTCCTGTCGGTGCTCGGCCGCAACGGCGTCGGCAAGACCACGCTGATGCGCAGCATCCTTGGCCTGATGGACCGGTGCACCGGACGTCTGTCGCTCGACGGCGCCGACATCTCGCCGTTGCGGACCTATCAGCGCGCCAAGGCCGGTATCGCCTATGTGCCGCAGGGCCGCGGCATCCTGCCGCGCTTCACCGTGCGGGAGAATTTGACGCTCGGGACCTTCGCGGCGAAATCGGCCAACGGCATCGAGGAGTGGGTGCTCGAGCTGTTTCCGGTGCTCAAGGATTTTCTCAATCGCTACGGCGGCAATCTCTCCGGCGGCCAGCAGCAGCAGCTTGCGATCGCACGCGCGCTGCTCGCCCAGCCCAAGGTCATCCTGCTGGACGAGCCGACCGAGGGCATCCAGCCGAACATCGTCGAGCAGATCGAGGACGTGATCGTCAAGCTCAATCGCGAGCGCGGGATCACGGTCGTACTGGTCGAACAGAATGTCGCGTTCGCGCGGCGCGCGTCCCACCGCTTCGCGTTGCTCGAAAAGGGACGCGTCGTCGCCAAGGGCGCGATCGGTGAGCTCACCGATGATCTCATCCAGCTGCACATGGCCGTGTAGCGGGAATTATCGTTCAGAAAGGGAGTCGAGACATGTTGCATGGAGATATATCGAGCAGCAAGGACACGGTCGGCGTCGCCGTGGTCAATTACAAGATGCCGCGTCTGCACACCAAGGCCGAGGTGCTGGATAACGCGCGCAACATCGCCAAGATGGTCGAGGGCATGAAGCTCGGCCTGCCCGGCATGGATCTCGTGATCTTCCCGGAATATTCGACCCACGGCATCATGTACGACTCCAAGGAGATGTACGAGACGGCTTCGTCAGTGCCGGGCGAGGAAACCCGCATCTTCGCCGACGCCTGCCGCAAGGCGAAGGTCTGGGGCGTGTTCTCGCTGACCGGCGAACGCCATGAAGAGCATCCCAACAAGGCGCCGTACAACACGCTGATCCTGATGAACGACAAGGGCGAGATCGTCCAGAAGTATCGCAAGATCATGCCGTGGGTGCCGATCGAGGGCTGGTACCCCGGCGACTGCACCTATGTCTCGGAAGGGCCGAAGGGCCTGAAGATCAGCCTGATCATCTGCGACGACGGCAACTACCCGGAGATCTGGCGTGACTGCGCGATGCGCGGCGCCGAGCTGATCGTCCGCTGCCAGGGCTACATGTATCCGGCCAAGGAGCAGCAGATCCAGATCTCGAAATCGATGGCCTGGGCCAACAACTGCTACGTCGCGGTCGCCAATGCCTCCGGCTTCGACGGCGTGTATTCCTACTTCGGCCATTCCGCGCTCATCGGCTTCGACGGCCGGACGCTCGGCGAGTGCGGCACCGAGGAGAACGGCATCCAGTATGCGCAGCTCTCGGTGTCGCTGATCCGCGATGCCCGCCGCAACATGCAGTCGCAGAACCACCTCTTCAAGCTGATGCACCGCGGCTACACCGGATTGATCAACTCCGGAGAGGGCGATCGCGGCCACGCCGTCTGCCCGTACACCTTCTACAAGAACTGGATCACGGATCCCGAAGGTACGCGGGAGATGGTTGAAGCCATGACCCGTCCAACCGTCGGAACCGACGAATGTCCGATCGAGGGCATTCCGAACCAGAAAGTCGCACATCGTTGACTGGAAAGAGCCGAGCTGTGCCGGCGCGATCATTCGCGCCGGCGCGGTTCTGAAACTGTTGCAACGGGAAACGGGGGTTACCATGAGCAGCGAAGCCAATAGCGGACTGGTTCACCAGACCGAGGGGCAGATCGACGACCTTCTCGGTCACGAGTTCGAGCACGAGCCGGTGCCGAACAGCGCCCGGCGCAGCGCCTTCTCGGTCACCATGGTGTGGCTCGGCTTTCCGATGATCATCACCGGCGCGATGACGGGATCGTTGCTGGTGCTGGGCATGGGCTTCAAGAATGCCCTGGTCGCCATGATCATCGGCAATCTGATCATGTTCGCCTATGTGGGCGCGCTCGGCCTGATCGGCACCAGGCGCGGCATGAACTTTGCGCTGATCGCCAGCATTGTGTTCGGAAAGAAGGGCTATGTGCTGGCGTCGGGCCTGCTGTCGACCCTGCTGCTCGGCTGGTATGCGGTGCAGACCGGCATCACCGGCGCGTTGATCTCCTCGACCTACGGCCTCAACTATGTGGCGATGACCATCGTCGCGGGCGTGCTCTATATCGGCATCACCTTCGTCGGCGTGAAGGGATTGCACTATATCGGGCTGGCGTCGGTGCCATTGTTCGTCGTCCTCGGCCTCTGGGTCGCGGCCGATGCCGCCTCGACCACGACGGCTTCGGCGATCTTCGGCTATGCCGGCAATAACGGCGCCGCCAGCATGTCGATGGGTGTCGGGCTCACGGTGGTGCTTGCGCTGTTCATCGACGCCGGTACGGTGACGGCGGACTTCAACCGCTGGGCGCCGAGCCCGCGGGCATCCCTGTTCGCCACGTTCAGCGCGTTCCCGTTCGCCAATCTGGTGGCGATGCTGGTTGGCGGCGTGATGACGGCTGCGCTTGCGGTGCCGAACGCCAATCCATTCGGTGTCGACAACATGTTCGGCTACATGAACGGCAAGCAGCTCACCTGGCTCAGCGTTCTCGCGTTCATCTTCCTCTACGCCAATCTCGGTTCGGTCTGCTCGCACTGTCTCTACAATGCGGCCACCGGCTGGTCGCGTATCCTCGGGACCAATATGCGGCTGATGGCCGTGATCCTCGGCGCTATCGGCATCGTTGTCGCCGCGGGCAACGTCTGGGCGTTTTTCATTCAGTGGCTGTCGCTGCTCGGCATCCTCGTGCCGCCGATCGGCGCGATCATCCTGGTCGATCAGTATTTGTTGCGCACCGGGGCGCGTGCGGACGTGGATTGGCGTGCGAAGCCGTTCATTGCCTGGGGCATCGGGTCGCTGTGCGCCTTTGCGGTTGAAAATCTGATGCCGGGGTTGTCCACTGCGATATCAGCCGCGCTGGTCGCCGGCATCGTGTACGGGGCGATCGCGCGGGTGGAATCCTCCACCGAAAAGGTGGCGCGTCCCGCGTAAGCGACAAGCTCGATCAAGCAAGAAGGATACATCAATGAGCGTCGACTATCAGATCTATGATCTCGGCAATCTGGCCTTGCAGCGCGGCGCGACCCTCCGCGACTGCAAGCTCGCCTACAAGACGTTTGGCCAGCTCAACGCGGCCAAGGACAACGTGATCGTCTATCCGACTTGGTACTCCGGCCAGCACTACGACAATGAATGGCTGATCGGGCCTGGTATGGCGCTCGATCCGGCGAAGTACTTCATCATCATCCCCAATATGCTGGGCAACGGCCTGTCGTCGTCGCCGAGCAATACCCCGGAGCCTTACAACGGGCCGCGATTTCCGCAAGTGACGGCCTATGACAACGTGCGCGCGCAGCACCGGCTGGTGATTGAGAAGTTTGGCATCAAGCACATCCGTCTGGTGGTCGGCTGGTCGATGGGCGCGTTGCAGACGTTCCATTGGGGTGCGCTCTATCCCGATATGATGGATCTCTTGGCGCCGTTCTGCGGCTCGGCGAAATGCTCGCGCCACAACTATGTGTTCCTCGAAGGCGTCAAGGCCGCACTCACCGCGGATGCGGCGTGGAAGGAGGGCTGGTACACCGACAAGCCGGCCCGCGGCCTGCGCGCCGCCGCGCGGGTCTATGCCGGCTGGGGCTTTTCGCAGGCCTTCTATCGCGAACAGCTGGACATCAAGACGATGGGCTTCTCGTCGCTGGAGGATTTCCTGGTGGCATTCTGGGAGGGCTTCTTCCTGCCGAAGGATGCCAACAATTTGCTCACGATGCTGTGGACCTGGCAGAATGGCGACATCAGCGCCAACGAGATCTACAACGGCGACTTCAAGGCTGCGCTGAAGGCGATCAAGGCCAAGGCCTATGTCATGCCGGGGCAGACCGACCTCTACTTCCCGCCTGAAGACAGTGAGAACGAGGTCGCGAACATGCCGAACGCCAAGTTCGTGCCGGTGCCGTCGATCTGGGGACACTTCGCGGGCGGGCCGGGGACCAATCCGGTCGATGTCGCCTTCATCGATAGCAAGCTCAAGGAATTGCTCGCATCGTGATGCCCATCTGTTGCGAACGGCGGCCTGCGCGATCATGGGAGGCGTGAGCGTGTCCAATCCCGCTTTGCTGCTCGACCAGTACCGCATCCGCGAGGAGCCGTATTACCGGCCGCTCAAGGATGAGGTCGAACTGTTCGGTGCGGCCTATGCGAACCGCATGCCGGTGATGCTGAAAGGCCCCACCGGCTGCGGCAAAACCCGCTTCATCGAATACATGGCCTGGCGGCTCGGCCGTCCGCTCATCACGGTCGCCTGTCACGAGGACATGACGGCGGCGGATCTGGTGGGACGGTGGCTGCTCGATGCCCAGGGTACGGTATGGAGCGACGGGCCGCTGACGACGGCCGTGCGTCTTGGCGCGATCTGCTACCTCGACGAGATCGTCGAGGCGCGCCAGGACACGACGGTCGTGATCCATCCCCTGACCGACGATCGGCGCGTGCTGCCGCTGGAAAAGCGTGGCGAGCTGATCCACGCGCATTCTGATTTCCAGCTCGTGATTTCCTACAATCCGGGCTACCAGAGCGCGATCAAGGACCTCAAGGAATCCACCAAGCAGCGCTTTGCGGCGCTGGATTTCGGTTACCCGGACCGGTCGGCGGAAACCGAGGTAGTGTCGCGCGAGGCCGGCATCGAACCGAATCTCGCCGATCTCCTGGTGAAGATCGCCCAGCACAGCCGCAACCTGAAGGGCCAGGGGCTCGACGAGGGCGCTTCGACCCGGATGCTGGTCAATGCCGGCCGCTTGATCGGATGCGGCATCAGCCTCGAAAAGGCGTGCGAGACCACGATCGTCGTTCCCTTGACCGATGATGCGGACACCAGGAACACGTTGCGTGACGTGATTTCGGCCTCTGCGTAAACGGAAACTCGGAGGTGGCGGTCGCGCAAATCAGTTCGCTCGATGGCTTCCGGTCCGGGCGCCGACTTGCGGCACTGTTGCGCGGCCACGATGAAATCGCCCTGGCGGTGCAGGCGGCGCGGGCCGCCTTGCACCGGATGGGGGCGATCGATCGTCTGGCGGCCTGGGACGAGGCGGTGCACGACCTGTTCGAGGCCAACCTCGGCCAGGCCGTGGTTCTGGGCTTTCTAAGACTATCGGAGCAATGGCAGGCGCTGAGATCGACGGACGATCTGATCGCGATCGGACGCGCCGCCGGCGATGTCGGCCGCAGCGCCGGAAGCCGCGCCGCCCATGGGTTGCTGACCGAATTGTCCAAAATGCTGCCGCGGCTTGCGGGTGCTGGAGAACTCACCGCCGTTCTTGCTGCGCTCGGCCAACTCGCAGATGCAGGCCCGGAATCGGTCGGCCTTGCGATCGGCCGGCTGGAGCCGCTGCTCGCGCATGCCGGGGCCGACGACTTTTCCGCCTGGATTTCGGCCGGCTTGCGTGCAAGCGGCGGCCGCGCATCGCGCAGACGCGCCTATTTTGCGCTCGACGATCCGCTCTCGGTGCGGTTGTTCGCGGTCGGCCGGACCGGCGATGATTTTGCACGCCTGGAAAAGCGCCTCGCCGCAACCACGATCGCCCTGTGGAACAGGAAACCGCGTTTCCGCAAGCTTGCCGTTGCCCCGACACCGGTGCCGCGACGTGCCTCGCTTGCCGCCGGCCTGATCGGGCTCCCGGAGACCTTCCCCGGTTTCGCGGGCGAGGGGGCAGACACCATCTATCTCGCCGCGGTCGCGCATGCCGGCGCGCACCTGGTGCATTCCACCGTCCGCTTTCCGGTGGGGCGGCTGAAGGCGCTGCAGATTGCGCTGGTCTCGCTGATCGAGGATGCCAGGGTCGAGACATTGGCGCTTCGCGAGATGCCCGGGCTGCGACGGCTGTGGTTGCCGTTTCACAGCGCGACGCCAGCCGGCCAGGCAACTGCTGCTGGACTGATGATGCGGTTGGCGCGGGCGCTGATCGATCCGGACTATCAGGACCCCGATGCGTGGGTGAGCAAGGGACGCGCGCTGTTTGCCGATGCCGCCGACCGCTGGACGGATCCTGCCATCAGCCGCGAGATCGGCGGATTGCTCGGCAACGACATCGGGCAGATGCGGCTGCAGTTCAACGCCAAGAGCTATGTCGTCGAACCGGCCTATCGCGATGACAATCTGGCGCTGTGGGATTTTGGCGATCAGCCGGACAGCCCGACCGAGACGATCGAGCTTGCGGTCGATTCGGTGCGAATCGAGCGCCGCGACGACCCCGATGGGCAGTCCACCGACGACAGCGCAAAGCCCGACGAGACGCTGCGCGCGAAGGCCGCAGCGGTGACCCTGCTGGACGGATTTCCGGTCGCGACCTACCCGGAATGGGACTATGCCACGCGCACCGAGCGGGCCGACTGGACCACGATCCTGGAGGCTGATGCCGCTGTATCCGCCGCGCCGTTCGACCCTTCGACGGATGCCGAGGCGATGCGCTGGATCACCGAGCTGACCCGCGACGCCTCGATCGGCCGCCGTATCAGACACAAGGGCCAGCGCGACGGCGAAGCGCTCGACATCGACGCGGCGATCGCGCTGACGATCGAGCGCCGTGCCGGCAGTATCAGCGAGCCCAGAGTCTACCAGCGCGACGCACCGGGACCGCGTGATCTCGCCGTTCTGCTGTTGCTTGACCTGTCGCAATCGAGCGCGGACCGTGATCGTCGCGGCCGGACGGTTCTCGACGTCGAGCGCAAGGCCGCCGCGATCATGGCGACGGCGGTCGAGGCCGCCAATGACGCGATCGCGGTGCACGGCTTCAGCTCCGACGGCCGCGAGCGCGTGCGCTATCTCCGCATCAAGGGCTTCGAGGAGCCGATGGACGCCGTCGTGCGTTCACGTCTCGCGGGCCTTGGCAGCAGCCATTCCACCCGGCTCGGTGCCGCGTTGCGCCACGCCGGGGGCTACCTCGCGGGGCGGCATGCGTTCCGCAAGGTGCTGCTGGTTCTGACCGACGGCGAGCCGTCCGACGTCGATGTGCCCGATCCGCAATATCTGGTGGAGGACGCGCGCCGTGCCGCTCAGCAGCTGCGGCGGCGCGGCACCGATATTTTTGCCTTCGGTATCGGCGAGGACAGATTTCCCCAGCTCGATCGCATTTTCGGCGAACGCCATGCGCTCCGGGTGCCGCGCATCGAGGTCTTGCCGCAACGCGTGATGCAGCTTTATGCGGAATTGAAGAAATAGTCGTAAGGTCTAGCCCGCCGCGCGGGGCAGGGAGCCGTTTGCCGTGATCTCGGCCGAGAGCTCCTCGATGGTCTTGCGCTGCTCCATGGCGGCCCGCCGGATCAGCGCGAAGGCGGCCGGCTCGGCCAGCGCATGCGTGTGCATGATCTGAAGGACGGCGGCGAGCACGACGCGGCGGGATCGAAGACGCTGTTCGAGCTTGAGCACCTGTTGCTTCAGCTCATTGGTGCGTTCGCTTCGTTCGAAGGCGAGGACCAGCGCGGCATAGATGCCGGCTGAGCGCAGCGGCTTGACCAGGAACGAGGCCGGATCGAGGTCGAGCACCAGCTTGAGGCGGCTTGGCGTCTCCGTGCCGAGCAGGGCGATGACCGGGCTTCGTCCAAGCGCCGCGCGCTGCGCCGGCGAGGCGAGCGGCAGGAACTCGTCGTCGATCAGCGTCACGTCCGGCCGGCAGTCGATATCGGCACCGCCGTCCCATGTGACGATGTCGATCCCGAGACGTTCGAACTGGCGCCTGACGATGGTGGCGTCGCGCTCGTCCTTGATGGCGACGAGCGCCTTGCGCCCGCGCAGCGAAAATGACGACGGCTTGCTCATTTCACAACCCGCAAATGGGGCGCATTCGGCAACGTTCCATCCCTTGCGGGGCTGGCGGCGACGTCGAGCTGCGTCAGATAGGGATCCGGCTTAACCGGAGCTTCAGCTTCCCAGAAGATGTCAAACTGTCCTTCGGCGTTGGAGACGGCGAGCCGCGGCGTCAGGACGCAGTGGTTGTTGCTGCCGTCGATCCAGACCGGACCTTGCGGCGAATTGTAGCGATGGCCGGCCGCGGCGCGCCGCACCTCGCCGATATCGGATGTGCCGGCACGTTGCAGCGCGCGCGCCAAAAGATAGACCGCGACATAGGCGGATTGCCCGTCCACCGACGGGCTGCTGTGCTCGCCATGACGCGCCTTCCAGCGCGCGACGAAGGCCTGGTTCTCGGGCAGGCGAATGCTTTCGAAATAGGCCGATGACGTGATGCAGCCGGCCGATGCGGGACCTGCGATCTTGAGCTCGGGCTCGCACAGGCTGCAGCTCAGCATCGGGATGTCGAGACCCGCGGCAAGGGTTGCGGCGTGAAACGCGCGGATGAAATCATAGCTCGAACTGCCGACCAGCGTGTTGAAGACCACCGGCGGCCGGCGCCGCACGATTTCGTCGACGATGTGCGTGACCGCGCTTTCACCGAGCTCGAGCAGGCGTTCGGCGAGAATCCGTCCTCGCGCCGCCGTCACCAGCTCGCGGGTGACGCGGTTGGTTTCCCAGGTCCAGACATAGTTGGAGCCGACGCAGAAAATCTCATGCGACAGATTGTCGAGCACGTAGCGCACCAGCGGCAGCACGTTGTGATTGGGCGAGGCGCCGACATAGATGACGTTGTCGGAGCACTCAAACCCCTCGTAGCGCGCCGGATACCAGAGCAGGCGGTCGGTGCGCTCGACGATCGGAAGCACCTGCTTGCGCGAGGCCGAGGTGTAGCAGCCGATGATGTGCTCGACCCCGACGTTGCGAATGAGATCGTCGCAGACCGTATGGTATTCCGAAATGATGCCGCGGGGATCGCGGACATGCGCCGATATCGCGAAGTCGAACTCGTCCTGCTCGTTGATCTCGTCGACCGCCATCATGGCGCTCTTCAGTATCTCGCGCCCCATGGCCTGATAAGGCCCGTGCTGCGAGCAGATAATGCCAACGGGAATGGACGGCTTTGTCATCGAGGACTTTCAGTGCACTTCATGCAGGAAACCATCTTCGCAGAGGCCGGCGCAAGTGGTCGTGCCGATTTGCTGCGCAGCACCTCGCGAAATTTGTGCAGCCAGCCTCGTTGACAACGCGCTGCACACCTCCTTAGAATTTTCTCCTACAGGGCTTCCTGTCGAACCTTGCGTGCGTCGATTTGGCCGATGACGTCCCGATCGCCGCGCAGAGTGCTCCGTTCGATCCCGGACCCACGCGATAGTTCATAGCCGCGGCATTTGGGCCATTCGTCACCTTCGTTTGGAGGGGCGGGTGGCTTTTTGCTTTTGCCGCCAAACAAATTGGCGACACATCCGTGTCGCCAAGCCGGAGGCGCATGCGCGGTGATGGGCAGTGCCTGCGCTTGCGTCGTGCCAAGTGGGGGGATGAGAAACGATGCCGACGACGGATCTTCACTATCTCGGGCTCATTGAGGTCGGGCTGCAAATTCAGGCCAGAAAACTCTCACCGGTCGAGGTGACCAAGGCGATGCTCGGGCGGATCGCGCAGCTCGACGGCCAGCTCAAGAGCTACGCCCATGTGATGGGCGATGCAGCGCTTGCGGAAGCCGCGGCAGCCGAAAAGGAGATCGCCTCCGGCAAGATCAAGGGGCCGCTGCATGGCGTGCCGATCGCCGTCAAGGATTTGTGCTGGGTAAAGGGTGCGCCGGCCGCGCACGGCATGACCATTCATCGCGACTTCCGTCCGAGCGAGGATGCCACCGTGGTCGCGCGGCTGAAGGATGCCGGCGCTGTGATTCTCGGCAAGCTGCAGCAGACCGAAGGCGCCTATGCCGATCATCACCCGAAGATCGATCCGCCGAAGAACCCGTGGAATGCCGATCTGTGGTCCGGCGCCTCGTCGAGCGGTTCCGGCGTCGCCACCGCGGCGGGGCTTTGCTTCGGTTCTCTTGGAACCGATACCGGCGGGTCGATCCGCTTTCCCTCGGCTGCCAACGGCATCACTGGGCTGAAGCCGACCTGGGGACGTGTCAGCCGCTACGGCGCCTTCGAACTCGCCGCAACGCTGGATCACATCGGTCCGATGGCGCGTAGCGCGGCCGACTGCGGCGCGATACTCGCCGCGATCGCGGGCCAGGATCCCAAGGACACCACGTCCGTGCCATTGGCGGTGCCGGACTATCTCGCCGGCCTGTCGGGCGATTTGCGCGGCGTGACGATCGGGGTTGATCGGCGCTGGACCAGCGAGGGCACCGACGAGGCTGCCGGCAAGGTGCTCAGCGAAGGGCTGCGGGTTGCCGCTGATCTCGGCGCGAAGATCAAGGAGATCACGTTCCCCGATCCGAAAGCGGTCATCGAGGACTGGTTCCCGCTGTGCGGCATCGAAGTGGCCGTTGCGCACGAAGAGACCTATCCGGCACGCAAGGACGAATACGGTCCGGCACTCGCCGGCCTGCTCGATCTCGGCCGCGCGCAATCCGGCATGGACTATCAGAAGATCGTGCTGCGGCGCGAGGCGTTTCGCGGCGCCGTGCGGCTGTTGTTCGACACGGTCGATCTCGTCGCGGTCCCAGCCCAGGCATTCGCTGCGCCGACATTGGCCAAGATGGCGGCGCTGGGTGAGGACCCGTCGCTGATTACCGGGCTGCTGAGCTTCACCTGTCCGTTCGACATGACCGGCAGCCCGACCGTGACGCTTCCCGGCGGCTTCGCGCCGAACGGTGGTCCAGTCGCCTTCCAGTTTGTCGGCCGTCATTTCGATGAGGCAAGTCTCGTCCGTGCGGGCGATGCCTTCCAGCGCGTCACCGACTGGCACAAGCGCCATCCCGCGATCTGAGTTGAGGAGCCGTTCGCATGACCGAAGACTGGTTGAAGAGTTCCATCATGGCCAAGCGCGCCGTCGCCAAGGGCGCGACCGGCACGACCCATAGTTTGACGATCGAGCAACAGGGCAGCTTCCATTACGTCTACGGACCCTATGCCAAGCCGACCCTGTCGATCGATCCGGGCGGGGTGGTCGTCGTCGAGACCGAGGATGCCTTCGGCGGTGTGCTCACCAGCGAAAGCGACAGCCCTACGGCGAAGCTGAACTTCCCCTATCTGAACCCGCAATGCGGGCCGATCGCGGTGAAGGGCGCCAGGAAGGGGGATTGCCTCGCCGTCTATATCCGCGATGTCGAGACCCGCGGCGCGCAGCCGGCCGGGACCACCTGCATCATCCCGGAATTCGGCGGCCTGGTCGGCACCGCATCCACGGCGTTGCTCAATCCGCCGCTGCCGGAGCGCGTCAAGAAGCTGCATGTCGACCGCAACGGCGTGCGCTGGAACGACAAGATCACGCTGCCCTATGAGCCGTTCATCGGCACCATCG
The DNA here is from genome assembly GCF_042258615.1 of Bradyrhizobium sp. Pha-3. Lineage (GTDB taxonomy): Bacteria > Pseudomonadota > Alphaproteobacteria > Rhizobiales > Xanthobacteraceae > Bradyrhizobium. The sequence continues at coordinate 6,095,354 of NZ_CP170152.1, read as the reverse complement.
GCGTGTCGCCCGAGATCGAGGCGATCTCCTCGCTGCAGCCCGACTATCACGGCGGCAACATGGACCTGCCTGACGTCGCACCTGGCGCAATCATCTATTTTCCGGTGCATACCGAAGGCGGGCTGCTCTATGTCGGCGACTGCCACGCCACGCAGGGCGACGGCGAGCTCTCGGGCGTCGCGCTCGAACAACGCGCCACCGTGACGCTGCAGATCGATCTGATCAAGAACTGGAGCTTCGCCTGGCCGCGGCTCGAGACGCGCGACTTCATCATGACGATCGGCAGCGCGCGGCCGCTCGAGGACGCGGCGCGGATCGCCTATCGCGAGCTCGTGCGCTGGATGAGCGCCGATTACGGCTTCGACGAGATCGACGCCTACATGCTGCTCAGCCAGGCCGGCCGCATGCGGCTCGGCAACATGGTCGACCCCAAATACACGATGGGGGCGTCGATCCTGAAGAATTACCTCAAGGCGTGACGTCCAACATCTTTCAACGACAAGGAACATCGCGATGAATTCGGGGCGTATATTTGGAATGGCTTTGCTTGGTGCCGTGCTCGGGACGGCTGCAATCGGTGCTGCTCAGGCGGCCGAGCCGCCGCTCAAGGTCGGCTTGCTGGAGGACGTCTCCGGCGACCTGGCGTTCATGGGCATGCCGAAGCTGCACGGATCGCAGCTGGCGGTCGAGGAGATCAACAAGAGCGGCGGCATTCTCGGCCGGCAGATCGAGCTGATTCACCTTGATCCCCAAGGTGACAATGCCCGCTACCAGGAGTTCGGCCGAAGGTTGCTCAACCGCGACAAGGTCGACGTGCTGATCGGCGGCATTACCTCGGCGTCGCGCGAGGCGCTGCGACCGATCGTCGATCGCACCACCACGCCGTACTTCTATACGAACCAGTATGAAGGCGGCGTGTGCGATGCCTCCATGGTCAGCATGGGCGCGGTGCCGGAGCAGCAGTTCTCGACCCTGATCCCCTGGATGGTCCAGAAGTTCGGCAAGAAGGTCTACGTCATCGCGGCAGACTATAATTTCGGCCAGATCTCCGCGGAGTGGAACCGCAAGATCATGAAGGACCTCGGCGGCGAGGTCGTCGGCGAGGAGTTCATCCCGCTCGGCGTGTCGCAATTCGCGCAGACGATCCAGAACATCCAAAAGGCGAAGCCGGATTGGCTGCTGACGATCAATGTCGGCGCCGCGCAGGACTCGTTCTTCGAGCAGGCCGCTTCCGCCAACCTCAATCTGCCGATGGGATCCTCGATCAAGATCATGCTCGGTTTCGAGCACAAGCGGTTCAAGCCGCCGGCGCTCAACAACATGCATGCGACCGCGAACTGGTTCGAGGAGATCGACACGCCCGAAGCCAACGACTTCAAAAAGCGCTGGCACGCCAAGTTCCCTGACGAGCTCTATATCAACGACATGGGCTACAACGCCTACAACGCGCTCTACATGTACAAGGCGCTGGTCGAGAAGGCCAAGTCGACCAAGCTCGAGGACATGCGCAAGGTGATCGCGACCGGCGATGCCTGCATCGACGCACCCGAAGGCAAGGTCTGCATCGATCCAAAGAGCCAGCATACGTCGCACCGCATGCGCCTGATCTCGGTCGGGCCCAAGCACGAGGTGACCGTCGAGAAGGACTACGGGACGATCCAGCCATACTGGCTTGGCGAGATCGGCTGCGATCTCACCAAGAAGAACGACAAGGATCAGTACACGCCGAGCCATCTTCCCAGCAAATCGTGACGCGCACGGGCACGAATCTTGCTCGTGTTTTGCATCACGGCTTTGAAGCGAATCGGCGCCGCAATGATGCGGCGCCGTGATCACGGAGAGCGGAATGTCGGCTGAACTCTTCTCGGTATTCTATCAGTTCGCCGATGTCTTCGCGTTCCTGATCCTGTCGGCGGCGGGTCTTGCCATCGTGTTCGGCATGATGGGCGTCATCAACATGGCGCATGGTGAGTTCATCATGTGCGGAGCCTATGTGACGGTCGGGCTCGTCAATCTCGGCGTGCCGCTTCCGATCGCCCAGATCCTGGCCGCGTTGACCGCGGGGATCATCGGCATGATCGTCGAGTTGCTGATCGTACGGCGGTTCTACAAGCGTCCGCTCGACTCGCTGCTGGCGACCTGGGGCCTCAGCCTGATCGTGACGCAGTCGATGCTGCTGATCGTCGGCTCCGCAGTGCGCGGCATCGGTACGCCGGAAGGAAGTTTTGCGATCGGAGGCTACACGTTCTCGACCTATCGCCTTGTGCTGTTCGGCTGTGCGGTGGCGGTGCTGGCCGGACTCTACATCATCTTCATGAAGACGCGCTTCGGCGTGATCGCGCGGGCAACGATGCAGAACGCGGCAATGGCCAAGGCGCTCGGCGCGCGCACAGGCCGCATCTATTCCATCAGCTTCGGGATCGGCACGGCGCTCGCGGGGCTCTGCGGTGCGCTCTACGCGCCGACCATGACGCTGATCCCGACCATGGGCGCGACCTTCGTGGTCGAGAGCTTCGTCACCGTGGTGATCGGCGGCGCCAATGTCCTGCTCGGAACCGCGCCGGCCGCGGTGTTCCTGGCCATGATCAGGATGGCGCTGAATGCGAGCTATGGCCAGATCATCGGGCAGATCGGCATGCTGTTTGGTGTCATCCTGATCATACGGGTGCTGCCTGAAGGGCTATCCAGCGTATTGGTGCGTCGTGGGCGCTAGACGGGAATTTCCGATGTTGAAGCTGCTCGACGGTCCACAGACGCTCGGACGCGGGAAGATCTTCTGGTCCTGCTTCCTTGCCGTGCTGGCGGGCGCGCTGATCTATCCGTTGTTCGCCGACTCCTACGATGTCGGCAATTTTGCCTACTTCCTGATCTGGATCTTCATGGCGCTCGGGCTCTGCCTGATGTGGGGCTACGGCGGCATGCTGTCGTTCGGGCAGACCTTCTTCTTCGGCATTGCCGGCTACGGCTATGGCGTACTCGCCATCAACATGGGCGGCGGAACGGCCACCATCGCCGCGCTCGTTCTCTCAGTGGTCATCGCGATGATCGCGGCAGGGGTCCTCGGCTATTTCATGATCTGGGGCGGCATCAGCGGGATCTTCTTCGGCATCGTGACGCTGTCGGCAACGCTGGTGCTGGCCTTCTTCCTCGGGCAGACCGCAGGACCGGAATGGCATATCGGTCCGGCCCGGCTCAACGGCTTCAACGGCATGAAGGGAATGGATCCGCTCACCGTCGGCAATTTCGACATCGAGGGATCGGCGCTCTATTACCTCATGATCGCGCTGATCGTGATCGTCTATGGCGCGCTGCGCATGCTGGTGAACTCGAGCATCGGCAACGTGATCGTGGCGACGCGGGAAAACCCGCAGCGCGCCGAGATGCTCGGTTACGACGTTCGCAAATATCAGCTGCTGACCTTCGTGATCGGCAGCGGCCTCGCGGGCCTCAGCGGCGCGTTGTACACGTCCTGGGGACAGTTCATCACGCCGTCCAGCATCGGCCTGCCGGCGGCGGCGATGCCGATCGTCTGGGTCGCGTTCTCCGGACGCAACGATTTGACCGCGACCCTGGTCGGGTCGTTCCTGCTGCTGTTCGGCTTCCAGACCATCACGGTCTACAGCCAGCAGGCCGCGCTGGTGCTGATGGGCGTTCTGCTGCTCGCCACCGTGATGCTGGCGCCGCAGGGGTTTGTGCTCGGCATCGGCAAGCTCGTCGTCGTTTGGTGGGGTAGGCGCCGGCGGCGCGACGAGGCCCCCGCGCTGGCGGACGCCAGCCGTCTGCAATCGGATGAGACCTGAACCATGGCGCTGGTCGATGTAAAAGGCGTCTCCAAGCGGTTCGGTGGATTGACCGCCGTCTCCGACGTCGACCTAACGGTCAATGCCGGTGAGGTCCATTGCCTGATCGGGCCCAACGGTGCCGGCAAGAGCACGCTGTTCAAGCTGATCGTCGGCCTCTATCCGCCGACCGCCGGCAGCATCTTCTTCGACTCCGTCGATATCACCGCGGAGCGCCCTTACGCGCGGGTGCAGCGCGGCATGAGCATCAAGATGCAGGCGCCGAGCGTGTTCAAGGAATTGCCGGTGCGGCAGAACGTCCAGATCGCGCTGCAGGAGCGGCTTTCGGGCGCGGAATGCCGGGATGAGGAGGAACGGCTGCTGGCGCTGCTCAATCTGGCCGAAGATTCCGGCAAGCTTGCCGGCGCGCTGTCGCATGGCCAGCAGCAATGGCTGGAGATCGGGATGGCGCTGGCGTTGCAGCCGCAGCTTCTGTTGCTGGACGAGCCGACCGCCGGCATGTCGCCAGAAGAGACCTACAAGACCGGCGAACTGATCAAGTCGTTCAATGCCGAGGGCATGACGGTTCTTGTCGTCGAGCACGACATGGCGTTCGTGCGTCAGGTCGCCCAGCGCGTCACCGTTCTGCATCTTGGCAAGATCTTCGCGCGCGGCAGCCTCGAGTCCATTCTGGAAGACGAGAAGGTCGCGGAAATCTACCTGGGTAAGACCCATGCCCACTGATCGCATCCTCGACGTGTCGGGACTTTGGGCGGGCTACGGCGCGACGCCGATCCTGCAGGGCGTCAGCATGTCGGTCGCGCGTGGCGAGATCGTCGGCGTGATCGGGCGCAACGGCGTCGGCAAGTCGACCTTGATGCGGTGCCTGATCGGGCTGCTGCAGACCTGGCGCGGCACCATCACCTTCATGGATCAGGATGTGACGCAGCTCGAGGCCGATGCGCGGGCGCGCGCCGGCTTCGGCTACATCCCGCAGGGCCGCGACGTGTTTCCGCAAATGAGCGTCGAGGAGAATCTGCAAGTGGGCGAACTGATCGGCGGACCTGACGGAAAGAAGATTCCGGAGCTTGTCTACGCGTATTTTCCGCGCCTGAAGGAGCGCCGGCGGCAGATTGCGGGCACCATGTCAGGCGGCGAGCAGCAGCAGCTTGCAATCGGCCGCGCGCTGATCGGCAATCCCTCCTTGATGATCCTCGATGAGCCGTCCGAGGGTATCCAGCCCTCGATCGTGCAGCATATTTGCGACGCATTGAAATCGTTCCGCGCCGAGCTCGGGACGACCATCGTCATCGTCGAGCAGAACCTCGACACGATCCTTGCCGTCGCCCAGCGCTGCTACATCATGGAGAAGGGCAAGATCACGCGGTCGCTGGCCGGCGAAGATGTCAACGAAGACAATGTGCGCGCGCAGCTGCTGCTTTGATCAGCCGCGCAATTTGGTTCGGGAGTGCGCGTTCCATAATCGATAATAACGGAGGAAATGGATATGGATCTGGGACTCAAGGGAGCAAAGGTTCTCGTGACCGGCAGCACCAAGGGGATCGGCCGCGCGATCGCCGACACATTCGCGGCCGAGGGCGCCAATGTCGGCATCAGCGCGCGGAATCAGCAGGATGTCGAGGCTGCGGTCGCCGCGATCAAGGCCAAGGGCGTTGCGGCATTCGGTGGTGCGGTCGACGTCTCGAATGGACCGGCGCTGAAGGCCTGGGTCGCCGACATGGCGTCGAAGCTCGGCGGCATCGATATCGTGGTCGCCAATGTCAGCGCGCTCTCGATCGGGCAGGACGAGGAGAGCTGGGAGAAGGAATTCTCCACCGACATGATGGGGACGGTGCGGCTCGTCAACGCCGCAATGCCTTATCTTGAGAAGAGCGCGGCGGCGGCGATCGTCACGATCTCCAGCGTGTCGGGGCGCGAGGTCGATTTTGCCAGCGGCCCGTACGGAACGTTCAAGGCCGCGATCATCCATTACACCCAGGGCTTGGCGTACCAGCTTGCGGCCAAGGGCATCCGCGCCAATTCGGTGTCGCCGGGCAACACCTATTTCGAGGGCGGCGTCTGGAACATGATCAAGGACGGCAATCCCGAACTGTACAAGTCCGCGCTGGCGCTCAACCCGACCGGGCGCATGGGCACGCCGCAGGAGATGGCGAACGCCGCCGTGTTCCTGGCGAGCAAGGCGGCGAGCTTCATCACGGGGACCAACCTCGTCGTGGACGGTGCCCTGACGCGCGGCGTCCAGTTCTAGCCCGGGCCAAACGACATGTCAGCGGATCCATTGCACTACAAGTCGATCACCGAGATCTCCGGGCTCATTCGCCGTGGCGAGGCGAAGGCCTCGGAGATCACGGAGGCGATGCTCGGCCGGATCGCGAAGCTCGATGGGCAGTTTCATGGCTACGCGCTCGTCCTTGCGGAGCGAGCCATGGCGCAGGCGAAGCAGCGCGATGCGGAGATTGCCAAGGGCATCTGGCGCGGCCCGCTGCATGGCGTTCCGATCGGGCTGAAGGACCTTTGCTACACGACGTTTGCGCCGACCGCGGGCGGCACGACGATCCATGCGAAGTTCGTGCCGTCCTTCAATGCCACGATCGTGGACCGGCTCGAGCTCGCCGGCGCAATCACACTCGGCAAGCTCAAGATGACGGAGGGCGCCTATACCAGCCACCATCCCGCCGTGCAGGCCCCGCTCAATCCGTGGAATGTGAACTACTGGGTCGGCTCGTCGTCGAGCGGATCGGGCGTCGCGACGTCGGCCGGCCTCTGCTACGGCTCGATCGGCAGCGACACCGGCGGCTCGATCAGGTTTCCGTCGGCGACCTGCGGCTTGACCGGCATCAAGCCGACCTGGGGCCGCGTCAGCCGGCACGGCATCTTCCCGCTGGCGGACTCGCTCGATCACGTCGGACCGATGTGCCGCAGCGCGGCCGACGCCGGAGTAATGCTCGGCGTCATCGCGGGCGCGGACGCCAACGATCCGACCGCCTTGTGCGCGCCGGTGCCGAACTATCTGGCCGGCGTCGGCGAGAGCATCCGGGGCTTGAGGATCGGCGTCGATCGCAGGTACACCCAGGAGGGGATCGATCGGCAGGTCGTCGCCGCCCTCGTGCAGGCCGAGCGCACGCTCGCCGATCTCGGTGCAGATATCCGCGAGGTGCATTTCCCGCCCTATCAGAGGCTCGTCAGCCAGTGGATTGCGATGTGCTCGGTGGAGACGGCGGAGGCGCATCTGGACACCTACCCGTCGCGGAAGTCGGAATATGGACCGGACCTCGCGCAGCTGATCGAGCAGGGCAGGGCAACGAGCGGTGTCGATATTGCGGCGATCCATCACGAGCGCCTGAAGTTCAGCGGCAGCCTGGCTGCCATGTTCGAGGATATCGATCTGCTGCTCATCCCCACGATGCCGGTGCCGATCCCGACGCTCACGAAGATGAGCGAATATGGCGCCGACCCCAACGTTCTCCTGAACATCCTGCGCTTCACGGCGGTGTTCGACTTCTCGGGCAGTCCGACGATCACGCTGCCGATGGGCATGACGTCGGACCAGATGCCGCTCAGCATGCAGCTGGTCGGCCCGCATCTCTCCGAGGACGTGCTGGTCCGCGCCGGCGCCGCATTCCAATCGGTGACGGATTGGCACACGCGGCGGCCGCCGATCGAATGAAGCTTCCTCAATCGCCTTCCATGTCGCGCCTTATCAGGCCGTGCCGGCAAGCCTTGCCGCGATCGCGCGATAGCCGCGCATCCACATGTGATCGAGATCGAGGTCCATCGGCAGCGGCTGCGAGGAGACGCGCGCGATCACAGTCTCGCTCTCCGGATCGATGTAGATCCATTGGCCATGGATGCCGACTGCGGCAAACGGCGTTTCGCCCCGGTCGATCGTGTACCACTTGTTGCGGTAGTTGCCGTTGGGAAACACCTTGGTCAGGTCGCCGCGCGACCAGGCCTCGGCACTGCCGTTCTGCCTGATGTCGTCGACCCACCAGCCAGGCACCACCTGCCGTCCGTTGCTGATGCCGTGATTGCGCATCATCTCGCCGAAGCGGGCGAGATCGCGCAGTGTCGCGCAGATGCCGCCGGCGACGCGCGCGGCGCCGCGCGAGTCGACGGCGATGTAGGCATCGTGCTCGGCGCCCATCGGCTGCCACAGATATTGCGCGAGGATTTTTGCGTAGGACATGCCGCAGGCGCGCTCATAGACCCAGCCGAGCACGTCGGTGTTGGTCGAGACGTAGTGGAAGGTATGCCCATGCAGTGCGCCATTCGGGCGAAGCGTGCGTAGATAGTCGCGCAGATTGGTCGGCGGCACGGACGGGTCCGGCGGCTCCCAGCCGGTCGAGCGCCGGTAGTTCATGACGTCGCCGTCGCGCGCCATATAGTCCTCGTCGAAGCGGATGCCGACGCTCATGTCGAGCAGATGGCGCACCGTGCAACTGCCGCCATAGACCGATCCCTCCATCTCCGGGATGTAGCGTGTCACCGCCGCATCGGGATCGAGCTTGCCGTGGTCGGCCAGGATGCCGCCGAGCGTTCCGGCGACCGACTTGCTGACCGAGAAGATCAGATGCGGGGTGTCCGGCGTCAGGCCGTGGGCATACCATTCGAAGGCGACCTGTCCGCGATGCGACACGACGATGCCGTCGGTGTGGCTTGCGCGCAGCGCCTGGCCGACATCGACCGTCTCGCCGCGCGGGTCAGCGAAGCTGACGTCGTCGAGGTAGCGCGGCGCAAAGGACAGTGGCGCCGGCGTCGAGGCGCGTGCGATGTTGGCGGTAGGGAGCAGTTCGCGGACATTGCGGAATGCCCACTCGCTGAAGGGATGCTGACGCCAGTTGGCCAGCGTGACCTGTTCGTCGGCCGCCGACGGGAAGGCGGCCATGATGCGACGCGAATTCATTCTTGATCCAGCAATGAGTTGGGAGGCCTGTAAGAGTTCCGTATCGGCTGCCTCGTTTGCAATCAACCGGATGGTGGAGACGGCAGCCGGGTTACTTCGGCGTAACCAGTTCCAGGATGTGCGCTTGGCCCGCAAATTGCTTGACTACGCCCTGCGTCTGCCCCAGCGTGACGACCATGCGACGCGCAGACGTTCGCCATCGGGAAACATCGGGAGGTAGGTCATGATCGCGCTTCTGGGCCGACCGGATCCGGCAACCACACAGGCCATTCAGTTCGCGCGCGGGATTCTCGAGGGGTCGGCGACCGCATTCTACGAGGTCGACGGAAACCTGACCCTCAACCGCTTCGTGCTCAGCAGCAACGTTCCGCCGAGCTTCCACGACCAGTATCTTGCCGGCATGAACCGGCTCGATCCGTTGCATCCGCGCTCCGCGAGCAACCGGCCGATTGCCCGGCTGAGCATCGCGCTCGATCAGTGCGCGTCCCAGGAGGCGGCGACCTATCGTGCGTTTGCCGGCCAATGCGGCGTCGCCGACATGATCGAGTTCTTCTTTCGCCGCAACGACCGCATCGTGGCCGGAATGAGCGTGCTTTGGGCGCCGGGCTGCGCGATTCCCGACGGCAGCATGCACATTGCCGAGAAGATCCACGATTACCTCGAATTCAACCTGACCAGTCGCCTGTCGTCGAATGCCGACGAGCCGGCGCGCTACGGACTGACCTCGCGCGAGATGGAAGTGGTCGAGCTGTTGTGCTGCGGCCGCACCAACCGCGAGATCGGCGAGTGCCTGAGCATCGGCCTTGCGACGGTGAAGACGCACCTGATCCATATCTTCGAGAAACTCGGCGTCGAGACCCGCTCCGCCGTCGTCGCGCTGATGTCGCGGCCGCATTAGGGCGGGGCTGTCGATTGCGAGCACGGCTCTCGCCCCACCGTCGTCCCGGCGAAGGCCGGGTTGACGCGTTTTTGCTGTGTTGCCCGTCGGGTTAGTTTGTCGCATCCCGAGTTGGGCGGGACCGTCGCTCCGTGGGCAGAAGCGGCGATCCCTGATCGCGCGATGTGCATGGTCGGGGTGTGGGGTTGACGTCGGCCAATCCGCACGACTGAGGACATAGTAAAATCGACGATTGCGCGCGACAATTGCCATTCTGAACTAGCTCTGAGTAACAGATCTCGCGGTGTGCAGACCCGGCAACGCAAAGGTAGTAGCGCGGCGCAGCAATTGCGGTTCCTGGTGGATAAAATTCAGGGAAGAGGCGTAACGTCGTGGCCGGAGGCTGGCCGCTACAGTCTCCGAAGCCGCCGTGAGCCCCAGCTCACCCCCTGAGCTGGGGCTCGCCGGAGCGCACATTCGAAGCGCAGCGACAGGTGCGCCGATCACAGGCGCGAGCTGATTTTCGTTGTCGCAGGCTTCGTCGCTGCCTTTGACTTTGCTCGCGTTTTCACGCCATGTCTGGAAGATGCTGCAATTCGGGTGTGTCGCGTGCCGATTAGCCTAGCGTGGCTCGATGCTGAACGATGAGCTACGTATTCCTGACCGTCGACTGGTCCGAGATGCGCTGGGTCTCCATTCAAATATGGACGTCCAATTCCGAACTGCTTTTCGTGCTCGTCGATCCATTTCCACAATCTCTTGGTCTCGCTTGCACGCTCGTCCTTGCTCCCGCCATTCATGCTGATGACGTCTGCGGCGAGCCCGTGACCATAGCCTCCTCGCGAACTGCCACCGTGATAGGACTTGTCATTCGCGGCCTTCAGCCCGCTCGCGATTGATTGGCGATAGTCATCCCGGAATCCGCTTGTGATCCCAGGTGCCAGTCCGGCCTGTTCTGCAGCATGGAGTAAACAGAACAGCTTTCCCTTGAAGGCTCGATCCATCCCTCCGATCACGTAATCCATCAGAGGCATGCCGGCTTTATCTGCTGCTTTGGGGTCCTTCCATCCGAAGTCATTTTCGACCCGCTTCGGGATGCTGCGAGTGACGGTGATCTGTTTTCGCTTCCGCCTGATCGTTACGTCCTTTTTCTCGTACACGACGATCCAGTCCGTCTTCGGCGCTCGCGTGTAAAGTGCTCCAAGGAACCGGTCGATGCATGCCTCGGCAACAAAGCACTCGTCCAGGACCAAGACCGTATCGACATTGTCAGGAGCGGCCTTGAGCGAATCGACAACGTTGGCCGTCTGAGATGCTTGCTCGGATTGCTTCTCGGTTTCCGTCGTTGGCCGAGCCTCGGTGCTAGCTCGGTCCGCATCTGGCGGCGCGCTCCGAGTATCGGCTTGAGCCGACGGTTCGGATGCTGTCACCTGTGGGCCCGACTCTTCCGTGGGCGACGCCGCGTGCACATCGCGAACGACGACACCGCATGACAGTGTGATCAGAGGCGCGGCAATGCGTAACCAACCAGCCCCGCAACCGAACTGATTTCGCTTGGTGCCACGAACCTCTTTGCGAGATGACATCCGCATTGGAAATCAAACATGATCCAAACTGATCATGACAGCGTGCCATCGCGCTCTGAGCTTGGCAACCAGTTAACCACCGCAGTTAACCACCGCAGAATTGGCCGGCGAATATGCAACTACTCAGATAGGACAAAGCACTCCTCACGCACAGGTCTGACAGGTTTTGCTGCGTTGCCGTCGGATAAATTCGCCGCGTCCGGAAAGCGTCCAGCGAGACGAACCTCGCCTGTATTCACCGATCCACCGTTAGGTGGATTGCCGCTCGCCGCGCAGCCGGCCGAGAATCCGCCAAGGACCGGTGTCGTTTTCGACAATGTTGGCGAGCGGCTGCCGCTCACAGCATTGAAGGAGGCGACATGCGTGATTTCATGGCCATCGGCCGCTCGGTCGCGGTTGCGGAGCGTGGCATGGCCGCAACCTCGCACCCGCAGGCGACGCTCGCCGCGGTCGAGATGTTGAAGGCCGGCGGCAATGCCGTCGATGCCGCGGTGGCGGCGGTGGCGGTGCAGGGCGTCGTCGAGCCACAGATGACCGGGATCGGCGGCGACTGCTTTGCGCTGTATTCGCCGAAGGCCGGCGAGCCGATCGCGCTGAACGGCTCGGGCCGCACGCCCGCCGGCACCGATGCAGAAAAATATGCCGGCAGCGGCGCGCGCGACATTCCGCCGACCGCGCCCGAGGCGGTGACCGTGCCGGGCGCGATCGACGCGTGGTGCAGGCTGGTCGCCGATCACGGCAGCAGGTCGCTGGAGGAGATTTTCCGGCCGGCGATCGCGGCGGCCGAGCAGGGCTTTTGCGTGACACCGCGCGTCGCGGAGGACTGGCGCCGCTTCCGGGCGCGGATCGAGATCGACGCCAATGCCGCCGCCCAGTTCCTTCCCGGGGGCAGGGCGCCTGAGGTCGGCGACATCCGCACGCAACCTGCGCTTGGCCGGACCCTGCGCCGGATCGCGCAGCACGGGCGCGAGGCGTTCTACGCAGGCGAGGCCGCCGACGAGATGGTCGGTATTTTGCGCGGGCTCGGCGGCGCCCACAGCACCGACGATTTCGCGACGCATACCTCGGACTACGTGCAGCCGATCTCGGCACGCTACCATGACCACGACGTGATCGAGTGTCCGCCGAACGGGCAGGGCCTGGCGGCACTGATGATTCTGCGGACGCTGGCGGGCTTCGATGTCGGCGCGCTGTCGCAGGCCGATCGGATCCATCTGCTCGCCGAGGCGACCAAGGCGGCCTACCGCGCGCGCGACGCCTTCTTCTGCGATCCCGCCGCCGGCAAGGTCGATCCGGCCGCCTTCCTTGCCGAGGACTATATCGGGAGAATCCGCAGCAAGATCGACATGAGCCGCGCCTCTGCGCTCGCGGCGTGGGACGATATCGAGCATCGCGACACCGTCTATGTCACGGTGGTCGACCGCGACCTCAACGCCGTCTCGCTGATCAACTCGTTGTTCTATCCGTTCGGCAGCGGCATCTACGCGCCGAGATCGGGCATATTGCTGCACAACCGAGGCTGGAGCTTCCGCGCCGGGCCCGGACACCTCAATTCGCTCGGGCCGCGCAAGCGCCCGATGCACACCATCATCCCGGGCCTGTTGCGCAAGGACGGCAAGACCATGATGTCGTTCGGCGTGATGGGCGGGCACTACCAGGCCGCCGGCCATGCCAATCTGCTCTCGAACATCTTCGACATGAAGATGGACATCCAGGCGGCTGCCGAGGCACCGCGCTCCTTTGCCTTCGACGGCGCGCTGTCGCTGGAGACGACGATATCGCCTGATATCCGCGACGAGCTGCGTGCCCGCGGCCACGATGCCCGCTTCTCCGAGGAGCCCATCGGCGGCTGCCAGGCGATCCGCATCGACCATGCGCGCGGCGTTCTGCTCGGCGCCTCCGACCACCGCAAGGACGGGCTGGCGCTGGGCTACTGAGAGGGCCGCCTGCCCGCATTGCGGCAGGCGGCGGAGCATCCACCGGACGGTGGATTGTTCCAAATGCCGACATGTCGAACGTTTGGCCTATCGTGCCGGCGCCATGCGCGGTTTCGCCGCTGTGCACCGCGAAAGGCTGATCGCTCCGGACTTTCCTAATCGAGAAGTTGATCCGTATGAACAGGACATTCGCCGACACGGTCTTCCGCAACGGCCGGATCTACACGTCGAACCGGGCGCAGCCCTGGGCGGCGTGCGCAGCCGTGAAGGCCGGCCGGTTCATCGCTGTGGGCGAGGAGCGCGATGTCGCGGCCCTGGTCGGCGAGGGCACTAAGACCGTCGATCTCGGTGGACGGATGGCGATGCCGGGGATCGTCGACATCCACAATCACATCATGATGGGCGGGCAGGCCGATCTCTACGAGCTGCGCTTCTCCAACGCCGACAGCGTGCCAAGGATCGCCGAGACCTTGCACAACGCTGCCTCGGCGGCCGCGCCCGGTGCCTGGATCGTCGGCGGCCAGTTCGGCAACAATCTCCTGAACGAGATGAACACCGCGGAGTCCTGCGCGCTGCTGGATGCGGCGTGCCTCGGACACCCCGTCGTGCTGCGCGACGACACCTATCACAATCGCTGGGCGAGCTCGGCGGCGCTGCGGCTGGCCGGCGTTGAGGCCGGTACCCCCGATCCGACCGACGGCGAGATCGGCCGCGACCTCAAGACCGGGACGCTGACCGGGATCATGATCGAGGCCGCCTCGGGCCTCGTGGAGCGGGCGCTCGCGGCCTCTGGTCACTACACGGCCGAGATGGACCGCGCGGCGGTGGCGCGTTCGATCTCGGTGCTGAACGCCTATGGCGTCACCGCCTTCATCGACGCCGCCAGCATGCAGCCGATCATGGCGGCGCTGAAGGGGCTCGATGACCGCGGCGAGCTGACCGCCTGGGCGGTCTGCGCGATGCCGGTGGTCGAGCCGGGCTTCATGTTCGGCAAGGCCGGCGAGGAGCTGTTTGCGCTGCGCGAACAGTATCGCGGCGCGCACGTGAAGCCGGACTATGTGAAGGTGTTCCTCGACGGCGTGCCTGGCGCCAAGACCGCCGCGTTCCACGAGCCTTATCTGGCCGACCCGGTGCGCGGCTGCTGCTTCCGCGGATCGACCATGCTGACTGTGCCCGACCTGATCCGCTGGCTCGGGCGCTGCGAGAAGCTCGGCCTTGCGGCGAAGATCCATTGCGCGGGCGATGCCGCGGTGACGCAGGCGCTCGACGCGATCGACGTCGTGCGCAGCTTCAACGGGGCGACCCATCTGGTCCACCAGATCGCGCATGCGAGCTACATCGCGCCCGACGACATCAAGCGCTTCGCCGAGCTCGGCGTCGCCGCCGATCTGTCGCCGATCATCTGGTATCCGACCGTCTTCCTCGAGGCGCACAAGGCCGCGATGGGCGAGGAGCGCGCGCAGCGCTTCTGGCCGAACAAGGACCTGAAAGACGCCGGCGCGCTGATGGCCGGCGGATCGGACTGGCCGGTGATCCCGATCCCCGATCCCTGGCAGGGCATCGAGGGCATGGTGACAAGGCAAAATCCCACCGGGGATTTTCCCGGCAAGTCGCTGTGGGCCGAGCAGGCGCTCGATCTCGCCACCGTGATCGACATCTACACTATCGATGCCGCGCGCGCGGCCGGGCTCGGCCAGTCGATCGGTTCGATCGAGGTCGGCAAGTCGGCCGACCTGATCGTGCTCGACCAGATGATCTTCGACATCCCGCCGGACCAGCTCGCCGACACGCGGGTCGAGATGACCTTCTTCGAAGGCCGCAAGGTCTACCAGCGGGGCGCGTGATGGGCACGGCGGATCAGATCCCGGTCACGGTGTTGACCGGTTTCCTCGGTAGCGGCAAGACCACGGTGCTGAACCATCTGCTGCGGCAGGGCGAGCTCAATGGCGTCGTCGCCATCATCAATGAGTTCGGCGAGGTGGCGCTGGATCACCTGCTGGTCGAGAGCAGCGAGGACCGCCTGGCGCTGCTCGACAATGGTTGCATCTGCTGCTCGGTGCGCGAGGATCTGATCGAGACGCTGGCCGATCTCGCCGACCGCCGCGCCACTGGGGCGATCCCGCCGTTCCACCGCGTACTGGTCGAGACCACCGGGCTCGCCGATCCCGTGCCGGTGCTGCACACGCTGATGACGGCGCCCGATGTCCTCAGTCGCTATCGGATCGACGGCGTGGTCGCGACCGTCGATGCTGTCAACGGCGCGCATACACTCGAGGCGCACAGCGAAGCCATCAGACAGATCGCGGTCGCCGACCGGCTGCTCGTGACCAAGACCGATCTTGCCGCCGAAGAAGAACTGGCGCGGCTCGATACGAGGCTTGCCGCGATCAACCCGGTCGCGACGCGCTCACATGTGCGGAACGGGATCATCGATCCGGCCAGGGTTCTCGACGCTGGCCTGTTCGATCCGGCGGCCCGCTCCGCCGATGTCGTGCGCTGGTTCGATCTGGCATCGCAGGCGGCGAATGCGCCGCATCATCACGCCGGTCACGATTGCGATGGCGCGGATTGCGGCCACCACAGCCATCACGCGCACGATGCCGGCGTCTCGTCCTACAGCCTGGTCATCGACGAGCCCATCCAGCGCGACGCATTCGCGCGCTGGCTCGACTATGTCGCGGCGCTCAAGGGCGAGGACCTGCTGCGCTTCAAGGCGATCGTGCATGTCGCCGAGCAGCCCGATGCGCCGGTCGTGGTGCATGGCGTTCAGCATGTGTTCCATCCGCCGATCACGTTGCAGGGCTGGCCGTCGGCGGACCGGCGCTCGCGGCTCGTCTTCATCGTGCGCGGCATCCCGCGCCAGATCATCGAAAACACATTGTGCAAATTTGCCGCGGTGAGCCGGGCGGCGATCCAGCGGTCGGCGGCATGAGCCCGAGATCGAACAATTTCATCATTGGTTATGGAGGGAGAGGGACATGACTGAGACAAAGAATGACAAGACGTCCGGCCGGCTCGACCGGCGCACGCTGCTGAAGGCGGCCGGTGCGACCGGTCTCGCATCGGCGATGAACGTGCCGCTGGTCAATGTTGCGCGGGCCGCCGGCAACACCATCAAGATCGGCTGGGTCGGATGCCTGTCCGGCGTCCGCGCGCCGTTTGCCGAGCCCGACACTTGGATCCATGAACGCATCAAGGCCCGGCTCAAGGACGGCCTGAAGATCGGCGGCAAGACCTGGCAGGTCGAGTTTGTCTTCAAGGACAATCAATCCGATCCGAACCGTTCGTCGGTGGTCGCGAGCGAACTGGTGCTGCGGGAGAAATGCGATCTGATCCTGATCGAGGACGGCGACGCGCAGGCCCCGGTGCAGGAGCTCGCCGATGCCCGCGGCATTCCGTCGATTTCGACCATGGTGCCGTGGCAGGGCTGGATGTTCCCGCGCAAGTCGACCCCCGACAAGGGCTTCCCTTACAGCTATCACTTCTTCTGGGGCGCCGATGACGTCGTAAAGAATTTCCTCGGCATGTGGCAGTCGGTCGACACCAACAAGAAGGTCGGCACGCTCTACATCGACAATCCCGCGGGCCAGGCGTTCTCCGACCCGAAGGTCGGTCTGCCCGGTGGCATTGCGGGGGCGGGCTACCAGGAATTCTCCGCCGGAAAATTCCAGATCGCGACCGATGACTTCACCAACCAGGTGTCGTCGTTTAAGAGCAACGGCGTCGATATCGTCTCGGGATTTACCTACGGCAATCACTGGGTGACGCTGTGGAACCAGGCGGCGCAGGCCGGGTTCAAACCGCAAATTTGCACGGTGGCGGCCGCATTCCTGTTCCCGAGCGCGGTGAACGCGCTCGGCGATCGCGGCGACGGCATGTCGACCGAGGTGTGGTGGACGCCGGCCTATCCGTTCAAGTCGTCGCTGACCGGGCAGAGCGCCGCCGAGCTCGCCGCGGAATGGGAGAAGACGACGGGCAAGCAATGGACCCAGCCGATCGGCTACGCCCATGCCCTGTGGGAGGTCGCGCTTGCGGCATTGCAGAACAGCGACCCGAAGGACAAGAACTCGCTGCGCGATGCCATAGCGGGTCTCGACATGGAGACGGTGGTCGGACCGGTGAAGTTCAAGGGAACGCCGATCAAGAACGTCGCGGTGACCTCGCTGTCCGGCGGGCAATGGCGCAAGACCAAGGGCGGCAAGGCGAAATACGAGCTCTTGATCGTGCACAACGGGACGGCGCCGTTCATCCCGAAGCAGGCCGATCTCACATTGCTGTCGAAGCTCGCCTGAGATGGCACCGCTTCTGCGCGTCAGCGGGCTGTCGAAGCGTTTCGGCGAGATCGTGGTCGCCGATAACGTCAGCTTCGAGCTGGCGCGCGGCGAATGCCTCGGCGTGATCGGCCCGAATGGCGCCGGCAAGAGCTCGCTGCTCAACCTGATCGTCGGCCTGCTCACCGCCGACGGCGGTTCGATCATGCTCGACGACAGGGAGATATCAGAGCTGCCGCCGCATCGCCGGGCGCGGATGGGGCTCGGGCGGGCGTTCCAGATCCCGCAACCGTTTCCGCATCTGTCGGTCTACGAGAACGCGCTGGTCGCGGCGTCCTACGGCGCGGGTCTCTATGGCGAGGCGGCGTCCGACTGGACGATGGAGGTGTTGCAGCGCACTGGGCTCGACGCCAAGGCGGACAAGCTCGCGGGCGCGTTGCCGCTGATCGATCGCAAGCGGCTGGAATTCGCCAAGGCGCTGGCCTCGAAACCCAAACTGATCCTGCTTGACGAGATCGCCGCTGGTCTTACCGAACCCGAGGTCGAACGGCTGGTCGCGATCATCAAGTCGGTCAAGGCCGATCATGCCATGATCTGGATCGAGCACATTCCGCACGCGCTGCGCGCTGTGTCGGATCGCATCCTGGTGCTCGATTTCGGCCGCAAGGTGCTTGACGGGCCGCCGGCCGAGGTGATGGACAGCGCCGTTGTGCGCGAGATCTACATGGGATTGAAGGCCGATGGCGTTGCTTGATGTAAACGGCCTGCAGATCTTCTACGGCGATCTCCAGGCGGTGTTCGACATGAATTTCACCGTGGCCGACGGTGAGGCGGTGGCGCTGGTCGGCGCCAACGGCGCCGGCAAGTCGACGTTCCTGAAGGCGCTGGTCGGGCTGAACGATGAGCGGCGAGGGGCGGTGCATTTCGACGGCATCGACATCTCGCAGATGCCGGCCGAGCAGGTGTCGCGGCTCGGGCTCATCATGGTGCCCGAGGGGCGGCTGCTGTTCGACTCGCTGACCATCGAGGAGAACCTGCTGATGGGCAGCGTCAACCGGCGCAAGGGGAGCTGGACGCTGCGGCGAGTGTTCGACCTGTTCCCGATCCTGGAAGAGCGGCGGCGGATGTTTCCGGGCCAGCTCTCCGGCGGTCAGCAGCAGATGGCGGCAATCGGCCGCGCGCTGATGTCGAACCCGCGGCTGCTGCTGTGCGACGAGATTTCGCTTGGGCTCGCCCCCGTCGTGGTCGAGCAGATCTATCGCTCGTTTGCCGACATTCGCCGCGAGGGCACCGCCGTCGTGCTGGTCGAGCAGGATGTCAAGCGCGCGCTTGCGACCTCGGAGCGGATCTATTGCCTGTTGAAGGGGCGCGTGTCGCTGACCGGCCCGGCGCAAGGGTTGCAGCCGGAGCAGCTGACGCACGCTTATTTCGGTAACTAGCCAGGATTGGCACGACATGATCTGGGTTGAGACATTGATCAACGGGGCCCTGCTGGGCGGGCTCTACGGCCTGCTCGGCATCGGGCTCGCTTTGGTGTTCGGCGTGATGCGCGTCGTCAACATCGCCCATGGTGAGTTCATGGTGCTGAGCGCGTTCTGCGCCGTGCTGCTTTCCAACCTGTTTCCGCAGGTTTCGCCGCTGCTGATGCTGATCCCGGTGATTGCACTGTCTTTTGCGGTCGGGTGGCTCTACCAGGCGCTCATCGTCAACCGGGTCGTGACGTCACCCGATCCGCTCTCGCCATTGCTGCTGACCTTCGGCGTCTCGGTGGTCCTGCGCAACGTCATGGTCGAAATTTTCGGCGCCGACGTGCGCAGCCTGCAGGTCGGCGAGCTCGCGCGCGCCAGCCTCGAGATCGCGGGCCTCAACATCGGCATCATGCCGCTGCTCACGCTGGTGCTGGCCGCGCTGCTGTTCATGGCGCTGCAACTCGTGCTGCGCCACACCGAGTTCGGCCGGATCGTGCGCGCCACCGCCGACCGCCGCGACATCGTCCGGCTGTCCGGGGTCAAGCCCGACCGGGTCTATAACTATGTGATGGGCCTGTCGCTCGCGCTCGGCGCGATCGGCGGCGTGCTGCTCGCGGTACGGTCGAGCTTCACGCCGTTCTCGGGCGCCGAGCGCCTCTTGATCGCCTTCGAGGTCGTGGTGCTGGGCGGGCTCGGCTCGTTCTGGGGCGCGCTGCTCGGCGGCATCGCGCTCGGGATGGCGCAACTGATCGGCCTGAAGATCGATCCGAATGCGGGGCTGCTCTACGCCCATCTGCTGTTCTTCATCATGCTGTTGATCCGCCCGTCGGGTCTCGTGTCGAGCAGGGTGTGACGCCGATGCCGACACGGACACTTCTTCTGACCTCCGCCGTCGTTCTCGTTGCGGTGATCGCCGGCGCGCCCTTCGTGCTGAATGAGGGCATCCTGCGGCTTGCGACCGAATGCCTGCTGCTGCTGACGATGGCGCAAATGTGGAACCTGCTGGCGGGTTATGCCGGGCTGGTGTCGCTCGGCCATCAGGTCTTCATCGCCTTCGGCGCTTATGCGCTGTTCCTGACCTCCGGTTGGCTCGAGGTCACCCCGATCTGGGTGCTGCCGGTGGCGCCGCTGGTGGCCGCGGCCGTCGCGGCGATCATCGCGTTTCCGTTGTTTCGTTTGCGCGACGCTTATTTCTCGATCGCGATGTGGGTGTTCGCCGAGATCATCGGCGCCTTCACGATGAAATCGCAGGCGGTAGGCGGCACGTCGGGTGTGCCGCTCGCCACCAGCAAGCTGATCGATTTCGACTGGTTCGAGCCGACCATGTTTTGGCTGGCGGGCGGCCTGACGCTCGTCACCATCGCGGCGCTGTACAAGATGATGACCTCGAGCTTCGGGCTCGGGCTGATGAGCGTGCGCGACAATGATCTCGCCGCGATGAGCGTCGGTGTCGACGTCCGCCACAACCGCTTCATCGCCTTCGTGCTGTCGGCGGCGGGATGCGGGCTTGCGGGTGCGCTGAGCTTCATGGGCAATCTGTTCATCGCGCCGCTCGCGGCCTTCGACGTCAACTGGTCCGTCTACATGATGTTCATCGTGATCATCGGTGGTATCGGAACGCTGGAAGGTCCGATCCTCGGCGTCATCATCTTCTTCGGCCTGCGCGAATTGATGACCGGGCCGCTCGGCCTGTCCGGCGGCTGGTATCTGGTCGGGCTCGGCATCATTGCGGTCGTCGTGATGATCGTGGCGCCGCGCGGCATCTGGCCGGCGTTGCGCGATCGCCTCGGCGTGCGGCTGCTGGACGTCCACCGTGCCGCGCCACGGCCGGCCGCGGCCTCCGTCCTGCCGGGCGCATCGGAACGGGTTACCGGATGAGGCGGGCCTTCACGCCGTCACCTTTGCTTGTATTCTGAGCGTTCTGGCTTTGAGTGGAGGGCGTGATGGCTCTGAGATTCCGGCATGGCGGATTGGCATTGGCCGGCCTGGTTGCGGCAACGATGGCGGCGCCGTTGCCGGCGCAGGCCGAGCGCAGGATGTGGCCGCAGGCGGCCGCAACACACCCGATGGACGGGCTGACGACGGACGAAATCCGTTCGGTCTCCGAAATCCTCCGCAATGCCGGCAAGCTCGACGATGCGGCGCGGGTCGTTTCCATGACCGTCGACGAGGACCCCAAGGACGAGGTGCGGGCGTGGAAGCCCGGACAACCCTTCGCGCGGCGGGCGAACGCCACGCTGCTGAGCGGCGGACATCTCTACGAAGCGCATATCGATCTCGCCGCGCGTAGCCTGCTCGGCTGGGACGAGGTCAGCGATCACGAGGCCGCGCTGACCATCGACGAGCTGATGTCGGCCGGCGATCTGCCGAAGCAGGACCCGCGCTGGATCGCCGCGATGGCCAAGCGCGGCATCACCGACTTCCGCAATGTGCTGTGCCTGCCGCTGACGGTCGGTCCGGTGAGCGACCCGGCCCTGAAGGGCCGCCGCCTGCTCAACGTTCCCTGCGTCGACACCACGGGCGCCGCCAACAATCTCTGGGGCAAGCCGATCGAGAACCTGGTCGCCCAGGTCGATCTCAAGAGCAGGGCGGTGCTGTCGGTGACCGATCTTGGCGTGGTGCCGCCACCGGCGCAGACGCCCTCGCATGCCTATGCCGACTCCGGAAAATATCGCAAGCCGCCGAAGCCGATCGAGATCACCGCGCCCGAGGGCAGCAATGTGAAGGTGGAGGGCGGCCAGGTCCGTTGGGACAATTGGTCGTTCCATGTCCGGCTCGAGCCGCGTGTCGGCGCGGTGCTGTCGCTGATCCGCTACGACGACCACGGCACGTTCCGCGACATCGCCTATCAGATCTCGGCGAGCGAGATGTTCGTGCCTTACATGGATCCTTCGCCGACCTGGTCGTTCCGCGCCTATATGGATATCGGCGAATACGGCTTTGGCGTGCTCTCCAGCGAATTGCAGCGCGGCGTCGATTGCCCGGAAGGCGCGCATTTCCTCGATCTGACGATCTCGGACACCAAGGGCATGCCTGTCGTCTCCAAGGGCGCAGTCTGCATCTTCGAGCGCCCGACCGGGGATCCGATCTGGCGCCACAGCGAACTGCTGAACAACACCGCCGAGGTGCGGCCGAACAACGAGCTGGTGGTGCGGATGGCACCGGTGGTCGGCAATTACGACTATCTGGTAGACTACGTGTTCGACCGTGCCGGCAACATCGACGTGCGGCTCGGCGCCTACGGCATCGATGCGACCAAGGGCGTGGCAAGCCGGACCTTGAGCGATCCGACGGCGAAGCAGGATACGGCCTACGGGACGCTGGTCGACGAGCGGCTGCTGGCCGTCAATCACGATCACTACATGACGTTCCGGATCGACATGGACGTTGACGGCACCTCGAACCGGCTGGTCGAGGATCGCTTCAGCGTCCGCCGGCTGGATGAGGGGCAGCGCAAGAGCCTCTGGCAGGTCGACACCAGGCCGGTCGCGACCGAAGGGCCGATCACGACGCCGCTGAGCGCGGCGCAGTTCAGGATCGAGAGTACGGGCAGGACCAACGGCCGCGGCTATCGCACCAGCTACCAGCTGATGCCCGGACACTCCGACGTCTCGCTGCTCGCCAAGGACGATCCGATCCAGCTCCGCGCCGGCTTCAGCGCCTACACGCTGTGGACCTCGGCCTACGCCAGGGACGAGCGCTACGCCGCGGGTATGTATCCGAATGAAAATGCCGAGGTCGATGGCCTGCCGAAATGGACGGCGGCGAAACGGCCGATCGAGGATCGCGACCTCGTACTGTGGTACACGGTCGGCTTCCGCCACGTACCGCGCGCCGAGGATTGGCCGGTCATGCCCGGCCTGTGGCACGGCTTCCGGCTCCGCCCGTTCAACTTCTTCGATCGCAATCCCGCGCTCGACGTGCCGCCGGTGGTGAATGCCAGGGACACCAAATGAGTGGCGGCGTGCGTCGCATTGTGGCGGTGGTCGGCGCGCTGCTGGCGCTATTGGCCGCGCAGCCCGTTGCGCATGGCGCGGCGGTCGAAAGCGGCGCTGACGATGCGTCCTTGCTCTATTTGAGCAGCGGCGACTGGGAGCGCCAATCCGCGCTGCGCAAGGTCGCGCTCGCGGCCGACTTCATGCGGATCTTCTGCACCGATCAGAGGATGTCGGCAGCATCGCTCGCCGATTGCCTCGACCGCGACAAGGCGGATCGCGCGCCGTTCGAGCGCGCCATGGCCTGTGTCAGCGCGCTGTCAGCCGGCCGCTGAGAGGCCGGCGTCGATCCCTTCGGCGATCGCCTTCACATCCAATGCGGAGAGGATCAGGGGCGGGGACAGGATCAGGTTGTTGCCGGAGACGCGCAGCATCACGCCGGCCTCGTAAGCGCTATCCGCCACCTTCGCCATGGTCTTCTTGTCCGCAGCCTTTTTGCCGTCGCGATCGGCGACCAGTTCGAGCGCGGCCATCAGCCCCTTACCCCTGACGTCGCCGACCAGCGGATGCTTGGCCTTGAGCGCGGCCAGCGCCTGCGCGAGGTCCTTGCCGCGTGCGGCCGCATTCTCGTCGAGCTTGAGGCGGCGGGTCTCGGCGAGCGCCGCAAGGCCCGCGGCGCAGCCGACCGGATGGCCCGAATAGGTGTAGCCGTGGCCGATCGAGCCGAACGCGGTGGTGTCGGTCTCGAAGGCTTCCGCGACCTGCTCGCCGATCAGCGTCGCGCCGAGCGGGAAGTAGCCCGAGGTGATCGCCTTGGCCATCGTCATCATGTCAGGCTTCACGCCCCACAGACGCGAGCCCGACCACGCGCCGGTGCGACCAAATCCGGTGACGACCTCGTCCGCGATCATCAGGATGCCGTGTCGGTCGCAGATCTCGCGCGCCAGCTTCATGAAGCTGTCCGGCGGCACGATCACGCCGCCGGCCCCTAACACCGGCTCCATGATGAAGGCCGCAATCGTATCCGCGCCCTGGAACGCGATCTCTTCTTCCATCGCCGCCGCGCAGAGCTGCGCGAGCCGGGCGGGATCGGTTTCGTTGAAGGGGTTGCGAAAGGTCGACGGGGCAGGGATGTGGAATACCCCGGGCAGCATCGGCTCATAGTTGCGGCGGAAATTGGCATTGCCGTTGACGGACGCGCCGCCGAAATGGGTGCCGTGATAGCCCTTCTTCAGCGCCAGGAACTTGGTGCGGTCGGCCTGGCCCTTGATCTTCCAGTATTGCCGCGCAAGCCGCAGCGCGGTTTCCACCGAGTCCGATCCGCCCGACGTGAAGAAGGCGCGAACCATGCCTTCCGGCTTGAACCATTCGGTGAGCTCGTAGGCGAGCTCGATCGAGGGACCGTTCGAGGTGCCGCGGAAGCCGGAATAGTATGGCAGCGCGCTGAGCTGGTCTGCGATCGCCTGCTTGATCGGATCGCAGCTGTAGCCGAGGTTGACGTTCCACAGGCCGCCGACCGCATCGATCACGGTCTTGCCGTCGATGTCGGTGACGTGGACGCCTTCGCCCTTCATCACGATCCGCGGCGGCTGCGCCCGCATCTCGGCAGGATGGGCCATCGGGTGCCAGATCGGCTTGGCGTTGTTCTCAACCAGGAAGTTCTTGTCGCGCATGATCGTTCTCTATCCCGCTCAGTCGAATTGCAGCCCGAAATGCCGCAGCGCCTCGCTGTAGGACGCGGCCGGATTGCGCACGTCAAACAGCACCGTGCGCATGTTGCACGCGGCAGCGCCCGTGATGTTGCGACGCTGGTCGTCGACGAAGACGCAATCTTCTGCTTCCAGCGCCAGTTCGTCCAGCACGCTTTGATAGGCGCGCCGATCGGGTTTCAGGATCCCGGTATGGGTCGCATCGACGATGGCCTCGAAGCGCTTGAGGATCGAAAGACGGGTGCGGAAATCCGCGCCGTAGAACAGGTCGAGTTCATTCGAGAGGATGGCGAGCCGGAATCCGGCATCGGCGGCGAGAGTGATCGCGCGCGCGGCCTCGGGGCGGATCACGGTGTCGGGATCGGCCCCGCGCGCGCGCTTCACGAAGGTTTCCATGTCGCGCCAGTCCTCGCCGACCATGCGGCCGACCTCGCGGCTGCGGGTCAGCCAGTAGTCGCGTTCGGAAATCTCACCACGCTGCATTGCCGTCCAAAGCGGATCGCTGTCGGGGGCAAATGGTCCGAGCCATTTCAGCGTGCACGGTGCGAGCCCGAGCGCGCGCTCGGTCAGGTCATGGGTCTCGAACAAGGTCTTCGAGATGACACCGCCGAAGTCGAGCACCAGCGCCTGGGCGAGCGGCCTCGTCATGCGGCAACCGTCGCGCGGCCGGGGCGGACTATGCCGGCCGCGACCCATCGGTCGAAGATACCGAGCACCGTTGCATTGAATGTCGCGCTGTTGATGTGGTCCTTGATCTCGTGCAGTTCGACCGGCGGCCGGACCGCCGTTCGCATCGCGTCGACGAAGGCGGCGAGGGCATCGGGGTCGTGCAGGGCTTCGCCTTCGCGGTCCCATTGCTGAATGCCGCCGGCGGGCAGCACGAAGGCGACGGGCGCGCTGGCGCCGGCGAGCTTTTCCGCAATCGCGTGCGCGATCCGGCGGCGATCGGCGGATCCTGATGTCGCCGATGCGAGTAGCCGGTTGTGTGCGTGGAACGGCCGATCCGACAGTTCGTTCGGAACCCCAAGCCATGCCGGGAAGTCGACCATGTCGACCGCCCCGGGAGCAACGATCTGCGGAATGCCGGCTCTGCCCGCATTCTCCAGCCGGTCGGCGCCTGAATTGACCACCGAGCCGGTGAGCTGATTGGCGACCTCTTGCAGGCTGAGGTCCAGCACCGCGGCAAAGCCGCCTTGGGCTGCGATCGACTCCATGGCACGGCCACCCATGCCTGTGGTGTGGAAGACGACGACCTCGTAGCCGCGCTGCTCGAGCTGCGGCTTGAGCTCCACCATGTAGCGCAGGCAGCTCTTGCCGAGCGATGTGATCGCAACGAGCGGCCGGTCCTGGCTCGGCTTGATTGCGCTCTTCGCCGCGCCGACGATCGCGCCGCAGGCTTGCGACAGCACGGCGGTGCAGGTGCCGTTGAGGCCATAGAGGCCGCCGGCCCACAGGATCATCATCAGATCGGCGGCGACGCGCTCTGGCGGGATCAGATGCGAGAATGCGACGGTCGAGACGATCAGCTTCGGCAGGCCGAGCGGCAGCGCCTGCGCGACGTCGAGCGCGAGGTCGGTGCCCATCGTGCCGCCGATCGCGATCACGCCGTCGATGGCATCGCGCGCCGCAAGCTCGCGTGCCAGATTTGCGGCGCCAACCGCCATCAGGGACATCGCGGTGTTTTCGTCGCCGCTAGATGCAATCGCCGCGATCGTGGTCTTTGCGGCGGCCGCCACCGCATGCTTGTCATGAGCCGGCTGGTACGGCGGATCGCCGAGCACGCTGATGTCCATCATGATCGTGCTGCCGCCGGCGCGCGCGATGCACTCGCTCATGAACAGCAGTTCGTCGGCCTTGGTGTCTCCAGTGCCGATCAGAAGAATACGGGGCTGCGTGATCTCGGGCATGACCTTCGGCTCGCCGGCGGCGTGAGGGATGTGGACGAGTTGGTTTGCACCCAGCGGGCAGGGTGTTCGGCCATCGTGCGATCACGCTATGAGGGTGCTGGCCGCGGCG
This sequence comes from Bradyrhizobium sp. Pha-3, assembly GCF_042258615.1. GTDB lineage: Bacteria > Pseudomonadota > Alphaproteobacteria > Rhizobiales > Xanthobacteraceae > Bradyrhizobium. Next base: position 6,068,851 of record NZ_CP170152.1, on the reverse strand, counting down.
ACATCCACCTATCGGTTGATTGCTGCCAAAGCCTTGATTTGGCGAGGATTGCGCCATGCCAGCGGTCTCCGGTCAGGAGCCGCTTTTGTCACCGTCATGATGATCCCGCATGCAGCAAGCCCAGATCGATCTGTTACGCTCGGCCGCAGTTCCGGCCCAGCAGCTCTTCATTGGCGGCCGACCGGCGCAGGCGATCGGTGAGGCGCGGCTCGACGTGGTGTCGCCGATCGACGGCCAGGTGCTGACGACCATTGCAGACGGCGATGCCTCCGATGTCGACCTCGCGGTGAAGCGGGCGCGGCAGGCCTTCGAGCAGGGAATCTGGTCGCGCGCAGCACCGGCGCAGCGCAAGAAGGTGCTGCTGCGGTTCGCCGATCTCATCGAGCAGCACGCGCTCGAGATCGCGGTGCTCGGTGTGCGCGACAACGGCACCGAGATCAGCATGGCCTACAAGGCCGAACCGCTGTCGGCGGCTGGTACCATCCGCTATTACGCGGAGGCGATCGACAAGGTGTATGGCGAGATCGCGCCGACCTCAGGTGACGTGCTCGGGCTCGTGCATCGCGAGCCGCTTGGCGTCGTCGGCGTCATCGTGCCGTGGAATTTCCCGCTGATGATCGGCGCGTGGAAGATCGCTCCCGCACTCGCCGCTGGAAACTCGGTCGTGGTCAAGCCGCCGGAGCTGGCATCCCTGACGCTGCTGCGGCTTGCCGAGCTCGCGACCGAGGCAGGCCTGCCCGACGGCGTGCTCAATATCGTCACCGGCCGCGGTGCATCGGCCGGCGAGGCGCTCGCACTGCACATGGACGTCGATGTGCTCGCCTTCACCGGCTCGGGCGCGGTCGGCCGGCGGCTGCTGGAATGCTCGGCGCGGTCGAACCTGAAGCGGGTTCATCTTGAGCTCGGCGGCAAGTCGCCCAACATCGTCTTCGCCGATGTGCCCGACATCAAGCACGCGGCCAAGGTCTCCGCGAACGGCATCTTCCGCAATTCGGGCCAGGTCTGCGTCGCCGGCTCGCGGCTGCTGGTGCAGTCCGCAATCTACGATCGTTTCATGGATGCGCTGCTCGATGCGACCGGAGGGCTCAGGGTCGGCGATCCCCTCGATCTGACTTCGGATATCGGCGCCATCTCGAGCCAGGCGCAGTTGCGCAAGAATCTCGATGCGGTTGCCCGCGCCGAAGCGCAGGGCGCGAAGCGGCTGATCGGCGGCGAGCAGATCCGCGCCGAGAGCGGCGGCAACTTCATGGCGCCGGCGATCCTCACCGAGGTGGCGCCGTCGATGGAAGTCTGGCGCGAGGAGGTGTTCGGCCCGGTGCTGGCGGTCACGCGGTTCGACAGTGAGGAAGAGGCCACAGCGCTCGCCAATGCGACGCCCTATGGACTTGCATCGGCGGTGTGGACCGGAAGTCTGTCAACGGCGCATCGCATGGTGCGCGCCATCAAGGCCGGCGTCGTGCACGTCAACGCCTATGGCGGCGCCGACATCACGGTGCCGCTCGGCGGCTTCAAGCAATCCGGCTTCGGACGCGACAAGTCGCTCCACGCGCTCGACGCCTATACCGACCTCAAGACCGCCTGGATCGCGCTATGACATCAGCAATTACCGAGCGCGCAGGCGTTCTGAACCGCTTGCTCGATGCCGAGCAGGAACGTTTCCGGGCGCTGCATCCGCGATCGGCGGCGGCCTGGCAGCAAGGCCGGCAGCACTATCTTTACGGCGGCCCGTCGCACTGGATGCGGCGCTGGGCCGGCGGCTTCCCGGTCTATGTGGAGGAGGCGCAGGGCGCACATATCAGGGATATCGACGGCCGCGACTATATCGATTTCTGCCTCGGCGACACCGGCGGCATGTGCGGGCACGCGCCGGAGGCGGTGACGGAAGCCGCGCTGCATCAGCTCAAGCGCGGCGCGACCATGATGCTGCCGACCGAGGACAGTCTCTGGGTCGGTGCCGAGCTGTCGCGGCGCTTCGGTCCGAAATACTGGACCCTGACGACGTCGGCGACCGACGCCAACCGCGCCGCGATCCGCATCTCGCGCATGATCACCGGCCGGCGCAAGGTGCTGGTGTTCTCCGGCTGCTACCATGGCGGCGTCGAGGAGGCGCATGTCGAGATCCGCGACGGCCGGGTCGGCCTGCGCAACATGATCCACCCCAACGGCATCGAACATGACGCCGTGAGCCGGGTGGTCGAGTTCAACGATGTCGCAGGCCTGGAGGCGGCGCTGGCGCAGGGCGATGTCGCCTGCGTGCTGACCGAGCCGCTGATGACGAATTTCGGCATGATCCCGGTCGACCCCGGCTTTCACCAGGCATTGCGCGACCTGACCCGCCGCGCCGGCACCGTGCTCATCATCGACGAGACCCATACGCTGTCCTGCGGACCGGGGGGCTACACGGAGAGCCACGGGCTCGAGCCCGACATCTTCGTCGCCGGCAAGGCGATCGCCGGCGGCATCCCCGCCGGCGTGTTCGGTCTCAGCCAGGAGATTGCCGAGCGGCTCTGGAAGCTCGTCCCCCACGTCAATCCGCGCGAGCGGCAGTCCGCGCATCTCGGCTTCGGTGGCACGCTCGCCGGCAACGCGCTGACGGTTGCCGCCATGCGCGCGGTGCTGGAGAAGGTCCTGACCTCAGCGAATTACGAACGGATGATCGGAACCGCGACCTGGCTCGCGCAGGAGGCGCGCCGGCTGATCGATGCGGCCGGGCTGCCCTGGCACGTCACGCAGATCGGCGCGCGTGCCGAGATCATGTTCATGCCACGGCCGCCACGCAGCGGCGCCGACGTCATTGCGGGCCGGCAGCCCGATCTCGAGACCTTGCTGCATGCGTTCTACATGAACGAGGGCATTCTGGTGACGCCGTTCCACACCATGCTGCTGATGTGTCCGGCGACGTCGGGGCGGGATGTCGACAGGCACACGGCGGTGTTCGCGCAGTTCATCGATCTGCTGCGAGGCGCAGGAGCCATCTGATGCAGGCGCTTCCGTTCAATCTCGAGGGCCGGGTCGCCATCGTCACCGGCGGCGGCCGCGGGATCGGTGCGGCCATTGTCAGGCGTCTTGCGCAGGCCGGCGCGACGGTCGTGATCGCCAACCGAACGCTCGATGTGGCCGAGGCACTGGCGCGCGAACTGGTAGCCGATGGTCGGACCGCGCATTGTGTGCCGTTCGACAAGCTGGACCGTAGCGGCCTGCGTGCGATGGTTGACGATGTCGCCGCCAGATACGGCCGGCTCGATATCGTCGTGCACAATGCCGGTGGTTGTCCGTGGGCCTCGCTTGAAGAGCTCGACGAAGCCAGGCTCGACGAGACGCTGGCTCTCAATCTCAACGCCAGCATCTGGCTCGCGCAGGCCGCAATTCCGCATATGCGCGCCGTCAGGTTCGGACGCATTCTGGTGACGTCCTCGGTGTCGGCGCGCGTCGCGATGGGCGGCGGCGCGCATTACTCGGCGGCGAAGGCCGGCGTCAACGCGTTCATTCGCGGCGCCGCCTTCGAGCTCGCGCGCGACGGTATCACGGTCAACGGCGTCGAAGCCGGCTTCATCGAGAAGCCCGGCCGCGGCACCATGAGCGTGCCGGAGAACAAGGCAAAGCTCGAACGCTTCATTCCGATGGGGCACATGGGGACTGCCGACGACATCGCCTGCGCGATGCTCTATCTCGCCTCGACCGAGGCCAAGTATGTCACCGGGCAGACCATCGTCGTCGACGGCGGGTCGACCTTGCCGGAGACCGGATTTGCCGTCGAACGGCAGTGGGGACTCTAGATGAGCATGATCTTTTCGGAAAACCGGCTTCCACTTTTCCGGATCATGCTCTGATGCCGCGGCTGGACGGAAAGACCGCGCTGGTGACCGGCGCAGCCACGGGGATCGGCCGGGCGACGGCTGTCCTGCTGGCATTGAGCGGCGCGCGCGTCGTGCTGTTCGGGCTCGGTGAGGCCGAGCTTCAGGCCGCGGCGGCGGAGTGCGGCGGGCAGGCGGTCCATGGTGACGTCACGCGTCCGGACGACATTGCCAACGCCGTCGCCGCCTGCGGCGCGTTGCTCGACGTCGTCGTCAACGCCGCCGGCCTGATCGTGCCGGATCAGCCTGCGAACGTTTCCGACGAGGTCTGGGCCAGGACGCTTGACGTCAATCTCACGGGGACCATGCGTGTCTGCCGGGCATCCTTGCCGCTGCTCCGGCAGCGCGGGGGCGCGATCGTGAACGTCGCCTCCGTTGCCGCGTTCAATGCCAGCCCGGATAGCGCAAGCTACGCCGCCAGCAAGGCGGCCGTCGTCGCCTATACGCGTTCGCTGGCCTACGCCCACGGCGCCGACGGCATCCGCGCCAATGCCGTTGCGCCAGGCTGGGTGCGGACGCCGATGAGCGCCTATGAAATGCAATTGCTCGCGGACCAGAATGGCACCAGCGCCGAGACCGAGTTTCGCGGCGTCGAACGGCGGATCGCCTTGGGACGGATGGCCGAGCCCGCCGAGATCGCGGCATGCTGCCTGTTCCTGGCTTCCGACGAAGCGTCCTTCGTGACCGGAGCGGTGCTGGTCGCCGATGGCGGCGGTCGCTCGCCGACGCAGAATCGCGCCGTGTAGACGGCCGGTTGGCGTCGCGTCGCGGGCGGCCGGCACCTTGATAAGGACCGGCGGATTTGGCACTCTCGCGTCGTCACGTCATTCGATCGAGGGGCGTTATGAACAAGTCATTTTCTGCGATCATTGCCGCGGCCGCTTCAATCGTCGTTCTGTCATCGACAGCGGCGCGATGCGGCGACTATCCGTTTGGTGATCCGCCGTACCGGCTGGACTACGTGCAGGAGCCTCAGATCGAATCCGGCTGCTGGAAATGGAATTGGCAGCTGTACCAGTGGCAGGATCACTGCCCGGTCTACGTCTATCCGAAGGCGTATATGTTTTCACGATCGTCGCGCGCCGTGCTCCGCACCAAGAGGTGAGGAGCAGCCGGCTTCGTGTCGCGCCTCGTTTGAGCATGATCTCCGCGCGGGCGCGGAGCGCTGACAGTGGGAAACCGCTTCGCGCTTTTCCGGATCAGGCTTTGATCAGTGGGCGATGGCGCAGGCTACCTGGTGGTGCTTGCCGAAGTTGAGCAGCGCGTTTTCCCGGAAGCCGTCCAGCCAGATGCCGTGGCCGGCATAGCGATATCCGACGCCCATCGGCACCAGCCGCACATGCACCCCGCCATGGCCGGTCAGCAGCGAGGCCGTGACGACTTCGCCCTCGACCGACACGGCGCGCGGGCAGAGCGGATATTGATGGCCGTTCTCGCAGGTGAAGACGATTTCTGAGCAGGTGCCGACCGGTGCCTTGGTGACCAGGCCGAGGTCCGCGGCCGCCGCCGGCCGGGAAGCGCCTGATAGCGTTGCGCCCAAGGCCAACATGCCCGCGACCATGTAGCAAATCCGAATACGCATCAGTGCCCCCTCGTCCGGCGATAGGCTAAGCAATTGAGCAAAAAATATCTCGCGCTAAATGAGCAAAAAAAACCTCCAAGGTCAAACCGCTCCGCCCAGTGCAGCGCGGCGGGTTAAGCAATCACCTTGGGGATTGAGCGTTAGGTGTTGCAGGTTTGGTTCAGTGGAACGGAATCAAGTCGAAGACTGTCCGGCTGCGACAACGTGCCTTTACTGGCCACAATTGGCCTGCGGGTGGTGAGGGACATCCGAGTCGTTTCGCAGCGACTGCTTCCAAGCGCCTGACCGGATCGCATCGCGAACGGGTTTCGGGGCGAACATCGGGGTGGGAATGAACTTCCGTGGTGCCATTGCAGGTTCGCTACTGACCTTGGCGATCGTCCCTGCGGCTCACGCGCAGACGCCATCTCCTCGACTGGTGAACGGCCGGGCTGCAGCGGCTCAGCCTGCTCACGGCGATCAATGGTTTTCCGGCCCGAGCTTCCGCAAGGACCTGTGGCGCTTCATCCGAACGCTCGACGTCGTCAAGAGCGCGAACAAGAATTTCAAGTACCGGGTGGTCAACGCGGAAACGACGCGGTGCGTCGGCCCGACCTTCGCATGAAGGCCACCTTCTCATCCGCCCTTGCTCTTGCCTCGCGCGGGGTCGGGCCTCGACTGCGGAGAACCCTAACGAAAAGGGCGAGTGTTTACTCGACCTTAACGTGAAGTGTTCTGGAATGAAGTGAGGTTCGGCGTGCTTCAAGTGAAGTCGCGCGATGCGCATCGTGCAGCCGATAAGGATTCAACGAATGACTTCGCGTGAGGGCTTCGGGCAATCGAAGGTCTGCGCATGCACGCTTGGCGTCGTGGCCGCGCTTGCTGTGTTCTTGCTCGCTTCCGACAACGCGGCGGCTGAGGAGAGTTTCAGCGGGCCGACCTTCCGAAAGGGGATGTGGCGATTCGTGCGGACGCTGGAATTGGTTTTGCCCTCCAACGGCCGGCAAAAGCTGCTCGAGCGCGAAATGACGCGCTGTGTCGACCCGACCCAGGCGATGAAGGCGACGTTCTCATCGCCGTCGATCGGAAATTGCCATTCTTCAAGGCCTGAGAAGATCAGCAACAGGTATATCTTCTCCAACCGGTGCGACTACATGGGGCCGGTGAGCACCGTCATCACGGTGCTGAGCGACGAGGCATACACCGAGGTCAACGAAGTCCACGGCCAGGCGCCGCGGAAGGACCGGGTGGTCGCCCGCCGGATCAGTGATTGCCACGAGGACAGGGCGTCGCTTGGCCAGCCTGCCGGTCGACCGAGCGAGGTCTCGCACGACGTCGAGCAGGAAACGGCTGAAGGTGAGCCGCTCTAAGTCGGTGCTCAGGCCCCGCAACGCTTGGATGCCGATGCGCATCCTGGAAGGGCGCGCAATCGAGATCGCTGGCGTTGTCGTCAGATCTTTTGCTGGTTGCCTGGACCACTCACCTTGACGGTGATCTTCTGAATCTCGGTGCGGCCGCCCTGATATTTGACCTCGATGGTCAAGGCGTCGTCGCCGAGGAATTCGGGCGGCGCCTTATAGAAGGCGACATAGGCCGGGACCTCGAGCGCCAGGCAGGCCTTGTAATTGGTGGCCTTGGCCTTCGCTGACTTCACCACAACCTTTCCGGCAGTGGGTGGACTGACCAGCCGGATGGTTGGCAGGGGCCCCGACGTGCAGTCAGGCAACACATTGAGATAAATCCCGATTTGGGTGTCCCGGTTGGCCAGCGCCCGAACCTGGCGTTCGACGGTGGTCTCCGGCGGCACTGGCGTTGGCGTCGGGGTTTGTGCGGATGCCGCGCCGATCGAGGCCCAAAGGAAAACCGCGGCACATCCCTGACGAATCACCCGCATCGACCACTCCAAATCGCCGGCAGGGATCGAGCCGGGCCGACGGCGAGTACCGCCTTTCGGCTAAACAAAATTGGCCAAGCCGTGGTTCTTGCAGCTTCGACCTGTTCGATCTTTACCACACTCGCAGGGAAAGCATTGATTAACCAAATACATTTCTTGACCGGAGGGAGGGTTAACAATAGCCTAAAACTAAATTTTTCTACAATTTTTCCTCTAATCGCATTTTGCGGGGTTGATAATGCAGGGTTCGTTTCGGGTCGCTCAGGCTACCGGCACCGGCAATTCCACCAATTCGGCTCCCGCACGAGTTTACAAGCTGACGAAGCCGCTGACGGATCAGGCCGTCATCGTCAATCTTGGATACGACCAGAAAGCGAAGGTCGACTTTTCGTCGATCGCGAATGAAAAGATCACGCTGGTTCATATCGGCGAAAAGCTGATCATCCTGTTCGACAACCAGTCGACCGTCACGGTTGAGCCGTTCTTCGACTCTCGCGCGAATGGGCAGAACAACGTCACAATCGAGATGGCGCCCGGTCGCGACGTCTCGGTGCAAGAGTTTGCAAGCCTGTTTCCGATCAGCACGGACTCCTCCGTGTTGCCGGCGGCCGACAATGGCGGCAACTCGAACGGCAACGCGCAGGCGAGCGGTGCGAATTTCAGTGCACCCGCGGTTGATCCGCTGGATCCCGTTGGCACCAACGTCTTGGCTGGGCCGGAAACACTGCCGGGTATCACGACCCTTGGGCCGACCGGAAGCTTTCCTCTGCAGCAGACTCCCCTGACTCCCCTGACTTCTCTGACTTCGGTGCCGCTGGCGATCAAGGCCGATTCGATCGTCAGCCTGACGCTGAGCGAGGCAGACCTGACGGCGGCGACCAACAACGGCGTCGACGGCTCGTTACACAACGCAGCGTTGACGAGTGCGAAGGGGAATTTTGCTGCCGACTTTACCGTCGCGGCGGGGACCGCGGGCATTCTCTCGGTGAGCTACACGCTCTCGATTCCCGGCAACGGCACGTTTTCTGGCTTGATCGATTCTCAGACCCAGCAGCACGACGTGCTGGTGCAGGTCAACGCCACGACGATCGAGGGCCATGTCGGTGGCGTCGGCGGCGCGCTGGCGTTCACTATCACAGTGGACAGCTCAGGCATCGTGACGTTCACCGAGGACCGCGCGGTCGACAATCATTCGGGGCCCGTCTCGCTGGCGGCCGGCACCGTGACGCTGACGCAGACGGTTGTGGGAAATGATGCCAGTACGGCTTCTGCTAGCGTTGATCTCGGGCCGAAACTGTCGATCAGCGACGATCATCCGACGGCGAACCCGGATAACAACAGCGTTGCGGCGGGCAGCCATGTCGAGATCGCGGGCAACGTGATCACGGGCGCCGGCGAGAGCAATCCGGCGGCGGATGCGGACGTGAAGGGCGCGGACGGCGCGAGCGTGACCTCGGCCTACGGCACGGGCGCGGCGCAGGCGGTGACGGCGGGCGGCACGACGATCGCGGGAGCGTACGGCACGCTGGTGCTGCATTCCGACGGCAGCTACACCTACGACCGCGCGGCGAACACGCCGGGCGGCGTCAGCGACGTGTTCCACTACACGCTGACGGACGGCGACGGCGACCAGTCGTCGACGACGCTGACGATCGCGATCGGCAAGGGAACGCCGGAGCTCGGGTCGATCCCGGCGGCGGGTTCTGCCTCGGCGATCGTGTACGAGGCCGGGCTGCCGGTGATCGGTTCGCATGCGGGCCAGGCGGCGGATCCGGTGGTGACGACGGGAACGATCGGGTTCACCTCGCCGGACGGCGTGCAGACGGTGTCGCTGGGCGGCCACGTGCTGTCGAGCGATTCCGGCCATCCGACGCTGTTCACGGACGCGACCGGCACGGTGAGCGCGTGGTACAGCTACGACGGCAGCAGCGCGGGCACGATCCACTACAGCTACACGCTGACGGCGGACTATCTGGAGAGCCCGGCGGCGAACAACGGGACCGACGTCGAGCGTCAGCCGAGCTTTGCGGTGGTCGTGACCGACCTCGACGGCCAGAGCACGCCGGCGGGCAACAACCTGGTGATCAACGTCGTCGACGACGTGCCGACGGCGAACCCGGATAACAACAGCGTTGCGGCGGGCAGCCATGTCGAGATCGCGGGCAACGTGATCACGGGGGCCGGCGAGAGCAATCCGGCGGCGGACGCGGACGTGAAGGGCGCGGACGGCGCGAGCGTGACCTCGGCCTACGGCACGGGCGCGGCGCAGGCGGTGACGGCGGGCGGCACGACGATCGCGGGAGCGTACGGCACGCTGGTGCTGCATTCCGACGGCAGCTACACCTACGACCGCGCGGCGAACACGCCGGGCGGTGTCAGCGACGTGTTCCACTACACGCTGACGGACGGCGACGGCGACCAGTCGTCGACGACGCTGACGATCGCGATCGGCAAGGGAACGCCCGAGCTCGGGTCGATCCCGGCGGCGGGCTCCGCCTCGGCGATCGTGTACGAGGCCGGGCTGCCGGTGATCGGTTCGCATGCGGGCCAGGCGGCGGATCCGGTGGTGACGACGGGAACGATCGGGTTCACCTCGCCGGACGGCGTGCAGACGGTGTCGCTGGGCGGCCACGTGCTGTCGAGCGATTCCGGCCATCCGACGCTGTTCACGGACGCGACCGGCACGGTGAGCGCGTGGTACAGCTACGACGGCAGCAGCGCGGGCACGATCCACTACAGCTACACGCTGACGGCGGACTATCTGGAGAGCCCCCCAGCGAACAACGGGGCCGACGTCGAGCGTCAGCCGAGCTTTGCGGTGGTCGTGACCGACCTCGACGGCCAGAGCACGCCGGCGGGCAACAACCTGGTGATCAACGTCGTCGACGACGTGCCGACGGCGAACCCGGATAACAACAGCGTTGCGGCGGGCAGCCATGTCGAGATCGCGGGCAACGTGATCACGGGGGCCGGCGAGAGCAATCCGGCGGCGGACGCGGACGTGAAGGGCGCGGACGGCGCGAGCGTGACCTCGGCCTACGGCACGGGCGCGGCGCAGGCGGTGACGGCGGGCGGCACGACGATCGCGGGAGCGTACGGCACGCTGGTGCTGCATTCCGACGGCAGCTACACCTACGACCGCGCGGCGAACACGCCGGGCGGTGTCAGCGACGTGTTCCACTACACGCTGACGGACGGCGACGGCGACCAGTCGTCGACGACGCTGACGATCGCGATCGGCAAGGGAACGCCCGAGCTCGGGTCGATCCCGGCGGCGGGCTCCGCCTCGGCGATCGTGTACGAGGCCGGGCTGCCGGTGATCGGTTCGCATGCGGGCCAGGCGGCGGATCCGGTGGTGACGACGGGAACGATCGGGTTCACCTCGCCGGACGGCGTGCAGACGGTGTCGCTGGGCGGCCACGTGCTGTCGAGCGATTCCGGCCATCCGACGCTGTTCACGGACGCGACCGGCACGGTGAGCGCGTGGTACAGCTACGACGGCAGCAGCGCGGGCACGATCCACTACAGCTACACGCTGACGGCGGACTATCTGGAGAGCCCCCCAGCGAACAACGGGGCCGACGTCGAGCGTCAGCCGAGCTTTGCGGTGGTCGTGACCGACCTCGACGGCCAGAGCACGCCGGCGGGCAACAACCTGGTGATCAACGTCGTCGACGACGTGCCGACGGCGAACCCGGATAACAACAGCGTTGCGGCGGGCAGCCATGTCGAGATCGCGGGCAACGTGATCACGGGGGCCGGCGAGAGCAATCCGGCGGCGGACGCGGACGTGAAGGGCGCGGACGGCGCGAGCGTGACCTCGGCCTACGGCACGGGCGCGGCGCAGGCGGTGACGGCGGGCGGCACGACGATCGCGGGAGCGTACGGCACGCTGGTGCTGCATTCCGACGGCAGCTACACCTACGACCGCGCGGCGAACACGCCGGGCGGCGTCAGCGACGTGTTCCACTACACGCTGACGGACGGCGACGGCGACCAGTCGTCGACGACGCTGACGATCGCGATCGGCAAGGGAACGCCCGAGCTCGGGTCGATCCCGGCGGCGGGCTCCGCCTCGGCGATCGTGTACGAGGCCGGGCTGCCGGTGATCGGTTCGCATGCGGGCCAGGCGGCGGATCCGGTGGTGACGACGGGAACGATCGGGTTCACCTCGCCGGACGGCGTGCAGACGGTGTCGCTGGGCGGCCACGTGCTGTCGAGCGATTCCGGTCATCCGACGGTGTTCACGGATGCGACCGGCACGGTGAGCGCGTACTACACCTATGACGGCACGAGTGCGGGCACGATCCACTACAGCTACACGCTGACCTCGGCGGAGACCGGTTCCGGCGGGATCGATCCGGCGCGGAGCTTCCCTGTCAGCGTGACGGACCTGGACGGGCAGAACCGGACGGGCACCCTGACGATCAATGTGATCGACGATCATCCGACGGCGAACGCGGACACGAACAGCCTGATCTCCGGCCAGACGGTGGCGGCCAATGTGGAGAGCAACGACGTTGCGGGGGCGGACGGTTACGCGGCGGGCGGCGGGGTCGTCGGGGTTGCGGCGGGAACGAGCACGTCGACGGCGCTGAGCGGCGGCGTGGGCTCGGTGATCCATGGCACCTATGGCGACCTGACGCTGCAGGCGAACGGCAGCTACAGCTATGCGGCCAAGCCGAATGTGAGCGGCGCGGACAACTTCGTCTACACGATCCAGGACGGCGACGGGAACACCTCGACGACGACGCTGAAGATCACGGTGAACGCCTCGGGTCTGGCGGCGACGCCGGACACGGTGACGGTGAACGAGGCGGGCCTTGCGACCGGCTCGCTGCATGACGGCTCGAACGTGACGAGCGGGGCGACCCTGGTTGGCCTTGTCTCGGGCGGGGTTGGCGCCGACACCTACAGCCTGGTGGGCCCGGCAACGGGCGCCCACGGCACGATCGTGATCAATGGCGACGGGACGTTCACCTATACGCTGACGAGCCCGGTGATTAACGGCTCGGCGACCGAACTGGCGGACACGTTCACCTACCAGGTGAAGGACAGCGTCGGGAACACGGTCACCAACACGATCACCGTCAACGCGCTGGACGATCATCCGACGGCGGTCAACGACACGGCTTCGGCGGTTGACGGCGGTCCTGCGGTAGCGGTGCTGACGGACGCCGTTACGAGCAACGCTGCGAGCGTTCTGGGCAACGACGCGTTGGGCGCGGACAGGCCGACTTATGTGACGAGTGTTACGTCTGGGGCAACGACGCAGGCTCTGACGGGTTCAGGGGCTTCGGCGACGACGACGATTGTGGGTGCGGACGGCAAGCTGACGCTGAATGGGGACGGCACGTTCAGCTACACGCCGAACCCCAACGTGAAGGCGGGTTCGGTCGACACGTTCACCTACACGATCACGGACGCCGACGGCACGACGTCGCAAGCGCAGCTGGCGATCACGATCAAGGCGGGCGCGGGCCCGACGGCGGGCGGCGACACGTCCTGGACGGTCCACGAAAGCTCGCTGCCGCTCGGGACGAGCCCGAACCCGTCGGACTTGACGCAGACGAAGCAGGTGACGTTCACGGCGGGCGCGGACGACCTGCATGTGACGCTGGACGCGAGCACGTTGACCACGGTGCTGGCCAGCGGTTATCCGGCCCTGAGCTGGACGGTCAGCCCCGATGGCCAGCACATCACGGGCGCGCAGGGCAGCGTCAACGTGGTGCAGTTCGACATCCTGTCGGGCGCGACGATCAATGCCGGGACGACCGGCACGGTGACGGTACAGGAGAAGCTTCTGGGGCCGATCCTGGGCGAGGGTTCGACGTTGCCCGATCTGGGCACGCTGAAGGTGGTGGCGACGGACACGCTGAACGGCGGGTCGGTCACGGATCACATCACGGCCAATGTGGTGGACGACGCGCCGATTTGGACGTCGGCCGACCACGGCGTAGTTGCCAACGTAGCAGGCATCAGCGTGATTGGAGGTCTGCAATTCACACCCGGCGCAGACGGCCTGGGATCACTCTTTTTCACCGGCGTATCCACGGATCCGCTACATCCTACTGCGACGACGATCCAGGCGGGGGGATATGCGGTCTCGGAATATGTGGATGCAAGTGGCGTCCTCCACGGTGTTGCCAATGGGGCGGACGTCTTCAAGGTGGCGCTTGATCCGACAACATCGACTTACTCGTTCTACCTATTACATACTCTCGATGCATATTCGCCGGAGCAGATCAATCCCGCCGGTAGTCCCGGTGGATCTGGACCAGCGGCGTATGCCGTATTATCGGACACGAGCGGCAATCCGGTAACCATATTGACGGGCTACCACACAACCGCAGCGTTCGATGTCAATAAATGGCTCAACGAAACGCACGACACGTTGACGACTGCGCAGTTGACCCAGGACTCCGTCAAGGCAAGTTCGACAGGCGAGGGTGTCCACAGCAATGGCTTTAATGCCGGCGACTTCATGCGCTTTGATCTTGGAGCTGTCGGTGACAACAGCCATGGCGATACTTGGTCGTATGGCACAGCGTCTGGTGCTTCGGCTGTTGGAACGGGGAATCAGATCTCGTTCAGCGTCAAGGCCCTTGGCAGTGGTGCGTCGATTATCGACTACGTCGTGCACAGTATCGATGGCACGGTGACCTCCAGCGTCTATAACTCGTCCACCGATGGGCTCACTCTCACGGCTACTGGTCACGGAAACATCGACTACGTTGAGTTGTATCAAGTTTCCGGCGCGTCCAAGGTGCTGTTGGCTGGAATTTCCGAAGTCGTTAACAACGGCCAAACCGACGTTCCCTTCACTGTCGGGGTCAAGGACGGCGACGGAAATGTCGTTAGCGGGTCATTCGACGTAAATGTGAACGGCGGGACGACCCTTTCGGGAACCGCTGGAAATGATGTCATCGTCGCGGGAGCAACGCCTGAAACGCTCACTGGTAACGGCGGGGACGACAAGTTTGTTCTCAATCTCGCCGCCCACCAGATCATTAGTGATTTCAACAGCGGTGACCTGGTCCTTCTCGACGTGGCCGGTCTGAGCCTTCCGGCGGGCACCTCAAACGCTCTGACGGCCAGTCAGTTCACGTCATCAGCAGCCACCGGCGGGACCGAGAGCAACGCGAGCGCCTGGACCGAAAGTGGAAGTACGAACAAGTTCTTCTTCAACAATGCGACGCATGAACTCTGGTACTCGGCAAATGGTACTGGCTCCGACAAGGTGGACCTCGCGCATCTGAGCACCGGCATTCCGGCGGCCGCGAACATTCATATTTTCTAGGCAACGCTTGCGGCAAAAACGAAAATCCGCGGAGACCACTCCGCGGATTTGTTTTGGGATTGTCACTTGATTGAATTTTGGCTTTGCTCGCGTGCAATCACATCAGCACGGGTAGGAAGCCGGTAAGGGGGCTTGCTGCGTCAAGCGACTCCACGCCGGTCCATTCGCTCTCCGCCGCATTGGCGGCCGCCGGTGCCGTGTCGAGCTCGCCGTCGCGCGGAAGCCGCTTGGCGTAGGGAGCGGCAAACAGCTGAACGCCGCGCTCGTTGATCGCAAACATCGGCGTGAAGTTTTCGAGGGCGCCGTCGTCAATCAGCTCGGAGCGGCGGCTGTCCAGGATCAGCCAATGGCCGTCCAGCCGCGCCGCCAGCACGGCATGATCCTGGCGGATGGCGCGATCGCGGCCGAGCACCAGGCGCAGCTCCTCGCGCGGGAAGCCGGCTTCGCTGAGCGCGACGTATTTCGCGATCGCGTAGTCCTCGCAATCGCCTTTGCCTGTTGCGAAGGTGGCGAGCGGGGCGGTCCAGCGGTCGGCCTCGCCGTGCTGGGCGAAGTCGCTCACATAGCGGATCGCCTGGTTGACGGCGCGGTTGGCTTCATCCAGCCGGTCGCGTCCGGATCTGGATTTGACCGCGTTGATCAGGCGAAGGAACTGCGCGGCATTGGGCGGGCAGCCGGCGGCGTTCTCCCGGCAATGCTCGAGGACGGTCTGCTCCCTTGCGAGATCGGATTCGAGGCCACGCCATTTGCGCGACAGGCTGCTTTCCGGCGCGCGGAACGTGAACAGGCCGAACGGCTCGGTGCCTTCAGGCGGAAGCGGCTTCGCCGCGGGCAACGCGTCGGTCGCCGTATTCAGCGGCGTGAGCGAGGCGGTGCGAATGGCGTTCGGACCACGGCCGCGCTGCCGGTCGAGCTTGGCCAGCACCTCGGCGATGGTGAAGAAGGTGGCGGGCGGGCGGTTCGATGCAGCATCCGAGGCCGGCGCGAGCTCGCCAGCGGGATTGCCGAGGGAAAGCTCGTCCGCGGCAAACGCGGATGACCCAGCGCAAAGACTTATTGAAAATGCAACCACGGCCATGACCGCCGACGAAGCAATCTTCAGCGACTTCATATGACGTCCCCAATGTCGGGGACCGTCAACGTCTGTGCGTCGATCTGCGTCCCCGCTGTTATCGGGGCGCAGACTGGCGCCTTGGCCGCTTAAGCGGAGTTAAGTGGAGAGGGCCGCGACCTGGATTGTCGAGAAGGCGGTCAATCCAGGGTTTGCGGGTTCGTTCGAAGTTGAACGACCGCAGGTCATGATAGGTTAACCACGCGATCGGCGGTTCCGATCAGCGTTCGCGGAGGGCCTCGTCACGCAGCAGGCGAGCGGGCTTGATGATGTAGTCCAGCACTGACTTCTCGCCGGTCAGGACTTCGACCGTGGTCACCATTCCCGGAATGATCGGCAGCGGATGCTGCTCGCTGCCGAGATGGTTCTTATCGGTGCGCACCATGACCCGATAGAAGGTCTCCTGACGTTCGGTCTTCTCCGCCTTGTCGTCGACGATCGTGTCGGCGCTGATGCGTTCGACCTTGCCCTTCAGTGATCCGTAGACCGAGGAATCATAAGCGCTGATCTTCACCACCGCGTCCTGGTCGGGGCGGATGAAGGCGATGTCCTGGGGACGAATCCGGCCTTCGACGAGCAGCGTGTCGTCGAGAGGCACGATATCCATGAGGTTGGCGCCGGGCGCCACGACGGCACCGATGGTACTGACGTTCAGCTTGTTGACGATGCCGTGGACCGGCGCCTTCAGGTCGGTGCGGCGCACCCGGTCCTGGGCAGACTTGATGTTCTCGTCGAGGACGGCGAGATCGCCGCGCGATTTGGCAAGATCCTCGTCGGCCTGCGAGCGGAACGACGCGGTGATGTTCGCGATCTTCGATTGCGCCTCGGCCAGCTGCCCCTTCATCTCGGTGGCCTGCCGGTCAAGCCGCAGCATCTCGATCTCGGGCACGACCTTCTGCTCATAGAGCTTGCGGGTCAGGGTCTGCTCGCGTTCCAGGAGCTTCAGGGAGCCGGCGAGGCGAGTGACCTGCTGATTGAGGACGTCGATGTCCTGCGCAACCTTCTGGGCCCGCATCTTGAACACGCTGGCCTCGGTCGCGACGGCGGCGGGAACCACCTTGTCGACCTCATCCGGAAAGGTGATCTCGGTTCGTCCCCGTGCCTCGGCGTCGAGGCGGGCCACCCGCGCCGCCATCGCCGCGCGGCGCTCGCGGATTTCGCCGAACTCGGCGGCGAATTTCGTATCGTCGATGCGCATCAGCGACTGACCCTGCTGAACGATGTCGCCTTCCCGGATCAGGATGTCGCCGACGATGCCACCTTCGAGCGATTGGACCACCTGCATCTGCCGCGACGGCACGACACGGCCGTTGCCGCGCTTGACCTCGTCCAGCACGGCAAAATGCGCCCAGGTCAGGAACGTCACGAGCAGCGCGCAGGACGTCCACAGCAGCATGCGAGAGGTGCGGGGCGTGCGCAGCAGCGCCGCGGACCGGATATCATTTGCAAACGCAAAATCGGAAGACGCCATAATATTCGCTCGTTATGCAGATTTCGGCTGGATCGTATTCTCGGGCGCCGGAGCCGTGGACGCGGGTTTGCCCTGGAGAAGGGCAAGCACCTTGTCGCGCGGGCCGTCGGCAACCAGGCGGCCGTTGTCGAACAGCAGCAGGCGATCGACCATGTTCAGCAATGACAGACGATGGGTCGAAATGATGATGGTCATCCGCTCGTCACGGAACCCCTTGAGCCGCTCGAGGAACTCCTGCTCGCTGCGAATATCGAAGTGTGCGGTCGGCTCGTCGAGGAAGAGTACCCGAGGCTTGCGGATCAAGACGCGGGCGAGCCCGATCGCCTGTTTCTGGCCGCCCGACAGGCTGCGGCCGCCTTCCGCGATGGGCATGTCATAGCCCATCGGGTGGCCGGCGATGAAGCTCTCGACGCCCGAGAGCCGCGCGGCGAGCAGGACTTCCTCGTCGGTCGCCTCCGGCTTGCCGAGGGCGATGTTGTCGCGCAGCTTGCCGAAGAACAGGTCGGTATCCTGCATCGCAAAGCCGATGCCGGCGCGTAGGTCCGAAGGATCGTATTGGCGCGAGTCGACGCCGTCGACCAGGATGCGGCCTTCCTTCGGCTCGTAGAACCCGAGCAGCAACCGGCCGACCGTGGTCTTGCCGGATCCCACCCTGCCGATGATGCCGACCCTTTCACCACCTTCGATCTTGAAGCTGACCTTTTCGAGCGCGTTGCCCGGCGCGTTGGGGTATGCGAACGAGACGTTCTCGAAGGCGACCTTGCCGTCGTCGATGCGTCTTGCGACATAGGATCGGGTCGGCGATCGTTCCCGCTCGATCGACATGATGCGGTCGATTGCCTTGAGAGACGACAGCGTCTGTGTTCCCTTGGTGATCACGGAAGCGATTCCGGCGATCGGCGCCAGAATGCGGCCGGCGAGCATGTTTGCGGCGACCAGCGCGCCGACGCTCAGCTTGCCGTCGAGGATCAGGAAAATGCCGACGATGACAAGGAGCAAGCTCGTGATCTGCTGAGCGGTGCTCGCGCTCGTCAGCGACATCGACGACCAGAAGTGAACGTCCTCACCCGAGCGGGCGGTCGCCGCGACCGAGCGTTCCCACAAGGTCTGCATGCGGGCCTCGGCGCCGGTTGCGCGGACGGTTTCGAGACCAGACAGGGACTCGACGAGCACGCCGTGCCGGGCAGCGGATTCGGCTTGCAGGCGCTTCATGGCGCGATCGAGCGGCCGCTGCAGCAGGAAGCCGACCAGCATGACGAGAGGGAGCATGATCAGCGGGATCCAGGCCAGCGGTCCGGCGATGATGAAAAGCACCCCGACAAACAGGATGGCAAACAGCAGGTCGGTAGCCGAAACCACACTTCCGGACGTGAAGAACTCGCGCACCGAGTCGAAGTCCCGGAGCTGATTGGCGATGATGCCGACCGAGGTCGGCCGCTGCGCCATCTTCACTGACATCACATGCTCGAAGATGTTGGCGGCGAGCACGACGTCGATGGTCTTGCCGGTCACGTCGATCATGCGGCTGCGGACCATGCGGAAGATGAAATCGAAGACGATGCCGAGCCCCATGCCGATCGAGAGGGCGATCAGGGAGGGAATAGCTCCGTTGGGGATGACGCGGTCATAGACGCTCATCGTGAACAGCGGCGTCGCCAGCGCGAGGATGTTGGTCAGAAAGGCGGCGGTCGCGATGTGTCCGTAACTGCGCCAGTGCGTCTTCACCACCGACCAGAACCAGTGGTTCTTGGGAATGTCTCCTGCGGCGACGGCGCGCGCATCGGCCTGCGCGGCGCTTCTCACCAGGAACGCATAGCCGGTGTAGTCCGCAGCGATCGAGGCAACTTCAGCGACGCGCGGGGCGTTCGGCGTCGCCGGATCAACGAACTTGATGGCCTTGTTCGCTGCGTCCACGCCGAGAAGGATGAGCGCGGAGCCGTTCTTCATGATGAGGACGGCCGGCAAGACCAGCGCGGGAATGTCCGAGATGTCGCGCTTGACGGCCTCGGTTTCCAGACCCCCGCGTCTGGCTGCTCGGTCATAGAGCGAAACGGACAGGCGTCCATCCGTGATCGGAAGTCCGCCGAGCAGCGCTTCGCGGCTGACTGCGCGGCCATGATAAGCCGCGAGATAAGTCAACGTTGCGGTGAGGGGATCGTCGCCGAGCGCGCGCGGCCGACTTGTTGCGGCAGGCATTGAAGTTGAGTCATTCGACGGGGGGCGGACGGCGTCAGCCGCCGCGGTAGGGGTTCGAAATAACAACTGAAACCTCGACAACCAAAATGGAAATGCAGAAATCGCATTCGATGCTTTCGTGCAACCTACAACAAATAGCGAACAAAATCAGCGAAACTTGCTTTAAGTATTAATACGGGAATCGAAAGGGCCCCGTTTTGGGGCCCTTTCTGAAGTCCTGATGTTGGTTGGCGGCTTCTATTGAGCGGAATTCGGGAAGGCCGACAGGAGCCAGTGGGGCTTTGTCGACGCATAGGAGCTCGCATTCGCCGTGACTGACGGATCCGCGTAAATCACATTTGGGCCGTCCGCAGCGCTCTTTTGCTGCTGCATCCATTCCGCAGAGCCGGGCACGGCCGCGGTCGTGGTCGCGCCGCTGAACCGGTCAGCAAAGCCAGCATCCTTCGGCTGAGCTGCCGCATAGGTCTTGGCGGGGCGGGCGGCGGCGACGGCGGCCGGAACGGCGACGTGCAGCGGCTCGGAGCCCGTCTGCGGCAGGTTCACGCGGAGGGTGGGGAACGAGTAGCGCGGCAGGCCAATCGAAAGCATGTCGGTGGGCGCTGCATCGACCGGCGGCGGAGCCTTCAGATACTCGATCAAGGTGCCCATCGCGGCCAGCAGCTGATAGTCGGCGAAGACGACGACGCTGCGGGCGGAGGTGAGCGAGACCGATGCGTTGAAGAACTGATTCTGCGCGTTCAGCAGGTCGATCAGGGAGCGCTGGCCAAGTTCGTATTCCTTCTGGAAGGCAGCGATGGTCTTCCGGTCCGCTTCGAGCTGGCGCGTCAGAGCGGCAATACGCGTGGCCGTAATCGTACGGGCATTCCACGCCTTGTCGATCGATTCATAGGCGTCGCGCTGCAAGCGCGCGTGGCGCATGGTGGCCTCGGTATAGCGCTCGGCCTTCTCCGACCTGTTCCAGGCATCCTGGCCGCCGCGGAAGATGTCCCACGACATCACGACCTTGCCGCTGTAGTCCTCATGCGTAATGGAGGGAGTTCCGGTGGCTGCCACGTAAGGGTAGGAGTTGTCGTAGTGGGTTGCCCGTCCCTCGAGATAGAACTTCGGGCCAAACGTGCCGTCCGTTGCCTTGAACGCATGCTTGGCGGCGTCGGCGTCGGACTGCGCCGCCGCAATCGTCGAATTGAAGCGGAGGGTGGTCGCCAGCGCTTCATCGCGGCTGCGCGGCAATCCGCCGAGAGGGGCGGGAAAGCGAACGTTGATCGGCTCAAGCCCGACGACCTTACGGTACTTCGCCCTGGCATCGTCGAGGCTGCGTTGGAATTCGGCGAGTGCGGCCCGGGCGGCTTCGACGCGCTCGCGCGCCTGCTCCAGGTCGCCTTCGCCGGCCCGGCCGCCCGAGAAGCGGGAGTTCACGTTTGCAAAGATCTTCTCGTGATTGGCGACGTTTTGCTGGGCAAGGCTCACTAGCCGGATATAGCGCACGACGTCCATGTAACCTTCGGCGGCGTCGAGCGCCAGCAGCTCGGTTCGTTCCTTGACGCGAGAGGCCGCCGCATTCACGCGCGCGGTCTGGCGCCAGACGTCATAGATTGACGAGAAGCCGTCCCAGAGCAACTGGCGCACCACCACCGATTCCTGGCTGCCATTGCGCCACGGTCCTGCACCCACAACCGGTGCCGCCTGAATGTTCGGGCTGATGAAGCCCGGCGGCTGATCGAACTTTTCCGGCCCGTAGCTGGCGTCGACGCGCACCTGTGGCAGCAGCGTGCTCTGAGTCTGTCGCAGCTCGCTTTCCGTGGCCCGGCGATTTGCGGAAGCTTCACCCACGCCCGGGTTGGTCAGCATTGCCTGGCGCAATGCATCGTTAATGGAAAAAACCTCGGCACATGCCGGAGTTGCCGCCAGGCAAACGCACGCGATGGCCGTGTATGCCGACCTCATATTCCGCCCCCAGTCACAAAAAATATTCCGTAGAATCTGGGAAGGCTAACAAAGGACGGTTCCGCCACCTATGACATTTCAGCCACACAGTCGCCCTAACGAGCCGGGTCATCGGGCGCGAGCGGACCGTAATTCGGATATTTTGATTAAAATTCAATGGTTTGTCTTTGGTGGCGGAGTTGCCCAGGAGCAACACCGGATATCCGGAACGGAAAGGTCAGTTAAGGTTGTCTTACCGGCCGCCGGCCCGACCAACGGTTCGACAGGTCGCGAAGTTGGTTGCGACGAATGGCGGCCTTGGGGTCTGACGAGGGACCGCCCAGGCAGGTCGTCACCTTGTCGAGCGACTTGCTGGCAAATAGAACCCTGGAAGATCTCGGTTGGGGATTCGTCCAAGCGGGTCGCAACCATCAACACGGCCGTACGTTGAGCGGCCACAAAGACCTAGGTTGTGAGCTAGCCTCCGTTGCCCTTCATCGCAACCGGCGTTCCTCACGCGACCGAGAGGGTTTGGCCATCGATCACGACAGCAGGCGGACCGTATCCAGATCGTCATCGATCCACTGAACGTCACCGCCCTTGCCAGAGGCGCCAAAATCAACCCGTTTTGCCGTACGGCGTCTCGCAGGTGAACCTTGAGGGGGCAGGGATCGTTGCGCTTGTCGTCGCCACGATCGACAACAGGCAGCCGACTGACGTCCAAACTGGCTTTCCTCCGGAGGCGTTGGTCGGCGTGATACAGTTTGTCGCCGCCCGGATTGCGTAACTCGGGGATGTATCAGCGCGCTCCTCAGAACGTGTGTTCTCCTTTCCGGGCGCTGCCAACGGGGCACGTCGGGGAGGGGCTGCGACTTTACTCCGGCGCGATCGGATGCGCTGGACGTTCGATCGATGACCTGAGGCTCTCGAGTTCAACGAAGACATCGGCGTGTCTGCGAAGCTCATCGGCGATCATCGGAGGTTTCGTTCGAATGCTGGAAACGACGGTGACACGCACGCCCATCCGCCTGACAGCTTCGACAACGGCGCGCAAGTCACCATCGCCAGAGAACAGGAACGCATGGTCGATGCGGTGCGCGATCTCCATTGCGTCGACCGCGAGGTCGATGCCGATGCTGCGCTTCATTCGCCTCCGTCCATCGCCGTCGTCGTGCGGCTTGGCGGCCTTTCTCCGCACCGCATATCCGTTGTAATCGAGCCAATCCACCAGCGGCCGAAGGCTGCTGAACTCGTCGTCGTCCCTCACGACCGTGTAGAAATAGGCGCGGACGATTTGTCCATGCTTGCCGAACTCCGAGAGCAATCGCCGGAAGTCGACTTCAAAGCCGAGGTTCTTGACCGTCGTGTGCAGATTCGCACCATCGATGAAAAGTGCAATGCGATCGGTCATCTCAAGTCCCCATGAGGCCCGGATCAGTTGTAGTACGCATTGGTCCTGGAAATTTCCCGAGCGTATGCCGGGCGCTCAATTGAAATGTCTGATCCTAGAGCAAGGACTCGGCGGGGACGAAGCGGAATTTTCGACCCCGGCGGGTGCCCTGATGATCGTGCGCCCATTGATAAGGCAATGGTCCCAGCATGCAGCCGGCCCCTCGCATGGAGATGAAACGGTCGCCGTCGAGAAGGATGCTGCCGCTTACGCCCGCGACGCATGCTGGTGCATTCAGCGCCGAAGAATTCCCTCGCCATGGCGTTTCGACCTCATCGAGCGAGCACCGCTGCGCCGGAGGCGGCATCGCGCTACCAACAAAACTATATCTAAAATCAGCGGGGTGTACCGGGGCGCCATTTTGTGCCGATGCGGTATTTCGAGATACCACTTTTTTGCAGATGCAGGTTTTCGATACCCGTTTCGCCGGAAAGGGCACGGCTTTGCGTCCCCGGATTGAGCAGACACTCCGTCATTGCTGGCGGGCGTGGATGCGCGGCGTCGTGTCTGCTGCGCCGCCTCAACAGCTCGCTCGCCCTCATCGATCACGAACCGTCGCGATCGATCCGCTGCTCGACGTGATGGTCGTATCGGCGGGAGGCAAGTGGGCTCGCGATCGGGGCTTGCCGTGAGCGACACAACAACTCTCCGATGACGAGCGCAGCAGGCAATCGGCCGCGCCGGCCGAGGCGAGCAAGCCGCGCCGACTCACCCAGTGGAGCCAATCCAACCCGGAGAGCTGCGGCTGGCTCGGGGGATTCCGGGACCTGTTGGTGAAACTCGGCCGTCATTCTGGACGTCGTGCTCGCGACAGCTTGTCCGTGGGGAGGCGCTCTTCGGGCGGTCACCGTATTCGCACGGGGACGCCATACTGAAATGTCGCGAGATGCTGCAACTCCTACAATTCAAGGGGTTTCGTACGTTTCGCTTCGGCGCGGCGTGCCTAGAAGGGGGCGTCGGCCGCCACATCAGTAGGGTTAATGAAGGATTACCGAGTGACAGATTTCTTTCGGCTGATTATAAGCAAAACTTAGTTGGCGGATTTTGGCCCCCAACGGGTTGCGTAAATTAAATTGTAAATACATTCATCGCAAAAGGGATATTTTCCTATGCTGAAGCTCTACATCCAGACCACCGAAGCCTTCAAGCGTCTCGCCTCGGACAAGGACGGCGTTGTGTCGTTCGAGTACGTGATCGTCGCCGCTTGCGTGGTCGCCGCCGTGGCCGCTGCGTTCGGCACGAAAGGTGCGAATACGCTCTCGACGACGCTGAGCAGCGCCATCACCACTGTCGGCACCGCGGTGAACACTGCAGTCACGACCCATTAAGGTCCGGAGTTGATCGCTGTTGGCACGGTTTTCTTGCCAACAGCTGTCAACAAGATTGCCATATGTGTGAGTTGAGGAGCTTTTTCCTATGTTGCAGTCTTACATCATTATTGCGGATGCATTGAAGCGTCTGCGCGCGGACAAGGACGGTGTCGTGTCGTTCGAATACGTGATCGTCGCAGCTTGCGTCGTTGCGGCGGTGGCGGCTGCGTTCGGTACAGGTGGTGCGAATACGCTTTCGACGACGCTGAGCAACGCCATCACCACTGTCGGCACCGCGGTCAACACTGCAATTACTACCCACTAAGTCCAGAGGGCGGCATTTCGGAGGGGGCATTATTTCATGCCCCCGCCTTCCCTGAGGCAGCTATTTCATGAGTTGGATTGCGTCCACGACCTCGTGTCTGGAAATCGCATTGTTGTTCTATGTCGCAACGATCGATATCGCGACACGGTTGATCCGAAATGAAGTTTGCCTGGCGCTGGCGCTCCTTGGGATCGTCGGTCAGTTGGCGAGCCCAATGCAGATTGGCCAGTCGCTGATCGTCGCCTCGATCCTGTTTCTGCTGCTGTTCGTGATCTACCAGCGCGGAATGATCGGCGGCGGTGACGTCAAGTTGCTGGTTGCCCTGGCGGTCGGTCTCCCGTTGGCCGGTGTGATCGAGCTGTTGATGGTAACCGCATTGGCCGGCGGTGGTCTGGCCGCGGTGCATCTGGTGATGCGCCGTCTGCCGCAACCGAAGCTGGCGCCCGCCGGATCGTCGCTGGTGCGAAGGGTTTATGTGGTCGAGCGCTGGCGCCATTTGCGACATGCGCCGCTGCCTTACGGGGTTGCCATCGCGTGCGGTGGTATCTGGACTATTTTGAGCAAAGGATTTTGACATGTCCTCCGCATTGCGCGTTTCCATCATCATGGTGCTGTTGCTTGCGGCGACGGCGCTCGGGCTCATCGCCTATAACGCGAACCGGCCGAAAGACCAGGTCGCAGAGGTAGTTGCGGAAAAGCCGGTCGCGCCGGCGACCGTCGGCTACTTTGTCGCGGCACGCGCGCTTCCGAAAGGAACGCTGGCGCGCGACGAAGATTTCACCATACGCCAGGCGGCGCCGAATCAAGTGCCCGCGGGGGCGATCCTCGAAAGCCCGGACACCAAGGCCGGACTTCCCGGTTCTCTGGTTCGCAAGTTCGTCGACGCCGGCAGCGCCATCACCCTGGACGACATTCTGCGTCCGAAGGATCGCGGCTTCCTCGCCAGCGTTCTGGCGCCGGACAGCCGCGCCATCAGCATCAAGGTCGACGAGGAGACCGGCGTCTCGGGTCTGATCAGGCCGGGCGACAATGTCGACGTGGTGCTGACCCAGGTGTTCGAGAAGGCTGCTCCGGTGCGCCGAGCCGTCAGCGAGACGGTTCTGTCCAATGTGCGCGTGATCGCCATCGATCAGGAGATCGCGCAGGGCGGGCGCACCGTCACCAACACCATCGCAGGCAAGACGGCGCAAACCGTGTCGCTGGAGCTCAAGCCGGAGCAGGTCAAGAAGGTCGCCGTCGCAAAGCAGCTAGGAACGCTCTCGCTCGTCGTCCGCGCTGCGGCCGAGCAGTGGGACAAGGCCGACACGGGTGCGACGTCCAGCTGCGACGTGTCGCCGGAGCTGGCGCGCCAGAGTGCGGTTGCCGGCCAGAGCACGATGGTCGCGATCTATACCGGCAGCGACGTCAAGCAATACTCGGTCAGGAAGCAGGACGTGGACGATGACGTCCGCGCGGGCTGCGACGGGCAGTTCGACGCCGATCGTCAGACCACGGCGGTGGTCAGTGACGCGGGCAAGGGGCCGGAGAAACGGTGATGAGTGTGAACATGGCAATGGTGGACCAACCGGAAGAGACGACGTCCCTTGTCGCGCGCAACCGCATCGTTTGCTTCGTGAACGACGAACTGAGCGCTGCGGCCCTCCGCAAGGGCCTCGATGGCAGCAACCTGGTGATACGGCGTGGCACCATCCGTCATGCCACGCGCATGCTCGAGACCGATACCGACCTGTTCGCCCTGGTGACCGACATCAGCGGGATCGATGATCCCTTCACGGAACTCGAACGTCTCGCAAGCGTCTGCCCGCCCGATGTGCGGGTGTGTCTGATCGGCGAGAACAGGGAGATCACCTTCTATCGCGAATTGATGGAAATCGGCCTTACCGAATACCTTCCGACGCCGATCACCCGCGACATGGTGCTGGATCAGCTCCGTCCGAAATTGTTGGGCGACACCGCACCCGCCCAGAGCGATCGTGGCGGGCATGTGGTCTCGATCTGCGGTGCGCAGGGCGGCGCCGGCGCGACAAGCGTCGCGATCAACCTCGCGTTGCAACTGGCCGAGACCACCAAGGCCAAGGTCGCGCTGCTCGACCTGCATCTGCAGGGCGGCGAGACCGCCGTGATGCTCGGCGTTCGCCCTGGGCCGGGTCTGCGCATCGCGCTTGAAAATCCGATGCGGGCCGACACGCTGTTCCTCGAGCGGGCGGCGATCGAGGTGAATGATCGGGTCTGCCTGATTTCCGGCGACGAAGACCTCGACGCCAAGCTCGACATCACCGAAGCGGGCGTCCGGCACGTGCTGGGTCTGCTCCGTCAGCGATTCAACTACGTCGTCGTCGACGTGCCGGTGCCGTTCCCGGCGTCGATCTATCCGGTCATCAAGATGTCCCGTCACGTGCTGGTCCTGCTGGAAGCCGAGGTGACCGGCCTGCGCAATGCCCACGCGCTGCGCAACGCCGTCACCAACATCGCCGGCAAAGATCGGGTCTTCACCCTGCTCAATCGCGCCGATCGTGCCGGCGGACTGCCGAGGTCGACGATCGTCAAGGCGCTGGGCGCCGAGCCGGACATGGTGATCCCCGATCTCGGCAAGGGAATGACCCAGGCGGTCAACCTCGGCGTTCCCGCGCTCAAGCATGTATCGGCACTGCGGCGTCACCTTGCTCCGATCGTACGGGAGATCACCGGCGTCGGTGCCAAGAAAAAGGCCGGCTGGAAGAGGTGGCTCGGGCTATGAAAAAATTCGGCAGGCGCGCAGACGAGATGCCAGTGCGGATGCCCGGAGCGGTGCTGGTCGCGCCGCCAACGGCACCAAGCGTGCAGCCGGTCCCGCCGGCCTTGCCGTTTGAGGAATCGGGCGCGTCGCCATCGGCGTCCAGCCTGTTCGCATCGGCGCCGAAGCATGACGAGCCTGCCACGCACCATCCGGTGATGCCGGCGTCGCTGCGCGAACGGGTGATCGAGCAGATCGAGCCGTCGGTTGCCACGACGGTCTCCCGCGACGTGCTGCGGCGGCAGATCGAGGAAATCATCCACGGCATCGCCAACCAGGAGCGGCTGGAATTGTCGGGCCGCGAGCAGCTCTTCCTGGCGGAGGAAATCGCCGACGACATGACCGGCTACGGGCCGCTTCGTCCGCTGCTGCTGGATGAGACGATCAACGACATCATGATCAACGGGCCGAGCAACGTCTACGTCGAGCGCGGCGGCAAGCTCGAGCGGGTTGCGGTCCGGTTTCGCGACAACGACCATATCGCCGCCGTCGCGCAGAAGATTGCCGCGCAGGTCGGCCGCCGCGTCGACGAGTCGAGCCCGATGGTGGACTGCCGTCTACCGGACGGCAGCCGCGTCAACATCATCCTGCCGCCGCTCTCGGTCCACAGCCCCTGCATCTCGATCCGAAAATTCCCCAGCCGGCGTCTCAATATCGCTGGCATGATCGAGAACGGCACCATGACCCCCGCGCTCGGACAGCTGCTGGAGATCGCGTCCCGCTGCCGCCTCAACGTGCTGGTTTCCGGCGGCACCGGTTCCGGCAAGACGACGCTGCTGAATGCGCTGAGCCAGTTCATCGACAACAGCGAGCGCATCGTCACGATCGAGGACGCGGCGGAGTTGCAGTTGCAGCAGCCGCATGTGATCAGCCTGGAAACGCGGCCTCCGAGCCTCGAGGGGACCGGGCAGGTTACCCAGCGCGATCTGTTGTGGAATGCGCTGCGCATGCGGCCGGACCGCATCGTCGTGGGCGAAGTGCGCGGCGCCGAGGCATTCGACATGCTTCAGGCGATGAACACCGGCCATGATGGATCAGTCTCGACCGTGCATGCCAACAGCACGCGCGATGCACTGACCCGCGTCGAAAACATGGTGCAGATGGGCCAGGTGAACCTGCCGTCGCGCGCGATCCGCGCCCAGATCGTCGCCGCGCTGGATCTCATCGTGCAGATCGAGCGCATGCGCGATGGCCAGCGCCGCATCGTGCAGGTCAGCGAGGTGATCGGGCTCGAGGGCGAAGTGATCACCACCAACGACATTGCGCTGTTCGAGTACAAGGAAGAGGACGTTCACGGGCGGATCTCGGGCACCTACAGGTCCACCAACGCGGTCCCGAAGTTCAAGAGCCGCCTGGTTTATTATGGGCTCGATCGAACCTGGGCGGAAGCGATGAGGCATATCTGATGTCAATGCCCCTGGTCATCGTTTTGGTGCTTCTGGTCTGTGCGGCAGGCAATACGCTGTGGCTCGACGCGCGACACCAGCGGATGGAGCGTCAGCTCGAGAATGCCTTGCCGGCGGTCGAAGCGGCGGCCTTGGTGTCCATCCGTCGCGCGGCCCAGACGTCGCGTTGGCGTCTGGTCTATCGCTTCGCCAATTACCGTCCCGATATCGTGTACGTGGTGCGCCCGGTCTACGTGCTGCTGGCAGGGGGCCTGGCCGCGGCGGTAATTTTCTATGTGAATGGAATCCTGAACTTCCCCGGCGAGTATGCCGCCATCGCGGCCGCGATCGTGGCCATCCTGACCGTGCGCGGTCTGTTTGGATGGCAGCAGCGCCGGTTCACCGATCTCCTGTTCCGTCAGCTTCCCGATACGGTGCAGCTGGTGACGAGCACCGTTCGATCGGGGCTGCCGGTCCACGAGGCGTTTCGCACCATCGCCAAGGAGATGCCGCAACCGACGGCCGGCCAGTTCGCGATCGTCTGCAGCGAATTGAGTTTCGGCAGGTCGGCGGAGGAAGCCGTGGAAGCGGTCTATCGGCGAACCGGGGTGGCGGAATATGCGATGTTCGCGGTCACGCTTGCGGTGCAACTGAAGACCGGCGGCAGCCTTGCCGAAACGCTGCACACGCTGGGCGAGACGGTGAGACAGCGGGTTGCACTGGCGGCTCGTGCCAAGGCGTTGGCGGGCGAGGTCATCTTTTCATCACGCGCGCTCACGGCGGCGCCGCTGATCGTCGGTGGGCTGCTGTACATGATCAACCCGCCATCGATCGATCTGCTGTTGTACGATCCGGTCGGACACATGCTGCTCGCCTTCGTGGTGTCCTCGGTCCTGATGGGGCACTTCGTGATCCGCTGGATGATCAGAAGGGAAACGACGCTATGACGGCTGGTCTCGGTCTTGCCTCCCTTGCCGTCGTGGCCGCGGCTGCGACTTTCCTGTTGATCATCCGCGAGGTCCACATTCGCGCCCTGGACACCCGCGTGTCGAATGCCGTGCAGGGCATTCCCGACCGATCGAATTCGTCGAAGGATCTGATCGGCTGGCTCTCGTCGGTCGGTGAGCGCTACAGGCGCTTCTACGGCCAGGAAAATCTCGACCAGCTGCGGATGATTCTGCAGGCGGCGGGGTTCAATCATCACCGAATGCTGCCGATCTGGATCGGCTTCAAGACCGTCAGCACGTTTGCGTTTCCGGCCGCCGCCTTCTCGCTCTCGCAAGTTACCGGAGGTTCGTTCGGTGACGTGATCATCCTTACGTTGCTTGGTGTGGCGTTCGGCATCATGGCCCCGCGTCTTGTTCTGCTCGTCCTGAAGCGGCGCTTCGATGCGGCGATCCGGGTCGGCACGCCCGACACCATCGACCTGCTCGTCGTATGCAGCGAGGCGGGCATGGGCCTGGAGAGCGCGCTGGAACGCGTGGCGGACGAGATGAAGGAGAACAATCCTGCAATCGCGCAGGTGTTGCACGGTCTGCTCGACGATCTCCGGATCCTGCCGAACCGCGCCGACGCATTCGAGAAGCTTTCCCTGACGTCGGAAGGGCTTCGCCGCTTCGGCACCATGGTCAGCCAGAGCCTGCAATACGGCACGCCGCTCAGTCAGGCGCTGCGCAGCATCGCCATCGATTTGCGCCGCGAGCGCATCACCAAGCTGGAAGAGCGGGCGCACAAGCTGGGCGCCAAGCTCACCGTTCCGATGGTGTTGTTCCTGCTGCCGGCGATGTTCGTCATCCTGGGCGCAAGCCCGTTCATGCATCTCGTGCGCACATTCGCCGACCTCGGCAAGTGAGCCATGAGAGCGAGCATTCGTCGAACCGTAGCGTGAAGGTGCCAACGTGCCGCATTCTTTGCCCTGCCGGAAAAAGTATCGTTCCCTGATCGCGGATCAGCGCGGCGTCGTCGCGTTCGAGATGCCGTTCATCTACCTTTTCCTGATGATGGCGGTCCTGCTGCCGCTTGCCGACCTTGCGATGGCGGGCTTTCAATACGTATCGGCGTACGCGGCGCTGCGTGCGTTCGGGCAATCCATCCAGTATTCGACGCCGCCTGACGTCACCAACGCGAACAGCAGCTGGGTGACGACGGCGCTCGCCAAGGCCGATTCCCGTTACCCGATCCCAAGCCTCCAGTTCATCTGCGGCGACAGCTATGCCGTCTGCGATTCGACCAACTCCGATCCCTCCAAGCCGAAGTACTATCGCTACTCCACGACGATCACGTTGACGCCGATGGTGTTGAAGTCGGCGTTGTGCAACAGCGGAAGTACCAGCAATCCCTGTGCGTTCACGCTGTATTACTCGGAACGATTTCAATAGGTGCTTCCATGCGTAACATGCTCCGTTGCCGTCGAGGCTCAGCCGCATTCGCAACCGTGGTTGCATTGGTGCCGTTGATCGGAATGATGGCGCTCGGTGGTGAGGCCGCGACGTGGTACGCCATCAAGCAGCGCGCCCAAGGTGCAGCCGATGCAGCCGCCTATTCAGGCGCCTTGCGGGTCGCGTGCGGCAACGCTGCGCAGCCCGGTGTAACCTGCGACAATGCAGAGCTGTACGATTGGCGCGGCAGGCAGGCTGCAGCCCAGAACGCGTTCTGCAATTCGGGCGACACGTCCTATCCTGGCACCAACTGTTCGACGAGCCTTCCGAGCAGAATCACGCAAACTGTCACGATCGCTTCGGTGGCTACGTGGAATGGGGCCACCGGAACCTTCGTCAAGGCCACCATTACCCAGCAGCAGCCGACATATCTGGCCGCGGTGCTGGGTCTATCGACGGTCACGGTGACCGCGACGGGCGTCGCCCAAGTCAGCAGTCTGTCGCAACCCCCATGTGTGCTGGCGATCACAGGCTCTGTCACGTTCCAGGGCAGCCCGACCGTATCATCGCCAAGCTGCGGCATTTCGTCGAATAGCACGGCCTCGGACGCCATCGGCTTCAAGGGCAATGCCGGCATCCAGGTGAATGCGCCGAGCTACACGGTCGGCGGCTGCTCCCAGACGGGGGGAAGCCAGTGCACGAACGTGAAAACCTATCAGCAACCGATCCCCGATCCGTTAAGTGGATTGGCCACTGCGATCGGGGCGTTGAAGGTGCCGAATGATTTTCCGAACAAGTCGTGCGGCGGGACAGTCACCTCGTATGAGGCAGGAGCCTGTTACAATACCGGGAATTCGATCCCCAACACGTTGAGCGGCACGTACTATTTTACGGGGAACGTCAGAATCAATGGCAGTCCAACCATAACGGGAACGGCTACCTTGATATTCTTCAAAGGCGGATCGCTCAGGATCACCGGAAACCCGACGATCCAATTGACGGCGATGAAGTCGCCCGCGGGGCCGTCCACATTGTCGGCAACGGCCAAGGCCCTGCTGAAAGATGTTCTCATCTATGATGATGAGTCGACCAGCGGCGGCGTCAACATCAGTGGTTCCTCCACGAGCTATTTCAATGGCACGGTCTACGTACCGAACAGTCCCGTTATGTACTCAGGTAACAGCTCGGGTGCCCCCTCTACCGGTTGCTATCAGGTCATAGCCTATTCGGTGAAATTCCAGGGCAATACGAGGCTGGACAATTCCACCTGTAATTCAGATGGGGCAACGAAGCCCAACGTCCAAAACGTGTATCTGGTGCCGTCATGAGAAGGCTCGACCAACGTGGCATGGCGGCCCTGGAGTTTTGCCTTGCTGCCGTGCCTCTGTTCACCCTGATCTTCGCGATCTTTGATTTCGGACGCTACACGATCACGATGCAGTCGTTGCGCATGCTTGCGGATGCGAGCGCTCGGGCGAACATGATCAAATGCTACACGCCCGCTGTAATAGCGTCCAATTCGCCATCCACCTGTACCAGTGACTACCTGGCCGATGCGGACAAGCGGACCATTGCCCCGTTCCTGTATGGCGCCGGTCTCACGCCGACGGTGACCACGACGGTGACAACGTCCGCGGGCGGATCTGCGATCGTCGTGAAGGCACAGCAGTTAAACTTCACCATGCTGATGCCGATATGGGGCACGACGCTCAACGCGCCGAGCGCGTCCACCAATATTCCATACTGAGAGGACCCGCTTCGTCGCGGCCGACCGGGGGGCTGTTCCGAATCGCCAACCGCCGGATCGGCCTCGGCCTGTTGGACAGCCGGCAAATAGCCCAAGCGGACTAGGGAAGTGGTGCGCGGTAGCAACATGGCAGAGTTTTCTCCTGGGTTGGCGCAGGCCGGTGGGGCTCTTTCCTTGCAATCAAGGCGCGTGGCGGGGGATGATCACCAAGCCGCCATTTGCGGTCCGTCGCGTCGGGATGCGTCCCTGGGTGAGCTGCCCTTTGCTTCAGCTCGTCGCGTCGGGGAATGGGAATTCGTGAAGTAACTATTTGTAGTCGGACAGTCTGTAAGCTCTACGGCGTGGTGGACGAACGGGAGTGATCGGGACGTCGGTGCCGTAGATTTACGGGGGTCGTCGTGGAAACGCGGCGAAGGGGATTGGCATGATGGGAAGTCGCGTTTCGGATGGTGCGGGACGTAGGCTGGTCGCCTGGAGCGCGATGACGCTTGGCGCTGCCGTTGCCCTGATTCATGTCGCCGATCCTGCCGCGGCCGCCGACCGGCGGGCGCCGTCGTCCAGCGGCGTCTTCGTCAGCGAGATGAGCGACGTCCAGCGCGTCAGGGTGACGCTCAACAAGTCACGTACCTTCAGGGTGGAGACGGCGTTCTCGTCGATCGTCGCCGGCTCGCCCGATATCGCCGATGTGAAATCGCTGAGCGACCACCTCATCTACGTCCAGGGCAAGAAGACCGGCACCACCAACGTCATCCTGTTCGACAGCTCGATGAAGCAGATCGGCATTCTCGATGTCGACGTGACGTTCGATATCGGCAATCTGCAACAGAATATCCAGACCGGCACGGGTGCGCGCGGCATTCGCGTGTCCGCGTCGGAAGGCCAGGTGGTGCTGAGCGGGATGGCTCCCGATGCGGTCACCGCGGAGCGTGCGATGACGATTGCCCAGGGCAGCGTTCCCCAAGGCGGCATCGTCGTCAACGCGATGAGCGTTGCGGCGCCGCAGCAGGTGATGCTCGAGGTGCGCTTCCTCGAGGTCAATCGGGCCGCGGGACGCGACCTCGGCGTGAACCTCATGGCGGCCAACGCCAATGGCACCAACATTGCCAATTCCGGGCTCGGCGGCGTCGTAGCCGCTGGTCGAACTCCCATTGGCGGTATCAACACCAACAATGGCACCTTCGGCGCCGGGGGCGGTCAAGTCGGTGCCCCTCCCACGGGCAGTCTTCCTGTGCTCGGAACGCTCGGAACGCTCGCCACCACTGCCGGCGGCGTAGCTGCGCCTCCGTTCGGAAGTCTGCTGACGAGCATTCTTCGAACCAGCAACGGCAGTTCAGTGGACCTGCTGATTACCGCACTGGAAACCAAGGGACTGGCTCGCCGGCTGGCGGAGCCGAACTTGACCACGCTTTCCGGCGATGCCGCGCGCTTCCTGGCCGGCGGCGAGTTCCCGGTGCCCATCGCCTCGACGGCGGTCGCGGGCGCACTGCCAACCGTGACCATCGACTACAAGAAGTTCGGCGTCGAGCTGGCGTTCGTCCCCACCGTGCTCTCGCGCGGCGTGATCAATCTCCGCGTCGAGCCCTCGGTCAGCGAGCTCGATTTCTCCAACGCGGTGACCATCGCCGGCACGACGATCCCGGCTCTGACCCGCCGCGACGCGCGCACCACGGTCGAGTTGCGCGACGGCCAGAGCTTTGCGATCGCCGGCCTGCTGCAGACCCGCAATCAGCAGGACGTTTCGCAGCTGCCCTGGATCGGCTCGGTGCCCGTGCTTGGAAGCTTGTTCAGCAGCAAGTCGTACCAGCAGCAGGAAACCGACCTCGTCATCATCGTGACGCCGCGTCTGGTGGCGCCGGCGGTCCCCGGCCAGCAACTGGCATCGCCGCTCGACTCCCGCCTTCCGGCCAACGATGTCGATTTCTTCCTGAATGGCCAGATGGAAGTCCGCAAGCGCTATGACGACTACGTCAATTCCGGCGGCGACGTGAAGGGGCCCTATGGCCACATTATCGCGCCCGCTGCCCCCGTTCCGCCACCGGCTGCCGTTGCAAACCAGCCGGTCGTGAAGACCCTGAACTAGAGGAGGCGAGAGATGACTGTCCGATATCTGGCTCTGTTCGCCCCCTTGCTGCTTGGCGGCTGTTACGGCGTGTACGGGCATGACGAGATGGACCGCTACGTCCAGCGTTCCGACACCATCACGATGAGCGCCGGCAACGCCAAGGAGGTCAACGCCGCCACCCACACGATCCACCCATGGCCGGCATATGTCGGCGATCGCAGGATCGCGTACGACGCGCGGCGGACAAGTGGTGCGATCACCCGCTACGGTTATCAGCAGCGGCCGCTGGATCAGCTGCCGGATATGGGCGATCCGACCAAGGCAATGGGCCAGGCGCCGCCTGTCACAACAATTCAGAACGTCAACACAACCGGATTGGGCGCGGGGACCGGTGGATCGCTGGCCGTCGGGGTAGGAGGAGGGGGCAGGTAACGAGCTAAAGATTGGGGTCTGGCGCTGACAGCGTCGGATCGCGCCGTCTGTTTTTTGTTAGGTAGTTTCACGATGGGTTTTCGAATGACGCAGGGAAGTCGCTGGAGCTGGAACGTGGGACGAGGATTACGGCGTCTCATTCCGGCGCTCGCCTGCTGCTGGCTGGCTGCGGGCCTCGCGGCCTGCGATTACACGACGCGCGAGGCCGCGATCGTTGCACCCGTGGATCCGCCGGGCGGCGACCCCGTGCAGGAGCCGACCGACGTCAAGTACTATCCCTCCGATGAGCCGGTGCGGATGGGGCTCGAGCAATACAACCGCGGCAACTACGGAATCTCGCAGCGCTATTTCAAGGACGCGGTCGAGAAATCGCCGAAGGACCTGACGGCTTGGGTCGGGCTCGCGGCGAGCTATGACAAGATCCGTCGGTTTGATCTTGCCGATCAGGCCTATGCGCAGGCGATCCGGCTTGGCGGCGAGACCGTTCAAATCCTTAACGATCAAGGTTATTCCCTCATGCTGCGCGGCAATCTGAGCGGCGCGCGGCGCAAGTTCGAGAAGGCGTATTCGCTCGATCCGGGCAATCCGGTGATCGCCAACAATCTCGAGCTTCTCAACGGCAGCCGGAAGTTCATCGAGCGGCCGCCGAACAATCAGCCGTAGGCTGATCGCGGTCTCGGCGGCAATCGGTGCCGCCGCGCCGATCTAATTCGGCATCAGCACGGCATCGACGCGGCGGCTGCTTCGTGCGCTGATGATGATCACGCCGTTGCGGATCGCAAATCTCGCACCGATCAGCCGCGGCGCCTTCTCCGTCAGCGGCGACGGCAACGGGATCATTCCGCCGGTGATGGGATCGCCGATGTTGATCGGCGGTCCGCCGCCGCCGGCCGAAGGGGCCGCCTTGATGTATTCCTTGATCATCTGAATCTCTTCCCGCGAGAGGTTGAGCGCAGTTTGTTCGCTGCCGGCGTCAGCGGCCTTCCTGTCCGCTTCAAGCCTGGCTTGCGCTTGCTCCTGTTGCGCGGCCTCGCGTCTCGCGGCGTCCTGTTCGAGTCGCACGAGACGTTCCCGCAACGGGACCAGCTCGCGCCGCAGCCCGGCGTTGTCCGACTTCAGCGACGAGATCTGGCCGAGTGCGATCGCTGCGGCAACGCACGCAACGACCGAGATCAGGCTGAGGCATGCAACGGCCAGCCCCGACATTCCGACGCCACTGGCCGTTTTCCGATCCGGCACGTCGCCCTCGGAACGCCGCCGCCGCGCCCGGGCAAATCTCGGCATGCCGGTGCCTAGGAGTTTTACAAGGCGCGAGAGCCGAGAAACGTTTCGGTCCGTCTCGTGAATGGAGCCGAATGCCGGCTCGGGGATGATCGGGGCGCGCGCGGGCGGGTCGGGTGCTGCCGTTGCGCGGCTTGCGCCCAAGGTCGTGCGATCGGCAAGGCCTTCTTCCATCACGCGAAGGATTTGCCGATCAATCGCGTCGGGCCGTTCGACAACAGCATCGCTGATCGCATCGCGCGGGTCGGCAGCGGCGGTCTCCACGCCCTCCGCTTGCTGTTCGCCGAGCTCCTGCTCTATGAGCTCCTGTTCGACGCGGGACGCTTCAAGCTCGCGCCAGAGCGCGAGGCCGGAGTCCGTGATCCGCAGCCCGGCCTCATTGATCGAAGCCCATCCGGATTGGAAGACGTCGGCGTCGCCCAGTTCTGCCGATCGCTTCAGCTTCGTGGCGGCATCGCCGGCAGCGATCATGCGCTTGACTTCGCGGCTGACCTCTTCAAGCGGGATCCGTTGCTCGGGTCTTGCGGCGAGCACGCTCAAGATCGCCAGATTGAACCTCATTTGGCGCCTCTCGATGCCCCGGCAACCGGTCGCGCAGCCGCTCCGCTCCGGTGCGGGTACCGCAGAAGAGGTCGAAGCGGATCAATCATGCCGGCGCGAACGTCCGTCAGTCGGTGAGCCGGGCAAGTGTAGCGGCTCCCTCAGAGGCAAACAATGCGCCTTCCGGCGCACGCAGGTGGACAAGTCTGCCCGCGATCAAGACGCGTCGGGATCGCGTCCGCTGAAGCGCCTCAGAGAAACTCGCGAAGCCTGGAGAGCTCGATCACGTGCTCGGGCGACAGCACATCCGGCACGAGCGGAGGCTGCGGCGTGGTCCGGATCTCGTAGAGATGCCGGGTCTTCTCGGGCTTGCCCATGAAGTCCCGAATGCACTGGTCGAGCGTTCCGTTGACGATCATATAGGGCGCGCGATCCTCTCGCCTGGAGTTGCCGAGAGAAGGCCATTTGTAAAGCGAGGCCGCAGCCTGGAAGTCCACCTGATGAGAGTGGTCGGTCATTCCTTGATCTCTACCCGAAAAAGCCTGTTCGTCAAACAACGCCGGCTCATGAGCGAGCTGGCGCAGCGGGACGCGAGAGCGGCGCGTAATCGCGCTCGTCTTCGGCAAAGAATGCCCGTGGACGTCGAGCGACCTGCCAACCGCCTCGCGGTGATTTCCTTCGACAGCAACCGGCAGCCCGCATCGACGCTTGGCGCGACAGCGCGCGCCCAACGTTCGCCGGGAAACCGCCGGCGCCGGCGG
The DNA here is from genome assembly GCF_042258615.1 of Bradyrhizobium sp. Pha-3. Lineage (GTDB taxonomy): Bacteria > Pseudomonadota > Alphaproteobacteria > Rhizobiales > Xanthobacteraceae > Bradyrhizobium. Next base: position 6,031,097 of record NZ_CP170152.1, on the reverse strand, counting down.
CCATTCCTGGTCGACGGGACTTGAGTTTGTTCTTGTTTTGTTCTTTTAATTGTTGTAGCGTCCAAGGACGAGCAATCTTGGTCAGGTCAGGGATGAACGGGTTGAGATGGCAGCCGCAGCCACCATCCTTCACGCCGACCTGGATGCGTTTTACGCGTCGGTCGAGCAGCTGCTTGAGCCGTCGCTGCAAGGCAAGCCGATCGCCGTCGGAGGCGGGGTCGTGCTTGCCGCGTCCTATGAGGCCAAGGCGTTCGGGGTGTACGGCGGCATGTCGGGACGGGAAGCTCGCCGGCTCTGCCCGCACCTCATTTTCGTCGGCGGCCACTTCAGCGACTACCAAAGACTGGGTGACGCAGCCATCAAGGTGATCGGCGACTTCACGCCGCTCGTCGAGCGCATTTCGATCGACGAGGCTTTTGCCGACGTTGCCGGCTGCACCCATCTGTTCGGAACGCCCGCCGAGATAGCCGCGGCGATCCGACGGCGCGTGCGCACAGAGCTCGGCCTTGCGATCTCGGTGGGCGTCGCGCGCACCAAGCATCTGGCGAAGATCGCCTCGCAGGTCGCAAAGCCCGATGGGCTCGTCGTCGTCGATCCCGACGCGGAACTCGGATTCCTGCACGAACTGCCGGTTGAATTGATGTGGGGAGTAGGGCCGGTCACCAGGACACGGCTGGACGCGATCGGCGTCTCGACGATCGGTCAACTCGCCAGGTTGTCGGAGCGCTCGCTGACGCGGCTGCTCGGTCCGGCGGCGGGCGAAAAACTCGCAGCGCTGGCCTGGAATCGCGATCCGCGACAGCTCACGCCGCATCGGCGCGCGCGATCGGCAGGAGCACAATCGGCGCTTGGCCGAAAGCCCGCGATCGAGCAGGTCATTCGGCCGACGCTGCTTCATCTCGCCGACCGGGTCGCCACGCGGCTTCGGGCGAAATCCCGGCCTGGACGAACCGTGACGGTGCGCGTTCGCTTCGCCGACCTGAAATCGGTGACGCGCTCGATGACGCTCGATGCGCCCGTGTGCACGACAGTGATCCTCGCCACGCTCGCCGAGAATCTGGTGCGCGCGACGCTTGCTGACCACCCGAGCGAGAAGTTCATTTCGCTGCTGGCAATCTCGGTGTCGCATCTCGAGGAGCATTGGGATCTTGCGCTCGAGCTTCCGCTCGGACTGGCCGATCAGGCGCTTCGCCCTGGAAGTCCGATCGGGATGGCCCGCTGGGCCGCGGACTGTGCCATCGACAAGGTCCGCGATCGTTTTGGCTGGGATGCGATCGGATACGGTTCGGCAGCGCTGGAGGTCGTTCGTTCGGTGCCCGACGACTTCCGCAAGCTGGCCGAGAAGGACCTCTAGCTCCTCGCCGATTCACCCTCCTGTCATTGTATTAAGAAAACGCAATCTGGAATCGCGGGCTTGTGAGTGGTGGCTTGGCGCGCCCGGTCTATCCTGTGCACGCGGAGGATGGCCATGAAATTCAGCTCCGAACTGATCCAGACGATGCGCGACGCGCTAGACACCGTGATGGCAAGCGTGCCCGCCGACCAATCCGTGTTCGGTCTCAAGGCGGCCGTTGCCGAATCCATCTTGCGGGCGGCGGCGCACGGACAGACGTCGTTCGATGGGCTCGTGGCGTCCGCATCCAATCAACTTCAATCGATCATCTCGATGCTGAGCTAGCAGGCCAGATCGCGTCCAAGCGTCATTGACGGCTCCCCTGCAGCTTCGTTGGACGCCTACGATGAACCAATGCCTTCCCTGGCGATCCTGGTCAGGGCTTCGTATCCGGATGGCGTCAGGTGCAGGAGATCGCTCTTGTAATTGGCGCACGGCGTTGTTCGTCCGCATGCGATGTTGGAGGCGTCGATCGTTCTGATTCCGAGTTCCCGGCTTCTTCTGCTGAGCTCGGCATTGACAGAACCAATGTTCTCGGCCGCACCCTTCATCTGGTCGCCGCGCGGAAGAATCTGGATGGAGAAGATCTTGCCGTTCGGCCAAAGCGACCTGATCTCCTCAAACAGCTTTTGATAGGATTCCATCACGCCGCACGGCTTGTCGAGATAGATGTTGTTGGTTCCGACCAGCACGACGATGGACTTTGGCTTGATCTTTCGCAGCCGCTCGCGTTCGTGTTCGATGAACCAGAGCGTGTTCTGAATCCTGTCGCGTCCGACGCCGAGGTTGGCTACCGGCCCGGCGCCGAGCGAGGCAGATAGTTCCCTCGGCCACGCCTCAACCAGCGAGTCGCCAAGCAACACCGTCGAGACATCGCCGGACAGGCCCGACACATTTCTCTCATATTTGCGCAGGGCATCGGCATTGTCCGGCATCGCGGCCGTTACGGCGAATTGCGTGTCAGTCTTGTCGCATGCGACTCTCGAACTTTGCGCACGTCCCGCCGATGGTAGACAGAGCGCCGCAACAATTGATAACGTCGCCGCGACATAGACGATTGACGCGGTGTTGCGGAGTTCTCCATCGTGCGTTTTCGATGTCATTGCGCGGTTCCATCTGAGGGCAGTCAATCTGATGTCGCTGAGCATTTCGATCCTGGGACAGTCAAACAGCATCCTGAAGGCAGGCTTTTTCCAGAAATTTCTGGACGCCGATGACACGATTGAAGTGAAGTCATCAGGAAGGATCGGTGCATCTCCATCCTTGCTTGGTCCGTACTTCGCCCAGGGCGATTTCTTCAAAGGCTCGGAGTTTTGCATCGTCGATACGTGCGTGATCGATTTTTCGCTGCTTTCCGCCAATGCGATCGACTATTACGATGTTGTGAAGTGGGTCGAGTGGATCGGGCATTCCGCCAAACGCGCCAATTGCGAGCCGGTTTTTGTTTGCATACCGGTGAGCGACATCAACGCATCAAGAACGATCATCTCCGCCTGCATCTCCGTCTGCCAAAAGCAGGACTGGTACTACCTTGATGTAAGGGACGTCATCGCCGCCGCCGCCAAGTCCAAGAACGTAGACGCGAAGGAACTCTACGCAGACGGCAGTCATCCGGCCGAGTTCTTGTCGGGCGTGATAGCGACGCACCTTGGCAATTTCTTGACTAAGATAAGGACGGCCGAGACGGCAAAGTGCAAACGTACGTTTGCATTCACGGCTTACGACCGCGTGCCGCTCAAAGATCAAATAGCGGGCACACCGGTCGAGCATTCGTCGAGGCTGATCGCGTTCTCGGGTGTCCGGCTGGAACGCGGCGAGACGTATCCGGTCCACATCGGGTCGGATTCATCCATCCGCGGCCTCATGGTGAACTCGGCAGCCTGCAAGAGCGTGCTGTCGATCGAGGGGGACAGAACTTTCCACAAGAACCTGCGTCTCAAGCCCTATCACCCGACAAACTTCGAGGCGCGGCTCATTCCGATCTGCAGGCCAATTCGAGACCATCAGGGAATGGTCAGGCTGTCGCTGACAGACCAGGATGTCTCCATGAGCGACGTTACGCTGCACAGTTCGAAGGACGGGAACGGCGAAGGCTTCATCGAAGTTGCCGATCTCGTCGTCGAGCGAGGATACGACCTGGTGACCTACACGACCACACGGCCCGCCGATCCGGCTTCCATCAAATGGATGCCTGATTGACAGGGCGGTTTGATAAGTCGGTCGACCGAGTGACGTTGGTCAAGAAGGTATCGGCTCCCCAATTGGCGTGCACCATGCGTCCGCCGGGAGGCTCGTTGGCGTAGCAACCGGTCGATCTGAAGCGAATTTCCTTGCTGCTCCGCCATCCGCATTCGTAGGCCGCCTCAGGCGAAGAGGGCAGTGGAAGACGCTTGGCAGCCCCTGGCACGAGGCGGGCGCTTGCTAGCAGTTTCCGCAGCCAGCCCGCGTCCTGCATACTCCCGTAATATTCCGCGCTTCAACCGATTGATGACTTGCCGCCCTGTTAGACGCCCGCTTCGAAAGTCGATGGATAAGTCAGCCCGCGCTTTGGCTGACAATGTCCCTCCGCTGTAAAATCACGCCGATTCGAGGGGGTGATTCATATGACATTCCAAGCCGTCCACCTTGGCGATGACGTTAGGTTGATGGCCTACACGTTCGAGGCCGCAAGGGCCGGCCGCCGGCGCGTGTGGTGGCGACAATGACGCCAGGCTATTGGGAATTCCGCTCCAAGGGCGGCACATTTCGCATCGTGCCACTGAACGGGCGATTTCACTTCTTCTTCGGAGAGGAGGATTTTGGATCCTATCACTCGGCAATGGCCGCGCTCGATCTCCTCGGAGGTTATTCCCATTATCCGTCGGCCCGCGGCCTACCGTTTGAAGTTCCTGAGTGGACGTTTGTTAGAACGGGATGAAGACGGTCACGGCTACGATCTTCTCGATTATTCGCATGCGCATTGAGCAGACGAGCGACGATCCCGTGAAATGCTATGGCGTCGGGCTCGAAATATCGTGTCTCGGCGGCGCCTGTCGCCGGGGCGGCTGAACCCCGGCAGGCGACGATCGGGCAGCCATCGCGCGCCCGAACGACACGAGCGCGCGCAGCAGAACCACGGCACAGGGCCCCATTTGTTTTATTGAATTACCAGGGTGGGAGCCGTACTTTGCCGGGATAGTCCTTGGCCTGGCATCGGAACCCTGCCAGATAACGGTTTCCAGCCGGGCCGCGCGCCGTCCGTGCATGCTAACGGAAGCGCCGGAAGAACACGCCGGACGGACGAAGAGTTTCCGTTCTGGGTTATGGAACGGATCGGTGGGGATTTTTCAACGGTGGCTCAGTCCGTTCGCCTTGCTTGATAAAACGCTCTCGAACGTGAGGCGTGCAACATCGTCATACGCCTGCGGTCCCGGTTGATGATCACTGAGCCAGCAAAGCCGCTCACTAATGCCCCCTGCAATCCCGGTGAACCTAAGCGCCGAGCCGCTTTCCTGCTTGCCCAAGTTGCAGTACGCTACCGCTTTCCCATTTCCGGGATTTCAATTGCCCGCTGAGACGCGACAATCGAAGCCTTTGGGTTCTGCTCTCGGTCCGATCACATTTTGTTTGTTACGGAGCAACAAATGGGCGCCACGCTGGACGACAAGGTTGCGGACGGGCGGCCCACGAGCTTGGAGGAGCAGCTTTCGAACTTTGCGCGCGAAGCGGGAGTCAAGCCCTCGAGTCCGCCGAACAACATGAAAGTGCTTGGTGCGCTGCCGGCAACGATTCATCGATTGGCAGATTGGCGCTACGCAGCGTCTGTCGGCTTCGTGTTGCTGGCATCCATTGGTGGCGCTGCTTGGTGGTGGTCCTCCGCAGGTACGCCGGCCGTACTCTCCCCAAAACCCTCACCTCTGGCACAAGTCCCGCCGAAAGACATTGCGCCGAATGTCGTCGCGCTTTCTCTCGACTTCGCACAGCAGCTCCAACCGATGGCACGCGATCTCGCCGCCTTAAGGCAGGCGGTCGAACAACTGCAACTGAGGCAAGAACAGCTGGCCCGCGACAATGAAAGCGCGGCAAGCCAACTCAAGGCAAGTCAGGTAGAAATAGCGCGCAACAACGATGTCATCGACCAGATCAAGGCTGCCCAGATTCAGATGGCGCAGGAAGGCAAGACGATGACCGAGCGGCTCAACGCAAGCCAGGAACAGCTGGCCAGTCTGATCGCTAACGCTTCGGCGCCAAAGGCTGAGCCTGAAGAGCCTAAGCAGACGTTAGACCAACCACAGGCATCCCCCGAGATACCACTGCCGCGCCCGCGGCGGCCTACCAATGTCACCCAGACGCCCAAGCGGGCGCCGAATGCGGCGCGCCCGCAAGCCAACAAGCCGCAACCGTCGGCATGGCCGTGGTCAGTGCGCTAATCTGCGCAGCCTCCTTCATGACAAGCAATATGGATAAGCCGCTGGCGCCGCGACTGCGGCCCCTTGAACCTGATCTCAATGAGTGATCTTGGAATTGGCGGTGAGCGTCAATTGGGACAGCGCCCGCAGGCGGTTGCCAGTGCGTAATCCATCTGACGTGGGACGCTAGCCCGCAGCCTTCATTCTGATCACGTCGCGCGCATGGCGCATCGCGAGCGCTCTTCGTTGGCATCGACGCTCCCTACGTAAAGTCGAAGAGACGGCTCCAGACGAGTGACGAGAGGCTTCGTCACCCGCGCGATACCTCGGACTGGCGAGTGACATCGCGTGGAACCCGCAGAGTGGAAGGCCGAGCTGCGAGAACTGTCTGGCTCTGCGTCATGCAAAGCGCAACGTCGGAGATCTGCTACTTCAAGGTCGTTGCAATACTACACGCCGCCGCATGGTTCCGCGGAAACGGGGTGTATCGGCATGGCCCTTGCTGTCTAGGCGATACTGGGAATTTCAGTGTCCCAGTTCAGGAATAAACCGTCCCCGGCTGTGTATTTTTGAGACCGGCGGACTTACCGATTGGGAGGCATCGTTGAACTTCACCGCGCGTGTACAGGCTAGATTCCTCGTTCGGAAGGGAAGCACTGACTGGATGGTTTATGATCGAGAACTCAAGCGGCCGGCGCAGCTCGAAAGAGGAGGCCGCTTTGCCGAGAAGCTGACGAAGGAGCAGGCCGAACACATAAAGCAGGTGTTGACTGACGCTCTGCCGACACCTGCGAGCAATGCTCGGGATCGACTGCATCGCGAAGCGTCGGTGAAACAGACCACGAACAAATGACGCCTGTGTTACCTAGTAAGGTATATGAACAGAATGAGACATTGGGGAACGAGGCGAGGCAAAACGGCGGCACCTTCGTGGAATAAAGTTAGGCCCCTGCGGAATTCGACTGTGATTGCTGAGCGTTAAGGACGGCCATTGCTTTGTGAGCCTTTAGAACAAGCCGGGAACTTCCCGAGAGCCTGTTCTTCATGTCCATGCTGCCGCCGGGCGCTGCGGTCAAAAATCAGCGTGATGCCATGGTCTTGCGGAGGAAGTAACCCATTCACACAATCTCCGACGTGCCATTTACGAGGCCATTCGTCCTTAGCCTCTGGATCGCCAACTGTTCTTCAGTGAGGCGCCTTTCAACGAATTCCCTCTCTTGTTCGGTTAGGTTGCCCTTGAGCAATCGGCGATAGCGCTGGACATTGTTCCCGTAGACTTTCAGGCGCATCAACTGCTCGTCGGTCATCTTCGTCTCCATGCGAGACCGGCAATAGGCAGACAGCCGGCCGTTCCCAACAAAATTGCAGAGAGCCGGGAAAAATCTCGCCACTGTCTCTGCGCCGCTTCAATGATTTCGGTTGTGACTTTGCGCAACCTTTCCTGGCAGTGTGGAAGACGACGATGCGCACCGAATGGCTTCCCTGCACGGCTCCGGAGCAGCGTCTCGCGATGTGTACTCGCATCATCACCGGTATCGCGCGAGGCGCGACCTATCCAGGACCATAAGGCCTCCCGCAATTACAAAATCGAGGCCTTGCTCCGCATCTTGCGAACGATCGAAGGCGCGCAACGCACGATTTGCTCTCGCTGCAATCAAGCGAGTGTAGATTAGTTACCCTTCTTTGCAGAGAGATGGCCGGAGATTCCGAGGTATTCCGTCGAGCTGCCGCGGAGCCATCCGGAGTCACGATCCGTTTCGAACGACGGCCATCCCGGCGGTCAGACGGTGTTCCTGGCGCGCGCTGACGCGCCGGTCAATCGTTCCTCGTTGCTGCGTCAGGTCAGGGTGGGCAGTGCGCATAATCCGGAAGGGTTAGGCGGGCTCCTCCAAGGGGAAATAGCGCGCGAGGGCGAACTGCACGAAACTACGATGAAAATCCGGATCGGCGAAGACAGGGCTCCATGGGAAAATAAATGCAGCAGTGCCACGAACCGCAAACGGCGGATTGCCGTGCTCGTGCTCGCGGTGCTGGTGCTCACGAAACCATCCGCTCCTTAAAAAGGGGGCCAACGTCGCACAATGTTACAGCGATCTCGGTCAGAAGGTGAGAATCGAGGTGGTCACATTGGGAGCGGGGCCTCAATCCGGATCATAGGCGTCGCGCCGAGGGTAGGGCACTTAACGCCGCACCTCGATAGATCGTGTCGCCAAACGAAGGGTGATTGCGGATGGACCGCACGGTTCTCCTCGACAATGAAGTAGGCACCGCCTCCGACATCGCAGGCGCGCCGCCGCGACGCCTGCTCTGTGTTGCACAGCCTGTTCTCCTGTGGTCGACGACCTTCGCTTTGCTCGCAACCGCGTGGACACCCGAAACAACACGGGCCTCGCCCGATCCGCTGCGTCTCGCGGCGGATGCGCAGCAAACGATAGCTCTTCGCATTGTCAATTCGGCGGCCGCGGCGGAGGACGGCAATTCCAAAGCTACGCCGCGGGACGAACGCGGCACCGAGCGGCCGATGCTGATCGTACAGGGAGCGCGCGACCAGAGCGCGCCTCCCTCGGACCAGGAGCCCGATTGGGGTGGGAGCCTGTCCTGCGAGCTCTCCACTGCAAGGCTTGATATTGGCTTGTTGCAACGCATCGAGCACGAGCGTGAGCGGGCAGAGAAGTTGGAGCAGGGTCTCGCCGCGGCTCGACGCGACCTCGAAGTCCAGACTGCCTTGACCAACAAGGCCGTCGAAGACGCTGCCCGGGTGAAACAAGCCGCGCAGGGTTCCGCGGGGGGGCAGGACGCGTTGCAGCAAGCGCGCGACAGGGCAGGAAGGCTCGAACAAGATCTCGCGGCGGCGCGACACGATGTCGAGACCCAGACCGCGCTGGTGGCACAGGCAGGCGAGGAAGTTTCACGGCTGAAGGCCGAGACAAGGCAACCGCCTGCAGGGGCCGGAGTGTCGGCGAGCGGCCTTTCTTTGGCGCGGAGCGCAATCCGGGCCTACGAAGCTCAAGCCCGTGCTGCTGGAGGAGAACTGGCCGAACTCGGACAGGCTACTGCGAGCGATGCCGGGTCGCTTCGCTACCCGGAACAGTTCGCACGTCTTGAGCAGGATCTCGCCGTCGCGCGAGGGGAGCTGGAGACACAGACTTCAATTGCGGCGAAAGCGAGCGAGGAGGCGTCCAGCCTCAGGCAGTCGGGGGAGAGAAACGCAGCCGACTTGCAGCAGGAACGCGAGCAATCTGCGCGGCTGGAGCGGGATCTTGCCGAGGCGAGACGTGATCTGGATATCCAAACCGCAAAGGCAACGAAGGCGGGCGATGAAGCGGCCCGCCTGAAGACGGTGGGAGAGAGCGGTGCAGCAAAGCTGGAAGTATCCCTGCAGCAGGAACGCGACCGATCTGCGCGGCTAGATGGGGATCTCGCGGCGACGCGGCGTGATCTGGAGACTCAGACTGCGCTTGCGGCGAAGGCAGCCGAAGAAGCCTCCCGGCTGAAAGCCGCAGGGGCGAGCGGAACGCCGGACCTGCAAAAGGAAGATGAGCGGTCCGCGCAGCTGGAGCAGGATCTTGCGGCGGCGCGACGTGATCTGGCGGCCCAAACTGCGCTGGCGGCAAAGGCGGGCGAGGAAGTCTCGCGTCAGAAGCTGTCGGCGGAAGCAGTGGTTGTCGATCTGAGGCAATCGCGCGCGAAGGCCGACGCGCTTGCGCAGGAGCTTTCCCAGGCACGCAGCTCGATCTACGCTTATGAGGCACAGGCCCTCAAGGCTGGAGAAGAAGTGGCGGAGCTCCGGCGGGCGGCCGAACGCGGCGCGGATTCAGCTCAGAAAACCTCACCCGTTGAACCTGGACAATTGGCCCGGCTGGAGCAGGATCTTGCGGCGGCTCGCAGTGATGCCGAGGCCCAGGCCGCACTGGCGGCGAAAGCAAGCGATGAAGCAGCCCGACTGAAACGGGAGAGGGAGAACAGCGCGGCAGAGTCGCAGAACCAGCTGCAGGCGGCGCGTCAGCGGGCTGACAGGCTGGAGCAGGATCTGGTGGCGGCGCGGCGTGATGCCGAAAGCAAGACTGCGCTGGTGACGCAAGCAGGCGACGAAACCACACGGCTGCAGGTAGTGGTCAAGAGCGCCGCCGCGGACCTGCAAAAGGAGCGCGAACGATCCGCGCGGCTGGAGCAGGATTTGGCGGCGGTGCGACGTGATGTCGAGAGTAGGACCGCGCTGGTGACGCAGGCAGGCGAGCAAGCATCCCGACTGCAAGCAGCGGGCAAGAGCGCGGCTGCGGACCTGCAAAAGGAACGCGAGCGGTCCGCACAGCTGGAGCAGGATCTGACGACGGCGCGGCGCGATGTCGAGTCCAAGACTGCACTGGCGGCCAAAGCGGCCGAGGATTTGTCCCGGCTGACATCGGCGGGGAAGAGCGCTGCGGCGGATTTGCAAAAGGAGCGTGAGCGGTCCGCACGCATGGAACAGGATCTGGCAGCAGTGCGTCGCGAAAATGAGGTCCAGACGGCGAGGGCCGCAAAGGCAAACGAGGAAGTCCTGCTGCAGAGGACAGCAACAGAAGCCGATGCTGCCGAGTTGAAGCAATTGCGCGGCGAAAGCGCCGGCGTGAAGGCACAGAACTTCTTCCTGTCGCGGAGCGCGATCCATGCCTATGAGGCCCAGGGCCGCAAAGGGCTCGGCGCTGCGTCAGACGTCGTGACGACCGGTTCGCGGGGCCCAGACAAGTCCGGTTACATCGGAGTGGCTGCCGATCCGATCGCCGAGCAGGCACCCCTGGCACCCGCTCGCGCTGTTGTTCAGCCCGCTTCCGAGCATGTTGCGGAAGCGGCAGGGTTGGTGGCGCGTGCCAGTTCCCTGCTTCGGCAGGGCGACGTAGGTGCGGCGCGGCTTGTACTTGAGCGCGCCGTCGAGATGGGCAGTGCCCAGGCGAGCTTTGCGCTGGCAGAAACCTACGATCCGCTGGTTCTGGCGAAATGGGGAACTTACGGCACGCGCAGCGATGCGAGCAGAGCGAAGGCCCTGTATGCCAGGGCCGATGCAGCAGGAATCAAGGAGGCGAAAGCTCGGTTGGACGCGCTGCATCGCTAACATTTCCGGACACGCGCCGTCCCAAGCCCCTCAGCTCGCAACCGTGACCGATCGGGCCGACCTCATCATCTGATACCGACTGAAGGCGGATCAGCTTCCGTCACCGCAGTTCGCCCGGCCGCCGGTGACGGGCCTAGACCGCTTAGCTTTCGGGAAGGTGCGTCCGGAAGATCCTGGTATCGCAAGGATACCTCGACCGTGTCGCCTGGTTGCAACTCGGTATCTTCGCTTGCGACAATCTGTTCCGGCCCGTTCTTACCCTTCCTGACGATGGTAATGTCGGGCTTGCTTCCGCTTCCTCGCACGAGCTGTGATCGTACCATCGCGGTGTACTGAATCTTCTCACCTACGGCCTGCAGTCTCTCGCGAACCTGGTTAAGCCTCAAGCTCGTGTCCTGCAGCTCACGCAGCAGGTCAAGTCGCCGCTGATCATCGAGCTTCGTCAGCCTTCTGGAGAGCTCATCCTGCTGCTTCTTGACCTGCAGCAGCTGCGCAGAGGTCTGCAACTTCCTGGTTGACGACAGCAGAACCGCTCGCCGCGCATCTGTAACGCGCGGGCTGGTCAGGGTGCCTCTGGCGAACATATCTTGCGCCTTTTGCAGCTCTTCCTGGTCCGACTGAAATCCCTCTTCCTCCCGCTTTTGCTGCTCGGACAGCACGCGCACTTCATCGTCACCCTGCCGAACACCGCGCTGGAGGAACTCCTTCTCCTGCTGATAGTCACGCTGCTTCGCCCTCAAATACTCGGTTTCCGCATTGAAGATCTCTGAAATCGCCGATCGAGCTATCGGCGCCTCCTTCTCAGCGTTTGGAGCGATCTGGGTTGCCTCTCCGAGTTCCATCTTGATACGCCAAGAGCGCGCCTGCTCTTTGGCGAATTCTGTCCAAAGCGATCCGTACTCGGCTCTCAGGTCCGCCAGATCGAGATACGGATTGTTCATTCTCACATGCATGATGTCGTAACCGCTCGCCAGCGCGATGAGTTGACGTGCGGTGATCGACGGAAGGTAAGGATACTGGCCCGGCTTCGAGACATCGCCATTGATGTATACTGGCCTGTAGTCCGCCACGGTTGCAGTGATTTCATCTGCATCTATCACGATGACGCTTTCACGCCCATCCGGACTTCTCTGTCGAAACACCTTGTTCGCCAGTGCAGCGCCGACCTTGGCTCGGATCTGCGGCAAGCTCAGGCCCGCTACCTGAAGCACTCCGACGAGCGGCAATGATATGTTACCGTCCGTCTGGACGGCTGCACGAGATCGCAACTCCGGGACGCCCGCCGCCGCGACCTCCAGCACATCTCCGGCATTGACGAGATACTCGGCTTTCGCTTGTGCCACCGAAATCGCTAAGGCCACGGCGGCCAAGCCCCATTTGGTGTAACCGCCGAGGTCGTTGCCCAGGATACTGAGCCTGAAACGCTTGCGCGGAGCGGAGTTCGGCATGACGGCAACTTTCTCTATGACGCGGTCACCAGGATGAAACCCTCGGATTCTGTTGGCGTGCCAACACGTCAACATCGCTGACGCTCGGGTAACCATCGAGACCGACGATCGGCAAAGCCGAGGTTCGTTCCCACATCTGCAGGGAAGCAGGACGTCCCGCCTACATTTTCGATTGATCGGCCCTGTTGATCGTCAATTCGAAGTTGCATCAGACCCATGGCGATGTGCGAGCGAGCGGATCGCCACTCGAATTTAGTCCGGTCGTGCCGCGGCTCAATGGACCATCGTAATTACCCATTTATTGCCTTTCCCAACCTGTGACCCGGAATGTACTGATTCAGTAGGAAATGAGCGATTGGGCCGTAGAGTGCCATGAACGATGCGTTCTTCACCGGTTTGCCGGCCTCCGCCAACCTCCCGGCGCATCTGGTCCATGGCAGCCAGGTGAATCCAGCAGGTACCCTCAGGCCGGGTAATGGCCTCACTGGCCATGACTGCTGCCGAATTCGTCACCAGCGTGATTTCGGCTCGTTTCGTGGCCGTCGTCTATCACAGGTTGATACGGTGACCACTCGCCGGTTTTGGCCAGCTACCCTCGTCTCAAGAGGTGCACGAATGCCTATTGATGTGACTCAGCCGGCCGCACCTTCCGCTAACCTTGCTTCGTACAGTGAGCTCCCTTGCGCTGTTTGACCTGGCTGCCGCAACGGAGCTCCAATTATCAGCGCTGGTATGAAAATGTTACAGAATACAACGGATAGTTGGATGAACCGGGACGATCCGCCGCCGCCGGAATTTCATCCTGCGTCGGTCATTTCCCTGCGAGCGGTGGTTGCTTTCATAAGGCGACGCCTGTTGACCATATCACTGGTGTGTTGCGCAGCGCTTGGCGTTGCCATGGTCTACCTCATCATGGCGGTTCCCACTTTTATTTCCAAGGCGCAACTGATCGTAGATTCGAAAGCGACCCCCGGCGACGTTGCAGCAGTCGCAACGATTGTCGAGAGTCAGATCGGAATCATCAGGTCCGAGAGCATCGCCAGTGCCGTGATCGAGAAGCTCGGTCTTGCGCAGGATCCGGAATTTGCGGGCGGCCAGGGTAGTAGCATGCTGTCCGTATCGCGTCTGCTCGGCTGGAGTAGGCCGGAAGGCAAAGGTAGCGCCATGCGCTACGCCGTGGAATCCTTCGGACAAAGGCTTACCGCCAAGCGTGTCGGCCCGACTTACCTTGTCGAACTCACCTTCAGTTCCAAAGACCCTGATCGAGCAGCGCAGATTCTGAACGCCGTTGCAGAAAAGTATATTACTCATCAAATGGATCAGGGTGGCTCGTTGCAAGATGAGACGTGGGTCCGGGATCGACTGAATGGCTTGAGCAGCCAAGCGTCAGCTGCGCAAGCGGCACTCGAGGACTTCAGCAGAAACAAGAAGGATGCGCCGGATTACGCTGCCAACATGGATAAGTTGGCAGCCGCTGCGGAGTCCGCCAAAAGCGCTTATGACAATTTTCGTCATATGCTGCGCAGGCTGGAGGCTACGCGACAACAGTCCTCGCCGGTGTTTGCTGCGAGTCTGATTACTCAGGCCTTGCCTCCCCTGAGGGCCGCTTCGCCAAAGCCTAAGAATGTGCTCGCAATAGCGCTCCTTGGCGGGCTGCTTCTCGGCCTCGCCGCCGCCGTGCTGCAGGATCTGATGGATGGTCATATGCACTTCGCTGCGTGGGACGTCTTGCGCGGACACGATGATAGAGCGGAGTGGCCCGTCTCGGACACAGTCCGGCCGGATCATCAACCTGACGGATCGACAAAGACGAGGCCGGTACGCCTTACAGGTTCGGGATGAGGGCGGATCTGCCATTTCTGGCAATGCGTGGGATGCATTGTGTTGGACGGCGGACGGGCAGGCGCCATCGGATGATCAGTATCGGGCACGATGGCGCCTTGGCCGCATCCCAGTGGCAACGATTGAGGCGATGGTGGCCGGGTCATCTGGATGGCCGCCGGAATTCGCGTTGGGAAGACGTCACGCTTGTGGCTGGGATGAAGACAGGGTGCGGATTCGACGCGGTGTGGCCATGTCGATAGAACCGCTCAGGCTCGCTCGAGGTGAGATTCAGGGGCTTGGGAGCCGCTGCGCACCGAGAAGCCGTGCGTTCGAGTTCGGTCGCGCTGGATGGCAAGGAGCCGGCCCGTCATGACCGTTGCATTAAGATATGGCGGCGGAACTCCCTATCATCGCGCGTCTGCGTACTCGCTCGGCCAAAGCGCAAAATGGCTGTTTCTAGCGGTCGTTTTCATACTGCCATTTCAACGCGTGCCGTTTGTCAATTCGAACCTGCTCGGCATACAGGGCTGCAAGCCCTTCAACCTATTGTCAGCGGGAGTCCTGGTCTATTTGTTATTCCGAGTTTCACTCTTATCAGCGACCGACAAAATCGAACGGACGTCCATCCGCATTCTCTTGCTATATTTCGTAACCTTCACCATTGCTTTCGCTAGATCGATCCCGAACGCCCCTCTGCTTCATGAGCGCCTCCCGGATGTATTTCCGGAGTCCTATCTGGATTACATCATGTCATACGGCATGGTTCCGGCGTTCTACATACTGCCGTTTCTGTTCATTCTGAAGCGATGTCGCTCATCTTCGGAGATCGAGACAGTCGTCAACGCAATCTGCGTTTCGATCCTACTCTTATCGGCCAGCTTCATCCTCGTCGCCCTTATGAATCCATCGGCCGCACTTTCAGGACGGGCCGCCGTTAACGATTTGTGTGAAGCCTACTTCGGCATCCACTACAATACGATGGGCACGATATACATCTGCACGGCGCCTTTGTTGCTGTACAAGGCACTTACGCGTAGCTCACTCTGGATGGTGCCCGTCGCCCTGTCGCTTTTGGGGCTCCTCCTCCTCTCATCGCGCAGCGCGCTTCTAACCGTCGCGGGCTCCTATGTTCTGCTTCTGATTTACAAGCGCAAATTTGCTGTCCTGGCTGCCGGCGCCGCGATGGTGGCCATCGCTTCCGTTCTCTGGATCGCGCCGACCATGGACGCCATCCTTTCCATCGGTTTCGACGGGACTTCGGAAGTGTCGGCTGATGAATTGCTTACTGGCCGTGTAGACTTCATCTGGATCCCGCTGCTCAACGAATGGACGAGTGATCTCGGCCTGTTTCTATTCGGCGCCGGTCGGTCCGGAATCATAACCAGCGAAGCTTGGTACACGGGAACGCTGATACAAGCGACTCATGCGCACAACGCAATCATCGATTTCTTTCTCGACTGTGGGGCGATCGCGACCGGCATTCTTCTCGTTCTTATGTGCGTCGGGATATCAACCGCTTGGCGTGTCGGCCGACGGTTGCATAGCGATCTGTATTGGGCCTTGTTTGCCTGCATCGTCGGCTACGGAATAAGCATGTTTACCGAGCGAGAGGTATTTCCATCGTTCGAGAACATGTACCTGTTCCTTCTCATCGCGATGATGGTCAACCTGGCACGCCTGTCTTCGCGCGTACGCCAAACCTCGGCAGGAGCTGCTGACTAGGACGGTCTTTGCCGATGGAATTGTCACTTAGGTAAGCCTCGGCCACCTGACGCTGGTGCAGTACGAAGCAGGTCCGAGGGATCAGATATCTTTCGTCGAGGCCCCGCCCGACGCAGCCGCAGTAAGCGCGGCGACAAGCCGGTGGAGGTAACTCCAGTTCTCCGTCTCTGAACGAGCGACCTTCTTGCAACGCAGCGATCGAACCCGCTTAATGGCGGCATTTAACGTCGCTCGTTTCAATTGTGATGGATTCCAGCGTGACTATGTCTGAGCGCGAGATTCCCAGGAGCCCGATCGAAATCCGGGGCCAACGTACCCATGACGAGGAGATCGTGTGGGGCCGCTTCTTCGACCACTCCCGCTCAAACAGGTCGGTCGAGCAGGGGGCGCTCCAATGATTGGTCCGCTCAAGCGTCTCACGCAGCGCCTGCTCATCGGCGCGCTCGGATTTGACAACTACCTCTTCTTCGTCGCTCAAGCGCGTATCGCTACGATAAAGGCGTTCCGTTACGAAGCCGACTTCCTGTACTTTCTTAACATGGTGCCGAACGACGGCGTGATCCTCGACATCGGCGCCAATATCGGGGTGACGGCCTATTTTCTGGCGGCGACGAAGCCCGGCTCCCGAGTCCATGCGTTCGAGCCGGGGCCTGAGAACTTCAGGAGCCTGACGCGCGTGGTCGCGCAGCATACGCTCGCGAACGTGACGGTCCACGAATGCGGCCTGGGCCGTCAGGCCGCAGCGCTCCCGATGATCATGCCGGTGATAGGCGGAATTAAACGGCACGCGCTGTGCCAGGTCGACGACGGGCACTCGGAGTACAAGGAAGGCATCCGTTTTCAGATCAAGATAGAGACGCTCGACGACGTTCCGGATCTCAAGACACGCACAGACGTGCACGCGATCAAGATCGACGTCGAGGAGTTCGAGGCCGAGGTGCTGAAAGGCGGCATGGGGCTGATAAGGCGCTGCCGGCCGCTCATATTCTGCGAGATATGGAAGCCAGAGAACCGCAGCGAGATTCGAGCAATGTTCGAACGCGAACGCTATCGCATGTACGGCTATGAGCACGGCGTGCTCAAGCCCGCCGGCTCCGGCCTCAAGAACTTCACGGGAAATTTCTTCATTATTCCGGATGAATGTCCGCTGCCCCAATAGAGGTCGCACCGCTGTCCTGATTCCCGTCGCGCGCGCGCGACACAGCGCGTGCACGAGGGGACGCCAGGCATCAGTCGCAGCTCTTCGGAGCCAAAGTACTACTCACGAAGAGCAACGCAGCGACACGCAGGGCTCCAATGGGAACGCCACCTCCCGTTGCGCCGGAGAGCCAAATGAGTTCAAATCGACTTGGGAAGCTCGGCTCCACTGGATTGATGAAAGGACCGAGGCCAAGGGTCTAGTCGCATCATGCTGTGCCTGATGCCGCTCTACCGCAGTCGAAAATCAACGAATTGTCGTGACGCGCATCCTGGTTGTAACACATAAGCCGCTCGCAAGCCTGACAAACGGGCATGACCTCCGCGTGTGGCACTTGTGCCGTGAATTGGCGAAGCGGCATGAACTGTACCTTTTGACGGTGAACCTCGGTTCAACAGATCAATCCGGCGATGGCTTGGTTGGCTTGTCCGATGTCTTCAAAAAGATTGCGGAAACGCCGAAGTTTCCGGCCCACAGGCCCTCGCTGAGGAGGCACTTCCGTCGAAATGATTCAGACTACTTCTCGCTCTCTTATCCGGATCACTTTTCGACGGTTACCAAAGCGATCGCCGGCTTCTGCGAGGAGAACAGTATCGATCAAATGATCGTCTTCTGCCTCGTGCTTGCAGAATTCGTCCGACCGTTTTCGAGCGATAAGAAAATACTCTTTGATCTCATCGACAGCGAGGTTCTAACGCTGACCAGACAAATGCAGTTCCTTCCGCCGTGGCCCGCGCACCTGAGGACGCGTCTCGACGCGCGCCTGATGCTCGCGCGCCGCGCAAGGGCGGAGGCGTGTTTGCCCGTTTGGTTCAACCACGTCACTACAGTCAATGATGCCGATTCTGATACTGTTTGCAGGCTGTCCGGCAGAACGGCGAACGTTAGCACGATACCGAACGGAGTCTCGCCCGACCTGGCGGATACCTTCGACTCAAACGCGCGTGTCGCCAAGCGGAGGGGAGTGGCATTTTGGGGCAACCTTGCCTTCAAACCAAACAGCGATGCGGTTCGGTTTTTTTACCAGTACGTTTATCGACCGTGCTTGGCTCCGGCCGGAATTGAGTGGTGCGTAGTGGGCAAGGATGCGGAAAGCTGGCTTCTGGAGGAAGCGAAGCGAGACGACGGCATTCGCCTCACTGGATTCGTCGACGATATCTGCTCGGTGCTCGCTGAGTATCCGATCATGATAAATCCGATGCGAATTGGCAGCGGATTAAAGAACAAGGTACTTGAAGCGTTTGCCATGGGGCTGGCCGTTGTTTCAACGGGAGTAGGCATCGAAGCGCTTGGTATGGCGCGAGAAGGTGTCGATTACATGCGTGCCGACGAGCCCGAGAAGATCGCGGCAGCGATCAAGCTGCTCATCGAAGACGAAGGCGTTCGGTATTCTATGATCCAGAGTGCTCGAAAAGTGATGCTGGAGCACTACACCTGGAAAAAGGTTGCTCGTGACATGGATGCACTCCTGGGCTCGGTGTGAGTGCCGGGAGAGGTTCGGTCATGGCTGCCCTTCGGTTCAATTGCCGTGGTCCGATAGGCTGATGCATCGAGTTGGTCATACGAGATTGACGAGGAGCGGCTCGAGAAAGGTGAGGCGAGAAGTGATCCGATTGCCATCAAATCGTTGTGCGTTTCGTGCGATGATCGTGCTGCCCTGTGCTTCTGGAAGTCAGTCAGTGAGTTCTGATCGTCTTCCTGGAAAGTGCGCCGACCGGGAGTCGCGCTTCCGGTCGTCGACGCCGTCGCGAGGTCGTTGATCCATGGCATCCATATTGCGTCAAGGAATTCTACTCTCGGCTGCCCAATACACCGAGCAGGTCATTATGCTATTGACGCCAGTCGTTCTGGTGCGAACGATTGGCCCCACGGCGTTTGGTGAATACCGGCTGTTCTGGCTGCTCGTAACGACGGTGGCCCTGTTGTTTTCTTTCAACATGCCCCGGAGCCTGCTTTTCTTCTTTGTCCGGCTGGATGCGGAGGGACGGCGGATTTACGTCGGTCAGACGGTGCTGTTCCTGCTCGCCACAACGACGTTTGCGCTGCTTCTCATCGTCGCCTTTCGTCATGTCCTTCCAGCGGGCATGAAGGATCTGCTGCACGACCACGGGTTGTTGCTGGCGATCTTCCTGTTTGTCTGGAATTTGGGCTTATTGCTGGACGTTGTACCCAACGCTGTCGGGCAGATCCGCTGGCAGGCGCAAGCTATCTTGGCTTCATCCGTGCTGAGAGCTGTGCTCATAGTTTCTGCAGCAGTCGTTTTTCATCGATTCGAAGAGGTGCTAATCGCGGCTCTGATTGCTGCTGGCGTGCGCTTGGTACTTCTTGCCGTCTTCATTGCGCGCCATTGCGGCATTCGACTGTTTCCGATTGAGAAGGAGCAGTTCCGCGTGCAGCTTCGCTACGCCCTTCCGTTCGGTGTGGCCGGCTTGCTTTGGAGTGTGCGGAAACAGGCGGAGCTTTGGAT
This sequence comes from Bradyrhizobium sp. Pha-3, assembly GCF_042258615.1. GTDB lineage: Bacteria > Pseudomonadota > Alphaproteobacteria > Rhizobiales > Xanthobacteraceae > Bradyrhizobium. The sequence goes on along the minus strand of NZ_CP170152.1, from coordinate 6,011,568 downwards.
TGTCGCGACGATGTTCTCGTCGGGCATGTTCGGCATTTTTTCGATTGCAACCATGCTCCTCATGCCGTTCGAAGTCTTGAGAGGCGGGCTGGGGAATTTGCTCTTGCCGAGGATGAGTCATTTCCATTCATTGGGTCGCCACGAAGAGCTGTTGCGGCTGAACAATCAGGGCAACGTGATCATTAGTGCGGTCATGTTCCCCGCCATCGCGGCACTGTTCGTCTTTGCTGACGAAGTCATTCAGCTGCTGTTTACCAAGGAGTACGTGAGTGGCTCTCCAGTGCTGCGCATTTATCTGATTCAAACATTGATCTCGACCGAGATTACCACGCTGCTCAATGTGTTTGGGCAGGGCTCGGCTAACATGCGTTATGAGGCGGCGATCCTTCCGTTTGCCGTGCTAACAAGCCTGGCCGGCGTCTGGTACTACGGTTTGCCAGGGGCGGCGATCGGGTCGGTACTCACAACCTTCGTTGTGTATATTTTGTTCCTGAGAAGACTTTCAAAGGTCATGAGCATTCCGATCGCAAGGTTGCAGGATTGGAAGAACCTTGGACTAATTCTGGTCGCTTCGGTGTTGGCGGCAATGCTGGTGCGAGTTTCGTTTGATCTGCTGCAAGCGCCGGTTCCAGTTGCTGCGCTGGTTGGTCCGGCTGCGGTTCTGGTGTGTTATGTGGCGATGCTGTTTGTGACCGGATACTATCGAACACTGGCTGAGGTCCGAAGAGAATGGGGAGTTCTCGGGGCGTGATGGACGGTGTTCCGCATTGTGTGGGGTTGCCTGAATATCAGCGCGAGGATGTGGCGGCCAACGAAGCTCAGTGGTGAGCCACGGCGGGACGTCCACTCGTCAGTGGGCCTTCGGCTGGCCGTCCGGCCAATCGTATTCGGTTGCGATACCGCGCATAATTTCGTTGGCCAATTCTCCGCCTTGATCTCCGTTCGTCATGATGACAGCGCCATCTCCATTTTCAAACATCGTCATCAAGCTGACGAAGCCATCGTTGACGCCTGCATGTAGAATTCGTCGATGCGGTGCGACCCCTAGTACAATCGGACCAAGTCCGTAGTTGCCAAGGCCGGGTGTGAGCATTTGGAGAGCCGTAGCCTGAGACAGCACGGGAGCATCTCGGCCGGTCCAGGCGCGGACCACACCCAGCGCAAAATGCGCAACGTCGGTCGGTGTCGTCCACAATCCTGCGGCAGCCAGCTCAGGATAGACATGTGGGCCGCCCGGCACCGGCTCTCCCGTCGCCCGGTAAGGGGTTGCGGCCATTGGAGTGTCATTTGTGGGCAGCGGCTGTAGGAAACTGCTGTGGGTCATCCCGAACGGCTTGAGGACGAGGTCTTCAAGCAATTCTGGAAACGGTTTGCCGGTCACGTCGATGAGCAGCTGCTGCACAATGGTATAGGCGCCGCTGGAGTACTCGAACCGTGTGCCGGGCTCATGATCGACAACGATAGGCGCGGTATTTGCGGAACCGCATCGTGCAAACCAATCGTGCGTTGACGGCTGGAACCGGATTAGGTCGCGACACAGCAGCGACGCGCCGTTGAGAACGTCGCCGAGTGACGGAATGACTGCGCCTGCAGGATATCCCGGAAAATATGGAACGGTTATGCCAGCCGAATGATTCAGCAGTCTTCGAAGTGTAACCTTCGATTGATCGGTGAACGAATTAGCAGGGAGCTTCCAGGTCTTAAGGGATAGATTGACGTCGCCATCGAGATCGAGCTTTCCGGCCTGAACCAATGCGAGCGCCGCTACAGCGGTAACCGGTTTGCTGATCGACGCCGCCTGGAATAAAGTGTCGGGCGTTACAGGCGGACCACCGATGCTAGCGTACCCGAACGCGCGAGCCTGGATTACGCCGCCGTGAACCACCGCGATGCTGACGCCAGGAACGTGCAGTTCGTTCATCCGATCAGCAAGTTTCATCGGAGGTGCGGCTGTGGTGTCCGCCCGGAGTCCATTCACGATACGCTGCATGCGCGGTTCGAAGTCGCCGTTGCTGCCTGGGCGCGCGGCGTCCTGTGCAAGCAAGGCCTGCAGGGTTGCGAAGCCTCCTATGATGACGAGCAAGGCGATACGGCCGACGTTGAGAATCATCGACGGGACCTCCGCGGGCGGCCAGTGCATTGGACCATACGAGGAGTTCTAGCAAGACGGCGGCACTTCCGGTAGGGAAGTCCTCAACCGTTGAAACCGCCGCCTCTGCCGGTGCAATCCGCCGCCACACGCGCCTGCAATCTGCAGCGAGACAAACCCTTCTCAGGCGGCTGCACAGCTCTCCTTGGTCAGCGCACAGTCCGAGCGGGCCGGGCCGGCCTTTGCTGTGATCGAGAATGGGTAATCCGAAAGGGTCGCGCCGCGTATCGATCCAAAAGATTATGCTTGTGAGAGAAACGGGGCGCACCAGGAGCAGTGCGCCTTCAATCGATAGAGTTCGAGATCCTGACAGAAACGAGCCGAGCAGAGAGTGCAGTATATGACGGTCTTGATGCGCTTCTCCGGAGGTTTTGGGGGCGGCGTGGTTTTGAATGCAAGGAAGTTTTTGGCGGAAGGTGATGCGTTTACGCAAACACAGGAAGCGGCGTTCTTTGCCTCAATCCGCCTGCGGAACGGCACCTACAAGACCACCGATCATCATCGCCTCGATGATCTCAATAGGCTGGTTATCGATGAGTGGAAGAAACTTGGCAGCAAGCCGAGCCAGATCATGGACGTCGGCGTATCATCAGGAATATCCTCAGTCGAATGGGCGGATGCGCTGACGCGCGCCGGCGTCGAGGCGAAGATCCTGGCGACCGATCTGTGCATGCGCGGGAGCCTCGTGCGCCTGTTGCCAGGATATGAGGTCCTTCTCGATCGTGATGGCAAAGTGCTTCAGCACATCGTTGCCGACCGTCCGGTGCGCTGGTACCTGAATGGTCCCCGAGATTTTCTCAAGGGCACCGGATTCGTGGTCGCCGGGCTGAACACACTTGCAGGCGTGCTGCTGCCCCTGACGAACATGCGGGAAGAGGGGAAGGATGTACTTCTGGTGAACCCGCATGCCCGCGACGACGCTCGGCTGAGCTTTGCCGAGGATGACATTCTGGCGCCTAACCCTGCTCACCTGCGCGGCCGGTTCAACGCGATCCGCGTGTCGAATCTGCTCAATCATGGCTATTTCAACGAAGCGCAGTTGCGCGGCGCTGTCGGCAATCTGAGGGATCGCCTGGTCGGTGCCGGTTCGTTCCTCATCGTAAATCGAACGCTTGCAAACGGCACCAATCACGGCACGCTCTTCCGGCTCAACGACGCGAACAAATTTGAGACAGTGGCCAAGCTTCGAGAGGGGAGCGAGATTGAGAGTATCGTATTGTCGGCTTGACGCCGGACGATCGAGCTTCTTGATGAAGGCAAGGCTCGCTCTTTCGCTACTGAGAAGCCGTACACCTCGAGTTCGCAGGCAAGGCGTCGCAGAGCTTCTTTTGATGGTGCGGTCCCATTAGGCACGAGGTCTCGAGTGCGTATTCTCTCGATGGATTTTTCCATCCCTTACCTGATGAAGGATGAGAACTACCCGATTGGCGGGTGGGCGATCGAGCTCGCAGTGTGGCTTCGTGCGCTTGAGAACGCCGGTCACGAAACCGCTGTTCTCACCTGGAAGGGCGCGTTGGAGCACGTAGGCTCAGGACAGCAAATCAAACTTATAGAGACCTACGATCCCGCGCGTGGTATTCGGGTCGCGAAGTATTTCTATTCGTATATTCCGAAAGTGTTGGCGGCCGCCCGCAGCTACCGCCCGGATATTCTGATCCAGGGAGTATGTGGAATACATACTGCCATCATGGCGTTCGTCGCCGATCAGCTGAAAGTTCCATTCGTTTATCGCGTTGTGAGTGACATAGATGTCGATGAGCGATGCAAGGCTCTTCTGCCACCCCATGAATGGATATCCTATTCGTGGGCCCGGCATCGCACCGCCGGGTTTCTCTGTCAGAATGAGTATCAACGCGGAAAGTTGGCAGCGCTTTTTCCGGGGAAGCCAGTCCACGTCCTCCATAATCCATTTGCTATAGCGGAGGACGCGGCCGCTCCTTTGCCGCGAGAAAAACGCGGATACGTTGCCTGGCTCGGTGTCTTTCGGTATCCGAAGAATCTGCCTTTGCTTTTTCGGATTGCCCAGGCATTGCCGGCCGTCAAGTTTCGCGTAGCGGGCATGACGTCGCCCAATACCGATCAAACGACGCTGGACGCCTTGAATGGCTTGCGTCAGCTGCCAAACGTGGAATTGGTTGGCTATGTGCGGCGGGCGGACGTTCAGCAATTTCTATCGGAAGCGACAATGCTTCTCTGTACGTCGGATTTCGAGGGCTTCTCAAACGCATTTCTGGAGGCGCTGGCCGTCGGCGCACCCATCGTGACGCGCCGGCATGTTGATCCGGATGCGATTGTCGAGCGTCATGTTCTCGGCGCTTCAGTTGAAGACGAGTTGGCGCTCTCTAGATCTGTCAGTGAGATTTGGAACATGGACGCGGGTGAATACAACGCGCTCGGTCGGCGATGCCAGATCTATGTCAAGGCAAATCACTCCCCGATGGTGAAGACTCACGAGCTGATGTCGGCTTTGACACCCCTTGTGGCGAGGTCGAGGCACTCGGGTGCAGCTGTTATGCACTGAGTCGCTCGCTCGTTATCCATCGAGATCGGAGATGAGCAACGCGGGAGACGCGCGGTGAGGCGCTTAATCGGATCCGGCCGTTGATTTTGCGTCCGGCGTCACAAGGGTCCGATCAACACGACCGCCATCGACGCTCTGGTAGCATGAACCGCCGGCGAGGCAGACACGCTGGCCGCAAGGCTCTGCGTCGCGATGCGATTGATCAGGCATTCCATCGGAGCTGAGTCCTGGCGGTAGTCCTTATTTTCCCACGATTGAGCCCCTCGATAAATTGCATCGAGATTTGAATGGGTTACCCTTGGTATGGCCGAGCATTTTGCGACGGTCGTGGGACCGAACAGGGATGGCAATGAGAGTATTTTTACCCCTCATCTTCGCGCTGGCTGGGAGCGCGGCGGAAACCTCCAATGGATCGACATTGAGCCTTGCCAATGCAGCTGGTCAGCGAATGCTGTTGGCTGAGGGCCCATCCGCCGAGGCCTACAATGCTGCCGGCACCGACGGGAATACAGCAACCAGCAGAACGGCTGTTTCGTCGATCAACTCATTCTCCGGCAAGCCGCGAACCCGCTTTCAGATCGGCGACGTTAGCTACGGCGTTCACGTTGCGGACCAGGGCTACAGTCTAACCAATCCCGACCCCCAAACCCTGCGCTTCGAGGTCCGCAAAGGCGACCATGCGTGGTACGACAGTTCGTCCGTGGATCGTTCCGAGATCAATTCCACCGTGACGTATCCCGCCGCCACGCCCATCACGCTGAGCTACCAGCTCATGGTGGAGGCGAACGGCAGCAACGGGGCGCTCGTCAACAGCGCGACCGGTTGGTTCATCGTCGGACAGTGGCACAACGACGATGACGCCTCGGGCGTCGGAACCTCTCCGCCGGTCGCGTTGAACCTGCAGGGCGATCACCTGCAGGTGCTCGTGCGCTACTGCCCGCCGGGCAAGAACCCGAGCAACGGCGCAGGCTTCGTCGTCACCAAGACACTCTGGACCGACCCCAACCCGATCGTGACCGGCAAGTATCACGACGTGAAAGTGCAGGCCCAGTTCTCGAACGACACGACCGGCTACCTGAAAGTCTGGATCGATGGGGCACCGGTCGTGAATTACAGCGGGCCGCTGGGCTTTGGGGTCGGCACCAATTGGGAATTCGGAATCTATCGGTCGTCGGCGCCCGAGACCGTTGCCGTCAACTATCGAAATTTGATGATAACGACCGGGTCGCTGACGCCTGTATCGTCAGAGCGACCGTGACCCACGGTGCGCAACGTCACCAGCGGCACGGTTTCCCTTGGCCCGATGGACGCAGCCGCGGTGAAGCAAGACGATCTGCCGCTGGGCTTTGTTCAGTGCGCGATCATCCGCCTGGTGCTCTCGATTGGTGGATTAGGCGTGCAAGGCTGAGCCGCTCGGGATCAGCCATGAACTGGCAGCGCACGGCATACGGTCACAATGGCCGGGTCTGCCGCAGTCTGGTGGTCTGCGCTGATGGACTTTCTGCAACGGGAACCAAGCGTCTGCTGACATGCAAAGAAGAGGTTCCTGTCCTCACTTATCCCTTAGCTTGAATACTTTTTCATAAGCCGCCAAAAGCTTCGTCGATGCATGATGCCAGGCGAGCTCGCCATTGATTCTCTTCTGACCGAATGCGCCCATAGCTTCGCGCCTCGCCGGATCTTCCAAAAGCTCCAGTATTCTATCGCCGAACTCGGCGGTGTCAGCATTCTGCACATACAACGATGCATCTCCCGCCGAAAAGCGGCCTTCCGTGAGGTCGAATTGGACGATGGGCTTACCCAACGTCATGTATTCCATGATCTTGTGCATCGTCGACATGTCGTTCATCGAGCTGGGGCGGTCCGGATTTACACAGACGTCCGCCGTCGACAGAATGGTGAACAGAGTGTCGTCATCGACACGGCCGGTGAACGTGACCACTTCGTCCACTTCAAGCGCTCTCGCAAGCGTCTTGAGCTCCTCCAATTCCCGTCCGCCCCCGACGATCACGAACTGGATATCATCGCGGTTGCGTGTCCTGCGGATGTGCTTGATCGAATCCAGCAACAGGTCGAGCCCCTCCTGCCGCGCGATAACACCCACATATCCGACCAGATACCGTCGTCCCTTCTTCCAGGCGGGGTCCGGTGGAAGCGAGCGAACGCGGGACACATTCGGAGCGGAGCGCACGACGAACACACGACCGGGGCTCATTCGGCCCCGTTCAATCGCAACAGTGCGATACGATTGGTTGGTCGCGATCGATACGTCCGACAACGCGAATGTGATGCGTTCAAGCAGAACCATGACGCGCCAAAGAAGGCCGCGACGACCGAATTTTGCCTCGTAGAGCTCCGGATTGACGTCGTGCTGATCGAAGACAAAAGACTTCCCGAACAGAAATTTATGAAACCCACCGATTAAGAAAATCAGATCGGGCGGATTGCAGGCGTGGATTACGTCGAATCCGCGCGTTGCCAGAACTTTCACGCTCAACGCGAATTCCCAAAACAACGCCACGCTGTATTCGATCACATAACCCAGCACCCCGCGACCTTCCGCGGGCATCCAATGGCGATAGACTGCTACTCCCTCGAGCATCTCGAAGGAGGCCATTGCGCCTGGTCCCTTGGGACAGATCACAGACACGTCGTAGCCATGCCGCGCCAACGTGGTCGCTTCCGACCACACCCGACCGTCAAACGGGACCGGAAGATTCTCGACGATGATCAGGACCCGGCCACGAACCGAGCCAACGCCCGCTTGCTCGGATTTGCGCACAACGGTGTCGTCATGAGAGAGTGTTGACATCAATTACCCGTTTTGCGTTCAGCGCCATTTGCTTCGCCCACCCTCGGGTATCGATGACAAGGTCGAATAGCTCCGATTCGGCGGCGGACTTTGCGATCAGCAACTTGCGAAGGGCGGGCAAATTGGCGAATGCATAGCCAAGGTTCTGCCCCAGCAGTTTCGACGGCTCGACGTGTGGATCGTAGATCGACAGGCCGATGTGCAAGCGGAGGAATTTGCGAGCCAGGTCGATGTTGGGACTTTCGCGAAGATCGTCGCTGTTCTCCTTGAAGGCAAGCCCCAACATAAGGACGCGTCCGCCGGGAGGGACTGCTTTCAGGCAATTCTCGAACAGGAAATTCTTGTGCTCGTCGTTCGATCGGAGCACCGAATCCACGAGCCACGTATGCGCCCCGACATCGCTTGCGATGTATTGGAGCGCGCGAACGTCCTTAGGCAAACAGGAGCCGCCGAATGCGCCACCAGGCCTCAGATAGTAGGGTGAAATGTTGAGCTTGGTATCGGAAACGAAGATCTTGTGTACAGTGGTCGCGCTGATACCGAGCTTATCGCAAACGCGACCGACTTCGTTGGCAAAGGCAATCTTTACTGCGTGGAACGAGTTGTCGACGAACTTGGTCATCTCCGCCGTGCGATAGGTGGTGTAGAAGACCGGCGCCGCGATGCTCGCGTTCAACTCGTCAAGGACCGGGCACCGTTCCCCGTCCTTTGTTCCGACCACGATCTTCGGCGGATTGAAGAAGTCTTCGATCGCTACCGACTCGCGCAGGAATTCGGGATTATAAACGACGTCGACGAGCTCCATCCTGCCGTTCAATGCGCTTTCGAAAATCGGGAGAACCAGATCCTCGATGGTGCCGGGCCGCATCGTGGAACGAAACACGACAGTTAGCGCCGTCGTGCGGGCGGGGCCGATGAGGTCTGCGATCTGATGGGACACTTCAGCGACGAAGCTCATGTTGTGAGATCCGTCCGGCGCGCTGGGCGTTCCCACGCACACGATTGCCAACGTGCAGCCGTCGAGATGCCCGCTCGCGTCCTTCGTTGCGCTCAGCAGGCGCTTTCGGACGGCGGATTCGACAAGTTGATCGAGGCCGGGTTCAGTAATTGGAGATTTCCCCGCATTGACGATCGCGACTTTTTCATCGCTGATGTCGACGCCGATGACTTCGTGCCCTTGCCTTGCGAGACAAGCGGCTGCCGTCATGCCTACGTAACCGAGTCCGAACACCGCTATTTTCATCTTGATCCATCACGCGCATCAGGTTGCGCTGGCAACACTGGCGGCTGCTTAGGGGTTGTCTGCAAGGTCGCCGGCTTCATTCAGAGATAGTCTTCGGGCAGGCACTCTGAGCGAGCGTTACGCGTCCGTCACGCTTTCCAAAGTGCAGCCCGATTGTATTCGTTCAGGCTTGCGGAGCCTGAACTTTTTCGGGCTACCTATTCCGGTTTCGGCAAGAGAAGGCGGCTTAAAGCGGTGCTAACCGATCCGCATCCCGATCGCGGGCGGAGGGTGATCGAACTTGAGCCGCTGAGCTATTCGATGATGGATCGGCCCGAAACTCGTGGTTCAGTTCGCGCCGCGGCGTCCAGGGATACGGGCCGGCGAGGCAGATGGCAGACAGGGTTGCTAGGGACAAGGAGCAAGAGATCGATGCTCGAGACCCGCGTCCACTTCAACTGCCTTTGGAGACGCGTGGTAGCCGCTGCCTGGAGGCTGACCAATTGGGTGAGCGCCGGGGAGCCGCCCATGCTCGAAGCTTCATGATAGAGGCAATGCGTCTGGGCCGAAGCGGCTTGATCGCGTCGTTTTGCTCCGTCTGCGGCTACACGCGAGCACGAAGGAGGTGACCGTAATTGTCACGAAGTTCCGATAGATATCGCCGGATGGCCACTCCGAACCGGTATCGGATTGATTCCGAGGTGGGCGTACTATGCAACTGTTCGCGATAGATGCACCGGATATCCGCCGCGCCGCCCGGCGGGACATCGACCATCACTCGAACATGTCCGTCCGCATATTCGTACGCGACCATGTCTTGGTTGGCTTCAACACCCTTTAAGGAAGCTGGCTGTGGCTCGCGCTTCATGACGCAAATCCGTCGCGTCGTGGGCGCGCCGTTCTCGAACAGAAGCCGCTCGGCAAGCATCTTTACTACGATAGTTCCACCGTCGGATTGGATGCTGTAGCTGCGGCAAACGGCTTCCTCGAGAGGTCGCCAGCAGAGTTTCCAGCGCAAGGATGCCAGCTGCCGGAGAAATTCGGCCAGGTCGCTACCGTGGCCGCGGAGGAGATCGTGATGCCCGGCAATGAAGCACGGCTTGCCCAAGATGCCGTCAAACGCGAAGTTTTCAATGCCGTGGTCAATGTATCGTCGGGTAAAAATTGGGAAATTCCCATACCGGACGATGGCGACGCTCCAGAGATCAGCGAGTGTCGTTTCGTTCAGCGCATCATCGGTTGGTGCGACCTCGGTGTTGACGGCCGCGATGAAGCCATTTCGCTTGAGCGCCGAGGCCGCCTCGGGCGAGAATGCCCCTTGCGGAAAAACCATTACGTTTTCGTGGTCAAGCTCGGTGGTTTTGCGAAGGGCCTGCATCCGAAGCCTGGCAGTCTTCAGCTTCCTGTCGAGCAGCTCAAGCGAACGGGCTGCAAACTCGCCACCTGTGTGATCGCAGCCATGCACGCAGACGGACAATTTCCCACTGCTATGCCGAAACGCGGCAACGGTGTCGCGGTTTGTTCGTCTCCAGTTCCATGGAATGAAAGCAATGGTCGTTGCGAATGCCAGCTTGTCAGCCAGCTGCAGCAGTTCGTCAAAATCGAGGAGACCGTACCGGGGCCACAAAGGCGGATCGTCAATGATCAGGCAAGCGCTTGTTTCAACGCTCGTCAAGCAAACGTCGCGGAACGCCCACTTCAGATACATCGCGACTGGCACCGCGCCGGCGAAACACTTCTTCACATCAAAGTAGCTTGCTGCGCGTTCGCGAACGTCCACAATCGTCAGCGACGAGTCAGCGAAAAAGCGGACGCCGGAATAAGTGAACTCGGCGAACAGATGTCCCTCGCGCACTCCGACGATGCTCCGAAGGTGGCTGTTGCGGACGACGAGTGTCGTATCGGCGCCCCGTTCCACCTGGATCTTTAGCCCCGACATTGGGCCGCACATTTCGGCAAAAGAATCGGTGACTGATACGGTCGTTGGGCACGGATCGGAGCCGTGGATTTCCGCCTCGGGATCTCCGGTGATCTTGCGCAACAGCGACCTGCAGGGATCCGCGGCTTGAAATCCATAGACGAAAACTGAACTGGCTGCGGCCAACCACGCCGGAAGCGCCGCGGTCTTGTTGCACTGTAGGACTTCGCCGAGACAGGCCGCGGAGGTCAGGACGGAGAATTGCTGATGAGCTGCTGTTAGCGCGGCTATATTGTCCCCGCGCGCTTCGTCGACTGTCAGCGCAGTCCAGGGAATTTCAAAGAGATCAAGAATTTCGGTCAGGTTGCGATCATTGGTCGATGGAGCGTTCCCGCGGAGCAGGAGTGCGATCGAAGTGCCTTTGGCCATAGCGTCGGCGTTTCATCCGTGGGTTGTGCCTCATCTGTTGGTAAGGCCACCAAGCTTCCTGCAGATTGTTCGTAACCTCGCGCTTGTGCGCCTCTTTTAGGGAAGCCTATACGAAAGACGGCGAAGTTTCCACTGCAGGACGGATGCGCAATGGTGGTCCCGGCCTAACCAATCTGCGGTATGCGATACCGCGGGCTTATCGAGATCAGATTAGGCCTCTCGCGGTCAGGGATTTGTGAATCCCGCGGTCGGCGTGAGCCCGAATTGGCAGCACTAACATTCTGCGTAAGCGCTGCTTCGGGCGCCATGCGACGCGCCGGGTTGCCGCAAACGAATTGCGACGTGATGCATTCATGGGGGCGTGATGTGGGGACGACCGGGTGCTGTTGTCCGTGGGAGCGCGCCGGCCTGTATCGCAGGCAAAAAAAGCGATTGATTCCAATATGGTGCGCAGCTCTTGGACGCACCTGGTCCGGCTATTGCGCTGCGTGCGAAGCTGCCGGGTTTCCCAACGCGAGGGCGGGGGTACCCCCGATGGGCGTGAGTCATAATCCGTGTTCTACCGCGGTGCGCGCGCCCAACCGGCTATCCTCCTTGAACGCACGCTAAGGCCTTCAATTAGGGAGCCAACATGGCGAGATAACCGTGCTCATGAGGATACTGATATTCACCATTGCTTTCCTCTGGCGTGATTGTGGCAAACATGTCGAAACAATTATATTCCAAATTCGCTCCCGGCCTAATTGATACTCAGAACAAGACCGGTGGCGCGGAAATTGAGACCGCAAAAGCCGGTCCATCGCTCGCCGTCATCGGTTGCGGTTATTGGGGCGCAAAACACATCCGTGTTGGCCACGATATCGGCGCAAGGGTGTCGATGGCCGCCGACATGCGGTCTGACAGACTGGAGTACGTGAAATCACAGTATCCCTCCGTCGCTGTTTCGCGTGATTTCGATGCGATCCTGAACAACTCGTCCGTCGACGGGGTGATTATCGCCACCCCCGCCGTGACGCACTTTGAGCTGGCGCGGGCAGCGCTCCAGGCCGGAAAGCACGCGCTCGTCGAGAAGCCGTTGGCCATGACAAGCGCGCATTGCCGCGAACTGATCGCGATAGCCGAAGAACGGAAGCGCGTGCTGATGGTCGGGCACACGTTCGAGTACCATCCGGCGGTGGGTGTCATGCGCCAGATGATCCGGAGCGGCTCTCTCGGCGAGCTCTACTACATCGATTCGCGGCGCCTGAATCTCGGTCTCTACCGGCCCGACGCCAATGTCCTGTGGGACTTGGCGCCTCATGACCTCTCGATCATCTTCTTCCTGCTTGAGGAGGTCGCGCAAAACATCGGCGCCTGGGGTTGCGCGCACGTTCTGCCGGATGTCGAGGATGTCGTTTACGCCAAGTTGGGCTTCAAGAGCGGGCCGACCGCCCATGTGCATGTCTCATGGCTGGACCCCGTCAAGGTGCGCCAGATCACAGTCGTCGGCAGCGATGCCATGCTGGTGTTCGACGACGTGGAGCCGTCCGAGAAGGTTCGCGTTTACCAGAAGCGCTTCAGGCCGCGGATCAACGGCGATTCATACGCCGACTTCCAGTCGGCCTATCATCATGGCGATGTTCATATCCCCGCGATATCCAGCAGCGAACCGCTGAAGCTCGAGTTGCTCGACTTCGTCAACGCGATCAAGACCGGGACACAGCCGGTTGCGAACGGAGCGCATGGCCTGCGCGTCGTCGAGGCGCTCGAAGCTGCATCGGAGTGTCTACGGCTCAACCAGGAGCACCGTGGCAACGGAACACATCAACCGGCGTTTCTGCGGCGGAACGCGTCGGCGGGGGCTGCCGAAATTGTCGTTAGATGAAGCCTTGCAGTGGAAGGCGAGCCCGCGGGAATTCGTTAAGCGGGTGCTTGACATCGCTGTGAGCGTCTCCGCGATCCTCTTGCTGTCTCCGTTCCTTGCAGCGGTGTGGGTCGCGATCCGCCTCGACAGTCCCGGGCCAGCGTTCTTTTGCCAGCGCCGGGTCGGACGATACGAGAAGCCATTCAATTGCTTCAAGTTCCGGACGCTTCGTCACAAGGCCGACGACAGCATCCATCGCGACGCTATTCGTCGGGTTTGGGCGAAGGAGGTTCTCTCGAACGACCCTGATGCCCCATACAAGCTGACAGATGATCCTCGCGTGACGCGCGTGGGGCGGTTGCTGCGGAGAACCAGTGTCGACGAGCTGCCGCAACTCCTCAACGTATTGCGGGGCGAGATGAGCATTGTCGGTCCGCGGCCCGCGATTCCCTATGAACTCGAGTACTTTCGCGATTGGCATCATAGACGTCATATCGTGAAGCCCGGCATCACCGGACTTTGCCAGGTTCGCGGCCGCGGTCGCCTGGGCCCGGACGCGATGCTCGAGATGGACGTCGAATATGCAATGAACTGGACCTTGTGGACCGACCTGAAGCTGATTGCCCTAACGGTTCCCGCGGTGCTGCGGGGCCACGGTGCTCGATGAGGTTCTCGGGCAATGAATTTGGAATCTAACGAGGCTTTAAAAATGAAAATTCCGTTCGTAGATCTCAAGGCACAGTATGCGACGCTAAAGGATGAGGTGGCCGAGGCAATTCGAGGCGTTCTCGAATCCACGCAGTTCATCGGCGGCGAGGCAGTAGCTTCGTTCGAACGAGATTTCGCCGCCTATTGCCAGGTGCCCTATGCGCGCGGCGTGGCGAGCGGCACGGACGCGATTCATCTGGCGCTGCGCGCGTTGGGTGTCGGTCATGGTGACGAGGTGATTACAACCGCCCATACGTTCATCGCCACCGCTGCGGCGATCGTAGCGACAGGAGCGCAGCCGGTATTCGTCGATATCGATCCCGATACCCACACGATCGATCCGAGGATGATCGAGCGGGCCCTGACAAGCCGCACGAAGGCGATCGTTGCAGTTCACCTCTTTGGCCAGCCGGCTGACATGGGCCCAATCAAGGACATCGCAAGACGGCGCGGGCTCTTTGTGATTGAAGACGCAGCCCAGGCGCATGGAGCGGAGTATCAGGGGATCCGAACCGGGGCGCTCGGCGACGTAGCCTGCTTTTCGTTTTATCCAGGGAAGAACCTCGGGGCATATGGTGATGGAGGAGCGGTCACCACCAACAGTGCAGCGATCGCCGAGCGGATCGAACGGTTGCGCGACCACGGTCGAACCACGCATTACAACCATGCCGAGGTCGGGTTCAACAGCCGGCTCGATGCTCTCCAGGCGGCAGTTCTCCAAGTCAAGCTCCGACGCCTGGATGAGTGGAACGACCATCGGCGGCGTGCCGCGGAGTGGTACACCGCGGAGTTGAGGCACTCGGGCATCAAGACGCCTTTCGTCCGAACGGGCTCCACGCACGTCTACCATTTGTACGTGATCACCACGAACGAGCGGGACGCAATGCGCAAGAGGCTCGACGAGGTCGGCGTGGCGAGCGGAATCCACTACCCGCTGCCGTTGCATCTACAGCCTGCGTTCGCTTATCTCGGCTACAAGCAGGGCGAGTTGCCGTGCTGCGAAGCGATGGCTGCTCGATCATTGTCGCTACCGATGTTCCCGGAGCTCACACGCGACCAGGTGCGGCGTATCGCTGCGACTGTGCTTGCTGTTGCGGAGCGCGAAAGCCACCAGGAACTGCAGCGGAAGCCCGTCGCGATGCACGCCGACGGCGGGAAGGTGTGACGATGAGTCGAATTAGCCCACGGGCGGTGGTCGAGACCGAGGCGATCGGTGCGGACGTGACGATCGCCGAGTTCGCCGTGGTCCGGCCTGATGTCACGATCGGCAACAGGGTGGTCATTCATCCGCATGTCGTGATCGAGAGCGGCGTGAGAATAGCGGACAATGTCGAGATATTCCCAGGAGCCTATATCGGAAAGGTGCCCAAGGGTGCCGGCGCGTTGTCGCGGGCGCCGCATTTTGAGGCATGGATCGATATCGGCGCCGATTGTTCAATTGGACCGCATGCGGTCATCTTCTACGACGTCTCGCTCGGCGCGGGGACCTTGATCGGTGATGGCGCCTCGATCCGTGAACAATCGCGGATCGGCTCGAAGACGGTTGTCGGCCGTTACGTTACGGTCAACTACAATACGCATATTGGCGATCGCGTCCGTGTGCAGGATCATACCTGGCTGGCCGGCAATATGACGATCGAAGACGACGTGTTCATATCGGGCTGCGTCGGCACTTCGAACGACAACGCGATCGGCCGCAACGGCTACGATGGCTCGCCGATGCATGGGCCCACTATCGCGCGCGGCGCGGCGATCGGCGTGGGAGCCAACCTCCTGCCGGGTGTCAGAATTGGTATTGGTGCTATCGTCGGCGCCGGCGCGGTGGTGACGAAGGACGTGCCTGACAACACGCTCGTGACGGGCGTCCCTGCGGAAATTCGACGAAAGCTCAACGGGGATGGCGGCACTGCCAAAGCCTCAAGGGAGTAGTCGTGAGGATCCTTTGTGTCACCAATATGTATCCGAGCCCGGAGCGACCAGGGTCCGGAGCCTTCGTGTACCAGCAGGTAGAGCAGCTGCGCCGGTTCGGCCATACGGTCGACGTCATCAATATTGTCGGGTCGCAGTCGAAGCTGAACTACCTGAAGGGCACCTTCGATGTCATGCGAAAGACTGGCATGACGACATACGATATCGTCCATGCGCACTACGGATATTCGGCCTATCCCGCAATGTTTCGGTTGCGGGCGCCACTCGTCATCACCCTGCACGGGACCGACGTACTTGGGAATGTCCTTGAAAGGCTGTCTACGCGGCTTGTGTCGCATTTCGCCGATGCCATTATCGTCGTGTCGGAGGAGATGCGGAAGTGGATTCCTGGGATCGTGATTCCCTGTGGGGTCAACCTCGACGTATTCAAGCCGTACGACCGCAACGAAGCGCGAGCGCGGCTGCAATGGCCCAACGATAAATTCGTCGTCCTGTTTCCGTTTGATCCGAGACGCCCTGAGAAGCGATATGATCTGGCAAGAGCGTCAGTCGACCGACTGGTGCAGGAGGGTGTCGACGCGCAGTTGATGACGGTCATCAATGTGCCGAACCAGGAGATGCCCTGGTACTACAGCGCGGCAAACGCCCTGCTGCTCAGCTCGGATTATGAGGGGTCACCGACCTCCATCAAGGAAGCTCTCGCGTGCAATCTTCCGGTGGTGTCGACCAATGTCGGCGACGTCCGTGAACAGCTGAATGGCATCGCGGGGACGTGGATATGTCCGCCGGACGCCGGCACGATTGCGCGCAGCCTTCGAGAGGCCTTTGATTGGTCGCTGAACGGCGAGTTTCAAGGGCGGGCGGCAGTGGCGAGATATGACCAGGCGCTCACCGTGGAAAGGATCGTCGGTGTGTATACCGACGTCCTGTCGAACTTCAGGGCAAGAACGGTCGGCAGGCGTTTGCTACGGAGTGGATGATAGCAATGCGCTTCGCGGAGAAAACGTCGTCGCCGGGATTGTCGATTCGGCTGGCGGAGGCGTGCGGTCTGTGTTCTTACGGTGAGCGAGAGTGAAGCAGCTTCTCACGAACAGTGTAATCGAAATTGCGCGTTGGTCTGGCCTGATGGCGGCCTTCAGCAAGATCTTTGCTGGCCGTGCGGCTATCCTGATGTTCCATGAGATCCAGCAGCATAGCCGCTCGGAATTGATGACCGGGACCTCAGTCGGCCTCTTCGAATATTCGCTCAATTGGCTGCGGCAAGAAGGCTGGGAGATTGTGAGTCTAGCGACATCTCTCGAGCGATTGGCGTCGGAATCCGGGACGGGCGGCCGCTATGCGGCGCTTACCTTCGACGATGGCTACCGGGACAATGTCGCGACCGCGCTTCCAATCCTCGAGCGATACAACGCTCCGTTCACGATCTACGTTCCGACCGGCGCGCCAAAACGGACGTTGCAGGCGTGGTGGCTGGGTTTGCGTGAAATGTTTCGCTCTGGAGACACGGTAACGATCGATGCGATGGACAGGCGATTTCATTGCCCCCGGCTGCGCGAAAAGATGGCGGGCTTGAACGAGGTCACTGAGTGGATTCATGAAGATTATCACCGGATCGCAACGCTTGCTCCAACGTTCAGGAAGGCAGGTTTGTCGTTGTCGGCCTTGAATGAGGCATACTTTCTGGATGAGCGCGAGCTTCAAGGCTTGGCGCGGCATCCTCTCGTGTCGATCGGCGGGCACACCGACTCGCATGCCGCCTTATCGTGCCTTGATATTGAGTCTGCGCGGGCCGAAATGGCAGATAACCGCCGCTATCTGGAGCAATTGCTACAGCTTCCGGTTCAGCACTTTGCCTATCCTTACGGCGACTCCAAAGCATGCGGCCCCAGGGAAGCAGGCCTTGCAAGGGAGATCGGCTTTTCAACCGCAGTGACAACTCGGCATGGGCAACTGTCCGGTCTCAAATCAGATCATTTTGCGCTTCCTCGTCTCGGCATTGGGGGGCCATTCGATTCGACAGCCAGATTCGAGGCTCGCATCAGCGGCATTCAATCGGCAGCCCACATGCTGATGGGGTCCCAACGTTGAATGTAGCTCTGAACCACTCACTGCGAGGTGGACTGCATCAGTTCACTCGGGAAGGCCGCTGAGATGCGCATATTGCACCTTATCGAACGTCTTGGCCCGGGAGGGAAAGAACGACAAATCGTCGAATTGCTGAAAGGGCTCGCCGCTCACAGTGACATAAGGTCATTCGTCGGTGTTATGGACAAGGACGAGGTTCGCCTCGAGATTGACCGCGAACACGCGCAAGTCATTCAGCTCAATCGCAGAGGCAGGAAGGATTTGCGCCTTTTCAAGAGCCTATGCGAACTGGTCACCGACCTGAGAATAGATATCATCCACTCGTGGGGCTCGATGTGCTCCATCTATGCAGCGCCGGTTGCGAAAGTGTGCGGGACGGCCTTCGTGAATGGGTTTGTGCGAGATGCGCCTTCGCGTATGACGTTGTGGAGGGAAGGGTACGTGAGAGGCAAGCTGACGATCCCATTTTCGGATGTCGTTGTTGCCAACTCGCGGGCGGGGCTGGCTGCCTATGGTATTCCCGAGCGTAAAGGTCTCTGCATCTACAACGGGTTTAGTCCCGAAAGGGTCTCCAACCTGAAGGATAAGACCGAGCTTCGCGGCAGTCTGGAGATTGCGACGCCCTACATTGTCGGGATGGTCGCTAACTTTACGCCCAGGAAGGATTATGAAACCTTCGTCGAGATGGCATGTCGCATCTGCCGTGTAAGGGACGACGTCACGTTTTTGGCTATCGGTAGCGGTGAAACATTGCAGCATGTGCGCGGCAGCATCCCGACTGAGCATTCGCTGCGCATAAAGCTTCTGGGGCGGCGGAACGACGTGGAGAGCATTGTCAACCTCTTCACGGTCGGCGTTCTCACTACCAATAGCCATTTGCACGGGGAGGGGATTTCCAACGCAATAACCGAGTGCATGGCATTGGGTAAACCAGTTGTGGCGACAGACGATGGAGGCACTTCTGAATTGGTTCTGGAGGGGCAGACCGGATTTCTTGTGCCGAGCCATGACGCCGGCGTTTTGACCGATCGCGTGCTCAAGCTCCTCGACAATGCTGAACTCGCCGATCGTTTTGGTGCCGCAGGACGTCGGCGCGTTGAAACAGCATTCTCACTGGATGCGATGTGCGATGCGTATCTCTGCCTTTATCGGAAAGTGGCGCGCAAGAGGACGCGCGCGACATGGCAAGGCGCGACGACGAGCGATATGGTCGATTGATCGTCTGGTCGTTCGATCGTTTTCCTGGCAACATGGCGTGCGATTGGAGTTTGCTGAGCCACCTCAAGAGCAACGTGTGATGCTGCCCACGTTGTTCGCTCACGTCTCGCCAGGCCTCAGTCTATCGTTGTGCTTGGTTCCGATCGCCGTTCGACGGTGTTCGCCTTGGGCGTTCAAAGCGGCTCCGGAACGGAATGCCTGGCCAGAGTGTCGAGACTCGACGGCTTGAAGGCTCGCAAGAACAGCTCCAGGTTGGCCAGAGACCAAAGCACCTTTTCGTGGTTTTGACGGCGGGCGAGATGCTCGTTGACCAACTGCCTCAAGACCTCCCTGTCGCAGAAGGATGCCACACGCGTACCGTCGCAAACCAACAAATCGGAGATAAATTCACGATGAGGACCGCGAAACCACTCCTCAATTGGCACGCGAAATCCGATTTTCTTGCGCGTCAGAGTCCCCGGTGGAAGAGTGTGCTGCATCGCTGCTCGCAAGACTGACTTGCCGCCGCTCCGGCCGACCAGGAAATTGTCCGGAAACCGCGCTACAAGCTTGGCGAGACTGGTGTCCATGAATGGCATCCTGCCCTCAATTGAACCTGCCATCATCATTCGGTCCGCACGTTCAAGGAGGTTGTCGGGTAGCCACGACGTCTGATCGAAGAACAGCGTGCGCCGGACATTCGACCCGACGGCCATCGAGAACGGATGGGGATCCGGCGGCGTTACAGGTAGGGGGCGTCCGATAATACGATCCCGTTCGTTCAGGGAAACCCCGCCAAACCAGAGCTGCATCCGGCTCGGCCAATCCCGCTCGCCCGCTGCGGTAGTCACGATCTTGGCGCGACGCATATCGTACGGGAGTGCACGCATTGCGGGCGATATGATGCGATCATGAATAGTCTGTGGAACCAGTCGTTGGTAAAGCTCGATCCACAACTCGGCTCGATGCTTGGGGTAGCCGCCCAAAAGTTCGTCTGCTCCTTCTCCGGTAAGGACCATTTTCACCTTGCTCGCCGCCATATGCGACAGCATCATAACTGGAATATCGGCCGGTTCGGCAGCAGGGGCGCCGCGACGCAGCACAGCGGTCGGCCAGCTTTTCAAGAAGTCGTGCGGCTCCAGCACGATCTCCTCGTGATTGGTGTCGAACTGACGAGCTATGGTGCGGGCGTGATCAAGCTCGGAGTAGCCGGCTTCACGAAAGCCGACCGAGAAGGTGCGCACGCGCTCAGAGCTATGGCGGACCATAGCAGCTACAACCGCAGACGAATCGATGCCGCCGGACAAGTAGGCTCCAAACGCAACGTCACTCCGCATGCGAATTCGTACGGCATCATCGAATGTCGCCTTGAACATCCGGACTGCTTCGCCAAAGTCCGTGATGTCAGGCTCTGCCGACGCCAACGGTGGTACGAAATACCGGGTGATGTTTGTGCGTCCTTCGCGCCACACCAGGTGGCAGCCCGGGGAAAGCTTACGCACGGCTTGAAAGAATGTCCTGGGGCCGGGGACATATCGATTGAGGAGATAATGCTCGACGGCATGCGGGTCGATCCGGGTGTTCATGCCCGGGAACTTGAGCAGGGGCTCGATTTCCGACGCGAACAAAAGACCTGAGTTCTCGGCAATGAAGAGCGGCTTCTTGCCGAACGGGTCGCGCGCCAGCACAAGCTGTTGGGTTCTCGCATCCCATAGCCCGAACGCGAACATGCCACGGAAACGCCTGATCGAGTCCAGTCCCCAGGCCCGGTAGGCTTCGATCAGCACTTCCGTATCGGAGGACGTGCGAAAAGCATGTCCGAGAGAGACGAGTTCCTCGCGCAACTCGACGTAGTTATAGATCTCTCCGTTGAAAACGAGTCCGATCGAGCCATCAGCGCTCCACATCGGTTGGGCTCCGCCCTCGAGATCGATGATCGAGAGACGCCTATGCCCCAAGCTGACCTGATGGCACCCGCCGGCGGTGTCGCCTTGCCAGTAGCCTGCGCCGTCGGGGCCCCTGTGCTTCATGAGGTTGGTGAGGCGGACAAGGGTCCCGTAATCTTGCCGGTGCTTTCCCCGAAGTGCCCAGCCAAAAATTCCGCACATGGCCCCTGCCAGCTTCATGTTTCTGAACAATGCTGTGGCCACGGGTGACCCTCAATGGAGCAAGCGGGTTAATCCTTGGAGGTTGCGTCATCATGTCATCTCGACTTACTCGCGAGGATGGCGCGCGCATCACGCGCGGTCGCGACGTGCGGCGTTCAACCAGCAGGAGGAGTCGAGCTGCTGAAATGCCGCACTCGGACCAGTAAGCGGCCCGGGCGGCATGCGTGCCCGGACTACCTGGCCATTCCGTTCATGGCTGTCTTTTCTGTGACGATGCGGAGCGTTGCCGATGCGAGAGGCGGTTGACTACGGCGGACTGCTGGAGCGCCCGACCATTCGGATCCGGTCACCAATCCTCGTCGTCAATTGCTTGATGTGAGCGACCCGCGTCTCGGCCTTCACCAGCTTCGGAATTGACAGCTTACTCATCCGAAGAGAATCCCAAGCTGCGCAGGACTGACATTTTGCATCGGCAAGCTTGGTCATTTGCGGCCATGTGCAAGAAGGGCTGCATTCAGCCGGATCTGGGATCGCTCACGATGGCGAGCGCCTCATTGGCAATATCAGTGGAGAACTTTTTTGATCCTCCTGTGAGGATCACGCTGAATTTAGTTGCAACGGCAAGCACATATCGTACTCGCCGGCGAGTTGGCTGCTTCAAACTATCGCCATGCTAAGTAACTTTTTTTGCCATACTCCCTAATTAACCAACCGACTCAGCAGTTGGGGATGGGCGATTCGCACTGCATTGGAATGTGCGCGCAGTTGATCCTGTGATGCATCGGAAATCCGCTCGTGGCGCAAGGCGTTGCGAGCGCGTGGTATGTCGCGCGCCTTCGCGATGCGCGGCCGTAAATTCCCTTGTAAGCGTCAATGAGAAGCATCTCTTGACCAATGGAGGCCTGAATTGGATACGACCGGGACAATTACAT
The DNA here is from genome assembly GCF_042258615.1 of Bradyrhizobium sp. Pha-3. Lineage (GTDB taxonomy): Bacteria > Pseudomonadota > Alphaproteobacteria > Rhizobiales > Xanthobacteraceae > Bradyrhizobium. The sequence goes on along the minus strand of NZ_CP170152.1, from coordinate 5,989,715 downwards.
CGTTTTCTTCCACACCGATGACGAGGTTTTCGATCGGTGGCGACGTCTACGGAGTGCAGGATGCGAGCACGAGCTACAGCCTGACCAATCCTGACCCACAAACTCTGCGCTTCCAAGTCCAGCAGGGTGATCATGCCTGGTACGACGACTCGTCTGTCGACCGCTCCGAGGTTTCAGCCGCGGTCAACATTCCCGGCGGCACTCCGCTCAACTTGAATTATCAGTTCATGGTGGAGGCAAATGGCCCCAATGGGTCATTTGTGAATACGGCAAGTGGCTGGTTCATCGTCGGACAGATGCACAATGATGATAACGCGAGCGGAGTGGGCACCTCGCCACCGTTTGCGATCCAGCTTGTTGGCGATCATCTGCAGGTTGTCGCCAGATATGTCCAGCCGGGCCAGGATCCGAGCAACGGGGCCGGCAACGTGCAGATGCTCACGCTCTGGACTGACCCCAATCCGATCCAGACGGGTGTGTACAACAACATCCAAATACAGGCCGATGTTTCGAACACCGGCGGCGGGTATTTGAAGGTCTCGATCAACGGCACACAGGTCGTGAACTACAGCGGCCCCTTGGGTTATGGGCAGGGCACCAATTGGGAGTACGGAGTCTATCGGTCGACGGCGCCCGAGACCGTCGCCGTCGATTACCGAAACATGACGCTGTTGACGGGGGCGGCGGCGACGTCGACGCAGCCGACCACACCGACGCAGCCGACCACGCCCACCACCCCGAACGTCGCGCCGACGGTTACGCAGGTCGCCGCTTCGCCGGGGACCGGAACCGAGCATGTCGGCGATGTCGTCACGTTGACGCTCACCTTGAGCGAGGCCGTGTCCGTCACAGGTACGCCGACGCTGTCGCTCAATGATGGTGCCAGCGCCACCTACGTTGGTGGCTCCGGGACAAATACGCTCACCTTCCAGACGAAGGTCGCGTCGACTGATACGAACACCTCGGCGCTCGCCATCACCGGGGTTAGTCTCGCGAGCGGCGCGAGCATCAAGGATTCCGGGGGCCTTGCCGCCAATCTTTCGGGCGCGGTGAAGACATTCTCCGGTCTTCAGATCTCGAACACGCCGATCATGCCGACGCAGCCGACCACGCCCACCACCCCGAACGTCGCGCCGACGGTAACGCAGGCGGCCGCTTCGCCGGGGACCGGAACCGAGCATGTCGGCGATGTCGTCACGTTGACGCTCACCTTGAGCGAGGCCGTGTCCGTCACAGGTACGCCGACGCTGTCGCTCAATGATGGTGCCAGCGCCACCTATGTTGGTGGCTCCGGGACAAATACGCTCACCTTCCAGACGAAGGTCGCGTCGACTGATACGAATACCTCGGCGCTCGCCATCACCGGGGTTAATCTCGCGAGCGGTGCGAGCATCAAGGATTCCGGGGGCCTTGCCGCCAATCTTTCGGGCGCGGTGAAGACATTCTCTGGTCTTCAGATATCGAACACGCCCATCGTGCCGACGCAGCCAACCACACCGACGACGCCGACGGTGACTCAGCCGGTGCTCTCCGTCGCGGACAGCTCGCTCTCGGTGGCCGGCAGAGGCGGTCACGTCGACCTGGGGACAACGCTGTCCACGACCGATCCCAACGATAAAGTCAGCCTGAACATCAAAGGGCTGCCGAAATATGAGACGATCACGACCGGCGATGGCACGACGTTCAGGGGAGGCGACATCACTCTGAGCTCTGCGCAGGTCGCCAGCGGACTGACGCTGACATCGTACTACCGGGGTAATGCTCATCCGGTCGCGACCCTTACCCTGACCGCCAGCGCCACCGACCCGGTTAGCGGCGCTGTGACGTCGGCGACGCCACAGACCATCACCGTCACGGATCCTCGGCCATCCGCAACCTCAGGGAGCACGGCAAACCAGGACCATGGGCTGCACCATCACCACCTTGGGTCGGGCAGCAGCACGCTGGCAGCTACCGCGCCGCAGACCACCTCTTTGGCGAACTACGACACCGCCAATGGGTCGCAAGCAAGCCATAGCTTCGCGCTGCTGAACCAGTATCTGGCGGGTAGCTCTGGTCGGGTCGACGGGGGGCAGATCGCGTCAGCCATTTCGAATGGCTCCGCCTGGACGCAGAACGCGTTCCTGACGAGGCCGCATCACTAACGCCATGCCGCACCCGGGCACCTTGCGCCCGGGTGCGGCACCGTCAGCTTTTTGGACGCCGAGCGGCAAAAGTGGTCGGTCAGCAGCCGCGAGGGGCACGGTGAAAACCAATCCACAACGGAGGGTTGCCGGCTGCCACCGATTGACGGACAATCGCCGTAAGAATTCTGATTCGATACTTCGTTGTGAGCGTAAAACGCCTGAGTTTAGGTCAGTTTCCGGGCACAACTTGCATGTGTATAAATCCACAATTCGAAAGTTTTTTCGCCATTTTTGCTCGTTAACCAACCTGCTCAGCCAGTCGGGGGGGCAATTTCAATATCCCGTCGCGCTGAAATCTCCTCGCGGTTCGAGGCCCTAACGCTCTGATGATTGCTTGCGCCGTTTTGGCCGCAAGCACGCGTATGTCGCGTATCCTCGGATAGGCGTCATTGGAATTCCATGTGCATGCAAAGGACCACAAACGCAGGCGGTAGCCGCGAAGGGTAGAGTAACGAAATGGCGATCCAGAACGGAAATGCCCACGCAACTCCAGATCTAGGGTTTCGAGCGCTGGCTCTGTTCCTGCGCCTTCATGGCGTGAACACCGAACCCGATCAGCTCCGCGATCGTTGCGGAGACAATGGGATAGGCATCCGCGGAATGCTTCGTTGCGCGCGCGAATTCGGGGTCAAGGTCCGTGCGACGACAATGGATTGGCCGCGGCTGGCGGGCATCCAGCTGCCTGGAATCGCTTCGCTGCGTGACGGCGGATTCTTGCTTCTGGGAAAGATCGAGGACCAGGTAGCGCTTGTGCTGCACCCGACCTCGTCGCATCCGCGGCGGATGACGCGTGCGGAATTCGAAGCGATCTGGGATGGCGGCTTGATCTCGCCCGGCTCACAGAGCCTCTCACACCGCGCACGTCACGCGATTGCCGACATCCGCGCCCAGGCAGTTGACCTGGGCGCCGGCCTGATGCGCCACGCCGGTGGCCTGCTGATGCTCGTCCGCGACAGCTTGACCAAGGCTCGCGATACCTTGTTGACGATGACGCCCGGCGTGCGGGCGCGTTCTACCGCTTCCGGCGATGTTGCGAACGAGGCCGCGGATATCGGGTCCCCGGCTGCGGGCGCCGATCCCGACGACGTCGACGAATCCGGGCTCATTGCGCTCGCGATCTTGCTGCGTTGCCATGGAATTGCTGCCGACCCCGCCCAAATCCACCACCGGGTGGGCGCGGCGCGCCTCGGCGTTACTGAAATCTTGCGCTGCGCCAAGGAGTTCGGACTCAAGGCAAGGGTGCAGCGGACCAGTTGGGACAGGCTTGCAGTCACGCCGCTGCCGGGAATTGCACTGCTGCGCGACGGCAGCTTCCTGATTCTCGGCAAGCTGATCGACGGCAAGCTTCTCGTTCAGCGCCCGCTGTCTCCGCGCCCTGAAACCCTTACCCAGGCCCAGCTCGAGGCGATCTGGGATGGTGGCCTCATTCTGATGGCCCGGCGCGCCAGACTGACCGATCTCGCGCGACGGTTCGATATCGGCTGGTTCGTCGGCGCCATGCAGAAGTATCGCCGCCTGCTCAGCGAGGTGCTGGCGGCGTCGTTCTTCCTTCAGATCTTCGCCGTTGTCTCACCGTTGTTCTTCCAGGTGGTCATCGACAAGGTGCTCGTGCATCGAAGCATGAGCACGCTCGACGTTCTGGTCATCGGCCTTGTCGTGCTGACTGTGTTCGAAGCCGTTCTCGAGACACTGCGCGTCTATCTGTTCGCGCATACGACAAACCGTATCGATGTCGAGCTCGGTGCGAGGCTGTTTCGCCACCTCATGGCACTGCCGATCGCCTATTTCCAGACGCGCCGCGTCGGGGATTCGGTAGCACGCGTCCGGGAGCTGGAGAATATCCGTCAGTTCCTGACGAGTTCGGCGCTCACGCTGGTCATCGACCTTCTTTTCACGGTCGTCTTCCTTGTGGTGATGTTCTACTACTCGACGACGTTGACCTGGATCGTGCTCGCGTCCTTCCCATTCTACATCGGCATATCGGCGGGAGCTGCGCCGCTGTTCCGCGCGCGGCTCGATGAGAAGTTCAATCGCGGCTCCGAGAATCAAGCCTTCCTGGTCGAAAGCGTCACCGGCGTCGAGACTTTGAAGGCCATGGCGGTCGAGCCGCAGATGCAACGCCGCTGGGAGGAGCAGCTCGCCGGCTATGTCGCCGCAAGCTTCCGCGTGCTCAGCCTGAACAACACGGCGAGCCAGGCAGTGCAGATGATCAACAAGCTGGTCATCGCCGCGACCCTTTACTTCGGCGCGCGGCTGGTAATTGATGGGGGCCTGACCGTCGGCGAACTTGTCGCGTTCAACATGCTGGCCGCGCGCGTCAGCACGCCGGTGCTTCGGCTTGCACAGGTCTGGCAGGACTTCCACCAGGCCCGCCTCTCGATCGATCGTCTCGGCGACATCCTCAACACCATTCCGGAGCCGAGCTTCACGCCGTCCCGCGCGGCTTTGCCGCCGATCCGCGGCCAGGTGAAGTTCGAGCACGCGACGTTCCGCTATCGCATCGACGGCCCCGAGGTGTTGCACGACGTGTCCTTCAGCATCGAGCCGGGCCAGGTCATCGGCATCGTCGGCTCGTCGGGGTCGGGCAAGAGCACCATCACCAAGCTGATCCAGCGTCTCTATGTTCCGGAAAGCGGACGCGTACTGGTCGACGGCGTCGACCTCGCAATGGTCGACCTGAGCTGGCTACGACGCCAGATCGGCGTCGTGCTGCAGGAAAACGTGCTGTTCAATTGCACGATCCGGGACAACATCGCGCTGACCGATCCAACCATGTCGATGGAACGTGTCATCGAAGCCGCAATGCTGGCCGGGGCGCACGACTTCATCCTGGAACTGCCCGAGGGTTACGACACCGTCGTGGGCGAGCGCGGTAGCAGCCTGTCCGGCGGACAACGCCAGCGTATCGCAATCGCGCGCGCGCTGATCACCGACCCGCGCATCCTGATTTTCGACGAGGCGACCAGCGCGCTGGACTACGAAAGTGAGCGCGCGATCCAGCAGAACATGAGGCGGATTTCCGCCGGACGGACCGTGATCGTTATCGCTCACCGGTTGTCGACTGTACGTAATGCCAACCGGATCATCACGCTCGAGCATGGCCGCATCGTCGAGGACGGCAGCCATGATGAGCTGATCCAAACCAATGGCCGTTACGCCAATCTTCATTATCTGCAGGCCGGTATCCATGACGTCCGCTAACCGCAACATCGTCCCGTTTCCGAGACGCGAACTCCGGCGCCGGGAGCACGAGCTTGCATTTCTGCCGGCGGCGCTCGAAATCGCCGAATCTCCGCCGTCACCGATCGGGCGTGCGATCGGAGCGAGCATCATCGCGATGTTCTGCATCGCGCTGCTGTGGGCGACGCTCGGCAGCGTTGATATCGTCGCCACGGCGACCGGCAAGATCGTGCCCGGCGGCCGTACCAAGCTGATCCAGCCGTTCGAGACGGGTGTAGTCCGTGCCATCCGGGTCCGTGACGGCCAGAGCGTGAAGGCCGGCGACGTCCTGATCGAGCTCGACCCGACGATGACGGAGGCCGACCAGGAGCGCCAGAAGAGCGATCTGCTTGCGGCCGAGCTCGACGCAGCGCGATTACGGGCGGCACTTGCAGCCGATCCGCTCGCCGCGTTCCGTGCTCCGCCGAACGCAAGCGCCGCCGAGATCGAGATGCATCGCCAGTTCCTGATCAGCGAGCGCGCCGAGCAGAATGCCAAGCTTTCCGAAATCGAGCGGCAGCAGGGGCAGAAGGAGGCGGAACGAGAGACGACGTCGGCGAGCGTTGCCAAGCTGGAAGCGACCATTCCGGTGCTGCAGGAGAGGGTCGATATCCGCAAGGGCCTCGTCGAAAAGGCACTGGCTTCCAAGGTCGTCTATCTCACCGAGTATCAGGAACTGGTCGCCATGCAGCAGGATCTTGTGCTGCAGAAGAGCCGGCTGCGCGAAGCCGATGCGGCGATCGCGCTGCTGAAGGAAACAAAGGAGAAGGCTACCGCGGAGTATCGCCGCGCGACCTACGATGCACTTGCGAAGGCCGAGCAGAAGGCTGCGAGCGCGGCGCAAGAGGTGATCAAGGCGGATCGGCGCACGAAGCTCCAGCGTCTGACCGCGCCAGTCGATGGGGTCGTGCAGCAGCTTGCCGTCCATACGGTGGGCGGCGTGGTGACCCCGGCTCAGGCGCTCGCAGTGGTGGTCCCGAGCGAGAGCCAACTCGAGATCGAGGCCATGCTCTCCAACCGCGATATCGGATTCGTCCATCCGGGGCAGGCGGCGGAGATCAAGGTCGATACCTTCAACTTCACGCGCTACGGACTGCTTCACGGCGATGTGCTCAGCGTGTCGACGGATGCCATCACGCGCGACAGGATGCAGGGCTCGAATGACCACCCGTCGGGCGCCACGCAGAGCAGTAGCGAGCCGAAAGGTCAGGAACTGGAATATGCCGCGCGCGTGTCGCTCGACCGGACACACATGCAAGTGGAGGACAAGCTCGTCAAGCTTGGCCCGGGCATGGCGGTGACGGTCGAGATCAAGACGGGTACGCGCAGGATCATCAGCTACCTGCTTTCGCCGCTGGCGAGATACAAGCAGGAAGCGTTGCGGGAACGGTGAGAAGCCGACTTTCTCCGGCGGGCCCTCGTCCCGCCGGAGCTAAACCGGGGGCTAGGCAAGTCCAAGGGCGGATGTTGGAAAGGCCCAGATCGATAGCGCCGCAATCCGGGTCGCGGCATCACCGCACAGATGTGGCAACGCCCTGAGGCCACAGCTTTTGGGGTCGTTGTTGAGCGGCCCAGCGACCAGGCATCTCGTCTGCGGGTAATCAAGGCGGGGCTTCATCCACCATCCCGTAGATCACTGGATCTGTTCGGACACCCCCTGGCACTGGACACGGCGTGAGTATCCGCCGCCAACAAACTCCACGCCACGCCGGAGCCGCCTCGCTTTACCGGGACGTCCGTCGGCACCGTCCGCCGTATGCCGATCCCGCTGCTGCTCTGGGGCGCAACATGGCGCTTACCTCCAGGCAGCCTCTCAACGCATTTTGGTTACTTCGGATGGTGCGCTGTTCAGCTAGCCAATTCAATGCCACTGTTGGGTATTCCAGTTCAATGCAAGCGTTGATCATAGCAGGCCAGATCCCAGCATTCGGAAGGGTTAACCACCTTGTGCGGCTTCGTTGGCATATTCGAATTCAGAGAATCGTTTGAATCGGCGCGCAGCCGGGCGCTGGAGATGGCAAAGACGGTCAGGCACCGTGGCCCGGACTGGAGTGGCATTTATTCCAGCGAACGCGCGATGCTCGCGCACGAACGGCTTTCCATTGTCGACGTAGAGCACGGAGCCCAGCCGCTTCTCGACCTCACCGCGGGGCGGGCGCTGGCTGTGAACGGAGAGATCTACAATCATGTCGCTCTGCGCGACGCACTGAAGCGGCCGCACGCCTGGAAAACGAAATCAGACTGCGAGATTATCCTGTATCTCTACGACGAGTACGGACCAGCGCTGTGCAAGATGCTGAGTGGCATTTTTGCGTTTGCCCTCTTCGACGAACGTAACGGAGACTTCTTCGTCGCCCGGGACCACATCGGCATAGTGCCGCTTTATATTGGATGGAGCGGCGACGGCGTAACATATGTCGCAAGCGAAATGAAAGCACTCGATGGGGTGTGCGAGACGATTCAGGAGTTTCCGCCGGGACATTACTATAGCGGCAAGGCCCGCGAATTCGTCCAGTGGTATGATCCGGAGTGGGCGCATGCATTTCCAACCAAGAAGGTGTCGCTGCACGAGCTCCGGACGTCACTCGAGACCGCAGTCAAACAGCAAATGATGTGCGACGTGCCTTACGGGGTACTTATTTCCGGTGGGCTCGATTCCTCGCTCATCGCAGCGCTCGCAGCACGGCACCGCTTCAAGCGGATCGAGTCCGGGGAGACCGAGGAGGCCTGGTGGCCAAGGCTGCACTCGTTCTCCGTGGGTTTGGAAAACTCACCCGACATGAAGTATGCGCGAAAGGTGGCGGCTCACATCGGCACGGTCCATCATGAAGTTGTATTCACCGTGCAGGACGGGTTGGACGCGTTGCCCGATGTGATCCGGCACCTGGAAACCTTCGATGTCACCACCATTCGTGCTGGTACGCCGATGTACCTCATGGCGCGCAAGATCAAGGCAATGGGCATCAAGATGGTTCTGTCTGGAGAAGGCGCTGACGAGGTATTCGGCGGCTATCTCTACTTCCACATGGCCCCATCGGCAGAAGAATTCCACGAGGAGACTGTTCGAAAGCTCTTTGCGCTGAGCAGGTACGATTGCTGTCGCGCGAACAAGGCAACCGCGGCTTGGGGCGTCGAAGCCCGTGTGCCCTTCCTGGACAAGGAATTCCTGGATTACGCGATGTCGATAAACCCTGCCGAAAAAATGTGCCCCGGTGCGAAGATCGAGAAGGGCATATTGCGGGAAGCTTTTACCGACCTGTTGCCGCAGGAGATCTTGTGGCGTCAGAAGGAGCAGTTTTCGGACGGAGTGGGGTACAGCTGGATCGAGTGCTTGAGGAATCATGCCGAGGGTAAAGTCTCGGACCAGATGTTCGCAGAGGCGGGTAAGCGCTTTCCGAAGCAGACGCCGACCTCGAAGGAAGGATATTTCTATCGGACCATCTTTGACGGCATTTTCAAGAACCCGACAGCCTGCCTGACCGTCCCCGTCGGTCCCTCGATCGCGTGTTCGACGCCGACCGCGTTTCTCTGGTCCCAGCAATTTGCGAGCATGGATGATCCATCTGGAAGGGCAGTGAAGGGCGTACACATTCAGGCCATTGGTAACATGTGAGCAGACTCCGGCCCCGAAGACGCCGCCCGGGCCATCAGGCTGCTGCGGACCACCTGAACGAGCCTCTATGGCTGGATCCGGATGCCTGAACCGGGAGCAGACTGCGACCTTCCCATGTGCCTGACAGCTCGGAAGGCGGCCGCGGCCAATATCTCAACTTGCATTTGCTGACCCGAAGAGCCGCAGCTTCCTTTTTGGAAGGTTCGTAGCGATCGTTCGTAGCGTCCGTTTCGCGTCACGGAGCTTCGCCTCGATGTGGCGTTCTGGACCGTCCCTGCAAATTGCGATCCACTTCATGGCATACTCGCTATTTGCAAGATGGGCCTTGTGCCCGGCGCCACCAGCCAGGAAGTCGTAGCCGCGTTCCCCGCGCGAGATGCTATCCTCGATAGCCAGTACGTGGCTCACGAGCCCGGGCTTGAGGCGGCCATCGCTCTCGTAAAGAAAGCCGCTTTGGTAGTTCAGGACACGGCCGTCGTGCACGAAATTGTACACGACCCCAATCGTCTGGTCGCCAACCAGCGTCCGTGAGACGCGGACCGCTCCTGTGGGAATTCCGCGCGCGATCAACTCCTCGTGGAACGGGCGGAAGCCCGGATTGGCGAACGCCCCTTTGCGTCCCCATCGCGACCGATGAAAGTCGCTCAGCAGATCGAACGCAGCCAGGGCCTCCGTCGTCGTTTCCATGATCCGGAATTCAAGGGGACCTCGTTCGGCATACAACCTCATGGCACGGCTCACGGCCTGGCGAGTGCTGCGGCCCAATGTGGCGCGATAATCTTTCTTTTGCTGATGGGCTTTGGCGTAATCAACCCACAAGGCCGTATCAGCCTGTTTCACCTCGCTGACGAGCCCAGCCTTGCCCGCAGCGCGGCAAGCGGCCAACTCGACGTCCGCATCAATTCCGGAAAGCACCAGCTGATCCGCGCGGCGCAAGCGGGACGTCAACGCGTCGAGACCTGCCGGGATAATGGTGTCCGGTTGCTCTGCAAGAATGCTGTTGCACTCGATGAACAGCCGGTCGAAAAGGGTATCTCCCGATTCATTGAGCAGCCAGCGTGCCCGCGCATGCGGCCCAAGACTCCAGGCTCTCCGCCGGCAGATGATCGCCAACCCGACGATCTTGCCTGACGACCGTGCTACGAGGACGTGCGGTTGGGTGCCATCCGGAATGTGCCGTAGCCACGTGCCGATCCAGAGCCAAGACAAGAAGAACGAGTGAGTGGCCCGAGCTTCGAGCTCCTTCCACGCGGTTTCAAGCCAGGCAATGCTGTCCAAGGCCTCCAGGCTGACATCGGTGACGGCGTCAGGCATGCTCATTCGTGCTCAACGCCAGAGGACCGCAAACGCGCTTTGATGAGAGAACAAGGATCCCGCTGCAATGATCGCGCATAGTCGCATGATGGCGCGGGCCTGGTCACACACGTATCCTTCGGGCGGCCAAGCCATTGGGCGTCTGTGACGGTCGCCTCGGCCGGGCGGATGGCGGTACTATATCTGGAATTCGACCTATGTGCGGACCCTTTCTGGTTACCCACTCCTGCGACTTGTGCCTTCGGCGCGACTGTGCCGAGGGGACTGTGAACGGCCAGCTTTTGAACAGCAGTCTGGTCTGCCTGTTACGTGCTGGCAGCGGCGGCGCTGCCGGCGCGATACGCTCTGGCAGTTATCGCGCTTCGAGCGCGCTATTTCCGCAATTGTGCGATAGAACGACTACGATGGTCGAGATAGAGCCTGAGCCGAGGCCAGGAACGCTCCGAGTTGCTCGACCAAATCTGCCGCGATCGACGTGTCGACCATAAGAATTGTGGTGCCGGGTGTTTTGTCGGACGACCAAGCGCCCTGAGCGGAGATCGCAGCATGATCGGAGCGCACCTTCACAAGCACGCGGGTTCTCTCCACGTTGAGGCGCTCACCGACGAGATTGGTTCCTTCCACAGAGCCGCCGGCGGTTTGCCTGCCGACAGCGACGGGCGAAATCTCTAGTATCGCCTGGGCCAACCAGATCGCATGCTTGTAGGGAATCGTCCAGATTGCCGAGCCCTGATCGGCGTCAACTTCAACTCTAAATGCCAGTCCGTCATCGGAGCTCTCGATCCCGAGAAAACCCTTGATGGTTTGTCGCTCAAGCGTGCCGTCTCGATTGGTCAACGCGGGCCTCAATTTTGCTTTCGCGATAGTGAGCGTTGCTATTCGGAATTCAACCTGCTTTCGAGTGAGCTGATCGCTCCGCAATTGGGCGGGACCGTCGCTCCCTAGGCTGAGCGGCGATCCCTTATCGCACGATATGTTTGGTCGGGGTGTCGTTGTCCGCCAATCCGCACGACTGGGGACACGGTAAATCGGCAAATGCCTGCGGCAAATTGCCATTCTGAACTAGTCCGAACTAAGCGATCCGACAGCACGTCGCCTCTTGGGGCAAAGGTATTAGCGCGCTGCAAAATTGCGAAATCCTGGTGACGAAATTCAAGGGAGAGACGTAAAGTCATTGGTCGAGGTTGACCGCTACAACCTCCAAAGCCCATAGCCCCGGCTCCCTGAGCCGGGGCTCGCCGCGCGACGGACGTCGCTGCCCGGTCCACCGGCGGCGCCGTTGATATTGGCAACGCTCGCGTAGATCCATTCGTCGCCTGGCCGCGAAGATGAAGAGGCCGCCAACTCGGAGGCGGGCCTTACATTCCGAAGTCCGGCCATGCGTTGGACAGCGTCGGTGTGCTGTCCCTGAGCGGAATGGTGATCACCCATGCAGAAGACAATCATAGCGTCTATCGCTATCAACGATCTCCGCACGCAGATGTCCCCCGAGATGGCTCCGAAATTTCCCAGATTCCGTTCGTAGTCTCAGTTCGCTGTGCTGTCCAAGTTAGACCACTCGCAGGAGCGAATTAGGACATCGGCGCACCATCATTGGAACAACAATACCCCTTGTAACTCTGACGGGGTGAGTTCAGGCCCCCAAGCCTCGCACCCCGGTAACGGCCCCGGTCTATCGCCCAGATCGGGGCTGTTTCTTTTCGGCGGAGCCGCGGCGGGTAGCCGGCCCCGCCGGGAGCGCAGCAGTTTTCTAGCTCCGAAGGGGTAGCCCGCCAGCGCAGGGCAGCAGGCGGCTTCGCTGAAGTAAACTTGTCTAGCGCCCTTCATATTCCTTTCCCTTCAGCGGCAAGACCTATGCCGGCACGGTATGCGCCGAGCCTGACGCTCGACTGGCGAGCAGCCACCGGAAATATTGCAGAACGTGAAATCGTGAAAATCGAAGAGACGTTTTGACTACCGTCATTCGCACCTTGGTGCAGGCCGCCGGAATACGGTCGACCTGATCTCACCGGCGCGCGCAGTGCTTCTCACAGCAATAATCCGATACGCAGGCGCTACTGACTGAAGGCGTAAGCTGTGTATTCTGGCTTCAGCGTCGCCAGCCGTTGAGAAGCCCGAAGCTCTGGTCGGCGTTTGAGAAGGTTGAGTATCAAGCGCGATGCCGTGGACGTGGCACTGGTGGATTTTTCTGGGTGCTTCCGCCGTTGGTACGCTCGCGGCGAGGAGCCTCTTTGAGGAGAGGAGAGCTCAAAGCGGAGACATGTTTGTGTCCCTGCGGCGGACCAACTACTCCGACCTTTGTCGGTGGCTAGCGACAGGCGCTTTGTTGGGCGCATTGATAGCCTGTCTTGCCGGCTTCTTGAGCTAAACAGCAGAGTCTGCCGCGCCTGAATCAGAAGGCGCGCAAAAGTACGCCGCCGGACCCGAAATGGTTTGTCCTGACGGGGCCCTTCGGCCCTGGGCCCTGAAATCCCCATCGTGGGAAGCCTGCCAAAAATCGCGCTGATCGACTGTTGCTTGGTCACACCAGGTTAAGAAGAGCCGGCGCCAGGGAGGCGCTTTCGTATACCGGCTGTTTTGGTGACGGCTTTGCTGGCCGCAGCGCACGAGATGCCTCGATCGTTAGTAGAAACGCAATCTTTCTCGCGCAGCATCGTTCAAATTTGCATTGGTTATTGATGGGCTCGGAAATGATTGCTTTTCCCGACAGGCGAAAGTCTGTGCGTAATCCATCGCTGGACAATGCCTTGATCAGGTTCGGTGATTTGTCACTGTGCTGCATCGCCGGCGACATCACAGAGAATGGCGCGGCGCTGAAGGCGGATGATCCGCCATCGCCTCTTCCTGACCGATTCACGCTTATCGTTCCTCCTAGCAGGACTTACGCGTGCAACGTCGTTTGGCGAAAAGGCGCATGGGTTGGCGTCGCATTCGTCACTGAATGATACGAGCGACGCGCGCGAGTGGCCGCAGAGAACTCGCTGTTCAATCCGGTCGTATGCTGCCGAACGCTTAGCTGACAACAGTCAGGTTTGATTTCAGCCGGACGTCATGGACGACGAATTCGAAAAGAGAGAGTGCGAACTGTTCGGCCCGCTCGCCGAACAAGCCCGCTCATCATGAAGCGCTTGCTACGATGTTGCGTTCGAACCTTGATCGGCCAAGGTCGAGCCGTTGCTGACGACGCACCGTTAGAAGCCCGAGGCCGGCCTCGGCGGTTTGCTCGATCAAGGACGCAGGCTATCAAGCCTCGGCGTGCGGGATCGGGTCGAACTAAATGAAGAAGGCCGCCAGATAAGGCGGCCTTACTCTGCAGTCCTAGGATTATTTTCCGTCGTTCAATTGGGCATTAGTTCCGGCGACGACGGCCTCCCGCTCAACCGGGCACTCGTTTCTGCGTATCCGGCGAGCTTTATCAGCACTTCCTTGGCTGCACACGGGGCAAGGGCTGCGGCCTCGTTCCGCAGCTCTCTAGCTCGCTCTGCAAGCCGTGCCTCGAGAGTATCCCTCTGAACCACGCGTTGGCGTAATTGTCCCATGCGCTTTCCCTCGAAAGGTCCCACCCGGAACTTACGCTTCCAAGCTTTAACCGCGCGTAAAAGTCCCCCCGGAGGAAGGTGTTCTGAGACGCCAAGACGGCGCCAAATGGGACAAATTGCGAATTGCCTGGCAAAGCGCAGGTTTTGCAGAAGGCCCAGGAGGGCGAGTGCCACGCGTCACCGGACTTTGACACGAACTGATGCAGCTTCAGGCGGTCGAGGCTCGCTCCCCGACGGGCTCAGGTGCTCGAGGGGGCTCCGTGACCCGGCGAATCATTCCGGCGCGGGAGTTGTCGCTTTCATGCCGATTTGAGCGTCACTCGCGCCTGGCTTGGTCTACGATGCGTCGGGCGATGGGGTTCGCTGCAGATAGTGTGTCGATCTCGCAACGTCTCAATGGTTTCGCAGGGTATCGGACGTGTTTGGGCTTCACGCCGCCGCGAATTCATCGTCTAATCATGACGGACCTTCGGCGGCGATTTTATTTCCAAGACGTTCATTTGAGATCGGGTCCAAGAGGTCGCTGTCCAGCGCCAGCGGCCTCTTCGTTTTGCATCATTGAATTGCGAGGGGCCATCAATGCCGATACAGGTGTGGGCCGTTGCCGCTTCGATCGGTTGGACGGCCGTTGTGGGCACGATGTTGCTGTATATGATTTTCGGCCCCGGCTAACTCGACGACGCCGCGATGCGGTGTGTGGATCCCGCTCTTGAGCTTGCTTCAGCGCTGGCACCGGCCACCGCGGGAAATGCTCGGTTATCCGCGGAATTTTAGCCTAACGGCAGGCATGGGCCGCGCTTCTCATTGTCGCCATGCTAGTTCATTTTTTTTGCCATACTCCCTAATTAACCAATCAAGTCTCGCAGTCGGGGGGCAATCCCACTGCAACGGTATGTGTTGGCGGTCACCGCGATACATCGGAAGTCTGCTCGCGGCACAGGGTGTTGTGAGCATGTGGTATGTCGCGCGCCTTCGCGATGCGCGGCAGTGGAATTCCCTTGTAAACGTCAAAAGAGAAGAATCTCTGCGACCCACGGAGGTCTGAATTGGATACGACCGGGACAATTACATCATTTTCTTCCACACCGATGACGAGGTTTTCGATCGGTGGCGACGTCTACGGAGTGCAGGATGCGAGCACGAGCTACAGCCTGACCAATCCTGACTCGCAAACTCTGCGCTTCCAAGTGCAGCAGGGTGATCATGCCTGGTACGACAGCTCGTCGGTCGACCGCTCCGAGGTCTCAGCCGCGGCCAACATTCCCGGCGGCACTCCGCTCAACTTGAACTATCAGTTCATGGTGGAGGCAAATGGCCCAAATGGGTCATTTACGAATACCGCAGATGGCTGGTTCATCGTCGGACAGATGCACAACGATGATAACGCGAGCGGCGTGGGCACCTCGCCGCCGTTTGCGATCCAGCTTGTCGGCGATCATCTGCAGGTCGTCGCCAGATACGTCCAGCCGGGCCAGGATCCGAGCAACGGGGCCGGCAATGTGCAGATGCTCACGCTCTGGACTGACCCCAATCCAATCCAGACAGGCGTGTATAACAACATCCAAATACAGGCCGATGTTTCGAACACCGGTGGCGGGTATTTGCAGGTCTCGATCAACGGCACACAGGTCGTGAACTACAGCGGCCCCTTAGGTTATGGGCAGGGCACCAATTGGGAGTACGGAGTCTATCGGTCGACGGCGCCCGAGACCGTTGCGGTCGATTACCGAAACATGACGCTGTTGACGGGGGCGGCGGCGACTGTCACGTCGCCGTCAACTCCGACACAGCCAACCACACCGACCACGCCCACCACCCCAACTACGGTCACCAGCCCGACCACCATTGTCGCGCCGGCTGTAGCGCAGGACACCACTTCGCCGGCGGCCGCGATAGCCGCCCCGGCGGCAACTGTTACAACGGCCGACCCCAGCGTTCTAGGCGCCATGGGAGCCATGGGAGCCATGGGAGCTATGGGAATGGCGCCGACGTCGGCGTCCGGTTGGTCGACGCCAGCGGCCGGCGCAAGCCCGGCAGGTCTGGATCCTACGGGTTTTGGATTTGACACCAGTACGCTGGCAACGGCCGCCCCGCAGACGACCGACTGGTCGGGATATCAAGGCACGCCCGCCGCGTCTCAGGCAAGCAGCAGCTTTGCGCTGCTGAACCAGTATCTGGCGGGTAGCTCCGGTGGGGCCAATGGCGGTATGATCGCTGTAGCCATGAGTGGCTCTGCTTGGACACAGAACTCGCTCCTGGCCAAGCCTCAGAGCTAAAGGATTGCCGGTCCGTGCGGGATTTATCTGCGCGAGGCCGGTTCTCCTACGCGGCGCCTCAGGCAAATCGGCCGTTCTTGGCCCAACGGGTTCGCATGTGAGGCCCGCTCTCACGGTATTGCCCGTGATCTTTTGCGTACCACAGGCCGGCCCGAGGTCCGGCCTGTGCGGTTTTGCCCTCGTGAAGCATTGGTCGTTGATTTTCTCGACGTCGATCCGCCCGTCCTGACGGGCTCGAATGTTCGAGAGCCTGAACCGGTGGCCGTGACGGCACGAGCGGGTCCTTGAAGCATTCTTCAGTTTTTCGCGAGGCAAACAGCAACGGCCTAAGGCGATATCGAAGCAAGACATTGGCCGGCGAGCACAGCAAATGAAGCGCTCTTCCCAGCTGTCCTACCTCGTTGTTCGGCGTCCTTTCAGTGCGGGATCTTCGATTACCAAAATGAGTACCGCATATTAGGTCAGCAAAACTTCCCGAAAGCGGTCAAACCTCGCTGTTGACCTTGAGCATCCCTGGAGAGGACTGTGGATCGGCTGGCTATCATCGCACTCGCGATCGTCATTGCGGGGCTTCTGAGCGGCGGCGTCTATTCAGTGTCGAGTTCAGGTCTCAGCACTGCAATAGTCATCAATCGCTTCACCGGCGCAGCGTGGTCGTGCAGCGTCGTTTGCGAACTCATCGAAACACGCCGGAATTCAAAATGAGGCATTTTGGCCTCGACGCGCGCGAGATCTGTTGCGCTGGGCACGCCGGGCTGATTTCGCTTATGCGAAGAGCTTACGCGCCGAATTAAGTGGCGCTCGTCGGCGTCGATATTCTGGGAATGGCATGGCCGCGCCTACGGCGGTCGCTGGCTCGCTTTTATTACCGGACAGACAATTCCGCCGGAAACGTTGTTTGTGGCTATTGGCTGCCTCCCTTAAGGGACAATGAGCCAGTTCCTCGACAGGACCGACCACGGCGTTTCCTCAAACGACGCCGCATTGTCCTCGCCTTGCAGGACGGTCCCCGGAGAGGGACGCTTAGCGGGACCTAATGGCGGCGCCCGCCGGGGCTGCTGCTAGCCCTGGGCGGCCTGGACGCAAGGTACGGCCTTCCGGCCCGCCGTACCGCGCCTGGAGGAGGTTAGGGCGGTCCTGCCGATATCCGGCCGAACCGCGGGCTCGGATCGTGGCTGGTGGCGGATCGGCGCTTCCTGCAGGGCTGCTTCCTGCGATCTAAAGCGTGATGAGATTAGGTTGAGCTGGATCGGCATCGGAGGTTCACCTCTCCCTTGGGAGAGGTCGATTTGCGCAGCAAATCGGGTGAGGGGTTACGGTCTATCGAGAGAGCAAGAGCCCTCACCCGGATTGCACCGGACGATGCTTCGCATCGCCGAGAGCAATCCGACCTCTCCCCGACGGGGAGAGGTGAACCGAACCCGCGGCAAGCCGATTCAACCAAAAATCATCCCGCTCTAGCCGCCGCGATAGCCATTCGGGTTCTGCATCTGCCAGCGCCAATGATCTGTACACATCTGTGTCAGTGATCGCCGTGAGGTCCAGCCCAGCAGATTCTTGGCGAGCGTCGGATCCGCGTAACAGGTGGCGACATCACCGGCCCTGCGTTGGTCAATCACATACGGAACTGGCCGGCCGCTCACGGTCTCGAACGTTTTGATCACCTCCAGGACGCTGCTGCCGCTTCCTGTTCCGAGATTGATGGTCATCACGCCGGGTTGTCTCAGCTCGTTCAAGGCGCTCAGATGTCCGGATGCAAGATCGACGACATGAATGAAGTCGCGGATGCCGGTGCCATCCGGAGTATCGTAGTCATTTCCCCAGACGTGCAGCTTCTCGCGTCGCCCGATGGCTACTTGCGCCACAAGTGGCAACAAATTGTTGGGTACGCCGAGCGGGTCTTCTCCGATGAGCCCGCTTTCGTGGGCACCAACCGGATTGAAATAGCGCAGGATGGCGATCCGCCAATCGCTGTCGGACCCATGGAGATCCCTCAATATCTCTTCGACAAAATACTTTGTGCGACCATACGGATTTATCGGACCTACGGGATGCTTCTCGTCCAGCGGCAGGTATGCGGGCGTGCCGTAAACCGTTGCGGACGAACTAAAGACCAGCGTTTTCACACCGGCACGCGACATCGCCGACACGAGTCGCATCGTCCCAACCACGTTGTTCTGGTAATACGTCATGGGTTGAGTGCTGGACTCGCCGACCGCCTTGAGCCCGGCGAGGTGAATGACCGCGGTTACGCCGTGAGTGCGCAGGATCTCGCAAACCGCGTCCTCATCGCAGATATCGATCTGCCGGAATACGAGCGATCGCCCGCAGATGCCTTGTACTCGTTCGAGAGACGCGCGATTGCTGTTGCAGAGATTGTCGATCGCAACGACATCCAGCCCGGCGTCGAGTAGGGCGGCCGCGATATGTGACCCGATATAGCCGGCGCCTCCGGTCAACAGGATCATACTGATTCCACTTCCATTCCGCGTCTGCCCGCGAAATCCGGGATCGCGACTACGACTCCAGCCCGCGGAGATTGACCGAAATCAAGACGACACGTGCACGATCACCAGGTGCTTGCATTGTCCTGGCAACGCCCGCGTCAAGCGTTTGCGCTGACACCAAAGCGGCCGGCACCAATGGTGCCGATCGCCACATCGATGCGTGCCGCATCCATCGATGCGGCACGAACTCCAGCTCGAGAAATCCGACGGAAAGCTTCCCGATGGGGGCCGATCCAATTTCGGCTATTTCCGCAGTCGGATCGCCCCGTCGGCCTTCGAACCGATTTCCTTGCGGGCGTGGCCGTTAGGAAGAGGCACTTCGAAGTAGTTTACCGCATGGTCGATTGAACCGAGCGTCGCGGGCCGGCTTGTCCTCGCGATCTTAGGAAGTTCTCTCTTCGGTGGGAGCAGGCGTTCGGTTGCGTCAGCGGCCGGGTACGCCGTCCCGCTTGATGGCCGAGCTGTAGGTCGATGGTTCAGCCCCCAGATCGCCGCCTGTGTTCTGTTCTGAACACGAATCTTGCGGAGGATCGCCTTGATGTGAACCTTCACCGTAGCTTCCGCGATATCGATCTTGCGTGCGATGCACTTGTTGGAATCGCCTTCGATCAGACACTGGAGAATGGAGATTTCTCGCGGCGAAAGCTGCTGTGCGAGCCTGCCATTATCCGCGTTCGCCATGGCATGACTATCATCGAGGCGTGGAGGGACACCGTCCGCGTCACGCTTTTCGATATCAAGAGCGGACGTCAAGAAGTCGGTCGGAAATACCGTGCCGCCCATCATGACGAGCTCGATGGACTTGATGAACGTATCGCAGTTCATCACGTCGATGAAATAGCCGGTGGCGCCGGCTCGGATCGCAGCAGTCAACTCGCTCAGTCGGTAGTGATCTGCAACGACGGCAATGCGTCCATCCGCGTGACGGCGCTTGAAACACTCGATCTGCTCGATTGTAGGGCCGAAATCATCGCCGCTATGGACAATGAGGAACAGTGCCGGACAGACTGAAGCACCTTCCACATTAACCTTACCGGGCAAACCGTCGGCATCGGCTATTGAGGCTAACACTTGGAAATTTTCGGAATTTAGAATTCTGGCGAGACCTTCTTTCCGAAGACTGTTTTCACCACCAAGCACAATAGAAAAAGAATATTGTCGTCTCATGGAACTCTCCTGGACGCTACAAAATATGAAACAGGCTCATCGGTTTAACCCGACTCGTTTCTTAGATGGCTTGCCAAGCCAAAACACAGCGACGCATTGAAATTGCTTCTTCAGATTCCGGTCGCTTGGACAGAAATTTGGGGCGAAAAAAGCCCTGAGCATGCGTCAAAAGATTTACTAATATTAGATGCTAATCCCCAATATCCATATATGCCGTTGGTTATAGACGTTGTTTGGGATGTCGCCCGTAATATTCAGGCCGGTGTTCTACGGGGGCGATCTCCGGAGACCTGTCGACAGCGCTCGCTTTGGGCGGCGTCAATGCCATGATGCTATTTAAAATTGCATATTCGCGGGATTCGGGCTTGGCCGCGATGACAAAATTTTACTTGAATGCCCCAAATTGAAGTAGCCTAGGAGCGATATTGGGGTGCCGATTTGAACTGGAGGGACTGAGGATTGGCCGAAAATGCATTTCAGTCGTGTGGTTATTGCTAGCAGATTTCCCGTTGTTTTATTGGGTCTGAACTGTCTGCTAGAAGCAGAACGTGATTTCAGGGTTGCTGCTCGATGCAGCGATAGTGCGAGTTGCTTCAATGCAATTCGCGCTCTCGTGCCCGATATCGCCATCTTGGACATATCGATGCCTGACATTTTTGGGCAGGCATTGTTCGGTATCGCAAATTCCCGGGCGCCTGCCGTCCGGCTCGTGTTCCTCGCATCCTCCGT
Organism: Bradyrhizobium sp. Pha-3; assembly: GCF_042258615.1. GTDB lineage: Bacteria > Pseudomonadota > Alphaproteobacteria > Rhizobiales > Xanthobacteraceae > Bradyrhizobium. The sequence goes on along the minus strand of NZ_CP170152.1, from coordinate 5,969,165 downwards.
TGAGGATCGCGACCTCACCATGTTGGCAGAAGTGGGCGCCTTTGGTGTTATCCTGAATGACGAGGAGCCCGAAACTCTTCTGCAGACATTGCGGCAAGTCGCGGACGGCCACAGGATGCTTCCTGCGCCTTCGAGCGAGCTCGCTATCTCTTCTGGGCAGTCCGCGATTTTGGAGAAGCATCTTGCCGTACTGACGGACCGGGAGCGTCAGATCATGCGTCTGGTATCGGAGGGATTGTCAAACAAGGAGATTGGCCGTCGGTTGAATGTTACTGACGGCACCATCAAGGTTCATCTCCACCACATCTTTCGCAAGCTCGAGATCGGCAACAGGACAGCTCTTGCTACGCTCGCGGTCTCATACGCAGGGCAAGGCGGCTTGCCTTCCGATTAGCACGCAAGCTTTTTGACTTGGTACGATATCAACCGACCTGGCGCTCGGGTGCACGGTGTAATGTATGACCGGTGGCGGGAAGCACCGTTTCGCCGCATTGGTTCGCGCTTGACTGTCGATGGCGCGATTCAACGTCCATCGCATCGCAACTGCTCCCTCGCGGGCACGCTTTGTCCCCGGGCATGCCCCAAATGGGCCATGTCGAGAGGAGTCTTTCCGCAGTGACTAGCCCAAGACGGACATTCATCGAGACGGCGCGCGAACTCCGTCAGCGCAACGATTAGGCAGGAAGCCAAAGCGTAAGGATGTCAGGGGCCTAGGTCTTTTGATGTAGCCCATCCATACACCTAAATATCCACCAGGACTGCTTGTTTTCGCGCCTACGTGATTGTTCAATCGAAGAAATCCGCGAGAACGGGAGCTGCCGCTCCAGAAGGAATGCTCCGGTGCGCATGAGCGCTCCTGCGATTGGAATCCAGGTATGACGCTTGACCGGCCTGAGCTCGACCTTACCTGGCTTTCTGGCGGGGCCGATGGTCGTGGCGCGTTGGCTTCGAGCCGGAGTTTTCAAGTTGCCTTGGCCCGCTCGGGGCCTCGATTGTTGCAGCTCGCCGAATGCGACGTCAGTCAGACTCATGTCGAGCAAGCAGCGTCCTTTTCGGGCCTCCTTGATAAGGCAGCTGAGCCGAGGGCCGGGATCATGGTGCCGGTTCTCGAGGATGATGGCTTGGAGGTTCTCGCATGCATGCTCGATGTGAGGCAGGATATCGTTCGCGCGATAGGCGTCTTCCTCAACGAAGCGGAGCGTAGGCGCGCTGATGGGTTGAAGTCGGAGCGGGACCGCCGCCGCTTTATTGTTTGCCGTGGACAGCTGCGCCAGATCCTCGCTTCCAGACTCGGAGTCTCGCCATCCGATGTCGAGCTGGAATTCGGACAGCTGGGTAAACCCCAGCTCCCGCACCGCATGCCTTCTCGCAATTTGCACTTCAGCGTCTCTCGATCCGCAGATGTGGCAGTCGTCGCCCTCTCGCCCGGGCGAGAGGTCGGAGTGGACATCGAGGCAGTTCTCCCCGTGCCCGAAGCGGACGAGATCGCCGCGCTGTGCTTTTCCGCCTCGGACTACGAGTCTTATACCGCCCTCGGTCCGGACGACCGGCTGGAAGGCTTCTTCCGGCGCTGGACCCGGCTGGAGGCTATTTCCAAGGGCCTGGGATGCGGCTTGGGATACCCCAGCTCTTCGGATGAAAAGGATTGGGTTGTCAGAAGTTTCGTACCCAAAACGGGGTATCTCGGGAGCGTGGTTGTTCGGAAATGAATGGTTGTCCGGACTGGAGCTTCCGCGATGTAATCATTCACTGGGGATAGCGGGGTGCCCAGCCCTGGAAGGCACCCAAGTTCATTCCAAGCCGCGCTGGTTTGAGACACCTCGCGGTCGCAGTCGAGAGCACGGGAATAGCCTATGCAAGCGCGCGTGACGCAGTTTTCGGAACTGCTTGCAGACCTCGCGGTCAAGGACATCAAGGTCTGGGTCGAGGGCGATCGGCTCCGGTGCAGCGCACCGGCCGGCGCGATGACGGCGGAGCTTCGCGATCAATTGCAGGGGCGAAAGGGTGAGATCATCGCCTTTCTGAACATGGCGACCGCCGCGACCACACAGCAGCCTGCGATCATTCCCCTGCAGTCGCGCGGAACGCGCACGCCCATTTACGCCGTACCGGGGCATGTCGGCGCACCCTTTTCATTCTCGGACCTGTCGAAGCACCTCGGTGGCGATCAACCGTTCTACGCACTTCAACCGCCTGGATTCGACGGGCAGAGCGAGCCGATGGACCGCGTCGAGGACATCGCCGAGTACTTCGCTGGCCAAATCGTTCAGTATCAGCCGGTCGGTCCGTACATCATCGCCGGATACTGCTCCGGCGGTCCAACCGCTTTCGAATTGGCCAAAATCCTCACAAGGCGCGGAGCGGACGTTCCATGCGTCGCTCTCTTTGGTCCTCTTCACCCCGCCACCCACCAGGAACTGCTGCGTCTGCTGTACTTCTCTGCCTGGGGGACGATCCGATCGGTCCGGAGATCGATGGCGAAGTTACCGACATTTGGCGCTCGTCTCCGATATTTCGGCAGTCGCCTTCACGAGCGTGCCGTCATGCCCCTCGTTCGCAAGGCGCCTGTCGCGACAGATCCGGTGCTGGCCAGCAGAGCTCTGCTCAAATCCACGGCGATGGCGGCATTTCGGCGGTACACTCCGACTCCGTACTCAGGCCGCGTGTGCATATTCCTTCCGAACAAGGCTTGGCTGCGATCGGGCGCAGCACCTCATCGATGGCGGCTCGTCGCGCCCGATGCCGAATTCTATTTCGGCCCCGAGGACTGCGACGAAGTCTCCATGCTGGAAGAGCCTGACGCACCTGCCGTCGCAGAGCTCTATCGCCGGGCAACTCGAAAGCTCGGAGATTGACGTGATCCGATTTCTAAACTTGCCGGATGGGAGCGCATTTCATGAATGAAGTCCTACCTATCGTGGCGGAGAGCGTGGCGCTTCCTCCGCTGCAAGATGCCACTCATCGGGCGCTCGTCGTCGATTACAACGCCACCTCGGCGCGTTACCCATCGGACAGGACAATCATCGATCTCTTTCGTGATCAAGTGACGCGCAGTCCTGATGCCGAGGCGATCCGCTTTGGCGATGCAATGCTGACATACCGGCAGCTCGACGAACGCTCCAACCAGATGGCCGCGCATCTGGGCTCAAAGGGCGTGGGCCCGGGTCGGATCATCGTTGTCTTCATGGAGCACTCCCTCGAGGTCGTCGTTGCGATCCTGGGCGTCCTCAAAGCCGGAGCAGCCTATGTGCCAATTGATGCGGCGACGCCGAAAGGACGCATTGCTACAATCCTGAAAGACATTTCCAACGGGACCGGTGGGCAAACGCCGGTGGCGATCACTCAGGCGCGTCTGCAATCCGCCATCTCGCCGGAGCTTGCCGACATTTTCACGCTCGACGCCGATTTCGGCTCGATTTTGAATCAGCCGGCCTCGGCCCGACCGTCCGCCGCGACGTCGGAGGGCATCGCCTATATCATCTTCACTTCGGGCTCGACCGGCACTCCCAAGGGCGTCGAGATCGAGCACCGCAGCCTCGTGAACTACATCTGGTGGGCCGCGCGGGTGTACAGTTCCGGCCAGCCGCTCGCATGGCCGCTTTTCTCATCTCTTGCCTTCGACCTGACCGTCACAACGCTCTTCGCGCCACTCATCACGGGCGGCCGGATCGTGGTCTATCTTGGTGATCCCGGGTTGAGCAACATGGTCGTGCTCAAGGTCGTGGACGACAATGCCGTCGATATCATCAAGCTGACGCCGGCGCATCTCGCGATGATCCGCGATCGCGATCTTGAGGCCACGCGATTGCGCAAGTTCATTGTGGGTGGCGAGGACTTCAAGACCGAGCTGGCTCGCGACATCACCAAAGCCATCCCTCATCCTGTCGAGATCTACAACGAATACGGACCAACCGAAGCCACAGTGGGCTGCATGATTCATCGGTTCGACGAAGATCAGGATCGCTCCGCATCGGTGCCGATCGGCGTTCCGGCCGCCAATGCGGGAATTTACGTCCTCAACAAGGAATATCACCCGACCGGCCCCAACGTCATCGGCGAGATGTTCATCGCAGGCGATGGTCTCGCGAGAGGTTATTTTAATCGCCCCGATTTGACCGACGAGCGTTTCCGCACGGCTACGGATCCCCGAGATGGCTTTTCGAGGCTGCGGCTGTACAAGACGGGCGATCTTGCCCGCTGGAACTCGGAAGGGCGCTTGGAATTTCTCGGCCGCGCGGATCATCAGGTGAAGGTTGGTGGCACGCGTATCGAGCTGGGTGAGATCGAAGCGCGGCTTCTCAAGCAGCCCCAGGTTCAGGAATGCGCGGTCGTTGCCATTCCCGCTGCCGTGGGAAATGCTGAGGAAGGCGCAATCACGCGACTTGTAGCCTACTATGTCTCCTCGAAACCTCTGACCGTGGCGGAGCTACGCGCCCACCTCGCCGAAGAACTCCTGGAGTCCATGATTCCGACGCACTATGTCTGCCTCGAACGGATGCCGCTCACGTCCAACGGTAAGATCGACCGCTCCTCGCTTCCCGAGCCGACGGCGGATAGCATTCAGCCGGCACACGAGTTCGTCGCCCCGTCAACAGAGACCGAGAAGACTTTGGCTGCCCTGTGGTGCAATCTGCTCAAGCTCAAGTCGATCGGACGCCACGACAACTTCTTCGACCTGGGCGGAGAGTCGCTCCTGGTCGTGAGAGCGGTGGCGCGCATGCGAAAGATCTTCGGCGTCGACGTGCAGCTTCGCAACCTGTTCGAGCGCCCGACCGTGGCCGAACTGGCGGAAGTGATCGATGGGATGCGCTGGGTGGCCGATTCCAGAGCCTCTTCACTCTCGGGCGGACCGCGAGAGGAAATCGAACTCTAGTCGATCGGAACGGCCGCAAATCATAGCGGGGCGGATGAAGATGATGGACAAGGCTTGGGTACCTGAGCAAGAACCGGGGCTGCCTTGGGCGGCGCCGGAATATGAGCTCTTACGGGACCAGGTCCGCCGCTTTGTCGAGGAGGAAATCAAGCCCTGTGCAGATCGCTGGGAGGAGGAGGGGGGCGTTCCGCGTCCGGTCCTGCGTCGCATGGGCGAACTTGGCTTCTTCGGGATCCGCTATCCGGCCGAGTACGGTGGTGCCGAGATGGACGCAGTCGCATCGACGGTCTTCGCGGAGGAACTCGGGCGCTCCACCTATGCCGGCGCCGCAGACGCAATGCTGGTCCATGCCGAGATGGCTTCCGGTTATGTCTTTCACGACGGGACCAAATCCCAACGGGCTCGCTGGATGCCGGGCATCGTGAGCGGCGAGGCGATCACCGCGATCGCCATCACGGAGCCGGATGCGGGCTCGGACGTGAAGGCCATCCGTACGCGCGCGCGCCGAGACGGCGACTCCTACGTGCTTGATGGTACGAAATTATACATCACTAACGGCGTCTGCGCGGATCTCTACTGTGTTGCGGCCAAGACTGATTCCGCGGCAGGGAGCAACGGGATCACGATGTTCCTCGTCGAGAAGGGGACGCCAGGATTCAGCGTGGCTCGCGAGCTGGACAAGCTCGGCTGGCGCTCCTCCGATACGGCCGAGCTCGTCTTCGACGGTTGCCGCATTCCTGCCGATAACGTGCTCGGCGCGGAGGGGCAAGGCTTCTACTCCATCATGCGCAACTTGCAGAACGAGCGCCTTGTCCTCGCCGCCATGGCTATCGGGATGGCCGAGGCGGCGATCGATATGACCCTCACTTACGTGAAAACGCGCCGCGCATTCGGAGGCGTCCTTTGGGACATGCAGGCGATCCGGCAACGTCTTGCGATGCTTTCTGCGAAGGTGGAGGCAAGCCGCGCGTTTCTCTATGCCACCGCCTGGCGCATGGCGGCGGACGACGACTGCATGCGCGAGATCTCGATGTTGAAGGCCATCTGCGGCGAACTCGTCAACGAGGTGGTGTATGCATGCGTGCAGTTCCACGGCGCCATGGGCGTCATGCGGGAGAGCCCGATTGAGCGCATATCGCGCGACGCCCGCATCCTCTCCATTGCCGGCGGCGCGACGGAGGTGATGTTGGATGTGGTCGCGTCAATGTCGTGAGAGTGACATATCTGGACGTTCTTGATGTTGGAGCGATAATCCTCTGCAATATTCACCCTGACCGCAATTGGGCTTCGGACCCGACGGGCGTCTGGCCGATCACCGAGTCTAATATCCGAGGCGGCGTCTGCGCATGGCGGTACTAGGCCGCGGGCTCATTAGCGCGCAGCCATAGCTACTGGCTCGCATTCGGAACGAACATTAGTACAGCGGCTAGGCCCATCACCGCTGTGGCAATCCAGCCAAGAGCCACGATCGGCCGGCTCGAAGTGAACGGACCCATCACACTCTTCTTTGAAGCCAGCAGGATGATGACGGCCATCAGCGGGACCGCAACGACCCCGTTGATCACCGCGCTCCAGAACAGCGCTTTCATCGGACTGATCGGCGAATACTGGATAACCAGCCCTGCGAGCACACTAACGGCAATCACACCATAGAAGCCACGCGCATCCGTCGCCTTTCTCTCCAGGCCGGATTTCCAGCCCATCGCTTCTGCGAGAGCGTAGGCGGCCGAACCGGCGAGGACTGGCACACCGATGAGGCCAACGCCGAGAATGCCAAGCGCGAAGAGGACAAAGGCAAAATTTCCGGCAAGCGGCCGTAGTGCGCTTGCCGCCTGGGCGGCCGTTTGTATGTCGGTGATTCCCGCGACGTGAAGGGTCACAGCGGTTGCGAGGATGATGAAATAGGCCGTGAGGTCGGAGTAGAACATTCCGCTCCAGGTGTCCCACTGTATCCGCCGCAGTTCGACCGGTGCGCTGGCGTGATCGTGCAACAGTGGCTCAGAGCCTGGCTTAGCCAGCATATCTTCGACCTCCTCAGAGGCCTGCCAGAAGAACAGGTAGGGACTGATCGTGGTCCCGAACACACCGACGACGACCGCGGCAAAATCGGAGCTCAAGGTCAGCCTTGGCCATGCCGTTCTCAGCGCGACCTCACCCCATGGCACGTGAACGGTGAACAGGACCGCTGCATAGGCCAGGAGCGAAAGCGTGAGCCACTTTAGGAAGAATACATATCGATGATACGGCACGAGGATCTGGAGCAGCAGGGTTGCCAGCACGAAGATCGTAGTCATGAGATGCCGGTCGATACCGCTGACCAGCTCGGCGACTTCACCCATGGCAGCAACGTCGGCAGCGATGTTCAGCGTGTTTGCCACGAGCAGCAGCAGAACCACGCATTTGAGCACGATTGGTGGAAATGCTGCCTTGATATTGGCCGCCAGCCCTTTGCCGGTGACCCTTCCAATCTGGGCGCAGATCGCCTGGATCGCGGCCATGAGCGGGTAGGCCAATGGCATCGTCCACAGCATGTCCAGACCGAATTGGGCTCCCGCCTGGGAGTAAGTGGCAACCCCGCTAGGATCGTCGTCAGCGACCCCGGTGATGAGCCCCGGTCCGACCCTTGACAGCGGATGCTCCTTCAGACGCGCCCAGAGAGTGTCGAGCGGACCCCTAGATCCGCCTGCTTCCCCCTCACTGTCTTCGAACAGGTCGACCACAGTGCATTCGCCTAATGGGATACGAGGACTGGAATTTTCAGCGGGTCCTTAAGCATGTCCTGGCCCAGGTTGACGAATTGGCACAATAACGGAGGCGAACCCTTTCAAATTGCGACAAATCAAAAGTTCGGCCACCACGCGGGTCGCCCTTCCCGTGGACCTCCGCGAATGAGATCGCAGCACTATTGGCAATCTCGTCGGCCGCGTTCATCGGAGATCGGGCGAGCGGGCAACTCTGAACGTCCCAATGACCGCATGGCCCATCGCGTCATTTGCCAGTTGCACATACGCGGTCGGTATCGGAGCGAAACGGACGTTGACGGAGATTTACGAGTAGGCGCCCTAGATGTCGCCGAGCCACCGGCCGATTTCTCTGGATCCGACGACGCGTTTCGGCTGGTGCGGGTTGATCGTTCCGGCCGAAAGGCCTTTGACACGCCGGTCCTGCGCCAGCGTCCTGGTGAACTGCTTTGCTTCCTGCTCGGATTTGAAGGTCGTAGTCCTTCGCGCATGCCTTTCGGGCGGAGCGTCGCGTTCGTCAACGAAGGAGACGTACCAGACGTGGTTTTGCGTCATGTGGCGACCTCCGAGATTGGGTCCAGGTGCGAAAACAAGGCTCTGCCAACCTGAGCGAGCCGGCGACCGGGTTTACGGATAAGGGAGGAAAATAGGTCTTCCGTTCAAAGTGTCCCTAGGGTCTTTTTAAGTAATTCTTCTGAGCAGCCAGGTTTTCAGGCCGCCCTGTGTAAGATGATATGAGGTGTGACTGACTTCTCCCTCCACGCTGCTGGCTTTCCTTTCGTGCTGCCGGGCGGGTGGTCCGAGCGCTGCCGCGGTTCTGGCTGAAGGGCCCGGACTGTTGGCCCGTTAAAGCAATGAATTTCAGCATTCCTTCCTGGCCTGTTGGTCGGAAAAGCAGAAGCGGCGCCCCAGATTCGCGCGTCCACCGTCATCATTTTCCAAACCACAAGGTCGGCGGCCGTCCACGACGTGCCGCGAAGCGCCGGCACACTGGGTCGATCGCGATGCTGCGAGGTGTCTTGTCGGCGATGTACCGGCGAGCATGCGGCGCATGATGTCGGCTTCGGCCTCGATGATCTCCAACTCGTTCGGTTTGCCGACGGCGGCGGGAATGCCCGGCCGCCGGCGTGGCGCCCGTCGCGGATCACGCTTTCAAGCCGCGCGACGCTACGGCAGGACCGGGATAACCTTCTGGATCGGATTGCTGGCTGGAAGCTACTCGGCAGCGGTCACCGGCCCGGTTGGGCAGAGGTTGGCGTGCCGAGAGGCAAGCTCCGCGGCTCTCCAACGAGCGCCTTGGCGACCGTTAGTCAGCTTTGGTACATTATACTTAGAATAAATGAGACCAGCTGTTTCGTGGTGCAGGCTGATGCTGCCGGCGCCGTTGCGGCCGGAGAAGCCGTCGAGCCCGCGGGAAGAGCGACCTAAGACTTGACGGCACCGGCTGTCATGCCGTCGATGAAGCGACGCTGCAGCAGCACAAAAGCCAGCACGACCGGCAGCACGATGATCACTGCTGCAGCCAGCATCTCACCCCAATCCGTCGAATATTGTCCGGTCAGATTGTAGAACTTCACGATCGCCGTGACGTTGCTGTCGTTCTGCAAGAACGTGACTGCGATCACGAACTCATTCCAGGCATTGAGGCCGACGATAATCGCAACGGTCAGGAGCCCAGGCCGCATCATCGGCAGGACGACGTAGTAGAACTTCTGCCAGGCTGTCGCGCCATCCACCTCCGACGCCTCTTCCAGCGCGTAGGGGATTGCGACCACATAGGTGCGCAGCAGGAAGATCGAGAATGGCGAGAACATCGCCGTATAGATCAGCGCTACTGCCGGGATCGAGTTGACCAGTCCGAGCTTGGCGAAGATGAAATACAGCGGATAAAGATAGAGCTGCACCGGGACCGTGATCGAGGCCATGAAATAAAACGTGAGGAGCCGGAAGCCTCGTCCTCGCTGCCGTGCAAGGACGTAGGCGCAAGGTGCAGCCGTGGCGCAAACCATGACGATGGTGAGGGCGGCGACTTCGGCGCTGTGCAACAGGCTGGGGCCGAGTGCCGCATTGTTCCAGGCTGCCGTGAAATTCTCCCAGTGCAATTGGCGAGGGGGCGCCAGTGGGTTCGTGCTGATTTCCACGGTTGTCTTTAGTGCATTCATCACCGCGAGCACGATGGGCAGCAGGGAGGCGAATGACGCCACGCCGATCAGGATCAGGCAGAGCGTCCGGTTCAGGCGGCTCTCGGTCATGCTGCGTTGGCACTGTCGCGGGTTTGCAGCCAGAGATATACCGACGTCGCGCACAGGCCGAAGAGGCTCATCACACAGGCCGCCGCCGTCGCCTTGCCGATATCGCCTGCGAAGAACGCGTTGCGATATGCGAGCGTGGCGAGCACGTCGCTGCCGTTGGCAGGACCTCCCTGGGTCACGATGTAGATGAAGTCGAAGACCTGGAATGACCATATCACGGTGAGGATCATCATCAGCACGAGCGTTGGCCGAATGCCGGGCAGCAGGACATGACGCAGCAGTGCGAAAAAGCCGGCACCGTCGAGACGGGCGGCCTCGATCTGATCGACGCTGATCTGCCGCATGGCAGCGAAATATACGACCGCAAGAAAGCCCCACCAGTGCCAGATGTCGACGGCCGCAACCGCATAGAGCGAGCGGTCAGGATCGGCGAGCGGATCCGAGATGGAAAGACCATGCCCGTTCAGCCAGCCCACCAGTCCGGTGACCGGGCTGAAGATCATGCCTTGGAACACCCGGCCGGTGACGGCGGCGGCGAGGATCCGGGGCAGGAAGATAATGGATTGCACGACGATGCGCGACGAAGGAACCATCATCAGCGCGGCCGCCATGACCAGCGCGAGGCACATCGGTACGATCAGAAAGATTGCGGTCCAGATGAAGTTGTTGGTCAGCGCGGTCCAGAACACGGGATCGTCGAACAGGCTGTGGAAATTCGCGAGCCCTGCCCATGCCGGCGTGCCCACGCCGTCCCAGACGAAAAACGCCGCCATCAGCGTGAGAAGGCCTGGAATCAGGATGATGCAAACGTTGATCAAGAGTGCCGGAAGCGCAAACAACCACATCCTGCCGCTCACGCCGTGCGGGGAGGGAGTGGCGGCACCCTGCCTGCCTTGAGTTCCTCGGCAAACACGGTCTGCAAGCGGTTGAGATAGCCATCGACGGTGATCCGGTTGAGCCAGACTTGCTCGATCCCCTCCGTGACATAGCTGTTCGCGGCGTTCGGCCAGAACGTCCAGGTCGTGAAGCCGAATCGCCCCTTGCTGAACGCCTCGTGCAGGCTGGCGATGGTCTTCTCGAACAGGGGATATCCGATGCCCTGCAACAGATCGGGGGGAAGATCCTTCACGGGCAGCGCCCATTTGCCCGGCCAATCGCGATTCATGCTTTGGTAGAACTGCCGCGACAGCATGAACTCGAACACGGCTGCCGCGCCTTCAGCGTTCTGCGAAGTCTTCGCGATCGAAAGCGTGGCGCCGCATGCAAGATGCGAGAGCGGCTCGGTCACCCTGTCGCTGAGGCCAGGGATAGGCACCACGTCCATCACGGTATCGGGCTTCGACATGCCGAAGGACTTGGTGCCGAACGACCAGGTGCCGTTCATTGCCATGGCTGCCTTGCCGTTCACCACCTGCAGAAAGCTCTGCTCGTTGGTGAGGGAGAAATAGTTCTTTCCAAAGTAGCCCTTGGTGTACCAGGCCTTGGCGAGTTCGACGGCTTCGACGAAGGGGGGCGCCGTCCACGGCAACTCGCCGCTCAGTGCCTTGCGGACATTGTCGGGACCGGCGACGTTGTTGAAGAATACCGTCATCAGCCACTCGTTGACGCCCTTCCAATCTGCATTGCCGGCGCTGAACGGCGTGATGCCCTTGGCGAGGGCCGCGTCCGCGAGGGCTTCGGTTTCGGCGCGATTGGTCGGAACCTTCCAGCCGTTCTGGCTGAACACCTGCTTGTTGTAGAACAGGTGCATGGATTCGTAGTCGCGCGGCAGGGCGTAGAGCTTGTCGCCATAGACGCCGGTGTTGAGCAGCGCCGGCAGGAAGCGCTCCTTCCATTTATGGCGCGCCGCAAGATCATCGAGCGGCAGCAACTGGCCGGCATTGGCGATCGCCGTGAGATAGGAGGGGCCCGACGTCTGCACGATGTCGGGTCCGTTGCCGGCAAGCAGTGCGACCTTCAGGAGATTGTTGACCGCAGCGCCTTTGACCTCGAGCTGAAGCAGATATTTGTCTTGTGAGGCGTTGAATGCATCGACGAGGTCGTTGCGCAGCGCCGTCTGGCCATCGGAATTGGCCTGCGCGAACCAGAACGTCACCACCTTGCGTCCGTCCTGTGCCCGTGCGGGCACGCGAGGCAGGCTGGCCGCGACAGCGGCGGCGGGCAGGGCGGCAACGATTTGGCGTCGGGTTACTGGCATGGCGGCGCTTCCTCTTTCCCGGGACGGCGGAATTATGATTGTTGATATTCCTTTAGTAATACGTATAATTAAACAAGATGAGATCGTCAACACAATCACCGCGAAGCGGCGGAGGCGGCGAGCGCTTCAATCCGCGCACGACGCAGAAGGACGTTGCGTTGGCTGCCGGCGTCTCGCAGGCCGCCGTGTCGCTGGTGCTCAACAAGTCTGAGACGCCGTCCGTCCCCGATGCGACGCGCGCGCGCATTCTCAAGTTCGCCGGTGAAATGGGGTATCAGCCGCACCATCCCGCACGGATGCTGCGCCGTGCCCGCACGATGGCGCTCGCCTGCGTCGTGCCTGATATCACCAACCCGTTCTATCCGGGACTTGTGCGGGGGGTGCAATCGGTGGCGGCGCCTGCCGGTTACGACGTGCTGATGTTCGATACCGATGGCCGTGAAGAAGGGGAGGCACGCGCCGTCAGCTGGTTGTTGCAGGGCCGCGCGGATGGCGTGGTCGGCACGTTCTTTCACCTGCGTGTTCCGCAACTGTCGATGCTTGCCGGACAGAGTGTCCCGATCGTTCGCCTCGAGAGCCGGTACAAGGCGGCCGGCGATTTGCCGATCGACAGCGTCTACATCGACAACGCGGAGGCATCGGCCGCCATGACGAGATATCTGATCGAGCGGGGACATCGGCGGATCGCGATGATCCTCGCCGAGGTCGGGCCGAGCCGGCAGCGAGCCCTCGGCTATGCCGCGGTGATGCGCGCAGCCGGTCTCGTGCCGGATGTGGTGACTGACAGCCGCTATTCGGAGGAGTCGGGCGCGCGCGCCATGAGCGAGATCCTGGCGCGAGGCCGGGACCGCCCCACCGCGGTGTTCTGTGCCAACGACATGCTGGCGATCGGTGCGATGGTCAGCGCGCGAAGCGCTGGTTTATCGGTCCCGGACGATATCGCGATCGCCGGCTTCGACGATATTCCAGCCGCCAAGCTCCTGGGTTTGACGACGGTCCGGCAGCCCGAATTCGATCTCGGTGCGCTCGCGGCACGCACGCTGCTCGAACGGTTGCAGCCGGGCGGCCTGAATTCGCGCGGCCAGAGCCGCGAGTTGAAGTTTGAAGTCATGACACGTTCGTCGGCTTAAGGCTGCGGACGAAGGGAGTAAGGCGTGCCGACGATACCAGGTGGTTATGCCGAACGGGTCTATGCGGGCGTGCTCGGCAAGTTGATCGGCGTCTATCTCGGGCGCCCGTTCGAGGGCTGGACCTATGATCGGATCATGCAGGAGCTCGGTCCGATCAACTACTATGTCAACGAGCGCCATGACGTTGCATTGCGGTCGCACCATCTCGTCGTCACCGACGACGACGTTTCGGGCACCTTCGCCTTTCCGCGGACGCTTGCCGACTGCGGCTTTCCCGAGCGGTTGACGTCGCAGCAGATCGGGAACGGCTGGCTCAACTACATCGTCGAGGACCGTTCGGTGCTGTGGTGGGGCGGCATCGGCAATTCGACGGAACATACGGCGTATCTGAGGCTGAAGTCCGGAGTACCGGCGCCGCGCAGCGGCTCGATCGAGCTGAACGGCAAGACCGTCGCCGAGCAGATCGGCGGACAGATCTTCATCGATGGCTGGGCGATGGTGAGCCCCGGCAATCCCGAACAGGCCGCTTATCTCGCCGAGCAGGCAGCCCGCGTCAGCCACGATGGCGAGGCGGTGCATGCGGCCAGGCTGCTGGCGGCGATGGAGGCGCAGGCCTTCGTCGAGGCGGACGTTCAGAAGCTGCTCGACATCGGCCTCGGATTCATTCCCGCCGATTGCTTGATCCGGCGCGTGGTCGATGACGTGCGCGCATGGCATGCGGGCGACAATGGCAACGACTGGGAACGGACGCGGGCGCTGATCGCCGGGCGCTATGGCTACGACAAGTTCAGTGGCAATTGCCACGTCGTGCCCAACCACGCCCTTGTCATCCTCGCGACACTCTACGGCGCCGACAGCTTCCAGGACGCGATGCGTATCGCCAACACCGCCGGCTGGGACACCGATTGCAATGCCGGCAATGTCGGGTGCCTGTTCGGCATCAGGACGGGTCTTGCGGGCATCGACGCCGGACCCGACTTTCGCGCGCCGATCGCCGACCGGATGTACATCTCGACGGCGGATGGCGGCGCCTCGATCACCGATGCCGTGATCGAGGCCAACGCGTTGATCCAGGCCGGCCACAGGCTGGTCGGATCGAAACCGCCTGCGCGGCCGAACAACGGGGCGCGCTTCAACTTCGATTTCCCGGGTAGCCTGCAAGGATTTTGTGCGAAGCCAGGGGAGGCCGCCAGCCTGCATCCATTGCAGGTCGGTAACGTGGAGGGGCACAGCCGCGACGGGCATCGCAGCCTGGCCATCGGCTTTCGACGTCTCGCGCGCGGACGGGTCGCGCGCGTGGCGACGCCGACGTTCTTCGACAAGGACGTCTTCACGATGCCGATCTACCAGCTGCTGGCCTGTCCGACGTTGCATTCCGGACAGCTTGTCGAAACCAGGGTCGAGGCTGGCTCAAGCATCGGGGACGTTTCCGTGCGTCTCTATGCCAGCGTCTACGACGAGCGCGATGAACTCGCCCCGATCTTCGGCGAACGGCTGCCATTGCAGCCAGGTCAGGATGCCGTCCTGACCTGGCGGATACCCGATACCGGCGGATATCCGATCTTCGAGATCGGGCTCGAACTTGAAACCGAAAACCCGCTTGGCGCGGATGGCACGCTCTACCTCGATTATATGACCTGGTCCGGCGCCCCCGAGGCCAGGCTCTACCGGCCGGACGATAATCTGAGCACGATGTGGAAGCATGCCTGGGTGAACGGCGCGAGCCAGTTTCAGACCCGTTGGGAAGGATTGCGCGTCACCAATGGTGAAGGCATCGGTTTCGTCTCGCAGGGTTCGCGGGATTGGCGTGACTACCGCGTTAGCTCGGTGATCACGCCGCTGCTCGCCCGGCGTTGGGGGCTCGCCGCCCGCCTGCAAGGGCGCGAGCGCTACTACGCGCTGATGTTCGACGAGGTCGACGGAGGCCGCGTCACGCTGCTCAGGCGCGACCATGAGGAGATGGTTCTCGCCAGCGACCGTTTCGCCTGGGAAGTCGACCGGCCATACGCCCTTGAGCTTCGGCTGCAGGACGTCGAGATCCAGGCTTCTGTCGACGGTCGTCAGGTGTTTTCGGTTCGCGACGAAGGCAGGCTACCGCTGCTCGGTGGCGCGGTCGGACTTGTCGTCGATACCGGGTCGATCGCGACGAAGGCCGTCGATATTTCCCCGCTTTAAGGAGCCGACATGCAAGCCAGCACCTCCAGCCGGTTTGAGACCCACGTTCTGGCCTGCCTGACGTTCGGCGTGATCGGCGACGCCATGGGCACGCCGACCGAGAATCTCGAGCCGGCGGAGATCGAGCGGCGCTTCGGCTGGGTGGATTCGTTCGAGGGTGACGGAACAGACGACACGATCATGCGCGACTTGATCGCATCCGCGCTCATCCGGACCGGCGGATATGCCGACGCCGATCATTGGGCCGAGGAATGGCGTGATCGGCACGACCTGATCTTCGGCAGCAAGGTCGGTCGTTTCTTCCCGTCCGTGCTGCATGCGGCCGCCAAGTTGCGCCACGGCTATGCGCCGCGCACGATTGCCGAGGGCACGATGCCGAGCTCAAGCGCCGCGATGGCGATCGCACCGGTTGGAATCGTCAATGCCGGAAATCCGCGCGCGGCGGCGGCGCAAGCCATGGAGATCGCGAGCCTGCTCCACGTCACGGACCTTGCGTTCTGCCAGGATGGGGCGGCGGCGATCGCCGCCGCAGTGGCCGAGGCACTGATGCCGGAGGCGACGGTCGGCTCGACGCTGCAAGCATCGACAGCTCACCTGAAGCGGTGGAGCGGCAAGGAGATGCTGTCGCTGATCACCGCAGCGCTGGAGCTTGCCGGCGAAACAGCCGACTACAAGATGTTCCGCGAGCGCTATCACGCCAAGTTCCGCCGGCAGATCGCCTGCGACAGCCGCGAAACGGTCCCTGCGGCGCTGGCGATCGTTCGTCTCGCTGGAGGCGATCCCCGGCTGGCCGCCAGTCTCGGCGCCAATTTCGGCCGCGATGCTGATACAATTGCCTGCATGGCCGCCGGCATCTGCGGCGCATTGAGGGGCATTTCAGCTCTGAATGTGGAATTGATCGAGCGTTTGCCCGTTGAAGCGCAGCGCGCCCAAGCGGATCTGGCCTCGCGGCTGGCTGTCACCACGCGGGCCAAAATGGAGAACGAGCTGAAGGCAGTCGTGCGCTGCCCCATCGACGTGTCGTAATGACAGCGCCGGCGAGGGCTTGGCGATCAAGCGGCCATCTCGCATGTTCCAACTAGTTGAAGCTGGCCACGGTCGTGTGCACTCCCCAAACCGTGTGCGACGTGTGCACTGACAGGTCAAAACGGGTACAAGCGTGTGCAAATTCGGCTATTGAAGTGCACAGGTTCATGGTTCGTTGTGTGGAAGGCCAAGGTAAGGCATTGAAATCACAGAGTTATATATTTTCAGTTGCTCCCATGATGGATTGGACTGACCGGCATTGCCGGGTCTTCCATCGCCTGATGTCACGGCGGGCGCGGCTTTATACGGAGATGCTGACCACGGGCGCCATCATCCACGGCGACCGGGCGCGGCTGCTCGGCTTCGATGCCAGCGAGCACCCGGTGGCGCAGCAGCTCGGCGGTTCCGATCCGCGCGATCTCGCGACCGCTGCGCAGATCGGCGAGGATTTCGGCTATGACGAGATCAATCTCAATGTCGGCTGTCCGTCCGACCGGGTGAAGGACGGCCGTTTCGGCGCCTGCCTGATGGCGGAGCCCGCGCTGGTCGCCGAGGGCGTTGCGGCGATGAAGCGCGCGGTGAAGATTCCTGTCACGGTGAAGTGCCGGATCGGCATCGACGACCAGGATCCGGAAGTCGCGCTCGATGTGCTGGCGCGCGGCGTGATTGCCGCGGGCGCGGACGCGCTCGTCGTGCATGCGCGCAAGGCCTGGCTCAACGGATTGTCGCCGAAGGAGAACCGCGACATCCCGCCGCTCGACTACGATCGCGTCTATCGCCTCAAGGCGGCGCTGCCGGATGTGCCCATCATCATCAACGGCGGGATCACGAGCCTTGCCGAAGCGAAGCAGCATCTGGCGCAGGTCGATGGCGTGATGCTGGGGCGGACGGCCTATCAGGAGCCGTGGCGGCTGCTCACGGTCGATTCCGAACTGTTCGGCGAAACGCCGCCGCACGCCACGATGAAGGACGTGTTCGCGGCGATGCTGCCCTATATCGAGCGGCAACTGGCCGAGGGCACGCGGCTGCATTCGATCACGCGCCATTTCGTCGGCGCCTTTCATGGCGTCCCCGGTGCGCGTGCCTTCCGCAGATATCTCGCGGAGAACGGCGTTCGGCCGGGCGCAGGAAGCGACGTGCTGCGCGATGCGATCGCGCGCGTCGACGACCGCGCGCCTATGGCTTGCGCTGACGCCGCGTGACGTCCTGTGCGACCTTCAGGAAGTTGAAGAGGTGCGGCATCCGGTTGTCGCGCCGGTAGTTCAGCGACAGCGCGGTGCCGGGATTATGTCCCTCATAGGCGCGGTAGGCGACGCCGGGCCGGTCCGCCTGCGAGACGGATTGCGGCACCAGCGCGATGCCGACGCCAACCGACACCAGGCTGATCGCGGTCTGGTAATCCTGCGCCAGCACCTGCGATTTCGGAATGAAACCCTCTTCGAGGCAGATGTTGAGGATGTGGTCGGCGAAGCTCGGGCGCGGCTTGCGCGGGTAGAGGATGAAGGTCTCGGCCTTGAGCGCCGACAGAAGCGTGACCTGCTGCTCGAGCAGCGGCGAGGTGTCGGACAGCGCGAGGATCAACGGCTCCTGCAGCAGCGGCTCCGACTTCAATTCCTCGTCGTCGAGCGAAGGGCGGGCGACGGCGATATCGATCTCGCGCTGGATCACCGCGCGCTTCTGCTCGGCGTTGTTCATCGCCGACAGCGCGAGCTCGACGTCAGGATAGGCGGAGCGAAACGCCTTGATCACGTTGGGCAGCACGCCATAGGTCGCCGATCCGACGAAGGCGACGCGCAGGTGCCCCGAAAAGCCTTCGCCGATCCGCTTGATCTCGCGATGCGTGCGGTCAAGCCGCTCCAGCACATCCCGCGCACGTTCCAGCAGAACGCTGCCGGCCTGGGTCAGCCGGATCTGGCTTCGGCTCCGGTCGATGAGCACGACGCCGAGATCGCTCTCCAGCTGCGCAATCTGCCGGCTGAGCGGCGGCTGGGCGATCGCGAGCCGCGATGCGGCACGGCCGAAATGCAGTTCCTCGGCGACGGCGACGAAGTAGACCAGTCGCCTCAGATCCATGACGTCGTCGCGATCGGTCACGGTCAGCCGGACGTTTGTCCGCACGCTTCCGCGGAAGCTGCGGGAAAGGCCTGCCGGGTTTGATATCGCGTGGTCATCGGCGCATGATCGAGACAGTGGTTCCAGCGGGAAGACTGAGCGGGCATCCCTGGATTGTCAATTATCAGCCCGACCGATGCCATCTCGCTAATCCTTCCGGGCGAAGGCACGGATCTTGTCCTCGTCGACCTCGACGCCGAGGCCCGGGCCATCCGGCACGGAGATCTCGAACTCGTCGAATCTGATCGGGTTGACGACGAGGTCTTCCACGAGGATCCGCGGGCCGAAATGCTCGCTGCCCCATTCGAGCCTGGGCAGGGTGGCGAATGCGGCGAGATGCGCAGCCGCGCCGATGCTGCTCTCCAGCAGACAGCCGCCGTAGAGCTCGAGGCCGTGCGCGGCCGCGACCGCGGCGGCGCGGTTCATTTCAAACAGGCCACCGCTCTTCACGAGCTTCAGCGAATAGACGCTGCCGCAGCCCATCGTGGCGACGCGGGCGATTTCCTCCTTGGTGAAAGCGGCCTCATCGACAAGCAACGGGATGGAGGTGCGCGCCGCGACACGCGCCATGGTTTCCAGCTGCAGCGCCGACACCGGTTGTTCGACCAGAGCGACGTCCAGTTCCTCAAGCGCGGGCATGAAGCGGATGCATTCGGCCTCGGTCCAGCCCTGGTTGACATCGACGATCAGGCGCACCTCGTCGCCGAGGCCGGCACGCAGCGTCTGCAGCCGCTTCAGATCGGCCTGTGGGCGATTGAAGCCGAACTTGATCTTGAATTGGCGGTGTTCGCGGCGCCGCAGCTTCTCCTTCGCTTCCTCCAGCTCCTGGCCGCTGTCGCCCGAGGCCAGCGCCCAGATCACTTCCATGCGCTGGCGAACCGCACCGCCGAGCAGTGCGCTGGCGGGGAGGCCGAGCGTCTTGCCGGCGGCGTCGAGCAGGGCGGACTCGATCGCACCCTTGGCCGCGAAATTGCGGGTCGCGGCCTTGCTCATCCGCAACGCATTGGCTTCGAAGGCGAGGGCAGGCTGCCCGAGCAGCGCCGGCGCCAGGTAGTTCATGACCGCAGCCTTGATCGATTCCACGCTCTCCTCGGCCCAGCGCGGCCCGCCGAGCGTCGAGGCTTCGCCGATACCGGTCACGCCGTTATCGAGCAGCACGCGCACCAGCACGTAGCCCTGATGCGTGACTTCCGTGTTCGAAAGCTTGTGCCGCCGGCGGGTCGGCGCTTCGACGATGGTGGCGCGGATACTGCGGATCGCAGTGTCCCTTGCGAGGCTCCGCACTTGCTCCACGGGCTGGGCGATTTCGATCACGGCACGACTCATAGGTCCTCGCAGGTCAGATAAAGATGTACCCTGCCAGGCCTTTCAGGGTCTGGCAGGGCGTGGTGTCTATCACTCGGCCGCGACGAGGCGCTCGACCGCCGCCTTCTTGAGCTTGAAGTCGAAATCAAGAACGAGATCGGTGCCGGCGCCGGCCGGTGCCTTGTCGAACTTGCCGATCAGGCTCTGCTTCACGGCGAACACCGAGTCGTTGTCGAGGTACTTGGTCTCGGAATCGTAGATCTGCGAGATCAGCGACTGATAGCCGTCCTTCGAGAGCATGAAGTGGATGTGGCCCGGACGCCAGGGATGGTGGCCCATGTATTTCAGGAGCTCGCCGCCGGCGCCGTCATAGGGGATCGGGTAAGGCTCGGGACGCAGCGCCACGAACGAATATTCGCCGTTGGCGTCGGTCGTGAACCGCCCGCGTAGATTATAGGCAGGCTGTTCCGGATCCTGCAGATCGTACAGGCCGTTCGGCGCGTCTTCCCAGACATCGATGGTGACGCCCTCGATCGGCCGGCCCGCGGTGTCGCTGATGCGCCCGCTGACCTTGACGGTCTGCGCGTTGTCGAACGTCTTCTTGATGATGGAGGCGCCCTTCGGCAGCACCGGCGGGTTCTCCCGGTAGAACGGCCCGAGCACGGTGGATTCGCTTTCGCCATCGGTGACCCGGTGGTCGAGCATGTCGACCAGCACCTCGACGCCGAGAATGTCAGCGATCAGGATAAACTCGTTGCGCTTCTCGTCCGAGATGTCGCCGGCGCGCCGCAGGAATTCGCAGGCGGCGAACCATTCGGCGAAAGTCAGGTCGACCTCCTTGCAGAACGCGTGCATGTGGCGAATCAGGCTCGTCATGATCTGACGGTTGCGATCCGGAATGTCGTTCGAGAGCGCGGCGATCACGTGGTCGGTGATGGTGTCCTTGGTGACGTTCAGCATGGTCGTTTCCTCCTTTTCTTGCAGTTTGGATCAAACTTGCATTCCCGTTTTCGGGAATTTCGGCTGGCGGTCTCACCAGATAAATTCGTAGGCAGCATTCTCCAGCATCGCGGGCGCCGGGTGCGGATCGGCAAGGCCGCCGAAGCGGCCGCGGCAGAACAGCAACGGCTTTTTGCTGGGCTCCAGTGCCATCTCGCGGACATGGCCGAGGAAGATGGTGTGGTCGCCAGCGACGACCTCATCCGCAAGATCGGTCACGAAATACGCCGCCGCGTTGGCGATGACAGGCAGCTCTTTGCGGCGTTCGAAGACGTCGCAGAGGTCGAGCCTGGGCTTGCCTGCGAAATGCCAGGCGAGATCTTCCATGCCTTCGGCGAGCACGCTGACCGCGAAGCGGCCGCTATTCTGGATGTTGCAGAGCATCTTTGCGCTTTTCGCGATCGAGATCGCGACCAGCGGCGGATCGAGCGAGACCGACATGAACGCATTGGCCGTCATGCCATGGTCGCGTCCCTCGCAATGCGTGGTGATGATGGTGACGCCGGTGCCGAATTGGCCACAGGCATTGCGCAGCTCGCGCGGATCGATGGCGGTCATGGGTTGATGACCTCGAGTTGGACCAAACCGGATCGGTTGGCAGGTGACGCGGTCACGATGTCTCGCCAGTTTTCCAGCGCCGACGCGGCGGCGGCAAGGCCGGATCGCCGAAGCGTGCGGATCCGGCTGCTGGAGACGATCTCGCCATTGCCGCAGCGCACCGGCGGCAGGATGCGCGTGTTGAAGTGCTGCCGCAGCAGCTGCGCGGTGCCGCCCTTGCAGGACCCGAAGCGGAAATCTTCGCCGACGACCACTTCACGCGGTTGCAGAAGCTGCAACTCGGCGAGGAAATCGGCCGCGGTGCGGCGGACGTAGAGCTGGTTGAAATCGGCGACGACGACATGATGCGGTGCGAATGTTGCGATGCGCTTGAGCTTTTCGCGCAGCGAGATCAGCGCCTCGGCTTGTCCGAAATACACTTTCGGTGGCGGATCGAAGGTATAGACCACGGCCGGAATGCCACGGCGTCGCGCTGCCGCAATGGTCTGCCGGAGCAGTTCCTGATGGCCGCGATGAACGCCGTCGAACGCGCCGATGGTCACGACGCAGGCGTTGAGGGCCAATTTCCCATCGCGATGGAAAGCGACAGCAGCGCTGTCAAAATCCTTGCCCAGATCCTTGGCCAAACCTTTGCCCATGGCTCGCTCCGGTTTTCGCTCCCTTGCCGTGCCGTGCGATTGCTGCATCAGCTGCGGCGTTGCGTCGGCCTGACGATCGTTCGCCGTCCGGTCCATCGAGTCATAGCCCGAGCCGCGGCGGTTCGCGCGGTATGGTGTGATACCTTTCGCCCGCTCAGGCTGAGCGCGTAGCTTTTCCGCCGATGTCACGCCGACCAAGAGCGTGACGGGATGGTCCGGGCCGGTAGCAACGCCCGCCGGTCCAACGACACAAGCGGAGGAGAAACCCATGACTACAGCAGCTGCCCTGCGGGCCGACGCGCCTGCGCCAACCACCAGCGTCTATACCGGCGCGGAATTTCTGGACAGCATCCAGGATGGCCGAGAGATCTACATCTACGGCGAGCGCGTCAAGAACGTCACCCAGCATCCCGCCTTCCGCAACTCGGCGCGGATGGTGGCGCGCTGGTACGACCGCTTTCACGCCAAGAAGGATCAGATCGGCGTCCTGACCGACACCGGCTCGGGACAGTTGACCCATCCGTTCTTCCTGGGCTCGCGAACGGCCGATGACCTGATCAAGGGCCGCGACGCGATCACCGAATTGCAGAAGGTTGCGTACGGCTGGATGGGCCGCTCGCCGGACTACAAGGCGGCTTTCCTTGGGACCTTGGGCGCGAATTCGGGCTTCTATGGCGAATACGCCGGCAACGCGAAGAAATGGTATGCCCGGACCCAGGAGCGGCTCGACTTCTGGAATCACGCCATCGTCAACCCGCCGATCGATCGCGACCGGGCGATCGAGGACGTGCGCGACGTCTTCATGCATGTCGAGAAGGAGACCGATGCCGGCCTGATCGTCTCGGGTGCGAAGGTGGTTGCGACCGGCTCGGCGCTGACGCACTACAATTTCATCGCCCACTACGGCATCCCGATCAAGGACAAGTCGTTCGCTCTGATCTTCACGGCGCCGATGGACGCCAAGGGCGTCAAGCTGATCGCCCGCTCGTCCTATGAATTCACCGCGGCCGCGACCGGCTCGCCGTTCGACTATCCGCTGTCCAGCCGTTTCGACGAGAACGACTCGATCCTCGTGTTCGACAAGGTGCTGGTGCCCTGGGAGAACGTCTTCATCTATGGCGACGTCGACAAGATCAACCAGTTCTTCCCGGCGTCGGGCTTCATCCCGCGCTTCACGCTGCATGGCGTGACACGGCTCGCCGTCAAGCTCGACTTCATCGCCGGTCTGTTCTCGATGGCGGTGGAGGCGACCGGATCGAAGGATTTCCGCGGCGTGCAGACGGCGGTTGGTGAGGTGATTGCCTGGCGCAATCTGTTCCACGGCATCTCGGATGCAATGGTGAAATCGCCGATCGCCTGGCAGGGGACCGAGGGCTACAATCTGCCCAACCTGAACTACGGGCTGGCCTATCGCGTGTTCGCCCCGATGGCCTATCCGCGGATCAAGGAACTGATCGAACGCCATGTCGCGAGCGGCCTGATCTATCTGCCGTCGAGCTCGGCCGACCTGGAGAGCGAGGCGATCCGGCCCTATCTCGATCGCTTCGTGCGCGGCTCCAACGGCTATGCCGCGATCGACCGGATCAAGCTGCTCAAGTTGCTCTGGGACGCGGTCGGCTCCGAGTTCGGCGGCCGGCACGAGCTCTACGAGCGCAACTACGCGGGCAACTACGAGAACCTGCGCGTCGAGACGCTGATGGCCGCGAGCGCGACCGGCGACCTCGGCGCCATGCAGGATTTCGTGCGCAATTGCATGAGCGACTACGACGTCTCCGGTTGGACGGCGAAGGATCTCGTCAATCCCGATGACATCAACCTCGTCAGTCGCGGTCTGGTGCAGGGCTGATTATCTGATAGACGGATTAGTGGAGCCGCCACGCTCGCGTGGCGGCTCCACGCCGTTGTCACCTCGCCGCAGAAAAGGTTCATCATCATGCTGTTTCACGTCGAAATGGAAGTGCGGATCCCGCACGATCTCCCGGCCGAAAGGGTCGATGCGCTGAAGCAGGCGGAACGCGTCCGCGCCATGGAGCTGCAACGCACGGGAGCCTGGCGCCATCTGTGGCGGGTGGCCGGGCGCTACGCCAATGTCAGCGTCTTCGACGTATCGGGCGCGCAGGAGTTACACGACATCCTGTCCAGCCTGCCGCTGTTCCCGTTCATGGAGATCCGCGTCACCCCGCTATGCCGGCATCCATCGTCGATCCACGACGACGACCGCTAGCGCCAAAGCGTTTTCGAGCGAAGTGGATGCCGGTTCGCGTGAAGAAAACGCGTCAAGACAAGAAACGCTAGTCGACAACCGCGCGCGGGCGCCGGTGACGGCTTGAGGTGTTGATGCTGCCGGTGACGTCGGGGTACCCGGTGAGGCTCAGCGTATCGGAACGGACCCCCCAGCTTTCGAGCCGGTCGAGGAAGCTCATGCCGAGCAGGTTGGTCTTCATCTGTCCGCGCTGCACCACCAGCGCCGGCACCGATTTCTCGACCAGCTTGCCGACCGCGAGACGATCGAGCGTCAGCCGCGCCGCCTTGGTGTGACCGCCGGCGGTCTCCAGGTCGACATTGTATTCGAGCATGTCGGTCGGCAGCCCGATCGCCTTGGCGGTTTCCCAGGTCAGCACGACAGAGGTTGCGCCGGTGTCGATCACCATCGGCGCGCTGACGCCGTTGATCTTGGCGCGGAACGCAAACTCGCCGCCCTGGCTGCGCGCAATCTGCACCGCGGGGGCAGGGGCGGCGGCCGGCGCAGCGATGCTGCGGCCGAAGATCTGGGTCAGATTTTGCCTCGCGCGCGCGATCTGATCGGGATCGCCATAGGCGACAACGGCGCCGGCGGTTGCCATCAGCAGCAGGATGACAAGGAGGATGCGGGTCACGGTGCGGCTCCGGTCGCGACGGTGGTCACGCGCGCTTCGGATGCGGCTCCATGCGCTCGAGCCCGGCCTCGGCCATCCGCGCCGGCAGCGTCGCCATGACCGACAGCCGCTCCGCGCGGTCCATCTTGTGCCAGCGCGCGATCTCCGGAAGCGTGCGACCACAGCCGAAGCAGAGCTTCGTCCTGGGGTCCATCATGCAGACTGCGATACACGGCGTTTCTGAGCTCATTCTTCAACTGTTGAACCGTTTCACCCGCCAGTGCAAGTCGGTCGAATCGGGATGCACCATCACGCCCCGGCTTTTTGTCGCGAGCATGGTCCTGGCGCGAACGCCTTGCATATATGGGCAACGAAAACCGCGTCACGATTGTCCGCGACATGCTCTACAATCCGGTGCCGGCACTCATGATCGACCTGCGGCGCACACGTTTCCGGTCGGCGCCCATCGCGGGCTCGACGGGCTCCGGCTGCATCGGCGGCGCGTCTTCCGTCATCGGCGCCAGCGCGCTCATCACCCGCTCCGGCGGCAAGGTCACGATCACCTCGGTGCCGATGCGCAGCTTCGATTTCAGCGTGAAGGTGCCGCCATGCATGTCGATCAAGCTCTTCGCGATCGGCAGCCCAAGACCCGCACCTTGTTCCGCCGACTTGATCGAGTTGGAGCCCTGGCCGAACGAGGCCAGCACGACCGGGATCTCGTCCTCGGCGATGCCGCTTCCGGTATCCTTGACGCTCAGATATTGCCCGCCCGACGCGGTCCAGCCGACCTTCAGCCAGATCTCGCCGCCCTGCGGGGTGAACTTGATCGAGTTGGAGAGCAGGTTGAGCACGACCTGGCGGATGGCGCGCTCGTCGCCCCAGATCCGGGGCATGCCATGCTCGAACACCTCGTGAATGGTGATACCGCGGCTGGAGGCGCGCAGCTTCAGCAAATGGTGGCAGTCGGCGACGACATGCACCAGCGCCACGGCCTCTTCGTTCAGCTCGTAGCGGCCGGCCTCGATGCGGGACAGATCGAGGATCTCGTTGATGAGGTTGAGCAGGTGCACGCCGGAATTATGGATGTCGGCGGAATATTCCTTGTAGACCGGCACCGCGTGCGCACCAAAGATCTCGCTCTTCATCACCTCGGAGAAGCCGAGGATGGCGTTGAGCGGCGTGCGCAGTTCGTGGCTCATCTGAGCCAGGAAGCGTGACTTGGCGACGTTGGCGGATTCGGCGCGGTGCCGCGCCTCGTCGGAGATTGCCTTGGCCTGTTCCAGCTCGCCGATCAGCGCGTCCTTTTCGGCGCGGGCTTCCAGCGTCGCCAGCGTGGTCGAATGCAGGCGATGGGCCAGCAGCGCGAAATAGCCTTCGGCGGCAAGCGCAAGCAGCGCCAGCACGTAATTGTCGAACGCGCCGTTGAGCACGAGGTCGAGCGCAATCCCGACCGTCACCGGAACGGTCGCCGCGAGTGCTGCGATCGGCAGGCTTGCCGCCAGCATGCTGGAGACCGCGATCACCAGCAGCATCAGGAACATCATCAGCGTGTTGGAAGAGAGATCGCGCACGGCGGGGTGGATCAGGATCGCGGTCCAGCACAGGCCGTAGAGCAGGTCGAGCAGCACGAAGCGCGTCCGCCATTTGCGGGTCACCGCGACCGAGGTCGGCTCGGCGAGGAAGCGGGCGCAGCTGCGGATGATGGCGAGATGGACGCCGAGGATGCCGACCGTCCAGGCGCCGGCCACGATCGGCTTCATCCAGAGGCCAAACAGGACGCCGGTTGCCACCACGAGCAGCATCACGACGTAGGATGCCGAGATCCGGGTCTGGGCATATTGCCGGAGCAGTTCGGCGTCGAACGCCGGGCGGGTTCCACTGGTTGACGTTAACCGATCCCGCGCCTCACGCACCCGCTGCGCTGCGACGCGCCGGCTGTTCACCGGCGCCGTCACCTGAGGTCCTGCCGGAAGCTGTACAACTTCAGGCTTTTCTGCGGGATTACTCATCAACAACACAAATCCTGCCCGCGAACCGCGCGGGCTTTTTGCATTGTCTATCTGTGACGCCAATTCATTAAGCGTTACCTTAAAGAGCTAAAGAAAAGCGTTAACCGGAGGTTAAATTAACTTTTGTGCAGGCGCCGCGCCGTTGGTCCGAGAAGAGCCACGGCTTTCGAGGACTGCAACGAAAGCCGGCATGTTTCGGCATACATCTATTGCGTGACCGCCTGCGAACCCCAGACGCTGGCCACGTCCAAATGATTTCGGAATAATGGAAATGTGCCCCTGATTTGCCCGACGTGTCAAGTTGCCAAATCGAATGCCGGCGGCGGGTCAGCTACTTTGCATGGGGTTGTTTTCGATATTTTGGCAGCGCGCACCTTCTAAGGGGAATGCTCCTTCGCGAGACGAGGCTGCATGGCACGGTGACCCGCCGACGCGGGTCACCGTGCCAATGCGAGCAGCTACCGCTGCAACCGCGCCAGCAGGCTCGACGTATCCCAGCGCTTGCCGCCCATCTTCTCGACCTCGGCATAGAACTGGTCGACCAGCGCGGTCGCCGGTAGCGTCGCGCCGTTGCGGCGGGCTTCCGCCAGCGCAATCGACAGGTCCTTGCGCATCCACTCGACCGCGAAGCCGAAATCGTACTTGCCCTCGTTCATGGTCTTGTAGCGGTTCTCCATCTGCCAGGACTGCGCGGCACCCTTGGAGATGGTTTCGATCACGGCGGCGACGTCGAGGCCGCTCTTCTTGGCGAAGTGGATGCCCTCGGACAGGCCCTGCACGAGGCCGGCGATGCAGATCTGGTTGACCATCTTGGTCAGCTGGCCGGCGCCCGCCGGTCCGAGCAGCTTGCACATCCGCGCATAGGCGCCGGTGATGATCGGCTCGGCGCCCGCGTAGGCGTCTGCGCTGCCGCCGCACATCACCGTCAGCACGCCGTTCTCGGCGCCGGCCTGGCCGCCCGACACCGGCGCGTCGACGAACTTGAAGCCGGCCTTGGTGGCGGCGGCATCGAGCTCGCGGGCGACCTCGGCGGAGGCGGTGGTGTGGTCGACGAAGGTCGCGCCCTTCTTCATGCCGGCGAAGGCGCCGTCGGCGCCGATCGTGACCGCGCGCAGGTCGTTGTCGTTGCCGACGCAGCACATCACGAAATCCTGGCCTTCGGCGGCGGCCTTCGGGGTCGGCGCCGTCTTGCCGCCGAACTTGTCGGCCCATTCCTTCGCCTTCGCCGCGGTCCGGTTGTAAACGGTGACCTCATGGCCGCCCTTTTTCACGAGGTGTCCCGCCATCGGGAAACCCATTACGCCGAGACCGAGGAAAGCGACTTTAGCCATGTCTGTTACCTTGTGATTTGCCGTGGTGATCGCCCCTTGGGACCGCCCGGAAAACGTCGCGGCGGGCAGGGCATTCCGTCCATGGAAGGGAGCCGCACCATACCCCCTGCGCAGCGGAGGGCAACGGCTTCGTTGGATGGCAGACCCCGGTTTTGTGCTAGGATCGGCCCACCAAAGAACCTCACAAAAAAGGGAGTGTCTCGCATGGGCATGAGCGTCGGTGTGCTCGATCATTTCAATATCCGGACCCGGAATCTCGCCGCCACGGTGCGGTTCTATGAGGACATTTTGGGCCTGGAAAAAGGTGCGCGGCCGAACTTCGCGTTCCCCGGTGCGTGGATGTACAGCGAGGGCAAGGCGGTCGTGCATCTGGTCGACATTTCCGCGACCGACGAGGCGCAAAAGCCTGACTCCGGCGTCGTCCATCACGTCGCCTTTGCCAGTCAGGGCTTTGACGGGATGCGGAAGCGGCTGCAGTCCAAAGGTATGGAATTCGACTCGCGACAGGTTCCCGGCGGCGATCTCTGGCAGATCTTCGTCAACGACCCCAACGGGGTCATGATCGAGCTGAACTACGAGGCCGCCAAGGAGGGCGGCGCCGCAGCGCCGGCCGAGCGACGGGACGACGTCGGAGCGAGGTAGCCTTTTGCGCTGCAACGCTCTATGGGTGCTCTCTTGAATTTGCCAGGAGATGCGTGGTGAGCGTGACGCAGCAACAGGTTCTCGATTGTCTTGCCAAGGTGATGTCGCCGCGCGGCACAGCCTTGACCAACGCCAATGTGCTGTCGGCGATCACGGTCACCGACGGCAAGGTGTTCTTCTCGATCAACGTCGATGCCGCGGAAGCCCGCGCCTGGGAGAGCGTGCGTGCGCAGGCCGAGAACGCCGTGCGCGCCATTCCCGGCGTCAGCGTCGCGATGATCGCGCTGACCGCGGAGCGCAAGGCCGGTGGTGCGGCGCCTGCGCCGCGGCCGGCCGGCGGCGTCCAGCCTGCGTCCGCGCACCGTCATCCGCACCCGCCTGGTGCGCAATCGCCGATGGCCCGGCAGGCCGAGATCCCCGGCATCTCCGCCGTCATCGCGGTTGCCTCCGGCAAGGGCGGGGTCGGCAAGTCGACCACGGCGCTCAATCTTGCGCTCGGTCTGCGCGACATCGGCCTGCGCGTCGGGCTGCTCGACGCCGACATCTACGGCCCATCGGTGCCGCGATTGACCGGCATCCGCGAGAAGCCGCAGCTCAACGACGACAAGAAGATGATCCCGCTGCATCGCTTCGGCCTGTCGATCATGTCGATCGGCTTCCTGGTCGAGGAGGACACCGCGATGATCTGGCGCGGGCCGATGGTGATGTCGGCGATCACCCAGATGCTGCGCGACGTTGCCTGGGGCACGCTCGATGTGCTGGTCGTCGACATGCCGCCCGGCACCGGCGACGCCCAGCTCACGCTGGCGCAGAACGTCCCGCTCAAGGGCGCCGTCATCATCTCGACGCCGCAGGACCTTTCGCTGATCGACGCGCGGCGCGGATTGGCGATGTTCAAGAAGGTCAATGTGCCGGTGCTCGGTATTGTCGAGAACATGAGCTATTTCCAGTGCCCGCATTGCGGCACGCGCTCGGACATCTTCGGCCATGGCGGCGCCCGTCACGAGGCCGAGAAGCTCGGGGTGCCGTTCCTCGGCGAAATCCCGCTGCACATCGCCATCCGCACCGCCTCGGATTCCGGCAACCCGGTGGTCGAGAGCGAACCGGACGGGCCGCACGCGGCGATCTATCGCGCGATCGGCAGCAAGGTCCGCGAGCAGCTGCAAGGCGTCATCGCCGCCGCCTGAGCCCGCGCTGTTGCCCCGGTCAGCCGGCGGGCCTCAAAGGCCGGCATCCCGGCGGCCTTTCTTCACAGGCCTGTCGCCCTTGGACGATTGCTGAATCGCGTCCGGCCTGTATGTTTGTCCAGCACTGGCCGAATCGTACCACCGTTCCGTCAATTGAAGGCGGGCACGGGTAGCCGAAATGCGGGGAGGGGCCGTGAGGCGACCAGCGACATGGCAGCATCACGCGAAGCAAACAAACAACGCCGCAAGCATCTGACGCGGGAGAAGCGTGAAGAGGCCTCCCGGGCGGCGTTCAACCTTGCAAAGAAATCCGGCTCGATCGGCGAGGCCGCCGTGGCGATCGCCAAGACCTTTGGCGTCAGCAAGACGACCGCGCAAAGCTGGATCCGGCGTGGGCGGTATTTGGCCGACAAAGCCAAGAAGGCGCGAGAGGCGACGCGGCGCTGATTGCGACGGGAGCCCGGTGGTTGAGCGCCAGCCGGGCGGTCCGCACGCGGCGATTTACCGCGTCACGGCGACAAGCTCCGCGAGCCGCTGCAGGCCGTCTTCACCGCAGTCTGAGCCCGGATTTTCCGGCATATTCCCGCCTCATCAGACTTTCGTTTAATTGGTGCGGTCATGCCATTGTCGCGTTTCCGTGAGGCCGTCTTCCGTGTTAAAGGGCCGACCGAGAGCGCCTCGGCGGGCGTTTGCGAGTGTTCTGCTTGCAAGCGTCCTGCCGGAGAACTGCTTGCGGTCACTGGGAAACGCCCCTCAAGGAGAAGCCTTACGATGAAGCGTCGTGATTTTTTGAAAGTGTCTGCGGCCGGTGCTGCCGCGACGGCGGTTGCCGCGCCGGCGATTGCGCAGTCCTCGCCTGAAATCAAGTGGCGCCTGACCTCGAGCTTCCCGAAGTCGTTGGACACCATCTATGGCGGTGCCGACCAGGTGGCGAAGTATGTCGCCGAAATGACCGACAACAAGTTCCAGATCCAGGTGTTCGCGGCGGGTGAGATCGTCCCCGGCCTGCAGGCGCTGGACGCGACCTCCAACGGCACGGTCGAGATGTGCCACACCGTGTCCTACTATTATGTCGGCAAGGACCCGACCTTTGCGATCTACGCGTCGGTGCCGTTCGGCCTCAACGCGCGCATGCAGAACTCCTGGTGGTACCAGGGCGGCGGCGAGGCGCTCGGCAACGAGTTCTTCAAGAAGTTCGGCGTGATCGGCTTCCCCTGCGGCAACACCGGCACCCAGATGGGCGGCTGGTTCCGCAAGGAGATCAAGACGGTCGCCGATCTCTCCGGCCTCAAATTCCGGATCGGCGGCATTGCCGGCCAGGTGCTGCAGAAGGTCGGCGTGGTGCCGCAGCAGCTCGCCGGCGGCGACATCTATCCGGCGCTGGAAAAGGGCACCATCGACGCCGCCGAGTGGGTCGGTCCCTATGACGACGAGAAGCTCGGCTTCCAGAAGGTCGCCAAGTACTATTACTATCCGGGCTTCTGGGAAGGCGGCCCGACCGTGCACGCCTACTGCAACCTCGAAAAGTGGAACGCGCTGCCGAAGAACTACCAGGCGATCCTGACCAACGCGACCGCCAACGCCAACACCTGGATGGCTGCGCGCTACGACATGCAGAACCCCTCGGCGCTGAAGCGGCTGGTTGCCGGCGGCACGCAGCTGCGTCCGTTCACCAACGAAGTGCTCGAGGCCTGCCTCAAGGCGACCAACGAGCTGTGGGGTGAAATCTCGGCCAAGAATGCCGACTTCAAGAAGTCGATCGACGCCATGCAGGCGTACCGTTCCGACCAGTATCTGTGGTGGCAGGTCGCCGAATACACCTTCGACAGCTTCATGATCCGCTCGCGCACCCGCGGCTAACAGCGCTTCGAGCGTTCGCGAGACGAGAACGCGCCCAAAGCTTCGACTTAAGTAGCCCGGCCCCCGCAAGGAGGCCGGGTTTTTTGCGTCTGGCATTCGCCGAGGGGATGTTCCATGCTCGCGCCCGAAGCCTCGGCACGAAGGCGGCGCGTGATCGGTCACCGGTCATGACAGCAAAGAAACGCAGCGCGACGATCGCAAGCAGTCGACGCTCGGACAATCACAATCATACAGGGTGGGATTCAAATGAAGCGCAGAGATTTCATCAAGGTCACGGGTTTGGGCGTCGCAGGCGCGGCAACGGTCGCAGCTCCCGCGATCGCGCAGTCGATGCCGGAGCTCAAATGGCGCCTGACGACGAGCTGGCCGAAGTCGCTCGACACGCTGCATGGCGGCGCCGAGCTGATGGCCAAGGCGGTCGGTGAAGCTACCGACAACAAGTTCCAGATCCAGACCTTTGCTGCCGGCGAGATCGTGCCCGGCCTGCAGGTGCTCGACGCCGTGCAGAACGGCACGGTCGAGATGGGGCACACCGCGCCCTACTACTATTTCGGCAAGGACCCGACCTTCACCTTCGGCTCCTCGGTGCCGTTCGGGCCCAACATGCGGCTCAACCAGGCCTGGTTCATGCTGGGCGGCGGCAAGGACCTGCTCAACGAGTTCTACAAGAGCTACAACGTCACCTCGCTGCTCGCCGGCAACACCGGATGCCAGATGGGTGGTTGGTTCCGCAAGGAGATCAACACCGTCGACGATCTCAAGGGCCTCAAATTCCGCATCGGCGGCTTTGCCGGCAGGGTGATGCAGAAGCTTGGCGCGGTACCGCAGCAGCTCGCCGGCGGCGACATCTACCCGGCGCTGGAAAAAGGCACCATTGATGCGGCCGAGTGGGTCGGTCCCTACGACGACGAGAAGCTCGGCTTCTACAAGGTCGCGCCGAACTATTACTTCCCGGGCTGGTGGGAAGGCGGCCCGATGCTGGTGGCGATGATCAACCTCGACAAGTGGAATGCGCTGCCGAAGCACTATCAGTTCGTGCTCGAGCAGGCCGGCCATCTCGCCAACAACTGGATGATGGCGCGTTATGACCAGGCCAATCCGGTCGCGCTGAAGAAGCTGCTCGCGGCCGGCACCAAGCTGCGTCCGTTCCCGTCTGCGGTGATGGAAGCGTCCTTCAAGGCCGCCAAGGAGCTGCATGCCGAGGTTTCGGCGACCAATGCCAACTTCAAGAAGGTCTATGACTCGCTGACGTCGTTCTCCAACAACGGCTATCAGTGGTTCCAGGTCGCCGAAGTCGGCTTTGACAATTTTATGGCACGCCACTCTCAGGTCTGACGCCGCTCACCTTCGGAGCAAGCAGGAATCCCGGGGCAAAGCTCCGGGATTTTTGTTTGGAGCCGGCAGGGACCAGCCAAATGAATGCTTTTCGGCACGATTCGTGCTAGCGTTATTCAGGAGTGTGAATCAGGGCGCCAATATGCGTTTCCTCGGTCTTATCCTGCGGACGCTGTTTCTGATCCTTGTGGTGGTCATAACGGCTCGCGTCGCGAGCCCGCAGAACGAAACCATCTGGTCGGCCTACGAGACGCCATCGGATTTGTTTCGCATCATCCTGGGCGCCGCGGTCTGCCTTTTCGTGGCCTTCCAGATATTCACCTATTCCAGAGATCCTGCGGACATGCGCAGGTGGGTCATCATCGGGGGCGCCGCGGTGCCGTTGGCGCTGATATGCGCGGCCGTCATCTGGTAGGTTGGCCCGGGATCGTCGACGGTGACCGGTGTGTGCGCCAGCCGCCGGGAGGAAGCGGGTTCACCGGGGCAACCACCGCGCCAATAGGGCCCAAGCCAGGAGCAGCGCGAGGGTTGGCGGCACCCATCTCTGGATTGGAAAGCCGAAAGTCGTAACGTACCCCACGAGCCAGTTGCGCATTCCCAGCCTCCGCATCCTGAGCTCCACAGCGGGAGGCTATAACGACGCGCTTACACCGGACTTACAGGGGGGTCACAGGGAGCTCGGGTCGTTGTGCGACTATTCGAGACCGAGCAAAGGGTCAGTAAGCGAACTCGTGTGCCGAGTTGCATCTCAGCCGATAGGTCTCGCCCCGCCTGGGGGGCGACTTCTGCCGTGGGATCTCCCTCAGCAGTCTTCTCACAAATTGCGGTCCGTTCGATGGGGTGACCTCCAGGGTCACCTGTACAAGCCAGTATCCGATCGGCGCGTAAGGCAGCTCTTCGGAATGCAGAACTCGGGCGGTGCAATCGTTCGGGTTGGTGGCGGACGCTTGGGCGTTCGGCAGGACGCCCAAGCATGCGGCGGCCATCAACGGCACAACACCGAAAACGCCGCATTTCATGGGGTCTTTCCTTCGCAAGGAACTGGCCCGACAGGGTACCGAATGGCTGCCATGGCATGACACCCTTGATCAAAACGGAAACGGGAATGACCGCACCCGAACGCGGCTTTCGAAGCCCAGCCCGATGGCCGGTCCGGTGCGGTAATGGCCGTTATAATGCCCCCCGCCTGGGCAGTAATTCGGATCCTGTCGCTCCTGATCGTCGATCTTCCGGCGATAGCTTCGCTGCTGATAGCGTGTCTGCCAGCAATGGCAGTTCTGGTCACACGCTAGCCGTATCCGAACGGCGCTTGCGGGATGTTGCGGCGACAGCCGCGTGACCTGAACAGGCGCCGCGCGGGCAACCGACGCCATCATGGCACCGGCCGCAGCGATGAGAAGCAGACGCGTTGTATTTTTCATATGGGTCTCATCGAGCCGATCAGCGTGAATCCCGGAAGCTAAATCAATTGCGGGGTGCCGCTATTTCCTCGGCGATCGCTTTGGCGGCGATGCTGGAGGCGTTGATACGGCACCTTGCGTCGTGCGAACCACCGGGTTCTTCTGCTCGGCGGGACCGCCGAGATTGCTTGGCTTTTTAGGACCGCCGACCGCGCTTTGTGCGGCCGCGGATCCCGCCGAGAGCGCAAGGAGAATTGCCGCCAAGGTGAGCATTTTTTTCATTCGTCGGTTCCTCCAGTCAGTAGCCTCGTGGGCGCTTTTTAGCGGGCAGGGGGCCCATTTTCGCTGACCTGCTGCGGGGCGGCGGGCAAATCCTCCAGGGCACATTTGCGCCAGTCGTCGGATGCGCAGTTCGTTGGCCAGCCGCCACCAAGCGCCATGAAAAGCGCAGCGCTGTCCGAGAGGCGCGTCGCCTGGGCCTGAACGCGGACCACTGCCGCCGTCAGATAGACTTGCTGGGCATTAAGCACGACCACCTGATTGACCTGCCCGAGAGCAAGCTGCTTCTGAATGATGTCGAGGCTGGCCTTCGCGGCGAGCTCGGCCTTGACCGCAGCCTGCAAGGCGCGCGCGTCGGCTTGCAGGCTGCGCAAGGCGTCGGCGACGTTCTGCATCGCCGTGACGACAGCCTGGCGATAGAGCGCATCGGCCTGGTCCACCGCGGCCTCCGCGGCCTTCTGCTTGTGGTAGAGCGTCAGGCCATCGAACAGGGGCTGGGTCGCGCTCGCGGCGATGACGTAGAAGCTGGTTCCCGGCGTGAACAGCTCGGCGAGGCTGAAGGCGGCGGCGCCGGCATTGCCGGTGATCGTGATGTTGGGCAGCCGCGCCGCGATCGACACGCCGACCTGGGCATTCGCCGAGTGCAGCAGCGCCTCTGCGGCCCTGACATCCGGACGCTGGGCGATCATCTTGCTCGGCAGGCTCACCGGCAGGTGTGCGGGAAGCGCCAGGTGGTCGAGCGTGAACTTCTGCAGGATTTCGTCAGCCGAGAATTGCCCGGCCAGCGACGTCAGCAGGTCGCGCTGGACCGCGAGCTGCTTTTCGAGCGGCGGCAGCAGTTGCTCGGACTGGGCCAGTGCGGCCTCCTGCGCCAGCACGTCAACCTGGGCGGCGCTGCCCGCGTTGAACTGGTTCTTCACGATCTCCAGAATGCCGCGTTCGATCTTCACGACGCGCTGGATCGCGGCAATCTGGCCGCGCAGCGATGCTTCCTGGATCGCCGCGGTGACGACGTTGGCCGTCAGGGTCAGGTAGGCCGCTTCCAGCTGGAACAATTGCTGCTCGGAGATCGCGTCGAGACTCTCGACCGCGCGAATGTTCTGGCCCCAGATGTCCGGCACGAAGCTGACGTTCAGTTGCGCGGTATGAAGCGAAAATACCGAGGGAGACTGGCCACCCGGGCCCGAACCCGATGCGCCGGAAATCTGCTGCTGGGAAGGCGTGTAGTTTGCGCCGAGCTGCGGGAAGAACAGCCCGCGCTGGGCCAGCGCGTTGTATTGGGCGATCCTGATCGACGCCTCGGCCGCCTGCAAAGACGGGTTGTGCGCGACCGACATCTTGATCAGCTCGTCGAGCGGCTTCGACCGAAATGCCGTCCACCACCGCAGCGACACGTCCTCTCCGCTGACGAAATGCTGCTTGGGCACGCTGGGTCCCCCGGCATTGGTGCTGGGGGAAGCTAGCTTCTCGGGTGTGTAGCGGTCGACATCCGGAGCGGCCGGCGGAACGAAATTCGGGCCGACGGCGCAGCTTGCCAGCAATAGCCCGGCGGTCCCGGCGCCAAGCGTCGGACGCAGGGCGCGCCTTCCGCACAGTGCGAGTGCGGCAACAATTCTTGCGACGGTCTCGGACATCGGCCGCCCCCTTAACGCGCCGCTTCGGGCGGCGCTGCGGCCGCGCTGTCTTCGCTCGGCACTTCGCTCGCCCGCGACAGGAATATCTTGCGCAAAGCAGGTGCCACCACGAGCAGCAGCAACGGCCCGATGAACATGCCGCCGACGACGACAGTGGCAAGCGGCCGTTGCACCTGGCTACCGATACCATGGGAGAGCGCCGCCGGGAACAGGCCTACGCCGGCGGAGAGGGCAGTCATCAACATCGGACGCATGCGCTGTTCCGACCCCTGGAAGACCGCCTCGCTGATGCTCATTCCCGCGGCCCGCAGCTCGCGGAAATAGGTGATGTTGAGAATGCCGTCCATGACGGCCACGCCGAACAGCGAAATGAAGCCGATCGCCGCCGAAATGCTGAAGTCGAGAGCGGAAAGATACAGCGCGATCAACCCGCCGCCGATGGCGAATGGTATGCCGGCGAGCGCCAGCAGGCTGTCGCGCAGCGAGTTGAACAGGCTGTACAGCAGCACGAAGATCAGCAGCAGCGTCACCGGCACCACGA
Source organism: Bradyrhizobium sp. Pha-3 (assembly GCF_042258615.1). GTDB lineage: Bacteria > Pseudomonadota > Alphaproteobacteria > Rhizobiales > Xanthobacteraceae > Bradyrhizobium. Next base: position 5,932,086 of record NZ_CP170152.1, on the reverse strand, counting down.
TCATCAGACGTGCCTTGGCGGCTTCGAGATTGTCGAATTCGCCGGACCAGATCATCCGGTAACCGGTCGGAAGCTGCACCGCCTCGGCGACGCGCGTCTGCGCCTCCGCCACCGTGCTGCCGAGATCGCGGCCGCGCACGCTGAACTTGATCGGGATGTAGCGCTGGCTGCGCTCGCGATAGATGAACGACGCACCGGTATCGAGCGAGATGTCGGCGAGCTCGCTCAGCGGAATATAGGCGTTGTTACCGGATGGCGTCTGGTAGGCCACCTTGATCTCGCGCACCTCGTCGATGCTCTGGCGGAACTTCGGATCGAGCCGCACCACGACGCCGAACTGCCGGTCGCCCTCCAGCACGGTCGTCGCACTGGTGCCGCCGAGCGCGGCCTGGACGACGGTCGTCACGTCGCCGGTATTGAGTCCGTAGCGGGCAGTCTTCTCGCGGTTCACCTTGATATTGAGGTTGGGTTGTCCGACCAGGTGGAAGATGCCGAGATCGGCGACGCCCCGAATCTTGGCCATCTCCTGCGCGACCTTGGTCGCGAGCTGTTCGAGCACGGCAAGGTTGGGACCGATGATCTTGACCGAGTTCGCGCCCTTGACGCCCGACAGCGCCTCCTCGACGTTGTCCTGGATGTATTGCGAGAAGTTGAAGGTGACGCCGGGCAGTTCCTCGTCGAACTCCTTCTGCAATTCCTCGGTGAGCTTCTCCTTGGTCAGGCCGGGGGGCCACTGGTCGAACGGCTTGATCGGCGCGAACAGCTCGACGTTCGAGAATGGAGAGGCGTCGCTGCCATTGTCGGGGCGGCCGTGCTGTGACACCACCGTGATGATTTCAGGATGACGCAGCAGGATCTCGCGCATCTTGCGGGTCGGCTCGGTGCCTGCATCCAGCGACATGGTCGGCGGCATCGAGGCGCGGATCCAGAAATTGCCTTCCTCGAGCGCGGGCAGGAATTCGCTGCCGAGCCGGCTCGCAGCAAGGCCGCTCAGTCCGAGGAAGATGATGCCGGCTGCGACCGCGACCCTCAGATGCGTCAGCGACCAGCGCAGCACCGGCGTGTAGGCCTTGCGCAGCGAGCGCACGATGATGGTTTCGGTTTCCTCGATATGCTTCGGCAGCAGCAGCGATGCCAGCACCGGCGTCACCGTGAAGGTCGCCAGCAGCGCGCCCGCGAGCGCGTAGCCGTAGGTTCGCGCCATCGGTCCGAAGATTTGGCCTTCGACGCCCTGCATGGTGAACAGCGGCACGAACGCGGTGACCGTGATGGCCGCGGTGAAGAACACCGCCTTGTCGACCTGCAATGCGCTGACGAAGATCATGCGCAGCCGCTCGGTCCAGCCCGGCGCGGGCTGGCCGTTTCGCGCCGTGGGATCATCTCCCCAGTAGCCCTCGGCGAGGTGTTGCAGCACCCGCAGCCGGTTCTCGGGGCTGGACTGGAAATTGCGGAAGATGTTCTCCATCATGATGACGGCGGAATCGACGATGATTCCGAAGTCGACGGCGCCGAGCGACAGCAGATTGGCGTCCTCGCCCTGCAGCACCAGGATGATGATCGCGAAAAACAGGGCGAACGGGATGTTGGCGCTGACGATCAGCGCGCTGCGCAGATCGCCCAGGAAGACCCACTGGATCACGAACACCAGCAGGCAGCCGAACATCAAATTGTGCAGCACGGTGTGGGTCGTCACATTGACCAGCGAGGTGCGGTCGTAATAGGGGACAACCTTGACGCCGGCCGGGAGGGTGCCGTCGCTGTTGATCTTGGCGACTTCCTCCTTGACCTTCGGCACGATGTCGTTGGTGTGCTGGGTGCGTCCCATCACGACGATCGCCGCAGCGACGTCGTCGTTCTTGTCCTTTCCGGCGATGCCGAGCCGCGGCACATAGCCGACCGAAACCTTGGCGACGTCCTTGATCTGGATCGGCAGTCCGTTGGATTGGGTCAGGACGACGTTCTCGATGTCCCGAACCCTGTAGCCCTTGGTGATATCGTCATCGCCGCCTGAATTGATCAGGCCGATACCGCGGATGTTGACGGATTGCTGGCCGATCGCGATTTCGCGGCCACCGACATTGATGTTCGAGTTGCCGAGCGCGCTGATCAGCTGCGGCACGGTGATGTTATAGGCTTCGAGCTTGGCAAGATCGGCGTCGACGTTGAACTGCTTGGTGGTGCCGCCCCAGGAGTTGATCTGCACGACGCCCGGTATCGTCATCAGCCGGCGGGCGACGACGTAATCCTGCAACGTCCTGAGATTGGTCAGCCCGAAATTCGGCGGGCCGACGAGCTGGTAGCGGTAGATCTCGCCGACCAGGCTGGATTGCTGGATCTGCGGAATCTGGTTGCCGGGAAGCTGAACGTTCTGCGTGAGGTTGTTGGTGGCCTGCGAGAGCGCGAAGTAATAGTCGACGCCGTATTTGAAGGTGACCCGCACGAACGACAGGCCGTAGAACGAGGTCGAGCGGATGTTGACCACGCCCGGCGTCGAGTACAGCCCGACCTCCATCGGGATCGTATAGTACTTCTCCATCTCTTCGGCAGAGAGGCCGGCGGCCTGGGCCGTGATCTCGAGGATGACGGGCGCCGGGTTCGGATAGGCTTCGATGTTCAGCTTGGTGAACGCGGCGATTCCGGCGGCGCAGAACACGGCGAGGCCGAGCACGATGACGGCGCTTCGGGTCAGGCCGAATTGAAGGAGGCTTTTGATCAAGGTACTGCACTACTCTTGAGCGGACGAACGCGCGGTTAGCACGGGCTAGCCGGTGGCCGCGTTGGCGAACTTGTTGCTGAGGAAGATCGCGCCGGTGGAGGCAACCTTCTCGCCGGCTGCGAGGCCGTTGAGGATCTGCCGCCAGCCGTCCTGCTCCATTCCGATTGTCACCGTGCGGCGGTCGAACTTGCGGCCGTCAGTCGTGACCCACACCGTCATCGTGCCGTCACCCTCGCGCACGATGGCGTCCAGCGGAACGCTCACCGACAGCTTTGGGGGCTCGGTTTCGATCGTGAAGCTCGCCAGCATGCCGGCGCGCAGCTTGTGCTGGGGATCATCGATCACCGAACGCACCAGCTGGCGGTGCGAGTTCGGATCGATGTTGAGGCCGAGCGTCGTCACGCGGCCGCGAAACACCTCGTTCGGATAGGCCGGCACCCGCACCTCGACCGGTTGGCCGATCCGGTAGGAGGGGGCATCGGTCTCGATCACATTGGCGACCATCCACATCGTCGAGATGTCGGCCAGCGAATAGGGCGCCGGCGCATTGCCCGGCTGCACAAACAGACCCGGCGCGGCATTGCGCGCAATGATCCGGCCGGAGATCGGGCTCGGCACCACCAGGATCGAATCGACCTTGCGGTCGGCGACGATGCGGTCGATCTCGGCGTCGGTCTTGCCGAAGATGCGCACCGCGTCGCGCCCGGCCTTGTAGTTGCCCTCGGCGGTCTGCTGATCCGACGTCGCCTGATCGACGTCCTTTTGCGCGCCGCCGCCGGTCTTCAGCAGCTGCCTGACCCGGGCCAGCGTCCTGGTCTGCAGTTCGAGCACGCCGGCCGAGGCGAGCAGCGACGACTCGGCCTGCAGCAGATCGGGGCTGTCGATCGTGAACAGCCTGTCGCCCTTCGCGACCTCGTCACCGACATTGAGCGGCGTGTCGACGATCCTGCCGGGATTTGAGGTAAACGCCTGCACCAGCATGTTCTGATTGAAGTCGATCGAGCCGACTGCGTTCTTCAGGGTCCTGAACGAACGCTGCTCCGCGGCCATGGTCTTCAGGGAGGCTGCCTGCTTGTCGCTCAGCGCGACGTATTGCTGCTCGACGTTGACATCCTGCGGCGCGGTCTCCTGCGCGGCCTTGGCGTTCACCACGCCATCGGCGCGCGTCGTGAGCCACGCGCCGACGAGAAGCGCCGCCAGCACCGGCATCGCCGCAAAGCCCATATACTTCATTCGAAATGACATCACCCGCCGCCAATACTGCATGAAAGCCTCGCGCGAGAGACGAGGTCCGGCCGCATGGCGGGCCGTCGTCCGATCTCCCGGTGAGACAAATGAACAGTTATCAGGGCTAGCTGACGCCAGCCTTACATTTGCCCTTTTCAAGGGTGCGGCGCGGCGCGCGAATTTGATTGCGGCGGGGGCCGGTTTATCTATTTTGCGTGGGAATGGGAGCGGCCGCGCATAGCCAAAAAGTAGCGCAGTGAGCGGTAATCCGGCGTTATGCTCAAATGCGTATCGTTTGCACGTCGGGAATGCTCAATGCGCGATCTGTTGCGGAATTGTCGCTTGGCTGGCGCATTGCAACAAGGTGTGCAAACGGAAGACCGATCGAATGAAGACAGGACTGCCGCGATGCGCCTTCTGATCGTCGAGGACAATCTCGAGCTCTCGCGACTGCTCGCGAGCGGGCTGGTGGCGGCGGGATATGAGTCCGATATCGTTAACAGCGTTGCCGAGGCGCGTGATGCGCTGCGAAGCGTCACCTATGCTGCCATGATCCTCGATCTCGGTCTGCCCGACGGTGATGGCCTGTCGGTGCTGTCGGAGCTGCGCCGCAAGAGCGACCCGCTGCCGGTCCTGGTGCTGACCGCGCGCAACGGTCTGCAGGATCGGGTCAACGGCCTGCGCAGCGGTGCGGACGATTATCTGGCGAAGCCGTTCGCGCTGGAAGAGCTGGTGGCGCGGCTCGAAGCCATCCTGCGCCGGCCCGGCCAGCTGCTCGGCTCATCGCTGAAGCTCGCCAATCTGGTCTATGACACCGAGAGCAAGCAGGTGTTCGTCGACGGCGCTCCATACGTCTTCTCCGCGCGTGAAACGTCTGTGCTCGAAATCCTGCTGCGGCGGCAGGGGCGGGTGGTACCAAAGAAGAATGTCGAGGACCACATTTTCGGTCTGTCGGGCGAGGTCGCCTCGAATGCGGTCGAAGTCTACGTGTCGCGCCTGCGCAAGCTGCTCACCGAGCACCGCGCCAAGGTCATCATCCACACCATTCGCGGCGTCGGCTATCTGATGGCGGAGGAGAAATAGCGGTGTTCCGCTTCACGTCGCTGACGTCGCGAATCGTGTTCCTGCACATCGTGGCGGTCGCGGTCGCGGCGATCTTCCTGCCGCTGCTGCTGCTGTGGTTGCTGAATTCGGAGATCAACCAGCTGCATCGCGAAGCGATGCGCGATCAGGCCGCCGATCTCGGCCAGAACCTCGTGGTCGATTCCGCCGGCAAGGTGCAGCTCAACCTGCCGGACAGCCTGAGGGGGCTCTATTCCGACGCCTATGGCCGCTATCGCTACGACATCTACGATGCGGACGACAACCTGCTGTTTTCGTCGCATCGCGGCGCGCCGCGGCTGCCGGCCCTGGCCGACCGGATTGCCGGCGCCAGCGCCACCAAGCTCGTCGGCGGCCAGACGCTGCGCATCCAGGTCGCCGAGGACCTGTCGCATCGCGACGTCATCATCGATGACATCGTTTCCAACTTCTTCCGCCGGGTCGGCTGGATCACCATCCCGATCCTCCTGATCCTGCTGGCGACGGACATCCTGATCTTCCGCCGCGCCGTGATTCCGCTGCTGCGGGCTTCGGAGGAGGCCAGGAGCATCGGACCGGCCAGGACCGACATCCGTCTGCCGACGGAGGGGATTCCGAGCGAAATCCTGCCGCTGGTGACCGCCGTCAACCAGGCCTTCGATCGTCTGGAGGACGGGTTTCACGTGCAGCGCCAGTTCACCGCCGATGCCGCGCATCAGCTGCGCACCCCGCTCGCGATCCTGAGGACCCGGATCGAGACGCTGGATGTAGCCAAGGGGACCAAGGAGCTGCATGCCGACATCGAGAGCATGAGCCGTATCGTCAGCCAGCTGCTCGAGATCGCCGAGCTCGATACGCTGGTGCTGGACCCCGGCGAAACCGCGGATCTGCGCGCCGTGTGCGCCGAGGTGGTCGGCTCGATCGCGCCCTATGCGCTGGCGCAGCAGAAGGACATCGCGCTGCGCGGCACCGACGGCCCGGTGCGGGTCAAGGGCAATGCCGAGATGCTGCAGCGCGCGATCTTCAACCTGGCGGAGAACGCCATCAAGTACACGGCAGACGCGACCTCGGTCGATGTCGAGGTGCATGAGGACGGTTCGGTGCAGGTGCGCGACTGCGGGCCGGGGATTGCGCCCGCCGAGCAGGGCCTGGTGTTCCAGCGCTTCTGGCGCGGCGATCGCCAGCGCCAGCGCACGGACGGGGCGGGGCTCGGGCTCTCGATCGTCCGCAGCGTCGTCGACGACCACGACGCGACGATCAGGGTCGAGAACCTGCCGTCCGGCGGTGCCCAGTTCACGTTGAGCTTCCACCTCGCCAAGGCGGAGCCGGCGACCGCCTGAGAGGGCCGGCCAGCGGCACCTGTCGTGCCGCCGGCTGCCGGTCTATTTCACCTTGCCGTCGGACAGGTCCATGATCATCCGCGTGGTCAAGTACAGGCGCGGCACAATACTGTTGATTTGCACATACTCGGCATCGTTGGAGTGCGCGCCGAAGCCCGAGAGGCCCATGCCTTCAACCACGGCTCCCTTGGTCTTGAGGGCGGCAAACGCAGCGTCGGTACCGCCGCCCGTGGCCCGCTCGGCCACGTTCAGCGGCATACCCAGGTCCTGATAGATCGTCTTGCCGTGGCCGGCCACGCGGCGTGAGGCGTCGTTGGCTTCGAGCGGCGGGCGGCGTATCTCGAACTTCACGTCCACCTTGGAGTCGGGCAGCAGGCGGTTCTTGATCTTGTCCTGCAGCGCCGTCTCGAGTTCGTCGAAGTCGGACACCTTGAGCGCACGGGCATCGGCCTGGGCGGTGGCTTCGGCGGGGATCACGTTGCGGTTGGTGCCGGACCTGGAAACCGTCCAGTTCAGCTTCAGGCCCTGCTCGGGCTTCGACAGGTCCTTCATCTGCAGCACCTGGTGTGACAGCTCATAGAGCGCATTCACGCCGCCTTCGGGCCTCGCGCCCGCATGTGACGACTTGCCATGCACCGTGAGATAGGCCGAGCCGATGCCGCTGGTGGCGAGGCGCAGCGTGCCGCTGGCGTCGCTGCCTTCGAACGAGAACACGGCATCCTGCTCTGAGGCGACGCGGGTGATGGTGCTGCGCCAGCCGGGCGAAGAGATCTCCTCGTCGCCATTGATGAGCACCGTGAGCGTGCCAAAGTCCTTGAAGTTGAGCTTCTGCAGCAGCGCCACGCTGTGGATGATGGTGGCGATGCCCTGCTTGTCGTCGGCGATGCCGAGGCCGTAAGCCTTGTCGCCATCGACGCGGAAGGGCTGATCCTTCAGCATGCCCTTGAGATACACGGTGTCCATGTGCGCGATCAGCATGATCTTCGCGCTGCCCGTGCCCTTGAAGACGGCCTGCACGGCCGGGCCGATCTTCTCGGGCGTGTCGTCCAGCCGGTAGATGTCGGTGGTCTGCAGGATGTCCACCGTGCCGCCGAGCTGCTTGAGCTCGCCGGCGATGCGCGCGGCGATCTGGTTGAGGCCTTCGATGTCCTTGCTGCCGGATTCGATCTGCACGAGGTCGCGCAGGGTGTCGAGCAGCGGCTGCTGCTCCTGTTGCGCCAGTGCGCGAATGTCGGACGCCGGCGCCGCATGCGCCACGGCAGCAGCCAAGCCGAGAGATGCGATGAGCGGGCGAACGAACGAGCGGGCGAGATGCGGTTGCGGCATGGAGTGGCATCTGTGATGTTGGAGGACGATCCGTATCCCCGCGTCTTCACAGGACTCGCCGCCGCCGTCAACGGTTCCAGCATGCCCCGCTTCCGCAAGAGCGTTTTCGAGCGAAGTGGACACCGGTTCGCGTAAAGAAAACGCGTCAAAACAAGAATCTAGAGCTTCGGTTCTGATTCAATCAGAACCGAAAATGCTCTAGGCACGCTGAAGAAGCTGGCGCCGGCTACTGCTTTGGTTGCCCGAAATCGAGCGGCGGCAGCTCGATCTGCGGCACCTCGATCTTGACCTTGTTGAGGTCGACATCGAGCGGCTTGTCGAGCAGTCCGGTGACGACGACCGGGAACGCAATCACCAGCGCCACCATGATCGCCTGCAGCCCGATCCAGGGCATTGCGCCCCAATAGATGTCGGAGCTCTTCACTTCCTTCGGCGCCACGCCACGCAGATAGAACAGCGCGAAGCCGAACGGCGGATGCAGGAACGAGGTCTGCATGTTGACGCAGAGCATCACGCCGAACCAGATCAGCGCGGCGTCGGGGCCGACCACCGGCGCCAGCACCTTCTGCGCAATCGGCGCGATCATCGGCAGGATGATGAAGGCGATCTCGAAGAAATCGAGGAAGAACGCCAGGAAGAAGATGAAGATGTTGATGAAGATCAGGAAGCCCCAGACGCCGCCGGGCAGCGAGGTCAGATGGTGCTCCAGCCAGGTGCCGCCGGAGACGCCGAGGAACACCACCGAGAAGCAGGTCGAACCGATCAGGATGAAGGTGACCATGCAGGTGATGCGCATGGTGGTCTCGTAGCCCTGCTTGATCAGGTCGCGCAGGTCCCGGATCTTGACGGCCTCGAGGCAGATCCAGACCACCGCGAGATAGGTGATCGCGAACGCGAGCTTGAAGATCAGGTTCTCGGTGTAGAGCATCGCGATGATGGTGCCGATGCCGCCGGCGATCACGCCTGTTATCAGCACTTTGCGGCCGGTCGCGCTGAAATCCTTGTGGTGGATGGCGGCCAGCACGATGGCGCCGACCGCGCCCATGGCGCCGGCTTCCGTCGGGGTCGCAAGGCCCATCATCATGGTGCCGAGCACGACGAAGATCAGCACCGCGGAGGGGATGATGCCGAGCAGGCACTTCTTCCACAGCGCCCAGCCGGTCAGCGTACGGGCCTCGATCGGCACCGCGGGCACATGGCTCGGCTTGAAGATGCCGAGCAGGAAGGTGTAGCCGGCGAACAGCAGGATCTGGAACACCGACGGACCCCAGGCGCCGAGATACATGTCGCCGACCGATTTGCCGAGCTGGTCGGCGAGCACGATCAGGACGAGAGAGGGAGGGACAAGTTGCGTGATGGTGCCGGAGGCGGCGAGCACGCCGGTGATGTAGCGGATATTGTAGCCGTAGCGGATCATCACCGGCATCGAGATCAGCGCCATCGCGATCACCTGCGCCGCCACCGTGCCGGTGATGGCGCCGAGGATGAAGCCGACGATGATCACGGAATAGCCAAGGCCGCCGCGGATCGGGCCGAACAGCTGGCCCATCGAATCCAGCATGTCCTCGGCGAGCCCGCATCTCTCCAATATCGCGCCCATGAAGGTGAAGAACGGGATCGCGAGCAACAGCTCGTTGGACAGCACGCTGCCGAAGATGCGGCCCGGGATCGCCTGCAGGAAGTTGAGGTCGAAGAAGCCGAGATAGATCGAGAGAAACCCGAACGACAGGCCGACCGCGGCGAGCGTGAACGCCACCGGGTAGCCGATCAGCATTGCAATGATCAGGCCGCCGAACATCAGTGGCGGCATCATCTCCAGCGTAATCGTCATTGCGTCGGCCTCTCATACTTCGCGTCGATCGTCACATAGCCTTGCAGCGCGGCGATCCGCTTGATCACCTCTGACACGCCTTGCAACGCAAGCATCACGAAGCCGGACGGGATAACGAACTTGATCGGCCAGCGCAGCAGGCCGCCGGCATTGCCGCTCATCTCGCCGACCGCATAGGCCTGGTGGAAGAACGGCCAGGACAGATAGGCGAGCAGCAGGCAGGCCGGGATCAGGAAGAACAATGTGCCGATCATGTCGAGCCAGAGCTGGCCGCGTTCGGACAGCATCAGATAGAGGATCTCGACGCGGACATGCTCGTTGCGCTTGAAGGTGTAGGAGGCGCCGAACATCACGAGGATCGCGAACATGTACCACTGCGCCTCGAGCCAGCCGTTCGAGGAGTAGCTGAACGCGTAGCGGATCATGGCATTGCCGGCGCTGACCAGGCAGGCGATCAGCACAAGCAGATTGCAGATGGTGCCGATCTTCTCGTTGAGTCGGTCGATGGCCTGACTCAGTGCCAACAATGGGCGCATCACGATCTCCGCGGCCGCGCGATCTGCGCGCCGAATATTTTCTCAAGCATCATCTGGCCGCCGCGCGCATGCGCTCGGAGCCACGGCTCACCTTCAGGAGCAGTTGCAAGCGATCGTCCTCCCCCGAAATCCGCTTCCGCCGTTGTTGGTGCTCTTGGCTACCGGATCGTCGGCATGTGCCGACAGGGGGCAGCGGCCTATCCGGCCGGGCGAGCGTGAAAGCCGGGGCACCAAATCAGCGCCGTCGAACGCCGTCAATCGGAAAATGGGCAAATTGACGGCGCGGCAAATCGTTGTCCCGCCTTGGTAATCGGGGGACGGCGCAGGCGTTGGCCGCGGGGCTTTGAACTAGCCGCCGGTCACGCTCATGTGGCGGCTGACGCTCGGGCGGTTATGGCGGCGGTCGATGATGAAATCGTGCCCCTTCGGCTTCAGCCCGATGGCCCGGTCGATGGCCGCCGACAGCAGATCGTTGTCGTCGGAGGCGCGCAGCGGCCGGCGCAGGTCCGAGGCGTCCTCATGGCCGAGGCAGGTGTGCAGCGTGCCGGTGCAGGTGATCCGCACCCGGTTGCAGGATTCGCAGAAATTGTGGGTCATCGGCGTGATGAAGCCGAGCTTGCCGCCGGTCTCGGCGACCCGGACATAGCGGGCAGGGCCGCCGGTGTCGTCGGCGAGATCGGTCAGCGTGTAGTGCTTCTCGAGCCGTGCGCGCAGCAGCGACAGCGGAACGTACTGATCGATGCGGCCTTCGCCGATGTCGCCCATCGGCATCACCTCGATCAAGGTCAGGCCCAATCCCTTGCCATGCGCCCATTCCATCAGCGCGGGAATCTCGTCCTCGTTCATGTTCTTCAGCGCGACCGCATTGATCTTGACCGCAAGCCCGGCCGATCGCGCCGCCTCGATGCCCGACAGAACCTTGTCGATGTCGCCCCAGCGGGTGATGGCCCGGAATTTTACGGGGTCGAGCGTGTCGAGCGAGACGTTGACGCGGCGAACGCCGCAATCGGCCAGCTCCTGCGCGAAGCGCGCGAGCTGCGAACCGTTGGTGGTCAGCGTCAATTCGTCGAGCGCGCCGGTCGAAAGGTGGCGCGACAGCGAACGCACCAGGCCCATCACATTGCGGCGGACCAGCGGCTCGCCGCCGGTGAGGCGGATCTTGCGCACGCCCTTGGCAACGAAGGCCGAGCAGAGACGGTCGAGTTCTTCCAGCGTCAGCAGGTCGGCCTTCGGCAGGAACGTCATGTCTTCCGACATGCAGTAGAAGCAGCGCAAGTCGCAGCGGTCGGTGACGGAGACGCGCAGGTAACGGATCGTCCGGCCGAACGGATCGGTCATCGGACGAAACAGCGTGTCGGAATGCGCCTGCGTGGATCCGTTCATTCAACCCAAGCCTTCAAGCCAAGCCTCAAACCAAGGCGTTCCCAGAGCGCCGGGCCGTGACGGGCCCTGCACGCACAATCTATGCATGTTGGCACGCCGTCACAATGCGTTCCAATGGATGATCCGCAACCTGCGAAGCCAATTGCAAAGCGATAGGTGAGACAGATCGCGCGATGCATGATCGCAATCGCCGATGTGTCTCCACAGAATACAAAAACCCGGCTTTCGGCCGGGCTCTTGTGCAGTGCAATCCTGGTTCAGACGCGCGCAGTGTTGGGCGTCAGCGCGTCGGAGCCGCGGCTGCCGGCGGCGGTGCCGCGCTCGGAGCAGGGAACGCCGCGTCCGGAGCGGCGGCAGGAGCCGCGGCGGCAGCCGGCTTTGGCTTCTTCTTCTTTGGCCGCATCGCCTTGTGCCCGCGCGGCGGCGGGCCGGCGGGTTGCAGCTCGGCGAACACCGGGCTCGGATCGAGCGTGGTGGTGGCCGGGCTCGTGATGTCGCCCGGCGTGCGGGTCACCGTCACCGGCACCGTCGCCGGCTGGAACTTCGGCATGTTGAAGGTGACGGTGAAGTTGGCCTCCGGCGCCGGGATCGACACCGAGCAGGGCGTCTTGCAACCCGGCCCGATCGAGGTCACGGCATCGGCGCCTTGCGGTGCCGAATCCAGCTGCACCTGCATCGGCGGCGGTGCCGACTTGAACGAATCCAATGAGAACGAAGAGCAGCCGGCCAGGCTCAGCCCGGCGGCCGCAATCACGATGATACGACGCATGATCCACACTCTACTGCGGCAATCAGCCACAATCCCCGGCCCGACCATAGGAGCGTCGGAACAGGGGTGCAACAGGGGGAGGTCTGTTCGTTAAAGGATGGTTAATGGAAAATTCGCATGGCAAAATATTGCCAAGTAATATCAATGTGTTGTGGAAATCTTATGCTGCGCCGAGGCTGGCGACGGCGTCCGGCAGATCGCGCATGTGGCTGATCAGCCGATCCGGCTTCAGCTCGGTCATCGGGACGTCGGTATAGCCGAAATCGACGCCGATCACCGGGACGCTGGCGCGCCGGGCGACCCCGACATCGGGACCGGCATCGCCGACCATGATGGCGCCGGGCAGCTTGCCGCCGGCGCGGGCGACCGTCTCGCGCAGGAACGCCGGGTCGGGCTTGGCGACGCCGAATGTGTCCTGGCCGCAGATCGCGGCAAAACGCCGCGTCAGGCCGAGCCGGTCGAGCAGCAGCTTCGACAGCCATTCCAGCTTGTTGGTGCAGACCGCAAAGCGATGGCCCTTGGCCTCCAGCCGGTCGAGCGCGGCTTCGAGCCCGTCGAACGGACGCGAGCCGTCGGCGATGTGCTCGGCGTAATAGTCGATGAAATCCGCGGTTAAGCGATCGAGGTCCGCGAGGCTTACCGCGCGTCCATCCACCTCGAGCCCGCGCTCGAGCAGCTTGCGCGCGCCGGCGCCGATCATGTTGCGGGCGGCCGACAGCGGAACCGGCCGCAGACCTTCGCGGTCGAGCACATAATTCAGCGCGCTGATCAGGTCAGGCGCGGTGTCGACCAGCGTGCCGTCGAGATCGAACACGATGATGGGGGGAGAGGAGGCGGACATCACGCTTTTGGCTATCGGGCTGTGCGCCGCGATGCAAGAGTAGATCTCGGCGCAACATCAAATTGGAGAGGCCGGGATGCGGGAACTTGCCGGAAAAGCCGCGTTTATCACCGGTGCGGCCAGCGGAATCGGACTGGCGATGGCAACCGCGTTCGCCCGCGAGGGCACGCAGGTGATGCTCGCCGACATCGAAACCGGCGCGCTCGACAAGGCCGTCGATGCCTTGCGGGCCAGCGGCGCCGACGTCCATGGCGTGGTCTGCGACGTCGCCGATCCCGCAAGCGTCGACCGCGCGGCGGAGGCATCGTTCCGCGCCTTCGGCAACGTCCACGTCGTCTGCAACAATGCCGGTGTCGCAGGCGGCGGCGGCATCGACCAGATCTCGGTCGACGACTGGCGCTGGGTGATCGACGTCAACCTGATGGGCGTCGTGCACGGCATCCGGAGCTTCCTGCCGCATATCCGCGCGCACGGCGAAGGCGGCCATATCGTCAACACCGCGTCGATGGCCGGGATGAATGCGGGGCTCGGCGTCAGCCCGTATTCGGCGACCAAATTCGCCGTCGTCAGCCTGTCCGAAGGGCTTTCAGCGCAACTGAAGCCGCTTGGGATCGGCGTCAGCGTGCTCTGTCCGAGCTATGTGCAGACCCGCATCGGCGACAGCGGGCGCAACCGCCCCGAGCGCTACGGACCGCGCCGCCAGCTCGATCCGGCGAGCCCGATGGCCGCTGTCGTCGCCGAGATCGAGCGCCGCCTGGAGGCCGGTCTCGATCCGGCCGCGGTTGCGGCTCGCGTGGTGCGCGCGATTCACGACGACCAGCTCTACGTTTTCACCCATCCCGGGATGCGAGCCGAGGTCGAGGGCCGTTTTGCGGCGATTTTGGCCGCGATGGATGCCGTTTCGGCCTAAAGACTGGCCCGCATGGCGCTATTCCTACCCGTGAATCGAGGCTAGATATGCGCCCGCCGGGCGGCCGATGGCGCGCCCGTAACGGACAAGGGGCTATCGGCCGTGGACATGGACGCACTGAAACGCCAGGCGGCGGCGCGCGCGCTCGAAGAAGTGCGTGACGGCATGAAGCTCGGGCTCGGCACCGGGTCGACCGCCAAGCATTTCGTCGAGCTGCTCGGGGAAAAGGTCCGATCCGGCATGAAGGTGATCGGCGTGCCGACCTCGGAGGCGACCCGGGCGGACGCGATCCGCTGCGGCGTTCCGCTGACCACGCTGGACGAGGTCGATCACCTCGACCTCACCGTCGACGGCGCCGACGAGATCGACCACGCGCTCAATCTGATCAAGGGCGGCGGCGGCGCGCTGCTGCGCGAGAAGATCGTGGCGGCCGCCAGTGATCGCATGATCGTGATTGCCGACGACAGCAAATGGGTCGACGTGCTCGGCCGCTTTCCGCTGCCGGTCGAGGTGATCCCGTTCGGGCTCGCCGCGACCCAGGCCGCGATGGCGCGGGCGTTCGAACAGGCCGGCGTGTCCGGCCAAATGATCGTCCGTAAGGGCAAGGACGGTCACGTTTTTGTCACCGATGGCGGCCACTGGATCGTCGATGCCCATCTCGGCCGGATCGGCGACCCGCCGCGTCTCGCCGGTTTGCTCAGCGTGATCCCGGGCGTGGTTGAACATGGCCTGTTCATCGGGCTCGGCAGCGTCGCCATCCTGGCCGGCGCACAGGGAATTCGGGTTGTTGAACGGCGTTAACGCCGCAAGCAAGGAGACTTGGAATGAAGCGTTTTTCGGGACTTTTGTCGGCAGCGGCCCTGGCGGCTGGACTGGCGCTCGCGGCTGCACCGGCGATGGCGCAGCAGCAGCTGCCCCCCATGCCCAAGGTCAAGCAGTCGACCCCCGCGGCGATCGGGTACGCCAAGGAAATCCTGACGATGAAGAACGTGGCGGTGATGTATGCCGGCGCCGTTCCGGGAATCATCGAGAAGACCAAGACCGGCCTGCTGCAGCAGTACCTGAACTACCAGAAGGATCTCGACGAGGTGGCGTTGGTCGTCGCCAAGCAGTTCGCGGGCAGCGAGAAGGAGATCGGCGACGGCATGGCGCAGATCTACGCCGCCGAGTTCACCGAGCAGGAGCTGAAGGACCTCGTGACGTTCTACAAGACCCCGCTCGGTCAGAAGCTTTTGATCGCGGAGCCCACGGCAATCAACGGATCGCTGCAATATATGCAGCAGTGGGCGCAGCAGTTCGGCGTGATCGTCAACGGCCAGTTCAAGACCGAGATGAAGAAGCGCGGCAAGGATATCTAAAAGTCTTGTCACCTCGCCCCGCTTGCGGGGAGAGGTCGGCACGTAGTGCCGGGTGAGGGGGACTCTCCGCGAGTCTGACTCGTAGAGATGCCCCTCACCCCAGCCCTCTCCCCGCAAGAGCGGGGCGAGGGAGAAGGAAGAGAGAGGTACCCATGGCCGAGTTTGACGTCGACCTGTTTGTCATCGGTGGTGGTTCGGGCGGCGTCCGTGCCGCCCGCATCGCCGCCAATTATGGCGCAAAGGTCATGGTCGCCGAAGAGTACCGGATGGGCGGCACCTGCGTGATCCGCGGTTGCGTGCCGAAGAAGCTGTTCGTGATCGGCAGCCACGTCCACCAGGAGATCGAGGACGCGGCCGGCTTCGGCTGGAGCATCGGCCAGGTCTCGTTCGACTGGGCGACGCTCGTCGCCAACAAGGACAAGGAGATCGCTCGGCTCGAGGGCGCCTACACCAGCAATGTCGAGAAGTCGGGCGCCAGGATCGTCAAGACCCGCGCGGTGCTGGAGGATGCCCACACCGTCCGCCTCGCCACCGGCGAGAAGGTGACCGCAAAGTACATCCTGATCGCGACCGGCGGCGCGCCCAATCACGGGCCGGCCGTTCCCGGCATCGAGCACGTGATCTCCTCCAACGAGGCGTTTCACCTGAAGGAGCTGCCGAAGCGGATCGTGATCCAGGGCGGCGGCTACATCGCGCTGGAATTCGCCGGCATCTTCGCCGGCTTCGGCTCCGACGTCACTGTGGTTTACCGCGGCGACAACATCCTGCGCGGCTTCGACGAGGACGTGCGCAAGCATGTCCGCACCGAGATGGAGAAGCGCGGCATCACCATTATCACCGGCTGCACGGTGGCGAAGGTCGACAAGCACGGCAAGGATTACACGACCCGTCTGTCGAACGGCTCGAGCATCGCCTCCGACCAGGTGATGTTCGCGATCGGCCGGCATCCCAATGTCCGGGGTCTCGGGCTCGAGGCCGCCGGCGTCGCCATCAATCCCGCCAATGGCGGCATCCAGGTGGACGGCTGGTCGAAGACCTCGGTCGACAACATCTACGCGGTCGGCGACGTCACCCACCGCACCAATCTGACGCCGGTTGCGATCCGCGAAGGCCATACCTTCGCCGACACCGTGTTCGGCAAGCGCCCGGTGCAGGTCGACCACGCGACGATCCCGACCGCGGTGTTCTCGCAGCCGGAGGTCGGCACCGTCGGCCTCACGGAAGAAGAGGCGCGGGCGCAGTATAGCCACGTCGACATCTACAAGGCCGATTTCCGCCCGATCAAGGCGACGATGTCCGGCCGCGACACCCGCGTGCTGATGAAGCTCGTGGTCGACGGCGCGAGCGACCGCGTGCTCGGCTGCCACATCGTCGGCGATGCCGCCGCCGAGATCACGCAAGTCGTTGCGATCGCCGTGAAGATGAAGGCGACCAAGGCGGACTTCGACGCCACCGTCGCGCTGCATCCGACCGCCTCCGAAGAGCTGGTGACGATGCGAACCCCGACCTCGCGCCACGTCCGTCAGGCGGCGGAGTAGGGCGCGCGCGGCGTGCCGATGATGCGGCGCGTCGGTCGGTTCGCGGATGGCGGCGCGACGCCGTCACGTTCCGCACCGGGAACCAGTCGTCATAGTCGCGCGTATATAGACAGAGCTCCCTGAGATCGTTGATTGGCGGCTCGCGCGCCAAACCGCCTGCCTTGCCTGAACGTCAGGACAATTGTTCGGATACTGCGGCCCAAGGTTCTAGCTCTGATTGTGGTGCCGCATTGGTCATACCAGATGGAGATGTCGCCATGACAGATCTGGGTTTGATGACGCGCAAGTCGGTCGCCACCATCATCGCCGAAGCAGGGGAGCACACGCTCGGCAAGACGCTCGGGGCGCTCAGCATCACGGCACTCGGGATTGGCTGCATCATCGGTGCGGGCATCTTCGTGCTCACCGGCACCGCAGCGGCGCATTATGCCGGCCCCGCCATCATGCTCTCCTTCGTCGTCGGCGGCATCGCCTGTGCCTTTGTCGGCCTGTGCTACGCCGAGCTCGCGGCGCTGCTGCCGGTCTCCGGCAGCACCTACACCTATACTTACGCGACCCTGGGCGAGCTGTTCGCCTGGGTGATCGGCTGGGACCTGATCCTCGAATACGCGATGGGCGCCTCCACCGTCGCGGTCGGCTGGTCCGGCTACATCGTCTCGCTGCTGCACAATTTCGGCATCAACATCTCACCCCAATATGCCGCCGCGCCCTGGACCGAGGCCAAGCTGGCTGACGGCTCGACCGTCGAAGGCATCGTCAATCTGCCGGCGGCGTTCATCGTGCTGGCGCTCACCGCCATGCTGATCGGCGGAACCAAGGAATCGGCCCGGCTCAACAACATCATGGTCGGCATCAAGCTTGCCGTCGTGCTCGCCTTCATCCTGTTCGGCGTCGGATACGTTACACCAGCGAACTGGCATCCCTTCATCCCCGACAACACCGGCACGTTCGGTCAATTCGGCTGGACCGGCGTGATGCGCGGCGCCTCGGTGGTGTTCTTCGCCTTCATCGGTTTCGACGCGGTGTCGACCGCGGCGCAGGAGGCCAAGCACCCGCAGACCGACATGCCGATCGGCATCCTCGGCTCGCTGCTGATCTGCACCATCCTGTATGTCGCGGTCGCCGGTGTGCTCACCGGCCTCGTTCCCTACACCGAGCTCGGCGTCGCCGATCCGATCGCCAAGGGCGTCGATGTGATCGGGCAGACCTGGTTCTCGGTGCTGATCAAGATCGGCGCGCTGTCCGGCCTCACGACGGTGATCCTGGTGCTGCTGTACGGCCAGAGCCGCATCTTCTTCCAGATCGCCAAGGACGGCCTGCTGCCAAGACTGTTCTCCGACGTGCATCCCTCGCTCGGCACGCCCTGGAAGAGCCAGCTTTTGATCGGGATCGTGGTGGCCGTCGTCGCGGCTTTGACCCCGATCGATATCCTCGGCGAGATGGTCTCTATTGGCACGCTGTTCGCCTTCGTGCTGGTCTGCGGCGCGGTGATCTATCTGCGCAAGAGCGATGCGGAGATCGCGCGCCCGTTCCGCACGCCCGGCGTGCCTGTCGTCCCGGTGCTCGGCATCGCCTTCTCGGTCTTGCTGATGGTGTTCCTGCCCTGGGAGACCTGGCTGCGGCTGATCGTGTGGCTGGTGATCGGCCTCGCGCTCTATTTCGTCTATGGCCGGCGCCACTCGGTCCTGCTCCACGGTGCGCCGCCGCGCTAGGCATGTTAATAATGTCGAACCAGCGGTGACGGGAGAGCGTCCGAATGCGGTTTCTGGCGCTGTGGTTGATGCTGCTCACGGCGGGGGTGGCATGCGCCGACGATGCTGCATTGAAGGTCGGCGTCACGACGCGCGATTTCATTCCGGCCGAGCCTTACGACTGGCGGGGCGCCGCGACCCATGCGCTCCGCGTCATAATCTGGTACCCGGCCGTGGCCGACGCGCGCGAGCAGCCGCAATCGATCGGACCGCGCCTCATCCCCTTCGCCCGTGCGGGCCGTGCCGCGCCCGATGCTGCGCCTGCGGCGGGACCGCGGCGTCCGCTGGTGCTGCTGTCGCACGGTTTTGGCGGCACAGCGTCCGATCTCGCCTGGCTCGGCGCGGGGCTCGCGGCGCACGGCTTCATCGCGGTTGCGGTCAACCATCCCGGGAATAATCGATTGGAGGACTACACGGCCGAGGGTTTTGCGCTGATGTGGCTGCGCGCCGTCGACCTCAGCGCGATCATCGACGCCATGCGCGCCGACGAGACTTTCGGCGACCGGATCGACCTGACGCGGGTCGGCGCTGCCGGCCACTCGCTCGGCGGCTACACCGTGCTTGTGATCGCAGGCGGCATGACCGATCCGGCGCGCACGGAGGCGTTCTGCCGCTCACCCGCTGCCGATGCGTTGTGCACGGCGCAAGCGGGCGTCTCGGACCTGCGTCAGAAGAGCCAGCTGCGCCTCGGCTCCGATCCCGACTTCCGGCGGCGCTACAGCCTTGCCGGCAATTCCTATCGCGATGAGCGCGTTCGCGCTGTCTTTGCCATGGCGCCCGGGCCGGGACCGGCCCTGACGCCGGAGAGCCTTGGCGGGATATCGATCCCGGTCGCGATGGTCACAGGAAGCGCCGATGAAGTGGCGCCGCCGGCCTCCGGGGCCGAAGCGCTCGGCAAGGCTATACCGCATGCGGCGCTGAAGGAGTTTCCGCGCGCCGGTCATTTCGTCTTCTTCGACACCTGTACACTGGTAGGGCGTCTGGTGATCGGGACCGTCTGCCGTGATCCCGATGGCACCGACCGCGAGGCGGTCCATGCCGAGACGATCGGCCTTGCGCTCGATTTCTTCACCGCAAGCTTGCGCTGAGCAACCGCGGCGCCTTGGTGCGGTTCTGGCGATCGGGAACGGGCTATGCCTGAAAGTCCAACGCCGCCCGCTTAAAATACATGCGAGCGGCGTTGTCTCTAGCCCCAGGAAGGTGATGGCAAAATCCTGATAATCTTAGGTCTGCAGAAGCGCACAAAGGTTTCATACCTCAGAAGGGGTAGGTTGCTTCCGCAAGACCGGCGCACTGCCGGCGGCCGTACCTGGTGCCGGGGAACTAGGGCACCCTTGTTGACATGCATATGCACTGGGGTGTTTTCTTGCGGCCGGTGTTCGCGCGCGCTCAAATCACATCCGATTTCTGGCGAATGGCCTGCGCAACGGCGCTTGTGCACCGATGCTGCGGCAATCGGCAGCGCGACGATCTCGCGCGCGCTGGAACCTTGCGCTATGCTGGCAGTTCCACTCCAAACGGTTTGACGTCTCAAATTGAGGGAGCCGCCCATGACAGGCCCAACCGAGCAGGAGATTCGGACCCGCGCCTACGAATTGTGGAAGGACGCCGGCGAACCGCCGGGCCAGATGGATCAGCTCTGGTACAAGGCCGAACGCGAGCTGCTGGCGCGCAAGGCCGCCAATGGCGGAGCGCATTGCGATATCAACGGGCACGACGGGCCGACAACGTATCCGGAGAAGTTGAGGGGCGTGCATTGAGTGTGTCGCGCGGCTGAGCTAACGAGCCCGGCAGACTGGCCCGGACCCGGAGGCATCATGAGCGACGCGATCGATCTTTCGGAGAAACTGTCGACATTCGCCGATCACTGGTCGCCGCGCACCGTCGCGCAATTCAACGCCTGCGACGTGATGGTGGTGAAGGTGCTGGGCGAGTTCGTCTGGCACAAGCATGACGACACCGACGACTTCTTCCTCGTGCTGAAAGGCGTGCTCGACATCGAGCTGCGCGACCGCACGGTGACGCTGAAGGAGGGCCAGCTGTTCATCGTGCCGAAAGGCGTCGAGCACCGGCCGGTCGCAAGGGAAGAGGTACATCTGTTGCTGATCGAGCCGACGGGCACACCGAACACGGGCGATGCGGCGACGGCGGCGGCGCGGAAGGTGGTGTGAGGCTGTAATACCCAACAATCCCCTGCGACGGCCGTTTCGTTTTTTCGGAATTTTCGCTTGACGCGCCCCCCAACTCAGATGTTCAATTGGCCCGTCTCACCCGATCGAGGGGCGCTGCGCATCGTCAGGAGTGTTGCGGTGAGATGCGGTGGACGCCGGGCATGCGAGCGACGACATGCATGCGAGGCGGACGGCGAAATCGTGTGGTCCTGACGCCCTAGCGGCAGGTGTCTCGTCGCATGATGCGAAAGCGTTGTGCGAAGGCGGTGACAAGCAAGCCCAGTCTCACCGGGGAGAGCACGTATAAGCCGTAACCCATCGCGCAGGGAAAGCCGGGATGTTCCCGGTTACACCTGTGGTCCGACCTCCGGTGCTTTTTGTTGCACCGGACCCACGGGTGCGATCGGCACCCGGCTTTCCCTGCGCCCTCTGATCAAAGAGTGGCGAAACGAGATGCAAAACTTCGGACAGATGATGTCGCGAGAATGTGGATGCGTGCGCAAACCTATCCCCGTCATCCTGAGGAGCCGCGAAGCGGCGTCTCGAAGGATCGGCGGCCACCTGCGGGGCCGTGCATCCTTCGAGGCTCGCTCCGCTCGCACCTCAGGATGACGGGTTGAGTTCTATCGCGCGAGAACCATCCGCATGGTCGTCCTGGCTTTCGCCAGGACGACGGGGGTAAGAGTTCGATGCTAGCCTTCCGCCTCGATCCACTCAGCAGCACCCCGCCACAAGGCGTCGCGGTGTTCGCTGCGAAAGAAGCCGAAATGGCCGATGGCTTTCGCGCCGGCATCCGCGGGGCGGATCGAGATGACCTCCGGCGTGATCGAGGTGAAGGCGGAGCACAAGAGTTCGACTGCCGGCCGCGTTGCCCAGGTGTCGTCGGTCATCGCCAGCGCGCGGAGCTTGCCCTTGAACTTCGGAAAGTTTTCGCGCGCCACGAGCGTGGCGTCGTCGAGCAGATAGCGCTCGCGCATCACCCAGCCGCGCCATTGCTCGAACACGCCCCTCGGCAGGTCCATGCCGAGGCCGGCCCAGCCGGGCACATAGCCGAGCGTGCGCGCCAGCGGCAGGCCGATGCCATTCATGAAGGCGACGACGCGGTAGCGCTCGGGCGAGGCCATCAGCTTCCAGGTGGCGGCCTGCGAGGCGACCAGCAGCGCGCGCGGGATTTCGGCGTTGTTGGCAAGGAGCCCGAGCGCCTGGCCGCCGAAGGAGTGGCCGACATAGGCGAAGGGGAGGTCGCGGTAGCGGTAGCGCATCCAGCTCACCGCCGCGGTGGTGTCGAGCGCGGCCCAGTCCTCCATCGTGGCCTTGAAGCCGGCGAGCGACTTCGGCTTGTTGAGGCCGGTCGCCGTCATCGGCCTCGAGTCGCCGGTGCCGCGGTAGTCGTAGGTCAAGACCGCGGCGCCGCGGCGGGCGAGGTAGCCGGCAAAGCCGCGATAGACCTTCCGCGGCACGGCGGTCGCCGAGTTGATCAGGACGGCATGACGCTTCTTGCCGCGCGGCAGGAACAGCGTCGCGGCGAGCGGATAGCCATCCGCGGCCGGCACGACGATGTCGTCGCTAAAAACGTCGTCCAGCGCGGCGGAGGCTGCGGCAATTTCCCTGGCATTCATGGTATGGTCCAGCAAATGCGAATTCGTATTTTCCTGCAAGAGTTTGACGGGATTGCAGGAATCCTTCTAGCGGCGGGGCGGGCGGCTGTGTATAAGCCGACCTTTCCCGCCGATTAAGTCGCGGTTTTTGCTCAGGAGTTGACCTCATGTCCGAGCGGTGGACACCCGATAGCTGGCGCGCCAAGAAGGTGCTGCAGGTGCCCGATTATCCCGATGCGAAGGCATTGGCCGATGTCGAGGCCCAGCTTGCGACCTTTCCGCCGCTGGTGTTTGCGGGCGAGGCGCGCAACCTGAAAAAGGCGCTGGCGCGGGTCTGCGCCGGCGAGGCCTTCCTGCTGCAGGGCGGTGACTGCGCCGAGAGCTTTGCCGAGCACGGCGCCAACAACATCCGCGACTTCTTCCGCGTGCTGCTGCAGATGGCCGTGGTGATGACCTATGCCGGCGCGCTGCCGGTGGTGAAGGTCGGCCGCATCGCCGGCCAATTCGCCAAGCCGCGCTCGTCGCCGACCGAGAAGCAGGGCGATGTCGAGCTGCCGAGCTATCGCGGCGACATCGTCAACGACATCGCCTTCACGCCGGAAGCGCGGATTCCCGATCCGCAGCGCCAGCTGATGGCCTATCGCCAATCCGCGGCGACGCTGAACCTGCTGCGGGCGTTCGCCACCGGCGGCTTCGCCAATCTCGGCAGCGTGCATCAATGGATGCTCGGCTTCCTGAAGGATTCGCCGCAGTCCCGCCGCTACAAGGAGCTGGCCGACCGGATATCTGACGCGCTGAACTTCATGCGCGCCTGCGGCCTCGACCTCGAGAGCCATCCGGAGCTGCGCGCCACCGATTTCTACACCAGCCACGAGGCGCTGCTGCTCGGCTACGAGCAGGCGATGACGCGGGTCGATTCCACCACCGGCGACTGGTACGCGACCTCCGGCCACATGATCTGGATCGGCGATCGTACCCGGCAGCTCGATCACGGCCATGTCGAATATTTCCGCGGCATCAAGAATCCGATCGGCCTGAAGTGCGGTCCGTCGTTGAAGCCGGACGAGCTGTTGAAGCTGATCGACGTGCTCAGCCCCGACAACGAGCCGGGACGGCTGACGCTGATCAACCGCTTCGGCGCCGACAAGGTCGGCGACCATCTCCCTGGCCTGATCCGCGCCGTGCAGCGGGAAGGGTGCAAGGTGGTGTGGTCGTGCGATCCGATGCACGGCAACACCATCACCTCGACCTCGGGCTACAAGACGCGGCCGTTCGACCGCGTGCTGTCGGAGGTGAAGGCGTTCTTCCAGATCCACGCGGCCGAAGGCACCCATGCCGGCGGCGTGCATCTGGAGATGACCGGGCAGGACGTCACCGAGTGCATCGGCGGCGCCCGCGCCATCACCGACGAGGATCTCAACGACCGCTACCACACGGTGTGCGATCCCCGCCTCAACGCCGAACAGTCGATCGACATGGCCTTCCTGATCGCCGAGCTGCTGAAGCAGGAGCGCGCAGGCAAGGTCAAACCGATGCCGGCCGCCGCAGGGTTGTGATTTTGGGGGCCGTGACTTGAGGGCAGTGACTTGCTGAGGTTCTGGCGAGCCACCATCAACTCGCGCAACGGGCTGGCCTTCGCCATTCGCTCGGAGCAGGCGATTCGCGAGGAAGTCGTCGCGCTGGTGCTGTCGGTGCCGCTGGCCTGGCTGGTCGGCGCCACCGTGATGCGCAGGGTCGAGCTGGTCGCGACCGTGGTGCTGGTGCTTGTGATCGAGCTGCTCAACACCGCGATCGAGAAGCTCGCCGACCGCCTGACCATGGATCACGATCCGCAGATCGGGCGGGTCAAGGACATGGGCTCGGCCGCGGTCGGCGTCGCGCTCGTGATGGCCGGGCTGTTCTGGCTGTTCGCCCTCGCCGAACGCCTGGGCGCATTCTCGTCGTGAGCGCCAGCAAGCCGATCAAGCTTGCGGTGATCGGGCGTGGACTGATCGGCTCGGCGGCCGCGCGCCATCTGAGCAAGATGGGCCATGAGGTTGCGTTGATCGGGCCCGATGAACCGGCGGATTTTGCGCAGCACAGCGGCGTGTTCGGCAGCCACTATGATGAGGGCCGCATCACGCGGGTTTACGATCCGCAGCCGTTCTGGCGGCAGATGAACCGCGCGGCGATCGCGCGCTACGGTGAGATTGCAGCGGAGAGCGGTGTCGAATTCTACCGGGAAGCCGGTGCGCTCCACATCGGCGATCGCGAGACCACCGATGTCGCCTCGGTCGGCAAGGTCTGCGCCGACGAAGGGATTTCGTGTGAAGCCTATCAGGATACGGCGCTCGCGGAGCGATTTCCGTTCCTGAAATCGACGGCGGGAATGCTGGGCTATTTCGAGCCGCGCAATGCCGGATACATCTCACCGCGCCGCCTGGTCCGGGCGCAGACCATCGCGGCGGAGCGCGCCGGCGCCCGGGTCGTCGACGAGCCTGCGCTCGGGATTTCGGAAAGCGGCTCCGGTGTGACGATCCGGACGCGATCGGGCAGTGTGGAGGCCGACCGCGTGCTGGTTGCGGCCGGTGGGCACACCCAATCGCTGCTCGGCCGCTCATTGGGCTTTACGGTCTATGCGCGCACCGTGGCGCTGTTTCGGCTCGGTGCGGCGGAGGTGCAACGCCTGGCCGGCATGCCGTCGATGCGCTGTCTCGGGCCGAAAGGCGACAATCCCTACATCCTGCCGCCGATCCCTTATCCGGATGGCCAGACCTGGCTGAAGCTCGGCGGCGATCCGGTCGACCGTGCGCTCGAGAGCGAGGCTGAGATCAAGCACTGGTTCCGATCGGGCGGATCGGTTGACGTCGCTGATCGGCTGCAAACCCAGATCCTTGACCGCATTCGCGACCTCAAATTCGAGGAACGCCGCGTCGTGCCCTGCATGACCACCTTCGGCGACACCGGCTTGCCCAGCATCGGACCACTTTCCGAGCGGGTCACGGTTGCATTCGGCTGCTATGGCAAGAGTGCGAAATGTTCGGACGAATTGGGTCGGCTGGGTGGCTTGGCGCTGCTCGGCGAGGTGAGGGCAGAGCTTGCCCCCTGACCGGCGCCGGCGATCCCAGTGCGATTTCTGCAATCGCACCATGATCGGACGACCATTGCAGTTTGCCGTTGTGCGGGACAACATAAAGCTATGAGCGAACAACAGATCAAGATCACCCTGGCGCAACTCAATCCGACGGTCGGTGACGTCACCGGCAACGCCGCGAAGGCGCGTGCCGCGCGCGACAAGGCGAAAGCCGACGGCGCCGACCTCGTGGTGCTGTCGGAGCTGTTCATCGCCGGCTATCCGCCGGAGGATCTGGTGCTCAAGCCGGCGTTCCAGTCGGCCTGCCGCGCCGCGATCGAGGAACTGGCGCGCGAGACCAAAGATGGCGGCCCGGCGATGCTGATCGGCACGCCCTGGGTCGAGGACGGCAAGCTCTACAATGCCTGTGCGCTGCTTGACGGCGGACGCATCGCCGCGCTGCGCTTCAAGGCCAATCTGCCGAACTACGGGGTGTTCGACGAGAAGCGGCTGTTCGCGCGCGGCCCGGCATCAGGCCCGGTGACGGTGCGCGGCGTGCGCATCGGCGTGCCGATCTGCGAGGACATCTGGCTCGAGGAATCCGAGGACTACGAGAACGTCGTCGAGTGCCTGGCCGAGACCGGCGCCGAGATCCTGATCGTGCCGAACGGCTCGCCCTATGCCCGCGACAAGGCCGATCTTCGCCTCTCGATCGTGGTCGCGCGCGTCACCGAGAGCGGGCTGCCGCTGGTCTATCTCAATGAGATGGGCGGCCAGGACGAGCTGATCTTCGACGGCGCCTCGTTTGCGCTGAACGCCGATCTCTCCGTGGCGGCGCAGCTGCCGGCGTTCGAGGAGAACATCACGACGCTGACCTGGCGCAAGACCGCGGATGGCTGGCGCTGCAACGGGCCGATCACGCCGCAGCTCGAGGGCGACAAGGCCGATTATGCGGCCTGTGTGCTTGGCCTGCGCGACTATGTCCGCAAGAACGGTTTTCCCGGCGTGCTGCTCGGTGTCTCCGGCGGCATCGACTCGGCGCTGTGTGCGGCGATCGCTGTCGACGCGCTCGGCGCCGACAAGGTGCGCGGCGTGATGCTGCCGTTCCGCTACACCGCGCAGGTGTCGCTCGACGATGCCGCCAAGCTCGCCGCCGCACTCGGCATCCGCTACGAGATCCTGCCGATTGCCGACGCCGTCAACGGGTTCGAGACTATTCTCGCGCCGGTGTTCAAAGGGCTGGAGCGTGACATCACCGAGGAGAATCTGCAGGCGCGCGCCCGCGGCACGCTCCTGATGGCGATCTCCAACAAGACCGGCGCCATGGTGGTGACGACAGGCAACAAGTCGGAGATGTCGGTCGGCTACGCCACGCTGTACGGCGACATGAATGGCGGCTTCAACCCGATCAAGGACATCTACAAGACCGAGGTGTTCCGCCTGTCGAGCCTGCGCAATGAATGGAAGCCGGACGGCGCGCTCGGCCCGTCGGGCGAGGTGATCCCGGTCAACATCATCATCCGGCCGCCGACCGCGGAGTTGCGCGAGAACCAGACCGACCAGGATTCGCTGCCGCCCTACGAGGTGCTGGATGCGATCCTCGAACGGCTGGTGGAGCGCGAGGAGCCGCTTGCGACCATCATCGAGGCCGGCTTCGACCGCGATGTGGTGACCCGCGTCGATCGCCTGCTCAACATCGCCGAATACAAGCGGCGGCAGGCGGCGCCGGGGGTGAAGGTAACGCGGAAGAATTTCGGCCGCGACCGCCGCTATCCCATCACCAACCGCTTCCGCGATTTCGGCAAGGCGCTGCCGGAGCCGGACGAGAAGCTGGTGACGCGCGGCTCGCGCGCGTCGGCTGAAGCGTTCGAGGGGTGAGCCTTACTGCTTCTTCGGGATGAAGGTCGGGCCGACCGTGCGGATCTGGCCGTCGCTCGCGGGCGCGGCCGGCGCGGTCGCGTCGGCTGCAGCAGGTTGTTGCTGCTGAGCCGCTGCCGCAGGCGCGCCCTTCTTGCCGGCGGCGGCCTTGGTCTGCGCGCGCTGCTGCATCTTCCGCGCGCTCTCCTCGGTGACGATGATGTCGCCCTGCTGCGTGGCGGCCGCCTGGTCGTCGACCGCCTTCAGTGCCTCCGCCCAACTCTGGCCGGCCGCCTTGCAGGAGCAGGACGGATTGAACTCGGTGCGGTACTTGAAGGCGTTCGGCAGCGACGAGTAGGACTGGCCGCTGATCGAGACCGCCTGGTTGATGTCCTCGCCGGGATTGCGGTAGGCGAACAGGCTGGCCTCCGCGGCCGGGCACTGCGCCTTGCAGATTTGCTCGTCGGCGGCAAAGCGCGCCTGACTGGTCGCGAACGAGATCGGGAAATAGGCGCCGTCGCAGGTGCGGACGCAGACGGTGCGGTAGGTGCCGGACTGTCCGCCATATTGCGCGTCAGGCGGGGGCAGCGGATTGGGATTGCCGCCACCACCGCCGCCGCCGCCGAACAGGTTCTCGAGGAAGTTGCCGGGGCCACGCGCGGCCGCCGCGTATTGCGGGCCGCAATTGTTCTGCGCCAGTGCGGTCAATACCGAGCGGCGCTGGTTCTCGCGATCGGCGCCGCCGAGCCCGCCGGTGCGCAGCCGCTCGAGATTTGCGGTCATCTGGTCGAGATTGGCGCGCATCTGCTGAATCTGGTTGTTGACCGGTCCGCACTGCGCCGAGTTGTTATTAAAGAGCGACAAGAACCCGGAGCTGTCGCAGCCCATGCGCCGGGCCTGCGCCGTCACGCGATCCAATTCGCCCTGCTGCCGGGTTGCCGCGTCCTGATAGCGACGGATCTGCTCGTCCTTGGCCGGATCGCCGCCGCCACGATCGATTGCCGCCAGCTGGCCTTCGAGCCGGGCGCACATCGGATTGGCCTGGGGAGCCGGGCCGGGCGGGCCCGGGGGCACCTGTGCCAGGGCATGCGTGGCGGGCAGCGCGATGCCGGCCAACAAGGCGCTAGTCAGAAACCAGCGGGAGAAGCGAGAACGGGAGCTATTGGGCATATCCGGCCATTAAAACGACGCCGCGCGGCGATCAACGCCAAAGCGCGCGGGCAAGGCCGCTGCAATAGCCGTTTCTCGGGGCAGCGTCACGTCGTTTCCGGGGCGCCGGTGTGGCAATAACCCCGTTTGTCCAGCGGCTTGGCTCAGCGCTGGCAGGTGATGGCGACGTATTCGCCGCAGCTGTTGCCCCGGCATGTCTCGTTCGCGGCGTGCGGAACCGCGCCGGTGATCTCATCGGGATCGACGCGGCGGTAATTGGTGGCCTGCGCAAAATCGCGTGACCGGCAGTAGGCACGAGCGGCGGAGGCGCCGCACCGGTCACCGCGGGCCAGGCACTGGTCGATGCCGTATCCGTCGGCCTGGTTGGCGACGATGAAAACCCGGCTGTCGGCCAAGGCGGCCGAGGAGACAAGGACGAACGTGCAGGCAATCAATGCTGAAATGGGCCGCATGGTGCACCGTTGAAAATGGCGGAGAATCCGCTGGCCCTCCCGTACGCCCAATTCCTTAATAATGATTAACCATGAGGGCGTTGGCGTGATTTCGGTGCGACGCGGGCTGCATAACGCCCGAAAACTGCCCCTTGACGCGATAAGGGGGCCGTGAGACACGATGGAACCATGAACGGCCACCTCGCCATCTGCAGCATTTGCCGCGAGATTATGAGCTAGCGATTCGCTGGCTGAGGCCGTCTTTTCTCAATCACCCTGAGATCACTGGACGCCCGGCCGCAAGGGACGGTGATCCATGGAATTGCGCCTTTACGACACGTTGACCCGGGAGAAGCGGCCGTTCGTGCCGCTCGATGCCGACAACGTCCGCATGTATGCCTGCGGACCGACGGTCTATGACTTCGCCCATATCGGCAACGGCCGGGCGGCTATTGTCTTCGACGTGTTGTTCCGCGCGCTGCGCCATCGCTATGGCACAGGTCACGTCACCTATGTCCGCAACATCACTGACGTCGACGACAAGATCAACGTCCGCGCCGCGCGGGACTATCCCGGCGTGCCCTTGAACGAGGCGATCCGCAAGGTCACCGAGCAGACCTACCAGCAGTATCAGGACGACGTCACCGCGCTCGGCTGCTTGCCGCCGACCGTGCAGCCGCGCGCCACCGAGCACATCCCGGAGATGCGCGCGATCATCGAGAAGCTGGTCGCCGGCGGCTTTGCCTATGTCGCCGAGGATCACGTGCTGTTCTCGCCGCAGGCGATGAACGCGGCTAACTCCACGCTGCCGCGCTACGGCGCGCTGTCGAAGCGCTCGCTCGACGAGATGATCGCGGGCGCGCGCGTCGATGTCGCGCCCTACAAGCGCGACAACACCGACTTCGTGCTGTGGAAGCCGTCGAAGCCGGGCGAGCCGTCGTGGCCGTCACCGGCCGGCATTGCGGCCGAGGGTCGGCCCGGCTGGCACATCGAGTGCTCGGCGATGGCCTGGAAGCATCTCGGCGAAAAGTTCGACATCCATGGCGGCGGCATCGACCTGGTGTTCCCGCACCATGAGAACGAGCTCGCGCAGACTTGCTGCGCGTTCCATACCGACCGCATGGCCAATGTCTGGATGCACAACGGCTTCCTGCAGATCGAGAGCGAGAAGATGTCGAAGTCGCTCGGCAACTTCTTCACGATCCGCGATCTGCTGGCGGATTGGCCGGGCGAGGTGCTGCGCCTCAGCATGCTGCGAACGCACTACCGTTCGCCGCTCGACTGGACCCTGAAGAGCGCGGAGGAAGCCGCAAGGACGCTCGACGACTGGTATGCAGTGGCGGCCGACGCCGAGTCCGGAACGCCGTCGCCGGCGATGGTCGAGGCGCTCTACGACGACCTCAACACGGCGCAGGCCATGGCCGTGCTGCACAGCCTGCGGAATGCTGCCGCCAGCAATGAAGCGAGCCGCAAGGAATTTGCCGGCTCGCTGCGGCTGCTCGGCTTCCTGTCGGAGAGCGCGGCGTCGTGGAAGGGTCGCAAGGAGCAGGCCAGCGGTGTCGATGCCGCCGCCGTCGAGGCGCTGATCGCCGAGCGCACCGCGGCGCGTGCGAGGAAGGACTTCAAGGAGTCCGACCGGATCCGCGATCAGCTCGCCGCGATGGGCGTCGCGATCAAGGACGGCAAGGATGCCGAAGGAAAGCCGATGACGACCTGGGAGGTTGCGCGATGAGCCGGTCCGCACCCGCTTTGCGCCCGTATCTGCCTGACGACGCGCCGCTGCTGGCGGCGATCTTCGCGGCGTCGATCATGGACCTCACCGGCGACGATTACAGCGAGGCGCAGCAGGAAGCCTGGGCGATGGCCGCCGACGACGAGGAGGCCTTCGGCAAGAAGCTCGCCGGTCAGCTGACGCTGATCGCGACCTTGCAGGGCGCGCCGGTCGGCTTCGCCTCGCTGAAGGGGGCCGATCGCATCGACATGCTCTATGTGCATCCGAGCGCCGTGGGGCAGGGTGCGGGCAGCGCGCTGTGCGATGCGCTGGAGAAGATCGCGAGTGCCCGCGGCACCAAGGCCCTCAAGGTCGATGCCAGCGACACCGCGCTCGAATTCTTCCGCAAACGTGGCTACGTCGCGCAGCAGCGCAATACGGTGACCATCAACGACGAATGGCTCGCCAACACCACGATGCAGAAGACACTCGACGGCATCGCGGTCCCGGGAGGCCACGCATGAGCCGCGAGCGCCTCTATCTGTTCGACACCACGCTGCGCGACGGCGCGCAGACCAATGGCGTCGACTTCACGCTGCAGGACAAGCAGGTGATATCCGGCATGCTCGACGCGCTCGGTATCGACTACGTCGAGGGCGGTTACCCAGGCGCCAATCCGACCGACACCGAGTTCTTCAGCAGGAAGCCTGCGTTCGGCCACGCGCGCTTCACCGCGTTCGGCATGACGCGGCGGCCCGGCCGTTCGGCCTCGAACGATCCGGGGCTCGCCGGCATCCTCGAGGCCAAGGCGGACGCGATCTGCTTCGTCGCCAAATCCTCCGCCTACCAGGTCCGCGTCGCGCTCGAGACCACCAACGAGGAGAACCTTGCCTCGATCCGCGACAGCGTCGCGGCCGCCAAGGCGCTCGGCCGCGAGGTAATGGTCGACTGCGAGCATTTCTTCGACGGCTACAAGGAGAACCGCGACTATGCGCTCGCCTGTGCCATTGCGGCCTATCAGGCCGGCGCGCGCTGGGTGGTGCTGTGCGACACCAATGGCGGCACCATGCCGCACGAGATCGAGACCATCGTCGCTGACGTCGTCAAGCAGGTGCCGGGCGCCCATGTCGGCATTCATGCCCATAACGACACCGAGCAGGCGGTGGCCAATTCGCTGGCCGCGGTGCGCGCCGGCGCACGGCAGATCCAGGGCACGCTCAACGGCCTCGGCGAGCGCTGCGGCAACGCCAATCTCTGCTCGCTGATCCCGACCCTGAAGCTGAAGCAGGAGTTTGCCGACAAGTTCGAGATCGGCGTCACCACCGAGAAGATGGCGACGCTGGTGAAGGTGTCGCGCACCCTCGACGACATGCTGAACCGCGCGCCCAATCGCCATGCCGCTTACGTCGGCGAGAGCGCCTTCGTCACCAAGACCGGCATCCATGCCTCCGCGGTCATGAAGGATCCGCAGACCTATGAGCACGTGCTGCCGGATTCCGTCGGCAACCACCGCAAGGTGCTGGTCTCGGATCAGGCCGGCCGCTCCAACGTGATGGCCGAGCTCGACCGCGCCGGCATCGCCTACGACAAGAGCGATCCGCGGCTGACGCGCCTGGTCGAGGAGCTGAAGGAGCGCGAGGCCGCGGGCTTCGCCTATGAATCGGCGAACGCCTCGTTCGACCTCTTGGCGCGCCGCACGCTCGGCAAGGTGCCGGAATATTTCAAGGTCGAGCAGTTCGACGTCAATGTCGAGCAGCGCTATAACGCCAACGGCCAGCGCGTTACGGTGGCGCTCGCGGTGGTGAAGGTCGACGTCGACGGCGAGCGGTTGATCTCGGCCGCCGAGGGCAACGGTCCGGTCAACGCGCTCGACGTGGCGCTGCGCAAGGACCTCGGCAAGTACCAGAAATACATCGATGGCCTGAAGCTGATCGACTACCGCGTGCGAATCCTCAATGGCGGCACCGAGGCGGTCACGCGGGTGTTGATCGAAAGTGAGGACGAGACCGGCGAGAGCTGGACCACGGTCGGCGTCTCGCCCAATATCATCGACGCCTCGTTCCAGGCGCTGATGGACTCGGTGTTCTACAAGCTGGTGAAGTCGGGCGCGCAGGCGTGAAGGCGGCTGCGAAGCAGACAGGCGTCATTGCGAGCGAAGCGAAGCAATCCACCTTTCAGCGCGCAAGGATGCATGGATTGCTTCGTCGCTTCGCTCCTCGCAATGACGGGGAGGAAGGAGGGCCCATGATCGACCACGTCTCCGTCGGCGTCCGCGATCTCGAACGCGCCGCGCGGTTCTATGAGCCGACGCTGGCCGCGCTCGGCCTGAGCCGTCTGGTCACGCGGCCGGCGACGATCGGCTTCGGCAAGGCCTATCCCGAATTCTGGATCAATCTGCGCGCCGCGATGGCGCAGGTCGCGCATGAGAGCGGCAGCCACATCTGCCTGCGCGCGAAGACCACCGCCGAGGTCGATGCCTTCCACGCCGCCGCGCTGGCATCCGGCGGCGGATCCGATGGCGCCCCGGGCCTGCGCCCGCACGACCGCGTGCGCTACTATGCAGCCTTCGTGCTCGACCCCGATGGCAACCGCATCGAGGCCGTGACGTTTCCGAGCGAGTGAGATTCAGTGACTAGCGTTTATCCCGATCCGTCATCCTGAGGAGCGGCGTTAGCCGCGTCTCGAAGGATGAATCGGCCACCAGCCGGGCCGTGCATCCTTCGAGACGCGCGTGCCGCGCTCCTCAGGATGACGGGAATAAGGCTGGTGCGAGCCGACGAGGTCGCTGAAGCATTCTCGTTTACAGCCGCCGCGCCACCTCGGGTGCGAGCTCCTTCGCGGCCGCCGGCTTGCCGGCCACGGCCGAACGCAACCGGGGCAAAATCTCGTCGACGCGGTCGGCCATCAGGACGTTGATCGGCAGCGTCGCGCGGATGAACTCGGTCATGCGCATGTGGTTCAGCAGCGAGAGCAGGGGCTCCCAGAAGTTGTCGATGTTGGCGAGCAGGATCGGCTTGGAGTGACGACCGAGCTGCTGCCAGGTCAATTGCTCGACCAGCTCCTCCAGCGTGCCGATGCCGCCGGGCAGTGCGACGAACGCATCCGAGCGCTCGAACATCAGCCGCTTGCGCTCATGCATGTCGGGGGTGACGATCATCTCCTGAACCGAGGTCAGCGCATTCTCGCGCGCGCGCAGGAATTCCGGAATGATGCCGGTGACGGAGCCGCCATGGTCGAGGGTGGATTTCGCGACCGCGCCCATCAGGCCGATCGAGCCGCCGCCATAGACCAGGCGCACGTTGTTGTCCGCAAAGGCCTTGCCGAGCGCGACGGCAGCTTCAACGAAACGGGGATTGTTACCGGGGCCGGAGCCGCAATAAACACAGACAGTCTTGATTTGGTTCATACGATCCTTGTGGCACTGCAGCGTAAACAGGGTCAAGACTCGGATATGGGGATTGAGGGCCAAAAAATCCCGTAAATTCCCGCGAATCGCGAACAATTTTCGTCATAAGCCTGTACGCCGCGTTCAAACGATCTATATGACGGGCACAATGGCAAATCGTGGAAAAGATGTGGCCGCGGACCGCCGCGCCATGACGTCGCGAGCGGGCTCCTGATGGTGCCGCCGCAACAGACTGTGACCGCGGCCGACCAGCCCACGGCCACGACGCCCGCCGCCGAGAAGGGGACGCTGCTCGGCACCCTCGTTCATCTCTGGCCCTACATCTGGCCCGGCGATCGCGCCGATCTGAAGATGCGCGTCATCTGGTCGGTGGTGCTGCTGCTGTTCGCCAAGCTCGCGACGCTGTCGGTGCCGTTCACCTTCAAATGGGCGATCGACGCGCTGAACGGCACGGGATCGGCGCCGGTCGCGGCCTCGAACTGGATGGTCTGGCTGATCGCCTCGCCGGTGCTGATGACCATCAGCTACGGCGCGGTGCGCATCATCATGGCGGTGCTGACGCAGTGGCGCGACGGCATCTTCGCCCGGGTCGCGATGCACGCGGTGCGGCGGCTCGCCTACATCACCTTCGTGCACATGCACGAGCTGTCGCTGCGCTTCCATCTCGAACGCAAGACCGGCGGCCTGACCCGCGTGCTGGAGCGCGGCCGCTCCGGCATCGAGACCATCGTGCGGATGGTGATCCTGCAGCTGATCCCGACCATCGTCGAGGTCACGCTGCTGGCAGGGGTGCTGCTCTGGCAGTTCGACTGGCGCTACGTGCTCGCGGTGCTGATCACGGTCGTCGTGTTCATGTACTACACCTACATCGCGACCGAGTGGCGGATCGAGATCCGCCGCAAGATGAACGATTCCGACACCGAGGCGAACACCAAGGCGATCGACTCGCTGCTCAACTACGAGACGGTGAAATATTTCGGCGCCGAGGAGCGCGAGGCCAGGCGCTACGACCGCTCGATGGAACGCTACGAGCAGGCCAGCGTGAAGACCTATACCTCGCTCGCGGTGCTCAACACCGGACAGGCGATCATCTTCACCGCCGGCCTGACCGCGACCATGCTGATGTGCGCGTTCGGCATCCGCAACGGCACCCACACCGTCGGCGATTTCGTGCTGATCAACTCGATGATGATCCAGCTGTACCAGCCGCTGAATTTCATGGGCATGGTGTATCGCGAGATCAAGCAGGCGATCATCGACATCGAGAAGATGTTCGACGTGCTGGCGCGCGATCCCGAGGTGAGGGATGTTCCAGGCGCCAAGCCGCTCGTGGTGTCGTCCGGCAGCGTGCGCTTCGAGGACGTCCGCTTCGCCTACGAGCCCGACCGGCAGATACTGAAAGGCCTGAGCTTCGAGGTGCCGGCCGGCAAGACGGTCGCGATCGTCGGTCCCTCCGGCGCCGGTAAATCGACGATCTCGCGGCTGTTGTTCCGGCTCTACGACGTCTCCTCCGGCCGCATCCTGATCGACGGCCAGGACATCAAGACCGTAACGCAGACCTCGCTGCGGTCGGCGATCGGCATGGTGCCGCAGGACACCGTGCTGTTCAACGACACCATCCGCTACAACATCCGCTATGGCCGCTGGGATGCCGGCGACGATGAGGTGGAGGAGGCGGCGCGGCTGGCGCAGATCGACGGCTTCATCCGGATGTCGCCGCAGGGCTACGAGACCCAGGTCGGCGAGCGCGGCCTGAAACTCTCCGGCGGCGAGAAGCAGCGCGTCGCGATCGCGCGCACGGTGCTGAAGGCGCCGCCGATCCTGGTGCTGGACGAGGCGACCTCCGCGCTCGACAGTCACACCGAGCACGAGATCCAGGGCGCGCTGGAGCGGGTCTCGCGCAACCGCACCTCGCTGGTGATCGCGCACCGGCTGTCGACCATCGTCGGTGCCGACGAGATCATCGTGCTGGACCAGGGCCGGATCGCTGAACGCGGCACGCATGCGCGGCTTTTGGCCTCGGGCGGCCTCTACGCCAGCATGTGGAACCGGCAGCGCGAGGCGGAGGAGGCCCGCGAACGGCTCGCCCAGGTCGATGATGACGGCAGCGCGCCGAATCGCTTGCCGCCCGTGGCCACCGATTCGCCAGAGGATTCCTCCCCGGTTGCGGGCGAGAAACCCTTGCCGACCGCCGCGGAATAGTCGATTTAGGGCCTCTCCCGCCAAACGGGGCGGGGAAACGCAAGCGAGCTCTGATGTCGATCGCCAATTCCATCCGCGCGCAGATCCCGCCGATCCACCCCGAGGGCTATCCCTTCATCGGCGGCTTCGCTCTGGCGAGCCTGATCCTGTTCTGGATCTGGACCCCGCTGGGCTGGATCGGGACGCTGCTCACGGTCTGGTGCGCGCTGTTCTTCCGCGATCCCGTACGCGTGACGCCGCTGCGCGACGGCATCGTGGTGTCGCCGGCCGATGGCCGCGTCTCCATGGTGGTGCAGGCGCTGCCGCCGGCCGAGCTTGGTCTCGGCGACAAGCCGCTGCCGCGCGTCTCGGTGTTCATGAGCGTGTTCAACTGCCACGTGAACCGCAGCCCGGTGGCCGGCCGCATCGACCGCATCGCCTACCGGCCTGGCGCCTTCATCAATGCCGAGCTCGACAAGGCGAGCGAGGACAATGAGCGCAACTCGCTGGTGATCTCGAGCGCCAATGGACGCATCGGCGTGGTCCAGATCGCCGGTCTCGTGGCGCGCCGCATCGTCTGCTTCGTCAAGGAAGGGCAATCGATCGGCGCCGGCGAGCGCTTCGGCCTGATCCGCTTCGGCTCGCGGCTCGACGTCTACTTGCCCGAGGGCACCAAGGCGCTGGTCTCGGAAGGCCAGACGGCGGTCGCCGGCGAGACGATTCTGGCGGATTTCCGCAACGCCGACCCGGGCCGCACCTACCGCGCCGATTAACTCTGTTTCGCCAGCCTGGAGCTCCCGTTCCGCTCGGAATCGGATCGGGAGCTCTGGTTTGCTGTTTTGACGCGTTTTCTTAACGCGAACCGGTATCGATTTCGTCGGGAAACGCCTTAACCAGCCGGTTCCCGCGGCAATGGCGGAGCGGGGCAGCGCTTGCTATATTGCAAACCATGATGCCCTTTGATCCCAATTCCAGCGAGTTGCGCCGCCGCCGGTTCCGCCCGATCCCGGTGCGGATGCTCGTGCCGAACATGATCACGCTGCTGGCGATCTGCGCCGGCCTGACCGCAATCCGGCTGTCGACGGAAGGGCGGATGGAGCTTGCGGTCGCCGCCATCGTGTTCGCCGCGATCCTCGACGGTATCGACGGCCGCGTCGCCCGCATGATCAAAGGCCAGTCGAAATTCGGCGCCGAGCTCGACAGCCTCGCCGACTTCGTCAATTTCGGGGTCGCGCCGGGCCTGATCCTGTATTTCTGGCAGCTGCATGAATTGAACAATGGCGGCTGGATCGCCGCGATGGTGTTCGCGATCTCCGGCGGCCTGCGCCTGGCGCGCTTCAACGCCTCGATCGACGACCCGAACAAGCCGGCCTTCGCCGCGAATTACTTTACCGGCGTGCCGGCACCGGCCGGCGCGATCACGGTGCTGCTGCCGATCTATCTCGCCTTCCTCGGCGTGCCGATGCCGCCGGCGACGTTGACGGCGTTCTATACGCTCCTGATCGCCTTCCTGATGGTGTCGCGGCTGCCGGTGTTCTCTGGCAAGACCGTGAAGATGCGCGTGCCGCCGGAGATGGTGCTGCCGGTGTTCGTCTCGGTGGTGTTCTTCGTGGCGCTGCTGATCGGCTATCCCTGGCACATCCTGTCGGCGGGCTCGGTCGCCTATTTGATCAGCCTGCCCTGGGGCTGGAAGTCCTACCGCGACCAGGAACGCGCCCTTGCAGTGCAGACGCAAGGTGCAGGCGCGCCGATGGCGGCGCAAGCCGCCACGCCCTACACGGCGCCGGTCGCGGATGCTGACAACGACGATCGTCCCACGCATTTGCACTGAGACCTCTTACTCGCCCAACCCGTCATCCTGAGGTGCGAGCGAAGCGAGCCTCGAAGGATGCACGGCCACCAGCCGGGCCGTCGACCCTTCGAGACGGCCGCTTGCGCGGCCTCCTCAGGGTGACGGTGGTGCAGTTGTTTCGTCCCAGCAAATATCAGCCATGAGCGTGGCTCGGTTGGGTTCGCCTGCGATCTCGGCTATAGCCTGAGGCGGCCCAGCGAACGCCAAAAATCAGGAGAGAAACGCCGTGACATCCGCTTCCGCCCCGCTGCCTGCTTCCGTCCTTGAAGCCTTGGCGCGCTATGACACGCCGACGATCTGCAACGCGATGGAGATCGTCGCGCCGGAGCGCCGCCTGATCGGCTACACCGTGAAGCCGCTGGTCTGCCCGTTCCCGACCTTGCCGCCGATCGTCGGCTATGCCCGCACGGTCGCAATCCGCTCGGTGCTGAAGTCCGGCCTGTCGGCCGAGGAGCAGTCGAAGCGCCGCATCGAATATTACGAATATGTCGGCACCGGCTTCGGTCCGCGCATTTCCGTGATCCAGGACATCGATGGTCCCGACGTCGGCTACGGCGCATTCTGGGGCGAGGTGCAGAGCGCCGTGCACAAGGCGCTCGGTTGCCTCGGCGTCATCACCGACGGCTCGATCCGCGACATCCCGCAATGGGCGCCGGGCTTCCAGGCGCTGGCCGGCTCGATCGGCCCGTCGCATGCCTGGGTCCATGCCGAAAGCTTTGGCGGCGAGGTCCGCGTCGCCGGCATGACGGTGCGGTCCGACGACCTGATCCACGCCGACAGCCACGGCGCGATCGTGATCCCGTATGAGATCGCGGCCAAGCTGCCGGAGGCCGCCGAACTCTGCGGCCGCCGCGAGACCCCGATCCTGGATATCGCGCGCAGCAAGGACTTTACGCTCGAGAAGCTGAAGGATGCGCTGAAGCGCTCGGCGGAGATCCACTGAGGCGCATTCCTCTCGGCAGACTGATCAGGTGGATTAAGTCGTGGAATCCAGCGAGAGTAGCTTCTTCAGATTTGTCTGGCGGTTCAATGCGCTGGCGATAGCGGGAGCCACGATCGTCTGCATCGTGCTGGGCGCTTACGTTGGGCTGGCTATCTTCAGACAGGAGACGGGGGTCCGTCGGGTCACCAACGTCGTCAATATCGACGAGAAGGACAAGGCCTCGGACGTGTTCGCGTTGGGGAGCCCCACCACCATCGCGGCGGCACCCTACGTCCGGGTTCCGCTTTACCGCGGGCAGGCTTATGCCGCGTCGTACTATTCAAAGCGCAGTGACCAAAACATCGTCAATTATCTGTTCCTGAACACCGTCACTAATGAGAACCGATGGCTGTTCGAGCGCACGAACCAGCTGATCATCGACAGCCAGGTGTTGTTTAACAAGGCGAAGAGTGCGCCGGATGATGCACGCGCCGCCGTGGGAATATTCTATGTCGTCGTGGAGAAAGATTCGAACGGTGACAACCGATTAACCGACAAGGATGCGGTCGCCCTGGCGGCGAGCGCGGTCGACGGCACCGCATACAGGAAGCTGATCGAGGGGATTGAGCAACTCTACTCCGTCCAGCAGATCGCCGACGACAAGGTCCTAGTGCTATACCAGAAGAACCAGCAGACGATCTCCGAACTCTATGGCCTTCCTTCCATGGTTCGACTGACACAAACGAATATTCCGAAAATCAATATGAACTAGCTGACGGCGGGCCATCAGGCCTGCCGTTTTGCTTTCAGCATCACGCCGG
Organism: Bradyrhizobium sp. Pha-3; assembly: GCF_042258615.1. Classification (GTDB taxonomy): domain Bacteria; phylum Pseudomonadota; class Alphaproteobacteria; order Rhizobiales; family Xanthobacteraceae; genus Bradyrhizobium. Next base: position 5,892,308 of record NZ_CP170152.1, on the reverse strand, counting down.
TGCGACCTTGGCGATCTCGGATGCGCCGCGAATGGTCATGTCGACGGCGACATACAGGATCACGGCGAGGCCGACATAGGCGATCCAGCGGTGGTTCTGCAGCAGCTTTGCGATGAAGGTCGCGGCCGCGCCCATCATCGCGATCGAGAGCGCGAGGCCGAACACCAGCACGATCGGCTGCTCGCGCGCCGCGCCGGCAACCGCCAGCACGTTGTCGAGCGACATCGAGACGTCGGCGACGATGATCTGGGTCGTGGCCTGCCACAGCGTCTTGCGCTGTCCCTCCGTGCCATCGGCGGCATGTTCGGCCGTCGTCTCATGCGCGGTGGCGCGCAGTTCCCGCCACATCTTCCAGCACACCCAGAGCAGCAGGATGCCGCCGGCCAGCAGCAGGCCGACCATCTGCATCAATTGCGTGGTGAGCAGGGCGAACAGGATGCGCAGCAGCGTCGCGGCGCCGATGCCGATCAGGATCGCCTTGCCGCGTTGCTTCGCCGGCAGACCGGCCGCGGCAAGGCCGATCACGACGGCGTTGTCGCCTGCCAGCACGAGGTCGATGACGACGACCTGCAGCAGCGCGCTGAGGGCGTCGAGTGAAAACAGTTCGGACATGGGCAATGCTCCCCTTGAGGTCGGGGAGTGGACCGTTTCGACGACGTCGTCGTGCAGACGACGAATCCACCGCGATGCCGGTCAGCATCGCGGGTCGAAGCAGGGCCACTCCAACTGAGTTCCAGTCCGACATCGCAGCTTGTGGCTGCCAGAGGGGCCCGGCCTGGGATTACGGTCGTGATGCCGGACGAAGCGCGGCCTGTTCCTCGAAGAACAGCGCCGCCTGATCCGGCTCGCCGAGAATCGCCGCCGCACACCCCATGAAGGTGAATGCCCCGGCAAAATCCCACAGCGTGAGGTTCGCCGCGCTTGCACGCATGTGGATCACGCGCGCCGCAAGCGCGGCAATGGCTGCCTCTGCGAACAACACCAGGCTGAGCGCGGGCAGCGCAAGTGCGGGCTCAACCAGACGAACGGTCAGGATGATCGGCAGCGCGGTCAGCACTGCGAATAACAGCAGCATGCCGAACGGCTCCGGTGAGGGAGCCTTCCGCGAGACCCTGTCTGGAATGGTCGAGGACATTCCGATTCTTGCCGGCTCTTGCCGATCCTGGCCGTGTCGTTCATCCCGACGATATCAGAATGCATTCACGTTGATGCGCGGCGCGGCGTCGCGCGACCGCAGGCCGCGCGACAGAGTGTACACTTGGGGCCGTGGACGAGGGTCGTGGGCGGGCCATTTCGGCGCCGTTTTGGGGTTGATCGCGCCGCGGCATGCCATGGCAAAGTCCGAGCTGCGCATTTATCTTTGCTGGCAGGGCTGGGAGAACGACCGAAGGGCGATGTCCATGAATATGGCAGGCAAGACCGTGCTGATCACCGGTTCCACCGATGGCGTCGGCCGCTACGTTGCGATGAAGCTGGCGGCCGCCGGCGCCCGGGTCCTGATCCACGGCCGAGATACCAAGCGGGCACAGACCCTCGCCGACGAGATCAAGCGGGTCTCCGGCCGCGAGCCGATGTTCTACCAGGCCGATCTGTCCTCGCTCGCCGAGGTCCGCGAGTTCGCCCAGCTGGTGCTCGACGAACAGGAGCGCCTCGATGTGTTGGTCAGCAATGCCGGCATCGGTTCGCAGAACGAGGGGCCGGCGCGGCAGACCAGCAAGGACGGCCACGAGCTGCGCTTCGCGGTCAACTATCTCGCCGGCTTCCTGCTCGCGCATCTCTTGCTGCCGCGACTCAAGGCGAGCACGCCCGCGCGCATCGTCAATGTCGCGTCGCTCGGCCAGCACCCGATCGATTTCGGCGACGTGATGATCACGAAGAATTATAGCGGCGCCCGCGCCTATGCGCAGAGCAAGCTGTCGCAGATCATGTTCACCATCGATCTCGCCGCGGAGCTCGAAGGCTCCGGCGTGACCGTCAACGCGCTGCATCCGGCGACCTATATGAACACCACGATGGTGCGCGCCAGCGGCGCGACGCCGATCTCGACCGTCGAGCAGGGCGGCGACGCCATCCTGCGTCTGGTCCAGGACGACGACGTCGCGGGCAAGAGCGGGCTGTTCTTCGACGGTAAGCGCGAGGCCCGCGCCCATGCCCAAGCCTATGACGCCGAGGCGCGTAAACGGCTCAAGGCGGTGAGCCTTGTGCTCACCGGGCTGCGGATTTCCTGACGCGGCGCGCGGCCGGCGCGCCTTGAGTGCGAGCTTCGGCACGGATCGCCTCGAACAAGCGCTTGCAGGCGGCCTGCACGCCGCGATCGGGCACGGTTGCGATGCCGAGCAGCAAGCCGGGCTGCGCCCGCTTCGGTGAGAGATACCAGGGCGAGAGCGGCGCGGGCGCCAGTCCATGCGCCAGCACTTGCCGTGCGATCGCGACATCGTCGGCCTTGTCGGGCAGCGTCAGCATCACGGCGAGGCCGGCAACCCGCACGTCGTTGCTCCACGGCCGCAGCGCTGCCGTCAACGCATCGCGGCGCTCGCTATAGGCCTGCTTGGTTCGCCTGAGGTGACGGATGTAGTGGCCGCCGCGCATGAACTCCGCGGTGGAAAGCTGCACGGCTGGTCCCGGAGCAGGGGCAAGGCACGTCGCGACATCGGCGAACTGCGCCGCCAGCTGCTCCGGCGCAACCAGGAAGCCGAGCCGAAGCGTCGGCGAGATCGTCTTGCTGAAGGAGCCGAGATGGATCACGCGGCCGGCACGATCGAGCGAGGCGAGTGCGGGCGCGGCGCGGCCATCGAGCTGCAACTCGCCGAGATAATCGTCCTCGATGATCCAGGCGCCGGTTCGCGCGGCCCATTCGAGCAGCTGCGCGCGGCGCTTGGCTGACAGCGGCGGCCCGAGCGGCGCCTGCTGTCCCGGCGTCACGACCGCGAGCGCCGCGTCGGATGCGTGCCTGAGGCCGTGGTCGACATCGAGGCCGTCGCCGTCGACAGGGATCGGGACCGGCTCCAGCCGGGCGAGCTCGAGCCCCTTTCGGGTCAATGGAAATCCCGGTTCTTCCATCCATGCGCGGCGGCCTTCGAGGCCGAGCACGCGGAGCGCAAGGCCAAGTCCGCCGGTGAAGCCTGAGGTGATGACGATCTGCGCAGGCGAGCATTCAAGTCCGCGCGCGATTGCGAGGTGCGCTGCGATCTCGCGCCGCAATTCGAGCTCGCCGCGCGGATCGATCGTGCGGGTCACCGCGCTCAATTCCGCCCGCACGGCGCGGGCGCGGATTCGCGCCAGCAGCTTTGCAGGGAGAGCGTCCTGCGCGGGGACGCCCATCCGGAAGTGGCCTTGACCGCTCAGGTCATGAAACATCTCCACGACCGAGCCGGGAACGATCGGCGTATCGGGCTTTGCAGCCTTTATCGGCCGCCTAGCGACGGTGGTGCCGTTCGCCCTCGACGACACGATGTGCTGGGCGTCCGACAGTTTTTCGTAGGCCGCCCGCACGGTGCCGCGCGCGACGCCGAGTTGCGCGGCGAGGTCGAGCCAGGACGGCAACCGGGCGCCCGGCACCAGCACGCCATTGTCGATCGCGACCTCGATCGCCTTGCGGATCTGCTCGGAGAGCGGCGTCCTGGCCGAGCGGTCAAGCGCGATGGGAAGCGGATTTGGCATGGCCCGTGGTACACCAATTCGGTTCATTCTTGGTGCTTCTTTTCAGGCCCGCGCGCCCGCATTTATCCGACAGCAATGGAGGCACGAGATGAAGATTTTATGGACGACGCTGCTGGCCTGCGCCGCGCTTGCGACGCCGGCAAGAGCGGAGTCGGTGACGCCGAAGTTCGAACATGTGATTCCGAACATTCCCGGCAAGTCGCTGGTCGCGGTCGAGGTCAACTTCCCGCCGGGCGAGTCCTCGGCACCGCACCATCACGCCAAGTCGGCATTTCTCTACGTGTACGTTCTGCAGGGCGCGATCGAGAGCCAGCTTGAGGGCGAGGCCGCGCACACCTATCGGGCCGGTGACAGCTTCTTCGAGCCGCCCGGCGCCCATCACGTGCTCGGGCGCAATGCCAGCGCCACCGAGCCGGCGAAGCTGCTCGCGGTGTTCGTCGCCGACAGCAACGACAAGGCGCTGACGGTCTACGACAAGGAGGGACACAAGCCGTGAGCATGCGCATCGATTACAACAAGGTCGCGCCTGCGGGCATCAAGGCGCTCGGTGGCGTCTATGGCTACCTCACGCAATGCGGCCTCCCGGCGACGCTGATCGAGCTCGTCTACCTGCGCATCTCGCAGATCAACGGCTGCGCCTATTGCCTCGACATGCATACGCGCAGCTTGCAGAAAATGGGCGTTGCGATCGAGAAGCTGGCGCTGTTGCAGGTCTGGCGCGAGGCGGAAGTTCTGTTCGACGCCGAGGAGCGCGCGGCGCTGGCCTGGGCCGAAACCGTCACGCGTGTCGCAGAAACCGCGATCCCGGACGCGGATTACCAGGCCGCCCGCGCGGTGTTCAGCGAGAAGCAGCTGGTCGACCTGACCATCGCGATTGGCCTGATGAACACCTACAACCGGATCGCAATCGGCTTCCGCAATCCGCCGCAAGCCGTGCGCGAGCAAACAGCCTCTTAGCTCTGACGCTGCGCAAGATAGAATCCGGTCAGCACGGTGACCAATCCGGCCGCCTGCAACGTGGTCGGCGGCTCGCCGATCAGCAGCCAGCCCAGCAGCAAGGTGAGCACCGGCACGGTCGCGGGAAATACGGCGGCGCGGGCTACCCCGAGCCGCTGGATCGACAGCGCGAACAAATACATGGCTGCCGGCCCGGCCAGGATGCCCTGGGCGACGGCTTGCAGCGCATTCTCGTGCAGGCCGATGGCCGCATCGCGCGCCAGCCCGCCCGAGGCGGCATACAGCGGAAACAGCGAGAGCGACAGCACGCTGATCACCGTCGCCACCGAGAACGCAGACACACGCCAATAGCGTACCAATGTGGCGAAGCCTGCAAACATCAATCCGGTCGTGACGAAGATCAAATCGCCCATCACGGCGCTCGATCCCATGTGGCCGATCGACTCAATACCGATGACGGCGAGGCCGACAACGATGACGACGGCGCCGGCGACCCGAGAGAGCGAGATCTGTTCCTTCAGCAGGACGACCGCGAGAAACAGTCCGCCCAGGGTCGCGCAGGAAGGCTGGATCACGCTGCCGTGTCCCAGAGGCACGAGCATGAAGCCGGCATAGCTGATCAGCGACATCACCGGCCCGCCCAGCATCATCAGCGCCATGCCGCGGCCCCATCCGATGCCGCAGAGGTCTTTCAGGCCGGCGCGTACAACGAGCGGGATGAACACGATGCCCGACCACAGGAAGCGATGCATCAAGAGGTCCACCGGTGTGAACCCGACCTTCAGGCCGTGCCGGGTCGCTACGAAGCCGAGAGCCCAGCAAAGCGCCGCGCCGAGACCGCCTGCGACCCCGAGCAGAATGGCTTTCTTGTCAGGAAGAGCTGCAGTCTTGGGGCCGGCCGCGTGTTTGTCCATGCCGGACGACTACGTGAGCTGCCAGGACGGATCAACCCATCGCGATGCAGGGCTGATTGGCGCAGCAGCCGATTGCGAAGTTCTTCGTTGGCGACGAACGTGCAGGCTTGCCGCGGTCGGCTTTTGCTATTGGTCTCGTGTCGCTGCGCGCCATGCCCGCGCCTTGGCCGTGGTCTCCTCGACGAAAGCATCCTTGCCGGTCCGATAGGCTTCGATATCGTCTTTTGATGAGGCGGCGAGGGCCCGCTTGATCTCGGCGTAGGCGCGGGCCGTCTCGCCGTGTGCGCGCAGGTAATCGCGAAACACCAGCCGTGCCTCCCAACGCGGATGGGAGGGCTCCATCATATGCAGATGGTGGGTCCACGGACCCGGCGGCCCCTTGCGGAAGAACAGCTCGCCGGGGATCCACGACGCATATTCCGGCATGTAAATGTAGCCAAGTGCCGCGAGCGGCTCGATGCATCGTTGCCTGGCCGCTTCGAGGCTGCGCACGCCAACCAGCAGGTCGATGATGGGCTTCGACGGGAGACCTGGAACGGCCGTGCTGCCGACATGCTCGATGGCCAATGCGAGCGCGCCGAGAGCCTGCTCGATCCGCGTGCGCTCCTGCGCGAACAATGCGGGCCAGTTGGCATCATAGTCGGAGACGACAATCGACCCGGCGCCGTATTTCTCCACGTTGACCCCCTGATCTTTTTTTACAGAGTATCACGCAGGCAGCGGCCGTGGCATCGCTCACGAACCCTGTTTCACCTCGACAGGCTTTTTCGCGAATTGCGGAAAAGTCTCGGCCACGACCGGCCCGTCCAGCCGCCACGAATAGCAGCCGCCGACGAAGAACGGTGGCTCGGTGGCGTCACGCTGGTGATCGAGCGCGCCGCGGCCCTGCGGGTCCTTGCCGGAGGTTGCGGTCTGGAACAGCGTCGTCACCGCCGGACCCAGCAGCTCGGCGAGATGGGTGCAGGTCTCGAGCTTGCCGATCTTGTGGCGGACCACCTCGCGCCAGCCCTTGCCGATGCGTTCGCCGACCAGGCGCTGCAGGATGCCTTCGACGTCGAGGCAGGACGGGTAGGGCGTCGAGGCCATCGTGGTGCCGGTCTCGCGGATCGTAAAGCTGTCGTCGACCGCGAGCCGCAGCCTGATGTCGTGCACGGGATCGTCGGGCTGCTGCAGGCCGCGATGCTTGTCCTGCCGCGCATAGGGTTTGGTGTCGACCAGCCGCGCCTCGACCTCCCACAGCCCGTCGTCCCGGAGATAGCCGAGACATTCGACGGAGCGGCGGTGCATCAGGCGGCGGGGCTTGCCGTCGCCGTTGGTATCAGGTGCGGACATTGGAACTCGCTGGATTGAATCTCAAATTGATCCAATCGGTCGTGCGCTCCGATGTCAACGCTCGCGGCTGAATGGCGGCATGAGACCCTGTCATTCCGGGGCGATGCGGAGCATCGAGCCCGGAATCTCGAGATTCTCAGGCGCGCAATTGCGCGCCATAGTTCATGCTTCGCAGGCCCCGGAATGACGAGAACTAGGTCTGACCAGCGCCGTCAGCTGACCCGCCGCTCGCGGTTCTCCCAATACGGCTTGCGCAGCTCGCGCTTCAGGATCTTGCCGGCGCCGGAGAGCGGCAGCGGAGTTGCCGTGATGTCGACGCTGCGCGGGCATTTGTAGCCGGCGATCAGCGTCTTGCAGTGCTCCATCAGCTCTTCCGGTGTGGCGCTTGCGCCGCTCTTCATCACCACGACGGCGTGCACCTGCTCGCCCCAGCGCTCGCTCGGGATGCCGATCACGGCGCATTGCGCCACCGCCGGATGCTGGGCGAGGGCATTCTCGACCTCGGCCGAATAGACGTTCTCGCCGCCGGAGATGATCATGTCCTTGACGCGGTCGACGACGTAGACGAAGCCGTCCTCGTCCATGTAGCCGCCGTCGCCGGTGTGCATCCAGCCGTCGATCACGGCGCGCGCGGTCTCCTCCGGCCGCTCCCAATAGCCCATCATCACCATATCGCCGCGCACCGCGATCTCGCCGACGGTGCCTGTTGGCACGACCTTGTCCTCGGCATCGACGATCTTGACTTCGGCGCCAAGCGTGGCGCGGCCGGCGCCGCGATGCCGACCCTTGACGCGGCCGTCGCCGATATGCTCCTTCCAGTGCAGCAGCGTCGCGATCGGCGACAGCTCGGTCATGCCATAGGCCTGGGTGAACTCGACATGCGGCAGCGCCTTCATGGCGCGCATCATCACGGCATCGCTGATGACGGAGGCGCCGTAGGAGATCCGCTTCAATGACGACAGATCGTAACTGCCGAGCGTCGGGTGATCGACGAACATCTGGATCATGGTCGGCACCAGCAGCACGTCGGTGATGCGCTCCTTCTGCACGGCGGATGCGACGCCGTCGGGCGTAAAGCCCTGGATCACGACATTGGAGCCGCCGGACAGCAGCACCGAATACATCGCCGCGCCGTTGGCGAGGTGGAACATCGGCGCCGCGTGCAGGTAGATCGAGGTGCCCGGCCAAAGGCCTTCGCCGAGTGCGTTCAGCGCATTGGCCATCAGATTGCCGTGGCTCAGCATCACGCCCTTGGAGCGGCCGGTGGTACCGCCGGTGTAGAAGATGCCGGCGAGGTCGTCGCGGGTGCGCATCGCGTCCGGCATAGGCTCGCTGCGCGCGATCAGCGTCTCGTAATTCTCCATGCCGGCGGGCGTCTCGCCTTCGTCGGCATAGATCAGCTTGAGGTCGGGGATGGCGTTCGCCAGCGTTGCGCCGACCGCCGCGAACGCCTTGTCGACGAACAGGATCGTTGCGCGGCAGTCGCGCAGCGCATCCTCGTTCTCGATTGGAGACCAGCGGATGTTGAGCGGCACGATCACGGCGCCGGCCCAGCCGACGGCCAGATAGAGCTCGAGATAGCGATCTGAGTTCAGCGACAGGATCGCGACGCGGTCGCCGTTGTCGGCGCCAAGCGAGCGGATCGCGGCGGCGAGGCGGGCGACGCGAGTACCGACCTGGCGCCAGTTGCGCCGCCGCTCACCGCAGACGACCGCGAGCCCGTTTGGATTGACCTGCAGCGCCCGCCGCAGCCCGTGTGTGATGTTCACTCCCGTCCTCCCTTGATGCGTTTCCCACGTTTGCCTTGCGAGGCGGTTTGCCCGCCTTCTCTGCAGCCGGAACGGCTGCATTGCGCGTTGTTGTTTTGGCGATCCCTTCAGTCAGGCGGATCGCGAATTCTTCGGCGACGGCGTGTCCGGTCAGCTCACCGCCGGGCTGAAACCAGTGGCCGATCCAGTTCAGCGAACCGGCGATGGCGAACGCCGCGAGCTTCGGGTCGCAGGGCTTCACCGAACCGTCCGCGATGCCAGCAGCGATATAGTCGCGGAAGGCGCGGTCGATCCGCCGCTTCGCGGTCTGCACGGTCTTGCGATTGTGCTCGCTGAGATCGCGGAGATCGAAGCGGACCAGGCTCTTGCCGTAGTCCGTCGTCATCAGCTCGGCGTAGCGGATGGTGAGCTTGCGCAGCTTGTCCAGGCCGCTGCCGGCGCCTGCCGAGGTCTCGGCAATGCATTCGTCGACCAGCTCGTGGCCGATCGACCAGCACTCGAACAGGATCTCGTCCTTGCCGCGGAAGTAATTGTAGAGCGCGGGCTTGGTGATGTTCAGCCGCTTGGCGACCTCGTTCAGCGTGGCGCGGTGATAGCCCTGTTCGAGGAACAGCTGCACGGCGGCGCGCAGCACGGCCTCGCGCTTCTCGTCGCGGGCGCGGCGCCGGCTCTCGAACGGCAGCCAGGGCGACTCGGTGCTGGAAGGGGGGAAGCGGGCGTCCATCGCGTGGCTGTTGTCGCATTGACTCCGGAAGGTCGTCCGTATATTACCCATGGGTAATAAATAGTCCAGTGGGTAATTTCCGGGAGGATCCGCGATGACGTCACGCACCTATGTTGCCGGGGTCGGCATGATCCCGTTCGTCAAGCCCGGCGCCAATGCGCCGTATCATGTGATGGGCGCCGAGGCGGCCAAGCTCGCGCTCGCCGATGCCGGGCTCGACTACGGCCGTGTGCAGCAGGCCTATGTCGGCTATGTCTATGGCGACTCCACCTGCGGGCAGCGCGCGCTCTATCCCGTCGGCATGACCGGCATCCCGATCGTCAACGTCAACAACAACTGCTCGACCGGTTCGACCGCGCTGTTCCTGGCGCGGCAGGCGATCGAGTCGGGCGCGGCCGATTGCGTGATGGCGCTCGGCTTCGAGCAGATGAAGCCCGGCGCGTTGGGTGCCGTGTTCACCGATCGCCCCAGCGCGTTCGACGACTTCGACGCCGCCGCCGACAAGCTGGTCGATGCGCCCGGCGTGCCGCTGGCGCTGCGCTATTTCGGCGGCGCGGGTTTGAGCCACATGAAGAAATACGGCACGCCGCTCTCCGCGTTTGCAAAAGTGCGTGCCAAGGCGAGCCGCCACGCCAAGAACAATCCGCTGGCGCTGTTCCGCAAGGAGGTCACCGCCGACGACGTGATGAACGACCAGGTGATCTGGCCCGGCGTGATGACGCGCCTGATGGCCTGTCCGCCGACCTGCGGCGGCGCCGCCGCGATCCTGGTGTCGGAGAAGTTCGCCGACCAACACGGCCTCAACAAGAGCGTTCGCATCGCGGCGCAGGCGATGACGACCGACACGCCCTCGACCTTCGGTGCTGACGACATGATGCAGGTGGTCGGCTACGACATGGCGCGCGATGCTGCGAGCAAGGTCTATGAAGCCGCCGGCATCGGCCCCAAGGATCTCGACGTCGTCGAGCTGCACGACTGCTTCGCCCACAACGAGTTGATCACCTATGAGGGGCTCGGCCTGTGCGGAGAGGGCGAGGCCGCGAAATTCATCGATGACGGCGACAACTCCTATGGCGGCAGGATCGTCACCAACCCGTCCGGCGGCTTGCTGTCGAAGGGCCATCCGCTCGGCGCCACCGGCCTTGCGCAGTGCTACGAGCTGACGCGGCAGCTGCGCGGCACCGCTGCGGCGACGCAAGTGGAGGGCGCGCGGCTCGGACTGCAGCACAATCTCGGCCTCGGCGGCGCCTGCGTCGTGACGCTCTACGAACGCGCCTGAGGCCGCCATGGTCGATCAATCCGCCGTCGGGCGTAGCTTTACGCCCGTGACCGCGCGCGTCGAGCCGGGGCGCCTGCGCTTCTTCCTCGACACGCTCGGCGAGACCAATCTGGTCTATCGTGACGGGACCGCGGCGCCGGTGCCGCCGACCTATCTGTTTTGTCTGGAGATGATGGACGCGCCTGATGCGTTCGAGTTCCTGACCGCGCTCGGCATCGATCTCGCCCGTGTGCTGCATGGCGAGCAGCGCTTCGACTATCACGCACCCGTGGTGGTCGGCGACACCCTGACGTTTCGGCCGCGCGTCACCAGCGTGACCGAGAAGAAGGGCGGGGCGATGACGCTGATCGTGGTCGAGACCGCGGTCACCAACCAGGCCGGCGTCCATGTCGCCGATACCTCGCGCACCATCGTGGTGCGCAATGCGAGGCCGTCATGAGCAGCAGCGTTCCGTCGGTCGGCGACCGCATCGTCCGCAAGGAATTTCCGCCGATCACCCGCCATCGCCTCGCGCTGTATTGCGGCGCTTCCGGCGATCACAACCCGATCCATGTCGACATCGACTTCGCGAAGGCGGCCGGCTTTCCCGACGTGTTCGCGCACGGCATGCTGGTCATGGGCTATCTCGGCCAGGCGCTGACGGACGCGGTCAGCCCGTCGCGGATCCGCTCGTTCTCGACCCGCTTTGCCGCGATCACCCAGCTCGGCGCCGCGTTGACCTGCGAGGGCATCGTGACCGAGCTGATCGAGCAGGGCGGCGAGAAGAGGGCCAGGCTCGCGCTCACCACCAAGGACCAGAACGGCGAGATCAAGCTCGCGGGGGAAGCAGTTATCGCGCTGTAGCGGGGTGGCGAACTGTCGCCACGAAGAAACTGCGCTCCCTCGCCCCGCTCTTGCGGGGAGAGGGTTGGGGTGAGGGGCTGCTTCCGCGAGCTCTGCTCGCGGCGAGACCTGTACCCCCTCACCCGGAACGAATCTGACGATGCGTTCCGACCTCTCCCCGCAGGCGGGGCGAGGTGAAGCGGAACGCAACGAGAGAAGTCTTCGAGGGAGAAATCATGTCGAAACTGCAAGGCAAAGTCGCGCTCGTCTCCGGATCGGGCCGCGGCATCGGGCGGGCGATTGCGCTGAAACTCGCGAGCGAGGGGGCGCGCGTTGTGGTCAACGACCTCGACGCCGAGCCGGGCAATGCGGTCGTCGCCGAGATCAAGGCCATGGGCGGCGAGGCGATCGCGGTCAATGGCAGCGTGGTCGAGACCGGCTTTGCCGATCGCTTCGTCGGTGCGGCCATCGAGCAGTTCGGCGGCCTCGACATCATCGTCAACAATGCCGGCTACACCTGGGACTCGACAATCCAGAAGATGTCGGACGAGCAATTCCAGGCGATGCTCGACGTCCATCTCGTCGCCCCGTTCCGGATCCTGCGCGCGGCCTCGGAGCCGATCCGGGTGATGGCGAAGAAGGAGGCCGAGGCCGGCCGCGAGGTGTTCCGCAAGGTCGTCAACATCTCCTCGATCGCGGGCCTCTACGGCAATGCCGGGCAGGCGAGCTATTCTTCTGCAAAAGCGTCGCTGATCGGGCTGACGCGCACGATGTGCAAGGAGTGGGGCCGCTATAAGGTCAACGTCAATTGCGTGGCGTTCGGCCTGATCAACACCCGCCTGACCCAGCCGATCGAGACCCAGCAGAAGACCATCGACGTCGCCGGCCGCGACATCAAGGTCGGCGTCCAGCCGCAGATGCTGGAAGCGATGGGCCGAATGATCCCGCTCGGCCGCGGCGGCACGCCGGAAGAGGCGGCGGACGCGGTCTATCTGTTCTGCGCTCCGGAATCGAACTACATCAGTGGTCAGGTGATCGTCGCCGGCGGCGGTCTCTTGATTTAACACGAGGGCAGAATGCACTACCGATCGTCCTGGATGACCGAGGAGCTGGACACCTTCCGTGACCAGTTCCGCAAATTCCTCGCCAAGGATTTGGCGCCGCACGCCGAGAAATGGCGCGAGCAGAAGCTGGTCGACCGCTCCGCCTGGCGCGCGCTTGGCGAGATGGGCGCGTTGCTGCCGAGTGTGCCCGAGGCCTATGGCGGCTTAGGGGCCACCTTCGCCTATGATGCGGCTGTGCTCGATGACCTCGAGAGCACGGTGCCAGAGCTGACCACCGGCGTTTCCGTGCACAGCGCGATCGTCGCGCACTACATCGTCAACTACGGCTCGGAGGAGCAGAAAAAGCGCTGGCTGCCGAAGATGGCGTCGGGCGAGATGGTCGGCGCCATCGCGATGACCGAGCCCGGCACCGGCTCCGATCTGCAAGCCGTCAAGACCACGGCGAAGAAGCTGGGCAATTCCTACGTCATCAACGGCCAGAAGACTTTTATTACCAACGGCCAGGCCGCCGACCTCGTGATCGTCGTCGCGCGCACCGGCGCTCCGGGCGCGAAAGGCATCTCGCTGATCGTCGTGGAGACCGCCGGCGCCGAGGGCTACCGGCGCGGCCGCAACCTCGACAAGATCGGCCTGCACGCGTCAGATACGTCCGAACTGTTCTTCGACAATGTCACGGTGCCGCCGGAAAACCTGCTCGGCAATGAGGAGGGCAACGGCTTCGTGCAGCTGATGCAGCAATTGCCGCAGGAGCGGCTGTCGCTCGCGGTCGGCGCGGTCGCCTCGATGGAGCGCGCAGTCAGGATCACCGCCGAATACACCAAGGCGCGCACCGCCTTCGGCAAGCCGCTGATCGAATTCCAGAACACCGCGTTCACGCTCGCCGAGCGCAAGACCGAGGCGATGATCGCCCGCGTGTTCGTCGACTGGTGCGTCGAGCGCCTGGTCGCCGGCGATCTCGACACCGTGACGGCCTCGATGGCGAAATGGTGGTGCTCGCAAAAGCAGGTCGAGACCGCCGACGAATGCCTGCAGCTGCATGGCGGCTACGGCTACATGCAGGAATACCCGATCTCGCGCATGTTCATCGATTCCCGCATCCAGAAGATCTATGGCGGCACCAACGAGATCATGAAGGTCCTGATCGCGCGCTCGCTGTAGGGCAAGCGCGCGACTTCCGCGGCGTTACATCGCCCGCACGTTCTTGAGGAACTTGTCGACCTGGACTTCCAGCTCGGACGCGTTGCTCGCGAGCTCTCCGGAGGCCGCCAGAACGTTCTCGGCGGCCTTGCTGGCATCGTCGATCGCTTTGGTGGTTCCGTTGATGTTGGCGGTGACCTCCTTGGTGGCCGCGGCCTGTTCCTCGACGGCACTGGCGATCACGGTCGAGATCTCGCTGATCTGGACGATGACCTGCGAGATCGCCTTCAGCGCCGTAGCGGTGTTGCCGGTCGCGGTCTGCATCTCGTTGATCTGCGCCGAAATGTCTTCCGTGGCCTTGGCGGTCTGGTTGGCCAGCGCCTTCACCTCGGACGCGACGACGGCAAAGCCCCGGCCGGCCTCGCCGGCGCGAGCGGACTCGATCGTTGCGTTGAGCGCAAGCAAATTGGTCTGGCCGGCGATCTGGCTGATCAGCGCGACGACGTCGCCGATCTTTTGCGCCATGGTCACGAGGCCCGAGACCAGCCTGTCGGATTTTTCCGCTTCTTCGACCGCCATGCGGGCGATGCGGCTCGCCTCGGCCACCTGGCGGCTGATCTCGTTGACCGAGGACGACAGCTCTTCGGACGCGGACGCAGCACTCGCGGAGCGCTGATTGACGAATTCGGCGGTCGTCGTCAGCGATCGCGCGGTGCCCTGCATTTGCGTCGAGGCCGACGCCAGCATCCCGGCAAGGCCCTTCACGTCCTTCTCGAAATCGTCGGCGAGCTTCACATTGCCCGTGACGACCGCCCAGCTCAGCATCGCGCCGGTATAGTTGCCGCGCGTGTCGGTGAGCCCGGAGACCCTGAGGTCGAGCGTTTCCGGGCCGAGCTTGATCTTGGCGGCGTGCGGCAGGTTCTTGGGATCGCCGACGATGCGGCGCTGATGCGCGGGGTTCTTGTGGAAGATATCGAAGGAGTTACCGAGGATCTTCTCCGGCGCCACCGGAAGCAAATGCTTCACGGTGTCGAGCGTCTTGAGGCTGGTCTGGTTGATGTAGGTGATGTTGAAATCGGTATCGCACATCATGATGTTGATCGGCATGTTGTCGAGCATCTGCAACAGCCGCTCGGTCTGGGTTTCAAGCCGCGCCTTCTCGGTCGCGAGCTCCCAGGTCAGCATCGGTCCGCTGTAGCGGCCGCGCGAATTGGTCATCGCCGTCACGGTGAGATCGAGCGTCTCGCCGCCGATGGTGATGCGCGCCTTGTGCGGCAGGTTCTTCGGATCGGACAAGAGCCGGCGCTGATGCTGCGGGTTCTTGTGGAAGATGTCGATCGATTGTCCGATCAGCGCGTCGACCTTCACCGGCAGCACATGCTCGATCTTTTTCAGATTCTGCCGCGTCGACTCGTTGATGTAGGTGATCCTGAAATTGTCCAGCTCGCAGAGCATGACACTGATCGGCATGTCGTCGAACAGCCGGTATGAACTATCCGAGCCGACCACGCTTGCGACGCTCTTCATCCCCAACATGCATTGCCTCCAGCATTGATATCAATTGGTGAACTGAAAACCATGCACCTGCTCGGCAACAGAACGCCTTCCACCGCGGGACGGCGGGCAAGTGCGATACATGATTTACAACTTCTGACTGCATGGAACCGTAAGCGATTCGAGTTCCGTCCCAAAGTGCATGCAGTTTGTGCCGCTATCGTCACGCGCGCTGCATGCGGCGAACGCAGCCGAAATCGACGAGCAAGACGTCGATTTGCTGCGAAGTCTGGGCGATCCGGCAGCGAAAGGTGTGAAGCGACCGATCGCTGCACCGTAATCATACGGGAGCGCAGGCGCGCGCTGCTCGTGATTTCTGTCGTGCAAATCAGGGCGTGCTGTATGCAGATTGTGCCACGCTGTCGTCGCGCGCGCCGCAACGCGCTTGTCTTCGATCGTCTCGCGCGGCAGTAGGGGTTCGCGACGACCACGAGGCCGGTCCATGGTCGATGGTGGTGTTTTTGGAAGAAACAAGGCTAGGTTGATCCGGCGCGGCGCGATGCCGAATCGATCCCGCTGACCGGCGTCGGGGCATTTCATCCGAAAGCCGGCGGCGAGATGGGTCTGAGATCGGAAGATGATGCCTGGCGTGATCGCCGGCTGGCGGCTTCGATCCTGCCGGCGATCGTCCGCCCTGCGGAAATCGATGACGAAACAAGGTTGCCCATTGCCTATCGCATGGCTTGAGGCGGCTTCGCCCTCGACAGGCTGCTTCGGCCTTGCGCCATATTCCCGTCTATCATACCCCGTCGGACCACGTTCCGCGCGAGCCGCAAGCGCGCGCCAATGCCGCAGGGAGCTCTCATGACCAAAAGCAACGCCCGCACCGGAGGCCAGATCCTGATCGACCAGCTGGTCGCGCAAGGGGTGGAGCGCGTCACCTGCGTGCCGGGCGAGAGCTATCTGGCGGCGCTCGATGCGCTGCATGACAGCCCGATCGACGTCGTGATCTGCCGTGCCGAAGGGGGCGCGGCGATGATGGCGGAGGCCTATGGCAAGCTCACCGGGCGTCCCGGCATCTGCTTCGTCACCCGCGGCCCGGGTTCGACCAACGCCGCGCATGGCGTGCACATCGCGATGCAGGATTCCACCCCGATGATCCTGTTCGTCGGCCAGGTCGACACCGGCATGCGCGAGCGCGAGGCGTTCCAGGAGCTCGACTACAAGGCGGTGTTCGGCACCATGGCGAAATGGGCAGTGGAGATCGATCGTCCGGACCGCATTCCGGAGCTGGTCGCGCGCGCCTTCCGTGTCGCGCTGCAGGGCCGCCCCGGTCCGGTCGTGATCTCGCTGCCCGAGAACATGCTGACTGAGACCGCGGCGGTCGCCGACGCGCCGAAGGTCGAGCCTGCGGTCACCTGGCCGGCGCCGTCGGATCTCGAGCGCCTCGGCAGCATGCTCGCCGGCGCCAAGGCGCCGATTGTGGTGCTCGGCGGCTCGGCCTGGACACAGGAGGCCGCCAAGGGCATCGCACGCTTTGCCGAGCGTTTCGACCTGCCGGTCGCGACCTCGTTCCGCCGCGCCTCGCTGTTCGACGCCGACCATTCGCATTATGCCGGCGATCTCGGCATCGGCCCGAGCCCGAAGCTGAAGGACCGCTTCACCGGCGCCGACGTCATTCTCCTGATCGGCGGCCGCATGTCGGAAATGCCGTCCTCGTCCTACACCCTGCTCGACATTCCGGTGCCGAGCCAGAAGCTGATCCACGTGCATCCGGGCTCCGAAGAGCTCGGCCGCGTCTACCAGCCGGCGCTCGCGATCCAGGCGACGCCTGCGGCCTTCGCTGCCGCGGTCGAGAGCATGAAGCCCGCAGCCACGCCCGCCTGGAAGGGCGAGGCGGCCAAGGCGCACGCGGATTATCTGGCCTGGACCGACAAGCCGCGCGAGCTGCCGGGCCATTTCCAATACGGCGAGGTCGTGACCTGGCTGCGCGATCGGCTGCCGAAGGATGCGATCGTCTGCAACGGCGCCGGAAATTACGCCGGCTGGATTCATCGCCACCATCGCTTCCACGCTTTCGCAGCCCAACTCGCGCCGACCTCGGGCTCGATGGGCTATGGTGTGCCGGCGGCCGTGATGGCCAAGCGACAGCATCCGGATCGCGTGGTCGTTGCGTTCGCGGGCGACGGCTGCTTCCTGATGAACGGGCAGGAGTTCGCCACCGCCGTGCAGTACGATGCGCCGCTGATCGTCGTCGTCATCGACAACGCGCAATACGGCACCATCCGCATGCATCAGGAGCGCGACTATCCCGGCCGCGTCGTCGGCACCCAGCTCAAGAACCCGGACTTCGCGCTCTATGCCAAGGCGTTCGGCGGCCATGGCGAGCGGGTCGAGCGCACCGAAGACTTCGCGCCGGCGTTCGAGCGGGCGCTGGCCTCCGGCAAGCCTGCGATCCTGCACTGCCTGGTCGATCAGCGCGCGCTGTCGGTCGGCAAGGATTTTGTGCCGCAGGTGGCGCAGTAATGCCTGAATCCGCCGGCCGTCACGTTGCGATCATCGGTGCCGGCGCGGTCGGCGTGATCAGCGCCATCGAGGCGCTGCGCGCGGGCCATCGTGTCACGCTGATCGATCCGGGCGAGCCCGGCGGCACCCAGGCGGCGAGCTATGGCAATGCCGGCTGGCTGTCGTCGCATTCGGTGATTCCGCCGGCCGAGCCGGGTACCTGGAAGAAGGTGCCGGGCTATCTGATGGACCCGCTCGGACCGCTTTCGATCCGCTGGTCGTACCTGCCAAAGGCCTTGCCGTGGCTGGTCAAGTATCTGCTGTCGAGCTGGACCGAGCCGCAGGTCGAAGCCACCGCGCGGGCGATGCGTGATCTGCTCAAGGACGCGCCGCTGCTGCACAAGCAACTCGCCGAGGAAGCCGGCGTGGGCGAGCTGATCGAGCGGCGCGGGGTGATGCACGTGTTTCCGTCGCGCGCGCCGTTCGACCGCGACCTCGGCTGGCGCATCCGCAAGCGCGTCGGCATCGAATGGCTGGAGCTCGATGAAGACGAGATGCGCCAGCGCGAGCCCGATCTGCATCCGCGCTACAAGTTCGGCGTCGTGGTCGAGGAGGCCGGCCGCTGCCGCGATCCCGGCGCCTATGTCGCAGCGCTCGCCGCGCACGCGATCGCGAACGGCGCCGAACGCGTCGCCGCCAAGGCGATAGGCCTCAAGCTTGCGGGCGACAGGCTTGTCGCCGTGGTCACCGAGGCCGGCGAGATCGCCTGCGATGCCGCTGTCGTTGCCGCCGGCGCGCGCTCGAAGCAGCTGACCGCATCGATCGGCGATCCGCTGCCGCTGGAGACCGAGCGCGGCTACCACGTCATGATCGAGAATCCGGAATCCGGACCGCGCAGTTCGATGATGGCCTCGGACGCCAAGATGGTGGTCAACTGGACCGACAAGGGCCTGCGCGCTGCCGGCACGGTGGAGATCGCGGGGCTCGACGCCGCGCCGAACTGGAAGCGCGCCGCGATCCTGCGCGAGCATCTGCTGAGCATGTTCCCGAAGCTGCCGAGGGACATTCCACCCTCGCGCATCAAGACCTGGTTCGGCCATCGCCCGAGCATGCCCGACGGGCGGCCCTGCATCGGCCATAGCCGCGCCTCGCGCGACGTGGTCTATGCGTTTGGCCACGGCCATGTCGGGCTGGTCGGCTCGGCCCGCACCGGCCGGCTGGTCGCGCAACTGCTCAGTGGCAAGGCGCCGGAGATTCCGCTGCAGCCGTTCGCGCCGTCACGCTTCCTTTAGCGAGAAGACGCAAGCCTCAGCTCTCGCCGGCCCAGGCCGTGATCGCAGCCGGTGCAATCACGCGTCTCGGCGTGTGCGGATTGATCGTTCCGGCGCTGATGTCCTGAGTTTGTTCGAGCAGGGTGCGCGCAAACGCCTTGGCATCCTGCTCGCTCGTGAAGGTGCGGGTCTGGCGCGCGAAGCGGTGGTGTCCGGCGTCAGTGCTTCTCACGGCGAACGACACGTACCAGATGGCCTTGTCCGTCTTCATCGCGCGTCTCAGGCGACGGTGGTTCGCCCGCGCGATCGGGACGTGGTGCTGGATGTTCGATATGCAAAAAGTGCCAAGGGAGGAATCCTGAAATACAACAGATAACGGCTAATTGGTTCTTCGGCGGACAGGAATGCTACAGGATCGGCGCGGATACCGATGCGGGCGGCATATTACCCGTCAACCGATGGGTGAAATGTCAATGCGCCTGCAGCGGTGTTGGTTCCCGCGATCCAATAGCATGTTGGGCTGCCCGCTCGGGTGACCCCCTGCCGGCGCATGCCGTACTAGACGGCTTGGCCGCCCTTACCGTCCGCGGCGATGGCCTTCTCGATTTCCGCAGCGAGGGCCGCAAGATGCTCGGCGAGCCTGGTGAATAATTCGCGCTTCTGAATGTCGGTGGCGAGGTCGCGGATCAGCGCGCACTCCGCAGCATCGGTGCGAAGCTTCTCCAGATGCGTCAGCATGTCCTGCATTTTTTTCTCCCCACCGCCGTTTTCGGCAAACGGTAGGAGGCCCGGATTCCGGCGACAATAACCTATGATAGTTTGTCGCCGGCCCCGAATCCTTGATTTGGATCATTCGGCTTTTCAGAATTTAACTTGACGCCGGACCCAACTCAGATGTTCAATACGCCTGTCTCACCCGACACGAGGGGCGCTTCGCGGTCGTCACGAACGTGGGTCGAGATGCGGTGGACGCTGAGTGTGCAACTGACGAGTGCGCATGAGGCGGACGGTGAAGTCGTGTGGTCCTGACGCCCTAGCGGCAGGTGTCTTTTCGAATTGCGCGATGCGCGTTGCGAAGACGGTGACAAGCAAGCCCAGTCTCGCCGGGGAGAGCACGAAATAAGCCGTAACCCATCGCGCAGGGAAAGCCGGATTGCTCCGGTTACACCTGTGGTCCTACCCCCGAGCTTTCTACCTTTTGCTCGGGGCCCATGGGTGCGATCGGCACCCGGCTTTCCCTGCGCCCTCTGCAAGAGAGAGGGCGGAATGAAGAGCAAGCCTCGGACAATCATGTCGCGAGAACGCGAAGCTGTGTCCTCATGCACATCTGTCATCGCCCGCGAAGGCGGGCGATCCAGTACGCCGCGGCCCCTCGGTTCGAGCCCAACTGCCTCTGGAATACTGGATCACCCGCATGCGGGTGATGACACCGAACAAGGAGTTTGACAGCTGAATCAGAACTATCCCCGTCATGCTGAGGTATGAGCGAAGCGAGCTCGAAGCACAACGGCGACACTGTGGCCGTGCATCCTTCGAGACGCGCTACGCGCTCCTCAGGATGACGGGTCCGGTAGCTTTCGCACGGACGACAGCGAGGACGAGGTGAGGGCGGTGCCTCTCTCACGATCCGATCCGCACCACCATCTTGCCCAGCGCCGCGCGGGTCTGCATCGTCGTGAACGCCGTGCGGAAGTCTTCAAGCTCGAACACCTTGCCGACGACCGGCGTCAGTCGGCCGTCGTTCAGCCATGCCGACAACTGCGTCAATACGCGCGCCTGCGCCTCGGGTTCGCGGCGCGCGATCTGCGCGGCGTCTACGCCGATCAGGAGGCCGCCCTTCAGAAGCGGCAGATTGAACGGCAGAGCGGGGATCTGGCCTGCCGCGAAGCCGACCACGACGTGGCGGCCGTTCCAGGCGATCGAGCGGAATGCCTGCAACGAGACCTCGCCGCCGACCGGATCGAAGATCACGTCGGGGCCAAGGCCGCCGGTTGCGTCCTTCAGCGCGTCGCGCCAATCGGGCTTCGTGTAGTCGACGACGGCGTCGGCGCCGAAGCTTGCGGCGAAGCTGCGCTTCTCGTCGGTCGAGGCCGCGGCAACGACGCGCGCGCCGAGCAGCTTGCCGACCTGGATCGCAGCGATGCCGGTGCCGCCGGCAGCACCGAGCACGAGCAACTGCTCGCCGGCCTTGAGCGAGCCGCGTTCGCCGAGCGCATAGAGCGCGGTGAGGTAGTTGGTGCGGAAGGCCGCGGCGGCCTCCATCGACAGGCCGTCGGGCATGACCTCGACGGCGGCAGGCGGCACCACGATGTACTCGGCCAGCGCGCCCGAGCGCGCCGCGCCCATCACCCGCATGCCTGGGGTGATGCCGGCGACGTCGCCCGCGACTTCATCGACCACGCCGGCGAATTCCGCACCGGGCGTAAAGGGCAGGGCATCCTTGGTCTGGTAGCGGCCTTCGACCTTCAGCCCATCCACGAAGCCGATGCTCGCGGCGTGGACCCGGACGCGGATCTGTCCTGCGGCGGGTCTTGGGGTGGCGATCTCCTTCAGCCCGATCCGATCGATGGGTGCGTATTGCTCGACGACGACCGCCTTCATCCTGTCCTGCTCGCTTGTTCGTTTCCTCTGGAGCCTTCTCCGTTCCGACTGAATCGGAACGCGGCTCCAGATTCCCGTGTTGACGCGTTTTCTTCACGCGAACCGGTACCCATCCCGGATCAAGTCCGGGACAGGCTTTCGCTCGAAAACGCTCTTGGCGAATCTATCTCATGTCCGTTGTTCTACGGGGAGACCTTTTGCGCATGCAGCGACGGCGTCCCATGCGGAAAGCCAACATCTTCAACGACATCACGAAAAGGCAGCCGTTTACCCGTTGTTATCCCTACCAAATTCGGTAACGCGTCCTTAATGGCATTAACGTTAGGGTTTTTCACGCGGCCCGCCTTGGGCTGCGCGCCGTCCAGGACAGGCGGGTTGCGTTCGCGTTGGAGTTTTTCATGGATATCATGACAGGCGCCGGGCTATTGGCCGGCATCATCGTCATCGCGGTGATGATGTTCATGGGCGGCGACCTGCACATGTTCATCTCCGAACATGCCATGATCATCATCTTCGGCGGCTCGATCGCGGCGACGATGATCCGCTTTCCGCTCGGCGTGATGCTGCACGGCCTGCCGCTCGGCGCCAAATTTGCCTTCACCATGAGCCGGCTGTCGGCCCGCGACCTCGTCGACGAGCTCGCCCGCATCGCCGAGATCGCCCGCAAGCAGGGCCCGGTCGGCCTGGAAAAAGTCGAGACCGACGAGCCGTTCCTCGCCAAGGGCATCCGCTACGTCGCCGACGGTTACGACCTCGAATTCATCCGCGACAACATGGAGCGCGACCGCGACAATTTCCTGATGCACCTCGACGAGGGCAGCAAGATCTATCGCGCGATCGGCGACTGCGCGCCCGCCTTCGGCATGATCGGCACGCTGATCGGCATGGTGCAGATGTTCGCCAACATGACCGACCCTTCCAAGCTCGGCCCGTTCATGGCGACCGCGCTGCTCGCGACGTTGTACGGCGCGCTGGTGGCCAACCTGTTCTGTCTTCCGATCGCCGACAAGCTGCACGGCAAGCTGCTCGACGAGGAGACCAACCGCACGCTGATCATCGACGGCATCCTGATGATCCGCGATTCCAAGAGCCCGGCGCTGGTGCGCGAGATGCTGCTGGCCTATCTGCCGGAGAAGCATCGCCACGAGGAAGGCGAGCCGGTGCCGGCCTGACCGGCTGGCGCTTTCGGGAAACGCAGCGATGGCCAAGAAAAAGCGCGGCGACGCCCATGGTGGAGGTCACGGCTGGTTCGTGACCTTCGCCGACCTGATGGGCCTGATGATGAGCTTCTTCGTGATGCTCGTCGCGTTCTCGACCATGGACAACAACAAGCTGAAGATCGTCGCCGGCTCGATGCGCGACGCGTTCGGCGTGCAGACCAATGTGCGCTATTCCGGCATCGTCGAGTCCGACGGTCTGCCGACCCGGCCGAAGCTGAAGAACGTCGAGCACATCTCGCCGGAGGAATCCTCCGCCAATCCGACGCCGGACGAGAAGGAGCGCAGCCAGATCAACGGCGCGCGGCTGAAGATCGACCGCGAATTCGCGCTCGCTTCCGCCTCGCTGCGGCAGGCGCTGCAGGACATGCCGGAGCTGACCGAGATTTCCAAGAACATCATGTTCGAGGAGACCAAGGAGGGGCTCAACCTCGAGATCGTCGATCAGGACGGCCGCTCGATGTTCGCCGACGGTTCCAGGGAGCCGTATGAGCGCACCCGCCGGCTGATCCAGAAGCTCGCCGCGCCGCTGAAGGCGACGCCGCTGCGGATCGCGATCGTGGGGCATACAGCCGCAGGCTTCGTGCCGGCGCGCAGCGATTACGACGCCTTCGACCTGTCCGCGGACCGCGCTAACGCGGTGCGGCAGATCCTGGAGCGGGAAGGGCTGCCGTCGTCCCACATCTTCGCGGTTTCCGGCAAGGCGGACGGCCAGCCGCTGTTTCCCGACGATCCGACGCTGCCGGCGAACCGTCGCGTGACCATCACGTTGATGCGGGAAAATCCGCCGCTGCCGCCGGATCTGAAGCCGTAGCTCCGGGTTACCATGCTACCGCCGATGACCGAGCTGCTTGGTTGACAGGCGAGGCGGAAGCGTCGATAGCCGCGCGGATCAAAATCAACCGATCGGGCGTTCCAACCTCGCCATGGCTGCCAGCGTCTCATCCAGCGAAGCCCGGGAAACTCAAGGCACGGGGCAAGGCAAAAGCCAGGGCATCTCCGGCTTCTGGGCCCTGACACTGGGCAGCATCGGGGTGGTGTTCGGCGATATCGGAACTTCGCCGCTTTACGCCTTCCGCGAGGCGGTCGGCGGCGCCGCGCACGGCCAGCCGGTGACCCGCATCATGGTGCTCGGTGTGCTCAGCCTGATCCTGTGGGCGCTGTTCACCGTCGTTACCGCCAAATACGTGCTGCTGCTGCTGCGTGCCGATAATAACGGCGAGGGCGGCACGCTGTCGCTGA
Organism: Bradyrhizobium sp. Pha-3; assembly: GCF_042258615.1. Lineage (GTDB taxonomy): Bacteria > Pseudomonadota > Alphaproteobacteria > Rhizobiales > Xanthobacteraceae > Bradyrhizobium. The sequence goes on along the minus strand of NZ_CP170152.1, from coordinate 5,868,320 downwards.
TGGCGCTCGGCCAGCGCGCGATCGGACGGCGCAGCTGGCCGCTGCTCGCGCTCGGCGTGGTCGGCGCCTCGATGTTCATCGGCGATTCCATGATCACGCCGGCGATCTCGGTGTTGTCGGCGGTCGAAGGCCTCAAGCTCGCCACGCCGCATCTCGAGCACTATGTGGTGCCGCTGACGATCCTGATCCTCGTGCTGCTGTTCTCGGTGCAGCGCACCGGCACCGCGCGCGTCGCCTCCGCCTTCGGGCCGGTGATGGTGGTGTGGTTCGCCTCGCTCGCGGTAATGGGGCTGGTCCACATCATGGACGATCCGTCGGTGCTGGCGGCGATCAATCCCTATTACGCAATCCAGTTCCTGCTGACCCACGGCACCGTCGGCCTGGTGACACTGGGTGCGGTGTTCCTCGCGGTGACCGGCGGCGAGGCATTGTATGCCGATCTCGGGCATTTCGGCCGCAAGCCGATCCAGTCCGGCTGGCTGTTCTTCGTGCTGCCGTCGCTGCTACTGAATTATTTCGGGCAGGGCGCGCTGGTGCTGTCCGATCCCGCCGCGATCGAGAACTCGTTCTACCGCATGGTGCCCGACGTGCTGCTGCTGCCGCTGGTCGGGCTCGCCACCGCTGCGACGGTGATCGCGAGCCAGGCCGTCATCACCGGCGCCTATTCGCTGATCAGCCAGGCGGTGCAGCTCGGGCTGTTGCCGCGCTTCGAGGTCCGCTACACCTCGGAGACTCATGCCGGTCAGATCTATCTGCCGCGCGTCAACCGGCTGCTGCTGATCGGCGTGCTGCTGCTGGTGCTGCTGTTCCGCACCTCGAGCGGGCTCGCCTCGGCCTACGGCATCGCCGTTTCCACCACCATGGTCGCCGACGGCATCATGGGCTTCATCGTGATCTGGAAGCTGTGGAACTGGCGCGTGGCGTCGGCAGCCGCATTGATCCTGCCATTCGTGATCGTCGACATGACCTTCTTCAGCGCCAATCTCTTGAAGCTGTTCGAGGGCGCGTGGGTGCCGCTGCTGTTCGGCGTCGTGATGGCGACGATGATCTGGACCTGGCGTCGCGGCGCTGCGATCCTGATCGCCAAGACCCGCCGCATCGAGGTGCCGCTGCGCGACCTGATCCACAGCCTGGAGAAGCGGCCGCCGCATATCGTCAAGGGCACCGCGGTGTTCCTGACCAGCGACCCCAGCTTCGTGCCGACCGCGCTCTTGCACAATCTCAAGCACAACAAGGTGCTGCACGAGCACAATGTGATTCTGACCATCGAGACCGCACCGACGCCGCGCGTCGACCTGTCGGAGCGCGTCACCATGGAGAAGGTCAGCGACAAGTTCACCGCGGTACGGCTGCGCTTCGGCTACATGGAATCGCCGAACGTGCCGAAGGCGCTCGCGGTCGCGCGCAAGCTGGGCTGGCAGTTCGACATCATGTCGACCTCGTTCTTCGTGTCGCGCCGGTCGCTGAAGCCGTCCGCCCAGTCGGGGATGCCGCAGTGGCAGGACCACCTGTTCATCGCGATGAGCCGGTCCGCCAACGATGCCACCGACTATTTCCAGATCCCGACCGGGAGGGTCGTTGAAGTGGGTACGCAGGTAACTATTTGAGCTGACAGCGAATTCCGGCGTTGAAAAGCCTTGATCTATGCGTGGTGCGCATGGTGGAGGCCTAAATCCGTGCTAACCTATGCATTCCTGCCGGGAGTATAGGCCTGCAACCCGGCATTGTGCAGTGCGGCAGAAGACAGAGGCGCAGCTTCCCATGTCATCCGAGAGTGCGATCACCGCGGCGGAAACGCCCGCGGCAAACGGCCATGGCGAGGCGCATTCAACCGCCACCTTCAAGGCGCTGATGCTCGGCAGCATCGGTGTCGTCTATGGCGACATCGGCACCAGCCCGCTCTACGCGCTGCGCGAAGCCGTCGTCGCCGCTGCCGGCGGCGAGGGCGCCGTGACGGCCCATGCGGTGCTCGGCGTGCTCAGCCTGATCTTGTGGGCGCTGATCGTGGTCGTGACGCTGAAATATGTCGTGATCCTGCTGCGTGCCGACAACAACGGCGAGGGCGGGACGTTGGCGCTGATGGCGCTGGCACAGCGCGCGGCGACCAAGGGCGCCGCTGCGATCGTGCTGCTCGGCATCATCAGCGGCGCGCTGTTCTATGGCGATGCCGTCATCACGCCGGCGCTGTCGGTGCTGTCGGCGATCGAAGGCATCAAGCTCGTCACCTCGACATTCGATCCCTACGTGGTTCCGCTCACGGTGGTGATCCTGGTCGCCCTGTTCGCGGTGCAGTCGCGCGGCACCGCGCGCGTCGCGGCGTTCTTCGGCCCGGTGATGTGCGTGTGGTTCGCCGTGATCGCGATCGCGGCGCTGCCGCAGATCGTGCGGCATCCCGAAGTGCTATACGCGTTCAACCCGATCCTTGCGGTGTCGTTCATGCTGCATCACGGCGTGATCGGCTTCATCACCCTCGGTGCGGTCTTCCTCGCCGTGACCGGTGCGGAGGCGCTCTATGCCGACCTCGGCCATTTCGGCAAACGCCCGATCCAGACGGCGTGGCTGTTCATCGTGCTGCCGTCGCTGGCGCTGAACTATCTGGGGCAGGGCGCGCTTCTCATCGGTGATCCCAGGGGCATCGAGAATCCGTTCTTCCTGATGTTCCCGGACTGGGCGCTGATCCCGATGGTCGCGCTTGCCACCATGGCGACCGTGATCGCAAGCCAGGCCGTCATCACCGGTGCCTATTCGTTGACCCGGCAGGCGATCCAGCTCGGCCTGTTGCCGCGGTTCGAGATCCGCCACACCTCGGAAGCGCATTCCGGGCAGATCTACATGCCGCGCATCAACCGGTTCCTGTTCATCGCGGTGATCGTGCTGGTGCTGATGTTCCGCTCGTCGAGCGCGCTGGCGTCGGCCTACGGCATCTCCGTGACCGGCACCATGGTGGTGACGGCGATGATGGGCTTTGTGGTGATCTGGAAGGTCTGGCGCTGGTCGCCGATCGCTGCCGCAGCGCTGGTTGCGCCGTTCCTGTTCCTGGACATCACGTTCCTCGCCGCCAACCTGCTCAAGGTATTCGAGGGTGGCTGGGTGCCGCTTGCGCTCGGCGGGGCCATGATCGTGGTGATGTACACCTGGCGGCGCGGCAGCCGGCTGTTGTTCGAGAAGTCGCGCAAGCTGGAGTTCCCGCTCGCCGATCTCGTCGCGATGCTGGAGAAGCGGCCGCCGCAGCGCGTCTCCGGGACAGCGGTGTTCCTGACCAGCGATCCCGTCAGCGCGCCGACCGCGCTGATGCACAGCCTCAAGCACTACAAGGTGCTGCACGAGAAGAACGTCATCCTCACCATCGAGACCGCGCCGACGCCGCGCATCGATCCGTCCGAGCGGGTGCGGATGGAGCAGCTGACCGAGACCTTCTCCAAGGTGACGCTGAAGTTCGGCTTCATGGAGCAGCCGAACGTGCCGAAGACGCTGGCGATCGCCCGCAAGCTCGGCTGGCAGTTCGACATCATGTCGACCTCGTTCTTCCTGTCCCGCCGCGCGCTGAAGCCGGCGGCGCATTCGGGCATGCCGAGCTGGCAGGACCATCTGTTCATCGCGTTGAGCCGCTCGTCGAACGATGCCACCGACTATTTCCAGATCCCGACCGGGCGGGTGGTCGAGGTCGGCACGCAAGTCACGATCTAGGGTCCACGATCCAGCGTTTCCGCGCGGCATCTAACCCGTTTCGGGTGCTTGATTTTCTCCGCGCAAGAGGCGACTTTGCGGCCCGGAACGGCGAGCCGTGCGGCGCCCGCCAAGCTGATTTCGGGAGGATATTTCCGTGGCGGACCACAAGGTGGAAGATTTGTTTCCGGACGAGGTGTCGAAGGGCATAGCGGAAGGCCGCTATCTCCTGGTCGACGTCCGCGAGCCCAATGAGGTTGCCGTCGAGGCCTATCCCGACGGCGTCGTGGTGCCGCTGTCGACGTTCGATCCGTCAGCGATTCCCGATCCGCAGGGCAAGCAGGTGGTGTTCGCCTGCCGCTCCGGCAAGCGCTCGGTGACGGCCTCGCTTGCCGCCCAGGCCGCGGGCCTGCCCTACGACAAGCATTTGGCGGGCGGCATCATCGGCTGGAAGGCGGCGGGACTGCCCACCAAGACGGGCGGCTGATCCCTGACATGACCTCCATGAACAAGGTCTTCGCGGACCTTCCCGTCACCATCTTCGAGGCGATGTCGCAGGCTGCGCGCGACAACAACGCCATCAATCTCGGCCAAGGCTTTCCCGACGATCCAGGACCCGAGGACATCCGCCGTGCCGCCGCGGACGCGTCCATCAACGGCTACAACCAGTATCCGTCGATGATGGGCATTCCGGAACTCCGTCAGGCGATCGCATCGCATTACGGCCATTGGCACGGGCTCAAGCTCGATCCGATGACCGAGGTGATGGTCACCTCCGGCGGAACCGAAGCGCTGACCTCCTCGATCCTGTCCGTGGTCGAGCCGGGCGACGAGGTGGTGTGCTTCCAGCCGGTCTATGATTCATATCTGCCGATCATCCGCCAGGCCGGCGGCATTCCGCGGCTGCTGCGGCTCGAGCCGCCGGAGTGGCGGCTGAACGAGGAGATGCTGCGCAGCGTCTTCAACCACAAGACCAAGGCGGTGCTGTTCAACAATCCGCTCAACCCGGCGGCGGTGGTCTATCCGCGCGAGGACCTCGAACTGCTGGCGCGGTATTGCCAGGAGTTCGACGTGGTCGCGATCTGCGACGAGGTCTGGGAGCACGTCGTGTTCGACGGTCGCGAGCACATCCCGCTGATCACGATCCCGGGCATGCGCGACCGCACCATCAAGGTCGGCAGCGCCGGCAAGATCTTCTCGCTGACCGGATGGAAGATCGGCTTCGTCTGTGCCGCGCCGCCGCTGCTGCGCGTTGCTGCCAAGGTGCACCAGTTCCTCACCTTCACGACGGCGCCGAATCTTCAGGCGGCCGTCGCGTACGGCCTCAATAAGCCGGACGACTACTTCCTCGACATGCGCAAGGACATGGCGCGGAGCCGCGACCGCCTGACCAAGGGATTGGAGAGCATCGGTTTTCCGGTGCTGAAGTCGCAGGGGACCTACTTTCTCACCGTGGACCTGTCGCCGCTCGGACTGAATGAGACCGATGCGGAGTTCTGCTGGCGAATTGTGCAGGATTACAAGGTCGCCGCTATTCCAGTGTCGGCGTTCTACGAGCAGGATGCGGTGACGTCCGTGGTGCGCTTCTGTTTCGCCAAGAAGGACTCGACGCTCGACACCGCGCTGGAGCGGTTGTCCGACGCAGTGCACCGTCGCAAGAGGTAGACCAGAATGGAGAAGCAGAGCCGTCGTCTCGTCAGCCTCGTCGGTACGGTCGCCACGGTTCTGTTGTTCGCTGGCTCCGCACGTGCGGAGGAGCGTACGGTCAACTTCTACAACTGGTCGAACTACATGGCGCCGGGAGTCCTCGAGGACTTCACCAAGGAAACCGGCATCAAGGTCGTCTACGACACGTTCGACGCCAACGAGACGCTGGAGACACGGCTGCTCGCGGGCAAGTCGGGCTACGACGTCGTGGTGCCGACCGGCTATTTCCTGCAGCGCCAGATCACCGCGAAGGTGTTCCTCAAGCTCGACAAGTCGAAGCTGCCGAACCTCGGCAACGCGTGGCCGGTGGTGACCGGTCAGCTCGCGACCTACGATCCCGGCAACAATTTCGGCGCCAACTACATGTGGGGCACCACCGGCATCGGCTACAACGTCAAGATCGCGGAGAAGATTCTCGGGCCCGATGCCAGGATCGACAGCTGGGACATGGTGTTCAAGCCGGAGAACCTCGCCAAGTTCAAAGACTGCGGCATCCACATGCTGGATTCCGCCGACGACATCCTGCCTGCGGCGTTGAGTTATCTCGGGCTGGATCCGAACTCGACCAAGCAGCCTGACCTCGAAAAGGCTGCCGATCTCGTCATCAAGATCCGGCCCTATGTGCGCAAATTCCACTCGTCCGAATATCTCAGCGCGCTGGCCTCGGGTGAGATCTGCTTCGTGGTCGGATGGTCGGGCGACATCATGCAGGCGCGCAGCCGGGCGGCGGAGGCCAAGACCGGCGTCGAGATCGGCTACACGATCCCGAAGGAGGGCGCGCAGATGTTCTTCGACAATCTCGCGATTCCGGCGGACGCAAAGAACGTCGCTGAAGCTTATGAGCTGATCAACTACCTCTACCGTCCCGACGTTGCAGCAAAGAACTCGAACTTCCTGTCCTACGCCAACGGCAATCTGGCGAGCCAGAAGCTGATCGATCCGAAGATATTCGACGACAAGAACATCTATCCCGACGAGGCGATGCAGAAGAAGCTGTTCGTGATCACCGCGCGCGATCCGGCGACGCAGCGGATCATCAATCGCTTGTGGACGCGAGTGAAGACCGGGAAGTGACGCGCGCCTGCGCGTCGCAAAGGTGGCGTCGCCCTACCGCCAGCGCCGGTGCAGCCAGAGCCACTGATCCGGATATTCGCGGACCCAGCCCTCGACGATGTCGGTGATCGCCTGCATCGTGCCTTGGATATCGATCTGGCCGGATGCGTCGAACACGGGCTTCACTTCCTCGGTGACTTCGCCGCGGAAGCGGCCGTCCGGCAGGCGGATGATCCGGGTGCCGTGGATCGGGCAATCGATCTGCCGGCGCAGGCGCGCCAGCAGCGGATTCGCAGTGGTCTTGCGGCCGAAGAAGGTGACGGGAACGCCGTTGGTCAAATACTGGTCGACCAGCATCGCGACGTGCTGGCCGTTCTTCAGCGCCTGCGCCAGCTTGAGCGGCGCATCGCGGCCGGCCGGCACCAGCGTGCCGAGGTTGACTGCGCGGATGCGTTCGATGGCACGGTCGGCGGCTTCGATGTTCGGCCGCCGGAACAGAATCGTAGCATCGAGCCCATGTGCCGCCGCGGCAATCGGAGAGAGCTCCCAGTTGCCGAGATGTGCGGCAAAGAACAAGGCCGGCTTGCCGTCGTCACGCAACTGGTCGAACAGCTGCTTGCTGCGCGCCGAGAATTCGACGCGACCCGGCCTGTCGGGATTCTGGGGATCGTGATCCCAGATGCGGTCGATGTGCGCGAATTCGGCGCCGATGCGTCCGAGGTTGTGCCAGACGCCGGTCAGGATCTCTTCAATCTCCTGTGGTGACTTTTCCGGGAAGGCGGCTGTGAGGTTCTCGCGGCCGATGCGGTCCTCGCGCAGCCGGCGGCCGATGAAGTGCGCAGCCCGACCGAAGAACCGTGCAGTCTTCTCCGGATCGAAATAACGCGTGGTGCGCAGCAGGCCGATCGTCAGCCCGCCGATCGCCGCATCGGTGACGGGCTTCGCGGCGTCGCGCAGGCGCGCCCTGGTACGAAGGAGCAGGCGTTTCATCTGATCAGGCGAGGGCGCTAGGCCGGCTCGCGCGTCAGGATCAGCGAAGCGTTCTGTCCGCCGAACCCGAACGAGTTCGACATCACGGCGGTCACCTTGGCGTCGCGCGCCTTGTTGCCGACCACGTCGAACGGGATCGCGGGATCGGGCACCTCGTAATTGATCGTCGGCGGAATCCGCTGATGCTCGAGCGTGAGCAGCGAGAAGATCGCCTCGACCGCACCGGCTGCCGAGATGGTGTGGCCCACCATCGACTTGTTCGACGACACCGGAATGTTTTTGGTGTGTTCGCCGAACACCGCTGCGGTCGCAAGATATTCCATCTTGTCGTTTTCCGGCGTCGAGGTGCCGTGTGCGTTGATGTGATCGATTTGCTCGGGCTCCATGCCCGCGTCAGCGAGCGTCTTGCGCACGCAGCCGATCGCAGGCTTGCCGTCCGGGGCAGAGCGGGTGCGATGGAAGGAGTCGGTCAGCTCGCCGCAGCCGGCGACGACGCCCAGGATACGCGCGCCGCGCGCCATCGCGGCGTCGTAACTCTCCAGCACCAGTGCGCCGGCGCCTTCGGCCATCACGAAGCCGTCGCGGTTCTTCGAGAACGGCTTTGAGGCGCCCTGGGGCGGATCGTTCTGGGTGGAGAGGGCCGACAGCAGCGAGAAGCGCACCAGGGCTTCCGGATTGACCGAGCCGTCGGTTGCGACGCACAGCGTGGCGTCGGTTTCGCCGCGGCGGATCGCCTCGACGCCGAGCTGGATTGCGGTTGCGCCGGACGCGCAAGCCGTCGAGAGCGAAATCGGCGACCCCTTGGTGCCGAAGGTCTCGGCGAGGCTGAGCGCGACCGAACCGAAGGTGAAGCGCCGGTGGAAGTGCGTAAACTTGCCGCCGCTGCAGGTTGCCAGATAGTCGATGATTCCAAAGTCCTTGGTCGGAACGTCGCGCGCGACCTCGAGCCGCTGCGGCCACTCGGTCTCGATCGGCGCGACCGCCAGAAACAGCGGGCCGGGGAAGTCGCCCTTGCTGCCGATGCCGGACTGCTCCAGCGCCTCTTCAGTCGCGATCTCCGCCAGGCGCTGCGACAGGCTGGTCGAGGAGAACGGGTCGACGGTGACGAAATCGACGGCGCCGGCCATCGTCGTCTTCAGACTGTCGAGCGGGAAGCGCGTCACCGTCTTGATGCCGGACTCGCCCGCGCTGAGGCGTTTCCAATTGTCGGTCTTGCCGCCGCCGAGCGACGTTACGATTCCCATGCCGGTCACGACGACGATCGGTCGGCCGAATTTATCGCGTGGTGCTGTCATGGTGTCCCCGTCGGTGCTTGCGCCGAATTACTTGACGGCCTCAACCAGTGCCATTCCTTCGCCCTGCCAGTGGCCGACCCCCAACACGACAATCTGGGTGGGCGCTTCGGTCTTTTCAACCTCCAGCCCGGTCGGGTCGTTGGCCGGATAGAGCGCACCGCGCGAGATCGACAATGCGGCGAGCGCCAGCCCGAGCGGAAACTGCGCCTCCATCGTGTGGCCAAAGGTCGTTCCGGTGGCGCGCACGGCAAGGCCGGGATGCTGCCCGAGGAATTCGCGCTCCTCGGCGGTCGCAGGCTCGGCGCCGGTCGCGCCCGTGATCAGCATGGCGTTGTCGTTGCTGATCCCGAGCTGCGGCCACATCGCCTGCAGCGACTTCGTCACTGCGCCGGGCTGCTTGCGCTTGGCAAGATCGGCGACCACCTTGGTCAGCTTGGCGTACGGCTTGGCGCCGCGCGCTTCGGCGTGCTCGCGCGATTCCATCACCAGGAAGGCGCCGGCAGAGCCGATGGCGAAGCCCGGGTTGTTCCTGCGGGCCCAGACCGAGGCGTATTGATCCTTGAGGGCGAAGTCGCCGAACGAATAGAGCATCAAGAGGTCGCCGCGATCGCCATTATGGGCCGCGCCGACCAGCGCGATGTCGCTCTGTCCGGCCCCGATGCGTGCGACGGCGATCCGTGCGGCGTCGATGCTCGCGGCTTCCTCGCCCATGAAGGTGCGCGACGTCCCGCACACGCCGTGAACGATTGCGATGTTGCCGGCGAGCAGGTTGGAGAGCTGCGCCAGGAACAGCGTCGGGCGCAGCTCGTTCATCAGCTTTTCGTTGAGGACGGCAGGCGGCAGCTTGCCCTGCGCATCGGCGTTCATGATCGCCAGGTCGACATTGAGGTCACGCTCGCCGCCACCGGCTGCGATGATCATGTCCATCCGCGACAGGATTTCCTGATTGCCTTTGACGCCGGCGGAATCAAGCGCCAGTCCGGCGGCGTAGGTGCCGATACGCTGCCACGTCTCCATCTGACGCTGATCGCCCTTCTTCGGGATCTGGGCGTCGAAGCTGACGGGGGCGATCGGATGGATTACGTACGGCGCGAGGCGCTTCTCGTCGGCATTGACGCGCTTGGCGCCGAGCGCCTCCCAATGCGCATCCAGCCCCTCGCCGAGCGAGGAAAGCAGGCCGACGCCGGTGATCCAGACTTCCTTCTCAGCCATTACTCATTGCCTGCAGCGGAAACCCGATCTTGTTGGCGAGCGCATCCATGTGCACACGCAAGTCCGGGCTGGGGAAAGGGATATGACGGAAGGTCAGCTCGGCGTTGCACTTGAGCTCCTTGCCGACGCGGACCTTCGCCGAGGTCACGGTGAAGCCTGAACCTTCGTGTTCGATCCTGGCTTCGATCGTCAGTGTCGAGCCGGGGCTGACGAAGCCACGCATCTTGGCTTCCTTGACCATGGCGAGGAAGGGCATGCGCGCGAACTTGGTCAGACCGAGGATCAGCCAGCCCGAGCTCTGTGCCATTGCTTCGGTGAGCAGCACGCCGGGCATGATCGGGTAGCCCGGGAAGTGCCCCGTGAACACCGAATGGCTGTCCGGCGGGACATCCGCCTCGACGACAATGGTCTTTGCGTCGAGGTTGAGGTCGACAATCCGATCGATCAGCTGAAAAGTTTCAAGCTGCATGATGGGCGATTACGAGGCCGAGCCCGTGCCCGCGTTCTTGGCCGCAACCAGCTCGTCGATGCGGTCGGCGAGATTCTGCAACACGAAGTACTGCTCCGTCGTGGCCTTGCCGTCGTTGACCTCCTGGGTCCACTTCTCAAGCGGCATCTTGATCCCGAAGGCCTTGTCGATGGCAAAGGCGATGTCGAGGAAGTCGAGGCTGTCGATCCCCAGATCGTCGATCGCGTGGCTCTCCGGCTTGATCGTATCGCGCGGGATGTCGCAGGTCTCCGCGATAATGTTGGCGATCTGCTCGAATGTGGAGGACATCATTAAGCCTTTGATATATTGAAGGTAATTCCGGGTCGGCTCGGAGGAGGCGGGCGCGGTGCCCCGGATTGCCTGATTGCTGCTGCCGGAGTCGTGTGCCCGTATATCGGAGCAGGGCCGTTAGTTCAATGGAGCTTGGCCGGCCTGGCAGGGACGGTTTTGGGGTACGGTTCCGGTCTGCCTAGCTGCGTGGCATCACCGTAATCTTCGCGCAATCCCGGCGTCCCATCAGCACGCAATCCTGGGTCTTGCGCAAATCGGCGATGCTCATGGCGAGCCAGATGCCGATCGCGGTGAGCGCCACGGTGAAGGCGAAGGCGGCGATGTTGGCAAGCATGCGCTGGCGGAAATCGTCCGGCTCCTCGCGCGGCTTTTCATAGCGGGAAAGGTCGTTGGCGACGGAAACAGGAGCGACGGAAGCCGGGCGGGTCGATCGGACCGGCTCCTCGCGCTTGCCGGGCGGCTGCGCCGAGGTGCGCGGCCGGAATTTGAGCACCACGTGCTCGTCATCCGAGGAAATTGGCCGCTGCGTCTTCACTGTTGTCAGTCCGGTCGCGTCGCCGCTCATGTTTAGCATGTTCGCTGCGCTTCTCACCTAAAATCTTGATGCGCGCAGAGGTGGTATTTATCCTTCGATGGTCTCGTGGAACCGACTGTAGTCGATCCGCAGGCGGCCGTCGTCGGTCGTTTGCAGGATCTCGGCATAGCGATGGCCGAAGCGGACGTCGAAATGTTCGTACGATTTTCGCGCATGCACAGTTTGCGCTGCAACGTCGTCAAGTCCTGACACGAAGAGGCCGAGCCCGGCATTGACGGCTTGCAGCTCCGCGGCGTCGAGGCCGTAGAGCGGGCTGTCCTGGTCGATCACATGAAACAGGGTCCAGCTCAGCGCCAGCGCCGGGCTCTCGCTGCGCAGGAGCGGCAGTTCGTAGAACCGGCGGTATGGCATGCCTTCCTTGCTGACGCCGTTCTTGAACAGCCATAGCCGCGCGGTGGCATTGGCGATGACGTTGTGCCGCTCGTTGGCCAGGCGGATCATCAGCGTGAGCTGGCCCTCATGGTCCGAGATCACGGGATTGTCGGCGAACAGCAGGCGCGCGCTCGGCCGCGAGAAGCGGGCGAAGATCAGCCCGGTCATCAGCGACATCGAGAAGATGCCGGTGAAGAGTTCGATGGTGGCGATGAAGTGCCCGTAATGCGTCTGCGGGTGCATGTCGCCATAGCCCGCGGTCGAAAGCGTCTCGATGCTGAAATAGAGGTAGTCGATGTATTGGCCGTCAGGCACGTTGGCGATCGGATGATCGCCGAGCCAATAGAACAAGGCGAAGACGGCATTGAAGGCGATGAACACCAATGCTGCACCGCCAATAAAGGAGGGCCAGGTCGCGGTCATGCAGCGATGACTGATGTCTGCCCAGAAACTGAGCTCCAACCCCTCAGTCACGACCTCGCGGTTGCCGAGACGGATCGTGCGGGCCTTCACGCGTTCGCTTGCTCTCAATGCCATTCCGCCGAACCGGCTCTTTCGTCTGCCTGTGACATCATGTCATAATGGAACCCATTCCGGAATGCCGGTCAAACGGGAGTACAAATTATGGCCCATACGCGCGAGCCTTACGTCAAACCGGTCCCGATCATGGCGCTGCGACCGACCCAGATGACGGTCGGCATGCAGGAGGTGAAGGAGAAGCGGAAGCGCTGGCGCGAGCACAGCTCGGACAAGAAGCGCGCCGAACTCTTGGGCAAGCACATGATCCCGGTCGTCCATGGTCCCGATGATCGCTACTACGTCGTCGACCATCATCACATGGCGCGGGCGCTGCACGAGGAGGGCGTCAAGGACATCCTGGTCACCGTGATCGGCGATCTCACGATGGTCGAGCGTGACGTGTTCTGGGGCGTGATGGACAACAAGCGCTGGGTCTATCCCTACAACGCCAAGGGCGAGCGCTGCCATTTCAGGGACATTCCGAGGTCGATCAAGGATCTCAAGGACGATCCGTTCCGCAGTCTCGCCGGCGAAATGCGCCGGGCCGGCGGCTTTGCCAAGGACACGACGCCATTCAGCGAATTCCTGTGGGCCGATTTCCTGCGCCGCCACATCCCGCGCAAGACGGTAGAGAACAATTTCGCCAAGGCGCTGGAGAAGGGGCTGGCGCTGGGTCGCAGCAAGGACGCGATCTACTTGCCCGGCTGGTGCGGGCCGGCATCTGACGACTGACCTGGCGCGGCCTGCGGTCTGTACGGCGCCTCCCTGCCGCCGAGCGCGTGGTGCAGCCACCGCTCGGTGCGCTTGCCGAAGGTCAGCAGCAGGAATGCCAGCGCCAGCGCGGTGAGGACGATCGGCCAGTGTCCGGCACCGCAGACAATGCCGACGCAGGCGGCGAAGAACGCGCATGCGGCGCTGGTCAGGCCGTGGACGTGAAAGCGGTCGCCCCGCCGGACGATCACGCCGGCGCCGAGAAAGCCGATTCCGGTCAGCACACCCTGGATTACGCGGCTGACCGCATCGGTGAATTTCCCGGGATCGACCGCCTGCAAGGCCAGCAGCACGACCGTGGCCGTCGAGAGGCTGACGAGGCCCAGCGTCTTCAGCCCGATCGGCTTGCCGCGCAAGTCGCGGTCGAGCCCGATCGCGCTGCCGGCGAGCGTGGCCGCACCAAGACGCAGGATGATCTCGCTCCAGTCTGCCAAGGCGTCCTCTATTTCGGTTGCCGGCCGAGCATGTAGAACTCGTCGTTCGGCCGCATCCCGGTGACGTTCGCAAGCCGGTTCGAGAGCGCGAAGAAGGCCGCGACCGCGGCGATATCCCAGACGTCGTCGTCGCTGAAGCCGTGGGCGGCGAGTGCGGCGAAGTCCGTCTCCGAGACCTCCTCGGCCGCGCGGCGGACCTTCATCGCGAAGTCGAGCATCGCGCGCTGCCGCGGCGTGATGTCGGCCTTGCGGTAGTTGATCGCGATCTGGTCGGCGATCTCGGGGTTCTTGGCGCGGATGCGCAGGATCGCGCCATGGGCGATCACGCAATACTGGCATTGGTTGGCGGCGCTGGTCGCCACCACGATCATCTCGCGCTCGGCCTTGGAGAGGCCGGAGTCCTTTTCCATCAGCGCGTCGTGATAGGCAAAGAAGGCACGAAACTCGTCGGGGCGGTAGGCCAGGGTGAGGAATACGTTCGGCACGAAGCCGGACTTCTCCTGCACCGCCAGGATGCGGGTGCGGATATCCTCGGGGAGCTTGTCGAGAGCGGGCGTCGGGAAGCGTTTTGCGGTCGGCTGCGTCATGAGATGGTTCCGGCGTGCCGCGGGGACGCGGCGTCACGCGAAACCATAGTGGATGACGGCTTGGGCGCAAGGCGCATCGGCGCCCTGCCATGATGACGTCAGCGCAGCGGCTTCTTCAGAAGCGAGAAGCGGTCCGGATCGAGGCCCAGTGACGGCTGCAGCATCGGCGCCTCGGCGGGCGCCATGGTGCGCGGCGCCTGCGTCGGAGCGTTGAAGTTGGCGTCGCCGCTCGGCGAATCGCGATGCGAGGTGGCGCCGCGCCAGCGCTCCAGCACGGCGCTGACGAAATGCATATCATGGCCGGCGGTGACCGACGGCACCGTTGCGATGGTGGCCTCGCCGCGCGGCAGCTGGTGCGGCGGCACCTCCTTGAAGCGCAGCCGGGTCGGCAGCGCCACGCCTTCGCCGAACGCCAGCACTTCGCGGGTGCCGAGCGAGGGTACGAACGACAGCAAATTGGCGGCGGCATCCGACACCGCGGAGCGCAGCAGCGCCTGGTCGCGGTCGTTGGCGAGGCGCATCGTGAACAACGTGTTGCACTGGGAGATGATGGTTGCGTCGAGCTCGGCCGGACGCTGGGTGATCAGGCCGAGATAGACGCCGTATTTGCGGCCTTCCTTGGCGATGCGCGATACCGCCTTGCGGGTCGGCCCGAAGCCGATGTTGCGGTCCGCGGAGGCGTAGCGGTGTGCTTCCTCGCAGACGAACAGCATCGGCGAGACGCCGTCGCTCCACAGTCCGAAGTCAAAGGCCATGCGGCACAGCACCGACACCACGGAATCCACCACCTCGACGGGGAAACCCGCGAGCTGCATGATGGTCATCGGCTTGCCGTTGGCGGGCAGGCGGAACAGATGGCTGATCACCTCGGCCATGGTGTCGCCGCCGACATTGGCATTGTCGAACATGAAGGCGTAGCGCGGATCGTTGCGCACCGCGTCGATGCGCGAGATCAGCTTGTGATAGATGATGCGCGAGGAGCGGTTCTCGAGCTTGCCCATGCGCTCGTCGATCAGCGAGATCAGGTCGACCAGGCGATAGGGCACCGGCGTATCGACGGTGTAGCCGACCTGCTTGGGGTCGACGCGCTTCAGTCCGAGGCCGACCCGGTCCGAGTTCTGGTACTGGGTGTAGATCCCCTTCGCCATCGGAATCACTTCGGCGAGGATGTCGAGCTCTTCGGGCACGCCGGGCCGGCCGCCGAACAGCACGTCGACGACCTCTTCAAAGTTGAACAGCCAGAACGGCAGCTTCAGGTTTCTCGGGTTGAGCACCTGTGCGCGCTCGCCGAAGCAGCGGCCGTATTCGTTGTGCACGTCGAGCAGGAAGATGCGCAGGTTCGGCCGCGACTTCAGGATCTCGTTGAGCAGCAGCGACACGCCGGTGGATTTGCCGACGCCGGTCGATCCGAGCACCGCGAAGTGCTTGGACAGCATTTCCTCGACGTCGACATAGGCGATGACCGAACGGTCCTGCTGCAGCGTGCCGACATTGATCTGGTCCGAGCCGCTCGGCGCATAGACCGTGCGCAGCTCCTGGTTCGTGATCAGATCGGTGCTGTCGCCGATGGTCGGATAGTGGGTGACACCGCGCTGGAATTTCGGGCGGTCTCCGCCGAGGATTTCGCCGAGCAGGTCGACCGAGGCGGTCGCCATGTATTCGTCGGACGGCGGCAGGTTCTCGCACGACACTTCGGTGATCATGGCGACGATCACCGAGCTCGCGCAGCGGATACTGACGAACCGGCCGACGGTCGCGCGCATTTCTGAAAGCTGTATCTGGCCGCCCGTCAGCAGCCCAACCCGGGCCTGCGAGCCGCGCACAGAGATCACACGTCCGAAGGATGTCACAGTTCCAGCCTGGCTCGTTCGCAAAATCTAAATGTCCGGACCAATATGCGCGCCCGGGTTTGGAAAAACCGTTAAGTCGCCGAGGTTGCGCATCGGCTAAATCTACACCTTCCCGGTGACGATTTGTTTCTATCGTGCTGCGAGATTACGCTCGGTCGCGCGCATCGGCGGCGAAATCGTCGCTTTCCGGCACAGCCGGGTTTGTTTCGCGGTCTTTCCGTTAAGGCGGGATTCACCATCTCCGAGGAGTGCATCGGCAGCTCCGTAGGTTTACGGAGGTTTCGGCGCGATTCGTTACGCCCTGTCTCCAGGTATCGTGTAACCGATTGCTAACTGCGAGTTGTAACGACCTTTCCATCAGTGCTGCGTAACGATGCGGCGCCCGGGAGAGATCAGCGTGCGCATCGAACACCGCAATTCATCGTCAAGGAATGCCGACGCTGGCTCGGCCAAGGGGCTGGCGTTCTGTGCCGGCCTGCTGGTAGGCAGCCTGTTCGGAAGCGTGACCGCGCAGTGGAGCGAGCGCGAAGGCCTGCTGATGGCGGCCTTTGCGATCATGGCCGTGATCGTCTTCCTGTTGCTGAAGCGGCATGAAATCTCCGACGCGCGGCTCGCCACCGAACGTCGCAATCTCATGACCGCCGTGAACAACATTCCGCAGGGGCTCGTGCTCTACGATGCGTCGGCGCGCATCATCATCTGCAACCGTCCCTACATCGAGATGTTCGGGCTCTCGCCCGATGTCGCGAAACCCGGCTGCACCATGCAGCGGCTGATCGCGCACCGGCAGGAGACCGGCTCGTTCGATGGCGACGTCGACGCGTTCTGCGATGCCATCATCCGCAATGTGAAACTCGGCAAGGCGACGCGTCAGCTGACCGACGCGCCGGGCGGGCGCGCGATCGAGATCGTCAACAAGCCGCTCCCGGGGGGCGGATGGGTGGCGACCATCGAGGACGTCACCGAGCGGACGCGCACCGAGAACAAGATCGCGCATATGGCGCACTATGATGCGCTGACCGATCTGCCCAACCGCCTGCTGTTCCGTCAGCGCCTTGAGCAGGCGTTGAACGCGATCCGGCCGGACGAGCAGCTCGCGGTCATGTACATCGACATCGACGAGTTCAAGAGCGTCAACGACGCGCTCGGCCATCAGATCGGCGACGAACTGCTGAGGGCAATCGCCGAACGCCTGCGCTCCTGCGTCGGGGAGACCGATGTCGCGGCGCGGCTCGGCGGCGACGAGTTTGCCGTGATCCAGACGGCGGTCCGCGATCAGACGCAGACGATGCAGCTGCTGGCCGCGATCTATCAGACCATCCGTCAGCCGATCGATTGCAGCGGGCACTTGATCACGACCGATGCCAGCATCGGCATCGCGGTCGCGCCCGCCGACGGCCTCGACCTCGATCAATTGCTGCGCAACGCCGACCTCGCGCTCTATGGCGCGAAGAGCGACGGCCGCCGCACCTACCGGTTCTTCGAAAACGGCATGGATGCGCGCGCCAAGGCGCGGCGCAGTCTCGAACTGGAATTGCGCCAGGCCATTGCCGACGGCAGCTTCGAGCTGCACTATCAGCCGCTGCTGCATCTCGAGGACGGCAGCGTCAGTTGCTGCGAGGCACTGGTGCGCTGGCGGCATCCCGAACGCGGCACCATCTCGCCGGCGGATTTCATCCCGGTCGCCGAGGATACCGGCCTGATCAACGATCTCGGACACTGGGTGCTCAACACCGCGTGCCGCGAAGCGGCGAACTGGCCGGATCACATCAACGTCGCGGTCAACGTGTCTCCGATCCAGTTCAAGAGCCAGACGCTGGCGCTGAACGTCGCCGCCGCGCTCGCGGCGTCGGGGCTCGCACCCTCGCGGCTCGAGCTCGAGATCACCGAGGCCGTGCTGATCCGCGACGACGAGGCCGCGCTCGATATCCTGCATCAGCTGCGCGAGCTCGGCGTTCGCATCGCGCTCGACGATTTCGGCACCGGCTATTCGTCGCTGAGCTATCTGCAGCGCTTCCCCTTCGACAAGATCAAGATCGATCGTGCCTTCATCAAGGATCTCGCCGGGACCGGCGCGTCGTCCACGATCGTCCAGGCCGTCGTGAACATTGCCGCCGCGAGCGACATGACGACGACCGCGGAGGGCGTCGAGACCGAGCAGCAGCGCAACCTGCTTCGCATCCTCGGCTGCACCGAGATGCAGGGCTATCTGTTCAGCCGGCCGGTGCCGGATGTCGAAATCCGCAAGCTCTTGTCGTCGCATCGCGAGCGGGCCGTCTCGGTCGCCTGACCGCCGGCTTCGTTCGCTTTCAATATGTGATTTCAGCCACGGAATGCCGCGCGAGCGCCAGCCACCTTGTCGATACGCAACAAGAGGGCTCCGCCATGTACATTCTCGTGAATGCGCTTCTCGTTCTGGCGATCGCGTTCTTCTTCTTCCTGCCGATGACCGATCGCCGTATCGCGCGGATGAAACTCTGCATGGTGTGCGCGCTCGCCGTTGCGCTGACCGTGTCGGCGACCCTGTCCCGGCCGCACCGTCCGGCACCGGTGGTGGTGTCGAAAGGCTAGGCGCGAGCGCTGGCCCCAACGGGCGCCGCAGTTTCCGGCGTCAACATTTTGTTGACGAGACCTAATCCTTTGTACACTAGTACAAATAGACGCGCCGCCGTTTTCGTGCCCGAGCGGAAAGACGTCGATCCGGCGTCGTCGCGGAAGGAGAGCGTCCATGCAGCCGGAACCGATCTTCGATCTCGCTCATCTCGGGCACATGGAGCTGCTGACGCCGAAACCGGACGAGAGCCTGAAGTTCTTCGTCGACGTCATGGGCATGACCGTCAGCGGCCGGAAGGGCGAGTCGGTCTACCTGCGCGGCTGGGACGATTACGAGCGCTACTCGCTGAAGCTCACCGCGTCGAACACCTCCGGCATGGAGCACATGGCGCTGCGGGCCCGCAGTCCGCAGGCACTCGAACGCCGGGTCGCCGCGCTGCAAGGCTCGGGCTTCGACATCGGCTGGATCGATGGTGACATGGGGCAGGGACCGGCATTCCGCTGCCGCGATCCCGACGGCCACGTCATCGAGCTCTATTACGAGACCGAATGGTACGAGGCGCCGGCCGAGCTGAAGCCAGCGCTGAAGAACCAGGCGCAGCGCTTTCCGGCGCGCGGCGTCAATGTCCGCCGGCTCGATCATCTCAACTGCCTCGCGGTCGACATCAAGGCCAACCGCCTGTTCTTCGAGACCTACCTGGGGTGCCGCACCACCGAGCAGATCGTGCTCAACGACGGCACGGAAGCAGCGATGTGGATGACGATGTCGAACAAGAGCTACGACTTCGCCTATACCCGCGATCATTACGGCAAGAGCGGTCGATTCCATCATGTGACCTACGCGCTGGACAGTCGCGAGGAGATCTTGCGCGCGGCGGATATCTTCCTCGAGCACGGCGTGCATATCGAGACCGGGCCGCACAAGCACGCGATCCAGCAGACCTTCTTCCTCTATGTCTATGAACCCGGCGGCAACCGCGTCGAGGTCGCCAATGCCGGCGCACGCCTGATCCTCGCGCCGGACTGGAAGCCGATCGTCTGGACCGAGGAAGAGCGCAAGAAGGGCCAGGCCTGGGGGTTGAAGACGATCGAGTCGTTCCACACCCACGGTACGCCACCGGTGAAGGATTGAGGCGCGCATTCGGTGGGTCGCGTTCGGGATCTGCGTGTCCGGCATCGTGCGCCATCGCGTGCAGTTGATGCAGCTCTGCGCGCTGGATCATTGCCTCGTCTCGGGCGTTTGGTGTTAGGCTGCACCTCGCAACGTCAGAGGAAAACGTCGATGAGCGAACACACGACGGACAAGCGCGTGCGAGAGGCGTCTCGCAGGCGATTCCTTCAGGCGGGCGCAGCACTGGCCGGCGGCTCCGCGATCGCGGGAGTTGCCGGTTCTACCGCGCTTGCCGAACAGGGGAATAATCTTCCGCCCAGCGTGCCGGAATGGATGAAAGCGCCCGGTGACCCGATGGGAAGCCAGCCCTATGGCACGCCGTCGGTTCACGAGAAGGGCGTCGTCAAGAACATCTCGAAGACGCTGCCGCAATACATCTCCGCGTCGGGCCGCACGCCGTTGCAGGAGCTCGACGGCATCATCACGCCGAACGGTCTGTTCTACGAACGCCACCATGGCGGCGTGCCGACCATCGATCCGGCCGAGCACCGGCTGATGCTGCACGGCATGGTCGATCGCCCGCTGCTGTTCACGATGGAGGACATCCGCCGCTTTCCGTCGCAGTCGCGCATCCACTTCCTCGAGTGCTCCGGCAATCCGGTCTACACCAAGCCCTACGGCAAGACGGCTTCCGACCTCGTCGGCCTGCTGAGCTGCGCGGAATGGACCGGTGTGCCGCTCAAGACGGTGCTGGACGAAGCCGGCCTGCAGGCGGGCGCCAAATGGATCGTCGCCGAAGGCGCCGATGCCGCCGCGTTGACGCGCTCGATTCCGATCGAGAAATGCCTCGACGATGCCATGCTGGTCTACAGCCAGAACGGCGAACGGCTGCGTCCGCAACAGGGCTACCCGCTGCGCCTGTTGCTGCCGGGCTTCGAGGGCAACATGAACGTGAAATGGCTGCGTCGGCTCAAGGTCGTCGCCGAGCCGGCCTATTCGCGCGAGGAGACTTCGAAATACACCGACCCGATGCCCGACGGCACGTCGCGCGAATTCACCTTCTACATGGAGGCCAAGTCGATCATCACGCGGCCGTCCGGCGGTCAGAAGCTGACCACGCACGGCTTTCACGAGATCACCGGGATAGCCTGGAGCGGCCACGGCAAGATCAAGAGCGTCGAGATCTCGCTCGACGAAGGCAAGAGCTGGCAGCAGGCGGAGCTGCAGGAGCCGGTGCTGACGCGCGCGCTCACGCGCTTCCGTTTGCCCTGGCACTGGGACGGCAACCCCGCCGTGATCCAGAGCCGCGCCATCGACGAGACCGGCTACGTGCAGCCGACGCTGGCGGAATTGGTGGCGGTGCGCGGTCTCAACTCCTTCTACCACAACAACGCGATCTGGCCCTGGCGCATCGATGCGAATGGCGAGGTGATCAATGGCCAGGCGTAATCTGAAGACCGCCGCGCTGGTGAGTGCGGTCGCGATATTCGGCGCAGCTGTTCATGCCGAGGAGCGCTACGGCATCGGCCGTGTGGCTACGCCGGCGGAGATCGCGGGCTGGAACATCGACATCGGTCGCGATGGCTCCAACCTTCCGCCGGGCAGCGGCAGCGTCGAGCGCGGCCGCATCGTGTTCAGCGAGCAATGCGTGGCGTGCCATGGCGACAGCGGGCAGGGCGGCGTTGGTGACCGCCTGGTCGGCGGGCAGGGCACGCTGCCGAGTCCAAAACCGATCCGCACTGTCGGCAGCTACTGGCCCTATGCCCCGACGTTGTTCGACTACATCCGACGCGCGATGCCGCAGAACGCGCCGCAGTCACTGAGCAATGAGGACGTCTACGCGGTGTCCGCCTACATCCTCAGCCTGAACGGCATCGTGCCGGCCAATGCGGTGCTCGACGCGAAATCTCTCGCCGCCGTCAAGATGCCGAACCGCGACGGGTTCGTCTCCGACCCGCGGCCCGACGTCCATAATCGGTGAAGCGCGGGCGGGCGACCGTCGCGCGCCGTGGTCGTCGTGCCACGCCGACGGCTGCCTCGCGGCATTGTGACCCTGTGGCCCCTGCATCGGGAGTTTGGCCGTCACCACATCGGATCCAGGCACAGGGATGGCGCTGCCGCCCTCGCGCAGTTTCTTGTTCAGTTTCTTGTTCAGTTCCTCATTCAGTTTCTTGGGCAATTTCAATTGATGCATCGGAGAGGTCCTATGGCCGGACTCAAGGCCGTCGCAGCCGCTGTGCTGCTCGTGGGAATGACGTTCACCCCAGTCTCGGCCCAGATATCGGAGCCGGCGCTTTTCGACGCGCAGAATCCGGGGCGGAGCGCGATCAACGGCGGCGCCCTGACGCCGTGGGGTGAGGCCCAGCAGGCGGCGCAACGTGGCGGCAATCCGGCGAATGCCTATGGCGCCATACCGGCGGCACCATCGTTCTCTTGCGCGCGCTACCATTCGTTCGATCCTGCGTCCGGCACCTTCCTTGGCCGCGACGGCCGCCGCCATCCCTGCCAATAGGGTCAAGCACCGCGCTTGGCCGTCGTTCTTGGCGGTGGATAAGCGCGCGGGCTGTCGCCCCGCGCCCGAACGCCAGGACATCGGGCGCGCTATAGTCCGCTGATCGTGTCGGGGTCCCGCCGGACCCGAGCGGGGGAGGGCAGCTGGCGTGACAGACACCCTGTCCGGTTTCTGGGACCGAAAGTCGACCGCGGAGCTGTTGCGGGAAGCGGCACGCGCCGACGGCGACGCGGAGACGCCGGTCTTCAAACGCTCGCTCTCGGCGCTGCAGCTGGTCACGCTCGGCATCGGCGGCATCATCGGCGCCGGCATCTTCGTGCTCACGGGCCATGCGGCCGCCGCCAACGCCGGTCCCGCCGTCACGCTCTCCTTCATGCTTGGCGCCGTCGCCTGTGCCTTCGCCGGCCTGTGCTACGCCGAGATGGCGTCGACGGTGCCGATCTGCGGCAGCGCCTACACCTACGCTTATGCAACGCTCGGCGAACTGATCGCCTGGATCATCGGCTGGGACCTGATCCTCGAATATGCGGTCGGCGCGATCGCGGTCTCGGTCGGATGGTCCGGCTATTTCGTCAGCTTCATGCGCGATTTCGGCATCGACCTGCCGCAGCAATTCACCTCGGCGCCGCTCGCCTACGACGCCAACACCGGTGCGTGGTCGTCGACCGGCGCGGTGATCAACATCCCGGCGATGGCGATCATCGCTTTCGTCACCACGCTGCTCGTGGTCGGCATTCGCGAGTCCGCACGCTTCACCGGCTTCGTCGTCGTGGTCAAGCTCGTCGTCATCGCATTGTTTCTCGCCACCGCAGCCTCCTCGGTATCGCTGGCGAACTGGGTGACCGCGAGCAATCCGGAGGGCGCGCTGATCCCGCCGAATGCCGGTCCCGGCGTATTCGGCTGGTCCGGCGTGGTCCGCGGCGCGGCGGTGGTGTTCTTCGCCTATATCGGCTTCGACGCGATCTCGACCGCGGCGCAGGAGGCGAAGAAGCCGGAGCGCGACATGCCGATCGGCATTCTCGGCTCGCTCGTCATCTGCGCCGCGCTCTATGTTGCGGTCGGTTTCGTGCTGACCGGCATCGTACCGTACGACAAGCTCAGCGTGCCCGATCCGATCGCGGTCGGCATCGACGCTGTTGGCATCGGCTGGCTCGGTCCCTTCATCAAGCTCGGCATCCTGTTCGGGCTGACGTCGGTGATCCTCATCATGCTGCTGGCGCAGCCGCGGATCTTCCGCGCCATGGCGCATGACGGGCTGCTGCCGGGCATCGCCGCAAGGATCCATCCGCGGTTCCAGACTCCTTATGTCTCGACCATCTTCGCCGGCAGCGTCGCTGCAATACTCGGCGGGTTGCTGCCGATCGGGCTGGTCGGAGAACTGGTCTCGATCGGCACGCTGTTCGCATTCACCGTGGTCTCGATCGGAACGCTGGTGCTGCGTCTGCGCGATCCGGATTTGCCGCGCCCGTTCAGGGCGCCGGCGATCTGGCTGGTGGCGCCGGCTGCCGCGGGAACCTCGCTGTTCCTGATGTTCGGCCTGCCGCTCGACACCTGGATCAGGCTCGCGGTGTGGCTCGTGATCGGGCTCGTGATCTATGCCGGCTATGGCAGACGCCACAGCCGGCTGCGGGCGAGAGGCAGCGACCGCACGGGCCTATAGTGCGCAGGCGAGCGGCCTGCTAGGTTTGCCCGTTGAGATAGCACCACAAGCCGCGACAGTCGGCGCAGATCCGGGGAGGCCTCCATGCAAAATCCAAAGAGGCGCGCGCGATGGATGATCGCCGCGCTCGTCGCGATCGGCGTCGCGGCGTCAGCTCCTGGCCACGCCGCGTCGGTTGCGCCGGTCGCCGCGGAGAACGGCATGGTGGTGGCCGCGCAGCATCTCGCGACGCAGGTCGGCGTCGAGGTGTTGAAGCGGGGCGGCAACGCGGTCGACGCAGCGGTTGCGGTCGGTTACGCGCTGGCGGTGGTCTATCCCGCCGCCGGCAATCTCGGTGGCGGCGGCTTCATGACGATCCAGCTCGCCGATGGCCGCAAGACCTTCCTGGATTTCCGCGAGACCGCGCCGAAGGGCGCCACCGCCAACATGTATCTCGACAAGGACGGCAACGTCATCGCCGGCCTGTCGACCAAGGGGCATCTCGCCGTCGGTGTGCCCGGCTCGGTAGCCGGCATGGAATATGCGCGCGAGAAATACGGCACGATGAAGCGCGCCGACGTCATCGCGCCGGCGCTGCAACTCGCCGAGGACGGCTTCGTGCTGGACCAGGGCGACGTCAGCATGCTGCAGACCTCGACCAAGGATTTTCAGGACGATCCGGCCTCGGGCGCGATCTTCCTCAACAACGGCAAGCCGTTCCAGGTCGGCGAGCGGTTGACGCAGCACGAGCTCGCCGAGACGCTGCGCGAGATCAGCAAGCGCGGCACCGACGGCTTCTACAAGGGCTGGGTGGGCGCGGCGATCGTCGCCTCGAGCCAGGCCGGCAAGGGCCTGCTCACGCAGGAGGATCTCGACAACTACAGGGTTCGCGAGCTCGCGCCGGTCGAATGCGACTATCGCGGCTACCACGTGGTCTCGGCGCCGCCGCCAAGCTCGGGTGGCGTGGTGATCTGCGAGATCCTCAATATCGTCGAGGGCTACCCGCTGAAGGAGCTCGGCTACCATTCCGCGCAGGCGGTGCACTACCAGATCGAGGCGATGCGCCATGCCTATGTCGATCGCAACAGCTATCTCGGCGACCCCGACTTCGTGAAGAATCCGCTCGAGCGTTTGCTGGACAAGAATTACGCCGCGAAGATCCGCGCCGTGATCGACCCGGCCAAGGCCGGTGTCTCCAAGGACATCAAGCCCGGCGTTCCGCCGCACGAGGGCAGCAACACCACGCACTATTCGATCGCCGACAAGGACGGCAACGCGGTGTCGGTGACCTATACGCTCAACGACTGGTTCGGTGCCAAGGTGACCGCGGCCAAGACCGGCGTGCTCCTGAACGACGAGATGGACGACTTCACCGCCAAGGTCGGCGTGCCGAACCTCTACGGCCTGGTCCAGGGGGAGGCCAATTCCATCGTCCCCGGCAAGCGCCCGCTGTCCTCGATGAGCCCGACCATCGTCACCAGGGACGGCAAGCCGGTCATGGTGGTGGGGACGCCGGGCGGCAGCCGCATCATCACCGCCGTGTTGCTGACGATGATCAACGCCATCGACTACGGCATGAACGCACAGGAAGCCGTGGACATGCCGCGGTTCCACCAGCAGTGGCTGCCGGACCTGACCAACCTCGAGAACTACACGCTGTCGCCGGATACGCAGAAGGTCCTGGAAGGGATGGGACACAAATTCGGCCGACCGCAGGATCCCAACCACCTCGCGGTCATCATCATCGGCGCGCCGTCGCTGGACGGCAAGCCGGTCGGCAACAACCGCTTCTATGGAGCGAACGATCCGCGCCGCAATTCGGGGCTTGCCGCCGGCTACTGATTGAGACGGAGCAGTAGCCCGCATGAGCCAAGCGACATGCGCAACCTCCGGATATCGCGGAGCTTGTCATCGGGCGCGTTCGCGCGACCCGTTGGCTCATCCGGGCTACAAATGGCTGATGAAACAGCGCGGCTGTGCGTTGCGGCAGCGCGTCAGGCGACGGCCGTCGACCTGCCGTCGTCGTGCCCGCCCGTAAGCAGCAGGCGCCGCCGGATCGCATCCTCGACCAGGGCCAGCGATTGCCTGGCTTCACGCACCTCGGCTTCGGCGGCCTGGGCCCGGAATTCGGCGGCATCGAGCTGCTCCTGCTGGGACTCGATACGCCGTCGGGCCTCCTCGAGTGCCCGGGACGCGTCCCTCAGCTTGCGCTCGGTGGCGGCGATGATTTCGAGCTGCGCCTGTTCGGCGGCCTCGGCGCGCGCTTCGCCGGCGCGGGCCCGGTCCTCGATGCTGCGGAACAGGTCCGCCGCCTGATAGACGAGGTCCAAGGCTTCGGTGCCCATCGCCGATGTGGGAGGTCTCGGAAATCCGAGGACATTCGGGTCGGCCGCAAAAGGCCGTTTGAATCCGCGCAGTGCCATGCAAACCAGCCCTCGCGAGTCGCGTGGTTGACAACAAACTGCGGTAGTTATGGTTAATGGACCATTAATCCCGTCGACGCGTCGGCACCGTCCACCGGTTTCTGACGACACAGCGCCTGGAACGGCAGCCGGGTAGTGCAAGCGCCCGGCCGGCCTGCGCGTTTCTTTCGCCGCCGGCTCACCGCGCAAGCGCGTTGATTGGAGACCGGCGTGCCGCCCGCGGGCGGGCCGGCGAATCGAGGCGCGGAGGGCTGGAGGTCGATGCAGTCCTGCAGAGCGTCCGAAGAGCCGGGAGGACCTGATTTGGCTGCGCGCGCGAGCCGGGCTCTATGGCATAAGTTTGACGCCTGGCGCGCTTTAATTCTCCTGTGTTGAATTGCAGGTCCATGGTGCGACCGATATACCGGGCGGCCTAAGTGGCACGCAGCGCACTCAGAACGAGCGACGTATTCGCCACGGAAAATCTGGTCGATGAAATTTCTGTTGCGGTTCTTCGGGTTCCTGTTCACCGCAGGAACCATCCTGTTCCTGGCTGGTCTCGCCGCGGTCGCAGGGCTGTTCTGGCATTTTTCCAAGGACCTGCCCGACTATTCGCAGCTCCAGAACTACGAGCCGCCGGTGATGACCCGCGTGCACGCGGCTGATGGATCGCTGCTGGGCGAATTCGCCAAGGAGCGCAGGCTCTATCTGCCGATCCAGGCGGTGCCGAAGCTCGTGATCAACGCGTTCCTCGCGGCCGAGGACAAGAATTTCTACGAGCACGGCGGCATCGACTATACCGGCATGGCGCGCGCGGGCGTCTCCTACATCCAGAACTTCGGTTCCAACCGCCGTCCGCAGGGTGCTTCCACGATCACCCAGCAGGTCGCCAAGAACTTCCTGTTGACCAACGAGGTGTCGTTCACCCGCAAGATCAAGGAAGCCCTGCTGGCGATGCGAATCGAGCGGGCCTATTCCAAGGACAAGATCCTCGAACTCTATCTCAACGAAATCTACCTCGGCCTCGGGGCCTACGGCATCGCGGCGGCCTCGCTGGTCTATTTCGACAAGTCCGTCAATGAACTGACGGTCTCGGAAGCGGCCTATCTGGCGGCGCTGCCGAAAATGCCGGCCAGCCTGCATCCGGTGCGCAACCGTGCGCGCGCCATCGAGCGGCGCAACTACGTGATCGACCGCCTGCAGGAGAACGGCTGGATCACCGCTGCCGACGCCGACAAGGCGCGCAAGGACCCGCTGACCGTCACCAACCGCAGCAACGGCGCGCACACCTTCGCCGGCGAATATTTCTCGGAGGAAGTCCGCCGCGACATCTTCGAGCGCTATGGCGAGAAGAAGCTCTACGAGGGCGGCCTGTCGGTGCGCACCACGC
The DNA here is from genome assembly GCF_042258615.1 of Bradyrhizobium sp. Pha-3. Taxonomy (GTDB): domain Bacteria; phylum Pseudomonadota; class Alphaproteobacteria; order Rhizobiales; family Xanthobacteraceae; genus Bradyrhizobium. The sequence goes on along the minus strand of NZ_CP170152.1, from coordinate 5,840,881 downwards.
TCGATCCCAAGGTCCAGGTGATGGCGCGCAAGGCCATGGTGGCGGGGCTCGTGAACTATGACGAGCAGCAGGGCTATCGCGGCGCGATCCAGAAGCTCGACCTCACCAGCGACTGGGGCGTTCCGCTCGCCGAAATCAAGTCGCTCTCGGACATCTCGCCGTGGCGGATGGCGGTGGTGCTGGAGAGCAACGACCAGTCGGCGCGGATCGGCTTCCAGCCCGGCCGCGAGCTCGGCGGCGCCGTCAGCAAGCAGCGCGAGACCGGCATCATCACGATGGACGGCGTGCGCTGGGCCAGGACCAAGGGTAAGACGCCGACCGCGGTCTCGCAGGTGCTGCAGCCGGGCGACGTGATCTACGCCGATCCGCTGTTCAAGGACGGCAAGGCGGTCGAGGGCCAATACCGGCTGCGCCAGATTCCCGAACTGTCGGGCGCGATGGTGGCGATGGATCCGCACACCGGCCGCGTGCTCGCGATGGTCGGCGGCTTCTCGTTCGACCAGAGCCAGTTCAACCGCGCGACGCAGGCCTATCGGCAGCCCGGCTCGACCTTCAAGCCGATCGTCTATTCAACGGCGCTCGACAACGGCTACACCGGATCGACCGTGATGATCGACGGGCCGATCGAGATCGATCAGGGGCAGGGCAACATCTGGCGGCCGGAGAACTTCTCCACCGGCAAGTATCAGGGCCAGGTCACGCTGCGCAACGCGCTGCGCCTGTCGCTCAACACCGTGACGGTGCGGCTGGCGCAGGAAATCGGCATGCCTGTGATCGGCGAGTATGCCAAGCGCTTCGGCGTCTATGACGAGTTGCCGAACTATCTCGCCTATGCACTCGGCGCCGGCGAGACCACGGTGATGCGGATGGCCACGGCCTATTCGATGATCGCCAATGGCGGAGTCCGCGTGAAGCCGACCCTGATCGACCGCATCCAGGACCGCTACGGCCACACCATCTTCAGGCACGACCAGCGCGAATGCCGCGGCTGCGACGCGCCGGAAGGCTGGAAGAACCAGCCCGAGCCGCAGCTCGTCGACCGCCGCGAGCGGGTGCTCGACGCGATGACCGCCTACCAGATCACCTCGCTGATGGAGGGCGTGATTCAGGCCGGTACCGGCACCGCGCTGAAGGACGTCGGCAAGCCGCTCGCCGGCAAGACCGGCACCTCCAACGAGGCCAAGGACCTCTGGTTCGTCGGCTTCTCGCCGGACCTCGTGGTCGGTCTCTATGTCGGCTACGACAAGCCGCGCTCGCTCGGCCGCAACGCGCAGGCGGGCCACACCGCCGCGCCGATCGCGCGCGACTTCCTGAAGCTCGCGCTGGCCGACAAGCCCGCCACCCCGTTCAAGCAGCCGGTCGGCATCAGGCTGGTGCTGGTCGATGCCAAGACCGGCCTGCGCGCCTCGTCCGGTCAGAATCGGGGCGTGGTGCTCGAAGCCTTCAAGCCGGGCCAGGCGCCGCCGTTCTATGATCCGACGTTGGTCGCGGGCACCGATGTGATCGACGGGACCCAACAGGCAATCCCGCCCGACGCCGATCGGGCCGTGATGCGGTCAGGGACGGGCGGGCTGTACTGACGCCAAACGGCAGGGCATTCGCGGTTGGGGTGGTGCGGCGCTTTGTCCGAGCGCATCACGTCGCCGTGGTTGAACGTGCCGCGTGCGGCGCCGACCCAAAATAGAGTCCTCGACCGGAGAACCCTTGAAACGCGGCGCTTTCATTCGCGTCCGCGCGCGTCGAGCCGTGGATCGCGATGGTCAACGCGTTGCTTGTCGTAGTACGGCTGATCTGGACCGTTCTCGTGATTGGGGCGGCCACCTTGGTAGGCGCGGTCCTTGGATGGGGGTGGCACGGCTGGATTGGTGCCATCGCGCTTGGCACCGTAGGATTTGGCCTTGGAGCCCTGCTTGCAGCCTGCCCCGAAGTGCTGCTTGAACTGTTCGCTGAAATGTAAATCTCTGGCCGACGCTGATCGCTTCCTCCCGGCCGCGATTTTCACGCCCATTCCACGCCATCAATGCTTGCCAAGCGTGGGACCAAGCGGGTAGAAGGTCGCACTCGCGCGGGCGCTGATTTGGCAGGCGAACCCGCTGCACCGAGATGTCCAGTCATCCAGCTAAGCTGTTGATACCACGGACAATTCTTGGGGAATGGTGTAACGGTAGCACAACAGACTCTGACTCTGTTTGTCTTGGTTCGAATCCAGGTTCCCCAGCCAATCGTAAGTCAGTGAAAAAATTGAAGATTTGGCGATGTGGCGCGCCTCAATCGGCTGACCTTCGTGTTGCGCCTGTTGCGCAGTATGTATTCCCCTGTGGTTCCAATGATTCCGTTCCACTCCCGGTGGCTCGGCGCGACATGAGGCGGACAAGAATTTGGCATAGATAGCAGGGTAACTGGCGATCGTTCCCAAAGGGAAAAGTCACTCGACAAAAGAACAAAACAAGAACATACTGCAGTATGCTTTTTGTGGATGAACAGGGTGGGCACCTATTGCATTCGGACAGCGATTCGTCGCACGAAACGCTATCTACCAGTGGTGGTGATGTGCCCAAACTCCAACGAATCCGTGATCCTCTTCACGACCTGATCATCTTCACCGAAAGCGATTTTGACGGTCTAATGTGGGAGGCGCTGAACTCGCGAGAATTTCAGCGATTGCGGCGGATCAAGCAGCTCGGCTTCTCGGAACTGGTTTACCCTGGGGCAACGCACACGCGACTTGCACATAGCGCGGGCGTTTTCCATGTGGCCCGACAGCTCGCATCTTTGATCGCGACACGGATTGGGAAAAACGATCCCGACAGAGCTAACATCGCCCTGGCCGCGGCACTCGTTCATGACGTTGGACACGGGCCCTTCAGTCACGCTTTCGAGGATGCGATGAAGCAACTCGGAAAGGGCAAGGAACAGAAGCCTAAGCGCCACGAATTGTGGACTGCCGACATTGTCACTGGAGATACGGAATTAGGGGCCATTTTGGCGAAGGCTGGCGACGGATTTAGAGACAATGTTGCCGCGCTCCTCAAAAACGAAAGCCCGACCGACATTTACTCCGCTATCGTGTCGAGCCAGTTTGACGCGGATCGCCTTGACTATGTGCGACGTGATCGTTTGATGACGGGGGCGCAGCATGGCGGATTTGACTATCCGTGGCTGCTTGCAAACCTTGAGGTCGATAAGATACCGCTGGCCATCGATGGTGAGCACTACGCGGAGGCCGAAACCCTGATACTCGGTGGAAAGGCGTTTCAGGCCGCTGAATCATACGTGCTTGGGTTGTTTCACATGTATTTCGCTGTCTACTTTCACAAAGCCACGCGGTCCGCTGAGAAGTTGCTGACCGCTTTGGTTTGCCGTGTTGGCGAGCTTCTGGATAAAGGTGAGGTGGATAAGGCAGGATTGCCTACGAATCATCCGCTCGTGCGCTTTTTGCAGAATCAAGCGCTCAATGAGTACCTTGCGCTTGATGATTTCGTCGTTTGGTCCAGCCTCCACTTCATGACGGAAGCGACGGACGAGGTCTGCAAAGACATCTCGTTCAGGCTGCTGAACAGGCGCCTGTATAAAGCAATCGAGATCGGAGATCTTTTTGCCGGACGCGACGATGCGGTGGCGCGCTTTAAAATGCGCCTGCGGGACGCTAAGGCGAATCAGGTATTCAAGTCAAACGACGTATTTGAAGATCAAACGAACCGCACGCCGTACAAGCTACGGGGATACGATACTTCGGAAGCGATGGCGAAGATACATATTCGAAAGCCGGACGGGAATTACGAAGACCTGGCCAGACGTTCAGAGGTTGTAAAGGCGCTTCAGTCTAAATCAATCTACCGCGTCTATGTCCGCGACGATGCGATTGGCGAAAAGGTCCGAAAGCTGGCGGAGGGACTGTGATGGATTATTACGACGCCGTGGCGGAGCTAATTGCCTTGAATGGAGGCAAGCTTGTCGGAAGAACTCGTCTTCAGAAGTCCGTTTATTTATTGCAAGCCTCCGGTATCAATCTGGGGTTTGATTTCGACTATCACCACTATGGCCCGTTTAGCGAGGAGCTCGCTACCGCTGCTCTCGACGCGGAGGCTTTGGGCATGGTCGATGTTGAATGGAAGATGAGTTATGGAAACGAGTACGCGATTTTTAAATCGTGTGTTTCTGTCAGCGACTTCCCAAACTTCGATAAAGCTGGCGAAGTGTTGAAGGTGCTTGGGAAGTACGAAGCCACGGTTCTTGAACTGGCGGCGACTGCCGACTTCCTTCGTAAGAACGGGTACGGCAGTGACGCTTGGGAAGAGACGAAGCGACGCAAAGCTTCCAAAATCACGCCTCAAAGGTTGGAGCAATCCAAAGCGCTGCTTCATGAGTTGCAGGCGCTGCACTGAGATTAAATCCGCACCTCCTCAGACGAAAGGCCGCTCTGAAAGGCGGCCTTTTTTGCTTGTTGCTTCGGCGCACCCGGTGCCGGGCGGTGCGGCTGGCCCGGGGAGACTCCCTTGCAGCCAATCTGCCGGATCGGCGCAGCCAAAATCCCGATCAGACTGCTAAGTGAGACCCGCGCCCGATGCAAAAGTGTTCGTCGCGCAGCAGACGCCATTGCAGCGGCGAGGGTGGATTCGCGCGGGCGATCCACCATGGTCTCTCGCGCCTGTGGTGTGGCCTGTTGCGACAGAGGTTGAATGTGATGGACGAAATCCTTTATGCCCGCGAGCCGTCGATCGGCGTCGACGAGTTCATCGAGGTGCTGCGCCAGTCTGGCCTTGGTGAGCGGCGGCCGCTGGCGGACGCCGACCGGATGGCGCGCATGATCGCCAATGCGAACCTGATCGTGACGGCGCGGAAGGCGCACCGGCTCGTCGGCGTCTCGCGTGCGCTGACCGATTTCGCCTATTGCTGCTATTTGTCGGACCTTGCGGTCGATCGTGAGTTTCAGGGGCACGGCATCGGCAAGCGCCTGATCGCGGAAACCCGGCGCCACGCCGGACCTGAATCGATGTGCCTGTTGCTGTCGGCGCCCGACTCGATCGGGTTCTACAAGACCATCGGTATGCCGCAGCCGGACAACGCGTTTCTTTACAAGCGCGAGCGTTAGGGCTGCCTGCGCCGACCTACTTGATCTTGTCGTACACCGTCGCGAAGTCGGCGAGCGGTATCGGGATGCTGATGGTTTCCTTGCCGAGATTCTGGAACGACACCTTGAGCTGCTTTCCCGATTTCAGCTGGGTCAGGACGTCGGCCGCGATGGGCGCATTGATGTAGCAGCCGCGCGCCTCGCAGGTCTGGATCGGCACATCGACGGCCTTGCCGTCGTCGACCTGCAGCTTGGCGCCGACGGGCAGGTTCAGCCCGAGTGGAAGCTGGATCAGCGCAACCGGTGCGCGGGTGTCGCCGGGAACGCGGATATTGACCAGCACGATGAGCTGGCCGGTCTTGGTGAGAACAGCGGTCTGCTCCATCGCGCATTCGAGCGGCGCATCGCGGCTCGCGCTGGTGCAGCGTGCGACCCAGCCGGTGTTGTTGGGGGAGGCGGCGTCACCTTGAGGAGCGGCGGGAGCAGCTGCCTGAACCGGCGCGGGCGCATTCTTGCCCTTGGGCGTCTCGCCGTGGCTCAGGCCGGCCATGCCGGACACGGTGAACAGGACGAAAAGCGACTTTGCGACAATCTTCACGGTACCGGCTCCGAAATGAACAGCTTTCGGGTGTGCCGGTATGTGGGCAAAAGTCAAGTCACTCGGCGGCCTGCTTGACCGACCGATCCTCGCCATCGTCGGCATCGTGGTCGGCGCGCGGCGAGCGGCCCCAATTCGCAAACGCGTTGGAGAGCCGGTCGAGATAGAGATAAACCACGGGCGTCGTGAACAGCGTCAGCGCCTGGCTGACGATCAGGCCGCCGACCATCGCGTAGCCGAGCGGCTGGCGGATCTCGGAGCCGGTGCCGGTCCCTAACATCAGCGGCACGCCGCCGAGCATCGCGGCCATCGTCGTCATCATGATCGGGCGGAAGCGGAGCAGGGCGGCCTGGCGGATCGCCGCCACCGGCTCCATGTGCTGATCGCGCTCGGCGGCGATCGCGAAGTCGACCATCATGATGCCGTTCTTCTTCACGATACCGATCAGGAGGATGATGCCGATCAGCGCGATCAGCGAGAAGTCGAAGCCGGCGGCCATCAGGATCGCCAGCGCGCCGACGCCGGCCGAGGGCAGCGTCGACAGAATGGTGATCGGGTGGATATAGCTCTCGTAGAGAATGCCGAGGATCAAGTAGACGACCACGAGCGCCGCCAGGATCAACAGCGGTACGCTCGACAGCGATTGCTGGAACGCCTGCGCGGTGCCCTGGAAGCTTGAGCTCAGGGTCGGCGGCGCGCCAAGGTCGATCATCGCCTTCTGCACCGCCTCCGTCGCCTGGCCGAGCGCGACACCCTGCGCGAGGTTGAACGAGATGGTGATCGCCGGGAACTGGCCTTGGTGGCTGATCGACAGCGGCCGCACCGGAACGGTGGTCCACTTCGCGAAGGTCGACAGCGGCACCTGTTCGCCGGTCAGCGGTGACTTGATGTAGATGTTGTTCAGCGTGTCGATTGAGCCCTGCAGCTGCGGCAGCACCTCGAGGATGACGTGGTAGCTGTTGAGCTGGGTGAAGTACTGCGTCACCTGGCGCTGGCCGAACGCGTCATAGAGCGTGTCGTCGATCAGCTGCGGCTGGATGCCATAGCGCGAAGCGGTGTCGCGGTTGATCTTCAGCTCGACCGTGGTGCCGTTGGTCTGCTGGTCGGTGGCGACGTCGCGCAGCTGCGGCAGCGTCTGCATCTTGCCGAGAATCTTCGGCGCCCACTGGTTCAGTTCGGAAAGGTCGGCATCCTGCAGCGTGAACTCGAACTGGGTGCGGGTCGGGCGGCCGCCGAGGCGGACGTCCTGCGCGGCCTGCATGAACAGCCGGGCACCGAGCACCTTCTCCAGCTTCGGCCGCAGCCGGGCGATGATCTGCTGCGCGTTGGCATCGCGCGCGTTCAGCGGCTTGAGCGTGATGAACATGTTGCCGTTGTTGCCGGCCCGGCCGCTGCCGCCGATCGCCATCGCCACCGTCGCCACGCCGGGGTCTTGCATGACGATCTTGCTGAGCTCCTCCTGCTTGCCCTTCATCTCAGCGAACGAGATGTCCTGGCTGGCCTCCGAGGTCGCGGTGATCAGGCCGACGTCCTGCTGGGGGAAGAAGCCCTTCGGGATGATGACGAACATGTAGATCGACAGCGCCAGCGTCGCGAAGAAGACCATCAGGGTCGTGAACTTCCAGCGCAGCGCGAGGTCGAGTCCGCTCTGATAGCCGCGCAGCATGGCGTCGAAGCCGCGCTCGCTGAGCTTGTAGAGACGACCGTGCCGTTCCTCATTGTGGGCGCGCAGGAAGCGCGAGGCCATCATCGGCGTCAGCGTCAGCGACACGAACATCGAGACGAAGATGGTCATCGCCAGCACGACCGCGAATTCGCGGAACAGGCGGCCGATGATGCCGCCCATCAGCAGCAGCGGGATCAAAACCGCGACCAGCGAGATGCTGATCGAGACGATGGTGAAGCCGATTTCCTTGGAGCCCTTGAAGGCGGCGGCCATCGGCCGCTCGCCTTCCTCGATGTAGCGGCTGATGTTCTCCAGCATCACGATGGCGTCGTCGACCACGAAGCCGACCGCGATCGTCAGCGCCATCAGCGACAGATTGTCGAGCGTGTAGCCGAAGATCCACATCAGCGCGCAGGCGCCCAGCAACGCCAGCGGCACAGTCACGGCCGGGATGACAGTGGCCCAGAAGCTGCGCAGGAAGGCAAAGATCACCATCACGACCAGGAAGATGGTCAGGAGCAGGGTGAACTGGACGTCCTCCACCGCGGCGCGGATCGTGGTCGTGCGGTCGCTGATGACCTCGATCTTGACCGCCGGCGGAATGGCCGCGACCAGCCGGGGCAGCGCCGCCTTGATCTTGTCGACGGTGTCGATGACGTTGGCGCCGGGCTGCTTGAAGATGACGAGGAACACGCCGCGCTTGCCATTGGCCCAGGCGGCCTGCTTGGCGTCCTCGGGGCCGGTCACGGCCTGGCCGATGTCGCGGATGCGCAGCGGCCCGCCATTGCGGTAGGCGATGATGACGTCGTTCCACGGGTCCGCGGTGAGCAGCTGGTCGTTGGCGTAGATGGTGTAGGCGCGGGTGGCGCCGTCGATATTGCCCTTCGGGCTGTCGACGGTTGCGATGTTGATCGCGGCGCGGACGTCCTCCAGCGACAGGCCTTTCGCGACCAGCTTGGCCGGGTCGATCTGGACGCGAACCGACGGCTTCTGCTGGCCGCCGATGATGACCTGCGCGACGCCGGAAATCTGGCTGATCTGCTGGGCAAGCTGGGCGTCGACGGAATCGCTGACCGTGGTCAGCGGCAGCGTGTCCGATGTCGCCGACAGCAGCATGATCGGCGCGTCCGCCGGATTGACCTTGCGATAGGTCGGCGGCGAGGGAAGGTTCTTCGGCAACTGGCCGCTGGCGGCGTTGATGGCGGCCTGCACGTCGTTGGCGGCGCCGTCGATTGACCGGTTGAGGTCGAACTGGATCGTGACCGACGCCGTGCCCAGATAGCTCGTCGAGGTCATCTGCGCGATGCCGGGGATCTGCGCGAACTGGCGCTCCAGCGGCTGGGCGACCGAACTCGCCATGGTCTCCGGGCTGCCGCCCGGCAGCGTCGCGGTGATCTGGATGGTGGGGAAGTCGACCTGCGGCAGCGGCGCGACGGGCAGCAGGGGATAGGCGACGAGGCCGACGAACAGGATGCCGGCCATCAGCAGCGAGGTGCCGATGGGGAAGCGAATGAATGGTGCGGAAATTCCGTCGCTCATTCCTGCGTAACCTTCGACTGGGACTGGTCCGTGCTCGCTACCGCCGTCGTCACCAGGGTTCCCGGCGAGACCTTGTACTGGCCCGCGGTGATCACCTGCTGTCCCGGCGACAGGCCTTCCTCGATCACCGACTTGCCGTCGATCGACTGGCTGACCTTGAGCTTGCGAAGCTCGGCCTTGTTCTCCTGATTGACTGAATACGCGTAGAGGCCTTCTGTGCCATGCTGCACCGCGTCATCCGGGACGACGGTTGCATCCTTCAAGGTTCGGACCAGAAGCCGGGTCGAGACCGACTGGCCCGGCCACAACGCATGGTCCTTGTTATCAAACACCGCCTTCAGCCGGACAGTCCCGCTTGACGTGTCGACCTGATTGTTGATCAGCGCAAGCGCGCCGGTGGACAGCACCCGCTTGCCGTCGGTGGTCAGGGCAATGGTCTTGGGCGGTGCCACGGCCAGCGCGGCCTTGATATCGGGCAGCTGGTCTTCCGGCGCGGTGAAGATCACCGTGATCGGCTCGATCTGGGTGATCGTCACGATGCCGGTCGCCGCCGAGGCGTTGACGATGTTGCCGATATCGACCAGTCGCAGGCCGACGATGCCGTCGATCGGCGACTTCACGGTCGCGTAGTCGACCTGGGTCTGGGCGTTGAAGATAGCGGCGTCGTCGGCTGCGATCTGGGCCGTGAGCTGGGCCACGGTGGAGCGCTGGGTGTCGAGCTGCTGGCGCGTCGCGAACTCGCCGAGCTTGGTGTAGCGCTGCAGGTCGAGATTGGCGTTGGCGATGTTGGCCTCGTCCTGGGCCTTTTTGGCCTTGGCCTGGTCGAGCGTCGCCTGATAGGGCCGCGGATCGATCTCGACCAGCGTGTCGCCCGCCTTGACGAACTGGCCTTCCTTGAACGCGATCCTGGTGATCTGGCCGTCGATCCGGGTGCGGACCTGGACGGTGTTGAATGCCTGCACCGTGCCGAGACCGGTCAGGTAGACCGGGAAGTCGGCCTTCTCGACCGGCGCGATCTTGACCGGCACGGCCGGGCGCTGGGCGGAACGTTTTTGCGCGGCTTCAGCCGCCTGCTGATTGTCCGTGTGCTTCTGCCAGCCGAAATAACCGGCCGCGCCGACCGCAGCGATCACTAAAACCCAACCGATGGTGCGTGACTTTGACATGCGGACTCTTGGGCTCGACGTAACAATAAAGGGTGATCGAAACGGTTCACAGAGCTTGCGGATATAATATGCGTGCACTTAATGTGTAAACACACCAAGGCTTGAGAATCCTAAACATTTGGAAAGGTTTAGGCCAGAAACGAGCAGAAACATTCTGTCTGGGAAACGCACCGAGGACCCCATGTCGCTCGATCTCAAACGCCAGTTCATTGCGCAGCTCGTCGAGAGTTCCCGGCTGCTGCGCAACTATATCGATCATCGCGCCAAGGCGCGAGGCACCACGCGCGCACAATGGATCGTGCTCTTCCGCCTGCGCGAGCAGGAAGGACTGTCCCAGGTCGACCTTGCCGACGTGCTCGAGTTACAGCCGATCTCGCTGGTGCGGCTGCTTGACCGCCTCGTCGAACACGGCCTGCTCGAACGCCGTCCCGATCCCAGGGATCGCCGCGCCAATCGGCTGTTCCTGACGAAGAGCGGGCGCCGTCTCGTCGACGATCTCGACAGTCTGCGCGATGCGATCGCCGGCGACGTGCTCCGCGATGTATCGGACAAACATGTCGAGAGCGGACTGGCCACGCTGCGCGAGGTCAAGGATCGCATCAAGGCGCTCGGCGAGGATGCCGGGCACATCGCCGCGAAATAGCGGGCGCCTCGCTGCGTTCAGACCTGCTCTCCATCCGTTCACCCGATGCAACTTGCGCGACGCGGTTGAAACGCCGCGGGATGTCGTTCATATCGCGCAGCGACGATGCGAGAGGATGAGGGCAGCGATGGACGAGTTGAACGGGCGCATGATGGCATGCCAGATCCTGCTCACCGGGTTGATCGCGCGCGTCGCCAACGAGCAGCGTGACCCGCTGCGTTTTCTCACCGACTTCCGCGACGAGATCAAAGCTGTCGTCAACGGCGTCAATATCGCCGGCCTCGAGAACAGCGACCGCGTGCGTCAGGTCGCGCAGCGGACCATCGACGAGCTGTTCTCGCTGATGAAGCCGCCTAGCGCCGAGTGATTGGCGAGGCGCATTGGCTGGCGCCTGCAAGGCGCGGCCGCGTTGGCATGAGTTTAGAACGATTATTAGAACGCTTAAAAACCAGAGTTTAGAACGATATCAAACCACAGATTAGAATCGCTTTGAATTGGGGCGATTCAAGCAAAATGTGGCGCTGATCGCATTGATAAAAAAAGTCGCGCTCGATAACCGAAAGAGACAGTTCGTCGCGCTGTGATTTCGCGAACGGACTTGCTTTCTGGGGGCGTGCAAGAAATGAGCAATGTGAAGGCGCCGAGATCGCTGCGCTTCGATGCGGCGATCGGTTGGGCCGATGATACGGGTTATTCCGCCACGAAGGTCTCCGCAGTCGCGAGCCTGATCGCGGTGGCGTCGTTTTCGGGGGCTGAAGCGCAGCAATCCAGCCTGCCGCCGGTGAATGTCGACGCCCCGGTCGCGCGTCCGCGGCCCGTCACGTCAAAGCCCACATCGGACCAGGTCCGCGCCCGCAACGCACTGCGCCGCGCCGCGCGCCGCAGCAATCAGCAGGCCCAGCAGGCGCCGGTGCCGTTTCCCAACGCCGGCGGTCTTCCCGCTGACCGCGACCGCTATGCGGATCCGGCCGCGCCATACAAGGGCGACCGTTTGCAGGCATCTGGGAAGTATCCCGAGCCGATCCTGAACACGCCGAAATCGGTCACGGTGCTGACCAAGGATGTGCTCGAAGACAAGAACGCCACCTCGCTGAAATCAGCGATCCTGTCGACGGCCGGCGTCACGCTCGGCACGGGCGAGGGCGGCAATGCGTTCGGCGACCGCTTCTTCATCCGCGGCTTCGACGCGCGCAACGATATCTTCATCGACGGCGTACGCGACGCCGGCGTCAGCGTCCGCGAGAACTTCTTCACCGAGCAGGTCGAGATCCTGCGCGGCCCGGGATCGTCCTTCGCGGGCCGCGGCACCACCGGCGGCGCGATCAACATCGTCACCAAGCAGGCGACCACGGAGAACAGCTTCTACAACATGGACACCTCGTTCGGCACCGATCGCACCAAGCGGGTGACGCTCGATGTCAACCAGGTGATCAGCCCGACGCTGGCGATCCGCGCCGGCGGCCTGTTCCAGGATGCCGGCGTCGCCGGCCGCAGCTATGTCACCGACAATCGCGACGGCGCGTTCGTGGCCGGAACGTGGAAGCCGGTCGATGCGGTGAAGATCAGCGGCAACTACATCCATACCGAACTCACCGGCATCCCGGATTTCGGCGTGCCTTACTACCGGCCGAGCACCGCGAGCACGGCCGGCGGCCCGTTCCCGGACTTCGGCGTCAACCGCAATAACTTCTACGGCTTCGTCAATCGCGACTTCTTCAGGACCGGGCAGGACATCGGCACGATCAATGCCGAGGTGCAGATCACGCCGGACCTGACGATCAGCAACAAGATCCGGGAATCGCGTTCGACCCAGAAATACATCGGCACGCTGCCGGAATCGCCGACGCTCGCCGCCGGCGCCCCGTTCACGAGCTATACACTCACGGCCAACCCGCAAAGCCGCTTCCAGGTTACCGACGTGTTCGCCAACCAGACCGAGGCGACCTACAAGTCGGTCGACGGTCTCGGGTTCAAGCACACCACGACGGCCGGCGTCGAATACGACAACGAGCGGTCTTCGATCGACAGCTTCACCGGCCTGGCCTCCGAAATAACGACCGGCACATCGTCCTTCACGGGGAGCGGCTCGCTCTCCGGCGTCAGCGTCTTCAACCCGCAATACACGAACATCCCGTTTACGGGCAGCCCGAGCCTCAGCGGCAGGCCGACCAAGATCGGGATCGACACCGTGAGCGGATACGTCATGGATTCCGCCAACTACAACGACTTCGTCATCCTCAATGGTGGCGTCCGCTATGACGACTACACCATCAAGACCAGCGGCTATGGTACGGTCAATGGTGTCGCGAACGTCTTCGGTCAGCAACAGCAAGACTACGGCATGCCGAACTTCAACCTCGGCGTGACGCTCAAGCCGTTGCCGAACGGTAGCGTCTATGCCGCCTATGCCACGTCATCCAACCCCGTCGGCGCGGAGTTCGACGGCACGAGCATTCAGTATGGTGGCATCGCGCCGGTTCTCAACGGCAATCCAAACCAGATCTTCGGGCCGGAGAAAAACCAGGCGATTGAAGTCGGCACCAAGTGGGAGTTGTTCGATCGTCATTTGCTGGTTACGGCGGCGCTGTTCCAGACTGAGAAGGAGAACGCGCGCGAATCCATGAACGTCACCGCGGCGACTGCAACCGCCGCATGTCCCTATCCGGCTGGTACGACCGGAACTATCTCCTGCATCAGCGCCGGCGCGGCCTATCGCATCCGCGGCATCGATCTCGGAGTGGGCGGCAAGATCACCGACAAGTGGAGCGTGTTCGGCGGCCTCGTCTTAATGCAGTCGGAGGTGACCAAATCGAACATTCCGCCAGCTAACACGATTCTGTACACTTCGAACGTTGGCTTGCCGCTCGCCAACGTGGCGCATCAGTCGTTCAGCATGCTCTCGAAATATCAGCTGACCGACATGTGGGAGATCGGCGGGCAAGCGGTGTATCGCTCCAAGATGTACGGCGGCACCTTCCTCGCGGCAAACCAGGGCACGTCGATCCCGAGCTACTGGCGCTTCGACGCCTTCGCCGAGGCCAAGATCGACAAGCACTGGACCATGAAGCTGTTCGTCAACAACATCTTCGACAAGCGCTACTATGACGCGCTGTACCAGAGCGCAGCACCGTTCGTGCTCGAGGCGCCGGGACGCGCTGCGTATCTCGTTGTGTCTGCGCGTTACTGACGGAGGCTTCGTGGCACAAGATGCTGGTCTGTATTCCCGACGTATTGAGCAAGGCTGATGTGGCGGACTTCCGCCGCATCATGGATGCCGGCGATTGGGAGGACGGCCGCTCGACTGCGGGTGCTGCGTCCGCGATGGTCAAACGCAACGAGCAGCTGCCGCCCGACAGCGAGGTCGCGCGGCAGCTCGGCAACCGGATCCTGTCGGCGCTGTCGGCGAGCCCGCGCTTCATCTCGGCGGCGATCCCGCTTAGAATCTTTCCACCCTTGTTCAACCGCTATGCCGCTAGCGACGGGCACCATTTCGGGCTGCATGTCGATAATGCGGTGCGGGGCGACAAACTGACGGGCTTGCGGATCCGCACCGACCTCTCGGTCACGCTGTTTTTATCGGAGCCGGAAGACTATGATGGCGGCGAGCTCGTCATTGAAGACCTCTACGGATCCCATGAAATCAAGCTGCCGGCGGGCGATCTCGTCGTTTATCCTGCTTCCAGCTTGCATCTGGTCACGCCGGTCATGCGGGGGACCCGGGTAGCGTCTTTTTTCTGGCTGCAGAGCATGGTACGGGATGCCCACGCGCGCAGCCTGATCTTCGATCTCGATAGTGCGATCCAGGCTCTGGTAGAGCGGCTGGGCCGCGATGACCCTGAAACGGTCAAATTGACCGGGATTTATCACAACCTGATCCGCCACTGGGCTGAAGTGTAACTGATGATGACATTCAAGTTCCCCGCTGCATCCGCCATGATCGCCTCGCTGGCGATGCTGATGCTGGCCGCGCCGTCCTCGGCGCAGCAGCAAACGGCGCCTGCCGCGCAGCCCGCGCCCGTGACCCGGGCGCAGTCCGCTCCCGTGGCCCAACCGCCGGTTGCCCAGGTCCAGCCGGCGGCAGCTGCCCAGACCGCGCCGGTGGCCCAGCCGGCGCCCGCGGCGCCGCAAGCCCAGCAAACTCAGGCCGCGCCGGCACCCGCCGCAGCGGCTCCGGCACCGACGGCGCTCGATGCGTCGCCGGCCGCGCCCGCGAGCGGCGACGGCAAGGTGCTGAAGTCGACCAGCACCGGCCTGCACGAATTGTCGCCGTGGAACATGTTCCTGAATGCCGACATCATCGTGAAGGCGGTGATGCTCGGTCTCGCTTTCGCCTCGCTCGTGACCTGGACGGTGTTCATCGCCAAGATGGTCGAGCTGACCGTGGCGCAGAGCAAGCTGCGCGGCGCACTCACCAAGATCGCTGAATCGCGGTCGCTGGCGGAAGCGCAATTCGCACTCGGCGCCAAGGGCAGCGTGCTGTCGTCGTTCATTGCGGCTGCGATGCGCGAGGGACGACTGTCGGCGGGTATCTCCAGCGACGCCGGCATCAAGGAGCGCGCCGCATCGAGCTTTGCCGAGATCGTGCGCGCCGAAGCCCGCAAGATCCGCGTCGGTATGGGCCTGCTTGCGAGCATCGGCGCGACGTCGCCCTTCGTCGGCCTGTTCGGCACGGTCTGGGGCATCATGAACAGCTTCATCGGCATTTCGAAGTCGCAGACGACGAACCTTGCCGTGGTGGCGCCCGGCATCGCGGAGGCTCTGCTCGCCACCGCGATCGGCCTCGTCGCAGCGATCCCCGCGGTCATCATCTACAACCATTTCTCGCGCGTCACGAAGGTCTATCTCGAGCTCGTCAATCGCGCCTCGGGCGCGGCGGGACGGCTCCTGTCGCGCGACCTCGATCGCACCCATGGCGACGTTCCGCGCACTGCGCATCCGCGCGCCGCGGCGGCGGAGTAGGCGATGGCAGTCTCGATCTCCGAGAACGATGGCGACGACGATTTCGCGGAATCCCACGAGATCAACGTTACGCCGTTCATCGACGTGATGCTGGTGCTGCTGATCATCTTCATGGTGGCGGCGCCGCTCTCGACCGTCGACCTGCCGATCGATCTGCCGACCTCCAGCGCGACGCCGCAGAAAAAGCCGGACAAGCCGACCTATCTCAGCATCAAGCCGGACCTGACGCTGGCGATCGGCGAGAACGCGGTGAAGCGGGCCGATTTGATCAATTCGCTCGATGCGGTAGCCGACATGAGCAGGGACAAATACGTGTTCCTGCGCGCCGATCGGATGGTGCCCTATGGCGAGCTGATGGGCGTGATGGAGCTGCTGCGCGCCGGCGGCTACACGCATGTGAAGCTGGTCACGCTCGAGGGCGTGCCGGGAGCGCCCGCGGCGGCACCGGCCGAGCCGGCCAAACCCTGACGGCGAACAGCGATGTCCACCAACCCTGATCTCGATCTGCGGACCTCGAAGCGGCTCTGGGTGATCGCCGCCGTGACGGCGGTCGGGCTGCATCTGGGCGGCGCGGCGCTGGCGCTGACGAATTTGCGCGGCGACGACGGCAACGAGGGGCTTGGTGCTGCCGGCGCGGAATATGCCGTCGAGCTCGCCTCAGCAACCGACGAGGATAACTCGGCGCCCCCTGGACCCGAGGACCGTGCACAGGAAGCTTCGCCGGAAATGACCCAGCAGAAGGCGGAGGTCAAGGAGACCGACCTTCCGCAGGCCAAGCCGACCGAGACCGAGGACGCCGACCGCATCGTCACGGAAGACAACAGCAAGAAGCCGAAGGAAGAGGATGCCCAGGTCGCCAAGGTACAGACCGAGACGAGCGAGGCCGCTGAGAAGCACCAAGACCAATCGCCAACCAAGCTGGAGGACGCGACGCGTCAGTCGGACACCACCAAGGCGCCCAATCCCGGCATTGGCAAGGACAAGCTCGCGCTGACAGCCAAATGGGGCAAGAAGATCAGCGCCTATTTCGACCTGCACAAGAAATTCCCGGAGAACAAGGTCAAGGATGCCAAGGTGAAGGTGGCCCTTGTGATCAACCGTGTCGGCAAGGTGTTGTCGGTCGCCGTGATGGAATCGTCCGGGGACGCCGCCTATGACGAAGCGGCGGTCTCAACGGTGCGCCGTTCCGATCCTGTGCCACCGCCCCCGGCGGACCTGACAGACGATCAGTTCTCCTTCAGTCTCGATTTCAAGTTCAACAAACAGAAGAAGTAGTTCGCGCAAGTCTCCGTCATTCCGGGGACGACGAAGTCGCGGGGCCCGGAATCCATTTATCTATTGTAAGTCTAGCCTAACGGCTTCCGGGCGCTTGCGTCACGAGGCCCGGAATGACGACGTCTCAGCTCTTCTTCACCAGTGGGCAGGCGCTCTTCTCGAGCGGCAGGAAAGCTTCATCCGCGGGGATGGTCGCGACCAGCTTGTAATAGTCCCACGGATACTTCGACTCCGACGGCTTCTTCACCTCGAACAGATAGGCGGGGTGGATCTTGCGGCCGTCGATGCGGATCGAACCCTTGCCGAACAGCGGATCGTCGGTCGGCAGCTCCTTCATTTTGGCAACGACGGCGCGGCCGTCATGCGGATTGCCGCCGAGCGCTTCCAATGCTTTGAAGTAATGGATCAGCGAGGAATAGACGCCGGCCTGCACCATGGTCGGAGGGTTCTTCTTGAAGCGCTCCATGAAGCGCTTGGTGAAGGCGCGGGTCTGGTCGTTCATGTCCCAGTAGAATGTCTCGGTGAAGTTCAGGCCCTGCGCGACGTTGAGGCCGAGTGCGTTGATGTCGGTAATGAACAGCAGCATGCCCGCAAGCCTCTGGCCGCCCGAGACGATGCCGAATTCGGCGGCCTGCTTGATTGCGTTGGTGGTGTCGCCGCCGGCATTGGCAAGACCGACGATCTTGGCTTTCGAGCTTTGCGCCTGCAGCAGGAAGGACGAGAAGTCTGCGTTGTTGAGCGGGTGCTTGACGCTGCCGAGCACCTTGCCGCCATTCGCAGTGACGACCGCCGAGGTGTCTCGCTCGAGTGCTTGGCCGAACGCATAGTCCGCGGTGAGGAAAAACCAGCTGTCGCCGCCGGATTTCACCAGCGCCTTGCCGGTGCCGTTGGCGAGCATGTAGGTGTCGTAGACCCAGTGCACCGTGTTCGGTGAGCACTGCGCGCCCGTGAGGTCGGACGAGGCGGAGCCCGAGTTGAGGTTGACGACGTTCTTCTCCTTGGCGAGGTTGGCGATCGCGAGCCCGACATTGGAGGCCGCGAGATCGACGAACACGTCGACCTTCTCGACATCGATCCACTGCTTGCCGATGTTGACCGCGACGTCGGGCTTGTTCTGGTGATCGGCCGAGATCAGGTCGATCTTCCAGCCCTTCGCCAGCAGCCCGGAATCCTCGATCGCCATCTGCGCCGCCACCGTCGAGCCGGGACCGCCGATGTCCTGATAGAGACCGGACTGATCGCCAAGGGCGCCGACCTTGGCGACCTTGTCCATCGTCTGCGCCGACGCGCTGCCGGCGAGCACGAGGCTCGTGGTCATGACCAGGGCTGCCTTGACCGAGGCTGCAATGGAACGCTTCATCTTTCCTCCAGTATGATTTTTGTTCTTGAGTTCCTCACTATGCCCGGCATCGGGCGCATCGCCTAGGGCACAGGCGTGATCAATCGCGCGCGATATTCCACGCTGCGGCGATCGAGCAGCCAGTGACGCGCGACGGGACGCCGCAGCGTCCATGTCGATGATGAAAGCGGGGGATGGCCTGAAGCGCGGACCGCGCTATTTCCAGTAGTAGCGGATCGCGACGTAGACCACGACGAGGCAGGCGAAGATCAGCGCCACCGGCATCGGACGCTTGGCGTTCGGGGCAGCGGCGGTCGCCTTCTTGGCGGGCAGGCGGCGGAACGCAGTCACGTTGCCGGTGTCGGCGGCCGGTTCGCGCGAGCGTGCCGGAACCTCGGGTGCCTTGCCAGCGCCGCCCATCTCCGCATAGTAGGTGCGATACATCTCCTGGATCGTCGCCTCGCTGGCCTCGCCGTCGTTCATCTGGTCCAGCAGCTTCTTGTAGATAGCGAGGAAATTCTGCGCTTCCGGCGGCAGGGCGGAGGCGCCGTTCAGCTTCGCCATCATCTTCCAGGTTGCAAAGTCGGCCCGCGCGCGGGTGTCGGCGCGTCGTGCAATCAGCATATCGGCAGCTTTGATCACCATGGCCTCGAAGCGTCCCTGTCCCTGCACATAACCTGGAAGATCGGGTTCCGATGTTCCGATCGGGTCATCCGCAAATCAAGGCTATGTGTTTCCGGTAATGAGGAGAAGGGCGTTGATTACATAGCCGGTCAGAGTTCGCAGTATCGTTGAAATAACATCAAGATTTAGGCCGATCTGGCTGCCGATTACCGGCAGCAGGATCAATAGCCCGATCAGGATCAGCATGCCGTAGGGCTCCAGCCGGGCGAGCGGGACCGCCAGCGGCCGCGGCAGCAGCCCGACCGCGACCCGGCCGCCGTCGAGCGGCGGGATCGGCATCATGTTGAAGATCGCGAGCACGATGTTGATCAGGAACGCGTTTTTCAGATTGTCCGCGGTCCATTTTGCCGCATCTGCTGGAACCAGTGGCAGCGCGTGGAATGCCAGCGCCGCCGCGGTCGCCAGAATGATGTTGGTGACCGGGCCGGCCAACGCCACCCACACCATGTCGAGCTTGGGATGGTTGAGCTTGCGG
This sequence comes from Bradyrhizobium sp. Pha-3, assembly GCF_042258615.1. Lineage (GTDB taxonomy): Bacteria > Pseudomonadota > Alphaproteobacteria > Rhizobiales > Xanthobacteraceae > Bradyrhizobium. The sequence goes on along the minus strand of NZ_CP170152.1, from coordinate 5,821,466 downwards.
AAATTCACCGGCACGGGCTTGGCATAGCCGAACAGGAACGGCGAATGCGCGAACAGCAGCACCGCGGGCAGGATCAGCGTGCCGAACGGATCGATGTGCTTCAGCGGGTTGAAGCTGACGCGGCCGAGCTTCCAGGCGGTGTCGTCGCCGAGCCGGTGCGCGACGAAGCCGTGCGCCGCCTCGTGGAAGGTGATCGCGATGACCAGCGGCAATACCCAAACGGAGACGTCGTAGAGGGAAATGTTCAATGGCGTGCCGCCTCAGCTTCGGTTTCACCGGACCCTCAAGCTAGCACGGATTCGCTGACGGCTTTTGCCGGTGCGCACGGCCGTAGCTCAGGGCGCGTCCGGTGTCGCCGCTGCAGGCGCCTCTTGCGGCTGGGACGTCGCGATCCAGATGCCGGCGAACACGGTGGCGATGCCGGCCATCAGATTCCAGCTCAGCGGCTCGCCGAGCAGGGCTGCACCGACCAGCGAGGCGGCGATCGGATTGACGGTGACCGAGATCGCAACCCGGGTCGGCGTCGTCCGCTCCAGCGCGAAGGCCCAGAGATAGAAGGTGAGGGCGGCGCCGAACGCGCCGAGATAGGCCGCGCCGAACCATTGCGGCGCACCGAACTCCGCAACCGGTGCGAAGCTGCCGCGTAGCAGCGCGGCTGCCATGAGGACCGCAGCTCCGGCCGCCATGGCGAGCGTGGTGAAGGGGATTGGGCCGGAGCGGCGGATATAGGGCTTCGACCAGATGTTGTAGAGCGCCATGCAGAGCGCGGCTGCGACCATCAGGAGATCGCCGCGCCAGGCGCCCGGCGGCGCCGTGGCGAGGCCGGAGAGCAGCGCCATCGAGACGCCCAGGATGGTGACCAGCACGCCTGTGGTCTTTCGCCCCGTGAGCGGCTCGGCACCGAGCGCCGCGCCGACCAGCATGGTCAGCAGCGGCAGCGTCGAGAGCGCGAGCGCACCGCGGGCGGCGGTCGTGAAGATCAGCGAGGCATTGAACAGGATCGGAAACGCCGCAAAGAACAAGAGGCCGAGGCCGATGACACCGGGCCAGTCGCGCCGCGGCGGCCAGCCTCCAGGCTGCAGTAGTGCCAACGGCAGCAGCAGCAGGACGCCGATGCCGAAGCGGAATGCGCCGATCGCCAGTGGATCGATGGCACCGACCAGAAACCGCGTAGCCCCGATCGAGGTTCCACCGAGCGCGCTCGACGCGACCGCGGCCAAAACCCCCCAAATCTCGCCCATCCCGTCTCGATCCCTCTGTTTTGCTTGCGCAATCTAGGGAAGGGCCGATATTCAGTGAATGGAATAAATCTGATCAGCTAAATCACGGATTGTGATGAGCACGCCCGTCCTGGACCCGGATCTCCTGCAGGCCTTTGTCGCGGTGGCGGACCATCGCTCCTTTACCCGCGCCGCCGCGGCGCTGAACCGGACCCAATCCGCCATCAGCATGCAGGTGAAGCGGCTGGAGGAGCGGCTGCAGGCCGAGCTGTTTCGACGCAGCACGTCCAGCGTCGATCTGAGCGCGGCCGGCGAGGGATTGCTCGGCTACGCCCGCCGGATTCTGAGCCTCAACGCGGAGGCGGTCGGGCGGGTGCGCGAGCACGGCATCGACGGACGGGTGCGCCTTGGCGTGATGGACGATTACGGGACGCTGATCGTCCCGCCGCTGCTCAAGGAGTTCATCGCCAACTATCCGTTGATCCATGTCGAGATGGAGACGGGGCTGACATCGTCGATGACGGAGCGGCTTGGCGAAGCCTATGACCTCGTGATCGCGATGCACCCCGAGGGGCGTGGCGAGGGTGAGTTGCTGCGCATCGAGCAGGCGGTGTGGGCTGCGAGCGCCACGCACCGTGTCGAGGAGTTCGATCCGTTGCCGGTTGCGCTCTATCCGCAGGGCTGCCTGTTCCGGAGCTGGGCGATGCAGGCGCTGGACCAAGCGAGCCGGCCGTGGCGGCTCGCCTTCGTCAGCCACAGCCTGTCCGCGGTCGAGGCGATCGCGGCGCAGGGCCTTGCGGTGACGGTCGTGAAGTCGGGGACCTTTCCGCCGACGTTGCGGCGCCTGACTGCGCGCGACGGCATGCCGCGGCTGCCGCGCGCAGCGATTCGCCTGCACCGCGCGCCGAACCTTGCGCGCGCGGCGTCATTGCTTGCAGATCATCTCGTCGCAGCGCTTCGGCAGCCGGCGAGGCGAGGGAGTTAGTAGGTCGCCCGGCCGCCAGAGATGTCGAACACCGCGCCGGTCGAGAATGCACAATCTTCCGACGCCAGCCACGCCACCATCGAAGCGAGTTCCTCGACCTGCACGAAGCGGGCTTTTGGAATCTTCGACAGCATGAAGTCGATGTGTGCTTGCGTCATCTGGTCGAAGATCGCGGTCTTCGCCGCCGCCGGCGTCACCGCATTGACGAGGATGTCGTGCTGCGCGAGCTCCTTGCCGAGCGATTTTGTCAGCGCGATCAGGCCGGCTTTCGACGACGAATAATGCGCGGCGTTCGGATTGCCTTCCTTGCCGGCGATCGAGGCGATGTTGACGATGCGGCCGTATTTCTGGCCGATCATGGTCGGCACGACCGCCTTGCAGCAGATGAAGGGCCCCTCGAGATTGATCCGCATCACCCTGCGCCAATCGTCGAGATCGGTTTCCCATACCGGCCTGTTGGCTCCGGTAATCCCGGCGTTGTTGACGAGAATGTCGATCTTGCCGAACGCCCGCAGCGTCTGATCGCGTGCGGCGTCGACCGCGGCCGGGTCGGTGACATCAGTCTTGATCGCGATCACGTTCTCGCCGATCGCCCTGGCGGTCTTCTCTGCCAGCGGCTGGTCGAAATCCCAGATCGCGACCCTGGCGCCGGATGCGACGAAGCGCTCGGTGATGGCGCGGCCGAACCCTTGCGCGCCGCCGGTGACGACGGCGCAGCGGTCGTTGAGATCGATCTTGTTCATTGATTCAATCCTTTGACGTTTGCCTCAAGTGCAGCCGCGGCGAAAAATCCGCTCCCACGCCCCGTTCTTACGGGGAGAGGGTTGGGGTGAGGGGTTGTCTCCACGCGCGCATATGGAAGCAGTGTGCCTCGCCCCTCACCCGCATTGCTTCGCAATCCGACCTCTCCCCGCAAAGAGCGGGGAGAGGTTGAGATCAGAGCATGAAGCCGCCGTCGACGACCATGTCGACACCAGTGGTGAATGCGGCTTCGTCGCTTGCAAGATAGACCGCCATCGCGGCGATTTCCTCGGCGGTGCCGAGCCGGCCCATCTTCTGGCGGGCGACGAATTTCTCGCGTCCGTCCGGGCCCGCGGCAGTCGCACGCTCCAGCATCGAGGGCGTCTCAACGGTGCCGGGGCAGATCGCGTTGCAGCGGATGCCCTGGGTGATGAAGTCGAGCGCGACCGCGCGCGTCAGCAGCGAAACCGCCGCCTTCGACGCGCTGTAGACATAGCGATTGGCCGGCGGCCGCAACGCCGCGCAGGACGAAATGTTGACGATGCTGCCGCCGCCGCCGGCCAGCATCGCCGGCAGAAACGCCTTGATGGTCCGGTGCATGGACTTGACGTTGAGATCGAACGAGAAGTCGAAGTCTTCGTCGGAGCACTCCAGAATCGTGCCGTGGTGCACGAAGCCCGCCGCATTGAGCAGGATATCGATCTTTCCAACGCGCTTGGCGAAGCTGTTGACCTCGGCGGTGCTGCGAACGTCGAGCCGCGCGGTCTCGGCGACGCCGTCCTTGCCGAGGCTGGCGATGCCACTCTCGTTGATGTCGGTGGCGATCACGGTCGCGCCTTCACGCGCGAATGCGATCGCACATGCGCGCCCGATGCCTGCCGCCGCCGCGGTGACGACGGCGCGCTTTCCCTTCAGTCGATTGGACATGCGTTTCTTCCTTCGGTTCTCGTATGTTTTTGCTGTCATGCGCGGGCTTGACCCGCGCATCCATCTTTCGAAGAGCGATGGATTGCCGGGTCAAGCCCGGCAATGACGGTCTTGCAGATCAGTGATTATCCCGCGCCACGCCGACCTTGCCGGCGATGTCGTGGTAGCGCGTCGCGAGCTCGAGGCAGGCGCCGGTCGCGTGCTGGCCGACGGTCTGGCGGTACAGCTCCTGCCACGGCGTCTGGTTGGCCGGGTGCGGGAAACCGCCCTTGGCCTTCAGTTCGGCGCGACGGGTGCGCAGCTCGTCCTCCGAGATCATGATGTTGGCGCTGCCCTTGTTGAGGTCGATGCGGACCTTGTCGCCGGTCTTCAGGATCGCTAGCCCGCCATCGGCCGCCGCTTCCGGCGAGGCGTTGAGGATCGACGGCGAGCCCGAGGTGCCGGACTGCCTTCCATCGCCGATGCAGGGCAGGGACAGGATGCCGCGCTTGATCAGTGCCGCCGGCGGCTGCATGTTCACGACCTCGGCGCCGCCGGGATAGCCGATCGGACCGGTGCCGCGGACGAACAGCACGCAATTTTCGTCGATGTCGAGCGCGGGATCCTCGATCCGGGCGTGATAGTCCTCCGGGCCCTCGAACACGATGGCGCGGCCCTCGAAGGCGTTGAGGTCCTTCGGGTTGGACAGATAGCGGTCGCGGAATTCCTTCGAGATCACGCTGGTCTTCATGATCGCGGAATCGAAGAGATTGCCGCGCAAGACCAGGAAGCCGGCGTCCTTCACCAGCGGCTTGTCGTAGCCCCAGATCACGTCGCCGTCGGGCTTCGGCGCTTCCTTGCAATTCTCGCCCATGGTGCGGCCATTGACGGTGAGGGCGCCTTCGTGGATGCGCTTGTGCTTGATCAGCTCGCGCACCACCGACGGCACGCCGCCGGCGCGGTGATATTCCTCGCCGAGATAGAAGCCGGCCGGCTGCATGTTCACCAGTAGCGGCACGTCGTGGCCGTATTTCTGCCAGTCGTCGATCGACAGCTCGACGCCGACGTGGCGCGCCAGCGCATTGATGTGGATCGGCGCATTGGTCGAGCCGCCGATCGCGGAGTTGACCACGATGCAGTTCTCGAACGCCTCGCGGGTCAGGAAGTCCGACGGCTTCAGGTCGTCCCAGACCATGTCAACGATGCGCTTGCCCGTCTCGTACGCGATCTGGCCGCGTTCGCGATAGGGCGCCGGGATCGCCGCGCAGCCCGGCAGCGAGAAGCCCAGCGCTTCGGCGAGCGAGTTCATCGTGGAGGCGGTGCCCATGGTGTTGCAATGGCCGACCGATGGCGCCGAGGAGGCCACGATCTCGATGAACTGCTCATAGTCGATCTCGCCCGCGGCAAGCCGCTCGCGCGCCTTCCACACCACCGTGCCGGAGCCGGTGCGCTGGCCCTCGTGCCAGCCGTTCAGCATCGGACCGCCCGACAGCACGATCGCCGGCAGGTTGACGGTCGCCGCCGCCATCATGCAGGCGGGGGTGGTCTTGTCGCAGCCGGTGGTCAGCACCACGCCATCGAGCGGATAGCCGAACAGGATCTCGACCAGGCCGAGATAGGCGAGGTTGCGGTCGAGCGCCGCGGTCGGGCGCTTGCCGGTCTCCTGGATCGGATGGGTCGGAAACTCCATGGCAATGCCGCCGGCGGCGCGGATGCCTTCGCGGACGCGGTGCGCAAGCTCGAGGTGATGGCGGTTGCAGGGCGACAGGTCGTTGCCGGTCTGGGCGATGCCGATGATCGGCTTGCCCGACTGCAATTCCTCGCGCGTCAAGCCGTAGTTCAGGTAGCGCTCGAGATAGAGCGCGGTCATGCCCGGATTGTGCGGGTTGTCGAACCATTCCTGGGAGCGGAGCCTGCGGCCCTTGCCCGTCTTGGTCTCGCCTGCGGCGCTATGCCCGTTGGTGTGGGGTTTTGTCATTGGTTTCTCCCGCAATGCAAACTCTTGATGGGCCCATTCAAGGGCTCTGGTTCAACGTCGTTCTACCTTGCGCAAATCGCCGCGCATTACAAACCCAAGCGATCACGCACAGGTGTTTCAGTGGATGGATTGGACCTTAGTTGAAGGCACTTGGTTGCGCTACCATTTTGTCATTTTTCGCGTCCCTTATGACAGGCTGGTGTCAAGTGCATGTCAGCTGCGTCGGGCCGAACTTTGCCGTTCCATGACACTGAAGCCGAGATCGACGACGGGCTCGGCGGGCCGGCGTCCTTCGAGCGTCTCGATCACCATCATGGCAGCGTTTCTGCCCATTTCGTAGCGATTGGTGCGTACGCTGCTCAGCGTCGGCTCGCTCGATGCCATGAATTCGAGGTCGTTGAAGCCGACGATGGCCATCTGCTCCGGCACCGTCATGTGACGGCGCTTGCATTCGAACAGCGCGCCGAGCGCCAGGTCGTCATTGACGCAGAACACCGCGTCGATGTCGGGCGTCTTGGCGAGCAGGTCGGCAAACAGCGTCCCGCCCAGCGTCACCGAGGTTGGAATCGCCGTCGTGACGATGAGTTGCGGATCGAACAGCGCGGCCTCGGTCATCGCGGCGCGATAGCCGTCAAGCCGCCGCTGGACCCGCGGATCCATTCGCGCGCCGAGGAAGCCGATCCGCCGGTTGCCCTGTGCGAGAAGGTGGGCGATTGCGGCTTTTGCTGCGTCAAAATGCGAGAATCCGATCATCATGTCGATCGGAGAGGGACCGACCTCCATGATTTGCACGATTGGGCAATCAACCGTTTCCATGATGCGGCGGGAATCGTCGGTCTGGTTGATGCCGGTGATGATCAGCCCGGCCGGCTTCTGTGCCAGAAAAAGACGCAGCAGGCGCTCTTCCTGCAGGATGCTGTAGCGGGTGTTGGCGAGCTGAATGCTGTAGCGGCTGCCGTCGAGCGCGTCATAGATGCCGCGCAGCACGTCGGCGAACACGTTGTTGGTCAGTGACGGGATCAGGACACCGATCACCTCGGTGCGCTGCGACGCAAGCGCGCGTGCCGCGAGATTGGGCACGTAACCGAGTTCTTTTGCCGCACTTTCGACCCGGGCGCGCTTGCCGGCCGAGAGTGCATCCGGATTCCTGAAGAACCGCGAGGCCGTAATCGGACTGACGCCGGCAAGCTTCGCGACTTCGGCGAGCCGGATCTTGCCTGGCGTGATGCGCTTTCGGGCCATTTGCCGCTCATATCACGACGTTCGTCGCAGACAAACCGATATTGACAGCGCTACCAAGCGATTGCTAATCGAACGATTGCCAAAACCGGATAAACTGCGGACAATAACGCAAGTCCAACAGAGCCGCGCACCCAGCGTGGCCGGAACAAAACAGAGCGGTGGCGGCACTCGTCGTACGCCGTCGGGAACTTGAGGGAGGGAAGTGGATGTCGTCGGTCCAGATTCGCGACGTGCGGAAGTCGTTCGGTAATTTCGAAGTCCTGCACGGCGTGTCGATCCCGATCGAGGACGGCGAGTTCGTCGTTCTGGTCGGCCCCTCCGGCTGCGGCAAGTCGACCCTGCTGCGCATGCTGGCGGGACTTGAGAACATCACCTCCGGAACGATCTCGATCGGCGACCGCGTCGTCAACAATGTCCAGCCCAAAGAGCGCGACATTGCGATGGTGTTCCAGAACTACGCGCTCTATCCGCACATGACGGTCGCCGACAATATGGGCTTCTCGCTGAAGCTGCGCGGCGCCAAGCCCGAAGAGATCTCGAGCGGGGTCAAGCGTGCAGCCGAAATCCTCGCGCTGACGCCGCTGCTCGAGCGCTATCCGCGCCAGCTCTCCGGCGGCCAGCGCCAGCGTGTCGCCATGGGCCGCGCCATCGTGCGCGATCCGCAGGTGTTCCTGTTCGACGAGCCGCTGTCGAACCTCGACGCCAAGCTTCGGGTGGCGATGCGCACCGAGATCAAGGAATTGCATCAGCGACTCAAGACCACGACCGTCTACGTCACCCACGACCAGATCGAGGCCATGACCATGGCCGACAAGATCGTGGTGATGCATGACGGCATCGTCGAGCAGATGGGCTCGCCGCTCGAGCTCTACGACAAGCCCGAGAACCAGTTCGTGGCCGGTTTCATCGGCTCGCCGGCGATGAATTTCCTCAAGGGCAAGGTCAAGGTGAACGGCGCCGCCTATTTCGAGGGGCCGAACGGCGTCAAGCTGCCGTTGAAATCGGCGCCGGCCAATTCCGACGGCCAACCCGCGGTCTACGGCGTGCGGCCCGAGCACTTCACCATTGCCGATGACGGCGCCGAAGCCGAGATCGTGGTGGTCGAGCCGACCGGCTCGGAGACCCAGGTGTTTGCCAAGCTCGGCGGCGAGCAGGTCGTCGCCGTGTTCCGCGAGCGCCATCAGTTCAACCCGGGCGACAAGGTTCGGCTCAAGCCGGATCCGGCGCTGGTCCATCTGTTCGACGATTCGACGGGGAAACGACTGAATAGCTGACCGACTGATCGATCTGAATGGCCGACCAACAGGCCAGATCAAAAGCAACAAAAACAAAGTCATTTGGGAGGAAGGACGATGCACGATTTCACTCGCCGCTCGCTACTTCAGGGCGGCACCGCGCTGGCCGCAACCGGGATGCTCACCGGGCCGGCGCTATTTGACTTCGCCAAGGCCTGGGCGCAGAGCGCGCCCTGGAAGGCGGAGCCCGGCGCCAAGCTCACCGTGATGCGCTGGAAGCGCTTCGTGCCCGCGGAAGACGATGCCTTCAATGCGATGGTGGCGGCCTTCAAGGCGGCAACCGGCACAGAGATGAACGTGTTCAGCGAGTCCTTCGAGGACGTGCAGCCCAAGGCCTCGGTCGCCGCGAACACCGGCTCCGGTCTCGACCTCGCCTGGGGCCTGCACACGCTGCCGCAGCTGTTCCCGACCAAAGTCCTGAAAATGAACGATGTCGCCGACTACCTCGGCAAGAAGTATGGCGGCTGGACGGACGCGGCGGCCAAAACCTGCAAGCTCGGCGACGACTGGCTGGGCATTCCCGTTGCGACCAACGGCGGCTACATGACCTATCGCAAGTCGGCGACAGACAAGGCGGGCTTCAAGGAGTTCCCGAAGGACTTTCCGGGCTTCCTCGAAATGTGCAAGGCGATGAAGGCGAATAACACGCCAGCCGGCTTTGCGCTCGGCCATGCCACCGGCGACGCCAATGGCTGGCTGCACTGGATCCTGTGGGGTCACGGCGCCTATACCGTGAACGAAAAGGATCAAGTCATCATCAACTCGCCCGAGACGGTGAAGGCACTGGAATATTGCAAGGCGCTGTCCGAAACCTTCATTCCGGGTGTTGCCTCGTGGAACGACTCATCCAACAACAAGGCGTTCCTGGCCGGTGAGCTCTACTGTACCCTCAACGGCATCTCGATCTATGTCGCGGCCAAGACCGATCCAACCAAGAAGGAACTCGCCGAAGACACTTATCATGCGCTGCATCCGGTCGGGCCCATCGGCAAGCCGACCGAACTGCAACTGGCGCTGCCGATTCTGGCCTTCAACTTCACGAAATACCCGAATGCCGCGAAGGCGTTCATCGCCTTCATGCTGGAGAAGGATCAGTTCGAGAAGTGGCTGGACGGGGCGCAGGGATACTTGACGCAAACGCTGAACGCCTACGAAAACGCGCCGGTCTGGACCGCCGACCCGAAGAACGCGGTGTTCTCGCAGGCCTCGAAGCGCACGCTGCCGGCCTCCGGGATTGGCAACCCCGGCGAGAAGGCGGCGACCGCGATCGCCGACTTCATCGTGGTCGACATGTTCGCCAACTACTGCACTGGCGCCAAGGATGCCAAGGCGGCGATCTCCGAGGCCGAGCGGCAGTTGAAGCGCACCTATCGCTGACGTGATGCGCGCGGGCGGCGCGAGCCGCCGTCCGCACCATCCTGGAATGCCACTACTGGACTATTGCGTGGTCATGCTCAATCGCATGAGCAATCGGGACATCGCTTATGGCTGACATCGCCCTTGCGCCGCGACGTGGGAAGACTGAAATCCGCGAAGCCACCGCCTGGGATCAGCTGCGCCACAACAAGAACTGGCTCGGCTTCTGGTTCATGGTGCCGGCGATGGCGTTCCTGATCTTCTTCCTGGCCTATCCGCTGGGCCTCGGGATCTGGCTGTCCTTCACCGACACCCGCATCGGCCGCGTCGGTCATTTTATCGGCACCGAGAACTATGAGTGGCTGTGGGACGATTCCATCTTCTGGCTGTCGGTGTTCAATACGCTGCTCTACACCTCCGTCGCGAGCGCGGTGAAATTCGCGGTCGGGCTCTATCTCGCGCTGCTGCTCAACGAGCGCATGCCGTTCAAGGCGCTGCTGCGTGCCGCCGTGCTGATCCCGTTCATAGTGCCGACCGTGCTGTCGGCGCTGGCGTTCTGGTGGATCTTCGATTCGCAGTTCTCGATCATCTCCTGGTCGTTGAAACATCTCGGCCTGATCACCCAGAACATCAATTTCCTCGGCGACAGCACCTGGGCCCGCATCTGCGTGATCTTCGCCAACATCTGGCGCGGTGTGCCGTTCGTCGCGATCACGCTGCTGGCCGGCCTGCAAACCGTGCAGCCTTCGCTCTATGAGGCCGCGACGCTCGACGGCGCGTCGCGCTGGCAGATGTTCCGCTTCATCACCTATCCCTTGCTGACGCCGATCATCGCGGTCGTGATGACGTTCTCGGTGCTGTTCACCTTCACCGACTTCCAGCTGATCTGGGCGATGACCCGCGGCGGCCCGGTCAACGCCACCCACCTGATGGCGACGCTGTCCTACCAGCGGGCGATCATCGCCGGACAATTGGGCGAGGGCGCTGCGATCTCGAGCGCGATGATCCCGTTCCTGCTCGCCGCGATCATGGTGTCCTGGTTCGGCTTGCAGCGCAGGAAGTGGCAGCAGGGAGAAAGCAATGACTGATCTCCCCGCACAGAAGGTCGATCTGAAGAGCATCCTGTCGACGCCGGCGCGCGTCGACAACAGCGAGGGCATGAGCTATCTGCAGTCGGTGCCGCGGCGGATCGTGACGCTCTACATCCCGCTGTCGATCATCGTCATCATCTTGCTGTTCCCGTTCTATTGGATGGGACTGACCGCGATCAAGCCGGACGACCAGCTGCTCGACCTCGACAAGTACAATCCGTTCTGGACCTGGAATCCGACCTTCAAGCACATCCACAAGCTGCTGTTCGAGAGCTACTATCCGCACTGGCTCTGGAATACGATGTATGTGGCGATCGGCGCCACCGTGCTGTCGATCATCGCGAGCGTGCTCGCGGCCTATGCGATCGTGCGGCTCCGCTACAAGGGCGCCACCGTCGTCGGCGGCCTGATCTTCCTGGCCTATCTGGTGCCGCCCTCGATCCTGTTCATTCCGCTGGCGACCGTCGTGTTCCAGTACGGCCTGTTCGACTCGCCGATGGCGCTGATCCTGACCTATCCGACGATCCTGATCCCGTTCTCGACTTGGCTTCTGATGGGCTATTTCAAGACCATTCCGTTCGAGCTCGAGGAGTGCGCGCTGATCGACGGCGCCAGCCGCTGGCAGATCCTGATCAAGATCGTGCTGCCACTCGCCATTCCCGGCCTGATCTCGGCCTTCATCTTCTGCTTCACGCTGTGCTGGAACGAGTTCATCTACGCGCTGACGTTCCTGCAATCGACCCCGAACAAGACCGTGCCGGTCGCCATCGTCAACGAGTTCGTTGACGGTGACATCTATCGCTGGGGTTCCCTGATGGCAGGGGCGCTATGCGGCTCGCTGCCGCTGGTTATTCTTTACGCCTTCTTCGTTGAGCATTATGTCTCGGCGATGACGGGTGCCGTGAAGGAATGAGCGCGCAAGGCCCGCAGCTGAATTCGAAGAAGAGAAGAAAGGGAGCAGGGTCGTGCACATTCTGATTCTGGGCGCCGCCGGCATGGTCGGCCGCAAGCTGACCGAACGTCTGTTGCGTGAAGGCCGTCTCGGCAAGCAGGACATCAGCAGGATGACCTTGCAGGACGTGGTCGCGCCGGCCAAGCCCGCCAACGCCTCGATCCCGGTCAATGTCGTCGCATCCGATTTCGCCGATGCCGGCGCCGCGGCGCCCCTGATCGCCGAGCGGCCGGACGTGATCTTCCATCTCGCCGCGATCGTCTCGGGCGAGGCGGAGGCCGAGTTCGACAAGGGTTACCGGATCAATCTCGACGGCACCCGCTATCTGATCGATGCGATCCGCGCGGTGGGCGGCGGCTACAAGCCGCGGCTGGTGTTCACCTCTTCGATCGCGGTGTTCGGCGCGCCGTTCCCGGAGAAGATCGGCGACGAGTTCTTCCATACGCCGCTGACGAGCTATGGCACGCAGAAGTCGATCTGCGAGCTGCTGATCAACGATTACACCCGCAAGGGCCTGCTCGACGGGATATCGATCCGCCTGCCGACGATCTGCGTGCGGCCGGGCAAGCCGAACAAGGCGGCATCCGGCTTCTTCTCCAACATCATCCGCGAGCCGCTGGCGGGCGAGGAGGCGGTGCTGCCGGTGTCCGAGGACGTGCGGCACTGGCACGCTTCGCCGAAATCGGCGGTCGGATTCCTGGTCCACGCCGGCACCATGGACCTCAACGCGATGGGGCCGCGGCGCAATCTCAGCATGCCCGGGATGTCCGTCAGCGTCGGCGAGCAGATCGCCTCGCTGGAGCGCGTTGCCGGCAAGAACGTCACCGCGCGGATCAAGCGGGTGCCGGATCCGACCATCATCGGCATCGTCTCGGGCTGGCCGCGCGATTTCGCCACCGACCGCGCGCTGAAGCTCGGCTTCACCACCGCCGAGAAGACGTTCGACGACATCATCCGCATCCACATCGAGGACGAACTGGGCGGCAAGTTCGCCGCCTAGCTCCGCTCAGGCACGCGGGTCTTGGCATGACCAGGGTCGCCAGCATCGGCGAATGCATGATCGAGTTGCGACAGGCTCCGGGCGGCCAGCCCGGAGGGCTGTATTCGCGCTCCTATGGCGGCGACACGCTCAACACCGCCGTCTATCTGTCCCGGCTCGGCGTCCACATCGATTACATCACGGCGCTCGGCGATGATGCGCTGAGCGATGAGATGATCGCGGGCTGGGCGAGCGAAGGCATCGGCACCAAGCATGTCGCGCGATTGGCCGGCAAGCTGCCCGGGCTCTATCTGATCCAGACCGACGACAAGGGCGAGCGGCGCTTCTTCCACTGGCGCGACAGCGCCGCCGCCCGCGAACTGATGGACCTGCCCGAGACGGCCGACATCCTGAACTCGCTCGCGACCTATGATATCGTCTATCTCTCGGCGATCACGCTCTCGATCCTGCGCGAGGATGGGCGGGACCGGCTGATGGCGGCGCTGAAGCGCGCGCGACTGCTGGGCACGCGCTTCGCGTTCGACACCAATTTCCGCGCCCGCAGCTGGCCGGACCTGGCTCTCGCGCGGAAGGTCTTCAGCAGCGCATTCGAGACCGCCGATATCGTGCTTGCTTCGACCGAGGATCTGGCGCCGCTCTATCCCGGCGAGAGCAACACCGCGCTGCTCGCCGGCATCTCGAGCCCCGAGGTCGTGCTGAAGCTCGCCGAGCCCGCCTGCATCGTGCGCTCCGCCGGCGGAACGCGCGAGGTGAGGGCAGAGCCGCTGCCGAAACCGGTGGTCGATACCACGGCGGCCGGCGACAGTTTTGCCGCGGCCTATCTCGCCGCGCGGCTCGGCGGCGCCGAGCCCGAGGAAGCGGCGCGCGCCGGCCATCGTCTGGCCGGGGTCGTGGTGTGCTATCCCGGTGCGATCATTCCACGCTACGCCATGCCGCCGAAGAAGGCGCCTCGTCCCCCACCATCCCGCAAGGTCTCGCAATGACAACGACATCGAAGCAGGACCGGATCGCCGAGCTGATCCGCCAGGCCACCGTGATCCCGGTGCTGACCATCGAGCGGCTTGAGGACGCGGTACCGCTCGCCAAGGCGCTGGTCGCGGGCGGCGTGCGGACGCTCGAGGTGACGCTGCGTACGGCGGTCGCGGTCGATGCGGCCAGGGCCATCGTCGCCGAGGTGCCCGATGCGGTGGTCGGGATCGGCACGATCCTCAATGGCGACGATCTGGCGCGCGCCGAGGCGCTTGGCGCCAAGTTCGGCATCAGCCCGGGCGCGACGCCCGAGCTGTTGAAGGCGGTCGCTGCCAGCCGGCTGCCTTTCGCGCCGGGGATCGCGACCGCCTCGGAGCTGATGCAGGCGCTGGCGCACGGCTTCGACGTCGTCAAATTCTTCCCCGCCGAGCAGGCCGGCGGTATCAAGGCACTGCGGGCCTTGGCCGGTCCATTCCCGAACGTCAGGGTCTGCCCGACCGGCGGGATTGGCGAGACCAATGCGGCGACCTGGCTCGCCGAGCCCAATGTGCTCGCGGTCGGCGGTTCCTGGCTGTGCCCGGCGGCCGATATCCGCGCCGGCAACTGGGCGGGCATAACCGCCATGTGCGCGAAGGCGATGAAAACGCTGAAAGCCGGCTAGAACTCCGTTCCGATAGGAACGGGGTTCTAGACTCTGGTTTTAACGCGTTTTCTTTACGCGAACCGGTATCCACTTCGCTCGAAAACGCTCTCGAGATACGCTACATAACTCCCGAACAGGAACAGGGAGATACGGCCATGACAGCCAGCATTGTGGGTTGGGCGCACACGCCATTCGGAAAGTTTGACGCGGAGACCGTCGAGGGGCTCGTCGTCAAGGTCGCCAACGAGGCGCTCGCCGATGCCGGCATTGCCGCGTCCGACGTCGACGAGATCATGCTCGGCCATTTCAACGCCGGCTTCTCGCCGCAGGACTTCACGGCGTCACTGGTGCTGCAGGCCAATCCGGCGCTGCGCTTCAAGCCGACCACCCGCGTCGAGAACGCCTGCGCCACCGGATCGGCCGCGGTGCACCAGGGCATCCGCGCCATCGAGGCGGGTGCCGCCAAGATCGTGCTCGTCGTCGGCGTCGAGCAGATGACGAAGACGCCGGGGCCGGAGATCGGCAAGAACCTCCTGAAGGCGTCCTATCTGCCTGAGGACGGCGACACGGTCGGCGGCTTCGCCGGCGTGTTCGGCAAGATCGCGCAGGCCTACTTCCAGAAATACGGCGACCAGTCGGATGCGCTGGCGATGATCGCCGCCAAGAACCACAAGAACGGCGTCGCCAACCCCTATGCGCAGATGCGCAAGGATTTCGGCTTCGAGTTCTGCCGCGCCGAGAGCGACAAGAACCCGTTCGTCGCCGGTCCCTTGAAGCGCACCGATTGCTCGCTGGTCTCCGACGGCGCCGCCGCGCTGGTGCTGACCGATGCCGAGACCGCCAAGACCATGGGCAAGGCCGTGAACATCCGCGCCACCGCCCATGCGCAGGATTTCCTGCCGATGTCGAAGCGCGATATCCTGCAGTTCGAAGGCTGCACTGTCGCCTGGCAGCGCGCGCTGCAGAAGTCCGGCCTGCAGCTCTCCGATCTGTCCTTTGTCGAGACCCATGACTGCTTCACGGTCGCCGAGCTGATCGAATACGAAGCGATGGGCCTGACGCCGAAGGGCCAGGGCGCGCGCGCGATCATGGAAGGCTGGACCCAGAAGGACGGCAAGCTGCCGGTCAATCCGTCCGGCGGCCTCAAGGCCAAGGGCCATCCGATCGGCGCCACCGGCGTCTCCATGCACGTGATGAGCGCGATGCAGCTCACCGGGCAGGCGCCCGAGGGCATGCAGCTCAAGAACCCGCAGATCGGCGGCATCTTCAACATGGGCGGTGCGGCGGTCGCCAACTACGTCTCGATCCTCGAGCCGGCGAAGTAGCTTGAACATTGCCGAATGGCTGGCGGCAACGGCACGGGCGCGTCCCGAAGCGCCGGCGCTGCTGACCGGGTTCGACCTCGACGCCGACTATGCAACCTTTGCCCGCCGCGCCGCCTCGATCGGGGCGGCGCTGGCGCGCGATCACGGCGTTGCCGCCGGCGACCGCATCGCGCTGTTTGCCGGTAATTGCACGCAATATCTCGAATGTCTCTATGGCATCTGGTGGATCGGCGCCGCGGCGATCCCGATCAACGCCAAGCTGCACGGCCGCGAGGCGGCGTGGATCTGCGGCAATGGCGGCGCCAGGCTCGCTTTCGTGTCCGACGACACCATCGGCGCGCTGACCGAAGCGAAGGACGATTGTCCGGCCGGCATGACCATGCTGTCGGTCGACAGCGATGCCTACAAGGCGATGCGAAGCGGCGAGGGGTCAGCTGCTCCGCTGCCGCGCGAAAGCAACGATCTTGCCTGGCTGTTCTACACGTCAGGCACGACCGGCCGTCCCAAGGGCGTGATGCTGAGCCACGGCAATCTGGTTGCGATGTCGCTGTGCTATCTCGCCGATGTCGATCCGGCGACGCCGCATGATGCCTCGCTCTATGCGGCGCCGATCTCGCATGGCGCCGGCCTGTACAATTTCCCGCATGTCCGGATGGGCGGCCGCCACGTCGTCCCCGAGTCCGGTGGCTTCGATCCGGACGAGGTGCTCAACCTCGGCCGCCAGCTCGACAATGTCGTGATGTTCGCGGCGCCCACCATGGTGCGACGCCTGGTCGATGCGGCGAAGAAGCGCGGCGAGAACGGCGAGGGACTGCGCACCATTATCTATGGCGGCGGGCCGATGTACACGGCCGACATCACCGATGCGATCGCGACCATGGGCCAGCGCTTCGTGCAGATCTACGGCCAGGGCGAGTCGCCGATGACGATCACGGCGCTGTCGCGCGATTGGCACCGCGCGAGCGACCATCCGCGCTATCTCGAGCGGCTGGCTTCGGTCGGCACCGCCCAGAGCGTCGTCACCGTGCGTATCACCGACAAGGACGGCATGCCGCTGCCCGCCGGCGAGACCGGCGAGATCGAGGTCAAGGGCTTAACCGTGATGCTCGGCTACTGGAACAATCCGAAGGCCAATGCCGAGACGCTGAAGGACGGCTGGCTGCGCACCGGCGACGTCGGCCGTCTCGATGCCGACGGCTTCCTGACGCTGTCGGACCGCTCCAAGGACGTGATTATCTCCGGCGGCACCAACATCTATCCGCGTGAGGTCGAGGAAGCGCTGCTGACGCATCCTGATGTCCGCGAGGTCTCGGCGATTGGTGTGCCAGATCCGGAATGGGGCGAGATCGTCGTCGCCTGCGTCGTGCTGGAGGAGGGCGCCACCGCCGACGACGGCAGGCTCGACGCGCATTGTCTTGCCTCGATCGCCCGCTTCAAGCGGCCCAAGCGCTATGTCTATCTCGATGCCCTGCCGAAGAACAATTATGGCAAGGTGCTGAAGACCGCGCTGCGGGAGATGATGGCCAAAGGATAGGCCAAAGGGATCGGCCAAGGAATCTGCAAAGGGATAGGCCGCGGCCTCCCGTCGCGCTAAGCTGCTTGCGCCTGTCACCGGGAGAACGGACCATGGGTATCGAGACGTCCCTGTCGCTGTCGGAAGTGAACGATCGCATCGCAATCCTCCGGGACAATATCAGGCAGCTGATCGAGCAGGCCGCGGGTGCCGCTGGCGCCGAAGTCGAAGAGCGCATTGCCGAGCGGCTCGAGCAGCAGAACGCGGAACTGGAAAAGTTCCTGAAGGCGCGCGAGGCGATGACCGGGCAGTAACCGGCATCGGGCCGGCGGTGCGCACGCTTCGTCTTGCCGCCCTGCGTTCCGCCGCGCGGAAACGATCCGGCCGTCGCCGCGCATACGCCCATACGCCCGGCGCAGCTTGATCTCGGCGAAGAGCTCCCGTTAGTAGGCATGAACCGGAAAGTGCGAAGCGGCTTTCCGGAAAGCTCATGCTTAAAAGACGCCAAAGCGCGATGACGCTCGCCTGATCTCATCATGCTTTAGCTGCGTAACCACAACATCCGGGAGCGAACAGCACGATGGGACCACTGCAGGGTATCAAGGTCGTCGATATGACGACCGTGCTGATGGGGCCCTATGCCACCCAGATGCTCGGCGACTACGGCGCCGACGTCATCAAGGTGGAATCGCCTGACGGCGACGTGACGCGGCAGATCGGTCCGACCCGGCATCCCGGCATGGGACCGGTGTTCCTCAACACCAACAGAAGCAAGCGTTCGGTCTGTCTCGATCTGAAGAAGCCGGCGGGGCGCGAAGCCGTGCTGCGCCTGATCGCGCAGGCCGATGTGCTGGTCTACAACGTGCGCCCGCAGGCGATGGCGCGGCTGCAACTCGGCTACGACGTCGTCGCCAAGGTCAATCCGCGGCTGATCTATGCCGGCGTGTTCGGCTTCGGCCAGGAGGGACCATACGCAGCCAAGCCCGCCTATGACGACCTGATCCAGGGCGCCACCGCGCTGCCGGCGCTGATGGCGCAGACCTCGGACGGCGTGCCGCGCTACGTGCCGAATGCGCTGGTCGATCGCATCGTCGGCCTCACCGCGGTCGGCGCGATCTGCGCGAGCCTCGTGCATCGCGACCGCACCGGGCAGGGCCAGCGCGTCGACATCCCGATGTTCGAGACCATGGCCGGCTTCGTGATGGGTGACCATATGGGCGGCCTGACCTACGATCCGCCGCTCGACAAGGGCGGCTACGCGCGGCATCTGTCGCCGGACCGGCGGCCCTACAAGACCTTGGACGGCTATATCTGCGTGATCGTCTACAACGACAAGCAGTGGGAGAACTTCTTCAAGGCGACCGGCCGCGACGATCTGCGTAGCGATCCAAAGTTCGCGACCTTCGCCGGCCGTGCCACCAACATCGATGTCGTCTACGCCGAGCTCGCGCGCATCCTGCAGACCAAGACCACGGCCGAGTGGAACGAGATCCTGGAGAAGGCCGACGTGCCCGTGATGCCGATGCACGATCTCGAGAGCCTGCTGGAGGACCCGCATATGGTCGCGACCGGCGTCTTCCCCGTGATCGATCACCCGACCGAGGGCCGCATCCGCAGCATGACGCCGTCGGCGCGCTGGTCGGAGACCAAGGTCGAGCCAAGTCGGCTGGCGCCGCGGCTCGGCGAGCACAGCGCGGAGATTTTGCGGGAGGCCGGTTTCTCCGCTGACGAGATCGCGGCAATGGTGCGCGACGGCGCGGCCAAAGTGGTGAAGGCATAGGAGCACGACAGATGGATTTCGCACTCTCCGCCAACCAGGAATCGATCCGCGACGCCGTCGCCAAGATCTGCTCGCGCTTCGACGAAGCCTACTGGCTGAAGAAGGACAAGGAGGGCGGCTATCCGGCCGACTTCCACCGCGCGCTGGCCGATGCCGGCTGGCTCGGCATCTGCATCCCCGAGGAATATGGCGGCTCCGGGCTCGGCATCACCGATGCCGCGATCATGATGCGCACGATCTCCGAATCCGGCGCCGGCATGTCCGGCGCATCGGCCGTGCACATGAACGTGTTCGGGCTCAATCCGGTGGTGGTGTTCGGCACCAAGGAGCAGTGCCAGCGCATGCTGCCGCCGATCATCGACGGCCGCGACAAGTCCTGCTTTGCGGTCACCGAGCCCAACACCGGCCTCAACACCACCCAGCTCAAGACCCGCGCCGTGCGCCAGGGCGACAAATACATCGTCAACGGCCAGAAGGTGTGGATCTCGACCGCGCAGGTCGCCAACAAGATCCTGCTGCTCGCGCGGACCACGCCGCTGGAAGAGGTGAAGAGCGCGACCCACGGCCTCAGCCTGTTCTACACCGATTTCGATCGCAAGCGCGTCACCGTGCACGAGATCGAGAAGATGGGCCGCAAGCCCGTCGACTCCAACGAGCTGTTCTTCGAGAATTTCGAGATTCCGGTCGAAGACCGCATCGGCGAGGAAGGCCGCGGCTTCGAATACATTCTGCACGGCATGAACCCCGAGCGCATCCTGATCGCGGCCGAAGCTGTCGGCCTCGGCCAGATCGCGCTGAAGCGGGCGTCGGAATACGCCAAGGGCCGCATCGTGTTCAACCGCCCGATCGGCATGAACCAGGCGATCCAGCATCCGCTGGCGAAGTGCTGGATGGAGCTCGAGGCGGCCTGGCTGATGGTGCTGCGGGCTGGCTGGCAATACGACCAGAACCTGCCCTGCGGCCCCGCCGCGAACTCGGCGAAATATCTCGCTGCGGAAGCCGGCTTCCACGCCTGCGAGCAGGCGGTGATGACGCATGGCGGCTTCGGCTATGCCAAGGAGTATCACGTCGAGCGCTACCTGCGGGAGTCGCTGATCCCGCGCATCGCGCCGATCAGCCCGCAGCTCATCCTCAGTTTCATCGGCGAGAAGGTGCTCGGCCTTCCGAAGTCGTATTGATGGTTGGGAATTTCCACAGCGTCATTCCGGGATGCGCCATCAGGCGCAGGCCCGGAATCCATCGGGCCACATGCGAAGCCGCTGAAATGGATTCCGGGCTCGCCGCTTCGTGTCGCCCCGGAATGACGACGGAGATGGTGGAGACAAGATGAGCTTCGTCACCGGCGTCGGCCTCACGTCCTACGGCAAGCATGAGGGCCTGTCCTCGCTCGACCTGATGAGCAACGCGGCCGAGCTGGCCATTGCTGATGCAGGGCTGAAGCGATCCGACATCGACGGCATCCTGTGCGGCTACTCCACGGTCTCGCCGCACATCATGCTGGCCACGGTATTCGCCGAGCATTTCGGTATTCGTCCGTCCTATGCCCACGCCGTGCAGGTCGGCGGCGCCACGGGCCTTGCGATGACCATGCTGGCGCATCACCTGGTCGACGCCGGTGTCGCAAGACACGTGCTGGTGGTCGGCGGCGAGAACCGGCTAACCGGGCAGAGCCGCGACGCCTCGATCCAGGCGCTGGCCCAGGTCGGCCATCCCGACTACGAGGTGACGCTGGGGCCGACGATCCCCGCCTATTACGGCCTGGTCGCGACGCGTTACATGCATGAATACGGCCTCACGCAGGAGGACCTCGCCGAGTTCGCGGTGTTGATGCGCAAGCATGCGCTGACGCATCCCGGCGCGCAATTCCACGAGCCGATCACGGTTGCCGACGTGATGGCCTCGAAGCCGGTGGCGATGCCGCTCAAACTGCTTGATTGCTGCCCGGTCTCAGACGGCGGCGCGGCGTGCGTGATCAGCCGCAAGCCGACCGGCGAGCGGCGGGTTCGCGTTCGCGGCTGCGCCCAGGCCCATACCCATCAGCACGTCACGGCCGCGCCGGCGCTGAGCGAACTGGGCGCGGAGATTTCGATCGCGAAGGCGAAAGAGGTGTCAGGCATCGCGATATCAGACGTGCGTTACGCCGCGGTCTACGACAGCTTCACGATCACGCTGGCGATGCTGCTGGAAGACCTCGGCCTCGCCAAGCGCGGCGAGGCGGCGGCGCGGGTGCGGGCCGGCTATTTCAATCAGGATGGCGAGCTGCCGCTCAACACCCATGGGGGCCTGCTCAGCTATGGCCATTGCGGTGTCGGCGGCGCGATGGCGCATCTGGTCGAAACCCATCTGCAGATGACTGGCCGCGCCGACAATCGCCAGGTGCGCGACGCCTCGGTCGCGCTGCTGCACGGCGACGGCGGCGTGCTGTCCTCGCATGTCAGCATGTTCCTGGAGCGCGTGCGATGAGCGGACCGATCGCGGATTGGACCAAGGGCGCGGAAGCCATCGTCTACCAGACCTGCAACGCCTGCGGCGCGCGGCAATATTTCCGCCGCAGCTTCTGCGCGGCCTGCGGCTCACCAGATCTCGCTGAGCATCGCGCGAGCGGAGCAGGGACGGTGTATGCGACGTCGCTGGTCTGCCGCGCCGCAACGCCGGAGACCCGGGCGCATGTGCCCTACAATATCGTGCTCGTGGATGCCGACGAGGGCTTTCGCATGATGGCCCATGGCGACAACGACCTTGCCATCGGCGACAAGGTTTTGGCGCGTTTCACGCAATTCACGGGACGACTGGTTCCGTATTTCGCAAAGGCAAAATGAGGGGCTGAGCGATCCAGTCAGAACGCGAAATCAGGCTGAATTGGTTCGCTCTTGCCCCTCATAGTTTACGGATACTATCGCCAATAAAAGACAAAGCTGGCGATGACGAGCATCGCCGTCACCGCCAGCATTTGCGCAAGCGCTTCCGAGGCCGCCCTCTTGGTGGCTTCCTTCATGCGTTTCCCCTAGACTTGGGCGTGACTCATCGTTGCGCAAATTGCGCGAACGACGGCCAGATTTTGTACTCGGAACACCCCGCGTCGAGCATTCGCTTTTGACGAGTCCCCACTCAGCGAATATCGACTGTGTCAGGGTTGTCTGGGAATACGGCGGCAATTTGACTCGCGCGTGTTGCTCCTGCGACGCCCGGCGGATACTGTTTCGGAACCCGAGAGAAACGACAGCAACATCAAGGTTGGGAAATGGCCCGTATCGACTACTCCGATCCCACGAAGGCAAGCCCGCGCACCCGCGAGATCCTCGACAAAAACCGCAACGCCAACATCTTTCGCATGATGGCGCATTCGCCGAGCTACTTCGAACAATACTGCCGGCTCGGCGGCGCGATCCGCCACAAGGGCGAACTCGATCCGATCGTGCGCGAGCTCGCGATCACGCGCACCGGCATTCTCTGCGAGGCGCCCTACGAAATCGTCGCGCACAAGCGCATCGGGAAGAATGTCGGCGTCACCGACGAGCAGAACGCAGCGCTGGAGAACTGGCAGGAGGCAGCCTGCTTCAACGAGGTGCAGCGCGCGGCGCTCGCCTTCACCGACGAGATCGTCAAGCTGAAGAAGCCGACCGATGCGACCTTCAAGGCGATCGCGGCGAAGCTGACGCCGGGCGCACTGATCGAACTGCAGCTCTCGGTCGGCTTCTACATCATGACGTCGAAATTCCTCGAGACGTTCGAGATCGACATGCAGCCGGTAACGGAAGTGGTGAGTTAGGCTGCTCCTGGGCGTCCATCTCCACACGTCATGGCCGGGCTTGACCCGGCCATCCACGTCTTTCTTCACGATCAGCGCCAAGACGCGGATGCCCGGGTCAAGCTCGGGCATGACGAGTTGTCTAAATCCCCGCGCGGTGTGACGAAAATCTACCCCGACGTCAGCAGATCGACCTTCGCATTCGCCACGATCAGCCGCTCGGCGAGGATCTGCGCGAGGTTGCGCATGATCCGCTCGCCGGCGCGCGGGTGCTGCTCGCGGAAGCGCTCAAAATCCTTGATCGCGACCTCATAGGCGGTCGCTGACATGTCGGCGAGCACGTCGGCCGAGCGCTTCGTCTCGAGCAGCGCCATCTCGCCGAACGCCATGCCGGCGGTCAGGGTCGCAAGCCGGATGCCGTCGGGCAGGGTGACATGGACCACGCCGCTGCGCAGGAAGAACAGCGAGGTCGCCTCACGATCCGCGGCGATGATCTTTTCATTCGGCTGGTAGGTCCTGACCGTGCAGAGCGAGGCGATGTCTGCGATCTCGCGCTCGCTCAATCCGGCGAGCAGCGGCTGCTCGGACAGTTCTGTCGTTTCGAGGAAGTCGATCGAGCCGCCATAACGATAGACGATCTGGTCCTCCGCCCATTCGATCGCGGTGTCGAGCAGGTAGAAATCCCTGATATTGCCGAGCCGGTTGGTCCACTCGCTGATCGTGCTCCACTCGCGCGAGGTCCGCTTGATGCCGGACAGGATCACGGTGACGCCCAGCTCGGCCAGTTCCTGAAAGGCCTCCGCCACCAGGCGGGCGCCGGCGCGGGTCGTCGCGGTGACGCGGCGCAGGTCGAAGATCACGAACTCCGGCCGCGGGCTGGCGGCGAGGCGGCGCGAGACATAGTCGACATTGGAAAGCGACAGCGTGCCGACCAGCTCGATCACGCGCACCTCCTGGAAGTGCCTAGCCAGGATCTCCTGCTCCTGCGGCCGCCGCACCCGCCGTGACGGGTTCTTGCCGATATTGTAGTCGGCGATGATGCTGTGGCGGGCGTCGTCGCTGCGATTCAGCATGTGCAGGTCGTAATGCGCCGATAGCGCCTCGCAGACCTTGATGCCGCGCACGCTGTTGCCGTGCTTGTCGAGCCTTGGCGAGTAGCTGCCGAGCCCGAGCCGCGCCGGCAGCGCTGCCAGGATGCCGCCGCCGACCCCGCTCTTGGCGGGGATGCCGACGCGGTAGATCCATTCGCCGGCGTAGTCGTACATGCCCGACGAGGTCATCACCGACAGCGTGCGCGCGATCGCGTAGGGCGTCGCGACCTGCTCACCGGTCAGCGGATTGATGCCGCGGTTGGCCAGCGTCGCTGCCATCACCGCGGTGTCGCGCGCGGTAACCAGGATGGCGCATTGCCGGAAATAGACGTCGAGCACCGCAGGCACGTTCTCGGTGATCACGCTGTTGGTGCGCAGCAGGTAGCCGATCGCCCGGTTGCGGTCGCCGGTGGCGCTCTCGGAGGCGTAGACCGCCTCGTCGACGTCGAGCTCGCGGCCGGCGAAGCGGCCGAGCGCCTGGCGGATATAGTCGAACGCGCCGTCGCCCTTGTCGGCATGGAGCAGGCCGGAGCAGGCGATCGCGCCAGCATTCACCATCGCATTGAACGGGTGGTTCTCGGCGTTGAGCCGGATCGAGTTGAAGGGGTCGCCGGACGGTTCGACGCCGATCACGCTCTCCACCCGCTCGGCGCCGAGCGTGTCCAGCGCCAGCGCGAACACGAACGGTTTTGACATCGACTGGATGGTGAAGGGCACCCCGGTGTCGCCGACCTCATAGACATGACCGTCGAGCGTCGCGAGGCTGATGCCAAAATGGGCGGGGTCGGCCTTGCCGAGCTCCGGGATGTAGTCGGCCACCGCGCCGCCGGCCTCCGGCAGGAAGTCTGCGTAACACGTGTGCAGAAACCGCAGCAGTGGCGGCTTGGAGCTCGACCAGGCCGTGGTGGTGGCGGTGACGGGAGGAGGCGATCGTTTCATCACCTCCTGTTGTGCAACGCAATCATGGCGCACGCAACTGAGCGCGCACCGACATCAGCGGGGTGCGGAGAACCGGTGGCCGTCGGTTTTCGAACAGATGTTCACAAAACGAGCAGTTGCTCGGCAATTGTATCGCCATACGAAACTTTCAGGTTGAGAATGTTTCGAAGGCGAAACAGCATGCGACGCCGTGCGGCTCCCAAAGGAACCACCGCCGATCACATGACATCTGGGAATTTGGTCCGAGCCGAGCGACTCGACGGCCGCGCTCAGGTCTCGACGATCGCAACGGCCTGGCCTTCGGCGATGACGTCGTCAATCCTGACCAAAATCGACTTGATTTTGCCTGCTGCCGTCGATGTGACCGGGATCTCCATCTTCATCGCTTCGACGAACGCGATCTCGTCGCCATCGCCGACGCTGCTGCCGGCTTCAACAGGAAGCGCGCAAACGCGCCCGGCAACTTCAGTCACAACCTTGATCTCTGGCATTCCACTCTCCGATACCGTCTTGCGGAAATTTCATCCGGCGAACGGCTTTTTGTTGTGGCGGCAGATTGCCTGAGGTAGCTTCATCTGCAAGTGGAATTTTATTCCGCAAGACGGAATGGAGCCAAAACAAATGGGACGGCGCTCGGAACGGCTTAGCCGGCAGGGAATGCTCGCCAGCGAGACTGGCGATGGCGATGTCATCCAGGTGGTGTCGCGCGCGTTTGATGTGTTGCGGTGCTTCGAAGGACACGAAGCCCGGCTCGGCAATCTCGAAATCTCGAACCGCTGCGGCCTGCCGCGTTCGACGGTGTCGCGCTTGACGCACACGCTGACGCGAATGGGGCAGCTGGTCTATCTGCCGCGCGATCAGAAATATCGCATCGGCCCGAGCGCGGTCGCGATGAGTACCTCGATGATGAAGGGGCTGCAGCTGCGCAACCTGATCCGGCTGCGTTTGCAGGATGTCGCGGACCAGTTGCCTGGCACCGTGGGCTTCGTGATCCCCGACCGCTTTCATCTGGTCTATCTGGAGTTCGCCCGCGCGGCGAACGCGCTCGGCCTGCATGAGGCCACCGGCAGCCGCATCTCGATGGCGACCACCGCAGCCGGTCACGCCTATACGGCGGCGCTCGATCCCGCGATCGGTGATGCGCTGATAGCAGAGATGGAAGGCGAGTTGCCTGACGGCGCCAAGATGCTGACGCCGCGCATCGCGGCCAACCGCCGTCATTTGCAGGAGCACGGTTATGTCGTCGCCTGCGGCCTGTGGAGCCCGCACATCAACGGCGTCGCGGTGCCGCTGTGGTCACCGCAATACCAGACCTATGTGGTCACCACGATCGGCCTGCTCTCGGCGATGTATGACGAGCAGCGGCTGCATCGCGAGGTCGCGCCGCTGATGGTCGACCTCGCCGCCGCGGTCGGCAGCCTGCTCGAAGGCGCCGACGGCGACATCTTCAGCAATCGGATCGAACGCAAGTCGCTTCCGGTGGCCACCCATAACAACAAAATCATCAAGACGGAGGCAATGAATGAACTGGAAGCCGGAACTCGACGACCTCGCCCGGCGCGAAGCGTTCGCGCGGGAGATGGGAGGCGTTGACAAGGTCAAGCGGCAACGCGACCAGGGCCGGCTCACGGTTCGTGAGCGTATCGACAAGCTCGTCGACGAGAGCAGCTTCCACGAGGTCGGTGCCATCTCCGGCATCGCCGAATACGACGAGAGCAACGAACTCAAGCATCTGACGCCGGCGAACTGCGTGTTCGGCCGCGCCAAGGTCGACGGCCGCACCGTGGTCGTGGTCGGCGACGATTTCACCGTGCGCGGCGGCTCGGCCGATGCATCGATTTCCGCCAAGCCGTTGATGGCGGAGGAGATGGCGCACGACTTCCGCCTGCCGATCGTTCGCGTGATCGAGGGCTCCGGCGGCGGCGGCTCGGTGAAGACGATCGAGACCAGGGGCGCGGCCAATCTGCCCGGCGGCGTCGGCGGCACGCGCTGGTACTGGTACACGACCGCCAATCTGGCGCGCGTCCCGGTGGTCGGTCTCGGGCTCGGCTCGGTCGCAGGCCTCGGCGCGGCGCGGCTCGCGGCCACGCATTACTCGGTCATGACCAAGAGCTCCGCGATGTTCGTGGCCGGCCCGCCGGTGGTGAAGCGGCTGGGTCAGGATCTGACCAAGCAGGAGCTCGGCGGCGCCGACATCCAGACCCGCGCCGGCGCGATCGACCAGGCGGTCGAGACGGAGGAGGAGGCGTTCGATTACGCACGGCGCTTCCTGTCCTACCTGCCGGCGTCGGTCTACGATCTGCCGCCGACCATTCCCTGCACCGACGATCCGGAACGCGCCGAGGAATCGCTGCTGAAGGCCGTGCCGCGCAACCGCAAGCAGGTCTACAAGATGCGGCCGATCATCGATGCGGTCGTCGACAAGGGCTCGTTCTTCGAGGTCGCCAGCAATTTCGGCCGGCCTGTGATCACCGGTTTGGCGCGGATCGAGGGCAGGGCGGTGCTGCTGCTCGCCAGCGATCCCTTCCACTACGGCGGCTCGTGGACCGCGGACGCCTGCCAGAAGGTGATCCGCTGGGTCGACTTCGCCGAGACCTTCCATCTACCGGTGGTCTATCTGATGGACTGTCCGGGCTTCATGATCGGGCTCGAGGCGGAGAAGTCGGCGACCATCCGTCACGGCGTGCGGGCGATGGCCGCGGTCAACCAGAGCACGGTGCCCTGGTGCACCATCATCATCCGCAACGCCTTCGGGGTTGCCGGCGTGGTGCATCAGCCGGCCAACCGGTTCTCGATGCGCTATGCCTGGCCGTCGGCCTATTGGGGCTCGCTGCCGCTCGAGGGCGGCATCGAGGCGGCCTATCGCGCGGAGATCGATGCCGCCGCCGATCCCGCTGCCAAGCTGCGCGAGATCGAGGATCGCCTCAACAAGCTGCGCTCGCCGTTCCGCTCGGCCGAGAAGTTCTGGGTCGAGGAGGTGATCGATCCGCGCAAGACCCGCTCGCTGCTCTGCGAGTTCGCGCGTCTCGCCGAGCCGATCCGCAAGGCTGGGCCGCCGAGCAACATGTCGACGCGGCCGTAAGGCCGCCGCCGCGAACCCACCGTGTCATGCGCGGGCTTGACCCGCGCATCCATCGTCCGCAACGGCGGACGAATGAGTCATGCGAAGCGGGATGGATTGCCGGGTCAAGCCTGGCAATGACGAGTTCATCTACTCCGCTTCGCGATGCACGTCGTGGATCACGATGCCCATGCCGTTCTCGGGCATCTTGATCCATTCGCGCCGGTTCAGCGAGCGCTTGGTGTCTTCGTGTCCGCTCGCCCAGTGCTCGCGCATCGAGGTGCCGGAGAATTCGTGGTCCTTGGCGTCGCCCAGTGCGCGACGAATACATGATGTCCTTGTGGCGAGCCATCACGTCCTGGATGTGGCGCGGCACCGCGCCGCTCGCCATGATGTGCTCGGGGATGATCTCGTCATGGGCATTTTCGAAATAGATGAAGTTGCCGGACAGCACGTTCACCGCGCCGACCGGAAAGCGCATCTTCTTGGAATTGATGCGGTCGAAATCGACCAGCTCGAGCAGCGATTCACGCAGCGGCGTCGTGTCGTAACAGCTGGTGGCGGTGCGCGCGCCGGCCTGCCTGAACCGCTGGAGCCGATCAAGATGCCCGACAGCTCCGGCTTCGGCAGCTACACCGAGTCCGGCCTCGTGATCCCCGCGCGGCTGCATGGCGAAGAGGTCAACTTCGTCTGTCAGATGTATCTCGACGACGATCCGCCGATCGCGGCCGGCTCGTCGTCAAGGGATCGTGGATCGGACCGGGCCGCCTGCATCTCGTGCCGCACGTCAACGCACCGGTCGCGGATTTCCCGCTCAAGCGCGTGATCGGCGCACATCACTATATCGCCGACCTGACGCTGCCGTTCGGCCGCATCGTGCACGACTACAACAAGGAAGTCACAGACGCGGCGACACCGACCGGTCTCGCCGCGGAGTAGCACCCAGCGACGTCCGTGCCCCATCAGGCCGCGACCGGTTTCGCCTCCGGCGCGACCTTGGGCTGCGGCCGCGAGATCGCCAGCACACTCAGCGCGGCGATCACGCAGAGCGCGCCGGCGATGAAGAATGCCGGCAGATAGCTCGCGTAGACCGTGCGCGACAGCCCGGCGCCGAACGCGGCGGCACCGGCGCCGAGCTGGTGGCCGGCGAATATCCAGCCGAACACCAGATTGGCGCGCTCGGCGCCGAAGCGCTGCGCGGTCAGGCGCACCGTCGGCGGCACGGTCGCGATCCAGTCGAGCCCGTAGAACATCGCAAACAGCGACAGCCCGTAGAACGTGAAGTCGGAGTACGGCAGATAGAGCAGCGACAGCCCGCGCAGGCCGTAATACCAGAACAGCAGCCGGCGATTGTCGAAGCGGTCCGACAGCCAGCCCGAGATGATGGTGCCGAAGAAATCGAAGATGCCCATCGCGGCGAGCAGGCTCGCGGCCTGCACCTGCGGGATGCCGTAGTCGAGGCACATCGGGATCAGGTGGACCTGGACGAGCCCGTTGGTCGAGGCGCCGCACACGAAGAAGGTCGCGAACAGGATCCAGAACACCGACGACTTCGAGGAGTCGCGCAGCGTGCCGAGCGCGGCCGCCATGATCGGCGCGTTGGCCGGGGGCGGCGCGGGGAGCGGCGCGGTGCCCTCGTCGCCGAACGGACGCAGGCCGACGTCGCTCGGCCGGTCGCGCATCACCATCAGCACGGCAAAGGCGGCGACGCCGAGCATGACGCAGACGAGGCCGAGCGCGACACGCCAGCCGTAATGCTCGGTGATGGTCGCAAGCAGCGGCAGGAAGGCGAGCTGCCCGGTGGCCACGCTCGCAGTGAGCATGCCGATCACGAGGCCGCGTCGCGCGACGAACCAGCGCGTCGCGATCGTCGCG
Source organism: Bradyrhizobium sp. Pha-3 (assembly GCF_042258615.1). GTDB lineage: Bacteria > Pseudomonadota > Alphaproteobacteria > Rhizobiales > Xanthobacteraceae > Bradyrhizobium. Next base: position 5,791,756 of record NZ_CP170152.1, on the reverse strand, counting down.
CCGAGCACCAGCGCGGTCATGCCGGTGCCGATCCCGATCACGACGCCCCACAACAGGACGAGCTGCCAGACCTGCGTCATGGCGAGCGAAGCCAACAGTCCCGACACCACGATCAATTGCGCCGCCAGCGTCACGTTGCGCAGGCCGTAGCGGTTCATCAGCGCCGCGGCGAACGGCGCCATCAGCCCGAACAGGATGAAGCGGATCGACAGCGCGGAGGAGATCTCGGCGGTGGACCAGCCGAACTCCTTCTGCAGCGGCACGATGAAGACGCCGGGGGCGCCGACGGTGCCGGCCGAGATCAGCGCGGCAAGGAAGGTCACGGCGACCATCACCCAGCCGTAATGGATGTTGCGGCGGGCGAGGGCGGAAGCAAGCCAGTTCGAGATCATTGGGGCCCGGATGAAATGCGATGAGGATTCTATTTCGTGATGCACAATATGCCACGAGGGAGCTATGGCTAAAATGCCAAAGTTCCCTCGTTTTCGGACTCGGACGTGGAGCCGTCTTAAAACTAGTGCGTGACCCGCTCGACGGCGATCGCGGTGGCTTCGCCGCCGCCGATGCACAAGGCGGCGACGCCGCGCTTCAGGTTCTGCGCCTCCAGCGCGTGCAGCAAGGTCACGATCAGACGCGCGCCGGTGGCGCCGATCGGATGGCCGAGCGCACAGGCGCCGCCATTGATGTTCAGCCTGTCACGGGGAATTCCGAGATCGCGCTGCGCCGCCATCGCGACCACCGCGAACGCCTCGTTGATCTCGAACAGGTCGACATCGCCGACGCTCCAGCCGACCTTGTCGAGCAGTTTTCTGATCGCCGGGATCGGCGCGGTGGTGAACCACTGCGGCTCCTGGCTGTGGGTGGCATGGCCCTTGATCTCGGCCAGCACCGGCAGGCCGTCGCGGTCGGCGAGCGAGCGCCGGCTGAGGATCAGCGCCGCGGCGCCGTCGGCATTGGCCGAGGAGGCGGCCGGCGTGATGGTGCCGTTGGCGCGGAATGCCGGCTTCAGGCCGGGGATCTTTGCCGGATCGACCTTCAGCGGGTGCTCATCATTGGCGATGATACGCGGACCGGCCTTCTCGGTGAGCGTGATCGGCGCGATCTCGGCCTTGAAGGCGCCGCCCTCGACCGCCTTGCGGGCCCGGCTCAGCGTCTCCATCGCATAGGTGTCCTGGTCGGCGCGGGTGAACTGATAGGCCTCCGCGGTGGCCTCGCCGAAATCGCCCATCGAGCGGCCGGTCTCATAGGCGTCCTCGAGCCCGTCCATCATCATGTGGTCGATGATGCGGTCGTGGCCGGCGCGATAGCCGCCGCGCGCCTTCTGCAGCAGATAGGGTGCGTTGCTCATGCTCTCCATGCCGCCGGACAGCACGATCTCGGCCGAGCCGGCCTTGATGATGTCGTGGGCCAGCATGGTCGCCTTCATGCCGGAGCCGCACACCTTGTTGACGGTGGTGGCGCCGGTGGCATCCGGCAGCCCCGCGCCGCGCGCAGCCTGGCGGGCGGGGGCCTGGCCCTGGCCGGCGGGCAGCACGTTGCCCATGAACACCTCGTCGATGCGCTCGGGTGCGAGCTTGGCGCGCTCCAGCGCCGCGCCGATCACATGCGAGCCGAGCTTATGCGCCGCGAGCGGCGTGAGCTCGCCCATGAAGCGACCGAGCGGGGTGCGGGCAGCGGAGAGGATGACGACGGGATCGGTGCTGGTTGCCATGGCAGGATTCCCTTCAATGCCGGGGATTTGATTGGATTATTATCATCATATGATGCGATGCGAAAAATGCAACTCCGCCGGTCATGACAAAATGTCGTGTTCGCATGAGAGGCCGGTACGGTTCCGCAATCACCACCACCGTCGTCCTGGCGAAAGCCAGGACCCATTACCCCAAATGCGAATTGTCGCGCGACGCTGGGACGACGATCCTTCCGACAACCAAAGCCGGTGGTTATGAGTCCTGGCTTTCGCGAGGACGACGATGAGGATGGTTCTCGATTCAAGTTGTCTAACACGCGGTGTCATCACCCCGCGCATGCGGGTGATCGAGTATTCCAGCGACGCCTGTGCTTGAACGGAGGGGCCGCGGCGTACTGGATCGCCCGGTCGAGCCGGACGATGACAGTTGTGGCGGGGACGCAGCTTCGCATTCTCGCGACATCATTTGCCCGAAGTTTCATATACCGAGTTGATTTTCTGATAAAGCGAAATATTTTTGCAAAAGGGGCTTGCGCTGTCGGGCAACTCAGTGATTGAGAATTTCTCCGTGGAGGCGGCGCGTCCCGGATGGCCTGCGACGTGACCTATTCCGACCGCCAGGCGCCGAGCAAAAACCGCCGCTTCGGCGTAGAGCCTGCCTGCTTCTGCACGTCGGGCAGGTCGACGGCGTAGCGCTTCATCAGCAGCTTGATGGCGATCCCTATGATCACAAAGGGCGTCACATAGATCGCGAAAACTTCGAAGGCTTTCATGGCGTCCTCCGCGATTTCGGCGCAGGCATGTTAGCACATTCATCCTGCGGGGCGGAGGGGGGCGATCCGGGCGGCCGCGGGCGCTTGGCAGTGCAACGCGGTTGCCGCCGATGCCCACGCGCATGGCTGCATGCGGCGGCTTCGATTGACACCGACATTGTCAGCGCTACGCTTCCGTAGCAGGGAGTTTTCGCAAGAGAATCAAGACCCAGAAGAACCAAGAAAAAGGGCAGGACACGCCGTGACACGCGTCATCGCGTCTTGAGCGGGACCACGCGGACCTCCGCGCTCGCGCCGTTTCGCATCCGCAGCTATCGCTTTCAATGGCCGTCCGATCTGCTCACCTCCTGGGCGTTCGAGGTCGAGACGCTGGTGCTCGGCTGGTACATCATGGTCGAGACCGGCTCGGTGCTGCTGCTGACCGTGCTCGCTTCCCTGCAATATGTCGGCACGCTGGTCGCGCCCGTCGTCGGCATGATCGGTGACCGCATGGGGCATCGCGATCTGCTCGCCGTGATGCGCTTTGCCTATACCGCACTCGCCGGCACCATCATGATTCTGGCGCTGACCGGCCATCTGGCGCCGCTGAAGGTCATGGTCATCGTCGCGCTGATGGGCGTGATCCGTCCGTCGGATCTCGGCGTGCGCGGCGCGCTGCTCGCCGACATCATGCCGCCGGCGCAGCTGGTCGGCGCCATCAGCCTGGCGCGCACGACGCAGGATTCGGCGCGCATCGCCGGCGCACTGACCGGAGCCGGATTGTTCGCGGCGCTCGGCATCGGCTATGTCTATGTCGGGATCGCGAGCTTCTATTTCGTTGCCGCGATCCTGATGCTCTGCATGGGCCGTCCGGCCAAAGCGCACGGCGTGGCTGACGAGGCGGCCGGCGACGCGCCGGGCTCAAAGCTGCTGCGCGACCTCAAGGAGGGCATCGTCTATGCCTGGAGCGGCCCGGGCATGCGCGCCGCGCTCTGCGTCGCGTTCCTCGCCAACCTCACCGCGTTTCCGCTCACCAACGGCCTGCTGCCTTTCGTCGCGCGCGACATCTTCCATACCGACCAGACCGGCCTCGGCTATCTCTCGGCGAGTTTTGCATTCGGCTCGCTGATCGGCTCGATCACGCTCAGCATGGCCGGCGGCGTCCGCATCGCACGGCTTTTGATCGGCGCGACGCTCGCCTGGTATGCGATGCTGCTGGTGTTCGTCGAGCTCAGGACCATGCCGGTGGCGATGGCCTGCCTGGTGCTGGCCGGGATCGCGCAGAGCATGTCGATGATCTCGGCCGCCGTGATGCTGATGCGCAACGCCAGCGCGCATCTGCGTGGCCGCGTGATGGGCGTGCGCATGATGGTGATCTACGGCCTGCCGCTCGGCCTGCTCGCGGCCGGCAGCCTGATCGACCTGATCGGCTACACCGCGACCGGCACGCTGCTCGCCGCCGCCGGCTTCATCGCGATGCTGGCGATCGCGCTGCACTGGCGCGCCGATCTCTGGCCGGTGCACGCGCCGGCGAACGCTAGGTGAGCAGTGCGCGTAGCCCGGATGGAGCGAAGCGCAATCCGGGAAGTCCTATCCGCGGATAGCGCGCCCCGGATTTCGCTTCGCTCAATCCGGGCTACGAAGGTCGCTACGCCACCTCAGCCGCCCGCCGAATATGTACCGGGATCGACTTGTACGACGGCGTGCCGCTCTCCTTGTCCTGATAGTCGAGCGGCACGAGGCCGTTGGCTTCCGGATAGTAGGCGGCGACCGAGCCGCGCGCGATGTCGTAGACGATCGCGGTCAGCGTCAGGCGGCGCGGCGCGCCCGAGGGCAGCGCGGTCTCGATCTCGACGAGATCGCCATGGGCGAGGCCGCGCGCGGTGAGGTCCGCCTCGTTGGCGAACAGCACGTCGCGCCGCCCGAACACGCCGCGATAGCGGTCGTTCAATCCGTAGATCGTGGTGTTGTACTGGTCGTGGCTGCGGATCGTCGCGAGCTTGAGGATGGTCTCGTCCGACAGCACCGGGTCCTCTTCGAGGCCGGCGAAAATCAGGAATTCGGCCTTGCCCGATGGCGTGGTCCATTTGCGCTCGGTCGGCGGCAGTGGCAGGCGGAAGCCGCCGGGAATCCGGATCCGCGCGTTGTAATCCCTAAAATCGGGGAAGACGCCTTCGATGGCATCGCGGATGCGGTCGTAATCGGCAATCAGATCGGTCCACGGCACCTTGCTCGCCGGCAGGGTCGCCATCGCCATGCCGGCAATGATCGCCGATTCCGAAAGCAGATTTTCGGAGGCCGGGGTCAGCTTGCCGCGCGAGGCGTGCACCATCGACATCGAATCCTCGACGGTGACGACCTGCGGGCCCGAGGCCTGGATGTCGCGCTCGGTGCGCCCCAGCACCGGCAGAATGATCGACTGCTTGCCGACCAGGAGATGCGAGCGGTTGAGCTTGGTGCCGAGATGAACCGCAAGCTCGAGCTTGCGCATGCCGGCCGCGCAACGCTCGGGATCGGGCAGCGCGATGGCAAAATTGCCGCCGAGACAGATCAGGACCTTGGACCTTCCATCGTCGATCGCCTCCATCGCGGCGACCGCGTCATGGCCGTGATGGCGCGGCGGCTTGAAGCCGAAGGTGCGCTCGATGCCCTCGAACATCGGGATGTTGGGCTTCTCGGTGATGCCGACGGTGCGGTTGCCCTGCACGTTGGAGTGGCCGCGCAGCGGGCAGATGCCGGCGCCCGGCTTGCCGTAATTGCCCTTCAAGAGCAGCAGGTTTGCGATCTGCTGGACATTGTCGGTGCCGCGGCTGTGCTGGGTGATGCCCATGCCGTAGGTGACGATGGTGGCATTGGATTTTGCATAGGCAGTAGCGACCTCGCCGAGCTGGGCGCGCGTAAAACCGGAAACCGTCTCGATCGCCTCCCACGGCGTGGCGCGCAGATCGGCGGCGAACGCCGCAAAGCCGTTGGTGTGCTCGGCGATGAAGGCATGATCGAGCACGTCGTGCGTCGCGTCATCCTTCTCGATCAGTGCCTTCATGACGCCTTTCAGCACCGCGGCGTCGGCGCCGACCTTGGGCTGGTAATAGGTCGAGGCGATCCGCGTCGAGCCAAGGGTCGCCATCTCGATCGGGTCCTGCGGATCGGCAAAGCGCTCCAGCGCGCGTTCGCGCAGCGGATTGAACACGATGATCGGCGCGCCGCGACGCGAGACCTCCCACAACGTGCCCATCATCCGCGGATGGTTGGTGCCGGGGTTGTGGCCCATCGCGATGATCAGCTCGCAATGGTCGAAATCGTCCAGCGACACCGTGCCCTTGCCGATGCCGATCGATTGCGGCAGCCCGACGCTGGTTGCCTCGTGGCACATGTTCGAGCAGTCGGGGAAATTGTTGCTGCCGTATTCGCGCGCGAAGATCTGGAACAGGAACGCGGCCTCGTTCGAGGCGCGGCCGGAGGTGTAGAACTCGGCCATGTCAGGATCGGGCAGGCTGCGCAGCGTCTCGCCGATCCGCGCGAAGGCGTTGTCCCAGGTGATCGGCTGGTAGGTGTCGGACGCCTCGTCATAGGCGAGCGGCTCGGTCAGCCGGCCCTCGTTCTCCAGATGGAAGTCGCTCCAGGTCAGCAGCTCGGTGACGGTGTGGTCGGCGAAGAATTGAGGCGTGACGCGCTTGCTGGTCGCCTCCCAGGTCACGGCTTTCGCGCCATTCTCGCAGAACTGGAAGGTGGAGGTGTGCTCCTTGTCCGGCCAGGCGCAGCCCGGACAATCGAATCCGTCGGGCTTGTTGGTCCGCAGCAGCGTGATCGGCGCCTCGACCAGATCCATCTGGTCGCGCACCGCGGTCGCGGTGGCCTTGAGGGCGCCCCAGCCGCCGGCTGGAGCATTGTAGGGTCGGATACCGGGAACGTCGCGCTTTTGGACCATATGTCCTCCTGCAGCTCTTGAGTTCTGACCTCGTGCGTCTGTCCCGAAAGTGATCTTTTTTGGCCGCAAGCGCGATTGTTCGCGAGAAAGCGTGTTCCGATCGACGTTCTCGATCTGGAGCGCCCGTCTCGCGATGGAGGTTAGACTAATCCGCCCAGGTTCGTGGTCAACAGTCTGTCAGGTTGGTCTCGTAGCCCGGATGAAGCGAAGCGCAATCCGGGATGACTCGATCCGCTGACGATGCACCCCGGATTTCGCTGCGCTTCATCCGGGCTACGAGGCATCAGGCATTACCGCTTGCGATCCAGAAATCCCTGCAGCAGCCGCTGCGGCTCGCCGGTCTGGAACGACTTTCCGAACACGTCGACACTGAGGTTGACCGACTCGGTCAGCGGCAACTCTTCCCACTGCCGCAGCAAATCCTTCTGGATGCGCAGCGCCTCGGGGCCGCATTCCAGCAGCGCCTTCACGGTGTGCTCGACGGCCTCATCGAGGCCGCCGGGCTTCGCCACGGTATCGACCAGGCCCCAGGCGAGCGCCGTGGGGGCGTCGATGTTTTCCGCGGTCATCATCAGCCAGCGCGCGCGGCCCCAGCCGATCAGGCGCGGCAGCAGCGCGGCGTGGATCACTGAGGGGATGCCGACGCGCACCTCGGGCATGCCGAACATCGCATCATGCGCCGCGACCCGGACGTCGCAGGCGGCCGCGACCTCGAGCCCGCCGCCGAGGCACCAGCCGGGCAGGCGGGCGATGACAGGCGCCGGGAATTTGCGCACGGCCTCGCAGAGGTCGCGCAGGCGGCTGATGAACGCTTCCGCTGACGTCTGGTCGAGCGTCGCCATCTCCTTGATGTCGGCGCCGCCGATCATGCTCCGCTCGCTTTCGCCGGCGAGAATCACTGCACGGATGTCGCGGTCGGCGGCGAGGTGCTCAAGACCTTCGCGCACGCCGTTGGTCACGGCCGAGCCGACGATGTTCAGCTTGCCGGCGTTGCAGATCGTGAGGCGGACGACGCCTCTACTGTCGCGGTCGATGCCGCAGTGGGGATTGAGCATGTCCATGGAAAAGTCCCGACGCAGGAATTGATGGCGCCATGTCCCGGACAAAGCTCGCCGCTGTCAAGCACCGGACCGGCGGTTGCACTGCGGGGCGCGGACATATAGAATTATGTTTATCATATAAATGGAGCCGTCATGACTGCCGCCGAGACATCAGACCTGCATTCGCCCGAACTGACGCGCACGCGCGTGGTGGATTGGCAGGCGCCCGGGCCGGTCGCCAAGGCGGCGATGCCGATGTCCGGCATCGCGGCGATGCGCGCGATCCGCGACGGCTCCTTGCCACCGCCGCCGATGGCCAAGCTGATCGGCTTCCGCATGGCCGTGGTCGACGAGGGGCGGATCGTGATGGAACTCGAACCGCATGAGAGCCTGGAGAACACCATCGGCCTCTTGCACGGCGCGACCGCCGCCGCGCTGCTCGATACCGCGATGGGCTGTGCGATCTCGACCCTGCTGCCGGCCGGGCAGACCTCAGTGACGCTGGACCTCAAGCTGACCTATCTGCGCCCGCTCTCGGCGCGCTCGGGAACCATCTCGGCCGAGGGCAAGGTGATCAAGCTCGGCCGCCAGACCAGCTACACCGAGGGCTTCGTCCGCGACGGCAGGGGCAATCTTGCGGTGCACGCGACCGCGACATTTTCCATGCTCGGCGGGGAACCAAAAGCGAAATAACTGCAGCATTCCCAGCGCAAATCTGCTATTGTATGATTAGAAACATTCCATGAGAGCGGCATGCGCTATTCGAAAGAACACAAGCAGGAGACCCATGCGCGGATCGTGAAGAAGGCCGCGACGCGGCTGCGCGAGAAGGGCGCCCATGGCATCGGCGTCGCCGACCTGATGAAGGACGCCGGCCTGACCCATGGCGGCTTCTACGCGCATTTCGATTCGCGCGAGGCGCTGGTGATCGAGGCCTTCAACTACGCCATGGACCGCGCCAACGAGCGCTGGCGCAAGGTCACGGCGGAGGTGCCGCCGGAGAAGCGGCTGGCGACCATCGTCGAAGGCTATCTTTCGGTGACCCATCGCGACGATCCCGGCCAGGGCTGCGCAGTCCCGGCGCTCGGCGCCGAGATCGCCCGCGAGAGCCCGAAGACCCGCAAGGCCTTTGCGCTCAAGCTCGACCAGATGATCGACATGATGGCCGACCAGATCCAGGACGTGCCGCGCAAGACCGCGCGCAGGCAGGCGATGGCCACGCTCGCGACCATGATGGGCACCATCGTGATGTCGCGGATCGCAGGCAACGGCGAAATGTCCGACGAGATCCTGAGCGCGGGCCGCGAGGCGGTGATGGGGCGGGCAGCGGTGACGAAGAGGCCGCGTGCCAGAGCGAATTAGGGGAGTTCCTGCGACGAGGCGCCGGATCTCCCCGGTTTGGTTTTCGTCGGCAACGAAGGCATGAGGCACCCTTTGGAAGGCCTCAGCCCTGCGAGGCTTCCGGAGTGATGGCCCTTCGCATGCTCCCTCCGACCTTGATGGCCGAGGCGGTCATCAATAACGACCACCATCGCGCTTTTGTTGTGTGAGCCATTCCGACAGCGTCCTCGTTTTTGATCGTGGATCGCCCGACGCCCCTCGTCTGATACTCGTTCCGGAGCGCGCCGACCGAAGCTTGGCTGATTCAGTTTCCACGATCGCGTCTGCGGAAGCCGACGATTTCTCGGCAGCTTCTCTCTCGAGGCGCAGCTTCTTCAATCGCGCCATTTTGTCCCGCTCGGCCTCTGTCTCAGCTCCGTCGGACAACAGCGTCTTGTGGTGAGCAGTCTCTGCTAAACCCCAGACTCCGATGATGGTTGTCTCGCCAAGCGCCTTGCAGGCCTCGAGCCGATGTAACCCCTCGAGCAAAACGAGACGGCCCTCATCAGGCCGAACGAGAATGGGGACTTGTTGCCCAACTTCCAGAATACTCGCCGCAATTTCTTGAACGAGCTCAGGCCTGAGGGTTTTCCGCTTCTTAACGGGTACGTAAATCTGATCGATTGGAAGACTTTCCGGGTCGGGCACAGTGTTACTCCCTACTCAGGATCCGTCCAAAATGCGGTTTAAGGATGAAGCGCCACACCGCCAAGGCATTTCTCAGAAAGCCATTTCTCAAACTGAGCTCGAGGGCCGGCGCTAGTCAGGTCGCCCCGCTAAACAGCGCGCGCTCGGCTTCCACCGTCTCGTAGATATAATCCGCCACCGCGCGGATGCGGGCAAGGTCCTTGCTGTCGGCGTGCATCAGGAGCCAGAAGGTGCGCGAGATCCGCACCTCGTCGCGCAGCACCGGTTGCAGTTCGGGGTGGGCTGATGCCATGAAGTGCGGCAGGACGGCGATGCCAAAGCCGGCGATGGTGGCGTTGAGCTGTGCGATCAGGTTGGCGCTGCGGAACTTGGCGGAAATCTTCGGCGAGACTTGCGGCAGATAGTCCAGCTCCGGCGTGAACAGCAGCTCCTCAATGTAGCCGACGAAGCGGTGCTGCGGCAGGTCGGCGCGCGCGGCGATCTTTGGCGCCTGCGCGAGATAGCCGGGTGCGGCATAAAGTCCGAGCGTGTAGTCGAGCAGCTTGCGGCCGACGATGCGGCCTTCCTTCGGCATGGTCAGGCTGATCGCGATGTCGGCCTCGCGCTTGGACAGCGAGAACAGCCGCGCGGTGGCGACGAGCTGCAGATCGAGATCGGGATACCGCTCGGTGAACTTAACCAATCGCGAGGCCAAAAAGTGGCTGCCGAAGCCGTCGGGCGCGCCGATCCGCACCGTGCCGGTGAGATGCGCGCGCGAGCCGCCGACCGCCTCCTGGTTGGCGACGATGGTCGATTCCATCGCCTCCGCGCTGTCGGCGACGCGCTGGCCGGCCTCGGTGAGCAGGTAGCCGGTCTTGCGGCGATCAAACAGTTTTGCGGAGAGGTGGCCTTCCAGCCGGTCGACACGTCGGATCACTGTGGCATGATCGACGCCGAGCTGCTTGGCGGCAGCCGACACCGACCCGCCGCGTACGATGGCAAGCACGAAACGGAAGTCGTCCCAGTCGATCGTGTCGCCGCCTTGATCCTGCATTTCCGCACATCTATGGTGCAATTTATCGGACTTGAATCCTATAAAATGCAGGGTCATTAGGGTTTGTAAAGCGATCTCGTCGGCGAGGCGCGGCGATTCAGGTCTCCAAGGGAGGATATTCATGCGCTCTATCGGACATTTCATCGGTGGCAAGGAGGTCAAGGGCACTTCGGGTCGTACGGCCGACGTCTTCGAGCCGATGACCGGCGACGTCCAGGCCAAGGTGGCGCTGGCCTCCAAGGCCGAAGTTCGCGCCGCGGTGGAGAACGCCCGCGCCGCGCAGGGCGAATGGGCCGCCACCAACCCGCAGCGCCGCGCCCGCGTCATGATGAAATTCGTCGAGCTGGTGCAGCGCGACTACGACAAGCTCGCCGAGCTGCTGGCGCGCGAGCACGGCAAGACCGTTCCCGACGCCAAGGGCGACATCCAGCGCGGCCTCGAAGTTGCCGAGTTCGCCTGCGGTATCCCGCATCTGATGAAGGGCGAGTACACCGAAGGCGCCGGCCCCGGCATCGACATCTACTCGATGCGCCAGCCGCTCGGCGTGGTCGCCGGCATCACGCCGTTCAACTTCCCGGCGATGATCCCGATGTGGAAGTTCGCGCCTGCAATCGCCTGCGGCAACGCGTTTATTCTGAAGCCGTCGGAGCGCGATCCGGGCGTGCCGATGAAGCTTGCCGAGCTGATGATCGAAGCGGGCCTGCCGGCCGGCATCCTCAATGTCGTCAACGGCGACAAGGAAGCGGTCGACGCCATCCTCGACGATCCCGACGTCAAGGCGATCGGCTTCGTCGGCTCGACCCCGATCGCGCAGTACATCTACGAGCGCGCCGCGCAGACCGGCAAGCGTTGCCAGTGCTTCGGCGGCGCCAAGAACCACGCCATCATCATGCCGGACGCCGACATGGACCAGGCGGTCGATGCGCTGATCGGCGCCGGTTACGGCTCGGCCGGCGAGCGCTGCATGGCGGTGTCGGTTGCGGTGCCCGTCGGCAAGACCACCGCCGACCGCCTGATGGAGAAGCTGATCCCGCGCGTCGAGTCGCTCAAGATCGGCACCTCGGTCGATCCGTCGGCCGATTACGGCCCGCTGGTGACCCGCGAGGCGGTCGAGAAGGTGAAGAGCTACATCGACATCGGCGTCAAGGAAGGCGCGACGCTTGCCGTCGACGGCCGCGGCTTCAAGATGCAGGGCTATGAGAACGGCTTCTATCTCGGCGGTTCGCTGTTCGACAACGTCACCAAGGACATGCGGATCTACAAGGAAGAGATCTTCGGCCCGGTGCTCTCGGTGGTGCGCGCCAAGGACTATCACGAGGCGCTGGCGCTGCCGTCCGACCACGACTACGGCAACGGCGTCGCGATCTTCACCCGCGACGGCGACGCCGCGCGCGACTTCGCCGCCAAAGTCAATGTCGGCATGGTCGGCGTCAACGTTCCGATCCCGGTGCCGATCGCCTATTACACCTTCGGCGGCTGGAAGAAGTCGGGTTTCGGCGATCTCAACCAGCACGGTCCGGACTCGGTCCGCTTCTACACCAAGACCAAGACGGTGACCTCGCGTTGGCCGTCCGGCGTCAAGGACGGCGCGGAGTTCTCGATCCCGACGATGAAGTGATTTCCGGGAACGTCATTGCGAGCGCAACGAAGCAATCCATCTATCCCCCGCGTGGAAGAATGGATTGCTTCGTCGCTTCAGCGCAAAATTGCTCTTGCAATTTTGTCGCGAGCTCCTCGCAATGACGATGGGGTAACCTTCAGGGCTAGGCGGCGAGATGCAGTTCGCTCTCAACGAGGACCAGATCGCGGTTCGCGACATGGCGCGGGCGTTTGCGGCAGAGAAGATCGCGCCGCACGCGCTCGAATGGGACGAGAAGAAGCACTTTCCCGTCGACGTGATGCGTGAGGCCGCTGGCCTCGGCATCGGCGGCATCTACATCAAGGACGATGTCGGCGGCTCGGCGATGACGCGCTTCGACGCCGCGCTGATCTTCGAGGCGCTGGCGACGGGCTGTCCGACTACATCTGCGTTCATCTCGATCCACAACATGGCGTCCTGGATGATCGATGCCTATGGCAACGACACCCAGCGCCACCAATGGCTGCCGAGGCTCTGCACCATGGAGCTGCTCGCGAGCTACTGCCTGACCGAGCCGGGCGCCGGCTCCGATGCCGCTGCGCTCCGCACCCGCGCCGTGCGCGACGGCGATCATTACGTGCTCAACGGCCAGAAGCAGTTCATCTCCGGGGCCGGCAGCACCGATCTCCTGGTGGCGATGGTGCGCACCGGCGGCGATGGTCCCGGCGGCGTCTCGACGATCGTCGTCGACGGCAAGACACCCGGCGTGTCGTTCGGCGCCAATGAGCGCAAGATGGGCTGGAATGCGCAGCCGACCCGCGCCGTGGTGTTCGAGAACGCGCGCGTGCCGGTCGCGAACCGGCTCGGCGAGGAGGGCATCGGCTTCAAGATCGCGATGGCCGGCCTCGACGGCGGTCGTCTCAACATTGCGGCGTGCTCGCTCGGCGGCGCGCAGGCGGCGCTCGACAAGGCGCTGGCCTACATGAAGGACCGCAAGGCATTTGGAAAGCGGCTCGACGAGTTCCAGGCGCTGCAGTTCAAGATCGCCGACATGGCAACCGAACTGGAAGCCGCACGCACCTTCCTGTGGCGCGCAGCCGCCGCACTCGACCGCAAGGATGCCGACGCGTCCATGCTCTGCGCGATGGCGAAGCGGTTCGGCACCGATGTCGGCTTCGAGGTCGCCAACCAGGCGCTGCAACTGCACGGCGGCTACGGCTATCTCAGCGAATACGGCGTCGAGAAGATCGTGCGCGATCTGCGCGTGCACCAGATCCTCGAAGGCACCAATGAAATCATGCGGCTGATCGTGTCGCGCAAGTTGATCGAGGGCGCGCGATGAATGATACGGCAGCTGCCGAAGTCGACCTGATCGCGCGCAAGGAAGGTTCTGCCGGCATCATCCGGCTCAACCGGCCGAAGGCGATCAATGCCGTGACGCTGGAGATGTTCCACGACATCGACAAGGCGCTCGACCTGTTCGAAGCCGATCCTGATGTCGCGGTCATCGTGCTGGAGGGCGCCGGCGAGCGCGGCCTGTGCGCCGGCGGCGATATCCGCGCGCTCTGGGAAAGCTCGAAGGTCAAGGGCGACCTCGGCAAGATCCTGTGGCGCGACGAGTACATCCTCAACGCGCGGATCAAGAAATTCCCAAAACCCTATGTCGCGTTCATGGACGGTATCGTGATGGGCGGCGGCGTCGGGCTGTCGGCGCACGGCCGCCACCGCGTCGTGACCGAGAAGACCAAGCTCGCGATGCCCGAGGTCGGGCTCGGTTTCTTCCCCGACGTCGGCGGCACCTATCTGCTGTCGCGTTCGCCAGGCGAGATCGGCACCTATTTCGGTCTCACCGGCACCACAATGAACGGTCCGGATGCGATCTATGCCAAATTCGCCGATGCCGTGGTGCCGAGCGCCAAGCTTCCGGCGCTGCGCGAGGCGCTGACCAAGGTTGCGCCGGGCACCAACTCGGTCGCGATCGACGGGCTGATCGCAGGCTTCGCCACCAGCGAGAAATCTGGCCCCGTGGCCGCGCTACAGGCCAAAATCGACGGCTGGTTCGCGCGCGGACGGATGGAAGACATCATTGATGCACTGAAAGCCGATGGCTCCGAGCTGGCGCAGGCCACGCTGAAGACGCTCAGTGAGAAGTCGCCGCGCGGCATGGTGGTGACGCTGAAGCTGCTGCGGCTGGCGCGGGCGACCGAGACGCTGGAAGAGTGCCTGGTGCGCGAATATCGCGCGGCACTCGAGGTGTTCGCCAGCGACGATTTCCGCGAGGGCGTGCGCGCCGCCGTGATCGACAAGGACCGCAATCCGAAATGGTCTCCGGCCAATATCGAGGACGTGACGGCGGAGATGCTGGCGCCTTATTTCGCCGAGATCGGCGCCGACGAATTGAAATTTCCTGACAGCAAATAGAAACGTCGCAAGCGGAGGACTTCCCATGGCAAACGTCGCATTCATCGGGCTCGGCAATATGGGCGGGCCAATGGCGGCCAATCTGGTCAAGGCCGGCCACAAGGTGACCGCGTTCGATCTGGTCGCAGCGTCGCGCGATCAGGCCAAGAGTGACGGTGCCGCCATCGCCGAGAGCGGCGTCAGCGCGGTGAAGGGTGCCGATGTCGTCATCACCATGCTGCCGGCCGGCAAGCATGTGCTCGGCGTTTGGAACGAAGTGCTTCCGGCGATGGCCAAGGGGGCGCTGATCATCGACTGCTCGACCATCGACGTCGAAAGCGCCAAGCAGGCGCACGTGCTCGCCGCCAAGCACGGCATGGCCTCGGTCGATGCGCCGGTTTCCGGCGGCACCGGCGGCGCCAAGGGCGCGACGCTGACCTTCATGTGCGGCGGTGAGGCGAAGGCGTTCGCGGCGGCCCAGCCGATGCTGGCCAACATGGGCAAGAAGATCGTGCATTGTGGTGCCGGCGGCGCAGGGCAGGCGGCGAAGATCTGCAACAACATGATCCTCGGCATTTCCATGATCGCGGTCGGCGAGGCTTTCGTGCTGGCCGAAAAGCTCGGCCTGTCGCATCAGGCGCTGTTCGACGTCGCCTCGACCTCGTCGGGCCAGTGCTGGTCGCTGACGACCTATTGCCCGGTTCCAGGTCCAGTGCCGACCTCGCCGGCCAACAACGACTACAAGCCGGGTTTCGCCTCCAACCTGATGGTCAAGGACCTGACGCTGGCACAGGACGCCGCCAATGCGGCCGGCGCGGTGACGCCGCTCGGCAAGCATGCGCAGGAGCTCTATAAGACCTTCGACGCGTCGGGCCACGGCGGGGTCGACTTTTCCGGAATTATCCAGCACGTTCGGAGCCTCGCTGGGAAATAGCGGGCCACTCGTAGCCCGGATGGAGCGCAGCGAAATCCGGGACTGCTTTATCTACTGGCGCGACCGCCCCCGGATTGCGCTTCGCTCCATCCGGGCTACGCTTGACGGTGACGCTGGTTGCCAATCAACGGGCTCGGAAGAAGATGACCACATTTCAGGACGCACGCGCCTTTCTGCTCAAGCACCGCACCGACTACGATGCCGCGGTGAAGGGATTTCGCTGGCCGGATTCGGTGCCGTTCAACTGGGCGCTCGACTGGTTCGACGCTGAACTCGCGCGCAATGCCGATAGTCGCGACCGGCCGGCGCTGTGGATCGTCGATGCCGCGAGCGGCAACGAGACCAAGCTGTCGTTTGCCGAGCTGTCGCGCCGCTCCAACCAGGTCGCGAACTTCCTGCGCACGCAGGGGCTGCAGCGCGGCGATCATCTGTTGCTACTGCTCGGCAATGTGGTGCCGCTGTGGGAGACCATGCTGGCGGCGATGAAGCTCGGCGTCGTCGTGATCCCCGCGACCACGCTGTTGACGGCGGATGAATTGCGCGACCGGCTCGATCGCGGCAAGGCGAAGGCGGTGGTCGCGACGCAGGATCAGGTCGCGAAGTTCGAAGGGCTCGGCAGCGACAAGCTCGTCCGCATCGTGGTCGGCGCGACGCAGACGCAGGACGGCTGGCTGCCGTTCGAGGAGGCGGCCAAGGCGTCCGACGCATTCACGCCCGACGGCCCGACCAACGCCGACGACCCGATGTTGCTGTATTTCACCTCGGGCACCACGGCCAAGCCAAAACTGGTGCGGCACAGCCAGCGCAGCTATCCGGTCGGCCATCTCTCGACCATGTACTGGATCGGCCTGCAGCCCGGCGACATCCATCTCAACATCTCCTCGCCCGGCTGGGCCAAGCATGCCTGGAGCTGCTTCTTCGCGCCGTGGAATGCCGGTGCGACGATCTTCATCGCCAACCAGCCACGCTTCGAGGCGAAAGGACTGCTCTCGATCATCGGCCGCTGCGGCGTCACCACGCTCTGTGCGCCGCCGACGGTGTGGCGGATGTTCATCCAGGAGCAACTGTCGGACTTCAAAGTGAGCCTGCGTGAAGTGTGCGGCGCCGGCGAGCCGCTCAACCCTGAGATCATCGACCAGGTCAAATCGGCCTGGGGCCTCACCATCCGCGACGGCTACGGCCAGACCGAGACCACGGCGCTGGCCGGCAACTCGCCGGGGCAGAAGGTGAAGGTCGGCTCGATGGGCCGGCCGCTGCCCGGCTATCGCGTGCAGGTGTCAGACAATGACGGCCATGCCGCCAAGGAGGGCGAGGTGACGCTGCTGCTCGGCGCCAACCGGCCGGCGGGCCTGATGCAGGGCTATCAGGGCGACGACGGCAAGCTGATCGGCACCGACGGCGAGATTTACCGCAGCGGCGACGTCGTGTTCACCGATGACGAGGGCTATCTGACCTTCGTCGGCCGCACCGACGACGTGTTCAAATCCTCCGACTACCGCATCTCGCCGTTCGAATTGGAGAGCGTCCTGCTTGAGCACGATGCGGTGGCGGAAGCTGCCGTGGTGCCGAGCCCGGACCCGATCCGGCTGGCGGTCCCGAAGGCCTATATATTGCTGGTATCAGGCGTCGAGCGCACCCCGGAGACGGCGCTGTCGATCTTCAAGCATTTGCACACGCGGCTCGCACCGTTTAAACGCATCCGCAAGATCGAGCTGGTCACCGAACTGCCAAAGACGATTTCTGGAAAGATCCGTCGCGTGCAGTTGCGCCGTCTCGAACATGACGATGTCAGAAGCGATGCGTTGCGCGGAGCCGAGTTCCGCGAGGAAGAATTTCCGGAGCTGCAGAAGGTGCGGACCTCCGGTTAGCAGAGGTTAGCCAATGAACGAAGTCTGGAAGAAGCCGCCGGTGTCGCTGGAAACCTACCAGGGCATGGTCGGCAAGGAGATCGGCGTGTCCTCATGGCACCTGCTCGATCAGGGCCGCATCGACACCTATGCCGACGTGATCGAGGATCACCAGTTCATCCATGTCGATCCCGAGCGCGCCAAGAAGGAGACCGCCTTCGGCACCACGATCGCCCATGGCTTCCTCACGATGTCGCTGCTGTCGATCATGTCCTACGAGGTGATGCCGGTGCTCGAGGGCACCGCGATGGGCGTCAATTACGGCTTCGACAAGCTGCGCTTCATCTCGCCGGTGCGCTCGGGCAAGCGCGTTCGCGGCCGCTTCGTGCTGGCGGAAGCCACGCTGCGCAAGCCGAAGGAACTGCTGTCGCGCACCAACGTCACGGTCGAGATCGAGGGCGAGGAAAAGCCCGCGCTGGTCGCCGACTGGCTCGGCCTGATCTATTTCAACTGAGGGATGGTTGAGTAGCTCCACTTTTCCCGCAAGCGGGAGAGGTGGAGCGAGCTCGCCTGGTCCAAGTAGTCCATTGACGGCTTTGATCCCTGGTGTCCATCATACGCCCTTCAGGCGGTGCGGTCCCGGGAGTGGCAGCCATGGTGCAGAACATCGTCGCCGGACTTGTCGTGGTCGGTTTGATTGTGATTGGCTCGATGAGCTACGCTCAGGAGCATCACGAGTGCTGGAGTGGGCACCTGCTCAAAAGCCTGAAACCCTGCGGATCGATGACGCCTTCCATCTAGTATGCTGAATGCGAAGTTCGTGCGATTTCGCGGCAGCCGCTTTCACGAACTTCGCATTCATAAAGCACACTAGAATCATAAGCTTGCTAGTGTCCTTATCGAATCCGAAGTTCGCTCCGAAGGTGCGGCGAATGATACGAACTTCGGATTCGGGACACTAGCGCGCCCGGGTGGCCGCTTGGGTCCTGGCCGCGCTTGACCCGGCCATCCATCGCTGCTCAAAAGTCTCCAACCTTTTCATGCCGCTCGGCACTCACCCTCTCCCCTTGTGGGAGAGGGTGGCGCAATCGAGCGGAGCGAGATGGAGCCGGGTGAGGGGTTTCTCTCCGCGTGCTCATCCGTGGAGAGAACCCCTCATCCGGCGCTTCGCGCCACCTTCTCCCACAAGGGGAGAAGGGAAGTCAGAGCAGGAATTACGGCATGGCAATCAGGTTTGACGGACGCGTCGCTATCGTCACCGGCGCGGGCAATGGTCTTGGGCGGGCGCATGCGCTGGGGCTCGCCAGCCGCGGCGCCAAGGTCGTGGTCAACGATTTCGGCGGCGCGCGCGACGGCACCGGCGGTTCGCTGTCGCCGGCCGAGACCGTGGTCGAGGAGATCCGCAAGGCCGGCGGCACCGCGATGGCCGACGGGGCCGACGTCTCGAACTTCGAGCAGGTCACCGCGATGGTCGAGCGCGCCACAAAGGAGTGGGGCAGCGTCGATCTGCTCTGCGCCAATGCCGGCATCCTGCGCGACAAATCGTTCACCAAGCTCGAGGTCGCCGACTGGGCCAAGGTGCTCGACGTGCATCTCACCGGCACCTTCTATTGCTGCAAGGCGGTGTGGGCCGGCATGCGCGAGCGCAACTATGGCCGCATCGTGCTGACGACCTCGTCGTCGGGCCTGTTCGGCAATTTCGGCCAGGCCAATTACGGCGCGGCGAAGGCCGGCATGGTCGGCCTGATGAATGTGCTCGCGGAAGAGGGCCGCAAGAACAACATCAAGGTCAACACCATCTCGCCGACCGCTGCGACCCGCATGACCGAGGAACTGCTGCCGCCGCAGGCGCTGGCGCTGATGAAGCCGGAAGCGATCACGCCGGCGGTCGAATTCCTGCTCTCGGAGGATGCGCCGACCCGCACCATCATGGGCGCCGGTGCCGGTTCGTTCGCGGTGATCCGCGTGCTGGAGACCGAAGGCGTCAACCTGCCGCAATCCGAATGGACGCCCGACGGCGTTGCCGCGCACTTCAACGCGATCAGCGACATGTCGACCGCGAAGGCGCTGCAGGGCGCGTTCGAGCAGACGCAGAAATACGTCGCCCAGGCCGCTGCGCGGGCCGGGATCAAGCTCTGAGCATGAGCGTCGCCGTCATCGGAGCCGGTCCCGCCGGCCTGATGGCTGCGGAAACCCTTGCGGCGGGCGGTGCACAGGTCACCGTCTACGACGCGATGCCGTCGGCCGGCCGCAAGTTCCTGATGGCCGGCCGCGGCGGGCTCAATCTCACCCACACCGAGCCGCTGCCGGATTTCCTCGCGCGCTATCGCGAGGCGATGCCGCATCTGACGGCCGCGGTCGAGACATTTCCGCCCGACGCCCTGCGCGCCTGGAGCGCGGGGCTGGGGCAGCCCACCTTCGTCGGCACCAGCGGCCGCGTGTTTCCAAAAGTGTTCAAGGCATCGCCGTTGCTGCGTGCCTGGCTGCGGCGGCTCGATGCCGCGGGCGTTGCGTTTGCGTTCCGGCATCGCTGGATTGGGTGGGACGAGAGCGGCGGATTATTGTTTGCAACGCCGGATGGTCCGCGCGTAGTCAATGCCGACGCGTCGGTGCTTGCGCTCGGCGGCGCGAGCTGGCCGCGGCTTGGCTCCGACGGGACGTGGACGGTGACCGTCGCAGCGAAGGGCATCGCCGTCGCACCGATACGGCCGGCTAATTCCGGCTTCACGGTCGCGTGGTCGGATGTCTTCCGTGATCGCTTCGAAGGCCAGCCACTCAAGGGCATCGCATTGACGATTGGTCCGCACACGGTGCGCGGCGAGGCCGTCGTCACCCGCGCGGGCATCGAAGGTGGCGCCATCTATGCGATGTCTGCGGAATTGCGCGAGGCGGTGCTGGGTATCGGGCAGGCGACGCTGACGATCGCGCTGCGGCCGGACCTCGACGCCGCCGCGCTGACCACCCGCCTGTCCGGGACGCGCGGCAAGCAGTCGCTCGCGAATTTCCTGCGCAAGGCGGCGCAACTCTCTCCTGTCGGCATCGGCCTGATGCAGGAGGCAGCGATTGCGTCTGGCCGGCAACTGGCATTGTTCTCTCCAGCAGAGCTCGCGCAGCTGATCAATGCGATTCCGGTTCAGCTCACGGGCGTCGCGCCGATCGATCGCGCGATCTCGACTGCGGGCGGGATCGCGTTCAGCGAGCTGGATGCGCATTTCATGCTGCGCAAATTGCCCGGTGTCTTTGCCGCCGGCGAGATGCTCGACTGGGAAGCGCCGACCGGCGGCTATCTGCTGCAGGCGTCGTTTGCGACCGGTTTCGCCGTCGGGAAGGGGGCGTTGCGATGGCTCGCGCAGCAATCGTAGATTCCATGGGGCGGTGAGCGTGGCCTATCCGATAGGTTTGGGTTTGCACACTCGAACCATCGGAGAAGTCAGATGCAAGCATCGACTAAAGTCACGCCCACCGCCGGCGATTGTGACACAATATTCGTTGCGATCGAACTGAGTCAAAAGACGTGGCTGGTGACGCTGCATAGCCCGGACCGGGAGCGGATGTCGCGCCACAAGCTGGAAGGGGGCGATCACGCCGGACTGCTGGTGTTGATCGAACGGATCCGCGCCAAGGTGGCGGGGAAGCTCGGATCGGCGCCCCGTGTGGTGAGCTGCTATGAGGCTACGGGCTCGATGCCCGCCGCCGCCCTTCGAGGCCTCCGCTTCGCTCCGGCACCTCAGGGTGACGGCTCAGAGAGAGCGTCATCCTGAGGTGCGAGCCTTGCGGCGCAATTGCGACGCTGGGCGAGCCTCGAAGGATGCGCGGGCGCTCAGATCAGCGCAACTTGCCGCGCGCCGTCACCGGCAGCGCGCCGATGATCTCGTCGCCGCGCACCATCACCACCTCGTCCATCATGTTGACGACGACGCAGACGTGATTGGGCACGATCCGCACGACGTCACCCACATTCGGCCGGGTGTTGCTGCGGGACAGGTCGAGGAAGCCGTGCTCCTCGGCAAAGCGTGCGATCTTGGCCTCGGGATGTTCGAGGATCAGGCCGTGGCCTTCGAGGCCGCCGGTGTCCGAGGTCAGCGTCTTGGAGCCGGCATCGAGGATGCCGCGCTCCGGGCCGGCGCGGCTGACCACGGTGGAATAGATATGCAGCGCGCAATCGTCCCAGGTGGCGACGCCGGCCGCGACCTGCATGCGGTCGTTGTAGATGTAGGTGCCGAAGCGGTGCTCGGTGCCGCCCTTCAGCCTGCCGAGATTGACGAGGTTCGGCGTGCCGCCGGTCGAGACGATGGTCGCGTCGAGGCCGTGGGCGCGCACGCCGGCCAGCGCCTCGTCGTAGAATCTTTGCGCCTCCGCCCAGCCGGTCTCGGTCGGGTACAGCATGAAGCCCGCGAAGCTCAGGCCCTTCGAGGCTGCGATCTCCCGCGCCAGCGCGATCGCCTCGGCCGGGGTCTCGACGCCGGCGCGCTTGCGTCCGGTGTCGCATTCGACCACGACCGAAAGCGGGCGGCCGGAGGCGGCTGCCGCCTTCGGCAGGTCGCTGACCACGACCGAATTGTCGGCGGCGACAGTGACGTTGGCCTTGCCCTGCAGGGCGCCGAGCCGCGCCATCTTCTCGTCGCCGAGCAGATTGTAGCTGATCAGGATGTCGTCGATGCCGCTGTCGGCCATGATCTCGGCCTCGCCGAGCTTCTGGCAGGTGATGCCCTTGGCACCGGCCTTGATCTGCAGCTGCGCCAGCATCGGATTCTTGTGCGTCTTGATGTGCGGCCGGTTGGCGACGCCGGCCTCGTCGCAGGCTTTCTGGATGCGCGCGATGTTGCGCTCGACCCGGTCCATGTCGATCACGGCGCAGGGCGTGCCGTATTCCTTGGCGATCTTGGCGGCGAGGGGCGTGGTCATCGGGTCGGCTCCATTCCAGAGTTTCCGTCATTGCGAGCGAAGCGAAGCAATCTACCTGTCCGCATCTGCAGATGCATGGATTGCTTCGTCGCTTCGCTCCTCGCAATGACGGCAAAAGTCATTGTTCATGCCTGTTCGATCTCTTCGCGGAGCACTTCTAATTCGAGCCAGCGGTCCTCGGCGGCTGCGAGTTCGTCCTGCGCCTTGGCGATCGCCGCTGAAGCGGCGTCGAACTTCTTGCGATCCTTCGCATAGAGGTCGGGATCGTCGAGCAGCTTCTGCTGCTTTGCGATCTCGGCGTGCAGCTTGTCGATGGTCTTCGGCAGCGTCTCCAGCGCGTGCTTCTCGTTGAAGCTGAGCCGGCGCCTCGGTGCCGCTTCGGGTGCCGCGATCTTGGCTTCCTTCTTTTCCTCGATCGCGGCGTCTGCCTTCACCGTCTCGCGCTTCACGTCGGCGCCGCGCTGCGCCAGCATGTCGGAATAGCCGCCGGCATATTCGATCCAGCGGCCCTGGCCTTCGGGCACGATCACCGAGGTCACCACGCGGTCGAGGAAGTCGCGGTCGTGGCTGATCAGGATCACGGTGCCCTCGTAATCGCCGAGCATGTCCTCGAGCACGTCGAGGGTTTCGAGATCGAGGTCGTTGGTGGGCTCGTCCAGGATCAAGAGGTTCGACGGCTTGGCCAGCGCGCGCGCCAGCATCAGCCGGCCGCGCTCGCCACCGGACAGCGCCTCCAGCGGCGTGCCGCGCTGCTCCTGCGCGAACAGGAAGTCCTTCATGTAGCCGATCACGTGCTTGGACTTGTCGCCGACCATGACGTGATCGCCGCGGCCGCCGGTCAAAGCTTCGGCCAAGGTCAGCTTCGGATCGAGGCTCTCGCGATGCTGGTCGAGGGTCGCCATCTCGATATTGGCCCCGAGCCGCACCGAGCCGGAGTCGGGCGGATCGTTACCGATCAACAGATGCACGAGCGTGGTCTTGCCGGCGCCGTTCGGGCCGACGATGCCCACGCGGTCGCCGCGCTGGATACGGGTCGAGAAGGTATCGACGATCGTGCGCTCGCCGAAGGCCTTCGTGATGGTCTTGGCCTCGATCACGAGGCGGCCGGATTTCTCGGCCTCGGCGGCGGCAAGCGTGGCATTGCCGGTGGCGCCGCGGTAGTCGCGGCGCTGATCGCGCAGCGCAAAGAGATTGCCGAGCCGCTTGACGTTGCGCTTGCGGCGGCCGGAGACCCCGTAGCGCAGCCAGTGCTCTTCGTTGACGATCTTGCGGTCGAGCTTGTGCTGCTCGCGTTCTTCCTCCGCCAGCACCTCGTCGCGCCACGCCTCGAAGGCGCCGAAGCCGCGCTCGATCTGCCGGATCTGGCCGCGGTCGAGCCAGGCTGTGGTGCGCGACAGATTGGTGAGGAAGCGGCGGTCGTGGCTGATCAGGACCAGCGCGCAGCGCCGGCTTTCCAGTTCGCCCTCGAGCCATTCGATGGTCGGCAAATCGAGATGGTTGGTCGGCTCGTCCAGCAGCAGGATATCGGGCGAGGGCGCCAGCACGCGGGCCAGCGCGGCGCGGCGCGCCTCGCCGCCGGAGACATGCGCCGGATCTTCCTCGCCGCTGAGGCCGAGCTGTTCGAGCAGATAGCGCGCCTGGTAGTGGTCGTCGCCGGGGCCAAGGCCGGCCTCGACATAGGCCAGCGTCGTCTTGTGCTCGCCGAAATCCGGCTCCTGCGGCAGGTAGCGGATGGTGGCGCCGGGCTGCACGAAGCGGCTGCCGCCATCGGGCTCGACCAGGCCGGCGGCGATGCGCAGCAGCGTCGACTTGCCGGAGCCGTTGCGGCCGATCAGGCAGACGCGTTCGCCCGCGGAGACCGACAGCTCGACGCCGGAGAGCAGCGGCGTGCCACCGAAGGTCAGGCGGATGTCCTTGAGCTGGATGAGCGGTGGGGCCATTACGCTAATTCCCGTTCGCCGGCGCCTGCTCGGCGCGGCGGCGCTGGATGCGGCGGATGGTCTGGTCGAGTGTCGACAGGAAGGTCGAGCGGTCGCGCGGCGAATAGGATTTCGGCCCGCCGGTGATCTCACCGGACGAGCGTAGATCGGTCATCAAATTGCGCACCGCGAGCGTCATGCCGATCGACTGTTCGGTGAACGGCTTGCCGTTCGGCGCGATCACGTCGGCGCCGGCCTTGACGCAGCGGCTCGCCAGCGGAATGTCGGCGGTGATCACGATGTCGCCCTCATGCGCGCGTTCCGCGATCCAGTCGTCGGCCGCATCCATGCCGGAACCGGCGGCGATGCGCTCGATCAGGGGATCCTGCGGCACGCGGATGAAATTGCCCGCGACCACGCTGACGGGCACGCCGAGCCGGATCGCGACGCGATAGATTTCGTCCTTCACCGGACAGGCGTCGGCGTCGACATAGATGCGGGATTGGGCAGGGGTTTCAGTCATCGATTCAGCGGTTGGCGGGCGCGGCCTGCGTGTACTCCATGGTGCGGAAAATTGCGAGCAAAACGAGAGGCTTGCCATGCCTCTTTGTTCGACTACCATTGTCACCAGAAAAACAACCGAAATAAGGGAAAACCCCATGAACTCGCAGACCGGATCGCAGGCCTACCGCGTCTCGGCGTACAACACTTCGAAACTGTCGGAGAACAAGATCCACGACGACACGGTGGCGCGGAAGTTCGGGTTTTCCGGCGGTCTGGTGCCCGGCGTCGATGTGATGGCCTACATGATGCACCTGCCGGTCGAGAAGTGGGGCCGCGATTTCCTGGAACGCGGCCTGATCGAGGCCCGCTTCGTGAAGCCGGTCTATGACGGTGAGATCGCAGAATTGACCGGCCAGGAAACCGGCAATGGGCTCACGATCGAACTCACCAGCCGCGGCGAGCTCTGCGCCACCGGCACCGCGTCGCTGCCGGCTTCAGTGCCGAAATATGTGCTCGACAATTACAAGCACGTCGCCGCCGTCGCCGAGCGCAAGCCGGTGAGTGCGTCGTCCTATGAAGAGGGCAAATGGCTCGGCACCATCCCGCGCGACTGGTCCGGCGACGCCGCGAAGGAATATCTCGCCGATATCAGGGAGACCGACCCGATCTACTTGCGCGAAGGTCTCGGCCATCCCGGCCTGCTGCCGCGGGTGATGAACAAGGTGCTGGTCGACAACGCGATCCTCGGGCCCTGGATCCATGTCGGCACCCGCATGCAGCTGCTCTCGGCGGGCAAGATCGGCGACGAGCTGACCGCGCGCGCCAAGGTGACCGGCAATTACGACAAGAAGGGCCACCGCTTCGTCGAGCTCGACGCGCTGGTGCTCGGCAACGGCACGCCGCTCGCGCATTGCTGGCACATCGCCATCACCCAGCCGCGCGAGCAGGCCGCGGCGTAGTTCAGTCTGTCATTGCCGGGCTTGACCCGGCAATCCATCGCCCTCGCAAGAGTCGTTTCAAGTCGATGGATGCCCAGGTCAAGCCCGGGCATGACAACCGTGAGGTGGGGCGTGGTCCCGCATCGTCCACAACTGTCATACCCCGCGCATGCGGGGTATCCAGTACGCCGCGGTCTCTCGGCTCAAGAACTGCTGTCTCTGGGATACTGGATCGCCCGCTTTCGTGGGCGATGACAGTGGTGTTTGCGGCGGCGGGCAATACGCCCCTACGCCGCCTTTGCCTTGGCATCCTGGATCGCGCGCCAGACGCGTTCAGGCGTCAGCGGCATGTTGATGTGCTTGATGCCGTATTCCGACAGCGCGTCGACCACCGCATTGACGATGCAGACGAGGCTGCCGGCGCAGCCGGCTTCGCCGCAGCCTTTGGTGCCGAGCGGATTGGATTTCGCCGGCGAGGGATGATCGCCGACCAGCATCGACGGGACGTCGCCGGCGCGCGGCAGCGCGTAGTCCATGAACGAGCCGGTGATCGGCTGGCCCGAGCCGTCGTAGCTGACTTCTTCCATCAGCGCCTGGCCGATGCCCTGCGCCACGCCGCCGTGCAACTGGCCGGCGACGATCATCGGGTTGACCACGGTGCCGAAATCGTTGACCGCGGAGTAGCGCACGATCCGCGTCACGCCGGTGTCGGGATCGATCTCGACCTCGGCGACGTGGCAGCCGTTCGGGAAGGTCGACGCCGTCTCCTTGGTGGCGTGATCGACGTCGAGCGTCTCGGGCGTGCCCTCGGGCATCTTGCTGTCGCGCATCCGCTCGGCGAGCTCCATGATGCCGATCGAGCGGTCGGTGCCGGCGATGGTGAAGCGGCCCTGGCCGAATTCGATGTCGGCCTCGGAGGCCTCCAGCATGTGCGCGGCCGCCTTCTTGCCTTTCTCGACGACGAGCGCTGAGGCCTCGACGATCGCCTGGCCGGTCGCGGTGATCGAGCGCGAACCGCCGGTGCCGTTGCCGAAGCGCACCAGATCGCTGTCGCCCTGTTCGAGCGTGATTTTCTCGAAGGGAACGCCGAGCTGGTCGGACAGCACCTGCGCGAACGGCGTGGCGTGGCCCTGGCCGTAATCGAGCGTGCCGGTGGTGAGCTTCACCGAGCCGTCGGGCTCGAAGGTGATCTTGCCGAGCTCGCCGCTCGGCGGCGCGGTGACTTCGAGATAGGAGCCGACGGCGATGCCGCGCAGCTTGCCGCTCTTCCTGCTCTCCTTCTTGCGCTTGGTGAAGTTCTCATAGTCGGAGATCTCCAGCGCCTTCTGGAACACGCCGGCGAAATCGCCGCTGTCATAGGTCACGCCCGAAGCGGCCGGGAACGGCAGCTGCGACGGCTTGATGAAGTTGCGCTTGCGCAAGGTGAAGCGGTTGATGCCCATCTCGTCGGCGGCGGCGTCGATCAGCCGCTCCATGTAGTAGTTGGCCTCGGGCCGGCCAGCGCCGCGATAGGCGCCCATCAGCGTGGTGTTGGTCAGCACCGTCTTGATGTCGACGCCGAGCAGCGGCGTGCGGTACACGCTGGCGAGGTTCTTGCCGGTGTTGAGCGACAGCGGGCCCGGGGCGACGCCGGTGATGTAGGCGCCGAGATTGCCGTAGCCGGAGAGCCGCACCGCGAGGAACTTGCCGTCGGCATCGAGCGCGAGCTCGGCATGGATCAGCTGCGCACGGCCCTGGCTGTCGGACAAGAAGCTGGTCGAGCGCTCGTCGAGCCACTTCACGGGGCGGCCGAGCTCGCGCGCCGCATGCGCGATGCAGGTGTATTCGGGATAGTTGAGGTTCTTCATCCCGAACGAGCCGCCGACATTGCCGGTGAGGATGCGGACCTTGTCGGCGGGCACGTTGAGCAGGCGCGCCAGGATCGCCTTATTGCCGGAGACGCCCTGGGTCGGCACCTGCAGCGTGAAGCGTTCGGTCTTCTTGTCGTAATGCGCGAGCGCGACGCGCGGCTCCATCGAGACCACGGCGACGCGGGTGTTGACGATGTCGAGTTTTGTGACGTGCGCGGCGCCGGCAAATGCCGCGTCGATCTTTGCAGTGTCGCCATAATGATAATCGAGCGCGACGTTATCAGGGATGCTGTCATAGAGCTGCGGCGCACCGGGCCTGGACGCTTCAGCCGCATCCGTCACCGCCGGCAGCGGCTCGATGTCGAGCTCGACGGCCTCAGCCGCGTCGCGGGCCTGTGCCGCGGTCTCTGCGACCACGAAGGCCACGGGATCGCCGACGAAGCGCACCTTGTCGGTCACGAGCGCGGGGCGGTTGGTCTGTTTGAGCGGCGAGCCGTCGCGGTTCTTCAGCGGCAGGCCGCAGGTGAAGGGGTTGTAGCCCGCGGCCGCAAGGTCGGCACCGGTCCAGACGCCGAGCACACCCGGCATCGCCTTGGCGGCTTCCGTGTCGATCCCCTTGATGATGCCGTGGGCATGGGAGGAGCGGACCATCCAGCAGTAAGCTTGGCCGGGAAGGGAGAAATCGTCGGTGTATTTGCCCTTGCCGCGCACCAGGGTGTCGTCCTCCTTTCGTCGAACAGGCTGTCCGACACCGTATTTTTGCAGTGCGATAGCGTTCTCGAGAGAGGCGGGCGGCGTATGATCTTGCATCGAAAATGACCTGAAATGCCCGGTTTTGCTGGAGTTTGGGGGCGCTGAGGAGATAACGCACGCCCCCCTTAACGACAACGCCCGATTGGGCATGGACCCAATGTGAACGGAGTTTGCGTAGGGCTTTGTCGCTGCTAAAGTTTCCGTGAACGGACAATTGTTCGGCAGGCCCCAAGAATCCCCCTGGATTGCCCTTGGGGTCCTGCGGAAAGACAGTGTTTTGATGAATGACTATGTGCGGCTTTGTGACGGCCCTCCGGCCGGCGAAGCCCCGTCAGGGCTGATTGCGGCGGCCGCGGAAAGCGGGGTCTACGCCGCGCTCGACCTCGGCACCAACAATTGCCGGCTGTTGATCGCCTGTCCGACCGGCGACGGGTTCCGCGTGGTCGACTCGTTCTCGCGGATCATCCGGCTCGGCGAGGGCATCGCCGCGACCGGCTCGATCAGCGAGGCCGCGATCGAGCGGGCGATTGCCGCGCTTGCCATCTGCAGCGACAAGATCCGCTATCGCAAGGCCCGCCGGCTGCGGCTGATCGCCACCGAAGCCTGCCGCGCTGCCGGCAATGCCGAAAGCTTTCGCGCGCGCGTCGCAGCCGAGACCGGCATCGAGCTCGAGGTGATCGATCGCGAGACCGAGGCGACGCTCGCCGTGATCGGCTGCTCGCCGCTGCTCGACCCGAAAGGGCGGGGCGCCATCCTGTTCGACATCGGCGGCGGCTCGACCGAGTTGGTGCGGATCGAGCGCGATCCAGACGCGCCCGATGCGCCGCCGCGCATCAAGGCGTGGATGTCGATCCCGCTCGGCGTCGTCACGCTGGCCGAGCATTTCGGCGGCAAGAACGTCACCAGGGACATGTATGCGCGGATGATCGATGAGGTCGCCCGTCACGTCGCGCCATTCGCGGCCGAGCACGGCCGCGATCTGCGCGACATGCACATGCTCGGCACCTCGGGCACCGTGACCACGCTCGCCGGCGTGTTCCTCAATCTGTCGCGCTACGATCGCCGCCGCATCGACGGCATCTGGATGAACGATGGCGACGTCACCGCGACGATCCAGAAACTGCTCGGCATGAGCTACGAGGCGCGCGTCAACAACAACTGCATCAGCGTCGAGCGGGCCGACCTCGTGCTGGCCGGCTGCGCGATCCTCGATGCGATCCGCAACGCGTTCCCGATGCCGCGGCTGCGCGTCGCCGATCGCGGCCTGCGCGAGGGCATGCTGGTCGAGATGATGCGCGAGGACGGCGCGCTGCGGGCGTGCTAGAGCTGCCTTAGCCTCGCCCCGCTTGCGGGGAGAGGCCGGATTGCGCAGCAATCCGGGTGAGGGGGCTCTCCGCGAGTGCATCTCTCACCGTCATTGCGGAAGCAGCCCCTCACCCCGACCCTCTCCCCGCAAGCGCGGGGCGAGGGAGAAGCCCACACCGAGACCCAAGAACCATCATGGCGAAAGACACCACCGGGCGGCTGCACGTCACGGTCAAGAGCGGCGGCAAGCGAAAACTGTCCTCAAAACTCTGGCTCGAGCGCCAGCTCAACGATCCCTACGTCGCCAAGGCCAAGGCGTTGGGCTACCGGTCGCGCGCGGCGTTCAAGCTGCTCGAGATCGACGACAAATACCGCCTGCTCAAGCCGGGCATGACCGTCGTCGATCTCGGCGCTGCGCCCGGCGGCTGGAGCCAGATCGCGGCCAAACGCACCGGTGCCGCTGACGGCAAGGGCAAGGTGGTCGCGATCGATTTGCTCGAGATGGGCGAGATCCCCGGCGTCACCTTTGCGCAGCTCGACTTCCTCGACCATGACGCGCCTGCGAAGCTGATCGCGATGATGGGCGGCCGCGCCGATTTCGTGATGTCCGACATGGCCGCCAACACCACGGGCCATCGCAAGACCGATCAGCTGCGCATCATCGGCCTGGTCGAGACCGCAGCGCATTTTGCCGGCGAGGTGCTCAATCCCGGCGGCACGTTCCTGGCGAAAGTGTTCCAGAGCGGCGCCGACGCCGAGCTGGTAGGGCAGCTGAAGCGCGATTTCGCCAGCGTGCGTCACGTCAAGCCGTCCGCCAGCCGGCAGGATTCCTCCGAGCGTTACGTGCTGGCGACGGGGTTTCGGGGACAGCAGCAGCCGTCATCGTAGAGAGGTCGTCATTGTCGGAGGGAGGCCGGACTCACCCCAGCCGCTGATCCCGCGCGCGGCCCGATGTTTCAGCGCGACCGGTTGGAATCTTGGCGCCTGGCCGGGGCGACTCCATTGCTCCCGGCCAATGCCCCCAAGCCCACCGGGAGAACCCCCACCGGGTTGGCGGCCTTGTGCAGCGTCGGGTTTCGCGCACTGGGGCCGCTTCTTGCAGGGCTGGAAAATCGAGCATCGCGGGCGCATATCTCTGATATGGCGACCATTGTTCAATGCAGTTGCGGCGCCGAGTACAGACGCACTGAAGAGAAGTTCTTGGTGCCGCATACGGGCGACGCGATCTGCACGGTCTGCGGAGCTGCGCTGGAATCGTGGCTGGAAGCGACCCACGTTCCCACATACGAACTTATTGAACGTCCGGATCGAGGACAGCTAGGCGGAATGACCGGCCACCCCTAAGGGCCTGGCCGTGACCGGACGGCGGCTTGCAGTGTCCGTGCTTCGGAAACGGCTCGTTCGATCAACTAAGGCATGATGAGATTAGGTTAGGCTGGATCGGCATCGGAGGTTCACCTCTCCCTTGGGAGAGGTCGATTTGCGTAGC
The DNA here is from genome assembly GCF_042258615.1 of Bradyrhizobium sp. Pha-3. Lineage (GTDB taxonomy): Bacteria > Pseudomonadota > Alphaproteobacteria > Rhizobiales > Xanthobacteraceae > Bradyrhizobium. Next base: position 5,760,862 of record NZ_CP170152.1, on the reverse strand, counting down.
AAATCGGGTGAGGGGTTACGGCCTATCGAGAGAGCAAGTGCCCTCACCCGGATTGCTTCGCAATCCGACCTCTCCCCGTCGGGGAGAGGTGAACCGAAACCGCCGTGAGCCGATTCAACCCAATCTCATCGCGCTTTAGCCGAGCCGCTGATCGCGCGCGTTCTGCGTGTCCTCGGTCGCGACCTTGACGGCTTCGGCAGCGGCGCGCTTCTCGGCGCCCTTGCGGCTCGAGATGTCGATTGCCTTGCGGCCGGCGATTTCATTGCCGGCGTCGGCCGGCATCTGCCAGAAGAACCAGGCGGACGCTGCCGAGATCAGCGACACCACGATGAACGCCGGCCCGAACACGTCGGCGGAGAGCTCGGTCTGGTGATGCAGCGCCAGCGTGGTTTCGACGGAGAACGCGCCGACGGCGACGCCCGCGGACACTGCGAGCTGCTGGTTGACGCTGACCAGGGTGGTGGCACGGCTCATCTGCGGCGCCTCGACCTCGGCATAGGCCACGGTGTTGATCGCGGTGAATTGCAGCGAGCGGAAGAAGCCGCCGACCACCAGGATGGTGAAGATCAGCATCAGCGGCGTCGAGATCGTGAACAAGGCGCAGGCGGCGAGGAAGGCCGAACTGACCACCGCATTCACCGTCATCATGTTGCGGAAACCGAAGGCCTTGATGATGCGCGCCGCCAGCGTCTTCATGCCCATGGCGCCGACCGCGGAGGCAAAGGTGACGAGGCCGGACTGGAACGGCGACAGGCCGAAACCGACCTGCATCAGCAGCGGCAGCAGGAACGGCAGCGCGCCGATGCCGAGCCGGAACATGAAGCCGCCGACGATCGACGCCCGCATCGTCGGCAGCCGCAGCAAGCCGAAATCGAGCACTGGCGATCCGGTGCGCCGGGCGTGGATGACGTAGAGCGTCATCGACACCGTGCCGACCCCCACCAGGCCAGCGACGATCGGCCACGGCAGCAGGTTGAGGCCTGCGACCGACAGCCCGAAGGCGATGCCGGCGAGCCCGACCCCGGCCAGCACCAGTCCCATCAGGTCGAAACGTTCGGGATCCTCGCTCTTGATCGGGTCGATGTATTTCAGCGCCAGGAAGATGCCGAGCAGCCCGATCGGGATGTTGATCAGGAAGATCCAGTGCCAGGAGAAATAGGTGGTGATGAAGCCGCCAAGCGGCGGCCCGATCACCGGGCCGATCAGCGCCGGCACCGTCACCCAGGCCATCGCGTTGACCAGCGCGCTCTTGTCGACCGAGCGCAGCAGCACCAGCCGCCCGACCGGGGTCATCATCGCTCCGCCGAGGCCCTGCAGGATGCGGGCGAACACGAAATCGGTCACCGAGGAGGACAGCGCGCAGCCGATCGAGCCCAGCATGAACACGGCAACCGCGCCGGCAAACACGATGCGGGCGCCGAAGCGGTCCGCGGTCCAGCCGCTGGCCGGGATGAACACCGCGAGCGACAGCAGATAGGATGTGATCGCTAGCTTCAGCGTCAGGGGGCTGGTGCCGATATCGGCGGCGATCGCCGGCAGCGAGGTCGCGATCACCGTTGAGTCCATGTTTTCCATGAACAGGGCGGTGGCGACGATGAGCGGGATCAGGCGTTGTTTGTTCATCAAAATAGGACAGCCGTGCTGAAAAAGGCGGGCGAGGGGGCCATATCATCCTGCCCCGGACCACGCTATTGCGGAACCGGGCAAACGCCCTAAATCCTGCGTGACGCTGCTATGCATCCGCCAGCGTTTGAGGTGCTGCCGTGATCTACGTTCTCGCCGCTCTGCTGCCGCCGATCGGGCTGCTCCTGAACGGACAGCCGTTTTCGGCCATCTTCAATCTGGTCCTGATCGTGTTTTGCGCGATTTTCGGGCTGTTTTTCCACGTCTTGCTGCTGGTGCCGTCGGCCCATGCTGTGATCGCGGTCCATATGAAGCGCGAGGACCGGCGCCACCGCGAGGTGGTCGAGGCGATCCGCCGCCACGGGCCGCCGCAGGGATATCGGTAAGCAGGCTACAGGGCCCCCTGAACCGGCCCGTAAAAAGCCTGTGCATGGCTGGCAAACACTTTGATTCGTCATGCCGCCATGCTATCGACCAGCGTCAACCCCACCGATGGGCGCCGATTCGACGGTGACGCAGCGAGCGTCGCCGCAGGTAGCGCTCATCCGTAAGACCCTCGCGGCTGCGGCCGCAGATAAGGAGTTGGCAATGGCCACGGGATTTCAGGCTATCCGCGAAGCCTACACGTTCGACGATGTGCTTCTGAAGCCCGGTCTGTCCGATTTTCTTCCCTCGGAAGTCGATATCCGCTCGCGCGTCACCCGCGCGATCCAGCTCAACATTCCGATCATGGCGTCCGCAATGGACACCGTCACCGAGGCGCGGATGGCGATCGCGATGGCGCAGGCCGGCGGCCTCGGCGTCATCCACCGCAATTTCGATCCCGAAGGGCAGGCCGCGCAGGTGCGGCAGGTCAAGAAGTTCGAATCCGGCATGGTGGTCAACCCGCTGACCATCGGTCCTGAGGCCACGCTGGCCGACGCGCTGACGCTGATGAAGGATCACGGCATCTCCGGCATCCCGGTCGTGACCGGTGCGGGCAAGAACGTGCCGGGCAAGCTGGTCGGCATCCTGACCAACCGCGACGTGCGCTTCGCAACCGATCCGCGGCAAAGGGTTTCGGAGCTGATGACGCACGAGAACCTCGTCACGGTGCGCGAGGGCGTCAGCCAGGACGAGGCGAAGCGGATGCTGCACCAGCATCGCATCGAAAAGCTGGTCGTCGTCGACGACCAATATCGCTGCGTCGGCCTGATCACCGTGAAGGACATGGAAAAGGCAGTCGCCCATCCGCTGGCCTGCAAGGACGCGCAGGGCCGGCTTCGTGTCGCAGCAGCGACCACGGTCGGCGAGACCGGATATGAACGGACCGAGCGGCTGATCGATGCCGGCGTCGACGTCGTTGTGGTCGACACCGCACACGGTCACTCGCGGCATGTGCTCAATGCCGTCAACCGCATCAAGCGGCTCTCCAACGCCGTGCAGGTGGTGGCGGGCAACGTCGCGACCGAGGGCGGCGCGCAGGCGCTGATCGACGCGGGCGCCGACTGCATCAAGGTCGGGATCGGTCCGGGCTCGATCTGCACCACGCGCATCGTTGCCGGCGTCGGCGTGCCGCAGCTCACCGCGATCATGGATGCTGTGGCGGCGGCGAAGAAGGCCGACGTGCCCGTGATCGCCGACGGCGGCATCAAATACTCCGGCGACCTTGCCAAGGCGCTTGCCGCCGGCGCGGACATCGCGATGGTCGGCTCGCTGCTCGCCGGCACCGACGAGACGCCTGGCGAAGTGTTCCTGTGGCAGGGCCGCTCCTACAAGGCCTATCGCGGCATGGGCTCGGTCGGCGCGATGGCGCGCGGCTCGGCAGACCGCTACTTCCAGCAGGACATCAAGGACACGCTGAAGCTGGTGCCCGAGGGCATCGAGGGCCAGGTGCCGTACAAGGGCCCGGTCGGCAACGTGATGCACCAGCTCGCCGGCGGTCTCAGGGCGGCGATGGGCTATGTCGGTGCGAAGGACATCAAGGATTTCCACGACAAGGCCGAGTTCGTCCGCATCACCGGCGCGGGCCTGCGCGAGAGCCACGTCCACGACGTCACCATCACGCGCGAAGCCCCGAACTATCCGGGCGGGGTGTAAGCACCTCGCTCGTCATTTCCGGGTCGGTCCACGGGACTGCCCCGGAATCTCTTGACAGGGAACCCAGGCGACATGGCGAGCGACACGAATGTTCGGGCCGGCCAGTGCCATTGCGGTGCGGTGCGCTTCGAGGCGACGCTCAGCGACGGTTTCAGTTCGATCCGCCGCTGCACCTGCTCTTACTGCCGGATGCGCGGTGCCGTCGTCGTCATGGCGGAGATGGGCGGGATCAAGTTCCTGCAGGGCAAGGAGGCGCTGACAAGCTATCGCTTCCACACCGGAACAGCACAGCACTTCTTCTGTTCTCGGTGCGGTATCTACACGCATCATCAGCGACGATCGAACCAGAGCCTGTATGCCGTCAACGTGGCATGCCTCGACGGCGTAAGCCCATTCGATTTCCCCGAGGTGCCTGTCATGGACGGCGTCAATCATACCAACGACACCGGCAAGCCAACGCGTCGCGCAGGCACCCTCCGTTTCATCCCGGCTGACTAGCGATCGCGCGGAAGCCAGGCGGACTGCCCGCAGTGACGGGCCCGCAGGGCGGCGTGCCCCCGGCATGACGGCCGTCATTTCAAACAACATTTCAAACAGCTCTGCGCGAAAGAGCAAATCCATCTCCCTTGCGGGGAGCTGGATTGCATGACTACGTGTGCGCCACGAACCAATCACCCAAGAGGAAATCCAATGTCCCAAGGAAACGGCCAAGGAAAGCGCATCGTTCTGGCCTCGCGCCCGCACGGCGAGCCCACGCCGGCCAACTTCAGGCTCGAGGATTACACGCCGCCGACGCCGGGCGCGGGCGAGGTGCTGCTGCGCACCATCTGGCTGTCGCTCGATCCCTATATGCGCGGCCGCATGGCCGACGGTCCGTCCTATGCCGCGCCGGTGCCGGTCGGCGGGGTGATGGAAGGCGGCACGGTGAGCGAGGTGATCGCGTCCAACAATCCCGCCTTTGCCAAGGGCGACATCGTGCTGTCGCGCGCGGGCTGGCAGACGCATGTGCTGTCCGACGGCAAGGGGCTGGCCAAGATCGATCCGAAGATCGCGCCGATCTCGACCGCGGTCGGCGTGCTCGGCATGCCCGGCATGACCGCCTATACGGGGCTGCTCGAGATCGGCAAGCCGCAGGCGGGCGAGACGGTGGTGGTTGCGGCTGCGTCCGGCGCCGTCGGCTCGGCGGTCGGGCAGATCGCCAAGATCAAGGGCGCGCGGGCGATCGGCATTGCCGGCGGCAAGGACAAATGCGCCTACGTCAAGAACGAGCTCGGCTTCGACGAGTGCCTCGATCATCGCGATCCCAACCTTGCGGCGAAGCTCAAGGAAGCCTGTCCGAAGGGCATCGACGTCTATTTCGAGAATGTCGGCGGCGCGGTGTTCGACGCGGTGTTTCCGCTGCTCAATGCGTTCGCGCGGATTCCGGTCTGCGGCCTGATCGCGCATTACAACGACACCGAGGCGCACGCCCCGAAATGGGCCGGTGCGATGATGCGCAACATCCTGACCAAGCGGCTGACGTTCCGCGGCTTCATCGTCAGCGACTTCGCCGCCATGCATGGCGACTTCCTGCGCGACATGTCGCAGTGGGTGCGCGAGGGCAAGGTCAAGTACAAGGAGTTCGTGACCGAGGGGCTGGACAGCGCGCCGGAGGCCTTCATGGGCCTGCTCAAGGGCGCCAATTTCGGCAAGCAGCTGGTCCGGATCGGGCCGGACAAGGCCTGAGTTAAGGCCCGGAATCTCCCATTCCGCGTAACAAAGTATCAAAAACGCCACAATGGCGGGCTTTTGGGGGCGTTTCGGCCCCCATTTGCTTGACGGGGAACCCGGAGCAGTTGTTTCAATATGGCTATATTTCAGGTGTAGCCATGATTTTTGAAGCTATCGTTTTCGGGCTCATTCTCCTCGCCGTCGGCTATTGGGCGACGATGTTCGTCATGGGCCGCCGCGACGACGTCTTGCATGGAAAATTTGTCGCGGACGAGCCGGCCGCCGAGCCGGTCCGCTTCATGCCGCAGGTGCCGCGCATGCGGGCCAGGCCGGCGGCGCGGCCCAACAAGGACTCGCTGCAGGCGCTGCTCACCGTCATCAAGCAGGATCTGCACGACGCGGCGCGGAGCTGAGACGGCTCACGCCGGCTGCTTGCCGAGCAGCATGTCCAGGTCGACATCGACCTGTCCCTTGGCCCTGACGTGACGCACTTCAAAGCTGTCCGGCTGGAAACGGTATTCGACCAGGCCAACTTCCTTGATGCCGATCACTTCCTGTCGCGCATCTGAAATGACGAAGCCGGCCGAGGGCGCCCAGATGTGCCGGACATGCTCGAACGTATAGTCGCGGCGCTGGTGCACATGGCCGCTGCCGACCAGGCGCCAATCGACCTTGCCGAACATCTCGATGAGGCGGCGGCGCGCCGGCTGCGGCACGTAGCGGATCGCGGTCTCGACGCGTTCGGCATCGTAGGGCACGTCGAGATACAGCGGCTTGTGCAGGAACAGCGCGACCGGTCTGCCGACGGCCTTGTCGAGCGCTGAGGCGAGCCAGTCGAATTGCGCGGCCTCGCTGTCGAGCCCGGTGTTCATGATCAGGGAATTGAGGCCGATGAAGCACCAGCCGGCGGCGTCGAAATGCCAGCGATCCTCGCCAAGCACCGAGGTGAAGGCGCGGCGCGTTTCTTCGGTCGGCAGTTGCGCCGGCACCGGGCCGACCGCTGTCGGATTGTCGCCGATGTCGTGATTGCCCGGCAGATAGAGGCAATCCACCGGCAGCGCGTTGTGCAGCTCCTTGGCGAACACCAGATCGTCGCGGCTGGTCGGCCCATCGAACGCGACGTCGCCGGAGTTGAGCACGAGATCGGGACGCGTCGCGTCGATGTGTTCGCTGACGCGATGAAAGTTGTCGACGAGCGGCTTGAAGCGGCGCGCGAGGTGGGTGTCGGAGATTTGTGTCAGGCGAAACTGGGGCATGCATCGATCCTTTCGGCCGAATTATAGCGTCGGCGCGAAGTCGGAACGATGACGATTTCAGCGTGTTCTTCGCTGCTCTGTTTGATGCGTTGTTTGATGTCTTGTTTGATCCGGCAGCGCAGGCCGCTAGATCGCAAGCTGCTTGTCCGCGCGGATGGGCAGGGCAGGCGGACCGACGCGACCTCCGAGCAGCCCCGTGTTCGGCGGGTTTGTTCCCGTCACGGCCGGCGATGCGTTGAGCCCGAGATAGGCGAGCGCATCGTGCCCGATGTCGTAGGCCGCGTCGTCGAACCAGCCGATGCCGGGGTCGATCGCTTTCAGCAGGGAGGTGAGGAGATCGCCGAGGCTCGCGGCCGCCAAAGCCGCGCCGTCCAGGATCGGGGTGATGATGCTCATCGCGTCATCCGTGGGGAACTGAAACCGCCATTATTCCTGGGAGTTGGTCACCCGGGCTCGGATCATGGTTCAACGGGTTACCCAGGCGCGTTATTGGCGCGATTCATTGTGTTGGGCGGCCGCGACCGCTAAGAGAGCGGCCGGCGCCCGGCTTAAGGGAGATTCTTGATGTCGGTTCAAATGGTTCTGTTGCCGGTCTTCATCCAGATCGGGCTCACCTTCGCGCTCCTGTTTGCGATGGCGACGGCACGGACCAGGACGCTGGCGAGCGGTGAGACCAAGATGGCTGATATCGCGCTGCGCCAGCCGAACTGGCCGCCCCGCGCCACCCAGTTCGCCAACTGCTTTGCCAACCAGTTCGAACTGCCGGTGCTGCTCTATGTGCTGATTGCCATTGCGCTGCCGCTGCGCCGTGCCGATCTGTTCATCGTGCTGATGTCCTGGGTGTTCGTGGTGACGCGGTTTGCCCATGCCGGGGTGTTCGTCAGCTCCAACGACGTGCGGCCGCGCTCGCTCGCCTGGTTCGCCGGCGTACTGGTACTGGCGGCGATGTGGCTGTATTTCGCGCTCAAACTCCTGCTGCTGATTTGATGCGCCCAACCGAAAGAGATCGATGACCCCCGCTGCCCGGCTCTCCGCCGCGATCGAGCTGATCGCCACCATCGACGCACAGCGCATTCCCGCGGCCAAAGCGCTGAAGGAATGGGGCACCGCGCACCGCTATGCCGGTTCCGGCGATCGCGCCGCGATCTCCGGCCTGATCTGGGACGTGCTGCGCCGGCAATCCTCCGCCGCCTGGTTGATGGACGATGCCAGCGCCCGGTCGCGGGTGCTCGGCATGCTCAAGCTCGAGCGTGGCATGGACATCCCGACGATCTCGGCGTTGTGCGACGGCGGTCGCTTCGCGCCGGATCCGCTGACCGCGGCCGAGGAGGCTGCATTGGCCTCGCGCTCGCTCAAGGATGCGCCGGCGCATGTCGCGGGCGACTATCCGGACTGGCTCGACCCGTATCTGGCAAAGGTGTTCGGCGACGACCGCGCAGCGGAAGCGACCGCGATGGCGAGCCGCGCGCCGCTCGATCTGCGCGTCAACACGCTGCGCGGCAAGCGCGAGAAGGTGCTGCCGCGCCTGTCGCATCTCGGCGCCAGGGAAACGCCGTGGTCGCCGCTCGGCCTGCGCATCGAGCTCGGCGCCGACGCGCGCAACCCCGGCATCCATGCCGAGGAGGATTTCATCAAGGGCGCCATCGAGGTCCAGGACGAGGGCTCGCAGCTCGCCGCATTGTTCTCGGCGGCCAAGCCCGGCGAGCAGGTGATCGACCTCTGCGCCGGCGCCGGCGGCAAGACGTTGGCGCTTGCCGCCATGATGGACGGCAAAGGCCGGCTGATCGCGACCGACAGCGACAAGCGCCAGCTCGTGCCGATCCATGAGCGGCTGTCGCGCGCCGGCGTGCACAATTGCGATGTGCGCACGCCGCGCGGCGAGGACGAGGTGCTGTCCGACATCAAGGCCTCCGCCGATCTCGTGCTGATCGACGCGCCGTGCACCGGCACCGGCACCTGGCGCCGCAATCCCGACGCCAAATGGCGGATGCGCCCCGGCGCGCTCGAGGTGCGGCTGAAGGATCAGGCCGAGGTGCTGGAGCGCGCGGCGCCGCTGGTCAAGTCCGGCGGCCGGATCGCCTACATCACCTGCTCGGTGCTGGCCGAGGAGAACGGCGAGCAGGTCAAGGCGTTCACCGTGCGACATCCGGAGTTTTCCGTGCAGCCGCCGGAGCAGACCGCATCGGTGCTGTGGGACAAGGCCGAGGCGTTTGCAGAGGCCGCGCTGCTGTCGCCGGAGGGCCTGCTGATGACGCCGCGCCGCACCGGCACGGACGGGTTCTTCGTTAGCATCCTCAAGCGGGCGTCATCCTGAGAGGATGTGAGGCTATATCCTCGTCCAACGCGGTCATCGCCCGGCCTGTGCGCAATTGCGCACATGGACCGGGCGATCCAGTACGCCGCGGCCCCTCGGCTCGAGCACTGCGGTCTCTGGAATACTGGATCACCCGCATGCGCGGGTGATGACACTGAGCAAGCAGAGCAACCACCCCGTCATCCTGAGGTGCGCGCCGAGCAATGCGTCAGCAGCGCTCGGCGGGCCTCGAAGGATGGGGATGGAGCCGGGCCGTCGCTCTTCGAGACGCGCGCAAGAGCGCGCTCCTCAGGGTGACGGAACCGTGCACACGCCGACCGGCACCGGCGTCCTGCTCACCACGATGACCCAGTACAACAGCGCGATGGCGCTGATCGCGGCCCCGAGCGCGCAGACGCCGAGCCAGCCGGCGGCGGCATAGGCCATCGTCGAAGAGATCGCGCCGAGCCCGCTGCCGACCGAGTAGAATACCATGTAGACGCCGATCAGGCGGCTCGATGCTTCGGGGCGGGCGGCGACGATCAGACTCTGGTTGGTGACGTGGACCGCCTGCACCGCGAAGTCGATCATGACGACGCCGGCGAGCACCAGCCACAGCGAAGAATGCAGGCAGGCGATCGGCGCCCAGCCGGCGAGCATCAGCAGCAGCGACAATCCGGTGGTGCGCTGGCCCCAGCCACGATCGGCGAGGCGGCCCGAATTGCGCGCCGCCAGCGCGCCGGCGAGGCCGGCAATGCCGAGCATGCCGATCGCGGTGTGCGACAGCGACAGCGGCGGTGCGGCCAGCGGCAGCACCACCGAGCTCCAGAACGCGCTGAAGCTCGCGAAGACCAGCAGCGCGAACACGGCGCGCTCGCGCAAAACCTGCTCCTCGGCGAACAGCGCGGCCGTCGAGCGCAGTAGCTTGGCATAGGATGATCCGGTCAGCGTCCGCGGCGGCTGTCGCGGCAGCACATAGGCGAGCAGCGCGGCCATCGCGAGCATCAGCACCGCCGAGGTCAGGTAGACCATGCGCTATCCGCCGATGTCGGCCAGCGTGCCCGACGCAAAACGAGCCAGCAGGATGCCCGACACGACGCCGCTTTGAATGGTGCCGATGGTCTGTCCGCGCTCGGCCGGCGCGGCCGATGTCGCGGCAAAGGCGACGATCACCTGGATCACGACGGCGAGCAGCCCGACCAGCGCCATTCCACAGAACAGCACGATCGCGTTCGGCGCGGTGCCGACCACGACAAGCGCGACCGCGGACAGCATGATCTGGCCGACGATCAGCTTGCGGCGGTCCCAGAGATCGCCGAGCGGCACGATCAGCATCAGGCCGAAGGCGAGGCCGACCTGGGTCAGCGTCACGACGATGCCGATCGCGGCGGGGGTAATGCCGAGATCCTGCGCCATGGTGTCGAGCAGCGGCTGGGCGGAATAGATGTTGGCGACGCTCAGCCCGCAGGCGACCGCAAACAGCAGCACGATCGCGGGCGAAAGCGCGCCTGTCTTGGTGTCGCGGGGCTTGCCGTCCGTCTTGTGATCGCCCGTGGCCGGCCCGGCCTCCGTCATGGTCTGGTTCGTCATCTTGCCTCCGCTGCAATTCGCAATCTGGTCTTATAATGAGACCAGTTGCATCGCAGCCTGTCTAGTCCTATTTTAAGACCAGTGCGGAATCGTGATCGAGGGAGGTGGAGCGCGATGCAGCGGACCGGATTCGCAAAGGCGGACTGCCCGGTGGCCCGCGCGCTGGATGCGATCGGCGACTGGTGGTCGCTGTTGATCGTGCGCGACGCGTTCGACGGCCTGCGCCGGTTCGGCGACTTCCAGAAGAACCTCGGCATCGCCAAGGGCATGCTGACGGCGCGGCTGCGCAAGCTGGTCGAAACGGGCGTGCTCGAGCAGGTCGCGGCGTCCGACGGCAGCGCCTACCTCGAATATGTGCTGACGAAGCGGGGACACGACCTGTTCCCGATCGTGGTCTCCTTGCGGCAATGGGGCGAGGCGCATCTCTACGCGCGCGGCGAGCCGCATTCGGTGCTGCTCGACCAGGCCGGGCAGGCGGTCGGGCAACTCGTGCTGCCGTCCAAGAGCGGCAAGCCGCTGAGCTGGGCGGATACCAAGGTGAAGAAGGTCGCGGCGCGGCGGCGGTAGCGGCATGTGTGCGACTGCAAGCGCGGTCGTCATCCGCACACTCCGACGTCATCCCCGCGCAACGGCGAAGCCGTTGTCGCTGGAGGTGCGAGCTCTTGCGAGCCTCGAAGAATGGGGATGGAGCCGGGCTGTCGCCCTTCGAGACGGTCGCTTCGCGACCTCCTCAGGGTGACGGGGGAAAGTAGAGGCTATCAATCAACAATAAACAGCGTCGCACCCGTCGCGGTCGACGAACGGTGCGCGGCGTCGCCGAAATCGGAGACCTGGTAGCTCATGCCCGGCTTCAGCGTGAATTTGCGGCCGTCGCGCAGCTCGGTGTCGAGCTCGCCCGTGACGACAAAGAGCACATGGCCGCGATCGCACCAGTGATCGGCGAGATAGCCCGGCGAATACTCCACCATCCGCACCCGCAGCTCGCCGATGTCGAGCGTGCGCCACAACGCTTGCCCGGTCTCGCCGGGATGCACCGAAGGTTCGACGTTGCTCCAGTCGGTGACCGTGAAGGGCAGGGTCGGGATTTTCATGGGCGGGCTCCTCGATTTTGCTCATCTTACGGCTCTGCATCCCCAAACGCCGACGTCATCCTGAGGTGCGCGTCGAGCGGTGCGCGAGCAGCGCTCGGCGAGCCTCGAAGGATGGTTGGAGCCGGGCTGTCGCCCTTCGAGGGCCGCTGAAGAAGCGGCCACCTCAGGGTGACGGGAGAGAGTAGGAGTGCCACAGCAATCTAGCCCACCAGATGGTTCGCCGAGCCCTGCCTGATCTTGCCCTCGGCGTCACACCGCAGGTACTCGCAGATCTTCTTGCCGCGTTCGTTCTGGTAGAACACCACGACGCTGTCGGGCGAGACATACAGGTCGATCAGCTCGAAATGCAGCTCGGGCAGCTTCGCGAGCGCCGCGCTCCAATAGGCCCGCAGCTGCGCCTTGCCGCGCACGGTGCCGGAGGCGCCGAAGCCGAACGCCGGGATCCGGTCCGAGGTCATCTCGGTATCCTCCGAATACATCGCAAGCACGCGCTCGAGGTCGCGCGCGTTCCAGGCCGCGACCCAGTCGCGGCCGAGCGCGGTGAGGCGGGACGGTTCGTGAAAATCCGGCATTGGTTTCCTCCCATCGGTTATGGCCAAATTAGGTCAACAATACTGACCTATATCGATTTGTCCATGCCCAAAGAAGAATGTGGGCGCCCCGCGCTGCGCGGTTGCGGGGGCGGGCGCCGTCGCGTATCTGCTTGCCATGACAGCCCAGCACACAGCCCATAACGCGTCGGCGCCCACGGTGGCCTCGGCGCATGACAAGATTCTGATTGTCGATTTCGGCAGCCAGGTGACGCAACTGATCGCCCGCCGCGTCCGCGAGATGGGCGTCTATTCCGAGATCGTGCCGTTCCAGAAGGCGGAGGCCGCCTTCAAGGAGATGAAGCCGAAGGCGGTGATCCTGTCCGGCGGGCCGGAGTCGGTGCACGAGACCGGCTCGCCGCGCGCGCCGCAGCTGATCTTCGAATCCGGTGTTCCCGTGCTCGGCATCTGCTACGGCCAGATGACCCTGGCCGCCCAGCTCGGCGGCGAAGTCGAGGGCGGGCACCACCGCGAGTTCGGCCGCGCCGATGTCGAGGTCAAGACCGACAGCCAGCTGTTCGACGGCGTCTGGGGCCACGGCGAGAAGCACCAGGTGTGGATGAGCCATGGCGACCGCATCACCAAAATGCCGCCCGGCTTCTCTGTGGCCGGCACTTCGCCGAACGCGCCGTTCGCGATCATCCAGGACGAGAAGCGGAAATATTACGGCCTGATGTTCCATCCCGAAGTGGTGCACACGCCCGATGGCGCAAAGCTCTTGCGCAACTTCGTCCGCAAGGTCGCGGGTCTGACCGGCGACTGGACCATGCGCGCCTTCCGCGAGGAGGCGATCGAGAAGATCCGCGCCCAGGTCGGCCAGGGCAAGGTGATCTGCGGCCTCTCCGGCGGCGTCGATTCTGCCGTGGCGGCGGTCCTGATCCACGAGGCGATCGGCGACCAGCTCACCTGCGTGTTCGTCGATCACGGCCTGCTGCGGCTCGACGAGGCGAAAACCGTCGTCGACCTGTTCCGCAACCATTACAACATCCCGCTGGTCCACGTCGACGCGTCGAAAGAGTTTCTGGGCGAGCTCGAAGGCGTCACCGATCCCGAGGTGAAGCGCAAGACCATCGGGCGCTTGTTCATCGACGTGTTCGAAGCGGAAGCGAAGAAGATCGCAAAGAAAGGTGAAGGACCGGCCGCATTCCTGGCGCAGGGCACGCTTTACCCTGATGTGATCGAGAGCGTCTCCTTCACCGGCGGACCCTCGGTGACCATCAAGTCGCACCACAATGTCGGCGGCCTGCCCGCGCGCATGAACATGAAGCTGGTCGAGCCGCTGCGCGAATTGTTCAAGGACGAGGTGCGCGTGCTCGGCCGCGAGCTCGGCCTGCCCGAAGTGTTCGTCGGCCGCCACCCGTTCCCGGGCCCCGGCCTCGCGATCCGCTGCCCCGGCGACATCACCCGCGAAAAGCTCGACATCCTGCGCAACGCGGATGCGGTCTATATCGACCAGATCCGCAAGCACGGCCTCTATGACGCGATCTGGCAGGCCTTCGCCGTGCTGCTGCCGGTCAAGACCGTCGGCGTGATGGGCGACGGCAGAACTTACGAATACGTCGTCGGCCTGCGCGCCGTCACCTCGACCGACGGCATGACCGCCGACTTCTACCAGTTCGACATGAAGTTTCTGGCGGAGACCGCGACGCGCATCATCAACGAGGTGAAGGGCGTGAATAGGGTGGTGTACGACGTGACGAGCAAGCCGCCGGGGACGATCGAGTGGGAATGATTCAGGCCCGTCCGGGACTATCCCGCTTTATCCAATTGTACGACGTAACAGACTGATTTTACGATCTAAATCGTCATCTACATTCGACAACTATCGGCGCGCATGAAACCGGACGGACGGAGCGCCTGACGGTGTCGCCGTCCATTGAAACAACCGATCCCGATCAATACCGTCATAGGCGATGCTGCGTCTGACGGTATTTTTCTTTGCCTAAGTATCTGCAAAACAAGGAAATCTCCGGTCAAACGCGGCTCAAAAATAGCTGACGGTATTTGCCTGGAGGGAAAGTCCTTGCTGACAGACGCTGCGCTTAAGGCGCTGAGACCAAAGGAAAAATCGTACAAGGTCACCGACCGGGACGGCATGTACGTGGTTGTGTCGCCCGCCGGGACGCTGTCTTTCCGGCTCGACTACCGTCTGCATGGTCGACGCGAGACTGTGGTCCTCGGAAAATACGGCCCGACAGGGTTGTCGCTCGCACGCGCTCGCGAGAAGTGCATCGATGCGAGGCGCGCGGTCGGCGAGGGGCGGTCACCCGCTATCGAGAAGCAGCGCGAGAAACGGCGTCTTCTTGAAGCAAGGAGTTTTGGCGAGCTCGGAGAGAAGTGGCTTGTCGCGGCACCCATGGCGGACAGTACCCGGGCAATGCGGCGATCGATCTTCGAACGCGAGCTGCTTCCAGTTTGGCGCAAGCGCCTTCTGAATGAGATTGCACCCGGCGATCTCCGCGCCCACTGCGCGGCCATCGTAGAGCGCGGCGCCCCCGCAACGGCAATCCACGTCCGGGATATCGTGAAGCAGATCTACGGATTTGCGATCCTGCATGGCGAGAAGATCGCAAATCCTGCCGACGAGGTCGGACCGGCGTCGATCGCAACCTTTGTCCCGAGAGATCGCTCTCTCTCACCGACCGAAATCCGCGTCATGCTCAAACAACTGGATCACGTCGCGACACTGCCCACCATCAGGCTGGGATTGCGTCTTTATCTGCTCACCATGGTTCGCAAGAGCGAACTGCAGGATGCCACATGGGATGAAGTTGACTTCGAGAATGCGGTCTGGACGATTCCCAAGGAGCGTATGAAGCGTTCGAAGGCGCACAATGTGTATCTCTCGAGTCAGGTGCTCGATATCTTCATCGCGTTGAAGACGTGCGCAGGGAATTCAAGGTATGTCCTGCCATCGCGCTATGACGCCGACGCTCCGATGTCGCGAGCAACGTTCAACCGGGTTACATACTCGGTCGTCGAGCAGGCAAGCAAGGAAGGGCTTCCGCTGCAGCCGTTCACGGTTCATGACCTGCGAAGGACTGCGTCGACCCTCCTGAACGAACTCGGTTTCAACAGCGACTGGATTGAAAAGTGCCTTGCGCACGAGGACGGACGGTCATCGAGGGGGGTCTACAACAAGGCAGAGTACGAGGTGCAGCGTCGGCATATGATGCAAGAGTGGTCCAACATCATTGATGCCTGGGTTGGTGGCCAGAAATACATCCCAACGCTCATTCCGCCTTCAATGCCGCTCCTGCAGCCCGACCCAGCGCTCTAACCGGCCGGGCTCGACGTTGCCTCACATCAGGATGCGGCGCACGAGCAGGAGGCGTCGATCTGCGCGTAGCCAGCCAAGCTTCGACCTCAGCGAGATCCCACACGACACACCGGGGCGAAAGCGCGAACCGCCTCGGAAACTCGCTGCGCTGTTCCATCTCATAGATGGTGCTGTCGGCGAGCGGGACCATCTCGCGAAGCTGGTCTCGCCGGATGGTGCGCTTGATGGGCGTGATTTCCCGACGTGCCACGTTGCTGCTCTCTCGATTGAACTTGATAGTTCCTACCGGTAGAAAATTGGGCGCGTCGTCGGCAAGCTCCCCTGGTGACCGATCGTGGAAAAAGAAACTTGCGGCGATAGTCTTCGGGCCGTCGACCATCCTTCCAGGGTTTGAATCCCCTTGTGCTCAAGACTTCCAGCAAAACGTCTAACAGCCAAACCGAATGTCCGATTTTCGGACGAGACGGCATGGCACCTGGCAGTTCATGCCGCAGCGGCTTCGAGATCTATCGGCATCGACAAGAGCTTGCAGAAACCCGCCGCACGCCGGTTCGCCGGTCACAACCGCCCGGCGTAGCCGCCAGTTTTCCATTTCAGCTCGATATCGTCAGCAACGCATTGCGGCGGCTCGGCTAAGCTCTCATCGAAGTAATGCTTGAAATCCACATGCACGCGCATGTTATCCGGGCGGTAGGCAACCACGCGGTCATAGAGCAGAACCGATGGCGCCTCGAAGCGTCGGTAGACCGATTTATGCAT
Organism: Bradyrhizobium sp. Pha-3; assembly: GCF_042258615.1. Lineage (GTDB taxonomy): Bacteria > Pseudomonadota > Alphaproteobacteria > Rhizobiales > Xanthobacteraceae > Bradyrhizobium. Next base: position 5,744,591 of record NZ_CP170152.1, on the reverse strand, counting down.
CGGGGATTCTGAGTGTTCGGTCTCTGAATCAATCGGCAGGTCGCGAACGCCAAGCTTGAGAAAGCTGCCGGCCTGTTGGTCGTGTTGGGGGCCCGCGGGGTCGGGCGACAGGCGCAGCACGCTTCCGTCATGCTGCAGCCCGCCGGGAATGATGGACGCTCCCGCGATCATCCAGTTGAGTGCGACATCCGACAGCCGAGCCTCATTTTCGAGGTAGCCGCCGCCGACGTCAGCATGCACTCCGGGAAACCAGACCTGCTCAAAGTAGAGGTTACCGTGCGCATCTCGCTGGTCCTGCTTCGCCTCGGACGGCACCCATCCGACCCGCTTGAAGTCGGCGCGGTTCTCATCGATCGAGATCGCATGCTTGGCGTAGCCGACGTTCTGATTCAGCGTCTTGTCGTAGAATTTGTGCTTGGGCGGCGCGAAATGCAGGGTTCGCAGCCGTTGCCATGCGCTGTGGTCAGGCAGGGCAGGCGCAATCTTGAGATAGTTCATCAGAAACACGATCAGGGCCGTGGCGAGCCCGAGATAGGAGAGCATCCGTGCGCTCACGCCCGCCCAAGGGAAAACCGGTTCGAGTGCGCCGCCCAGAATGTGCAGGCCGACAATCGCCGCAATGCCGGACAGTACCAGGGCCGCACCAAGATACTTGTGCCCCAGCGCCGCGACGGTATCGAAGACACCGATGAAATACGGGAACACGTTGGCGCGCTCCCTACCTTCGACAGTCACCGAGCAGCCATGCTGCTGTCTGAATTGTGCGGCGATCGCATCGCGTGTCTTCAGCAGGAACTGCCGATAGCCGAGGATCTTGCGCTCGTAGGATGGGCAGAACTGATAGACGCTCTTGACGGCATGTTCCGCCAGATTGCGGATGCTTTTCGGATCCCGGCGCAGCGGGGAGCCATCCGGCATGTGGCGCGGAATGCCGCAGTAGGTCATGACGCCAGCGACCGAGCGTACGGTATAGGCGCCGCGGCTGAAACCTATCAGGAAGACGCGATCGCCTTCCTCATAGAGGCTGATAATGGCCGCATAGCAGTCGACGATGTTGCGCGTGATGCCAAGACCTGTGGCCATGCTGGCGAGATTGTAGAGCCAGCGCAGCCAGCCGATCTTGAAATGACCACCGTCCGAGGCCGATCCAAGCCCCGGATCATAGAACGCAACCTGCTCGGATGGCTCGACCTTGGTGTCCGGGCCGACCCGGCAGGCCCGGTACAGCTTGTAGATATTGGTTCGTGCTTCGTCGAAGTGAATGCCACCGGCTTGGCCGGTGCCGTCGGAAAAGATCACAATATTCTTCGGCATGCACACTATTCCCCAAGGTGTGCGAAAAGCCGTACTATATCAGAAATTGTACCTATGTAACGTCGGGACGCGCGGACTTTTTGGCTCGGCGGCAGAGCCTCCTCCGACGGGACGGTTAGGCCGCCGATCTGACCGGTCGTCGTCGGATCGTCGGCATCGGGCCCGGCACGATCTGGCTGTCAGAAGTCAGCACCGTCAGAACAGCATCCGTGGAATTTCTGCACGCCCGATCCTCGCATTCCAGCGCGTAGGCTTCGGCAAGCGCGGCATCTCGCGGCGACAACATGCCGGCAACCCGGCGCGCCTGGACTGCCCGGGTCGCCCAGGCTCTGCCATCACCTCGGCTTGCGCTGCTCGTCATTGGAATCACCCCTTTGTCCCTGAGCAAGTTGACAGGTGGGGGGCCAGAATCTCAATTCTTGAATATCGTGATGAATCGAGTCCGTCGTACCGATTCGCTCGCCGCGAGCCGGCTAATCTAGACGTTCTGGCGGTCGCGCTCTCAGTACATCCCGTGCGACGGCTCGAGCTCCTGTCGTTCGACGGCCCGCCCCAAAGTCCGTGAACACCTTGTCGCGCCCTTTGCTTTCTCGAGGTATCTAGCGTAGGCGGCCGCGCCTGTGGTCATCGCGCCTACGCTTACCGCGGGCCTGACGAAGAGGAGGGGTTAAAAACAGCCTCGCGAAGCTCCGCTTCGGGCTCTGATCGGCGCATTGCCAAGCTGGATTCCGAACGCCAGCAAGAGTATACATCGGGGCCGCACACCAGTTTAAGCTGCTCCTAAAGCATAATTGGCTTCACTGCTCGATTGGCCGAATTTGTTCTGGCTGGACTCGATTCGTATACGGGGAATATTACGGGGGATGTTGCGTTGCGGCATGTGGGGCCTTGCTTGACCCGAGAGTAGCGATACCGCCGCTCTTTCGCCTGGCTCTCTCGAAGGGCCAGCAGAGTCTCGTCTTGATGCACCTCAGAAGAGGTGCCTCGCCAAACGGCCGGGATTCTTCGGGCCGCACGCCTCTAATGATCTCGGCCCAGGAAGGACGCGCAGACGTTTGTTTGTTGCTGCTTGAAGAAGGAGCGGATCCCCTTCTCGAAGACCCAGAAGGCCGGACTGCCTCGCGGCTCGCTGAGCTGGAGGGACATCACGATCTGGCTGTTCGGCTCTCGAAGCCGATCACCCTGCTTCAGACCAGGCCGGTCGAAGATCCCGGGTCGAATGCTGACCTGGACGATATCGCCGTTGAATGGGAACCTGAGGGAGAGGTCATCGCTCCCGTTTCCACGCATCCGTCCAGCGAAGTGTTGCACGAGATCCAGGATGCGATCTCCGCATATCGTTTGAGGGAAGAACGCGACGAATGGTCGTTCGCTGAGATTGCTCTGCCGAGCGGTAGGCAAAGCCAGCCACTGGCTTTCTCTGTTGACGCAAGATCGACAATGGCCGCGGCCTTCGCGGAAGGGTCTATCCCTGTCAACAAGCTGCGAAGCGTGTGGCCGGGCGCTACTGCTGCCCAGTTTCAGCTGCTCTGTACTGTTATGCAGGAAGCCGGGGTAAAGGTCATATCTGGTCGGAAAGGTGCGACCTGGAACAGCCGCGGCGAGGCCGCCGTCGCTCCAACTGATATCGATACGGTAGAGAGCGCAATTGCTCACCTGGAGGATGAGCTGGCGCAGGATCTCTCGATAGCCGACAGATTTCTGATTGATATTGATCGCTACACTTCCTTCAGTCTGGATCGCGAAAGGCGCATTTTTCGAGAGTTTTCCAACGTCAAGCAAGAGTTGCTTGAGGCGACCGCTGCCTGCACGCGTATTGCCGATCTTGCTGCTGCAGTGTCGGAGGATCTGACCGAACCCGGATCGGCCGACGACGAGGTCGAAACGCTCGATGAGGCGGATCCGCTCGCGGATACTGTTTTGCAGGATCCTGACGCTCAACAGGTCCGTCTACCCTGCACTTCGAATCGCAGAAGGACGCAAAGGCATTCCTAAATGCGATGCTCAATCGATATGATCCGGGGGACAAGGTCAGTGCGACCGACGCCGCCGTCTTGGCGGAGGCGCTTAAACTACATCCTGAGGCTGACGAAAAGATCGGTCCAGGCATTAAGGATTTCAGCGTACGCAGTGCTGAATTTGGTTCCAAATGTTTTTGGGTCAATCGAACTGATGGCACAACCGCCAAGTTCTCTCATACAGCCTGCGTCTGAGTGGCTGCTACTCCTTAAGCGGAGATTGCCACACGCAGCTTCGCCTGAGTCGGCTTGAACAAATATAGCTCGGTGGCAGCCAGCAATCGGAGCGCGTCGTCCGTGATCGTGGCAACGGATCCGCCGGGCTGAACAAGGATCATCTCGAATTCAATTATTGCGCCGCGTGCTTTTTGCTTGAAGTAAGCGAGATGCTTCATGTCACTCCTGAGAAAACGATTGGCATCCACTCGGGCCCCGTCCAACTGGCATTGACGGTATCGGATGGAAATCGGCGAAAGGCCACGAGGAAGCCGTTCCGACTTGATATACGTCAACGGGGTCGATTGATTCCGATACTTGCTGAAGGTGCCGTTTCCTCAAGCCTTCAAATATTCCTGTGAATTCAAGAGAGAAAGGTTGGGGCGGGTATGCCGTCGGCATTTGTCCGTCAGTTGCAAGAATTTGTGCTTTGAAATCAAAGTGGAAGCATCCTCAAAGATGATTGAGTGGGAGTAAGGGGCGCGGACTCCGCCTTGGTGCGGCAGGTACCTCGCAAGGATCCGATGCTGAACGGAATATGTCTCGATGAAAACATCCAAGCCCCGAAGCCTGAAATCGGCGGCCAAGCCGAACAAGGAGCCTAAGCTCTCGCGTACCCACGCGCCCGCCGATTTATCGCCTGTGGACTGGCAACGTCGCTTGCGCCGCCAGTTCGGTCGCGAACAGGACTTCGGGCTTGAAAACCTGACCAGCGAGCCGTTCTTCTCCGAGTTCATGGTCCGTAATCCGGCTTCGCACTCCAGCTACCGCGTGGCGATTCGAGGCTTGGGACCGGGCGGCAATTTCTGTTCGTGCCCCGACTACTCCACCGGTGAGTTGGGCACCTGCAAGCACATCGAGTTCACGCTCGCCCAACTGGAGAAGAAGCGCGGAGCCAAGACGGCATTTGCGCGGGGCTATCAACCGGCATTTTCCGAGTTCTATCTGCGCAATGACGGCAAACGCCGCGTCCATTTTCGTGCCGGAACCGACTGCCCGGCGGCGGTCAAGGAGGCCGCCGCGGCCTTGTTCGACGTCGACCGCGACGGCATGCTTCCGGACGACCGCTTTGGCGACCTGGAGTCTTTCATGGCCATGGCGTCCAGGAGCGGTCATGAGGTCCGCGCCTACGACGATGCGCTCGATTTCATTGCCGGAAAACGGGATGCGGAACGACGAGCCTCGAAGCTCAAGCAGCTTTTCCCGCGAGAAGCCGCCGATTCCGGGCTCCAGACACTTTTGAAGATACCTCTCTATCCCTATCAAGTCGAAGGCGCGCTGTTCGCTGTGCGGGCCGGCCGGGCGCTGATCGGCGACGATATGGGACTCGGAAAGACCATCCAGGCGATTGCCGCAACGGAGATATTGGCGCAACATTTCGGCGTCTCACGCGTGCTCGTGATCTGCCCGACTTCGCTCAAGTACCAGTGGCAAAGCGAGATTGCGCGATTTACCGGACGGGATGGAGAGAATGCGGCGCGCGTCATCGGCGGCGGTCGGGCGCAACGGCATAAGGACTACGCCCTGGATGACTTCTGCAAAATCACAAACTACGAAAAACTCAAGCCTGATCTCGACCTGATCGCCGCCTGGGCGCCTGAACTCGTCATCGTCGATGAAGCGCAACGGGTCAAGAACTGGAACACCATCGCCTCGCGCGCCCTGAAGCGCATCGACAGCGCCTATGCAATTGTGCTGACAGGGACGCCCTTGGAAAACAAGCTGGAGGAACTGGTATCCATCGTCCAGTTCGTCGATCAGCACCGGCTTGGGCCGACCTGGAAGCTGCTGCACGAGCACCAGGTCAAGGACGAAGCGGGCCGCGTCACCGGCTATACCGGGCTGGAGAAGATTGGCCAGACGCTGGCGCCGATCATGATCCGCCGCCGCAAATCCGAGGTGCTGCGGCAGCTGCCGAGCCGGACCGACCAGAATCTGCTGGTGCCGATGACGGAAATGCAGATGCTCCATCACCAGGAAAATGCCGACGTGGTGGCGCAAATCGTTCACCGCTGGCGCAAGACAAGGTTTCTGTCGGACAAGGATCAGCGGCGGCTGACCTGTGCGCTGCAGAACATGCGCATGTCGTGCAACAGCACCTATCTGCTGGACCAGGAAACCGACCATGGCGTCAAGGCAGACGAATTGGCCGCGCTATTCGACGACTTGTTCGCCGAACCTTCGGCAAAGGCGGTGGTGTTCTCGCAATGGACCCGGACCCACGACATCGTCATCCGCCGCCTCGAAGCTCGCGGGCTGGGCTATGTCAGCTTCCACGGGGGCGTGCCGTCGGAGAAACGGCCGGCATTGGTCGAGCGATTCCGTTCCGATCCCACCTGCCGGGTGTTCCTGTCCACGGATGCCGGCAGCACGGGCCTTAACCTGCAGCATGCCTCGACGCTGGTGAACATGGATATGCCGTGGAATCCGGCGATCCTCGAACAGCGCATCGCGCGTGTCCATCGCATGGGCCAGAGACAGCCGGTGCAGGTCATCAATTTCGTCTCAAAAGGCACCATCGAGGAGGGCATGCTTTCGGTTCTCGCGTTCAAACGCTCCTTGTCGGCAGGCATTCTCGACGGTGGCAGCAGCGAGATTTCGCTGGGCGGTTCGCGCCTTAACCGCTTCATGAAGGATGTCGAGAACGTCACCGGGGGCATGAGCAAGAGCGAGGTCGTGACGCCAGCCGAAGAGGTGGCGAATATCGTGACCGCTGATACCGCTCAATCCACGGCAGACGCAAACGCGGATATGGATGTCGGTACGGGCGGGACGGCGATTGCACGGGCTGATACGGCCGAAGCGCCGCCGCGCGATGCTGTTTCCAATCCGTGGCAGGCCTTGGCTCAGGTCGGCGCGCAATTTGTTACAGCGCTGGCCGCCGCCAATAATTCCGGTGCTCCCGCGCATCCCTGGATCGAACGCGATCCAACCACGGGCGTGCAAAGCCTCAAGATGCCCCTGCCGCCGCCGGAAACCGCAAGACGCCTTGCCAGTATGCTTTCCGCGCTCGCAGACAGCTTACGGGCTGGCTAGTGTAAATCCCGGACGAGCGTAGACTGATATCCGGCACTGCTCGGCCAGCCGATAATGGCCCGTTTCGCTCGTCGCTCCGGTCGGGCGTCGCGATTGGTTTGCCCGCGATGCAAGTCAAATCCACCCGCGCCGCCTGCGACAAATCACCCCGACGGGCAACTCAGCAAAACCTGTCAATCGGCAGATAAGAAAATATTCCGCTTGGCGTTTGACCCAACTCAGATGTTCAATCTGCGCGTCCTACCCGACACGAGGGGCGCTTCGCGATCGTCACGAGCGCGGTGTGGGATGCGGTGGACGTTGAGTGCGCGACTGACGAGTGCGCATGACGCGGACGGCGAAGTCGTGTGGTCCTGACGCCCTAGTGGCAGGTGTCTTCTCGCATTGCGCGATGCGCGTGCGAGGGCGGTGACAAAAAAGTCTGGTCTCGCCGGGGAGAGCACGAAGTAAGCCGCACAACCATCGCGCAGGGAAGGCCGGGATGTTCCCGGTTACACCTGTGGTCCTACCCCCGAGCTCTCTACCCATTGCTCGGGGCCCATGGGTGCGATCGGCACCCGGTCTTCCCTGCGCCCTCTGTTAGAAGCGAGGGCGAAACGAAGCGCAAAACTCGGACAGATCATGTCGCGAGATCGCGGATGTTCATGCTGTTTGAATCATGAATGCTACAACCTGGTGGCGGGGTGCTCGCGTCTGCAGAGCAGCAAGCGCGATCAATACGGACCCGGTTCGCAGGGGACATTGCTGCCGGTCCAGGGCGCCGTCGCGAACGAACCGACACGCGGCGCCGGGATGCAGGCGCGACCATCAACATAGACGGGCTCGGCCGGCGCGGCGGCATTGGCTTCGGCCACATGCCTGCAAACAGCGTCTGTTCCTGGCGCAACTCAGCCGGCCGAATGCTTACCCGTGTTAACCGCAAGCTGAGCCTCGAAAGCCCTCTTGTACGCCGGCCGCGCTTCGCCGCGAGCGACGTAGGCGGATAGATTCGGAAATTCGTCCAGGATGCCCGATAGCCTCAGCCTGAGCAGCACCGACACCATCATCAGGTCGCCCGCGCTGAACGCGCCGTCGAGCCAGTCGGCGTCGCCGAGGCGGGCGGCGAGTTGCCGGAGCCGATCGCGGACGCGATCCATGACCAGGGGCAGGCGCTCCCTGGTCCATGGCTTGTCGCTCTCCAGAATCCTGGCGGTTGCGAGTTCGAGGATCGGCGGTTCCACCGTGTTGACCGCGGCAAACATCCAGCTGATTGCGCGGGCGCGGGCGTTGGCATCGCCGGGCAGCAGGCCCGCATCACGCTCGGCGATATGGAGCACGATCGATCCAGTCTCGAACAGCGCGAGATCACCTTCCTCATAGGTCGGGATCTGGCCGAAGGGATGCAGCGCCAGATGTGCCGGCTGCTTCATCGCCTGGAACGAAACCAGACGAACCGCGTAAGGCTGGCCCACTTCTTCAAGCGCCCAGCGAACCCGCGTATCGCGCGCCAATCCCTTGCCGCCATCGGGGGACCGTTCGAAGGCGGTGATGGTCGGGGTCATCGTTACTCTCCGTGTCCTTGCGTCCCGAGGACGAACGCGCGGCGCGCGCCCCGACAGCCGATCCTGGAAGCTGCGTCCTTATTCTCAGGTGTCATCGCCCGGCTCGACCGGGCGATCCAGTACGCCGCGGCCTCTCGGCTCAAGCATAGGCGTCTCTGGAATACTGGATCACCCGCATGCGCGGGTGATGACACCGCGTGGTGTGACAACTTGAATCGAGAGCCATCCTCATCGTCGTCCTGGCGGAAGCCAGGACCCATTACCCCAAATGGCAGTTGCTATGCGACGCGGGGGCCTTGATCTCGTCCATAACCAAATTCGGCGGGTATGGGTCCTGGCTTGCGCCAGGACGACGGTGGTGCGTGGAGAGGCGGTGCTGTGACGACGGCACCCTGCAAAATTGTTTTCGTCAGCCTGTCCGCGCGCTGTCGGCTGGCGTCTTCGCCAATCGTCCTTCGCAAAAACCAGGAGACTGCAAATGACCGATCTCGTCACATGCCTTTGGTTCGATCAGGGCCAGGCGCGCGCAGCGGCGGAATTCTACGCCGCGACTTTTCCCAACAGCCATGTCGGTGCTGGCCACACGTCGCCGATACCGGGCATAGGGCAGGGCGATGAACTGACGGTTGAGTTCACCGTGCTCGGCCGCCGCTTCGTCGGGCTGAATGGCGGCTCCAACTACACGCCGAACGAGGCGGTCAGCTTCATGGTGCTCACCGACAGCCAGGACGAGACCGATCGTTACTGGAATGCGGTCACTGGCAATGGCGGCAAGGAATTGCCGTGCGGCTGGTGTCGGGATCGCTGGGGCTTTACCTGGCAGATCACGCCGCGGCGATTGCTCGAACTGGTCAATGGAGCCGATCGCGCGGCGGGACGGCGCGCGATGGAGGCGATGATGACGATGAAGAATATCGACATCGCCGCGATCGAGCGGGCGGCCGCGGCGTAATCCGCGCGCTGGAATGATTTGGCCCGGACTCGACAGTCATGTGTCCGATCAAGCTGGTCGTGCGGTCGCGCAACTATTCGTGCCGCGGCCTGCGCTCGCCGCGACGGTCACCCCGGCGCAAACGCGGGATGTGTCTCATGCGATCGCATGATACGAGATCCAGATCGCAGCTCTGGAGCCAGCCTTGATGTCCGTCGCAGCCGCCACCACTCAACAGAATCCCACTGCCGCCGAGTCCGATCCCGAGACGCTCGGCTGGATGCAGGGCTTTCCGCCGCCGCAGGACAAGACGATCACATTCCAGGACGGCTCGTTCCGCAGCTTCCCTGAGCTGCGCTGGGCCTGGAGCAACATCCGCCAGCTGGTGCCGACGGTGAATGTCTGGCGCGGCGCGGGGCCGGCGTCGGTGTTGCCGCGCGAGGATCATGACATCGGCACTTCCGCGTCGGTGACGATGGACGGCCGCCCGCAGACCTTCGCGCGCATGCTCGAGGAGAGCTATGCCGACGGCATCGCCGTGCTGCATCGGGGCAAGCTGATCTACGAGCGCTATTTCGGCGCCTTGAAGCCGCACAAGCCGCATATCGCGATGTCGGTGACGAAGTCGTTCACCGGCACGCTCGCCGGCATGCTGGTCGCCGAGGGCAAGATCGATCCGCAGGCACCGGTCACCGACTATGTGCCGGAGCTGAAGGCCAGCGCGTTCGGCGATGCGCGCGTGCACGAGGTGATGGATATGACCACGGCGCTCAAATACACCGAGGTCTATACCGACAGGAATTCCGACGTGTGGGGGCTGCGGCGCGCCAACGGCATGGCGCCGATCCCGCCGGGCTATGAGGGCGCGACCAACATCTTCGACTTCCTCTGCGCGCAGCAGAAGCAGGGCGAGCACGGCAAGGCCTTCGCCTACAAGACCGTCAACACCGATGTGCTGGCCTTCATCTGCCGGCGCGCCAGCGGCATGACGCTGTCGGACCTGCTGTCCGAGCGAATCTGGGCGCCGATGGGCGCAGAGGAGGACGCGCATTATCACGTCGACCGCATCGGCACCGAGAGCGGCGGCGGCGGGCTTTCGACGACGCTGCGCGATCTCGCCCGCTTCGGCGAGACGATCCGCAATCACGGCCGCTTCAACGGCCGGCAGATCGTGCCGTCCACTGTTGTCGAGGACATCGCGCGCGGCGGCGATCCCGAAAAATTCAAGCCGGCCGGCTACACCACCTTGCTAGGGGCCTCCTATCGCAATCAGTGGTGGGTGACGCACAATGCGCACGGCGCCTACATGGCGCGCGGCGTGCACGGCCAGGGCATCTATATCGATCCGAAAGCCGAGATGGTGATCGCGCGCTACGCCTCGCATCACGCCGCCGGTAACGCCGCCAACGACCCGGTGACGCTGCCGGCCTACATGGCGCTGGCGAAGGATTTGATGGCGGGAGGGTAGCGACGCAGGGAGCTTCGGTCAGTCGCGCAGGAGGACGTGTAGCCCGGATGAGCGAAGCGATATCCGGGGCTCTTCCATCCGCTCAGTACAGATTATCCCGCACGTCGCTTCGCTCATGCAGGCCACGAGGCTTAGCCCCGCGCGATCTTCTCATACCGCTTGATCAGCCGCTCCCGCTTCAGGCGGGACAGCCGCCTGATCCAGAGCACGCCGTCGAGCTGATCGATCTCGTGCTGATGGCACACCGCGCGCAGGCCGTCCGACTCCTCGGTCTGCATGTTGCCGTCGAGGTCCTGATAGCGGATGCGCACGCGCGCATGGCGCTCGACCTCGTCGGTGACGCCGGGCATCGAGACGCTGCCCTCCTTGTGCAGGATCATCTCCGGCGAGGTCCAGATGAGTTCCGGATTGACATAGGTCTGTGGACCTTCACTGGCGTCGAGTTCGAGTACCACGAGCCGCAGCGACACCCCGATATGCGGCGCGGTGATGCCGATGCCCGGCGCCGCATGCATGGTCTCCAGCAGGTCGGCCGCCAGTTCGCGCAGCGCGTCGTCGAACAGGTCGATCGGCTTAGCGGGGAGCGCGAGCCGCGGATCGGGATAGCGCACGATGGGGCGAATGGTCATGTCAGCGTCATAGGCCAGCGCAGGACGCCGGACAACACGCGCATGCAGATGCCGCGCTCGGCGGGCCGCTCAGAGATGCTTCTCGAAGAACAGATCGGGGTAGGGGTCGTCGTTGAAGCGCGGGATCTCGGTCCAGCCGCTTCGGCGGTAGAGCTGGCCGGCTTCCGCCAGCGCGCTGTTGGTGTCGAGCCGTAGCACAGCAATGCCGAGCTCGCGGGCGGCGCGCTCTGCCGCGTCCATCAGGCGGCGGCCGAGGCCGAGGCCACGCGCGGCTGGCGCGACCCAGAGCCGCTTGATCTCCGCGAACCCACTGCTGCTGCCCTTCAGCCCGACGCAGCCGATCGGCAGGCCGTCCGACATCGCCACGATGAAGCTGCCGCGCGGGCGCACCATGTCCTTGGCATCGGGATCGCGCGACAGCTTGACGTCAAAGCCCTGTTTGAAGCGCCGCGCGAGCTCGGCGTAATATTCGCCGAGGCAGTAGCGCGCTTCGTTGCTGCGCGGGTCCATCTCGTGCAGCGCCGTGCCGTCGCGTCCGAGCGCCGAGGCGATCAGATCCATCGCCGAAAGCAGCGCCTCGCGTTGGGTGTGGTGAGCGAGGAAGTCCTTGGCCTGCCGGTTGGAGATCGCCTCATAGGCGTTGAACTCGCGCTTGCCCGCCGCCGTCAGCCGCGCGATGCGCCGGCGCGCGTCGTCGCCATGCGCCGTGGTCTCGATCAGCCCTTCGTCCTCGAGGCTGCGCAGCAGGCGGCTCATCAGGCCGGAATCGAGGCCGAGATAATCCCTGATCTCGCCGACATCCGTGCACCCGTGCCCGACCGCGTTCAGCACGCGCGCCGCGCCGAGTGGCCGGCCGCGCCCGAGGAACGAGGTGTCGAGCGCGCCGACCGAGGAGGTCACGGCACGGTTGAAGCGGCGAACGCGGGAAACCGGATCGAGCATATCTCTGACTTTAGTCAGATATCGTGTCGACGTCAATTGCGATGGCTGCGCGGCCGGGCAGGCCAACTGAATTCAGGCCCGCGCCAGCACCAGCACATTGCCGGCAAGGATCGCGGCGGCGCCGGCGAGCACTGGCCAGCCCAGCGCGAGGTGCTCGAACAGCGCCGACAGCACGAGCGCAACGAGCGGCACCAGCGCAAGCGTATAGGCGGCGCGGCCGGGACCGAGCCGGCGCACCAGCTCGAAATAGAGCATGAAGGTGACGCAGGAGGCGGCGACGGCGAGATAGAGGAAGCTAGTCAAATAGGAGAGCGAGACGTCGGCGGCAAACGGCGTGCCGGTCGCGACCGCCCAGAGTGCGCTCGCCGCCGCGCCGATGAATGCGCCCCAGGCCAGCACGGAGACGACGGGCAGTCCGGCGCGCTGGTTGCGTGCGCCGACCGTCGTCCCGGCGCCGGTCGCGATTGCCGCTGCGAGCGCCCAGGCCAGACCGGCAAGCGGCGGCGCGGCGCCATGCGCGGTGGCGCCGGGCAGGAAGATGATCGCGAGGCCAAGGATGCCGCACAGCGCGCCCCATACAAGGCTCGGCGAGATCGGGACACCGAGTGCGGTCCGCGCGATCACAGCCGCGAACAGCGACGATGTCGACAGCACCAGCGCCGCAAGCCCGCTCGGCATGCGCGCGGTCGCTTCATAGAACGCGATGAAGGCAATGGCGAAGAATAGCAGGCCCTGCAACGCGACGGCCAGCCTGTCCTTGCGCGGGATCGTGAGCGGCACGCCGCGCAGCCAGCCGTAGCCGAGCAGGATGAGACCCGCGAGCACCATGCGCAGCGCGACCGACCACGGTGCGGGCGTGACGCCGGCCTGCATCGCGGTTGCCAGCGCGCCGCCGCCCCACAGCAGTGCGGTCAGCACGAACAGCACGGCCGTCATGGCGTTGCGGCGTCGTCGAGCAGCGCGCGCCAGCCGACGGCATCGATCCGCGCGCTTTCTCCTTCGAGCCGCGTGAGGGCGGAATCAAGTGATGTCCGTTCGCTGTCGGAGAGACGCGCAAGCAGCCGCGCCTCGATCGCGCTGCCCAATGTAGCGATGCGGTTGAACGCAGTTCGCCCGCTGCGAGTGATGCTCACAGCGGCGAAGCGGCGATCGGTCTTGCCCGGGCGCCGCACCGCGAAGCCGAGCTCTGTGAGCTGGCCGATGCCGCGGCTGACCGCAAATGGATCGAGCGCGCAGGCGCGGCCGATCTCGGAGGCGTTGGCCGCATCGCGCTCGGCGATCACGGCGAGGATACGCCAGCTCGCCTGGCTCAGTCCGAATGTCTCGCTGTAAAAACTCTCGAGCGGGCGGGCGACCTGCGCTGCGACCAGGAACAGGCGATAGGGCAGCCAGGTGCTGAGCTTCAGGCCATCGTCGGCCGCGGGAGCAGCTTGTTTCATGGGTCGAGAGGCTCGCACAGGTACTTGCAAAGTGCAAGCATATCTCAATGAACCAAGGAGGAGAAGCGATCGGAGCGCATGCGCGAAAATCCCGACACACTTGTCACTCCCACAATCCGTTGCCGCCGCGCCAGATTGCGGCATGGCCAATGACGAACGGCCTCGGCGCGGGAACTGTGCCGTCGCCGCGGAGTTCGCCCAATTCGAAAGATGGAGATCATCATGAGTAAATCGGCTGAAAACGGTGGCGGCGGACTGGCGGCAATGCAGACACCGGCCGTGGTGTCGCGGGAGGCGTGGGAAGCGGCGCGTCTGGCGATGCTGGTGAAGGAAAAGGCGCAGCTGCGGGCGCGCGACGCGCTTGCCGCCGAGCGGCGGCGGATGCCGTGGATGGCAGTCGAGAAGGCCTATGTCTTCGAGGGACCGAACGGCAAGGCGAGCCTGCTCGATCTGTTCGAGGGGCGCCGGCAGCTGATCATCTACCGCGCGTTCTTCGAGCCTGGCGTGTTCGGCTGGCCGGATCACGGTTGCCGCGGCTGCTCGCTCGGCGCCGATCAGGTCGGCCATCTCTCGCATCTGAACCAGCGCGACACCACGCTGGCCTACGCCTCGCGTGCGCCTCAGGCCGACATCGCGCGGCTGAAGGCGCGGATGGAGTGGGAGATGCCGTGGTACACGATCACCGACAGTTTCGATGCCGATTTCGGCGTCGCCGAATGGCATGGCCACAACGTGTTCGTCCGCGACGGCGAGCGGATCTTCCGCACCTATCTCGTCAACAGCCGCGGCGACGAGGCGATGGGCACGGTGTGGAGTTATCTCGACATCACGCCGTTCGGCCGCCAGGAGCTCTGGGAGGATTCGCCCAAGGGTTATCCGCAGGGCCCGACCTACAAATGGTGGAACTGGCACGACAATTACGATGCCGAAGCCGCGCCGAACGCGAAGTGGGCGGCCGTGACCGACGCCGGCGAAGCCGCGTTCCGCAAGATCGCGGAGCAGGAACGCAAGGCGACTTGACCGGGTGGAGCAGGGAGGACGCGCGCAGCGTCCTCCCTAGTAGGTGTGCTGAATGCGAAGTTCGTGCGATTTCGCGGCAGCCGCTTTCACGAACTTCGCATTCATAAAGCACACTAGCGGCCATCGTGCTTTGCGGTCGAGAGTGCCTTCAGCGCCGACAGCGTCTGCCGCAGGCCGCGGTCGAGGCGCTTGTCGCGGCGGATCACGACGGCGAGCCGGCGGTGGAGCTTCGGCGACAGCGACCGGACCATCAGGTCGCGCTGCTTGGTCTTGGCAGGCACCGCCATGCCGGGCAGGATCGCGCAGCCGAGACCGGCGCGCACCATCTCCTTGATCGCCTCGACGCTGCCGAGCGACATCAATGGCTTCAGCGACACGCCGCCCCGCGCCAACCACTCGTCGGCAGTGCGCCTCGTGTTGCCACCGGGTTCGAACAGCAGAACCGGCCTGGTCGCCAGCACCTCCGGCGTGATCCGCGCCGGCAGTTGCATGTCGTGCGGCGCGATCAGCACGAACTCGTCATTCATGACGGGGGTGATCTCAAAACTTCGCCCCGATACCGGCAGTGTGACCAGCCCGACGTCGATCGTGTTGTCCTCGACCGCCCGCGCGATCTCCGCGGTGTTGCCGGTTGTGACCGTGATCTCGAGCGAGGGCAGTGCGGCGCGCAGCTCCTTCAGGATCGGCGGCAGCAGGAAGATGCAGGCGGTCGCGCCGGTGCCGAGCCGCACGCGGCCTGCCGTTCCCGTGGTCTGCTGTGCAACGGCGTCGACCGCCGAGGTCACCGCCGCGCTGATCTGCTGCGCGTGCGAGAGCAAGGCGACGCCGGCGGCCGTTGGCCTCGCCCGTCGTCCGACCCGCTCGATCAAGGTCGCATTGAGGCTCTTCTCGAGCTGGCGCACCTGCAGGCTCACTGCAGGCTGGGTCAGCTGCAGCCGCTCGGCCGCGGCCGAGAAGCTGCCGTACTCGATCACGACGGCGAAGCTTTCGAGATAGTCGAGGTTGAGGTTCTTCATCAAAGCATCTCTTATGCTACGCATAAGGTGTCAAAGCTTCACTTATATAACGCGAAGGCGCATGCTCGGGCAATATTGACGGCTCGGGTGAGACACGGAATGGCGACAGGCAACAACGGCGTCGTCGTGCGCGACGCAGCGGACGACGATATGGCCGACGTGCAGGGCATCTACGCCCATCACGTGCTCAACGGACTGGCGACCTTCGAGGAGGTGCCGCCGACGGTGGACGAGATGCGCAGCCGCCGCAACACGGTGGTGGCGGCGGGGCTGCCATATCTCGTGGCTGTAGTTGACGGCCGGGTGGCCGGCTATTGCTATGCGACAGCGTACCGGCCGCGGCCGGCCTATCGCCACACCATCGAGGACTCGGTCTACGTATCCAACGGGCTGCACGGCCGCGGTATCGGCGTGGCGCTGCTTCAGGGCTTGATCGTGCGCGCCGAAGCGGGGCCGTGGCGGCAGATGCTGGCCGTAATCGGCAACAGCGGCAACGCCGGATCGATCGCGCTGCACCGTCGCATGGGCTTCGAGATGGTCGGGACGCTAAGATCGGTGGGCTTCAAGCTCGGGCAATGGGTCGACACCGTGCTGATGCAGCGGCCGCTCGGGCTGGGCGCCTCAACGCTTCCCGCGGAGACGGACTTGCCACGGTGATCGCCCGCCGCGTCGTGGCCGCCCTCGGGCTGGCTCAACTGATCTCGTGGGGCGCGACCTACTATTTGATCGGCGGCTTCGGCGAGCAGATGGCCGCAGATCTCGGCTGGGGGCGCGACATCGTCTACGGCGGATTCGCCGCGGCGCTGCTGGTGATGGGGGTGGCGTCACCGCTTGCGGGGAGATGGGTGGACAGAAGCGGTGGCCGTCAGGTTATGGTCGCAGGCGCCGTGATCAACGCGCTCGGCTGCGCCGGTCTCGCGGTCTCGCATCAGATCCCGACTTATTTCGCATCCTGGATCGTGCTTGGCCTCGGCATGCGGCTGACGCTGTACGATGCAGCGTTCGCAGCGCTGGCCCGGATCGGCGGACCGGAAGCGCGCCGCGCGATGTCCGGGATCACCTTGCTCGGTGGTTTGGCTGCAACCGTGTTCTGGCCGCTCGGTCATATGCTTTCGGAACAGTTCGGCTGGCGCATCGCCGTGCTGGTCTATGCCGGGCTCGCACTGCTGACGATCCCGCTGCATCTGCTGATCCCGAACAAGCGGTTTGCCGTCGTGTCGGGTTCGGCTGCGCCGGCATCCAAGCAACCGCGCGCCGCCGGCGGCCGGCAGCTTGCGGCAGCCGGCGGGCTCTACGCCGTGATCATGACCGGCGCCAACTTCCTGAATGCCGGCATGTCCGCGCATATGATCGCGGTGCTCGCCGGGCTCGGGCTGACCGTCACCGTGGCGGTATGGATCGCAACGCTCCGGGGCATTGGGCAATCCGCCGCGCGTCTCTGCGAGGTGCTGTTCGGTGCACGGCTCGATCCGCTTGCGCTCAATCTGATAGCCTGCCTGATCATGCCGCTGTCGTTCATCGCGGGCCTGTCCAGCGGGTCGTCGAAGGAGATGGGGATTGCCTTCGCGCTGCTCTACGGCGCCTGCAACGGCATTCTGACCATCACCAGGGGAACGCTGCCGCTGATCCTGTTCGATCATCGCAGCTACGGCACGCTGGTCGGCCGGCTCATTGTTCCGAGCTTCATCCTGCCCGCGGCGGCGCCGCTGGTCTATGCAATCGTGATCGACCAGTACGGCGATGCCAGTGCGCTCTATCTTTCCACCGGCCTTGCCGTGATGACGTTGCTCGCAGCCGCGATGCTGAAGGCGATGTTCCCCAGAACGTCCTGAGCCCAAGGACTCGCTGCGGTGAGCGGCGCAAGTTATCCTGTTGCAAAACCAGATAAGGGAGGAAGAAGAACATGGTGCCGTCGACCAAGACCCGCGTCGTTGCGTTGGTCCTTGCCGCGTTGCTGTCCTGTGCCGGAGGCACCTGACCAACCAGCGTCAGCATGTCGGGCGCCAGCCGCGCCGCGAGCATGGCGTCGGGATCGAGACCGCGTTCGCGGGCGTGGGCCTCGCCCCTGCGCAGGAGATCGGCAAGCGCGTCGAGCATGTGCCGGAACACCGGAACCGAGGCGTCGTTCAACGGGGCGTTCATGGAATTGTCCTCGTCTCACCTCAAGCCGAAGGCTCGCGCGGCAGCCACAGCGATAGCCAGCCGCCGAGCGCCAGCAGCGCGACATTGCAGCCGAGCGCGACCGTAAAGGCGTGTGCATAGTCGTCGGCTTCCGGATGCGGTCCCAGCAGGCTGTAGAAGACGCCGCCGATGATTGCGACGCCGAGTGCGGCGCCGATCTGGAACGTCGAGATCATCATCCCCGATGCCAGCCCGGCGTGACGCGGATCGATGCTGCCGATCACGGCCTTGATGACCGACGGCATCACGGTGCCGAAGCCGAGCCCGCCGCAGATCAGGCCGAATTCAATGCTTTGTGGCAGCGTGCCGCTGACCGACAGCATCACGACACCGAAGCCGATGACCTGGAGCGCGAAGCCCAGCGTCAGCGTGCGCGCGCCGAGCCATTGCATCACCGGCGACGACACCAGCGAACTGACGAAGAAGCCGGTGGCAAAGGGCAGGGTGGCGAGGCCGGCCGCCAGCGGCGACAGATGCAGCCCGCTTTGCAGATAGACCGCAAAGGTGAGGTAGAACGACGACAGCATGTAGAAGGCGAGCGCCATCACCAGCCCGATGACGAAATCGCTGTTGCGCAGCAGATACAGCGCGACCAGCGGATCACCGCCGCGGGCATTTAGGCGCGCCTCGAAGCGGACGAAGGCGGCGAGCATCAGCGGAGAGGCCAGCAGCATCGCGACGATCCAGGCCGGCCAGCCGGATTCCCGGCCCTCGATCAGCGGATAGACCAGGAAGCCGAGCGTAAGCGACAGCAGGATGACGCCGCCGATGTCGAGCCGCTGCGCATGCTCGGCACGCGAGTCGGTCAGGTACAGCAATCCGCCGATGAAAGCCGTGAGGCCGATCGGCACATTGATCAGGAAGATCGCCTGCCAGGCCAGTCCGAGCGGATGGGCCGAGACCAGGACGCCGCCGAGCACCTGGCCGCAGATGTTGGCAAGACCAAACGTCGCGCCGTAGAAGCCGAGCGCGCGGCCCTGTTCGGCCGCCGGAAACAGCACGCGGATCGAGGCGAGCACCTGCGGCGCCATCACGGTGGCGGTGAGGCCCTGCAGGATCCGTCCGGCGACCAGCATGTCCGGCGACCACGCAACGCCGCACAGCACGGATGCGATCGTGAAACCGGCGACGCCGGTCAGGAACATGCGCCGGCGGCCGAGCAGGTCGCCGAGCCGGCCGCCCGTGATCAGGAAGACCGCGTAGGTCGCGGCATAGGCCGAGATCACGAACTGCACCTGACTCGGGGTCGCGCCGAGATTGTCGCGAATGGCCGGCAGCGCGAGGTTGACGACGTTGAAGTCGAGGATCGGCAGGAAGGCGCCGGTGAGCAGCACGGGCAGCGCCAGCCATCGCCGCGGGTCGACCGTAGTCGGCCGCGCGTCGTGCAATTGCAACGTATCAGTGGTCTCGCTTGTCACCTGCCGACTCCCCTGCGTCGCCGGCGCGTCGCAAGGAATGCGCCCGTCGGCCGAACTTTCGGGAAGATGGCCTGTCTGTTTATGATAAGGTATTCGCCAACTCTGCGAACCGAGTTTGCAAAAATGCACAGCCCGCTCGACTGGAATGATCTCCGCCTTGTCCTCGCGGTCGCGCGGGAGGGCAGCCTGTCCGGGGCGGCGCGCAGACTGGGCGTGACGCATTCGACGGTGTTTCGCCGTCTCGGCACGGTCGAAGCAGCGATCGGAACGCGGCTGTTCGAGCGCTTCCGCGATGGTTACGCGCCGACCCCGGCCGGCGAGACCGCGGCGGCTTCGGCGGCCCGGCTCGAGGATGAAGTGCTCGCACTCGAGCGCAAGCTCACGGGACAGGACTTGAGGCCATCAGGCCCGGTCCGGATCACAACGACGGATACGCTCGGCGCAGTGCTGGTGCGGCATCTGCCCGCGATGCGCGCTGCGCATCCGGAGATCCAGCCGGAAATCATCATCTCGAATGCGATGGCGAACCTGACGCGCCGCGAGGCCGAGATCGCGATCCGGCCGACGCCGGCACCGTCCGAACTGCTGGTCGGGCGGCGCGTTGCCGATATTGCCCATGCGGTCTACGGATCGCGGGCCTATCTCGCCCGGCGTCACGACAAGGATCTGTCGACACACGACTGGGTCGGGCTCGACGATGCGCTGGCGGGAACCGTCATCGCCGGCTGGATGCGCGAGAGCGTGCGTTCGGCGCGCATCGCCTGCCGTGTCGATGCGCTCCCGGCGCTGCGCGATGCCGCGGCTGCGGGGCTGGGGCTTGCGTTGCTTCCCTGCTATGTCGGCGATCTCGCGCCCGCGCTGCGCCGCCTGACGCCCAAGGCGCTCGCCGCGCCGCGCTCGGCGCTGTGGCTGTTGACGCATGACGATCTCAAGCGCACCGCGCGCATCCGCGCCACGCTCGATTTTCTGGCCAAGGCGCTCGCCTCGGAGCGCGCGCTGTTCGAGGGAAGGCGAGCCGGCCGCGCGCGGCGCTAGCCGGCAAGCATTATCGGGCCGTCGATCGGTCAGGACCCGAGCGCCGTGGTGACCGTTCGCGTGCTGCTCGCAGCGCTGCCTGCGCTCACGGGCGGACGATGATGCTCGCGAAAGGCGCTTGCCAGCGTTTTCAGCGCCGCACGTGATCTTGCGTCCGACAAGGTCGACAACAGCACAATTTCGGACGCCGGCAGTGCGGGGAGGCCGAACTTCTTGCTCACCTCGATCGTACCGGGCGGGGCAACGCGGCATGAGAATACCGAGATGGCGAGGCCGGCCGAGACCGCTTCGGCGACGGCGAAGGCGCCGCAACCAAGGAAGGTCTCTGTCCACGGAAGTCCCGCCGCGTCGAGCGCATGCGTGGCGGTGTTGAGGATGCCGCAGGACGGTGATGAGGCAGCCAATCGAAACGGCTCTCCGGCGCGATGGACGAAATCCGGCGTGGCGAACCAGCCGAAATGGTCCGGTCCCAGAACGTCGCCGTCGCGCCGGTCGTCCTCCCGAAACACGATCACGGCGTCAACGGCTCCACGATCGAAGGAACTGAGCAGGTCGCGGGCATCGTCGAGCCGCACCTCGATCGTCAGTGCCGGGTCATGCGCATTCAGCCGAGCCAGCAGGGTGGGAAGCTCGGGCGCCCCGACATGGGTTGCGATTCCCAGCGAGAAACGGCGTCGCGCTGACGACAATCCGGCGACCGCGCGGTCGTGCGCGGCAAGGAACGCGCGAGCTGATTCGAGAAACACCGCGCCCTGCGCCGACAGGCGCACCAGCCGCGGCGTTCGCTCGACAAGTTTCTGGCCGACCCGGTCCTCAAGCCGTTTCAACTTCACGCTGATCGCGCCTTGCGTGGTGCCGAGCGCGGCGGCTGCACGGGTGAAGCTCTGCAGATCGGCAATCGTCACGAACGCCTTGACGGCATCGACATCGAGCGTGGTCATGTCAGTCATCCGGAATTGTTGTCTCTGAAATATCTAGTCATCCAATTCACCAATGCTCAAGCCGTGACTAGCTTTTGGCTGTGAAGCGCCGCGGCCACCCGATTCCCGCCGCTGCTGCCTCAATACATCGTGAGTCGATCGACCGACGCTGCTGCCAGCACCCTGGCAACAGCGTGCGGTATGCCGTTGGCTCGCCACAACAAAAGGCCTGATCATGTCCACTGAACTGAGCCGCCGCGGCGCTGTCGTGTTGTCCGCCGTATGTCTTGCCTGCCTGATGTTTGGACTGGAGATATCCAGCATTCCCGCGATCCTGCCGACGCTGGAGCGGGTGCTGCATGCCGACTTCAAGGCGCTGCAATGGATCATGAACGCCTACACCATCGCGGTGACCACGGTGCTGATGGCGATCGGGACGGTGGCGGACCGCTACGGGCGCAAGCGCATCTTCCTGGTCGCGATCGCGGCGTTCGGCATCACCTCGCTGATCTGCGGCGTCGCCCAGAGCGTCGAGATGCTGATCGTCGCCCGGTTGCTGCAGGGGCTCAGCGGCGGCGCGCTGTTGATCTGCCAGATCGCGGTGCTGTCGCACGAATTCCAGGGCGGCCGGGTGCGCGCCGTCGCCTGGGGTTGGTGGGGCGTGATCTTCGGCATTGGTCTCGGCTTCGGGCCGATCATCGGCGGTGCTGTGGTCGCGCTGCTGAGCTGGGAATGGGTATTCCTCGTCCACGTGCTGTTCGCAGCCGTCGCGTTCGTGCTCACGATCGGCGGCGTGCATGAATCGAAAGACCCGAAGGCGAGCAGCCTCGACGTCGCTGGCATCGTGACGATGTCGCTCGCGGTGTTCTGCCTCGCCTTCTACATCACGCAGGGGCCGGATCTCGGCTTTGTCAGCCCGAAGGGGCTTGCGATCCTCGGCGTTTCCGCGCTGAGCTTCATCGCGTTCCTCGTTGCCGAGAGAAGCAGCCGGCGACCGATGTTCGACTTCTCGGTGTTTCGGATCCCCGCTTTCTCCGGTTCGATCGTCGGCTCGGCCGCGATGAACCTCAGCTACTGGCCGTTCATGATCTATCTGCCGATCTGGTTTCACGCCGGCCTTGGCTATGACAGCGTGTCCGCCGGCCTTGCGTTGCTCGCCTACACGCTGCCGACGTTGGTGATGCCGCCCTTCGCCGAGCGCCTGTCGTTGCGCTATCAGCCGGGCCTGATCATCCCGGCCGGCCTGTTCACCATCGGCATTGGATTCATGTTGATGAAGTTCGGCAGCACCGCCGCACAGCCCGACTGGCTGACGATGCTGCCGGGCTGCTTGATCGCCGGCATTGGCCTCGGCATCACCAACACGCCGGTGACCAACACGACGACGGGCTCGGTCTCGAGCGACCGCGCCGGCATGGCCTCCGGCATCGACATGAGCGCGCGGATGGTCTCGCTTTCGGTCAACATCGCCCTGATGGGTTTCATCCTGGCGAGCGGCGTGCTGGCGCATCTGAAGGCCGTGCTGCCTGCGCTTGACGGCGCGGAGCTCCGCAGCATCGCGGAACGGATCGCGGCAGGCGACGCCGCATCCGCGCCGGAGCTGACCGGCCCTGTCGTGCATCAGGCGCTGGCGAGCGGCTTTGGCTGGGTGATGCTCTATGGCGGCATCGGCGTCTGGATCATGGCCGCTATCAGCTTCCTGATCTTCAACGCGCGGCCGGTGCGGCAGGCCGAAGTTCAGTGCACCAAGTGAACCTGATGTCGCCGCGGCCGCCCCGGAACAGGGCGGGCAGGCGGCATCGGTCACTTCACGAGGGTCAGCAGCGACTTGTCTTTCTCGACGATATAGGTCGCGAGCTCGCTGGCGGTGACGCTACCGATGTTCCTTGCCGCATGGATCGTGCCTGCGGGGATGAACAGCACGTCGCCCGCCTTCAGCGTTGCCGGCGGTCTGCCGTCGACATCGTATTCGAGCGTCCCGGCGAGCACATAGATGATCTCTTCGCCGGGATGCGTATGGCGGTCGAATGCCTTGCCGGACGCGATGTCGACACGCACCTGCACGGCTTCGCGTCCGGGAGCGCTGAGGTCATGGCGCTGCAGGTCGGTTCGCGTGAACCCGGCCGGCTGCTGCGCCTGGGCCGTCGGTATCGTCAGGAAACTTCCGGCGATCAGGGCCGCTCTTGCGAGCAGGCGCGTCGCCCTCATCAGCTTGCTGGTCATTTTGAACTCCGGGGTTTGTCGTCTGGTCCTTCCGACCGCGAACCGGCAAGGCGCCGGCCCGCGTCGGAGGTCGTCATCCGCCTGTCTCAAACGAGGCTGGTGGTGACGTCGATGTTGCCGTGGACTGCCTTGGAGTAAGGGCAGATGCCGTGCGCGGCTTCGATCAGCTCCTGGGCAACCTCGCGCTCGACGCCGGGAACATGGACGTTGAGGCGCGCGCTCAGGAAGAAGGCGCTGCCAGCCTGGTTCAGATCGATCTCGGCGTCGACCTCGGGCTCGCTCGGGAGCTTGACCTTGCGCTGTCCGGCGGCGAGCTGGATCGCGCCGATGTAGCAGGCCGACCAGGCGGCGGCGAACAGGTTTTCGGCGGCCGGGTGCGGCTGCGGCAGCTTGACGTCGAGGAAGCCGTCGCGCGAGTGGGCGGCGCCGTTCGGGCCGGCGGTAACGTGGGTCTTTCCGGTGACGAGAACCTTTGCATTGGCGGTCATGGCGAGCTCCTTTGGTTGGATATTGATCGTATCCGATCTAATCGGATGCGAGTTGAAATAGTCCCGGGAATGGAGCGTGTCAAGCACTTCCGATTTAATCGGATACGATATATATTGGGCGCGACTTCACAAGCTCCGGAGAAGCCCGTGACCCGTACCGCCAAGGCCGAGACCAAAGGCCGAAAACTATCGAATTTTCTGTGCTTTGCGGTCTATTCGGCCAATCTGGCCTTTGGCCGCGCCTACAAGCCGATCCTCGACGCCGTCGGCCTGACCTACACCCAGTACATTGCCATGATCGCGCTGTCGGAGGGCGACGAGCAGACCGTCAGCGAACTCGGCGAGAAGCTGTTTCTGGAATCCAACACGCTGACGCCGATCCTCAAGAAGCTGGAGCAGAGCGGCTATATCAGCCGCGCCCGCGACCCCGCCGACGAGCGGCAGGTGCGGGTGAGCCTGACGGCGGCGGGGCGGCGTTTGCTCGACAAGGAGATCAACGCGTCGCTGGTCGATGCCACCGGGCTCGGAGACGAATTTCCGATCGTGCAGAAGAGCGTGGTCAGGCTGCGCGACAATCTGCTGCACCACACGCGCGGCGATTCGAAGAAGGGCTGATGCTGCTGCGGCGGCACGTCGGTGCACGACGTGCGCCGGACCAAATTGTAACGGGCTGTATCCTCAGCGTGTCCTTCCGCACTTTCGCCACGGCGCAACCGGCTACTCCGCTCCGCATTTGGAAGACGCGGAGGAGAGTTCGGCTTGCGCAGGAAGTTGCCATTCGTCTGCGGGATAATCGCGACGACAAGTCTGCTTTGTACGGCGGTGCCGCTTGCCGTGGCGCAACCGGTCTCACCGGATCGAGCACAGCCATCGCCGCGTGCGGGCGGCGATCGTTCGCCGGCGACCGCGGCCGAGATCTGGGACGCCAATCATGATGGCGTCTACACTTGCGACGAATGGAAGGCCTATCTCGGGCGGCTGTTCGATCGCGCCGACCGCAATCACGACGGAAATCTTACCCCGGCGGAGTTCGAGAGCGTTCGTCGCGCCGGGAGTGCGCTCGCCGACGCGGATTTCGGCTATTTCGACGAGAACCAGGACGGCAAGATTACCCGCCGCGAGTTCGTCGAGAAGCCGAACGAGTTCATCTTGCAGAACGACAAGAACGGCGACTGCCGCGTCACGCCAGAGGAACTCAAGGGGGCGCCGACCGAGCAGAAACAGCCTGGCGGCAGGGGCAAGCGATCCTGAGGGTCTAGCCCGACACGAGCGCGCGAACTGCGGGGCGAGCCGCGCTTGCCATGCTTCGATCTGATCCAAGATGCACAGCGCCCGGCAATCTGATCCGGACAAGCAGGCCGTGCGGTGCGTTGTCGTGCAAGGACAACTCGCCGCCATGGCCGCACACCATGGCCTGAGCGATCGATAGGCCGAGCCCGAAGCCGCTTTTCTCGTCCATGGTGCGGGCTTCGTCGCCGCGGACGAAAGGCTTCAACATCTCGGCCCGGCGGTGCTCCGGAATCCCCGGGCCGTCGTCCGCTACGTCGATGGTTGCGTGATCGGCGGAAGCCGTCAGCCGGATATCGACCTCGCTGCCGAACCGCAGGGCATTTTCGACCAGGTTCGTCACGGTCCGGCTGATATCGCTGGGGCGGATCAACAGCGAGGCCCTGAGCGGGCCGTGGTAGCGCACGACATGGCCGCAATCGGAGAACTGCTCGCAGATCGTCTGCAGCAGGGCGGCTACGTTCACAAGGGTCGGCTTCGCCGCGCTGCCGCCGCTCAGGAATGACAGCACCGATTCCAGCATGGCCTGCATCTGGTCGAGGTCGTGCAGGGTTTCTGCGCGCTGGGCATCGTTCTCGATGTATTCGGATCTGAGCCGCAGCCGGGTGATCGGCGTTCGCAAATCGTGACTGATGGCGGCGAGCATCCGCGTGCGGTCATTCATCAGCGTGGTGATGCGTTCGCGCATCCGATTGAGCGCGACCGCGGCGGCACGGATTTCCTCCGGGCCGGTCTCGGCAAGCGGCGCGGCCGCCTGGCTGACGCTGAAATTCTCGGCGGCGCGGGCAAAGGCGGAGAGCGGAGCACTGAGCGCCCGGCCGGCCCAGACGCCGAGCAGCGTGACGCTCACGAACAGGAACAGGAATGTGCTCAGCCAGAAGGCGCCGAAGAACGGCGGGATCTTCGCCGGGCCGATTGTCGCTTCGAACAGGGCTCCATCCGGCAATCGAACCACCGCCGGCGCGGTCTTCGTGGAAAACTCCAGATCGACATCATCAACGCCTGATGCTCCGGACGAAGCATCGTCAGACACGGCTGGACCTGCGTCGCGCAATGCGAAATGCAGCCGGGGAAACGCCCGGTCGGCAGCCTGCAACAGCGTTGCGCGCTCGGCCGCAGGGGTCTCGGCCAAAAGCTTCGCGACCAGCTGGAACTGATGGATCGGCCTGTCCGCGAACGATTTCGGTTTCTGGCTGGTGAAATAAAGCCCGATCAGCGCGTGGATCAGCACCAGCGACAGCAAGATCAGCGCGCCGATCTGGCCGCTGATCCGCCGGAAGCTGAAGAGCGCGGCGATCCTATAGGTCCAGCTCATGCATCCTCCACATGCGGCGTGAAGATGTAGCCGCCGGTGCGCACCGTCCTGATCACCGACGGTCCTTCGCCGGTATCGAGCTTGCGGCGAAGCCGGCTGACGAGCACGTCGATGCTGCGCCCGAACGGGCTCGCCGGACGGCTGCGCGTCATGGTCAGGAGGCCGTCCCGCGTCAGGATCCGACCGGGCCGCTCGCAGAAGGCCTGCAGTAGGTCGAACTCTGCGCTGGTCAGCGGGACCTGGGCGCCGTCGGGATCGCGCAGTTCGCGCAGGCGAAGATCGATGGTCCAATCCTGGAAGCGCAGCCGCGCGGCGCTCTGGCCGGAGCGTCCGGCAAGACCGGCCTGGGTCTGGCGGCGCAGCACCGCGTTGATCCGCGCCAGCAGCTCGCGCGGATTGAAAGGTTTGGCGAGATAGTCGTCCGCCCCCATCTCGAGCCCGAGGATCCGGTCGAGGTCCTCGCCCTTCGCCGTGAGCATGATGATGGGAATCGTCGAGTCGCTGCGAAGGCGCCGGCACAGCGTTAGTCCATCCTCTCCCGGCAGCATCAGGTCGAGGACGACGAGATCGAGCGAGTGTCCGGCAAGGTAACGATCCATTTCCTTGCCGTTCGAGGCGGTGGCCACCAGGCACGATTGGTCGCGCAGGTAGCGGGCAATCAAGTCTCTGGTCGGCAGATCGTCCTCGACGACCAGGATCTTCGGGGTATGTGCGAGCATGGTTTGCGACTGGGCCTCGTCATCAGGTCATTTCGCGCGCATTGCAGCGCGCTGGCTTAGCCACCAATCGACCAGCATGCGCATCGCTTGTGGGCGGCATTGCGCCTTTTCGTCAGCATAGTGTTTCTGAACTGTAAGCGGCGCGCGCGGCCGGAAACAAACCGGGACGGTGGCTGCGTCGTACAGCGCTTACAGTCCCCAATCACTGGAAATAATTCCGCAATCCGGCAGCCACACCGCAGCCATCACCATCCCGCCACAACGGGCGACTGGTTCGCGAGGTGTGGAATGAAGATGTGGCGGAGCTTTGTCGCGGCGCTTGTGCTGACGGGATTTTCGATCCCGGCGACGTCGGTGAACCGGCCAGTGACTTGGCCGGTGACTTGGCTGTTGCTGGCGCCGGCGGCGGCCCAATCGGTCGATGCGATCGCGATCGAAGGCAACCGGCGGGTCGAGGCGGAGACCATCCGCTCCTATTTCCGGCCGGGGCCGGGCGGTCATCTCGATCAGGCTGCGATCGATGACGGGCTCAAGGAGCTGGTCGGGACCGGGTTGTTCCAGGACGTCAAGATCAATCAGGTCGGCGGACGGGTCGTCGTCTCGGTCGTCGAGAACCCGGTGATCGACCGTGTCGCGTTCGAGGGCAACAAGAAGGTCAAGGACGAGCAGCTCTCGGCCGAGGTGCAGTCCAAGTCGCGAGGCACGCTGTCGCGGCCGATGGTGCAGTCGGATGCGCTGCGGATCGCCGAGATCTACCGTCACTCCGGCCGCTACGACGTGCGCGTCACGCCCGAGATCATCGAACGCTCGAACAACCGCGTCGACCTCGTCTTTACCGTCGACGAGGGCGCGAAGACGGGCGTCAAGACCATCGAGTTCATGGGAAACAACAGCTTCACGGCCGCGCGCCTGAAGGACGTGATCAAGACCCATGAGACGAACTTCCTGAGCTTTCTCGGCAGCGCCAACATCTATGACCCCGACCGCGTCGAGGCCGACCGCGATCTGATCCGCCGCTTCTACCTGAAGCATGGCTATGCGGACGTGCAGGTGGTGGCCGCGCTCGCCGAATATGACCGCGAGAGCAAGGGTTTTCAGGTCACCTTCAAGATCGATGAGGGGCAGCAGTACCGCGTTGCGACGGTAAGTTTCCGCTCGAGCATTTCGGGCTTCGATCCCAGCATCCTGCGCTCGCTTTCGCGGGTCAGCGAAGGCTCGCTCTACAATGTCGAGGCGATCGAGAAGTCGGTCGAGGACATGCAGATCGAAGCGTCGCGCCGCGGCTACGCGTTCGCGGTGGTCCGCCCGGACGGCGAGCGGAATTTCGAGGCCCACACCGTGGGAATCATGTTCCGCGTGGAGGAGGGGCCGCGCACCTATATCGAGCGGATCGACATTCGCGGCAACGGCCGCACGCGCGATTACGTGATCCGGCGCGAGTTCGATCTCTCCGAGGGCGATGCGTATAATCGCGCGCTGGTCGATCGTGTCGAGCGGCGGCTGAAGAATCTGGACTACTTCAAGACGGTCAAGATCACCACCGAGCCCGGCTCATCGAGCGATCGCGTGGTCCTGATCGTCGATCTGGAGGAGAAGTCGACCGGCGACTTCTCGGTCTCGGGCGGTTACTCCACGACCGACGGCGCGCTCGCCGAGGTCAGCGTCTCCGAACGCAACCTGCTCGGCCGCGGCCTGTTCGCGAAGGCGACGGTCAGCTACGGCCAGTATTCGCGCGGCCTGTCGCTCTCCTTTGTCGAGCCGTATCTGCTCGACTACCGCGTCGCGCTCGGGCTCGATGCGTACTACAAGGAGCAACTGCCGACCGACTACACGACCTATGGCGTGAAGACGATCGGGTTCGCGCCGCGGCTGGGTCTCGCTTTGCGCGAGGACCTGACGCTCCAGCTGCGCTATTCGCTCTATCAGCAAGAAATCTCGCTCGATAGCGCCTACAACAACTGCAACAACAATGCCGCCAACACATCGCTCGCGTTCAATCCGACGCCGGCTTACATCAAGGATGTGCTCGGCGGCGTCGATCCGACGAACTCGGTCTCGTCAGGGCTCTATGGATATGGTTGTTACGGCGACGGCGAATCCACCTTGCCGGTGCGCAAGGAGCTGGCTGCGGGAGCGACCTGGACCTCGCAGATCGGCTATACGCTCACCTACAACACGCTCGACAACACCAAGAACCCGACCGACGGCCTGCTGATCGACTTCAAGCAGGATTTTGCTGGCGTCGGTGGCGACGTGACGTATCTCAAGAGTGCGGTCGATGCGAAATACTACACGTCGCTGGTCTCCGACCTCATCGGCCTGATCCATCTGCAGGGCGGCGTGCTCACCAAGGTCGGCGACAACGATCTGCGCATGCTGGATCATTTCCAGATGGGGCCGAACCTCGTGCGCGGCTTTGCCACCAACGGCATCGGGCCGCGTGACATCACTTACGCGAGTCTCGGGGCGGTCGGCGATGCGCTGGGCGGCACCAAGTACTGGGGGGCCTCGTTCGAGCTGCAGATGCCGTTCTGGTTCCTGCCTTCGGAGGTTGGGCTGAAGGGCGCGGTCTATGCCGATGCCGGCTCGCTCTGGGGGTACGAAGGGCCGACGTCGTGGACCGTGACCGGCGAGGTGAATACGCCGGCGTGCCCGACCTGCGGCTTGCAGTACGACGACAACAACGTGGTGCGAACCTCGGTGGGCGTCGGTCTGATCTGGGCATCGCCGTTCGGCCCGCTGCGCTTCGACTACGCCGTGCCGATCACCAAGGGCAAATACGACATCGTGCAGGAGTTCAGGTTCGGCGGCGGGACGTCGTTCTGAGTTGGCAAGTGTACCACTTGCCGACAAGGCCGCGGGGTGAGGGTCTGATCAGTCTATCGATGCCACACCGCCGCCAAGCGTTGCCAGCACGAAATCGGCGCGCTCTCGCGGTGGTGTCTTCGGCAGGCTGATGACGTCGTAGCCGAGCATGGGAAGCGTCTGCATCAGCCGCTGGTACTCTGCCGTCGCCGCCTCGAAGTCGTGCCGTCGCTCAGCGTCGTTGACATACATCTCCGGCCACGGCGGCGTCACGAACACGCGCGCGTGGTAGCGATGGTCGGAGCAGATCGGGCGCAGCACCGGCTCGCCCGTTAGAGCCTCCAGCGCCGACGCGGCGTCGACGAGGCCGCGATCGAAGAACACCCAACCGGAATGGGCCATCGCCATCGCCATATCCTTCAGCGCGACGTCAAGAGCGCGGCGCAGGAAGGCCACCGGATCGATCCAGGGCAGGGCGCAACCACCGGATGCAAGTTCATCGGCGATGATGCGGCGGCCGGGCTCTTCGACGACCGGATAGCCGCGTCCACGCAGTTCCGCCAGCAGGGTCGATTTTCCGCCGCCGGAGCAGCCGGAGATCAGGACGAAGCGATTTTGCAAGACGTGTCCTTTCATCAATTATGACAAG
Organism: Bradyrhizobium sp. Pha-3; assembly: GCF_042258615.1. GTDB lineage: Bacteria > Pseudomonadota > Alphaproteobacteria > Rhizobiales > Xanthobacteraceae > Bradyrhizobium. The sequence goes on along the minus strand of NZ_CP170152.1, from coordinate 5,713,981 downwards.
GCATAAACCAGCACCCCGCGGACGCGGGTTGCCAGATGGTCTGAAGTTTTGGGGAAGGTGGCGCGGGGATGTCGCGACGCGCGAGGTGAGCATAGTCTCGAATGTGACACAGGCGGGGTGCGCTTGACGAATTCTTCAGCGCCGCGCGGTTAGTGTCGATCAGGCATGGTTGCATCCTGCTCGAAGGGGAAGACGCACATGGCATCACGCTCGATCACCTGCATTACGCTCACGCTGCTGCTCTGCGGCGCGGCGCTTCAGCCGTTGCGCGCAGCGGAATCCCGCGGACCCATTCGTATCGGTGCGGTGCTGCCGTTCTCCGGTGGCGTCGAGCTCTACGGTCAGCAGGCGAGGCTCGGTCTCGATCTCGCCGCTGGGGATATCAACGCGGCGGGCGGCATTCTCGGCAGGCCGGTCGAGGTGATCTATGCCGATGACAAGACGCGGCCACAAGCGGCCGCGGAGGCGATGCGCTCCCTGGTCGAGAAGGACGGCGTATTGGCCGTGGTCGGCCCGATCACCTCGCAAAACCTGAATGCGCTGGTGCCGCTTGCCGAGAGCTCGAGGACGCCGCTGCTCTACGCCACCAATTACGAGGGCGGCAAATGCAGCCGCTATCTGTTTTCGTTCGGCGCGGTGCCGAACCAGGAGCTCGGCCAGCTGCTGCCCTACATGACGAAAACCTTCGGCAACACGTATTTCCTGCTCGGCGCCGACCGCGTCTGGCCGCATCAGATGTTCGGCATCGCGCAGCCCTTGATCGAGCAGCTCGGCGGCAAGGTGGTCGGGACGAAGTACACGCTGGGGACCGAGACGGACTTCTCACCGCTGATCAAGGAGGTCGCGGCGAGCAGGGCCAAGGTGTTGCTGTTCGCGCTGAAGGGCGACGGGATGGACTTCATCCGGCAGGCCGACGAGGCCGGGTTGCTGAAGGAGATCACCGTCGCTTTCCTTGGATTGTCCGAGGTCGACCTCGGGATCTTTCACGGCAAGGGCCAGAACATGGTGACGGTCGTGCCGGCGGTCGCGGCGAGCGAGGACCCGGCCGTGAAGGCGTTCGTCGCCAAGGCGCGCGCCGCAGCGAACCCGGGCGTCGCAGTGTCGAACTATGTGATGACGCACTACAACACCCTGATCGCGCTCAAGGCGGCGGCCGAGAAGGCCGGCAAGCTCGACAAGGAGGCCATCATCGACGCGATGGCTGGCCTCACCATTGCGTCGCCGACTGGCCCGGTGACGCTCGGCCAGGATCATCACGCAGCGATGAACATGTTCATCGCCAGGACGCAAGGTACCGAACTGGTGCAGGTCCGGCCGCTTGGCGAGATCGCGCCGCAGCCCGGATGCAGTCTGGCGGGTCGCTGACTGTGGGCCGGGTATCGCAATAGTGGTCCTTGGAGGTCACCACGGTCGCAAAAATGTGAGCCAGGGCGGTCGTCCGCTGTCGGTTCCACCCAGGTCCGTTCGTCTTTCAGCCAGGACGCACTGCATGGGAGTTCTGGAATGACCAATTCGACCTATCGCTGGGTGATCGTCGCGGCCGGCGGCCTGCTCGGCTGCGTCGCGATCGGCGGCATGTTCTCGCTGCCGGTGTTCCTGCAGCCGATGGCGCGGGAGACCGGTTGGTCGGTGACCGGTATCTCCAGCGCGATGACGATCGGCTTCCTCGCGATGGCCTTCACAAGCATGATTTGGGGCACGCTGTCCGACCGCTTCGGACCGCTCCCGGTGGTGCTGACCGGATCGGTCGTGCTGGCGGCAAGCCTTGCGCTGGCAAGCCGGGCACCGTCGCTGCTGGCATTTCAGTTTCTGTTCGGCGCGCTGGTCGGCGCGGCCACTGCGGCGATCTTCGCCCCGATGATGGCCTGCGTCACCGGCTGGTTCGATACCCATCGCAGTTTCGCCGTCTCGCTGGTGTCAGCCGGCATGGGCATGGCGCCGATGACGATGTCGCCGCTCGCGGCCTGGCTGATCTCCCACCACGACTGGCGGACGTCGATGCTGATCATCTCAGGCGTGGTCGGCGCGATCATGATCCCGGTCTCGCTCCTGGTGCGTCGCCCGCCGGCGCTGAAAGGCGGCCGCGCCGAAGCGGCCGGCACGAACGGTGAGCCGCCGATGTCGCCGGCGCAGGCGCTGCGCTCGCCGCAATTCATCATCCTGATCGCGACCAATTTCTTCTGCTGCGCCACGCACTCGGGACCGATCATCCACACGGTGAGCTATGCGGTCACCTGCGGCATTCCGATGGTCGCGGCGGTGACGATCTACAGCGTGGAAGGGCTCGCCGGCATGGGCGGCCGCATCGCCTTCGGCCTGCTCGGCGACCGTTTCGGTGCCAAGCGCGTGCTGGTGCTGGGGCTGCTGGCGCAGGCGTTCGGCGCGCTCGGCTATGTCTTCGTGCGCGAGCTTGCCGCATTCTATGCAGTCGCGGCGATGTTCGGCTTCATCTATGCCGGCACCATGCCGCTGTATTCCGTGCTGATCCGCGAGAACTTTCCGTTGCGGATGCTGGGCACCGTGATCGGCGGCACCGCGATGGCCGGCAGCCTCGGCATGGCGACCGGCCCCTTGGCCGGCGGCCTGATCTACGACACCTTTGCGAGCTATACGTGGCTCTATGTCGGCTCCTGGGCCGTCGGCCTCGGCGCATTCCTGATCATGATGACGTTCCGCCCGATGCCGGCGGCGCGGTCCACCGCGGTGCCTGCGCCGGCGTGAGGTTTGCCCTACGTCATGCCGCGCGCCGCGAGGACAGACGTCTTGTTCTTGCCGGGCGGCGGGCAAAACTGCAATGTAGCGGCATCATTGGATCGGCCGGGTGTACACGTACCCGAATGCCGTTACAGTGACCGTCATCATGGCACCGACGATTTCCGTGAGAACCCTCAATGTACCATGATCTCAAATGGTCCTCGGCCGAAAAGAAGATCGCGCGCAAGGCCTATGATTCAGCGGTGGAGTGCGCACTCGCCAAGGTGATGGTCGAATTCAAGAGCAGAGCCGTCGCAGCCGCGACGCCGTCGGAGATGTGGGAAGTTGGCGACTATCTGCACCGGAAAAGGAGGGAGCTTGATGAGATGTTCGACTATCGATACTCGCAGCTCCTGCTTGTCTTCGCGCAGTTCATTCGAGAGCAGTATCTCGACGAAGCGCTGCTCGCCGGTTTGTCGGACGAGAAGCGCCAGATCATCCGCTCCTTTCTTTCCCTAGCCGAAAGGTGATCGCAGAGTTCCTTGAATAGGTACTGTCATCCGGAGCGCGTACTGCGCTTCGGGCGCCGGATGGCGCGTACCTTGTTGTTGGTCGAGCCGCTGCCGCAGAAGAACCGGTCCTTGCCGTCGGACTCCAGCCCGGAGACGAACACGCCCTGCGGCATCTCGAGCCGCTCCATCACCTCGCCGCTCTGCGGATCGATGCGCCGGACGTCGCTCTGATCCTCCTCCCAGGTGCCGTGCCAGAGTTCGCCATCGACCCAGGAGACGCCGGTGACGAACCGGTTGCTTTCGATGGTGCGCAAAACCTTGCCGGTTTCCGGATCGACCTGAACGATGGTGCGGTCGCGATACTGGCCGACCCACAGCGAGCCTTCGGCCCAGGCGAGGCCGGAGTCGCGGCCGCCGCCGGGCGAGGGGATCGTCGACACCACGCGTCCGCTGTTCGGCTCGATCTTGAGGATGCGGTCTTCGGCGATCTGATAGAGGTGCTTGCCGTCGAACGCGGTACCGGCATGGGCCGCGATATCAAGGGTGCGGGTGGTGTTGCCGCTGTCGGGATCGAAGGCGACCAACCGGCCGCCGGCCGCGAACCAGACCTGCTCGCCGTCGAAGCTGACGCCGCCCACGCTCTCGACGCCGTCGAACGCATATTCCCGAATGATCTCGGCCTCGGACTTCTTCATGCGGCGCTCCTGGTTGTTGTTTTGACGCGTTTTCTTGACGCGAACCGGTATCCACTTCGCTCGAAAACGCGCTGATTGCTCCCTGATGCTAGCCGTTCGGCAGCGGGGCAGGGAGTAACAACGTCGTCGTGAATCCCGGCACTGGGGGCGTCATCCAGCGCCTGGCGCGGGCGCGGCCGACCGATTGCACCTTGCCCGTGGCGGCCAGGGCGTCGAGCGCGCGCTGCACGGTGCGCTGGCTCGCCCCCAGTGCCACCGACAGCGCCGAGCTCGACCAGGCCTCGCCGTCGGCGAGAAAGGCCAGCACCGCCGCATGCTCCTCCTCGACCGGCAGCGCCAGCACGGTGACCTCGCGGCGGCCATGCGGCTCCAGCACGAAGCCGTCGGGCGTCGCGCTGAGATCGGCGAGCGGTTGCAAGGCCCGGCGCAGCCGTCCGATCTCGACCCGCAGCCGCGCACGGTGCGATTCATCGGCGTGCTTGCCGCGAAACGCGCGTGCGATCAGCGTGCCGCGCGATACGTCCTGCGGCCACGCTTCGCCGAGCGCACGGGCGAGCGCGAACAGCACCGGCCGCCGCGTCAGCGAGACCGTGGTACTGATATCGCGCACGACGTAGCGGCAGGCATCGATGACGAGCGCCTTCGATGCCATCAGGGCCTCGACCTCCTCGAGCAGCAGCGGCCGCTCCTGGCCGCGCGCGATCAGGCGCGCCGCCGGTGTGGCGAGCAGGTTCGCGGTGCTCTCCACTTCGGCCGCAAGCTCGGCGATCCCGGCGCGGCGCGCGGCATCCCTTGCCCGTGCCAGCGCCTCGCGTGCCGGCTTCGTGCGCAGCCGCCGCATCGCGATCCCGGCGACGACCAGTTCATGTCCGACCCGCAGCGCCGGCGGGAAGGGCGCCGGGTCGAGGTCATCAAGCATGCGCTCGGCCGCATCGAGGCTCCCGATCAAGAGCAGCCGGCGGATTTCGAGATAGCCGGCATGGGCAGCGTTGAGCGCGTCGCCACGCGCCGCGAGTGTCGCGCGCGCCGCGGCGAGGCTTTTTCTCGGAAACGAAAGGTCGCGCGACACCAGCGCGATCTCGGCCTCGGCCACCACGCAGCGGGACCGCGCGATGGCTTCACGCGGACCGAAGGCGCGGCCCGCGCGCCGCAACAGCTCCTTGGCGCGGGTGAAATCGCCGAGCCGGGCCATCGCGATGCCGCGCAGCGCCAGCGCCGGCGCATCGTCGCGCAGGGCCACCCGTTTCAATGCGCCGAGGGGATCACCCGCCGCGAGCGCGCGCGCCGCAGCGGTAATCAGCGAGTCCATTCGAATCCCGACACACTTGTCACTCTCGCCCTCCGAGGCCCGGTCCTAACCTAGCACATGACGAGATGGATCATCTCCAGAGAGATCGAATGATGACCGGAATCGAGACTCATGAGGATTGGTTGAAAGGCCGCATCAGTGGCCGCGGTGCCATGGTCGCGCGCTGGCTGTCGCTGGCGGCGGCGCCGACCTTCGCCGTGATGGCGCTGGTTGCCGCGATGGCGCCGGCCGACATGATCTGCGGCGCCGTGCAGGGGCCGCTCTCGTTGCAGGGGATGGTCCCGATGTACGCGCTGATGAGCGCATTTCATCTGGCGCCGTGGCTGCGCCTGTTCCGATGACCGGCTCATCCCTCCGGCAGGGTGAAGACCGCGCAGGGCCGTGCGATGCCGCGCAGCTCATGGGTGCCGAGCGTAACCAACGGCATCTCGGTCTCGGCGGCGAGCGCGCCCGAGACCAGCACGGTCTGCTCCAGCGGCTTGCACAGGCCTTCCAGCCGGCTGACCAGATTGACCGCGGCGCCGATCGCGGTGAAGTCGAGGCGGTCGGCGGCGCCGATATTGCCCCAATGCACCTCGCCGAGATGCAGCGCCACGCCGAACGGCAGCGGCGGCAGGCCCTGCTTGCGCCGTTCGGTATCGAGATGCGCCATGCCGACGCGGGCCGCCGACACCGCGCGCAATGCCGCCTCGCATGCGCTGCGCGCGCTGGTCGTGACCGGAAAGATCGCGAGCAGCCCGTCGCCGATGAATTTCAACACCTCGCCGCCGAAGGCGTGGATCGCGCCGGCGATGCGGTCGAACCAAGCATCGAGTGCGGCGATCACCTCGGCCGGCGGATGGCTTTCGGACAGCGCGGTGAAGCCGCGCAGGTCGGCAAACAGCAGCGCCGCCCGGATGGTTTCGCCGGTGTTGCGCCGCAACGGCGATGCCAGCACGCGCGCCGCGCTGCGCCGGCCGAGATAGGCCTCCAGCGCCGCCGTCAATGTCGCGCGCGCCGCGAGTGCGGCGAGCGGTGCGGCCGTGAAGCGCGCCGCCTCGCGCAATTGATCCGCCTCGGCCGGCGTGAAGGCGCGTGTCCCGACCCAGCCGAGGGTCGGGCCATCCGGCCGCGTTCCGATCGTGTCCTCGTGGATGGGGCCGGGCGCGAGGCCATTGAGCCAGCGCCGGCCGGCATCGCCGGATCCGACCATATCGGGCATCGCAAAGGGTTGTTCCGGCGCGAACCCGAGCGCCTCGATCACCTCGCCATTGCCGGCGCGCCACAGCCAGGTGCGCCTTGCGATCAGCGGGTGCGGAACTTCGAGCGTCAGCGCGCCGCCGGCAAGCGGCAGGCCATCCGTGATAAGATGGTGACCCAGATCCGCCAGCAACCGGTTGGCGCCCGCGGTCTCGGCGGCGGCGTCGACCAGCCAGCTCAGCGTCGAGGACAATTGCATCACCCATCATGGGGTTGACGCACCGCCCTTGTCACGAATTATCCCTGAAGACCCACCGTCAATGGAGGAAGGATCGATGACTGAAGCCTTCTTGGTTCAACGCGAGATCCAGATCGCAGCGCCGCCCGCGACCGTGTTCGCCTTCCTGACCGATCCGCAGAAGATCGTGAGCTGGATGGGGCTCGAGGCCGAGACCGAGCTGCATCCCGGCGGGCTCTATCTGCTCAAGGGCCTCGGCGAGGACCGCAACCGCGCCGCGCGCGGCGCGTTCCGCGAGGTCGTGCCGGTGCACCGTCTCGCTTACAGCTTCGGCTGGGAGGGCGGTGCGGAGGTGCCGCCGGGATCGAGCCTGATCGAGATCGACCTGATCGGCAAGGACAGCGGCACGCTGCTGCGGATGACCCATAGCGGCCTGCCGAACGCGGAGCAGTGCGCGAGCCATAGCAAGGGTTGGACGCACTACCTTGCCAGGCTCGCGCTCGCGGCAGCGGGGCGAGCTCCAGGCCCCGACCGCGGTCCGCACACCTGAACCGGCACGCTGGTGCGGTTCAGTCGGTTCGTTCACTTGACGTCGAGCGTCGCGCGCAGCATCCAGGCGTGCTTCTCGTGCGCGGTGGTGCGCACGTTGAGCATGTCCATCGTCGCCTGATCTCCGGCGGACTCGGCGACGGCGAAGGCATCGCGGATCGTCCTCACGGCCGTCTCGTTGTCGTGGAGCAGTTCGGCCACCATCGCCTCCGAGTCGAGACTGGCATAGCCGTCCTTGATCGCCGTGAGCTTGGCGAACGCGGAATAGGTCTGCGGCACCAGTTCGCCGAGGGCGCGGATGCGCTCGGCGATCTCATCCAGCGCCTGCCATTCCTCGCGGTACTGCCCTTCGAACAGCGTGTGCAGGGCCTGGAACGTCGGACCCGTGACGTTCCAGTGGTAGCCATGCGTCTTCAGATACAGCGCATAGGTGTCGGCGAGAACCGTCGAGAGCGCCGCCGCGATGTTGGTCCGCTCGGCCTCGGCGAAGCCGGTGTTGACGGCGATGGTCATGGTCTTCTCCCCTGCGGTTCGGATCGAAATTCGGCGCGCGGTCATGTCGGCCATTTCGAGCCGAGGATAATCGAGCAGAAGTTCACCCTCGTGTAGTTCATGTCCTTCAGCGCCAGCACGTCGGCCTTGACGTTGCCGAAGGTGGTCAGCGGCTTCTTGATGGTGCCGGCAGCGAAATGATCGATGATGTTTTCCTTGAAATTCGCCTCGCGCGGATGGTGCGTGCAGACATGGTCGCGGTGCTCGTACGAGAAATCGTCGTAGGCGATGCCGAGCACGTCCATCTCGACGCCGGCGGTGACGAGCGCGATGGTCGGACGCATATGCTCGGGGATGCCGGGCGTCGTGTGCAGCGCGATCGAGGCCCAGACGTCCTCGATGTCGCGTTCGGCGATGCCGTAGCCCTTGAGGAAGTCGCGTGCGGCGTTGGCGCCGTCGACCTCGAAGCGCAGATCGGGGCTCGCATGCTTGGCGGTGAGGCCCATGTCGTGGAACATGGCGCCGATATAGAGCAGCTCGGGATCGAAGTTCAGCTTGCGGCGATTGCCGGTCAGCGCGCCCCAGAAGAACACCCGGCGGCTGTGGTTGTAGAGCAGGTCGTCCTCGGTATCGCGCACCAGCTGGGTGGCGGCACGCGCCATGGCGCTGTCGGGTACACGGATGCCGGCGATGATCTCGGTCATTTCAAGACGCTCCTCGATATGGCAAGACGATGCCGTGGCGTGCGAACACGCGCGGCGCCGGCGTCGTCTCTGCGGTGGGTTCGGATCGCCTGGTGGCGTGATCCGTGGTCTGCTTGTCGCCCGTTTCGGCTTGATCCCGCAACGCGCGTGCGCCGCCGGATCGGGCCAACGAGACATCGTTTCGCGCCAGCGGGCAGGGAGAGGGTATGGCGGTTCAGAAGGTGGCCATCGCGATTCACGAAGGGGTTCAGGCGCTCGATGTCGCCGGTCCCGTCGATGTGTTCGCGGAGACGAACGGTTTTGTCGCTGATGGCGACGGCTATGAGACGGTGCTGGTCGGCGCCAGCCGCGAACCGCTGCGCGCCTCGAACGGCATGAAGATATCGGCCGACCTCAGCTTCGATGAGGCAGAAGAGAAATTCGACATCCTGCTCGTCGCCGGCGGACCGGCCTTGCCCGATGCCGAGCCGGATCCGGCGCTGACGCAGTGGCTGCGCGGAGCGCCGGCGCGCGCCGAGCTCTACGGTTCGATCTGCACCGGTGCCTTCGCGCTCGGCCATGCCGGGCTGCTCGACGGGCACAAGGTGACGACGCATTGGCAGAATGCGCAGCTTCTGGCGGCGTGCTTTCCGGCTGCCGAGGTGATCTTCGACCGGATCTATATTCGTGACGGCAGGCTGATGACCTCCGCCGGCGTCACCGCGGGCATCGATCTCGGGCTCGCGCTGGTCGCCGAGCGTCATGGACCGCAGGTCGCGGTCGCGGTGGCCAAGCGGTTGGTCGTGGTGGCGCAACGCCAGGGCGGCCAGTCGCAGTTCAGCCCCTACCTCACCGCGCCGGTCGACGAGGATTCGCCGATCGCGCGTGCGCAGGCGCATGTCATGCAGCGTGTCGGCGAGCGCCACACGCTGCAATCGCTGGCCGAGGCCGTCGGCATGAGCGTGCGCAATTTCGGCCGCGCTTTCGCGCAGGAGACCGGCATCACACCGCATGAATTCGTTGAACGCGCCCGGGTCGACGCCGCGCGCCGGCTGCTCGAGGGCTCGGATCGCCCGCTGAAGGCGGTTGCGTTCGATTGCGGCTTCGGCTCGGCCGACCGCATGCGCATCGTGTTCACCGAGCGGCTCAGCGTGTCGCCAGCGCAGTACCGGTCGAGCTTTCGCAAATTGTGACTCTGTTCATGAAGGGGAGCATGCCGCCAGCGTAGGATCGAAATTGCCTTTGCCAGCAACACATCTCCGCCCGAGAGGACGCCATGGACGCACTCACGCTCTTCATCATCCGTCATGCCGAAAAGCCTGATGATGGCTGGCCGGGGCCCGGCTTCACCGCGGACGGTGTGTCCGACACCGAGTCGCTTGTCCTCCGCGGCTGGCAGCGCGCCGGCGCATGGACCGCGTTGTTTGGCACCGACCTCGCCAAGGGCGACTATGCCAAGCCTGACGCGATCTATGCCGCGACGCCCGGCACCACGCCCAACCGGGGCCCGAGCAGCCGTCCCGCTGAGACGATCTCGGCGCTGGCGGCGCGTCTTGGCGCGACGCCCAACGAAGGTTTTGGCAAAGGTGATGAGCCGGCGCTGATCAAGGCGCTGCTGGCGCTGAACGGCGTCGTGCTGCTGTGCTGGGAGCACAAGGCGATCATCGCCGACGTCGTTCCGTTGATACCAGTCAGCAGGGGCAAGCCGCCCACCAAATGGGATGCCAGACGGTTCGACGTCGTACTGCGCTTCCATCGCGCCAAGGGCGATGACAAGTTCGCCTTCAAGGAGCTGTTTCCAAAATTGCTGTCGGGCGATTCCGACAAGCCGTTGGGCGGCTGAACCGCGTAGCGGCTCGGCCGTCAATCGAGCCCGAGCGCCTTGCGCGATTTCCGCGTCAACTTCGCAGCGATCAGCGCATGCGCCTGATCGAGATAGGCCTTGAGCTCGGCGTCGGGCAGGGCGTCGTTGCCGACCAACTGCACCCATTTGGCGCGTGCGAGATACGGCGCCGGTCGTGCCAGGCCCTGCTCGATCAGAAGCTGATAGGCCATGTTCGAGGTCTTGAACATGAAGCCGCCGGTGCTCGCGATGAAGCCGCCGGCCAGCGCGAACATCTTGCCGCCGACCTTGAACACCGACGTGCCTTCCCATTGCACCACCTTGGTGGCGGCCGGCAGGCGCAGGCAGTGAGCTTCGAAGGTTTTTGGGCGCATGAGTCGGAGGGGCTGGCGGGGTGTCAAAGCCATAGGCCAGCCGCGCGAAGGTCCACAAGCCCGGAGTGAGCCGTTGATCCCGGCCTGGTTTCCCTCGCTGCTTCGTCCCTTGGACCTCACGAAAACGTGGGTTGTTGCTGTTCTATCTGTAGATATATCGTAAGATATGTTTTCAGTAAGGAAAGAGCAATGAGACGATCGATGTTTGGCGGCCGGGACGATGATGGATTCCGGTTTGGGTTTTTCGCCATGGGCCGGCACGGCAGGGGCGGCCATCGCTTTGGCCGTGGCGGCCATGGCTTCTTCGGACGGGGTGGCGGCGGCGACTTTCCGGGATCGCGGCGGCTCTCGTCGCAGGACTTGCAACTCGTCATCCTCGCGCTGCTCGGCGAGCAGCCGGCGCACGGCTATGAGCTGATCAAGAAGATCGAGGAGCGGTCGGACGGCTTCTACACCCCGAGCCCGGGCGTGATCTATCCGGCGCTGACCTTCCTCGAGGAGATCGGCCACGCCAGCGTCACCCAGGACGCGGCGCGCAAGCTCTACAACATCACCGAGCAGGGCAAGGCGCATCTCGCCGAGAACCGCGCCACCGCGGACACCATTCTCGAGGCGTTGTCGCGGATCGGCCGCCGCATGGACGAGGTACGCGAGGCCTTCGCCGGCGTCAGCGATCTGGATGGCGGAGCGTCCGACGACGTGTACCGCGCCCGCCACGCCCTGAAGAGTGCGCTGCGCCAGAAGCGCGGTTGCGACGCCGCCGAGGCTCGCCGCATCGCCAAAATCCTCGACCGCGCCGCCGCTGAAATCCTGCAGCAATGACGCAGTCGCAAAGGAGACCCTTCATGTACAACGCTGAACCGCACAGCGCGATCGCCGATACCCGCGTGGCTGCCGTCATCGCGCGCCTGCAGGCCACGCGCCGCAGGCCGGCCGACGGCGGACCGCGCGGCAATCCGACGATGAGCCGCGATCCGCACGACTATGCCGAGCAGGGATTCTCGATTCATCCCGAGCAAGGCGAATTGATCTACCTGCTGTGCCGCGGCCTGCGCGCCAAACGCGTCGCGGAGTTCGCGACCTCGGTCGGCATGTCGACGCTGTATTTCGCGGCCGCGATGCGCGACAATGGCGGCGGCACCGTGATCGGCTCGGAGATCGTGCCGGCCAAGGTCGCAATTGCAAAGCGCAATCTCGCCGAGGCCGGCCTTGCCGACTACGCCGAGATCCGCGAGGGCGATGCGCGCCAAACGCTGCGCGATCTCGGCGGCTCCGTGGACTTCATCCTCATCGACGGCTGGCCCGGCGACGTGGGACCGACGCTGGCGCGCCAGGTGATCGAGATCGTCGCCCCGCAGCTTCGCGTCGGTGGCTATGTCATGAACGACAATGCCGAGGCGGATTTTCTGGAGTTCGTGCGCGATGCCAAGAATGGCTTCGTGTCGATCACGCTGCCGCTCAAGGGCGGCACCGAGCTCTGCCTGAAGGTGGCATAAGGATCGGTTCGGGACGGCGAAATCCTGCTGGCGTGATTGTGAGCCGCAACGACATCACGCCACGCTGGATTTTGTCGGCGCTTCTTGCTCTGCTCGAGGAAAATCAGGAGCGAAGCGCCGCATGTCCGAAGTCCCGCCCGTCCATCCGCTTGATCGCCCAATCTGGAGCGCGCTGACCACAAGGCAACGCGACCTGGCGGAAGGCGGCGCCGAGGCACGGCGCTTTCCGGTCGCGATCGCACCCTTCGCCGACATGGCCGACATGTCGCCCAACAGTTTTGCCGCGCTGGGTGCGCTGCTGTCGGGACCGGAGATCGCGGTGCTGTTCACGCCCGATCCTGTCCCGGTGCCGCCGGAGTTCAAGGTGCTGCTGGCCGAGACCGGCGAGCAGATGATCGGCACACCGGCGGAGTTTTCTCTGCCCGGCGTCAAGATCGTCACGCTCGGCGCGGCCGACGTTCCCGCCATGATGGCGTTGACGGAAATGACAAAACCCGGACCGTTCAGCGCGCGGACGCATGAGCTCGGCACCTTCCTAGGTATTCGCGTTGGCGGCGAGCTGGTTGCGATGACCGGGGAACGGATGAAGCCAGGGGACTATACCGAGATGACCGCGGTCTGCGTGCATCCGGACCATCGCGGCCGCGGCTATGCGCAGGCGCTGCTGTCGGCGGTCGGCCGCCAGATCGTGACGCGGGGCGAACGTCCGTTCCTGCACGTCTTCACCGGCAACGTCTCGGCGATCGCGCTCTACCGCCGCCAGGGCATGGAGATCCGCCGCCGTCTGCACATCACGGTGCTGCAGAAGCAGGGGTAGAGCAAAGTCCGGGAATGACGCCCTGGATGGCGGCGTTGCGCTGGCTCAGGCCAGCCTGTTGCCGGCAAGATGCACCGTCCGTTTGTCGCAGCTGGGATCGATCGCGACGGCATTGGTCGCGATCCGGCCGCGGGCGGCGACGTTGTTGCTGATCTCGACGTTCCTGGCGCGGCCGACGAAGATCGCGCTGCCGGGCTTGACGTGGAAGAAGTCGCCGGCCCCGAACGCGCCGCCGCGCAGAAATGTCTGGCCGATCACATTGCCGGCGATCCTGACGCCGTCGGCATTGCTGACGAAGATCGCGTAGATGTAGGAATCGTCGATGTGATTGCCTTCGATGATGACGCGCCGGTTCTGGAAATTGTCCTGAAATCCCTTGGCGCCTTCCGGCGGCACCATGCCGACATAGATCGCGCCGAGCGTGCCGCTGCCGCTGGTCAGCTCATTGGCGCCGTTGACGCAGTGGCTGAAGCGGTTGTTGCGAAACACGAGGTTCTCGGCAAATCCGGACTCCGACCAGAAGCCGATGTCGCTCCCCGCCTGCAGCGCGACCCCGGTCGAGAACGTGAACTGGCAGTTCTCGACGATGGCGCTCGGCGCCTTCATCAGCACGCGGCCGCAAGCGTGGAAATTGCAACGCAGCACGGTGGCGCCGGACCCGATATGCGTCAGCGAGGTGATGGCATCGCCGGTCTTGAGCGCCAGGTCCTGCTGCAACACCACGTCGTAGATCAGGTCCGGCTGGGTGGTCGGGCTCCGGTTCTTCCAAAGCTGGGCGATCTTGGCCTTCAGCTCGGGCGCGTGGCGCTTGGTCAATTGCGCGATCTTGCCGCGCCCGAGCGAGCGAAACGTTGCGTGATCGCAGCTCTCGACATCGTCGCCGGCCACGAGGCCGACGTCCCATTTCGGGCTGAGCAGAAACCGCCGCGGCGCGGTCTTCGCCACGACATAGTAGTAGAAGCCGTGGACGTTGACGGCATCGTCGGAGGTGTTGGCGAAACTGCAGTTCTCCATGGTCGGACCGCGCGCGACCGCGGTGAAGTGCGAACCGTCGGAATTGGTCGAGATCAGGCGGTCGGTCATCGCGCCCTTCGGCCGGGGTCCCGGAACGATCGAGACTTTTTGCAGCATCATCGAGCCTTCGCCGCCATTCTCGATGATGCCCATGCCCGGTGAGGCCAGCAGCTTCAGGTCGATCAGGCTGGTGGCGACGCTGGAGTCCACGGCGATGGCGTGCGCGCCGCTGTTTGCGATGGTGACGATGTCACCGACCGTGATCGGTAGCTGGCTCGGGAAACGATCGTTCGCGCTCCATCGCAGATGCACCTTGATCTGGCCGTCGCTGAGGCGCGTGGCATGGGCTGGTGAGAGGAAACCCCTGGCGCCGGTCTTCAGCGCCCGGTTGCGGCGGTCCATCACCTTGAAGAAGCCGTCCGTGAAGGCGGCCAGCAGTGCGGCATCATCGGGATAGCCGGGATCGACCTTCACCGTGATGTCGACCGCTTGCTTGTCGAATGCGGTGATCGTTCCCTGGGTGAAGGGCAGCGGATCGTAGTCGATGGTGAGATCGCGGATGGTGAGGCGGTTGCAGCCGGAGATCACGAAGGTCCCGCTACGTGCCGTGTTGATCAGCTGTGCGCCGTTGCCGTTGAGCTCGAAGCCGTGCAATTGCCGGAACGCGAGCGGCCGCTTGATCCGGTAGCTGGCGTTCTTCTCCAGATTGAGGACGATGTGAACCGGCCCCGCCTTGCTCGCATCAGCCGCTGCCTTGGCGATGGCGGCCAGCGCCGTGGCAAAGGCCGCGTCGGCGTCGCCGCCGGAGGTGGCTGTGAAGGTGGCCATGTCGAACGTGGCCGCGCCCGCAACGGTCGTCGGTTCGGCACGGCTTTCGCTGCCGAGCAGCGGGGTCGCTGCGGCAAACGAGGCAAGCATGAGCGCTCGCCGGCGGCTGATCGGCATGGGCACACGACTCCCTCTGGAACCGCGGTTGATTGCGCACATTGTCTGCCGGCCGAGATGAACCGCAGCGAAATGAACGGGGAGTTGGCGTGAGGGCTCTCGACCTCGTGATGAAGATCGCTGACGGACGATCACAGATATGTTGGTTGCCGCTCGTGAAAAGACCCGGGCGCGCTGTGGTCCGCGCGTCCGGGTCCGTTGTTGTGTGACGCCGGTCAGTGCGTCGTCGCTTCCGACGCCGCGATCCAGGCGATCACGGCCTCCGAGAAGCCGTCGACCCGCGTCCACGCGCCGTGTCCGACGCCGTGCTGGTAGGACGCCACGTTGACCATGTATCCGCGTCCCTTGGGCGCGGGCACCTGGTCGTGGCTCTGCTCGTCGGTGAAGACGATCAGGCGATCGCCCTTGCGGTCGATCTCCGTCACCGCCTTGCCGAGATACGTCCCGCCATGCGGCTGCGAGCCGATGATCGCATCGCGCAGCGCGAAACCGCGGCGTGGCGGCAGCTTCACGACCTCATTGCTGAACGTGAAGATCTCCACCTGGTCGCAGACCTCGCGAGCGAGGATCGCAAGCCCGCAGGCCGCTTCCGCCCGCGTCATCTCTGACTGGGCCGAGAGCGGAGTGAACATCGATCCCGACACGTCGATCAGGAGCCGCGTGCGGCCGTCCAGCCGCGCGTAGTCCTTGACCGACTTCAGCATCGCGGCCTCGAGCTCGGGCTCGAAGTCCGGCGCATAACGCGCCGCCGTGATGAAGCGGTAGGGCAGGATACGATCCGTCCGCATCGCCTCAATCGCGTCCGCAATGGTCCGGCGCGGCACCTCCGCCTTCTGCATCAGGCGCAGGTTGCGCAGCAGCGCCAGCCCGCCGAGCCTGTTCTCGGCGATCAACCGCTCGAAGGTCGCACGCTTGTCCTTGCCGGACGAGAGCGAAACCTCCCAGGTGTCGGGCGAGGCCAACTCGCCGTCGACGAGCTGCTTCCACACCTTCTCCTGTGCGGCGTCCTTCGGCTTGGCATGAACCAGGAACAGCACGTCCTTGATCCGCACCGCGCCGTCGCGATCGTACTTCGCGAGCTGGTAGGCGTCGAACCTGGTGAGCGCCCGCGCCAGCCCCTTCTTGATCTGCGCCGAGACCGGCTGACGCTTGCGCTGCTGCTGCGGGCCGAGCGCATCGGCCCAGTAGATCGCAAGCAGCTCGGTCATCTCGTCCGGCCGCTGGATCACTTGCGCCAGCGTATCGGCGACGAGGCCACGGTGGGTCGCGTGCCGCGCCATCTCGCGGACCACGAGCAGCGGCGCATGCCGCAGCTTCATGGTCTCGCGGGCGGCGATGGCAAGCTCCGCCACGCGCGCCGGCTCGACCTTCGGCACCAGCGCCTTGATGCGATCGGCGATCGCAACCCCGTCCTCGTAGAACTGGTTCTCCCACAGGAGGCAGTTCAGTAGCGCGCGCCGCAGCTCCATCTCGGGCGTGAAGCGCTTGCCGCGCGCCCCCTCACGGGTGAAGGCGCGCATGATCTTGTTGATCGTGGCCATGATGGCCTCCTTTCTGGGTGAGTATGGATTGGAACGTGGTGCCGGGGAACAAGCGAGACTGTACTGCCCTTGCGGGCTTCGCATGCTCTATCCACTGAGCTACGGACTTTCGTCCGGAGGGATTCGAACCCTCGACACTGCGATCACGAAGTAACAGCACTCTTCACCACCGGCCGTCGGAACGATTTCGTAACAAACGCGAAGCGTTTGCGGAGACCATGCCAACGATCGAAGACCACGACCCGGGAACGGGCGATTGCTGAGACCCCGGCAAGCCAAAGCCGGCCGGGTAGCGCTCTATCCGCTGAGCTACCGGTGCACATGACACCGGGCGGGATTCGAACCCGCGACCTCTCGTGTTTGAACGATGTAACAGCGATCTTCACCACGGGGCGTGGAGAGGGTTGGCGGGGAACAAGCGATGCTGTTGCTGCCCTTGCGGGCGAACCGCCTTTCGGCGTGCGGGCCTCGAACCCGCTCGGCGCCGGAGCGCCTTACCACGAAGTAACAGACATCTTCACCACCGCCAGACCGGCGCCATGCGCCGGCCATTGATGGGCACGCTGGGGAACAAACGATATCGGTGTTTTTGTGGTGGTGTCTGCGTCCAAAGGACCGGCGTTCCACCGTGCGACGTATCCGGTATCTTCACCACCAGCGTCGGTCGAGCCGCAGCGATGCGGCAAACCGATTTGAAAATTTCGTCGCGGCGCTGTCGACGCGCCGCCGTTTGCGAACTCCTTGGAGTTCACTCTGCCATCGGTGTCCGGCTCATCGCCTTGTTCCCTCCAGCAGGCCCCGCGCGCTTGGGCACGCGCGTTGCCGCGCGAGCCCCGGGATCCGGGTCTCCCGTTCCGGCTTGCGCCGGGCAGTTCAGATGAGCCGCGCTTCGGACAACAAAAAACCCTCCGGAGCGGCTGGCTCGGGAGGGTCCGTTTAAGGCGGACTATCGACCTCGCATTATGCGAGATCGCTCCCTTGAGCCGGGCACACGCTATCGACCGGCCGGAGGCCGTTCGACAGTCTGCGGAATTTTTCAAATCCGTATTGCATCATCGTGCTCATGTTCGATCGCGAGCGACAGCGCTCGCGAAGGTTGCGGGACATACGCCTCGTCATGGTCGATGTCAACAAGGGAAATGATCGCGCCGAGAGAACTTCAGCGCTGCTTGCGTGCCTTCGTCTTGTTCGCCGGCGCGCTGCCTCGCGCGGCGATCACAACAGCGCAAGCGAGGCGAGGGGCCCGGCTTGACGGCGCGAGCGCCGGGGGCGAAGGAGTGGAGGTCTCTCACGCCAACGACAACAGGAAAGCTTCATGACACGCGTGCGCTGTATCACCGAAATGGGCATGGGCATGGGCGTCGACGTCCACGGCCGCGATGCCACCAAGGCCGCCAAGCGGGCGGTCTCGGATGCGATCCGCCATTCGAGCCTCGGCTTCTTCCGCATGCTCGGCAAGACCGCCAACGACATGTTCGTCGACGTCACGATCGCCGTGCCGAATCCCGAAGCGGTCGATACCGACGCCGTCGCCAGGGAACTGCCTTATGGCACCAAGACGGTGAAGGCGATCGCGGGTGGGCTCGAGATTCCGTCCGATGTGGGCAACGACCCGATCCTGATCGCGAACGCCGCCGTCATCGTCAGCTTCGACGACGGCAAGTAATCGAAGAAGCGGCAGGCGGAATAGGCCTGCGCTATTCGTCGCCCTTAAAGTAGTCGGGCTTGCCAGTCGTCCAGGTCTCGCCCCAATGCTGGCCGCCGCCGTCGACGGTCAGGGTCTCGCCGGTGATGAACTTGCCGGAGGGCGCGGCGAGATAGGCGGCGGCCTCCGCGATGTCCCAGGGCGTGCCCGGACGCATCATCGGGTTGGAGCGTGGATAGGCGGCGCGCGCCGCCTCGCTGTAGACGTTCCAGCCCTCGGTCTCGATTGCGCCCGGAGCGATGCAATTGATGCGGATGTTCAGCGGCGCCCATTCGACCGCGAGCGCGCGCGACAGACCGATCACGCCGGAGCGCGCGGCGATCGTGTGCGCGATGCCGTAGAGGCCGTGCGTCGTGACCACGACGATATTGACGATGCTGCCGGGATGTTTGCGGTCGCGCCAGCGCTGCGCCGCGGCCTGCATCATGTACCAGGTGCCGTTGAGGTTGGTGTTGATGACCGCGTTCCAGCCCTTGATCGAGAAATCGATCGCGGCTTGCGGGAATTGGCCGCCGGCGCTGTTGACGAGATGGTCGATACGGCCATGCGCGGTCCACAGCGCGTCGAACATCGCGCCAACCGCGTCGGAATCCTTGATATCGACGACATGCGCAGACGCCTTGAGGCCGCGATGGCCGAGATGATCGACGAGCGTATTGAGCTTATCGGCATTGCGTCCCGCGATCACGACATGCGCGCCGAGCCGGGCGAACAGCCACGCGATGGCGCGGCCGATGCCGCCGGCGCCGCCGGATACGACAGCCACCTGACCGGCCAACGCGTCGGCCGCAAACACCGTCGGATGTGTCGCGAGTTCGTCGTCGGAAGGGCCGAGCGTTGCGTCTGTCTCTTGATCGTTCATGGCCGGTTGCAGACCTTGCGGCTTTTACTGAGCTCCGTACATTAGCCACCCAACAACAACCGTGCAAAGAATGTCGACATGACCGATCTGTCAGCCTTTCCCGTCACAAAGCGCTGGCCCGCCCAGCACCCGGACCGCCTGCAGCTCTATTCGCTGCCGACGCCGAACGGCGTGAAGGTCTCGATCATGCTCGAGGAGATCGGGCTGCCTTATGAGGTCCATCTCGTCGATTTCAACATTGACGACCAGAAGACGGCGGAGTTCCTGTCGCTGAACCCGAACGGCAAGATCCCGGCAATCCTCGATCCCAACGGTCCCGGCGGCAAACCGCTGCCGCTGTTCGAGTCCGGCGCCATCCTGCAATATCTCGCCGAGAAGACCGGCAAGCTGTTGCCGGCGGATGCCGCGCGCCGCTACCAGGCGATCCAGTGGGTGCATTTCCAGATCGGCGGCATCGGGCCGATGTTCGGCCAGGTCGGCTTCTTCCACAAATTCGCCGGCAAGGATTATGAGGACAAGCGGCCGTTGCAGCGCTATGTCGCCGAGTCCGCGCGCCTGCTCGGCGTGATGGAGACGCATCTGGCCGGGCGGCAGTGGTTCATGGACGACGAATACAGCATCGCCGACATCTCGATGATCGGCTGGGTGCGCAATCTGGTCGGCTTCTACGGCGCGCGCGAGCTCGTCGAATTCGACCGGTTCACGCACGTCGCGGCCTGGCTGGAGCGCGGTCTCAAACGGCCGGCAGTGGAGCGCGGGTTGATTATTCCGAAGCGGCCCTAGCTTGTCTGCTTCAGCAGCTCGTAGACGGTCGGATTGTCGGCGCAGGCACTGAGGCCGCATTCGAGCAGGGTGGAAAGCACGTTCAGCGCCGTCAGCCCGACCACCAGCCACACGCTACCTTGTGCAAATTTGCCGGGCGAGGCGCCCGGCGCCACGCGGTGGTCGAACTGGCGGTCGAACAGCAGCATGGTGGCGAGCAGGGCGATCGCCGCGATGAATCCGATCAGCGCCCACGTATAATAATGGTAGCCGAGCAGCGCTGACCCGTAGCCGGCGTCGCCGGGGAGGATATGCAGCAGGACCTGCCGGGTCGAGACCGAGGCGCCCAGGACAGCCGTCAACAGCGACAGGGCATAATGGCTCGGCCGCGGTCCGAAGCGGATGTTCAGGATCGGTCCGATCGCCAGCAGGGCGAAAAGGATGCGCTGCAGCAAACACAGCGGGCAGGGCAGCTCGTGCAGCAGGAGTTGGGCCGCAAAAGCTGCGGCCAGCAACAGCGCGAGGCCATAGAGCGCGAGGGCATTGAGGGTCACGGCCTGCGTGTCGGTCATGGCTCGCCTCAGAACGACAGGGTGAGACGGTCGGTGGCGTGGTGCAGCAAGGTCGCGACGCAGGCGACCAGGATCACCGCAAACAATCCGATCGCGAGGGGACGCGGGCCACGCCAGGCCACCAGCATGGCGATGGTGATGGCGAGAAACAGCGCGGTGAATTCCATCTCAGCCTCCGGATGCGAGCCGGCCGTAGTCTATGACAGATTCGTGTGCGCGCGGCGGGCGCGAATGGCCATTGTCGCTTGCGCGCGGCTCCGCCAAGATGGCATCACCAGTTGAGTTCATTCCAGCCCGGGGCACCTCATGGCCACAGACGCGATCAAGCCCGCCGCCCATCACAGACATCAGCCCTGGTACAAGATCCTCTACGTCCAGGTGTTGATCGCGATCGCCGCCGGCGTCTTGATCGGGTATTTCTATCCCGGCCTCGGCAAGCAATTGAAGCCGCTCGGCGACGGCTTCATCGCGCTGATCAAGATGATGATTGCCCCCGTGATCTTCTGCACCGTGGTGCACGGCATCTCCTCGATGGGCGACCTCAAGCGCGTCGGCCGGGTCGGGCTGAAGGCGCTGATCTATTTCGAGGCGGTGTCGACGGTCGCGCTCGCGGTCGGCTTGCTGATCGGCGAACTGCTGCAGCCCGGCCGTGGCTTCAACATCGACCCCGCCACGATCGATCCGAAGTCCGTCTCCACCTACGTCACGCAGGCGAAGGAGCAGGGCATCGTTGCCCATCTGATGGCGATCATCCCCGACAGCTTCTTCGGCGCGCTCGCGCGCGGCGACCTGCTGCAGGTGCTGCTGATCTCGATCCTCTCGGGGTTTGCCATTGCCTTGATGGGCAAGCCCGGCGAGCCGATCGCCGAGGCGATCGACAAGGCGTCCAAGATGTTCTTCGGCATCATCCGGATGATCGTCCGGGTCGCACCGCTCGGCGCGTTCGGCGCGATGGCCTTCACCGTCGGCGCCTACGGCCTCGGCTCGCTGGTGAATCTGGCGGCGCTGATCGCCACCTTCTATCTCACCAGCATCCTGTTCGTGCTGATCGTGCTGGGCGCGATCGCGCGGCTGGCGGGCTTTTCCATCATCCGCTTCATCGCCTATATCAAGGACGAGCTCCTGATCGTGCTCGGCACCTCGTCATCGGAGACCGTGCTGCCGCAGATGATCCAGAAGATGGAGCATCTCGGCGCCTCGCGCTCGGTGGTCGGCCTCGTGGTGCCGACCGGCTACAGCTTCAATCTCGACGGCACCAACATCTACATGACGCTGGCGACGCTGTTCCTGGCGCAGGCCACCAACACCCATCTGACGATCTGGCAGGAGCTCGGCATCCTCGGCATCGCCATGATCACCTCGAAGGGCGCCTCCGGCGTCACCGGCGCCGGCTTCATCACGCTCGCAGCGACGCTGTCGATCGTGCCTGACATTCCGATCCAGTCGATCGCGATCCTGGTCGGCATCGACAAGTTCATGAGCGAGTGCCGCGCGCTCACTAACCTGATCGGCAACGGCGTCGCCTGCGTCGTGATCAGCCTCTCCGAGGGCGAGCTCGACAAGGACGCGCTGCACGAGACCATGGCGCATCCGCTCGAGCTCGGCGAGGCGCTGGAGCCGGGGGGCTCCGGCTAGGGCAATATGATGTCATGGGGCCGTCGCAGGGGGCGCCGTCAAAATATCGAAAACAACCCCATGCAAAGTAGCCGGCGGCCGCCGGCGTTCGACAAGGCAACGTTCGACAAGGCAACTTGACACGTTCGACAAGGCAACTGTCCGTAGCGGGTGAAGATGTCGTGTTTTTGTAGCTCGTGATCTGTCGCCTTCGTTTCAGATTTGCAGGGGAGCCGGAAGGCGGGGACGGCTTTCCCTGATTGATCATGCCATGGCTGTTGCGGCGGTTTTAGCCCTCCGGGTCGGTTTCTTTGTTCGACTTGAAGCCCGTTTCTCCGCCCCGACCCGCGCTGTCTCGACGGCGGCGCGCGCAGGAGCGGTCAAGGACGCGCGCTTGCGCGCCCGCAAGGGCTTGTCCTTGACGGCTCCGAGCACGCTGCCAGGCTGAGGCGCGTCGGGGCTGATCTGGTGTCCGTTGGCGCTGAACATCGCCAACCGATGCGGTCCGAGGAACACGCTGACGGTGCCATCGGGATACTCATGTAGGCGCACCACAGCCTTGACGAAGTGAGGCCTGAGCCGGCTCTGCGGCAGCTGCAGCCGCCGACCGTTCCATGCAACGGTATTATCGTTGGCGACGGTTCGCTCCTCGATCACGCACAGCGCCTCGCGCCAGGCCTCATGGCGGTCGGCCACGAATGCCGTGCCGTCCTGTTCGGGCTTGATCGCAAACGCGGCGTTGTGCCCGGCGATGTAATGCGTCTTCAGCCACGTGTTGGCGGCTTCGAGCGTCGTGATCCCGGCAAGCCGCAGCTCCTTCGGCAGCCGATCCTGCAACGTGCCGAACACCCGCTCGGAGCGCCCGCGCGCCTGCGGCGAATAGGCTGCGATATGCTCGATCCCAAGATGCGACAAAGCCCGTCCCACCTGGGTTTGTTGCGTCTTGGAGACCTTCTCGCCAGCTTTTGGGGTCAGGAAATAATGGCTGCCGCGGTCGGTGTAGAGCGCGCAGAACAGGCCGTGCTCGCCAATCACTTCGCGCAAGGCCTGGAAGGTCGAGGCCGTTCCTTCTTCCTCGACCAGCACCATCGAGTAGATCTCGCTGGTCGCATCGTCCATCGTGACGATCAGGTCCTTCGCGGGCAGACCTTCGATCCAGACGTGGCGCGATCCGTCCTGGTGCAGCAGCATGCCCCGAAGCGGCCGGCGTGGGCGCTTCTTGCGGTGCGCCGAACGCTTCGGCGCCTTCCGCACCAACCCCGCCGCGTGCAAGGCCAGCTTGGTCACCGTATAGCCCAGCATATAGTCATGCCGCTTTTGCAGCTGCTCGTGGAAATGCTTCACCGTGAAGTCCGCGTACTTGTCCCGGAACAGCCCCAGCATCCGCTCCAGTTCTTCCTCCGGCGCCCGCCTCGGCGAGCGCTGACCCATCCGCCGGTCGACAAGCCCGTCATCGCCCTCCGCCTCAAAGCGTTCTGCCCAACGTTGAAAGGTCCGCACGCTGATCCCCAGAACCTCTGACGCCGCCTCCTGCGTCAGCTCCTTGGCCTCCGTCCGCTCCAACAAACTTGAAAACCGCATCCGTCGTACACCCTCGTGAATGGATGCCGTGCCCATCGTGCCCCCTTTGTTCCGGGGCACCGAAAACACGACACTTCACGAGCTACAAACAGGCGACAGATCACGAGCTACTGACACTGTTCGACCAAGCAACTTGACACGTCGGGCAACTCAGGGGTATTCTTCTAATATTCCGAAATTGCCAGGTGTCTCCTCGTCCCAAGGCTGTCGCATATGGCATTTGCGGGCTTCTGCAACTGACGCTTCCACATCGCAGGCGGGAGCGGGAACGCGCCTTGTTCGCGGCCGCAGCCTTGATCGTGAACCCATGAAGCGGGAAGGGCCCACGGTAGGATGACGAATATGCGCCAAGCCTTGCGTGCATGATGCGCCATCGATAGTCCATTGCGCGGCGGCCTGCCTCTGCGAGTTCCTTCATCCAGCCCAATCCAGGAATGCTCAACTATGCTCACCGTCTATGGCGAAGGTCGCGGCTTCCGTGTCGTCTGGCTGCTCGAGGAATTGGGATTGGCTTATCGGCTGCGCCCGGTCGATCTGTTCGCAGTCGAGAATGATCGCGATTTCCTCGCGATCAACCCCGCCGGCTTCATTCCCGTACTGCAGGACGGCGAGACGATCATGGTCGAATCGATCGCGATCCTTGAGTACCTTCTCGCCCGCCACGGCTCAGGTTCGCTTGCCGTCGGCCCGAACGATCCCGCCTTCGCTTCTTATCTGCAATTTCTCCACTTGGGCGAGGCCGGCCTCGCCGGGCCGATGAACGCCGTCATTGTCGGTCGCCAACTGGCGCCCGAAGCCGAGCGAGATGCCCGGGTGACCTGCTGGGCTCTCGAGACCTTCGAGAGCCGGCTGGGGTTGGTTATCCGTCGCCTCGCGGATTGCCCCTATCTCGCCGGCGACCGATTCACTGCTGCCGATATCTCGGTGAGCTACGCCCTCCTGCTCGGCATGCGAGCCGGCAACTACGTCCCCGGTTCTACCGAGCGGGACTATCTCGCCCGCACGACGGCACGCCCGGCCTACGTTCGAGCGATGGAAAGCTGCCAGGCCACCAAGGCTTGGGCGGCGAGATCACCGGGATTGTAGTGCTCGCTTCATCGGAGCGGCCAGGCGACTGGAGTAGTGCTGCGTAAGCCGTGTACTCATTGAGCGGCGGGCGCCTGATGTCCGCTTAACCGCAACAGCGGCGGAAAAGCGGATATCTCCCGAGATCACCGATGGGCCAATAGGAGACTTCACGGCTGGCTATTTGATTCACCTCATCGGTGCGTGCGAGCTCGTGGTGGGCGATATGATGCGATGGGCCGAAGGCGGGAGGATGCCATTTGTCAATTCGTCAGCCTTTTTTGCAGTTTGGCCCGCACAAGATCGATGTGATTTCGCAACATATATAGCATACTCGCGTAGGCGGCCGGTAGCTTGAGACTGTCAGCTTGTTCTTCAAGCTGATCGAGCTTCGCGATCATTGCAGCCGTGTCGCGTTCGGTGGGGCTCGATATAGTATCATCCAGAAATCTCAGCTCGCCGTACAGCCGAAAAATCTTTGTTCGCATTAGCCAATCGTAAAATGACGGCAGAAATCTTATAATCGGATAGAGCAAGCCGATAACCGGAATGAGCAGTACTAATAGCCTTCCGACCAGTTCAACCATCCAAAAAGGAAGATAATTCTGCAGGAATGGCGGCCCAGACTTGTAAAACCGATTTGCCTCACTGCTTAGGGGAACGTCGATAGATTGAGCGGCTGGGAATTGAGCAGCGTGCTGAAAAATGCCGGGCCCCGAATGGATCTGCACGGCCGCATTCAGCAGCAAGTATTGAATTGCTGAATGCAGATCCTTGCGAACGACGAGACTAGCTTTCGGCGCGAGCAAAACAACGTCGGCTGGTGGCAGATCCTTTGCCAGGTTGCCCACACCCCTAGGTACCACAACCTTATTCAGATAGGGATACAGCGCGACATACGCATCCGCACGTGGGAAACTTGTAATCTCGATGCGGTCGTCGGCGAGAAGCGTCTGAACAATGGGTGATTCCCAAGAGTTCAGCGTTAGCATCGCGTCGATCTCCCCGCCCATGAGCTTTTCGCCCGCTATTTCTGGAGCCAGGTTCAGCAATTCGCTAACCCGTTCATCAATTCTGTTACGTTTGAGCAGTTCGAGCGATAGTGTTTGAGTGCCGCTGTCGACGGGACCAATTGATATCTTCCGGCCCCGCAGACCCATAAACCCGTCCGCTAGCAGCAACTCGCGCTTATGGAAAAGCCACAACGGTTGATAGGAGACTGCCCCAAGCGATTCGAGTTCGCGCGAAGCGCTTGCGCCAGCAGTGCCGCCCCGGATAAAACCCACACTAACCCCGGAACGTGGGTCCTGCAGCAAAGCTATGTTTTCCGGCGAGCCCGCAGTGGTCACCAGTCGCACATCCACGCCTGCCTTCGCGAGTTCTTCGCGATAGCGTTGACCGTACTGGTAATAGGCGCTTCCCTCGGGTCCAGTCGCCATAGCGATTGTGAACGGCGGCATGTTGCGCAACACTATAATGGCAGCCCATGCGATCACCGCGGCGATCACGAGGATGGCGACTGTAGGCAAATGCTTTCCTAGAATTTCCTTGGCAGCCATCCATCAAACCCTATTTTCATCGAGTTACTGGGCCTTGAGCGTGTGATTATAATCGCAACCCCTTTTCCTCTTTTTCGATGGAAGGCACGTTATTTAAGATCGATTGCGCGATTAACGATCTCGTGTTGATGCGCCCTTCAAAGCCGCGAGCGTGCCGACGGACACTGGGCGCGAGTAGGCTGCGACATTGTCTGCGAGGCTAGCCGGAAGCCAAGGTGTTCGCGTGCCTCAGTTAGGTTGGGCACTCCGATCCTGGACGGTAACGGGCTCAATCGGTGGAGGAACACCATGATATGTCCATCAACTTCACAATGACCGTTATGGGTCAAAAGCCGCCGATTGCGACCGAACATTGGGACTTCCGGTTCACTCCGGAGAGCCGACGTTCTCGATGGTCGTCCAGACCGTCAGCTATGGGGCCAATATCGGAAGTGGAGCGGCCCATTCCATCACCCGGTCAGCACGGGCGAGATGCGCGGGCGGCCTTCATGATCAATTACCTTGGAAACCCTGACCAAGACGGACGACCAGATGAACCAGCATTGCAGGTGTAGCGGTTACAATCCTGGTAAATGCCCCGACACTCGGAGGATGGTATTTGCTTCAAGGACAGGCAGTCGCGATATCGCGCACGACAGGTATTTGTGCACTGCCGATTAGCGGTCTGAGCCGCCGCAAAAGTGAGAGAGGTGAGATCGGCGTCACGCGCATTGAGTGTCCCGATGCTCAGCAATAGAGACACTGCGAAGGACATGACGGTAAACGACCGCTTACTGCATTTCATGACCGAACTCCCTTTCGGCGATTGATTCCCACAAACTGGCAGGTCAGTCCCTCGGGCCATTCGGTGGGATGAGCTTCGAGGCCGCTGATCGAGCGTCAGTTGTAAATCGATCGCGCAGCCTCGATTGGGATTGAAAGCAATTTGCAGCGCTTCCACCGATTTCCAAACCACACTCATTTTTTCATCTCATGGTAGGTTTCTCCCAGCGCCGCACAGAAGCGGCCGGTCCTTGAGGCCGGCCGCCTCTCGTGTTGTTCGCAAATCGCGACCCGAGGCGTCCGACTAGTCGCTGGCGCCGGCGTTCCTCATGTCCTTCACTCGCTGCATGACCTGTTCCAGGTTGTAGCTGGCAGGGTCCTGCAGCGGCGGGAATTTGATGAAAGTCTCGAGGTGCCTCAGCCACAGCTGCTGTCCGATAGGCAGCATGTTCCAGTCATAGACATAGGCGGTCGACGGAGACGCGATCGCTCCGCCCATGCCGAACAGCGTCTTCTGCTGTTCGCCAACGGAGGTCTCGAAGGGATCGCGCTTGATGTTGACGACCTGGGTCCAGGAATAGGGCCGCACACCGTTAATGAAGCCCGCCGGTGCGTCGGACACCATCGCGAAGTACATCTTCCAGTTCTTGTAGCGGACCGCAGACGGCTCCTTGCCGGAGTAATACAGGAAGTGGTCGCGGGGCGACTTGTCCGACTTGCCGCTCAGATAATCGGTCTGATTAACACCGTCGAGGGTGGTCTTGACCATATTGGGATAGCCGGCCTCGACCTGTTGCTTCAGTGCGTCGCCCTTGGGCCCGCCGGCGATCTCGACGAACGTCGGGAGCCAATCAAGAGCGGAAAACATTTCGTTCTTGATCGTGCCGGGCTTGATGACGCCCGGCCAGCGGATCACCATCGGAGCGCGCATGCCGCCCTCCCAGGTGCTCAGCTTGCCGCCCTTGAACGGCGTGGTGCCGCCGTCCGGGAAGGTGATAGTCTCGGCGCCGTTGTCGGTGGTGAATACGACGATGGTGTTGTTGAGCTGGCCCATGTCTTCGAGCTTCTTCAGCACGACGCCGATGTTGTCATCCATCTGCTTCATGCCGGCTTCGTTGACGCCCCAGTCCTTGCCGCCGGGCTCGCCCACCATGGCCAGGTACTTGTCCGGCAGCACGGTCGTGATGTGCATGCGCGCCGGGTTGTACCAGACGAAGAAAGGCTTGTTGGTCTTCTTCGGGTCATTGCGATCGAGGTAGTCAACGACCTTCGCCGAGATTTCCTCGTCCACGGTCTTCGATCGATCGAGGGTCAGCGGGCCCTCATCCTTGCACATCATATTTTTTGCGGTGCCGTCCGAGGACTTGCACGCCAGCATTGGCCGCGGCGGCGTCAGGCAGACCGTGGTCCTGGGATCCACGGCGCCGGGGACCTCGGCCACGCCCGGGATCGGTGTGTTCTGGCATGGCGGGGCAAGGGTCTGCAGGGTCGGGGTTTTGTTGATGTCCGGGAAGCTCACCCCTTGCATGGCGTCGAGGTGATAGAGATAGCCCCAGTACTCCTGGAAGCCTTGCGCGGTCGGCAGCGACTCGGTGTGGTCGCCGAGATGGTTCTTGCCAAATTCGCCGGTTGTGTAGCCGAGATCGAGCAGGAACTTGGCAAGCGTCGGCGTCCCCGTCCGAAGGTAGGATGGGCTGCCGGGAATTTCTGGCAAGACCATGCCGACGCGAACCGGCTGCATGCCGGTGAGGAAGGCTGTACGCCCCGCCGTGCAGCTCTGTTCGGCGTAATAGTTCGTGAACATCGCGCCTTCATTGCCGATGCGATCGATGTTCGGCGTCTCTCCGACCATCAATCCGCGGTGGTAGATGCTTGGTTGCATCCAGCCGATGTCGTCACCCATGATGAAGAGGATGTTGGGCTTCTGCTGCTGTGCCGCAGCGGGCATGCTTGTCAGCCCGCTCAACGACAACGTCACGAGCGTCGTTGCTCCGAGGAATGTAGCGGCCCGCTTGTGCCAACCCGAGGTCCTCCTCGGCGGCACGCTTGGCGCAGCGCGCGGCTTGTTCTTGAGAATGCAATCAAACATGGTCACTCTCCCGGTTGTGGTGCATTGGAGGCTTCTCGCCTGACGCACCGAAAGCCAATGTGACTCGTCGAGGTGTCGATCGGCTGCGCGTGCCGCGCAGCTGGCCGATAGCGGCGGCAGTAGTTCGGCGCGCACAAATGCGAGCCGCCTTTGACGACCTTCTGTGGAATCTTCACGTTGGTCGTTCGGGGATCGTAGCTGTCGGCCTCGCGCCCGCCGCGCGGGTTCTTCGGGATGCAGCAGGCCTTGGCCGCTTCCGCCTGATGCTTTGGCGAATACCAGTCGGCCGTCCATTCCCAGACGTTGCCGATCATGTCGTAAAGTCCGTGGCCATTCGGCGGGAATGCGGTGACTGGCGAGGTACGTTCGAAGCCGTCGGCATTGGTGTTTTGGTGCGGAAAATCACCCTGCCAGGTGTTGGCCATGTGACGGTCGTGCGGCATAAACTCATCGCCCCACGCATATTCGGCGCCGTCGAGCCCGCCGCGCGCCGCAAACTCCCACTCCGCTTCGGTCGGCAATTCTTTGCCAGCCCATTGCGCGTAGGCAAGCGCGTCGTTGAAGGCCACATGCACGACGGGATGATGGTCGAGCGCATGGATGTTGCTATTGGGTCCGTAGGGACGCCGCCAGTGTGCACCCTTGGCGAAGCTCCACCACTGGCTGAAGTCGCGCAGGCTGACGGCGTGCTTGGGCGGAGAAAACACTAGCGAGCCCGCATAGATCATATGCGGGAGCATTCCCGGATAATCCTTGGGGTCAGGTGTGATCTCGGCGACGGTGACGTACCCGGTGGCTTTTGTGAACTCCTTGAATTGCCGGTTTGTCACCGGGTGGTGGTCCATCCAGAAGCCGTCCGCCGTAACGCGATGCGCAGGTGCTTCTTCCGGATAATGCTTGTCCGACCCCATGCGAAATGTGCCGCCGGGTATCCAGATCATTTTATCGATATCGGAAGCACCATCACAAATGGCGATATGGTGCGTTAGCTCAGGCTTCGCTCTCAATGCGTTACCCCCCAGCCGATGCATGCCACCTGGCGGAATCCTCGGTCGATGTCGGACGATGGTCCAATATCGGCATCTGTGCGGTAGCTTTTGTGTTTGCGGACGGCGAAGCGCGGTCTAGACTTTCCTAAAGTGCAACCGGAAGTAATGACCGTTCGGTAGAGACGACGTTGATCTAAATCAATGCAACAAAGCGGACATGACACTGCGTCAGTCCCCACGTCCACCTTAGGAGTACCACCTGGAAGTAAAGCGGACACGGCGATGTCGATGAGGTCGCCCCGTAGCACTTAGCGGCCATGAGACGGGCTAGACCGGAAGTTGCGGCGGTCTGCTCAGGATCAAAAGCGCCTATCCGAGCCTCAACTGGCCACTTCCGGTTTCATCCTGATAAGCTGACAATTTAACAACCCAGCTGGACTTCGCATTCGGGCCAACAACGGACAATAGACACCAGTCTCCAAGTTAACCGCGGCCACCATGGAACTGCGTGATGTTAGGCGCGGGCGGATTGGGATATTTCTTGACCGTTTCCAAATATTCATCGACCTGCTTGAGCGCCGGCTCTGACACCCAGCTAAACATGCCTCCCACGATGAGGTCTTCGTGCGGGTCCATCTCGATGTTGTAGACCTTCGGGTAGCCCGCCATCCGAGCGCTGGCCGAGAAAATGCCGGGCTGCCGCTGAGGTCCGTCGCCAGTAGGATGAACGTCGGTAAAGTAGATGCGCCAAGCCTTGCGTGCATGATGCGCCATCGATAGTCCATTGCGCGGCGGCCTGCCTCTGCGAGTTCGTTCATCCAGCCCAATCCAGGAACGCTCAACTATGCTCACCGTCTATGGCGAAGGTCGTGGCTTCCGTGTCGTTTGGCTGCTCGAGGAACTGGGATTGGCCTATCGGCTGCGCCCGGTCGATCTGTTCGCAGTCGAGAATGATCGCGATTTCCTCGCGATCAACCCCGCCGGCTTCATTCCCGCACTGCAGGACGGCGAGACGATCATGGTCGAATCGATCGCGATCCTTGAGTACCTGCTCGCCCGCCACGGCTCAGGTTCGCTTGCCGTCGGCCCGAACGATCCCGCCTTCGCTTCTTATCTGCAATTTCTCCACTTGGGCGAGGCCGGCCTCGCCGGGCCGATGAACGCCGTCATTGTCGGTCGCCAACTGGCGCCCGAAGCCGAGCGAGATGCCCGGGTGACCTGCTGGGCTCTCGAGACCTTCGAGAGCCGGCTGGGGTTGGTTATCCGTCGCCTCGCGGATTGCCCCTATCTCGCCGGCGACCGATTCACTGCTGCCGATATCTCGGTGAGCTACGCCCTCCTGCTCGGCATGCGAACCGGCAACTACGTCCCCGGTTCTACCGAGCGGGACTATCTCGCCCGCACGACGGCACGCCCGGCCTACGTTCGAGCGATGGAAAGCTGCCAGGCCACCAAGGCTTGGGCGGCGAGATCACCGGGATTGTAGTGCTCGCTTCATCGGAGCGGCCAGGCGACTGGAGTAGTACTGCGTAAGCCGTGTACTCATTGAGCGGCCGGCACCTGATGTCCGCTTAACCGCAACAGCGGCGGAAAAGCGGACATCTCCCGAGTTCGCCGAAGGGCCACAAGCGGACATTCCTCAAGCTCAACACTATAGACGGTGAAGACGCCGCCACCGGCCCGGGCTGTAACCCTCGCTCTTGGAAAATACGCGCGTGAAATGGCTTTGGTCGACGAAGCCGCACTGAAGGGCAATTTCGGCGAGCTCGCAGCGCGGGTCCTTCAAGAGTTCTTTGGCGCGCTCGACGCGCATTTTGGTCAACCATCGGCTGGGTGGAACGCCCGTCGACCGCTTGAACGCCCGCGCAAAGTAGCTGCTCGAAAGCCCGCACTCATGCGCGATCTCCTCGATCGAAGGATCGTGGGCCAGATTGACATTGAGAAGGTCGCGGGCGCGCTTCAGCTGCCACGCCGCGAGCCCGCCGCGGGCGTTCCGTCCCCCAATCGGGATGCTGCCGTATGCGCGCACGATGTGAGCAAAAAAAGCCAGCGCGATGCAGTCGGCAAACATCGCAGTTCCCTCGCCCGGCTGCTCCATCGCGCCGGCGAGCGCTTGCGCCAGACCATACATGATCGGGTCGCGGGCGCCGAAGTTCGGCGCGTAAAGTCCTCTCACTCGGGGGATTCCGGCCTCGTTGGCCATCTCGTCAAGCGCGACCTGCGTGATGCCAAAGCGGATCGAATCGAAGGGAGTATCCAAACTGACGACCGGACCGTCACCGAGGTCAACGAGCTGCGCGTGGCCGAGACGCCAATCGGGCACTTCCCTGCGCCGTCCCGCCGTCCACAAGTTCGAGAAGAACGGCACCGATAACGGAACATGGAATGCAAAAGCTTCTTGCGGTGAGGCGGCCAGCGAACGCCCACGCATCGGATGATTGCTCCGCATGCGCGAAAACACGACGCGTGCTTTCGAGGAGTTGCGCGCCAGAAGGGTCGCTGGTCGTTCTATCCGGAAGCGTCTGGAAAGGTCGTCCTCGATTGCATCCGCAGCCATCATTGCCTCCATCACAGTTGCAAAGTGACGAACATTCTCGCGGCCTCAACGCGAGCATCACCGTCCCGGCAGGAACAGCATAATCTGTCGGCCGTCATAAAAACAGCGGCAAAGTCGTCGGCGGCACTCTCTGCGGCAGGGTTTTTTCGACTGATTTTTTCAATGCGGTCAAATCCGTACAATTTTGCGCGCGCCGCCCACCATACCGTGCGCGCGAGGGGCGAGACGCGAGTGAGCAACGCCATGCAGACCTTGCTTGTCGATAAATCAACGCCGGGCCATTGGCGCGTCACACTGGACAACCCGCCGATCAACGTGATCGACGATGGCATGTACGATGCGTTCTATGACCTCGTCGGAGAGATCGAGGCCGATGCGGCGCTCAAGGTCGTGACGTTCGAAAGCGCGAATCCAGATTTCTTCATCGCGCATTACGGCACGGCGGGGCCGCGCAGCCGTTTCGGTGTGCCGCCGTGGATTGATGCCGCGACGCGGCTGGCGAGAAGCGGCGTGCTGAGCATCGCCGTCATACGGGGACGAGTTCGCGGCGGCGGAAGTGAATTCGCCCTTGCGTGCGACATCCGCTTCGCCAGTCGCGAGAAGGCGATTTTCGGACAGCCGGAGGTCGGCACCGGATTGATACCGGGAGGCGGAGCGCTTCAGCGGTTGCCGCCCCTTGTCGGCCGGTCTCGCGCCCTCGAGATCGTCATGGGCGCGAACGATTTCGACGCCGATACCGCCGAACGGTACGGCTGGATCAATCGCGCCCTGCCTGACGCCGAACTCGACGCCTTCGTCGCCGATTTCGTCCGCCGTGTGCTCTCGTTCGATCGGCAGGCGTTGCAGACGGTGAAGTTGATCGTCAACCAGGCCGGCTTGCCCGATCCGGTCGCGCTCAAGGCCACGCAGGATATCTTCTTCCAAACCTTCTCATGGGATGGCGCGAAGGAGCGATTGCCGAAGCTGCGCGAGCGGGGAATCGGGCAGGCCGGAGATTTCGAGCGGAACCTCGGGCGTCACATCGGAAATCTTTAGGCCGAGCTCATGGACAATCAACTCCTCATCAACGCTCCGGACGGATCGTTCCACGCTTACATCGCGCGGCCCGCAAGCCGACCAGCCCCCGCGGTGGTCGTGCTCCAGGAGTTGTTCGGCGTCAACGCCGACATCAGAACGACCTGCGATGAGCTGGCGTCGCAGGGATTCATCGCAATCGCGCCGGATCTGTTCTGGCGACAGGAGCCGAGCGTCGATCTCGACGTGAGATCGGAAGCCGACTGGCAGCACGGCCTGCAGCTCTACGGCGCGTATGATCGCGACGCCGGGGTCCGCGACATCGCGCAAACCATCCGCGCTGCGGCCAACCTGCCCGAATCCACCGCACGGGTTGCCCTGCAAGGCTACTGCCTTGGCGCGCTGATGGCGTTCATCACGGCGGCCCGCCATGAGGTCTCCGCCGCTGTCGCCTACCATGGCAGCGACACGGAAAAATACCTCGGCGAAGTCGGTGGTTTGCGCGCTCCCTTGCTGATGCACCTTGGCGAGGAGGACGAGTTCATCCCGAAGCCGGCGCAGGCGCAGATCACGGCCGCGCTATCGAGGAAGCCGAACGCAACCGTCTACAGCTATCCGGGTCAGCGTCACGCGTTCTCCCGACACAACGGGACACACTACAACGCAACGGCGGCAGTGCTGGCGAACGGTCGAACACGCGAATTTCTCAATCAGCATCTGCGGTGACGCAACAGATCAGGAGATTGCTAATGGCCAAACCAAGCATCGTCTTCGCTCACGGAATCTGGGCCGACGGCTCTTGCTTCCAGAAGCTGATCCCGGCTCTGCGGGCCGAAGGCCACGACGTGATGGCTGCACAGTATGGCCTCGATACGCTGAAGGGCGATGTCGACGCGACGATCCGCACGTTCGGGCGGGTGAAGGGGCCGATCGTCCTTGTCGGCCATTCGTATGGCGGCACCGTCATCACGCACGCCGGCATGGACAAGCGCGTTGCCGCGCTGGTCTACATCGCGGCGCTCGGGCCTGACGAGACCGAGACTTCGCAGGGCCAGCAGGATCAGTTTCCAAAAACGGACGTCTTCAACCACATCGAAGTTGCGGATGGGCGCGTCTGGGTGAAACCGGAAGGCGTGTTCTGCTTCGCCGGCGACTTGTCCGCCGAGGAGCAGGGCATCGTCTATGCGACGCACTTTGCGCCGGCGCTCGATCTCTTCACGCAGAAGCTCGACGGCGTCGCCTGGCGCTCGAAGCCGAGCTGGTCGATCGTGGCGACGGAGGACCGCACCGTTAACCCCCAGCTGGAGCGCTTCGCCGCGAAGCGCATGGGTGCGAAGATCGTCGAGCTCAAATCGAGCCATGTCCCCATGCTGTCCCAGCCGAAAGCCGTGCTTGAGGTGATCCGCGAAGCCGCGAAAGCGGTGATGTGACATCTTGTGGTCGAGCTTACTCCGCCCGGGAGGCCGTCATGGGTTACGATCCTTCAAGCACCGCGATCCTGCTGGTAGACCCGTACAACGATTTTCTGTCCGATGGCGGCAAGCTCTGGCCGCGCGTCAAGGCGATCGCGGAGGACGTCAAGCTGCTTGACCACTTGCGCGAGGTGGTCGCCGCGGCGCGCACGCGTGGACTTAAAATCGTCTTTGTGCCGCATCACCGCTGGACACCAGGCGATTATGTGTACTTTGACAACCCGTCGCCGTACCAGCTTGGCTCCGCCAAAGCGCAGGTGTTTGCCAGAGACAGTTGGGGCGGCACTTTCCACGACGACTTCCAGCCGCAACCCGGCGATGTCGTTGTCGGCGAACACTGGGGATCGAGCGGCTTCGCAAATACCGATCTCGATCTCCAGCTCAAGCAGCATGGCATCAGACGCGTGATCCTAATCGGCATGATCGCCAACACCTGTATCGAAGCGACCGGCCGCTTCGGCATGGAGCTCGGCTATCACGTCACGTTGGTCAAGGACGCCACCGCGGCCTTCAGCCCCGAGGCGATGCACGCCGCCCACGCCATCAACGGGCCGACCTATGCCCACGCCATCGTCACGACCGAAGAATTGCTTGCACAGCTTTCCGCCTGATGACAGGTGCGGCAAGTTCAGGACTTCCGCATTGGGTCAAACTCGACAAAACTCAAGGTGAGTATAATGCGTCCGCTTCCGGGCACATCGCGACCGCTCGCGTCGGCACGGGCTCATTGAGCCTGACTGCCGAGCCATGATTCGAATCTTTGACCGAAGCGGGCTGAACTATACGCTGCGAACTCTAAGACGAGGAATGGACCGCCATCAGGCCGATGCTGCCAAATAAGCCGCCCGGCGCACCACTGGTGAATGATGGTCGCGTCCCCCGGGCGGCGTCAGTCCGGCACGCCGGCCGCTCTCAACGTCTCGCGGCAGGTCGCGGACATCGATTCCACCGGGAACGGAATCCGTGACAGGAATCCGGAGATCGTGAACTCCGGATCGACCTTGAGCAGTTCGCGCGCGATCTGGGTCGCGCGCTTGGTGTCGCCGGTCTTCACCAGCGCCACGATCAAGACGCGCAGCGCGACCGCGCAGCGGCATCGCGGTCTCCCGGTTCTACGCCGGGTGTCGACACCGCCATGATGGAGGTCTCGATTCCATTTGCCTCCATGAAGTCGAGGGTCGACTCCACACGCCAGGTCGGAATGGGCAGCCCGCCCGCATTGACGTTCTTGGTCGCTAGCCATTCCTCATAGAAGGGCGGAACGATATGAGCGGGTGTGTCGATGCGTCGAGCGTTTGACATGCGACCTCCTCAGGTTTCGGAACACCAATCATCTTCCAGGTGAAGTTCGGTAACTACGGAAGCATCGTTGCGGGCGAAGACCAGATGTCGTGACGCCCAGCCGCGACGGTACGTGCAGTCAGACGATCTTCTGACGCTGTTCTCCGAGAACGCCGCCGACGAGTTCCACAATGTCGCCGCGCTTCAGGAACTGCGGCGGCTTCATGCCGCCGCCGACGCCTTCGGGCGTCCCGGTCACGATCACGTCGCCGGGCAGCAGCGTCATGAAGAGGCTCAGATGGGCGACGATCTCGGCGACCGAGAAGATCATGTCGCTGGTGTTGCTGCTCTGGCGCCGGGCACCGTTCACCGAGAGCGACAGCGGAATATTCTGCGGATCAGGGATTTCGTCTGCCGTCACCAGCCACGGCCCGAGTGGACCGAAGGTGTCGAAACTCTTGCCCTTGACCCATTGACCGCTGCGGTTGGCCTGCCAGTCTCGCTCCGAGACGTCATTGGCGAGGCAATAGCCGGCAACGTGCTTCAGCGCATCCGCCTTGCTCACCCGCTGCGCCTTGGTCCCGATATAAACGCCGAGCTCAAGCTCCCAGTCGAGCTTCTCCGAACCCTCCGGCTGCACGACGTCGTCATTCGGCCCCTGGATGCAGGTGAGCGCCTTGTTGAACACCAGCGGCTCTTTCGGCGGCGTCATGCCTGACTCCGCCGCGTGCTTGCGGTAGTTGAGCCCGATGGCGATGAACTGGCGCGTGCCGCCGACGGGGGCGCCGATGCGTGCGCCCTCAGCGACCGCAGGCAGTTTCTCCAGGTCGATCGCCTGCAACGCCTTGAGCTTCGCCGGCGACAGCCAGTCGGGCGTAAGATCCGGGACGAGCAGCGACAAATCGCGCTTGACGCCTTTGGCGTCCACCGCGCCGGCGGCCTCGGCGCCGGACGGCCCATGTCGGAAGAGCTTCATTGGTTTCCTCTTTGGCTTAGGTCATGCAGATTCGGGGGGCGGCGACTCCAAGAGAGGGGCGCCGCGAGCCGTGCACCGATTGATCCTCAATTGCGATCCAGGATCTGGCGCAGTGCTCCTGACAGAGCCGCTTCGGGGTCCGCGACTGCGTTGGCGCTGCGGAATCCGATGTAGCGGTCCGGGCGAACGATCACTGCGCCCTCGGACGAGATTTCGCGCTGCTTGGTCCAGGCGCAGCGGGCGTCAACATAGTCGCCTTCGAGAATGCCGATCCGCACCGCGGTCAGATCGATGCCGAATTGCCTGGCGACCTTCTGTGCGGCGTCGATCCAAGGCTGGCCGTTCTCGCCGGCGATGAGAACGAACTTGCCGCCGTGAACCAGCGTGTTGAGCGCGACCCGCTTGCCTTCCTTTTCGATCCAGGCGTGCGGTAGTGGATGGCCGGGCTTGGTGCTCGGCTCGTAGATGCGCACCTTGTCGAGCGGGGCGCGCGGAGGCGTGCCGTCTCCGACCACGGCGCTGGAATCATAGACGTAGCCGAACTCGACGTTGTGATGGCGGAACTCCATCGTCTGCGAGACGATCGCGGAATTGAGCGCATGACGTTTTTGCGCCGAGTCCGGCAGGTCCTCCCACAGCGGGCGGATCTCGCTCCAGTTCTGCTCCGCCGTCTTTTCCGGCGAGAGGAGGAGGGCGCGGTCGATCGTGTAGTGGTTGAGGGCGGCGTTGACGGCGGCCTCAACATTGGCGCCGTCGACCGGCCGGCGCTCGACGCCATAGGTCTGGAGAAGTCCCGGGCCGGCCTTGCCACGCAGCACGGCGGCGAGCTTCCAGCAGAGATTATAGGCGTCATGAACCGCGCTGTTGAGGCCAAGGCCTCCGGTCGGCGGATGGCGGTGCCCGGCGTCGCCGACGACAAGGACTCGACCCGACTGGAACTTGTTGGCGAGCACGCCCTCCATCGTCCAGCGGCTGATGTAATGGATCACGGGCGAGAAGTCGGGTATGCCCAGCGTCGCGCGCATGCGTTCGAGAACCTTGGAATCGTCGAGGGCGCTTTCGTCGTCCATCGCAAATTGCAGATGCAGCACCCATTCCTCGGACTTCGTGCCCCAATGGTCGGGACCCATCGCGACGAGCACGCCGCTCGCCCACGAGCCGCCGAAATCCGGATTGACGAGCCAGCGGATCAGGACGTCCTCGTCTTTGAGGAATTTCGAGAAATCGTAGGAGATGTGCGAGGAGACCATGCGCATGAGATTGCGCTGCCCCTCGAGCTCGATTCCCGCGAGCTTGCCGATGGTGCGGCCGCCGTCGCAGCCGAGGAGGTATTCGCAGCGTACGCGATAGGTGTCGCCCGTCTCGCGAATCTTGATCTCAGCGGTGACGCCGTCGGCGTCCTGCTGATAGCCCATGACTTCATGGCCGAAGCGGATGTCGCCACCCATCTCCTCGGCCCGCTGTTTGAGCAGCGGCTCCAGCCTGATCTGCGGCAGGTTGGCGGTGCGGAACGGGCTCGCGGCGATGAAATCGGGGTCCGTGTAACCGCCGCCCCAGACTTCGAGATGTCCAAGCCGGCGCCCGTAGCCGTCATGATTGCCGGTGACGCCCGCATACCAGGCGGTCGCCTTCATGTTCTCGGGCGGAGTGCTGCGCGCAAATATGCGCTCGGCGACGCCCAACTCCTCAAAGATCTCCATCGTCCTCTGATTGAGAACGTGAGCCTTGGGAAGCAAGGAGGTGTGAGACAGGGCCGAGACCAATATATGGTCGATCCCAAGCTGCGAGAGCAGCATCGATGTGGTGAGCCCAGCTCCGCCCCCGCCAACGATGAGGACACGCGTTTCCGTCTTCATGATCGCACTCCATCCCTGATTTGGTTGCTCTTTAGACAACAGTCTCCCGCAAGCGCCTTGCTGATGCCCGGCGCCTTATCGTCATCCAATCCGCGAGATTAGGCGGTGGGCTCGGTTCAACCAGCGGCGAGGTTGAAGGCGAACTCGGAGCCCCAGGCGTTCAGTTCGTCGAGCCCCCAGCTCCTCGGCTTCATCGGGGAATACTCATGCCAGGGACGCGGCTCATGTAAGCCCAACTCCGGAATGAAAACGTCCATCTCCGTGTAGA
The DNA here is from genome assembly GCF_042258615.1 of Bradyrhizobium sp. Pha-3. Classification (GTDB taxonomy): domain Bacteria; phylum Pseudomonadota; class Alphaproteobacteria; order Rhizobiales; family Xanthobacteraceae; genus Bradyrhizobium. The sequence continues at coordinate 5,674,616 of NZ_CP170152.1, read as the reverse complement.
GCTCCACGAGCACCTTATCGGGGTCATAGTGGTAGCCGGCAAGATTGTGACCCGCCGTGTGGCGCGACGGCCCCCAGAGGGTTTTTGCGCCTGCCGCGCGCAACGCGTCGGCCGCGACGGCATGATGAGCGTTGTCCCTCAACTGGAACGCGATGTGATGCACGCGCGACTCCGGGACGTTCAAGATGTTGACGACGTGGTGGTCGCGATTGCAGGTGAAGAAAAATGCAAGCTTGCCGATGTCGTCCGTCGGGAAGAACCCAAGGAAGTCCCGATAGAAGCGGATGAGCTTGTCACCGTCCGAGGACATGACGGCGACATGGCCGAGTCGCAGGGGCGCGACGCCGCTCTTGGCGAAGCCAGGCGCCGGGGCCTCGGCGGCGCTGTAGAACTGGAAGATGTTCGCGCCCGGCGCTTCGACTTCGACCAGTTCGGAAATGCCGGGCTGGCTATCTGTCTTGATCGTGGCGGGTAGCCCGAGATCGCGAACCTGCCGCGTGAAGTCCGCAACCGAGATGTGTGGCTTCAACTGATAGCCGAGGTGCAGCAGCGCCTTCTGCTTTGCCGGCCGCAAGACAAGATCGTGATGATTGTAGCCGACCGACAGATACGAGGCGCCATCGTCTCCTCGTGCCGTTTCGGCCATGCCGATGGTCTTCAGATAGTGATCCTTGGTGCGCTCTATGTCGGCTGTCTCCAGCGCAACAAAGCCGAGTTGAAAGACTTTCGGGTCGAACTTGGCCTGCATCATCCTCCTCCTCCTTCTTGCATCCTGTTCCACACTCTGGCCTGGGGCCAGTCGAAGGGACGCTCTGTTCTATTCTTGAAAAGAGAATTATCACAGAAAAATACATTTTCAATCCATAAAACTCACTATTTGAAGAAAACGGCATCATATGCCATTTTCGCAGGAGGAGAGGCCGGCCATGAGCACCAGCAAGACGTCCGAAACCTATAAGTCGTTGAAAAACAGTCTCTTGAACGGCCGGTTCGCGCCTGGCGAGCAGTTGCGGATCGATTCGATCCGCAAATCGATGGATGTCAGCATCGGCGCCGTGAGGGAGGCATTGTCCCGTCTGACGTCCGACGGCCTCGTGCAAAACACGCCTCAGCGCGGCTTCATCGCAGCGCCGATTTCCGTCGACGATCTCCGGGACCTCACCAACATCCGCATCGAGGCTGAGGTTCGGTGCCTCCAGCTCGCGATCGAACGTGGCGACCTGGGTTGGGAAGGCAAGATCCTTTCAGCCTATCATCAGTTGTCGCGCACTGGGCTCAAGTCCGCGGAGGACAACACCGTCAGCACGACTTGGACTGAGCTTCACGCCGAATTCCACGACAGCCTGATCGCCGCTTGCGGCAGCCCATGGAGATTGAAGCTTCGCGACATGATGTTCTTGCAGGCAGAACGCTATCGGCGGATGGCTGCGCCTTATGTCTTCGACCATCGCGACGTTGACGCCGAACACAGAGCCATCATGGAGGCGACCCTCGATCGGGATGCCCCGCGCGCATGCGCGCTACTCTCCAGTCACTTCGAGACGACGCTGGAGATCGTGCTGAAGTCGGGGTTCCTGGACGGTCAGGGGGCGACGCGCAAGCAACGGAAGCTCGCGGTCGCGTAAGCCTCGGCGGCGCTGCGTTTTCCTTTCGCGAACCGGTATCCACTTCGCTCGAAATTGCCCACGGGCAGAACGGCGTCAGTCCGGCACGCCGGCCGCCCTCAGCGTCTCGCGATAAGTCGCGGACATCGCTTCCACCGGGAACGGGATCCGTGACAGGAATCCGGAGATCGTGAACTCCGGATCGACCTTGAGCAGTTCGCGCGCGATCTGGGTCGCGCGCTCGGTGTCGCCGGTCTTCACCAGCGCCACGATCAAGACGCGCAGCGCCACCGCGAAGCGCCGGTTCTGTGCCAGCGCCTTGTCGGCCCACATCACCGCTTCGGCAAAATTCTCGTCGAGCACCGCGCAGATTGCCAGCGCGGCGGAAGCGAACCAGCCGCGCGGGTCGCGCGGGTTCAGCCGCTGTGCGCGCTCGATCATCGCGCGGCCGGTCTGCTGGTTGCCGCGCATCGCCTCGATCCAGCCGCAGAGGACGAGCGCCATCGCCGAGTTCGGGTTGATCGCCAGCGACCGCTCGAACAAGTCGCGCGCGGGTTCGATCTCGTCGGCCATATTCCAGATCGCGAACGCGGCCATCCACAGCACCTGCGGATCACCGGGCGCGAGCTCGACCGCGCGCCAGGCCTGCGCGACCGCGCGTTCCCGATAGGCGTCGTTCGGCTTCAGCCAGCCCTGGACATGGCGCATCGCATGGCAATAGGCCGACGCCGCCAGCGCGGGCGCGTAAGCGGGGGCGAGCGCCAGCGCCTGGTCGAGGCAATCGAGCGCGGCAACCATGCTTTCGGGCGTGAACTCGTACCTCAGGCTGTAAGCGCGCAGCAGCAGGTCGTAGGCGTCGAGCCTGTCCGGCGGCGCCGTCCGCACCCGCTCGGCTTCCGCGACCAGCAGGGTCGGCTCGATCGCGCCGACCACGTTCTCGGTGATGCGGTCCTGCAGGTCGAACACGTCGGTCGCCGCGCCGTCGAAGCGGTCGGCCCACAGATGCGCGCCGGAGACGGCGTCGATCAACTGTCCGGTGATGCGCAGGCGGTCGCCGCCGCGGCGGACGCTGCCTTCGAGCACATAGCCGACGCCGAGATCGCGCCCGACCTGGCGGATGTCGACCGCCTGGCCCTTGTAGGTGAAGGCGGAGTTGCGCGCGATCACGGTGAGGCGGCTGCAGCGCGCCAGCGCGGTGGTGATGTCCTCGGCGATCCCGTCGGCGAAGTAATCCTGTTCGGGATCGCCGCTCATATTGGTGAAGGGCAACACCGCGATCGACGGACCCTCGCTCGGCCGCGGCGCGGCGGTCTTGTCCGCAACCGAATGATCGCCCGCGCTGTGCTCCCTGACATCGCCGACAAAGCGGAGGCCCTTGCGGGGTAGGGTGCGGATCAGGCGCTGCTCCTCGCCATTGTCGCCGATCGCGGTCCGTGCCGCATTGACCCGGCTGGAGAGCGTCGCTTCCGAGACGATCCGCCCGTGCCAGACCGCCGCCAGCACCTCGTCGCGGCTGACGACACGGTCGCGGGCGCGGATCAGGAACTCGAGCAGGTCGAAGACCTGCGGCTCGACGGCCACCAGGGCATTGCCGCGGCGCAGCTCCCGGCGCCCGGAATCGAGGGTCAAGTCATTGAAATAGTAGGTCAAATCGAAGAGTCCGGCGGCCGGCGGCTGAATGCGGGGCGGAACCTAGCACAGGCAGCGTGGAGCCAAAATCACGACGGTCTGAAGGACAAATCCACGTCCTCTGAAAGCGGCCGGGGTCGGTCTCTGCGATAGTCGATCCCGACACCAGACTTAAGGAGATCGCCATGTCCCAATCCATCAATCAGCAACGCCGCCGCTTCCTCGGCATCGCAGGCGGGATCCTCGCCGCTTCCAGGCTCGGCTTGATCGGATCGGCCGAGGCGCAGACCAAGGCGGCGTTGCCCGCGGTCAAGGCCGGCGGCCACACCACGATCGGTCCGGTCAAGCAGATCAATGCCGGCGTGCTCGATACCGGTTATGTCGAGATGGGCCCGGCGTCGGGTCCCGCGGTGATCCTGCTGCACGGCTGGCCGTACGATATCCACAGCTATGCCGACGTCGCGCCGGCGCTGGCCGAGGCCGGCTATCGCGTGATCGTGCCGCATCTGCGCGGCTACGGCACCACGCGCTTCCTCTCTGGCAATACGATGCGCAGCGGCCAGCCGGTCGCGGTTGCCGCCGACATCATTGCGCTGATGGACGCGTTGAAGATCGAGAAGGCTGTGCTCGGCGGCTATGATTGGGGTGCACGCACCGCCAACATCATGGCGGTGCTCTGGCCCGAGCGCTGCAAGGCGATGGTGTCGGTCAGCGGCTATCTGATCGGCAGCCAGGCGGCCGGCAAGGTGCCGCTGCCGCCGAAGGCCGAGCTGCAATGGTGGTACCAGTTCTATTTCGCGACCGAGCGCGGCCGCGAGGGCTATGCCAAGAACCGGCACGATTTTGCCAAGCTGATCTGGCAGCTCGCCTCGCCGCAATGGAAGTTCGACGACGCCACCTATGACCGCAGCGCTGTTGCCTTCGAGAACCTCGATCATGTCGATATCGTGATCCACAATTATCGCTGGCGGCTTGGTCTCGCCGAGGGCGAGGCGAAGTACGACGCCTTCGAGAAGACGCTGGCCCAGGCGCCCGTGATCGCGATCCCAACCATCACGATGGAGGGCGATGCCAACGGCGCGCCGCATCCGGAGCCGGCGGCCTATGCCAAGAAGTTCTCCGGGCATTACGAGCATCGGACCCTGACCGGCGGCATCGGCCACAACCTGCCGCAGGAAGCGCCGCAGGCCTTCACCCAGGCCATCATCGACGTCAGCAACGCCTGAGCCGCGGGCGGATCACGGATCATGAAGCAGGTTCGTCTTCACGCATGACGCGCATTGAGTGCCACGAATATCGGTGTGGAGACCGCTTCTTCTCGTCATACCCCCGCTGTCATCGCCCAGCCTCGACCGGGCGATCCAGTATTCCAGAGGCGGCTGTGAGATACGGAGATGCCGCGGCGTACTGGGTCTCCGGTCCCGTCTACGCCAAGGCTTCGACGAGGCCACGAGTCGCAGGCGCGCCGAAGCTTTGGCGGAGGCGGCGAGCCGGGGGACGACACCGAGTATGGGCACTACGCCTTCTTCACGTCCTCGCGTCGCGGTCCGATCTGGCGCTGCCGTTGCAGTGAGGCTAGTTTCCCCGCAGCAATCGCATGCGGGGAACGGCCTTGACGATCACCATCTACGGCATCAAGAACTGCGACACCATGAAGAAGGCGCGCGCCTGGCTCGACGATCACGGCGTCGGCTACGACTTCCACGATTACAAGACCGCCGGCATCGCCAAGGACAAGCTCAAGCAGTGGAGCGACGAGGTCGGCTGGGAGGCGCTGCTCAACCGCGCCGGCACCACTTTCAAGAAGCTGCCCGATGCCGACAAGGAAGGCTTGAACGAGCGCAAGGCGCTGGCGCTGATGGCCGAGCAGCCCTCGATGATCAAGCGCCCGGTGCTCGATCTCGGGGGCAAGCGCGTCGTCGGCTTCAAGCCGGATATCTATGCCAAGGAAGTGCCGGCAAAGGCGCGCAAGAAGGGCTGATGCGTTGGGGGTGAATCACACGGGGTGGGGCAATCGCAACGCTTGCTACCCGGCTCCCCGGCGCCTGCGGGCAGAGGCGGACATCAACCTGGCAATAGTCCTCGCCGAGACCGTCGAAAATGACCCGCAACGGACTTGACACAAGCTGGTGTCGAGAGCCTTGTTCCCCGACGATAAAACCTGCTTGTTGAACGCCATGGGCACCGTTCGCAACGTCGAGGGCGATTTTCCCCAAGGTGGGGGCGAAGCTGCCGCACTCATGAGGTCTCTTGACTGGTCTGCCACCAGCTTGGGGCCAATCGCGGACTGGCCTGCGCACCTCAAGAGCGCAGTCAGCCTTATGCTGCCGGCCAAAGCACAGATAGTGCTGTTCTGGGGGCCGGAGTTTGTGGCGCTATACAATGACGCTTATGCACCGACGATAGGTCAGAAGCACCCAACGGCTCTTGGACGGCCTGCACGCGAGAATTGGGCCGAGCTGTGGGATGATTTAGAACCGCTACTCACGCGCGTCCTCGATACCGGCGAAACAGTCTTCGCCAAGGACCGCCCCTTTTATATCGAGCGCCACGGTTACCCGGAGACTGTTTACTTCGACATTTCCTATTCTCCGATACAGGACGAATTTGGTGGAATTGGCGGTGTTCTTTGCATCGTCAGTGAGACAACCGAGCGTGTAGTTGCGCAAGAGCGCCAACGATTGCTCGCGCGGGAAGCTAACCACCGCGTGAAGAACATGTTCGCCGTCTTCCACGGCATCATTAATCTGAGTGCTCGATCAGCGCGAACGCCGCAGGAAATGGCTCAATCGCTACGAGGCCGCCTGAACGCTCTCATGCAGGCCAAGGATCTCATCCGTCCCGGGATTATGGGTACGGAGGCGCATGGCGAGCGAACAACGGTGGGAGACGTCGTGCAAACGGTGTTGCGGCCGTACGAAGATGATGCGTCTCGCGAACGCATCGTTTTGAGAGGACCTAATGTGCCCGTGGGTGCGATGGCCGTGACAAGTCTCGCTCTCGCCCTGCATGAAACAACGACGAATGCGGCCAAATACGGCGCGCTATCGGAGCCGACTGGTTCGGTCAGCATCACATGGGAGACGCATGGTGGGGATTTCCATCTTGAATGGGAGGAGACGGGCGGCCCCGTGATTGTCGCCCCACCGTCAGCTAAAGGCTTTGGCAGCGTGCTTGCAGAGCGCAGCATTGCTGATCAGCTCGGCGGCAAGGTTGAGCATGATTGGCTGCCGAGCGGGCTCAGGTTGAGGGTTTCGGTTCCTTTGGATCGTCTTGCAGTCTGAGGCTGTGCCCGGCGGCAGCTTTTTGCGGGAAGCGTCCATTGAGGGTTCTTGTTTCGTAGCAACTCAAGCGGCACCATCAAATGACCGCTTGTGGCCCTAGATCAGCTCGACTGAATCATGGCTCGCCGGACGCTCCGCCGGCACGAACCTGCGGTCGATCACCGCCCGCACCGTGACGACAGGCACGGCCTTGGCCTTTACGCCCATCAGATTGTGCAGCCGAAAGCCGCCCTCGATGCTGATCGCCTTGTACGAGCCGATGATGTGTTCGACGGTGTCGCCACGTCCGAACGGCAGCAGCAGCCGTTCATAGGAGACGTCCTTGCCGTCGGCGTCCGTGACCTCCGCAACCGTGTAGGTCGGACGCTTGCGCGCGAGGCAAGCGCGATAGGACAGGATCACGCCGGCATAGCGCTCCGGGCCGATCGCGTCATCGAGGTAGCGGTTGGTGCGCAGCCGCGGCTCGACATGTTCGTTGCCATAGGCCGTCGTCAGCCGCGCGCCTTCCTGCGTGATCAGGAAGCGTGCGGTCTCGCCGCTGCCGACCACGTCAAAATTCATCATGTCGGCCCGCTCGTCGGCGGTGCCGTCGGTGTGGAAATCGCACAGCAAGGGAAGCGCGTCCGGCATGCGTAGCGCGCGCAGCCAGGCGTTCAGCAGCACCCGCTGCGTGATCGATTTGACCACCGATGGATCGGCACTCCTGAATGGCATGGGCTAGCCGAATTCAAGCGGCTGCGGCGGATGTGCTGCCGTGTCGACGGTCTGGCCACGGGCATAAAGTCGCAGCCACGTGTTCAGAAAATCACGTTGCCGGATCGACTTGATGACCGAGGAATTGGCGCTCTCGAAATGCAAGGCTCTAACCGCCCTTATTACAATGGCGGGAGTTTCGACGAGGGGCGGAAATATTCTATGAAAAGGAAAGTCCGCAGCAAAACACCCTTAATGACGGCTTTCCGAGGCGCAAAGCGCGCTCGAAGGCCATTCGACTAAGGATCAACCGGAACCGGTCGTGCCAATACTGCACTGCACAGCTTTCCACCTTGCGTAACCGCCGCAGATGACGGCATATTCCGGCCCGGAGGCGACAGGCCCCCGGACGGTTTCCAAGACGTACGGACAACCTGTCGAACACGAAAAAGGCTGGCCACGCGGGCGACGGGCTTCGCGGCGATGGCGTATGGGGGAATCTATTTGGCCGATGAGTTCATTCTCGAAACCAGCGGATTGACCAAGGAATTCGCGGGTTTCTTTGCCGTTCGCGACGTTGCGCTGAAGGTGCGTCGCGGCAGTATCCATGCGTTGATCGGGCCGAACGGCGCCGGCAAGACCACCTGTTTCAATCTGCTGACCAAGTTCCTGAAGCCGACGGGCGGGCAGATTCGCTACAAGGGCCAGGACATCACCGCGATGCCGCCGGCGGATGTGGCGCGGCTCGGGCTGGTCCGCTCGTTCCAGATTTCGGCGGTATTTCCGCATCTGACGGCGCTCGAAAACGTCCGCGTGGCGCTGCAGCGCCAGCACGGTTCGTCGTTCGATTTCTGGCGCTCGAAAACCGTGCTCGACCGCTTCAATCCGCGCGCCCATGAACTGCTGAACGACGTCGGCTTGAGCGAGTTCGCCAACACGCCTGCGGTCGAGATGCCGTACGGCCGCAAGCGTGCACTCGAAATTGCAACGACGCTCGCGCTCGACCCCGAGATGATGCTGCTCGACGAACCGATGGCCGGCATGGGCCATGAGGACATCGACAAGATCGCGGCGCTGATCAAGCGGATCTCCGCCAAATACACCATCCTGATGGTCGAACATAACCTCTCGGTGGTGGCCAACCTCTCCGACATCATCACCGTGCTGACGCGCGGGCAGGTGCTGGCGGAGGGCAATTACGCCGACCTCTCCAAGGACGAGCGCGTGAAGGAAGCCTATCTGGGAGCGGGTCATGGCTGAGGCAAAACTGGCGGAGAGGCCCGTGGCTGCGGCCGGCGCAGAGGTGCTGACGGTTGGCGACCTGCAGGCCTGGTACGGCGAATCCCACATTCTTCACGGCATCAATTTCAACGTGAAGGCCGGCGAGGTGGTGACGCTGCTCGGCCGCAACGGCGCCGGCAAGACCACGACGCTGAAGTCGATCATGGGCGTCATCGGCAAGCGCTCCGGCTCGATCCGTTTCGACAACAAGGAGATCATTCGCGCGACCTCCGACAAGATCGCGCGGCTCGGCATCGCATTCTGCCCCGAGGAGCGCGGCATCTTCTCGAGTCTCGACGTGCGCGAGAACCTGATGCTGCCGCCGGTGGTGCGCCCGGGCGGCCTGCCGCTCGACCAGATATTCACGCTGTTTCCCAACCTGAAGGAGCGTCTCACCAGCCAGGGCACCAAGCTCTCGGGCGGCGAGCAGCAGATGCTGGCGATTGCGCGCATCCTGCGCACCGGCGCGCGCTTCCTGATGCTGGACGAGCCGACCGAAGGGTTGGCGCCGGTCATCATCCAGCAGATCGGGCACACCATTGCGCGCCTGAAGTCGCAGGGATTCACCATCCTGCTGGTCGAACAGAATTTCCGCTTCGCCTCGACCGTTGCCGACCGCTACTACATCGTCGAGCACGGCAAGGTGATCGACGGCTTCGCCAATTCGGAGCTGTCGGCCAACATGGACAAGCTGCATACCTATCTCGGCGTTTGAAACCGCCGGAGCCAGAAAATTTAAGAACTGAGGGAATACGCCATGAGGAATACGATTTCAGCGCTTCTGCTCGGCACCGCGATGGTGCTCTCCGTCGCAGGCGTCGCCTCTGCCGACGACAAGACAGTCAAGATCGGCGTGTTGTCGGATCAGTCCGGCCTCTATGCCGACCTCGCCGGCCCCGGCTCGACGCTGGCGGCGCAGATGGCAATCGAGGACTCCGGCCTCAAGGCCAAGGGCTGGACCATCGACCTGATCTCCGGCGATCACCAGAACAAGCCCGATATCGGCACCACCATCGCGCGCCAGTGGTTCGACGTCGACAAGGTCGACACCATCGTCGACGTGCCGAATTCCGGCGTCGCGCTCGCTGTGAACAACATCGTGAAGGAGAAGAACGGCGTCTACATCAATTCGGGCGCCGCGACCTCGGACCTGACCAACGCGCAGTGCTCGCCGAACACGGTGCACTGGACCTACGACACCTACATGCTCGCCCACGCCACCGGCCAGGCGCTGGTGAAGGCGGGCGGGGACACCTGGTTCTTCCTGACCGCGGACTACGCGTTCGGTGCGGCGCTGGAGCGCGATACCGCGGCGGTCGTTACCGCCAATGGCGGCAAGGTGGTCGGCGGCGTCAAGCATCCGCTCAACACCGCTGACTTCTCCTCGTTCCTGCTCCAGGCACAGGCCTCCAAGGCCAAGATCATCGGTCTCGCCAATGCCGGCGGCGACACCACCAACTCGATCAAGCAGGCTGCCGAGTTCGGCATCGTCAAGGGCGGCCAGAAGCTCGCCGCGCTGCTGCTGTTCCTCACCGACGTCAAGGCGATCGGGCTCGAGACCGCGCAGGGCCTCAACTTCACCGAGACCTTCTACTGGGACCTCAACGACAACACCCGCGCGTTCTCGAAGCGCTTTTCGGAGAAGATGAAGAACAGCGCTCCGCCGACCATGGTGCAGGCCGGCGTCTATGCAGGCCTGCTGCATTACTTCAAGGCGCTGGAAGCGCTCGGCGGCAATCCGCATGACGGCGCCAAGGTGGTCGCGAAGATGAAGACGATCCCGACCGACGATCCGCTGTTCGGCAAGGGCGAGGTCGAGGCCAACGGCCGCGTCACCCACGACGCCTATCTGTTCGAAGTGAAGAAGCCCTCGGAGTCCAAGGGGCCGTGGGACTTCTACAAGCTGGTCGGCACCGTGCCGGGCAACCAGGCCTTCACGCCGCTCGACAAGAGCACCTGTGCGCTTCTGAAGAAGTGACGATCATGCCCGCCGGCCATGAGCGTGGCCGGCGGGCTTCATCTATCCAGCGAAAGCTCATTCGATGCAGGCTCTCTACGCACAGCTTCTGGTAGGACTGATCAACGGCTCGTTCTACGCGCTGCTCAGTCTGGGGCTCGCCGTCATCTTCGGCATGCTCAACATCATCAATTTCGCGCACGGCGCGCTTTACATGATGGGCGCCTTCGTGGCGTATTTCCTGCTCAATCTGGGCGGCATCAACTACTGGTGGGCGCTGCTCATCGCACCTGTCATCGTCGGCATCTTCGGCATGATCCTCGAGCGGACCATGCTGCAATGGCTCGCCGGGCTCGACCATCTCTACGGATTGCTGTTGACGTTCGGCATCGCGCTGATCGTGCAGGGCGTGTTCCAGAACTATTTCGGCTCCTCGGGCCTGCCTTACTCGATCCCGGATCAGCTCAAGGGCGGCGTCAATCTCGGCTTCATGTTCCTGCCGATCTATCGTGGCTGGGTCGTGATCTTCTCGCTGGTGGTGTGCCTTGCGACCTGGTTCCTGATCGAGAAGACGCAGCTCGGCGCCTACTTGCGCGCGGCCACCGAGAACCCGACGCTGGTGCGGGCCTTCGGCATCAACGTGCCGCGCATGATCACGCTGACCTACGGGCTCGGCGTCGGTCTCGCCGCGCTCGCTGGCGTGCTGTCGGCGCCGATCAACCAGGTCCGCCCGCTGATGGGCGCCGATCTCATCATCGTGGTGTTCGCGGTGGTCGTGATCGGCGGCATGGGCTCGATCATGGGCTCGATCATCACCGGCTTCGCGCTCGGCGTGATCGAGGGACTGACCAAGTATTTTTATCCCGAGGCCTCCAACACCGTGGTGTTTGTCCTGATGGTGGTGGTGTTGCTGGTGAAGCCGACGGGACTGACGGGACGGGCGGCCTGATATGTCAGCATTGACCGACGATACACTTCCGATGACGCCGCGTGCGATGCGCGACGAGATGATCGTATTCGCCGTGATGGCGGTGCTGCTGGCCGTGGTGCCGTTCACGGGGATCTATCCCTTCTTCGTGATGCAGGCGCTGTGCTTTGCGCTGCTCGCCTGCGCCTTCAACCTTTTGATCGGCTATGGCGGCCTGCTGTCGTTCGGTCACGCCATGTTCCTCGGCACCGCCGGCTACGTCTCGGCGCATGCGCTGAAGGTGTGGGGGCTGCCGCCGGAGCTCGGCATCGTGGCCGGCACTGCCGCGGCGGCCTTACTCGGCCTCGTCACCGGCTTCATCTCGATCAAGCGGCAGGGCATCTATTTCTCGATGATCACGCTGGCGCTGTCGCAGCTGCTCTACTTCCTCTATCTGCAGGCGCCGTTCACCCATGGTGAAGACGGCATCCAGGGCATTCCGCAGGGGCACCTGTTCGGGATCTTCGACCTGTCGAAGCCGATGGTGCTCTATTACGTCGTGCTGGTCGGATTCCTCGCCGGCTTCCTGCTGATCTACCGCACCATCAACTCGCCGTTCGGCGAGGTGCTGAAGGCGATCCGCGAGAACGAGCCGCGCGCGATCTCGCTCGGCTACAAGACCGACCAGTACAAGATGCTGGCCTACATCCTGTCGGGCACGCTGGCGGGCTTTGCCGGCTCGCTGAAGGTGTTCGTGGCGCAGAACGCCTCGCTCACCGACGTGCACTGGTCGATGTCCGGCGAAATCGTGCTGATGACGCTGGTCGGCGGCCTCGGCACCATCTTCGGCCCGGTGGTCGGCGCCTTCGTGATCATCGCCATGCAGCAATATCTCGCCGGTTTCGGCCAGTGGGTGACGGTGATCCAGGGCGTGATCTTCGTGGCCTGCGTGCTGCTGTTCCGGCGCGGCCTGGTCGGCGAGCTGGCCCACCTGCTGCGGCGCTCGCTGTAGGGCAGGGCACGCGATCTTCGGCCGACATTAGCGGTGGACGACCGCCCGTTCGGGCGGTCGCTCCGGGTATTTTCCCCGCCAGATGCTCTATGACAGTTCTGTGACAGTCGCTAAAAGGGCTGTCCCGGAACGATGGAATTGAGACATGCTGCGCTGGTTTCGCGCCTTTCTGCCCAAGGAAGAGCGGTTCTTCGAGCTATTCGCCCGACACGCCCAGACCTCGGTAAAGTGCTCGCTGGCGCTGCAGGACATGCTGAAGGGCGGCGAGGAGACCCCGGTCTTCTGCCAGCGCGTCAACCAGTTCGAGAACGACGCCGATAGCGTCACCCGTGAGGTCCTGACAGCGGTTCGCCGCACCTTCATCACTCCGTTCGACCGCGGCGACATCAAGAACCTGATCACTGCGATGGACGATGCGGTCGACCAGATGCAGGCGACGGCCAAGGCCGTCATGCTGTTCGAGGTGCGCGAATTCGAGCCGCCAATGCGCGAGATCGGCACGCTGATCGTCGAATGCGCCAATCTGGTCGTCCGAGCGCTGCCTTTGTTGCAGGCGATCGGCCACAACGTCTCGATGCTGACCCAGATCACGGAGGAGCTGACCAAGCTCGAAGGCCGGGTCGACGATCTCCACGATATCGGGCTCAAGGAATTGTTCCTAAAGCACCGCAACGCCAACGCGATGGACTTCATCGTCGGCGCGGAGATCTACGATCATCTCGAGAAAGTGGCCGACCGGTTCGACGACGTCGCCAACGAGATCAACTCGATCGTGATTGAACAGGTTTAGGGCAGGGACATCACGTGGACGCCACGCTGGGTCTTCCGGTCCTGACCATCCTGATCGCGGTCGCGCTGCTGTTCGACTTCCTGAACGGCCTGCACGATGCCGCGAACTCGATCGCGACTATCGTCTCGACCCGCGTGCTGCGGCCGCAATATGCGGTGTTCTGGGCGGCGTTCTTCAACTTCGTCGCCTTCGCGGTGTTCGGCCTGCACGTCGCCAACACCATCGGCACCGGGATCATCGACCCGTCGGTGGTGGACGCGACCGTGATCTTCGCCGCGCTGGTCGGCGCGATCGTCTGGAACGTGATCACCTGGGCGCTGGGCATTCCCTCGTCGAGCTCGCACGCACTGATCGGCGGCCTGGTCGGCGCCGGCATGGCGAAAGCAGGGATATCGGCGGCGGTGTGGAGCGGGCTCACCAAGACCTTGCTCGCGATCGTGCTGTCGCCGCTGGTCGGATTCCTGCTGGCGCTGGTGCTGGTCGCGATCGTGTCCTGGCTCTCGGTGCGCTCGACGCCGTTCGCGGTCGATCGCGCCTTCCGCATCCTGCAATTCGCCTCGGCCTCGCTCTATTCGCTCGGCCATGGCGGCAACGACGCACAGAAGACCATGGGCATCATTGCGGTGCTGCTCTATTCGCAAGGCCATCTCGGCGACAAGTTCGAAATTCCGTTCTGGGTCGTGCTGGCCTGCCAGAGCGCGATGGCACTGGGCACCCTGATGGGCGGCTGGCGGATCGTGCGCACCATGGGGCTGCGGATCACCAAGCTGACGCCGATGCAGGGCTTTTGCGCGGAGACCGGCGGCGCTGCGACGCTGTTCATCGCGACCTATCTCGGGGTGCCGGTATCGACCACCCACACCATCACCGGCGCCATCGTCGGCGTCGGCGCCGCACGGCGGCTGTCCGCCGTGCGCTGGAACGTGGCGAGCTCGATCGTCTACGCCTGGGTGATCACGATCCCGGCCTCGGCCGCGGTCGCAGCCGCGACCTATTGGGCCGTGCAGGTTCTAAAGTAGCGTTTTCGAGCGAAGTGGAAGCCGGTTCGCGTCAAGAAAACGCGTCCAAAACAAGTGATCAGCCGACCAGCTTCAAGCCGACGATGCCGGACACGATCAGCCCGATGCTGGCCAGCCGCATCGCGGTCGCGGGCTCGCCGAGCAGGATGATGCCGAGCGCTGCGGTGCCGACCGCGCCGATCCCGGTCCAGACCGCGTAGGCGGTTCCAATCGGCAGCGTCTTCAGCGCGATGCCAAGCAGGATCACGCTGCCGGCCATCGCCGCCAGCGTCAGCACCGACGGCACCAGCCGCGAGAAGCCCTCGGTATATTTCAGCCCGATCGCCCAGCCGATCTCGAGCAGGCCTGCGGTGAACAGAATGGCCCAAGCCATAACGAACCCTCCGGATAAGGCAGGGTCGTCCCCGCGGATGGTATGGTGAGGAGAAGGTCGTCCTTCTCGTGCCTATATGTGGGTGGTGCGGCTCTTCCGCATTGCGACAAAACGCCCTTGATTGCGCCCGTTTTCCCTGCCAAACGCTGCCCCGCCATGTCTGATACCGCTGTTTCAACCGAATCGCCGTCCCGCTCGCCGCTTTCAGAGGAAGTGGCGCGACGGCGCACCTTTGCGATCATCTCGCACCCGGACGCCGGCAAGACCACGCTGACGGAAAAGCTGCTGCTGTTCGGCGGCGCCATCAACCTCGCGGGCCAGGTCAAGGCCAAGGGCGAGCGCCGCAACACGCGCTCGGACTGGATGAAGATCGAGCGCGAGCGCGGCATCTCGGTCGTCACCTCGGTGATGACCTTCGAGTTCAACGAGCTCGTGTTCAACCTCCTGGACACGCCGGGCCACGAGGACTTTTCGGAAGATACCTATCGCACGCTGACCGCGGTCGATTCCGCGGTCATGGTGATCGACGCCGCCAAGGGCATCGAGGCGCGCACCCGAAAGCTGTTCGAGGTGTGCCGGTTGCGCGACATCCCGATCATCACCTTCATCAACAAGATGGACCGCGAGAGCCGCGATACGTTCGAGCTTCTGGACGAGATCGAGAAGACGCTGGCGCTCGACACCACGCCGATGACCTGGCCGGTCGGCCGCGGCCGCGACTTCCTCGGCACCTATGACGTCGTCAATGGCGGCGTGCGGCTGCTTGAGGGCGGCGGCGCCAAGACCGGCGCCACCGAGCAGATCGACATCGCCGATCTCGGCAAGCGCAATCCCAATCTCGACGTCGCCGAGGTCCGGGACGAGCTCGCGCTGGCCTCCGAGGCCTGCAAGCCGTTCGAGCTCGCGGCATTCCGCGAGGGCCATCTGACGCCGGTCTATTTCGGCAGCGCGCTGCGCAATTTCGGCGTCGGCGACTTGCTCGAGGGCCTCGGCAAGTTCGCGCCGGCGCCTCGCGCGCAGGATTCCGATCTGCGCAAGGTCGAGGCGGCCGAGCCGCGCATGAGCGCGTTCGTGTTCAAGATCCAGGCCAACATGGATCCGAACCACCGCGACCGCATCGCGTTCGCGCGGCTGTGCTCCGGAAAACTCAGCCGCGGCATGAAGGCCAAGCTGGTGCGCACCGGCAAGAACATGAGCCTGTCGAGCCCGCAATTCTTCTTCGCCCAGGACCGCTCGGTGGCGGACGAGGCCTTTGCCGGCGACGTGGTCGGCATTCCGAACCACGGGACCCTGCGGATCGGCGACACCCTGACCGAGGGCGAGGATCTGACCTTCGTCGGCGTGCCGAGCTTCGCTCCGGAAATCGTCCGCCGTGTCCGCCTGACGGATGCGATGAAGGCGAAGAAGCTGAAGGAAGCCTTGCAGCAGATGTCGGAGGAGGGCGTCGTGCAGGTGTTCCGTCCGCGCGACGGCGCGCCGGCGCTGGTCGGCGTGGTCGGCCCGCTGCAGCTCGACGTGCTGAAGGCACGGCTCGATGCGGAATATTCGCTGCCGGTCGAGTTCGAGATCTCCGAATTCTCGCTGGCACGCTGGATCTCGTCCGACGACCGCAAGAAGCTGGAGGCCTTCGTCGCCGCCAACAATTCCGGCATCGCCGACGACGTCGACGGCGATCCGGTGTTCATGGCCAAGAATGAGTTCTATCTCGGCTACACCCGCGAGCGCGCCGAGGGCATCACCTTCTCCAACGTCAAGGACGTGAAGAAGAAGGCGTAGCGCCGAATACGATAGCGCCACATACTCAGTGTCGTCCCCCGGCTCGACCGGGGGACCCAGTACGCCGCGGCTTCTCGATTGATCATTGCTGTCTCTGGAATACTGGATCGCCCGGTCGAGCCGGGCGATGACGGCTGGGTTGTGGGGCGAGAAGCGCGAGGACGTGAAGAAGGCGTAGCGCCGCATATTCACTGTCGTCCCCCGGCTTGACCGGGGGACCCAGTACGCCGCGGCCTACCGATCGATCACCGCTGTCTCTGGAATACTGGATCGCCCGGTCGAGCCAGGCGATGACGGCTGGGTTGTGGGGCGAGAAGCGCGAGGACGTGAAGAAGCGGGCGTGATGCCCCGTATTCGGTGTCGTCCCCCGGCTCGACCGGGGGACCCAGTACGCCGCGGCCTATCGATCGATCACTGCTGTCTCTGGAATACTGGATCGCCCGGTCGAGCCGGGCGATGACGGCTGGGTATGAGGCGAAAAGCGCGAGGATGTGAAGAAGGCGTGACGCCCCGTATTCAGTGTCGTCCCCCGGCTTGACCGGGGGACCCAGTACGCCGCGGCCTATCGATCAACTACAACTGCCTCTGGAATACTGGATCGCCCGGTCAAGCCGATGACAGCGGGGTGTGAGGCGAAAAGCGCGAGGACGTGAACCGGCCCCCGCTTGCTCCGGTCCCGCCGCGGTACCATTTTCCCCGGAGCGCATCCCGGGTCTACCTGCATGTTCCGCCGCGTCGTCATCTGCCTCGCTTTAGCCGTGCTGGCCCTTGGCCTCGCGGGCACTGCCGGCGCGCGGCAGCGGCAGCAGACCAACCCCGTGCCGTTCGCACACACGCCCTGCAGCGTGCTCGACTATGGGCCCTGCATCCCGTCTTACTGCAGCGTGTTCAACCACGGGCCGTGCCTGCCCGAAATCGATTATCCGTACGGCGAAAATCTGCAGCTCACGATCCTGACCGTGCCGCCCGAAGGACAGGCCGAGAAGTACCGCAAGCCGGATCATGATCTCGATACCATCGGCGATCTGTTCGCCGCGCTGCGTTCCTGCTGGGCGCCCCCGCCGGCGGGCGATGCGCGCGAGGGCATGCAGATGTCGGTGCGCTTCAGCTTCAAGCGGACCGGGGAGATGATCGGCGCGCCGCGCCTGACATTCGCGACAAGGGGCATCCCCCCCGATACCCGCACGACCTACCTCAACGCGATCAACGCCTCGCTCAGTGCCTGCCTGCCGCTGAAATTCACCGGCGGGCTCGGGGGCGCGCTGGCCGGGCGTCCGATCATGATCCGCTATGTCGACAATCGCGAGCTCGCCAAGCCGGCCGGCAATCCGTGACCCGCCACCCGGCGTGGCGCATTGCCACCCGCCCGGCGAAGATGTTACGCGAAGGCGCCAATCAATCAGGGGAGGAACATCGTGGGACTGCTCGTCATGATCCTGGGTCTCGTGCTGTTCCTCGGCATCCATGTGCTGACCAGCCTGCGCGAGTTGCGCGCCGGCATCGTGAACGCGATGGGTGAGGGCGCCTACAAGGGCGTCTATTCGCTGGTGTCGTTCGCCGGGCTCGCGCTGATCATCTGGGGCTTCGGCCACTACCGTGCGACCGGCTGGATCGACGTCTGGACGCCGCCGACCGCGTTCAAGCACATCACGGTGGCGCTGATGCTGCCGGCCGTGATCCTGGTGGTGGCCGCCTATATCCGCGGCCGCATCTACACCACGCTGAAGCATCCGATGCTGGCGGGCGTGAAGCTGTGGGCGTTCGCGCATCTGCTCGCCAATGGCGATCTCGGCTCGATCATCCTGTTCGGCTCGTTTCTCGGCTGGGCGGTCTATGACCGCATCTCGCTGAAGCGCCGCGCGGATGCCGGCGGGCCGCCGATCCCGGTGGGCGGCCCGACCAACGACCTGATCGCGGTCGCGGTCGGTGTCATCGTCTATCTGGCGCTGGCGTTTGCGTTCCACCCGGTCGTGATCGGCGTGCCTGTCATGGGAGCCTGACTATGTCTGTTCAATCCGCCATCAAGCGCAAGACCGCGCCCGATCTCCGCGCCCGCAAGAATGGCGAGCCGATCGTGATGCTGACATCGTATCACGCGCACACCGCGGCGCTGGTCGACCGACACTGCGACGCCATCCTGGTCGGCGATTCCCTCGGCAATGTGATGCACGGCTTCGAGACCACGGTGCCGGTCACGCTCGACATGATGATTCTACAAGGCCGCGCCGTGATGCGCGGCTCGCAGCAGGCGTTGGTCGTGGTCGATATGCCGTTCGGCTCCTACGAGGGCTCGAAGGAGCAGGCGTTTCAATCCGCGGTGCGGATCATGAAGGAGACGCTGTGCGGCGCGGTCAAGCTCGAGGGCGGTGCACGGATGGCGGAGACGGTGGCGTTCCTGTCGGAGCGCGGCATTCCCGTGATGGGCCATATCGGCCTGACCCCGCAATCGATCAACACGCTCGGGTCGTTCCGCGCGCAGGGCCGCGAGGAGGAGACTTGGGCGCCGATCGAGAACGACGCCAAGGCGATCGCGGAGGCGGGCGCCTTCTCGATCGTGGTCGAGGCGGTCGCCGAGCCGCTGGCGCGCAAGATCACGCAATCGATCGATGTTCCCACCATCGGCATCGGCGCCAGCGCTGCCTGTGACGGTCAGGTGCTGGTGCTGGAAGACATGCTCGGCCTGTCGCCGCGCGCGCCGAAATTCGTGCGCCGCTACGGCAACCTCGGCCCGATGATCGAGGAAGCGATCGCGGGCTATGCGCGCGACGTCAAGAGCCGCGCCTTTCCGGGGCCGGAGCACGTTTACGGCATGAAGAAGAGCTGACGAGGCGGGCATGGACTGGTCGCAACACGCACTTCCGCCCATGCGGCTCGAGCCACGCTTCGGCGACCGTGTCGTACCTGTCTTCGCCGAGCGGCCAGCCAGCCTGTGGGCGATGATCGCGGACGCCGTCGCGCAGAATGGCGATGGCGAGGCGCTGGTCTGCGGCGAGAGGCGCCTCTCCTGGCGCGAAGTCGCTGAGCAATCGGCCAGGGTCGCGGCGGGCTTTACCAGGCTCGGCCTCGTCCCCGGCGACCGCGTCGCGATCCTGCTTGGCAACCGCATCGAGTTCGTGCTGACGATGTTCGCCGCCGCCCATGCTGGGTTGGTCACGGTGCTGCTCTCGACACGCCAGCAGAAGCCCGAGATCGCCTATGTGCTGAACGATTGCGGCGCGAAGCTGCTGGTCCACGAGGCCACGCTTGCCGACCGCATCCCCGACGCCGCCGACATTCCCGGCCTCGCGCATCGCATCTCGGTCAGCGACGACAACGCGTCGCAATTCGCCGGCCTGCGCGACAGCGCTCCCGCGCAGCCGCCGGCGGAGGTGAGGGAAGAGGACACCGCGATGATCCTCTACACCTCGGGCACCACGGGCCGGCCGAAGGGCGCGATGCTCGCCCATTGCAACATCATCCACTCCTCGATGGTGTTCGCCTCCTGCCTGAAGCTGACAAAGGCCGATCGCTCGATCGCTGCGGTGCCGCTCGCGCATGTCACCGGCGCGGTCGCCAACGTCACCACCATGGCGCGCTCTGCCGGCGCGCTGATCATCATGCCGGAGTTCAAGGCGTCGGAATATCTGAAGGTGGCGGCGCGCGAGCGCGTCACCTACACGGTGATGGTGCCGGCGATGTACAATCTCTGCCTGATGCAGCCGGATTTCGACACCTACGATCTGTCGAGCTGGCGGATCGGCGGCTTCGGCGGCGCGCCGATGCCGGTTGCGACCATCGAGAAGCTCGATGCCAAGATTCCCGGGCTCAAGCTCGCCAATTGCTATGGCGCGACCGAGACCACGTCGCCCTCGACCTTGATGCCGGGCGAGTTGACCGCCACCCATATCGACAGCGTCGGCCTGCCGTGTCCCGGTGCGGAGATCATCGTGATGGGCGCCGATGGCCGCGAGGTGCCGCGCGGCGCGATCGGTGAGCTCTGGATCCGCAGCGCCTCCGTCATCAAGGGCTACTGGAACAATCCGAAGGCGACCGCCGAGAGTTTTACCGCCGGCTTCTGGCACTCCGGCGATCTCGGCTCCGTCGATGCCGACAACTTCGTCCGAGTGTTCGATCGCCAAAAGGCCATGATCAACCGCGGCGGCCTGAAGATCTATTCCGCCGAGGTCGAGTCCGTGCTTTCAGGCCATCCGGCCGTGGTCGAGAGCGCGATCATCGCAAAACCGTGCCCGGTGCTCGGTGAGCGCGTGCACGCCGTGATCGTGACCCGCACCGAGGTCAATGCGGAGAGCCTGCGCGCCTGGTGCGCCGAGCGTCTCTCCGACTACAAGGTGCCCGAGACGATGGCGCTGACCGCAGAGCCGCTGCCGCGCAACGCCAACGGCAAGGTGATCAAGCGCCAGCTGCGGGAAAGCATCTCGACAGGGGCGTAGGCCGGGGCAGGGCAAACTTCCCCGGTTAACGCTTTGATCCGCCTCGCTTTGCCTTGCCTCCGCCACACCGTTGGGGTAACGCCGCCGCGATGTGGGGATCAGGTAGGGGCTGCGCTCCGCCGAGATTCGCGGTCCCGAGGGGATGGGATAGCCTTAAGTGTCTGAATTATTTGACGAAGTCGACGAGGAAGTCCGTCGCGATCAGCTCAAGAAGCTGTGGGACAAGTACTCGCTTTTCATCATCGCGCTGGCGATCCTGGTGGTCGCGGGCGTCGGTGGCTGGCGTGGCTACCAATATCTCGAGGGCAAGAAGGCCGCCGAGGCCGGTGCGGCGTTCGACCGTGCGGTCGAACTATCGGACCAGAACAAGCACGCCGAGGCCGAGGCTGCATTTGCCGACCTGATCACCAAGGCGCCGTCTGGCTACCGCAATCTAGCGCGCCTGCGCATGGCCGCCGAGGTCGCGACCCGCGATCGGCCGGCCGCTGCGAAGCTCTATGACGAGATCGCAGCCGACCGCAGCGTCGGCGGTCCCGATCAGGATCTGGCCCGGATCCGTGCCGCGCAGATGGTGATGGACACCACGACCTATCCGAACATGGTGCAACGGCTCGAGGCGATGGCGACGTCGAAGGATTCGACGTTCCGCCACTCTGCGCGCGAGCTGCTGGCGCTGTCGGCCTGGCGCGCCAACGATGCCACCGCCGCGCGGCAGTGGCTCGACCAGATTGCCAATGACGGCGAGACGCCGCCGAGCCTGCGTTCGCGCGCCGAAGCGCTGCAGGCGCTGTTGCCGCCGGTCGCCAAAAGCTGACTTGGCGCGAAACCCGAGTTTGAGTGAGAGATCGACCATGCGCCGCTCGCAACGCCTGATCGCAGCCGCAGTTCTCCTCGCGCTTTGCAGCGTGCTGGCCGGCTGTGGCAGTGGCGGCATGGCCAATTTCGATCCGAGCGACTTGCTCGACTTCCTCGACTCCAAGAAGAAGCTGCAGGGCGACCGCAAGCCGGTGTTCCCGGAAGGCGTGCCCGGCCTCGAGCAGGGCGTGCCGAAGGAATTGTACAAGGGCTCGCAGCAGGAGCAGCTCGACCAGCAGAACGCCGCGGCTGCGGCTGCCGCCCAGCCGGCTCCGCCGCCGGAGCCGCCGAAGGGCGCCAAGAAGCACACCAAGCGGGCCGCGCCGGCCGCGGATCAGGCCGCTGCTCCCGACGCCGCGACCGAAGAGGGCGCCCCCGCCGCGGTGCCGCCGGATCCGAAGCCGAAGAAGATCGTCCGCCGCCGCACCACCGCGCCGCCGGCCGACGACCAGCAGGCGCAGCCTGCGGCGCCGGCCCAGCAGACCCAGACCACGCAACAATCCGGCGGCGCGTTCCCCGCGCCGCTACCGAGCGGTGGATTTAGCCGCTAGGCTCCTGCTTCAATTCATTAGACGCGCGCCGCGCCGCGGCGCCGGGATGATCCATGTCTTTTACCATCGCCATTATCGGCCGGCCCAATGTCGGAAAGTCGACGCTGTTCAACCGGCTGGTCGGCCAGAAGCTCGCGCTGGTCGACGACGAGCCCGGCGTGACCCGCGACCGCCGCGAGGGGCAGGCCCGGCTCTACGATCTCGACTTCACCATCATCGATACCGCGGGGCTTGATGAAGGCGCCAAGGGCTCGCTGACGGCGCGGATGCAGGAGCAGACCGAAACCGCGATCGAGCTCGCCGACGCCCTGATGTTCGTGATCGACGCCCGCGTCGGCCTGACGCCGACCGATCGCGCCTTCGCCGACTTCGCCCGCAAGGCCAACAAGCCGGTGGTGCTGGTCGCCAACAAGGCCGAAGGCAAGCATGGCGAGATCGGCGCGATGGAATCCTACGCGCTCGGCCTCGGCGATCCCGTGCAGATCTCGGCCGAGCACGGCGAGGGCATGGGTGACCTCCACGAGGCGCTGAGCGCGCTGGTGCCCGCGACATCGGACGAAGACGACGAGGGCGAGGACGACGAGGACATTTCGGAGGAAGAGGCCGCGCAGCGCCCGATCCGCGTTGCCATCGTCGGCCGGCCCAACGCCGGCAAGTCGACGCTGATCAACCATCTGCTCGGCGAGGAGCGGTTGCTGACCAGCCCCGAGGCCGGCACCACGCGCGATTCCATCGCGGTCGAGATCACCTGGCAGGGCCGCCAGTTCCGCGTGTTCGACACAGCCGGCCTGCGCCGCCGCTCGCGGATCGAGGAGAAGCTGGAAAAGCTCTCGGTCGCCGACGCGTTGCGCGCGGTGCGCTTTGCCGAAGTCGTCGTGATGATGATGGACGCGCAGAACAAGTTCGAGGAGCAGGATCTGCGCATCGCCGACCTGATCGAGCGCGAGGGCCGCGCCATCGTGCTCGCGGTCAACAAATGGGACCTCGTCGAGCGCAAGCCCAACCAGATCTCGCAGCTGCGCATTGATGCCGACCACTGGCTGCCGCAGGTCAAGGGCGCGCCGATCGTTGCCGTCTCCGGCCTGATCGGCGAGGGCATCGACCGCCTGATGACGGCGATCCAGGAGGCCTATGCGGTCTGGAACCGGCGCTTGCCGACTGCCGCGCTCAATCGCTGGTTCGAGCAGGCGATCCAGGCCAGCCCGCCGCCGGCCGTCTCGGGCCGCCGGCTGAAGCTGAACTACATCACGCAAGTGAAGGCGCGCCCGCCGAGCTTCGTGCTGTTCTGCTCGCGTGCCGACGCGATCCCGAGATCCTATCTGCGCTACCTCACCAACTCGCTGCGCGAGACCTTCGATCTGCCGGGGACGCCGATCCGGATCACGCTGCGCGAGAAGGCCAATCCGTTCGCCCACAAGCGCAAACGGCCGTCGTGAGCGGAGAGGCGGCGAGCGGCAGAACCGAGGCACCACAGGCTCGCGGTGCCGCCGTCATCTTCATCTTCGTCACCATCCTGCTCGATACGCTCGCGCTCGGCGTGGTGATCCCGATCCTGCCGAAGCTGATCGAGAGTTTCGTCAACAACGACACCGCGAACGCTGCGCGCATCTTCGGACTGTTCGGCACGATCTGGGCGTTGATGCAGTTCTTCTGCTCGCCGATCCTGGGCGCGTTGTCCGATCGCTTCGGCCGCCGGCCTGTGGTGTTGTTGTCGAACTTCGGGCTTGCCGCCGACTATGTCGTGATGGCGCTCGCCCCGACGCTCGGCTGGCTGTTCATCGGCCGGATGATTTCGGGCATCACCTCGGCAAGCATCTCAACCGCGTTCGCTTACATCACGGACGTGACCGCGCCGGAGCGGCGTGCCGCGGTGTTCGGCAAGATCGGCGTCGCCTTCGGTGCGGGCTTCATCCTCGGGCCGGCACTGGGCGGTTTGCTCGGCCAGGTCGATCCGCGGCTGCCGTTCTGGGTCGCGGCCGGCCTCAGCCTTGCCAACGGCCTCTATGGCCTGCTGATCCTGCCGGAGTCGCTGCCCGCGGCGCGTCGTTCGCCGTTCCGCTGGCGGAGCGCCAATCCTCTCGGCGCATTGCACTTGCTGCGCTCGAACCGCGTGCTCGCCGGGCTGTCGCTGACGACTTTCTTCGCCCAGCTTGCCCATGTCGTGCTGCCTTCCGTCTTCGTGCTCTATGCGAGCTATCGTTACGGCTGGAACACCGGCACCGTCGGCGCAACGCTGGCGCTGGTCGGCGTCTGCGCCATGATCGTGCAGGGCGCGGCGATCGGCCCGATCGTCAAGCGCCTTGGCGAGCGCAAGACGCTATTCCTCGGGCTCGGCTTTGGCGCGGCCGGCTTCTTCATCTTCGGTGCGGCACCGACCGGGCCGGCGTTCTGGATCGGCATTCCCGTGATGGCGTTGTGGGGCGTCGCGGGCGCCGCGACGCAGGCACTGACCACGCAGCTCGTGGCGCCGGATCAGCAGGGCCAGCTGCAGGGCGCGACATCAAGCGTGCAGAGCGTCTCGCAGCTGATCGGCCCGTTCCTGTTTACGCTGACCTTCGCCTATTTCATCGGCGACAACGTGCCGATCAAGATGCCCGGCGCGCCGTTCTATCTGGCAGGCGCGCTGCTGCTGCTCGCGCTCGCCATCGCCTGGCGCGCAACGGCGAAGAGAGCGTAGCGTTCTAATCCGTCGCCGGCACCGAATGATGTTCATGCGCGATCCGCCAGCTGCCGTCGATCTTGCGCAGTCCGATCGTCAGGCGGAACTGGAACGTGGCGTCGGGCGGTCCGCACCGCATCACGGCGACGGCGAAGGCGACGTCATCGCCGGCCGTGATCGCGAGGTCCTCGATATCGAAGGCGTAGGACGGGCGTTGGCAGCCGAAGAACAGATCCCAGGTCTTCCTGTACGCATCAAGTCCGCGTGACTGGAAAGGCGGCGGCACGTCGAACATCACGATGTCCTGATCGTGATGGGCGAGAACGCCCGCATAGTCGTGTCTGCGGACGGCGTGCGCCCAGGCTTCGATGAGTGTTCTGATCTCGGTTTCTGCCGTTTGGCTCTGCTGTGTCATCGCTCGCGCGCTCCGAGTGCTGGCTGATCGATGCTTCGAGGACGAACGCGAGGGCACCGATCCGACACGCCGATGGGTCCGGGTCGGACTTTGCGGATTGCGTCATTTTGCCTATTTACAAACCATCCGGTTGGTTTGTACAAAGCTGGCGCTGGATGAAGATGCGTGCCTCGTTCCCGGAGGCCGCCTCGGCAGGAGGAGCATGGTGGACGACGAGGCCGTTGATATCTGCGATGAGTTGACCCGCTTCAGCGACGCGCAGGCGGCGCTGCTGACGTCGCGCGGCCTGGTTTATCTCACCGACCTGAAGCTCGATGGCAACAGGCACGGCACGATCGTCGCTGCCAGTTATGCCGACGCGGAATCTGTCGCCCGCCGGCGTGGCCGGGGAGAGAGGGTCATCGGCCGAATGGCTCACGGCTTCCTTCACAGCCTGCGTCGCCGCGTGCTGCAAAAGGTGCGCGGCACCGGGAGCTGGTGCGCGCGAGCGACCGGGTAGCGCGATGATTGATTCCTCGAAGTGATGTGTGACCCGGAGCCGGCATTGGCTTTCCGGGACGTCGTTTGCGCTGCCAGGCGAGCTCCGATCCAGCGCTTGAGATTGACTGATGCCGCTGAGATACTGTGATCTCACGCGACTCCTTCCTGAGTAAATCCATGGATAATCCTTCCCGCTCGGAACGTTCCCGCAACGCCGCACTCGACGCCGCGATCACCATCGTGACGCGCGATGGTCCGGGACGCCTGACGCTGGACGCGATTGCGCGCGAGAGCGGTCTCAGCAAGGGCGGCGTGATGCATCAGTTCCGCACCAAGGAAGCGGTGCTGCGCGCCTTGCTCGAGCAACAGATGGCGCATTTCGAGGAGTTCTCGACCCGCTACCTCGAAACGGCACGCGAGACGACGGATCAGCCGGAACTGGCGGCGCAGATCGCGACGCTGCGGGAAGCGATCTCGACCCCGCGGGCCGGGGCGTTCGCACTGCTGGCTGCGATGAACGAGAATCCCGAATTGATGGCGATGCCGCGCGATGTCGACATCAAGAAGATCGCGCTGATGAAGGCCGAGGCGCGCGATCCGGATCTCGCGCTGCTGCGCTGGGCGGCGGCGCGGGGGTTGCTGCTGAGCTCGTTGTTCGGCCTGTCGTCGCTGACCGACGCCGAGCGCGATCGCCTGTTCGAGCGATTGCTCGACGACAGCAAGTGGTCTGCGATCGAGCAGGGCGCGACGGCGGCCGCAAAGCCATCGAAGGCGACGGCGACACGCGCGGCATCGCCACGGCCTGTCGGCGCACGGGCCGCAAAGCCGGCGCGCAAGCGCGGCTGAATCTCCGGCGCTGGGCGAAAGCGCAACGCCGCCCAAGCGGAATATGAATCGCTCGGCGGCGTTGGGTCGGCACCGGGCCCCTGAAATCCCCCGGCAATTGGTGCGGTAGCACGAGAGATATCGTGGGTTTGTGACAGCGCGAGACCGTCTTGGCAGGGCGGCCTCGCGAGCTTTCCACACGCTTTGACTGCCGCATTTTTCCGACGCGTTTCCCGCGATTGCAACTTTACAAACCAACTGGTCGGTTTTATAGTTCGTCGCACTGAGGCAAGATCTGACGGCGCCGCGACGGCGAGCCAGATCGGCAGTGACGGCCGCAGCCGCACTTCAGCCCCGGACGCGGCTGCGGCCGAGCTGCTCTTCCGCTTTAGGGTCGGATGAGGAGATTGGAATGGAGAGCTCGATCGCCGCGCGCGGTCTGGGAGCGATGGCGCTTTGCGTCCTCGCCGGAGGATGTGCCGCCGTCACGCCGGTGGCTTATTCGGAGGTGGCATCAACGGCCTACATGACGCCTGATACGTCCGACTCGTCGGGGCGTGTGCCGTATCGCTATGCGCCGCCGGTCGACTGGCGGAGCTACAACAAGGTGATGCTCGATCCGGTCGTGATCTATCGCGGCGCCGATCATCAGTTCGGCAACATGTCCGAGAAGGACAAGGAGACGCTCGCCGCCTACATGCAGACCCGCTTCGCCGACAAGCTGCGCGGCCGCTTCACGCTGGTGAATACGCGCGGGCCGAACACGTTTCGCGTTCGGCTGACGTTGACCGGCGCGGTCGCCAATACGCCGGTGCTCGGCACGCTGTCGCGCTTCGACATGGCCGGTGCGATCTATAACGGCGTGCAGGCCGCGCGTGACGGCGAGGGCACGATGACCGGCTCGGTGATCTATGCCGTCGAGATGTTCGACAGCTCGACCGCGCGCCTGCTCGGCGCCTACGTCAGCAAGCAATATCCCAACGCCTACGACATCAAGGCCAGCGTCGGCGATCTCGCCGCCGCCACCGCCGGCATCGACAAGGGTGCCGACGCCTTCATGGCGCAACTGAAGTGAGGCGCGCGTCGCGCGTCCCGAAATCATCCCGTCAATGAAAGGTCCCGGACAATGAACTTTCTGGTTCGCATGTTTCTGCGCAGCCTCGTCGCCGCCTTGCTGATGAGCTCGACCGGCCGCGCCGAGACGATCGCGCCGGCCGATCCGAGCGGCACCTGGCTGACCGAAGACGGGCGCGCGCGCATCCGCCTCGAGCATTGCGGCACGACGCGCGACCGCATCTGCGGCTTCATCGTGTGGATGAAGGATCCGCTCGATCCACGCGGCCAGCCGTTCCGCGACAGCTTCAACCCCGATCCCGACAAGCGAACGCGCGCGCTGCTCGGCCACCAGCTGATCCTGGGATTGAAACTGTCGCCAGAGGGCCGGTTCGACGGCGACATCTACAATGCCGAGGACGGCAAGTCCTATTCGGTTTCGCTGTGGCGCGATGCGTCCGACCGGCTGAAGCTCAAGGGGTGTCTGCTCAAGCTGCTGTGCCAGACCCAGACCTGGACGCAGACCTTGGACGTTCAGCCCGGACAGCTCGTCGGCCTGACCGGCGACGCCGGCGGCCCGCGTGCCGACCGGGAATGGGCATCGTTGCCGGCACCGGCGCGGAAGTCGGCAGCGAAGTGAAGGAGAGTAGGGCGGGTTAGTCGACCACGTCCGCCGTAGCTCAACGAGCGAAGGCGGAAGGCGTAACCCGCCGACTTCGTGCCGCGAAGCAAGAGGGTGGGTTACGCTTCGCTAACCCACCCTACGCAGCTACGCAGTCACTTCTTCACCAGCGGACAATCGCTGGCCTCGAGCGGCTTGGCGGCGTCTTCCGGCGAGATGGTGGCGATCAGCTTGTAATAGTCCCAGGGGTATTTGGACTCTTCCGGCTTCTTCACCTCGAACAGATAGGCCGGGATGATGCGGCGGCCGTCGATCCGTAAGGGACCCTTGCCGAACAGCGGATCGTCGGTCGGGATCTCCTTCATCTTGGCGACGACCTTGGCGCCGTCATGCGGATTGCCGCCCATCGCGTCGAGCGCCTTCAGGTAATGCAGCACGCCGGCATAGACGCCGGCCACCGTCATCGAGGGCATCGCGTTCTTCGGCGAGACCTTCTGGAAGCGCTTCGACCAGGCGCGGGTCTGGTCGTTCATGTCCCAATAGAACGACTCGGTGAAGGTGAGGCCCTGGGCGATCTTCAAGCCCAGCGCGTGCACGTCGTTGACGAACAGCAACAGCGCCGCGAGCTTCTGTCCGCCCGCGGTGATGCCGAATTCGGAGGCCTGTTTGATCGCGTTGGTGGTGTCGCCGCCGGCATTGGCAAGGCCGATGATCTTGGCCTTGGAGGCCTGCGCCTGCAGCAGGAACGAGGAGAAGTCCGCGGTGTTGAGCGGGTGCTTGACGCCGCCGAGCACCTTGCCGCCGTTCGCGGTGACGACCGCCGAGGTGTCGCGCTCCAGCGCGTGGCCGAAGGCGTAGTCGGCGGTGAGGAAGAACCAGGTGTCGCCGCCCGCCTTGGTCAGCGCCTTGCCGGTGCCGTTGGCGAGCATGTAGGTGTCGAACGTGTAGGAGATCGTGTTGGCGTTGCAGGCCTTGCCGGTCAGATCGGCAGTCGCCGCGCCCGAGTTGAGCACGATCGAGTTCTTTTCCTTGGCGAGGTTGCTCACCGCCAGCGCGACACCGGAGTTCGGCGTATCGGTGATGATGTCGACCTTCTCGTTGTCGATCCAGTTGCGCGCGACGTTGACGCCGACGTCAGGCTTGTTCTGATGGTCGCCGCTGACCACCTCGATCTTCCAGCCCTTGGCGCGCAGGCCGGAATCTTCCACCGCCATGTTGGCCGCGGCCACCGAATTGGGGCCGCCGATGTCGGCATAGAGGCCGGACATGTCGTTGAGCACGCCGATCTTGACGTTCTTGTCTTGTTTTTCTTGGGCAAAGGCTGGCGTTGCAAGGCCGAGTGCGGCGCAAGCGAGAAGCACGGCCTGGCGCCGTGCGAGCGTCGTCGTCATGAGACATTCCCTCCACTGTCAATTTTTCCGGACGGCCCTCTTGCGGAGCCTTGTGCCGGTCGTTCGGGTTCCCGCTTACCCTTTCCTTTGGCGAGCGGCAATCCGCATAAAGCCGGATGAACTGCGTCGAAGCGTCATCCTGCCGTCATGTCTACTTGAGCGCATCCGAGGTCAGCTTGAATTTCTGGATCCGCTTGCCCTCGACCTCGCCGGTGTAGACGTTGCCCTTCTGGTCCACCGCCATGACGTGGAGCAGGGCGAACTGTCCGGCATTGCGGCCGCTATGGCCGAAGGTGCCGACCACGCTGCCGTCGTCGCGCTTCAGCACGCGGATCTCGTTGTTGGCGCCGTCGGCGTTGAGCAGATAGGTCTGCTTCGGATCGGGCCATAGCGCGAGATCGAACACCGCGCCGTCGCCGCGGGTGTTCTTCTCGTAGAACCATTCCCTGACGAAGGTGCCGTTCTTCTGGAACACCTGGATGCGGTCCTGGCTGCGGTCGCAGACATAGACCAGCCCGTCATTGGCGATCTTGATGCAATGCACGGGATTGCCGAACTGCTCCTGCACCGCGGCGCTTGGATCATAAGGCGGCTGCTTGTCGTCGGTGGGGAGCTTGCCGTAGCCGCCCCAGTGCCGCTTGTAGGCCAGCGTGGTGGCGTCGAACACGATGACGCGGCGGTTGCCATAGCCGTCGGCGATGTAGAGTTCGTTGGCATCCTTGTCGATCGCCATCTCGGCGGGGCGGCCGAGCTGGGTGGTGTCGTTGCTGTTGGTGCGGGCTGCGATCTTGCCGATCTGGCCGAGATACTTGCCGTCGAGCGTGAACTTCAGGATCGCGCTGTCGTCATCGGCATTGCCGCCGATCCAGACGAAGCCGCGCTCGTCGACCTCGATGCCGTGCTCGCGGCCGACCCATTGATAGCCGTCGCCGGGGCCGCCCCAGGCTCGCAGCAGATTGCCGTCGACATCGAATTCGAGCACCGGCGGCGCCGCCACGCAGCATTTCGCGCGCGGCGGGGTGAGGCTCGCCGCCTTCTCGCCATCGGTCAGCGAGCGCGGGCGATGCACCACCCAGATATGTCCCTGCCAGTCGACGGTGATGCCGCCGACCTGGCCGATGATCCAGTTGTTCGGCAGCTGCTTGGGCCACGACGCATCGACCGCGAAGGTCGGAACGTCATCGGCCCTGGCAGGCGTTGGTTGAGCGAAAAAGGCTGCTGATGCGATGCCGGCGGAGAGAAACAATCCGGACAGAATGGAGCGCGCGCGATTGAACGTCGGCGTCATGATGCCTCCCGAGATTTTTCTTGGCGGGGCGTCCCGCTTGAGGAGGGCAGTCAATCGCGGGGAGCGGAACGAGTCAATCGCAAGGAGGTGCGTAGCCCGGATGGAGCGAAGCGAAATCCGGGGCCGGTTTCGCCGCGTAGAGATATCCCGGATTGCGCTTCGCTCCATCCGGGCTACGGGAGAGAGAACGAATCTACACCGGCGGCTGGAAGCTCCGCAGCGTGCGCGCCTTGTAGTCGTAGAGCTTGCCGGTTTCGGTCCACGCGGGCGAGCACATCGGCACCACGAACTCGGCGGCCATGTCGGGCGTATCCAGTGTCATCGGGTCTTCGCCGGGAAACACCTGCGCGCGCATCCGGGTGCGGATCGGGCCGGGGCTGAAGAGATTGACGCGCAGCGCCGTGTTGGCGGTCTCGTTGGCCCAGGAGCGCACCAGCGCATCGAGGGCGGCCTTCGAGGCGGCATAGGGGCCGAGATAGGCGTTGGCCTTGTGCGCCACGCCTGACGTGACGAACACCGCGCGGCCGGCGTCCGACTGGCGCAGCAGCGGGTCCATGCAGCGGATCAGCTGGAAGTTGGCGGTGACGTTGATCGCGAACACGTCGTTCCACGGCTTCAGCTCGATATGGCCGAGCGGCGAGGACGGGCCCGCGGTGCCGGCGTTGCCGACCAGGATGTCGAGCTTGCCGTGGCGCTCATGCAGCGCGAGCCCGAGCCGCGCGATCCCGTCGTAATCGGTGAGCGAGAGCGGCACCAGCGTGGCGCTGCCGCCGTCCTTGCGGATCTCGTCGTCGAGCTCTTCCAGCCCTCCTTGCGTGCGCGCCACCGCGACGACGTGCGCGCCGGCCTTGGCCAGCGCGACCGATGTCGCATAGCCGATCCCGCGCGAGGCGCCGGTGACGAGGGCAATACGGGAGGCGAGGGGTTTTGTCATGGAAGGGACTCTAACAAATCGTCGTCCCTGCGAAAGCAGGGACCCATACGCCGTGACGGCGATAATGGAAGAAAGTGTTCGTGTCTAATACTGCCCCTGCCTCATAGGCTGGTGGTTATGCGTCCCTGCTCCGGAGCGCAATCGCGCCCTAGGCAGGGACGACACCGTGGATGGGGCGTCAGCTCGCCTCGGCCAACAGCGAAAGCTGCCGCGGCGGGGCCTCGGTTTCGCTCTGGTCGGTGAGGTGGGTCGGATAGGCGCCGGTGAAGCAGTGGTCGGCGAATCTCGGATTGGCCGGGTCGCGCCCTTCATAGCCCATCGCGCGGTACATGCCGTCGATCGACAGGAAGGCGAGCGAGTCGGCGCCGATGATGTCGCGCATCTCCTCGAGCGAATGGGTCGCGGCGAGCAGGCCGCCGCGGTCCGGCAGGTCGATGCCGTAATAGTCGGGATAGAGGATCGGCGGCGAGGCGAGGCGGAAATGCACCTCGCGGGCGCCGGCATCGCGCATCATGCGCACGATCTTCTTCGAAGTGGTGCCACGCACCAGCGAGTCGTCGATCAGGATGATGCGCTTGCCTTCGATCGCGGCGCGGTTCGCCGAATGCTTCATGCGCACGCCGAGCTCGCGCACGGTCTGGGTCGGCTGGATGAAGGTGCGGCCGACATAGTGGTTGCGGATGATGCCGAGTTCGAACGGCACGCCGGAATACTGGCTGTAGCCGACCGCGGCGGGCACGCCGGAATCCGGCACCGGCACCACGACATCGACCTCGGGATGGCTCTCGCGCGCGAGCTGGGCGCCGAACGCCTTGCGCACGTCGTACACCGAGCGGCCGCCGACGATCGAATCCGGCCGCGCGAAATAGATGTACTCGAAGATGCAGGGCCGCGCCGGCTTCGGCGGGAACGGCTTGTGGCTGTGCGCGCCGCGCTCGTCGAACACGATGATCTCGCCGGGCTCGATGTCGCGGACGTATTTCGCGCCGATCATGTCGAGCGCGCAGGTCTCGGAGGTCAGGATCGGATGGCCGTCGAGATCGCCGAGCACCAAGGGCCGGATGCCGAGCGGATCGCGGGCGCCGACCAGCTTCTTGTTGGTCAGCGCGACCAGCGCATAGGCGCCCTCGATGGTGCGCAGCGCCTCGATGAAACGGTCGATGAAGTGGGTGCGCTTCGACTGTGCGACGAGATGCAGGATCACCTCGGTGTCGGTGGTCGACTGCATCATGGCGCCGCCCTTGACCAGTTCGCGGCGCAGGGTGAGGCCGTTGGTCAGGTTGCCGTTGTGGCCGACCGCAAAGCCGCCGGCACTGAGCTCGGCGAACAGCGGCTGCACGTTGCGCAGGATGGTGCCGCCGGTGGTGGAGTAGCGGACATGGCCGACCGCGGCGTTGCCGGGCAGGCGATCGATCACCTCGCGGCGGGAGAAGGCATCGCCGACCAGGCCGAGGCGGCGTTCACTGTGGAAGCGGCCGCCGTCGAAGGAGACGATGCCGGCGGCCTCCTGGCCGCGGTGTTGCAGGGCGTGCAGGCCGAGCGCGGTGATCGCGGCGGCCTCGGGGTGGCCGAAGACACCGAACACGCCGCATTCCTCGCGGAGCGTGTCGCCATCGAGATCGGGATGGTATCTGGGATCGTCGTCCCGGTGGTCCTGTCGGAGATGGTCTTGTCTAAGATGGTCCTGCATTTCGATCGGGCCGAGGTCGAGATCCATTTGGGCGGCGTGATCGGAAGGGGTTTGCATCTCGTTCATCGCCTCTCGTAAGGGGCCCAAATAAGTTATCGGCCCGCGGGTTTCTCGATCAGCTTTTTCAAGCTGTCACGCGCAGGTTTGCTATAGCCATCGCCCGACGCCGGCGTTGCCTGATCGTTGGTATCAGCCGCAGAATCGTCGTCCGGCTTATTCTTCTTGAACTTCTTTAAGATGGTGTTCTCGGGGTCGTCAGGCAAGAGCGCCATCAGCCAATCCCCGGTTCCCTGCAACACCACCCGGGACTTCGCGCCGGTCACCCAATCGGGCCGCTGCTTGTCCGGAACCAGCCAGGTGAAGAACATGAACGCCACGACCACGATCAGGAGGCCGCGGGCGAGGCCGAACAGGAAGCCGAGGGTGCGGTCGAGCGCGCCGATCCGGGAATCCAGGATCATGTCCGAGATCCGCACCGTGATGATCGAGACCACGATCAACGTGCCGATGAAGACGCCGGCCACCACGACGACGGCCGCGACCGTGTCGTTGTTGAAGTAAGTTTTGGCGGTCGGCAGCAGCTTCGAGAAAGCATACAGCGTGACCAGCGCGGCAGCGCCCCAGGCCGCGATCGACAGGATCTCGCGCATGAAGCCGCGCACCATTGCAAGCAGGCCCGAGATCAGCATCACGCCGAGCAGGACGAGATCAAGTATCGTTATGGGCATCGGCTGGTCAGGTCCGCTGGTACGTTTGGGTCCGCTGTTAAGGGCTCGCGAATCGGCAAAGTCGGTGCCGTCCTAACTGAGGCGCATCGGGGGCATTCGGCAAGGCCGCAACACCACCAGTCCCGCGCGGCGGATGTATAGCGGCGGGGGGCTGATACGTCACGCCTGCTTTAGCTGGTCTCGCGACGGAATCGGGCCGGTGTGGCATTTTTCTCAGCCGGATCAGCACCCCTGGAGCCGCCCTGGTCGTCCCGTGGCGCAGCGCGGCCACCTCGGGGCGTACCGCGCGCCGCAATTTCGGCGACCAGCGTGGTCAGATTACCGACGCTGTTCAGCGCCAGCCCGCTATCTCCGCCACCATCGCCGCGGGCCGATTCGGGCAGGATGGCGCGGCCGAAGCCGAGCTTGAGGGCCTCTTTCAGCCGGGCCGGGGTCTGCGCCACCGGGCGGATCGCGCCGGACAGCGAAATTTCGCCGAAATAGACCGCATCCGTCGGCAACGGCGCATTCACCAGCGAGGAGACCAGCGCGGCCGCCGCGGCGAGGTCCGCGGCCGGCTCCTGGATGCGCAGGCCGCCCGCGACATTGAGATAGACGTCATGTCCGGACAATTTGACGCCGCAATGCGCCTCCAGCACCGCCAGCACCATCGACAGCCGGCTCGGGTCCCAGCCGACCACGGCGCGGCGCGGGGTGCCAAGCGAGGTCGGCGCCACCAGCGCCTGCAACTCGACCAGCACCGGGCGGGTGCCCTCGATGCCGGCGAACACCGCCGTGCCGGGACTGCCGAGCTCGCGTTCGGAGAGGAACAATTCCGAGGGGTTGGTGACCTCGCGCAGGCCGAGGCCGGTCATCTCGAACACGCCGATCTCGTCGGTCGCGCCGAATCGGTTCTTCGCCGAGCGCAGGATGCGGAACTGCTGCGAGCCTTCGCCCTCGAACGACAGCACCGCATCGACCATGTGCTCGACCACGCGGGGGCCGGCGATCTGGCCGTCCTTGGTCACATGCCCGACCAGGATGATCGTTGCCCCTGTCTTCTTGGCGAAGCGAATGAGGGCCTGCGCCGAGGCGCGGACCTGGGTCACCGTGCCGGGCGCGGATTCGACCGTGTCGGTCCACATGGTCTGGATCGAATCGATCACGATCAGCCGCGGCACCGCGCCTTCCGACAGCGTCGAGACGATGTCCTCGACCGAGGTTTCGGAGGCGAGCTGCACCGGCGCGTCCGCGAGCCCGAGCCGCTCGGCGCGCAGCCGCACCTGCGCGACCGCCTCTTCGCCCGAGATGTAGACCGCGCGATGGCCTGCGCGCGCCATCATGGAGGTTGCCTGGGTCAGCAGCGTCGATTTTCCGATGCCGGGATCGCCGCCCACCAGGAGCACCGAGCCGCGGACGAAGCCGCCGCCGGTAACGCGGTCGAGCTCGGCCATGCCCGACGACAGCCGCGGCGCGTCCTGGGTCTTGCCGGAGAGCGATTCCAGCGCGAACGTCCGCCCCTTGCGCTTGCTGCGGATCGAGACCGGCACCGAGCCCGTGGTATCTTCCTCGGCCAGCGTGTTCCACTCGCCGCAGGAATCGCACTTGCCCTGCCAGCGATTATACGCCGCGCCGCAGTTCTGGCAGACGAAGGAGAGAGTGGATTTGGCCATGGAGCAGGTGAGTCGCGCTATCGCCCACGATGCATAGCACGGTTCGGCCGGCGCGCACGATCCATCGAAGATGGAGCACCTGATGGGACGACGGGCTCAGCGAGAGAAGACCCGCGTTCCGGCCGGCCATCGCGGCTTGTCCCCGACCGGGCTTGCGCCGACCTCCCATCCGACGCCGCCCCAGAGCACGTCGACGGCGCCAAGCTCGCCTGCGATATCGCGAACATAAAACACGTTCGGCTTGGCGTTGATCTCGAGCGGGCCGCCATTGCCGTTGGGCTGCTGCTGCAACCTGCACCAGACGTCGGCCAACCGGCTCTCGTGGCTCGGACCCAGTTTGGCCAGGATCTCCCTATCGCTCGAGGCTGCGCTCAGAACGTAGGTCTGCAACGATGCGCCGCCGGTCTCGTCCTCGACCTTGTTCGTGAAGCGTTGCGCGAAGGTCGCACCCAGCCAGGAGATTTTCACCGGCGCGCTCGAGGCGATGTTCTCCTTGAAATGGTCCCGTGCGACGAATTTTTCTGGGCGAGGGATCGCCGAGGTCGACGACGGATCGGACGGTTCCTCAGCTTTTGGTTGCAGGGAACACGCGACGCGGTCAACGGCGGCAGCCGAACCCGGTTGGTTCGGTTTCGCATCGTCGGCGGCGACGCTCACGGCTTGTGTTGCGAGAAAGAAGGCCAATGACAGCGTAAGGCTTAACTGGCGCATCTTGTTGTTGTCCCTGAATCCGCTGTGTTCGCGGAGACAAGGTAAACCGCATCTTGCAGATGTAAATTAAAGATCGGGTTTCTGGTTAAGGATAAAAAGTAAGTTCAACTACAACGCGAATTTGAATCAAATGCGTGGCTGCTCGATCGCCGGCCGCGTTCAAGCGCGGATGTCTCGTCCCGACAGCAGCAGCGGCGAACTCTCGTGCGGAGCCAAGCCCGTCGGCAAAGCCCGGCAGCATCGTGCCTGCGCCCGCAGCGGATCGGTCCAGCTCCAGCGAACGCGCCAGGACGGATTGTTCGCGTAGGCTGGAATGCGCCAGACCCAGATCGTCTCGTAGACGCTGTCCCCGAGATGCTCGACATCGGGTTTTGCGGTCGGCCACAAGGCCGCGCCGGCAACAGCGAACATGACGGCCGCCGCAGTCGTGATCATCATCTTGCGCATCGCGCGTCTGCCTTCCTACCTGCTGCGGGTTCTGACAACCCGCTATTCCCAATGCTTCGACTTGCGATCCCGAATCCGTCAGGTCGACATCAGCCGTTGAGGTGTGCGCTCGATAGCCCACCACGTGTCGCCTGACTCTCGGGATTCGCATCCGGGTCGTCGATCAATCCCGTGATGCCTGCTGGAGCAAAGTTCTTTTCCGCAAACGATCGAGTGTACGTAATGCAGTTGTCATAAGCGCAGAGGCCGGATGGAGGCAATCCGGGTAACACCGGGAGGTGAGCGCGCAGCAAGGCTCATTCGGAGTACACACCGCCAAGTGTGCGCGGAACCCCGTAGAATTACGACACGCCTGCGATTCTACGACGTCATTGCCGACCACAGCAGCGACACCCCCGCCGCCAGCATGATGCCGTCCATGATCAGGCGGAACGACTCCGGCTTCAGCTGCAGCACGAAGCGTTTGGCGATGAAGGCGCCGGCCATCAGCGAGGCGCCGGCGATCAGGCCCTTCAGCGCGATGTCGGGTGTCAGCGCGCCGAACCGCTCGAACGTCACCGACTTGCTGACATAGAGCCCGAGCGAGCTTGCCGCTTCGGTGGCGAGGAACGCGCCCTTGCTGAGGCCGTAAAACAAAAACAGCGGCACGCTGAGCGGACCGGTCGAGGCCACGATGCCGGTGAGATAGCCGATCAGCGCGCCGCCGATCATCAGATGCCAGAGATTGGCTTTCAGTTTGTGCTGCGCCAGCCAGTGCCGCACCGGCACCATCGCGATCAGGAACACGCCGATCGCGAGATCGACCGCGCGCGAGGGCAAAGCGAGCAAGGTGCGCGCGCCGAGCGCTGCGGCCGGAATCCCCGTGACCGAGTAGGCCGCGCAGGCGCGCCAGTCGACCTCGCGCCACCAGGCCAGGATGCGCGACAGATTGGCCATCACGGCTGCGACCGCCATGATCGGCACCGCCTGTTTCGGTCCGTACTGATAGACCAGCACCGGCATCAGCATGATCGACGAGCCGGTGCCGACGATGCCCGAGATGGTGCCGGCGACCAGGCCGACGATGAGGACGAACAGGAAGCCCACGCGCACTCCGGGACGTGATCCCGAGCCACGCCGTATGCGTGTCTCGAAAGCGAAAGGCTCAGTGTGACCTCACGGTTCGAGACGGCGCAAGGGCGCCTTGAACCAGGGACGCGTCGTCGCGCGCAGCGTCAATACTTCGCGACGACCGGGCCGCCGAAGCGGTAGTTGACGCGCACCGTCACCATGTCGACGTCCTGACGGATGCGTTCGTCATGGTTGAGCTGGGCGATGAAAACGGGATCGTAGGTCATGTGAACATTGTTGGTTCCCATGAACAGATGGTCGTATTCGAGCGCCAGCGACCAGTTGTGTGCGATCGCATATTCGGTGCCGGCGCCGATCGCGCCACCCCAGCGCGTCTCGCTGCTGCGGTCGGCGATGAATCCGACCGGTACGCCCGGTCCGAATGCCGGCGTGATGAAGCTCTCGTAGCGATCGCGCACGACGGCCGCTCCGCCCTTTGCGTACAGCAGGAAGGCGCCCCAGGAATAGCCGACCTGTCCGGTGAACAGGCCGATCGCATCGATCTTCGAGCGGTTGGCGAACCCTGCGAACAACGGGGCGATGGACGGGTTCGAACCGGAAAGGTCGGCCCAATTGCCCTGCGCTTCGACGCCGAACACCCAGGCCGCCTGCTGCCAGCGATAACCGATCTGGCCGCCGGCGGTCGCGCCGCTCGCGGTGTGGCAACCTTCCGGCCCGGTGAAATTCACGACGCCGAGCGTCGGATTGGTGATGGTGAAGGGCACGATGTCCCAGCACTTCCGGCTCCAGCCGCCGCCGCCATTGGCGCCGACATAGAATCCGCTCCAGTCAGTCGTGGCGGCGACGATCGGGGGCGCCTTGGTGTATGGGCGGGCGGCGAGGTCGGCAGCGGACGCGCTTGCAATGCCGAGCATGAGCATGGATGCGGCGACGAAATACGTCTTCATGGGGAGCCCCAATGCATGAATCAAATCGATGTCAGGCTACTCGATTTGCACCACCTCCGGCTGTACCCGGTCCGCCACATCCGGCCGCATTCGCTTGTACCGCAGGCTCCCGTGGCGCGAGAATGCGGATGTTTGACTCGCACGCCGTGCAACAGATTCGACGTCGTCCTGGCGAAAGCCAGGACCCATTACCCCAAATCTCAATTGTTGCACGACGCCGGGGCCACGATCCCGTTCATCACCGAATGCGGTGGTTAGGGGCCTGACTTTCGCCAGGACGACGGTGGTGCATGCGGCATCATTCGATCCGGGTCGCGACCACCTGTGCTGATTGTTAAGAGGTGTGAGACCGGCCCATCACTTCAACACCACCCACGCCGGCGCATGATCGCTGGCGCCTTCCTCGCCACGAACGTTCCGATCTACGCCGGCCTTCAGAAGCCGCGCCGCCACGTCGGGGCTGAGCAGCAGATGATCGAGCCGGAGACCTGCATCGCGCGGCCAGCGCTGGCGCTTGTAGTCCCAGAAGGTGAACATCTGACGATCCGGATGCAGCGTGCGGAGCGCATCGCACCAGCCTTGGTCGACCAGCGCCTTGAACGCAGCGCGGCTCTTCGGCTGGATCAGCGCATCCTTGTCCCAGGAGCGGGTCGGATAGATGTCGAGAGGCGTCGGCGCGACATTGTAGTCGCCGGCCAGCACCACGGGGACCTGCTGCTTGAGCAGCTTGGCGGCATGGGCGCGCAGCCGCTTGAACCAGGCGAGCTTGTAGTCGAATTTCGGGCCGGGCTGCGGATTGCCGTTCGGAAGGTAAAGGCTGGTGACGACGATGCCGCGCACCGCGGCCTCGATGTAGCGTGCCTCGTGATCGCCGGCGTCGCCGGGCAGGGCGGTGCGGATCAAGACCGGCTCGGCCTTGCGCGCGAGGATGGCGACGCCGTTCCAGGTCTTCTGTCCCTGCCACACCGCGCCGTAGCCGGCCTTCTCGAGCGCGGCCGCCGGAAACTCGGCGTCGCTCGCCTTCAGCTCCTGCAGGCTGACGACGTCGGGCCTGGCCGATTTCAGCCAGCGCAGCAGGTTGGGGAGCCGGCGGTTGATGTTGTTGATGTTGAAGGTCGCGATCTTCATGCGCAATCGCGAACCTCGATCGCGTCAGGTGGACGGTGCCGTGGGCGCGGCGGCAGGCAATGGTGGCGGCGCAGGCGCTGCCGTTGGCAAAGCAGGAGGCGCTGCTTGCGCCGCGGCCGGCTCGCTCTTCTCGGTGACGGCCTCGCTGTTCTCGGCGGCCGCATCGCTGCTCGTGGCGACGGCATCGCCGCCCTTGTAGATGCGCACGAAGCGGCGGCCGAGGCTGGTCAGCACCTCGTAGCCGATGGTGCCGAAATGATGCGCGACCTCGTCGACCGTGATGCCTTCGCCGATCAGCGTCACCATGTGGCCGCGCCGCACGGCGTTCTTGTCGAGGTCGGTGACGTCGACCGCGATCAGATCCATCGAGACGCGGCCGGCGATCGGGCAACGCTTGCCGGCGACCACGACCTCGGCGCCGCGGGTGCCGTCATTGGCGCTGGCGGCGCGGAAATAGCCGTCGGCATAGCCCGCGGAGACGATCGCAAGCCGGGTCGGCCGGCGCGCGGTCCAGGTACCGCCATAGCCGACGGTCTCGCCGCGATCGATGTTACGGATCTGCACGATGCGCGCCTTGAGATCGACCACCTGCCGCATCGGGTTGTCGGCCTCCGGCGTCGGGTTGACGCCATAGAGCGCGCAGCCTGGCCGCACCATCTCGAACTGGAATTGGGCGCCGAGGAACACGCCGGATGAGTTCGCGAGCGAGGCCGGCACGCCGGCGAACAGGCTCGCGATCTCGCGGAAGCTCGCCAGCTGCCTGGCGTTGGCAGGGCTGTTGAGCAGTTCGGCGGAGGCGAGGTGGCTCATGACCAGCGTGATGCCGTGATCGCCGGCGTTGATCCGCGGGATGATGCCCTGGGCTTCGCTGACCGTCAGCCCGAGCCGGTTCATGCCGGTATCGATATGGATGGCGGCGCCGCCGGACCAGCCGGAGCGGCGGCAGAACACGTCCCATTCGGCGAGCTCGTTGAGATCGCCGATGACAGGCTTGCAGTCGATCCTGGCGTAGGCGTCGCCGGTCTGCTGGAAGAAGCCGCCGAGCGCATACACGGTCGCCTCCGGAACGGCTGCGCGCACCACGGCAGCCTCCTCGACGGTGGCGACGAAGAAGGTCTTGCAGCCGGCCTTGGCCAGCGCCCGCGACACCTGCTCGGCGCCGCAGCCATAAGCGTTGGCCTTGACCACGGCGGCGCATTCCGCCGGCACCGCGGTCTTCTCGAGCTTGCGCCAGTTGGCGATGATGGCGTCGAGGTCGACGGTAAGGATGCCGGTGGCGGTCGGATGGGCCGCCAGCAGTCTGGCTTCGGGCGTCAGCTGCGATTTCGCGTTGGTCACGATGTTCATGGCTCAGTTGTACAAGCGGGGAGGGCCACCTTCAACCGTGCCCGCCGTCAGTAGGAGGGCGGGCGATCCGGGACCAGTCCGTCCGATGCGAGGTCGCCGAACCGGGTGACGCTGGCTTCGAAGTGCAGTTCGACGGTGCCGGTCGGACCGTGGCGCTGCTTGCCGATGATGACTTCGGCCTTGCCGAGCGCGCGCTCCATTTCGGCCTGCCAGGTCGCGTGCTCCGGGGTGCCGGGCCGTGGTTCCTTGTTCGCGAGATAGTATTCCTCGCGGTACACGAACATCACGACGTCGGCGTCCTGCTCGATCGAGCCGGATTCACGCAGGTCTGAAAGCTGCGGCCGCTTGTCGTCGCGGTTTTCGACCTGGCGCGAGAGCTGCGACAGCGCGATCACGGGGACGTTGAGCTCCTTCGCCAGCGCTTTCAGATTGGTGGTGATCTCGGTGATTTCCTGCACGCGGTTGTCGTTGCCTTTCTTGCCCGAGCCCTGCAACAGCTGGATGTAGTCGATCACGATCAGGTCGAGACCCTTCTGCCGCTTGAGGCGGCGGGCGCGCGCGGTGAGCTGCGAGATCGAGAGACCACCG
Source organism: Bradyrhizobium sp. Pha-3 (assembly GCF_042258615.1). Classification (GTDB taxonomy): domain Bacteria; phylum Pseudomonadota; class Alphaproteobacteria; order Rhizobiales; family Xanthobacteraceae; genus Bradyrhizobium. The sequence continues at coordinate 5,632,479 of NZ_CP170152.1, read as the reverse complement.
GTTTCGTCGACGTAGAACGGCAGCGACTGCAACTCGATCGAGCAGTCGCGGATCTTCTCGAAATCGAGCTCGGAGATACCGCCGCGCCGGATATGGCTGGAGGGAATGCCGGTGCGTTCGGCGAGAATACGGGTGGCGAGCTGTTCGCCGCTCATTTCGCAGGAGAAGAAGCCGACCGCGCCGCCGTTCACCGCCTTGGTGGTGCCGTCGGCCTGCACCTCGGGGACATAGGCTTTGGCGATGTTGTAGGCGATGTTGGTGGCGAGCGAGGTCTTGCCCATGCCGGGACGGCCGGCGAGTACGATCAGATCGCTTGGCTGCAATCCGCCCATTTTGGTGTCGAGGTCGCGCAGTCCCGTCGAAATGCCGGACAGTTTGCCGTCGCGCTGGAACGCCTTGGCCGCCATGTCGACGGCGACTGTGAGTGCATCCGCAAAGCGCTGGAAGCCGCCATCGTAGCGGCCGGTCTCGGCGAGGCTGTAGAGCTGCCGTTCGGCGTCCTCGATCTGCGCGCGCGGGGCAAAATCGACCGGTGCGTCGTAGGCGACGTTGACGATCTCCTCGCCGATCTGGATCAGGTTGCGGCGCAGGCTCAGATCATAGACGGTACGCCCGTAGTCCTGTGCGTTGATGATGGTGGTCGCTTCGGCGGCGAGGCGGGCGAGGTATTGGCTGACCGTCATGCCGCCCAGGTCGAGCTCGGCAGGCAGGAACGTCTTCAAGGTCACGGGATTCGCGACCTTGCCCATCCGGATCAGGCTGCCGGCCGTTTCATAGATCTGCTGGTGGATGCTTTCGAAGAAGTGCTTCGACTCCAGGAAATCGGAGACCCGATAGAAGGCGTCGTTGTTGACCAGGATCGCGCCCAGCAGTCCCTGTTCCGCTTCGATATTATGCGGCGCGCTCCGATAGGTCGGGGACGCGGCGTCGGGCGTGAGCTTGTGGACGTTCGAATCAATCAAGGCCATGGACGAGCTTATTCTTCTGATTTCGTCGTTACTGAGATTTTCGGCTGTGGGGCCGCGATCAAGCGCCAGCCCGGCAGGAAGCGAAAGGACGGATGTTTCTTATGCACGATTCACACAACGCGATGTGTGAATCAGGGACGCCCGGATGCATTCCGCTTGACGGGGGATTCGGTCGAAAACCGGCGGTGCCCGGCCGGTCAGCGGTATCGTTGGCAAAAATCTGACGCAGCCTGAACCTTTTTCCGGGCTGCCGCGCCCAACCAGCAGCGAGGTCGGTGCTGGCCTCGGTTCCTCAGACCAGGATGAGGAAAGCCAGCGCGATCAAGGCGGCCGCCACGCCAGTAGCGATCAGGGCGTAATCGGTCACGAGGTCGCGCTGCGGGTCCAACATCGTCTGGTGCGGTTCTCGGGTCATTCCGGACCATTACGACAGCCCGGAACAGACCTCTGTGAAGCAGATCACATCTGCCGCTTTTTTCTTTGCGGCGGCTTCGCGGGAACGACCTGGCGCTTTCCGGGTTGTCTTCGCTCAGGGAAGATACGGCGCCGATGGCTCGAGAGTTTCAGACAGTGCGATCAAGGGTTGGCCGGGCAGGTGGCATGGACCGCCGTTGGCTGGCGTCGCTTGTCGATGCCATGGAGCAGGCGGGGCGTCCGGAGGTCCAGAGCGTCCCCTGCGATATCAGCCTGCTTTCGGCCGCCGCGGCTCACCTTGCGCGCCCGACGCCGACCTTCGCCCATTGCGGCTCGGCCTACAGCCTCCGCAACTAGCGGTATCCGCGCTTTCCGACCTATTCGCCGGCGAGTTGCAGCCGTGGTTTTGCGGCCCCGGCTTCCTTGAGCCGGAGGCGGCCTTCCTCGCGGCCGATGTAGTCGCGGGTCATCGGCACGATGCCCTGTCGCTTGGTCAACTGCAGCTGGAAATTCATCATGTTCTGGACCCGGAACGACATTTCCGAGGCTGCCAGATAGAATTCCCACATCCGGGCAAAGGTCTCGTCGTAGAGCCGCACGGCCTCCTCGCGCCGCGCCATGAAGCGGTCGCGCCACGCCTTCAGGGTATCGGCGTAGTGCAGGCGCAGGATCTCCATGTCGCAGATCAGCAATCCGGCCTTTTCGATCGCCGGCATGACTTCGGAGAGCGCCGGAATGTATCCGCCGGGGAAGATGTATTTCCGGATCCAGGGGCTGGTGACATCCGGACCGGTCGAACGGCCGATCGAATGCAGCAGCATGACGCCGTCATCGCTCAGGAGCTCGGCGCAGCGCTTGAAGAAGGTTTCGTAGAAGGCGACCCCGACATGCTCGAACATGCCGACCGAGACGATGCGGTCGAACGGGCCGGGGATGTCGCGGTAGTCCTGCAGCAGGAAGCGTGCCGAATGCGTCAGGCTCTTTTCCGCCGCCCGGGCGTTGGAAATCTGCAGCTGCTCGGTCGACAGCGTGACACCGGTGACGTCGGCGCCGCTCATCTCGGCGAGGTAGAGCCCGAGGCCACCCCAGCCGGAACCGATGTCGAGGACGCGGTGGCCGGGTTTGATTAGCAGTTTTGCGGCGAGGTGGCGCTTCTTGGCAAGCTGGGCGTCGTCCAGCGCCGCGTCAGGCGTCTCGAAATAGGCGCAGCTGTATTGCTTGTCCGCGTCGAGGAAGAGGGAATAGAGGCGGCCGTCGAGGTCGTAATGGCGGGCGACATTGCTCCGGGAGCGGCCGCGCACATTGAGCTGCTGGGCGCGCCGCCCGAGGAAGCGAACCCAGGCCTGCAGCCTGGCAAAGTTCGGCAGCATGGCCGCCTGACCCATCAGGACAGCCAGCACATCGGCGATGGTGCCTTGCTCCACCACGAAGGTGCCGTCCATGAAGGCTTCGCCGAGGTACAGCTCGGGATCGACCAGAATGCGCAGTTCCGCGGCCCTGGTCATGAACCGTGCGGCGACCGGAATGCCCGTGCCGTCACCACAGGTGAATTTGGCGCCGCTCGCGGTCGTGAACGTGATCGAACCGCGGCGGATGAAGCGCCCCAAGAAAAATCGCAACAATCGGTCCATCGAAGCACCAACGGAACGGCAAGCTGCACACTGACATCACCGGAGCTGATCACTCCAATGTGTCCCCGATCCAAACATAGGCAGGGAATTGGATCACGCTATTGCGTTGTGCTCAAAGCCGATATTCCAAAATGTGACAATTGCGTGGATGCGGCACGCGCGCGCTTCCATTCGCGCGATAATCGGATAAAAGGTGACCGCCGCGGCCGATCCATGAGGCGCAGGCGGCGATTTTTCCGGAATCTGGAGACTTAAGGAATGTTGAGCCGAGCCCTCAGTCTGGCGACGGTGACGCTTCTGATTGGCTGCCTGTCAGCCGTATCAGCGCAAGCGCAGAACCTCGAGGCCGGCAAAAGCCCCTCCCAGATCTTCGCCAACACCTGCACGGCCTGCCACAAGAGCCCGCGCGGTCTCTTGAAGACCGTGCCGGCCGGTTCGCTGCCGGGCTTCCTGCGCCAGCACTACACGACGTCGAGCGACATGGCCGGCGTGCTGGCGTCCTATCTGATCTCGAACGGCGCCAACGATCCGCGCTACCAGGCCAAGGATCAGCCCAAGGGGGCAAAGGGCAGAGAAGGCAGGCAGGAGGCAAACCAGTCTCCGGAGCAGCCGGCCGAGCGTCCGTCGCGCCGGCAGCATCAGAGTGCCACGCCGCAGGAAGGGGCCAAGGAAGGCGTCAATGACGGTGCGAAGCCCGACGCCGACGGTTTGAATCCCGAAGCACGTCCCGCCCACCGCGGCCGGCGCATGGCGCGTCCGAGCGAGGCGCCTGATGGTGCCAGGCCGGACGACGGCCAGACCCCGCAGGCCGCGGGCGAGAGCAGGCCGTCGCGCCAGAAGCACGGCCGCCGCGGCAAGCCGGTCGAGGAGCCGAAGTCGGACGAGGCGCCCAAGGGCGAGACGGCGGGCGACGAGCCCAAATCCCAGACCGCCGTCAAGCGCGAGGACAAGGGTGAGGCCGAGAGGCCGGCGAAGCCAGCCAGCCAGCCCGATACGGCCAAGGTCGATGCGCCCAAGGTCGATGCGCCTAAGAGCAGCGCAGGCAGCGAGCCGGTTGCCGTGCGATCGGACCCGGTTCCGCAGGTCACGCCCGCTGCTCCGGCGCCCGAACCGGCCGCTGCCGCATCTCCCGCGCCGGCGCCCGCCGCGTCCCCGGTAACCGCAGCCGCGCCGCCTCCGCCACCCCCGACGACGCCGGGCTCCGGTCCGCCGGAAGCGCCAACCTCGAAGTAATCGCCAACGCCGGGCCGGGAGGTCCGGCGTTATCATTTGACTGTCACTAGAGTATAACTCTAGAGTGTTGATCTAGTCAGGAAGGGAGCACGGGTGAGTACGGCACGCGAAGATCTCCTGGCGGCGGGACTGGCAGTGTTCGACCGCGATGGTTTCGAGGGCGCGACGGTGGCCGAGATCCGCGCCCGCGCCCGCGCGTCGAACGGCAGCTTCTTCCATTTCTTCACCTCGAAGAAGCAGCTCGCCGGAACCCTGTTCCTGGAAATCCTGCAGGCCTATCACGCCGCGATCATCACCGCGGTCAACGACACGCACGGCGCCAGCGAAGGCGTTGCGCGGCTGATCCGCGCCCACCTCGATTGGGTCGTGACCTTCAGGCGCGAGGCGCGCTTTCTGTTCGAGATTTCGCGCAGCGAGTGGGGCGAGGAGGTGCGCGGCGCGCAGCGCACCGAGAACTCGCGGCTGACTGATGGCATTGAGCGCTGGCGCGCGCCGCTGCTCGCGCGCGGCGAGTTGCTGCCGATGAGCGCTGTGCTGTTCTTCAGCCAGATCATCGGGCCGGCGCAGATCTTTTGCCGCGCCTATCTGTCGGGCCGCCATCCCGGCGACCCGCGCGAGCAGGTCGAGACGCTGGTCGCCTGCGCGATCCGCGCGGTGGTGGCGCCGGGTGCGCCGGAGCGAGCAGGAGGGACGTCATGAACGAGGCCGATCCGGACTTTGCGCCGATCGCGACGCGAATTCGCGACAATGTCGGCCGTCAGGGCTTCATGGGCCTTGTCGGTGCCGAGGTGGCCGAGCTGTCGCGCGGCGCGTGCACGCTCGCGGTGGACCGGCGGCCTGAACTGTTGCAGCAGCACGGCCTGTTTCACGGCGGGGTGACGGCGTTTCTGGTCGACAACGCCACCACGATTGCGGCGGCGACGTCGCGTGGCCAGCCGGCGCTGACGGCCGAGTACAAGCTGAACCTGCTGTCGCCGGCATCGGGCGATCGCCTGATCTGCCGGGCGCGCGTGATCAAGCCGGGACGCCAGGTCGCCGTCGTCGCAGCCGACGTGTTCTGCATCATCGATGGCAAAGAAAAGCATACCGCGACCGCATTGGCGTCGATCGCGATGCTCGACGATCAGGCGGCGGCACGAATCCAAAGCCCGGCCTGATGGGGCCGGGCTTCAGTCGGTGGAGAAATGAAGAGACGCTTACTTCTCTTCGGCAGCCGGAGCCGGCTCGGCCTCGTCGTCGTGCTGGGCTTCCGGATCGAAGAATTCGCCGGCGGCGGCGAGCGCTTCGGCGGCGGCGTCCTGGTCTTCCTGGCGGGTCGAGATGTCCTCGCCGCGCTTGATGCGCTCGGCCTCTTCTGCGGAGCGGGCGACCGTCACGGTGACGCTGGTTTCGACCTCGGGGTGAACCGCGATCGTCACCTTCTGCGCGCCGATCACCTTGATCGGCGAGTCGAGCCAGACCTGCGGTCGCGCAACGTTCACGCCGTCGGCGGCCAGCGCCGTGACGATGTCGCGCACCGTGACCGAGCCGAACAGCTGGCCGGACTCGGAGGCCTGGCGGATGATGATGATGTCGCGGCCGTCGATCTTCTCGGCGACAACGGCGGCTTCGCCCTTGGCCTTGATGTTGTTGGCCTCGAGCTCGGCCTTCATGCCGTCATACTTGGCGCGGTTCGCTTCGGTGGCGCGCAGCGCCTTGCCGCGCTTCAGCAAGAAGTTGCGGGCGAACCCGTCCTTGACGCGCACGACTTCGCCCATCTGGCCAAGCTTGGCAACGCGTTCCAGCAGAATGACTTCCATTTTCGTTCTCCTTTAGAGGCTAAGTATCGGGTTGAGTGGTTGGATCGAATGTCAGGCCGCAGGCAAAGGCGGCGGTCTGGTTTGCAGATAGCGCTGGCGCAGGCCGAACACGGCGTCGGCAATGCCGAGCGCGAAGATTGCCACGATCGGCCAGCCGAACATGACGACGACGGCGTAGATGCCGCCGAGCCAGAACCCGCGATTGGTAAGCGACAGCGTCAGGGTGTGCAGCACGGCGAAGCCGACCAGCGCATAGGCGATCACGAGCGCGGTGGTCACGATCTGCGCCAGCAGCGCAAGCATGCCGCCGACGAAGCTGGCCGCCACCGCCACCAGCAAGGCGACCAGCGCCATGGCGGGGAGCGCGGTGCCGCGGAGCTCCGGCCACGGCCGGTTCAGCCGGCCGGAGGTTTGCGTGATCTTGCCGGCGAGCCACAGGTTGAGCGTCAGCGTGACCATCGCGATCACCGTTGCCGCGAGCGGCGCAAAGATCACCAACGCGTCGACGACCCGTTCGATGTCACTGCCGGCTTGACCTTCGCCGGCGCTGAGCATCTTGAGCAGGCCGCGCCGCAACGTGCCGGTGATCGTGTCGGTATCCGTGCCAAGCGTCAGCAGCGCGGCGGTCGTGGTGACAACGGCGAAGGCCGCGATCCAGAGCAGGATACGGCCGACGGGATACCACTCGAGCGCCGGCGGCTGCTGGGCAGCGCTATCGCCGGCTGCGCCCGCGATCGGCCGTCCGAGCAGAGCCAGATGGCCGAGCCACCAGCCGGGCAGGGCGACCATCATGGCAAACGCGATGCAATAGGGAAGTCCGAAGAGCGCGCCGAGCACGGATGCTGCAGCGATACCGCCGATGGCCGCGGCGAGCGGGCCCCAGCCGAGCGCCGTCACCATCAGAGGCAGCGGCGCGAGATAGAACAGCAATATCGAGACCGCCGCGCCCGAAACGATCGAGGCGAACATCAGCGCCGACGCGGCGCCGGCGGCAAGTGCAACAATGAGGATCGCGATCATCAGCTGTCCCGCTCCTTTCGAGCGGTTAGAGGCACTCTGTCGAGAACCCCAACCATCGGCGACCGGACGACCCGGAAGCCTTATGAGAATGAGCGGCCGGCGGCGCATGCCGCCGGCCGGAAACGGTTAGCGAATAACGTAGGGCAGCAGGCCGAGGAAGCGCGCGCGCTTGATGGCGCGGGCGAGCTCACGCTGCTTCTTGGCGGACACGGCCGTGATGCGGCTCGGCACGATCTTGCCGCGCTCGGAGACGTAACGCATCAGCAGCTTGGAATCCTTGTAGTCGATCTTCGGCGCATTCGCGCCCGTGAACGGGCAGGACTTGCGACGACGGAAAAACGGACGGCGGGCACCAGCATCAGCCATGATTCATTACTCCTCGGTCGCAGCTTCTTCTTCGCGCGGACGGCGCGGGCCACGATCGCCGCGGAAGCCGCCGCCATCGCGATCACCACGGAAGCCGCCTTCGCGGTCGCCGCGGAAGCCACCGCCGCGGTCATCGCGCTCGCGGTCACGGTCGGCCTTGCGCATCATCGCGGACGGGCCTTCCTCGTGCTCTTCGACGCGCACGGTGAGATAGCGGATGACGTCTTCGCTGATCCGCTCCTGGCGCTCGATCTCGGTGACGACAGCCGACGGTGCGTCGATGTTCATCAGCACGAAATGCGCCTTGCGGTTCTTGTTCATGCGGTAGGTGAGGGAGCGCACGCCCCAGCTCTCGGTCTTGGTGACCTTGCCGCCGCCCTGTTCGACGATACCCGTCATCTGGGCCGTCAGTTCATCCACCTGCTGGGTGCTCGCATCCTGACGCGCGAGAAAAACATGCTCATATAGAGGCATGGTTGTCCTTTCCTGTGTTGGCGCGGGTTCCGGCGACAAGCCCTTCGAGACCTTCGGAAAGGACTCGAGCTGCTCAGAAGGCGGGAGCACGGGACGACGGGCCGACTGGCCCTGCCACATCAAAATCGCCACATCAAAATGAAAGGGTGAATTTGCTGAGACCGTCCGTTCAGCTCCCGGCCGGAGCCCACGAATGGGGCGCTTTATACGGATTTTGGCCGCGAAGGCAAGGGTCCGCGGAGGGTTCTTGGCCTTGCGGATTTGCGACGGGTCGTAGCCCTCCGGGCCGTTCGGCGCAACTTTGCGCAGTTCCGGGTTGATTTCTTTGTTTGTATGTCATACAAATATCTCAGGGAGGATGATCGATGGGTTCGGAGACCGCCAGCGGCATGTCTGCGCCCGATCCGAAGCACGCGGTCCGCGCAACGCGGTCGGCGGGGCGCAAGATGCGTTCGCTGCTGCTGGATGCCGCCAGCCGCCTGTTCAAGGAGCGCGGGCTCTCGGGCACGTCGATCTCCGACATCGCCGCAGCGGCGGATGCCTTTCCGAGCCAGATCACCTATTACTTCCGCACCAAGGAAGCGCTGTTCGTCGAAGCCGCCAGCCGCGACATGCTCTATCTCGCGCGGGCGACCGAGCAGGCCGCCCTGAAGGCCCAGACGCCACGCGATTACACCCACGCCTTGGCCGAGACCGTGACCGCGACGGATACGGTCGCCTTCTTCGCCGAGGCGCTGACGCTGACGCGGCGCCGCCAGGACCTCGCGCCTTTGGTCGAGCGCACCATCGAGCGTCTGCACAGCGAAGGCGCGCGCGCCTATGCGGGCCAGGTCGAGCGGCACGGCTGGCGCTCGCTGCGCGCGCCCGAGGAGAGCTCGCGCCGCTTCTGGGCGATTGCGATCGGCGTGATCGTCGAAGGTTTTGCGATGGGCCGCGGCGCCGAGCAGATGTGCCGCGAATTGCTGCGCGCGCTCGGCGAGCAGGCGACATCGCCGTCGGCCAATGATGGATCGCGGCTGCGCCTGGTCGGCGATCGCGATCATTCACCCTCAACGGACGGGGAGACAAGCTCATGACCGCGCTGCGCATGCGTGCCCGCGATTTCCTCACCGAGGACGAACTGGTCGCCGTCCGGCAACGCACGACGTGGAAGGGCGTAGCCCTGATCGTGCACGCCTGGGCCCTGATCCTGGGCGCGATCGCGCTGGTCGCATGGTGGCCCAATCCGCTGACCTATCTGCTGGCCGTTGCGATCATCGGCTCGCGCCAGCTCGGGCTAGCCATCCTGATGCACGACGGTGCGCATGGCTGTCTCTCGGCGAACGAGACGACCAATCTCGCGTTGAGCCAGTGGTTCTGTGCCTATCCGATCTTCGCGGAAACCCGTGGCTATCGCCGCTATCATCTGCAGCACCACGCCCGGACACAGCAGGAGGATGATCCGGATCTGGTTCTGTCGGCGCCGTTTCCGATTACGAAGATGAGTTACCGCCGGAAATTCCTCCGCGATATCACCGGGCAGACCGGCTACCAGCAGCGCAAGGCGCAACTGCTCAATGCGATCGGACCGAAAGAGTGGCCGCTATCGCAGCGCGCCGCGAACTTCTGGCAGAAGCTCGGGCCACAATGCGTCACCAACGCGCTGCTGTTCGCAGGGCTCGCCGCCGCGGGCGTGTGGTGGGCCTATCCGCTGTTGTGGCTGGTGCCGCTGCTGACCTGGATGATGGTGATCACGCGCATCCGCAACATCGCCGAACATGCCGTCGTGCCCGACAGCGCCGACCCCTTGCGCAACACCCGCACCACGCGGGCCAATGTGCTGGAGCGGCTGTTCATCGCGCCGTACTACGTGAACTACCACCTCGAGCATCATCTGCTGTTCTACGTGCCGTGTTACAACCTGCCGCGTGTCCACCGCATCCTGAGCGGAAGCCGCTATGCCGACCGGATGGAAGTCCAGCCGGGCTACGCTGCGGTGCTGCGGCTGGCGACCGCCAGGCCCAATCGGGAAGACCGTCCGGGCCAACTGGTCAACAGCGCGCGCCGGGCGAGGGCCGGTGCCGAGGTTAACGCCGACCAGAATGCCGGTGGATTCTAGGCGGAGGCGGTCCCGGCATCCCCAGGGTTCCGCGCGCGCGGCTTGACATCGCGCCCCCCATCAGTGTCTTACGGCCCGGTCCGAGGCCGGTTGCAAGGCAGGGTCCGGACCCGCTGTGGCGCGTTTCGCGCGACGGGATACCGTTTTCCCCTGCGGCAGGCGCGGCGCTTGCGCGGGGATCACGCTCAACAAGGTAGGGAGCGCCGATGACGGCAGCATTCACATTTCCCGGGCAGGGCTCGCAGGCGGTTGGCATGGGCAAGGCCCTGGCCGACGCCTTTCCGGTCGCCAAGGCCGTGTTCGATGAGGTCGATTCCGCGCTGGGCGAGAAGCTGACCGCGATCATCTGGGATGGTCCGGGCGAGACATTGCAGCTGACGGAAAATGCCCAGCCGGCGCTGATGGCGGTCTCGATCGCCACCTTGCGCGTGCTCGAGAGCGAAGCCGGCTTCTCGGTCGGCCGCAACGCGGCCTTCGTTGCCGGGCACTCGCTCGGCGAGTATTCGGCGCTTGCCGCCGCCGGCAGCCTGACCGTGAGCGATACCGCGCGGCTGCTGCGGACCCGCGGGCTCGCGATGCAGAAGGCGGTGCCGGTCGGTGCCGGTGCGATGGCGGCGCTGCTCGGCCTCGATTACGAGGCGGCGGTTGCGGTCGCCAATGAAGCGGCGCAGGGCCAGGTCTGCCAGGCCGCCAACGACAATGGCGGCGGCCAAGTGGTCGTCTCCGGCGACAAGGCGGCCGTCGATCGCGCGGTGGAGATTGCGAAAACCAAAGGGGCCAAGCGCGCCATGCTGCTGCCGGTGTCGGCGCCGTTCCACTGCAAGCTGATGCAGCCGGCGGCCGATGCGATGGCACAGGCGCTGGCCGGCGTCACCATCAAGGCGCCCGCGGCGCCTCTGGTGTCCAACGTGCTGGCTTCGGCCATCACCGATCCCGACGAGATCCGCCGCCGCCTGGTCGAGCAGGTCACGGGGACGGTTCGCTGGCGCGAGTCGGTTGCCTATATGGCAGGCCAGGGCGTGACGCGGTTCTTCGAGATCGGCGCCGGCAAGGTGCTGAGCGGCCTCGTCAAGCGCATCGCCGATGGCGCGGTCGGCGTATCCGTCGGCGGCCCGAACGATATCGCTGCGGCCAAGGACGCGCTGGCAGCATCGGCCTGAAGCAGCCGGAAGGAGAATTCGATGTTTGATCTGACTGGCAAGACGGCGCTCGTGACGGGTGCAACCGGCGGCATCGGCGGCGCGATCGCGCAGGCGTTGCATGCGCAGGGCGCGACGGTCGCGATTTCGGGGACACGGCGCGAGGTGCTGGACGGCTTCGCGGCCAAGCTCGGCGAGCGCGTTCATGTGCTGCCGTGCAACCTCTCCAGCAAGGATGACGTCGAGGCGCTGGTGCCGGCGGCGGAAGCTGCGATGGGGCAGGTCGACATCCTGATCGCGAACGCCGGCATCACCCGCGACAACCTGTTCGTGCAGCTGCGCGACGAGGATTGGGACGACGTGATTGCGGTCAACCTGACCGCGACATTCCGCATGGCGCGCGCGGCGACCAAATTGATGATGCGCAAGCGCTTCGGCCGCATCATCGCGATCACCTCGATCGTCGGCGTCACCGGCAATCCGGGGCAGGGCAACTACACCGCGTCGAAGGCCGGCATCATCGGCTTGATCAAGACGCTGGGCGCCGAATACGCCAAGCGCGGCGTGACCGCCAACTGCATCGCGCCGGGCTTCATCAAGACGCCGATGACGGATGCGCTCAACGACAAACAGCGCGAAGCCATCCTGGCGAAGGTTCCTGCGGCGCGGCTCGGAACGCCCGAGGATATCGCTGCGGCAGCCGTCTATCTGGCCTCGAACGAGGCCGCCTACGTCACCGGACAGACGATTCACGTCAACGGCGGGATGGCGATGATCTGAGCTGGTTGCTGGCTCTCGCAATGCGGCGAAAAGCCGTTTTCGGGAGCCGGTTCAGGCGTGTAGTCAAGGCTTGGGAAGTATGATAGCTGAACCCCCCATGGATGGGCAAAGAACGCCATTGCAGGATTTTGAAACCCTGTATATTGGCGTGGCGACGCCTGCCGTTCGCCGGGGCTTTAGTCGGCTACGACCGGGCCGAATCAAGACTATGCGCGACTGAGTAATCGAGACGACCACGATGGCTCGTATCGTCTTGGGGTCGGGTCCAATGGAACAACGAGGTTGAACGATGAGTGAGATTGGCGAGCGGGTTAAGAAGATTGTGGTCGAGCACCTTGGTGTCGAACCCGAGAAGGTGGTCGATAGCGCGAGCTTCATCGATGACCTCGGCGCCGACAGCCTCGACACCGTCGAGCTCGTGATGGCTTTTGAAGAAGAATTCGGTTGCGAGATTCCCGACGACGCGGCGGAGACGATTCTGACCGTGGGCGACGCGACCAAGTTTCTCGAGAAGAACGCGAAGAGCTGACGCCGATCGCGAAGTTGACGGGGCCGGACGGACCGTGATCGAGCGGTCCCCCGGCTTCTTATTATCAGCCGCGCATTGCCGGCCGGAGACGTGGAAATGAGACGAGTTGTCGTCACGGGGCTGGGCATGCTTACACCGCTCGGCTGCGGCGTTGACGCAACTTGGGCGCGCATCCTCGCCGGCGACAGCGGCGGCAAGAAGATCGACACGTTCGAAGTGTCCGACCTGCCGAGCCAGGTCGCCTGCTACATTCCGCGCGGCGACGGCTCCAACGGCACCTTCAATCCCGATCAGTGGATGGAGCCGAAGGACCAGCGCAAGGTCGACGACTTCATCCTCTATGCGATGTGCGCGGCCAGGCAGGCGCTCGACGATGCCGACTGGCACCCGAAGTCCGATGAGGATCAGTTCGCGACCGGCACGATGATCGGCTCCGGCATCGGCGGCCTCACCGGCATTGCCGAGACCGCGGTGCTGCTGAAGGAGCGTGGACCGCGCAGGATCTCTCCCTTCTTCATTCCGGGCCGCCTGATCAATCTGGCGTCCGGCTACGTCTCGATCGAGCACGGCCTGAAAGGGCCCAATCATGCGGTCGTCACGGCTTGCTCGACCGGTGCGCACGCGGTCGGTGACGCAGCGCGGCTGATCGCGCTCGGCGATGCGGAGGTGATGCTCGCAGGTGGCGCCGAATCGCCGATCTCCCGCATCGGCATCGCCGGCTTCTGCGCAGCGCGCGCACTGTCCACCGGCTTCAACGACACGCCGGAAAAGGCATCGCGGCCTTACGACAAGGACCGCGACGGCTTCGTGATGGGTGAGGGCGCCGGCATTCTGGTGCTCGAGGAATACGAGCACGCCAAACAGCGTGGTGCGAAGATCTATGCCGAGGTCACCGGCTACGGCCTGTCGGGCGATGCCTTCCACATCACTTCGCCGCCGCCGGACGGCAATGGCGGCTTCCGCAGCATGAGCATGGCGCTGAAGCGCGCCGGCCTCGTCGCATCGGATCTCGACTACATCAACGCGCACGGCACCTCGACGCAGGTCGGCGACGAGATCGAGCTCGGCGCGGTCGAGCGTCTGCTCGGCAATGCGGCTTCGAAGGTCTCGATGTCGTCGACCAAGTCCGCGACCGGACATCTGCTCGGCGCGGCCGGTGCGATCGAGGCGATCTTCGCGGTGCTGGCGATTCGCGATAACGTGGTGCCGCCGACCATCAATCTCGACAATCCGTCGGTGCAAACGGCGATCGATCTCGTGCCGCATACGTCGCGCAAGCGTGACGTGAATGTGGCGCTGTCCAATTCCTTCGGTTTCGGCGGCACAAACGCCTCCGTGATCGTGCAGCGCGTGACCAATTAGTAGGTCGTTAGAGCGTTTTCGAGCGAAGTGGGTACCGGTTCGCGTGAAGAAAACGCGTCAAAATAAGAATCTAAAGTCCCGTTCCGATGCGATCGGAACGGGACTTTAGAACTAGTCCACCGTTTTGCCGTATTCCGCGGTGACTCCTAATAGCGGGCGCATGCTATTGGCAGGGCAGGGGTTTGTCCGGCCACGATTCAACCGGCAGGATATTGGTTTGCATCGATGAGTGAGAGGCCGCCCATTTCACCAAGGAGTCCACGTGCCGCGCTGGAGCCCGAACAGGTTCCGCCGCCGCCCAAGCGCTCGGATCGTGCCCGCAATCCCTTCGTGATCGTCGGCAATGCCATCTTCACCATCCTGATCATCCTGATGATCGGCGCCGGCGCCACCTATTACTACGGCAAGCAGACGCTGGAATCCCCGGGACCGCTGCAGGAAGACAAGATCGTCAACATCCCCGCGCGCGCCGGCAAGCGTGACATCGCCGACGTGCTGTCGCGCGAGGGCGTCATCAACGTCAATCCGTGGGTCTTCATCGGCAGCGTGTTTGCGCTGAAGGCGAGCTCCGACCTCAAGCCCGGCGAATACTCGTTCCAGAAGAATGCCAGCCTGCGCGATGTCATCGCCACCATCGTCGATGGCAAGGTGGTGCAGCACGCCATCACGATCCCCGAAGGTCTGACCTCGGAGCAGATCGTGACGCGGCTCACCGACAACGACATCTTCACCGGCTCGGTGCGCGAGATTCCGCGCGAGGGCACGCTGTTGCCGGAGACCTACAAATTTCCGCGCGGTACCACGCGCGACCAGGTGATCCAGCGCCTGCAGCAGGCGCAGAAGCGCGTGCTCGCCGAGATATGGGAACGCCGCAACACCGACTCGCCGCTGAAATCGCCGGACCAGCTGGTGACGCTGGCCTCGATCGTCGAGAAGGAAACCGGCCGCGCCGACGAGCGCAGCCGCGTCGCCGCCGTGTTCGTCAACCGCCTGCGCCAGAGGATGAAGCTGCAATCCGATCCGACCATCATCTACGGGCTGGTGGGCGGCAAGGGAACGCTGGGGCGTCCGATCAAGCGCAGCGAGATCACGCAGCCGTCGCCCTACAACACCTATGTGATCGACGGCCTGCCGCCGGGACCGATCGCCAATCCCGGCCGCGCCTCGCTGGAGGCGACCGCCAATCCGGCGCGCACGCGCGACCTGTTCTTCGTTGCCGACGGAACCGGCGGCCACGCCTTTACCGAAACCTACGATCAGCATGCCAAGAACGTCGCCAAGCTGCGCGCGTCGGAAAAGCAGATCCAGAACGATACCGTCGAGCCCGCGGATGATCCGGCGCCTGCGGCAGCGGCGCCCGGCGCGGCCGACACCAATCCCACGGCGGCCACGCCGCCGAAGCCCACCAATCAGAAGAAACCGCCGCGCAGCGGTCGCCAGGGCGCAGCCCAGCAGACCAGCTCGCCGCCCGTTGTGCAGCGCTAAAGCGCGATGCGATCATCGCGCTTTAGCTTCTTGTTTGAGCATCGTCTTTCGGAAATCCGCTTCACAGCTTTCCGGAGCTTGCCGCAGCTCTGCATTTCCCGAGGGTGGACGTAATTCCACTTTCACGGAATCCGTTCTAAGGTCGCTCCGGGTCCCCACGAGTCTCGTCGTCTCCGGGTGAGTCCCATATCCTTCTGTTGGAGAGTTTCACGCGATGGCGCTATCGAGCATGACCGGCTTTGCCCGAAGCCATGGCGCGAGCGGTCCCTATACGTTCGAGTGGGAGCTGAAGTCGGTCAACGCCAAGGGCTTTGATCTGCGATTGCGGCTGCCGCCGGGCTGGGACGAGCTGGAAGCCCTCGCCAAGAAGCGGGCCGGCGAGTTGCTGTCGCGCGGCACGGTCTACGCCAATCTCAGCGTCAAGCGCACCGATGCGGCGCAGACCATCCGGATCAATGAGGACGTGCTGGCCGCGGTCGTGAAGGTCGCGGGTGAGCTCGCGCAACGGATCGACGCGGTGGCGCCGAGCATCGATGGATTGCTCGGCATCAAGGGCGTCATCGAGGTGGTCGAGCCTGACAGCGATGAGGACGAGGACAAGGCGGCACGCGAGGCCGCCGCGAACGCGTTCGAGCAGGCGCTCGGCAGCCTCGTCGAGATGCGCCGCCGCGAGGGCGATGCGCTGGGCCAGATCCTGATGCAGCGGATGGACGAAATCGAGCGGCTCGCCAAGCGGGCCGAGACGGCTCCCGGCCGCAAGCCCGAGGCGATCAAGGCGCGGCTTGCCGAGCAGATCGCGGCACTGCTGGAGACCTCCGATCGCTTCGATGCCGACCGGCTGAGCCAGGAGGCGATCCTGATCGCCACCAAGGCCGATATCCGCGAGGAGCTCGACCGCATCGCCTCGCACATCGGCCAGGCGCGCGAGATGATCGGCAAGGGCGGACCGGTCGGGCGGCGGCTCGACTTCCTCGCCCAGGAGTTCAATCGCGAGGTCAACACCTGCTGCTCGAAGTCGAACGACGTCGAGTTGACCAATACCGGGCTTGAAATGAAGAACGTGGTCGAGCAGTTCCGCGAACAGGTCCAGAATCTGGAGTGAACGATGACGGCGCAGGGTTTTGACGGCGTTGAGCGGCGCGGACTGATGTTCGTCCTGTCCTCGCCCTCGGGCGCCGGCAAGACGACGCTGTCGCGCATGTTGATCGACCGCATGCCGGGATTGAAGATGTCGGTGTCGGCGACCACGCGGCCGAAGCGGCCGGGCGAGGTCGAGGGCCGCGACTATTTCTTCGTCGACAAGACCAAGTTCGAGGCGATGGCAAAGCAGGGTGAGCTGCTGGAGTGGGCCACCGTGTTCGACAACCGCTACGGCACGCCGCGCGCGCCGGTCGAGGCTGCGCTCGCGGCCGGCCAGGACGTGCTGTTCGACATCGACTGGCAGGGCACCCAGCAGCTGCGCGAGAAGGCGCGCGCCGACGTGGTCAGCGTCTTCATCCTGCCGCCGTCGGCCGCCGATCTCGAGAAGCGACTGCACACCCGTGCGCAGGATTCCGAAGAAGTCATCCGCGGGCGGATGAACCGCGCCACCCATGAGCTGAGCCACTGGGCGGAATATGACTACATCGTCGTCAACCAGAACGTCGACGACGCCTTTGCCGAGGTGCAGTCGATCCTGAAGGCCGAGCGTCTCAAGCGAGAGCGCCGCACCGGCCTCACCGAGTTCGTGCGCGGCCTGCAGCGTCAGCTCGAGAAGTAACGCTCCGGAACCATGGTGCGATCCGGGGATCGCATCATGTCTCATCTGCTTTCCTGAGTGCCCTCTAATTCGCCGCGCTGCGCGCCAGCCGCTGCAGCATCGCGGCGATCTGCTTGTTGTCTTGCTCGGTTTGATCCGGCTCGCGCGCCGTCTCGCGGCGGGCAGCTGGCGTCTCGGCACGGCGCGGAACCGGTGTCTCTGACCGGCGCGGCGCAGCTTCCGACAGGCGTAGCGGACGGTCGCGGCTCACGACTGCCATCGGCGGCGCCGGCTCGGTGTGGAGAGAATCCCAGGGCGCTCGCCATTCGTCGCTGATCTCGTAAGGCGGCGTACGGGTGCGGGTCAGCCGGAACACCAGCGCGCTGACCAGGCCGGCCAGCGCCAGCGCACCGACCATCACGATCAGCAGCATCTGCGTCGAGGAGGAAGACTTCTCGGCGGACGCCTCGGCTGTTACGGGGGCGGCCGGTGCCGGCGCGGCCGTCTGTTGCGGCGTCGCATCGGCCTGCGCGACTACGGTCGGCTGGTCTGCGGCGTGCCGGGTTCCGTTGGTTCCGGCCATGCTCGATGCATCCAGCCATCTGGCGTTTACGTCCGACGCCTGAGCGTTCGTGCCTGACGCCGCCGGATCCGTCGCCGCTGCCGCACCGCCGGCTTGACCGGCGGCGGGGGGCGCGACCGGCGCTGCTGCGGCCTGCGGTGAGGGCCATTCGGCATGGGCGTCGGCAACGGACTTGCGCATGGCCGGCTGTGGCGGCGCCGGCTGGCTCTGCGGCGGCTGCGCGTCGGCCGTTGCCGTGTCGGGCGCGGCCGCGGGCTGCTGCTGCGCGGTCGCGGTCTTGGCAACAACCTTGTTCTTGGCGTCACCGAGGTACCAGCATTTCTTTTGGGTGCTTCGGTCGAGGTGATAGAACCAGTGGCTCCCCGCAGGCGCGGTTCCCTTCGGCGCGGCCTGACAGGTGTCGGCCGTCTTGGCATTCGTAGTATCGGTGCTCGCCGTGTTGGCGGCGGTCTGGGCCATGGCCGTGAAGTTGGCACCGGCCAACATGCTGACGGCAAGCGCCGCAGCGAATTTCGCTGAACGATTTGACATACGCGTCCCCGGTATTTCTTTTTACGCAAACGCTGGTGCAGCCAATCTCGGTAAAGAGTTGGGTCGCAATGCGCCGCAAATCCGGAACGGGTGGGGCTTAATTGAGGCTCGCGGCGTACCGCAATTGCGGCGCGCGGGAGGCTGGGACGCGGGCGATGGCTTGGTCGGCGGTCAGGTTCCGCAGGACCACAATTGCGCGGGGGCCGTTGAAACGTTACGTCCCGCCGGCGCTGGCAGCGCCGGCGGGACGTCTTGTCTAAACGTCATCTTCGTGGAAGCGCTTCGTGTTTATCGCATGCAACCCGCTACGCGCTTTTCCCGATCATGCCTTAGTTCTTAAGGACGATGCGGCCAACGACCTTGCCGGCGCGCAGCTCTTCGATCCATTTCTGGACATCGGCCATCGGCTCTTCCTTCATCGGCGTCGGCTTGATCTTGCCGGCCCGGGCGAGCGCCATCAGCTCCTGGCCCTCGGCCAGCGTGCCCACCATGAAGCCTTCGATGGTCATGCGCTTGTAGACCCATTGCACCATCGGCAGCGTGAACTGGCCGCCCATCAGGCCGGACACCACGATCTTGCCGCCGCGTGCGACCGTCGACACCGCAAACGCCATCGACTTCTCGTTGCCGGCAAAGTCGACGACGCCGTCGAAGCCGCCGTCGCTCTCCTTCAGCATACGCTTGACGACATCGGGCTCCGCGGGATCGTAGGCCGCCGCCGCACCATTCTTCAGCGCGGTCTCGCGCGCCGCCGGGCTGAGATCGGCAACAGTGATCGGCTGCTTGAACATCGCCTGTGCGAACGACAGGCCCATCATGCCGACGCCGCCAAGGCCGATCAGCAGCAGATTGCGCTGGCGCGGACGATCGACCAGGCGCTTCAGCGCGCCGTAAGCCGTGACACCGGAGCACATCAGCGTGGCGGCCTGATTGACCGGCAGCGGATCGTAATCGAGCAGGTATTTCGCGTCGGGCACCAGCACGTGGGTGGCGAAGCCGCCGTCGATGGAGACGCCGAGGAAGCGCTGCTTGACGCAGAGATTCTCGTCGCCGGCGAGACAGTCGCGGCACTGGCCGCAGCCGATCCAGGGGAAGACCGCCTTCTTCGTTCCGACCAGATCCTTCGGCGCATCGGGACCGACCTCGTCGACGACGCCTGCGATCTCATGGCCGAGCGTGAAGGGCAGGGTCATGCCGCGGGTGGTGTCGAGCTTCTTGCCGCCGCCGAGATCGGCGTAGCCGTCCTGGATGTGGAGGTCGGAATGGCACAGGCCGCAGCGCTCGATGCGCACCAGCACTTCGCGTCCCTGCGGCTTGGGCGTGTCGACGATGGTTTCGCACAGCGGTGCATCGAATTTGACGAGGGATTGGCGAACCATACGCGCCATTACGTTTTCTCCTGATGTTCTATTTTGTGGACCGTATATCGGCCAATTCCCTTGCCATGGCAACAAAGCCCGTGACCGGAATGGTTTCGGCGCGCCGCGTCGCGTCGATATCGGCTGCAGCCGCAAGCCGCGCCGGATCGACCGACAGCGATTTCAGGCTCTGGCGCAGCATCTTGCGGCGCTGGCCGAAGGCGGCGGCGGCCACCTGCTCGAGCATGCGGCGGTCGCACGGCTCCGGCGCGGCGCGCGGTATCAGTCGTACCACCGAGGACGTCACCTTCGGCTGCGGCACGAAGGCTGCGGGCGAAATGTCGAACAGGATCTTGGTCTCGGCGCGCCAGTTGGCGAGCACTGCGAGCCTGCCATAGGCCTCCTCGTCCTCATGGGCGACGATGCGCTCGGCGACCTCGCGCTGAAACATCAACACCATGGTGTCGTACCAGGGCGGCCATGGCTCGATCGACAGCCAGTCGACCAGGAGCTGGGTTGCGATGTTGTAGGGCAGGTTGGCGACGATCTTGGCCTTAGCCCCATCGAGCAAGGGACGTGGATCAAAGTGCTGCGCGTCGCCATGCACGATCTCGATGCGGCCGGGATAGCGCTTGACGATGTAGTCGAGTGCATCGATCGCGCGCTCGTCGCGCTCGATGGCGATGACGCGCTTTGCGCCCATCGCAAGCAGCGCGCGCGTCAGTCCGCCGGGGCCGGGTCCGACCTCGATCACGGTGGAATCTTCCAGCGGGCCCGCGGCACGGGCAATGCGTGCGGTGAGATTGAGATCGAGCAGAAAATTCTGGCCGAGCGATTTGCGCGCCGACAGCGAATGCTCGCGAATGATGTCGCGCAGCGGTGGCAGATCGTCGATCGCGCTCACTTAGCTGGATGCCGCGGCCATGCGCGCGGCGAGCCGGAGGGCGGCGATCAGGCTCGAGGGATTGGCCTTGCCGGTGCCGGCGATGTCGAACGCGGTGCCGTGATCCGGCGATGTCCGGATGAAGGGCAGGCCCAGCGTGACGTTGACGGCGTCCTCGAACGCGACGGTCTTGATCGGGATCAGCGCCTGGTCGTGGTACATGCAGAGCGCGCAGTCATAGGTCTTGCGCGCGGCTGCGTGGAACATGGTGTCGGGCGGGAGCGGGCCTCGGGCGTCGATGCCGTCGCGGCGCAGGATCTCGACCGCGGGCGCAACGATCTCGATGTCTTCCATGCCGAGCGTGCCGTCTTCGCCGGCATGCGGGTTGAGGCCGGCGACGGCAAGCCGCGGCGAGGCGAGGCCAAACCGCGCCTTCATGTCGGCGACCACGATTCGCGCGGTCGAGACGATCAGGTCGGTCGACAATTGCGCCAGCGCCTCGCGGACCGACACATGGATCGTCACCGGGACCACGGCGAGCGCCGGCGACCACAGCATCATCACCGGCTGCGGCGCGGGCTCGCCACGCGCGGCAAGTTCGGCGAGGAATTCGGTGTGGCCGGGATGGCGGAAGCCGGCGCGGTACAGCACGTTCTTGGCGATCGGATTGGTGACGACGGCGCTGGCCTTGCCTGACACAACATCGGCGACGGCCTGACGGATCGACGCCAACGCGGCATCGGCGCTCGTTCCGTCGGGCTTGCCCGGCTGCGCAGTCGCCGCCTTGCCGGTCGCAACGATGGGCAGGGCCCGTGCAAATGCCGCGGATGCCTCCTCGGCGCTGACCTCGGCAAACTCGACGGCGAGCCCGAGCGTCTTGGCGCGCTCGGCCAGGGCCGCGCGGTCACCGACCAGATAGAACGGCGGCAGATCGAGTTCGCGGCGGCGCAGCCATGCGGCGAGCGTGATGTCGGGGCCGATGCCTGCGGGCTCGCCGGATGTCAGTGCGAGAGGTTGAGCCATGCGTCAACGATAGTCGATCATCGCCCGCCTGGATATTCGATCATCGCGGCTTTCCGGACTTCCTGCAGATAGGCTTTCGACTTCGCCTCGTACTTCTGCACGTACATCTTGTCCCGCATCTCACGCTTCTTCGGCGTGTCCACGGTGGTTGCCTTCCGGCCGCAGAGGGCGACCATTTCGACGCCCTGCTTGGTGACTTCGGGAGGGGTGAGGTGGCCGACCGGGGTCTTGTCCAGGATGTCGCGCAGCGACTGCGGCAGGTCGGCCGACGTCTTGACCACGATCTCGCGGATCGCGGCGTTGCGCATCGACTTGAAGAAGGTGTTGGCTTCCTCGCAGCTCGTCACGCGTTCGCGCAGGGTGTCCGCTTCCTTGCGGCGGTTCTCGAATTCGGATTGCGGAGAGCCGCGGGGCACGATCAGAACGACCGGCTGCATCCGGTATTCGAACGCTTCGGCGTCGGGAGCGTCACCGGTCTCCTTGACCGCGGTGGCGACGTCCTTTTCGCCGACCTGCAGGCTTTCCTTGAAGCGGCCGCGGACCAGGCTGGTCCAGACCATGTCGGCCCTGATGCGTTGCTTGAGCGTATCGGGGCGGATGCCCTTGCTCTCGAGGACCTTGGTCAGCTGGTCGTTGTTCAGCCGCATCCGTTGGGCCATGCCGCCATAGGACTGTTCGATATCGTTGGCGGTGGGATCGACGCCGAATTTCTTGGCTTCCTTGATCTTCAGCTTCTCGTCGATCAGCTCGTCGAGGATCGCCTTTCGATCGGGATTCTTGCCGCCGGTCAGGCCGTTCAGCTTGGCGCGCTGCTCGACGTCGAAATTGGTGATCGGTTCGCCATTGACCATCACGGCGATGGTCTGGGCGTGCAGTCGCGCACCGCCCCCGAACAGGAGGAAAAGAGCCAGCAGGGAACTCAACACTAGCGAATGGCGGCGCCTTGGCAGGCTAGCGGTCGTCATCGTGGTCATGTCAGTCGTTTAAACCAATTCAAGCCGGGGCCACCGGCCCGCGGGCAATAAAAGCCCCCAATTCAAGCCCTTGCCAGGCCCTTTGCAAGCTACTGCACGCCAGCCGAACTGCTGGTCGTGGAGGTTTGGGCGATGGTCCGCAGCCCGATCTGGAACATGAACGCATGGCTGAGGACGGGCGGCTGCGAGCCTGCCTGATAGGTATAGGACGTGACGTAGTTGGCAGCCAGCACGAAGCAGTCGTCCACATAGCCCGCGCCGACGGCATACTGGTTGATCTTGTTCGCTTCAAGGTCCCAGCGCGCCGCACCCTGAACCACCCAGTTCGACGCCACCTTGACCGATCCGCTGGTGAGGATGCCCTCGCGGCGCGTCAGGTAGCCGAGTTCCGGCTGCGCTGCATAATCGCCGTACGTCACGGCGATCGACCAGCGGTCGAAATTCGCGCTCGCCGTGGCTTCGAATCGGTTGATGTTCCAGGTCGCTTCATCCATCCGCGAGCGGACGCTGAAGGTGTAGGTGCGGTTGGGCGAATAGGCGAGGCTCGCGACATAATCCGAGCGCGGGTTCTGCAGGCCGGAATCGACGCCGGTGTTGGTGACGTCGGCGACCGCGAACGAGTTCAACCCGAACATCTGGTAGGACTGTCCGAACATCCCCTTGACGCTGCCGCCACGGTCGAACTGCGTGGTGGCCTGCACGCCGACATTGGCGCGGCCGCCGCCTTCGACGCGGTCGTAGCCGGAGAACTTGTCGACCGCGAACAGGTTGCTGGTGTCGAACACCAGGCTCTGTGCGTCCTCGTTCGGAAGCTTGCCGGCATCGGGTTCGTTGGGCCGGATGATGACCTGCGCGATCGGCTCGACGGTGGTCGTGCCCCACGGCTGCACGTTGATGAAGGGATAGCGGTATTCGAGGCCGACGGTCGGCATGAAGCGGACCGTCTGGGTATCGCCGACCGGCAGGAAGTTGGAAACGCCGGGCTGGTTCGAGACGTCGGCGTTGATGGCATCGGCGCGGACGCTGGCGAACGGCGTCCAGATCTGGCCGAGCGGGTCGGTGTAGGACTTGCGCCATTGCGCCTCGGCCGTCAGCCTCGTGTAGGTGCCCGGCATGCCGCGCAGCAGGCACTGCGACGGCGTCCGCGCCAGCGGATCGGCGGACGTCAAACTGCACAGGCCAGCGGTGTTGGCGATCGTCGTGATCGGGTCGAACACCGCGGTTTCGCGGGTCAGGTTGACGAAGTTCATCTTGTAGCTGAACTCGCCGCCCAGGATGTTGTTGTTGATCACGTTGTTGTAGTCGATCACGGGCGCGACCACGGGGACCTGGTTCTGGTTACCCGAGTAGCTGAGATAGTAGATCGCGCGCGCGTCGAAGAAGCTGCGGTTGCCGACACCGGTCAGATAGAGCTGCGAGATCGCTTCCGTCGGCAGCGACAAGAACGATCCGAACGGGTCCTTGTACTGCGCGAGGCGGTAGTCGGACATGAAGAAGTAGTCGGACAGCACCACGCCGTCCCAGCCCCAGACCCATTTGTCGTTCAGCGCGAACTGGCCCTTGGTGTCGACGCCCCAGCGGAAGTCGCGGTCGCCCGGCTGGCCAGTAAACTGGCCCCGATCGAGCTGGTCGATGCCGTAAAGCCGGATCTGATAGGAGCCGTCCACGAAGCGCTGGCGGAATTCGGTCTGCAGCAGCACGCCCTGCTTCGAGGTGATGCGCGGATTGAAGGTCGCGTCCATGTCAGGCGCGATCGCCCAATAATAGGGGATTTCGACGCCGTAGCCGAACGCCGAGTAGGTGGTGAAGCCCGGCATCAGGAAGCCGCTCTTGCGCTTCACCGTCGGATCGGGCGTCGAGAAGTAGGGCAGATACGCCACCGGAACGCCGAAGAATTCGAGCTGGGCGTTCTCGAAATAGAGCATCTTCTCGGTCTGGTTATGGATGATGCGCGCGCCCTTGACCTGCCAGAGCGGCGGCTTCTTCGGATCATCCTTACAGGGTGCGCAGGCGGTATAAACGCCGTTGTCGAACACCGTGTAATTGCCGCTGGACCGATCGGCGCGGGTCGCCGCCATGCGGGTCTGGTCTTCCGTGTCGACGCGCAGCGAATCGACGAACCCGTCGCGGTAGTCGTCGCTGAGATCCATGATGTTGGCGTAGGTGATCTTGCCTTCCGCATCGGTCATGCGGATGTTGCCTTCGGCATGAAGACGCTTGGTCTTCTGGTCGTAGATGACCTTGTCAGCCTCGACGCTGGTGCCGTTGTAGAACATCTGGACGTTGCCGACGGCCGAGATGCGGCTGTTGTTGTAGTCGTAATCGACCTCGGTGGCCTGAACGAGCATCTGCCCGTCATTCTTGGCCGGCGGGCGAACCGGCTTCGGCGGACGCGGATTGTAGGTGAAGGCCTGCGCGGCGGCCGGCGTCGACGCGATGACGTCGAGCGCGCTGACCACGACGAACGCGGCAAGGAGAGCAGAAATCGAAACGCCAAACGCGGCCATGCGGCTCCGTTGACGGCGCAGGGCACTGCGCCACCCGGATACAGGCGACCTCAACTGGCGGGCGGCGACAGTAGCCACTACCCGTCCTCCTGGTACAGCAAGGCTAAGAAACCGGTGAGGCTACCCACAACGACAGGCAACCACGCCGCAGCGATGGGATGCATCAACTCAGCCTTGCTCAAATCTTCAGTTACTTTCGACAGGACGTAGAGCAGAAAGCCTGCGCCCACGCCACTCAAAACCATCTTCTGCACGCCGCCCATCCGGAAGAAGCGGAGGCTCACAGAAGCCGCCAACATCACCATCGCAGCCAGCAAAAACGGCTGTGCGATAAGCTTGTGATACTGCAAGCGATAGCCAGCCGTCGCGAACCCTGAGCTCTCCGACGAACGGATGTAGTTCGGCAGTTGCCAAAAGGACACAGTTTCGGGGGTGGAGAAACTGTTGCGCACCTGTGCAGGGGTGAGGGTGGTGGTCAGGTAGAAGGTGTCCTGGTCCACCGGAGCCTTGTCGAGGGTGTATCGGCGTACTCCCGTGAACGCCCAGCGGCCTTCTTCGAGCGTCGCTTCGCGGGCCTCGATTCGTTCCTTGAACTGCAGCGCCGTGTCGAATCGGAACACCGTGAGGCCGGTCAGCCGGATGCCCTGCTGCTCGCTGCGGGCCGCATTGATGATCGCCTGACCTTCGTCGTTGATCTGGTTGAGCCAGAAACCGGACGCGTCCTGAATGCCGCCGCCCGGCGCCGAGCCGAACAGCTCGGCCTCCATCCGCTTGGAGAGCTCGCGCAGATTGGCCGACACCGGATTGTAGGCGGTGGTCGCGAAGATGCCGAGCACGATCGCACTGACCAGCGCCGGCGAGATGAATTGCCAGGCCGAGACGCCGGCGGCGCGTGCCACGACGAGCTCCAGCCGCCGCGACAGCGCGAGGTAGCAGGTCATCGCGCCGATCAGCACGCAGAACGGCATCAGCTTCTCGAGCAGCTGCGGCACGCGGAACAGCGAGGTTTCCGCGACCGTGATGGCGGAGGCCCCGACCAGGCTCGACGTCTTGCGCACCATCTCGATGTAGTCGACCAGCACGAGCAGCACGAAGATGCCCGCGAACACGCCCACCGCCGCGACGACGAAGCGGCCGGCGAAATAACGCCCGAGCGTATTTGTGACCATGCTCATGCGGTGGCCGGCCTCCGGAAGAGGCGCGCAATGCGTTCGTTGTTCCTGTTGATGACTTCGATCAATGCCGCCGGCGGTTCGACGACCACGCCGCCGACGATCATCCAGATCCCGACGCCGATGCCTGCGAACAGCATCAGATATTGCACCAGGGCAGCCAGCGGCGTCTTCACCGCCATGACGGAGCAGGCGAATCCGACCATTCGCAGGCCGAACACCGCGAATACCGAGCCGCCGATCGAGAAATTGCGGCTTTGGCGCGTGGTGCGCGGCGCGCCGAGGAAGGCAAAGGTGAGGGCCGCGAACGCGAACGGATAGATCGGCGCCATGAAGCGATCATGCAGCTCCGCGAAGAACTGGCCCGACAGCTGCTGATAGGTCTGGTCGTTCTCGTCCGGCCACATCAGTTCCCAGAGATAGCGCTCGCGGATTCCGAGCGTGACGTCGCGGCCCTGCGAGAATTTCGACATGTCGAACGCGTAGCGCTGAAACACCACCAGCGTCGGATCGCGCTTGCCGACCTCGAATCGCTCGAGATTGCCGTCTTCCAGCACGAGATATGAGCCGCTCTCGTTCTTCAGCACGGTGCCGTGGTCGGCGACGATGGTGACGCGCTGCTGCGGATCGCGGCGATCATCGACGAAAACGCCGCCGAGCACGCCGGCGGGCAGCCGTTCGCGGATCCGAATCGTCAGGTTCTGATCGAGCTGGGCGAAGCGGCCGGGCTGCAGGATGTTGGTCAGAACGTCGGCGGTGATCTCGGCATCCCATTGCTTGATTCGGCGCATGCCGTCGGGGGCGAGATAGGCGCCGATGAAGGCGACCAGCGCCGCTACCACGCAGGTGGCGAAGAAGAACGGCCGGAACAGCCGGAACGGCGAGAAGCCCGCTGCGTTCATCACGATGATTTCGGAATCGGTCGCGAGCTTGTTCAGCGTGTGCGAGATCGCGATCATCAGCGCAATCGGGGCGATGATCAGGACCAGGGCGGGGATCACGAGGCTGGTGATGCCGAGGAAGGTGAGGATGGTCTGACCCTGGCTGGTCATCAGGTCGATGCCGCGCAACGCCTGGGTAATCCAGATCACGCCGGTAAGGCTGACCAGGACAAGCGCAAACGACGCCAGCGTCGTTTTGAAGATGTACTTGTCGATCGACCCCATCGCTACCGCACGACCCCCAAGGACCCCTGCACGCAACCAAACGCACGGCTTTCGACCAATCCCGTCAACCCGGGTTCCCCTATGGTCGAGCCGCGGACTCGTCCGGCTCACTCTCTGTTCACAATCTCACTACCATCCCTTTGATCCGTCAACAAAATGGCCGGGCCATGGCACGCTTAATTTATGGTTAATTAATCGCTTTTGTGGCCTTCCGGCCACTCCGGCGCTTGGCAGCGGCGCAGCCGGCAGGTCATAGTGTGCCAGAAGCCCGGTCCGGGTCGCTCCGGACCGCCATCGCAATGCTCATCCCCGCGTGCCGGAAGGGCCGCCTCAGGCCCGAGCAACACCCTGAGTTCTGGAGGATTTTCCTATGTCCGACGCCGTCAAGGTCGGCTTTGTCCCGTTCTCCGCGTCCGCCCGCGGCATTCTGGTGGTCTTTTGCGACGAGCAATTGAAGCTGGGAGCCGCCACCCGGAAGGCGCTGGGAGCTGCCGCCGAGACGGTGAAGCGGGCTGCTGCCGCCAACCAGTTCAAGGGCAAGAGCGGGGCCGCCCTCGACATCCTGGCGCCGGAGGGAATCAAGGTCGACCGGCTGATCGTGATCGGCACCGGCAAGGCCGCCGACCTCAAGGAGAAGGACCTTCTTAAATTCGGCGGCGTGGTGGCCGGCAAGCTCAACGCCGGCAGCGGTGCGATGACCGTCCTCGGCGAACTGCCCGATGCCGCGATGACAGCCGACCAGGCGGCGACGATCGCCACCGGCATCCGGCTGCGCGCCTACAAGTTCGACCGCTACAAGACCAAGAAGAAGGACGGCGAGGACGGCGCCGTACGTGCCGACGTCTCGATCGCGGTCGAGGACGTCGCTTCTGCCAGGAAGGCGTTTGCGCCCGATTCGTTCATCGTCGACGGCGTGAACCTGGCGCGTGAACTCGTCAACGAGCCGCCGAACGTGCTGTACCCCGAAGAGTTCGCGCGCCGCGCAAGCCAGCTGCGCAAGCTCGGCGTCACCGTCGAGGTCCTCGACGTCAAGGCGATGACCAAGCTCGGCATGGGCGCGCTGCTCGGCGTCGGGCAGGGCTCGGTACGGCCCAGCCGCACCGTGATCATGCGCTGGAACGGCGGCAAGAAGAGCGAGGCGCCGGTCGCATTCGTCGGCAAGGGCGTCTGCTTCGACACCGGCGGTATCTCCATCAAGTCGGCCGGCGGCATGGAGGATATGAAGGGTGACATGGGCGGCGCGGCTTGCGTGGTCGGGCTGATGCATGCGCTCGCGGCGCGCAAGGCCCGCGTCAACGCGGTGGGCGCCATCGGCCTCGTCGAGAACATGCCCGACGGCAACGCGCAGCGTCCGGGCGACATCGTCACCTCGATGTCCGGCCAGACCATCGAAATCATCAACACCGACGCCGAAGGGCGCCTCGTGCTCGCCGACGTGCTCTGGTACGTCGCCAAGAAGTGCAAGCCGAAATTCATGGTCGATCTCGCAACGTTGACCGGCGCGATCATGGTCGCGCTCGGCACCGATTACGCCGGCATGTTCTCCAACAATGACGAACTCGCCGAGCGTCTCGCCAAGGTCGGTCTGGAGACCGGAGAGAAAGTGTGGCGCATGCCGCTCGGTCCCGAATACGACAAGCAGATCGACTCGCAATTCGCCGACATGAAGAACACCGGCGGACGCAATGGCGGCTCGATCACGGCTGCGCAATTCCTGCAGCGCTTCGTCGACGGCACGCCCTGGGCGCATCTCGACATCGCCGGCACCGCGATGGGCGCGCCGAAGACCGAGATCAATCAGAGCTGGGGCTCGGGTTACGGCGTCCGGCTGCTCGAGCGGCTCGTGTCCGAATATTACGAAGCCAAGAAGTAACAGGAATAGAGTGTCGGCCGGCGCATGACCGAGGTTCTGTTTTACCATTTGCAGAACATGACGCTGGAGAGCGTGCTGCCGCCGCTGCTCGAGAAGTCGCTCGAGCGCGGCTGGCGGGTGGTCGTGCAATCGACGTCGCAGGAGCGCGCCGAGACGCTCGACGCGCATCTGTGGACCTACAGCGACGATTCGTTCCTGCCGCATGCGAGCTCGCGTGTTGCCGACGCGCAGGACCAGCCGATCATCCTGTCGATCGAGGAGGGCAATCCGAACCGGGCCAATGTCCGGTTCCTGGTCGACAACGCGGCGCTCCCGGCCGACTGCGACAGCTACGAGCGCCTGGTCCTCGTGTTCAACGGCGACGACCCCGACGCGGTGGCTGCGGCGCGGGAGAGCTGGACCGCTTGTAAGGCACGCGGCTTCGAGGTCACCTATTGGCAGAGCGACGAGCGGGGACGCTGGCAGCGGCGCCAATAGCGATATCGATGAATTAATGATAATTCGACGTTTCCTCGGGCGGGTCACGGTCATGCCGCAAAGTGATGTTCGGACAAGCCCTTAGGTAGAGGGGGTCGGAGCCTTGTCGATCGTGCGTGATGGAACATTCAGTCGGAAGTCGCTGCTGGCGTTGCTGGTGCTTGCACCTAGCCTTGCCGGCTGCTCGAGCGCGTCCGACATCTTTTCGCGTGACGCGGATTGGTTCTCGCGCCCTGGACGGGTGTTCATCCGCAACATCTCGATCGAATCGCCGCCGCTCACGCCGGACAAACCGGTGACCAACGACGACCTCGTCAGTGCCGACGGAAGCTGTCCCGGCATGGCGCCGCCGGCGGGCGCCACTGACGCAAACGCGCAGGCTCCCGGTGCGCCGCCGCCGCAGCCGACCGGCGGCAGTGTCGCACTCGGCCATACCGAATGCGACGTCGTGCGCGGCATCGGCGCCCCCGACAGCGTGAACCTGTCCAGCGGGCCGGGCGGCGGACGCGTCGCGGTCGTGACCTGGTCGCGCGGCGCGCGCGCCGGTATCTATACGTTCTCCTCAGGACGCCTGACGTCGGTCGAACGCGGCCCGGATCCTGCGCCGGAGCCGAAGCCCGCGAAGCCGAAGAAGAAAAAGTCCGCGCACGGTTAGGGCATTTTCGCCGCAGCGACAGCTCGATGCCTGCAGGCGCGGGCATGATGAGAGCTCAGCTCCCTCCACACGTCGTCCCTGCGAAAGCACTATGGCATGCACAGATCTGGTGTGGCGGATTGACTCGGGGCGGGCTGGGGGGATTCCAGAATCGCCCATTGATGTGATTCCTATTACGGCACTTCGGTTTGGACGGAGTGTCAGCATGTTGTTGCGGATCGACTGGACGTTGGGCAGATTCGGGGATCGTCGTCTCGACAAAGGGGGGCGGCGTTCGTCGGACGCATGGTCGCGGGCAAGGACGTCTGCCTGCGGCGACTTTGCAAGGGTGACCGCGCGCTGGAGGTGCGGTTCAACCGCTTCCTCGGCAACACCAAGGTAACAGCGGAGCGGATCATCGAAAGCTGGAGCGAAAGCACGGTTGCAGCGGTCGTGGGCCGCCATGTGTTGGCGATCCAGGACACCAGCGAGATCCACTTCAACACCACGCCGCAACGCCGGCGCGGGCTCGGAGAGATCGCCAAGGGCAACAGCTACGGCGTGCTGCTGCATCCGATGCTGGCGGTGGATGCGGACGCCGGCACCTGCCTCGGCCTTTTGAGCGGCGAGGTGTGGACGCGCGAGGGCCGCCGCACCGTCTCGCACGACCTGCGCGAGCTGTCGGACAAGGAATCGCAGCGCTGGATGTCTACTGTGATCGCCGCCAAGCCACTGCTCGCCGGCGCTGCGATGGTGACCGTGATCGGTGACCGCGAGAGCGACATCTTTGCCCTGTATGCCAGCGCGGCCGAGCAGCAATGCCACGTGATCGCCCGCAGCATGCATGATCGCAAACTGGCCGACGCGAGCGGCCTGTATGCGGTCAGCGATGCCATGGCTGCGGTGGATCAGCGCGCCATCCAGTTGCCTGCCCGCGCGTCGCGACCTGCGCGTCAGGTTCAGCTCGAGCTGCGCTTTGGCGCCATCGAGCTTGCCCGACCCCAGACCAAGTTCCTGCGCCATTTGCCCCAAAACCTGCCGCTGGCCGTCGTCGACGTGCGCGAGGTCGGCGCCTCCAGCGTCGAGCCGCTGCATTGGCGGCTCCTCACCTCTCACCCGATTGCCAAGGCTGAAGACGCCTGGCGGATCGTTGAGTGGTACAAGCAGCGCTGGCTCATCGAGCAGTTCTTCCGCGTCCTCAAAACCCAAGGTTTCAGGCTCGAAGACAGCCAGATCGCCTCCGCCGACCGGCTCCTCAAGCTGGTCGCCATCGCCGCCAAGGCCGCCGTCATCACCATCCAGCTCCTGCAAGCGCGCAACGGCAGTCGGCAGCCGCTCCACATCGTCTTCAATCCTGGCGAGGTCGCTGCCCTCGTCGCCCTCAATCAGCAGCTCGAAACCAGCAGCAAACGGCTCAAGAATCCGCATCCGCCAGACTGCCTCGCATGGGCCGCATGGATCATCGGCCGCCTCGGCGGATGGGATGGCTATCCTTCGTCCAAGCCGCCAGGCCCGATCACGTTCAAGAACGGCCTCGAATACTTCCACGCTGTCGCCACCGGATGGAGCCTCAGAGATCTGTGCATGCCCTAGTGCGAAAGCAGGGACCCATACTCCGCGGCGGAGGGGGTTACGGGGACTCGTCGTTCCGCGATCGCGCAACAATTACCATTGGTGGTTATGGGTCCCTGCTTTCGCAGGGACGACAGCGAATATGTAGCTCCGCCCGGCGGATCAAATCTAGTTCGCGGCTTCGTCGAGTTCGGCGCTGGCTTCCAGCCATTCCTCCTCGGCGCGTTGCAGCGCGCTCTCGGCGCCGGCGCGCGCCTTGGTCAGCTGTGCGGCCTGCTTGGGATCGCGCGTGAAAATATCGGGCAGCGCGAGCGCGGTATCGATCTTTGCAATGATGCCGTTGATGCGCTCGATCTCGCTCTCGGCCTGCGCGACCCGCTGCCTGGGTGAAGCGCGCTTCTCATTGCGGGCACGTTCCGGCTTTGCCAGCTCCTTGACGCGCTCGCGCGACGCGGTCCGTCCGTCATTGGCTGACAGAATC
The DNA here is from genome assembly GCF_042258615.1 of Bradyrhizobium sp. Pha-3. GTDB lineage: Bacteria > Pseudomonadota > Alphaproteobacteria > Rhizobiales > Xanthobacteraceae > Bradyrhizobium. The sequence goes on along the minus strand of NZ_CP170152.1, from coordinate 5,600,209 downwards.
ATGCGGCGATATTCGTCGAGATCGCCGTCATATGCCGTCACGGTCTGGTTCGCCACGACCCACAGACGATCGGCACAGGCCTCGATCAGATAACGATCGTGCGAGACCATCATGATGGCGCCGGGGAATTCGTTGATCGCCTCCGCCAGCGTCGCGCGGCTGTCGATGTCGAGATGGTTGGTCGGCTCGTCGAGGATGATCATGTTGGGGGCGTAGAACGTCGCAAGCCCAAGCAGCAGCCGCGCCTTCTCGCCGCCCGACAGGCTCTTCACCAGCGTGTCGCCGGCCTTGCCGGAGAAACCGATCGCGCCGACGCGGCCGCGCACCTTGCTCTCCGGCGCCTCGGGCATCAGCTTGCGGATGTGATCGTAGGGCGAGCCGTCGAGGTTGAGCTCGTCGACCTGATGCTGGGCGAAATAGCCGACCGACAGTTTGTCCGCCCGCGTGATCCTGCCCGCGAACGGCGCGAGCTTGCCTGCCAGCAGCTTGACCAGCGTCGACTTGCCGTTGCCGTTGGAGCCGAGCAGCGCAATGCGGTCGTCGGGATCGACGCGCAGCGTCACGCGATTGAGCACGGGCTTGCCCGGCTCGTAGCCGACGGAAACGTCATCGACCGCGATGATCGGCGGCGACAGCAGCTTCTCCGGTGCCGGAAAGGAGATCTCGCGAACATCCTGGGTCACCAGCGCGGTGATCGGCTTCATCCGCTCCAGCATCTTGACGCGCGACTGCGCCTGCCGCGCCTTGGACGCCTTGGCCTTGAAGCGGTCGACGAAGTCCTGCAGGCGCTTGCGCTCATCGGCCTGCCGCTTGGCGTGCTTGGCGTCGAGCAATTCGCGCGCGGCGCGCTGTTCCTCGAACGAGGAATAGGTGCCCTTGTAGAGCGTGAGCTTGCCGCGATCGAGATGCAGGATCTGATCGACCGAGGTGTCGAGGAGATCGCGGTCGTGGCTGATCACGATCACCGTGCGCGGGTAGTTGGCGAGGTGATTCTCGAGCCACAACGTGCCCTCGAGATCGAGATAGTTGGTCGGTTCGTCCAGCAGCAGGAGATCGGGCGCGGAGAACAGCGTCGCCGCCAGCGCCACGCGCATGCGCCAGCCGCCCGAAAATTCTGCGCACGGCCGCGCCTGATCTGATGTCGAGAAGCCGAGGCCGGAGAGAATCGCCGCGGCGCGGGCTGGGGCGGAGTGGGCGTCGATGTCGACCAGCCGGGTCTGGATCTCGGCAATCCGATGCGGGTCGTGCGCGGTGTCGGCCTCGCGCAGCAACGCGTCGCGCTCGAGGTCGGCTTTCAGCACCACGTTGATCAGGCTTTCGGGCCCGTCGGGCGCTTCCTGCGCAAGGCTGCTGATTCGCCAGCGCGGCGGAAGCGCAATGCTGCCGCTCTCGGTTGGGAGCTCGCCGCGGATGGCATGGAACAACGTCGACTTGCCGACGCCGTTACGGCCGACAAATCCGACGCGTGCGCCGGGCACGATTTGCACAGAACTGTGATCAATCAACAGCCGCCCGGCGATCCGGACCGAAATGTCAGTGATGGAGAGCATGCAGCGTTGTCACCGGACCCGCTGCCAAACGCAACCCGTCTGTTTGTAAAATCTCTCCGTACGGCTGTTGCAAAAACGCAATGGGGCTGCTGGTGAGCCCACAATACCTGATGGCGATATCTAGTGGCGCTCGTTGTCCCGGCGTTGCATCTCCTCGAGGAGTTGCTGCAGGCGGGACGACAATGCGGGTTCTGGCCGCATGCTTTGCTGGAGTCGCTCACCCACGGCATCGCAGATGTAACGGCAGGTCTTGCGATCAATCTGATCGGGATCGTTCTCGGTCTGGGTCATTGTCATTGGCATGGCTCTTGGCATGTGTTTTGGAATGTCTCTTGGCGAGTTCCACCTCGCGTATTCGCGTAATCGTTGCCATGACAAGTCGCGACCCCCGAATTTGGTTTCCGTTCCGCCTTACTCTCGCCTTGAGGTGGTGGGGCGCATCATGCGGCCGGGTTCCCTGGCGGGCATAAAAAAGCCCCGGCGCAAGGCCGGGGCGAAAGCAAGTCGGGGGAGCAGTCGACAGAACGGATGGATCAATAGCAGCGGTTGACCAGGCGCCAGCGGGGACCCCACGGGGTCGGCACGACGCGGCGCACGTAGCAACCGCCACCGTAGCCGTATCCATAGCCGCCGTAGTAGGCCGGACCTCCGACGATGACGCGCGGGCCGCCCCACCAGCCGTGGTGCCACCCACCGTGCCAGCCGCCATGCCAACCACCCCAGGCTGAGGCGGAGGTCGGGGCGAGTGCGGCGGCGCCGAGCGAAATTGCGGCAACGGCAGCGAGCGACAATTTGCGTAACATGATCGTCTCCTCGAGGTATGGGCGCGCATGACGCGCCCGCGGTGACATCGTTTCCCGAGACGTCCTGTGAGGCTTGCGGATGGGGGGCCAGCAAGGCGTCCGATCAGTGCAGAGCCTAGGCGGCCGCAGCTGAACGGTAGCGGCACGGCGCTGTCAGAATGGGTTCACCTAGGTGAAATCGCGGTAAGTTGGCCGAGCCTGTCTCTGTCCGGAGACCGCCCGGACGACGGTTTTTGTCGTGAAAATCCATCAAAACTAAAGGCTAACGCGTCACAGGGTCGCTTGCCGTTATCCCACCGCGCCGATATAAGCCCCGGCAACTCCCAGCCACGTTTACAAGGACGAAATCATGGCGATTGAACGCACCTTTTCGATCATCAAGCCCGACGCCACCGAGCGCAACCTGACCGGCGCGGTCAATGCGGTGATCGAGAAGGCGGGCCTGCGGGTCGTGGCGCAGAAGCGCATCCAGATGACCCGCGGCCAGGCCGAAACCTTCTATGCGGTCCACAAGGCGCGCCCGTTCTTCGGCGAACTGGTCGACTTCATGACCTCCGGCCCCGTCGTGGTGCAGGTGCTGGAAGGCGAGGGCGCCATCCTGAAGTATCGCGACGTGATGGGCGCGACCGATCCGTCGAAGGCCGCCGAAGGCACCATCCGCAAGCTCTATGCGAAGTCGATCGGCGAGAATTCGGTGCACGGTTCGGATGCGCCGGAGACCGCGGTGATCGAGATCGCGCAGTTCTTCGCCGGCAACGAGATCGTCGGCTGACGCTGCACACCTGAAAGTGACGCGGTCTCCTGGGGAGACCGTGTCGAAATGAACTGGGAGCGGCGGACCACCGCCGCCAGAGGCGGCCGCAGGGCCGAATAGGACTCGCTGTGGACTGGCTGTGGCAGATCTTTGATCCGGCGTACATCGGCGCGTTCTTCACCGAGTTCAAGAACGAGATGGCGACCCCGACTTTCTGGGTTGCCGTCGGCAAGATCATCTGGATCAACGTCCTGCTGTCGGGCGACAACGCGCTCGTGATCGCTATGGCCTGCCGCGGTCTTGCGCCACGCCAGCGCCTGTGGGGCATGATTCTCGGCGCCGCCGCGGCGGTGCTGCTGCGCGTCATCTTCACCGGCATCGTCGCCAGCCTGATGGCTCTTCCTTATCTGAAGCTGGTCGGCGGACTGGCGCTGATCGTGATTGCCGCCAAGCTCCTGGTGCCGGAGCAGGAGGACGAGGACAGCGTGAACACGGCCTCGCATCTGTGGGCCGCGGTTCAGATCGTCGTCGTCGCCGACATCGTGATGAGCCTCGACAATGTGATCGCGGTCGCCGCTGCCGCCAATGGCAGCGTGCCGCTGCTGGTGCTCGGACTTGCGATCAGCGTTCCCCTGATCGTTGCTGGCGCTGCGCTGATCATGGCGCTGCTCACCAAGCTGCCGGTCCTGGTCTGGGCCGGCGCCGCGCTGCTCGGCTGGATCGCGGGTGACGTCATCGCGACCGATCCGGCCGTACATCCAAAGCTGGATGCGCTGTTCGCCGGACCGCTCGGCACCAGGCTCGATTCCTGGCTGACCTCGGTCGGGATGTCGCCGCACTTCGCGCATGGCGGCACCGGCGGCGAGATCACGCTCGCCGTGCTCGGCATCATCGTGGTGCTGCTCTTCGGGTCGATCTGGCGCCGCTACGCGCTCCGCAGGGCCAAGCGCGCCGCCAAGGCGGCGTGAGGGGCCATAGCGTTTTCGAGCGAAGTGGACGCCGATTCGCGTGAAGAAAACGCGTCAAAACGAGAGGGCTAGACGTCGTCGGTTCTGATTGAAATCAGAACCGACGACGTCTAGCGCCGCACGATCGAGCCGACGCGCCCGACCAGCCGCGCCAATTGCTTGAAGCGGCTGCCGACGCGATCGGCGACCAGATCTACCATCCGGTGCTCGAACACCAGCATCAGCTTGCGGCCCTGGGTGCGGAAATGCGTCAGCGGCAGCACGCCGGTGCGTGCCGCCGTGATCAGATGCGCGACGCGGAACGCGGCGCCGAGCACGCGCGCACGCTCGTCCATCGCTGGCGTCACCAGCGCGCGGATCTGCGGCGGCGGCTCGTTCTCCTCGCTGAGGCCGGCATAGCGATAGAACACCGACAGCGCGACGAAGGCGCGCCCCTGATGGGTGATCGAGCCGAAATTGCCGTTCATGATCAGGCTGAGGGTTTCCTCGCCGCGATGATCGGGATGCACGCGCCAGCCGATGTCGGACAGCAGGCAGGCGACGTGACGCAGCCTGCGGTCTTCCTCGGTCTCGCGCAGCCGGACGACGCGCACCAGCCGGTCGGTCCAGGAGGTCAGCTCCTGGGCGTGGCGAGCCGAGCGCGACAGCAATTCGTTGAGGTTCTGCGCGGCGCAGACCAAGCCGTCCTTGGCGCGCTCGGCCTGCGGCAGCATCTCGTAGAGCAGGCCCTCGCGCACGCCGAAGGTCGAGAACACGATGGTCTTCGGCTGGGCCACGCGGATGATGTATTCGAGCACGAGCGCGGCGTAGGCCAATAGCGGCCGCCGCGCATCTGCGACGGATTCGATATTGGCGAGCATGTTGGTCGCCGCCAGCCGCCGCAGCCGCTGCGCAAAGTCGAGCGCGTCTGCCGCGGGAATCGAATAGCCGTGCATCACCTTGAGCGGGTAGCCGCTCTGGATGATGTGGATGCGCGCCAGAGCGCGCCAGGTGCCGCCGACCGCGTAGAAGGTACGGCCACGGCCGGTCTTGAGCTGGGCGACGCCGAGCAGTTCGTTCTTGACGATGCGCTCGGCGCGCTTGAGCGATTTGTTCGAGAGGTCCTGCAGCGCGAGGCTGCCGAGCGGCAGCGTCACGCCACTGCGCACGCGGTTGCCCTTGACGTCGATCAGTTCGAGCGAGCCGCCGCCGAGATCGCCGACGATGCCGTTCGGATTGTGCACGCCGGAGACGACGCCGAGCGCAGACAGTTTCGCTTCACGCGGTCCTGTGAGAATCTCGATCTTGGCGCCGCAGATGCGCTCGGCCTGGGCGATGAAGTCCGGACCGTTCTTGGCGTCGCGGCAGGCCGCGGTCGCGATCGCGTAGACGCGGCCGACCTGCTGGATCCTGCACAGCGCGCGAAAGCGCCGCAGCGCGGTGAGCGCCTTGTTGACCGCATCGGTTGCGAGCAGGCCGGTGCTCTGCACCTCGCGTCCGAGCCCGCACAGCGCCTTCTCGTTGAAGATGGTGATGAGGCTGCGCGCCATCGCCTCGTAAACCACGAGACGAACCGAGTTCGAGCCGATGTCGATCACAGCGACGCTGGAAGCGCGCTTCCGCGGCCGCTTCACCGTAAGGCCCCCTTATGACGATGGCTGCTGACGCTCGTTGCGACGCGTGAGACGGCGCGGTGAAGATTCCTTGAGAGACTTACCACGGCCGGACAGACTCGGATTTGTCATGAAATAGTCATGCAGATTGAACGGCTCTTCGCCTTTCGCGGCCTTCATACGCGTTGACGACCCATCCGGCAACAATTGCCAGCTTTGCTCGGTGTCCTTCAGGTTCGCGACCATGATCTGTTCGAGAACCTGCTGATGCACCGTCGGATTTTGCAGCGGACAGAGGACCTCGACGCGGCGGTCGAGGTTGCGCGGCATCATGTCGGCGGACGAGATATACACAGCAGCTTTTGCGCTCGGCAGGCCTTGGCCCATGCCAAAGCAATAGATTCGGCCGTGTTCCAGGAACCGGCCGATCACCGATTTGACGCGGATGTTCTCCGACAATCCCGGCAGTCCGGGCCGCAGGCAGCAGATGCCGCGCACCACGAGCTCGATCGAGACGCCGGCCTGCGAGGCCTCATACAGCGCGTCGATGATATCAGGATCGACCAGCGCGTTCATCTTCATCCAGATCGCGCCGGGCCGGCCATGTCTGACGTGAGCGATCTCGCCGTGGACGTGCTCGATGATCCGCTTGCGCAATGTGAGCGGCGACACCGCCATCTTCTCGATGTCGCTCGGCTCGGCATAACCGGTGATGTAGTTGAATACCCGCGCGACGTCGCGGCCGATGATCGGGTCCGACGTAAAGTAGGAGACGTCGGTGTAGATGCGGGCGGTGACCGGATGATAGTTGCCGGTGCCGGTGTGCACATAGGTCGTGAGATTGCCGCCCTCGCGGCGCACCACCATCGACAGCTTGGCGTGCGTCTTCAGCTCGATGAAGCCGTAGACGACCTGCACGCCGGCGCGTTCGAGGTCGCGCGCCCAGCGGATATTGGCCTCCTCGTCGAAGCGCGCCTTCAATTCGATCAACGCGGTCACCGACTTGCCGGCTTCGGCGGCGTCCGCCAGCGCGCGCACGATCGGCGAGTTGTTCGAGGTGCGATAGAGCGTCTGCTTGATCGCGACCACGTCGGGATCGCGCGCCGCCTGTTGCAGGAACTGCACGACGACGTCGAAGGATTCATAGGGGTGGTGGACCACGAGATCCTTCTGCCGGATCGCCGCGAAGATATCGCCGCCATGGTCGCGCACGCGTTCGGGATGGCGCGGCACGTAGGGCGGGAATTCGAGGTCGGGGCGATTGAGGCGGGTGAGTTGCGACAGTTCGTTCATCGCAAGCACGCCGTCGACCAGGATCACTTCATCGTCCGCGGTCGACAATGCGTGCTGCACGAAAACGCGCAGCTCTTCGGGCATCGTGGCCTCGATCTCGAGCCGGATCACCGATCCGCGCCGGCGGCGCTTGAGCGCGGTCTCGAACAGGCGAACGAGGTCTTCGGCCTCTTCCTCGATTTCGAGTTCGGAGTCCCTGATGATGCGGAACGCGCCCTGGCCCTTGACGGTGTAGCCGGGGAACAGGCGGCCGATGAACAGACCGGTGGCCTGCTCGAGCGTGATCAGCCGCGCCGGCGCGCCTTCCTTGGTCGAGGGAATGCGGATGAAGCGGTCGATCTTGCCGGGCATGCGGATCAGCGCGTTCATCGCCTTGCCGTCGGAGATCCGCGACAATTGCAGCGCGACCGTAAAGCCGAGGTTCGGGATGAACGGGAACGGATGCGCCGGGTCGATCGCGAGCGGGGTCAGCAACGGGAAGATGTTGTGGAGGAAGTGATCCTCGATCCAGGTGCGTTCGGACTTGGTAACGTCGCGCCCGTCGACCAGCTGGATGCCGACCTTGGACAGCAGCTCGCGCAGGTCGCTCCAGATCGCCTGCTGGTCGGAGGCGAGCCGCGAGACGGTCTTGTTGATCATCACGAGCTGCTCGGCCGGCAGCAGGCCGTCGGGGCTGCGCTCGGCAATGCCCTCGCGGACCTGGGCCTTGATGCCGGCGACGCGGACCATGAAGAACTCGTCGAGGTTGTTCGCCGAAATCGACAGGAAGCGGACCCGCTCCAGCAGGGGATGGCCGAGATTGACCGATTCCTCGAGCACCCGGCGGTTGAAGTGCAGCCAGGAGAGCTCCCGGTTGATGAATCGCTCGGGGCTCGTCGCGACCGCGGGGACGGGCGGAAGCTCTGCCTCTTTCTCTTTGATTTCAGGTGCTTGTGCCGAGTCCATCAAGTGCTGGTCCAATTCGGGGCAGGGGGCCGGAGCGGTCTAGCCGAGGGCCGCACAGAACATGTGATATTGCGATGACGTTTCGATGACATTGATGTTCCGCAGGCCTGCGCCGTCAAGCCGCGGGGACGGTCAGGCATCGCGCAGCAGCTCCGCCGCCAGCGCCCGGGTCACCGGCCGGCCCAGCCGGAGCGCTTCGGTGTCGAGCAGCTCGACCGCCTGGCGGACGGCGGTATAGGACCGCTCGATCCGGTTGGTCAGGTAGCTGACGAGCGGCTCGTCCACGCTCATCTGACGGTCGGCGCAGAACTTGACGATCAGGCCGCGGAACAGCTGGTCGTCGGGCGGCAGCAACGTCACCGTCGGCACCGCGCGGAGCCGGGAGCGCAGATCGCGCAGCTCGATCTCGAACGCCGAGGGCGGCACGCGCGCCGTGATCAGGACGAAGGCATCGTCCTGGCGCGCGAGATTCATCAGATGGAACATCGCGCGCTCGTCGAAATCCGACGGCCTCAGGTCCTCGACCACCAGTGCTCCGGTTGCGAGCGCGGTCGGCACCGTGTCGGTGGTCAGGGCATGCGCCGCGGTCGAGCGCGCGCCGGCGATCTCGGCCCAGATCGCGGCGAGGTGACTTTTGCCGGAGCCTTCGGGCCCCAGCAGCAGCATGATCCGGTTCGGCCAGTCGGGCCAGCCGTCGATCAGCGCCAGCGCCGCCTCATTGGCGGGCCCCTCGAGGAAATCGTCGCGGGTCAGCTTCTCCTCGTGCGGCAAGGCCAAGGCCAATTGACGAGGTTGAACGCTACCGGCCACGCAAGTCTCCAAACCACTTCATTCTAGCATGATCCCTGCGCAAACGCTTCGCGTTCGTCGCGGGAAAGCCGGTTTCCACTTTTCCGGATCGTGCGCTACCGAGCCTCGATCGTGCTCATGTGCCGCACCCACTCCACGAGATAGAGGGACACCGAACCCAAAGTAAAGATCGTGACCAGACCCATCAGGATCAGGTCGTAGGGATGCGGCTGAAAGCCGAAGCCGAGCGAGGCCAGCACCAAAGCCGCGAACGCGACCTGTGCCACCGTGTTCAGTTTCGACACCATCAACGGCTTCATCTCGACCGGCTTGTCGAATAACCATGACACAATCACGGCGGAGACGATCATGATGTCGCGCGACACCACGAGAATCACGATCCAGCGCGGCACCGCGCCCCAGATGCCGAGCGCGACATAGATCGACACCAGCAGCGCCTTGTCGGCGAGCGGGTCGAGCAGGGCGCCGAGCTCGCTCGCCATGTTGAAGCGCTTGGCTAGAAAACCGTCGACCGCGTCCGAGACGCCGGCGATCACGAAGATCGCAAACGCGATCTCCATCTGGCTCGAGACGATGGCCCAGACGATCACCGGCACCAGGATGATGCGGCCGAGGGTGATGATATTCGGAATGCTCAACTTGAATCGCTTCCCGGCTAGAAGCCTGATTTTACTCGATATCCGGCTCTTTTGCGCGGCGGCCGGGTGTTATCTACATAGTATCGCGGCAGCAATGCCGCGAGCCATTGCGCGGGGGCGGAATTCCTCGTAACCAGCCCCTTATCATCTGGAATTGGGCATGACCGAGCGCAAAAACGGGCTCACTTACGCGGATTCGGGTGTCGATATCGACGCCGGCAATCGTCTGGTCGATCTGATCAAGCCGATGGTGCGGGCCACCGCACGGCCCGGCGCGGACGCCGAGATCGGCGGATTCGGCGGGCTGTTCGACCTCAAGGCCGCGGGCTTCAAGGATCCGGTCCTGGTGGCCGCGACCGATGGCGTCGGCACCAAGCTGAAGATCGCGATCGAGACCGGCCTCCACGGCGGCATCGGCATCGACCTGGTCGCGATGTCGGTCAACGACCTCGTCGTGCAGGGCGCGGAACCGCTGTTCTTCCTCGACTATTTCGCCTGCGGCAAGCTCCATCCGGAGGCCACCGCGCAAATCGTCGCTGGGATCGCCGAGGGCTGCCGCGAATCCGGTTGCGCGCTGATCGGCGGCGAGACCGCCGAGATGCCCGGACTCTACAAGGATGGCGATTACGACCTCGGCGGCTTTGCGGTCGGCGCGGCCGAACGCGGCACCCTGTTGCCGACCGGGGATATCGCGGCCGGCGACGCCGTGATCGGCCTGGCGTCCTCCGGCGTGCACTCCAACGGCTATTCGCTGGTGCGCAAGATCGTCGAGCAGTCCGGCGTGGCCTATGACGCGCCGGCGCCATTCGCACCGGTCATGACGCTCGGCGCGGCGCTGCTGACGCCGACCAGGCTCTATGTGAAATCCTGCCTGCGCGCGATCCGCGAGACCGGCGCAGTGAAGGGGCTCGCCCACATCACCGGCGGCGGCTTCACCGACAACATTCCGCGCGTGCTGCCGAAGCATCTCGGCGTCGGCATCGATCTGGCGCGGCTGCCGGTGCTGCCGGTGTTCAAATGGCTGGCCGAGCAGGGCGGCATCGCCGAGCTCGAGCTGCTGCGCACCTTCAACTGCGGCATCGGCATGATCGCGATCGTCAAGGCCGATGCGGTCGATGCGGTGACCGCGGCCTTCACCGCCGGCGGCGAGACCGTGACGCTGCTGGGTGAGGTGATCGAAGCCAAGGACGAGCATCGCGTGGTCTATCACGGTCATCTCGATCTCTCGCAATGAAGCGCCGCACAGCCATTCTGATTTCCGGCCGCGGCTCCAACATGGCCGCGCTGATCGAGGCTGCGAAGGCTGCGGATTTTCCAGCCGAGATCGTCGCCGTGATATCCAACCGCGACAACGCTCCCGGGCTCGAGAAGGCGGTCGCGAGCGGCATTCCGACCATCGTCATCGAGAGCAAGCCGTTCGGCAAGGACCGTGCGGGTTTCGAGGCGGTGCTGCAGCGGGCGCTCGACGACAGGCAGGTCGAGCTGATCTGCCTCGGTGGCTTCATGCGGCTGTTCACCGCCGATTTCGTCCGGCACTGGTACGGCCGGATGCTCAACATCCATCCGTCGCTGCTGCCCAGCTTTCCCGGCCTCGATCCGCATGGCCAGGCCTTGCGTGCAGGGGTCAAACTGTCCGGCGCGACGGTGCATTTCGTGATCCCGGAGACCGACGCCGGGCCGATCGTGATGCAGGGCGCGGTCACCGTGGCTGACGACGACACGCCGGAGACGCTCGCCGCACGCGTGATCGCGATCGAGCATCGCATCTATCCGGAGGCGCTGCGGCTTCTGGCGAGCGGCCGGCTCAAGCTCGAAGGCGATCTCTGCAGGACGCAAGGCAGCGCCGCAACCGACAGCACGCTGATCGCGCCGGCGCCTTAGTGCGCGGTTGCACGAGAGATCCCCGAGAACAATCCCCCGGGTGATGCGGCCGGGGGAGGCGTCAGGATGAATTCCGCCAGCAGCGGCGCTCAGTGAACCTTGAGGTTCTCTGCCGACGCCTTGCCGCGGTTCTCCACCAGCTCGTACTCGACGGTCTGGTTCTCGTTCAATGTGCTGAGACCTGCGCGTTCGACCGCCGAGATGTGAACGAACACATCCTTGTCGCCGACGGCAGGCTTGATGAACCCGTAGCCTTTGGTCGGGTTGAACCATTTGACGGTACCCTTCGGCATCGTCTCTCTCCCAGTCTAGACATAAAAAAGACGCGACCACGTTTTCCACGTGCCACGCCACAAGCGGGCTTTCCGCTGTCTGTTCAATTCCCGGGTCTCTATATCCAAGGTCTTCAAGTCCGAAGTTTCGCCTCTCGAAGCCTGTACATTGAAGCCTTGGCTATCAACATCGTGGAACGCACAGTCGAACGGCCGCAATCCGATTGTGAAGGGATTGCAACACGAAATCTGCGCCTTAGCAAGCGCGCTGGTTTCGCGTGACGCAACCTCAGCCTGTGCCGGCCGAACTCCCGCACCTAGCGTTCGGCCACTGGCTGACGGTCGAAGGCGCCGGAACTTCGCGTGCACCAGGCGAATGGCGTGCGCTAACCCCGATCCACCCGCACCACGCGGCCTTTGTCGATCGCGAGCGCGAGCTGGCCGTGCTTGAGCTTGAGCGCCGCCTCGCCGAACAACTCGCGCCGCCAGCCGTGCAGGGCGCCGACTTCGGCCTGATCGCTGGCCGCGATCTGCTCGAGATCGTCGACGGTGGCGATCACCTTGCTGGCGACGCCGTGGCGCTCCGAGGTCATGCGGAGCAGCACCTTCAACAGCTCGACGGTCGCCGCGCCATTGGAATTGTTTCTCGGCTTTTCCAGCTTGGGGAGCGTGGCCTGGTCGCGGGCCAGCCCGCGCTGCACCGCGGCGATGATGTCGGCGCCCCATTTAGAGCGCTCGAAACCCTTCGGCAGCGAACGCAGATTGCCGAGCTTGTCGAGAGAGGTCGGCGCATGGGTGGCGATGTCGCCGACCGCATCGTCCTTGAGCACGCGCGAGCGCGGCACGTCGCGGCTCTGCGCCTCCTGCTCGCGCCAGGCGGCAACCTCGATCAGCACCGCGAGCTCGCGCGGCTTGCGGACGCGGGTCTTGAGCCGCTCCCAGGCACGCTCGGGATGGAAGTCGTAGGTCTTCGGCGAGGTCAGGATCTCCATTTCCTCGCTGACCCAGTCGCTGCGGTCGCGCTTCTTCAGATCGGCGTCGAGCGCCGCGAACACCTCGCGCAGATGGGTGACGTCGGAGACGGCGTAATGCAGTTGCTCCTCGCTCAGCGGGCGGCGCGACCAGTCGGTGAAGCGATGGGTCTTGTCGGGGCGGTGGCCGGTGACGCGATCGACCAGCTGATCATAGGCGATGCTGTCGCCATAGCCGAGCACCATGGCGGCGACCTGGGTGTCGAAGATCGGATGCGGGATCGTGCCGGAGAGATGCCAGACGATTTCGATGTCCTGCCGCGCGGCGTGAAACACCTTCAGCACGGCCTCGTTCGACATCAGTTCGAAGAACGGCTTGAGGTCGACGCCGGGCGCCAGCGCGTCGACCACGACAGCTTCATCCGCGCTCGCCATCTGCACGACGCAGAGCAGGGGATAGTAGGTCGTCTCCCGCAGGAACTCGGTGTCGACGGTGATGACCTTGTGTTGGGCGAGCCGGTCGCAGGCGGCGGCGAGGTCGGGGGTCGTGCTAATCAGATCCATGAACAGTCCATGACGGCTTGACCACACGCGTTCTGCCGAAAGGGCAGTTATGTCAAGGGTCTTGCAGGGATTTTGGCCCTGCACGGGGTGAGGGACAGGGCATTTTTGAATTGATTGGGCGCGATTCGCGGGCGTTTTCGGCCCGGTTGTGCCCCAAATCCTTCCGTCGTCCTGGCGACCCCCACCCCCGGTGTCATCACCCGGCTTGATCGGGCGTGACGAACATGGGCTGAGCGCCATAGGTGATAGCCCGCTGTCGCAGGGGCGCATTACCAAAACATCGAAAACAACCCCATGCACAGTAGCCGACAGCCAGCGGCGTTCGACACGGCACGTTCGACCAAGCAACTGTCCGTAGCGGGTGAAGATGTCGTGTTTTTGTAGCTCGTGATCTGTCGCCTTCGTTTCAGATTTGCAGGGGAGCCGGAAGGCGGGGACGGCTTTCCCTGATTGATCATGCCATGGCTGTTGCGGCGGTTTTAGCCCTCCGGGTCGGTTTCTTTGTTCGACTTGAAGCCCGTTTCTCCGCCCCGACCCGCGCTGTCTCGACGGCGGCGCGCGCAGGAGCGGTCAAGGACGCGCGCTTGCGCGCCCGCAAGGGCTTGTCCTTGACGGCTCCGAGCACGCTGCCAGGCTGAGGCGCGTCGGGGCTGATCTGGTGTCCGTTGGCGCTGAACATCGCCAACCGATGCGGTCCGAGGAACACGCTGACGGTGCCATCGGGATACTCATGTAGGCGCACCACAGCCTTGACGAAGTGAGGCCTGAGCCGGCTCTGCGGCAGCTGCAGCCGCCGACCGTTCCATGCAACGGTATTATCGTTGGCGACGGTTCGCTCCTCGATCACGCACAGCGCCTCGCGCCAGGCCTCATGGCGGTCGGCCACGAATGCCGTGCCGTCCTGTTCGGGCTTGATCGCAAACGCGGCGTTGTGCCCGGCGATGTAATGCGTCTTCAGCCACGTGTTGGCGGCTTCGAGCGTCGTGATCCCGGCAAGCCGCAGCTCCTTCGGCAGCCGATCCTGCAACGTGCCGAACACCCGCTCGGAGCGCCCGCGCGCCTGCGGCGAATAGGCTGCGATATGCTCGATCCCAAGATGCGACAAAGCCCGTCCCACCTGGGTTTGTTGCGTCTTGGAGACCTTCTCGCCAGCTTTTGGGGTCAGGAAATAATGGCTGCCGCGGTCGGTGTAGAGCGCGCAGAACAGGCCGTGCTCGCCAATCACTTCGCGCAAGGCCTGGAAGGTCGAGGCCGTTCCTTCTTCCTCGACCAGCACCATCGAGTAGATCTCGCTGGTCGCATCGTCCATCGTGACGATCAGGTCCTTCGCGGGCAGACCTTCGATCCAGACGTGGCGCGATCCGTCCTGGTGCAGCAGCATGCCCCGAAGCGGCCGGCGTGGGCGCTTCTTGCGGTGCGCCGAACGCTTCGGCGCCTTCCGCACCAACCCCGCCGCGTGCAAGGCCAGCTTGGTCACCGTATAGCCCAGCATATAGTCATGCCGCTTTTGCAGCTGCTCGTGGAAATGCTTCACCGTGAAGTCCGCGTACTTGTCCCGGAACAGCCCCAGCATCCGCTCCAGTTCTTCCTCCGGCGCCCGCCTCGGCGAGCGCTGACCCATCCGCCGGTCGACAAGCCCGTCATCGCCCTCCGCCTCAAAGCGTTCTGCCCAACGTTGAAAGGTCCGCACGCTGATCCCCAGAACCTCTGACGCCGCCTCCTGCGTCAGCTCCTTGGCCTCCGTCCGCTCCAACAAACTTGAAAACCGCATCCGTCGTACACCCTCGTGAATGGATGCCGTGCCCATCGTGCCCCCTTTGTTCCGGGGCACCGAAAACACGACACTTCACGAGCTACAAACAGGCGACAGATCACGAGCTACTGACACGTTCGACACGGCAACTTGACACGTCGGGCAAATCAGCGATATTTTTCCATTATTCCGAAATCGATGCTGCAATGATGCGGAGCTCGGTGACCCGGCACCGGCGGAGTTCTGCCTGTGCTGGCGGACGCGAAACCCCGTCATCTACGTGCTGGGTCGCGAAGCAATGCCGAACCGTCGTGCCCGCCATTGCGGACGAGACACACGACGGCGCTCTCGAAGATCTCTGTCTCAGACTGGCCACGACCCTGTACCCCCGCCAGGCCATTGAGAGGACGATGATGGCAATGCGAGGTGCCTATGGCCAGCTTCGGTATCGTGACGAGCCGAGGACCCAAACCTCGCCGGATGTCGACCGGTGGTTCGCGCAGGCGCGCGCGGCAGAGACTTCCGCTATTGAGAAATAGATCCCCCACGCCGTTGGCCTGCAACTCATTGGGATTACCTCCAGCAGGAGCCGACCGGGCGCTTCCACTGAACCCGTTTCGGGACCGATTTGATAGTCAGCTTCGCACACTATCTCTGTCGCCAAGGCGCCGCAGAGAAGCGCGATCTTTCAATAGGGTATTTGTGGGACTTCCGATCCGTTGTAAGGTGGAGCATGCGGCACTCGCATGGCTGTTGCCCAAAATGGGCAGGCATCACCATAACAGGTGCGAACCAACGCGCCGGTTTTTGGGATCGAGACCGACATGGCTGGCGGCGGATCGTTCGATACGTTCCCCAAATTGCTGCTGCGAAATGCCGCGCAGTTTGGCACGCGGCCAGCGTTTCGGCACAAGGATCTCGGTATCTGGCAGAACTGGACCTGGGCTCAGGTTGCCGAGATCGTGCGAGCTTACGCCGCCGGCCTGGATCGCCTTGGCCTGCGGCAAGGCGACACGATCGCCGTTGTTGGCTCAAATCGGCCGAAGCTTTACTGGACCATGATGGCAGCGCAGATGCTGCGCGCCATTCCCGTTCCGGTCTACTCGGATGCGGTGGCGGATGAGCTTGCCTTCGTCCTCGCTCACGCCGAGGCGAAGCTCGTCGCAGCGCAGGACCAGGAGCAGGTCGACAAGGTCTTGTCGGTGTCCGACCGACTGCCGCAACTCAACAAGATTGTCTACGACGAGCCGCGCGGCCTTGACGGCTACGACCGCAGTGGATTGATCGCAATCGGCGATATCATCGAGGACGGCCGCGCCGCGCTTGCGGCCGACGTGGCGCTTGGTGAACGGATTGATGAATACGTTCGAGTGGGGAACGGTTCGGACATTGCGGTCATCCTCTACACCTCGGGAACGACTGGAGCGCCGAAGGGTGTCATGCTGTCGGCACGCGGCTGCATCGATGCTGCAACCGACACCACGCGATTCGACAAGCTGACCGACAAGGACGTGGTGCTCGCCTATCTGCCGCTGGCCTGGGCGGGCGATCATTACGTCAGCTACGTGCAGGGCCTCGTGGCTGGATTCTGCATGGCGTGTCCCGAGAGCAGCGACACAATCGAGCAGGATCGGCATGAGATAGGACCAACCTTCTACCTGGCCCCGCCACGCGGTTTCGAGGCCATGCTGACGCGGCTGATGGTCCGCATGGAGGACGCCGCGCCGCTCAAGCGGCGATTGTTCAACTACTTTCTGGACGTCGCACGCCGGTATGGCGAGCAAGTCTTGACCGGACGTCCAGTGCCGCTGTCGGGCCGGTTGCTCTATGCGCTCGGACGCTGGCTGGTCTACGAGCCTCTCAAGAACGTCCTTGGCTTGTCTCTGGTGCGGGTCGCCTACACTGGAGGCGAAGCCATTGGTCCGGATCTGTTCGCGTTATACCGCTCGATTGGATTGAATCTGAAACAACTCTACGGCCAGACCGAAGCGTTCCTTTATGTAACGTGCCAGCCTGATGGCGAGATCTACTCGGACACGGTTGGTCCGGCGGCGCCCAACGTCGACATCCGCATCGCGGAATCGGGCGAAGTGCAGTTCCGCTCGCCCGGCATGTTTCTCGGATATTTCAAGGATCAGGCAAAGACGGCGGAAGCCATGACGTCCGACGGATACGTCAGGACCGGCGATGCGGGCTTTTTTGACGAGAAGACCGGGCATCTGAAGATCATCGATCGTGCGAAGGACGTCGGTCGGCTGGTTGACGGCACGATGTTTGCCCCGAAGTACCTTGAGAACAAGTTGAAGTTCTATCCCAATATCAAGGAAGCGATCACGCTCGGTGACTCCCGGGAGTTCGTTTGCGCGATGCTCAACATCGACCCGGTCGCCGTCGCGAATTGGGCGGAACGCAACAACGTCGCCTACGGATCCTATCAGGAGCTTGCCGGGCATCCGCTGGTCTACGACATGGTCGCGAGGGACGTTGCCGCGGTGAACCGCTCGCTGGCCGGGGAAAAGGCGCTTGCAGGCGCCCAGATTCGCCGCTTTCTCATTCTGCACAAGGAGCTCGATGCGGATGATGGCGAACTGACCCGCACGCAGAAGGTACGCCGTCGCTTCATTGCCGAGCGCTATGCGCCGCTGGTTACGGCACTCTACAACGGGGCGCATGACGCCGACATTTCCACGGAAGTCACCTTCGAGGATGGCCGGAAGGGCACGACCGCGGCACGGGTCAGGATTTGCGACATGCAAGCCATTGGTTCGGGTGAATCTCTGGGGAGAGCCGCATGAGAGCGCCGGACACCAACGACATTCTGCTTGAGGTCGAGCGCGTGGAGCTCTCCTTCGGAGGTGTCAAGGCGCTGCGGGACGTTTCGTTCAACATCCGGAAGAGCGAAATTCGGGCCATCATCGGACCCAACGGCGCCGGCAAGACTTCGATGCTGAACGTCATCAACGGTTTCTATCGCCCCAATCATGGCGCCATCACCTTCAAAGGGCGCACCCGGGCCAAGATGCAGCCATTCGAGGCGGCACGCGGCGGCATCGCGCGTACCTTTCAGAATGTCGCCCTGTTCAAGGGCATGAGCGCGCTCGACAACATCATGGCAGGCCGTACCTTGAAGGTGCGCCGGGGCCTGTTGTGGCAGGTGCTGCGTTTGGGCCCAGCTCTGGCGGAGGAGGTCGAGCATCGGCACAAGGTCGAGGAGATCATCGACTTCCTCGAGATAGAGACAATCCGCAAGGTGCCGGTCGGGCGTTTGCCGTATGGTTTGCAGAAGCGTGTCGAACTTGGTCGCGCTCTGGCGATGGAGCCCGACCTTCTCCTCCTCGACGAGCCGATGGCCGGCATGAACCTCGAGGAGAAGGAGGACATGTCGAGATTCATCATAGATGTGAACAATCATTACGGCACGACCATCGCCCTGATCGAGCACGATATGGCCGTGGTCATGGATCTCTCGGATCGCGTGGCGGTACTTGATCACGGCGTAAAGATCGCCGACGGCACGCCTGACGAGGTGAAGCGAAGCCAGGTTGTCATCGACGCCTATCTCGGCGTTGCACACTGAGGAGCGCTCGTGATCGCATTCGGTCAGTTTCTCGAGGTCCTGATCGGCGGATTGATGTCCGGCGTGCTCTATTCGCTGGTCGCGCTCGGCTTCGTGCTTATCTTCAAGGCATCCGGCGTGTTCAATTATGCGCAGGGAGCGATGGTATTGCTCGCAGGGCTGGCGCTGGTTCGCGCCCTCGACCTCCTGGTCGCCACTGGTTTTCCGCTTTGGGTCGCGGTCGTGCTCGCTATCGGTTTTGCCGCCGTGATCATGGCGGCGACGGCCTGGCTCATCGAGCGGTTCGTGATCGGACCTCTCGTCAACCAGGATGGCCTCACGCTGTTCATGTCCACGATCGGCGTGACGTTCGTCATCGAGGGCGTGGCGGAGATGATCTTCGGATCGGATGTCTACCCGTTGCGGCTGTTCCCGACCGACGCCTGGTTTTTGTTTGAAGGGCTCTTCCCGGGCGGGATTCTGGTCAACAAGCTGGACGTCTGGGGCGCGTTGATTGCTGGCATCCTGGTCGCCGGCCTCGCGATCTTCTTTCAGCGCACCAAGACCGGTCGTGCGCTCAGGGCCGTGGCCGATGACCATCTTGCCGCGCACTCGGTCGGGATTCCAATCAGTTGGATTTGGTTCGTGGTCTGGCTCGTTGCCGGTCTCGTTGCGTTGGTCGCGGCGACGGTGTGGGGTACCAAGCTTGGCGTGCAGTTCTCCATCACCTTCCTTGCGCTGAAGGCCCTGCCGGTTTTGATCATCGGAGGCCTCACCTCCATTCCGGGAGCCATCGTCGGCGGGCTCATCGTGGGGGCGGGTGAGAAGATTGCCGAGGTGTATCTGGGGCCATCCATCGGCGGCGGTATCGAATACTGGTTTGCCTACGTGCTGGCGTTGGCGGTGCTGCTTGTGCGGCCACAGGGGCTGTTCGGCGAGCGGATCATCGAACGCATCTGAGGCAAGGAGGTCGGTGTGCTCTATCGCGAAGCTGGCCAGTTCAAGACGACCTACGCGGAGGACATGGCGATCTTCCCGATTCGCCAGGATCGTATTGCGCTCGCCATCTTGCTCGGGATTGCTTTCATTGGCGTGCCGCTGTTGGCCACCTTCCATGTCTGGCCGTTCGGCAGCGAGTATCTGCTGTGGGCCATCCTGCTGCCCTTCCTCATCCTGGCGCTCGCCGCCATCGGCACCAACATTCTCGTCGGCTATTGCGGCCAGATCTCGCTCGGCAGCGGCGCATTCATGGCCATCGGCGCTTATTCGGCCTACAAACTGGCGACCGGCGTCCACATCCCGCTGGCCTCGCTCGGCTTCGCGATCGCGATCCCACCGTTGCCCGTGCTGGCATCCATTCTGCTTGGCGGGCTCATGTCGGCGGGTGTTGGAGTCCTGTTCGGTATTCCCAGTCTGCGCATCAAGGGCCTCTATCTGGCGGTTGCGACGCTTGCCGCGCAGTTCTTCTTCGATTGGGCGTTCCTGCGACTCTCGTGGTTCACCAACTATGCGCCGTCAGGATCGGTGAATGCGCCGGAACTGGATTTCTTCGGTCTGGTCGTTCGCACGCCGGTCGAGCGCTACCTGCTGTGCCTGCTCTTCGTGACCGTGCTTGCGGTGTTGGCGAAGAATCTCGTTCGCGGCAATCTCGGCAGGCAGTGGATGGCGATCCGCGACATGGATATCGCCGCCGAACTGATCGGCATCCGGCCGCTCTACGCAAAGCTGACGGCTTTCGCGGTCTCTTCGTTCATCATCGGAGTGGCGGGCGCGCTCTGGGCGTTCGTCTACCTCGGTTCATGGGAGCCGCTTGCATTCTCGATCGAACGCTCGCTGGATCTTCTGTTCATGGTCATCATTGGCGGGCTCGGATCGATCATGGGTTCGTTCATCGGGGCGGCCTTCATCCTCATCGTGCCGATCCTGCTGAATGTGCTTCCAACCGAACTCGGCCTGCCGCTGTCCACGCAAACGATCACTCACCTCCAGCTCATCATCTTCGGATCGTTGATCTGTTATCTTCTCATCAAGGAACCCCATGGCTTCGCAAGGCTGATATCGATCGGCAAGGAGAAGCTCAGACTTTGGCCGTTTCCCTATTGAAGGAGCGATCGTGCCTCGATCGCAACGCGGATGGCGGCCGCTGACAACCGAGAGGAAGGAAACACCCCACGGGAATTTAAGGAGGAGGATATCAACATGGCAGGTATTGCACGCAATGTACTGATACTGGCGGCCGCCCTGTCGGGCGCGGCGTTCAGCGCACCGGCCGCAGCGCAAAACGAGCAGTTCATCCCAATCCTGTCCTACCGGACCGGACCGTACGCCGTGAACGGCGCGCCCTACGCAAACGGCGTGGTAGACTACTACAACCTGATCAATGAACGTGACGGCGGCATCAACGGCGTCAAGATTCTGACCGAGGAATGCGAGACGGCTTACGCGACCGACAAGGGCGTCGAGTGTTACGAGCGCCTCAAGAGCAAGGGGCCGACCGGGGCGGCGTTCATCAATCCGCTGTCGACCGGTATCACCTTCGCACTGACCGAAAAGACCGCGACCGACAAGATCCCGGTCATCACGATGGGCTACGGCCGCGCCGATTCCAAGAACGGTGCGGTGTTCGCGTACAACTTCCCGTTGCTCGGCACTTACTGGTCCGCGGCCGATATCGCGATCCAGCACGTCGCCAAGGAACTCGGCGGGTTCGACAAGTTGAAGGGCCGGAAGATTTCGCTGCTGTACCACGACAGCCCCTATGGCAAGGAGCCGATCCCGATGCTGCAGGTGCTGGCGCAGAAGTACGGCTTTGAGTTCACCCCGATCCCGGTCACGCACCCCGGTGTCGAGCAGAAGTCCCAATGGCTGGCGATCCGCCAGCAGCGGCCGGACTATGTCCTGGTCTGGGGCTGGGGCGTCATGAACAGCACGGCGATCAAGGAAGCCGCGGCTGTTGCCTATCCGCGCGACAAGATGATCGGTGTTTGGTGGTCAGGCGCAGAGCCGGATGTAACGCCGGCAGGTGAACAGGCCGCCGGCTACAAGTCGCTGATGCTTCAGCATGGCGCAGGCAAGTACCCTGTGCACGCGGACATAGAGAAGTACGTCTACGCCAAAGGCAAGGGTTCGACAGAACCTGGCAAGATCGGCGAAGTTCTCTACAACCGCGGCATGGTCAACGCCATGCTCGGCGTGGAGGCGATCCGCAAGGCGCAGGAAAAATTCGGCAAGAAACCGCTGACGGGCGAGCAGGTCCGTTGGGGGCTTGAGAACCTCATCCTCACCGCTGATCGTATCAAGGAACTCGGTTTCGAGGGGATGTTGAAGCCGGTCAGCATTTCCTGTTCCGACCACGAGGGCGCGCGCTACGGGCGCGTCCAGCAATGGGATGGCAAGGGTTGGAAAGTGATCTCCGACTGGTACACGGCTGACGAATCGCTCATCGAACCGCTCGTCGCCGATGTGTCCGCGAAATATGCCGCGGAGAAGAAGATCAAGCCGCGCGACTGCGCGAAAGAAACCTGAGCACGCGTGAGTGATCCGGGAGGCAGGTTTGCCTGCTCCCGGATTCCGGAAGGTGCAACCATTTGGAGGTCTGCGCGTGTCAACTGCCAAGGTCGCCATGACGACGGAAGCGGCGCTGGTTCTGTCGGTCAACAATATCGAGGTTGTCTATGATCACGTCATCCTCGTGTTGAAGGGCGTATCGCTGGAGGTGCCGCGGGGCGGCATTGTCGCGCTTCTCGGCGCCAATGGCGCCGGCAAGACCACGACGCTAAAGGCGGTCTCCAATCTGCTGCACGCGGAGCGCGGCGAGGTCACCAAGGGCTCGATCCTGTTCGATGGCGTCGAGGTGAAGTCCTTGTCGCCAAATGATCTGGTGCGGCGCGGCTGCATTCAGGTGATGGAGGGGCGGCGTGCCTTCGCTCATCTTACGGTCGAGGAGAATATCCTGACCGGAGCCTTCACGCGGAGGGACGGCAAGTCAGCCATCGCGCAGGATCTCGAACGGGTCTACGCCTATTTCCCGCGCCTCCGCGAACGGCGCGGTTCCACCGCCGGTTACACGTCGGGCGGCGAACAGCAGATGTGCGTGATCGGCCGCGCGCTGATGTCGCGCCCGAAGATGATCCTGCTCGATGAACCTTCGATGGGCCTCGCGCCGCAGATCGTGGAGGAGATCTTCGAAATCGTGCGGGACCTCAACATCAAGGAAGGCGTCTCATTCCTTCTCGCCGAACAGAACACCAACATGGCGCTCAGATACGCCAGCCACGGCTACATCCTCGAAAATGGCCGCGTCGTGATGGACGGCGAAGCGCGTGCGCTCGCCGCAAACGAGGACGTCAAGGAGTTCTATCTTGGCGTCGCCGGCGGTAAGCGAAAATCATATCGCGATGTGAAGCACTACAAGCGGCGCAAGCGTTGGCTGGCGTAGAATACGTGTCCAACGGTCGGGGGATAACGACGTTGCAACCAATCGGGCCGGATCAACCGTCCGTGAGCAAGGCGTTGCCGGGGCGGCCGAGGCGCGAGGGCCATCCGTGCCGTGAGGCCAGCATTGTGAGTTTGTCCCTGACCAGGTCATGCGCCGGGCCTTCGAGGAAGCGCCAGACGAACCACGCCAGCACGACCATGCCCGCGACCACGAGCGCGGTCGAAACCGCATCCGGCACTGGCGTCATCATCAGCAGGAGCACGTAGCCGAGCTGCAGATGCAGCAAATAGAGCGGATAGGTGATGCCGCCCACGGCCCTGACCAGGCTGTCCGGCAGCGGCACCGACTTGATCCGCGTGGCGGCGAACACGGTACCGAGTGAGACGATGCAGATCACGGTGACGACGCGTGGATCGAAGCTGCCATGGGTGTGGACGCCGAGCCGTTCCAGCTTGTGCACGGCCTGGAACGTCGCCGTGCCCATCGCCAGCGTCAGCAGGCTGTAGAGCCTCATGTCGCGCCGTCCCCGGTAGTGTTGATAGATCAGTAGTCCGACGGCGAAGAAGCCGCTGTCGGCCGCCATGAAGAGCTTGTCGACGATCGGGAGGTTGAAGGTCAACTCGTTGGCGAAGGTGATGGCGATCCACGCCAGGATGATGGTGCCGATCTTCCGCGGGAAGATGCCCCAGGCCAGAAGCAGCGCGACCCAGACGTAGAACATGACCTCGATCACCAGCGACCAGTAGGCGTCGTCCATATAGGGCTGACCGAGCATCGGCGCCGCGATGAACAGGTTTGCCAGCCATTGCCCCCACGTCACGTGGAAATGGGCCTGGCCCAGCAGCAGCGTGGTGAGGAAGGTCAGCGTCATGCAGATGACGAAGGTCGGATAGATTCGGCTGAAGCGGGCGATCGCGAATCCGATCGGTGTGCGGCCTTCGGCCGAATAGGCGATGACGAAGCCGGAAATCGCGAAGAACACGGGGACGCCGAGGAAGCCGTACTGGGCGACCGGGGCGAGGTACGGCATCGCCACCTTCTGAACGCCGTGCGATGCGGTGCCCCAGAAGCCGTAATGGTACAGGATCACGGCCCCGACCGCGGCGAGCCGCAGCAGGTCCAGCACGGGAACCCGGGTCGAATCCTGTTGTTTGGGTACGCTCGGCATACGCCTTCAATGATGGCGGCCAGGCATGAAAGCGCTCTTAATTCGGCCGGCGAGGGGCCGGCGCCGCTGTTCACGATTGCAGGAGCCCGGTGGCGATGCCGGCAGCCGCGCTGAGGACGACCACCACGAGCGGCGGGGCGCGCCATGCCGTGAGCAGGACGAAGCCGGCCAGCGCGATGCCGAAATCGAGCGGACGCTGCACGCTGCTGGTCCACACCGGATCGTAGAGCGCGGCACCGAGGATGCCGACCACAGCGGCGTTGACGCCGCGCATCATCGCTTGCGCCGCCGGTCGCTTGCGAAAACCGTCCCAGAACGGCAGCGCCGCGAGCAGGATGAGGAGTCCCGGCAGGAAGATGCCAAGGAGGCCTGTGATCGCGCCCGGCACGCCGCCGATTGCCGCGCCGAGAAAGGCGGCGAAGGTGAACAGCGGTCCCGGCACGGCCTGTGCGGCGCCGTAGCCGGTCAGGAACGCATCGTCGCCGATCCAGCCCGGCGTCACCACGGCTTCGCGCAGCAGCGGCAGCACGACATGGCCGCCGCCGAACACCAGCGCGCCGGAGCGGTAGAAGGCCTCGAACAGGCCGAGGCCGGGCCATGCGCGGGCGAGCAGCGGCAACCCGACCAGCAGCGCGACGAACAGGATCAGCGCCGCCACGCCAACGCGGCGCGACACCGGCATCGCGATGTGGGTGACGCCATCGGCACCTTGCGCCGCACGGCAGAACCACAGCCCGGCGACGGCGCCGAGCACGATGGCGCCGATCTGAGCGATCGACGAGGAACTCGTGAGGATGACGAGCGCTACGACCGTTGCAATCGAAGCGCGCTCGCGGTCGGGACAGAGCGAGCGCGCCATGCCCCAGACCGCCTGGGCGACGATCGCCACCGCGACCAGCTTGAGACCATGCACGAGCCCTGTGCCGGCCGGGCCGCTCAATCCGCCGGCGCCGAAGGCGAACAGCACCAGCGCGATCGCCGAGGGCAGCGTGAAGCCGGTCCAGGCCGCCAGCGCGCCGAGATAGCCTGATCGCATCAGGCCGAGCGAAAAGCCGACCTGGCTGCTCGCAGGCCCCGGCAGGAATTGGCAGAGCGCGACCAGATCCGCATAGGCCTGTTCGTCAAGCCAGCGCCGGCGGGTGACGAACTCGTCGCGGAAGTAACCGATATGCGCGATCGGGCCGCCGAAGCAGGTCACGCCGAGCTTGAGGAAAATGAACAGCACCTCGAGCGGCGAGTGTGCTGAGCTCGCGGTGGATGTGCGGGTGTGCTGGACGTCGGTATCGTTCAAGCGTCGTCAATCCCTGAGTCGTGTCCCATGTCAGGACTCATCCGGGCAAGCATATCGTCATTCGATAACGCCTCGGCGCGATATTTCTCGCGACGAGGGCTCGGCAGCGCGTATGTCGGATACCGTGATGGAGACGTGGTCCAACATGAACGATCTCCTGCGTTGACGACGGCGAGCCGAGCGGGGCGCCTGTTGACCACATACGGATGCGCGCGCCGCGTTGAGCGCGTCACTCGTAGCGCATGTTCTTCGACGGGCGCCGCGCCGCCGGCATCGCCAGCACGACGAGACATAGTGCGATCATCGCCAGTCCCATGAATTCGAATGCAAATGCGTCCACGGGCCATTCTCCCCCATTAGAAACAATTAGACTTGTTGGGGGAGCGTTGACGCGCTGTTAAGCCTTATGGTTACCGCCGCGAGCCTCCCGGCATGGTGGAGGCTGAGTTAACGCTCACGAGGCGGGGCGCTGGAACAACGCGGTCGCGCTACGCCACGAGCTTCGGCAGCGCGGCTGCGAGCGCGTCGACCGCAAGCCGGACTTTCGGCGGCAATCGCGGCGTCGGCAGCCACAGCGCATGGCAATCGTAGGGAAGCTCACCCTCGTTGCCGAGAACGCGGACCAGCGCGCCGCGCTCGAGGTGTTCGCGCACCAGCCAGGAAGGCAGCCAAGCCAGCCCCATGCCGCGCGCCGCGGAGCCGACGCCGTTTCCGCTGTTCACCGTGCTGAGCAAGAGCCTGATCCTGCGCGGCTACCGCGTGCACGAGATCGTCCAGGATCCGGCGCGGCTCGCTGCGGCGAAAGCGTTCATCCTCGACGGGTTTGCGGACGGCACGCTGAAGCCGATCATCGCCAGGACGTTTCCGTTCGAGGAGATCGTCGCGGCGCACCGGTATCTGGAGTCGAACGTGCAGTTCGGGAAGATCGTGGTGACGGTGTGAGTATGAGGATGGGTTTCGCTGCGCTCTACCCATCCTACAAATCTCGGGCTCACGTCCCGCAGAACGTCTGCGTCACCATCTGCTCGGGCAGCGGTGGGTCGGCATAGGCGGCGTATTGCGGCTGGTCCTCGTACGGCCTTGCCAGCACCGTCAGCAGCTCCTCGAACGGCGCGTAGTCGTCGCTGTTGACGGCGGCCGCAATCACCGCCTCGATGCGGTGGTTGCGCGGGATGAAGGCCGGGTTGACGGCACCCATCGCGGTCTTGCGCTCGGCTGCACTCTGCTGCTCCAGCGCGAGGCGAGCGCGCCAGCGGCCGGCCCATTCGTCGAATGCTGCCGGATCGGTGAACTGCGCGCGGGCGTCTGCGGCGTCACCGCTCGCCGCCTCGCCGAGATGGCGGAAGGTCAGCGTGAAGTCGGCCGCGTTCTTGGCCATCGCGTCGAGCAGGTCCTGGATCAGCGCCTCGTCGCCGTCGCGTGCGGTGAACAGGCCGACCTTGGCGCGCAGCCCGGCCTGATAGGCCGCGGTGAACTTTTCCGGGAATTCGCCGAGGATCACTTGCGCCTGTTCGATGGCCTTCTCCTGCTCGCTGTCGAACAGCGGCAGCAGGCATTCGGCGAGCCGGGTCAGATTCCACAACGCGATGCGCGGCTGGTTGGCATAGGCGTAGCGGCCCATCTCGTCGATCGAGGAGAACACCTGCGCCGGATTGTAGGCGTCGAGGAAGGCGCAGGGACCGTAGTCGATGGTCTCGCCCGAGATCGAAGAGTTGTCGGTGTTCATCACGCCGTGGATGAAGCCGACAAGCAGCCAGCGCGCGACCAGCGCGGCCTGCCGCGCCACGACGCCGGCGAGCAGCGCGTGGTAGGGCTGGGCGGCATCCTTCAACTCGGGATAATGCCGCGCGATAACATGGTCGGCGAGCGCACGCACGCCGTCGGTGTCGCCGCGGGCGGCGAAGAACTGGAAGGTGCCGACGCGGATGTGGCTCGCGGCGACGCGGGTCAGCACCGCGCCCGGCAGGGCGGTCTCGCGCATCACAGGCTCGCCGGTCACGACCGCGGCGAGCGAACGCGTGGTCGGGATGCCGAGCGCGAACATCGCCTCACTGACGATATATTCGCGCAGCACGGGGCCGAGCGCGGCGCGGCCGTCGCCGCGGCGGGAGAACGGGGTCGGGCCAGATCCCTTGAGCTGGATGTCGCGGCGGACGCCGTCTCTGTCGATGACCTCGCCGAGCAGGATGGCGCGGCCGTCGCCGAGCTGGGGAACAAAGTGCCCGAACTGGTGGCCGGCATAGGCCATGGCGATCGGGTCGGCGCCGTCAGGCAGCCGCTTGCCGGCGAGGATTTCGGCGCCCTCCGCCGTCGCGAGCAGGTCCGGATCCAGCCCGAGCTGGACCGCGAGCGGCCGGTTCAGCTTGATCAGCCGGGGGGAAGCCACCGGGGTCGGCGCGACGCGGGCGAAAAAATTCGCCGGCAGCGCCGAATAGGTGTTCTGGAACGGGAAATGGATGGTCATGTCCAGAAAGATAGGCCGAAGGTGAGAATAGGCAAACGGTCAGTGCCGGAGGACCCGAAAATGTGCGTTTTCGAGCTAAAACTTGCCGTTCCGTTGGTTGCCGCCCCGGGCGGGCTCGGGTAAACCCAGCGCCTTCGAATAGGATAATTCCTATTGCGATTCCTCTCTGACAATCAGTTTTGGAACGAATATGCATCGCTACCGGTCACACACATGCGGCGCGCTCCGAGAGAGCGATATCGACCAGACGGCTAGGCTGTCAGGCTGGGTCCACCGTGTCCGGGACCATGGCGGCGTGCTGTTCGTCGATCTGCGCGACCATTACGGCATCACCCAGTGCGTGGCCGATCCGGACTCGCCGGCATTCGCCGAGGTCGAGAAGTTCCGCTCCGAATGGGTGGTGCGGATCGACGGCAAGGTGCGCCGCCGTCCCGCCGGCACCGACAATCCCGAATTGCCGACCGGCCTGATCGAAATCTACATCAAGGAGATCGAGGTGCTGGGCCCGGCGGCCGAGCTGCCGCTGCCGGTGTTCGGCGAGCAGGAATATCCCGAGGACATCAGGCTCAAATACCGCTTCCTCGACCTGCGTCGCGAGAAGCTGCACCAGAACATCATGACCCGCGGCGCGGTGGTCGATTCCATGCGCAAGCGGATGAAGGAGCAGGGCTTCTTCGAATTCCAGACCCCGATCCTGACGGCGTCCTCGCCGGAAGGCGCGCGCGACTTCCTGGTGCCGTCGCGCATCCATCCCGGCAAGTTCTACGCGCTGCCGCAGGCGCCGCAGCAGTACAAGCAGCTCCTGATGATGTCGGGCTTCGATCGCTACTTCCAGATCGCGCCATGCTTCCGCGACGAGGACCCGCGCGCCGACCGCCTGCCGGGCGAGTTCTACCAGCTCGACGTCGAGATGAGCTTTGTGACGCAGGACGACGTGTTCGCGGCGATGGAGCCTGTCATCACCGGCGTGTTCGAGGATTTTGCCAAGGGCAAGCCGGTCACCAAGAACTGGCCGCGGATTCCGTTTGCCGAAGCCGTGCGCAAATACGGCTCCGACAAGCCCGATCTGCGCAACAAGATCGAGATGCAGGAAGTCTCCGAGCACTTCCGCGGCTCGGGCTTCAAGGTGTTCGCGCGGATGCTGGAAGACCCGAAGAACCAGGTCTGGGCGATCCCGGGCACCGGCGGCGGCTCGCGCGCATTCTGCGATCGCATGAACTCGTGGGCGCAGGGCGAAGGCCAGCCCGGCCTCGGCTACATCATGTGGCGCGAGGGCGGCGAGGGCGCAGGTCCCTTGGCGAACAACATCGGCCCGGAGCGCACCGTTGCGATCCGCGACCAGCTCGGCCTCAAGGAGGGCGATGCCGCGTTCTTCGTCGCCGGCGATCCCGAGAAGTTCTGGAAGTTCGCGGGGCTTGCGCGCACCAAGCTCGGCGAGGAATTGAACCTGATCGACAAGGACCGGTTCGAGCTCGCCTGGATCGTCGACTTCCCGATGTACGAGTACGACGAGGAGAACAAGAAGGTCGACTTCTCGCACAACCCGTTCTCGATGCCGCAGGGCGGTCTCGACGCGCTGAAGTCGCAGGATCCGTTGACGATCAAGGCGTTCCAGTACGACATCGCCTGCAACGGCTACGAGATCGCCTCCGGCGGCATTCGCAACCACAAGCCGGAAGCGATGGTGAAGGCGTTCGAGATCGCCGGCTATGGCGAGCAGGAAGTCATCGACCGTTTCGGCGGCATGTACCGTGCCTTCCAGTACGGCGCGCCGCCGCATGGCGGCATGGCGGCCGGCCTCGACCGCATCGTGATGCTGCTCTGCGGCACCAACAATCTGCGCGAGATCTCGCTGTTCCCGATGAACCAGCAGGCCATGGATTTGCTGATGGGCGCGCCGTCGGAAGCCTCGCCGAAGCAGCTCAAGGAGCTGCACATCAGGACCAACTTGCCGGCGAAGGGGTAGCCTTTGAAGTCACCTCGCCCCGCGCTTGCGGGGAGAGGTCGGATTGCGAAGCAATCCGGGTGAGGGGCCTCTCTCCGCGCTAACTCATCTTCCGAATTTGGGGAGGCAGCCCCTCACCCTGACCCTCTCCCCGTAAGAACGGGGAGAGGGAAAAGAATGGGCGAGCGCGTCACAACCCTGTCGAGGCCTCGATCCGGAATTGCGCCAGCGCCGATTGCGGGTCGGTCTTGAGCAGCTGCATCAGCTGAAGCGCCGGCGCTTTCGCGCGCGGGGTCAGCTTGATGACCAGCGTTTGTCCCGGCGTCTCGATGAATTGGCTGATCGCGGTGACGAGAGCCGTGACATCGGCACTGCCTCCGCTCACCGCTTCGCCCTGCGCCTTGATGCTGCTGAGGACGGCGCTGCGCGCCTCGTCGCGGCTGACATTCTGGGTGCGCGCGTACTGGGCGATGGCGAGATCGATGACGCCGAGGTCGTGGACGGCAAGTTCGATCGTGCCAGTCTCGATCTGCGCGGCCGCGCCCAGGGATTCCGCGGCGCTGGTCGAGAATGCCTCGCGCGGCACGTTGGCGAGCGTGACCTTCGCCGACGCATTCAACAGGCCCGCCATGTCGAGCTTGACCGGCTCGAGCGCGAACGAGCGGGACGCCTCGGTCCAGACCGCGCCGAGATCGGCATCGACGGCCATCCGGTCGATCCCGGCGGCGACGAGCGCCTGTTGCCGCGGATCGGCCGCATCCAGCGGCGCCGCCATCTTCGCGACCAGCCGCAGCTTGCTCGGGATCGTTCCGACGAACTGGCCCCAGTCGAGGCTGAAGACATCGATGTTGACCGGCTTGCCGGTGGCCTTGTAGGGCGACGTGACACCCTTGATCTCGACGCCCTCGATCATCGGCAACAGCGCCAGCGCCTGTTCAGGTGACGGCTTCTGCGCGGCGAACTGCGCCGACAGCCGCATGAGGCTCGCGACATCGAGCGACTTCAGCGCGAAACGTCCGACCTTGAAGGGGCCGTTCTCGGCGTTGCCATCAAGTCCCTCGACCGCAAGCTCGCCGATCTTGCCGTGTTCGAAGTTGAAGCGCATCGAGGCAAGCTTGAGCGGGCCTTTCGGCGTCTCGACCGAGAAGGCGTGCATCTCGGCATTTCCGATGCCGACACCCGAATAGAGGCCGGCAACTTTCTCCAGCAGTTCGCGCGCCTGGGCCGGAGACGGCGGTGGACTGCCCGGTGGCGGGACCATTGCCAGCAGCGCCGGCAGTTGCATCTTTGACGGGTTGATCCTGACGTCGTCGATGGTCATGCCATCGATCCGCATGTTGAGGTGCGGCGTGGTCGTGGTGGTGACCACGTAGGGGCCGGCGGAAACGTGCCCCTGAACCCGGTACTCCCGGTCGTCATTGGCCTTGGCCGGATCGAATATCGCGGCCATCGCGCCGACGTCGATATCGGTCGCGACCATATTCGCAAGATCGCCGGTCGTCTTGAGCGCCTTGCCCGCCGCCTGCGAGTTGATCGTGAACGCAACCTTGTCGATCTTGTTGGTGCCGATCTTTCCGTTCTTCATGTTTTCGACGGCAAGGCCCGAATAGGCGAATTCGCCACCGGCGCCGTCACCGGCATGTGCGGCGGCGCTGAAGGTCATCGTTCCGGTCAATGTGGGCGCGGTCACCGACGAGGCGTTGATGCTCGCGAGCTGGGTGAACACAAACCGGTACAGCTCGAAGATCGACGACGAGGCCGGAAGCTGGGGCAGGCCGGCCGGACCGGAATAGTCCTTCACGGTGATGCGCGGCGCCTTGTAGGTCAGGGAGGCGATCGTCGGGGTCGGCCCCGTCACGCCGATCTCGACATCGTTGAATTCGACATTGTCGGCGGAGACCCGTGCCGCGTCCGGTTGACCAAGGCCCGTCATGGTGAGGCTGGCGATCTTGACGCTGACTGGGGGTTGCGCGCCGGACTCGGTGGCAATGTCCGAAATCGTCAGGGTACGGCTCTTGGTGTCGAACGCGATCTTGCCGTGGCTCGCCTTGGCGCCGGCGGCACGGACCTGCGCGAAGGCGGCCTCGACGTCGCGCGTGACCCGGCGCTGGGCATAGAAGTCGAAACCGAAGTAGCCGCCAGCTGCGACGACTGCGACGGCGACCAAGCCGAGCAGAATTTTCTTCATTCGGTCAACTCCGGATCATCAAGGAAAAAAATTGCCAATCGGCGGTCGGAAGGTGCAGCATCAATGAACGGGCCCGCCCGGGCCTGTTGACGGGGATAGTATCCGATGTTGCATCCAAGCGGCGGGACATGCTTCACATCCGGCTCGATTTGCCGGACAACTGACTTTTGCCTGGATTAGCACAGAAACAAGAAATTTGGGCCGGAAACGCGGGAAGCACGCATGTCGTCATCGTCTGAAGAACTCCATAACGCCGCGCTCGCCTATCACCGGCTGCCGCGGCCGGGCAAGCTCGAGATCCAGGCGATCAAGCCGCTCGCCAACCAGCGCGACCTAGCGCTGGCCTATTCGCCGGGCGTGGCCGCTGCCTGCACCGAGATCGCCAATAATCCGGCCGAGGCGGCGACGCTGACCGCCCGCGCCAATCTGGTGGCGGTGGTCTCGAACGGCACCGCGGTGCTCGGGCTCGGCAATATCGGCCCGCTGGCCTCCAAGCCCGTCATGGAAGGCAAGGCGGTGCTGTTCAAGAAATTCGCCGGCATCGACGTGTTCGACATCGAGATCAACGCCAACACGATCGAGCGCGTTGTGGAGACCGTCGCGGCGCTGGAGCCGACCTTCGGCGGCATCAATCTGGAGGACATCCGCGGGCCGGAGTGCTTCGAGATCGAGACCCAGCTCAAGGAGCGCATGAAGATCCCGGTGTTCCACGACGACCAGCATGGCACCGCCATCATCGTCGCGGCCGCGATCGTCAACGGGCTGCTGCTGAACGGCAAGCAACTGTCCGACGTGAAGATCGTCTGCTCGGGTGCGGGCGCCGCCGCGATCGCCACGCTCAATCTCCTGGTCTCGATGGGGGCGCAGCGCAAGAACATCTTCGTCTGCGACATCGACGGTGTGGTCTATGAGGGCCGCAACACCACGATGGACCGCTGGAAGGCGGTCTACACCCAGAAGACCGACGCGCGCGTGCTTGCCGACGTCATTCCGGGCGCGGACATCTTCATCGGGCTGTCGGCGCCGGGCGTGCTGAAACCTGAAATGGTCAAGCAGATGGCCGACAAGCCGCTGGTGATGGCGCTCGCCAATCCGGTGCCGGAGATCATGCCGGAAGAGGCGCGCGCGGCGCGTCCCGATGCGATGATCTGCACCGGCCGGTCGGACTTTCCGAACCAGGTCAACAACGTGCTGTGCTTCCCCTTCATCTTCCGCGGCGCGCTCGACGTCGGCGCCACCGCGATCAACGAGGCGATGAAGCATGCCGCAGTGGATGCGATCGCGCAGCTTGCGCGCGATCCGCCGTCGGATGCGGTGGCCCATGGTTTCGAGACCGGCGAGACGCAAGGATTCGGCCCGGGCTCGCTGATCCCGAGCCCGTTCGATCCGCGCCTGATCCTGCGCATCGCACCGGCCGTCGCCAAGGCCGCAATCGAGTCCGGCGTCGCGACCCGGCCGATCAGCAATTTCGACGAATATGCCGCCAGCCTCGAACGCTTCGCGTTCCGCTCCGGCCTCACCATGAAGCCGGTGTTCGCCAAGGCGAAGACCCAGCCGGTGCGCGTGATCTACGCCGAGGGCGAGGACGAGCGCGTCTTGCGCGCGACCCAGGTGGTGCTCGAGGAAAAGCTGGCGCGGCCGATCCTGGTCGGCCGTCCATCCGTGGTCGAGACGCGGATCAAGCGCTTCGGCCTGTCGATCAAGGCCGGCCGCGATTTCGACCTGGTCAATCCCGAGGACGATCCGCGCTACCGCTCCTATGTGCAGTCCTATATCGACGTCGCCGGCCGGCGCGGTGTGACGCCAGAGGGCGCGCGGACCGTGGTCCGTACCAACAACACTGTCATCGCGGCGCTTGCGGTGTCGCGCGGCGAGGCCGACGCGATGCTGTGCGGCGTCGAGGGCCGCTACATGAGCCATCTGCGCCATGTCCGCGAGATCATCGGCTTCCTGCCGGGGGTCAGCGACTATGCCGCGCTGGCGCTGATGATCACCTCCACCGGCGCCCATTTCCTCGCCGATACCCAGGTGCGGCCGAACCCGAGTGCGGAGGAGCTCGCCGAAGTGGCGTCGCTCGCGGCGGTCCACGTCCAGCGCTTCGCCTTCAAGCCGAAGGTCGCCTTCGTGTCACATTCCGACTTCGGCAGCTATGATACGGACTCTTCGCGCAAGATGCGGCGGGCCACCCAGCTCCTGAAGGACAAGCATCCGGAGATCGAGGCCGACGGCGAAATGCAGGGCGACACCGCGCTATCGGCCGTTGCCCGGCGCATGGTGCTGCCGCAGTCACGGCTGGAAGGCGAGGCCAACATCCTGATCATGCCGAACCTCGACGCCGCCAACATCGCCTATCAGATGATCAAGTCGCTCGCCAACGCGTTGCCGGTGGGGCCGATCCTGATCGGTCCGGCGCGTCCGGCGCACATCCTCACCCCCGGCGTGACGGCGCGCGGCATCCTCAACATGACCGCGGTTGCAGCTGTCGAGGCCCAGGAGCGTGCCGGCCGCGCGCAGCCGACACTGTTCGGCTGAGCAAGAGCTGTTTTCAGCATGATCTCCGCGCAAACGCTTGGCGTTTGTCGCGGGGGAAAACCGCTAGGCACTTTTCCGGATCATGCTCGAGACGGATTCGATTTGATCGAAGCGGGCGGGGCGGCCATACTCGCTCCGCCTGCTTCGTCCGATTTCTGCCATTCAGTGAGGCCGACCCATGCCAGCGTTCATCACCTTCGGGCGCATTCTGTTCGCCGTGCTGTTCCTCTATTCGGGGGCGAGCAAGCTGTTCGGCATCCAGGCAACGGCGGATCTGCTCACGGCCAAGGTGACGATCCCCGCCATCGCAGCGCCCTATGCGCAGCAGATCGAAACCTTCGTCGGCATGCCGTTCATGCAGCTGCTGGCGATCACGATCGGCGGCTTCGAGATCATCGCGGGGCTGATGATCGCGGTGAACGTGCTGGCAAGGTTCTTCGCGATTCTGCTGATCATCTTCGTGTGCTTCACGACCTTCTATTTCCATGATTTCTGGAATCAGCCGGCGCCCGACAACGCCAAGACCCTGATCGACGCGCTGAAGAACCTGTCGCTGATCGGCGCGCTGTTCATTATCGCCGGCTACGGCCGCGGCCCGCGCCGCGACGACCCGGCGTATGGGGATGTGTAAAGCGGCTTACGACGATGCCGCCGCGGTGAGGCCGGAGGCCTCGGCCGGGCCGGTCCGGTAGCGGCCGATCGAGATGAACAGCAGGGCAGGGATGGCCTGCATTCCCGCCAGCAGCATCAGCGGAATGTCGGAGCCTCCGAAGGTCGCGCTCAGCTGGGCGAAGGCGACGGGCCCGATCGCGGCGCCGAGGAAGAAGGCGAACAGGAACCAGCCGAAGATCCGCGACACCGCAGCCGTGCCAAAGTAGCGGCTGGCGAGATACGGCATCAAATCGGTGTCGCCACCGATCGCAAGTCCGCTGAGGACGGCTGCGATGATGATCAGCGCCGGTATCGACGTCGTGGCATAGGTCATGGCGCAGATGCTGGTGAGCGCCAGGGCAACGATGCCGACGAACGGCGCGTGCACCCGGTCGAGCAGATAGCCAAAGCCGATTCGTCCGAACAGAACCGCGATGCCCGAGGCCGCCTGGACCGTCGCGACATCGGCAAGGCTCATTCCGGCCTTCTTGGTCAGGATGTAAACGATGTTGGGCGCGATCGCGTAGAACGACATGCCCATGACGGCAAAGCAGATCGCAAGTTTCCAGAACACGCCGGTTCGGACGATCTCGCCGACCGTCATGCCGTCATCAGCCGGCGCGCTTGTACCGGGCGCCTGGGTGCTGCTCGCGCCATCGGGCAGCAGGCCGAGCGGCTTTGGGCTGTCCTTGACCAGCAGCGCCACCAGCGGCAGGCAGACCACGAGTTCGAATGCAGCCATCGCAACCAGCGCAAACGACCAGCCGTGCGTCGAGATCAGCCGGTGTGCGAGGATCGGGATCACGAATGACCCGAGTGCCTGTCCGCTCGCCGCGATGCCGAGCGCCAGCCCACGCTTGCGGTTGAACCACAGCGCGATGGCGCGGGCATAGGAGACGACGTTGGTGCCGGCGCTGACGATGCCGATCAGGGCGAAGGCAAGATAGAACTGCAAGAGCGAGCCGTCGATCCGACTCAGCACCAGCACCGATGTGGCAAATAGCGCGATGCTGGCGACCGCAAATCTGCGTGAGCCCCAGCGGTCGAGCAGCCAGCCGCAAAACGGGTAGGCGACCATTTGCAGCAGCAAGAAGATCGACGCGGCCTTGGCGACTTCGGGCTGGCTCCAGCCGAAATCCTTGGCCATCGCGCCGGCGAGCAGCGCAAAGCCCGCGGCAAAGAAGGGCAGCGAGCCAAAAGCGATGCCGATGCCCGAACCGGCCACGACATACCAACCAGCAAAGTAGGGGGTGTTGCGCATCGTCCGTCCCTGTTATGGTTTATGAAATCAATTTCATAATGAGGGCATCCAAGACGCGCCACGTCAAGGGTTTGCATGGCTCGATATGTGGGCGGGGCGCCTAAACTTTCGACAATATACGTATTATCAATATCTTATCTGACTGTTGTTGGCTTCGTTGACTTTGCCGGTCCGCCAGCCTACTCATGATCATAATGAAATAGATATCAGAATCGATGGTTGCGGTCCGGAACAAATCCCCGAGCAGTGTCTCAAGGTTGGCGCAGGTCGCCGATCTCGCCGGAGTGTCGCCGGCGACCGTGTCGCGGGCGTTCAACACACCGGACCTGCTCAACGAAGCGACGCTGAAGCGGGTCAACGCCGCAGCCGCAGAGCTCAACTACATTCCTGATGGCCTGGCGCGGTCGTTGCGCCGCAACCGCAGCATGGTGATCGGCGCCGTGGTGCCCGCGCTTCGCCACGCCTATTTCGCGAGCACCGTCGAGGGCTTGCAGTCCGAGATCGCAAGACACGGCTACACGCTGCTGCTGGCCACATCGGATTTCGACGAGAAGACCGAGCTTGCAGCGGTTCGCTCGATGATCCGGCAGGGCGTCGATGGCGTTGTGCTGGTCGGCATGCAGCACGATCCCACGTTGCTGCCGCTGCTCGATGACCTCGGCAAGCCGTTCATCGTCACCTGGTCCTACGACACCACAGTCGCGTCGGTCGGATTCGATCATCGCAAGGCGATCCAACCGGTCGTCAATCATCTGCTCGACCTCGGCCATCGCGACGTCGTCGCCATCATGGCGTTCCTGAACGTCAGCGACCGCGAACGCGATCGCCTGGCCGGCATCGAGGACGCATTCGCTGGTCGCGGCGTCGCGTTTCCGCGCGACCGCGTGATCTTCGCCGGCGGCAGTGGGCTGCAGGACGGCCGCAATGCATTCCGGACCGCGCGGGCGCGTTTTCCCGAGGCGACCGCGGTGATTTGTGCCAACGATCTGCTCGCCGCGGGCGCGATGATGGAATGCACGTCGCGCGGCCTGTCGGTGCCGCGCGACGTGTCCGTCGTGGGCTATGGCGACCTCGATATCGCGGCAGCCATGACCCCGCCGATCACGACGGTCAGGACGCCCGCCGCCGATATGGGGCGGATGGCCGCAAGCAGCCTGTTGGCGAAACTCGCCGGCGCTGCCGGCGTGGAGCATATCGAACTGGCCACCGAACTGATCGTGCGTGGCAGCACCGGTCCGGCGCGGCCGGCTCGAACGTGAGGAGGATTCCGTGAGCACTGTTTCGTCCAGGCCACCGGCCGACGCACTCTATCTCGACAAGGTCCACGACGTCGCGTTCACGCCCGACGTCATTTATGGCGTTGGCGGCATCGGCTACGTCGCGGGGAAGGGGCCCGCGCGCTACCGCGAACTCAAGCTCGACGTCTACCGTCCGGTCGGTGACATCAAGGCGCCGCGACCGGCGCTCATCCTCGCGTTCGGCGGCGCATTCCATCGCGGCGCCAAGGGCGTGGAAGTGTTCGAGGGCGAGCACCCGAGCACGGCGATGGCGGAGTATTGCCGCGAATTCGCGCGCCGCGGCTATGTCTGCTTCTCGATCGACTACCGGCTGATGCAGGAGGCGCCCGATCCCGGCGTCACGCCGTTCCTGTTGCCGGGGCAGCCGCAAAATACCGACCGTATCGACTTCGTCCGCAACATCCTCGGCCTGCCGCCATGCACGCCGCAAATGATGGCGGATACGCTGGAAGCCGCGACCGACGATATGACCAAGGCGATCAACTTCGTGCGCAACCGCTCGCAGGCCTATGGCGTCGACGTCACGCGGATCGTGTGCGGAGGCTTCTCTGCGGGCGCAGCAATCGCGCTCAATGCAGCATTTGCGGAACGGGCGCCGGTTGCCGCCGTCGTCGCGTTGTCCGGCCGTATCGCCGGGCCGACGATGGATCTCCATCTGACCGACGGTGCGATCGCGCCGGCCGCCCTGGTGTTCCACGGCGAACGCGATCTTCCGGTCATCCTCGACGGGATCGACGAGATGCGCGCGCATTTCGACCGCGTCGGTGTCGCAAACCGGTTTGTGAACGTGGCCGGTGCCGATCACTTCTATCAGCGTGACGCGACAGTGCTCCGCGCCGACGGAAGCGCATGCGACGTCGAGACGATGATTGCGGAGTTCCTCCATGGCCGGCTCCACCTCGCGGATGCGGTCAAGGTTGCCGCATGACGTCCGATCGCAAGGTGACCATTGCGACGCTCGAAGCGTTCGCCGACGCCTGGAATCGTCACGCGATCGACGATCTGATGTTGTTCATGACCGACGATTGCGTGTTCGAGGCCAATGCCGGGCCCGACGTATCAGGCACGGTGTATCGCGGCAGGGAAGAGGTGCGGCGCGGCTTCATGCGTGCGTGGCAGCTGTTCCCGGATGCGCGCTGGAACGATGCCCGGCACTTCATCTCC
Organism: Bradyrhizobium sp. Pha-3; assembly: GCF_042258615.1. Lineage (GTDB taxonomy): Bacteria > Pseudomonadota > Alphaproteobacteria > Rhizobiales > Xanthobacteraceae > Bradyrhizobium. Next base: position 5,561,459 of record NZ_CP170152.1, on the reverse strand, counting down.
GGCGATCGCGGCTGCTCGGAGTGGATCTTCACGGGCACCGGCGTCGACGGTAGGCCGGTCGAAGTCGCAGGTTGCGACGTCTTTCAGTTCGAGGGCGGCAAGATCGCGGTGAAGAACTCGTTCCGTAAGCAGCGGAGCTGAGGCGCGCCGCCTTGGCTTCGCCGGATCAACCGCGCCGCCACGGCGTCACGCTGACATTGTGCGCGGCATCGATCAGCTGCGGTTCGCCGGCGTGAAGGCCGTGCGCTGACAGCACCTGCTGCGGGGTGCGGGCAGGGACGCCGGGAAAGCACGGCTCGCCGTCGGGGATGCGCACCTTCGGTGCAACCGAGAGCCAGAACGTGTCGTAGCGGTCCATGAACATGCCGAACACGCTTGGGCCGCCGATGATCGCGACCAGGCCCGAGCTCACGCCGGCCTCGCGGCTCGCGGTCTCGAACGGGCAGCCGGCGGGATTCCACAACAGCGCCTTCGGATTGTCCGGGTCGGGTGCGATCGCGGCGACCTTGCCGGTCAGGATCAGGCGGCGCCGTTTCGGTGCGTTCGGTTGCTCTTCCTGGGAGTGGCGGCCATGCACCACGAGATCGGCGCGGTCGAGGGCTGCGGTGAAGAACCGCTTGTCGCCCTCGATCTTGAGATCGTCGGGCATCACATTGTGCGCGTTCGCCAGCCGGCCATCGGCGGAGACGATGACGAAACCCTCGATACGCAACGCAGACACCAGGATGATCGCCGGCGCGTTTACTGATCGACTGTCGTGACGACGTTGTTCACCGGTCGCGAACTCACGGTCGGCAGCTTGACGTCCTTGGCGAGCTCCTGCTCGTATTGCGGCAGCACGGTCGCCGGGAATTTGGCGCGCATCGCCACCACCTTGTAGCCGCCGGCCTTCAGCTGCGTCAGCAGCGTCGGCAGGGCTTCCGCGGTGTGCTTCTGGAAGTCGTGCATCAGGATGATGCCCTTGCCGAGCTTGGCGAGCTTCTTCATCACGGTGTCGATCACCTGTTGCGAGTTCTTCGACTTGAAGTCGAAGGAGTCGAGGTCGCAGGAGAAGATCGCGATGTTGCGGTTACCGAGATAGGTGACCATCTCCGGCGGATGCTGCAGCGCCGGGAAACGGAAGAACGGCGAGGGCGACGTCTCGAGCGCCCATTTGACTGCAGCAAGGCCGCGCTCGATCTCGTCCTTCTTCTGATCCTCGGTCAGCTTCTTGTTGTTCAGATTCTCGTGCGACCAGGTGTGCGAGCCGACGGTGTGGCCGGCGGCATAGACCTGGCGCAGGATTTCGGGGTGATAGGTGGCGTGCTTGCCGATCGGGAAGAAGATGCCCGTGGTGCATTCGTCGGCGAGCGCCTTCAGCACCGCCGGCGTGTTGGCCGGCCACGGACCGTCGTCGAAGGTCAGCACCACTTCATGATCGCGCAGGAAGTCGAGCTGCTTGAAATGCTCGAAGCCGAAGCCGGGACCGCCGGTGGTGTCGATCTCGACGGTGCGGGCGACGCCGAGCGCGTTCGGATTGTTGCAGGCGGCGCGTGCCGGCTGCGGCGGTTGCTTCGGTGGCACTTGAGCGGCCGCGGCGGCAGGCGCCGGTGCAGCTGCGGCAGGCGCCGGGGCTGCGGCCGCCGGTGCCGCGGCGGCGCCCTTGGCGGGTGGCGTCTGCGACCAAGCTGCGCTCGACGCGAGCAACGATACGGTCCCTGCGAAAATCAGACCTGCCGCAATGCGCATGGCGTGTTCCCTGCTGATCGCGCTCCCGGTGCCGGCACTGCCGCAACCAAGGCCGCTTCACCCCCAACCGATCGTACCCTAGTCACAGTGGCGACGCCAAGGCAATGAACGTGGCGGGGCTCAGTCCGAAATCCCAGTTAATTCCGTGGATTACCTTAGCCTCTCAGGCCGCCGCCAGTGCCCGTGCGATCCCGGTCTTGATGCGGGTGTCGTCCGGCGTCACCGACTCAGGGAAGACGTCGGCGATATAGCCGTCACGGCCGATCAGGTATTTGTGGAAATTCCAGCGCGGAACGTCCTTCGGCCGTGCCTCCGCCGCCCAGCGGTAGAACGGATGCGCGTTTGCGCCCTTGACCACGGCTTTCGCCGCGATCGGGAAGGTGACGCCGTATTGATGCTGCGCGGTCTCGGCGATCTCGGTCGGGCCGCCGGGTTCCTGGCCGCCGAAATCATTCGACGGCACCCCGATGATGACGAAGCCGCGATCGCGGAATTCGGTCCACAATTGCTGCAGGCCGGCATATTGCGGTGTGAAGCCACAGAGCGAGGCCGTGTTCACGATCATCAGGGGATGGCCGGCATAGTCGGCAAGGCGAATGTCGCAGCCAGAGAGTGCCGGAAATGAGAAGGCGTAGGCCGTGATCCGGCTCATCGCCGGCTGCTCCGCATGCAAAGCACGGGATCCTGCGGCCGCAGCCAACGCCGCCACGATCAGTGTCCTGCGGTCCATCATGGTCTCGTCCCCGGAACAGATGTTCGTCGGGATCATAATCCAGCGGGCAGGCGGAGGCTTTCAAGAAGGCGTTATTGCTGGAAGCGGGCTACGGTCGCCTCAGCGCAGCGGCAGGATGAAGTCGGTGCCTTCGCCGGTCTCGCCCTGGTTCACACCGAGGTCGGAGACGATGATCGATCCGCCGGTGCCGAGCGCTTCGTTGATCTGCGCCATCGTGTCGGCCGGAATCGAGATGCGGTCGAGTGCCTCGGCCGGGGTGTTGGTCGCAGGCTGCGGCTTTGCCTCGACCGGCGCTGCGGCCGCGACCTTGCGGCGATGCGAGGCGCGCTCCTCGACGTCGATGCGGGCGGCGCTCCGGGTCGGCAGCGTCACCACCGACCAGCGCAGCAGGTTCGCATCGGTCTTGTCGGTTTCCGCGGTGAACACATGCGTGCCGAGCGGCCGGTCGCTAGCCGCGATCGTCACCGGCACCTCGAACAGCGGCGCAAAGTTCTGCCGCACATAGAGCTTGGAATCCTTGCGGCTGATGAACACCGAAATCTGGCCGGCGCGCTTCGACACGTCGATCTTGGCGACGCCCGGCAGCCGTGCCGGATCCTTCTTGGCGTCGGGTGCATCGGTCGCAGTTGCTGCCTCGGCGGGCTTGTCTGCATCCGCCGCCTTGGCTGCGTCCTTGCTGGCCGCGTCCTTGGCAGCATCAGTCTTAACCGCGCCGGACTTGGCCGGATCAGTGTTGGCCGCATCCGTCTTCGATGGTTCCGTCTTCGGCGCCTCGGCAACGCCGGACGTGGTGGCGTCCGCCTTCGGCTCGTCGGCCTTGGCTTCGACCTTCACCGGGTCGCTTGCGGAAACCTCGGACTTCGGCGTGTCGGTGCTGCCGGTGACTTCGCCGACGGTCTTGTCGTCGGTGGCGGCGCTGCTGTCGTCAGCGGCGGAGTTGGTCTCGGCCGGCTTGTCGGCCGCGGCAGTCTCGGTCGCGCTCGTCTCGGACTTGTCAGCCGCGATCTTCTCCGCAATGGCGTCGCGCGCGGTGGAGGCATCGGACATCGTCGCCGACGCGCTTGCCGCCGGCATCGCGCTGCTGGCGTCGGCGGTGTGGGTATTGTCGCGCAGTGACGCGGCGGCGGCATGGCCGACGCTGGTGCGCAAGTCGAGACCGGATTGCTTGTCCGCACCCTTGTCGCTCTTCACGCCGAGCGGCGCATCCATCTTCAGGACATCATCGGCAACCGGCTGCTGCGGCGCGACCTTCTGCGTCACCAGCAGCGGATGCGAGAAACTCTCCGGCGAGATCGTGCCCGGCGTGACGAACACGCGGGCACCCATCCGCGTCCAGTTGTACATCTTGACCGCAAACGACATCGGCATGCGGATGCAGCCATGCGAGGCGGGATAGCCGGGCAGCACACCGGCGTGCATGGCGATGCCCGACCAGGTGATGCGCTGCATGTACGGCATCGGCGCGCCGCTGTAGATGTTGGACTGGTGGTACTTCTGCTTCTGGATGACGCTGAAGACACCCATCGGGGTCGAATGCCCCTTCATGCCCGTCGATACCGGGCTCTCGGCGTAGAGGCCGTTGGCGTCGTAGATGCTGACCCGCTGTTGGTCGATCGAGACCGAGATGATCAGGGGACCCTGCGGCTTGCGGCCGGCCTCCTTCTCGACCGCCGGATTCTTCTTGGCTGTATTGCGCTTCGGCTTCGGCCGGGGCTGCTGCGGCGGCATCGGCTCGACATCGCCGTAATAGCCGGAGTCACGGTTCCAGTAGAACAGGGCTGCATCGGCCTGCGAGGAGGCGGCCACGGTGCCGGCCGCCGTCAGAATTGCAAACTGCCAGAATCGTCCAGTCGCAGAATCAAAAATCGAAATCCGACGTCCGCTTGCGCGCATATTCCGAATCCAGTCCAAACTATCTGTTGGTTGTCGCAGACGCCGAACGCGTTCACCAGCGCAAGCGATCTAACCCTTCCGTGAGGGGCGGATTTTGGACGAAAGAGTAACAAAAAAGCCTCACAGGAGGTTAAAGCGCCCGGTCTGATCACCGAACTGTCAGCGCCTTCCTGTGCGGCGTTTGCGCACTACATAGGCGGAACCCACCCCGCGGAGACCTCAATGACATCGAGAAATGTGAGCTTGTGTGACATGCGATTGTTGTCTCGATGGGGCTGCGCGGCGCTGCTGATGTTTCTGGCTTTGGGGCAGGCAGTTCCCGCGGCCGCGGCTGACGAGCCGGACCTGATCTTTCGCCGGTCGACGGTGTTCAAATGGGTGAGCCCCAACGACAAGCTCGCGACCTATGGCGTCGACGACCCCGAGGTCGAGGGCGTCGCCTGTCACTTCACGGTGCCGGAGAGGGGCGGCTTCAAGGGCTGGCTCGGCCTTGCCGAGGAAGTCTCTGATATCTCGCTGGCTTGCCGGCAGATCGGGCCGATCCGCTTCAAGAGCAAGTTCGGCCAGGGCGACGATATGTTCAGCAAGCGGCGGTCGCTGTTCTTCAAGAAGATGCAGATCGTGCGCGGCTGCGACGCCAAGCGCAACGTGCTGGTCTACATGGTGTATTCCGACAAGCTGATCGAGGGCTCGCCGAAGAACTCGACGTCGTCGGTGCCGATCATGCCTTGGGGCGCGGCCGATGCCACCGCCGTGCAGAAGTGCGGCGAGTTCATTCAGTAGCTGAAGCAGGGGCTTGGTCGGTTCGCCTGAAGCAGCGGACGAGCTAGCGCTTGGCTTGTCCGAACTGCTTCGTGCCGATGCTGAGGCCTGGCTTGACCTTCGAGTCGCGGCAGCCGACGAGGCGGACCAGCTTCTGCTGCGCGCACTCATTGTCGCCCATCACATAGGCGCCCTGCTGCGGCATTGCGGCCGTCATCTGTTGCTGCTGGCCGGATTTGCTGGCCGCGGATTCGTTGCCAACACCGATGTTGCCATTGCCCACGACTGACATCCTTCGTTGGATTGGATCACAACAATTGTTGGATCGGGGAACCACAACAACCGTGGGATCGGGAATCTCGACAACGTGCCACCGCGGAGATGGTTGCACGGTGCCCAGATGAGTTGGCCAAACCGCCGGTCGGTTCACGCCACCCTTGCTGTGTTGCTTCCTGTCTCAGCAGAGGAAAGTTAAGAAAGCGCGGTAGCCCGCTCAATTTGCACGCATAATTCGTAGGCGGTTCCCAACCGCCGGGCGGCGCTCGGCGCGCGAAATGTTGAACACGCTCACGGGCAGCGTGCTCGCACTGAAAACATTGGTATTTTCCGGCCAATGTTTCGTGGGCTGCCGACCGACGAAACAATTCTCCGGTCGACGAAACCATTTTCAGCTTGTTCCGCAGAACTCTCGAAACGGCAGATCGTTATCAAACCGTCAACAACGGCGCCCGGCGCCGAGTCGGAATGACGGAGACTGTCAAATGCGGACCATGAGCCTGATCCTCGCCTTCGCCTTCGTGATGGCCGGTTCGTCGATGGCTGGTACCCCGGACAATGGTTTGCCCGGCATCGGCGCCTTCTCCTATAACGGCTCGCCGGTGGTCACCTCGGCCCCGATGGTGATGGCGCAGGTCAACTGAGCGCGGCGCAAAAACAGAACTGCCGGTAAAGGCTCCCCATGTTGCTCCGCATCTGTTCCGCCGCGATCCTGGCAGCGCTCGCCCTGATGAGTCTCTCGGCAGGTTCCGCGCAGGCCCAATCCCAACTGCCGCTCGAGTCGATGCAGATCCGGTCGCTGTACCGGGTGACTGAGCCGCGCGACGAGTTCGTGCGCCAGTGCGCGCCGCATATGCTCGGCCGCTGGGCGCATCCCGAGGCCGTCTGCGGTTGCCTGCACGACCATGCTGCCGCGACGGTGGATGATCCCGATCTGCGCCAGGCGCTGCTGCGCGGCATCAGCGAGACCGGCGTGCCGACCATCGAGACCGATTGGGTGCCGCCGTCCAAGCAAAACGAGATTGGCCCGACCTTCACCAAGATCGCCAAGCCGACGCTGCAATGCATGTTCGAGCCGATCTCGAACTGAGCGGCGCGTTGCCGAGGCAATGATGAATGAGGCGCCTCGCGACAGCGGGGCGCTTTACTTTTTGGCGAGGCGCGGCACGCAGCTTTGGGTCCGCACCACGCCGTTCTGGCTCAGCCTGGCGCCGATCACCTGCTTGATCTGCCCGGCCGGGCAGGAGCCATCATCGACCAGGACGCGCTGACCGACCCGGAGGTCGACGATGTCGGCCTCGCGCATGACGGTCTGTGCGGAGGCGGAATGAATTGTCGCGACAAGTGCTGCGGCGCTGACCAGCGCGACCAATCCAATGCGCGGAATCGCAGCCTCCTTCACTTGTTCTGGATCTTGACCCCGTCGGGGCCGACATTGATCTGCATGCCTTCGGGCTGCTTCCTCGCCTGATACAGATTGTAGCCGAGCATCCCCGCGATCACGACCAGCGCGCCGATCACGAGATACAGGACGTTGCGATTGGGCATCCGGTATCTCCGTAGGCGGACACTGACTGAACGCGGGCGACCTTAGTCAGGTGACTGCGATTCTCCTAGAGCGCTGCGGCTTGGCGGATGGCTTGACTGATATCTTGCGCGTTGCGCGCAGCGCAGTCAGCGTTGTCTGCGCCAATTGTTCCGCCGACGCGACGAGTTGCGCAACCGGATGACCGGAAAATCCCAGCACGAAGCCGGGCAGGGGCCGCGCGCGATGATAGGTCTCGGCGAGCAGCCAGCCGCCGACGCCGGCAGCCGCCTTGGCCTGCGCGGCAATCTGCGGATCGGTTAAGGGATCGAGCCGTGCCACGAGGTGCAGGCCTTGCGATGGCACGGGAACCGTGAGTTCGCCCTCGGATGCACGGGTGAGTGTCGACGCCAGCACGTCGCGCGCCTCGCGATAGAGTTTTCTCGATTTGCGCAAGTTCGCGGCGAAGGCGCCGGAGTTCAGCATGTCGGCGACCGCGCCTTCCATCAGGGTGCCGGGAAAGCGATCGAGCGCGGCGCGCGCCGCCGTCACCGGACCGATCAAGGCTTCGGGCAGCGCGCAGTAACCGATCCGCAATCCCGGAAACAGCGTCTTCGCGAACGTGCCCATGTAGATCACGCGGCGCAGATGATCGATGCCGGCGAGCGACAATAGCGGCGCGCCGTCATAGCGGAACTCGCTGTCGTAATCGTCTTCGAACACGAACGCGCCGGCGTCCCTGGCCCAGTCGAGCAGCTCGAGCCGGCGTGGCATCGACATCTGCACGCCGAGTGGAAACTGGTGCGACGGCGTGACATAGGCGGCGCGCGCCCGCGGTGCCGATGCGCGTCCCTTGTCGATGCGCATGCCCGAGCCATCGACCGGCACCGACATCGGGCGATAGCCGCAATGCTCGATCGCGCGCCGCGCCGCCGGATAGCCGGGATCCTCGCACCAGACCTGGTCGCCGGGCTTGAGGATCGCCCCTAACACAATGCGCAACGCATGCAGCGTGCCCGATGCCAGCATGATCTGATCGGGATCGCAGCGCAGCCCGCGCGCCGACAGCAAATGGTCTGAGATCGCGGCACGCAATTCACTGCTGCCGCGGGGATCACCGTAATGCAGATGCTCGGAGCCGAAGGCGCGCAGCCGTCGGCCGGCAAAGGCGCGGAAGCGCTGCAGCGCGCGCTCATCGATATGGGTGCAGCCGAGCGACAGCGCATTGTGCTGCGGCGGCTCGATCTCGATCTTCGCGCGTCGTGGCGCGGTGGCCTGGGCCGGAATGCGCGCCGCGACGAAGGTGCCGGAGCCCGTGGTCGCCACCGCAAAGCCGTCGGCGATCAGCCGCTCATAGGCGGTGGTGATGGCGTTGCGGCGGAAGCCGGTCTGTTTGGCCAGCGCGCGCGACGGCGGCAGCGGCTCGCCCGGCTTGACGAGCCCGCCGACGATCGTGTGGCACAGCGCCTGATAGAGCCGCTGCTGCGAGGCCGCGCCAGCGGTCACGTGCGGGCCGGTGAGGTCGAGCGGCAGCTCGGGCTTGGCCGGCGAGGGCTTGCGGGAATTGGTCGGAATTTTTCGCATGGAATTGGCACTATCGCAGACCAAATGGGCCGCTACAACTCTGGACAGATTCCAGATTTCGAAAGGCACTGCCGTGACCGAAGGCGCGTCCACTCCGTCCTACCCCATGTCGTCCCGCAACCGGGTCAAGCGCCGCCATGACCGCGGCTTCTACGACCACGCCACCGTGCACAAGATCCTGGACGCCTCGATGCTGTGCCACGTCTCCTACGTGATCGACGGCCAGCCCTATTGCACGCCGACCTTCTTCTGGCGCGAGGGCACCAAGCTCTACTGGCACGGCTCGAGCGCGAGCCGGATGCTGGAGAACCAGTCGGAAGGCCAGCGCGTGTGCCTGACGGTCGCCCATCTCGACAGCTTGGTGCTGGCGCGATGCGGCTTCAACCATTCGGCCGACTACCGCGCGGTGATGGCGTTCGGCTCTGCCTATCTCGTCACCGACCCGGAAGAGAAGGAGCGCGCAATCGTTGCGATGGTCGACCGCTTCTTTCCCGAGCGCACCGCGGGCCTGCGCGCCAGCAACAGGCAGGAGATCAAGGCGACCTCGTTCATCGCGATGGAGATCGAGGAGGCCTCGGCAAAGGTGCGCGCCAAGGGCGTCGCCGACGACGATGAGGATTACGAGTTGCCGATCTATGCCGAGCGGATTCCGGTGCGCACCGTGCTCGGTGCGCCCGAGCCGTGCCCGCGGCTGCTCGACGGCGTGACGCGGCCTGCGACACTCGATGGCTATTCGGAAGGCCGTCTGCTCGAAGATGCATTGCGGGATGCCTATTTTGCGCAATACCCGGAGGGATAAATCGGGTTACGGTGCGGCTCCCGCCTCTTCTGATGTCCCCCATGGAGCTGCCGAATGACTGCCGAGACGCAACAACGAATCCTTGCTGCCGTTGACGAGGGATTCGATGCGCAGCTTGCGACGACGCAGGCCTTTGTCGCGATCCCTTCGACCCGCGGCGCCGAGGGGCCGTGCCAGGACATGATCGGCGATCTCCTGCGCGAGCGCGGCTATGAGGTCGACGACTGGCACATCAATCTCGACGAGTTGAAGGATTTGCGCGGCTTCGGCCCGATCGAGCATGATTTCTCGAAGGCGCGCACGGTGGTCGGCACCTACCGCCCGGCCACCAATGCCGGCAAATCGCTGATCCTGCAGGGCCACTGTGACGTGGTGCCGACCGGTCCGCTCGAGATGTGGGAGACGCCGCCGTTCTCGCCGGTCATCAAGGACGGCAAGATGTACGGCCGCGGCGCCTGCGACATGAAGTCCGGCACCATCGCGGCGCTCTATGCGCTGGATGCGATCAGGAAGGCCGGCCTGAAGCCGACGGCGCGGATTCACTTCCAGTCCGTCATCGAGGAGGAGAGCACCGGCGTCGGCGCGCTCTCGACCTTGCAGCGCGGCTATCGCGCCGATGCCTGCTTCATCCCGGAGCCGACCAACGGCAAGATGATCCGCTCGCAGGTCGGCGTGATCTGGTTCCGCCTGAAGGTGCGCGGCTTCCCGGTGCATGTGTTCGAGGCCGGCGCCGGCTCGAACGCGATCATGGCGGCGTATCACCTTGTGCATGCGCTGGAGAAGCTCGAGATCGCATGGAACGAGCGCGCCAAGGCCGACCGCCATTTCAAGGACGTCAATCACCCGATCAATTTCAATCCGGGCATCATCAAGGGCGGTGACTGGGCCTCCAGCGTGCCGGCCTGGTGCGATGTCGATTGCCGCATCGCGGTGCTGCCGGGCTGGTCGATCGCCGAATGCCAGAAGGAGATCCTGGCCTGCGTGTCGGCGGCGGCGCGCGATCATCGTTTCCTCTCCAACAATCCGCCGCAGGTGGAATGGTCGGGCTTCCTGTCGGAAGGCTATGAGTTGGTGAACTCCGAGGCGCCGGAAGCGGCCTTCGCCAAGGCGCATCAGGCGGTCTATGGTGGCGCGGTGGAAGACCGCGCCTTCACCGCGCTGACCGACACGCGCTTCTACGGCCTGAACTACGACATCCCGAGCCTCTGCTTCGGCGCCAGTGGTGCGGCGATGCACGGCTTCAACGAATATGTCGAATTGGACTCGCTGCGGAAGTCGACCAAGGCCACCGCGCTGTTCATCGCTGAATGGTGCGGGGTGGAGCAGGCGTAGGCAGCCTCTCGCTCACTTCATTGCAGTCGTTCTTATTGCGCGATAGCGCAACAAATTCGATGTCGTCCCGGCGAAAGCCGGGACCCATACTCCGCGGCGGATGTTGTGATCGGGACTCGTCCTTGCAGAGCCGCACAACAAGCAAGAGCTGTGGTTATGGGTCCCGGCCTTCGCCGGGACGACGTTGGAAGGTTCAGCGCTCCGCCCACAACGCCTTCACGATCGCATCGAGCCCATCGGTCAGCGCGGCTGGGCCGGGCTGCAGGATGATCGGAGACTTGATCTCGACGATGCGGTTGTCGCGCACGGCGGGAATGTCGCTCCAGCCTTCACGATTGCGGATGCGGTCGGGCACGACCTTCTTGCCGCACCAGGAGGCCAGGATCACGTCGGGCATCGCGTCGCGCACGGCGTCGGGCGTGACGATGCGATCCTTGGCGGCCTTGTGCGTACGCAGATGCGGCAGCGCGTCCTCGCCGCCGGCGATCTCGATCAGTTCGGACACCCAGCCGATGCCGCTGATCAGCGGATCGTCCCATTCCTCGAAATAGACCTTCGGCCGCGGTGCCGGGCGCGGCGCAGCTGCGATCGCGGCCAGCCGTTGTTCGAGGCCTTGCGCGAGTTGCCCGGCGCGATCGGCGGCGCCGACCATCGCGCCCAAGGAGCGGATCATCGCGAGGATGCCGGCGACATTGCGCTGGTTGAAGACGTGGACGGCGACACCGGCGCGCACGAGATCGGCGACGATGTCGGCCTGCAGATCGGAGAAGGCGAGCACCAGATCGGGGTCGAGCGCCAAAATCTTGGGAATGTCGGCGGAGATGAACGCCGACACGCGCGGCTTCTCGCGGCGGACCTGGGGCGGTCGCACCGCGTAGCCGGAGACGCCGACAATGCGGTCCTGCTCGCCCAGCAGATAGAGCGTCTCGACCGTCTCTTCGGTCAGGCAGACGATCCGGCGGGGAGGGAAGTCACGCATCGCGGACGGTAGGCAGACTCGCCAGGGATTGTCACGGCGGTCATGACGTCATCCGTTCGATTACCTCGCACGTCATTGCCGGGCTTGACCCGGCAATCCATCATGCAGAGGAAGCTTCTCGCGAGAACGATGGATACGCGGGTCAAGCCCGCGTATGACGCCAGAAAAACCGGAGGAACCTGATGACGCCGCTCGAAAAGATCCAGTCGATGAAGATGCCGTTTGCGGAACTCAAGGGCGTCACCTTCACCGAGGCCGGCCCGGATCGCGTGGTCGCGAAAATGGTGGTGCGGCCGGACCTCTGTACCCTTCGCAACACCATCCACGGCGGCGCGGTGATGGCGTTCGCGGACTCGGTTGGTGCCGCCGCCACCGTGATCAACCTGCCTGAGGACGCCAAGGGCACCACGACGCTGGAGAGCAAGACCAACTTCATCGGCGGGGCGAAGGAAGGGACCACCGTGATCGCGACGGCGACCCCGGTTCACCGCGGCCGGCGGACCCAAGTCTGGCAGACCAGGCTGGAGACTGAGGACGGCAAGCTGGTCGCAGTGGTCACGCAAACGCAGCTGGTATTATGATGGGGCGATACTGTGATTTACCGATCACATCATTGTTTACTTAAATGAATCTCAGTACTTGAATTATATGCTGCGACGCACAATATATCGGTGCTAGGGACTCGACGCCTCCTCGAGGGCTACCAAGAGGAGTTATGAAATGAACTATGATTCCATTCGTCCGACGTCCGCCAAGGGCACCGTGCGGACGTTGAGCCAGCAGGAGGAGCTTCCCCTGCTGCGCGATCACCTGTTGCGACTGGATCGTACCAGCCGCCATGATCGTTTTCATGGCTTCATCGACGATAGTTTCATCCGCCGCTACGCCGAACGTTGCGCCAATGACGGCACCGTCATCATCGCCTACTTTGAGGATGGCGTGGTCCGCGGTGCGGCCGAGCTGCATCCGCCGGAGCAGTCACCAGATGCGCAGCCCGAGATCGCCTTCAGCGTGGAGCGGTCTGTGCGGCGCAAGGGCGTCGGTAGCACCCTGTTCCGCAAGTTGATCGCCGAGGCGCATGCCAAGGGCTACAGCAGCCTGCGCATCACCACCGGCGCGCAGAACGACGCGATGCGTGCGCTCGCCACCAAGTTCGGTGCGCAGCTGAGCTTCCGTCATGGTGAGTCCACCGGCAGCATCGACCTGACCGAGCAGAACCAGTCTGAACCGGCGCCGGCCGCTGCACCGGTTACGCCGGTCGAGGCCGCGCACGCGATCGTCGCCATGAACCGTGCCTATTGGCGAATGGTGATGCAGATGTCCGGCTGGGGCCGGGCAGCTTGAGCCGATAGCGTTTCCAAGCGAAGTGGACACCGGTTCGCGTGAAGGAAACGCGTCCAATAAGAGTCTCAGATCAAACGTAAAAAGGGCAATCCGCTCAGCGGATTGCCCTTTTTCCTTAACTCGCCGGATGTTGTGTTTCAGGTGCCGGTGCGCTTAGCGGGTGCGAGACGGCGGACCACGCGGCGCTCGACCACGACCGAGCGCTGCGCGCCCTGTTCGCCGGCGATCACGCGGGTTGCCGTGCCGGTGCGGGCGCTGACGCGCGCGGTCTTCTTCACCTCGGCCAGCACCTCTTCAAAGGGCAGCCCCATCAGGGACGACGCGATCTCGGCCTGGGCCTCCACCTCATCGGTGATGCCGATGGCGGCGAAGATTGCCTCCTCCAGCGTCGGCGGATCATGCCGCACGCGCCGGGTGCCATACTTGGTGTTCCAGTCTCCGCTCATCGCCGCCTCATCTTTGAATCGCGGGAGATACGTAAGGTCCCCAATGTTGCATTGCAATATGAATATGAGATGGCAATCCAGCCATGCAGCTAGAGTCTCTCAATCTTGTGAGCGTCATAAAGTTCGATGGTGGTCGCTGCGGCCGCAAGAGATTGCAGGGAGCGGACGAAATCGCGTGACGCCGGGACCGCAAAATGCGCCGCCAGCGCAGCGCGGTCGGCCCATTGCTCGAAAAACACCAGCCTGAGCGGATTTTCGCAGTCGACATGCACCGCGTGCGAGATGCAGCCGGGCTCGGTGCGCGAGCGATGGACATGTTCGAGGCTCAATCGCCGCACCTCCTCGAAGGAGTCGGGGCGGGCGGTGACGCTGCCGGTGACGACGATCATGGTCTCCCCCTGTTGTTACGGGGCGGCTTCCGCCCCTGATGCATTGATCGGTTGCTGCGGCCAGCGCTTCAGCGCGGTGCGGCCGGCATCGGTCAGCACATAGATGCCGCGCTCGGCGCGATCGAACCAGCCATAAACATTATGCAGCAGGATCTTGCCGGCGTCGGGAATCTCGGCGCGGAGGTCGCGCACCCGCCGGGGACCATCCGACAGCGCACAGGCGCAGGCCAGCGCCTGCTGCCGGTAGGCGGTCATGATCGGCGCGCGCGTCGATCCGCCCATGGCAGGATCGCCCTTGCGCTTCCGGTGCTCGGCGATCAGGCGCGAGCGCTTCTTCGGGTTGCGGCGTGGTGCCGCAGTTGGCGGCGGCACCAGCACCTCGACGTCGCCGCGGTCGGTGACGCCGAGCATGCCGAAGCCGAGCCGCCGGCACAGGTTGCGATAGCGCGCGTCGCTCTCGCGTCCCTTGCCGCGGGCCGAAACCTTGGCCGCGATCCACACCTCGTCGGCGGCGCCGGCGCGATCGACCGCCTGCAGGATCAGTTCGAGATTGAAGGCGAGCTTCAGTTCACCGATCACGACGACAGGCGGATCGCCGCTGCTCAGCGCCACGAGGTCGCAGCCGCCGATCTCGCCCTTCACCGTGAAGCCGAGCTTTTCGAGGAAGCGTTTGACGGGCAGATAAAGCGCAGTTTCCAACAGGCAGGCTCCTGCGGCATCCCGCCGCGACTCAGGTGCCAGCATAGCGCGGAATTGCAGCCATTGAGCCCGATGGAATTTGCCCAAAGCGCGGCCAGGCGGCTATTATTGGGCCGGACAGGGCGCGACCATTTTCATGATCCGGAACGGCCTCTATCACATCACCGTCGAATTTCTCGATGGCGTCTCTGGCGGCAACCAGGGCGTCATGGTGCTGCGCGACGGCCAGATGCGCGGCGGCGACTCGTTCTTCTTTGCCCATGGCAGCTACACCGCGGCCGATGGCAAGTGGAAGGGCGAGGTCACCAACGAGGAGCATTCGCCGACCTATGGCGAGCGCCCGGTGTGGGAACGCAAGGTGGTCACGATCGGTTTTACCGGCACCTACACCGACGAGACCGCCGAAGGCGACGGTATGGCGCTTGCCGGCAAGCAGAGCATCCGCTTCAGGTCGAAGCTGCGGCTCCTGGTTGCTGATGGTTGCTGACTAAGGCGCCAATCCCGGGCTCTGCAAGGTCGCGGTCGGGGACATCGGCCGCCCCGCGGCGTCCGGGTCGCGCGCGATTGACCCGCGGCTTTCTTGCTAGCCTTGTCCGCCTGGTTGCCACCGATTGAAATTTTGCTGCTTGTTGCGCGGATGGCACAGGGTCCCCAGCCCAGATCGATTAAGTTCCAACCCGGACTTGGAAGGTTAAGCATCACTGGGGCAAAGCGTGATGTCGGACACCGTCAGCCTGTCTGGTACACCAAGTGTCGCCGACGCCGCGGCTGCTGCCGCGCGGTTCGGCGTGAAGATCATGACGCGCGGCGAACTCGCCGGTTGCCGCGCCTGGGCTGACACCTTCGCTGCCCTGCGCAAGGATCATCGCTACTACGAAATTCTGGAGGATACGCTCGGCGACGGCGTCGAATACCGCTACGTCGCGATCGTCGACCGGGCCGGCTGCATCCAGGCCGTCCAGCCATTCTTTGTTCTCGACCAGGACATTCTCGAAGGACTTGGCGCGGAATGGCAGGTTTGGCTGGCGCGCATCCGGCGCTTCGTTCCCCGATTTCTCAAGATGCGCACCTTGATGGTTGGATGTTTCGCCGGAGAGGGACACCTCGGCGCATCAGACACGGTGCCACCAAGCGAGATGGCGGAGATTCTTTGCCGCGAGATCGTCAATCTCGCGAGGTCGTGCCGGGCGCAGCTCATCGTCCTGAAGGAATTCCCTGCGCGCTATCGGCCGGTGCTGGATTGCTTCGTCCGGCACGGCTTTGCCCGCGCGCCGAGCATGCCGATGACGGTGCTCAATATCGAGCACGAGGATTTCGACGCCTACATGAAAAATGCGCTGCCGCGATCGGCGCGGTGGCAGCTTCGCAAGAAATTCAAGGCGACCGACGGCGTACCCCTTGTCCTCACCGTCACCGACGATGCCGGGGATGCCGTCGACGACATCCATCCGCTCTATCTGCAGGTCTTCGACCGTTCGAAATTCCGTTTCGAGAAGCTGACAGCCGAGTATTTGGGCCGGGTCGGCAGTGACATGAAGGACAAGGCCCGTTTCTTCATCTGGCGGCGGGGCGGGAAGGTGATTGCCTTCAGCCTCTGCATGGTCGAAGGCGACAGTCTGTTCTGGGAGTATGTCGGACTGGACTATGCTGTCGCCCTTGACCTCCATCTTTACTACTACACCATTCGCGACATGATGAACTGGGCGATCGCCAACGGTTACAGGTGGTTTCGCAGCACAGGTCTCAGCTACGAGCCGAAATTCCGGATGCGGCATGAGCTCGATCCGCTCGACCTCTATGCGCGTTTTCGCTCTCCGCTTCCGAATGCGATCTTCAGGTTGCTGTTGCCCTGGATCGTACCGGCCCGCTACGACGAGACCCTCCGAAAGTTCGCGAACTATCGCGATCTCTGGTAGCGGGGCCGATCGGCAGCGACAGGCTCAAACTCGCCCGTTCACCGGCAGCAGCGCGCCTGTGACGGCGCTGGCGGCATCGCTGGCGAGGAACAGGATCACCTCGGCGAGCTCCTTCGGCGTCACCCATTTCGAAATATCGGCCTTCGGCATCGCGGCGCGATTGGCGGCGGTGTCGATGATCGAGGGCAGCACGGCGTTGACCGTGACCTTGCCCTTGAGTTCGGCGGCGAGCGACTCGGTGAGGCGGTGCACGCCGGCCTTCGAGGCAGCGTAGGGGCCCATGCCGGAGGCGGCCTGCAAGGCGCCGAGTGCGCCGATATTGATGATGCGTCCGGCGCCGGATTTGATGAGATGCGGAATCGCCGCGTGCGACGTGTTGAACGCGGTCATCACGTTCATCGCGAACATGCGCTGCCAGGTCGCGGGATCGCCGTCGCTCACCGCCTCGAAGGTAAAGCCGCCCGCGATGTTGATCAGTCCGTCGAGCCGGCCGAAATGCGCCGCCGCCTTGTCGATCGCAGCCGTCGCCTGCGCGGTGTCGGTGAGGTCGACATTGCCGAGCTCGATACGATCGGCCGTCGCGGCCAGCTGCGAAGCCGCATGATCGATGCCGGCAACGCGCGCGCCGCGCGCCAGGGCTTCTTCGGCGACCACCTTGCCGAGCGCGCCAAGCGCGCCGGTGATGACGATTGCTTTTCCGTTCATGGCGGTCTCCGTATCAGCAGCAGGTTGCTGCCCCACTATGATCAGGCGGATTTCATTTGCAATGCCGCCAATTTCGTCTCCTACTGCGCGCATTCATCAATTCATTCAGCTCAAGGATGTTTGCGATGCCAACACCGAGGACCTGCGAAACCCATCTCGAACTCGTCAAGTTCAGCTACGGATTGCCGCATCTTGCGCAGGCGCTCAAGCGCGACCGGAAGGTCAAGATCATTGCCCTCGGATCATCGTCGACCGCGGGAGCCGATAAAATTCTCCCATTTCCACCACGGCTGGAGATCTTATGGCGAAGCCAGAAGCAATCCTTCGGCCGGATGATCGACATCGTCAACCGAGGGATCGGCGGGCAGGAGGCGCCGGAAGAGTTCTCGCGCATCGAGTCCGATGTCATCGCTGAAGCACCGGTGATGGTGATTTGGCAGGTCGGCACCAACGCCGTGTACAGGAACTACAACTTCGATCAGGTGCAGGCGACATTCGAGGCGGGACTCGATGTGCTCGCCGGGCTGCCGCTGGACGTCGTGGTGATGGATTCGCAATACACCCAGGCAATCATCGGCACACCGGACGTGCTCAAGCTCGCCAACCAGTTCATGCCAATGATCGCCGACGTCGCAGCAAGCAGGAAAGTCAACCTGTTCCGCCGCTTTGCACTGATGAAGCAATGGGTCGATGCCGGAATTCCGCTCACCGAACTCGACGATGGTGCACAGGAGCATCTCCATACGAGCGAGTGGGCGACCGATTGTGTCACTCAAGCGTTGCTCGGTGCGATCAACGATGCGGCGGCACGGAGCGCGAGCATGTCGTCCTGACTACGTAAGACTACGGAGGTGGGCCGGTTGGATAAAATTTGCGGCAGTTCCGTAAGTCGTTTTCAGAACCCTTTCCCTTAGAAGCGGAACTCCAGCCAAGGTAGGGGTTATGCGAATGGGAAATCTTCCGGATCACGGTTTACCGCTTGTTCAGCTTAAGGAGCAGCGGCGCGATCTCGTGGTGGCGCTGCAGAACCGCAAGGGACCAGTGGGCAGCTGGGAGTTGATGCAGATCGCGGCGATCCAGCAGGCGATCTCGGCGTTCGAGGATGTGATCGCCGATCTCGACGCGGAGCTCGAGCTCGAGGCCGCGGCGGCCTGAGGTCTTTTTCAGTCTGCTGCGTTTTCTTCACGCGAACCGGTGTCCATCCCGCATCACGTGCGGGACAGGCTTCGTTCGAAAACGCTCTCGCGTAAATTGATCAGGCCTGCAGATAGCGGCCTTCAAGCGCCTTGCGCTCGGCCTGGCCGAGCCCGAGGCCTTCGCGGAAATAGCCGTCGAGGCTGCCATAGTCGGCATCGATCGCCTCGAACGCCGCCTCCAGAAACGCCGCGCGCACGGTGCCGAGCACCTGCTTGACGTCATCGGGCAGCTCGGTGCTGTGGGCCGGGTCGCGCTTGTAGAACTGGTTGGTCAGGAGATAGTCGTCCGCGATCACCTGATCGGACACGCCGAGCGCGTGCAGGATCAGCGCGCAGGCAAAGCCGGTGCGGTCCTTGCCGGCGGTGCAGTGGATCACCAGCGGAGCGCGATCCTCAAGCAGATGGGCGAACAGCGCGCGGTAGCGCGGCGTGTTGTCCTGCACATAGCCGCGGTAGGAATCCCGCATCACGTCGATCGCGTCGGATTCCAGAAGTTGACGGTTGCTGGCGATCGCCCGCAGCGAAGCAACCACCGTCGGCTCGACCGGAAGCGAATGCACGGTCACGTCGCTCATGCCGCACAGCGCCTCGGCGCGCTCGGCGACACCGCGAAAGTCGAATGCGCTCTTGACCCCAAGCGAGCGCACCACGGCGACGTCCCGCTCGGTGAGATGGGCAAGATGGTTGGAGCGGAAGATCTGTCGCCAACGCACCGTCCGGCCGTCACGTGTCTGGTAGCCGCCAAGGTCGCGAAAATTGCTGGCGCCGGCGAGGTTGAGGTGACGGGCAGGGGCTTCTGACATCGGGGGGCCTGTTGCAGCTGATGAGGTCTTGGCGCAAGAATTCCTGGCGCAAGAATCCCTGGCGCAGGAATGTCGGCGCAGGCAGGTCTATAACCGGCCTCTCGGGGGGAGAATATGACTTATCGCGGAGGCGCCATTCTCGTCGGCGTAATTCTTTTCGGGATTTTTGGTGCCTCGGCAGCGCCGGCGCAGTCCGCCTTCCGGAATTATCGCTGTGCCGACGGGACGCAGTTCATTGCCGCGTTCTTCAACGGGGACACTCGCGCGCATC
Organism: Bradyrhizobium sp. Pha-3; assembly: GCF_042258615.1. Lineage (GTDB taxonomy): Bacteria > Pseudomonadota > Alphaproteobacteria > Rhizobiales > Xanthobacteraceae > Bradyrhizobium. The sequence continues at coordinate 5,542,079 of NZ_CP170152.1, read as the reverse complement.
TGCAACTCGACGGCAAGGCGGTGACATTGACGAAGCGTCTGTCGCTGACGGGCACGCGCTACAAGGGCAGTGGTGTCACGCTCGAGATCACCCGGGCCGGATTGACCAGGCTCCGGCATGCGAAGCGGCCGGTAACGGCCTGCGAACTGGCATGAAAAAAGGGCCGAAACGCTTCGTTCCGACCCTCTCTTACTGCGCTGTTGCCGTCTGACGTTTTTTGCGTCTCGCCTCTCTGCCTGATCGACATCAGTGATCGCGGCTCGGCTTGGCGTCGTCGATGGCCGCCTGATGGTACCAGCTCTCGCTACAGGCCGAGGTCTCGACTTCTGCGGCGAGCTCACGCCCTGTCCGCACCTCGCCGTAGCGGCGTCCGCCGAGAGCCGCGCGGCCTCCAGCCGGGAATTGATAGATCGTTGCCGATCCCTGATTTTGGCCCGTCGTGATCATGTCAAAGTCTCCTATGGCCGGAGCGAGCCTCCATGGTGCGCCCGACTCATTCGCGTGTCGTTACCGTCATTTTGATATCGGCCCGGGGCCGACAGGGTGCAAGTTGACCAAAAAATAGTCATGTCTTGTCTAATTCGTGTGCAAATCCAGGTTTGCTTCCTGAGAGGCAGGATGCAGCTGACCAACGCTTGAGCCGAGTCGATGGTTGCTGGGCGCCCGCTGGCTGGACACGAACTGTCACACGGCGCTGCCGCCGTATTAATCGGCGGCCGATGCCGTAGCTGAATTTGCTGCAGAAACGAGCGGCGGAGGGCGCTGAGAGAAGATTTTGGCTGACCGTGACGCATGCCAGCTGCGCTGCTTTGTCGCAGCTAAAAATGCGATGTCCGCTGTGGACGTCCGCGGGTTGGGCGGGTGCGCAGTGCAGCGACTGGCATTTTAATTGCTTAGTAAGAGCTGGCCGATGGTGGCCGGGTACGCGTGCGGCGGCCGACTGGCTTTCGGTTCCTCACGGTTTTGCATCATCAACAGAGAGGTTCAATGACCAAGTACAAGCTCGAGTATATCTGGCTCGACGGATATACGCCGACGCCGAGCCTGCGCGGTAAGACGCAGATCAAGGAATTCGCGTCGTTCCCGACCCTCGAACAGCTTCCGCTGTGGGGCTTTGACGGTTCGTCCACCCAGCAGGCTGAAGGCCACAGCTCTGACTGCGTGCTGAAGCCGGTCGCCTGCTATCCCGACGCCGCGCGCGAGAACGGCGTGCTGGTGATGTGCGAAGTCATGATGCCCGACGGCAAGACGCCGCATGTCTCGAACAAGCGCGCCACCGTTCTGGATGACGATGGCGCCTGGTTCGGCTTCGAGCAGGAGTACTTCTTCTACAAGGACGGCCGTCCGCTCGGCTTCCCGGAAGAGGGTTATCCGGCGCCCCAGGGCCCGTACTACACCGGCGTCGGCTACAAGAACGTCGGCAGCGTCGCCCGCAAGATCGTCGAAGAGCACCTCAATCTCTGCCTCGCCGCCGGCATCAACCACGAAGGCATCAACGCCGAAGTGGCCAAGGGTCAGTGGGAATTCCAGATCTTCGGCAAGGGCTCCAAGACTGCCGCCGATCAGATGTGGATGGCCCGCTACCTGATGCTGCGTCTCACAGAGAGCTACGGCATCGACATCGAATTCCACTGCAAGCCGCTCGGCGACACCGACTGGAACGGCTCGGGTATGCACGCCAACTTCTCGACCAAGTACATGCGCGAAGTCGGCGGCAAGGAATACTTCGAGAGCCTGATGAAGGCCTTCGACAAGAACCTCATGGACCACATCGCCGTCTACGGCCCGGACAACGACAAGCGTCTGACCGGCAAGCACGAGACCGCGCCGTGGAACAAGTTCAGCTATGGCGTGGCTGACCGTGGTGCGTCGATCCGCGTGCCGCACTCCTTCGTCAACAACGGCTACAAGGGCTATCTGGAAGACCGCCGCCCGAACTCGCAAGGCGACCCCTACCAGATCGCTTCGCAGATCCTGAAGACGATCTCCGAGGTTCCGACCGGCGCCAAGGCTGCGGCTTAAATGGCTGCAGCTTAAATGGCTGCGGCTTAACGGCCGCCGCCTGAGCAGCTATCGGACCCGGATGGAGCCATCCGGTACCGCAATAGGGTCCGCCAGGGCGACTGCCTTGGCGGACCTTTGCTTTTTAACGACAGTCTTTGCGGACGGCCTGCCGCCGAAAGCGGTTTCGCTGCGTTATGAACCGCGCTAGACAACGGTTGTATCTTGGCTGCCGGGGACACGGCGCTTGTTTGAAGGGTTTTACAAGGTCCGGTTCGAGCTGGGCGGCGCCGTCGGCCGCAGCGTGATGTATGTCGGCGACGGCAAGATGCTCGGCGGCAACTCTGCCTTCGCCCATATCGGCACCTACGAGAAGGCCGGCGACGAGATTGCGATCGAGATCCAGACCGTCCGCCACAACCCCGATCCGAACTACCGCGCGATGGCGGGTACCGACGACGCGACGCTGCTCGCCAGGGGCGCGCCGGACGGCGAGTTATACCGCTTCAAGGGCGAGCTCAAGGAATTGCCCGGCGTGCCGTTCCAGTCGGTGATGACGCCGATCACCGGGGATGAAGTCCCGATCGCAGGCGGGGTCGGCGAGGGCGGCATCATCAACGGGCTCTATTCGATCCACATCCAGCTGCTCGACGGTGTCGACGGCGGCCTCACCGGCGTGATGCTGCTGAATAATGGCCGCATCCTCGGCGGCGATGCGTCCTTCTACTATCTCGGTACCTACACGTCAGAGAAAGGCCGCTGGAAGGGGCAGATCCTGAATCAGGAGCACACCTCGGCGATGGGTGAGAACCCTGTCTTCGGCGGCCATGAGGTCGGCATCGGCTTTGCCGGTACCTGCGACGCGGAGGGCGCCGTGCTCGAAGCGACGGCGCTTGCCGGCAAGCGCAGCCTCCGCCTCAAGGCGGCGCTCAAGCTGATGCGGCGGGCGTAAACGGGATGGACAATTCGGTTCGCGTGCTCTCGACGCTGGCGCTGAAGGGCGCGGTCGCGCGCCTTGCCGCGGCCTACCAGGCGGCGAGCGGTGTGCGGATCGACGCCGATTTCGCGCCGACACTGGCGCTGCTCGAACGCCTGCGCGGCGGCGAGGCCGCCGACCTCGTGATCCTGACCCGCGAGGGCCTCGACCAGATGACGGGCGAGGGCCGCATCGCGCGGGAAAGCGTTGTCGATCTCGCGCGCTCCTATGTCGGCGTCGCCGTGAAGGCGGGCGCTGCGCACCCCGATATCGCGAGCGAAACCGCATTGCGTGCGGCGCTGGTCGGTGCGCGGGCGGTGGCCTATACGCGGCTCGGTGCCAGCGGCATCCTGTTCGCGCAACTGATCGCGCGTCTCGGCATTGCCGAGGCGATCAATGCCTGTGCGGTGATCATTCCGGTGGGCTTCACCGCGGAAAGGCTCGTCACAGGCGAAGCCGACCTTGCGATCCAGCAGATCAGCGAGTTGAAGCAGATCGATGGCATCGAAGTGGTCGGGCCAATTCCCTTAGGCTTGCAGACGCCGGCGGTGTTTTCCGCGGGCCGCATGGTCGCCTCAGAGCGCGCAGCCGCCGCCGACCATCTGCTGCGTTACCTGGCGTCGGCCGATGTCGCGCCGGTGCTGCGCGCGACCGGGCTCGAGCCTTGAATTTGCCCGCACCGCGACGCAACCTGCCGGTCATGCTCAGACCTCTCCATACTATTGTTCTCGCGGTGGCGCTGGCCGCACCTCTGCTTGCCCACGCGCAATCGGCCGACCTCGTGCTGTGCGACCGGCTCGCCGCCGATCCCACCGATCCCGACAAGCCGGCTGACGTGAAGGGCGTCCCCGACATTGCGTCGGCGGATATCGCGACCGCGATCAAATATTGCGCGGTGGCGGCAAAATCGTCGCGCCGCGCGATGTACGAGCTCGGCCGCGCCTATGCCGCCAACCGGCAGGCCGCGGAAGCAATGTCGGCCTGGCGCAAGGCGGCCGACAAGGGCTCGACGTCGGCGATGGTCGAGCTCGGCGTGCTTTACGGCAACGGAACCGGCGTTGCCAAGGACGAGGCGCAGGCGCGCAAATTATTCGAACGTGCGGCGCAAGCCGGCAACGCGCGCGGCGTCAGCAATCTCGCCGCCCTCGGCGGCAGCGTCGCGTCCGACCCGGCACGTGCGCGCGAATTGCTCGCCAAGCCTGCCGAGACCAATGCGGAGGCGCAGTACCAGCTCGGCATGATGCTGGCTGAAGGCAAGGGCGGCGCGCAGGACGATGCCGGCGCGCGGGCGTTGTTCGAGAAGGCGGCTGCGCAGAACCATCCGGGCGCGCTGGAGCGGATGGGCGCGTTCGCGCAGGCCGGCCGCGGCGGACCGAAGGATAGCGATGCGGCCAAGGCCTATTACGAGCGGGCGGCCGCGCTCGGCGATGAGGATGCCAAGAAGGCGCTGGAGCGCGCGCGCTGTCCGTACGTGATCAAGGACAAGCGCGGCAATGCCGTGACCAACCTCTGCTTCTAGTCAGACAGGAACGCTCGCGGGTGATTGCTCAGCTTGCTCAGTGTCATCACCCGCGCATGCGGGTGATCCAGTATTCCAGAGACCGCAGTGCTTGGGCCGAGAGGCTGCGGCGTGCTGGATGCGTACGCGGGGCATCGCACCGGAGAGAGATGTGAGTCCGCGGCTCCTCCAATACGTCGTCCCTGCCTAGTGCGCAATTGCGCACGGGAGCAGGGACCCATACGCTGCGGCGTACCTTGTTGAAGGGGCTCGTCGTTCCAGCATCGCCCCAAAATTGGCATTTGTGGTTATGGGTCCCTGCTTTCGCACTATGGCATGCACAGATCTGGTGTGGCGGATTGACTCGGGGCGGGCTGGGGGGATTCCAGAATCGCCCATTGATGTGATTCCTATTACGGCACTTCGGTTTGGACGGAGTGTCAGCATGTTGTTGCGGATTGACTGGACGTTGGGCAGATTCGGGGATCGTCGTCTCGACAAAGGGGGGCGGCGTTCGTCGGACGCATGGTCGCGGGCAAGGACGTCTGCCTGCGGCGACTTTGCAAGGGTGACCGCGCGCTGGAGGTGCGGTTCAACCGCTTCCTCGGCAACACCAAGGTAACAGCGGAGCGGATCATCGAAAGCTGGAGCGAAAGCACGGTTGCAGCGGTCGTGGGCCGCCATGTGTTGGCGATCCAGGACACCAGCGAGATCCACTTCAACACCACGCCGCAACGCCGGCGCGGGCTCGGAGAGATCGCCAAGGGCAACAGCTACGGCGTGCTGCTGCATCCGATGCTGGCGGTGGATGCGGACGCCGGCACCTGCCTCGGCCTTTTGAGCGGCGAGGTGTGGACGCGCGAGGGCCGCCGCACCGTCTCGCACGACCTGCGCGAGCTGTCGGACAAGGAATCGCAGCGCTGGATGTCTACTGTGATCGCCGCCAAGCCACTGCTCGCCGGCGCTGCGATGGTGACCGTGATCGGTGACCGCGAGAGCGACATCTTTGCCCTGTATGCCAGCGCGGCCGAGCAGCAATGCCACGTGATCGCCCGCAGCATGCATGATCGCAAACTGGCCGACGCGAGCGGCCTGTATGCGGTCAGCGATGCCATGGCTGCGGTGGATCAGCGCGCCATCCAGTTGCCTGCCCGCGCGTCGCGACCTGCGCGTCAGGTTCAGCTCGAGCTGCGCTTTGGCGCCATCGAGCTTGCCCGACCCCAGACCAAGTTCCTGCGCCATTTGCCCCAAAACCTGCCGCTGGCCGTCGTCGACGTGCGCGAGGTCGGCGCCTCCAGCGTCGAGCCGCTGCATTGGCGGCTCCTCACCTCTCACCCGATTGCCAAGGCTGAAGACGCCTGGCGGATCGTTGAGTGGTACAAGCAGCGCTGGCTCATCGAGCAGTTCTTCCGCGTCCTCAAAACCCAAGGTTTCAGGCTCGAAGACAGCCAGATCGCCTCCGCCGACCGGCTCCTCAAGCTGGTCGCCATCGCCGCCAAGGCCGCCGTCATCACCATCCAGCTCCTGCAAGCGCGCAACGGCAGTCGGCAGCCGCTCCACATCGTCTTCAATCCTGGCGAGGTCGCTGCCCTCGTCGCCCTCAATCAGCAGCTCGAAACCAGCAGCAAACGGCTCAAGAATCCGCATCCGCCAGACTGCCTCGCATGGGCCGCATGGATCATCGGCCGCCTCGGCGGATGGGATGGCTATCCTTCGTCCAAGCCGCCAGGCCCGATCACGTTCAAGAACGGCCTCGAATACTTCCACGCTGTCGCCACCGGATGGAGCCTCAGAGATCTGTGCATGCCCTAGGTGGTGTGGACACTAGCGCATCCATAGAACAATGGCTGCGAGGGTGATGACGGCGCGATAATTTCGGGCGGTCTTTTCGAAGCGGGTTGCGACGCGTCGGAACTGCTTGAGCTTTGAGAAGCAGCATTCGACGAGATGACGCTGGGCGTAGAGGTGCTTGTCGAGCGGATATTTGAGCGCGCGTGACGGGTTGTTGGGAATGACGGCGATCGCGCCTTTGGCAACAATGGCTTGGCGCAGATGATCGGCGTCATAGGCGGTGTCGGCCATGACGACCTCGGCGGATAAGCCTTCGATCAATGCGGCGGCTTGCGGTGCATCGCCCTTCTGACCTGCGGTAAGCGTGAACCGCACCGGACATCCCAAGCCTCGAACGGCCATATGTATCTTGGTGCTCAGGCCCCCGCGCGAGCGACCGATCGCTTGATCTTCAGACCCCCCTTTTTGGCGCCGGCGGCGTGCTGATGCGCCCGAACAATGGTGGAATCGACGATCAGATATTCGAAGTCCGGATCATCGGACATCGCCTCGAAGATCCGCCACCAAACACCCTTGATGCTCCATCGGCTGAAGCGCCGGAACACGCTGTTCCAATCGCCAAAGACCTCCGGGAGATCGCGCCAGGGAGACCCCGTACGCACGATCCACAGCACACCTTCCACGAACATCCGGTTGTCGCGCCCGGTGGAGCCCTTCTGATCGGGGCGCCCTATGATCAGCGGCGCCATCCGCTCCCACGCCGCGTCGCTCAATACCAAACGGTCCATCACTCCCAAGGCGGCCTCCCAAAAGCAGCCTTGAATCTGATTTGCTCCTAAAAGGGAATCCTTAGAGTCCACACCACCTAGTGCTTTCGCAGGGACGACGATGAGGACGGTTCGCAGTTCAAGGCGTCTGCGGTTGGGCTGGTTCAACCAGGATCACATACTTTGATCCCGCACACTCATGGCGCGGGGCAGGCCGCGCCGGTCTTCACCCAGGCTTCGACCAAGGCGCCGGCCTCTGCTTGCGTGCCTGGCGCCGGCGAGCGGCCGAAGCCGGGATGCCAGGCCCAGCCCACCAGCGTGTCCTTGCCGATATGCTCGATCAGATCCTCGACCTTGCGGCCGCCATTGCGCGCGGGGTCGCGGATCTGCTCGCAGATCTCGCCAATTGTCTTGCCGGCCCAAGCCATCTCGCGCGGCGCGAGGTGCCATTCGGGGTGACCCGGCACGCGACCGGGATCGAAATTGGCGTGCTGGTGGCAGATCGAGCAGCGCATGGCGCTGGTGCCATGGCCATCGGCGCCGCGTGCGACCGGTGGCTGGTGCATGCGGCTGATGTCGCCCTGCCGCGGGCTGTCGCCGGCGGGATGGCAATTGGTGCAGCGCGGATGGGTCAGCACCTTGCCGAGCTCGGTGAAGATCGCCGCGGAGCGCTGCTCGACATTCTCAATGCCGGCAAAGCTCTCCGGCGAGGCGAGGGCGTGGCTCGCGCTCTCCGACGCCGCATAGCCGGCGCACAGGCTGGTCGCAAGCGCCGTCAGCACTGCAATGATCCGAAACCGCGTTTCCGATGTCATTGCGCGCACGCTCATTTGTTGGCGGTCAGATAGCGTTTGGAATCGGCGAGGATCACGTCGCGCACCGCCTGATGATATTTGATGTAGCCGGTGCAGCGGCACAGATGGCCGTCGAGCGCATCGGCGATGATCGTCTCGAGCTGGTCCCGCGCGACCGGCGTTTTCGCCAGCCGTTCGAGCAGCACCTGGCCCTCGTTGAGGAAGCCGGCCGTGCAATAGCCGCACTGGAACGCGAAGTGGTCGATGAAGGCGCGCTGCAACGCGGAGAGCTCGCCGTCCTTGGCGTGGCCCTCGACGGTGCGGATCGCCATGCCGTCGAAATTGGCCGCCGGCACCACGCAGGTCGGGCTGGTGTAGCTCGTACCGTCGGGGTTATCGATGATGACAGCGCAGCTCAGGCATTGCGCGGCGCCGCAGCCGAACTTGGTGCCGGTCATGCCGAGCATTTCCCGAAGGAAATCGTTCATCGAGAGGTCGTCGCGGACCTCGATCGGGCCGTGCTTCTGGCCGTTGATGGTGAGATTGAGCCTCGTCACGCAAGCGCTCCCTTGAGCAGGCTCGATGTCACCGGCAATGAGCGGAAGCGGTGGCCGGTGGCATCGTTGATGGCGTTGAGCAGCGCCGGCACGATCGGGATCATCACCACCTCGGCCATGCCCTTGGGCGGTTCGTCCGGCGTCAGCGGCGGCAGCATCTCGATCTCGAGATCGTGCAGCGGCAGGTCGGAGCCGCGCGCGATCAGGTATTGGCCGAGATTCCACTGTCCGTTGCCGGGCCCGCCCTCGAACGGCGGCAGCGTTTCGAGCAGCGCGTAGCCGACGCCCATGGCAAAACCGCCATGCGACTGGCCGAGCACCACTTCAGGCGCCAGCGCCTTTCCGCATTCGAACACGCTGTAGGCCTTGGCGATGCGCAGGATGCCGGTGGCGCGCTCGATCTCGACACGCACCAGCGCGCCGCACATCGAGGTGTAGGCGGTGCCGATCCGGTTGTTGTCGGTCGGCGGAAACTTGACGCTGACGCGGTCGATCCGCTCGAACCGGCCGCGGCCGCGCCGGATCGCGAGTGCGTCGATGTCGGCGCGGTACTGCTCGCCGGATAGCGGGAAGCGCGCGCGTGACCAGGCCCAGCGCGAGAAGCTGTGCGCCACCGCGCCGGTGACGAAGCCACGCGCATGCGCGGTCGCGGCAAGCTTCGGCAGCGGCAGCGGCGCGAGATCATCGAGCACGAGCTGGCCATCGCTCCAGCGCGCTCTGTCCCACTGCCGGGCGCGCGGATCGGCCTTGCCGATGTGCCAGAGCTCGAGCGCCGCCGGCCACAGGCCGAAGCGGAAGATGACGCGGGCGGCCTCGGCCGAGGAGTGCGTGCCGACATGGGCGCCGATCGACGCACTCGTCGCCGAGCTGATCACGGGCACCCAGCGCGGGTTCTTCTCGGCAAGATCCTGGGCCTTCTGATCCATCGTGTAGGGATTACCGGACGTCACGAGCCCGAGCGCCTCGTAGCTGTCGACCCGGGAGACGGCGACCTCATCGGCGACGGCGCCGAGATGGCCGGCGACGCGGTTGGCAAGCGCGGTGCCGATGCCGTTGCCCATCTCGACGTGGTCGCAGAAGATCGCGATCCGTCCCTCGGGATCGATCTCGACCCGGCCGAGCGAGCAATCCGCGCCCGCGCCGTAATCCTTGGTGACGCAGGCCAAGCCGGTGCCGACCAGCCGTCCTTCCGGTGCTTTCTGCTTGAAGTCGGCGCGCTGCCGCCAGATCGGGTGCGTCTCGAGCTTGTCGAGGATTTCGGGCGTGCGCACCGACACGATGTAGGGGTTGCCGGTCATGGTCCGGCCGTTCTGCTTCAGCGCGTTGTTGCGGCGGAACGCGATCGGATCGACCTTGAGCTCGCTCGCCGCTTCGTCGATCAAGACTTCCAGCGCGGTCATGGTCTGCAGCGTGCCGTAGCCGCGCATCGAACCGGCGGTGACGCCGCGCGAATGCAGCGCCACGGTGGTGACGTCGACCTTCGGGACGTCGTAGATGCCGATCGCCGCGGCGGCGGCCACGGTCGCGACATTGGCGGAGAAGTTGGCGAGCCCGCCGCCGTCGAGCACATGGTCGGCCGCGAACGCGGTGATCTTGCCGCTCTTGCGATCGATGCCGATCCGCGAGCGCATCTTGATCGGGTGGCGTTTGATGCCGCCCTGGAATTGCTGGTAGCGATCGTGCGCCAGCCGCACCGGCCGTCCCGGGAAGAACATCGCCGCCAGCGCCACGTAAAGCACGAACGGGGTGTGGTCGCGGCCGCCGAAGCCGCCGCCGACATGGGCAAACTGCGCGTTGATGTGCGAGGGGCGGAAGGGCGGACGGGCCTTGCCGAGCAGATGCGCGATCGACTCGGTTGCCTCATAGGGCGACTGCACGCCGAGCACCAGCTCGAGATTGCCGCTGTTGTCGCTGTACCAGGCGAGCCCGCTCTCGGGTTCGAGGAACATCGGATCGACCGATTGGGTCTCGAACTCGCGGTCGAGCACGAGCTGCGACGGATCGTCCTTGGCGAGCAGGGAGCGGATCTCCTCGCCACGGATTGCGGCCCTGGCGTAGTCGGCCTTGGTCTCCTTGGCGAGCGGCAGCCAGACCGGCAGCGCTGCATTCTGGATGCGGCTCGGCGAGACCCAGCCGGCCTGGATCGGCGAATAGAGGTCGGGCGCATCAGGCGTGGCGCCGGCGACACGGGTGAAGCGATAGGCGCCGTAGTTCGGCAGGCTCACCGGACCGGTCTCGTCGCCGAACTTGACGAAGCCGACATCGCGCAGCGCGATGCGCGCCCGGTCGAAGGCATCGAATTGCTCGAAGATCAACAGCGCGACCGGCTGTCCGAGATAGATCGGCGTCGTGCCGACCGGGCAGAACAGATCGCCGGTGTAGAACTCCGGCACCCGCGTGCCGATCCGGTCGAGATCGGCCGCAGTCACCACGACCGAGGGCTTCGCCGGACCGTCGAGGCGGGCGAGGTCCATGCCGGCATAGACATGCGTGGCGTCGTTGGCGCGGACCAGGATGGCGTGCGAGGTGGTCGCTGGCCAGCCCGGCATGTCGGCGGCGCGAAAGTCGGAGGCGTAGAGCTTTGCGCCGGTGACCTTGGCCAGTCCGTCGACCCGGCCGGCGCCGTTGGCCGCCGGATTGAAGTGGCCGCGCCCGGGAAGCGTCTCGCGGGTTGCGAAGGCCGGTTCCTTCGCAAGCGCCAGATGCGACAGGCTGACCGAGATGCCGCCTGCCGACAACCACTTCACGAAATCGCGTCGCGAGGGCCGCATGGTCTGATCTCTCATCAACGCTTCGGCGGCACGTCGCGCCGCGGTTTATGAATCGGCAAAATACACGCTGCAGTGTTGCGGCAAAGCGAGCGCAATCGCAATGCCGCAATAGGTCGTAGCCTTCTCGCTTGTAGATCTGGCCTCACTTGAGGTCTGCGATGGTGGCCGGTCCCGGACCCGGGGTGATCAGGGTCGGCCATTGCTTGGAACCGAACGGCACCAGCGGCGGCAGGAAGGTCGTCATGCCGCGCTTCTTGGTCTCGGCGATGATCGCCTCGCGCGCATCGCCCCCCATCAGTTCAAAGTCCATCAAATGATAGCTGCCGAAGAACAGCGCGCCGACCGAGCGGTCGGCGATGATCCGGGTCAGCGACTCCAGCATGTCCGACGGCGTCGTGGTGAAGGAAATCGTCTCGATCAGCATCAGGCGGCTGTTGATGGCGTCGGGCCCGAAGAACTGCGCCAGCACGCTGAAGATCACGTTGTTCTGCCGCGCCACATAGATCGTGTTGCTCGCGCCATAGGTCTTGTCCCAGTCAGCGCCGAGCTGGGTCTTCCAGTCGGCCATGACGGTCATCCAGTGCGCGACCTGGGTCTGCGCGGCCCAGGCGACGTTCTTGGCGAGCAGCGGCGCCTGCTTCTTGCCGAACGCCTCGAGCGTCGCGAAGGGGATCGCGCCCGCGGTGAGGCATTCATCCATGAAGGCGATGTTGTTCTTGAGGATGGCGCGATTGTTGTCGCGCCAGTCCGCCTGCATTGGCGTGGCATCGAGCCCGTCGAGTGCCGATTGCATCCGGCTGCGATAGGCCTGCATCGAGCCGCGCCACGCCTTGTCGTCGGGATTGTTGACATAGGGGCCGACCACCTCGGCCAGCGCCATTGTGCTGTGGCCGACCGACTTGAGCAGCTGATAGACGACCGGCACCTGCGGCGCCTCGGTCGGCGGCTTGCCCGGCCGGTACAGGATCAGGCGGCCGCCGGCGCCGGAGAACAGGCCGAGGATCACCGGATGCTTGTCGAGGATGTTCTTCTGGAAGATCCGCGCCGCATCGCCATAGAGCTCGAACATGCCGGTGTTGAGTGCGAGCACGTCCTTGGTCGCGACATCGGCCGGCGTGGAGGTGGTCTTGCCCGAGATCGGCGCCATGTAGTCGGGCAGCGACTGGGCCAGCGCCGCGCTACCGCTACCGAGCAGCAATGCTAGTGCAGCGACCAAACGGAAACGATGGGTCATGTTGTGCTCCTCGCAACCTCCGACTCACGCCGAAGCCGGGGATGCGGCCTCTCGACGCTGGCGGGATGCGCAACTCTTTTGACGCGAATGAACAGGGAGGGTCGGTCCCGCATGACGCAACACGACGAGGGCGGGTGCTTACAGCTAAGCGACGAATCGGCGGGTGTCCACACCCAGAGACTACCACCCGGGGTGGTTGCGTCATAACGTCATTCGACGACGGATACGGATTCAGCGGAGCTTTCTCATTCAGGGAATCAATCGCATCGACCGGCTTGTCGATGGCCTCAATCCTTGATCAGAAGCACGCCGCCGATGATCAGCGCGATGCCGGCCAGCCGTGAAATCGAAACCGGATGCTGCGCCAGCCCGAACATACCAAAATGGTCCATCGCGATGCCCGCGATCATCTGACCGGCAACCACCAGCGCCAGCAAGGTCGCGGCGCCGAGCGACGGCAGCAGCAGGATCATCAGCAGGATGAAGACGCCGCCGAGGATGCCGCCGCTCCAGGCCCACCACGGCACGGCCGAGACCAGCTTCCAGGACGGCACCGGCTCGCGCGTCGCCACCAGCACGACCGCCATCGTCACAAGCCCGCCGAGATAGCTGACCAGCCCGGCCCAAGCCGGCGAGTTCAGGGCGGACCGGAGGTTGCCGTTCAGGACCTGCTGCGTGGCGACGCTGATGCCGGCACCGAGCGCGAGGAGATAGAGAAGCCAAACTTGCATGCGTTGCCCCAGAACCGATCGCCGAAGAGCTTGATGTCATATTCCATTGGCAACGATCGTGGCATGCATGGAGCACGGCGCGAAACCGCAAGGAATGGGCTTCCACCCACGTCCCAGATCGAATAAGAGGCCGCAAACCCTCAGTTTCCAGTAATAGAGCATGATCCGCCTCGATAACGTCTCCAAGCAAGTCGGCCACCAGATCCTCTTCATCGAAGCCTCCGCGGCGCTCCAGAAGGGCGAGAAGATCGGCCTCGTCGGCCCGAACGGCGCCGGCAAGACCACGCTGTTCCGGATGATCTCGGGCCGGGAAATCCCCGATGAAGGCCAGGTCTCGCTCGATCGCGGCATCTCGATCGGCTATTTCAGCCAGGATGTCGGCGAAATGTCCGGCCGCAGCGCGGTTGCCGAGGTGATGGACGGGGCGGGACCCGTCAGCGTGGTGGCGGCCGAGCTCAGGGAACTCGAAGCCGCGATGGCCGACCCCGACAAGGCCGATGAGATGGACGACATCATCGCGCGCTATGGCGAGGTGCAGCATCAGTTCGAGGAGCTCGACGGCTATGCGCTCGACGGCCGTGCGCGCGAGGCGCTGGCCGGTCTCGGCTTCAGCCAGGAGATGATGGACGGCGACGTCGGCAAACTCTCCGGCGGCTGGAAGATGCGCGTCGCGCTTGCGCGTATTCTTCTGATGCGTCCCGACGTCATGCTGCTCGACGAGCCGAGCAACCATCTCGATCTCGAAAGCCTGATCTGGCTGGAGCAGTTCCTGAAGGGCTATGAAGGCGCGCTGCTGATGACCTCGCATGATCGCGAGTTCATCAACCGCATCATCAACAAGGTGGTCGAGATCGACGGCGGCCAGCTCACCACCTATTCCGGCAATTACGAATTCTACGAACAGCAGCGCGCGCTCTCCGACAAGCAGCAGCAGGCCCAGTTCGAGCGGCAGCAGGCGATGCTCGCCAAGGAGATCAAGTTCATCGAGCGTTTCAAGGCGCGGGCCTCGCACGCAGCTCAAGTGCAGAGCCGGGTCAAGAAGCTCGACAAGATCGAGCGGGTCGAGCCGCCGCGGCGGCGCCAGACCGTGGCGTTCGAATTCCAGCCGGCGCCGCGTTCCGGCGAGGATGTCGTCAGCCTGAAGAATGTTCACAAGGCCTATGGCAGCAAGCGTATCTATGACGGCCTCGACTTCATGATCCGCCGCCGGGAGCGCTGGTGCGTGATGGGCATCAACGGCGCCGGCAAGTCGACGCTCTTGAAGATGGTCGCCGGTTCAACCGAACCCGATGACGGCGCGGTCGCGGTCGGCGGCAGCGTCAAGATGGGCTACTTCGCCCAGCACGCGATGGACCTGCTCGACGGCGAGCGCACCGTGTTCCAGTCGCTGGAGGACCAGTTTCCGCAGGCCGGCCAGGGCTCGTTGCGCGCGCTCGCCGGCTGCTTCGGCTTCTCGGGTGACGATGTCGAGAAGAAATGCCGGGTGCTCTCGGGCGGCGAGAAGGCGCGGCTCGTCATGGCCAAGATGCTGTTCGATCCGCCGAACTTCCTGGTGCTGGACGAGCCGACCAACCATCTCGACCTCGCCACCAAGGAGATGCTGATCAACGCACTCGCCGAGTTCGAGGGCACGATGCTGTTTGTGTCCCACGACCGGCATTTCCTCGCCGCGCTCTCCAACCGCGTGCTGGAGCTGACGCCTGATGGCATCCACCAATATGGCGGCGGCTACACCGAATACGTCGCGCGCACCGGGCAGGAAGCACCGGGGTTGCGGAGTTAGCTCACGCAATTATACCCACCCACTTCGTAGCCCGGATGAAGCGAAGAAATCCGGGTCAGTCCTTCCGCTCGCCAAAGTCGTTGTTGTCTGTAGCTCCGCCGCCGCCCCAATCAGCCGGCAAAATCCCTTCCCTGATGTATCGGTGAAGGGACGTGTGTTGCCAGTCGACAGGCGATGAGGCCAGCCGGTGCTTGGCGGGATTGTAGTGGACATAGTCTATGCAACGCTCAAGATCGCGTTCGTTGCGGATCGTGTACTCCCAAAACCGTCTCTGCCAAAGCGGGTACTCGGCGCGGTGGTTTGCAGAGAGCGGCACGCCGGCGGCAACAACGGCGCGCGTGAAATGACTCTTGATCTGCCGCCAGCGATCTGGAAAGTCGCTGTCGCCAGGTGGTAGCGTCATTACCGTATGCAGGTGATCCGGCAGGATCACGATGGCATCCAGCGTGAACGGCTTCTTGGCGCGCGTTGCGCGAAAGGCATCGCGCAACAGCCCGACATGCTCGACGAGAAGCGACGATGTCCGGTCTTCTAACGTGACCGTAAAGAAGAACATGCCGCCGGGTATGAAGTTACGTCGATAGCGCACCATGCGGATAGATTACCCCGGATTTCGCTTCGCTTCATCCGGGCTACCGGATTTGCTAAGGCCGCCACCGCGCGCAGAACGCCTCGACGTCTCCGGACTGGAATTCCGGCAGCCGCTCCCAGATGGTCTCGGCCGGCCAGTTCCACCAGGCGATCTGCGACAACTCGGCCGCGATCTTGCGGTTGAACCGCTCCTTGATCGGCCGGGCCGGCACGCCGCCAACGATGGTGTAGGGCGCGACATCGCGCGAGACCACCGCGCCGGCCGCCAGCACCGCGCCGTCTCCGACCGTGACGCCGGGCAGCACGATCACGCCATGGCCGATCCAGACGTCGTTGCCGATCACGACGCGGTCTGCACGCCGGTCGCTGAAGAAGCCGTGATCGCGCTCGGCTGTGGCCAAGTAATATTCAGGGCAATAGGTGAAGCGATGCTGCGAGGGACGCTCGACCGGATGATTGGGCGCGCCGATCCGGACCTGCGCCGCAATCGCGCAGAACCGGCCGATCACGGCGTCGGCGACCATGCAGCCGCTGCCGAGGTAGGAGTAATCGCCGAGCTCGGTGTATTCGATCGCGGTGTCGCCGAGGACTTCGCAGCAACGGCCGACCTTGACCTCCCGCAGCTTCACCGTCGGCTCGATGACGGTTTCGGCAAGCTTGGGGCGGGCGGCGGTCAGTCCGTTCATAGCGTTATCCTCGATGCAACGAGCGGCTTCAGTCGCACGATTTCTATGACAGCGAGATGACAGGAGACGCCGGATCTACCGGCCGGCGAGGCGGGCGATGGTCTCGATCTCGTTGGTCCAGATGCCACCGGAATAGTTCTCGGGCAGGCGCCGGAATAGGCCGGCATCGTCGACCCCGGTCGAGAATTCGCCGCCCTGATAGGGGCCGAGCACGAACACCGCGCTGTTTGCCGCTCGGCATCTCCTACGAGCAAATCGACTACGTGTTCTGCACCCATCTGCATATCGACCATACCGGCTGGAACACCACGCTGCGCGACGGGCGCTGGGTGCCGACCTTCCCGAACGCAAAATACGTCTTCCACAAGGGCGAGTATGCCGCCTGGGAGGCCGAGAACGCCAAGGGCGCCAATCCGCCCGGCACGGTGTTTCGCGACAATTGCCTGCCGATCGTCGAAGCCGGGCAGGCGCTGCTGGTCGACGACGACTATGCGCTCGACGACACCGTGACGCTGACGCCGACGCCGGGCCATTCGCCCTGCCATTGCTGCGTCAACATCTTCTCGAAGGGACAGCGTGCCGTGGTCGCCGGCGATCTGGCTTCGACTATCGCTTCAAGCGCCGGTAGGGCGCGGCAGTCGGCAGTTCAAGGTCACCGCGCTGCGCGGGTCCCGCGCGGCACCTGGGTCAGGAACCGTTCCAGGTCCGTGCACAGGCGATGGGCGAGCTCCTCGTCGATCTCGAACGTCGCGACGCTGCCGGCACAGTCGATTGCGATGGTGCCGCGCAATGGTGCGGCGGAGACCGCCGATACCGCGATGCTGGTTGGTCTCTGCATGGTCATGTCGTCAACTTCCCCTGGGGGCCGGTTGCAGCCAATCCTCATTTCGGAATGACGGCGCGTCCCTTTCGCTTTCGTTCTTCGATGAATCGCACGCCGATCTCGGTGCCGTCGACACGCACCAGCTCGCAGCGGCGAAACGCCAGTCCCCGCGAGGACAAGACCAGGAAGAACTCCTGGGCCTTCAGCACATCAAGCGTTCCGTCGACCTCGAGCCGGGCACCGCTTTGTGAGACGTCGAGCAGGATGCAGCTCCGCCGCCAGGTGCCGTCGACCCCCATGAGATTGACGGGATGGCGCGTCTCGAGCCTGACACGCTCCGCCCTGCGGTCACCATACGTCATGACGCAACTCACACTGCCTGAATGGGTTTCGCAGCCAGCTCGCTCAGCGAGCCAAACCGGATCATGCGCTGCGCATTTGAGAGCGGCAGTGCCTCGAACATCTTCCGCGCTTGCTCAAGCTCATCCGGTGCGACCTTCAATCCGGCCTTACGGTAGCTGACGACCGTGGCCGTCGTATTCCAGTTCAGCCGCGATGCGCGGCAGGCGATCACGAGCCCGCTGATGTCGGCGGCTTCCATCAGCGGCACGATCGTCGCGATCGGAACGGCCGCGAGCTGCGCCAGCGCCGCGACGACGTTGTGGACTTCCTGCCGGATCGCGAAGCGGTTGACGCTGGAATCGTTCAGCTGTCCGGAATTGTTGAGGGCCATCACCGTAGCCCGCGCCTCCGCATAGTCGATCGTGGCTGGTGGGGTTGCGGAGGCGCGGGCTGCGCTGGCCTCGATAACAGCGCGGATCGCCTGCTTGATCTCGGGGCGTGCGATCTTGAGCAGCCGGGCTTGCCGGCGCGGCGTGGATCGCACGACGAGATCGGCAAGAACACGGTGAGGCAGCTCCTTGCGCGAGATCAGCGCGGCCGCGATGTCTTCATCGCGCTCGGCGGCATCAACCATCATGGCAAGGCCTGCGCTGGTCATGTCCGCGCCGGGATTGCGCGCGAGCGCGCGAAGCACATTGCTGTCGCCGCGCATCAGCAGAATGTCCGTGAGCTCCTGGTTGACGGCCTTGCGTCCTGCGATGGCGCAGAGATGTCCCTCGGCCCGCATCCAGGCAATGTCGATCAGATCGGCGTCCGGAATGCACGCGCATTTGCGCAGGATCGGAGCGGCGACATCGGCATCGTCATGGTTGGCGAGGCGACGGGCGAGCTCCCGCGGCACCAGATGCAAGTCGGCGAGCGAGCGACTGAGCGTGGTCAGGGTGCGCAGCTCGACGCTCTCGGTCAGACGGATCAGGATGTCGTCGAACAGACCGACCTGATGCTCGTTGAGGCGGTGAGCGTCGTCGAGAAACAGCCGGGCCACCTCCTGCAGCATGCGCGTGCGGAGGTCTGGGGAACCGGCTCTCAAGACATGGTCGAGCTTGGCAATAAGATCGGGCGAGGCAATGGCTGTCATTGCGGTCCCTAAAATGTTCCGCGACGGGGAACATCATCGTTCCCAACGTCAATCTGCTCCCCGAATCTTTAATAGGGGTATAGAAATTGATGTGGAGGCTGATCCCAACAGTGGATATCCTGGCAAACACTATCGAAATTCGGCAGCAGCGCTATTTTGCCTGATTGTCCGGTTCGACGAGCGGACCGCATTTTTCCTGATTGAGCTCATTGGACGATTCGTATTTTGTGCACGGAATTTATTAATGCGGCAGGCGCGCTGTGCGCGGCGCCGCGTGCAAATTTTAGAGACCATTTCACAGGAGCAGTCATTTGACGGCGCCATTGCTGGTGCCGAGAGTCTTTCGTTTTGACGATGTTGATGCATTCCGGAGTTCGATCCGAGATCTGGATGTTGATTTCACGCCACTTGCGCGAAAGATTTCGGCCGAGCAGGTCATCCTGAGTTTGCCGGGATGCGAGCTCAATTACACGCAGTCGTTCCCACGGATCGTCGACGCGCAGCTTGCGCGGCAGACGACCGCGGTCGGCTTCACGATGGATGACGGCGTTCCGATGCGGTTCAACGGCGTCGAGCGCGATCGTGCGGTGATCGTGCTCGGCGGCGGCGGCGCGTTCTACACCTCCGTGGAGGAGACGCCCCGCCAATATGTCTCGATGATATTCACGCCGGAGATTGTCGACCGCGGCTGGCCGAGTGCCGGACTCCATTTCAGCATTCACGAGATCTCTCAACGCGCGCAAGATCGGCTGCGCGAAGTGGTGAGGCAGGTTCTGCTCGTCACATCGAACCAGGTCACGATTGCCGAGTTCGCGACGGGGGCGTCGATCAAGGAGACGCTGCTGGCCGCGATCGACAACGCGTTCGCCGAGATCGTGCCGGCCAAGTGGACGACGCGGGCCAACACGACGCGCCAGTTCAAGGTCTTCAACGACGCGCGCGTCATCCTGGCCGGCGACGTCGCTCACCCGATCTACAGCGGCGAACTCGCCAGGCAGATCGGAGTGTCCGTGCGCACGCTGCACGACGCGATCCAGCGCTACCGGGGCGTCAGCCTGCATCGCTATTTGCGGCTGCGCCGGCTCTGGCTGGTGCGCCAGCGACTGCTCGCCGGTGCGCCAAGCGTCAAGGCTTGTGCGCTGGCCTACGGGTTCTGGCACCTGAGTGATTTTTCGCGGAGCTACCGGTCGCAGTTCGGGGAAGCGCCATCGGAGACGCTGGCAGCCTCGCGCCGTGCCGGCGTCGTGCCCGCCGATCCGTCAGACGGCAGACACGAATCGTAACAATTCGCCTGAACGGAATCTTAACGGACGGTTGCGAATCTGTTGGTACGATTCCACCAGAGGCGGCCTGATGCATCCCCGACGATTTGCGCGTGTTCGTCCGTCAGGATGCGTGTCTAGCGTGGTCAAGCTCCAGCTCGAACCGAAGGCGCCCCTGATCGAATGCCGGCTGGTGGATTACTCCGCCGGCGGGGCCTGCCTGGAATTTTCGAAGCCCGTGCAGTTGCCGGAACGCTTCGAGATGTTTCACGGCAACACCAAAAAGCGTTGCCGGCGGGTCTGGAGCAGGGGCGTGCGGGTCGGCGTCTCGTTCTGAGGCACCGATCAATAGCGGTTCGGGCCGCGCCCTGCGCGACCCGATCGAGTCCCGATGAAGTCTGTCCCGATTGAGGGGGCTAAATAAGCGCCACGAGGGGCTCAGGCGCCGCTCTGGCATTTCTTCATGAACGAGGTCTTGGCCGCGCCGGCGAGCTTCTTGCCGTCGGAGCCCACCGCCTTGGTCTCGCAGGTATCCATCGTGCACTTCTTCATGAACGAGGTCTTGGCCGCGCCGGCCAGCGGCTTGCCGTCCTTGCCGACGGCCTTCGTCTCGCAGGAGGCGTCCTGCGCAAATGCCGAACCGGCGGCAAAGGTCGCGATCACGGCCGCCAAGAAAATCCGCTTCATCTGGGTTCTCCCTAAACCAAACCAGTGTCCGGATTGGATATCGGATTCTTGGCCCGATCAAGTTCCCACAGCCGAATTTGTCTATAAAATACCCGGATAGCCGTGAGAAAATTCCGTGTGCAGCGCGGAACAAAATGGGGGAAACGCGGAATGGAATTCGAGACGCTGGTACAGACACGCAAAAGCGTGCGCGGGTTCAAGAAGCAGCCGGTGTCCCGGGCGACCGTCGAGGAGATCATCGAGGTGGCCAAGCGCGCGCCGTCCTCGATGAACACCCAGCCCTGGCACGTCCATGTCCTGACCGGGGCGCCGCTGGAAGAGGTGCGCCGCCGCAACATGGAGGAGATGATCGCCGGCGCCAAGGCCAAGCGGGACATCGTCAGCCATGGCGAATACCAGGGCGTGCACCGCGGCCGCCAGGTCGACATCGCCAAGAAGCTGTTCGGGGCCATGGGGATTGCCCGCGAGGACAAGCCGATGCGGCAGGACTGGGTGCTGCGCGGCTTCCGCCAGTTCGACGCCCCGGTCTCGCTGGTGCTGGCCTACGACCGGATCCTCGATCCCGGCGCGGTCTGCCATTTCGACCTCGGCGCGCTCTGCTACGGCATCGTACTGGCAGCCTGGGATCGCGGCCTTGGCAGCGTGATCAACGGCCAGGGCATCATGCGCTCCGACATCGTGCGCGAGGTCGCCAATATCCCGGAAGACCAGGTGATCATGACCTGCGTCGCGATGGGCTATCCCGACGACAGCTTCGCCGCCAACGCGGTGCGTTCGGACCGCGAGGCCAACAGCGACTTTGTCCGCTATGTCGGGTTTGCCGAGTAGCGCATGATCCGACCAGTGCGGAGCACCGGCAGCATCGGCGATCTGAACGCTGATCGTCGATCGCTTGCTTGCGGCCGATAACCTTGCGCTGCGTGATCGATTGCTCGACGCGCCCGGTCGGCCGGCGCAATGGCGCACGCGCTGACCGCGCCGCGGGATATTGAATTCCGCACCATGAAACCCTCGCGCGAGCGTGAGCGCGAGTGCGCGTTTCCGCTATTTGTGCCGACAAAAAATGCGCTACTGGTTTTGTGAAGCGAAACAGCACAGGCGAGGAATCTCAGATGAGCGACGATGAACAGACAGCCATGATCCGCGAGACCGTCGCGAGATTCGTCGATCGCGAACTCATCCCGCTCGAGCCGCAATATCTGAAATCCAAACTGCCCGGCAGCGATCATCCCGAGCTCACCGCTGAGCAGCGCAAGCGGCTGCGCGACGTCTCCAAGGAGCTCGGGCTCTGGGGCCTCGATGCGCCCGAGGAACTCGGCGGCCACGATTTGCCGACGCGCACGATGGCTGCAGTACACGAAGAGCTCGGCCGCAGCTGCGTGCCGTTCGTGCTGCCGCCGGACTCGCCGAACCTGCGCATGCTGCAGGCGGTCGGCACCGACGCGCAGAAGAAGAAATATCTGCAGCCCTATATCGAGGGCCGGATGGCGTCGGCGATCGCGATCTCCGAGCCCGGCGCCGGCGGCGATCCCGCGGGCATGAAGACGCGCGCGGTGCTCGATGGCGAACAGTGGGTGCTGAACGGCCGCAAGATCTGGATCAGCAATGCGCGCGCCGCCGACTTCATCATCGTGATGGCGCGCGTCGGCAACGGCCAGCGCCAGGGCGGCATCACCTCTTTCATCGTCGAGAAGGGCACGCCCGGCTTCATCATCGAGCGGGAGATCCCGATGGTCGGCGGCGGCTCGACCTATGAGATCGTGTTCGAGGACTGCCGTATCCCGAAGGACTCGGTGCTGGGCGAGGTCGGCAAGGGCTACGCGCCGATGCAACTGCGCCTGCGCACGCGACGGCTCGAGATGGGATCGACCTGCGTCGGCATCACCAAGCGCGCGCTCGACATGATGTGCGAGCACGCCAAGCAGCGCGAGACCTTCGGCGTCAAGCTCGCCGAGCGCCAGGCGATCCAGTGGTGGATCGCCGATATCTCCACCCGCATGCATGCGTGCCGGCTGATGGTGCGCGAGGCCGCGGACAAGACTGATCGCGGCGAGGACATCCGCCACGAGGCCTCGATGATCAAGGTGTTCGCGACCGAGATGGCCTATGACGCCTGCGACCACGCCATGCAGACGCTCGGCGCACTCGGCGTGACGCTGGAATTGCCGCTGAACGCGCTCTGGCAGAAGGCCCGCCTGATGCGGGTATACGAAGGCCCGAGCGAGGTCCATCGCCAGGCGATCGCCCGCCGCGTGCTTGGCCTGCGCGGCGGCTGACGGTCCGTCAGTCGTGTGAGGCGGGGTCGTGCCCCGCCTGCACGCTACGCCGCCCGCACGTCGGAGAGGAAGCGGTTGACCTGGCCGGCGAGGTCCTTGGACTGCGTCGAGAGCTGCTCGGCCGCGCCCAGCACCTGGGTTGCCGCGGCGCCGGTGTCGTCGGCGGCGCGCTGCACGCCGGAGATGTTGGAATTGACCTCCTGGGTGCCGCGCGCGGCTTCCTGAACGCTCCGCGAGATCTCCTTGGTCGCCGATCCCTGCTCCTCGATCGCGGCGGCAATCGCGGTGCCGATCTGGTCGATCTCGGTGATGACGTCGACGACGCTGCGGATCGCCGTCACGGTCTCGTCGCTTGCGGTCTGGATCGCGGTGATCTGCTCGGAAATCTCAGTGGTCGCCTTCGCGGTCTGGCCGGCCAGCGACTTCACTTCCGAGGCGACAACGGCAAAGCCGCGGCCGGCCTCGCCGGCGCGGGCCGCCTCGATGGTCGCGTTGAGCGCGAGCAGGTTGGTCTGCGCCGCGATGCTCTGGATCAGCGTCACGACATCGCCGATCTTCTGGGCGCCTTCGGCCAGCGAGCGCGCGGTGTCGCCGGTGCGACGGGCATGGTCGACGGCACGCGCGGCGATCTCGGTCGAGGTCGCGACCTGGCGGGCGATCTCCGAAATCGAGGAGGTCAGTTCCTCGGTCGCGCTCGCCACCGTCTGCACGTTGGTCGAGGTCTGATCCGACGCCGCGGCGACGACCGCGGCCTGGCGGTTGGTGGCGGCCGCGGTGGCGGACATCGATTGCGCGGTATCCTCCATCACCGAGGACGCCGCGGACAATCCGCCGACCAGTTCGGTGACCTTGGCTTCGAAAGCACGGGTCAGATCGTCGAGCACGCGGGCGCGGCGCATCTTGACGTCGTTCTCGGCTTCCTTCTCGCTCGCGAGGCGATCGGCTTCGATCCTGTTGTCCTTGAACACCTGCACGGCGGCGGCCATCGCGCCGATCTCGTCGTTGCGCGCGGCGCCCGGGATCGCCTCGGCGACGTCGCCCGCGGCGAGGCGCGACATCCGGCCGGTGAGGGCGGCGATCGGGTTGAGGATGCGGCGGCGGACCACGACGATGAGGCCGGCGCTGACGGCGATGACCGCGAGCAGCCCGGTCAGTGCAATCACGAAGCTGAGGCGCGCTAACGAATAGGCGTTCGCAAGCACCTGCTCGGCATTCTCGTAGAACGCGTCGCGTACGGTGATGATGGCGGCGAGGCCGATCTGCGATTCCGGATAGTAGGTGTCGAGATCCAGCTCATACTTGCCGGTCACGGCGCCTTCCTTGGCAAGCTTCAGCGCCTTGCCGAAGCGCTCGACATAGTCGGCCTGCATCTTGCCGAGCGCGGTCATGACATTGGCGGGCGTCGCCGGATTGTTGCGCAATTCCTGCAGCGTCGAGAGGATCTGCTCGGTGCGGCCGGTCGAGCGGTAGAGTTCCTGCTTCTCCTGATCGGTCGCGACGCGCTTGGCGCCGACCAGCGCCTTGTGCAGGCTGGCATTGAGGCCGCCGGTGTCGCGCAGCATCCAGGCGACATTGGCGTAGCTGGCCTGGCGATAGGCATTGCCGTCGAGGCCGGCGAGCCGGCGCACCTGCTCGTCGAGCAGCGTGGTGACACCGGCGTTGAATACGGAATTGTCGGCGACGATCTTGCCGGCGGCCGCGCGGCGGGCATCGGCCGGACCTGAGATTGCGGTCGCGATGGCGTCGCGCAGTCCGGCAAACTTCAGCTTCAGCGCATCGATCTCGCGCGCGACGGCCTCGCCATCGTCGAGCGATCCCGGCAGGGTGGGGCGCACCTGGTTGACCTTGGCGAGCGCGCTGTCGGTCAGCTGACGCTGACGGTCGAGCTCGGCGATCTGCTTCGGATCGATCGTCGCCCCCCCAAGCAGAAGGTTGGTGGCATAGCCACGCTCGGGGTTCATGTAGCGCGGGATATCGCCAACGGCGCGGACGATTTCGAGCCGGCTCTGCGCAGTCGAAACCTTGTCCATGGTCTGGTACTTGGTCGCCGCGACATAGGCCGCCAGGCCACCGCCGACCGCGGACAAAGAGACGATCGCGGCCGTCAGGAGAGTACCGATTTTCATGGGATGCGCGCCATTTCTTGACGGGAGAGGGAAGGCCTCAACCGTACCGGGTGCGCATTAAGCTTGGGTTATGATCGGGCGTTCACTCGAGCGGCGACAACCGGAGGTACTCCGGCGGGGCCGTCGCCTATTCCAGCGGCTGGACCGGCGGCATTGTCGTTGCCGTCTCGAGGGGAGACGGCGGCGGTGCCGGTGCCGCTGCCGGCGCCGCCTCAGGGAGTGCCGCCTGACGGTCCGGTGCGGGTTGACGATACTTCGTGGATGCCTGCGCCTGTCTGACGGATTTGGTCCGCCGCGCATGTGTCTGATGGCTACGGACGCCGAGCGAGTGAGAGATGGACGGTCCGGCCGTGTAGCCGACGACGGCGCCGGCGACGGCGCCAATGGGGCCGAATATGATCCCGCCCGACAACGCGCCGAGCGCGGCGTCGCCGCCGCGATGCTGCTCCGCAGCTTCCGATGGTATCAATGGAAGCGCGAGCGAAAGCCCAAGTACCGCGATTGCCACTCGTTTGAACATCCGGCTCCCTCCGTAAGGAGAGAGGTTAAGACCGGGAATGCGGCGACAGCTGTACGATACCGTGTCCGCCGATTGGCGTACGCGCAGCGGTTCCCACAGAGACTCTAGCGTGAGTCTTCGTCAGCGCCCTTGGTCGCGGCGCGGTGCTGGGTCGCGCCGCCTGTGCCCGCTTCGCCGCAGGGAAGCTGGTTCCAGGTGCCGTCGGCAGCCTGTTGGTAGGCCTGGCAGCCGGCCGAATTGGTTGTGGTGGCGGCTTTTTCGTCGGCTCTCTGCCGCTCGGCACTCTTCGCCAGCGCTGGTGTGGCAATGGCAGCGATGGCCGCGAGCGAGCCTGCGAAGACCTGCTTTGCGATCCGCATGTCGGGTTCTCCTTCTCGAAGCGAAAACATATCCAGAAAACAAATCTGGCAATTTTTGGCCGCGGCGGGCGACCTGCGACGAATTGCTTAATGCCGGGAAAACGCGCCGGAATGCCCGTTAACATCTGCGCGTCAGCCGCGGGACGGCTGTCGCAGCGCCGTGGTAGGATCGCGCCATCATGACCCACCGCATTCTCGTTCTCTACGGCTCCTATCGTTCGGATCGCATGGGCATCCGCCTGGCGCACTTCGTCGTCGACGGCCTTCGGGGACGCGGCGACGATGTCGAGTTGATCGATGCCAAGGAGGTCGGCCTGCCGATGCTCGACCGGATGTACAAGGAGCATCCCAAGGGGCAGGCGCCGGCCGTGCTCGAAACGCTCGCCGGCAAGATCCGCGACGCCGATGGCTTCCTGTTCGTCACCGGCGAATACAATTGGGGCATCCAGCCCGGGCTGAAGAACCTGACCGATCATTTCCTCGAGGAATGGTTCTGGCGTCCGGCGGCGATCGCAAGCTATTCGGCCGGGCGGTTCGCCGGTGCGCGCGCCGCGACCGCCTGGCACGGTACGCTGTCGGAGATGGGCATGGTGGTGGTGTCGAGCTCGATCAGCGCGGGGCCGATCGCGCAGACCCTATCCGCCGAAGGCAAGCCGATCGGTGAGGGCGGCAAGTCGCTCGAGCGCGCCTTTCCACGCTTCGCCGACGACTTCACCTGGTGGATCGAAGCCGCCAAGGCACAGCGGGCGCGCAAGGCGCCGCCATACTGAGCACAGGGCTGCGCGTCCGCGGAGACATGCATCATGAGCCCCTTCACATCGCTCTTCGATCCCGCGCGCGAGGCTGCCCTGGTGACCGGCGCCGGCAACGGCATCGGCCGCGCGGTCGCGCAGGCCCTGGTCGGCGAAGGTGTGCGCACGGTGTTCGCCGACCTGCAGGAGGACAAGGTGCTGGCCGCGATCAAGGCCGCTCCGCGTCCCGAGCTTGCAGTGCCCTGGATCGGCGATCTCGCGCAGCGCGAGGCGTGCGACGCGCTGCTGGCGCATGCGCAAGGCACGATTGGGCAGGTGACCCATTTCGTCCATAGCGCCTCGCCGCCGCGCCGCGAGGCCGATCACGCGATGGCGGTCGATGAAGAGACCTGGCGGCAGATGCACGCGGTCAATCTCGATGCCGGTTTTCATCTGTCACGCGCACTGGCGCGCAAGCTGATCGCGGCGAACACGCCGGGCTCGTTCCTGCTGCTCACCTCGCTGCATGCGGGCACGCCGCGCAACCTGCCGCATTATTCGACGGCCAAGGCCGGCATGACGATGCTGGTGAAGGAGCTGGCCAAGAGCTGGGGCCGCTACGGCATCCGGGTCAATGCGCTGGTGCCCGGTGCGATCGCGGCCGGCGGCTTCGTCGCCGATCCCGCGCTGGCCAAGCACATTCCGCTCGGGCGGCTTGGTCAGGCGGACGATCTTGCGCCGATGGCGCTCGCCGTGCTCTCGCACAGGCTCGCAGGCTACGTCACCGGCGCATCGATCGTGGTCGACGGCGGCCTGTCGCTGACCAACTGGTTCGCGCCGCCGGAGTTCGACTAAGAAGTTTACTCCTTCGTCTTCGTCCTGATGTAGCCCGCAAGCCGCGTCTTCTGGTCCTGGCACCAGGTCGTCATGCTGCCGGCGCGGCGCTGGTCGAGGTCGGTGCTCTGCGTCGCGATCGCGACTTCGGTCATCAGGTCGTCGGCCTGCTTCTCGCCCATCTTGCCGCCGGTATGCATGAAGGCGATCGCCTTGCGCACCTGCTCGGTGGTGCCGTCGGGCAGGTGCATGTCCTGCGCGCGCTGCACGAGGTCCTGATAGACCAGATCGGTGCCGGGGCACTCGACCTTGGCGGCAAAGGCCTGCAGCACCATGGTGACATAGGCCGCGCGCGGATCGGCGTGGGCCGGTGTTGCCGCGACAATCAGGCCGCCGATCAGCAGAGCGTAACGCATCGAATTCCTCCCGATGTTTCAGACATTTTGCCGCAAAGCTAGCGTCCGCGGGAACCGACTGCAACCGTAAGGACACACTTGCGGAAGGAACCGATCAAACAGCCGTGTTCCAGTCTGGGCTGCCACGATTTCAGCACGATTTCGGCAGCAAGTGCCACAACTTGACGCAGGGGAGAATGATCGTGTCGAAGTTGGGGCTTGCTGCGGTGCTGATGGGTTCGCTCGCACTTGGCGGCTGCATGCAGGCGACGCTGTCGCCGGTGACGGATGCCGCGATGACGCCGCGCGATCGGCAATTGCTGGCGCATCCGCCCTATGCGGAGGCCAGGATTCCGGATCAGTTCCAGCGTCACATTGTCGATTACACGCGCAAGGAGCAGCCGGGTTCGATCCTGGTCGATACCGACGCGCGCTACCTCTATTACGTGCTGCCCGGCGGCAAGGCGATCCGCTACGGCGTCGCCGTCGGCGAGGAGGCGATGGCGTTCTCCGGCGTCGCGACCGTGGGCCGTCTCGCCGAATGGCCGGATTGGGTTCCGACCAAGGACATCCAGGAGCGGCTCGGGCCGTATCCGGCGCGTGTCGCCGGCGGCCCGGCCAATCCGCTCGGTGCCCGCGGCATCTACCTCTACCAGGGCAACAAGGACACGCTCTACCGCATCCACGGCACCAACCAGCCCGAATATATCGGGCAGGCGATCTCGTCGGGCTGCATCCGCATGAACAACGCGGACGTCATCGATCTCTACCAGCACGTCAAGCCGGGCGCGACCGTGGTCGTGCTGCCGCCGGGACAGAGCGCGTAATTCGCAAATTGAGGTGCAAGGGGCGCCGATTGCGTTATCGCGATCGGCGCCTTTTCTTTCACGCGTTAGCTGGCCGTCAGCGCAGCGGCATCGGCGGCCGAACCACCGGCCCGTTTTCATCGGCATCGACAACAGAGGACTGCTGCGATTGCACCGGCCGCGGCGCGACGGCCTGCGGTGCGGCCGCAACTGGCGCCGGCAGCGGTGCTGCTGATGCCGGCGGGATGTAGGCCTGTGCCGGCGGGTACGACCGGCGCACCGGCGGCGGGGCAACGGCCGTGTGTGACGCCGTCGGGGGCGGTGCGATCGCGGCACGTGGGCGCGGCGCAACCGGCCGCGGCTCGACGGCCCTGGTCTCAGTCGTCCGTGCGACCCGTTGCGTCAACTGATCCTGGCCCGCCTTCAGCTGATCGATGCTGGTCTTGAGCTGCTCGATCTGCTGTCCCATCGACGCGAGATCGTGCGCCATCGACTGCAATAACTGCGTCTGGTCGGCTGGTGCCGCCGGGGCAACCGGCGCCGCCGCTGCTGTGGGCGCGATCGGCGCCGCTGCCGCGGCAGGAGTGGGCGCAGCCGTAGCGACGTCCTGTGGCGCAGCCGCCGGAGCAGCCTCAGCCGGCTGATCGGCGGCAGCCGCCTGCGCGGGCGGGCTCGCCTGGTCGGCAGCGGGAGTGGCCCTGCCTGGCAGCAGCGACGTCAGGGCCTCGACCTGGGGCACGTACTCCGCCACCACCTGCTTGACGCGATGCCCGTAGTGTTGCCACGCCGCGGTGCCCATGGCGCCGGCGATCGCGAACAGGAACCAGAAGGCGCGGATCGCCCATTTGTTGGTCGGACGCGGCGCACGCTCCAGCCTGATGTCGTCCAGCCTGCCGTCATGGCTCGCGGTGCTGTATTCCGGCGCGGCCGGCGGCGGCGCCGCTGGTATCGGTGTCACCGGTGTCACCGGTGGCACCGAGGCGACGGGGGCGGCGGGCGCGACCTGTGGCGTGGAAGAGGGCGCGAGGCTCGGGCCGAACCATGGTTCGCGCAGCCCCGGCGCTGCCTTGGCGGCGGGTGCAGGCGCGGCGGCGTTGTCCGGGCGTGCCGGAGCGAAGCTAGGTTCGATCGCGAAAATATCGTGCGGATCTGCGTCTTTCAGTGTCGATTGCATGGCGGTCCCCGTTTCAGTCCAAGGTCAACCGCAAATGGGCGGCCGGCAATTTGAGCTCTGTACGACCCCTGGCCCTGACCCCACGACTCCAGTCCGGTTTGACCAAAGCAAGGCGAGAGGGTGGAGAGGTTGGGGAGTTTCGGGAACCGATGCTGGGAGCCGGGGGGCAGGCGCCCGCCCGGGCGCTCGGGAAGCTCCATGATCGCGTTTCCGGGTGAATCTCACTGGTTGTGTGGCGCATCCACCACACCCGAGGGGAAATCGGGTCGCCTGCGGCACGTCCGACCGCGCTCCGCCACCGTTCCGCCCCGATTGGATTCGGCCATGCGGGTGTTGGATTTTCGGCTTGGGCTGGGGCGCGAGTTGGGGGTGCAACATGTCACGCGACGATGCAGTCATTTCGTACGTCGACGTCAAACGCAGCGCACGCGGTGCTGCGCCCGCGATTTTGTTGACTTATGCGCGAGGGCCGCTGCGGCTCTGCGCCATCGTGATCGGCGCCGCGTCGCTTGCGGCCTGTGCGCAGTCCTCCGTCATCAGCCAGCGCTCGCAGGCGCTCGCGAGCCGGCCGGTATCGGCCGAGCCGACGCGGGCTGCTTCATCGGCGACGCGCACGCATGTCGCAACCGCGCGCAAGCACACGCCTTACGCTGCGCGCAAGACCGCCCACACCAGGATCGCCTCGCAGGGCGTCGCGAGCTTCTACAGCGAAGGGCAGGAGACCGCGAGCGGCGAGAAGTTCGACGGGCGCGAACTGACCGCCGCGCATCCGACATTGCCGTTCGGCACCAAGCTGCGCGTTACCGACGTCAAGACCGGCCGCTCGGTCACGGTGCGTGTCAATGACCGCGGGCCCTACGTTCCCGGGCGCATCGTCGACGTCTCATATTCTGCCGCCCAGTCGCTCGGCATGATCGGCAAGGGCGTTGCGAATGTCCGGCTCGACGTGGTGCAGTGAGCTGCGTCGCGAGCCAGGTTCGGGATTTTTGCCGGACGGATCGGGAAAAAGTCCCGGCGTTGCGTGCGCTTTAATCCTGTTGTCCGGACGACCCATCCCAATAGAATTGTCGCCGCTACTTCCCCGCGCTCTCGTTTAGCAGGCGCGTGGATTTCTACCCAATGAACCTTCCCCGCCTTGGCGTCCCACCGAGGCGGGGTTTTTCTTTGTGCCATGCGCTCTGCCGCATCCGGCGCCAGCGCTTCCACCAAATTGTCATGCTCCCGGCGAATTGCGGCCCAACGTCGCTGCCAACACACCGCCGAATGGATGATGTCGGCGAGGGACAAGCGTTGGCCTACAAGATGATCGCAGAACGCGAGAACGAAACGGTCAGGATCGAGCGGGAGAGCACCTTCATCATCATCGCCAAGGCCAAGGTCTGGGCGAGCGAGGGATGGCAGGTGGTGATCACCGACAAGGACGGAAAATCATACCCGCCCGAGGAATTCGACAAGCTGCTCGCGGCGTAATGCTCTATTGCTGTTTGCGCATGATCTCCGCGCAAACGCTACGCGTTTGTCGCGAGGGAAAACCGCTTCGCACTTTTCCGGATCATGCGCTAGCGCTGCGCTGACACCAGCATCATCATCGGCCGCTCGAGTTCATCAGCCAGTTCGGGCACAGCCTTGATCTGCTCCCGCGTCGGGGAGAATTCCTCGACATGGCGAAGCGTGAAGCCGGCGCCGATCAACGCATTGAGCGTGGTGCCGATGGTGCGGTGATATTTCAGCACGCCCTTCACATACCAGTCGGTCCGGCGTTCGCCTTCGATGAAGTAGCGGTTGACCGGCCAGGTCTTGCGGCCGTCCTGGTCCTGTCCCCAGTCGGGATGGGTGGCGGCCATGTAGATCGGATGCTCGATGGTGAAGACCAGATGCCCCTCCGGGACGAGCGTGCGATACAGCATCCGCGCCAGGCGATCGAAGTCCCTGATGTAGTGGAAGGTGAGGGCGCTGTAGGCGAGGTCGAATGTGGCCTTCGGCAGCTCCAGCGTTTCGAGGTCGGCGATCTCGTAAGCGATAGCCGGATCCTGCGTCACCGCCGTGGCGCGCGCGATCATGTTCTGCGAGAGGTCGACGCCGAGCACGCCGGAGGCGCCTTGCTCCCGCATCCAGCGCGACACCCAGCCGAAGCCGCAGCCGAGATCGACCACGCGCTTGCCCGCGATGTCAGGCAGCATGGCGCGGATCGCGGACCATTCGGGCGCCCCGAGCAGTCCGCGGACCTGCCGCGGCAACTGGCTGTAGCCGGCGAAGAAGCCGGGATCGTCATAGATATTCTGCGCCATGGGTCCGGCAACTCGGGAAGCAACGGGGACCGCCTCTCTGTATCCGCCGCTGCGGCGCGTGGGAACCGCTGATTGTGTCGCGCCGGCGGTGCCGCTGGAACCAGACGCCGCGCTCGGCGGTTTCTGATGTCAGCCCCGCGGGACGCGCGGTCACGCCTGTCCCTGCGGCGTCAGACAGCAGAGGAGAGCGCCATGATAGCCGAGATGCAGGTCCACACCATCGCGCGGCAGATGCTGGAGAAGCACGGCCTGCAGGCGATTGCCGAGGCGGCGCAGAACGCCATCGCCTGCGAGAGCAAGGGCGAGACCGAAGAGGTCCGCGAGTGGCGCCATATCGAGGACGCCATGAAGATGATGCGCGGACCGCATCAGAGCTGACGGCGCGAGCCCACGATGTTTGATCGAATGAACCGGCGCTGCGCGCTGGGCCGTTTGAGTTGCGAATCCCCCAGGGGTGCTTGCCTTTGCTGGAAATTCCGGGAACTCTGTTCCGGCAAGCAGCAGACAAATTTGATCTGGGGGAATTCGCCATGACCTTTTCACTGTACGACGCGACCGTTGCCAACTATCTGCAGATCCTCGGCGCCGCCTCGGGCTTTCTCGACAAGAGCCTTGCGCATTTCAAGGTCAACGGCATCGATCCGGCCGAGATCGTCGAGACCCGGTTGTTTCCCGACATGTTGCCGTTCCGCTTTCAGGTGGTCTCGCTCGCGCATCATTCCCGCGGCGCGGTGGAGGCTGCGAAGAACGGCGTGTTCGTCCCGCCGTCCGGCAAGCCCGATCTGGACTACGCCGCACTGCAGACCCTGGTGAAGGACGCGCACAGCGAATTGTCGGCCCTGACGCCGGACGCGGTCAATGCGTTGGTCGGGCGTGAAGTCATGTTCAAGCTCGGCGAGCGCACGATGCCGTTCACGGCCGAGGGATTCCTGATGTCGTTCTCGCTGCCGAACTTCTTCTTCCACTCGACCACCGCCTACGACATCCTCCGCCACAAGGGCGCGCCGCTCGGCAAACGTGACTTCATTGGCCGGTTGAACATGAAGAAGTGATCGGGCCGCGCGCAGATTGGTCTTGCTGAGGCGGCAACACCGGCCGCCTCGCACGCAGCAAGATCAAGACCGCGCGCGGGCCGGCGCGATCAGTTGAACCTCAAGCCTGCGGACGCTAGCCCGCCCTGCGCCACCGCGGCACAGGATCGAGCGGCGTCCGGTAGAGCTCGCGCCGGTCAATGTCGGTGACGCGCACGGCGCAGCCGCGCGCCTTCAACTCCGGCTTGACCTGCGACAGCTCGTTGGCGAGCTGATCGGCGCGATCGGACGCGAGGCTGATGTCTTCGAGGATGATCGTTCCTTGATTGCGGAACTCGTCCCCCACCACGAGATCGAAGGTGTAGTACGGCATTCCGAAGTTCTCCGTTTCGGTTTGCATCACAGGGTAACACTGAGTCGTGCGTTCCCTAAGATGCATCGCGCACAATCGTAGAGCGACCGGTGCAAAACGTGTGCAACGCTCCACGCACGATGAACGACTACACAGCGCGGCACGGCGAAGGAGTCCTGTCATCCAGCTCACCGCCATGCCGTTAAGATTTGATTAAAACTGTCGTCGCAAGCTTGGGACCAGGTGGAATTGCGGCGGAACCGGACTCCGGGAACCGGCAGCCGCAGGAGAAGGCCGGTGGCGTAACGCCCATCGGCCTTTTCTCGTCGCTCAAGCCCTCGGCCTAGTCGCGCAGCGTGGCCTGCCGTCTGGCGCGGCATTTCGGGCCGGGCCCGCGCATGTAATACAGTTCGGGGCGATAGGGGTTGATGACGCCCTCAATCAACGCGACGCAGCGCGCAACGAGGTGGGCGAGGCCGCGCCGCAAGGGCTGCAGGGCGAGTTCCATCGAATTCATGGCATGCCCTCAGTGCAATTCGCCGAGGACGGCGGTGAACGGCAACTCGAAGATCTCGGTCCCGATATCGTCGGTGACGTGGACCGCCCAGTTGCGCCAGTCTTCCACACTCGGTGTCATGACAAAGCTGCGCGCCAGCTGCTCCGCATGCACCCGCACCTCCGAAAAATCCATCGCGGCGCCGATGCGATCCAGGA
This sequence comes from Bradyrhizobium sp. Pha-3, assembly GCF_042258615.1. Taxonomy (GTDB): domain Bacteria; phylum Pseudomonadota; class Alphaproteobacteria; order Rhizobiales; family Xanthobacteraceae; genus Bradyrhizobium. The sequence continues at coordinate 5,508,041 of NZ_CP170152.1, read as the reverse complement.
TGACGTGCTTGTCGTCGGAGCAGTGAAAGAAAACTGCGGACATCTTCCGATTCCCATGCCGAAGCGATTCTCTTGCGCTGAAATAGCAGCGCGCGCGGGCACTTAGAATCCGGGTGATCCCCCATAGGTAAACTACGGGGAATCCAGACGATTTGAATCACGCGGCCGTGATCGAGGGCGACGTCAGAAGATCGGCTCGCCGACCGCAACCTCGCTGCGCGGGCCGAGCACGATCACGTGGCCGCCGGCATCTTGGGCGCCTAGGATCAGCAGTTCCGAGGTGAAACCGGCAATGTTCTTCGGCCCGAGATTGCAGACGCAGACGACCAGCGAGCCGATCAGCGCCGCCGGCTCATAATTCGTGATCTGCGCGCTCGACCACATGGTCCGCCCGGCGCCGACATCGACGCCGACCTTGTAGGACGGATTGCGGGCGCGCGGAAACGACTCCACCTCGACCACCTTGCCGATCCTGATGTCGAGGCGGCCGAAGTCGTCGTACGTGGCTTGCGGCTTGAGAGGTGACATCAGCGCTCCTGAAACGCGAGGCGGATGCCGAGCGCGATGTAGATCGTGCCGACCACGCGGCCCTGCCACTGGCCGATGCGGCGATGCCGCCGGATCCATGGGCTGATCTGGCCGGCGGCCAGCGCGAGCAGCGAGGTATAGGCCGCGCTCATCGCGACGAAGATCAGGCCCAGCGTCGCGAACTGCGCGACGGCCGAGCCGTGGCCGGGATGCACGAACTGCGGCAGGAAGGCGAGGAAGAACAGCGCGGTCTTCGGGTTGAGCATCTCTGCCCAGATCGCCTGCCGGAACGCGCGCCGCGGATCGACCGGTTGCGATGCCGGCAAATGCAGATCGTCATTTTTCTCGAACAAAGCGCGGACGCCGAGCGCGATCAGGTAGATCACGCCGGCATATTTGACGATCGAGAACGCGAGCGCCGAGGTCATCAGCACGGCCGACAGCCCGAACGTCGCCATCGCGGTGTGGACGAGGTCGCCGAGCGCGATTCCGAATCCGGTCGCGACGCCGACGCGCGGCCCGCCGGTGACCGAACGCGCAAGCACCAGCAGCACGGCCGGCCCCGGGATCAGGAACAGGCCGAGCACGACGGCGGCGTAGGTGAGGAGGGTGGTGATGTCGATCATGAAACGTATCCCGGATGTCAGGATGCAGGGATGGCAACCGCCGCGAAGCGCGGTTTCGGATCAAGCATCACCTCAGCGCTTTCGACAATGCGCATTTCCTCGGTTCGTTTCTCCGCCGTGCGCACGAGTACGCCGTGGATGCCTGACGCGGCGTGGCTGAGCGCCTCCGGCGTCGCCAGGCCGCGCACGCGGGCGGCGACGAACAGCGCGGCGAACAGGTCGCCGGTGCCGGACGGGCTGATCGGCACGCGCGGGGTGCGCACGCGCCAGGCTCCCGTGCGCTCGATCGCCAGCGTCTCGATCTCACTGTGGGGCGTACCGGCAAGCTCTGCGCTGGTGATAACGACGGTCGCAGGCCCCCGCGCCACCAGCGCGCTAGCTTGCGCGATGACGTCATCGATCGTCGTCACGCGCGTACCGCAGAGGAATTCGAATTCGAAATGATTGGGCGTGATGATGTCGGCCAGCGGACAGAGCTGGTCGCGCACCAGCGGCGGGATGTCCGATCGCACGAACATGCCGCGGTCGCGGTCGCCGAGCACGGGATCGCAGCAATAGAGCAGGGCCGGGTTTTCCGCCTTCGCACGGGCGACGAAGTCGGCGACCTCAATCGCGATGTCGGCCGAGCCGAGATAGCCCGACAGGATCATCCGGGCACTTTCGACCGCGCCGCGCTCCTCGATGCCGCGCAAGAGGTCGGCGACCAGTTGCACATCGAGCACCCGTCCGCGGATGGTCGGATAGCCCGGCCGGTTGCTGAGCAGCGTAGTCGGCACGGCGACGACGTCGATGCCGTGCAGCTGGATCGGAAAGGTGGCAGCGCTGTTGCCGACATGGCCCCAGGCGACCTGTGACTGGATCGAGATGACGGTCATGTTGCGCGCATCACCCGAACAGCGCAGCGTAGATCACGTAGAGCCAGCCCAGGATACCGTGGATGATCGCCCACAGGATCGAATGGTTCTTGGTGTAGGAGATCGCAATCGCCAGCGCCGAGCCGAACCCCACGCCGTATTTCGCGCCCTCGACGCGCACGCCATAATATCGATTGCCGTTCATGGTGATCCTTCCAGCGGGAGGGCGCGATTGGTGACAGCGTAACCCGCGAGTTGGCGCGAGTTCAACGGTGGATTGGGATCTCGAGCGTATGCTCTATAGGCAACGCCACGTTGAGGGGGCCGCGAAGCGGTCGTCTTGAAGCGCGACGGTGATAGATTTGAGCCCGCAATCTGCCCCATCGTTGTCCTGGCTTTCGCCAGGACGACATCGAATGTGTGGCGCGGTCTCGAACAAGTTCGGTGTCATCGCCCGGCTTGACCGGGCGATGCAGTATTCCAGAGACGCCTGTGCTTGAACCGAGAGGCCGCGGCGTACTGGATCGCCCGGTCAAGCCGGGCGATGACAATTGTTGTGGGGACGCAGCTTGACGCTTATTGCCGAGTTGCCCGTCGGGTTGTTTTGTCGCAGCTCTCGCGACCGGATTTGACTTGCGCGCAGGCAACTCAGTTGCAGCTGCGCGGGCCTCCGGTCCCGGCGGTCACGCACCGATCAATCGAATGTGTGGAACTGAGCCGCAAGACGCGCAAATTTCGCTGCGTCGTCGCGGAATAATCGGATGGCGCCGCTCGTCATGGTTCTAGCGAAAATGCTTCAGCAGGCCGGCGAGATGGTCCCATCCTGTTGAATCCAGCAGGAGAAGTTCGATGACGACGATTAAGCACGTCGCGGCCGGCCTGGTCGCGCTCGCCATGCTGACGACATCCGCTATGGCGCGCGAAGTCCCGTTGGCCGGCCCATACTCATTCGCAAAGGGCCATGCCGGTGCCGGCAGCCACTGGAGTGGTAATCCGCCGCGCATGCCGGCTCTGCGCTTCGGCGAGTCCGACGGGGTGCCCCGCGAGCAGCCCGGCGGCGTCTGCGATCACGGCGACAATGCCATGATCTGCTGAGCCGGACGGTGCATGGCGGTGATCTCCGGCGAAAGTTGCGCTAGCTTCGCTGGGTCGTCTCCCTCCAGCCGCGAGCGCCGCCGCCATGCACATCCTCCGTCCGCAATTTCGCATCGAGGACGACCGCGCCCTGGCCTTTGCGGCGGCGCGCGGCTTCGGCGCCATCGTCGCCGCCGATGCGCGCGGCCCGCGGGCATCCCATGTGCCGTTCGTGATCCAGCGGCACGACGATCGCGTGATCGTGCAGATCCATCTCACCGCGAAGAATCCGCTGGTCGAGCTCGCCGACGGCATCAGCCGTTTCCTGCTGGTCGTCTCCGGCGATGACGCCTACATCTCGAACGACTGGTACGTCTCGCGCGATAACGTCTCCACCTGGCTCTATGAGGCGGTGCATTTGTCGGGCGTCGCGCATCTGCGCGATCACGGGGAGAACCGCGGCCACGGCGACGCGCTGCTCGCAGTGTCCGAGGTGTGGTTGCCGAAGCAGCCCTGGGACCTCTCGCAGATGGAGCCCGGCAAACGCGAAGCGATGCTGGCGGGGATCCGGGTGATCGATATCGTCGTCGACGAGATCGAGGGCCAGTCGAAGCTCAACCAGCACAAGAGCGATGCCGACTATGTCGCGCTCGTCAACCGGCTCGCACATGCGAAGGAGACGTCAAGCCGCAGGCTTGCGGAGAAGATGCGCGCGCTGCGGCCCGGGCTTGCGTATGAGGATGATCGCGTCAGGCGGGTTGGCCAACGGGTCCGCCCGAAGGGCGGCCCGATGACAGGCTCCGCGTAACCCGCCGCTCAGGCGTCGTGGACCGATGGCGGATTACGCCTTCCGCCTTCGCTCGTTGAGCTGCGGCAAACGCGGCCGGCTCATCCGCCTTACAAAGTCGATCGGCATCGAAAACTGCAAACGTGTTGTTAAGATTCGCTTCGCGTCGGTTTGCCCGATTCCGATTCGTTCTTTGCGAACAAAATGGAGTCGGATGGAGAACGTCTGGCGTCCGATCCGTGTAGCCGCATGAGCGAAGCGATATGCGGGTGGTGTAGGGCAACCATGAAACGATCATACGCCTTCCGCCTTTGCTCGTTGAACAGCGGCGGACGCGGTCGGCCAATCCGCCCCACGAAAGTCCGCCGGCATCAAATCGTGAAAACGTGTTGTTAAGATTCGTTCCGCGCCGATTTTTCGATTCCGATTCGTTCTTCGCGAACAAACTGGAGTCGGATGGGGAACATGTCTGTGGTGCGAGTTGCCGTTTGATCGGGGAAGCGATTGAATGCAACGCGCCTGAAGTCCTGCACGATATTCCGCGCCGAGCGCAATAATCCCACCATGGCACAATGTCGGTCGCTCGGACGCGGCTCATGCATAGAGGTTGTTAACGCCTGGGCTGCGCCGATTTTCTCGATTCCGATTCGTTCCGCGCGAACAAACTGGAATCAGATGCAGAACGGAGCTGTGGCGCGCGGTGCGTTTCTCTGCTCCACTCGCTGCGCACAAGAGAGAGCGCGCACGATGGCCGGGAAGACAAGCAGGAAGACAAACAAGAAAGCGGCAAAGCCCGCGCCGCGCCGGACGGTGCTGGCGATCGACATCGGCGGCACGCATGTGAAGGTCATGACCGACAAGGAGCGCATCAAGCGCGAATTCGAGTCAGGCCCGACGCTGTCCGCCGGCGAAATGGTGCGGCAGGTCAAGGCGCTGACCAAGGACTGGTCCTATGACGCGATCTCGATCGGCTATCCCGGACCGGTGGTTCACAACCGTCCGCTGACGGAGCCGCACAACCTCGGCCGCGGTTGGGCCGGCTTTGATTTTCAGAGCGCGTTCGGCCGGCCGGTGAAGGTCGTCAACGATGCGCTGATGCAGGCGATCGGCAGCTATCAGGGCGGGCGGATGCTGTTTCTCGGCCTCGGCACCGGGCTTGGCTCGGCGATGATCGTGGAGGGCGTTTACGAGCCGATGGAGCTCGGTCATTTGCCCTATCGCAAGGACGGGACGTTCGAGGACTATGTCGGCGCCGCCGGCCTCGAGCGGCGCGGCAGGAAGAAGTGGCGCAAGAGCGTCGACGACGTCATCGCGCGGCTGTCGGCGGCGCTGGAACCCGATTACATCGTGCTCGGCGGCGGCAATGCCGACAAGGTCGACAACCCGCCGCCGAAAGTGAGGTTCGGCGACAACGCCAACGCGTTCGAGGGCGGCTTCCGGATGTGGAAGAAGGCAACGCGCAAGCCGCGCGGTGCGCGTCGATGAACTGGAACTGCCGCCAAATTGCCGCAACTGCCGAAGTTTCGCGCTGCTTCGTCACCCCTGCTGTCGGAACTGATTGGGTGCGCCGCTCGTTTTATGCGGCATGACATCCCGTTCCATGAGGAGTGACTGATGCGAAGCTTCATTATTCCGGCCATTGCGGCGCTGGTGATCGGCGCGGCGACGCCGGCGATCGCCTATGATTCCGGCAGCCAGATCTCGATGGAGGCAGCCCTCGACGTCGCGACCAATCTCGGCGTCGTAACGGTGTCCAACACCCAGTTCCTCGGCGACGAGTGGGAAGTCGAGGGCCGGGATTATCGCGGCCGCTGGATGCAGGTCGATGTCGATGCGCGGACCGGCGAGGTGCGCAATGTGGATCGCAGCTGGTAGCCGCGTGTTCACTGCGGCGTGGGCAGCCCGCGTCGGCGACCGGTTCTGATGTAGGTGACATCAGGCATGTACGACGTGGGGGACGGTTTTCGGGCGGCCGGCGGCGCAGCGCGCACGCCGGCCGTCCGTTGTCCAGAGCTGTTCGATGCAGTGTTTTGGCGGAATGGCACAAAGGTGGAGTATGCTTGCGGCAGATTCTTATGGATCAGCCGATGCGGCGATCCCTCGAGACAAGGAGACTGGCCGTGGTCAAACCGTTTCCGTCCAGAACCCACATCGGCAATCACCTGCTGCATCCGGAAACCCAGATGCTGAACTACGGCTACGATCCGCAGCTGTCGGAGGGCGCCGTCAAGCCGCCGGTATTTTTGACCTCGACCTTCGTGTTCAGGACTGCCGAGGACGGCAAGGACTTTTTCGATTTCGTCGCGGGCCGGCGCGAGCCGCCGGAAGGCATGGGAGCGGGACTGGTTTATTCGCGCTTCAATCATCCGAACAGCGAGATCGTCGAGGACCGGCTCGCGATCTATGAGCGCACCGAGAGCTGCGCGCTGTTCTCCTCCGGCATGTCCGCGATCTCGACCACGGTGCTGGCCTTCGCGCGGCCAGGCGACGTGATCCTGCACTCGCAGCCGCTCTATGGCGGCACGGAGACGCTGTTCACCAGGACGCTGGCGGGGTTCTCGATCGGCGCGGTGGGTTTTGCCGACGGCCTCGACGAGACCATCGTCCGCGCTGCCGCCGACGAGGCGATGAAGAAGGGCCGCGTCGCGATGATCTTCATCGAGACGCCGGCCAATCCGACCAACGGCCAGGTCGATATCGCGCTTGTCAGGCGCGTCGCCGACGCGATCGGCAAGGCGCAGGGTTTTACCCCGATCATTGCCTGCGACAACACGCTGCTCGGACCGGTGTTTCAGCGCCCGATCGAGCACGGCGCTGACCTCTCGCTGTACTCGCTGACCAAATATGTCGGCGGCCATTCCGACCTGATCGCGGGCGCGGCGCTCGGCTCGAAGAAGCTGATGAAGGACGTCAAGGCGCTGCGCGGCGCGATCGGCACCCAGCTCGATCCGCATTCCTGCTGGATGATCAGCCGTTCGCTGGAAACGCTCAGCCTGCGCATGGAGAAGGCCGACCGCAATGCGCGGATCGTCGCCGACTATTTGCGCGACCATCCCAAGGTGGCGCAGGTGCATTATCTTGGCCACCACGACGCGGCGTCACCGGCGGGGCGTGTGTTCGCAAGCCAGAGCAGCGGCGCCGGCTCGACCTTCTCGTTCGACATCGTCGGCGGGCAGCAGGCGGCGGAGAAATTCCTCAACAGCTTGCAGATCTTCAAGCTGGCGGTGAGCCTCGGCGGTACCGAGTCGCTGGCGAGCCTGCCGGCGACGATGACGCATTCCGGCGTGCCGGCCGATATCAGGAAGAAGATCGGGGTGCTCGATACGACGATCCGGCTCTCGATCGGGATCGAGCATCCGTCCGATCTGGTCGCCGACATCGCGCAGGCGTTGAGCAGGGTGTAGGCAAATGCGTCGGGTGAGTTAGCGCAGCGCAACAGGCCGATAGCGCGTGAGAAACGGCGGACTACGCCTTCCGCCTTCGCTCGTTGAGCTACGGCGAACGTAGTCGGCTAATCCGCTCTACACACCATGCTCGCTAGGCCTTCTTCACGAACTCGGATTTCAGGTTCATCGCGCCGATGCCATCGATCTTGCAGGCGATGTTGTGTCCATCGCTCCCCTCGGTGAGCCGGATGTTCTTGACCTTGGTGCCACCCTTGACGACCGATGACGAGCCCTTGACCTTGAGATCCTTGATCACGATGACGCTGTCGCCGTCCGCCAGCGGATTGCCGTGCGCGTCACGCACGCCTGCCTCGTGCGAGGCTACCGTGATCGCGTCGCCGCTCCATTCATGGGCGCATTCCGGGCAGACCCAGAGAGCCGCGTCCTGATAGGCATGCTCGGAATTGCATTTCGGGCAGTTCATGGCCGCGTCCATCGTTGAGATCGTCTCCGTCGTGACGGGCGCACCGTAGGGGCGCACGCGGGCAAAGCAAGAAAAAACCGTCGCGTGTGCGGCTGAGCGGCGAGCGCGCAGGACGGATCGGCCAGACTTGAGCCAGCTAAATCTGTGCCTTGAGCGCGGTGGCCAGGAAATCGATGGTGGCGCGGACGCCGGGCAACATGCCGCGCCGCGACGGAAATACGAGATGGATGATGCCGTCCTTGGCGCTCCAGTCCGGCAGAACGCGGACCAGTTTGCCTTCGCTGAGTGCGTCCTGACATTGAAGCTCGGGCAGCAGCGCGATGCCGAGCCCCGCCTGGGCCGCGTGAATGAGGATGGTGAAATCACCCGCCGAGATCTTCGGCTCGACGGCGACCGCGGCCTTTTGCCCGCGCGGGCCTGAAAGCTCCCATGTCCGCAGGCCCTGCGTTTCCGTGGCATCGAGGATCGGCAGCCCGGCAAGATCGCCGGCCGCCTTGGGCGCGCCATGCTCCTTGAGCAAGGCCGGGCTCGCGACCAGGAGCCTGCGGCTGGTCCCGATCCTGCGCATCTGCATCTCGCTGTCGGTATCGAGGCTGTCGCGGATGCGAATGGCGACGTCGACCTGCTCCTCGATCAGATTGATCGGCCGGTTGGTGATGAGGAATTGCGCCCTGAGGCGTGGATATCTGGCGAACAGCTCGGGCAATTTCGGCGCCAGCGCCCGCTGCACGCCGACCGGGCAGCCGATGCGGACGAGGCCCTGCGGCTCGGACTTCATCCGCAAGGCGACTTCGTCGACGGCCTCGGCGGCGTCGACCACGGTCTGCGCATGGCGGTAGACGTCGCGGCCGATCGCCGTGATGCTCAAGCGGCGGGTCGAGCGTTCGATCAGGCGAACGCCGAGCTGCTCCTCCAGCAGCGCGACATGGCGGCTGATTCTGGACTTCGGCAGGCGGAGCGCGCGTGCCGCGGCCGAAAACCCCTCGTGCTTGACTACCGCCGCGAAGAAATAGAGGTCGTTGAAGTCCCGCATGAAAGGCGCTGCCAGGTCAATTCCGCCCGCATCGGGCGGAACCAGATCATTCATCCGCATCATAGTTCCCTTCGATTTTCAACGCCGAATCGCCACCTGTCGACCGGAAAGCCGTTCGACCGGGGCGGCGGCGCCCGGCATGCCGCCATGTCGGGCGCGATATCGGCGCGCCGCTGGGTCTGCGGATGGCCGGCGAGGGCGCCTCGCGAGCGGCCTCACCAGCCGTCGTCCAGGCTGGTCTTCGGCGTTGCGATGTCGCCATCATCGTCGTCGTCGTCCCGGATGGCCGGCGTGAGGCAGGCGTGCTGGAAGCTGCGCAGGGCCTTGATCAGGTTGTTCATCAGGATATCGCACATGGTCCGTCTCCTTCGATGCAGGGGAGCATAGGGGCGACCGACCAGCCGCATTAGCCGGTGTTTGTCAGACGGAGCGTTCCACGGACTGAACGACGCTGCGTGATCCGGCGCTGCGTGGTCCGGGCGCGCCGCCGTCGCATGCCGTGCGATCGTTCTTCTGGTGGAACGATCCGTCTGAAACTGGCTGACTAATCGATCGGCGGCTGCGGGGCGATAACAGGGACGAAGCGGACAGCAAGACGGTTCGCGACCGGCGAGGCCACGGACGGTGGGGCGCCGAATTCATCCACGGAACAAAGGATCACGACCATGAGCGCTACCAAATATTTTCCCTTCGCCGGCCGGCTTCTGATCGGCCTCCCGTTCGCCATGAGCGGCCTCAGCAAGCTCGGCGCCTATGCGGCCACCACCGGTCTCATCAGTGCGGTCGGCCTGCCGTTTCCGCCGCTCGCCTTTGCGGTGGCGGTTGTCGTCGAGCTCGGCGGTGGCTTGCTGCTGATTGCCGGCTATCAGGCCCGCGCCGTGGCGCTCGCACTGGCGGTGTTCTCGGTCGCGACCGCGGTCGCGTTCCACAGCAATTTCGCCGACCAGAACCAGATGATCCACTTCCTGAAGAACGTGATGATGGCGGGTGGATTGCTGCAGATCGCAGCGTTCGGCGCCGGCGCGCTCAGCCTCGACAACCGCGCCAGCCATGCCGTGCCGCAAGCCGTCGCTGCGCATTGAGCGGAATGCGAACCAGCAACCGCTGCCGCGCCAAAAGCGGCAGCGGTCGGCTGCGTGATGAGGTCAGGCGGCCTTGATCCTGCCGGCCTCGGCGATCAGCTCGAATGATCGCAGCCGCTTCTGGTGATCGTAGACGTCGGACACGATCATCAATTCGTCGGCGCCGGTCTCCGCGACCAGCGCATCGATGCCGGCACGCACCGTCTCGGGCGAGCCGATGATGGTGCGGGCAAGCATCCGCATCGCCTGCACTTTTTCAGATGGCGACCAGTAGCTCTCGATGTCGTCGATCGGCGGCTGGCTCAGGCCGCGCGCGCCGCGGAAGATGTTGGTGAACGACATCTGTTGCGTGGTCGCAAGCCGCCGCGCTTCCGCGTCGGTGTCGGCGGCGATGATGTTGACGCCGACCATGGTGTAGGGCTGCTGGAGCTGCTCCGACGGCTTGAAGCGCGCGCGATAGATCTGCAGCGCCTGGATCAGGAGCTCGGGGGCAAAGTGCGAGGCGAAGGCGTAGGGCAGGCCGAGCTCGCCGGCCAGCATCGCGCCGAAATTGCTCGATCCGAGAATCCACAGCGGCACGTCGGTGCCCGCGGCCGGCACCGCCTGGATGCGCTGGTTGGGACCGGCGGCCGCGAGGAAGGCCTGCACCTCGAGCACGTCCTGCGGAAAGTTCTCGGCGGATTCGGGCGTCCGGCGCAGCGCGCGCAAGGTGAGCTGATCCGTGCCCGGCGCACGGCCGAGGCCGAGGTCGATCCGGTCAGGAAACAATCGCGCCAGCGTGCCGAACTGTTCGGCAATCACGTAAGGCGCATGGTTCGGCAGCATGATGCCGCCGGCGCCGACCCGGATGGTCTTGGTGCCCGCCGCGATATGCCCGATCACGACAGACGTCGCGGCGCTCGCGATGCCAGCCATGTTGTGATGCTCCGCCACCCAGATCCGGCGATAGCCCAGCGCCTCGGCATGGCGAGCGACATCGCGCGCATTGTAGAGCGCGCCGCGCGCGTCGGTCTCTTCGGTGACGCGGACGAGATCGAGAATGGAGAGGGCGGCCACGGGAGCTCCGGAACTAGAGGAGGGTGCGCAAGGGACGAGGCCGGTGGTATCAGGCTGTGTCCACGGTGGGTGCGAAGCGGCTGGGCTGCCGTTTCATGCAGATGCATATGGATACGGTCGCCATGCGGGTCAATCCGCCTGATCCGACCGAGGTGCGGTGAAGCGGCAAAGCTGTCCGTCCCAAAATATCGAAAACAACCCCATGCAAAGTAGCTGTGCCCGCCGCGACCCGGAGAAGCGACTTGACGCGTCGGGCAACTCAGCGGTATATTTCCATTATTCCGAAATTGTGCAGATCGCGTAGGGGTGACCTTGGTGAGCAAGCGATGGGTATCGCTTCCGCCTTCGCTCTTCGAGCTACGGCGGACAAGTCGCTCCACATGCTGTCACCGTCACCCCTGAGAGGATGTGAGGCTATATCCTCGTCCACCGCTGTCATCGCCCTGCTTGATGACCGGGCGATCCAGTACGCCGCGACCTCTCGGCTCAAGCACCGCGGTCTCTGGGATACTGGATCACCCGCATGCGCGGGTGATGACACTGAGCAAGCTGAGCAATCCCCCCCGTCACCCTGAGGAGCCGCGTAGCGGCGTCTCGAAGGGTCGACGGCCCGGCTGGTGGCCGTGCATCCTTCGAGGCTCGCTCCGCTCGCACCTCCAGCGACAAAGGCCAAGCCTTTGCGCGGGGATGACGGGATTGGCTTGAGACTCGTAGCGAAGCGTCACGGCAATCCAGACGAGGAAAGGTGGATTGCGCCTTTGGCGCTACGCTCGCTTTCGACCGCCGCCGCCGGAAAATCGTCGCGTCGGCCCAAGAAAATGAGCGATGTTCAAGTTCTATTTTTAGCGGAGTTTTGGCCGCCGCTGATGGGGCAGGCGCCTGGAGACCTCCATCGAAGCTTCGACGCGGTCTCCGGCTTTGCCGGGGCGATGTCCGCCTTGCTCCACAGCAAAGCTGAGCGCGCAGCGCGCATTTCAGCGAGGCGTTACTTGCCGAAAATGTGCTGATGACGGCGCCTTACGCCCGCGGCCGATCCACCCTACCTTCGCTGAGCGCTCACCGCGCAGTCCCACCGATCCGATCCGGAGCGAACCTATTCCCCAACTCATCTTCGGCCTGACCAGTCTCTTGATCCTGGCCCGCTTCATCTGGCCGCTCGACTGGCCGCTTCCGGCAAAGATCGTCGCAGCGTTGCTCGTGCTGGTCGCCTTGCAGTTTCACCGCTGGAACAGGCTGTCGTCGGGATCGGAATTCTCGCCGGAGTTTCCGCGTCCGGTGGTCGTCCTGTTCAACTGGGCGTTCGGCACGATCGTGCTGCTGGCGCTGCTGCAACTGGCGCTCGATGCGGGACTGCTGGTCGCAGCCCTGATCCATGGCGGCTTCGTCGGCGCGCCTGACGGCGTTCGCTACGCACTTGCTGCGCTCGCGGCCGCGGCCGCCGCGATCGGCGTTCATCAGGCGATGCGCATTCCGCCTCTGAAGGATATTGAGGTCGAGATCCGCGGACTTCCGCGCCAGTTCGACGGCTACACCATCCTGCAACTGACCGATCTTCACATCAGCCGGCTGTTTCCTGCGCCGTGGGCGCGCGAGGTCGTCGCGCGATCGAACAAGCTCGGCGTGGACCTGATCGCGATCACTGGCGACCTGATCGACGGCACCATCGACGCGCGGCGCAAGGACATCGATCCGTTGCGGGATCTTGTGGCCGCCGATGGCGTGTATGTGATCTCGGGCAACCATGAATACATCTTCGGCTATGACGCCTGGATGGCGCACTACGCTGCGCTGGGCTTGGGCTCGCTCGAGAACAGGCACATCGTGCTGGAACGCGGCGCCGGCCGCCTGGTGATCGCGGGGATTACCGACCGCGCGTCGCGCCACCGGGGGCATTCCATTCGCGATCTTGCCGCGGTTCTCGAAGGCGCCCCCAAGGGCGCGCCCGTCGTCCTGCTCGATCACCAGCCCAGCGACGCACGCAACTCGGCTGCGCTCGGCGTCGCCCTGCAACTCTCCGGACACACCCATGGCGGATTGATCCTGGGCATCGATCGCCTCGCCGCGCCCGCCAATGCCGGCTTCGTCTCGGGCCGCTACGACGTCGACGGCATGACGCTCTATGTCAACAACGGCACCGCGCTCTGGCCGGGCTTTGCCTTGCGGCTCGGCCGCCCGTCCGAATTGACCCGGATCACGTTGCGGGTGGCTGAAGACACCTGAGTGATTTGCTTCGCATGCGGAGAAGCGATCGCGCCCTCGTCCCAAAAGTACACCTCAGCTGCGTGGCGCGATGCTCGCGGGGATGACGGATCGGCCTGATTCACCTGTCATACAGCCAGGTCGGTGTCATCACCCGCGAAAGCGGGTGATCCAGTATTCCAGAGACGCCGGTGCTGGAGCCGGGAGGCCGCGGCGTACTGGATCGCCCGGTCCTTGTGCGCAATTGCGCACAGGCCGGGCGATGACAGTGTGGGTGAGGGCGCAGCCTTGCGTTCTCGCGACATGATTGTCCCAGCTGTGCTCCTCGTTTCGTCGCGAGCGAAGCGAAGCAATGCATAATTCAAGCAATGAACACGCCGCAGCGGTCGCGCAGCTTAAGACATTGGTCATCTCTTTGCTTTCATTTTCACGACCTCATTCAGCAAAGAGGCACCATGTCTGACATCACCATTCCCGGCGGAAAAATTCGTTCCTTCGTCGAGCGGATCGAGAACCTTGACACTGAAATGGCGGAACTCAGCGAGCAGAAGAAGGAAGTCTTCTCGGAGGCGAAGGGCGAAGGCTTTGACGTGAAGATCCTCAAGGAGATCATAAAGCTGCGCAAGCAGGACCAGGACGAGCGCGACGAGCGCGAATCCCTGCTCGATCTCTACATGCGCGCGATGGAAACCGCGCCGGCGGAGAAGGAAGCGAAGGCGGCGTGAGGCCGTAGGGCGGGTTAGCGAAGCGTAACCCGCCGCGACTGTTGCGAGCGAGGTGGCGGATTACGCCTTCGGCTAATCCGCCCTACGTTCTGCTCTCGTGCGACGATGGTTGTCCGCAGATGCGGTTGGGGTGATTTGGACGTGGTCATACTTTCGCGAAGGCTTGTCATTGTTGCAGCTACGCTCGTGCTCGGGACTTTGTCGGTGCGCGCGCAGCAAGGCACCGAGTATGATGCGTGCATGGACAAGGCCGAAGGGGTGTCAACGAGGATGCTTGCGTGCGGCAAGGCCGCAATCGAGACGTGGGACATCAGGCTCAACACCGCTTATCAAGCGCTGCTCGCAAAGTCGAAGGGCGAGGCGCACGCGCAATTGCAGACCGAGCAGCGGGCCTGGCTGAAGCATCATCTGGGTGAAACCCATCGCCTCGCCGCGGACCCCAACAACGGGTCCGTCGCGTTCCTCGACTCCCAGGCGTTCGAATTGAAGGATATCGCCGACCGCACGCTGCTTCTTGAAAAGCGTGCCGGCCAGTAGCCCGCATGATGTCGCGACGGGTCATCGGCGAACGTGACGAGGCGCGCGATGAAGCGCTGCGAAACTCAGGCGCGAGGCTCCAGTTGCTCGCCATTGAAAATATGGAGCATCCCCGCAAATCCGGGATGATCGGCCTCCACCACGTAACGCACTGCACCGGCTCGCGTCGTGAAAACTGAAACGATGATGCCGGGATACTCATAACCGGCACGCTTCCTGACGAGATCGCCGACTTTGAAAGACTGGGACATTGTTCCTCGTCAAGTTGCGAGCGGCCATTGCTGAATCACTCAGGCGAACTGCCATCATAGCAGGTCACAACGGCAGGTCGCTGAGCGAGTAGGGCGGGTTAGCCAACGGGTCCGCCCGCAGGGCGGCCCGATGACAGGCTCCGCGTAACCCGCCGAAACGGTTGCTGGCGAAGCGGATTACGCCTTCCGCCTTTGCTCGTCGCACGACGGCGGAGGTGGTCGGCTGCGACGATGAGAAGATAATGCCATGCTCCCTGAGGGACGAATTGCAGTGCGATTATTTCAGAGCGCTGCGACAAGCAGCCTATTCCGACCAAAGCAGTCTGCGATCTCAGAACAAACCTACCGACGCAAGGTCACACCCGGTCGCGCGGCAAGTATTGACCGGGAGCCGCACGGTCCCTATTGGCGGCCACGGAGAATTCCGATGCAACGATACGGGATGGGCTCGATGCAAGTGACTTTGATGAAGGGCAAGATTCATCGCGCGCGTGTCACCGAGGCGGACTTGCACTACGAGGGCTCGATCTCGATCGACCGCAACCTGATCGAGGCCGCCGGCTTCCTGATCAACGAACGCGTCGACATCTACAACATCGACACCGGCGCGCGCTTCTCGACCTATGTGATCGAGGCGCAAGCGGGCTCCGGCACCATCGGCCTCAACGGTGCCGCCGCGCGCCTCGCCATGGCTGGCGACAAGGTCATCATCGTCGCCTATGCCGGCTTCGAAGCCGAGGAGGCGCGCAGGTTTCGCCCGCGCGTGGTGATGGTGGACGAGAAGAACCGGCGGGTGGAGGCGGGTGAGGTTTCGGCTGGTGCTGCGTTGGCTGAGGCCTAGATCGCGGCGTCGTTTAGCTGCATAGGGCAGTTAGTGAAGCATAACCCGCCGCGACTGCCGTACTGATTGCTAGTTCTCTGTGCTGCGCGATTGAGGCGATAAGCTTGGATTTACGAGTTGCATGCCTGGCAGCGTGATTTGCCATTTTCCATTGCCAACGGAAGCGATGAGGCCTCGATTCTTCATGCGATGAAGGGTCGTTCGAAATGTTCCTTCCCTCAATGTGCCAACGATCAAGCATGCATCTCGGTAGAGGGATGTTGTGCCTCGTACCCTGCCTGTTTGCGCTAAGGCTTCGAGTACTGAACTCTCGACCAGCACGCGTCCAAGACTGTTCTTACGTGTAACGTCTACTCGCTTCACCAGTGCATTTTGCCGGCGCGCCTTAAGCAGCATCTGCTCGAATGAGTGAATCTCGTTTTGGAGCTCACGTATTTTGGCTTGCCGCGATGCAATCTCTTCGCGGATTCGCTTTTCAAGTTCGGCGGCGGTGGCTTGGTCGCGGAAATCGGTCATGTTTCAGTTGTGTATTTTGTAACGCGAGATGCAAGAAACTTCTTTCCACAGCCACGATTTTTCAATGCCTTAGTGACCCTAGGCGAATCATGGAAAAAATGTTAGTGACGCAACGTCATTCGACGTTGCGTCACTAACATTTTCGACGCGTTACAGAAACGAGATGCGTTGCCGAATGTCATTTCGTGTGTAGAGTCGCCGTAGGCGACTGTTGCGCGTTGACACCGTTGCGCGCGTCGCTATGAAAAAAGGGCACCAGCGAATATTGCTGGCGCCCTTTCGTCGTTGTGACCCTAAATCGTACGGGCGGATTGCCCACGGCGACAACGGATCTCAGTCTTCGCACGTTTGAGATATCCGGAAAGGTCTCAGAAGGCAACCCTGCCCAAAGAGGAGGCCTTTGTGGCCAGTTTCACTACGCGTGTAGAACTCCATAATGCAGATTGGAGCGACTACGAATTGTTGCACAAGAAGATGGCGATGCACGGCTTTTCGCGCGTCATCGCATCTGACGACGGCAAGCGCTACCAATTGCCGCCGGCAGAATACAACTTCGAGGGAGCATCGAGCCGGGCGGATGTGTTGGCCAAGGCGAAAGCTGCGGCAGCGCAGGTCAAAACTTCGTATGCCGTGTTTGTTACGGAGTCGGCTGGCCGGACGTGGTCTGGTCTTGATGCCGCCTAGCGACTGGTCGAGACGAGCCTGTTGAAGAAAGGGTGGCCTTTCCGCCACCCTTTATTCGCGGGGTTCTAAGTATGCGAAGCGATATGCGGGATTGATCTTGCGAGTTGCGTGTCGGCCCCCGGATGTCGCTTCGCTCATCCGGGCTACGCTTGCTCCGTTCCGCCTTCCAGCGCCGCCAAGCCAATGCAGCGTAGGCGACGCTCCGCTACTGGACTTCGTCGCCGTCCTGGAAACGGTCGTAGACCCTGTCGCAGGCGTGGCACATGAACTTGTGGCCGACTGGAAAGAGCTTCTGTTGATTGCAGAAAGAGCAGACCTCGCTCAAGAACGAAGTTTGCCGAGTGACGGGATTTGACGATAATTTCTCCCGAACCTCGTCGGCGATCTTCCGGACCCGAGCTGCAACCGCCGGTCTTGCCAGTTCCTCCTGCACCTGCTCGAAATAGATGCGCGCGGCAGGCAAGCTGACGCCAGCCTGAACTGACACCTCGTCGGCCGAGGAGAGTCCGCGTGCGGTGTCGTCGTTGATCAGGAACGCCGCGCCGAAGACCATGGCCTGGTGCTCGGCCGACTTGAACTTGGGAATCCAGATCGGGGTTACGTTGCCGACGCGACGCCGTGGGAGCGTCGCTCCCTTTACCAACCGATCGACGTGAAGAACGGCATGGCCGAGCTCATGGGCAATGGTGTAGCGAGCATAACCATCACCCATGAATGCCTTGTGCCGGATTCGCCTAGGAATCTTCACGACGATGCATGCGCCATCGTAGATGGTCAGCCCCGAATCGTCCGGGAGTTCGGCATCGGACACTACTTCGAGCCTAAACGGCTTTTTTCCGCGAACAGTCCAGATCTCGTTGACTGACTCGAGAGCAAGAGGGTCGACCCGCTCGGAGTTCTCCCACCCCAGAAAGCGGCGGAGAGCCTTCGCGTGCTCGTGGACCTCGAGATCACGGAGCGGATCAACTATGAAATCGTCACTCGACATAGAATTGACCTCGTCGAAACGAACAATTCTTCACTCAGTAATGCCTCAGGCACTTGGCCGTTGGGCCGGTAGATGCTGCCGGCGAGAGGCCATCCGGGCCTCCCGTCGGCTGGAAACCTCGCGATTTTGCGAGGAATCCGTGGATTTGTAGGCCCCGCGATCACGGGCGTCAGAGTGGGAGTCGCGGGCGTTCTTTCGTGAAAACTACAACAGCAGCAACCCACCGCCTCACGAACACCCCGTCGTGCTGCCGCAAGTATCGCACTTCATGCACGTGCCATTCCGCACCAGCGTGAAGTTGCCGCACTCCGAGCACATCTCGCCTTCGTAGCCCTTGGCCTTCGCTTCGGCACGACGCTCCGCCTTGCTTGGTGCGGCGGCTGCGGCGGTGCCGGGCTTGCTCCAGTTCAGTGCCTCGAGCTTCTCGGTCGGCGACAGGTCGTGGCTGACCTCCTGCTTCAGGGCGACTGCACCCTCGATGGTGTCGGAGACGCCGCGGGCGGTGGCGCCGTGCGGGGCGAGCGCGGTGACGCGATTGCCGCCGGCGGGCGCGTTGTCGGCGTTGCCGCTGACTGCGGCCGAGCCGCCGCGCATGACGACGAGGTTGTCGGTGCGCGAACGGGTCAGGCCCTTCGACACATACTTCGTCGCCTGCTGGGCGGGGGCCTCATCCGGCTCCTTGCCTTCCTCGACGCCCTTGCCGAGCGCGTCGAAGCCAGACTCGTTCGGATCGACATGGGCGAGGTCGAAGCGGCTCATATAGCTCACCGCGAGCTCGCGGAAGACATAGTCGAGAATCGAGGTCGCGTACTTGATCGAGTCGTTGCCCTGCACCGGACCCGCGGGCTCGAAGCGGGTGAAGGTGAAGGCGTCGACATATTCTTCCAGCGGCACGCCGTATTGCAGACCGAGCGAGACCGCGATCGCAAAGTTGTTGATGAAGGAGCGCAGCGCCGCGCCTTCCTTGTGCATGTCGATGAAGATCTCGCCGAGCCGGCCGTCGTCGTATTCGCCGGTGCGGAGATAGACCTTGTGGCCGCCGACAACAGCCTTCTGGGTGTAACCCTTGCGGCGGTCCGGCATCTTCTCGCGCTCGCGCATCACGATGATGCGCTCGACCAGCTTCTCGACGATCTTCTCCGAGACCTGGGCGGCACGCGCCGCCATCGGCTTCTCGTAGAGCGCCTCCACCGCATCGTCCTCGTCCTCATCGTCGGAGATGAGCTGCGAGTTGAGCGGCTGCGACAGTTTTGAGCCGTCGCGGTACAGCGCGTTGGCCTTCAGCGCCAGCTTCCACGACAGCAGGTAGGCGGACTTGCAGTCCTCCACCGTGGCGTCGTTCGGCATGTTGATGGTCTTGGAGATCGCGCCCGAAATGAACGGCTGGGAGGCCGCCATCATCCGGATGTGGCTCTCGACCGACAGATAGCGTTTTCCAATTTTGCCGCACGGGTTGGCGCAGTCGAACACCGGATAGTGCTCGGCCTTCAGATGCGGGGCGCCTTCGACCGTCATGGCGCCGCAGATGTGGACGTTGGCAGCCTCGATCTCGCGCTTGGAGAAGCCGACCGCCGAGAGCAGGTCGAAGCCGGGGGCGGCAATGGCTTCCGCGCCGATGCCGAGCTGGTCGCGGATGAAGTCCTCGCCGAACGTCCACTTGTTGAAGGCGAACTTGATGTCGAACGCGGTCGGCAGCGCCTTCTCGACCTTGGCAATGGCTTCATCGGTGAAGCCTTTTGCCTTGAGGGTCGTGGCGTTGATGCCGGGGGCATTCGACAGCGAGCCGTGGCCGACGGCGTAGGCCTCGATCTCCGCGATATCAGCTTCGCGATAGCCGAGCGCGCGCAGCGCTGCCGGCACCGCCTGGTTGATGATCTTGAAGTAGCCGCCGCCGGCGAGCTTCTTGAACTTCACCAGCGCGAAATCAGGCTCGATGCCGGTGGTGTCGCAATCCATCACGAGGCCGATGGTGCCGGTCGGCGCCACCACGGTGGTCTGGGCATTGCGATAGCCGTTGACCTCGCCGAGGGCGAGGGCGTCGTCCCACGCCAGCTTGGCATGTGCGACGATGTCGGCCTGCGGGCAGGACTCGTGGTCGAGCGCCACCGGATTGACGGCGAGCGCCTCATAGCCGCGGCTTTCACCGTGGGCGGCGCGGCGGTGGTTGCGGATCACGCGCAGCATGTGGGCCGCGTTCTTCTTGTAGCCCGGGAAGGTGCCGAGCTCGGCCGCCATCTCGGCCGAGGTCTTGTAGGAGATGCCGGTCATCACAGCGGTCAGCGCGCCGCAGAGCGAACGGCCTTCCTTCGAGTCATAGGGCAGGCCCATGGTCATGAGCAGGCCGCCGATGTTGGCGAAGCCGAGGCCGAGGGTGCGGAACTCGTAGGACAGCTCGGCGATCGCCTTCGACGGGAACTGGGCCATCATGACGGAGATTTCGAGCACGATGGTCCAGAGCCGGCAGAGGTGCTCGTAGGACTCGATGTCGAACCGCTTGGTGGTCGAGCTGTAGAACGTCAGCAGATTGGCGGAGGCGAGGTTGCACGCCGTGTCGTCCAGGAACATGTATTCCGAGCACGGATTGGACGCGCGGATGTCGCCGGACGCCTTGCAGGTGTGCCAGTCGTTCATCGTGGTGTTGAAGTGCAGGCCGGGATCGGCCGACGCCCAGGCGGCGTAACCGATCTTCTCCCAGAGGTCGCGCGCCTTCAGCGTTTTTGTGACTTTCTTGGTCGTGCGACCGACCAGGTTCCAGTCGCCGTCGGTCTCGACCGCGCGCAGAAAATCATCCTTGAGCGACACCGAGTTGTTGGAGTTCTGGCCGGAGACGGTGAGGTACGCTTCCGAATCCCAGTCGGTGTCGTAGATGTCGAACGAGATCTCCTTGTAGCCCTGCTTGGCGAACTGGATGACGCGCTTGATGTAGTTGTCGGGCACGAGGTTGCGGCGCGCGAGCTTGATCTCGCGGCGGAGCGCCGGGTTCTTCTCGGGATCGAAGCAATCGTCGCCACTGCCTTCGCAGTTGACGCAGGCCTTCATCACGGCCTTGAGGTGCTTCTGGTTGATCTTGGAGCCGGTGACGAGGGCGGCGACCTTCTGCTCCTCCTTCACCTTCCAGTCGATATAGGTCTCGATGTCGGGGTGATCGGCATCGACCACGACCATCTTGGCGGCGCGGCGGGTGGTGCCGCCCGACTTGATCGCGCCCGCGGCGCGGTCGCCGATCTTGAGGAAGCTCATCAGGCCGGACGAGCGGCCGCCGCCGGACAGCTTTTCGCCTTCGCCGCGCAGGCTGGAGAAGTTGGAGCCGGTGCCGGAGCCGTACTTGAACAGGCGCGCTTCACGCACCCAGAGGTCCATGATGCCGCCCTCGTTGACGAGGTCATCGCCGACGCCCTGGATGAAGCAGGCATGCGGCTGCGGATGCTCATAGGCCGACTTCGACTTGGTGAGCTTGCCGGTCTTCCAGTCGACATAGTAGTGGCCCTGGCCGGGACCATCGACGCCATAGGCCCAGTGCAGCCCGGTGTTGAACCACTGCGGCGAGTTCGGCGCGACCATCTGTTTCGCGAGCTGGAAACGCAGCTCGTCGAAGAAGGCCAGCGCATCTTCTTCGGTGGAGAAGTAGCCGCCCTTCCAGCCCCAATAGGTCCAGCAGCCGGCGAGGCGATCGAACACCTGCTTGGCCGAGGTCTCGCCGACGATGCGCTCGTTCTCGGGCAGGGTGGCGAGTGCGTCGGTGTCGGGCACCGAGCGCCACAGCCATGACGGCACGGTCTCTTCCTCGACCTTCTTCAGGCGCGCGGCAACACCGGCTTTGCGGAAATACTTCTGCGCCAGCACGTCGGAGGCGACCTGCGACCAGAACTCCGGAACCTCGACGTTCTCGGCGCGGAACACGACCGAGCCGTCCGGGTTGCGGATCTCAGATGTGGTCAGGCGGAAATTGATCCCGGCATAGGGAGACTGTCCGCTGGTGGTGTTGCGTCGTTCGATTCGCATGGTCGAGCCCCGTCTCTTCTTCTGCCCGGTCCCACGTTTCGCCGCAGGTTACCGGAATGTTGTCTGTTCGCGGACTCAGGGAAAATGCGTCAGCACGCCTCCCGTCATCCGCAGCTCAGCCGGTGGATCCGGCCTGTTTCTCTCATCCGTCAGGCGCCGGTTTGACCCGGCCCTGCGGCGGCATGATCCCAAGGCGGCGCCCGACTGGTCGGGTCCTCCGGGTCATGCATTCAACGCCCCAAAACGCTTCACGCGACACGTCACGCCAACGCTTCTCGCGGGCCGGTTACGGCCTCTGTTTCCGGGTCCTTCTCGGCCCGTTCTGTCGTCCCTACAGCGGCCCAAAATCAGGGCAGACAAGCCCTTCACCCGCGGCCCGAAGGCCTGGCGGAGTGGTCATTTTGGAACCCTTGTGGGAGCGACCGGCGGGGACCCAAACACACTCGCGCCGAACAGGTTGAAAGCTAGGCCATGTCCGTTGCGCCCGTCAAGGACTAGTACGAGTTTCTGAATCAAACACTAAATATGGTGGAAGGAGGGGGATAACAGGGGGCGGTGCCGCGCCTGTGATCGAGCCAACTATCGGTGAGTCCTCAGGGATTCCCAAGCCAAAAAAATTCGCTCCGCCTGTGGATTGGAGTTTCGCCCCGCTGTTCACAGGCGAAGTTTTTATTCGCCGCGGCGGATTGAATTTTGGGGACTCACGTAAGCCTACGGGCAAACTACGGATCAGGCATGTCAGAGCCGTGATGGTCGGGCGACAAAATCGCGGGCAAGGTGCGGCCGACTCACTCCTCTTCATACCCTTGCTCTTCATACCCTTGCCGGGTTCCATGACAGACCAGAAGCCTCACGGGCGGCCGCGCCTTGCGCCCGCCGGCCTGATGTTCCTCGCCATCACCTCGGTGGGCTGGGGGTTCAACTGGCCGTCCACCAAGTTCCTGCTCAGCGAGCTGCCGCCGCTGACCTTGCGCGGCGCCACCGGCGTGATCGGCGCCGTGCTGCTGGCGGCGCTGGCGCTGATCCGTGGCCAGAGCCTGCATGTCGAGGCCCGGCTGTGGCCGCGCCTCGTGCTGTATGCGGCGCTCAACGTCTCCGGCTGGATGGTGCTGATGGGGCTGGCGCTGCTGTGGCTGCCGGCGAGCGAGACCGCATTGATTGCCTACACCATGCCGGTGTGGGCTTCGCTGCTGGCCTGGCCGGTGCTCGGCGAGCGGCCGACGTGGCTTCGGACCATTGCGCTGGTGATGGCGTTCGCCGGGCTCGCGGCGATCATGGGCGGCAACGGGATTTCCGCGAGCAAGGACAAGCTGCCGGGAATCATCATGGCGCTCGGCGGCGCGTTCGGCTTTGCGCTCGGCACGGTGCTGGCGAAGAAATACCCGCTGGTGATGCCGCCGATCCCGGCCGCGGCCTGGCAGATCGGGCTCGGCTGCGTGCCGATCGCGATCATCGGCCTCCTGATCGAGACCACGCATCTCGATCGGGTCACGACGGTCGGCTGGTGGCTGCTGGTCTATTCGACGCTGATCCAGTTCTGCGTCGCCTATGTCGCGTGGTTTGCCGCGCTCGCCCGCCTGCCGGCCTCGGTGGCGGCGATCGGCACCATGGCGGTGCCGGTGATCGGCGTGATCGCTTCCGCCGTCGCGCTGCACGAGCCGCTCGGGCCGACCCAGATCACAGCGCTGCTGTTCACGCTCGCCGGCGTCGCGCTGGCGACAAGGTAGCTCGCATCCCGCTCCGCGGCAGCGCTAGAAGACGTCCAACCCCGTCATCCCCGCGCAAAGGCTTTGCCTTTGTCGCTGGAGGAGCCGCGCAGCGGCGTCTCGAAGGATGCACGGCCACCAGCCGGGCCGTCGACCCTTCGAGACGCGCGCGATGCGCGCTCCTCAGGATGACGGGGTTGATGGATCGGGCACGCGTCACATCACTCGCCCAGCGCCTGTTGCAGCATGCTGGCGAGCTGCGCCTTGCGATAGGGTTTTGCCAGCAGCAGCACGCCTTCGTCGAGGCGGCCGTGATGCACGATCGCGTTCTCGGTATAGCCGGAGGTGTAGAGCACCTTGAGGCCGGGCCGCCGCTTTGTCACTTCGTCGGCGAGCTGCCGGCCGTTCATGCCGCCGGGCATGATGACGTCGGTGAACAAGAGGTCGAACTTCTCGCCCTTGTCGACCAGCGCCAGCGCGGCGCGGGCGTCGGGCACCGCGATGGTCTTGTAGCCGAGGGTGCCAAGCTGCGTGACCACGTAGTTGCGCACCAGCTGGTCGTCTTCCACGACCAGGATGACCTCGGTGCCGCGCCGCACCGGCTCCGGCGCAGGCGCCTCGACCTCGACCTGGCCGCGGGCAGGGGGCAGATAGAGCTTGATCGTGGTGCCGTGGCCTTCCTCGCTGTAGATCTTGATGTGGCCGCCGGACTGCTTGACGAAGCCGTACACCATGCTCATGCCGAGGCCGGAGCCCTTGCCGACCTCCTTGGTGGTGAAGAACGGCTCGAACACCTTGTCCTGCACCGCGAGCGACATGCCGGTGCCGGTGTCGCTGACCGCGAGCAGCACGTAACGGCCCGGCGTGATGTCGGGATTAACAGCCGCATAAGTGTCGTCGAGCACGATGTTGCTGGTCTCGAACAACAGCTTGCCGCCGTTCGGCATCGCATCGCGGGAGTTGATCGCCATGTTGAGCAGCGAGTTGGCAAGCTGCGACGGGTCGATGTGAACGCTGGCGACATCGGGCGCGAGCACCGAGTCGATCTCGATCTGCTCGCCGAGCGTCGGCCGCAGCAGCTTGGCGATATCGACCACGGTGCCGTTGATGTCGACGGTGCGCGGCTCCAGCGGCTGGCGGCGGGCGAAGGCGAGCAGATGCTGGATCAGCTCGCGGCAGCGCTCGGCGGCGCGGTCGATCAGCTCGGCGGTTTGCGCGAGCTTCGGCTGGCCGCGCAGGCTGTCGACCAGCGTCTCGGTGGTGCCGGTGATGACCGTCAGCATGTTGTTGAAGTCGTGTGCGACGCCGCCGGTCAGCTTGCCGATGGCGTCGAGCTTCTGCGCCTGCTGCAGCTTGTGCTCGGTTTCGCGCGAGGCGGTGATGTCGTGATAGATCAGCGCCGCGCCGGTGACGGTGTTGTCGCCGTCGCGCAGCGGCCGGCCCGACACCACGAGATGAATCTCCGGCGCGCCGCGCACCGGCCGGGCGACGAATTCCAGCCCGTCGAATTCCTCGCCGCGCAGTGCCTTGGCCGAGGGCATGTCGTCGGCCTGCATCGGCGTGACGCCGTCGGCCTGGAACACGTTGCTCATGGCGCGCAGCTGCCGGACCGTCATGCCCGGCTTGTAGCGCAGCATCTTCTCGGCGGCCGGGTTCGAGAGCAGCACGGTGCCGGCGCCGTCGATCACCAGCACCGCCTCCGCCATGGTGCGGAACGTGGTTTCCATCACCGAGGTGGAACGGCGGAGCCCTTCGAGCGCGGCGCCGAGATCCTTGGTGCGTTCGGCCACCTTGCCCTCGAGCGACAGATTGGTCGCCTTGGTCGCGCTGAGCGCGCCCTGCAGTTCGCGGCTGGCGCGCCGCGCCGCCAGCGTCAGCGCGACCGCGAGCAGCAGGATCATCACCACGCCGGCAAGGTCGACCGCCAGCAACAGCCGCCCATTGGTCTTCGACTGTTCGGTGCGAATCCCGAGCAGGCGGCGCTCTTCAGTGACCAAGCGGTCGAGCGCCGCACCGACCTGGTCCATCAGCGCGCGGCTCTCGCCCGCCGAGATCAGCGCCGCCGCGCCGGCGGTATCGCCCGCCGTGCGCAACCTGATCAGTTCGGCACCGAGCGCAATGGCGCGCGCGACGTCTGCCCTGGTGCCCGTGATCAGCCGCGCTTCCTCCGGGGCCGACTGCACCGCAGCCATCAAATCGTCGAAGGCGGCGGTGAGGGTGGTGCTCTGCTGGCGAAACTCTTCGGCAAAGGACGCGTCGCCCGTCAGTGCGAACCCGCGCGCCGCGCTCTCGACGCCGCGCGGCAGCGAACGCGCATCCGAAATGCGCTTGAGGATGCCGAGTGCGTGATCGACCGAATCAATCTCGCTGCGCGACTTGACGTCCAGCCCGATCGACGCCGCGCTGATGACGAGGAGGATCGCAAGGCCGCTGCCGAGGATGAGACGCTGGGAAACCATCGACGATTAGTACGAGCAATTACTTGGAAAGACGAGCAGAAGGAGCGGACTTCGCAAGACATTCGTTAACGGCGGCAATCAGCGCCTGCGGGGTAAACGGCTTGCGCAGGCAGGCCGACGCGCCGAGCTCGATCGTCATCCGCAGGAAATCCGGCGCACGGTCGGCATTGGCGAAGGCATAGCCGGACATCGCGATCACGGGAATATGGGGGGCGCGCTCGTGAAAGACGCGGATCGCCTCGAAACCGCGCATATGCGGCATGAAGACGTCGACCAGCATGACGTCGAACGACGCCTTGTCCAGCGCGCGCATGCCCGCTTCACCGCCATCCGCGACGGTGACGTCGAAGCCCTGGCGCTGCAAACACACCTCGATGGCGACGCACACCATCGGGTCGTCATCGACCACGAGAACGCTCGGCACGATGCATCCTCTTCCTGCGGCCTCGCGTGCCGGCGACTCGCTTGGCCCGTCTGCCGATTAAGGCGGAACCTGGATGGAAAGTCTGTATCATAGAATGCATATGCTGTTTGCTGACAAGCAGATTTCCAGCTAGCCCTGACGCCATCACTTGTATTTGTCCGCCCACATTACGACGGGTCCATGACCGCAGTTCCAGTCGCCGGCCGCGCCCCGCCGTCACCGCTCGGCCTCGCATTCCTGGTGGTCGCGTCGACCGGCTGGGGTCTCAACTTCCCGATCATGAAGTTCCTGCTCACGGAGTGGCCGCCGCTGTCCTCGCGCGGGCTCTGCGGCGTGGTCGGCGCGATCGCACTCGGTCTGGTAGCGGTTGCACGCGGACAGAAGCTGCGCGTCCCCGACGGCATGTGGTTGCGGCTTGCCCTGGTGTCGACGCTTTCGATCGGCGGCTGGGTCGCGTCGATGGGCCTGGCTCTGATCTGGCTGCGGGCCAGCGAGGCGGCCGTGCTCGGGATCTCGATTCCGGTGTGGGTCGCGCTGGTGGCATGGCCGGTGCTCGGCGAGCGCATCTCGCTGCCGCGTGCGCTCGCGCTTGGCGTGGCGCTTGCCGGAATCGCGGCGCTGATCGGCGGTGGCGGTCTCGACGCGAGCCTCGGCAAGTTGCCGGGCATCCTGTTCGCGCTCGCCGGCGCGCTCTGCGTCGGGCTTGGCACGGTGCTGACCAAGTCCTTCAAGCTCGCAATGCCGCCGCTGTCGCTCGCCGCCTGGCAGCTCGCGATCGGCTGCGTGCCGATCGCCATCGCCGGCGTCCTGATCGAGCAGCCGCAGCTTGCCGCGCTGTCGCAGTTCGGCTGGGCGTCGATGGTCTACATGACGCTGATCCAGTTCTGTCTCTGCTATGTCTGCTGGTTCGCGGCGCTGGAGCGGCTGCCGGCGGCGACCGCGTCGATCGGTACGCTGCTGGTGCCGATCGTCGGCGTGCTGGCGGCAGCGGCCATGCTGCGCGAGCCGCTCAGCGCGAGCGACATCGCGGCGCTCGTGGTGACCTTCGCAGCCGTCGCGGTGGCGCTCCGGACATGAAAAAGGGCGGCGTTGCCGCCGCCCTTCGCCAACTCAGGCATTGAGGCCGTTACGGGCAGGGGTGCCGCAGGCCGTCAAAGCCCAGATAGGTGCCCGAACCCGGGTCGTAGGACCTGTAGCGCTGCGCGCAATAGCTCGCGTCGCCGCCCGGCGCGGCCTCTACGGCCACAGGCGCGCTGTCGTCGTAATAGCCGTAGCTGTCGTCATAGTAGCTGGGGCCGTAGCCGTAATAGCCGGAGCCGTAATACGCGCCCGAGGCGAGCGCGCCGCCGACGACTGCACCCGCAACCGCGCCCGGCCAGAAGCCGCCGCCACGGTGATAGCCGCCGTGCCAGCCGCCACCGCCGCCGCCGTGCCAACCTCCGCCGCCGCCACCGGCCCAGCGGCCGCCGCCACCACCGCCTTGCCAGCCGCCGCCACCGCCCATCGCAGCACCACGGCCGCCGCCAAAGCCACCACCGCCGCCGCCGACATGGCCGCCGCCGCCGCCGCCGCCGCGCGCACCACCGCCACCGCCCATCGCGCCCATCTGTGCGGCAGATTGCGCGAACGAAACGGTCGGCGCCACAGCCAACGGCAGCGCAAGCGCCAGCGCCGCGGCGGTGCTCAGAACCTTCATATTGATCATTTTGGACTCCATCAAAACGGACAATGTCTAACCATCTCTGCGGTCGGACGTTCCCGCGTTTCACATTGACTGTCCGTCATCTTTGCTTGACCGGCGGCGCATGTATGGCAGGTGAACAAAACTCCTTGTGACCGCGTCATTTGGTCGCCAAACGGGCCCGTAGCCCGGGCCCATTCCGGGAGTGCCAGGCTACCTTGGCGGCGGCTGGACATTTGGAGATTCAGGTGGCATCAGAGCCGGACTGCCTCGAACCGACCGGCCACGCATGAAACAATTCCTGCTGAAATTCTTCACCTGGTGGAACGGCCAGACCTTTGGCACGCAATTTTGGACCTCGCGCTACGGCGAACTGGTCGGCGAGGACGAGCAGGGCAATCGCTACTACCGGACCAAGGGCGGCGAGATCGATCCGACGCTGCATTTCGAGCGCCGCTGGGTGGTCTATAACGGCTATGCCGAAGCGTCCCGGATTCCGGCCGGCTGGCACGGCTGGCTGCATCACACGGTTGATGTGCCCCCGACCGAGGACAAGTACGCGCCGCGGGAATGGGAAAAGCCGCATCTGCCGAACATGACCGGCACTGCGCAGGCCTACCGTCCGTCCGGCTCGACGCTGGCCAGCGGCCGCCGCCCCAAGGCGACCGGCGACTATCACGCCTGGACGCCGGGAAGCTGAGCTTCACGCATTGTTGTTTCTGCCGTGCGCTGCGTAACGCCGCGCGTGCGTCGCACGCGTATCTGTGGCAGCGCACGCTCGCCTGTGGCAACGCAAGTGCGTGCCTGTGGACAACGGTAACAGCGGGGACAGGTGCGCCGCATCCGATGCTGTGCGCTTGCACTGTGCGCGTCTTCGCGGCTCAATGAAGCCATCTTACGGAGATGGGAAACCATCGCGTCGGATCGGGCTCCAGATCGCGACTGTCCCGATAAGCAGCGGCCTCCGAGTTGGATGCGGCCGGGAGATAGGCCCCCGGTGCAGACGTCCTGAAATCGCCCGCAAATGTGAGGCCACCGTGAGACAGGAAGGGCCGCTCGGGAAACCGGGCGGCCTTTTTCTTTCGCAGGACGGCTGAAGGCGTCAGGGCGCCCCCTTGCTTTGGGCAAACGGCCTCGCAACGTCGCGAACGCAATCGGCAAACACTTGCGCGACCGGGCTCAGCGCTCGGCCCTTCAGGGTGAAAATCGCCGTCGGCAGATGCCATCGCGGCAATGCGACAGGCAACGCCTTGAGCAGAGCAGCTCCGGGGCCGAATCGTAGCGCCGAGCCCGGAACGAGCGTGAGGTAGCGCCCGGTGGCGAGCAGGCTGATGCGCAGGTTTAACGAGTTGCTGAAGATCGTTGCGGCGGGGATCGGCAGGTTCGCGGCACGGAATGCTTCGACGAACGGCGAGCCGGACTCCACTTCCAGCGTCGACAGGATCCACGGTGCGTCGACGAACTCTGACAGCGTCAGCTTGCGGCGGCGCGACCAGGGGCTTTGCGGGCCGGCGACGACGGCAAGCGGCTCGTAGAACAGCGGCTGCATGTCGATGTCGTAGTCCGGCGTCTCCGTCAGCAGCCGCGAGATTACGATTTCGCATTGACGCTCCCGGAGCAAGTTGAACTGATGGAGCGCAGTGCCTTGCTCCAGCCTGACGCGCAGGCGCGGCAGTCGCTTTGAAAGCCGCTCGATGGCTGCCGGCACGAGGCCGGCGGCCCACACCTCGGTGCAGGCAATGCGCAGCTCGCCCGCCTGGGGATCGGCGAGAAACGCGATCTCCTCGACGCTTTGCCGAAGTTCATCGAACACCGCGGTGCCGCGCTTGAGCAGCGCCTTGCCGAACAGCGTCGGCTCGACGCCGCGAGCCGTGCGGTCGAGCAGTGTCACGCCGAGCATCTGTTCGAGATTGGCGATCGTGCGCGAGATCACCGGCCGCGAGATCGCCAGGCGCTCGGCAGCCTTCGCCATGCTGCTCTCCTCGACCACCGTCATGAAGACGTGGAGGTCGCGAGGCTTGAGAGAACGCCCAACCCTGTCGGCCCAGCGCATATGACGTACCTAAACGGCTACCGGCCTGTCTCATAATCGATCTTGTGGATACTCCTGTTTTCGCGCTGACTCCAGCTCCGGGCCTGAATTCTCGGCCCGGGCCCGCTCGATACACAGGAGATGGTGATGGGGCACATTCGCGTCGTAGCCACGGCGTTCGTATTGGCGATGGGCGCCACGGCCTGCGGCGCGGCCGAGGTCGCCGTTCTCAGCACGCCGACCATGAAGGGGGCCTTCAATGAGCTGGCACCGGCGTTCACGCGCGCAACCGGCCATACGCTTGTCCTGACCTTTGAAGGTGTGCCGGTGCTGAAGCGGCAGATCGAAGCGGGCGAGAAGTTCGATGCCGCCGTCTTGCTGCCTGCGGCGGTCGATGATCTTGCGCGGCTGGGCAGGATCGCCGCGGGTTCGCGATCGGACTTCGCCCGCACGGCTGCCGGTGTGGCGATTCGCGCGGGTGCGCCGAAGCCTCAGGTCGCCTCCCGCGATGACCTCAAGCGAACATTGCTGGCGGCGACAACGATCGCCTATTCGAGCGACAGCGTGAGCGGAAGCTATTTTCTTCGCTTGCTCGATCGCCTCGGAATTGAAGGCGAAGTGAAGCCGAGGCTTTTGGCTGTCACAGGGCGGAGCCCGGTCGATGCCGTCGCGCGCGGCGAAGCGGAGCTCACGGTGATTACCGTGCCGAACATCGTGGGTGTCGAGGGCGTTGCTCTCGCAGGGGTGCTACCAGACGAGCTGCAGAACTACACCACGTTCAGCGTCGGTATCAGCGCCAACGCCAGCGAGCCGAAGGCCGCCGAGCAACTGATCGCATTCCTGCACTCGCCGGTGGCGGTTGCTGCGATACGGAGCAGGGGACTGGAGCCCGTTGCCCCCTGAAGCTCTGTGCTCGCGGCCGACGGCGATTGTCGCGAGGAACGATCAGGACGCCCCCTGGCCGAGCCGTGCCGCGGCGCGGCTCATCAATTCGCCCCGGCGCGCGTGTGCCGGTCCCATCCGCTCCTTCATGAAGGCGAGGATCTCGGCCGGCGCGGTATCGGGCGAGCCGGCATTGAACGGCGGGGCCGGGTTGTATTCGAGCCTGAGCTGGATCGCTTCCGCGGTCTTGCGATCGACGAGCTCGGACACCAGCGTCAGCGCGAAATCGATGCCGGCGGTGACGCCGCCGCCGGTGAAGCGGTTGCGGTCGACGCAGACGCGCGTCCTGGTCGGGATGGCTCCGAAGCCCGACAGGAAATCGATCGCACTCCAATGCGTGGTGGCGCGATAGCCCTTCAGCAGACCGGCGGCGCCGAGCACCAGCGAGCCCGTGCAGACCGACGTGACGTATTTCGCTCCCTCGGCCTGCTTGCGCAGGAAGGCGAGCATCTCCTCGTCGCCGGCCATGTCGTCGGTGCCGAACCCGCCGGGCACGCAGATCACGTCGAGCTGCGGGCAGTCGGCAAAGGTCGTGGTCGGCGTCAGGACCATGACGGAGTCGGTCGGAACGGGTTCGATCCGTTTCCAGATCAGATGCACCTTGGCGCCGGGGACCGAGGAGAACACCTGCAGCGGGCCGGTCAGGTCGAGCTGGGTCACCTTCGGGAAGACGAGCAATCCAATTTGCAGGGGTTCGGACATCGGAGGTCTCCAAATAGCGCTTGACGGAACCACGATGCCATGGTGGCCTCTTGTCCAAAATGGCATAATTCCCTCATTTTCGGACGTTGCCGCCCCCTCCGAAGATCTGGCATTGCGAGGATTTGGCAGATGATCGGCATCCTGATCTTTCCCGACTTCCAGCTGCTCGACGCGGCCGGCCCGATCGCGGCGTTCGAGATCGCGGCGCGGTTCGCCAACAACCCGCCGGCGATCAGGACGATCGCGGTGAAGGCCGGGCCGGTGCGCTCTTCGTCCGGCGTCGAGATGCTGGCGCGCGGCTTCAAGCCGTCGGCGGCGATCACGACGCTGATCATCGCGGGCGGCAACGGCGTGCGCACGCCGGCGACCTGTCCGGTCACGCTGTCATTCGTGCGGCGGATGGCGAGCCGCGGCATCCGCGTCGCCAGCGTCTGCTCGGGCGCCTATGTGCTGGCCGAGGCCGGCCTTCTCGACGGCCGCCGCGCCACCACGCATTGGCAGCGCACACCGCATTTCGTGAAGACCTATCCGAAGGTCAAGCTCGAGCCGGACCAGATCTTCGTCCGCGACGGCAACATCTGGAGCTCGGCGGGCATCACCGCCGGCATCGACCTCGCGCTCGCCATGATCACCGAAGACTACGGCGACGAGGTCGCGCAGAACACCGCGCGGCAGCTCGTGCTGTACCATCGGCGCAGCGGCGGACAGTCGCAGTTTTCCTCGCTGCTGGAATTGAAGGCGCCGAACGGCCGGTTCGGGCCGCTGCTCGCCTGGGCGCGCGAGCATCTCGACGCGCCGCTGACGGTCGAGGATCTCGCCGACAAGGCCGGGATGAGCTCGCGGCATTTCACCCGCGCCTTCATCGCGGAGACCGGCACCACGCCGTCGAAAGCGGTGGAGCGGCTGAGGATCGAAGTTGCGCGGCAGCGCGTGCAGTCGTCGGGCGAGGCGATCGAGCGCGTCGCCGAGATCACCGGCTTCCGCGATCCGGAGCGGATGCGCCGCGCCTTCATCCGCGCCTTCGGCCAGCCGCCGCAATCGCTGCGCCGGGCATCGCGCGCGGGGTAGGTCATCGGCTCCGGCAACTCCGGCGCGTTGTTGGAAAGAAGGGGAATGATTCCAACGGCGAAGCGTACACAGCTGCCGATGAGGAACCGTCGCCAACCTCACCGGCGCTGCCGGCAGAGGCAATTTGAGTTTGGGACAAGCTCGTTGTCCGATCTGACACGATCCATGCTGTCGTTGCACGGATGAACCGGCGCAAGGTTCCTGTGACCTACGTTAAGTGGGCGTTGGGGACCCGAGGAGGTTCTACATGACAAAGCATCGAACGATTACCGGGTTCGTGGCCGTCGCCCTGCTGGCTGTCACTGCAACGGCCGCGACGATGAGGTCGCACGCGTCCCGGACCGAGGGCGTTGCCGTCGCCCACACCGACGCGCTCCCGGCTATGGATTTTAGCGACCGCTGGTCCCCGATATCCGCTTTGCCGCCGGCAACTGACATGGCCGAGCGCGCACCTGACGTGCGTTAAATCGGTCGTAGATCCGGCTCATCGCGGACACCTCGCGTGCAGAGATTAGCGCAGCACGAGCGCCCCGCCGAAGCGGGGCCAGATGTTGAACGACTTGATCTTGAACGACTTGATCTCAAACGACTTGGTCTTGAATAGAACTAACGGTTCCGCGGCGCCGGAATAGCGCAGCCATTCACCTTACACGCGATCAGCCCGATCGCTGAAAATCCACGGATGGCCGAGCACGAAACGTGCCCGAGCCGAAATATCAGTTGCTCAATGTGTCGGTCGCGATCTTCTTCTTGAGTGCTTCGCAGGTATTCCTGACCTCCGTGGTCATCAACGAGACGGCTTCGATCTGCAGGAAGAAACGCTTGCCCTGATCGCGGTAACCTGCGGCGAACTCCTTGATTTCCGCGATCATGTCATGGACGCCGGCCACCATGACCTCGCAGTTCTTGGCGGCCAACTGCAGTTCCGTTCCAAGGGCCTCGATCTCTTTCACCGCCGCTTCGTATTCGCGCACGACCGCCTCGGCCGATAGCTTGCCCACCTCGTTGACGCCGTTGCGATGCTCGACGTAGTCCGGCATCGGTGAGAGCGGCCGAATGTTGCCGCGTGGTCGATGCGAACTCACCGTTTCGATTTCGCCCTCCGTAGTTTCCAACGGGGCGCGGGCGAGGACTTCTGCACTAACACTCATGCGAACGCTCCATAAGTTGTTACGGCGAATGGAGTTTATCAATGTCAACGGATTTGTCTCGCTTTTCCACAAGTTTGAGGAAGTCCAATTGTGCACCGCAGCACGACGAGTTCCACATTTGCCTCAATGCGGCGCGTCGGGATGCCAGCCGAGCAGGGCCAGCATCACGAAGAAGCCGACGACGTAGGCCACCATGATCGGCCAGCCCTGGGTGATCCAGCGGACCACCGACTTGGCTTCCGGATACATGTTGGACACCGCAACGCCCGCGGACGAACCGAACCAGACCATCGATCCGCCAAATCCGACCGCGTAGGCGAGAAAGCCCCAGTCGTAGCCGCCTTGCCTGAGCGCCAGCGCGGTCAGGGGAATGTTGTCGAACACCGACGAGATGAAGCCGAGCCCGAGCGCGGTCTGCCATGATGCGGCCGGCAGCTTCTCCACCGGCATCATCGAGGCCGCCGTCACCAGCGCGAGCAGGAACACGGTGCCCTTGAACGTCTCGGGCATCACCGACCAGTCCGGCCGCCGCAGCAGCGAGGTGATGAGGATTGCGGCCCAGACCGCGAGCCCGAGCACGGGCAGCGCGTCCAATAGCGTGGGGAATTTCAGATTGGCCGTCACATTGGCACTCAGCGCGGCGAGCAAAATCACCGCTACGATCGCAACCCGGGCCCAGTCGATGGTAAGGCCGGACGGCGCATCCTTCACGATCGGGGAATAGCGGTGCTGCTGCAGCGAGGCCGGCACCGCAAACACCAGCATCGCGACGATGGCTGCAACATAGGCGTCGACGACGGTGAGCGGGCTGACGCCGTCGATCCACATCATCGTCGTCGTGGTGTCACCGACGACGCTGCCGGCGCCGCCGGCATTCGATGCGGCAACGATCGCCGCGAGGTAGCCGATATGGACGCGGCCCCGGAAGACGGAGCGCGCGACGGTGCCGCCGATCAGCGCGGCCGCGATATTGTCGAGGAAAGCTGACAGCACGAACACGATCACCAGCAGGACCAGTCCGCCCTTCCAGTCGTCAGGCAGCAGCGCCGGCATCTCGTCCGGGATGCGGCTCTCCTCGAAATGCCGCGACAGCAGCGCAAATCCCATCAGGAGCAGGAACAGGTTCGCGAGCGTGACCCACTCATGCTCCATCTGGTGCACGAGACCGGGCAGGCCCGTGCCGAATCTTGCGAAGCCCGTGAACATCAGCTTGTAGGCGACGATCGCGGCAAGGCCCGTCAATGCCACGGCGAGCGTATGGTGATGGAAGATCGCGACGCCGAGCAGCGTCAGCGCGAACAGGATGAAATCGAGCGGGATACCGTAGACGAGGATGGGCGTGAACAAGACGATCTCGATGGCTGGAGTGCCCGGTGGCGCGAAGCGTGTCCGGCCGCACTATCGCGCGGCGCGGGGAACTTCAAGGCGCGCTAACGCCGCAAGCTGCGCGCGCCATGCACTCCGAGCCTCGATCGAGAGGGCGACGCTGCAAGCGCGTCGTCCCCGATCGGATCGCTAGCCTAGTGTCTTCAACCAGGCGCTGATCTCGGTCACCGCGACATTGGCCTGGTTGAGCAGCTTGCCCATGGTGAAGAAGCCATGGAACTGGCCGGGGAAATGCCGGTAGGTCACGGGCACGCCGGCATCCCTGAGGAATTTTGCATACTCGTCGCCTTCGTCGCGCAAGGGATCGGCGCCGGCGGTCAGCACATAGGCAGGCGGCAATCCGGCAAAGTCTTTCGCGCGCGCGGGCGAAGCGCGCCAGTCGCTGTTGTCGGCGTCGCCGAGATAGTGGTCGCCGAACCAGCCGATCACCGAATGCGTCAGGAGGATGCTGGTCTCGGGCTCGCGGTGCGAGGGATGCTTCCGCGAGAAATCGGTGGCGGGATAGACCAGCAGCTGGGCGGCGAGCTTCGGTCCGCCGTCGCGGGCGGTGAGGGCAATCACGGCCGCAAGATTGCCGCCGGCACTGTCGCCACCGACGATCAGGCGCGTGGCATCGATGCCGAGATCCCCGGCGTTGGCGGCGACCCATTTGGTCGCGGTGACGGCGTCGTCCACCGCAGCAGGGAAGCGGTGCTCGGGCGCGAGCCGGTAGTCGATCGAGATCACGATCAGCTCGCCCTCATGGGCAAGCTTCTGGCAAACCACCTCATGGGTGTCGAGATCGCCGATCACCCAGCCGCCGCCATGGAAGAACAGCAGGCACGGCGCGAGTCCGCCCTTCTTGCGCAGCGTCTTCGGCGTGTAGATGCGGGCCGGGATGCTGCCGTGCGGCGCCGGGATCGCAAGCGCCTTGCTCGATTCAAGCGCCGGCGGCTCGGGATTGGAGACGACGCGGGCGGCGCGATAATAGTCGCGCGCTTCCGGTGCGGTCAGCGTCTCGTAAGCGGGGCGGCCGGCCTCCTGGAACGCCTTGTAGACGGCAGCGGCATCGGGATCGAGAACGACGGGCATAGGCAACGAACCTTCTTGTGATGCTGAACTGAACTGTCAGGCGGCGGTGCGGCCGCCGTCGACGGTGTAGGCGGAGCCGGAGACGTAGCTTGCCTCGTCGGAAGCGAGGAAGGCGACGATCGATGCGACCTCGCTCGCGAGGCCGAGCCGGCGCGCCGGGATGCGGTCGACGATCTTCTCGACCGGCGGCGGCGCGTTGCCGGAACGTCCCTGCAGGATGGTGCTCAGCATCCGGCTCTCGATCATGCCGGGGCAGACGCAATTGACGCGCACGCCGGTGCCGGAGCATTCCCAGGCCGCGCTCTTGGTCAGCCCGATCACCGCATGCTTGCTGGCGCTGTAGACCGCGATCATCGGCGATCCCATCAGGCCGGCGATCGAGGCGGTGTTGATGATGCTGCCCTTGTTCTGCTTCAGCATCACCGGCAGCACATGCTTCATGCCGAGGAAGACGCCGACGACATTGACGTCGAGCACCCGGCGAAAGCTCTCCAGCGAGTATTCCGCGATCGGCCTGATGTCGCCCTCGATGCCGGCGTTGTTGTAAAAGGCGTCGATGGCGCCGAAGCGGTCGACGGCGGCGCGGACATAGTCCTTGACCTCGTCCTCATCGGTGACGTCGGCGGTGATCGCGAGGGCCTCGGCCGAGGCGGGCAGGTCCTTGATGGCGGCTTTGAGGTCGGCCTTCTTGCGGTCGACCGCGACAATCCGCGCCCCGCGCTCGGCGAGCAGCTGGAGCGTGGCGGTTCCGATGACGCCGGCAGCCCCGGTGACGACGGCAACCCGGCCGTCGAGCCTGATGCGATCTGGCATGTCTGGGTTTCCTCTGGCTGGTCCGGTTCGATCCGGATTTTCTCAGGTTTTCGCGCGGTGCCGCGCGGCTTCAGCGTGAGGACTATCACACGTGTTCCCAGAGGTGACCAGAGGGCCGGGGACGGGCGTCCGGGCGCCCTTTCCCCGCCGTATTCGGCGTGTTAACCGGTGGCCTGCGAGCGGCCGATATCAAGGTAGACTGTCGCGAGCCCGATTCGCCTTTTAAAGCCCGCGAGATGCTTCGAACCATTGCCCTGACTGGCTTTGCGGCCTTGGTTGCCGCCTCAACCATCTCGCTTGCGCCGCCCGCGCGCGCGCAGATCGGAACGATTTTCTCCGATCCCGCGCCGCGTCCGCCCGGCTCGATTCCGCGTGGCCAGGTGGCGCCTCCCAGCGACGACGACGAGGAAGTGCCGGAATTGCCGCGCGGCCGCCTGCTGCCGACGCAGCCGCGGGCGTTGCCGCCGGGCCAGGCGGTGCCGCCGCCCGGCAGTGTGCAGTCGCAGCCGCTGGCGCCGCCGCCCGGTGCCACGGTCGCTCCGCCCGGCGTTGCCGTGCAGCCGCCGCAGCCCGGCGGGCCCGCCGTTGCCAACACGCCGCCCGGCGCCAATCCGCTGCCGGGCCTGCCGCCGGGGCAGCGTCAGCCCAAGGGGACTCCGCAGGGCGCGCCCCAGGGCACCGCGCCGCAGACGCCTGCCGCGTTGCAGCCGGGCGATGAG
Source organism: Bradyrhizobium sp. Pha-3 (assembly GCF_042258615.1). Classification (GTDB taxonomy): domain Bacteria; phylum Pseudomonadota; class Alphaproteobacteria; order Rhizobiales; family Xanthobacteraceae; genus Bradyrhizobium. The sequence goes on along the minus strand of NZ_CP170152.1, from coordinate 5,470,234 downwards.
GTCGTGCAGGAGCCGCCGTCGACCAAGATCACCAACAAGAAGGCGAGCTTCTCCGGCCTCGACAAGATCACCGGACGCATCATCAATTTCGACGAGGATATCGGCGAGACCGTGCAGTTCGGCGCGCTGCGGGTGAAGACCGACGCCTGCTACACCAGGCCGTCGACGGAAGCCGCCAACACCGACGCCTTCGTCGAGGTCGACGAGATCACGCTGCAGGGCGAGGTGAAGCGGATCTTCTCGGGCTGGATGTTCGCGGCGAGCCCCGGCCTGCATGGCGTCGAGCATCCGATCTACGACATTTGGCTGACCGACTGCAAAGGGCCGGACCAGACCATCGTGACCGCCGCGCCCGATCCGCCCAAGGCGCCGACGCCGCCTCCGCCGCCGGCCCAGAAGCGCGCGCCGCCGAAGCAGGCCGCGCCGCGTCCGCCGCCGCAACCGCTGCCGCAATACCAGCAGCAGCAGCAGCCGCCACCTCCGCCGCCCCAGCAACAGCGGCCGGGCGGACTGTTCGGCGGATTGTTCGGGAATTGATTGGCACTGCGTAGCCCGGATGGAGCGTTAGCGAAATCCGGGTTCTTTCTCCGCGGAGAGACTTTCCCGGATTGCGCGGAGCCTGTCATCGGGCGCGCGTTCGCGCGACCCGTTGGCTTCATCCGGGCTACGCGATCAACCGTTCAATTGCGCGCGGCGATGATCGCCAGCGCGTCGGCGCCCTTGACCGGCTGCGTAGTGTCGAGCTTGCGGAAATCCGCCGGCGCGCCTGCGATCGCCTTGTCGAGCAGCGCGCGATAGCGGCGGCGCGAAATCTCCACCGCGCCGAACGTCTTCAGATGCTCGGTCACATATTGGGTGTCGAGCAATTCGAAGCCGCCCGCGATCAGCCGGGCCACCAGATGCACCAGCGCCACCTTCGATGCGTCGCGTTCAGTGTGGAACATGCTTTCGCCGAAGAAGGCGCGGCCGAGGCTGACGCCGTAGAGCCCGCCGACCAGATTGTCGTCCTGCCAGACCTCGACGCTGTGGCAATGGCCCGACGCGTGCAGCCCGACATAGAGATCGCGGATGCGCTTGTTGATCCAGGTGTCGTCGCGGCCGGGCTGCGGCGCCGCGCAACCGGCGATCACGGCCTTGAATGCGGTATCGACGGTCACGGTGAACTGATCTGAGCGCACGGTGCGCGCCAGGCGGGAGGCGACGCGAAAGCCGTCGAAGGGAATCACGCCGCGCAATTCCGGCTCGACCCAGAACAGGGTCGGATCGTCGGCGCTCTCCGCCATCGGGAAGATGCCGCAGGCATAGGCGCGCAGCAGCACCTCGGGCGTGATCTCGGAGGAGGCAGAGTCGCGTGAGGTCATGGCGGCGAGGATAGCAAAGCGCGGGCGGTCTTGCGATGGGCCTGCCAGGGGTCGCGACGTGTTGACGAAACGCTCCGGTTCCTCCACAAGCCGCGCCATTCCGCCGCAGTTTCCCGAGACGGACTGCGCGGCCATGCTACATTGCCGCAAAAAGAAGGCGCCGCCGCCCGGGACATGGCGGCTTGCGCGCCTGACAATCAACACAGGTGAGGGGGACGCTGCATGAAATCGTCATGGCGGACGTTTGCGCCGTTGCTGGTCTGGCTGGTGATCTATCTGGTCCCGGTGCCATCAGGGCTGAACGCCAATCAGTGGCACTATTTTGCGGTGTTCGCCGCGGTCATCACCGGGCTGATCCTCGAATCGATGCCGGTCGGCGCGGTCGGCCTGATCGGACTGACGGTCGCCGGGGTCGGCGGCTATGTCGAGCCCGACCCGAACAAGTCGCTGCGCTGGATGCTCGCCGGCTTCTCCGAGAGCACGGTGTGGCTGATCGTCGGCGCCTTCGTGTTCTCGATCGGCTACCGCAAGAGCGGCCTCGGCCGCCGGCTGGCGCTGCTGCTGGTGCGCGGGCTCGGCCGCCGCACCATCGGGCTCGGCTATGCGGTGGCGTTCTCCGATCTGGTGCTGGCGCCGGCCACGCCCTCCAACACCGCGCGCTCGGGCGGCACCATCTATCCGATCGTCAGCAACATCCCGCGCATCTACGGCTCCGAGCCCGGTCCGACCGCGGGCAAGATCGGCACCTTCGTGATGTGGACGGCGTTTGCGACCACGGCCGTCACCAGCTCGCTGTTTCTGACCGCGCTGGCGCCGAACGCCGCCGCGCTCTCGATCGCCAAGAAGCTCGTCAATATCGAGGTCGGCTGGTCGCAATGGTTCATCGGCTTCGCGCCGCTCGGCATCCTCTTGCTGCTGCTGGTGCCGCTGCTCAGCTACGTCATCTGTCGGCCCGAGATCAAGCAGAGCCCGGAGATCGTGACCTGGAGCGAGGGCGAGCTCGCCAAGATGGGGCCGCCGTCGCGGCACGAATGGGTCATGGCGGTGCTGGTGCTGCTCGCGATGTTCCTGTGGATCTGCGGCTCCAACCCCAATGTCAACGTGCCGCTGCTCGGCTCGAACTTCATCAACGCGACCACGGTGGTGTTCGTCGTGATCTCGCTGATGCTGCTCACAGGCGTGATCGCATTCGAGGACATCGTCGCGGAGAAGAGCGCGTGGGAGGTCTTTTTCTATTTCACCTCGCTGCTCACGCTGTCGTCAGGTCTCAACGAGATCGGCTTCATCAAATGGGTGGCCGAGGGCTATGCGAAGCCGCTCTCCGGCACGTCGCCGATGGTCGGGATGATCCTGCTCGTCACATTCTTCTTCTGGATCCACTATTTCTTCTCGAGCATCACCTCGCATACCGCCGCGGTGCTGCCGGTGGTGCTCGCCGTCGGCTCCAGCATTCCCGGCCTGTCGGTGCAGACCCTGATGCTGCTGTGCGTCTATTCGCTCGGGCTGATGGGGGTGATCTCGCCCTACGCCACCGGACCGGCGCCGATGTACTACGGCAGCGGCTATATCGGCAAAGGCGACTTCTGGAAATTCGGGCTGATCTTCGGCCTGATCTACTTTGCCGGATTGTTGCTGATCGTGTTGCCCTGGCTACAGACGATCGGGTAAAATAGCCACAATCCAGCGAGAAACAGCGCCCGGCCGGGAAGGAGGACTTTCCTTTCCGATTCTTAACGCGCTTTGTCCGACCGAAGCGTCCAAAATGCTTCCTCGGATGTGGCGCGCGCGGACTTCAGGGGACACATAGAGCCGCGCGAGCTCGTTCGTGTTTCTTCGTGGGCAAGTGATGGACCAGCATATCAAAGACCCGTTGATCGTGGCGCCCGAGCAAACCAGGCGGCCGTCGCGCGGGCGAGGGTTTCTGACAGGATGTGTCGTGCTGGCGGTGCTTGCCGGCATCGTCTGGTGGACGCGGCAGCAGGCCGCGCCGCCGCAGGCCGGCGGCGGGCGCAATGCCGGGCCGATGTCGATCGTGCCGGAGGCCGTCGGCAAGGGCGATATCGGCGTCAGCCTGAATGCGCTCGGTACCGTGACGTCGCTCGCGACCGTAACGATCCGGAGCCAGATCAGCGGCTACCTGATGAAGATCGATTTCAAGGAGGGCGATGAGGTCAAGAAGGGTGACCTGATCGCCGAGATCGATTCGCGTCCCTATGAGGCGACGCTGGCGCAGGCCAAAGGCACTCTGGCGCGCGACGAGGCGCAGCTGAAGGGCGCCCAGGTCGATCTCACCCGCTACCAGAACCTCGCCACGCAGAATGCCGTGGCGCATCAGACGCTCGACACCCAGGTCGCGCTGGTCGCGCAGTATCAGGGCACGGTCGAGGCCGACCGGGCGTCGGTGAAATCGGCCGAGGTAAATCTGCAATATTGTCGCATCGTCTCGCCGATCAACGGGCGGGTCGGACTGCGCCAGGTCGACCTCGGCAACTACGTGACGCCGGGCGACACCAACGGCCTTGTCGTGATCACGCAGCTCGAGCCGATCAGCGTGCTGTTCACGCTGCCGGAGGACAATCTGCAGGCGGTCGCGAAGCGGTTGAAAGAGGGCGCGGTGCTGCCGGCGGCGGCCTATGACCGCAGCGGCGCCAGCAAGCTCGCCGACGGATCGCTGCAGACCTTCGACAGCCAGATCGATGCGACCACCGGCACGATCAAGCTGCGCGCCCAGTTCGAGAACGACAAGCGCACGCTGTATCCGAACCAGTTCGTCAACATCCGCCTGCTGCTCGACACCCACAAGGATGCCACGACGATGTCGACCGCGGGCATCCAGCGCGGCGTCCCCGGCACCTTCGTCTATCTCGTCAACGTCGACAGCACGGTCTCGGTGCGGCCGGTGAAAATCGGCGTCACCGACGGCGACCGTGTCGAGGTGCTCTCGGGGCTTGTACCCGGCGATCGCATCGTGATCGACGGCGCCGACAAGCTGCGCGAGGGCGCCAAGGTGGTGGTGCGCTCGGCCGCCGATACTGCGAGCCCAGCCGGCGCGGCCAAGGGGACGGCGAGCGGCGCGGCGAATGGGGCCGCAAAGGGAGGCGGCGCTGCTCCCGACAAAGCGGGAGGCGGCGACCATAAGGGTTCCGCGGACGGGCAGAAGAAATGAACCCGTCGCGGCCATTCATCCTGCGGCCGGTGGCGACGACCCTGATGATGATCGCCATCATGCTGTCGGGCATGCTGGCATTCAGATTCCTGCCGGTCGCGGCCTTGCCGGAGGTCGACTATCCGACCATCCAGGTGCAGACCTTCTATCCGGGCGCCAGCCCCGACGTGATGACGTCGTCGGTGACGGCGCCGCTCGAGGTGCAGTTCGGCCAGATGCCGAATTTGAACCAGATGAGTTCGGTGAGCTCTGCTGGGTCTTCTGTCATCACGCTGCAGTTCGGCCTGTCGATTTCGCTCGACGTCGCCGAGCAGGAGGTGCAGGCCGCGATCAACGCCGCGGGCAATCTCTTGCCGTCGGACCTGCCGGCGCCGCCGATCTACGCCAAGGTCAATCCGGCTGACGCGCCGATCCTGACCCTCGGCCTGACCTCGAAGACCATGCCGCTGACCCAGGTGCAGGACTTCGTCGACACCCGCCTGGCGCAGAAGATCTCGCAGCTGCCCGGCGTCGGTCTCGTCAGCATCAGCGGCGGCCAGCGGCCCGCCGTGCGCATCCAGGCCGACATCCGCAAGCTCGCGGCCTATGGCCTCAACATCGACGATCTCCGCACCACGCTCGGCAACGCCAACGTCAACACGCCGAAGGGCAATTTCGACGGCGCGATGCGCGCCTACACCATCAATGCCAACGACCAGATACGCAATGCCAGCGACTACCGCTCGCTGATCATCGCCTACAAGAACGGCTCGCCGGTCCGCCTCAGCGATGTCGGCAACGTCGTCGACGGCGCGCAGAACGACAAGCTCGGCGCTTGGATGAACGAGACGCAGGCGATCATCCTCAACATCCAGCGCCAGCCCGGCGCCAACGTGATCTCGGTGGTCCAGGGCATCAAGGACCTGTTGCCGCAGCTGCAGGCGACGCTGCCGGCTGCGATCAACCTCAACATCCTGACCGACCGGACCGTGACGATCCGGGCCTCGGTCCGCGACGTCGAATACGAGCTGGCGCTTGCGGTGATCCTGGTCGTGCTTGTGATCTTCGTGTTCCTGCGCTCGACCCGCGCGACGCTGATCCCGAGCCTGTCGGTGCCGCTGTCGCTGGTCGGCACGCTCGGCGCGATGTACCTGTTCGGCTTCAGCCTGAACAATCTGTCGCTGATGGCGCTGACGGTCGCGACCGGCTTCGTGGTCGACGACGCCATCGTCGTGATCGAGAACATCTCGCGCTATATCGAGGAGGGCGAGTCGCCGCTGGAAGCCGCGCTGCGCGGCTCCGAGCAGATCGGCTTCACCATCATCTCGCTGACGGTGTCGCTGATCGCGGTGCTGATCCCGCTGCTGTTCATGGGCGACGTCGTCGGCCGCCTGTTCCGCGAATTCGCCATCACGCTGTCGGTCACGATCCTGATCTCCGCCGTGGTGTCGCTGACGCTGGTGCCGATGGCTTGCGCCAAGCTTTTGAAGCCGGAGAGCATGACGCGCGAGAACACCTTCCAGCGGCTCAGCCGCGAAGGGTTCGACCATGTCATCGCGATCTACGCCCGGATGCTCAATTGGGTGCTGGATCGCCAGACGTTCGTTCTGCTGATCGCGCTCGCCACCTTTGGGCTCACGGCGCTGCTCTACGTGGTCATTCCGAAAGGCTTCTTTCCGGTGCAGGACACCGGCGTGATCCAGGCGATCTCGGAGGCGCCGCAATCGGTGTCCTATGCGGCGATGGCCGAGCGGCAGCAGCGGCTCGCCAGCGCGATCCTGAAGGATCCTGATGTCGAGAGCCTGTCGTCCTTCATCGGCGTCGACGGCACCAACACCACGCTCAACAGCGGCCGCATCCTGATCAACCTGAAACCGCACGAGCAGCGCAAGGCCGGCGTCTCGACGGTGATGGACCGGATCAAGGCGAGCACCGCTGATCTGACCGGCATCACGCTCTACATGCAGCCGGTCCAGGACCTCACCATCGAAGGCACGGTGAGCCGGACGCAGTATCAGTTCATCCTGCAGGACGCCGATCCGAACGAGCTTGCGGAGTGGACGCCGAAGCTGGTCGACAAGCTCAGGGAGTTGCCGGAGCTCAGCGACGTCACCAGCGATATTTCGGCGCAGGGTCTTTCGGTGTTCGTCGATATCGACCGCGACCAGGCCGCGCGGTTCGGCATCACGCCGGCGACGATCGACAATGCGCTCTATGACTCCTACGGCCAGCGCATCGTCTCCACCGTCTTCACCAATTCGAACCAGTACCGGGTGATCCTCGAGGCCGATCCGTCGCTGCAGAACTCGCTGGACTCGCTGTCGTCGATCTATCTGCCGTCATCGGTGGGTTCGACGCCGGTGCCGCTGTCCGTGATGGCGAAGTTCCGGGTCGAGACCGCGCCGCTACAGGTCTCGCATCTCGGCCAGTTCCCCTCGGCGACCGTCTCGTTCAACCTGGCCCCGGGCGCCTCGCTCGGCGGCGCGGTGACCGCGATCAAGCAGGCGCAGGCCGAGATCAGCCAGCCGCTCGGCATGATCACGAGCTTCCAGGGTGCGGCACTGGCGTTCCAGTCCTCGCTGTCCAACCAGCTGTTCCTGATCCTGGCCGCGATCATCACGGTCTATATCGTGCTCGGCGTGCTCTATGAGAGCTTCATCCATCCGCTCACCATCCTGTCGACGCTGCCTTCGGCCGGCATCGGCGCGTTGCTGGCGCTGATGATGGCTGGCCAGGACCTCACCATCATCGCGATCATCGGCATCATCCTCCTGATCGGCATCGTGAAGAAGAACGCGATCATGATGATCGACTTCGCGCTCGATGCCGAGCGCAACGAGGGCAAGCCGCCGCGGGAGGCGATCTACCAGGCCTGCCTGCTGCGCTTCCGGCCGATCATCATGACGACGATGGCAGCGGTCCTCGGCGCGCTGCCGCTGATGATCGGCAGCGGCGCGGGCTCCGAGCTTCGGCATCCGCTCGGCATCTCGATCGTCGGCGGTCTGCTGGTGAGCCAGCTGCTGACCCTGTTCACGACACCGGTGATCTATCTCTGGTTCGATCGTCTGGCGCTGCGGTTTGCCGGGCGGGCGGACGAGGTCGGCGAGGCGAGCGGGTCGCGTTGAGCCATGGATCCGTCAACGCCCTTCATCCGCCGGCCGGTCGCAACCACGCTGTTGACGTTCGGGCTTGCGGCGGCCGGCCTTGTCGCGTTCTTCAAGCTGCCGGTGTCGCCGCTGCCGCAGGTGGATTTTCCGACCATATCGGTGCAGGCGACGCTGCCCGGCGCCAGCCCGCAGGACGTCGCGACCACGGTCGCCAGCCCGCTTGAGCGGCATCTCGGTCAGATCGCCGATGTCACGGAGATGACGTCGTCGAGCTCGGTCGGCTCGACCCGGATCACGCTGCAGTTCGGGTTGAACCGCGACATCAACGGCGCGGCGCGGGACGTGCAGGCCGCGATCAACGCGGCGCGGGCCGATCTGCCGACCAGCCTGCGCAGCAATCCGACCTATCGCAAGGTCAACCCGGCGGACGCGCCGATCCTGATCCTGACGCTGACGTCGGACACGCTGACCCGCGGCGCTCTCTACGATGCCGCCTCCACGGTGCTGGCGCAGAAGCTGTCGCAGGTCGAGGGCATCGGCGAGGTCGTGGTGGGCGGCAGCTCGCTGCCCGCCGTCCGCGTCGATCTGATCCCGCAGACGCTCTACAAATACGGCATCGGTCTGGAGGACGTCCGCGCGGCGCTGTCGAACGCCAACGCCCACAGTCCGAAGGGCGGCATCGACGTCGGCGACCAGCGCTACCAGGTCTACGCCAACGACCAGGCCAACAAGGCGGACGACTACAAATCCTTGATCGTGGCTTACCGTAACGGCGCGCCGGTCCATCTGTCCGACGTCGGCGAGGTCATCGACGGCGTGGAAAACCTGCGTAACGCCGGCCTGGCCAACGGCAAACCCGCGGTGCTGATCATTCTCTACCGGCAGCCGAATGCCAACATCATCAGTACGGTGGATTTGGTGAAGGGGCTGATGCCGCAGCTGCAGGCATCGGTGTCGCCGGCGATCGACATCGGCCTTGCGGTGGACCGCTCGACGACCATCCGCACCTCGCTCCGGGACGTCGAACGGACCCTTGTCCTGGCGGTGATGCTGGTCATTATCGTGGTGTTCGCGTTCCTGCGCAGCGCACGCGCCACCTTCATTCCGGTCGTCGCCGTCTCGGTGTCGCTGGTCGCGACTTTCGGGGCGATGTACCTGATCGGCTACAGCCTCGACAATCTGTCGCTGATGGCGCTGACGGTCGCGACCGGCTTTGTCGTCGACGACGCCATCGTGGTGCTCGAGAACGTCACGCGTTACATCGAGGCGGGGATGAGCCCGCTCCAGGCGGCGCTGAAGGGTGCCAACGAGGTCGGCTTCACCGTGCTGTCGATGAGCATCTCGCTGATCGCGGTGTTCATCCCGATTCTGATGATGTCAGGGATCATCGGTCGGCTGTTCCGCGAATTCGCGATGACGATCTCCATCTCGATCCTGATCTCGCTGGCGGTTTCGCTGGCAACCACGCCGATGATGTGCGCCGTGCTGCTGCGACCGGAAACCGGTCGCCACGGCAGGGCCTATCAGATCAGCGAACGCTTCTTCGATGCGATGCTGGGCTTTTATCGCCGGACGCTGACGAGCGCACTCGAACATCCCCTGAGCGTGGTGCTCATCTTCTTCGTCACCATCGGCCTCACCGTCTATCTCTACGTCGTGATCCCGAAGGGCTTCTTCCCGCAGCAGGATACCGGGCGGCTGGTCGGATCAATCCAGGCCGACCAGAGCGTGTCGTTCCAGCTGATGCAGCAGAAGCTCGTGCAGTTCGTCGGCATCATTCAGAAGGATCCGGCGGTGGAGACGGTGGTCGGTTTCACCGGGGGCGGACAGACCAATTCCGGCTTCGTGTTCGTTTCGCTGCGTCCGCTCGACCAGCGCAAGATCGGCGCCGACGGCGTGATCGCGCGGCTGCGCCGCGAGATGTCGGTGGTGCCCGGCGCGACCCTGTTTCTGCAGGCGGTCCAGGATATCCGCGTCGGTGGACGTCAGTCGAACGCGCAGTATCAGTACACGCTGCAGGGCTCGACGCTGGAGGAGCTCGATGAGTGGACGCCGAAGATTGCGGCGGCCCTGCAACGCGATCCGAACCTCACCGACGTCAACAGCGACCAGCAGAACAAGGGCCTGGAGTCCGACCTCGTGATCGACCGCGACGCCGCGGCACGGCTCGGCATCACGGTCAGCCAGGTCGACAACACGCTGTACGACGCGTTCGGACAGCGCCAGGTCTCAACGATCTACGTCGCGCGCAACCAGTACCATGTCGTCATGGAGGTCGCGCCGCGCTACTGGCAGAGCCCGGAGACGCTGAAGGATGTCTATGTCAGCACCTCGGGTGCCTCGGTCGGCGGGTCGCAATCGACCAATGCCGTGGCGGGCACGGTGGTCGCATCGGGGACCTCGGGCGCGACGAGTTCGGCAAACGCCCAGGCCGCGCGCAACCAGGCCACCAATTCGATCGGGTCGACCGGGAAGGGCGTGGCCTCGACCGGGTCGGCCGTCTCGACCAGCAGCGAGACCATGATCCCGCTGTCGGCGGTTGCGGCGTTCAAGCAGGGCGCGACGCCGCTTGCGGTCAATCACCAGGGTCTGCTGGTCGCCAACACCATCTCGTTCAACCTGCCGCCGAACGTGTCGCTGAGCACCGCGGTCGGCAGCATCGAGGCGGCCATGAACCGGATCGGCGTCCCGGCCACGATCCGCGGTACTTTCCAGGGCTCCGCGAAGGCGTTCCAGGATTCGCTCAGCAACCAGCCGTTCCTGATCCTGGCCGCGATCATCACGATCTACATCGTGCTGGGCGTGCTCTATGAGAGCTACGTCCATCCGCTCACCATCTTGTCCACATTGCCCTCGGCAGGTGTGGGTGCCTTGCTGGCGCTGATGGCATTCAAGACCGAGTTCAGTATCATGGCGCTGATCGGCGTCATCCTGCTGATCGGCATTGTGAAGAAGAACGCCATCATGATGATCGACTTTGCGCTGGACGCGGAACGCAGGCGGGGGCTGGAGCCGCTCGAGGCGATCAAGGAGGCATGCCTGCTGCGCTTCCGTCCCATCATGATGACGACGATGGCCGCGCTGCTCGGCGCGGTGCCGCTCGCGATCGGGATGGGCGACGGCGGCGAGCTCCGCCAGCCGCTCGGCATCGCCATCGTCGGCGGCCTGATCCTGAGCCAGGTCCTGACGCTCTACACGACGCCGGTCATCTACCTCTATCTCGACCGGTTCCGCTTGTGGGCGCTGCGCGTCCGCCGCGGCGGCGCCATGCGGATGCCGGGCTCCTCACTTCAACCGGGCGAGTAAATGCCGACAGCTGCAGCGTTGCTTAGTCTTCGAATATTGCGGAAGCCGGTCCGGTTTCGGCGTGTGGCGGCGTTCGGCGGCCTCAGCCTTGGTCTGAGCCTTGGCCTGACCGGCTGCATTCCCGGGGTGGAGAAGCCCGAGCTCAGTCTCGAAGTGCCGGCGAGCTATCGCGCCGCCGCCAAGGGCGATGCCGATGCCGCCGTCCCGGCGCTCGCCTGGTGGCGCGGCTTCCGCTCGCCCGAGCTGACCGGGCTGATGGAATCCGCGCAGCTCTACAATCTCGATATCGCGGTGGCGATCGCCCAGATCGTGCAGGCCGACGCGCAGGCCGGCGTGTCCGGCGCCGCGCTGCTGCCGTCGATCTCCGGATCGGCGAATGCCGAGCGTCAAAAGGTCGCGACGGGATCGAGTTCGTTGCTCGGCGGGAGCAGCGGTACGTTCTCGCAGTTCAATCTGGGGCTGAGCGCGAGCTACATCATCGACTTCTGGGGCAAGAACCGCGCGACGCTGTCGGCGTCGGAAGAGAGCGCGACGGTTGCCCGCTACAATCGCGAGGTGGTCGCGCTGACCACGATGGCGGCGGTGGCCAATACCTATTTCCAGGTGCTGGCGGCGCAGGACCAGATCAAGGCGACCCGGCGCAATCTGGCGGCGGCCGAGCGCATCCTGGCCTTGATCAAGTCGCAGTTCGCCGGCGGCACCGCCTCGCAGCTCGACCTGTCCCAGCAGGAGGCGCTGGTCGCCACCCAGCGCGCGGCGATCCCGCCGCTGGAGGTGACGCTGGGGCAAAACACCGCCGCGCTCGCCGTGCTGGTGGCGCGCGCGCCGGCTGATTTCTCGGTGCGCGGCGGCAGCACCACGCAGATCTCGGTGCCGCGCATCACGCCGGGGATGCCGTCGGAATTGCTCTACCAGCGGCCCGACGTCCGCCAGGCCGAGGCGCAGCTCGCGTCCTCCAATTTCAGCGTCGACGCGGCGCGCGCGGCGTTCTTCCCGCAGATCCAGCTGACCGGCACCACGGGCTTCCAGAGCGCGGCGCTCGCCTCGCTGTTCGCGCCGGGCGCCTGGTACTACACGCTCGCCGCCGGGCTGACCCAGCCGCTGTTCGACGGCTTCCTGCTGGAGAGCCAGCTCAAGCTCGCCAAGGGCCAGCAATTGCAGAACCTGCAGGCCTATCGCAAGGCGGTGCTGTCGGCCTTCGCCGATGTCGAAAAGGCGCTGATCGCGTTGCAGCAGTATACGCTGCAGGAACGGCTGCAGTCCGACGTGGTGGCGAGCTCGCGCAAGGCGTTCGAGGTCTCCGAGACGCAGCTGCGCGGCGGCACGGTCAATCTCATCACGGTGCTGCAGACACAGCAGACGCTGTTCACGGCTGAACTCAATCTTGTCTCGGTGCGGCTCAACAAGCTGCTGGCGGCGAGCAGTCTGTTCCAGGCGCTGGGCGGCGGCTGGACGCCGGCCGGCACGCTCGCGGCGGCAGTGCCATGAGGTCGGTCATGCAGCGGTTCATCACACCCTTCGTCGTTTCCCTCGTCATTGCGCTGGGTATGCCAGGCGGCGCGGCGCGTGCGCAGCAGCGGCCACCCAACAGCATTCCGCTCGCCTTCGGCATGAGCGCGGACCAGGCCAGCCAGTCGCTCGGCGTCCCCCTGAACTATGTTCGTGGCACGCCGGGCAATGAATTGTTCGTCGCGCTGCCCAATGTCCGGGGCAGCGTGCTGTCGCGGCGCAGCGACGGGCTCTATCTGCAATTCGGCAAGGGACGCCTGATCGCCTGGAAGGGCGATTGGGGGACCATTCCGCAATGAGGGCCTTGGCCATGACCGCCATCAGAGCATTGATCGCCTGCGCCGCCATCGCGCTCGGCACGGCCGCTGTCTCGGCCCAGAACTTGTCTCATGACTTGGCGCCGCAACGGCCGCTGCGCTACGGTAGCACCGGCGGCGCGTATTTCGACGGCAGGAACGACGACCGCGATTTCCGCAGCAACGGCTCCTTTCCGGGCAGCTTTGCCGCCGATCCATTCAGCGCGGGCTTCGGCGCGGCGGGCCTGTTCGGCTCGACGCCGTATCACTCCGCGCGGCCCTATCCGTCGCAGGTGATCTTCGGCGCGCCATGTCAGGATTGCCGTCCGCATCGCACGCGGCGGCACCGCGATCGGCCTGATTGAGGTGCTCGGGACCAGAGGGCGCTTCTAGAGCTTGATGAGATTGGGTTGAATCGGCTTGCCGCGATTTCAGGCCACCTCTCCCCGTCGGGGAGAGGTCGGATTGCGAAGCAATCCGGGTGAGGGCGCTTGCTCTCTCGTTAGACCGTAATCCCTCACCCGATTTGCTGCGCAAATCGACCTCTCCCAAGGGAGAGGTGAACATTCGATGCCGCTCGAGCTCAACCTAATCTCTTCATGCGTTAGCTCTTGCGCAGAAGGTCGTCGATGATGCGCAGCTTCATCCAGCCGGCCTTGTCGATGATCTCCCTGCGCAGCGTGTCCTTTTCCATCTCGTATTGATCGCGCGAGCTGTCGCGGCCGCCGCTCGCGGTGATTCCGAATGTCTCGAGCATGGCGTCGTGCCGCGCCTCCCACGCGATCACATGCTCGGTCATGAGCTGCGTCACCGCCGGAAGGAAGCCGGGATGGCCTGCCAGGCCGCATGTTTCCGTGGTCTGCGGATCCTCCGCCAGCATGATCACGTTCCACTCGTCGTAGCCGATCAGATCCAGCTGCGCGTAGAGAAACGCGCCATGCGGCCCGTCCCAGATCTTGTGGTCGATGACCAGGAACGGCAACGCATGGCAGTAGCCGTGGCGCGCCGTCATGTCACGGTTGAAACTCTCGGTGCGCTCCTGCAGCCGTTGGTTGGCCGCAGCAAACACGGCGAGGCGATTGTCCGCCGCCGGCACGATGCTGGCTGCGTCGTCGGGCGCGAACCCCGCATCGCGCAGCATCGGCCCGATCCGCGGATCTTCCCACTGCCTCTTGTGAAAGGCGGGTGCCGCGCCGTCGGCACCCGGTGCCGGACGCAAGGGCTCCTTAAGGTCGCCCGACGCCGCCTGCTTCTTTCCAAAAACCACCCTGCGCTCGAACATCGTGCCGTTCCTGCCAAGCTGGGGGAAAAGCATGGCAAACAACGCCCAGATTTGTCTTAACCGGTCAGGGCAGGCGGCTGCGATCGAACAACAGGGTGACGCGGCCGTTAAGGCCAACGCGAAAATTCGATCAATCCGCGACCGGCTGTGATCTAACTGGCGGCAACGCTTGTCGATTTCGCCGGCGCCGGGGTGACGCGGGCGAACCGCACCACGAAGCGGGTGCCGTTGTGGCCGGGGTCGCGCTCGACGCTGGCGTCGAGCTTGACGGCCATCGCCGCGACGATGCGCTGGCCCATGCCGGTGCCGCGCGGATCGGCCTTGTCGGAGAAGCCCACGCCTTCATCGCTGATCGCAAGCTGCAAATCGTCCGCGTGCGGCTTCAGCTCGACATGGATCGGGCCGGCGCCGTCGGGATAGGCGTATTTCACGGCGTTCATCACCAGCTCGTTGACGATGATGCCGATCGCGACCGCGCGGTCGGGATCGATCTCGACCGGGTCGGCCTTCAGCGTCAGCCGCGACATCTTGTTGCCTTCGGCCGATCGCCTGAGATCCTCGAGCAGTGCCTCCAGATACTGGTTGAGCATCACGGTCTTGAAGTCGTGCGAGGTGTAGAGGCGGCGGTGCACCTGCGCGACGGCGGCGACACGGCCCATCGCATTGGTGAGCGCCGCCTTGACGTCCTGCTGGGTCGAGGAATTGGCTTGCAGATGCAGCAGCGAGGCAATGATCTGCAGCGAATTTCCGACGCGATGGTTGACCTCGCGCAACAGAACCTCGCGCTCGGCGGCGAGCGCGGCGTAGCGGTCGCGCGAGGCGTGCACCTCGGCCTCGGCCTCGTCGCGCGCTTTCTGGATCGCGGCCCGCCGGACCGCGCCGTTCACCGCGACCTGGAGCAGGGGGATGAATTCGCCCCTGACGTCCTTGACCAGATAATCAGCCGCGCCGGCCTTCAGCGCGGTGACGGCAATTGCCGAATCCTGTGAGGCGGTGACGAACACCACCGGCGGTGCGTCCGCAATCTTGAGGATCTGCTCCAGCGTCTCCAGCCCATCGAGGCCGGGCATGTACTGGTCGAGCGCGACGACGTCGATGCCGCCCTGGGCGAGCCGGTCGAGGCCTTCCTGGCCGCTTGCGGCGTGCACGACCTTGTAGCCCGCGCGCGTCAGCCCGCGTTCGACCAGGCGCGCCAGCGCCGCGTCGTCGTCGATATAGAGCAGTGTCGGCGTTGCGCTGGTCATAGGGAAGCTGGCGGCACCTGAATCACGGAAAAGAACAGGCCAAGCTGGCGAATGGCGTTGGCAAAGCTCTCGTAGTTCACCGGCTTGGTGATGTAGACATTGCAACCGAGTTCGTAGCAACGCTTGATCTCATGGGAGTCGTCGGTCGTGGTCAGCACGACCACCGGCGTCGACTTGAGATGCTTGTTCTCCTTGACCCGCTTCAGAATATCGATGCCGGTCATGTCAGGCAGATTGAGATCAAGCAGGATGAGCAGGGCCTGGCCCTTGCGCTCGACCGCGCTGCCATCCTTGCCGAACAGGTAGTTCACGGCCTCTGTACCGTTGGTGAACGGGACGATCTCATTGTTGACACCTGAGCGCCGGATATTCCGCTCAATCAGGCGGGCATGGCCCTCGTCGTCCTCGATCATGATGATGGTGACTGGATCGCTCATGATTCCTTATCCCGGTTCTTGCCTGAGTTCTTGCCTGACCATTTGATAGGCAGCGTGATCGTGAACGTGCTGCCGTTGTGAAGTTCCGATGCTACCGACATGGTGCCGCCCAGTCTGCGCACAAGTGCGCGGACATGGGCAAGCCCGATGCCCTGACCGGGCTTGTCCTGGGTTCCGGCGCGGCGGAACAGATCGAAGATGCGCTGGTGGTCTTTCGGATCGATGCCGCGGCCATTGTCCGTCACTTCGAAGATCGCAAAGCCCAGCTTGGTGCGGCCCTCGATCGAAATCTCGCCGGGGACGCCATCCTTGAGGTATTTGAGTGCATTGTCGATCAGGTTGGAGAATATCTGCTCCAACGCGAGGCGGTCGCTGACGATGTTCGGCAAGGCGCCGACCTTGACGGTCGCATTGGCCTCGGCCGCCTGATGCGCGACCGTCTTGACGATGCCGTCGATCAGCTCGCGGAGATCGATCCGCTCCGGCTTGAATTCGCGGCGGCCCTCGCGGGTGAGATTGAGGATGGCGCTGATCAGGCGGTCCATCTTGGCGATCGAGGATTTGATGAAGCCGAGCGATTCGTTGAAATCGTTGGATAGCTGCTTGTCGGAGCCTTCGAGCTCGGGCTCGGCCACGTCGGTCGCGTCTTCCGGCATCGCCGGTGCCAGCGATGCGGTGCGATTGAGCGTGGCGATGCGCTTGAAGATGTCGCCGCGCAATTCCTCCAGCTCGCTGGTGAAGCCCATGATGTTGACCAGCGGTGAGCGCAGGTCGTGGCTGACGATATAGGCGAAGCGCTGGATTTCCTCGTTGGCCTCGCGCAGGTCGGCGGTCCGTTCGTCGACGATGGTTTCGAGATTGACGTTGCTGTCGCGCAGCTTGGCCTCGGCTTCGTCGCGCGCCCGCGACGATTGCCGCAGCAGCACGAGGGAGAGCGCGGCGAGCGCCAGCACCATGCAGGAGCCGGCGATGGTGACCGAGGAGGCCAGCACCTGGGTCCTGTCCGCGGTTGCGGTGCGCGCCGCCAGCAGCCGATCTTCCTCGGTGCGCATGTCGCGGCCGATCCGGGCGATCGCCTCCAATGCATCGGCCGAAGTGCCTTTGCGCAGGATGTCGACGCTGGTCGCGGCATCGTTGTTGTTGACGCGCTCGATGCTGAGGGCGAACTCGGCCAGCCGTTGCTCGACGGCGGCCTTGAGCTTTGCGGCATTGGCGACCTGCGCCGGATTATCGACGGTCATCATCTGGAGATGGCCGAGCGCAGCCGGGAGCCCTGCCGCGGCCGACTGGTACTCGGACAGGTATTGTGGTGCTGATGTCAGCAGATACGCCCTGGTCGCGCTTTCGGCGCGCCTGACGTCAAGCAGCAGATTGGCAACCTGGCTCTCCACCTCGACGGTATGGACGACCCAGGCGTTGTCCTCACGCGCCTTGTTGACCAGCAGGACGGACGCCACGCTGACCGCGACCAGCACGAAAAATCCCGCCGAAAGCAGCAGGATCTGTAACGTGGACCGGCGTCGTGAAACTGGGGTCACGACGGTCTCTTCGCGAGAGTGGGATTCAATGCGTCCCCGTGGAAAGCCAACAACCCTTTAGTACGTTTGAGCGGGGCGCTGGGTTCCACAAAGTTCCGAACTATTTCGGGGTGTCGGACGGCTGGCCGGCGAGATACTGCTCCAGCCAATGGATGTGATAATCGCCCTCGATGATGTCGGGCTCGCGCACCAGTGCGCGGAACAGCGGCAGCGTCGTCTCGATGCCGTCGACCACCATCTCGTCCAGCGCCCGGCGCAACCGCATCAGGCATTCGCCACGGGTCTTGCCGTGCACGATCAGCTTGCCGACCAGCGAGTCGTAGTAGGGCGGAATCACGTAGCCTTGGTAGACGGCGGAATCGATCCGTACGCCGAGGCCGCCCGGCGGATGGAATTGCGTGATCCGTCCGGGCGAGGGACGGAAGGTCTGCGGGTTCTCCGCATTGATGCGGCACTCGATGGCGTGGCCGATGATCGCGATGTCGCTCTGCTTGGCCGGAAGCTCGCCGCCGGCGGCAATCCGGATCTGCTCCAGCACCAGGTCGATATCCGTGATGCTTTCGGTGACGGGATGCTCGACCTGGATGCGCGTGTTCATTTCGATGAAATAGAACTCGCCGTCCTCGTAGAGGAATTCGATGGTGCCGACGCCGAGATACTTCATGTCGCGCATCGCCTTGGCGCAGGTCTCGCCGATCCTGGCTCGCGCCGCCGCCGCGAGCACGGGCGAGGGGCCTTCCTCCCAGACCTTCTGGTGACGGCGCTGCAGCGAGCAGTCGCGCTCGCCGAGATGGATGGCGCCGCCGCGGCCGTCGCCGAGAATCTGGATCTCGATGTGGCGCGGCTTCTGCAGGTATTTCTCCAGATAGACCGAGGCGTCGCCGAACGCCGACTTGGCTTCGTTGGCCGCGGTCGTCAGCGCCAGCGCGAGGTCGGCCTCGGTGTGGGCGACCTTCATGCCGCGGCCGCCGCCGCCGGCCGCCGCCTTCACCAGCACCGGGAAGCCGATCTCCTTGGCGTTCGCCATGGCGTCGTCGTCCGCCGTCACCGCGCCGTCCGAGCCGGGCACCACCGGGATGCCGAGGCGCTTGGCGGTCTTCTTGGCCTCGATCTTGTCGCCCATCAGGCGGATGTGCTCGGCCTTCGGTCCGATGAAGCCCAGATTGTGGTCGGCGAGTATCTCGGCGAAGCGCGCGTTCTCGGACAGGAAGCCGTAGCCGGGATGCACGGCGTCGGCGCCGGTGATCTCGCAGGCGGCGAGCAGCGCCGGGATGTTGAGATAGGAATCCTTCGACGGCGGCGGACCGATGCAGACGCTCTCGTCGGCGAGCCGCACATGCATGGCGTCTGCGTCGGCGGTGGAATGCACCGCGACGGTGGCGATGCCGAGTTCCTTGCAGGCCCGGAGCACGCGAAGCGCGATCTCGCCGCGATTGGCTATGAGGATCTTGTCGAACATCGCAGCGCCTGACGTTGACGGAAGCTATTCAATGATGACGAGCGGCTCGCCGAATTCGACCGGCTGGCCGTCCTCGATGAGGATCTGCGTCACGGTGCCCGCGCGCGGCGACGGAATCTGGTTCATCGTCTTCATCGCCTCGATGATCAGAAGCGTCTGGCCGGCCGTGACCTTGGTGCCGACTTCAATGAACGGCTTGGCGCCCGGTTCCGGAGCCCAATAGGCGGTGCCGACCATCGGCGAGGGGACGACACCCGGGTGCTTGGCGAGGTCGGTGGCGGCAGCAACCGCGGCCGGCACCGCCATCGGGGCGGCGACCGCATGCACGGCTGACGGCACGGATGCGGCGATGCTGATATTGCGCGCGACCCGGACGCGCAGGCCGGCGCGCTCGATCTCGATCTCGGTGAGGTTGGT
The DNA here is from genome assembly GCF_042258615.1 of Bradyrhizobium sp. Pha-3. Taxonomy (GTDB): domain Bacteria; phylum Pseudomonadota; class Alphaproteobacteria; order Rhizobiales; family Xanthobacteraceae; genus Bradyrhizobium. The sequence continues at coordinate 5,451,133 of NZ_CP170152.1, read as the reverse complement.
CTCAGCAAGCAGCAGCGCGAGCTCGCGGATGAGGACGCTGTCGTCGTTCTTGGAGTCGTTCTTGGACTTTGCGGCTGATTTGTCGTCTGGCTGGCGCGCCATGTTGTTTGATCCGAAATCTCTGTCTGGTGACGGGGAACGTCAGGATTGACGATTAAGTCTTTGCCTTCGCACCGATCCTGGTGGCGAGGCCGATGATCGCAAGCCGGTAGCCGTCGATGCCGAAGCCGCAAAGTGACGCGAAGGCGGCTTTAGCAGTGAACGAATGATCCCGGAAGCTCTCGCGGGCGTGGATGTTGCTGACATGGACCTCGACGGCGGGGATCTTGACCGCGACCAGCGCGTCATGCAGCGCGATCGAGGTATGGGAGTAGCCGCCGGCGTTGATGATGATGCCGACCGCCTTCTTGGCGTGGGCCTCATGGATGAAGTCGATCAGTTCGCCCTCGCGGTTGGACTGCCGGCAATCGGCGGTCAACCCGAACTGCCGCGCGGTGTCCGCGCACAGCTTCTCGACGTCGGCGAGGGTGGCATGGCCGTACGTCTCCGGCTCGCGCGTCCCCAACAGGTTGAGGTTCGGGCCGTTCAGCACATAGATCGTTCCGGCAGCAGCCATTTCCAAGGGTTCCGGCGAAGGGGAAAGTGGGCCGGGTTATAGGTAACAACCGGCCGCAGGGGAAGTCTTTAGGTGAAATCGGAACGTCTTCAACAGCTTCGTCTGCCCTGTCAGATAGCTGCCGTAACCTACGGAAACTGCTGATTAACCAAATCCGGAGGTGGGCGCCCCTCGGCTGTGCTCCCGCCGGCCATCCACCGGCGACTGCGGGCTGCAGCCGCATGCAAAACCCCGCCCCTGAGGGGGCGGGGTTGAGATCGAGGCGAGGGCCCGTCAAGGCACCCTCGCGCCGAGGCCGGCTTAGCCCTCGATGATGTAGACGATCTCGTGGGTCTCCGGCTGCACGATGATGTAGCGGCCGTGGACCAGAATGAACTCGTAACCGCGCCACTGCGGGTAGATCGTCACGACGCGCTCCGGCACCGGGTAGAAGTGCACGTCAGCCGGAATGCGGGTGCCCACCGCCACGTTGAAGTTCACGTTGGTGGTTTCGGTCACATGCTCCGACCTGATCGCCGTCGAGATCTGGGTGCGCTTCTCGGCCGGCGGAGCCGCGGTGGCCGACGTTGCCGCGTTGCCGGTCGTGGTCTGGGTCCGGCTGGTGTCGTTGGTCTGGGCGCGGTTGGTGTCGGTCGGGCTCTTGGTCTGAGCGTTCTGGTTGGTGGTGGCGCCGCTCTTCTCGCGGCTCTCGGCGGCGTTGTTCATCTTGCCGCTCTTGTCATGCTCCTCGGCCCTCATGTTGCCGCTCTTGTCGCGGCCTTCGGCCTTCATGTCCTTCGGGCCTTCCTTCGAACCTTCCTTGGCGCCCTTGGTCGCATCGTTCTCCGAGCTCATGCTCTTCGACTTCTGCGTGTTCTCCTGTGCACCCTTGGTGGCGGGGCCGGACTTCTCGGACTCGGCGCCCTTCATGCCCGATGCGTCATCCTTCATGCCCGAAGAAGACTGACCGGTCGTGGAGTGCTCGGAACCCTTCATGCCGCCTGTATCGCGCTGCATGGTGCCCGACGATGCGCCACCGGACGGTGCAGAGTGCTGCACGGTCGCGCCACCGCCGGCCCCGGATTCCTTGTTGGCGCCGCCGGCGCCCTGTGCATTCGCGAATCCGGTACCGGCGATCAAAGCCGCCGCAGCGACCGAAATCAGAAAGCGGTTCATCATCATATTGCTCCTCGTTATTCAGCATTGCCCGCGCCGACAACGGGAGAGGATGTGCGATGTTCCTGTTGATTTTCGGTTCCTTGCGGTTTGTTTCTTGTGTGAACGCGCGATGAACAATTTGCGCTTCAACCGCAGGCCCAGTCGAACTCCATGCTCGCAAGATCGAGCTGGCCGTTGCCGCCGCCGAAATTGAACCCGCCGAAATGCTCTTCGATCTCGAGATAGGTCGCGCTGTATTTCGGCGTCCACTGGTTCGGAAACATCGTGCCGCCGAGATGGGTGCTGCATCGGAAAGCCGTCATGCGGGCTGAGCGGGTGCGAATGCCTGATGGCAAGCCGTAGCACCAGCCGTGATCGTGGTCGGTGCCACGCTGTGGCGCCGTCTTCAGGAGCGTGAGATCGTAGCCGAGAGTCGGCGGAGCAAGGGTTGGCAGGGCCAGGGGCACGGCGCGCGACTTCGGTTGTTGGTGATGCCGCTTGGTTGCGGCCAGCGCGAAAGCGGTTCGGTGCCGCAAATAAAAAATCCGGCTGCCTGGCAGCCGGATTTTTCGAATGGATGAGCGCTGTCGAAAGGACGATCAGCAGGTCGCCTTGCCGCAGCGGGCGATGCCGATCTTTTCCTTCAGACCGTCGACGCCGACGGCGCCGATCACGACCTGCTTGCCGATCACGTAGCTCGGTGTGCCGTTCATGCCCATGGATTCGGCGAGGCGGAAGTTCTCCTCGATGGTGGCTTTGACTTCGGGGCTTGCCATGTCCTTCTCGAGCTTGGTCATGTCGAGACCGACCTCCTTGGCGACCGCCAGCGCGCGCGCCTTGTCGGCGGCGCCGCGGCCGCCCAGCAGCTTCTGGTGAAACTCGAGATACTTCTTGCCGGTCGGATCCTGCATGCGCACGGCGACCGCGACCTGCGCGGCCTCGACCGAGCCCTGGCTCAGCACCGGGAACTCCTTCAGCACGACCTTGAGCTTCGGATCCGACTTCATCAGGTCGAGCATGTCGGACATCGCGCGCTTGCAGTAGCCGCAGTTGTAATCGAAGAACTCGACGAAGGTGACGTCGCCGTCCTTGTTGCCGAGCATGACGCCGCGCGGCGAGTTGAAGATCGTGTCGGCGTTCTTGGCGACGCTCTGCTCATGCTTCTCGGCTTCGGCCGCAGCCTGCCGCTTGCTGAGTTCGTTCATCGCCTCTTCGAGCACCTCGGGATGCGCGATCAGGTAGTTGCGCACGATGGTCTCGATGTCGCCGCGCTGGGTGTCGTTGAAGCTCTGCGCGGACGCAGTCAGCGGCGCGGCGCAAATGCCGAGCGCGAGCAGGGCGGGGGCGAGAAAACGAAGCGCTGGCATGACAAAATCCTTGTTCGAGGTGGCCCAAAATACGGCACGGCCGTGGGCCGGTTTCGGTGATCGTTGTATGGAACTACGGTTTATTTCTAGTTGTTTTTCTGACCCGGCATGGGCTTGGCGCTCACAATGTCGTCAGCTTTGACCCAGCCGGGCGTGCCGATCGCGAACCGCGTCTTGGCGCGCGAGGCAAGTTCGCGGGCGGTCTTGTTGTCGCCCCGCAGATAGGCGGCCTGCGCCGAGGCAAGGTCGGCCTGGGCATAGTCGCCCTTGCGGCCATAGGCCATCGCGAGCTGAGTATAGCCGATCGGCGCCTCGGGCTCGCGCGCCACGGCTGCGCGCAGCATGTTGATCGCATCGTCGGTGTAGGCCTTGTTGTCGGAGGCGACCAGCGCCTGGCCGAGCAGCATCTCGATCAGCGGCGAGTTGCCGGAGAGCTGCACCGCGCGGCGCAACGGCGCGATCGCCTCCGCCGGCCGGCCGCCTTCGAGCAGTGCCTGGCCGCGCAATTCGTAGAAATAGGGATTGTTCGGCTGAACCTGGATCAGCCCGTCGATCTGCGCGATCGCCGAACGCAGATCGCCGTGCAGATAGGTGGTGATCGCGCGTGCATAGCGCGCCGGCAGACTGGTGTTGGACAGCGGATAGCGGCGGTAGACCGTGTCCTGCCGTTCCATGAAGCCCGAGATCTTGGCGCGCATCATGTCGTGACGCTGCTGCAGCGCCGGATCGTCCTTCTTGTCCCAATAGGGGCTCGAGCGCGCCAGGTCCGCCAGCGCCGAGACGCGATCGACCGGCATCGGGTGCGATTGCAGATAGGGGTCGGCACCGCGCGCGGCGAACAGGCTCTCGTCGGTAAAGCGCTTGAACGTCTCGTACATGCCCTTGGCGGACTGGCCGGTCGCGTTCAGGAACTTGACGCCGGCGCGGTCGGCGTTTTCCTCCTGCTGGCGCTGGTAGGAGAGCAGCGTGCGCTGAATGACCGACTGCGGCGCCGAGATCGCGGCGGCACCGACACTGGAGAGGCCGTTGCCGACGCCGCCACCCGCGGCGCCTGCGGCCAGCGCACCGACGCCGAGCAGCATCGCGATGATCATCTGGGTCTGCGCCTGCGCCAGCTGCTCGCGCATCTTGGCAAGATGGCCGCCGGCCAGATGTCCCGTTTCATGCGCCAGCACGCCGATGATCTGGTTCGGCGTCTCCGATTGCAGCAGGGCGCCGTAATTGACGAAGATGCGGCGGCCGTCGGCGACGAAGGCGTTGAACGAGCCGTCGTTGATGATCACGATCTGGATGTTCTGCTTCTCGAGACCCGCGGCGCGCAGGATCGGCCTGGTATATTCGCGCAGCAGCTGCTCGGACTCGGTGTCGCGCAGCACCGGCGGCCCCTTCTGCTGGGCTCGCGCAGGGACGACGGGACCAACGGCGAGCGCAGCCGCGGTCAGCAATGCGGTCAGCTTGAACGCAGAAGGCTTTAGGGTCCTGGCGCGCAGCGTGAGGCGGAACAGCATGGGCGATCTATCGGCGATTTCTGGCCGCGCCCCGGCAAAGTCCGGTTCCCGGCCCGACCGAGGCAGGCGCGTGGCACAGTCTGTTGTTTTTGCAGTTCTTCTTCACGCGAACCGGGTATTCACTTGGCCTGAAAGCGTTATAAGGAGCCACCGAATGCGGCCAGTCTGGGGCGGTAGCCGGTGTGGGAACCACGAATTCGGCTGCGGCCGTGCCATAGCAGAAATCCATGCGTGAAGCGACAGCGAGAGACCGTGTGAGCAGCCTTTTGACAGCGTCCGGCCGGAGCGATGTTCCGCCGTTCATGGTGATGGACGTGATGGCGGCCGCGGCGCGAATCGAGGCCGCCGGCGGCCATGTCATCCACATGGAGGTGGGGCAGCCCGCCGAGGGCGCGCCGAAGCCGGCGATTGCGGCCGCGCAGGCCGCGCTTGCCGGCGGGCGGATCGACTACACTTCCGCGCTCGGCATTCCCTCGCTGCGCGCGCGCATCGCCCGGCATTACCGCGACACGTATGGCTGCGCGGTCGATGCGGAGCGCATCATCGTCACCACGGGCTCGTCGGGCGGGTTCATCCTGGCATTTCTTGCCATGTTCGAGCCGGGCGACCGGGTCGCCGTCACCGTGCCGGGCTATCCGCCTTACCGACACATCCTGACCGCGCTCGGCTGCGAGCCCGTGCTGATCGAGACCTCCGGCGATACCCGCCATGCGCTGACCGGGGAGGCGCTGCTGGCCGCCCATCGCAAGGCGCCGCTGAAGGGCGTGCTGGTCGGCAGCCCTGCGAACCCGACCGGCACGATGATGTCGCGTGAGGCGCTGTCGAACCTGATGGCCGCCGCCGACAGCGCGGGCATCCGCTTCATCTCCGATGAGATCTATCACGGCCTCGACTACGCGTTCCCTGCGGTGACGGCGGCGGAGCTGTCGCCGAACGCGCTCGTGATCAACTCGTTCTCGAAGTACTTCTGCATGACCGGTTGGCGCGTCGGCTGGATGGTGGTGCCCGACGTGCTGGTGCGGCCGATCGAGCGGCTGCAGCAGAACCTGTCGATCTCGGTGCCGACCTTGTCGCAGATCGCCGCTGAGGCGGCGTTCGAGGGCCGCGAGGAAATGGAAGCGATCAAGCGTGGCTATCAGGAGAACCGCCGCATCCTGATCGAGGGCCTGCCCAAGGCCGGGCTGACCAAGTTCCTGCCGGCCGACGGCGCGTTCTATCTCTATGCCGACGTCTCCGACTTCACCGCCGACAGTTTCGCCTTCGCCAGCGAGATGCTCGAGAAGGCGCATGTCGCGGCGACCCCGGGCGTCGATTTCGATCCGATCCACGGCCGCGCCTTCATCCGATTTTCCTATGCGCGTTCGGCGGCGGAGATGCAGGAAGCAGTTGCGCGGATCGCGCATTGGCTTAAATAGCCCGCAAACTTCAAGAGCCCTCCGTCTTGTCGGTTAGTTCGGTTTCGCAAGCGCTCACTCCGGTTTCGGCGGAGGGGCGCGCGACAGATCGCCGCGGGTAAACGGGAGGGCCCGCACAGTTCCATTTGACTTGAACGGCCAAGTTGATCTTGGCTATTTCCGCCATTTCTGAGGGGGAGTGACACATGGCAACGGCAACCGTTGCCACGGCTTCACCGGCGTCCGCCGGTGGCAAGCCGTGGTACAAGATTCTCTATGTCCAGGTTCTGATCGCGATCGTGCTCGGCGCCCTGGTTGGCGCGTTCTGGCCGTCGCTTGCCACCAACGAGTGGATCAAGGCGCTCGGCGACGGCTTCATCAAGCTGATCAAGATGGTGATCGCGCCGATCATCTTCTGCACCGTGGTGTCGGGCATTGCCCATATCCAGGATGCCAAAAAGGTCGGCCGCATCGGCGTCAAGGCGCTGGTCTATTTCGAGGTCGTCTCGACCTTCGCGCTGGTGATCGGCTTGCTCATCGGCAACATCGTCAAGCCGGGCGCGGGCTTCGGCAATGCGGCGGCCAACGCGCAGGCGGTTGCCGGCTATGCCAAGCAGGCGGAGGCGCAGAAGAGCGTCGACTTCGTGCTGCACATCATTCCGGACACCGTCGTCGGCGCCTTCGCGCAGGGCGAGATTCTGCAGGTGCTGCTGTTCTCGGTGCTGTTCGGCTTTGCAATCATGGGCCTCGGCGAGCGCGGCCACACCATCCGCTCGTTCATCGACGACGCCGCGCATGCGGTGTTCGGCGTGATCTCGATCGTGATGCGGGCGGCGCCGATCGGTGCGTTCGGCGCGATGGCCTTCACCATCGGCAAGTTCGGCACCGGCGCGATCCTCAATCTGATGGGGCTGATCGCGACGTTCTATCTGACCGCCGCGCTGTTCGTCTTCGTGGTGCTCGGCATCATCGCGCGGATCGCCGGGTTCTCGATCTTCAGGTTCCTGGCCTACATCAAGGACGAACTGTTGATCGTGCTCGGCACCTCGTCCTCCGAGAGCGCGCTGCCGTCATTGATGGAGAAGCTCGAACGTCTCGGCTGCTCGAAGTCGGTGGTCGGCCTCGTGGTGCCCACGGGCTATTCGTTCAACCTCGACGGCACCAACATCTACATGACGCTGGCGACGTTGTTCATCGCGCAGGCGCTGGGCTACGACCTCTCGTTCAGTCAGCAGCTCACGATCCTGGTGGTGGCGATGCTGACCTCGAAGGGCGCCTCCGGGATCACCGGCGCGGGCTTCATCACGCTGGCGGCAACGCTTGCGGTGGTCGATCCGCGGCTCGTGCCGGGCATGGCGATCGTGCTCGGCATCGACAAGTTCATGAGCGAGTGCCGCGCGCTGACCAATCTGTGCGGCAACGGCGTCGCCTGTGTGATCGTCGCCTGGTGGGAGGGCGAGCTCGACCGCGACAAGCTCAATGCCAATCTCGCCCGGCAGATCGACCCGACCGACCTGGAGACCGCACTGACGACGGACTAAAGCCTGATGGGATTAGGTTGAGCTCGAACGGCGTCGCAAGTTCACCTCTCCCTTGGGAGAGGTCGATTTGCGCAGCAAATCGGGTGAGGGGTTACGGTCTATCGAGAGAGCAAGAGCCCTCACCCGGATTGCACCGGACGATGCTTCGCATCGCCGAGAGCAACCCGACCTCTCCCCAACGGGGAGAGGTGAACCGAGACCGCGCCAAGCCGATTCAACCAAAACGCATCCCGCCTTAGCTCGACGTCAGAAGCGATCCAGCCGATACGGCGAGGTATCCACGGTGGATGCCTCGCCGTTCATCGTTTCGGCCAGCACCCGCGCCGTCGCCGGGCCGAGCGTGAAGCCCTGATGGCCGTGACCGAAATTCACCCACAGCCCGCGATGGCGCGGCGCCGGCCCGAGCACCGGCAGCATGTCGGTGGTGCAGGGGCGGGTGCCGAACCAGGGCTCGGGCTCGACGCGGCTGCCGATCTCGATAAACTCGCGTGCCGCCGCTTCGGCGTAACCAAGCTGGATCGGCGTCGCCGGCGCATCGGGACTGGTCAGCTCCGCGCCGGTCGTGATGCGGATCCCCTTGGCCATCGGCGCCATCGCATATCCATTCGCGGTGTCGACCAGCGGCAGGTCGAGCGAGCGGCCGCCCTGATAGTGCATATGGTAGCCGCGCTTGCGCACCAGCGGGATCCGGTAGCCGAACTTGCGCAGCAATTGCGGTGACCACGGCCCGAGCGTGACCACGACGTGGGCGGCATCGATCCGGCCGCCGGTGGTGTCGACCGACCAGCCGGTTGCGGTCTCCGTCAACGTCTGCGCGTCGCCGCGCAGCAGCGTGCCGCCGAGACGCTCGAACAATCCGGCATAGGCCGAGACAAGACCGCCGGGGTCCGACACAGTCCACGGCCCGAGCCAGTGAATGGCGCCGGGCAAGTCGTCGCGCAGCAATGGCTCGGCCCTGGCGAGTTCGCTGCCGTCAAGCACGCGAAACTGCACGCCGAAATCACGCTGGTTCTCTTCGGCGACTGCGATCGCCTGCTCCAGTGCCGCCGGGTCGCGATGCAGCAGGCGATAGCCGGCGCGGCGGATCAGATTGTCGGCGTGCGCATCGCGGATCAGCGTGTCGTGCTCTGCCGTGGCGTAGGCGATCAGGCGCGCCCAGGCGATGGTGGCTTCGCGGTGCCGCTCGGGCGTCGAGTTCCACCAATAACGCAGCAGCGGTCCGGCGTGCCGGGGCAACGATGCCAGGCGATAGCGCACGTCGTTGGTGCGTCCCATCGCGATCCTGGCGAGCGTGGCTGGATCGCGCGGCATCGGATAGGGCCGCACCGCCTCGCTCTGAATGATGCCGGCATTGCCGTAGCTGGTTTCGCGGCCCGGTTCCTTGCGATCGACGAGCGTCACCGACCAGCCGCGGCGTTGCAGGTGCAGCGCCGTGCTGACGCCCACCATGCCGCCGCCAAGAACGATCGCGCTTTGCATTGGGATCCGTCTCCGTCAGGCTCCGTCACGCCGGCGCCTGACGAACGGATGGCCTGTCCAATAAAAACGCCCGGCGTGAACCGGGCGTTTTGACTTCCAGGTGGCGCTAGTTGCCGCCGCCGCCGAAGCGGCGCGACCACCAGCCCTTGCGGGCCGGAGCCTCGGCCGTGGCGGCGTCCGGTGCGGGCTGCGGGGCAGCGGCCGCGGGTTCAGGGGCGGGGGTAGGTTCCTCCGCCGGGCTCTGAGCCAGCGCCGCGGCCTCGGGCTGCGGGCTCGACGCGAAGCTGACCTTTTCGCGCACCGTCGAGCGGCGCCGCTGCGCGCGGTCGCTTTCGGCCGTGTCCTCGGCAGCAGGTGCTGCAACGGGTTCGGGCTCGGGCGCCGCGATCGCCTCAACCGGCGCGGCCTCGATCGGCTGCCATTCCGTCGGCTGCGCAAACAGCTCGGGCTGCGCGAGCGAGGGAGCCGGTTCCGCGTCGTGGCTGTCGAAATCGGCGACCGCGTCGGTGGCTTCAGGTGCTGCCACCGGGCTCAGCTCATCGGAGATCGATCCGGCGAGACCGTCTTCCGGTCCGCCAGTGCCGCGCCGCCGGCGGCCGCCACGACGTCCGCGGCGCCGCGGGCGGCGATCGCCGTTGCCGGCCTGGTCGTCGCGGGCAGCGCCCTGGGCTTCGTCGCCTTCGTCCTCATCGCCTTCCGCTTCGCCCGCGGCAACCACCTCGGTGCCATCGGGCAGGACATGCATCAGATCGCCGTCCTCGCGCGGCTGCGTAGCGCCTTCGCGCGCTTCGCTGCCACCGCGGCCGCGGCGCCGGCGGCGGCGCTTGCGGCGCTGACCGTCGCCTTCGCCCTCAGCGGCGCCTGCTTCCTCGCCGGCCGCCCGGTCGTCGACGAGCCCTTCGGTCTCGTCGGTCTCGATCTCGGCCTCATATTCGAACAGCTCTTCCTCGTCATCCGGCTCATCGACCTGCGCCGGCGCAGCGGCAGCTTGCGCAGCAAGCAGCGCCTTGGCGGCTTCGAGCGTATGCACCTGCTCGCCGCGATCGATGATGTAGGATTGCTGGCCGTGCACCGTGGCGTCGGCGACGATCGACAGCGAGACGCGGAAGGAGTCCTCGAGGTCGCGCAGATGGCCGCGCTTGTGGTTGAGTACGTAGAGCGCGACGTCGGTGCGGGTGCGGACCACCAGATTGTGGGTCGCGCCCTTCATCAGGATTTCCTCGATGCCGCGCAGGAGCTGTAGCGCCACCGATGAGACGGAGCGGACGTGGCCGCTCCCGCCGCATTGCGGGCAGGGCTCGGTCGAGCTCTCCAGCACGCTGGCGCGGATGCGCTGCCGCGACATTTCCAAGAGGCCGAAATGCGAGATGCGGCCGACCTGGATCCGCGCACGGTCCTGGCGCAGGCAGTCGGACAGCTTGCGCTCGACCGCGCGGTTGTTGCGCTTCTCGTCCATGTCGATGAAGTCGATGACGATCAGGCCCGCGAGGTCACGCAAACGCAATTGACGCGCGACTTCTTCGGCGGCTTCCAAATTGGTCTTGAGCGCGGTGTCCTCGATATGGTGCTCGCGCGTGGCGCGTCCGGAGTTGACGTCGATCGAGACCAGCGCCTCGGTCTGGTTGATCACGATGTAGCCGCCGGAGCGCAATTGCACCGTCGGCGAGAACATCGCGTCGAGCTGGCTTTCGACGCCCATGCGCGAGAACAGCGGCTGGCCGTCGCGATATTGCTTCACCGCGCGCACATTGGCCGGCATCAGCATCTTCATGAAGTCGCGCGCTTCGCGGTAGCCGGCTTCGCCCGCCACCTGGATCTCGTCGATTTCCTTGTTGTAGAGGTCGCGCAGCGAGCGCTTGATCAGCGAGCCTTCCTCGTAGACCAGGGTCGGGGCTTGCGACTTCAAGGTCAGGTCGCGCACCGTCTCCCACATCCGGATCAGGTACTCGAAGTCGCGCTTGATCTCCGGCTTGCTGCGGGAGGCGCCGGCGGTGCGCAGGATGATCCCCATGCCCTCGGGCACGTCGAGGTCCTGCACCACTTCCTTCAGCCGCGAGCGGTCCTGGGCGGAGGTGATCTTGCGGCTGATGCCGCCGCCACGCGCGGTGTTGGGCATCAGCACGGCATAGCGGCCGGCGAGCGACAGATAGGTGGTCAGCGCGGCGCCCTTGTTGCCGCGCTCTTCCTTGACGACCTGCACCAGCATCACCTGCCGGCGCTTGATCACTTCCTGGATCTTGTACTGGCGACGGGGGCGGAACGCGCGCTCCGGAACCTCCTCGAGCACGTCGTCGCCGCCGACGGACTCGACGACATCCTCTTCCTCGCCTTCCTCGCCGTCATCCTCGTCATCGTCTTCGCCGGCATCGTCGCCATGCCGAGCCTCGAGCGCGGCTCCGTCCGCAAGCGTTGCGTAGTCGGCAACGGCGTGCTCATCGGCCGCGGCGTGAACGTCGTCGGCAACCCCATGCGGCGCGTCGTCGGCATGCGCGGTGTTTTCCGCGACCTGCTCCTCATGGGTCCGCTCGGGCTCATGATTGACCTCGGCGGTCTCGACGAATTCCGGCGCGGCTGACGCAACGGAGGCTTCGACCACCGCGACGACGGGGTCGGATGGGGCTTCGGCGGCCGCTGCCTCGCTCGCTACGGGGGCGTGGTCGTGATCGTGCACATGATCGTGGTCATGGTGGTCATGAGCGTGATCATCGTGGCCATGATCGTCGTGACCATGGTCATGGTGATGCCCATGCCCATGATCGTGGTGATGCTCATGGTCGTCATGATGCGCATGATCATGCGCCTCATGCTCGTGCCCTTCATAGGCGACCACGCCGTGCTCGTGATGCCCGGCATCATGTTCATGATGCTCGGCATCGACTGGATGTTCGTGAGCCTCGGCTGCCGGCAGCGCCTGCGCGTCGGCGGCACCCTCGATCACCTCGCTCTGGACACGGTCGCCATGGCCGCGGCGGCGGGCATTGCGATGGCGCGACCGGCGGCGATGGCCGCGGTTCTCGTGCTCTTCCTCGGCCTCGCGATGGGCGCGCTCGTCGGCCTCGATCAGCGCCTGACGGTCGGCGACCGGGATCTGATAGTAGTCGGGATGGATTTCGCTGAAGGCCAGGAAGCCGTGACGGTTGCCGCCATACTCGATGAAGGCAGCCTGCAGCGACGGCTCTACGCGCGTGACCTTGGCGAGGTAAATGTTGCCGCGCAGTTGTTTGCGCTGGGCGGTCTCGAAATCAAACTCTTCGACGCGATTGCCACGGACCACGACGACCCGGGTCTCTTCCGGGTGGGTGGCATCGATCAACATCTTGTTGGGCATTTTGGAGCTCTTGACGGCGGCGGGCGCGGATCATGGCGCGCGCAAACTGCGCCGCCCGGTGACGCGACGGTCCACCTGATTCGGGGGTGAGGGGAAGGCCAAAACGCGTCTCGCGGCGCAGCGCCGGACGGGAACCCACCGGGGTGATGCGACGTGCGAAGTTTTCACCTCGCGTCAGCGCGAGCATTCGGGGGATCCTGGTCGGCAATGCAGTCTGGCGCATTAAGCGTCGGCCCGTCTAAACATGTTGGCGGCGAAAATTACCGCCGTATCTTTTGCTGAAGGCCCCGCCTGGCGCCGAAGCGCCTGCCGGCCATCGCATATCGAGGCCCCAAGGGGCCGGATAATCGGTTACGCCGTGTCTCAAACCGTCCCTCTGGCGAGGGAGTGTGTCTGGGACCGGACGCCGCTCGGGCTTGAATCCGCCACTCCGTGTCAGCCGCGCGCGGCGCTGGCTGGGGAGGGACCGGAAAAACACGGCGGGATCTTCGACTTGGAAGGTTCCACCGCTGCACCAAGAGGCTGAACGCGACACAACCGGGAGTACTAGCCGTCAGCACTCCGTACATACGTGGATTGCCCGCCGCGTGCAAGGGAAGCGTCACGCCGCCGCAACACTCGGCTCTTTTCGTCCGCGCGTCATTAGGGTGCGATTAACCGTGTGGTTCTAATGCGGTAAGAAGCAGCTGGGAGGCTCCGAATCGGGTGGAGAACCGCGCAAAACACCTTGTTTTCCTGGGATGCGGGCTGTTGTGCGCTGCAGCATTGGCGCTTGCCGTGGCCAGCGCTCCGAGCGCGGCCGAGGGACCACCGGACGGCCAGCCAGCGCCGGCGGCCAGTGCTCCGGATTTCCCGGTCGCATCCGGCGCCAGGCTTGCCGGCGACGACAAGCAGACCCGATTCATCCTCGATCTCGACCGCAAGATCGAGTTTCGCGCCTTCCCGTTGGCCGACCCCTACCGTGTCGTGGTCGATATCCCGCAGGTCAATTTCCAGCTCGCTGCAGGCACCGGCTCGGCGGCGCGGGGATTGGTGAAGGCGTTCCGCTATGGCCTCGTGATGCCCGGCGGCTCCCGGATCGTGTTCGACATGACCGGCCCGGTGAAGATCGCCAATTCCTACGTGCTCGATGCCGCCAACGGCCAGCCGCCGCGGCTGGTGCTGGATTTCGAGCAGGTCGATCGCACCAGCTTTGTACAGTCGCTCGCGCCGGAGAGCCGGCCCGAATTGAAGCCCGCGATCTCCGAAGGCAACACGGCGAGCATCCCCGCCGTCACCACGGCGGCATTGCCACCGGTTGCGACCACCGACTCGCGCCCGCTGATCGTGATCGATCCAGGTCACGGCGGCATCGACAACGGCACCCAGTCCGGCGACCAGACCGAGAAGAACCTGGTGCTGGGCTTTGGCCTTGCCCTGCGCGACCGGATCGAGAAGTCGGGCAAATATAGGGTGGTCATGACCCGGTCCGACGACACCTTCATCCCGCTCAACGACCGGGTGAAGATCGCCCGCTCGCAATCTGCGGCGCTGTTTGTCTCGATCCACGCCGATGCCTTGCCGCGCCGCGAGGGCGACGCGCAGGGCGCCACGATCTACACGGTGTCGGACAAGGCTTCCGACGCCGAGGCCGAGCGGCTGGCGGAAGCGGAAAACAAGGCCGACGCGATCGCCGGCGTGAACCTGACCGACGAGCCGACCGAGGTCGCCGACATCCTGATCGACCTCGCGCAGCGCGAGACCAAGACGTTCTCCAACCGCTTCGCCCGTCTCCTGATGGACGAGATGAAGACCACGGTGCGGATGCACAAGCATCCACTGAAATCGGCCGGCTTCCGGGTGCTGAAGGCGCCCGACGTGCCGTCCGTTCTGGTGGAAATCGGCTACGTCTCCAACAAGGGCGACCTCGAGCATCTGGTCTCCGAGAACTGGCGCAACAAGGCCGTCGGATCGATGGTCCAGGCGATCGACACGTTCTTCGCCAAACGGCTGGCAACCGCCGGACCGGCAAAGTGAAATTGGCCGGCTGAAAAGCCGGGGGCCGTTGCGCGGAAGCCCTAGTTTGGCCACAGCGGCGACGCTATAGACAAAGGACCGCAGGTCCGCAGAATCGACCATATTGTCCGGCGGCTCTTGTATATATTCGCGTGCGCAAGGCGGCTCGCTGGGCCAAAGCTTCGATGTAAAGGCCGGCCTCGCTATGTGAGCCTTCGTTGTGTGAGGCTTCGTTATGTGAGGCTTCGCACTTTTGGACAGGCGCTTCTGACGATTGAGCGCCGGAGGGTAGGAACGGAACGTCGATAATGCGCCTGCTCGTGCGGTTCATGGGTTTCTTGTTCGCCGCCGGAACCGTCGTGTTCCTGGTCGGTGTCGCCGCCGTCGCCGGCGCCATCTGGCATTTCTCCAAGGATCTGCCCGACTACTCGCAGCTTCAGGACTACGAGCCGCCGGTGATGACCCGCGTGCATGCCGCCGACGGCGCGCTGCTCGGCGAATACTCCAAGGAGCGCCGGCTTTATCTGCCGATCCAGGCAGTGCCGAAGCTCGTGATCAACGCGTTCCTCGCTGCCGAAGACAAGAACTTCTACGAGCACGGCGGCATCGACTATCAGGGCATGGCGCGCGCTGCGATCGTCTACGCGCAGAACTACGGCTCCAACCGCCGCCCGCAGGGGGCCTCGACCATCACCCAGCAGGTCGCGAAGAACTTCCTGCTGACGAACGAAGTCTCGTTCGCGCGCAAGATCAAGGAAGCCTTGCTGGCGATGCGCATCGAGCGCGCCTATTCCAAGGACCGCATCCTCGAGCTCTATCTGAACGAGATCTATCTCGGGCTCGGCGCTTACGGCATCGCGGCCGCCTCGCTGGTCTACTTCGACAAGTCGGTCAACGAGCTGACGATCGCGGAAGCGTCCTATCTCGCCTCGCTGCCGAAGGCGCCGGCCGCGCTGCATCCGGTCCGCAACCGTGACCGCGCCATCGAGCGCCGCAACTATGTGATCGATCGCCTGCTGGAGAACGGCTGGATCAAGCAGGCCGACGCCGACAAGGCGCGCAAGGACCCGCTCAATGTCACCAGCCGCTCGAACGGCGCGCACATCTTCGCCGGCGAATATTTCGCCGAGGAAGTCCGCCGCGACATCTTCGAGCGCTACGGCGAGAAGAAACTCTATGAGGGCGGTCTGTCGGTCCGTACCACGCTGGATCCCAAGATCCAGGTGATGGCGCGCAAGACCATGGTCGCAGGTCTCGTCAATTACGACGAGGCGCAGGGCTGGCGCGGGGCGCTGCACAAGCTCGACGTGTCCGGCGACTGGGGCGTCAAGCTTGCCGACGTCAAATCGCTCTCCGACGTCTCGCCATGGCGGATGGCGGTCGTGCTGGAGACCAGCGATCAGTCGGCACGGATCGGCTTCCAGCCGGGCCGCGAACTCGGCGGCGCGGTGAGCAAGGAGCGGCAGACCGGCATCATCACGATCGACGGCGTGCGCTGGGCCAAGAGCAAGGGCAAGGCGCCGACGGCGGTCTCGCAGGTGCTGCAGCCCGGCGACGTGATCTATGCCGACCCGCTGGTGACCAAGGAAGGCACTGCGGTTGAGGGCCAGTATCGCCTGCGGCAATTGCCTGAAGTGTCGGGCGCCATGGTGGCGATGGATCCGTGGACCGGCCGCGTGCTCGCGATGGTCGGCGGCTTCTCGTTCGACCAGAGCCAGTTCAACCGCGCGACGCAGGCCTACCGGCAGCCCGGATCGTCGTTCAAGCCGATCGTGTATTCGTCGGCACTGGACAACGGCTATACGCCGTCGACCACCGTGATCGACGCGCCGATCGAGATCGATCAGGGGCAGGGCGCAGGCGTGTGGCGTCCGGAGAACTATTCGACCGGCAAATATTACGGCCCGACCACGCTGCGCAACGCGCTGCAGCGCTCGCTCAACACCGTGACGGTGCGGCTTGCGCAGGACATCGGCATGCCGCTGGTCGGCGAGTATGCAAAACGCTTCGGCGTCTATGACGAGCTGCCGAACTATCTGTCGTATGCGCTGGGTGCCGGTGAAACGACCGTCATGCGCATGGTCACGGCGTACTCGATGTTCGCCAATGGCGGCCGTCGCGTGAAGCCGACGCTGATCGATCGCATCCAGGACCGCTACGGCCATACCATCTTCAAGCACGACACCCGCGAATGCCGCGGCTGCGACGCGCCCGGGGGCTGGAAGAGCCAGCCGGAGCCGCAGCTCGTCGACCGCCGCGAGCAGGTGCTCGATCCGATGACGGCCTACCAGATCACCGAGATGATGGAAGGCGTGGTCCAGCGCGGCACCGCGACCGTCGTGAGGGAGGTCGGCAAGCCGATCGCCGGCAAGACCGGTACAACGAATGACGAGAAGGACGTCTGGTTCGTCGGCTTCTCGCCGGATCTCGCAGTCGGCGTCTACATGGGCTACGACAAGCCACGCAATCTCGGCCGCACCGCCACCGGCGGTCACGTCGCGGCGCCGATCGCCCGCGACTTCCTCAAGCTCGCGCTCGCCGACAAGCCGCCGACCCCGTTCAAGGTTCCGGCCGGCATCAAGCTGATCCGCGTCGACGCCAAGACCGGCATGCGGGCCGGCCCGGGCGATGGCGGCAACACCATCCTCGAAGCCTTCAAGCCGGGCACCGCGCCGCCGGACAACTACTCGGTGATCGGTGTCGCCGATGCCGATGGCCGCGGCCCTGCACCCGGTCCGCAGCCGTCGCAGAGTGGTGGGCAGCCGGACGGCGGCTTCTTCATGCGGCCGGGAACCGGGGGGCTGTACTAGAGCGTTTTCAAGCGAAGTGGATGCCGGTTCGCGTGAAGAAAACGCGTCAAAACAAAAACCTAGAGCCCCGTTCCGATCCAATCGGAACGGAAATGGCTCTAGCGGCTGGCCGATCCAAATCGCCGGGATAGCGCGGCCAAGCCGATTGCGCTTTGCCGCGCCGGTCGCTACATCCCCGGCAAGCTTTTTCACCAACACCTGAAAGACCATGCGCGCGGAAATCGAACGCCTTGTTGAAGAGATCAAGCAGTCAGTCGGGCTGCTGAGGAGGCATCTTTGACGTCGAACAATCGACGGCACGCCTCGCTGAGCTGAACAAGCTCGCTGAAGATCCCAATCTCTGGAACGATCCCCAGAAGGCCCAGCGGCTGATGCAGGAGCGCACCTCGCTGGAGGACGCGCTCTCGGGCATCGGCAAGGTCGAGCGCGAGCTCGAGGATAATATCGGCATGATCGAGCTCGGCGAGGCCGAGAACGATGCGGCCGTGGTCGCCGAGGCCGAGAAGGCGCTCAAGGACCTCAAGAAGGAGGTCGCGCGGCGCGAGCTGGAAGCGCTGCTTTCAGGCGAGGCCGACAAGTTCGATTCCTATCTCGAAGTCCATGCCGGCGCCGGCGGCACCGAGAGCCAGGACTGGGCGCAGATGCTGCTGCGCATGTACACGCGCTGGGCGGAGAAGCACGGCTTCAAGATCGAGTTCCTCGAGGAGTCGCAGGGTGAAGAGGCTGGCATCAAGTCCGCCACCATCCAGATCTCCGGCCACAATGCCTATGGCTGGCTGAAGACCGAGGCCGGCGTGCATCGCCTGGTGCGCATCTCGCCGTTCGATTCCAACGCGCGGCGGCACACGTCGTTTTCGTCGGTGCAGATTTTCCCCGTGATCGACGACTCGATCAAGATCGAGATCAAGGAGGCCGATGTCCGCACCGACACGATGCGGTCGGGCGGCGCCGGCGGTCAGCACGTCAACAAGACCGAGTCCGCGGTGCGCCTGACGCACATTCCGACCGGCATCGCGGTGGTCTGCCAGGCCGGCCGCTCCCAGCACAAGAACCGGGCGCAGGCCTGGGACATGCTGCGCGCGCGGCTTTATGAGATGGAGCTGAAGAAGCGCGAGGAGCAGGCTGCTGCCGATCAGGCCGCAAAGACCGAGATCGGCTGGGGTCACCAGATCCGTTCTTACGTCTTGCAGCCCTACCAGATGGTGAAGGATTTGCGCACCGGCGTGCAGACCTCCGACACCTCGGGGGTGCTCGACGGCGACCTCGATGAATTCATGGCGGCGACCTTGGCGCAGCGTGCCTTCGGCACCGGGCCCGGCTCCGTCGAGGATGTGGATTAGCTCATGCCGCGCGTCGCTTTCATCGGATTGGGACGCATGGGCCACGGCATGGCCGGCCGCTATCTCGATGCCGGCTTCACCGTCGCGGTGTGGAACCGGAGCAAGGCCAAGGCCGAGGATTTGATCGCGCGCGGCGCGCTCTGGGCGACTTCGCCGGAGGATGCCGCGATCGATGCCGATGCCGTCGTGACCATGGTCGCCGACGATGAGGCATCGCGCGCGGTCTGGCTGACCCGGGACGGCGCCGCCGCCACCATGAAGGCCGGCACGCTCGCGATCGAATGCTCCACGGTTTCGTATCAGCACACGCTGGATATGGCGCGCGAGCTGCGCACCCGCGGTCTGATCTACATCGATTGTCCCGTTACCGGGCTGCCGGAGGCGGCAGCTAGCGGCAAGCTGACGCTGCTGGTCGGGGCTGATCCGGCCGATCTCGAACGGGCGCAGCCGTTCCTCGCCCCGATCGGCAGCACGATCCGACATTTCGGTGCGGTCGGCACCGGCACCGTGTTCAAGCTGATCAACAATCTGATCGGTGCAGTGCAGATCGCAAGCCTCGCCGAGGGCGTTGCGATCGCCGAGCAGGCCGGCCTCGACATGCAATTGGTGGCCGAGGCGCTCGCGACCGGCGCAGTCGCGAGTCCGCAGGTGATCCGCCACTCGAGGCGGATGATCGACCGCAACTTCTCCGGCGCGTCGTTCACGGCGGCGCTGCGCCACAAGGATGCCGACTACGCCGTGCGGCTTGCCGAGACGCTGCTGCCCGGCGTGCCCGTGAGCCGCGCCGCGCTCACCGCCTACGACAAGGCCAAGGCGCATGCGCCCGACGCCGACGAAGGCCAGATGATCGAGATCGTGTCGCGACCGAAATAGGCGGAGCCGCCATTCGCGGAAATCGGGTGGCCAGCGCCGCCGCGCCCGGCTAGGCATCTGCGCCAGCGCAGTTGAGTGCCCGCCATGCCTTCCGCCGACAACAGGATCGATCGCCGCGACTGGGGACTGCTTCTATTTCTGTCGGTGCTGTGGGGCGGCTCGTTCTTCTTCAATGGC
Source organism: Bradyrhizobium sp. Pha-3 (assembly GCF_042258615.1). Lineage (GTDB taxonomy): Bacteria > Pseudomonadota > Alphaproteobacteria > Rhizobiales > Xanthobacteraceae > Bradyrhizobium. Next base: position 5,431,568 of record NZ_CP170152.1, on the reverse strand, counting down.
GTCATCCTGCGCGAGTTGCCGCCGCTGACCTTGGTGCTGCTGCGCGTCGTGCTCGGCGCGCTCATCCTGCTGCCGCTGCTGCGGGCCCGGAAGATCGAATTCCCGCGTGGCCTGGCCGGCTGGGCGCCGTTCGCCGCGATGGGGCTGTTCAACAACGCGCTGCCGTTCTCGCTGATCGTGTTCGGGCAGACCTATGTTCCGAGCGGGCTGGCCTCGATCCTCAATGCGACGACGCCGCTGTTTGCGGTGGTCGTGATGGCGGCGGCCGGCGAGGAGCGGCTGCAGGCGCGCCGCGTAGCGGGCGTGGTGGTCGGGCTGATCGGGGTCGCGATCCTGCATGGTGATGCGCTCGGCTTCGAGAGCAGGCAGGGCATCGGCATCCTGCTGTGCCTCGCCGGCGCCTTCAGCTACGGGATCGCGGCGCTGGTCGGGCGGCGGCTGCCGCAGCGCGTGCCGGCGCTGGGCACGGCGACGTTCCAGATGATGGCCTCCAGCGTCATGATGGCGGTCGTCGCCGGTGTGGCCGAGCGACCCTGGCTGTTGCCGATGCCGCATCCGGTGACGTGGCTCGCCGTGCTCGGGCTCGCGGCGCTGTCGACGGCGCTGGCCTATATCGTGTTCTTTCAGATCCTGCAGCGCTCCGGCGCGACCAATGTGATGCTGGTGACGCTGCTGCTTCCGGTCACCGCGATGCTGCTCGGATATCTCGTGCTCGGCGAGCCGGTCGCGCCGCGCGAGGTGATCGGCGCGCTCGTGATCGCCAGCGCGCTGCTCCTGATCGACGGGCGCGTCTTGACCTGGTTCAGCCGCGCGCCTGCTTCCACGCCGCATACCAGCCGGTGAAGCGGCCGCTGTCGCGCTCGCCGCCGTGCCAGGCGGCGTAAGCGGTGCCGTCGTCGGCGACCAGCACCACGGCATCGAGCCCCCTGGAGCGGCGCAGCGTGTCCATCGCCTGCGCCGGCGTCTGCGCGATCGGGCCCGCGACATTGAACGAGGTGTTGACCGACATCTCGACGCCGATATGGCGGCCGAGCGCCTTCAGATAGGCGTAGGTGAGGGGATCGTCGGCCTCGCGCACGATCTGGATGCGGCCGGTGCCGTCGGCATGCACCACGGCGGGAATCTTCTCGCGGGCCGCCGGCTTCGAATGCGCCGTGAGCACCATGTAGTTGTAGGCGTTGTAGTCGGCGTCGGATGCGCCGTCTTCCAGCTCGAAATAGTCGCGTGCCGCCTGCAGCGTCGCCATCGGCGCCAGCGGCCGGATCGCCTCGCGATACTTGACGCGCTCGTTGAGCCGTTCGCGGACTTCAGGATCGCAGGGGTTGGCGAGGATCGAGCGATGGCCGAGCGCCCGCGGTCCGGTCTCGGCCGCGCCCTGATAGATCGCGATCACGCCGCCTTGCGCCACCATGCTGGCCATCAGATCGGCGATCGCATCGCGCCCTTCGGATGTCGCGACATTGCCGATCTCGGTCGAGGCGACGTCGTCGGCGCGCAGCGCCGCGGTGATGTCGGCGTTCGAGGGCGGCAGGCCGCAATAGAATGCGTGCGACAGCGGCGCACCGCGCGCAGCGCCCGCCATGTGCGCGAACAGCCAGGCCGCACCGATCGGCACGCCGGGATCGCCGGGCACCGGCGGCACCCACATGTGCAGCCGGGTCTTGCGCTGCTGCACGCGTTCGAACCACGCCTCGTCGAAATGCTCCAGCAGCCGCATGTTGCCGAGCGCGTTCAGCGCCACACCGCCGGTCAGCACCAGGCGGTCGGTACCGGTGATGCGGAGGAGATGATCGATGACATGGATCATCGCGTCCTCGAGCACCAATTGCGTTGCCGCGGCCCTGTCGACGCGGTCCTTGGTGTCGGGACGGTGATGGATGTCTTCGACGCGCAGCACGGCATCGGGATTCCACAGCTGGTCGGGCCGCAGCGGCGGGCCGAGAATATCGATCAACGGCTGATGATAGGGATTGTCGGCGGGATCGGCATACCAATTGGCCATCGCGCGATTGAGCTGCACGCTGCCGTTGGGCCCGAGCTGCAGCACCGCCTTCAGGCGCTGGTAATAGGGATTGGTGGCGCGGTTCATGTCGCCCCAGGCGGCGGCGCCCATGTAGCGGCCCTCGCTGGAGAGCCAGGTCCAGCCGCCTTGGCTCGACGAGATCACTGTGTAGAAAGCACCGAGCGAGTCGAACAGGCTCTCATTGCAATAGAGCTGCTTCATCTCGCCGTTCTCGGCAACATAAAGCGAGATCGAGCCGACGTCGCCGGTGCCGTCGAGCACCGCAATCGCAACACGCTCGCCCGTGTCGGCGAAGGGCGAGGCCGTGAACGAGTACCAGGCATGATTGTCGTGATGCGGCATGCAGATCAGCGGCAGCTGTTCTCCGAGCCCGTACATGTTGCCGAGCTTGCGCGAGATGCGCCGCACCTGGTCCATGTGCCGCAGCTTGATCGCGGGCGCGACCGGCGCGCGCAGCAATTTGAAGCTGGCCGGCGCTTCCTCGAACGAGGTGCGGATCAGCATCGCCATCAGCGCCGGATAGTCCCACGTCGTGACGAAGGCCGCGATGTCGCCGATGTCGCGGCCCATCCGCTGCAGCACCTGGCGCATGTCGTCGAGCGCGTGTTGCGGAAACTCGTTGGTGTGTTTGTTTCCGGAAAAGCGCTCTTCCTCGTTGTTGACGATCAGGCGCGGTCCGTCCTTCTGTGTGACCTCGACCAGTGCAACGCCGGTGTTGTGCGTGCCCGGGCAGGCGAGGCCGGCGATGTAGACGGTCTCGCCGCGCTGCAGCTTCTCGCGGATCGATGCGATCGTGCGTTGCGCGAACTCGCCATTGACCTTGTGCAGGCCACGCTTCGCCAGCGCGGGTTCGCTGAGGCGGCGCGTGATCTCATAGCCCACGGCCGCAATACGCGGATGCCGCGGACCGGTACGAATGTCCGGTTTACGCAATCAGAACGCCTCGACTCGTGATCCCCAGATCGACTTTCATCATAAATAGCGCCAGGCAACAATGCCGTTTCGCCCAACGGAAAAACCCGGCGCTTGCCAGCACATGCGTCTCTTGCGAGACTTGCCGCCAAAACCAACGACAAAAATCGGGGAGAAAACGATGCCGGCTCGTTCTGGATATATTGGCGCGATCGCGGCCTTCGCAAGTGCCGCACTGATCGCGACCTCGGCCACAGCACAGAAGAAATACGATCCCGGCGCAAGTGATGGCGAAATCAAGATCGGCAACATCATGCCGTATAGCGGCCCGGCGTCGTCCTACGGCGTGATCGGCAAGACCGAGGCTGCGTTCTTCAAGATGATCAACGAGCAGGGCGGCATCAATGGCCGCAAGATCAGCTTCATCAGCTACGACGATGCCTATTCGCCGCCGAAGGCGATCGAGCAGGCGCGCAAGCTGGTCGAGAGCGACGAGGTGCTGCTGATCTTCCAGGCACTGGGCACGCCGTCGAATTCGGCAATCATGAAGTACATGAATGCCAAGAAAGTGCCGCAATTGTTCGTTGCGTCCGGCGGCACGAAATTCGGCGACCCCAAGAACTTCCCCTGGACGATGGGCTTTCAGCCCAACTACCAGAGCGAGGGTCGCATCTATGCGAAATACATTCGCGACAAATTCCCCGACAGCAAGATCGCGGTGTTCTGGCAGAATGACGACGCCGGCAAGGATCAGTTCAAGGGCCTGAAGGACGGGCTCGGCGACAAAGCGGGCATGATCATCGCCGACAAGTCCTACGAGGTCTCCGATCCCTCGATCGATTCGCAGATCGTCGCGCTGCACGATTCCGGCGCCGACATCTTCTTCTCCTGGGCGGCGCCGAAGGGATCGGCGCAGGCGATCCGCAAAGTGGGCGAGCTCGGTTGGAAGCCGAAGTTCTTCCTCGCCAACACCGCGACCACGGTCGCCTCGGTGCTGAAGCCGGCGGGGCTCGAATATGCCAAGGGCATCATCTCGACCCAATACCTGAAGGATCCGACCGACCCAACCTGGGACAAGGACCCCGCGGTCGTGCAGTGGCGCGGCTTCATGGACAAATACTATCCTGAGGGGGACAAGGCCAATTTCAACAACGTCTATGGCTATGTGCAGTCTGAGGCCATGGTGCAGGTGCTGAAGCAATGCGGCGACAATCTCACCCGCGAGAACGTCATGAAGCAGGCGGCCAATTTGAAGGACTTCCACTCCGACCTGATGCTGCCGGGCATCATGGTCAACACCTCGCCCGACGACTATTACCCGATCGAGCAGATGCAGTTGATGCGGTTCAACGGCGAAGCGTGGGAGCTGTTCGGCGACGTCATCACGGGAGAGGTCGGGCACGACGCGACGCGATAGGTGGTTGGTGGTCATGAAGGCGTTGCCGGTGCAGCAAACACTGCCGTCGTCTTGGCGAAAGCCAGGACCCATAATCATCGCATATGATTGTGAGAGGGATTGGGGCCGCAGCGTCGCGCAGCAATGACCATTTGGGGCAATGGGTCCTGGCTTTCGCCAGGACGACGATGGGGATGGCTGCGCTCCACTCATCCTACGATTTCGAGCTGCCCGTCGGGGTTTTTCGCACCTCTCGCATCATCCCGGGTGTGCCGCGGTGGTGCTAGCCAGGATATTCTCGGGCCGGCGGGCGCGCAGCGTCATGCCGCCGGCGACGCCGACGCCGATCACATACATCCAGCCCTCGTGAAAATCGGACAGATGCGAGTTCAGCAGCGAGCTCGTGATGTTCTGCACGACGACGGCGAGGCCGATCCAGTTCACGAGATCGCGGCCGGCGAACAGGCGGACATGGCTGATCCACATCGCGTAAAGCAGCAGGATGCCGATCAGCCCCCACTGGATCGCGACATTGAAGGTCTGGTTGTGCGGGTTGTTGATCACCTCGGCGTCCAGGCCGGTTTGTCCTGTCGCATCCAGCGTAAACATGTGCTTGATCGCGCCGGTGCCGTGGCCGAGCAGCGGCGCCTCGGTGATGAATTTCACCGACTTCCGCCAATAGGTCAGGCGCTGCGCGGTGGAGGCGATCCCGGACGTATCGTGCGCGCGATACTCGATACCGACGTCGGCGATGCGTTGACGAAGATAGGGTGACGTCGTCCACACCAGCAGGCTCGCCAGCGCGACACCGGCGAACAGCAGCCGCGTGGCGCGCCGGGACAAATGCAGCGAAGCGAACAGGATCAACAGCACCGGCATGGTGACCAGCGCGGTCCGCGCCGAGACGACGTAGAGCATGTTGACGACGAACAGCAGCATGAGCGCGATGGCGCCGGCTGCGATGCGCCATTGCCGCTCCCGCAGCGCGGTCAGCGCCGGCAGCGCCAGCGCAAAGGCGCACAGCGCGAACCCCTGGCTCTGGTCGAGGTAGTTCTTGACCGGCACACCGTCGGACGCAGTGTGCGCGAGCTTGAGCTGCGGCAGCGCCAGCACGATCCAGGACAGGATCATCAGCAGCGTGCACGACACCAGGAAAGCTAAGAACCCCCAAAACCCGCGCTGCGAGCGCTGGAAGTAGCCGAGCAGGAACGGCAGCAGCAGCAGCTTGCCGAGCGGCTTGATGCCTTGCAACCGTTCGGCCCAGCCCGCCTCCGACCATGCCACGCCGATCACGGCCAGCGCGACCAGCGCGAGCGGCAATGCAAAGGCCGGCTGCGCGAGGTCGAGAATGAACTGCTCCCAGTCGATGGTCGGGATCACGGCGACGAGCCACAGCAGAATGAAGACGGCAAGCGCCGTCGTCGACCATGGCAGCGAGGCCGCAGCGAGCACGATCAGGACGTCTGTCGTCCGGGCATAGGCGGCCGAGCCTGACCAGGCACGGACGCGGTCGCGCCATCGTAGTGCAGGCTTGACGGCGCCGCCGAACGCGTGGAACTCGGTGGTCATGACCGGCCTATACGGTAGCGCCGTTGAATGCCGCCATCGTGGCGGACGCCGTCGGCACCGAGGTCACGCTTTCCGTCGCAACCCTATGGGACAGCAGGTCGCGGGCCTGGGTATGGTGGCCGAAGCGCTCGGCGAGCTCGGCTCGCCGCGCGCGGATCTTGCTCCGCCATTGCTCCTGCTCCGCCAGAACCCGGGTGACCGAGGCGCCGATGGACTCGATCGAGAACGGGTCGAAATAATCGGCGAGTTCGCCCGCGACCTCGCGGAACACGGCGATGTCGGAGCACAGCACCGGCGTGTTCGCCGCCAGCGCCTCGATGATTGGTACGCCGAAGCCCTCGGCGAGGCTCGGCATGATCAGACCATAAGAATCGGCAATCAAGGCGGCCTTCTCGTGTTCCTCGACATAGCCGGAAAAGCGGACATTGGGCGGCGCATTGCGGGTCAGGCTGGGCGCGCCGGTGTAGCCGATCACGACGAGGTCGGCCTGCGGCAATTTGCGGAAGGCGCGGATGACCGCGGCGAGGTTCTTGCGCGGCTCGGCGGAGACGATCACGACGAAGTACGGCCGTCCGCTCGGCGCACCGGTTGCCAGCAGCGCCTGTGCATCGAACCTGGTGCGGGGATAGACCACCCGCGCCGGCAGATGCGCGAACTGCGGCAGCAGGGCGCGGAACCGGCCCAGGCTGTAATTCGAGACGAAGGCGAGCTCATCGGCCTGTTGCAGGCTGGTGAACAGCCGCGACAGGAACAGCCGGGTCGCGACGTCGCTGAGCTTGAGGTCGGTGAGCGGCAGCAGGTCATGCACGACGCAGATCACCTTGGCGCCGCGCTTGCGCTGGATCGCGACCCGCGTCGGCGTGTCGACGAGGATGACGTCGTAGCCGCGCGCATCGACCCGCGGCGGCGGCAGCTGCAGCAGCGCCGAGGTGTCCTGATAGCTGTAGAAGCCGGGCTCGAGCAGGAAGTCGCCGAACAGCTTGAGATGGCGCAAATCGGTCGGGATGTATTCGAGGCCTTCGGCGTGGTTCTCGATCAGGCTGATGCCGGCCGGCAGCAAATGGACCGCGCGCAGGAAGCTGACCGCGAACTCCCGCGAGGTCGCGCCGCGCAGCTTGCCGCGGAACCAGTCGACGGTGCGGCGCAGGCCGCCGCTGCTGCGCATGACAGGCGCATTCATATCGGCCTCGTCGAGGAAACGATAGAGCGCGAGCAGCTCGATCAGCCGCGAGCCGTCAGGCAGCAGCCTTGTGCGCTGCTGGCGCTGGCGCAGCTTGCGGTAGCGGCGCGTGGTCTCGACCAGCAGCGTCAGCTCGTGGCCGTCGCCGGCCAGCGAGCGGATCAGTTCGCGCGTGAAATGGAAGATGCCGCGCTTGTGGTTGGGTTCGCCGAGCGCCTCGCTGACGACCAGGATCTTTGTCATGCGCTTATTTCTCTGAGCTCGAGGTGATGCGGGACGGGCGGATCCAGCGCAACGGTGCTGGTGATGCGGCCGTGGTCGAGATTGACGATGCGGTTGCAGGTCCGGCGCAGCAGCCCCTGGTCGTGCGAGGCGATGATCACGATCGCCGCGGCTTCGACCATCTTGCGCAGCCGCTGCTCGGCCTTGGCCGAGAAATTCTCGTCGACAACGCTGAGCCATTCGTCGAGCAGCAGGATGTCGGCGGGAAAGGCGGTCGCGGTCGCGAACAGCACGCGCATCAGCATGCCCGAGGAGAACATGCGCAGCGGCAGCCGCTGCATCCGTGCCTCCAGTTCCGTGAACGCCCAAATCTCGTCCAGGATCGCCGGCGTCGGCTTGCGGCCGGAGATCCGCAGCAGCAGGTTGATATTGTCGGCGGCGACGAAATCGAGATTGACGCCGGCGCCGAGGCCAAGCAGCGGCACGATGTTGCCGGAAATCTGGACCTCGCCGCTGGTTGCCGGAAACACGCCGGCGATCAGCCGCAGCAAAGTGGACTTGCCGGAGCCGTTCGGCCCGGCGAGACCGATGCGGGCCCCGGCCTTCGCCTCGATCGAGATGTTGTCGACCGCGCGGATGGTGCGCATCTCGCTGCTCTGGCGGAACAGGCGGCCGAGCACGCGGCGCTTCAGCGAAAAGTCGTAGGCGCCGTACAGCGGATAATCGAGGCAGACGTCGCTGAGGTGGATGCTTGCCATGTTGCTAGATCCAGAATGCCGCTTTGCGCAACTGAGCGACCGTCACGATCGCCGCGACCGCGAGCAAAGCAAGGCAGGCCAGCACATAGATCACGCTCGTCATCGCGACATGGCCCGATGCCAGCGGGTCGCGCCAGATTGCGAAGAGATGCGTCAGCGGATTGAGCCGCATCACCGTGGAGCCGCGATCGATCATCTCGGGCGTCCAGATGATCGGCGAAGCCAGGAAGGCCAGCGTCAGCGAGGACTCGATGATTGGCTTGATGTCGCGGTAGCGCGTCGCCAGCGCGCCGAGCACGAGGCTGACGCCGAGCGTGCAGATGACGAACAGCACGAGGCCGGGCAGGGCGGCGATCGCACCGCCAACATCCCGCGGCGTCAGCGCGAGCCACAGGACCAGCGGCACGACCGCGTTGTGGGCCGCGAACAGCGCCTGGCGGAAGGTACATTGCAGCAGGAAGATCACCGGCGGCAGCGCGCGATCCTTGATCAGGCTGGCCGAGCCCTGCAGCGCGGTGGTGGCGTCGAGCACGACGCTGTTGAGGAAGGTCCAGGCGGTGAGGCTCGCCGCCAGCATCGGCAGCCGCGCCACCGCGCTGGCGTTGGAGAGATGGCCGATGACCGAGCCGAGCACGGCCACCATGATCGCCATCTGGATCGACATCCAGAAGGGTCCAAGGAGGGAGCGGACGTAGCGATGGCGGACGTCTGACCAGGCCAGCGCTGCCGCGATCTGGATCGCGCCGACGAGACCGGCCGTTCGGGGGCGCGGGGCTGGGGCTAGTGACCCTGCGTCCTTTGCGGCGGCCTCTTCGGTCACGACCTTGCGGTACACCGTCTCTACTCCCTCCTTGAAGGCTGTGGTTGAGTATTTCGTGATCGCGCGATGCCGCGCGGCCTGGCCCATGCGGCGGCGCCGCTCGGGGTCGTTGATCAGCGTCTCGATGGCGTCGGCGAGCGCGGTGGGATCGCCGGGCGGCACCGTGATGGCCTCGAGGCCGTCGCGGGCGACATGCGGAACGCCGGTGTCGAGCGCGGTGTTGACGATCGGACGGCTCGCCGCCATCGCCTCGAGCTGGGCCAGCCCGAAGGTCTCCGCATTGGTCACCGACGGCATCACGAAGACGTCGGCGATGCGCATCAGCTTGACGCGTTCGCTCTCGGACACCGAGCCGAGCAGGCGGACGCGGTCCTGCAAGCCGTAGTCGCGGATCAGCTGCTCGAGATGGCCGCGCTCACGGCCCTCGCCGACGATCCAGACCTCGAAATTGCGGGCGTGGGCGGCGCGCACCAGTACGTCAAAGCCCTTGTAGGGCACCAGCCGGCCGCAAGCGAGGACGAGGCGGCCGCGGGCGTTGACGTCGTCGGGTTGCGCGGCGGGCCGGTCATACTTCTCGACATCGACGCCGAACGGAACGGCGTGGCACTTGTCGGAAAACTCCTGCAGCAGCGGCGTGGTTTCGATCAGCACCGGATCGGAGACGATGATCGCCGCGGCGCGGCGCAAGGTTCGCCGCATCATCGGCTCGACCAGGAAGCGCAAGGCTGCGTGCGAGACGATGTCGGCGTGCCAGTGCACGACCAGCGGACGCGCGCGGCCGAGCCCGAATGCGAACACGAGGTCGGCCAGCGGGAAGGGCGCGTGCAGCGCCAGCAGATCGTGCTCGGCGATGCGGCGCCACAGCCGCCACGGATAGGTCGGCGCCGCCGGCAGCGACAGCACGTCGCCGAACGAGTGCACGCGCTCGACGGCAACGTCATTGATCACGATCTGCCGCTCGCCGCCGGCGCGCGAGCAGACCAGCACGGCGGCGTCGAACGTGTCCTTCAGGGAGGCGCAGATGTCGCGGATCACCGTCAGCGTGCCGCCGAACAGATCCGGGTAGTAGACCTTGAAGATGTGGAGCACCGACGGACGCCGGGCCGGCGCGTTGAGACCAATCATGGGCGGCTCGATCCGGATCATGCGACGAACAGGGCGACGACGAACGGCAGCGCCAGCGCGGCGGCGAACACCAGCGAGCGCAGCAGCGCCGGAAGCACCGGCTCGATCGGGCCGTAAGGCGCCTGCGGCGTGAAGCAGAAGGGCGCCTGTGGCGTGAAACGGAGGGCGGTGGCGGCGAACCGACCGGGTTCGCGAAACGAACCGGGTTCGCGAAACGAACCGGGTTCGAAAGACGAACCGGGTTCGCAAGACGAACCGGTTTCGTGGGCCGAACGAAGAGACATTGCGTCGGATTCCCTGCTGAATGGATTCTGGATACGTGGGAAAAATTCACACGTCAATCGTGCCGGACTAAAATGTGGGATTATGTCCCACGTATGGCGGTGGATGATTTTTTTAGAAGCAGGGATCGGCACGCATGACGGCGCGATCGCGCCGCGACAGCGCGGGGCGAGTGCGCCGGGTGTGCTAGCGACGTGTCACGCCGGCTCTGCCGTGCTGCCGGCCGTGGATGGCAGCAACTGGCGGCGGATCGCCACGGTGTCGAAATGGATCCGCTCGGGCAGCATCGCGGCTGCGGGCCGCTGCAGATCCTGCTCGATGACGACGCGCTTGCCGCCATCCGATGTCAGCGCGATCGAGATCGAGTTCGCGCGTGGCTCGGCGGTGAGGCCGGCATGCGCGCGGCTGGCATATTCACCGGCGCGCAAGCCGCCGAAGCCGAAGGCGAGCAGGCGGCCATAGATGTACAGCGTCAGCAGATCGGTTTCGCCGAAGCGGCGCGGTGAGCCGGGCGCCACGCCCGGCAGGCACGGATAGCTGCCCGCCATCACCGTCGACACGAATTCCTCGTAGGGAACCTGGGCGATCCGGCAGGCTTCCGCGATCGCAAGGTCGAATCGGGCAGGCGTCATGGAGCGGTCCGTAGCGATGGCGACAGTGCCGGACACCCGGGACATCGGCGCCCGCAGGCCGCGCCGTGTCCGGAGGTTACTTTTGTTTCCCATAAGTGGGAAAATGTCACACGTCAAGTAAGGTGGGATTGTGTCCCACGCAGCGGACGGCTAAAAGTTTAGGCATGAATGCCAAGCCCCCGAAGCCGAAGCCGGGATCGTCCGCGCCGATCGCCGCAGCGAAGCTGCACGCGCCGCTGGCGCGGATGCTGCGCCCGCTGGTGCGGCTTTGCGTCCGCGGCGGCATGACATTTCCGGCGCTGACCCAGCTGTTGCGCGAACTCTACGTCAACGTCGCCGAGCACGACTTCGCGCTCGAGGGCAAGGAGCAGACCGACAGCCGCGTCAGCCTGTTGACCGGCATTCACCGCAAGGAGGTCGCGCGGCTGCGCGGCGCGGGCGCGCCGGTCAATGCGGTGCCGGCGACGCTGTCGCGCACCAGCGCGATCATCGCGCGCTGGCTGGCCGCGCCCGAGTTCACCGACGCCAAGGGCGATCCGCTGCCGTTGCCGCGCACCGCCGATGGCGGCGCGCCGTCGTTCGAGACGCTGGTCGAATCGATCACCAAGGACGTGCGGCCGCGCGCGGTGCTTGACGAATGGCTCGACCGCAAGCTCGTCACCATCAATGACGATGACGAGATCATGCTGGTCGAGGAGGCCTTCGTCCCGCATGGCGACGACGACCGCAAATGGCATTATCTCGGCCGTAATCTGCACGACCATGTCGCCGCCGCCGAGCTGAACGTGTCGTCGGCGACACCGCGCTTCCTCGAACGCGCGGTACATTACGACGGGCTGTCGGCCAAACTGGCAAAACGGCTCGAGGGCCGCTCGCGCGAGCTCGCGATGGAGGCGCTGAAGGTCGCCAACCGCGAGGCCAACCGCGCCTTGGCCAAGGACAAGGGCGGCGACTACCGCTGGAATTTCGGCATCTACATCTATCGCGAGGGTCCGGACGGCCCGGTCGATGACGATGCCGACGAAGGCGGTGCGGCATGAAAAGGCCGCCGGTCATTTCCCGTCGCGCGCTGCTGATCGGCTTCTGGCTCGCCGGAACGTCGCTCGCCGGCGCGCAGGTCAAGAAGCGCGGCAACGATCAGGGCATCGGCGGCACCGGGATCACCGGCTCCGATCAGGGCATCGGTGGCACCGGCATTGTCGGCGTGATCCAGCGGTTCGGTTCGATCTACGTCAATGGCGAGCGCGTTTCCTATGCGGCCGACGTACCGGTCCGGATCGACGGCGAGGCGGCGAGCGCCAAAGCGCTGCGGATCGGACAGCTCGCACGCGTGGTGGCCGAGCGCGATGCCGGCGGTACGCTGTCGACCAGGCGCATCGACGTGGCGAGCGAAGTGACCGGACCGGTCGAGCAGGTGAAATCGGGCGAGCTGATGGTGCTTGGCCAGAGGGTCGCCTGGAGCGGCCGCGAGAACTGGCTGAAGGTCGGCGCGCATGTCGCCGTGTTCGGGCTGCGCCGCACCGACGGTGTCGTCGTCGCAAGCCTGGTGCAGGAGCGTCATGACGCCGCGATGCGCGTCGCAGGACCGCTGGAGCGCGACCGCGCAGGTAGCTTGCGGATCGGCGAGCTCAAGCTCAGCGGCGTCGATGCGGGTTTGGTCGGTCAGCGCGTGCAGGCCGAAGGCAACGTTGCACAGGGCGTGATGCAGGTCTCGCGCAGCCGTGCCGACGACTTCTCCGATCTCACCGGCGCCAAGCGGCTGTTGATCGAGGCCTATGTGCGCCGGGTCGGCAATGAGCTGCAGCTCGGCTCCGGCTTCATCGCGCGCGACCACTCGCGCTTTTCGCCGGCCGCCGATACGCGCGTGGTCGTCAACGCGCAGCTGTCGGGGACGCGCGAGCTGCGTGTCGAGTCGGTGCAATCGGTCACCAGATTCCCGGGCTCGTCGGTGCGGAGCCCCGGCACGCCGGGCCGCGGCTCCGGTGGCGGCGGCTCGGGGCCAGGGGGACATGGATCCGGACCGGGCGGGCGCGGCGCGCCCGGTGGCGGCGGCCCCGGTGGGCCATCTGGTGCGCTCGGCGGCGGACCGCAGGGTGGTGGCGGTCCTGCGCCCGATCCGCTGAATGGTGGAACAACCGGCCCAGGTCCGGGCGGCTTCGGCTCGCCTGGCGGACCATTCGGCCCGGGTGGCGGCGGCGGCGGTGGTCCATTCGGGCCCGGCGGTGGATTCGGTGGCGGCGGGCCGCCCGGCGGCATGGGCGGCGGTGGCCGCCGCTGATCCGACAAAACAAAACCGGCGCGGGCCTGGGCCAGCGCCGGCTTCAGAACGTGCGGAGCGGATTTGGGAGATTAGCCCGCGCTGAGCCGGACGCCGGCGCGGAGGAATTTCTGCGGATCGACCGCTTCGCCGTCGATGCGGGTCTCATAGTGCAGATGCGGACCGGTGGATCGGCCGGTCGAACCGACGGCGCCGATCACCTGGCCGATCTTGACGTATTCACCAACCTTGACGCCGATCTCGGAGAGATGGCCGTAGCGGGTCGAGAGGCCGTTGCCGTGATCGACCTCGACCATGCGGCCGTAGCCGCCGGCCCAGCCCGCCGACACCACTTTGCCGTTGGCGGTGACGCGCACCGGATCGCCCTGCGCGGCGCGGAAGTCGAGCCCGGTGTGCATTGCCGGACGGCCGAGGAAGGGATCGGAGCGAACGCCGAAGCCGCTGGTGAATTCGACCTCGCCGACCACGGGCTTGCGGTACGGCACCAGTGCCAGCGTCTGGTTCAAGCGCTGCATCTGCGCGCGGTTGATGTTGATGCGATAGAGCTGGCGCTCGAACGCGCCGGCGTCGGGCGCGAGCTTCACCGGCACATAAGGGCCGCCCATGCCGGAGCGCGGTGTCGCGGCTTCGAGCTGCGCCATGTTGAGTCCGAGATCGGAGATCACACCGCGCATCCGGCGCACCCGCGATTCGATGCCGTCCTCGACCGAGGAGAGCGCGGCGACCTGGCGCCGCTCGACCTGGTCGAGCGAGGTTTGCAGACGGACCAGGACGTTATCGACGCCCTGGGCCTTGGCGAACTGGTTCGGCTGCGCCTTGGCGATCAGCGGCGCGCGCGATTCCAGCCGCGCCTCGCGATCCGGCGGCGCCACGAAGATCACGGTGTCGCTGATCGGGGAGGGCTTTGGCGTGCCGGATGACGGCGCGGCGTCGGCGCGGCCCTGCGGCCTGATCGATCCGGTGGTCGCAACATCAGGCATCGCGCCGAGCGCGGTGGCGCGCGATTCCAGCGCCGACTGCCGCTTCATGATCTGGTCGAGCTTCTGGTCGAATTGCTCCTGGTCGAGCAGCTGGCGGCTGGTGGTGCGATCGACCTTGGCGCGCAGCTCCGAGATGCGGTCCTCATAGGCGTATTGCATCTCGGCCTGGCGCGCGATCAGCCGGGTCAGGACGTCGTCACGGAACGCGAAATAGGTTGCGGTCGCCGCCGACCACATGCCGAGCAGGACCACGGTGCCGACCGCGATCCAGAACACCACCGGTCCGAACCGGACCTGCTTGCCGGCATGGACCAGCGTATAGCCCTCGCCGGAGCCGGCAACGGCAGCCGCCGGTGCGGCATGCTGGGCCACGGGACGGCGCGCCGGCGTCCGGCCATGGTCCTGAGGGTGATGGTGTTTCTGGTATTCCTGGTGATGACCGGACCGGCTCGACATCGGTACTCCCGCGGCCGGTCGGACCAAGCTCCGTACGGCTAATTTGCGGGGCCGATTTGAGCCCGCCATGGTTAATTTTCAGGAAACGGAACCCGCCGGTCAGAGCGATCGGGCGGCCTCCAATACCGCTTCGGCATGACCGTCGACCTTCACGTGACGCCAGATGCGGGCGACTTTTCCGCTGGAATCGACCAGAACCGTGGTGCGAATAATTCCCATGAAAGTCCTGCCATACATGGATTTTTCGCCCCAGGCGCCATACGCCTCCAGCATCTGATGGGCCGGGTCCGAGCCCAACGGCACCGACAGCTGGTGTTTGTTTCGAAATGACTCCTGCGCCTTAACCGTATCGGCGGAAATGCCGACCACCTCGGCCCCCGCCGCGGCGAACTCATTCTTGAGGCGGGTGAAGTCGATCGCCTCCCTTGTGCAGCCGGGGGTGTCGGCGCGGGGATAGAAGAACAGCACCAGCTTCTTGCCGGCAAAATCCCTCAGCGAAACGCTGCCTCCGCCGTCGCGCGGCAGGTCAAACGTTGGCGCCGCGGCGCCCTCGGTGAGTGTGACGGCGGACGACTTGGTCACGGTCGCGGCCGGCTCAGACCTTAACGGTTTCGATGTGGTCTTGTGCGAGGCTTTGCCTCGAACACCCGCTGCGGTCTTTGTGGTGGTCTTGGCCTTCACCTTTGTTGCTTTCTTGGCCGCCGCCTTCTTCGCAACCGTTGTGCGGGTTTTCATCGCGGACTTCCCAGTGCTTGCGCTTGCGGCGCGCGCAACCTTTGTTGCGACCCGCTTTCCGGTTGTGTTGGAGGATTTCTTGCGCGTTTTCTTGGACATACGCCTTCCTTTCGTCGCTTTCCGAAGCTCAACCATTGGGGTATTGCGGGTCTCATTCGCATCGGCCGGATTCGCATCGGCCGCTGGGCAAGTTTGATGGCCACGGAGTATGGTGACAAGGAATTCGACGCGTTACCCGTCCGCTTGCTGAATTGGCTTTTTGATTGGTTGGTTTGGTCCGTTCCGGGGCCATCGGCGAGTAACATGATTAGGCGAGGATAGGCGGCGATGCCGGCAAGGGAGCGCTCGATAACAGTCGACGGGCGCCCCGATGGCGGCGATCAGCTTCGCCGTCAGCACCGAGAGGCAATGGCAAGGAACAAGTCGCCGCAGGGTCCAAATCCGCGCGCCGGGACTGACTTCTCGCAATGGGAAGACGACGCCGCGTGGGACGAGCAGGATGAGGCGGCGGGCAACCGTGCGCGGCAATTGCTGGCGCGTTCCAACACCAACCTGCATCGTTTCAGCGATTTCTGCTCTGGCATGCAGCGCTGGCTGCATCGCGAGCGCTGGATCCGTCGCATCGGACTGGTCCTCGCGGTGCTGGTCGTGATGTTCGCGACCTGCTTCGGAGCATTGTGGTGGCGGCTCGGCGCCGGTCCGATCAATCTCGATCTGGCGACGCCATGGCTTGCCGCGGCGATCGAGGAGAATATCGGCCACGGCAACACGGTCGAGGTCGGTGGAACGCAGATCGAGCGCGCCGGCAGGGTCAGGATCGCGGTGCGCATCCGTGACATCATCGTCCGCGACCGCGACCACGTGGTCGTTGCCAGCGCGCCGAAAGCCGAAGTGCGCTTGTCCGGAACGGCATTGCTGATGGGCCAGTTGCGGGCGGAGAGCCTCAATCTGGTCGATGCGGAATTGTCGGTGCGCATCACGCCCGACGGCAATGTCACCGTGTCCGCCGGCGACACCGCAAAACCGCTCGCCACCGGCGTTGCATCCAAGCGGGAGGCGGGGCTGCCGCCGACATTCCCGCGGCCGACAACCGCTGCACCGCCGCCGCCGGTTGCCTTGCCTCCGGTTGCCTCCGGACCCGCTGCGGCCGCACCCGATTCGGCCCAGAGCGGGCTGCTCGCCGGCCTCGACTGGCTCGACAGCCTCAGCATGACCGGCCTCGACGGTCAGAACCTCAACGAGATCGGCCTCAAGAACGGCAATCTCGTCGTCGACGACCAGCAGCGCGGCAACAAATGGAGCTTTGAGAATATCAGCCTGAGCCTGCGGCGCCCGAGCGGCGGCGGAGTTGCGCTCAGCTTCGGCGAGGACGGCGCAAAGCCTTGGTCGGTCCGCGTCCTGGTTGGACCACAGCAGAACGGCGTGCGCTCGGTCGACATCAAGGCAGACAAGGTCTCCACCCGCAACATCCTGCTCGCGATGAGGACCAAGGATCTCACCTACACCGCCGACCTGCCGCTGTCGGGCGAGATGAAGGGCGAGCTCGGCCGCGACGGCCTGCCGACCTATTTCCGCGGCAAGATCAATGTCGGCGCCGGCAACATCATCGACACCGACACGCCCGACTATCCGATGCCGGTCGATTCGGCCGAGATGAGCGTCGAATGGGATTCGGGGCGCCGCGTGCTGCTGGCGCCGATCAAGATCGTCTCGGGCACCAACCGCATCACGCTGCTCGGCCATCTCGAGCCACCGAACGACAACGTCACCGACTGGCAGGCGGGCCTGTCCGGGGGCACCATCGTGCTCGCCGGCGCCGACAAGGACGAACCGCCGCTGATCTTCAATCGCATCAACATCGGTCTCCGGTTCGACACCGAGAAGAAGCGGGTGCTGCTGACCCAGGCCGATATCAGCAATGGCGAGATCGGGGTCGCCGGCACCGGCAGCATCGACTATTCGGGCGAGCCGCGGTTGCAACTCGGCTTCGCCGGCACGCCGATGTCGGCCTCCGCCCTGAAGCGGATGTGGCCGATCATCATCGTGCCCGAGGTGCGCGAATGGGTGCTCGAGCGGATCGACCGCGGCACGCTCCAGCGCATCGATGTCGGCGTCAATTCGCCGGTCCATAATCTGTCGCGCAAGGGACCGCCGATCCCGGATGACGGCCTCGCGGTCAACATCGTCGCCTCGGGTGTCACGGTGCGCCCGGTGGATCAGATGCCCGCGGTGCATGATGCGGATCTGAAGGCCAGGGTGACCGGCCGCACTGCGACCGTGACCATCAACCAGGGCATTGCCGACACGCCGGCGGGCCGCAAGATCACGCTGTCGGATTTCAGCTTCGAGGTGCCGGACATGGCGCCGAAGCCGTCGCCGTCGAAGGTCAAGTTCCGGGTCGACTGTCCGGTGCCGGCCGCCGCCGAGATCCTCGCATCCGATCGGCTCAGCGATCTCTCCGGTCCACCGATCGATCCCAACGCCAGCAAGGGCAACGTCACGGCCACGATCAATCTCGGCATGCCGGTGACGGGCGGGCTGACCAAGGCCGACACGCAATATTCCGTCACCGCCGACATCTCCGGCGTTGCCGTCGACAAGCTGGTGATGAACCAGAAGCTCGAGGCCAACACGCTGAAGGTGATTGCGAGCAATGCCGGCTTCCAGGTCAAGGGCGACGTCAAGATCAACGGGCAGGCGGCCTCGCTCGACTACCGCAAGCCGGCCGACGGCGATGCCGACGTCAAGCTGCAGGCGACGCTGGATGACGCGAGCCGCGCACGGCTCGGGCTTGATCTCGGCCCCGCAGTGTCCGGCGCGATCCCGATCAAGCTGAGCGGCAAGATCGGTAGTGGCGACAATCCCACCACCAAGATGGGCGTCGAGGCCGACCTGACCCAGCTCAAGCTCGACAACATTCTGCCTGGATGGGTCAAGGCGCAGGGCAGGGCCGGCAAGGCGACCTTCAACGTGGTGCCGAAGGGGCAGTCGACGCGGTTCGAGGATATCTCGATCGACGGCAGCGGCGTCTCGATCAAGGGCGCGCTCGAGGTCGACCAGAACGGCGACCTGATGAATGCGAACTTCCCGACCTATGCGCCGTCGGACGGCGACAAGACATCGTTGCGGGCCGATCGCGGTCCTGACGGCGTGATCAAGGTGACGATGCGTGGCGACGTGTTCGATGGTCGCGGCTTCCTGAAATCGGCGATCTCCGGCCGCGACAGCGATCCCAAGAACAAGGCCAAGACCACCGATTTCGACGTCGACCTGAAGCTCGGCGCAGTGGCGGGCTTCAACGGCGAGGCGCTGCGCGGCGTCGACGCCAAGGTCTCGCGTCGCAACGGGTACTTCAAGACGTTCACGCTGAGCGGCAGGGTTGGCCGCGATACCCCGGTCAGCGCCGACTTGCGGCGCCAGCAGGCGCGCGAGGTGATCTACCTGCAGACCGCTGACGCCGGCGCGTTCCTGCGCTTCATCGACACCTATTCGAAGGTGATCGGCGGCCAGCTGATGCTTGCAATGGAGCCGCCGATTCCCGATCCGGGCCCGAGGGAAGGACTGCTCAATATCACCGGCTTCTCGGTGAAGGGCGAAACCCAGCTCGACCGCGCCGTCGCCGGCGGGCCGGTCAGCACCCAGAACGGCATCGGGTTCGACGCGTTGCGCGCCGAGTTCACGCGCCAGAGCGGCCAGCTTTCGATCCGCAACGGCGTGGTCAAGGGACCGAGCATCGGCGCGACCATCGAAGGCAGCATCGATTATCTCGGCAACCAGGTGCGGATGAACGGTACCTTCATTCCGATGTACGGCTTGAACAACATGTTCGGCCAGATCCCGTTCTTCGGGATTTTCCTCGGCGCCGGCAGCAACGAAGGCCTGATCGGCGTGACCTATGAAGTGGTCGGCACGCCCAGCCAGCCGGTGCTGCGCGTCAACCCGATCTCGGCACTGGCGCCCGGCCTGACGCGCAAGATCTTCGAGTTCAAGCAGTACGGCCCGAACGATCTGCCGACGACGAACAACTAGCGCGTCGGCAGATTGCCTCGGCCGCCGAGGGCCCGGACGAGATTGCCGGGCATGACTGACTGATCATCCATCGTGACGAGCGTGATGGCGCAGTGGACGTGCGGTTGATTGTCGCATGCCCGTAACAGTCCGCCCGCAGATTGCGCGCGCCGACCACCGACATGGCGGGCGGCTATGCGCCCCTCGTTTTCTAAAAATCTGACATTGGGAGAAAAGCAATGATCGCCAAAGGATTGCGCCCGCCTGTTGGGTTTCCGTTGTCTCGCTCGGTTCTTGCGTTAACGCTGCTCGCCTCAACGGCGCTCGCCAGCAGTCTCGCGCGCGCCGACGGCGACGACGTGCATTTCCGGCCGGGTCATCTGTTGTTGAGCCGTGCGGTGTTCGTCAACAACGCCGTCACCATCACGCCCGGCGTGACACAATTGCCGCCGAACTGCGTGTCGCCGAATTGCGTGACCGCTACGGCGGACGGCACCTATCCGACGGTGTTCAACAACGACGGTGTCGACGGCTCGTTCGGCCTGACTGCGAAGATCTTGCTCGACGAACTGCGTCTCGACGGCAGACATGTGCAGTCGCTCGAGGTCCCGAACAGCGCCCAGCGCGGCGTTTCCCGAAGCAAGGACCAGATGGTCACCAGCTTCTCGTCAAAATCCGAGCTGGCGCTCAATCTGTCGCTGGATCACCGCAGCGTGACCTTCATGGGCTATCTCGCCCCGATCGGCACTCTCGACGTGTCGAACTCCAATACGCCTGACGTCATCGATCCGAGCAATCCGGTGCCCGGCGCCTATTATCGCCTGGTCGCTGAAGTCGACGAGAACGGTCGCTTCCACTTCACCAAGGTGAATGGCTATAGCGGCAACAACGGCCGCGCTGCGGTCTTCAACGATTGGCATGGCGCCGGTGTGTTCTACACGGCCGGCAATGCGGGCAATGGCGGCAATCCGCAGCCTGCGGGGGTTATCACGGGCGCCGGCATGCAGATCGCGAGAGAGGCCGACGCGCCGCTCGCTCGCCAAGCTGATCCGGGCGGACCTTTCCCGCTCGGCAGCTTCAACATCACCGAGCTCGGCCAGAAAGCCGACAAGATCGGCAAGGACACCAATTTCCGCGGCCTCACCGTGTTCAACAACGTGATCTACACGACCAAGGGCAGCGGCGGCAACGGAATCAACACGGTGTACTTCATCGACACCACCGGCAACGCCGCCAACGGCAGCCCGAAGGCGTGCCCGAACGGCGTCGGCGTGCCGGCTCCGTCTGCGTCGCTGCCGACGACGCAGATCTTCTACGATGGTTCGAAGTTGGCGGGGCAGGGCGTCACGCCCTATAACATGTGCGTGCTGAGCGGTTTCCCGACTGCGCTCAAGAGCACAACTTCGTTCCCGTTCGGCATCTGGTT
Organism: Bradyrhizobium sp. Pha-3; assembly: GCF_042258615.1. Lineage (GTDB taxonomy): Bacteria > Pseudomonadota > Alphaproteobacteria > Rhizobiales > Xanthobacteraceae > Bradyrhizobium. The sequence goes on along the minus strand of NZ_CP170152.1, from coordinate 5,410,766 downwards.
CGCCGACGCGAACACGCTCTACGTCGCCGACGAAGGCAACGGCACCGCGACATTCGACCCGACATCGAACAGCTATACCGCCGCCAAGGCGCAGACATCAGCCGGATTGCAGAAGTGGGTGTTCGACAGCACTGCCGGCGCGTGGAAGCAGGCCTACACCCTGCAGGCGGGACTTGATCTCGGTGTGCCCTACACGGTGCAGGGCTATCCGACCGGCAACAACGCCGCGACCGGCAAGCCGTGGTCGCCGGCGACCGACGGCCTGCGCAACATCACCGGCCGCGTCAATCGCGACGGCAGCGTGTCGATCTGGGCGATCACCTCCACGGTGAGCGGCAGCGGCGACCAGGGTGCCGATCCGAACAAGCTCGTGATGATCACCGACAAGCTTTCCGCGGCCACGCTGCCGGCCGGCGAACGTTTTGTCACGCTGCGGACCGCGAACTCCGGCGAGGCGCTGCGTGGCGTGTCGTTCACGCCGGGCACCGGCGATGGCCGGGAGGAAGCTCATGACCGCGGCTCCTGCGGCCGTGACCACCGCAGCGACGATTGCCGCGACACCGACTGAACGAGAGACGTCGCAACCTTCGGCTTCTCCCCACGTGCCTGTGGGGAGAGGCTGTCGACCAGCCAAGTTCATGAGCCCTCGGCTCAGCGCCGCAGTGCTGGCACCACCAGGAACGGGATCAGGCTGAGCACGACGTTGACGAGCGCGAAGGCGATCAGCGGGTTGTAGCTGTGGGTCCAGTCATGGATCAGGCCGCCACCCCAGGCGCCGAGCCGAGGCCGCTGCCGATCATGATCGTGCCGTAGATGGTACCGACGCGCTCACCCGGAATATCTTCAGCGCGGTGGCAGTGATCAGCGGGCCGCGCGAGCCGATCATGCTGCCGAAGCAGACGATGAAGCCGGTCAGCAGCCAGTAGTTCGGATACCACTGCAACAACACAATCGCATTGATGTTATTGGCTAATCATCTGCATTTTTAGACTGACGGCTATCCCATCTGCCAAAAACGCCAGCGCCATTTAGACGGCACATCCCCGAAAACCCATTTGGCCCGGCCGTCCGATTCGTCGTACAATAAATATTTGATTGGATGCGGGCGATGGTGCAGGAGCGGCCAGTCCGGGTCGAGCGCAGGTTGTCGGCGATATTGGCCGCCGACGTAGCGGGCTATTCGCGGCTCATGCATGGCGACGAAGAGGGGACGCATGCCAAACTGGCGGCGCTCTTGGCGGATGCCGTCGATCCGGCGATTGCCGAACATCGTGGCCGCATCGTGAAGAGCACTGGCGACGGGTTTTTGGCGGAGTTTCCGAGCGCGGTCGAAGCGGTTCGCGCTGCCATGCAGTTCCAGGTCCGCATCAAGGAAATCACAAGCGGCGAAGCCGAGGACAAGCGCATTGCCTTTCGCGTGGGCGTCAATATTGGCGACGTAATCATCGAGGCCCACGACATCTTTGGAGATGACGTCAACATCGCCGCGCGGCTTGAGAGCATCGCAGAACCCGGTGGCATCTGTATTTCTCAGGCAGTCCTCAATCACTCACGCGACAAGGTGCCCTTCAACGTTGAGGATGCGGGCGAGCAAACTCTGAAGAATATCGCGCGGCCGGTTCACGTTTACCGTATCACGATCGATCCCGGCGGGTGGCCTGCGACGTCCAAAGGTGAGGTCTCGGCGCTCGCGTTGCCCGACAAGCCGTCGATCGCCGTCCTGCCGTTTCAGAACATGAGCGGTGACCCCGAGCAGGAGTATTTCGCCGACGGCATGGTGGAAGAAATCATTACGACGCTATCGCGCGTGCGCCAGCTGTTCGTGATAGCCCGCAATTCGAGTTTCACCTACAAGGGCCGCGCTGTGGACATAAAGCAGGTCGGACGTGAACTTGGAGTGCGTTACGTGCTCGAAGGCAGCGTGCGCAAGTCGGCAAACCGAGTCCGCATAACTGGGCAGCTCATCAATGCAGCGACTGGAGCGCATCTTTGGGCCGACCACTTCGACGGCGCGCTCGACGATATATTCGACCTGCAGGATAGGGTGGCCGTCGAGGTCTGCGGCATCATTGGGACAGCGCTGGAAGCCGCAGAGCAGCGCCGGTCTCTTCGAAAGCCGACCGATGATCTTACTGCCTATGACTTATATCTTCGCGCATTGGCGGAGGCCCAATCGTGGGAAAAGGTCCGGATATTGCGCGCGCTTGATCTGCTCAAGCAAGCACTTGATCGCGACCCCAACTATGGCCCCGCTCTCGCGCTGGCAGCAACCTGCCATGCTAATCTCTACGTCAACAACTGGACCGATGATCTGGAGTTGACGCGCCGGGAGGGCTTTGATCTTGCTCGACGGGTGCTCCTGATCGTTGACGATCCATCCCTTGTTGCAAGAGGCGCCTACGCTCTCGCTCAGTTCGGTGACGACCTCGCCACGGCCACCACGTTGATCGATCGAGCCCTGCATCTCAACCCGAGCTTCGCTTACGGATGGATATGGAGCGGCTGGGTCAGACTTTTTGCGGGAAAACCCGAGCTCGCAATCGAGCATTTCAAGACTGCCATTCGCCTCAGCCCGCGGGAAGGCACTGCCGGGGCAGGAGCTCACGTCGGCATAGGTATCGGGCACCTTTTCGCTCGACGTTTTGAGGAAGCCGAAGCGATGTTGCTTCTTGCCTTGCGAGAAAGACCGAGCTGGGCGCCGACATATCGCTTTCTTGCGTCCTGCTATGCTCACATGGGGCGCCTTGACGAGGCACGATCCATTGTCAAAAGGCTGCGCGACATTACGCCGGTCGTGGTGCCAGGTGCTACGCACTGGCGCGACCCTGGGTATCGAGAGTTCTACCTGCAAGGCTTACGCTTGGCCGCCGACCAACCGGAGTGACTTGCGTTCGGACAAGGCGTTCCAAGGAAGGATTACACCGCTCTCGGGCAGTGTCGCCCTTGGGTCACAAGGCGATGTCCCTGACGTCAGGTCGCGTGTCCGCTTCGCCCCTGAAAGCGGGCGTCCTAGTTTATGAGTTCGCACGCTGGTCATCGCGGGAATTGCTCTCAAAATAAAAACGCGCTGTGTACATCCGACGGCGCGTCCGGGCACGAACCGGCGTTGTTCGCGCTATGAAGCCAATAACGTTCGTCAGCGCCGCAGCGCCGGCACGCCGCGGAATATCTTCAGTGCGGTCGCGGTGATCAGCGGGCCGCGCGAGCCGATCATGCTGCCGAAGCAGATCACAAAGCCGGTCAGCAGCCAGTAGTTTGGATACCACTGCAACAACACAATCGCATTGATGTTATTGGCTAATCATCGGCATTTATAGACTGACGGCTATCCCATCTGCCAAAAACGCTAGTGTCCCGAATCCGAAGTTCGTATCATTCGCCGCACCTTCGGAGCGAACTTCGGATTCGAAAAGGACACTAGCAAACTTATGATTCTAGTGTGCTTTATGAATGCGAAGTTCGTGAAAGCGGCTGCCGCGAAATCGCACGAACTTCGCATTCAGCACGCTAGCGCCATTTAGACGGCACGTCCGCATTATCGTCAGAAGCGGACAAGTCTCCGGCCGGGCGTCCCTTCCTCGGGGGCCGGCCGGAGTGCTGGGGCATCAGTTGTTTGCGTCGGCGCGCGCGTGCCGGATGACCTGATGCTCCTCGCTGGTGAGCTGCACGGGCCCCACCTTGAAGGTGAGCTTGTCGAGCTTGCCGGTGAGCCGGAAGGGAACCTGATAGTCCTTGTCGTCAATGGGGGTACGGGTATCGACACCCACGTCGAAGGTTTCGTCAATTGACATGATGAAAGGAAGGGTGCGCGGGACTTTGCTGGTCGCAGCTTCCTTATCGTCCACCTTCAGGACGCCCGTGCCGCCCTTGCCGAAGCCAGGTCCATCGTATTTGAAGTCGAACACGATGGTGTGCTTGCCCGGCGTGAGCGCGTCCTTGCCTTCCCAGCGGAAGCGCTCGAGGTCGGCGAAGTTATAGACGAAAACCGGCTTGCCCTTGAGCAGATACAGGCCATAGCCACCGAAACGGCCGCCGAGGGTGACGATCATCCCTTCGTTGCTGTCCTGTGAGCCAGTACGCCCAACGGTAGTGCCCGCGCTTGGAATGTCGAGCTCCGCGGTGATCGTAAAGGACCTGTTCAGGATGCTGGGTGCATCGCTTGTGGGGATACCCGACAACTCACCCGAGTAGGTGAAAGTGTTCCGACCGGCGGTCGCGCTTGGCCTTGGCGCTATGATGCGCGCAAGGACCGAGTTGTCCAGCGGAAACACATTGTACTTCGTCGCCTCTACCATGAACAGCTCCTGCATCTCGCGCAGCTTGTCTGGCATCTTGGCGGCGAGGTCGTTGCTCTCCGAGTAATCCTCGGCGATGTTGTAGAGTTCCCACTTGTAGCCATTGACCACGTCCTCCGGCAGCTTGGCGGTGCCCAGGAGCCAAGGCGGCGCAGGCGGCGTTGTCGCTGCGATCCAGCCATCGTGATAGATCGCGCGGTTGGCGAACATCTCGAAATACTGCGTCGTCCGCGCGGACGCCACGTTGGCGCTCGACTTGTCGAAGGTGTAGGTCATGCTGACACCTTCAATCGGCTTCTGCGCGATGCCGTTGACCATCACTGGTGCGGGAATGCCGGTTGCCTCAAGGATGGTCGGCACGATGTCGATCATGTGGTGGAACTGGGTGCGGATGCCGCCGGCATCCTTGATCCGGTTCGGCCAGCAGATCGCCATGCCTTGGCGGGTGCCGCCGAAGTGCGACGCGACCTGCTTCGTCCACTTGAATGGCGTGTCGAAGGCCCATGACCAGGCCACGGCCATGTGCGGATAGGTCGCTGCCGAGCCCCAGGCGTCGTATGCCTTCAACTGCTCGGCAATGGGGAGGTCCAATATGCCGTTGTACGCGGTATATTGGTTTGGCGTCCCCCGCGTCGTGCCTTCCGGACTCGTGCCGTTGTCACCGCTGATATAGATGATCAGCGTGTTGTCGAGCTTGCCTTCGTCCTGGACTTCCTGGATCACGCGGCCGATCTCGTGGTCGGTGTAGGCGACGTAGGCGGCGAACACCTCAGCTTGACGCGCGAACAACTTCTGCTCGTCGGCCGTCAAAGTGTCCCACTTTTGCAGGACATCCGGCCAGGCGGTGAGCTGCGTGTTCTCGGGGATGACGCCAAGCCGCTTTTGATTGGCGAAAATCTGGTCGCGCAGGGCGTTCCAGCCCAAGTCGAACTTGCCCTTGAACTTGTCGATCCATTCCTTGGTCGGCTGATGCGGCGAATGGGTGCCGCCCGGCACGTAATAGACCAAGAACGGCTGATCGGGCGCGGCGGCATTGAGCTGTCGCATGTGGGCGATCGCTTCGTCCGCCATGTCCGTCGTCAGATTGTAGCCGGGCTTGCCGACCCAGGGGAAAACCTGGGTGGTGTTCCGGAACAGGTACGGCGTCCACTGGTCGGTCTCGCCGCCCATGAAGCCGTAGAAGTAGTCGAAGCCCATGCCGACGGGCCACTGATCAAAGGGACCGGCCGCACTGTACTGATAGCTCGGCGTGTTGTGGTTCTTGCCGAACCAGGAGGTGGCGTAGCCGTTCTGCTTCAGGATCGTGCCGATGGTGGCGCTCTCCGGTCCGAGAACGCTGTCGTAACCCGGATAACCGGTCGCTTGCTCCGAGATGATGCCAAACCCCACCGAGTGGTGGTTGCGGCCGGTGATCAGCGCCGCCCGGGTCGGCGAGCATAGGGCTGTAGAGTGAAACTGGGTGTAGCGCAGGCCCATCTGCGCGATGCGATCCATCGCAGGTGTCGGGACGACGCCGCCAAAGGTTCCCGAAACTCCATAGCCCTGGTCGTCAGTCATGATCAGGAGCACGTTGGGCGCGCCCTGCGGCGGCACCACTCGGGCGGGCCAGTACGGTTTGGACTGACTGGCCTGCAGGTTGATGTCGCCGCCGAACTTCGGCGGTGGCGGCGGAAGGTACTTTCCATCAATCGTCGTGGTGGCGCCGGGCGAACCCGGCGTGCCGGTGGTCTGCGCAAGGCTGGTCGTCCCCATCGTGCAACACAGCAAAAAAGCGGCGGTCAGTGCGGTGCCACTAAGCAGCGAGTTGTGGCGGTTTAGTAAGTGGCTTTCTGGCTCTAAGCTGTCGTCGTCGTGACGGGTACGGGTCATGGGAAGCTCCCCCTTGGAAACGTCAGAACCCTGTGGATGCCTACCCGAGCCACCATGCCGCAACGCTTCTATTGATCTAGATCAAAGGATGACCGTTTTGGGGTCACGTGTGGACGGCGCCCTCGCCAATCAGTGTTGCCGATCTAGCCGCCGGTCTGCCTCATGCTGCCAGCAACAGTTTCGGCTCGTTGTGTCTCTCGTTGAGGACCATGATGGTCCGAGCCATTCTCGCAGTCTTGTCGGCGAGTGCCACGGCCGTCACTTTCATCGGTCGGCGCTCCATCAATCGGCCAAGCCACGGTCGCTTCCCGGTTCCGTGCCTGCGCGCGTCGCGGCAACCGTTGATTCAGATCAAGTTCGAGTTTCGTGGTTAGGAGTGACCTGTTGCTAACCTTGCGGACACCGGTAGCGTATTGACCATTCTAGGAGAGGTTCATGAAAGCCCTCAGTCCGTTGGTGCTGTTAACACTTCTCCTCACGCAATCCGCCTCGACAGAGGCTGCGGATTTGAACGGAGCTTGGACCGATGACGCCTCGGCCTGCAGTCAAATCTTTACCAAAGAGAACAACAAACTTGCGTTCAAGCAAGATGCTGATCTCCACGCCGGCGGTTTAATTGTCCACGGAAAGCAAATAACCGGCACATTTCAAAAATGCACTGTCAAATCGTTGCGCGATGACGGGACGAATCTGCAAGTGACTGCTTCGTGCTCGGACGGCGTCGCGGTTTCAGACGTGCCATTTGACGTGAAAATCACCGGAGAGAATAGCATCACACTCAGCTCCAAGAAGCCGGTGCCAATGGAAACGCAGTATGTTCGCTGCTCGATGTGACGTCCGCGCGGGGAAGAAAAGCCCACCAGACTTTATGTGGTGAACTTTAGATTCACGTGACTGGGCCGTGAACTCATTAGTCTGCCGCGCTGACGAAGCGCCAGAGGCCGGTGTGCCCCGATAGCCGACGTATTGTTGCAGAGCAACGAAATGACGCGATGGTCCAAATTCGGACATCCCAGCACAACGCGCATCTTGATCAATTCGAAAAGCCGCTGCAGCAGGTCGCGACGACCGCGATAGCAGCCGGGGCTTGTTCAGGCCGGCAACCCCGATCATGCGAATGGCTTAGGGACTGAGCGGCGTGAGGGCGTTGCGGAGTGGCGCGCTGGAAATTTGCATCAAACCTGCAAATGGCTGACCCAGTTCCAGGACTAGGTAGATCGCCCCGGCGGCCGACAGTGCAAAAACGAACAGCGAGACGAAAACGGTTGCGCTGGGTTTGGCAAACAGGCCGAAGCTTCCAAAGATGATGGTGAGCCAGAAAATCAGCACCACCAGGAACGGCATAGGGATCGAGTTGTTCGTCTGTGCAAACAGCTGCAGGCGGGTTTGCGCAATGTCGGTGGTGATCTGTATGGCCCTGGCTTGCAGGGAGCGCTGGGAATCGTTCTGCGGCGGAAGCTGCTGAAGCTTCGCAAAGAATGTCTCGCTTGCGACGCTCGCCTCGAAGGGGTTGGTCTTGGCAACCTCCGAACTTTTCTCGCGCCACATTCGATCAGCCAAGGTAATGATACTGCGCCTTAATAGATTGCGTACGTTGTTCGTCTCCGGTCCGTACTGCGCCAGCAGATTGTCGAGCAGGACAACATTGCTCGTCATCTGCGTGACTTGAGTGCTCTGCGTGTCGTAGGATCCCTTCGCCGAAGCGATAAGCAGGCCGAGGACAAGCGCGGCTATCGTCCCGATGAGACCCGTGCCCAGCCTGACCACATCCTTGTCATCTGTGCTCAGGTGATGCCCAGGAAGGAACATACCGAGCAGGGCGCCGCCTGAGATGCATATAAACGTGATGCACGATAACGCGATTGCATTCATGATTCACCAGTGTGTCGCGAGGCAGCGGCCGTCTCTCTGCCGGTCATCTCGTTTTAGGCCGTAGCTTCAAGTTCGTTCGCCTGCGCGCAGCCTCGGTCTCTGCCGCGTATCGTTATCGGGGCATCCCGATGCGTCGTGGCCTGTCAGTACACCCTGCGCCGAACAACGGGCGCCCGCGGCGCGACAACTGCACCGGCAGGACGGACGACCGGCGCTCTCACCACGGGCGCCGTCGTCACGACGGCAGCCCCGCCGGCGGCGACGCAGCCTGCGCGAACCACCCCACGAGCGCAAACGACGGCGCCCGCTTCCATCGTGCTAAGGGCGATGAGGCTTCCTGCCAGCAATACGAGAATCATCGGATGTTTCATGACGGCTCTCCTTGGGTTGTTATTCTGCGGTTCTGATCGCGGTGCCGCGGCGTGTCGCGACTCAGCGGTGTGTCGCCTGCGCCGCGGAGGCAACTGCGGGTCTCTTGCCGATCAATGTGCGTCGATCGTGAATCAAGCTCTCCAGCCGGTGAGCTGCCACGGTCAGTGTGGCATCATCCACCGCGCTCTCGTCTCCGGCAGCAGATTTGGCACGTTCCGCCCTTAGAATGCCGTCGATTTCCTCTTCGATATCCGACAGTTCAGCCTCAGCCTCGACTTTCCGGATCCGACGCGCCAGGGCATAGAGAGAATCCAGCGGTCCTTCGGGCGCGCGGTTGCCGATGCCGAGGAATTTCCACGCCGCCGCGAGCATGGTGAAGGCGCCGCCCAGCACCATCGGCGTCAAATAGATCCAATTGCCGTACTCATCCATGAAGCTCTGCGTGGTGCTGTTGTAAACGGCTGCCGCTCCAGGGTGCAGCGGAAGGTAGGCATCCTGGTCGGTGCTGGGTGCGGTTATCTGGGCGAAAATCGGCTGCTCGCGCAGAAGATCCCTGCGTACGCGCATAATCGCCTGCGTGAGGCGGGTTACCAGATCAGTGCCGAGTTTCTTGTGCGCAACCAAGTATAGCGAGGTCCTCAAAGTCGTCAGATCGTCTTCCGGAACCGGCGGCGCCCCCCGCAGCGTGCCCTTCGGGACGTCGAAACTTTCAAAGGCACGATCGGCCTCTGCAATTGCAGCCGCGGACTCGATGGGGATCAGCACCGGCATCTTTTTATGGTCGAGCTGAAAAAATCCGCGAACGAGCGAGAGGTATTTTTCGGCGAGCGGGATCGTGACAAGCAGCGCACTGACCTGTTTTGACTGAACGGCCTGCCGGACATCCGTCAAAGCAAGGTTCTTAAACGTAACTCTTGCGCTCGCAAGATCGTATTCCTTGGTCAACGCATCGACAATTTTGGCGTTCGCCACTCCGCCGACTACGCCGACCGTGCGTCCCTTCAGGTTGTCCATGCTGTCGATAGACGATCCAGGCGGCACGATGATCAGTATGACCAGATGGCTAACGACGACAACGGCCTGCGCCTGCGACAAGTCACCAACATCGCCGCGAACCACGGCGAGATCGACCTTACCCGCCGAGAAGGCGTTAGCGGCCTCAAGCGCGGTGCCGCTGTCGACGACCTTGAGCCGCACCGGCGCGTTCGTCGAAATGAACTCGCCTGCTATTGCCGACATTGCCTTGACAGCCTCGCCGTCGACCGAGCCGACCGCCACGGTCAGCGTTACCGGACGAGTGAAGTACCGATAGCCAAGGAGACCTGCGCCTGCCGCAAAGACGACGACGCCGATAAGCAGAAAAAAGCGAAGCCAGACAGGCAGTTTTGTCGACATTGTGCTCGTCACTCCAGCTCATTAGCCCTTTCGGTCCGAAGCTACGGCGGTGTCTACACGGGCCTCAAAAAAAACTCTCAAAGTTGTTGTTATTCGCGTAGCACTCTCATTTGGCGCTTCTTCACCTCGATGGTGCCACTAGGGCACCACGCGGATCGCTCGTGCCTTTCGGCTGGCGACTTCCGCGGGACATCGTGCGCGATTGATGCGCAAGCTTGATGCGACTTATTTTCATGGCGGAGAACTCTCGTCGAGAGCCGCTGTGCCTTGGCAAAGATAAGGTCTCGCAGTCTCGCAAGGTGGTCGCCTTGAGCGAGCCTACCTTGACTCAGATCAAATGTGCAGGTTGGACGAACGATTTAACGGAGAGAGAAAATTTACGAGGCCCAGCAGTGGGATGTCCGGGGTGGGTCATTCGCTACATGGGCGATCCAGCGAAAAATCCGGCCATGTCCGTTATTGCGCCCAAAGCAGAGTTAACCGGACATCAGTCCGACGGTCGCTTAGTGAGCCCACGCGCTAGCTAGTCATCTGGAACGCAAGTTCGTCGCATTAGTTGATGGCTCGAATCTTTGTAGAGGAGAGCGCTTGTGGGGCAGGTGTGAGAGGCCGGCCGATCGCGCCGTTAGTGCTCAGTCCGCAGGAGCGCACGTACCTAGAGAGGCAAGTTCGTCGTCATCGTGTTGCGCGGTCGCTATCTGAACGATGCCGCAAGCAGTTCGAGGCCGACATCCGTACCTTCATCGACCTGCACAACGAAAATCCGAAGCCCTTCAAATGGACCAAGTCTGCTGACCAGATTTTGGCTTCCGTCAAACGCTTCTGCCACAAAGCCCACCAGACTTTATGTGGTGAACTTTAGATTCACGTGACTAGTCATCGCGGGAATTGCTCTCAAAATAAAAACGCGCTGTGTACATCCGACGGCGCGTCCGGGCATGAACCGGCGTTGTTCGCTCTATGGAGCCGATAACGTTCGTCAGCGCCGCAGCGCCGGCACCACCAGGAACGGAATCAGGCCGAGCACCACGTTGACGAGCGCGAAGGCGATCAGCGGATTGTAGCTGTGGGTCCAGTCGTGGATCAGGCCGCCGCCCCAGGAGCCGAGCGCCGAGCCGAGGCCGCTGCCGATCATGATCGTGCCGTAGATCGTGCCGACGCGCTCGCCGCGGAAGATCTTCAGCGCGGTCGCGGTGATCAGCGGGCCGCGCGAGCCGATCATGCTGCCGAAGCAGACGATGAAGCCGGTCAGCAGCCAGTAGTTCGGATACCACTGCAACAGCCAGAGCAGGATGATGCCGAGGATCGAGACGCCGTAGCTGAACAGCACCGAGGGCCGGCGGCCGATGATGCCGTCGAGGGTGGACACGCCGAGCATGCCGACGAACAGCGCAACGCCGGAGAAGCCCCAGGCAGTCGCTGCCTGCAGCGGCGGGAAGCCGACATCGATCAGGTAGGCGACGATCTGCGCCGTCAGCGCATACATCGCAATCGCGGTGAAGAAGAAGGTCGAGAACAACGCCCAGAAGGCATGGTGGCGCATCGCGCGGAGCAGCGTCCAGCCTTCCTCGGCGAGGCCAGCTTGCGCCTTCTTCACGATGTGCGGCGATCCGCCTGCGAGCAACCGCCACGGCAGGAAGACCAGCGGGACCAGCAGGCCAAGCGCACCGACGCCGAACACCTGATAGGCCTCGCGCCAGCCGATCCGGTCGATCAGCACCTGCGACAGCGGCAGCAGCAAGAGGAGGCCGGCGCCGGTCGCCGAATACATCACGGCCATCGCGGTCGGCAGTCGCGGCCCGAACCAGCGGCCGAGCAGGATCGAGTTCGAGACGTTGCCGATCAGCGCGGTGCCGAAGCCGACGCAGAGGCCGACGCTGAGCTGGAATTGCCAGAGCTGCTCGGCGCGTGAGGCGATCAGGAATGCGCAGCCGAGCAGCGACAGGCCCAGCGCATAGACCACGCGCGGACCCGAGCGGTCGAACAGGCGCCCGACCAGCGGCGCGGTGAGGCCGCTGGCGAGCCAGGTCAGCGAATAGACCGACACCACCGAGGCGCGGTCCCAGCCGAAATTTTCCGAGATCGGTTTGAGGAACACCGTGAAGCTGTCGCTGAGGCCGCGCCCGAGCACCGACAGCACGAAGCAGAGCGCGAGCACGTTCAGCGCGACGCGCGACTGTTTCGCCGGCGTTGCAAGCGTCTCGTTCGGAGGCGTGGTCTGGTCCATCGGAAAAGAGGGAGCGCGCTTTGGGCGCTCCCCACAACCGACAAATGCGAATGCGCCTATGCAGGCTTCAGCAGGATGTGCCGCTTCTTGCCGAGCGACAACTTGACCACACCCTCCGGCGTCAGATTGGCCGGCGTCAGCAGCATCTTCTCGTCGGTGACGGCAGCATCGTTGACGCGCAGTCCGCCGCCCTTGATCTGCCGCCGCGCTTCGCCGTTGGACGCGACGAGCTCGGCCTTGACGAAGGCGGCGAGCACGCCGACGCCGGCTTCCAATTCGCCGCGCGGAATTTCCACCGTCGGCAGGGTTTCGGCCAGCGCGCCTTCCTCGAAGGTGCGGCGCGCGGTCTCGGCGGCTTCATTGGCCGCATCGCGGCCGTGGAGCAGGGCCGTGGCCTCGGTCGCCAGCACCTTCTTGGCCTCGTTGATCTCGCTGCCACCGAGCGCCGCGAGCTTATTGATCTCGCTCATCGGCAGGATCGTGAACAGCTTGAGGAACTTGACGACGTCGGCGTCCTCGACGTTGCGCCAGTACTGCCAGAAATCGTACGGCGAAAACTGGTCGGCGTTGAGCCACACCGCGCCCTTGGCGGTCTTGCCCATCTTGTCGCCGGAGGCGGTGGTCAGCAGCGGCGTGGTCAATGCGAACAGTTGCGGCGTGCCCATGCGGCGGCCGAGATCGACGCCGTTGACGATGTTGCCCCACTGGTCGGAGCCGCCCATCTGCAGCCGGCAGCCGGTGCGGCGCGACAACTCGACGAAGTCGTAGGCCTGGCAGACCATGTAGTTGAATTCGATGAAGCTCATCTCTTGCTCGCGCTCGAGCCGGAGCCGCACCGAGTCCATCGTCAGCATGCGGTTGACCGAGAAGTGCCGGCCGATGTCGCGCAGCATCTCGATCCAGTTCAGTTTCGTCAGCCACTCGGCGTTGTCGAGCATGATGGCGTCGGAGGGCCCATTGCCATAGCGCAGCACCTTGGCGAACACGCCGCGGATCGAGGCCTTGTTGGCTTCGATCTCCGCCACCGTGCGCATTGCGCGCGTCTCGTCCTTGCCGGAGGGGTCGCCGACCATCGTGGTGCCGCCGCCCATCAATGTTATCGGTTTGTTGCCGCTCTGTTGCAGCCAGTACAGCATCATCATGGTGAGGAAGTTGCCGATATGCAGCGACGGCGCGGTGCAGTCATAGCCGACATAGGCGGTCGCCTCGCCCTTCGCGGCAAGCGCGTCGAGGCCCTCGAAATCGGAGCACTGGTGGACGAAGCCGCGTTCCTGTAGAGTGTTCAGGAAATCCGATTTAAATGCAGTCATTTGTCGGCGAGCCAGATCATTCTTGTTTTACGGTTTTTGCATCTATTTGCGGAACCTTGACGCTTGAGGCTGCCGCAGGCGGACGCGCAGTGGCATTATAGGATGTACTTGTTTGAGACAAGCCGGGGGTTCCCGGCTGGGGCGCTTCCAAGATGATGTTAACGGCACTCGGTCTGATGAGCGGGACCTCGCTCGACGGGGTCGATGTGGCACTGATCGAGACCGATGGCCGCCAGATCAAGGCCTTCGGACCGACGGGCTATCGCCCCTATACCGACGGCGAGCGCAGCCTGCTGCGCCAGGCGCTGACCGAGGCCGTTCATCTGTCGCGGCGCGACGCCCGGCCGGGGGTCTTGCGGCAGGCCGAGCAGGCCATCACGACTGCTCATGCCGAGGCGGTCGCCAGCTTCACGGCGCAGACCAGGATCTCCGCCCAGGACATCGACATCGTCGGGTTCCATGGCCAGACCGTGCTGCATCGCCCGGAGCGGAAGCTGACGGTCCAGATCGGCGATGCCCTGGCACTCGCCAAGGCGATCCACATTCCGGTGATGCATGATTTCCGTGCCGCCGACGTCGAGGCCGGCGGACAGGGCGCGCCGCTCGTGCCGGTCTACCACCGCGCGCTGGCGCAATCGCTGAACCGCGAGGGGCCGACCGTCGTGGTCAATATCGGCGGCGTTTCCAACATCACCTATATCGACGGAACCGACGCGCTGATCGCCTGCGACACCGGCCCCGGCAACGCGCTGCTCGACGACTTCATGTTCCGCCAGATGCATCAGCCGTTCGACACCGCCGGCAAGTTCGCAGCGCTGGGCAAACCGGACGAGGCCTGGATCGCTCAGGCCTTGAGGCTGCCGTTCTTTGCGCTGCCGCCGCCGAAATCGCTCGACCGCAACGACTTTGCCGGCCTGAAGCTCGGTGCCGTGGCGCCGGCCGATGGCGCCGCGACGCTGACCGCTTTCACGGCGGCCGCGATCGCCCGCGTGGTGCCGCTGCTGCCCAAACGGCCGAAGAGCTGGATCATTTGCGGCGGCGGCGCCTCCAACCTCACGATGCTGCGGATGCTGCGCGAGCGGCTGGCGCCGGCGCTTGTCGAGCCGGCCGAGGCGCTCGGCTGGGCGGCGGACGCGATCGAGGCGCAGGCCTTCGGCTTCCTCGCCGCGCGCGGAATGAAGGGGCTGCCGCTGAGCTACCCCGCCACCACGGGGGTGCCGATCCCGATGACCGGGGGCATCATCGCGCGACCGTGATTTAGATGCAAATGCATCTACCTTGACAGTTCCATGCCGCTGCATTTAATTCGATGCAGTTGCATTGAACGCGAGGTTCGTCCATGGCCGCCCTGAAGTTGATCAGCCACAAGCTCTGTCCCTATGTGCAACGCGCGGTGATCGCGCTGCATGAGAAGGGCGTGCCGTTCGAGCGGATCGACATCGATCTCGCCAACAAGCCGGACTGGTTCCTGAAGATCTCGCCGCTCGGCAAGGTGCCGGTGCTTGTCGTGACCGGCGACGACGGCAAGGAGGTCGCGCTGTTCGAGAGCAACGTGATCTGCGAGTATATCGAGGAGACGCAAGGCGGCGCGAAGCTGCATCCCGAGAATGCGCTGACGCGCGCCGAGCATCGCGCCTGGATGGAGTTCGGCTCGGCCGTTCTCGGCGACCTCTGGGGGCTCGAGACCGCGACCGATGCCGCGACCTTCGAGAGCAAGCGCCAGGCGGTCGCCGCAAAATTCGCGCGTGTCGAGGCCGCGCTCGGCGCGGGTCCGTTCTTCGCCGGAGAGAAGTTCAGTCTGGTGGATGCGGTGTTCGCGCCGGTCTTCCGCTATTTCGATCTGTTCGACCAGCTGACCGATCTGGCCGTTTTCACGCACACGCCAAAGCTCCGTGCGTGGCGCAGCGCGCTGGCGCAGCGGCCGAGCGTGCGCAGCGCCGTTTCACCTGAATATCCCGCGCTGCTGCACGCGTTCCTGGTCGGCCACCGCGCGCATATGCTGAAGCTTGCCGCGTAAGCTATGTCGCATTCCATTGCCTGGATCGCGCTGGTCGTCGCCGGTCTGCTCGACGTCGGCTGGGCGATCTCGATGAAATATGCCGAAGGCTATACGCGCCTCGGCTGGACGCTGGTCTCGCTGGCGCTGCTCGCCGCGTTCGTATTCCTGCTCGGGCGCGCGTTGCAGGTGCTCGGGGTCGGCGTCGCCTACACGGTATGGACCGGCATCGGTGCGGTCGGCACGCTGACTATGGGCATGCTGTTGTTCAACGAAGCGTTGAACCCGATGAAGGTGGCCGGGATCGCGTTGGTGCTGGTCGGAATCGCGGCGCTGAAATTCGCACCGGAGTAAGTGGCTTCGTAGCCCGGATGAAGCGAAGCGCAATCCGGGGCAGGTCTAACCGCGGAGCCAGCGCTCCCGGATTTCGCTGCGCTCCATCCGGGCCACGAGATCAGCGCTCACCGCACGTTGGCAAGCCGCATGTCGAGATAGCCGGTCACCGTCTCCATCAACGGCTCGAGCTTGCCGTCGAAGAAATGGTTGGCGCCGGGGATGACCTGCTGGTCGATCACGATGCCCTTCTGCGTCTTCAGCTTCTCGACCAGCGTGTTGACGTCCTTGGGCGGCACCACGGCGTCCTTGTCGCCATGTACGATCAGGCCCGACGACGGGCAGGGCGCGAGGAACGAGAAGTCGTAGAGATTGGCGGGCGGCGCGATCGAGATGAAACCCTCGACCTCAGGCCGGCGCATCAGAAGCTGCATGCCGATCCATGCGCCGAACGAGAAGCCCGCAACCCAACAGGCACGCGCTTCCGGATTGATCGCCTGCGCCCAGTCGAGCGCGCTCGCGGCGTCGGACAATTCGCCGGTGCCGTGATCGAACGAGCCCTGGCTGCGGCCGACGCCACGGAAGTTGAAGCGCAGCACCGAGAAGCCGCGATGCGCGAACGCGTAGTAGCACTGATAGACGATCTGGTGGTTCATCGTGCCGTGGAACTGCGGATGCGGATGCAGGATCATCGCAATCGGCGCGTTCTTCTGCTTGGCCGGATGGTAGCGGCCTTCGAGACGGCCAGCAGGGCCGGTGAAAATGACTTCAGGCATTGTGTTCCCTTGATTGACGCGTTCCCTTGATTGACGTCGATCAATCAACCGGTTGGAGCCATCTTCGGCGTCGGGCGCGAGCAGAGCGGCTCGTGATGAAATCGGGTGCAGGCGCCGCCGGGCGGCACGCTGGAAGGCCTTCTAGCATGACGCAAGGGGCAAAAATCAAGGAAATTGTGCCGCTTGGCGGAGGCGAATCCGCTCCGCGACGCGCGCGCAGCCGCTGCGTCGGCGGCGATCCGGATCAGCGCGCCGAATTGCTCGTTGGCTACCTGAAGTTTTGCTTTGTCATATTGCTATCGCGCGCGGCGCAGGGGTTGTCTCGCCTGGCAACACGATGGGGCTCTCGGCGGGCGTGAAAAATCTCCCGCATTGGCGACTCCGATCTGGTCTCGCTGCCCGACTGTCGTTATGTCGCAGTGGAAGGCCGCAACCACGGTGGTTGCCGCGGACAAGCTTGATGGCCGATCGCGTCTATCTCGACTGGAATGCCACTACGCCGCTTCGCCAGGAGGCGAAGGCGGCGATGACTGCGGCATGGGAATTGAGCGGCAACCCCTCCTCGGTGCACAGCGAGGGCCGCCGCGCACGCCGGCTGATCGAGGATGCCCGCAATGCGGTGGCGAAGGCGGTTGGCGGCCGGCCGCAGGACGTGGTGTTTCTCTCCGGCGGGACCGAAGCCAACGCGCTCGCATTGACGCCGGGATTGCGCCGCGGTGCGGGCGCGCCGGTCGGGCGGCTCCTGGTGTCTGCGATCGAGCATGCGTCCGTGCTCGCGGGCGGGCGGTTTGCGCGTGAGGCGCCCCTCGCGATCAACGTCACGCGCGCCGGGGTGATCGATCTCGATCATCTGCGTGCGCTGCTGGCGGACGGTCCGCCGGCGTTGGTCTCGGTGATGCTGGCGAACAACGAGACCGGCGCCATCCAGCCGGTGGCTGACGTCGCCGAGCTCGTCCACGCGGCCGGTGGCCTGCTGCATGTCGATGCGATCCAGGCATTCGGGAAGATCCGGTTCGATCTCGCCTCGACCCAGGCCGATCTCGTGACGCTGTCGGCGCACAAGATCGGTGGACCGAAGGGCGCCGGCGCGCTGGTGCTCGCCGAAGGCGTCGAAGGGCTGGAGGCGTTCCTGCGCGGCGGCGGGCAGGAGCTCGGGCGGCGGGCAGGGACCGAGAACGTCGCAGGCATCGCAGGCTTTGGTGCGGCCGTGACGGCCGCGATGGCGGCGCTGAAGGCCGACGCCGCCCGCGTCAGGGGACTGCGCGACCGGCTCGAGCATGGGCTCCGGCAGACGCCGGACATGGTGATCTTCTCCGATGACGTGAAACGGTTGCCAAATACCGTTCTGTTCACCGCGCCCGGTATGAAGGCCGAGACGGCGGTCATCGGATTCGATCTGGCGGGGGTCGCGGTGTCCTCGGGGTCCGCCTGCTCATCGGGCAAGGTCCAGCCGTCCCACGTGCTGGAGGCAATGGGATACCGTTCAGAGGTGTCCCAGGGAGCGGTGCGGCTTAGTCTTGGCTGGTCTACCACCGAGACAGACGTGGATTTGACCCTCAAGGCTTGGCGAAAGCTCGCCGATACCTTAGTTAAGGGAGAGCGACGAAACACAGCTTGAACAGTTCTAAGCGGGTGATTTCGTCTTCAAAGCATCGTAAGAGACTTCGGAACTTGAGATCCACCGCGGTCCTTGAAACCGCGAGCGGAGGATTGAATGCCTGCTGTACAAGAGACGGTCGAGCGCGTCCGGCGCATCGACGTCGACCAGTATCGATATGGGTTTGAGACTCAGATCGAGTCCGACAAGGCCCCGAAGGGGCTATCGGAAGATACCGTCCGCTTCATCTCGGCAAAGAAGAACGAACCGGCCTGGATGCTGGAATGGCGCCTTGAGGCGTATCGCCGCTGGCTGACCATGACCGAGCCGACCTGGGCGCGCGTCGAATATCCGAAGATCGACTATCAGGACATCTACTATTACTCGGCGCCGAAGCCGAAGAAGACGCTGTCCTCGATCGACGAGATCGATCCGGAAATCCTCAAGACCTACGAGAAGCTCGGCATCCCGCTGCGTGAGGTCGCAATCCTCGAAGGCGTCGAGCCGCCGCCCGGCGGACCGCCGTCGCCGAGCCGCAAGATCGCGGTCGACGCAGTGTTCGACTCGGTCTCGGTCGCGACCACCTTCCAGAAGGAGCTGAAGGCCGCCGGCGTGATCTTCATGCCGATCTCTGAGGCGATCCGCGAGCATCCCGATCTGGTGCAGAAATATCTCGGCACCGTGGTGCCGACCTCGGACAATTACTTCGCGACGCTGAATTCGGCGGTGTTCTCCGACGGCTCGTTCGTCTACGTGCCGCCGGGCGTGCGCTGCCCGATGGAGCTGTCGACCTATTTCCGCATCAACGAGCGCAACACGGGCCAGTTCGAGCGCACGCTGATCATCGCCGACAAGGGCTCCTACGTCTCCTATCTCGAAGGCTGCACCGCGCCGCAGCGCGACGAGAACCAGCTGCACGCCGCCGTGGTCGAGCTCGTCACGCTCGATGACGCCGAGATCAAGTATTCGACGGTGCAGAACTGGTATCCCGGCAATTCGGAAGGCAAGGGCGGCATCTACAATTTCGTCACCAAGCGTGGCGACTGCCGCGGCAAAAATTCCAAGATCTCCTGGACCCAGGTCGAGACCGGTTCGGCGATCACCTGGAAGTACCCGAGCTGCATCCTGCGGGGCGACAATTCGAGCGGCGAGTTCTACTCGATCGCGATCTCGAACGGTTTCCAGCAGGTTGATAGCGGCACCAAGATGATCCATCTCGGCAAGAACACGTCGAGCCGCATCATCTCCAAGGGCATCGCCGCCGGCAGGTCGCAGAACACCTATCGCGGCCTCGTCAGCGCGCACCGCAAAGCCACCGGCGCGCGCAACTACACCGCCTGCGACTCGCTCCTGATCGGCGACAAATGCGGCGCGCATACCGTGCCCTATGTCGAGGCCAAGAATTCCTCGGCGACGTTCGAGCACGAAGCGACGACGTCGAAGATTTCCGAGGACGTGCTGTTCTACTGCATCCAGCGCGGGCTCTCGCAGGAAGAAGCCGTCGGCCTCGTCGTCAACGGCTTCGTGAAGGACGTGCTGCAGCAACTGCCGATGGAGTTCGCGGTGGAAGCGCAGAAGCTGATCTCGATCAGTCTTGAAGGTTCGGTTGGCTAATCCATCCCCCTAACGGCGCGGCCGACGCGCCTCGCGGATGATGCTCAGGAAAAATCAGATGTCTCTGCTTGAAGTGAAAGATCTGAAGGTCCGTGTCGAGGAGCGCGAGATCCTCCACGGGCTGTCGCTCACGGTGAACCCGGGCGAGGTGCATGCGATCATGGGGCCGAACGGCTCCGGCAAGTCGACGCTCTCCCACGTCATCGCGGGCAAGCCCGGCTATGAAGTCACCGGCGGCCAAATTCTGTTCAAGGGCGAGGACCTCCTGGAGATGGCGCCCAATGATCGCGCCGCCAAGGGCGTGTTCCTGGCGTTCCAGTATCCGGTCGAGATCCCCGGCGTGACCACGTGGAATTTCCTGCACGCGGCGCTCAACGCCCAGCGCAAGGCGCGCGGCGAGGAAGAGATCTCCTCGCCGGCTTTCCTCAAGAAGGTCCGCGAAGTTGCCAAGTCGCTCAACATCCCGCAGGACATGCTGAAGCGCGGCGTCAACGTCGGCTTCTCCGGCGGCGAGAAGAAGCGCAACGAGATCCTGCAGATGGCACTGTTCGAGCCGGCCGTCTGCATCCTCGACGAAATGGATTCCGGCCTCGACATCGACGCGCTGCGGATCGCCGCCGACGGCGTCAATGCGCTGCGCTCGCCGGAGCGCGCGATGGTCGTCATCACCCACTATCAGCGGCTGCTCAACTACATCGTGCCCGATGTCGTGCACGTGATGTCGAAGGGCCGGGTGGTGAAGAGCGGCGGCAAGGAACTGGCGCTGGAGCTGGAAGAGTCCGGTTACGCGCAGTTCGAAGACGCTGCCTGACAAATGCGGGTTCTCAGATGAACGTTGTTGCAAAGACCGAGACCGGGCGCGCGCTGGGCGATGCATTCGCCGTGGTGCGCGACCGTCTGCCGGGCAAGGGCAAGATCGCCGATCAGCGCCGAGAGGCGTTCGAGGCCTATGAGCGCCTTGGCCTGCCGCATCGCCGGATCGAGGATTGGAAATACACCGACCTGCGCGCGCTGATGCGCGAGGTGCTGCCGCTGGCCCCTGCGCCGGATTCAGCCGCGCTGGGTCGTGCTGCTGCCGCCGTCAAGCTGCGGGCGATCGACGGCGTGCGCCGCCTGGTGCTGGTCGATGGCGCGTTCGCGCCTGATCTGTCCGATCTCGGCAATCTCGAAAAGGGCCTCAGCATCCGCCCGCTGCGCGAGGTGCTCGACGCCGGCGACGGTGTGCTTTCCGCGGAGGCCTTTGCCACCGACACCTCCAACCCCATGCTCGCGCTGAACGGTGCGATGGCGACCGATGGCGTCGTCATCGACGTCGCCAATGGGGCCGTGCTGGCCCAGCCGCTGCACATCGTGCACGTCGCATCGGGCGCGACGCCGGCTGCGATGTTCACGCGTTCGCTGCTCCGGCTCGGCCGCGATACCGGCGTGACGCTGGTGGAGAGCTATCTCGCCGGTGAGGGCGCCAAGGCCTACCAGACCCATGACGGGCTGATTGTCGCGATCGGCGACAATGCGCGGCTCGATCATGTCAGGCTGGTCGAGGACTCGATCGAGGCATTCAACATTTCCTCGGCGACGGTTTCGCTCGGCGCGCATGCCCATTTCAACACGTTCGGCCTGACCTCGGGCGGTCATGTCAGCCGCTACCAGCTGACGATCACCTGCGCCGGCGAGGGCTCCAAGGTCGAGACCAACGGCGTCAATCTGATCAACGGCAAGCAGCATGCCGACACCACGCTGTTCATGGATCACGCGGTGCCGCACTGCGCGAGCCGGGAGATCTTCCGCGCTGTCGTCGATGACCGCGCCCATTCCGTGTTCCAGGGGCGCATCATCGTCCGTCCGGACGCCCAGAAGACCGACGCCAAGATGATGACCCGCGCGCTGCTGCTGTCCGACGACGCGGAAGCCGACAACAAGCCGGAGCTCGAGATCTTCGCCGACGACGTCACCTGCGGTCATGGTGCGACCACCGGTGCGCTCGACGAGAGCCTGCTGTTCTACATGCGCGCCCGCGGGCTGCCCGAGAAGGAGGCGCAGGCGCTTCTGATCCAGGCTTTCGTCGGTGAGGCGATCGAGAGCATCGCCAGCGACGCGCTGCGCGAGGTCGCAATTGCCACCGCGCAGCGCTGGCTTCAGGCGAGGGCGTGAGCATGCACAAGGCGGTCGCCAACGGTTCTTACGACGTCGCCCTGGTGCGGCAGGATTTCCCGGCGCTCGCCATGCAGATCTACGGCAAGCCGCTGGTCTATCTCGACAACGCGGCCTCGGCGCAGAAGCCGAATGCGGTGCTCGATCGCATGACCGAGGCCTACAAGAGCGAATACGCCAATGTGCATCGTGGCCTGCATTACCTCGCCAATGCGGCGACGGAGGCCTATGAAGGCGCCCGCGGCAAGGTCGCGCAGTTCATCAACGCGCGCCGCAACGAAGAGATCGTTTTCACCCGCAACGTCACCGAGGCGATCAACCTGGTGGCATCGTCCTGGGGCGGGGTGAACATCAAGGAGGGCGACGAGATCGTCCTCTCGATCATGGAGCACCACTCCAACATCGTGCCGTGGCACTTCCTCAGGGAACGCCATGGTGCCGTGATCAAGTGGGCGCCGGTCGACGACGAGGGCAACTTCCTGATCGAGGAGTTCGAGAAGCTCCTGACGGCGCGCACCAAGATCGTCGCGATCACCCAGATGTCGAACGCGCTCGGCACCCTGGTTCCGGTCAAGGAGGTGGTCCGGTTGGCCCACGCCCGCGGCATTCCGGTGCTGGTCGACGGGGCACAGGGCGCGGTGCATCTGCCGATCGACGTGCAGGACCTCGATTGCGATTTCTATGCCTTCACCGGCCACAAGGTGTACGGGCCGACCGGCATCGGCGCGCTGTACGCCAAGCATGAGCATCTGGTGGCGATGCGGCCGTTCAACGGCGGCGGCGAGATGATCCGTGAAGTGGCCAAGGACTGGGTCACCTATGGCGATCCGCCGCACAAGTTCGAGGCCGGGACGCCGCCGATCGTCGAGGCAATCGGGCTGGGTGCCGCGATCGACTACGTCAATTCGATCGGCAAGGAGCGCATCGCCGCGCATGAGCACGAGCTGCTGACCTACGCGCAGGACAGTTTGCGCGAGATCAACTCGTTGCGCGTGATCGGAACCGCCCGCAACAAGGGGCCGGTGATCTCGTTCGAGATGAAGGGGGCGCATCCCCACGATGTCGCGACCGTGATCGATCGTCAGGGCATCGCGGTGCGTGCCGGCACCCATTGCGTGATGCCGCTTTTAGAGCGGTTCAACGTCACGGCCACCTGCCGCGCATCCTTCGGGATGTATAATACAAAGGAAGAAGTCGACCATCTGGCGCAAGCGCTGATCAAGGCGCGGGAATTGTTCGCATGACCGATACAGCCGAAGTCAAGACGGCCACCATGGAAACCACCTCGGCACTGCCGGCGGAGGAGACCGAGCGCATGAGCGGCGAGATCGTCGCGGCGCTGAAGACGGTGTTCGACCCGGAAATTCCGGCCGACATCTACGAGCTCGGCCTGATCTACAAGGTCGATCTCAAGGATGATCGCTCGGTCGACATCCTGATGACGCTGACCACGCCGAACTGCCCGGCCGCCGGCGAGCTGCCGCAGATGGTCGAGAACGCGGTTGCCAGCGTTCCCGGCGTCGGCGTCGTCAACGTCAATCTGGTGTGGGATCCGGCCTGGACGCCGGACCGGATGTCGGACGAGGCGCGCCTCGTCCTCAATATGTGGTGATGCGTTAGAGCGTTTTCGAGCGAAGTGGCTGCCGGTTCGCGTGAAGAAAACGCGACCAAACAAAGGAGAAGAGATTGATCCGAATCGGGTCAATCTCTGGGGGGATCGAGCTTAACCTTGGAATGACTGGCAATTGATTTGCCGCTGGGACTGACCACATGAGTGACATGACACAAGCCTCACCGACCCCAGCCAAGCCGAAGCGGCCACGCCCGCAGGTCATGAGACTGACCGATGCCGCGGCGGAGCGGATCACCGAGCTGACCAAGCGCGCCGATTCCGAGATCGTCGGCCTGCGCGTCGGCATCAAGAACGGCGGCTGCGCCGGACAATCCTACACCGTCGAATATGCCCATGAGATCCGTCCGACCGACGAAGTGGTCGAGGACAAGGGCGTGAAGATCCTGGTCGATCCGAAGGCCGTGCTGTTCCTGCTCGGCACCGAGATGGACTACGTGGCCGACAGGATGCAGGCCCAGTTCGTGTTCAACAACCCGAACCAGGTCTCCGCCTGCGGCTGCGGCGAATCGGTGCAGCTCAAGCCGGCGACGGTCTAGGCATCGCGTCCCGGACGCGATGCGGCGTGTAACGCTGCATCGCAGAGCCGGGACCCATTCCCCAATTGCGCAAAGGCCGATGGGCCCCGGCTCTGCAGCGCATCGTTCCACGCTGCGCTGCGTCCGGGGCATGAGGCAGCCATATGGACCGCGAATTCCTCACCGACCTGTTCGCCGATTTCGGCCCGGTCACGCTGCGCCGGATGTTCTCCGGCTACGGCATCTCCGCTGACGGCACCAACTTCGCGCTCGCGCTGCGCGCCGGGCTCTACTTCCGCGCCGATGAGGAGACCATCCCGCAATTCGAGGCCGAAGGCTGCGGGCCGTTCCAGTACCAGACCCGCGCCAAGACGGTGACGGTGAACTCGTACTGGCAACTGCCGGCGCGGCTGTTCGATGATTCCGAGGAGCTTGCTGTCTGGGCACGCTCGGCGCTCGGCGCGGCCCAGCGCGCTGCGCTGCGCAAGCGGCCGAGGAAACGACCGGCTGCGAGGATGGCGGCGCCGGCGAAGAAGACTGTGACGAAGAAGGCCACTGGCAGGAAGGCCGCGGTGAGGAAGTCAGCTGCCAGAAAGCCTCCGGCCAAGAAACGCGCACCGAGGAAACGGTCATCATCCTGATGGCCAAATGCATCCACGTCATTGCGAGGAGCGATAGCGACGAAGCAATCCATGTGTCCGCATATGCGGTTGGATGGATTGCTTCGCTTTGCTCGCAATGACGTGGATGTAGCTGCGCGTATGGCCTGCTGTCTCGCTACGAGGCGAGCAGGTCACGCCACCCGGGTCTGCGTCTCGGCGCTGTATTCCGGATCGGCTTCGCAGATCACGCGGTTGCGGCCGGCGCGCTTGGCGGCGTAGAGGCAGGCGTCGGCGCGCTCGATCAGGGAATCCGTGTCGTCGGCCGGCTTCAGCATGGAGACGCCGACCGAGATCGTGACGCGGCCGAGGATTTCGCCGGTCGACTTCTTCTTCAGCTCCTTGGACATCACGGCACGGCGGATGTGGTCGGCAACCGTCAGCGCCTGGCGCAGCGCGGTGTTCGGCAGCACGACCGCGAATTCCTCGCCGCCATAGCGGGCGGTGATGTCCTGGCCCTTGATGGTCTGTTTCAGCGACTGCGCCACCAGCCGCAGCACCTGATCGCCGGTGAGATGGCCGTAGGAATCGTTGAACGACTTGAAGTGATCGATGTCGAACATCAGCAGCGACAGCGGCTCGCCGCTGGCCAACGCGGCCTGCACCGCCATGTCGATCGAGCGGTCGAAATATTTCCGGTTGCCGAGGCCGGTGAGCGGATCGGTCAGGCTCTCGGCGCGGATCGCCTCGAGGCTGTGTTGCAGGTCGCTGATCTCCGACTTCGACAGCGCGAGCCGGTTCTCCAGTGCCTGATTGGTCTCGCGCATCTCGCGCGTCGATTTGGCCAGCCCCTCGACGATGGTCTTGATCTGGTCGCGGGTGGTCGCGGTCGAGAGCCGGTCGCTGGCGCCGACGAGGCTGGCGTCGTAGGTCGCGGACACGCCGAGCGCATCGGTGATCAGCCGCATGACGGCGTCGATCTCGCCGATGACGCGCGCGCCGACCTTGTCGATGCGGTCCGAGGTCTTGATGTGCGAAAGATAGGTTTCGTAGATCTGCTCGAGATCGGATTCCGAGAGCTTGCCGCTGCGCGCGAGCGTCTCGTTGATGACCTTGTTGAGCGGTGCGTTGTATCCGGTCGCGTAGACGTACCAGATCTCATAGTTGCGGGGGACCGCGGTCTGGCGAAGCGAGCGAATCTGACCAAGCGCGACTTCGGCAAAGGCCAACGTACGTTCGTGTTCGTCCAGCAGCTTGACCACTGTTACGTCCTCAATGCACGCATTGCCGGTCATGCCCGGCAGCAATGACTAAATTATTTGCGCGAGGGTACGGGACGAGAATGAAGGCAAGGTAAACAGTGGAACTACGGAGATTTCGCCGCGACTAATGTCGTACGAGCGCGATTCCGCCCGCAGATCGGGCTCGGCTTTCGCAAGCTTTTCGCTTGCACGCCAATGCGACGGCAAAACTGCGCGCATTTGCTTCAAACGCGAGGAACCAGCGTCTGCGACGGTCGCCGGCAGCGACACAGATTCCGCAGAATGCCGCCGCTGGCGCGGCGGCATCGGAGCCGGCCTTAGGCGCGTGCGCGCACAGGTCGCAGCAGGAAGGCGGGCAGGTGCGAATGATCGGCGGGCTCGTGGTCCACCTCGCGCTGCGGCCGCCGTGGCTCGGCACGCCCGATCGACGGCACGTGCGACGGGGTGGCCTGGGGCGAGGCGTTGCGGCCGTGGCGCGGTTCGCGCTCCGGCTTGGCTGCACGCTCCTGGCGGGGCTCCTGGTCGTGACGCGGCTCGCGTTCACCCTGACGCGGCTCGCGCTCACCGTGGCGCGCCTCGCGCTCACGTCGCGGCTTGCGGCCGCCACGGGCACCATCGCGCGAGCCTTCGCGGCTGCGCGAGCGGCGCGGCGCGGCGTCCTCGTCGGAGGTCTCGCTGTGAACGGTGTAGTCGCCCTCGGCGCGCGGGATCGGCTGGCCGATCAGCTTCTCGATTGCCGTCATCGACTTGCTATCGAGCGAGGTGACGATGGAGATCGCTGTACCGGTGCGTCCGGCGCGGCCGGTACGGCCGATGCGGTGAACGTAATCGTCGGGGTGGTGCGGTACGTCGAAGTTGAAGACGTGGCTCACCGCGGGAATGTCGAGGCCGCGAGCGGCGACGTCGGAGGCGACGAGCAGCGGAATCTCGCCCTTGCGGAATTGATCCAGCGCCGCGGTGCGGGCGGACTGATCCATGTCGCCGTGGAGGGCGCCGACACTGAAGCCGTGCTTCTGGAGTGATTTGTGAAGAACGGCGACTTCGCGCTTGCGATTGCAGAAGATAATCGCGTTGTTGAGGTCCTTGGCGTCGCGCAGCAGGCGGCGGAGGATCTCGCGCTTGTCATGCGCTTCGCGGCCGGCGGGGACTTGCAACTGCGTCACGGTGACGGCGGTGGTCGCGGGCTTGGAAACTTCGATCCGGGCCGGATTGTGCAGGAAGGCCTCGGTGATGCGGCTGATCTCAGGCGGCATCGTCGCGGTGAAGAACAGGGTCTGCCGCGTGAACGGGACGAGCTTGCAGATGCGTTCGATGTCGGGAATGAAACCCATGTCGAGCATGCGGTCGGCTTCGTCGATCACCAGCAGCTCGACGCCGGTGAGCAGCAATCCGCCGCGTTCGGTGTGGTCGAGCAGGCGGCCGGGCGTTGCGATCAGGACGTCGACGCCGCGCATCAGCTTGGAGTCCTGGTCGCCGAACGAGACGCCGCCGATCAGGAGTGCGACGTTCAATTTCTGACCGGCGCCGTATTTGTCGAACTGCTCCTTCACCTGCGCGGCAAGCTCGCGGGTCGGCTCGAGGATCAGGGTGCGCGGCATGCGTGCCCGCGCGCGGCCCTTCTCGAGCAGGGTGAGCATCGGGAGAACGAAGGCAGCGGTCTTGCCGGTGCCGGTCTGGGCAATGCCGAGCACGTCGCGCCGGGCGAGGACGTGCGGGATTGCCTGTTCCTGGATGGGAGTGGGGGTGGTGTAACCGGTGGCCGCAACTGCGGCGAGGACCTTATCGGACAGGCCTAGATTGGAAAAAGACATTGAGCCTCTGGTCGAAACCGCCGTTCGGCATCGCAGGTAAAAGGCTGTCGCGTTCGGCCCCGAAACGGCTCGCTTTTCTATAAAGCTCGGGGGCTCTGACTAACGCTGACGGACGGCAAACCTGACGAATCGCGTTTCGATCCGAGGGCCGCGTTGCCCGCAACATAGGGGCGAAAGCGGTAAAGTCAATCTTGGAACCAGCCGGAGAGCCGAAAAAGCTTAATGATTTCGCCAAAATAAGCGCCGTTTCCGTCATTTGGCGGTCAAATGAATCACTGATCCGGTATCCGACGGCGGGCCTCGGCGAGGGCGTTCGCGCTGCTTTTCCCCCCAAATCCGCCGCGCCGGCCCCACTGCGGGTCGGGCTACCCTACCATGCATAACGGACCGCGCCTTTGCCGGCATAGGAGCGGGTCACGTTGGAGAATTCGCCCTCAAAGCTTGCGAGCGCCGACCAGCCGTTGGCCCATTTCAGTTCGGCCGAGGCGGTGGTGAGGGCGGAGTCGGAGGCTTGCGCCGCGCCGTTCACGACGAAGCTCGCGCCGGGCAGGGTCTGGAACGTCGCGGCGATGCTGCGGTCGGGGTTGAAATCGTGCGCCCAGGCAGCGCGGCCGCGCAGCGTCAGAACCGCGTTGGAAAGCGCGAAGGATTTGTCGGCGCGCAGGCCGACCTCGCTGCGGCTGTCGGTGACGCTCTTCGCGTTATAGGCCAGCGCAAAGGTGTTGGCGCCGACGACGGCCTGTTCGGCGTAGCCCGGCAGCTGGAATGTCGTGAACTGGCCGGCGGCATAGGGCGTGACGCCGACGCCGCCGATCCATGGCGCAACGAGCCGATAGCCGCCTTCAGCGCGGCCGGACCAGGCGTTGGCGTTGAACTCGGCGCGCAGGCGATCGAGGCTGCCGACCGTCACGGTGCGGTCGGTGGTGACGTCCTGCCAGCCATAGGCCAGCGCACCGGCGAGATACGCCGCGCCGATATTGTGCCGGATGAAGGCGCCGGCCTGGAACAGGTCGGAGCGGCCGCCGCCACCATTGGCGACGCTGAAGTTGGTGCCGCCGCCGGCGAGCGCGAAGCCGGCGATCGTGTTTGGCGAGAAGCGATAGTCGGCGCCGATGGCGGTGCCGAACGCCTGGCTTGTGGTGTTGTTCGAGCCGAGCGTGGGGTTGCCGTCAGTGCTCTGTGAGCCGCCGTAGGCCGCCGCCCACACGCTCCAGCGTGGATCGTAGCTCTCGGCAATCGGCGCCTTGCGATAGATCGCGGCGGCGGCGTCGCTGGTCGAACGCCGGGCGGCGTAGGCTAGCGAGTTGTCGTCAGTGTAGGGCGTGGCGGCGGCCGGCATCGCCGTCGCGCTGCGGCCGTCGACGAAGGGATCCAGCATCGTGCCCATGAACTGGTTCATGGCGTTGAAGGTGGTCTGCTGCGATCCGGCGGCGGTCTCGCCGGAGAGCTGGGTCAGGCCGTTGAGGAGGTTGTCGCCCGGCAGCTTGAAGATCGCGCTGAACGCGTTGGAGAGGTTGGCGCCGCCGAGCAGGCCGTTGTCGATCGCACCAGCGACGCTCTTGTGGTTGATGCCGGCGGTGGCCGGCAGGATCTGGGAGAGCAGGCCGGGATCGACCGACAGCAGCACGTCGTTGCCGACATAGCTCAGCACCGGATTGCGGGCGAGGTTGTTGGCAAGCAGCAGGCTTGCCGAGCCGAACGTGCCGCTCAGCGTTCCCGCGTTGACGATCGTGTAGGTGGTCTTCTTCGTGATCCGTTCGAGCGGCTCGACGACGACGTTGCCGGCGATGTTGGCCGTGCCGGTCACGTTCACCTTGTCGCTGATGGTGTTGGTGACCTGCACCAGATAGGTCGCGGCCGCCGTCATGGTCAGGCTTGCCATCGTGATCGTGCCCGGTGAATTGCCGGGCGACAGCATGCCGCTGATGGTCGCGTTGCCGATGGTGCCGTTGCCGCCGAGTGTGCCGGCCGGGCCGACCGTGACGTTGGCGTTCGGCAGCGCGCCGTTGAGGATGAACACGCCGTCGACGTTGACGGACCCGGCAAAGGTCGAGTTGCCGGTGAAGCTCCAGTTCGAGCCTGCAAGAAATCCAAGACTGGCGAAGCCCGAGAATTGGGCGCCGCTGCCGAGCTTCGACAGATCGAAGCTCGTCGCGGTCGTTCCGCCGAACTGCAGAATGCTGGTCCCGGTGCCGACGACGTTGCCGTTGATCGCAGCGCCGGATTGCATTTGCAGCACGTCGTTGGTGCCGCCGAACTGAACGGCGGTGCCGCCGGTGCCGGTGATCGTGCCATTGGCGATCAGCGTGGTGGTGCCGCCCGACGTCGTGATGCCGGTGGTGCCGGTGACGAAGGTCCCGGTCGTGATGAAGATGTTGCCCGGTGTCGAGCGCGATGCGGCAATGCCGACGCCTGAGCTCTGCACGCCGGCGAGCGCGTCGATCCTGATGTCGCCGAGGCCATCGCGCTGGGCGAAGATGCCGTAACTGCCGGCGGCCGTGCCGCTCGCAATCACGTTGCCTTCGGCGCGCAGCGCCAGCGTCGCGGAATTGTCCGCGCCATTGACGATGACGCCGCTGATGCCGATCGCCGCCGCGCTTGTCGAGGTCGCGCTCACGGTCCCCTTGGTGTCGAGATCGATGCCGCCGAGCCCCGCGGTCGAGGCAGCGAATCTGGTGCTGCCGCGGCTCAGCGTGATGCCGGTCGCAGCGCCGTCGGAGGTGGCGGTCACGTCGCCATTGGCGTGAACGGTCATGGTGCCGGCGTTGATGTTGGTCGGAGCAAAGCTGGTGCTCGAGGCGCTGATTCCGGTGGCCGTGCCGCCGGCGCCGATCGCGGTGGCTGTCACGGCACCGTCGGCGGTCAGCCGCGTCGCGGCCTGATTGTATTGTCCCACGCTGATGCCGACGACGTTCGACGCGGTGTCGCTGATCGACGTTGCCGTCACTGCGCCGTGCAGATTGAAGTCGACCGGGACCACGCCGGAGGCTCCGAGGGACGCTCCGGTCACATTTGCGACTTTGCCGGACGGCGTCATGCCGGTGACCGTGATCGATCCGTTGACGTTCAGCGCCGCCGAGCCATTGGTGGATGTGCTTCCCAATCCGGCGGCAAGGCCGGCGACGCTGCCACCGGCCGAAGCGGAGGTGGAAGTCCTGGTGTCGAAGGTTCCGGAGATGCCGCCATTGAAGGTCGCGGTATTGGTGCCGCTGGCACGAGAGAAACTGACGGTCGCCAGGGCCCCGTAATAGGCCAGGTCCAGGCCGTTTCCCTTGGCAATATTGCCGTCCACGACGAGGCTGTTGTTGGCGCCGCCGCCGCCGGACACCGAGAGCGTCCCGCCGGTGATCCCGCGTGTCCGGACCGTGTTGGTGCCGGAGCCGTAGTTCAGCAGACTGACGTTGCCGGTGACATCCTGATTGAGCTTCACTGTGAACGCATTGGTGTTGGCTGAATTGTCGGCCAGGAGGTTGATACCCCCAAGGACGCTCGCATTCGTTGTGAGATCGACGGTGCCGATGCCACCATTCTGGAGATAGATGCCGCCGACGACCGCGCCGTTGGTCGTGGCGGAAAGATTGCGCGCAATTTGGAAGCCCCGTCCCATCCGGACGTAGATCCCGCCGCCGGTTTGGGTCGTATTGCCGGTGACTGCGCCTGTGGTGATCGTGACGTCGGTTTGGCTGCCGCTGGCGTCGACGAAGATTCCAGTGCCGTTCGGGGCCACGATCTGGCTGCCAACCGTATTGATGTTGACGCTACCCCCCGGTCCCGCGCTCACGACATCGATTCCGGTGCCGCCGGTGATTGTGCCGGCGGTCTGCGTAATCGAGACCGGACCGCTGGCCGAGACGTGGATCGCGTACCAGTTGGCGGTGACGTCGGCCGATCCCGTGTAGGTGATCGGGGCTTGGCCGCCGACGAGCTGGATGCCGTCGTAGAGGGACGATGTGATGCCCGCGGGGTCGTTGTGATTGAACGTGATGCTGCCGCCGGCACTGACGACCACGCCGCGGGAGTTGATCCCGGCGCCGGCGTTGACGTTCACGGTGAGATCACCGTTGAAACTCGTGTTGAGCCCGCCGTCCGACGGATGGGCGGCGTCACAGACCACGTTCGCGGTGCCGACGCCCGTGCAGTCCACCTGCGCCTCGGCCGTGGAGGCCATCGCAATCAGTGACGCCGAGCCAAGCAGCGCGCCGCGCCACATCGTCAGCCTGCCGCCGATGCCGATCATAACCTTGCCCCAAGCCCCAATGTATCTGCATGTTTCTCGCGCAACGGTCGTGCGCTGTCTTCTCAGTGCGCGCATCCCGTCGATCCAAAGCGCCCAGCCGCGATTGCTTGTCGTCGGAGCGTCCTGACGAGCCGGCCGGGGGGCCGAAGTTGGATCCGGCTCCAGGCCCGCGGCATCAGGCACGCGTATCAACCAAGCCTTCCGGGCTGTGTTCCTGGTGCTTACCGCGCATCGTGCATGATCCCTCACTCCGCGTGAGCGCGCGCGTCACCGGTCAGGAGATTTGCGGTGCCGCGACCGGGCGAAGCGCCTGCATTGTTCTGGCGAAATCGCCGGAAAATATCTTCTCAATGCGCGCAGGCTGTTCAGTTCGGTCGTGAGAGCTTCGGATCGGGCGGCGGGCCGGTCATTGCGGGAAAGGCGCACGAGGTCCGCTATTGCCGTTATCGAGAACCGCCGGTCGATCTGTCTCACCAGCGCCCGAATGCCGGGCCGCCAACATTGCGAGGCCCGTCCGCGCTCAGGTCCGACGCGCCCGGTAATCGCCCGGGGTCATCGATTCGGACGCATTGAAGAGGCGGTAGAACGTCGCGAGGCTTTCGAAGCCGCAGGCGAACGCCACCTCGGCGATCGTCTGCCCGGACTGCTCGCGGAGCAGGCGGCGGCTTTGCGCGAGCCGAAGTGCGGTGACCGTCTCCGAAAAGGTCTTGTCCGTTTCCTCGAACAGGATGTGCAGGTGACGGACCGAGATGCCGAGCAGGCCGGCAATCAGGGTTGGCGTCAGCGCTGCACTCGATAGATGCCGCCGGATCAGGCGGCGCGCCAGCGACAGATGGGCGCTTCGCAGGGCCTGCTGCGCGAGCCGGCTCTTCGGCCGCATGATGCCGCGCTCGATCAGCGCGATATGGGCGAGTGCCTGCACCATCGGGGCCGCATCCGCCGCGGTGGCGTCATGGCCTTCGACGAGGTCGCGGAAGCAGGATTCCAACAATGGCTGCAGCGCGGTCTCATCCTGCACGGGCCTCGGGACCAGTTCGCCGAGCTCGGCGCCCGGCGGGACGATGTTCGTCACCGGGATCTTGATGACGCGCAGGTGAAAGCCGTCATCGTGCAGCGGGACGGTGCGATACGGCAGGTCCGAATAGCTGGTCGCGAACATGCCGTCGCGCACCGCGAATTCATCGAGCCGTGCGCCGCCGAACCAGCCGCCACCGCCGAGCTGCTGGTAGATGCACAGGCTGTCGCTGCGCGCGTCCGCGATGTCGCCGGCGCGCCGCTCGACGCGGTAGGGCGAGGCACGCAGCTCGACCAGCCCGGCATCACCGAGCTGGCGCAGCGAGAACTCGCCGAAGAAGTCGCGGCGGCGCTCGGGTTCGAGTTCGGCGGTAACGCCGAACAACCCCTTGGCGCGCACCTCGCGCCAATAGTCGAAGCGATCGCGGGGATCGACTTGCTCAGTGGACCATGTGTACACGGAAAAGCCCCTGGAGTGCCCTTGGGACGTGCGGAGAGTTCGCGCCGGATGGAAGCCGAAATCTATCACGCGGGCCGTAAAAAGAAACTTGACCTGAGACCGACGGGGCGCCCCATGGTGGCCAAGCAGGTCGCCAAGGGGCGGTCACGGCGGCCATCCGGCGTCGGCCTTGAACCGGCCAAACGGCTGATCCGACTATTAGGCGGCGGTCGCACGAGCGGCGCACTTGTCGTGCAGGCGGGAATTGGGATGAAGAGCTGGCTTTCGAGACTTTCCGCGACGCTGTTGGCGGTCGCCTTTGTCGCATCGGCGGCACCCGCCCAGGCCGAAAAGCGCGTCGCGCTGGTGATCGGCAACAATGATTACAGGAACGTGCCCAAGCTGCAGAAGGCGGTCAACGACGCCCGCACCATGGGCGACACGCTGAAGCAGCTCGGTTTCAACGTCATGGTGGCCGAGAATTTGAACCGGCAGGCGTTCTCCGAGACGCTGCTCGCCTTCGACCGCGCCGTGGATCCCGGCGACACCGCGTTCTTCTTCTATGCCGGTCACGGCTTCGAGATCGCGGGCCAGAATTTCCTGCTGCCGACCGACGTACCGGCCGCCACCGAAGGGCAGGAGGAGCTGGTGCGCGACGCCTCGGTGCTCGCCGACCGCATCATCGAGCGGTTGCAGAACAAGAAGGCGCGGACCTCGATCCTGGTGTTCGACGCCTGCCGCAACAATCCGTTCGAGCGCGCCGGCACGCGCGCCGTTGCCGGCGGCGGTGGCCTCGCGCCGATGACGCAGCTGCCCGAAGGCGTGTTCTCGGTGTTTTCGGCCGGGCCGCGCCAGACCGCGCTCGACCGTCTCTCGAACGACGACGCCAATCCCAATTCGGTGTTCACGCGAACCTTTGCCAAGGAGCTGCTGCAGCCCGGTGAAAACCTGGTGCAGGTCGCCCAGCGCACGCGGCGCCTGGTCAGCGAGATGGCCGAGACCGTGAAGCACAAGCAGATCCCGGTCTATTTCGACCAGATGGTCGACGACGTCTTCCTGAACGGGATCGCCAAGGGGCAGGCCGAGGCGGCCAAGCCGTCCGCTCCGCCGCAGCAGGTGGCCGCGCTGCCGCCGGTCTCGGTGCCGAAGCTGCCGAAGGAGGACTCCATCAACGCGCCGATCGCGAGCTTCTCGCGGCACAATGGCGGCTGGACCGTCGTGTTCTCGATTGCCGATCCGACGCTCGGCATTTCCTGGCGGATCGGCGATAGCGGCGACTTCCGCGAAACCGGCTTCATGGACACGCTCGATCCGCGCACGCGCAAGCGGATGCCCAATCCATCGATCGAGCTGCCGGCCGATGCGCCGGCGGCCACGATCGAGCTTCGCTATGTCGATACGCAGGGCGAGATGCAGGGGCCGTTCCCGATCAAGTTCGATCCCGACGCCGCGCTGATCCGCGACCAGCGCAAGATCCTCGACATGACCGCGACGAGCTGGCTGTCGTTCCGCGAGTTCAACGGGCTGCTGGTCTACTATACGCACCTGATGTCGTATCGCTGTGCGATCCGCGAGGTGCGGATCGGCATCGACACCGCGGTGCCGGACAAGGTGTTGAAGATGCCGGCCTGCAATTCGCGCGATCCGAGCGCAATCCCGTCCGACGCGCAGCCCTATCTGAAGCTCGCGCCGCAGACCAAATCGGTCTCGGTCGAGCTGACCTATCGCGACGGCAGCGTGTCGGAAATCAAGACGTTCAGGCGATAGCCTCGCATCCTTGTCGTCCGATCCGCGTTACAGTGGGAGCGGCGAGACAACGGTAAGGACGGCACCATGGATGCAGGCAATCCGGCAGCGCCGAATACGCGTCAGATGAAGGTGCGCTGCTGCGTGGTCGGCGGCGGGCCGGCCGGCATGATGCTCGGCTATCTGCTCGGGCGCGCCGGCGTCGATGTCGTGGTGCTGGAGAAGCACGCCGATTTCTTCCGCGACTTCCGCGGCGACACCGTGCATCCGTCGACCCTGCAGGTGATGGACGAACTCGGCCTGATCGACGGCTTCTTGAAGCTGCCGCACCAGGACATCCAGAAGCTCGACGGCATGTTCGGCGGCACCTCGGTGCGGATCGCCGATCTCAGCCGCCTCAGCGTCAAATATCCTTTCATCGCGATGATGCCGCAGTGGGACTTCCTCAGTTTCCTGCGCGAGAGCGGCAAGCGTTTCCCCTCGCTGCAGGTTTTGATGAGCGCCGAGGCGACCGGCCTGATCCGGCGCGGCGACGCGGTTGCAGGCGTCCATGTGAACGCGCCTGATGGCCCGATCGAGATCGAGGCGGATCTCACCATCGGCTGCGATGGCCGCCATTCGATCGTGCGCGAGCGCGCCGGCCTCGACGTTGAGGAGATCGGCGCGCCGATGGACGTGCTGTGGTTTCGCGTCGGGCGGCGTCGGGACGAGACCGAGAATTTGTTCGCCCGCATCGACCACGGCAAGATGATGGTGACGTTCGACCGCGGCGACTATTGGCAATGCGCCTATGTGATCGCCAAGGGACAATACGAGGCCGTGAAGGCGAGGGGATTGCCGGCGCTGCTCGACGACGTGCTGCGGCTCGCGCCGATCCTCAAGGCCGGCATTGCCGATGTGAAGAGTTTTGACGACGTCAAGCTGCTCACGGTTGCGATCAATCGCCTGACGCGCTGGACCCGTCCGGGCCTGCTCTGTATCGGCGATGCGGCGCACGCGATGTCGCCGATCGGCGGCGTCGGCGTCAACCTCGCGGTGCAGGACGCGGTCGCAACCGCCAACATCCTGGCGGCCAAGCTCGCACGAGGCTGTCCGCCGGAGGACGAGCTCGATGCCGTGCGGCGCCGCCGCGAATTCCCGGTGCGGGTGACGCAACGGATGCAGGTGATCGCGCAGAACAACATCATCAGCGCCGCGCTGAGGGGTGGCGATCAACCGGTGCCGTTCGCGTTGCGGTTGATCACCGCGATGCCCTGGCTGCAAGGGCTGACGGCGCGTCTTGTCGCGGTCGGGGTGCGGCCGGAGCACGTGCATTCGCCGGCGGCGCACTGACAGGGGTCTCGCGCTGGGAAGGAATTTATCAAGGATAACAGCTCCTTAAAGGAGCCGTTAGAAGTTGCGTGATTGCAACAGACAGACATGATTCGAAACCGGCGCACACGGATTCTGCGCGACCGGTTCCCGCGGTTTGCTTTTGGTAAGGGTCTCTCTGGGAAAGCTCGTCCCCATCAGACAGCCTGGGGATGCCACCATGTCTCATGCCAAATTCATTGCCGCGTTGACGGTGACCACGGCGCTCGGCGTCGGTGCAGCATCGGCCGCCGACCTTGCCGCCCGTCCGTACACCAAGGCGCCGGCCTATGTGGAAACGGTCTACAACTGGTCCGGCTTCTACCTTGGCGGCCACCTCGGCGGCGCCTGGACCAACGAGCAGTGGGTCAACAGCGCGAACACGACGGCGTTCGGCGATCTCGCGCCCGGCCAGGGCTTTCGGCAGCGCGGCTCAGGCTTCATGGGTGGCGGTCAGATCGGCTACAACTGGCAGGCCAACAACTTCGTGTTCGGCATCGAGGGCACGATCTCCGGGCTCGACAATTCCGGCCGCGTCACCAACACGGTGTTCGGCGCCGGACGCGACGATCAATTCAGCTGGCGCTCGAACGTCATGGCGACGATCGTCGGTCGTGCTGGCTACGCGATCCAGAACAATCTGCTCTATTTCAAGGGCGGCTATGCCGGCGTGAACAACCGCCTGTCCGTCGTCGACAACCTTCCGCCGGCAACCGGCTCCGGCAGCCAGACCCATTGGGCCAGCGGCTGGACGGTCGGCGCAGGCTGGGAATACGGCATCACCCGCAACTGGACCATCGGCGTCGAATACAACTACGCCGCCTTCGAGCGTCAGACCTATCAGCTCGCCGGCACCGCGGCGGGCACCTACACGTTCGACGCCAAGCCGCGCGACATCCAGTGGGCGGTGGTGCGCATGAACTACAAATTCGACGCGCCGGTGATCGCGCGCTACTGAACTCTACTGAGGCGAACAGGATGCAGGAGCCCCGGCGAATGCCGGGGCTCTTGTGTTTCATGGGTCCCGTGCTTCAGGCCATCACCGAATAGCCGCCGTCGACCGGGATAGCGGTGCCGGTGACGAAGTCCGACGCCGGCGAGGCCAGGAACACGGCAATCCCTGAGAAGTCGTCGATGGCGCCCCAGCGCGCCGCCGGCGTGCGTGCGAGCACGCGCTCGTGCAGCCCGGCGACCTGCTGGCGCGCGCCCTTCGTCAGATCGGTGTCGATCCAGCCGGGAAGGATGGCGTTGACCTGGATGTTGTCCGGGGCCCAGGCGTTGGCGCAGGCGCGGGTGTATTGCACGATGCCGCCCTTGCTGGCGGCATAGGCCGCAGCAAAGCTTGCGCCGAAGATCGACATCATCGAGCCGATATTGATGATCTTGCCGTGGCCCGAGGCCTTGAGCGCAGGATAGGCCGCCTTCGAGCACAGGAAGGCGCTGGTGAGGTTGGTGTCGATCACCTTGCTCCACTCGTCGAGCTCGAGCTCGTGCGGCGGCTTGCGGATGCTCATGCCGGCGTTGTTGACGAGGATGTCGATCCGGCCGAGCTCACCGATCACCCGCTCGACCATCGCCGCGACGGCGGCCTTGTCGGTCACGTCGGTTGCCACCGCGATCGCCTTGACGCCGCGCTTGCCCAGATCCTCGACGGCGAGCTTCGATTTCGCCTCGTTGCGACCGACCACCGCAACCGCCGCGCCGGCATCGGCCAGGCCGCGCGCCATGCCAAGCCCGATGCCGCCATTGCCGCCGGTGACGATCGCGACCCGGCCCGAGAGATCAAACTGTCCGTTTCTCATTGTTGTTGTCCGCTGTGGTTTGAACCTGCGGAGAGAGTGCCCGATCGCGACCGCGCTGACCAGATCGGGCGCGGCTGGTCGGCACTGCACGAAGAGGCGTGCGCGCGAAATCGTTCTCGAAAATGTTCGGGCAACAAAAAAGCCCCGGACAATGCCGGGGCTTTTCGTCTGCTAGGTCAGCAGGGATCAGTACTCAGCTCAGTACTTGGCAACAACCGGACCGGTCCAGTTGAAGCGGTAGACCAGCGAGGTGCTGATGGTCTGGACGAGCGGCTTGAAGGTGATGTCGCGGCCGTTCGAGATATTGGTGACGTCGGAGAGTTCCGAGATGTTCTTGTTGTCGTAGTAAGCGGCGCGGTACTCGGTCTTCATGAACCAGCCCGGCGCGGTGATGCCGAAGATGTTCAGGTTGTTCTCGACGCCGCCGCCGACGAACCAGCCGCTGCGATCGAAGCCGTTGGTGTGTCCACCCACCGGGAGAGCAGTGGCGGTGTTGAACAGCGTCGTGCCCTTCCAGTGCGAGTTGGAATAGCCGGCGTTGACGTAGGACAGAACGTTCGGAGCGATCAGATAACCGAGGCGCGCACCGGCGGCCCAGCTGTAGTCGTTCTTGATGTTGCCGGCGATTCCGAGGCCCTGATCCTGGATGGTGCCCTTCAGGCTGCCGAACTGACCGTCGGCGAACACGCCGATCACCCAGCTGTTGGCGGTCTGCCAGTCGTAGCCCGCACCGACGGTGCCGTACCAGCCATCGCCGCCCTGGCGCTGGTTGAAGCCGAGGATCGGCGCGCCCGTGACGGTCGACTGGACGCCGGTGTCAGCGTCCCAGACGCCGCCGCCGCCACCGCCGAAGATGTAGAAGCCGGTCCAGCTCGGCGCCACCGCGATCGGGGCCGGAGCCTTGGTGTAGGGGCGGGCGGCCAGGTCGGCAGCCGACGCGGAACCCGTCATCGCAGCAACCGCGGTCAGAGCGAGCAAAACCTTCTTCATTTTCAAGTCCTCGACTTTAGCGTTCGATCGGGTCGCTGACGGGGGCGATGGCACCGATTCCCGAAACTCATGTCAGGACTATACGTGGTTCCGCCGCAAATGCTGTTGCGGGTGAGACACAACCGCCCGAAAACGAAACCGCAGGCACTCTCCGAGAAGGCGAATGAAAACGGCCGCCTCGATCTGGAGTCGGCCGGAAAATCATTTCAAATCAGCTAGTTGGGCCCTAGACGTCAAGCAGATCGTCACTCGCGAATTCGGCCTTGTCGGAGATGAAGGCAAAGCGGGCTTCCGCCTTGGTGCCCATCAGCCGCTCAACCGAGTCGGCGGTGCCCTCACGATCGTCGGCAAGCAGCACCACGCGCAGCAGCGTGCGCTTGGCCGGATCCATCGTGGTCTCCTTCAGCTGCGCCGGCATCATCTCGCCGAGGCCCTTGAAGCGATTCACCTCGACCTTGGCGTTGGCGTTGAATTCGCTCTTGAGCAACTCTTCCTTGTGGGCGTCGTCGCGGGCGTAAACCGACTTGGTGCCGTGCTTCAATTTGTAGAGCGGCGGCACCGCCAGATAGAGATGCCCTTCGTCGATCAGCCGCGGCATCTGCCGGTAGAAGAAGGTGATCAGGAGCGATGCGATATGCGCGCCGTCGACGTCGGCGTCGGTCATGATGATGATGCGCTGATAGCGCAGATCCTCTTCGCGGTAGTGCGCGAGCGTTCCGCTGCCGATCGCCTGCACGAGATCGGACAGCTGCGCGTTGGCAGTCAGCTTGTCCTTGCCGGCGGAGGCGACGTTGAGGATCTTGCCGCGCAGCGGCAGCACGGCCTGCGTCTTGCGATCGCGCGCCTGCTTGGCGCTGCCGCCGGCCGAATCGCCTTCGACGATGAAGAGTTCAGAGCCTTCGGTGCCGGCATCGGAGCAATCCGCAAGCTTGCCGGGAAGACGCAGCTTCTTGCCGGCGGTCTTGCGTGCGGTTTCCTTTTCCTGGCGGCGGCGCAGCCGTTCCTCGGCGCGATCGATCACGAAGTCGAGCAGCCGGTTGGCCTGGTTCGGATTGCCCGACAGCCAGTGGTCGAACGGATCCTTCATCGCCTGTTCGACGATGCGCTGCGCTTCGGCGGTGGCGAGGCGATCTTTGGTTTGGCCCTGGAATTCAGGCTCGCGCACGAACACCGAGAGCATGACGGCCGCTCCCACCATCACGTCTTCCGAGGTGATGGAGGCCGCGCGCTTGCCTTGACCGGCGCGCTCGGCATGGTCCTTCAAGCCGCGCAGCAATGCGCTGCGCAGGCCCGATTCATGCGTGCCGCCATCGGGCGTCGGCACCGTGTTGGTGTAGGACGACAGGAAGCCGTCGGCATCGGCAGTCCAGGCCACCGCCCATTCGCAGGCGCCATGCGCGCCGCTGCGGCCGGATTTGCCGGAGAAGATGTCCTGATGCACCAGCGTGTCGGCGTGGATCGCGGCGGCGAGATAATCCTTCAGGCCGCCGGGGAAGTGGAATTTGG
Source organism: Bradyrhizobium sp. Pha-3 (assembly GCF_042258615.1). Classification (GTDB taxonomy): domain Bacteria; phylum Pseudomonadota; class Alphaproteobacteria; order Rhizobiales; family Xanthobacteraceae; genus Bradyrhizobium. The sequence continues at coordinate 5,370,055 of NZ_CP170152.1, read as the reverse complement.
CTTCCGCCGGGACGTCCTCGACGCCCTTCAGCAGTTCCTGATCGCAGTGCCAGCGAATCTCGACGCCGCCGAACAGGTAGGCCTTCGAGCGCGTCATCTTGAACAGACGCTGCGGCTTGAAGGCCGCCTTGGCGCCGAAGATGTCGGTGTCCGGCTTGAAGCGAATCCGCGTGCCGCGGCGGTTGTTGACCTTGCCGAGGTCTTCGAGCTTGCCTTTGGGATGGCCGCGCTCGAAGGTCATGCGGTGCAGCTGCCCGCTGCGCGCGACCTCGACCTCGAGCCGTGAGGAGAGGGCATTGACCACGGAGACGCCGACACCGTGCAGACCGCCCGAGGTCTCGTAGACCTTGGAGTCGAACTTGCCGCCCGAATGCAGCGTGCACATGATGACTTCGAGCGCCGACTTCTTCGGGAATTTCGGATGCGGATCGACCGGAATGCCGCGGCCATTGTCGGTCACGGTCAGGAAGCCGTCAGTGGTCAGTTCCACGTCGATGAAGGTGGCGTGGCCGGCCAGGGCCTCGTCCATGCAATTGTCGATCACCTCGGCGAACAGATGGTGCAGCGCCTTCTCGTCGGTGCCGCCAATATACATGCCGGGCCGCCGGCGGACCGGTTCCAGTCCTTCCAGCACCTCGATGTCGGCCGCTGTATAGCCGGCTTCAGCGCCTCCCGTGGGCCGGGAAGCAGCCTTCGCCGGGGCGCGTCCCTTCGGCTCCGGGGCGCCGAACAGGTCGTCGGCAGATTTACTTTTAGCGTTCGATTTCAGTGGTTTGGCCATGGTTCTTCAAGTGGCGCGCCGGTTACGGCGCAGCGAATCGGTTGCTCTGACTATGCCACGGATGGGCTGCCAAATGGGGGCGGCCGCGCCGTGAGGGCCCGGCCGCCTGTGTAGATAGGAGCCTGCGATTACGCCCGCGAGGTGCGGAATACAACGACCGTGAACAGGGCCATGGCGGCAACCACCATCAGCGATCCCATGATCGGGGCCGCCTCGAACGAGGGACCCTTCAGCAACACGGCGGCAACGCCGGCCGGAAACAGGATGCCGCCGACGATATGCAGCCAGCCCTGGATTTTGGCGAGCAACATGGTTCCTGCCGCCGGCACCAGCCGGTAATACAGGCCGAACAGGAACAGCAGCACGCCGCCGACGAGATTGAGATGCGCATGCGCTGGCCCCAACGTGAAGTCGTGCTGGATACCCATAACGATGCCCGCGAGCATTCCGAACAACAAGACGAGAACGCCGACGCACATCATCAGTGACCCGATCATCAAGTGCTTCCTTTTTCTTTTGAGCGAGATGCGAGCCCGCCCGGACCGCAGCGGCGTTACCGGAAATCACGTTTGATCCCCGCCTTTGTGACTTGATGTCACGCAATGGGCTGGCTTACCTGTTCTTAGGCTGTGTGCCGCTACAAAGGTTCACTCGGGTTTCAACGGAGCGGAGGGCACTCGGCGAGATGGAAGACTTTGCGCGGGCCCTGGCCGAATTCGTCCGCCATCACCAGGCCTGGGGCGCTCCGATCGTCATGCTGCTGGCGTTCGCTGAATCGCTCGCCTTCATCTCGTTGCTGGTGCCCGCCTGGGGTGCACTGGTTGCGATCGGCGCCCTGATCGGCGTCAGCGGGATCAATTTCTGGCCGATCTGGATCGCGGGCGGCATCGGGGCTGCACTCGGCGACTGGGTCTCTTATTGGTTCGGCTACCGCTACAAGGAGCAGGTCGCACAGATGTGGCCGCTGTCGCGCTACCCGGAGATACTGCCGCGCGGTGAGGCCTTCGTGAAGACCTGGGGCGTGCCCAGCATCTTCATCGGCCGCTTCTTCGGCCCGCTGCGTGCCTCGGTGCCGCTTGCGGCCGGCATTTTCGAGATGTCCTACTGGCAATTCCAGATCGCCAATTTCGTCTCCGCCTTGGTCTGGTCGGCGGCGCTGCTGCTGTTCGGCGACGTCATCGGCCAGGTTGTCGAGTGGATGTGGCGCGTGGTGTAACGACTTCAGGAATATTGCTCCGATGCAGGGGTTAGGCGGAAGAACAATAGCTTGCACAGCCGTCTTCACGCGACTGTCAAAACGCTGAGCAAAACTCACCGCGGCAGACGCGGCTCCGCCGGGCGCAGCATTGTTTCACTGGGAGGACATCAGATGGACCTGACACGACGCCACGCTCTCGCGGGTGCTGCCGGCATCGCCGCCGCACCGTTGTTGCCTGCCGTTCCTGCGGTAGCCGCAGCGCCAGTCGCCGACAAGCAGGCGCCGGGCTTCTATCGCTACAAGGTCGGCGACATCTTCGTCACCGCGGTGTCGGACGGCAAGAACGTCTTCAAGCTGGAAGATTCCTTCATCCCGAATGCGAAGCGGGACGATATCAACGCGGCGCTGGAGAAGGCCTTCATGCCGCGCGACCTGGTGTCGATCTGGTACGCGCCGCTCGTGCTCAACACCGGCGGCAAGCTGGTCGTGATCGACACCGGCAATGGCGCGCTGGCGAAGGCCAGCACGAAGGGCGCAAGCGGCCAGTTCGCCGACAATTTCGCCGCGGCCGGCTTCGATCCGAAGAATGTCGACATGGTCGTGATCTCGCACTTCCATACCGACCACGTGAACGGTCTGTTGACGGCCGAGGGCACGCCGGCGTTCCCGAATGCCGAGGTGCTGGTGCCGGCGACCGAATGGAAGTTCTGGATGGATGACGGCGAGATGAGCCGGGCGCCGGCCGGCCGCATGCAGGGCCTGTTCAAGAACAACCGCAATATCTTCGAGGCCGGCCTGAAGAAGAAGGTCACGCCCTACGAGTGGGGCAAGGAGATCGCGCCCGGCCTGACCTCGGTCGAGACCGTCGGCCACACGCCGGGCCACACCTCCTACGTGCTGGCTTCGGGAGCGGACAAGGTCTTCATCCAGTCCGACGTCACCAACAATCCCAACCTGTTCGCGGCCAATCCCGGCTGGCATGCGTTCTTCGACCAGGACGGCGACGTGGCGGAGAAGACCCGCCGCCGCATCTACGACATGGTGGTCGCGGAGCGGCTGCAGGTGCAGGGCTATCACTATCCGTTCCCGGGCCTCGGCAATGTGGTCAAGGACGGCAACGGCTACCGCGTCGTGCCGGCGCCGTGGAATCCGGCGATCTGAACGGTTTTCCTTGACGCAAAACGGGCGCGGCCTTATAGCCGCGCCCATGATCAACGCCGCGACCATCATCATCGCCCGCCGCCGCCGCATTCTCGCGGTATGGGCGGTCGCTCGCGTTTAAGACCATCGCCTCTGCCGCCGGACCCGATCCCGCGGCGCTCTCCTGAAAAAGACACGCGGTTCGATCTGGCGGCTCCTTCGTCACGCAGGAGTTTCGACCATGTATACGCCACCGCCCTTCAAGCCTGACCGCGCCGCGAGCCTTGCGTTCGCGGAAGCGCGCGGTTTCGGCATCGCCTGCGCGTGGGACGGCGGCAAGCCGATCGCCTCTGCGCTGCCGTTCTATTTGACCTACGCCGCCGACGGTACGCCGCGGGCGCTGTTTCATGTTGCCCGTCACAATCCGCTGGTAAAGCTGACGCACGGGGGCCCTTGGCTGCTGGCCGTCACCGGCGCGGATGCCTATGTGTCGCCGGACTGGTATGTGTCGCCCGATCAAGTGCCGACCTGGCTTTATCAGGCCGTGCATCTGACCGGACCGGTGCGGACCCTGTCGGACGAGGAACTTGCCGTTCAGATCGACGTGCTGAGCGCCAAGTTCGAGGACCGGCTGCTGCCGAAAAAGCCGTGGGTGTCGGGCAAGATGACCGCCGCGCGGCTGGAAGCCATGAAGAAGGCCATCGTGGGCCTCGAGATGATGGTGGAAGAGGTGGAGGGCAGTTTCAAGCTGAACCAGCACAAGTCTGAAACCGATTTCGCGGCGGTCGGCAACACGCTCGCATTGCAGGCCGAAGCCGGTGCCCGGGACATCGCGGCTTTGATGCGCGATGTGCGCCCGCAGGCTTTCGCGATGGTACAGGCCGAGATGACTACGCTTCCGGGGAGCGAGTAATGACGAAGAAGAAAATCGGAATTTTGGGCGCGTCCGGCTACACCGGCGCCGACGCGGTGCGCCTGTTGGCACGGCACCCGAATGCCGAAATCACCGCGCTTACCGCCAACACCCATGCCGGCAAGGCGATGAGCGAGGTGTTTCCTCACTTCTTCATGCTCGACCTGCCAAAACTCGTGGAATGGGAAAAAGTCGACTGGACGCGGCTCGATGCCGCGTTCTGCGGACTGCCGCATGGGACGACGCAAGAGATCATCGCCGCGGTGCTGAAAGCCAATCCCAGAATCAAGATCCTCGATATGTCCGCGGATTTCCGGCTGCGCAACAAAGACAGCTACGCGCAATGGTACGGCCACGAGCACCGGGCGCTCGAATTGCAGGACGAGGCCGTCTATGGGCTGACCGAACTCTACCGGGAGAAGGTCGCGGCCGCGCGGCTGGTGGCCTGTCCCGGCTGCTATCCGACGGCGGTGCTGCTGGCACTTGTTCCGCTGGCGAAGGCAAAGCTGATCGACGTCGACGAGATCATCATCGACGCAAAGTCGGGCGTCACCGGCGCCGGACGCGGACTGAAGCAGAACACGCTGTTCAGCGAGGCCGGCGAAGGGTTGTCGCCCTATTCGATCGGAAGCCATCGACACTCGGCGGAGATCGAGCAGGAGATCGGTGCAGCCGCTGGCTCGGCTGTGACAGTGAACTTCACCCCGCATCTCATTCCGATGGCGCGGGGTGAGTTCTGCACATCCTATGTCAAGCTCAATGGGGCTACGCCGGACGATTTGCGCGCCGAGCTGGAAAAGGCCTACGCCAACGAGCCGTTCGTATATGTGACGAAGAAGGGCGTGTTGCCACAGACGCAGAACGTGCGCGGTTCGAATTACGTTCAGATCGGCGTCGTCGCCGACCGGATCAAGAACCGCGCCATCGTGCTCTCGACGCTTGATAATCTTGTGAAGGGTTCGGCCGGACAGGCGATCCAGAATATGAACCTGATGTTCGGCTTGCCCGAAACCACCGGGCTGGAGCAGATCGCGCTGTTTCCGTGAGCAGGGGTTCTTGTCGTGGACGAGGATGCGCTCAATCTAGGGAGAACAGCCCCGGATCGGCGGCGCAGGTGCGGCCAGATGTGTTAGCAAACGAAACGAACGAACTCGAAAGGAGCATGCCATGACCGTCACCGACACCAACCAGCCGAAAACCAGGAGCGGTGCGACCAAGGCAACCGTGTTCGTCGACGGCGCGTCCGGCACCACCGGCCTCGGCATCCAGGAACGGCTGCACGCCATCGGTGACGTCGCGGTAAAGCACATCGCCGACGATAAGCGGAAGGACGCAGGCGCCAAGCGTGCGCTGATGGAGGAGGTGGATCTCGTGATCCTCTGCCTGCCTGACGAGGCTGCCAAGGAGACCGTCGCGCTGATCGACACGATGGGCAATTCGGCGCCGAAGGTGCTCGATGCGTCGACCGCCTATCGCGTCGCGCCCGACTGGGCCTACGGCTTCGCCGAGCTCGCGCCCGGACAAGCCGACAAGATCAGCCACGCGCAGAAGGTCTCCAACCCGGGTTGCTATCCGACCGGCGCGATCGCGCTGCTGCGGCCGATCGTCGATGCCGGCCTGCTGCCTGCGGATTATCCCGTCACCATCAATGCGGTGAGCGGCTATTCGGGCGGCGGCAAGTCGATGATCGCAAGCTTCGAGGACGGATCGGCGCCGGCCTTCCACCTCTACGGCCTCGGCTTCGAGCACAAGCACGTGCCGGAGATGCAGCTCTATTCGCATCTGACGCGGCGGCCGCTCTTCGTCCCGTCGGTCGGCAACTACCGGCAAGGCATGCTGGTCTCGGTGCCGCTGCAGCTCGACGCGTTGCCGGGCAAGCCGACCGGCGCCGACCTGCAGGCCGTGCTGGCGAAGTGGTACGCCGGCAGCAAATACGTCTCGGCGATGCCGCTGCAGAACGAGGCCGCCAAGGACGGGCGGATCGAGCCGGAAGCGCTCAATGAGACCAACCAGCTCGAGCTCTATGTGTTCGCCAGCGACAAGCACCGCCAGGCGGTGCTGGTTGCCCGGCTCGACAATCTGGGCAAGGGGGCCTCGGGTGCCGCGGTCCAGAACATGCGGCTGATGCTCGGGCTGGCCGACAACTGACGGCGAGGGGCGCATCGTGGACGACGCCACGCTGCAATTCTACCGGCGCAATGCCGAGGCCTATGCCGGGTGGGCGAAAGCACCGTCCACCCGGCTGACCGGTTTTCTCAAGCTGCTGCCGCCGGGCGGCGCGATCCTCGAACTCGGCTGCGGCGCCGGCAATCATGCCGCTGTCATGCTCGCCGAAGGCTTCGTGCTGCGCGCGACCGACGGTTCACCCGAGATGGCTGAGGTCGCGGCGCGTCGCATCAACCATCCCGTCGAGGCGATGCTGTTCGATGAGCTCGAGGATCGCGAGGCCTATGACGGCGTCTGGGCCAGCGCTTGCCTGTTGCACGTGCCGCGCGACGAATTGGCCGGCATCCTCGGCCGCATCCATCGCGCACTGAAGCCCGGCGGCATCTTCTACGCGAGCTACAAGATCGGCCATGGCGACGGCCGCGACAGCATCGGCCGCTACTACAATTATCCCGCCGCCGACTGGCTGGCGGCGACCTACGCCGCGTCAGGGCCGTGGGTCCAGGTCTCGTCCGACACCAGCGAGATCAAGAGTTTCGACGAGGCGCCCGCGACGATGCTGCATATCGTGGTGCGCAAGGCTGTGGAATAGCGCCGGCGCGGCCGTCACCGGGCCCCGGCGCGAGTGTGTTGCTCAGACGATCTTGAAGATCGCGAGCGCCAGCACCGCCTGGGCGATGAAACCGACCGTGAAGGCGAGGGTGCGGAACACCGGCAGTCCGAGCGTGTAGACGATCAGATGCGCGACGCGGGCCCAGAAATACACGGCGCAGGCCAGCACCGTCCATTTGGTGGAATAGTCGGCCGCGTTGAGGATCAGCACCAGCGGCGCGAAGATCACGAGATTTTCGACCGCGTTGTCATGGGCGAACATCAGCCGGTTGGCCCATTCCGCGTGTGGTTTGTCGTTGCGCGTGGGATTGCCCATGGCGCCGGAGAGGCCGCGCACCTGGCAGCGGTTGATGATGTAGGGAATCCACAGCAGCCCGGTCAGGATCACCGTCAGCGACAGCCAGAACAGTTCGCGCGTCATCGTCTCCCCCTCACGTGAATTCGATTCCCGACCGTCGGGACCATCTGTTTATAGCTGAGCGGAAGACTTGGCGCTACGCGAAGACTTTGCGCTAAACGGAGACTTGGCGCTACGCGCGGACGCGGACATAGCTGCCCGGAGCGTCCTCGAGCACCGACACCCCGTGCGAGCCCACAATGCGCGCCGGCACCGTCTCCGGATCATGGCTTTCCAGCCAGCCGCGCCAGTCGGGCCACCACGATCCCTTGTGTTCCTCGGCGCCCTTCAGCCAGTCGGCGAGCTTCACGTCCTTGATGTTGTCGTTGGTCCAGTACTGGTACTTCTTCGAGGCGGGGGGATTGACCACGCCAGCGATATGGCCGGAGCCGGACAGCACATACTTCACCGGACCGCCGAAGAACTGCGAGCCGTAGAGCACCGATTCCGCCGGCGCGATGTGATCCTCGCGTGCCGCGAGGTTGTAGACCGGCACCTTCACCTTCGACAGATCGAGCAGCGTGTTGTCGAGCACCATCGTGCCGGTCGACAGCCGGTTCTCCAGATAGCAGTTGCGCAGGTAGTAGGAGTGGTTCGACGACGGCATCCTCGTCGCGTCCGAATTCCAGTGCAGCAGGTCGAACGAGGAGGGCGACTGGCCCTTCAGGTAATTGTTCACGACATACGACCAGATCAGGTCGTTCGAGCGCAGCATGTTGAAGGCCATCGCCATCTTGCTGCCCTCGAGCACGCCGGATTCCTGCATGTCGCGTTCCAGCGCCGAGATCTGGTCCTCGTCGACGAACACCAGAAGGTCGCCGGCGTGGGTGAAGTCGACCTGCGCGGCAAAGAACGTCGCCGACGTCACGCGCTGGCGGCGCTTCTCCGCGAGATAGGCCAGCGTCGAGGCGAGCATGGTGCCGCCGACGCAATAGCCGGCGGTGTGCACCTTCATCTCGCCGGTGACCTTCTCGATCACGTCCATCGCCGTGAGCGGACCTTCGGCCATGTAGTCGGCCCAGGTCTTCTTGCCGAGCTCCTTGTCCGGATTGACCCAGGAGATCACGAACACCGTGATGCCCTGGTCGACGCACCATTTGATGTAGGATTTCTCGGGGCGCAGATCGAGGATGTAGAACTTGTTGATCCACGGCGGCACGATCAGGAGCGGCGTGCGCAGCACGTTCTCCGTCGCCGGCGAATACTGGATCAGCTGCATCAGCTCGTTCTGGTAGATCACCTTGCCCGGCGTCGTCGCCATGTTGACGCCGACCTGAAGGTTGGCCGGGTCGGATTGGCGGATCCGCAGCGTGCCGTGGCCGGCCTCGATATCCTCGGCCAGCATCTTCATGCCGCGGACCAGATTGTCGCCATTGGTCTCGACCGTGGCGCGCAGCACTTCCGGATTGGTCAGCACGAAATTCGACGGCGCCAGCGCGTTGGTGATCTGCTGGACGTAGAATTCGGCCTTCTTGCGGGTATGCGAATCGATTCCGTCGGCGTCGCGGACCAGCTGCTGCGCCCATTTCGCGGTCAGCAGATAAAGCTGGAGGATGAAGTCGAAGAACTGATTCGACTTCCACTCCGGGTCCTGGAAGCGCTTGTCGCGCGGGGCCGGCGCGATCGCGGGCCTGGCATCGGCTTCGCCGGCCATGCGGCGCACGGCCGATCCCCAGAGATCGAGGTAATCCTTGCCGAGCTGCATCTGCAGCGACGAGGCGCGCTCCTTGTCGGCCAGCCAGTATTCGGCGATCACGCTGAAGGTCTTGATGACCTCACCGAGCTCGTTCGGCGGCTTGTCGCGGACTTCCCCGGTCTGGCGCGGCTTGAGATAGGCCGCCAGCGCCTGGCCGCTGCTCTCCATCGCCCGGGCGATGTTCATGGCGAAGGCTTCGGCGTTGAATTTCGGGGTGGCTTGGGTGTCGGTACTGACGTTGCTCATTTCAGGGACAATATCGCGTCGTTTGGGGGGCGTCATCGCGCGGTGCGGTAGCGGAAATCAGTCAAAACATGATGTTTCGCTGTGTTGCGGTGCGATAAAAAATCTTTGTTCTGTCATATTGAAGCCTCAGGGGTCGCTTTTGTTGTTCACGGTTTAAGCGTTTCGGGCGACAATGGTTTGAAACGGCTAAAGCCAGGATTAATGCAGCAGGGACGCTGCAAGGCTCGTACCAGTGCGACCCGTGTCGGCAATGTGCGACTTGCGCGCTAGCTTGTTGGGGACAATTCGGCGCATGCCGATCGATCGAATGAACAGGGGGCTCGCGGCCGCAGCGCTGCTCGCGTCAATGCTGGCGCTGAGCGGGTGCTCGAGCACGATCGCCGATATGGCCATGCCGGCCGATGCGCCGGCGCGGCAAAAGGATGCCAACGGCTACCTTCCGGTGCACGATATTCCGCCCGATCGCGCGGATCCGACCATCAAGCCGGCCGATCAGGCCAAGATCGAGCAGGAGCTGATTGCCGCGCGTGAACGCCAGGCACAGGCTCAGGCCTCGACGGCAGCCCAAAGCGGGAAGTGAGCGCGCGAGATCGGCTGATCAGCGCTGGCGCCGCCCGGCGTCCGTGCTAAAAGAAACCCAGTTCAACCGCAGATCCGGCCGCAGTCCCCCGATCGTGCGCCTGAATTCGCTCTAAGTCATTGATTCAGTGCGATTTATGCAAGAGGCCGAGCCGGCTTCAGCAGCGAACCAAAGGGGGACGATTCTGGCATCGCGGTTGTCGGAGCAAGGGTCCCATGGAAGATTTTTACCGCATTCGCCGTCTGCCGCCTTACGTCTTTGAAAAGGTCAACCAGGCCAAGGCGGCCGCGCGCAATGCCGGGGCCGACATCATCGACATGGGCATGGGCAACCCGGACCTGCCGACCCCGCCGCACGTGATCGAGAAGCTCAAGGAGACGCTGGGCAAGCCGCGGACCGACCGCTATTCGGCCTCCCGTGGCATCAACGGCCTGCGCAAGGCCCAGGCCGCCTATTATGCGCGCCGCTTCGGCGTCAAGCTGAACCCCGATACCCAGGTGGTTGCGACGCTCGGCTCGAAGGAAGGGTTCGCCAACGTTGCGCAGGCGATCACCGCGCCCGGTGACGTCGTGCTGTGCCCGAACCCGAGCTACCCGATCCATGCGTTCGGCTTCCTGATGGCGGGCGGCGTGATCCGCTCGGTGCCGTCGGAGCCGACGCCGCAGTTCTTCGAGGCGGTCGAACGGGCGATCCAGCATTCGATTCCGAAGCCGATCGCGCTGATCGTCTGCTATCCGTCGAACCCGACCGCCTATGTCGCGGACCTCGACTTTTACAAGGATCTGGTCGCGTTCGCGAAGAAGCACGACATCTTCATCCTGTCGGATCTGGCCTACGCGGAAGTCTATTTCGACGAGAACAATCCACCGCCATCGGTGCTCCAGGTGCCGGGTGCGCTCGACGTCACCGTCGAGTTCACCTCGATGTCGAAGACGTTCTCGATGGCCGGCTGGCGCATGGGCTTTGCGGTCGGCAATGAGCGCATCATCGCGGCCCTGGCGCGGGTCAAATCCTATCTCGATTACGGCGCCTTCACGCCGGTCCAGGTGGCGGCGACCGCCGCGCTGAACGGTCCCGACGACTGCATCCGCGAGATGCGCGACACCTACCGCAAGCGCCGCGATGCGCTGGTTGAGTCATTTGGCCGCGCCGGCTGGGACATTCCGCCGCCGCAGGCCTCGATGTTCGCCTGGGCGCCGCTGCCCAAGGCGTTCGAGGCGGTCGGCAGCATGCAGTTCGCAACCCTGATGGTGGAGAAATCCGGCGTCGTGGTGTCGCCCGGCGTTGCGTTCGGCGAGCATGGCGAAGGCTATGTCCGGATCGCGATGGTGGAGAACGAGCAGCGTATCCGGCAGGCCGCGCGCGGCGTGCGCCGCTTCCTTGAAAGCGGCATCGAAACGTTGCACAACGTCGTTCCTCTCGCCAACCGGCGCTAATCCTTCCAGGTTGCTCAATCTCCAGGTCCCTTAAATCCATGGTCGCACCCCTGAACGTGGGCATAGCGGGGCTCGGCACCGTCGGTGCCGATGTCGTCCGCCTCATCGAAACGCAAGGACGGGCGCTGGCCGAGCGCAGCGGCCGCGGCATCCGCGTCGTCGCCGTCACGGCGCGCTCGAAAGCCAAGAAGCGCGGCCTCGACCTGCGCGGCATCGCATGGGCCAAGACCCCGCAGGACCTGGCCGAAGATCCCAATATCGACTGCTTCGTCGAGTTGATGGGCGGCGCCGGCGATCCCGCGCTCTCCGCGATCGAGACCGCGCTGAAGGCCGGCAAGTCGGTCGTGACAGCCAACAAGGCGCTGATCGCCAAGCACGGGCTGCGGCTTGCCGCCGCCGCCGAGAAGCACGGCGGCGCGCTGAATTTCGAGGCCGCGGTCGGTGCGGCGATCCCGGTCATCAAGACGCTGCGCGAGGGCCTCGCCGGCACCAGCGTCAATCGCGTCTACGGCATCCTCAACGGCACCTGCAATTACATCCTGACCCGGATGGAGCAGGAGGGTTTGTCGTTCGAAGAATGCCTGAAGGACGCCCAGCGGCTCGGCTATGCCGAAGCCAACCCGTCATTCGACGTCGATGGTCATGACACCGCGCAGAAGCTTGCGATCCTGGCGAGCCTTGCCTTCGGAACCAAGGTCGCGGAAAGCGCGGTCTATGTCGAAGGCATCTCCTCGATCACGCCGGAAGATCTCAAGGCTGCATCGGAACTCGGCTACCGCGTAAAACTGCTCGGCGTTGCCGTGCGCACGGCAAAGGGCATTGAGCAGCGCGTGCATCCGACCATGGTGCCGAAATCATCCTCGATCGCGCAGGTGATGGGCGTCACCAACGCGGTGGCGATTGACGGCGAGGGGATTCCCCCGATCACGCTGGTCGGCCCCGGCGCCGGCGGCGGCGCGACCGCCTCGGCCGTGGTCGCCGACATCGCCGACGTCGCCCGTGGCATCCGCGCCAAGCCGTTCGGGCGTCCGGTGGAGCGGTTGCGCGACACCACCAAGGCGCCGATGGAACGCCATGAGGGTGGCTACTATATCCGCCTGATGGCGCGCGATCTTGCAGGCACTGCCGCAACAATCGCCACCCGGCTCGCGGAACAAAAGATATCTCTGGAGTCCATCGTTCAGCGGCATCCGGATGGCGTCGATGTGAACGGTGCGGCCAAAAAACCTTCACCGGTCCCGGTCATTCTGATTACCTACGCGACCAGCGAGGATGCGGTGCATCGTGCGCTGGCCGCAGTGCAGCGCGATAAGGTCATCAGCGGCCGGCCGCAGGTGATCCGGATCGAGAAAAACTAACGCGTGGCCTGAACGGGTCGGGCGTGAGACGATTGATGCGGGCAGGCTGGCCTGTCCCCGAGGCTTAAGGAGTACGCCGATGTCGACCCATATTTCCGTTCCGCCGCAGATGCTGCTCGAGCGCATCCTGACGCTCGAAATCGTGCGCGTGACGGAGCGCGCGGCGGTGTCGGCCGCGCGGCTGCGCGGCCACGGCCAGGAGAAGGCCGCCGACAAGGCCGCGGTCGACGCGATGCGCCGCGAGCTCAACAAGCTGCCGATCGAGGGCACGGTCGTGATCGGCGAGGGCGAGCGCGACGAGGCGCCGATGCTGTTCATCGGCGAGAAGGTCGGCCTCAATGCCGGCCCCAAGGTCGACATCGCGGTCGATCCGCTCGAAGGCACCACGCTGTGCGCCAAGAACATGCCCGGCTCGATCGCCACCATGGCGATGGCCGACGGCGGCACGCTGCTGCACGCACCCGACGTCTACATGCAGAAGATCGCGATCGGTCCGGGCTACGCCAAGAACGTGATCGAGCTCGACGCGCCGCCGGCCGACAACGTCCGCCGGCTCGCCAAGGCGAAGGGTGTCGATCCCACCGCCATCAATGTGCTGGTGCTCGACCGTCCGCGCCATGCCGACATCATCAACAGCGTGCGCTCGACCGGCGCTGCCGTGCAGCTGATCACCGACGGCGACGTCGCCGGCGTCATTCACTGTGCCAAGCCCGATGAGACCGGCGTCGACATGTATATCGGCACCGGCGGCGCGCCCGAAGGCGTGCTGGCAGCTGTCGCGCTGCGCTGTATCGGCGGCCAGATGCAGTGCCGCCTGATCCTCGACACCGAGGAGAAGCGCGAGCGCGCGCACAAGATGGGCGTCATCGATCCGAAGATGATCTACGGCATCGAGGACATGGCCAAGGGCGACTGCCTGTTCGCCGCCACCGGCGTCACCACCGGCTCGCTGCTTTCGGGCGTGAAGTTCAAGAAGGACGTGATCGAGACCGAGACGGTCGTGATGCGCTCGGTCACCGGCACCGTGCGCTACATCAAGGCCGAGCACCGGCAGCTGGAGAAGTTCCACCTGGATTGATAACCGCTGTCGTTCCGGGGCGATGCGCAGCATCGAACCCGGAACCTCGAGGTTCCGGGTCTGGTGCTGCGCACCATCCCGGAACGACGGGACAAATAACAACAAGAAAACGGGAGGCCCCCATGTCCGATCTTTCCGGCGTCAAGGCACTGGTGTTCGACGTGTTCGGAACCGTGGTCGACTGGCGCACCAGCCTGATCAACGACTTCACCAAATGGGGCGAGACATCAGGCATCAAGGCCGACTGGACCGCGCTGGTCGACGGCTGGCGCGCGGTCTACGCGGCCTCGATGGACGAGGTGCGCAAGAGCCCGCAGAACGGCTATGTCATCCTCGACGTCCTGCACCGCCGCTCGCTGGAGAAGCTGGTCGCGCAGTTCGACATCAAGGGCCTCACCGAGGCCGACCTGCAGCATCTGACGCTGGGCTGGCATCGCCTGCACGGATGGCCCGACAGCGTCGCCGGCCTGACCCGGCTGAAGAGCAAATACATCATCTCGCCGCTGTCGAACGGCAACGTCGCGCTGCTCACCAACATGGCGAAGTTCGCAGGCCTGCCCTGGGACCTCGTGATGTCGGCCGAGCTGTTCGAGCACTACAAGCCTGATCCGGAGACTTATCTCGGCGCTGCGAAGCTGCTGTGCCTGCCGCCGGAGCAGGTGATGATGGTTGCCGCGCATAATTACGATCTCAAGCACGCGCAGAAGCACGGCCTGAAGACGGCGTTCGTCGCGCGGCCGACCGAATACGGTCCGTTGCAGAAAGTCGATTTCGAGGCCACCGGCAGCTGGGACATTGTGGCCAAGGATTTCGGGGAAATCGCCACCCGGATGGGCTGCTAGAACTGGCTTGGGATTCACCGAGGCGCTACGATTCCCGCCCGGAATATCGATCCTGACTGGATCAGGACCGATATTCCGGGTTTGCTTTGACGCGTTTTCTTCACGCGAACCGGTGCCCACTTCGCTCGAAAACGCGCTGGTTGGAAGGGAATCATGACGCTCCACGCATCCGCACTGCCCGTCGAGGCGCCACAGGCGTTCCTCGGCGTGGCGCGGTCGCTGACCGGAAAGCTCTGGCGCGACCGGCTGGACGCGCGCGGGGCGGCGCGGGCGCTCGCGATCGTGCAGCGTCACAATCTGCCGGAAATGCTGGCGCGCGTGCTGGCCGGCCGCGACGTCGCGATCGACGAGGTGGCCGACTTCCTCGACCCGACCATCCGCAAGCTGATGCCGGACCCGCACACGGTCACCGAGATGGAGCATGCGGCCAAGCGGATTGCGGACGCCGCTGATCGCGGCGAGAAGGTCGCGATCTTCGGCGACTACGACGTCGACGGCGCGACCTCGGCGGCGTTGCTGACCTGGCATCTGCGCCATTGCGGACTCGATCCGCTGATCCACATTCCCGACCGCATCTTTGAAGGCTATGGGCCGAACGTCGACGCCGTCCGCGCGCTGGCGGCCAAGGGCGCGACGCTGCTGGTCACGGTCGATTGCGGCACCACCAGCATCGAGCCGTTGGCGGAAGCAAAGAAGCTCGGCATGTCGGTGGTGGTGATCGATCATCACCAGACCGGCGATGAGTTGCCCGAGGTCGACGCGCTGGTGAATCCGAACCGGCCCGACGATCTCTCCGGCCTCGGCCATCTCGCAGCCGTCGGCCTCGTGCTGGTGACCCTGGTCGCGGTGAACCGCGAGCTGCGCCAGCGCGGCTTTTGGACCCGCGAGATGCCGGAGCCCGACCTGCTCAGCGTGCTGCATCACGTCGCGCTCGGCACCGTCGCCGACGTCGCGCCGCTGATCGGTCTCAACCGGGCCTTCGTCGCCAAGGGCCTGATCGCGATGCGCCGCCGCGACCATGTCGGCCACACCGCGCTGATGGATGTGGCACGGCTCAATGGCCCGCCGGAGGCCTGGCATCTCGGCTTCATGCTGGGCCCGCGCATCAATGCCGGCGGCCGCATCGGGCGTGCCGATCTCGGTGTGCGGCTGTTGCTCGAAGGCGATGTCTCGGAGGCCGCGCGGATCGCGGCCGAGCTCGATCGCCTCAATGCCGAGCGGCGGGTGATCGAACAGGCGGCCGAGGCGCAGGCCGAAGCCGAGGCGCTGGCCTCGCTCGGGCTCGAGGACAAGGGCGCGGTGATCGTCACCGCGGCTGAAGGCTGGCACCCCGGCGTGGTCGGGCTGGTCGCGGCGCGGCTGAAGGAGAAGTTCGCGCGGCCGGCCTTTGCGATCGCGCTCGAGCCGGGTGGCATCGGCACCGGATCGGGCCGCTCGATCGGCGGCGTCGATATCGGCAAGGCTGTGCGGCAGGCGGTGCATGACGGACTGCTGATGAAGGGCGGCGGCCACGCGATGGCGGCCGGCGTCACGCTGCGCAAGGAGAAGCTCGCCGAATTCCGCGCCTACATGGAAAGCGCGCTGGCGGCGGACGTCGCCAACTCGCGCCACGAGAACGAGCTGTTCATCGATGGCGCCGTCACCGCGCGCGCGGTGACGCCAGAATTCGCCGCGACGCTCAATCGCGCAGGCCCGTTCGGTGCCGCCAATCCGGAGCCGGTGATCGCGCTGCCGTCACATCAGCTGGTCTATGCCGACGAGGTCGGGCAGGCGCATCTCCGGCTGCGCTTCAAGTCCGGTGACGGTTCCATCGTCAACGGCATCGCATTCCGCTCGGTCGGACAGAAGCTCGGCAGCGCCTTGACGCAAAATCGCGGCCAGCAATTGCACGTGGCGGGCTCTCTTGCAGTCGACCGTTGGCAAGGCACCGAACGTGTGCAATTCCGTGTTCTCGACGTCGCGGTACCGGATCAGGGCCCGGCGGTAATCAGATAAGAAACGTCGGGAGTGGACATGGCAGGACAGATTGAAGGCAAGGTCGCGCTGGTGACCGGCGGCGCGTCGGGTATCGGCGAGGCGATCGTCGAATTGTTCGCGCAGGAAGGCGCGACGGTTATTGCGACCGATATCGACGAGTTGAGGGGACCCGAGCTCGCCGCGCGGCTCAAGAAGGCTGGTCGCGAGGTGGTTTTCCTGCCGCAGGATGTCACCAGCGAAGAGCGCTGGATCGAGGTCGTCGCTGATATCGGCAAGCGCTATGGCCGCCTCGATATCATGGTCTCCAACGCCGGCATCGGCATCGGGGCGCCTTCGATTGTCGAGATGTCGCTCGCAGACTGGCACCGGCAGACCGCCATCAATATCGACGGCGTATTCCTGTCCGTGAAGCATTCGCTGCCGCTGATGCGCAAAACTGGCGGCGGCTCGATCATCATGATGTCGTCGCTGGCCGGCCTGCGCGGTGCGGCGACGCTCTCCGGCTACAGCGCGACCAAGGGCGCCGTGCGGCTGTTCGCCAAATCGATCGCGATGGAATGCGCGCAGGTGAACGACGGCATCCGCGTCAACTCCGTGCATCCCGGCATCATCGACACGCCGATCTGGGGCAAGATTCCGACCGGCGCGACGGGCGCCGGCCAGAATGCGCCGATCGATCCGGAGGAGCGCGCAAGGTTCGCCACGCCACTCGGCCGCGCCGGCCAGGCCATCGAGATCGCGCAGGGCGTGCTCTATCTCGCCTCCGATGCGTCGCGCTACGTGACCGGCACCGAGCTCGTGATCGACGGCGGCATGAATGCCGGCGGCGTGGTGCGGCAGCCGGCGGCCCGTTAGCAGCAAACTGTCGTAGCCCGGATGGAGCGCAGCGCAATCCGGGACCGGTCATATCACAGGCGAGAGCCGCCCCGGATTTCGCGGTGCTCCATCCGGGCTACGCAGCCTCGGTCGCGGTGAGCGCCGATCAGCCGCCTTGCCGCAGCCGCGCCAGCACCTTGAGCCCGCCGTAACCGTCGGCGGGCAACAGGCCCGTTTTGGTTTGGAAATCCTTGATCGCCTGCATGGTGTCGTTGCCGACGCGGCCGTCGGTGCCGCCGGTGTCGAAGCCCGCCTTGGTCAGCCGCGTCTGCATCTCCTGGACCTCGGCGAGCGTCAGCGCGCGCTCCGAACCCGGGAACGGCTGGATGAAGGGCGGCCCGCCGAGACAGCGGTCGCCCAGATGGCAGATTGCCAGCGCGTAGTTCATCGACGGATTGTAGCTCTTCACCGAATTGAAGTTCGGGCCGAGCAGGAAGGCCGGGCCGCCCGCGACCGGGATCCAGAGCTGCGCAGACGCGTTCGGTTGCGGAAACGGCTGGCCGTCGGCGCGGGTCACCCCGGCACTGGCCCAGGCGGCATAGGTGCGGCTGCCGCCGGCGCTGCCGCCGGGCGCGCGAACCTCGTAGCCCCAGTGCTCGCCGCGGTGCCATTTGCCGCGATTGACGAGATATTTCGCGGTCGAGCCGAGCGCGTCGTCGGGTCGGCCGAACGGCGAGACCTTGCCGTCGCCGTCATAGTCGAATCCAACATTGAGCCAGACTTCCGGCATCCACTGCGAATGGCCCATCGCGCCGGCCCAGGAGCCGTTCATCTCGGCCGGCGTGCTCCAGCCGCGCTGCACGATCTTCATCGCATTGATCAGCTCGGTTTCCCAATAGGCCTTGCGGCGCGGCTCGTTCCAGGCGAGTGCGGCAAGCGAGGGAAACACCGGCGTCATGTGGTTCTGCTGCACCAGCGGATCGCCATAGGCTGATTCAACGCCCCACAGCGCGAGCAGGGTACCGCGCTCGACGCCGAAGTCGCGCTCGATCCGCGCGAACAGCGCCTCGTTCTTCTTCAGTGCCTCGCGGCCGTGGATGACGCGCCAGTCAGAGACGCGGCGGTTGATGTACTGCCAGATCTGCTCGTGGAATTCAGGCTGGTTGCGCATCTGCTTGAACACGCTCATGTCGGGCTCGACCCGTCCCATGCAGCGATTCCAGGTCGCCTCCGAAATGCCCTTTGCCAGTGCGCGGGCGCGAAAATTGTCGCGCCATTGGTCGAAGCCTGGAGGCGCGGCCGCCAGCGCGCCGAATGGATTGGCGAGCGTCACGCTCGCGGCAAGTCCTGCTTTCAGCACGGCGCGGCGGCGAAGGAAATTCGGAGAATCAGGCTGTTTCATGCGCCCAGTCTAGCGGCGCCTTCCGGGTGGGCCAAAAGCCATGACGCCGCAAGAACTAGCTATCCTGCAAATCTGTGGCGATTTTTGACAGCCATTGCCGGACAATTTGTTCCGACCTGGCGTCGAGGCCGGCGGCGAGCCGGCGCTCCTGGGCCTGGGCGATATGGCGGCATTTCTCCAGCAGCGCGGTTCCATGGCTGGTCAGCGTCCATTGCAGCACCCGGCCGTGGACCGGGTGCGGCGTCTTGCGGATCGCGCCGTCGCGCTCGAGGTTGCGGATGATCACGCTGACGGTCTGCGGCGTCAGCAATGCGACCCGCGCCAGATCGGCGCCCGAGAGGCCGGGATAGGCCTTCAGCATCGTCAGCACGACGAATTGCGGGGAGGTGACGCCGAGACCTGCCAGCCCGCGTTCCATCGACAGCCGCGAGGCCGCATGCGCCTGGCGCAGCAAATAGGCGAGATAGCCCTGTTCGCCGCGCTTGCCTTCGCCGGGTGGCGGGACGGCGGAGGCGGGCAGGGCCTCCGCGGCCGATCCTGCCCCGCTCGCGACCTTGCCGGCGGCTGCGTTCCCTACCGGGCGCCGCCCGGCGGCGCCGGATTTCCCTCGTTTCTGCATTCCCGCCATGTTGCCTTCGCGAATGTCTGCGTCTTGCTCTATATCAGAGCTCTGATAATGTATCAGTGCACTGATAACATGGGGCCGAGCCGATGTCACATGCGCGCAAGGAATACACCGACTTCGAGAAGCTCGCCCCCGATGTCTTCGCCGTCGTGCGTGACCTCGGCCAGCTCGCGGCGAAGGCCGGTCTCGACAAGCAGCTGCTCGAACTGGTCAAGCTGCGAGCGTCGCAGATCAACGGCTGCGCCTTCTGCGTGCAGTATCACATCCTGCAAGGCGAGAGCCTCGGCGTCCCCGTCGACAAGCTCAACCTCGTCGTGGTGTGGCGCGAGGTGCCGCAATTCTCGGCGCGCGAGCGCGCGGCGCTGGCCTGGACCGAGGCGCTGACGACCCTGCCGAACGGCGTCAGCGACGAGGTCTATGCCGAGGCCACCGCTGAATTCTCCGAAACGGAGCTGACCTACCTGACCTCGGCGATCGCTTCGATCAATGTCTGGAACCGGTTCGGCGCCGCCTATCGCTGGACGCCGCCGCCGCGCCGGCAGCGTGCGGCCGCAGCGGCTTCATGAGACGGAACGAACGGCAATCGACAGGGGAGAACAACCGATGACCTCGATGGCGATGACACCGTCTCTTTCATTCGCGCGGCCGCCGCGGCCGATTTTGCTGGCCGTGATTGCGGGGCTGGCCGCGGCCTTCGTGATCGGCAAGGCCTTGCCGACCCCGATGGATGCGATCTCCGCGGTGATTGCACCGCTCTGCGCGAGCGCCAATGCGGCGTCGCCGCTCGACAAGGTCGAGGTCATTACCTCGCATGCCTTGCCGAACGTGCCGGGCAAGCGCGTTACGGTGGTGCGCGTGTTCTATGGTCCCGGCGGCTTCACGCCGCCGCACCGCCATTCCGGCTCGGTGACGGCCTACATCACCAAGGGCGAGATCCGCTCCCAACTCGGCGGCGGGCCGGTCGAGACGTTCAAGGTCGGCCAGTCCTTCTTCGAGCCGCCGGGCTCGACCCACATGGTCTCGGCCAATGCCAGCACCGCGGAGCCGGCGGAACTGATCGCGGTGTTCGTCGCGGACGAGGGCGCGCAGCTGACCGCGATGCTGGAATAGCCGCCGGCAATTCCGATCGAAGCCGGTCCAATTCCACAGGCCGCCAGCGCCGCCGCGCACTGGACCAGTTTGCTGCGAAGTCCGCAGCAAACTGGACCTTGCAAGCAGAATCGAGCGCGGTGATTGATGGCCGCAACGCGATTTCGCCGCTTCGCGAGCGGCGGTGACCGAACAGGAGCAACCGATGGTCGATCTCAAGGGGCTTTCCGCCTTCCCGATCACGCCCTCGAACAGAGATGGGCAGGTCGATGCGGGAGCTCTGCGCGCATTGCTGGAGCCCTTGATCGCGGCGAAGGTGGATTCGATCGGGCTGCTCGGAAGCACCGGCTCATATCCGTATTTCAGCCGCGATGAGCGGCGGCTTGCGGTGCAGGCGGCGGTCGCCCTCGCAGATGGCAAGACGCCGATCCTGGTCGGCGTCGGCGCGCTGCGCACCGATGATGCGGTGAAACTGGCCCAGGATGCGCGTGATGCCGGCGCGGCGGCAGGCCTGCTGGCGCCGGTGTCCTATACGCCGCTGACCGATGATGAGGTCTTCGAGCACTTTCAGACAGTGGCGCGTGAAAGCGGATTGCCGATCTGCATCTACGACAATCCCGGCACGACGCATTTTCGGTTCACGCCGGCTCTGGTCGGCCGCTTGAGTCACGTTGCGGGAATTTTCGCGGTGAAGAGCCCCGCGCTGGACGCTGCCGCGGTGCCGGGCCATATCGCCGAATTGCGCGCTGTCGTGCCGGGCGGATTCTCGCTCGGTTACAGTGCCGACTGGAATTGCACCGAGGCGCTGCTGGCGGGTGGCGAGACCTGGTACAGCGTGCTCGCAGGAATTTTCCCCAAGGTCTGCGTCGACATCGTCCGTGCCGTGACGAGTGGCGATGCCGCCAGGGCGCGGCAGCTTGATGCGCGGCTGCAACCGGTCTGGCAGCTGTTCAAGACATTCTCGGGTCTGCGGGTGGTTTACGCGATTGCCAATCTCAGAGGGATCTGTGCAGCCGA
The DNA here is from genome assembly GCF_042258615.1 of Bradyrhizobium sp. Pha-3. Classification (GTDB taxonomy): domain Bacteria; phylum Pseudomonadota; class Alphaproteobacteria; order Rhizobiales; family Xanthobacteraceae; genus Bradyrhizobium. The sequence continues at coordinate 5,348,686 of NZ_CP170152.1, read as the reverse complement.
GCCTCCGCGTCCGATCCTGCCGTTGCCTCCGGACGCCCAGAAGAAGGTCGGTGAGGTGTTGGCCGGAATGGAGATCGGTTGATCATCGGCGCGGTTCTCGATGGAATTTGCGGTCGCTCGAGCGCCATCGCGGCTTCCATCCACGCGTAAAATAGGCATAACAATCGCCCGTCGTGCTCGCTGACTGGGAGGCGTTCGATGCGATCGCCGGTGGTTCTTTTGACGCTTCTGATCCCTGCGGTGGCGTGGGCCGAGGAGCCCGCGACCAACGCGCCGGCGCTGTGGGGCAGTCCCACCGTCGACAACGGCGCCTGCTGCAAGACGCTTGGCGAGGTGCGCAGCAACATCGACCGGCTCGACCGCGAAATCGTGCGCCTGATGGCCGAGCGCGGCCGCTACGTCCATGAAGCCGCTCGATTCAAGGCCAACCCCGCGCAGGTCGAGGCGCCGGAGCGCGCCGAGGCTGTCGTGAAGAAGGCGATGGCGCTTGCGGAAGCGGACGGGCTCTCGCCCAAGGTTGCGGAAGCCGCCTATCGCGCAATGGTGCGCGCCTTCATCGATTACGAGCAGGGCATCTTCGCGGACGCCGCGGCACGCGGCGATGCGCCCTGGAAGAAATAGGCGGACGCGGCTCACCATGCGGACCGATGACGCGACCGGTGCGCCACGGCCCTAAAGCGCGATGAGATTGGGTTGAATCGGCTCACGGCGGTTTCGGTTCACCTCTCCCCGACGGGGAGAGGTCGGATTGCGAAGCAATCCGGGTGAGGGCTCTTGCTCTCTCGATAGGCCGTAACCCCTCACCCGATTTGCTACGCAAATCGACCTCTCCCAAGGGAGAGGTGAACCTGCGATGCCGATCCAGCCTAACCTAATCTCATCATGCCTTAGGGCGAGGGACGTCTGCACGATTTCGGAATAATGGAATTATGCCGCTGAGTTTCCCGACGTGTCAAGTTGTCGTGTCTGATGACGGCAGCCGCCGGCTACTTTGCATGGGGTTGTTTTCGATATTTTCGCAGTGCGCCCCGGAACCGGCTGTCCATCCCGCATCAAGTGCGGGACAGGCTTTGCTCGCCCTAATTGCCGCCGCCTTCCTGGGTGTCGATGCGATGCACGACGTCGTCGGGCAGGGCATGGGCCACGGCGGCCGCAGGTCCGGGCTCCGGTCCGATCTCGCGGCCACGGCCGCGGATCAGCCGCTCATAGGCCGACACCAGCGTGGTGTAGGGATTGACCCAGAGCCAGCCGTCGCGCGTGAACACCTGCACGTCGAAATGCAGATGCCGCGACGTGCCGTTGGGATGGTCGAGATAGTTCGAGACCACGCCGATCTTCTCGCCCTCGCCGAGGCGGCGTCCGTTGAGCAGACCGCCGGCATCCATCACGGACGGGTTCATGTGCATATAGCGGAAACGAACATGCTCGGTGCTTGTGTTGACCTGCAATGTCGCGGCCTGCTGCTGCGCCGAGCGCATCACGATACTGTCGCGCACCGCGACGACCGCCTGCTGCCTGGGATCGCAACTGTCCTTGCTGTCGGCCGGACACGCGCCCGGCCTGATATCCTGGCCCTGATGACCGTAGCCGCTGGCGCATTGGCCGACCTCGAAGCTGCGCGCCTCGCAGAAATTGTCCTGCCAGGGATACTCGTCGACGGTCGCGCCCGCCTTGCGTCTGGCGAAGGATTGCGAGTGAGCGAAGGCCGGCGCCTTCTGCAGCGGAAAGCGGATCTGCGAATAGACGGTGAAATCGGCGTGGCCGCCCTGCTGCCTGCGGCCGCCGCTGCCCGCGACGATGTCGCCGCTCGGGCGGTAGGTGAAATCCGCCGACTGCACGATCGGCCGCTCGGCGATATCGGAGGCGATGTCGCTGCGCGGCCGCGACGGCTGGCCGCCGGCGATGCGCAACGCCTTCAGGAACCGTTCCGCCACCGGATAGGCCTCGCGGCAGGCGAGCCGCTTCGGCCGCGGCGCGCTGTCGAGGCACTGGATCGCCACGACATAGGGAATCCCGAAGCGGGTGAACGCGTAGCGGACATAGCCTTCGCGGATGAAGCGGCGCAGGTCCGGAAACTGCGCGGCCAGCGCCTTGACCGGCTCTCCCTTGCCGCCGAGCCGGTCGGCGAGGTCGTAGACCAGGATCGAGCCCGATATCTGTACCTCGACAGGCTTTGCATAGGTCCGCTGCGGCATGCCGTCGCCGGCGCCCGGCTCGAGCGAGAACACCGCATCATAGCCGGACGCGCCGGCATGGAAGACATCGGCCGCGCGGAAATCGGCCTGGTAGCGTGCGACCGGCAGGCTGTCCGGTGCCCCGTTCTGTCGTGCGTCGAGATAGCTTGCGGGGTCGAAAGGCAGCAGCACCGGGATCGGGCTCTGCGCAATGCCGGGGAAGAGCGGCGACGTCACCGCGTTCAGCTGCACCAGCACGGGCGTCGCGCGCGGATCGGTGGCCGGGACGCGGCGCTGTCCGGCGAACGTGAAGCTGGAGGCGACGGCCGGGCGGGTGGTGATCTCTTGCCGGAGCTGGTCGAGCACCGAGCGCCATTCGACCCGCATGGCCGAGATCGAAGGCGTCCGGAATTCGTCGGCGTGAGCGCCGGGAGGAGGCAAGAGCAGGGCTGCCAGCCAGCAACTGATGAAGCTGACGACCTTCCTGTTCACTGCACTCCCCGGGTCATGTCTGATCGCGAGAGATTAGAGCAAGTTCCGGAAAAGTGTGTAGCAGTTTTCCGGAAAGTTTGAGGTTAAACAACAACCTGATGCGCGGTGATGTTTCATTGCGACTGTCACCGCGCTTAGCCCCACAATCCTTGGCCGCTCAATCCTTGGCGCGTTCGACGTAGGAACCGTCCTCGGTCATGACGACGATGCGCGTGCCGGTGGAAACGTGCGGCGGCACGCCGGTGCGGATGCCATTGGACAGCATCGCGGGCTTGTACGACGACGAGGCAGTCTGGCCCTTGGTGACGGGCTCGGTCTCCACCACTTCCAGCGTCACGCGCTGGGGCAGCTGGATCGCGACCGGATTGCCGTCGTGCATCGACAGCTTCACGGTCATGTTCTCCTGCAGATACGGCGCAGACGAACCGACGATCTCCTTGGAGACCTGGACCTGGTCGTAGTTGTCGTTGTTCATGAAGTGGAAGCCGTCGGCGTCCTCATAGAGGTAGTTGTAGTTGTGGTCCTCGACGGTGGCCTTCTCGACCTGATCGGTGGTCTTGTAGCGCTCCGACACCTTCACGCCGTCGCCGATGCGGCGCATTTCGATCTGGCTGACGGGGGTGCCCTTGCCGGGATGAATGTTTTCGGCGGAGAGCACCACATAGAGCTTGCCATCCTGCTCGATGATGTTGCCCTTGCGGATGGAACTGGCGATGACTTTCAAAGGTGTTTTCCTGAATTTGAGAAGCGGGGGCGCAAACCGGACCGGCAGCCCCTCGGCCGTGGCGGCGATTTCGGCTGCAACATACTGATTTGTCCCTGAGATGCCAGTCTTTTGCGGCCGAATTCGGCAGTTTGCCGGCCGTTGCCGCCGCCCGAATTCGGGCCGCTCGCCCAGGTTCAGCCGAGACTGCACATGGACAATGCCGGCTTCTTTCGACAAGAAGGGACCAGCTTCGCTGCGTTGCGCGGAGGCCAAGACCGTGTGGGCCATGTATTTGTATGGAATCAAGCGTTTGCGCCCGGCTGTTAAATCGGGGCGGTGGCTTGTTGATGTTGAATCTGCATCCGCCGGAGCGGCCGGCCGATGACAACCCAAGACCAGCCCTCGTCTTGGTGGACACCGTCGCGTTACGCCGATCGCAGGCCCTTCCTGCAGGCGCGGACCGCGATCACGCGGGCGCTCCGGGCCTGGTTCGAGGAGCAGGGCTTTGCCGAGGTAGAGACCGCCATTCTACAGATCTCGCCTGGCAACGAGACGCATCTGCACGCGCCGCGTACCGAGCTCAGACGACCCGATGGCTCGCCTGCGCCACGCTATCTGCGCACCTCGCCCGAGTTCGCCTGCAAGAAGCTGCTCGCGGCTGGCGAGCCGAAGATCTACGAGTTCGCGCGGGTGTTCCGCGATCGCGAGCGCGGCGACCTGCATTTGCCCGAATTCACCATGCTGGAATGGTACCGCGCCAATGCCGGCTATGATGCCATCATGGCCGACACGATCGTGGTGATCGCCCATGCCGCGCAGGCGACCGGGATTGGGCGGTTTTCATTCCGTGGTAAGATGGCCGATCCCTTTGCCGAGCCGGAGTTGCTGACCGTTGCCGCAGGCTTCGAGCGCTTCGCCGGCATCGACCTGCTGGCCACGATCTCGGGCGGCGAGGGCGATCGCGCGGCGCTGGCGTCAGCCGCGCGAGAGCAGGTGCGGATCACCGATGACGACACCTGGTCGGACATCTTCAGCAAGGTGCTGGTCGAACATGTCGAACCCAACCTCGGACAGGGCCGCCTGACGGTGCTGTTCGAATACCCGTCGCCGGAGGCCGCGCTGGCGCGCGCCAAGGCGGGCGAACCTCGCGTCGCCGAGCGCTTCGAGGTCTATGCCTGCGGGGTCGAGCTCGCCAACGGCTTTGGCGAGTTGACCGATGCGGCCGAGCAGCGCCATCGTTTCACCGCGGCGATGGACGAGAAGGCGCGCCGCTACGGCGAGCGCTATCCGCTCGACGACGATTTCCTTGCCGCCGTCGGCCAGATGCCTGAGGCGAGCGGCGTCGCGCTGGGCTTCGACCGGCTGGTGATGCTGGCGAGCGGCGCGCCACGAATTGATCAGGTGGTCTGGACGCCGCCTGCAGGAGAGCCATGAACAGGATCGATCCGAAACTGGCGGCAACGCTGCGCCAGCCGCGCGAGCTGGCCGATGCCGGCCTCGTGCCGGTCGCGGCACTTGCCGAACTCGAGCAGGTGGCTGCGCGCTACGCGGTCGCAGTGACGCCGGAGCTCGCCGCGCTGATCGATCCGGCCGACGCCAACGACCCGATCGCGCGGCAGTTCATCCCGAGCGCTGACGAGCTCGTGGAGCAGCCGGGCGAGAACGCCGATCCGATCGGCGACGATGCGCATTCGCCGGTCGCCGGGATCGTGCATCGCTATCCGGACCGGGTCTTGTTCAAGCTCGTCCATGTCTGTGCGGTCTATTGCCGGTTCTGCTTCCGGCGCGAAATGGTCGGGCCGGGCAAGGCCTCGGCCTTGTCCGACGATGCCTACCGCGGGGCGCTGGAGTACATCCGTACCCATCAGGAAGTCTGGGAAGTCATCCTGACCGGCGGCGATCCCCTGATGCTGTCGTCGCGCCGGCTGTCCGAGATCATGGCCGATCTCGCTGGCATCGATCATGTGAAGATCATCCGCCTTCACACCCGTGTCCCCATCGCCGATCCCGGACGCATCAATCCCGATATGGTCGCGGCGCTGCGGGTCGAGGGGGCGGCGACCTGGATCGCGATCCACGCCAACCATCCGCGCGAGCTGGGTGCCAACGCCCGTGCCGCGTGTGCGCGCCTTGCCGACGCCGGCATCCCATTGGTGAGCCAGTCCGTCCTGCTGCGCGGCGTCAACGACGATGCCGCGACGCTGGCGGCGCTGATGCGCGCCTTCGTGGAGTGCCGGATCAAGCCCTATTATCTGCACCACGGCGACCTTGCACCCGGCACCGCGCATTTGCGCACCACGATCGAAGCCGGGCAGGAATTGATGCGGGCGTTGCGCGGGCGCGTCTCCGGACTGTGCCAGCCGGATTACGTGCTCGACATTCCCGGCGGCTACGGCAAGGCGCCGATCGGCCCGACCTATTTGTCGCAGCCGGCTTCCCGCGAACGTGAAGATCCGCCGGAACGGCGGTACCGTATCGTCGATTATTGCGGTGACGTTCATCTTTACCCGCCGCAACCGTGAGCCTGCGATGGCCGGGGCCGGGGACGGACGGCAGGAGCCGCCCGAGGACGAGGGCGGCCGCGGCATCGAAAATGCTGTGATGTTCGGCTTCTTTGTGGTGCTGGTCGCGGCGGGAATCTGGCTCCTTGGCACCATGGCCGATATACGGAAGGTTCAGGATTGCGCAGCGCAGGGGCGACGCAACTGTGCTACCGTCGAGGTGCCGGAACGGGCGCAATAGGGTTGAGAAGCGGAGACGCGAGATGCGGAAGACTGTTTTGTTGATGGCTCTGATGTTGGTTGGAGCGCCCCAGGTTGGAACGTCCCAGGCATGGGCGCAGCAACAGGGCGGATCGTCCTCCATGCAGAAGAACGCGCCGCTGCCGGAGGCGCCGGTCGGACATCGTCAGCCACGCCGTGGCGACGTTGGCAACGAGAAGAATATCAGCGATCCGAACAGTCAGGCCAACAAGGAAGACGCGGCGCTCGACAAGAAGATCAAGAGCATCTGCCGCGGCTGCTAGGCCACGGAAGAGACCGGCGGAGCGCGATATCCGCCCCGCCGGCAACGCTCAATCCGTTCGGCTGTGTCAGGCCGAACGCTCCTGCAAGCCGTCACGCCGCACGCTGCGCCTTGCCTCGACGGCATCGGCCAGCTGCTTCAAGACGTCAGCCGTCGTCGCGAGGTCGATGCAGCCGTCCGTGATGCTCTGGCCGTAGGTCAGCGGCTTGCCCGGCACGACGTCCTGACGTCCCGCGACAAGGTTGCTCTCGATCATCACGCCGATGATGCGCTGTTCGCCGCTTGCGACCTGCCGTGCGATGTCGGCTGCAACCAGCGGCTGGTTCTCCGGCTTCTTGCTGCTGTTGGCGTGGCTGGTGTCGATCATCAGCCGCGGCGCGACACCGGCGTGGCCGAGCTCGGCCGCGGCCGCATCGACGCTTGCTGCATCATAGTTCGGCACCCGGCCGCCGCGCAGGATGACGTGGCAGTCCTCGTTGCCGCTGGTCGCGGCGATCGCCGAACGGCCGCCCTTGGTGACCGCCATGAAATGATGCGGGTGCGACGCCGATTTCACCGCGTCCGCCGCGATCCGCACGCCACCGTCGGTGCTGTTCTTGAAGCCGACCGGGCACGACAGGCCGGACGCCAGCTCGCGATGGATCTGGCTCTCGGTGGTGCGTGCTCCGATCGCGGCCCAGGAGACCAGATCGGCGATGTATTGCGGCGTCGTCATGTCGAGGAATTCGGTGCCGGCCGGCAGGCCGAGATTGTTCACGGCCGACAGCACGTTGCGGGCAAGCCGCAGGCCCTTGTTGATGTCGAAGCTGCCGTCGAGATCGGGATCGTTGATCAGCCCCTTCCAGCCGACGGTGGTGCGCGGCTTCTCGAAATAGACCCGCATCACGATCTCGAGGCGGTCGGCGAGCTGTTCGCGCAGGCTCGTGAGACGCTCGGCGTAATCGACGGCCGCCGCGGGATCGTGGATGGAGCAGGGGCCGACGACGACCAGCAGGCGGTCATCGGTGCCGTTGAGGATCGCGTGGATGGCGTTGCGGGCGCCCATCACGACGCGGGTCGCCGTCAGGGTGCGCGGGACCTCCCGCATCACCTCTTCGGGCGTACTCAGCTCTTTCAGTTCCTTGATGCGAAGATCGTCTGTCGTACTCAACACGGCTGGCTCCTTTGGAGTTCGGGACCTGCCGGCACAAAAAAAGCCGCCAGGTCTGGCGGCTTGTTTTGGACGTTTGCTGCAATTCTTCAGATTGAGCGCGATCCTCCTGCCGCCAGCGAGCTGTCGTAGCTAAAGTACCAAAAATAGCTGGTGGCGACGGTGATCATGGCGGGGTCTATAGCGCACGGCTTTCGGCCTGTCACCCCCCAAATCCGCGAGGGGGCCAGTTCGCCGTCAGGTGTTGCGCGCCGCCAACGCCATACCTATCAGGGTCGCCCCGCCGAACATCAGATTGAGGCCGACCAGGAGGCCGATCGCCCATCCCGCCGACTCCGGCAGGCCCGCGATGATGAAGAAGGCGACGACGACATCCATCAGGCCGGCGATCAGCAGCCAGGACCAGCGTCCCGACAATTCGCGGCGGTGCTCCAGCGCATACATGATGGTGGCGACGCCCTCGGCGACGAAATAGGCGCCGATCACGATGGTCAGCGTCAGCACGCCCTGTATCGGACGGGCCAGCAGCACCATGCCGGCCAGCACGGCGAGCGCGGCCGAGATCAGCGACCACCAGAAGCCCGGCATGTTGCGTGCCCAGAAGGTTACGATCAGCCCGCCGATGCCTGAGATCAGGAACATCCAGCCGAGGAAGATCGTGACGGCGAGGCTCGCGAATGTCGGCACGATCATCGCCGCGATGCCGAGGATCACGAGCAGGATGCCTTCGAACAGGAACGCCTTCCAGTGTTGCTTGACCGCGGCCTTCATCTCCGATCGCAGCTTGTCGAGATCGTTGGACAGGGTCATCGGGGGCTCTCCTGATGTGCGCGCGTGCAGTCTATCCTAACCGGTTACAAATGGTCAGCTCGTCAGTTGCGGCAGCAATAGCTGTGCGCTCATCTTTCCGCATGGCGGTTTTCGACAGCCAGAATCCTTGGCACAAGCCTGGCCGCCAGATATCGCGAGGCGCGCGGCGACAGATGCAGGAAATCGGCCGATACCAGATCGTTTGCGCTGGTCCCGACCCTCGTCAGACATCCGTCCACGTTGCAGAGCTCGTCATAGGGGGACAGATATTCGATCCCGAGATCGGCGGCGATCTGCCCAACCCTGTCGTCAGCCTGCTTGGTCGATCGCACATCGTGGCTGCGTTCCGGGATCAACGCATGATGGCGCAGGAAATATTGCACCGTCAGATGGGGCACCGTGTCGGTCCAGACCGGGACAGCGCCGACCAGGATGACACGGGCGGCGCCGGCCTGTCTGAGGGCCGCAATCGTCGGGCGGAGATCGTCGGCGGTGGGTTCTCTGCTCCACACCAGGTGCAGGAGCACGACATCGGGGTGCGAGCGGGCAACCGCAGCAACGATGTGGCGGTTGGTTTGAACACAAAACGGAACGGTCTCGGCCTGCGCGGTGAAGAGCGGCGGGCAGGAATTGACGGTGAACTGGGCTAACCCGAATTGATCGCCCTGGACTTGCCGCAGCCCGGCGGCAAGCATGCCGGCGGTCGAATCGCCCCATACAAAAACAAGCGGGCGCTTTCCGGCGTCGACGCAACTCGGATCAAACGTGGGGTCGGCGGAAGCGGAGATATGGCATTCGCCGTATCTCAGGAAGTCCCTCGATACGGTCATGGCGCCGGCTTCGCGAACGATCGCCGGAAGCCGAAACGCAAAACCGTCGACGATCGTCAACGCTCCCACCGATGCAACGGCCACCATCGATGCCGCAAGGACCGGCGCCACCCGCCACTGCCCGAACCTGATTGGGCGCTCGACGTAGCGATAGGTTGCCCAGGCCAGAATGAAGCTGGCTCCAACGGCCAGCCCGTTCTCGGCCAAAGTCAGGGGACGACCTTTGAAGCTCGCCGCAAAAACCAGGATCGGCCAATGCCAGAGGTAGAGCGGATAGCTGATCAGCCCGATCGCGACCGCGGTACGGGTCGAGAGAAATCGATTGTGACCTGACACGATGAGGGCGGCAGCCGCGGCGACCGGCGCCACCGCTGCGATCCCGGGGTAGGTCATGGAGGGTGAATAGAACGCGGTTACCGCCGCGATCACTGCGAGCGCGGACCATCCGAGAAGGTCGCGCGTAGCGGAGATTCCGTTGGGCAGGCAGACGGCCACCAATGCTCCGGCCGCGAGCTCCCATGCCCGCGTGAACGGCTGGTAGAATGCGGCTTCAGGGTTGGTTCGAACGACCAGGATATTTGCGACAAGCGATGCGATGAAGATCAGGGCAAGGGGACCGGCGACGGCGATCCGCCATCGCATCAGCGCCCACAGCAGCAAAGGCCAGACAAGATAGAACTGTTCCTCGATGCCGAGCGACCAGAGATGGAGCAGCGGCTTCGTTTGCGCGGCCGCATCGAAATAGCCACCCTCCGAATAGAACAGCAGGTTTGCCGAGAAACCCGCGCCTGCCGCAATCTCCTTTCCAAGGGCCACCAACTCGCTCGGCATCAAAAGTTGCCATCCGGCGATGAAGGCGGCGATCAAGACGATGATCAGGGCGGGAAATATCCTGCGAATGCGACGCGCATAGAACGTCGCAAGGCTGAAGCTCCCATTCTGAATGTCGCCATAGATGATCCCGGTGATCAGGTAGCCGGAAATAACGAAGAAGATGTCGACCCCGACGAAACCCCCGGGAACATATTGCGGGAACGCGTGGCCGAGCACGACCAACGAGACGGCGACGGCCCGCAGGCCGTCGATATCGGGCCGATAAGTCTTGTAGTTGTGCCCCATGGTCCTCTCGTGCATGGTTCGTTTCTCTCCCTGAACCGGCCGAGGTTGTTTTGCAAGGGGCGCTGTGTTGCTCGGGCGAGGGCGCTAACTCTGGCCCGGCGCGGACGGAAAGCCCTCCGCGGCGGAGCGCATCCGGTTGCGGCCGAGGAAATAGACGGCGGTGGTCGCGATCAGCAGCGCGAGTCCGATCAGGATCGAGGTGAAGCCGATCGGGACCAGGATGAACGACGCATTGCGCTCGGGATTGACGTACCAGTGATGCAACGAGGTGAGCAGGAAGGAGACCCCGGCAAAGCCGGTGCCGCCGCCGACCAGCAGCAGCGCCCACATCCGCCGCAGTTGGCTCAGCCGCTCGCGCGCAACGTCGGTGCGGGGGGCATGATGCCTGCCGAGGCGGCGCACCAGGCGGATCGCAAAGCCGATCGAGGAGAAGCCGATCAAGACGCTTGCCGAGCCAAGCAGCAGGTGCGTGGTCGAGCTGAGATCGGGAATGCGCTGCAGCGCGAGCAGCGGAAAGTCGAACGCCGCATGCAGCGCGACCGGCGCGACCAGCACCAGCGCCCAGTTGGTGACGCGCGCCCAGTCGCGGTGACCCCGGTACGCGCCGAGCGCGCCGCCGGAGCGCGCGATCGCAAGGTAAGCGCCGGCGATGATGCCGAGGGCGCCGTGAAACGGCACCGTGAGCACGCTGCGCAACGCGGCGAGCGCCCGCCACATGTCCTTGTGCTGCACGAGGTAGGCGAGGTTCTCATACGCCGCAAACCCAAGGCCCGCGGCCGCGCCATAGACCACCGTATCCATCGGATCGGCGAACGCGCGGCGGCGCGTCGAGATCGCGACGATGACGAGAACCTTGACGATCTCCTCCGGCGCCGCGACGCCGAACAGCGCGCGCACCGCCTGCGTCGCCCAGGGATTGTCGGGAATGGCAAGCAGCGCATTGAACGGAATTCGCGCCAGGCCCAGCAGCGAGATGCTGGCCGCGCCGAGCACGAAGGCGAGCCACACCTGCGCCGGCGGTCCGGGGCGCTCGTCGGCGGCAATCACCAGCCACAGCACCAGCAGCGCGGGTGCGATGGCGGCGGCGCCAATCACAGTCGGAAGCGACTCAAGCAACAACATGGGGTCAATCTGTTCTCGTGAACGGCGAAAATGGCCGCAAACCCAGCACTTTGCAAGGTGGCCGGCGGTCGCGGACACGCGCTTGGGAATTCACGTTTGGCTGTATCCGGCGGCTGGCACAGTGGATCCTGGATGGTTGCGCGGCGGGCGCGAGCGCGCCGGTGAACGGCATGATAGAAGTGTTCGATCAGACGGGAGAGTTTACCGGGTGCATTTACGCGCAGCAGAGAGTCACACGCGATCGATCCTCAAGGCCATCAGCTGGCGGACATTGGGGACGCTCGATACTTTCGCCATCAGCTGGTTCATGACCGGCAAGGTCTCGCTCGCCGGCTCGATCGCCGGGCTCGAGATCGTCACCAAGATCGCCTGGTACTATGTACACGAGCGGGTCTGGGCCGTTGTTCCGTTCGGACGGCGCGCCTGACCGATCAGCTCGCCGCCGCCGCTTGCGTCAGCAGCCGCCGGCAGGTTTCGACGAACACCTCGGCGCCGGTGACGATATCGGCGTCGTCGGTGTTCTCGCTCCAGTGATGGCTGATGCCGCCGATCGACGGCACGAACAGCATCGCGGCCGGCATGAGGGTGGCGAGGACCTGGGCGTCATGGCCGGCGCCGCTCGGCATCCGAATCGATTTGCCGCCGGCGCAGGCCGCGCTCGCGGCCTCGATCGCATCCTGGAACGCAGGCGTCATCATGGCAGGCACGCCGGTGCGGATCCGCTCGACCTTCACGCCGCAGCGGCCCTGCGCGGTGGCTTCTTCTGCCAGGCGATGCAGGTGCGCCTCGAGCCGCGCGATCACCTCGGGATTGTCGTCGCGGATCTGGAACAGCATGTCGGCGCGGCCTGGAATGATGCTCGGCGCGCCCGGGTCCAGCGTGATGCGGCCGGTGGTCCAGACCGTGCGCGGTCCGCACAGGGCAGGGAAGCTGTCGTCGATCGCGACGCAGAACCGCGCCAGCGCCAGGCCGGCATCCTTGCGCACCGCCATTCGCGTGGTGCCGGCATGGTTCTGCGCGCCGGTGAACGTGATGCGATATTGCCAGATGCCGACGATGGAGGTGACGACGCCGATCTTCAGCCGGCTGCTCTCCAGCGTGTCGCCTTGCTCGATATGCGCTTCGAGATAACCGATATGGCGGCGAGGTTCGGCGGTGAGGCGCGGGCGGCCGGCGAAGCCCGCATCGCGCAACGCCTGTCGCATGGAGCGATCGCTGGAGCGGTCGCGCGCCGCATCGATGTCGGCCTCGGTCACCGCGCCGGCAAACGACCGGCTGCCGAGGAAGCTGCCGAAATGTCCTTCCTCGTCGCACCATGCGGCGACCTCGACTGCGCCGTTGATGCCGGGATCGCCGTTGATGACGCGTGCGGCTTCCAGCGCGTAGATCACGCCGAGCGGCCCGTCGAGCCAGCCCGCATGGTTCTGGCTTTCGAGATGCGAGCCCGCGAGCAGTTTCGGTCCCGTCTTCGCACTGGTGCCGAACACATTGCCGATGCCGTCGATCGTCGCGGTGAGGTCAGCATCGGGCAGGTGCGTAGCAAGCCAGTCCAGCGAGCGCAGATGCGGTTCCGAGAATGTCGGCTTGTGCACGCCGGTCTTGTAGGCGCCGATCGCGCGCAACGCATTGAGATCGGCGAGCACGCGCTTGCCGTCGAAGCGACCGTTGATGCCTGGCATGGTTGGACTACTCCGGATTAGCGTCTTGGTGCCTCAATCCCGTCTTGATGCGGTCGCGGTTGGATGCGACGGAACAATCAGGGTGAACGATTTCTTAGCGGTTCTGCTCTTAGTTCGCAGAACTGATGTCGCGGTACGAATAGCGTGTGAGTGTGATCATGTCTGCATTCAGGAACTGGGCTCGCAAGGCCGCTGTGCTGTTTCTTCCGATCGCGCTCGGCGCCTGCGCGCAATACTCGCAGCAATACAGCATGACGGCTCCGTCGCCGGGAACAGGTCCGTTGGCCTGGGATGGCGCCGGGCAGGATCCCAATCAGCCGCAGCCGCGACGCCATGCGCGGAATGCGTCACCCGCGGCGGCAGAGACGCAACTGTCGGAAGAGGATGCCGACAACCGGTTGGCGCGCAAGCTCGTGATCTGCAGCACCTGCATCAAGCAGAAGCCGGCGGTGGCGGCGGCGCAGCCGACCGATCGTCAGGACGTCGCCAGCAATCACTAGCGGCCTGCGCGGAGCGCGCTGTTGCCGTCCGGCGTACAGGCCTTAGTTAGGCCACGATGTCGTTCGATGCGCAGGCCCATGTCGTTCCGAAAACTCATTGTTCCCGCCATCGTCGTCGCGCTTGCCGCCGCCATCCTGATTCATGGGGGCGGTTCGCGGGCCCATGCGCATGTGCCATCGCATTGCGGCTTCTGGACCTCGATCGAGGCCGGATTGTCGTGCAGGTAATCTCCCGTAGGTGGTCTGGGCGGCAGTCCGGGAAAACCGTTCTGAACGCTTGCCCGTCCGGCCAATCGCCACTATACGTTCGCCCGTCGCGGCCGGTCGCAGGTCACGGCCAGTACGGCATATCTCACGTCTAACGTATTGATTTGCCGGGAGTTTTGCTCCCTTCGTCTATCGGTTAGGACGCCACCCTTTCACGGTGGAGAGAGCGGTTCGATTCCGCTAGGGAGCGCCAGCTTCACGTAAGCTGTTGTTATTCCTACAAGCCCTTGCTAGACAACGACTTCTCGGCCGCCTCTGGTACAGCGAGGTGGTACAGAATGGCTCTCAGCATGGCCCGTCCGTGGCGGCATCCAAAGACCGGCGTCTATTACTTCCGGAAGGCGGTTCCAAAGGACCTCCGAGATCACCTCGGCAACGCGTGGGAGCGCAAGCAATCCCTCGAAACCAAGGACCAAGCCGAGGCACGCCGTAAGCACACTGAAGTGGCCGCTCAGGTCGAACGGGAGTGGACCGAGCTTCGGCGACGCATCGCCACTCCACCTCTCGCCGAGCTGGACGCGGCCATCATCAAGCGCGCTGGCGAGGCCTACTTCGCGTATCTGTTGGAAGAGGACGACGACAGGCGCCTGGCCGGCTTCATGCAGTCCGACATCCTGCCCGAGGAGCCTACACCGACCTTCGAGGAATACGCCGACAGCCAAGCCGAGTTTGAGGCGGACGCCCGGAATGGGTGGGCGAGGGGTGAGGTCGACGTGTTCTATATGAGCGAGGTCGACGAGGTCTTGTCATGGCCAGAGTTTAGATTGCGCCTCGCCCCAACATCCCCGAGCCGCAAGCTCATTGCCAGAGAGCTGCAGGCCGCTGTCATTCGAGCGGGGAAGGTCAAGCAACAGCGCAACGAAGGTGAACCCGTAGAGACACCTCCGTACCCCTCAGTTGCACCACAGAGAGCGCAGACCGGGGAGGACACCCTACGTGCTGCCTTCGAGGGCTGGAAGAAGGAGCGAGACCGTCCTGAAGGCACCGTGCACGAGTACAACCGCGCCGTGGAGATGTTCATCCAGTTGCACGGTAATCTGCAGCTTGTCGACCTGAGACGTTCGCACGCGCGCACGTTCCGCGAGGAGCTTCAGATGGTGCCCAAGGTGCGCAGAGGGGCGCTGTTGAAGGCGTCGTTGCCCGAGCTGAGCGAGTACGGCCGCGCACATCCCTCGGTCGCCCACAAAGCTGACGGCTTCACAGTGGGCCATGATGAGTTCCTCAAACTCGTCGTCAACTGTCCGCACATAGATGCCCCTAACTGACTCTTGGTAGGCATCCTCCGCAGAGCCTGAGTACCGTCTTTCGCATCGTCCGGGGTTTCGTGCCCTGTAGGCAGGGTCGTTGATGTGCGCTTCACAATCGGCAACGCGAGCCTCCCGCTCGGCGAGACCCTGCCGTATCACTTCGATATTCTGATCGCGACGCTGTTTGACAGATCGCTGCGCGGTCTCGTGCAATTCCCGCAGAGCGTCGTCAGACAGGGTTGAGACTCGATAAGCTCGCATTGCCGCCTTGTCGGCAATTTTGAAATTGGGCGCCACGTAGAGCGCGCAAGCCAAAGCCGCAGCGACCAGCGCTCCTGTCGTCAACAATAGCGTAGGCCGCATGATGCGCCTTTACTCCAGTCCCTCTCGGGGGATGTGTAAGAGTCGCTGTCGCTCCGCGTCTCTTCAACTTTAGTTCGTGGCGGCCTGAGCTAGGTGACCCTTGCCGAGGGTACAGCGTGCTGGTACAGAAGCGACGCGGTAGCCGAGAAATTCTGCTGTTAAATCAAGGGCAAGTAGCGTTCCCCACGCCCTCCGCTAGGGAGCGCCATCGGCGCATGGCTTGGGGTTGTTTTCCTTGACTTTCGGAATAACCAGGCCGCGCGACAAGCGCGCTGAGGAGTTGGTGCCGGCCAATCCCGGCAAGCCCGACCGCGCTATCCGTGATATGCTGCGTCGTCCCTTGCGCGAAGGCCGGGTCGATGAAGATCCCCACGAGCGAAGTGATCATCACCGCCGCCCTGGTGGTGCTGTTCGCGCTCGTGCTGTGGTTTGGCGTTATGCTTTGACTGCTGAGCAAACCGCGCGGGATCTCGGCTGACGCTGGACAAAACTCACCATACCAGCGGCCTGATCGAACCTTTGCAGGATCGGGGTGACGAGCTTCAAATTGGGCAGTGCGGCGATGCCGTCGCGGTAGCCCGGCCCAATGAAATACGATCTTCTGTATTTCCGTCTTTCTTTGCTTTGGGTGGCAGTCGTGGCCGCAGCGCTCCTGTACATCATGTTCGCATAGGGACGCCCCGCACGATAACGAGCCGAGAAAAAATCCGGCGTGGGGGACGCGCGTGGGGGCTCAGCTCGCCGTGAGATCGGGACGCCTAGCCTTTCAAAAGCAGCGGTGTTACGCTCGTGTCCTATTCACTAATTCATTTTTCGCTTTGTTGACGTCTGTGGCTGGTGTCTGCCGCACAGGCCATCGTGAACTCGGAATAGTTGCGACCTTTCTTCCCTCTTGAAAAGATTGTTCCAACGGTGCGCCTCGCGATGAGGCGTACACTGGAGCAATTCCGCTCCGACCGACAATGAGGGGAAATTTTATGTTGAAAGCATTTTTCGCCTCCGCATCACTGGTGACCTTGGCGCTGGCGACGCCAACCCACGCGCAGGACGCGAAGCAGGACGCTGAGAAACTCGCTGTCGCCTACCAAGATTGTGTCGGTAAGCACGATGCCGCATGCGTCGCGTCGCTCTATTCTAAGGACGGCGTCCAGATCAATCCGGGTGGCGTATTCTCCGACCTCAAGAGCACCTACGAGAACAATTTTAAGAACGGCACAGATCACATCGTGATTAGGGTCAATCACGTCCAGGCGCTCAGCAATGACCTAGTTGTGGCCGATGGAGATACCGACATCTTCATCAAGAACGACAAGGGCGAAACCAAAAAGGTGACGATGTTCTGGTCGGTCATGGACGTCCGGGAAGACGGCCAAATGAAGATCCGCATGCTGACCGCTGGCATGAAGCCTCCTCCGGCCAAGGAAGCCAACGCCGACAAGCAGTAAAGGCGACCGATGCCGTGCTTCCGCGCGGCATCGGGTCTCAAATATGCGATCGGCGTCTCTCATCGATCGGCGGGATGGCGGTTGGTGGCGGGGAGGGGATTGCCGGTCACGGGCAAACCTTCCTCGGCAGGAACGCAGGCAGCTCGATTACATCTTCCACCATGATCGCGATCATCGGCGGTTTGGGCGTAGCCGGTGGAACGTCTTGCAAGTCAATGCCGGGGTTTTCACCCAAGGTTTCCGCTATCGTATTGATTTCGTTAGATTCGCCCTGGTTCGCCAGGGAGCGCCATCGGCGCCAAACCGGAAATCCAGCAGACTCAACGAATTATCGCGCAGGCGAACGCCTTGGCATGCGGTTCGGCTCACTGTGAACAACGGCACAATCACTGCAATCCGCCGATCTTTCGCAACTCTTTGGTAAGCCCGCGGCGATACGGCTGAGCCGGGGATGATGTGATGGCTTTGGGATCCAAGAAGCGCGAAACGCGCAAATCGCTGCGGCAATCCGGCTGGATCACGCTCGACGGCGGATTCGCCGCGCGGCCCTGCGTGGTCGAGGACATTTCCGCGTCGGGCGCAAAAATCACCGTGCAGGACAACAACACGCTGCCGGCCAAGCTGCGGCTGGCGTTTTCGCGCGACGCCCGCACCGGGCGCGCCTGCGAAGTGGTCTGGCGCGAGGGCAAGACGTTCGGCGTCAGATTCGTGCGTTAGAGCATGATCCGGAAAAGTGGAAACCGGTTTTCCCTCGCGACAAACGCGCAGCGTTTGCGCGGAGATCATGCTTCGAAAGAAGAGCTGGTTCATGATGCGATTCCTCCCAATCGCATCATGAACTAGCCTGATCTCGCCGCGCGCGATAAAAGGCCGGATGCGCAAGACCTGCTTCGCCGTCATCGCCGTCCTGGTTCCCGCCGCTGCGTTCGCGCAAGCCGGCGACCGCCGCAATTTCCAGACGCCGCCCGATGCCGGCAAAGCCCTGCCGTCGAAATCCGCGACGCGGAGCAATCCCTGCTCTTCGTACGGACCGGGCTTCGTCAAGGTCGAGGGCTCCGACACCTGCGTGAGGTTGGGTGGCGCCATCAGTGTCGGTGCGGGGGTGTCCAGCGGACGCTGAGCGGCTTGCCGCTCACGACATCGGCGGCGCGACGATGCGCACGAAGGCTGGCCGCTGCGCGATCTCGGCGAACCAGCGCTCGAGATGAGGCAGCTTCGGCTTCGTCACGCCCTCGACACCGAACCAGCGCCGCGCAAAAGCGCCGAGCGCGATGTCGGCGATCGTGAACTGATCGCCCTCGACGTAGCGGCGGCTTGCAAGCTGCGCCTCGACGACGCGCCACACCAGGCCCGCGGCATCGGCGTCCTTCTGGCTCTGAACCATGTCGCGCTTGTCCGGCGCCGTGCGGACCAGTCCCCAGAACAGCGGGCGCTCGACCGGTTGCAGCGTCGACAGCGTCCAGTCGAGCCACCGGTCAACGGCGGCGCGCGCCTTCGGCGCCTGCGGATAGACCGGCGAACTCTGGCCGTAGGCCATGCAGAGATAGCGCATTACCGAATTGGATTCCCACAGCACATAGTCGCCGTCGACCAGCGTCGGGACGCGGCCATTCGGATTCATCGCGAGATAGTCCGCCTGATCGTTCTTGCCGAATTGCATCCCGGCATCGATGCGATGATAGGGGACGTCGAGCTCGGCGAGGCACCAGAGCACCTTCTGCACATTGACCGAATTTGGCCGGCCCCAGATCGTCAGTTGCGGCTTGCTGTCCATCACGCGTTTCTTTCCGCTGTTGTGCTTTGCGCGCGTTCTAGCCGAACCGTCGGGGAAAAGCGCGGGGTGAATCGTACCGAGCGCAAAAAAGAGGCTCCGCCGCGGTGCGGCAGAGCCTCGTCGATTTCAGTCAAAGCGCGGTCAGTGACCGAACAGCAACCACAGCACGATGATCACCGGGATCGGCACACCCAACAGCCAAAGCAAAAGTCCTTTTCCCATCTCCTCGCCTCCTCGCATTCGTGTGAGGAGGCAACGTCAACCAAAGCGCCATGTTCCTCGCGATCGCTCCGCGCTTCACCGAGGGAGAAACGCGGATTAGGAACGTGCGCGCGTGCGCGGCGTTTACCAGTGCCCGGTGTTCGGCATCGAGGCCCATGGTTCGGCCGGCGCCTTCGGATCGCCCTTCTGCAGGATCTCGATCGAATGCAGGTCGGGCGAACGCACGAACGCCATGTTGCCGTCGCGCGGCGGACGATTGATGGTGACGCCCATCTTCATCAGCTTCTCGCAGGTCGCGTAGATGTCGTCGACCTCGTAGGCGAGATGGCCGAAATGGCGGTCCTCGCCGTATTTCTCCTCGTCCCAATTGTAGGTCAATTCGACCAGCGGCGCGCCGCGGGTCTGCGGCTGCGACTTGAGCAGATGGAGGTCTTCCTCCGCGCAGAGAAACACCAGCGTGAAGCGGCCCTTGTCATTGTCGATGCGGCGCACTTCCTTCAGTCCCAGCGCGTCCTGATAGAATTTCATCGCGACATCGAGATTGCGGACGCGCAGCATGGTGTGCAGATAGCGCATTTTCTTGTCCTCCTGGGAATTCAGAGATTTTGTTTTGGCTCGGGCGAGACGCGCCAAGAAATAGCAGCAAAACGCGGCGCGGGGCAGGGGCTTGGACGACTTTTGCCGACCGTCCGGGGCGGTTGCATTTCAAGCTTTCGCGAGCCTTCGCACTGAGCGACCGACAACACGCTCACGCAGTGCGCGATGCGTGAAAGCCCCGCCCAGGAAAATTCTGGAACGGGGCTTTCGTGGTCGAGCCTTGGAGGCACGGCCCTCTATCTCATCGAATGCCCGTCACCGCCAATCAAGGACGCGCGAGGTTGGACCTCCTCTAAAGCAAAACCCCGCGAGTGCTCTCGCGAGGTCTGATGCAAGCCGGCCTTGGGGAGATCGTGCCGGCAAACCAGCCATCTCACGGTGCGCGCGGCGGCAGGTTCCAGCATCCCGAAAATAGAAAGCCCCGCAGGCTGGATGCGGGGCTTTCCCAGTTGACGGACTGGGGATCTCTCAGGGCGTGAGCCGTCAACTGTTGGGGTCCAAACTTAAGGTTGAATTTATAAAATGCAACAGCGCCGCGTAGACGGAATATGCTCGTCCCACAGCGCTGCGCCAAACGCTGGGCCCTGAAATCCCCCAGCGCATTTATGTCTTGGCACCGCGCAAAAGGTTCAAGGGAAAGACCCGCGAGGCTGCGGCGGCGCCCAAGGGCGGCCGGGCGGCGGGTCTCGGATCACGCAGGATGGGCGCGGGCGCGCGCCGGCACGTGTGCAATGCAAGCGCCTCAAGGCTGGTTGCGATCTCACACCTTGATGTCGAGAAGGGTCTCGACGGCATCGCGGTCGGCCTTGTTCTTGGCGGCGAAGACGTCGAGCACATCCTCGCTGATGATGCGCGGTTGCTCCTTCGCCGTTTGATCGACGACGAGCTGCACTCTGGCTTGCGTCACTTCGACAGGTACGGGGTAAACGAGCATGGCTCCCTCCCTCCGGCCGTCGAACCCTGTCAGGGCTTTCTTAATGAATTGTAAGCGCTTGAACCCGCGCTTGCGGCCCGAATCAGCGGCAGGGCGGTATCGGGCCGCTCGCCTGCCGCCCTGCTTGGAGCCATACTGCGGGCCGCTGGGACGGGACGGCGCGATCGATGAGGAACGGGCTCTATTCGATCCATATCCATATGATGGACGGCGTGCGGGGCCGCGACAGCGGCGTCCTGATCCTGCGCGATGGTCTGCTGGTCGGCGGCGGGCCGTATTTCTGGTCGATCGGGGCCTACACGGCCGGCGAGGGTACCTGGAAGGGGCATCTCAGGACCAACCAGCATTCTCCGTTGTCCGATCCGTTCGCCCGGCCGCTGTTCGCAGGACAAGAGGTGACGAGCGGCTTCTCCGGCACCTTCAGCGGTGACGAGGCCGAGGTGTTCGGGACCGTGCTGGTTGGAACCCGCAGCCTGAGCTTCCGGGCAACCCTGAAAAGGCTGGCGGACGCCTGATTGCGGCGGGGCTGTGGACGAGTGCGCAGCAAGCGCCGGAGCTTGTTGAGCAAACGGACTTGCTGCGGCTGTGGATTTGCTGCGGACAAGCGCGGGATATCGTTGTGGATGATGGCGCGGCGGCCAGTGGAGGCATCCTGGCGGCGCCTTACCGGGCCACCGCTAACCCTACCGGGTTAGGTTAAGGGCGGCATCGCGTTGTCACCACCTGTGATTGCGGTAGGGATGGTTGCAGGTGACAGCCATGACGCCATCGTTCCATAGCGCTGACAGACCGACCCACCGGCGCGTGATGGTGGTGGGCTTGCTGTTCTGTTCCGCCTTTGTGACGATCAGCTTCTGGCTTCGGCCGCAGCCCGAGAGTGGCAAGGTGCTCGTGAAGGCGGACCGGCTGGTCCGCACGGCGGGAGAGGCACGGAAATCAAACTAGAGAAATCAAACTGGAATTGACAAGCTGGGCTGCGTCCCGGCGCTCAGTCCGGCAGCTTCCCGTTCGGGTGCTTGTGATACATCGCGATGCCGATAAAGCCGGCAAAGCCCATCACATTCAGCAGCAGTTCCATCCACGCCGGCATCGATGCCAACCTCGCTCATCGGCAACCTAATCATTGAGGTTGTGTTTTTGTTCCAGCGCTAACCGATGGTAGCTTTGCGCTAGCGCATGGCTGCGGAACCCGAACAGGCGTTTTGCTGCAACCATCCCATTGCGCCCGCGTTGGTCGACATAACCACGTGAGGAGGTTGGCCATGAAAAAAACATTGGCAGTTTTGGCGACGGTTGCGACGGTGGGCGCAACGATGGTCAGCGCGCCGGCGCAGGCGCGCGGTATCGGCCCCGGCCTGGCATTCGGTTTGGCCGCCGGTGCGCTCGCCGCGGGCGCGGCTGGCGCGTATTACGGCCCACGCTATTACGGGCCCGGCTACGGTTATTATGGCCCGCGCTACGGCTACTACGACGACGGATACGCCTACTATCGCGGTCCGTACTACCGGCACCATTACTACCGCCATTATTGGTAACGGAGATCCGCCCGGAGCACATCGCTCCGGGCTTTCTCGATTGCGCCTCATGGCGCGATCGCGTGCGAGTACGCGCATCAACGGCAGCTTCCGGCATCATCGGACCGTGAGCGCTCGCTCGGCGCGACGTCAGGCGCGCTCCTGCGATCAAGCACTCTTGCGCTGCAATCCGCTCCAGACATTGCCGAGCGTGTTGTCGTAGTATTCCTGGCGATCGCGCTCGAACTTCTGCTGCGTCGCCCGGAAGCTGGCAACGCGTGCGACGATCTCTTCGCGCTCGCGCGCGGCACTGTCCTTCTGATCGGCCATCGCCCATCCTCTTCGTCGTGGTCCTATCCCGCCGCGCATTGGCATCAGTGAATTGGGCGTCAATGCGGAGCAGGCTTTGCAGGATTGTGATGAAGCCAAGGCAGCAGAAGAGGCAGCAGAAGGGCGACGAAGCTGATGCGACGGCGGAGCAGGTCGCCAACGCAACCCGATCGCGGCGGCCTCACCACCGATCGCTCGCGTCATGGTTGAGCTCGCAATCGCTCCGACCATGCTATAGTCGCGGCCGGTCAACCGGATCATTCCCAGTGATTGCAAAAGATCTGCGCAGCGGCGTCGAGCAGCTCGGCAACATGATTGCCGAGGCATCGTCGATCGTGCCCTTTACCGGGGCGGGTATCTCCACCGAGTGCGGCATTCCCGATTTCCGCTCGCCTGGCGGGCTGTGGACGCGCAACCGGCCGATCCCGTTCGACGAGTTCGTGGCCAGTCAGGAGGCGCGCGACGAGTCATGGCGCCGGCGCTTCGCGATGGAACCGACATTTGCGGCCGCCAAGCCCGGGCGCGGGCATCGCGCGCTCGCGTCGCTCTACCGGGCCGGCAAGGTTCCCGGCATCATCACCCAAAATATCGACAATCTGCATCAGGCGTCGGGCTTCAAGGCCGATGACGTCATCGAGTTGCACGGCAATACCACCTACGCCCGCTGCATCGGTTGCGGCAAGGATTACGACCTCGCGTGGGTGAAGTTGCACTTCGACAAGATCGGTGGTGCGCCCGACTGCGCGGAGTGCGGCGACCCGGTGAAGACCGCGACGATCTCGTTCGGGCAGTCGATGCCCGAGGATGCGATGCGTCGCGCGGCGGAACTTGCAAGGCATTGCGACCTGTTCCTTGCGATCGGCTCATCGCTGGTGGTATGGCCCGCTGCGGGCTTTCCGATGATGGCGAAGGAGAGCGGCGCGCGGCTCGTGATCATCAACAACGAGCAGACCGATCAGGACGACATCGCCGACCTGGTGATCCGGCATGACATCGGCGACACGCTTGGTCCGTTCGTAGGCAATTGACGCCTGATTGATTCGCGGCTGTGCAAGCCTGTTCATAGTTCCCGCGAGAATCGTTTTTTAGCTATGCCCGGCAAGCGGGAGTGTTATCTTTTGGTTGAGAGATTCGCGCAGCGTCCAGGTGAGTTGTCCAAGTGAGTTGGTCATGGAAAGCAGCGTGTACAGGGTGCGCCGCAACGTCGGCGCTCTGCATTTGATGTGTGGGGTCCGGGGTCATGGGGTCGGACGGATTTGAGTCCAAGAAGCTCGGCGGACCGCCGTTAGGCGGAGTTGGGCAAAGCAGGATTGCACAAGGCGAGTACGGCAGCGCGCCGCGCGATCCTGCGATCGATGCCTTCTCCGGTCTCGGCGACACGGCGGCGAACCTCGTCGAAGTCTCCGGCGTCATCAAATGGTTCGACGCCTCGAAAGGCTACGGCTTCATCGTCCCCGACAATGGCTGGCCCGACATCCTGCTGCACGTGACGGTGCTGCGGCGCGACGGCCATCAGACCGCCTATGAGGGCGCGCGGCTCGTCGTCGAATGCGTGCAGCGCGCGAAGGGCTACCAGGCCTTCCGCATCGTCTCGATGGACGAGTCGACTGCGATCCATCCGGCGCAGATGCTGCCGCCGCGAACCCACGTCACCGTGACCGCGACCAGCGGGCTCGAGCGTGCACAGGTCAAGTGGTTCAACCGGCTGCGCGGCTTCGGCTTCGTGACTTGCGGGGAGGGCACGCCCGACATCTTCGTGCACATGGAGACGCTGCGCCGTTTCGGCATGACCGAGCTGCGCCCCGGCCAGTATGTGCTGGTGCGGTTCGGGCCCGGCTCCAAGGGCATGATGGCCGCCGAGATCCATCCGGAGACCGGCCCCTCGGCGCTGTCGTCGCACTGAGCCCCGAGCAGGACTCCCTGACGCAAACGTGAGCCGCCGGCGAGCCTTCAGGGCTCTGGCATTTGCCGCAATCATCGGGTTAGGGTCCGCCGGAAAATGTTCTCCGGTGTGAGTATTTGTCGATGAATTTCGTTCGCATGGTTGGGCGCCTTCACCCGCAACTGCTGGCCTGCCTCGTCGTCATGCTGGGTGTGCTGCTGGCGCCGGCCGCGCAGGCCGCCAGCGTCCAGCCGCTCGAGATCGTCACCAAGTCAGGCGTGCATGTCTTCTCCGTCGAAATGGCGACCACCGAGCAGGAGAAGGAGACCGGCCTGATGTACCGGAAGGAGCTCGCGGACGGCAAAGGCATGCTGTTCGACTTCACGCCGGAGCAGGAAGTGTCGATGTGGATGAAGAACACCTACATCTCGCTCGACATGATCTTCATCCGCGCCGACGGGCGCATCCTGCGCATCGCCGAAAACACGGAGCCGATGTCGACCAAGATCATTCCGTCGCGGGGGCTCGCCAGGGGCGTCCTCGAGGTGATCGCCGGCACCGCGCAGAAATACGGCATCCAGCCCGGCGACCGGGTCGGCCACCCGCTGTTCGGCGGCCACTAGCGTTTTGAGGCGACTGCGGGGACGGAAACCGCTGCCGATTTCGCCGCGGCAAGCCCGCACCGGTGCCTTGCTGGCGCTGGCTGAAGCGTGTATCCACGGGGCTTCTCGGAAATATCGGGGTATAGCGCAGCCTGGTAGCGCGGCAGTTTTGGGTACTGCAGGTCGTTGGTTCGAATCCAGCTGCCCCGACCATATAAATCAAAGACTTCCCAGATTTTGCGTTTGGGAAGAGCATGGAAGGAAGAGGGCGGCGTTTTGGACAAAGTCCGGCGGCGAAATGCTCTCGCTGACCAGGCTTGCCAACGTGTGGGATCCGAACCAGCAGGTGGTTAGCGACCGGCACGTCGCGACGCTCCGCTAATCCACAGGTCGCGCTCAGTTGGTATCCTGAAATGGCAAGCGCGGGGCCCCCACGGTCCGCTCCTCGCTACTTCAGCCGTCCGGGAGCTGACCAGATCAACGAGCCGGCGGGTTGTAGCGATCCAAGATCACGGTTCTTGAGCCTCTCTCCGGCGGTCGCGAGATGGCGTCGTCGAATTTGTGATAGCGGTCGAACTGCTGCTGCTCATCGCGCAGATGTGGCGCTTCGGCGGACGAGGAAGCTCTATTTGCACCGTTCCAGTGATCAAATCCCGACACGACGCAACCCCGTCTTTGATTCAGATGCAGGTTGGTTAGCATCGTTGTAAGGGTATCTCTGTATCGTCGTGGCAACACCACCAGCAATCCGCCCGACATGAGGACACGGATTGTTTCTGTGGCTCTCTGTGCGTGAACAGCGTTCTGGCACGGCTACCAAGTTTTGGCCGGGATTGTCTTGCGTGACGCAACAACGCCGCCTGGACGGAATATGGATCGCCCAGACGGCGTCGCCGAATACTGGGCCCTGAAATCCCCAGTGCCCATGGGTCGTCCGCGCGGGAAATAGGTTCAACGTCGCGGCGCCTTGCCGCCGCTATCGCAAGAGGGGCAGAGCGTGACCTGATCCCGAGCGGATGTGGCTTGCCGATGGTGCGCGCGGACTGGCAGGTTGGCTCAGCCTGACAAGACCAATCCGCGAGGAGGCACCATGGCGCGCAGACTGATCGATATCTCGGTTCCCTTGCAGAACGACGTTCCGGCCGATCCTCCGGGCAATCACCCGACCATCCAGTATATCGACCATCAGCAAGGGCTGCCGCGCATGCTGCAGTTCTTCGATGGGTTGAAGGCTGCGGATCTGCCTGACGGGCAGGGCTGGGCCGTCGAGCAGGTCTCGCTCTCGACACACAACGGAACGCATCTCGATGCGCCCTGGCATTTCCATCCGACCATGAACCGCGGCGAACGATCGTGGACCATCGATGAGGTGCCGCTGGAATGGTGCTTTCAGCCGGGCGTAAAGCTCGACTTCCGGCATCTGCCTGACGGCTACGTCGCGACCGCAGGCGATGTCGAAGCCGAGCTGAAGCGCATCGGCCACACGCTGTCGCCGCTCGAGATCGTCGTCGTCAACACCAGCGCCGGCGCGAAGTATGGCCAGCCGGATTACGTCAATTCGGGTTGCGGCATGGGCTATGAAGCGACGATGTATCTGCTCGAGCGCGGTGTACGGCTGACCGGCATCGACGGCTGGAGTTGGGATGCGCCGTTCGTCTTCACCGCGAAGAGATATGCCGAGACCAGGGACGCCAGCCTGATCTGGGAGGGCCACAAGGCCGGGCGGCACATCGGCTACTGCCACATCGAGAAGCTGCACAATCTCGAGCAATTGCCGTCGACCGGGTTCATGGTGTCGTGCTTCCCGGTGAAGATCGAGCGGGCGTCGGCGGGATGGACGAGGGCGGTCGCGATCCTTGACGATTAGGGCGCGTCGGGGCTGTTTTCACCCAGTTCGGGAACCGGTGGACTGGCTGTGCATAACGGCGGGTTGTTGCGGCATGGCTACAGCCAGAGGCAGCCGAATCTGCTCTCATGCACGTCGTAGATGCATTGGGTGATCGGGCCGGCGGCTCGTCCTCGCGTCCCGATTTCTGAAGCGTTCTCTCCCGTGACTAGAGCCCCGGCGTCTCCCGGGGCTCTTTCTTGCGTGCCGGAGATGAGCCGAGCCCCGGCGGGTGAGCCAAATCCCAGCAGGACAACCAAGCCGCAAAAAGAAAATCAGGTGCGCCGGGATGGACGCACCTGATTGATGTCCTCGATATCGCTTGTGTCGGTCGGGCGGTTGTTACCACCGACAAACGCGAACACCACGCGGGGTCCACCAGCAACGGGGACCGGCATAACCGCCGTAGTAGCCATAGCCGCGGCCATAACCATATCCGCGACCATAACCCCATCCGCGGCCGCGACCCCAGCCGCCGCGATACCCATAGCCACGTCCGCGCCATTGCGCCTGCGCAGACGACGTGGTGGCGCCGACCAGGATGGCAGAGGTACTTGCGACATAGACGAACAACAAAGCGACTGCTGCAAGGCAACGAGTCAGGATATTGTAGCGTTTAGTCATTCCGAAGATCTCCAGTCACTTCCAAACATCTGAACTGATGCTGGCTGTCTCGCTTGGACGCGCGACACCGGCATCCGGTTCGAGCATGCTAAGACAATATTTTCACTAAGGTTCTTGCGAGCTTTAACGACTCTATTGAGACCAACAGGTAAGGTCAAGTTACGTTCCCGCCTGCAAAGGATGATGTGGTTGCTACACTCATCTTGTCGTTCATCCGCCGTTCATCCTGTTCATCTTGCATTACGCCGATGTGATTTGTGCATCGCAGAAGCATAGATTTGCGAGCCGCGGAAAATGTCGTCGAGAACTTGAAGTCGACACGATCATGTTCTCTGAGAGTTTCAGAATCCTCCCCGAAGAGTGCCCATGCCGAAACAACACACCTACGTCCTTGGTCTCAACGTCTACGACCATGACGTGAGCGCCTGCCTGCTGCGTGACGGCGCGATTGCCTATGCGATTTCCAAGGAGCGCATCACCCGCGAGAAGCACGCCTCCGGCTTCTACAAGGAGGTCATCGACTACTGCCTGTCCGCCGAGGGCATCACGCTCGACGACGTCGATCTCGTGGTGAGCAACTGCTACATCCTGCCGGTGCCCGAGATGGAGGAGCGGATGCTCCACCAGGACATGCCGGGGTTCCTGCCGATCGCGGAGCGCAATGAGGCGATCAAGCACCCGCTGTTTCGCTCCAAGTCCGACAAGGTGGTGTCGATCTCGCATCACCTCGCGCATGCCTACAGCGCGTTCGCGGTGTCGCCGTTCAAGGAGGGCGTCGTGATGATCGTCGACGGCGTCGGCAACTACCAGGCCGACGCAATGGAAACCTGGCCGCGGGATGGGGCGTCGCCGCTCGCCCGCGAGTCCGAGAGTTACTACAGGTTCGACGACACCAGGCTCGAATGCCTGAAGAAGGTCTTCATGGAGCCGGCGCGCGGTCTCTTGTCGGACGAGTTCTACAACATGCCCGGTCTCGGCGCGCTGTACAGCCGGGTCTCGACCTATGTGTTCGGCGACTGGAACAAGTGCGGCGAGCTGATGGGGCTTGCGCCCTATGGCCGCCGTGAGCAGGTCGGCCATCTGCTCGAGATGAAGGACGGCAGGCTGCACGTGCCGTTCTGGGGCGCCGACAACGAGCAGCCTTTCGTGCTCGACAGCGGCAGCTGGGACAAGAGCCCGACGATGCGGCACTGGGAGGACATCGCCTGGCGGGTGCAGGACGACACCGAGAATGTGTTGCTGGCGCGGGCGCGCTGGCTCCGCGAGACCACCGGCGCGAAGAACCTCTGCATCGCCGGCGGCGTCGCGCTGAACTGCGTCGCCAACGGGCGCATCGCGCGCGAGGCTGGCTTCGAGAACGTCTGGATTCAGCCCGCCGCCGGCGACGACGGCATCGCCATCGGCTGCGCCTATTATGGCTGGCTCGAGATTCTCAAGCAGCGCCGCTCGTTCGTGATGGACCACGCCTATGTCGGCCGGCGCTACAGCGACGCCGAGGTCGCGACCGCGCTGCAAAGCTTCCTGGTGCGCATCCAGATCGACGCCAAGCGCAGCGACAATATCTGCCGCGACACCGCGAAGCTGCTCGCCGACCAGCGCGTGATCGGCTGGTTTCAAGGCCCCTCTGAATTCGGTCCGCGCGCGCTCGGCAACCGCAGCCTGATCGCCGATCCGCGCAAGGCCGAGATGAAGGACATCCTCAACAGCCGCGTCAAGCACCGCCAGGCCTTCCGCCCGTTCGCGCCGATCGTGCTGGCTGAGCGCATGAGGGAGATATTCGAGGGCGAGGAGGACTCGCCCTACATGCTGATCGCAAAGCCGGTACGCCCCGAATGGCGCGACAAGATTCCGGCGATCGTGCATGTCGACGGCTCGGCGCGGGTGCAGAGCGTGCGGGAAGGAACCAACCCGGCGCTCTATCGCCTGCTGAAGGAGTTCGAGGCGCTGACCGGCGTCCCGGTGCTGATCAATACCTCGTTCAACGTCAAGGGCGAGCCGATCATCGAGACGCCGCAGGATGCGGTGAGCTGCTTCCTCACCACCGGCATCGACAACCTCGTGCTGCACGACACGCTGGTGTCGAAGACCAAAATGCACAAGGTCGTCACGCCGGTCATGACGACGTTCGGCGATGTCGCCACCATCGTCTCCTCGACCACGCAGGACGGCAGCCGCGGCGGCTGATCACAGTCCTCCAGGCAAGCTTGTCGCGGCGGATCGAGGACTATCCGGCGGGAGGCGGTTCCATGCCGCGGCCCAGCCCGAACTGGCCGACGGGCCCCTCGACGTGAAAGTCGAGCCCGGTCATCTTCGCGAACAGATCGATATTGGCGGTGCCGATCGCACAGCCACCGAGGCCCAAATCCGTCGCCACCAGGTACAGCGTTTGGGTCAGGACGCCGACATCCTTCAGGATGAGCGCATAAGCGATGGCGCTGTACTTCCAGGAGATCCGGCCAAATCGCGCGGCGATCGTGATCAGGACCTGCGGTGGAGACGGCGCGTCCATGGCAAATCCCGCGCTTTGCAACATGGCCTCGAAGTGTTGTGGACGGACGTCGATGGCTGCCAACGCATGCGCATCGGCGTCGTAGTGATAGAAACCTCGCGTCAGGCCGTCGCAATTCGCGACGGCCAGATAGAGCTCAAGCTCGTAGGCGCTGCCCGCTGCCGGATACGGCCTGCTGGTATATTCGATATCGGGACCATCGTCGGCAAACTCCAACTGTCCGCTCCACTTCGCCCGGACCCGTGCGACCCTGTGCAGGAACGTCGAAAGTTCAGCCAACGTGATAGGCTTGTGATCGTCGAAATCGCGCGTCGAATGCCTGTCATGCAGCAGTTGTTCCAGCGACGAGGCGATGCGGTCGGATTCCGGCAGCTTGATGGTCTTACCGGGCCAGGCAGGTCGGATCGCGGGAAGCGGCGCAATCAGGCCGGTGTGGGGATAGAGGCCACCCAGCGGACTAGCCTGCCGGCCTTCCGTGCTGCGGGCATGGAACAGCAAGTCGTGAAAATCCCAGAGCACGAGGCCGTCATCGCCTTCCGCCTTTCGCAGCGTATCGCGTTTTGCAGCGTCGACCTCGACCAGGATTTGGCAGTCCAGCAGCAGCGCAAGCAATGCAGGGCCCGGATAGCCATCCAGACGTCGGATGCGGCTGATCTTCTGAGGAGTGGCAAGGATGGTCAGCAGGGCTGCAATCCGCGCATCATGGATCCTCAACAGTGCGTCGGCCCGCGGTGATTCCAGAACCATCTCGGTGCCACGCCGCCGAAGATAGGCGAAGCGTGACAGCACGACTGTTGCCGCATCGTCGAGCTTTGGCGTTCGCGGCCAGTAATCAGGGGTCTGCGGCTCGATCGTGACGAGATCATTGGCGTCGCCCGGACGCGTCAGGCGATATTCCAGCAGGCCGCGGCGTGCCAATTGCCGCATCAGGCGCTCGACCTCTCGCTCGACCGCGTCGCCTTCAGAGCGAGGGAGTGGCAGGCCTGCTCGCAGTTGGAGGGCGCGTTCCGCTGCGGCTGCGCTGAACGTTCCCAGAGGCTCCGAATAGCCTTCGACATGGGCCGCTATACTCCCACTAGGTTGCGCTTCCAGCGCGACGAGCGGGTTGAGCCGAACCAGGACAACCGGCGGCGTGGTGCGTGGCGATTTCTTTTTCTGGTACATTTTGCTGGGCGCGCGCACGCCGGCATCACCTCAAGTGTGCGGGAGAAATGGCGTCAACTCGCTTTCCAGCGATGGCCGATCGCGCAATCCGAGCTTGACGGGCACATCATAGAGCCGCCCCGGCGCGAAGCGGCGATAGAAATGGCGCATCCCGGGAACGATGACCCGGACCACCGGAACCTCGACGTCCGGTCGCGTCTGGTCGAGAGCCAGGAAGTCGAGACCCGCGCGAGCGGCGATATCAACGCAGGCATCCACCTGTGCACGGGTGTTGCCGAGCGGCACGTCTGTCGCGGCAGCCGGCGGGATGACGGGATTGGCACTTGGAATCAGGAACGGATATTCGTCGAGCCGCAGCGGATTGACGCCATCGAGGCTCGGCTTCTCGCCGCTGCCACCACCCATCAGACCGATGGAGAGGAACTGATTCAACTCGGTCAACGACCGCAGCAACGCGATGCGCGGATCGAAGTGAGCGCCCGAGCCGAACTCGATGTTTTCCTGACCGTTCTGCATCCAGTGCACGATCGCGACATAGGTCGGGACGCCGAGATCGCTGGTGATATCCAGCACCCAGAGCCGCCGGCCCGATTCCTCGAGTTGGGTCTTCAGATCGCGGACGTAGGAATCGTCGAACTGGTTCAGATCGACCGCAGCGCGTTGCGACCGGTTGTACCACCAGATCGCATAGGCGTCGCGCTCCATCAATTCGAGGAAGCCCTGCACGATGGCTTCCTCGCGGGTATTGCCGGCAGCACAGCCGTTGGAATCAGCGGCGAAGGCCGCCGGACCCTGATAGAAGAAATACAGCAGGCTGGTCGGAATCTGCCTGAACCGCTTGTCGCGCAACGACCAGACCGGTGACCATTCGATTTTCGCCGACGGATCAAACGGCTCGGGGGCGGGCTGGGTGTGGTGTGAGTCGTGGGGATCCGGCACGGCGCTGCTGCGGTACTGCTCGTCGCTGAAGAGCAGGATGTCGTTGGGACGGATTGCGTCGCCGGGGGGGAAGTCGGCGAAGCGCTTTCGGGCCCGGATCTCATCACCCTGGAAAATTCCCGAATATCGCTCGATTGCTTCCATCAGCGCGCTGGCCTCGCCTTGCT
This sequence comes from Bradyrhizobium sp. Pha-3, assembly GCF_042258615.1. Classification (GTDB taxonomy): domain Bacteria; phylum Pseudomonadota; class Alphaproteobacteria; order Rhizobiales; family Xanthobacteraceae; genus Bradyrhizobium. The sequence continues at coordinate 5,316,615 of NZ_CP170152.1, read as the reverse complement.
CGGCCGTGCTGCCCTTGCCGAAACTGCCGCCGCTCAGTCCGGCGCGGAGCTGATCCACGTTCTGCGCCGGCGCGGAGAAGTTATGTTGGGCATAGAAATTGGTGTTCATCGGCAGATCGACTTCGATCCGCTCCAGCCGCGTCACCACACCGGTGAGGGGGCTGACGTGCTTCTTGTACCGCGCCACCGTGGTGCGGGACGGAACGGTGCGATAGCCGCCGCTGGTCATGACCAGCTTGGCGCCGGGTCCCAATTCGACCGGCTGTGGTGACCGCCGCGGGTTTTGCAGTTTCTTGTTGCCGCAGGTTGGGCATTGCGGGCGCGCTGCCACGTAGTGCTTGGCAATGGTCGAGCCCAGCAAGTCGAGACTGACGATGTGATTGCGCAGATCGGTGCGGAAGCCGCTCGCGATCGCCTTGGCGACTTCAACCGCCGCAAAATGGATGGCGCTCTGTCCAACGGTGTGCTGTGCGAGCGGAGACACCGCGATCGCCCGCGCTCCGCCGCGATCCAGGAAGCCCTTGACCTCGCGGTTACGGATCATCCGGTCGTACAGGCAGGTCCAGCACGCGGTCTCGCCCGGGCTGAACATGGGGCCTACAAGGGGAAATACCCCGGAGGGCTGCACCAGCAACCAGGCTGATCCGTCGGACACGCGCTGCAGGTTGCGTTCGGCGAGCCGCCGATCGAGATAGTCGTTCACCAACGTAACCGTAAGGTCGGGCGATGTCTTGACGACGCGGACCCCCAGCTCATGCAATGCCTTGCTCAATTCGGCCGCGCCCTTGACGTCGATCGTCTCAAGTCGAACGCGGCAGTTGTGAAGGTTTTGTTCGGCTATCGCGTCGGGAAGGCCCAGGCTCGCCCAAAGCCCCGCCGCGGCGGTGCCGGGACCAGGCGATTTCGCGATCACATAGCGGCGGTCGAGCAGTCGCTTGATGGCTTCATTGATCTTGTCGGACGGAAACTTTCGTCCGAGCTTGTCCGTGAGCTTGGCGAGGCTGCATCCATTTGCACCGATTGCTGATGCCAGCGTGCAATAGAGCTCGCCATGGAGAAAGAACTTTCGATCTTCGGAATAGAGGCAGACAACCTCCGGAGGCAGCACGTAGGCCGTGAAATTGGGTGCGAACTGCAGAACGTCGTTGTTGGCGCGCTGGGTGGATTTGCCTGGCAAAGAATCGTTCCTGTGCAGCTTGTGGGTCGATCATTGAAGCGGGCGAGGCGCCGGCCCCGACACCTCCGCGCCATCGCCCGCAGCGAGCCGCGCAACGATACGGAGACAATACAAATTTGGCCGGGTCGACGTGTGTCGGACCCGGCCATGACGATCGATGTGTGTCAACGCGATGCTGTTTCGACTAGCAGATGCGGCAGGCGCCCCACGACAGACAGCAGCCGCCGCCGCAACCAGCGCAGCCACCGCAGCGACAGGCGCGGCAGCCACCGCAGCGACAGGCGCGGCAGCCACGGCAACCTCGGCAGCCGCCGCATCCGCGCCACGCCACCTGGACGCCGGCTCCGATGTCTTCCTTGTCGAACAGGTGGAACGTCGCCAGGCTGACGTCGGCGATTTCTTCTTCGCCGAGTGTGATGGCTTGCGTCGGTCCGTACTTCTGAGTCTGCGGCGCGTCTGCTGCCGGAACGGCGGATGCGGATGCACCCCCTACCAGCGAGAAAGTCAATCCGGCTGCACCCAAAGCGGGCACAGCGGCCTTGGTCATACGCTTGCTGGTCACACGCTTGGTCTTGGGGGCTTGCTTCGGCATGCTCGCATCCTCCATTCTAGACGTGTTGTCGAATTCAACTCTCGCGCAGTTGTACAAATTGTCGCAGCTGCATGCAAGACGCGCTGCGCGCACAGTCTCGCGAGGCGCTAGCGTCGTGCATCAAGTGCTGTCGTTCATCTTCGTTCCTAGGTTCATCTTGATGAACGCGATGATTGGCCGGCCTTGTCGCTCAGGCGCGATCGTTGACGATGTGGGAATTTGCATGCTGCACTGCGGTTGCCCCGCCGCCGAAGCGAGGGATCGGCATGGCTGATGATGGTGCGAGCTTCGCTTGGTATGAGCTGCTGACCACGGACGTGGGAGGCGCGAGTGCCTTTTACGGCAGCGTCCTCGGCTGGGTGACGAAGGATGCGTCTACACCGGCGATTTCTTACCAATTGTTCATGTCGGGCGAGCTCACCCGAAGCGGTCTGATGGAGTTGCCGGAGGAGGGCATACGCCAGGGCGCAACCCCGCGATGGATTGGTTATGTCGGTGTTGACGACATGGAGCTTGCGGTCCGCCGAATGCGAGAACGTGGTGGCGCCGTCTACGTGCCGCCGACCGGCACCAATATCGGCCGTATCTCGATCGTCGCCGATCCGCAGCGGGCGACGTTCGGATTGCTTAGCGGATCAAGGATCGCTCGGCCCGCGGTTGAAGGCCTCGATGCCCCTGGGCGGGTCGGCTGGCATGAACTGCTGGCTGCCGATTGGCGGAAGGCCTTTGGTTTCTACAGCGAGGTTTTCGGCTGGCGGCAGGTCGACAGCGACGTCGCCGGCGCCGAGTCCTACCAACTGTTCTCTGCTGGTGGGCAGACCATCGGTGGAATCTTCAACAAGCGTCCGCTCGAACCGATCCCGTTCTGGCTTTACTATTTCAACGTCGACGACGTCGACGCAGCCATCGTGCGAGTCAGGGCCGGTGGCGGACGGGTCTATGAGGGGCCGCTGGAGCTGCCGAACGGCAGTTGGATTGTTCGCTGCCTTGACCCGCAGGGCGCCACGTTTGCCCTGGAGGGAGCGCGCAGCTCCGATAGCATCGCGAAGGCGCCGGCGGCCGAGTATCGCTGGACCACCACCTGGGATGGGTTCACTTCGCAGGGCAGGTGGCGAAGCGGCCAGCCGGGTGGCAAAGGGCGGCGGCCGGGCAAATGACGCGCTTTGTCACGTTGCCTTTGCCGGCGCCGCGGGTTTCGGCGCCGGCGGCTTGATCGGCTTGTCCTGCCGCTTCGACCACGAGATGTAATAGGCCACGATCGTCATGATCGCGATGCCGGAGATGCTGACGAAGATCTGCGCGAACAGCGAGCCCGAGCTCATCGAGAGCTCGAAATGTCCGACAAAGGACAGAAACACGCCGACACAGAACACCGCGAGCGACTGCTGGCCGCAGACGATCACCGGATCGAACACCTTCCACTCCAGCGCCGACCAGTCCTTCGGGACGAAGCGGATGGCGAGCACCGTGATCACCACGAAGTGCAGGAAGCGATAGGGCGCGAGGTTGGTCTTGTCGTTCGGGTTGAAGGTCGAATAGAGCCAGTCCGGGAACATCGCGCCGAAGTCCGGAAAGCGGCCGGCCATCGTCATGATCAGGGCGAAGATCAGATAGGCGATGCAGAACCACAGCGTGTAGCGTGAATTGATGATGTGCATGTTCTGGCGCGCGCCGCCCATGGCGCACCACGAGCCGAACACGAACAGCACCTGCCAGGCGAACGGATTGAAGTACCAGGTCCCGGCCGGGTAGGCGGGCAGGTTCCAGCCCATGTGCCGCGACACCAGCCACAGCGCGAGCGAGGCCAGCATGGTCCAGTTCGGCTGCCGCAGCATGAACCACAGCACCGGCGGAAACAGCCCCATCAGCACGATGTAGAGCGGCAGCACGTCGAGATTGACCGGCTTGAACTTCAGGAAAAGTCCCTGGCGCAGCGTCTCGGTGGCGTTGTCGACGAGGCCCGCGACATTGAACTCGTTGATGATCTCGGAATCGCCGAAGCGTAGCGCCAGATAGCTGATCGAGGCGATGTAGATCACGAACAGGATGATGTGGGCGACGTAGAGCTGCCAGACCCGCTTGGTCAGCCTAGTGGCGCCGACGATGAAGCCCCGCTCCAGCATCATGCGGGCATAGACGAAGGACGCGGTGTAGCCGGAGATGAAGACGAACAGGTCCGCGGCGTCGCTGAAGCCGTAGTTCCGCGTCGTGATCCAGTTCACGATATTGTCGGGGATGTGATCGAGATAGATCGCCCAGTTCGCGATCCCGCGGAACAGGTCGAGCCGGAGGTCACGTCCTTTTTCGGGCAGGTGAGCGTGGATTTCCATGGGGCGCCGCTTCCTCGATATGATGCTGTCGAGAAGGCCGCGCCGCGGGCCCGGAGGACTCCAAATGGAAGCCTCCCGAGGCCAGATTGTCACAGCGCGGTAGAATGACTATACCGGTCCGGCGAAGGCTCCCTCCGAGATCGAGGAATCACCGATCAGATCGTTGAACGGTGTCTCTATACTATCCCGGCGGTTTCCTTCAAATCGCTTCCATATCGCACATCCCACGGGGCCGACCATCCATGACCGCACGCATTTTTAAGCCCGCCAAAAACGCGATGCAATCGGGACGTGCCAAGACCAAGGAGTGGCAGCTGGATTATGAGCCGGAGCAGCCGCGCACCGTGGAGCCCTTGATGGGCTGGACCTCGTCCACCGACATGAAGCAGCAGCTCACACTGCACTTCGAGACCAAGGAGGAGGCGGTCGCCTATTGCGAGCGCAAGGGCATCGCCTACCAGGTGATCGAGCCGAAGGATTCGGCGCACCGCCAGATCGCCTATGCCGACAATTTTGCATTCCGCCGCTGGGAGCCTTGGACGCACTAAGGTTGGATCTGGCCCATCAGGGCTGACGATCAGCTCGCAGGGCTTGGCGCGGCGAGGGCGCCCGGGATCGGCAGCGGCGCATCCTTGGAGACGCCGAGCACCGGAAAGCTTCTAATTTTACGCACGTTGGGCAGGCCGGCGAATTGCAGCAGCTGCTGACGCATGTCGTCGACGCTGGGTGCGACGCATCTCAGCATGAAATCGGCATCGCCCGATATCCGCCAGCATTGCAGGAAGCGCGGCACGGCCGCCACCGCGGCCTCGAACGCCTCGATCGCCGTCAGGGTCTGGCTGTCGAGCTGGATCAGGACGAAGGTCGTCACCTCATAGCCCAATAGCCGCTCGTCCAGCGTGGCGCGGATCGCCTGCACCACGCCGCGGCTGCGCAGGGCGCGGACCCGGCGCAGGCAGGGCGGGGCGGTGATGCCGACGCGCTCGGCGAGCTCGTTGATCCTGATCCGGCCGTCCCGCTGCAATTCGGACAGGATCCGCAGATCGATTTCATCGAGCTGTGGGCGCTCTGTCACAGTCACGAGCCCGCTACCGCAGTCCGCGGGCCCTTGATGCCGTTGCCGACCTGACCGAGCGCGGCCTGCGGCGCGACGCCCGACAGTACCAGCTTCTCGTGTGCCGCGATAATGGCATCGCGGGTCAGCCGGCCGCCGGGGCGGTACCAGGTGCACAGACCCGTCAGCAGCGCGATGATGGCAAACGTCGCGACCTGGATGTCGCCGACCTCGAACACGCCGTCCGAGACCCCCTCGGTGAGGATCTGCGCCAGCCGCTGCTCATAGGCGCCGCGCAACGTCACCACGGCCTCGTAGTTCTTCGCCTCGAGGCTGCGCAGTTCGGAATTGGCAATGAAGACCTCGCGCTTGCGGGTCATATGGTAGCTGACATGGAAGGCAACGAAGGCGCGCAGCCTTTCGACCGGATCGGCCTTGCCCTCCAGCGCGAGATCGAGCTCGCGCAGCAAATCGTTGATATGCTCCTGCACCAGATCGAACAGCAGGTCCTGCTTGGTTGAGATATGGTTGTAGAGTGAGCCGGCCTGGATGCCGACCTCGGCGGCGAGCTGGCGCAGGCTCATCGCCTCGTAGCCGCGCTCGAAGATCAGGCGCACGCCGGCCTTGCGGATCGCCTCCAGCGTCGTGGGGCCATGTGAGCCGATCGTACGTGCCATCGAGGCCTCGGAGGGATGTTGGCTTGTCAGGGAGTGCCGGAAACAAGCAAACGACCGTATGTATATCGCATGAAATCCCAGCGAATTCAATGAACTGCGGATTTCATACGCAAACCATAGCACAGTCGCTTGCGAAGCCAAGAAAAAAACGTATGATCGTTTAATTGCAGGATGAATCTCATGGGAGGGATCATGGCCTCGAACCGGGCGGCAATTTTCAATTTCGACCTTGGCGAGACCGCGGATGCGATCCGCGAGACGGTGCATGATTTCTCGACCAACGAGATCGCGCCGCGCGCCGCCGAGATCGATCGCTCCAACAGCTTTCCGCGCGACCTCTGGCCCAAGATCGGTGCGCTCGGGCTGCACGGCATCACGGTCGAGGAGGAGTTTGGCGGGTCGGGCCTCGGCTATCTCGAGCACTGCATCGCGGTCGAGGAGATCTCGCGCGCGTCGGCCTCGGTCGGGCTGGCCTACGGCGCGCATTCCAACCTCTGCGTCAACCAGATCCGCCGCAACGGCAACGAGGCGCAGAAGCGCAAATACCTGCCCAAGCTGATTTCCGGCGAGCATGTCGGATCGCTGGCGATGTCGGAGCCCTCCGCCGGCTCCGACGTGGTCTCGATGAAGACCCGCGCCGAGAAGAAGGGCGACCGCTTCGTGCTCAACGGCAACAAGATGTGGATCACCAACGGTCCCCATGCCGAGACGCTGGTGGTCTATGCCAGGACCGATGCTAACGCCGGCCCGCGCGGCATCACGGCCTTCATCATCGAGAAGGGCATGAAGGGATTCTCCACCGCGCAGAAGCTCGACAAGCTCGGCATGCGCGGCTCCGACACCTGCGAGCTGGTGTTCGAGGATTGCGAGGTGCCGGAGGAGAACGTGCTCTCCGAGGTCGGCCGCGGCGTCAACGTCTTGATGTCCGGTCTCGACTATGAGCGCGCGGTGCTGGCGGCGGGACCGATCGGCATCATGCAGGCCTGCATGGACGTCGTGCTGCCTTACGTCCACGAGCGCAAGCAGTTCGGCGAGCCGATCGGCTCGTTCCAGCTGGTGCAGGGCAAGATCGCGGACATGTACACCACGATGAACGCCTCGCGCGCCTATGTTTACGCGGTGGCAAAGGCCTGCGACCGCGGCGAGACCACACGTGAGGACGCCGCCGGCGCCATCCTCTATGCCGCCGAGAAGGCCACCCAATGCGCGCTGGACGCGATCCAGCTCTTGGGCGGCAACGGCTACATCAACGATTATCCGACCGGCCGGCTGCTGCGCGATGCCAAGCTCTACGAGATCGGCGCCGGCACCAGCGAGATCCGCCGCATGCTGATCGGCCGCGAGCTGTTCGCCAAGACGGCCTGAACTGCGCACCTGCCGTCGCGCCTTCCGCGCGGCGGCCCGCTCTCCCAAAATCCTGTCGGCTCCTCCAACGAAACGTGCAACAGCGATGCCGCTTCATTCGACGATCGATCCCACATCCTCCGAATTCGCCCGCAACGCCGATGTGATGCGCAGCCTGGTCGCGGAACTCCGCGACAAGCTCAAGCAGGTCGCCGGCGGCGGCGGCGAGACCTCGCGCAAGCGCCACACCTCGCGCGGCAAGATGCTGGCGCGCGATCGCGTCGATCTGCTGGTCGATCCCGGCACCGCGTTCCTCGAACTGTCGCCGCTCGCCGCCAACGGGCTGTATGGCGGCGACGTGCATTCGGCCAGCGTCATCACCGGCGTCGGGCGCATCTCGGGGCGCGAATGCATCATCGTCGCCAACGACGCCACTATCAAGGGCGGCACCTACTACCCGCTGACGGTGAAGAAGCATCTGCGCGCCCAGGACATCGCGCGGCAGAACAATCTGCCCTGCGTCTACATGGTGGATTCCGGCGGCGCGTTCCTGCCGCTGCAGGACGAGATATTTCCCGACGAGCGGCATTTCGGCCGCATCTTCTACAATCAGGCGCAGATGTCGTCGCAAGGCATCCCACAGATCGCCATCGTGATGGGCTCCTGCACCGCGGGCGGCGCCTATGTGCCTGCGATGTCGGACGAGAGCATCATCGTGCGCAACCAAGGCACGATCTTCCTCGGTGGCCCGCCGCTGGTGAAGGCTGCGACCGGCGAGGTCGTTACCGCCGAAGAGCTCGGCGGCGCCGACGTCCACTCCCGGCAGTCGGGCGTGACGGATCACTACGCGCAGAATGATGCGCACGCGATCGGGATCGCGCGCCGCATTGTCGGCACGCTGAAGCCGCCGGCGAAGGCGCCGCTCAACATGCGCACCGTCCAGGAGCCGCTGTTTCCCGCCGAGGAGATCTACGGCGTGGTCTCCGCCGACGGCCGCAAGCCGTTCGACGTGCACGACATCATCGCGCGGATCGTCGACGGCTCCGAATTCGACGAATTCAAGAAGCTGTACGGCACCACGCTGATCTGCGGCTTCGCCCATATCTGGGGCCATCCGGTCGGTATCATCGCCAACAACGGCATCCTGTTCAGCGAGAGCTCGCTGAAGGGTGCGCATTTCATCGAGCTGTGCTGCCAGCGCGGCATTCCCCTGGTGTTCCTGCAGAACATCACCGGCTTCATGGTCGGCAAGAAGTACGAGGCGGGCGGCATCGCGCGCGACGGCGCCAAGCTGGTGACGGCGGTTGCGACGGCCAGCGTGCCGAAATTCACTGTCGTGATCGGCGGCTCCTACGGCGCCGGCAATTACGGCATGTGCGGCCGCGCCTACAGCCCGCGCTTCCTCTGGCTGTGGCCGAACGCCCGCATCTCGGTGATGGGCGGCGAGCAGGCCTCGATGGTGCTGAGCCAGGTGCGGCGTGACGGCGTCGAGGCCAAGGGCGAGAGCTGGTCGGCGGAAGAGGAAGACAAATTCCGCGAGCCGATCCGCGCGCAATACGAGAAGCAGGGCAATCCCTATTACGCCACCGCGCGGCTCTGGGACGACGGCGTGATCGATCCCGCCGACACCCGCCTGGTGCTCGGACTCGGCCTGTCGGCCGCGGCCAACGCGCCGATCGAGCCGACGAAATTCGGCCTGTTCAGGATGTGACCCAGGATCTGACCATGGACCGCTCAAAACTCTACCGGCGCTTCCGGACGCTTCTGATCGCCAACCGCGGCGAGATCGCCTGCCGCGTCATCCGCTCGGCGCGCGCCATGGGGCTGCGTACGGTCGCGGTTTATTCCGAGGCCGACCGCGACGCGATGCATGTCGCGCTCGCCGACGAGGCCGTGCTGCTCGGGCCCGCGCGGGCGCGCGACAGCTATCTGAACATCGAGCACGTGATCGCGGCTGCAAAAGAGACCGGCGCCGAGGCCGTGCATCCCGGCTACGGCTTCCTGTCCGAAAACGCCGAGTTCGCGCAGGCCTGTCTCGAGGCCGGCCTGGTGTTCGTCGGCCCGACCGCCGAGATGATGACCGCGATGGGCTCGAAATCCGGATCGAAGGCGCTGATGGAGAAGGCCGGCGTGCCGCTGGTGCCCGGCTATCACGGCGAGGCGCAGGACGAGGCGATCCTGGCGGAGGCCGCCAACCGGATCGGATTCCCGGTGCTGGTGAAGGCGTCGGCCGGCGGCGGCGGCCGCGGCATGCGCGTGGTGAATTCGGCGGCCGATCTTGCAGCCGCGATCACCAGCGCCAAGCGCGAGGCCAAGGCGGCGTTCGGCGACGACCGCATGCTGATCGAGAAGTACGTGCAGAACCCGCGCCATATCGAGGTGCAGATCATCGGCGACAGCCACGGCAATCTGCTCTCGCTGTGGGAGCGCGAATGCACGCTGCAACGCCGGCACCAGAAGGTGATCGAGGAAGCGCCGTCGCCGACGCTCAACGCCGCGCAGCGCGAGACGGTCTGCGAGGCCGCCCGCAAGGCGGCCGGCGCAGTCAACTATGTCGGCGCCGGCACGATCGAGTTCGTCTCCGACGGCAAGGACGTCTTCTTCATCGAGATGAACACGCGTTTGCAGGTCGAGCATCCCGTCACCGAGCTGATCACTGGCGTCGATCTCGTCGAGTGGCAGCTGCGCGTCGCGTTCGGCGAGGCGCTGCCGCTGAAGCAGGACGAGATCAGGCTGAACGGACACGCCATCGAGGCCCGCGTCTACGCCGAAAACCCGCAGAAGAACTTCATGCCCTCGGTCGGCCGTATCAAGACCTGGCGCACGCCGCCGGAGGGCGACGGCCTGCGCATCGATGCCGGCTATCGCAGCGGCGACAACGTCTCGCCGTACTACGACGCGATGCTCGCCAAGGTGATTGCCTGGGCGCCGACGCGCGAGGGCGCGATCGAGAAGCTCAACCGCGGGCTCGAAGGGACCGATGTCCGCGGCATCGTCACCAACATTCCGTTCCTGTCGGCGCTGGTGACGCATCCGGACACCAGGGCCAACGCGATCGATACCGGCTTCATCGAGCGCGAGCTGAAGAACCTGACTTCAGGCACCGGCGCGGCCGGTGAGTTCGAGCTGTGTGCGGCGGTGGCCGCGATCGTCAACGACGAGCAGAAAGCGGCGCGGAGCGAGGCGAACTCGCCCTGGCAGGCCTTCGGCTGGATGCCGGTCGGCCGCCGCCAGCGGGTGTTTTCGTTCCGGCAAGGCCATGAGCCGGCCCGCACCATCACGCTGCACTATGGCAACGGACCGTCGACGCTTTCCGTCGGCGGGCATGAGATCGCCTTTGCCATCTCGTCGGCCGGCGAGGATGGCTTCGACCTGACATTCAACGGTATCAAGTCGCGCGTCGCCTCGGTCGTCGAGGGCCACGAACTTTACTTGCGCACCCGCAACGGCCGTTTCGATCTGCACTGGGTCGATCCGTTCGGCGGCGAGAGCGAGGAGCAGGTCGGCGAGGACAAGATCGTCGCGCCCTTGCCGGGCACCGTGGTCGCGCTGCTGGCCGAGGAGGGCGCGACGCTGGAGAAGGGCGCGCCGATCCTCACGCTCGAAGTGATGAAGATGGAGCAGACCCTGCGCGCGCCTTATGCCGGCGTGCTGAAGAAGCTCAAATGCAAGGTCGGCGACATCGTCGGCGAGGGCGTCGAGCTTGCCGAAGTCGAGCCCGCGGCCGCGTCATGAGCGATCAGATCCACATCGTTGAGATGGGGCCGCGCGACGGCCTGCAGAACGAGAAGACGCCGGTCAGCGTCGAGGCGCGCATCGCCTTCGTCGAGGCGTTGGTGGCGGCGGGGCTTAAAACAGTCGAGGTCGGCGCCTTCGTGTCGCCGAAGGCGATCCCGCAGATGGCAGGCTCCGACCAGGTGCTGCGCGGCGTCAGCCAAATCAGGGACAAGGTCAAGGACGCCGAATTCCACGTGCTGGTGCCGAACGAGAAGGGCTATGACGCCGCGCGCGGGGCCGGCGCCCAGGTGGTCTCGGTGTTTGCGGCGGCCTCCGAAGGGTTTTCGCGCGCCAATATCAATTGCTCGATCGCGGAATCGATCGAGCGCTTCAAGCCGGTGCTGGCGCGCGCCAAGGCCGATGGCGTCAAGGTGCGCGGCTATATCTCCTGCGTGCTCGGTTGTCCGTTCGACGGCGAGATCAAGCCGAAGGCGGTTGCCGATCTCGCGATGACCCTGTGGGACCTCGGCTGCTACGAAATCTCGCTTGGCGACACCATCGGCGTCGGCACGCCGCTGAAGGCCAAGGAGATGCTGCGTGCGGTCGGCGCCGAGCTTCCGGTCGCCAACCTCGCGATGCATTTCCACGACACCTATGGCCAGGCGCTCGCCAATCTCTATGCCGGCATGGAGGAGGGTGTGCGCGTCATCGATGCCGCCGCCGGCGGCCTCGGCGGTTGCCCCTATGCGCCCGGCGCCACCGGCAACGTCGCGACCGAGGATGTCGTCTACATGCTCGAAGGCATGGGCGTGAAAACCGGTGTCGATGTGGACAAGCTGCTGGCCACGACGAACGAGGTCGCCGGTTTGCTCGGCCGTCCGCCGGTCAGCCGCGTCGCCTCCGCGCTGAACGCGAAACGGAAGCGCCTCGGCGGATCGTAGTTCTCCACGGCAAGGGTTCCGGGAACCGCAAGCTGGAACCCGTTTTGCAGCGCATACCGCCTTCGTTTTCTGCTCTGGGTCAAAACGCCCCGAAAGCGTTCATGGCTTGGTGACTCAAACATGCTGAGGTGAGGGGGCTCGCAATTGCTCCAGGTGCGTCTCGCCATGTCCGGACAGGTGTCAGCTTCCCGCGGCCGAACGTTTTTGGCCGGAAAGATCGTGTTCAATTTCGGTCGGTCGGCCTTCGATTGCACGGTCCGGCAGCTCACCGATACCGGAGCGACCGTGGAACTCGAGAGTGTCGTCGGCATTCCCGACCAGGTCCAGCTGCTGATCGTCGGCACCAATCAGGTGAGGCCATGCAAACGGCTGTGGCAATCGGACCGCCAGCTGGGGCTGGTGTTTGAGGCGCAGCAGGCGAATGCTGCGGCACCCGTGCCTGCCGCGCCCGCCGCTCCTGCGCCGGCCGCCATTCCGGAGCGGCGCAGCGGCGATATTCTGCGCGGGCACATGCTGACGCTGCGTGCGGCGCTCGATCAGATCCCGGTCGGCATCCTGCTCCTCGACGCGGAACTGAAAGCCCTGTTCATCAACCGCGCATTCCGGAACATGTGGCAGCTTCCGGACGCAGTTGCCGACCGCAATCCCAGCTTCACCGATCTGATGCATCACGGCTGCAAGACCATGGCCTATGAGCTGCCGGCTGAGCAGCTTCAAGCCTATGTTGCCGAACGCGTCCGCCTCGTCAGCGTCGGCGACGCAAACCCGATCGATCTCAGGCGCAGCAATGGCGATGTGGTGCGGTGTCAGTGCACGCCGCTGCCCGACGGCGGCAGGATGGTGAGCTACACGCCCGTGACCGACATCGTGCGCGCATCGGACAAGTTGAAGGTGCTGACCGGTGCGCTCGAGAACGTGGAGGACGGCGTCGTCCTGCTCGATCGCGATCTCAATGCGATCTTCCTCAACCGGCGAATGCGGGAATTCTGGGAGGTGAGCGAGGAGGAGGTGGCGCGGCATCCGGCATACCTCACGCTGATCACCCGCAATCGCCGGGCAGTCCCAACCGGCTCGACGCCCGAGCAAATCAGAGCCTTTCCGGCGAAGCGGATCGCGGAGATCAGGGCGGGCGATCACAAGCGCGACGTCCAGACGCCTGACGGCCGCAACATCAGGATCCATTGCTCGACGATGGCGAACGGCGGCCGGATGCTGACCTTTGTCGACGTGACCGATCTAGTCGGTAACGCGCGACAGCTCGAGGTGCTCGCGACCACCGATCCGCTCACCGGACTGTTCAACCGCAGGCACTTCCTGACGACGCTGGATGCAGAATGGAGCCGGTTCCAGCGCTACTATCGTTCCGTCTCCGTCCTGATGGTCGATATCGATCACTTCAAGAGCATCAATGACCAGTTCGGTCATGCGGTCGGCGACGAAGCCATCAAGGCCGTCGCCGAGATTTGCACGCGCGGCAAGCGCAAGTCCGACGTTGTCGGCCGTGTCGGAGGCGAGGAGTTCGCGGTTCTGCTGCCGGAAACGACATTGTCGCGCGCCCGGACCGTCGCCGAGCGCATTCGCAAGAGGGCGGAAGGATTGGCGTTGGGGACGGATGATCGTCCGGTGCGACTGACGGTGAGCATCGGCGTTGCCGAGGCCTTCACCAGCATGCCCGGGATACAGGCGCTGATGAAGGCCGCCGATGCCGCGCTCTACCGGGCCAAGGAGCGGGGCCGGAATCGTGTCGAGTGCTGGGCGCCTCCGGCGCCACCGAAGTTGGCGGCCGAGTAGATTGTTGGTTGGGCGGAGCGACTTGTCCGCCGTAGCTCAAAGAGCGCAGGCATAGCCATTGTGTCTCGACGCGCCCTCTATGCAAGAGAGGGCGGCAATTCAATCCACAACTCGAGCGAGCTTCGTCACGGGACGGCAACTCCACGGCTGCTTGGTCAGATGTATGTCAGGTTCCCATAAGAGCCGATAATATATCGTTGCCTGGGAGCCACGATTGTTGCGCCATCGCAACAGTTACTGGGCATTTAACCCTAAACACAGCCGGTCCGTAGTCACGCCGCTTTTTAGCCACACCCTGACATGAAAGGATATTTACCTAGCTGAATAGCCAGCGCTCGCGACGACGGGACTTTTGATCGGTTCCGGCGTTGTTGGAGGAAAGAGCGCCGGGAACAGGGTCGCGATGGACGCCAAAACGAACATCAAGGGCAGGTTGCCGAGCCGTCACGTGACGGAGGGGCCCCAGCGCGCACCGCATCGTTCCTATCTCTATGCGATGGGGCTGACGACAACCCAGATTCATCAACCCTTTGTCGGCGTTGCTTCATGTTGGAATGAAGCTGCTCCCTGCAACATTTCGCTGATGCGCCAGGCGCAGGCGGTGAAGAAGGGCGTGGCGTCCGCCGGCGGCACGCCGCGGGAATTCTGCACCATCACCGTCACCGACGGCATCGCGATGGGCCATGACGGTATGCGCTCGTCGCTGCCGTCGCGCGAATGCATCGCCGATTCGGTCGAGCTGACCGTCCGCGGTCACTCGTATGACGCGCTGGTCGGGCTCGCCGGCTGCGACAAGTCGTTGCCGGGCATGATGATGGCGATGGTCCGGCTCAACGTCCCCTCGATCTTCATCTACGGCGGCTCGATCCTGCCCGGCAACTTCCGCGGGCAGCCGGTGACCGTGCAGGACATGTTCGAAGCGGTCGGCAAGCACTCGGTCGGCGCCATGTCGGACGAGGACCTCGACGAGATCGAGCGGGTGGCGTGCCCGTCAGCCGGCGCCTGCGGCGCCCAGTTCACCGCCAACACCATGGCGACCGTCTCCGAGGCGATCGGCCTCGCGCTGCCGTACTCGGCCGGGGCCCCGGCGCCTTACGAGATCCGCGACGCCTTCTGCGCCGCCGCCGGCGAGAAGGTGATGGAGCTGATCGAGAAAAACATCCGGCCCCGCGACATCGTCACCCGGGAAGCTCTTGAAAATGCTGCAGCCGTGGTTGCAGCCTCAGGTGGTTCGACCAATGCTGCGCTGCACCTGCCGGCGATCGCCCATGAGTGCGGCATAAAATTCAATTTGTTCGACGTTGCCGAAATCTTCAAAAAGACTCCTTACGTCGCGGATTTGAAGCCGGGCGGCCGTTATGTTGCCAAAGACATGTTTGAAGTTGGTGGCATTCCGCTGCTGATGAAAACGCTGCTCGACAATGGCCACTTGCACGGGAATTGCCTGACCGTCACTGGCCGAACGATCGCCGAAAACCTCAAAAGCGTGAAATGGAATCCGCGCCAGGACGTGGTGCGGCCCGCCGACAATCCGATCACCGTGACAGGTGGCGTTGTCGGGCTGAAGGGTAATCTCGCTCCGGAGGGTGCGATCGTGAAGGTCGCGGGAATGTCCAACCTGAAGTTTACCGGTCCGGCCCGGTGCTTCGACCGCGAGGAAGACGCCTTCGAGGCGGTGCAGAAGCGCACCTACAAGGAAGGCGAAGTGATTGTGATCCGCTACGAGGGGCCGAAGGGCGGTCCCGGGATGCGGGAGATGCTGGCGACCACGGCGGCGCTGACCGGGCAGGGGATGGGCGGCAAGATTGCCCTGATCACCGATGGCCGGTTCTCCGGCGCCACCCGTGGCTTCTGCATCGGCCATATTGGACCTGAAGCGGCCGTCGGCGGGCCGATCGGGTTGTTGCAAGACGGCGACATCATCGAGATCGATGCGGTCGCCGGCACCCTTAACGTAAATTTGAGCGACGCCGAACTCGCAAATCGTAAGACCAAATGGGCCCCTCGCGCGACGAACCATACATCTGGTGCGCTGTGGAAGTACGCCGAGCAAGTGGGGCCGGCGGTGGATGGTGCAGTCACCCATCCGGGTGGCGCGTACGAGAAACAGTGTTATGCGGACGTTTAAGCGTGCGATATTTGCGTTTGCGTTAGGGGCCATTCCGGTGGCGGGCCCCGGATTCGGATTCGACGGCGCCCCGGTCAGCCCCCAGGATACCGTTCTTCCGGTGGTCGCTCCGCAGCCCGGCTCAGCCGCTGCGCTGAAGCGCGCCGCAACGCCGGTTGCTCCTGCGGCGACCTCGCCGACCTCCTCCTTCAGCACGCTGCAATACCAGGCCGAGGGCGGTCACCCCGTGGCGCAGTGGAAGCTCGGCAAGATGTACGCGGAGGGCGACGGCGTCATCCAGGACGACATGCGCGCCTTCGAGTATTTCAGCCGGATCGCCAATGCGCATGCCGAGGATTCGCCGTCGGCGCCGCAGGCCTCGATCGTCGCCAACGCCTTCGTGGCGCTCGGCCGCTATTATCTGAGCGGCATTCCCAATTCCAAGGTCAAGGCGGACACCGAACGGGCGCGCGAGATGTTCTCCTATGCCGCGTCCTATTTCGGCAATGCCGACGCCCAGTACGACCTTGCCCGGCTGTACCTGAAGACGCCGGACGCCTCGCGGGACGATTTCCGCTATGGCGCGCGCTGGCTCGGGCTGGCTGCCCAGAAGGGCCAGCATCAGGCACAGGCGCTGCTTGGCCAGATGCTGTTCAACGGCGACCGGCTGCCACCGCAGCGGGCGCGTGGCCTGATGTGGCTGACCCTGGCGCGCGACAGCGCGACGCCGGAAGAGGCCTGGATCAAGGAAAGCTACAACCGGGCGATCGCCAAGGCGTCCGAAGACGACCGCGCGATGGCGCTACAGATGCTCGAGCACTGGGTGCAGGGTCGCCGCGATTAGAGGCCGCCGGGATTGATCCGCGGGCGGCCGGCGGGCTCAAGCGGTCTCGAAATCGAGATCGGCCCAGACCGGGACATGGTCGGACGGCTTCTCCCAAGCGCGGACATAGCTGTCGATCCCGACATCGATCAGCCGGTCGCTCGCCTGCGGCGACATCAGGAGATGGTCGATGCGCAGGCCCCAGTTCTTCTGCCAGGCGCCGGCCTGGTAGTCCCAGAAGGTGTACTGGCCGGGCTCATCGTTGACCGCGCGCAGCGCATCGGTGAGGCCGAGGCCGAGCAGCGACTGGAATGCTTCGCGGGTCTGAGGCCGGAACAGGGCGTCATCGGCCCAGGCGGCAGGGTTGTAGACGTCACGCGCCGCCGGAATGACATTGAAGTCGCCGGCCAGGATCAGCGGCTCCTCGGCCTTAAGGCGCTCCCGCGTGTACTCAAGAAGCCGCGACATCCACTTGAGCTTGTAGGGATATTTGTCGGTATTGGCGGGGTTGCCATTGGGCAGATAAAGGCACGCGACCCGCACCACACCCTGCTTCAGCGTGACGACGCCTTCGAGGAAGCGGGCATGGGCGTCCTCGTCGTCGCCGGCGAGGCCCGATTTGGTCTCGTCGAACGGCAGCTTCGAGAGCAGTGCGACGCCGTTGAAGGTCTTCTGGCCGTGGGTGACGACATTATATCCGAGCGCCTCGACCTCGAGCCGGGGGAATGCGTCGTCGACGCATTTGATCTCCTGCAGGCAGACGAGGTCGGGGGAACACTCCTTCAGCCAGCTGACCAGAAGTTCGATCCGTTGCCGGACCGAGTTGACGTTCCACGTAGCGATGCGCATGCAAGTGACCGGATTGAAGCCGCAGGATTTTACTTAGGTGGCATACCATGGGCGGTTCGCCTGTGCTAACCCTCTCCAGAAACAAGGCGTAACAATTGCCGATGGGGGAGTTGCGAAGCGTCCCGGCCTTCAAGGCCAGTGGGCGGCGCACGTGCAAGGCGTATGAAAAAACGCAATTTGGTTCTGACTGTCGCTGTTCTCGGCATTGCGGCCGGGGCGGCTTACATGACCCGCACTTCTTGGATGGGGGGCGGTGCCGCCACCGCGCAAGGGACGCCGCGGCCGCGGGTGGTCTCGGTGGATCTCGCCAAGGCCGAGCGCAGATCGGTGCCGGTCGATGTCGATGCGATCGGAACGGTCACGCCGATCTCCAGCGTGGCGCTGAAGTCGCGGCTGGAAACCACCATCGTCTCGGTGCACTTCGAGGACGGCGCCAAGGTCAACGAGGGCGACCTGCTGTTCATGCTCGACGCGCGGCAGATCGACGCGCAGATCGAGCAGGCCGAGGGCGTCCTGGCCCGCGACCAGGCCCAGCTCGAGGGCGCGCAGCGCGACCTCCGCCGCTATACGGAGCTCGTCGGCAAGGGCGCCACCACGCAGGTCAATCTCGACAATGCCAAGACCCAGTCCGACGTCCTGATCGGCACCATCAAGGCCGACCAGTTCGCGCTGGAAAACCTCCGCGTCCAGAAGAGCTACACCGTGATCCGTGCGCCGTTCACCGGGCGGATCAGCGCCGCCAACGTCAAGGTCGGGAACTTCGTCCGCCCCGCCGACACCCAGCCGCTCGCCGTCATCAACCAGATGGCGCCGGTCTATGTCACCTTCGCCATTCCCCAGCGCGCGCTGGTCGATCTGCGCGACGCCATGGGGAAGGACGATCCCAGGGTGATCGCGACCATTCCCGGCCACCAGCGCTCCGAGAGTGGCAAGGTCGCGATGGTCGAAAACGCCGTCGATGCGACCACCGGCATGGTCACGGTGCGCGGCATCATGAACAATGCGGGCGAGACGCTGTGGCCCGGCACCATCGTGCAGACCAAGCTGATCATCCGCAGCGAAGACGCGGTCGTGGTGCCGACGGTCGCAGTCCAGCGCAGTCAGAACGGCAATTTCGTTTTCGTCGTCCAGGACGGCGTCGCCAAGGTCCGGCCGGTCAAGGTCGATCGCACCTTCCAGGGCTCGTCGGTGATCTCTGACGGATTGGCGGGCGATGAAAGCATCGTTGTCGACGGTCAGCTGCTGCTGTCGGAAGGATCGCGGGTCGAGCTGCGGGCGCGCAAGGCCGGAGCCTGACCGATGACGCTCTCCGAGCTCTGCATCCGCCGCCCGGTGATGACGACGCTGATCACGGCCTCGATCATCGCATTCGGCGTGTTCGGCTTCCGCTTGCTGCCGGTCTCGGCGCTGCCCAAGGTCGACTTCCCGACCATCGCGGTCACCGCCACGCTGCCGGGCGCCAGCGCCGACACCATGGCCGCCTCGGTCGCCGGCATCATCGAGCGTCAGCTCTCGACCATCGCCGGCATCTCATCGATGAACTCGAACTCCTCGCAGGGCACGAGCGTCATCACCATCCAGTTCGACCTCAACCGCAACATCGATGCGGCCGCGCTCGACGTGCAGACGGCATTGACGATCGCGCAGCGCCGGCTGCCGATCGAGATGACGATCCCACCGAGCTTCCGGAAGGTGAACCCGGCCGATTTCCCGGTGCTGTTCGTCTCGCTGGGGTCGGCGACGCTGCCGCTGTCGGCGGTCAACGAGTACGGCGACATCACCATCGGGCAGGCGCTGTCGCAGCTGCCGGGCGTCGCCCAGGTGCTGATCTACGGCGCGCAGAAATTCGCGATCCGCGTTCAAGCCGATCCGGAGGCTGCGGCTGCCCGCAGCGTCTCCATGGAGGACATCCGCGCCGCGGTGTCGCGCGCCAATTCCTCAACCCCGGTCGGCACGCTGAACGGGCCCAAGCAGGACGTCGCGCTGCAGGCCTCCGGCCAGATGGACAAGGCGGCCGACTACCGCCAGATCTACGTCGCCTGGCGCAACGGCTCGCCGGTTCGCCTCGACGAGATCGCCAAGGTCTATGACAGCGTCGAGAACGACAAGATCGCGACCTGGATGAACGACGAGCGGGCCATCGTGCTCGCGATCCAGAAGCAGCCCGACGCCAACACCGTGGCCGTGGTCGACGCCGTGCTGGCGAAATTGCCGTCGCTGCGCGCCGCGATCCCGCCCTCGGTGACCATGCAGGTCATGATGGACCGCTCGGTCTCGATCCGGCAGGCGGTCAGCGACGTCGAGGAGACCCTGCTGATCGCGATCGCGCTGGTGATCCTCGTGATTTTCCTGTTCCTGCGCTCGGCGTCGGCGACCTTCATTCCGGCGCTTGCGGTGCCGATCTCGCTGTTCGGCACCTGCGCTGCGATGTATGCGCTGGATTACTCGATCAACAACATGACGCTGCTGGCGCTGACGCTCTCGGTCGGCTTCGTGGTCGACGACGCCATCGTCATGCTGGAGAATATCGTCCGCCATATCGAGCACGGCATGAAGCCGTTCGAGGCGGCGCTGAAGGGCGCCCGCGAGATCGGCTTCACCATCATCTCGATCACCTTCTCGCTGATCGCGGTGTTCATCCCGGTGCTGCTAATGGGCGGCATCGTCGGCCGCGTGTTCCGCGAATTCGCGGTCACGATCTCGGTCGCGATCATCGTCTCCGGCTTCGTGTCGCTGACCTTGACGCCGATGCTGTGCGCCCGCGTGCTGCGCGCGCACGACGCGACCAAGCGGCCGAACATCGTGCTGCGGGCGTTCGAGGCGATGTTCGAGGCCTGGCTGCGCGCGTATGAATCGGCGCTGGACTGGGTGCTGGCCAGGAAAGCCCTGATGCTGGTGATGACGCTCGCGACGCTCGGCGGCACCGTCTATCTCTACATGATCGTGCCGAAGGGCTTCTTCCCGCAGGAGGACACCGGCTTCCTGATCGGCGTGACGGAAGCGGCGACCGATACCTCGTTCGAGGCGATGAAGGTCCGCCAGCAGGCGCTGGTCGAGGTGATGCGGACCGATCCGGCGATCGATTACATCAATTCCACGGTCGGCTCCGGCGGTCCCAATCCGACCACCAATTACGGTCGCTTGTTCATCGCGCTGAAGCCGCAGAAGACCCGCGACAATGCCGCTGTCGTGATCGGGCGGCTGCGCCAGAAGGCGCGCGAGATCCCGGGCATGCAGGCGTTCTTCCAGAGCGTCCAGAACCTCAACATCGGCGGGCGCATCTCCAAGAGCCAATATCAGTATGTGATGCAGAGCGGCGACACCGAGTCGCTGTACCGGCTGGCGCCGGAGATGCGCGACAAGATCGAGAAGATCCCGGGCCTGCTCGACGTCACCACCGACCTCTACATCAAGAACCCGCAGATGACGGTCGACATCGACCGTGAAAAGGCGGCGGTCTACGGCATCACCGTCGATCAGGTCCGCAACCAGCTCTACAACGCCTACGGTTCGCGACAGGTCGGCACCATCTACATGCCGTCGAACGACTACCAGATCATCCTGGAGGTGCAGCCGCAGTTCCGCGTCGATCCGTCCGATCTCTCGAAGCTCTACATGAAGACCGCAAACGGCCAGACCATTCCGCTTGATGCTGTGGCCCGGCTGGTGCCGACGGTCGGGCCGCTGCAGATCAACCACCAGGGCCAGCAGCCGGCGGTCACGATCTCGTTCAATCTCGCGCCCGGCAATTCGCTCGGCTACGCGGTCGACAAGATCACCGAGCTCGAGCAGAACGCCAATTTGCCGCCGACGATTGCGACCGGGTTCTCCGGCACCGCGCAGGTATTCCAGGATTCGCTGCGCGGGCAGGGAGTGCTGATCCTTGCTGCGGTGTTCGCGGCCTTCGTGATCCTCGGCATTCTCTACGAGAGCTTCATCCATCCGATCACGATCATCTCCGGCCTGCCGTCGGCCGGCATCGGCGCGATCCTGACGCTGATGCTGTTCGGGATGGAGCTGTCTGTCATCGCGATGATCGGCATCGTGATGCTGGTCGGCATCGTCAAGAAGAACGCGATCATGATGGTCGACTTCGCGCTGGAGCGCCGCCGCGTCGGCCTCAGCGCCGAGCACGCGATCCGCGAGGCGGCGCTGCTGCGCTTCCGCCCGATCATGATGACGACGTTCGCGGCGATCTTCGGCACGCTGCCGATCGCGCTCGGCGCGGGCGCCGGCGCCGAACTGCGTCAGCCGCTCGGCGTCGCGGTGGTCGGCGGCCTCTGCGTGTCGCAGCTGCTGACGCTGTTCATCACGCCGGTGATCTACATCTATCTCGACCGTATCGATCGCAGGCTGCGCCGCAAGCTCGACCCGCAGGCGGAAGCGGGCGGCGACGTCGAGCGCCCGCAGGTGGTTGCGGCGGAATAGCTGGCCTCTCCGGCGAGCCGGTTACCGGCTCGCGCCGGGTATTCGCGTTAGGCGAGGAAGCGTCAGATCGAGAAGCTGGTGCCGCAGCCGCAGGAGGCGGTGGCGTTCGGATTGACGACGCGGAACGAGGCGCCGATCAGGTCGTCGACGAAGTCGACCTCCGAGCCCGCAAGGAACGGGACGGAGGCGGGGTCGATCAGCACCACGGCGCTATCGCGCTCGATCACGAGGTCGTCATCGGCTTGGGTGCGCTCGACGTCGAACTTGTACTGGAAACCGGAGCAGCCGCCGCCCTCGACCGAAATGCGCAGCTTGGCGCCGTCGCCTTCCTTGCTGAGGATCTGCCCGATCCGGCGGGCGGCCCGTTCGCTGACGGTGATGGCAGCAGTCATGGTCGGTCTCCGAAACCCAATCTGCGCATGATCTGATCGGATCATGCCCGGCGTCATGCCCAATTCATTTGGTCGGCCGCCTCAGTCATAGTTAAGTGCGTCGGACCATGGAATCAAATGGATAAGGACTAAAATACCGTGTCGGTCGGAATGGCTGCCCCCCGCGCGCCTTATGCCTGCGACCCCGACCGCAGTCGCGGCCGGCTTGTCGTGGAGCCGCCGAGCCGGACCCGCAGCCCGTTCCGGCGCGATTGCGACCGGGTGATCCATTCTACCGCGTTTCGCCGCCTCAAGCACAAGACCCAGGTCTTCGTCTTCCACGAGGGTGATCATTACCGCACCAGGCTGACCCATTCGCTGGAGGTCGCGCAGATCGCCCGCGCGCTGGCGCGCCAGCTCGGGGTCGACGAGGATCTGACCGAGACGTTGGCGCTGGCGCACGACCTCGGCCATCCGCCGTTCGGGCATGCCGGGGAGCGGGCGCTCGACGACTGCCTCAAGGATGATGGCGGCTTCGACCACAATGCGCAGGCGCTACGCGTCGTCACCTCGCTGGAGCATCGCTACCCCGAATTCGGCGGGCTGAACCTGACCTGGGAATCGCTCGAGGGTATCGTCAAGCACAACGGCCCGCTGACCGATCGCAACGGCGCGCCTAGCGGCCGCTACCTCGACAGCGGCATTCCGATCGGGATCGCGGATTACAACAAGACCTACGATCTCGAGCTCTGGAGCTATGCCTCGCTCGAGGCGCAGATCGCGGCCTTCGCCGACGACATCGCCTACGACGCTCACGATATCGACGACGGCCTGCGCGCCGGTCTGTTTGTGGTCGACGACCTCAAGGAGATGCCGCTGACCGCAGGGATCATCGCCGAGATCGACCGCCATTATCCCGGGCTCGACGAGGTCCGGCGCGGCGCCGAACTGGTGCGTGAGCTGATCTCACACTTCATCAGCGCGGTGTTCAACGAGGCGACCCGGCGGCTTGCGGTTGCGCAGCCGCAATCGGCGCAGGATGTGCGCCACCACAATGCGCCGCTGATCGCGTTTCCGCCCGAGGTGGGCGAGCAGGAGGCGGCGATCAAGGCGTTCCTGTTCCGGCGGATGTATCGCCACCGGCGGGTGATGCTTGTCATGCGGGAGGCCGAGCAGGTGGTGCGCAATCTCTATGAGCGTTACCGGCAATCGCCAGGTGACCTGCCGGCGGAATGGATCGAGGGGAGCGTGCAGGAGACCGGGAGCGCGCGGAACAGGCGGATCGGCAATTTCATTGCCGGGATGACCGACCGTTTCGCCCTGATCGAGCACCAAAGGCTTTTTGACTCGACCCCGGATTTGCGTTAGCGCCCTGCCATGGCCGACACCACTGCACAACCTCACCTTTTTGCCGACATGCTGGCGCGCGTGCACGCGATCTGTGCCGCTGTCGCTGCCGAGGACAACTGGCCCGCGGGCATTGATCTGTCCCGCGTCGTGGTCGAGCCGCCGCGCGATGCCAGCCATGGCGACATGGCGACCAATGCCGCGATGGTGCTCGCCAAGGATGCCAAGGCCAAGCCGCGCGAGCTCGCCGACAAGATCGCCGAGCGGCTGCGTGCCGACGCGCTGGTCGAGTCCGTCGAAGTTGCCGGGCCTGGCTTCATCAACCTGACCTTGAGGCCGCAGGTCTGGGCGGACGCGCTGCGCGCCGTGCTGGCGGCCGGCTCGGCCTATGGGCGCAGCGACATCGGCAAGGCCGAGAAGGTCAATGTCGAATACGTCTCGGCCAACCCGACCGGGCCGATGCATGTCGGCCACTGCCGCGGCGCCGTGTTTGGCGATGCGCTATGCAGCCTCCTGCAGTTCGCGGGCTTCGACGTCTGTCGCGAATACTACATCAACGACGCCGGCGCCCAGGTCGACGTGCTCGCGCGCTCGGCGTTCCTGCGCTATCGCGAGGCGCTCGGTGAGGACATCGGCGCGATCCCGGAAGGCCTTTATCCCGGCGATTACCTCGTGCCGGTCGGCGAGGTGCTCGCCAAGGAACATGGCGATAAACTCCTGACCATGCCGGAAGCCGCGTGGCTGCCGATCGTGCGCGACAAGGCGATCGCCATGATGATGGAGATGATCAAGGGCGATCTCGCCGCGCTCAACATCCATCACGACGTGTTCTTCTCCGAGCGCTCGCTGATTGCATCAGGAAACAACAAGGTCGCCGAGACCATCGATTTCCTGCGCGCGAAGGGCGACATCTACGAGGGCCGCCTGCCGCCGCCGAAGGGCAAGCCGGTCGAGGATTACGAAGACCGCGAGCAGTCGCTGTTCCGCGCCACCGCCTACGGCGACGACGTCGATCGTCCGCTGATCAAGTCGGACGGCTCGTACACCTACTTCGCGTCCGACATCGCAAACCACCGCTACAAGTTCGAGCGTGGCTTCACCAATCTGATCGACGTGTTCGGCGCCGATCACGGTGGCTACATCAAGCGGATGCAGGCGGCGGTGAAAGCGGTGACTGCCGGCAAAGCCACGCTCGACGTCAAGATCGTGCAGCTCGTCAAGCTGCTGCGCGACGGCGAGCCGGTGAAGATGTCGAAACGCTCAGGCGAATTCGTCACGCTGCGCGAAGTGGTCGACGAGGTCGGCTCGGACGCGGTCCGGTTCATGATGCTGTTCCGCAAGAACGACGCGGTACTCGATTTTGATCTCGCCAAGGTGATCGAGCAGTCAAAGGACAACGCCGTCTTCTACGTGCAGTACGGCCACGCCCGTGGCCATTCGATCTTCCGCAATGCGCGGGAGGAGGCGGTTCCCGATCTGCCCGAGACCGACGAGGCCCGGCTGGCCTATCTGCGGAACGCTGCGGTCGAACGGCTGACTGACCAGGCCGAGCTCGATCTGCTCAAGCGGCTTGCGCTTTATCCCCGGATGATTGAAGCCGCTTCGGTGGCACATGAGCCGCACCGAATCGCTTTTTATCTATATGATTTGGCCAGTGAATTTCATGCGCTGTGGACCAAGGGGCGCGATTTGCCCTATTTACGCTTCATTATCAATAATGATGCAGAAATCACCAGGGCGCGACTGGCAATGGTTCAGGGCGTCGTCTCGGTTCTGGCATCGGGCTTAGCTGTTCTAGGCGTCCACGCTCCAACCGAGATGCGGTAGGCAGGGGCATTAGGCCCTCACGAGTGGGGATTTGTGAGGGCATCTGGCAGGGGCCAACTCGTTCGGACCGGCTGTGCCGGCGATCTTGGCGCTGTCCCGAAGGGGATGCATCATCACGATGGCTGATCGATATCAGGACCGACTTTTTTCCACCGACGCGGCCTCCAAGGCCGAGAGCGATCCGCTTGCGGAACTGGCCCGGCTGATCGGACAGACGGATCCATTTGGCTCCGCGAACAAGCCGCCGCCGCGTCCGCTGCAGTCGCGCGCCAACGCGCGGCCGCAACAGGACGACGAGGATGCGCCGCCCGCGGGGCCGCCGCCGTGGATGCAGCGCGCGCGGCAGGAGGCTGTCGTTCCGCCGCCCGTGGAGCACACCGAATACGAAGAGCCCGAACAGCACTACCAGCCGAAGCCGGTGCATCCGTTGCATCGCTATGCGGCCCAGCAGGCGCAGCCGCCCGCGCCCGAACCGGTCGCAACCTATCGGCCGGTCGAGCCCCCCCGACAGCCCGAGGCCTTTGACGACGAGCCGCCCTATCAGAGCGGCGATCAGGGCCACGATCCGTCGCGCTATGACGATGCGCTCTACGGCCAGGTGGAAGCCGGCGAACAGGATTTGCAGCGCGATCCATCCTACCCGGACGATCCCTACGCGTATGAGGTCGACGAGGAGGAGCCTGAACCGCGCCGGCGGAGCAGCGGCCTGATGACGGTCGCCGCGGTGCTGGCGCTTGGCGTGTTCGGCGTCGGTGGCGCGTACGCCTATCGGACCTATGTCGGCTCGCCCCGTACCGGTGAGCCGCCGATCATCAAGGCCGACAACACGCCGACCAAGGTGATCCCCGCTCAGGCCGATGCGCCGGCGAAGACGCCGGACCGTATGGCGCCGGGCGATGGCACCGAGAAGATCGTGTCGCGTGAAGAGACGCCGGTCGACGTCAATTCGAAGACCGCCGGACCGCGCGTCGTGTTTCCGCCGCTGAACGCGAATGCGAATCCGCCGCCGGCATCAACCGTGCAGACGGCGCAGCCCGCACCAGCGCCGATCACCGCGAACGGGACCTTGCCGAACAACGAGCCGCGCAAGATCCGCACGCTCGCGGTCAAGGGCGATTCGCCCGATGGTACGCAAGCCACGGCGGCCGTGCCGGCGAAACCTCCGGCGGCGGCGAAGCCACCGGTGTCGCGTGGTAATCCAGCTGCGGCCAATGCCAGCGTGAACGCGCCAATGGCGCTGGTTCCCGGACAGGCCGACGCAGCTCCGGCAGCGCCTCCGACCCGGGTGGCGTCCACCTCGACGGCCTCGGTTGGTGGCGGCGGATATCTGGTCCAGGTGTCGTCGCAGAAGAACGAGGCGGACGCGCAGTCGTCCTATCGGATGCTGCAGGGCAAGTATCGCAGCGTGCTCGGTTCGCAGCCTTTGGTGGTGAAACGCGTCGATCTCGGTGAGAAGGGCGTCTACTATCGCGCCTTTGCCGGCCCGTTCGCGTCGTCGGAAGAGGCGAACCAAGTGTGCCGGAGCCTGATGTCGGCCGGTGGGCCGCAGTGCCTCATCCAAAGAAATTAAAGGCCGTTTCCTTGACCCGTGAGCTGCTTACGGCCTAATCGGCCGAATGACGAACCGCGCATTCATCACGGGCGTATCCGGACTGATCCTCAACGACGCCGAACGCGAATTCATTCGCGCCGAGCGGCCATGGGGCTTCATCCTGTTCAAGCGCAACATCGACAGTCCTGCCCAAGTGGCGGCTCTTGTTGGGGAACTCAGGTCGGCGGCCGGCATGGCCGATGCGCCGGTCCTGATCGACCAGGAGGGCGGACGGGTGCAGCGGCTCGGACCGCCGCATTGGCCGGTCTACCCGCCCGGTGCGAGCTTCAGCGCGCTCTACGATATCGACCCGAAACTCGGCCTGACTGCGGCCCGGCTCAGCTCACGGCTGATTGCGGCCGACCTGATCGATCTCGGAATCACCGTCGATTGCCTGCCGTTGGCCGACGTTCCGGTGGCAGGCGCGGATGCGGTGATCGGCAACCGGGCCTATGGAACCGAGCCCGGCAAGGTCGTGGCGATCGCCCGGGCGGTCACAGACGGGCTGGAACAGGGCGGCGTGCTGCCGGTTCTCAAGCATATTCCCGGCCATGGCCGCGCCACTGCGGACAGTCATTTCCGGCTTCCGACGGTCGATACCGCCAAAGCCGAGCTGGAACGGACCGATTTTGCCGCGTTCCAGCCGCTGGCGGACCTGCCGATGGCGATGACTGCACATGTTGTGTTTAGCGCGCTGGACCCCGTCCATCCGGCAACGACTTCTGCGACAATCATCGAACAGGTGATTCGCGGCCTGATCGGGTTCCAAGGTTTGTTGATGAGTGATGACGTGTCGATGAATGCGCTGGCCGGATCGATTGCCGAGCGAACCCGCGCCATCGTCAACGCCGGTTGCGACATGGTTCTGCACTGCAACGGCAACATCGACGAAATGCGCGAGGTCGCGCGGGAGACGCCGGAACTGACCGGCAAGGCGCTTGAGCGGGCCAAGGCGACGCTCGCTGCGCGGAAGCAGCCTGAGCCGCTCGACCGGCAGGCGGCACGGGCTGAACTGGATGCGTTGTTGGATCGGGTAGGGACGGCATGACCGCTGAAATTCTATCGTTTGAGACCGGGCGGCCGGCCGACCTCGCCGAGGGCGAACCGGCGCTGGTGGTCGACGTCGAGGGCTATGAGGGCCCGCTCGACCTGCTGTTGACGCTGGCGCGGCAGCAGAAGGTCGACCTGTCGAAGATTTCGATCCTTGCGCTCGCCGACCAATATCTTTCGTTCATCGAGGCCGCGCGCAAAATCCGCCTCGAGCTTGCCGCCGATTATCTGGTGATGGCGGCTTGGCTGGCGTTCCTGAAGTCGCGGCTCTTGCTGCCCGAACCGCCGACCGCGGAGGGGCCGAGTGCCGAGGAAATGGCGACCGCGCTCGCCAACCGGCTGCGCCGTCTGGAAGCGATCCGCGAGGCGGCGAACCGGCTGATGAACCGGCCGCAGTTCCAGCGCGATATCTTTCCGCGCGGCAATCCAGAGTCGATCGCCGAGATCAAGCATCCGAAGTTCACCGCAACCTTGTACGACCTGCTGTCGGCCTATGCCACGCAGCGCGCGTCACGCGTGCTGACCTCGGTGCATCTGGCAAAGCGGACGGTGTGGTCGCTGGCGGAAGCGCGCGCCTCGCTGGAGCGGTTGGTCGGCCTCGCCGAGGACTGGAGCTGCCTCGACGAGTACCTGATGAACTACGTCGCCGATCCCAAGCAGAAGGCGACGGTGTTCGCATCGAGCTTCGCTGCTGCCCTCGAACTGGTTCGCGAGGGCGAGATGGAAATCAACCAGAAGCAGGCGTTCGCGCCGATCTATTTCCGAAAGCGTCAAGCGCAGGCCGCAATGGCTGCGCCGGACCTGTCGGTTGAGTAAGTGGAAGAAGGAGAGCAAGCCCATGGCAAGCTTGGCGGAAGTGCGCAGAGACGAGCCCGAGGAGGAGGTTTCTCCGATGGATCATCCGGTAGCGCGTCCTGAGGAATTGCGGCTCCTGGAAGCCCTGTTGTTTGCATCGGCCGAGCCGATCGATCAGGCAACGCTGGCAAAGCGGATGCCCGACGGCGTCGATATCAAGGCGGCGCTCGCACAGTTGCAGGCGGAATATGCCCCGCGCGGCGTCAACCTGGTTCGGGTCGCCAACAAGTGGACGTTCCGTACCGCCGGCGATCTGTCGTGGCTGATGACGCGCGAGAGCACCGAGACCCGCAAGCTGTCGCGTGCAGCGATCGAGGTGCTGGCGATCGTCGCCTATCACCAGCCGGTGACCCGCGCCGAGATCGAAGAGATTCGCGGCGTGGTCACGTCGAAGGGAACGATCGACGTGCTGCTGGAGACCGGCTGGATCCGTCCGCGCGGCCGCCGCAAGACGCCGGGCCGTCCGTTGACCTTCGGAACCACCGACGGGTTCCTCTCGCAGTTCAGCCTGGAAGCGCTCGGCGACCTGCCGGGGCTTGAGGAACTGAAGGGGACGGGCCTGCTCGACTCGCGCCTGCCGACCGGCTTTTCCGTTCCCTCGCCGTCGGATGATGCGACGCTGCGCGAGGACGAGGAACCGCTCGAGCCCGGCGACACGCTGGAACTGCTGCTGGCGCCGTCCGTCGAGCCGGAAGCCGAGGAACCGAAGACCGAGAGCGAAGCGGTTGTCGAGGCTGAGGCTGCCGAGGTTGGGACTGCCGAGGTCGAAACGACAGCGGAAGCCGATACCGAACTCGAGGCGGAAGCTGCCGCGGCCGAACCCGACGCGGCCGAACCTGACGCTGGTGAGCCGGAAGCGCACATCGACCACGCGGGCGATGACGACGGCGCCGAGGAGAAGGGCGAATAGCCCGGAATATTCCCGGTTAAGCCTAGCAATATTACGTAGCCGCGACAGCGATTTGCCGCGGCCGAGGTCCTTGTTTTTGACACCCCGCGGGCCTAACTTCCGGCAAAGTTCAGGCCGGTCCGCCGGCCATTTCTGGAGGGTTGCAGGATGGGTTCGCTGAGCATTTGGCACTGGATCGTCGTGATCGCAGTGGTCCTGCTGCTGTTCGGACGCGGCAAGATTTCGGACCTGATGGGTGACGTCGCCCAAGGCATCAAGGCCTTCAAGAAAGGCATGCAGGACGACGACAAGGTCGCGGACAAGCCGGAGTCCACCAAGGCGATCGATCACAATGCGGCGCCGACGGCCGCGCGCCAGGACGTCGGCAGCAAGGCCGTCTAACGCGCTTGCACTGACGCATATTTCGACGTTTTTCCTTGCGCGAAACGGTGACGCCGTCGCAGAGACGCGCTATGGACGCCGATTGAGAAAAGGCGCCGGCAGCCCCAGATCCTCTGTCAGGACCGATGGGGCCGATGGCGGCGCGCTTAGGCGGAAGAATTCATGTTCGATATCGGGTGGAGTGAACTGGTCGTCATCGCGGTCGTCGCGCTGATCGCCATCGGCCCGAAAGAGCTGCCGGGCGTGCTGCGCATGGTCGGGCAATGGATGGGCAAGGCCCGCAAGATGGCCTCCGAATTCCAGGGCCAGTTCCAGGAGGCCATGCGCGAGGCCGAGATGGCCGACCTCAAGAAGAGTTTTGACGAGGTCAGGGAAGCCGCAACCGGCATCACCAGCGGCAACATCATGACCTCGCTGCACAAGGACGTCAGCGACGCCCTGCAGATCGACAAGCCGGTCGATGCGCAGGTCGCCTCCGCAATCGACGCACCGGTGACGTCGGGTGACGCACTGGTGACGTCAAGCGACGCACCGGTCACTCCGACTACACCGGTGGAGCCGACGCCGGAAACCTTCGTCGAGGCAGAGACGCACGTTGCTGCCGGCGAGCCGCTCGCGATCACCGGCGAGGCGAAGCCCGAGCCGGCGCCTGCGCATGACGAGACGCCGGCACAGCCTGACGTGCTCAAGGACGCGAGGGCGTCATGAGCGCCGAAGATATCGAGGCCAGCAAGGCCCCCTTGATGGATCATCTGATCGAGCTGCGTTCGCGGCTGATCAAGGCGCTGCTCGGCTTCGGCGTGGCCTTCATCATCTGCTTCTTCTTCGCCAAGCAGATATTCAACGTGCTGGTCTGGCCCTTCATCTGGGTGGCAGGGCCGGAAAATTCCAAATTCATCTATACCGCGCTGCTCGAATATTTTCTAACGCAGCTCAAGCTCGCGTTGTTTGGCGCAGGCTTCATCTCGTTTCCGATCGTCGCGACGCAGATCTACAAGTTCGTGGCACCCGGGCTCTACAAGCATGAGCGCAACGCATTCCTGCCTTATCTGATCGCGACGCCGGTGTTCTTCGTGCTCGGCGCCATGATGGTCTATTTCGTGGTCTTCCCGATGCTGACCCGCTTTTCGCTCGGCATGCAGCAGTCGGCAGGCACGGAGACGGCTCAGATCCAGTTGCTGCCCAAGGTCGGCGAGTATCTCTCGCTGATGATGTCGCTGATCTTCGCCTTCGGCATCGCGTTCCAGCTGCCGGTGATCCTGACGCTGCTCGGCCGCATCGGCATCGTCACCTCGAAGATGCTGAAAGAGAAGCGGCGCTACTTCATCGTGATCGCCTTCATCATCGCCGCCGTGCTGACGCCGCCCGATGTGCTGAGCCAGGCCTCGCTCGCGATCCCGCTGCTCTTGCTCTATGAAGGGGCCATCATCGCGGTCGGGATCGTGGAGAAGAAGGCCACGGCCTCGTCCGCGCCGTCGGCGACCAATCCGGCCGAGTAGGGCGGTTTTCGGCCTCACACTCGGTGTCATACCCCGCGAAAGCGGGGTATCCAGTACGCCGCGGCCTTTCGGTCACACACTGACGTCTCTGGAATACTGGATCACCCGCTTTCGCGGGTGATGACGGTCGTGGTACTGGAAACATACAACGCAAACGTTGACATACAACGTTATCTGCAAGCCCGCCGTCAGGACTACCACGCCATGCACGACATCAAAGCGATCCGCGACAACCCGACAGCCTTCGACGCCGGCCTGAAGCGCCGCGGACTTGGGGCCCTGTCGCCGTCGCTGCTGGCGATCGACGAGAAGCGGCGTGCGGCGATCCTGGCGTCGGAGCAGGTCCAGGCGCGGCGCAATGCGGCCTCAAAGGAGATCGGCGACGCCAAGAAGGCAAAGGACGAGGCGCGCGCGGCCAAGCTGATGGCCGAGGTCGCCGAGCTGAAGACCACGATGCCGGAGCTCGAGCTGGCTGCGAAATCGTTCGATGACGAGCTGATCAAGGAGCTCTCGTCGATTCCCAATCTGCCGCTCGACGAGGTGCCCGACGGCACCGACGAGCACGGCAATGTCCAGCACCATGTGTTCGGCAAGAAACGCGACTACGGCTTTGCGCCGAAGCTGCATGACGATCTCGGCACTGCGCTCGGCTATATGGATTTCGAGGCCGCGGCGAAACTGTCCGGCGCGCGCTTCGTGGTGCTGAAGAAGGGGCTGGCGCGGCTCGAGCGTGCGATCGGGCAGTTCATGCTCGATTTGCACACCGGCGAGCACGGCTATGCCGAGATCAATCCGCCGCTGCTGGTGCGCGACGCCGTGATGTTCGGCACCGGCCAGTTGCCGAAGTTCGAGGACGATCAGTTCTGGGCGATCAAGGGCGAGTTGCTCTCGACGCCGAATGCCGATCTGCGCAGCGAGCGGCTCGGCCTGATTCCAACCGCGGAGGTCTCGCTGACCAACCTCGCGCGCGAATCCATCCTCGACGAAAAAGAGCTGCCGATGCGGCTCACCGCGCTGACGCCGTGCTTCCGCGCCGAAGCCGGTGCTGCGGGACGCGATACCCGCGGCATGATCCGGCAGCACCAGTTCACGAAGGTCGAGCTGGTGTCGATCACGACGCCGGAAGCCAGCAAGGATGAGCTCGAGCGCATGTTGTCCTGCGCCGAGCAGGTGCTGCAGAAGCTCGACCTGCATTATCGCGTCATGACGCTGTGCGCCGGCGACATGGGCTTCTCCGCGCAGAAGACCTACGACATCGAGGTGTGGATGCCGGGGCAGGGCGATGGCGGTGCCTATCGCGAGATTTCGAGCTGCTCGGTGTGCGGTGACTTCCAGGCGCGCCGGATGGACGCGCGCTATCGCGGCCCCGACGGCAAGCCGCGCTTCGTGCATACGCTGAACGGTTCCGGCACGGCGGTCGGGCGCGCGTTGATCGCTGTGATGGAGACCTATCAGCAGCAGGATGGCTCGATCGCGGTGCCCGATGTGCTGCAGCCCTATATGGGCGGGCTCAAAGTCATCGAGCACGGCATGTGAGGCGAGGGCCAGTGCGATGCCGCTTCACCGTGACATCCACTGGCTTGGTCGACAATGGGCCGTCACGGGCCACGGCCTGCAGCTGATCAACCAGAAGCAGATGGGCTATTACGACATCGAGGCCGCGCGCTTGTGGGAAGCCCGCGTCACCGAGGTGCAAACGAAGGCCTGGATCGACAGGCCCGATTTCGACAAGGCGCTGGAGATCGCGCGCGGCAAGTTCGCCCACCTGGCGCCGGCCGATCTGCCCGCGCCCGCAGCCGTCGCGCCGCCGCCGGTCCGGGCCACGCCGCCGGCCGTGCCGCGTGCTCCGTTTGACGCGGAATCGGTGCCCTCGATCGAGGAGCTGCTGGCGAGACTGAAATCGAAATCGGCTGCGGCAGCGCCCGTCGCAAAGCCAGCCGAGAAGGCGCCCGCGCCGCCGCCCAAACCTGAACCGCCCAAACTCGAAACGCCGAAGCCTGAACCGCCGAAGCCTGAGCCTCGCAAGGTCGACCCCGTCGGATCCGAGTTCCCCAAATCCGAGCTTCCGAAGGCTCCGAGGCCCGAGCTTCTTCAGGCGGCTTCCGTCACCCCCGAGCTGCCTAAGCCCGAATCTCGGAGGGTTGAACCGCCCAAGGTTGAACGGCCCAAGGCCGAAGCTCCCAAGCCTGAAGCTCCAAAGGCTGAACCTGCCAAAGCTGAGCCTGCGAAGACCGAGCCCCTCACATCCGAGGCCCTCACGTCCGAAGTGCGACAGACGGCGCCGGCTAAGACGCTCGAAGCGCCAGCGCCGGCACCGGTTGTTACGGCGGTTCGGCAGTCAGCCCGACCGGCCTGGCCGGTGTTCGACCGCAAGATCGCCTGCAGCGGCAGATTCGTGCATCCATGGCGCGTGACGTCGGCGCGATGGCACGGGCCGGGTTTGCCTCCGCGGCCCTAGCCGGTTAAGACGGCAATCAACTCAAGAAACTGCAACTCAAGAAACCGCAATTCACGAAACCGGCGTCGAATCGGAACAAGAGGCACTTTGACGGATGCGAATTCTCTGCACCAATGATGACGGCATCCACGCCCCCGGCCTGCAGGTCGTCGAGGAGATCGCACGCGCATTGTCCGACGACGTCTGGATCGTTGCCCCCGAGCTCGACCAGTCCGGCGTGTCGCATTCGCTGTCGCTCAACGATCCGCTGCGTCTGCGCGAAGTCAGCCCGCGTCACTTCGCGGTGCGCGGCACGCCGACCGATTGCGTCATCATGGGTGCGCGCCACATCCTCGGAGACAAGCTGCCCGATCTGGTGCTGAGCGGCGTCAACAAGGGCCGCAACGTCGCCGAGGACGTGGTCTATTCCGGCACCATCGCCGGCGCGCTGGAAGGCACCATTCTGGGCTTTCCGTCGTTCGCGTTGTCGCAGGAGTTTTCGATCGAGACGCGCAACGCGCCGCTGTGGGACACCGCGCTGAAATTCGGACCCGACATCATCCGCAAGGTGATCGGTGCAGGCGTGCCCCGCAACACCGTCATCAACGTCAACTTCCCGTCCTGCATGCCCGACGACGTCAAGGGCATCCGGATCACGCGGCAGGGCAAGCGCAATCAGGGTTTTCTGAAGATCGATCGCCGTCACGACGGACGTGGCAATCCGTATTTCTGGATCGGCTTCGAGCGCGCGGCGATGATGGATGCGCCGGCCGAAGGCACCGATCTCGCCGCGCTTGCCGCGCGCTACGTCTCGGTGACGCCGCTGCGGCTCGACCGCACCGATGAGGTGTTTTCGGAAACGCTGTCCGCGACGCTGAAGTGATGCAGGCAATCTGTAGCCCGGATGGAGCGCGGCGAAATCCGGGAAAATCTTTAGCGCATAGAGAGCGGTCCCGGATTTCGCTTCGCTGCATCCGGGCCACGAATACGAATGCGGGTGAGATTTAAACCGGCGCGCCCTTCATCGCGCTGGAGATCACCTGCGCCAGCGTTTCCAGCTGGAAGGGCTTTTGCAGCGCCGGACGATCGCGATACTCCGGGGGCAGGCCGGACGAGCCATAGCCGGTCGCGAAGATGAAGGGGCGGTTGCGGGCGTTGATCAGCTCGGCGACCGGGGTGATCACCTTGCCATTGACGTTGACGTCCAGGATCGCGAGGTCGAATTCGGTCGATTGCGCGAGCTTGACCGCTTCGCCGATCTCGCCGGCCTCGGCCGCGACACTATGGCCGAGCTCTTCCAGCATATCGGCGACCATCATCCGGATCATGACCTCGTCCTCCACGAGGAAAACTGAACAGCCCGCCGGCCGTATCGCTGTCATGATGGAATCCTTGCCCGTCCCTGAAATAGGCTCGCAAATAACACTATAAGGTGCAATGCAAACGTTTGGGAATTAGTCGGTTTCCAGCGCGCGACGCTGCCTCGCCGGACCGCCCTGACTGACTTGTTACGCGAGATTCGTCCAGTCTCCGACCGGGTGCAAACCACTCAACCAGAGCCCCCGCGCCTGGGCGTTCACCGCGTATCGCTGTGATTATATGGGAAGCTGCCGTGGTGGCGCCAATACGAAATAGGACTGCGGGTTCCTGACCGGGAACAAATCGTGACGGGAAATTTTTCCTTAACGCGGTATTTCGGATTTCAATGGCATCAAGCGTAAGGAAGATTCCGCGCTGCTGCCCAGAGACGCTGATGAACATGGCCGTGAAGCCCGATCCGACCGAGAAGATGATGTTTCAGCTCACCCTGCGGCGGCGAGGGGTGAGCGATCAGGCGGTGTTGCGCACCATGGAGGAGGTGCCGCGCGAGATGTTCGTCGATCCGCGCGACCGAAACGATGCCTATCGCGACAGCGCGCTTGGGATCGCCTGCGGGCAGACCATCAGCCAGCCTTTTGTCGTCGCCTACATGACCGAGCAGCTGCGGCTGCAGAAGGACCACCGCGTGCTTGAGATCGGCACTGGCTCGGGCTACCAGGCGGCCGTCTTGTCCCGGCTGTGCAAACAGGTTCTGACCATCGAGCGCTACCGGACGCTGGCTGACAGCGCCCGCAAACGCCTCGAAAAGCTGGGCTATTACAACATCGAGGTGCTGCTCGGCGACGGCTTCGACGTCCCGGCGGGGGCCGGGGATTTCGACCGCATCATCGTCACCGCGGCGATGGAGCAGATCCCCGAGAAGCTGCTGGAGCGGCTCGATCCGGGCGGCATCCTGATCGCCCCGGTCGGACCGCATCAGGGGACCCAGACCCTGGTCCGCGTGGTGCGGACGGAGAGCGGCTTCGACCGCAAGGAATTGGTCGACGTCCGCTTTGTGCCGGCGCTGCCGGGAATCGCGCGCGAACTGTAAATCCGGCGATTTGCGGCTTGGCGCCAACGCCTTATTCGCAGGGTTAAGCGGTTATTTACTCGCGACGTGTTTACTCAAAACAGTCTTTTGTTGCGTACGAGTGAGTAACCATGTCTGGGGTTGTCGAGTTGCTTCGCTCGCGTCGCGTACCGCAGGTTGCGGTGCTGACGCTGATGTCCATGGCTTTTGCCGGTTGCAGCGCCGATATGTCGTCGCGCTTCTCGCAAAACTCCTACTCGCAAAATCCGTTTGCGTTTGATCCGCAGCCGACCGGCACCGTGCAGGCACAGCCGCCGCGCGAGCTGCCGCAATACGCGCGGCCGCGAACGCAGCCGCAATATTCGCAGTATCAGTCGCAGCCATTGCCGCCGCCGGTTGCGGCGCCGCAGTCATACCCGGTCGCCAACGCCGGCGTCTCCGGCGGAGGGCGTGGGCTTTCGTCCTACACGCCGCCGCCGGCGCAGGCGCAGATCGAAGCCACCGGCACCGTTCCGCGTTCGGTCGCGGCAGCACATGCCGGCCATAGCGGCACCACCATCATCGTCGGCACCAGCGATACGCTCGAACTGCTGGCGCGCCGCTACAACGTCTCGACCGCCGAGATCCTGCGCGCCAATGGCTACAAGGGACCGCGCGCGCTGTCGCCCGGCCAGCAGCTGGTCATTCCGCGCCCGATGGCCGCCGCCGCAGCACCGGCGATGGCAGCACCTGCGACGCGGCCCGTTGCCGTGGCAGCTGCGCCTGCCGGCGTCCACTATGTCAATCGCGGCGATACACTGCACAGCATCGCGCGCCAGCACCACATTCCCGTGGCTGAGCTCGCCCGCGCCAACAATCTCGATCAGTCGGCCCGGCTAAGCCTCGGCATGAAGCTGGTGGTGCCTGGCGCCAAGACCGCGATGGCGGCACCTGCGCCGGTTGCGCAAGGCGTTGCTGCCACACCGGTTGCGGTTGCCCCGGCACCAGCCATGGCGGCTCCGAAGGTCGTCGCCACGGCGCTGCCGCAGCAGAGCGCGCGGCTGGTTCAGCCGACCGCGACCGTCGAACAGCCGGTCGCCGCCGCAGAAGCGCCCGTTGCCACCAAGTCGAGCGAAGCCACCGGCGCATTGCCGACGTTCCGCTGGCCGGTGCGCGGCAAGGTCATCACCGCCTACGGCTCGAAGACCAACGGCAAGGTCAATGACGGCATCAACGTCGCGGTGCCCGAAGGCACGCCGGTGAAGGCGGCCGAAGACGGCGTCGTCGCCTATTCGGGCAATGAGCTGAAGGGCTACGGCAATCTCGTGCTGGTTCGCCATTCCAACGGCTACGTCACCGCCTATGCTCATGCGAGCGAAATTCTGGTGAAGCGCGGCGATACCATCAAGCGCGGCCAGGTGATCGCCAAGTCGGGCCAGTCGGGCGAGGCCGGCTCGCCGCAGCTTCACTTCGAGATTCGCAAGGGATCGTCTCCGGTCGATCCGCTCCAGTTCCTCAACGGTGCGTAAGTTACGCGCCGGGACTTCCAAGTCTCACAACAAAGACAACGGGGGAGGCGCAAGCCTCCCCCGTTTTGGTTTGCTTTAGAAGTCGAACGTCATGCCAGTTGTGACCGCCGAGGCCTTGTTGCCGGCGACCACGTTGTTGTTGGCATCGCGTCCGCAGATCGCGTAGCCGTGGCCGCTTGCGCCGAGGCAGTAGTGTGCGCCGGGACCGTTCCGCAGGTAGCTGCCGACGAGGTACCACGTCGCGAATGGGCTGAAGTGATACTTGACGCCGGCCGCATACTGATCGGCGCTGCTGTCGACCGAGTTGAGCGCAAAATCGGCCGAGCCTGCCGCCGGAGTGACGGTGTAGTTATTGAATATGCCGGTCCCCGGCGAGCCGGGCGATGCATTGGCATGAGCCCATGACGCGCTGACGTCCCAGGCGCCGACGCTCTGGGTGGCGCTGAGGTAGTAGCCGTCGCGCGACCGCTCGTTGAAGTCGGCCACGGTGTTCTCGCGCCGCATCACCTCGTAGATGCCATAGAGCTGCAGCTTGCCGATGCCGTCGTCGAGGCGATACCCGGCGCCGATCTTCGCGGCCCATTCGTTGGCGATGCCGACGGCTCCCGGCGGAACGATCAGCACGCCGCCATTGCTCAACGGCGTGACGCCTTCGTCGCCGGTACGGTTGGTGCCCTCATGCAGTTCGTAGGCGCCGACCGCCGTGAACGGTCCCTGATTGTAGGTCAGCGAGGCGCTGTAGAGGTTGCCGTACGAGCCGTCGGTGCAGCCTTCGGGGGCCGCCGTCAGCGGGAAGCCGCTGCCGCTGCCGCGCGAGGAGGTGGCGGGGCAGTTGAAGTCGCCGAGCGCGAAATCGCTGTTGTCCTTTGCCGTGTTCTGCCCGGGCGAGATCATCAGCGTGGTCTGGAAACCGTTCCAGACCGGCGATTCGTACCAGAGCGCATGGGCCGCACGCCAATCGAACTCCGCACGCAGGTCCCCGCCGGTATTGCCCATGATCGAGTTGTAGTCGCCGAGCGTCGCCGAGAACGGATCGAACTTCGATGTGGCTTTCTTGTAGGGCGTATCCGATTTGCCCGCCTTGATCGTGCCCCACGGCGTTGCCATCCCGATGAAGCTGTCGCGCGTTCCGAGCGCGGCACGCTCGGTCGGAACCGCGGCGACCTCGACGAGGGATTCAAACTGGGCGATGGCGGCCCAGCCGGCGAAGCCATACGGTGCGAGATCGTGACGCGCGTGGACGCCGAAGAAGGTGAGGTTGCTTGCCACACCGAACTTGGTGCCCTGATCGAACACGCCGGCGTTGAAGACGTCGCCGGACAAATCCACGTGGCCGTAAAGCGTGACGGTGGTGTTGTCGACGAAGGCGTTGCCGCCCGGCGCCTTGCTGTAGAGCGGCGCGCCTCCGATGCTGACGACGGCATGTTCGGGAGCCGGTGGCTTCGGGGATGGCGCAACGCCGGCATGCTGTACCGGGTTGCCCTTTGGCGTTGAGGTCGCCGCAGGGGGCGCGGCGCTGCGGCTTGCAATGTTATTCACGCGATCCCGGAGCTGCGCATTCTCCTTCGCCAGCTTCGCATTGTTTCGTTCGAGTGCATCCAGACGCGCCATCACGTCGTCGAGCGTTGCTGCCTGCACCGGTTGTTGTGTGAGCGCCAGGCCGATCGCCGCGAGAGCGGTTCCGGCGAGAAGTCCCTTCTTCATCCATTCCCCCCCTTTGTCAGATCACCTCAGCGGTGTGCTGAGGGTCACAAAGTGGAGGGACGTTAATGTATACCACACACCAGATACATGGATGCGGGCAAGGTCAGGCCGATAAACACGCGATGTGACTTAAATGGTACTATGATACTATTGCACTGCATCAATTTGTCGCATCTCGGATTTTGGAATAAGATTTGACTTACGTAGATGTGCTTGAATTTCTGATCGGAAATTTTGTCTGAAAAAATCAGACAGCAATGCTGACCTAAAATATTGCAACGCAGAAACAGACGTCTGTTTTGGAATAATGGATGCCAGTTCTGCCTGGTTCGAAGCGAACTGACGCCTGGCGCCAGGCCTAGATCGGCTGCCAGGGGTCTCGTCTATCTGCGAGGCGCTCGACCATGTCGCTCAGGAATTGCGGCGGTCCGAACGCGTGCCAATCCCCATCCGATTGCAGCAGCAGGGGACGGCGCGCGTCGCGGCTGAAGGCTTCCAGCCACGCGCGCGCCTTGGCTTTCGGACGAGCGCCGATGGCAACCGCAACGTCGACTGGAATTGTGCGCCAGACAAAGCTTGCCGGAAGAAAGATGACATCGGATCTATCCGGTCGCATCCAGTCGGGCAGCGGGCTTGTCGGCGTAAGCCAGCCGCAGACGAAATTCCGGCAGGGATCGACCGGACGCTCGTCGTAGATCGTGCATTTGCCCGCGCTGCTGAACGGGCACGGCTGCCCCGGATGGACGTCGTGGCCACGAATCCGAATTTTCAGCCAGCCATCGCAGCAAGCGGTGCACTCGCCACATCGTCTCGCAGTCGTGCTGGGGTCGGCCGGCATGCGTCGAGTGTACCCATGCCGCACCGAATTCAGAAGGCCTGCGACTTGCCGGACGTGTGGCTCGCGCTAAGCCCCGCTCAACCGCACGCCGAGCCGGCCGGCGAGTTCCTGCGTGTACTGCCAAGCGACGCGGCCGGAACGCGATCCGCGGGTGGTCGACCATTCGAGCGCCTCGCGCTCAAGC
Source organism: Bradyrhizobium sp. Pha-3 (assembly GCF_042258615.1). Taxonomy (GTDB): domain Bacteria; phylum Pseudomonadota; class Alphaproteobacteria; order Rhizobiales; family Xanthobacteraceae; genus Bradyrhizobium. The sequence continues at coordinate 5,275,894 of NZ_CP170152.1, read as the reverse complement.
TGGTCCTCGGCGATCTTGATGCCGTAATGGTCGCAATAGCCCTTCACCATCGCAAGGTACTCGTCCTGGCTGCAGCGGTGGAAGCCGAGCCAGAGGCCAAAGCGATCCGACAGTGACACCTTCTCTTCGACCGCCTCGCCCGGATTGATCGCGGTCGAGCGCTCGTTCTCGATCATCTCGCGCGCCAGGAGATGCCGCCGGTTCGAGGTCGCATACAGGATGACGTTCTCGGGGCGTCCCTCGATACCGCCTTCCAGCACCGCCTTGAGCGATTTGTACGAGGCATCGTTGCCGTCGAAGGAGAGGTCGTCGCAGAACACGATGAAACGGAAGGAGGAGCTGCGCAGAAGCTCCATCAGGCCGGGCAGGCTCTCGATGTCCTCGCGGTGGATCTCGATCAGCTTCAGCCGGTCGGCCGGCTTGCGATCGACATTGAGGCTGGCATGCGTCGCCTTGACCAGCGACGACTTGCCCATGCCGCGGGCGCCCCACAGCAGCGCATTGTTGGCGGGCAGTCCGTTGGCGAAGCGCTCGGTATTTTCCATCAGGATATCGCGCACCCGGTCGACGCCCTTGAGCAGGCCGATCTCGACCCGGCTGACGCGCGGCACCGGGGCAAGGCGTCCGTCTGGATGCCAGACAAAGGCGTCCGCGGCGCCGAACGACTCGGCCGGGTCGGGGGCCGGGGAGGCGGCCGCAAGGCGGCTTGCAATGGTCTCAAGGGCATTCGCGATCCGCTCGGCAGTGGCGCCGTCGAGCGGCATTACCGGGCGTTTTGTCGCGGCGTTTGCGGCATGCTTGGCGGCAGCGTGAGGGGCGGTTTTGCGGGCGGCTTTACTGGTAGTTTTGCTGGTGGATTTCTTGGCTTTTTTCGGCATTTGTCCAGTTCCTGACGGCGCAGCCTTATCGGGCTGGCGGCGGTCCCGCAAGCGCCCTAAATGAAGGTCCGTTAACGTTGCAATTGGGACCGCGGCCGCTATAGTCCGCGCGAATTTGTCCGGACCGCCATACCGCCCCGAACCCGAGGGCGCTGCCGGTCCTTTCCCGTCTTATCCGAGGATCGTCCGAATGCTGATTACTCCTGCGTTTGCTCAGGCTGGAGCTGGCACTGATACCAACAGCATGTTGATGTCGTTGCTGCCATTCGCACTGATCTTCGTCATCATGTACTTCCTGATTCTGCGCCCGCAGCAGCGGAAGGTGCGCGATCATGCGGATCTCGTGAAGAACATCCGCCGCGGCGACACCGTGGTGACCTCGGGCGGCCTCGTCGGCAAGGTGACCAAGGTGGTCGACGACGACCAGATCGAGTTCGAGATTTCGGACGGCGTTCGCGTGCGGCAGATGCGCCAGATGATTTCGGGCGTGCGTACCAAGGGCGAGCCGGCGAAGGGCGATGCCAAGGACGAGGCGTCCGCGAGCTGATTGCCGCGGAGCCTTTTGCCGAATCTGACAGGTCAATTCGATGTTGTATTTCACGCGGTGGCGAGCGCTGGGGATTATCCTGACAGCGCTGGTGGTCTGCCTGTGCGCCGTGCCCAATTTCTTCCCCGAGGCGCAGGTCAAGACCTGGCCGGCCTGGGCGCAGCGGCGCCTCGTCCTCGGCCTCGATTTGCAGGGCGGCTCGTATCTGCTGCTCGAGGTCGACGCCAACTATGTGAAGAAGGAAAAGCTCGAACAGGTTCGCGACGATACAAGGAAGGCGCTGCGTGACGCCCGGATCGGCTTTACCGGAGGCATCACGATCCGCAACGATGCCGTCGAGGCCCGGATCGCCAAGGAGACCGATGTTCCGGCGGCGTTGGCGAAACTTCGCGAGGTCGCGCAGCCGATCGGCGGCTTGCTCGGCTCCAGCGCCCAGCGCGACGTCGATGTGACGGACGCGGGGGGCGGCTTGATCCGCCTGGCCGTGTCGCAGCCCGCGATGATCGAGCGGATGCGCAAGACCATCGAGCAGTCGATCCAGATCGTCGAGCGCCGCGTCAACGAGCTCGGCACCGTCGAGCCCTTGATCCAGCGTCAGGGCACCGATCGCATCCTGGTGCAGGTGCCGGGTCTGCAGGACCCGACCCATCTGAAGGAGCTGCTCGGCAAGACCGCGAAGATGGAATTCCGCATGGTCGACACCACGGCGTCGCCCGATCAGGCCACGGTGCCGGCGGACTCGGAGCGGCTCGTGAGCGCGTCGCCGCCACCGGTTCCGTACATCGTGAAGAAGCAGGTGCTGGTTTCCGGAAGCGAACTCTCCGATGCCCAGCCCGGCTTCGACCAGCGTACCGGCGAGGCGATCGTCAGCTTCAAGTTCAATACGTCGGGCGCGCGCAAATTCGCTCAGGCGACCGCCGATAATGTCGGCCAGCCGTTTGCGATCGTGCTCGACAACAAGGTGATCTCGGCACCCGTGATTCGCGAACCGATCACCGGAGGACAGGGCCAGATCTCCGGCAGCTTCACCGTGCAGTCGGCCAACGATCTGGCGATCCTGATGCGCGCCGGCGCGCTGCCGGCGCCACTGACGGTGGTCGAGGAGCGCACTGTCGGTCCCGGCCTCGGCCAGGACTCGATCGAAAAGGGCGAGCTTGCGGCCTATGTCGGCTCGATCCTGGTCATCGTGTTCATGCTGATCACCTACCGGCTGTTCGGGGTGTTCGCCAACATCGCGGTGGCCATCAACGTCGCCATGATCTTCGGGCTGCTGTCGCTGCTCAACGCCACGCTGACCTTGCCCGGCATCGCCGGCATCGTGCTGACGGTCGGCATCGCGGTCGACTCCAACGTGCTGATCTACGAGCGCATCCGCGAGGAATTGCGCGGCGGCCGCAACGCGATCTCGGCGATCGACGCCGGGTTCAAGCGGGCGCTGGCGACCATCCTCGATTCCAACATCACCACCTTCATCGCTGCCGCCGTGCTGTTCTACATCGGCACCGGACCGGTGCGCGGCTTTGCCGTGACGCTCGGCATCGGCATCATCACCACGGTGTTCACTGCCTTTACCTTGACGCGCCTGATCGTCGCGGCATGGGTGCGGTGGAAGCGGCCGCAAACCGTGCCGATCTGAGAGGCCTATTGTGACTCATACCGTTCTCATTGGCCTTGGCATCCTGATTGCCGTGCTGACCGTGGTCGCGGCGCTCGGGCTGATGCCGGCGCTGCGCATCGTGCCCGACGACACGCATTTCGACTTCACGCGCTTCCGCCGCATCAGCTTCCCGATCTCGGCGCTGCTCTCGATCCTTGCGATCACGCTGTTCTTCACCCACGGCCTGAATTTCGGCATCGACTTCAAGGGTGGCACGCTGCTGGAGGTACGGGCCAAGTCCGGCACCGCCGACATTGCCGCGATGCGCACGACCCTGAACGGGCTTGGCCTCGGCGAGGTGCAGTTGCAGCAGTTCGGAGGTCCGGCCGAAGTCCTGATCCGCGTCGCGGAGCAGCCCGGCGGCGACCAGGCCCAGCAAGATGCGGTGACGAAGGTTCGCGGTGCGCTCGGCGATTCCGTCGACTACCGCCGCGTCGAAGTGGTGGGACCGCGCGTCTCCGGCGAACTGCTCGCCTACGGCATGCTCGGCCTGATGCTCGCGATCGTCGGCATCCTGATCTATCTCTGGTTCCGGTTCGAGTGGCAGTTCGCGCTCGGCGCCATGATCGCCAACGTCCACGACATCGTGCTGACGATCGGGTTCATGTCGATCACCCAGGTCGATTTCGATCTCACCAGCATCGCGGCGCTGCTGACGATTCTCGGCTATTCGCTCAACGACACCGTCGTCATCTACGACCGTATCCGCGAGATGCTGCGGCGCTACAAGAAGATGCCGATGCCGCAGCTGCTCAACGAATCGATCAACTCGACGCTGTCGCGCTCGATCATCACCCACGTCACCGTGACCCTGGCGCTGCTCGCGCTGCTGCTGTTCGGCGGCCAGGCGATTCACAGCTTCACCGCCGTGATGATGTTCGGCGTGGTGCTGGTCGGCACCTACACCTCGATCTTCATCGCGGCCCCGATCCTGATCTATCTCGGCGTCGGCACCACGAGGCGCGACGCCGCCGACGATCAATCGGAGAAGAAGCCGAACGCGGCAGCCAAGAAGTAGCCGGTCATGAGCAATCCCTCGGACGCTCCCCATCTTCCGAGGTCGGCGCCGATCGAGGCCTACGGCAAGGGCGGCTTCGCGTTCGCCGATATGTCGCACCGCGGCTCGCTGCTGTGCTTGCCCGACTCGATCTGGGCCTGGCCGGTGACCCGGCCGCAGGAGATCGACGAATACGCGCTGCAAAAGGTATTCGCGGCCGCCAATGCGATCGACACGCTGATCGTCGGCACCGGCACCGAGGTCTGGGTGCCGCCGAAGGGCCTGCGCGAGGCCCTGCGCGCGGTGCGGGTGGTGCTCGACCCGATGCAGACGGGCCCCGCGATCCGCACCTACAACATCATGCTGGGCGAGCGGCGTCGCGTCGCGGCGGCGCTGATCGCGGTGCCATGAGCGCGGCGGTGGCGCCGACCGACGGCGCGGCCTTTTGCGCCGATCTGGTCCGGACCCATGATTTCGTGCGCTACGCGTCGACCTTGTTCATGCCGGGTCCGGAGCGCCGGGCGCTGCTCGCAATCTACGCCTTCAACATCGAGGTCTCGCGCGTGCACGAGCAGGTCAGCCAGCCGCTGCCCGGCGAGATGCGGCTGCAATGGTGGACCGACGTGCTGGCAGGCGCCGGACACGGCGGCGTCGAGGGCAATCCGGTCGCGGCAGAGCTGCTGTATGCGATCCGCAATCACCGCCTGCCGGTCTCGCCGTTCTCGCTCCTGGTCGAGGAGCATCACTTCGATCTCTACAACGACCCGATGCCGTCGCTGGCCGCACTCGAGGGCTATCTCGACGCCACGGCGGCGGCGCTGTTCTCGCAGGCCACGCGCGTGGTGGCGCGGCCATCGGAGGCGATCGATCACCTGGCCCGTCATGCCGGCCTCGCCCAGGGCATGGCGCAGGTCATCGCGGCGTTGGGCCGCGACGCGTCGCGGCAGCAGCTGTTTCTGCCGGTGCAACTGCTGCAGCAGCACGGTAGCAGCAAGGAGGAGGTGTTTGCCGGCAAGCCCACGCCGAACATCCGTGCCGCGATCGATCAGCTGGCGGACGAGGCGCAGGGCCATCTCAAGACCGCATTCGGGCTGCTGGCCGATGTGCCGTCCGGCGTGAGGCCGATCTTCCTGCCGCTCGCTCACATCAGGCGCGAACTGAACCGGGCGAGGAGGGCCGACTACGATCCGTTCCTGCCGAAGCCGGTCTCACGCCTGCGCACGCTCTGGACATTGTGGCGGGCTGCGCGCACCGAAGAGTTCGGTCGCTAGCTCTGTTCTTTCGAGATGTGCTTGGTGAAGATCCGGATCGTCGCACCTCTTACCACCGGGCCGCTGTCAAAGATGTCGGATGCGATCATCTCGATCGCGTCGCGCAGCGCAATGAACTGCGCCTGCCGGGCCAGGCTCGGTGTTCCGCGCGTGCCGGCCAATTCGTCCATTGCGGCGTCGCTGATCTGACATTCAATTTCCTGATCGCCGTGCATCATGGTGAATCCGAACGCCAAGCGTTCGGAATCATATCCCCCGATACGGCCACGGGTGAGTGGCATTAAGCTTGTCCCTTGAGCGCGCTAGCCCTCACAAGATTGGCGCTTCGAGCTGCGTTTGTCGAGAGTGCGCGCGCTTCAGCGTGCCGGCCGATCCATCTCGGCAACTTCGAAATTGAAGCGATCGCGCAGATTTTTGCGTTGCTCGAGGATGTCCTTGAGGAACTCGCGATCGGCGTCGCTGCGCATCATCGGTTCGATCAGGTCGATCTGGTTCATGGCGACGAGCTGCAGGATTTCGGTGCGCGGCTTGCCGGCCGCATCGCGCGGCAATGCATGCACGATCTGGATGTGTTCCGGCGGCTTGACGCCCTTGGCCCCGGCAAGCTCGCTGCGCAGCGTCTTCTCCAGCGCGGACTGGTCGGCCTCGACGAAGGCGTAGAGCCCGACGCCGACGCGCCGGTCGGCAAAGGCGACGATCGCGGTGTCGCGCACGTCAGGATTCCTGCGGATCAAATCGACCAGCACCGGCGCGTCGTTGACCAGCCGCCGGCCGCCGCCCTCGCGGTCGGTGAAATTGAAGATGCCGCGGGTGATCGCCTGATAGACCTTCTTGCCGGTCTTGAGCCAGACGCTGGCGACCGCGGACTTCTTCGCGAGCACCTTGCGCTCCTTGGGCGTCAACGCCTCCGGCGCGTAGCTGCGCTTGTGCTTCAACAGATGCCGCAGATCCTCATAGGCCGCGATGCGGAACAGCCGGCTCCGGGTCTTGAAGCAGGCAGCAAGCTGGAAGTCGGTGAGGTACGCGCGGCCGTCGCGGCCGACCAGCCAGTTCTGCTCCTTGGCGAGGTCGTTGTGGCAGATGCCGGCGCGATGCAGCTTGCGCAACGCGGCCTTGGCGGACCTGAAATAGGCGACGTCGCCATGCGGCTTCGCCAGGTGCAGCGCCGCGCCGTCGATGAAGCCACGCACCAGCGCGCGCCTGCCTGCCCACAGCAGCTTGGGGCCGACGTCGAGATCGCGCGCCAGGGTCAGCGCGCGGCGTTCGCGCGAGAACAGGTGCAGCGCCACGGCGAACGACCAGAACGGCACCTGATCGAGCCGGCGCAGCACGCCGTCGACCTCGCCGTCATCGGTCCGGAAACGGCCGCGCTCGACAGTCGAGAATACGTCGCGCTTGAGCAGGACGCCCTGGCTCCATCGCGCCGACAGGGTGGCGTCGTCGTCTTTCGGCAAGCTCATGATGGTCAGGCCGCTGCCGCAACGCGCAGGTGCTCTGCGATCCAGTGGTCGAGATCGGCGAGTGCCCGTGCGCTGATCGCCTGCTTCTTGGCGACCGTCTTCTCGTTGCCGCGCAGCCGCGAGCCGTCCGGCTTCTTGGTCGGAGCGCTGGCCAGCGGCGGAAACAGACCGAAATTGATGTTCATCGGCTGGAACGAGCGCGAACCGGCGTCGATGGTTTCGATATGGCCGCCGGTGATGTGGCCGAGCAGCGCGCCGAGCGCGGTGGTGGCGGGCGGTGGCGTCAGCGCGGTGCCGCGCATGTCGGCGGCGGCGCAGAGGCCGGCAATCAGGCCGACGCTGGCCGACTCGACGTAGCCCTCGCAGCCCGTCATCTGGCCGGCGAAACGCAGCCGCGGCTGCGCGCGCAGGCGCAGCTGGCTATCGAGCAGCTTCGGTGAATTCAGGAAGGTGTTGCGATGCAGGCCGCCGAGGCGGGCGAACTCCGCGTTCTCGAGGCCCGGGATGGCGCGGAACACGCGCTGCTGCGCGCCATGCTTCAGCTTGGTCTGGAAACCGACGATGTTGTAGAGCGTGCCGAGCTTGTTGTCCTGCCGCAGCTGGACGATCGCATAAGCCTTGACCGTCGGATTGTGCGGATTGGTCAATCCGACCGGCTTCATCGGCCCGTGGCGCAGCGTCTCCTGGCCGCGTTCGGCCATCACCTCGACCGGCAGGCAGCCGTCGAAATAGGGCGTGTTGGTCTCCCAATCCTTGAAATCGACCTTCTCGCCCTCGAGCAGCGCCGCGACGAAGGCGTCATATTGCTCCTTGGTCATCGGGCAGTTGATGTAGTCGGCGCCGGTGCCGCCGGGACCGACCTTGTCGTAGCGCGACTGAAACCAGGCCACCGACATGTCGATGGAATCCTTGTGCACGATCGGTGCGATCGCATCGAAGAACGCCAGCGCGTTCTCGTCGGTGAGCTGCCTGATTGCATCGGCGAGCGGCGCCGAGGTGAGGGGACCGGTGGCGACGATCACGTTGCTCCAGTCGGCCGGCGGCAGGCCCGCGACTTCCTCGCGGCTGATCTCGATCAGCGGATGTTCGTTCAGCGCTTTGGTGACGGCGGCGGAGAAGCCATCGCGGTCGACCGCCAGCGCGCCGCCGGCGGGCACCTGGTTGGCGTCGGCCGAGCGCATGATGAGCGAGCCCAGCCGCCGCATCTCGGCGTGCAGCAGCCCGACCGCGTTGTTGGCGGCATCGTCGGAGCGGAAGGAATTCGAGCAGACCAGTTCGGCGCAGCCCTCGGTCCGATGCGCCTCGGTCATCCGATGCGGACGCATTTCATGCAGGACGGCACGGACGCCGGAATTGGCAACCTGCCAGGCGGCTTCCGAGCCGGCGAGCCCCGCGCCCACGATGTGCACGGGTTGGGAAGAGGATTGATGCGGTGTCATCGCGCAGCGTTAGCGCGTTTCGAGATCATATGCATCTGAAACTGCAGCAGAGCGTTTTCAAGCGAGGTGGGTACCGGTTCGCGTGAAGAAAACGCGTCAAACCTAGGACCAGAGCCCATCCCGTTCCGATGCCGTCGGAACGGGATGGGCTCTGAAAACGAGAACGCCCGCTGTGGAAGCGGGCGTTATCCGTTCATCAAATGGCTTGCGGCCGATTAGCCGTTGTAGGTACCGGCGGCAACGCGCGGAATGTCCGAGCGGTCGAGGCCGATATCGGCCAGTTCGCGATCGCTGAGCTGGGACAGTTCGCTGACATTGCGCTGATAATCCCGGAAAGCCTGGATCATGCGGATGAGCGAGAGCAACATGGTAGTCTCCTAGTAATTCAGATTCAGCTTTTCCAAAGCCTCATCGTTGAAGTGAATATAGATGATATGGTGCGGCGCGGTAGTTCCAATGGTGCGATGCAGCTAAGCACAAAACGCATGGCGGCGGTAAGTTTCGATTAACCGTTTGGCGCTTGCCGAGAAGGTCCGCAAACGAAAGTTCCATCGACGTATCGAGTGTCACCAAAATAATCCTGAAATCAATTGGTTGTCAGAATTTCGATAAGCCAGATCAGGCTGGATATATGGTAATTGAAGACCGTTCAATCTAGTCTTCCCGCGTCCTCGCTCACCGGATCACGTCGATGTGTTCCATGCGCGATTCGCATGCAACAGGATGACATTGAAATGATTATTAATTCATCTGTTGGTGCAGCGTCCTCTGGATGGGCGGAGCGTCAATCAGTCGCATTGATGCGAGAGGTAATTCGATCCGCCGCCGCGTGGCGGATCTCCGTCGCATCCGGCGTGTCGCGCGGAATGTGCTGAGGATTATCGGAAGTGCATTTCGGTTGAATTGAACGTTGGCAGCAAAGCTAATGCGGCGTCGCTTCCTTACCGACATGTAATCGAAACACGATGCAACGCATGCGCGATCCGCGTGCAGCGCCGATCACATTCGTGTCGCGCGAAGTTCATTCTGAACGGCGCCGGGAACAGCGAATAATTGCGCTGCAGATTCCGCAATCACGCAGGGATCTGTCCAAGAACAAGAGATGGATCATCCCATGATTAAAACATTCATCGCCGCAGCCAGCATGGCTGCCGTCGCTTACACTTTCGCTGCTCCCGCCCAGGCCGCTCATCGCCATCATATGGGCGTCGGTTGCAGCGGTGCCAATTTCGGCAAGACTGAAGCTGCCGTGGAAGCTATGGCCGACAATGAGGTCAAATTCGCGGCGGAGAAGGAAGTCTCGCTCGCTCAGGACGCGATGCTGAACAACAAGTGGGGCGCATGCGGCGAGCACCTCAGCAAGGCTGCTGAAGGCAGCATGGCGAAGTAAGCCTTTGATCATGGCGATAAGGGCCGATTGCCTGGGGCAATCGGCCCTTTTTGTTTCAGCCGGAGCAGGGGGGCAGTGCTGATCGAACCTGAGCCCAATCGAACCTGAGCCGAGGTGCGAGCTTCTCGCTGCTGCGCAACTCGGCGGTGCTACGGAGCCTTGGCGAGCTGGGTCGCGAAGTAGCCGATTGTCTTGGCGTACACCTCGCTCTTGTTCCACTGCTGGATGACCGCGAAATTCTCGCTGCCGGGCTCCCAGCCCTTGCCCTTCTTCCAGCCGTAGCTCTTCAGGAAGTTCGCGGTCGACGCCAGCACGTCAGGCACGTTATGCAAGAGGTCGCGTTTGCCGTTGCCGTCGAAATCGACCGCGAACTTGATGTAGGACGACGGCATGAACTGGGTCTGGCCGATCTCGCCGGCCCAGGCGCCGCGCATCTCCTGCGGCGCCAGATCACCACGCTCGACGATGCGCAACGCATCCATCAACTCGGCCTTGAACATGTCGGAGCGGCGGCAATCATAGGCCAGCGTCGCCAGCGAGCGCATGGTCGGAAACTTGCCGGTGTTGACGCCGAAATCGGTCTCCAGCCCCCAGATCGCGACCAGGATTTCACCGGGCACGCCGTAGGTCTCCTCGATCCGCGACAGCACCGAGCCGTAGCGCTTCATCATGTCGGAGCCGCGATTGAGCCGTGGCGGCACCATGCGACCCGAGAACTGCTCAAAGGTCTGGCTGAACACCTGCTGCGAATGGTCGCGCGCCAGGATAGCCTTGTCCTGCGTGACGCCATTCAACCCGGCCTGGATCGCGTTCTGCGAAATGCCCTTCGTCACAGCCTCTTTCTTGAAATCGTCGAGCCAGGACTCGAACGTGCCCGTGCCGCATTGGGCGGCGAGCGCAGACGCGGTCGAGGTCAAGAGCCACGCCCCGACGGCGAGCGTGTGAAAGGAAAAGCGCGAGGTCATAGGCAATTTCACTCCGGAGTCTGCGATGTCATCGATTGGTCGCGAAACCCGGCGGGTATGTTCGCGGCAACAGCGGCCAAAACAAGGCTCGTGATCGAGCCGTTTATCTCGGCCAGCGCTGCAAATGCCACGCCAATTTCACACCCATTTGACGATCCGGAACGACAAACCGCCGGCCGAATATAATCGGCCGACGGTTGCTTTGGCGTTTACGCGTTCGGGGTGACTGGCGCTTATCCGCGATCGCTGCGCCGCCACGGGAACAGGTTGGCCGGGAAGTCGGCGGCGGGCTTGCGTTCGCGCGGCTCGGGGATCACCGGCCGTGCATTCGGATCCTTGACGATGACCTCGCGATAGAGGTGCCAGGTGGCGTGACCGAGCAGGGGGATCACGACGGCAAGGCCGAGGAAGAACGGGATCGTGCCGAGCAACAGCAACACCGCGACGATCAGGCCCCAGGCCGCCATCGGCACCGGGTTCTGCGCGACGGCGCGCATCGACGTCACCATGGCTTCGCCGGCGGTTGCCTGGCGGTCGAGCATCATGGGGAAGGCGACCACGCTGATGCAAAGCGCGACGAGCGCGAACAGAAAGCCGACGCTGCAGCCGACCACGATCAACCACCAGCCTTGCGAGGTGGTCAGCACGCGCTCGGCAAAATCGGGAATGCTGGCCGCGACCTGATAGCCGAACACCGCAGTGTAGATCGCCTGCGCAGTCGCGATCCAGGTCACGAACAGTGCGAACAGCAACGTTCCGACCCCGAGCATCGCGCCGAATGACGGCGAGCGGAATACCTGCATGGCATCCCATGCGGATGCCTCACCGCCGTCCTCGCGGCGGCGGCTCATCTCGTAAAGACCGATCGCGGCGAACGGGCCGAGCAGGGCAAAGCCCGCGGCCAGCGGAAACAGCAGGGGCAGCACGGAATACCCGTGCACGGTGCGGGCAAGCACGATGCCGAGCACCGGATAGATCAGACATAGGATGATGGCGTGGCTTGGTACTGCCTTGAAGTCTTCCCAGCCGAGACGCAGCGCTTGATGCAAATCGGACAGGCCGATGGTGCGGATAACCGGCGCAGATGCGGCGCCTTGTCCGCTCTGCGTCATCGATGTGACATTGCCTTGGTATGGACTGGCCATGGTCGTTGTCTCCCTCTGGGCGGGCACATTCTGCGCCCGGCGCGCGGGCACAAACGTACCGCCTCTCGAAGCGATCACGAGCAAGCCAGACGCGAAAGACAAAGCAGGGAACTGGCCGTGTCGCGAACTGTGCAGCGAGGGTACTCCCAAACCGCGGCAAAAGCACTCACGCTTAAGTGAATGTCGCATTGGCAAGGTATTGAGGGAGCGATACACTTGAACTGCGACCTCGGTCAGCCGGCGCGTTGCCGTGTGGCCTTCACATCTCAACTCTCTTGGGAGCGAACGATGAGCATTTTCGGAAAAATCATGGGCGCGATCTTCGGCAGCAGCGCCAGCGCCGCGCCCGCCGGCGGAACGGCCACGAGCGCAGCTCCCGCCGGTGGATCCGGTAGCGCATCGCCGTCTCCTGCAGCGGTACCCGCCGGCGCGGCGCCCGCACAGTCCGTTGACGTCGCCCCGATCCTCGACAAGGCGGTTGCCGCGAAGGGCGAGAAGCTCGAGTGGCGAACCTCGATCGTCGACCTGATGAAGGCGCTCGACATCGACTCCAGCCTGTCGGCGCGCAAGGAGCTCGCCAAGGAGCTCGGTTACACCGGCGACACCAACGACTCCGCCAGCATGAACATCTGGCTGCACAAGCAGGTGATGTCAAAGCTCGCGGCCAATGGCGGCAAGCTGCCCCCGGATATCAAGCACTGACGGGATCATCATCCAGTACACGGCCAGGGCCCGCGCCAACGCGGGCCCTTTTTCATGGGCCGGCGAGCATCTATAGATCGGCGGACAAGAAGGAGAGCGCCCATGAAAACGCCCGTGAAAACTCCCATGAAAACTTCCATGACTGATCTCGATCGCCGGACGATGCTTGCGACCGGCGCCCTCGCGCTGGCCGGCGCCGCCGCGCAGTCTGTGCCGGCTCACGCCGAGGCCGCGCCGAAGGCGATGTTTCCGGTCCCGGCCGTGACGATCCCGATCGTCGGCGTCACTGAGGTGTTCCAGGTCCGCCGCATCTACTGCATCGGCCGCAACTACGCCGCGCATGCGATCGAGCGTGGCTCCGATCCAACCCGCGAGCCGCCGTTCTTCTTCCAGAAGCCGACGGATGCGATCCAGAATGTTGCGATCGGCACGGTCGCCGATCATCCCTATCCGTCGCTGACCAAGAACTATCACCACGAGGTCGAGCTGGTCGCCGCGCTGAAGTCCGGCGGCGCCAACATCCCCGCCGACAAGGCGCTCGATCACGTCTATGGCTACGCGCTCGGCCTCGACATGACGCGGCGCGATTTGCAGAACGGCATGGCCGCGGAGAAGAAGCCGTGGGAGATCGGCAAGAGCTTCGACCACGCTGCGGTGCTCGGGCCGATCCATCCGGCTGATAAGACCGGCCATTTCACGCAAGGCGCGATCTCGCTCGCGGTCAACGGCACGGTGCGGCAGAGCTCGGATCTGAAGAACATGATCTGGAGCGTCGCCGAGCAGATCGCGAAGCTCTCCGAGGCATTCGAGCTCAAGGCCGGCGACATCATCTATTCCGGAACGCCGGAAAATGTCGGACCGGTCGTCAAGGGCGACGTGCTGCTCTGCAAGCTCGAGGGCTTGCCCGACATGTCGATCAAGATCGTCTGACGAACGCGGCGCTAGTGTCCCGAATCCGAAGTTCGTATCATTTGCCGCACTTTCGGAGCGAACTTCGGATTCGATAAGGACACTAGCAAACTTATGATTCTAGTGTGCTTTATGAATGCGAAGTTCGTGAAAGCGGCTGCCGCGAAATCGCACGAACTTCGCATTCAGCACACTAGCCCGCAAGGTCCGCATATTCCGGATGCTTGTCGAGGTAATCCACCACGAAGCTGCAGCCGGCGATCACCTTGTGGCCGTCGGCGCGGATCAGCTCCAGCGCGCCCTTGACCAGCTCCGATGCGATGCCGCGACCGCGCAAAGCGCGCGGTGTCTCGGTATGGGTGATGATGACGGCCGAGGGCGTCTGCCGGTAATTCGCAAAGGCTGTGCCGCCCTCGGTGTCGAGTTCGAAACGCCTTTCGGCCTTGTTGTCGCGGACGGCAGCCATCGCAAAATCCCTGTTGATTCACCTGCCTTGATCTAAGCCCGTGAACCCGCCGGTGCAAAGCCGCGACCAGCCCGCAGATTGGCATTTGTGGATTGACGAGATGCGCATTTCGGCTTGCCTGACCGCCGCATTTGCTCTGCGCCGCGTCGACGCTGCCAAATCCTCCGCAAGCCGCCGCCGGCGATGATGCCGCATCGCACATACGCCGATCGGGCCTTGCGGGCCGATGCAACTCGACTAGGATTGATCCCTGACATACGCCCCCGGATGCGGCCCCATGGTCGTCTGGTACCGAGTGGTGAGGCCGGCCGCCGACGTATGCCCCTTGTCGCAAGGAGGTTCGTCATGTCGGACAATCGTTTCTTCGGCACACACCGCCCCTGGGAGGACTGGCTCGGCATGCTGCTCGGCGTGCTGATCATGGTCTCGCCCTGGTTTCCGATGCAGGTCAGCGACGTCGTCGATGTCGAGCGCAGCCACCTGGTGCTCAACAGCTTCGTGGTCGGCATGCTGGTGCTGGGCCTGGCCCAGCTCGAATATGTCGCGCTGCATCGCTGGGAGGAGGTGGCGAGCATCGTGCTCGGCCTCTGGCTGATCGCGTCGCCCAACATCTTCGGCTATTCGGAAGACCAGGCGCTGCAGCTCTGGCACATCCTGCTCGGAGGGCTGGTCGCCATGATCGGCGCCTTGCAGCTCTGGCAGGACTGGAACCTGAGCGAGCAGGACCTGGCCAAGTATCCGCAATAGCCGAGTATTGTCGGGCCAGGCATTGTCGGGTTGGCAGCCGCCGGCGCGGTATCATCGCGCCGCGCCCGGCGGGCCTTGCCGAGGTGCGCTGCTTGGCGATAAACCGGGTGGCACCAATCCCTTGCGGCGCTTGAAGACGCCCGGTTCTGACCGAGGAAATACCCGATGACCGTTCTGATCTTGCCCCGTCTGTTGTGCGTATCGGCGGAGCGGCAATGAGCGGGACTGAGAGGACCGCGCCGCGCGGCGGGATCGCGCGGGTGTCGCGCCGGGTAATGAATCTTGCCTACATCCTGACCCAGAACGCCCGCCGTCACGGCGATCGTCCCGGCTTCATCTGGAACGAGAAGGTCTGGTCGTGGCGCCATATCGACCAGAACGTCTCGGCGCTGGCGGCGGCGCTCGCCGCGCGCGGCATCGGCAAGGGCGATCGCATCCTGGTGCATTCCAAGAATTGCGACGAGATGTTCTGGTCGATGTTCGCCGCCTTCCGGCTTGGCGCGGTCTGGGTGCCGACCAATTTCCGTCTGATGCCCGACGAGGTTGCCTATCTGGCGGCGGCCTCGGGCGCCAAGGCGTTTCTCTGTCATGCCGACTTTCCCGAGCACGCCAAGGCGGCTGCAAATCCCGCGCTCGAATTCGTCTGGCGGATCGGCGAGGAGGGCACGTTCGGCGAGGCGACGCTCGGTGACGTCATCGCCAAGCATGCCGGTGCTGTGGTCGAGAACACGCCGGTCGACTACGACGATCCCTGCTGGTTCTTTTTCACCTCCGGCACCACCGGCCGCTCCAAGGCCGCGGTCCTGACCCACGGCCAGATGGCCTTCGTGATCACCAACCATCTCGCCGATTTGATGCCCGGCACCACCGAAGACGACGCCTCGCTGGTGGTGGCGCCGCTGTCGCATGGCGCCGGCGTGCACCAGCTGGTGCAGACCGCGCGCGGTGTGCCGACTATCCTGCTGCCGTCGGAGAAGTTCGACATCGCCGAGGCGTTCCGCCTGATCGCCAAATATCGCGTCAGCAACATGTTCACAGTGCCGACCATCCTGAAGATGATGGTCGAGCATCCCGCGGCCGACCAGCACGACCATTCCTCGCTGCGCTACATCATCTATGCCGGCGCGCCGATGTATCGCGAGGACCAGAAGGCGGCATTGCACAAGCTCGGCGGTGTGCTGGTGCAGTATTTCGGGCTCGGCGAGGTCACCGGCAACATCACGGTGCTGCCGCCCGGCCTGCACGATCCCGAGGACGGACCACATGCGCGGATCGGCACCTGCGGCTTTGAGCGCACCGGCATGCAGGTCTCGATCCAGGGCGACGATGGAAGCGAGCTGAAGGCGCTCGAGACCGGCGAGATCTGCGTGATCGGGCCCGGCGTGTTCGCGGGTTACTACGACAATCCCGAGGCCAATGCGAAGGCGTTCCGCGACGGCTGGTTCCGTACCGGCGACCTCGGCCACATGGACGAGGAGGGCTTTGTCTACATCACCGGCCGCGCCTCCGACATGTACATCTCAGGCGGCTCCAACATCTATCCGCGCGAGATCGAGGAGAAGCTCCTGACCCATCCCGCGGTCGGCGAGGTCGCCGTGCTCGGCGTGCCCGATCCGTTCTGGGGCGAGGTCGGTGTCGCCGTCTGCGTCGCGCGCGAGGGCATCGACGCGGTCGCGGAAGCGGAGCTTGCGGCGTACCTCGCGCCGAAGGTGCCGCGCTACAAGATGCCAAAACGCTTCTTCTTCTGGGAGGCGCTGCCGAAGTCCGGCTACGGCAAGGTGCCGAAGCGGCTGATCCGCGACGAGCTCAAGGCGCGCGGGCTGCTTGAGGTGATCGCCAAATCGACGGGCGCCTGAGGCGATGCGCAGCATCGCCCAGCCTGGCGCTCCCATACCCGAGCGCATCCAATCGGTCGCCGCGCGCGGCCGCGCCTTTTCGTTCATGCTCGAGGCCGGCATTCCCTTGCTCGAAGCCGTGCGCCGCGGCTTTGCGGCGGCGGGATTTTCGAGCGGTGTGCTGAGCGCGACGGGCGGCGCGCTCGGGCCGTTCGCCTATGTGATGCCGGCGCTGTCGAAGGACGGCGTCAACGCTGCGTTCTACAGCGACACGTTCCGTCCGGATGGTGTGACGCGGCTCAAGCTCGCGGCGCTGACGTTCGGCGAACGCGACGGCGCGCCGTTCTTCCATTGCCACGGCTTGTGGACCGAGGCCGACGGCCGCTTCAACGGCGGGCACATGCTGCCGGATGAAACCATCGTCGCCGAGCCGTTCGAGGTCAGCGCGTTCGGGATCGACGGCGCGACGTTTGTGGCCGAGCCCGACAGCGAGACCAATTTCAAGCTGTTCGGTCCGGTCGCCAGCGCGCCGCGCGGGGCGAAGACCACGAGCCATGCCTTCGCATTGCGGCTGCGGCCGAACCAGGATTTTGCCTGTGCGCTGGAGGGCTTCTGCCGCCAGCACGGCATTTTGCGCGCACGGCTGCATGGCGGCGTCGGCTCGACCATCGGCGCGGTCTTCAGCGAGGGCCATAGCGTTGTGCCGTTCGCGACCGAGCTTGCGCTGACCGCGGGGCAGATCGCGCCTGACGCCAATCGTCGGGTGCGCGCCAGCCTCGACGTCGCGCTGGTCGACTATCTCGGCGGCATCGCCGAGGGACACCTGGTGCGCGGCGACAATCCCGTGCTGATGACGATGGAGCTGGTGCTGGAAGTGCTGGAGGAGGCGGAGCGGCCGTAGGGGGCCTCCTCTGGTCTCTCCACGCGTCGTCCCGGCGTTCGCTGAAGTCGGTATCGCGCCACATCCTTCGCCGGGACGACGATGGAGGTGGGGTGCGATTCAAGTTGTCACAGACGCGATGTCATCACCCGCGAAAGCGGGTGATCCAGTATTCCAGAGACGCCGGTGCTTGAGCCGAGAGGCCGCGGCGTACTGGATCGCCCGGTCGAGCCGGGCGATGACAGGTGTGGTGAGGACGCAGTTTCGCATTCGCTCACCGCCGCTTGCGGACATGGATGTTGATGTCGAGGTCGATCGCACTGACACCGGTCTGCTCGGTGCGGTGCGAGCCGCCCTCGCGCCAGGGGCCCTTGCGCAAGCTGATCGCGGTCACGTGGGCGAGCCGCAGGCAGCGCCATTGCGGCAGCTTGCCCGAACTCTCGCCCGCGAATTGCCAGGCCAGCACGACCTCGTCACCGCTCTTGTTGCGGCCGATGATCTGCGGGCAGAGCTCGCGCGGCCGGCCATCATAGATGCAGACCGCTTGCTGCTCGGTGAGGATCGCCTTGCGCAAGAGCATTTAGGTGCGACTTGGCATCGGCTCAGTCGTCGAACACGCGGAAGACGGCGGCGGCTGTCACCAACAGTCTGTCGCCGGCGAAGGCTTCAGCATCGACGAAGGCGAAGGTCCGCGTCACCTTTTTCACCGTCGTGCGGCCGATGATCCATGGACCCGGCGCGGCGCCGCCGACGAAGCGGGTGTCCAGCGAAACGGTCGCGCATTTGCGTTTCGTTGCCATGAACACGGCACTGCCAAGGGCGGTATCGAGAAAGCCGAGGATCGCCCCGCCATGAATGTAGCCGTAGGGATTGCCGTGCCGGTCGTCGCTCTGAAACCCCCATTCAGGTGCGGCGTCGCCCGTCTCGCGGCAGTAGTAGGGGCCATTATGGTCGATGAACCCTGGGCGGCTCGGCAGGAGCTTGAACCCTTCTGGAGGCGAGGTTGTCATTTCGGGAATCCCAACAAGGCTTGCTGATTCCGCGTCGTATGCGCGGGACGCTGAACCTAGCATTGTGCGCAGACGTGCGCGCCAGACCAGTCCGCGTGTTCCCGTTGTGTTCTTGACGGCTTCACCTCTATCTGGGATCGTGGTTGGCGCCGCGGCGGAGTGCCGGAAGCAGGACGAATGGCCAGAGCACGACATCGCCCGATCAACATGCCCGCGCCGTATCTCGGGCGGGTCTGGCTCGATCCCGAGCGCATTCCCAATCGCAACGCATATCCGTTCGTGCTGCCGCTGCTGCGCGACGAATTCGAACTCAGCTTCGACAAGGCGATCACCATCATCGTCGGCGAGAACGGCACCGGCAAGTCGACGCTGCTGGAAGGCATCGCCGTGATGGCGGGCTATGACGACGCCGGCGGCGGCAAGGGCTATCGCGCGGTCGACCACAGCAATGTCGTGGAGAAGATGGGCGGCTCGCTTGCGTCAGCGCTTCGCGCGAGCTGGCTGCCCAAGATCACCAACGGCTGGTTCTTTCGGGCGGAAAGCTTCTTTTCGGTCGCGCGTTATCTGGATCAGGCAGCGGTTGACGTCCGAGACCTGCCGCCGAACTTCCTGTCCTATTCCCACGGCGAGGGTTTCCTGCGCTTCTTCGAGGAGCGCTGCCAGCGGCAGGGCATCTTCATCTTCGACGAGCCGGAATCCGCGCTGTCGCCGTCACGGCAGATCGAATTCCTCAAGCTGCTGCACCGGATGAACGGTACCGGCCACTGCCAGGTGATCATGGCGACGCATGCGCCGGTCCTGATGGCGTATCCCGACGCGACGCTGCTGCGGCTGAGCAAATACGGGCTCGAGCCGGTCAGCCTGCGGGAGACCGATCACTACCGGCTGATGCGCGAGTTCTGCGACGATCCGAACGGGTTCGTCGAGGCGGCGATCGAGGATTGACGCCGATCCCGGCCGCTTGCCTCCCGGGGAAGCCGCCGGCGGCGACTTCGCTCTGGTGCAAGAAGCGGGTCGCCGACCTGGTCTAGAACCTCCAATCATAAACTGCGGCATGCGCCAGGCGGCGCATGATCGACAGACATCGGGAGAGAGCAAGGATGAGGCTGACGATCGCGAGGGTTGGCGTGGTGGTGGCGGCATTGGCCGTATTGGGGGCCGCCTGGGCCCACGGGCCGACCCGCCAGAAGGTGCGGGAATCCATCGAGATCGACGCGCCGCAGGCCAAGGTGTGGGCGGTGATCGGCAATTTCCAGGACATGAGCTGGCTTGCCGGTGTCGCCAAGACCGAGGGCGAGAAGGGCAACGAGATCGGCGCCACGCGGCGGCTGACCCTGGCGCCCGGCATTACCATTGACGAGGAGCTCTACAAATACGAGCCCGAGATGATGAGCTATTCGTACCGGATCACGGCGGTCGACGTGAAGGTGCTGCCGGTCACCAATTACTCCTCGACGCTGTCGGTGTCGCCGGCGGCCGGCGGCAAGGCGAAGCTGGAATGGGCCGGCGCGTTCTATCGCGGCTTTCCCAACAACGATCCGCCGCCGGAGCTGAACGACGAGGCCGCGGTGAAGGCGGTGAGCGAGCTGTACAGGGGCGGGCTGGCGGCGCTGAAGAAGAAGATCGAGAGCGGTAGCTGAGCATGCGCGCGATCGCGCTGCTGGCGCTGCTCGCCGGCTTCAGTGGCGCGCGCGCCGAGGAGGCCTTCGTCACCAACCAGCTCAGCGACGATCTGACGGTCGTCGATCTTGCGACCTCGAAGCCGGTCGCGACGATCGCGATCGGCGGCAAGCCCGCGGGTGTTGCCGTCAGCCGTGACGGCCGCTTCGCCTATGTGACGAGCCCGGACGCCAAGGCGGTCACGGTGGTCGACGCGTCGGCGCGAATGGTGGTCGGCCGCATCGACGTCGGCGGCGGCCCGCTCGGCATCGCGGTGGCCCCCGACGGTGCGACGGTCTATGTCGCCGACTGGTACGCCGCCGCGGTGCGGGTGATCGATGCCAGGCAGCAGCGCGTCGTCGGCAGTCTTGCGGTCGGCGCATCGCCGTCCGGGCTTGCCGTGACGCCGGACGGGCGGCTCTTGCTCTCGGCCGACCGCGACGACGACAGCGTGTCGATAACAGACATTTCCGCGCATGAGCGGCGAGGGGTCGTCAAGGTCGGGACCCGTCCGTTCGGCGTCACCATCGATGCCGAGGGCAAGCGCGCCTACACCGCCAATGTCGGCTCCGACGACGTCTCGGTGATCGACATCCTGACCGCCCGCGAGATCGGCCGCGTCCATGTCGGCCTGCGTCCCTACGCCGTGGCGCTGGCGCAGGGCCGCGGCTTCGTCACCGACCAGTATGACGGCAAGGTCAGCGTGTTCGACCTCGCGACATTGCAGCCGGTGAAGCGGATCACGGTCGGGGACTACCCCGAAGGCATCGAGGCGACGGCGGACGGCAAGCGCGTCCTGGTCGCGAACTGGGAGAGCAACACGCTGAGTGTGATCGATGCCGCCGAGCTGAAGGTCGTCGGCGAGGTCAAGGTCGGTGACGGCCCGAGGGCGTTCGGGGCATTTCTGAGAAGGACAGAGTAGGGACGGTAGGGTGGATTAGCCGACAACGCCCGCCGTAGCTCAACGAGCGAAGGCGGAAGGCGTAACCCGCCGTTGTGGCCGCACGCATCGGCGGATTACGCTTTGCTAATCCGCCCTACGATCTCTGCCACTCGGCATGCGCCGGTGCTATAATCTCGGCCGAACAAGGGAAAACAGGGAGGATGCCATGCATCATACCTTGGTGCCCAGCGACCGCGTCGAGCATGTCTGTGTGTTCGGGCGCGATGGCTCAAAACTCGGATCGATCG
This sequence comes from Bradyrhizobium sp. Pha-3, assembly GCF_042258615.1. GTDB lineage: Bacteria > Pseudomonadota > Alphaproteobacteria > Rhizobiales > Xanthobacteraceae > Bradyrhizobium. The sequence continues at coordinate 5,254,746 of NZ_CP170152.1, read as the reverse complement.
AGCGGCTGATGCTCGACAAGGTAAGCGGAACGGTGGCCTACGCCGTGATCAAGACCGGTGGCGTGCTCAGCAGCCACCACCATTATCCGGTCAAGTGGACAGCCTTGAAATTCGATCCCGCGCGCCAGGCCTTCGAGGCCGAGGTGACGCTGGACGATCTGCGAACCGGTCCGTCCGAGTTCGACGGCGACGAATTCGATTGGGGCGACCGCTCGCACGCGTACACGCACCCGAATTATTGGGCGGTGTAGGGCCGGGGTGAGGGGACGGTTGTTGTAGCCCGCATGCGCCAACGGGTCGCGCGAACGCGCGCCCGATGACAGGCTCCGCGACATGCGGGACAGAGGTCGACGACTACGAGAGGGCCCCCGGATATCGCTTCGCTCATCCGGGCTACCGCTCTAATCGACGACGCATCGGCGTGGCCTAGGCAAAAGCAGACACATGTCCCAATTCAAGCCCGCCGGCTGGCCTTCCGTCATACCGCGAATTGTCACGCGCGACCTCACCGGCTTGGCCGGATTCCTAAGCGACGTCTTCGAAGCGGAGGGCGAAGTTCGATCCGGAGCGCCAACGGAAATTCGGATCGGAGACTCGATCATCCTGATCAGCGACGGCGGAGGCGTGCGAGACGCCATACCGGCCTTTCTCTATGTTTATGTTGAGAACGCGGACGAGACCTATCGGCGTGCGATCGCGGCAGGCGCGGAATCGATCGAGATGCCTGCGGATACGCCTTATGGCGACAGGCGCGCGATGGTCCGGGATTCCTGGGCCAACGTCTGGCAGATAGCCACGTACCGCGGTCGGTGACTCGTCGTCCGTAGATGGGTTTCGCTTCGCTCTACCGATCCTACGCACTCACCCGGAAAAGACCCGCACGCACCGCCCGCGCGCGATGCGGCTACTCCGCCGCCTCGCTCGCTGAGCTCTTCCGCGGCTTGCTGTTCGCCTTCTTCAGCACCGGCGCCAAAAACTTGCCGGTGTAGCTCCTCGGCGCTTTCACGATGTCCTCCGGCGGGCCCCAGGCGACGATCTCGCCGCCGCCGTCGCCGCCTTCGGGGCCGAGGTCGATCACCCAGTCGGCGGTCTTGATGACTTCGAGATTGTGCTCGATCACCACGACGGTGTTGCCCTGGGCAACCAGCTCGTGCAGCACCTCCAGAAGTTTTGCGACGTCGTGGAAGTGCAGGCCGGTGGTCGGCTCGTCCAGGATGTAGAGCGTGCGGCCGGTGGCGCGCTTTGACAATTCCTTCGCCAGCTTGACGCGCTGGGCCTCGCCGCCCGACAGCGTGGTGGCCTGCTGGCCAACATGGATGTAGTCGAGGCCGACGCGGTGCAGGGTCTGGAAGGTCTCGCGCACGCGCGGCACCGCCTTGAAGAACTCGGCGGCTTCCTCGACGGTCATGTCGAGCACGTCGGCGATGCTCTTGCCCTTGAACAGCACCTCGAGGGTCTCGCGGTTGTAGCGCTTGCCCTTGCAGGTGTCGCAGGTGACGTAGACGTCGGGCAGGAAGTGCATCTCGATCTTGATGACGCCGTCGCCCTGGCAGGCCTCGCAGCGGCCGCCCTTGACGTTGAACGAGAAGCGCCCGGGCTCGTAGCCGCGCGCCTTCGCCTCGGGGAGGCCGGCGAACCATTCGCGGATCGGCGTGAAGGCGCCGGTATAAGTCGCGGGGTTCGAACGCGGCGTGCGGCCGATCGGCGACTGGTCGATGTCGATGATCTTGTCGATGTGCTCGAGGCCCTCGATGCGGTCGTGCGGGGCGGCGCCTTCGCTTGCATTGTTCAGCTTGCGGGCGATCGACTTGTAGAGCGTGTCGATCAGCAGGGTCGACTTGCCGCCGCCGGAGACGCCGGTCACGCAGGTGAACAGGCCGAGCGGGATCTCGGCCGAGACGTTCTTCAGATTGTTGCCGCGGGCATTGATGACCTTGATGGTGCGCCGGTGGTTCGGCGGCCGCCGGTCGGGGACGGGCACCGAAAGCTCGCCGGTGAGATACTTGCCGGTCAGCGATTTCGGGTTGCGCATGATCTGGTCGGGCGTGCCTTCGGCGACGATGTGGCCGCCATGCATGCCGGCGCCGGGGCCGATGTCGAGTACATAGTCGGCGAGGCGGATGGCGTCCTCGTCATGCTCGACCACGACCACGGTATTGCCGAGATCGCGCAGCCGCTTCAGCGTGTCGAGCAGGCGGGCGTTGTCGCGCTGGTGCAGGCCGATCGACGGCTCGTCCAGCACGTAGAGCACGCCGGTCAGGCCCGAGCCGATCTGCGAGGCGAGGCGGATGCGCTGGCTCTCGCCGCCGGACAGCGTGCCTGACGAGCGCGACAGCGTCAGGTAGTTGAGGCCGACGTCGAGCAGGAAGGTCAGGCGCTCGCGGATTTCCTTCAGGATGCGCGTCGCGATCTCGTTCTGCTGCGCATTCAGCGCTTCCGGCACCGTCTCGAACCATTCGCCGGCGCGCTTGACCGAGAGCTCCGAGATCTCGCCGATATGCTTGCCGCCGATCTTGACGCACAGCGCCTCGGGCTTCAGCCGATAGCCGTTACAGCCGGCGCAGGGCACGTCGGAGAAATACTTGCCGAGCTCCTCGCGCGCCCATTCGCTTTCGGTCTCGCGGTAGCGGCGGTTGATGTTGGTGACGACGCCCTCGAACGGCTTCTTGGTGTCGTAGGAGCGGACGCCGTCCTCATAGGAGAACTTGATCTCGTCGTCGCCCGAGCCGTGCAGCAGCGCGGCCTGCACCTTCTTGGTCAGGTCCTTCCACTTGGTGTCGAGCGTGAACTTGTAGTGCTTGCCGAGCGCGGTCAGGGTTTGGATGTAATAGGGCGAGGACGACTTCGCCCACGGCGCGATCGCGCCCTTGCGCAAGGTCAGCTCCTTGTCGGGGATGACCAGGTCCTCGTCGATATGCTGTTCGACGCCGAGGCCGCCGCAGGCGGGACACGCGCCATAGGGGTTGTTGAACGAGAACAGGCGCGGCTCGATCTCGGGGATCGTGAAGCCGGACACCGGACAGGCGAACTTCTCCGAGAACAGGATGCGCTCGGGTCCGCTCTTGTCGTGGATCTTCGCGGTCTTCTTCTTGTCTTCGGTGGCGGCCGCTGCGGGCGCGTCGGCGTATTCGATCACGGCGAGGCCCTCGGCGAGCTTCAGCGCGGTCTCAAAACTTTCCGCGAGGCGCTGGGCGAGATCGGGGCGCACCACGATGCGATCGACCACGACATCGATGTCGTGCGGGAATTTCTTGTCGAGCGCGGGAGCCTCCGACAGCTCATAAAAGGTGCCGTCGATCTTGACGCGCTGAAAACCCTTCTTGAGGTACTCGGCGAGCTCCTTCTTGTACTCGCCCTTGCGGCCGCGCACGACCGGCGCCAGCAGATAGAGGCGGGTGCCTTCGGGCAGCGCCAGCACGCGGTCGACCATCTGCGAGACGATCTGGCTCTCGATCGGTAGCCCCGTGGCGGGCGAATAGGGCACGCCGACGCGCGCCCACAGCAGGCGCATGTAGTCGTAGATCTCGGTGACGGTGCCGACGGTGGAGCGCGGATTCTTCGACGTGGTCTTCTGCTCGATCGAGATTGCCGGCGACAGGCCGTCGATCTGGTCGACATCCGGCTTCTGCATCATCTCGAGGAACTGGCGCGCATAGGCCGACAGCGACTCGACGTAGCGGCGCTGGCCCTCGGCGTAGATGGTGTCGAATGCGAGCGACGACTTGCCGGAGCCGGACAGGCCGGTGAACACCACGAGCTTGTCGCGCGGAATCTCGACGTCGATGTTCTTCAGATTGTGTTCGCGCGCGCCGCGGATCGTGATGGCGCGCGATGAGGAGCCGGCGTTCTGTTGGCGCTTCGCCTTGAGCACTTCATCCATAGCGACATTTCCGGGCGCATGATCGGGCGCCTTTTGGGCGCGCATCGCCGGTGCTGCCGGGACCTTGCGCCGATGGGTGAGAAGACTGGAACGTAGGAAGAACGGCCGACAATTTCCAGTGCTGAGTCGCGTCCATCAACGGATAGTTTGCCTGATGGCAGCAGCCGTCAGCAGGACCCGGTTCCGGCAACGAAAAAGGCCGGCGCGAGGCCGGCCTTTCCGAGACCATGAGGTCTGCTTTTCGCTCAGTACTTGGCGACGATCGGGCCGCCGAAGTGATAGTTCACGCCGAACTGCACGGTGTGCAGGTTGATGTCGGCAGACCGAATGCCGAAGTAGGTCTCGCCGCCGAGGCTGCGATACAGGTACTCGCCCTTGATCGACCACTGTGGCGCGATGAACGCCTCGATGCCGGCGCCGACCGTCCAGCCGGAGTGGAAGTTGCTCTGCGAGACGCTCACGCCGCCAGCGCTGAGGGTGAGCTTGTTGTCGGCCCAGGCGTAGCCGCCGGTGCCGTAGAACAGCACCTTGTCGACGGCGAAGCCGATGCGGCCGCGCGCGGTGCCGAGCGAGTCGATCTTGCTCGTCGCGGTGATGCCGAAAGCGGTAGCGGACGCATTGACGTCAGCCCAGGCGCCGTCAGCCTCGAGGCCGTACACGATGTTGCCGGCCTGCCAATTGTAGCCGATGGTGCCGCCGCCGAAGCCGCCTTCCATCTTCGGGTTGCCGGAGTCCTCGCTGGCATAGCCACCGAAGCCACCGATGTAGAAGCCGGTCCAGTTGTAGATCGCGGCCGGCGGCGGAGCCTTCACGTAAGGCGCGCGTGCCGCCATATCGGCGGCCATTGCCGGTGCAATTGCGCTGAGAGCAAACAAGCCGGCCGATGCCAGCAAAACATTCCTGATTTTCAAAGTCCCAGTCCCATTTTCTTGTTGTCCCTTCAAACATTGAAGGGAACGTCACAGCCCTGTCGTGTGACGCTCGCGTGTTTCTACATAGAAATCTTGGAAGTTGTGTATCCGTGAAACCACAATGCGCGAAAAATGGCCCGGAGAGGCGCGCTTGCGCGCAACGAAAGAGCCGGCGCAAGGCCGGCTCTGGTGTTCGCTATGCAGTTGCAGCGCGCGGCCGCCGGTAGCTCAGTATTTCGCTGACACGACCGGGCTCGGCGCGTTGAAGTGATAATTGATGCCGAGCTTGACGGTGTGGAACGTGTCCTTCCACTCGGAGCGATCGTTGATCGCGGGCGTGTACTGGATCGGCGCGACCTTGCCGAGATCGATGTAGTTGTACTCGAGCTTGGCCGACCAGTTGGCGGCGAACGTGTCTTCGACGCCGGCGCCGGCGGTCCAACCCCAGCGCGTGTCGCTGGCCGAGACCGCCCGGCATTGTAGCGGTGGAGGACGTCGCCGACCGGACCGCGCAAACAAAAGGCCGGCGCGAAGCCGGCCTTTCGTCTGGATCAAATCCGTGCCGCGCGATCAGTAGCGCGGAACCACCGGGCCACCCCACTTGTAGTTGACGCGGACGGTGACGAGGTCGACGTCCTGGCGATCGCGGGTGCTGCTGAACGGCGCGCCGGTCGGGGTGGTGAGGTTGTAGGTCTTGTCCTGCATGAACAGGTGGTCGTACTCGACACCGGCGGTCCAGTTCGGCGCGACGCCGACTTCGATGCCGGCACCGATGGTGCCGCCCCAGCGGGTGTCGGTCGCGCGGCCGGCAAGCACGCCGGTCGGCGTGAAGTAGGTGCTGAAACGATTGTCGGTCAGCGCCGCACCGCCCTTGGCGTATAGCAGCACGTTGTTGACGGCGTAGCCGATCTGGCCGGTGAACAGGCCGAACGCGTCGATCTTGCTCTGGTTGGTGAGCAGGCCCGGGAACATCGCGCTGTTGTTGCTGCCCTTCAGGTCAGCCCAGTCGCCCTGCGCTTCAAGGCCGAACACCCAGGTGCCAGCCTGCCAGCGATAGCCGATCTGGCCACCGGCAACGCCGCCGGTCGCATCGTGGCAACCATCCGATCCGGTGAAGACGCCGCCCGGGACCTGGTCCCAGCAATTGTGGCTCGAGCCCCAGCCGCCGTTGGCGCCGATGTAGAAGCCGCTCCAGTCATAGACGGCGGCAATCATCGGCGGCGCCTTGGTGTAGGGGCGCGCGGCGAGATCGGCAGCCGCGGCCGGCGCGGCGAACGCAATCAGCGCAACCGTAGCGAGCAAAAACTTCTTCACAATCGAACCCCAGCTCCCCGATCGGCTTCCAAAGGTCCCGAAGCGCGATCTCAGACGCGAGCGCCCGTCTGATGGCTGGTAGCTATACGCTGATTCAACCGGAAGCGCCGTCTCCCAAGTGCAACACTCGCGGAAGAAGTATCGATAGCGCAAGACATTGATTTAGCTACTATTTTCGTAAGGCGTCGGAGCCGGTCGATGGCGGCGGCCGAAATCCGCGGTCGCGCCATCGCCATCGGCCGCCTCTACGACTGGTTGTGGCGAACAAAACTGGAACGGTGCCGGCTGCGGTGCTATATCTCGATAATCGTGGATAACCGCGCGTCGGCGTGGGCGTCGAGCCGGCACCGGCCGTATAGGTCATTCGCGACGCCTGCAAGTAAGTGGCGATGGTTGAGAGTGGTGGCCGATGTCCGGCGCCCGGTTTTTGAGTGGAGATGATGCGATGGCAGGAAGCGTGAACAAGGTGATCCTCGTTGGAAACCTCGGCAAGGATCCGGAGATCCGGCGGACGCAGGACGGCCGTCCGATCGCGAATCTTTCCATCGCCACCTCGGAAACCTGGCGTGACAAGGGCACCGGCGAGCGCAAGGAAAAGACCGAGTGGCACCGCGTCGTGATCTTCAACGAAGGCCTCTGCAAGGTCGCCGAGCAGTATCTGAAGAAGGGCGCCAAGGTGTACATCGAGGGGCAGTTGCAGACCCGCAAATGGACCGACCAGAGCGGCGTCGAGAAGTACTCGACCGAGGTCGTGCTGCAGGGCTTCAACTCCAACCTCACCATGCTCGACGGGCGTGGCGGCGGAGGCGGCAGCTTCGCCGATGATGGCGGCGGCAGCGATTTCGGATCGTCCGGTCCGGTCAGCTCGGCGCCGCGCCGTGCGGTCGCCGCCGGCGGCGGCAGCCGCAACAGCGACATGGACGACGACATCCCGTTCTGACCGCAGGTCGTGCTTCCCACCGTTCACCTGGATGCCGTTCCGTGAAGATCATTTCGCGGAGCGGCGTTGTGATTTGTCGTGGCAGTTTCCTCGTGTGGATTATGAGGATAATTCTCTAAACGACTGTGACGCCTTATTCAACTGAAGGCCGTCGGCGCAAGTTCCCCAGACTTTGACACAGGTCAATGTGAATGATATTTACATTGACCTGTGGCGAGCGACGTCTGGCCGCGAGCTTCACTCGAGGGCTGCCATCATGAGCCTCGCGCCATTGCTCGACGCTGCGCCTGCGATCCCGCTCCACGCCTTTGCCGCGATGGCAGCCTTCGTGCTCGGCTCCATCCAGCTCGCCGCACCGAAGGGCACGCTGCCGCACCGGACGCTGGGCTGGATCTGGGTGATCCTCATGCTCGTGGTCGCCGGGAGTTCGTTCTGGATCCATCAGATCAAGCTCGTGGGCCCGTGGAGCCCGATCCACCTGTTGTCGATCTTCTCGCTGGTCATGCTGGTGCTCGGCGTGACGGCCGCGCGGAGCCACAATGTCCGCAGCCACAAGTTCACGATGATGGGCATTTTCTTCGGCGCACTGGTCATTGCCGGCCTGTTCACCTTCATGCCCGGGCGGATCATGCACGCAGTGGTGTTCGGGCACTGAGGAAAGCGAAATCGCGAATAGTGAGTGGCGAACAGCGAATGGGGGAGCCGGTTCCATTGGCTATTCCCCATTCGCAATTCGCTTCTCGGGCCGGGCCACGACCGGGGCCGCGAACAAGCCCGTAAGTGCATGAAAAAACGAAGGGAAAAACGGCTTGCCGGAGCCGCGCAAGGGTGGTTATCAGGCCTCCGATGGTCTATATGATTCTCCAGCAGAACTGACCGGATTTCCCCTTTGTCCGAACCCGAAGACGACAAGCCCGGCGAACCGCCGGTGCCCTCAGATATTCGTCCCGTTTCCATCCTCGACGAGATGAAGAAGTCCTACCTCGATTACGCGATGAGCGTGATCGTGTCGCGTGCGCTGCCTGATGCGCGCGACGGGCTCAAGCCCGTGCACCGGCGCATCCTCTATTCGATGCACGAGCAGGGACACACGCCGGACAAGAAATACGTCAAGTCCGCGCGCGTCGTCGGCGACGTGATCGGTAAATATCATCCGCATGGCGACCAGTCGATTTACGACGCGATGGTTCGCATGGCGCAGGACTTCTCGCTGCGCGTGCCGCTGATCGACGGCCAGGGCAATTTCGGCTCGGTCGACGGCGATCCGCCGGCGGCCTATCGATATACGGAAGCGCGGCTGACCAAGGCGGCGCTTGCCGTTCTCGCCGACATCGACATGGAGACCGTCGATTTCCAGCCGAACTACGACAACTCGGAGAAAGAGCCGTCGGTTCTGCCGGCCCGGTTCCCGAACCTCCTGGTCAATGGCGCCGGCGGCATCGCCGTCGGCATGGCGACCAACATCCCGCCGCACAATCTCGGCGAGGTCGTCGACGCCTGCGTGGCGCTGATCGACAATCCGGCGCTCACGATCGACGAGTTGATCGACATCATTCCCGGACCGGACTTCCCGACCGGCGGCGTCATCCTGGGGCGCCAGGGCATCCGCTCGGCCTACCATCTCGGCCGCGGCTCGATCGTGATGCGCGGCAAGGTGGCGATCGACACCATTAGGAAAGATCGCGAAGCGATCATCATCACCGAGATTCCCTATCAGGTGAACAAGGCAACGATGGTCGAGCGCATCGCCGATCTCGTGAAAGAGAAGAAGATCGAGGGCATCGGCGACCTGCGCGACGAGTCCGACCGCGACGGCTATCGCGTCGTCATCGAACTGAAGCGCGAAGCGGTGCCCGACGTGGTGCTGAACCAGCTCTACCGGTTCACGCCGCTGCAGACGAATTTCCCGGCCAACATACTGGCGCTGGATTCCGGCCGTCCGCAGACCATGAATCTGAAGGACCTGCTCACCATCTTCGTCGCGTTCCGCGAGCAGGTGGTGACCCGGCGGACCAGGTTCCTGCTCGGCAAGGCCCGTGATCGCGCCCACATTTTGGTCGGCCTCGCGATCGCAGTCGCCAACATCGACGAGATGATCCGTGTCATCCGAACCTCGCCCGATCCGAACACCGCGCGCGAGGCCCTGATGTCGCGCGACTGGCCGGCGCGTGACGTCGAGGCGATGATTACGCTGATCGACGATCCCAGGCATCGCATCAACGATGACGGCACGCTCCGGCTGTCGATGGAGCAGGCCAGGGCCATCCTCGATCTCCGGCTGCAGCGCCTGACCGCACTGGGACGGGACGAGATATCCGAGGAGCTCGACAAGCTCGCGGCCGAGATCGCCGATTATCTCGACATCCTGCGCTCGCGAGCCCGCGTGCAGGGCATCGTCAAGACCGAGCTCGCCGAGGTGAAGCAGCAGTTCGCCACCCCGCGCAAGACCGTGATCATCGAGCAGGAAGGCGAGGTCGAGGACGAGGACCTGATCCAGCGCGAGGACATGGTCGTCACCGTGTCGCATGCGGGCTACGTCAAGCGCGTGCCGCTGTCGACCTACCGGGCGCAGCGCCGCGGCGGCAAGGGCCGCGCCGGCATGCAGACCCGCGACGAGGATTTCGTCTCGCGGCTGTTCGTGGCCTCGACCCATACGCCGGTGCTGTTCTTCTCGTCGCGCGGCCAGGTCTACAAGGAGAAGGTCTGGCGGCTGCCGATGGCCGCGCCAAACGCGCGCGGCAAGGCGCTGATCAACATCCTGCCGCTGGAGCAGGGCGAGCGCATCACCACGATCATGCCGCTGCCGGAGGATGAATCCTCCTGGGGCAATCTCGACGTGATGTTCGCGACCACCAGCGGCACCGTTCGCCGCAACAAGCTGTCCGATTTCGTCGACGTCCGCCGCTCCGGCATCATCGCCATGAAGCTCGGGGAGGGCGAGGCGATCGTCGACGTGCAGATCTGCACCGAGCGTGACGACGTGCTGCTGACCGCCGCCGGCGGGCAATGCATCCGCTTCCCGGTCACCGATGTGCGCGTCTTCACCGGCCGTACCTCGATGGGCGTGCGCGGTATCGCGCTGGCCGAGGCGGACAAGCTGATCTCGCTGGCGATCCTGCGCCATGTCGAGACCACCTCGGACGAGCGCTCGGCCTACCTGAAGATGCGCCGCGCGGTGGCCGGCGAGGCGACGGCCGAGGAGCCCGCGGATGCGGAGGGCGAAGAGGCGTCGAACGACGCAATCCAGCTTTCGCAGGAGCGCTACGCCGAGCTGTCGGCGGCGGAGCAGGTGGTGCTCACCGTCTCCGTCAACGGCTTCGGCAAGCGGACCTCATCCTACGAGTACCGCACCACCGGCCGCGGCGGCAAAGGCATCGTCGCGATGAGCGTCAACAACCGCAACGGCAACCTGGTGGCGTCGTTCCCGGTCGAGGACGCCGACCAGATCATGCTGGTCACCGACAAGGGGCAGCTGATCCGCTGCCCGGTGGCCGACATCCGCGTCGCCGGCCGCTCGACCCAGGGCGTGATCGTGTTCGACACCGCCGAGGACGAGCATGTCGTCTCGGTCGAGCACATTCCGGAGGAAGAGAACGGCGCGAACGGGAACGGCGACTAGGGCCGTTCCCGAACGTGGTTCGTTGCATGCGGCTCGAGGTTGGGGCGCCACGCCCCGCCAGGTTGATTAATGCCTGATTGTTCGGGCGCGCAGGGCCGCGCCTATGCGTCGCTTCGCCGAGCTTCGAGAACGTGCGTCTCTGTTCGTCGAAGGGCGACCCGCTCAGGGCGCCTGGGCGGCAGATAGCATTCTGAACAGAACGCGATCGCCGTCCCGTTGCGCTGTTTCGCGTGACGTCGCGTAGCCGTGCACGAGCTCCAGACCGCCTTCGGAAACATGCCATTTCCAGCGAGTGGGCTCCTTCTGCGCACTCACGATAACTTCCAGGAGGCGAACGCGGGTTTGTTTGGCCATCTTGCCGACATGCGTCTGAGTTGGCATTTGCCCATGCGCCCAATCTGGCTGCGCAGGAGTTACTTCTTCTTCCTCGGCGGGGGAGGATTGATCTCGGCGATCTTGCGCAGGCAATCGGCTTCGGTCTCATGCGGGCCGGTCACGAATGTTCCGCTGACTTTTGTGGAATACCAACCGGACGTCACGCCGAGGCGCACGGACTCTTCGGTCTTGACGTGACGAGGCGAGAGATTTTGCATGAAGCTCTTTCGGTGAGTGCGTTCGAAGCTGTCTTGAACGCACGGAGGAGGCTTTCAACCATCCGACTGGAACATTGGTCGGGTTTCGCCTCGCGCTGGCAAGCCGCGTCGTTCCTGCGCGCGATTGCAGCAAATAGCCAGCACTTTCTCGCGCGATACGGGTATTTGTCCGATCAGGCAGATCGTACCTTGTATACGACCGCATCATAGCCATGTCGGTAGGACAAAGAGGAATGTATTTCGAATGAAGCTTCGCGTCGGATTCGAAATGCACTACGAGTTCCCGCAGCCGACGCCCATGATCATGGTGCTGGGCACGCACTTCACGCGCGCGTCCGATATCATCGTCCCCGACCACCTGACCACCACCCCCGCGGTGCCGATCACGCCGTATCGCGACGGATTCGGCAATTGGTGCAGCCGTATTGTCGCGCCGGCCGGTCCGATGCGTCTGGCGGCCGATGGCGTTGTGCGCGACAGCGGCGAGCCTGATCCCGTGTTTGCTTCGGCCAGCCAGCACGCGGTCGAGGACTTGCCGGCCGACACGCTGGTCTATCTGCTGGGCAGCCGCTATTGCGAGACCGACCGGCTTTCAGAAATCGCATGGAAGCTGTTCGAGGGCACACCTCCGGGCTGGCCGCGGGTCCAGGCCATTTGCGACTTCGTCCATCGCCACATCGCTTTCGGTTACGAGCACGCCCGCGCCACCAAGACGGCGCGGGAGGCCTTCGACGAAGGCAAGGGCGTATGCCGCGACTACGCGCATCTCGCTATTGCCTTCTGCCGCTGCATGAACATTCCGGCGCGCTATTGCACCGGCTATCTCAGCGACATCGGCACCCCGCTGCCCTGGGCGGCTGGTGATTTCGCCGGCTGGTTCGAGGCCTATATCGGCGGCCGCTGGCATATGTTCGATCCGCGCAACAACGTGCCGAGGATCGGCCGGGTTCTGATCGCACAGGGACGGGATGCCTCCGACGTTCCGATCACCCAGACGTTTGGGCCAAACACGCTGATTTCGTTCAAGGTCTGGACCGACGAGGCCGCTTCATGACGCATGATCCCCAAGCCCTCAGTTCGGACGAGTTCGCCTCCCTCGTCGAGGTCGGCAAAGGCGAAGCGCAACGGGAGATTCCCCAATCGCACGGGGAGCGCCTTGTCGGTCTCGGCTACGCAGTCAGACGGCTCGGAGAACTCGGCCTGACCGCATCCGGCGTTCGTCGTCTCGCGGCGGGCGAATAGACCTTAAGCCCCTCGGATGTCCTTGCCCGATTTGGGTCAATGAGGGTCCGTCGATGCAGCATCAACGGTCCCGGATTACGCTTCGCTGCATCCGGGCTACGCGAGCCGCTCGATCAAATCTCGATCTCGGTGCCGAACTCCACCACCTGACCGGTCGGCACGCCGAAGAAGGCCGCGGAGCGCTCGGCGTTGCGCTGCAGGAAGGCGAACAGCGATTCTCGCCACACCCACATGCCCGGAACGTCCTCGCGCGGGATGATGGTTTCACGGCCGATATAGTAGGTCACGTCGGAGAGATCGATGCCGGGCAGCTTGCCCTGCCGGCAGGCGAGCTGCAGCCCTTCGTAGATCGTCGGGTACTGCATGAAGCCGTAGTGCAGGATGATCCGGGTGATACCCGGGCTGATCTCGTTCACGTCGGCGCGTTCCTCGTCGGGAATCCGCGGCCGCTCCTCGATCTGCACGGTGACCAATAGTACGCGCTGATGCAGCACGTGATTGTGCTTGACGAACTGGGTCAGCGCGAGCGGCACGCCGTTGGGGGCCGAGGCCAGGAACACCGCGGTGCCGGGCAGGCGGGCGCTGCACTTGTTGACCGCGGTCTCGATCAGATCCTCTTCGGGCTGGCGCAGCTTGCCGCGCGCCTTCTCGACCAGCTTCACGCCGCCGCGCCAGGTCATCATCAGGAACGCCACGGCAGCCGCGAGCAGCAGCGGGAACCAGCCGCCTTCAAAGAGTTTTTCGGTGTTCGCCGCAAAGAAGATCGCGTCGATGATGAAGAAGAAGCCGTTCACCGCGACCACGATGATCGGCGAATAGCCCCACTGGATCGCGACCAGCGCGGCGAGCAGTGTGGTGATCGCCATCAACAGCGACACTGCGATGCCGTAGGCGCCGGCGAGCGCGTCGGAGGTGCCGAACGCCAGCACCGCGCCGAGCGTGCCGGCCGCGAGCAGCCAGTTCACCAGAGGCACATAGATCTGCCCGATCGCGTCGCTCGTGGTGTGTTGGATATGCATGCGCGGCAGGAAGCCGAGTTGGATCGATTGCTGGGTCAGCGAGAACACGCCGGAGATGATGGCCTGCGAGGCGATCACGGTCGCTACGGTTGCGAGCAGGACGAGCGGGTAATGCGCCCAGTCGGGGGCGAGCTGGAAGAACGGGTTGTCGATCGAATTGGGGTCGTTGATCAGTTCACCGGCCTGGCCGAAATAGTTCAGCACCAGCGCGGGCAGGCAGACGGCGAACCAGGCGAGCCGGATCGGAAAGCGGCCGAAATGCCCCATGTCGGCGTACATCGCCTCGCCGCCGGTGACGGCGAGGAATGCGGCACCGAGGATGGCGAAGCTGACGTGAAAATCCTGATGGATCAGGAAATCGAACGCATAGAACGGGCTCAGCGCAACCAGCACGCCGGGCGCCTTGACGATGCCGTGAATGCCGAGCGCTGCGAGCACGGCGAACCAGAACAGCATCACCGGGCCGAAGATTTTGCCGATGAAGCCGGTGCCCTGCTTCTGCATGAAGAACAGGCCGATCAGGATCACGACGGTGAGCGGCACCACCGCCGGCGTCAGCGAGGGCGCGTCGACCTTGAGGCCTTCGATCGCCGACAGCACTGAAATCGCCGGTGTGATCGCGCCGTCGCCGTAGAGCAGGGCGGCGCCGATCAGGCCGACGACCAGCAGATGGGAGCGCCAGGTGCCGGGCGCCGCATTGCGCGCCGAGAGCAGCGCCAGCAGCGCGACGATACCGCCTTCGCCGCGGTTGTCCGCGCGCAGGATCAGCATCGCGTATTTGACCGAGATGATCAGGATCAGCGCCCACAGGATCAGCGAGACCACGCCGAGCACGGCACTTTGCGTCAGCGGACCACCATGGGCGGCGGCCTTGGCGGCTTCCTTCAGGGCGTAGAGGGGGCTGGTGCCGATGTCGCCGTAGACCACACCCAGGGCACCGAGTGTGACCGCGACCGGGAGCGGACTGCTGGGAGGATGGCCAGAAGAAACGATGGCGGGCGTACTGGTCACGGCAATCCCCTGATGGCTTGCGCCCTCCGGATCATCCTGGCGGGCGCTTTAGACGATAGTCTGCGACGGGACGTCGCAAATTACCATTGGGTTTTGTGTGACGGACTGAGCTTACACCGAACTGACGGGCGGGTTTCCGCTCTGATCGCGCCGGAGCGGCAAGGCGATCGCTTCGGGTTGCTGCGATGGGCAGCTACTTTGCATGGGGTTGTTTTCGATATTTTGGCGACGCCCATGCAACTTGTCGGGATTGGTCGTCTGCATCTGGACCAGTGCCGAGTGTCCTCAAATCACCTACGGGGTACGATCGGCGGTGACGAGGCGGGCTTCGCGAACCACCGTCTTGTTGCCGGCGCTGCGCAGGCAGGAGGCCTCGAAATTCGGCCAGGCCTGCTGCGAGCAGTCCTTGCCGACCGAGTGAATGTCGAGACGGTCGCTCTTGGCCAGCGGCTGCGGGGTGGAGGCTTCCACCTGCGGCGCAAAGCCCGGCAGAACGGTGAGCGCGGCGGCAATGAACGCAGCAACGGTGATAGCGGAAAGTGCCTTGATCATGACGGTCCCTATATGATCGGGCCCCCCGGGCCCGTCGTTTCGTTGTCCAATGTCTACCGGCCGCACGTTTCCTGGTGCCTTCGCCAGGGTGGAAAATGGTTTCATCGCGGGCCGGTTTTGTTTCGTCCGCCAGCGGCCGACGAAACATTCACCCACGTAGACGCTGGCATCCCAGGACTCGTTCACTGGACGAGCAGGTATTTATTTCGCGCGGCGAGCGGAACCTGGGCGGCTTGCCGGGGAGAGCCGGGCGGGTTAGGAGGGACCATGTCCCGTATCGCGATCTATCCCGGCTCCTTCGATCCCGTCACCAACGGCCATCTGGACGTGGTGAAACAGGCCGTCTTCCTCTGCGACCGCCTGATCGTCGCCATCGGCGTCCATCCCGGTAAGAAGCCGCTGTTCTCCACCGAGGAACGGCTGGCCATGGTCCATGAGGTGTTCGACCCGATTGCCCAAAAGGCGGGCTGCGCCTTCGAGGCCTCGACCTATGACAACCTCACGGTCGCGGCCGCGCGCGCGGCCAAGGCCACGCTGATGATTCGCGGCCTGCGCGACGGCACCGATCTCGACTATGAAATGCAGCTGGCCGGCATGAACGAGGCGATGGCGCCCGAGGTGCATACCGTGTTCGTTCCGGCGTCGGTCGCGGTCCGCCCGATCACCGCCACACTGGTGCGCCAAATCGCCCAGATGGGCGGCGACTTCTCTGCATTCGTGCCGTCATCAGTCGCCGCTAGCCTGAAGGCCAAGTTCGCCGGCTGATGCCGGTGGCTTGCCACACCCAGAACGTCAAAGGTCCGGAGTTTCCATGATCCGCATTCTTGCATTCGTTGCCGCGCTGCTCTGCGTCGTGCCTGCGGTCGCGCAGCCGCTGCCTGCCAATCTCGACAAGGCCAATGCGATCGTGATCGACACCACCAAGGGCCGCATCGTCATCAAGCTGCGCACCGACATCGCGCCCCAGCACGCCGAGCGCATCAAGCAGCTGGCACGCGAGGGCTTCTACAACAACGTGCCGTTCCATCGCGTGATGGATGGCTTCATGGCGCAGACCGGCGACGGCCAGAACTTCAACGGCACCGGCGGCTCGAAATATCCGAACCTCAAGCAGGAATTCTCGCAGGTCCCGTTCAAGCGCGGCATCGTCGGCATGGCCCGGCGCGGCGACAGTGTCGACAGCGCCAATTCGCAGTTCTTCATCATGTTCGCCGACGGATCGAGCCTCAATGGCCAGTACACCGTGGTCGGCGAGGTGGTGTCGGGCATGGACGTGGTCGACAAGCTGAAGAAGGCTCCCGCGGGCTCTCCGGGCGGTGCCGTCACCGATCCCGACAAGATGGTGAAGGTGCAGGTCGCATCCGACATCAAGTGATCGGCGATGGCGGCGCGCAGCAAGCCACTTGCCTGGTTCGCCGCGCCGCTGGTGCTGTGGCTCGCGCTGACCGGATCGGCGGCGGCCGAGCCGGAGCAACTCAATACGATCCGGGACGTTGTCCTGGCGATCCATCGCTGCTGGCGGCCGCCGCCGGCGGACAAGGCCGCTCCGATCGACATTACCGTCATTGTCAGCTTCAACCGTGAGGGCGCGATCCTCGGGCATCCCAGGATCAGCTATGAATCGCAGGAAGCGACCGACAACGACCGGATCGCCTACCGGGTCGCGGTGATGGAGGCGTTGCAACGCTGCACGCCGATGCCATTTACCGAGAGCCTGGGCGGCGCGGTTGCGGGCCGCCCATTCGCGATCCCGTTCAGGAACAAGAAATATCCACCCCGAAGCCAGGAGAAGCGAGCATGGCTGCTACCGAAAATACTCTGATCCTCGAAACCACCCAGGGCCCGGTCACGATCGAAATGCGCCCGGATCTCGCGCCCGGCCACGTCGCGCGAATCAAGGAGCTGGTGCGCGAAGGCTTCTACGACGGCATCGTGTTCCACCGCGTGATCGACGGCTTCATGGCGCAGACCGGCTGCCCGCAGGGCACCGGCATGGGCGGCTCCGGCAAGAAGCTGAAGGCCGAGTTCAACAAGGAGCCGCATGTCCGCGGCACCGCCTCGATGGCCCGCGCCGCCAATCCGGATTCCGGCGACAGCCAGTTCTTCATCTGCTTCGACGACGCCTCGTTCCTCAACGGCCAGTACACGGTCTGGGGCAAGGTCACCGAGGGCATGGAGAACGTCGACAAGATCAAGCGCGGCGAGCCGGTGAAGGATCCGGACAAGATCGTCAAGGCGCGCATGGCCGCCGACGCGGCGTAAAATCAAGATCGTCATGCCCGGGCTTGACCCGGGCATCCATCTTTCGAAACGCTTTTCCGTAAGTGATGGATTGCCGGGGCATAGGCGAGCGGAAGCGACGCCGTTCTTCGAACGGCTATGCCCGGCAATGACTATCTCCGCCATGCGCACCGACCTCTTCGATTTCGACCTGCCGCCCGAGAGCATCGCGCTTCGTCCCGCGAGCCCGCGCGATGCCGCGCGGATGCTGGTGGTGCATCCGGACGGCGTGCTGCGCGACGCCACGATTGCCGACCTGCCGCATTGGCTGGAGGCGGGCGATCAGATCGTCGTCAACGATACCAAGGTGATCGCGGCCCAGCTCAAGGGCCGCCGCATCGGGCGCGAGACCGAGCCGAAGATCGACGCGACCCTGATCAAGCGGCTCGACGGCTCGCGCTGGCAGGCGCTGGTGAAGCCGGCGAAGAAGCTTGCACCCGGCGACACCATCCGCTTTGGCAACGAGGGCAAGGTCTGCCTGCTCGGCAATCTCGATGCAGCGGTCGAGGCCAAGGGGCAGGAGGGCGAGGTGACGCTGTCATTCTCGTTCCATGGTCCGGTGCTCGACCAGGCCATCGCCGATGTCGGCGCCACGCCGCTGCCGCCCTACATCGCCTCCAAGCGCACGCCCGACGAGAAGGACGTCAGCGACTACCAGACCATGTTCGCCGCCAATGAAGGCGCGGTCGCTGCACCGACGGCGGGGCTGCATTTCACGCCGGCGCTGGAGGCCACGCTGAGGAGCCGCGGCGTCGCGCTGCATCGCCTGACGCTGCATGTCGGGGCAGGGACGTTCCTGCCGGTGAAGGCCGAGGAAACCTCGGAGCACAAGATGCATGCCGAATGGGGCTGCATCACCGCCGAGACCGCTTCTGCCTTGAATGCCGCGCGCGCAAGGGGCGGCCGGATCGTCGCGATCGGCACCACGTCGCTGCGGCTGTTGGAGAGTGCCGCCAATGCCGACGGCACCATCCAGCCGTTTGCGGCGGAAACCTCGATCTACATCACGCCAGGCTATCGCTTCCGCGCGGTCGATATCCTGCTGACGAACTTCCATCTGCCGCGTTCGACGCTGTTCATGCTGGTCTCGGCCTTCTCCGGCCTCGAGACGATGCAGCGTGCCTACGCGCACGCGATCAGCGACGGCTACCGGTTCTATTCGTACGGCGATGCGTGTTTGCTGTTCCGGGCAAAGGCGTAGGGTGGGTCACGCTTCGCTAACCCATCTACGAACTGCGCAGTTCGTCGTCTCACGCCATCGCGCGTTCGGGCAGCAGCTCGGCGATCTGCACCGCGTTCAGCGCAGCACCCTTGAGCAGCTGATCGGCCGCGACGAACATCGAGATCGAATGCCCGCTGGGGTCGCTGAGATCCTTGCGGATGCGGCCCACCAGCACGTCGTCCTGGCCGGAGGCGTCGATCGGCATCGGGAAGTAGTTCTTGGCGCGATCGTCGACGATCTTGACGCCCGGCGCCTGCGCCATGATCGCGCGCACCTGGTCCTCGGTGATCGGCTTCTCGCATTCGAAGGTGATCGCCTCGCAATGCGCGCGCAGCACCGGCACCCGCACGCAGGTGACGCCGACCGCGATCTTGTCGTCCTCGAAGATCTTGTGGGTCTCCTTGATGACCTTGGTCTCTTCGTCGTTGTAGCCGGTCTCCGGATCGATGGCCGTGTTGTGGTTGAACAGGTTGAAGGCGTAGGGGTGCGGCATCACCTTCGGGGTATAGACCTGTCCGTTGAGATTGGCGCGGGTGGATTCGACGAGCTCCTCCATCGCGGCTGCTCCCGCGCCGCTTGCGGCCTGGTAGGTCGAGATGATCACGCGCTTGATGCGGTTCTTCCGGTGGATCGGCCACAGCGGCACCAGCGCGGTGATGGCGGCGCAGTTCGGGTTGGCGATGATGCCCTTGTGGTCGCGGATGCGGTTGGCGTTGATCTCGGGGATCACCAGCGGCACGTTCGGATCCATCCGGAAGGCCGACGAATTGTCGACCACCACGGCGCCGGACTTCACGGCAACAGGTGCGAACTTCTTCGAGATGCCGCTGCCGGCCGAGAACAGCGCGATGTCGACGCCTTCGAAAGCGCGCTCGGTCAGTTCCTCGATCACGACCGGCTTGCCGCGGAAGCTGACGGTCTTGCCGGCCGAACGGGCGCTCGCCAGCGCCTTCAGCTTGCCGACGCGGAAGCCGCGCTTGTCCATGGTGGCGATGAATTCGGCGCCGACTGCGCCGGTGACGCCGACAATCGCGACGACGGGATCGTTACTCACTTTGTCCTCCATTCGAATTTGAGCATGACGCGGGCAACAAAAAAGCCCCGGACCTTCATCAGGCGGGGCTTCGGGTAGAGATGATGCTGTACGACCGACTACGCGCGCACGCCTCCCGAGGCCCCAGAGGGCTTGGTGGTTTTGGTGGTGCGTTTGGTCGCGGTGATCATGGTGCGGACTTATGCGGCAGAGATCGGCGTCCGTCAACGGCTTTTGGGTGAAAACTCGGCAAGGGAGAACCTGGCAGCGCCCGCGCCGCTCTCAGCGCCGGCGCGCGCCGGGCGGCTCGAGGATCACCTCTTTCAGATCGCCGCCCGTCAGCACCACGATGACGAAATTGAGCTTGCCGCCCTCGCGCATCAAGCCGCCGCTGATCGCCTTGCCCGAGGTCGTGTGCTCGGCGACGCGCACAGCATCGGCGAGCCGATGCCGCAGCGCCCTGAGCACAACGAGATTGTCGCGGTCTTCGGCGCCGAGGGAGGCCAGCGGCGAAGGGGGCTCGCCGCCGACCACCTGGCCGGTCGAGGCGTCGATCGCATGCTGCCAGATGCGGTTCTGCTGCATGGTCTTGACCCGGTAGACTGCTGGATCCGACGCGCCGTCGAAGCTGATGTCGGCGGTGATCGAGCCTGAGTGCAGCGCCTCCGCAATCGCCATCGCCTTGCGCAGCGAGATCTGGGCGGACTGGAAGCTGTCGAGCTCGCGGCGAACCGCATGCACGTCGAGCGCGCTGTCGCTGTCCTGCGGGGTGAGCGCAGCGGCAGCCGAGCTCGTGATCGCATAGGCAGGCGACGCGAAGGGCAGCGCCAGCAGCGCGGTTGCAAGCAGCCGCGCTCCCAATGCCCAATGCCTCAGTGCGCGCAATCGTCCTGTCCTCATCGTCGAACCTGTATTGAACATGTGCACGCGCATGAACCCGCGTTCGCAGCGCGAGGGGCGGGCCGAGAAAGGTGCGGCCGACCTTTGTTAGTCAGAGGTCGGCCGCCGAACGTTCAGGCGGAGCGATGGCGGCAGCTCCGTCGTGACGATCGAAGTTACAAGGTGACGCAGAACCCTTGGGGGGCGATCCGGGCCGAGCGTCTCTTTGTAACTAAACAATACGGTTTCGTTCTGTTTATTCAAGACTCATCACGGCAACGTGTAGGACGACGAAACGATCCTATAAAACGGTCAGCGCGCCGGTCGGCGACGTGCCTTGCCGGCGGCGCGCAGCCGGTCCCGCGGTCCCACGGCACCGGCGAGGAACAACCGAATCGAGACTTCCATCCGCATTACGGCGGCTTTCATGTCGATCACAATCCCGAATGTCGCCATCCTGTGGGTGTGGCCGACCACCATGTTGAGAAAGGTCTCGGCCGCGATCGTTGTGTCCTCGAGGTCGAGGGCGCCGTTGTCGACCAGGTGGTCGAAGAAATCCGCCGTCGTCGACACCGCTTTCGACCAGCCTTCGTCGACGGCAAGCTTGGCGACCTCGGGGAAATTGATTGCCTGCGCGGTCAGGATCCGGCTGAAGGCGATGGAGTCGGCGCTGCAGTTCAGCACCAGCAGCTGGCGCCCGAGCTCGATCAGCCGTTCCTCGACCGAACCATCGCAGCTGCCGCCGGCCTGCGCTTCGGCCGCCGCGGCGGCGAGCGGGGCAAGCCAGCGGGCAATTTCGCGCCTGAGCACCGCGGTGAACAGGCCGCGCTTGTCGCCATACTGTCCGTAGACAGTCGGCTTGCTGACGCGGGCGGCCTCCGCCACCGCGTCGATCGACGTCGCATCGAAGCCGCGCTCAAGGAATAGGCGCGTGGCGACCTCGATCAGCCGCTGGTCGCGCTCGATCGCAGCATCCCGGGTCGGCCGGCCGCCGCGTGACTTGATCACGCCGCGCTTGGCCGCCTTGGCCTTGGTTGCCGTCAATCCCATTGCCCATTCATCTCGTTGTGCGTTCGGACGGGTCTGTCCGGTCTATAACCCGCGCGATGCGGATTCGTCCATTCGGTGGTACCGGGGGCTGGCCCGGCTAGGGCGGCGTCGCGGTCCAGGCCTGCCCCGCGGCGGCCTTCTCGTAGCCGTGCTGGTAGAGCGCGCGCATATAGGCGGTGTCGAAACCCTGGGTTTCCGGCGCCGGATAGTCGCGCTCGATGTAGGACAGATGGAAGCCCAGCCGGTTGCGGCGGGCGAAATCATAGGTCGAGAGAATGACCGAGCGCGTCTGCGCCTGGGTGATCGCGGAAATGCTGCGCGAGGCGACGTCGATCGTCGAGTTCGACACCAGCTCGAAGTTGCCCTCGAGCTTCTTGTTGACCAGGATGTAGATGTTCATGCGGCCATTGGCGGGCCAGGCACGCTCTCGGAACAGCAGCGCGTCCGGCAGCGTCAGCACCGGCGCGGTCACGCCGCCGTCGACATGCATCTCCTGGAAGCGGCGACCCTGGCCCTCGGCGTCGATCATGATCGGCGGAAACACCAGCGGGATGCTGGCGGAAGCCGCCATCACGTCGCGAAACAGCTGCAGCGCCTCCGGCGTTCCGACGGCGGCGATCCGTCCCATGTCCCAGATCACCGTGCGCTGGGTATCGAGATCGGTGGTCACGATCAGGAGCTTCCGGCCCTTGGCGTTTTCGCGCGCCACCTCGCTCAGGATGTCCTGGCCGACGTAACGCGCCACCAGCTCGCGCAGCCGCTTGTTGCCGAACAGGCCGGAGCCGAACAGCACCCGCATCAGGCTTGGGTCCTGCAGCAGGCTTTCGGCGATGCCTGACGTGTAGACCTCCCTCAGCGCATCGTCGTAGCGCGGGCCGAGGAATGCAAAGGGCGCAATCAGTCCGCCGGTACTGACACCGGAGACGACCGAAAAGTTTGGACGGTTGCCGGCCGCCGTCCAGCCGTTGAGGACACCGACGCCATAGGCGCCGTCGGCGCCGCCGCCGGAGAGGGCGAGATAGGTCTTGATCGGGGCGTGGTCGCTCTGCTCGAGCCGGAATTTGGACGCCGGCTCGTCGGCGTAGCGCCGCAGCCCGTCGAGATCGAGCACCCGCGAAGTGGCGGCGTCGGCCGCGGTGTAGGGCATCCGCGGCAGCGAGCTGCAGGCTGCCAGCACGAAGGCGAGCCCGCACAGCAGCAGTGCGTGCCGGATCGCATGAGCGATCGTCATCCGATGGCGGATGCCGCCAGGCCGGGCGCTGGAGGGTGAGAACATCTCGTCAGTCAGGTTTCGCGCGGCGGGAACGACCCACGGCCATATCCTCGACATAAAACGATACGGTTTCGTTTTGTTTAATGGAACGACTGTTCCGGGGCAAGCGTCCGTCCGGCCGTTGCCGTTCACGAAGTCGCGCGGAGGCCGTTACCCGACGGGTTGATCGGGCCCCGGCGACACGCAATAAGCAGCCGCATGAATCTTCCCAATCATTTCGAACTGCTGGCAACTGATGGCGCCGCCCGCACGGGGCGCCTGGCCACACCGCATGGCGTCGTCCGGACACCCGCATTCATGCCGGTCGGTACTGCGGGGGCGATGAAGGGCATGCATTGGCGCGAGGTGCGCGATGCCGGCGCCGATATCGTGCTCGGCAACACCTATCACCTGATGTTGCGGCCCGGCGCCGAGCGGATCGCAGGGCTTGGCGGCCTGCAGCGCTTCACCGGCTGGGGCGGCCCGATGCTGACGGATTCCGGCGGCTTCCAGGTGATGTCGCTCTCGGAGCTGCGCAAGGTGACCGAGAAGGCCGTGACCTTCCGCTCGCATATCGACGGCGCCAAGGTCGAGCTGTCGCCGGAGCGCTCGATCGAGGTGCAACGGCTGCTCGGCTCCGACATCGCGATGCAGATGGACGAATGCGTGCGGCTGCCGGCCGAGCGCGCCGACATCGAGCGCGCGATGCAGCTGTCGCTGCGCTGGGCCGAACGCTCCAAGCGTGCCTTCGAGAGCGCGCCGGACGGCTACATGCTGTTCGGCATCGTCCAGGGCGGCGACATCCCCGATCTCCGCCACGCCAGCGCGCGTGGCCTCACCGGGATCGGCTTTCACGGCTACGCGATCGGCGGGCTGGCGGTCGGCGAGCCGCAGGCGGTGATGCTGTCGATGATCGAGGAGACCGCGCCGGCGCTGCCGTCCGATCGGCCGCGCTATCTGATGGGCGTCGGCACGCCCGAAGACATCCTGGAGGCGGTGGCGCGCGGCGTCGACATGTTCGACTGTGTGATGCCGACGCGGAACGGGCGCCACGGCATGGCGTTCACCCGGTTCGGGCAGATCAACCTGCGCAACGCCCGGCACATCGACGATCCGCGCCCGCTCGATGAGGAGAGTTCGTGGCCTGCCGCGCGCAACACTTCGCGAGCCTATCTGCACCATCTGGTGCGTGCCGGCGAGACACTTGGGGCAATGCTGCTGTCCGAAATCAACGTTGCCTATTACCAGGAGCTGATGCAGGGCATCCGCGATGCGGTGGCAAGCGGCACTTTCGAGGAATTCAAAACGAAAACGCGCGCCGGTTGGGCGCGCGGTGACATCGCTCCGAACTGAGCTGTGTGATCAGTTGCACACGATCGGTTTCACCGAGTGCTTGGTCACGAACCCGTAACCGCAATTGTCGCAGGTCCAGAGATAGCTGATCAGATTGTCGAACAGGTACGCGGACGCTTCGGCCGCCACCATGGAGTCAGCACACACCGGACAGGTCGGCAAATCGCTGCCGCGCGGATCGGGCCTGGACGCTGCGGTCGACAGAACTTCAGCGAGAGCTGGCATGTGACCTCCTTTGCGTTCTGAGCTGCATCTGACGAAAGCATATAGACGCACTTGTTTGACCTTGTCGCAACACAAATGCGTAGGTTTTACGTTATTTGCGCAGGTTCTAGTTTTTGCGATGCAACGAATTTGCGTCTCGGCGGTTTCTCACTTGCGCGCCATGATGCGCTGCTTCTAATGAGAGAAGACCGCATATTTCCAGCATATCCCGCAGCAGGAGCCGCTTGATGGACGCGCCGTCGACAACGAGTGCAGTGCAACCCGGACGCGGCCGCGTCTTTGACTCCATCGTCGATGCGATTGGCTCGACGCCGATCGTGCGGCTGCGCAGACTGCCGCAGGCAAATGGCGTCAACGCGACGATCCTTGCCAAGCTGGAATACTTCAATCCGGCGGCCAGCGTGAAGGACCGCATCGGCGCGGCGATGATCGTGGCGATGGAGAAGGCCGGCATCATCAACGCCGACACCGTGCTGATCGAGCCGACCTCGGGCAATACCGGGATTGCGCTTGCCTATGTCGCGGCGTCGCGCGGCTATCGGCTGAAGCTCGTGATGCCGGAATCGATGTCGATCGAGCGGCGGCGCATGCTCGCCTTCCTCGGCGCAGAAATCGTGCTGACCCCGGCGGCGCAGGGCATGAAGGGCTCGATCGTGACTGCGGAAGAACTCGTGCGCACGACCCCCAACGCCGTCATGCCGCAACAATTCAAGAACCTCGCCAACCCCGAAATCCATCGCCGCACCACGGCGGAGGAGATCTGGAACGACACCGGCGGTGACATCGACTATTTCGTCGCCGGCGTCGGCACCGGCGGCACCATCACCGGCGTCGGGCAGGTGCTGAAGCCGCGCAAGCCGTCATTGCGCGTCGTCGCGGTGGAGCCGGAGGAGAGCCCGGTGCTGTCGGGCGGCCAGCATACGCCGCACAAGATCCAGGGCATCGGCGCGGGCTTCATCCCTGACATCCTCGACCGTTCGGTGATCGACGAGATCGTCAAGGTCAACAGCGCGACCGCGATCGAGACCGCGCGCGCGCTGGCGCGCAACGAAGGCATCCCCGGCGGCATCTCGTCGGGGGCAGCGATCGCCGCCGCCTTGCAGATCGGCAAGCGGCCGGAGGCAGCGGGCAAGACCATCCTGGCGATTGTGCCGTCATTCTCGGAGCGCTATCTCTCGACGGTGCTGTTTGAAGGAATCTAGGACATGGCCGACCAGCCGAGACGACCGCGAACCCTGAACGATGCCCGTAGCGAAGCCGAGGCGGCGTTCAAACGGGCCACCACCAAGGTCGCGGATGCGCTGCCAAAGACTGCCGCCGTTCCGGTCCCCGGCGTCCGGGAGCAGGTCACGCTGCGGATCGATCAGGACGTGCTGGCATATTTCCAGGAGGGCGGCCCTGGCTGGCAGGACCGCATCAATGCGGCGCTGCGCAAGGCCGCCGGGAAGTAACGCGCTTTCGAAGCAGCAATCCCGGCATTAATCCGCAGGCTTTGCGGCCGAGCCGCAGCGCTGCGCGGTGGTCATGTTGTGCGCGCCGGCACCATTGCGGCGGGCTTCAGGTTCAGGAGGTTGCCGGCCAGAATCATGGCCGCGCCAAGCACCGTATAGGCGTCGAGCCGCTCAGCATAAATCAGCCACCCGACGATCGCGGTCAGCGGGACCCGGACGAAATCCATCGGGATCACGACGGTCGCGTCGGCGTGGAGCAGGGCGCGCGCCATGCAGTAATGCGAGAAGGTGCCGCAGAATGCGATCACGGCAAGCCAGCCCCAGGTGGAGAGCGGCGGCCAGGTCCAGAGATAGAGCGCAGGCCCGATGCTGGCGAGCGACTGCACCATCAGCATCCAGAAGATGATCGTCAGAGTCTGCTCGGTTCGCGTCAGCGATTTGACCACGGCGATCGAGACCCCGAAGCCCATGGCCGCGGCGAGCGCGATCAGCTGGCCCGGATTGATCGCACCGGTCGCCGGCCGCACGATCACGATGACGCCGATGAGGCCAAGCGCGATCGCGACGATCTTCCAGGATGTCATCCGTTCGCCGAGGAAGCCCGCCGCGAGGATCGCGGTCCAGATCGGCATGGTGAACTCGATCGCGACCACCTGGCCGATCGGGATCAGTGTCAGCGCATAGAACCAGCCAAGCTGCGCGCAGAAGTGGATCAGGTTGCGCGCGATGTGGACGTGCACGCGTGCGGTCTTCACGATCGCAAACCCGCCGTTGATGTGGACCAGCGGATACAGCATCACGAAGCCGAGCACGCCACGCACGGCCATCAGCTGGAAGACGTTGACCTCGCGCGTCGCCTCGCGGCCGGCTACAGCCACGATCAGCATCAGCGCGAGCCAGCCGGACATCCACAGTGCTGCGCGAGTCTTTGAGGGGGGGCGGTCCATGATGGGAACGAGATGAGGAGGGATTCCCGGTATCGGTGAGCCGCTATGAATTTGCAACGCGCAATTCTGCCGATGCGTGGTGCGCTGGCCGCGCGATCTCTGCTAAGCAGGATGGGAATAATCACATCAGGAGGATCTGCTCATGCGTGTCTTGCAACCGGCCGAGTGGTCGAAACCCCGCGGCTTCTCGCACGGTGTCGCGTTCGACGCCCCGGGTCGATGGATCGTCTTGGCGGGGCAGACCGGCGGCGACGAGAAGGGCGAGTACGCGCCCGAGATGGCTGCCCAGGTCGGCATGGCGCTGAAGCGCATCATCAAGCTGTTGAACGAAGCCGGCGCCGGTCCCGAGCACATCGTCCGCCTGACCTGGTACCTGACCAGCCGCAGCGAATACGAGGCCGCGGGCGCCGGTATCGGTGCTGCGTGGAAGGAGACGCTCGGGCGCAATTTCCCGCCGTCCACGCTGCTTTATATCGACGGGCTGGTCGATCAGCGCGCCAAGGTCGAGATCGAGGTCACCGCGTTCGTACCCGCCGCATAGAGGCACCTGCGCGCGATTGCCGCGCGGCCAAACAAAAAGCCCTCGGGTCATCCCCGAGGGCTTTTCTCGTCTGAGTACCGATTGGTTACTTCGAGAGCGTGATATTGGCGCCGCGGAACTGGCTGTCGGCCCTGATCGTGACGGACTGCTTGTTGCCGGCGGTGCGCATCGCGATGTCGGCGTTGAAGCCGGGCGCGCTGGCAACGACCTGGAAGTTGCCGCCGCCGCCGCGACCTCGCAGATCGCCGTTGACATTGCGGCTGGACTCGCTCCAGGAGCCAGTGACCGCATTACCCTCGGCCTGCACGTCGGCCGCCAGGTTGAACTTGTAGGCGTCGCTGGCGCAGGTGAGGCTCATGGTCATCCGGGGCCCACCGACGTGATAGGTCGCACGGCAGCGGATACGCTCGCTGGAACCGTCGTCGAGGGTGACTGAGCCGGCGCCGGACCAGGTGCCCGCCATGCCGGCGAACGGGCTGGACTGGGCATGGCCT
The DNA here is from genome assembly GCF_042258615.1 of Bradyrhizobium sp. Pha-3. Classification (GTDB taxonomy): domain Bacteria; phylum Pseudomonadota; class Alphaproteobacteria; order Rhizobiales; family Xanthobacteraceae; genus Bradyrhizobium. The sequence continues at coordinate 5,226,938 of NZ_CP170152.1, read as the reverse complement.
GCGGTGCTTGCCAATGCCGTCACGAAAAACGCGGCGGCTGCAAATGCTGGCCGCCGCGCGATGGCGAATAAACTTGATACGCTGCTGATCTTACTGACGGGATGCTTCCCATCGGCCGCTGCACGGTACGCCAGCTGATGCCCCATTCCACTTCCCCGATCCGGAGTTGCCACTGAGTTGTCCGTTCGCATATGCACCATTGATCGAGACTCGCACAAGGCCCCCGCTGCCGACGGTGCCGGAGATCGTCGCGCCCGGCGCGGTGATCTTTCCTTCCGACACGGTCAAGGTCGAGCTGGACGACGGCTCGCAGCTACCGGTCTTGGTGACGACAGTGACGCTCCAAAGGCCGTCATAGGGCTGCTGGGCGGAGGCGGGAGCAGCGGTGAGGGCGGCAGCCGAAGCGACCGAAGTGACCAAAATCAGGTCGCGAATGCGGATCGAACGCATGAATCAAATCCCTGTAATTTCGTGTGATGACGCGGCTTATCCTGTCACAATGTGTTCAAAATTTGCTGCGTCGCGAGAGCCCCGGATGTTCCTGTGAATTCAAACACATCATGGTGAATTCGGTTCCCGATCAGGAACGGAGAATCCGACCCGCTTTTTCGGTTTTGTGGTATTATTATACCGAGGGCTTGGATTAATGCTTGCTTGGGCTGAGGTTAGGCGCCTTGGTCGCAAACTGCTCATCCTGGACCTTGGCCGGCAGCGCGCCATTGACCTTGCCGTAGTCGATGACCTCGGCGAGCAGACGCAGCCCGAGCGGTGCCAGCGCGCGCTCCCACAGCTCGCGGGCCGTCTCGCCCTTCTTGACGAACACCCAGTCCTGGGCGGCGATCGCGCCGGCGTCCATGCGATCGGCGAGGTGATAGATGCTGCCGCCGGCGATCGGATCGCCTTCCTTGATGGTCCACTCCACCGCTGCGATGCCGCGGTGACGCGGCAGCAGCGACGGGTGGTACCCGATGCCCCCAAGCTTGGCCACGGCAAGTGCTTCCTTGCTGACCCGGGCGTGGCTATGGGCGGTTACGATCAGGTCCGTGCCCGGCGCGATCTCGGCGGCCGTCACCAGCTTGGGGTCGGCCTGGACGACGACGTCGATGCCGGCCGCCCTGGCCGCTGCCGCCAGCCGGTCCTCGCCGTCATGGACCACCACCCTGACCAGCGTGACGTGGTGCTCGCGCAGCATGTTCAGGGTCGTCACGCCGAAATGGCGGGAACCGACAAGAGTTATGCGCATGGGATCAATTCCGTGGGGTTCACTCGGAGGGCTTTTCGGCGGCCGTTATGCCGATAGCACACAGCGGCCGCCTGTTTCGTTGTCCTGCCCGTTATCAACAGGCCGGCCGGCTGGCAACCTCAGGCCGCCGGCTGCTTGCTCGCCAGCACCTTGTCGATGCGCCGGCCGTCGAGATCGACGATCTCGAAATCCCAGCCCTGTGCACTGGTTTTCGCACCGGTATCGGGGATCGCGCCGAACGCATGCAGCAGGAAGCCGGCGGCGGTCTGGTAGGGCCGCGGCGAGGGCAGCACGATGCCGAGCAGTTCGCTGAACTCGAGCGCCGGCATCCAGCCCGAGATCAGGTAGGAGCCGTCGTCGCGCCTGACATAGGCGGGCTCGGCCGGGCCTTCCTCGGTATGGAAGGCGCCGACGATGGCCTCGAGGATGTCGGCGCTGGTGACGACTCCCTGGAAGGTGCCGTATTCGTCGTGCACGAGGCCGATATGCACCGCGGAGTCGCGCAGGATCGCGACCACGTCGCGGGCGTCGACGGTCTCCGGAATGATCGGCGCATCGCGCGTCAGCGCGCGGATGTCGGGCGTCTGGCCGGCGAGGTAGACGTCGAGCACGTCCTTGGCCTGCACGATGCCGAGCGCATGATCGCGGTTGCCGTCGAACACCACGCAGCGCGAGTGGCTGCTCTTCTGCAGCGCCGACAGGATCTCGGCCGCGGGAGCGGCGAGGTCGATCAGGCTGACCTCGTGGCGCGGCGTCATGACGGCGCCGACCGGCAGATCGCCGAGCCGCATCACGCCGGCGATCATCTCCTTTTCGCCTGGCTCCAGCACGCCGGCGTTTTCGGCCTCCACCACCAGCGTCTTGATCTCGTCCTCGCTGACGCGGTCCTGCGCATCCTCGCGATGGCCCAGCAGCCAAAGCAACGACTTGCCGGAGCGGTCGAGCAGCCACACCACCGGCAGCGACAGTCTTGCCATCACCGTCATCGCCGGAGCGGCCCGCACCGCGATCGCCTCCGGATCGCGCAGCGCGATCTGCTTCGGCACGAGCTCGCCGACGATCAGCGAGGCGTAGGTGATCACGCCGACCACGATGCCGACACCGGCAGCGTCGGCGACGTTGGCCGGCACTCCAACCTCGAACAGCCATTGCGAAAGCCGCTGGCCCAGCGTCGCACCCGAGAAGGCGCCCGACAGCACGCCGATCAGCGTGATGCCGATCTGCACCGTGGAGAGAAATTTTCCGGGATCGGAGGCCAGCGCAAGCGCGCGGCGCGAGCCGCTGACGCCGCGTTCGACCAGCGCGGCGAGGCGCGCCGGACGGGAGGAGACGATCGCGAGCTCCGACATCGACAACAGACCGTTGACGACGATCAAGACCGCCACGATCGCAAGTTCCAGATATAACACGGGAGTCCCTGAGGTTTGGCGGCATGGGCCGCTCTGCGACGCCCTATATAGGCATGCCGGGGCCGTTTTGCTGTGCCTTGTCGGGCGCCCCTGCACAAGCAGAGGGTGCGTATGGCGCGCATGCAGCAGGAGATCGCGGCATATTGGCGCGCTGGCGCGTGTGACACCGGCGCGTTTTTTTGCGCGAGCCGCCATCCGCTGCGCTGGAAAGCGCTCCTAGGCGAGTATCCGCAGCTCGGGTCTGACGAACGTCTTGCCCGATGCAGCCGGCTGACTCAGCATTTGCTTGGAAGCGGCCTGTAACTGCACGCGCAGATCGGCGTTGCATTGCTTCATCTGGTTGCGCAGTTCGCGTCGGGAGAAGGCGGTGAGCGAGGGGTCCGCAAGCTGTTGCCAGGCGTTGCGGAGCCATTCCTGCAGCTCGCGAATGTTCTGATCCAAAATCTTCTGATCCAGGACGCTGGGCTGGGTCATGCAGCCAAATCCCACGAAGTGATCAGTTGCAAAGTAACGCTGATTCGCGTCGCTTCACCTAGCGCTATGTTGCGCAGGCGCGTGTTCGGCAGGGGAGATCGGATGGGTGGGCGCGCCGTTGCCCGGCTCAGCGCGCGTTGCCGGGGCCGGTGCGCAGGAGATCCAGCGCGATCGGCAGCGCGAGGAACAGCGCGGCCACCACCGAGAGATGGCGCGTCTCTGTGGCCGTCAGCCCGAGATCGTATTGGGCGAGATAGGCGAGCATGATCGCTGTGTAGGCGCCGACGCAGATCGCGACGGCGATGCTCCCGAAATCGGTCTTGCTGTCGCTCTTATAGTTCACGGCGGCACCACTTCGTTGCGGGCGTGGTGTAGCGTGGCTCACCTTCACCGACTATGAGCTGGATCACGTGCGCGAGCCCGACGACCAGCTTTACGCGTCGCGGCGATCGATCAGGTTGGCTCGCGGCGGGAAGCCTAGCGAGGAGGCTTGCGTCCCGGCTGGCTCTCCTGCGGAAGCTTGACCGGGACGTGGGGTGATGCGCTCACCACACGCGGGCTTCCGTCGGAATGGGTCTGGCCGTTGAGCAATGTCTCGAGAACCAAAAAGAATTTTTCAGAAAGCATGGGCGTAGCCCTCGTCGTCTAATGTCCTTATGTCGCGGCACCCGGCGGAAAATTCGATCAATTAAAAGCGAGTCGCGCCGCCATGGCGATGCTGCGGCACGGGTCTGGCCCGTGCAATCCGGGAGATGACCGGCGCCGCAGCCTTCAGCCTGCGCGTAGATGGTTGCCAAATTCCTAACGGCGGCTGGCGCAGCCCGTGAGTGCGTCACACCGTTCCTTCAACGATCGGCGTTAACGATTGCGGCATGGATCGCGACCAGGACACCGACGAGGGATTTGGATCGGCGCTGCGCCGCAGCTACGGGCGGTTCGCCTGGTGGATCGTGCGGCTCAACCGCGTGCTCGAGCCGTCGCGCGCGGCAGAGCCGCCGCGCCCTCAATTGCCGCCGCGCGCCGCCGTCCCGCCACGGCGATCCATCCCGCCGCGCCCGGAATAGACCTCACCAGAATACCGCCATCTCCTGTATCGGCCGTTCGGCCGGACTGCTATGCATGCGCCATCCGCGGACCCCAAGGGTCCGCCGTTTTTGACGATGCGGCCGCGCGGCGGCGCAAGCGACGAGAAGGGACAGACACAATGATCGAGACGGTTGGCATCATCGGCGCCGGAACCATGGGCAACGGCATCGCGCAAATCTGCGCGGCGGCGGGGCTTGCCGTGACCATGGTGGATATCTCGGACGCGGCAGTGCAACGCGGCCTGAAGACGGTCGGGTCGAGTCTCGATCGCCTGGTCGCCAAGGAGAAGATGACGGCGGCCGATCGCGACGCGACGCTCGCGCGGATCGACGCGACCACCGACAAGTCCAAGCTTGCCGCCTGCGATCTCGTGATCGAAGCCGCCACCGAGAACGAAGAGCTGAAGGTCAAGATCCTCAAGGATCTCTGCGCCGGGCTGAAGCCGAGCGCGCTGGTCGCGACCAACACCTCGTCGATCTCGATCACCCGCCTTGCGGCCTCGACCGATCGTCCCGACCGCTTCATCGGGATGCACTTCTTCAATCCGGTGCCCGTGATGGCGTTGCTCGAATTGATCCGCGGCCTGCAGACCTCGGACGACACGGTCGCCAAGGCCGAAGCCTTCGCCAAGCGTGTCGGCAAGGTCGCGATCACGGCGAAGAACAGCCCGGGCTTTGCTGTGAACCGCATCCTGTGCCCGATGATCAACGAGGCGATCTTCGCGCTGCAGGAAGGCATTGCGACCGCGGAAGAGATCGATGCCGGCATGAAGCTCGGCTGCAACCATCCGATCGGCCCGCTCGCACTTGCCGACCTGATCGGGCTCGACACCATGCTGTCGGTGATGGAGGTGTTCTACACCGGCTTCAACGATCCCAAGTACCGGCCGGCGCCGCTGCTGAAGGAGATGGTCGATGCCGGCCATCTCGGCCGCAAGACCGGGCAGGGGTTCTACAGCTACAGCAAGTGAAGTCTGCGCGCGCCTGACCCCCGTAGTCATCCGGGATGGATCGCGCCGACAAGCTCGCGTAACCACAATACCTGATCCGCCACTGAGGCGGGGGACATCAGACACGAGGCCCGGGCTCCTAGGCACACCGGGCCTCGTGTTTTTTGTTGGGTCCCGCGCCCTTCCGGGGCGCCCTGGCTTCCGATGCGCTGCTCCGCGCGCGGGTCACACCTTCTTGAGGCGGCGAGCGGAAACCTCGCAGATTTCCCCGGCGTACCTAAATCAACGGCTGGGTGCCGATCGAGGAAGGAAGCTGGCTCATGCGCAGGTCGAATTTGGCAATTCTGGCGTTCGCGGCGCTCGGGACGAGCTGGATTGTCGGCTCCGCACAGCCGGCGGCGGCCGATCCCTACGACTATCCCTGGTGCATCCAGGGCAGGGACGAGGGATATCCCGGCTATTGCGGCTACCAGACCTACGAGCAGTGCCAGGCGTCGGCGTCGGGCCGCGATGCCTATTGCGGCATCAATCCGCGTGTCGCGTTCAGCCAGCAGCGGATAGCGCCGCGGCGGGTACGGTAAGCGCCGCGAGCATGTCGGCCAGGCCGCCATCAGGCACGATGGTTGCATTGCCGATGATCGGATAATTCCCCCTGCGTTGGAGAGCACATGGGCGAGATCATCAGGTTCATCTCGAAATCGGAACGCGAGCGTGCGCGGCTGATTCGCGAGGCCAGGGCCAACTACGAGCGCATCTTTCCATCGGCCGACTCGGCTGATGTGGAAGGCGCTGCGGTCGAGGGCGACGGCAGCGAGGCGTCCTCGAAGCCGTAGCCGCCGGAATTGCGCTCGAGAGGATGCGGACGCCGCGATGTGGAAACGGAACTGGCGGCAGTTGTGGTGGACCTTGTGGAAGTCCTGGACGATCGACAAGCCGGCCGCGCTTGGCGACTGGCTCTGGCAGGTACTGGTCGTTGAGTTCGCCGCCTTGCTGGACCGGCTGACGTTGCGGAAGCTGATTGCGCTGATCCCGGTCGTCATCGTGATCGGAGCCTATCTGCACCGGATCCCGCTTCCTCCCGAATTGATGCTGGTCGGCGATATGCTGGCCTATATCGACGTCTTCTCGATGATTTTCCTGGTCGGCCTGTTCACGCGCGTGGCGACCGTCATGGCCGTCGTCAGACAGGCCATCGAGCTCGCTCAAAGCCTCGCGCAGCGTGTGCCGATGGCGCTACGCCGGTTCGACACGCGTCATCGTCGCGCCAAGGACAGCGCGCGCCGCAGGCGGCTCACCGGTGCGAGGACGGACGATGATGAGCCCGCTGTCGTCGCGGGCCTGGCGTGGGCATAGATCGAGGCCATGCGGCGGTGAAGAATGCAGTTGCGCCACCTATCGCGGCTGTCGGGCCTGTTCGTCGCTGTCGTCGGCCGCGGGCCGGGCAGGGCTGCTCGCAGAAGAGCCGTCCTGAGCGCCGTCCTGGCCGCGGCGGTGCGAACTGGAGAGATCGGTTGGGCCCTGCCGGGAGCGATGAAACGCAACACCCATCCGGAAGCTCCAGACACCGAACAGCAGCGCGCCGGCCACACAGGCGGCCACAAAGACCCAATCGCGTTTCTTCATCGGGTTCAACAATGCCAACTCAGCGACGCGCCTGCGGTCAGGACATTGCTGCGTCCGGAGCAAGACTCGCGCATAGTGAAGCGATCGGGCGTGCTTGTCGATCCGCGCAGCACGCACCGCGCTGGTCACGGAGCAGTGATTATCAAATCGCGCGTCCAGCAACACTCCGACCAGATCATCCCGCGTCCGCAACAATCTTGCCAAACTTTCACTAGGCCGTTGGCGCACTGAGTTCGAAGATGCAGATGAAATCGGACGAATCGCAATGACCGAACTTGAGGAGCTTCGCTACTTCGAGCACCAGTGCCTGGAGATGGCCAGGCAGTCCACGCTGCCGGATGCTCGACGCGCGCTCCAGATCCTGGCGCGCAACTATGCCACGGCGGCCGAAATCCTCGAACGGCGCGCACAATCCGCCAACACGGCGCTCGCCCAACTGTTTCGGTGCCTGAGGCTGTGACGCGCGGTCGGGCCGGCACGGCTGCGGCGCCGTGCAGATGATCCTGGCCTTGTTCCCCGGGGATGCCGCCACCGCACCAACAACGTTTCGTTAACTCGACTCACTCACGCTCTCCTTGGGCCGTCTGGATGGGCCGCTATGCAGTAGGCCGCCACGATAAGCTCCGTGGCGGCCTTTTGCGTTCCGAGAGTGCTGAGGGAGACGACCGATGGACTACGGCGCCTTCACCGACGCCAGCCTGAAGATGATGTACGAGGCCATCCGCGGCGCGCTCAAGGCCGACGATGAATTCGAGTCACACGGCGAAGAGCCAAGATTCCGTGTCCGCACGACGCCCGAATGGAAACGCCACGCCGGCAGTCTCGAGGCCGAGATGCTGAAGCGAGGGCTGCAGCTCGACATCATCGACTGGACGGGCGGTCAGGGCGAGCTGCCGCTGACGGTGGACCCGTGAGCATGTAGCGCAGAGGGCTTGGGTCGGCGTTTCATTTCCGTCACTCACCACATCGAGCGCGACAGTCTTAGGCGCAATCGAGGTAGGAGGCAATTGACGACAGATGCCGTCGGCGAAGCCGTGCGATGTGCTTGCTCCTAATCGGACATCAACCACGGATCGCCCTAAGGTAGGTTGGCTGGATGGCTCTTGCAAAGCACTTGTATTTGTTTGAGTAGATCCGCATCGGGAGTTTTGAAATCAACTTCCGCCAGAGGGGCTGCGAATCCCGCCAGAGAGCCGCTCGAAGCTTTGGCAGCACTCTAGCGGTTGGTCCCCAGCGTATAATACTGCGCGCCGAACGGTAGCAACGAAAACAGCCGGTCAACTCTGCGGAGCAGGGGGCCGGCCGCCGGCACCGAAAAGATATATCGCGTGCTGATATCCTTGAAGCCCGCGCCCGCGAGAAGTGCTTCGGAATCACGTCGTTTCAACAGCACCGCATCCCTGTCGAATTCGCAGGTGTTGACGATGCGCCGGGTCACGGGATTGAATGGATTGTGCTCGAAGATCGCGAACAATCCTCCGGGACGCAGCACGCGGCGCACGTCGGCAACCAGCGCCGGCCGCTGTGCGACGGGGACGTGATGAAACACATTGATCGCGAACGCGCCATCGAATGACTGGTTGCCAAACGGCAGATGAGTGCCGTCGAAGACTTCGTAGCGGATGCCAGGATTGCGTTGACGCGCCACCGCGATACTGGCGCCCGAAACGTCAATTCCCGAAATCCCGCCGACCCGATCGGTCAATTGCTTGTGGGCATTGGCAACGCCACAGCCGACGTCGAGCAGTTCGGCTTTGGCTGCGCCGCCCTGACGTGCGTCGAGGATATCGACCAGATAGTCATTCTTAACGCGCGCGAAGAAGTCGATATCGAGGCCCGAAAAATTCAAGGCCCTGTTGATCTCTTCATTGTAGTTCGCCGTGTAGGCGTCGAACTCGGCAGCTTTGATGTCGTCGGGCTGTGTCATCGGTTCTCACCAAAGCTTCCACGGGGCCGAGCCTGAGGCCCACATTTCTTCGAGCTCGCGCTTCTCTCGCAGCGTATCCATCGCCTTCCAGAATCCTGGATGGCGATAGGCCATCAATTGTCCATCGGCTGCCAGCCGTTCCAGCGGCCGACGTTCCCAAACCGTTTCGTCGGCGTCGATATAGTCGAGGACGCGAGGTTCGAGGACGAAGAACCCGCCATTGATCCAGCCCATTTCGGCGTCCGGCTTTTCGTGAAACCGCGATACGGCATCGTGCTGGTCCATATCGAGAATGCCGAAACGGCCAGGTGAGGGGACTGACGTCACCGTCGCAAGCTTGCCATGGCTGCGATGGAATGCGATCACCTTGGCGATATCGAGGTTGGCGACGCCATCGCCATAGGTGAGGCAGAAGGTTCCATCCAAGTACGGTGCAGCACGCTTGATACGTCCGCCGGTCATAGTATTCAGGCCGGTATCGATGATCTTCACTGTCCAGTCATCAAGCGATTTGGGCGTGAGGTAGTGGACTTCGCGCGTGGCGGTGCGAATTTCGATGTCGTTGGTTTCGAGGAAGTAGCTGGCGAAATAGTGCTTGATCATCGATGCCTTGTAGCCCGCGCAGATGACGAAATCATTCAGCCCGGCTGCCGCGTACAGCTTCATCACGTGCCACAAAATCGGCCGGCCGCCGATTTCAACCAGCGGCTTGGGCACAAGGTCGGTTTCCTCGGAAAGACGTGTGCCGAACCCACCAGCGAGAATGACCGCTTTCATGTCTTGGCTTTCAATTCGCCGCGTCGTGGCGGTTGAGTTGTATTGGCGGTCTCACGCGCCAGGCTGAAAATCCTGCTGGCTCAAAATGTCGATCACCGGACCTTCATAGCCAATTTCCTTGAGATAATTGCGTATCTCGACCGGAATGTGCCATGCCAGATTGAGCAATGGATTGGCGCCCCGTGGGGCCTTGAGCAGATCATCGTCGGAACCGATCGGGATCCGCGTGCCCGGCAGGTAATGGCCGATCTTCATCGAGCCGGGCTTCTCATGCACGATCGAGATCGAGTCATTGCCGAGTGCCAGCAGCTTGATCAGGATGGCGGCGCGCCCCGGGAAGGCCTTGCCGCGAAGCGGTCCATTGTTCTGTACGAGAGTCCTCAACTCCTCACTCTTCTTGTCGCGCCAGCGCGTCACGCCGCTGCGGAGTGTTGCGAAGTCCCGGCCGAACTGCGCCTCCTTGGCCTCAAGCTTCTCTATCGTTGCGAGGTCTACCGCGGACGCCAGCTTGCCTGCAAAGACACGAATGTTGCCGCCGTAACGCGCGGGAAACTGCACGTCGATCAGATTGAGACCGAGTGCGCGGGCGATGAACACGAACGAGCGGTAGCTGTATGTGCGCGGATGCTCGTGATAGAAAGTGTCGAACTGATTGGTGAGCAAAACCGATCCGAGATAGTGGTTCTCGATGACCAGGATGGTCTTTTCGCCGATCAGGCGCTTCAGCGCGGCGATAACGCTGCCGAGGTCCTCGATATGCGCGAACACGTTGGTGAAGGTGATGAAGTCCGGCTTGCCATGCGTGGCTACGATCTGCTCCGCCGTTGCCTCGGTGAAGAAATCATGGATGGTAAAGTGTCCTTTCGCGGCACAATCCTGCGCAGCTGAGGTCGGCTCAACGCCGATGGTGGTGGCGCCCTTCTCACGGAAGAAATCGAGCAGGCTTCCGTCGTTGCAGCCGACATCGACGACCTTCCTCCCTGCAACCAGGCCGAAGCGCTGCTCGCAGGAATCGGCAAGGCTCTTCATTCCGGAGAGCACGTCGGCAGTAAAGCGCGACCGGTAGTGATAACTTTCGGGAAACAGCTCGCGCTTTGGAACCTGAAAGCGCTGGTGTGCGGTCCGGCAATTGTCGCAGAAGAGTATTTCGATCGGGTATTCGGCGCACGTCCGCGAGCTTCCGACCGCAATCAGATCGTCGCACATGGGGTGGGTCCCGAGATCCAGCACGGGGGCAAGGGTTCGGTTGCCGCATACTTCGCAATGATCGATCTGATTGGTCGGCACGATTGTCGAATTCATCCGGGATCCATGTGACAAGCTGTTACGGCGCAGAAGGTCGCATCGAAGCCGCCGTACCCTGAAATACGTGGTGACTTTGCTTATCGGGCTCCATTTGTCAAAGGTTGAGGCTGGCGGCTACCCCCGGTGGATTTTGCGGGGTCGCAGCGCCTCGCATACGGCGGATTGCCAGAACCTTCGTAGATGGTTAGGGCGATAACGATGAAAATATCGGTCATCGGCGGCGGGCGTTGGGCCCGAACGATCGCTTCGGTACTGTGCGGGCTCCCGGGCCGTGCGGACCGGATCACCATGCACTCGCCCAGCAATGCTGCGGGCCTGCAGGCGTGGGCTGCGCAATCGCAATTTTTCGGCCGGTTGAGCGCCGTGGAAGCCTGGCCGACCTCCACAGCGGGCCCGGAACGGCCCGATGCCGTCATCGTCGCTAACCGTGCGGAAGACCATTTCGAGGCTGCGGCCCGCTTTCTGGCCAGAGGTATCCCGGTATTGTCGGAGAAGCCCGTTGCCCTTTCGCGCGACGATATCGAGCAGCTCAACAGCATCGCAAGGGCCAACGGCACGGCGTTCGGAGCCAGCCACGTCTTCCTGTTCGCACGATACGTCGAGGCGTATGCGGCCTCCTTGGCCTCGCTCGGCCGCCCGCGGAGCATCCGATTGATTTGGACCGACGGCGCTTCGGACGTCCGTCACGGGGAAGCCAAGAGCTACGACCCCGCGGTGACACTGTTCGATGATGTGCTGCCCCACATCGTGCCGATGGTCGGCGAATTGCAGTTCCGCGATCTTGCATTCGTATCGCTGGATGTTCGACGCGGCGGCGCGCGTCTGGCGATCGAAGCGCAGGCCAATGGGCTGCCGGTTTCTTTGCTCATTGCACGCAACGATCAAGGCCGGCAGCGCCGGATCGAAGTCGAAACCGAAAAGGGCGTTGCTGTGCTCGATTTCGCCGAGGAGCCAGGGGTCATCGATATTGCGGGAACGCGCGCGAACGGTGACCCGCAGTGGACCACGGCGCTCCGGCCACTGGGAACAATGCTCTCCGCGTTCATTGCCGTCGTCGAAGGCGCACCACTGGATCCGCGTTTGTCGCCGGACCGGGCCATCGCATCTGCCGCATTCGCCGACGCGATTCGCGGCCGCTACATCGCCCATCAGGCTGAATGGCTGGCGAAGCGCTTGGGCGAACCGCTCGATACCGCGCTGCTCTATGCGCTTGCGGAATTCGGCAGCAACGAAGCCGGGAACGCCGACAGCATCTCCAAGGCCTGGCCGGCAATTGCTGGTCAAGCTGAACTGAATATGCTTTTGGCCAGAAGTCGGCTATTTTCCGACGCGCGCTAGGTCCCGTAACGGGATATCTGCGCACGCATAAGTTCGAGCGCGTCCTTGCCGTTCGCGAAATCCGCATACCATTGCGCCGTCCATGCAATCGTCTCGTTGACGTCGAGCCGCGGCCGCCAGTCCAATGTCTTGGCAGCCAGCGTGCTGTTGATCCGCAGCGTCTGCTTTTCCGGTGGGAATGAGCCCGACGCCTGCTTCCAGGCTTGTCCATTGCCCAGCCCTTCGCCGATCGCCGCCGCCACCTGGGCGACCGACACTGGCTCCTCCGTGAGCGGGCCAAAGTTCAGGGAGGGTGGATCGGCCGCGCCTCTGTTTGCGAGGTATTCCGCAAAGCCAAGATAGCCGGCGAGGCAGTCGAGTACGTGCTGCCAGGGCCTGGTTGCCGCAGGATATCGTAGTTCAACCGGCACGCCTTTGCGTGCGGCCCTGTAGAGGTCTGGAACGAGCCGGTCGCTGGAAAAATCGCCGCCACCAATCACGTTGCCGCCGCGCGCCGAAGCCAGAGGCACCCCGAGCGGCGCAAAGAAGCTCTCGGCGTAACTCCGGACCACGATTTCGGTCGCGCCCTTGGACGCGCTGTACGGATCTGAGCCGCCCAGCGGGGCGTTCTCGGCAAATGCCAAGCCAGTCTCCGCATTCGCATAGACCTTGTCACTGGTTACGGTCAGAATCGCCTGCAAGCTTGGGCTGGTGCGCAGCGCTTCCAGCAAGTTCACCGTTCCCATAATATTGCTGGCGAAGGTTCCGACCGGGTCGCGATAGCTTTCCCGAACCTGCGCCTGTGCGGCCATATGCAGAACGATTTCGGGTTCGACGATTTTGCAAATTTCGGTCACCGCCGGCATGTCGCGAAGATCGGCGCGGCGGCTGTCGATCGCCACGCGCTGCCCGATGGTTTGCCAGAGATTAGGTTCGGTCTGCGGCTCCAAGGAAAACGCGGTTACCTTCGCGCCGAGATCGGCCAGTATCACACTGGCCCACGCGCCCTTGAAGCCGGTATGTCCGGTCAAGAGGACGCGGCGGCCGTGCCAGAAGCTCGGGGTCAAATTCGCTCTTCCCAACGCAGGATACATACTGTGAAAATTGCTGACGTCATTGCTTGCTCTGTTCTGCGGAGATATTAGCGGTGGCCTCGACCGTCACCAGGGGTCTGAAGCGGACTTGCTGATAAATCCGGCTCACATATTCGCCGATAATGCCAAGGAAGATTGCGTTTAGGCTGATCCCGAACAGCATAACGACGATGAGCGTTGCAAAGCCGCTCGGCCATGACTTGCCCCGCAGCAGCGCCTCGACGACATAAAACAGCCCTAGCAGAAAAACAGCGATCGAGATCAGGAGGCCGGCATAGGACGCAAGCCGCAGCGGAAGAACCGAGTGCCCGATAATCCCGTCAAGGGCAAAGCCGACAAGTTTCCGCACCGGGAATTTGCTGCGGCCGTGTATCCGCTGTGTTCGGTCGTAGGGAATGCCGGTCTCGCGCGCGGCAAACGAAGATACGACGCCGCGGACGTAAGGGTTGTAGTCGTTCAGTTCCTTGAGGCGGTCGATCACGGAGCGGTCGACCAGGCGGAAATCGCCGGCGTCGCGGGTGATCTGATCATCGGAAATCTGGGTGAGCAGCGCGTAGAATGCACGGCGACCGAGGGTGAGCAGTTTTGCTTCCTCGCGGCGTCGGCGCAACCCCACGACCACATCATGACCCTTTTCCCAAAGCGCAATGAATTGCGGAATCAATTCCGGTGGATCCTGAAGATCGCAATCGACCTGAATCGCCGCATCACCGGTTGCGTTTCGGTAGGCGGTCAGCAGCGAGCGCTGAAAACCGTAGTTGCGCGTGAAGCGGATCACCTTGACCCTGCTGTCGGTCTTGGCAAGCGCAGCAAGGTGTTCGAATGTTCGGTCCTCGCTGTGGTTGTCGGTGAAAACAAACTCCAGATCGTATTGGGGTAGGTCTTTGAAAATAGCCGTGAGCGCGGCGTAGGCGCGATCGACATTTGCTTCTTCGTTGTAGACCGGCATGACGAGGGAGATCAGCCGTCTTCGTTTGTGCGGCGCTCCCTCCAGTGTTCCCGCATCGACGGCGCTGTTCATGTCGGCTCGTTACTGTTGATTAATGCAATCGGAACTTCTAGGCAGGCCACTCGAGATATGCAACTCTTGGAACGCTCAGGAATGCCTATTTTTAACGGCCATCCGAGCGTCCGTGACAAGAGCATTCGTTGAATTCTCAGTGTTGGTCGTCGGAAGGTCTGTTTGGCTTCCGTTTATAAATTCTGAGGGTCGGTCCAACGCGTGGCTTGTCGATCGGCTGCCAAATGCCCTTCAGGATAGAGAGCGAGGATCTCACCCTATATTCAAGGCTCGGCCATGGTGTGAGGAGATAAATCGGCGCGGTGGCCGTCACCCCGCTGGAATCGGGGGCTATTTCTTTAACAAAGGAGATTCCCTCTGCTGCGGTCGGGCCGGGCGTCTGCGTTGGAATCAGGGCTTGGTACATAAGCATTGAAAACGGATTGGGATCGTCGGCGGCGAGGCGTTGTGTCTCGATCAGCTTGGCGTAGTGGGGGCTTCCATACAGACTGCTCGAAAGGATGATATATTCGGGATCGAGAGCATTGACGCCGCTCCACGTCAACACGCCTCCATACATCTTGGCGTTCTTGAATATCTTTGGGTCGAAGTAGCCAAGATCGTCAAAAACGATGCGGGCATTCGGCGGTATGCCACCTTTGGCCGCCCAGTCGTTCAGTGCCAACAAGGTGCTATCGCGATGGTGTAGCTCGAGCGTGCGGTTAACCAGTGCGAAGACCTGGTCGGTGCCGAGGTATAGGCTTGCAAGGAAAACAGAAGTGACTGCGATTGGACGCGCTATGCGCCCGAACGGCTTGGCAAGAAGAAACTGTAGCCAAGTCACGACGAAATCAAAACTGAGGAACGCCATTAGAGGCAGCGCGACCAAAAGGTATCCAACAATGACCCAGAGTTTGCCGAGAAGGGCGTAGTAAGCAATCTGCGACAATGAAAGTGTTGCGGCCAGGAAGAGGGCGCGTTTTCGCGGCGTCGAGAAGCCGCCGATCAGCGCGTGCAGCAATCCCGCCACGGCCAGCACTGAACCGAGCGGGCCGACGTAGTCGTAGATGGCCTTCATCCAATCCCAAAACGTGAACGTTCCCAGGGGTCCACCCGAGCTGCCGACGATGCGCCATTGCGTGATCCAGGACTGGAAGTAGTAGGGCGTGAGGATCGCGTAAGGATTCGTACCGAGCCAACCCACCAAGGCGGCCGCTCCGAGGACGGCAACTCGCTGGGCAACGACCTTCTTGTCCCATTCGTGAGCGCCTGTCGCTCGAATTCCCATCAACAACGCGGCCGTTGCCAACGGCACCGTCCATGGGCCGCCAAATTTCGTCCCCTGCACCAAACCACACATCAACCCCAATGCCGCGAGGCTTGAGAGTAGCCCGTCATTCGAATGACGCAGTGCAAGTCCGAGTGCCAACAGCCCGAAATATATCTGAAGCGTATCCGGATGAATTATCGTCGTGTAATAGATGAAATAGCCGTCCGTCAGCAGGACAAAACAGGATAATATTCCGACAACGACCCCGGCTTGCTTCTTCGCAAAATTATAGACGAAAAGCAGGCTCATTAACGCGGCGAGCATCGATATCGTTCTGAGGATAATGGGAGCGGTTGGAAAGGCAGGGAGTCCGACCAGGCGCGCCGTCGCGTAGAAGGGAAAGGCGATATCGAACATCGCCGCGCCGTAATAGACGATATTGTAGTATCGAAGCGTTCCCCAATATCCCGGGATTTTCTTGGAGGCTTCTGCTGTCGGATCCAGGTAGTTGGCGGGATTGCCAAAAGGCTTGGCGGTCGTGCCATCGAGTGCCAACGTCATCCACGGTTCATCGTTGGCGAAAGCTGCCAGCAACTGCGGGTTATCAGTGTTACGCGGAACAAGAGAACCAATACTGATCAAACATAAGAGAAGAATTGGTGCGATATATCGATCCACGCGAGCATAATCGCGAATAACCTGCAGTATGATCCGAATGGGAAGTACCCAGGCCAAAGTTTTTTGCAAAGCTTCTCTCCCCAAATCACTGAATGGGCTACCGGAGCTTCTTTGCCATTCCGCTAGACATTCGCGCGCCTCATTCAATGTTCAGTGTCACCTGATACGGGAATGCCTTGCAAAGACAAGTCACTGACGGTTTCGGTGACTGCGGAAGCTCTCTTTTCGTTCGGGTTGTAGCTATGGAAACACAGTAGCTCCTGGTTGCGCCTTCGTCCCTGTCATCAGCTCACGGACTAAAATGACCTGCCGGCTGACACGCGATCAGCCAGGAGCGAGGAATATGGCCGAGGTGTCATACGACTGCGCTGCTGGTCGTCGCCAGTGACGATGGCGTCACGGCCGGTGAGCCAATCGCATGCTTCAATTCCAGTGCCGCTGTGATCGCGCCGAGGCGTTGTCAAAGAAAAGAGGGGAACGTCGGCGCGGTCGCGTTCAGCCGCACTGGTGATCCTGCTACCGACGATTCAGCGATGCCAAGGTGATCAAAGCGTTTTGGCGATGTGCTGGATCATTTGAGCGCGTTGTAGCGAAGGACTCGGACTAGCTTGGTGTCGTAGTCGCACCGCAATTGTCGATCGTGTTGTTGTTCCGAGGGCTTATCGCCGCAACAGGCCAACATTTGCGAGCCGCCGAGCTACCCGGGATATGGTTTGATTTCAAAGAAGAATCAAAATCAGAATGGTGCTATTCAATCATTGTCTGGATTGGTGAGCGCGGAGGGACTCGAACCCTCGACCCCATGATTAAAAGTCACGTGCTCTACCGCCTGAGCTACGCGCTCACTCACCTGAACATCGGATCCGGACGCAGGCTTCGAGCCGCTCCGGATCATGCTCCAGCCCGCGCTGTGTAGGGGGCAGGGCCCATCGGGTCAATAGCCGAGGGGTGGTCAATTGTGCACCGTGAGGGCGAGTTTGCCGTTCCGGCGCCTCGGGTTAGGCCGGTTTCTTGAAGTTAGTCAGCTGTCGTGGCGGATTTCCGAGCCGACCGGCTGCGACGGGGCGGCGACCGAGGGCAGGCTGACCGGGCGCAGCCCGATCAGTTCCGCGGTCCGGATCGCGCTGTTGCGCCAGAATGCGAACTCGTTGATCCGCGAATTCTCCAGGATCGCGATGGAAACCGCGGCAAGGAATGGCAGGCTTTGCAGCACCAGCACGCCGGCGAAGATGTAGATCTCGCGCACCTGCTTATAGCCGTTGGTGACAACAAGCACGATGGCGCCGATCAGGAGCAGCACGCCGATCACGGCCTCCCAGAACGCCTGGAATTCGATCGACATCCGCGACAGGCCGCCCTTCGAGGTGCGGGCGAAGGCGAGGTGCTCGGTGATCAGGCCCTGCGCCACCGCGCGCGACACCGTCCACTGCACGCTCATCGCCGCGATCATGGCGCCCAGCATCTGCGCCGCCTTGATGTTCACCCGCAGCCGGTAGAGCACCACGAAGTGCGCCAGCGAGACGATGAAGGAGGCGATGATCGGCAGGGTCAGGATCTTGTCCGGGATCGCGATGTCGGCGAATGCGACGATCGGCACCCAGATCAGATTGAGGATCGCGACCACCACGCCGAGGCTTTCGGCTCCTAGCCAGTTGAGCCAGCCGAGCGAGAACTCGCGGCGCTGGTCCGGCGTCAGCCGGCTCGCGCCGGGCAGGAAGCGCCGCCAGTGCTTCTTGACGATCTGGAAGCCGCCATAGGCCCAGCGGTGGCGCTGCTTCTTGAAGGCCTCATAGGTGTCGGGCAGCAGGCCTTCGCCATAACGCACATTGGTGTAGTGGGTGAGCCAGCCCTGCTGCTGGATCGAGAGGCCGAGATCGGTGTCCTCGCAGATCGTGTCAGAGGACCAGCCGCCGGCCTTGTCCATCGCGGCGCGGCGGATCAGGCACATCGTGCCGTGCACGATGATGGCGTTGAACTCGTTGCGCTGGACCATGCCGATGTCGAAGAACCCGGCATATTCGCCGTTCATGATGTAGTGCATCAATGAGCGGTCGCCGTCGCGGTGCTCCTGCGGCGCCTGCACGAGGCCGACGCGCGGATCGGCGAAGGCCGGCACCAGGTCCTTGAGCCAGTCCGGATGCACGACATAATCGGCGTCGATGATGCCGATGATCTCGGCGTCAGCGGCGGTCCGCTCCATCGCGATCCGCAGCGCGCCGGCCTTGAAGCCCTGCACCTTCTCGGCATTGATGAACTTGAAGCGCTCGCCGAGCATCCGGCAGTGATCCTGGATCGGCCGCCAGAAGTCGGGATCGGGGGTGTTGTTGATGATGCAGACGCACTCGAAATTCGGATAGTCGAGCCGCGACACCGCATCGAGCGTCTGCTTCAGCATCTCGACCGGTTCGAAATAGGCCGGGATGTGGATCGAGACTTTCGGGAACGTCACATTCTCGCCCATCGTGGCCGGCGCGAGCGGCTCGCTTTTGCCGATCAAGCGGCGTGGGCCGCGGCCGAACGCCACCGCCGCGATCTCCTCGATCCGCGCCATCGCGATCAGGACCAGCGGAACCAGCAGCACCAGGCCAAGGCTGAGCGCGAAGGCCGACCCCCAGACGAAGTAGTGCGTGGTCCAGTACGAGAACACGGTCGCAACCCAGGCGCCGACGCCGTTGGCCGCGGCCGACAGCAGCAGCGCCTGCATCACGGTCGGCTGGTCCAGCCGCAGGATCGGCAGCGACATGAAGAGGCCGACCAGCACGGCGACCAGCGCGATCTTCCAGTAGTTCAGGTCGGTGACCGGGCCGGTCCAGGCGAATTTCGCCTCGCGGTCGGCATTGAGGATGCCCCAGTAGGGACCGACGCCGCCCTCGAAGAACTTCCACGGCTGATCGATGGCCTCGACGATGTTGTAGTCCATGCCGATCGCTTCGGCGCGCGCGACGAAATTACGCAGCACCGTGGCCTGCTGGAACGGACCGGGCTCGGCGCTGCGCAGATTGTAGCCCTGGCTCGGCCAGCCGAATTCGGCGATCAGGATGCGCTTGCCGGGGAAGGAGTCGCGCAACAGATTGTAGCGGTCGACCGCCTGGTCCACCGCCTGCTTGTCGGTGAAGTTTTCCCAGTACGGCAGCACGTGCGCGGCGATGAAGTCGGACGAATTGGCGAGCTGCGGATGGTCGCGCCAGATGTTCCAGATTTCACCGGTCGTGACGGGAACGCTGACCGACTTCTTGACGCGCTGGATCAGCTTGATCAGCCGGTGCACGTTGCTTTCGGCGATCGCCCATTTGACGGCTTCGGACCGCTTGTCCTCGGGCTGCGTTTCCGCATCGTGCAGGCGCTGCGCCTCCTCGCGGAGGATCCGCTCGGACTCCTCAGGCGGCACCCCGATCTCCGGAACCGAGCCGAGGTTTTCCAGCGGCACCTGCTCGCCGCGGAACACGGTCTCGTTGCCGACCACGATGCCGATGACGTTGCTGTTGCGCTTGGCCAGGTTGATCGCGGCTTCGATCTCGCGATTGTTGCGGTTGGCGTCCTTGTCGATCCAGGCGCCGACCGTGACCTTCATGCCGAACTCGGCGGCGACCGGCGGCACCAGCTCGTTGCCTTCGGTCGACGAATAGAGGCGGACCGCTTTGGTGAGCGTCGAGAGCTTTCGCAGGTCGGTGCGCACCTTCTCGCTGTCGGCGGCAACGTCCGCGACGGAGTGGCCGGACTCGAACGGAGCGTAGGACAGGCTCGGCAGCGTGCCACGGAAATCGGGCGCCGACTGCTTCTCCTGGAAGAGACCCCACAGGGCGGCGTGGGCGGCGGTGACAAGCAACAGGACGGCGACGACGGCGCGCATCGCGGTTAAACCATACGGGGCCTGAGATTGAGGACTAAGCGAACCCGTCCCCTGGGTTCGACCAACATAGCGGCGGAGGGAAAGATATCTCCGCCATCCGATTTAACAACTGGTGTGCCGCAATGGCGTTTTAAGGGCGCAACCCGTTCCGGCCGCGAAAAAAATCGCGGCCGGATCCGATCGCGCGATGCGGCTATTTCGACGCCGGCGTCGGTGTCGCCGCGGGGGTCGGCGCAGGTGAGGGCGAGGCGGCCGGCGCGGGGGCGGCATTGCCTGCCGGCGCCGGCGCCGGGTTAGGCGCGGCGGCGGCTGCCGCGGCCTGCGGCTGGGCGCCCGGGTTGATCCAGCAGGCGTGGATGCGGCCGTCGAGGCTGCCGCGCACCTTGTCGTCGATCTGGGCGCCGAACCGGGTCAGGCAGCGGAAGGCTGCCTGGACGTGGCCGCCGGGGCAGCCGAACCGGTCGTACAGGTCGAGATGGCGAAACGCGGTATCGAGGTCGTCGTTCCACATCAGGCGGACCACGCGGCGGCCGAGCCAGACGCATTCCGGGTTGCCGGCCGGGCCGTTGATGGCCTGCTGGGCCTCGACGAACTCCTCGACCTTGCGCTGGTTGGCCTCCCGCACGGCGTTGGCATTGGCGTCGGGCTGTCCAGGCTGCTGCTTGGCCTGATCAGGCGGATTCGGCGTGCCGCTCTGGGCGAACGCGCCGCCGGCTCCGTTCACGAGCGCGAGCGCTGTGACGAGGCCCGTTACGGCAAGATGGCGCAAAGCAGTGTTCTTCAACTCAAGCAGCCGTCGACGCATGCATTCCCCGATATGTTCCTGCCCCTGCGGGATCATCCTAACGGCTCGCGTGATGCCGTCCAAATAGGTCTCCAGTGCGGCGGAGACTCTGGCGGAATCCCATGACTGGAATTTGGTATTTTGTCCAGCAAACTCACAACTTTATCGACCCAGCGCAAAACTGTCGCAGGACAACCATGGTATTGACCGATTCCTGGACTTGGCAGACGGGCTGTGACCGGCTAATTCGACGGTCCCCCGGAGGATGGAACCGATTTCGCTTCGTACGCCGCTGGCGCTTCTCCTGATCTCGCTCGCTGTGATTGCATCTGTGTGGTGGTGGCTCGCCACGCCGATTACGCTCGCGCGCGCGCCGATCGATCCTGCCGCAAAGCTGCAATGCGTGTCCTACACGCCGTTCCGCGGCGCCCAGACGCCGCTCGATCCGACCACGCAGATTCCGGTCGAGCAGATCGAGCAGGACCTCGCCGATCTCGCCAAGGTCACCGACTGCGTGCGGACCTATTCGATCGAGAACGGCCTCGATCAGGTGCCCGGCGTCGCGGCCAAGGTCGGGCTGAAGGTGATGCAGGGCATCTGGCTCAGCAGCAACCGCTTCAAGAATTTGCAGCAGATCGCGATCGCGGTCCGGCTCGCCAAGGAATATCCCGGTGTCGTCACCTCGCTGATCGTCGGCAACGAGGTGCTGCTGCGCGGCGAGATGACCGCTACCGATCTGGCCGGCAACATCCGCGCGGTGAAGGCCGCGGCGGGCAATCTTCCTGTCACCTATGCCGACGTCTGGGAGTACTGGGTGAAGAACCGCGAGATCTATGACGCGGTCGATTTCGTCACCATTCACATCCTGCCGTATTGGGAGGATATCCCGGTCAAGGCGAAGTACGCCGCGGCGCATGTCGACGATATCCGCAAGCGGATGGCGGTGACGTTCCCGGGCAAGGAGATCCTGATCGGCGAGACCGGCTGGCCGAGCGCGGGGCGGATGCGGGAGGGCGCATTGCCGTCGCGCACCAACCAGGCGCGGGTGGTGTCCGAGATCCTCGATCTCGCCAAGCGCGAGGGTTTTCGCGTCAACCTGATCGAGGCCTATGACCAGCCCTGGAAGCGCAAGCTCGAGGGCACCGTCGGCGGCAATTGGGGCCTGTTCGATGCGGTCAAGCGGCAGGTGAAGTATCCGCCGGGCGTTGCGATCAGCAACTATCCGGCCTGGAAGCTGCAGATGGCCGGCGGCATGGCGCTGTCGATCGCCACCTTCCTCGCGGCCTGGCTGACGCTGCGCCGCCGGCCCTGGACGCCGCGGCCCTCAGCCTGGATCGCGGTCGCGATTTCGGCGACGACGGCGGGGACGCTGCTCGGGATCGCCGGCGACAAGATGCATTATGAGAGCTACGGCGTCGGCGGCTGGCTGCATTGGGGCATGCTGCTCGCAGCCGCGATCGCATCGCCCCTGCTGACCGCCCATGCGCTGATCGCCGGGCGCTCGCTGCCGACCTTCCTCGAACTGGTCGGGCCGCGCGACTATCGCGGAAAGGGCGCGATCGGCGCATTGCTGGCGATCGTGCTGGTCATCACCACGGTGATCGCAGCCGAGACCGCGCTCGGCTTCGCCTTCGATCCGCGCTACCGCGATTTCCCCTACGCCTCGCTCACCATGGCGGTGGTGCCGTTCGCGCTGCTCACCATGCTCAATCGCCCGAAGGAAGGCATCCGGCCGCTCGCGGAATCCGTGTTTGCCGGCCTGCTGGCGGTCGCGGCCCTCTACACGATGTTCAACGAGGGCACGATCAACTGGCAGTCGGACTGGACCTGCGTGATGTACCTCTTGCTCGCCGCTACGCTGTGGCGGGCGCGGGCCGCGCAAAGCCCAGGATGAACAGCCCGATCGCGAGCCCCGACAACACGACGTTGTAGAGCACGATCCCGAGCCCGGCTGCGATCAGGCCGACGGTGAGCAGCACGATCGACGGCCGCGTCAGGTTCAGCACCGCAATGACCAGCGCGGTGATCCCGAACACCGAGTTCTTGAACAGCACGGTCGAGAGCGCGCGGGCCTTGCAGAGCATGGTCTGCGTGCCGGCGTCGCAAGCCAGTGCAACCGGCGAGAACTCGATCGCGAGGTACCGCACGTACAGCGCGTAGCCGACGGTGACGAAGCCCACGACCATCAGGAACTGGACCTGATACGGGGAGAGGCGGAACGGAGGTTTTGTCATCGCGGCACTATGGTCGGGAACGGGGTTTCGGACAAGGCTCGGCGAGAAGCAGCGAAATCGGTTGAGAATTTGGCCGCAATCCTTTGCCGCGCATGATTATTGGCTGTTTCGCCGGAATATCGAGGAGATTGTCGTCGGCTCCGGCTTCTTTTCCTCGGCGACCGGCTGCGGCGGTGCGACGGTGCGCCTCGGCGCGACCCGCCGGTGCGGCACAGCCGGCTTGGCCCCGGCGGGCGGCTCGTTCAGGGCCAGCCGCTGGCCGTCATAGATCGCCGTCTCGCAGGTCCGCTGGACCAGGCTGAGGCCGGCGCAAATCCTGGCGGCGGTCCCGGCGTCGTTCAGCGGCCCGGCGACCAGGCGCAGCTGCATGCCGAGCCCGTTGCTGTTCTCCTTGATGACGATGATCGGCCGCAGCGCGGCCAGCGGCGCGTTGGCCTTCGACTTCAAGAGGCTGCGCCACAGCGCGCGCAGTCCATTGACCGAATTTGCCGTGCCGAGATCGACGCCGAACTCGGTGCGCTGGATCTGCGCCTTCGGCGCATCCTGTTCAACCTCGGAGTCCGGATCCGCAGTGATCACGGGCGGCGGGATCGGTGCGGCGTTGACATCGTTGGCGGTCGGCAGGCTGGGCGCCTCGGTTGCCTTGTTCGGCGCCGCGGGCGTTGGCGCGGCCGCCTTTATTTCGTCGGTACTGGCCGCGGCAGCAGCGGCGCTCATCGGACCGGCAACGGATGGGGCGGAGGCAGAAGTCGGCGGCGAATTTTCGGACGCCGACGGCTTCTCCGCGGCAAGCTGCGGCCTGCTCGCGGCAGCCGTCGGCTTCTTGTCAGCCGCCGCGGGCTTCTCGGCGGCAGCAATCGGCTTCTCGACCGGTGCCGGCGCCTTGCGGTCGATGGATGCCACCACCTTGTCGGTCGCGACCGGCTTGTCCGATGCGGCAGGCGGCGTCGTGGCGACGGCGGCAACGGCTGGTGCCGCCGCTGCGGGCGCCGAATTGGCTGATGCGGGCGGCGTAGCGGGCGCCGCTGCCGGAGTTGGTGGTGGTGCCGGCACCGCCGCCACCGGCTGCTTCGCGATCGTGCCGGTCACGGAGTCGAGTCCCTGTTCCAGCGTGGTGACGCGCGAATAGAGCCGGTCGCGGTCCCCGTTGAGCGTATCGATCGCGGATGCCAGCCGGCGCGTCTCGTTGTGGCTCTCCTTCGCCAGCGTCTGCAGCTGCTGGGCCTGGCGCGCGATATCAGATGCAGCGACCTGGTCGCGCCGCAGCGTCAGCGCCGACTGGTTGGCCATCACGGCGATGGCGACGGCGCCGACCGCAGCCACGCCCCACGAGCCGAGCCGCCACAGCATCCGGCGATCGAAAGCATCTTCCTCGGCCAAAAAGCCGGTGGTGCTTTCGGTGTCGAAATCCGCCGCCAGATTGTCGGGATCTTTGGCCAAAGCCCGCTTGGCCCTCCTCAAGGCCCGCCGAATCACGAGGCAAAGATTAACAGGAAATGGACCGGGAACTTGAATCTGACGGGCCACGCAGGCGAATCGGTTTCTTCTGCCGGGGAAAACAATTAAAGACGGCCTCGAAGAAAGCGTTGCGCAGCGGGCTGCGCGAACCGTCGAGGATGCTGAATGACTGCGCGATCGAGCCTGACAGTGGTGCTTGCGGCTGGTGAGGGCACGCGGATGCGCTCATCGCTGCCGAAGGTGTTGCACCCGGTGGCCGGGCAGTCGCTGCTGGCGCATGTGCTCGATGCCGCAGCCTCCGGCGAGGGCTCGCAGCTCGCGGTCGTGATCGGTCCCGACCACGAGGCGGTCGCCGCCGAGGCGCGCCGGGTGCGGCCCGACGCGCAGATCTTCGTGCAGCGAGAGCGGCTCGGCACGGCGCATGCGATGCTCGCGGCGCGCGAGGCGCTCGCCGGCGGCGCCGATGACCTGCTGGTCGCGTTCGGCGACACGCCGCTGATCTCGGCCGAGACCTTTGCGCGCATGCGCGCGCCGTTGCGCGAGGGCGCTGCGCTCGCGGTGCTCGGTTTCCACGCCGCCGACCCGACCGGCTACGGCCGGCTGGTGACCGACAACGGCAAGCTGGTTGCGATCCGCGAACATGCCGATGCCAGCCCCGAGGAGCGCAAGATCACGCTGAGCAACGCCGGCGTGATGGCGTTCGACGGCAGGAAGGCGCTCGCGATCATCGAGAAGATCGGCAATGCCAACGCCAAGGGCGAATATTATCTGACCGATGCCGTCGGCATCGTCAGGGAATTGGGACTGGAGGCCGTCGTGATCGAAACCAGCGAAGATGAAGTGCGCGGCATCAACACCAAGGCGCAGCTCGCCGAGGCGGAGGCCGTGATGCAGGCGCGGCTGCGCAAGCAGGCGCTCGAGGCCGGCGTGACCCTGATCGCGCCGGAGACGGTCTATCTCGCCGCCGACACCAAATTCGGCAAGGACGTTGTGATCGAGCCGTTCGTGGTGATCGGACCGGGCGTTGCGGTCGACGACGGCGCCGTGATCCATTCCTTCTCGCACATCGTCGAGGCCCGTATCGGCAAGAAGGTGTCGGTCGGTCCCTATGCGCGGCTGCGGCCCGGCACCTCGCTCGGCGACGGCGCGCGGATCGGCAATTTCGTCGAGACCAAGGCGGCGACGCTGGAGGCCGGCGTCAAGGTCAACCATCTCTCCTATGTCGGCGATGCCCATGTCGGTGCCAACTCCAATCTCGGCGCCGGCACCATCACCTGCAACTATGACGGCTTCCTCAAGCACAAGACGCTGATCGGCGAGGGCGCCTTCATCGGCACCAACACCTCGCTGGTCGCGCCGGTGACGGTCGGCAAGGGCGCCTATATCGGCTCGGGCTCCGTCATCACCAAGGACGTCCCCGACGACGCGATGGCGCTCGAGCGCAGCGAACAGTCGATCCGCGAAGGCGGCGCCGCCCGCTATCGCGCGGCGAAGCTGAAGGCGAAGGCCGCGAAGGGGAAGTGACGGGGTGGCGTGATCGTCGTCACGCCGGCGCAACGGCTTCGCAATTGAGCCGGCAGACCGGCGATAGATTTGAGCGCGCAATCTCCCAATCGTCGTCCTGGCGAAAGCCAGGACCCAAAACCACTACATGTGATTGTGAGAGGGATTGGGGCCCCAGCGTCGCGTAGCAATTGGCGTGAGGGGTAATGGGTCCTGGCTTTCGCCAGGACGACACTGAGTGTGTTGCACGATATGTGAGCTACCGCGCTATCGCGACATTCGCCCTGCGCGCCGCGGTTCAGGCCGCACTCTTCACCCGGCCCTGCTTGCTGGCGTTCGGCGGAACCGGTCCGAGCAGGATGCGCCGTTGCATCTCGTCGAAGGCGAGATCGGCGTTCTTCTCCTGCGTGACCAGCGATAGCAGGATCGCGACTGCGAACGATAGCGGCATGCTGATGATCGCCGGATTGCGCAGCGACACGAACCACCATTGGTGCTCGATCGCGGCCAGCGGCTTGCCGAGAATGTCGACCTGGATGGTCGGCGACAGATAGATCAGCACAAGAGAGCTCAGCGTGCCGACGAGGATGCTCGCCACTGCTGCAGGCGTCGTGAAGCGGCGCCATGTGATGGCGAGCACCAGCGAGGGGAAGTTGGCGGCGCAGGCGATCGAGAACGCAAGGCCCGCCATGAAGGCGACGTTCTGGCCCTCGAACGCGATGCCAAGGAAGATGGCGAAGATCGAAATCATGACGGTCGCGACGCGCGCGACCTTGAGCTGCTCGGTCTCGGAAGCGCTGCCGTTGCGGATCACATTGGTCCAGACGTCGTGGCAGAGCGTGGCGACGCCCGACAGCGTCAGCCCCGCGACGACGGCGAGCATGGTCGCGAATGCGACCGCACAGATGAAGCCGAAGAAGGCGTTGCCGCCGACCGCGAGCGCCAGCAGGGGCGCCGCCATGTTGCCGCCGCCTCCGGCCTTTGCCACCGCGTCGGCGCCGACCAGCACCATGGCGCCAAAGCCGATGATGAACACCATCAGATGAAAGACGCCGATCAGTCCGGTAGCATAGAGGATCGACAGCCGCGCGGCCTTGGCATCCTTCACCGTATAGGCCCGCATCAGCACATGCGGCATCGCGGCAGTGCCGAACATCAGGCCGAGCCCGAGCGAGATGGCGTCCCATTGGCCCGAGACCACCTTCGATCCCGGCTGCAGGACCTTGGTGCCGTATTTCTCGGAAGCCGCGGCGAACAGCTTGAGCGGGTTCATGTCGAAATGGGTCAACACGAGAAAGGCGAGCAGGATGCCGCCGCCCATCAACAGCGCGGCCTTCACCACCTGCACCCAGGTCGTCGCCAACATGCCGCCGAACAGCACATAGACCAGCATGACGCTGCCGACCACGACGACCGACCAAGTGTAGGGCAGGCCGAACAGCAGCTTGATCAGCGATCCCGTCGCGACCATCTGGGCGATCAGGTAGAACAGGATGACGGCAAGTGTCCCGACGGCGCCGGCGAGGCGCACCGGGCGCTGGCGCAGCCGATAGGCCACGACGTCGGCGAAGGTAAAGCGGCCGACGTTGCGCAGCGGCTCGACGATCAGGAACAGGATGATCGGCCAGCCGACCAGCCACCCGATCGAATAGATCATGCCGTCGAAGCCGTTGGAGGTGACGATGCCGGCAATTCCGAGCAGGGCGGCGGCACTCAGGAAGTCACCTGCGAGTGCCCAGCCGTTCTGCCATGGCGTGACCTGGCCGCCGGCGGCGAAGAAGTGTTCGGTGGTGCGCGTGCGCCGCGCGGCCCAATAGGTGATCGCCAGCGTCAACGCCATGAAGGCGAAGAAGAACCCGATTGAAAGCGTGCTGCTGCCCATCTTTCTCTGCCCCTTTAGCGAAGATCGCGGATGCCGGCATCGAACACCCGGTTCGCCCACAGCACGTAGACCAGGCAGAGCGCGAAGGAGGAGATGATGACGAGCGGGCCGAGCACAATGCAGAGCGACAGGCCGGGCACCAGGATGGTGCCGAGCAGCGGCTTGTCGAACGCGAACAGCCCCATGAAGCCGAAATAGATCACGATCATCGCGGCACTGAGCATGAGCGCGACGATCATCCGCTTCTTGGCCAGTTTCTTGGCCAAGGCGCTGACGCTCGGCGCCGGATCGGTATTGCCGGGAATAACCACGTTCATGTTTGCCCCCTCAAGCTTCAGCGCGCTCCTGCCTTGCGCCAATCGAACGAGCTTCAGCCGGGCTCCGATGGAAGGGAACTATGGATTTTTGCAATCTGCCGTGCGCGGCTGCGGCAGGGCATCGGCCAGCGTGACCTGCATGTCGGGGTCCTGCTTCAGGGTATTTTTCAGAAACGCGCGGACGGCACGGATGCGCGGGGCAAATTGCAGGTCGCTGTGGACGTTGAGCCAGACCTCGCGAACGGTGCCGGCGAGGGCGGGCAGCACGGGGATCAGGTCGGGCCGGTCGTTGGTGGCAAAGCTCGGCAGCATGACGATGCCGAGGCCGCCCGCCGCGGCGTTCATCTGTGCGATCATGCTGTTGGAGTGGAAGGCGATCTTCGGCTCCTCGATGACGTCGGCGAGCCAGCGCACCGAATCGACCTGGATCAGGTCCTCGATATAGGAGACGAACCAGTGATCGGCGAGGTCGCGAAGGCTTGCAGGCATGCCGTGATTGTCGAGATAGCTCTGGCTCGCGAATAGTCCGAGCCGAAACTTGCCGATGCGCTCGGAGATCAGGCCCGGACCGGGTGGCCGGAAGAAGGACACGAACAGATCGGCTTCGCGCTTGTGCACGTAGACCGTCTGCGCTGATGTGACGAGCTCGACGGAGAGTTGCGGCGCGGTGCGACGCAGTTTCGCAAAGCGTTGCGCCAAATAGAGCGAGGCGATCCCCTCCATGGTGGCGAGCCGCACGGTCCCGATCAATTCTTGGGTGTCGCTGGCGCTGGCTTCCTCGCGAATGGCGATCACCGCGCTCTCGACCCGCTCGGCATGACGCAGCAACCGCTCGCCGACTTCGTTGAGCTTGAGCCCGGTGCGGTGGCGTTCGAACACCGCAATCCCGAGGGAGGCTTCCATCTGGGCGATCCGCCGGCTCACGGTGGAATGGTCCAGCCGCAGCCGCTTTGCTGTCTGACTCAAATTTCCGGCGCGAGCGGCGCAGAGGAAGACCCGCAAATCGTCCCAGTTGATCGTATCGAACATGACCTGCCTCCGGATTTACGGCCCCTGTCAGCAAAGCAATTCCCGTTCCAACGCGCCGACGGCTCCGATCCTCCGCAACCGACCTTGCGACAATTCCCATGCATGCCGGGAAGGCAGGGATGATACCGCTTCGCCTCCCTGGTCCTAGCCGGAATTTTCGTCATGCTCCCTCGTTTCAAGGCTGCTGCCGTCCACGCCGCGCCCGTCTTCCTCGACAGCCGGGCGACCACCGAAAAGGCGATCGCCATCATGCGCGAGGCAGCAAGGGCCGGCGCCGAGCTGATCGCATTTCCTGAAACCTACATTCCCGCCTTTCCGGTCTGGGCGGCGCTGTGGCCCCCGATCGACAATCACGATCTGTTCGTGCGCATGGCGGAGCAGTCCGTGCTGGTGGACGGACCGGAGGTGGCGCAGCTGTGCGCCGAGGCGCGCGGCCTCGGCGTCACCGTCTCGATCGGCATCAGCGAGCGCTCGGCCGTCAGTGTTGGGGGGCTGTGGAACTCGAACCTGTTGATCGGCGAGACCGGCGAAATTCTGGTTCATCACCGCAAGCTGGTTCCGACCTTCTATGAAAAACTGGTGTGGTCGTCGGGGGACGGTGCGGGCCTCAAGGTGGCGGAGACGCGGCAGGGCCGGATCGGTGGGTTGATCTGTGGCGAGAACACCAATCCGTTGGCCCGCTTCGCGCTGATGGCGCAGGGCGAACAGGTGCACATCTCGAGCTGGCCGCCGATGTGGCCGACCCGGCGGCCGGCAGGCGGCGGCAATTTCGACAACGTCGCCGCCAACCGCATCCGGGCCAGTGCCCACTGCTTCGAAGCCAAGGTATTCGGGATCGTCACCGCCGGCTACATGGACCAGCCGATGCGGGCCTTCCTGATTGAACGCGACAGAACCATCGCCGACGTGATCGACCGGACGCCGCGTGCGGCGAGCTTCTTCGTCGATCCGACGGGTGGTGTCTTCGGTGATGAATTGCAGGACCAGGAGGGGATCGCTTATGCGGAGATCGATCTCAATCACTGCGTCGAGCCGAAGCAGTTTCACGACGTCGTCGGCTACTACAACCGCTTCGACATCTTTGGCATCACCGTCGACCGCAGCCGGCTGACCCCGGCACGATTTCGCGATGAAGAACAGCCAATAGCGAAAGCACAGGACGAGGCAATTCTGTCCGTCGACGCTGACGCCGTGTCGAATGGGCAGAGGCGCGATTGCCGGAGCTGACTAACAGCTGGATCTCGGACATCGCAGAGCCCGGCGCTTTTTATCGGTGCGGAAACTAGCACCGTTGCCAATGCGGAAATCTATGGCTACGTTTTGCCCTAGGTTAGTCCTCAAGCGCTCGTTCTATCGGCCGGACGCTCATGCCCAAATTCCTTCGCATCGGAGTCCATCAGTCGAACGTGTCCGGATACACGTCGAAGGCATGGTGCATTCGACGGACTGGCTCGACGGTCTTCCTGAAATGGGGCGCCGTGGAGGTTCAGGGCGCTGGAGCCGGGCGAAAGGTCTACTGGACGTTTCCACCGCAGGAAAAAACCATCCGCTGCCGCACGGTGCAGCGCGCCCAGGACTACACCAAGGCCGCAGTCGCGCGGCGGCGCAGCCATAGCTATGAACCGCTGGCGGGAAATATTGCGAACCGGCGCCGGACCGCGGACCGAGGCTCGGATCTCAAACAGGCGCTCGCGACGATCCTCTTTGTCGACATCGTCCGATCCACCGAAAAAGCCGCGCGGCTGGGTGACTCGCGCTGGGCAACGGTGATGAATCACTACTACGCCGCCGTTCGCCGGGAACTGAAGGCCTTGCGCGGCAAGGAGGTCGTGACGACGGGTGACGGTGTGCTGGCGACGTTCCGCGCGCCCGCTGCCGGGATCAGTTGCGCGACCGCGATCGTCAAGGCCGTGCGCACGCTCGGGCTCGAGATCAGGGTGGGATTGCATGCCGGCGAATACAAGGTGAGCGGCGCGGAGGTCATCGGTCTCGCGTTCCACATCGGTGCGCGCGTCGCTGCAAAGGCACGGGCCGGCGAGGTGCTGGTCTCGAGCGCGGTCAGGAATCTGATGCTCGAGTCGGACATCCGCTTCAAGGATCGCGGCGCGCACCAGCTCAAGGGCGTGCCGGAGCGCTGGCGGCTCTACCGGGTCGAACACTGAGGCGTCCGGCAGGAATTGGACGCCGCTGTTGCGATCAACGCGGACGTGACGCGCTTATGACTGCATGCGCTAACCCTTGCGGGTCGAGATGCTCTCTCGAATTCGTTCCAGCCAGCCGATGATGGCGCCGAGCGCCTGATCGCCCTTGCCGAGAAGTCCCGCCAGTTCGCGCTCCGCACTGCCGCGTCGCGTGGAGTCGGGTTCGGGCAATGGCGGAAGAATGTGGGCGTAGTACGTCTTGTCGAGCAGCCGGTGCAGCAGGCGTTCACCCGGGAATGGTTCGTTGTTGTTCAGGGCACGGGCCCCCTTCAGGATGGTGCGGATATCATATTGCGTGGGGCTGATGTCCGGCACCTGCTTGGGGAGTTTGAGCAGCGTGTACACCGCGACCCGCGCGGTGCGGACCGAGCTGTCCATCGTGAAGATGATGTCGTTCGACGTTTCCACGAACTGGCCCATCAGCCCCAGATTGGTGCAGCCCGCGGGGACCGGATGCGGCCGGTCGCCCGCCGCGCGAGGCATGAACATCGCGGTGATGTAGGGCATCAAGGCGAGGCGGGTCTTGGTGTTCGCCACCACGGCGTCCAGCCTGTCCTCGATGCCGAGGTGATAGCAAAGCTCCGCCAGGATTTCGCGGCCGGTGCAGGCCGGCATCGGCTTCTTGACGTAGTTGCCCTCCTTGTCCATCAGCAACGCATAGACCCAGACGACCAGGACGTCCTTGGGCTGGGTCGGAAAGTGCGGCTGCCGGTTGCAGGTGAAGCTGAGCACCCAATTGGAGTCGGTGAAGGTGATGATCCCGCCGGTCACCGTCTTGCCGGAATAGGGATCGTTGACCGAAAGCTCCTTCAGCCGTTCGACGAAGGGCGACGGCTTGCAGGTGAGGGTGACCGACTCCCACATCGACTTGTCGACATTGCCGTAGAACTTCTGCGGCTTGCCGAAGATCGGCGATTTCTTCGCCAGGTTCGTCCACAGCGTCCAGTCGCTGGCTTCGCCGGGATCATGCTTGCCGCGCTGAAGAACCGGGGCGTGGTCCATGTCGCCGTAGGCGGTGCCCTCGGTCATCGATCCCGTGAGTGCGAAGACCAGGTCTTTCGGACCGATCGGAATCGTGGCGTCGGCGCCGCCCACCTTGGCGTGGATCGCGGTCACCGTGCGGGCATCGCCCTCGACCTTGATGTCGAGATCGTGGACGCGGGTATCGAACTGCACCTTGACGCCGCGTTCGCGCAGATGGGTCACCAGCGGACGGACGAAGCTGTCGAACTGGTTGTACTTCGGAAAGATCAGCGCCGACATGTCGGTCAGCCCGTCGATCGCATCGAGGAAGCGATGCATGTAGAGCTTCATTTCGAGCAGGCTCTGCCAGTTCTCGAAGGCAAACATCGAGCGCCAGAGGAACCAGAAATTGGTCTCGAGGAAGCCCGGGCTGAAATATTGCTCGATGGTGATGTCGTCGAGATCCTCCTTGCGCTTCAGGAGCAGGCGGATCAATTCCCATTGCTGCGGCTTCGACAGGCCGAGCGTCGAGAAGTCGCGGATCTGGCCGCGCTTGTGCATCAGCCGCGCCTTGGAGAAGTTCGGATCGTTGTCGTTGACGAGCCGATATTCGTCGAGAACGCTGTATCCTTCAGGTAATTCGAGCGCCTGCACGTCCTGGAACATGTCCCAGAGATTGTCGTAGTTCCAGTTCATCTCGCGGCCGCCGCGGATGATGTAACCGTTCTCGGGATCGCCGGCGCCGTCGAGCGAACCGCCCTCGATATGCATGGTGTCGAGGATGGTGATGTCCTCGCCCTTCATGCCGCCGTCGCGGATCATGTAGAAGGCCGCGGCCAGTCCCCCGATGCCGCTCCCGATGATCCAGGCCTTGCGGGCTTCGACCGGCCCCTTTGGCACCGGACGGTTGCGCATGTAGGCGCCCATCATGTCCGGCGGCGGCAGCGTGTTGTGGCGGCTGTTGTGCCAATAGCGCCTGGACGCGTCGGTTTCGACCTCGAAGGTGGGCGTGCCGGAAGCTGCGACATCAGTCATTGGCGACCTTTCTGGGTGATTGGCTTTCGCGATCTCCGTGGACCTGATGTCCTTGGGGCAGCGAGGCAAGCAGATC
Organism: Bradyrhizobium sp. Pha-3; assembly: GCF_042258615.1. Taxonomy (GTDB): domain Bacteria; phylum Pseudomonadota; class Alphaproteobacteria; order Rhizobiales; family Xanthobacteraceae; genus Bradyrhizobium. The sequence goes on along the minus strand of NZ_CP170152.1, from coordinate 5,193,454 downwards.
ACTTGGGCTGTCTTGCCCGGGTACGTGCGCGATCTCGCAGAGCAATTCGCGGAATCGCGTCGTATAGTCGAAGGCGTCCCCCGTCCACAGGATCAGCTGCCAGCCTCCTTGTGGAACAGGCTCAATCTTGAGGGGAGAGTGAAGCTTGATCATGCAGTCAGTGTGGGTCGTTTCCGTCGTGAAAGGAAGGCGGCGCAGCACTGGTATGACCTGATTCCGAAGCGCGCTCGTCGGCGGAACCACATTGGAGGCTGAGCCGCAGTCCGAACGATCAGGGAGTTGACGCGCTCTTGCCAAAATAGTTAGCCCCGATTAACCAGCCCTTCGCATCAACCTTGCCGTTTAAGACTGTCGCAATCGGCAATAATTATTGAGTATCTTGCGGCTGGCGATTCCCGTTATGGGACCATGTCGCCGCTTCGGCAAATTTTCGGCGATTTTTGGGGACATTGAACCGCATGTGCGGCATCGTCGGCATTCTTGGACGCGCTCCGGTGGCGGAGCAACTGGTGGATTCGCTCAAGCGGCTGGAGTATCGGGGCTACGATTCCGCCGGTGTCGCCACGCTGGAGAACGGCTCCCTGGCGCGGCGCCGCGCCGAGGGCAAGCTGAAGAACCTCGAGGCCCGGCTGCAGGCAAAGCCGCTCGGCGGCCACACCGGCATCGGCCACACCCGCTGGGCCACCCACGGCAGGCCGACTGAGAACAACGCGCATCCGCACGCCACCGAACGCGTCGCCGTCGTGCATAACGGCATCATCGAGAATTTCCGCGAGCTGCGCGATCACCTCGAGCATAAGGGCGCCGTGTTCTCGACCGAGACCGACACCGAGGTCGTGGTGCATCTGGTCGACGATCTGCTCAAGGGCGGCGTCGCGCCGGTCGAGGCGGTGAGGGCGGTGCTGTCGCAACTGCGCGGCGCCTTCGCGCTCGGCTTCATCTTTGCCGGCCAGGACGATCTGATGATCGGCGCCCGCAACGGTCCGCCGCTCGCGGTCGGCCATGGTGAGGGCGAGATGTATCTCGGCTCGGATGCGATCGCACTCGGGCCGTTCACCGACACGATCAGCTATCTCGAGGACGGCGACTGGGTGGTGCTGAACCGCAAGGGCGCGACGATCTTCGACAAGGACAACGCCATCGTCCACCGAGAGGCGATCAAGCACACGACTGCGACCGCCCTGGTCGACAAGGCGAACTATCGCCACTTCATGGCGAAGGAGATCCACGAGCAGCCGGAAGTGGTCGGGCACACGCTCGCCCGTTATGTCGACATGGCGACCGAGCGCGTCGCCCTGCCGGTCAAGCTGCCGTTCGACTTCAAGGACATCCAGCGCATCTCGATCACGGCCTGCGGCACCGCGAGCTATGCCGGATTCGTCGCGAAATACTGGCTGGAGCGGCTGGCGCGGCTGCCGGTCGAGCTCGATGTCGCCTCCGAATTCCGCTACCGCGAGGCCCCGCTGCGCAAGGGCGACCTTGCGATCTTCATCTCGCAGTCGGGCGAGACCGCCGACACGCTGGCGGCGCTGCGCTACGCCAAGGCGCAGGGCGCGCACACGCTCTCCGTCGTCAACGTACCGACCTCGACGATCGCGCGCGAAAGCGAGACCGTGCTGCAGACGCTGGCCGGTCCCGAGATCGGCGTCGCCTCGACCAAGGCGTTCACCTGCCAGCTGATGGTGCTGGCCTCGCTCGCGGTTGCCGCCGGCAAGGCGCGCGGCGAGCTCTCCGATGCGGACGAGGCCAAGCTGGTGCACGGCCTTGTTGAAATTCCGCGTCTGATGTCGGAAGCGCTCACGACCGAGCTGCAGATCGAGAAGCTGGCGCGCGAGATCTCGAAGTCGCGCGACGTGCTCTATCTCGGCCGCGGCACCAGCTATCCGCTGGCGCTGGAAGGCGCGCTGAAGCTGAAGGAAATCTCCTACATCCATGCCGAGGGCTATGCCGCCGGCGAGCTCAAGCACGGGCCGATCGCGCTGATCGACGAGCACATGCCGGTCGTGGTGATCGCGCCCTATGACAAGGTGTTCGAGAAGACCGTGTCCAACATGCAGGAGGTCGCCGCCCGCGGCGGCAAGATCATCCTGATGACCGACGCCAAGGGCGCCGCGGAGGCGACCATCCAGTCGCTGGTGACGATCGTGATGCCGGATATGGGGGCGACCTTCGCGCCGATGGTCTATGCCGTTCCGGTGCAGCTGCTCGCCTATCATACTGCCGTGGTGATGGGCACCGACGTCGATCAGCCCCGGAATCTGGCCAAATCGGTCACGGTCGAATAGCCGCAAGTGACGCTGTCACGCGGCCCTTCAAAAACCTGCTAGAATGGCTTAGCTCAGGGGTGCTGCGCGCCGAAGTTCGGGGCAGAATCATCATCTCGCGCTAGCCTTTTGTTTATGCACGATCTTTTCGGAAATCCGCGGCGCACTTTTCCGGATCATGCTGGTGAGGACGGCCGCTTCGACGATCTGGAACAGCAATGACGTCCAACAAAGTGCCTCCCCCCGCGCCAGGTGAACTGCCCCCGGACGCTCCCCGCGGGCTGATGGCGCGGTTCCGCAACTATTTCCTGACCGGCCTGGTGGTGGCCGGACCGGTTGCGATCACCCTCTATCTGACCTGGTGGTTCGTGAACTGGGTCGACAATCTGGTCCGGCCATTCGTGCCCACGGCCTACCGGCCGGAGACCTATCTGCCGTTCGGATTGCCGGGTTCCGGCCTGATCGTCGCCGTCATCGCGCTGACGCTGCTCGGCTTCCTCACCGCCAATCTGATCGGGCGAACCCTGGTCGATCTCGGCGAGCGGCTGCTCGGCCGGATCCCCGCTGTGCGTGCGATCTATCGCGGTCTGAAGCAGGTGTTCGAGACGCTGTTTTCCGGCAACGGATCGAGCTTCCGCCGCGTCGGCCTGGTCGAGTTTCCCTCGCCCGGGATGTGGTCGATCGTGCTGATCTCGCAGGCGCCGAGCGCCGAGCTCGCGGCCAGCCTGCCCGGCGAGGAAGAGCACATCTCGGTATTCCTGCCGTGCGCGCCGAACCCGACCACCGGCTTCTTCTTCTACGTGCCGAGAAGCAAGATCATTGAGATCGAGATGAGCACCGAGGATGCCGCGACGCTGATCATGTCGGCCGGCGTGGTGCAGCCCGGCGCCAGCGACCAGAAGCAGCGCGCTGCGGCGCTCGCCGGCATGGCCAACGCCGCGCGCGTCGCCAACCAGGCCTCGCTGCAGCCGGCCACGCAGCCCGCACCGGCGAAGGTGGAGTAGGGGCTGGCCCGCCCATGCGGCGCGTCTAGCCGTACGATCGCGCTATCGCACCGTCATCCTGAGGAGCGCGCTCTTGCGCGCGTCTCGAAGGATGAATCGGCCACCGCAGGTGGCCGTCGATCCTTCGAGACGCGCTTCGCGCTCCTCCAGCGACAAAGGCAAAGCCTTTGCGCGGGGATGACGGGACGGACGGCGGCGTGTGTCGCGTTGAATCACCCCGCGCCGATCAGCGGCACGGCCTCGTCGCGCTCATACAGATAGAGCAGGCAGCGCAGCGCTTCGCCGCGTTCGCCCTTCAGCTTCGGATCGTCCTTCATGATCCGCAGCGCCTCGTCGCGGGCCTGGGTGATGAGCTGGCCGTGCACCTCGGAGCGCGCGATGCGGTAGCCGGGCAGGCCGCTCTGGCGGATGCCGAGCACGTCGCCTTCGCCGCGCAGCTTCAAATCTTCTTCGGCGATCCGGAAGCCGTCCGTGGTCTCGCGAATCACCTTGAGCCTCGCTTTCGACATCTCGCCGAGCGGCTCCTTGTAGAGCAGCAGGCAGGTCGACGCCTCTGAGCCGCGGCCGATCCGGCCGCGCAGCTGATGCAGTTGCGCGAGGCCAAAGCGCTCGGCGTTCTCGATCACCATGATGGTCGCCGCCGGCACGTCGACGCCGACCTCAACGACGGTCGTTGCGACAAGGAGCCCGATCTCGTGCGCGGCGAATTGCGCCATCACGCGATCCTTCTCGGTGCCCTTCATCTGGCCATGCACCAGGCCGACGCGCTCGCCGAACCGCTTCTGCAAGCTCTCGAAACGCTCGGTCGCGTTGGTGAGATGCTCGGTGCCTTCGGCCTCGGATTCATCGACCAGCGGGCAGATCCAGTAGACCAGCTTGCCCGCGCCGAGCGCGCGGCCGACGCCGTCCATGACATCCTCGATCCGGCTCATCGGCACGGCGCGGGTGTCGATCGGCTGGCGGCCGGCGGGCTTTTCGCGCAGCTCGGAGACGTCCATGTCGCCGAAATAGGTCAGCACCAGCGTGCGCGGGATCGGCGTCGCGCTCAGCACCAGCACGTCGACGGCCTCGCCCTTGGAGGTCAGCGCGAGGCGTTCGCGCACGCCGAAGCGATGCTGCTCGTCGACCACGGCGAGTGCCAGCGCCTTGTAGATCACGTCGTGCTGGATCAGCGCGTGGGTGCCGACCAACAGATCGATCTCGCCGGCCGCGAGCCGCGCCAGGAGCTCGCGGCGCTCCTTGCCCTTCTCGCGGCCGGTGAGGATGGCGACGCGCATGCCGGCACTCTCGGCGAGCGGCGCGATGGTCTTGATGTGCTGGCGGGCGAGGATTTCGGTCGGCGCCATCAGCGCGGCCTGCTTGCCTGCCTCCGCGACGGCAGCCGCCGCCAGCAGCGCCACCACGGTCTTGCCGGAACCGACATCGCCCTGCACGAGGCGCAGCATGCGCACCGGCTGTTGCAAGTCCGCGATGATCGCCGCGACCGCCTGCTGCTGCGACTTGGTCAGCGCATAGGGCAGGGCATCGATGATCCGGTTGCGCAGATGGCCGTCGCCGGCGTTGCGGACGCCGGCGGGGCGGCGCAGCGTGGCGCGGATCAGCGCCAGCGCAAGCTGGCCGGCGAGCAGTTCGTCGAACGCGAGCCGCGACCAGAACGGGCCGTCGGGCAGGATGTCGGTCAATTCGACCGGAACGTGGACGCGGGTCAGCGCCTCCCTGATCGGCGGGAAGTTGCAACGGCGCAGCACCTCGGGACTGATCCACTCCGGCAGGTCCGGCAGCTTGGTCAGCGCCTGCGCAATGGCGCGGCGGAGCGAGCCGATCGCGAGCCCCTCGGTCAGCGGGTAGACCGGATCGATGCCGGACAGTTTTGCAAAGCCCGCCTCATCGATGACGCGGTCGGGATGCACGATCTGCGGGATGCCGTCATACATCGCCAGCGTGCCGGAGACGTAGCGCTTCTCGCCGACCGGCAGCAGCTTCTCGACATAGCCCGGCTGGGCGCGGAAGAAGGTCAGCACGACATCGCCGGTGTCGTCGCTGGCGTAGACGAGGTAGGGTGCGCGCGAATTGCGCGGCGGCGGCGGGCGGTGGCGGTCGACAGTGACCTCGAGCGTCACCATGGTTCCGACCGCGGCGTCGCGGATCTTCGGCCGCGCGCGGCGATCGATGACGCTCGCCGGCAGGTGCAGCAGCAGATCGACCAGTCGCGGCGTCTCGCTGCGGTCGAGCAGATAGCGCAGCAGCTTGTCCTGCTTCGGGCCGACACCCTGCAGGGTCGTGACCTGGGCAAACAGCGGATTGAGCAGGCTGGGGCGCATCGGTGTCCTTATACACACGACTCACGTCATGCGCGGGCTCCTGTCCTCGACTCGATCGAGGATGACCCGCGCACCCATCTTCACAAGAGGATGGATTGCCGGGTCAAGCCCGGCAATGACGGCATGCGCCCAAAGCATCTCCAAAACGCGGCGAAAGAGGGCTGACATCTGCCCCTGCCATCGCTATATCAAGCCCCGCCCGGCACGTCCGGGCTTTTGGCGTTGGATGGATTTTGGGACATGACGGGATCGACACGATCGAGCAGCGGGCTCGATGACCGCCGCAAGCGGCTTTTGTTTCGCTGCTGGCATCGCGGCACCCGGGAGATGGACCTGATCCTCGGCCGCTTTGCCGATGCGACCATCGCGGATCTGTCCGATCAGGAGATCGGCGAACTCGAGCACCTGATCGAGGTGCCGGATCCCGACCTCTATGCCGCGCTGACCGGCGACAAGGTGCTGCCGGCCGAATATGCGACGGCGCTGTTTGCCCGCATCAAGGCGTTCCGGGTCGCGGATCCCAGCGCATGAAGCAGCCGATGAAATCGCCGGCCGCGATGCTCGCGCCGGGCCGGGTGCTGACCATCGCCAACGTCGCCGAGGGCGCCGAAGGGCTCGTCATCTCCGACCTGGCGCGCGCCATTGCCGCGCAGCCGAAGCGGCCGGCGGTCAGCCTCGCCGTGGTGTGCCGCGACGGTGCGCGGATGCAGCAGCTCGCCCGTGCGCTGGAGTTCTTTGCGCCCGATATCGCCGTGATGCAGGTTCCGGCCTGGGACTGCCAGCCCTATGACCGCGTCTCGCCGCATTCCGGCATTTTGGCGCAGCGGCTCACCGCGCTGGCGAAGCTGTCGCGCCTTGTGGGCAGCGACAAGCCGCTGATCGTGCTGACCACAGTGAACGCCGCCGTGCAGCGGGTGCCGGCGCGCGATCAGGTCGCGGCGCAGGCGCTATCGGTTGCGCCCGGCAACGTCGTGCCGATGGATTCGGTCGTGGCCTGGCTCGAACACAATGGCTACACCCGCTCGTCCACGGTGCGCGAGCCCGGCGAATATGCGGTGCGCGGCGGCATCCTCGATCTGTTTCCGGCCGGCCTCGACCAGCCGGTGCGGTTCGACTTCTTCGGCGACTCTCTGGAGTCGATCCGCACCTTCGATGCCGAGACCCAGCGCACGCTGCTCGATATGCGCGGGCTCGACCTCGTGCCGGTCTCCGAATTCCAGCTCACCACCGAGACCATCCGGCGTTTCCGCATGGGCTATGTCGCAGCGTTCGGCGCGCCGGGACGCGACGACCAGCTCTATGAGGCGGTCTCCGAGGGACGGCGCCATCCCGGCATGGAGCACTGGCTGCCGCTGTTTCAGGAGCGGATGGACACGCTGTTCGATTATCTCGACGGCGCAACGATCGCGATCGAGCCGCAGGGTGAGGACGCCGCGCGCGAGCGCTTCACGCAGATCGCCGACTACTACGATGCGCGGCGCGAAGCGCTGGAGCATCCCGGCAGCGGCGCGATCTACAAGCCGCTGCCGCCGGACAAGCTCTATTTGACCGAAGCCGAATGGACCAGGCTGCTCGGCGATGCACCGCTGGCGCGGCTGACGCCGTTCGCGGTGCCGGAACGCTCGCCCGAAATGTTCGACGCCGGCGCGCGGCAGGGCCGCAATTTCGCGCCGGAGCGTGCCGACGGCAATGTCAACGTGTTCGAGGCTGTCGTCGGCCACATCGGCGCGCTGCAGTCGCAGCGCAAGAAGGTCATCGTCGCGCTGTGGAGCGAAGGCTCGCGCGACCGCATGGGCGCGATGCTGCGCGACCACAAGTTGCTCAACACCACCAGCGTCAACACCTGGCGGATCGTGCAGGCGACCCCGCGCAACGAGACCATGCTGGCCGTGCTCGGTATGGAATCCGGCTTCGAGACCGACGAATTCGCGGTCATCAGCGAGCAGGACATTCTCGGTGACCGCCTGGTGCGGCCGCGCAAGGCAAGCCGCAAGCTCGACAATTTCATCTCGGAGGTGACGAGCCTTGCGACCGGCGATCTCGTGGTTCATGTCGAGCACGGCATCGGCCGCTTCGTCGGCTTGCAGACGCTGGAAGTCTCCGGCGCGCCACACGATTGTCTCGAGCTGCACTACGCCGCGGAGACAAAGCTGTTCCTGCCGGTCGAGAACATCGAGCTGCTGTCGCGCTACGGCTCCGAAAGCGCCAATGTCGAGCTCGACCGTTTGGGTGGCGGCGGCTGGCAGGCCCGCAAGGCGAAGCTGAAGAACCGCATTCGTCAGATCGCCGGCGAACTGATCAAGATCGCGGCCGAGCGGCAGCTGCACGAGGCGCCGAAATTCCCGCTGCAGCCGCATGTCTACGACGAATTCTGCGCGCGCTTCCCCTATGAGGAGACCGAGGATCAGCTAGGGGCCATCACCTCGACGTTGAACGACCTCGAGATCGGCCGCCCGATGGACCGCCTGATCTGCGGTGACGTCGGCTTCGGCAAGACCGAGGTGGCGCTGCGCGCAGCTTTTGCCGTGGCGCTGGAGGGCCGGCAGGTCGCGGTCGTGGTGCCGACCACGCTGCTGGCGCGTCAGCACGCGCGGACCTTCACCGAGCGCTTCAAGGGCTTCCCGGTCAATGTCGCGCAGGCGTCGCGGCTGGTGTCGACCAAGGATTTGAACCAGGTCAAGAAGGGCCTCACCGACGGCAGCGTCGACATCGTCGTCGGCACCCATGCGCTGCTCGGCAAGGCCATCAAGTTCAAGGACCTCGGCCTCCTGATCGTCGACGAGGAGCAGCATTTCGGCGTCAGCCACAAGGAGCGGCTGAAGCAGCTGCGCGCCCAGGTCCATGTGCTGACGCTGTCGGCAACCCCGATCCCGCGCACGCTGCAACTGGCGCTGACCGGCGTCCGCGAGCTCTCGATCATTGCCTCGCCGCCGGTCGACCGCCTCGCGGTGCGCACGTTCGTCGCGCCGCACGATCCCCTGATGATCCGCGAGGCGCTGCTGCGCGAGCGCTACCGTGGCGGACAGGCGTTCTACGTCGTGCCGCGGATCGAGGATCTCGCCGGCGTCAAGGATTTCCTCGACAAGAACGTGCCGGAGATGAAGGTCGCGGTCGCCCACGGCCAGATGCCGCCGACCGTGATCGAGGACATCATGTCCGCGTTCTATGACGGCAAATACGACATCCTGCTCTCGACCACGATCGTGGAGTCCGGTCTCGACATCCCGAACGCCAACACGCTGATCGTGCACCGGGCCGATATGTTCGGTCTCGCCCAGCTCTACCAGCTGCGCGGCCGTGTCGGCCGCTCCAAGCTGCGCGCCTATGCGCTGTTCACCCTGCCGGCGCAGCAGAAGATCACGGCGCAGGCGGAGCGGCGGCTCAAGGTGCTGCAGTCGCTGGAGACGCTTGGCGCGGGCTTCCAGCTCGCCTCGCACGACCTCGACATTCGCGGCGCCGGCAATCTGCTCGGCGAGGAGCAGTCCGGCCACATCAAGGAAGTCGGCTTCGAGCTGTACCAGTCGATGCTGGAGGAGGCGATCGTCAACCTCAAGGCCGGCGTCGCCGAGCCCGCCGCCGACCGCTGGTCGCCGCAGATCACGATCGGCATGCCGGTCCTGATCCCCGAGGACTATGTCAACGACCTCAGCGTGCGGCTGTCGCTCTATCGGCGGCTCGCCGATCTCGAGACCGACGACGAGATCGACGCTTTCGCCGCGGAGATGCGCGACCGCTTCGGCGTGCTGCCGGACGAGGTGCGTTATCTGTTCAAGGTTGCCGCGATCAAGGCCTACTGCCGCAGGGCCAATGTCGGGAAGGTCGATGCCGGCCCGAAGGGCGCCGTGATCGCGTTCCGCGACAACAGCTTTGCGCATCCGGAGCGGCTGGTGACGTTCATCCGCCAGCACGGCCAGGCCGCCAAGGTGCGCCCCGATATGAAGGTGGTGTTCTTCCAGGAATGGGATACGCCGGAAGAGCGGCTCGCCGGCACCACCGAGATCCTGCGCCAGCTCGCCAATCTCGCGGAGAACAAGAAGGCGGCATGAGGTTTTGGCCTGCCCGGAGGGGGAGGCTCGGCTCCAAAACTCAGTGATCGAGATCCCGCGCCAAGTGAGTTGGTGAGGGCCAGCGGACGTTTGCTTCGATTGTCGAGCATCGGCCCGGCTCGGCCGCGGGGACGAGTAGCCGGACAGACCTATTGGGAGTTGGAGGCGCGATCGACACCATGATCAATGGCGTCCGACTGACAGTTGACAGTGGTTCAACCGCGAGCAGCACCACGTCGGCAGCAATGGCAAGCTGACCGTGTTCGGCGGTACCACCGGCGATACCACCATCGATGGCAACGAAGAGCCGGGTGAGGAAATCTATCGCGGCACCGCCATCAATACGACGATCAAGAACGGTTGGCTCCAGTAGTCTCAAACGACCGCAACAACAACCCTTGCGCCTAAGGCAGCGCAGTCGCGTCCAACACCGCGGTGGAAAGCGGTTCCGAAAGATCGTTGGATTTCTTGTGGCTGCCACCGCGATCAACTTCATCGTCGAAGGCGATACGCAGGACATCGGCTCGGAGCGGAATTTGCGTATTGGCCTTTACCAACTGGCCGCGATGGTGACCGCCACGTTCGTTGTCACGGGCAGAGCAGACTTCGCCGAAGGCAAGCTGGAGCGGCGCTGGGATGCTGTTCATCGCTGTATGTTGTTTTGTTCCTGCGATTCCGGAGCAGCCCCGAAGGGGTACTCGCCAAGGTTTCGTTGACGAGGTTGTCAATCTCGCCTAGTTTTTTCTCACATTTCGAGCAGTTTCTTTGTATTTCAGTGCAGGGGTTTTTCGTGAATGCGATTACCGTCGCGCCGACGATCGCGCTGATGCGCCCGTCGGACCATTTGCCGGAACATCCCAACGTCATCGTTGATCGTTCGACCGACGCCGCGCCGGTCATGCTGACTTTTTCATTGGCCTGTCGAGCGGCCTGTCGTGGCTTGCACGGGCGTCAGGAACGCCGGTCATCATGATCAGCGGGTTCACCCATCCCACCAACAAATTTGAAACGCCTTACCGCATTGTCAACTCCCACGCGTGCGACAGTTGCTGGAACGATCCGCGGGTGCGTTTCGACCACAAGGATTTCCTGTGGTGTCCGCGGCATGCAAATTCACCGCGACAATTTGAATGCAGGCGGCTGAATACGGCCGATCACGTAAAGCAGGTTATAGAGCAGATACCGGGATTTCCGATCGGCGCCAACGCGTAGCGCGTAAAGGGCGTCGACGCCGACAGGCATCGACGCCCGAAACCGGCAAATGAATTTTATTCTGGCCTAGAGGCAGAGCCATGCAGACGATTTCCAGCGGCGTCACCGTTACCGTATCTTCTGGCACTGAATCCGGCGATACCGTCCTGACTGGCGGCACGCTGATCATTGAGTCCGTCGGCAGCGCCACTGGAACGATTGTGTCCGGCGGCTCCGAGGTGATTTCGAGCGGTGGTGTCGACAGCGGCGCCACGATTGTGTCCGGCGGCAGCCAGAATATCTCCAGCGGTGGTCTCGGCGTCTCGGCCACGGTGTATGCAGGCGGCATGGTCAACGTTTCCTCGGGCGGTGCGGCGTCGTTCCTTACCGTGTCGTCGGGCGGCACGCTGAACGTTGCCGGAACGGTGACAAGCCACGTTGAGGTCTATTCGAGCGGCCTTGTTGTGATCTCTTCCGGCGGCATCGAGACGGGCGCTCCCGGCAGCGACGAGACGATTGTGTCGGGTGGCACGGTCAGCGTGACCTCGGGCGGCCAGCTCTCCTACTTCACGGTCAAGAGTGGCGGCGTTGTCACGGCCGACCATGGCGCGACGATCCACGACTTCGGCGTCAGCAATGGCGGCATCCTCAATCTCGCAGGTTCTCAGACTAGCAACTCGGAGGTCTTCGCCGGTGGCACCGAGAATGTTTTTTCGGGAGGCAATGCGCAGAACTTCGATGTCTCGGGGGGCACGCTGAACGTGCTTTCTGGCGGCAATGCGCAGTCCTTTACGGTGTCGGGAGGCTTGCTCAACGTCCTCTCCGGAGGCCTGTCCGAGTTCTTCACCTTGTCGTCCGGAGCCTCGGCCGGCGTCGCAGCCGGCGCCACCGTTCACGATCTTACCGTATCGAGCGGAGCAACGCTCAACCTTCTCGGTACGGCGACGAACTTCGTGTTCGTTGCGGGCGGCGCCACATTGAACGTCTCTTCCGGCGGTGCCATCAGCGGATCATTGGATCCATCCGCCCTCCCAACGGTCACCGTCGTCGGCACAGTGAATGCATCCGCGGGTGCCTCCGTCAGCTACGCTGCTGTCAACAGCAACGGCGCCTTGAACTTGCAGGCCGGCGCGTCCGCGCATGACATCAATGTGAAGACCGGTGGCCAATTCAATCTGGCGGGAAGCACGACCAGCAACATCAACATCTACGGGGGCGGTCTGGAAACCGTTTCGTCCGGAGGTGCTGCGAACGGCACCAATGTCTTCGGCGGCGGTGAGCTCGACGTCCTTTCCGGCGGATCGGCAAATGCCACGATGGTCGATGGTGGTCTGCTGAAGCTGTTCTCAGGCGGGTCTCTCAGTGGCGTTTCGGTCAACAATTTCGGCGCTGTAGAACTGGTCAGCGGAGCGTCTGTTTCGCAGCTTTCCAACACCACTTTCGGTGCCGGCACCTACCTTGAGGTGGGTCCTGGCGCTGTCGTGAGCGGCTACTCGGTGGGGAGTGGCCCGATCCTCGACGTTCTGTCAGGCGGCTCAACCTCCGCCATCACCGTCGCCGCGAGCGGGACCGAGAACGTGTTCGCGGGCGGCACGGCCCTGGGCACCTTCATCGGCAATGCCGGCTTCATGCAAGTCGGCATTCCGTCGTTCCAGGGATCGGGTGGTTCGGCGGGCGGAACCGCAAGCAATACGACCGTGGCGGGCGGTCAGCTCGATGTGAACTCAGGTGGCCTCGCGGTGTCCACCACGATCGCCAACAACGGCGGCACGAAAGTCACCTCGGGCGGCGCAGTATCCGGAACGACGATCTCCAACTCCGGCGGCATGACCGTGCTGAGCGGCGGCACGGCGACCGACACGACGGTGCTGAGCGGTGGCTACTTCCAACTCGGATCGTTCAACGGTAGTGCCGGCTCAGCCGGTGGCAGCGCGACAGGCACTATCCTGTCTGGCGGATTCGAGGCCGTCTTCAGTGGTGGCGTCGATTCCGGCGCCGCGATTCTGTCGGGTGGCAATCAGGTGGTTTCCTCTGGTGGCGTCACCATTGGCGCCAGCGTTTCAAGCGGCGGCGCCTTGAATGTTTCCGCTGGCGCGACGGCGCACGACGTCACCCTGTCGGGTGGCACGCTCAACCTTGGCGGCACCGTCACCAGCAACGTTTTCATCTCGAGCGGTGGCATAGAAAACGTGCTGGTGGGAGGATTGGTCTCGGCATCCTCCAACGGCGTGGGGACGACGGTTTCGGCGGGCGGCATCCTTAACGTGATGGGGACCACCTCCAACATGGTGGTGGTGTCCAGCGGCGGCGTCGAGAACGTCTCGTCCGGTGGCGTCATCCAGGGCACCATCAGCGGCACGGCCGGTACGGGAACGGTCATCGCGGCCGGCGGAACGCTCAACGTGTTGGCCGGAGGCTCGGCCAGCATGATCAACGTCTCCGGCACGCTCAATGTGCAGGGCAAGATCACCAGCAATGTCACCATTCAGAGCGGCGGCCACGAAATCGTCTCTGCGGGTGGCTCCGTCACCGGCGTTGCCGGTTCGGGGACCGTAATTTCCGGTGTGGTCGACGTTCTCTCCGGAGCGTCTTTCGAATATGCGACCGTCTTCAATGGCGGTGACCTGAATGTCTCGTCGGGTGCGACGGCAGACCATATCTCCGTCTCGAGCGGCGGCGTCTTCAACGTTGGCGGCACGGTTCTGAGCAATGTCTCGGTCTTTGCCGGCGGCATCGAGAACGTATTCTCCGGAGGTGTGGTTACCGGTGTGACCGGCTCCGGAACCGGGATTTCGGGCGGCACGGTCAACGTGTCCTCGGGAGGCGCGATCGACCACACGACCGTCATCAGCGGTGGCGTGCTGAACATTAAATCTGGAGCCGCGGCGCACGACATCGCGGTGTCGAGCGGTGGTGCGCTCAACGTTGCCGGCGCGGTGACGAGCAACGTCGCGGTCTTTGCCGGAGGCAATGAGATCGTGTCCTCTGGCGGCTCTACGGGGCCGGTCATGATTTCCGGCGGCGTGGTCGAACTGCGGGCCGGCAGCGTCACGAACGGCGGCATCACCTTCAGCGGTTCCGGCGGTCAGCTCAAGATCGATGGCACCTCCCTGGCCGGCACGACCATCAGCAGTCTGGTGCTGGGCGACAGCATCGATCTGGCAGGCCTCAATTTCGTATCGGGTGGGTCGGCGACTTTGCGGGCCGGCAACATCCTGCACGTCACCGAGGGGGCATCCTCCTTCGATCTGCAGCTTGATGCGACACCCGGCGTGCGGTTCAGCGTCAGCGCGGATTCCGGCACCGGCACGCTGGTCACGACGCGTGCCGATATCGCGCCGGTCACGACAGCGTCCAACATCCACGCAGGCTCTGGCCAGACCTCCGTGCTGGCTTCCAGCCTGTTTACGGTGTCGGACGCCGATGGCGATCCCATCACACAATATGCGTTCTGGGACACCCAAGGTCACGGACACTGGGTCGTCAACGGTGTCGTCCAGGCCACCAACGCCGAGATCGATGTTGCGGCGGCCAACCTGTCGCAGGTGAGCTACGTCTTCGGTTCAAGTGGATCGACTGATACCCTTCTCGTTCGAGCCAATGACGGCACGATTTGGGGCAACTGGACTCAGTTTACGGCCAAGGCATTTGGCGACAACCCGCCGACCGTGAACGCGAGCAACGTGACTGCGGCGCATGGCCAGACGTCGATTGCCGCATCAAGTCTCTTCACGGTGAGCGATCCGGATGGCGACACGATGACCCAGTACGCGCTCTGGGACACGCAAGGTAACGGACACTTTGTAGTCAACGGCGTCGTGCAGCCCACCAACGCCGAGATCGATGTCTCGGCGGCGAACCTGTCGCAGGTGAGCTACGTGTTCGGTCCCGGTGGTTCGACACCCGATACGCTCTGGGTGAGGGCCAATGACGGCATCCTGTGGGGAGGCTGGACCGCGTTCACGGCAACACCGGGCCCCGACACGGCTCCGGTCGTGACGGCATCGAACGTAACCGCCAATCACGGGCAGTTCTCGGTTCTCGCCTCGAGCCTGTTCTCGGTGACCGATGCCGAGCACGACACGATCACCCAGTACGCGTTCTGGGATACGCAAGGTAACGGCCACTTTGTAGTCAACGGCGTCGTGCAGCCCACCAACGCCGAGATCGATGTCTCGGCGGCGAACCTGTCGCAGGTGAGCTACGTGTTCGGCTCCGGCGGCTCGACACCGGATACGCTCTGGGTGAAGGCCAATGACGGCAGCATGTGGAGCGCCTGGCAGAGCTTCACGGCAACACCGGGCCCCGACACGGCTCCGGTCGTGACGGCATCGAACGTAACCGCCAATCACGGGCAGTTCTCGGTTCTCGCCTCGAGCCTGTTCTCGGTGACCGATGCCGAGCACGACACGATGACCCAGTACGCGTTCTGGGACACGCAAGGTAACGGACACTTTGTAGTCAATGGTGTCGTGCAGCCCACCAACGCCGAGATCGATGTGTCGGCGGCGAACCTGTCGCAGGTGAGCTACGTGTTCGGCCCCGGCGGTTCGACGCCCGACACGCTTTGGGTGAAGGCCAATGACGGCAGCATGTGGAGCGCCTGGCAGAGCTTGACAGCAACACCGGGCCCCGACACGGCTCCGGTCGTGACGGCATCGAACGTAACCGCCAATCACGGGCAGTTCTCGGTTCTCGCCTCGAGCCTGTTCTCGGTGACCGATGCCGAGCACGACACGATCACCCAGTACGCGTTCTGGGACACGCAAGGTAACGGACACTTTGTAGTCAACGGCGTCGTGCAGCCCACCAACGCCGAGATCGATGTTTCGGCGGCGAACCTGTCGCAGGTGAGCTACGTGTTCGGCCCCGGCGGTTCGACGCCCGATACGCTCTGGGTGAAGGCCAATGACGGCAGCATGTGGAGCGCCTGGAAGAGCTTCACGGCAACACCGGGCCCCGACACGGCTCCGGTCGTGACGGCATCGAACGTCAGTGGCATTCACGACCATTCGGTCGCGGCCTCGAGCTTGTTCTCGGTCTCGGACGCCGAGCACGACACGATCACCCAGTACGCGTTCTGGGACACGCAAGGTAACGGACACTTTGCAGTCAACGGCGTCGTGCAGCCCACCAACGCCGAGATCGATGTGTCGGCAGCGAACCTGTCGCAGGTGAGCTACGTGTTCGGCCCCGGCGGTTCGACACCGGATACGCTCTGGGTGAAGGCCAATGACGGCAGCATGTGGAGCGCCTGGCAGAGCTTCACGGCCACCGCCACCAACCAGGCACCGACGGTCTCGGTCGCCAACGTCGTGACGGTCGCGGGGCAGACCTTTGCGGCTTCGAGCCTGTTCACTGCGACGGACGCGGATGGCGATGCCATCACGAAATATGCGTTGTGGGATTCCAACAGCAACGGGCATTGGAGCGTCAGCGGAGCTACGCAGGCCGCGAATACCGAGATCGACATCACTGCGGCGCAACTTTCCCAGACGACCTATCAGGCCGGCTCGGGTACGGACCAACTCTGGATCCGTGGGTATGACGGCATTGCGTGGGGGACTTGGCAGCCCTTCAACGCGACGGGCGAGAGCTCCGGCAGCGCCACCATCGCAGCGGGCGCCACCCTGGAATTGCCGGGGGCGTCGAGCGCCACCGTCGCATTCCAGGGCTCGACGGGGACGCTGAAGCTCGACAATTCCGCGAGCTTTGCGGGCACCGTCGCCGGGATGACCGGCTCGGACGCGATCGATTTCGCGAACATCAACTTCGCGAACGTTCAGACTCCGAGCTTCAGCGGAGACTCAACGCACGGAACGCTGACGGTGACGGACGGCACCGTCACGGCGAGCATTGCGCTGCTCGGCAACTACATGGCCTCGACCTTCACGACCTCGAGTGATGGCCATGGCGGTACCCTGGTTGTCGATCCGCCGGCGACGCAAGTCAGCCAGCTGGCGCAGCCACAGCATGCGTGAGGCCTGAAGATAGGGCATGCGGAGCCACCGAGATAAGGTGGCTTCGCATGCTGCCGACGCTGCCCGCCAGCGATCGCGGCAACTGACAAGCGGCCAAGGACCCGGCGAGAGCGCTCGAGCTCTATCAGAAGGCGATCGAGGCGGGCGATCCCTTCGCGCTCGCCCAGACCACCCTGATGTACTTCTACGGCAAGGGAACGCCGCGCGACTACGACACGGCTGCGCAATACTTTCAGCAGGCGGCCGATCTCAACGATGGTTATTCCGTCAAATCTCGCGAGAGCAGAAGGGCGGCGTGGCAGACTTCTCTTGGCGGAGACAACTCCGTAATTTGACGGGTCATCTGTCGGCTGCCAAGCGGGCCGACCGTTTCGAAATGTGAATAACGGGCCAGAAACATTGAACTTTTGCGCCCAGCACCTTGACGGCTTTTGGGCGAATTGTAAGCTGATCGTGTTTTTTCGTTCAGATCGGCGATTTGGAATTTTGGATGACGTAGCAACTTGAATCTGGTTCGCGTCTCGCCAGCATTTCAACCTGCTCTCCAAAACTCAGCGATCAAGGGCTCCCGCCAAGTGACTTGGCGAGGGCTTGCGGGCGTTTGATTCCGCAGTCCGCAGGCCATCGGCCGGGCGCGGCTGTGGAGCCGAATTGCCGGACAGGCTTAGGCGGATTTTCGAGATCAGTTATTTTCGGGGAGGGGTCTATGGGCGTGAACGTTGCCAGCGGAACCAGCGCTTCGGTGTCCGATACGCAGACCAGCAACACAGTCCAGTACGGCGGCACGCTCTACGTGCTGAACGGCGGCTATATCAGCGACACCGTAAATGCCGGGAGCGTCGTTGTTTCCTCCGGTGCTACGGATATCGGCGATACGACTTCCAGTGGTTCTTCCAATAGTGCCGGGCAGATTTATGTTCTTGGCACACTCGTCAACGCCGTGGTCAACGGTGGTGGAGGTGTGGTTCTCGGCACCACTCCGTCAAACGCAACCGGAACTGGAACGGCGATTGGAACGACCATCAACAGCGGCATAATGGCCGTTTACAGTGGCTCGACCGCAAGCAACACCACGGTCGGCAGCGGCGGGATTAGACTATTCAACGGCTCAACCATCAACACCACCCTCAGTGGCGGCAGCGAACAAATGTGGGGCGGCACCACGATCAGCACCTTGATCGAGAACGGAGGATACGAGTACGTCTCCGACACATACAACAACAACTTCGTAGGCAGCGCCCTCGCGTCCAACACCACGATCCAAAGCAGTTCCGAACAGATCGTCGGATTTCTTGGGGGCGGCGTTGCAACCAACACGACAATCGCGGGCGGAACGCAGTGGATCGGCTATGCCGCCTTCGGAAGCGCCGGTCATGGTGTCGCAAGCAATACCACCATCACCAGCGGTGGAATCCAGCTTGTTGCGCCATATAATTATATTGCAACAGGCACAGCCGTCAACACGACGGTCACCGGCAGCGGCAGCATCCAATACGTCGGCAGTGGCCAATACAGCGGAAGCGCAACGGCGATCTCCACCACGCTGATCGCGGGCGGTGAACAGATCGTGTGGGGCGGCGGCCCGTACAGCCCCATTGCCAGCAGCACGGTGATCAGTTCCGGCGGCACCGAAATCGTTTCGTCCGGCGGCATCGCCAGAACAACGGTGATCAGCGCCGGCGGCACCGAGATCGTGATGGCGGGCGGCACCGCCAGCGCCACAGTGATCAGCTCCGGCGGCACCGAAGTCGTTTCGTCCGGCGGCACCGCAAGCGGCATCACCGTCGATAGCGGCGGCACCTTGATTCTGATCGCTGGCGCCAATGTCGCAAACGTGACCAGCAATGGCGGCACAGTCGTTATCGAAAGCGCCCCCGTGACGGTAAGCAGCGGATCGTCCTACACGGTGTCGAGCGGTCAAACCGACACCGGTGATACCGTGCTCAATGGCGGTTTGATGTTCGTCGCCTCCGGAGGGACAGCCGTCAGCACCACCGTCAGCAGCGGCGGCCTTCTGACCATCAGCAAGGGCGGCAACGACACGGGCACGATCGTCTCCTCCGGCGGCACCGAAGCGGTCGCGGGCAGCGATGCCAATGCCGTCGTTGCAAGCGGCGCGACGATGTTTGTCAGCAGCGGCGGCACCGCCAGCGGAACGCTCGTCTCCGGGGGAACGCTCGACGTGCTTGCTGGTGGATTTGCCACCGGGACGACGATCTCAGTGGGCGGCACCCTCAACGTGACGGGGACCACGTCCAATACGGTCGCGGTGTTGAGCGGTGGCATCGAGAACGTCTCGTCCGGAGGCGTCATCCAGGGCACCATCAGCGGCACGGCCGGTACGGGCACGTTCGTCGCATCCGGTGCGACGCTCAACGTGCTGGCTGGAGGCTCGGCCAGCATGATCAACGTGTCCGGCACGCTCAATGTGCGGGGCAAGATCACCAGCAATGTCACTATTCAGAGCGGCGGCCACGAAATCGTCTCTGCGGGCGGCTCCGTCACCGGCGTCACCGGTTCGGGTACCGCAATTTCCGGTGTGGTCGACGTTCTCTCCGGAGCATCGTTCGAATATGCGACCGTCTTCAACGGCGGCGATCTGAATGTCTCGTCCGGCGCGACGGTAGACCATATCTCCGTCTCGAGCGGCGGCATCTTCAACGTCGGCGGCACGGTCCTGAGCAACGTCGCGGTCTTTGCCGGCGGCGTCGAGAACGTGTTCTCGGGAGGTGTGGTCACCGGCGTGACCGGCTCCGGAACCGGGATTTCGGGCGGCACGGTCAACGTGTCATCGGGAGGCGCGATCGACCACACGACCGTCATCAGTGGCGGCGTGTTGAACGTTCTGTCCGGGGCGACTGCCCACAATGTCTCCGTCTCGAGCGGCGGTACGTTCAATGTGGCCGGCGCAGTGACCAGTAACGTGGCGGTGTTTGCCGGCGGCAAGGAAATCGTTTCCTCAGGCGGGTCGACTGGTCCGGTGACGATTTCGGGCGGCGTGGTCGAGCTGCAGGTCGGCAGCGTCGCCAGCGGCGGCATCACATTCAGCGGGTCCGGCGGGCAGTTGAAGATCGACGGCGCGTCGATGCCCACCACGACGATCAGCGGGCTGGTTCTTGGCGACAGCATCGATCTGGCCGGGGTGACGTTCTCATCCGGCGGCTCGGCGAACTTGCTCGCGGGCAATATCCTGCAGGTCACGGAGGGCGGGACCTCCTACGGTCTGCAGCTTGATCAGACGCCTGGCGTGCGGTTCAGCGTCAGCACGGATTCCGGCACCGGCACGCTGGTCACGACGCGCGCGGATATCGCTCCGGTCACGGCAGCGGCCAGCGTGCAGGCAACCTTGAACGAGACCTCTGCGCTCGCGTCCAGCCTGTTCTCGGTGTCGGACGCCGATGGCGATCCGATCACCCAATATGCATTCTGGGACACGCAAGGTAACGGACATTGGACCGTCAACGGCGCCGTGCAGGCCACCAACGCCGAGATCGATGTTGCGGCGGCGAACCTGTCGCAGGTGAGCTACGTGTTCGGTCCAAGCGGCTCGAGTGATACCCTTTACGTTCGCGCCAATGACGGCACGCTTTGGGGCGGCTGGACTCAATTTACGGCAACGGCATTTGTCGACACCCCGCCGACCGTGAACGCAATCAACGTGACTGCGACCCACGGTCAGACGTCCGCTGCGGCGTCCAGCATGTTCACGGTGACCGATCCGGATCACCAGACGATGACCCAGTACGCGTTCTGGGACACCGGCGGCAACGGTCACTGGGCGGTGAACGGCGTGGCTATGCCTGCCAACACCGAGATCGATGTGTCGGCAGCGAACCTGTCGCAGGTGAGCTACGTGTACGGCCCGACCGGTTCGACGCCTGATACGCTCTACGTGCGGGCCAACGACGGCATGCTGTGGGGAGGCTGGACGGCATTCACGGCCACCCCGGGGCCCGACCACGCGCCGGTCGTGACGGCATCGAACGTCACCGCCAATCACGGGCAGGCGTCAGCTCTCGCCTCGAGCCTGTTCACGGCCACGGACGCCGACAACGACACCATCACGCAGTACGCGTTCTGGGACACCGGCGGCAACGGCCACTGGTCGGTGATCGGCGTGGCTATGCCTGCCAACACCGAGATCGATGTGTCGGCAGCGAACCTGTCGCAGGTGAGCTACGTGTACGGCCCCGGGGGCTCGACGCCAGATACGCTCTACGTACGAGCGAATGACGGACAGAAGTGGAGCGCCTGGGCCGCGTTCACGGCAACCCCGGGGATCGATGATCCTCCGGTCGTGACGGCATCGAACGTGACTGCCAATCACGGGCAGTTCTCGGCGCTCGCCTCGAGCCTGTTCTCGGTGACCGATGCCGAGAACGATACGATCACCCAGTATGCGTTCTGGGACACCGGCGGCAACGGTCACTGGGTGGTCAATGGTGTCGCGCAGGCGCCCAACACCGAGATCGATGTGTCCGCGGCAAATCTGTCGCAGGTGAGCTACGTCTTCGGTCCCGGCGGCTCGGCGCCCGATACGCTTTACGTGCGGGCGAAGGACGCCGGATCGCTGTGGAGCGCCTGGGCCGCGTTCACGGCGACACCAGGGATCGATACGGCTCCGGTCGTGACGGCACCGAACGTGACCGCCACTCACGGGCAGTTCTCGGCGCTCGCCTCGAGCCTGTTCTCGGTGACGGATGCCGAGAACGATCCGATCGCCCAGTACGCGTTCTGGGACACGCAAGGTAACGGACACTGGGTCGTCAACGGTGTCGTGCAGGCCACCAACGCCGAGATCGATGTCTCCGCGGCGAACCTGTCACAGGTGAGCTACGTGTTCGGCCCCGGCAACTCGACATCAGATACGCTCTACGTGCGGGCCAATGACGGATCGAAGTGGAGCACCTGGACCGCGTTCACGGCAACACCAGGGATCGATACGGCCCCGGTCGTGACGGCACCGAACGTGACTGCCAATCACGGGCAGTTCTCGGCGCTCGCCTCGAGCCTGTTCTCGGTGACCGACGCCGAGCACGATACGATCACCCAGTACGCGTTCTGGGACACGCAAGGTAACGGACACTGGGTGGTGAATGGTGTCGCCCAGGCAGCCAACACCGAGATCGATGTTGCCGCGGCGAACCTGTCGCAGGTCAGTTACGTGTTCGGTCCCGGCGGCTCGACATCAGATACGCTCTACGTGCGGGCCAACGACGGATCGAAGTGGAGCACCTGGGCCGCGTTCACGGCAACACCGGGCCCCGACACGGCTCCGGTCGTGACGGCATCGAACGTCAGTGGAATTCACGACCATTCGGTGGCGGCCACGACCCTGTTCTCGACCTCGGATGCCGAGAGCGATCCGATCACCCAGTACGCGTTCTGGGACACCGGCGGCAACGGCCACTGGGTGGTGAATGGTGTCGCCCAGGCGGCCAACGCCGAGATCGATGTTGCCGCGGCGAACCTGTCGCAGGTCAGCTACGTGTTCGGCCCCGGCGGCTCGCCGTCGGATACGCTCTACGTGCGGGCCAATGACGGCAGCGAGTGGAGTACGTGGACAGCGTTCACGGCCACCGCAACCAACCAGGCGCCGACCGTCTCGGTCGCCAACGTCGCGACGGTCTCGGGGCAGACCTTTGCTGCTGCGAACCTCGTCACTGCGACGGACGCCGACGGCGACGCCATCACGAAATATGCGCTGTGGGATTCCAACACCAACGGGCATTGGAGCGTTAACGGAGCTACGCAGGCCGCGAATACCGAGATCGACATCACTGCGGCGCAACTTTCCCAGACGACCTATCAGGCCGGCTCGGGCACCGATCAACTCTGGATCCGTGCGTATGACGGCATTGCGTGGGGAACCTGGCAGCCCTTCAACGTGACGGGCGAGAGCTCCGGCAGCGCCAACATCGCAGCGGGCGGCACCCTGGAATTGACCGGGGCTTCGAGTGCCACCGTGGCCTTCCAGGGGTCGACGGGGACGCTGAAGCTCGACAATTCCGCGAGCTTTGCGGGCACCGTCGCCGGGATGACGGGTTCGGACGCGATCGATTTCGCGAACATCAATTTCGCGAGCGTTCACACGCCGACCTTCAGCGGAACCAGTACGAACGGAACGCTGACGGTGACGGACGGCACTGTCACGGCGAGCATTGCGCTGCTCGGCAACTACATGGCCTCGACCTTCACGACCTCGAGTGATGGCCATGGTGGTACCCTGGTTGTCGATCCGCCGGCGACGCAGGTCAGCCAGCTGGCGCAGCCGCAGCATGCGTGAGGCTTGAGGATGAGGCATGCGGAGCCACCGAGACAAGGTGGCTTCGCCTGCCGGCGATGCCCGCGCAGCGATCGCAGCAATTGATAGGCGCGATGAGCTTGTTACGACGCCGCGCGTTCCGGCATGCTGAACAGGCGCCCGAGCAGTGAGAGGGCGGAATCGCCCGGCAGCAGCGTCGCGATGCTGACGGCGGGCTCGGCCCTGGTGTCGCGGCGGCCATTCTGGGTGTGGCGCATCACGCTTGCCAATCGCCGTGTGATCGCCTGGGCGTTGCGCAGGTCGGTCCCGGCGAACGCCACGATGAGCGACCGGTCGTCGTGCACGGCGCCGAAATCGGCCTGGCGCATCAGCCGGCTGATGATCCGCGCGCCGTCGAATTGCGCACGCGGCTGCGTGTTGTCGAAGGTGAACCGCGCCACCGAGAGCGCGCCGCCGCGCTCGGCGGTCTGGTAGACGGCGGTCGCGAAGTCGCGCTCGAACGCGGCCTTGGTGAGCAGACCGGTGCGGGGGTCGATCAGGCCCTTGGCGTCGATCGCCTTGAGCATGCGGCCGAGCCGCGCCTCGAAGGCATGCTGCCGGATCATCGGCAACACCATGTCGCCGACGCGCGTCGGCCCGGCCGTGACGATCTCGAGATTGGGCAGTTCGTAACGCGGCGTCAGCTCACCGGAGGCGACGATCACGGGCAACGGACGGAAGCGAACATCCTCGGTCAGCACCGTCAGGAACGCATCCATCACGCGCGGGGTGAAGCCTTCGGCCAGCA
This sequence comes from Bradyrhizobium sp. Pha-3, assembly GCF_042258615.1. Classification (GTDB taxonomy): domain Bacteria; phylum Pseudomonadota; class Alphaproteobacteria; order Rhizobiales; family Xanthobacteraceae; genus Bradyrhizobium. Next base: position 5,169,595 of record NZ_CP170152.1, on the reverse strand, counting down.
CGATACCGTCGATGTCACGGTTGGAGAGATGCTTTGCAGCCGCCTCGATGCTGAGCGCGCCGACCACGCCGGCACGTTCGCCGAGCGCGACCGACAGCGCCGGGTAGGCGCCGCCGCGACCGATCAGGAGCGCGGTGGCCTCTCCGACCGGATCGATATCGGATAATGCGATCGGCGCGGGCGGCACCAGGCGACGCATCACGGTCGCATGCAAGGCGCGAACGCGTAAGGACGCATTGAGCCGGGCGAGCAGGCGATCCGGCATGCCCTTGTGCTGGAAGAACGCGATGACGGTGTCGGGCAGGGTGGTCGCCGGATCGACGGCGATCAGCGGCAGATAGGGCGCGCGGGCGGCAGCGCGCTTGGCGAGGCCCGACAGCGTGATGAAGTCGACGCCCTCGGCGGCTGCGATGATCGCGGCCGGCTTGACCTGCTCGATGGCGCGTCCGACCTCCCTCCAGTCGGTGACCACGACCGGAAACAGTTTCGTCTCATCGAGGACCGCGGCAAATGGCGGCTTTGCCGACGCCGATACGATGAGGACCGGACCTTGTTGAGACATTCGAACGCTCGAAACCAATGCACAGATCAGCAAACGGCTTCGATGCTAGTTGGCATGGCTTAATGCGGCGTCAACACAATGCTAAGACTAACGCAATGATAAGATTTTAAGGCATTCCAGTGCCGCTGCGGTCGCGAAATGCTTCGACCATCAACGGGTTAAGCCCAAGTTCTGTCAGGGCGTCGCGGGCCCGCGCATTGTCCTGCGCCCGTCCGGCCAGCCGGTGGCCGCTGAGGCGGTCGGGAAGTGCCGTCAACAATGCGCCCTGGCCTAGGCGGCGCGCCCACTCCTGCAACTCCCCGGCAAGGAAGCGGTAGCCGCCGACCGTCATGACCCCCGACGGCGGCGCGGTGATGTTGACGGCGCCAGTCGCGCGGTCGACCCGCGCGGCATATTCGGTGTCGACGTAATCACGCGGCGGCGGCGCAATCAGGCTGTCGCCCGGGGGCGGGGGCGGCGGCGCATAGGCGGCGACCGGCACCATGGGGCCGCGCAGGCCGAGCGTGCCCTTCGGGGTCAGCAGGATTTCGCCGGCGATCGATGCGCCGGGAGCCTCACGCGGCGCGCCGTGCGGACCGGGCTTGATCGGGGCCGGCGATCCATCCTCGGCGTTGCGCCGGGCGCCGAACAGCCCGGCCTCGCCGAACAGGTAGACGTCGGTCATGGTCACCCGCCGCGACCTCCAGTGCACACTGGAGGCAACCTGCTCCGGCGTCCGCCAGAGGCCGATCGCGTTGCGCAGGGTGGGCAGGCGCTCCGACAGGCCGCACTCGTCGAGCCGCAGCGCGAGCTGCGCCGGCGCGATCAGCGTGTCGCAGCCTTGATCGTTGAACTGGGCTTCGAACGCTTCCTCGTCGAACGGGTGATGCATGACGAGCGTTCCGCCCGACAGCAGCCAAGTCACCAGCGACGAACAGATGCCGGCAAACGACATCGGCGCGAATGCCGACATGATGGTCGCGCCCTGTGCCAGATCGCTCTCCAGCGACATCGCGAGCCCGCCGGCGATCAGGCCGAAATGCGCGCGCGGCACCGGACGAAAACCCTCGCTGGTGACGTCGAAGGAGATCAGCGCCGGCTTGCGGCCGTCCTGGATCATCGGGCGCGAGGTCCGGGAGTCCTGCAGGATCGCATCATCGAGCGACGCCATGCCTTCGGGCAGATCGGTCCCGAACCCGCAGACATGGCGGATCGAAAACGCTTCCGCCGCGGCGTTCATGGCGATGTCGGCGTAGGAGACGCCGTCGATCTTGCCGCAGGTGACGATCGCCCGCGCCGCGGTGCGGTTGAGGACGGATGTCAACTCGGCTTGCCGCCACAATAGCGGCAACGGCGCCACCACGAGGCCGACCCGATGGGCGGCGAGCACGGTCAGGGCGAATTCGATCGTCGAGGGAAGCTGAACGGCGATTACCGTATTGGCCGGCAATCCGCTCTCGACGAAGTGGGCGGCGATCGCCGAGATCGCGCGATCGGCTTGAGCATAGGTCAGGCGCTTGCGGGTCTGTCCGGTGACGCGCTGCTTGTTGATCGGGTCGACCAGCGCCAGCGCCTCGGGTTGCCGCGCCAAACTGCGCTTGAACAGCGTATCGAGCGTGGGCGAGGTGATCGACTGGTTCACAGGTTCAACGTCGGTTGCATCGCTTCGATCGGGCCGGACCATGCCGCGCAAATCACTTGGCAGATCACTTGGCAATTCACTTGGCAGATCACTTGGATTGCGCGCCGGGCTTCTGCCACCAGGTCTCCGGCAGGTAGCCCGTCAACGCCGTGGCCGAAGGCCGTTCTATCCGATTCCAGCGCGCGATCCATTGCTCTCCCAAGTTAAATAGGGGGATAGCGTAGAAGCCGGACATCAGGGCCCGGTCCAGCGCCCGCACCGCCGAGACGAAGGCCGGCCGCTCCCGTGCTACGAGCAGCGCGGCGATCGTGGCGTCGATGGTCGGATCCTTGGCGCCCATGTAGTTGCGGGTGCCCGGCACGTCCGCGGCCTGGCTGCCCCAGTAGAACCACTGCTCGTTGCCGGGCGACAGCGACTGGTCCCAGCGAATGGGGATCATGTCGAAATCATAGGCGACCCGGCGCTGCTCGAACTGCACCGCGTCGACCACCCGGACTGCGGCGTCGATTCCGGCCCGCTTCAGGTCGCGCTGGTAGGCGAGGGCGATCCGCTCATGCTCGCGTGTCGTCACCAGGATCTCGATCCGGAGCGGTGTCCCGGTCGCCCGTTGCTTCAACACCGTGCCGTCGAGCGCGTAGCCCGCTTCCGACAGCAGCGCGAGCGCGTCGCGAAGGATGGTGCGGTCGCGGCCTGAGCCATCGGTCTCGGGGAGGCGATAGCGGCCCTCGAGAATGTCGGGCGGAATATGCGACAGATACGGCTTGAGGAGATCGCGCTCGCGGTCATCGGCGGGGCGACCATAGGCCGACAAGTCCGAGCCCGCGAAATAGCCGCCGGCGCGGGAATAGAGGCCAAAATAGTAATTGCGGTTGATCCATTCGAAATCGAACAGCATCAGCAGCGCCTGGCGCACCCTGACGTCGGCGAATTTCGGCCGCCTGGTGTTGAACACCAGGAATTCGGACGGATCGGGCGTGCCGATCTTGATGGTTTCGCGGATCACCTCGCCGTTGTTCGCGGCGGGGAAGTCGTAGCCGTCATGCCAGCGCAGCGGCTCGGGCTCGGTCCTGAAGTCATAGAGGCCGCGCTTGAACGCCTCGAACTGGCCGTTGGCGTCGCGATAGTAGTCGAGCCTGATCTCGTCAAAATTCCAGAGGCCGCGGTTCACCGGCAGGTCGCGCCCCCAGTAATCCGGATTGCGGGTGAAGGTCACGCTGGCACCGGGTTTGACCGCCGTGACGCGGTACGGGCCGGAGCCGATCGGCGGCGCCAGAGTCGTCTCTTCAAACTTGGAGACGTCGGTGGCATGGCGCGGCAGGATCGGCATCAGGCCGAGGATCAGCGGCAATTCGCGGTCCGCAACCCCGCCAAAATCGAACCGCACCGTGAGCGGGTCGAGCACCTCGGCCTTTGCGACTTTCGAATAATACTGGTGATGCAGCGGACGGCCGTGATCGCGCAGCAGCTCGAGCGAGAACACGACGTCGTCCGCCGTGACCTCGTGCCCGTCGGAGAAGCGCGCGCGAGGATCGATATGCAACGTCACATAGCTTCTGGCATCGTCGGTCTCGACGCTGCGGGCGAGCAGGCCGTAGAGCGTGAAGGGCTCGTCATTGTTCCGCACCAACAGGCTTTCGTAGACATAGCCGCGCTCGTAGGCGTAGCCCCGGAGCTGCTGCACGGCGAGACCCCTGACGATCAGGGGATTGAGGCTGTCGAAGGTGCCGTCCCGGGGGCTCAGGACCAGACGGCCGCCCTTGGGGGCATCAGGATTGGCATAGGGCAGGTGGGTGAATCCGGCCGGCAGCGCGGGCACGCCGTGCATCGCGATGGCGTGGCTCTCGGTGGCGGCCGCAGGGGCAGGTGCGGTCGTCAGAAAACCCAGAATGAATGCCGTGGCGAGCCAGATGGCAGCCAATGCGGCGCGCCAAACGTGCCCGGGAACACGCGCATGAGGCGCCGGATTTGATTCGCGAAACGTCACATCGGGAGGTTTATCACAGGGCGCTGAAACTCGCCGTGACAGGTGCGCAAATGCGCTTGTCGGCATTGATCTTTCCGCGCGCCGCTGTATTGAAGGCGTGCAATTTGAAGGTGGGAACGCCTGTCACGTATCCGCCTCAATTGACTAGGAGACAGCCGCCCAAACGGCTATGTGTCGGCGCCTGCAGCGGTTTCGGGCGCTGCCGTTCAGAAAGGGTTTTCCGCAATGAATTTCCGTATCTTGGCCGCCCCGGTCCGGCCGCATGGGCGAATTGTCGCCCTGATGGCGGCGACGGCATTCTCTGCAGCGCTCCTGGTTCCTGCCGCTCAGGCCCAGCAGCCGGCAGCGCCGGCGCCTGCGGCACCGAAGGCTGCGCCCAAGGCGGCACCCAAGGCAGCTCCAAAGGCGCCGGCTCCGGCAGCCCAGGCACCAGCCGCCCAAGCACCGGCCGCAGGTCAGGCGCCCGCCGCGGCCGCCCAGCAGCCGCCCCAGGATCAGCAGATCCAGCTGATCTACGCCCCCTGGACCAAGTTCTGCCTGAAGGGCCAGGAAGCCAACGCCAAGCAGGTTTGCTTCACCGGCAAGGACGGCCGCATCGAGTCCGGCCAGCCGGTGATTGCCGCCGTGATCATCGAGCCGGAAGGCGAGCCGAAGAAGATCCTGCGTGTCACCCTGCCGCTCGGCATGCAGCTCGTTCACGGCACCCGCATCATCGTCGACGGCAACCCGCCGCAGCAGGCGCCCTATGTGATCTGCTTCCAGAACGGCTGCATGTCCGACTATGAAGCAACCCCCGAGCTGATCGCCAACATGAAGAAGGGCCAGAACCTCGTGGTCCAGGCGATCAATTCGAACGGCGCGCCGCTGACGCTGCCGCTGCCGCTCAACACCGAATTCGCCAAGGCCTATGACGGCCCGCCGACCGATCCGAAGGTGTTCGAGGAAAACTCGAAGAAGCTGCAGGAAGAGTTGCAGAAGCGCGCCGAAGAACAGCGCAAGAAGCTGGAAGGCGCGGGCGGTGGCGCGGCGCCGGCCCCGGCCAATCCGGCAGCCAAGTAAAAACGTCGATCACGCGTTCAAGAAATCGCGAGATCATCGCAAGCAAAAGGCGCCCGCAAGGGCGCCTTTTTTGTCATGCGAAACAGACTGGCTGATGGCGGCCTGCCGCGCTGGTGATCATGCCCATCGTGTGCGATGGTCGCTCAAGGCAAATCGATCGCGGCAAGCCGCATCGTCATTGCCTTGTCCGGACAAGTCCGGCGTCGAAGCACAATCATAAATCTGTCACGGGAGGCCAGACGAAAGCGCGGAATGCGCGCCTTCGATGCGCAAATGCGCGCGTGGTTCTGTGCGAACCCTGGCCGCTGTGCCGAAGCCTGATGGCGCGATGCGACCGGACTTTGCTCGGGTCGCAAGCCCGTCCGCCGTTCGCAATCATGGAAGTCTCCCAATGTCCCAGCGAGTCAGCACGCAGCGGCGGGAACCGCTTTCCCGGCCTTCGGAGCAGCCGAGCGGCCGTGCTTCGGTCGATGCCGGCGGGCGCCTCAACCAGGACAACGCTCCCGGGAGCTTTCATCCGGGCATCGTTCATCTTGCGCTGGCAATGGGCGGGTTCGCGATCGGCATCGCCGAATTCGCGACCATGAGCCTGCTGCCGTTCTTCGCCCACGATCTGCACATCAGTGAGCCCCAGGCCGGCCACGCGATCAGCGCTTACGCGCTCGGCGTCGTGGTGGGCGCGCCCGTGATCGCCGTGCTGTCGGCGCGCATGACGCGGCGGACGCTGCTGATCGCGCTGATGGGCTTCTTTGCACTGATGAACGGCCTCTCCGGGCTCGCGCCCGACTATCACACCATGCTGGTGCTGCGCTTCCTCGCCGGGCTGCCGCACGGCGCCTATTTCGGCATCGCCATGCTGGTCGCGGCCTCGCTGGTCCCGATCGACAAGCGCACGGCGGCCGTCGGCCGCGTGCTGCTCGGCCTCACCATCGCGACGACGATCGGCGTGCCGCTGGCAAATGGTGTGGGGCAGGCGATCGGCTGGCGCTGGGCCTTCGCGATCGTTGCTGGCCTCGCGCTCCTGACCGCCATCCTGGTCCTGATCTTCGCGCCGCGTGACGCCGCCGACAGCAATGCCAGCCCGCTGCGCGAACTGTCGGCGCTCGGGCGCAAGCATGTCTGGCTGACGCTTGGGATCGGCGCCATCGGTTTCGGCGGACTGTTCTCGGTCTACACATATCTGGCGTCGACCATGCTGGCGGTGACGAACACCTCGCCCGCGCTGGTGCCCGTCACGCTATGCGTGTTCGGCGCCGGCCTCACCGCCGGCAACATCATCGTGCCGCGCTTTGCCGACCGCGCGCTGATGGCAACCGCGGGCGGGCTGCTGCTGTGGTCGGCGGCGACGCTGGCGCTGTATCCGCCGGCGGCCGCGAATGTCTGGACGCTGAGCGCCGACGTGTTCCTGATCGGGCTGGGCGGAGCGCTCGCCACCGTGTTGCAGACCCGGCTGATGGATGTCGCGGGCGAGGCGCAGAGCCTGGCTGCGGCACTCAACCATTCCGCCTTCAACGTCGCCAATGCGCTGGGGCCGTGGCTCGGCGGAATGGCCGTCGCCGCCGGTTACGGCTGGACCTCGACCGGTCTCGTCGGCGCCGGACTGGCGCTGGCGGGATTTGCGGTCTGGGCGATTGCAGCGGTGCTGGCCGCACGTGAGGGGGTATGAGCAGGCTGGAAGCGGCGCCGTCGCGTCCGTCGCCGGACAGGCGCCGCGCGTCAGTTCAGCGACGGGTTGCGCGGACGGTAGCCGCCCGATTTGTCCTTCACGAAGATCTCCGCCACCTGCGAGTGGCGGATCGGTTCGCCGGAATCGTCGGGCAGCAGGTTCTGCTCGGACACATAGGCGACGTACTCGGTCTCCGAGTTTTCCGCGAGCAGATGATAGAACGGCTGGTCCTTGTGCGGCCGCATCTCCTCGGGGATCGACAGCCACCATTCCTCGGTGTTGTTGAACTCCGGGTCGATATCAAAAATCACGCCCCGGAAGGAGAACACCCGGTGACGGACGATCTGCCCGATCTGAAACTTGGCGGTGCGCGCTTTGATCATGGTTCGTCGATAGACCAACATTGTGGCCGATGCTAGGGGCTAAGCCTCGAATTAACCCCCGGTTTACCGATTCTAGCCGGGCCAAAACGACCCGAAATCCGGCCGAGAAACTACTTTCAGAATGATCGATATCCTCAATCTGGCGTTGCCGTATTTCGGCTTGATCTTCATCGGCTACGCGTGCGGAAAAGCCAAGGGTTTGCCCGAGAGCGGGCTCGCCTGGATGAATTTCTTCCTGCTTTACGTTTCGTTGCCGGCGCTGCTGTTCGGGATCATGTCGAAGACACCGTTCGCCGAGCTGAACAACCCGCCATTCCTGATCGCCACCACGCTCGGAACCGTCATCGCATTCTTCCTGGCGATGGTCGCAGGCAGACTGATCGGAGGGCTGTCGCTGCGCGAGGCGACGCTTGCGGGCCTGTCGGGCGCCTACGGCAATATCGGTTATATGGGGCCTGGCCTCGCGCTCGCCGTGCTCGGCACCAAGGCGGCCGCGCCGACCGCGCTGATCTTCTGCTGCGACAGCATCTTCCTGTTCTCGATCGTGCCGCTGCTGATCGAACTCACCGACCGCGACCATCCCTCGCTGCTGCACGCGTTCGGCGTGGTGCTGCGGCAGATCGTGCAGAACCCGCTGATCATGTCGGCGGTGTTCGGCGCGCTGGTGGCCGCGTTTCACATCCCGATCCCGGTCGCGCTCGACCGCACCATCCAGTTCCTGCAGAACGCCGCAGCACCGACGGCGCTGTTCGTGCTCGGCATCACCGTGGCGCTGCGGCCGTTCGAGCGGGTGCCGTGGGAGGTGCCGGGTGTGGTCGCGATCAAGCTTCTGATCCATCCGCTGCTGGCATTCGGACTGATGCTGCTGTTCGGTCCGTTCGCGCAGCCCTGGGCTGCGACCGCGGTGCTGATGGCCTCGCTGCCGCCGGCACTCAACGTGTTCGTGATCGCGCGGCAGAACGAGACCTGGATCGAGCCGGCATCGGTCGCGGTGCTGATCGGCACCTTCGCCTCGGTGGTCACGCTGACCAGCGTGATGTGGTTCATCCAGAGCGGGCGGCTGGTGTTTCCGTAGGACGCGATGAACTTGGATTGAAGTGGTCGGACCGTGGATTCGGTTTACCTCTCCCCATCGGGGAGAGGTCGATTTGCGCAGCAAATCGGGTGAGGGGCCGCAACTCCAACGATAAACCGTAATCCCTCACCCGGCGCTACGCGCCGACCTCTCCCAAGGGAGAGGTGAAGTTCAGCGCCGCCACGAGGGCGCGAGACCCTCGCGCATGGCCAGCCGCCGCAGCGGGCCGAAGGCGCCGAGCAGATGCAGGCCCGCGGCCCGCGCCGTCTGCACGCCGAGAAAATCGCTGAGCAGCGACCGGTTGGCGATGTCGATCGCCCAGGTCCGGCTCGCAACATCGGGACGCCGCGCCGCCTGATAGCGCGACAGCACATTCGGCGCGCCGGGATCCTCGCCGCGGCCGATTGCCTGGCCTGTGATCTCGGCGATGTCGGCGGCATCGCGCAGCCCCATGTTGAGCCCCTGCGCGCCGATCGGCGGCAGCACATGGGCGGATTCCCCGACCAGCGCGATACGGTTTTTGGCGAATTGCCGGGGCCGCTCGATCGCGAGGGGAAACACGTGACGACCACCCTGGACCTCGACCCGGCCGAGAATCGAATGCGACTGCCGCTCGGCCGCTTCGGACAATTCGTCATCGCCAAGCGCCTTCAGCCGTTCGGCCTCCTTGGGCGCCGAGACCCAGACCACGCTGCTCCGGTTGCCGGCAAGCGGCACGAATACGCAGGGGCCATGCTCGGTGTGAAACTCGGTCGAGATGTTGTTGTGCGGCCGGGTATGGGTGATGTTGAAGGTGAGGGCGGATTGGCCGAGTTCGCGGCTGACCACTTCGATGCCGGCGGCCTCGCGCGAGAGCGAATTGCGTCCGTCGGCGCCGACCACGAGCCGGGCCGACAGCGACTGGCCCTGCCGCGTCACCACGGTGACCGCGGTATCCTCCGGTTGCACCGAGGCAGCCTCGTCGTCGAACCGCGTCAGCGCGGCCATCTCGCCGGCACGATCCTCGAGCGCTGCGACCAGCGAGCGGTTGTCGATGTTGAAGCCGAACTGCTCGCGGCCGATCTCGTCGGAGGAGAACCGCACCTCCGGCGCGCGGATCAGGCGGCCGGTGTCGTCGACGAGGCGCATGGTCTTGAGCGCGGCAGCCTTGTCGCTGCAGCGCCGCCAGACGTCGAGCCGCTCCAGGATCTCGGTCGAGGCGCCGAGCAGCGCGGTGGTCCGGTTGTCGGCATAGGGGGCGCGGCGCGCCAACAGCGCGGTCCGCGCGCCGGCGTCGGCGAGGGCAATCGCAGCCGTCAATCCGGCCGGGCCGCCGCCTATTACGATAACGTCATAATCCTGCGAGCTGTCGGTCATATCAGGACATTTGACATGCCTGGCCCGATTTTCAAGCCATCGGTAACCACCAAGAGTTTCCAACGGTTTGCGCGGCGGCACGCCGCAAGACTGCATATGCAAAGGTGACCGATTCCTGATAGCACTTCGGCCGATGGAGCACTCGAGCCAGCCGGATGCGTTGCCAGAACGGATGCGGACCGCCGCATTCTCCGTTCATATCTTCACGGCGCTCGGCGCCGGGGTTGCGCTGCTGGCGATGCTGGAGGCGGTGCGCGAGCACTGGGCCAACATGTTCGCCTGGCTCGGGGTGGCGCTGATCATCGACGGGATCGACGGCCCGCTGGCGCGCAGGCTCGACGTGGTGCGGCTGCAGCCGAACTGGTCGGGCGAGGTGCTCGACCTGGTGGTTGATTTCGTCACCTATGTATTCGTGCCGGCCTATGCGATCACCGCGAGCGGCATGCTGCTGCCGCTGGCCGCGCCGATCCTCGGCGTCGGCATCGTGGTTTCCAGCGCGCTGTATTTCGCCGACCGCCGCATGAAGGCCGACGACAATCATTTCCGCGGCTTCCCGGCGCTGTGGAATGCGGCGGCGTTCTATTTGTTCCTGCTGCATTTGCCGCCGGTGCTGTCGACGATCGTGGTCGCGCTGCTGATCGCGCTGACCTTTGCGCCGTTCCATGTCCTGCACCCGTTCCGCGTGGTGCGGCTGCGCTGGCTGACGCTGTGGCTGCTCGGCGCCTGGGCGCTGCTCGGCATGTACACGCTCGCCAACGATTTCGTGGTCGGAGCCCCGATCACCTTCGGCCTCTGCGCCATCGCCGTCTACATCGTCGGCAGCGATACCCTGATCCGCCGGATGAAAGCGTTCAGAGCATGATGCAATTGATCACCAGCCCGGAAGCCTGGGCGGCGCTGCTGACGCTGACTGCGCTCGAGATCGTGCTCGGCATCGACAACGTCATCTTCCTGTCGGTGCTGGTCTCGCGGATTCCGCAGCCGATGGCCACCCGCGCGCGGCAGATCGGCCTGCTGCTCGCGCTGGTGTTCCGCATCATCCTGCTCAGCGTCCTGGTCTGGCTGATCGGGCTGACGCAGCCCGTGATCACCATCGAGAGTGTCGCGCTGTCGTGGCGCGATATCATCCTGATCGGCGGCGGCCTGTTCCTGATTGCGAAAGCGACCCACGAGATCCACGCCGAGGTCGAGGCGCGCGACGCCGCGGAGAATGACAAGCCAAGCCCCAACGCGTTCTTCTGGGTGATCGTGCAGATCATCATCATCGACCTGGTGTTCTCGCTGGATTCGATCATCACCGCGATCGGCATGGCGCAGGACATCGAGATCATGATCGCGGCGGTCGTGATCGCGTGCATCATCATGTACGTCTCGTCGGGACCGGTGGCGCGGTTCGTCGCGGAACATCCGACCACCAAGATGCTGGCGCTGGCGTTCCTGGTGCTGATCGGCGTGGCGCTGGTGGCCGACGGATTCAAATTCCACATCCCGCGCGGCTACATCTATTTCGCGATCGCGTTCTCGGCGGCGGTCGAGATGTTCAACGTGCTGGCGAAGCGCAACCGCAAGAGGCCGGCGCGATAGCCTCGGTTCCAGGCCGCTTGGTTGACAAGGCGGCGCCGATGGCATTCGCTCGCCTGACGCTGTTATCTTGAGGGGAGCGACGACATGACCAAGGCTGTGCGGGTGCACAAGGTGGGGGGCCCTGAGGTCCTGACCTATGAGGATGTCGAGGTGGCTGCGCCGGGGACCGGCGAGGTCCGCATCCGGCAGCATGCGGTCGGGCTGAATTTCATCGACGTCTATTTCCGCACCGGCCTCTACAAGGCGCCCGGCCTGCCGTTCATCGCCGGCAACGAGGCCGCCGGCGAGGTCCTGGCGGTCGGTCCGGGGGTGACCAATTTCCACCCCGGCGATCGGGTGGCCTATTACTACAACCTCGGCGGTTACGCCTCCGAGCGCGTCATCCCGGCCGACAAGCTCGTCAAGCTGCCCGACCACATCACTTACGAGCAGGGCGCCGTCCTGATGCTCAAGGGCCTCACGGTCTGGTACCTCCTGCATAAGACCTTCAAGGTCGAGCAGGGCCATCGGGTGCTGATCCACGCCGCGGCCGGCGGCATCGGACTGCTGGCCTGCCAGTGGGCCCACGCGCTCGGCGCGCACGTCATCGGCACCGTCGGCTCGAAGGCGAAGGCCGATATCGCGCTCGCCAATGGCTGCGACCACGTCATCCTCTACAACGAGGAGAATTTCGTCGAACGCGTCAAGCAGATCAGCCGCGGCGAACTTTGCGACGTCGTCTATGACGGCGTCGGCAAGACCACGTTCCCGGGATCGCTGTCGTGCCTGCGGCCACGCGGCCTGTTCGTCTCGTTCGGCAACGCCTCGGGTCCGGTGCCGCCGTTCCCGCTCGCCGAGCTCAACAACCACGGCTCGCTGTTCGCGACGCGGCCGAAGCTCAACGACTATGTCGGCACCCGCAAGGAATTGCTCGAAGGCGCCGACACGCTGTTTGCCGCCGTGATCAACGGCAAGCTGCACGTGCCGATCAACCACGCCTATGCGCTCAAGGACGTCGCCAAGGCGCATATCGATCTGGAGAGCCGGGCGACCACGGGCGCTGCGATTTTGCGGCCGTAGGTCTCTCTTCCGACATTGCGAGGAGCTCGCGACAAAATTGCAGAGCAATATTGCGCTGAAGCGACGAAGCAATCCATCGTCCCGCATACGCGGAGGGATGGATTGCTTCGCTTCGCTCGCAATGACGACAATCCTACGCCACCCGTCTGGCCGCACCGACCTTCGTCAGCACCCCATCCAGACAATCGATCATCGCGGAAATCTCCTCCCGCGTGACGTTGAGTGCCGGCATGAAGCGTAGCGTGTCCGGCTGCGGCGAGTTGACCAGCACGCCGGCCGCGAACGCCTCGGCGACGACGGCCGCGCCGATCGGCATCTTGAGATCGAGCGCGAGCAGGAGGCCGCGGCCTCTGATCTCGCCGAGCCCGTGCCGCGCCGACAGCCGCTGCAATTCGCGCTCGAGCAGCAGGCCGGTGTCGGTGACCGATTTCAGGAAATCGGGCCGGCCGATCTGATCGAGCACGACAAACCCCGCAGCGCACATCAGGGGATTGCCGTTGAAGGTGCCGCCCTGATCGCCGTGATCGAAGCAGGAGGCGTGCTCGGTCGCAAGCAGCGCCGCGAGCGGCACACCGCCACCGATGCCCTTGCCGAGCGTCATGATGTCGGGCTCGATTCCGGCGTGCTCATAGCCGAACAGCTTTCCGGTCCGGCCGATGCCGGTCTGGATCTCGTCGACGATCAGCAGCAGGCCACGCTGCTGGGTCAGTGCCCGCAACTCTTGCAGGAACGCGTCGGTCGCCGGCCACACGCCGGATTCGCCCTGGATCGGCTCCAGCATGACCGCGACCGTCGACGAATTGATCAGCTGCCGCACCGACTCGATGTCGTTCAGCCGCGCTTTCCGGAAACCGGAGACTTTCGGCTCGAACAGCGGCTCGAACGCCTTCTTGCCCGAGGCCGACATGGTCGCGAGCGTCCGGCCGTGGAAGCCGCCTTCGAAGGTGATGATCTCGTGCGCGCCACCCTTGTACTTGGCGCCGAATTTGCGCGCGAGCTTGATCGCGCCTTCATTGGCCTCGGCGCCGGAATTGGCGAAGAACACCTGGTCGAAGCAGCTCTTGTCGACCAGCATCTTCGCCAGTTTCAGGCTCTGCTCGTTGTAGAATGCCGGGCTCGGCGTCAGTAGCCGCCTGGCCTGCGCAGCCAGCGCGTCGGCCACGATGACCGGCGAGTGGCCGAGCGGATTGACGGCCCAGCCTTGCACGAAATCGAGATAGCGGTTGCGGTTGGCGTCCCACAAATACGAGCCTGCGCCGCGCACGAACACGACCTCGGGGCGAGCGGTGATGTCCATCAGCGCATCGAACGGATGGGTAGCGTTGGTCATGTCGATCTCCTCTGGGTCGGTGTGGGGATTATGGTCAGGCCGAAAAGCAAGAAGGCCGCGCTTTGGGGGCGCGGCCTTCTCGAAAACCTTGGCTGATTTAGCTAATCAGCGATGGCGTCGGACACGGCGCAGCCCAGCATCGTCGCGGGTGCGACGACGGTTGATGGCGCGGCAGTGGGTCCGGTTCAGCTTCATGGCGCAGGCCCATACAGCCGAAGGGGCGGTGGTGTCAAGCGGGAGGTGATCGGATCCCGCGCTCGCCGCGGCGCGGACTGCGTGTGAGGCGCGTTCAGAACCCGGCGACGCTGCCGTGCAGGTCGTATTCGTCGGCGCGCTCGATCTTGGCGGTGACGATCTCGCCGACCTTGAGCGGACGGCGGCTGGTGAGATAGACGGCGCCGTCGATCTCGGGCGCGTCGGCCTTTGACCGGCCCTTGGCGACCGTCGGGCCGACCTCGTCGATGATCACCTGCTGCCGGGTGCCGACTTTGCGCTTCAGGCGCCGGGCCGAAATCTTCTGCTGCCGTGCCATCAGCGCATTCCAGCGCTCCTGCTTGACCTCGTCGGGCACGGCATTCCCGATCGCGTTCGATGCGGCACCGGCAACCGGTTCGTATTTGAAGCAACCGAGGCGGTCGATCCCGGCTTCATCCAGCCAGTCGAGCAGATAGGCGAAATCGGAATCGGTCTCGCCGGGGAAGCCGACGATGAAGGTCGAGCGCAGCGTCAGCTCCGGGCATTGCTCGCGCCACTTCTGGATCCGCGCCAGCGTCTTCTCCTGCGCCGCCGGGCGCTTCATCGCGCGCAGCACGTCGGGGCTTGCATGCTGGAACGGGATGTCGAGATAGGGCAGCACCTTGCCTTCGGTCATCAGGCCGATGACCTCGTCGACATGCGGGTAGGGGTAGACATATTGCAGCCGCACCCAGGCGCCGAGCTCGCCGAGCTCCTTGGCGAGATCGAAGAATTTCGCGCGCACGCTGCGATCCTGCCACGGGCTCTCGGCGTATTTCAGATCGACGCCATAGGCCGAGGTGTCCTGCGAGATGACGAGCAATTCCTTGACGCCGGCCTTCACCAGCTTCTCGGCCTCGCGCAGCACGTCATTGGCCGGCCGCGACACCAGATCGCCGCGCAGCTTCGGGATGATGCAGAAGCTGCAACGGTTGTTGCAGCCTTCGGAAATCTTCAAGTAAGCGTAGTGCCGCGGCGTCAGCTTGACGCCCTGCGGCGGCACCAGGTCGAGATGCGGATTGTGCGCCGGCGGCAGCGCGCGGTGCACCGCGTCCAGCACGCTCTCATATTGCTGCGGCCCCGTGATCGACAGCACGCCGGGATAGGCGCTCTCGATCTGCTCCGGCTCGGCGCCCATGCAGCCGGTGACGATGACCTTGCCGTTCTCGGCCATGGCCTCGCCGATCGCGGCGAGCGATTCCTGCTTGGCGCTGTCGAGGAAGCCGCAGGTGTTGACGATGACGATGTCGGCGCCATCATGCTTGCGCGCGAGCTCATAGCCCTCCGCGCGCAGCCGGGTGATGATGCGCTCGGAATCGACCAGCGCCTTGGGGCACCCCAAGGACACAAAGCTCACTTTCGGCGTCGCGGCCTCTTGCATATCTCTGAATCTGCCTGATTGATGGGCAGGAGCTAGTCCCAATTGCCGAGAATTACAACCCTTTCCCGGGGCTTCCGGCATGATATGGATGCTCGTTGCCGGGTTCTTAAGAGTGGTCGATGAGCGCTGAGTCCTCTCCAAAGATCGTCATAGTCGACGAGAGCCCGATCCGTGCGGCCATCCTGGAGGAGGGGCTGCGGGAGGCCGGCTACACGGACGTGGTCCACATCAGCGAGATGCAGAGCCTGCTGTCGCGGATCTATGCGCTCGATCCCGAGATCATCGTCATCGACCTCGAGAACCCCAGCCGCGACGTGCTGGAACAAATGTTCCAGGTGAGCCGTGCCGTCCGCCGGCCGATCGCGATGTTCGTCGACCAGAGCGACGCCGCCTCGATCCAGGCCTCGGTCGAGGCCGGCGTCTCGGCCTACATCGTCGACGGCCTCAAGAAGGAGCGGATGAAGCCGATCCTCGATCTCTGCGTCTCCCGCTTCAATGCCTTCGCCAAGCTGCAGGATGAGCTCGACCGTACCAAGCATGCGCTGGAGGAGCGCAAGGTGATCGACCGCGCCAAGGGCATCCTGATGAAGGTGAAGGGGCTGACCGAGGAAGAGGCCTACGTGCTGATGCGCTCGACCGCGATGCGCGAGAAGAAGAAGATCGGCGAGATCGCGCAATCGATCCTGACGGCGTCGGAGCTGTTGAAATGACCACACCCCTGCACATCGGATTCATTCCGCTGGTGGACGCTGCCGCCCTGATCGTCGCGGTCGACAAGGGGTTTGCTGCGGCCGAGGGCCTCGACGTCACGCTGGTGCGCGAAGTGTCGTGGTCGAACGTCCGCGACAAGCTCAATATAGGCCTGTTCGACGCGGCTCATCTGCTGGCGCCGGTGGCGATCGCATCACACCTCGGGCTCGGCCACGTCAAGGTGCCGATCGCAGCCCCGTTCAATCTCGGCCTCAACGGCAACGCCATCACGGTATCGCCGGCGCTGCACGCCGCGCTGCTGGAGGAACTAGACGGCGACCGCTTCGATCCGATGGCGACCGCGCGGGCGCTCGCGCGCGTGGTTGCAAAACGGCGGAAGAGCGGGGCGGAGCCATTGACGTTCGGCATGACCTTTCCGTTCTCGACCCACAATTATCAATTGCGGTTCTGGATGGCCGCCGGCGGCGTCGATCCCGACGAGGACGTCCAGCTCGTGGTGCTGCCGCCGCCCTACATGGTGGACAGTCTCGCCAACGGGCATGTCGACGCGTTCTGCGTCGGCGCGCCCTGGAATTCGATCGCGGTCGATCTCGGCGTCGGCCACATCCTGCACTTCGTCTCGGACATCCTGCTCAGCGCGGTGGAGAAGGTGCTGGCGGTGCGCCAGAATTGGTCGGAGAAGCACGCCGACGTCGTGGCCGCGCTGGTGCGCGCGCATCTGCGCGCCGCGGAGTTCATCGAGCAGCCGGAAAACCGGCCCGAGGTCGCGCGCATCCTGGCGCAGCCCGAGCGGCTCGGCGTCGACGCCAGCGTCATCCAGCGCACGTTCGATGGCCGGCTGAAGATCCTGCCCGACGGCACCATGCGCGAAAGCAGCCGCTATTTGCTGGTCGGGCGCGAGGCGGCGGCGCGGCCGGACCCGGGGCAGGCGGCCTGGCTCTACGCGCAGATGGTTCGCTGGGGCCAGACGCCGTACCGGCCGGAGGCACTGAAGGCCGCCATGGCGGTGTTCAGGCCGGACCTCTACGACGCCGCATCCGGGCGCCCGGCCGGCACCTCCAACGCCATCGGCGCGTTCGCCGGTCCGCCGTTCGATCCGAATGACGTTCCGGGCCACCTGGCGGCCTTCAAGATCGGGCGCTGGAAGCCCTGAGCGCGGTGCAGCGGCCGCGCCTCAGCTATCCACCTCCGGCTACTTTGCATGGGGTTGTTTTCGAGATTTTCGATTATTGCAGGCTTGGCGCGGGTTCCCGACGCCTCGAATTGCAACGAATAAGATTCTCGGGTCAGTGCGCGAGAAAGAATATTCCTCTCGGAACTCTGTTCCCGAAGGCGGCGGCATCGCTATTTCTGCCGCCCGCTTGAATCCGCGCGCGAACGCTATTCCATATGCCCGAGAATGGGGCGTTGGAGATCGACCATGCGCGAGCTATCGGCGGAAGCCCGCCTGCACTTTTACGCGCGACAAATTTCAAGGAAGTCAGGGGCCGGAATTCACACTGCGGCGCTCTACAGCGCCTTTGCGGTGATCGCGGCCATCGTGTTCGGCACGCTGTCCGTCCACCCGTTCTGAGCGACGCAGAGAATTGAAAAGCCGCCGTCTGATAGCCTCAGGCGGCGGCTTTGTGTTGGCTGGATGCTGACGGATCAGTAGCCGTAGCCGCGTCCATATCCGTAGCCGTAGCCATATCCACCGCCGCAGGTGTTGCAGGTCGGCTGGACCGGCGCGTAGTAGGAATAGCCCGGCGAGACCATCTGCGTGCGTTCCTGGGTGGCGTATTGCGGCGCGATGCGCTCATAGGCGACGCCTTCGGGCGCGACCATCACGGTCCTCGGCACCATCACGGTACGATACTGCGCCGGTGTGCGATGCGCGATGACGCGGCCCGGCGCCACCATCACGGTCTCCTGCACGGTGCGATACTGCGGCGGCACGGTCTGCACCTGATAGCAGGTCGTGCAGGGCTGGGGCGGCGGCGTATAGCAGCTGTAGCAGCCGGCGGAGGCCGCGCTGGTGAAGGCGGCCGTGGCCACCGCAGCAATTGCGAGGGAGAGGCTGGTGCGGAACATGCTTTCGTACCCAATTTCCTGAGAGGACAATCAAAGGCTCGGAAGCTGCACCTAGCAATCAAACGGCAAGTTTGGGTTTAAGAAGACTCTTAACGGAATCTAAAAGAATCGGCGCGACGGCCGACCCTTTTCAATCGATGTTTTCGCGGCTCAGTGTGCGGTCTTGAACGGCGCAACCGTGATGCCGGCCTTGCTCAGCGCCTCGCGCAGACCGCGCGCGATCTCGACGGCGCCATGGGTGTCGCCGTGGATGCAGACGGTATCGGTCTGCATCTTGATCACCTTGCCGGTGACGGAGACGACCGCGCCGTCCTGCACCATCCGCACCACACGCTCGGCGATTGCCTTGGGATCGTGCAGCACCGCGCCGGGCTTCTTGCGCGACACCAGATTGCCGTCGTCCTCATAGGCGCGGTCGGCAAACACTTCATGCGCCATCCGCAGATTGGCGGCTTCGCCCGCGCGCACCAGCTTCGAGTTGGCAAGCACCACGAAGATGAGATTGCGGTCCACCGCCTTGATCGCATTGGCGATCGCGCGTGCGGTCATGTCGTCCTCGCAGGCGACGTTGGAGATCGCGCCGTGTGCCTTCACATGGGTGACCTTGTGGCCGGCCGCGGTTGCGATCGCCTGCAAGGCGCCGATCTGATAGGCGATCAGGTTCTCGATCTCGGAGGATGTCAGCCCCGGCATCGGGCGGCGGCCGAAACCGTGCAGGTCGCGGTAGCCGGGATGGGCGCCGACGCTGACGCCGCGCGCCTTCGCGAGTTCGACCGTCTTGCGCATGATGTCGGCGTCGCCGGCGTGGAAGCCGCAGGCGACGTTGACCGACGTCGCAAGTTCGATCATCGCCGCATCATTGCCCATTTCCCAGGGGCCAAAGCTTTCGCCGAGATCGCAGTTGAGGTCGATGGTTGCAGTCATGACGATCGATCCGTTTGTTGTTCGTATTTGATTCAGGGTAGCGCAACTTGCCAGGTCGACACATCGACGGCGCTGACGGCCTGACCCGCGACATTCGCATCCCGCAGCGCCTCGATGTTGAGGCCGAAATCCTCGATTCCGCGAAGGCGGTCGGACAGCGAATGCAGCAGCACGTGGAACTTGATCGCCTCGGCCTGCGCTTCCGCCATCGTCACAGCCTTGAAGCGGAACGGCCGGCCGGCGGAGGTCTGCGCGAAGCGGCCAAGATCGGCCGTGATCACGGTTGCGATCTTCGGATAGCCGCCGCTGGTGCCGCGGTCCGGCATTAGCACGATCGGCTGGCCGTTGCCGGGCACCTGGATGCTGCCGTTGACGGTGCCGTCGGAGACGATGTTGTGGCCGTCGCGGTGCTTGATGACAGCCCCTTCGAGCCGGTAGCCCATGCGGTCGCTGGTGGCCGAGATCTTCCACTCGCTGTCGAGGAACTGCTTCTTGTTGTCCTCGGTGAACTCGTCGTCCTGCGGGCCGAACACGATGCGGATCGGCGCATCGGTGGCGGCCGGCAATTCGATGCGGCGCTCGGCGGTCGCGCTTGCGGCTCTCGTCTCCAACTCGTCGCCGCTTTGCAGCGGGCGCGGGTAGGGGCTGCCGAGCCCGGCCCGGGCGTTGACGGCGAGGCTGCCGAACATCGGCTCGCCCTCGATGCCGTGCTCGATCGCGAGATAGCTGAACGAGCCGCCGCGCGCGAAACCGAGATTGAGCGTCTCACCTTCGGCGAGGGTTGCCGAACTGTCGAAGGCGACCGGCCGGCCACCGATGTCAGCATTGCGCGATGCGCCGGCGAGCCCGATACGCACGGCGCTGCCGCGCGCGGTGAAGGTGGCGCCGAACGGGCCGATCTCGACCGCGGCGGCGAACGGCTCGTTGCCGACCAGCGTATTGGCGGCCGCCAGCGAAAGCCGGTCCATCGCGCCGCTCGGCGTCAGGCCGTAGCGCTGCGAGCCCGGACGTCCGCTGTCCTGCACCGAGCTGGCCGGGCCGATCGAGGTGACGACGAGCTTGCTCATGGCGTCACCAGTTCTGCGACGAATGCGCCGGCCTCGGCGGCGCGATCCTGTTCGGCAAAGGTCTTGGCATCCACCGCCGTGAAGGTGACGGCATCGCCCGGCTCCAGCAGGAAGGTCGGATCACGATGCAATTGGTAGGTTCGCACCGGGGTGCGGCCGAGCAGGTGCCAGCCGCTCGGGCCGGCCAGGCACTGCACACCGGTCTGGATGCCGCCGATCGAGATGGTGCCGGCCGGGGTCAGCAGCCGCGGGTCCTTGCGCCGGGGCAGATGAAGGGACTTGTCCAGCCCGCTGAGATAGGACCAGCCGGGCGTGAAGCCGATCATGGCGACGCGATAGTCGCCGGCGGCATGGCGCGCGACGATTTCATCGGGCGTGGTCCCGAGCGCCTTCGCCACATCGTCCAGATCGATGCCGTGCTCGCCGCCATAGCTGACGGGAATGCGCCAGCGCCGCGTTCCGGTCTCGGTCGGCGGTGCCTTGGCGGCGCGCGCCAACAGTTGCTCGCCAAGCGCATCGAAGGTGATCTGCACGGGATCGTAATGCACCAGCAGCGAGCGGTAGGTCGGCACGGTCTCTGTGATACCGGCGATCGGCTCGGCTGCTATCACGCGGTCGAGCGCGAGCACCCGCCGGTTGGCGGCGTCATCGATGGTGCGGCTGAATTCCACCGTGATGGCGCTGTCGCCACTCGGCAAAAGGCGGGGAGGACTTAAGGGTTCGGCCATCGGCTCAAGCAGATTGGATAGGCTATCAAGCTAGCGTGTTTCGATTAAAAACGGAATTCGCTTCGTGCAAAATGATGCAGCAACTTCAATAAATTAATCGGCATGCCGGCGATAAATTTGGATGATCGGAGCTTTTTCGCGCAGCCCTTGACGCAGGGCCTTCGCCCGGCAACATGCGCCGGTCTTTTCCTCCCATCGGAGCAAGCTTTCCAGATGTCACTGTCCGCCGAAGCGATCGCGACGCTGTCGCACGTGTCCACCGCCACCATCACCACGGTCCTGCTCAAGAAGGGCCTGCGCAACATCTGGATGCGCGGCACCAAGCCCTTGAAGCCCGGGCAGAAGCGGTTGGTCGGACCGGCTTTCACGCTGCGCTTCGTGCCGGCCCGCGAGGATCTGGCGACGCCGGAATCCTGGTCGTCGCCGATCTCGACCCGCACCGCGATCGAGGCGATGCCGACTGGCTGCATTGCCGTGGTCGATGCCATGGGCATCACCGATGCCGGCATTTTCGGCGACATCCTCTGCGCCCGCATGGTCAAGCGCGGGGTGACGGCGCTGATCACCGATGGCGTGGTGCGTGACGTCGAGGGCGTGCTCGGCACCGGCCTGCCGGTGTGGTGCGACGGCTACGCCGCGCCGCCGTCGGTTGCAGGCCTGACCTTCGTCGGCTGGGGCGAACCGATCGGCTGCGGCGGCGTTGCCGTATTTCCGAACGACGTGGTGGTGGCCGACCAGGACGGCGCGGTGCTGATCCCGCAGGCGTTCCTTGACCAGGTGTTGGCCGAGGGACCCGAGCAGGAACGGATGGAAGCCTGGATCGTCAACGAGGTGAACAATGGCGCCCAGTTGCCCGGCCTGTATCCGATGAACGCCGAGACCAAGGCGCGTTACGCCGCAACCAAGAAATAACGTCAAGAGAGGGAGGTAACCCCATGGATATCCACATTTCCGGCTCGCGGCCGACCCGCCGCGCGCCGAAGGAGAATTTCACCGGCAGCGTGCTGCAGGACCCGATCAACACGGCGCCGGCGCCGGCGCGGCTGAATGCCTCGCGCGTGTCGTTCGAGCCCGGAGCGCGCACTGCCTGGCACACCCATCCGCTCGGACAGACGCTGTACGTGATCTCAGGCATCGGCCGCGTGCAGGCCAAGGGCGGTCCGATCCGGGAGATCCGCCCAGGCGATGTCGTCTGGATCCCGCCGAACGAGAAGCATTGGCACGGCGCCTCGCCGGACAACAGCATGACCCACATCGCCATGCAGGAGGCGCTCGACGGCGTCTATTCGACCTGGATGGAGCACGTCACCGACGAGGAATACAACGGCAAGGTCGGTTGAGGCGCTGCTGCGAGCCAACGGAAAAGCCCCGCTCATCGAGCGGGGCTTTTTGTAACTCGTACCCGTAGCCCGGATGGAGCGAAGCGCAATCCGGGGCGGTGTTTCATGTGGCGATGTCCCCGGATTACGCTGCGCTCCATCCGGGCTACGATTCCTCGCGGATCAATTCACCCGCGTCCAGGTCTGGCCGCCGCAGAACATGCCGCCGAACGCGCAGCCCTGGACGCGCAGCGTGTCGGGGCTCTTCAGCGCGATGGTGGAATCGTAGGTGCTGCCGCTGTTGGGATCGAAGATGCGGCCGCTCCATTTGTCCTTGCCCGGCTTCATGTTGATCAGAACCTGCTCGCCGTTGGCGTTCGATTTCTTGTCGACCGAGTAGCCGCAGAGATTGGCGCCGCATTGCTCGATGCGGACCTTGCCTTCCTTCTCTTCGGTCAACCAGACGCCGAGCGGCGAGTTGGCGGCTTGCACGGGGGGCGCTGCCGGCTCGGGCGCAGGCGATACGGCGCCGACCGTCGGCGCTGAGGCCGGCTTTGCCGCCGGCGTCGCGCTTTGCTGCACAACTGGCGGCGCGGGCTCTGTCGTTGTTGCTGTCGGCGCCGGGGCCGCGGCCTGATCAACGACAGGCGGAGAGGGTGCGGCAGCGGCCGCAGGCGGCGTGGCAGGCATGGACGGAGAATCCGTTTTGGCGTCCTTCGGAGCCGTTTCGCGCTTCTGCTCGGCGTCCCTGTGCTTGGTGCGCTTGCTGCTGCGGCCGGTATTGTCATAGACACCCGGGATCGAGACCGTTCCGCGATCCGGATCGATGCGAATGGTGCGGCCGCCGTAATCGAACGTGTATTGCGCCTGCGCTGTCGCCGTGCTCGCCAGCACCAGCGTGGCGATCGCCAGAAGCTTTCTCATCTCGACCTCCAGTGCAGGGAATCCCGTTCGCGAGGCTATTTGGTGGCCGCCTCGCTGAACGTGCTCCAAATCACGGTCAGAACATGAGTCGTGTCCTCGCGCCCCAGGTTCAAATCACTGGATTGCGATCTGGTTTCAGGCCGTACGCATCAACTTGCGGCACGCGAGCAGCAAACCCGACGCAGGCTATTCGAACCACGCGGCATAGATCTTCGCGTAGCTGCCGTCTTCGCGCGCGATGTGGAGCCACTGGTCGACAAACGCCTTCAACGCGACGTCGCGCTGCATCCAGTAGGCCTTTTCCGCGAAGTCGAACGGCTTGTCGGGATGCACGGCGCAGAGCACGCCGGGATGCAGCTTCTGCTGATAGCGCGTCTCGGACGCGTCGGTCATCATCAGGTCGGCGTCACCCTTGGCGATCTCGTCGAAGATTTTGGTGTTGTCGTTGAAGACACGGATGTCGGCGGCCTTCACGTTGGCGCGCGCAAAGCGCTCGTTGGTGCCGCCGGGATTGACGATGACGCGGGTGCCGGGCTTGTCGATCTCGGCGATCGTCTCAAACTTGCCCTTGTCGGCGCAGCGTGCGATCGGCGTCTTGCCCTCGCGCATGATCGGCGTCGAGAACAGGCCCTTCTTCTGCCGATCGAAAGTGATGGAGACGCCGCCCATCGCGATGTCGAAATTGTCTGCCTCGAAATCCCTGGTCATCTGCGGCCACGATGTCGGCACGAACTCGACCTTGACGCCGAGCGCCTTGCCGAGCGATTGCGCCATGTCGACGTCGAAGCCGCGAAACGCGTTCGTCTCCTTGTCGAGCGCCGTGAAGGGCAAGTAGTCGCCGGTCATGCCGACGCGCAGCGTGCCGCGCTTGACGATCTCATCGAGCCGGGACGGCGCCGGCTGCGCTTGCGCGGCAGAAATGAGCAAAGCGAGAGCGAGGCCGGCCAGCACGCGAAACATCAAGTTTTCTCCATCCGCTTTTTAGCGATGCCCGTGAGCACGTGTCGCGTGTCAGGCCTCGTGGCGGTCCCTGCTCGCCTGGAGGGCGGCCGCCGTGCGGCTGGCGATCTCGTGCTTGAAATGCTCGAAGCGCCGCCGCGCTTCGGCCTCACGATCGTCGACGAATTTGATCGCGGCGTCCCTGTCCATCGGGCCGTTGACCAGCGGAGTCGATCCTTCGCCGACGGTCTCGTCGACATAGTATTGGGCGCCGTCCTCGCGCACCGTCCAGCGGAAGCGCAGCGCGGCCATCGGGCCTGGTCCGGACTTGGAATAGCCATTGGCCTCGATCGGCTGGGGCGGCAGGATAGGCTCGGGCTCCGGCTCGCTCGGCTCGGGTTCGCTCACCTCGGTCTCGCTCGGCTCAGACTGTTCGACCAGTAGCTCGGGTTCTTCGATCGGCGGCTCGACCATCGGCGGCTCGGCAGGCACGGTCTCCACGGACACGGTCTTGATGGTTACCGTCTCGACGGTGACGACCTCGACGGATGATGGCAGGGGCGGCGGCATCGCTATCGAGACCGGCGGCTCCTCGGCAGGCTCGGATGCCTTGTCCGCGGTCTTGTCGGACGACTTGTTGTCAGATGACTTGGACTTCTCGGGAGGCGTCGTCGTCTGATCGAGAATGCTCGCGATGGCGGCGAGCGCATTGTCGGTCGGGTCACTCACGGTTCGGTCTCCCAGGCATGACGCCGGCGGGATCGTGCCGGCGCCCTTCCTATCTACCTGATTGGACTGCCCTTTGTCGCGTCCGATTAAGCTAGGCGCAGACCGGCGGATGCCGGTCCTTCCAGGGACGAGCCTGTTCGAGCTGGCCGGCCAGGCGGAACAGCAGTCCTTCCTCGCCAAGCTTGGCCGCGAACATCATGCCGAGCGGCAGACCGGCCTTGTTCCAGGCCAGCGGCACCGACATTGCCGGCTGCCCGGACATGTTGAACATCGAGGTGCCGGGCATGTAGCGGCGCAGCACCGGCGCGATGTGGCTCAGGTCCTCGGACATCGTGTTCAGCTCGCTAATGCGAAGCGGCGGCGCGCACAGCGTCGGGCTGAGGAAGATGTCGCAGCCCTCGAAGAAGGTCGCGAGCCCGCGCGAGATCTGGAACGCCGCAAGCTGTGCGGCGACGTAGTCCGCCGGGGTCATCTTGACCGAGTTCTGGCCGCTGGCGAGCGTCAGCCGCTCGACATCGTCCGACGTCAGCGTGCGCCCGACGCGCTGCTCGAGCAGGCGGATGGTCAGCGCCGTGTTGCCGCCGACGATGGTCGTCATGACCGCGGCGGGATCGGCGGCAAGCGGCGGAGCGCGCTCCTCGACATGATGGCCGAGGCCCGCCAGCAGCTTGGCGATGTCGCGAACTGCCGCGGCGATCTCGGGATCGATCGGATCGCCATAGGGCGACTTGTCGGTGAAGCTGATGCGCAAATGGCCGGGGTCGCGGCCGACCTCCTGGGAAAACGGCCGTTCCGGCGGCGGCGCGACATAGAGGCTCGACGGCTCCGGACCATGGATCGCATCCATCATGACCGCGCTGTCGCGGACTGTAATGCTCAGCACATGGCCGACGGAGAAGCCGCCCCAGCCTTCACCGCGATCGGGACCGCACGGGTTGCGGGCGCGCGTCGGCTTCATGCCGAACACGCCGGAGGCGGAGGCGGGGATCCGGATCGAGCCGCCGCCGTCGCTGGCATGCGCAACGGGCAGGATGCGCGCGGCGACCGCAGCCCCCGCGCCGCCGGACGAGCCGCCGGAGGAATGGTCGAGATTCCAGGGATTGCGGGTCGGGCCGAACAAGCGCGATTCCGTCGTCGGCATCAGGCCGAATTCCGGGCTCGCGCTCTTGCCGAAGATCGCAAGACCCGCATCGAGGAAGCGCTGCGTCAGCGTGCTATTGTGGTCGGCGACGAAGTCCTTCAGCAGGCTGGCGCCCGACGTGGTGCGGGTACCCTCGAGCAGGTCGAGATCCTTCAGCAGGAACGGTACGCCGGTGAAGGGGCCGTCAGGCAATCCCTTGGCGATCTGGCGCTCGGCGTAGTCGTAGTGCTTGACGACGACCGCGTTGATGTCAGGATCGACGGCGGCGGTGCGCGCAATCGCCTCGTCGAGCAGTTCCTTTGGCGTGACGTCCTTCTTGCGGACGAGCTCGGCAAGACCGACCGCATCGTAGTTGCCGAATTCCTTGAAAGCCATGTGCATGCTCCGCATCGCCGGGCCGACCTCGCGGGATCGGCCGCGGCGCAAACGAGGAAGGGGCTGAAAGCTCAGCCGAGGACGTCCTGATTGATCACGTTCTGGCGCAGCGGATTGCCGTCCAGCACGCTCAGGATATTGCGCGCGGTCTGCTCGCTCATGCGATCGACGGCCTCGACGGTCACGCCGGCGACATGCGGTGCCATGATCACGTTTGGCAAAGCGTGCAGGGGCTGGCCGACCGGCGGAGGCTCGACCTCGAACACGTCGAGGCCGGCGCCGGCGAGCTTGCCCGACACCAGCGCGTCGTGCAGCGCCTTCTCGTCCACGATGCCGCCGCGGGCGGTGTTGATGAGATAGGCGGTCGGCTTCATCAGGCGGATCCGCGCGGCGTTGAACAGGCCGACCGTCTCGGGCGACTTCGGGCAATGGATCGTGACGAAATCAGCCCGCGGCAGCGCCCCTTCGAGGCTCGGCACCGCCTCGCAGCCGGCCGCGGTGATCTCGTCGGCCGCCTTGTAGGGATCGTAGACCAGCACGTTCATTTCCATCGCGAGGCAGCGCTTGGCGGTGCGGGTTCCGATGCGGCCGAAGCCGACGATCAGGACGGTCTTGCCGTAGAGGTCGAACGGCAGCACGCCGAGCCGGCTCGCCCAGGTGCCTTCCTTGACCATCGCGTGCATTTCCTGCGCGCGCTTGGCCAGCGTCAGCATCATGAACAGGGCGTGCTCTGCGACCGACGGCGAGTTCGCGGTGCCTGCGACCATCAGCGGCACCTTGCGGCGGGACAGCGCCGGAACGTCGACCGCGTCGTAACCGACCCCGATCCGGGTCACCACCAACATGCCCTTGGACGCCTCCAGCTCCGCCTCGCCGAAACGGGTCGCGCCGAGCGCCACGCCATGGACCGGCGCATGCTGCTCCAGCATCGCCTGGAAGTCCCTGGCCGAGATCAGGTTGGGAAATTCGACGAGTTCTACATCATCCCGTTCATTGAGGAGGACCCGTGCCCCCGGCGACAAAGTCTGGGTGATGAAAATCTTCTTCTTGTTGGTAGCCATTTCCTGCCCTTGAGGTTTCTTGTGCGCCGTCAAAGCACGGCGCCGGTCACCTCGTTTAGCAAATGCATATTGTTGAGGTCCACAGCCAATCGGAGCGGGCTGCCATCCTGCGCGCCGGCATTGGGATTGACCCGGCCGCAGAGCTGGGAGCCCTCGAGCGTGAAGTAGACCAGTGTCTCCATGCCCATCGGCTCGGTAACGTCGAGCACCGCATCGAACGGCTCGATGCCGGGCTCGGCATGCGGCCGCGCCTCCATGACATGCTCGGGCCGCAGACCCAGCAGCAGCTTGTCGGTGCGGGAAAGCGCCTGGTAGCGGGCGGCGCGCGCCGGCGGCAGCGGGAAGGAGAGGCGATCGGTCAGCCGCACGTTGAGCCTTCCGCCGACGTCCTCGAGTCGGCACGGCACGAAATTCATCGCGGGCGAGCCGATGAAGCTTGCGACGAACCGGGTCGCCGGCTTGTGATAGAGCTCGTTGGGCGTGCCGATCTGCTCGATCTTGCCGTGGTTCATCACCACCACGCGGTCGGCCAGCGTCATCGCCTCGACCTGGTCGTGGGTGACGTAGACGGTCGTGGTGCGAACCTTCTGGTGCACCTTCTTGATCTCGATCCGCATCTGCACGCGCAGCTTGGCATCAAGATTGGACAGCGGCTCGTCGAACAGGAACACCTTCGGGTTGCGCACGATCGCGCGCCCCATCGCGACGCGCTGGCGCTGGCCGCCCGAGAGCTGCTTCGGCTTGCGGTCGATCAGGTCGGTGATGTCGAGCATCCTGGCGGCTTCCGTCACCCGGCTCTTGATCTCGGCCTTGGGGTAGTGCTTCAGCCGCAGCCCGAACGACATGTTCTCGGCGACGGTCATGTGCGGATACAGCGCGTAGTTCTGGAACACCATCGCGATGTCGCGGTCCTTCGGCGGCACGTCGTTGACGACATCGCCGCCGATCATGATATCGCCGTCGGAGATGTCCTCGAGGCCGGCGATCATCCGCAGCGTCGTCGACTTGCCGCAGCCGCTCGGCCCGACCAGCACCACGAACTCATGGTCGGCGATGTCGAGGTCGATGCCGCGCACCGCCTCGACCTCGTCGTAACGTTTCACCACCTTGCGCAAACTCACGTCGGCCATGAATCCTACCTTTGTCGCGTTCAGCCCTTTGTCGCACCGGCGGTCAGGCCGGCAATGTAGTAGTCCATCAGGAAAGCGTAGATGATCAGCGGCGGCGCGGCGCCGAGCAGGGCGCCGGTCATGATCTGCCCCCAGTTGAAGACGTCACCCTTGATCAGGGTCGTGATGATGCCGACCGGCAGCACCAGCTGATCGGTCGAGGTGGTGAACACCAGGGGATAAAGGAACTGGGCCCAGGAGACGGTGAAGGCGAAGATCGTCGCCGCGATCAGGCCGGGCAGGGCGACCGGGATGAAGATCCGGGTCAGGGTCTGGAACCAGCTCGCACCGTCGATGATTGCGGCTTCGTCGAGCTCCTTCGGGATCGAGGCGAAATAGCCGATCATGATCCAGGTGCAGAACGGCACCGTCAGTGTCGGGTAGATGAACAGCAGCACATACCAGCGATTGACCAGCTGGATGCCGGTCCAGTCGCCGAACACGGCAAACATCTTGAACAGCGGGATGAACAGCAGGCTGTCCGGAATGAGATAGGTGAGGAACACCCCGGTCGCGAGCGTCGCCGAACCCCAGAACTTCATCCGCGCCAGCGCAAAGGCCGCCGGCACGCTGATCAGCATCGTGATGGTGACGACGATGATCGACACCCAGGCCGAATTCCAGAAGAAGCGCAGGAACTCGTTCGAGGTCAACAGCTGGATGTAGTTCTCGAATGTCGGGTGATACACCCACCACGGATTGGTCGCCGCCGAGATCTCCGCGCTGCCCTTCAGGGAGGTGATCAGCATGTAGAACGGCGGCACCAGCGAGAAGATCGCAAACAGCGTCAGGAAGAAGTAGGACCAGCGCAGCGCCCAGGTCCGGTCGCGACTCATGCTGCCGTACTTGATCTTGCGGGTCGGCCCCGACTTGTCGATCGTCACTGTGCTCATCAGGATTCATTCCCGCGTTTGGTGATATCGCGCAGGATGAAGATCGCCGCGATCGCGAGAATCGGCACCATGAACAGCGAGACGCTGGCGCCGAGCGGAATGTCGCTGCCCTCGATGCCGACGCGGAACGCCCAGGTGGCGAAGATGTGGGTGTGGTCGAGCGGCCCGCCTGCGGTCAGGATGCGCACGATGTCGAAATTGGCGAAGGTCACGATCAGCGAGAACAGCGTCGTGATCGCAATGATGTTGCGCATCATCGGCAGGGTCACGTACCAGATCCGCTGCCACCAATTGGCGCCGTCGATCGCGGCTGCTTCATAGAGCTGCTCGGGCACCGATTTCAGCGCGGCCAGATACATGATCATGAAGAACGGCGCGCCGTACCAGACGTTGACCAGGATCACCGAGAAGCGCGCCCACATGGCGTCGCCGGTCCACGGGATCGGGCCGAGGCCGAAGAACGAAAGCGTGTAGTTGAAGGCGCTGTAGGACGGGTCGAACAACCATAGCCAGGCCAGCGTGCTCATGGCCGGCGGGATCACCCATGGCACCAGCAGCATGCCACGCCATTTGCGCTGCTTGTTGGCGGGGACGTTGTGCACGAAATGCGCGACGATGAAACCGATCAGCGCCTTGAAGACCACCGCCGAGATCGCGAAAATGCAGGATTGCTTGACCACCAGCCAGAAGGTTTCGCGCTTGAACAGGAACTCGAAATTGCCGAAGCCGACGAACTTCGTCATCGCCTTGTTCAGCGTCGCCAGGTGCAGCGAGTAGAGAGCCGGGTAGAGCACGAGAACCGCGATCAGGAGGATCAGCGGCAACGTCATCAGGAACGCGGCCATCGACTTACGCCGCAGCGCGTTGCGCAGGCCGATGCGCCTTCGCCCTGCCTGGGCCGCAGCTGTGCGGCTGGATTGGAATGCGACATCAACCATTACGCAGGTTCCTCGCGCGGGTCGGTTGCACGGCTCGCCGGTTCGGCGGTTGGGCTATAATGGCGAGACCTCGCGCGGCCAGCACGATCGGCGGCCGCGCGCGAGCTCGTCCGTTCGTCAGCTTCGCATGAAGCCTTCGCACTCGCCTTCGGCCCAGGCGAGTGTCTTTTCCATGCCTTCACCCTGGTAGTAGCGCAGGCACATCTTGGTCAGGGTAGCCTGGAAGTAGATCTGCTGCGCGACCTTGGGCGGCGCGGGCGAGGCCGCGATCGACAGCGTCTGGTGCTTGTAGGGGTTCGGATAGTGATAGAGCGTGCCCTTCGGCGGCCCTTGCTCTTCCCAGACCTTCAACGTCGTGAGCTTCTCATAGGCCGGCAGGTCGTAGCCGCCGCTCGCGACCACCATCTTCTCGATCGATGCGGGCTGCGACAGGAACGACAGCAGGCTCTTGGCGGCTTCCTTGTTCTTCGAGAACGACCAGATCGACCAGAAGAACGGCAGATAGGGCGCGAAGCGTCCCTTCGGCCCGGCCGGGAACCCGTGGGTCCAGCATTGCTCCGCGACTTGCGGCGCATCGCGCTTGGCGACCGCCCAGGCGCTCGGCGGGTTCATGATCATCGCGCCCTTGCCGGCGACCAGCCACTTGTTGTTGGAGGCATCGTCCCATGCGGCAACGTCGGGCGGCAGGAACGCCAGCAGCTTCTTGTAGAATTCGAGCGACTGGCGCACCGCGTCGGTCTTGACGGTGAGGTTGCCCTTGGCGTCGACCAGCTGCGCGCCGAACGACTGGAAGATGGCGCCGGCGGTGTCGACATTGTCGCTGGTCTCGCCGAGACCGATGCCGAACGGGAAGCCGGCCTTGTGGCAGGCTTCGGCCGCCTTGAGGAACGTATCGAGCGTCCAGTTGTCCGCCTTCGGCGGGCTTCCGGCCGGATACATCTCCTGGACGTCGATGTTGGCGTACTTCTTCATCAGGTCGATTCGCGAGCAGGGACCCTTGATCTGGCTGCCGACACTGGCGGGAACGCCGAGCCATTTGCCGTCGGCCTGGCCGAGATACTTCACCGTGCCGTTGACGTCGCCGTTCAGCTTGATGAGCGGGTCCATGATGTCGTTGACCGGCTCGAGCAGTTCGGCATTGGATTGTGGCCACCAGGTCGGCATCTGGAAGATATCGTGACCGGATTTCGCCTGCGCCTCGGCGGCGATGGTGACGATGTTCTTGTTGCCCTGGCTGGTGATGTAGTCGAGCTGGACCTCGACCTTTTCCTTGGCGGCCCATTCATTGACGAGCTCGGTGGAGGCACTGTTCGCGCCCGGCACCCAGTGATCCCAGAAGCCCATCGAGAGCTTTCCGGCAGCGTAGGCGCCACGCACGTAGGGGGCTGTAATGAGCGCCGCCGATGACAGCGCTGTCGCTGCGACGAATTCGCGGCGCGAAAGCTTCTTCCGTGACATGGCATTCCCTCCCTGGTAGCCGACGGACAAAAGGCTTTTTGAATCCCGTTGTTGTTTTTGTGCGTCGCGTTCGCGCGACGTCGCGGGATTTCATTCACACTGATCAGAACAGAATTGCCGGCTGCTGTCGAGAAACGAGATGCCTGTGCCAAGTAGTACTAACGTTGAGGTCAAATCGCAGGCAGTGTCATCGGCATCATAGCAGTTGCCGGTGGTTTGCCGCGCTTTCGGTGATCATGCTGCGACGCACGCGGAGGCTGGCATAGCGATGCTCGCGGACGGTGCGCGGTTGAGCCGCAGGCTTCCGGCCAGGCCTGATCGAGCCGTGTTCCGTCATGTTGATGGCCAGCGCGACCGATAGACTTGCCGAAGCCGGAAACGATAAAGTCCGGATCGTCGAACCTGCCCGCCGCGTCAGTCCTGCAATCCACCATCGATCACGGAGACCCGATCATGCTCATCCCGGTAGCGAAGCTGCGAGCACAATGGAGATTGTGCGTTGCGGTTGGGGCCGCCGCCGTCACCCTGCTTGTGGTGCCTCATATGGTCGATGCGCAGATCGTGCAGGGCGTCGAAAACGGCGCGCGCGAAGGCAACAAAGCCGCCGGACCGGTTGGCGGCGTTCTGGGCGGAGCAATCGGCGGCGTTGTCGGGGTGGTGACCGGCGTGACCGGGGTGCTGACCGGCAACAACAACGCCAATGCCGGCAGCGGCAAGAACGCACAGGCTCCGGCGTCCGGTGACAAGCAGGGCGCCAAAGCCGCCAAATCGGCCAAGGCCGCCGCCAGGGACAAGGGTGCAAAACAAGCGCCGACCGTGCTGACCCAGGCTGGCGCACCGCAGCTCACGGCCGAACAGATCGTCGCCAACAGCGACGCCAACATCGAGCGGATCAAGAAGGAGCTCAACCTGACGCCTGAGCAGGAGAAGAATTGGGCCGGTTTCAACAGTGCGATGCATTATCTCGGCCACAATGGCGCCGACCGGCTCAACTTGCGCATTGCGCGTGCGCAGCGCGATCCGCCCGACGACATTATCGAGCAGATGCGCAACGAGGCCCAGTTCCTCAATGACCGCGCAGTCGATCAGCGCGGCGTCGCCGACGCCGCCGAGCCGCTCTATGCGGGCCTCGACGACAAGCAGAAACAAATCTTCATCAACGAGATGGTCCGCCTCAGCCGCGAACGCGGGCTCGACTAGCGCCATTTCCGTTCCGGTCGAATCGGAACGGGGCTCTTGATCTGACGCGCTTTCGTTACGCGAACCGGTATCCATCCCGCATCAAGTGCGGGACAAGGTTCGCTTGAAGACGGTCTGAGGACCTGTCGAGGTGAAGTGGGGACGAATAGCCGGGCCACCATGCCCTGGGGTAGGTTAAAGGCGCAGCACCCGGCTATTCTGCCGCAGCGGCGCGGCCCGGCTAATTCGTCATTCAATGTTGAAGAAAAACGGACCGGATCACGCCCGAGTGATGGCCGAGTCAGGGCCTTGTCAGGAACCGCCTTGCTGACATGAAAAAAGGCCGGCATATGCGCCGGCCAATTGTTGAGCAGGGGGCAAAATCCGGCGAAGACCGGTTCAGCTCTTCGGGAAGTTCAGCTCCACACCGACGCCGTCGGGATCGTAAAGGAAGATCTGGGTGTCGCCGGTGCGCGGCACGATCTGCTCACGAAAGCTGACGTTGTTCGACTGCAGGCGCTTGCGCACGGCGTCGACGTCGGTGGCGGCGAAGGCAATATGATCGAGCCGGCCGGTGTCTTCATATTTCTTCTCGGTGCCGCGCACCACGATGCCGTCGCGCGGCTTGCGGGTGCCCATTAAATGGACGGTGGCCTGGCCGCCGGAATAGAGCCAGTAGCCGGGGAAATCGAGCGGCGGGCGATCGCCATTCTCGAGCCCGAGCACATCGCAATAGAAAGCCTTGGTGCGCTCGAGGTCCTGTGGCTCGATGGTGTAATGCTGTAGTCCGCCCAATGGCATGGTTCTTCTCCTTGAGAATTCAGATTAGAGCGTTTTCGAGCGAAGTGGGTACCGGTTCGCGTGAAGAAAATGCGTCAAAACAAGAATCTAGAGCCTCGGTCCGATTCAATCGGACCGAGGCTCTAGACGAAACTGAGGTCGGCATCGACGCCCAGCATCCAGGCGCCGACGGTCTCGAAATGGCTGAGGCGGCCCTGCAATTGCTGGGTCACGGTGTGGATGTCGCGGAAGCGCCGTTCCAGCGGATGGCCGTCGAAGATCGCGGTGGCGCCGGCCGTGTTGTAGGCGAAGTCGACGGCTTCCCGCGCCTTGTGGATGGCGTGCGTTGCCGCCATCCGGATCGTCATGCGCTGTGCGACCGTGATGCTGTGGCCGGCAACCAGGTCCTGCCAGATATCGGCCATCGACTGCAGCAGGAAGCCGCGGGCGGCGCACAGATTGACCTCGGCCTGGGCGAGGCCGGATTGCACCACGGCATTGTCGCGCAGCGTCTTCTTCATGCCGCGCGGCACCTTGTTGCGGGCGACGTCGATGAAATTGTCCAGCGCACTGCGGGCGATGCCGCAGGCAACCCCGGCGAAGCCGACCTGGTAGCAGGTGTGGTTGCTCATCCGGTACAGCGGACCATTCTCGCGGCATTCGCGATCGAATTCGCGGGTGATCGAATGGTCCGAGCGGACGAAGACGTCGTTCAGCGCGAACTGGTCGCTGGCCGTGCCGCGCAGCCCGACCGTGTTCCAGATGTCGGTCCATTCGACGTCTTCGGTCCGCACCAGCATGGTGCGCTCGACCTGCTCGCCATTGGCGTCGCGGCGCGGCGAGCCGTCCGCGGCATAGACCGGGCAGTGGGCGCCGAGCCAGGTGGCGTGCCGCCCACCGGAGGCAAACGACCAGACCCCGGTGACGCGGTAGCCGCCCGCGCACTCGACCGCCTTGACCTTCGGGCCGGGTCCCCAGGCGAGCACGGCGCGCGGGTCGCCAAACATCTCTTGCGCGACCGGCAGGTCGAGATAGGCCGCCGACATCGCACAGCCGCCGGCCTGGCTGAGGCACCACGCCGTCGAGGCATCGGCCTTGGCGATGGTCTCGATGACATGGAAGAAGGTGACGGGATCGGTCTCGATCCCGTTGGTCGAACGCGGCAACAGCAGGCGGAACAGCCGCGCCTCATGCAGCCGGTCGAGCAGATCGGGCGGCAGGCGGCGCGTCGCTTCGATCTGGTCGGAGGCGGCCGCAACCGCGTCCCTGACCGCGTCGGCGCGGGCGACCACCTCGCGATCGCCGGCAAGATCGGCAGAAATCGCGCTCATGTTGGCCTCCCTCAGGCGCGCCGGATGGTTGCGGATGCTGCGACGTCAGCCGTCGCGTTGAGCTCCTTGTCGATCTGCTCGATCGACTTGCCCCGCGTCTCGAGCCCGAAGAACAGATAGACGGCACCCGCCATCAGGAACCAGCAGCCGAGATAGACGAAGGCGGTCGGAATCTGGGTGAGCGGCACATCCGGCTTGAGGTAGTTGTTCGAGCCGACGATCAGGGCAAGCCCGACCGGTCCGATGATCTTGCCGATGCCGCCGAAGCCGTAAGCCGATCCCATGCCCGTGGTGCGCAGATGCGACGGCCAGACCTCCGCGGCATAGGGCCCGACGATCGCAAAGCCGCCGTCGGCGAAAAAGAAGGCGGCACCGAGCAGCAGCCAGAACGCCGACATGCCGAACAGGCTCGCGTCGTAGTGATAGCCGGCAATGATGGTCAGCGCGCCGGCGCCGAAGCCGAGCAGGCCGCCGGCGATGCGCCGTCCCAGCAGTTCCGAGAACCAGGAGAACGAGATGCGTCCGAGGAAGCCGGTGATGCTGAGCAGGATCATCATCTTGGCGGCCTCCTGCGGCGTGACCTTCAGCAGCAGCACGAACAGCGCGGGTGCCCACAGCGTGATGCCGTAGACGCCGGTCTGCGCCCCGGCATTGCCGAGCCAGGAGACGATCAGGCTGCGTGGATATTTGAACAGGTCGAACCAGCTTGTCCTGACGATCGGGCCGGCGTCGGCTGCGCTCGGCAACGGCAGCTCCGATGGCGGCACCTGCAGGGCCCAGGCCAGCGACTTTCGGGCTTCGTCATAGCGGCCCTGCCGGCACAGCCAGCGCGGCGACTCCGGAACCCAGAGCCGGACCAGCAGGACCAGGACAGCGGGCAGCACGCCGATCGCAAACAGCAGCCGCCACTGATCGGTGCCCATGATCGCGCCCAGCACCGCGCCGAGACCGACACCGAGCGGGATTACGCAGGTGACGAGCCCGCCGACCCAGCCGCGCTTGTGCGAGGGCATGAACTCCTGCACCAGCGGCAGGTCGACGCAATAGAGTCCGCCGACGCCGGTGCCGACGAAGAAGCGCAGGATCGCGAGGTAAACCCAGCCGTTGTCGGGCGTGAAATAGAGCAGGCCGGTTGCGATCGAGAAGTTCAGGACCGTGCCGATGAAGACGACGCGGCGTCCGACCCGATCAGCGAGCCAGCCCCAGAGATAGGCGCCGAGGATGGCACCGATGCCGGAACTCATCAGCACGGTGGCCGACTGGCCAAAGGTGAGTTTCCACGGCCCGATCAGGAACGCGAGCACAAAGCCGATCAGGAAGTAGTCGAAGAATTCCAGCGCATCGCCGATGATGGCCGCCGCAAGGATCTTGATCTGGTTGCCGGTCAGAGTCGTCCGGCGATCGAGAATCTCGAACATGGCGCGTCTCCCCATGGCGCCTGTTCGTTGTTGCTGGGAGCGTGCGTTGCGCCGGCGCATCGCCCATAGGATGAGGCTATCCTCGCGCCGTCGCGCACGGCAAGCCCGCACCGACGCGGGGCTCATCTGCATGGGTGCGATACGCAATCCGGTTTACTGCTGCGCACAAATCGTGGTGCGAAAGCCGGATGCCGGCCGCGGGAGCCGTTGACTCCAGCAATGCCGATCGCCCACGTTTGCGTGAGGAAAGCTTGAGGGGCAGGCCGGGTGGACGAAAAGCGCAAGCATCCGAGAACCGAGGTCAACGAACCCGGCTATGTCTCGTCGGGCGGTTCGGTCATGCATTGCACGATCGTGAACATGTCGCCTGAGGGGGCCGCCATCGAGGTCGAGAATCCGGCCTTCGTGCCGCACAGGTTCCGCCTTGTGATGGCCCGGGACGCCTCGGTTGTCTATGAGTGCCAGATGATCTGGAGCAAGAAGACGCGGATTGGAGTGAGCTTTGTGACGACCGCCTGAGCGCGGCAATCTCGTGGGGATGCCATGACCGACCGTGCCACGGTGGGGTGGGTTTCGCTACTGGAACAGCAGATGAGGCACCGATGACTCCGGAACCCGCAACGATCTGCCTCGGCTGCTGGCAAAACCTGCACATGCCGATCCCGCTGCGCGGCCCCTTGTCGGCACCGTTCCGACTGTTCGGCGTCCGGCCGAGCCGCATGAACCCGAACACCTGCACGATCTGCGAAATGGCCTTCTCGAAGATCATGAAGGCGCGCGCCGTGACCATCGACGCCACCCTCCTGTTCGCCGATCTGCGTGGCTACACCACACTGACGCAGACCATCGCGCCGGCCGGGCTGACGTCGTTGCTCGATGCGTTCTACGACGACTGCGCCGCCGCGATCTGGCGTTATGACGGCATTCTCAACAAGACGATCGGTGATGCCGTGTTCGCGATCTTCAACTTTCCGGTGCGGCGGGAGGATCATGCCGTGCAGGCCCTGCTGGCGGCCCGCGACATCCAGCGCCGTTTCCGGGAAAGGCACGATGCGCTGGTGCGGGTGATCGGCGCCGGCGACATCGAGATCGGCATCGGCATCGGATTGGATAGCGGTGACACCAATTTTGGTGAATTCGGCCAGACCCATCGCGACCTGACCGCCGTCGGCACGGTGGTCAATCGGGCGGCACGCGCCCAGGCCGCCGCGAAATCCGGCGAGATCCTTGTCACGACGGCCGTGCGGGACCGAACCCGCGACATGATCACGGCTACCGGTTCCGATTATACGCTGAAGGGCTTCGACCAGCCGGTTACGCTGTTTTCCGCGTGAATTGACGCGACGCAAAAAAGACGGCTCCAGCAGTGCAACTGCACGCCGAAGCCGTCGGGATGGTCGTTTGCCGATTACGAACGTCCCTCAACGCGGGACCGGGCGACTTCGTTCCCGCCCGGACGGAATCCTTTTGCGCCGCGTCAGCGCCACATGCCGCGCATCCGGGCGCCGATGTCGATCGGCGGGGCACGGTTGGCGGTCGAGGCTTGCGCTGCGGCGGCGCGCGGCCAGCTGGTTCGCTCGAACATCGGCAGCAACCGTTCCGGGATGAAGCGGGTGCGCGAGGCGTACATGTGGCGGTCGCCCTTGGCGGCCTGGCCGTGGACGAAAAAACGCTGCGGAACCAACAGATGCAGATCGTCCTTGGCGCGGGTCATGGCGACATAGAGCAGGCGGCGCTCCTCCTCGAGTTCGGCCGATGTGCCCGCGCCGAGATCGGAGGGCATGCAACCGTCGACGACGTTGAGCACGTAGACGGATTTCCATTCCTGCCCCTTGGCGGAGTGGATGGTCGACAGGATCAAATAATCCTCGTCGAGCAGCGGCACGCCGGCCTGGTCGCTGGTCGCGTCGGGCGGATCGAGCGTGAGCTCGGTGAGGAAGCGCTCGCGTGACGGACAGCCGGCGGCGATCTGCTCGAGCTGAATGAGGTCGGCGCGGCGGACCTCGCTGTCCTCGTGGATTCGATCGAGATGCGGCTCGTACCAGAGGCGCGCGCGTTCGATGTCGACCGGCCATTCCGAGTAGCGGAGGTTCTCGATCGCTTCGACGAACAGCCGCCAGTCGGCGCCCGCGCGGGGCGGGGCAGGCAGCGCCACGAGCGCCGCGATCGGATCGGCGGCTTCTGCCATGCGGTCGAGCACGCGCTGCGCCGAGGCCGGCCCGACGCCGGGCAACAGGTGCAGAATGCGAAAGCCGGCGACCCGGTCGCGCGGATTGGCGGTGAAGCGCAGCAGCGCCAGCATGTCCTTAACGTGCGCGGCGTCGAGGAATTTGAGGCCGCCGAATTTCACGAAGGGAATGTTGCGGCGGGTCAGTTCGACCTCCAGCGGACCGCTGTGCGAGGAGGTGCGGAACAGCACCGCCTGGTGCTTCAACAGCGCGCCTTCCTCACGGTTGGCCAGCACCTGTTCGACGATGTAACGAGCCTGGTCGGCCTCGTCGCGGATCGTGACGAGCAGCGGCTTGCGGCTCGAGGTCCGGTCGGTCCACAGGTTCTTGGTGAAGCGTTCCTTGGCGAGCGAGATCACGCCATTGGCGGCCGCCAGGATCGGCTGCGTCGAGCGATAGTTGCGGTCGAGCGTGACGATCTCGGCGGCCGGGCTGAACTGGCTCGGGAAGTCGAGGATGTTGCGCACGGTGGCGGCGCGGAACGAATAGATCGACTGCGCGTCGTCGCCGACCACGGTGAGCCCGCGTCCCGCCGGCTTGAGCGCAAGCAGGATTGAGGACTGCAGACGGTTGGTGTCCTGATATTCGTCGACCATCACGTGGTCGAAGCGGCCGCCGATCTCCTCTGCGAGCGCCGTATCCGTCACCATCTGCGCCCAGTAGAGCAGCAGGTCGTCGTAATCGAGCACGTTCTGCCGCTGCTTGGCTTCGACATAGGCCGCGAACAATTGCTTCAACTCGCCGGCCCAGCCGGAGCACCACGGGAAGAACTGGCCCAGCACGGCCTCGATCGGCATCTCCGCGTTCACGCAGCGCGAGTAGATCGCAAGGCATGTGCCTTTGGTGGGAAACCGGCTTTCGGTGCGGGAGAAACCGAGATCGTGGCGGACCAGGTTCATCAGGTCGGCGGAGTCCTCACGGTCATGGATCGTGAAGGCCGGGTCGAGCGCGATGCGTTCAGCGAATTCCCGGAGCAGCCGCGCGCCGATGCCGTGAAACGTGCCGGCCCAATTCAGCGCATCGGTCATGACGGAGGCGCGATCGCCGAGCACGCGCCGCGCGATGCGTTCGACGCGGCCGGCCATCTCGGCGGCTGCGCGTCGCGAAAAGGTCATCAACAGGATGCGGCGCGGATCGGCGCCCGCGACGATCAGATGCGCGACCCGATGGGCGAGCGTATTGGTCTTGCCGGAGCCTGCGCCCGCGATCACCAGCAGCGGGGCGCCGACGATGCCATCCTCGCCGACCCCGTGCTCGACGGCGCGACGTTGCTCCGAATTGAGCGCATCGAGATAGGCTGTGTTGGCAACATCAGGCACGAATCACCCCCACGAAACGCTAACAGACATTGCGATTCCGTGGAGCCGGCGCACCGGCGAGGGAGCAGAGAAATTAGATTGACATTAACGCACCGCGGAGCACAACCGCGCCATGGCTGACGTTTCCAAATCCGACACGCCGCTGAAGGCGACATTCAAGGTGCGGCTGAACGGCGAGACGGTGACGCTCTCGACCGTCGGTCAGGCCTACCACTTCATCAGCAATCTCAGCGCCGTCGAATGGATGGAGTTCCGCTCGCTGCATGACGACGCGCTGGTCGCGCTGGAGCGCGCGGCCGGTAACGCCATGCTGACGGTGCAAGCAACCTCCGCGCTGCGGATGCTGTTCGTCCGCGCGAAACTGCTTTGAAAAGAAATGGGCCGCCTTGGCCCTCCACGGCGGCCCGAGAGTGCGGCCGAAGCGCATTGCGCACCCGGCCGTCGCGTGTACCGCCGTTACCTTGTTTGCGGCCATAACGGACGGGCCTTACGAAAGGCGCGCCGATTCGGCTGTAGCTGCAACACCACAATCAGTGGCCGACGTCGTCGACGAGGCGGTCGTACACAAGGGCAGAGCGCAGATTCATCGTTGCGATCCTCAGATACCCGGGTTCGCGCATGGCGTTGTTGAACATCATGATTGCCGTCTTCCAGTATCCGCGGTCGCGCTGATCCGCGCTCAGTGCTGACAGGTAATCCGCCGCGTCGCCAACGGTCGCGAGTGTTCGCCCGTCCTTCAGCGTGATCGGGAACGCAAGCGGCGACCGCTTCTCCAGCTCCAGCACGAAAGGCTCCCCCAAAAAGGCAAACAGCAATAACAGAACAGACCTAGCTGCGCCGCTATATCAAAGCCTTAAGGGAGTGTCCGGCTCGGTCGGAGTGGGCGGTTCAGAAAGAATCCGCCAGTGCGATCTCCGCCCTGAGGGCATCGATGCGCCGTTCGGCTTCCTCCGATGTCAGGTCGCGCGCGTACTGGTTCGGCTGGTAGGCCTCCTCGGCCAGGCTCCTCAACCGCAGCGCCTGGGCACGCGACATCAGCCCGCCCAGCCGCTCCGCAACCCCGCCAAATCTCACCGCTGCCATGCTCATCGCTCACCTCGCTTGCCGGATCGTGACTTGACAATATGTTCTATTTTTGTTCTAACAAGCCATGGACAATAAGATCAATGAAATTCGTCGTAAGATCAGCACTTTGCGGGCTGAGATGACCTTGGTCGAGGCGTCGATCCGGGATCAGGTCAACCGCGATCTGGATTGCAGCGAAGCGTCCTACCGGCTGATGGCGATGCGCGCCGAAGTGGCCGAGCTCATTGGCCGGTGGAAGGCCGCCGGCGGCGGCGAGCGCCTCCCGACTGTGCGGGAGCGGCTGAGCCGAAGTTTTGCGGACCGCTCCGTTGCGACCGGCAAGCCGGCTCCCGGCAAACCGGACAAAGGCAGGCTCAGGCCAGGCCAGAACAACGCGAGGGTTTGATCGGTCCACCCGAGCGGGAGGGCGGGTCACACACCGGCTCGGGCCCAAATCTGGTTTCGAGGCGGGAACCCTAGCCAAGGGTGGGCATTTTCTTGTGGTGAGAGCCAACACCATAGCATCGCCCAGCGCCATGATCGCCGATCCGACCGCGCCACCGCGGGCATCGATGAATGACGATCGCAGTCCGCTGCTGACGCTGATCTCCTGCATCAGCTGCATCAGGACGATGCGGCTTGAGAGCAGCTCTCCGGGCAGCGAAGGCAAGGACATCCTTCAATACCGCTGCGAACAATGCAGCCGCGTCGAACGGGTGTTGTTGGTGCGGCGAACCTGGCCAGCCGACCGATAGCAGTCCCTTTGAAATTATGACCGCGCTCTCGCCTTTCTGGGCGCATGTTCATCCGCCGGGAGATCGTCCGACACGCTTTCAGAGCGTTGCTCCGTCAGCTTCGAGAGCTCGCGGCTGAGGTCTTGAATGCGGTACGGCTTGCGCAGGACCGGAAAGTCGGACCGCACGTGGCGCGCACTCTCGCTGTAGCCTGTCGTTAGCAGGATCGGCAGCTCGGGCTTCCTGTCCCGGATCGCGCGCGCCAGCTTCAGCCCGTCCATCCTGCCCGGCATCACGATGTCGCTGAACACGACGTCGACCCCGTTGGTCTCGATTTCCGACAACGCGGCCTCTGCGTTCGAAGCCCAGCGCACGGTGTAGCCGAGCTGTTCGAGCAGGCCGGTGCTCGCATCCGCGACGGCCGGATTGTCCTCGATCAGCAGGACGGTTGCGGAGCCGCGCACGCTGTGGCCCGCGGTAGTAGCCGTTGCGACCGCGGTCCCGCGCGGGAGACAGATGCTGACCATGGTGCCCTTGCCAAGCGTGCTTGCAATCTCGATCCGGCCGTCGGCCTGGTGCGCAAAGCCGTGGACCTGGGACAGTCCGAGGCCGGTCCCTTTGCCGACCGGCTTGGTGGTGAAGAACGGATCGAAGACCTTGCTCAGCACATCCTGGGGGATGCCTTCGCCGGTATCGGCCACGCTGACGGCCACCTCGGTGGTTTCGGGAAGGTTTCGGGCCGAGACGGTCAGCGCACCGCCATTGGCCATCGCGTCCCGCGCATTGACGACGAGGTTGATCAGCGCGGTCTCGAACTCGTTCGGGTCGACGAAGATCGGCCAGAGATCCGGCTGGATTTCCACGTTCAGCTCGATCGAGCCGCCGAGCGCGCTGCTCAGCACCTCGCGCACCGCGGTGATCCTGTCGGCGACATCGATGGTCTGCGGGTTGACGCTCTGCCGGCGCGCGAAGGTGAGCAGCTGGCTGGTCAGGGATGCGGCGCGCTCGGATGCGGTCTCGATCGCGCTCAGGGCAAGCTGGCCGCGCTCGCTCGTCACCTCGCGCTTGATCCGGTGCAGATTGCCCGAAATGATCATCAGCAGGTTGTTGAAGTCGTGCGCGACGCCGCCGGTCAATTGGCCCAGCGCATCCATCTTCTGCGATTCCGCCAGCTGTCGTTGCACCTGTTCGAGCTTCTGCTGCGCGTCACGCCGCTCGGAAATGTCCCGCGTGATCTTGGCAAAGCCGACCAGACTGCCGTCGCTGTCGCGGATCGGATCGATCACGACGCTGGCCCAGAAGAACGAGCCGTCCTTGCGGACCCGCCAGCCATCCTCCTCGTAGTGCCCGGTCTCTTCCGCGATCTTGAGCGCGCGGGCCGGCTTGCCCGCGGCCTGGTCGGCCGGCGTATAGAACCGCGCGAAGCTCTGGCCGATGATTTCGCCGGGTGAATAGCCCTTGATGCGCTCGCCGCCGGCGTTCCAGTTGGCGACGATGCCGGCCGGCGTCAGCATGTACAGCGCGTAGTCGGTGACGTTGCTCACCAGCAGGCGGAACTGGCTTTCGCTGGCGTCGAGATTCGCGCGCGCCTGTTGGCGCTCGGTAACGTCGCGGGTGACCATCGCGTAGCCGATCAGCTTGCGCTTCTCGTAGATCGGATCGATGACGACAGAGGCGTAGAATTGCGATCCGTCCTTGCGGATGCACCAGCCCTCGGCCACGGCGTGCTTTTCCTTCCGCGCCATCTGCAACGCCTTCGCGGGAAGGCCCGATGCACGATCCTCCACCGGATAGAAGACCGAGAAGTGCTTCCCGAGGATTGCCTTGGCCGGATAGCCGGTGATGCGCTCGGCGCCCTTGTTCCAGTTGATCACCCGTCCGTCGGGGGCGAGCGTGCAAATCCCATAGTCAATCGCCCCTCCAGCCAACAGCCGGAAGCTGCGCTCACTCTCGAAAATGCCCCGCTTGAGCTGATCTGATTTCTTAACCATCACCAATCCTGCCAACGCCGGGAACGTTCCGGCGAGGCCAATGTTC
This sequence comes from Bradyrhizobium sp. Pha-3, assembly GCF_042258615.1. Classification (GTDB taxonomy): domain Bacteria; phylum Pseudomonadota; class Alphaproteobacteria; order Rhizobiales; family Xanthobacteraceae; genus Bradyrhizobium. The sequence goes on along the minus strand of NZ_CP170152.1, from coordinate 5,125,764 downwards.
CAATGCGATCAAATGCGCCGATCGGGCCCAAGCAATACGAACGGCTTATGCTGCTGCGCAAAAAGTTCCAATGCGCATTGGAACTTTTGGTTCCATCGACGATTAAGTCCCTCGGTTTGCGTCACAAATCGCGGTTTTGGCGTTTTCCCGCTTGAACAGGTCAAGGGCAGTCATTCTTATGGTCACACTGGCTTTTCCGAGTCCCTGGATTCGTGGCCAGCGCGTAGGGGAAATTACATGACCGATCTCGGTTCGCCGCCTCGTCCCCGTGCTGATCGCCGCACTCAATCATCGAACGGAAGCCTCGATTCCTCGCACGATCTGCTGCAATCGCTGCAGGCGATGCGCGGCGGCGACTTCTCGGTTCGGATGCGTGGTGATTATCTCGGTATCGACGGCAAGATCGCGGACGCCTTCAACGAAATCGCAGCCGCCAACGAGCGCATGGCGCAGCAATTGGCGCGCGTCGGACAGGTCGTCGGCCGTGAGGGACAGACCCGCCAGCGCGTCAATTTCGGCCTCGCCAGCGGCGCCTGGGCCGATATGGAAAGCTCGGTCAACACCCTGATCGACGATTTGCTGTGGCCGACCCGCGAAGTCACCCGCGCGGTGGCTGCGGTGGCGCAGGGCGACCTGCTGCAGACCGTGCAGCTCGACGTCGAGGGCAGGCCGCTACGCGGCGAATTCCTGCAATCGGCGAACATCGTCAACACGATGATCAAGCAGCTCTCGGTGTTTACCTCGGAGGTCACGCGCGTGGCCCGCGAAGTCGGCACCGAGGGCAAGCTCGGCGGCCAGGCCCAGGTGCCGGAAGTGACCGGCGTCTGGAAGGACCTGACCGAGAGCGTCAACTCGATGGCCAACAACCTGACCGGCCAGGTCCGCAACATCGCCGAGGTGACGATCGCGGTCGCCAACGGCGACTTGTCCAAGAAGATCACGGTCGACGTCCGCGGCGAGATCCTGCAGCTGAAGGAGGCCATCAACACGATGGTCGATCAGCTGCGTTCATTCGCCTCGGAAGTGACGCGCGTGGCGCGCGAGGTCGGCACCGACGGCAAGCTCGGTGGCCAGGCGATCGTGCCCGGCGTTGCCGGCACCTGGAAGGACCTGACCGACTCGGTGAACGCGATGTGCGGCAACCTCACCGCCCAGGTCCGCAACATCGCCAACGTGACCACGGCCGTGGCGCGCGGCGACCTGTCGCGCAAGATCACGGTCGACGTCAGCGGCGAGATCCTCGAACTGAAGGACACCATCAACACGATGGTGGACCAGCTCAATTCATTCGCCTCGGAAGTGACGCGCGTGGCGCGCGAAGTCGGTACCGAAGGCAAGCTCGGCGGCCAGGCCCAGGTGCCCGGCGTCGCCGGCACCTGGAAGGACCTGACCGACAACGTTAACTTCATGGCCTCGAACCTGACCGCCCAGGTTCGCAACATCGCCGACGTCGCGACCGCGATCGCCGGCGGCGACCTGTCGAAGAAGATCACGGTGAACGTATCGGGTGAGATCCTTCAGCTGAAGGAGACCCTCAACACGATGGTCGACCAGCTCAACGCGTTTGCGTCGGAAGTGACGCGCGTGGCGCGCGAGGTCGGCACCGAGGGCAAACTCGGCGGCCAGGCCAACGTGCTCGGCGTCGCCGGCACGTGGAAGGATCTCACCGAAAGCGTGAACTCGATGGCGTCGAACCTGACCGCCCAGGTCCGCAACATCGCCGCGGTGACGACCGCGGTCGCCAACGGCGACCTGTCGAAGAAGATCACGGTGGACGTGCGCGGTGAAATTCTCGAGCTGAAGGACACCATCAACACGATGGTCGACCAGCTCAACGCCTTCGCCGGCGAGGTGACGCGCGTGGCGCGCGAGGTCGGCACCGAAGGCAAGCTCGGCGGTCAGGCCATGGTGCGCGGCGTCGCCGGCACCTGGAAGGACCTGACCGACAGCGTCAACTCGATGGCCTCCAATCTCACAGGACAGGTGCGCAACATCGCCGAGGTCGCAACCGCCGTGGCGAAGGGCGACCTGTCGAAGAAGATCACGGTGAACGTGTCGGGTGAAATCCTTCAGCTGAAGGAAACGCTCAACACGATGGTCGACCAGCTCAACGCCTTTGCCGGCGAAGTGACGCGCGTGGCGCGCGAGGTCGGCACCGATGGCAAGCTCGGCGGCCAGGCCGAAGTGCCCGGCGTCGGCGGCACCTGGAAGGACCTGACCGACAGCGTCAACTCGATGGCCGGCAACCTGACGGCGCAGGTCCGCAACATTGCGGAAGTGGCGACCGCGATCGCCGGCGGCGACCTCTCGCGCAAGATCACGGTCGACGTCCGCGGCGAGATCCTCCAGTTGAAGGAAACGCTGAACACGATGGTCGACCAGCTCAACCGCTTTGCGGGTGAGGTGACGCGCGTGGCGCGAGAGGTCGGCACCGAGGGACGTCTGGCCGGCCAGGCCAACGTGCCCGGCGTTGCCGGCACCTGGAAGGATCTGACCGACAGCGTCAACTCGATGGCCGGCAACCTGACGGCGCAGGTCCGCAACATCGCCGAAGTGACGACCGCGGTGGCGCGCGGCGACCTCTCGCGCAAGATCACGGTCGACGTGAAGGGCGAAATCCTCGAGCTGAAGAATACCATCAACACGATGGTCGACCAGCTCAACGGTTTCGCGGGTGAAGTGACGCGCGTGGCGCGCGAGGTCGGTACCGAAGGCAAGCTCGGCGGCCAGGCCGAAGTGCCCGGTGTCGCCGGCACCTGGAAGGACCTGACCGACAACGTCAACTTCATGGCCTCGAACCTGACCGCGCAGGTCCGCAACATCGCCGAGGTCGCGACCGCGATCGCCGGCGGCGATCTGTCGAAGAAGATCACGGTGGACGTGCGCGGCGAGATCCTGCTGCTCAAGGACACCCTGAACACGATGGTCGAGCAGCTGCGCTCGTTTGCCGCCGAAGTGACGCGCGTGGCACGCGAGGTCGGCACCGAAGGGCGGCTGGGCGGCCAGGCCGTGGTGCCCGGCGTCGGCGGCACGTGGAAGGACCTCACCGACAACGTCAACCTCTTGGCCGCGAACCTGACCACGCAGGTCCGCAACATCGCCGAAGTGACGACGGCCGTAGCGCGCGGCGACCTGTCGCGCAAGATCACCGTCGACGTGAAGGGCGAAATCCTCGAGCTGAAGAACACCATCAACACGATGGTGGACCAGCTCAATGCCTTCGCCGGAGAGGTGACGCGCGTGGCGCGCGAAGTCGGCACCGAGGGCAAGCTCGGCGGCCAGGCCGAAGTGCGCGGCGTCGCCGGCACCTGGAAGGATCTGACCGACACCGTCAACGTCATGGCGGCGAACCTGACCGAGCAGGTGCGCGGCATCGTCAAGGTGGTGACCGCGGTCGCGGACGGCGACCTCAAGCAGAACCTGACGGTGAAGTCGAAGGGCGAGGTGGCCGCGCTCGCCGACACCATCAACAACATGACCGAGACGCTTGCGACCTTCGCCGACCAGGTCACCAGCGTCGCGCGCGAAGTCGGCGTCGAAGGACGCTTGGGCGGCCAGGCCAACGTGCCCGGTGCGGCCGGCACCTGGAAGGATCTGACCGGCAACGTCAACCTGCTGGCCGCCAACCTGACGTCCCAGGTCCGCGCCATCGCGGAGGTGGCGACCGCCGTGACCAAGGGCGACCTGACGCGCTCGATTCAGGTCGACGTTCGCGGCGAGGTCGCGGAATTGAAGGACAACATCAACACCATGATCGGGAACCTCCGTCTCACCACGGAGCGCAACACCGAGCAGGACTGGCTGAAGACCAACCTCGCACGCTTCACCAACATGCTGCAGGGCCAGCGCGACCTTGCGACCGTCGGCCGTCTGCTGCTGACCGAGCTGGCGCCGCTGATCAACGCGCATATGGGCGTGATCTATCAGGTCGACAATCCGGAGAGCCCGCAACTGCGGCTGCTTGCTGCCTACGCCAACGACAGCAGCAACCCGCATTCGCAGATCGTCCAGTTCGGCGAGGGTCTGATCGGTCAATGTGCGCTCGACAAGCGCCAGCGCCTGGTCTCGGACATTCCGGGCGACGCGGTGCCGATCAATTCGGCGCTGATGCGGATCATGCCGAAGAACCTGGTCGTATTCCCGGTGCTGTTCGAGAACCAGGTCAAGGCGGTGATCGAGCTGTCCTCGATCTCGTCGTTCACGACCTCGCAGATCACCTTCCTCGAGCAGTTGACCGACAGCATCGGCATCGTGCTCAACAGCATCGAGGCGACGATGCAGACCGAGGCCTTCCTCAAGCAGTCGCAGACGCTCGCCGGCGAGCTCCAGACCCAGCAGAGGGAGCTGCAGCAGACCAACGACCAGCTCGAGCAGAAGGCCCAGCAGCTCGCCGAGCGCAACGTCGACGTCGAGCGCAAGAACCAGGAAATCGAGCAGGCCCGCCGCGCGCTGGAGGAAAAGGCGACCGAGCTTTCGCTGACCTCGAAGTACAAGTCCGAATTCCTTGCCAACATGTCGCACGAGCTGCGCACGCCGCTGAACTCGATCCTGATCCTGGGCCAGCAGCTCACCGAAAATCCCGACGGCAACCTGACCGGCAAGCAGGTCGAGTTCGCCCGCACCATTCATGGCGCCGGCACCGACCTGTTGAACCTGATCAGCGACATCCTCGATCTGTCCAAGATCGAGTCCGGTACGGTTACGGTCGATGCAGAGGAAATTCTGACGTCGAGCCTGCTCGAGACCGTCGGGCGGCCGTTCCGGCACGAGGCGGAGAACCGGCACCTCTCCTTCAGCATCGATGTCGACGGCAACCTTGCGCGCAGCATGGTGACCGACTCCAAGCGGCTGCAGCAGGTGCTGAAGAACCTGCTGTCGAATGCGTTCAAGTTCACCGCGGATGGCGGCGTCAGCCTGACCGTGTCGGCTGCGCTCGGCGGCTGGAGCGCCGAGCATCCGATCCTGAACGCCGCACCTGCCGTCGTCGCATTCGAAGTGTCGGATACCGGCATCGGCATTCCCCAGGACAAGCAGAAGCTGATCTTCGAGGCGTTCCAGCAGGCCGACGCCGGCACCAGCCGCAAATATGGCGGCACCGGCCTTGGCCTTGCCATCAGCCGCGAACTGGCTGGCCTGCTCGGCGGCGAGATCCATCTGCGGAGCGCACCGGGCAAGGGTTCGACCTTCACGCTCTATCTGCCGCTGAAATATGCCGGACCGTCGGTGGCCTTGCGCCCGCAGGCGCTGGCGATGCCGCACACGGCGGCGCCGGCGCTGCAATCGTCAGGCGTACAGGAGCGTGTGATCGAGCAGCTGGCGGACGACCGGCTCGACCTCGAGCCCGGCGACACGATCCTCTTGATCGTCGAGGACGACCCGCATTACGCGCGGGTGCTGATCGATCTGGCGCGCGACAAGGGCTTCAAGGTGCTGGTCGCAAGCCGCGGCGCCGAGGCGCTGGATCTCGCCAAGCAGTTCCAGCCGAGCGCGGTTTCGCTCGACGTCTTCCTGCCCGACATGCTGGGCTGGACGGTGCTGAGCCAGCTCAAGCACAATCCGCTGACCCGTCACATTCCGGTCCAGATCATTACGCTCGACGAGGACCGGCAACATGCGCTGGCGCGCGGCGCCTTCTCCTTCGTCAACAAGCCGACCACGACCGAGGGCGTCAGCGCGGCGCTGTCGCAGATCAAGGAATACGCCAGACCGCGTCGCAAGCGTCTGCTGATTGTGGAGGACAATGCGGCGGAGCAGCTCAGCATCACCGAGTTGCTCGGCCACGAGGATATCGAGATCGTGACCAGCGGAACCGGGGCAGGGGCGCTCTCGACGTTGCGCGAGCATCCGTGCGACTGTGTCGTGCTCGATCTGCGCCTGCCCGACATGAGCGGCTTCGAGGTGCTGGATCAGATCCGCAAGGACGAGACGCTCTCCAATATTCCTGTTGTGGTGTTTACCGGCCGGGAACTTTCGGCTGAAGAGGATGCGGAACTGCACACGATGGCGCGCAGCATCGTCGTCAAAGGCGTGGAGTCGCCTGAACGTCTGCTCGACGAAACGTCACTGTTCCTGCACCGTGTGATCACGGAATTGCCCGTCGAAAAACAAAGGATGCTGGAGAAGCTCAATAGTTCCGATGAGGATCTTATTGGCAAGACCGCGCTCCTGGTCGACGACGACGCCCGCAACATCTTCGCGTTGTCGAGCGTGCTGGAGCGGCGAGGTATGAAGGTGTTGACTGCGACAACCGGTCACGAGGCGATCTCGCTGGTCGAGTCCAGTCCGAAGATCGCGATCGTGCTGATGGACATCATGATGCCGCAGATGGACGGTTACCAGACCATCGGCGCCATCCGGCTAAATCCGGCCTTTGCGCGGCTGCCGATCATTGCACTGACCGCGAAGGCGATGAAAGGCGACCGCGAGAAATGCCTGGAGGCAGGCGCATCCGACTATCTGGCGAAACCCGTGAATACCGAGCAACTGCTGCTGGCGATCCGCATGTGGCTGCACCGCTGATCGGCGATCGAACATGATGGACCATGAAAAGGTGAACATCCTTCTGGTCGATGACCAGCCGGCCAAGCTGCTGGCCTATGAGGTCATCCTGAAGGAGCTCGGCGAGACGCTGGTCGCCGCTTCGTCGGGTCGCGAGGCGCTGGAGTTCCTGCTCAAGAACGAAGTGGCGGTCATCCTGGTCGACGTCTGCATGCCCGAGCTCGACGGTTTCGAGCTCGCGGCGATGATCCGCGAGCATCCGCGCTTTCAAAAGACCGCGATGATCTTCATCTCGGCAATCCAGGTCAGCGACATCGACCGGCTGCGCGGCTACGAGATGGGCGCGGTCGATTACGTGCCGGTGCCGGTTGTGCCGGAAGTGTTGCGCGCAAAAATCCGCGTGTTCGCCGAGCTCTACCGCAAGACACGGCAACTCGAGCGCCTCAATGCCGAGCTCGAGGACCGGGTGCGCGCGCGCACTGCCGAGCTCGAGCAGTCGACCACGCGGCTGGTCGAGAGCGAGGCGCGCCGCAGCATGGCGATTGCCGCGGGCAAGATGGGCTCGTGGGACTGGGATTGGGTCAACGGCGACTGGATGTGGGACGAGGGGCAATACAAGATCTTCGGCGTCGATCCGAAATCCTTCGCACTGACCTCCGACAATATCCAAAGGCTGTTTCATCCCGACGATGTCGAGGAACTCAGGCAGGGCTGGACCGGCTTCGGCAACGGCCACACCTCTTATGAGGCCGAATTCCGCGTCGTGCGGCCGGACGGCGAGATACGCTGGTGCGTCGGCACGGCCGCGGCGACCAGCGACAGGAACGGCAGGGTGGTGCGGGTCAGCGGCGTCACCGTCGACATCACCGATCGCAAGAAGGCCGAGGAACGGCAGAGCCTGTTGACCCGCGAGGTCGACCATCGCGCCAAGAACGCGCTCGCGCTGGCGCAGTCGATCGTGCGCCTGACGCGCGCGCAGAACGTGACCGCCTATGTGCGGGCGGTCGAGGGCCGCATCACGGCGCTGGCGCGGGTTCATACCGTACTGTCGCTGTCGAGCTGGCAGGGCGCCGAAATCCGGCGGCTGGTGACCGAGGAGATCGCGCCTTATTCCGAGGCCGGGCAGATCCAGATCGCCGGCGGCGAGGTGCAGTTGCAGCCCGCGACCGCGCAGACGCTGGCACTGGCGCTGCACGAGCTCGTCACCAACTCCGCCAAATATGGCAGCCTGTCGGTGTTGCCGGGCCGGCTCGCGATTACCTGGGAAGTGGAGGACGACACGCTGATCCTGGCCTGGGTGGAGTCCGGCGGGCCTCCGGTGACCAAGCCGAAGCAGAAGGGCTTCGGCACACGAAGTGTCATCGCCAGCATCGAGACCCAACTCGGCGGACGGGCCGACTTCGATTGGCGCGCCGAGGGCCTGATCTGCCGGCTGACGGTTCCTCTCAAGCCGCTTGTTGGAGACACGCCGGCGTTCCGCGAACCGACGACGGCCGAGCGCAAGCCCATGGTCCGTTCCAGGGCCGTGTAGTGCGTGCTGCGGAGCAGCTCGCCTGCTGATGTGACGGCGCCTCTCAATGGACATTGATGCAGACGACATTGTGAACGCAGCTTGAGCGCGAGCTGCGCTATGAGCTGCGCGTGTGACAGGGACGTCGCGCGAGGAGCAAATGCCCAAAATGAACCTTGCCGGCGTAGGTCTGTCGGTCGTCATCCTCGCAGCGACCGGCATCGCGCGGTCGGGCGCTGAATCTGTGCTGAAAGGCGCGGAGGCGTTCGGCGACTGGCAGCGCGACAGACCGGGCACGGTGCGCTTGATCACGCCGCAGGACTTGCCCAAGCCGGGCGAAACGGCTTCCAGCAGCAATTGGTCCCGCGTCGTGTCGCGCCCCGCATCGGCGGTGCCCCAGGTGCCGGCGGGGTTCAAGGTCGAGCTGTTTGCGAGTGGGCTGAGTGGTCCGCGTATTATCCGGACCGCGCCCAACGGCGATATCTTCGTCGTGGAAACCAGCTCCGGCCGCATCCGTGTCCTGCGCAGCGCCGACGGCGCCACAAGGCCGGCGACCAATGAGGTCTACGCATCCGGACTGAACCGGCCGTTCGGCATCGCGTTCTTTCCAAACGGCGACAATCCGCAATGGCTCTACGTCGCCAACACCGACAGCGTCGTGCGCTTTGCCTACCGCAACGGTGACCTCAAGGCGTCGGGAAAGCCTGAGAGCATCGTCGCAAACCTTCCCCACGGTTACGCCCATTCCACGCGTGACATCGTGTTCACATCAGACGACAAGCGCATGCTGGTGTCGGTCGGCTCCGCCGGCAACGCAGGCGAGGGGCTTGGCCGGCCGCCGGAAGGTATCGAAAGCTGGAGCCGCGACCACGCGCTTGGTGCCGCCTGGGGATCGGAAACCGATCGTGCGGCCGTGCTGGCCTTCGATCCCGACGGCAAGAACCAGAAACTGTTCGCCACGGGCATCCGCAACTGCGTCGGTCTCGCGATCCAGCCTGGAAGCGGCACACCCTGGTGTTCGACCAACGAGCGCGACGGCCGCGGCGACAACCTCGTGCCCGACTATGTGACGCGTATCCGCGAGGGCGCGTTCTACGGCTGGCCCTGGTACTATATCGGCGCCAACGAAGACCCCGCGCATGCCGGCGCGCGGCCCGACCTCAAGGACAAGGTGACTACTCCCGACGTGCTGTTGCAGGCGCACTCGGCCTCGCTCGGTATGACCTTCTACACCGGCAGCAGTTTTCCGGCCGAGTATCGCGGCGACGCGTTTGCAGCCGAACACGGCTCGTGGAATCGCGCGAAGCGCACCGGCTACAAGATCATCCGCATCAGGTTGAAGGACGGGGTGCCGACCGGCGAGTACGAGGATTTCGTCACCGGCTTCGTCATCGGCGACAATGAGGTCTGGGGCCGTCCGGTGGGCGTCACCGTGGCGCGGGACGGCGCGCTGCTGGTCTCCGAAGACGGCAACGGCACGATCTGGCGCGTCAGCCACGACTAAAGCGCGATGAGATCAGGTTGAATCGTCATCGCGCTTTAGCTTCTTGTTTGAGCATGATCTTTTCGGAAAACCGCTTCACACTTTTCCGGATCATGCTTTAGCCGTTCGATCTTCGCCGGGGTTTTCAGGGCATCGCCGCGGCGACGGCTGCTAGCCCAGTCCGTCCTTGAGGCCGTATTCCTCATAGATCGTCAAGGGATCGGTATCGGGAAACAACCGGCACTTGGCTTGCGCAAGATGCAGCGTGACGGCTCCGGCCTCACATCTCGCGGCCAGGAGCTTCCGCACGTCCTCCATATGCGCGCGTGGCTGATGCTTCGACGGCAACTGTTCGAGCGCGACCAGCGCAGTGGCCAGCGCTTCCGTGACCACCCAATCGTCGTGCCCGGTAATTCCCTTTCGCGGCATCACCACACCCTCCGTCACACCGGCTGCGACATTGTAGCGCGAGATGGGTGGGGGCTGTCATCAACCAACATGGGCAGGGCGGCCAGGAACCGGTTGGCGCGGCGCTGCCACGATGCGCCGCAGGGAACCAGCGTGGCGGCGCGCGCAGGCAATGCTTAGAACGACGGTTACGTCCCTTCATCAGCGAGTCAGCCCGCCCGATGTTCGAACCCTATCTCTCGGCGAGGCGCACGGCGGCATCCAAAGCTGGATCGCCGGCGCTTGCTGTCATGGATCCTCGCCTGGACCGGCTTGTCGGCGGCATGGTTCCTTGGCGATGACGATCCGCTCGCCGAGATCGACCGGATGGCGTAGGGCGCGCAGCGCTAAGCCGCCGCGGCGCTGGCTCCGCTCAGTGACACACTCAAGATCCGCCACTTCGATATATCGAAGAAGTAGGCGGCCTTGATCCGCGCGGACGCGGGATCCGGCGCCTGAATCGCCGTGTGGAATTTACGCTCCCCATCGCTCAGCGATACCCGGAATGTCTGCATTGGTCGAACCTCCACGCGCGGATGCTGCGGCAAGGAGGGTTAAGATCCGGTTGCTGACAGCGGTCCTGCGTGGCGCACGCGCGTCTCACGCGCTGCCGTTCTCAAGTGAAGTCTGCGGCAGCCGCACAATGGTGTCTTCTGCGCCGACGACGCGTCCATCCTGCGCTCTCAGCTCGAGGCGGCGCACCGGCAGCCCGTTCTTTCGATCCACCAGCAGCACATGCGCTTCGTCGGGCTCGAAGAAAAAATCCTCACCCCACTGCCGGAGCGCGACAAGGAGCGGGAACAGCCCGCGTCCTTTTTCGGTCAGCACATATTCTTGATACGGGCTGCCGTCCGCTGCGGGCACGGTCTCCATGATTCCGTGCGCCAGGAGATTTCGGAGCCGTGCGGCGAGGATGTTCTTGGCAAGCCCGAGGCTCTTCTGAAATTCGCCGAACCGGCGCAGCCCGTCGAATGCATCGCGGACGATCAACAGCGACCACCAGTCGCCGATCGCATCCAGCGGCCGGGCCACGCCGCACATCGAGTCCCTGTGGCTCACTCGCTTCGCCATCGTGGTCCGCCTGACGCTGCTCAATCCATGTTCTGATCGGTGGGCGCGGCCCGAAAGATCGCCCAGTCGGAAGCTCGATATATCGGTTGCAAAGTAAAACCACAAGCGATACACGGTGGTTTCAATCTAAAACCAACCGGGGCCAAGCCATGATCCAAGCCGACGCCACCTTCGACGGCACCTTTCCTTTCGCGCCGCATTTCAGCACGGCCCCTGGCTTCCGGATGCATCACGTCGACGAAGGCCCACGGGACGGCGAGGTGGTGCTCTGCCTCCATGGCGAACCGACCTGGGGCTACCTGTTTCGCCATCTGGTGCCGGCCCTCAGCGCGACGCACCGCGTGGTCGTTCCGGATCACATGGGGTTCGGCAAGAGCGCGACGCCGGCGGAGCGCAGCTATTGGCTGCAGGACCATGTCGACAATCTCGAAGCGCTGGTCCTCGCGCTCGATCTCACCGACGTAACGCTGGTCATGCATGACTTTGGCGGCCCGGTCGGCATGGGGTTCGCCGTCCGCCATCCGGATCGCATCCGCCGCATCATCTCCGCAAACGGGCCGACGCCGTTCGGGCAGAGCGATCTGTTCGCGCGCGTCGCCGCCAATGCGGCGGCTTCGCCGTGGTTTCAATGGATCGCAAAAGCCGAAGCGAACGGCGAGCTCGAGCCGGTTCTCGGCCAACTCGGCTTCAACATCCTGAGCACGCTCAAGCTCAACGGCTTCGAGAACAACGCCGTCATCACCGACGCATGGCTTGCCGCCTACGGCGCCCCCTTCGCGCGCCCGGCTGACTGCCTCGGTGCGATCGGATGGGCCAGGGGCTTTGCGACCGGTGCGCACAGGCTCGACGCGCCGGATCCCGCCGCCGACCGCGCGATCCGCAGCAAGCCTGCGCTCGCCATCTGGGGCGAGGCGGACCGCACGCTGCACGCAGGGCATTTCCTGCCGCTGTTTTCCGCGATCTTCCCGGCGGCACCGGTCAGGCGTCTCGCCGGCGTCGGGCATTACTGTCTTGAGGATGCCCCGGAGGAAATCGGCGGCCTGATCGCGGAGTTCATTCGGCAGACCTGACTGCGTGCCCGATCGCGTGCGAGGGGCAGGGCAGCAAAGGCGCCGGTCAGGCGGCAGAGGCTTCTGACGTTGATCGGATCATGCCTGCTCGCAAGGAACGAGCAGGACGGTCACATCGCCAAATCTCGATTGGCGTGTGATTGGCTCAGCTCGCGCCTGCGATAATGATGAGGTTGTTGATGACAGGCGTTGAGCAGAACGCCACCACAAGGGCAATCCTGGAAAGGCTTTCGCTGCGCCAGAGCAGCGCGATGACGAGGTACGTCAAACCCAATTTCGGGATCAGCCACCGGGCACCGAACCAGGTCTGGGCCATCTCCATGAACGGGTTTGCCTCGCCGAACCCGAGCTCCAAAATCCTGTTGGTGGTCGCGAGGTCCGCGCATCCAAGGAGCAGCACGGAGAGCAGCAGCAGTGCCTTCACCCAATTCATTTCAGCCTCTTGGTGCCGAGCGCCAGCCTAGCAATGTTCCTATCATTTGGGCTGATTCGTTAATTGTCTGTTGCGGCAGGAGATTCAACCGCCGCACCGGGATGAGCGCCCGGCCAGTCAGCATACCGCTGCGTCGGTTACCCCCCTTGCATTTGCTCTAAACGACACCAGCGCCCCTGACGGAACCGTACATTTCGATCGCGGGGGCACACAGACGAATGGCCGTGACATTTAGCGCCGCTCGTCCTCTCGGCGAATACCTCGGATCGCCACCGATTGGCTTTTGGGCCGTCGCTGCGGCTGTACGGAGGGAGATGTCACGCTTGCGTCGTCTTGATTTAGATCAACCGCCAAACGGAAATATGTCGCGGTGATCGCCGAGAGCCGGCGATCGTTGTCGCGCGGCTCTTGTTCACCGTCCGGCTTGGAAGCGCAAAGCTCTTATGACAGAGTTTATCACATCCCGTTGGCTGGGCGACTTCTTGTTCGCTTTCGGTGCGTTGTTTGCGATCATCAATCCTTACGGCTTGGCCTTCATTTTCCACGATAGAACGATCGGGCTCACCGATCGCGAGCGTGCCCGCATCGCTCTTCGCATTGCGGTGTATGCGTTCGCAGTCATTCTCATGTCTCTCTTTGTGGGAGGTCATGTTCTTCGCTTCTTTGGCATCACGATGCCGGCGCTACGGATCGGAGGCGGCCTTGTTGTTGCAGCGACTGGCTGGTCGATGCTCCACGCCGCGCCGGTCGCGCACGACGTGCATGCGACGTCGACCGCGGGCTTTTCGGCGATCCGGCGAATGGCGTTCTTCCCGATGACGATCCCCTTGACGACGGGGCCGGGAACAATCGCGACTGCGATCGCAATCGGCACCAATCGCCCTGACGACATGGATGGCCTGTTTTATTCGTCCGTCGTGTTCCTGCTCGTTACGGTGTGTGTGACCGCAACGATCTATCATGCCTATCGAAGGTCGAGCGCGATGGCCCGGCTGTTCGGGGAAGAGGGAACGAGCGTGGTCACGAAGCTTTCCGCTTTTCTGCTGCTGTGTATTGGGGTTCAGATCGTGATCACCGGCGTGGTCGAGGTCGCGCGGTCGGTGACCGGCATCTCTGTGTAGTCCGCCTCGATCGACGGGATGGGCGCGCCCCAAGCAGTTGCCGGGGCCGTCGACCGACCCGGTTGGCGCGTACCTGCCAGGCGGTGCCCTTGCTTTCAAATAAGCAGGGCAGCCGCTACCAGTGCGATAGGGCAAAGTCCGAGGACGATGATGCCCGAGCGGAAGAGAATTTCGGCCATAAGCACCCCCACGATCGACAGAGGCACCTTTAAGTATAGGCCGGGAGGATTTCTCTCCGAAAGTGCACTTTGTGCCATTCGGGTCTGGAGGAACAGGTCAACGCCGGGTCCGTGGCGGCTTGCCGAGATGGACTTGCCAAGTGCCGTGTTCACGAAGCCATCCAGTTATGTTGACGGCTGCGCAATCCCAAGGCTCGATTGTGGGGGGAACGTCGTTGCTTTCCGCCGCCTTGTTCGATGCTTTTGGATGAGGCTTCGCGAAGCTGCTTTCGGCCCGTTCTCCGGCATGTGACTTCCCCATGACATTTTCCTCCAGAGCAATGAGCAGTGTCTCGATCGTTGATCCTTCGCTGGGAAGTGCCGAGGTGTTTCTGATCATCACAGGGGGAACGCCAGGCAAATGACCTGCGGATCCCCTCCGTGGCGCTCCTGAAAGCCAAATTTGGCGAAAACCTTCCGCATCGCCGTGTTCTCCGGCAGGACGTCGGCGACGAGCTGCTCGAGCCCGGCCGTGCGCGCCAGAATAATAAGGTGGCGCATCAGCAAGGTGCCAACGCCCAGTCCCTGATAGTCGTCGATGGTCACGAAGGCGATCTCGGCCATTCCGGAGTCCGTGACGACGTAGCGACCGCCGCCGATGATCACCTCGTGTTCGTCCTCATCGGCAAGCGCGATCAAGGCGACGTGACTGGTGAAATCGATGTTCATGAAGAAATCGACTTCCTTCTTCGAGAAGCTTCGCTTGGGACCGAAGAAGCGACGTTGCAGCGACTGGCTGCTCGTGCGGCCGATCGCAGCCAACATATCGTCCTGGTCATCAGCCCGTAACATGCGGATCTCGACGCTCCGGCCATCGCGCAGACGTTCGCTCGCTGCATAATTCTCAGGCACGGGCATCAACCTGTCCTCCGGCGCCAGAAAGGCGCACGGCCGCGCCCGTGGCTTGACCTAAATCAACGATCCGGGCGCGCCAGATGCTTTCAATCGGGGGCGTTGGCGGAGGGACCGAAACGATGTCGCTGGACAATCCGCAACTCCCGGGCGGCCCAATGTCTGGGGTCGTCGCCAAGGCCGTGGAGTACATGGTAGATGCCGGGCAGCGTAGCGTGCTGCTTCTGGATATCCTGCGCCAACGCGGCGATCAGTATCGCGAGCATGTTGCCCAGACGGCGCCCCACGTCCTGAGCTATGCAGCCGAGCTCATCCTGGACGGCCGCACGCTCGAGCAGCCTGTCAACTATGCGTTGGTGCGTATCATCCCGCCCAAGGGTGTGGAAATCGACCGCGACCGCCGCCCGTTCGTTGTCGTCGACCCACGTGCGGGTCATGGCCCGGGGATCGGCGGCTTCAAGGCCGACAGTGAGATCGGCGTCGCGATGAAGGCAGGCCATCCCTGCTATTTCATCGGCTTCCTGCCCGAGCCAATGCCGGGCCAGACCATCGAGCGCATTGCCCGCGCCGAAGCCATCTTCATCGAAAAGGTCATCGAGCGGCATCCCGAGGCTGACGGCAAACCGTGCGTGATCGGCAACTGCCAAGCCGGCTGGGCGATCATGATCCTGGCCGCATTACGGCCGGAACTGTTCGGTCCGGTGATCGTGGCGGGCGCGCCGCTCGCTTATTGGGCCGGCGTCCACGGCAAGTATCCGATGCGTTACTCCGGCGGGCTGCTTGGCGGAAGCTGGCTGACGGCGCTTTCCAGTGACCTCGGCGCCGGCAAGTTTGACGGTGCCTGGCTGGTGCAAAACTTCGAGAGCCAGAATCCATCGAATACGTTGTGGACCAAGCAGTACAACGTCTACACCAAGGTCGACACCGAGGCGGATCGCTATCTCGAGTTCGAACGCTGGTGGGGCGGGCACGTCAACCTCAATGCCGAGGAGATCCAGTTCATTGTCGATGAACTCTTCATCGGCAACAACTTGGCCGCGGGGCGCGTCAAGATGTCCGACGGGACCGCAGTCGATCTGCGCAATATTCGTTCGCCGATCGTGGTGTTCTGCTCAAAAGGGGACAACATCACGCCTCCGCAACAGGCGCTGGACTGGATTCTGGATCTCTATGCGGATGTCGACGAGATCAGGGCGCATGGGCAGACCATTGTCTACACCGTGCATGAGACGGTCGGTCATCTCGGCATATTCGTTTCCGGTGGCGTCGCCAAGAAAGAGCATGCGGAATTCTCGAGCAACATCGATTTGATCGACGTGCTGCCACCCGGCCTTTACGAGGCGACGTTCGAGGCGAGGGGATCCGACACGCTCAATGATGAGCTTGCGGTTGGGCAGTGGGTGATGCGCTGCGAGGCCCGTACGCTCGACGACATCCGCGCGATGGGTGGGAACTCGCCGGAGGACGAGCGGCGGTTCGAGACTGCCAAACGGGTCTCCGAAA
Source organism: Bradyrhizobium sp. Pha-3 (assembly GCF_042258615.1). Taxonomy (GTDB): domain Bacteria; phylum Pseudomonadota; class Alphaproteobacteria; order Rhizobiales; family Xanthobacteraceae; genus Bradyrhizobium. Next base: position 5,109,558 of record NZ_CP170152.1, on the reverse strand, counting down.
TGAATCTCGCCGCTTATCAGAAATTCGTGCAGCCTTGGGTCAAATCGATGGTGACGCCACAGATGGCGGAGATGATGCGCAACTGGCATCCGCTCCGCCTGCAATACGAGGCGTTCAGCAGCGAGAACCCCTGGATGAAGATGGTGGAGAACGCTGCGGACAAGGCCCGCGAAGCGCGCAAGCCGGTCGCAAAGGACAATCCCTTCCTGGCGTTCCAGGAGCGGGTATCGAAGCAGATCGTCAGTTCGCTCGATCAGTGGCGCGACTCGCAGGAGGCGCTGAGCGAGGCGATGTTCCTTGCCATCTATGGCTCGCCGGCGTTGCAGGCCGCGGTCGGGGTTGATCCGCAGTCGACCCCCTCCCAACGCCGCGAGATGGATCCAAAGCACCGAGAGCTCTTGCAAGCTCGTATCGCGGAGCTGACATCCCGGATCAACTCCGGTGGCATGCGAGAGGCCGGCATTCGGGCCTTGCTTTATGTCGGATCGGCCCGGGGCATGGTGGACGAGCGCAGTCTCGAGGCGCTGCGGCGGCTTCGCCAGGCCGATGAGGCCGCGCGCGTGACACTCGCGGAATTCAAGATGCTGGTCCGCGAGCAGTTCTTCATGCTGCTGCTCAATCGAGAGGCCGCACTGGCGGCCATTCCAAAACTCCTGCCGGACGACATGGACGCGCGCCGCAGGGCGTTTGCAGCCATTCAAGACGTGCTGTCGGCCAGTGCGGAGATATCCGGCGAAGTGGCCACGCGATTGAATCAGGTCGCCGGGCTGTTCGGGCTCGACGGTCACAACAACACCGTCCCCTTCGATCCGAAGGCCCGGGCGTCATAGCAAGTCGGAGCGGAGTAATGGGTGTCATGACAGCCGGACCGAACCAAGCCCAGCCAGGATCAAAATACGATCGTCTCATCGTCGCCGCGAAGGGCGTTCCCTCGGTTTCCACGATCGTCGTGCATCCCTGCGATGAGAGCTCGCTGCGAGGTGCGATCGAATCCGCCGAGGCTGGCATCATCAAGCCGATTCTCGTCGGGCCGGCTGGGCGGATCCGAGATACCGCGGTGAAGCACAATATCGATATTGCGGACTGTGAGATCGTCGACACGCCGCCGACTGAGGCTGCTGCCGCGGCCAGGGGCGTCGAGTTGATTCATGAAGGTCGAGGCGAAGTCCTGATGAAGGGCAGCCTCCACACCGATGAACTGATGCGCAGCGTGACAGCAAAGGTCGGCGGGTTGCGCACCGACCGGCGCATCAGCCACGTATTCGTGATGGACGTGCCGGCGTATTCCGAAACGGTGTTCGTCACCGATGCCGCCATCAACATCTTCCCCGACCTGGACGACAAACGCGACATCATCCAGAATGCCGTCGACCTCTACAATCAGGCCGGCTTCGGCACGACACCTCGGGTGGCGATCCTGTCGGCAGTCGAGACGGTGACGGCGAAGATTCCGTCGACGATTGAAGCGGCGGCGCTCTGCAAGATGGCAGACCGCAAGCAGATCACCGGCGCGTTGCTCGATGGTCCGCTTGCCTTCGACAATGCGATCGACATGGAGGCGGCGCGGATCAAGGGCATCAGGTCCGAGGTCGCTGGCCGGGCGCAGATTCTGGTCGTGCCCGACCTCGAGTCAGGCAACATGCTGGCGAAGAACCTGGCCTATTTCGCCAAGGCGGATGGCGCCGGCATCGTGCTCGGCGCACGGGTGCCGGTCGTGCTGACGTCGCGCGCCGATTCTGCGCGGTCACGGATGGCATCCGCTGCGGTGGCCTGCCTGTACGCGGCGGCCCGGCGTCGCGGTGCTCCCATCGCTGCCGCGTGACTGTCATGGATACGATCCTCGTCGTCAACGCCGGCTCCTCCAGCGTGAAATTCCAGGTCTTCGCGGTGGAGGCCGAGGGCCGGCTGGCGCGGCAGCTAAAGGGCCAGATCGATGGCATCGGCAGCCGGCCGCGGATGCGTGCCAGCGGCCCCAGCGGCGAGCCGCTGGTCGACCGGGCCTATCCGATCGAAGCAGTTGCCGACGTTCCTGCCGCTATGTCCGTCGCCGGCGCCTGGCTGAGAGATGAGCTCAACATCAACCCTGTGGCCGTCGGCCATCGGGTTGTTCACGGCGGCCCGGATTACGGGCACCCAGTGCTGATCGACCCTGTGGTCGTGTCGCGGCTGGAACGCTACGCGCCGCTGGCGCCGCTGCACCAGCCACACAATCTGGCGCCCATCAAATCCCTGCTAGCCAATTTTCCGGCCCTGCCGCAGGTGGCCTGCTTCGATACGGCGTTCCACCGCGATCATGACCCGCTGGCGGACCATTATGCCATTCCGCACCAGCTGTACGCCGAAGGCGTCAGGCGCTACGGCTTCCACGGCCTGTCCTACGAATATGTGGCCAAGCGGCTGCCGCAGCTGGCGCCGGAGGTCGCGGTCGGTCGTGTGATCGTGGCTCATCTCGGCAGCGGCGCCTCGATGTGTGCGATGCGGGCAGGCCGGAGTGTCGAAAGCACGATGGGATTTACGGCTCTCGATGGCCTCGCGATGGGAACGCGGCCCGGCCAGATCGATCCCGGTGTCGTCCTGTATCTGCTCAGCGAGAAGAGAATGTCCGCGCCCAAGGTGCAGGACTTCCTGTACCGCGATTGCGGCCTGAAAGGTCTATCCGGCGTCAGCAACGACATGCGCGAGCTTGAGAATAGCGCCGACCCGCGGGCTGTATTTGCGGTCGACTATTTCATTTATCGCGTTGGCCTCAACGCCGGCATGCTGGCAGCCGCGCTGGAGGGGCTAGACGGCTTCGTCTTCACCGCGGGGATCGGCGAAAACTCCGTTTCGATCCGTGCCCGCATCTCGGAACGGCTGGCATGGCTCGGGATCGAGCTCGATCCAGTCGAGAACGCACGGCATGCCACCAGGATATCCCGATCGGACAGCCGAATCCCCGTCTACGTCGTGCCGACCGACGAGGAACTGATGATCGCGCAGCATACGCTGACGCTGCTCATGAACCAGCCATCGCCAAATCCAAAACGCGAGAGAGTGTCATGAACATCCCGGTTTATCCCGAGACCAATGTCGCGCTGAAAGGCAAGAAGGGTTTGATCGTCGGCATAGCCAATGACCAATCGATCGCCTGGGGCTGTGCCAAGGCGTTTCGCGCGCTCGGTGCCGAGCTCGCTGTCACCTACCTGAACGAGAAGGCCAAGAAGCACGTCGAACCGCTGGCCAAGGCGCTGGAATCGCCGATCTTCATGCCGCTCGACGTGATGGTCGAGGGCGAGACCGAAAAAGTCTTCGAGCGGATCGGAAAGGAGTGGGGGCAGCTCGATTTCCTGCTTCACTCGATCGCGTTCTCACCGAAAGAAGCCTTGCATGGCCGTGTGGTCGACGTCGACCGGGCGGGCTTCCAGAAGACCATGGATGTATCCTGCTGGTCGTTCATGCGCATGGCCCATCTCGCCGAACCGCTGATGAAGAACGGCGGCACGATGTTCACCATGACCTATTACGGCAGCCAGATGGTGGTGAAGAACTACAATGTCATGGGCGTCGCGAAGGCGGCGCTCGAGGCGGCGGTGCGCTACATCGCCGCCGAGCTCGGACCAAAAGGCATTCGGGTCCATGCCATCTCGCCTGGGCCACTTGCCACGCGCGCAGCATCCGGCATTCCAGAATTCGACGAACTGATGGACAAGGCGCAGTCGCAGGCGCCGACGCGCAGCCTCGTCAGCATCGACGACGTCGGTAAGGCTACAGCGTTCCTTGCCCTTGACGGTGCAAAGCTGATCACGGGAGACGTACTCTATGTCGACGGGGGCTACCACATCATCGATTAGAGGGCGGGAGGTCCAGCTAGCTGTAATGCAGGCCGATGACGTCGGCGACGCAAGCCGGGCGCGTGCCGCCCTCCATCTCGATCGCTACGCGGTAGTTGACCCTCAGCCCGTTCGGTGGCACGTCGACGGCCTCGACAATGCTGACGCGACCGCGCAGCTTCGATCCAGCCGGCACCGGCGCTAGATACCGGATCCGATCTGCCCCGTAGTTGAGCGTGTTCTTCAGCCCTTTCAGGCCCATTACCGAGCGGATGAACATCGGTGTCAGGCTGAGCGACAGAAGGCCATGTGCGATCGTCATGCCTCCAGGCATTTCGGCCTTCGCGCGCTCTTGGTCGACATGAATCCACTGCTCGTCGCAAGTGGCATCCGCGAATTTGCTAATGCGCTCTTGCGTTACCTCGAGCCAGTCACTGACGCCGATTTCGGTGCCTACCGCTTCCTTGAGTTCTTCAAACCCGTTGAAAATCCGCATGGCGTCGGCTTGCTCCCTTCAGAGGATCATTTCCGGAACAGCATCGGGAATTGTGAGCTCGGCGTCCGTCACCGCCAGGACCTCGGCGACAGTCACGCCCGGCGCCGTTTCCAGGAGGGTCGCCTTGCCGCCCGGGAACGCGATCACCGCAAGATCGGTCACGACGAGATCCACGGAGCGCGCGGATGTCAGAGGCAAGTTGCATTTGGCCACGATCTTCGACTTTCCCTTTGCCGCATGTTGCATGGCGACGATGACGCGCTTGGCACCGCTGACGAGGTCCATGGCGCCACCCATGCCAGGCACCATCTTGCCCGGGATCATCCAGTTGGCGAGATGACCCGCGGCGTCGACCTGCAGGCCGCCCAGCACCGTGATGTCGACATGGCCGCCACGGATCAGGCCGAACGACATCGCGCTATCGAAGGTGGCCGCGCCGGGCAACGCGCTGATCGGCTTGCCGCCGGCATCGGTCAGCAGCGGATGGGCCATACCTTGTTCGGGAATTGGGCCGGTGCCGATCAAGCCGTTCTCGGACTGGAAGAACACCCTGAGCTCGGCGGGAACGTAGTTCGCAACCAAGGTCGGAATCCCGATGCCGAGATTGACGAGGTTACCCGGGCGTAGTTCCTTCGCCACACGACGCGCGATGATGGTTTGGGCATCCATGGTTCACCCATTCGCGACGAGATAGTCGACCAGTGGTCCTGGCGTGACGACGTGATCGGGAGCAATGACGCCGACCGGAACGATATGTTCGGCGGTCACGATCACGGTGTCGGCCGCCATCGCCATTACCGGATTGAAATTCCGTGCGGTGAGAGCATAGGACAGGTTGCCTGCGTAGTCGGCCAGGAAGGCGTGTACGAGCGCGAAATCGGCGCGCAGTGCGGTCTCCAGCAGGTACGGCCTGCCGTCGACTTCAATCTTCTGTTTGCCTTCCTCGACCAGCGTACCGACGCCGGTGGGCGTCAAGACGCCGCCAAGACCACAGCCGCCCGCGCGGATGCGTTCAACGAAGGTGCCCTGCGGAATGAGGTCGACCGTGATCTGCTTGCCCAGCATTTGCTTCTGCGCCGTCGGATTCAGCCCGATATGGGTGCCGATCATGCCCGACACCTGCGAGCCTTCGAACAGTTTGCCGACACCCTTTCGGGGCGTTGCCGCATCGTTGCTGATCAGCAAGAGGCCCGATTTGTTCTGTCGGACCAGTTCGTCAAGCAAGCGTTCCGGCGTGCCTACGCCCATGAATCCGCCGACCATGATGCGCGCGTTGTTCGGGATCATCGCAACAGCTTCTTCGGCGGATACGGCCTTCATGATTGGGCTCCGGCAATCAATCCGAGGCGGGATGTTTCAGCAAACACTGCCGTTTGGCGTGGTCCTCACGTTGATCTGGGTCAAGGCTCGCGTCATTCGTCGTCTGCGTGACGGTCAATCCCAATGCTGGTCAGCACGTCCGTCCACAATTTGCGCACCTGCCGATGCCGATCGTTCACGGCCGCGCTGACGGCGTCGCGGACGGGCTTGAGATCGTCACCCTTCAGAAAATGGATTTGCGCCTGGATCAGGCGGCTGCTTTCAAATTCGATCCGGCGCAAGGCCACGACAAAGGGATCATCCGCGGACGCCTCGACGGGCAGCAGGGCGGCGGGCCGGATGGCGCCGTGCGCGGCGTGCCCGAGGGCCGCAATGTCGATCGTCGTGGCAAGCCGGTGATCGGCAACGCCGGAAACCGGATTGGGCATCCAAGCCATTTTCCAGATCAGCGTGGTGTAGAAGGTCGTGACATCAGGCGCCCACGAAGTCGCGCGCAGGAGAAGGGAAACGATCTCGGTCTCGCGATGCAACTGTGTGTTCAGCTCGGTTTGCCAGCCGGCATTGAACTGGCCTGGCAAGGCGAAAGCCAGCTGCCGTGCAAGCGCGCCATGCACCGAGACCAGGAATGATGCGACCCGAGTTTGCTGCAGCGGCGGCACGCGCCCGGAAGAGTCCAGCGGGCCGAGGAACCGGTTCATGACATGGTCCTTGGCACGGGGATCGCGCGCAGGTGGTCGAAGCCGGCAGGGAAAGGCATCATCTCGCCACCTGCGTCGTCGGGTGCGATCCATACCGCCTGTTTGCCCTGCCAGCGCTTCGCCAGCACGTCTTCGGCGAAGCGTGCCAGCAGGTCTGCCGTCAGAGCGGCCTTCTCGAGCGTGAAGGCGTGATAGGCATTCGGAATGATGACAAGTGAGCTGTCGGAGATGTGAATGCGCAGGGTTTCGTGCAGGGAACGCGGGGTGAGGAAGTCGAATTCGCCGTTGAGGATCATCGTCGGCGTCTTGATCGAGGCCAGTTGCGGCGTCAGCGGCTGGAAGTCGAGGAAGGACTCCATCAGATTTTGCAGCGCATAGACGTCGTTGACCAACCAGCCCTGCCGTTTCACTGCGTCGAGCTTGCCAAGCAGCGGCTTGAGCCATGAATCGGAAAGGTTCATCGGTAGCAACAAATCCTGCAAATAGCTGGTGCCGCCCAGGATCAAGGCGGTGCGCAGTGCATTACCGAGCAGCAGGAGCTGCGGCGACAATTCTGCGAAGGCGCTCATAGGCACCAGGCCCGACAGTCGATCTCCGTGCAGAATCGCGTAGCGCAGCGCGATCAGTGCGCCGAAACTGATGCCGCCGAGGAATATCGGACCATCACCGAGCGCTTCGATCAGGAGCCGAAGCGCCTCAACCTGGTCATCCTGGCTGATGAACAGCTCCGGCTTGGCCGAGGCGCCCTGGCCGAGCAGATCGAAAGTCGCGACACGAAATCCCTTAGCGATCAACGCGTCCCGATAGGCTGCCCAGAGCTCCGAATACTGGGTCAGCCCGTTAACGAGCACGTAGGCCGGCGCGTCAGTGGGGCCGTCCAGCTCATAACGGATGCGGTGCGACCCATGCGACAGGAACGGCATTCGCTTCACTTGGTCGATGCTTTCGAGCGTCAAGTTGCGGCGCGCACCTGGCCGTTCCCTTGACTTAGGTCAACGACGGCCGCGCATGCCCGCCGGAACCTTCCCCAAAATCCGGTCAGGGAGGATTTCCATGAGGCGCCTTTTCATTGGCCTGTTGCTGCTGGCTTTTAGCGCATCGGTTGCGACCGCTCAGCCGTTCACGCGCCGCTCGTCGCAAGTCCAGCATGACGGCCTGAAGCAATACTACGAGATCGCCGACTTCAAGCTCGGCGGCAAGTATGACCTGGCCAATCCTTCGAAGTGGGAAAACGGCGGTGAGGGGGGTGTCACCCTTGAATCACTCGGCGGCGGAAAACTGCGCACCGCCTACATCGCGGTTGGTACGCCGCGGCGAAACGCGGCCGGCGAAATCACCAACGCTGTGGTCATCAACTCCTATTACTCCGGCGACTCGACCGACATGTATGAGCAGTGGGTCAAGGGCGCCGCACTGTCCGGCGGCGTGCCGATCATCGGACCGGGCCGGCCGATCGACACTGACCGCTATTACGTCGTGATGGTCGATCCGCTTGGGACCTGGGGTGCCAGCAAGCCTTCGGATGGCCTCGGGATCAAGTTTCCCCAGTACACCTATTTCGACATGGTGCAGGCAAACTACCGGATGCTTCGCGATCATCTGAAAGTCGCCCGGGTCGCGCTCGCGGCCGGCGTCTCGATGGGGGGCACCCAGACCTATGTTTGGGGCGTCATGCATCCGGAATATGTCAGTGCGCTGATGCCGATCGGCGGCACGACGCAATCGGACGCCGGAGATCCCGTCGGCAATTGGACGTTCCAGTTGATGACGGCGGCGATCGAGTCCGATCCCGTCTGGCAGCAGACCAACGGTGACTACTACAAGCTGCCCAAGGAGAAGCACCCGTTGATGGGCATGGCATTCGGCTGGTCGGTATTGGGCCTGACCGGATACGATCTCTCGTACCGGACCACGCAGGCGTTCACCGCAGTGCAGCCCGAAATCTTCTATTGGGATCCGCCGAACGAGAAGGCCGGGCTCAACGTGATCAATCGCTCCAAGCTATATGACGCCGTTGACCTTGTTTGGCGCAACCGCGTCGGCGAGCTTCACAATATCAACAACGACCTCGGCCGCATCCAGTCGCGCACACTGGTCATGCACATCAAGAACGACCTGTGGCTCAACTTCAAGCTCGCCGAGAAAGCAGTCGAAAACATCCCGGGCGCCGACCTGATTGCCGAGGAGAGCCCGGTTGCGCACTACGGCGTATTCTCGATCATCAATGGCCACAAGAACGACCCGAAATTCGTGGCCTTCATGGAGGACGTTGCCAGCCTCGACCGAGCGCAGCAGTTCGTCGACAAGAACTTCCGCACGCCGGGTGTGGCATCCGACATCGATCCGAAGAAATCCTTCTGGAAGGAGTATGTCACCTATCCCTATCCGGTGAAGTACGCCAACGCCAAGGACGCCAAAGGTACGGCCTGGCAGATCGGCTACATGGATGAATACAATGGCAACGAGAAGGATCCGAAGGTCCTCGTCATCATTCATGGCAAGGGGGCGTTCGCCGGCCACTACGGCAATATCATGCAGTACGCGCTGCGCAGCGGGCTGCGCGTGATCGCGCCCGACTTGCCGCACTATGGCATGTCAGGTCCGGGCAATCTCGACAAGAGCCCTGCGCGCACCATGCAGGACATGCGCGAGGTGGTCTATGACCTCGTCGTCAACCAGCTCAAGGTCAAACAGGCGACCTATCTCGGCCATTCGCTGGGTGGCCAATTAATCCTGGGCTACGCGCTGACATATCCCGACGCCGTGAAGAGCCTGATCCTCGAGGCGCCGGCCGGCCTGGAGGAATATCCGCGCGAAGTAACGATTGCGCCGGGCAAGACCGCAAAGCTGTTCGACGCCTCGCTCGAGCACAACTTCGAGAAATGGAAGGATGTCTGGGGACCGACCCAGATCCTCGCGAACGAAATCGCCCGTCCCGAGCAGAACATTCGCGACTTCTTCTATTTCAAGAAGCGCGATCCCGTCACCGGCGTGGTTGGACGCAGCAAGAGCGGCTACTTCATGAACGACAGCGAGTATGCACGGTTCCATACCGAGCAGCGCGTCGGTCTCACCAAGGGCGATCCGAAGGAGCTCGAGCAGTGGGCCACTGTGTATATTCTCGACATCTACGGCATGGTGTCGGAGCTGCAGCAGGATGATCCCAAGAATCTGTACCGGCGGCTGACCGACATCAAGGCCCCGATCTTCCTGGCCTTCGGCGACAAGGAGCCTTTCATTCCCGGCACTCCCTTTAACGGGTTGAAGGACCTCGGGCGCGACATCATCACGCCGTTCATGATGCGGATGACGCGGGCGAACAACCGCCCGATCCTGAAGATCTATCCGGATACGGGACACTTCATCCATACCGACAATCCGGTGGAATTTCCGGCCGACGTGACCGATTTCGCGTTGACTGGAAATCTCGATACCAGTTCGCCGATCGAGATCGATCGCCTCATCAATGGCGTCGTTTCAGCGATGGCTGTTGCGCCAACGCCGGATGGACCGAATCCGACGGCCGGTTTGAACAAGTAGAGTCGAAGGTGAGTTGCGCATCGGGAGATAAAGCCTGCAGTGAACGGAGCGCGGCAGCACCGTCCTCCGTTCCCTGGCTTCGCTTGTAGCGTTGGCTCGTCATCAGTGGGAAGCAACGGCTATGTCAGACGATCCTGCAGATGCCATAGCAACGGCCATTCGGTCAGCGTTTGCCTTCTATCCAAAGGAAGGCGATCCAGATTGGCGGGGTCCCGATTGGATACTGCCCGAGGAATGCGCGCACTTGACCCAGGCCATCATGCGTGAGCTGGAAGCGAGGGGCTTCCAGATCGTCAGATCGCCACTCAGCGGCGCGTCATAAGAGACGCGCCAAGGCGCCGATGAGAAGTGAGGGTTGTCTGCCGGGTTTCGGATGATTGAATCGGTAGGTTGCAATGCCCAAAGTTCGTGCCGGAGAAGTCAGCCTTGGCTGGCGGGAGTGGGGTCAGGGCGACACCACGGTCGTCTTCATCCACGGCAATCTTGCCAGCAAGGACTGGATCGAACTCGCCGCCTCCCTGTTCCCGAGCGGCCTTCGGGTCATCGGAATCGACTGGCGCGGTTGTGGCGACAGCGATCGCCCGCCCGCGACAGCTGGCTATGCCAACTACTCGATGCAGCAACATGCGCTCGATATGCTGGCGGCGCTCGATGCACTGCAGATCCCGTTCTGTCATCTCGCGACGCATTCCACTGGCGGCATCATCGCGGCGCGGATGCTGCTGATGCAGCCGGAGCGGTTTGGCCGGGTATTTGCGCTCGATCCCGTGACGCCACTTGGACTCGCGTTCAGCGCGGAGCAGATTGGGCTATTCCGCGCAATGATGGCGAGCCGTGAGGTCACGCGCGCGATGATGGCGACGGCCGCATCTTCCTTGTTCCTTCCGGACAGCATTGGGCCGAATGCCGTGCCGGTGTTCCGCGAGGGGCTGGGCGCAATCCAGACCCTGTTCGAGCGCATCCTGGATCAGACGTTTGGCGTCTCCGAAGGCGTATGGATCGGCACTCCGGTCAATCTCACGCGGGAACGGGAGAGCCGCGAACTCGAGCGGCGGATGCCCGAAATCCGGCATCCCCATCTCGTGGTCTGGGGCGAGGGCGACGGCTGGATCGCGCCCGATGATTTGCGGACCATGGCGGCGGCGATGCCGAACTGCCGCCTGGTGATCGTGCCGGGCGTCGGCCACTCGATGAACCTGGAAATGCCGCCGCTCTACGCCGGCTATTTCGGCGCCTGGTTCGGCGGCTTGGGCGACGAGCGGCGGTGAGGGTACGTGCTCAATCGTCCCGTACGCGGCATTCGGTCGAACAACCGTGGAATTCAACCGTGGCGCGGCGGCCAATGGTCACAGAACCCCGCAATACCGGTCGGTGCAGGCAATGGACTGGCGGAAGGGGTGTCCTCCGTACTACTCGTTGCCAATGCTTGTGTGTGCCCATAGTTGATTGGAGATATGCCTGTTTTTCAGGGGTTTCTCGTTGCACTTGCCTTTCATTGCTTGCCTTCATCTTCTACAATCCGGCTCAAGTGCTAGGGCACGAAGTAGGGCAGGGAGAAGGCGATGGCCCGGAAAATTAACCGGCTCAACGCGAGATCAGTCGCAACGATCAAGGAATTCGGCCGCCATGCTGACGGTGGCGGCCTGTATCTTTCGATCTCACCGAACGGCGGCCGGCGCTGGACGTTCTTGTATCGCTGGCACGGCAAACCTACGGAGCTGGGATTCGGCTCCGCACGCGATGTGTCGCTGGCACGCGCACGAGAGCTTGCCGGCGGGGCGCGCGCGCAGATTGCGGAAGGTGTCAATCCAAAGGGCGCTCGGAAGCCGGCAGGAGGATCTACATTCGGCGAATGTGCAGACCGACTGATTGAGGCCATGCGGCCTTCTTGGCGTAACGAGAAGCACGGCGCGCAGTGGACGATGACCCTCCGAGACTATGCCGCTCCCCTTCGACGCCTGCCTGTCGGGGAGGTGACCGTCGATAACGTGCTCGAAGTCCTGAAGCCAATCTGGCAGAGCAAGCCGGAAACCGCGTCCCGCCTTCGCGGCCGGATCGAAAAGGTTTTAGACGCTGCTAAGGCGCAGGGCTTGCGTTCAGGCGAAAATCCGGCGCGCTGGCGCGGACACTTAGACCATCTGCTGCCGAAGCAATCCAAGCTGACGCGTGGCCACCACGCGGCGATGCCCTATGCGGATGTCCCCACGTTCATGAGCGATTTGAAAGCTCGCGATGCTGTTGCTGCGCGTGCTCTCGAATTTACGGTCCTCACCGCTGCGCGCTCGGGGGAGACACTGGGCGCACGCTGGGAGGAAATCGATCTCGACCGTGCTGTGTGGACTGTGCCGCCGCAGCGGATGAAGGGCGGCATTGAGCATCGGGTCCCACTGCCGAAGCGCGCAGTGGCGATCCTGAAGGCGCTGCACGAGGTCCGAGTTGGCGAACACGTCTTTCCCGGTCAGAAAGCCAAGAAACCTCTGTCGGGGATGGCGATGGAGATGATGCTTCGCCGCATGAAGATCGAAGATGCGACGCCGCACGGTTTTCGTAGCTCGTTCAGAGATTGGGCCTCCGAGTGCACCAACTTTAGCAGGGAGGTGTGCGAAGCTGCACTCGCACACGTGATCGAGAGCAAGGTGGAAGCCGCGTATCGGCGCGGCGATCTCTTCGAGAAGCGGCGCAAGCTGATGGAAGCTTGGGCGATCTTCTGCTCGACGCCGAAGGCTAGCAAGGTGGTGCAGTTCAGCGGCAAGCATGTGAGCGGTTAGGGCTGCAGTCACGCTTGTAGCGGACATCAAACGTGCCTTTCAACGCGCCCCTGTTTGCCGTTACGATAGCTCTACTTTGCGGTTGAGGACATGACAGAGAATGAAGTTCGCAGCCATTGAATGCCAACGTCGCGAGGCTCAACCTGGGCTTTCCGCTACATGCCCATCTTGCGGGGCTCCCGTCATTGCCAAGTGCGGCGATCACAGAGTCTGGCACTGGGCACACCGAGGTGTTCGCGTCTGCGATCCGTGGTGGGAGCCGGAAACAGAATGGCATCGAGCTTGGAAGAATGAATTTCCGACAGACTGGCAGGAGACTGTCCATTTCGCGCAGGGCGGTGAGAAGCACGTCGCCGACGTAAAGACGCAAAGCGGGATGGTCATTGAGTTTCAGCATTCGTTCCTCAAAGCGGAGGAGCGCGCGGCGCGAGAGTCGTTCTATCGCAAGATGGTTTGGGTGGTAGACGGGCGCAGACGCAAGCGCGATGCCGCCCAGCTATTGAAGTGTATCGGCCCATGCGTGTGGGGCCAGCCACCGTGCATTCTTTATGTCGCCAACCACCACGAAGAATGCGCGCTGTTGCGCGATTGGAATTCTAGCCCCGTGCCGGTCTATTTTGATTTGGGCAATGAGGATGGAACGCCCGTCGTTTGGCGGCGCGATCCCATCAGCCGAAATGGCAGAGTGTATTTAACGCCCGTGTCGCGCGAGTCCTTCTTGCACACACATCGCCAAGGACTCGACGCCGAGGAGCAGTTTTCGGCAGGCGTTGGCGTGATTGTCGAGGGTCTTCATCGCGCGGCGCAAAGACCCCAGCCGTTGCCGGGCTTCCCGCAGCACCTCGCAAGAAGGCGTAGCATTCGGCGTCTCTAGTGTAGCTCGGCCTACACCATCGTCAGCTTTCTGGCCCTAAGCGGACGGTAGGCGGACGCTTCGTCCGCCATATCGGAAGCCTAAGGTCACTGAAATCAATCAAGAATGCTGCGCGTTGGGCGCGCGTGCCCCAACGCAGGCCCCAGCGTCGAGACGGCCGCCCGGGCCGTGATCGATTGAATAAGGGCGCGGCAACTCCCATTCGGCCTCGCGCAGTTGCTTCCGATGCTGTGTGGGTGACTTTGCCGTCGACCGGCACGGCCATGTTGAGATGGTTAAAATCGCAATTCGATCTTTCCTTGAGTGCCCAAATAGGGCTAATTGTCTCAATCCCCGCGCCGAGTGATTGCGGCTGAGGGATACGCAATGCGCGTTGAGACACAGGGCTTCCCGCTATGTCGGGCGGCTCACGAAATATAATACCCCACGGGGGAATACGTGGGGCGTGCTGAGCCCTGTGTTCACGCGCAATCACCCGTCCCGGCGCCAGCCGGTGCGGGCGCGGGCGGTTGCACGAACACAGGGAAGATACATGGCTAGATTGTTTGCGCTTCTTTTTGCCCTCTTGATCTTTCGCCGCGAAGCCATTGCGGATGACAATGAACTCTTGGGGTCAATGCGTGAGTGGTCAGCTAAGCCAGAGCTTCCCTCTTTGCAGGCGGCGTGCGCTAGTTCGCTGCGGTATGCGAACGGTCTGGCCGACCTTTCCGCCAAGGGCGCTACTATCAATGCGATGCTGCAATGGGGCGTCCAAGAGGCGGCGAGAACGGCGGCGTCCGCCGTCGGCAAAACACCTGACCCAGACATGATTGCCCTTGGGGCCATGATGAGAATCACGAAGCAGATTCAGGTGCTCCGATCGTCTCAGTCCATTTACAGATTGGTGCGAGGCGGTTTTCCGCAATGGATTTATCGGTCGTGCTTGAAGGACGATCCCGTCGACTAGACCGATCTCAACGCGATGGCTCGCACGGCGGGACGCCATCGTCGGTCAGCAGCCACGCGTCATAAGCAGCCATCGCTACGTCCTGTTGCGCCTGCGTCGCCGGCAGGCCGCCAATCACCAGCAGCGGCTCCTTCAGCTCCAGCGCGGCCGCGCGCGCCCGATCAGCGAATGCATCGAGGTCTTCTCCCGGCTCGCGCAGCCATTCATGAGCGCCCGCCGTGGCAAACAGCGGATCGCCCGGCGGCAGCCCGCCGTGGATAATCGTCACTCGAAGCGGACCGCCCGGCGGCAACGTGCCCGAAGGTCGTTCTGCATTCATCCGGCGCTCCAATGCCTCAAGACGGCGAATGAGATCGTTGGTCATCTAAATCGATCCTCTAGTGCGTGGAGTCTGGTCTCCAACTGTTGCGTTTCGATCGCGCGCCGCTGCATTTCAATGACGCCAGCGACCTCTACGGCCTCAGCCGGCGAGAGCTGCCCCGCCGCCATCGCCTTTGCGACGGCCGCCAGTGCGCTAACGACGTCGGCCGAGGTTTCCATCTTCGGTAACGGAAACCGCACGGTGCGGCCCCGGCGCGGCGGCATGACGCGGTCCAAGATCAATCGGGCCGCCTGCATGTCTCCGCGCTTCGCCTTTGAGACAACTTTGCCGATCACGGCCTCGATGTCCTGGCTGAGCAACGCCTCAGCCATGACCGTCGTCTTGTTCCGAGCGCCTTTCGGTCGGCCGGCATTGCCGGGGGCGAACGGGCGCCCCCGCGTTCTCTCCGCGTTTTTACGCGAGGCAGCCATTCTGCTTTGACGTTACACGGGGCTGGACGCACCGGCCGCTTGAACACTGCCGCCAGCCGAGCGGCCATACCGATCGTCGGCGCCGAACGAACGCACTCGCATGGGCCGCCGAGACATTTGCGCGTAGATCGTGCCGTTGCCGATAAAGCGCCGAACGGTATGGCCGGACTCCGGACGTTCGACGATCATGCGATGCTCGAACGGCTTCAGGTCGGGCGGATTGAGACCGGCCTGCAAAGCATCTGCACGGATGTCAGCGCATACGTTCGAAAGCACCCTCTGATCGTTGCTCAGGGATCTCAGGTCGGCGCCCTTCCACCGCGCGCTGTGCTTCTGCAATTGGCGGTGCAGGCGAATTTCATAGTCGACGTGGTTCTCACCGTTCATCGGCGGCTCAGCCGGGCCGCCCAGAGCCCGGAAAACGCTGTCACAGCGCGATTGCGTCTCCGCGAGCTTGTCGACGTCCGTCTTGCGATACATGCGGTCATGAAGCTGGCCTACACGCGATGCCAACGCCGCGAACTCTCCATGACCAACTGCGTCGGCTGCGACCCGTTCAGCCATTACACGATCATCGCCTCCGTCCATCCGGCCGCCCACGCCCCGCGACTCGATGACGGCGTCGCATCGTCGCTCGATCTCCGCGAGTTTCGCATCGACTTTTTCGGTGTGAGCGGAGAATGCATCTGCGAGCGCAGTGAGCCCGGCCAGCAACTTCTCGGCATCGAGAGTCTCGTTCTTTTCGTCAGCCATTTTCACAGTCCTTTGTGGGTTGCGTGATGTGGCTCCTGTGAATTGCAAACCTACAGCATGTCGCGATCGCGCGCGACTTCCTTCGCCCTTGTTACCCTGTAGTTGCGCGATGTTGTGCACGCTTCGATATCGTGCGATGATGATCATGGTCTCCAAGATCGTTGCTGATCGTGACCGCAGTCCTCTTCGTGTTGGATCGCCCGCCGTCCCAAACCGGCGGGCGATCTTTTTGAGTCGAGATGCGGCGCCGGATGTACGCGCCGTCGATCGCGATGCCCGCTGCGTTTCGAGTCATGGCGCAGCGGGTCATTGCTTCGGAAGGCGGAGATGCTGTCCGCCACACATGGCGCGCGCCGGCCGTGCTTTTCCGATGATTGTCGCCGCGCGCTCGACGCTGTCCTAGCAACTGCCCCAACCGTCATGCGCGCGATCAGGATGTCGGCCAACCGCGCGCGCAAAATTTTCCTTGTTACCGGACTAGCGCGCGTACGCTCTTTGTGATTGCTTGCATCCGTCCACAGGAGCACTTGCCGGTCGCCCCGTTTCACAGACGGTCCGCGCCCGCCAACTAACCCCGGTTTTTCCGGGGGAAAGGCAATGTGCTATGGACCAACGGAAACCCTTTGTATCGCGGCAGATCGCTCCCTTACCGCCGGAGCACATAGAGCCGCTGTGTTTCATGATCGATGAAGCGTGCCTAGTTGCGAGGGTCGGGCGCAACACGCTTTACAAGGCCGTCGATTCAGGCGCTCTGCGCGCGCGTAAGCTCGGCAAAAAAACATTGATCCTGCGCGAGGATCTTCAGCGCTGGCTGGAGGACTTGCCGAGCTACGAACCCAAGCACCGTCTGATCGCAGCCGAGTGAATCATGACCGAAAGGCTTCTTGTCGCGCAGCTCAACGCGGACTGGCGCGTGACCTTCGTCCACGACAAGGGTGTGTGGAAATGCGCGGCGTGGAGGATCGAACAGCTAGATGAAGACGGAGCATGGCGCGGCCTCTACGCTATCCGGAGTCGCGAAATGCTGCTCGAATTCGTCAGACACCGCTGTGGCGACATCGATCCGGCCGCCGTCACGATCCTATCCGCGTTGCCGCGCTACTCGTACCGCCGCGAGAACGGCGAGTCCGGGCCGCATCGCTACAAGCGGAAAAAACCAATTGCCTCGCAGGTGGTCGAGCGCAAGCCGGCCGCGCCGGTAGCAGCAGCCCTTGGGCACAGCAAAAAGAAGAGCCCGCACAGCCTGTGAACTGTGCGAGCTCGAGAGACAAACTGAAACTATCCATGCAAGGGGCGTCGCTTCAGCGGCGAGCAATATGATTCAGCATCAGCTGGAAATCAAGTCTCGCGATGACGATGCCCGTCAACGGAAACGGATCGTCAAATATGAATATGCACGTCGGAAGCTTCACCAACATCAAGGCCGTTGATTGGGCCTTCAGGCAGGTTCGCCTGGCTGATCCTACGACGAAGTTCGTCTTGGTCGCCTTGTGCAAACACGCAAACGACGAGGGCAAGGCGTGGCCATCAGTCAGCACGATATGCGACATTACCGGCTTATCGCGCCGGACCGTCCAAATCCACCTTCGCAAGCTGGAGACCTTGGGGCTCGTCTTCAGAACGGAGCGATACCGCGCGAACGGAAGCGACACTGCAGCTGTCTACAATATCAAGGTTGGGTGTGGCGAGCTCAATGCGATATCGAAGGATGATGCGCAGCACGTGCACGAGGGGGCGCAGCACGTGCGCGCAGAGAGCGCAGCAGGTGCGCAGGGGGGCGCATGTGATGCGCACCCAGAACAATCATCTAACAATAAATTAGAACAACCAACTAACAACATTCCCGGCGCCGAAAACGCGTCGGGGCCAAGCGATGTCGATTTGAAGTTTGAGCCATCGCAGAAGAGCGACGCCAAGCCAAAGCCGCCGTACAGGCAAACCCGAGAGGAAGCCGCCCGTGCGCTGCGCGAGCTTCAGCAGATGGGTTTCAGGACCGAATGGGATGATCCATTCGTCGAGTTGGGCGACCGATCGGAACGGGGCTTGCTGGTCAACTGGTACAAGCTGCTGCGCTCCGGCCATTGCGCGGCCGACATCGTAGCGGATGCTCATTGGTTTCTCAGCGAAACGCCGGAAGCTCAGGTGCCGTCGTTGGGTGGCTTTGTGGCGCGATACGAGACGCGTTATGCGGACGGAGATGACTGAACAAGCACGTACGGTGAAACAGAAACCCAAGGCCGCGCGGGGAGGGCGAGTGCTGCACGAAGCCACTTTGTCGGATCTCTTCTCCGCCCCGTTGGAAGACCACCGTTCTGAAATCAATCAACAATCTCGTTGGATGGGTGAGGGCGCCCTAACGGCTGCCCTAGCGCGGGTACCAGAAAGCGGGTCTCAGGCTGCTCCGAAATGGGTTTCTCGCTGCGCCAACGAACGATACAGCGGCCCGCGCGGACGTGTACCGGAAGGCGGTAGGTGCGCCCTGAGCACGTGCGCAATGGCTCGATTTGGGACCGGTCCCCGCTATTTTCCTTAATCGGTCGGTGCTACCGTTGGTTGGCCCACCGAGGATGGTTGATGTCATTTGATTGGATTTGCGAAAGTCTCCGACTAACGGCCTTCTCAACCGGGACCGCCAGCATCACCGGCGAAGATTGGAAGCGGCTCACAGGCCAAGACGAGGCAGAGCAAGAACAAAAAGGGGGTGGTCGCCACATTTTCGTGTCGAACCTGATGGGCGGTCAGCTTTCCCTCGGAGCGTTAGGAAATCGCTGTGACTGTGTTCTGATTCCGGGCGTACCGGGGGCGTCAGGGGTCCCTTCTTTGGGAGCCTGGCCGGGCGCTATGTATTCGTTTTTGGAGAAGACGATCCCACTCCTCGAAAGGATGTCGTTTCCGGTCGCCAGAGTCGGGTTTGCCCCAATTTTATTGCTTCCATTCCCAGAACGGCTCGACGCTTACAAGGCTTTGACGTCGCTGGTGAAGTCGATCAAGCATCCAGCTGACAAATTGCATGACCTCCACTTTCGTATTAATTGGCCCGTCGCCAGCAAGACCGATAGCACGCTGAGATTGAATCGGATAACCACTTGGTCGGTAGTCCAAATTCAACTGCAGGTTTTCACCCCGGATGCAGTTAATCCCGCGGCTTTTTCCGACGATATCACGCATGCGCTGCGGCTTGAGCTGGATCATAATACTGATGTCAAGCATGCCACCGCATTTGACGCGGCGTTACTGGCTCCCATATATAGGGAGCTGGCCGACCTTGCGTTGGAAAATGCCATATTAGGCGAAGTTCTGTGACCCGGGCACGCACTTTCCGAACCAATGACACCACCCCACCTCCGGGGGCCATTTTGCGTGCCGGCGAATCAATGACTGTCGTCGCCGCAGGAACGAACGGGCCCAACTGGACGGAGCCGGACGCTTACCTGCCGAATAGCAACCTGACGACGATTGCCGCGTTGGGCTACCGCCCGTTTGACACACCTAAAGATTGTGTCGTCCGATACACGCCGATTGACATCGATCACTTCTTTACAGTCCACGATTTGACCAGAGACAATTTGCTCTTCGGGCAAACCTGTCTATTCAAAGGCCCTGATAGTGATCAGGTGCTGTTGTGGCGCGACGAAGTGAATAAGGCGGTGAGCGGGGGCGTCTTTTCGATCATTTGCAACAGTGTGACCGTTTCTGAGATTCCTAAGCCTGCAATGTTGTTTTACGGCAGGCCGGCTCACGCCGTTACGCCGCTAAAAGGATATGAAGAATTTCACTCAGCAAATTGGGACGGTCAGGGGGCGGAAGCGATCACGCCTGAGACACTCGCTTATGCGCGGAAGTTGATGGAGATCATGCCACCTACGCTGGGGAATCCGGACGCGGCCCCGGCTGGTGACGGCTCGGTTGCGCTGGAATGGGTTCCAGAAGATCTGAACCATAAGCTCGATCGTCTTTTCCTCGACATCGGGCCGGGCGAGCGGTGGCGCGCCTACTGGTCGCTCCGGAACGGAGAGTTCGGCCGGGTCACGCACGAGGGTTTCACCGATCGTACAGAAGAAACTCTCCGGACGATTTTCCAGCAACTGAGTTTCTAAAGAATGGCGCTCACGGATGGGGACCCGGCGCCGGAGGGTGATATCTGGTATCGCATCCTCACGAGCAAGGATCACATCACGAAGGGGCGTATCCAGCACGCCGCCTTTCAAGGCAAGTTCTTGAATCCGCCGCCTGCTGATAAGAATCGACCTTGGGATGCCGAGACGTCGGGCCGTCTGCGTTCGCTTGCCGGGTCGATTGACGACGTCGGTGCGAACTGCATCGAGTACTGCAAGAGGATCAACAGGACGTTCTACGGCCTGATGTTTCCAAAAGAGAAACTCGCCGGACAGACAATCGAAAACCTCGTGCTCGGCGTCCATTTTACCCCGATCGACGGCGGTGATCAGGCGCACTCGGATCTAACGTTCACCGGTAATGTGCCGGCCGAGAAAACGGCTGAACGCGATCGATTCATTCTGGAATTGAGCAAGAAGTTCAACGCGATCCATCCAGATCAGATCAACCTCTTGCCTGAAGCCAATCTCGAAAACGAGCCAGAAAAAACCGCCTTGGAGCGGGGCAAAGCGGCGCTGTTGGCGCTCTTCCACAAAATCAGACCTACCTGAGGCAAACGTGGTCTTTCTGTGCGGCTCGTTCGCTGGCCGTCTCCAGGGTGGCTCTTGCAGCTGCTAGGGCATCTGCTAGGACACACCGGGCCGAATACAGCAATCTTAAATAGATTCAATATGATACGGGAGTAAGGTGGCGGAAGGGGTGGGATTCGAACCCACGGTACCCTTGCGGGCACGCCGGTTTTCAAGACCGGTGCCTTAAACCACTCGGCCACCCTTCCAAACCAACAGTTTCAAGTGCTTAGCGGCGGACTCGAAGAGAACGAACCGCGAAATTGGCACCCGATTTGGCACCTGACGCGCCAGCGCCGCATTGATCGCCGCCGCCGCCTTGCCGTCGTCGTTCCTAAACAAGTGGGCGTAGACGCGCAAGGTGATGTCCGGCTTCGCGGGCCCAAGGCGCTTTGAGATAGTGACGATATCCACGCCGGCATCGAACAGCTGGGACGCAAGGGGGTGCCGGAGATTGTGGAACCCGTGTTGGGCTGGAAGTCGCTCCAGGCCTTTGCTGTAGCGTTTCTGAGAAGGCAGGGCGCCGTCGAGGCCGGCGAACAGCATTGCATCGTCAGGAAGCCTTACGGTGCCCAGCTTGAGCCGTGACAGGCGCGCGGGTCCGCTGCGGACTGGCGGCGAATTCCGGCCGGATCTCGATTGGCTTTCGCGTGAAGGGCATGACCTGAGCTTACGCGCAACAACGCCGCCAGGCTTAAAATGCTCGCTGGCGGCGTTGATCCTAGCCCCGGGAAGGATGTGCAAAATCCCGACATGTGAAGGGTCAGCACAAAGCGTGCCAAGGTTCATCTCGCAAACGGGGTACTACCGAAGGGGTATGTGGCGTCGCCTTATGCGAACAGATCCGTCCTGGGTGATGTTTCCCCACGGGTCATAAACTTCAGCATCTCGATTGCGAAACGCTCTTCGGATAAGCGCCGTTCGATGAAGTGAGTCTCGATTTCGCTAAGTCTGGTGCGAAGCAACCCTCGGTAATGCTCGATGTTTTGCTCGTGCACGCGCAACATCGCGATCCTTCGTTCTTCCATTTACGCCCCCTGTGTCTCGGAGGCGCTTTCGCGCCGGTTGGTCATCACTTTACATGCAAGTATCGACGCCACGATGACTGCCAGTTCGCGGCGACCGTCAAATTCGGAGTATGTGCACATCGGGGATTTCTCACGAAACCGCGATGCCGCCGACGGTGGCTTGCGTCTGGCATCGCAGGCCCGCGACCAAATCGATTTGCGGCAGCGTCTGCTTTTGAACGACGCCGCCAGCTGAGGCAGCTTTCACCCGGGCAGTATTTTTCCCAGTATCGGTTCCTCCTGGAAGCGCTCTATTCCTCAGCTACGATACGGATGTAGGTGAGGAAATATGTCCTTTGACCCGATGGCCGCGGCGATCGATTGGCTGGACGCCTATCGCGCGCGCGACCTTAACGCGATTGTACAGATGCACGCCGACTCAGCTGTCGTGGATTGTCGATGCTGCGTTAGGGAAACCGTCGCCAGCGAAGCGCGGTTGATGGCCTTCTGGAAAGAGCGTTTGGACGACTGCGTTCCGTCCGAGCTTGGCGATCTAAAGCCGGTCTTGAATGGAACATCGATATCGTTCGTTACACCGCGTGGTGCAACGACCGCGATTATGGAATTCGATGCAGAAGGCAAGATTGCTTACATGGAATGGGGCGCTCTAGCGGCGCCACAGGGAGATCGCCGGTCGACAAGACGATAAGCCGCTTCGAGGAGTTGTTACGTGCAAGTCATACGGAATGGATTTCTATCGCTTCTGGCCTTGGGAGCGTTGACCTTGGGAGCGTTGACCTTGGAAGGTCAGGCGCAAACTCTGGTCGCATCATTGGAGTGCGATTTTCCGCTTGCCTCAACTGATGATTGGACCATGGCCGCGTCGACCCTCCAGTACTACATCGATACAGCAGCAGGCTGGAGAGTGAACCAGGATTCCTTCTCTTTCGATGGCCCGACAGAAATTACCATCGGTGGAAAGGATCACACAGCTTCGCTTTCGATCACTATTTCCCGACAGTCAGGCAAGGCTACCAAAACCCTGTCGACGGAACGGAAATCCCTCACAGTCAGCGGGGAATGCAAAAGGATGGACTCCTCCGGGCGTAAGTTTTAGGCGTACCCGTCGGCTCAAATGCTCGAGTGTGCGCCATGATTCTGCGAGCGGCGCCCTCTGAAACGGCCCAGGAGCGTTCCTCCGTCATTTTCATCGTTCGCTATCGCTCACCCGGCCACCAAGCAGCTTTGTCAATCAGCGCGAAAGCGGAAGGCGTCGTAAGCGTGGGCACCCAAGATCGCAACGCTCAGGCATAGCAATACGACGATAGCGGCTTCCATCATGACGCTTACCCCCGATCTATTCGGGAAGGTGTGGTATCTGTCCATTGTTTCAGGCCGGTTTCGTGCGTTCCTCGAAAATGGCCTGCCACCGGTCTTTCGTGTGGAAAACGCCGGACCAGCGTCACCCTTGCTGCCCAAATATCTCGAGCGACTCAGTCTCGTTTCACCGTCTGGCGCAATCGCACCGCGGGACGGTCAAAGACGTCTTCGTGCACATCTCAGCGGTCGCCAAAGCGGGACGGAGCAGCCTCGATGAGGGGGAGGGTAAGCTACGAAGTCCAAAATCGCGGCAAGACATCCGCTGAAAATTTGAGGGTGGGTTGACGCCCCGGGAACAAGTGGAAGGGTCGGGAGTAGTCCACTGCTCCCGTCGTCTCAGTTGCCCAACCCCGACTGCGGGAGATTGAATGCGGCCTCGACGCTCCCTGCGTCGAGGTCGTTTTTATTGGGGTGGCGTTAGAGGTGGGCGACGACAAACGCTCCGCTCGCGCGCATGCTTCGGCTACGGACGGAGTTGATTCGGCCATGATGCTGGAAGCCGTCGTGCCGCTGATGGGACTGGGCGCTTGCGCCCTGCTGCTCATCGCCTTCTGGGGGCTTACGTTGCGGTAATAGCGCGAAGCAGGACATGCGCTGTCGGATTATCTGACGGCAGACCCCCGGATGCGCCCTGTGGGGTACCCCGTGAGACCTCGGCAACCACGCCCCAACGTCGAGTACAATTCGAGCTGCCGCGGATGTACCGGCGCTCTGCTGAATCGAGGCGGCCTACTTACTGGCGCCCGCGCCCCAAGCAGACGGAATGACGGCCTCAGCGATCCCCACGCTGAGGTCGTTTTCCGTTACGGCTCCGGCTCGATACTGGCACCGCGATCGAACCAACTGAATTGGAGCGCGAGGACAAGTTGGCCTTGATCCGATGCTACGCAGCCGAGGCCCAGCAATAGGCCGCGGGTCATCGTCGCATGCACGCTCCACAGTTGACCGCGGCCACCGCCGTTGGCCATCATGATGTCCATGAAGCGCGTCCTCTTCCTTTGCACCGGCAACTACTACCGCAGTCGATATGCAGAGGAGCTGTTCAATCATCTTGCCCGCGGCGAGAACCTGCCGTGGCGTGCCTCCTCGAGAGGCGCGGCCGAACGGGGCTCGCCCGACAATGTCGGCGCCATGTCGGTGTTTGCCGATGACCGCCTTCGCGCCAACGGCATCGTTCCGGAGGGCGCAGCGCGCTATCCGCAGCCATGTTCATTGGCTGATTTCGACGGCGTCGACCTGGTGATCGCGCTCAAGGAGGCCGAGCACCGTCCGCTCATCGAGCGGCGGTTCCCCGAGGTCGCCGACAAGGTGACCTACTGGCATGTGCACGACATCGACGTTGCCCATCCCGCGGATGCGCTGCCAATGATCGACGAGCTCGTCCGCGCGCTGGTTTCATCGCTCAGGTAACCGGTTCGCGCTTCAGGAAGATCGCCAGCGCATATTCTGCCGGGCGTGCGAGCCTGCCGCTGACGCGTTCGAGGTCATCGACGGCCACGATCGCGAGGCGGCCTTCAGTGACCTTCAACCGGTCGATCGGCACGTCCCGCGCGAGGAACACCTCGCCGTGAAGGGTGCCGCCTGGCGTCGAATGATCCGGTCCGAAGTAACGACCGATCAGCTCAAAACGCTCGGGCGGCAGGTAATGGCCAATTTCCTCGTGGATTTCGCGCACCACGCATTCCAGGAAGGTCTCGCTGCCTTCGCGCCGCCCGCCAAACAGGCTGATCTTGCCGGGATCGGAAACGTGAGGAGAGTCGTCACGCAGTTGCATCAGCAACCGGCCATCCGTGCTGACCAGCAGGGCGGACGTTCCTTCTCGTAACCCGCCGGTCATGCGCGAATCCTCTCGCGGGAAAGGTAGAAGCGTGCGTCAGGACTGGGGCTGGGAGAAGGCGGCGGATTTGCTGCGCGGATCATCTCGGCTGGGTAGACGTCTGGCTGGTATCGCCAGCACTCCAACGCTGAAGCCGCAGGTCGAGCGGCGAGGGTCGCCGCGGTCTTTCGCATGGGCGCAGATGGCGCCCAAGACATCGTGTGTTCAGCCGAAGGCAAATGCCAGCAGGCTCGAGCACAGCAGCACGAGGCTTGCTGCGGTCAGGGTTAGAAAACCGTCGGAGACCAAATCGTGACCACGCATGATACACCTGCCTTCAACCGATGCTCATCCGAATTGATTAAAGCTTTCCGAACTTCTCTCCAGGAAAGAGGTGACGCGTCTTTCCGCCTTCAACGGACTGTCAGGCCCGGTATCGATAGCCTTCCACGGCGTGCGCCAAGAAGATCGCCGCACTCACCAGGCCCATCACCGCTGTAACCGTCTCGATCATCGCAAACTTCCTTTGCGCCCCACGTCCGAGAGAAAACGATTGCAGCCTTGCACAGTCAAAAAGATTCAATTGTTGGAATTGAAGATGCCCCCCGACTGATGATTTGCTGCAACAGTGTGTCTGATGGCGGGACAGGCGAGGGCGTTCTGCGCGCATCGAGGTCCGTAGAAGGACGGAGGAAGCGCAACGGACCATTCACCAAGGCGCCACCACCCGACGGCTCACCCCATTTCCGCCGTGTTCCGGTTGCGATATCTTCACCATCCGGTGCGGAGGTGGGCCGCACAGTGACAGAATCGATCCCGACGCCTCGGAGTAGGCGCGGGTCCGGGCAGAATGGTACTTGGGGCAGATGGGGATTAGACGGCCAGATTCGATGATCCGGACGGCGCGCGGCGCCGTTGCGGCGGCCTCGTGCCTTGTCCTCGCAAATTGTGCCTCGTCGAACCAGTTCGCCAGCCGGGTCGATCCCAAGTACGGCGTGTCGTCGAGCCCGCGTGTGGTGGCGCTCGGTGACCCCGTGCCGAAGGGCGGCGGTACCTACCGCATCGGCAAACCCTATGTCGTCGCCGGCCGCACCTATGTACCGGAGGAGAACGAGAACTATCGCGCCGAGGGCATGGCGTCCTGGTATGGCGATGATTTCCATGGCCGCCTGACCGCCAATGGCGAGGTGTTCGACATGGGCTCGCTCACGGCCGCCCATCCGACCTTGCCGATGCCGAGCTACGCGCGCGTCACCAATCTGAGCAACGGGAAGTCGCTGGTGGTGCGCGTCAATGATCGCGGCCCGTACCACGGCAATCGCCTCATAGACGTCTCGAACAAGGCCGCCGAACTGCTTGATTTCAAAGGCAATGGCGTTGCGCGCGTCCGCGTCGAATATGTCGGCCGGGCGCCGCTCGAAGGCTCCGACGACCGCCAGCTGATGGCGACCCTGCGCACCGGTACGCCGGCGCCGTCCCCATCGATGGTCCGGGTCGCCTCCGCCCGGCCGTTCGTGCCCGAGATGTCGTCCTCGTCGGGCCGGGTGCGCGGCGACGTCCCGTTGCCGGAGGGGCGGCCCTACAGCCTCGGCAACACCCAGGCCGACTATGCCTCGGTCAACGCCACCTCGGAAATGTCGGCCTCGAGCCGGTCGCACCGCCGCGTGCCGAACAATCCGCGCGAAGTCTCCTACGAGGGTGACGCGCGCTACGCCGCGGCCCCGAGCCCGGCGGCGGCCTATGTGCCGATCGACGCACGTGGACCGGCCGAAGTCCTGAGCGGGCGCGGCCTCTATTGAATCAAGCCGTTGCGAATCAGGCTCTTGGCCTGATCATTTCAGAAATGCGATCAGCGCCGCGTTGACCTCGTCCGGGCGCTCCTGCTGGATCCAGTGGCCGGCGCCCTCGATGATCAGCTTCTGCCGCAGGTTCGGCAGCACGCGCTCCATGTCCGCCACCCGCTTGGCACCGATCAGCCCGGTAATCACCGAATCGTTCGAGCCGGCGATGAACAGCGACGGCTGATGGATCTGCGCGTCCTGCCAGGGCGCGGTCAGCTCCCAATTGCGATCGAGATTGCGGTACCAGTTGAGGCCACCGCGGAAGCCGGATTGGCGGTAGCCTTCGGCGAATTCGGCGATATCGGCCTCAGTCAACCAGGCCGGCAGCGGCATTCCGGCCGGCAGCTTGCCGAGGAAGCCCTTGGCCTCGTCGACGAACATCGAGCTCGGATCGGAGACGCCGCGCCCGAGCACCAGCCGCATGGTGTGGGCGATGTCGCGCTCGAACTCCGCCTCTGCCACGCCTGATGGCTGGAAGTATTGCCAATAGAAATTGGTGATGCCGCCCTCGCGCAGGGTTTCCAGCGGACGGCCGCGGCCACGGAACGGTGGCGGCACGCTGAGGCCGGCGACCTTGGTGAAGATGTCAGGGCGGAACAGGGCCGCGTGCCAGGCGACCGGCGCGCCCCAATCGTGACCGACGATCATCGCCTGCTGCTCGCCGAGCGCGGCCACCAGCCCGACCATGTCGCCCACGGTATCGAAGATCGTGTAGGCGCCGACATCGGCCGGCGCGGTGGTCCGGCCGAAGCCGCGCATGTCGGGGGCAACGACCCGAAAGCCCGCCGCGGCGAGCGCTGCGATCTGGTGCCGCCACGAATAGGACAGCTCCGGCCAGCCATGGCAGAGCACGACCAGTGGGCCTTGCCCGGCGTCGCGCACGAACATGTCGATGCCGTTGGCGGAAATGGTGCGGGAGGATGGCATTCGCGTTTCCGCCTTGTTTGCCGGTTCTGCTGTCGTTAGCTGGTTCCAAGGATACGGGCGTTCAGCGCAGCCGGCAATCCAGCCGGTCGTGTACAAGCGGCGAAACCTCAGTTGTTTGCGATACTTCCAGCTGTTAGAACGCAGTCTTTCAGGACATCGCCGATGGCATCCGAGACCGCAATTCCCCGCACGTTGTTCGCTCGCGCCGGGCGTTGCTGGCGTGGCCTGGTCGCGGTCGCGGTCGTGCTGGCGATCGGCTGCGGCGGGGTGGTCTATGCCGCCAACAACAGCGTCCAGGGCGCCAAGAAGGAAGAGGGCGGGTTCGACGGCGATGCGCCGACCGCGATCCTGGTCGAGGCATCCTCGGGCAGCGTGCTGTTCGAGAAGAACGCTGACGAGCTCCGCGCGCCCTCCAGCATGATGAAGCTGATGACGGCCGAGGTGGTGTTCGACGCCATCAAGAAGGGCGACATCAAGCTGTCAGACGAGTACCGGATCAGCGAGAACGCCTGGCGGCGGGGCGGGGCGCCGTCCGGGACCTCCACGATGTTCGCGGCGATCAACAGCAAGGTCTCGGTCGACGACCTCCTGCACGGTGCGATCATCCCGAGCGGCAACGATGCCTGCATCGCGCTCGCCGAAGGCATCGCCGGCAACGAGCATACCTTTGCGACCGACTTCATGACCAAGCGCGCCCGCGAGCTCGGCATGACGAAGTCGACCTTCGGCAATTCCAACGGGCTGCCGGACCCGACCAACAAGATGACAGTGCGGGAACTCGCCGTGCTGGCGCGCCACATCATCCTGACCTACCCGGACCGCTACAAGCTGTTCGGCGAGAAGGAATTCACCTGGAACAAGATCCGCCAGCAGAACCGCAACCCGCTGCTGAACGCTTTGCCCGGCGCCGACGGCCTGAAGACCGGCTACACCAAGGAAGGCGGCTACGGCATGGTTGGCTCGGCCGTGCAGAACGACACAAGGCTGATCGTCGTGGTCAACGGTCTCGAGGATTCCGAAGACCGCGCGACCGAAGCCAAGAAGATGCTGGAATGGGGGTTCCGCAGCTTCGAGACCCGGGTCCTGATCGCGGCCAACCAGCCGGTCGGCTACGCCCGGGTGTTCGGCGGCGAGAGCCGTTCGGTCAAGCTGGTCAGCCCCGATCCGATCAAGGTGATGGTGTCGAAGAACGGCAACGACAAGCTGCTCGCGCGCGTCGTCTATAATGGTCCGGTCAAGGCACCGATCACCGCCGGCCAGCAGATCGGTGTCGTCCGGGTCTGGCGCGGCGGCAATGTCGCGGTGGAAACTCCGGTGTTCGCGGCGGATGCCGTCGGCACGGGATCGACGATGCGCCGTGCGCTCGACGGCGTCCAGGAGCTCGTCATCGGAATGTTCCGCGCAGGGGTCGAGAAGCTCTGACATGGCGGAAGCAGCAGTCCAACGGCCGAGCTTGCGCGGTCGCTTCATCACCTTTGAGGGCGGCGAGGGCTCGGGGAAATCGACCCAGATCCGCAAGCTCGCCGAACGGCTCGATGTCGCCAAGCTGCGCGCGATCGTGACCCGCGAGCCCGGCGGTTCGCCCGGGGCGGAGATCATACGTCACCTCGTGCTGTCGGGGATGGGCAAGCTGCTCGGGCCGGAAGCCGAGACACTGCTATTTGCCGCCGCGCGCGACGACCACGTCCGCACCGTGATCCTGCCGGCGCTTAACCAGGGCATCTGGGTGCTGTGCGATCGCTTCTTCGATTCCACGCGTGCCTATCAGGGCCAGCTCGGGCAGGTGTCGCCCGGCCTCGTCAATGCCATGCAGCGCGTCACCATCGGCGATCTCAAGCCCGACCTGACTTTCATCCTCGATGTGCCGGTCGAAGTCGGACTGCAACGCGCCGCCCTGCGCCGCGGCAATGCCACAGCGGATCGCTTCGAGGCCGAGGGCATCAAGTTCCATCAGGATTTGCGTGACGCCTACCAAAAGATCGCGGCGGACGATCCACAGCGCTGCGTGCTGATCGACGCCACGGCCGATCCGGACACGGTCGCGGCGAGGATATGGGCCGCGCTGCGCGAGCATCTGCGCACAACACTCACGGCAGATACTCCCGCATGAGCGCACGCAAGGTCGAACAGGAGAACCCCGCTCGCCACCCGCGCGAAACCCCCGATCTGTTCGGGCATCGTGAGGCGGAGACCGCCTTGCTCGACGCCTATCGCAGCGGGCGAATTCCGCATGCCTGGCTGATCGGCGGCGCACAGGGCATCGGCAAGGCGACGCTGGCCTACCGCATGGCGCGGTTCGTGCTGGCGTTCCGCAATCCGAAGTCGTCCCAGGTGCAGGCGGCGCCGACGCTGCGGGTCGATCCGTCCGACCCGGTGGCGCGCCAGATCACCGCCGGTGCGCATGGCGGGCTCTTGGTGCTGGAGCGTGGCCTCAACGACCGCGGCGTGATGCGCACCGTGATCACGGTCGACGAGACGCGCGAGACGATCTCGTTCTTCGGCTCGACCGCGGCGGTCGACGGCTGGCGCGTCTGCATCGTCGACACCGTCGATGAGCTCAACCCCAATGCCGCGAATGCGCTGCTGAAAATCCTCGAGGAGCCGCCGCAGCAGTCGCTGTTCCTGCTGGTCAGCCACGCGCCGTCACGGGTGCTGCCGACCATTCTATCCCGCTGCCGCAAATTGCTGCTGCGGCCGCTGGAGACGGGCGATGTGGTGCGCGCGGCCACGGCTGCAACCGGCATCGAGGCCGACGATCCCGCGCTGGCGGAAGCTGCGGCAGCGTCCGAGGGCAGCGTCGGGCGGGCGCTATCGCTGCTCGGCGGCGACGCGCTCAAGCTGCAGCAACGCACGGCCGCGCTGCTGGCAACGCTTCCGAGCGTCGATCCACGCGAGCTGCACGCACTGGGCGATGCGCTCGGCACCAGCGACCGCGTCGCGCTTGCCGCTTTCATCGACGGCATCGATCGCTGGATGAGCGAGCGCATGCGAACCGGCGACGCCAATGCCAATCTGCCGCGCCTTGCACGGCTGGCGGAGGTATGGGAAAAGATCGTCCGCGCCGCGCGCGATACCGAAGCCTACAATCTGGAGCGCAAGCCGCTGGTTTTCTCGGTGTTTTCGATGCTCGCGGACGCGACCCGATAGACGCCTCGTCTTACAACACATCCGTCTGAAAACACCTGTCTGACAACACTCCCGACAATCTCGTTTCGATCTGCAAAGGATTCCGTGGTGGCGACCGCTAACAAGAAATCGTCGAAAAAGGCCAAGAAGACGAAGAAGGCATCGCCCGCCCGCGCGACCAGCAAAGCCACGGCGAAGTCGCGCGCTGCCAAGACCAAGAAGAGTGGGCGCGTCACCAAGAAGGCGAAGAAAGCCGCAAAGGCCAAGACAGGAGCCAAGAAGTCGGCTGCGAAAAAGGTCGCCAAAAAGGCCGTCAAGAAGGCTGCGAAGAAGACGGCCAGGAAGACCGCCACCAAGCCCACCAAGGCTCCGCCGAAGAAGGCAGCCGCAGCGGCCGTGGCTCCGGCTGCAAGGAAGCCCGCTGCGCCGAAAGCTCCAGCGGCCGAGAAGGCCCCGAAGACGGCAACGGTCCGCGCGCCCATGCAACCCAAACCCGCAGCCAAGGCTGCTGCGCGCGCGTCGGTCCCGGCACCTGCCGCGGACCGCGGCAACGTCTACTACATCACGACCGCGATCGCGTATCCGAACGGCCAGCCGCATATCGGCCACGCCTATGAGGCGATCGCGACCGACGCACTGGCGCGCTTCCAGCGGCTCGACGGCAAGGACGTATTCTTCCTGACCGGCACCGACGAGCACGGACAGAAAATGATCCAGACCGCGGCCGGCGAGGGGATGACGCCGTACGATCTCGCCACCCGCAACGCGGCGCGGTTCAAGGAAATGGACGAGCGGCTCAATGTCTCGTTCGACCGTTTCATCCGCACCTCGGAACCCGCTCACCACAAGTCCGTGCAGGAAATCTGGCGCCGCATGCAGGACAATGGCGACATCTATATCGACGCCTATGCCGGCTGGTATTCGGTGCGCGACGAGGCCTACTACGCCGAGGATGAGACCACCGTCGGCGAGGACAATGTCCGCCGCGGCCCGCAGGGCACGCCGGTCGAATGGGTCGAGGAGAAGAGCTATTTCTTCAAGCTCTCGGCCTACCAGGACAGGCTCTTGCACCTCTATGAGAGCCAACCCGATTTCATCGGCCCGGATTCGCGCCGCAACGAGGTGATGAGCTTCGTGCGGGGCGGGCTGAAGGACCTCTCGATCTCGCGCACCACCTTCGACTGGGGCGTCAAGGTCCCCAACGATCCCGAGCACGTGATGTATGTCTGGGTCGATGCGCTGACCAACTACATCACCGGCGTCGGCTATCCCGACGAGAGCGACAAGCACTGGCGCTACTGGCCGGCCGATGTGCACATCATCGGCAAGGATATCATCCGCTTCCACGCGGTGTACTGGCCGGCCTTCCTGATGTCGGCCGGCATCCCCTTGCAGCGGCGCGTCTATGCGCATGGCTTCCTGTTCAACAGGGGCGAGAAGATGTCGAAGTCGGTCGGCAACGTTGTCGATCCCTTCAATCTGGCCAACCAGTACGGCGTCGACCAGGTGCGCTATTTCTTCCTGCGCGAAGTGCCGTTCGGCCAGGACGGCAACTACAACCACGAGGCCATCGTCGCGCGCATCAATGCCGACCTCGCCAACGATTTCGGCAATCTCGCGCAGCGTTCGCTGTCGATGATCGCCAAGCAACTCGGCGGCGTGCTGCCGGAGCCCGGCGAGTTCAGCGACACCGACAAGGCGATCCTGGCGCAAGCCGACGCCATGCTGGAGACGTCGCGGACCGCGATGGCGACGCAGCAGATCCATCAATGGCTCAACACGGTCTGGGCCGTGGTCGCCGAAGCCAACCGCTACTTTGCCGGCGAGGCGCCGTGGGCGTTGGCGAAGACCGATCCGGCCCGCCAGAAGACGGTGCTCTATGTCACCGCCGAAGTCGTGCGCCAGATCGCGATCATGGCGCAGGCCGTGATGCCGGAATCCTGCGGCAAGATGCTCGACAGCCTCGGCATATCAGCGGATGCGCGCAGCTTCGCGGCGATCGCCGAGCGGATCAAGCCGGGCACGGTTCTGCCGGCGCCGGTCGGCGTGTTTCCGCGCTATGTGGAACCGAAGACCGAGTGAGCGGTTCGAAAGTCATGCTGGTCGACAGTCACTGCCATCTCGATTTCCCTGATTTCGCCGACGATCTCGACGGGATCGTCGGGCGCGCCGAAGCGGCCGGCATCGGCCGCATGGTCACGATCTCGACCCGGGTGAGGCGGCTCGGCGGCCTGCTTGCGATCACAGAGCGGTTTCCCGACGTCTACTGCTCGGTCGGCACCCATCCGCATCATGCCGACGAAGAGGACGGCATTCCGGCCAGCGAATTGATCGAACTGACCAAGCATCCGAAGGTCGTGGCGCTCGGCGAAGCGGGGCTCGACTATTTCTATGAGCATGGTTCGCGCGAGGCCCAGGAACGCGGCTTTCGCGCGCACATCGCTGCGGCCCGCGAAACCGGCCTGCCGCTCGTCATCCACACCAGGGAGGCCGACGAGGATTGCGGCCGCATCCTGGAGGATGAGGTCGCGAAGGGGCCGTTCAAGGCCGTCCTGCACTGCTACACCGGTGGCCGCGAACTGGCGATGAAGGCAATTGCGCTTGGGCTGTCGATCTCGTTCACGGGCATCCTGACCTTCAAGAAGTCCGACACCCTGCGCGCGCTGGCCGCGGAGCTGCCGGCCGACCGCATCATGGTCGAGACCGATGCGCCGTATCTTGCGCCCGGAAAATTCCGCGGCAAGCGCAACGAGCCGTCCTACGTCGTCGAGGTCGCCAAGATGCTCGCCGAAACCCGCGGCGTCTCGCTCGAGGAGATCTCGCGGCAGACCACTGAAAACTTCTTCCGGCTGTTCTCCAAGGTGCCGGCGCCGAAGGTTGCTGCATGACGCTGACACTGACCATTCTGGGCTGCGGCTCATCCGCCGGCGTGCCGCGCCCGGCGCTCGGCTGGGGCGCCTGCGATCCCAACAATCCCAAGAACCGCCGCCGCCGCTGCTCGATCATGGCCGAGCGCACCATGGAGCACGGCACCACGCGGGTCGTGATCGATACGTCGCCCGATCTGCGCGAGCAGCTGATCGACGGCGACGTCGAGCATATCGACGCGGTGTTCCTGACCCATGAGCATGCCGACCAGACCCACGGCATCGACGATCTGCGCTCGGTGGTGCTGCATCAGCGCCGTCGCATCCCGGTCTACTTCAACCAGTCGACCGCCAAGGACATCATGGCGCGGTTCTCCTATTGCTTCATCTCGCCGGAAGGCAGCGACTATCCGCCGATCCTGACCCGGCATTCGATCGAGGCCGGCGAGAGCCACACGGTGCCGGGGAAGGGCGGTCCGCTGAAGCTCGAGGCCTTCCTGGTGCAGCATGGACGGATTCCTGCGCTCGGCTACCGCATCGGCGACGCCGCCTACACGCCCGATCTGCACGACATTCCCGCGGAGAGCTGGCCGGCGCTGGAAGGTCTCGATCTCTGGATCGTCGACGGCCTGCGCTATGCGCCGCATCCCAGCCATTTCAGCGTTGCGGACGCGCTGTCGTGGATCGAGCGCTTCAAGCCGAAGCGCGCGGTCATCACCAACATGCATTCCGACCTCGACTACGAGGTGCTGCGGCAGAGCCTGCCGGCCGGCGTGATCCCGGCCTATGACGGCATGCGCCTGACGCTCGATCGGGCAGGCTGAAACCTCGACAACCATGAGCTGGCGGGATCACGCGCGTCCATCAGGTCGCACGTGGTTCCGATCGCCAAACTGACCGCGCTCGATCGCATTCGGGCATTGACCTTTTGCGTGTTTTCGATATCGTTATGATCATAACAATATCGGGAGGCCTCGATGGCGGAAGCTGTGGCAGTGCGGGACTACACCGATCGCACGCGATATGACGCGCTGATGGATGTCGTGAAGAACCGCCTGACGACCCGAGCGTTCGATTCCAGCTACGCGATGCCGCCGGAGCATTACGACATGATCCTGGAAGCTGCGCGGCACGCGCCGTCGGGCGCCAATGCCCAGCCCTGGCACTTCATTGCCGTCACCGATCAGGATCTGAAGAACCGGATCACCGAGTATTTCCGCGAGGAGCAGGTCGCCCGCGCCCGGCTCAAGATGAAGTTTCCAACCCCCGATTATCGCGGCCTCGCGTCGGCCCCCGGCTTCATCGTCGTCGCCAGCGATTTCCGCTGGGTCAAGGCGTTTCCCGTGCTCAACGACGGCTCCGAGCTCGACAAGATGTACAAGGAGAATGCCGAGCGCATCCTGCTGCAGAGCGTGGCGGCGGCGACGATGTCGGCGCATCTCGCGGCGGCCGCGCTCGGCTACAACGTCTGGTGGGTGACCGCGATCGGGCAGGAGAAGGCGCAGCAGGCGATGAAGCCGCTGCTCGGCATCCCCGAGGAATTGTCCGTGCTCGACATCATGTGCTTCGGTCCGCCGGCCAAGCCGCCGTACAAGCGCTGGAAGAAGAGCCTGGCTGACATCAGCAACTGGAACAGGTTCGATGACCAGCACTTCATGACCGAATCCCAGATCGATGAATGGGTTTCGACCACGCGCCACAAGGTGATGTACCGGGATGCCGAGAACGTCGACTAAAGCGGACGCGCCGGTCAGGCGCGTTGCGTCGGACTACCGGCTGGAGGACCAGGTCGGCTTCCTGCTGCGCAAGGCGTATCAGCGCGCTTCGTCCAACCTGGTCGACCGGATCGGATCCTACGACCTGACGGCCCCGCAATATGCGACCTTGGCCCGGCTCTATGAGCGCGGAGCGCTGTCGCAGAACCTGCTCGGCCGGCTGGTCGCGATGGAGCCGGCCAATATCCGCGACGTCGTGCTGCGGCTGAAGAAGCGCCGCCTGGTCGCGACCCGGCGCGATGCGACCGACAAGCGGCTGATCCTGATCGATCTGACCACAGCCGGCGTGGCGCTGGTCGAGCAGCTGATCCCGATCGAGATCGAATGCACCGCGACGACGCTCGCGCCGCTCAAGGCCGACCAGAGGCGACTGCTGTACGAATTGCTCGGCCGCCTTGCGGAAGGCTGAGCCAGCCGCTCAGGCCGAAATCGCCTTGGCCGATCCGACCTCGTTGCGCAGCAGGAATTTCTGGATCTTGCCGGTCGAGGTCTTCGGGATCACGCCGAACACCACTGACTTCGGGGTCTTGAAGCCCGGCATATGCTCGCGGCAATAGGCGATGATCTCGGCTTCGGTTGCCTTGGCGCCGTCCTTCAGTTCGAGGAAGGCGCAGGGCACTTCGCCCCATTTCGGATCGGGCTTGGCGACGACAGCGGCAAACAGCACGGCCGGGTGCTTGTAGAGGATGTCCTCGACCTCGACCGAGGAGACGTTCTCGCCGCCGGAGATGATGATGTCCTTGGAGCGGTCCTTGATGATGACGTAGCCGTGCTCGTCGAGCACGCCGAGATCGCCGGTGTGAAACCAGCCGCCGGCGAAGGCTTCCTGCGTCGCCTTCTCGTTCTTCAGATAACCCTTCATCACGATATTGCCACGGAACATGACCTCGCCGATGGTCTCGCCGTCGCGCGGCACTTCGCGCATGGTCTCGGGATCGAGCACGGTGACGTCTTCCTGCAACGGATAGGCCACGCCCTGACGCCGCTTCAGCTGCGCGCGCGCATCGGCGGACAGCTCGTCCCAGCCCGGCTGCTCGGCGCAAACGGAGGCGGGGCCGTAGACTTCGGTCAGGCCGTAGACATGGGTCAGCTTGATGCCGATGCGCTCGGCGCCTTCGAGCACGGCAACCGGCGGCGCCGCGCCCGCGATCAGGCCGACGACGGGCTTCGCCTTGCCGCCCTTCGGTGCATCGGGCGCGTTGATCAGCGTGTTGTAGACGATCGGCGCGCCGCACATGTGGGTGACGCCGTGTTTCGGGATCAATTCGAAGATCTTGGCCGGATCGACCTTGCGCAGGCAGACATTGACGCCGGCGGTCGCCGCAATCGTCCAGGGAAAGCACCAGCCGTTGCAGTGAAACATCGGCAGCGTCCAGAGATAGACCGGATGCTGGCCGAGATTGCCGGCGAGGATGTTGCTGACGGCGTTGAGATAGGCGCCACGGTGATGGGTGACGACGCCCTTCGGATTGCCCGTCGTGCCCGACGTATAGCTCAGCGCGATCGCATTCCATTCGTCGGCCGGCGGCCGCTCCACGAATGCGGGATCACCTGAGGCGACCGCCGCCTCATACTCGATCTCGCCGATCCGCTTGCCGCCGGCGAAGGCTGTATCATCGACGTCGATCACGAACGGCTTTGCGCCCTTCATCAGTGTCAGGGCTTCCGCGATCACGCCGGAGAATTCGGGGTCGACGAGGACGATCCTGGCGCCGCCATGATCGAGCTGGAACGCGATCGATTCCGCATCGAGGCGAATGTTCAGCGCGTTCAGCACCGCGCCGGTCATCGGCACCGCGAAGTGCAGCTCGTTCATCGCCGGGATGTTCGGCAGCATCGCGGCCACCGTGTCGCCATGGCCGATGCCATGGCCGGCGAGATAGGACGCGAAGCGCTTGCAGCGCTCAAAGGTCTGTTTCCAGGTGCAGCTGCGGCCCTCATAGACCGCGCTGACGTGGTCGGGATAGACCGCGGCCGAGCGCGCCAGGAAGCTCAGCGGCGTCAGCGGCACGTAGTTGGCGGGCGTCTTGTCGAGCCCGATCGAGTACTGGTTTTGAGCTGCACTCATGGCTCTATCCCATCCGCAAGGTGCCTTAAAGGAAACCGATCGATATCCAGGGGAAGATGGCGACAATGATCAGGCCGATCAACAGCGCCAGCATATAGCCCCAGATCGGCCGGATACCCTCGGCCGGATCGACGCGCCCGATGGCGCAGGCGGCATAATAGCCGACGCCGAACGGCGGCGCGAACAATCCGATGCCCATCGCCAGGATGATGATCATGGCATAGTGCACCTCGTGGACGCCGACCTGGCGCGCAATCGGAAACAGCAGCGGCCCGAACAGCACGATGGCCGGAATGCCTTCGAGCACGCTGCCGAGGACCACGAAGGCCAGGATCGAGACGGCGATGAAGGTCGCCGAGCCGCCCGGCAGCCCGGTCATCGACGCTGCCAGCGCCCGCGAGAAACCGGACTGGGTCAGGCCCCAGGCCATGCCGGTCGCGGTGCCGATGATGAACAGGATCGCGCCCGACAGGCACGCCGTGTCGATCAGCATTGGCACCAGCCGCCGCCAGTTGAACTTGCGGTAGATCAACAGGCCGATGGCGAAGGCGTAGACGATGCCGATGGTCGAGACTTCGGTGGCCGTGGCGATGCCTTCGACCACGGCGTAACGGATCACGAAAGGAAGGGCCAACGCGGGCAGCGCGAACACCAACGCCTTGCCGATCTCGCTGCCCGTGGCGCGCTGGACGTGGCTCAAGTCTTCGCCGCGGTAGCGCCACCACACCAGCCCCGACAGCGTGATTGCCAGCACGACGCCCGGCAGCAGGCCGCCGGTGAACAGCGCCGAGATTGAGACGCCGGTGACCGAGCCGATCGTGATCAGCACGAGGCTCGGCGGAATGGTCTCGGTCTGCGCGCCGGTGGCGGCGAGCAGGGCGACCAGATCGCCCGGCTTGGCGCCGCGATCCTTCATTTCCGGGAACAGCACGGGTGCGACGGCGGCCATGTCGGCGGCCTTCGATCCGGAGATGCCGGACACCAGGTACATGGCGCCGACCAGCACGTAATGCAGGCCGCCGCGGACGTGCCCGAGCAGGCTCGCCAGGAACGCGACCATCGCGCGCGCCATGCCGGTCATTTCGATCAGGAGGCCGAGGAAGACGAACAGCGGCACCGACAGCAGGATGAGGTGGCTCATGCCCTCGTCCATCCGGCCGACCAGCACCATCAGCGGCGTCCGCGTGGTCAGCGCCAGATAGCCGAAGATCGCCATGCCGAAGGCAAAGCCGATCGGCACGCCGGCGAACACGCAGAAGCCGACCACGCCGACGAAGAAGATGATCAGATTGAGGTTGCCGAGCGGCCGCAACATCGGCTGCGCCAGCCAGAACACGCCGATCAGCGCGACGACCGTCAGCGCCGCCAGCAGGAAGGTTTTGAAGTCGCCGACCCGCGCCAGCCGCAGCAGCGCGAACAGCCCCATCAGGCAGGTGCCGACCGGCAGCGCCGCCGCGCGCCAGGTGTTGGAAATCTGCAGCGCCGGCGTGGTGATGAAGCTTTCCTCGTAGGCGTATTCGTAGGCCGGCCGCACGATCAGGATCAGGAACGCCAGCGCCGCGCAGGTCGCGACCACGTCCAGGTAGCCCCACAGCCGGGGTCCGGCGCTCGCGACCAGCGCCGTCATCCGCATGTGCTCGCCGCGGCGGAACGCGACCGCGGATCCGAGCATCGCAAGCCACAGGAACAGGATCGACGCCAGCTCGTCGGACCAGATCAGCGGCGCGTGGAGCACGTAACGCGACACCACGCCGGCGAACAGGATGACGACCTCGGCGACCACAAGGATCGCCGCCGGGATTTCGACCAGCCATCCGAGCGCAGCCTCGATGGAACCGAGAACAGAGCGGCGGCGAGGGGGCTGTGACGCCGCCTCGCCGGCCACGGCCGGCGTCATCTCGACATGAGCCATGGCAATCCTCCTGGCACGCCTCCCGCTTGATCGATCAGGACAGTTTGCCGACAGACTTCTCGAGCAGATCCCAGGCCTTCTCGCCGTACTTGCCCTTCCACTCGGCATAGAAGCCGGCGGCGCGCAGCTTGTCGCGGAACGGCCCGACCTCGGGCTGGTTGAACACGAGGCCCTTGCCCGTGAGCTCCTGCTTCACGGTGGCATTGAGCTTCTCGGTGTCCTCGCGCTCCTTGACGGCGGCTGCGTTGACGTTCTTGGCAACGATGGTCTTGATATCGTCCGGCAGCGCCGCCCAGGCCCGGCGGTTCATCAGGAACCAGAAGCCGTCCCACATGTGGTTGGTCATCGAGCAGTACTTCTGCACCTCGTACAGCTTCGCCGCCGAGATCAGCGCCAGCGGGTTTTCCTGGCCTTCGACGATCTTGGTCTGCAGCGCCGAATAGACCTCGCTGAAATTGATCGAGGCGGGCGACGCATCGAACGCCTTGAACATCGAGGTCCACAGCGGCGACACCGGCACGCGGATCTTGAAGCCCTTGAGATCATCAGGACCGTTGATCGGCTTGGTCGACGACGTGGTCTGGCGGAAGCCGTTGTCCCAGATCTTGTCCATGACCTCGAGGCCGGCCTTGTTGATCTCGCCGCGCACATAGGCGCCGAGCTCGCCATCCATGGCCTTCCAGACCGTGGGATAGTCCGGGAATGCGAAGCCGATGCCGTTGATCGAGGCTGCCGGCACCAGGGTCGCCAGGATCAGGCCGGACAGCGTGAAGAACTCGACGCCGCCGGAACGCACCTGGCTCAGCATGTCCGTATCGGAGCCGAGCTGGCTGTTCGGGAATACCTGTAGGTCAAACCGGCCGTTGGTCTCGGTCTTGATCGCCGCAGCCATCTCCCGGGCGCGCGCCACGAACGGATGCGACTCCGGCAGGTTGTTGGCGAACTTGTACGAGAACTCAGCCGACTGGGCGCGCGCAACATACGGTGCGCCAATTCCGCCCAGGACGGCGGAAGCGGCGGAGACCTTCAGCAGCGTGCGTCGTGAAAAGCTCATTGGGTTTGCTCCCTCGAGAGGCTTGTTGTTGTTCTGAGATGCCATCCTATACGGACCTGATGCCGCGGGGTCACCAGCGATCTCTGCACAGCTGGCGCTTATTGCAGCGTCCGTACGCCGCGGCAATATCGGCTTTAAGACGAGATGCATGTGTGCGGATCAGCGTGGCGGTTGGATCAACCGAACGAACGGTCGGAGCGGCTCGGGACGGTCGCAGACTTCTCGGGACGGTCGCAGACTTACAGACGGCTGCGAAGATTTCCCACTAAATATCTGATCTAATTGTAGATATAAATATTCCATAATATACCTTATGCGAATTACGGATATGGGCGACCGTATCGCTTGACGCCGAGGCCTCGTCCCCGATCGACTTAGGCACCGACGTGTTTGGGTTCGGCCACAGGCCTTAAGCACTCGGCCTTTTTCCGGATGCATCTGCGTTTAAAACGGCACTGCTGCCCGGGCACGGTAGGTCCAGATGTGGGTGCCCGATCCGATGCCACCGAGTTCGCCGCCCACAGCAATTGCGGCGCCGCTCGCAAATCGTGCTGCGAGGCCGGCAGTCCCCCGCGCCGACCAGCCGT
This sequence comes from Bradyrhizobium sp. Pha-3, assembly GCF_042258615.1. Classification (GTDB taxonomy): domain Bacteria; phylum Pseudomonadota; class Alphaproteobacteria; order Rhizobiales; family Xanthobacteraceae; genus Bradyrhizobium. Next base: position 5,068,517 of record NZ_CP170152.1, on the reverse strand, counting down.
CGAGTAGCGGCGTCGAGGCCAGCGGCAGTGCACCCGCCGCCACGATCGCGGCCGCATCGTCGCGCGTGAAATAATAGTCGCCGTAAAGGCCTGCATAGGGTGCGAGCGCAACGGTGTCGCTCCAGGCAAACGGATAGGCCAGCTTCATGCCGGCGGAGGCACGGCCGGTGGCGAAGTCACGATTGCCCTGTTGCGTCCCCAAGGAGTCGGTGTAGGCATTCTCGTGTTCCCACAGCGCATAGATTTTTGCCGACGGCTCGAAGTCGAACCCATAAGCCTGGTAGTTACCCGTCAACCCGCTCGACACCATCCAGCGACGGCCGTCGAAATTGCCCTGCGCCGTTCCTGCCGTGCCGTCATAGCCGATGCCGGAATATGCCACCGCCGCATCGAAGCGGATCGCCGGCGACAGCTTCCAGCCGAGATAGGAGCCGACCGTCCAGCCATTGCCCTTCAGCTTGCCGTTGATGTCGCTCGACGTGTAATCGAACGTCTCGTAGCCGCCGACCACGCCGACCAGGAACGACGGCGTCAGCTTGCGGGTCAGCCCGAGCAGCGCGTTGACCTGCGAGCCATAAAGCGGCGCTTCCCCGTTGCCTATGGTCGAGCCCCAGCGGTCGATGCCGGAGCCCCTTACGTCCGCCCACAACAGCCACTCCTTCGGCGTACGCGCCGTCAGCGGCGGCGCTTTTGTTGCCATGGTGTTGCGATTGATCGCGGCGAAGGCGTCGTCGACACGTGAGGGGTTGCGCTGGTTGCCTGCGTAGCCGCGCGCATCATTCGATGAAGCGCCATCGCGGCCGAAGGTACCGTTCCAGCGGTCGGACACCACCCTCTCGCCGTCTGTCGCGCTCACCTGGTCCGGATCGGCCGAGAAGTTGAAGCGCAATCCGGTGCCGCTCGGCGTCACCAGGCTGCCGCCGTCGCCGAAGCCGTCGGCGATCGCGTTGTCGATCGAGCCGGCGATCGCCTGCCCTGAATTCTGCGCCACCACTTTGGTGACCACCACCTGCATTTGCCGCAGCTTCACGCTGTCGGCCGGGATCGCCACCGTCTGCGTCAACGCGCTCGACGTGCTCGCGGCAAAGCCCGTCGCGCCGCCATAGCTCGCGGTGATGCTGTGGGTGCCTGCGGCCAGCGACGCGGTGGCGAAGGTGGCAACGCCGCCTGCCAATAAACCGGTGCCGATCGCGGCGCCGCCGTCGCGGAAGGTCACGGTGCCGGTCGGCGTGCCGCCCGCGCTTGCCACGGTCGCGGTGAAGGTCACCGCCTGCCCCGGCGCGCTCGGATTGGCGGACGACGCAAGCGATGCCGTGGTCGCCGTTGTCAAGTTGACCGTCTGCGTCAGCGCGGGTGACGTGCTGCCGGAAAAATTGCTGTCGCCATTGTAGGTCGCGGTGATGGCATGCGGACCGCCGGTCAGCGCGCTGGTTGCAAGCATGGCGACCCCGCCGCCGTTGAGCGTGCCGGTGCCGAGCGTCGCCGCGCCTTCCCTGAACGTCACCGTGCCGGTCGGCGTGCCGGCCGCGGCGGTTACCGTCGCCGTGAACGTAACACCCTGCCCCGACGCGCTCGGATTGAGCGACGATACGATCGCAGCGGACGTTGTCTGCAAGCTGATAGAGTTCGTCGCGCTGCCGGACGCAGATGTTGCGTTGGTGGCGCTGGCGGTCGCCGTGTTGACCATGGTGGTACCCGCGACAACCCGGGCGACAATCGAGAAATTATAAGTGCCTGGCGCTGCGGATGCGATCGAGCAATTGACTGTGCCGGCGGCACCCACCGCCGGCGTCGTGCAGAGCCAGCCTCCCGGCGGGGTCGCGCCGACGAAGGTCAGACCGGTCGGCAGGCTATCGGACAGGGACAGGCCGGTCGCCGTGCCTGCGCTGACGGTGACGGCGGCTGAATAGGTGATGTTGCCGCCGGCCGTTACGGTGGCCGGCGATCCCGACATCGCAACCGCAAGGGTTGGCGTCGGAGGCGCGACTGTGAGGCTGAAGGTCGCGGTCGCTGTCGCGCCGGTGGCGTCGGTCACCGTCACCGTATAGGTCGTGGCCGAACTTGCGACCGTCGGCGTGCCGGTGACCGCGCCGGTGCCCGACGCCATGCTCAACCCTGTCGGCAAGCTCGGTGAGACGCTATAGGTGAGCGGCGCCGCGCCGCCGGAGCCGGAGACAGGCGTAAAAGACGTTGCCGCGTGGTTCTGCGTCAGTATCGTCGAGGCGATCGCCTGGGTTGCCGTCACGGCGCCGTTGACCGTGAGGCTGAAGGTCGCGGTCGCCGTCGCGCTGTTGGCGTCGGTCACCGTCACCGTATAGGTCGTGGCCGAGCTTGCGACCGTCGGCGTGCCGGTGATCGCGCCGGTGCCCGACGCCATGCTCAACCCTGTCGGCAAGCTCGGTGAGACGCTATAGGTGAGCGGCGCCGCGCCGCCGGAGCCGATGACCGGCGTAAAAGACGTTGCCGCGTGGTTCTGCGTCAGTATCGTCGAGGTGATCGCCTGGGTTGCCGTCGGCGGCGCGAGGGGCGTGACCGAATTGGACGCGGCGGAGGCGCTGCCGGTCCCGACGCTATTGGTTGCCGTCACCGTGAACGTATAGGCCGTTCCGTTGCTCAGCCCTGTCACCGTAATCGGCGAAGCACTGCCCGTGGCGGTCGCGCCGCCGGGCGTCGACGTCACCGTATAGCCGATGATCGCCGGTCCGCCGTTGGACGGCGGCGCAGTGAAGCTCACCTGCGCCTGGGTATTGCCGGCTGTCGCAGTGCCGATCACCGGCGCGTTGGGCACGGTCACGTTACTAATAGTGAGGAAGGTTTGGATGGTGAAGGAGGCGTTGGTGGGCGTGCTGCTGTCGGTGCCGCTCACCATAAAGAAGAATGTGCCACCGCGGGTCGGCGTGCCGGTGATTGCGCCGTTGCTGGCGAGGCTGAGGCCGTCCGGCAGCGCTCCGAATGCGATTGTGAAACTATAGGGCGGCTGACCGCCGAGTCCCATCAGCGACTGGTTATAGGCGCTCCCGACTGTACCCGGCGTCAAGACCGACGGACCGCCCGTGATCATCGGCGCCGAGACGATGATCGAGACCGTGGCAGGAGCGGATGTGCCGGTACCATCGGTCGCGGTGTAGGTGAAGCTGTCCGCGCCGAAAAAACCTGGCGCCGGCGTATAGGAAATGCCGGTGCCGGATGCCGTCGCCGTCCCGTGCGCTGCCGCCGTCGCGACAGCCACCGAGGCGGGCGCGCCGCCGCTGAGATTCAACGTGATCGGATTTGCCGAACTGTCATAGGCGACCGTGGCGCTGACCGGCCCAGCCGCCACGGCCGCGAATGCCGACGACGATTGAACGAAGTAAAGCAAGGCAACAAGCAGAGCGATTGCGAAGGACTTCGATCGCGCCAAACTCGAAACGGCCAGCATGGGTATCAGGTCCTTCTCATCGCCAAGAAGGTACGCGCCATGGGCAGCGCCGATCTGCGGGTCGCAAAATAACCGGAAAAATTGAGCTTCGATGCGCGCGCCGGCCGCGCATCGGACATGGCCGCCAACCCCTGCGTAAGGCTCTTAGCAGCCGCTGCTACCGCTATTCCCAGAAACCTGTCGAGATTGCATTTCCATCTCGAATCCAAATTCGGGATCACGAAAACGCCCCTACTCGCGCCAACCACTCCCAAATCCCCAAGCCACCTCTGCTGAACGAATACGGCGGCTTTGTTCCCGCGTAAATGGCGCGACAGGACAAACTCGCGTATCCCAAAAGAAAATCTTGAAGTGTGGCTCGTTTTGGATACTCGCGTTGAGCGACGGGCGAAGCTCGGCTGCGACACCTGTCAGCGCCCCCTGAAGCGCGGCTTGACCGTCAGCCTGGTCATCGCCACCGAAATCGGAGGCTGCGCGGCGACCTTGGCCGCGAACGCCATTGCGGCCTCGTAGGATTTGCCCTGGCCACGGAGTTGGGCGATATCCTTGCGACGTCTGCGACACGCCGGTGTCGGTCATAGCCGCAGGTGAAGACGCTGCCGAAGATGGCGAAGGCGGCGCAATCGAAAGATTTGCAGAAGGCTTTCACCAAGCATCTGCGCGAACAGCCGGATCGCGGTGAACGGCCGCCTGCTCGGATGCGAGCGCATCCTCGGCCTGCCGTTGCCTAGGCCGGGAGCACGATCACCTTCGTTTTGAGCGGCGTTCGCGAATAGAGGTCGATCATGTCCTGGCTGAGGAGGCCGGTACAGCCGCTCGTAATGCCGTTCCCGATCGTTTCGGGGTCGCTGGTGCTATAGATCGTGTAAAGTGTGTACGCCCCGTTTTGATAGAGGTAGAGCACGCGGGCACCGAGTGGATTGTCGAGACCTCCCGGCATGCCGCGAGCATATTTGCCTGCCTCCGGCTGGCGCGCGATCATCTCCTTGGGTGGCGTCCAGATAGGCCATTCGGCTTTGCGCCCGACATAAGCCTCCCCGCTCCACCGGAATCCATCGCGGCCGACATTGGCGCCATAGCGGGTCGCGTTTCCCTCACCTTCGATGCGGTAAACATAGTACTTGCTCGGATCGATGATGATCGTACCGGGTGCCTCGTCGCTGTCGTAGCGCACTGTCTTGCGAAAATATTGCGGTTTGACCTTGCTTACATCGACCGCAGGGATCGGGAATTTCTCGTCAGGTACGGGCCCGTAGACTTTCTCAGCCTCGGCCAGGCTCATGTAGTCGGATGCACAACCGGCCAGGCCCAGTGCTGCAAGACCGGCAGCGGAGCCGAATAGAAACGCCCGGCGGTTGAGACACGGCGAACGAGGCCTGGACAGAGCGCCCTTGCCCATCGCGCCGGCAATTCCACGGTCCATGATCATGATTTCGGGTTTTCCGAGCTTTTCCAGAAGGCACGACAATCTTATGTCGGGGAACCACCCCGTTACGACACCCTTATGGAGGATTTCGCGCTTTTTTATGAAGGGAAACTTTCAAGAAAAAGCTAAGGAATTCCGTTCTGTGTGTCGGTCTTATGCGGGGATTCAACAACCCCCGAAGGCTTTGCCTGATAGTCTGCCCCGACTCAACGACACCAGTTCGAGGCTTGGAGACCGATGGCCCGACGTACCGGCAGCGCCGATCTGCCTCTCCATGGTGGCCGTGTGCCGCCATGGCTGGCGGAGCGCATGACGACGCTGGGTGCCATCATCACCCAGGCCGTGGTCCATCATTACGGCCGTGACGCGTTCCTGCAGCGGCTCTCGCATCCGTTCTGGTTCCAGTCGTTCGGCGCCGTGATGGGCATGGACTGGCATTCGTCGGGCATCACCACGAGCGTCATCGGCGCGCTCAAGCGCGGGCTCGCGCCGCTGCAGGACGAGCTCGGCATCTACGTTTGCGGCGGCCGCGGCAAGCATTCGCGGCGCACACCGGACGAATTGTCGGCGTTGGGCGACCGGACCGGCTTCGACGGCGTTGCCCTCACCCGCGCCAGCCGTCTGGTCGCCAAGGTCGACAGCGCCGCGGTTCAGGACGGTTTCGAGCTCTATCTGCACGGCTTCTTCGTCACCACGGACGGCAAATGGACCGTGGTCCAGCAAGGCATGAACGATCACAAGCGGCAGGCCCGACGCTACCACTGGCATTCCGAGGGGCTGCGCAGCTTCGTCGACGAGCCGCACAGCGCGATCGACGGTCCATCGCAGGGCGAGATCGTCAATCTCACCGACCACCGCGCCGACGCCTCGCGCCAGGCTCAGCTCGATCTGCTTGCTGCGCTCGGCCCGGATGGCGTCGCGCGTGAATATGCCGAGCTGACCGAGAAGGTGGCGGCGCAGGGCGATCTTTTGCACCTGATCATGCCTGCGCATCACGATGTGCGCTCGAGCGATGTCTTCATCCGCCGCCTGCACGGCACCCTCGCCGCCGCAGCGGAACGCGGGCCGCTGGATTTCCCCGAACTGCTGCTCACGCCCGGCGTCGGCGCCCGCACCGTGGAGTCGCTCGCCATGGTCGCCGAGGTCGTCCACGGGACGCCGTACCGTTTCCGCGATCCGGCACGTTTCTCGCTCGCGCATGGCGGCAAGGACCGGCATCCGTTTCCAGTGCCGATCAAGGTCTATGACGAGACCATCGGCGTGCTGAAATCGGCGGTGCAGCAGGCGAAGCTCGGCCGCGACGAGGAGCTGCAGGCGCTGAAGCGGCTGGATGACCAGGCCCGCAGGCTCGAGCTGACCGCAACCGGGCCGTCCTTCGATGCTTACGTCGCCAACGAGCGCGCGCGCTCGCCTGACCTCGACGGCCGCTCGGTGTTCGGCTGGGAGGCCGACCTCGCCGGCCGCGACCGCATCACCAAACGCTAAAGCATGATGAGATTAGGCTGAACTGGAACGGCGTCGAACGTTCACCTCTCCCGTTGGGAGAGGTCGATTTGCGGGTCCTAACCGGCTACATAGGTAACAGAATAGACCGGCGACATGGGTAACAGGTCAACTGATCGGCAAGGAGGAGCTTGCCGATGGGGTGGATGGAGACCTGTGCTGTGGATGAGCGGATGCGGTTTGTGGTTGCGGCGCAAAAGCACGAGGAGTCATTTGCGGCGGTGTGTCGGCGGTTCGGAGTGAGCCGTCGGGTGGGCTACAAATGGCTTGCACGGTTCGAGGAAGAAGGCGCGGCCGGACTGTTCGATCGTCCGCGAGCTCCTCTGCATCGTCCGCAAAGCGTTGCGGAGGAGATCGCCGAGCGCTGCCTTGAGGTGCGTCGGGCGCATCCGACCTGGGGGCCGATCAAGGTGCTGGCCTTTCTTGAACGGAAGTCACCTCGGACGGCATGGCCTGCGGCAAGCACGATCGGCGAGCTGTTCGATCGTGAGGGCCTGACGGTGAAGCGCAAGCTGCGCCGGCGTAGCCCGCCCTCGAGCGCGCCCTTTGCCGGTTGCGATGCAGCCAACGATACCTGGTGCATCGACTTCAAGGGCTGGTTCCTGACCGGGGACGGCATGCGCTGCGAGCCGCTGACGATCACCGATGCCTACAGCCGCTACCTGCTGCGCTGCCAGGTTCTGGCGCGCACCGACACGGATCATGTCTGGCCGGTGCTGGACGCGGCGTTCCGCGAGTTTGGGTTGCCGCATTACATGCGCTCGGACAACGGCTCGCCGTTTGCCTCGCGCGGCGCCGGAGGATTGTCGCGGCTGTCGGTCAAGCTGATCAAAGCCGGCGTGACGCCAGAGCGCATTGCACCGGGCAAACCTCAGCAGAACGGCCGCCATGAACGCATGCATCTGACCCTGCTGCAAGACGTTGCCAGTCCGCCGGCTCCCACCATGCGCGAGCAGCTCAAGCGCTTGCACAGCTTCCAGCATCTCTACAACCAAGAACGTCCGCACCAATCGCTCGACAACGCCACGCCAGCCGACCGTTACCAAGCCTCCTCGCGCCGCTTCCACGGTGTCTTGCGCGAGCCGGAATACGCTGACGATCAGGAGGTCCGCTCGGTCCGGCAGAACGGAGAGATCAAGTGGCTGGGCAACACGATCTACATCAGCGAAGCGCTGATCGGTGAGCCCGTCGGCCTGGCCGAGGACCAAGACGGCTGGACCGTCAGCTATGGCCCGATCGTGCTCGGCACGATCGCTCGCCGCGGTGACCAACTCCGCAGGCCGAGACGCAAAGCAAGAGGCTGTGGACTTGAGGACAACGCTGCGCGTTGCCCTCAGGGTCCACAGCCTCAACAACAACAGACCTGAACGAAACGAGAATTGTGTTACCCATGTCGTCGGTCTGAACTGTTACCCATGTTGCCGGTTGCTCATGCGCAGCAAATCGGGTGAGGGGTTACGGTCTATCGAGAGAGCAAGAGCCCTCACCCGGATTGCTTCGCAATCCGACCTCTCCCCACGGGGAGAGGTGAACCGAAAGCGCGGCAAGCCGATTCAACCAAAACTCATCCCTCTCTAGGCGTACCTGTCAGCGTCCCCTGAAGCGCGGCTTGCGCCGTCCGAGGAACGCCGCGACGCCTTCCTTATGGTCGTCGGTCAGGCTCGCCAGCGCGAACTGGTCGAGATCCATGTGGCTGGCGAGATCGTCGAGCGCATGCGCCAGCCGGTTGACCGTCAGCTTGGTCATCGCCACCGAAATCGGCGGCTGCGCGGCGACCTTGGCCGCGAACGCCATCGCGGCCTCGTAGGATTTGCCCGAATCAACCACCTGCTCCACCAGGCCCCATTCGTAAGCCTCGTCGGCCGAGATCCGGTCGTCGGCCAGGATCACGGCCTGCTTGGTGCGCGCCGGCCCCATCAAATGCAGCATGCGCGGCACGCTCTGCCAGCTCATGTTCATGCCGAGCGCGATCTCCGGCACGCGCAGATGCGCATCGCGCGCCATGATGCGGAAATCCAGCGCGACCGCGAGCGCCACGCCGCCGCCGACGCAAAAGCCCTCGATCGCGCCGATCGTGACTTGCTCCATCTCCTGCCAGGCGCGCGTCAGCCGCGGCCCGAGCTTCAGGTGACGGCGCAGCGTGCCCATATCCATGGTCTGCCTCGAGCGCCCCTCGGCATCCTTGAGGTCGAAGCCGGCGCTGAACGATTTGGCGCCGCCGGTGAGCACCACCACCGAGGTTTCGCCATCGTCCTCGAAGCTGCGCGCCGCATCGGTCAGCTGCCGCAGCGCCTCCGGCGACAGCGCGTTGATACCGTCGCCACGGTCGAACCGCACCACGGCGATGCGTCCCTCCGGTCCGAGGCCCTTCTCGATCGTCACATCGTCAACCACGCATACCTCCCTGCTCGCATTGTTGTGTACTGCTTGCCTCGACATAGCATGGCCATTTCGCCTATTCTGTAGGCATGAGCGAACATGATCATCACCACCACGATCACGACCATTCCGAACTGTCGGAGACCGAGCTGCGCGTCCGCGCGCTGGAATCGATCCTGACCGAAAAGGGCTATGTCGAGGCTGCCGCGCTCGACGCCATCGTGCAGGCCTATGAGACGAAGATCGGCCCGCATAACGGCGCCCGGGTCGTCGCCAAGGCCTGGACCGATCCCGCCTTCAAGAAGGCGCTGCTCGAAGACGCCAGCAAGGCGGTCGGCACCCTCGGCCATGTCAGCCGGGTCGGCGACCATCTGGTCGCGATCGAGAACACGCCTGGCCGCCACAACATGGTCGTCTGCACTTTGTGCTCCTGTTACCCCTGGGAGATGCTCGGCCTGCCGCCGGTCTGGTACAAGGCCTCGCCGTATCGCTCGCGTGCGGTCAAGGATCCGCGCGGCGTGCTCGCCGATTTCGGCGTCAGCCTGCCGAAGGAGACGGAAATCCGGGTCTGGGACTCGACGGCTGAAACACGCTTCCTGGTGCTGCCGATGCGGCCCGCGGGCACCGAGGGGTGGAGTGAAGAGCAGCTCGCCGACCTCGTGACGCGCGATTCCATGATCGGCACCGGATTCCCGAAAACCCCGGGAGCACCGTCGTGAACGGGGTCCACGACATGGGCGGCATGGACGGGTTCGGCAAGGTCGAGCCCGAGCCCAACGAGCCGATGTTCCATCAGGAATGGGAATCGCGGGTGCTCGCCATGGTCCGCGCGATGGGCGCGGCGGGTGCGTTCAACATCGACGCATCGCGCTTCTATCGCGAGACCCTGCCCCCGCAGGTCTATCTGTCGAGTTCCTACTACAGGAAATGGCTGCTCGGGCTCGAGGCCCTGCTGCTCGACAAGGGCTATATCTCCAAGGACGACGTCGCAGCCGGACATTCCGTCGCGCCGGCGAAATCGCTCAAGCACGGCAAATTCTCCATGGCCGATGTCGAGCGCATCATGGTGCGCGGCAAGTTCGGCCGCGCCGCACCGGCGCCGGCGAAATTCAAGGCCGGCGATCGGGTGCGGGCGAAGAACATCCATCCCGCCACGCACACGCGGCTGCCGCGCTACGTTCGCGGTCATGTCGGAGTGGTCGAGCGCGATCACGGCTGTCACGTGTTTCCCGATACGGTGGCCAATGATGCCGGCGAGCATCCGCAATGGCTGTACACCGTCGTGTTCGATGGACGCGAATTGTGGGGACCGGACTCCGATCCGACCATCAAGGTCTCGATCGACGCGTTCGAGCCGTATCTGGAGGCGGTCTGATGGATACCGGCGCCGCCGCGCGCGCGACCAGCGCCGTGTCCAGCATTCCCCGCGATCAGGACGGCCCGGTGTTCCGTGCACCGTGGGAGGCGCAGGCGTTCGCCATGGCGTTGACGCTGCATGACCGCGGCGTGTTCACCTGGACCGAATGGGCGGCGGCGCTTGCCGATCAGATCAAGCGCGCGCAGGCAGCCGGCGATCCCGACACCGGCGAGACCTATTACCAGCATTGGCTTGCGACGCTCGAACACCTCGTGGCCGCCAAGGGCGTCACGACGAAGGACGCGCTGCACCGCTACCGCGATGCCTGGGACCACGCCGCCGACCGCACCCCGCACGGCCAGCCGATCGTGCTGACGGCGGCGGATTTCGAGTAGCGGCAGGCTCTTCGCATCGACGCTCGCTCAACAGCTTGTTCGGTGTCATCACCCGCGAAAGCGGGTGATCCAGTATTCCAGAGACGCCAGTGTTTGAGCCGAGAAGCCGCGGCGTACTGGATCGCCCGGTCGAGCCGGGCGATGACAGTGTGGGCGCCTCACACACCGTCGTCTTGGCGCCTTACACAATTTCGGAATAATAGAAGGTTACCGCTGAGTTGCCCGACGTGTCAAGTTGCCGTGTCGAACGGCGGCGACCGCCGACTCCTTTGCATGGGGTTGTTTTCGATATTTTGGCAGTGCGCCCCTGCGGACGGCTATCCGCCCAAGGTTACGGGCCGCCCTGCGCGACATACTCCCGCCAGCCCTTGGCCCGCAGGCTGCAGGCCGGGCATTCGCCGCAGCCGTAACCCCAATCGTGCTGCGCGCCGCGTTCGCCGAGGTAGCAGGTGTGCGAGTGCTCGCGGATCAGGTCGACCAGCCCTGCCCCGCCAAGCTCGTGCGCGAGCCGCCAGGTGGCGGCCTTATCGAGCCACATCAGCGGCGTGTGCAGCTCGAAGTCCCTGGCCATGCCGAGGCTGAGCGCGGATTGCAGCGCCTTGATGGTCTCGTCGCGGCAGTCTGGATAGCCGGAATAGTCGGTCTCGCACATGCCGCCGATGATGTGGCGGATGCCGCGCCGATAGGCCAACGCCCCGGCGAAGGTGAGGAACACGAGGTTGCGGCCGGGCACGAAGGTGTTGGGCAATCCGTCGGCGCCCATTTCGATGGCGACGTCGCGGGTCAGCGCGGTGTCGGAAATCTCCGACAGCGTCGGGATCGCCAGGGTGTGGCTGTCGCCGAGCTTTGCTGCCCAGTCCGGCCGCACAGCCCGGATGCCGTCCAGCAGGCGGTCGCGGCAGTCGAGCTCGATCGCATGGCGCTGGCCGTAGGTGAAGCCGAGCATTTCGACGCGCGCGAAGCGGTCCAACGCCCAGGCCAGACAGGTGGTGGAATCCTGGCCGCCGGAAAACAGCACCAGCGCGGTGTCGGAATTGTTCTGATCGGTCATGAGACGCGATTTAGCACCTGACGGCGCCGCGGCCAATCCGTGGACAGCGCCGCGTTTCCGGCGTGTTTTGCTGGGATCGGGAGGGGTGTTTTGGCATAAAGCCAGGACCTCCCTGATGCCGGTGTCCCATGACCCCTTCCCGCGACATTTCCCGCCTGATCGAGATCATGGCCGCGCTGAGAACGCCGGTGACCGGCTGCCCATGGGACCTCGTGCAGAATTTCGAGACCATCGCGCCTTACACGATCGAAGAGGCCTATGAGGTCGCCGATGCGATCACGCGCGGCGATCTCGATGATTTGCGCGAGGAGCTCGGCGACCTGCTGCTGCAGGTGGTCTATCACGCCAGGATGGCCGAGGAGCAGAACGCCTTTGCGTTCGGAGACGTGGTCGAGGCGATCACGAAGAAGATGATCCGCCGTCATCCGCACGTCTTTGCCGACAAGGACGGCAATATCCAGCCCGCCGGCGTCAAGAGCGCCTGGGAGCGCATCAAGGCGGAGGAGAAGGCCGAGCGCGCCGCGCGGCGGCAGCCGGAGGAGACCGCGCACAACTCCTTGCTTGCCAGTGTGAAGGCCGGCCTCCCCGCCTTGACGCGCGCGATGGAGCTGCAGCGTAAGGCGTCCACGGTCGGCTTCGACTGGAACGACCCGCGCGCCGTGCTCGCCAAGATTCGCGAGGAAGCCGACGAGATCGAGGCCGCGCTTGACCGCAACGACAAGGACGAAGTCGCGGAAGAGACCGGAGACCTGATGTTCGCGCTCGTCAACCTCGCCCGCCACGTCGACGCCGATCCGGAAACCGCGCTGCGCGCGACCAACGCCAAGTTCGAGCGACGCTTTGCCTATATCGAGCAGGCGCTCGCCGCGAAGGGCCGCTCGCTCGACAACGCTACACTTGAGGAAATGGACGCGCTGTGGAACGAAGCGAAGACCGCCGTCACTGCTGTCGTCCCTGCGAAAGCAGGGACCCATACCGCGTGATCTATGGGTGACTGACGGTGCCGGTACCGCACTCATGCGGCACTGCGACTGTCCTCAACAACGAGGCCGGTGGTTATGGTCCTGGCTTTCGCCGGGACGACAGTGAATTTATGGATGTGGCGTAGCGACCCTGCCCGCAAATTCTCTACAGCAGCGTGCCGTGCAGGATGACCGCCGCGACGCCGAAATAGATCACGAGGCCGGTGACGTCGACCAGCGTCGCGACGAACGGCGCGGACGCGCTCGCCGGATCGAAGCCGATACGCTTGAGGATGAACGGCAGCATCGATCCGGACAGCGAGCCGAAGGTGACGATGCCGACCAGCGCGGCGCCGACGGTGATGGCCACCAGCACCCAATGCGGGCCGTAGTCGAACAGGCCGAGGGTCTGCCAGACCGTGATCCTGACGATGCCGATCAAGCCCAGGATGGAGCCCAGCACGATACCGGTCGGCAGTTCGCGCATGGCAACGCGCCACCAGTCGCGCAGCCGAACCTCGTGCAGCGCCAGCGATCGGATCAGGAGCGAGGTGGCCTGGGAGCCGGAATTGCCGCCGGAGCTCATGATCAGCGGGATGAACAGCGTCAGGACGATCGCCTTCTCGAGTTCGCTCTGGTACGACTGCATCGCGGTTGCGGTCAGCATTTCCGACAGGAACAGTGCGCACAGCCAGCCGCCGCGCTTCTTGATCATTTCGAGGAAGCCGATCCGCAGATAAGGCTCGTCGATCGCTTCCATGCCGCCGAACTTCTGGGCGTCCTCGGTCGATTCCTCGACGATGGCGTCGATGACGTCGTCGACCGTGACGATGCCGAGGATGTGGCCGGGGCCGTCGACGACCGCGACGGCGAGCAGATCGTAGCGCGAGATCAGCCGCGCCGCCTCCATGCGGTCGGCCTCCGGCGAGATCATCAGCGGCTTCCGCGCCGGTGCCGCGGTCAGCACATTGGCATGCGGATCGGCCGAGATCAGGCGGCGCAGCGGCACCGCCTGGATCAGGGTCTTCTTGACCGGGTCGATCACGAAGATCGAGTAGACGGTCTCGCGGGTGCGCTCGACCATCCGGATATGATGCAGGACCTCGGCGATGGTCCAGTTCGAGGGCACGCTGACGAATTCGGTCGTCATGATGCTGCCGGCACTGCGCTCGGGATAGGCCAGCAGCCCGGAGATGACGTTACGAGTATCCGGATTAAGGCCGTTCAGCAGCGTGGTGCGCAGCGGCTCGACCAGTTCCTTGAAGATGTCGGCGGCACGGTCGTCGGAGACGCCGGACAGCAGCGACACCGCCGCGTTCTTCGGCAGCTCGGCCAGGATCTCGCAGGTGTTGTCGAGCCCAGGCAGGTCGAGCACCTCGATCGCCTTCTCGGCCGGCAGCGATTGCAGCAGCTTCGCCGCATCCGCCGGCTCCCGTGCATTGAGGGCATCGACGATCTCGGGCGCCCGCACATGCGCGAGATCCCCGTTCTGGCCGGCGAGCGTGTCGTGGGTGATGGTTTGGCTGGTGTCCTGCATCGATCGCCCTCGGCTTTACGTCCAGCAGAGCGCAATGAACCAAGGCAGCGCAGATTTCAAACAGAAAGTGCGGCGGCACGTCGCAGGCGCGGTCGAGTGAGATCGCGTCACGGCGCCGTCACATTTTGGGAGATTGCGCGGTGCCGTGCCGGAGGGGCGATCAGGCCCGGCTGAACAGTCTCGCGGCGTCTTCCACCGCCTGGCGCGCGGCGGCGAGGTCCGGCGTTTCGTTGTCGTCGTTGAAGCCGAAATAGTCGTTCTCGCCGACCGGCTGGACGACGATGCCGTCGCGCCCGCCGAGGACGCTGAGGTTACGGTAGAAGACGCCGTAATTGACATCCGGCTGTGGAATGAGCCAGGCGATCTGGCCGCGCACCGGAACGATGCTCTCGTCACGAAACAACGCACGGGCGCCGTAGCCGGTGCAGTTGACAATGACGGTTTCGCGGAGCTTCGACAGATCGGACGGCGCGTGCAGCTCGATCGGCATGAAGCGCCCTCCGGCACCCTGAAACTCCGCTTCGAGCTGACGGTAGAGATCGGTGACGTTGTAGGTGAGCGAAGCGCTTTTCCAGGCGTATGGCGCGGGAAACGGATTCGATTCGGCGGCCAGCAAGTCCCATCGCGGCGTGAGCGACCTGATCCGGCCGCGCAATTCGAGGAATTTCTTCTGGCCATCGCCCGCGGCATGCTGGCGCCTGTGCGGACGGCCGTCGGCATCGGGCGCATCGTCGGAGAGCAGATAGCGATCCGTCCATTCGATCGGATTGCCGGCAAGGCCGAGATAGCTTTGATGGGTGGCAAAGGTCGTGCGCGCCATCCGCTCCCAGCGGTCGGCAAAGTCCGGCGCGACGTCTGCTTCCATCGCGATCCGCGAATCCGGCGACCAGTCCCCGGTCGCACGTGCCGAGCGCACCTGCGGAAAGCGCTCCTTGGCGTAGATCGTGACGGTCGCGCCCATCCGCTGCGCGGTGATCGCCGTCGTCAGACCGATCGCACCGGCGCCGAGGACGGCGATGTTGCGCGCGCTCAATTGCAGGGCGAGCGGCACGGCCTCCTGCGCGGCGCCCCAGGACAGCGACCAGCCGCTGCCGCCATGTCCGTAATTGTGGACGACATATTTGCTGTCGATCCATTCCGCTTCGATGCGCGGACCGGCAGCGCGGAACGGACGCAGGCATACGGTGACACGAAACATGCGGTCCGGACGCGCAAGAACCGGCCGGAGCGCGGGTGCGTCGACGAAGGCAGCATTGTCGGCGACCCCACGCGTTGAAATGCCCGCGAGCGCAGCGCTCGCCATGCCGCCGCCGAGAAATGTTCGACGGTTGAACATCGATCCCACTTCGATCCCCCTTGCCGCCGCGGATGTCCGGACGTTACGTCCCGTGCGGCAGAGCATCGAATCGTGACATGACGATGTCGCGCTTGGTCTCGTCGACCCGCACCGTCATGTCGAAGCGCTCGCCATTGAGCTCCTTGTTCAGGACCTCGGCATTGCGATGCAGCCAGCTGATGCCGGCGCCGTCGGAGGCATCGATCGAAAGATTGAGCGTGATGCGCTTGGCCGCGAGGCGATCCTCGATCGCGGTCAAGAGCTCCTCGATCCCCTCGCCGGTCACGGCCGAGACCAGGAAGCACGGCCGCTCCGGCGGCCGCCGCGCGGCGATGTTGCGCAGATTGTCCCGCTCCTCGGGATCGAAGCGATCGATCTTGTTCCAGACCTCGATGATGCGCTGGCCGCCGTCGGCGTCCGGATCGATCCCGAGCTGGTGCAGCACCGCCTCGACGTCGCGCTCCTGCGCCTCCGCATCCTCGTGCGAGATGTCGCGGACATGCAGAATGATGTCGGCTTCCAGCACCTCCTCCAGCGTGGCGCGGAACGCGGCCACCAGCTGGGTCGGCAGATTGGAGATGAAGCCGACCGTGTCCGACAGCATCGCCTTGCCGCCATGCGGCAGGTTGAGCGCACGCAGGGTCGGGTCGAGCGTCGCAAACAGCATGTCGGCGGCCTGCACGTCGGCGCGCGTCAGGCGATTGAACAGGGTCGATTTGCCGGCATTGGTGTAGCCGACCAGCGCCACCACGCGGTACGGTACGCGCTGGCGTCCGGCGCGATGCAATCGCCGCGTCGCCTGCACCTTCTTCAGCTCGTTCTCAAGCCGCGTGATGCGGTCGCCGATCAGGCGGCGGTCGGCCTCGATCTGGGTCTCGCCGGGGCCGCCCATGAAGCCGAAGCCGCCGCGCTGGCGCTCGAGATGGGTCCACGACCGCACCAGGCGGCTGCGCTGGTAATTGAGATGGGCAAGCTCGACCTGCAGCGCGCCTTCCTTGGTCTTGGCGCGGCGGCCGAAGATTTCCAGGATCAGGCCGGTGCGGTCGAGCACCTTGGTGCTCCAGGCCTTCTCGAGATTGCGCTGCTGAATCGGCGACAACGCGCAATCCATCACCACGAGCTCGACCTTGTCGCCGGCGACGAGGCCGTTGATCTCCTCGACCTTGCCCTTGCCGAGATAGGTCGCGGGCCGGATCTGGCTGATCGGCGCGACGACGGATTCCACCACGGTGAGGTCGATCGCACCGGCGAGGCCGGCGGCTTCCTCGATCCGCGCTTCATAGTCGCGGACAGAGGAATCCGTTTGCGCATCGCCGTCGCCACGGCGCATGCGCAGGTACGGGCCGATGACGATCACCCGCCCGGTGCTCAGCTCCCCCGCCGACCCGGGCCTAGACTTGGTCCGGTCGGCGCCCCCTTCACGATTGAAGGGTTCCAATCAGTTCACTCTCAAGCCGGTGCGTCCTCACCACCTTCGAACAGCTGAATCGGAGCGCCGGGCATGATGGTCGAGATCGCGTGCTTGTAGACAAGCTGCGAGTGACCATCGCGCCGCAGCAGCAAGCAGAAATTGTCGAACCATGTGACAATGCCTTGCAGCTTTACCCCGTTGACCAGAAATATCGTCAGTGGCGTTTTTGTTTTACGAACGTGATTAAGGAAGGTGTCTTGTAGATTTTGTGCGCGGTCTGCCGCCATTGTTTTTGTCCCGCAAGCTTGTGCTTCTTTTTATTGAACCGGTTGCGGCTCTCTGACGGAGCCTCCTCCGGCTGCCCGCCTGCCCTGAGATCCCCCTCTGGCAGGCGTAGCGGTAGGATTAGAGGCTACGCGCGGTTTTTAGGCAAGCCGGTTCGCGCAGCAGTCGGTAGGAACACGGTGGCAATTCTAAGAAAGCGCAGGGAAAGAGACGAATATTCTCGTGGAGAGTGGATAAATCCCCGGTTGTGCCGGCCCTGCCCTCGCCTCGCGCGCCGGCCCACCACGTCCCGAGCCTGGCCCTGCTTCCCCGGCGGGTGACCGCCGGGACTTCGCGCCAAGCCGCCGGCATTTGCCGGCCAGCCGTATCGGGGTCAGCCGACCCCGAGCGCCTTCAGCTTGCGATGCAGCGCCGAGCGCTCCATGCCGACGAACTCCGCGGTGCGCGAGATGTTGCCGGAGAAGCGGCTGATCTGGGCGATCAGATAATCGCGCTCGAACACTTCGCGCGCCTCGCGCAGCGGCAGCCCCATGATGTGCTCGCCATTGTTGGAGGTCGGCATCGCCGGCACCATGGAGCCGACGTCCTGCGGCAGCATGTCGGCGGTGATGATCGCCTCCGGGCCGCCGCCGGCCAGGATCATCACGCGTTCGACGTTGTTGCGGAGCTGGCGGACGTTGCCGGGCCAGACATGCGACTGCAGCACGGCCATCGCATCCTGGCCGATCTGCCGCTTCGGCAGGCCGGTGGCCGCCGAGATCTGATCCATGAAATAGTCGATCAGTTCGGGGATGTCCTCACGGCGCTCCGACAGCGGCGGCACCCGGATCGGCACCACCGAGAGGCGATGATAGAGATCCTCGCGGAAACGGCCCGCCGCGATCTCCTCCTCGAGGTTGCGCGCGGTCGAGGAGATGATGCGGACGTCGACATGGACCTTGCCGGTGCCGCCCTGACGCTGGAAGGTCTGATCGACCAGCACGCGCAGGATCTTGTTCTGGGTCTCGCGCGGCATGTCCGCGATCTCGTCGATGAACAGCGTGCCGCCATGCGCCTCCTCGAGCGCGCCGGCCTTGCGCTGCTGCTCGCCGTTCGATCCCTCGATGCCGAACAGCTCGATCTCCATGCGCTCCGGCGTGATCGCGGCCGCATTGATCACCACGAACGGCCCCTCGGCGCGTCCGGAGGCGTGATGCAGCGTGCGCGCGGCGAGTTCCTTGCCGGCGCCGGAGGGGCCGACGATCAGGATGCGGCTGTTGGCCTTGGCGGCGCGGTCGATGGTCTGGCGCAGCTGGTTCATGCAGGCCGAGCGGCCGGTCAGGACGCTGGCTGCCGGCGCCAGCTGCTTGAGCTCCTTGACCTCGCGCTTGAGCCGCGAGGTCTCCAGCGCCCGCGTCGCGACCAGGATCAGCCGGTCCGACTTGAACGGCTTCTCGATGAAGTCATAGGCGCCGCGCTTGATCGCCGCGACGGCGGTTTCGATGTTGCCGTGGCCGGAGATCATCACGACCGGCAGATCGGCATTGTCCTTCTTGATCTGCTCGAGCAGCTGCAGGCCGTCGAGCTTGGAGCCCTGCAGCCAGATGTCGAGGAAGACCAGGTTCGGGCGGCGGTTGGCGATCTCGGCAAGCGCCGAATCGCTGTCGCGCGCGGTGCGCGTGGAGAACCCCTCATCGTCCAGGATACCCGCAACGAGGTCGCGAATGTCAGCTTCGTCGTCGACAATCAGAATGTCACTTGCCATGGGTTACACCTGCGTTGTCAGTCGCCCGTCGCGGCTTTGATTCTTGGTTCTTGGCTTCTTGGCTCTTGCGCATTTGGCTCTTGGTTATTTGGTTCTTGCTGATCGGGTTTTTGGATCTGTTCTTGGATTTTTGGTTCATTGTTGGTCGCCTGTGCCGGGCCGTTGGTCGGCTCTTGCGGCGGATTTTTTTCGCTGTCGGGGCCGGATGATTTCCCGTCCGGCTTTTGTTCCTTGTTCTCCGGCTTGTTCTCGGGCTTGGCCGCCTGGCCCGTGACGGAAAAGCGCAACCGCATCCAGGCACCGCGCTGGCCCTCGCGGAAATCGGACGCATCCTTGAGCTCGATGCGGCCGCCATGGTCCTCCAGAACGCGGCCGACGATCGCAAGGCCGAGCCCCGTGCCCTTCGCCCGCGTCGTGACATAGGGCTCGAGCAGGCGCGCACGGGCGACCTTGGGCAGGCCGATGCCGTTGTCGACGACATCGATCAGGATGTCGTCATCCTCGCGCTGCGCCACGACGTCGATGCGGCCCTTGCCGAGTTCCTCGCGCGGGACCTGCTCGATCGCCTCGGTGGCATTCTTGATGATGTTGGTCAGCGCCTGCGAGATCAGCCGGCGGTCGAACTGTGCGGGCAGCGGCGACTGCTTGATGTCCGCCTCGATGTCGAGATCGGGATGCGCGACCTTCATCAGGAACACCGCCTGCCGCACCACGTCGGCGACGTCCTCGCCTTCCATCACGGGCTTCGGCATCCGCGCAAAGCGCGAGAACTCGTCGACCATCCGCCTGATGTCGTCGACCTGGCGCACGATGGTGTCGGTGCACTGCTCGAAGATCGACTTGTCCTTCTCCTCGGTGATGGTCTTGCCGAACTTGCGGCGAATGCGCTCGGCCGAGAGCTGGATCGGGGTCAGCGGGTTCTTGATCTCGTGGGCGATGCGGCGGGCGACGTCGCCCCAGGCCGAGGTACGCTGCGCGGAGACCAATTCGGTGATGTCGTCGAGGGTGATGATGTAGCTGTCGCGCGACTGGCTGGTCTGCTCGGCGGAGACGCGAACCGACAGATTGCGCTCATTGCCGTCGCGCAGGATCGTGACCTGCCCCTGCACCAGGCGCTGCGTGCCCTCGCGCGCCGTCTTCATCATCTCGTCGAGCTCGGGCAGCACGTCCGAGAGCGGATGGCCGAGCGTCTCCGATTCGGCATGCCCGATCAATTTCTCGGCCGAGCGGTTGAGGACGCCGATGGTGCCTGAGGCGTCGACGCCGATGATGCCGGCGCTGGCCGACGACAGCACCGCTTCGATGAAGCGGCGGCGGCTGTCGATGGTCTCGCTGGCATCGACCAGTTCGTTGCGCTGGGTGCGCAGCTCCTGGGTCATCTTGTTGAAGATCTCGCCGAGCAGTGCGAGGTCGCTTGCCGATTTGTTGACCGGCACCTGGACATTGAGGTTGCCGGTCGAGACCTCGCTCGCCGCGCCCATCAGCTGGCGGATCGGCGAGACCAGCCCGTTGGCGAAGTTGAGGCCGATCAGCACCGAGGCCATCAGGATGGTCAGCGCGATCACCGCGAACATCAGCGCGAACGCCACCTGGATGCCGAGCCTGCGGGTCTCGAGCTGGGCGTATTCGGCCGCGCTGGTCTGGGTCTGCTTGAGCTGGGCAACCACAGCCGGATCGAGCAGGCGCGCCACGTACAGGAACATGTCGTCATAGGCCCGCAGGCGGACCACGGAGGCGACGTAGTTTTCGGGAAAGACCGAGATCTTCGGCTCGGTTTCGTTGATGTCCTTGAGGATGTCCGGCGGCGGCGCTTCATAGTTCAGGCGGACGCCGGTTTCGGCGCTGGCGACGATCTTGCCGTCCTTGTCCATCAGCACCGCGACCGGCAGGTTGCGGGACTCGGCGCCGGCCGTCATCAGCTGCAGGAACGTCATGCGATCCTGGTCGTAGAGCGGCCGCGCATGGGCGAGGTCGTTGGCCATCGCCAGGGTGTCGCCGTTGATGAGTTGTGCGTGCTCCTGCATGTAGGCGCTGGCAATCGTCAGCGAGTTCTGGATCACCTGCTTGGTGGGGCCCGAGAACAGCCGGTCGAGGCCGCGCTCGATGGTGACGTTGGCAACGATCGACACCAGCACGGCGGGCAGCACCGCGATCACCGAGAACAGGCCGACGATCTGCACATGCAGCCGTGCCGCCGCCCGCCCCCGCCGCCTGGCCTGCACCATCTGCCAGACTTCCCGGACGATGATGCCGACCAGCAGAAGGATCGTGGCGGCGTTGATCATCAGGAAGGAGCGGACGACCTCGGACGTCGGCTCGATGGGGGTCAGGCCGGTCAGCACCACGAAGGTCAGGAAGGCCGACAGCAGCGCGATCGCCACGGCGAACGGCGCCAGCCAGCGCCGCAGCGGGAAGCCCCGCGCCTCTGCATTGGGCTCGGCCGGGGGCGCGTGTAACGTTGAAGCGGTGGTCTCTGCGCTGGTCATACCGGCAATTGAGCTGAGTGCGATCGCCCGCGGGAATTGCGAACTGATGCAATCATATCACAATGTTGCCGAATTGCGACATTTCCGCGGCGCAAACCTTGGTGCGGCGCCGTGTCCTCAAAACCATTTGTGACTACTCAAAAACGATAGCGAGGCTTCAAGCGAGGCTTGCGCCCCGCCCCGTCAGCCCTAGCCCCCGCTCCGGTAGACCTGGATATCGAGGTCGCGGACCTTCTTGCGCAGCGTGTTGCGGTTCAATCCGAGCAGGTCGGCGGCCCGGATCTGGTTGCCGCGGGTCGCCGCCAGTGCAGCGGTCAGGAGCGGTATCTCGATCTCCTTGAGGATGCGGTGGTAGAGGCCCGGCGGCGGCGCGACGGAAGCGCCCAGCTTGCCGCCCAAAGCGGGCACGGGTTTGTGACCGACACGGATGCCGCCGTTAAACTGGCCTCCGCGGAGGCCATCTCAATGCTGAGTCCAGTGTGCCCGTTCTCGCAGGAGACCTCCAGTTTGCCGGGAATTCCATCATCCGGTCTGAAAGTCATGGGTAAGCCTTCTTGACCCCGACCTAGCTCGATGTTGCGATCTATGCCGATACGCCTATCTGGTACTTTCAAGTGAGGGGATAGAGTGCCGTGATCTCCGCCGACGACCCACTTCAAGCATTTGTGGACGCAAGTGGTAAGGGAGACCCGAACGTCTTAGTCGTTGCGGGATACGTCGCACGGGCCGGCGAATGGGCAAAATTTTCTGAAGCTTGGAAGGAAAAACTCGGTCAAAGGCGGTTGCGTCGATTTAAGATGAACGAGATGGCGCAGCAGCTGGAATTTGTCGCCTATTTCTACAGAACTATCGAAGAGCACGATATCTTGGCCGCGATCTCATGTGTTTTTGATACAGCGGCACTGGTACGGTTCGTTGATGAGTTTGTCCCGCCTTCGCCCGGGCTCGATATCAGGGCGTTGAAAAATCCATACCTCTACGCCGCCAGGCAGATCGTCGAAAATTTGGCCCTTACGCAGGAGAAAATGGGCTTAAAGGGGCCCGTCGACTTTGTTTTCGACAATGAGGCCGAAGAAAAGAAATTATCACCGCATTGGGATCGCTTTCGCGCGTCACTCAGGTCAGAAGTCGGGAGGTTGATGGGGCGCAATCCGACTTACCGAGATGACGAAAAGTGTATGCCGCTGCAGGCCGCCGACCTTTGGGCTTGGTGGGTAAGAAAATGGTACGAAGATGGGAACGAGAACGGAGTGAAGCAAATCGCGTTACCGTGGGGAGCAAAACGCGAAATCAAGCGACTCCACTCCGTATATGACGAGGCGTTCTTCAGGTCGGCCCTGCAGAATTCCCTTACACGCTGACGCTGCCTTACCCGTCTTCTCCCCTCAATTGGGTCTCGGCGAACCGCTTCGGACTAACCGCACCCCAGCACGGGCTGATATCGTGCCGAACTGACACGATAGAATCGGTTCTGTAGACCCCCAAAAAACCTTAGAGACGAAGACATGTCCCCTCTGATCGCGGATTGGCGGTCTCTTTGCTCTGAGATCGAGACGTGCGCGATGGGTATCTTCGCGACCGCCGACGTCAAGATCACACCAAAGGGCTTTGCCGACCCGCAATTCCTTGCGCTGGCCTTGCTCGCTCGGTGTGTTTCAAATCTGAAGGGGGCCCTCATTCTGCTGGATGCCAGTTTGATCGTTGAGGCTCGAACCATCACGCGGTGCTGTCTCGAAAATCTCTACTGGACTGTGGGGCTTGCTGAGCATGGCGACGAATTCGTCAAGCAGATGCAAGACGACGAGCTGACCCACAGACGGTTAACCGGTCAATCGTTCTTTGAGATGGATGTCGCGCTTGATGGAGAGGTCGAGGATCGCCTCCGGGCGTTCATGCGCAAGCTCAACAAAGATGGGTCCACGACCAAGACGTTGAACCCGAGAGGCGTCGCGGGAATCCGCGAAGACTTTCGTAAGACCTACATATTCTATGCGCAGCTCTCGTCCGACGCTGCTCACCCATCAGTGTCGGCACTCAGTCGATATGTCGTAGCCGATCATCCTGAGGGGCCAGGCTTCGATACCGAACCTGTTGTCCGCCCGGGCGAGACCATCGAAACTTATGAGTACTTGGCTATGGCCTGTCTGGGCGTCTGTGTTGGTGCCAATCAACTGTTGGGAGGCACGGCGGGCGGAGCGCGGCTAAATGCTCTGGCGGGTCGGCAATCTGCCCTGTCGAACGCTTCGAAGGGCACCAACAAGCTAGATTAGTCGATGCCGAAGCAGAACCGCTGCACCGAACTGAGGGTAGCGAGGCTTGCGCCCCGCCCCGTCAGCCCCTAGCCCCCGCTCCGGTAGACCTGGATGTCGAGGTCGCGGATCTTCTTGCGCAGCGTGTTGCGGTTCAATCCGAGCAGGTCGGCGGCCCGGATCTGGTTGCCGCGGGTCGCCGCCAGCGCGGCGGTCAGCAGCGGAATCTCGATCTCCTTGAGGATCCGGTGGTAGAGGCCCGGCGGCGGAACGCCGTTCGGGAACCCGGAGAAGTGCGAGGACAGATACGCCTCCACCGCCCCGCCGAGATTGTCGACGCCGACGGTCGCGGTGCTGCCCGAGGTGACCGCCGGCGGCGCCAGCTCGCCGTCGATGACCGAGGCGGTGATGACGTCCTGCGGATAGAGCGCGGCGAGCCGCCGGGCGAGGTTTTCCAGCTCGCGAACGTTACCCGGCCAGCGGTGCTGCTTCAGCCGCTCCAGCGCCTGGGTGTCGAGCTTCTTCGGCGGCAGGCCGTCCTTCTCGGCGAGCGAGAAAAAGTGCCGGATCAGGTCGGGCAGATCCTCGATCCGCTCGCGCAGCGGCGGCAGCCGCAACGGCACCACGTTGAGGCGGAAGAACAGATCTTCGCGGAACAGGCCCTGCTGGATCAGGATGCGCAGATCCTTGTTGGAGGCCGCGACGATGCGCACGTCGGTCTTGATCGGGGTGCGGCCGCCGACGGTGGTGTATTCGCCCTGCTGCAGCACCCGGAGCAGACGGGTCTGCGCCTCCATCGGCATGTCGCCGATCTCGTCGAGGAACAGCGTGCCGCCCTCGGCCTGCTCGAAGCGGCCGGAGGCGCGGGTGTTGGCGCCGGTGAACGCGCCGCGCTCATGGCCGAACAATTCGGATTCGATCAGGTCGCGCGGGATCGCCGCCATGTTGACCGCGACGAACGGGCCATTGCGGCGCCGGCCATAGTCATGCAGCGCGCGCGCGACCAGCTCCTTGCCGGTGCCCGACTCGCCCGAGATCATCACGGTGAGGTCGGTCTGCATCAACCGCGCCAGAACGCGGTAAATCTCCTGCATCGCCGGCGAGCGGCCGACCAGCGGAATCGAGTCGAACTCGCCGTCATCGGCGGGACTGGAAACCCGCTCCTTCGGCTCGGCCAGCGCGCGGCCGACGATGGTGATCAGTTCCTTCAGGTCGAACGGCTTCGGCAGATATTCGTAGGCGCCGCGCTCGGAAGCGCGGATCGCGGTCATGAAGGTGTTCTGCGCGCTCATCACGATGACCGGCAGGTTCGGCCGCATCTTCTTGATCCGCGGCAGCAGATCGAACGCGTTCTCGTCGGGCATCACCACGTCGGTGATGACGAGATCGCCCTCGCCCTGGCTGACCCAGCGCCACAGCGTGGCGGCGTTGCCGGTCAGGCGCACCTCGTAGCCGGCGCGCGACAGCGCCTGGTTCAGGACGGTCCGGATGGCGGTGTCGTCGTCAGCGACAAGTATGCTACCTGCAGGCATTGTTGTTCCTCATCGTGCGCCCTGAGAGGCAGGCGAGGACGTACCCGGAACGTCATCGCGGTTGCTGTGATCGTGTTGCTTGGCGGCGCTGTACATCGGCATCAGCACGCGGAAGGTGGTCTTGCGCGGCTGCGACTCGCATTCGATGATGCCGCCGTGATCGCCGACGATCTTGGCGACCAGCGCTAGGCCGAGCCCGCTGCCGGTCTGCTTGGTGGTGACGAAGGGATCGAACAGGTTCGGCAGCAGGTCTTCCGGCACCCCTGAGCCATTGTCCTTGACGCAGAATTCCAGCGGCAGCGAGACCCGCGATTTCTTGCCGGGCACCGACAGCCGCACCCCTGGCCGGAACGCCGTGGTGAGGTGAATCTCGGCATCGGTGCCGAGATCGGCGACCGCTTCGGCCGCGTTCTTCACGAGGTTGAGGAACACCTGGATCAGCTGGTCCTGGTTGGCGAGCACCGGCGGCAGCGACGGATCATAGTCCTCGATGAAGCGGACGTTGCGGGCGAAGCCGGATTGCGCCAGCCGCTTCACATGGTCGAGCACGGAATGGATGTTGACCGGCCCGCGCGCCACCGGACGGTCGTCGCCGAACACTTCCATGCGATCGACCAGCGTCACGATGCGGTCGGCCTCGTCGCAGATCAGCCGCGTCAGCAGCCGATCCTCTGAGGACGCCTGCTGCTCCAGCAGCTGCGCGGCGCCGCGGATGCCCGACAGCGGGTTCTTGATCTCATGGGCGAGCATCGCGGCCAGCGCGATCACCGAGCGCGCCGCGCTGCGATGGGTGAGCTGGCGGTCCATCTTGTCGGCGATGGTGCGCTCCTGCAGCATCACCACGATATGCCCGGGGCGCTCGGTCAGCGGCGCGACGTGCAGGTCGACCTGGCGATCGCCTCCGATCCGCGGCGTGCCGAGATCGACCTTGTATTCATTGACCGGCGAGCCGCTCGCCCGCACCTGCTCGATCAGCGCGAGCAGCGGGCTGCCGAACGGCACCAGCTCCTTCAGCGACTGCCGGCGCAAAAACTGCGTCGAGATCTCGAAGAAGGATTCTGCGGCGATGTTGGCATCCACGATCCGTCCGTCGGGTGCGACCAGCAGCACCGGATTGGGCAGCGCGTTGAGGATGGCCTCGCCGTCGGTGGGCACGGGCCGGCGAAATTCCATGGCTGACGTCATGCGGCAGCACTCCAGGCAAAATCGTCGTAAGCGTCCTCGAGCGCGCGATGCACGCTGGACGGCTGCTCGGAGGTCAGGATCGCTTGCCGCCAGGTCTTCAGCGTTGCCGCCGGCGCGCAGCTATAGGCCGCAGCGGTCTCCAGCGCCCAGCCGAGATGCTTGCGCGCATGCCTGAGCCCGATGCGCAGGCCATAGTGGCTGCAGACCTCGTCATAGAGCGCGCGAACATGCTTGAGCTGCTCGGCGAGCGACGGCGCAGCCTCGGCAACCCCGGTATCGAGCCGGCGGCCGATCTGGCCGGGCAGCCAGGGCTGGCCCTGCGCGCCGCGTCCGATCATGACGGCGTCGGCGCCCGACATCTCCAGCGCGTCGAGCGCCTTGTCGAACGAGGTGATGTCGCCGTTGACCACGACCGGGATCGTGACGGCATCCTTGACCGCGCGCACGGCGTTCCAGTTGGCATCGCCCTTGTAGAACTGGCAGCGGGTGCGGCCATGCACGGTGATCATCTGCACGCCCGATGCCTCGGCGCGGCGCGCCAGTTCGGGCGCATTGAGCGAGCGATCGTCCCAGCCGAGCCGCATCTTCAGCGTCACCGGCACCTTGACCGCCGACAGCGTCGCCTCGATCAGCGTCACCGCGTGGTCGAGGTCGCGCATCAGGGCCGAACCGGACTGGCCGCCGGTCACGTGGCGCGCCGGGCAGCCCATGTTGATATCGATGATGTCGGCACCGGCGCCCTCGGCGATCCGCGCGCCCTCCGCCATCCAGTGGGTCTGGCAGCCGGCAAGCTGGACCACATGCGGCCCGATCCCGGCTGCCTCACAACGCAGCTTCGACATCGGCTTGCCGTTCACCAGATCGTCGCTGGCGGTCATCTCGGAGACCACCAGTCCAGCACCCAAACTGGCAGCGAGTCGCCGGAAGGGCGCGTCGGTGATGCCGGACATGGGCGCGAGGAGAACCCGGTTGGCGACAGCAATATCGCCTATCTTCAATGGGTTACGAGGAATACTTTGCACGCCGGTCACAGCCGTCTCGTCGTTCTGTCAGCTACGCCATTGCAGCTGACGTCGTCTATTCTGCGCACAATTCTTGTGCAGTCAAGGCTCATGCCTACGGTTTAGACATTCCTACCACCTGTACAAGTGCACTGCAACAAAATCTGCTTTTCCCACAGTCATCGGCAAACGCTCTGTTTTTGCGCAGCGGTCATGCTAAGGGCTGTGCGCGGCGGTCCCCGCCGCTCCCCTCATCCCCGATTTGTTTGTCACTGGTTCAACATGCCGAAGCCTGAGCGTACCGCAGCCATCCTTGTCGCAGCCGGCCGTGGACTGCGCGCCGGCGCAGGCGGGCCCAAGCAATACCGGACGATCGGCGGACAGACGGTGATCTACCGCGCCATGGAGGCGTTCTCCGGACACCCCGACGTGTTTGCGGTGCAGCCGGTGGTCAATCCTGACGATGCCGCGCTGTTCGATGAAGCGGTCGCAGGCCTGCGCCATCAATCGCCGACGCCGGGCGGCGCGACCCGGCAGGCCTCGGTCCATGCCGGGCTCGAGGCGCTCGCGAGCGAGAAGCCCGACATCGTCTTGATCCACGATGCCGCGCGCCCCTTCGTCACGTCGGCAGTGATCTCGCGCGCGATCGCCGCGGCCGGCCGGACCGGCGCTGCGATCCCCGTCATTCCCGTCACCGACACGATCAAGCTCACCGGCGATACCGGCGATGTCGAGGCGACACCGGAGCGCGCCCGCTTGCGGATCGCGCAGACGCCACAGGCATTTCGTTTCGACGTAATATTGGAGGCGCATCGTCGTGCCGCGCGCGAGGGCCGCAGCGATTTCACCGACGATGCCGCGCTTGCCGAATGGGCGGGATTGACCGTTGCGACGTTTGAAGGCGATGCTGCCAACATGAAACTCACCACACCCGAAGACTTCGTGCGCGAGGAAGCGCGGCTCGCAAGCCAGCTCGGCGACATCAGGACCGGCACCGGTTACGACGTGCACGCCTTTGGCGACGGCGACCATGTGATGATCTGCGGCGTGCGCGTGCCGCACACCAGAGGCTTCCTGGCCCATTCCGACGGCGATGTCGGGCTGCATGCGCTGGTCGACGCGATCCTCGGCGCGCTGGCCGACGGCGACATCGGCTCGCACTTCCCGCCGAGCGACGCCAAGTGGAAGGGCGCCTCCTCCGACCAGTTCCTGAAATATGCCGTCGAGCGCGTCACCGCGCGCGGCGGACGGATCGCCAATCTCGAGGTGACGCTGATCTGCGAGCGGCCGAAGATCGGGCCGCTGCGCGACACCATGCGGGCGAAGATCGCGGAAATCTCCGGCGTCCACATCTCGCGCGTGGCGGTCAAGGCCACCACCAGCGAGCGGCTCGGCTTCACCGGCCGCGAGGAAGGCATCGCGGCGACCGCGAGCGCCACGGTTCGCCTCCCCTGGGATGAAACCGGCTGGAGTGCCTGACATGGGCGGCAGCGACGCTCGTGCCCTCTCCCGCGCGCTGCTCGACCTGTGCCGGATGCGCAAGCTGACCATCGCGACCGCCGAATCCTGTACCGGCGGCCTCGTCGCCGGCGCGCTCACCGACATTCCCGGATCGTCCGACGTGATCGACCGCGGATTCGTCACCTATTCGAACGAGGCCAAGCGGGTGATGCTCGGCGTCAAGGCGGCGACGTTGGAGACGTTCGGCGCGGTCAGCAAGGAAACCGCGACCGCGATGGCGATCGGCGCGTTGGAAAAGGCCGGCGTCGACCTTGCGGTCTCGATCACCGGGATCGCGGGCCCGGGCGGCGCCACTCCTGGCAAGCCGGTCGGCCTGGTGCACTTCGCCGTCGCCGCGCGCGACGGCCGCATCGTTCATCGGGAGCAACGATTTGGCGCGATCGGCCGTAGCACTGTGCGGCAACGCTCGGTGGTCGAGGCGCTGCGCATGCTGATGGAGCTCGCGCGCCCGCCGCAGGCGGCAAAGCCGCGCCGCGAGACCGCCAGCCGGTTGCGGCCACGCGTGGCCCGTTCGCCGCGAAGCCACACTGCGAAACGCCGGCGGCCGCCACGCGGATAGGCCTGCGCAAGTCGAGTCGCGCGAAGGCCAACCTCACACACCCCTCTGTCAACTGCGACCCTGTGCCACCTATCTCAGGTGGAACTGCGACGTCGCTTCGCCGTTTTCCATTGTTCCAACTCTGCTGTTTGAATTGTTTTTCCAAACAGCAAAATCCCACAACAAGGAGAAAATGATGAAGTTGGGAACTTTGGTCGTGGCCGCAATCACCTCTGGCGCCATGACGCTGTCGACTGTTGCCCCCTCGTTCGCCGCACCGCTCGCGCCCGCGCGGTTGCAGGACCAGCCGACCTCCGTCGAGCACGTGCAGTATCGTCACTGGCATGGCGGCCCGCGTCACGGCTATCGCGGCGGCTATTATGGTCATCGCCATGACGGTGGTGGAAACGGCGCTGCGATCATCGGCGGCCTTGCAGCCGGCGCGATCATCGGCGGCGCCATCGCGGCAAGCCAGGCCAAGGCCAACAACGACGCCTATTGCTCCCAGCGTTTCCGCTCCTACGACCCCGCATCCGGCACCTACATCGCGTCCGGCGGCGTGCGGCGTTCCTGCCCGTAAGTCGGCGAACGAATCGACCGCATCATCTGTCATGCCCGGCCTTGTGCCGGGCATTTTCGTTCCAGGGATGCAAACGAGACGGTTCGCTACGTCGACAGCTGAGGCTTGCCGTAGACCTGGTCGGCGCGCTTCTCGAACGCGGCGGCAAAGCGCGAGAATGCGGCGTCGAACATCGAGCCCATCAACATCGCCAGCATTCGACTCTTGAATTCGTAGTTCAGGAAGAAGCCGACATCGCATTCGGTCTCCGACTTCGGCTCGAAGCTCCAGCGGTTCTCCAGATTGCTGAACGGGCCGCGCAGGTATTCGACCAGGATCTTCAGGTTGGGCCGGTCGAGCGTCACCCTGCTGGTGAAGGTTTCGCGCACCAGCTTGAACGAGACGGTCATGTCGGCGACCACGACCTCGGTGCCGTCGTCCATGGGCGTGCGCTGGCGGACCTTGAGCGCATGGCACAGCGGCACGAATTCCGGATAGCGCTCGACGTCGGCGACCAAATCGAACATTTGAGGTGCGGTGTGGCGGACCCGCCGCTTGCTTGAGAATCGTGGCATCAGTGGATACTCGCACGGTTTTGCCGGCGTGCGACACGCTGCAGATAATCGTCCGCCTGGGCCCGATCGGTGAAGCAGACCAGCGATTGATCGGCGCGCAAGCCCGAAAAATACTCGATCAGCTTCGGCCGCTGCTGCTGGCGATAGGTCCACACATAGCGGAAGAACTCGAGATCGATCTTCTCGGGGCAGCCTTCGGCCATTTCGGGGCGAACCTGGCCATAGCTGCCGGCGATCCGCCCCAGGATTCCGAGCACGCAGGTCAGCCGCGGCAGGTCGAACCAGATGATCGTATCCGAGAGCGCTCGGCGCAGATTGCCTGCACCGCTCTTCATGTAGTTCCCATCCATGATCCAGCGCGGCGCTTGCGTGACCTCGATCATGCGGCGCTCGAATTCATCCTTGTCGGACTCGACCCAGCCCGGCTTCCAGAACAACGCATCGATCGACACGGTCGGGATACCCGTCATGGCGGACAGCCGTCGCGCAAAGGTCGACTTGCCGGACCCTGACGATCCCATCACCAGCACGCGTTGCATTGGTCCCGTCCAAGATCAAGGTTCGGTCGAGGCTCGATCAGGCAACGGCGCTTGGCGACGCCGGCCTCCTGCCGTTTACAAAATCTAGCGGCCGCGAGCCGTGCGCGCCGCCTGCAGCTTCGCAAAATCCTCGCCGGCATGATGCGACGAGCGCGTCAGCGGACTCGCCGACACCATCAGAAAACCCTTGGTATAAGCGACACGCTCGTAGCCCGCGAATTCGTCCGGCGTCACGTAGCGCATCACGGCGTGATGCTTGCGCGTCGGCTGCAGGTACTGGCCGATGGTCAGGAAATCGACCTCGGCCGAACGCAGATCGTCCATCACCTGCAGCACCTCGTGCCGCTCCTCGCCGAGGCCGACCATGATGCCCGACTTGGTGAAGATGGTAGGGTCCATCTCCTTGACCCGCTGCAGCAGCCGGATCGAATGGAAATAGCGGGCGCCCGGACGGACCGTCAGATAGCGCGACGGCACGGTTTCCAGATTGTGGTTGAAGACGTCGGGTTTGGCCGCGACCACGCGCTCCAGCGCGCCGTCCTTGCGCAGGAAGTCCGGCGTCAGGATCTCGATCGTGGTGGTCGGGCAGCGCGCGCGGATGGCGCGGATCGTCTCTGCAAAATGCTCGGCGCCGCCGTCGGCGAGATCGTCGCGATCCACCGATGTGATCACGACATGGGTCAGACCCAGTTTCGAGACCGCCTCTGCGACGTATTCCGGCTCACTCGCCTCGAGCGCGCCGGGCATGCCGGTCTTGACGTTGCAGAACGCGCAGGCGCGCGTGCAGGTGTCGCCCATGATCATGAATGTGGCGTGCTTCTTGTCCCAGCACTCACCGATGTTGGGGCAGCCCGCCTCTTCGCACACCGTGACGAGGCCGTTCTCCTTCACGATCCGGCGCGTATCGGCATAGCCGCGCGTGTTCGGCGCGCGGACGCGGATCCAGTCCGGCTTCGGCGGCGACACGGCATCCGGCCGGTTCACCTTTTCGGGGTGACGCGGGCGGAGCTGCGTGGTGGAGATGGTGTCGACGATGGTGACCATTTGTGCCTGCAAGTCGCGAGAGGCCATAGCTAGTCCGTGTTGGCACGGCTCGCAACCCGGCCCATGCAACCCTAGCAGATCAGCCAATATATTGGCAGTGTCGAGGTCCGTTCCGTCCCGATTCCCACTCAAAATGCCTCAAAAACCCCGATCGACCACGGCGACCGCGCCGCGCCTCGGCAAAGCTCTGAAACGCTCGTTCTTCGATCGCAGCGTCCACGAGGTCGCACCCGACCTGATCGGCGCGACGTTCCTGGTCGGCGGCGTCGGCGGCATCATCACCGAGGTCGAGGCCTACCATCACACCGAACCGGCAGCCCACTCGTTCAACGGACCGACCCCGCGCAACCAGGTGATGTTCGGCCCGCCGGGCTTCTCCTATGTCTACCGCTCCTACGGCATCCATTGGTGCGTCAACTTCGTCTGCGAGGCGCCGGGCTCGGCCAGCGCCGTGCTGATCCGCGCGCTCGAGCCGACCCACGGCCTCGCCGCCATGCGCCGGCGGCGCGGACTGGAGGATGAGCGGGCCTTGTGCTCGGGGCCCGGCAAGCTTTGCGAGGCTCTCGGCATCACCATCGCGCACAGCGAATTGCCGCTCGACCGTCCGCCGATCGCGCTCCACGCGCGGCCAGGGACGCCCGACATCGTCACCGGATTGCGGATCGGCATCACCAAGGCCGTCGATTTGCCCTGGCGCTACGGGCTGAAGGGATCGAAATTTCTCAGCAAGCGGTTCTGAGCGTCACAGCGTTATCAGCTATGACGCCTTCTTCAGCAGCTCGATCGCCTCGAGGATCTTGGCCCGGCGTTCCTGCGCGGCCGTGCGCTTTTCCTTCTCTTCCTCGACGAGCTCTTCCGGCGCGTTGGCGACGAACTTCTCGTTGGAGAGTTTTGCGTCGACCCGCTTGATGTCGGCGTCGGCCTTGCCGAGCTCCTTATCCAGCCGCGCCCGTTCGGCGGCAAGATCGATCACGCCCTTCAGCGGCAGCGCGACGACTTCGCCGCGCACCAGCAGTTGCATGGCACCTTCCGGCGCGGCGTCCGCGAAGGAGATGTCCGACAATCGCGCGAGGCGCTTGATGGTGTCGTTCCAGCGCTGGGCGCGGTCCCGCGTCTCGTCGGAGGTGGTCACGATCACCAGCGGCGTCAGCGTCGACGGCGGGATGTTCATTTCCGCCTTCACCGACCGCATCGTGGTGACGAGATCGACCACCCAGCCGATCTCGGCCTCGGCTGCGGGATCGCTGAACTCGTCCGCGTCGAGCGCGGCAATCACCGGCGGAATGATCGGATCGACAACCGGAC
Organism: Bradyrhizobium sp. Pha-3; assembly: GCF_042258615.1. Classification (GTDB taxonomy): domain Bacteria; phylum Pseudomonadota; class Alphaproteobacteria; order Rhizobiales; family Xanthobacteraceae; genus Bradyrhizobium. Next base: position 5,035,179 of record NZ_CP170152.1, on the reverse strand, counting down.
CGGCGGTCGCGATCGCCGCCAGCTGCTCGCCGGTCACGCCCTGCTTGCGCGGCCAGGGCGCCAGCACCAGGAGGCTGTCGCGCTTTGCGGTCACGGCCCACAGCTCTTCGGTGATGAAGGGCATGAACGGATGCAGCAGCTTGAGGATCTCGTCGCGGGTCCAGGCGATCATGGCGCGGGTCTCGGCCTTGGCCGCGCCCTCCTCGCCCATCAGCACCGGCTTTGCGAGCTCGAGATACCAGTCGCAGAACACGTTCCAGACGAAGCGGTAGATCGCGCCGGCCGCATCGTTGAAGCGATGATCCTCGATCGTCTCGGTCACCTCGCGGGTGACGCGCGAGGTCTCGTGCGCGATCCAGCGGTTCAACGTTTCCTTCGCGCCCTTCGGATCGAAACCGTCCGGCTTCACGCACTCGTTCATTTCGGCGAAGCGGCAGGCGTTCCAGAACTTGGTCGCGAAGTTGCGGTTGGTCTCGACCAGATGCGGCGACAGGCGGATGTCATGGCCCTGCGCCGCCTCGCGGGTCAGCGCGAAGCGTAGCGCGTCGGCGCCGAAATCGTCGATCACGCCGAGCGGGTCGATGACGTTGCCCTTCGACTTCGACATCTTGGCGCCCTTCTCGTCACGGACGAGACGGTGGATGTAGACGGTCGAGAACGGCGCCTCCTTCATGAAATGAAGGCCCATCATCATCATGCGGGCGACCCAGAAGAAGATGATGTCGAAGCCCGTGACCAGCGTGTTGGTCGGGTAGTAGCGCGCGACCTCCGGCGTGTCGTCCGGCCAGCCCAGCGTCGAGAACGGCCACAGCGCCGACGAGAACCAGGTGTCGAGCACGTCTTCGTCACGCGTGATGAAGCCCTCGCGCTTGGCGGGATCGACCGCCATGTCGTGGCCCTGCTCCGGCGTGATGACTTCCTGCTCGACGTAATAGCCGAGCGCGTTGCCGACCGCCTCTTCCTCGGTCTCAGCAACGAACACCTTGCCGTCGGGCCCGTACCACGCCGGGATCTGATGGCCCCACCAGAGCTGGCGCGAGATGCACCAGGGCTGGATGTTCTCCATCCACTCGAAATAGGTCTTTTCCCAGTTCTTCGGCACGAACGTGGTCTCGCCCGAGCGCACCGCCGCGATCGCCGGCTGCGCCAGCGTCTTGGCGTCGACATACCACTGGTCGGTGAGATATGGCTCGATCACGACGTTGGAGCGGTCGCCATGCGGCACCATGTGGGTGTTGGGCTCGATCCGCTCCAGGAAGCCGAACTCTTCCAGCCGCGCCACGATCTTCTTACGCGCCGCGAAGCGCTCGATGCCGTGAAACTCTGCCGCGAATTCGTCGGCGCCCGCCGGCAGGCCCCGCAGATAGTCCTCGTTGCCGGTGAGATTCAGGCTGCCTTCCTGGTCGAGCACGCTGATCTGCGGCAGGCCGTGGCGCTTGCCGATCTCGAAGTCGTTGAAGTCGTGCGCCGGCGTCACCTTGACGGCACCCGAGCCCTTCTCCGGATCGGAATAATCGTCGGCGACGATCGGAATCTTGCGGCCGACCAGCGGCAGGATCACATGCTGGCCAACCAGATCGGTGTAGCGCTCATCGTCCGGATGCACCGCGACCGCGGTGTCGCCGAGCATCGTCTCCGGACGCGTCGTCGCGACCACGATGAACGATTTGGGGTCCTCGGGATTGAACGTCCGCCCCTCGATCGGATAGCGCAGGTACCAGAGATGGCCCCTGACCTCGACCTGCTGCACTTCGAGATCGGAGATCGCGGTGAGCAGCTTCGGGTCCCAATTGACCAGGCGCTTGTCCTTGTAGATCAGGCCCTGGCGGTGCAGCTCGACGAACACCTTGACGACGGCCCGCGACAGGCCCTCGTCCATGGTGAAGCGCTCGCGCGACCAGTCGCAGGACGCGCCGAGGCGCTTGAGCTGGTTGACGATGGTGCCGCCGCTCTCGGCCTTCCACTGCCAGACCCGCTCGAGGAACTTGGCGCGGCCCATGTCGCGCCGGCCGGGCTCCTGCCGTTCCATCAGCTGACGCTCGACCACCATCTGGGTGGCGATGCCGGCATGGTCGGTGCCGGGCTGCCACAGCACGTCGCGGCCGCGCATCCGCTCGAAGCGGCACAGGATGTCCTGCAGCGTGTTGTTGAGCGCATGGCCCATGTGCAGCGAGCCGGTCACGTTCGGCGGCGGGATCACGATGGTGAAAGGCGCGGCGTCCTTGCGCTCGGGCCGGCCGGCCTTGAACGCACCGCTCTCCTCCCAGAGCTGGGCCATACGGAGCTCGATATCGGCAGGCTGGTAGTTTTTCTCGATCATGACAATGCGCTGTGGACCATGGGGAAAGGGTAGAAAGCCGCCAGAACGCACCGAGTCAACCGGACCGGCACGTCAAAACGGCATTGAGAGCGTTTTCGAGCGAAGGGGACACCGGTTCGCGTGAAGAAAACGCGTCGAAACAGGGAACTGGCGTTTCGGCTCGGATCCTATCAGAACCGAAACTCCGGGGGATTTGGGGGCTGAATGAGGGCTGCCAAGCCCCCTGCGGCAGGAGCTAGCGCCCGCGGCGGAGCTAGCGCCCGCGGCGGAGCTAGCGCCCGCGGCGGAGCTAGCGCCCGCGGCGGAGCTAACGCCCGCGGCGGAGCTAACGCCCGCGGCGGAGCTAACGCCCGCGGGAGACCCGCTCGATCTCGGCCTTGACGATCCGCTCGACCAGTCCCGGCAGATTGTCGTCGAGCCAAGACTTCAGCATCGGCCGCAGCATCTCCTTGACCAGATCCTCCAGCGTCCGAGCATTGTTGCTCAGCACGGTGTTGGCCAGCGAGTTGAAGGCGGATTCGACCGCCCGCATCGTGGTTCCCGAGATGATCTGCTGCATCGGCGCGGTTTCGATTGCCGGCGGTTCTCGCTCCCGAACCGGCTCTCGCATTGGCTCCGGCGCCCGTGTGCGGGCTTCCGTGAACTCGACGTCGTCCTGCGGCTCGACCTTGTGGAACGATGGCGTGGCCGCCGGCTCCGGCAGCGCCATGTCGTCGGTGAGTTCGAATACGTCGGCTTCGGGCTGGGCTTCGGGCTGCGGCGACGGCCTGATCTCGGCCGCAGGCGTCGCCTCGTCGAGGCTGGCGAGCAGCGAGTCGATGTCGTCCTGATTGTTGCTGGCCGGAGCTGGCGCAGGCGGCGGCGATTTCGGCGCTGCTGCGGCGGGCTTCGCGGCCGGGGGTGCTGCGGGCGGCGGGCTCTTCATCGCGGGCTTGGCTGCTGGTGGCGGCGGCTCGACTTTCTGCGGCGGCGGAGCGGCAGAAGCAGGTTTCTCGGCCGCAGCCGGCTTCGCCTCGTCGTCGGCAATGATGCGACGGATCGACGCCAAAATCTCCTCCATCGAGGGCTCTTGGACCTTCGCAGGTTGCGTCATCTCCGACTCCACATCGAAACTTATTTTACATCAAGCCCGAGAGGATTCGCCGGTTCCGATGAAGCGGGCGGAGATTTTCATTGCTCCCGCCCGACTTGTCCCCAGATCAAGCCCGCCCGAGGCTTTGTGCAAGCTCGTGTCGCCCAATGCAGCGTCATCACAGGTGGCGTCGCACCTGCCATCACGCAACGCCGGCGCCGCGAATCGCCTTGCTGCCCGACAAAACGGTATGTCAGGCCAATTATCGATTGCAAGCAAACGCGCCAGTCTGTGGTCCTGATTAACTCAGAACCACAAACATGGCGCGACAAGCGATGTTGATGTGAAGGTGTTTAGCGGCCGTCGGGCGTGCGTACGCCGGCCCAGTTGTCGCGCACCTGCTGGTAGTGCACGGTGGGATCATAGACGTTGGTCGAAAGGCCCATCACCTGCGGTGACAGCCGGCCAATCGCGCTCAGCACGTTGTAGGATGCAACGACGCGGTCGTGTTGCGCGGTGACGAGTGCGTTGCGCGCATTGACCAGCGCTTGCTGCGCGTTGAGCACGTCGAGCGTGGTGCGCTGGCCGGCCTTGGCCTCTTCGCGCACGCCGTTCAGCGCGATTTCGGACGCGGTCACCTGCGCCTGCGCCGACGCGACCTGCGACTTGCCGGCGACCAGCTGGCCCCATGCGGTGACGACGTTGGCGCGCGCCTGATCCCTGGTCTGTTCCAGGACCAGACGCTGCTGCGCCAGCGATTCCTTCGATTGCCGGATCAGCGAGTACTCAGCGCCGCCCTGATAGATCGGCACCGACACCTGAACCTGCGCCGCCGCATTGAAGAGGCGGTTCACCGACAATTGTTGCTGGTAGCCTTCGCTCACCGAAGCCTGCAACCCGACCGTCGGCAACAGCGCGCCTTCGGCAACCTTGGTCTGCAGGAAGTTGACGTCGACGCCGTACATCGCGGCCGTGACGTTGGGATTCTGGGTCAGGCTGAGCTCGACGGCAGCCGCGAGCGTCGTCGGCAAGAACCGATCGACCGGCGAGCCGGGCGCGAGATTCTGCGGTTCGTTGCCGATGATGCGGCGGAAGTTCGACCGCGTCGTCGTCAGGTTCGATTCCGCGGTGAGCTGCTGGGTCTTGCCGGCCGCAAGCTGTGCCTCGGACTGCGCGACGTCCGTCCGCGTCACCTCACCTACGTTGAAGCGATCCTGGGTCTGCTTCAGCGTCTGCTCCAGCACCCGCGTGTTGCTGCGCTGGACCTCGACGATCGCAGCGTCGCGCAGATAATCCATGTAGATGGTGGCGGCGCTCAGGATCACGGTCTGCTCGAGCACGCGCAGACCTTCGCGTGCTGACGACACCTGGCTTTCGGCAGCCCGCACCCTGTGCGGGGTCTGCGCGTTGTACAGCGACTGGTTCACCGTCAGACCGGCGCTGGCCGGATTTTGGGTGCCGTGAATGGCGTCCTTGATGCCCGTCGGCTGCTGGTCTGTGTACTGATATCCGCCGCTCACGGTCAGCGCGGCTTTCGGACGGTAGCCCGAGAGCGCCTGGGGAACGTTTTCGTCGGTCGCCCTCACCAGCGCGCGTTGCGAATTCAGCTGGGGATTGTTCTGGTAGGACCGCACCAGCGCGGCCTCGATAGTGTCGGCGAGCGCGGGCACGGGGCCCATCTCCGCCAACAGAAGGACGGCAGTCGCAGCCGCGGTGATAGCTTTCACCCCTCGCATCCCCGGTAATCCAATCATTGTAGTCGCCGTCTCCACACGCAAGTCAGTCCGGCGGTCGCTTCAGATGAAGTGAGTCCCGCCTCACCTTAGTCCGCAGCTAAGGGCAACGGAACTACCCCGCAACGGAACGCGGTCGAAACTCTTCACGTGGGGCAAACGGGCCACACTTCTGATTCGGAATGGGATTTTATCAGCCAGTGCGCCGCGGTAGCGGTCAGAAGACGAAGGCTGGAACCCGTTCCAATCCGGGCAGCACGGGGGCCGTGGCGTCGAACAGCTCGCGATGTCCGAAATCCCCGTGGGAATGAGTCACGAGGGTGGCACGCGGCGGGGGCCTCAGGCCGAACACCCCGACCAGCCGGCCCCCCTCCTTGAGCTGGCCGAACAGCCCGGTCGGGATAATCTCGCTCGCACCGTTGAGAACGATGACGTCATACGGCGCGCCGGCGGCATCGCCGTCGGCAGCGGCCGCGGTCTTGACGGTCACATTCTGGATGCCGAGCTGGGCGAACGCTGCCGAGGCCTTCCCGGCAAGCGCCGGATCGCCCTCGGTTGCGCTGACCCCTCCGGCAAATCGCGCCACGATGGCGGCGGCGTAGCCGGTTGCGCAGCCGACGACCAGGACGCGGTCGGTCGCCTTGATCTCGGCGGCTTGCAGCATCCTGGCGAGCAACGCCGGGGTAATCAGGCAGCGCCTGGCCGCGGCACCCTCGGTCACGTCGAGATCGAGGTCCAGATAGGCCAGCGCCTGCTTGCCGGCCGGCACGAACACCTCGCGCGGCACGGTCAGCATGGCTTCGAGAATACGATCATCGGTCACGTCGCTCGGACGCACCTGACCATCCACCATGTACTGGCGCGCGGTCGAAAAACCGGTCATTGGCGGGACCCTGCAAGTCGCGGCATTGCCGCTGGAGAAGCTAGAACAGGGCCATCTTTTGGAACAAGCTCCGCCAAAACGCAACACGCCGTTGGCGTGCAAAACGCGCTCCCAGAATGCGCGCCATAATGCGCTCTATTCGATCGTGACCGCAAGCCGGCCGATCAGGCGGGCCACTTCATCGAGATGCTCGGAATCATGCTCCTCGACGGCCCTTGCGAGCCGGCGGACACACTCATCGTCACTGATGTCGGGAGCATCGCTTGGAACAAGCGTCGGCTGCGGCATCGACAGGTCGATCAGGTTAATGGCCATCAGAATCATCTCTCAAGACCCGGCAAGACGAAGTGTCGGCGGTTATTGAGTCGATTTGACGACGTTTTTTGTCTGCCCGTTTCGGAGCACAAGCTTGTGAAGGACGATGAAGGGTATTGATGGGGCCAGAACTGGCTCCCCGGGCTGGATTCGAACCAGCGACCATTCGATTAACAGTCGAATGCTCTACCGCTGAGCTACCGAGGAATAGGCGAACAAAACGTTCGCGAGCGGGCAGCGTATAACAAAGCCTTTCGGCCTTGCAAAGAACCAAATGGGCCTCCGGCGAAACTTTAGCGCGGGACGGTAAACCTCTGCGGTGCAAGGCTTTGCCGGCGTTCCAGGGCGATGCGGGCTTGTCCCGGCTGTTCCGTTATCGGCGCCGCGGGCGCCGGGAAACACCGCCGGCGCGACCATTTCGCCGCGCCGTCGATTCTTCCCCGGGGGCACGCCCGCCCCTGACGTCATTCCGCGATGAACGAGGTGGTCTTGGTGCCGGGGTCGTAGCGCAGCCTCAGGACGTTGAGCTTGCAGAGATTGACGTTCTTCCACAGCACCGATTCATTGTAGCTGGCCCAGTCGACCTTGATGTTCCAGACGCAGCCTTCGTCGTCGTTGCCGAACTCGACGTAAGCAGTGTCCTGACTCTTCAATGTGCCCTCGAGCTCGTTCTCCCATTCGTCGAGGCCGTCATCAGGCCCGTTGAAACCGAGAAACTTGATGGCGTATCCGGTCTCGTTCACCACCGAGACGTTGCGGTTATCGGCGGCCGACGCGGGCGATGCGATCAGCCCCAGTCCCATCACAAGCAGTGCCGGCAAAATAGACTTCATTGAAAATCTCCTGGCAGTCGGCCGCACATCGGTGTGCGGCGTCACCTCCTTAGCGATCGTGCTGCAGGAGTACAAATCGTGTACAAAATGCGAAGCGCCTCCCTCGAAAGCGCTCTATCGCGCAGCGATGGCGACGATGAATAGCGTGGTCGCCGCAAGCGAGGCGATGGTCCGCACGTGGTTCCAGAAGGTCCAGTCGGTCAGATAGCGCGCCCAGACCGGCGCGGCCGCAGTGCTCGCGGGATCTGTGGCCGCAAGCTGGTCGTTCAGCGGCACGTTGAAGACGACCGTGACGACGAACATCCCGACGACATAGAGGCCGCCGCCGCAGATCATCGCAAGCGCGCCCGGCTCCTGCCATCGCAGCCCGCCGAGCACGACCAGCACGGCGCAAGACAACGTGGTGCCGAGGAAGATCGGCATGAACAGCGAGCGCACGATGTCGACATTGATCGCGTTCATCGCCGAGATGCCGGCGGCCTGGTCGATGCGGCCGAGCGCGGTCATGACGAACGCCGAGAACGCGAAATAGAGCCCGGCGAGCAGGCCGCAGCCGAGTGCGGAAAACCACAGCAAGCCCGAAGCCAGGATATTGCGCATCGCTCCACCTCCAAACGCGAGATTTACTCGCATTTGTAAAATGCGATAAACTCTCGTATTCGAGCGGTCAACCCCGATTGCGGAGGAAAGAGATGGCGAGACGAAAGGCCGCGTCGGCGGCAGTCGCAAGGGTAGCGGCAAGGGCCGCGCCCGGGGTGGAAGCGCCCCTGCCCGGACTGGCGCGGCTAGCTCCGACGCAACAGCGCAGCCGCGAGCGGTTCGAGCGCATCCTCGCCTGCGCGACCGAGATCATGGCCGAGAAAGGCAGCGAGGCCTTCCGCATGAGCGACATCGTCGAACGCAGCGGCGTCGCATTCGGCTCGCTCTATCAATATTTCCCCGACAAGACCGCGATCATCGGCACGCTGGCGGAACGGCATAACGCCGTCGGGCGCGATTGCGTCAGGCGCGATCTGGCCGCGGTCTCGTCCGCACGCGACCTGCACCCGGCGCTATGCCGGATCGTCGACAGTTACTACGAGATGTTCATGCGCGAGCCGGTGATGCGCGACATCTGGCAGGCGACGCAGGCCGACCGCGCCCTGCAAAAGCTCGATGCGGACGACATGGCCGTGCTCTCCGGCCTGTTGTCCGACGCGATCGCGCGGGTTGCGCCCAGCATGCCGGCCGCCACCCTCGCCACCTTCTCTGGGCTGACGATGGCGCTGATCGCGGCCGCCGTGCGTCACGCGATCACGCTGCCGCCGCGGAAGGCGCGGCAGGTGCTGACGCAATTCAAGACCATGCTGCCGGGTGACCTCGGCGGGCTGGCATGACCGCGACCGCACCGACGTCGGGAATTTCCCTTTCGCTGCGGCGATAGACAGCGGGCGCATTTACGCCGTTCGGGAACTGCCCACTGCACCCGACGCCGTCCCGCTGCCGGACCATGCCGGCACGAACCGAGAATCGATGCGAGATGTGATCGCCGACCATCCTGCGATGCCTGCCTTCGTTGTCACGTCTTCCTAAAATTCCTGCGATATTTGACGTCTATGAATACGACCGGGAAGTCCGGGAAGAGTTTTTCGCAAGATGTGATTTGTCCCACACGAGGTGCGGCCGTGCCGACCTAGGTTCCGCGAAGGATCATCAGCGATTTATTAACCAAAGCGGGCGCCATCGTTCTTTTCATAAAATTCGAACGAATCGCTCAATCCGGACCGAAGACAGTTTTGCGACCATGGCGCTCTCGAACCTCGGAGAGCGCGATGAGCGAAGTCGAATTTGATCTGCTGCTGGACGCCGTGCGAACGGCGATCGCGCCTATTGCTCAGGAGGATTTCGTGGCCCAGCCGTCGCCCCGCATTCAGCCGCCGCCGCGCGCCGCCAATGACAACCAGGTGCCGTGGCCGCTGATTCCGTTTCCTGAAGGCTGGTACGCCGCGAGCTAATGCGGCTTCTCACTTATTGGCTGCAAGCCGTTGATGAGATGAGTGGAGGCCACGACCAGAATTGAACTGGTGTACACGGTTTTGCAGACCGTTGCGTAACCACTCCGCCACGTGGCCCCTTGCGGCGCACTTCATATACGCCCTCTCTGCGATAGGCAACCAAGCCGGACAGCTAACGTCAGCGCTTCCGGAAGTCCCGCTTCTTCGGTTTTGGCGCCAATTCCGGCATTTCGGCCTGCACTTCGCGGAATCTCGCCAGCATCCGCTCGAAACTATCAGTTAACGCTGCCGCGATATCCGGCCGCTTTTCCAGCCCGGCCAGCAGGATTGCGGCCGCCTCGATGGTGGACAGGCCGTCGCGCCGTGGTTCCCGGCGCAGCTTGCCGTACAGCGAGGGCCGTTTCGGTCCGAGAATCACCCGCTGGCACTTCAGCATCCAGGCATTGCGCCACCACAGCGCCTTGGCCTGGCTCCAGGTGCCGTCGAGCAGCACGATGCCCTCGATGTCGGAGAGGATCGCGCGCTGGTGCGGCTCCAGCTCGCCCTTGCGGTTGATCGCGACGATCTCGGCGTCGGTATCGAGATCCTCGACCTTGGCCGAGCCGAGATAGAGCACCGCCCAGCGCGACGGGTCGGGCACCGGCCGGCCCAGCGCCTTGGCGAGGCTGGGCCAGGACAGCCCGATCCGTACCACCGCATTCTCAAAGTGCCGCGCGGTGAGCCGTGCCGTGCCGAGCGCCCTGTCCTGCTCCTGCGGGTGCTGCAGGATCAGCAGTTGGATCCGGCTTTTGATCGGCGCGACGCTGTCGCAGATGCACAGCGGCATCGGCTTGCCGCAATGCGGGCACTCCGGGATCTCGGCGGCAAGCTCGGTCTTTGCTTCGGTGGGTTCGGACATCGCTTCGCTATACGCGTGCGCAGCCGTTCAATCCAACCTATTCCGCCGGAGCGTGCACGCCTGACGGTGCCGGACGCTGGCGCAACCGGTCGATCAGCAGGTAGATCACCGGCGTGGTGTAGAGCGTCAGGATCTGCGACACGAACAGGCCGCCGATGATGGTGATACCGAGCGGCCGCCGCAGCTCGGTGCCCGGGCCGGTCGCGATCACCAGCGGAACGCCGGCGAACAGCGCTGCCATCGTCGTCATCAAGATCGGGCGGAAGCGCGCCCGGCAGGCCTCGAAGATCGCATCCCGTGACGACAGGCCCTGATGCCGCTCGGCCTCGAGCGCGAAGTCGACCATCATGATGCCGTTCTTCTTGACGATGCCGATCAACAGGATGATGCCGACAAAAGCGATCACGGTCAGCGGCGTATTGGTGACCTGCAACGCCAGCAAGGCGCCGAGCCCGGCCGAAGGCAAGGTCGAGATGATCGTGATCGGATGCGCCAGGCTCTCATAGAGCACGCCGAGCACGATATACATCGCAATCAGCGCGCCGAGGATCAGCAGCGGCTGCCGCCCGCTGGTCTTGTTGAAGTCGCCGGCATTGCCGTCGAAGCTGCCGCGAATGCCTTCAGGCATATGCAGCTCGTCGACCGCCTGCTGGATGTTCGTGGTCGCGACCTCCAGCGGCACGTCCGGGAGCAGGTTGAACGACACCGTGGTCGAGGGGAAGCCGCCGGAGTGATAGACCGCGAGCGCCGACAATCCGCGCTGGTAGTGGACGAGCGCCGATAGCGGCACCTGCACGTCATTGGCGCCGGCGACGTAGATGCGCTCGAGGTTCGACGGGTCGCTCTGGAATTTCGGATCGATCTCGAGCACCACCACGTACTGGTTGCGCTGGGTGTAGATGTACGCGATCTGCCGTTGCGAGAACGCGTTGTTGAGCGCATTATCGATGTCCTGCACCCGGACGCCAAGGCTGGAGGCGATCTTGCGGTCGATCACGAGGTTGAGCTGCAAGCCGCCGGGGTCGCGGTCGGCGGAGACATCGGTGATGCCCTCCACCGTCTCCATGCGCTTGGCGACGAGCGGCGCCCATTTCTGCAACAGATCGAGGTCGGTCGAGGCGAGCGTGTACTGGTAGTCGGAATCGCTCTGCCGGCCGCCGGTGCGGATGTCCTGGGCAGCGAACATGAACAGGCGGATGCCCGGCACCATGAACAGGTTGCGCCGCAGCCGGTCGATCACCTGCGCGGTCGAGATGCCTCCCCGCTCCTCCGGTGGCTTCAGGCTGATGAACATGGTGCCGCGGTTGGAGGTGGCGCCGCCCGGGCCGCCGCCGGAGCCGACCGACGAGCCGATGCCGGCGACCGCGGGATCGGCCATCACGATATCGGCGAGCCGCTGCTGCAGACCGAGCATCGATTGGAACGAGATATCGGCGGAAGCGCGGGTCGCCCCGATCACGAAGCCGCTGTCGTCGGTCGGGAAATAGGCCTTCGGCGTCTTGACGTACAGCACCACCGTCAGCGCGACGGTGGCGAAGAACACCACCAGGGTCAGGAAGGGATAGCCGAGCACGATGCGCAGGCTCGACGCGTAGAACGCCACGACGCGCGACAGCGTGCCCTCGATGGCACGGTCGTACCAGGTGGCGCGATCCGAGGTCGCCTCCTTGATGTAGTGCGCGCAGATCATCGGCGTGATCGTCACCGACACCAGGGTCGACACGATGATGGCAAATGTCAGGGTCAGCGAGAACTCGCGCAGCAACCGGCCGACGATGCCGTCCATGAAGATCAGCGGCGTGAAGGCCGCGATCAGCGACAGCGAGATCGACAGCACCGTGAAGCCGATCTGCTTGGCACCCTCGACCGCGGCCGGATATGGCGCCATGCCCTGCTCGAGATTGCGATACATGTTCTCGATCATCACGATGGCGTCGTCGACCACGAAGCCGACGGAGATCGCGAGCGCCATCAGCGACAGATTGTCGATCGAGAATCCGGCGAGCCACATCCCGGCGCAGGTGCCGGCCAGTGCCAGCGGCACCGAGACGCCGGCGGCGATCGTCGGTACGATCCTGCGCAGGAACACGAACACCACGACCATCACGAGCATGGCGGTCGCCAGCAGCGTGAATTGCATGTCCTCGACGCTGGCGCGGATCGTTCCGGTACGATCGACCAGGGTCGAGATCTCGACACCGGCCGGGATCCACTGCTTCAGTTCCGGCAGCATCCTGCGAACGCCGTCGACGGTATCGATGACGTTGGCGTCGCCCTGCTTGGTGATCTGGATCAGCACCGCCGGCTGCTTGTTGAACCAGGCGATCGAGCGCGAGTTGCGGACGGAATCCTCGACCTCGGCGACATCCGAGAGGCGGACGAAATTGCCGTTCGAGCTCTTGATGACGATGTCGCGGAACTCGGCCGCGGTGCGCATCTGCTTGTTGATCGAAAGCGTCTCGCTCAACCGGTCGCCATTGAAGATGCCGACCGGGCCCAGCGGATTGGCATTGATGATCGCAAGCCGGACATCGTCGGTCGCGATCCCGGCGTTAGCCAGCGACACCGGATTGAGTGCGATGCGCACCGCCGGCTGGTCGGCGCCGCTGACCGTCACCTCGCCGACCCCCGGCACCTGCGAGATGCGCTGCGCCAGCACGGTGTCGGCGACGTCGTACATCGCGCTGGTCGAGATCGTCTTCGAGGTCAGCGCCAGCACGAACACGGGCGCTGCGGCCGGATTGGCCTTGCGGAACTTGGGCAGCGACGGCAGGTCGCTCGGCAGATCGGCGAGCGAGGCGTTGATCGCGGCCTGCACGTCGCGCGCGGCGCGGTCGATGTTGCGGCCGATCGAGAACTGCACCTGGATGCTGGTGGTGCCGAGCGAACTCGTCGAGGTGATCTGGTCGACGCCCGAAATGGTGCCGAGCTTGCGCTCCAGCGGCGCGGCCACGGTCGCAGCCATCACCGAGGGATCGGCGCCGGGCCGCGACGCCGACACCCGGATGGTCGGGAAGTCGACATTCGGCACCGATGACACCGGCAGAAATTCGTAGGCGACGATCCCGACCAGGAACAGCCCGATCGCCAGCAAGGTGGTGCCCACCGGCCGGCGGATGAAGGGCTCGGAGATCGAGATCACTGCATGCCCTCGGTGGCGCCCGCGATCGGCGGGCCACTGGGACCCGGCTCAGGCACGGCCCGCTCGATCCGGCGGTTGAGCCGGTCGAGCGCGAGATAGATCACCGGCGTGGTGTAGAGCGTCAGCAGCTGGCTCAGCAGCAGGCCGCCGATGATCGAGATGCCGAGCGGGAAGCGCAGCTCGGCACCGGTGCCGCTTTCGATCGCGAGCGGCAGCGCACCGAACAGCGCCGCCAGCGTCGTCATCATGATCGGCCGGAACCGCAACAGGCAGGCCTGCACGATGGCGTCATAGGACGACATGCCCTGATGCCGCTCGGCCTCCAGCGCGAAGTCGATCATCATGATCGCGTTCTTCTTGACGATGCCCATCAAGAGGATGATGCCGATCAGGCCGATCACCGAGAGGTCCTGCCCGCACAGCATCAAGGCCAGGATGGCGCCGACGCCGGCAGACGGCAGCGTCGACAGGATCGTGATCGGATGGATGTAGCTCTCGTAGAGCACGCCGAGCACGATATAGATCGTGATGATCGCCGCCAGGATCAGCCATGGCTGCCCGGCCAACGAGCGGGCGAATTCGGCAGCATCGCCGGAATAGATCCCGACGATGCTGCCGGGCATGCCGATCCGGGTTTCGATCGCCTTCACCGCCTCGACCGCATCGCCAAGCGCCTCCCCCGGCGCCAGGTTGAAACTGAGCGAAACCGATGGGAATTGGGCCTGGTGCGAGATCGCAAGCGGCGCCGTGGTGCGGACCAGCGTCGCCACCGCCGACAGTGGCACCTGCGCCCCGTTGGCGCCCGGCAGATAGAGCTTGTCGAGGATCGACGGATCGCGCTGAAACATCGGCAGCGCCTCGAGCACCACGCGGTACTGGTTGGCCTGGCCGTAGATCGTCGATATCTGCCGCTGCGCGAAGGCATCGTTCAGCGTATCGGTGACGCCCTGCAGGCTGACGCCGAGCTGGCCGGCGCGCTGGCGGTTGATGTCGAGCGCCGCGCGCAGGCCGCCGTCCTGCGCTTCCGACGAGACGTCGCGGAAGATCGGATCACGCCGCATCTCGGCGACGAGCTTCTGCGACCATTGCGAGACCTCGGCGGCATCGGTCGCGGTCAGCGTGTACTGGTATTGCGAGCGGCTCGACTGGGTCGAGATCTGCACGTCCTGCACCGGCTGGAAGTAGACGGTCATGCCGGGGACCGTCGCGATCTTCTGCTTCAGCCGCTCGATCACCTTGACGACGCCGTCGCGCCGTTGGTCGAGCGGCTTCAGCGTCATCACCAGGCGGCCGACATTGGTGGTCGGATTGACCGAGCCGGCGCCGATCACCGAGACCACGCCGACCACGTCGGGGTCGGCCTTGATGAGGTCGGAGACCTCGCTCTGGCGGCGCTGCATCTCGGCAAACGAGACGTCCGGGCCGGCCTCTGTCACCGCCGTGATCGAGGACGTGTCCTGCAGCGGCAGGAAGCCCTTCGGCGCCAGCACGTACATGATGAGCGTCAGCGCGATGGTCGCGAACGTCACCAGCAGCGTCGCGCGCTGGCGCCGCAGCACCCAGAGCAGCGTCCGATGGTAGAACTCCACCATGCGGTCGATGAAGCGGCTGACCGCGGCAAGACCCGGGACCGCCATCTCCTCATGGATGTTCTTGAGCAGCCGCGAGCACATCATCGGCGTCAAGGTCAGCGAGACGATCGCCGAGGTCACGACCGCGATCGTCAGGGTCAGCGCGAATTCGCGGAACATGCGGCCGACCAGCCCTGACATGAACAGCAGCGGGATGAACACGGCGATCAGCGACACCGTCAGCGAGATCACGGTGAAGCCGATTTCGCTGGCGCCCTTCAGCGAGGCCTCCATCACCGTCTCGCCGCCTTCCATGTGGCGGACGATGTTCTCGATCATCACGATGGCGTCGTCGACCACGAAGCCGGTTCCGATGGTCAGCGCCATCAGCGACAGATTGTCGAGGCTGAAGCCGGCGAAGTACATGACGCCGAAGCTCGTGATCAGCGACAGCGGCAGGGCGACGCCTGCGATCAGGGTCGCGCGCAGCGACCGCAGGAACAACAGCACCACCAGCGTCACCAGCACGACGCTCAGGATCAGCGTGAACTGCACGTCGTGGACCGAGGCGCGGATCGTCACGGTACGGTCGGAGACCACAGTCAGCTTGACGCCGGCCGGGACGGCCCGCTGCAGCCGCGGGATTTCACCGCGGATCTGCTGGACGACGTCGATCACGTTGGCGCCGGGCTGGCGCTGGATATCGATAATGACGGCCGGCGTGCCCTGGTACCAGCCGCCGGTGCGATCGTTCTCGAGCCCGTCAACGATCTGCGCAACGTCGCCGATCGTGACCGGCGAGCCGTTGCGGTAGGCGATGATGATCGGCCGGTAGGCGTCGGCGGCGGCGATCTGGTCGTTGGCGGCGATGGTGTAGGACTGCTGGGCGCCGTCGAGCGACCCCTTCGGCCCCGACACGTTGGCGCCGGCGATCGCGTTGCGCAGGTCCTCCATCGCGATGCCATAGGCCGCGAGCCGGGCCAGATCGGCCTGCACCCGCACCGCGGGCTTCAATCCTCCGAGGATCGAGACCCGGCCGACGCCGGAAATCTGGCTCAGCCGTTGTCCGAGGATGGTATCGGCAAGATCGCTCATCGCCCGCAGCGAGATCGTGTCCGAGGTCAGCGCCAGGGTCATGACCGGCGCGTCGGCCGGGTTCACCTTGGCGTAGACAGGCGGGTACGGCAGCGTCTTCGGCAGGATGCCGGCGGCGGCATTGATCGCAGCCTGGACGTCCTGGGTGGCGCCGTCGATGTCGCGGTTGAGGTCGAACTGCAGCGAGATCTGGCTGACGCCGAACGAGCTGGTCGAGTTCATCGACGACAGCGACGGGATCTGCCCGAGCTGCCGCTCCAGCGGCGCCGTGATCAGCGAGGCCACCACGTCGGGGCTCGCGCCCGGCAGTTGCGTCGTCACCTGCACGGTCGGGAAATCGACCTGCGGCAGCGCCGAGACCGGCAACGCCCAATAGCCCAGCGCGCCGCCGATCATCAGGGCGATGCCGAGCAGCGAGGTGGCGATCGGCCGGCGGATAAACGGTTCGGAGACGCTCATGGTTGCGTGCTCGCTGTTAGGTCGGACATTACGAGGTCAGGATGTCGGTCATGGCTGCGCCTTCGGCGCGCCGCCCGACTGTTCGCCCCCTGCTGCCGGCGCCGGCCCGGTCTGGCCCTTCTGATCGCCCTCGCTGTGGTCGCGACGGCCGCGCTGCTCGCCGTTCTTGCCCTGCGCGTCTTGCTTGCCGTCCTTGCTCTGGCCGTCGCCCTGCGCCCCGCGCTTGCCGTCCGGAGTGCGGCTGCGCTTGCGCGGCGCCAGATCGGCGGCCGGCGGCCCGTCGTCCTTGCCGACCACGACCTTGGAGCCATCGGCGAGATTGGCAAAGCCCGTCGTCACGACGCGGTCCGACGTGGTCAGGCCGCTCGCGATGACGGCTTCATGCTCGTTCTGCTGCGTGACCGTGACCGGCTTGGCGGTGACGGTATTGTCCGCGCCGATCACGTAGCTGAAGGTCCCGGCCGGACCGCGCTGCACGGCCGAGGTCGGCACCACGATCGCCTGCGGCAAGGTCTCGACCTTCAGCCGCACATTGACAAACTGGCCGGGCCAGAGCTGATAGCTGGCATTCGGCAGTTCAGCCTTCAGCTTCAGTGTGCCGGTGGTCGGATCGACCTGATTGTCGATGCCGGTCAGCTTGCCGGTATCGATCACGGTGACGCCGTCATTGCCGAACACATCGACCGCAAGCTGGCCCTTTGCCGCCGCGGCGTTGACCCGCATGATCTGCTGCTGCGGCAGGCTGAACCACACCGCGATCGGCTGCAGCTGGGTCAGGATCACGAGCCCGGTGATGTCCGAGGCGTGGATGATGTTGCCCTGGTCGACCAGCCGCAGGCCGGCGCGCCCGGAGATCGGCGCAACGACCTTGGTATAGCCGAGCGTGGCGCGCGCATTGTCGATCTGGGCCTGGTCGGCCTTGATGATCGCCTCCTGCTGCGCGACCAGCGCACGCTGCGTGTCGGCCTGCTGCTTGGAGCCCGCGTTGGTGGCTGCGAGCTGCTCATAGCGACCGAGGTCGATCTTCTGATTGGCGAGCAGCGCTTCGTCCTTGGCCTTCGTGGCTACCGCCTGATCGTATTGCGCCTGATAGATCGCAGGATCGATCTCGCCGAGCACGTCGTCCTTCTTGACGTCCTGGCCCTCGACGAAATTCACCTTGAGCAGCTTGCCGTCGACCTGCGAGCGCACGGTGACGGTGTTGAGCGCCTTCACCGAGCCGACGCCGTCGAGATAGACCGGCACGTCATGCACCTGCGGCGTGGCCGCAAGCACCGGCACCGGCAGATCGGGCCGCGCGCCCGCGCCGCGCCCACCGCCGCCATTTTGTTTGGGCTGGAAAGCGAGCCAACCGAGATAGCCGAGCCCGCCGAGGATCACGAGTGTGATGAGCAGCGACACCATGCGTCCAAGCAGGCGCGAGACCAGGCTCCGCTTGCGTGGGGCTGAGCTTTTCTTGTCGTCCGTCGAGTCGGGCTTAAAGAGCATCGACCGGTCTTTCCACCTTCGGTTCCCAGCCGCCCCCCAGGGCCTGGTACAGGCTCACGATCGCCAATAGCCGGGCCAGCTGGGCCTGGGAATGTGCGTCTTCCGCCTGGAACAGGGTCAGCTGCGTATTTAGCACAGTTACGATGTCGGCGGTGCCGGCCTTGAGCTGCTGCTCGGCCAGGTCGAAGGCACGCCGCGACGACGACAGCACGTCACGCTGCAGCTGCAGCCGCCGCGTGGTCTCGCGAATTGCGACCAGCGCGTTGTCGACATCGGTGAACGACTGCACGACCGTCTTGCGATAGGTCTGCAGCAACTCGTCCTGCCGCGCCTTTGCATTCTCGAAATTGCCGAGGATCCGGCCGCCATCGAAGATCGGCTGGGTCATGCCGCCGACCAGGTTGAAAAAGGCCGCATGCGGCTGGAACAGCGAGACCAGCGCCTGGCTCTGGTAGCCGCCCGTCCCGGTCAGTTGGATGCTCGGGAAGAACTGGGCCCGCGCGCTGCCGACATTGGCGGTCGCGGACGCGAGCTGCGCCTCCTGCCTGCGGATATCGGGACGCTGGGTGAGCAATTCGGACGGCAGGCCCGGCGTGACGCGCGGAATGGCGACCGAATTAAGCGAGCCGCCGGCGACGCGCACGCTCTCCGGCGGCCGCGACACCAGCACCGCGAGCGCGTTGACGTTCTGGTCGAGCGTCTGCCGCAGCGGCGGCACCAGCGCACGCTGGTTCGCGAGCACACTCTCCTGCTGCGCGACATCGAGATCGGTGCCGGTGCCGGCCTTGAAGCGATCCCGGATCGCGTTGAGGATACGCTCGGCGCTGGCGATGTTGCGCTGCGCGGTGCGCAGCCGGTCCTGGGTGGCAAGCACGGTGAAATAGGCGTTGGCGACGCTCGCCAATGTGGTCAGCGCCACCACTTCGCGGTCGAACCGGTTGGCGACGGCAGTCTCCTCCGCCGCTTGTGCCGCGTCGCGATTCTGGCCCCAGAAGTCGAGCTGGTAGCTGGCGCTGAGCGAGGCGCTGTAGTTCACCACCTCGCGCCCGCCGTTGGTGAGGCCGCTGGCGCTGGAGCCGGAGGTTCGTGAGTAGGTTTCAGACCCGTTGAGATTGACGGTCGGCAGCAGCGCCGCGCCCGCCTGCCGCGCCAGCGCGTCGGCCTGCCGGAAACGCGCCACGGCGGCTGCGATGTCGAGGTTGACGGTCTGCGCCTCCTCCATCAGCTGCGTCAGCTCCCTGGAGCGGAAGCCTCGCCACCAGTCGAGCGTCGGAAGCGCGTCGCCCGGCCGGCTAAGGCGCGCGGCCTTGTAGCCCTGCGGCACGTCGAGCGCGGGATCTGGGATGTCCTGGGTCAGAATGCAGCCAGCCGAGCCCGCGACCAGGCCGAGCGCGACAAGCGAGCGTCCCGCGAGCCGTCGCATGCGGACGGCGAGGCCGAACCGGCCTCCAGGCACCATCACGGACGCGGGCTGGGTCACACCCATTCTCCGCCAAAGCCAGACTTCGCCCATGGCGCACGAATGACGCAGTCAGCAATGGTCTGGGTGACGTGCACGCGGTAATGCTTCCAATGGAACCTGGCTGTCCCATCCTACCCTTGGGACGATAGGGCGGACAGCCCTGTCACGGTCGTGCGACGTCGCATCGCAAGCGATTCGTGGCTACAAGGAATGCCGGCTTTTCCCTATTTTACGGCATTCCCATGCGTTTCAGACCGGTGCCGCAAGTCATCTTTCTAACAAAGATTTCATGGGGATTTCTCGGCCCTGTTGCTCCGAATCCGCAAGATGCGCCGGAGCGACAACGATCTCGCGGCGGCACGCCCCGCCTCGCCAGGCCTTGACTTGGTCGATCGCGCACAACTGACGCAAAAGCGCTGACCGCAGAACGATTCTGCCAGACGACCCGGCCGCGGCAAAACAGCCTTCTCCGCGATGCCCATAGGGTGGGCGCCAATCGGTTCAGCGTGGTGAACCCGCCATTTGCCGCAGTGCAAAAGCCCTTCCCTTTTTCGATCAGCACACTAGGTTCGCCGCAAGCAAGACACAGACCGGCAAAGAAATTCCCCGACATGGCATTCAACAAAGACGTCATTGAAGCGATCGGCAACACCCCCCTCATCAAGCTGAAACGCGCATCCGAACTGACCGGCTGCACCATCCTCGGCAAGGCCGAATTCATGAATCCCGGCCAGTCGGTGAAGGATCGCGCCGGCAAGGGGATGATCCTGGAGGCCGAAAAGCGCGGCGATCTGAAGCCCGGCGGGCTCGTGGTCGAATCGACCGCGGGCAATACCGGCATCGGACTTGCGGTCGTGGCGAGCGCGCGGGGCTATCGCACCCTGATCGTCATTCCGGAGACGCAGAGCCAGGAAAAGAAGGACATGCTGCGGCTGTGCGGGGCCGAGCTCGTCGAGGCGCCGGCGCTGCCCTACTCCAATCCGAACAACTATCAGCATCTCGGCAAGCGTCTCGCCGAGCAGCTGCGCAAGACCGAGCCAAACGGCGTGCTGTTCGCCGACCAGTGGAACAACCTTGACAATCCCAAGGCGCATTACGACTCGACCGGACCCGAGATCTGGCAGCAGACCAACGGCAAGGTTGATGGCTTCATCTGCTCGGTCGGCACCGGCGGCACGCTCGCCGGCATCAGCCGCTATTTGAAGGAAAAGAACAAGGATATCGTCACCGCTTGCGCCGATCCGCACGGCTTCGCGATGTACGAGCTGTTCAAGAACGGCCAGGTCAAATCGACGCCCGGTGACTCGATCACCGAAGGCATCGGCCTCGGACGCAAGACACCGGTGATCGAAACCGCGAACGTCGACGATGCGTTCCTGGTCTCCGACGAGGAAGCCGTGACCATCATCTACGAGCTGCTGGAGTACGAAGGCCTGTGCCTCGGCGGCTCGACCGGCGTCAACATCGCGGGCGCGATCCAGCTCGCCAAGCAGCTCGGCCCCGGCAAGACCATCGTCACCATTCTCTGCGACTCCGGCAACCGCTATCAGTCCAAGCTGTTCAACCCGGCCTTCATGCGTTCGAAGAACCTGCCGGTCCCGGAATGGCTGGAAAAGCGGAGCAAGATCGAGCTGCCGTTCGTTTGAGGTGTGAACAGCGAATAGTGAGTGGCGAATAGAACGGAATCGCTATTCACCATTCGCTGCTGGCAATTCGCCCCTACGCGCGCTCACCGCAAGATCTGGCTCAGGAACAGCTTCGAGCGCGCGTGCTGCGGGTTGGCGAAGAATTCCTGCGGCGTGTTCGACTCGATGATCTGACCGGCGTCCATGAAGACGACGCGGTTGGCGACCTCGCGGGCAAAGCCCATTTCGTGGGTCACGACCAGCATGGTCATGCCCTCCCTGGCGAGATCGACCATGGTGTCGAGCACCTCCTTGACCATTTCCGGGTCGAGCGCTGAGGTCGGCTCGTCGAACAGCATCACCTTCGGGTTCATGGTCAGGGCGCGGGCGATCGCGACGCGCTGCTGCTGACCGCCCGACATCTGGCAGGGAAACTTGTTGGCCTGATGCGGGATCTTGACCCGCTCCAGGAACTTCATCGCGGCCGCCTCGGCATCCTTCTTCGGGATGTTGCGCACCCAGATCGGCGCCAGCGTGCAATTGTCGAGCACGGTGAGATGCGGGAACAGGTTGAAGCTCTGGAACACCATGCCGACCTCGCGCCGCACCTCGTCGACCCGGCGCAGGTTCGGGCCGAGCTCGATGCCGTCGACCACGATCTCGCCCTCCTGGAATTCCTCCAGCGCGTTGATGCAGCGGATCAGGGTCGACTTGCCCGAGCCGGACGGGCCGCAGATCACGATACGCTCGCCCTTGCCAACCTCAAGGTTGATGTCGCGCAACACGTGGAAGTCGCCGTACCATTTGTTGAGCGTGGAAATGTTGACGATCGGGGTTGTGGACATGGTGACCTTGTTCAGTGGCGGCGGTGAGCGTTGAGCCTGTTTTCGACGAACAGCGAGTAGCGCGACATTCCAAAGCAGAACACGAAATAGATCATTCCCGCAAAGGCGAAGCCGGTAAAGGCCGTGGTCGGCGTCGACCAGTTCGGGTCGGAGAACGATGCCCTCAGGGAACCCAATAGATCGAACAGCGCCACGATCGACACCAGCGAGGTATCCTTGAACAGCGAGATGAAGCTGTTGACGATGCCGGGAATGACGTAGCGCAGCGCCTGCGGCAGCACGATCAGCGACGTCGTCTTCCACCAGGACAGGCCGAGCGCCGATGCGGCCTCCGCCTGCCCGCGCGCCACCGCAGCTAACCCGCCCCTGATCACCTCGGCCATATAGGCGCCGGTAAAGATCGCCACGCCGATCAGGGCGCGCAACAAGCCGTCGACGGCGAAATTGCCCGGCACGAACAGCGGCAGCATGTAGGTCGCGAAGAACAGCACCGTGATCAGCGGCACGCCGCGCCAGAATTCGATGAAGGCGATCGAGAAGATCCGGATCAGCGGGATGCTCGAGCGGCGGCCGAGCGCGAGGGCAATCCCGATCGGCATCGAGGCAACGATGCCGGTGATCGCGATCACCAGCGTCACCAGCAGGCCGCCCCACAGTCGCGTGTCGACGATGGGAAAGCCGCCGCGATCGAGCCCCATCAGCTTGATGCCGACGGCGATCCCGGCAAACGTCAGCAGGCTGCCGATCAGCGCCCTGTGCCCGGTCCGCATGCCGCCTCCGAGCACAAACAGCACGGCGGAGACGATCACGGCGGTGACCAGGAAATCGCCCCAGACCGGCAGCGACGAGAGCTGCAACTGGTCGCGCAGCCAGGTCAGCGGAAAGATCAGCCAATGGATCAGAAAGCCGACCAGGACGAGCACCTTGCCCAGTACCCACGGCAGCGGGGCGATCGCCGAACTCTTGCTGAGATTGACCAAGAGATCGCCGGCGCCGCCAATGCTCTGCTCGAACAATTGCAACAGGCCGGCGGTCCAGCTCACGCCGAAGCCCGCGATGCCGCCACCGTGCAGCAGGTAGAACGCCACCACCGGAAAGGCGAAGAAGAACAGGCCGGAGTTGATACCCTTGGCCGGCAGGCGCGGCATCAGCAGCGGCAGCAACAGCGCGGCGCCGAGCCCATAGGTCAGATTGACCCGCCAGCGCTGCGCTTCCGGATAGAAGCCATAGATCAGTTGCGTCAGCTTGGCCTGAATATAGGGCCAACAGGCACCGACCCCGTGCCCCGCCTGTTCGGCGAGGCAAGCGGTGCGATCCTTGCCGGCCCAGACCGCGTCGACCAGCAGGAACTTGACCGTCGGGACAACGATGTACCAGGCCAGCAATAGCCCGAGGATCGTGAGCAGGATGTTGCCCGGCGAATTCAGCAGCCGCGTTCGCACGAAGCCGATGAAGCCAGTGGTCTTGGCCGGCGCCGCACGCTCGGCGACCAGATCCTGTCGGACAAAGGACGGAGCGGACAGATCGGTCATGCCGCCATGCTCCGGTTGATGCGCCAGCCATAGATGCTCATCAGCGCGCTCGTCGCGAGCGAGAGCAGCAGGTAGACGCCCATCGTCATGGCGATGATCTCGATCGCCTGCCCGGTCTGGCTCACCGCGGTGCCGGCAAACACCGAGACCAGATCCGGATAGCCGATCGCCACCGCCAGCGACGAATTCTTGGTGAGATTGAGGTACTGGCTGGTCAGCGGCGGCACGATGACACGCATCGCCTGCGGCACCACGATCAGCCGCAGCGTCGCGGCGCGGCTGAGGCCAAGCGACGAGCCCGCCTCCATCTGTCCCTTGTGGACCGACATGACGCCGGCGCGGACGATCTCGGCGATGAACGCCGCCGTGTAGGTCGACAACGCGACCGTCAGCGCGACGAATTCCGGGATGACTCGCGCGCCGCCGGCGAAGTTGAAGCCTTTCAGCTGCGGCAGCTCGAATTTCAACGGCCCGCCGAAGATCAGCATCGAGACCAGCGGCAGACCTATCAGGCAACCCAGCACATAGGGCCAGATCCGGATCATCTGCCCGCGCTGGAACAGGGCACGCCGCGCATGGTGGCGCAAGCCCAGCGCCACGACGATGCCGACCGCGAGCGCGGCGAGGAACGGATAGAGCCCCGGTTCGCTGACCGGCTGCGGCACGATCAGGCCCCGATTGTTGAGGAAGAACGCACCGAAGATCGAGATGCTCTGCCGCGGCGCCGGCAGCGCCGCGAGCACTGCGAGGTACCAGAACAGGATCTGGAACAGGACCGGCAAGTTCCGGACGATCTCGACATAGATGCCGCCGATCCGCGACAGCAGCCAGTTCGGCGACAACCGGCACAGCGCCACGACGAAGCCGATCACGGTGGCGAAGACGATACCGATCACCGAGACCAGGATCGTGTTCAACAAGCCGACGAAGAACACCCGCCAGTAGGTGTCGGAATTGTTGTAGGCGATCAGGCTCTGATTGACGTCAAAGCCCGCATTGTAATTGAGGAAGCCGAAGCCCGACGCTATGTGCTGGGTCTCCAGGTTCGTCCGCGCATTCGCCACGATCTCATAGGCGATCCAGGCCAGGACCGCGGCGAAGGCAATCTGGGCGGCCAATCCGTTCCAGCCGGTCTTGCCGCCAAGCGCACGTTTCAGCCTGAGGGCAAATTGCAGCGGTGGTTTGCGGGGCGCGATGCTCATCGCGGCAGCCGTTGGCCGGACCGATCAGCGGATCGGCGGCGCGTACTGGATCCCGCCCTTGTTCCAGAGATTGTTGACGCCACGGGCGATGCCGAGCGGCGAGCCGGTGCCGACATTGCGCTCGAAGGTCTCGCCATAATTGCCGACCGCCTTGACGATGCGCACCACCCAGTCCTTGGTCAGGCCGAGCTGTTCACCCAGATTGCCGTCGGTGCCGAGCACCCGCTTCATCTCCGGCTTGTCCGATTTGAGCATCGTGTCGACATTCTTCTGGGTGATGCCGAGCTCTTCGGCATTGATCATCGCAAACAGCGTCCACTTCACGATGTCGAACCACTGGTCGTCGCCGTGGCGCACCATCGGTCCCAGCGGCTCCTTGGAAATGATTTCCGGCAGCACGATGTGATCCGCAGGGTTCGCGAGCTTCAGACGGCTGGCATAGAGCCCGGAGGCGTCGTCAGTGAAGACGTCGCAGCGTCCGGATTCATAGGCTTTGACGGCTTCGTCGATGCTGCCGAATGCGATCACCTCGTACTTCATGTTGTTGCCCTTGAAGAAGTCGGCGAGGTTCTGCTCGGTCGTGGTGCCGGTCTGCACGCAGACCGACGCGCTGTTCAATTCGAGCGCCGAATTGACCTTGAGCGACTTCTTCACCATGAAGCCCTGCCCGTCATAATAGGTCACGCCGGTGAAATTGGCGCCGAGCGAGGTGTCGCGCGACACCGTCCAGGTGGTGTTGCGCGACAGCACGTCGATCTCGCCGGATTGCAGCGCCGTGAAGCGATCCTTGGCCGACAGCGGCACGAACTTGACCTTGGTCGGGTCGTCGAGCACCACGGCGGCAATGGCCCGGCAAACGTCGACGTCGATCCCGGTCCAGTTCCCCTTGTCGTCCGGTGATGAAAAGCCAGGCAGGCCCTGGCTGACGCCGCAGGACAGCTGGCCCCGGTCCTTGACCGTCTTGAGGGTTTGCGCCGAGGCGGACTGGACCGACAAGGCAGCGGCAGCGGCAAGGAGGACAGCCAGGGATACGCGTTTCATGGGTAGGCCTTTCAGGGTCGTCCGTTGGACGTTTGCTTTGTGATCGCCTCGCGTTCACGGGCCATCCCAATGATCCCCTGCAGCAAAAGCTGCTGATCTGACAGTCAGTTTGACGTGCAAACCGGCCAGGCAACGGATCGTAGGTCGCGGCAGGCCCCTCAACGTGCGGCGACTGGTAGTTGCGGCGCATCACATAGCGACTGACGAGCCGGGTCAAGGGGTTGACGCACGTCTTCTACCTCTTGTTAGTAACACCTCCCGGCGTGGCCCTGTCTTCCCGACGCGGTACGGCTGCGGCAAAAAGTCTAAAGTCCAACGGCAGCAAACCATGACCTCCTCCGACGGCTCCACGCCCTCCCGCCCGCACGACGCCGCGACCCGCCTGGTTACGGCCGGCCGCGACACCAAGGCCCAGAAGGGCTTCGTCAATCCGCCGGTGTTTCACGGCTCGACCGTGCTCTATCCGACCGCCGAGGACCTCCACGCCCATCGCGCCGAATTTACCTATGGCCGCCACGGCAGCCCGACCACGCGGGCGCTGCAGGACGTGCTGATGGCGCTGGAGGGCCCGCAATGCGCCGGCGTCGGTCTCGCCCCGTCGGGCCTCGCCGCGATCAGCACCACGCTGCTCGCCGTGCTGAAGTCCGGCGATCACCTGCTGGTATGCGACAACGCCTATCGGCCGACCCGCAATTTCTGCGACAACATGCTGAGGCGCTACGGCATCGAGACCAGCTATTTCGATCCGCTGATCGGCGCCGGCATCGAGACGCTGTTCAGGCCGAATACCCGCGCGGTGCTGATCGAGGCGCCCGGTTCGCAATCCTTCGAGATGCCCGACGTCCGCGCGATCTCGGTTGTGGCGCATGCCCGCGGCGCGCTCATGATCGACGACAACACCTGGGCGACGGCGCTCTATCACCGCTCGCTCGAACAGGGCGTCGACATCAGCATGCAGGCCGGCACGAAGTATATCGGCGGCCACTCCGACATCATGTTCGGCACCATCTCGGCCAATGCAAAGGCCTGGCCGCTGGTGCAGGAGGCGATCCGCCTGCTCGGCGTTTGCGCCGGCCCCGACGACGTCTATCTCGCGCTGCGCGGTGTCCGGACTCTGTCGGTGCGGCTGGCGCAGCACCATCGCTCCGGGATCGAGATCGCGCGTTGGCTTGCTGCGCGGCCCGAGGTCGATCGTGTGCTGCACCCGGGCCTGGAGACCGATCCCGGGCATGCGATCTGGAAACGCGACTTCACCGGCGCCTCCGGCCTGTTCAGCATCGTACTGAAGCCCGTGCCGCAGACCGCAGTCGATGCGATGCTCAACGCGCTCACCCTGTTCGGCATGGGCTTTTCCTGGGGCGGCTTCGAAAGCCTCGCCATCCCGTTCGACTGCAGCGACTATCGCAGCGCGACCAAATGGTCGCCGGGCGGACCGACGCTGCGGCTGCATATCGGGCTCGAGAATCTCGACGACCTCAAGGCCGATCTCGATCGGGGTTTTGCCGCGTTGAAGGCCGCGCTCTGATCCTTCCGCGCCGGCTTGCACGTTAGGCGACATTAACCACGACCGAGCGGCCGTGACGCCGCGTTGTGGCCTCCACATCGCACACGTTGCACGCGCGCGATCTCCGGGATTCTGCGGAGATGCAAAGGCATCGATAACTCGCCGTTCACCATCCCCACCAATCCCTTAATTGTCCGGACCTTCCATCAAGTTCCCTTATACTTTTGCGGCCGTACTGATGCTCCCGGGAAGGGCTGTCAGTGCCGCAAGGACGTGACTGCCCTGCGTTAAGGGCATTCAGACAATCGCATGAAGACGGCACGCATCGTGGTCCTCGGCATCGCCGGAGTCGCAGGCCTCGCGGCCATGTATCTCGCGAGCTTTGGCGATCGCAAACCGGCGCCGGTCGCGCCGCCAGTAGTCCAGCTGCCGACCGTCGAGGTGCTGGTGGCGAAGTCCGACATCGGGCTCGGTCAGTCGGTCAAGCCTGAAGACGTGCAATGGCAGCGCTGGCCGGCCGAGACCGCGAGCAGCGCGTTCATCCGCCACGATACCAATGCCGACGCCATGAACGACGTCATCGGCTCGATCGCACGCGCTCCCTTCATCATCGGCGAGCCGATCCGCGAGCAGAAGCTGGTCAAGGCCAATGGCAGCGGCTTCATGGCCGCGATCCTGCCCTCCGGCATGCGCGCAATCTCCACGGAAATCTCGCCGGAGACCGGCGCCGGCGGCTTCATCCTGCCCAACGACCGCGTCGACGTGATCCTGTCGCGACGCGACAAGAATCCCGATCAGCAGCAGGGCACCCGCGACATCATCACCACCGAAATCCTGCTGTCCAACGTGCGCGTGCTGGCGATCGACCAGGCGCCGAAGGAGAAGGACGGCAACAACTCCCTCATCGGCAAGACCGTGACCCTCGAGCTCAAGCCCGAACAGGCCGAGACGCTCGCGCGAGCACGGCAGAGCGGCACGCTGGCGCTGGCGCTGCGCAGCATCGCCGATGTCAACGAGAAGACCGACGAGACCACAGACCATGCCCCGAAGCGGGGCGAGAGCATCCGGGTGGTGCGTTTCGGCATCCCGAGCTCTCAGACGACACAGAAGTGATGGGGGCTTCGATATGACAATTGGTGCAAAACAACTGGCGACGCGGGCCACACTGGTCCGCTCGCTGTCATTCTCGGCGGTCACCGCCCTGATGCTGATCCCTGCCCTCGCCAGGGCGACCGATCCGGACAAGAACGCGGACGTCGCGGTGACGAGCAGCATCGCCGCCAAGACGCGCTTCGTCTCGCTCGGCGTCGGCAAGTCGGTGGTGGTCGACCTGCCGCGCGAAGCCAAGGACGTCCTGGTCGCCGATCCCAAGATCGCCAACGCCGTGATCCGCTCGGCGCAGCGCGCCTATATCATCGGCGCCGCGGTCGGCCAGACCAACGTGGTGTTCTTCGACGCCGACGGCAACCAGGTCGCCTCCTACGACATCGCGATCAAGCGCGACCTCAACGGCATGCGTGCCGCGCTGAAGCAGATGCTGCCCGGCGTCCAGATCGAGGGCGTCGGTGAGAGCGTCGTGCTGACCGGCACGGTGGCAAGCCCGGTCGAGGCCCAGCAGGCCGGCGACATCGCAGCCAAGCTGGTCGGCGGCCCCGACAAGGTCGTCAACTCCATCGTGGTGCGCGGCCGCGACCAGGTGATGCTGAAGGTCACCGTCGCCGAAGTGCGACGCGACGTCGTCAAGCAGCTCGGCGTCGATCTCAGCGCCAACATGAATTACGGCACCGCCGCTGTCGTCTTCAACAACACCAACGCCTTCACCGCCAACAACGGACCGCTCGCCAACAACCTGCTGACCGGCGCGGCGCTGAACAAGCTCGGCGTGCCGACCGTCACCGCGACGCTGCGCGCGATGGAGAGCGCGGGCGTGGTGAAGACGCTCGCCGAGCCCAACCTCACGGCGATCTCCGGCGAGTCCGCGACCTTTGTGTCGGGCGGTGAGTTTCCGATTCCGACCGGTGTCACCTGTCAGACGACGACGTCGGGCACGATCGGGAATTGCGTCCAGACCGTCAGCTTCAAGAAGTTCGGCATCTCGCTCAACTTCACCCCGGTGGTGCTGTCCGAGGGACGCATCAGCCTGAAGGTGATGACCGAGGTCTCCGAAGTCTCGATGGACAACGCGTTGACCGGCGGCCAGGGCGGCACGACCATTCCCTCGATCAAGACCCGCCGCGCCGACACCACGCTGGAGGTGCCCTCCGGCGGCTCGATCGCGATGGCCGGATTGATCCAGGAGCAGACCAAGCAGGCCATCAACGGAATGCCTGGCGTCGATCAGATCCCGGTGCTCGGACAACTGTTCAGGAGCCAGGACTTCGTCAACAACGAGACCGAGCTCATGGTCATCGTGACGCCCTATGTGGTGCGCGCGGTTGCACAGAAGGAATTGTCGCGTCCCGATGACGGGTTCGCCCCGGCCTCCGACGCGCAATCGGCACTGCTGGCGCGCGTCAATCGCATCTACGGCGTTGCCGCCCGTGCCGAGCCGATCGGCGCCACGCCGGTCAATTTCGGCTTCATCATCGACTGAGGCGCTGAAGGGTTGGGGGATGCCATGATGACACGCAACACAAGAGCCGGTCATGCGAGGACGCTGTCGCTGTCCGGCGCCCTTCTCGCCACCGCGATCGCGCTTGGCGGCTGCAATCTGACCGGCGATAATATTGCCACCGGCACGGTGCCCGACGACTACCGGCAGCGGCATCCGATCGCCGTCACCGAGGGCGAGCAGTCGATCGTCGTGTTCGTGGGCCGCGCCCGCGGCAACCTCACCGAAACGCAACGCGACGACGTCATGGGACTGGCTCGCACCTGGCGCCGCGACGGCACCGGCGCGATCGCAATCGACGTCCCGGCCGACACCTCTAATGCGCGCTCGGCGCAGGCGGTGTATCAGGATATCCGCGGCGTGCTGGCGTCGATGGGCGTGCCCGGCCACGCTATCGTCCGGCGCTCCTATCGCGTCGACGATCCGCGCGCGCTGCCGACCATTCGCCTCAGCTATCCGAAGATGGCCGCGGTCGCCGGGCCTTGCGGCTTGTGGCCGAGCGACCTGGGTCCCTCGATCTACAATCCCAGCTACAACGAGAACAAGCAGTGGGACAATTTCGGCTGCTCCACGCAGCACAACCTTGCCGCGATGGTCGCCAATCCGTCCGACCTCGTGCAGCCGCGGACCGAAACCGCAGCCTACACGCCGCGCCGGTCGGTCGCGTTCCAGAAGTACGGCAAGGGTGAGTCCACCGCGACCACCTACCCCGAAGCCGATAGAGCCAAGCTGAGCGACGCCGGGAAATGACCGAACAACAAGACGAGCCACAGCACGCCAACGACCACATCGCGCCGGCGCCACGGATTTCCGTGCAGGCGTTCTGCGCCAGCGTCGCGACCGCGACGACGGCGCGCGCCGCCGCCGAAGACCGCCGACTCGCCAAGGCCCACCTCTCCGTCCATATGGGCGGCATAGCTGCCGCCATCGACGCCTATCACAAGGCGCCGACGCCCAACGTCATCATGCTGGAGACCGAGCCGGACATTGATTTGCTCGCCGGTCTCGACGAACTCGCCACGGTCTGCGATCCCGGCACCCGCGTCGTCGTGCTCGGCACGCCCGGCGAGACTGCACCGTATCGCGAATTGGTCCGCCGCGGCGTCAACGACTACGTCATCGGGCCGGTCAAGGTGCTCGACGTCGTGCGCTCGATCTGCGGCCTGTTCTCGTCCTCGGAAGCAGTCTCTGTGGGCCGTCTGATCGCGGTCGCGGGCGCCAAGGGCGGGGTCGGCGCCTCGACCATTGCTCACAATGTCGCCTGGACCATCGCGCGCGACCTCGGGCTGGATTCGGTCGTTGTCGATCTCGACCTCGCCTTCGGCACCGCCGGCCTCGACTACAACCAGGATCCGACACAAGGTATCGCCAATGCCGTGTTCTCGCCCGAGCGCCCCGACAGTGCCTTCATGGAGCGCCTGCTGGCAAAATGCGGCGATCACCTCAGCCTGCTGGCGGCACCGGCCACGCTCGACCATGTCTACGATTTCGGCGCCGAAGCATTCGATGCCATCTTCGATACGATGCGCATGACCACGTCCTGCATCGTGCTTGACGTTCCGCATCAATGGACCGCCTGGACCAAGCGCGTGCTGGTCGGCGCCGACGATATCCTGATCGTCGCCGAACCCGACCTCGCCAACATGCGCAATACGAAGAACATGATGAACCTGTTGCGGACCGCGCGTCCGAACGACCGCCCACCACTCTATTGCCTGAACCAGGTCGGCATGTCGAAGCGCCCCGAGATCGAGGTCAAGGACTTCGCCAAGACGATCGAGAGCCAGCCGATCGCAACCATCCCGTTCGATTGCAGGTTGTTCGGTGAAGCCGCCAACAACGGTCAGATGATCGCGGAAGTCTCTGCGCGTCACCGCACCACAAGGACCTTCCTGCAGATCGCGCAACGCCTGACCGGCCGCCCCGATCTTGCCGAAACGCGCGAGTCGTTCCTGTCGCCGATTCTCAGGAAGCTGCAGTCGCGCCGGAACGATGGACGCCGCGCAGCCGGCTAGCAGCCCTGATTTGAGATGCTGGTGGACCTAGTCGCGGCGGCTGGCCGCGACCGGGATCTTGTCCGCATCGGTGCGGCTCGCGTCCCTGCGCGCCAACAGCCGCTTCAGCGCGGCGACATTGGCTGAGCCCTGATCGGGCGGCAGATCGGCCTTCATGATGGTTTCGGCTTCGACCTGCCGGCCCTGCAGGCCGACCACGACGGCGAGATTGGTTCGCACCCGCATGTCGTCGGGCGCGCGATCCCGGGCCCGGCGCAGCGTTTCCTCGGCCTTCGGCAGATCTTTCGACAGCAGATAGGACAGGCCGAGATTGGACAGCACCGACGGATCGTCGGGCACGATCTTCAGGGCGCTCGCATAATACTGGCGGGCTTCGTCATGGCGCTCGAGCTGATCCAGCACGGCGCCCTGCGCCGACAGAATGCGCCAGTCCGGGTCTTCCGGAGTGTGGGCGCGCCCGAGCACGTCGAATGCCTGCTGGAAATTGCCGTTGTCGGCGAGCGCCCGTCCGTAGCCTGCGAGCAGCGCCTTGTTGCTGGGCTGCGCCAGCACCGCCTGCTCCATGACGGCAACCGCCTGCGCGCGCTGGCCGGTGGCGCGCAGCGCCCGGGCGTATTTCAGCGCGGCGTCGGTGTCCTTGGGGTTGGCGCGCACGCGCTCATGGTAGGTCGCGATGTCGCGCCGCGGGTCGGCTGGGGCCGGCGTGGACTCCGCCGTATCGCCCAATGACCCAGTGATATCGGACGGACCCGAGGTCTGACAGGCGGACAGCCCGATCAACAGGAGCGCGACAGATACCGAGCCCGCGAGACGGTGCATGCGGCCTGAAGGTCGGGGTAGCTTGTCAGACATCAATGAGACTCGGAACAGCGAAGGTTCCGGGATGCTCACAGCTTAACCCTAAGTTCCGGTTAAGGATGCCATCATCTCGCCGTCATCCGGCCCAGAAGCGGTGCCGGACGCGGCGCGAACCGCCAGCCTGGCGGCTCGATCAGTCGACGAACTGGGCGCCGAATTCGTGCCCGATCCGCCAGGCCAAACGGCACTGACGCGGACTGCCGCTCGACAGGATGATGGTGAATTCCGGCGGAATCTCCAGATATTCAGCGATCACCTTGACGCCGCCAGCCGAGATATCGGTGATCATGCAGTCGCGCGGCAACGACCCTGTGCCCAATTGAATTTTGGCGACGCTCCGGCACTCACGGCGTTCGCTCTTGCGGCGATTGACAAACATCCTGATCCCCAAGCCCTTTTCTGGATAGCTTCTCGGCTGGACAGCTTCTCGTTCCCACCGTCATAACGGGGAAAGATTGGAAACTGCCTAGCGGAACCAATCGCAATTGAGCGGTCATGTTCGAGAATCATTTACCGGGGCCTTCTCGCCGGCCGGTTCCAACGGGAACAGAAAGGGGTTGATCCCCCGTCATTTGGCGATAGCGTGCCCCCTTCGACTCGAATTTGCCGGGAACTTCAGGAAGTATGGGAAGTCTTGTTCTGCTTGATCTGATGGGGGGCGTCGCGCTCCTGTTGTGGGGCCTGCACATGGTCCACAGCGGGATTCTGCGGGCGTTCGGGCCCGATTTGCGGCTGTTGCTGGCCCGGGCGCTGAACAACCGCTTCACCGCCCTTGGCGCCGGCCTCGGCCTGACTGCGCTGCTCCAGAGCTCGACCGCGACCGCCCTGATCACCAGTTCCTTCGCCGCCGAGGAGATCGTCAGCCTGGTGCCGGCGCTTGCGATCATGCTCGGCGCCAACATCGGCACCACGCTGATCGTGCAGGTGCTGTCGTTCAATGTCGCAGCCGTGGCGCCGGTGCTGTTCATTGTCGGCCTCGTCGCATTCCGCAGCGGGCCGCGCTCCCGGATCAAGGATCTCGGCCGCGTCTCGATCGGCCTCGGTCTGATGCTGCTCGCGCTGCATATCCTGCTCGATACGATGGCGCCGGCCGAGAATGCCCCGGGCGTGCGCGTGTTCCTGAACGCGATCACCGGCGATCCGGTGCTCTGCATCCTGATCGGCGCAGTCGTGACCTGGCTGGTCCATTCCAGCGTCGCCAGCGTGCTGCTGGTGATGTCGCTGGCCTATTCCCAGTTCATCTCGCCCTATGCCGCATTCGCGCTCGTGCTCGGCGCCAATCTCGGCAGTGCCATCAATCCATTGATGGAGGGAGCGCGGCGCGACAATCCGGCAAGCTACCGGCTGCCGGTCGGCAACCTCGTCAACCGTGTCGTCGGCATCCTGCTGGTGGCGCCGTTCCTGCGCCCGATCACCGAGCAGATCTACGCCTGGCAGCCGGATCTCGCCAAGGCGACCGCGCTGTTCCACATTGCCTTCAACGTTGCGACCGCGCTGCTGTTCGTCGGCGTGCTCGACCACCTGGCACGTCTGCTCGAGCGGCTGTTGCCAAAGCGGGTGCAGGAGACCGATCCGTCACGGCCACGCTATCTCGACGAGAGCGCGCTGGAGACGCCGTCACTCGCGCTGGCCGATGCGGCGCGCGAGGTGCTGCATATGGGCGACCACACCGAGGCTATGTTGCGCAAGGTGATGACGGCAATGCTGACCAACGATCGCGCGCTGGTCGACCAGGTGTCGAAGATGGACAACACCGTCGACCGGCTGAACGAGGCGATCAAGCTTTACGTCACGAAGCTTACCCGCGGCAGCCTGGACGAGCGCGAGGGTCACCGCGCCATGGAGATCGTCGCGTTCGCGATCAATCTCGAGCATATCGGTGACATCATCGACAAGAATCTGAGCGAGCTCGCCACCAAGAAGATCAAGCATCGCCTGCAATTCTCGGCCGAAGGCACTGAGGAATTGTCGGCGTTCCACAAGCGTACGATCGACTCGCTGCGGCTCGCGTTCGGCGTGTTCATGTCGGGCGACGCCGCCGAGGCGCGCAAGCTGCTCACCGAGAAGGCGGCGCTGCGCGCGGCCGAACTCGCCGCCGTCGAGCGCCATCTGGAGCGCCTGCGCGAAGGCCGGCCGGAGACCATCGAAACCACCTCGCTGCATCTCGACGTGTTGCGTGACCTTCGCCGCATCCATTCGCACATCTGCTCGGTCGCCTATCCCGTGCTCGACGCCGCCGGCGAGACCGCCGCCGATCGCGAGAATGCGGTCGATGCAGCCGAACTTCCAGCGCCGGGGCGGCTCTGATCGAACGCGGCTTCAAGGCTATGTTGGCGGCCGGTGTTCGGAACCGGGCGGCCGCTGCGGAAACGCGGAGGCAGCCGCGAGCTGGTTGATACTGTCCCGCTGGCGATCGAAGGCCCCAAGGAGTTCGCCTTGCAGCAGCCGGCCGCCTGACAATTTCATCCGCAGCGGATCGACGTTATGGCCGTTGATCCGCACCTCGTAATAGAGATGCGGTCCGTGCCGCGTGGAGCCCGATGCCGCAATCCGTCGCGATTGGCGAGGAGGCCCAGCATACCGCTCGCCGCGCCGACAACCGCGAGGATCAGCTGTCGAGCGTCTTCGACGCCTTGGCGTGGTTCTTCACGATCAGCATGATGTTGCGGATGTAGATCAGCGTGGCGAAGCCCTGCCCGATGATGATGACGGGCTCGCGCTTGGCGATGCCGTAGATCAGCGTCATCAGACCGCCGCCCATCGAGAAGAACCAGAACGCCATCGGCACCACGCTCTGGCCGGCGCGCTCGCTGGAAATCCACTGCACCAGAAAACGCGCGGTGAAGAGCAATTGCGCAATCAGGCCGAACGCCAGCCAGAAATCGAACTTGGCCACGAACACGTCGTAGAAGTAGGCGCTCAGCGCCTGGCCGAACTGAATCAGCATCACTTCACCTCAGTCACTTCAGTGACGACCGGCGTCGGCTTCTTGCGGCGGATCAGCCACCACACGCCACCGAGATCCATGATCCCGATCCAGAGCCGGTCGAAGAATCCATAGTTCGACACGCCGGAATGGCGCGGGCGGTCGACGACATCGACATAGGCGATCGCGAGCCCCTCGCGGCGGACCAGCGCCGGAAGGAAACGATGCAGCCCGTCGAAATAGGGCATCGCCAGAAACACCTCGCGCGGAAACGCCTTCAGGCCACACCCGGTGTCGCGGGTGCCGTCGCGCAGGATGATGCCGCGCACGGCGTTGGCGATTCTCGATTGCAGCTTCTTGAAGCCGGTGTCCTTGCGTCCGACGCGCTGGCCCGCGGCGAGGCCGACCCGGCCATTGCCGCTCTCGATCGCCGCGATCAGCTTGGGCAGGAAGGCCGGATCGTTCTGGCCGTCCCCGTCAAGCGTTGCCACGATCGCCCCGCGCGCGGCGCGCACGCCGCTACGCACGGCGGCGGACTGGCCCGACGAGACGGTGTGGCGGAGTTGCCGGAGGTTGGGCCGCTGCGCCATGATCGCGCTCAGCCGTTCGCCGGTGGCATCCGTCGAGCCGTCATCGACGTAGACGATCTCGTAGGCCCAGCGTCCGTCGAGCGCCGCCGCGATCTCGGCGATCAGCGGCGCGATATTGTCCGCCTCGTTGCGCACAGGCACGACGATGGAAACGGCGACCGGCGTCTGGTCGGGAGCAGGCAAATCGGTACTCTTGGTTGGTTGGCAGTGGCTGGAACCCGCCCGATCCGGCCGTCGGGCGACCGCTTTTATGGGGCGAAGGCGTTCCTCGCAACCCTTTTGAGGCGCCCTTCCGACGGTCCTGACAGCGCCATCACGGTGCCATCGCGATCGATGGCGAAACCAAGGCGGCGGGCGGCGAACCAGTAGCGCACCGCCATCGCGCCAATCACGCCGACCAGCGCGCCGGCCACCACGTCGCTCGGGTGATGAGCCAGCAGCACGAGCCGCGTCGCGATGATGATCAGCGCATAGACCAGCATCGCGACCCGCGCGCGTGGCCATAGCGCCGACACGGCGAAAGCCAGCGCGAATGCCGTGATCGAATGTCCCGACGGAAAACTCGAATAGGCCTCGGTGCCGGCGAAGTGCTGGAAGTTGAAGGCATTGGCCTTGCCGCCGACGAACGGTCGCCCGCGGCCGACGGTCCACTTGATCAGTTCGCCCACCGTCACGGACAGCGCGACCGACAGGAACAGGTATTGCAGCCTCGTTCCGAGGCCGAGCAAGGTAGCGCGCGGCACACCGCGCAGCGCAGGCGCTGCCACCGCGACCGCGATCAGCAGCAGGCCAAGCGTGCACAGCACATACTCGTCCTTGCCGAAATCGGTGAGTATCTTCACCCACCAGAGACCTGGCGTGCCGCGCGGCGGCATCAGGCTGATCTCGGCGACATCGACCGCATACATCAGCGTGATGATCACGGCACCAGTGACGACGACGAGCAAGAGCGCGTGGCGCGCGGAGCGTCGCGCCGCCTCGGCCCGGCGCGAATGCGACGGCGCGCGCACGAGCTGGGCAAAGGATAGCCAGACCAGCGTCAGCAATCGTCCGAAATAGTTGACGGATTCCGCGGTGGCTGGCGGCGCCGACATTCACTCCGTCCCTTCGGAACGGAAGATCGCGATCGAAACGGCCTTGCCCTGCGAGATGTTATAGCCATCGATCCGCACTGGCGCGTTGTAGCGTAGGCCGATCGCCTCGGCGCGTTGCACGAAGGCGCGCTCGGAGCGCTGTTCGACCAGAGCGAAGCGGCAGGAGCCCTGCCCCAGGAAATCCGCGGCGCCCGATCCGTCGGTGAGCAGCGTTGAGGTATCGGTCATGAACACGAGGCTCGGCTCGTGGAAGCCGGCAGCCGCCGCCTTCGGGCCGACGCAGGTCACATTGCGCAGCGCGCGCGCGACCTCCTGGCTCGGAAACACGGTGGTGAGCCGCGGCAGCACCACGCCATAGGTTGCGCCCGCCATCAGCGCCGCGGCGATCACCGCATTGAGCAGCGAGCGCTCGGCGCGGCTGTCCTCGAACATCCACCAGGCGATCAGGCCGAACACCATCGCCACCGCGAACAACGGCCAGGCCGGAAACACCGGCTGATGGATCGCCTTGATGGCGCCGACGATCACCAGCACGGCGCCGAAAGCGGGGATAGCGAACCACCAGGCGGCGCCGCGCAACAACCAGGGGGAACGCGACAGCACACGCCGCTCCAGCGCGCCGACGGTCAGGATCGCGATCGCCGGATAGAGCGGCAGCACGTAATGCGGCAGCTTGGTCAGCACCGCCTCGAACACGATCCAGGACGGGATCAACCAGGCGAGCAGAAACTGGGCACCAGGCTCGCGCCGCGCGCGCCAGACCGCCGGAGCCGCCAAGGCGGCCAGCGGCGCGCCGGGCCAGAACGTGATCCAGAACAGCAGCAGATACAGCCC
The DNA here is from genome assembly GCF_042258615.1 of Bradyrhizobium sp. Pha-3. Taxonomy (GTDB): domain Bacteria; phylum Pseudomonadota; class Alphaproteobacteria; order Rhizobiales; family Xanthobacteraceae; genus Bradyrhizobium. The sequence goes on along the minus strand of NZ_CP170152.1, from coordinate 4,997,237 downwards.
GGGCGGCGCGCCGTGCGACTCCTGCGCCCCGAGCTTGCTCAGCATGTCGCCACCGACCGAGTCGGCAAAGAAGGTCTCGCCGGCGCGCAGGAAGATCAGCACGAACCACGGCAGCACCAGCACCAGGGTCCACATCAGGCCCCAGACCGGGCGCATGCGCCAGAACCAGGCCGCCGATCGATCGAGGATCGCAAGCCCGGCCATGGCAAGGCCGACGAACATCAGGATCAGCGGGCCCTTGAGCAGGATGCCGACCGCCAGCGCCGTCCAGAAGATCGCAGGCGGGGCCCATGATGGATGCGCCGGGTCTTCGCCGCGTTGCCAGGACAGATACACCCGCGCCATCGCGCCCATCGCCGCGGTGACCGTCAGCAACAGCATGGCGTCGGTTTTGGCGAGCCGCGCTTCGACGCCAAGCAGCACGCAGCTTGCCATCATCAAGGCAGCCAGCACCGCCCCCTGTCGCGTCACGAACGCTAGCGCCGTCCAGTAAGTCAGCAAAACGGCGCCGATGGCGCCGATCAGGGACGGCAGGCGGTAGACCCAGATGCGGACCTGGGCACGCGGCACCCCGAGCGCGGAAATCGTCTTCAGCGCCGCCGCCTGCATCCAGTAGATGCCGACCGGTTTCTTGTAGCGAACGTCGTCCTGGAAGCGGATGTCGACGAAGTCGCCGCTCTCGACCATCTGCTTGGTGGCCTGGGCAAAGCGCACCTCATCGCGGTCGATCGGCGGGATGGTGAAGAAGCCCGGCAGGAACAGAACCAGGCAGGTCAGCGTTAGGAACAGGATCGAACGCCATTGGCTGGCCGTCGCGAACTCGAACGCCATGAACAGCCTGCGGCTCGAATGCGCAGGTTTTACAGACTGTTGCCCTGCTCCGAAGCGCCGGGGTTGGAGGCTATCCACCATAGGTTTCGCATACGATGAAACCGCAGCGCAAACAACCGTGCTGTTCCGCTTTCCCGCGCGATCATTGCACGCGGATCACAACGGTATCCGCTGCCCCCGTGGCGTCGATGACCGTGAGCCGCGCGAAGCCCGGCCCGGGCGGGTCGATCAGGCGCTGCCGACGGCTGTCGATGTCCCCGGCTGACACACCGTTCACGAGTACCGTCAGCGGCAGCACCCCGCCGGCGACCTTGACCGGCATCGCCGCATGACCGCCCTCGGATTGATCGACGTCGATGCGTGAGCCGTTCAGCGGAAACTGGATGTGTGGCGCCTGGTCGTTGCCGCTGCGGACCAGTTCGCCGAGCGGCCGGAACCGGCGCAGCGGCGGCGGCAGTTTTGCGTTGGAGGCGACCAGCACGCCACGCGGCGGCTTCGGCAACGCCGCCGGGATATTCCCGGTGCGCGCAAAGGCATCGAACAGGATCGGCGCCGCCGCCGTGCGCCCAACCAGGCCCGGCACCGGCGCGCCGTCCGGACGGCCGACCCAGACGCCGATCGTGATGCGGCCATCGAAGCCGACCGACCAGGCATCACGATAGCCATAGCTGGTGCCGGTCTTGAACGCGATCCGGTTGTGCACGCCGTTCTCCGGCGGCGGCGTGCCGAGCAGGACATTGCCGACTTGCCAGGCCGCCGCCTGATCCATCAGCCGCATCGTGTCGCGGCTGTCATTCGCCTGCACGATCTCGCGCAGCGGCTTGGTAGCACCGAGCCGCGCCAGGCCGGAATAGAGCTGGGCGAGATCCTGCAGCGTGATGCCGACGCCGCCGAGCCCCATCGCAAGGCCCGGTGCCTCATCCTTCGGCAGCACAAGATTGGTGCCGGCCTGCTTGAGCCGCGACGACAGCCGGCTCGCGCCGACCCGGTCGAGCAGCGCGATCGCCGGCACGTTCAGCGACAATTGCAGCGCCTTGCGGATCGGCACCGTGCCCTGGAACGTCATGTCGAAATTTTCCGGCGCATAGGAGCCGAACCGTATCGGCCGATCCTCGATCAAACTGTCGGGATGAACAAAACCGTCTTCGAAAGCGAGGCCGTAGATGAACGGCTTAAGCGTCGATCCCGGCGAGCGCACCGCGCGTGTCATGTCGACCTGCCCGGCCCGCCGCTCGTCGAAATAGTCCGCCGAGCCGACGCGGGCGAGCACGTCACCCGTCTCGTTGTCGACCACGACGATCGCAACCGAGACGTCAGGTCCTTGCGCGATGGCGCGATCGCGCGCCAGCGCCTCCAGGTTCCGTTGCAGCGAGGCATCGAGCGTCAGCTTGATGACGGGCGCATCCTTCATCGTCGCGATCGCCTGATCGGACGAATGCGGCGCCAGGATCGGGATCTGCTTGCGCATCTTCGGCACAGGCGTGGCCCGGGCCTGCGCGGCGTAGTCCTTCGACACCACGCCGTCCTCGACCATGCGGTCGAGCACACGGTCGCGCGCGGCATGCGCAGTTTCCGGATAGCGATCGAGCCGCCGCCGCTCCGGCGATTGCGGCAGCGCCACCAGCAATGCGGCCTCGGCAAGCGAGAGCCGCTTCGGCTCCTTGCCGAAATAGGCGATCGAGGCGGCGCGCACGCCTTCGAGATTGCCGCCGAACGGCGCCAGCGCGAGATAGAGATCGAGGATCTGATCCTTGGAGAGCTGCCGCTCCAGTTCGACCGCGCGCACCATCTGCCGCAGCTTTGCATAGACCGAGCGTTGATGCCGCGGCTCGATCAGCCGCGCCAGCTGCATCGTGATGGTCGAACCGCCAGAGACGATATGGCCGCTCGTGAGCAGCTGGAATCCTGCACGCGACAGCGCCAGCGGGTCGACGCCATGATGCTCATAGAAGCGCTTGTCCTCATAGGCGAACAGCAGCTTCAGATAGGTGGGATCGACCGATGTCTTGGCGTCGACCGGTAACCGCCAGCGCCCATCCGCCATCGCATAGGCGCGCAACAGTTTTCCATTTCGGTCGATGACGGTGGTCGAGACCTGCTGCGCCTGCGCAAGCGGCAGCGGCCCGAGCGAGGCGACCCAGGCTGCGAAGGCCGCAGCAACCATGACAAGCACGATCGCAACAGCGCCGACGACGCGAAGCGCCAACCGCCCGCCACGCTTGTCATGCCCGGGCTTGACCCGGGCATCCACGTCTTTCTTGCCAACGGACGCGTCCCTGGATGGCCGGGTCAAGCCCGGCCATGACGAGAAGAGTTTTGGACGCGCGTCCTTGCTCATTCCACGATCACTCATTTCGCCGGCTTCACCTCGACCGCGCCGGTGCCGCTGCGGCCGTAGCGCGAGGGGTTGTACATGTCCTCGACATAGGCCTGCGGCAGCACATATTTGCCCGGCGACACCGCGCGCACGACATAGGCGACCGTGAACACCGACTTGTCGTTGGCGCCCCGGTCGATCGCCGCGGTGAAGCGGTCATCGCGGAACTCGGTGTTCTTCGGCTCGACACCGTCCTCGATCCACTCGAGCGTGCCGGAATCGCCCGAAGACACCAAGTTCGGGTTGTCGATCTCGAGCCCGGCCGGAAGATAGTCGGCCACCATGACGTGCCCGAATTCCGGTTTGGCTTCCGTCACCTTCAGGACAACCGCGAAGCGGTCATTCTGTTTCGCCTTGGCGACATCCGCCGGCTTGCCGTCGAGCGTGAAATAGCTGCGCTCGATCTTGAAGCCGTTGGAAGCCGCCGGCTCCGGCGTCACCGGCGAGCCCGACACCGAGATCACCGCCTGCACCGGTGCATCGCCGGTATTGGTGATCTTGAGCGGCTGGCCCGTCATCTCCTCGGCCTTGTAGCTGCGATAGACCGCGGTCTTGACCGGCTGGCCGTTGATGTCGAGCGCCAGCGCTTCCTTGGCGAGCGCACGCGCCGCCAGCACCATCCACGCATTCTCCTGCGTCGAGGTGTAGGGCGACAGCCCCCGCGCCGCTTCCACTCTCAGCACGGCCTGCGTCAGCGTGGTGCGCGGCGCATTGCCCTCGCCCGCGAGCGAGACCAGCGCCGCCGCATCGCGCAGCGCCGAGCCGTAATCGACCCGGCCGAACTCGATCACCGGTTTCGGGTTCAGCGCGTCGAGTGCGGCGCCATAGACCCGCTCGGCCCTCGCCTTGTCGCCGACCAGCGCCAGCGCCGCGGCAAGCTGCGCCTTGGAGATCGGCGTCGCCAGATTGTTCAGCTTGGTATCGGCAAGATAGCGCAGGTCGCCGATCGGCGCGGCGCCGTTGCGCGCAAGCACGTAGAGGCCGTAGGCCAGATCGCGGCCACCGTCCTTCTCCGGCTCGTTGGCATTGACGACCGAGTTCCTGACGCGGTCAAGTGCGTTCTTGAACAGCACGTCCGGCACCGCAAAGCCCTTTTCGCGAGCCCGGGTCAGGAAGTCCGTGACGTAGGCGTCGAGCCAGGCGTCGTCGCCGCCGGCCGACCACAGGCCGAACGAGCCATTCGATCCTTGTCGAGCGAGCAACCGCTCGATCGCGTCGCGGATGCGCTGGTCGACCGCGGTGTCCATTGCAAGATGGGCGCCGGCGGCGAGATCGTTGACATAGAGCAGCGGCAAGGCGCGGCTCGTGATCTGCTCGGAGCAACCATACGGGTAGCGGTCGAGCGCCTTCAGGATGCTCGCCGCATCGAGCGCGGTCGACAGGCTCGCCGAGATCGAGACGCTGCCGGTGCCCGGCACCAGATCGGAGAACATGTCCGAGGTCAGCGTCAGGCTCTCGCCCTTCGCCAGCGTGCGGATCGAGCGGCGCGCCAGCACCTGGGTCGCCGGCTTGACGTCGAGCGCGTAGTGCCGCGCCAGCGTCATCCCGTTCGGCCCTGATATGTCGACGTCGAAATCGGCCCGACCCGCGCCGCCGGCCTCGAGGCCGAGCGACAGCGAGGTGCGCTGCTTGGCGGCGAGCTTCACCGTCGTGGTCGGATTGCCCGAAGCCTTGATCGGGCCGCTCGCCTTGACGCTGATGGCGTAGTCGCCGGCGGCGCCTTCGACGTTGTCGATATCCATGCTGATGGTGCCCTTGTCACCGGTCAGCAGGAAACGCGGCAGTGTCGCGGTCACCACCACGGGATCGCGCACGATCACGTCAACATTGGCGCGGCCGAGCTTGGTGGCGCTCCACGCCACCGCCATCACCCGCGCCGTGCCGGCGAATTCGGGGATGTCGAAGCTCACCTCGGCGGTGCCGTCAGGGCCGACCGTGACGATGCCGGAATAGAGCGCCAGCGGTTTCTGTGTCGGCGGCGAGCCCTGCAGCTCGGCACCGGCGGCGTCACCGCCGCTCCGGATCTGGCCGGTTGTGCCCTGCATGCCGTCGATCAGTTGGCCGTAGAGGTCACGGATCTCGGCAGTCAGGCGGCGCTGACCGAGATAGTAGTCATCCGGCGCCGGCGGCTTGTAGTTGGTCAAATTGAGAATGCCGACATCGACCGCGGCCAGCACGACCTTGGCGTCTTCGCCGGGATTGAGCCCGCCGAGCTTGACCGGGATCTTCAGCGCCGTGCCCGGCCGCACCAATGCGGGCGGCGAAAGCTCGACGGCCAGCGTGCGTGCCTTCTTGTCGATGCCGAACCATTTCAGCCCGATCGCGCGGCCCGGCATGCGCCCGGCGGCGGCATCGAGCGGACGTCGCAGCGTCGTCATGACGTAAGCGCCGGTGCCCCAGTCCTTGCCGACCGATAACTTGACCTGCTGCGTGCCCTCCTTGACGTCGACGCTCTGGGTCGTCAGCAGGCGGTCGCCCAGCACATAGACGGTCAGCTTGCCTGATGTGCGCGCGTTGACCGACACCGTCATGGTGTCGCCGGACTGATATTCCGGTCTGTCGATCGAGGTTTCGAGCAGGTCGGGCGTGTCGGCGCTGCCGTCCGAATACCAGCCGACATCGAACTGCACCGAAGTCACCGGACCGTCGGCGTCGGTTGATTTCACATCGAGCCGGTAGCGGCCGGGCTGCGGCTGGAAGGTCAGGCGCATCGGCTTGTCGGCGGCGAGATTGACATCGCCGTCGGCGACGCGGCGGGTCGACTTGACGGGCTCATACTGCCAGGACGAATTCTGCCGGTACCACTGGTAACGCGACTCCAGCTTCAGCAGCTCGTAGCGCAGCCCGCTGCGCGACAGCTGCTTGCCGTCGGGCGCGACGAACACGACGTCGAACTCGGCCTTGTCGCCTTCGGCCACGCTCTTGTCGCCGAACAGCGGCTTGACGCCGATCAGCGAGGCCACTGGGGCCACCGGCAGCACGATCTTGCGCTCGACCGAGCGGCCGCCGGTCTCCGCCATGCGGATGAATATCTGGGCCTCCTGCGGCCGGGTCGAGGCCGGGACCTTCTCGAGCTTGACCGGGAAGCTGGCCGCGCCATTGGCGTCGGCCTCCGGCAGGTCCTCGATCGGGGTCCGCTCGTTGCTCGCGGTCTGCTCGTCGTCGACGCCGAACTGGTAGCCGGCATAGCCGGGCCGGCCGGCCGCCGCGGGCGCAACCAGCATGTCGCCTTCGAGCTGCAGGCCCGAGGCCGGCGCGCCATAGAGGAAATGGCCGGAGACCTCAAGTTCCACTGGAACTTCAGCTTTGATGACCTTCTCCTTGCTGGTCAGATCGAATTCGATCCGTTCGGGGATGTAATCCTCGACCATGAAGGTGGTCTCGCCGACCGACGAGCCCTTGGGGTCGGTAAAGACGCGCGCCCGCCAGGTCCCGGTCGGCACCGCGGAATTGAGCGCCACCGCCAGCATCCGGCCGCCGGCGCCCTGGTCGGGCAGCACGGTGCGGCGGAATTCGACGCCGTCGGGCCGCTCGATCACCATGGTCAGCGGTGTCCCGGTCAGGGCGTTGCCCTGTCCGTCGCGCAGCAGCGCGGTCAGGTAGACGGTCTCGTTGGAACGGTAGACGCCGCGCTCGGCGTAGACGAAGGCGTCCGCGCCGGCCGGGATTGCGCGCCCTGCGACGCCGCGGTCGGTGAGGTCGAAGGCGTTGGTCTTCAGGCTCAGGAAGGCGTAGTCGGCCTTTTCGCCCGTCACCGTCAGCAGCGCCGGCGACAATCCGCCCTCGCCGCGCGCCAGCCCCTGCTCGAACAGCACATGACCCGCTGCATCGGTCTTGCGGGTGGCCAGGATCTCGTTGTTGCGGGCGACCAGCTTCACTTCGGCATTGGCGACCGGTTCGGTCGAGGCCAGCGAGTTGACGAAGACGTGGATACCGTCGTTGCCCGAGAACGCCGACAGGCCCATGTCGGAGACAATGAACCATTGCGTCGCCAGCGTGCCATCGTCGTCACTGCCCGGCCCCTTGGCCGCAGCGGTCATGACGTAGACACCCGGCTGCAGGTCGCCGAGCGCCTGGTCGACCGGAAATGCGGTCACGACGTCCTGGTTCAGCGTGGTGGCGGTGGCGAGCTCGCCGGACCACACCTTGACGCCACGCTGGTCGCCGAGATCGGAGAGCTGATAGCGGCTCAGCGTGCTCTGGAAGTCGCTGTCGATCACGGTGTTGATCAGGTTGCGGTCGCCGATCCGGAACACGTTGACCGTGACCGCCGGCGTGTTGACGCTGACCACCGGGATACCGCGCTGTCCGGTCCGCGGCAGCACGTAGGCTCTCCCCGTGAACCGCACGAACGGCTTGCGGTCGCGGACATAGATGTTGAACTCGGCGGATTTCGGCAGGGTCTCTTTGACGGTCGACGGCAGGCCGGCGCGTAGATTGATGTTGTAGCGCTCGCCGTGCTTCAGCCCGTCGACGCAGAGCTGCTGGCCTTCCGCCGACAGAGCCGGCTTGTCGGTGCCGGCCAGCGCGAGATACGGCGCGAAGTCGACCCGCTTGGCGAGCTCCTCCGAGAACTGGAAGCAGGCCCGCGGCGAGGCCGCGTCGGAATCGACGGTATAGTCGAGCAGCCGGAAGCCATGCTCGTCGCGCATCTTCTCATATTGGCCCCGCACATCGGCCACCTCGCGCAGGTCGAGGGACAGCCGCAGCGCATCGAGCGCCGGACGCCACAGCTTGCGCTCCGCGAGCGCCTTGCCGAGCACGGCCAACGAATCGGCCTCCTCGCCCGCATTGCCGGCGCGCTGATAGGCGATGTAGGCGGCGGTGGAGGCGCGCTCCATCAGGAAGGTCTGTTCGTTGGAGCTGGCCGACCGGATCTGGAAGACGGTCCTGGCAAGCCGCAGCCAGTTGGCGCCGTCCTCGGGCGCGGTTGCCGCGATCTGGCCGAGGATCGTGAGCCCGCCGCGGAAATCATTGCGCCTGAAGGCGGCGTCCGCGTCGGTGCGCAAGGTCGCGGCCGACTTGTTGACCGCGCCCGCTTCGCTCTTGATCTGGGCCTCCAGCTTGATCGCGGAATCTGCGAGATCGTCGCGCTTGAAGGTCTTGTCCGCAGCCTGGGCGCTCACCAGGCCGAGCGCCAGCGTGGCGCAAACTGCGGCCGCACGAACCAATCCGATCATGATGGAGCTCCTGAACGCCCCGCGGTCGACCACCGCGTTGGGGTTAAAAAACGCGCGAAAAGGTGACGGAGTGAAGGCGCCGACATGAACGGACGAAAACGTCGCAGATTGCATTGCCGACATTCCTTCGACCGGCCCCAGCGGCAGCGTCATGCCGGCTCGGCGGGCGGTCTGGCCAACACAGGGCGGGACCCCTGCTTGCCTTTGTCGTCTAACCACAAAAATCGGTTCGGACGGACTTGGCGGAAAGGCGGATTTTTCATATTGCGGGTGCTACAAGGCGGCCACGGTCCCGTAGCTCAACTGGATAGAGTAGCGGATTTCTACTCCGCGGGTTGCAGGTTCGAATCCTGCCGGGATCGCCAACAAAAAACACGATGCATCAAAGGGATTTGCAGCTTTCGCAGGCGGGAATTGAGCGTTCTCATGCGAGAACATTTGCGGGACAATGCTGGAATTTGCCGGCGTTGGTGGCACCGAATCCCCGGAGAAATCCCCGGAGCGATTTCGCTCTGCGGAACGTTTGCATCTCAACAATAGAAGCGTTCTCATAAGCGCATGGCCCCGAAACATCACCCGACGCCCCTCTCCGGCGGCGACCGCAAGGCGCTGACGAAAGAGCTGGCGCGCGCCCGAGCGGTGACCACGATCCTCGCCGCCCGCGCAGCCGAGAAGCGAGCCGCCGGCGAGGCGCTGATCCGCGAAGCCGACGACCTCGCCTGCCAGAGCTGGAACGAACGGATGTGGGCCGACGGCGGCCCGGTCGACCCATCGCCCTCAATCGACCAGGCCGTCAACGCCGGTTTCCCGTGGCTGGAGATCCGCTGCTCGAGCTGCAAGACGCCGCGTGCGGTCGACCTCGCTGCGCTGCCCCACGTCGCAACGACCTGCATCCACGATCTTTGCGGCCGGCTGCGCTGCGAGAAATGCCGCAAGGCAGGCAAGCGGCCGCCGGCCGAGCTGCTGCAGCTCGCGCGACGCGGCCCGGCGACATCCGAGATGCCATGACCGAGCAGCTGCTGCTTCGCCGCACCGTGATCGGCGGCGAGACCGCCGAGGGCGACTACGTCGTGATCTGGGACGAGATCCGCATCGGAAGGATTCATCAGCAGACCGGTCTGCCACCTGGCCGGCCGAGTGTCGCGTGGGGCGTCTCGTTTCCAGGAAGACCGCAGCCGCCGGCTCACCGGGGACTAGCCAAGGACCACGAGGAGGCCAAACAAAGGGTCAAGCTCGCCTGGAGTGCCATTCGCCCGACCCTGACCGATGACGAGATCCGGGAGGCCCGTGAGAGCCAAGAACGCGACGAACGGCGCCCACGGAAACGACCGAGGCACTGGCAGGACTGATTATCGCAAATCCGCCCCGGATACCTATCTTCCGGGCATGCCGATCACCCGAAAGCCGCTCGAAATCCCACCCGCGATCGCCCGCCAGTTCGAGGCCGACATGCGGGCCTATCACGCCGAGCGGGACGGCATCATGCGCGGCCGGATCGCGGTCGGCACCAGGCACATGCTGCTCGAGCATATGCCGGCCGGAACAAAGCTGCGTCTGAGCGAGGTCGAGAAGTTGTTCGAGCTGATGAGATGACCGAGCCGCGCTGCATTCTCTGCGAAGGCGAGCGCTGGGTTTGCGAGAACCATCCGGACCAGCCCTGGACCGGCCCGCACGCCTGCACCTGCGGCGGCGCCGGCGCGCCCTGCCCGGCCTGCAATAGCTCAGATCCCGAAAAGGTTCCGCGAATGCCCCCGGGGTTTCGGCCCGATCCCGAGCCCCGATAGCGCTGCGGCGAAAGGTCTAACTCAGGGTTCCCGCCTTGAAATCCGGCCAGCCCGGCCCATTTTGGGTGGGTCTCGTTCACCACGATCGCCGCAAAACGGAACGGGCTGTGACCCAGCGCATTGACAACGACGGCAATCGCCCCTTTTAAAGGGGGTGAGCGAGAAATCGATTCCGGGAAATCGGTTGACGCCACAGTTTGGCCATACGAGAATTAATGGTCCGTTAACCTTCCCGGCCCCATTCTTGCCTTGACCGCCAGGCAAGTAATGGGAACTGAGTTTAGGCGGAAAACGAGGGCTAAGTCCATGTCAACTCACGAGAAAGACGGCTTGCTGGACTGCCTCTTCTCCAGGCAGGACCGAAAGCTCCGGAACATCAAATTCATGCGCGGCGGCGCCGCAGTCATCAGCCCCGAAATGATGACCGCTGAAATTTGCTCCCTCCTCGATCAGCGTGACCACGGCTTGGAGCCAGGCGCCGCTGTCAGGAGTGGAAGGCCTCAGGTCGATATTCGCAAATTGGTTGCCGACCTGTAATATTTGCTTTACCGAATCACTCGCATGAGAGCCCGGGTTCATTACCCGGGCTCTTTTCGTATCGGAGCTCTGTTCAGTGAGTGCTCTCCTCAAACTCATCAACGAATTTGCGGCGCGGACGACTCTCCCAGTAGAGGTTGAGCACGTCGTCGACTACTTGCGACAGCAGGGCATCAAGGACGAAATCCACTTCTGGGACGCCGACATGGACACCCAGGTCCTGAAGGGCGCGATCGTTCACTGGGAATACCAGGCCAACGGATGGACCTATAAGGTCGCCGACATTTACACCGCGCGAACGCTGACGCCTGAAGAAAAGCGTATGGTGCAGGTCAAGGAACTTCTTCACATCCTTGACCCGCGCATTGATCGCGCGAGCACTCCGGAAGAAGTTCAGGAACTCATCAAGCGCATGGTTCTCCCCGTCCAGGAAATCAGCGATTGGTCGACACCTGCAGGCGCCCATGCCCGAAACGATCATAGTGGGCTCCTCTACGCGCTCGCCGTTCTTTTCCCTATCGCCGTGCGCGAACTGTTGTCGGGGCCGTACGCGGCGAAAAACATCGACACCGCGAAGATCGCAGAAATTGCTGCTCTGCCGTATGGCTTTGTGGACTATGCGATGGGCAAAAATTGGGGTGACATGCACCCGAAGCTGATCAGGTACATGAAATCGCAAATTCCTGTGCCCGACAGGATCCACACTTTTGCCAGCGATAGATCGCCGATCGAAATCTACAGCGTTCCGCTCGAGGAAGATCCCTTTGTCTATGCGAAGCGGATCGAGGAACGCTGCCGCGATAGTGCGAAGCCGATTCGCTATGTGGTGGTAGAGACGTTGCGAGAGCGCCGGAGTTTTACGGCGAATGAGATAGCCGAATACACGCCGTGGAATCCTCTCGGGGGACGGGCATCGCATTAGGCTGCGGACAGTCGGAAGCCCGCATTGCCGCCGCATGATCACGCTGACGCCGAGCTGGGCGACGATGCCGAGCACCACGCAGGAAAGCGTCAAGCAGACGACGAGCTTGAGCGCGACGACGACAACGATGCGGAACATTTCGAGCTAGTGCGACGTGCCGGTCTTGATGGTTTCGATCCGATCGGTCATGCGATCTAGCCGGCCGCCGATGTCGCTCTTCAGCTCGCCGAAGCCGGCCTCGAGCCGCCGGATGACGTTCTCGAAGCTCGTCTTGCGGACGAATTCGTCCCGCGCCCAGATCTCGACCTGGTAGAGCTTTGCAGCGAGCGTGCGGGCTTCCTCGGCCGCCTGCTGCGCCTCACGCCTGGCGTCGGCGATCGCGATCTCGGCCGCGCGCTTGACCTCGGCCGCCGCGGTGGCCGCGCCCGCCGCCGCCGTTGCTGCGGCCGCCGCTGCAGCCTCGGACTTGGTGATGCGGTCGGAATACCGCGTCCAGAAGCCGACAATCGTCGCCAGAGCGCCGATCGCCGCCACGATCGCGCCCCACGTCACCGCGTCGCTCATTGCGCCTTCTTTCGCTTGAACAGACTGAAACCGTGCGCCGGCTTTTCCGCCGGCGGCGAGATCTCGCAGGCGACGCCCTCGACGCGGCCGATGCCCTCGCGGACGTCCTGGTATTGGCAGACGGCGCGCCGCAGGCAGGCGTTGACCTTTGCCAGCGCCGCGCGGTCGGTTTTCCAGAGCCGCTCGATCTCGCCCGCGTCGAGCTTGCGATCCGGCGTATCGACCGGCGCGCGCTCGCAGCCCGCAACGTCCGCCGGCAACGCCGGAATGTTCGGCGCGTCCGGAGGCGGAGACTGCAGCCGCTCCTGGCTATCGAACCCCGCGCACCCGCCGAGAAGCGGCACGATCAAAACACTGATTAGGATTAGCCGGCGTTGCATCGATTGCCCCCTGATTAGACTGGATCTGCGCCTCGGCCGCGGCGGCGCGTTTGGCGTCGCGTTGCTGCAGGGCGTTTGCGAAAACGAGCTGGCGGTCCTTCTCGGCGAGGCGCGCCTGCAATTGCGCATTCTGCTCGGCGACCTGCGCCGCCTCGCACTTGGCATCCGCCGAGCTAAAGCCGGCGTTGTAGAGATGCGCGCCGCCGGCGATCGCGGCGCCGCCGGCGACGACTGCCAGGCCGCCGGCGAACAGCGCGCCGGCGGCAAAAGGCGAAAGGCTGACGCCGGCGAGGCCCGCCAGGCGCATGACGATTGCGACGATCCAGCTCATGCGTGTTTCCCCGCGCGATAGTCAGCCAGGCGGCGCCGCTCGAGCTGGTCGGCGACAAACCAGACCATGACGCCGACGCCGGCGACGACGACCAGGGCGGCGACGCCGATCGCGATCGCCTGGATCGCGCCAGGCGTGAGGCCGAGCGCGCCGACCGCGTCCTTCGCGGCCGAGACCTGCGTCGCGCGGTCAGTGAGCCAGGCGAGCACGCCGGCGCCGCCGAGGCCGGTCGAGCTGCCGAAGATCTTGCCGGCCCATCCCTTGGCGCGATCGGTCAGCGCGATTGTCTGCGATCCCTCGTCGCGGAGATCCTCGACGGTCGCGCTCGCCCGCGTCTCGGCGACCTGACGCGGCGCCTGCGGCCTGCCGAGCTCGGCGATCAGCTGGTCGTCGATCGCAGGCGTCAGCGGCAGGCCGCGAGCGTTGCGATAAGCCAGGATCATTCCCTCGGTCCGCCCCTGCGGCGATTGCTCGCCGTCGACCTGGCCGACGTCGTAATAGCCGAGCTCGCGCAGCCGCCGCTGCACATACGCGACGGCCTCCGGATCGACCGGCGCCGGCGTCGTCGCCAGCTTGGCATGCTCCTGCGGATGCGACGTCGCTAGGCCGCGCTCGAATAGCGCCGCCTCGTCGTCGCGGCGGATGCGCAGCCCCTTGCTGTCGGGCCAGAGCCGTTTCATCGACCGGATCAGGCCAGGGACCTTGGCGAGCTCGCCGCTGCCGATCGCCGCCTTGATCTGCCGCATCTCCGACCAGCGCGGCCCCGGCTTATTGAAGCCGCCGGCGTCGCGGTTAAAGGCGATCGACAGGATGACGCCCTTACAATCCGGCGAGAGCTCGTCGAAACCCGGCAGCAGCCGCCGGCAGATCGCCAGATAGCGCGGGATGTCATGGCTCGAGAAAACCTCGAGCGCGACGTCCCAAGGGATATCGACCACCCCGCGCAGCTTGTGCGCCAGCTTTTCCGCCGCCGGCCCTGTGACGCCGCAGCACTTCGCCAGCGCCTTCAACATCGCGTCCGGGATCTTGCCCGACCAATCGGCCAGGAACTGCTGCCGCGTCGTCTGGCCGACGTCATAGCCGCAGGCGATCGTCACGCCGGACTGTTCGCCAGGCCAGGTCGCGCCGCTCAGACGCTTTGAATACCAGGCCGGGCTGGTGACCTCGGCGCTGACGATCAGGTCAAAGGTCGCGCGGGAGATTCCATGCAAATCGATAGCGCTCGCAGAAATGACTGCGCTGGTCATCGTGATAGTCCTTTTGTGATGGAGCGGAGGAGCGCGGCCCGGTCAGACCAGGGCGTTTGCGCGAAAATCGGCACCGATCGATTCGACCTTGACTTATGTCAACGTGTTCGACCGCCGAGAACACACCGTGTCGATATGAAGAGACAACTCGACTGGATCACAATACTCGGCTGCGTCGTCATCGCCGCAGCTTTGTTGGTATTTGCTTTCCTTCTTACAGCCTAAACTTGAACCGGGTCACACCAGGGCGTTTGCGCGAATGAGGAGCTGGTCGACTTGCGCGTCAGAGAGACCGAGGACCGCGATCATGCGTTGCACCAAAGGATCTGTTCGCCGGAGCTCGGTCGCGAGATTCCATTCCTCCTGGACCGAGGCATCCGCCGCGATCGCTGCCCGGACCACGGCCCAATTGCCGAGCTCGTCATAGGCCCGCTTCAAGCCAAGTTTGGTGCAGGAGCTCGGCGCCGGCGCCGGCGGATGCAGAAATGCAATGACCGCCGGATCATCGTCGGCGGCCTGCTCGAGGACGCGGCCAGGCTGCTCGCAGCCAAACCATCCGACGATTTCACCAGCATTGTTTCGCTCTATGAATCCCATGACTGTCATCCTTCCAACGGGTCAAAAAAGCCGCGAGTAACGATCCTAAACGTCGTTGATGCATTCGAGGCCCGCGCAGCAATATTCGCGCTTAGATCCGTCCAGACGCGGGCTTCCGCGAAGTTGCCCATGGACACGGTTGTGACCTCCGTTCCGGTTGCACCGGTCGTAAAGTTCGGCCCGACGTCGATCATCGCCACGTCGTGCACCCACCATTGAGTGTTTTGCGTCGCGCTCCAGCCGATGACGGTAAGGATTGCCTGAACCTGAATCCCCGTCGGAATGCTTGCGAGCGAGTAAGTCGTCAGCGCAGTTCCGAGATTGCTCACGTTCACGTCGAGGGGGACACCCGGCCAGAGGAACTCGTTTCCGCGCACCAACAGCTGATTGAAGATGGTGCCGTTCCAATAGACAACCCCGCGCCGGCGAAACAGCGTATAGCCGCCCGGCAGAGTTGGAGCGGTTGCGCTTCGAGATATGACTGCGTCGACCGAGCCCGAGCCGGTCGGATTTCTAATCACGAAGACATGGTAAAATCCGGTCGTCATCGCGCCGGTATCCAGGCAGCCCTGACCATTTCCAGCAGCCCAGGCGCCGCTCGTTTTGTTCAGCGCGGCAGCAAGCGTAATCATGTCGGTCGCGTTGCGATCAGCCACAACGCCGGCGGTTAAAGTGAAGTTGGCGACCCCGAGAGCGCTGATCTTCAAGCCGGACTGATAGCCCCTCAGTAGTCCGGGAATGCCGAGATTGACTATAGCAGCAGGCTTGTTCGTCAGGTCCGCGAGATTGAGACTGGACGTCAGATCACCAGCGCCAGGCTGACCGGCGCGGTTGAAATTCCAATCTCCAAACGTGCCAGCGCCAGCGGTCTTGTCGACCGTCATCGTGATGATCTGCGCAACGGGATCGTAGAGACAAACGCCTTCCATCCAATTGGTCGGCGAGCCGTTCGACGATGCCCGCAGACGGACGCCGTTCTGATACGAAAAGCCTGTGACCGCCGAGAACACCTTGGTTCCCGTGCCGATCGCAAGCGCCGTCGCGCTCGCCGCCTCCGTTGCACTCTGAGCGAGCAGCAGCCATTTTCCGGCCGCCAGATCGGTCGCGAAATTCCCCGACAGATGCGGGACGATGCACTGATAGAGGTTTTTGTTGATCGGGTGCACCACGATCGAGGTCGGCGGCACGGCTACGTAATTCGTACCTGTTGCCCAAGCCGTCGCGTTGCTCCACGGCACGGCGCCGGTATCGCCCTTGTCACCCTTGGCCGCCAGGACCTGCCAGTAAGTCGCGTCCGGCGCCGGGTGCCCCGACCCCGGCGCCGGATTGATCCAGACATAGGACGTTCCGGCGGTCGTCTGCACATCGCCGACCGAATAGGTCGCGGCGTTGTCATAGGCGCCGCGAAAGCTAAACCCCTTGTAGATGCCGAGATAGGACCAGGCGCCGGCGGTATGGAACCACATTTTCCCGGTTGACGGCTGCAGCGCATACTGACCGTCCGAGCCGAGCGACGGATCAGGCGCGGCGAGCGATGCGTCGACAAACCAGAAAAAGCCGGACGTGTTCAGCGCCGCGACCAGCGCCGAGACGTCCGCCATC
The DNA here is from genome assembly GCF_042258615.1 of Bradyrhizobium sp. Pha-3. Taxonomy (GTDB): domain Bacteria; phylum Pseudomonadota; class Alphaproteobacteria; order Rhizobiales; family Xanthobacteraceae; genus Bradyrhizobium. Next base: position 4,980,885 of record NZ_CP170152.1, on the reverse strand, counting down.
GCTTGCGCCCCGACGATGCGCTGCGGCGACACTTTCCAGATGACGTAGGCGACGCCGGCCTGCGCACCGCCGCCCCATGGCGGAATGACGAGATGCGTCGGGTCGGTGACGTCAGCGATGATCGTCTGAAAATTGCCGATCTGCAGGATATCACCAGGCCGAACGTTGGTGCCTGACCAGATCGTCCCGACACCCGTGACGGCGGTTCCGTTTGCCGCGACAGAGATCGTTCCGGTCGAATAGCTCGAGAGCGCGGTCATTGACTACGGTCCTTCCTGCAAAAAGATGCGAGATGTCGGCGCCGGCGACGGCGCCGCCGCGTCGGCCTCTGCCTGGATCGCCTCGAGCTCGGCGACGGTCTTGGCCGCGCGCGTCCGAACGACCATCGATCGCCGCTTGTTTTCCTTGGTCATGAGCTCGTCCGGCTTTGCCAGGATCGTCTGCGCGAGCGCCTGCGCCGTGACGCCCTCGACGGCCGCCGCCTCGGCGAATTCGGCGGATGGCTCGGCGCCGGCGGCGACGGCCGCGGCCAGGCTGCGCTTGCGATCGTGCGCGATGTCATGGCCGTCGACCATGTAACGCTCGTTGACGATCGCCTCGACGCGCTTGCGCTTGACCTCGATGACACTCACCCTCATGGCGCGATCGCCTCGACGTCCAGCCTCTTGAGCCGATACGGATGCGCCGGCACGACGAAAATCGCGTAGCTGCCGGGATGATCGACCGCGAACTCGAGCTTTCCATCGGTTACATGCTCGGAATGCACCAGCGCGCCGTCGAGCGCGACGGTCGCATCGAACTCCGCCGGCGAAACCATCAGCTGCAGCAGATCCTCGCCGTCCGCCTTGACCGGGCGAACCTCGCCGGAGATCTCGACGTCGAGTTTCGGCACAACCTCGCCGTCCTTTACCCAGGCGTCGGCGATATCGACCTCGCCGTCATAGAGAATGTGCGGGATGCCCATCTCCGCATACTTCTCGGACAGCGTTTCCATCCCCATCTCGACCTGCAGCGTGACGGCCGTAATCACGCCGTTGCCGTCGTGCCGCACGATCACCTTGGGCCTGCTGGCGGCCGCCGGCTCCTCGAGCGCTGCCGGCTCCGCGCCTGCTGCAGCAGCCTGCCCGCCGCCACCAGGCGGCATGTAGCCCGCAACAGCCCATGCCCCGTCGAGCGTTACCCCCGTCATCCTGCAATCCTCCTGAAAAGTGCGAAGTAAAGGCGCCCGACCTGGTTGCCGAATTTGAATCGGAACTGCAGCGACGAGGTCGTGACCTGCGCGTAAACCCAATAGTCGGAGCTGTTGCCCCGGAAATTGGTAAAGCCCAGGTACTGGCTCCCAGGCGCGAGCGTGATGTTTGTATCCGTGTAGGCGGCCAGGAACGGGACGGCATCGAGCGTCGACGGAAAGACAAACGTCGCGACCGAGTCCTGCGAGCTGTCCAATGTCCCAGATGCAAAGAACTGATGCCCCGACCAGCGAGAATCGAAAACCATCTGGTCGATGTTCGCCGTCGTCACGTCGACGCCAGGCAGGCTCACGCTCATTGCGGCGCCGGCGCCGGACTGGATCAAAACCCGCTTGACCATCAGAGACCAAGGCTCCGATGAAAGATCATGTAATCCACGTAAAAAGCATAGTCGGAGCTGGCGTTGTTCAGCGTGATCTTATTGTTCCAGAACGTCAGGCCCATGCCGACCTCATACGTCAGCACGCCGCCGACCGTGATCTCGCGCGCAGCCATGCCCTGATTGTACGGATACGCGACCACGCCGCTGTCGATGTAGGCCTCAAACCAGACGTAGGGCGTTCTGGTGAACGTCGCCGGATAAGGGATGTTCTGGTCGCCGCTGTTGATCGGCAGATAGATCGACCCCGACATGACGACCTGGTCATTTTTGGTTTCCGACCGCAGCAGAAAGTCGGAATTGCTCGAGGTCGCCAGCACGTCGACGCCGGGCCGCGACAGCCAGACGCCGTAGGCCCCAAGGAACGAGTTGTAACCCGCATGAAAGCGCCGAGGCATCTCACCAGACCTGCCAGGCGATATAGTAGAGATTGACGCCCGTCCCCATGATGCGCGAGCGCCGGTATCGCCAATCGTCCGAAATCAGAAACCCGTCCGTGTACAGGACCGGCACCCAGCTCGAGCGCTGGTAAGCAATGCTCGAATTCGCATCCCGGCAAACCATCGCCTTCGAGTACAGCGCAACACCAGCTGACGGGATGCTATAGGCGACGATGTCGACGGCCGGCGGATGCGGATAGGTCGTCGAGTAAAACACCTTGCCACTGCCAAACACGGTACTCGGAAACAGGCCGACCTCGAGCGGTCGCCCCTGGTTCAAGCGCGAATCCAGCGACAAATATTTGTAGTCGACGGCCGGCGGATTCTCGGCGTCATAGCCCGGCTTGGACACCGTGACGCGATCCGCGGCGATATAGATGCGCTTGGTCACGAGTCTGAGATCGTGATGGTGCCGCCCGTCAGGTTAATGACCATTAGGCCCGACGTGCTTTGGATGACACCCGCGGTCAGCGTGCCGACGTTCGCCGTGATGGCGCTCAAAACGCCGATGTTCATCATCCGCGCGGTCAGGACGCCGTCGAGATACATATTCGCCGTGATGCCGATCGAGGCGACGCCGCCGATCGTGCCAACCGTAAAGACCGACTTCGGCACATTGCCGTTGTAGCCCGGCAGCTGGATCTGGAATTTGTCGGCGAGGACCGTGAAGGCCGAGACGCCAGATCCGCCATTGACCAGCTGAATTCCGGTCACATAGCCGTTGACGTTGAGCGTCAGCGACCAGGCCGCGGCGGCGTATCCGTTGAGCTGCGCGATCGCCGTCGACTGCTCAGTGATCGACGCATTGACGTCGCCGAACTCGGCTGTAACCGACGTGCTGAGATCCGCGACGGCCTGCTGCGCGTTGACGGCGACCGTCTGGACCGTGGCGATCTGTGCGAATGCAGCCCCGACGCGGGCTGACATCTCCGACTTGATCGACTTTTTGTCGAGCCAGTTGCGCGCGTCCTGGTTGGCAGCGGTCGCCGCGATCGTCTGCAGGGCGGTATTGATCTCGTCGTTGTTCTGGTCATCGATCTCCGTGACCTGCTTTTTCAGGGCCGCGTTGAAAGACTCGAGCGTGACCATCCCCGGCGACAGCTTGACCGTCGGCGCCTCGAGGTCGACGGTCGAATAAGCGCCGCGCATGGTCGCGTTGACCGCCTGGACGCGCAGCCGCACCGCAGCCAGGCTGACGACCGTATCGAACTGGTTTTCGGCCGCCTCATAGACCTGCGTCCAATTCTTGCCCTCGTCATAGGAGACGCCGGCGACGTAGTAGACCGCGCCGGCGGTCGGGAACCAGCTGGCGAAAAGGCGCGGCTCGGCCGTGCCCTGGCTGATGTAGGCATTGAGGCCGAACACCAGCGGGACCTTGTCGTTTGACGGATACTGCGCGCTCGGCAGCACAGGCGGATTGCCGAGATCCGTCGCATGAACCCGCTGGTCATCAACCACCATGTTGAGCGTGAACTGGTCGCCGTTCGGCGAGCCGTCCAGGACCACGCAAAGGCGCGATTGGCTAACGCCCGTGCCGAGGTCAAATGACGGGTACTCCGCGCCGTCCTCGCGGGCGACGACGGCCGCCAGCGTCGTCGCCTGCGCCGTCTCGGCCGCAGCCAGGCCAGCGGCATCCAGCACGGCATGCCGATCGTCGACGCCGCGGCTGCAAAGCACCGGGCCAAAGAATTTCCCGTTCGGTTTCCGCAGGCGCATATAGAACGGCCCGCTATCCCAGACCGGCGCCGGGTTGAGCGTCAGCGTCGCGCCGGCGACGCCGACGACGGCCCCGCCATAGCCATAGGTCTCCGGCAGGTCGGATTGCACCCGGATCACAGATCCGCGCGTGATCGCCCTGCCCTCGTATTCCGAGCCGAGCGCGACGTTTTCGCGCCGATAGATCGACTGCAGGTAATAGAACGCGCATTCCCGAAACGCCTGGTCACGGTTGACGATGCCGTCGACGCGCTTGGTCTCGGCATTTAGCGACGTGAACGTGTCACTGTCCGGCGGATATTGCACCTGCGCCGGCCGCCAGGTGCTCTCGTCGACATATTCGACCACGACAGCGTCGGGATCTTCCTCGCCGAGCATGGTGAAACTGACCTGCATCGAATCCCGCACGATCTCGCGATCGGTCAGGAGCATTGTCGGCACGTCGCGCCACTCGTCGCGGACGATCGAGACGGTATCGCCGAGCCAGAAATGCTGCGCGCGCGACGGCGCCAGGATCTTGTTCAACGCATCGGGCACGGCGACGGCCGTGGTAAACCGATAATCGAACGTGTCGCCGCGCGCGTCGCAGCCGGCGGCATGATTCACAACGGCGTTGAAATCGACCTTGGCGATCGACAGCCCCGAGCCATATTGCCCGCTGGTGACCGCATCGAGAAACGCCCAAGCCGGGTTACGGGTCGCCTGCGTGACGAAGGCCGCGCCGTTCCAAACCGGCACCTTGCGGGTGCCGAGCACGCCGAACTTGTAGGCGCCCTGCGTCGACTGCGAGGCCTTTAGCCGGATCGCGATCGTCGAGACGTCGGCAAACGAATTGTTGCCTTTCAGGAACGAGCGCAGGCCTGCCCAAAGCACCGAGTTACTGCCGGCGGTCCCGGAGAGCTCGGCGTCCTCGCGGCGAAAGCGGACCAGGTAGCGGCCAGGCGCAACGTCGACCTTGACGCTGTCGCGGACCGGCGCCTGCGAGCCATACTGCCGCACGATCGAGAACAGCGGATTAAACGGCCCGGTCTGCGCGCCGGCGTTGTCGCAGGTCGCATATTCCGCGGTCAGGCCGACGTTTGAATAGCCGATAGAGCCATTCTTGCTGTTGACCGTGTAACAGCCGGCAGCAAAGACAAAATCGACAGCAAGCGACTGCGCCAGCGTGCCGGCCGGGTTTGCCGCGAATGGTCCGATCCAGGCGCCAGGCGATCGCGCCGAGGCGCCGAACGGCAAGCCATTCGCGTCATACTGTCCGCCAGACGTCCCGGTCCCCGATGGCAGCTGCTGGCCGCTGACCTCGGCGGACTGGTCGACGTTGGTCGGAAACAACGTGACCGGGCTGCCAGGCTCATAAAAGGCGATCTGTGCATTGGTGAACGCCGCCGCGATCCCATTGGTCGCGTCCCAGAACACGGTATCGTCGATATAGACGGCCTCGTATTGCATGCTGCCCATGGTCGGCGACAGCAGGACGTTGAGGTATTGATCGTTGGCAACGAACTCGCCCCAGGGCGTCGCTGCGAAATCCGGATAGTCCTTTACGCGGCCATACCAGACCGGCAACGGCTGGCCGAGCTTGGCGACATTGCCCTGCGCCGCGACCGAGTAAATCTGGTCCTGCGTCGCGGTCGGCGTATTGGTCGCGCCGGCCTTTGGCGCCACCAGGGCGTTGACGAGCAGCGAGCCGCCAATGCCGATCGCCGCCGTCGTCGCGAGCGCGCCAAACGTGCCGGCGCCGAACAGTGCGGGACCTGCCCAGATCGCGAATGCGGAGACAGCAACCAGCGCGACCAGGCCGATCACCTGCTTGACCGCGTTACCGCCGCCCTGGCCGCCGCCGAGCGGATAGGACATGAAGCGAACCGCGTCGGCCGGTCCGATGCGACGCGACCGCCAATCCTTGCGCAGCACGGCCTCGCCGTTGATCTCGAGGACGGTCGGAAGGCCTTTCTTGAACTGCCAGCCGAATTCCCGATCGCGCACGGCCCAGCCGGTACGCCGCAGGAAAGCCGCGACGGTCTCCTTCGGTCGCGGCTCGGCGCGGCCGACCTCGAGGCCGGGCATCACCAGATGCAGCACGGGCTGACGCGCGGCATCAGGGCGCCGCGCACGGCGTGCGCGCGGCCGCGGCGCGCCGATCTCCGGCGTCCGCAATCGTTTGATAGATCTGTGCATGTTACCTTGGTTCGAAGAAGGAAAGCTTTTTCCAGCCCATCTGGCGCAGCGCCAGGACGGTCTCAAAGGCAACGCCGGTCTTGCCGTCGCAGTGAATGACGCGCGCCTCGGGCTGCATCCAGACGCCGATATGCGCGGGAAAGCGCAGGCGCGCCATCAGCACCAGGGCGCCGTCCGCAGCCGTCACCAGGCCGCCCGGCCCTTGCGGTGCCTCGCGCCAGAGCGCGCGTTCGGGATGCCCCGCGATCTCCTCGAGCACCCAGCGCTCGGAAAAGCCGTCCGGCACCGCAACGCGCGGTAGCTCGCGGCCGAACAATTCGCGCTGCACATGGCAGGCGAAGTCCCAGCAGTTGCGAGATTGCCAGGCCCACGGCTCGCCGATCAGGGGCGACAGGAATGACGAACGGTTAATGGACAAGAGCCCGTTGCCTTCCAAACGGCTTGGCAGGTAAACTGACGGTAGGTCAGCTCATTGAGAAAAAGCGGAAGTCGGCTGGTCGGATTTTCTCAAGCACAGTGACCGCAAGCAGTATATAGGCGGCACAAGTCCACAGCGACTGCCAGTGGCCGTTCTGATCATGCCGCCCGTTCTTCCTTGACGCGCAGCACGCGACGATCCTCGGCACATCATCGGGCAATAGTCTTTCGCGACGCTTTCGCCTCATCTCACGGCGCCTGCATCCGACATTTCGGTCTTCATCGGTCGTCACGATCACCGGCATGGTTTTGGGCGGAGGGCGGCTTGTGCGCCAACACACGCTCGCGCCAAAGCCGCCGCTGAAAGAGGATCAGCGGCGGCCAATTCTCATTGCGGTCTTACTTTAGCTTATACGTGCCGGTCTGATGATTGCAGTCCTGAAACGTTCCGGCTTTCACGACGGGAAACGGACCCAACGGTTGGACGGTGCCGCTTGCCACCATGCCTTCGTATTTTCCGGTGCCTGTGATGTTTTCTCGGGTCACCTTTCCATCGCTGCCGAGCGAGAAATATGCCAAGCGTTTGTCGCCATCCGTATCCGTTGCCTCGCACACGGTGGATCCAGTGCTCTTCCCGTCAAGCGAGGCATTCATCCCGACGCAGTGGAAGGTATTCTTATCAAACATCCCGCCTGAAGGATTGCTGCGGGTGGTGCCCGTCATTTCGTAACTGGCCGCGGTGTGGGTCTTGGAAAAAGTGATCACGTTGTTAACGCCGGACCAACAGGCAGTGTAGTCGTAGCTACCCTCCTTTGGCAGCTCGGATGCGAATGCAGCAGGCGCAGCAGTCAAGATGAGTAGACCTAAAACATACCTCGATGCTTTCTTCATATCTGCGCTCCCTTTTCTACAATAATCTCCTTTGCAATAAGCAGCTGACCAAGATGCGAACGCGATAGCCGCCGCCGATAAATAATGACACGATCCGTGCGGTACGGAAAGGGACAACTCCGCGTTGACCGGTCCTCTGGGGCGCGCAGAGGCTCTATTGGCCAAACTCTGACACTGCCCAACTCTGTTGTAAGGTCGCCTTTCGGAGGAGGAGCCGACCTTCTTGCCGGACGTCCCGCCACTAGGGCAACAGGCTCGGAAACTGCACATAGTCGTAATTCTTGGTGATGCGCGGGAACCGCTTGTTCTGCAGGTTTTTGACCATGACCGTTCCGGTGAGCGATGCCCCGACCATTTGCACACTGCGCAGCTCGAATTCGATCGGCCCATAGGCCGGCTCGGTCAGGTCGCTGCCGAGGTACTCGCGATAAAGCACCTGGATATATTCGCGCGTCCCCTGCGCGGCGCGGATCTTCGGCACCAGCTCGCGGTTGACGTTGTCGATCTTGATCGTGGTCGACGGCGGCTGGCCTTCCTTCTGCTCCGGATAGCCTGCCTGGAACGGACACGCGATGAATGTCACCGTCTGGCCGGCGTTGCGCGGCGCGCCCGCCTCGAGCCCAAAGGCCATATCGGCGCCGACATTGGCGACAACCCGCGCCGGCTGGTCGAACGACGACTGCCAGAGCTCGAGCGTGTAGTAAATCCGCGCGCTTGGCGGACAGGAGGCATAGGCCTCGAGCAGCGCTTCATTGTGCGTCGGCATGGCTAGACGTCGTAAACCCGCAGCGTCATGCGGACGTCGACAGTTCCCGGATTCGGCCAGCTGGCGATCAGGGACGTGCCAGGCTTGATAAACTGGCAGACCTTGTTCGCCAGCGACGTTCCGAGCCAGACGTCGATGGTAAAGCGCGCCGTTCCGAGATTGAGCGTCGTCTTAACCCACTCGACGAACGTGTCATAGTCGGCCGCATAGAAGCGAACCGTCTGCGTCACCGTACCGACGTTGTCGCCAGGCCGCGGACGCTGGCGCGTGTTGCCCTGCTCCATATCGGTCGCGATCGGATCGCGCATGCGCTGCAGACCGAACCCCTCTTTGAGGAGGACGGCGTTTGCGATCGGGAATGCCGGCAAGGCCATGATTTATTGCCCCGTGAACGGTTTGACGCCGTACTGGTCGCCGAGCACGCGCCGGCCAGTGCCGGTCGACAGCGAGTCACCCACCGCGCCGTCGACCATCTTGCGCAGCGTCACCGTGATGTCGCCGTTCGGCGCCTGCTCGACCGCCGGCGTCGCATCCGTGTAATTGTTGATGGTGACCTGCGGCGACCGGCCTCCGCCGGCGCCGGCGCCGAGCGCAGCCATCTGGCCCGGCGTAAAGACGCCCTCGCCCCGTTGCGCGATGATCGGAACCTCGTTTCCAGCGATGCCGCCAGTGTGGAAGCGCGGCGCGTCGTCGAAATAGGCGCCGTGGATGTAACGCATCGACGTCGGCTCCGCGCCGATGATGCCGCCCGTGTGGTAGAGACCGCCGAGGCCGCCGACGCCGGCGGCGCCGGTCGACGCTGCGCCGCCGCCCGAGCCGCCGAACGAGAACAGGCCGAGGCCGCCGGCCGCCGACTGCAGCGACCGCATCAGCGGTTCGACGATCGTAATCTTGATAATCATCTGCTCGATCGCCTTGACGATCGCATTCGACATGTCGGTGAAGCCCTGGCCGGCCGACTTGGCGCCCGTCGTGATGTCGGTCAGGCCGTTGACCAGGTCGCCCTCGATCGAGGACGAGATCCCCTTAAAGGCATTGTTGGTGCGGATCGCAGCCGCATACGTGCTGTCCAGGGCCGCCGGCACGTCGTTTCCATAGATCCCCTTGAGCTGCGAGGCGATCGCGACGTCGTCGGACGACAGGAACGCCGTCTTGCTGGCGAAATCGATCTGCGAGCTCACCTTGGCCCGCGCCAGGGCGTCGGCAGCAGCAGCCGCGCGATCGCGCAGCTCGGCGAACTTGGCGGCCTGCGCCGCCGTTTCCTTGCCGTTATTGGCCTGCACTGCGGACGTCTCAGCGGCCGTTGCGCGGAAAGACGCGAGCGCGGCATCGCCGAGCCCGACCGCCTTGGTATCGGCCTCCTGCGTCTCCGTATGCTTGCGCAGTGAGTTGATCGCGCGGTCGACAGGATCGAGGGCCGCATCGCCCCTTGTCGCCACATTGGACGGCCTGCCGAACTGCAGGCCGGTCAGGCCCGCCTGCATCGACTTGAGCGACGCGGCCTGCCCCTGCCAGGCGAATTCGTTCTGCGCGTTGCTGGTGTCCGTGATCGAGGCGCCCGTCCCGGCGTACCACTTGATATCCTCCGGCCTGATGCGCTCGACCGACGAGCTCAAGACGCGGCCGGCCGATTCCCAGAAATCGAGCGTGAAAACCGACGCATTCTTGAAATCGGCCAGTGCGCGCTCGGTTTCCGGCGTGATCCCGATCTTGATGCCGACCGTCTGGTTTGAGCCAGGACCGCCGACTGCGCCGGACAGGGCGTCGAGTTGCTCGTTTGCCGCCTTCTCGACCGCGTCCCGATCGAACGACTTGAAAAATTTGGCCGCGCGCTCGATCAGATCGTCGAGGAACGGCAGCACATCCGCAAAGGCCGCCTTCATGTAGAGCGACCATTGGACCGAGCTCTTGCGCCATTCGGCATCGAAATCGGATGCGCGCTTGATCGTCGCGTCGTCAATGACGGCGCCGGCGGCCTGCGCCTGGTTGCCGAGATCCCCCATCGCCCCGGCGCCCTGCTGCAACAGCGGAGGATAAGGCAGCGGGATCGCCAACGGATTGTTTCGCGGCAGCACCTTGCGGCGCCGGTCATCGAAGCTGCGGAGCTGCAGCTCCCAGGTCTGCTCGCGGAGCGCGCGGCCGAGGGAGCCACCCGACGCCGGATCTAGATTGGCGATCGCCGTCTCGAGCGCGGCGGTCAGGACCAGGTCCTGGCTACCACCGCTGATGCCGAGCGCCGCCTTGACGTCCGCGAGCGCGATGACCTCATCGGTTGGCCCCTCAATCAGGACCGCACGGCCGCCATCGCTGATGTCGTTATTGCGAAACATGACGATAGCTCCCTGCGTGGCGGCAATAATGGGGGTCAGCAAGCAGTGCTGCTGAATATCAACCGCCCGGCACCAGCCCGGGCGTGTCGCAGCAGAGAGAGATGCCGCCACCACCGAAGCTCTATCACCTCGCGCGCCTGTGGATCGAACTCACCCGCCAGCTCCATGAAACCGCGGCACCCGACAAGCAGGCGCAGTTCGGCTCGCGCACCGCGTTGTTGATGATCGGAGCCGCCGTCTACGTCAGCACGATCGAGGGGCGGCCGATAACCGCCAAGAAGCTTGCCGGTTTTGTCGGCATGCCGCGGGCAACCGTCGTCAGGCGGCTGCGCGCACTGGATCGCCTCGGCGTATTGGAGCGGACCGCGCGCGGCTGGCGCACGTCCGCCAAACGCATGGATCAACTTTCGCGCAGCGACACGCGCGCCATGGCGCTCGCCGTACGCAGCGCCGCCGATCGGCTGAAACGATAGTCCGTACACTCCGTACACTTTGGCGCGACCCGCATCCGACTAAAGTGGTGTCCACTTTGGACACTCTCGTCCGCACATCACTCCGCATGCATGTTTTGATGACACTACCCCGGCGCGAGTAATTGAAGGCCGGGAGACACATGTTGGAATTGACGGGGAAATTGCAGATGGAATTGCAGTGGCGGCGACTCCGAAAACGCGCGGAGGCAGCGATCGACTATCTTCTTCTCCTGCTCGACCAGATCGACGGTGAAGCGGATCTCGAGGACGGCGGCGACCTCGAGCCATCGCTCGCGGCACTGGAGCGACACCCGGAATGCATCCCGGGCGAGTCATGGCTCAATGCGCCCTATCGAACCGGCGACGGTGCGCAGACCTGCTGGAACAAGGGCTCGCGCGACGATCGCGAGGACGAGCACGATGGCAGGGAGCCCAACGTGGACGATGAGCTGTCGGGCGACGAGGAGGAGCCGGCGCTCGGCTCGTTCGATCGGTTGATCAACCAGGACCATGGTTGGCGACAAACCCAGGGGCCTAACTGGTTTCTTCACGCCAATGCCGACATCGAGAAGCCCTCACGCGCTTAGATGGTCTCCACATCAAACGGCCCGCGCGGAGATCATCCCTGCGCGGGCCACATCGCAATACTCGTCGACAGACTTCAGGCGCGGATCGATCTCATCGATTGTTGGTTGGGGTGATCCGGCGAGAGTCATTGCATGCGAGAGGTGTGCACCAATATTCGTCGGAAGCATCGACCTTGCCATCGGCGCTATTCCCCGCAGCCTTCATTTCTTCCCTGGTCGGCTGCCGGTAGATGCGGACCATGTGACCGGATTCGGCGGTCACCGTGATCGTGGCACTGTAGATCCGCGATCCGTCGGGACCATAGATCGCGACAGGCGTACGGCCTGAAGATATTCCGGTGAGCCTAATTTGATTTCCCGCTTGTGGGAAAGCTCGGACGACGCCTTCGTTGGATAAATCGACACGGCTGATTTGTGTATCGAACCTGAACGTCTTGGTCTCATCGACACCGAGCGTGATCTGGGCGTGAGACTGTTCGATCTCCGTCGGCTCCGCGGCGTGAACGAGGGCAGCCGGGAACATCGACAATGACGTAGCGCAAAGAGCCGCTAAAGCGAGCAGTTTCATGAAAAATACCCCGCCCCTGAAAGAGCATAAGGGTCCACCATAACCGGAGGTTGAGTCAATTGCAGAAATGCAACACCACCTCGGATTGTGTGGGGGAAAAAGGCCCTATTCTGTTCTGACGTGGACGACGGCGATCTCGTCGGAATAGACGCGCTGCCACCCCGGCATCGCATCGAGTGTCTTCACCGCGGCGGCGTTCGGGCCCAGCAGCGTTGCCGCGATATGATACTGGGCGATCAGCGAGCTCAATTCTCCGATATCGCCGTCATGGATTGCGCGGACGTAGCGCATGATGAACGGGCCGCCATAGAGATCAGCCCTGCCGTCGATCGCGGGCCGGACGCCAATCGAGATCAGATACCCTCCGAAATTGTATTCGTTCAGGACCGGACCGCTGGTCGACTCCAGCATGGCGCTGACAGCAGCTCGCGGCACGATGTCATCGGGAGGCCTTCGATCGACGAGCGTCAGCGCGATTGCGACCATGCCGACGCTCGCAAGGCCCGCAAGGCGAACCGGCGTCACGGGAGCAAGCTTCGGCCGGCCGAACTGACGGCCGAGCGGCGCTGCGATTAGGGGCGGAACGACGAGCGACAAAAGACTGGTGTGCCGCATGTGCGACAAGGCCATCAGCAGCAGGGCGCCGATAAGGAGGATGCGAATGGCGGGCAGCCGAACACGGAAGTACACCGCAAGCCCGACGCCGACGAGCGTCACCAGGAAGAGCGGCAGGTTGTTGCTCAACGTCGACGGCTGCCACTCGGATATCATCTCCAGCACAGGACCGAGGTCCATCACCCGGTTGAGTGTGAACAGGAGTTTTGGTCCGTAAGGCGTCATGCAGGCAGCGATCAGAGCCGCCGCCAGAAAGAGCGCCCAATCCCGAGCCAAGCGTTTCCGGTCCGGACCTCTAAGCAGGGTTTCCAGCGCCATCGGGACAATGAACGCGATGCCGAACAGGAAGCTGCCGTGGAGATTGACCCACAGCGGCATCAAGACCAGCAGCCAGGGTGACGGACTTCGGTTCTCGTCTGCGGCCCTGACGATGCCGATGCACCATGCAGCCAGGATCGGATAAGCCAACGCATGCGGCCGGGCCAACGCGTGGCCCTCGATCAACACCACCGCGACGATCGCGATCTCGATCGCGAGCAACTCGCGCACATGCCGCAAAAGAAAACGGGTCTGCAGCGCGAAAGCCGTCGCAATGGCTAAAGCCGTGAGTGCCAGCACGCCACGCCAGCCGGCGAGCGACATGGCAGCTGCAAAGATCACATCAGCCAGCCATTCGTGCTCGATCCAGCTCGTCCCGCCAATGGTGTTGGAGAACGGGTCCGTGCTTGGAACCGCAAGATGAGCGAAGATCCACCGGCCGGTCTCGATGTGCCAGAAGACATCCGGGTCACGCAGGACGTGGCGACCGGAGCACACAAGCAGAATATAGACCCCGATCGCGACGAGCGCGGTCGTGGTCGCGCGAACTGAAGTCCAGGCCATTGAAAATATAGCCCCACCTGAAATAGCAGCACCCTTATCACTGCAACCTCAGCGTCTCAAGGTGAAGCCTCGCCAATGCACCATTAACGATTAACGCGAAAAGCCCGTGCCGCCGGGCATGGCGACGCGGGCCCTTGGAGGTACGCGGTACGCTACTGTGCTAGCTCGGTTTTGCTTCCGGTTCGGGCACCGGGTGAAAATCGACGTAGTAGTATTGACCGATCACCAGCTGCTCGGCCGCCTTTGGGTTGTCGATGATGAACTCGGCATTGCCGGTAGGCGTCGCCTTCTGGAATGCCTTGTCCGCGGCAGCCAGTTTCTCATCATAGATGCAGCTGAAGAATGCCTTCAGGCCGCTCCAGGCTTGGTGACGAAACACGTTGTCGAGACGCATCTTACAGCGAATGGCCATGGCCAATCTCCTCTGACGGGATTTGCCTGACGCCGTCAGGCGGCGGACTCAGGGTTACGCGTCACCACGATTGAGTTGGTCCATCACCTCCCCAAGCGTGAGATTCTCATCGAGTGGGCCAACACAATCGACGCACGGCGACTTGCTGCGTCGATATTTGTTGCGGTCGCATCCCTTGCCTTCGCCGCGGCAAGCCCACAGGCGAAATTCGCCGGCCTCATCCTTCGCGAGGATCATGTCGAGCTTTTTGCTCACGTCATCAACTCCGGCATAGCCAAGTCGCGCGGCGCTGGATCACGACGAGCTGCTGCGCGGATTGACGATCACATAGCCGGCGATCGAGCGGGCATGAATCCTCGTGGCATGGCGGCCGGAGTTGGCGTCGAAGGCAAGCCACGTCGAGCCGCCGAGATGCCGCTCGAGCACGAACACATGGTGCCGTCGCACAGCCACCATGCCCGGCGCCGGCGTCGCGCGCGGAAACTTGAACCAGGCCGCGGCGAGCCAGAGCGAGCGGATCGGCGCGCCGAATACCCGCACGGCCGCGCCACAGCCGCAAAAGGCGCGCCGCGGGCAACCATCGGGATGCTGCACCACTTCCGAAATGCGATGCCGATACTGCTTCTGGGCCGCGCCGAAGCCGAGCTTCTTGGCGATCGCCTCCCCGCGCGGCGAGGCCACCACCCCGACGCAGGGGAAGACGATGTTGCAGTCCGGGTGCGCGACGGAAATGATCTCGTGCTTGTGGCGGGCCTCGGCGGGCGCGATCAGGCAGGCGAGCGCAATCGCCGCCAGAACGACGGTACGGAACATGGTGATGCCTTTCGATTGATGAAGAAAAAAGTGTACGCGCAGACTACTTCTTCGGCTCGCGCTGCTCGCGACGCCGCAGCAGCGTCGCAATTCCCTTGACCTGGTTGGAGAGCACGCCGAGCCGCTCCTCGATCTTCTCGATCTCGTAGTGCATCTCGATCAGCTGCTGCGTCAGCCAGGGACTCTCGATCTGGATCGGCACCGGTGGCTGCATGGGCGGCGGCGCCGAAGGTTTGCCGTCACGAAAGCCTGCACGGATCAGGGGCAGCGCAATCAGGAAAATGATCAGGGCGCCGACCGTGTTGAGCGGAGTAGACGTCAACCCGTCGTAGATGCGCTCAAGGAGCTTTTCCATGCCAGCGCACCCCCACCAGCGCGCGGTACATCGAAACGAGCTCGACGGCCGACAGCGTCAAATAAATCGATATGTCTGGTGAGGGCGGAGAGCCAACGGTTGGTGTGAGATGGTAGAGCGCGATCGACATTTGCAGCCAGATCAGCGCACCAGAAAGCGCGAACATCGCGCGCAGCAACGGACCCCAGAAGTCGGATGCACCATTAACGATCAGCGCTGCGATCCGCAGACCGCCGGCGACGGCAAAGCCCCAGCCAAGCCAAGCGACGGACAGCACGTCGAGGATCTGGCGGAAGCCGCTGGCGCGGATCGAGTCCGGCCAGATCGCGATGTGAGCCGCCAGCATCAACATCATCACCGTGGTGCCAACCTCAGCGAGGCGATTCCCGAAATGAGCAATCAGCCTTGGTAGCGTCATTGCGCCCTCACCCGTTCGGTCGCAGTAGCTGCTCGATCCGCGACCGCGGCGCCGGCGGCGGCGCCGGCGTGGGCTCCACGGCCAGCGGCTCTTGTCTTGCCGGCGGCATCTCTGCGGCGGGTGCGGGCGAAGGAACGTCGCCCGGCTTCTTTTTTGGCGCAAATTGATCGTGAAAGCGCCTCAGGAAGCTGCGCCGCGGCTTTGCCGTGGTCCGCGGCGCTGCGGCCTTCGTCTTTTTCTCACCCGCATCCAGTTCAGCTGGCCGCGGCGATGGTCGCGTCCAGTGGCATCCTCCGACGCCGCCCTCGATCGTGCTGTCAACCCAATCCTGGTCGTACTGGGTCTCGCCCTTGATGGCGTATCTCGGGGCTTCGAAAATCTTGCATTCGCCGCCCGCGATAGAGCCGGGACCATGGGACGCGCAGGCGTTCAGCAGCGGCGCCAGCAAAAGCAGCAGGATGATCCGGTTCATTGGCAGACTCCCGTCGACTGATCCCATTTGCCGCCGCGCGTGCGGCAATCCTTCCACGTCTGACGCAGCTCCCACGCACCATTGATCGCCTGTTCGTCTTCAACGGCGATGTGGGCGAGTGCAGCCTTGTAACCGCGCTCATACTCGCCGTGGCGGCCGACCCAATAAGCTCCGACAGTCGCCAGCACGAAAACGACTGAAGCCACGCACATGGCGCAGGCGAGGAAACGGGTAAGGATCGGCTGGACGATTCCGACCACGGCTGCGGGCCCGAGCGCGACCATCGTCACGATCATGGCAACCACACTGCCGCCGCCGAGGACGCCGATCGCCCAGGTGAGGACAAGCATCAGAGTGTTCAGCATTGGAGGTGGTCCCTTTCGAGCGTTGTTTCCGGCATCATTTGCGGCGAGCCTTCAGCGGCTCATGTTGAAGGCATCGCGGTGGTCCGCGAGACGCTGGCGGATGATGGCGCCGCCGAAATGCACGCCGGCGATGCCGACCGCGATCAGCGCCAGCCACCAATAGGTCTGCAGGACCGAGACGACCCAGCCTCCGGCATCCTGGACCTGCTCAACGACGCCGCGGATGGTTTGGACCTGGTCGGTCGCGTCCTTGACGTTGTCGATCAGGCCGACCTTCTGTGCGGCATGACCGCCTCCGCCGGCGACACCGGTGAAGGTCAGTAGCTTGCCCCACCAGTTCAGATTGTCGGCCTTGGCGACGGTCTCTGATCCGGATTGGCGCAGGTCATCCGCTGTCGCTGTCGCCCGCTCCTCGGAGACCGGCTTCTTCAGGTCCCGCTGCAGGGCCTCGCGCGTCGCAGCGTCAACCTCGCCTGTGCCAGGCAGGCCGCGGTCGAGCTGCAGCGCAATCACCGCCATCCGCGTGCCACGGCCGAACTTGCCGTCGATCGCGCCGACCGCGTAGTTGAGCTCGACGAGCCGCTGCTGCAGTGCCTTGACCTCGAAGCCCTTGGTGCCGAGGCGCAGGACGCCGTCGGCCGCGGGTTTCGGCGCCGGCTGCACCGCGAGCGCCGCGCGCCATTTCTTGGTCCACACCTTGCGATCGGAAAGCCCCGTGAAACCGCCGTTGAGATGATGGGTGACGCTGTCGATATCACCCTTGCGCGCGAACGGCAGACAACCGCATTTCACGAAGTCGGCGGCAGCCGTTTCGAGGAAAAACCGGATGTCATTGACGAGACCAGGATCATTGAGCAGATCGAGCCCCGTCGCCTGCCCGGCCGCCTCGTAGCCATCGTGGCCGGTCGTCTGGGTGCCGCCGCGGCCGCGGTAGTTCCAGCCATCATCGGAGCCCGTGCGGTTGCCCATGCGGCCGTTGTAGACCTTGTTCGCAAGCTTCCGCGGATTGCCGGCATAGGGCATCGCGCTCGCGAGCGTCGGGAAACGCGAAGGCCATACGGCCATCATGCGCTTGGCCGTGTAGTTGAGGTTCTCCTCGACCTCGAGGCCGGCGCCACATTCGAGCGAGACCTGCCCCATGAAGATCGCGATGATGTCGAGGCTGTCGAAATCCCACTTCGCGGCGACCGCGGGCATCTGCTCGCCCATCGCCTGGCGCAGTCCGGCGATATGCTTGTCGCCCTGCGGCCACAGCTTCATCAACGCGTCGCCAAAACCGGACAAATCGAGAGCGCTCGCAGACACGGTGTCCGACGTCATCGGGGTAAATCCTATGGTTGTAGATGGCCGGCAGCCGCCAAATTGTGTGCAGCTAGAGGACGGAGACCTTGCTGATGACCTTGTCGATCGCGCTCAGGCCGACGTAGTTGCCGCCCGCTGGTGAGGGTATATGGTGCGTCTCTGATCGAATGAGCGACCATGAGCGGCCGTCAACCGATTTCCACAGTTTGGCATTCTCGAAGCCCTGCGCGGCGCCCTCGTACCCGCACGCAACGAAGTAACCCGTGTTGCCCCTCTGATCGCGATAGCTCTTGTCCTGGATGAACCGGACGCCTGTCGTCGTGCCGCCAACGTCGCCATCCACATTGCTCTGAATGAAGATCGCACCGGGCAACGGCACGAGGGACCACGATGTGCCGTTCGTTGATACGGCAACCGCCGCAGACGTGAGAATGTAAGGCGCATCTCGCGTGCCGATCAGATTGCCTTCATCGTCAAAGACGCCGACTTGTTCGAACACCTCGTTGCGCTTTGACGCGGCAGCGACAAACACGCCGTTCCCGGCGGCAATGAACGACTGCGAGGTCAGATTAAGGTTGCCGACATATCCGCCCCCGCCGCCGGGCTGCTCAAATACCCCCTCGATCTTTCCACCCGACCACGATGTGCCATTGTTCGACGTTGCCCAGCAGAAGCCGGCGCTGAACGCCAGATGATCCTCGGTTTCGGTGTCATCCTGGAGCTCGTAGCCAATCACCGCGAAGACGCCGGTTTGATGGACCGCATCTGTTTCAACATATGCGACGCCACCCCCGAGCGGTCCGGTTCCGGATCCTCGACTTGGCAGAGGTGCTTGCGGCACCGAGAAGCTCTTTCCGTCCCTGGTCGAGACGATATTCATGACGGCGTTCTGATCGAGGAACGTGATGAAAAATCGATCTTTGGCGTAGGAGATCGAGGAGATGAACACGTCTTCCGGATGATCGCCGCCAGTAGGCACCGACCACGCGGCCTGCCATGAAATCTTGCCATTGCTGAGCGTTCCGAGCTTTGCGCTGCGCATATTGGCATCGCACGCCAGGAAGCAATTCATCGTGGTGCCGTCGTTCAGCGTCGCCTTGCCGTAGGCCACCGCTCCAGCAATCACCGTAAAGCCAAGTCCTGATGCACCGGCATAGGCCGTCCACCGCGCACCGTCCGCAGCCAGCACATCGACATCAGATGCGATGTTTAGCCCGCTGATGGTACCGGTGCCGTTCGTGATCGCCAGCAGCCACTGCTGGTCGGGGCCGGACGAGAATTTGATGTTGATGATGCTCTGAAGAAAGTCGAACCGATACGGCGGATTGTAGCCGGCCGGCCCCGTCACGTCGCCCGACGGCGGATCGCTCTCGTCGATCAGGTATTGATTGAGCAGCTTGGTCTGCCGCGCGAGCCCGGCCAGTGCTGCGACGTTGCCCTTGTGCTTCAGGTAGAGAATGATCTCCTGGTCGATGTGCTGGGTGTCATCCCGGGTGCTGAGATCCTTCTCGTAGTTTGCGGGATCGACGACGTACTCCTTCTGGCCATTTGCCGCCGCAGCCGCAGCCGCAGCATCGATACTGGTGTCGTGGTGCACGATCTGGCGGACCTGCACCACGCGCGCCGTCGTCAGCTCCTCGTTGGTGACGCTGGCGAGGAAGCGGTCCATTCCGGTGCCGCCATTGATCTCCTGCCCCTCAACCCTGGTCCGGATGCCCTTGACTGACTTGATCGGGATGTATTCATCCGGGTCTTCGAAGTTCGTCGTCGTCGTGGGATCGCAGACCTTGACGATCTCGATAATGCGCGACGGGGTGCCGTCGGGCGCGTAGTCATCGGAATTGGGATCGTCGCACCAATGGAACGTGCGCTGCGTGCCCTGCCACTGCCGATCCGGCGGGATCTGCATCGCCTGCTTGACGACGTCCATCCGCTCGACGTCGGCATACATGTCCGGAATGATGTTGCCCTGACGGTCGACACCGAAGATGCGCACGATGTGCGTCTTGCGGCTCGCGGGCGCGTTGGTCGCCATTTAGGATGACGCTCCCGTTAGAATATTGTCGCCGAAAACCTCGGACTGCCACCTCCTCCGCCTCCCGACGGCGCGGTGATCGTGATCCCGCTGTTGTTGCCGAGATTGTAACCCGTTGCAGCGAAGGTCGCACCGCCCGTGAAGGCCATGTCCTTGATGGCGACGTTCGCGATAGACTGCGTACCCGATGCGATGCTGATTGTTGATCGCTCCGTGTCGACGTCCGTCATCATGCTCGCCGGTGCGGAGCTGGTCGCCGTCGAGGCCAGTGACGTGCAGGTGTACGTCTGACCGTTCAGAAATCTGACGTTTGCATTCGGCCCGAGCGTGAGCGTACCGATCGTGAGATTGGCCGAGCCGCTGAAGGCGTAGGACCCGTTACCAAGGAACGAGATGTTGTTGTAGGTCGCCCCTGCACTGGTAAACAATCGTGCACCAGAGCCGGTCGTTACGTTTCCGGTGTACGCGATAGTGGAGCCGCCGGCGACAAGCGTCATATTCGTCGCGGTGAACAAATTCCACAACGCATTGCCGCTGCTCAACGTCGACGTAAACGACCACGTTCCGCCACCCATCTTGAGGATTCGCGCCCCAGAGCCGTTACCATTGAACGCGCCAGAGCCCGAGCTCAGGGTTATGCCGTTGTTGTTGACGCTAAAGTCGAGCGTCCCCGTGAAAGCACCAAAGGTGAGCGACGTGATGGTAATCGTGCCGCCAAAGTTGACCGTGCAGGTACCACCGCCGCTCGATCCGTCGAACACAACCGTGTCAGCTGAGCCGGGCACAGACGAGTTATCAGATGTCCCGCTCGACGACCCCCAGTGCGTCGTCGTCGAACTGTCCCACGTCCCGGTGCCGCCGACCCAGAATCGGGAAGCGTTGTGCACCGTCACGCCATCGACGATGTAGCTGTGGTCGCCGGAGATGGCGAAGCGGTACCAGATCAGCGAATCGTCCTCGATCTCCTCGATCGTGGAAATCGTGACTGCGTGGTCGGCATCGTCATAGATCACGTCGCCGACGGTAAGATCGCGGACGTGACACACATTGGTCCCGTTCCGCCAGATGCTCTGCTCGCGGAACAAGGTGAATGAGCCGTTGATCCGTACCCAGGCAAACGGCGGCACGGCCTCCTCGACCGACCACCAGCGGCACCATTCGGCATGATCGACGAGGTCTATGGTCTCGACCTGGTTGACGATCGCCGCGCCGGTCACGAGATCGAACGCGCAAACGTCATCGCCGGCAGCCAGCGATGCCGGGCTCTTGTAGCCGGACGGCGTGAGGACCTGCATCTTGACCTACTTCGTGTATTTCAGGGCAAGCGTCACGCGCTGAACGGTGCTCGCCGAATTGACGTTGAAGCCGAGGATGTCGCCGGCCGAGAACGACGTGGTCCATCCGGTCAGCGCCGTATCGTCCGATTTCGTCGCCGATGAAATCGTCGGGTGGTCGGACGCGGTGATCGAATCTCCCACTACCGGGTGGGTCGCGCCGGCGTCGAATTGCGAATATGTGCACTTCCAGATGTCGACGACGATGCTGCCCGACCTGTCAGCGAGCATCGTCACCTCGGTGATGGTGCCGGCGAACGGAAGCCTGACGAATCCCATTAAGCCGGTCCCGATGGCCGATCCGCCGCCGTCGATGACGACCTCGATCGAGCCGACCGAGACGCCGAGATTGCTGCGTGTGGTCGGAGCATCGCTGAAGACCGGCGCCGTCGTAAATGTCTGCGCGCTGGCCCAGGTATTGGCCCCGTTCAGCAACGGAACGGTGGCCCCAGAAGTACCTGTGTTTTGCGCAGCCGCCGTACCAAGCGCCCCGGCGATCCATTTCGAGGTGCCGTTATTCCACTTCAGGAAATAACCATCGATCCCCGAGCCCTCGGTGACGTTGACGTCCGAGAGGCCGCTGAGCAGCGTGGCGGTCGCACCTGTCAGCGATGCAATCCACTTGCCGGTCGAATTGCTCCATTTCAGGAAATAGCCGTCGATGCCGGAACCTTCGGTGACATTGACATCCGAGAGGCCGGAGAGTGCGCTAGTCGACGCGATCCATTTGCTGGTCGCATTATTCCACTTCAGCGAGTAGCCATCGATTCCGGCGCCTTCGGTGACATTGACGTCCGAGAGACCGGCCAGAGACGCAGATGATGCCGCAGCGATCCACTTCCCGGTCACCTGATTCCACTGCAGGAACCATCCGTTAATTCCAGAACCTTCTGTGACGTTGACGTCAGCCAGGCCGGAGAGGTTCGACGCTGCGGCAACGGCGACCCACTTGCTGGTCGCGTTGTTCCACGACAGGTAATAGCCGTTGATCCCGGAGCCTTCGGTGACGTTGACGTCAGAAAGGCCGCTGAGCGTGATGCTGCCGCCCCCGCTCGCGATATCGGCCTTGAGCTCTTCCAGGGCAGCCGCGACGTTGGTCGAGACCAGCGCACTCGCCGTCGAAGGCGTGAAAGTAACGTGGGCTGCATCCACGAAGCCGCAGACATAGTCGGTCGGACCGGTGCCGGTCCTGATGACGACCTCGCCGGCGCTTCCGGTCGACGGCAGGATATAGGCGAGCTTGTAGTCGAAGTTGGTCGACGAATTCTTGACCACCGCCATGCCGGGAGCGCCGCCGGACGGCAGGCTGTTGCCCGGCAGCGTGAGCATCGCGCTGTAGTAATTATTGCCGTGCCCATCATTCGCGCCGGGGTCGAAGGTCGCGGCAGATGTATGCGCAGTCGGCACGTCGTAGATCGTGCCGTTGTTCGTCACCGTGTCGTTGACGTTATAGGAGGTGAACGGAGCCCACGCACCGCGGCTATGGAACGCTGCTGCTGGAATCGGGATCGGTCCCTGCGTCGAGGAATCCGTCATCGTGAACAGCAGTTCGCCCGGAGTTGGCGATGTGATCGTCGCGATGCTGACCGTTACGGTGTAGTTCGACTCGAGCCACGCGATGCGTTGGTTGTGATTGTAGAAGTTATAGTTGCCCTGCTGCGCCGTAAGGACGGAGCCCTGCCCTGTCCAGCGACCGCTGACGGTATCGTTCGCGCTATAGGTGATCGGCGCGTAGGTGGGAGGCGTCGGCATTCAATCCCCGCGGAGAGGCTGGATCAGACTGGCTGGATTGGAAAGAGAAGCGAGCGGGCTAGAACGAGGTGCCCCAGGTCGCGTCGCGCTTCTCGTTGACGTATTGCGTCATGTAGAAGGACGCGCTGTAAGTCGCGTTGCCGTTGAGCACCTTGCCGCCGCCACCGCGGCCGAACTGCAGGATGACATTTGGCGCGCCGGCCTTGCCGGCAGGATAGAACGGCCTTCCCAGCGCGACGCCTGGCGTCTGAAACGGACGGACGATCGATTCAATGCTCATGGCGTGCTCGCGGCCTGCAGATCGATGCCCTTCGGACATGTCAGCTGCGTCAGTTTGACATTGTAGAAAGCGTTGAATTCCAGGCCGCTCAGCGGCTTCAGCACGGCGTCATACCAGATCGGATTCAGCGTGGTTGCCCGCTGTACGCTGTTGGCCTGCAGCGCCTGAATCTGCTTCTGGATCATCGCCGAGGTGCCGAGATCGCTTGTCTGCAGCGCACCTAGGCGGGCGGCCTGCGCCATGGCATTCAGCGCCGAACCCACCGCTGCGCCCTGTGCGCCGGCGTCGCCCCGCACCGCCTCGCTGATAACGATTTGATCCTTGGTCAGCGGGAAAACCAGACCATCATCATTGGGCGCAGCGACCGGCGGCGTGTAGCCGACGTCACTGGCGTCTCCAATGACCACGATCGAACTGGAAAAGACCTGATAGTCGCTGCCGAGAAAGTCCGCGGCACACCATGTTGGATTGCCGTGGACTGCCGTGATCGTCGTATCGTTTCCGATCGCGCAGCCGATCCTGGCATTGCAGGTCTCGCGGCCACTCGGGCCATCGCAGGCGTGCTCGATCCTGATCAGCTTGCCACTCGCAATGCCGCCGCCGAGCCTTGTGTCGTGCAGCGAAACGGTCTTGCGAAGCGTCAGCTCAAGGCCGAGCCCGAACGGGTCGATCGGCGAGAAGTCGATGGCAACCGCCCTGGCCTTCTTACGGCCATGGGCGCGCTGGATCGAGATCAGATAAGGGAACGTATATTGCTTGGCGTAGTCACTATCGAAAAAGGAACTTGCCCAGGTGTCACCCGGTGTGCCACCGATCGGAATGACACCGGTGCCGATCGCAGCCCAGACCACGGTTCCGTCCGTCGTCTGCGCATGCAGCGTGTTGTCGAACGCCGGGATCAGGTATTGCGCACCGGTCTTGCCGGGCTGGACGCACAGGAAGTGCGTCTTGCCATCCGGCAGCGCGGCGCCAAGGCAGGTCCATTGTGCGCTGCCGTCGTTGGTGACAGTGCCCCTGACATTGGCGAAGTTCGGCTCACGGGTGAGCGTCAAGCCTGCCAGCGTGCAGACGTGGAAAAAGCCATTGCTGCTCTGGATGATCATGCCGAGCGAGGCTTGCGTCCCGGTCTGCGGCACCAACTGGCGGCCGGCCTGGGTCAGGGTCGTCCAGGCGATGAACAATGGCTTGCGCGCCAGGATGACGGTGCCGAGGCCAACATTGGTCAAGGCCGTCCAGTCGTAAGCTGTCTCGGTCGGCGACGAGATCCCGAGGCTCGCGAAGACGGCAGTGCCCCACGTCGTCGTGGTGCCGGGTATGTCGCTAAAGTCGGGGACATTGGCCGTCGTGAGACCGGCAGTCGTGCAGATCTGGGCAGTGCGCTGGCTCGGCAGAGATGGATGATCGGGGAAGACGATCGTGTCCAGCCCGACAGTCTGGCCGGCGACTGTCGTCGCGCTTAGAAGCGGAACAATGGGTATACCGACATCCGCGCCGCTCTTGGTAATGACCTCGCTCGACTGCTCGACCGTCGGATCGACGATGATCGTTTGTAGGTCGCTGGTCAGCAGCATCTGCACCCGTTCGGTGCGCTGCCGTTGCAGGTCGCGATAGAGCAGCACGAGCGACGTGTTGACCCTCCACCAGGGAACGTAGGCGTATGTCGCGTCAAAATGCGCCGGAATGTTCACCGGAGCGGGATCACCGTCGCCGTCGACCGCGAAGGGATCGAGAGCGCCGCTCTGGTTGGTCTCAGTGAGCACCGTGGCCGCGTTGAAGAAACTGGTCCCATATCCGGCCGGTGCCGTCACAGACCAGTTCAACGACAATTGATCGCCGTCTGAATGTTCTTTTGCCTGATTGGTCCAGGAGTACGTGGCCGTCGCCGTCACGATGGCATTGATGCCGGCGGCGTCGACAGCATTGCTGTAGGCGACGGTATAGCCGCCACCGAGCGATTGCAGCGGCTTTGGCCACTCGTTGATGATGGCATCGCCGGCAAAGCTACCGATCGACCGGTTGCCCATGTCGATGTAGCCCTGACCGGTCTGGTTCCACGTCACCGTGGCATCCATCAGGATGTTGGTCAGCGCGCTGGTCTGATCGAGATCAGCATTCATCTTCTCGTAGAAATGCTGATCGGCCGTGATGTCGACGTTGCCGTCCTCGCCGTTCAGGAGATCGCTGATCGAGACGACGTGGGTGACGGGATCGACATGGAAGCGTCCGGAGATCGCCTCCAGCATGGTGTCGGGATCGTCGCGCTTGCTGACGTCGATGAAGACCGGATCGTAGGGTCCGGTCAGCTTGATCTGCTCGGCCAGCGCCTGCTTCTGCACGTAGAAGTCGCTCGGCCAGGCGATCAGCTCGATCGTCATCACCTCCTTGAAGATATCCCGCGGCGCGGCGACGATGCGCCCGTAGAACATCGGCACGATCGTGCCGACAGAGTTCATGCGGCTGAGCCAGGCCCACTGCTTTCGGCTCGAGTTGAGCAACCCGATGTGCGGATTGCGGATCCTCAGCTCGAGGGCCGGCATGTCGCCCTCGGACAGCACGAGGTTGTAATACTCCATATACTCGTCCATCCGGTTATGGATGGTCGGATCAAAGGCCGTTCCACCGTCGACCCAGGCAAAATAGACGGGGCCTGCAAGCGGCATCAGACTTCCTCGAGCGGGATCGACCAGGCATAGCCGGCCTCCCACTCCTCGAAGGAGCCCGTCGGCTTACCGATCATGAAGGTGATCTGCGGCTGGTAGAACGTGAAGCTGCCCTCGACGATCTGAGACCCGCTGACGGGCGTGCGGCTGGGGGAGCCACCGATGGTCGGGTAGGACAACAGATATGCGCAGCCGACAACCACCTTCGCACCAGGCCAGATGTCATCCCGGCTCGGTGGCCTGACGTCCCTTGCAGAAATGACCGACCTGAACTTGCGAAAGCGCGGCACCGACAGGTCGATCAGTTCGCCGTTGACCGTGCGCATCTGGTACATGCTGCCGTCGATGGGCTCGAGCGTCTGCGTGATCCCTCTTGCGCTATAGAACGGAACGAGTGACGATCCGTCGGCGACATTGGTCATCGTCAGGATCGTGCCGGTTGTATCGAGCGGCATCGATCAGGCTCCCTGCCAGCCCGGAGAGACGCCGGTGCGCCGGCGGGATTTCGACATGGTGGCGCGGGTCAGCTTGTCGAGCACGTCGTGCTCGCCCATCACCGGGAAGTCACCGTGGTCCGTTCTGAGATCGGCCGTCCCGTAATGCCTGCCGCCGGCGCCGGCGCCATCGTCGCCCGAAGGCAGCGCGGCAAGGTCGGAAGCCGAGATCCGACCGCCTGCGTCAAAGCGGTCGCCGCCGATCAGGGAGACGGCGTCGATGTCTCCGGTGACCTGACCGCCGGAGGCAAAATGTCCGATGCTCCCGAGCCAGCTGCCGCTGCCCGACGAGGACCGGCCGATGATGCCGCCTTCGGCAAACCCGCTGCCGGTGTCGGTCTCGACGTCGTAGCCGAAGCGGCCGACGAATTCGCTGTGCTTCTTCGAGGACGTCTTCTGATTCATGCCGGCCTTGGATTCCTCCATGCCTTTCCTGACGATCGGATCGTTCAGAAGCGGATCGCCGGGTAGATGAAGGAGGCCATCGACATAGGCGCCGCCGGATTGCGGATCGTACAGGACCGAGTGCTGCCCCGGGCCAAGCGATGATCGCGCATTGCCGACGGTTGAGGAAGCGTTCCCATTATCCCGGCCGGTTCTGGTAACCCCACCTTCAGCAAAGAAGCGCTCCGGATGTTCGTTGATCTCGAGCAGCCGATCGGCGCCGATCTTGTTGACGCTGGAGGCCTTGATCATGACCTCGCCGGCCGAGCCCCACAGCGGGATCTTGTCTCCGGTCGGGCCGCCGGGCCCGCTGAGATGCCCGCCTCCCAGCGCATCGATGCGGCCGCCATCCGCCAATGCCCTGATGAGACCGCCTGTTGCACCCCGCACGCCGATGGTGCCGACATCACCATCGACGCGCGTGTTCGGCGGATTGGCCTTGTTGACCAGCGCAGCGATCGCGGAAAGGATCTGCTGCAGGATGCCGGTCTGCTCTTGCTCGGCTTGCTGGGACTGCCCGAACCCGTCGCGAATGGCCTGGGATGAATCAGCGCCAGCCTGCTGAAAAAGCGACCCGAGAGATGCGATCGCCGTCGAGCCTTCAGCCTCCGAATGCTTTTCCGGGGGCGGCGGAGCTGGCCAGGTCTCCAGAGCAGACTTACCCTGAGGCTGATTGGCGAGTGCCTTCTGCGCAGCCTCGAAGGCCGCCGATCCGGCGGCCCACGGCCCGGTCTCGTCAGGAGAAAGATTCGTGCTGACACCGGATCCCCGATTGGTCTCATTCAGAAGCGGTAGCTGCTGCTGATTGATCGCCCCGGGCTGATGCGCCGCGTCGATGAGGTCGCGCAAGCCCTCGTCCGGGGTCTTCTGCAACCCTGTAGGTCCGTTGTGCAGCGCCTTGGCGACCGCAATGGCATTGCTGTCCTTGAAACGATCGTCGGCCTGGCCGGTAAGGAGCGCCTTGCCGACGTCGATGATGTCGGGCTTGTTGTATTCTTTCTGCTCGGATGAGCTGACCGGTCCGGTGAACTTAGGACCACCCGGCTCATAGTCGCGGGGATGCAGGAACTGATCGACGTGCTCGGTCGCCTGGTCGATGACGTGGGTGAGCCCATCGACCGCATGGGTGATGCCGCGATCGCCGCCGAGCTCCTCGGCGAGCCGCCCGGCGCTTGCCTTCAGGCCCTCGAACGCAGCCGTGACGCCGCGCGCAGCCTCCGCGTCCTTGTCAGCCCGGCCGACGTTCTTGGCGCCCTCATTGATCAGGTCGGTGGCCGAGACCTGCCGATCGCCGCGTTGCAGCCGCGTCGCCAGCTCGTTCGGATTGGAGAACCCGCCGCCGAGCAAGCCGGTCAGCGACTTCGTCACGAAATCGGCGGCGTTCGGCGCGCTGCCCTGCAGCGACTTGAGCGCGTCCGGCGTCAGCCCCTTTTCATAGAGCGACTGCTCGAATTCGTCGGCGATCTTGCCGGCGTCGTCGGCGCTGCCGACATCGCGCCGGATCTCCTCGAACAGCGCCTTGTCGAACTGCTGGAACGAATCCTTCGACGGCGGCGTGATCGTGCCGCTACCGCCCAGCACGCGAACGCCGGCGGCGGTTTCCTCGGCCTCACCAGGAACGAAGTTCGGCGGATGGCTGATCGACCGGTTGCCGGCAAGCGAGCGCTGCTGGAACGAAATGAACTTCTCGTAGCGCGGCTGCAGGCTGGAGATCTCGACGCCGAGGGCCTTGGCCTGCTTCGACAAATCCTCGAAGCCGCCCTCGCCTGCCCCGAGCCCCTTCAGCCGGCTCTTGGTGCGATCGGTCTCCTCGCCGACCTTGGCGAGCCCGACCAGCACAGAGCCGGCCAGCGCCGCTCCGAGCGGGAGCATGCCTGCGCCGGCAAGCCGCGCGAACGCGCCAAGGTTCTCCAGCCCGAGGCCTGCTTCATCCAACACCGGATGGAGGGTATGGAGGGTCTCCTTGAGCTTCTCGCCGATCTCGAGGTCTTCGGTTTCGCGGCCGAACTTGGAAAATCCCTCGCCGCCGCGATCGGAATATTCCTTCAGCTTCTTGAAGGCGTCGGACCCGGTGTCGCCGATCTTCTTCAGCTTGCTCGCGACATCGTCGGCGCCGTCGAGCGAGATGCGTTGTTTGATGTCAGCCACGGTTCAACTCGTTCCAGTTGCGCTCGTAGAGCTCAGGGAGCTCATCGGCATGCCTTTGGATGATCTTTCTGACGTCGGTGATCTTCGGATCGGTCACCGACGGGACGCCGACGAACATCGGCACCAGGCGAACCGTGCCGCGGCCGCCCGGGTTGCGACCGCGCTGGAGCAGCCTCAAGGACGGCGCGTTCTTCGCCCGGGCATCGGTCTCGCGCACCACGGCCGCCAAAAGCGGCGCCTTGCCGGGCCGGTTGATCGAGTAGAGCACGCCGACGTTCTTAGTGAACTCGCCGGGTCCCATTCGCTTGCCGCCGCGGCCACGCGGCGCATTGTCGAGCGGCAGCCAGAGCAGCGGCTTGCCGGAAATGGTCGCCCCTTCCTCGAACACGCTGGCGTAGTCGACCTTGACGCCGATCACCGCTGCCGGATGCAGGCTGTCGCCATGGCCCGGGAAGACCTTGGCATACATGGCGTGCTGCAGGCGTCCCAGGGCGGCGAGCGAGCTCTTGCCTTCCGCCTTCGACAACGCAGCGGCCTCGGTCACCGATGCCGTCGCCGCGCGCGCGATCTTCCGCGTCTCCGCCGCCATCTGCTTGCCGTAGTCCGGCGAGAGCATTTCGAGACGAAGGCGAATACTCACGGTCGCTGCCATTCCTTGATCTTGTCGCGCACGGTCTTGAGTTCGCCGCGCGCGCCGAGCGATGCCACCAGCAACGCACTGGCGCGGTTTCTGGCGAGCCGCTTGCGCGCCAGGTCGGCGAAGGCCTGCGCCTGCGCCGGCGTATAGCTCCAGACCGATGCGGGCGGATGCCCGGCCTCGCCGATCAGGAATTCGACGAGGGCTGCGAGCTCGGCGCCGAGGTCTCTGGCTGCGGCTGGGCGCTGCTGCTTCTTGCTGCGCGAACCGCGGCGACCAGCAGCGCCTGAACGAAAGGGCGCGCGCTTCCCTTGAAGGTGCGATCCAGCACACCGGTGAGCAGATCGGTCTGCTGCGGCAACTCCCAGACCTTCAGTATCCCGATGATCTCGGCGTCGCCAGGCTTGCCAATACCGCACGCCATGAGCGCGAGCGCGGCATCCGGGACAGATGCCAGGAGCGCTGTCGGATCGCTGATGCTGCCGCCGTCGAGATAAGCGATGATCTCGGGAAACTGCGCGACCGTCTCCGCGAACGAATGCAGCGACAGGCCGCGCACTTCGACGATCGATTCCCCGATCGTCACCTCGCCTTTGCCGGGCAGGATATCCCGGATGTCTACCACTGCCACAGATCAGGTCCCGACCGGCGCTGAGTAGACGCTGCCGGTGCCGAGATAGTAGTTCAGCTCGTTCGGCGTGAGCGCGATCGGCGCGCCTCCGGTCGCCGTGCCGAGCGGCTGAGCTGTGCCGAACGAACCGAGCGTCTGGTCGTACAGCACATCGCCTGACAGCGGCAATTGCGACGTTTCGGTATCGCTCTGGCTCATGAACTGAATCGCTTCCTTGGCGGCGATGAACACCTTGGGCAGGATAACCTCCCACTGCGGACCGTAGATATTGGCGCCGACCCATTTGATCTGCCGCGTGATCGAAGTCACCCCGATCTCGATCAGACCGGCCGTGTTGACCGTGCCGAGCAGCGCGATCATCATGTTGTCGACGGTCCATTCGTCGAGAGCGGTCGAGAAGCCCATCTCCAGCAGCGTCATCGCCGTCATGTCGACGCGCTTCAGGCCGCCCTGGGTATTCTTGTGCTTCAGAATGGTCGGGTTCGGCGTGATGTCCCACTTCTGAACGTTGCCCATATGGGTCCACACGGTGGTCATGGCGATCTATCTCCGTTTGCGGTGAGGTGAAATCCGGCTTCGCACCGCCGGCGGGGTTACGCTTAAAGCTCGTCGATGTTCAGCACGTAGGTGAACGCAAAATTCAGGACCATGTCGGCCTGCAGCGAACGGCCGAGCCCGGCCCCGAAGGTGCAGCCGAGATAATGGATGCCGCGCGCCATCGGCGGCGATGTCATGTCGCTGACGACCAATGACGCCAGCGTCTCATCCTGGATGATCGTCTTGATCAGGTATTTGCGGATTCCGTTGATGACGGTGCCCGCGTTCGCCGGCGAAGCTCCCAACAACACCTCGATCGTCGGTGCCATCGGAACGACCCGCGGCTTTCTGGCCGGCCTTCTGATCTCCCCGGGTGCATCCGACGACTCCAACACCATCTCGTCACCGTCGTAGATGATGATCGATGGAGACTCGTCATCGGTCGGCGCGAGACGGTTCCGCGCGGCCGTCGTGACGCCAGGCGCAGCGGTCGCGATCGCGAGCAGCTGGACGAGTATGGCCTCGCGGCGGTCCACTATTGTTTTACCAGGATCAATTGGACCTCGCCGGACGTCTCGCCATATGCGCTCGGCTTGAGTACAGAGCTCTCGATACGCCAGACGGCCTGGTCCGGAGTGCCGGGCCGAAGTGAGATCGTGCCGCCGATCAGATCGGCCGGTCGGACCTGGTAGGACGCGAGCTCCGTCATACGCAGCCTGCAGGCGGGCCTGACGGTCTGCACGCCGATGTTGCCACCCTTGCCCTCGATCACGGCGCCGGACGTCTCATCTACGGCCATCACGTCCATCGGTGCGGTCACTGCCGGCGCCGTCAGGATCGCGGGCGCGGCGATATCGGTCGAATAGATCGTGTCGAGCATGCCGTTCCAGATGCTCATGCCGCAACCATGTCCCTGCTCAAGACGTCGTCCAGTGTGGTCACCGGCCACAGGTCAGAAAGCGCGGATCCTGGTGAAGCGTTGACCACCGAAATTCCCCAACGCGCGAGATCGGCCGCGGCGGTCTCGAGGTCCTTGCGCTGCTCGGCCCAAAGACCGGAATAGCACGTCCTCAGCCGCGGACCGTACTCGGCATGGTGATGCAGACGACCGTCCTCGCCCGGCTTGCCATCCGCGCCGAGCAGCACGATTTCCCGGCAGCCGAGATGGACCGCCATATTCATCGCACCCGTCAGCGAGGTCCTGCGAACCATCACGACGCCGGGATTAATGGAGAGGCCCGGAACCATGGTGCGCCGATACAGCTTTTCCAGCCTGACATGATGGACGGCCTCGGCGCAGGTTACGATCCGGCCGGCAAACCCTGCCAGGACCTGAGCGGAGTACTCCCGCCACCAACGGTCATCGGCGAAGAACAGGATCTCCGCGAACGGGACGCGGTGCCAGCTCGAGTTGATCGCGATGACGCGCTGGCCCTTCAACCGGTCGGTGTCCTGACCATTGACCGAGGGGCCGCCGGCGACGATGAAGACGCGGCTCAACGTCAGGTCTTTTCCGGGATGATGTTGCGCCCGATATGCTCGAGCGCCGCGGCGATCCGGAGCACGCCGCCGATCGTGATCGTAGCCAGCGCAACCAGCGCCTCGCGGCCGGCCTTCTCGTCGTCGCGCGCGATCGCGTCGTCGAACTTCGCCAGTGCGGCGGCGAGATCGGCCTCAGTCGTCACTTGCTTTCCCCTAGAATGTCGTTCGCGAACTGCCCGATGCTGGCCGCGAGATCGGACGTCTCGCTCTTGATCTTGCCGGGCAGAGCACCGAGACCGGCGACAACCTGATCCTGCACGTCGAATTCGGCCTCGATCGCCTTCATATGGCTGTCGATGTCCGCCTGGATCTTGGCCTTGCGCTTCTGGATCATCGCCTTCAGCGACAATCCCGCGCCGCCGGCACCCGTGATGCTCATCGTTGTGCTCTCCTGGTTGGCTGTCATGTTGACCTGTGGCAGAAGCGCCGACGAGCTGGAGGCCGGCACGGCCGGCGCCGCGACCGGTGTCCCGGCCGGCATCTGAGCGACCGCCAGCGAGCCCAGCGCCGCTCGGATCGCCGCTTCTGCCTCGTCTTCCGTCGCTGTGGCGTCGACGCTGACCACCTTGCCGCCGATCGAGTAGCTTTGTCGTCCAGCAAGCAGCTGCATGGACATGGATTCGATGCCCGGAATGTCGGCCAGGCGGGCCTTCAGCGAAGCCAGGATTGCGCTCATAGGTCAGACCTGCTCGTAGGCCAGCCAAGTACCGCTGACGTGGACGATCTCGGCGCCGCCTTCGACGAACTCGTCGAGCACCTTGCTAACATCGACGAGTTCGCTGCCGTTATCGTCATGGAAGATGATGATCCCGCCCGGCCTCACCTTCGCTTTGGCGAGAGCATAGTCCCGGCGAACGCCGCGTGCGGAATGATCACCGTCGATGAACACCGCGTCCGCTGCAGGCAGGTCATCGGGCGCCATGTCGTGGGATCCGTGGCGGGCAATCAGAAGCCGGAAACGGGGATCATCGAGCGCATGCTCACCCGGTCGATCCGGCACCTCCCGGCGCTGCACAAGCTTTTCCGTGACGTAGCCCTGCGGGACGTCTATCCCGACATAGCGCTCGATCCCCTGCACGTTGCGCAGGATCGCCTTGGCCGTGCGTCCGGAATTGGCGCCAAATTCGATCACCGAGCGCGGTTTTACGCTGGCGATCAGCCAGATCAGCGTCTCCAACTCGCCTGCATGAACATATCGGGCGTGCAGCCCCGACAGATCACACGACGCAAGCGGAACGGACACGCTTTTCCGCTTCGCCGGCAAAAACGGCGGCGCGGCTGATCGCACTGGCAATGTCGATCGTCTTGTCGTGGCTATCGTCATGTTTGAAATCATCACAGGGGTTGATGGGCTCGATGCCAAGATACGGAGAGTGTCTCGCGCCGGCAGAGAACGAATAGGCCCGCTCGTAGCGGCCGAAGCTGCAGATCACCGGCGTTCCGACCGCCTGGGCCAGGATCACTGCAAAGCCCGGCGCACAAAACACCATGGCTGCGCGCGCGAACAGGGCCGCCAGCATCTCGAAGTCAAGCTCGCCCTTATGGAAGGTTGCATCGGCCTCGATCGGCCGGCCGACGATCCATTCGACCCTATCGACCAGGTCGGCGAGCGAGACAACGAAGAAGCGTTCCCGAATAGCCTCGAAGATCGCGGCGTAGCCATCGTGGTGCGGATTGCGCGCCGCGCAGCCGCTCCACTCCGTGCGCTCGACCAGCGGGCGATACAACAGGATCGGTTTGTCGGTCGCAAAGGAGGCGACAAGCTCGTCGGCGCGCCGCAACCAGGCGTCCGGCAGCGAGAGCCTGAAATCGGCGGTCGCATAATCAACACCAACGCTTGCGCACATGGCCGCCAACACTGAACCGCGCCGACGAACTTCTTGGGGCTGATACCAAACGTTCACTGCCTGTGCCGATGGAGGCGACGGCGCGCTGGCGAACAACTCGGCCTCGCGCGCAGCATTCTTCGCCTGCGTCCGGAGCGATGTTGCCTTGCGCAACACCTTCAGCCCCTGCCCGATCAGGTCGTGATAGGGCGAAACCCACGACGATTCGAGCCAGACGTCATGCCGGACCATCAATTGCCGCAGCACCGCCCGCTGATGCAGGTTGTCGCCGAGCCCGTGCATGCCGCGGACCAACAACGGCGGCCTATGAGACGGCATGCAAAGCGTCCTCAATCGAACATTTCGGAAAGCAGCTGATCTGGCTTGCCGGCGAAGCGTTGATCACCTCGATTCCGCGGGCGACCATCTGTGGGGCGATCACGTTGAAATTCTCGGCCCATCGCTGCCAGGTGGCCGCGTCGGCGCCGGCGCCATGCCCCACATAAGCGTCGTGGTAGTGGTCGCGGTCGCCTTGGAGCCCGTAGTCGAAACCCAGCAGCACGATGTGCCGCGCACGCTTCAGCACCGCAAGCTGCAAGGCGGCGAAGCCTGAGGTGCCGCCGTCCACGACGGCTGACGAGTAGTCATCCGGACCGGACAGGCCTTCGGAGACGCTCCGGAGATAGACCGCGGACTGTATGGCGGGCATCCGTTCTGGCCGTCGGTCGGAGACGGCGAGATAGAGCGGCCTACTCTCCGCGAATTCGGCCAACCGCACCTGATTGCGGGCGACGAATCCGAAGTCGATCGAGATACCGGCTTCGCAGGGGAAGTCGAGCATCGCCTGGTTGACGCCAACGATGTGTGCCCGATCGGGTATCGCGCGGGGGTCGAATCCCGACAGCGACGGGCCGCCGCCGATGACGACTGTGACGCGGTCGTCCCACCATGGCGGTCCGACCGCGCCCCAGATCATGCGATGTCAGGCAGCGACTGACTTTGCGGCGTCGCTGCTCTTGGGCAGCTCGGTGAAGCTCGGGCCGTCGGCGGTCGGGATCGGCGCCGCACCTGGATCGACCAGGTAGCCCAGCTTGCGCAGCCGGGTGACCTCGGCCGCCGGCAACTCGACGTCCTGATGCTCGCCGAAGGCAACGCTCTTGGCACGTTTGATCGCCTTGCCCTCGCTGTCATAGCCGACGATGTTCATCTGGCTGGGATCGCTCATCACCAGCGTGCGGCCGCGCGCGATAGTGGCGCGGACCTTCTTGTCCTGCTCTGCCATTGCAAAGAACTCCTGTTGATTGTGAGACTTGACGCGCATTGGAATGGACCGAAGGCGCGACCCCTTGCGAGGTCACGCCGTCAGATCGTCACCGGCGATCAGGTGAACTGCGAGGCGCAGACGTTCGCCGACAGTGCGGCGTTCACCCGCGACGGGATCACGATCGGCGCCGACTGCATCATCAGGTAGCGCTGCGCCGGATCTTCCTCGACCCAGGTCTTCGGCGCGAAGGCCATCGGACCGTAGTTGAAGGCCGGGTCCTGGATCTGGCCGAACGCGCGAGTGCCCTGCATTTCGGTGCCCGACAGGATCACGGTGCCGTCGACCAGCATGGGCTGCTCGACGTTGTTCTCGTCGACATACCACTCGTTGTAGATCCAGAGCGAGTACTGCCCCCACTGGCCCTTGTAGGTCGCGCCGCGCTTGATGCGGGCACCGGGGTCGATGACGTTGCCTCTCTCGCCGAGCTTGGGATAGTAGATCGCGCCCTTGAGCAGCGGATCGGCAATGAAGCCTTCCCACGAGCTCGTGGTGAAGATGATGTCCTCGACCGTAGCGCCGCTTTTCTTGAGAATCTGGCGCTGCCAGCCCTCGATATCCTGCGTCGGCGAGGCGGTACCCGCCAACACGTTGGCCGGGGTCCACTGTGCGCCGCCGGTCTTGACCACGGTGAGCGTGGAGTCGCGGCCGAAATCGACCACGACGGTCGGGAAGCCTTCGCCGGCGATGGTCACG
This sequence comes from Bradyrhizobium sp. Pha-3, assembly GCF_042258615.1. GTDB lineage: Bacteria > Pseudomonadota > Alphaproteobacteria > Rhizobiales > Xanthobacteraceae > Bradyrhizobium. The sequence continues at coordinate 4,944,919 of NZ_CP170152.1, read as the reverse complement.
GTGCCGCTGTTCAGTGCGCTGGCCGCCATCCACTCGAGACGACGGGTCAGCATGTCGATCTGATCCGTCATCTCGAACTCGATGTTGGCCATCTCGCGCTCGGCGCCGGTGAGCTGGCCGCCGATGCGCTCGCCGATCATTCGGCGCACGGGCTTGCGCAGGTCCGGCGCCCGCTTGTCCTTGATATAGGCCGGCTTGAAGATGTTGGTCTGAATCCGGCGCTGCTCGACGAGCTTGCCTTCGACCAGCGGCGAGACGAACGGCGCCATGCGGCGCTTGCCGACGTCGACGTCGATCGAGACAAACTCGCTGTCGGCGGTGACAATGTTCGGAAAGAACCGGTCGAGCAGAAAGCTGACCGCGCGCTTCAGGTTGGGAACAACCTGCACGAGGGTATTGGTGTCATAGACAAGATTCCCGCCAGGGGTCGTCATGGCGATATTCCTTTCAAAGGGGTTTAGAGAGTGGCCGGAAGGCCCTTGACGAAAATCCCGTACCGCCTCAGCGCGGCCTGGGCATTCAGTGGAGTGATCGACGGATCGAACGTCAGGCAGGCGACATGAACCGAGCCGCCGAGGTACACACCACCCTCGACATCGCCTGACGTGACGTCGCTGATGTTGGCCAAAATCGCACAGGGAACATTGCTGCCATCGGTCGCGCTCGCAACCGCGAGGCGGTAGCGACCGTCATTCATTTGACCGAGCACCGCACCGCGCGGCAACACCGCGGTGCCGGTGATGGTGGCCGTGTCCGTGACGAGCGTGCGCTCGTCAAGGACCAGGCCATCCGGTAGCGAGACTTCCGCTTTGTGCAGCGGATCGTCCGCCGGGCTCGTACCGGTCGCTATTAACATGATGTCAGACCGTAACGAGCCTGGACCGGGATCGACTACGTCGGATCGGCGGCCGAGACGCTGCCCTTGAGGATGATGCCGACCGAGCGCAACGAGCTGCGCGCGGAGTCGATCGAGATCGAGGCATCCAGCGTGATCGCGCGCTTGTTGAACTCGCCGGCCAGGTAGACACCGGCCCGCACATCGCCCGCGGTCGGATCGCAGTCATCCGCCAGGATCGCGGTCGGCGTCTGGCTGCCGTCACCCGCGCCTGAGACCGACGCCTTGTAGGGGCCGGTTCCCGCGGCGATCGCGATGGTGAAATAATCGCCGGCCACCATCGGATTGGTGTGCGTGGCGAACGTGAAGTTGATGTCCTGCGAGGTGAATGCCCCCGCCGACGCCGAACTCCCGACGACCTCGCCGAGCGGATCGATCACCTGGTACGCGGTCGCGCCGGTGAACAGGATTTTGTACTGGCCGGGCTTGTAGTTCGCGCCCTTCGAGATCGCCGAGATCGCGCCGTCGCCGGCATTGCTGCCACCGGCCACGGCCGCACCGACGTCACCGGACGATTTCTGGCCCAGCACAGTGCCGCGCTTCAGCGCGGCATTGCCGGTCACGGTCACAGTCTCGGTCGGAAACTGACGGCCGCCAGCAATCAGCTGATCGGGAAGATAGGTATACGCGGTGGCCGACGGCTGGTCGGCATTGTCATAGACGTTGGTCGGCGAAGTGGTCATGGGAGGCACCTTTTTGAGGAATGGGTGAAACGCTTTGCTAGGCTGCGGCGGGATGTTCTCCCGCCGCACGCCTCACTTCAGCAGCGCGAGTGGGGATCAGGCCTCGCCGCGCGCCTTCTTGCCGGCCTGGACGATCTGCTGCGCCAGGTTCGGCGCAGCGGATTCGCCGCCGGCACCGAGCGCGGGATCCTTGACGCCCGACATCCGGTTGCGCAGGCTTTCGCGGCCGCTGCCGGAGCTGGTCTGCGGCATCGCCGCTTCCATCGCAGCGAGCGTCTGGATCACCTGCTTGCGCGACATCGAGGTGCCGGTGGCGAGGTGCGCCGCGGCGGCCGGGTTGCGCTTGCCGACATCGGACAGCATGATCGCCTTGATCCGGCCGCGCTCGCGGGCCCGGGCGTGCCGCGCATCCGGATCGTCGTCGTCCTCGCGATCCGAATCGTCGTCGCCGTCCTCATCGTCGTCCTGATCGTCCTCGTCTTCCTCATCGTCGTCCTCGTCCTTTTCGGACTTGGATTTCTTCGACTTGGATTTCGATTTGGATTTCGACTTTTTCGACTTCGAGGCCTCCTCGTCGTCCTCGGACTCCGACTTTTCCTCGTCGTCCTCATCCTCGGCCTTCTTCGACTTGGACTTCTTGGACTTGGCCTCCTCGTCGTCCTCTTCGTCCTCGGCCTTCTTGCCGTCCTTCTCCTTGTCCTCGCACTCCTCGTCTTCCGACTTGGTGCGGGCGAGATGGGCGAACGCGGACAAGGCGGTCGAAGGGCGGGTCTGCGGAACGCTGGTTCTGGTTGCCATGAGAGGCCTCCTCTTTGGGGTGCAGTTTTGGGGTTAAGCGATCAGGAAATCTTGTCGCGGAGGGCGATGAATGCTTCGTCCGGCGACATGACGGCATCAGCCAGGCCCTGATCGACCCCGGCAGATCCGAGAAAAATTCCAGCTTCGGTCTTACGCACAGCGGACGCGGTCATCTTGCGGTTGCGCGCGACCATCTCGACAAACATCTCGCCCATCGCGTCGACCTCGGCCTGCATGCGGTCGCGGGCATCCTTCGACAGCGGCGTGGTCGGATAATAGTCGTCCTTCTGTGCGCCGAACTTGATCGTCTCGACCTTGACGCCGAACTTCTCCCACATGGCCGTCACGTCGATGCGCAGCATGATGACGCCGATCGACCCCGAGCCACCGGTCCGCGGCACGATGATGCGGTCCGCGGCGCAGCTCAGCGCATAGGCGGCGCTGTATGCGTGCTCATCCAGAATCGACCAGATCGGCTTCTTGCCACGATTGACGAAGATCAGGTCGGCCAGATCGAAGCAGCCGGACACGACGCCGCCAGGCGAATTGACGTGCAGCACGATGGCGCGGACTTTCGCATCATCCAGCGCCATGACAAAGGCGCGGCGGATGTCGGCATAGCAGGTCTCATCGAACCACCATGACCGCTGATGCACGAGAACGCCGCGCACGACGATGACGGCGATACCGTCGATCACGCTGTACGGTCGCTGCTCGTCGCGCGTGTAGGCATCCTGGCCAAGCGCCGCCGCCGGCGCCGGATCGAGCCGGGCGCGGAACGGCGCAAACTCGCCGAGATCGCTCGCCTTCATGGCCTCGAGGAGCAGCGCCGCCCGCTCGGGCAGCAGCGCAAGCGGAACGTTCACGAAATGCTGTTGAGCTGTGACGATCATTCGGCTGGCGGCCTCTGTTTGACGCGGTTGACCGCGACCTGCCCGGCCCAATCGGGACGCGGGATGCCGCGGCGATCAAATTCCTTGATCTCGTAAGCGCGCTGATCGAGGACCTCTTCCATGTCCTCGCCCTGCAGGGCGCAGATCGATTCCAGTGTGTCGATGCCGGCATCCATGCCGATCACAGCGCCGGTGCGCTCGTCGACCGGGTCGATCCAGCCCTGCGCCGGGCCAAGCCAGCGGCACCGCGAATAGGCATTCGGATGTTCCATGTAGGCCGGCGCATTGCTCGGCAGCGGAAGATCATCCTCTTCCATCGCCTCTTCGATCCACGCGCCGCGAATGCGCCCACAGAAATTCTCCGAGAAGTCCTGCCGGCGCCGCGACAATGTTTTCCAGGATTCGAGCAACGCGCCGCGCGCCGACGAATAGTTGACGTCGGACCAGTTGTTCGACACCTGCTGGGCCGAGAGGCCGAGCCCGCTTGCGGCATTGCGCAGGAACGCAGATTCGAAGGCCTCGAAATTGCTGGAGGGCCTGTTCGCCGCGACCGAGTTGATCTTCTCGCCCGGAAACAGGATCGGGATGCGGGCGTTGTTGAGCGAGATCTTCTTTTCGTCGTGGAACTCGCGTCGCGCCGTCTGATACGAGCCGATGCGGTCGCCGTCGCTCAGAGCCTCGCCGACCAACTCCTGGTCGAACGGGCTTTCGACATAGGCCGCAAAGATCGAATTGATGATCGCGGAATCAAGCTCGACGCCGTCATACTTGATCAGCATTTTCAGCCGCTGCAGGATCGGCGTGAAGATGCCGGCGCCGCCGCGGTGCTGGCTGGCACGATCGCCGTCGAAGTCGTGCACGACGATCGGCCGGCCCCACCAGGTCTCGCGCTCGACGCGCTCCCAGGTCAGGGATTCCATTGCCGAGAACCAGTCGCCCTCGTGCGCCTTGCGGATGTGATAGGCGATGGCGGCTTCATACCCGTCGATCTCGACGCCGCCACGCAGCGCCTGCTGATCGAACCGCAGCTGCGGGTTGGACAGCCGGTCGGGATCGACGAGCTGCACGGCAGTCGCATAGCGCGCGCGGCCCATCCCGACCCGATCGGGCAGCCAGCGCATCACGGCCAGCGCATCGCCGTCGATCAGCTTGTGGCGGAACGCGGTCTTCATCATCTGGCGGAACGATTGCCGTCGCGCGGCGTCGCAGTAGCGGCCGAGATCGGCTTCCCAAGCCCGCCAATTGGTGTTGAGCGCCAGGCCGAACTCCTTCGCCCATTCGTGGTCGAAGGCCGGATTGCCGGTCACGGCCGCAAGGTAGCGATGATCCGGCTTTGCGATCGGGCGCAGATTTGCGCCGATCGCGTTGTCGAGAATCCGGGTGACCGCACCCGATGCCCAACCATCGTTGCGCACCAGGTCGCGAACGCGCGAGACGATGCGGTCGCGGTAGGGGTTGAGCTCGGCGTCCGGCGACCACAGGAACGGCGTCCACGCCGCCATGTGCTGGCCGTACAGATCCGCCGCGTCATAGGCCGGCCCGCCGACGCGGCCGTTACCGCCGGCAAGCATGCCGGCGCGGCCGCTTTTGACCGGCTCGCCATCGGCGCCGAGGATCGTGACGTTTCGGTCACCCATCAACGGATACCGGTTGCCTGCGCAAATTCGATGCGCGTAAACGACTCCATCGAGGTCCGGTTGTCGTCGAGCCGATGCCTGACCTCGATCGCCGTCGGAGTAAGACCATGCGTTTTTCCGAGCTCGATCAGGCTCGCCACAGAGCCGGTCCGGAGTTCGTCATCGGTCGATCGACGAGTAGATGCCATGACTAGCCTCAGAAGTATGGGCGGACGGCGCGACGGCCACTGGTGAGACCGAGCTGACGCTGCAGCAGCTGGATGTAGCTGACGAGATCGCTCTTGTTGGCAGTCGTGTAGCGAACGGACTTGCCTTCGTGAGTGACCATCTCGGCCATGCCGCCGATCATGATCTTGTTGTAGGCCGCCTGCGCAGCCGCGAGCTGCGCTTGCAGGGTCGCTGTCGGGATGCCGGCCAGGATCGTTTGGTTCGGAACGAACATTTCCGCTCTCCTATGCCAACAGCTTCGCGATCGACGCCTTGGACTTCTTAGCCTCGGTCACCGTCACCGAGGGACGCGCCGCGTGCGCCGAGACCTCGCGCGCCGGATCAAACAGGTCCGACTGACCGTTCTGATTGACCACTTCGCGCTCGGCCCGCATCGCAGCCCAGCTTTCCGCGGTTCGCGTGTACCAGCCGCAACGGACCGCGGCGGCCTCCGCATAGATCTCGGTATCGAGTACCTCGTTGCGGTCATGATCCTTGCGCCAGAACGAGCGCGGGAAGCCAGTCCGCTTGTCGACGGTCGTTTCCCGCTTTTCAGAGGTGAGCTGCCGATAGAACTCGTCGTCCAACCCTTGCGGATAGCCGCAGAAACCACGCGCCAGCGGATCGACCCGCCGCAAGACCTCATAGAGCGCCGACTTCAGGGCTGAGACGCCGACGTTGTAGAACCTCTTCTGCGTTTTCCTGACCTGACCATCCGGCTTGCGCTCGGTTTTCGTCAGCGCCAGCGGCGGCGCCAGGTCGCTCTTTGCACCACGGACCACGATCACCTTCGTCCACGGATGGCCTTTCGCCCAGGCGAACACATCCTTGGTGTAGGCGTTGCCGTCGATCGCCAGCATGTCGATGCCGCGCATGTTGCCGAACGCATCGGGAAAGGTTCGCATCAGCACCTTGTCGAGTGCGGCTCTCCCCTCATCGGTGCCGATGAAATGCGGGATGATCTCATAGTCGACCGTGTAACGCCGAAGATGCTCTCCAAACGCCTTGATGTGCACCTCGATGCGATCACCCTGACAGTCCACGCCGACGCAAGTGAGGAGAGCGCCGGGAGGAATCCGTCCACGCTGATAGGTCGGCGCATCCGGAACGACGTTGCCCGCGTCGTCGACGCCATTGGCGCGGTTGCGGATATCCTCCCAGGGCGGCGCCTCGCTGGCGCTCTCGAACGGTAGTCCCCACCAATCGTTGAGGTAGACCTGCTCCGCCTTCGGGTCGCCCTCGACGTCGAGCCATTTCCGCGCGATCTCGCCCCAGTCGTAGTTGGGCATCTCCGCTCGGGAGGCCTGCAGCGATATTTCCCTAGCACCGGGATTGTCCGCGACATACCGGCCGCGGCGCAGGATATCGGCCTTGTGCTTGCGCTCGATCGTTGAGCCGCAGGCGATGCAGGTGAAGTGCGACTCGTCCGGTTCCTCGCGATCGATGTTGGCCTGAAAGTTCTCCCACTTCAGCGCCTGGTAGTGCTCGCAATGCGGGCACGGCACGTGCCACCATTCCTGCGTGCCGCGCTCGAAGTTCCTCGTGATGCGGCAGGTCTTCTTGACCAGTGGCGTCGATATCTTCAGCACCTTGCGCCATTCGAAGGCGCCCGACCGGCTGTCGGACTGTTCCTCCGGATCGCCAGCGTCGTTGGCCTGCCACTTCGACAGGTCGTCCTGCACCTGCGCCGGCCAACTCACCATCGACAGCGACGCCGGTGAGTTCGCGCCGGAGATCTGCAGCGAACCGAGACCGTCCCGGGTCTCCTGGTAGAGCGTCGTATCCGTCGAGTCCCGCGATCGCTGCTCGCCGAAAATCCGGCACAACGCCGGGCTCTGCTTTCGCATCACCTTCCATTTGCGGCGCGCCCAGCGGATGGCGTTGTCGTGGCTCGGATGGACGTACCCCATGTCGCAGGGATCGATGTCCATGCGGCTGCCGATGAAGATCTGTGCGACTGTCGTCTTGAAGATCTGCGCAGCACCACGCACCGAGACGACGGTGGCCGGATGGTCCGGCGAGAGCACCTGCAGAATCCGCCTCAACTGCGGAATCGTGTCGCTGCTGTACTGGCCGGCAGCCCAGGACTCCTTGCCGAACTTGATGTTGTCTTCCGCCCACCTATTCAGGTCCGCCGGCGGCGGCGGCTTCATCGCCACCTCGACCGCCATCAGCGCCAGCGCGTCCGGGTTCACCAGGATCGACATTCAGCTTCCCAGCTTCGATCGCTTCACGACGGTCGCGGGCATCGTCGCTGATGCCGGCGCGGAACTTGCGGTAAGATTCTCGCATCGCGACCGCGAGTGCCTTCCAGTCCAGGCCGTATGCATTGGCGATCTCGCGGGCCAGCGTGGAAAACAACCACGTCTCAATCTCGCTCGACAGTTTCGCGAGCTCGCGGCCGAAAGATCGCGTTGCTTCCGCGGCCTCCACATAGCGCCCCTCATCCACCGCCATCTTGCGGCGCTTGATCTCGAGGTCGAGTTCGGCGCTGTCCGCGTCGGCTTTAGTGCGCCGGGCCAGGTCGAGTTCACGGTCGGTCTGCACAACCGGCCTAAACGAAGGCGGAGGCACCGGCGCCGACTGCGCATCACCGTTTACCAGCGGCAGGTCCGCCAGCGCTCCCGCTGCCGTTCCGGCCAGAATTGGCGTTGCCTGGTTGACCTGCTGCGACGGATCGAGCGAGCCGGCCAGGTCCGCCTCCGCCCGCTCGAGCCAGATCTTCGCGGCGTTGCCTGACCCGATCAGCGCTGCGGCCGAGATTTTGCCGTCCCTGATCCAGTTCGACACCGCAGACGGGCCACGGCCCTTGCGTTTTGCGAACTCGCCTTTGGAAACGACCGTCTTCACTGAATTTCACCGCCAGATTTGCAACGGGCGATGAAATTTCAGGCTTTTAAAAACGCTGACTTGCTAGAGAAGCCGAACGCTCAGCCTGCCCGCATTACGTTTGGGGCTGGGAAGGACCCATTGATACCCCGTGTTTACGAAAGATCGGGCAGCTTGAATGAACAAGCGGCCCAAGTCTAGGGAGGAAACGCCCAAGGAGGGCAGCGATAGTGCCGAGGCGCTACCGCATAACCTATGGCTATGAATCGGAAAGCCCCCGGACGGGGCCGGGGCTTGCCTCGAAAGGCGCATCTCTGAACAGCCCCTGAATCGGCATGGTGCCGACGAGGGGGGCGCCGAAGGTGTGCTTCCTTCGTTCGAGGCGTCCTGACGACCTTGGCCGTCTGGCACCAAGGTGGCATACAACGCTGCCACCCAGCTTAAACCGCCTCGATCTCACCCTCATCGAATTCCGATGGCGTGATGCGCGAGAATATCTCCAGTCCAACATTGATTCGGCCGGTGTTGTCAAAGCGCTCGACCCGACCGCAGAAATCCCTGAATGGACCGCTCAGCACCCGCACCAGCTGACCGATCTTAAAGTAATGATCCCGCTTGCTTTTAGGGGTATTGCCGATTGCCTCGATGCGCCTGAGGTCAGCCAGCAATGCAGGTGAGATCGTTGGCACGAAGTCGCCAAAGCGCAGGATTCCGAACACGCCCTCCACAGATTTCCAGTGACCGGCATCGATCTCGAAGTCAGGGACGAGCATCGCTCCCGCGATCAGCGGCATGGTGACGTTCCGTCGTTCGATCCATTCATAGCCGGCCTTGTACCTGCGAAACTCGCGGCGGGCCGTCAGTGTCGGCAGGTACGCACTCAGCCCGAGGCGCGCAAAGCGCCTGATCACCTGAAACTCCCGGGTCGGCATGGTGCGCAGGATGTACCACCTCTTTGGCAAGGGTACCGAGATCGCCTCCTGCGGCGAGAGATATTCGACGATCTGGCCGACTTTGAGGGCCTGCCTCACGTTCTCGAGATTACCGAACTCGACCACCATGTTCATCACGCCCTCTCCTCGTTGCCCGGCTTTTCGTGCTCTGCATACAGTCCGCCATCCTTTTTGGGCGGCCACCGACACGGAGTGAGCAGTCCCTTGATCCGGTTCTGGTAGGTCATCGGCTTGCCGTTGACCTCTGTGGTGGTTTGACCAGCGCGCATCACGATGCGCTCTTCGGGCCAGCGTCCGGTCCAGCCGTGATATCGGCTTCGCCATGCGTTGAATTCGCGCGTTTCGGGAACGGCGACCGGCCACTCCAGCGCTTCGTCCGGATCGAACTGCGCGAGGGCCGCAAGATCAGCCCCGACAGCGCCGAGGCGCCACATCCCGAACTCGCCCGTCTCGGAACGGATCGGGCGCGGCGGCGACAGGTCGAGCAGATACGCGAGCACCTCGAGCGCGCGCCACTCGACCGAGCCTTCGACGATCCAGGCGCGCTCCGGCGGACGCTCCGGCAGCCGGGCGTGCGGGAAGTTGTCGAACACGCGATCCTTCAGGAACCTGTCGGGCCGGAACGGCGCCTGCCGTGGACGCGAGGTCTCGATGGCCTTGGCGTATTCGGGCGCCGCTGCTGCCGCGCGCTGCTGATCGAGCGGCGACAGCGCGGCAAAAACCATCAACGGCTTCTGCCAGGCCCAGCGCTCCCTGCCCGGATAGTTGGCCTTGAAGAACGCGAAATGCTCCGGTTCCTCGACGACGCTGCCAGCATCGCCCGCTTCACCTTCCCGATCGTCCTCATCATCGGACAGCCCCCTGGAAGGGGGTTGGGGGAAAGATTCAGGTTCAGGTTCAGACATTAGGCCCTCCACGCAGTTGGAGGGCTGCTGCAGGGCTACTGAAGGGCTACGATTCGCGTCGCCCGGATTTAGCCCCTCACCGCGTGAGGGGCTAATCTCGCCAGCGTCATCGTGATCAGGAACCGCAAAACCCTGCGCGCGCGCCTCGATCATCTCGACGTCAGCATCGACCATGATGCGGATATCGTCGGTGGTGCGCTTGCCGCGACCCTCATAATTGCGCCGACCAAGATCATCCCGCCAGCACGGCAGCCGCACGATGGCGCCGACGTCCTCGAGGAACTTGAGGCGCGAGCGCACCGTGTTGGCCGTGACGTCGCAGTCCTGCGCCAGGGTATCGATCCCTGCCGTGCAGATGCCTTCGTCGTTGCAGTAGAACGCGATTGCGCGCAGCACCGATTTGCCGAGCGGATTCTTCAATTCCATGTTCCGCGCCCAGCTGTGGGCTTCGTCGGAGGCGAGGCGCCGTTTCCGGCGTTTGTCGCGGGCATTGGCAGTCATGTCGGAGATGTCTCTTGGCCGTAAAGTGAATCTGGACGCAATGAACTCGTATGAGTGGTGGGAACATCAGGGGCACGCACGCGCCTTTCGATCGCAGCGCAGGCCTGGTGCGTGCGGCGCCAGATGCGCCTTGCCGCCCAGATCAGGAGAATGTTGGCCGGTGTTCCGGGAATGGGCCGCGCGCGATTGATCATCCGGTAGAACGCGCCCTCATGCATGTCGCCCTTGGCGCGGTTGCACGACAGACACGCCGCTACGATGTTGCCGCGCGATGTGCGTCCATCACGGCAGCGCGGGTGCTTATGGTCGGCGGTGGCCGTGCTGCGCGAGAGTGGCACCTTGCAATAGGCGCAGCGGCGTTGCTGCTGGATCAGCGCGTCGCGGAGCAGGATGTGCAGCCGTTGCTGGCGTGACGGGAAATCAGGCATCGTGATCTTCCCGTTCCATCGGCACGATCTTGTAGCCAGTCTTGTCAAGCGCCAGCAGGATCAACCTGACGCCGAGGCCCGATGGCGAGATCATGCGTGCTGGCCCCGGCACGAAGAGCGAGAGCGCGGCCGAGATTACCTCGGCTGGCGTGAGCAGGGGGGCGGCTGATGGCTTGCGCAGGAATGGTGCGACGCGGTCGATAAGAAGGGGGTGGCGGATTGACTTCACGGCGCGACCTCCAGGCCAGCCGGCACCCGGTTCGGAAACCACGGCGCGTCCCACGGATGCGGCACAGCGTCGTAGCCGATCATCAGCGGGTGCTTCGGGTGGCCGTCGTCGGTCACATCGAGGCAATAGAGTTGCTGGCCGAGCCGATCGGCGATTCTAACCACGTCGATCCAGCGCTTGCGCAGGGCCTCGGGCAGCTTTTTAACTGTGCCCCAGCCGACGATGACGATGTCGGCGGCGGCGATGATCTCCTCGAGGTGGCGATCATTGTCGGAGCCGATCGGGTCGGCGGCCGTGCGCAGGCCGCTGATGTCGGTCGAGACGAAGGCGAACAGATTTCCGATGATGATGCGCCGCCAGCCGAGGCGCGTGCCGAACCCGATCAGCTTGCGCACCGTGTGGTCGTTCGAGGTTTCGTCCGCGTCGGAGCCGTTCACCATGATGATGGCGGCGATGATGCCTTCGCCCGGGAGCTCGCGTTCGAGCCGGTAGCGGTACATGCGATCGGGCGAGAAGACGGCGCAGCCGCCGACGGCGACCGGCTCGCACTCGGGCGTGCTGTCGCCCTCGATCTTTTCCCCGTCGCGCCAGAATTCGGGCCAGACGACGTCGCGCGCGGCCTCGGATTCGTGGCGCGTCACCTTGATGGTGCGGCAGCCGTTGAGGCATTCGTGCTCGGTCTTATGGGGGAAGCGGACGGGATCGCCCCAGCGATGGTTCATGGCGCGCTCCGTGCGCGATGCAGTTCGACCACTTCACGGAAAAGCTGGATCGCGTGGCGATACGAGCCCAATGCCTGACGGCGCGCAAAGCCATCGTTCGGCTTCTTGCTGCCGTCGTCCCAGCTGCGCACGTTCCACATGATGGTCTCGAAATGAGGCCATAGCCTATCGGTGCGCCAGACGACCCTGTTTTCGATGACCATCACGTAGTTGCGGCACCAGGCATCGCGGAACGCTTCCCATGCGGTGCAACGCACGCGGCCCCCGCTCGCGACGTAAAAGCCCTCGTCGCGCCCGGTATCGCTAAATCCGAAGAATGCGGCGAGCCCGACATCCGTGTTCCAGCACGACGGATGGTTGAGTCGCCCATTCGCGTCCGCGCTGCCTCCGGTCCACATTTCGACGCCCGCTAGATCGCCGAGCAGGTGGTGCGCTTCCGGAAAAATCTTCGGAAGGTCCATGTCGAAATCGTCCGACCAGAACGGCTGGACTGGCGCGAGCGGAGTACCCTCGGCGAGCCCGTTCATCGCACGCCTCCCGCCAGCGTGATCCGGGCCAGCCGGTAGCCGTTGCGTGGCACGCCCGGCTCGGAGACCTCGCCGCGGCGCATGGCATCGAGCGCGCTGCGGCCGGGCTTGGGGTCACCGAGAAGGCCCGCGGTCGCGCCCTGTTCGGCGACGCGGGCGCGGATGTCGGCGTCGAATCCAAACCGGAAGGGCGATGCCGGGCGGTTGAAGTCGATATAGGCTGACGGCGCAGGCGCGCGCGCGGGTTCGGGCGCGGTCGGCGCAGCGATCTCGATCGGCTCTACCGGTGCCGGATCGCGGTCCCGTCCGCACAGCTTGCGGATCAGCTGGATGCTGTCGCGCTTGCGCATGTTGGCGAACTTGTCCTTGCACGAGGACACGGAGTGCCCGACCTCTTCGGCAACTTTCTCCCAAGGCACGCGAACACGGACCATGCCGGAGCGGGCCTCGCGCACGGCAGTAAGCAGAATCTGGGTCTGCCGCGTCGTCCAGGGCTTGTGTTTTTTCGTCGTCATGATGATCTCCCGCTTCCCTCTGAGCTGCGCGTCCGCGCGGATGTCCGCGATCTTGGCCTCGCACGACGCGATCGAGTGACCGACCTGGCGAGCCATCTCCGCCCACGGAATCCGGGCATGCTTTCGGATGGCCTCTCGCCACAGCATTTCCAGAAGCTCGATCTGGGCCTTCCGCCAATCGCCATGCGATCCGGCTACGATTTCTGCTGTTCCCGTCATTCGGCCGCCCTCTGCAGGATAGCGTCAGGCTCATTCATGCGCGGTCGTGCCGCATCGGCCATGATCGCGCCGACGCACGCCTTCATCTTCGCGACCGAGACGGCGTTACCGATCTGCTTGATCTTCTCGGTCTTGGTGCCCGCAAATTCGTAGGCCTGGTCATCGGAATTGAAGCCCATCGCCGCGGCGAGCTCGTGCGGCTCCAGCATGCGGAACAGGATGTCGAACTGCGGAGTCGCCTCGACCAGGTTGATATGTCCCGACGCGCAGATTACGGGCGTTGGCCCGTCGAGATCATGCACGCGTGGCGCCTGCCCTACACGCTCGCCGAACTGCGCAGCGATGAAGGCGAGCTCGCCGCGGTTGGCCCCGGTCACAGTCGGCAGCGGATCGGTCGCAGGATCGCGGGCGCGATCGTCGAAACCAGCGTGGGTAACCGGCATCACCATGGCGAATTCGCCGCCCTTGGCGGTCGTCAGCGTCGGCAGCGGATCGTCAACATCGCGCGCTGCGTTTCCGCCATGGGTGTGGGTGACCGGCACAACCATACCGAAACGCCCCTTCGACGTGACCGTTGGCAGCGGTTCCTCCGCGCTCTGGCAGGTCTCGCCCGAGCCGGAGCCGTAATAAGGCGCGATCAGGCAGTGCGAGTGCTTCGCCACCTGCGTCGGCGTCGGCTCGTCGAGCGATCGCGCGGCGCCTCCGGCGTGTCGCGATAGAACGAATGGCTCGACCAGATAGCCCCCGCCATCACAGTTCGCCGTCGGCGCTGGCTCGCCGATGGCATGCGCCCTGCTCTCGCCGTAGCCATCGCCATGCCGGTTGAGGATGAAGGGTTCGACCAGCACCGGCTGTGCCAAGGCAATGTGTGATCCATTCGCCGCAACTGTCGGCAACGGCCGATCGAGGCTCTGCCCTGCCATATGATTGCGCAGGACAACGAGGAACGGTTCCGGCCATTTAAACTTCTCCGCGCCGGCATAGATTCGGGCGATCGTCTTCGGCGCCAACGGCTTCTTTCGGTCGAAGATCGAGCGGCCCTTGATCGACCAGTCGATGATCTCGCGCGCTGGCTTCCAGGGCTTCTGCGTCGGGAACAGCGACAGGCCGTCCATCTTCCTGACGTGCGTCGGCATCGGCCATGAGAACGATTTGCGGTCGCTGCGCGCCATCAAAATGAAGCGTTGCCGCGTCGTCGCGTCGCCATAATCGGCGGCGTTCAGCTTGCGCCATTCCGGATCGAAGCCGAGCCTGCGGATGGTATCGATCCATGCCCGGAAATACTCGCCCTTGCGGCTCTTGATCGGCTTGCCGGTGCGGGCATCGACCGGGCCCCAGCCGCAAAACTCCCAGACATTTTCGATGATGATGCGCTTGACGCGAAGCTCCGTCAGCCAGGTGATGATGTGCCAGGGATCGCTACGCTGCTGGTCCGAGGTAGGCTTGCCCCCGCGCGCGACCGAATGATGCGTGCAAGTCGGCGAGGCCATCAGGAGATCGAGGTACCCTTCGGGCACGATGATGTGCGGCCGCACCGCCGCGATGTCCTCGCAATAGTGCCGCGCCGCCGGATGGTTCTTCTGGTGCGTCTCCAGTGCAACGCCCCAATGGTTAACGCAGACGAGCTCCATCTCGAGGCCGAGATCGGATAGCGCGCGAGCTGCGCCGGTCGATGAACCGCCAGCGCCGCAAAGCAGGTCGGCCACGAGTATCTTGCGCGGACGCTTCATGCCACCTCCGGCACATTGACGTTGAAGAATCCTTGATAGCCCCGCATCTCGATCGGCGGCTCAAAGTGGCGGATGTCCGAGAGCGGCCAGGCCCAGTTGAAGTTGCTGCGGTCACTGTCAGCGACATTCATCCGGAACAGGTCGCAGGCGAGGATCGGCTGACCTAGCACGACGGTGCCGAGCGCCATGCCGGTCGGCAGCAGCCGATACTTGTGCGCAGCCCGGACCTTCAGCAGCAGCGCGCGGGCTTTGTCGACGTCGAGGCAGGTGCGGCCGGAGAGCTCGGCGGTGCCATTGGCCTCGGCATCGAGCCGGGCGAGCAGGTCCTCGACCTCTTTCGGGCGCACCGGACGCGCCCCGGCCTGAATGACGATGCGCTCGCCTACCTGCGGCGCGTTCATATAGAGCCGGTAGCTCTTGCCGCGGAATTCGTGGTGCTTGGCGCCGATCATGATCAGCGAGGCCCATGGCTGCCACACGGTGAGCGATCTCATCGCGTCGCCTCCTCACAATTGGGACGGTTTGCGAGTTCGAGCAGGACATCGGCGTGGCATGGCTCGCCGACGGCGCACCAGCACGCGAGGTTCTTGCCACGAAGACTCGGCAGCGCGTCGAGGACACGTTTGGCGCGCTCGCTGCTGCCGCACAGCCAGGTGCGGTACATTGCCTGCTCGAAGGTGCCGGCATACGGGTTTCCGAACTTGCCGGGCCGACCCACGTAGACCGTGTTCTCCGGCATCCGCCAGCCCTTGGTGCGCTGTCGCTGGATCCGTTGCGGCGCGGTCATTGCAGCACCTCGAAAAACTTCTGGCGTCCGGTCACGCCCGCGGTAGGCGTGAGGACCCGCACGTTCCGCAACAACCATGCCCAACGGCCGGCCCTGTAGTCTCCGAAGTCGTCGTAGCGGACCGTGAAGCAGTCCGGCATAGGGCGGCTCACCATGCGTCGGACTACGCGCGCAGCTGGAACGGCGGTCCCTTCTGCGGCATCGCCCAGCTGAAAGGCAGCGTCCAGCCGTGCGGTACAGACGACGCAGCCGACCGGCATCACTGCCATTCCGAAGCATTGCATCAGCTCGTCGGGGATTCCCTGCATCGATGCCGACAGTTTGTCGGCGAGATCGAAGCCGCCGGGCGAGTGCTGCCCGTACATCAGGTCTTCGGCGAAGGCGCGCGCGTCCTTGTCGACCTTCTTCGAGGCATGGATCGCGATCGTCTGCCCGATCAACTCAGCCGGCGGAGCCCAATCGCGCGTCTCATACGGCTTCGCGCCGCATGCGATGAGGGACGCCCATGGTTGCCACAGCGATATCGCCTTCATCAACATAGCCCCACTTCCTTCTCCGCATCCATCTGCACGCGATCGACGACGTTGAAGCCCGGGCACCGTTCATCGAGATCAGCGGCGCATTTGTCGGCATAGGTGGAGAGCTTGGCGCCGCATCGCGTGCAGATCAGGCGGTCGCCGAGCCGCTCGCGGACGAGCTGCTGCACGCGTTCGCGCAGCTCGCGGCGGCGGTTCGGCGACATGCGATGCGGCGCCAGCATGGTGTCTCAGCCGAGCTTGCCGAACACGGCCATGACGCCGGTCTTCTCGACCGCGTCGGTCACGATCAGCCTGAGCGCCGCCTGGCGCATATGCTCGGCGCGATGCAGCTTGATACCGAGGTTGAGCGAGCCCTCGTCAAGCTTCCAGCGCAGGAAGGCGCCGACCTCGACCGGCGCATCCCCGAAATAGACCGGGATGCTCAGCAGGAACCGGGTCGGCAGTTCGAGGTCACCCTTGGTGCGGGCCTCGGTATTGTCGTTGAACTCGAAGCTTTCATTGTCAC
Source organism: Bradyrhizobium sp. Pha-3 (assembly GCF_042258615.1). GTDB lineage: Bacteria > Pseudomonadota > Alphaproteobacteria > Rhizobiales > Xanthobacteraceae > Bradyrhizobium. The sequence goes on along the minus strand of NZ_CP170152.1, from coordinate 4,928,417 downwards.
TCGAGGTGCGCACGGCCTTGATGAAGTTGACAGTCCGCCGCGCCTGCAGGTCGCGTACGGCTTCCAGCAGCGAGGCGGCATCCGGCGCCTTGATGTCGGGCGCGTTCTCCTCGATGAAGCGGGCGAACTCCAGCTGCGGCTTCAGCTGGCCCGAGATGCCGCTCCAGGTCTTCCATTCTTCCGAGAACGGCAGGTCGAGCATCGCGCGGTGCGTCACCAGCGATGCCTTGGCCTTGTCGTGGTAGTCGAGCGCGCAGACGATCCGGTTGGCCTGAACGTCGGCGAACATCAGTGAGGTATCGGCCTTGAACCGGTTGAGGTACTCGATCAACGCATCGGCGTTCTGGAGCGTGACGGACTGCACTAGTTGCTTCGGTGCGAGCACCTCGGCCTTGTTGGCCGGCGAGACATCCTTGAATTCGAACCCTTGGGGCAGAACCAGCAATTCACGGCCATCGGCCATGGTCATTATCTGCGGCACGCCAGCCGCCTTGGCGGCAAGCTTGGCGACGGAATCGGCTTCACTCATGGATCTAGGACCTTAGGTTTTGGGGGTTGAACGAACGCGGTGGTGGAGACGAACAGAATCAGGCGCTGCCGCGGGCGGCGCCGCCGGCCTCGGTAAACATCTCTTTCTGCTGAGGGTCGGTGCGGTGCAGGTCGCCGGTGCCGTCCGAGAAGAAGATCGCCTTCGGAATGTCGGCCTTCGGCACCGAGGATTTGACCTTGATCGACAATTCCTTCTGCGAACCGCCGCCCTTCTCGGGCTCGATCGTGAGCTCGATCACGAGCTTGGCTTTCTTGCCGGTCTCGTCAACGGCACGGACGCATTCAGCGAGGTCGCGGCTTGCCATGTCGACGGCACGGCCGTTGCGGTAGTCACGCAGCACATCAGTGATTGGACGCATGGGAATCTCCTTTGGTGAGACGTGAAATGTGGACGGCGTGCATTAGCGCCTTCCCTTTCGGGCACGATCGAACCGCTCGCCCTCGGCGATCAGCAGGGCACCGCCGCGCACGAGGTCGCGGCGGCGTCCCTGCGGCTTCCACCACGAACCATCCCAGGGCCATTCGTGCGGAACGGTCTTTGATTCCGTTCCGGCGTGGAGAAGATAGGCGCCGGCCGCGCGGGCGAGCTCGCCGCGGTCGTGCGCGTCGTCATGCTCGGTCGACCAGCCTTCCTGCTCGATCTGACGAAACCGCTCCGCGATCACTGCGGACATGAACGGGGAGACCGGCCGGCGGATATGGAACGCCTCGAACGCGCGCCGGAGAACAAAACCGCGCACCAGCGAGGCGACAGTCATGATGGCGGCGAAGGCGAGATTAGTATGCAGCGGGATAGGCACGCCGACGAGGAGAGGCAGGATCATCCATTGCAAGAACAGGGAAAGACCGAAGCCGGCTGCGGTCGACAGCGTCGTTTCCAGCGCAGACATAAAGCGGGACTGTTTCATGCTGCGCTGTCCCTCGCCTGCTGCAGTTCGCCTTCGAGCACCTCGATCCGGTCGCGAAGCTTCTGCTCCTCTTCGAGCGAGATCCACGACCGGTTGAAATGCTCGACCGGGCCCAGCGCGATCCGGAGCGCCTCGCTGTCGGTCATGTCCGCGGGCGCCAGGAAGTGAACGACATCATCCGTAAATGCCGAACGCGTCGTGTAGGCGAACCGCGCTGTGTAGCGGGTGCGCGGTTCTTCCGGCGCTCTCGGATTGATCAGGAGAACGTCGCCGGTGTGATCGGCCAGTTCGATCACCGAGCCGTGGCGAGGACCGCCGATGCAGCGAAGGTGCTTCATGGCTCCTTGCTCCGTCTCAGGAATTCGGGAAGGTCGAGCGGGTGCGGCTCGCTGGACGCGAGCTGCGGAGGCGCGGGCTGAACCCCTACGTCTGAACCGGCTGCCACAACCAAAGGCCTGGCCGGTTCGCGTCCCGAAACGGGGGTGGGAGCCTCGCGAGCTGTACCAGACGCCTCCTCTCGGGGTATTGGTGCCGGCGCAACGAGCAATTCCGCTGCGCCGGCGTCCGATGTCCGCCCATCGGGAAGCCTACCGGCAGATGGTTCTACACCTAGCGATGCGGCATCCGGGCGTTGCCCGGCATGCACGGAGATCGCACGCACATCTGCTTTCGCACGGGAAACATGATCCGGGCGCCGCGCGACCGGATGCTGGGTGAAGCGGGCGACGTCGTTGGATCGCGACAGGCTTTCGCGGGAGCCGGGCGGGATCCAGAACGGCGCGCGGGGCTGCTCATACTTGTCCCAGACCAGCCAGATGTAGGCCGTTGCGGTGCCGCCCTCCGGATCCCAGCGCCCCTTGCAGAGGTTGACGCGCTCGGCGAAGAACGCGATCAGGGTCGGCGGCCGGTCACGGAAGATGTTCTCGTAACGCCCGATCGTCTCTAGCCACTGCAGCCGCACGAACATCGCAACGCCGTACCGTGCGCGCTCCAGCGCTCGGAGCACGAAGGCCTCGCTTTTCTCGGCGAAGGGAGGATTGGTGATGATCCAGTCGGCGCGGATGTCGCCTGCCTCGCCGTTGTCGTCGAGGAAATCGACCAGCCGATCGCTGTAGCCGTAGTCGTGGACGTCGGTCGCGACCACGCGGCCGAAATATTCCTCCAGCACCTCGGCGATGTGGCCCTCGCCGCAGGCCGGCTCCCAGGCGGTGTGCTCGCCCGGGTCGTCCATGAGTTGCGGCAGGACATGCCGGAGCAGCGCCCGCGTCGCCCAGGGCGGCGTCGGGAAATAGTCGAGGCTGTCATCGGGCTCGACGCGCGAAGACATGATCGCGCGGCTACCGTTCGGAAGTGCGCGCTCGAGCGCGGACGGCTGTTCGGGCTCCGGGAGCTTGGCGATCGTCGACGCCGCGGAGACGGACAGATCACCGGCGTCGACGGCCGAGATAACCTCCGGCACGGCATGGGCAATTACGGCGCGCGCCCGGTCGATGCCGGGCACATCCGACTGCGCCATTTCGGCAGCCTGCGCTCGGGAAATATTCGCAACTTGCGAAGTTTTCTCCCCGTCATCCTCCGGCGACGCGGGCGGACGTCCACGTTTCAGGTTGACCAGCCGCGCGCCGACCATGCGGCGCTGGTCGTCGGTCAGGTGCCGACGCACCAGGTTCTTCGAGACCACCCATTGCAGCGGATCGCCCTCGACCGCCGGATTGAAGGTGCGGAACAGCAGATTGTCGGCCGATGGCTCCAGCATTTCGACATCGAGCGGTTCGCCGGCGCGGTGACCCCAGCCGTCGCCGAGCACCTCGCCGCTCTCGGTCAGGAAGGTCAGCGCATTGATCCGGTTGCGCCCGTCGAGGATCTGCCCGTCGAACAGCACGATCTGGTCGCGCACGCCATGATCACGGATATCGCCGACGAGCTCGTGGAAGGCGTCGCCCTGCAACGGCCAGAACAGATCGGCGAAGGTGTGGACCGGAAGTGTCATTGGCGCGCCTCACGCGCAGTCGGCATGCCGTTGTGCTCGACGCCATCAAGCAACCGGCCGGCGGCTTTCTTGCCGACGCGCGTAACGGCCGCCTGTGCGGCGTTGCCCGTGCATTTGACCGCGTCACGGCAGCTCGGCTGCGCACAGCGCGACACCTGATCGAGATATTCCGGTGTCTGGAACAGATCGAAGGGAGGTGGCGGAAGCGCGCCGGCGCCTCCGTGATACTTATCCGACCATCCTTTCTCGATCGGTCGCACACAGGTGCGGCGATCGAACCAATGAGCGCGGTCGTGATCCCTATGATAGGGCCAGTCGAGCGCGCCGAGATCGTCGGTCGGCATGCCCCACTCGCCCCACTGCTTGAAGAAGAAGGACACGTTCGCCGCAGCACATTGATCGCGCAGCGAACGTGCCCAGTCCGGGTGCATCGGGCGAGCAGCGGGGCCAGACTCTCCGCCAACGATGACCCAGTCGAGCTTGGCCGTGAGCACCTGGTCGCTGCGGAAGCCACCAAGCGCGTCATGAACCGTGGTCGTCTTGTCCTTGGCCCACTCCATGCCGCCAAGTGAATAGAGCGCGATCGGCCCGAGCAACGGCTCCGCCGAGATGAAGCGGATCGCCGCCGGTGTGGCGAGCAGTTCGGGGATCCGCTCGTCGGCTTCCTGCTGGCGTTCGGTCGAGACGCCGAGCCAGACGTTAGGTAGCGGCCATTCGCGCAGATCGATGTCGACGTCCTTGTAGCCATCGGCATCAATTGTGCCGGTCACCTGGCAGTATCCGCGATCGCCTGGCGCGAGGTGCTGAGACCAAAGTTGATCAGCGACGACGGCGATACGCGCTGTGACCTCGTAGTGCGAGAGATACTCCCGCATCCGCCTCGCCCGCTTCGTCAGTACCTGGAACGTGTGCTGCGGGCACAGCGCCATGACCGCGAACACCTTGTCGATCCATTCGTCGGGCACGTCCTCGTGGAACAGGTCGCCCATCGAGTTGACAAAATAGGTCGTCGGCTTCTTCCGCTGCAGCGGGGCGAGCAGGACGCTCTCCGGCGCCAGCGCGACCTTGCCGGTCCACACGGCGTTGCCGTTCACCTTCCTGGTGGTGCCGTCATATTGGCCGGCGGCGCGGCGGCGCTTGCCGTGCACCTGGTCGGCCTCCCGGGCCTCGGCGTTCATAGCCTCGATCCGCGCGGCCATCGCCATGGCGTAACAGTTGGTGCAGCCGGGCGAGACGATCGAGCAGCCGACGATCGGATTCCAGGTCTGCTCGGTCCATTCGATCGGGGAATTACCGGCCATCAGGATTTCCCTTTCCCTTCGGCGTATCGAGCGTCAGCCCAAGGCTGCGGATAAGATTGGCGCTGTCGGCCCAGCGGGCGTGGCCGAGCCATGCGGCCAGGAACTTGTGCAGCCGCTCATGGTCGCCTGCGGCGCGATAGGCGGCGATCTTGCGCTTGGCGCGGACGACGCTGCCCCGGCGCAGCAGCTTGTGGCTGGCCCAGATCCGGTAGCCGAGGAAGTTGATGCCACGGGTAACCGGGGCGATCTGCCATTTCGAGAAGCGCAGGCCGAGACGGTCGCGTGAGAACTCCTCGATCGACTGCTTGACCAGGCGCAGGTGCTGCGAGCTGGTGCCGAGCACCACGAGATCGTCCATGTAGCGATACCAGAGTCGCTCGCCCAGCGTCTGCTGCAGGTGCCGGTCGAGTGTGGCACCGGTGTAGAGGTTGGCGAAGATCTGCGAGGTCAGGCTGCCGATCGGCAGGCCGATGCCGAGCCGCGGCACCATCGTCTCGATCAGGTCGAGCGTTGCGCGGCAGGAAATCTTGGCCTCGATCAGCCGCCACAACACCGGCCGCTCGATCGAGGCGAAGTACGCCGAGAAATCCGTCTTCAGGAAATAGAGCGGCGCGCCACGACGGGCCTCGCGGCGGAGATCACCCTGCAGCTGCATGACGCCGGCATGAGTGCCCTTGCCGGGACGGCAGGCGAAGGCGCGCGGCAGCAACGCGCGATCGAAGATCGGCACGATCACAAGGCAGAGCGCCTGCTGTGCGACGCGATCGCGGAACGGCAGCGCGGTGATCAGGCGCTTCTTCGGATCGAAGATGTGGAATTCGTGCGGGATGCCTGCGACATACGTCCCAGCCGCGATGTCGCGGGCGAGAGGCAACGCGCCGTCGGAAGCGTGATGAAGCTCGACCGGGCCCCGGGCGATCGCCTCGAGCTGCTCGGGCGTGAAGCCTGGCATGTCGTAGGGTCCGCGGCGGCCGGCCGGCCCATGCAGGCGCCGGCCGGCCCGTGGCTCGCGCGGACGCGACACCATCACCGCGGACACGAGACAAAGCGCGATGAACACCAGGACGATCGCAATCAGGATTTTCGCGGCAATCATCGGCGAAGCTCCTCGTCTCTCCAAAAAGGTCGCAAAGGCTCACGTCCGGAAATGACCGAACGCGCGCGGTTCATCGAATGTCGGGGTTACGCGGTGACGCTACAGAACAGGCGTGCGGTTGGTGCCGCTCTTATTGTTTATTGGGACGTCAATTCATCAGATCCATGCCAAGCACCTTGCGCATCTCCGGTGAGAGGCGTCTCGCAGCCTCCTGCCCCGATGGACTGCGCATCCATTCGTCGCTCTCTTCCCTGGTCGCATCGAACTCGCCATCCGCAACGCGGGCAGCGAACTTCGACAGCCCGGCAGCCTGCAGCTCGGTGTAGAGCTGGGTGATCGGGCACACGTAGGTGTCCGCGTAATCGTCGAACTCGCCGGTCTCTGCACGCTTGGCAAATGCCTCATATTTGACGGCGTTCGAAGGCCCTGCCTGCTCGGCGATCTTGCGAAGTTCGGCGGCGAGACGATCGCGGGTGCGCATCATGCAGCCTCCGGGGAGCGCAGCTCGACGATGATGGCCTCCAGGATCTTGGCCATCTCCTCTTTGTGTTTCGATCGCATCAACAGCTGATACAGAAACAGGCTGACCGCGGTCTGGTGGTAGACCTTCATCTCGTGGTCGGTGCCCGTAAAGTTTTGCGGCCGCATGCTGCCGATAAACCCCGCGACGACGTCAGCCACGATCGAGATCGACTGCCCCATTGAGACGGGCGGTATCTCGAAATTGCCCGCTTCGGTCATGAGGCCCTCCGGAAACTGGTTGCGGGGGCAGGATTCGAACCTGCGACCTTCAGGTTATGAGCCTGACGAGCTACCGGGCTGCTCCACCCCACGGAAAAGGATCGGACGACGGCGGGGCATATAGCGCGGTCACGCGCCCTTCCCGACGGAGCCGGCATCGCGATGCGATCGCCCCGTGTCATTGACCCGGGCTCTAGGATGCCAAGGCCGCCGCCCGAACTGAAATCAACCGAGGCGCGGGCCGCCCACCGGAGCGATGCCAGCACCCGTACTGGCTGGCGCCATTCGCGCGCGCCCCCGCTGTTTGCCTCAGTCCCCCGGACACGCCACGGAAGCGGCCGGGAGCGAAACTGGTCAGAAAAGGTTGCTGATGCGCTTTCGCGGAGCGGAGCTCGGTGCCCGAGGGCAAAGGTCGTGTGTCCGCAATTCCCCCATGCACGGGAGCCAGGTGCAGGCTGGCGCGCATCAGCAAGATGAAACTGAAGTGCGGCACTCTCTCCGCCCGTCACGCCGAGTTCGCTGACGTTTGAGGTTCGCCCTAGAGCCGGCCAACTCAGCCTCCAGATCCGCGTCGGTTCGCCTACTCGCAACCCTTCCCGGCGGTTGTTCTGTCTTACGGCGCCGTCAACGCCAGCCATACCGGGCTTGCCTTTGGTTGCTTTCGCCTGGGATAGGATCAGCGCTTTGGCGCCGCCTTGTCGAAGCCCGGCGTCGCACCGTTGTCGAGCGTGATCACGTCCGCCCCGACCTGCTCCAGGCGCTGCACATCGAACCAGTGACCTTCCTTGAAGTCCCCGTTCTCGGCAACCTTCGGCACCAGCAGCGCCTGATTGCACCCCGAGAGGTATTCGCAGAAACCGGTGACCACTCCCGAGAAGCCGGTGATCTTGTCGCGCTGTGTCGTACCGAGCAACATGGCATTCCTCCTGATGGTTAGTTGACGAGCTCGCCGAGCATGGCCCACGCCGCGACCGCATTGAGCTTGCGCTTGCCGTCGATGAGAAGACCGGCGTGCCGCTTTGTGCAGCCGAGGGCCTGGGCGAGATGTGCCGTTGTGTCGACCGGCCAGAGCGCGTGGGCGACGATGCCGATTTTGGATTTGCCGAAGCAAATCGGTGCCGCGCGAACACTTGGAACAAGTGTTCCGAGAGGCCGCCGATCGGCGCGTCCAGGAACAGGTGTTCGGTTGTTCTCTCTCGACGGCAGCGGCCGCCGGGCATTTGATTCGCCCATGACAAATACTCCAACGCAACAAACGATGATTGAGACACAAATGGACCAGATGAAAAAACAGGCTGACGATGCCGCGTGGCGTGCGGTGCTCGCGGCGCAGGAAGAAGAGCGCAAGCGGCAGCTGAATTGGCGAAGCTGGTGGCGGCGGCTCTGGTCATGAGGAGCCCTCGCCGGTTCCGGCGGCGTGGTTCGCCATGATCACGTCGATCTCGCGGACCAGCGCCATCTTGGCCGGCCCGCGAACCGGCGGCCCGTTGGTCTCCCAACGGTGCACGGTGCTCTGGTCGACCCCGAAGCGCGCGCCGAAGGCCGCCTGGCTTTCGCCGGCGACCTCACGAGCTTTCCGAATCAGTTGCGCGTCCATGGCGTCGACTATGCCTTTTGCATAATTGTCGTCAATGCCTCTTGCATAAATATCCTATGCAAATTGCATCAATGAAGGAAATGCACCAAAGACTGGCAGATGCGCGCCTGAAGGCCGGTTTCCCGGAGGCTTCCGACGCAGCCAGGGCGCTCGGCGTCAAGGTCCCGACCTATCTGGCCCACGAAAACGGCTCGCGCGGCTTCAAAAGGTCCAGCGCCGAGCTCTATGCCCGGAGGTACCACGTCTCGCTGGAATGGCTCCTCACCAACCGCGGACCGAGGGAGGGCCAGCCCACCCGACCGTCAAAAACGGACGAGGGCCACGTCGTTAACCTTGTCGGCTATGTCGGCGCCGGCGCCGAGACCCATTTTTTCGCCCAGGACGCCCCGCTCGACGAGATCCCAGCACCGGCCGGGTCAACCGCCTCGACCGTTGCCGTGGAAATCCGCGGCGAAAGTCTCGGCACGTTCTTCGATCGCTGGCTGGTGTTTTACGACGACGTGCACCGGCCGGTCACGCCAAGCCTGATCAATAAGCTTTGTGTGGTCGGGCTCGATGACGGTCGCATCCTGATCAAAAAGATACAGGCATCGAAGGCGAAGGGCCTTTTCCACCTATTGTCGCAGACGGAGCCGCCGATCCTCGACGTCAAGATCGAATGGGCCGCCCGGGTCAAGAGCATGGTGCCGCGATAACGCGATTATGCAAAATGCATTGACACGGTAATGCAAAAGGCATAGAGATAGCTCCGTTAACCACGGGGCTCCGTCATGCCGTCTCCCCTCCTCGCCGGCCAGCTCGAAGCGATCTGGATCATCGACCGGAAGATCGATGGCATCCGGAAAGAGCTGTGCCGGCGCGTCAGCGGCGTGCGTATCTTCGACGCCAACGATTGGCACCTCGCCTATAACCGCCATCCTGATCTGCGCGATCGCGCCGAAGCCCTCTGGCGACTTCGCGGCGTGGCGCAGCAGACGCGCGATCTGATCATCGAGCGCGAGTACCAGGCCGAGCTCCGGCGCGAGCGCGCGGTGCGACGCAAGGCCGCGATGCTGGAGCGCGCGTGATGGAAGAAGCATCATCACCAGCCGAGCAGATCGAAGCCTCGTCGAAGGCAAGTTTGCCGAAAGATGACTGGCGTCGCGAAGAAGATCTCGCCGCGATCAAGCGCGAGATCCGGACGGCAAAATACGTCTACGTCTACGCCGACTTTGGCGGGAGCATCCGGGTCAGCCGGAAGGAAGCTCTCAATCTTCTCAAACAAGCAGACCGACCGCTCCACGCCAACATCTGCACGACCAATCCGAGCTCTGTCTTCATCCATGCCGATCCCGAGCGCGGCCGATGATGCAGCTCGCCTTCACCTTGGACGCTCCACCGTCGTTCGTCAGCCGCGAGCGACGCATCGACATGACGCTCGCCATCGTGCGGGACATTCATGAGGCCATGCCGGTCGAAGAACGCTCCGAGCTGGACGGAAAGAAGTGGTGGTCCGTCGTGCTGATGGTCGCCGAGCTTCGCGCGATGGAGCGCGCCGAGGAGGAAGTGCTCGGCCGGCCGAGCCGAGGGCTTGCGGACGCCTACGACGCGATCGTCACGCCGGGCGAGCACGCCATCGAAGCGCTGCTGCGCACCTTTGCCCACGTCCACTCTCAACCTGTGCAGGGATAGTATCATGCGTAACCCAAGCCTCACCACCAACGTTGTCCGCTTCCCGTCCCGCACGCCGTCGTCTAGCAACCGGCGCCGGCTCCGTCCGGCCAATCTCGGCCTGACTTGCCTCGCCCTCGTGAAGCACGACGAGACGGAGCGCGCCCTGCTCGTCTCCGACAACGGCGATGTCTCGCGATCGGTATGGTGCCTGAAGGTGATGCTCTCGATCGAGCCCTGCGCCGCGCCGTTCGGATTCATCGTGGCGACGATGACGTCGCAATTCGCGCAGCAGAAAAGTCTGTGGCCGCGCTTCGTCGATCGCGCCGGCTGGAGCGACGACAAGATCGCCGCGCTCGTCTGCGTCGAGCGGCTCGCCGCCGAGAAGCGATTGCAATACCGGGGATTCAAACAGCCGCTGCCGTTCCCGGGGCGGAATGCGTTCGCGTGAAACGGGAGAAGGACGACGATGCCAGGCGATATCTCGCGAAGTTACCAAGGTCCGAAGGATGGAAGCGTACCGTCCTGGATGGACGATCCCTCGGAGCCGACCTTGAAAAAGCCGGCGACGTCGCCGGCGTCGCAGCAGCTCGTTGCCCGCATCAAGCGCAGCAGCAAGTACGCCCATCAGGCTCCTAAGGGCGGATGGTTTGATGTTCGCGTCGTGCCCGACATGGGCTACGGGCTTCGCGGCAACAACAACAATTACCGGTTCAGCGACGTCGTCTTCGGCGTTCGTCTCGCGGACGGAACGGTCGTCGAACTCAAATAGCGAGCTCCCTGATCGGGACGGGCTTCGCGGTACCGTTTCGATAACCCCCGCGGGCGGCGGCCCGATAGCAAGGGTCGCCGCCCGCAATACCGCCAAGCACAATGGGATTTTCTGATGCATAAGCCGGTTTCTCTCTTCAAATTCATTGACGGGCCGCTGATGGCCCAGGAGCAGCGCCGCGCCGACGTCGTACAGCGCATGGCGAAGGACCTGATCGAAACTGACACATATCGCTGCGAGCGCGACGCGATCCGCATCCTGATCTATCGCGGCTACCCCACCTATGACGTCATGGCGCTGGTCGGCTACGCGCAGCAAGAGGCCGAGGAGCAGCTGAACGCCGCGGAAATGTCGCGGGCATCATGAAGAAGCGCGATCGCACATATACCGCAGATCAGGTTCGGAAGTTTGTCGCGGAGCATTTTCGCGGCGAGACCCACGAGACAATCGGCCTGACGCTCGGTCTGTCTGCCGGCTTCGTCGGAATGGTGCTTAGCGGCGCTCGCGAGCCATCGAAGGCCTTCCTTCAGGCGGCTGGCTTTGAGCGCGTTGTGCGGTACCGCAGAAGCGGAGCGCGCCATGGCGGATGAGCACCGTCTTCTCCCCTGCCCGTTTTGCGGCAGCGGAAACCTCAATCGCTTCAGTTCCTACACCTCGTCGCGGACCGGCATGGTCGAGATCAAGCGTGTGCAGTGCATCGGTTGCAATGCCGAGGCGCCGGAAGATCGTTGGAACGTTCGAGCGCCGGAGACGCGACACTGATGACGCTCCCGCGCCCGCAAAGATGCTTCCCTCCCGCGCCGGTGGGATCCCTGCTCAAGCGCTTCGACCAAGTCCAGCCCCGGACGAAGCGTGTTGAGCAGGGTAGCGGGAGCGCGGACGGCCATCTTAGTCTCGTCAGACAATGCCCATGCGTTCGCTGCGGCCTCGATCCCTGCGGAACGGCCGCGCACCTGCGGATGAATTCAGGCGCCTACAACAAGCGCCAGGCGATGGCCCGCAAGCCGTCCTCCGAGTGGACGACGCCCCTTTGCAGTGGCTGCCACCTCAACGACCCCGATGCGCAGCACAAAGTCGGCGAACAAATTTTCTGGGCCCGGCTGAACGTCAATCCCTTCCTACTGTGCCAGCGCCTCTACGCAGCAACCGGCGATCTCCTCCGGATGCGCGCCATCGTCTTCACCACCATTGCAGAACGGGGGAACTGTGATTGAGCCTGCAGCACTCATCGTCAGCGCCGACGAGATCGACGACCGCATGGGCCCGATTCCAGGCCGCTCATCCGACCGTATCGCTCGCGAGCTGCGCGCGGCCGCCAAGCTGGTGACCGAATTGCAGTCCGCTCTCGAGAAGATCAATCAAATCCGCAATAGCATCATCGGAACTCAGACCCTCAATTGGTCAGAGCATGTGTACCCGCTCGTCGCCGCTTTGGCCGACGTCGGTATCGAAGGAATGTCGTATCCCGAGGGCCGAAAATACTACGGCACCCTCGTCGAGCGCGCCGTCAAGGCCGAGGACGCACTCGGCGAGATCAAGAAGATCGCACTGACGGTCAAGCCGGACGACGTACCCTCGCAGCTGGCGCACATCATTCGGCTCTGCATCGACGCCGTCGCACCTGCGACCGAGGTGCGCAACTGATGGCCTCCTATCGCCCCGACACGATCGACCGGGTCGCGGCGGCGTTGACGCCGTCGATCTGGCTGCGGGCGAGCGAGGTCCGCAGCTGCTTGGCCGAGCCCTACCTCGCCACCCATACCGTCCGCTGCGTGCTTCACATCCTGGTGCGCCAGGGTCGGGCGATCGTCGACGGCGATGGGTATCGGAAGTGGTACCGCGGCCCAGGGAGCCCGCGATGAGCCTCAGCGACGCATGCTTCGAATTCGCGGAAACGATGCGAGACGCCGAGAATGAGGCCGCACGCCTGAAGGCCGTCATCGGTCTGCTGGCCGAGGTCGCGCACTATGCCCGTGCCCCGTTCCGCTATGGCGACGAGCTCATGGTGCTAGCCAACGGCTGCCGGGAATACCTCGACCCGACGACATCGAATAGCGACCCGGTCCAGCGGATCATCTTTCTGGCCGACACCGTCCGCGAGATCCTCGATACACCGCCCTGCGCCAAGGTGCCCCTGTCATGAAATATGAGCATCGCAAACGCGGAAAAATGACGGCCGAGGAAAAGCTGGAGATCGAGCGCCTAGCCCAGACAATGGCGAAACCGACGCCGGGCAAGATCGCGGCGAAGCTCAACAGGCATCCCGCCACGGTCAACTGGTACATGCTCCGGCACGGTTTGGTCACGCGCAAGCCGCGACGGGCGCCGCGCCCATACGTCCGGGACGGCAAGACGGTTCATCCCTATAGCCCGGAGCATGACGCGCGCATCGAGGCCCTGCGCGCGGAGGGCCTGGTGTTCCGTGAGATCGGCGAGATCGTCACCCGGGAGTTCGGCATCGAGCGCGACGCGCACAGCGTGCAGGTGCGGATCACCCAGCTGTCGGCCGCGCCATGAGCCGCAGGGCCGACGGCAGCGATGGACCGAAGCCGCCCGCCGGCGCTCATCGCGACCGTGCCTATGCGCCGCGGGGCCTGCGCCGTGAAGCCGCGGCCTACTGGGTCGGGCTATCCCCCACAAAATTCGACGAGGCGGTAGCCGCCGGGGTCTATCACCCGGGGAAAATGGTGCTCGGCTGCCGGGTCTGGGACCGCTACCAGCTTGACATCGAGTTCGAGAATGCCCTCGATGACCGAGCCGCGCCCGGGCTGGCCCCCAATACCGCCGCCGACGCCTGGAGCGGGGTCAAATGACCGCAGACGGGCCCATGCCGCCACTCGATTCACGCCACTACTACGAGGACGAGGACCGGCACGGAAACGTCAGGCGCTATTTTCGCCAGCGCATCCCAGGCACGGCAAAATACCGCAAGGTCCGGCTCCGCGAAAAACCCGACACCCCTGAGTTCCTGGAAGAGTTCGCTGCCGCCCGCGCCGGTCGGCCGTATCTCCGCAAGGGAGAGCAGCCGAAGGCCCCGCCGCCGCCCAAGGTCGTCGAGCGATCGCTCCGCTGGCTGATCCAGAAATATTACAAGGAAAGTCTTGAGTTCCGCGCCTATGACGAGGACACCAAAAGCGTCCGGCGCAACATCCTCAAGGCGCTTTGCAACGAGCCGGTGAGCGACACCGACCAGCGCGAGGTCGGCGACCTGCCCTGCGATATCCCGGAAGACAAGATCATCGTGCTGGTGAAGCGCAAGGCCGAGACGTCGATCAACAGCGCCAATGCGCGGCTCAAGGCGATCCGCAAGCTCTCGGAATGGGCCGTCGCCGAGAAGCCGCCGCTGATGGTCAGGAACGTCGCCAAGGGCATCGACCTGCTCAAGGCCCCAAAGACCGGCGGCCACCACACCTGGGACGTCGCCGAGATCGAGCAATATGTCGAGCGGCATCCGCCGGGGACAAAGGCCTATCTTGCGCTCTGGCTGTTCCTGCTATTCGGCCAGCGCATCTCCGACGTCGCGAAGTTCGGGCGGCAGCACATCCGCAAGCCCGAACACATCGCGGCCAAGCTGCGCGAGATCCACGCCGGCCGCTGGCTTGCCTTCCGGCAGCACAAGAATCGCAATAGGAGCCCGGTCGACCTGGTCGTGCCGATCCTGGCCCAGCTCGAGGATGTGCTGGCCGTCTCCAAGAAGGCCGGCGTACTCGGCGACCTAACCTTCCTCGAGACGTCGTTCGGCAAGCCGTTCACGGTCAAGGGGCTCGGCAACTGGTTCGAGACGCAGTGTCTTGCGGCGAAAGTGCCTGGACGCGCCCACGGGCTCCGCAAGGCCGGCGCGACCCTTGCTGCACAAAATGGCGCGACCCCTCACCAGCTGATGGCGATCTTTGGCTGGAAGACGCTGGCGCAGGCCGAGCTCTACACCAAGGCCGTGCAGCAGCAGCTGATGGCCGGCGGCGCCATGAACCTGCTGGTATTCACCCCCGGCGGCCAGGAGAGCAACCAATGACCAGGACCAGCAAATGACGGACCAGAAGCAGCCGCCGAGATGGGCAGGAACATGTCCGACCTGCGCCTGGGAGTTTCAGGCGCTTGCCGAAGGATCGCCAAATCGGAACCCATATCCATCGGGAGTTCTTTGCCCACAGTGTCAGAAGGGATTTATGTTTCTAACACTGCCGGCGAACCCGCTGGTGTTCACCCCCGGCGACCAAGAGAACATGCCGGAAAGTGGGTCACATGCGCCCGGAAACGTTGGAAATCCAGTGGGAGCCTGATGCGACCCACTTTCCCGTAAGCCGTTGATCCTGCTCACTGCGGCAGGTCCTGCCGGGATCGCCACCCCACTCCCCTTCGATGAAGCCATTTTCCGGACGTCGCGAAGCCGGCCGGAAACAATCCCGGGGTAGCGTCCCGTCATTGCACCAAAAGGGGATTCGGCCATGTGGGATTTCATCAACGAATTGTACCGGGATTTCTGCCTGGCTCGCCTTCAGGAGATGCGGAAGCTGGAGCATCATATCTGAACGGGCGCGGAGCATGGACAACGATCAGCCCCTGGCCGGCGCTATCCTGACGGCCGTGGTGATTGCCGCGGTGGTCTGGGTGACAATCGGACCGCCGCCGGGGCACAAGAGGGTCAGCAGCCACCCCCAAGACTGTCGCGAGACGCTGACGCCCGTATGAATACGGGTTACTCGAACCTTGGCGCCGGTCTCACAGACAGAACATGACTGGGATTGCGGGCCCAGTTTGAAACAAGCCGCCGCCGGGACAATTCATTTCGAGCCCGGCGGCGTAGTTTCGTTGGAGACCCCAATTCTAAGAATCCCTTAACCACCAGCGCAGGCCGCCGCGAGAGCGTGGACCGATTGCGCGTCCATTCGCGTTGTACAGCGCCATGCGTACAACGGGTCATTGGGTCATCGTTGCGGTGTGTGGCGCGGCAGCTCTCGCCACGCCCATCGCAACCGCCGAGGCACAGCAGGTGCAGGCCGGAACGCTCGCGTGTCGTGGCGGGCCTGACACCGGTTTCATCCTGGGCCCGGTGACCAATCTCGATTGCGTGCTGCACGCCGATAGCGCACCGGACAGTCGCTACGTCGCAGCCATTCCCAACCTCGGCATTTTCATCGGCGACGAGGAAGTCGCACTGGCCTGGAAGGTGATGGCGCCAGTGCCGTGGATCGGGCTCGACCAACTCGCCGGCAGTTACATCCACGCAAGCGGCGCGGGCGACAATGTCCTCAGCGGCGGCGCGAATACGCCGATCACGCTGCATCCGTTGAACGAGGACGCTTTCTCGACTCCGCCGGTCAAAATCGAGAGCCTGGAAATTCGGGCGATCGATCGCTGATGCTGTGCATTTTGTGCCAAAACGTCAGATTGCCGGGAATTGCGGCTCGATCGGGATCCAACAAACCGCCTGAATTCACGCACGTTCCGTTCATGTGAGAGGGTTCACAGGCGCATCGCAATTCGAGTGCTACGCTCCAAGAATTCTTACGTTCATTTTTGCCGACGAATTTCATGGCGAAGCTTTTGACGGTCACCGTAACGGTGTTTGCTGTTCTGGCAATCCTGCGGGGTCAGCCGAACCAGTTTGTTCCGCTGCCTACGAAGCCGATGCCTGGCGTTCTCATTCCGTGACGTCATGGACAGCGCCGGACAAGCATTCTGGCTGATGCTGCTGTGTAGCTGCCTCGGCGCTTGTCTCGTCCGGGCCGTCTACGAGATCGAGCAATCGCGAGACCGGCACCGTCGACGAGCGGACCTTGTACGCAATGCAATGAAGTCCGTCGTGCCGCGGACCAACAGCCGGACATAGAGCACGCCGTTCGGCCACGTCGAGAACAGCCACTTGTGACGGCACCACGCGAAGCGATTGCTCATCCGCGTTGGCACGAAATGCACAACGCCGCCCGCTTGAAATATACGCGGACGGCGCTGCTCCTAGCCCCAGGAAGGTGATGCAAAATCCTGACAGCTCCAACTCTGCACGTTCTGTGCCAGCGATCATGGCCCATATAGGCTATTTGGCTTGAGAGAAACGAAGCTAGGTTAAGCACCGAGGCACTGGTGACGGTGCCTCACGACCAAAGTGTCAACTTGGCCTCGGCGTGGCCCACGCGCTGAGGCCTTTCTTTTGATGTTCACGGTCTGCTCTGAAATCGCGTCTTGTTCTTTATCATTCAGCGCACGAAACGATTCCGTAGTTCTCCGTGCGTGAACAAAGTTCCGGCTGCCTGAGCGACCGGACGCTCTCTGTTCGTGAGGCCGCAGGTTGCCGCGATTGCCGACAATTCGCTTCGTGATTTCTTAATTCAGAATTGCTTCCTCAAGAGGATCGTGAGCGCTCGCGCCGTTCGTCGATATTTTGGGATCGATATGGAAGACTCCGTCCAGATCCGTTGCACACGCTGCAAGAACGTCTTTCGTGATCGCGCCAAGCGGCTGCAGAACGGTTACTCGCGCCAGTGCCCGAGCTGCGAGGTCGTCCTCTTCTTTGACGAGGACTCGCACGATCCAAATATCAAGCGAGCGATGCGAACCGCGCGGCGCGCGCGGAAGGAACTGCGTGAGAGCGAGGACGTGAGCACGCGAAGGGCCGCGGGCGTTCCCCGGCAGTACAGCGGCCGCTCGGCATCGAACTCACGGGGAACTGACGAAGCTGACGACGATTGAGTTTGGCGCTGCCGGCTACTCGACTAACCGCCCAGGCCCACATAGGACGAGGCACGGTCGAGCCATTGGCGCGTCGATTCGTCACTCCAGCCAGGAACGGCGAAGCGCGCCGCCGGCGTTGCAGCCGCGGGCGAACGAACGGTTGCGGGTTGGCGTGCGTGGGAGTGACGCCGTGTTGCAGCACTCGCAGACACGCACAGGATGACCAACAGGCCAAGTGCCAAGACACAGCGCATCGCATTTGCTCCTGACCACCATCGCGACCGCGCCGAGAGAACGATCACCTCGCGTGTTTGCTCGGCCGATGCGCCATTCCCATATAGACCCCGCCCGCTTTCAATTCTTCCAGCATCTGGTCGATCCGCTTGCGCTTGGTGGCAGCCCGTACGCTGCGTTCGATCCAGTGCAGATCGTCATTGCGTTGATACGACGGAAGCCTCGACGTCCTGCCCTCGATCGTGAAACGTGTGCGCCCCTCGAGCACAATGAAGGTTTCGGCATAGGGATGGCGGTGCCACGCCGGTCCCGGCCCAGGCGGCATGTCGACGACGATCACCGACGTCTCGGATCCGGTGGTCCGTCCCTCGATCTCGCTGGCAGCGCCAAGCTGCCAGACCCTTGCTGCATCGATCACGTCGCCTCCAGTGGCCGGATCAGGAGCGCTTTGCCTCGACGTAGCGCTTGAAATTATCCAGGATCGCCTGCCAGCCGCCGCGCTGCTGCTCGACCGAATGGGTCTCCTCGCTGTCGAAGGAGACCTGTAGCTTGACGCCGCCGGCCTCGGGCGTGAACGCAACCTGCGCGGTGCGGTCGCCGAACGCATATTCGAGCTGGCGGGGCGCCTCGACCTTGGTGTAGGTACCGGCGAAATCGAATCCCATGCTGCCGTCCTTGGCTTCCATCCGCGACGAGAATGCGCCACCGGCGCGCAGGTCCACGGTCGCAGCAGTGGTGTGCCAGTCGTCGGAGGCCGCATTCCACTGCTTGATGTCGTCGGGCGTGGTGTAGGCGCGCCAAACATCTGCGATCGGCGCGACAACGATCGTTTCGACGGCAATCTTCATATGCGTTCCTTCGTCGTTCTTGGATGGAGCGGATGCGCCCACGACGCCGGGGCGACTGACCGCGGACACTCTACTAAGGCTATTCGCCGTGATCCACAAATCGCTCCGCCAGTCGACAGCGCCTGCCAGGGCCGCCGGGACCATGAGGAAGCCGGCGACGCCGTTCAACGAACCAAATGGTATGCGGCGGGCACAAGAATTTCGTCAGGAATGACCGTGTATGGAAGACGGGTCCAACGCCCGGAGAGGACGACATGCGGAACCTGAATACTGTGCTGAGCAAGCTGAACGACCGCCTGCTGCGGCTGGAGGGCGAGCTGTTCGTGCTGCGATCGATCGCTCGCGCCGCCCTGACTTCCGGCGACGAGTCCGCCGTCCGCACTCGCAAACTGCTCGAAGGCGCCAAGCTCGCGCTGGCGGACGAAGCCGAACGGCCGCTGGACGCCGCAACCGGGAAATATGTCGCGGCCGCGATCGCCATGGTCGAAGAGCTGCTCGAAAATCCGCGCGAGGCGGCGCCGCTGTTCAGGGTAATCGACGGCGGCAAGCGCGACGACTAACCCACGGTCGGGAATTGCGGACCGGGCCTAGCTCGCGCCCTGCACGGCCCTGTCATACGCCTCGATCGTCACCTTTGCGCGGACCGCGATATCCGCGGCCGTCATGCCCGGCTTGTAGAGACTGCTGCCGAGACCGAAGGCGCGAATGCCCGCCTTCACGTACTCCGCGAAATTCTGGTCAGAGACGCCGCCGACGGCGGCGAGCATCACGTCCGGCGGCAGCACGGCGCGGATCGCCGAGATGCCGGAAGCGCCGAGCACGCTCGCCGGAAAGAATTTCAGGCTCGAGGCGCCCGCGCGTGCGGCGAGCAGCGCTTCCGTCGGCGAGAACACACCGGGCATCGTGATCATCGCGTGGTGCCGGGCGCGCGCCAGAACATCGACATCGACGTTCGGCGACACCATCAGGCGCCCACCGACGTCATGGAGGCGATCGACATCTCCTGGGGTCAGCACCGTGCCGGCGCCGATCAGGATATCGGCAGGCGCCCGCTTCGCCGCGATTTCGATCGAACGGAACGGCTCGGGGGAGTTCAGCGGAATCTCGATCGCCGTCATATCAGCCTCGAGCAGCGCGCTCACGATGCCCAAGGCCTCGTCCGGCTTGACGCCGCGCAGGATCGCGACCAGCGGACGCTTCATCGGAGGAAATGGAATGCTCATGCGTTGATCCCTCAATTGTTCCAGATCGCCGCCGCGGCGCCGGCGAGGCCACGGCGAACCGCCTCCTCCGCATCCATCACGCTGAGCGGAATCGAAAGGCGTTCGAGCGCGATCCGATAGAGTCGCTGCAGGCGGCCCGAAGCAATCAGCGTAACCGGCGTTGTTCGCTCCCGCTCCGCAAGGCCGGCCGCCAGTTCGGCACCGATCAACGTGCCGGAGATCGTCTCACGGGCCGCCTGCGCGCTGCCGCCGAACAGCAGCTGCCGGGATCGCACCCGAAACAGCAAATTGGCTGACAACGCCGGCGTTGCGAACGCCTCGACGACGGCCGAGCGGAACGCATCGGCATCAACGGCCTCTTCCGCACCGGCGACGGCATGCGACAGAATGGTGTTGCGCGCAATCGCGCTGAAGGACTCGCCGGTCATGAAGGTCGCAAAGTGCTCGACCGTTCCACCGCGCAGGCGCACCCATTTGGAATGGGTTCCCGGCATGCAAACGAGGGCCTCACCCGGCGCATCCAGGCCGAGCGCGCCGAGCAACTGGGTTTCCTCGCCACGCATCACATCGGGTGCCGCAGCATCGCGCTGCGCAATCCCGGGCAGGATGCGGATATCTCGCGGCTGCCCGCTGACCACGACGGCGCCTTTAAGAATATTGGAGAGATGCGCCGGCGTGTCGACATAGCCGGCCTCGACCCAGCCCTGCCGTGCACCGGCCATGCCGCAGATCACGACCGGCAGATTGGCCGCCGCGCCCAGTGCGTCGAGATGCGATTGCAGTACGGGCGCAAAGCCGGTCTTGGCGGCCGCCGTCATCCCCTCGTCGCTGCGGCGTTCGCCGAACACCTCGCCGCCGCCGCCCATCAGCCAGAGCCGGAAGCTGCTGGTGCCCCAATCGACCGCGACATAGGAAGGCCCGCTCATCGCGCTCTGTTCCATGCTGTTGGTTCCGGCTCGGCGATGGCGCCCCCGAACAGACGCGATAACGGCGTTCATGACGCGGCGCAAGGCGCGCCGATATCGCGAGGCTACGCAATGACGCGCGCATACGACCGCCAGCCCTGTTCGCCTCGGTGAGTGCGCGGATCGGTTACCGCGCGCCCTTCAGCGTACAGGAGGTCGTGCAGGTCGTGACGTTGCCGTGGTCACACTTGATGCAGGCGTTGACGCACTGATCCATGACCTTGGGATTGTACTGACTATAAAGATTGGCCGCGCAGCTGTTGGTCGATCCCGTGACCTCCGGATCGGACCAGCAACCGGACAGTAAAAATGCTGCGGCACTCAAAATGGCGACCTTGCGCATAAGGCCTCCTGCCACGGTCGATCCAACTAACTTTGCAAGTAACCTTGATAGGTTAGGTTAAATTCCGGTTTCAATTGCGACCTTATCCGGAAGCAGTATTGCTTATCCACCGGACATTTCCCCAAGGTCCGGGCCCACACCGGCAAGGCCGTCAGGCGTCCCCGCCTGGCGGCTTTGTTGCCCAGCAGTGCACAAGGATACCAACAAGATGGCCCGAAAGCCGCGGTGGTCGTTCAAGGAGGACCGACGACTGATGGAATTGGCGCGCTCCTCCAAGTCGCTGGAGGAGGTCGTGAAGGCGACCGGCCGTTCGCCGGAGCGAATCAAGAAGATGGCGATGCGCCTTGGCCTCTCCATCAAGCCCCGTGGCGCCACCAAGAAATGATTTGAAATGCGGCCGCGGCCTCAGCCCGACCGGCCAGAGCGCTCTCGCGCGGAGCGAGCAGCCGTCGGCGTGAAGACGATACCTCACAAACAGGAAATCTAGGGTTCCGGCGGACAATCGTCCCTGGCCCGTACCGGGATCGCCCTGACCTCGCCCTCGGTCTTGACCTCGCGCTCAGTCTTGGCCGCTTGTTCATCCTCGCCCGCCCGCGTGCAGGTGATCAGCACGAGAGCCACCCGGCTGCATTGCCACGCCGGCCCGAGCGCCGCGCTCGACACCGGTTCTGGCGACGCCAGCGTCAGGGATAGATACGCTACCAAAACGGCACCCGCCGCGCCTGCGGCAGCCAGTGCCGCGCCCGTTCCGGACCACAGCTTGGATATCATGGCCTTGGTTCCCGCCGATCTCTGGGAGTCGAGGCAGCCCGCCTGTCCGCGTGTGACCGGAATCACAACCGGGACCAGACAGTTCAGCCCGAATCTTTGGGCTCGATGTGGGAGCGATATTGCACTGCCGCAAGGCAGGATCAGCGTGCCGGCTCGATCACATTACAGTTGGTCCGGCCCGACATCAGGCAGTCCTGCATCTTGCTCGCCGCCGTCAGGTCATGCGCAAGCCAGAGACCGACCGCGAGCATGACGACCGCGACCAGCAGTCCGATCAGCGCCCCGCGGCGGTTGCCTCCGTCTTCGGATTCGCTCATGGCCGCTTCGGTTCCCTGTTGCCATCGCCCGCATCATGACCGTTTGCACGGTTGCGTGCGATCAATTCTGCAACAGTCGCACAACGAAATGCGCGCCGGCCGCGATCGGGCCTGCAATTCCATTGCGGGCTCCCGCGACTCGCGAAAAACTGCTCGCCGAAGTGGAGCGCGTGTGCGGGGCGTGCCGGTGAGCGAACATGCAGAGAGTTACGATTATCAGCGTTACAGGCAGCTGCTCTCGGAGGCTGTCGACGAAACCAGCAGACTGCGGTTGATCAGCCTCCTGATCACGGAAAAGGCGCGCGACAGGCTGGAAGCCCAGCGCGCCTCGGACCGGAGCGCGATGACCGCCGAGACGGTAGCCAAGGTGCTAGGCAACGGCCGCCGCGAGCAGTTTCAGCGCGGCTAGGCCTGTCGGCAGGTTCGGTGACCAACCACTCACCACGCCAGCCGCCAGCCGGGCGCAAACACCGCCGTCGGCCATTTGCTGTCCGCTCATATCTCCTTTGCTCCACAGCCCCCCGTTCGCCACTGGCCTTTTCGCTACCATTCACTTATTGAACGCCGAACCGAACCCCATCCATCAACGAACAGAAAGCAGCAGGCTTCCTCTATGAGTGGCTTCAAGGAACCGGGTTTTGCCGACCGCCAGAAAGCGGCCCTGCAGGCGCGGCAAAACCTCCTCAACAAGTTTCGTACCCAGCCGGGCGCCGACGATCCGACCGTAAAGGCACGGGCCGAGGAGCGTGCGGCGATCGCCGAACGCCGCGCCAAGGCCAAGGAAGCCCGGGAAATCGAGAAGGCGGAGCGGAAGCGCCGCGAGGAAGAGGCCGCCGCAGCCGAGGCCGCCCGGATCGCGCGGGAGAAGGAAGAGGAAGCCGAAAGACTGGCTTCGCTCGAGGCCGAGCAGAAGGCCAAGCGCGACGCCCGCTACGCCGCGCGCAAGGAGCGCGGCAAGAAGAAGCGCTGAGGCGTAACCAGGCCCGCCACGACGGCGGGCCTGCGAATGATGAGCGGCGGCGGCGGTCAGTTCTTCTTCATGCCGTCGTCTTTCTTCATCATCGCGCCGCCGTCCTTCTTCATGGCGTCGTCCTTCTTCATCATGCCATCGTCCTTCTTCATGGCATCCTTGGACATCGCATCCTTGGACATCGTGCCTTCCTTCTTCATCGCGTCGTCCTTGCCCATCTTGTCCTGGGCGAAGGCGGCGGGCGCCAGCGCCAGGCTGAACGAGAGCAGCGCGGCGGAAAGGCCGAGGCGGGTCTTGGTGGTCATGATGATGATCCCTTGTGTGGTCAAATGTGAGCGCGACGACTTGCCGCTCTCTCCTCGACGCACTTGCGCTGCCGGTTGTTACCTCCAATAACAAATTCTTGAAGCACGCCGGCGCCGCACGCGCGTCGCTCTTCGCGCGAGGATCGGGTGGCGACGCTGCCTCGGTGCGGTGTGCACCGCAACAACGGCAAGACTTGAATGACAAGACTTGCGACCGCCTGCCCGCCCGCACTAACAGGGCGCCTCGAACTATCAGACTAGAGAAGTTTCACGCGAAGACCGGCTAAGCTAAAGCTCCGCGCCGGCCTAACAGCCACTCAAGAAGCTCTTCAGGGGAACAACCATGCTCACACGCCGCCACGTCCTCGCGTCCGCCCTCGCCGCACCCGCAGCCTTACGGATGGGTGTCGGGACCGCGCATGCTGCGACCACGCTGAAGATCTCGCATCAGTTCCCCGGCGGCACCATCGACAAGGGCGATTTCCGCGACCGGCTGTGCCGGATGTTCGCGGCCGAGGTCGCCAAGCGCTCGGGCGGCGATCTCACTGCCGAGGTCTATCCGAACTCCTCGCTGATCAAGACCAACGCGCAGTTCTCGGCGATGCGCAAGGGCGCGCTCGATCTCAGCCTCTATCCGATGCCCTATGCCGGCGGCGAGT
The DNA here is from genome assembly GCF_042258615.1 of Bradyrhizobium sp. Pha-3. Classification (GTDB taxonomy): domain Bacteria; phylum Pseudomonadota; class Alphaproteobacteria; order Rhizobiales; family Xanthobacteraceae; genus Bradyrhizobium. The sequence continues at coordinate 4,904,509 of NZ_CP170152.1, read as the reverse complement.
TGCCGGAGACTAATATCGGCCTGATGCCGGGCCTGGTCACGACCTACGACCAGGGCCTGCGCTGGAAGAAGGAGCCCGTCGGCAAGGCGCTGAGCGACTTCCTCGCCGACAAGGGCATTCTGCTGATCTCCTGGGTCTGGCAGGCCGGCGGCGTCGCCAGCCGCTCCAAGGCGATCGTGGCGCCCGAAGACGCCAAGGGGCTGAAGGTGCGCGGCGGCTCGCGCGAGATGGACATGGTGCTGCAGACCGCGGGCGCCGCCGTGCTGTCGGTGCCCTCCAACGAGATCTACGCTGCGATGCAGACCGGCGCCTGCGATGCCGGCATCACCTCCTCCACCAGCCTGATCTCGTTCCGCCTCGAGGAAGTCGCGAAGTCGCTGACCTCGGGCGCCGGCGCCTCCTACTGGTTCATGCTGGAGCCGCTGATGATGTCGAAGGCGATCTTCGACAAACTGCCGAAGAACCAGCAGGACATCATCCTCGCCGTCGGGGCCGAGCTCGAGGCGTTCGGCCGCAAGGGTGCGCAGGACGACGATGCCGAAGTCACCAAGGTCTATGAAAAGGCCGGCGCCAAGGTCAGCGCGCTCGACGCCGCGATCGTCGGCAAGTGGCGCGACATCGCGCGCGATACCGCCTGGAAGGACTACGGCGCCAAGACGGCGACGTCAGCCAACCTGCTGAAGCTCGCAAGCGACGTCGCCGCATGATGCATGGTCCGGTCGCGGATCAAGCCGAAAGCGCAAGCGTGGCCACGGGCAATACGCCGGTGGCCTTGCTCGGGCGCGCGCTGTCCGTCTGCAACAACATCATCGTGGTGTTCGCCGCACTCGCCTTGATCGCGGCCTGCGTGATCCTGAGCTACAGCGTGCTCGGCCGCGCCTTGTTCCACAGCCCGAATTACTGGCAGGACGAGGCCGCCGTGTTCCTGCTGGTCGGCGCCACCTTCATGACCTCGGCCTATGTGCAGAGCCAGCGCGGTCATGTCAGCATCGAGGCGTTCGTCGGCCTGCTCTCGGCGCGCGCGAACAGCATCAGGCTGTGGCTGGTCGATGTCGCGAGCTTCGCGTTCTGCACCTTCTTCGCGTGGAAGTCGTGGACCCTGGCGCACGAGGCCTATGTCGACGGCCAGGTATCCAACTCGATGTGGTCGCCGCCGCTCGCCATCCCCTATGGGCTGATGGCGCTCGGCATGACGCTGCTCTGTGTGCAGCTCCTTCTGCAAATCCTTATTCCGCTGACCGGTGGCCCGCGCCGATGACCGTGTTTGGTATTGGCATCTCCTACGGGCTTGCCACCCTGTTTGCGATGTTCTCCGGCATGCCGATCGCATTCGCGCTCGGTGCTGTCGCGGTCGTGTTCATGGCGATCTACATGCCGGCGGCCTCGCTCGATACGGTGACCCAGAACGTCTACGAGGAGATGGCCTCGATCACGCTGCTGTCGATCCCGCTGTTCATCCTGAAGGGCGCGGCGATCGGCAAATCGCGCGCCGGCCAGGATCTCTACTCGGCGCTGCATGCCTGGCTGCACCGCGTGCCCGGCGGCCTCGGCGTCGCCAACGTGTTCGCCTGCGCCCTCTTCGCGGCGATGGCCGGCTCCTCGCCCGCGACCTGTTCGGCGATCGGCTCGGCCGGCATTCCGGAGATGCGCAAGCGCGGCTATTCCGGCGGCTTTGCCGCGGGGATCATCGCCGCCGGCGGCACGCTCGGCATCCTGCTGCCGCCCTCGATCACGATGATCCTGTTCGCGGTCGCGGCCGAGAAATCGCTCGGACGGCTGTTTCTGGCCGGCATCGGCCCCGGACTGCTGCTGGTGTCGCTGTTCGGCCTCTACGCGGTGTTCCGCTTCCGCAAGGAATACGCCATGGCCAAGGCCGCCTATGACGCGACGGGCAAGGATGCGGCGATCCTGCAGCGCGACGAGTTCACCATGGCCGAGCGTTTCAGCGCGCTGCCGCGCGTGATCCCGTTCGTGCTGCTGCTAACCGGCGTGATGATCGCGCTCTATGGCGGCTACGCCACGCCCTCGGAGACCGCCGGCCTCGGCGGCCTGCTGGCGCTCGGGCTGATCGCCGTGATCTACAGCGTGTGGAAACCGAGCGACCTGTCGCCGATCCTGAAATCAACCATCCGCGAGTCGACCATGCTGATGCTGATCATCGGCATGTCGCTGCTCTATTCCTATGTGATGAGCTATTTGCACATCTCGCAGTCGGCGGCGGAGGCGATCGTCGCGATGCACCTGCCGCGCTGGGAGCTGCTGTTCACGATCCTCGTAATGGTGATCGTGCTCGGCTTCTTCCTGCCGCCGGTCTCGATCATCCTGATGACCGCGCCGATCATCCTGCCGCCGCTCCGCGCCGCCGAGTTCGACATCATCTGGTTCGGCGTCGTCATGACCATCGTGATGGAGATGGGCCTGATCCACCCGCCGGTCGGCCTCAACATCTTCGTCATCCGCAACGTCGCGCCCGACATCCCCCTGAGCGAGGTGATCTGGGGCACGCTGCCCTTCGTGCTGCTGATGATGTTCGCGGTGCTGATGCTGTGCTTCTTCCCGGAGATCTCGACCTGGCTGCCGAATCTGGTGATGGGGCCGGACGGCGGGCGCTAGAGCAGTCGCCTGAAGCTATCGCGTCGACAGTAGCTTCAGGCCGCCTCCTGCTCGCGTGCCGCGAGGGCCTGCTCGATCCGGCGAACCAGCAACGCCGTCGGACGTCCCTCGCGCTGCAGCCGGCGGAGCTCATTCCATAGCCTGATGATTTCGCGGTCTCGCTCGGCGTCCATGGCGGCATTCTCCCGGGTGCTCCAATATGAACGAAACAAGAACAAAATTCAAGTCCCAGGATGCCGTCGCTGGCGCTGGAACCCGGACGACACAGCGCGATTGGCTCCTTCAGGGATAGCCGTCACCCGGTGTATCGACCTCGACCACGTCGATCCGCGACACCGATTTACCCTTCCGCAGCTCCTCGTAGGACGTCTCCGCGCTCAGGCAGAACAACGTCCTGCGGTCCGCGCCGCCGAGTGCACAGGCGAGCGCGCGGCGGCCGGGCACCATGATGCGCGCACGCTCGACACCATTGCGGTCGATCCGGACAAACGCGTCTTCGGTGAACGACGCGACCCAGGCTGCGCCATCGCCGTCGAGGCAAATGCCGTCGGGATCATCGACGCGACCGAACCGCCCGCGAAGGCTCAGGCCGCCGTCCGGTGCGATGTCGTAGTCGGCGAGACCGGCACCGTCCATCTCCGCGACGACGAGCCGGCGATGGTCGGAGGAAACGGCAATGCCGTTGGGAAAGCGCAAGCCGTCGGCGACGACGCGGGCGCTGCCGTCAGGCGTCACCAGGATGATGCGACCGACGGCGCCGCGGCCCTCCGGCGGCGGCAGATTGAAGCCGAGATCGCCGACATAGGCGCGCCCCTGCCCGTCGACGATCATGTCGTCGATCGTGCCGGTCGCGATCCCGGACAGATCGGCATACAGCGACAGCGCTCCGCCGGAAAACCGCAGCAGCCGCTTCCTGAACATCGTCAGCACGACGATGTCGCCATCAGGCAGCACGCCAAGACCGCACGGCGTGTCGTCGGTCACCGCCGCATGCTCCTGGCGTTCGCCTGACGGGCTGATGCTGAGCAGCGTCCGCGCCATGCAGTCGACGAACCAGAGCCGCCCGCGATGCCAGCGCGGGCCCTCGAAATAGCGGCCGCCATTCAGGATGGTTCTGAGCCGAGCCGTCATGCCGCACCGGCCTGAAACAACAGATCTGACATAAGAGCGCCCCCACCGCACGTTTCGACGAGGATATATCCGCGCCGGGATCGGTCAAACTGGAGGCGCGGCCCCCGCAAATGCCCGCAAAACCTCCGGTTCCCTTGGGTTCCACACGCTTTATGCCTTATTTTGCCGCGTTTTCCCTGTTGAGTTGCGCCAGCATTAACACTCGAGAATCGAGGGTAGTGATAATCTGCGGCGATTGTGCCGCCGTATGACGCGTTCTGTTTGTGCCTCGTGGTTTCTCAGGGGGGACCAGGGAATGAACCGGTGCCTACGTCCGCTGGCGTGTTTCGCCACCGCCGCTGCGCTTGCGCTGCTTCCGGTCCAGGCGACCGCCAAGCCGCATCACCAGCACCAGGCCAAGAGCGGCCACGGGGAGAAGAAGGCGCACGGCGCCAAGGCCGGCACCAAGGCTGCGCGTGACGGCGCCTCCGGCAAGCGCCGCCATGCCAGGCATGGCGCCGACAAGCGTAAATCAGCGAAGGCCAAATCGGTGCCGTCCAAGGCCAACAAGACCTCGAGGGCGCCCGAACCGGAGAAACCCGCCGGGCCGCAATTGTCGGGCGATCTCGCCGCGGTCAGGGACGCGATCACCGCGGCGCGCCGGGGCAAAACGAACGATGCGACCGACATCCAGGCAAAGATCACCGATCCCGTCGGGCGCAAGCTCGTCGAGTGGTATCTGCTGCGCCACTCCGAGTCGAATGCGCCGTTCAGCCGCTATGCGGCATTCGTCACGGCCAACCCGGACTGGCCAAGCGTCACGCTGTTGCGCAAACGGGCTGAAGCGCGGATCTGGCAGGAGCGCAGCGACCCGGCCACGGTGCACGGCTTCACGCTCGACCAGCCGATCAGCGCCAAGGGCAAGTTTGCGCTCGCCCGCACGCTGCTCGCCGAAGGCGATCGCGACGGCGCCACGCGGCTGGTGCGCGAGGCCTGGCGCTCGGAAGAGTTGTTGGATCGTACCGAGAGCGACGCCTACGACGCATTCAAGGACCTGCTCGCGCGCGACGACCACCGCGCGCGCATGGACAAGCGGATCGGCGCCAAGGATCTCGCCGGCGCGCGGCGCGCGGCACAGCACCTCGGCAGCGACGAGCTGGCGATCGTGAAGGCTTGCGGCGCGGTCCGCGGGCAATCCAGCAAGGCGGAGGACACGCTCAACGACGTGCCTGCGGACGCCCGCAGCGACCTCGGCTACACGCTGTGCCGCATCCAGTGGCTGCTCGCGAAGAACAGGATCGACGATGCGGCGCGCGTGACGATTGCCGCGGCGCCCGAGACGATGGCGCAGCAGGACACCGACCAGTGGTGGCGCGAGCGCCGCATCCTCTCCCGCAAGCTGCTCGACCAGGCTGAGTACCAGGCGGCCTATGACGTCATCCGCGGCGCGGCGCCGCCGGATAACCCGTACTACCGCTCCGACATGCACTTCATGCGCGGCTGGATCGCGCTGCGCTATCTCGACGATGCCAGGACCGCGGCGGCGCATTTCGCTCGGATCGACGAGGGCCAGACCAACCCGACCGTGCTGGCGCGTGCCGCCTATTGGCGCGGCCGCGCCGCCGAGGCGCTCGGCAACAGTGTGGCGATGCGGGCCGACTACCAGGCCGCGGCGCGCTACCCGACCGCCTATTACGGTCAGCTCGCGCTGGCCAGGCTCGGCCGTGACGGCATCGAGCTGCGCGCGCCCTCGCCGGCGGCCAGCGCCGGCAGCATGGCGGCCGACGAGCGCGTGCGTGCGGCCGACATGCTCTATGCGATCGGCGAGCCCGATATCGTGCTCTATTTCGCCGCCGACCTCGCCGAGGAGAGCGCAGACGTCGGGATGCTCGAGGCGCTCGGCGAACTCACCGGCCGCCATAACGATGCCCGCGCCATGCTGCAGATCGGCAAGATCGCACTGGCGCGCGGCTTTGCCTTCGACCATTACGCTTTCCCGGTCATCGGCATTCCCAAGCACACCCCGATCGCCCCCGATATCGGACGCAGCATGACCTACTCGATCGCGCGCACCGAGAGCGCGTTCGATCAGCGCGACAAGTCGGCGGCCAACGCCGTCGGCCTGATGCAGGTGACGCCCGAGGCCGGCCGCGACACCGCCAAGCGTTTCGGCGTCAGCTACGACTGGAGCCGGATGGTTTCCGATCCGGTCTACAACACCCAGATGGGTGCGGCCGAATTGAGCGCGCTACTGGCGGAATATCGCGGCTGCCACATCATGACGTTTGCCGGCTACAACGCCGGCCGCGGCCGCGTCCGCGACTGGATCAAGGCCTATGGCGACCCGCGCGACCCCAAGGTCGATCCGGTCGACTGGGTGGAGCGGATTCCGATCTCCGAGACGCGCAACTACGTCCAGCGCGTGATGGAGAATTTCGCGGTCTATCAGGCGCGGTTCGAGGATGCCGGCACAGCGCTGGCGGCGAAAAACGGCGAGCGCGTCGTGACGCAGGAGAGCAACGCGGCGCCCGCTGAGAGAATGCCGTCGCAATAATGCCGCGTCGTCCCGGCGAAGGCCGGGACGACGCCGAGAGAGTGCGCCTCAATCCACCTTGACATTGGCGGCCTTGATCATCGGCCACCATTTTGCAATCTCCGCCTTCTGCCAGGCGCCGAGTGCTTCCGGTTTCAACTGGTCCTTTGGCGGCATCTGCAAGCCGAGATTTTCGAGCTGCTTCTTCACGGCAGGATCGTTCATCGCCTGGATCGCCGCGACGTTGAGCCTGTCCACGATCTCCTTCGGCGTGCCCTTCGGCACCCAGAGGCCGGACCACAGCGTCATGTGGAAGCCCGGCAGGCCGGCCTCGTCGACCGTCGGGACCTCGGGGGCGTTCGCGACCCGCTTGGAATCGGTGACCGCATAGGCGCGGATGTTGCCGGCGCGGACCTGGTTGATCGAGTTCGACGTCTGGTCGACGATGATATCGATCTGGCCGGCGACGAGGTCGTTCAGCGCCGGCCCGGTGCCGCGATAGGGCACGTATTGCAGCTTGATGCCGGAAACGTTCTCGAAATAGAGCCCGGCGATGTGGCTGCCGCTGCCGGCGCCGGCGGTGCCCGCGGTCGGCGGCGCCGGCCGCGACTTCAGCCACTCCAACAGCTCCTTCAGCGACTTCGCCGGCACGGCGTTCTTGCTGACGATGATCATCGGATTGCTCGGCAGCAGCACCACCGGCTCGAGATCATCGACGAGGTCGTAGCCGAGCTTGTAGATCGCGCCGTTCGCAACATGGGTGCCGAGATGGCCGAACGAGACGGTGTAGCCGTCGGGCGCCGCGCGCACCGCGCGGCCGACGCCGAGCGAGCCGCCCGCTCCGGTCACGTTCTCGATCAGAACCACTTCGCCGAGCGACTGCTTCATGCGCTCGGCGAGGATGCGCGCCATCGCATCCGACGGACCGCCGGCAGCGAACGGCACGACGATGGTGATCGGGTGCGCGGGCCAGGTTTCCGCCGAACCGGTCCCCGTGAACGCCAACATCGCCAGCACGGCCAGAACGAACTTCCGCATCACCCGCTCCCCTCGATCTTCCTTGTCGTAGCATTTTCGAAGGGCCACCTTTCGACAAGATGGCCCTTCGGATGAGGCGTCAGAACTGCGAGAAGTCGATCGGCTTGTGCCTGTCGAGCGTGCGGGTCACCGGCGGCAGCGGGTATTTCAGGCCGCTCGCGCAATTGAACAGCATCACGCGGTCGGTCTTGGTGACGCGGCCGTCGGCGAGGCTCTGCTTGTAGGCGGCATAGGTCGCAGCCCCCTCGGGGCACAGCAACAGTCCCTCCTCGCGCGCGACCTCGTTGAGCGCGGCGGTGATCTTGTCGTCGTCGACCGCGATCGCAAATCCCTTGCTCTCGCGCACCGCGCGCAGGATGAGAAAATCGCCGATCGCCTGCGGCACGCGGATGCCGGACGCGATGGTGTGAGCATCCTCCCAGCGCGCCGCATGCTCGGTGCCGGCCTCATAGGCGCGCACCATCGGCGCACAGCCGGAGGCCTGCACCGCGACCATCCGCGGGCGCTTCGAACCGATGAACCCGATCTTCTCAAGCTCGTCGAACGCCTTCCACATGCCGATCAGGCCGGTGCCGCCGCCGGTCGGATAGAAGATCACATCGGGCACGTCCCAGCCGAGTTGCTCGGCGAGTTCGAGACCCATCGTCTTCTTGCCCTCGATCCGGTACGGCTCCTTCAGGGTCGATGTATCGAACCAGCCGACCTTGGCCTTGCCCTCGCCGACGATCTTGCCGCAGTCGTCGATGTAGCCGTTGACGCGATAGACGGTTGCGCCCTGCAACTCGATCTCGCTGACATTCACCTCCGGCGTATCGGCCGGACAGAAAATCGTGGTCTTGATGCCGCACGAGGTCGCATAGGCCGCAAGCGCCGCGCCGGCATTGCCGTTGGTCGGCATCGCCATGTGCTTGATGCCGAGCGCCTTGCCCATCGACACCGCCATGACGAGGCCGCGCGCCTTGAACGAGCCGGTCGGCAGCCGGCCCTCGTCCTTGACGATGATCTCGCCGCCGCCAAGCCGTGCGGAAAGCTTCGGCAGCCGGATCAGCGGCGTCGTGACTTCGCCGAGGCTGACGATGTCCTTGCACTTGCGCACCGGCAGCAGCTCGCGGTAGCGCCACAGGTCCGCGGGGCGCTCGGCCAGCGCGTCCTTGGTCAGCGCCTTCTTCACCCCGGCGAGATCGTAGCGCACCAGCAGCGGCTTGCCGGCCTTGGAGAGGTTGTGCACCTGGTCGGCCGCATAGTGATCGCCCTCCATCGCGCATTCGAGATGGGTCACGAAGGTCGGGCGTTCGATGGTCAGGTTGTCGTTGTCTTTCACGAGATGCACTCTTTCTTGTTCTTGGGTTCACTCATATCAGACCCGTCACCCTGAGGAGCGCGAAGCGCGTCTCGAAGGGCGACGAGCCCCGCTGCTCGTTCCGGGCCGTGCATCCTTCGAGGCTCGCTCTGCTCGCACCTCAGGATGACGGGGATTCTGTTAGCTGTGTCTCCAAACCTCAGATATTCAGCACGCGCCCGTAGGCGTCGAGCACCGCTTCCTTCATCATTTCCGACAGGGTCGGATGCGGGAACACGGTGTGCATCAATTCCTCTTCCGTGGTCTCCAGATTCATCGCCACCACATAGCCCTGGATCAGCTCGGTGACTTCGGCGCCGATCATGTGCGCGCCGAGCAGCTGCCCGGTCTTCTTGTCGAACACCACCTTGACGAGGCCCTGGTCCTCGCCGAGCGCGATCGCCTTGCCGTTGCCGACGAACGGGAAGCGGCCGACGCGGATCTCGCGGCCGCCTTCCTTGGCCATGGCTTCGGTGAGGCCGACGGAGGCGACCTGCGGGTTGCAGTAGGTGCAGCCTGGGATCAGCAGCTTGTCCATCGGATGCGGATGCAAGCCCTTGATCGCCTCGATGCAGATCACGCCCTCATGCTCGGCCTTGTGCGCGAGCATCGGCGGTCCCGCGACGTCGCCGATCGCGTAGATACCGGGGACGTTGGTCTTGCCGAGGCCGTCAATCACGATGCAGCCGCGGTCGGTTTTGACGCCGAGCTTCTCCAGCCCGAGATTCTCGATGTTACCGACCACGCCGACCGCCGAGATCACCCGCTCGAATTCCACGGTCTGCGGCTGGCCCTTGCCGTCGTCGATGGTCGCGACCACGCTGTCGGCCTTCTTCTCGAGCTTTGTCACCTTGGTCGAGGACATGATCTTGATGCCCATCTTCTCGAACCGCTTGCGCGCCAACCCCGCGATCTCGGCGTCCTCGACCGGCAAGATCTGCGGCAGCACCTCGACCACGGTGACGTCAGAGCCCATGGTGTGGAAGAACGAGGCGAACTCGATGCCGATCGCGCCGGAGCCGACCACGAGCAGCGATTTCGGCATCCGCTCCGGCACCATCGCCTCGAAATAGGTCCAGATCAGCTTCTTGTCGGGCTCGAGCCCGGGCAGCACGCGCGGCCGCGCGCCGGTCGCGACGATGATGTGCTTGGCCTGGTAGGTGCCCTCGCCGCTCGCGCCCTTCGGCGCCTCGACCGCCGACTTCTTCACCGTGATCTTGCCGGGCGCATCGATCGTGGCATCGCCCCAGATCACCGTGACTTTGTTCTTCTTCATCAGGAAGCCGACGCCGTCGTTGAGGCGCTTCGAGACCCCGCGCGAGCGCTGCACCACCGCCTTCGGATCGAACGAGACGTTGTCGGCCGACAGCCCGTAATCCTTGGCGTGCTGCATGTAGTGATAGATCTCGGCCGAGCGCAGCAGCGCTTTGGTCGGGATGCAGCCCCAGTTCAGGCAGATGCCGCCGAGATAGGATTTCTCCACGATCGCGGTCTTGAAGCCGAGCTGCGCGGCGCGGATCGCGGTCACGTAGCCCCCGGGGCCGGAGCCGATGATGATGACGTCAAAGGATGTGTCGGCCATGGCGGCTCCCGTTCAACTCAATTTGTGACGCCGCGGGCGCGGCTTCTTGCGATCAACGACCTGACCAGCCATTCGACCCCGATGACCAGGGCCATGATGGCCAGGGCCGTCAGCACGATCGGCTGGGCGATGTTCCGCGCCAGCTGTTCGCCGGCGAAGAACGCGGAGTGCAGAAAATCCAGTCCGACCGGATTGAGCACCAGTGCGGCCGACAGCAATAGCGAGATCCAGGGCCAGCGCGTGCGAGCCGTGCCGGCCATCTATCCGTACTCCTGCCATACCGCACCGAGGAACACGGTCCACGCCAGCGCCAGCACAGCGGCGCCGATCATCATGATCCTGAACTGGATCGTCGATATCAGGTCGCGGTTGACAGCGAAGAGCAACGCGACGGCGATGGCGGCGAGCAGGACGTACGGACCGTAGATCGCGTACATGGCGGATGCCCGTCACACCATCATCATCACGGGGTTTTCGATCAGCTGCTTGAAGGCGCCAATCAGCTCGGCGCCGAGCGCGCCGTCGATCGCGCGGTGATCGCACGACAGAGTGACGCTCATCATGTGCGCGATCTCGATCTTGCCGCCGCGCACCACTGGACGTTCCTCCGAGGTGCCGACCGCGAGGATCGAGGCATGCGGCGGGTTGATCACGGCGGTGAAGTGGTTGATGCCGTACATGCCGAGGTTGGAGACCGCGGTGGTGCCGCCCTGATATTCCTCCGGCTTCAGCTTGCGGGCGCGGGCGCGGGCGGCAAAATCCTTCATCTCGTTGGAGATGGTCGAGAGCGTCTTGGTCTCGGCCTTGCGGATGATCGGCGTGATCAGGCCGCCCGGCATCGCCACCGCGACGCCGACGTCGGAATGCTTGTGCTTGAGCATGCCGCCTTCGGTCCAGCTGACGTTGCAGTTCGGGATCTTCTCCAGCGCGACCGCCATCGCCTTGATGACGAAGTCGTTGACCGAGATCTTGTAGAGCGGCTTCTTCTCCTTGTCCTTCGGCGCAGCCGCGTTGATCTCCTCGCGCGCGGCGAGCAGCTTGCCGATGTCGCAGTCGATCGTGAGGTAGAAGTGCGGGACGTTCTGCACCGAGGCGGTGAGACGCTGCGCGATGGTGCGGCGCATGCCGTCATGCGGCACGACCTCGTAGGAGCCCGGTTCGAATAGCGCCAGGATCTGTTTGTCCGACATCGACGGCGCGATGCTCGGCCCAGCGGAGGCAGGAGCAGCCGCCGGCGCCTTCAGGCCCTTGCCGGACTTGGCGTCGTCGACGTCGCGCGCGATGACACGGCCGTGCGGACCGGTGCCGGTGATCCGGGCGAGATCGATGCCGGCTTCCTGGGCAAGCCGGCGCGCCAGCGGCGAGGAGAACACGCGGGCGTGGCCATTGGCTTGCGCGGCCGGCGCAGCAGCCTGTGGCGCTGCGGCCGGCTGTGGCGCGGGCGCAGCCGCTGGTGCGGGAGCCGCGGCAGGCGCGGCCTGGGCGGCAGGCTTCGGGGCCTCGGCGGGCTTGGCGGCCGGTGCTGCACCCGCTCCGGCGCTGGCTGCCGCCTTCACGTCCTCGCCGTCACCCGCCATGACGGCGATGACGTCGTTGACGGGCACATCCTGCGTGCCCTCGGGCACCAGGATCTTGGCGATCGTGCCTTCGTCGACCGCCTCGACTTCCATCGTCGCCTTGTCGGTCTCGATCTCAGCGATCACGTCGCCGGACTTGACCTTGTCGCCCTCTTTCTTGAGCCACTTGGCGAGGTTGCCCTTTTCCATCGTCGGCGACAGCGCGGGCATGAGAATATTGATCGGCATTGTCAGTGACCTTGTTGCGACCGCGGTTTGGTTTGGCCCATGTCGGTCGGCCGGGCGATTTCGGCTTCGAACATCTCGACGATGCGCGCGAGCGCCTCGTCCTCGGTGTATTCGCTCTCGCGCGAATAGGCGCGCGCAGCGTGGCGGGCGATGTCGACGAGCATCAGTCCCCACATGTCCGGCTCCTCGAAGGCGCGCTGGAACGCGATCGACAGGCCGCCGTCGACGACAAAGGCGCGCAGCACCTCGATGGCGTCGTCGCGGCCCATCACATCAGGCGGCAGCGGCTGCTCCTTGGGACCGGCCATCGGCGTTACCGGTACGACACGGCCTTGGCGGCCGCGACCACCTCGGCGACGGAGGGCAGAGCGAGCTTTTCGAGGTTCGCGGCATAGGGCATCGGCACGTCCTTGCCCGAGACCCGCGCGACCGGTGCATCGAGATAGTCGAAGCCATGCTCCATGATGCGAGCGGCGACCTCGGAGCCGACGCCGCTCTGCTGCCAGCCCTCCTCCACCGTGACCGCGCGGCCGGTCTTCTTCACCGAGTTGATGATGGTCTCGGTGTCCATCGGACGGATGGTACGGAGATCGATCACTTCGGCCTCGATGCCTTCCTTGGCGAGTTCATCGGCCGCCTTCAGCGCATAGGACATGCCCATCGCCCAGGAGACGATGGTGACGTCCTTACCGGCGCGCGCAATCCGCGCCTTGCCGATCGGCACCACGAAATCGGGCAGCTTCGGGACCTCGCCGGTGTGGCCGTACAGCATCTCGTTCTCGAGGAAGACCACCGGATTGGGATCGCGGATCGCGGCCTTGAGCAGGCCCTTGTAGTCGGCGGCCGAGTACGGCGCGACCACCTTGAGGCCCGGGATCTGCGAGTACCACGCCGCGTAGTCCTGGCTGTGCTGGGCGGCGACGCGCGCGGCGGCGCCGTTCGGGCCGCGGAACACGATCGAGCATCCCATCTGGCCGCCGGACATGTACAGCGTCTTGGCGGCGGAGTTGATGATCTGGTCGATCGCCTGCATCGCGAAGTTCCAGGTCATGAACTCGACGATCGGCTTCAGCCCGGCCATCGCCGCGCCGACGCCGACGCCGGCAAAGCCGTGCTCGGTGATCGGAGTGTCGATCACGCGCCGGGCGCCGAATTCCTGCAACAGGCCCTGCGTCACCTTGTAGGCGCCCTGATACTCGGCGACCTCCTCGCCCATGATGAAGACGTCGCCGTCGCGCCGCATCTCCTCGGCCATCGCATCGCGCAGCGCTTCGCGAATGGTCTGCGTCACCATCTCGGTACCCACAGGGATTTCCGGATCGGGCAGCGCTTCGCTGACCGGCGCGGCCAGTGCCTTCGCCGCGGGCTGCGGCGCTTCCGACTTTGCATCCCCCTTGGCTTCCGCGGCAGGAGCCTCCGCGGCCTTCGGCTGCGGCGCTGGTACGGCAGGTGCCTTGGCAAGGTCGGCGGCGCTTTCGCCGTCGGCCAGGATGGTGGCGATCGGCGTGTTCACGGCAACGTCGGCGGTGCCTTCCGGAATCAGGATCTTGCCGAGCGTGCCCTCGTCGGTCGCCTCGACCTCCATCGTCGCCTTGTCGGTCTCGATCTCGGCGATGACGTCACCGGACTTGATGGTCTCGCCTTCCTTTTTCAGCCATTTGGCGAGGTTGCCCTTCTCCATGGTGGGCGACAGCGCAGGCATCAGCACTTGAATGGGCATATCAGCTCCCGAAATCGGTCTTGAGATTCTTCTGCGCGGGTGGGGTCAGCGGTAGATGTCGGTGTAGAGCTCGGCCGGATCCGGCTCCGGATCGTGCTGCGCGAAGTCGGCGGCTTCGTTGACGATCTCGCGCACCTCGGCGTCGATCGCCTTCAGGTCCTGCTCGCTCACGCCTGCCGCCAGCAAGCGGTTGCGCACCTGCTCGATCGGGTCCTGGTCGTGGCGGACCTTCTCGACCTCTTCGCGGGTGCGGTACTTCGCCGGATCGGACATCGAATGGCCGCGGTAGCGGTAGGTTTGCATCTCGAGAATGATCGGACCGTTGCCGCCGCGGCACCATGCCGTGGCCTCGTCGGCGGCGGCCTTGACGGCGCGCACGTCCATGCCATCGACCTGCTTGCCGGGAATGTTGAAGGAGACGCCGCGCTTGGAGAAGTCCTGCTGCGCCGAGGCGCGCGACACCGCGGTGCCCATCGCGTAGCGATTGTTCTCGATGACGTAGATCACCGGCAGCTTCCACAGCTCCGCCATGTTGAAGCTTTCGTAGACCTGGCCCTGGTTGGCCGCGCCGTCGCCGAAATAGGTCACGCTGACGTTATCGTTGCCGCGATAGCGGTTGGCGAACGCAAGGCCGGTGCCGAGCGACACCTGCGCGCCCACGATTCCGTGACCGCCGTAGAAGTGCTTCTCCTTGCTGAACATGTGCATGGAGCCGCCCTTGCCGCGGGAATAGCCGCCGCGGCGTCCGGTCAGTTCGGCCATCACTCCCTTGGCTTCCATGTCGCAAGCCAGCATGTGACCGTGGTCGCGGTAGCCCGTTATGACCTCGTCGCCCGGTTTCAGCGCCATCTGCATACCGACCACCACCGCTTCCTGGCCGATATAGAGATGGCAGAAGCCGCCGATCGCACCCATGCCGTAGAGCTGACCGGCCTTCTCCTCGAAGCGCCGGATCAGGAGCATGTCCCGCAGAGCCTTGAGCTCCTGCTCCCTGGAGAATTCAGGCGGAGAGCCAGCCTTCTCCTGCCCTGATTCCTTTGCGACGGTTTTCTTGGGTGTGGCCATGGCAATTCCGGGTGAGAGAAGTCGAAGAACCCTCTCTAACCCAACTCAAATCGCCTTGGAAGGATTGCGTTCGTCGAACGGAATTTTGCTATGCCGCACTGCAGCGCGGCGCGACACTTTTGTGATACTGCACGATCGTTTTTGAAATTTGCGAACGCGTCAGTTCGACTTGTTGATCCGAACGAGATCACGCGGGTTGGCGTAGTCGAGTTGGAAGCGCGCACGCTCGTCCAGCATGTCGGGATCGACCCGGTCCGACCGCAGCAGCGACACCCGCTGCTCGCCTTCGGCCCGCTCCTTCTTCAACCGCGCCAGCTCCGAGGTCAGCGCGATGATTTCCTGGTCGAGCTCCTGCCGCGCGTTCAGGCCGTATTTGCCGGTGTAGGCGTTGACGCCAAAATAGCCGACCATCAGCGCCGCCAGCGTGTAGAGGGCGAGCCCGGTCAGAATCGATTTGAGGCGCGTGCGGGAAACCATGGCCGCGAAGATGCGGCCATGGGGTTAACGAACGCTAAACTTACTCAGCCGTTCTGCTTCGCGACGAAGGTCGCGAAGGCGTCGAGATATTGCTGCAACACCGTCTTGAGCGACTCCTTGGTCAGTTCGCCCTTGTCGTCGAAGGCATCGCCGATGCCGTTGAGATAGGTTTCCGGCTGACCGAGGATCGGGCCGGAAATGCCCGGCAGGATGTTCTGCAGGTGCTTCGCCGCGCTGACGCCGCCGAGCGGGCCCGGCGAGTTGGAGATGATGCCGACCGGCTTGCCGATGAACGAGCTCTTGCCGTAGGGCCGCGAGGCGACGTCGATCGCGTTCTTCAACACGCCCGGGACCGAACGGTTGTATTCGGGAGTCACGAACAGCACGCCGTTCGACTTCTGCAGCTTCTCGCGGAAGGCGAGCCAGTCCGCCGGCGGGGCCGCCTCGAGGTCCTGGTTGAAGAAGGAAATGCCCTGAAGCGTCGTGACGTCGAGATTCAGTGAAGCGGGCGCGAGCTTGGCCAGCGCATTGGCGATCTTGAGCGAGAAGCTCTGCTTGCGGATGCTGCCGACGATGGTGACGATGTTATAGGCCATTGCAAGTACCCCTGGGGTGCACGTGAAACTGAATTGGCCATCTTCACGTACCGGCACGACAAGAACGATGCAAGTGCATGGACTGTCCAATTCCGGAAACGCAGCGTTCGCGAATTTTGCGTGAACATCGGGCCTCGCCCAGCCAGGAGGTCCGGAAACGCCGGCCCGGACCGTGCGTAGCAAATTGTCGACATCTTCGTCCGAGCATACTGCCACGGACTCCGACATCATCCGCCCACGCCGAGAGGCCAAACAATGCCAGAACGCAAGATCCGGGTCGCGATCCTGTTCGGTGGCCGTTCCGCCGAACACGACGTTTCGCGGGCGTCGGCCGCCAACGTGCTTCGCTCGCTCGACCCGGATCGCTATGACGCCACGGCGATCGGCATCACCCGCGATGGCCGCTGGGTCGTCACCGATGCGGGAAACGGCGCCGGCACGGGGAGCGGCGCGCTGACCATTCCGGACCAGGCACCGCAACTCGCCTTGCTGCCGGGCGGACAGGGCCGCGTCGTTGTGGTTCAGGGACCGGCGGCGGGGCCAGCAGAGTTGCCGGCGTTCGACGTCGTCTTCCCGGTCCTGCATGGACCGAACGGCGAGGATGGCACGGTGCAGGGTGCACTGGAATTGTCCGATGTCGCCTATGTCGGCTCGCGCGTGATGGGCTCGGCGGCCGGAATGGACAAGGACGTCGCCAAGCGCCTGATGCGCGAGGCCGGATTGCCGATCGTCCCCTTTGTCGCGATGTCGAGCACGGCGCCCATCAGCTATGACGACGCTGTCAGCGCCCTCGGGTCGCAGGAGGTCTTCGTCAAGCCCGCCAACATGGGATCATCGGTCGGCGTGTCGAAGGCACGCACCGCGGAGGAATTCGAGGCCGGTTGCAGACTGGCGTTCCGCTTCGACACCAAAATCCTGATCGAGCGCGGCGTCGCGCCGATCCGGGAGGTCGAGTGCTCCGTGCTCGAGGACGCCGAGGGCCGCATCCGTGCCTCCCAGCTCGGCGAGATCGTTCCATCCGACAAGCACGGCTTCTATTCTTACGATGCAAAGTATCTCGATGCGGATGGCGCGCTGCTGCAAGTGCCGGCCAACGTGCCGGCTGCCCTCGCCCAAACCATCAGGGAGCTCGCGATCAAGACATTCCGCGTGCTCGGCTGCGAAGGCATGGCACGGATCGACTTCTTCCTGCACGGCGAGCAGGCATTCGTGAACGAGGCGAACACCCTGCCCGGTTTCACCAACATCAGCATGTATCCGCGGCTGTGGGAGGCCAGCGGCCTGCCGCAATCCGCGCTGATGGATGTCCTGATCGGCCACGCCCTGGAGCGTCACAAACGCTCCAGGAAGCTGGCATTCGAGCGCGAGTAGACGCTGTTCGTTACGCGCCCTTGTTCGGGTTGATCAGGAATTTCTCGCCGGTGGCGCGCTTGCCGTAGACCGCGATGTTGTCGAGCTGCAGGGTCTCCTGCAACGACACCACCTTGGTGTAGTGGCTGGCGAAGGTCGTCTTCAACTCGGCCACCACGCGCTGGCGCAGCTTGTTGCCGGCCTCCGGACCGATCTTCATCAGGAACGGGAACAGCAGCCAGCCGCCGATGCCCCAGGCCATGCCGAAGCCGCGCGGCAGCTCGATCTCGCGGGTATCGAGGCTGCCATAGACATAGACCTGCTTGTGCACATTCGAGCCGTAGCGGCTGTAGACCTTGGCGGTCTTGTTGATCGCGGTTTCCATGGCGACCAGGATCTGGCCTGCGAGCTTGCCGCCGCCGATCGCGTCGAAGGCGATGGTCGCGCCGGTCTCGACCAGCGCGCCGGTGAGCTTGTCCATGAAATCGGGCGCGCTGGAATCGACGATATGCTTGGCGCCGATCTTGTGCAGGATGTCGGCCTGCTCCTTGTTGCGCACGATGTTGACGAGGCCGATGCCGTCCTTGAGGCAGATCCTGTTCAGCATCTGGCCGAGGTTCGACGCCGCCGCCGTATGCACCAGCGCCTTGTGCCCCTCGCGCCGCATCGTCTCGGTCATGCCGAGCGCGGTCAGCGGATTGACGAAGCAGGATGCGCCTTCCGCCGGCGTGGTGCCGTCGGGCAGCGGCAGGCATTCGTTGACGCGCAGCGTGCGGTATTGCGCATACATCGCGCCGCCGATCATCGCGACGGTGCGGCCCATCAGCGCTTTCGCCGCGTCCGACGAACCGGTCCTGATCACGACGCCGGCGCCTTCATTGCCGACCGGCATCGACTCGTCGAGCCGCGCGGCGAGGCCAGGCAACGCCGCTTCCGGCACGCGCGCGGTCACCACAGGCAGTTCCTTGCTGCCGGTGACCTTTGCCGCCGCCATGTTGGCCGGGCCGATCAGGAGCCCGAGATCGGATGGGTTGATCGGGGTCGCCTCGACCCGGACCACGACCTCGTCGGGACCGGGCTCGGGGGTCGGGACATTGACCAGCGACAATTCCAGCTCGCCATCTTTCTTGAGCAGCGAACGCAGCTGCAGACCGCTCTTGCCGTCACTCATCCCGACCTCCCTTTTTTGCGTTTTGTGCAGTTCCGATCAGTTGGGGCGCTAGGCCAGCGCCTTCAAGGCCGCCCTGCCCGCGTATTTCGCCTGCGTGCCGAGCTGCTGCTCGATGCGCAGCAGCTGGTTGTACTTGGCGGTGCGGTCGGAGCGTGCCAGCGAGCCGGTCTTGATCTGCCCGCAATTGGTGGCGACCGCGAGGTCGGCAATCGTGGAGTCCTCGGTCTCGCCGGAGCGATGCGACATCACGGCGGTGTAGCCGGCCTTGTAGGCCATCTCGATCGCCGCAAGCGTCTCGGTCAGCGTGCCGATCTGGTTGACCTTGACCAGGATCGAATTGCCGCGGCCGTTCTTGATGCCGTCGGCAAGCCGCGTCACGTTGGTGACGAACAGGTCGTCGCCGACCAGCTGGCACTTGTTGCCGATCGCGTCCGTCAATTCCTTCCAGCCGTCCATGTCGTCTTCCGACATGCCGTCCTCGATGGTGACGATCGGATAGCGACCGACGAGATCGGCGAGATACTTCACCTGCTCCGAGCGCGAGCGGGTCTTGTTCTCGCCGCCATAGACGTAGGAGCCTTCCTTGAAGAATTCGGTGGAGGCGCAGTCGAGGCCGAGCACGACGTCGTCGCCCGCCTTGTAGCCGGCCTTGCCGATGGCGTTCATGACGAACTCGAGCGCGGCGTCGGCCGACGGCAGGTTGGGCGCAAAGCCGCCCTCGTCGCCGACATTGGTGTTGTGGCCGGCCTTTTTCAGTTCGCCACGCAGCGTGTGGAAGATTTCCGAACCGCAACGCAGCGCCTCGGCAAACGACGTGGCGCCGACCGGCAGGATCATGAATTCCTGGAAGTCGATCGGGTTGTCGGCATGCACGCCGCCGTTGATGATGTTCATCATCGGCACCGGCAGCGTCCGCGCCGAGGTGCCGCCGACGTAACGATACAGCGGCATGTCGAAGGATTCGGCTGCAGCCTTGGCGCAGGCCAGCGAGACGCCGAGGATGGCGTTGGCCCCTAACCGGCTCTTGTTCGGCGTGCCGTCGAGCTCGATCATGATCTGGTCGATCGCAACCTGCTCCTCGACGGCCTGGTCGCTGAGCGCCTCGAAGATCTCGCCGTTGACCGCGGCGACCGCCTTCTCGACGCCCTTGCCGAGATAGCGCGACTTGTCGCCGTCGCGCAGCTCCACCGCTTCATGGGCGCCGGTGGAGGCGCCGGACGGCACCGCCGCGCGGCCGATCGACCCATCCTCCAGCACCACATCGACCTCGACCGTGGGGTTGCCGCGGCTATCCAGGATTTCGCGGCCGATGATGTCGACGATGTCAGTCATGAGTACCTCTTGTGGCAGTGAGGGGGTCGGATGGCGGTGCTTCTAGCGCAATGCATCGAGGGGGAAAAGGCCGGGTGACGGACGCCCGATCATAGGCTAGGAGACCCCACGGAGACCCCGAATGGCGAAGAAATCCAGCAAATCAACCACCTCCCCCGGCCTGCAACTCGGCCGTGCGGTGGAATGGCCCGACGCGCCGGAAAAGGCGCGGCTCGACCGCGTCCCCAATCCGCAGGCTGGTACCGATTATCTGGTACGCTTCACGGTGCCGGAATTCACCTCGATCTGCCCGGTGACGGGCCAACCGGATTTCGCGCATCTGGTGATCGACTATGTGCCGGGCCGCTGGCTGCTCGAGTCCAAATCGCTGAAGCTGTTTGCTGCGAGCTTCCGCAACCATGGCGCATTCCACGAGGACTGCACGGTGATGATCGGCCGGCGGATCGCTGACGAGATCAAGCCGAAATGGCTGCGCATCGGCGGCTACTGGTACCCGCGCGGCGGCATCCCGATCGACGTGTTCTTCCAGACCGGAAGGCTGCCGAAGGGCGTCTGGGTTCCCGATCAGGGCGTCGCGACTTACCGCGGGCGGGGCTAGGTCGGGCGCATCGCGCGACGATGTCCGAGTCCGACGGCGTTGCGCGCGCGACGCTTCGCGCCGGCGCGCGTTGCCGATTGTCGGCTCCCGGCAGCAAAACAATCATCTCTCGCAACGCTTCGCCATGAAGCGTCGCGGCCCGCCTTGCTGATTTTCGCAGCAACACTTTCGTGATGCGCGCGGAACACGCGCGAAAGCCATTGAGCCATCGCGACGATTCGCAATCGCGAAAAGGTTCCGCGATCGTTGCAAAAATTTGCGCGGCCAATCGTCACACACGCGTCGTCCAGCCAGCGTTTCCTCCTGTTTCCAAACATTGCAAATCCATGGAGGATCGACATGGTTACGATCAGCGGGATGAAGACGTTCGCGTCGGGGACATCGATTGGCGCGACGGCTCCGGATTCCATCACCACGGCAAACGGAACGTTCTTCGTCGAATACGGCAATGGCGCGGATTCGACCGGTGCCGGCGGCTCGAGCACGATCGTGCAATACGACAACAGCGGCAAAGTCGAACACACCTACACCATCGCCGGGTCGGTCGACGGACTGAAATACAACCCTTACACCGGGCAGATCTGGGCGCTGCAGAACCAGGATGGAAACTCCACACTGACGCTGATCGATCCCGTCACTCACAAGGTGACCGGTCCGCTGAGTTTCGCCAATCCCTCCGCGACCAGCGGCTACGATGACGTCGTGTTCGATGGCAACAGGGTGTTCCTGAGCTACACCAATCCGAACGGCGCCGGCGATCCGACGCTGGTGGAATTGCTGAACGGCGACCATCCGAGCGGCACGCTGCTGACGACGACGATCCTGACCGACGGTGCCACCGGCCTCGACACGGTGACCGGCAAGACCGAGGTCGTTCCGCAGTCCGATCCGGATTCGCTGAAGCTCGCCGCCAATGGCGATCTGATCTTCTCCAGCGCAGCCGACGGCGCGATCATCGATATCCAACACCCTGGAACGGCCAGCCAGACAATTTCGTTCACGCCGATCGCCGGAATCCCGGCGGCCTCCGTCGGCAATGCCGGCCTCGATGACGTGATCAAACCCAGCGCGACCGCGGGCACGTTCTACATGACCGACACGAAATCGGGGAACGTCTACTCATTCCACGCCAGCGGCCTCAATACCAACGACTACTACGCCGCAGTTGCCAGTCTCGGCGGCTTTGGCCAGGTCGATCCGACCACCGGCGCGTTCACGCCGATCGTCACCGGGCCAAATTTTTCCGCCGCGCACGGCCTGCTCTTCATTCCCGACAAGAATGCGCCGCAGGTGGCGCATGTCGATTCGATCCATACCTTCGCCAGCGCTCCGAACGGGGTGACCGGGCTCGACTCGATCACGATCGCCGGCAAGTACGTGTTCGTGGAGTACGGCAACGGCGTCGACTCGACCGGTGCGGTGCCCGGCGACAGCACGATCATCCAGTATGATCGCGCCGGTCATTTCGTGCACGCCTATTCGATCGAGGGATCGGTCGACGGACTGAAGTACAACCCCGAAACCGGCATGGTATGGGCGTTGCAAAACCAGGACGGCCGTTCCTCGCTGTCGCTGATCGATCCCAACACCCAGACAGTGACGGCTCACTTCAATTACGCCAATCCGTCTACCTCGCGCGGCTATGACGACGTCGTGTTCAAGGGCAACGAGGTGTTCCTGAGCTACACCAACCCGACCGGCAACGGCGATCCGACCATCGTCAAATTGCTGAACGGCACCAGCCCGAAGCCCGGCGACCTCCTCACCACCGCTCCCGTGCTGCTCGACGGCGCGCTCGGCTACGACACCGTCACCGGCAAGATGGAGCTGGTGCCGCAGACCGATCCGGATTCGCTGAAGCTCGCCGCCAACGGCGATCTGATCTTCTCCAGCAACGCCGACGGCGCGATCATCGATATCCAGAATCCCGGCACGTCCAAACAGGCGATTGCCTTCACCCCGATCCAGGGAATTCCCGCGGGCTCGATCGGCAATGCCGGTCTCGACGACGTCATCAAGCCGAACGCGACGTCGGGCACGTTCTACATCTCTGACGCAAAGGACGGTCACGTCCTGTCGGTGCATGTCAGCGACCTCGACCCCAATGCCTACTATGCATCCGTCGGCGCGCTCGGCGCCTTCGGTCAGGTCGACGAGAACACCGGCGCCTTCACCGCGCTGGTCTCGCAGGACAATGCACCTGGCTTCAGCTTCGGCTCGCCGCATGGCGTGGTGTTCGTCCCCGACAAGAACGCGGCGCCGTTTCCGCATATCGACATCGTCAAGACCTTCCAGGCTCCCGCCGACGGGTCGACCCAGCCGGATTCCGTCACCACCGCGCACGGCTCGACCTTCGTCGAGTACGGCAATGGCGCGGATTCGACTGGCGCCGGCGGATCGAGCACGATCGTCCAGTATGACAAGCACGGCGATATCGAGTTCAGCTACTCGCTGTCAGGATCCGTCGACGGCCTGAAATACAACCCGGTGACGGGCGATATCTGGGCGTTGCAAAACCAGGATGGCAATCCCACCCTGACGCTGATCAACCCGGAGACGCACGCGGTCTCGGCACCGCTCAGCTACGCCGATTCGTCGGCCAGCCGTGGCTATGACGACGTCGTGTTCAAGGGCGACAAGGTGTTCCTGAGCTACACCAACCCGGTCAATCCGGGTGATGCGACCGTGGTCCAGCTCCTCAACGGCGATCATCCGACCGGCGCGCTGACCACCAAGCCGATCCTCGAATTTGGCGCGAGCGGGCTCGACACTGTGACCGGCAAGATGGAGGTCGTTCCGCAAAACGATCCCGACTCGCTGAAGCTCGCGCCAAATGGCGACCTGCTGCTGTCGAGCGGCGACGACGGCACCATCATCGACATCAAGGCCCCCGGAACCACCCACCAATCGGTGTCATTCACACCGATAGCCGGAGTCGGCGCCAAGGCCGGCCTCGACGACGTCATCGAGCCGGGCGCCAAATCCGGTACCTTCACCCTGACCGATACGGCGACCAACAAGGTCTTTTCGTTCCACGCAACAGGGCTGAACCCCGACGATTTCTATGCCTCGGTTGGCAGCCTGAAGGCGTTCGGTCAGGTTGATCCGCACACCGGCACCTTCACGCCGCTGCTGTCCGCCGACAACGCGCCGGGATTCAACTTCAGTTCGCCGCATGGCGTTAGCTTCACGCCCGATCCCTCGCCGGCTCCGGTTGCGGCCGACCATGGCGGCCCATGGGTCAGCGCCGCCGGCGATGGCTTCGCATTTGCCAGCGGCGGTCACACCGGCGATGCGGCCAACAACGCCCCGCACAGCTTCTCCGAAGGTCCCTCAACCGCGGATAATCTTGCGCAGCTTGCGTCCGATGTCCCTCAAACGGCGCATGGCAGCCCTGAGGTGGATCATGACGTTTCGGCGATCTATGCCGCGATGGGCATGCACACCTTCCACCTGATCTAGCATCGGAAACCCATGATGGGCTGCGAGGGGATGCGACGTTCCTCTCGCAGCTCCGCTCACTCTGAGTGGCTCGACGACCTCCCGGCCGGCGGTCATTTCATTCCCAAGCCGTACAGTCTCGCCGACGTCGAGCTGCACCTCCGGCAGGTTACTGCTGACCAATAGTCGGGGATTGCGCACTCGTACAGAACGAGCGCGTGTCATCACCAAGGATGCAACGACCGATCACGACAGCTCGGCGGGCGTGCGGAACAATCGCCAGCTCAAATAGCTAAAGGTGCCCGACCATTGATGCACCAATCTGGCGCAATGGACGCAGTGAAACTTTCCGCTGCGATCATTGCGATCCTGTGAGGCCTCATATGTGGCACCACAGCTCTCGCAGGAAAAATACACCGAAATATGAGGCAAACTGATCATTGGCAGCGCTGCTCCCTGGGTGGGGCGAAAGCGCAACCGGCGTTCTCATCACCGATAGAAGCCACGGGCCGGGCGGCGATGTGGGAAGCATACGCCGATCCGGCTGGCCGCGATAGGGCCACGATCAAAGCGACGAGGTGGACATCCGGTCTGAACACTGACCGATGTTTCCACCAAGGCCGGCACCACCATTGAAGCCGCTTTGCAGCGACATTCGATGTCAGGGTATCCGCACCTGGCATTTCAAACACTGAAAGCAGCAGATCTCCGGATCAATGCAAGCGAAGCCAGCCGGCACATGATCGGCGCGCGTACCGCTATCGCCTCTCCCATAAGCATAGCCATCCGCCTGAGACAGAATAGCTACATCGATGCTCCCGCAGCTTGGGCACTCAAGGTCGACGGTCCATCTATCGCGCGCGACCATGGTCAATATTACCTCGTTCGAGCGGCTGCTTGAATAGCGGGCACCAAGGCGACTGAGCGACACAATGCCTTGATGCTGATGTGTTTATGACCCGAGGGATCGCTAGGGCTCGACGTCCGGGCGCAGGTCGGCGTCGGCCGGTCGCCGCTGCTTCAGGAATTTCGCGCAGATGAAGCCAAGCACGACCATCACGGCGGCGGCGGAGACGAGCGTCGCGGTCTTGCCGGCGTGTTGCAGGCCGAAGCCATAGGCGATCGGGCCGACCGTCTGCCCCATGAAGAAGAAGAACGAGTGCAGCGACAGCGCGGTGGCGCGCGCCTCGACCGACAGCTCGCTGGCGAACACCTGCAGGCAGCCATGGATCATGTAGAAGCCGAGGCCCATCACCAGGAGGCCCGCCATCTGCAGCTTCCAGTGCGGCCCGAAAGCGACGCCAACAAGTTGGATGCCGACCAGCGTTGCGCCGACGACCATCATGCCCCTCACCCCGATCAACGGCAGCAGACGCGCCACCGTCAGCGTGTAGAGCAATCCGCCGATCGCAAAGCCTGCGATCACGATGCCGGCGATCGAGAGCGAGGTCTCGCCGAGCTCGAACAGGAACGAGGCGATGAACGGAAACAGCCCGAGCACGCAGCAGCCTTCGATGAAGACCGCCGAATAGCAGATCCGCGCGTTCGGATTGGTGAAGATGGTGCGATAGCCGTGACGCAGCGCCTTCAGGCTGGTGCGCGGCGGACGGTTCAGTGCAGCGCCGCGGAATCCGGCCGCAACCGCAAGCGCGACGATGATCACGAGGCCGCCGAGCACCGCAAGCACGCCGCGCCAGCCGAGGAAATCGCCGATCAGGCCGGAGGCCGTGGCGCCGAGCAGGTTGCCGGTCATCGAGCCCGCGAGCGTTCGCCCGATCGCGAGCTGCCGCTTGTCCGGACCGACAAGATCGCTGGTCAGCGACAGCGCCACCGGAAACACGCCGCCCGAGCCGATGCCGGCGAGGATGCGGGTCACGAACAGCATCGGGAACGAAGTCGAGAGCGCGCCGAGGATGTTGGCGACGCCGAGCAGGACGAGGCAGATCGTCATCAGCCGCGCCTTGCCGAACAAATCGGCGGCGGCGCCGATCGCCGGCTGCACCGCGGCAAAGGTGAAGGCGAACACTGCGGCGAAGCTCGCCGCGGTCGCAATGCTGACGCCAAAATCTTCCGCGACATGCGGCAGCACCGGATCGAGCGCGCGCACCGACAGGCTCGCCGCGAAGGTCGCCAGTGTGATGACGTTGAGGGCCGGCGGCATGCCGCTGGTTGCGGTCATGTCGTTATCTGCCGGTCAGGCTGCCGCCTTGGCGAGCGCGTCGAATTGCATCAGCCGCTTGACGAGGGATTCGAAGTCACGGAGCGGCACCATGTTGGGACCGTCCGACGGCGCATGATCCGGATCGGGATGGGTCTCGATAAAGACGCCTGCGACGCCGACCGCGACCGCAGCGCGCGCCAGCACCGGCACGAATTCGCGTTCGCCGCCCGACGAAGTCCCCTTGCCGCCCGGCTGCTGCACCGAATGGGTGGCGTCGAAGATCACAGGCGCGCCGGTGGTGCGCGAAAGGATCGGCAGCGCGCGCATGTCTGACACCAGCGTGTTGTAGCCGAACGACGCGCCGCGCTCGGTGACCAGCACATTGGCATTGCCGGCGCCGGTGATCTTGCTGACCACATTGGTCATGTCCCACGGCGCCAGGAACTGGCCCTTCTTGACGTTGACGACCTTGCCGGTCGCAGCCGCAGCCAGCAAGAGATCGGTCTGCCGGCACAGGAAAGCCGGAATCTGCAGCACGTCGACCGCCTGTGCCGCCGCAGTGCACTGGTCAGGCTCATGCACGTCGGTCAGCACGGGCAGCCCGAGCGAAGAACGGATCTCGGCGAAGATCGGCAGCGCCTGCGTCAGCCCGATGCCGCGCGCGGCCGACGCGCTGGTGCGGTTCGCCTTGTCGAACGAGGTCTTGTACACCAAACCTATCTTGAGCCGGGCCGCAATCTCCTTCAGCGCCGACGCCACTTCAAGCGCATGCGCGCGGCTCTCGAGCTGGCAGGGACCGGCGATGATCGAGATCGGCAAGGCGTTGCCGAATTTCGCCGATCCGACGGCAACGATCGGCGCGGCGGCTGGCGCGGAAACCTGATTGGTCAAAATGCTGCATCCTTTTGCCGGCGACCATGCAATCCCGCGCGGGATGGATCAAGCCATCCTGCACGATGAGGGGGTTGCGCTGACGCCGTGGGTGCGCCGTGCTATCACAATCCTGCCCCAACCGCCCCTATAGACTGGCGCGGAACAGATTCCCATGAGGAACGAATGCGCATCTCGCTGATGATCGGAGCTGTCGCAGCCCTGTCGGTAATGTCTGGACTCGCATACGGCCAAACCGGCAGCCAGCCCGGCGTGGTCACCGGCGGCGCCGCAGGGGTCACCGTCAACGGCAAGCCGGCCGCGCGCAGCGGTGACACCACCAGCAATGGCGGCCCGCTCGTCGAGGGCGTGCCCAACGTCCTGATCAACGGCAAGCCCGCCGTGGTGATGGGCGATCGCACGCATTGCGGCGGCAAGACGACCTCGGGCAGCCACGGCGTCTTCATCAACGGCAAGCCGATGGTCCGCGAGGGCGATCAGACGTCGGGCTGTCCGCAATAGCGCGCGCATTCTGCCGGCGCGGCAGATCAGCGAGGTTCGTCCGCAGTGCCCGATCAAGCGCTCCGGCTTGCAGCAGTCTGCGCTATTTCATTCGCGTAATCGCCGCCCCGGCAGTTCTTGAAGAATTCGATCATCCATCGCGCCGCGGGTCCCGGCGGCTCGGCAACCCGGTAGGCTGCGAACATCGGCAGCGGCAGTCCTCCGGGCGGCGCTTCCTCGATTGCGAGTTCGACCAGCCGCCCCGCTGCGATGTCGTTTGCCACGGTGTGATAGGGCATGCCTCCCCATCCGAGGCCATTAAGGAGAAACGCATGCTTGGCGAAGAGATCCGCCAGGCGCCACGTCGAAGCGGACATCACGCCGATCTCGCGGCCCTGCGAAAGCGTCGAGCGATCGGTCAGGACGAGTTGCACATGCCGCGCCAGTTCCTCCTTCGGAATGGCTCCCCGATAGGAGGCAAGCGGGTGGTTCGAAGCAGCCACGAACATGAACTTGATGCTGGCCACACGCTCCTTGACCAGGTCGGGCGGCAGCTGTGGCAGCGACCCCACGATCCCGACGCTCACGCGTCCGTCGATCACCGGTTGCACCGCGCCTCCCAGCGCTTCGACATAGAGCCGCAGCGGCGTCGCCGGAAACTGAAGGCGAAACTGCTGGGCAAATTCGGCAACCGCCTCGATCGGGAGAAACACGTCCACGACCGCGGTCAACTCGGCCTCGAGCCCGCCGGCGATGCCTTTCGCACGCGCCTTCATGGCGTCGACGTCGGTTATGACCGTGCGCGCGTCCGCCAGCAGGATGACGCCTTCCGTCGTCAGCTTCGGATAACGGCCCGCGCGGTCGAACAAGACGACGCCGAGATGGGCCTCCAGGTTCAGGATTGCCTCGCTGACCGCCGATTGGGTCCGCTGCACGCGACGCGCTGCGGCCGAGAAGCTGCCCTCATCGGCAGCGGCCACGAACATCCGCAGCTGGTCGAACGATACGCTCTCAAGCATTGTGGCCTCGTATCGGCTTACCCGATGGATAATATCAGCATATAGTGGCTACCGCCGATAGAGCCAGATCCTACTTCTGCACTTGAAAGGCGCCTCGTCCTCGCAGCGAGGCGTACGGAGCAAAGGTAGGGAACCCTCAAAATGGCACTCGGCACACAACGATTTCTGCCCGTCCGTGTCGGACGCAACACCCTGGCCAACCGGTTGGTCATGTCACCGATGACCAGAAGCCGCGCGGGACTCGATGGCACGCCGGGAGACCTCGCGGCTGAATACTACGCCCAGCGCGCCAGCGTCGGCCTGATCGTCACCGAAGGCACGCAGCCCTCGGACGACGGCCAGGGCTATCTCGCCACGCCCGGCATCTACACGGCCGCGCACATCGCCGGCTGGAAGAAGGTGACGACGGCCGTTCACGGCAAGGGCGGACACATCTTCATCCAGCTGATGCATGCGGGACGCATGTCGCACCCCGACAATACGCCGCATCATCGCCAGGGCGTTGCACCGTCCGCCATCGCCCCGGGGGCGCCCATGTTCACGGCGACCGGGATGAAGGACATTCCGGTGCCGCGCGCGCTGTCGATCGAAGAGATCCGCCAAACGGTCGCCGATTTCCGTCATGCCGCGCGCGCCGCCATCGAGGCTGGTGCTGATGGCGTCGAGATCCATGGCGCGAATGGTTATCTGGTCCAGCAGTTCCTCGCTCCAAGCGCCAACACGCGCACCGACCAATATGGCGGCTCGATCGAGAACCGCGCGCGCTTTGCCATCGAAGTCGCTAACGCAATTGTAGCGGAGATCGGTGCGGACAGGACGGCGATCCGTTTGTCGCCCGGCACAACGCTCGGCGGCATCGACGAGGGCGCGGATGGCCCTGCCCTGTACCATTACCTGGTCGCCGAACTCGACAAGCTTGGCCTTGCCTACCTTCACATCCTTCACAACGGCGACGACCGCCTGGTGGCTGACCTGCGCGCGCTGTGGAAGCGGCCCCTGATCCTGAACCGTCCGGGTCATTCCGCCGAGCA
This sequence comes from Bradyrhizobium sp. Pha-3, assembly GCF_042258615.1. Taxonomy (GTDB): domain Bacteria; phylum Pseudomonadota; class Alphaproteobacteria; order Rhizobiales; family Xanthobacteraceae; genus Bradyrhizobium. Next base: position 4,875,157 of record NZ_CP170152.1, on the reverse strand, counting down.
GATCGGCGCCGATCTCGCATCGGGCCTGGCGGACCTTGAAGCCTATGGACGGTTGGTCCTCGCCAACCCGGATTTCGTCGCGCGGCTGAAGACCGGCGCGCCGATGAACGACGCCGATCACACCACCTTCTTCGGCGGCACAGCCCGCGGCTACACCGATTATCCTGTGCTGGAGGCAGCCGCGGCGCTTTGAAGTCGATCCCCTAGAAAATGCCCAAGGAAAAGGAAGCCTCCGGCAGCCCGCCGGAGGTTTTCCTCAATTGCCCGCGCCTTGGTTCGGCAGCGTCATTTGACCGCCGAGAACGACGTCGGCACCAACAGCTGGTTGACGATGTTGAGGACGATCTGGCCGTCCTCCTCGGTCTTGGCACGCGCGCTGATCCATTCCGGATCGGTCGCAAACGCGGTCCACTTCTTCTCCCGCTCGGCAAGCGATTCCCAGGCCAGCAGATAGGTCAGTTCCTGGTTGGATTCACCGACCAGCGTCGTGAAGAAGCCGGCCTGCCTGATCCCGTGCTTGTCCCAGAGTTTCAGTGTAATGGTCTCGAAGCGCTTCAGTAGCGTCGGCAGCCGGCCCGGCAGGCAGCGATAGACGCGGGTCTCGTAGATCATTGGCAGTCCTCCCAGATCGTGTTGTGCGGGCGGTTATAGCCAGCGGGTTCCAGGCTGTCTTGAGGGGGCGACAACATGGCACCCCTGCTCCTCGGAAGCGGCCATTTCCGCAATGTTGTTGCAATGTTACTTGCCCTAAAACCGGCTGTTCGGGATCTGGACCCAAAGGGACATGCGGATACTGCTGGTTGAAGACGAGGCCGAAATGGCGGCGGCGCTGTCGCAGGCGCTGAAGGGCTACGACATGGTCGTCGATCATGTGCCGACCCTTGCCGAGGCCGAGGAAGCGATTTCCGCCGACGTGCATGGCGCCGTCCTGCTCGACCGCCAGCTCCCCGACGGCGATGGCCTCACGCTGATCCCGAAGCTGCGCGCCAAGGCCGACGGGGTGCCGATCATCGTGCTGACCGCACGCGGCGACCTAGCCGACCGCATCACCGGCCTCGACAGCGGCGCAGACGACTATCTGGCCAAGCCGTTCGCCGTCGAGGAGCTGTTGGCGCGGCTGCGCGCCGTGCTGCGCCGTCCCGCCGGCGTGCAGTTCGAGATCATCAAGGCCGGCCGCATCGCGTTCGATTGCAGCCATCGCGAGGCCAGCGTCGATGGCCGCCCGCTCGAGCTGCCGCGGCGCGAGTTGCTGGTGCTGGAGACGCTGCTGCGCCGGATGGGCCGCACCGTACTGCGCGGGGCGCTCGAGGAAGCCGTCTACAATTTCGAGGACGAGATTCAGTCGAACGCGCTCGATGCTCACGTCTCGCGGCTGCGGCGCAAGCTCGCCGAGTCCGATGCCGGCGTCGAAATCCACAGCATCCGGGGCGTGGGCTACCTGCTGAAGCAGTTGTCATGAGCGAGCCCGCCGATCACTATTGCCTGCACTCGCAACTGAGCTGGCGCCTGGTTGCGCTGCAGGCAGCCCTGCTGACCGGACTCGTGCTCACGGTGCTTGGCGCACTGTGGGCATCGGGCTTCCTGCTGGTCAACCGGGATGAAGACCGCGTCATCGACGTCGTGCAATCGGCCGTCGCGCGCAACGCGCAGGGCGAACTGGTGCTGCGTCCGACCGACGATCTCAACAAGCTGCGCGCCGAGATTCCCGATCTCTGGTTCGCGGTGCGGGACCGCGAGGGGCACACGCTCTCCGAAGGCGACGTGCCAGCCGATTTCGCGCGGATCGGCAATGCCCTCGATCATATCAGCCAGGCGCGGCTCGGTTACCAGATGCTGGAGGACAGTCCCGGCAAGCCGGCGGCGCGGCTGAAGCGCGTCAACACCGATGCCGGAAACGTCCAGATTCTCACCGCGACGCAAGGCCGGATGACCGGAACCAAGGCGCTCTTGGTGATGGCGGCGACGTGCCTGGGCTCTACCCTGCCCGGCCTGTTGCTGATGGCATGCGCCACCTTCATCGCGACGCCGATGGTGGTGCGGCGCGCCTTCGCCGGCATCGAGTCCGCGTCCGACGAGGCCCGCCGGATCGATTTCCGCCAGCGCGGCAGCCGGCTATCGGCCGACCATTTGCCACTCGAAGTCGTGCCGCTGGTGAGCGCCGTCAACGACGCGCTGAAGCGGCTCGACGACGGCTACTCGCGCCATCAGCGCTTCGTCGCGGATGCCGCGCATGAATTGCGCACGCCGATCGCGATCCTCAACACGCGACTGGAATCACTACCGTCGGGGCCGGAGAAGACCCGCCTGCTCGAGGATGCGGCCCGCCTTGCAACATTGGCCGAGCAGCTGCTCGACATCCAGCGCTTCGACCAGTGCCGCAATCCGTTCGGCCGCGTCGATCTCGTCGCGGTCGCGCGCAGCGTCGCCGCCGACCTCGCGCCGCTCGCGATCGCGGCCGGATACGAGCTGTCGCTCGATACCGCAACCGATCGGATCGAGACGCTGGGCGACCGCGCTGCGCTGGAGCGCGCGCTGACCAATCTCGTGCAGAACGCCATCCAGCATGGCGGCCGCCGCGGCACCATCACCATCCATGTCGGCAGCGCCGCGACGATCGACGTCACCGATGAAGGCGACGGCATTCCCAAGGATGAGCGCACGCGGATCTTCGATCCGTTCTATCGGCTTGCGCCGCTCGATCGCGGCGCCGGTCTCGGACTCAACATGGTGCGCGAGATCGCACGGCTGCACGGCGGTCACGTCTCCGTGCTCGACGGACCGAAGGGCGGCGCGAGCTTCCGTCTCACATTACCGCCGGCGCCGTTCGCGTCGTAACACACGCAACATCGCGCAATGTTGTCGCAATGCAGACCCCGCAAAGAAGAGATCGCGCCGCGCAATCGAGTCGAGGCGCTGCGACACTTTGCTGGGAATCCCAATGGCACATGATCTCCTGTCTTTCTTCACGGCGTGGATGGCGGCCCCCGGCCGCGTCGGCGCCATCGCGCCCTCGGGCACAGCGCTCGCCGAACTGATCACACGCGACATCAGCGCCAAGACCGGTCCGGTGCTGGAGCTCGGTCCTGGAACGGGCGCCTTCACCTATCAACTGCTGAAGCGCGGCGTGCGCCAGCAGGATCTCACGCTGATCGAATACGGTTCGGATTTCATGCGGCTGTTGCAGCTCCGCTTTCCCGGCGCGCGCGTGCTGTGGATGGACGCCGCGCGGCTGGCCTCGGAGCGGCTTTACGAGGGCGCGCCGGTCGGCGCCGTCGTCAGCGGACTGCCGCTGCTCAACATGTCGCCGCGCAAGGTGATATCAATCGTCAGCGGCGCATTCAGCTACATGCGTCCCAATGGCGCGTTCTATCAATTCACCTATGGCATGCGCTGCCCGGTGCCGCGGCCGATCCTCGACCGGCTCGGCCTGCGCGCCACGCTGGTCGATCGCGCCATCCTCAACGTGCCGCCCGCCGCGGTCTACCGGCTGACGCGACGCCCGCAATACAAGCTCATCACGCGCGACGTCACCCCTGCGGCCGATGCAGGCGTCTCACCTATCAAGAAGGAAAGCCAGGCCAGCAAGGACTGCGCCGCCGTGTGACGGCGCAGCTGATGGCAGCTTACATCAGCCGGCTTTGCTTCGCTGCCGCCTCGATGAACGACGCAAACAGCGGATGCGGCTCGAACGGCCGCGACTTCAGCTCGGGGTGGAACTGGACGCCGATGAACCAGGGATGGTCCTCGTACTCGACGATCTCGGGCAGCACGCCGTCGGGCGACATGCCGGAGAAGCGCAGGCCGTGCTGCTCGAGGCGGTCCTTGTAGGCGGTGTTCACCTCATAGCGATGGCGGTGCCGCTCGGAGATCTCGGTCGCGCCGCCATAGACCTGCGAGACGCGGCTGCCGCGGTTCAGCGCCGCGGGATAGGCGCCGAGCCGCATGGTGCCGCCGAGGTCGCCGCTCTGCGAGCGCTTCTCGAGCTCGTTGCCGCGCAGCCACTCCGTCATCAAGCCGACCAGCGGCTCCTTGGTCGGGCCGAACTCGGTCGAGTTGGCCTCCTCGATGCCGACCAGATTGCGCGCCGCCTCGATCACGGCCATCTGCATGCCGAAGCAGATGCCGAAATACGGCACGTCACGCTCGCGCGCGAACTGCGCCGCGCGGATCTTGCCCTCGGCGCCGCGCTGGCCGAAGCCACCGGGCACCAGGATGCCGTTGACGTGCTCGAGGAACGGCGCCGGGTCCTCGTTCTCGAACACCTCGCTCTCGATCCAGTCGAGATTGACCTTCACCTTGTTGGCGATGCCGCCATGCGAGAGCGCCTCGATCAGCGATTTGTAGGCGTCCTTCATGCCGGTGTACTTGCCGACAATCGCGATCGTCACCGCGCCTTCCGGATTGCGCACGCGCTCGTTGATCACGTTCCAGCTCTGCAGCGCCGGCGGAATCTTCGCCGTGATGCCGAACGCGGCCAGCACCTCGTCGTCGAGGCCGGCGGCGTGATAGGCCTCCGGCACGGCGTAGATGTTGTCGACGTCGCGCGCCTCGATCACGGCGCTCTCGCGCACGTTACAGAACAGGCCGAGCTTGCGCCGCTCTTCCTTCGGGATTTCGCGGTCGGTCCGGCACAGCAGGATGTCCGGCTGGATGCCGATCGAGCGCAGCTCCTTGACCGAGTGCTGCGTCGGTTTTGTCTTGAGTTCGCCGGCACTTGGAATGTACGGCAAAAGCGTCAGGTGAATGTAGACGGCGTGATCGCGCGGCAGCTCGTTCTTGAGCTGGCGGATCGCCTCGAAGAACGGCAGGCCCTCGATGTCGCCGACCGTGCCGCCGATCTCGACCAGCACGAAATCGTACTCGTCGTTGCCCGACAGCACGAATTCCTTGATCGCGTTGGTGACGTGCGGGACCACCTGGATGGTGGCGCCGAGATAGTCGCCACGGCGTTCCTTGGTGATGATGTCCTGGTAGATCCGCCCGGTCGTGATGTTGTCGGCCCTGGTGGCCGGACGACCGGTGAAACGCTCGTAATGGCCGAGATCGAGATCGGTCTCGGCGCCGTCGTCGGTCACGAACACTTCGCCGTGCTGATACGGCGACATCGTTCCGGGATCGAGGTTGAGATAGGGATCGAGCTTGCGAAGGCGGACTTTGTAGCCTCGGGCCTGCAGCAGAGCGCCAAGCGCCGCCGATGCCAGACCCTTTCCGAGCGAGGAGACCACGCCGCCGGTGATGAATATGTACCGCGCCATGGGACTTTACCTTTAAGCCGCTTCCTGCGATTCGCAAAACGAATCGGCTGTTCCCGGCAAACAAATCACCGGGCTGTGGGTTACGTTAAACTGAGAGCGATTTCAGAGCATTGATGGGGATTTCTGATGCAGAATGCCAGCGCTGCATCCTGCATGGCGCCCCTGCTTTATTGCGACCGTGGTGCCTGCGGGCCGCTCGGGGCCTGCTGACCCTGCTGCTCGTCCGTCTTCTTCAGCGAATCCAGGATGCCGCCGGAGGTCGGAGGCGTCAGCGGCGCGCCGCCGGCCGGCTGGGTTTGCGCCGGTGCGCCGGTGCCGATGATCGAGCTCGGCTTGCGGTCGTAGCCCGCATACCAGGACAGGAACAGGCTGGTGAGGAAGAAGCCGGCCGCGAGGATCGCGGTGGTCCGCGACAACAGATTCGCGGTGCCGCGGCTCGACATGAAGCCGGCGCCGCCGCCCATGCCAAGGCCGCCGCCTTCGGATTTCTGCAACAGCACCGCGCCGATCATGACGGCGACGATCATGAGATGGATAATGATAACGACAGTCTGCATCGCAAGCCTTCCGTCACAAGCCGCCAAGCAGCCAGACAAACGGCGCTATCGGCTCTGCGGTTTTTCGTGAAGTCGCGCCCTGTTACACGATTGGACCGGGCATTGTCACCCCCGAGATAGTCGCAATGGCTGACATCTCAAGCGGCGGCGATTGCGTCGGTTCGCGCCTTGATCGGAACCGGTCGTTTCCATTATAATAGACGTATGGATACTTTGGTAGACAATCTGAGCCAGCGCCTGGCGCAGCGGATCCGGCTCGAGCGCGACGGCCGGGGCTGGTCGCTGGCCGAACTCGCGGAGCGCGCCGGCGTCTCGAAGGCGACGATCAGCAAGATCGAGCGCGCCGAGGTCAGCCCGACCGCGGTGGTGCTGGTGCGCCTCGCCTCGGCCTTCGACCTCACATTGGCCGGGCTGATGTTGCGCGCCGAGGGCCAGGGCGAGCGGCTGTCGCGCGCCGCCACCCAGCCGGTCTGGCGCGATCCGGAAACCGACTATCTGCGCCGCCAGGTGTTCAGCCGTCCCGATCATCCCGTCGAGCTGGTGCGGGTGGAAATGCCGCCGAAGCAATCCGTGACCCTGCCCGCCTCGTCCTACGCCCACATCCGCCAGCTGGTCTGGGTGCTGAACGGCAGCCTCGTCATCACCGAGGGCGGCGCGCGCCATGTACTCGCGAGCGGCGATTGCCTCGGCTTCGGCCCGCCCGCTGAGACCACCTTCGCCAACGAAACCAACGCCGGCTGCACCTACGTGGTCGCCCTGGCCCGGAGTTGATGCATGTCGCAGTTTGCCATCAAGCCGCTCGAGGATGCGCCGGCGATTCGCAGTGCGCTCGGCGAGCTGTTGATTGAGACCGTCGCCAGCGGTGGCTCCGTCAGCTTCATGCATCCGCTGTCGCCGGATGACGCCGCGGCGTTCTGGCAAGATTCGCTGGGCGCCGCCGCGCGCGGCGAGCGAGTAGTGCTCGGCGCGTTCGACGGCGACAACCTGATCGGCACCGTGACGCTGCTGCTGAAACTGCCGCCGAACCAGCCGCACCGCGCCGAGATCGCCAAGATGATGACGCGCCTGAGCCATCGCAACCGCGGCGTGGCGACGGCGTTGCTGCGCGCCGCCGAGCAGCTGGCGATCGCGCACGGGCGCATGCTGCTGGTGCTCGACACCGCCGTCGACGATGGCGCCGCGCCGCTTTACGAGAAACAGGGCTTTCAGCTCAGCGGCATCATCCCGGACTACGCGTTCAAGCCGCATGGCGGCCTCACCGGCACGATGATTTATTGGAAGCGGATCGGGACGGCCCTCAACCCGTCACCCTGAGAGGATGTGAGGCTATATCCTCGTCCGCCGCTGTCATCGCCCAGCTTGAGCCGGGCGATCCAGTACGCCGCGACCTCTCGGCTCAAGCACCGCGGTCTCTGGGATACTGGATCACCCGCATGCGCGGGTGATGACACTGAGCAAGCTGAGCAATCACCCCGTCACCCTGAGGAGCGCGTAGCGCGTCTCGAAGGGTCGACGGCCACCAGCCGGGCCCGTCGATCCTTCGAGACGGCCGCTTCGCGGCCTCCTCAGGATGACGGTGCGGGAGCTCGGCGCCCTGTCTAACAGCCCGCGGCGATCGCCAAAAAGTCCGATGCCTTCAGGCTGGCGCCACCGACCAGCGCGCCGTTGACGTTGGCGACGGCCATCAGCTCGGCGGCGTTCGACGGCTTCACCGAGCCGCCATAGAGGATCCTGATCTTGTTTCCCTCGCCCTTGAAGCGATCGGTGAGCTGACCTCGGATAAACCTGTGAACTTCCTCGACATCCTTGGCGGTCGGGGTGAGGCCGGTGCCGATCGCCCAGACCGGTTCATAGGCCACCACCAGATTGGCCGCGGTCGAGCCGTCGGGCAGCGAGCCCGCAAGCTGGGTGCCACAGACGTCGAGCGTCTTGCCGGCGTCGCGCTGCTCGCGCGTCTCGCCGATGCAGACGATCGCGGTCAGCCCGGCGCGCCAGACGGCCTCCGCCTTCTGCCGAATCAAGGCGTCTGTCTCGCCATGGTCGGCGCGCCGTTCGGAGTGGCCGACGATGATGGCGACCGCGCCGAGATCCCCAAACATTTCCGCCGAGAGGTCGCCGGTGTGGGCGCCCGACGCCTTCGGATGGCAATCCTGGGCGCCGACGGCCACCTTCGAGCCGCGCGCCTTGTCGGCGAAGGCCCCGACCAAAGTCGCCGGCGGGCAGACCAGGAGATCGGCCTTCCCGGCGACATCGCCGGCGCCGGCCAGCATCGCGTCGAACTCGGCAAAAGAGGATTTCAGGCCGTTCATTTTCCAATTGCCGGCGATCAGCGGCCGGATGGCGTCGGTCATGTCGGATTTCCCATCATTCAAGCGTGCCCCTGCGCTATCAGAGCCGGGCGGCGACTTCCAGAGTGCGGCTTCGCGCCCGCCGTGCGACGCTTCCGCCCGCGCGCCCGAGGTTGCGGGGGGACACGAGCCACTTTATAAGCGTTTTCAATTCGGTGACGCCCTGCTGCCGGACAAAAAGTCCCGACTTTTAGTCCCACTTGGGCACGATCCGGTTCCCCTCCTGTAAAACAAGTTGGACCCATGCTTCGAGGAATGCGGAAAGCCTCATCAAATTGGCTCGGCAAGACGATTATGGCCGTGGTGATGGGCGTTTTGATCGTCAGTTTCGGAATTTGGGGCATTGCCGACATCTTCAAGGGGTTTGGCCAGTCGACCTTCGCCAAGGTGGGCGGGACCGAGATTTCGGCCGAGCAGTTCCGCCAGATCTATACCGACCGGCTGCAGCAGCTCGGCCGCCAGTTCGGCCGTCCGCTGACCCCGGACCAGGCGCGCGCCTTCGGAATTGACCGCCAGGTGCTGCAGCAGACGCTCGCGGAGGCCGCGCTGGACGAGGAAGCGCGCCGCATGGGCCTCAACCAGTCCGACGCCGAGGTGCTGCGCACGATCTACAACGATCCGAACTTCAAGGGCCTCAACGGCCAGTTCGATCCGCAGCGCTTCCAGTCCGTGATCCGCAACTTCGGCTATACCGAGGGCCGCTACATCGCCGAGCAGCGCCGCGTCGGCCTGCGGCGGCAGATCGCCGGCACCATCTCGTCCGGGATCGAGCCGACCAAATCGATGGTCGAGGCGCTGACCCGTTTCCAGAACGAGCAGCGCTCGATCGACTATGTCACGCTCGGCGCCGCGCAGGCCGGCACCATCGACCCGCCCTCGCCCGAGGCGCTCGCCGCCTATTTCGAGGACCACAAGGTCCAGTTCCGCGCGCCCGAGTACCGCAAGATTGCCTTCGTCGCGATCACGCCGGAAGAAATCGGCAAATGGGAAACCGTGTCCGACGAGGATGCCAGGAAGATCTTCGAGGAGCGCAAGGACCGGCTCAGCACGCCGGAGAAGCGCGAGGTCTCGCAGATCGTGTTTCCGGACGCTGGTGAGGCGCAGGCCGCCCGCGCCCGCATCACCTCGGGCGCGTCGTTCGACGACATTGCCAAGGAGCGCAAGCTCAATCCCGCCGACGTCAATCTCGGCCTGGTCGCGAAATCTGCGATCCTCGATCCGGCCGTCGGCGATGCCGCCTTCTCCCTGCCCGCGGGTGAAGTCAGCCAGCCGGTCCAGGGCCGCTTCGGCGTGGCGCTGGTCAAGGTCGGCAAGATCGAGCCTGGCGTGACCCCGAGCTATGAGAGCCTTGCGCAACAGGTGAAGAACGAGATCGCGACCGAGCGCGCCCGCACCAAGGTCGCCGAGCTGCGCGACAAGATGGAAGACGAGCGCGGCGGCGGCTCCAGCGTCATCGACGCGGCGCAGAAGCTGAAACTGACCGCCGTCACCATTGACGCGATCGATCGCTCGGGGCGTCTGCCGAACGGCCAGGTCGCGTCGAACATCCCGCGCGGCCTCGACGTGGTGTCGCAGGTCTTCAACAGCGACGTCGGCGTCGACAACGACCCGATCCATTTCAACAACGGCTATGTCTGGTACGACGTGCTCGGCATCACGCCGTCGCGCGAACGCACCCTCGACGAGGTCCGCGATCAGGTCGAGGCCAAGTGGCGCGAGGACCAGATCTCCGCCAAGCTGCGCGCCAAGGCGACCGAGATCGTCCAGAAGCTCGACGGCGGCGCCAAGCTCGCCGACGAGGCCACCGCGGCCGGCGTCAAGGTCGAGACCGCTGCGAACTTCCGCCGCGAAGCCACGCCGCCCAACGTGCCGGCGGGCGTGATCGCGGCTGCATTCCGCACCGCCAAGGACGGCGACGGGCAGACCTCCGCAGCCGGCGGCAGCCAATGGGTGGTGTTCCGCGTCACCGATGTGACAGTGCCCCCGGTCGACTTCGCCTCCAACGAGGTCAAGCAGCTCTCCGAGGCGCTGCGGCGCTCGCTAAGCGACGAGCAGGTCGCGCAATACGTCGCGAAGATCGAGACCGACATCGGTGTGACCGTCAACCAGGCAGCCTTCGCACAGGTGACAGGCGCGAATAATTGAGCATGATCGGGACAGCGCGACGACGTGCTGCGCGGCGATCAAGCTCCAACAACAGACCCTGAGCCAGCGAATGGACGACCTGAAATCGATCATCGGAAAAGTCGCCACCGGCGCCACGCTGACGCGTGAAGAGGCGGCGTCCGCCTTCGACAGCATGATGTCCGGCGAAGCCACGCCCTCGCAGATGGGCGGGCTGTTGATGGCGCTGCGGGTGCGCGGCGAGACCGTCGAGGAGATCACCGGCGCGGTGACCGCGATGCGCGGCAAGATGCTGCCGGTCACCGCACCGGCGGAGGCCGTCGACATCGTCGGCACCGGCGGCGACGGCTCCGGCTCGGTCAACGTCTCGACCTGCGCGGCCTTCATCGTGGCCGGCGCCGGCGTGCCCGTTGCCAAGCACGGCAACCGCGCGCTGTCGTCGCGCTCGGGCGCTGCCGACGTGCTGGCCGCGCTCGGCGTCAAACTCGACCTGACGCCTGCGCAAGTCGGGCGCTGTGTCAAGGAAGCCGGCATCGGCTTCATGTTCGCGCCGTCGCATCATCCGGCAATGAAGAATGTCGGCCCGACCCGGGTCGAGCTCGCCACCCGCACCATCTTCAACCTGCTCGGCCCGCTGTCCAACCCGGCCGGCGTCAAGCGGCAGATGGTCGGCGTGTTCTCGCGGCAATGGGTGCAGCCGCTGGCGCAGGTGTTGAAGAACCTCGGCTCCGACAAGGTCTGGGTCGTGCACGGCTCCGACGGCCTCGACGAGATCACCCTCACCGGCCCGACCTTCGTTGCAACGCTGGAGAACGGCGAGATCAGGACATCAGAGGTGGCGCCCGAAGATGCCGGCCTCGGCCGCGTCGGCGGTGACGCGTTGAAGGGCGGCGACGCCGATGCCAATGCGATCGCACTGTCGGGCGTGCTTGCTGGCAAGCCGAGCGCCTATCGCGACGTCGCCCTGCTCAACGCGGCTGCCGCGCTGATCGTGGCCGGCCGTGCCAGGGATTTGAAGGAAGGGGTGGCGATCGGCGCCCAGTCGCTCGACAGCGGCGCGGCCGCCGCGCGGCTGAAGCATCTGGTCGCGATTTCGAACGGTTGAGCACGTAAACGATGTCCGACATCCTGACCAAGATCGAGGCTTACAAGCGCGAGGAGATCGCCGCCGCGAAGCGCGCGCGTCCGCTCGCCGAGGTCGAGGCTCAGGCGAAGGCGGCCTCAGCCCCGCGCGGCTTCGTCCGCGCGCTGAAGGACAAGCATGCACGCGGCGACTACGCCCTGATCGCGGAGGTGAAGAAGGCCTCGCCCTCCAAGGGGCTGATCCGGGCCGACTTCGATCCACCCGTGCTCGCGAAAGCCTATGAGGCCGGCGGCGCGGCGTGCCTGTCGGTGCTGACGGATTCGCCTTCGTTCCAGGGCCATCTCGACTTCATGGTCGCGGCGCGCGCGGCGACCAGTCTGCCGGTGCTGCGCAAGGATTTCATGTTCGACACCTATCAGGTGGCGGAAGCGCGCGCCCATGGCGCCGACTGCATCCTGATCATCATGGCCGCGCTCGACGACACGGCGGCAAGGGAGATCGAGGATGCCGCGCTCGGCTACGGCATGGACGTGCTGGTCGAGATCCACGACCGCGCCGAGCTCGACCGTGCCCTGAAGCTTCGCTCGCCGATGATCGGCGTCAACAACCGCAATCTGCGCACCTTCGAGACGACGCTCGCGACCAGCGAGGCGCTGGCGCCGCTGATCCCCGCCGACCGCCTGATGGTCGGCGAGAGCGGCATCTTCACGCCCGAGGACCTCGCCCGGCTCGAGCGCGTCGGAATGTCGACCTTCCTGGTCGGCGAGAGCCTGATGCGCCAAGAGGACGTCACCGCGGCCACCCGCGCCTTGCTGACGCGGCAGGCCGCACCGCGCGCCACCGGCACGCGCTGACGCGATGGCGCGGAAGACCAAAGCCGGATCGAAGGGACCCGGCATCGCCCTCACCCATATCGACGCCAAGGGCGAGGCGCGCATGGTCGACGTCTCGGCCAAGCCCGCGACCGAACGGACCGCGATCGCCGAAGGCCGCGTCCTGATGAGCAAGGCAACGCTGGCGCTGATCGAGTCCGGACAGGCCAAGAAGGGCGATGTGCTGGGGACCGCGCGGATCGCTGGCATCATGGCGGCGAAGCGGACCTCGGAATTGATCCCGCTCTGCCATCCGCTGGCGCTGACCAAGGTCACGATCGATATCGCGACCGACCGCAAGCTGCCCGGCTGCATCGTCCGCGCCAGCGTCAAGGTGACGGGGCCGACCGGCGTCGAGATGGAGGCGCTGACCGCGGTTTCGGTCGCCTGCTTGACGATCTACGACATGGTCAAAGCGGTCGACCGCGGCATCCGGATCGAAGGCATTCACCTGGTCGAGAAGATCGGCGGCAAGTCCGGGCACTATCGCGCGGACAAGTGATCGCGACCGATGCGCAGGGGCGGCCTTTCGCGAAGACACGCAACCATTCGTTAACCAATCTCGCTAACCGGCGCTCCATCTCGTTTGGATACGACTTTCGCGGGCCGGAGGTGCGCGAAAGCTACTTCCGGGTGAAACGCCTGGAAGCGATAGCGTCAGATGAAACAAAACGGCAGCGCCTCGTTCAACGTCACCTCGGTGATCGGCAGTGGTCCGATCCGTTGGCTGATCCTTGGCGGCGCGGTGCTGATGGCCGCGATCGCGATCGGCGCCACCCTGATGGCGGAGAATTTCCGCGAGCGCGCCCTGCACAACAGCGAGCGCGAGCTCGAGAACACCGTGCTGCTGCTGGCACGGCATTTCGACCAGCAGCTCGACGACCTCGAGGTGGTCCAGCGCGACCTGATCGCGTTCATGCGCGACAACGGGATCGCGACGCCGGAGAACTACAAGCGTCGGATGTCGGCCGCCGACATCCATGCAATGCTCAAGTCCAAGATGGACGCGCTGTCCAATGTCGGCAGCCTCAACGTGTTCGACGCCGACGGCGCGCTGATCAACAGCTCGGGCGCCTGGCCGCTGCCGCAGGCCTCGATCGCCGATCGCGACTACTTCAATATCTTCAAATCCAGCCCCTACTCGCCCGACATGATGGTCGCGCCGGTGGTCAGCCGCGTCAGCGGAAACTGGACCACCGCGATCGTCCGCAAGGTCACGGGCCCGCACGGCGAGTTCCTCGGCGTGGTCGGGCGCGGCATCGAGCCGGCGACCTTCGAGAAATTCTTCTCGACCGTTGCGCTCGGCGAAGGCGCCGCGATCGCGATGCACCATCGTGACGGCACGTTGCTGGCGCGCTATCCCCATGTCGAGGAGATGATCGGGAAGAACTTCCGCACCGGGCCGGCCAACCAGCAGCAGGTGTTCGAGCTGTCGCAGAGCACCTCGCGGCTGACCAGCCCGGTCGACGGCAAGGACCGCCTGGTGTCGTCGCGGGCGCTCACCAAATTCCCGATCGTCGTCGTCGCCACGACCACCACGGAAGCGGCGCTCGCCAACTGGCGCGAGCAGATCGGCATGTTGATCGCGGTGACTGCAGCATCGGTGCTGGCAATTGCGATCCTGCTGACGCTCGTGGTGCGCAAGTTGTTGCAGCAGCACCGCACCCAGCAGCAGCGCCTGACGCTGGAGAAGCTCCGGCTCGACACCGCCGTCAACAACATGACGCAGGGGCTGTTGCTGTTCGATGCAGCGCAGCGCCTTGTGATCTGCAACAAGCGTTATATCGAGATGTACGGATTATCCGCCGACGTCATCCGGCCGGGCTGCAGCTTCCGCGACGTCATCGTGCATCGCCACCTGACCGGCTCGTTCCAGGGCGACGTCGAGCGCTACGTCAACCTCGTGCTGCGCGACGTCGGCATCCGCAACACCATGGTGATCGCAACTCCCGACGGCCGCTCGATCCAGGTCGTCAACGAGCCGCTGGCCGATGGCGGCTGGCTTGCGACCCACGAGGACGTCACCGAGCGTCGCCGCGCCGAGGAACGCATCACGCATCTTGCCCACTACGATGCTCTCACCGACCTGCCGAACCGCGCGCTGTTCCACGAGGAGATCAAGCGCGAGCTGCCGTATGTCACCCCCGACAGCCAGCTTGCGGTGCTCTATATCGACATCGACGAATTCAAGGGCGTCAACGACTCGCTCGGCCACATGGTCGGCGACGAGCTGCTCAAGTCCGTTGCGCGGACGCTGAGCGGCGTGATCGGCGACGGCGATTTCGTGGCGCGGCTCGGCGGCGACGAATTCGCGATCGTGCAGACCGGCGTGAAGAGCGAGGTCGAGGTCACCGACCTCGTCGCGCGCATCTACGAGGTGATCCGCTCGCCCTATCAATGCCTCGGCCACCAGGTCACGACCGATGCCAGCATCGGCATTGCGCTGGCGCCGAGGGACGGCACCGATCTCGACCAGATCATGAAGAACGCCGACCTTGCGATGTATGCAGCGAAGTCGGCCGGCCGGCGCGTCTCGCGCTTCTTCGAACCGGCGATGGATGCCGACGCTCGCGCCCGCCGCGAGCTCGAGATGGAGCTGCGGCAGACCATCGCCGCGGGCAGCGGGCTCGAAGTGTATTACCAGCCCTGCGTCGACCTGCGCAGCAACGAGATCACCGGCTGCGAGGCGCTGGTGCGCTGGCGCCATCCGGTGCGCGGCATGATTTCGCCGGCCGACTTCGTGCCGATCGCCGAGGAGACCGGCCTGATCAACCAGCTCGGCGAATGGGTGCTGATGACGGCCTGCAAGGAAGCCGTGAACTGGCCCGACCACGTCAAGCTCGCGGTCAATGTCTCACCGGTCCAGTTCCGGACCGGCACGCTGGCGCTCAAGGTGATCGCGGCGCTGGCGGCATCGGGCCTGTCGGCGGGCCGGCTGGAGCTCGAGATCACCGAGGCGGTGCTGATCCGCGATGACGAGACGGCGCTGGCCGCGCTGCACCAGCTCCGCGCCATCGGCATCAGGATCGCGCTCGACGATTTCGGCACCGGCTATTCGTCGCTGAGCTACCTGAAGCGCTTCCCGTTCGACAAGATCAAGATCGACCGCTGCTTCGTCACCGACATCGCCGACCCGCAAGGTTCGGCCGGCATCGTCGAGGCGGTCGTCAACATCGCCGCCGAGCGCAGCATGACCACGACGGCCGAAGGCGTCGAGACCGCCCAGCAGCAGCAATTGCTGCGCGAGCTCGGTTGTTCGGAAATGCAGGGCTATCTGTTCAGCCCGCCGAAGCCGGCCGCCCAGATCCGCGAGCTCCTGGCCGGGCATCGCCGCGGCCCCGCGGCGGGTCCGACCGCCACGCGCCGGCGCAGGCCTGTTGCCGGCGCGGCGTAAGGCCTCTCGGACGTCGCGAGCCCGAAGCGGGCGCCTGTACAATTTCGGAATATTGGAAGAATACCCTGAAATTGCCCGACGTGTCAAATTGCCTGGTCGAGCGCCTGGTCGAGCGCCAGCCACCACCGGCTACTTTGCATGGGGTTGTTTTCGATATTTTTGCGGCTGCGTAGCCCGGATTGAGCCAACGGGTCGCGCGAATGCGCGCCCGATGACCTTGCAAACGCGCAGACCGCTCCCGGATTTCGCTTCGCTACATCCGGGGCTACTGGGTCAGGCTCTAGTTCGGCACCGGCCGCTTCTGCGCAGCCTTGTCGGCGTTCTTGGCGTCGGCGTTCACGGTGACGCCGCGCAGCTGGTTGAACGCCGCGGCCAGCGCCTTGTCGTTCTTCTCGTCCGGCGGCACGTAGGATTGCGAGCCGGTCTGCTCGGCGCCCTCGGCGGAGAGGTGGCCGCGCATCGAGGCCTCGCCCTTGATCTCGGAGCGGGTCTTGAACTCGTCCGGCACGTCCTGCAGCACCTCGATGTCGGGCTTGATGCCAAGCGCCTGGATCGAATGGCCCGACGGGGTGAAATAGCGCGCGGTGGTCAGCGCCAGCGCGCCATTGCCGGCGCCGAGCGGAATGATGGTCTGCACCGAGCCCTTGCCGAACGAGCGGGTGCCGATCAGGGTCGCGCGCTTGTGGTCGTGCAGCGCGCCGGCGACGATTTCGGAGGCCGAGGCCGAGCCGCCATTGATCAGCACGACGAGCGGCTTGCCCTTGGTCATGTCGCCGCCATGGGCGGTGAAGCGCTGGGTCTCTTCCGGATTGCGACCGCGGGTCGAGACCACTTCGCCGCGCTGCATCAAGGTCGAGGTCACCGAGACCGCCTGGTCGAGCAGGCCGCCCGGATTGTTGCGGAGGTCGACGACGTAGCCGGCGAGCTTGTCCTGCGGGACTTCCTTCTGGATCTCGCCGATCGCCTTGCGCAGGCCCTCGGTGGTCTGCTCGTTGAACGAGGTGATGCGGATATAGCCGATGTCGCCGCCCTCGACGTGATACTTCACCGGGCGGACGCGGATGATCTCTCTGACAATCGAGACCTCGATCGGCTTGTCGGCGTCCTTGCGGATGATCTTCAGCCGGATCGAGCTGTTGGGCGCGCCCTTCATCTTGTTGACGGCCTGGTCGAGCGTCAGGCCCTGAATCTGCTCATCGTCGATCGAGGTGATCACGTCGCCCGACATGATGCCGGCGCGCGAGGCCGGCGTGTCGTCGATCGGCGCCACCACCTTGACGAAGCCGTCCTCCATCGTGACCTCGATGCCGAGCCCGCCGAACTCGCCATGCGTGGTCTCCTGCATCTCCGCCCAGCCCTTCTCGTTCATGTAGCGGGAGTGCGGATCGAGCGAGGAAATCATGCCGTTGATCGCCCCTTCGACGAGCTTGGAATCCTCGGGCTTCTCGACGTAGTCGGTCTTGATCTTCTCGAACACCTCGCCGAACAGGTTGAGCTGCGAATAGGTGTTGTCCGAATGCGCGGCGGCATTGGCGACGGCGAACAGATGCGCCCCCTGCGGCGAGGCCACGAGCAGGGTGAGACACGCTCCCGCAACCGTCCCGAGGAAGAAGCCAACATGTTTGCGCATTATCCGCGATCCTTTTCGCTATCGGCCGGCAACGTTCCGCAACGTTCGCCTGCCCCACCCCGACGGGGGCACCACACAACGGCTTTTTGGTCGGATCAAGGCCGCCGCGTCACCAGACCATTACGGTCCTGTCACGATGCCCTGGTCAGCCCCAAATCAGCATTTAGTCAGCACCGCGTCAGCCTCAAGTCAGCTCCTGGTCGGCCTCTGGCCCAGCCTCCCGCAATCCGTTCTGCCAGGTCGACGGCCGGGTCCCGAATCCGCGCTTGGCCCGGGTGCCCAGCCAATAGCCAAACTGCGGAGGAACATGGCGAAATGGCCCTTCAACCCCGAGTTTTAGCGCGGCATCCATCGGCCAGTTGGGGTTATTGAGGATCTCCCGGCCGATCGCGATCAAATCTGCTTGTTTATTGCGCAGGATTTGCTCGGCCTGGTCACCATGGATGATCAGGCCGACCGCCATGGTCATGATATCGGCGTGCCGGCGGACATATTCCGCCAGCGGCACCTGATAGTTGTATTTGATCTCCTTACCAAGGATCGGCGCCATCTCGCTGATTCCCCCCGACGAGCAGTCGATCACATCGACGCCCTTGGGCTTCAGGATCGCCGCCAGCCGCGCGCTCTGTTCCGGACCCCAGCCGGCATTGTCCTCGACCGACAGCCGCACGAACAGCGGCTTGCGATCCGGCCAGTGCGCGCGCACGGCCTCCGTCACTTCGACCAGGAAGCGCATCCGGTTGGCTTCCGAGCCGCCATATTCATCGCTGCGCTGGTTCGAACGCTCCGAGAGGAATTCGTGCACGAGATAGCCATGGGCGCCGTGCAGCTCCAGCACCTCGAACCCGGCCTCGTGCGCGCGCCGCGCCGCCTGCCCCCAGGCTGCGACGAGATCCTTCACCTCGTGCGTTTCCAGCGCGCGCGGCACCGGCCAGCGCTCGCTATGGGCGATCGCGCTCGGCGCCACCGGCGTCCAGGCGTCCCAATCCTCGATTGCGGCGCTGCGTTCGAGCGGACGGTCGCCCTCCCACGGACGGCTTGCACGCGCCTTACGGCCGGAATGGCCGAGCTGGATGCCGGCCACCGCGTTCTGCTGCTTGATGAAGCCGACGAGCCGGCTGAGCGGCGCGACGAACTTGTCGTCCCAGATGCCGAGATCGCCGATCGTCCCGCAGCCGCGCCGCTCGACCTTGGTCGATTCGACGATCACGAGACCGGCGCCGCCGGCGGCGAACTTGCCGGCATTCATCAGATGCCAGTCGGTTGGAAAGCCCTTCTCGGCCGAATACTGATGCATCGGCGGCACCACGATGCGGTTCTTCAGCGTGACGCCGCGGATGGTCATCGGCGAAAACAGCAGCATGTCGGACATCGCTTCCTCGTGGAGGTCGTTACCCGGCGCGCGGGATCGATCTTGTGTTTGGCGTCGACGATATACGCACCGCGCGATGGCCGATAGAGGCACGCGGCGCGCGACATCGATCGACGAGCTGATCCTACTGAGCGGGCTTCCGGTTCGCGGAGACGTCCGTTGGGCAGTTTGCCCCGCATGCGATCGCTTTCTTCTGGTCGGCAACACGCCAGACCAGCAGCGCGACCAGGACGATGATGGTGACGGTGAGCTTGGCCAACGTGTCGTGATTCAATTTCAGCTCCGAGCAACAATCAGCATAAGCGACAATAACCAGCTGCAAACAAGAACTGGCCCCGGGCCCTATTGAGGTCGGTGCCGGGGCCGTTACCTGCCCCGCATTCGATACGAGTTGGTTGACGTCATCATGATACGGCCCCGGCGCGGCCTGCAACCTTCCCGCTCTGCATGGCAGCACGGCACAGCCGGCCGCAAGCCGATTGGAACATTCGTACCTGTGTGCCGTTCAGTGGCCCGTGCTCTGATCATTGCCCCAGAGGCACACAACACCTCCTGCGGCCCCAGCCGTCACGCTGGGGTCGTAAATCTCTGCGGTTCCAGGTGGACCGGAATTTGCGCTGAAGAATGCCGCGATCTCGGGGAACTTGCCCGTCCATCACCTAGCCCATATGGGCTACATCCTCACTGCTCAACTGCGCGCAAGTCTTGCTGCGCCCGCGGCGATCGCGTCGTTGAAGCTCGTATCCCAGAATTTTCCAACCTCGGCGCGCGCGTCGAGCACGCCGAGCTTGAGGAAGGTGTCGGCGACCTTCTGGTGGGTGTCCGAAGTTGCCCGAGAGATAACCGACGCCGGTCTTGAGCAGCCGCGCGCCCTGCCTGGCGATAGCGAGCTGCCCGTTGTAGCTATAGATCGCCCAGGCATCGAGCGTTCCAAGGATAGTCGGCTTGGCGCGGAAAACCATATCCGACGCCGAAACGTAGCCCGGATGAGCGCAGCGATATCCGGGACCGCTCTGTCAGTTCACGGTGACGTCCCTGCATGTCGCTGAGCCCGTCATCGGGCGAGCGTTCGCGCGACCCGTTGGCTCAAGCGGACTACTGCGGCCGCGCTACTTCGCAACCTCGTACACATCAGGGTCAAAACTCGCGCTCGGATTCTTGAACGCATTGCGCAGCGCCGGCGAGATCGGGACGTTGTAGTTGATGCCGTTCGGCGGGGTCGGCTGCTCCAGCCACCTCTTGTACATGACCTCGATCTCCGGGCTGCCGTAGAGCTCGGCCGTCGCGCGGTCGGCGAGCGCCTTGAACGGCGCGTCCTCCCGGCGCAGCATGATTCCGAACGGCTCGGCCTTCGAGAACGCCTCCTCGCTGATCATGTAGAGCGCCGGCTGCTTGGATCGCGCGATCGCCACCGCAAGCTGGACGTCGTCGAGCGCATAGGCCTGGGCGCGATCGGTCTCCAGCATCAAGAACGCCTCGGCCTGGTCCTTGGCCGGCAGAACGTTGAGGCCGAGCTTGCGTTCGGTATTGACCTTGACGAGCTGCGTCAGGTTCACCGAGCCCGCAACGGCGGTGACCGACTTACCCTTGAGGTCGTCGATGGTGTTGATGCCGGACGATTTCTTGGCAGCAAAGCGCGTCGCGCTCAGGAAGTGCGAGTTGGTGAAGGTCACCTGCTTCTGGCGCTCGGCGCTGTTGGTGGTCGCCGAGCAGTGCAGGTCGATCGTGCCGTTGACCATCAGCGGGATGCGGTTCGACGAGGTCACCGGCAGATAGTCGACCGCGATGTCGGGCAACCCCAGCTCCTTCTTCACGGCATCGACGATCTTGAGGCAGATATCGAGCGCGAAGCCGATCGGCCGCTGATTGTCGTCGAGATAACTGAAGGGAACCGAGGCCTCCTGAAAGCCCAGCGTGACCTTCCTGGTCTCCTTGATCTTCTGCAGCGTGCCCGACAGCTCTTCGGCTGCCACGGGACTTGCGGCGAGCGTGAGAGCGAAAAGGACGGCGGGCAAACGCATCGGCGGCTCCTGGGCGGGGATCGGATGGCGGTGATAGCCCACACACAGGCCCGGCGATAGACGATGGTGTATCTATCAGCTATCGCGTCTTGCTATAGTTCGCCGTGACTACTGCTGCGCCCCACCCGCGAGCAGGCGGTCACCGACCAGGTGAACCGCACCGCGGGTCCATGAATAATCGGCGCCCATCCGCAAGCCGCTGTCGCCGCGTGAGACGACCGCGCCGCTGCGGGCGTCGCGCACCTGGAAGCCGACCGTATATTCGGTCCGGCTGACCCGCCTGATCACGCCGATCAGCGATTGATCGGCGCCGAGCTGTTGCGCGATCGCCGCCTCGCAGCCGTCACAGTCGCGCAGCGCCCGCGCCTTGACGGGCTCTGCAATTGCGCCGCCGGTATCGACCAGGCGGTAGCGGCCCGATTGCGCGAGCCGGTCGCGGACGCCCCGGGTGACATCGGCCAGCGTGGCTGCGTCGGAGCCGGCAAGGCCGGACGAAGGTGCCGCGGAGTTATCCTCGAGCTCGAACTCGAACACCGCAAGCCCGATCGGCGCCAAAGCGACGGTCTGCGCCGCCGGCAACGCCGCTGCAAGGGCAGCGCGCACCTCGCGTGACACGAACATCCGCGCATGGTCCCATGCCTCGTCATTGTCGCCGCGGAACGTGTAGAGCTTTTCGTACAGCACTCGGCTGGCGCCGACATCGATGACCGCCACCTTGGCCCACTGCACCAGCGTGCTCATCTTCTGCACGCCGCCGACCACCTTGATCCGGGCTTCGCCTGCGGGCGCCGTCGACGGCACCAGGCGATA
This sequence comes from Bradyrhizobium sp. Pha-3, assembly GCF_042258615.1. Lineage (GTDB taxonomy): Bacteria > Pseudomonadota > Alphaproteobacteria > Rhizobiales > Xanthobacteraceae > Bradyrhizobium. Next base: position 4,853,690 of record NZ_CP170152.1, on the reverse strand, counting down.
GCGCGGTTCGGCGGCGACATCGGCGCGCAGCGCGGCCATGAACGTATCCAGCCGCTTCTGATGCACGGCGGTCTGGTCGATCACCTCGCCCGAGGTGTCGACATAGCTGAAATCATCGATGCTGACGCCAAGCGGGGAAGCCGCGGCGGCGCCGGTCTCGGCGCGCAGCGGACAGGAGCCGGCCAGAAGGCCGATCAACGCGAGGACGTGCATGACGAGGCGGGACTGGCGCATGATCGAGGCCCTTTCAGGTGCTGATGCGGGGTCTATCGCAGCCTAGGCCGGCAGGCCGCCGCGCCGCAGCGGAACGCCTCCCGGCCGGTGCCGGGAAAATTTCACGACCGTAGTCCGCACCCAAGGCAGTGCTTCTCGATGCTTCCGTTCTGCCGTTTAATGGGCATGACGGCCCTGCCCGCAACCACGCGCCGAAGGCCGTCTGCGACCTCTGAGGATACGCCGATGCGGAATTGGTCCGGAAGCGATCTGAAGCTGCGGCTGACGTTGCGTGTGGCTGCGGTGTCGCTGCTCTGCTTTGCCGCGATCTCCGGCTACTTCCTGATCGAGGCCGACCGCTCGGTGCGCGCCAGGATCGCTGCCGTTGCCGATGTCGCCGCCAGGACGCTGGAGCTGCAGCAGAGCAAGATCCAGTGGCTGAACAATCCACGCTCCGATTTCCCCGATCTCGACAGCGTTGCTGCCTCGGTCATGGCGCCGGGCCTGTGCCTCGCCTTTCGCAGCAATGGCGGCGAGATCAGCCAGCGCTTCTGCGGCGGTACGCAGACCGATACGGCCGCGCCGCCGCAAGCCTTTGCGGCGCTCTATCGCCGCCTGTTCGATCCCGGCCGGGAGGCCGTGCGCCCGGTGATTGCGCGCGGCCAAACTATCGGCGAGGCCGTGGTCTGGGTCGATCCGGCGGTGCTGACGACCGAGGCCTGGCACGATGCCGGCCGGCTGATGGTGGGGCTCATGATCGCGCTGCCGCTGCTCTGCGTGCTGGTCTATGCGGCGCTGTCGCGTGCGCTGCGTCCGACGCGGCTGATCCGCGACGGGCTCGAGCGGATCGCCGCAGGCGACCTCGCCGCGCGCCTGCCGCCGTTCGATCTCGCCGAACTGTCGGCGATCGGCGACGTCTTCAACCATCTCGCCGAGCGCCTCGCCACTGCGCTCTCCGACCGCAACGCGCTAACGCAGAAACTGATCGTGGTGCAGGACGAGGAGCGCCGGCATCTCGCGCGCGAGCTGCATGACGAATTCGGGCAATCACTGGCCGCGATCCGCGCGCTGGCCGCCTCGGCGCGCCTCACCGCGGCGCAAGATTGCCCACCCCTACTCACCGAATGCGACGGCATCGCGCGCACCGCGACCGACATGATGGAGACGTTGCGCGGCGCCCTGTTCAGGTTGCGCCCGCCCGATGTCGACGAACTCGGCCTTGCGGCCAGCCTGGAGGGCCTGATCGCCGGCTGGAACGGCCGCAGCCGGGGACAGCCGCGGTTCGAGATCACCACATCCGGATCGTTCGAGTACGTCCCGGCCTCCGTCGGCGCCAACCTCTACCGCATCGTGCAGGAGGCGCTCACCAACGCAGCCAAGCACGCCGGCGCCACGCGCATCATGCTGCGGCTTGAGATGCGTGAGGCGGCCTCGGCCGGCGGCGGCAGCGAAATCGTGCTCGCGATCGACGATGATGGCAGGCCCGGTGATCCCCCGGGCGATCCTCAAGTGAAGTCCGGCATGGGCCTGCTCGGCATGCGCGAGCGGGTCGCGGCGCTGGGCGGGCGGCTGAGCTTCGAGGCTGGACAGTCCAACGGCTCTTCGCTCCGTGTCAGCGTTCCCTTCGCGGCCAGCCGAGAGGCCGCACCCGTGGAGCGCGCGGCATGAGCACGACGGCGCGAACCATCATGCTGGTCGACGACCACGCCGTCGTTCGGGAGGGCTACCGGGCGATGCTGCAGAAGCACCCGGGCCTCTCCGTCGTCGCCGAAGCCTCCGACGGCGTTGAAGCCTACCGCCTTTACAAGGAGACCGGGCCCGACCTCGTCATCATGGACCTGTCGATGCCCGGCATCGGCGGCATCGAGGCCATCCGGCGCCTCAGGCAATGGGACAAACGCGCAAAGATCCTGGTGTTCACCATGCACCAGAACGCGGCGTTTGCCGTGCAGGCGATCCGCGCCGGCGCGAGCGGCTATGTCACCAAGACCAGCCCGCCGGAGACGCTGGTGCATGCCGTGATGGATGCGCTGTCGGGCAAGATCGCGATCAGCCCGGATATCGACCACGAACTCGCGCTCAACCACCTCGCCGGCGAGAGCGCCGCAGCGGATCTGCTGACCGCGCGGGAATTCGAGGTGCTGCGCATGCTGCTCGCGGAAAAGACCACCGACGAGATCGCCGAGGCGCTGCATCTCAGCCCCAAGACGGTCGCGAACCTGCATTCCCTGATCAAGGACAAGCTCGGCGTCGGCACGGATATCGAGTTGGTCCGCCTCGCGCTGCGCCAGGGCATCCTGACGCAGATCGATCTGGGCGAACGGTGAGCCGGCGGCGGAGGCCAGCTTGCGTTGCCAGCCGCACCATCGAGATGCTGCGAGGTGGGCTGCTCAAAGTCAAAGAAAGGCCCCAGCGAGGGGGTACACGCTGAGGCCAGAGCAACTTGGTCACGCCATCCTAGACCTCACCGCGACACTTTCCTTTGTTCCTTCGGAGTACCGGATTCATACGGAGCTGAGGACTGAACCTTATTGCTCTCTCGCGCGTATCCATAACGTCAGGATTTTGCCATTCCTCCTGGGGCTAGAACCAACGCCGTCCGTCGTATTTCAATGCGGGCGGCGTTGCGCATTTCTGGCCTGCAACGAGACGCGACCCCGGCGCGCCTGCGCAGCTGACATCGATGAAAGTTCCCGGGCAGGAACCGGAACGGATATCAGCCGACGTGAGTTGGACAGCATGATCTTGAACGATGGAGCGTCATCGCCGTGAGCCGAAAAACCCTGCAGGCACGTTCGGAGCAGGCGCTCGTCGTCGTCATCCTCAGCACTGGCGCGCTGATCGCCTACCTCGGCCTGGCGCTTTCCAGGATGTGAAATATCTGCACGCCAAGCGGCAAGTCGCTGGAAGGTCGTTGCGCGACGCCGGGGCCACAGCCCTCATCAACAACACGAGCCTATGGTTATGGGTCCCTGCTTTCGCAGGGCGCAGGGACGACGATTGGGGAAGATCGTGGGTTCGTATCTAGCACCGTCACCCTGAGGAGCCGCGGAGCGGCGTCTCGAAGGGTCGACGGCCCGACTGTGGCCGCGCATCCTTCGAGACGCGGTACGCGCTCCTCCAGCGACAAAGGCGGAGCTTTTGCGCGGGGATGACGGAATTGAAAGTTTGGCCGTGGCGTTAAGCCTGCTTTCGCAGGGACGACACCCCGCCGCTGTCGTCGCATGCCTGCCGCACAAATCGGGGACATTGCCGCCCGCCCGCAATTCTCGTACACGGTTCCACGCAATGACCTCGCAACTCTCCCCCGATTCCGTCGACGTGCTGCTGTTCGATATCGGCCGCGTCGTGCTCGACATCGACTTCGAGAAGGTGACGGCGCACTGGGCGCAGCATGCCGGCTGCACGCCGGCCGACCTCGCTGCCCGCTTTGTCGTCGACGACAGCTTCAAGCATCACGAGATCGGCCGGATCGACGACGCGGCGTTCTTCGCAAACCTGCGCCGGACGCTCGACATCGACATCACCGACGCGCAGTTCCTCGAAGGCTGGAATGCGATCTTCACCGGCGAGATGCCGGGGATCGCCCCCCTGCTCGCTACCGCCGCCAGGCGGATGCCGCTCTACGCCTTCTCCAACACCAATCCGGCCCATGTCGCGCATTTCTCGGCCACCCATGCCGAGCTGCTCGGCCATTTCCGCAACGTTTTCCTGTCCTCGACGATCGGCTTTCGGAAACCCGACGCCGAGGCCTACGATCATGTGGTAAAAGCCATCGGCGTGCCGGCGTCGCGGATCCTGTTCTTCGACGACCTGGCCGCCAATATCGAAGGCGCGCGGGCGCGCGGCCTTCATGCCATCCACGTGACATCGACGGATGACGTGGCAAGGGCTCTGACCGCACTTGGTATGTGATTAGGAATTGAGGAGCTCTGAGCGTGGCCCTGATGCCGGTTGCCGATGCCCTGTCCGCCGTCCTCGCCGGCGCCGAACCGCTGCCGGAGGAGATGGTCGCGCTCGATGCCGCCTACCACCGTACCCTGGCGCGCGACCTCGCCGCGCGGCGCACCCAGCCGCCGCAGCCGATGTCGGCGATGGACGGCTATGCCGTGCGCGCGGCCGACGCGGGTGATCTCAAGGCCCGGCTCAAAGTGATCGGCGAAGTCGCCGCCGGCCGGCCGTTCGAGCGCACGGTCGGTGCCGGCGAAGCGGTGCGGATCTTCACCGGCGGCGTGATCCCCAATGGCGCCGACGCCGTCATCATCCAGGAAGACACCGCCGTCGACGGCGACCACATCACGATCACGGAGGCGGCAACTGCCGGACGGCACATCCGCCCCGCCGGCGTCGATTTCCGTGCGGGCGACGTGCTGCTCGATGCCGGCAGCCGCCTCTCCGATCGCGCCCTGTCGCTTGCGGCGGCCATGAACTATCCGGAACTGGCGGTGCGCCGCCGTCCGAAGGTCGCGGTGCTGGCGACCGGCGACGAACTGGTGATGCCAGGCTCGGAGCCCGGCCCCGGCCAGATCGTCTATTCCAACGGCTATGCGCTGCGGGCGCTGGCGCGTGCCGAAGGCGCCGAGACCGTCGATCTCGGGATTGCCGCCGATACGATGGAGGCGACCACCGCAGGCATCCGCCGAGCCCACGAGACCGGCGCCGACATCCTGATCACGACCGGCGGCGCCTCGGTCGGCGACCACGATCTGGTCAAGCAGTCGCTGGAGGCCGAGGGCGTCGAGATGGCGTTCTGGCGAATCGCGATGCGGCCCGGCAAACCGATGATGCACGGCCGGCTCGGCGCGATGCGGGTGATCGGCCTGCCCGGCAATCCGGTGTCCTCCTATGTCTGCGCCTTCCTGTTTCTGGTGCCGTTGATTCGGGCGCTGAGCGGCCGAAAGACTGTCCATCATGTCCGCGCGAGCGCCCTGCTCGGCCGCGACCTCGCCGCCAATGACCAGCGCGAGGACTATCTGCGCGCCCGCCTCGAGGAGCGCGAGGACGGCACGCTGATCGCAACGCCCGTGATGCAGCAGGACAGTTCGCTGCTCGGGAATCTCGCTGCGGCACGGGCACTTCTCGTGCGTCCGCCGTTTGCGCCTGCCACCGTCAAAGGCAGCGAATGCGAGATCCTGACGCTGCCCGAGTGAGGCTCTCACGGCCCGCCGATTGCGCGCTGTCGGCCGCAGGAAGAACTGAGTCTATCTTACTACATCAACTACGACCGCAGCCGCGGCCCGCCGAGGCGACGGACCACCGTGCGGCCAAGAGCCGTCGCACAGTGCCGCAAGGCGAGCCTGAGGTCATTTTCGACCGTGCGAAGGCTGATCTGCAGACAGGCCGCCACTTCGTGTGCCGTTGCGCCCTCGATCGAGATGCCCTGGAGCACGCGGCGAGGCCTGTCCGGAAGCTCGGCCAACGCGCATTTGAAGGCCACGATCTCGGAGCGCGCCTCGACCACCCTTGCGGCGTCGGGCTGATCGTCGCAGACATCCAGTAGCGCATCGACCTCGGACACACTGACGCGATAGGTCCGGGCCCTGTACCGATCCTTCGCGACATTGATGGCGATGCGAAAGAGATAGTCGGCCGGACTGCGAACCGGGACCGCGTCCGTGACCCGATCCAGCCGCAGGAATGTCTCGTGCAGGGCTTCGTGGGCGAAGTCTGAGGAGCCCAGGCGGCGCGTCAGCCTCGCAATGAGGCCGTCATAGTTCTGCACCAGCTGGTCACGCAGCCGCGCCTGGTTGGTATCAGCCACGTTCGGGGCCCCAAACTATTCCTCAGCGTGTCTCGAGATTCGCCCTTTCCTCCGCGGTGAGCGCCTGCCTCTGCGTTTCCGAAAGCGGACCATTGCCGACGAGCTGAAGCACGCTGTTCTGGTTGTAGCTGTGCTGATCTTGCCTACGCTTACGCCGCTTTTGTTCGTCCTCCTCAGGATCCGGCGCGGCGCCCTCGCCCCCGCCATAGCCGAGCACCTCGACGATCACGATCGACGGCTGGTCATTGGTCTTCGGCGGCGGCGCCGCAGCCTGCTGGCTGGCAGCGGTGGTGTTCGACGCCGCCGTCAGCGCTGCGACCGGCGGCCCCTGCACCGTCGGAATGCCGGTCGAGGTGCCCTGCACCTGGATGTTGGCGGCGTTGACCACCTGCAGCGCGGCGAGATTGACGTTGCCCGAGACACGGATGCCGGCTTCGCCCGCATCGATGGTGCCAAGCGGCGCGATCAGGTCGATATTGCCGGGCGGGACTTCCGGAATCGGATTGAGCGTCGCGATGCCCGCCCCCGTCGACGGCACGCTCGGCGACAGCTTAACATTGCCGTAGTTATCGGAAGTACGCTTGGGCGGCGTGAAGATCGTCGTGGTCTTCGAGCCGCGGCCGGCGTTGATGTCGCCGGTCGCCGACCACGCGACGATGTTGCCGCCGAACGTCGTCATGATGCGGCTCTGGCCAAGCAGCACGCTGCCGAGCGAATAGATATCGATATCGCCTTGCCCTTGCGTGATCAGGCCCGCGCCGGCACCCGGCGTCACGCCCTCGATTCCAATGATCGTCTGCCCTCCCGGATTGAGGACCTGAATATCGCCGCCGAACTGGGTCTGGATGCCGGCGTCGGCAACGTAGACGTTGTTGAAAATGTCCTTCGTGAGGCCGCTGAACATGGTGATCTTGCCCGAATAGGTCAGCGGATTGCCTTGTGCATCCTGATCCGGGAACAGCGTGGCGATCGCCTGACGACCACGCAGATAGCTGCCATAGCGGCTGCTGGCCTTGTCGTTGTACTCGCGGCCGCCGGCCGTCAGCTCGGCGTAGTAGATCTGCCGGACGAACACGCCCTGCTGCTCCATGGGCAGCGAGAGGAAGAACGCCAAGGCGTCGTCCTTCGTGCCGGTGAAGATGTAGGACTGGCCCTTGTAGGTATAATTCTGATCGGACGAGAAGCGCTTGTGCAGCCAGTTGTATAATTCGTCGGCGTAGGCCTTGGCGACCTTGCCGCTGCCGGCGAGCGGCGTGCCGTCGCCGGGAAGCTGGTTCGCTGCGTTGAAATACAGCTTGGCGAAATCGGTGTAGTCGGGGCCGTTGGTACCGGTGCCTGCGATCGACACGATACCCGCACCGCCCGTGGTGTTGGACTGATTAACGATGTCGCCCGCACTGACCAGGGAGCCGTAATAGCCCTGGTACAGGTTGCGGCCGGCTTGCAGTTGAAGCAGGCCAGGGCCGAGAACGGTCACCGATTGATAGAAGATGTCACGGCCGGCCTGCATCAGCGAGATATCGTTCGGCCCATTGTTCAGGAGCACACTGGGCACGGGACCGGTGCCGACGATATCGCGGCCGGCGATCACCTCGAAGGGCTTGGCGGCGATATACCAGGTGCTGTGGGTCGGATAGAAATACGCGCCGCCACTCGGGTTCTCCGGCAGCGCCTGGCCGAGGGTGAGATCGACAATGTCGACGCCGGCGTAGACCAAGGCCGGCCGATCATCACCTGCATGCAGGTTGGTGATGGGCGTATCCTCGCCGAAAGCGATTGGACTGATGGGATTGATGCGATTGGCGGCGTTCGCCCACGCGTTGCTGCTGCCGGCGCCGGCGGTGCCGGTGGCAAAGACGGGATTGAACGGCGTCGCCAGCGTGCTCATGTCCGCGCCCGACATCGCAACGACCTGGCTCGTCCCGTAGACCGAGCCGGCTGCCAGCAATTCGAGTTGGCCGCGAGGCGACGGCATCAGTTCGATTGTCGGCACTCCGCCGCCGGCCGCAGGCTCCATAAAGCGGATATCACCGTTGGCGGCTGCGACGATCAGCGTTCCGGGAAAGAAACCTGCGCCGTTGAAGGAGATCCCGTTCAATACGGTCGCATCGCCACCCGCAGCATAGAGATTGATCGCGGTCGCCGGCGTCCACAATGTGAAGTTCGACTGCCCGCGGCTCATGAGCGTCGTAGTGCCGTCCGCGTTGCGCACCGTATACGCGATGCCGTTCAGATCGACTGGCGACGCCATGCCGGCGTCCCCTGCGCCACCGAGCACGAGGTCGCCGCGCGTCGTGATGCTGACACTGCCGTCGCCCGGGATGACGAGCGGCCCCGGCGTCTTGAGCGAGCGCTTGAAGACGTTGGGATCAACGGCGCGCGGATCGTACGAAACGAAATAGGATGGCCAAGTGTTCGGGGCCAGCGCGCCGACCGACCCGGCACTGACGGTGGTGTCGCCACGCAGGTTGGTGATCGAGCCGAGATAGTCCGGCACCTGACCCTGACCGTAAGGCGTCGTCGGCACCACTGGATTGAGTCCGCCGCCAATCTTCACGACCAGATTGCCGCCGCCGGTCTCTACCAGCGTGCCATTCGCCAGAACACGGCCGGTCGAGGCGACCGCCAGGTCGAGGCCGGTCGAGTTGTTGCCCGTCACGCCGGCATTGCCGCCCGCGATCACGGTGAGATTGCCGCCGCCGAGCGTGCCGATACCCTGGAATCCGATCAGCTGTTGGCTGTTACTAAAAGGATTGGTCTTCGCAAGCGAGCCGAAATTGATCCACCACGCTGCCGGATCGGCAGAGACGCCGCCGCCTTGCAGCCGGAGCCAGTTGGCAGTGAGATTGGAGTCGGCGAACCGGGTGTTGTTGTCCGCGATCTGGAGATTGCCGGTGATATCCCGTTGCGCAGTGATCAGGAGGTCGCCGCCATGCTCGGGATACCAGGCGTGCGAGTTGCCGCTGCTGGTGACACCGACAAGATCGTAGGGATTGCTGCCGTCGGCCGCCAGGATCGGCGCCGCCTGGGTGCCGGCCGTATAGACGCCATATGGCGTGGCCTCGCTGAAGCTGCCGCCGGCCAACAGGTCGAGATTGCCGGTGCCGGTGCGCAGCACGCTGAAGAACGTGCCGTTGCGCGACGAATTGTAGGCCGGATCGCTTAGCGTCAGGTTGCCGCTCCCATTGAGCGCCTGTGTCGTTTGCAACGCGCGTTGGTCGGCGCCGGCAAGATCTGCACCGCTCACGAGCCGGATCGACGCGGAGAGCGACCCCGGCGCCAACATCTGGGCTCCGGCCGCGGTGCCCGGAGCCGCAGGAATTGCAGGGGTCGCCACAACCGCGACGGTAGGCATGCTGCCGGGCTCAAACGCGAACCCGTAGCTGTTGCTGGCACTCAGTATGGTACCGGCGGGAATCGTATCTCCGGGGTTGTACGAGTTGTTATTGGTATCGACCAGTGGGCCCCAGAAGTTGTTGATCCACCAATTGTAGAAGTCGTCGTTCGGAACCGTCCAATTGCTTACGACGTAAATGTCAGTCTGACCGTCGTACCAGTAGGTGTAGCCGCTGAATGAGCGCTGGGTGAAGTACGGGCTGTTGGTGACGTCGAAGATCCTGATGCTCGCCGGCGCTCCCGGTGATGATTTGAATCCGTCCGAGATACTTCCTTTGACAGTCACACTGCCGCCGGCGCGGATCACGAGAGCCATCGGTTCGCCGGCGCCGTAGCTTGCGGAGGTCGCGTCGCGATTGGCGTTCGGCCCGTAGCGGTAGCCAGCAAGATCGATATCGCCTGACGTCGACAGGTCTCCGCTCGACGTGATCTGGACGCCCGGCCGCAGATGGTAGGCACTGCCGAAAGCGGACAGGCCCGCGACGCGCGTCGCCAATCCCGCGTTACCCAATGCGGCATTGATGAACGCCGTGCTCGCGGTGTCGTAGCCGTCGAGCGTCGCCTGGCTGATGGTGCTGCCGCCGGGCAGATCATAGGTCCAGAACGCGTTGAGCGCGATGCTGTAGGCGCCGTTGATATTGAGCGGACCCGAGGCGTTGATGGCGATGTCGCCCGAGGTCTCGCCGGTGCGCTGTGCGTTCAGCACCACGTCGCCATAGGCAACGCCGTTCGGCGCGGTAAGATTCATGGTCGCGCCTGACGACAGCGTGAGCGCGCCGCCTGCCGCGGTCAGCTCGATATAGCCGCGGTTCCTCGCCTCGATCGGCTGGCCGTAGCTGTCGACCTGCAGCACCGTGCTGTGAACATCGAGCACGGCGCTCGGCGCCAGCGCGAGCCCATTGCCGGCCGAGAGCCGGATGGTGCCGGGTGCGGCACCGGACGCATCGATGGTGCCGACGACGGACAGGCTGCCGTTGTCGGTGACGACCGTGACGCTGCTGGCCTTCACACCGTCGCCGATGACGAGATCGCCGTTCCTGATATCGAAGGCACGCGCGTCGAAGAAGCCGCTCTGGGTCAGCAGGGCGTTGAGCGCTGCGAAGTCCGAACTCGAAAGCGTGCCGCTGGAGACACTGAAGTCACCGCTGGCGTAACCACCCGTCGCCGCGCCGCTGAGCGCGCCTCCCAGCGTGACCTTGCCATTCGCCGCTGCGACGCTGATCGATCCTGCGCTGGCGTTGGTCGCAGAGACATCGATCACGGAGCCGGCAAGCTGCGTCAGGCTGCCCTGTGCGCTGTTGAAGATCGCGGTGCCGCCGAACCCATAGACGGTCGCCGTCTGAATCGTGGACGGCCGGCCGCCGAGATCGATACGGCTTGCGCCGCCGAGTGCGATATCCCCTGTCGCGTTGACGACCAGCTTGCCGCTCGGCAACAGGATCGTGCTGTCGATCCCGACGCTGCCGCCGGTCAGGTCGATCTCGGCGCCGGCCACCGTGGACCCGGCTGCGCTCGGCGCAATACCCGCGGGCGCGACGACATTGAGCGCGCCGCCGGCGGAATAGGCCATGATCGACTTCTGCGCACCGGTGAGCAGTGGCGTTGTCAGCTTCAGATTGCCGCCGATGCCGCTCTGGCCGAATACGGCAGCGGGATCGGCGCTCGGCGACTGGTAGACGAACAGCTTGCTGTTGCCGGCCGAGACGATCCTCGAGTTGGCGGTGATGTTGACGTTGCTGAAGCCGTAGATCACGCGGCTCGCGGTCGATGCGTCGAGCGAGGCAAACCGGCCGAAGTCAATCTCGTCCGCGACGAAATTGAGGATGCCGGCTCCGGTGCCCGGCCCGCCTGCGGCGATCGCCGGCGGGATCGCCCCGCTCACGCCATTCCACGTGATCCTGTTGGCGGCGATGGTGGAGCTGTCGCCGGCTGCGCCGTAGCCATAGATCGCCGAGGCGTTCAGCACCAGGTTGACACCGCTGCCGGTGGCATCCAGACCGGCACCTCCGAACAGATTGATGGAATTCGCTGCAGACAATGTGATGGTCTTCAGCTCCGGCGCGCCATGCAGCGGATCGCCATGGAGAAGAGTGTTGAACAGCGTCTGATCGAACATCAATCCGGCGGGTGCGCCGGCCGCGGCCACGGTCGCGGCGTCGCCGATATTGACGGTGCCGACCGCGAGCGCGATGTTGCTCGACCCGAAATGGGCGGTCGGATCGATCGCGGAAGCTCCGTTGGTGACGAACGCCAGCGTCCCTTCGGAATAGAGCGACGAGCCGGCGCCGATGGTAATCGAACCGTTGCCGACATTCGAGGGAAGGAAGTTGACGTTACCATTGGACAGCGCCAGCACAGTGAACTGGCTGACCGCATAGCTCATGCCGGTCGACACGGAATCGAACGGGACTGCGCCCTGTCCGACGGTGCTGAGCGTCACGTTGTTACCGACGTTGATATTGTTGCCGATAAAGAACATCTCGCCGGCGGAAAGGGAGACGCCATCGCGGATGAAAAGATCATGACCGTAAGGCTGCGTAAGGGTCAACGTGCCATTCGAGATGATGACGGTTCCGTTGATCAGGAGGCGCGGCGCCTTGAGCGCATTGAGATCGGCGGCCGCGACTGAGGGACTGGAGAATCCCTGGGTCGGCGCGTCGGCATAGATTTCGCCGACATTCAGCAACGCTACCTGGCCGGCGTTGCCGCCCTGCGTACCCTGAAACAGCGCGGTGCCGTCGAATGTGAGCGTAGGCCCGATCGGGGTGGCGTTCGGCCTCTCGAACACGATCTCGAGCGTCTTGCCGTCGCTCGGCAGCAGCGGACGCACGCCGCCGAATTGCGCCACGTTGGCAAGCAGGAAATCGCTGTAGCTCTGCTCGTTGAATTGCGAATATTTGCGGACCGAGGTGCCCGCGGTGATCAGCGCCGTCACCGGCAGGCTGCCCTTGATCGCGGTGTTGGCGATCCCGGTGGTGACCGAAGCGGCGTAGGTGCCGTTGCCGATTGTGATCGGGCTGCCGACCGGCGTCGTGGTGCTGCCGCCGAGTTCGACGCGGTATGCGCCGGGCAGCAGCGCGTAGTTGGACGGCAGCAGCGTGTACGTTCCCGCCGGCAGTCCCGGGACACCGGACGGAATGGTGACCTGCTGACCAATCGCGGGATCGCCGGCGCCGTTTTCGGGCGCGATCGGCGCGTAGCCCGAACTATAGCCAGGGAGGATGGCATAGACGTTGTCGCTCGCCTTGCTGATGAGAGTCGCAGGGTTGGCATTGACGAGCGGCGTGTTGATCACGTTGACCGAGCCACCGCGTCCGGAGACGAAACCCGCGCCGGCGAGCGTGCCGCCGCCCGACAAATCGAGGATCGCGCCGCTCGCGACGTTGATCGACTGCCCGTCCAGGATGATGCCGGATTGCGGCCCGTTGTTGTTGAAGTTGGTGAGGCCGATCGCACGGAGGCTGGTGCCGTTATACGTGTAGGTCACGCCGTCGATCGTACCGCCGTAGGGGATGGTCAGGCCTGCCATCGAAACGGAAGTCAGGCTGCCGGGCAGCAGATCAACGTGTGGCGTGTACACTGGCCAGCCCAGGCCGAAGGTCAAAAGACCGAGCGGTGCGCGGACGATGCCGCCCTGCTCGATCACCGGCGCCTGGAACGCGAGCTGGCCGAACACCGAGAGCGGAGCGTCCGGAATGGCATCGGTGGTGCGTCCGATGGTGAGCGTCGTCGTCGGATCGGAATTTCCACTGCCTGCGATGACGGTGGCAACGGCGTTGGTCGCGGGATAGATCTGCGCGGCGAGCAGTTCGAGATTGCCGCTGGTCGACAGCTGGGTTGCGACAACTCCTAGCATCGACAGGAAGCGGATGTCGCCCTGGCTGACGAACTTGGTCGTGAGGAATCCCGGCGCATACATGTTCTCCGGCGCACGCGCCGAGAATCCGATGAGGCCCTGAATGTCGATCTGGTTTGCGTCGGCCTCGAACGTGGCCGTGGTCGGCAAGGCCGCACCGGAGGGGTTACGGATGCTCTTGCTGACGGTCCCATCTGGAACGACAGCCGTCGCTTCACGAAACAGGATGTAGGGAGCCGACACCTTCACGTCGCCGACGGTGGCCGGCATCGAGGGATCGATCGGTCCGGACACCGGGGCCCCCGATGTGAACGCCGCTGCCGTCAGCGTCAAGCTCCGGCCCAACGAAAGGGACACGTTACCGGAGAACGCCATGTAGTCGCCGGACGTCAGCGTCAGGCTGTCGAACCCGCCGGCCTTGACCATGTCGACGCTCACGGTCGCCTGGCCGAACGTCAGATGCGACGCGGCCGTTGCCGGGGCGATGCCCTCCGGCAACGAGGAATCCGGACGCGCCTGCACCACGGTCATCAGGCTCGGAACGACCACATTGGCCGACGTCGCCATTTTGGGGAAGTAGTTCGCGTCGAAGTTCGGCGTCGTGAGCGCGATCGACAGGCTGCCGCCGGAGGCGCCGGCTCCGCCGGAGAGGGCGTGGACATTACCGTCGAGATAGAGACCGCTCTGCGAGGCCAGCGTAATGGAACCGCCATTCGTTGTGACCATCTGTGGGCGGCTTGACGAAGCCGTACCGCCCGACGCGAAATCGATCGCGACCTGCGTGCCGTCTGCATTGAGCTCCGCGCCCGGACGCACGATCACGAAGGCACCGCCACCATTGATGGTGATGGAGCCGCCGTCCGTCGCCTTCCCGAATAGATGTCCTGATGTATCGGACGCCTGATAGGCCAGGCCCGAGACATCGAGTTTGGCAGCGGCATCGACCCAGATCGAAACGCCGCGGCTGTTGCCGCTCGAGTCGAAGTTGAAGCCTGTTCGCACCGGCGAACCGTAGGCATCATTGACCAGATTGATGCTGCCGCCATGCGCGGTGAGGTTGCCGAACACGCTGATCTGACCGAAGGCATCGAGCGTGATGCTCTGGCCCGGATCGACGCTGACCGAGGCGCCGTCGCCAACCACGATCGCGCCGCCAGTTGTGGGCTTGATGAGCGAACGCAGCGTGAGGCTCGCACCGCCGCGCTGGGTCACGGTGGCCTTACGCGGATCCCCGGTGAACAGCGGCGGGGTCCACAGCTCCAACACCGACGACGGATCGGTGCCGGCCGGTGCCGCATAACTGCTAGCTGTGAACCGGTAGACCGGCATCGCGGCCGCAAGCACGGTGTTGTTGGCCACCACAACACCCAGCCCACCATTGATGTCGTAATTGGAGAAGCCGGCGGTAAAGAACGCAGGATTGAGCGATGGCGCGGGCTCGACGGCGACGGTTTGCGGTATCACCCCGCCGACCGGAATAGTGCTGCCGACCGGGTAAGTCATCGGCGTTGATTGAACCGACCCAGCTGCGTAGGTGATCTGGTAGGGCAGGACCGGAATGCCGTTGGGAAAAACTTTCGATGGAAAGACCGTGCCGGCCGGAATGACATCACCGGTGTTGCCGCCGAGATTAAAGGCGAAGATGATCGAGCCCGCCGGCAACACGGATCCCGAGCCCCAATACTGCGTGCTGCCGTTCACCCGTGTCTGCACCAGGATTCCGGTGGGAACAGTCCAGTCCGCGCCGGTCGGCACACTGGGCACACCCGCGCTCCGGATATCGACCGGGGTCGGCACGTCATAAACCAATGAGGAGAAGGTGAGCGTTAGCGGCACCGGCAACGGCTGCCCCGCCGGGATGGTGAGCGGTTGGGCGAACTTCAATGCAACCGGCGCCGGCGTGCCTGCGGGCAGCACACCTCCGGCAAGTTCGGCGTTGTCGCCGATCAGGATGTTGCCGGGCGTCGAGATCGTCAGCGTGCCGCCGCCGGTGACGCCCCAGGCGCGGATCGCACCATCGAGAACAAGATTTCCATCGCCCGGCGTTCCGGCATTCTGCTGGGTGTGACCCGCGAGAATCGTGACGTTGCCGCCTTTGCCGCCTTGCGTCTTGCCGTTAGGGAGGACGGCTCCGCCGGAGGACACGTCGATTGCGCTGCCGGCGGCGAGCGTGACGTTCTGAACGGAATCGAAGGTGACGTTGCCGCCGTCGAGGAAGGCCAGTCCCGACACGCTGCCCGGATTGGTCTGCGCGTTGACCCACAGGCCGCGCGTATCGATGACGGCGCCGGACTCCAGCGTCAGCGCCGCACTTCCAGCCGCATTTGTCAGCGCAAACGTGCCGGTTGCCGAGTTGAGAATGTTGCTGATGGTGACGCTGCCCGAGCGCGCAGTGATGCCGGCCGTGATGTCGACGGTCGGAGCGATCAGCTTGACCTGCGCACCCGATGACAATTGCAGCGGCGCATCGATCGATATCTTGCTGGCCGTGTTGATGTTGAGGCCGCCGAGGCCAAAGCTGTTCAGCGTCGGCGCGTCGAACCAGGCCGTGTTGACGCGGCCGGCCGGCAGCGCCGAGATCGGGTCCAGGTTGCCAGCGACCGGCGCTACGTTGCCGAACGACACATCGGTGTTGTAGGCGTTGGCGAGGCCATAACCATTGTACTGCCCGAGTGCGAGCGTGCCGGCGAGCGGCACGGCGTTCTGTGTCAGCTTGTAGCCGTCGGCGACGCCGGCCGGACGCTTGGCGATCTGGTTTTCGCCGTCGATCACATTGGCGAGGATCGTGCCCTCGAACACCGAGGTCGGGGTCGCGAGAACGAGACTGCCGGCGTCGCGGCCCACGGTGTAGCCGTTCTCCCAGCGCGAGCTGCCTTTGCCGAACGGGCTGAGATAGACCTCGACCACGTTCCAGTGCGCGTGATTGACGATGAAGCCGTTGGCCACCGCGACATAGGTCAGGTTGGCCGGGGCAGCGTCGGCATTGTAGATGCGGCCGTCATTGCCGAGCAGCAGCGTCTGCTGCACATAGCCGCTCTGATATTGCACCGCGCCGCCCGAGATATTGAAGATCGCGCCGCGCTGCGCCACCACCTCCGGTGCCGACAGCGTGATGGTGCCGCCGACCGCGGTCCATTCGCCGATCTTGTGGCCGGTGTTGTTGAGATAGCCGGAGACCTCGAGCAGCCCGCCCGCGGTGTAATAGCGGTCCGTCGCATAGCCGCCGGTGCCGGCCGGCACCAGCGTCAGATCGCGGGCGTCGATCCACAGATTGCTGTTGATGAGCGCGCCGCCGTCGCGGTTCTGCGGGCTGTCGCGCAGCTCGTTGCCCTGGACGTTGACCTTGATCGCATTGGCCGACACCGGCAGCACGGTGCCGGTGGTGCCGGAGACGTCGATCACCGATCCGCTTTCGGCGAACACCCGCTTGCCGGCTGCGGCCGTCACCTGGCCGCCCTGCGCCATGGTCAGCGAGCCATTCCTGAAATCGACGGTGCCGCCGGTGACGATCTCGATGCGCGACTGATCGGGCCGATCGGACAGCGTCGAGAGGTTGTCGAACTGGCCGGTCGCCAGCAGGTTCGGCTTGGCCGAGGCGATCAGGGCGTCGCGCTGCGAATTGAACGCCGTCGCGTTCGGATCGATGCCGGCCACCAGTGCGGCCGCCGCATCGGTCTCCGGCAGGATCAGGCTGATGCCGTTATTGGTCAGCGTGACGCTGCCGGTCGTGTCGGACGCCGAGTTGAGCAGATGGATGGTGCCGCGCTGGTTGACCGAGGTGGTGGAGACGAGAATGCCATCCTGGGTGACGGCATGACCGGCGAGCGTGATGTCGCCCTGCTGGGCGAGGACGAGACCCGTGTTGGTGACGGTCCCGCTGCTGCTGCCGCGATACAGCACCGGCGCGATCTCGTTGCCGCGCGTGGTCGAGTTCTGGTTGGCATTGGTGCCGTAGCCGGCGCGCAGGATGAAATCGTCGCCGGCGGCGAACTGGGTCTGCCCCTTCGGCGTGGTGATGGCGCCGGCATTGTCGACTTCGGTGCCCATCATGAGCACGAAGCCGCCGCCGGAGGTGACCGACGACGGCGCATTGGTGGTGATCAGCGCGCCGCTCTCGACCACGATCTTGCCGCCGGCGCCGGTGAAGCTCGGCAGATAGCTGGTGCCGCTCTGGGTCGAATAGAGCCCGCTGGCGCGGAACTGGCTGTCGGCGATATTGGCGGTTGATGCGATCAGCGAGCCGACATTGATCTGGCTCGCGCCGCCGAAGATGATGCCGTTCTGGTTGATCACCAGCACCTGGCCGGGCGCGGTGATGCGGCCGAGGATCTGGCTCGGTGCGGTGTTGCCGACCACGCGGTTGAGCGCGGTCCAGCTGCTGGCCTGCTGGTTGAAATTGAGCGTGGTCTGGCTGCCGACGTTGAAGCTCTGCCAGTTGAGGATCGCCTGCGGCGCGGTCTGATTGATCGTGACCGCGGTCTGACCGCCGCTTGCGGTCTGGCTCGGCAGGGCGGCACCTTGCCAGAGGCTCGAGCCGGGCACGGCACCGGGCGCAACCTGAAGCCCGCCCGGCGCGAGGCCGTTCGGCACCGCCACCTGCGGCAAGGTGGCCGATCGCTGCGAGGCGGCGGCTGCACTGCGTGCGGCGGACTGCGCAGCCTGCAACGCCTGGATGGCCTGGGTCGCCCGCGTCAGCGCGCCCTGGCTTTGCCTGGCGACCTCCCTCGCCTGCTGGGCCGCGGCAGTTGCCGCGTCGCTGGCGATCGCCGGCGCCGATGTCGTCGTCGCGAAATTGCCGAGCGGACGCGCGGATGCGCCCTCAAGTCCGCTCAGCAGCAGCGCCAGCATGCTTGTTCCCGCGAGCAGCATGGAGCGGGACACCAATCCGATCCGCTGCCGCGACGGAAGCGGCGCGATCCGACGCGGATCGAGACGAGGACGGCGGGTGGCTTTCCGGCGAGACGGCATCAGATATCCTCTGGGAACGGAATGAGCGAACAACGAGTGGATCAGAGGCGCACGGAGCAAAGCGCCGGTGCTTCGGCCCGGTCGATGCGCGGTCGGGGTGTCCGCACGCCGGCCATTGCGAAACCCGCGCTTCCGCTCACCGGACGGCTCTGCGGCGAACGAAACCACGAAGCGTTGCGCAAGGCGCGCGATAGGCGGGAAATCACATGATCGACGTACATCGGAAATCCTGACCAGGCCGATTTGCGATCACTGTGATGACCGCTGGCTCACTGTCGTGACACCTCCCGACGCCGGAACACTCAAGGGAATTTTATGAATGTTTTGTGTCACCGCTCCGGAGCGTCAGAGCGTCGTCGCGATGCAATGCGCTGAGACTGATCCCGGGGGCGGCGCTGGTTGGCGCGAAAAAGTGCGTGAAACAAATCTTGAGCGAGAAAGCTCAGGAGAGCAGGACGAGCCCGCCGGGCAATGTGCGGGCGTGAATGCCGAATGCCCGCTCGATCTGCACCAAGGCCTCGTCGGGGCGATTGATCCTGAAACGGCCGTTGACGGGACTGCGCCCGAACTGCGCATTCAGCAACACGATGCGGCCGGATCGGTATCTGTTCAGCTCCTGAATCAAATCCGACAAAGGCATCATGTTGCAGATGATCAGGCCCTGCTGCCAGGCAGCGGCAATCGACGGGTCGATCGCGACGACATCGCCAAATCCGCTATCGCCGTAGGTCACACGCTGCCGGGATTTGAGGACCATCCGCTGCGTCCGATGCTCCACATGCGCCTCGTTCGCAAGGCAGGTGACACGGACGCCCGCCCCCTCGACGCACACGTCGAACTGCGCTTCCGTCGACGTGGTTTTCCCGCCCGCCGCGATCACGCTGAATGTCTCTGCTCGCCGATCGGCAACCTTGAAGGAGGCTTCGCCGGCGATCAGTTCGACCGCGCCGGACGCATCTCCCGATCCCAGCGAGATGCTGGTGCGCGTGTTCATCTGGACCACGACGCCGTCCACCACGGCCACCTCACGCTGCTCGCCGACGCCGGTACGGTAATCAGCCCGCAGTTCGAGCAGCGACGGCCACAGATCGAGTGGCGGGTGCACCACCATGATCCCGGCTGCCGTGGCCGCCAACGCGCCTCCCACGACCGCGCGGCGACTCATCGACGTCCTGCCGCCGGCGCGCGGTCGGCGGTTCGCCACCCTCTCGTCCGCGAGCAGGCTCTGACCGGCGGGTCCGAACGCCTTCCAGAACCGCCTGGCTTCGGAAAAAGCGGCCGCATGTGCCGGACTCTGGCTGCACCATCGCTGCAACGCGGCCGCGTCGGACGCCCTCGCCTCGCCGGACGTCAAGCGCCGAATCCAGGCGTGGGCTTCGCGCTCCAGCGCGGGAAGCTCATCGTGATGTTGGTCGCTTTCAATCATCAACGTTGCATGTTGCCGATCATCGTGAGGACTGCAGCTACAATCCTCTGCGGGCGAACCAGCGGCCCTCCCGCAACATAGACACTCCGTGGAAGCGCGAACCGCACAATTTTCTACTCCGAACGCTGGATTTTCTTGAAACGGGCGACGCAATGTTCCTGCGCCCTCCTCAATTCCTTTTCCACCAGGCTCACGGAGATTCCGAAGCGCCGGGCAATTGCTTGCCGGGACAATCCCTCGAGCCGGGCGGCCAGCAGGATGGCCCGCGGGCGCGGCGGCAGTTCGGCCATTACCTGCTTGAGCCTTTCGAGATCGGCACGGCCAGAAATCACGCGCACGGCATCAGGCGCATCGTCGGCGAGATTAAGCAGCGCCTCGACCTCCCCCGCCTTGAGGCGCCGGTTGTCGGCGCGTCGCTGATTCAGCGCGATATGGAAGGCAGATCGAAGCAGGTAGGCGGCCGGATTGCGGACGTCGCCAACGATCTCCCTGCCGTTCAGACGCAGATAGGTATCCTGCAGGGCGTCTTCCGCCCATTCCAGCGAGCCCAGCCGACGCGCTAGGCGCGACTTCAAGTCCTGATAGCGCTCGATCAGCAGCGCACGCAGCGTTCGCGAACTGTCGTTGTCCGCGGCCGGCTCATGATCGGAAGAGTTCGAGAACCTCTCGTCCTCACTCATCTTGTCGGCCGCCTTCACCCCGCGGACAGTCGACGGTGCCGCCGGACGCTCGCGGCAGGATAACCATGGTGAAGGGTTGCGGCATCCGCGCAGGGGGAGCTTCGCCTGCGGATACGCGACGTGCCGCATCCGCAATCGCTGCATCCCGTTGAGGGTCGCCGGTCGTCCCCAAAAGCCTCACCCTCGTCACACTGCCAGTAGATCCGACCCAAAAGCTGATTGCGGCCCGGTACGTACCGGGCCTCGTCGCATGCTCAGCGCACAAGGCATTGTTGAGCCGCTCCTGTAGCAGTGCGGAATATCGCCGTTCAATAGCGCTCTGTTGTGACAAGGCCGCTTGCGCGATCGCCGATGGCGATCGCGTCACAGAAGTTTCATTCGGCGCTGGAACGACCACGATGGCATCGGGTGCCGTGTAGTCTGCGACCAATCCGCTGCCTTTCAGAAGAAGCAGAATGGCTTGCTGAGGATTGAACTCCCCTTTCACCGGACTCGAGAGCCGTCCAACCGCAAGATTGCCATTATAGGCGACGACGACTCCGGTCGTCTTGCTGTAGGCGTCGAGCGCTGATGCGAGCGGTTGCGCGGGAATGTCGAACCAGGCCTGGATCGCCGGTTGCGCGATTTGCACCGACACCGCACAAGCCCAGAACATGCCTAGGGAGAAAAAGCCGCGGAACCAGAAACGCCACCGAAACGGCATGAGATGCAGACGTCATTTTCCCAAATGAACTCCGACCATCCCATAGCGTCTGCACGGGATTTGAGCCACACCCTCTTCATGTTGGGTCGACACCGGTTTGGCGGGCAGTCGGGATGGCGCGGGCTTCAGACTTGCGACCACCGATCGCCTGTCCGGAGAAGAGTTCAACCTGTACCGCATCGCCGCCGGTTTGGTTCTACCCGGAGCACGTCTGACACGCTTGCGCCCGCCAAGTCGGTCAAGTGGGATCCTGGGAGATATTCGACCTGATCATCGCCTCAGCGATGATTTTGGAACGGCGGTCGATGCGCCCGTGCGGTGGTTGCACTTTCAAACGAATGGGCGAGAAAATAGGCCTGAGCCAAAATGAGCCGACCTGGCACGGAAGCTTTATGCTGGCGTCGCAAACCGAGAGCCAGGGAAATCGGTCCGTTGGCTTTCCCGAGGGATTTGAGCGGAACACCCTGGATAGCCGCCGAGATCGATTCTGCGGCGACCCGCGTTTATCCGCATGTAATCGGACCCCAGAATCGGCGCCGCCGACACGCCTTATGGTTACATAATACCCTCAATGCAAATCCAGCCCGCTTCCAGCTAGACCCCAGTCTTACTTGGAAAATGGACCCAAACGGATTTGCGAACCCCTATTTTTAAAGGACTTCGTAGACTGAGCCTTTCCTGCGGCGGATAGCGCTCGCAGGATACGTTCACCGGAAATTAAGTGGTTGCGGAACACATATCGAACATATAGTGTCCGTTCATGATTTGTTTCGAGTACTGGTGTGTACAAATGGGAGGCCGCGAGGGAGCGCTTGCAATCAGCACCGTGCTCCTGAGGTCAGGCCCCGCCTGAAAGTCTCGGAATCGAACGACGCTACCAACCGGGGGAATACTCGAGATGCTCACGCGCAAACAGTACGAACTTCTGCGTTTCATCAATGAACGTCTGAAAGAGGCCGGCGTACCGCCCTCCTTCGACGAGATGAAGGATGCGCTCGACCTGCGCTCGAAGTCCGGAATCCACCGCCTGATCACTGCGCTCGAGGAGCGCGGCTTCATCCGCCGCCTGCCCAACCGCGCCCGCGCCATCGAAGTCATCAAGCTGCCCGAGCTCTCGGCCGGCGGCGGCAACGGCCGCCGCGGCTTCACGCCGAGCGTCATCGAAGGCACCCTCGGCAAGCGCACCAGCTCGCCGCCGATCGCCGAGGACGACGGCAACCGGCCGGTCGCGGTCCCCGTCATGGGCCGGATCGCCGCCGGTACGCCGATCGAAGCGCTGCAGACCCGCAGCCACACCATCAGCGTGCCGCCCGACATGCTCGGCGCCGGCGAGCATTATGCGCTGGAAGTGCGCGGCGACTCGATGGTCGATGCCGGCATCCTCGACGGCGACATGGCGCTGATCCAGCGCAACGACGTCGCCAACACCGGCGACATCGTGGTGGCGCTGATCGACGAGGAGGAAGCCACCCTGAAGCGCTTCCGTCGCCGCGGTGCATCGATCGCGCTGGAGCCGGCCAACACCGCCTATGAGGTGCGCATCCTGCCGCCGAACCGGGTCCGCATCCAGGGCAAGCTGATCGGCCTCTATCGCAAGTACTGAATTTCAAATAGTTGCGGCGGCGAGGAACGAGCAACACATCGGATCGTTCCTTGAATGATAGCGTAACGTGCTGTTTGCCCGATGCGCTCCGATACCTCTCAAGCAGCGTCGCGTGTTTGTGATTGAGGCGTTCGGCGGCCAGTCGTACAATCGCCCAGAAACGAGGAGACACTCGTTCGCTATCGTCCACTCTGGTAGAGGCCTATGCCTCAAGGAGAGGCACGGGTCGCTACCTCGATTAGAGGAGCCATCCGATGTGTGACTATAGTCTGCACGCCGTGGCGTCGCGCCCCGCCATTGTTGGAGAGACGCTGATCACCACGACTTTCCGCGGCACGTCGACCCGCGGCTTTGCTTCGGAGACCGACCCCACTGTCGCGGTCTGCATGCTGCCGGGCACCGAGCTCGCTTTCGCCGAGAACGTTCGCTACGACAGCCGCTGGATTTGGACCAAGACGATGAACTTCCGCGTCGGAGTGTTCAACGAAGTCGAGCCCGACGTTCCCGATCGCCATCATGACGCGGTCGAATTCCCCGACGGCAGCCATGTGCTGGTGACCCAGCTGGTCGAGGGACAGCGCGTCAGCGTACTGCAATTGCCGGCACTGCATCCGCCGGTCGAGCAGAAGCCGAAGGTTGTGGAGCGGCGGCCCTCCGCATTTGCGTCGCTGTTTTTGGGTTGAACGCATCGTCGCCGCGGAATGAGCTGTCCGGCGGCGAGTGAACCTAAGCGATTTCGAGCGACCCCGGACGCCGGGTTCCGGGGCGCTGCAGGAGAATTGCGTCGAGGCGCGCCTTGGCGCATCATCATGCACGGAGGACGTGCGTGGTGGTCGACAAGGTCACATGGCAAAAGGCTGGACGCGTCACGGAGCCGGGCCGCTACATGTTCCGGTTCGGCTGGCTGACGGTCACGGCTGACGACCTGAAGGTCTGGGAGCAGTTTCCCGAAGCTTCCTTCACCCTCGTCAAGAAGCCCGACGCCGGCCCCGACTCCGACGAATACCATCTCGGCCTGTTCGAGCTGCCGACCGGCCCCTCACCCGACAACGGCTAATCTTCACCCTGCAAATCGGTCTCGGCCGGCGTCGCATCGACGGCGGGCCGCGGCGCGCTCGTGGGTGCGCGCAACGTCGTCTCAGCCTCGCCGTCGCCGGGAACCGCCGGCGACCACGGCCGGTCGATCCCGCCGGGCTTGACCGCATCGATGGCATAGCCGTCCCTGATGCGCCGCAGCACCAGCGCGCCGTGGCGCCGCAACCGCTCGGCGTCGATCACCGAAGCCGCGCAATCCTTCGGTGCCGGCCGGGCCGTCACGATCAGCGCCGCACGCTCGCAATCATCGGCCAGCGCCTCGGGCCGTGTTGCCAGCGCGACGAAGGCGCCGCCGGGACCCTGCGTCACGCAGCCGCTCGGATCGCAGGAGACGCCTTCACCGAGTGAGGCATCCGTCGCGTTCCGCGCATCGGCATCCGCCGCCAGCCACTCCTTGACGAGAAAGGTGTCCTTCGCGCTGTGCATCAGATGCAGCCGCCCGTCGCCGCCACGCACCGCGACGTTGCGGCCGTCGGCGGAAACTAGCACATCCGGCTGCGGCACGCGCACCGCCCAGACCGAGGCGACGACCAGCAGCACGGCACCCGACCAGCGCAGCGGCGAGCGCAGCAGCCCGAGCAGGATGAGGCCGGCGCTTGCCACGATCATCGGTCCGACCCCGAACGCAGCCATCCGGCCGACCGCGCCCGGCAGCGCGGCGACCCATTGCGTCACCAGGATCATCCAGTCGATGCCGAACCCCATGATCGCCCAGAACACGCCGTCGAAGCCGAACGGCATGGCGAGCAGCCCGAGCAGGCCGGCGGGCATCACGACCGCCGACACCACCGGCATCGCCGCGAGGTTCGCCAGCAGCCCATAGGGCGTCACGCGATGGAAATGGAACGCGGCGTAGGGCGTCGTCGCGAGCCCCGCCACCAGCGAGGCCAGCATCAGCATCGTAAGCTCACGCCCGCCCCACAGCGCAACCCGCGCGGTCACCGAATGGTCGGGCGACGCCAGCAGGTTCGGCAGCCCGATCTGCACCAGCGCCACCAGCCCGAGCGTCGCCGCAAACGACATCTGGAAGCTCGGATGCACCAGCGCTTCCGGCGCGATCGCGAGCACGATCAGCGCCGCCACCGCCAACGTGCGGAAGGTGATCGCGCGGCGGTCGACGATCACGGCGATCAGCACCACGGCCGTCATGAAGAACGATCGCTGGGTCGCGACCTCCGCCCCCGACAGCAGGAGATAGAATGCCGCGGCAACCAGCGCGGCCGCCGCCGCCCATTTCTTGATCGGGTGTCCGGCCGTCAGCGCCGGAAACAGCGCAAGCAGCGCGCGGATCGTGAAGAACACGACGCCCGCGACCACGGCCATGTGGTAGCCGGAGATCGACAGCACATGGCCGAGCCCCGAGATGAACATCGCGTCGTTGACCGGCGTCGTGATCGCATCGCGGCGGCCGGTGAGCAGTGCAGTTGCGATCGCGCGCTGATCCCCATCGAGCGTGGTGCGGATGCGCGCGTCGATGGCATCGCGCAGCCACTGCATGAATGCGGCATAGCGCAGCGCCGTGCCGCCAGCCGCTGGCGGCTCCCTGGTCTTCACCGCGCCCATCACAAAGCCGGATGCGCCGATACCCTGGAAATAAAGGTCACGGCCGAAATCATAGGAGCCCGGGCGCTGCGGTCCGAGCGGCGGCATCAGCCGCGCCTTCAATTCGACGAAGCTGCCGACCTCGGGCGCGGTACCCTTCTTCACCGAGAGCCTGACACGCTCGAGTTTCGGCACCTCGCGCTGGCTTTCCATCGACATGACGCGCAGCACGAAGCGGTCGGTCTTCTCCCTGACGTCGCGTGTCTCGACAAAACCGGTCAGCGCCACGGAAAATATCGGCCGCGCAAGCACGCCGTGGGCGATCCGCGCGGTCTTCCATGTCGCCGTCGCAAAGCCCGCCGCGACCGCAGCGAGCATCACGACAGCGGGAAACATTCGACGCCGCCGCAGCAGCAGCGCCAGCAGGCAGAGCGCGATTGCGACGGTCGCCGCGACCGGCAGCACCGGCTCGTGCTCGGCCGCGAAATAGAACGCGATCCCGATGCCGAACGCCACCGGCACCCACGGCAACAGCCGCCCGGCGCCCGTCTCCGCGCGCACCCATTGCCGCAATGTCTCGACGAACGGCCGCCAGATGCTGGCGCGCACCGGAATATAGCCGCCGACCGGTGCAGCCGCGCGCGGCGGCCACGTCCCCGCGTAACCGCGTCTGCCGCCCGGCGTTGTGCCCTGCTCCGCCATTCCGCTTGCGATCCCTGCCGGGACGCGAAGCTACCGGAAGCTGTGACCTCACCGCTAGCGGAACGGATGCAGAATGCGGACCGGCAAGGCGGGGATACCAGGATCGACCTGCGCCTCGGCTTCTCGCGCCGAGCCACAGCTGCGGCCTGCGTCAAACCGATCGAGCCGAAAGTCTCATTAGGTACCGATCCCATTGGGATTAGACTACCCTGATGCCTCCACTCCCGGACAGACGGGGGATGGGGCAGTAACGGCTCGCGGCAACCTGAAGGCCGCTGGAGCTCTTCTCAGGTGGATCACAACTCCCCTGAGACCAGGCGTTGCGGACGAACTCGCAAATCTCGCCTGCAACGCCGCGCACCACGCGCACGCCGCGAGCGGATAGATCGCTGAAAAAACGCGAGGCGTAGCGTTTGCAATTGATAGGAGCAGCACATGGCAATTCAAGTACCGAGCGATTTTCGTCGCGTGATTGTCGCTGCGTCAGTGGGAAACATCATTGAGTGGTACGACTTCTATATCTTTGGCAGCCTGGCCGCAGTTCTGTCGGTCAAGTTCTTTGAGCAATCCCACCCCCTTGCAGCCCTGTTGAGCACAATCGCACTGTTCACTGCGGGATTCCTGATCCGTCCGATGGGGGCCTTCCTGTTCGGGTGGATGGGCGATCGGGTCGGCCGTAAATATACATTCCTCATTACGCTGAGCGGAATGGGCCTGGGAACGGGAGCGATCGGACTGATCCCAACTTATCAGTCGATCGGCCTGGCGGCCGCATTCATCCTGTTCGGCTTGCGGATGATCCAGGGTCTATGCCTGGGCGGCGAATATGGCGGCGCCATCACCTATGTCGCCGAGCATGTTCCGGACGACAGCCGCGGCTACTATACGGGCTGGCTACAAACCTCGCCAACGCTCGGGATCGTGGTGTCGCTGGCCGTGATCGTTTTGACCCGGACCTGGGCCGGCAATCAGGCCTTCGACGAATGGGCGTGGCGCGTTCCATTCCTGGTCTCGTTCCTGCTGGTGGCCATCGCCATCTACATCCGCCTCCAGCTCCAGGAGACGCCGATTTTCCAGGAGATCAAAGCACGCGGACAGATGACCGGGAATCCCTGGCGGGAAGCTTTCCTCAGCGCCAATATCAAGTACATCTTGATCGCCATCGTCGTCCTGATCGGACAGGGCGTGGTCTGGTACAGCGGTCAATTCTGGGCACTGTACTTCCTGCAGCAGGTCTCCAAGGTCGATGCGGTTACCTCGGCCTACATCGTGGGAACCGCACTGCTGATCGCAACGCCGAGCCTGATCTTCTTTGGCTGGCTGTCGGATCAGATCGGCCGTAAATCCGTGATCCTCGGAGGAATGCTGCTTGCAGCCATCACCTACTATCCGCTGTATCTGTGGCTCGGCATGGTCACGCAGCCGGGACACATCAACTATCCGGTTGCCGTCTTCATCATCTTCATCCTCGTCTGCTACGTCGGGATGGTGTACGGGCCGGTCGGCGCGTTCCTGGCGGAGTTCTTCCCGGCCAGGATCAGGTACACCTCGGTCTCGGTGCCGTATCATATCGGCAATGGTTGGGGAGGCGGATTGGTGCCGTTCATCACATCAGCCGCCTTCGCAGCAACGGGCAGCATCGGCTACGCGCTGATCTACCCGATTGTCGTTCCCGCGGTGTGCTTCGTGATCGCCCTCTTTGTCATGCCGGAGACGCGCAAGACCAGAATTTGGGAGCAGATCGACGCGAGAGTCGCATCGTGACGGAGTGACGTTGCTGAGGGCCACTATCCCTGCAGCAAGAGGCATGGCCGCCTTCCTGCAAGTGCGAGACGACGCTTCTTAATCGTCCCGCACTCGCCGTCTCTGGCGTGATTTCTCTGCAGAACCTGCATCCGCGTCACGTCAATGCGGCCTGGAGGCGATCCTGCACCACACAATTCCAACCTCTCCGGCCGCCGGTGGTTGGCGGCCAGACCAACGTTTCAGTCAGCTCCCTCTCAGCCAGTTCGGTGATGCCAGTGATCGTGCCACCAGGTGGCGAAATCACGATCCATCGTCAGCTCCCAACAAGCGAGCACGATCACCACGATGCCGGCGAGCACGCTGCTCGTCGTGACCGATCCCGGTTGGTAGCTGAACGTCCAGGGTGCCAACACCAGAGCCAACCCCATCAGCATCTCGCCCCATTCCTCCAGATAGGACGGAATGATGAATGCCTCCAAGGCAAACAGCACGACGCCCAATCCGAGCGCGATGGAGATCCAGAGAGCTGCCCCGGAGAAGCCCAGTGCAAACGGCGACGCGACCAGCCAGACGCCCACCAACAGGCTGGCAGCATCCTGCCAGTGTTGAATGCGCATAATCCTCACCTCCTTCTTCCGAAGACATGGTGTGGCGGAGACAAAAAGGCATCTGTCCGACCTGCGATGTGTTGCCGCTGCTGATCCGCCAGCCGACGTCCACCCGGGCGTCTCCGCTACCAGGAATGGGCTCTTGCAATCGCGCCGCAGCAAGATGCACACTGTGTGCGCTTGACCAGGTGTCAACGTCTGCGGTTCGCGGCCCGACCGGTGTCCCACGGTTGCGCTCAGGACGAGAGGAGTATGACGCCATGCGAGAAATCGAAATCCACAACTATGCGCGGCAGTTGCTCGAGGCACATGGCGCCAAGGCCATTGCGGAAGCTGCCCAAAACGCCATCGAGCTTGAAGCAAAAGGCGAGGCCGAGCTGGCCAGAACCTGGCGGCATATCGAAGACGCCATGAAGCTGATGCGCGGGCCGCACCAAAGCTAAGGCTGCCGGCGAGCAGCGCAGAACGTGGAGCGGGATCCGTTCAAGCCGCCCTATGGCGGCTTGAACGACAGCACAATCTCAACGACGCGGCTCTCCATGACAGGAGTGAAGCCATGTTTCCGACGTGCGCAACAGCCGAAGATCTCGTGAAGGCGATCAAGGACGAGAAAGTGCAGATGATCGATCTGCGATTCACCGATTTGCCGGGGGTATGGCAACATTTTTCTGTCCCGCCGAGCGCGGCGAGCATCGACGCTCTCAGCGAAGGGATTGGCTTCGACGGCTCATCGATCCGCGGCTTCCAGGAAATCCAGGAAAGCGACATGCTGGTCGTCCCGGACCCGACCACGGCCTTTCTCGACCCGTATTCCCCTGCATCCACCCTGGTATTGATCTGCAACATCCGCGACCCCGTGACCGGTCAATCCTATAGCCGTGATGCCCGCTACATCGCCCAGAAAGCCGAAACCCACCTGAAGGCCACGGGCCACGCCGATACCAGCTACTTCGGTCCGGAGGCGGAGTTCTTCGTGTTCGACAGCGTGCGCTACGGACAGGGCATCAACTACGCTTTCCACGAAATCGATTCCGGTGAAGGCAGCTGGAACACGGGCACAGATGAAGCGCCCAATCTGGGACACAAGCCGCGCCCGAAAGAGGGATACTTTCCGGTGCCCCCGACGGACAGCATGCAGGCGCTCCGCACCGAAATGGTGTTGACCATGGAGCAGCTGGGCATCCAGATCGAAGCCCATCACCATGAAGTCGCGACCGGTGGACAGAACGAAATCGACATGCGCTTCACCACGCTCACGCGCATGGCGGACAATCTGATGATCTACAAATACGTGGTGAAGAACACCGCCCGCCAGAACGGAATGACCGCAACGTTCATGCCAAAACCGTTGTTCGAGGACAACGCGTCTGGAATGCACGTCCATCAGTCGCTGTGGAAGGGCGAGACCAACCTGTTCTACGACAGGGGCGACTATGCCGAACTGAGCCAGCTCGGCCGCCACTATATCGGAGGCCTGTTGACCCATGCCTGGGCGTTGTGCGGACTTTGCGCCCCGACCACCAACTCCTATCGACGTCTGGTGCCGGGCTATGAGGCTCCGATCAACCTAGTCTATTCCCAACGCAACCGATCGGCCTGCTGCCGCATTCCGATGTATTCGCCGAACCCGAAGGCCAAGCGCGTCGAGTTTCGCTCGCCGGATCCCTCCTGCAATCCCTATCTGGCGTTTGCCGCGATGCTGATGGCAGGTCTCGACGGCATCAACAACAAGATCGACCCAGGCAGCCCGATCGACAAGAACCTCTACGACCTGCCGCCCGCCGAGGCCAAGGAGGTAAAGTCAACGCCCGGGTCACTGGATCAGGCGCTGGATGCGCTCGAACGCGATCACGCGTTCCTGCTGCGCAACGATGTCTTCACCGCGGACGTGATCGAAACCTGGCTCGACTACAAGCGGAACAAGGAGGTCGATCCCATCAGATTGCGACCTCATCCCTACGAGTTCCATTTGTACTACGACATCTAAATCAATGGCGCCTGCGACGAGACGTGATGGCAGGCGATCTTCCAGCCGCCGTCCTCGCGCGCGATCACCCAGGTGATCTTGACGGCGAGCGAGGGCGCATCGCCGTCGAGGAAGAAGGATGCGATAGCAGCCATGTTGACGAGATCGGGATTCACCCGTTCGGTCCTGATATCGCTGAACTGTACGCGCGGTGCGCGCCAGCGCGGGAGGCCGTTGAAGTAGGCTTTGACGCCGTCGCGGCCACGATAGAGCGTCGGGTTCGAGCCGAAGAAGAACGCGTGCTGCGAATAGAGCGCGGCGAGCGCATCCGCATCGAGCTTGCTGAAACCCGCGGACCATCCGGCGATGATGGCGGAGGCGATGTCGTCGGCTTCGTCAGGCATCGATCGCCTCCGTCCGTTGTCCGCGCGGCACCACGCTAACCCTTGCCTAACCCTTGCCTAACCCTTGCCTCCGACTTCCTTGGCGAAGGTGTCGCGCAGGCCGATGGTGCGGTTGAACACCAGCCTGTCCGGCGTCGAATCCGCGTCGCGCACGAAATAGCCCTGCCGCTCGAACTGCATCGCCTCTAGCGAATTGCTCTCGGCGATCGCAGGCTCGACCCGCGCATCGGCCAACACCTCCAGTGACTGCGGATTGAGGTCGGCGACGAAATCGGCGGCGTTCGGGCTCGGGTTGGCGAACAGCTGATTGTAGATGCGGATCTCCGCCGGCTTCGACTGCGCCGCCGGCAACCAGTGCATGGTCGCCTTCACCTTGCGGCCGTCGGGCGCATTGCCGCCCTTGGTCGCGGGATCATAGGTCGCGCGAAGCTCGACGATCTCGCCGGCGTCGTTCTTCACGACGCTGGTGCACTTGATGAAGTAGGCATAGCGCAGCCGCACCTCATTGCCGGGCGAGAGGCGGAAGAACTTCTTCGGCGGGTTCTCCATGAAGTCGTCGCGCTCGATATAGAGCTCGCGGCCGAACGCGATCTTGCGGGTGCCGGCTTCCGGATTGTCGGGATGGTTGATCGCCTCGATCTCCTCGACCTGCCCTTCCGGATAGTTCTCGATCACCACCTTGAGCGGCCGCAGCACGGCCATGCGGCGCAGCGACGTGCGGTTCAGCTCCTCGCGGATGCAGAACTCGAGCATGCCGACATCGACCACGCTGTTGGCCTTGGCAACGCCGATGCGCTTGATGAACTCGCGCACCGCCGCCGGCGGCACGCCGCGCCGCTTCAGGCCGGCGATGGTCGGCATCCGCGGGTCGTCCCAGCCCGAGACGTGCCCGTCACGGACGAGCTGGGTCAGCACGCGCTTGGACAGCAGCGTGTAGGTCAAATTGAGCCGCGCCATTTCGTACTGACGCGGCTTCGAGGGCACCGGCAGCTTGTCGAGCAGCCACTCATAGAGCGGGCGGTGATCCTCGAACTCCAGCGTGCAGATCGAATGGGTGATGCCCTCGATGGCGTCCGACTGGCCGTGCGCGTAGTCGTAGCTCGGATAGATCGACCATTTGTCGCCGGTGCGCGGATGGTGGGCGTGCAGGATGCGGTACAGCACGGGATCGCGCAGGTTGATGTTGCCGGCGGCCATGTCGATCTTGGCGCGCAGCACGCGGGCGCCGTTCGAGAACTCGCCGGCCTTCATGCGGCGGAACAGGTCGAGGTTCTCCTCAACCGAACGGTCGCGGAACGGCGAGTTCTTGCCGGGCTCGGTCAGCGTGCCGCGGGAAGTGCGGATCTCCTCCTGCGACTGATCGTCGACATAGGCATAGCCGGCCTTGATCAGGCCTTCGGCCCAGTCGTACAGGCGTTCGAAATAGTCCGACGCAAAGAAGAGGTTTCTGCCCCAATCGTAGCCGAGCCAATGGACGTCGGCCTGGATCGAGTCGATGTATTCCTGCTCCTCCTTGGTCGGATTGGTGTCGTCGAAGCGCAAATTGCACTGGCCGCCGAACTCCTGCGCGATGCCGAAATTCAGGGCAATCGACTTGGCGTGGCCGATATGCAGGTAGCCGTTCGGCTCCGGCGGAAAGCGGGTCACGATCCGATT
This sequence comes from Bradyrhizobium sp. Pha-3, assembly GCF_042258615.1. Classification (GTDB taxonomy): domain Bacteria; phylum Pseudomonadota; class Alphaproteobacteria; order Rhizobiales; family Xanthobacteraceae; genus Bradyrhizobium. The sequence goes on along the minus strand of NZ_CP170152.1, from coordinate 4,821,365 downwards.
GTGCTTGTGGGAGGAGAGATCGGCCTGGACGATGTCGCGGATGAAGTCGCGCCCTGCCTCTGCCGTCGTGTCAATCGTCATCAAAGGGTTCCCTGGAGGAGTAAGCTTAACCTTCTGCCAAATTCGCGCCGTCCGGCCAAGCCTGGTTTCAGAGCCTGGTTTGGCCGGCAAAAGGTCAGCCGGGGCTTTAGTTATGTCCGGTTCCTGATATACACCACCGCCCATTCCAGCATACGTCGCAATCGATCATGACCAATTCCGTCGTTACCCGCTTCGCCCCCTCGCCGACCGGCTTCCTCCACATCGGGGGCGCCCGCACCGCGCTGTTCAACTGGCTCTACGCCAGGAAGCTCGGCGGCAAGATGCTGCTCCGGATCGAGGACACCGACCGCGAGCGCTCGACCAAGAAGGCGATCGACGCCATCCTGGACGGCCTGAAATGGCTCGAGCTCGATTGGGACGGCGACGTGATCTACCAGTTCAGCCGCGCCGCCCGCCATCGCGAGGTCGCCGAGGGCCTGCTTGCCGCCGGGCGCGCCTATTACTGCTATGCCACCCCGGAGGAGCTGACCGCGATGCGCGAGAAGGCGCGCGCCGAGGGCCGTACCCGCCTCTATGACGGCATGTGGCGCGACCGCGATCCGGCCACCGCGCCTGCGGGCGTCAAGCCGACCATTCGCCTCAAGGCGCCGCAGACCGGCGAGACCGTGATCGAGGATCAGGTCCAGGGCCGCGTGGTCTGGCAGAATGAGAACCTCGACGACCTCGTCCTACTGCGCGGCGATGGCACCCCGACCTACATGCTCGCGGTCGTGGTCGATGACCACGATATGGGCGTCACCCACATCATCCGCGGCGACGACCACCTGATCAACGCCGCGCGCCAGAAGCAGATCTACGACGCGCTGGAGTGGGAGCTGCCGAGCATGTCCCACATTCCGCTGATCCACGGTCCCGACGGTTCGAAGCTGTCGAAGCGCCATGGCGCGCTCGGCGTCGATGCCTACCGCGCGCTCGGCTATCTGCCGGCCGCCTTGCGCAACTATCTCGTTCGGCTCGGCTGGAGCCATGGCGACCAGGAGATCTTCTCGACGAAGGAGATGATCGACGCGTTCGATCTCCCGGGCATCGGCCGCTCGGCGGCACGGTTCGATTTCGCCAAGCTGGAGAACCTCAACGGCCACTATATCCGGCAGAGCGACGATCAATCCCTCGTGACCCAGTTCGAGAGCGTGCTGGATTATGTTCCTGAAGGTGCCGCGCTGAAGGCCAAGCTCAATGACACCACCCGCGCGCAACTGCTGCGGGCGATGCCGAGCCTGAAGGAACGCGCCAAGACGCTGATCGAGCTGATCGCCGGCGCCTACTTCATTTTCGCCGATCGCCCGCTTGAGCTCGATCCGAAAGCGACCGCGCTACTCACGCCCGAAACGCGTGCGTTGATCGGCCGGCTGCGTACCGCGCTGGAAGCCGTGAACGACTGGACGGCGGAAACCACCGAGACCGCCATGCGGAATTTCGCCGTGCAGAACAATCTGAAACTCGGCGCCGTTGCGCAGCCGCTGCGGGTGGCGCTGACAGGACGGACGACGTCGCCCGGCATCTTCGACGTGCTGGCCGTGCTGGGACGCCAGGAGTGTCTCGCCCGCCTCGCCGATCAGGCGGCGTGATCCTGCATGGACCCCCTCCAGGGTCCATCTTGCAGCGCACATTGCAATGAGCTACCCATCGCCGGACGCTTTCTCCACAAGCCGTTCCGCCCCGCCATGGGCCGCAAATTAGCGACTGGGCAAGGTCGGTTTTCGCAACGATTTCATCGGGGATCTCACGATGGACGCAAAATCCAGCAAGACAGCCACACTCACCATTGGCAACAAGAACTACGATTTCCCGATCCTGAGCGGCACGGTTGGGCCTGATGTCATCGACATCGGCAAGCTCTACGGCCAGGCCGGGGTGTTCACCTACGACCCCGGCTTCACCTCGACCGGCAGCTGCCAGTCGAAGATCACCTATATCGACGGCGACGCCGGTATCCTCGAATACCGCGGCTACCCGATCGAGCAGCTCGCCGAGAACGGCGACTTCCTCGAGACCTGCTACCTGCTGCTCTACGGGGAGCTTCCGACCCCGGCGCAGAAGAAGGACTTCGACCATCGCGTGATCCACCACACCATGGTGCACGAGCAGATGGCGCGCTTCTTCCAGGGCTTCCGCCGCGACGCGCATCCGATGGCGATCATGGTTGCTGCGGTCGGCGCGCTCGCTGCGTTCTACCACGACTCCACCGACATCAACGATCCGAAGCAGCGGATGATCGCGTCGATGCGGATGATCGCGAAGGTGCCTACGCTGGCGGCGATGGCCTACAAATACACCATCGGCCAGCCCTTCGTGTATCCGAAGAACTCGCTCTCCTTCGCCGAGAACTTCCTGCAGATGTGCTTCGCGGTGCCGTGCGAGGAATACAAGATCAACCCGGTGCTCGCCGACGCGCTCGACAAGATCTTCATCCTGCATGCCGATCACGAGCAGAACGCGTCGACCTCGACGGTGCGTATCGCCGGCTCCTCGGGCGCCAACCCGTTCGCCTGCATCGCGGCCGGCATCGCCTGCCTGTGGGGTCCGGCCCATGGCGGCGCCAACGAAGCCGCGCTCGCCATGCTGTCGTCGATCGGAACGGTCGACAAGATTCCCGAGTTCATCGCCAAGGTGAAGGACAAGAACAGCGAAGTCCGCCTGATGGGCTTCGGTCACCGCGTCTACAAGAACTACGATCCGCGCGCCAAGATCATGCAGAAGATGTGTCACGCGGTGCTGGCCGAGACCGGCCATGGCGACGACCCGATGCTGAAGGTTGCGCTCGAGCTCGAGAAGATCGCGCTCAGCGATCCCTACTTCATCGACCGCAAGCTCTACCCGAACGTCGACTTCTATTCGGGCATCACGCTGAAGGCGATGGGCTTCCCGACCTCGATGTTCACCGTGCTGTTCGCGGTCGCCCGCACCGTCGGCTGGATCAGCCAGTGGAGCGAGATGATCGAGGATCCGCAGCAGAAGATCGGCCGTCCGCGCCAGCTCTACACCGGCGTGGCGCGCCGCGACTATGTGACGATCGACAAGCGCAAGTAAGCTTCGTCTCTAAGAGAATCCGAGCCGAGACGGCGCCATCATTCCTGGTGGCGCCGTTTTCGTTTGCCGCGCGCGACCTCGGTCGCGAGCGCATCGAGACGCGGCAGCCAGAACGCCCTGAACCGGTCGAGCCAGTCGTCGACCTCGCGCAGCCGCGCCGGCTCCACCGCATAGATGCGGCGCGTGCCGTCGGCGCGCACCGACGCGAAACCGGCGTCCCGCAAGATCCGCAGCTGCTGCGAGACTGCCGATTGCGTGATGCCGAACTCGCGCTGCACGACGGCGACGACATCGCCCGAACTGTGCTCGCCGGTCGCCAGCAGTTCCAGGATGCGCCGGCGGACGGGATCGCCAAGGATGTCGAAGGCGTGCACGGTTGCTAGCCTCTACCGCCCGGCTCAGGCTCGCCGCAATAGAACGCCGTCGTGTTGGCTCCGGCCCGGTGTGCCGCCGTCTCGTCCGTTCCTGCCTTGATCGAGGCCCTGCACCAGTCCGCGCTGCTGCGGCGGATGAAATCCTTGCCGTCCTCGGAGCCGGGCCACGCCGCCGCGGCCGCCCGGTCGAACTGCCCGCCAGGGCCTGCGACGACATAGAGCGCAAGCCCGATCAAAGCGAGGTCCCAGCCGACGCCGACCGCGCCGGGTCCATAGCGGTCCCAGAAGTCGCCCTCGATTAGCGAAAGGTGCTCCAGCTCGAGCCGTGTGCCGCCGGCGGGATCGTCGGCCAGGGTCACGGTGACCCAGCTGACGGCGCCCATCGCCTCCCAAGTCACCGCGAGCCGGCGCGGCGGCTCACACGTCGTGATTTCCCCGCCCGCCTGGCCCTGGAACTGATAGCGGCCGCCAAGCTTCAGATCACCGGAGATCGGGAGGAACCAGCGCGGAATGCGCTCCGGATTGGTCAGCGCGTCCCAGAGATCGGCGATGTCGGTGTCGTAGCTGCGGGTCGCGATGACAGCCCGCGCCGGCTTGCCATCGCGTTCCCGGGCGGCGACTTCGCGAACAACGGCTCCGACATAGGCGACGGGATCGATCTTCATCACGGCTCTCCGCACAAATATTAGCTATTACTAATATTAGCTCAGACTAAATATCCGAAGCAAGCGGAACCGTTGCGGCCGTATGCCGCCGCTGACGACAGGATGCGCGAATGACTAGGCCGAGCCCCGGCTCATTTCCGCCAGCACAATGTCGGCGGCGCGGACGCTCGGCGGCTGGTCGCCGGTCGACATCTTCCCGTCCATCGTCGCGAACGCCACGAGCTGCCGCAGACGGTCGGGCGAATCCGCGAGCACATCGCCCAGCGCTTGCGCGAGCTTGTCCGGCGTGCAGTTCTCCTGCAGGAACTCGGGAATGATGTCGCTACCGATCACGAGATTGGCGAGGATCACCGACGACACCCGGATCGCACGACGCAGGATGAACGCCTCGGCGGCACTGACGCGATAGGCCGTCACCATCGGAATGCCTGACAGCGCGAGCTCCAACGTCACCGTACCCGACTTTGCGAGCGCTGCGCGGGCCACACGGAACGCTGCGCGCTTCTCGATTTCGCCGACGGCAAGCCGCGGCACCACGGGCCACGATGCGACGCCTTCGCGCACCATGGCCTCGAGATGCGGCATGGTGGGAAGCACGAGTTCGAACGGGGTTTGCTTGTTGAGCTGGCCGAGCGCCGCGCCGAACAGCGCCAGATGATGCCTGATTTCGCTGCGCCGGCTTCCGGGCAGCACCAGCAGGACCGGCGGCTGCGCATCGCGGCGCTTCTGCTCCTCCTCGTTGGGTCGGAGCGAGCTGAATTGCTCGGTCAGGGGATGTCCGACATAGCTGCATGGCGGTCCCTGCAGCTTGCGATATTCCTCCGGCTCGAACGGCAGCAGCGCGAGCACGTGATCGACATAGCCTCGCATCGCGCGCGCCCGGCCCGGCCGCCACGCCCAGACCGACGGCGACACGTAGTTGACGATCGGAATCTTCGGGTTGCGCGCGCGGACGCGGCGGGCAACGCGGTGGGTGAAGTCGGGGCTGTCGATGATGACGAGCATGTCAGGGGCATCGGCAAGCACGGCATCCGCCGTGCGCCGGATCAATTGCAGGATCTTGGGCAATTGCTTCACCACGGCGGCAAAGCCCATGATCGAGAGCTCCTCGATCGGAAACAGCGGGGCGATGCCCTCGCCGGTCATCTGCCGGCCGCCGACGCCGGAAAATTGCACGGCATCGCCGAGGCGCTGACGCAGCACCTTCATCAGTGCCGCGCCAAGGCGGTCACCGGACTCCTCGGTCGCGATGAGGAAGATCTTGCGGCCGCTGCTGGGAGTGCGCGTCTGCATCAGCCCGCCAGTCCGATGACAAACAGCCCCTTGGCGTCGGCGGCCTCGATCAGGGCCTGCGGATCGGCGGCGAGCGTGTTGCCGGCGATCACGGCGATGCCGGCGATACCCGCCGCTGCTGCGCCCTCGACCGTGCGTGGACCGATGGTCGGCAGATCGAAGCGCAGATCCTGCTTGCTCTTCGGCGCCTTCACCAGCACGCCGCGGCCGGCCTTGGCGCGGATGCGGCCCTCGGCGCGCAGCCGCGCCACCCGCGCCAACAGCCCGTCCGTGCCTTCGATGTCTTCGACCGCAACCACGTGACCGTCGATCACCACCGCGGCCTGACCGATGTCGAACGGGCCGAGCGCGTCGAGCACGCCACGTCCGCGCGCGATGTCGGCAAGTGCAGTGCTGTCCGGCGTCGTGCGCGTCACGGCGCCCTCAGGCATCAGGAGATCGGGCGCGACATCCTTGATGCCGACCATGCGGAATCCCTGCTGCTCGAGGATGCGGCCGACGCTCGACAACAAATGATCGTCGCCACCGCGGAACGCGCGCACGACATGGCCGAGCAAACGCAGCGTGCCCCAGTCGAGCCGGATCTCCGACAATGCGGGACGCACCAGGGTGCCGATGAAGATCAGGTCGCGGCAACCTTCGTCGCGGAACAGCCGGGTCGCGCGTCCGAGCTGGCCGACCGAGATCCAACGATGACGAAACCGCTGCGCGCGCGCCGGATCGCAGGCACCACGCAGCGCGAACAGCACCGGCGTGATGCCGCGCGCGGTGAGCTGATCGGCGACCGCGAACGGCATGGCGCCGCCGCCGGCGATCACGCCGACCGGCGAGGAAAGCGAGGGAGCCGCTGACGTCATGCTGGCGGCCATCCCCTGCTCAATTGATGTCGGCGGGAAGACAGAGCGGACGGAGCTTGCCGCCCTCGATGAAGGCGAGGATTTCCGCGATCGCAGGATCCTCGCTCGCCAGCGGCTGCACCGACACCAGCCGCTCGGCGAAGATGCCGGGACCGTGGAACAGCTTTTGATAGAACGCGCGCACCGTCGCCAGCCGCGCCTTGGTGAACTGGCGCCGCCGCATGCCGATGATGTTGAGCCCTTCGAGCACCGCGTATTGACCGTTGGCGAGACCGAACGGGATGATGTCACCGCGCACGCCGCAGACGCCGCCGATCATCACCTGCGAGCCGACGCGGGTGAACTGGTGCACCGCCGACAGGCCGCCGATATAGACGAAGTCGCCGATCTCGCAGTGGCCGCCGAGCGTCGCCGACGTGGCGAAAATCACGCCATTGCCGACCATGCAGTCATGGCCGACATGGCTGTTGTTCATGAAGAAGCCGCGATCGCCGACGCGGGTGAGCCCGCCGCCCTTGACTGTCCCGACATTCATCGTCACGCCTTCGCGGATCGTGCAGGCTTCGCCGACTTCGAGACGGGTCGGCTCGCCGCGATAGCTGAGATCCTGCGGCGGCCCGCCGAGTGCGGCAAACGGCGAGATGACGCAGCCGGCGCCAATCTTCGTATGCCCGCTGATGGTGACATGCGCGATCAGCCTGCAGCTCTCACCCAACACGACGTTGGGGCCGATGATGCAGTACGGACCGATCTCGGTGCCGGCCCCGATCACAGCGCCATCCGCAATCCGCGCAGTGGGGTCGATCATGCTCATGTCGTTACGGTCCGGAATTCGTAAGTGGCGCCAAGATGCTATCAAGGCGCTGTGCTGTCGGGTTCGGCGGTCGTTAGCGCGACTTTGCCCGCCCTGTCCAGTGACGTATGATGACGGCCTGTTGCAAACAAGAAGGTCGCAACCGATCCATGGTCCGGGCCGCCGCGCTGATCCTCAGCTTGTTCTCCGCGCCGATCGGCCCGGAGACCGTCGATCTCGGCAATAGCACGACCCTCGATCTCACGACCTTCGACTGCCGCGACATCAACCGCAGCACGATCGTCCAGCGCGTCTGCTACAGCGCAAGCGAGCGCGCGCTGCTGGTCGCGGTCAGGGGCAGCTACCAGCATTATTGCGGCGTGCCCGCAGAGACCTACGACGCGCTGATGATCGCACCATCGATGGGCATCTTCCTCAATCGCGTCCTGCGGATCGCCGGTGCGGACGGCCGATATGCTTGCAGAACGTCGTGACGGCGGCGAGCTGACGTTGCTTTAATCCGTCAGCATCGCACCGACGTCGGCCTCAGCGACGATCTGGCCGTTGACCTTGGCGTCGCCGTGAAACCACCACATCGTCTTGCGGCGGCCGAGCGAGCGCATGTGGTACTCGATGGTGTCGCCGGGCATCACCGGCTTCCTGAACTTGCACTTGTCGATGGTGAGGAAATACACCGCGCGCGGCTTCTCGGTGCCCTCGACCGACTTGATGCCGATCACGCCGGCGGTCTGCGCCATCGCCTCGATCATCATGACGCCGGGGTAAACCGGGCGATCCGGGAAATGCCCCTGGAACGGCGGCTCGTTGAAGGTGACGTTCTTGATGCCGATGCCGCTGTAGTCGGTGCGGATCTTGATCACGCGGTCGATCAGCAACATCGGAAAGCGATGCGGGAGCGTCTTCAGGATATCGTTGATATCCACGAGCTCGAATTTGACCGGTGCCTCCTCCATCACTCCTGTTCCTTGCCTTTGGCTTCGTTGTCGCGCACCAGGCGCTCCACCGCGATAATTTCCCTGAACCACTGCTTGGTCGGCTTGGCGAAATGCCCGCCCCAGCGACCATTGGCCGGGATGTCGTCCTTGACCGCGCTCATCGCCGTCACCTGGGCGCCGTCGCCGATCTTGAGGTGGTTGTTGATGCCCACCTTGGCGCCGAGCGCGACATTGTCGCCGATCGTCAGACTGCCGGCGAGCCCGATCTGGGCCGCGAGCAGGCAGTGCCGGCCGATGGTCACATTGTGGCCGATCTGGACCTGGTTGTCGATTTTGGTGCCCTCGCCGATCACGGTGTCGCGCAGGGAACCGCGGTCGATGGTCGAGGCGGCGCCGACCTCGACATTGTTCTGGATCACCACGCGGCCGGTCTGCGGCACTTTCACGTGGCCCTTTGGCCCGAAGAAGATGAAGCCGTAGCCGTCCTGGCCGATATTGCAGGCCGGGTGGATCAGCACGTTGTTGCCGATCAGCGCGAACTGAATGGTGGTCTTGGCGCCGACATTGCAGTCGCGGCCGATCTTGACGTCGGCACCGATCACCGCGCCGGCGCCGATGATGGTGCCGGAGCCGATCTCAACCCGCGGGCCGATCACGACCAGCGGATCGACGATGACGCCGTCCTCGAGGCGCGCGGTGGGATCGATGATCGCCGACGGGGCGATGCCCTCGGTCCCGAACCAGGATTGCGGCCGCAGCGCATCGGCGTGCCATTCGCGGGCGAGCTCGACGAACACCTGGAACGGTTTCGTGGCGCGCAGCACGGCGGTGCCCTTCGGCACCTGCGCCTCGAAACGCGGGCTGACCAGGCAGGCGCCAGCCTTGGTCGCGGCGAGCTGGTCGGCGTATTTGAGATTGTCGAAAAACGCGAGATGCATCGGACCGGCCTCGTCGAGCGAGGCCAGCCCCCTGATCTGAAGCGCGCCCCTCTCGGGGTCGACCAGTTGCGCCTTCGTCAGCGCGGCAATTTCAGCCAGCGATGACGAAGGAGGACTTTTGAAGAAGATCGGCTGCGCCATTCCATCCGTCGCAGTCCGGTCGAGCAGCGGTTTTAGAAAGTCGTACCGCCGCCAAACCGGAATTCTTGCACGCGGTCATACGCACCCTTGGTCAGCGGCACGGCGTAATCGAAGCGCAGCGGACCAAACGGCGACTGCCAGATCAGGCCGACACCGACCGAGGTACGGACAACCTTGCTGTCGTCATAGCTCAGACCAAGGCAGGTGCCCGGAGACGCCGGGTTGTTGGTCGGCCTGACACAGCCGGGCACGTTGACTTCGCCCGTCGCCGCCCACGACGTCGGTCCCTTATAGTCGTACAGGCCGCCGGCATCGGCATAGACCGCGCCCTTGAGTCCGACTTCCTTCGGCAGGAACCAGAACGGCATCTGCAGTTCCGCCGACACGCCCCAGTACTTGGTGCCGCCGATGGCGTCCATGGTGCCGTACGGATTGATGTCACGCGGACCGATGCCGTTCGGCGCGAAGCCGCGGACCAGGTTCGGGCCCATCTGGAAGTGATCCAGCATACGCAGATCCTGGCTGCCGAGCTTGTTCAGGATGCCGCCCTGGGCGTGGATCAGGCCGACGATGTCCGAAACCAGCGGGGTGTAGTACTTCGCGTCGATCGCGCTCTTGATGTAGCTGACGTCGCCGCCGACGCCGGCGAAGTCCTGCTTGAAGTCGATGATCAGACCGTCGGTCGGGTTCTTGTTGTTGTCGAGCGTGTTGTAGTTGAGCGTGTAGCCCAGCGCCGAGGTCAGGGTCTTGCCGCCCGCCAGCTCCTTGCGGACCGGCAGCGAGGCTTCGCCATCGCTGTAGCAGCCGAGACCGTTGGTCGACACCAGGCTGATCCCGTTCAGGTTCGCATAGGCCGGGCTCGGATTGAACGCAGGATTGGGCGTTACACCGTCAGCCAGGAAGGGATTGTTGTTACAGTTGTCGAGCGTCGACGGCAGCGTGATTTCCTGCTGATAGATCGAGTAGCGCAGCTGTAGCGACAAATCTTCCCGCAGGCTGAAGCCGAGCCGCGGGCTGAAGCCGAGCGTCTTGGTGCCGTAGGCGATGTAGCTGTTGGACAGCTGCTGGCGCTGGTAGAAGTCGAGGCCGAGCGCGACGCGGTAGTCGAGCAGATAGGGCTCGACGAACGACAGCGAGTAGCCGCGGGCATACTGGCCATAGGTCACCGACGCCTTCGCGAACAGGCCGCGGCCGAGCAGGTTGCGCTCGGAGACGCTGACTTCAGCCAGCGCGCCATCGGTGGTCGAATAGCCGCCAGACACCGAGAAGTCGCCGGTCGACTTCTCCTCGAGATCGACGATCAGGATGACGCGATCGCTGGAGGACCCGGGCTCGGTGGTGATCTTCACGGTCTTGAAGAAGTCGAGGTTCTTCAGCCGGCGCTCGGCACGGTCGACCAGCGCACGGTTGTAGGCGTCGCCTTCCGAGATATCGAACTCGCGGCGGATCACGTAGTCGCGCGTGCGGCTGTTGCCGCGGATGTTGATGCGCTCGATATAGGTGCGCGGACCTTCATCGATCGCGAAGGTGATCGACACCGTGTGATTGTCGAAATTGCGATCGCCGCGCGGCCGGACCACCGCGAAGGCGTAGCCTCGGCGCGACGCCTCGATCTGCATCTCCTCGACCGACTTCTCCAGCGCCTCGGCGTTGTAGAGCGAGCCGATATTGACGCGCGAGAACGAGCGCAGCGCGTTCGGATCGAGCGTTGCGATCGACGACGTATAGTTGACGGCCGCGACGCGGTACTGCTGGCCCTCTTCGATCTTGAAGGTAACCAGGAAGCCCTTCTTGTCGGGATCGTATTCGGTCAATGCGGCCACGACCTGAACGTCAGCATAGCCGTTCTTGAGGTAGAAGCGGCGCAGCAGGTCACGGTCGGCCTCGACCCGGTCCGGGTCGTAGACGTCGTTGCCGCCGAGGAAGCTCAAGAGGTTCGATTCGCGGGTCTTGATGACGTCGCGCAGGCGGGATGCCGAATAGGCATTGTTGCCCAGGAACTCGATCGACCGGACACCGGTCTTCACGCCTTCATTGACCTCGAAGATCAGGTCGACGCGGTTGTTCGGCTGCTCGATGATCTGCGGATTGACCCGCACGTCGTAGCGGCCGGAACGGCGGTAGATTTCGGCGATGCGCAGGGCATCCGACTGCACCATCGGGCGCGAGAAGGTGCCGCGCGGCTTGGACTGGACTTCGGCGGTGAGTTGCTCGTCCTTGACCTTCTTGTTGCCTTCGAAGGCAACGCGGCCAATCACCGGGTTTTCGACCACGACCACGACCAGGCGCCCGCCCCGCTGATCGATATGGACGTCCTGGAACAGGCCCGTCTCGATCAGCGCTTTCAGGCCGTCATCGATCTGGGCCTGGCCCAGCCGACCGCCCGGTCCGGGATGGAAATAGGAGCGGATGGTTTCGAGCTCGACGCGACGGTTCCCCTCCACCGTAATCGAATCGACAGCCTGCGCGTGCGCAGGCGCAGAGACAGCAACGGCCGCCAAGGTGGCCGCCACCGGCGCGGCGAACATGACCAAGGCGGCGAACAGCCCCCCCCTCACTCGCATTCCAAACATCATGCGCAACGCGCCCTTATCTTTCTCGATGCCGGACCGTTCCCCAACGACCCGACAGATTCCCAACCTGCCGCTCAGCTTGTAGCTAAATTTGCCAAGGGGGCAAACTTACTACAGCTGAACATTTCCATTTTCATTCCAAGACGTTGCCCATTGGCAACGCCACAGAAAAGCCCCGTTTCAGGACCCAGCGATTCTGAGGATGTCGTTATATGTCGCAAACACCATCAGCATCAGAACCAAACCCAGCCCGATTCGGAAACCCACCTCCTGCGTCCGCTCTGAAAGCGGGCGTCCACGAAGCGCCTCCGCGCTGTAGAACAGGAGGTGTCCACCATCCAAAAGCGGAATCGGGAACAGGTTCAACAGCCCGATCGAGACCGAGAGGATGGCGCAAAGATTGACAACGAACTGGAACCCGGCGCTCGCGGCCTGACCCGACAGCTTCGCGATTCCAATGACCCCGCTCACCTCCGCCGGATTGCCGGTCCCGACGAACAGCGACCCCAGGAACTTGAACGTGCTCGAAATAATGTACCAAACCTGCTCGACACCGATCTTCATGGCTTCAAAGACGCCGACCGGAGCGCTGGAAGCTTCGCCGACCTGAGCCTTGTGTTCAATTCCGAGCACGCCGATTCGATGGGCATTGCCGAAGGGGTCCTTGACCTCCTTCAACGCCGGCGCAGCCTTCAGCGAAACGATCGCACCGTCCCGCTTCACTTTGAAACCAAGCTCTGAACCAGCATTCGAAGCTACGATCCGCTGCATGTCGGCGAAGCTCTGGATCGCGCTGCCGTCGATATCGACGACGACATCGCCGACCTTGAAGCCCGCGTTCGCAGCGACGCTCTCGGCGACCAGGCCATCGACCCGGGCGATCGTGCTGGGCTTGCCGTAATACAGCGCCATGCCCGCGAAAATCAGGGCACCAAGAATGAAGTTCGCCACCGGACCGGCCGCGACGATCGCGGTGCGCTTGCCGACCGACTTGTGATGGAAGCTGCCTTCGCGCTCCTCCGCCGTCATGGCGGCGAGCGCCTCCGTCGACGGCGTCGACGCCTCGCTGTCGTCCCCGAAGAACTTGACATAACCGCCGAGCGGAATCGCGGAGATCTTCCAGCGTGTGCCATGCCGGTCGTTGAAGCCGGCAAGCTCCGGCCCAAACCCCAGCGAGAATGTCAGCACCTTCACGCCGGCCCAGCGCGCGACCAGGAAATGGCCGAGCTCGTGAAAGAAAACAACGATGGTCAGGACGAAGAGAAAGGGAACGATATAACCGAGGAGCCCATGACTCAACGCATTGATACTATGAAGAAAATACTCGGGCATTCGAATTCCCCTCGACAAGAGCCATAGGCTCCGTCCCCAACCCTCTAGGTTGCCTTTAAGGCAATTTGAGGCAATAGGGCGGCAGCTTTATTTCGCGCGATATGGTCAACGGAAATCGCATCATCCGCCGAGTTGAGTGGCGGCTGATTTCCCGACCTGATCCAATCGTTCATCGTCGCCTCGACCAACCGGGCGATCGCACCGAACTTGATCTTGCCGGCGATAAACGCCGCGACCGCGATCTCGTTCGCGGCGTTGTAGACCGTCGTCGCGCCACGCCCGAGCCGCAGCGCCTCGTAAGCGAGCCGCAGCCCCGGGAAACGCTGGAAGTCGGGCACCTCGAAGGTGAGCTGTCCGATCTTGGCGAGATCGAGCTTGGCTGACGGGCCGACGATCCGGTCCGGCCAACCGAGGCAATGCGCGATCGGGATCCGCATGTCGGGCGTGCCGAGCTGGGCCATCACGGAGCGATCGGAGAACTCGACCATGCCGTGGATGATCGACTGCGGGTGCACCAGCACGTCGATCTCGTCGGGCGAAAGGGCGAACAGGTAGGACGCCTCGATCACCTCGAGGCCCTTGTTCATCATCGAGGCGGAATCGATCGTGATCTTCTGCCCCATGCTCCAGTTGGGATGCTTCAGCGCCTGTTCCAGCGTCGCCTGCTCGATGTCGGCGGGAGCCCAGGTGCGGAACGGCCCGCCGGACGCCGTGATGATCACCCGCGTCAGTTCCTCGCGATTGCCGGACGCCAGTGCCTGGAACAGCGCATTGTGCTCGGAGTCCGCCGGCAGGATGCAGGCGCCGGCCTTCTTGGCGCGCTCCATGAAGATGTCACCGGCGCAGACCAGGCACTCCTTATTGGCGAGCGCGACGGTTGCGCCGCGATCGACCGCGGCAAGTGCCGGCTTCAATCCGGCAGCGCCGCTGACCGCCGCCATCACCCAATCCGCCGGCCGCGCGGCCGCTTCGATGATGGCGCTCTCCCCGGCCCCGCATTCGATCCGGGTTCCGGCCAGCGCGTCCTTCAACTCGGAAAGCCGCGCCGGATCAGCAATGGCGGCGAACCGCGCGTCGAACTCCTTGGCGAGCTTGGCCAGTCCCTCGACATTGCTGTTCGCGGTCAGCGCCTCGACCCGGTAACGGTCGCGCGCGCCACGCAGCAGATCCATCGTGCTGTCGCCGATCGAGCCGGTGGCACCGAGGACGGACACGGACCGCGCGGCGGATGCCGCCGCGGCCTTGTTGTTACGCAACGGAACTGCGCTCATCTCATCACCAAACCATAAGACCGCGTCCGACGCCATCGGCGCCACCACGGAGAAAGCCGAAAATCGCCGCCACAATGACGGCCGCGACAAATCCATCCAGGCGATCCAGCAGGCCGCCATGGCCGGGAATGATGTGGCTCGAATCCTTCACCCCGAACCGCCGCTTCACAGCGGATTCGAAGAGATCGCCAAGTTGCGAGACCACCGACAACACGGCTCCGAGCATCAGCAGCGGCCCGGTCGTGCCGATCTCGAAGGCGGCAAAGCAGGCCGCAACCAGCAGGCTCGCGACGAAACCGCCGGCCGCGCCAGCCCATGTCTTCTTCGGGCTGACACGCACCCAAAGCTTCGGCCCACCGATGCTGCGACCCGCGAAATAGCCGCCGATATCGGTGACCCACACGATCAGCAACACGAACATCAGCGCGGCAAAGCCCTTCGCCGGATCGAGCCGCAGCAGCACCGATGCGATCTCGGCGGCCGCAGCATAGAGCAATCCCGCGATTGCCCAGTTGCGCCGCACGCCCGAAGTCAACGCCACGACAACCGCACCGACGGCAAGGACGACCAGCACCGCATCGATGCGGCCAGCCATCAGGCAAAGTCCGGTGAGCAACAGCGCGACAACACCAGGCACCATGACGCGGAACTCGCGTCCGAGCCCGGTGACCATCAGCCATTCCACGAACAATCCGACCGCAACCAGCGTCACCAGCAGCGACCATGCGATGCCGCCCAGATAGGCCAGCGCAATCGCAACCGGCGCCAGCACCAGCGCCGCAACAACGCGCATCGCGAGGTTGCGCGACCCCTGCTCGCTTGCCGCCGGCGGTTGCTCGCTTGCTGCCGCCGGTGCGGCTTCGCGCTCGCTCACGAGCCGGTTTTCGCGGCGAGGCCGCCGAACCGGCGCTCACGCTTGCCGTATTCCGCAATCGCGCCTTCGAGCGCCGCCTTGTCGAAATCCGGCCAGTGAATCGGCACGAACACGAGCTCGCTATAGGCAGCCTGCCACATCAGGAAGTTCGACAGACGCTGTTCGCCGCTGGTGCGGATGATGAGATCAGGGTCCGGAATATCGGGCGCATCGAGATATTGCCCGAGCGTATCGGCATCGATGGAGTTGGCGTCGCGCCTGCCTTCGGCGACCTCGCGCGCAAGGCGCCGCGCGGCGGCAGCGATCTCCGCCCGCGAGCCGTAATTGAAGGCGACCACGAGGTTGAGCTTGACGTTATTCCGCGTCAGCTCCTCGGCCTCGTTGAGCAGCGCGCAGATGTCGGGGTCGAGCCCGGCGCGCTCGCCGATCACGCGCACCCGCACGCCATCACGATGCAGCGTCGCCAGATCGTTGCGGATGAAGCGGCGCAGCAGGCCGAACAGATCGCCGATCTCGCTGGCGGGCCGCGACCAGTTTTCCGAGCTGAACGAAAAGATCGTGAGATAGACGATGCCGAGTTCATGGGCCGCACGCACCACGCGGCGCAGCGCCTCGACGCCGCGGCGATGGCCCTCGACGCGCGGCAGGCCGCGCGAAGCGGCCCAGCGCCCGTTGCCGTCCATGATAACAGCCACATGCAACGGACTGCCGGAGCGATCCGGACCGTCAGTTGCTGGGGCGGCGGCGTTTGACATCGGCTCGTTTCCGTAGCGCCTTCAGACCGTCAGGATTTCCTTTTCCTTGGCGGCGAGCAGCTGATCGACTTCGGCGATCACGCCGTCGGTCGCCTTCTGCACCTCGTTCGACAGGCGCTCCTGATCGTCCTCCGAGATCTCGTGATTCTTCTCGAGCTTCTTGATCACGTCGAGGCCGTCGCGGCGCACATGGCGTACCGCGACCTTGGCCGCTTCCGCGTATTTGTGCGCGACCTTGACTAGTTCCTTGCGGCGCTCCTCGTTGAGCTCGGGAATCCGCAAGCGCAGCACCTGTCCTTCGGTTGCCGGCGAAAGGCCGAGGTTGGAGTCGACGATCGCCTTCTCCACGGCCTTCACCATCGTCTTGTCCCAGACCTGCACCGAGAGCAGGCGCGGCTCGGGTACGCTGATGGTCGCAACCTGGTTGAGCGGCATATGCGAGCCGTAAGCCTCGACCTGGACCGGCTCCAGCATGGAGGCCGCGGCGCGGCCGGTACGCAGACCGCCGAGCTCGTGCTTGAGCGATTGTGTGGCACCCTGCATGCGGCGCTTCACGTCGTTGATGTCAAAACCAGCTGCGGCCATGACGCTTCTCCCTTTACTAGAAACCGGCTGTCGACGCCCTCGGGTCCAAAGTCTGGACCCGGAGGCGCGGCAATCAGCCGGCGACGACCGTGCCGTGTCCGGTACCGCGCAGAATCGCACCGATCGAACCGGGCTCCGCGATCGAGAACACGATGATAGGCAGCGACGTCTCGCGGGCAAGTGCGAAAGCGGTCGCGTCCATGACCTTGTAGCCGCCCTCGATTGCCTGCGAATGTGTCAGGCGGTCGAAGCGCTTGGCTTTGGGGTCCTTCTTCGGATCGGCGCTGTAGACGCCGTCGACATTGGTGGCTTTCAGCACCGCCTGCGCGCCGATCTCGGCCGCGCGCAGTACGGCGGTGGTATCGGTGGTGAAGAACGGGTTGCCGGTTCCACCGCCGAGCAGGACGATGCGTCCCTCGGCGAGATATTTGTGCGTCGCACTACGGGTGAACAGCTCGGAAATCTCCGGCATCACGAATGCCGACAAGGTCCGCGCCGGGGTCCCCTTGCGTTCGATCGCCGCCTCGAGCGCGAGGCAGTTCATCATGGTGGCAAGCATGCCCATGGTGTCGCCGGTCGGCCGGGACACGCCGCGCGAGGACACCTCGACGCCGCGGACGATGTTGCCGCCGCCGATCACGACCGCGACCTCGATGCCGAGCTTGCGGGCCGCGATCAGGTCGTCGGCGACGCGGTCGACTGTCGGTTGATCGATACCGACCCCGTGGGAGCCGGCCAGATATTCGCCGGACAGCTTGATCACCACGCGACGATAGATCGGCTCAGCCATGATGCGATCGCTTTCCTATCCCGCGCAGGCCGGCCTCCGGCGCGTGCGCCGGACGCCTGGTGTCAGCGGTTACTTCTTGCCGCTGGCGGCCGCGACTTCGGCGGCGAAGTCGCTTTCCTGCTTCTCGATTCCCTCACCGAGAGCATAGTTCACAAAGCCAGCGATTTTGATCGGCCCGCCGACCTTACCCTCAGCTTCCTTCACCGCCTGGGCAACGGACTTGCCGCTGTCGTGGATAAAGGCCTGATCGAGCAGGCAGACTTCCTTGTAGTAGGTCTTCAGGCCGGAATCGACGATCTTCTCGATGACGTTCTCCGGCTTGCCCTGCTGGCGGTACTTGTCGGCCAGCACGTCCTTCTCGCGCTTGACGGTCTGCGGATCGAGCCCGGCCGGATCGAGCGCCAGCGGCTTTGCCGCCGCGACGTGCATGGCGAGCTGGCGGCCGAGCACGGCGAGTTCATCGGTCTTGCCGGTGGACTCCAGCGCCACGATCACGCCGATCTTGCCGGCGCCTTCGACGACGGCGTTGTGGACGTAGCTCGACACCACGCCCTTGCCCACCTCGAGCGAAGCGGCGCGGCGCAGCGTCATGTTCTCGCCGATGGTCGCGATCGCGTCGGAGATCGCGGTCTCGACGGTGACGTCGCCGACCTTGGCTGCCTTGATCGTCTCGACATCGGCACCGTTATGCAGCGCGACCTGGGCGATCATCTTGACCAGGCCCTGGAACTGCTCGTTGCGCGCAACGAAGTCGGTCTCGGAATTGACCTCGACCAGCACGCCCTTGGTGCCGGAGGTCAGCGCGCCGATCAGGCCCTCGGCGGCCACGCGGCCGGCCTTCTTCGCGGCCTTGGACAGGCCCTTCTTGCGCAGCCAATCCTGCGCGGCCTGCATGTCGCCGTTGTTCTCGGTCAGCGCCGCCTTGCAATCCATCATGCCCGCGCCGGTCGATTCGCGGAGATCCTTGACCATCGCTGCTGTGATCGTTGCCATCGTTCAATGTCCTTCTTGCCTGTACAGAAACCGCGGCGCCCGATGGCGCCGCTGTCAGCGACAGGGAAATCGTTGTTCGTGGAATAGAAGCGGCGGCCGGGCGAGACCCGGCCACGCCGCGTAACCTTTATTCCGCTTCGGCGAGCGTCTTGGCCTGGGCGACCCAGGCGTCGGCACGGCTCGGCAGACCGACTTCTTCGCCGATCTTGTGCGCGGTGTCGTGGTCGAGCTCGGCGAGCTGCCAGTAGTGGAAGATGCCGAGGTCGTTGAGCTTCTTCTCGATCGTACCGGACACGCCGGTGAGCTTCTTGAGGTTGTCGGCGGTGCCGCGCGGACCGGCGAGGCCCTGGAAGCCGGACGGTGCAGCCGCCGGGAGCTCTTCCTGCACGGGCGCAGCCGACGCACCGATATCGATCCCCGAATCGCCCTGGGCGCGCGAGATGCCGTCGATGGCGGCGCGCGCCACGAGATCGCAGTACAGCGAGATCGCGCGGCCGGCGTCGTCATTGCCCGGCACCACATAGGTGATGCCCTTGGGGTCCGAATTGGTGTCGACGATCGCGGCGACCGGGATGTTGAGCCGCTGGGCTTCCTGGATCGCGATGTCTTCCTTGTTGGTGTCGATCACGAAGATCATGTCGGGAAGACCGCCCATGTCCTTGATGCCGCCGAGCGAGCGGTCGAGCTTGTCGCGCTCGCGCTGCAGCGTCAGCCGCTCCTTCTTGGTGTAGGAGCTGGCTTCGCCCGACGAGAGCACGTCGTCGAGATGGCGCAGGCGCTTGATCGAGGCCGAGATCGTCTTCCAGTTGGTCAGCGTGCCGCCGAGCCAGCGCGAGTTGACGAAATACTGGGCCGAACGCTTGGCCGCATCGGCAACGCCGTCCTGGGCCGAGCGCTTGGTGCCGACGAACAGGATACGGCCGCCCTTAGCGACGGTATCGCTGACCGCCTGCAGGGCACGGTGCAGCATCGGCACGGTCTGCGCGAGGTCGATGATGTGGATGTTGTTGCGGGCGCCGAAGATGTAATCCTGCATCTTCGGGTTCCAGCGGTGGGCCTGGTGGCCAAAGTGAACGCCAGCTTCCAAAAGCTGACGCATGTTGAATTCGGGCAGCGACATAGATCTAATTCTCCGGTTGGTTCCTCCGGAAACGTGTGAGCAAACGAGCCTGAATGGCCCGGTTGCCACCGGACGGCCTTTGAGAGCCATGTTTCCGTGTGAGATGGCGCGCTATATAGCGCTATTTGCGCCAGAAGCAAGGAAATACGGCCGGTTACGCCGGCTGAACGGACCCTTTGAGCCCCGGAACTGGCCCGTTTTGGCCAGAACTGGTCCGATGTGGCGGCAAGAGCCCCCATCAGGAGCCCGGCCGGACGCCCCTATTGCGCCAATTGCAGGTCCGCCAGCGTCGTACGCGCGGTCGCCTCGTCCAGTGCAACGAAATCGCCCGGCCCGGGATTGCCGGCGGTCGAAGTGGCGGCCGATGCAACGACCGCACCGACCAGACCTCCCACCATCGTCACGCCGGTGACGGCATCATGCCGCTCGCTCGATTTCACCAGAAAGAAATAGGTGCGACCCGGCTCGGTCGTGAAATTGTGCGTGGTCTCGCCGGGAAACATCACCTCGCCGGCGACCAACTGGTGCCGGCCGGCTGGCCGATCGGCGAATGCATAGGTGCCGATGGCGACCTTGCCGATCGGCTCGCCATCGAGCTTCACGTCGCAAGCACAGATCGCCATGCTCAGACCCTTGCGTTTCTCCTGCAGCACGACGACGCGGGAATGTCCCGGCTTCGGCGGCCCGAACTTCTGCGGGATCGCCGCATAGTCGGTGCCGACACCATCGCTCACGCAGCCCGACACCATCAACACACCGGCCAGCAAGGCCGCGTAACGTCCAACCATCCCGCCCCCGAAATTCCCAGCAGGCGCGACCATAGATAGAAGCACGGTGTGGTTGCAATAGTGCTTAAGCCGAAGCCATTGGCTTTCCGCAGCGGTGCCGGGATTGTCGCCTACAGCGTCTGCACGTCGACCACGCCCGCGACCGCCTTGATCGCACCGGCGATCTGCGGCGAGACCTTGTAGCGGCCGGGCAGCTTCATCTCCACCTCGGTTTCGAGGTCGAGCATCATCACCAGCGAGACGTCGCCATCGGCGCCAGCCGCGGGTGGCGGTGCGGCGGCCGGCTTCACGGCTGGTGCCTTTGCGGCGCCACCCGGGGCGGGCGCGGCGTCCGGCATGTTGAGCCGGCGCGCGATCGACTCCAGCGGCTTGGTGTCGCGCACGAATATCCGCAGGCCCTTTTGCGTCTTCGCGGCGGCGTGATCCAGCGGCTCGGCGTGCAGCACCCTCGCCCGCACATCCTCGCCCTGCAGCTCGGCGCCGAGCTGCAACAGCACGGCCGCCCCCGGCTCCAGCACATCGCGGTACTGCGCGAGGCCCTCGGAGAACAACACCGCCTCGAAATGGCCGGTCGGATCCGACAGGCCCATGATGCCCATCTTGTTGCCGGTCTTGGTCCGCCGCTCCATGCGCGACACCACGGTTGCCGCGACCTTGCCCGCCGTCGCGCCGGTCTTCACCGCACGGGAGAATTCCGCCCAGGATTGCACGCGCAGACGCTTCAGCGCGGTCGCATAGTCGTCGAGCGGATGACCCGACAGGAAGAATCCGATCGCGTCGTACTCGCGCCGCAGCCGATCCGCGGGCAGCCATGGCTCGACCTGCGGCAGCATGATGCTGGGCGCATCCGGAGCGCTGCCGAACATGTCGTTCTGGCCCGAGGTGGCCGCTTCATGGCTGCGCTGGCAGGCGGCGAGAATCGCATCGGCGCCGGCGAAAACGCGGGCCCGGTTCGGGTCCAGCGTGTCGAACGCACCGGCCGCCGCAAGGCTTTCGATGATCCGCTTGTTGACGGCGCGCGGGCTCACCCTTGCAGCGAAATCGGCCAGCGAGGTGAAGGCGCCCTTCTTGTTGCGCTCCTCGATGATCTGCTCCACCGCCTGGATGCCGACGCCCTTCAGCGCGGCGAGCGCGTAGTAGATCGTGTTGCCGCTGACCTCGAAGGTCGGGCCGGAGCGATTGATGTTGGGCGCTTCGACCTTGATGCCGAGCCGCTGCGCCTCGGAGCGGAATTCGGAGAGCTTGTCGGTGTTGTTGAGCTCGAGCGTCATCGACGCCGCCAGGAACTCGACCGGATAATGCGCCTTCATGTAGGCGGTGTGGTACGACACCAGCGCATAAGCCGCCGCGTGGCTCTTGTTGAAGCCGTAGTCGGCGAACTTGGCGAGCAGCTCGAAGATCGTCTCCGCCTGTCCCTTCCCAACGCCGTTCTGCATCGCGCCGGCGACGAAGATGTCGCGCTGCTTGTCCATCTCGGCGCGGATCTTCTTGCCCATCGCGCGGCGCAGCAGGTCGGCCTGGCCGAGCGAATAGCCCGCCATCTGCTGCGCGATCTGCATCACCTGTTCCTGGTAGATGATGACGCCGAAGGTCTCCTTCAGGATCGGCTCCAGGATCGGATGCAGATATTCCGACTCCTCATCGCCGTGCTTGCGTGCGCAATAGGTCGGGATGTTCGCCATCGGGCCCGGGCGATACAGAGCCACCAGCGCGATGATGTCCTCGAAGCGGTCCGGCCGCATGTCGATCAGCGCGCGCCGCATGCCCTGGCTTTCCACCTGGAACACGCCGACGACGTCGCCCCTCGCCAGCATCTGGTAACTCGGCGCATCATCGATCGGCAGCGTCGCGAGGTCGACGTGCACATCGCGCTGCTTGAGCAGCTTGACCGCGACATCGAGCACCGTCAGCGTCTTGAGGCCGAGGAAGTCGAACTTCACGAGGCCCGCCGGCTCGACCCATTTCATGTTGAACTGGGTGACCGGCATGTCGGATTTCGGATCGCGGTACATCGGCACCAGCTCGCTCAGCGGCCGGTCGCCGATCACGATGCCGGCGGCGTGGGTCGAGGCGTGGCGGGTCAGGCCCTCGAGGCGCTGCGCGATGTCGAACGCTCGCGCCACCACCGGATCCTCGTCGCGGAACGCCTGCAGCTTGGGCTCGCCTTCGATCGCCTGCGCCAGCGTCACGGGAGCCGCCGGATTTTGCGGCACCAGCTTGGTCAGCTTGTCGACCTGCCCGTACGGCATCTGCAGCACGCGCCCGACGTCGCGCAGCACGCCGCGCGCCTGCAGCGTACCGAAGGTGATGATCTGCGCCACCTGGTCGCGGCCGTAGCGTTCCTGCACGTACTGGATCACCTCGCCGCGGCGGTCCTGGCAGAAGTCGATGTCGAAGTCCGGCATCGAGACGCGTTCGGGATTGAGGAAGCGCTCGAACAGCAATGCGAAGCGCATCGGATCGAGGTCGGTGATGGTGAGCACCCAGGCGACCAGCGAGCCGGCACCGGAGCCGCGGCCCGGTCCGACCGGAATGCCCTGCGCCTTCGCCCATTTGATGAAGTCCGAGACGATCAGGAAGTAGCCCGCATATTTCATGCGGGTGATGACGTCGAGCTCGAAGGCAAGCCGCTTGCTGTAGTCCTCCTCGGTCATACCCGGCGAGAGACCGTGCACCCGCAGGCGGTTGGCGAGACCCCCCTCGGCCTGGCGCTTCAGCTCGGCGGCTTCGTCGGCGGCGGCATCGGCACTGGCGGCGGCACCGACGGTGAAGAACGGCAGGATCGGCTTGCGGGTCTTCGGACGGAACGAGCAGCGCTCGGCGATCTCCACCGTCGAGGCCAGCGCCTCCGGAATATCGGCGAACAGCACCGCCATTTCCGCGCGGCTCTTGAAGCGGTGATCGGGGGTCAGTTGCTCGCGGTTGGTCTCGGCGATCAGGTGGCCGCCGGCGATGCACAGCAGCGCATCATGCGATTCATAGTCGTCACTGCTGGCGAAATACGGTTCGTTGGTCGCAACCAGCGGCAGGCCCTTGCTGTAGGCGAGATCGATCAGGCCGCCCTCGGTGCGGCGCTCCTTGTCGATGCCGTGGCGTTGCAATTCAATGTAGAGACGATCGCCGAACAGGCTCGCCAGGCGTTCGCAGCGGGTTGCGGCCAGTGCGGCCTGCTCGGCGCGCAGCGCCAGCGCGATCGGTCCGTCGGGCCCTCCGGTCAGCGCGATCAGATCCTCGGCGTCGTCGGTGAGCCAATCGAGCTTGATGTGCGGCGTCTGGTTGACCGGCGTCTCCAGGAACGCCCGCGAATTCAGCCGCATCAGGCTGCGGTAGCCGCGCTCGCGGGCCGCCAGCAGCACGATCCGCGTCGGCCCCGTCGTCGCAAGGATGCTCCGCGTATTGGGGTCGACATCGCCGAAATCCACCGCCAGCTCGCAGCCGACGATCGGCTGGATGCCGTAGCCGGCCATCTTGTCGGAGAATTCCAGCGCCCCGAACATGTTGTCGGTGTCGGTGAGCGCCAGCGCCGGCTGACGGTCGGCCTTGGCGAGTTCGCCGAGCTTGGCGATCTTGATCGAGCCCTTCAGCAGCGAATAGGCGGAATGGACGTGAAGATGAACGAATCCGGCATTCGGCATGGCTGCTCGGGGGTCTCTTGAAGTCAGGGATGGAGCGAGTGCCAAAGCCGGAACTCGAAAGCATCAGACCCGACTCGCAGCTCCATCGTGGAGCCTGGGCCCTGCCAAGTCCACGCCGAACGCGGCGTGGCGGCAGGTCGTCCTGCTTTTCCCCAGCAGCAACCTATGCCCCTGGTCCCCCTGGGCACATTTCAGAACTGGGTGATCAGCTGGGCCCAAACCGCGATCATTCCGACGAACAGCGTGATCGATGCCAGCGCTGCAGCTTCCTGCACGAAAATCTTCAACATGGCCGCTCTCCCTGACTGGAACGTATGCAGAACATTGTTCCTTTTTTGTTCTTGGAGTCAAGCAAGGGTGGCGGGTCAGTTTGAAAACTGACCCCGAAAGATTTTCCTTGGTTAATTCGGCGGGGTGACCGGAGCCGATTTTTATTTCGGCTGATTGCTGGGCACAAATTGCACTAGTCCACCCAGTTCCATCGAACATAGGCTCTCACGCCAACGCAGGAGTTGTCATGGGCAATGACATATTTGGAAGCGTTTGCATTGTTCTGCTCGGGCTGAGCCCTCTCGCGATCATCGGAATTGTTATGTTCGCGTCGTGACTGAGCCAATACTAAGCCCACGTGAAAAGAAGCTCCTGAGGCGTATGGCTCTTGGGCGGCGTGACGCGGAGATTGCCGCTCAGATCGGCGGGACAGAAGCCCAGGTGGCCGTCCAGCGTCTTCGCTTACTCAGGAAATTGAAAATCCAGTCTCAAGCACAGATCGTGGATGCAGCGGAAAAGTTGGCTAGATGGCCATCGTCACCAATAGCCGCTCCTCCACCGCCATAAGACCCACGGCGAACCTGGCTCGGCGCATCGGGTCCCGGTTAGATGGCTCCAGCAACCAGCCTCCCTTCTCACAGGCCCCCTTCCTCTGGCGTAGGATCGCAGTCGGGCGTTTTCGCCTGTCGCGATATCAATGATCCGTTTGGCGAGCTGGTCGGGGTCTGTGGGCCGTTTGGGGGGTCAATGGTGCGGTTTTTTGTGCGCCATGGTGATTTGGACGACATCATCGTCATCAGCATCGAAGGCCAAGTAACCAATGACCATCCATCCGGCGCACACGCCGAAAATGACCAAGGCCGCCTTTAGCCAGTGTCCCATAGGAGCAAATATGCTCCCAGAGCCGGTTATTTTCCATCCCCGCCGACTGCCACAATTAGACTGACCCACTACCCACGCAATGGCGGCGGACCGATCTCGAAAGAGATCTTGATATTTAATCGCGAGGGTCTTGGGGTGCTGTTCTGAAGAGAACGCTCACCCCCACCGGCAACAGTTCCCGGCCTGCATTTGCGGGCGCGGTATGAGCCCTTCCTCCAACCGGAGGCACCGACGCCCGCGCTGCCTTCAAGGCCGATAGCTAATCCGCCAAGCCAACAAAAAACCCCGGGCCGAAGCCCGGGGTTTTCGATGCCGCTTGGATTAAGCGAGCGATCAGTAACGCGCGATCATCGGGCCACCGAACTTGTAGTTCAGACGGCCGAGGACCATGTCGGTGTCGCCACCGGTGTGGAAGCCGGTCACACCGATACCACCCGGGGTCACGAAGGTCGCACCGTGCGTGTCTTCGAAGATGTGGTTGTATTCGACGCCGAGCGACCAGCCCTGCGAGAAGGCGAATTCGAGGCCAACGCCGACCGTCGGGCTCCAACGGGTGTCGTAGCCGGTCGAGGACGCCAGCAAGCCGCCGGGCGCCAGGAACTGGTAGTTGCGATCGGTGACCGCAGCACCGCCCTTGGCGTACAGCAGGACGTTGTTCCAGGCGTAGCCGATCTGACCGGTGAACAGGCCGAACGCATCGGTCTTCGAGCGAACGGTGCCGCCCGGGACGAGCAGGTTGCCGGTGCTGCCGGAGAAGTCAGCCCAGTTGCCCTGAGCTTCCAGACCGAACACCCAGCCGCCGGCCTGCCAGCGGTAGCCGACCTGGCCACCGACGGTGCCGCCGTTGGCATCGAAGCTGCCGGCCTGGCCGATGCCGTCGACCGAACGGTTGTCGTGGCTCTGGCCCCAACCACCGTTGATACCGATGTAGAAGCCGGTCCAATCATACACAGCGGCAACCATGGGCGGCGGAGCCTTGGTGTAAGGGCGAGCCGCGAGGTCAGCCGCAGAGGCAGCGGTCGCGCTGAGCGCGAGCAGGCTGGCGGTGACAAGCAAAATCTTTTTCATTTTCCCGTTCCAACTTTTTGTACAGGCCCCCAAGGCCGCGAGACACCGTCATAGCAGCCCTCGTCGGAATTGCTGTAACTTCGCTGCAACAGGCAGGCCCAAACGACTTCGCTCAAATTTGAAGTTAATACTGCGTTACAGGCACTTCTTGGAACTTTTGCCACATAGCTGCCGCACAATTTTCACAATTCAAAACTCCGTGCGCAGCTGGCCAGTAAGATCGTGTTGACCGGAACCGGCTTGTCCGATTTGGATCGTCGCCGAGATCGAATCTTCGCAGCGATAAGGAATGCACATGCGGACGATGATTCTTGCTGCTGCGGCGTCTGTGGTCGCGCTCGCTAGCGTTGGCACGGCGCCCTCCCATGCCGTCGGCGTACGCTACCCGTTCTGCATCCAGGGCGACCGCTATCCCGGTCTGAGCAACTGCTCCTATCCGTCCTATGAGGCGTGCCTCGCCACCGCCTCCGGCATCGGACAGAATTGCATCGCCAACCCCTATTATGCCGGCGACAACGACCCGCGCTCCTATCTGCACGTCTCCCCGCGGGACCGCCGCGAGGGCAATTTCTTCGACCTCTTCATTCACTGACGCCCGGCCCGGCGTCGCCGCCGCGGGAATGTGAGTTGATCGCTCCGGCACGCCGGTGCCTATTCGCACGGATGTTCGGCGCGGGCGTTGCTGGCGCCAGATTGACTGGAGCTTCTGATGCGAAACCTGATTCTCGTAGTGTTTCCGGCGCTGCTAGCGCTGGGTACCATCGCAGGCACGCCAGCCAACGCCCAGAAATACGATTCGACCTCGCCGGTCTGCAAGACGAACTACCGATGGGGCGGTGAAGATACCGACTGCGGCTACACGTCGCTGGAGCAGTGCCGCGCCTCAGCGTCGGGCCTCTCCGCGATGTGCATCAATAATCCCTATTATGCCGGGCCGCCGATCGATCGTCGGCCGAGCCAGTCTGGCAGACGGCCTCGGCCCGCTTATTGAGGGCTCAAGCCCTTTCTATTCCGATTGAACCGGAGCGGCAAAGCCCCTAAATTCATATGCTTAGCGCGCATTCTTCACACGAACCGCGACCCAGTTCGCGCGAAGCGCTATTCGAGCTCGACGACCTGCCCGTTCGACAGTGACACCCGGCGATCCATCCGTGCGGCGAGATCCATATTGTGGGTCGCGATCAGCATCGCGACCCGGGTCGCCTTCACGAGCTGCATCAGCGCGTTGAAGACGTGATCGGCCGTTCCCGGATCCAGATTGCCGGTCGGCTCGTCCGCAAACAGCACCCGCGGCGCGTTCGCAACCGCGCGCGCGATCGCCACACGTTGCTGTTCGCCGCCCGAGAGCTCGGCGGGACGATGCGTGATGCGGTCACCAAGCCCGAGATAGGCGAGGATCTCGGTCGCGCGTTTCACGGTTTCGGAACGCTTCAGGCCACGAATCATCTGCGGCAGCATGACGTTCTCGAGCGCCGAGAACTCCGGCAGCAGCCGGTGCGACTGATAGACGAAGCCGATATCGGAGCGGCGAATCTGCGTGCGGTCGACGTCGGACATCTGCGAAGTCGGCGTGCCCGCGACATAGACCTCGCCCTCATCGGGACTCTCCAGCAGGCCCGCGATGTGCAGCAGGGTCGACTTGCCGGACCCCGACGGCGCCACCAGCGCCACCGATTGACCGGGCCACAGCGCCAGGTTGGCACCGTTCAGGATCGTCAGCGTCGCTTCGCCCTGCCTGTATTCCCGCTTGATATCATGAAGATAGACAACCGGTACGTCTTCCGCCCCCTCTGCCATGTGCGCTCCCTATTCGTACCGGAGCGCTTCGACCGGATCGAGGCGCGCGGCGCGCCACGACGGGTAGAGCGTCGCAAGGAAGGACAGCGTCAGCGCCATGATCACGACGGCGAGCGTCTCGCCGAAATCGACCTCGGCCGGCAGCTTGGAAAGGAAATACAGCTCCGGCGAGAACAGCTCGGTGTTGGTGAGCCATGACAGGAACTGCCTGATCGATTCGATGTTCAGGCAGATCAACATGCCGACCGCAAAGCCGGTCAGCGTCCCGACCACGCCGATCGAGGCGCCGGTGATCAGGAATATCCGCATGATCGATCCCTGCGAGGCGCCCATGGTACGCAGGATCGCGATATCCTGGCCCTTGTCCTTCACCAGCATGATCAACCCGGAGACGATGTTAAGTGCCGCGACCAGCACGATCATGGTCAGGATCAGGAACATCACGTTGCGTTCGACCTGCAGTGCGTTGAAGAAGGTCGAATTGCGCTGCCGCCAGTCGACCAGGAAGACCGGTCGCCCGGCCGCCTCCGTCACCAGCTTGCGGTAGGTGTCGATCTTGTCCGGATTGGTGGTGAACACCTCGATCGAGGACACATCGTTGTTGCGGTTGAAATAGGCCTGCGCCTCGGCCAGCGGCATGAACACGAAGGTCGAATCGTATTCCGACATGCCGATCTCGAACACCGCCGTGATCTTGTAGGGCTTGATGCGCGGCGTGGTGCCCATCGGCGTCACTGCGCCCTTCGGTGAAACCAGCGTGATCATGTCGCCGGCATGCAGCGAGAGCTGGTCGGCAAGCCGGCGGCCGATCGCAACCCCCTGCCCCTCGTCGAAGCCCTCGAGCGTGCCCTGCTTGATGTTCTTGGCGATCGAGGTGAGGTTGTTGAGATCGTCAGCGCGAATACCGCGGATGAAGACGCCGGCCGCGTTGAAGGGCGATGATCCGAGCCCCTGCCCGTCCACGACGGGCGCGGCGAGGCGGATGCCCTGCACCTGGCTGATGCGGTCGGCGACGTCCTTCCAGTCGGTCAGCGGCGATTCCAGTGGCTGCACCAGCAGGTGGCCGTTGAGGCCGAGGATCTTGTCGAGCAGTTCCTTGCGGAAGCCGTTCATGACGGCCATCACCACGATCAGCGTGGCAACGCCGAGCATGATGCCGAGGAACGAAAAGCCGGCGATGACCGAGATGAACCCTTCCTTGCGGCGCGCGCGCAGATAGCGTCCGGACAGCAGCCATTCGAACGGCGCAAAAGGCGGGGTACGGGCTGGCTCGTTCATGGTCTCATCCATCTCTCGATAATCCCATGATTCGGGTCAAATGTGGCCGGATTACCCCGCCGATAGATACGGCGTGAATAAACTTTAACCCGCGAGCTTCGCGACCACGTCCGCGGGGCTCATGTTCTCGCGTGAACCGTCGCTGCGGCGCTTCACCTCGACCTTGCCTTCCGCGAGCCCCTTGGGTCCGACGAGAATCTGCCAGGGGATGCCGATCAGATCGGCGGCGGCGAACTTGGCGCCGGCGCGCTGATCGGTGTCGTCGTAGAGCACGTCGACGCCCTTCGCCGAGAGCTCGCGATAGAGCTGCTCGCAGGCGCCGTCGACCGCGGCATCGCCCTGCTTGAGGTTGAGGATCGCGGCGCGGAACGGCGCGACCGCCTCGGGCCATTTGATGCCGGCGTCATCGTGACAGGCCTCGATGATGGCGCCGACCAGACGCGACACGCCGACACCATAGGAGCCGCCATGGATCGGCACGTCGACGCCGTCGGGCCCCGCCACCATCGCTTTCATCGTGTCGGAATATTTGGTGCCGAAATAGAAGATCTGGCCGACCTCGATGCCGCGGGTGTTGAGCCGCTTTGCTTCGGGCACTTCCTGCTCGAAGCGCGCAGCCTCGTGAACGTCCTCGGTCGCAGCATAGACCGAGGTCCACTGCTTGATGATCGGCGTCAGATCACCCTCATAGTCGACGTCCTCGCCAGGTACCGGCAGGTCCAGCACATCGCGGTTGATGTAGACGCCGGACTCTCCGGTCTCCGCCAGCACGATGAACTCGTGGCTGAGGTCGCCGCCGATCGGACCAGTCTCGGCCCGCATCGGGATCGCCTTCAGGCCCATCCGCGCAAAGGTGCGCAGATAGGCCACGAACATCTTGTTGTAGGAGCGCCGCGCGCCGGCCTCGTCGAGATCGAACGAATAGGCATCCTTCATCAGGAATTCGCGGCCGCGCATCACGCCGAAACGCGGACGCTGCTCGTCGCGGAACTTCCACTGGATGTGGTAGAGGTTGAGCGGCAGGTTCTTGTAGGACTTGACGTACGAGCGGAAGATCTCGGTGATCATTTCCTCATTGGTCGGTCCGTACAACAGCTCGCGCTTGTGACGATCGAGGATGCGCAGCATCTCCGGGCCATAGGCGTCGTAGCGGCCGCTTTCACGCCAGAGATCGGCAAGCTGCAGCGTCGGCATCAGCAGTTCGAGCGCACCGGCGCGGTCCTGCTCCTCGCGGACGATCTGCTCGATCTTCTTCAGCACCCGAAAGCCGAGCGGCAGCCAGGCATAGATGCCGGCCGCTTCCTGCCGCATCATGCCCGCGCGCAGCATCAGCCGATGCGAGACGATCTCCGCCTCTTTCGGGTTTTCTTTCAGGATGGGCAGGAAAAACCGCGACAATCGCATGGCGTTACTCGGGAATCAGGAAAGCGTGGGAAGAGCAGCAGTGAAACCGGATCGGCTGTGAAAACACAAGGCCGCCAAATGACAAAAGCCCTTCAAATCAGGCGATTTTCCGCCATTTGAGCGAAATGCGTCCCGCTGGCGTGCCCGGCGCGCTGATCGTGCGTTTACCTGACCTCGAAATCGTCTTCCAGTGTCACTTTCTTGAAATCGGTCACGAGGGCGTCGATCTGCATGTGCCAGCGGCCCGGGACCGGCAACGGCACCTTCTTCACGTGCCAATAGCCGTCGGGGCCCAGCGCCGCGCTGCGTTCCAAGGGCTCGATGCCGCGATCAGGCAGGCTCAGCGTCAGCATCGCCTCCTTGGCCGCGAACGGGCTGGCATCGCCGTTCATCAGCTGCAGCACGAAATCGTTCTGCCCGACCTTGCCCGGCGCAATCAGCACCTGGAACATCGCGGCATCGGTGTGGATGTGGACCGCGAGCGGAACGTCGTCCGACATCGCCAGCACGCGCGGCGGCGGCGTGAAGCGCCACAGCGCGACGAGGCCGAGGATCGCGATCATCAGTACGAACTCGAGCGCGATCGATCGCTGCAGCGGCCGCGTGCGGTGAAATTCGAGCGCGATCGCCGGCGTGAACACCAACCGGTTCAGCGCAGCGAGCGAGAGCAACAGCGACACCAGCACGAGTTTCAGCAGGAGAATGTTGCCGTATCCGGTGTCGATCAGTGCGCCAAAGCTTTCGAGCTGAACGACGGCAAGTGCGAGGCCCGACAGAGCGATCAACGCAACAACCGGCACCGCGAGCGTCGAAAAGCGCCGGAGCACCCGCAGCAGCGAATCCTTGCGCTGCCAGGCCAGCACCGCCAGCGGCCCGAGCGCACCCATCCAAAAGGCGAGGCCAATGCCATGGATGAACAGCGCGGTCCGCGTCAGCCATTGCGGAGAGGCGGCAGCAGCATGGCCACTGACCGCAAGCGACAGCCCGACGCCGATCATCGCGATCGCGGTGCTGATCCAGGCCACGCTGAACGATGGACTGCGCCAGGCAAGCGCCGCGATCAACATCGCGGCAATCGCGAGCAGCAGTGCGGGAAACAGGCTGGTGCCGGCAGCGCTAGCCCACGCCGCCCATGTCAGGATGCCCGTAATCGGTAGGTTCAGCAGGTCGACGCCCTGCAAGCCAAGCGAGCCGATCGCGCAGACGAGGCCGATCGCCAGCGACCACATGATCAGCCGTCCGCCGGCCGGTCCCTGCCCGATCCAGGCAGCAAAGAACACGCCGCCGACGCCGGCAAACAGCCCGAGATAAAGCCCGAGCCGCGCCAGCCAGATCAGCACATGGAGCACGCCGTCGCCGGCCGGCGCCGCCGAGCCGGTGACGACGCCGATCGAGAACAAGAGCGAACCCGCGACCGGATGGCCGTCCTGCGACACCACGCGGTAGCTGACCACCTGTGTCCCCTGAGGCAAGTCGGCCGGCAGGGTCACCATCACGGATTGATCGACGGCGCGGATCGTGACGTCGCGCGGCGTGCCCGCAGCGTCCAGCAGGCTGACCGCGGTCGGCGCCACCGCTTCGTTGAAGCGGAGCACCACCGTCTTCGGTGCCTCCGTCACCACGCTGCCATCCGCCGGTTCAGCGGCGATCAAGACGGCATGTGCATGGGCCGAGGTCGCAAGAGATAGCGCCAACAGCAGCGCAACCAGACTCGCTACAACGTGACTAGCGACCGCCCGCACGGCTTACGACTTCGGCAGCAGCTTGACGCCGGGCGCCGGCGTCTTGCTGCTATGCTCGTGCCCGCCACCCTGCCCCTCGGCCGGGATATCGATCCAGCGGCTGACGCCCTGTTCACATTCCTGCACGACGGGAAAATACAACGTGGTGTTCGGCTTCAGCGTATCGGTGAGAAACGTCTGCATCACGAACTCGTCATAGTTCTGGTCGGAGAGCTTGCCACCGCTCCAGGCGACTTCCCTCACGCCCTCGGAGAGCTTGGCACCGTGATCGTCGTACTGGGCGGCATATTTGCCGGTGACCGTATCGAGAGCCCAGCCGGGCTTCGGCATCGGCTTGACCCCGATCACGCCTTCCGGGATCTGCACGCGGATCTTGATCGTCGCCGATCCCGCGCAGCCATGCGGCACGGCGAACACAGCCTTGTAGTACGAACCGACCGGCGCCTGCTTTCCCTCAAGCGTGATATGGGCGACCGCCGGCGACGCTGCGAATAGCGCCGCCGTGGCAATGACGAGCGTGTGTGACCGCATGGCTCCCTCACATCTTCTTCATGTCCATGTGACCGGAATGGTCGCCATGGCCGGAGTGATCACCACCGGGCGCCTGCGCGCCAACGGCCTGCACATCCAGCGAGACCGAGACCTTGCCGGCCTTCTCGAACTCCAGCGTGACCGGCACCTTGTCGCCCTGCTTCAGCGGGTTCTTCAGGTCGAACATCATGAGGTGATAGCCGCCGGGCGCAAGCTTCACCGTCTTGCCCGGCTCGATGGTCAGTCCCTTGTCGAGCGCACGCATCTTCATGACACCGTTGTCCATCGACATCTCGTGGACTTCGATCTTGCCGGCGACGTCGCCGGATCCTGATACGAGCCGATCGGGCGTCGTCCCCTTGTTCTCGATCGTCAAATAGCCGCCGCCGATCTTGGCGCCGTTCGGCGTGGCGCGCGTCCACGCCTGCGTGATCACGAGGTCGCCGGCCTTGACGTCCTCGGCGCGAGCGGACGTCGACGCGAGTGCAGCAGTCAGCGCGGCGAGAGCAAGGATGCGGGAGAGCATCTTCATTGGGCGAGTTCCTTTCAGGTTGAGGTTGGGTGTTATCGGATCGTTGCGGTCTGGGCCTCAGACCATTTGTTCAGATCGGCGATTTCGGCCGATCCTTCGATCGTTGTGATCGTTCCGTCACGAGTAATCAGCATGGTTCGCGGGATATCACCTTGCCACGCCGGATCGATCTCAAATCTCAAGCGCTCGGCAAAGCCGTCGCCAAAAATCCAGTTCTCGGCGGAAGCGAGCCCGGCCTGATCCAGCATCGATCGCGTCGCCTCCGGAAGGTTCGGAACCAAATCCGCGCTGATCGTGACCACGTCGATATCGGGATGATCCTTCATGAACTGGCCGAGCTGTGGCAGCTCGACCTTGCATGGTCCGCAGGTCACGCCCCAGAAATGCACCAGGGTCGGATGGCCGGCGTGCGCATGTAGCAGCTTCTGCCAGCTGCCGCGTTCGAATGGCTTTGGCCCATCGCCCGCCGCAAGTGCGGACGGCAGCGTTGCGAGCAGGAAAAGGGCCGCGAACAGATGACGTTTCATGGTTCGCCCTCGATCGCTTGAAAATGGTAGCCGTCGGCCTTCGTCATCCACGACAGGTAAGTCTGCCGGCTGTCCGAGACGAGCAGCGGATGGTCGGAGCTATCGGCGGTGTCGGCGATGTCAGTGGGCTTCGACCATGTCGCTCCATCGTCGTGCGATGTCATCAGATGGATCGATGTCTTCTGCCCGTCGAACTCCTTCCAGGCCATCACAAGCCCCTGCGGCCCTGCGATGATCTGCGGCCGTGACGGACTGCGGTTCAGCTGACCGATCGGAAGCGGATCGGAGAAGGTTTTGCCGCCGTCGCGCGACCGCGCATAGAACAATCCCTTGCGCGCCTTGCCATTCGTGTACCAAGTCACATGGTAGGTTCCTGCGGACGAAATGGTCAGGCTGGGACCGTGGTGCGGACATGCCGCGATCTGCCAGTCGTCGCGGCTCACCCGATGCAACTCGCCGGGCGTAGCCAGATCGTTGAATGTCACGATCGCATGGTCGCGCACGCCGCCTTCGAAGATATTCCGGAATACGACCACCGGATGGCCGGCACCATCGAACGCCAGGGCGAGACGGCAGCACTCGCAGGTGTTGTCGGCCACGAGCTGCGCGTCGGAATAGGTCGCACCACCATCTTTCGAGGTCGCAAAGAACAATCCGGCGCCGTCATATTTCTGGCCGCGCTGCTGCGCCGGCACGCGGTTGCGTTTATCGAGCCAGACCGCGAACACGGCTCCGCCTGGATCGAAGCCGATCGCCTCGAACCGTTGGCTCTCGTTGTTCGCGGTGATCGGCTTCAGCGGATCAAAGCTGCGCCCGCCATCGGTCGACCGCGTGGTCAGCACCTGCCCGTTGAAAGCCTGATCGCGAAAGATCGAGAAAGCCAGCGCGATGCCTCCCTTGGCGTCGATCGCAAGCTTCGGGCGCGCATCCGGCCCCCAATCCAGGTTGAGCCGGTCCCGGGTCACCTGCACCGGCGCGGAAAAGCTCTTGCCCTCATCCTTCGAGCTCGCGACGGAGATCTGACCTCCGGCCATCCAGGCCAGCCACAACGTCCCGTCCGGCGCGAAGGCGGGCGTGACCTTGGTCGCGCAGCGCAGCACAGTCTCTTCGCAAGCGGCTTCGGAGACGTGCTGATGGCTCATCTGAGCGATGGCAAGGTTCGGCAAGACCGCAAGCATGACCGTTGCCAGCACCGTCAGAGTCGGAGGTTTGCGGTATGTCATCGATGCGCTCCTCACTTGAACGCAATCTTCATGCCCGCCACAAAGGCGCGCGGCGATCCGGCATAGATCGAGTTGGTCGAGTTCGCCAGTACGCTCGCGGGATTTTGAATGCCCGCCGCCGTCACCGAGTTGGCGATATTGTTCGCCGAGGCGATGTAGGTTCGATCGAACACGTTCCGCACCTCGAGATACAAATTCAGCGACTTGAAATAGTCGGAGATCAGATCCGTCGTGTAGTGAACGTTGAGATTGACCAGCTCGTAACCCGGCGCCCGCAGCAGATTGGCGTTATCCATGTAGAAGCCATCCTTCCACTGGACTTCGACGAAGCCGCCAAGCCCCTGCAGCGGACCCGACGGCTGGTCATAGCCAAGCCGTGTCGTCAGCTCATTCGGCGAGACGCCGGGAATCTTGTTCCCGACCCGATTGAATGTGAAGCGGCTGATGGTTTCCGTGTAGTCGGTATATACCTCGTCCAGGTAGGTGTAGGCCGCGGTGAACCGCCACCCCTGATAAAAGCCCCATTGAGCGGCGAGTTCAACGCCGCGATGTTCCGAGCGCGGCGCGTTGAAGGTGTATGTAACTCCCGCCACAGGCGTCGCCTGAGAAACGAGTTCATTGTTGAAGAATTCGTAGAATGCGGTGGCGCTAACCTTCACGCTCTTGTTGGGCGACCAATCCGCGCCGAGGTCATAGCCGAGGTTGGTCTGGGTCTTGAGCGACGTGTTGTTGCCCGATAACCCACTCGGCAGAACGAACAGATTGCTAACTTGCGGCGTACCGTAGCCGGTCGCCACGCGAGCACGTAGCTGCCATTCGTTATCCGGCTTGTAGACGAGCGCGAACTCCGGCGCGGTGTTGGTGAACACAGGCGCCGCTTGCGTCACAGTCGCTCCCACGATTGCGGGATTGTTGATGACCGGATAGGACAGCGCAGTGTTGACACCGTTCAGCGAGGTCGTTTCCCAGCCGATCCCAGCGATCGCCGTCACCGACGGAATAAGCTTGATTTCTTCCCGCGCCCGGACGCCATAATTGGTTGTCGATTGATACAGACTGCTCTGTGGCAGTCCGAGTGTCGCATTGCCCCCGGGCGAAACGTTCCAGGTCGTACCGGTCGTCGTGAGGGTGTTGTACCAACCCCCGACCATCGTGGTCGAATCCATTCCGAACAATTCGCCACGCTTGGTCAAATCGCTCATGAAGTTGTACGAAGGATAGTCACCCAGCGCGCTAGTCGATCCCGTCGGCTGATTGATGTTCCTGTCGTCGAAGACGAATTGGTTGCGCCACGTAGTCGTGTTGTCGAAATCGTGTTCCCAGCGGCCCCCAACGATCGTCCGGCGGTCATCTCGGCCGAGGCCAGCTTGAACCGCAGTCTCAGTAGATTTGGTTCCGTTGAAGCCGTTGTTGAACAGAGAGACGGTCCCGCAGCCTGGAGCAGCCGTGGCGCCGGTCGCGCAGCCCTGCTGGAACGGGTTCTGGTAGAACTGATTGAGCGACGAGCGGATCGGCAGGCGCGCGGTCAAGTCATTGTTGATCAGCTTGAACGTGAAACGGTCATCCGGCGTCACCTGAAGCGTGCCGAGGAAATTGACGGTCTGGGTATTGAACCAGCTGTTGCCGATATAGCCGTCGCCACGCGCGTCGCTCGCGAACAGCGAGCCCTCGAAATTGCCGACCTTCTTGCCTGCGGCCAGATAGTTGTTGAGATAGCCGAAGCTGCCGCCGTCGACGCCGTATTCGACGCCGTCGATCGTGCCGCCCGGCCGGGTCCGGAAATTCAACGCGCCGCCGGTCGCATAGTTGCCGTAGAGCGCCGATGACGGCCCGCGGACCACGTCGATCGCGCCATAGGCGTGCGGATCGATCAGGTCGCTGCGCGACAGGCCGTCCGGCTGAGTGACCGGAAAGCCGTCGTCGAAGATCACGAGGTTACGGATGCCGAAGCCATTGCGTGCATTCGACCCGCGAATCGAGATGCCGAAATCACGCGGGCCGTTGCCCTGCTTGATCGAGATGCCGGGACTATCCCGCAGCACATCCGACACCGAGAAGGACGGCCGATTGTCGAACTGACTACGGTCGATGGTGGTTTGTGTCTGGCCGGCGGGCGCCTGGTTCAGGCTGTCCCGCGCCGCGCTGGGCGTAATGCGCTGCGCGCGGCCGGCCGCAGCCATCGCCAAAGGCGTCAGCGGCCGTGCGGGCCGCCGGGCGGCAACCGCACGGGTCTTCGGCTTGGACCTTGCGGGCTTCGCGCGCGCAGGCTGCGGCGCATCGACGGAGACGGACGGCAGCGTCGTCTGGGCCTCTGCCCAACTCGTAAGCATGGAAAGCGCAAAGCCCAGCGTGAGCGCACCGGCCCCGGCCCGCGGATGACATCGAAACATGGGTGAATCCTGACACCGGCTCTTCGGCCGGCTTGCTCAACGGCATTTGCCGGCGCGACGCGCACCGGCAGCGAGAACGTCGTCAGGAAAAAAGCGGCGGGGCGCGGG
Organism: Bradyrhizobium sp. Pha-3; assembly: GCF_042258615.1. Lineage (GTDB taxonomy): Bacteria > Pseudomonadota > Alphaproteobacteria > Rhizobiales > Xanthobacteraceae > Bradyrhizobium. The sequence goes on along the minus strand of NZ_CP170152.1, from coordinate 4,783,748 downwards.
CTTGCGCGGCGAGGCGCGCCTGCGAGCGATCGAATTCGCCGGCGAAATCAAGCCAGGCGATGCGCGTCGAAGGCCGCTCGACGGCGTGAGCCGTGATCTCCGGGTTATCAACAGGTGCACCGGTCTGCAGCACGCTGCACACGGAACAACAGCCGTCATGGGCATCATGACCGGTCTGGTCACCCTGCCCGGCTCCGGAGCCGGCATTGCCATGGCAGATCGTGGCCGCCGCGAGCGGATCGGATAGGGCAAGGCTCGTCGCCCAGCAGGCCCCGATCGGTGCGAAAATCTGCACCAGCAGGGCAACCAGGACTATGGGCAGAAAAATCTTCAGCCGCCGGCGCATCGCAAAACCCATCCGGGACGGAACTAACCACCACGGGCGTCGGAAGTCGAGATCATCGACATCGCTCGTTTCTTCCGGCTGACGGAAATAACCGGGCGTGATACTTGCGTCATGGCCGCTCCACCGGCCTTTGTATCTCCTTACTCTGTCGCGTGTTTTCAGCTCGCTTTCGCAACTGCCGGTGGCGCCATCCCAATCATTTCGCAAATTGCTCGAAATTTGAACAATCGTTGCCGAAAATGATGACAAGGCTGGAAAGATAGTCTACCAATTCGGGCTCAGGCCAGCCGCGAGGTGTGTCCTGGTGGTCCAAGTCTCGGGAGGAGCCCGACGCGCACAAGCAGCGTCACCCCATGAATCAAGATCAAATCGAATTTTTGGGGCAAATAGGGTCGACACAATTTTTGGAGCAGGGCTTGGAGCCCTGCTCTTTTTTTATGTGATGATCGCAAAGCGCTATGACTCCATCATCGAATCCAATCGAACGCAGTTTTGAACTCGCAGCAGCGGCTTGCGATGATCTCACACCGCACGTGTACCAGCGCTTGTTTCGCGAACATCCCGAGGCGCAGGCGATGTTTCGCACCGAAGGCAGCGAGCCGGTGAAAGGCTCGATGCTGGCGTTGACGATCGAAGCCATCCTCGATTTCGCGGGCGAGCGCCGCGGACATTTTCGCCTGATCGAATCCGAGGTGTTCTCGCATGACGCCTACGGGACGCCGCGCGAATTGTTCGTCGCATTCTTCGGCGTGATCGCGGACTGCTTGCGCGACATCCTCGGCGAGCAATGGTCTGATGAGATCGATGCTGCGTGGCACAAGCTGCTTCGCGACATCGAAGCCATCGTGCTGCAGCAGAAACATCTCGTGGACGCGAGGGCGTAGCGCCACCGTTCCGATTGTGACACACTCCCTTTATCCGCGGCGCGTGCAACTGACGCCGACGGTCAGAAAAACGATGAGGGAGCAAACAATGCCAGACACTGACAAGGGGATGGACAAGGCGTCGACGACGCGGCGCGACCTTCTGCAGATGGCGGCGGCAGGCGGAGCTGCAGCCGGCCTGTTCGGCGGAATGGGCGTGACGTCCGCGCTCGCAGCCGAAACGGGACGTTCGGAAAAGCCGCTGAAGGCCGCATTCTCGAATGCCGGCCTGCAAGCGACATGGTGTGCGCAGGGCAAGCAGGCCGCCGAGTTCTGGGGCAAGCTGTTCAACGTCGAGGTCACCTGGTTCGATGGCCAGCTCGATGCCGTCAAGCAGCGCGCTGCGATCGACAACATGGCCTCGCAGAAATGGGACTTCGTCGCGATCCAGGCGTTCGGCATCGGCACGCTGACCCAACCGGTGCAGAAGATGATCGACGCCGGCACCCCCGTCATCGACATGGACACGCTGATCGCGCCGCTCGACCAGATCAACGTCCACTCGTTCCTCGCCCCCGACAACGAGTTCATGGGCGCCTCGGTGACGCAGGCGCTGTGCAACGCGATCGGCGGCAAGGGCAAGGTCATCATGACCCAGGGCGCGCTCGGCCACACCGGCGCGCAGGGCCGCGCCAAGGGCTTCAACTCCGTCGTCAAGCAGTTCCCGAACATCGAGGTGCTGGACACCCAGCCCGCGGACTGGGACGTCTCCAAGACCGCCCGCCTCTGGGAAACCTATCTGACGAAGTATCCGCAGATCGACGCCGCCTTCTTCCACAACGACGACATGGCGCTCGCCGCCGCCAACATCATGAAGGCGCACAACCGCACCAACATCCTGATCGGCGGCGTCGACGCCATGCCGCCGGCGATCCAGGCGGTCAGCGAAGGCCGCATGTTCGCAACCGTCCGCAATCCGTCCTGCCGCATCCATGGCGGTGCGATCGTCGCAGGCGTCGCGGCCGTGGTCGGCGGCGAGAAGAGCGGCCAGGGCATTCCGAAGAACGTCGTGACCGATGGTCCCGTCGTGACCAAGGCCAACGCCGCCGGCATGCAATGGATGGAGGATCACTTCCTGATCTGAGCGGTCCGCATGTCGCAGGGACGCTCCCCGATCCTCGAGTTGAACCAGATCACGAAGGCCTTCGGCGGTGTCGAAGCCCTTCGTGGGGTCGACTTCGCGCTGCACGCCGGCGAGATCCATGGTCTCGTCGGCGAGAACGGCGCCGGAAAAAGCACGCTGATGAAGATCATCGCCGGCGTGCACCCCGAGTTCTCCGGCCGCTTCGTGCTCGACGGCAGGGAAACCCGGTTCCGCTCCACCCGCGACGCCCACGCCGCCGGCATCGGCATGGTGCATCAGGAGCTCAGCGTCGCGCCTGATCTCACCGTCGCCGAGAACGTCTTCCTCGGCAACCAGCCGACCAACCGCCTCGGCTTCGTGCAATGGCGGCGGATGGCGCGCGAGGCCGGCGAGCAGCTGTCCCGGTTCGGCATCGACGTCGATCCGATGACGCGGCTCGGCGACCTGCCGATCGGCCTGCAGCAGCTGATCGAGATCGCCCGCGTGCTGTTCTCCGGCGCGCGCATCATCATCCTGGACGAGCCGACCTCGGCCCTCTCCCCGCCCGAGGTCGAGCGCCTGTTCACGACGCTGCACAGGCTCCGTGACGAAGGCACCAGCATCGTCTTCATCTCGCATTTCATCGAGGACATCCTGCGGGTCTCCGATGTGGTGACTGTGTTCCGCAACGGTCGGAAGATCGCCGAGACCGCGTCCGCGGATACCACCAAGGGCGCGCTGATCGAAGCCATGATCGGCCGCGGCGGCGAGGCGCTGGAGCACAGCTACACCGATGACCTCATGCTCCCGCAACCGGGCGGCGGTTCGACGGTCCTGAAGGTCGACCAGCTCTCGCTCCGCCGCAGCCTGCAGGACGTCTCGTTCGAGGCCCGCGCCGGCGAAGTGCTCGGCATCTACGGCTTCATGGGCTGCGGTCAATTGGAGCTGTCGCGCATCCTGTTCGGCAAGCTGAGACCCGACGGCGGAACGCTTGTCGTCGATGGCGCCGCAAAAACCTTCCGCAGCACCGCGGCGGCGCGGCGGGCCGGCGTCGCACTGGTGCCGGAGAGCCGCCGCGCCATGCTGTTCCACCAGGAGCCGGTCTACAAGAACATCTCGATCAGCATCCTCGAGCGGATTTCGGCGCTGCTGCTCAAGCCGGTGCGCGAGCGCGCGATCGCCCAGCGCCAGGTCGAGCAATTGCAGATCAGGCCGCCGGTGGTCGGCCTCGATCTCGGCATGCTCTCCGGCGGCAACCAGCAGAAGGTGGCGCTGGCGAAATGGCTGACCTACCCGCCGCGCCTGCTCGTGCTGTGCGAACCGACCCGCGGCATGGATGTCGGCGCCAAGAACGACGTGATCAACATCGTGCGCGACCTCCGCGCCAAGGGACTGGCGATCATCGTGCTGTCGACCGAACCGGAGACGGTGCTGTCGCTGGCCGACCGGATCCTGGTGCTGAAGCGCGGCGCGGTAGTGCGCGAATTCACGGGTGAAGCGGTCAGCAAGGATCGGCTGCTGGAAGCCGCGTGATGGAGAAGCATGATGGCAAGCAGTGACAGCGCGACGAGCCCGGCCGATCACAAACGGCCACGCGGGCTGGCGCCGTTTCTGCGTTCGCAGATGCGCAACATCGCGCCGTTCCTGACGCTGATCTTCCTCAGCGGCTTCTTCGCGATCGCAAGCCCGTCGTTTGCGACCATCGACAATCTCGGCAATATCCTGACGCAAGTGTCGGTCACCGGCATCATCGCCGTCGGCCTCACCTTCGTGATCCTGTGTGCCGAGATCGACCTGTCGATCGCCAGCATCGCCAACGTCACCGGCATCGCGGTGGCCTACTTCACGCTGCAGGAGTCCTACGTCAACATCGCCAACGTCCCGATGCCGGGCTTTGTCGCGATCCTGCTGGCGCTGGCGCTGTGCGCGCTGCTTGGCCTCGTCAACGCGCTCGGGCTGACCATGATCGGCATCCCCTCCTTCATCATGACGCTCGCCATGATGCAGATCGCGGCCGGCGTCTCGGCACTGTTGGTGCGCGGCCAGATCGCCTACAAGGTGCCGCCGCTGATCACGACGCTCGGCTCGGGCTCGATCGGCGGCATCCCCTGGATCGTGATCGTCGCCGCGGTGATGCTGCTCGGCGGCCATCTGGTGCTGACCTACACGCGCTTCGGCCGCTACGTCTACATGGTCGGCGGCAACCGCGAGGCCGCGGAATTTGCCGGCCTCAACGTCAAGCTCATCCTCGGCAGCGTGATGGTGATCTCGGCGGTCTGCTCGGGGATCGGCGGCATGCTCGGAGTCGCGCATTTCGGCAGCGCGCAGCAGAACGAGTTCGACACCTACCTCCTGGATTCGATTGCGGCCGTGGTGGTCGGCGGCACCAGCCTGTTCGGCGGCCGCGGCGGCATCGGCAACACCATCGTCGGCCTGTTCGTGCTCGGCGTGCTCAACAACGGCCTCGACCACGTCAATATCGACAGCTTCCTGAAGATATTGATCCGCGGTCTGATCCTGCTCGCCGCGCTGATCATCAACGTCTACGCCCAGCGGCTCCGCGAACAGGCAGCGGATTGACCTTGCTAAGGCCCGCTCAGCGTGATGGCGACGGAACCGCCCACCCTCTCCAGTTGTCGATATCGCGACATACGCTCCGCTGTCGTCCTGGCGAAAGCCAGGACCCATACTCCGCAGCAGGAGTTGTGAATGGGGCTCGTCGTTCCAGCGCCGCACAACAATGATCATTCGGGGTAATGGGTCCTGGCTTTCGCCAGGACGACGATGAGTATGGGAACGTAGCCTCGCGTTCTTGCAAATTTGCCCGTCGGGGTCATCTGTCGCAGGCCTGCCCCATCGTCATTATCCGGTGCGCAATTGCGCACCGGGGAATGACGGCGGGGCGGCCGCGCCGTCTACCTTCAACTTACCTGGCGAAATCCGGCTGCCAGTGGCGCAGTTCGCGCGCGGCGTAGGTGACCGTGCCGATCGTCGTGTAGGACGCTGCTTCCAGCATCATGTTGCGCGCGAGCTTGAGGGCCCTCGCCTCGCAGATCGCGCGCCGCTTCTCGTCCGCGATCCACTCGAAATCGATGTTGTGCGCGAGGCCGAGGATGCGCCGGATGGTCTTGGCCGCGGCAAAGCCGACCGTGTCCTGGAACAGCCGCGCCATGTAGGCCTGCCGCTCCGCCTCCAGCCGCGCCGCGCCCGCATCGCCCGCGAACAGCGACACCGGATAGCCGTCGCCCTTCGCCTCGCTGCGCCACAGCGCGAGAAACTTGCGCGAAAATTCGCCCCAGACGCCCTCGATCGTTTCCAAGAGCCAGGCCTCGAATGACGCGCGCTCGCCCGGCGTGCGCTCATGGCCGGCGGAGGCCAGATAGGCCATCAGGAGATTGCCGATGATGGCGCCGATGTCGAAGCCCATCGGTCCGTAGAAGGCGAATTCGGGATCGATCACCTTGGTCTCGCTTTCGGTGACCATGATCGAGCCGGTGTGCAGGTCGCCATGGAGCAGCGCCTCCGGGCTCGCCATGAATTTCAGCTTGAGCCTGGAGATCGCGACATGCAGGTCGATATCCTCGCGGAAGGCTGCCGCCGTGGCGTCGAGATACGGCGCGGTCCAGCGGTTCTGCTCGGCGATGCGATAGGGGTCGGTGAAGATCAGATCCTCGGTGATCTTGCAGAGCGCGTGGTTGCCGGCGAAATCGGCGATCCCCTGCTTCTTCTGCGCAGCCGAGAGCGCGAGATCGGACGTGAAGAACAGCGTCTGCGCCAGGAAGGTCGAGATATCCTCGACAAAGCGCGGATACCGCGTGGCGCCGATCAGCCCCTTACGCATGATGATGTGCGGCTCGAGCAGCTCCATCGCGGTGAGCGCGAGCGGCTCGTCATGATGCAGCACCGCCGGCACTAGCATCGAGGCCAGTCGCGCCTGATGCACCAGCACCAGATGCTCGTAATGAGCTCGCGACAACGGCAGCGGCCAGCTCTCGCCGACCAGCCGCACATAAGGCAGTGCCTGCTTGACCGCGATGCCGCCGCTGTTGCCCTTGACGATGAAGACGAGGTTGAGATTGCCGTCGCCGACCTCGCTGATCGACCAGTCGGCGGGCCGGCCACCGAGTTGGGTGACGATGGCGGGAAGGCTCGCGAGATAGTCGCGCAGATCGGCTTCCCGCAGGATTCGATAGGCGCTCTGCCCCGAGCCTGGCTGGGCCTGCAGGTTCATCGTAGTCGCCTCCTCCGCATCGCCGGGGTGAGGTTGATCCTCACTCCATTCGGCACCAGATCCTGGTCGGTTCTAGAACGGCATCCCCATCAGCTTGGACAGCCGCTCGATCGAGAGATAGCCGGCATAATAGGCCCACATACCGATCGCGAAGATCACGGCCGAGATCAGCGTGGTCCAGAACAGCTTGCGGCCCATTCGCGCCATGATCGGCGCGCCAGGATCGGTGCCGGGCGCGCCAACGCCATCCTCGTGCTGGCTGCGTATGCCGAACGGCAGCGTCAGGAACAGCACGAGCCACCAAAGGACGAAGTAGACCGCAAGCCCGGTGGAGATCTGGTACGCCATGTGGACTCAGGCCTGTTCGATCTCGACCAAGGCGCCTGAAAAATCCTTGGGGTGGAAGAACAGCACCGGCTTGCCATGCGCGCCGATCTTCGGCTGGCCGTCGCCGAGCACCCGCGCGCCCTCGGCGATCATGCGGTCGCGGGCCGCGATGATGTCGGGCACGTCGTAGCAGACATGGTGGATGCCGCCGTCGGCGTTGCGCTCGACGAACTTTGCGATCGGCGAGGCTTCGCCGAGCGGCTCGATGAACTCGATCTTGGTGTTGGGCAGCGTCACGAACACGGTAATGACGCCATGCTCCGGCAGCGGCACCGCATCGGAAATCTCGGCATTGAAGGCCGTGCCGTAGATCTTCGCGGCCCGCCTGGCGTCCTTGACCGCAATGGCGACGTGATTGAGGCGGCCCAGCATATCTCTCTCCCTTTGTCGTTGCGCACGCCTTAAAGGCGCGTGTCAGACCGTCAAAACGTGCACGACGCAGATCGGCTTCTTGCCCCACTGCTCGTTCAGCGCGGCCCGCACCGCGCGGCGCACCGATTCCCCGAGTGCGTCCGGATCGCGGCGCCGCGGCTTGGGCAGGCCCTCGATCGTCGATACCACGACATCGAACACGATGTCGTCGAGCAATTCGCCCGCAGCATTGTTCTCCGGCATGCCGACCAGATCAACCTCGGGATCGTCGACCATCTCGCCCTGCGCGGTCATGGCAATGGCGACAAAGGCGCAGCCGGCAAAGCCCATCCGGCGCCGCTCGACCACGGCGCGCGACTTGGAGTCCTCCAGAATGGTTCCGTCCTTGTAGAGCCGCCCCGACGGCACTTCGCCGACGATGCCGGGATCGCCGGGCCCGAGCTTGACGAGGTCGCCGTTGCGGCAGGTCAGGACTTTCGGGACACCCGCGGCGCGCGCCAACTTGGCGTGCTCGGCGAGATGCAGCGCCTCGCCATGCACGGGGATCAGGAGCTGCGGCCGCACCCAGGAGATCATGTCGCGCAGCTCGTCGCGGCGCGGATGGCCGGAGACATGCACCAGATGCTCGCGGTCGGTGATGATTTCCACGCCCTGGGTCACCAGCCCGTTGATGATGCCGCCGACCGCCTTCTCGTTGCCGGGAATGGTGCGGGAGGAGAAGATCACGGTGTCGCCCTTGTTCAAGGTCACCTGCGGGTGGTCGTTATTGGCGATCCGCGCCAGCGCGGCGCGGGGTTCGCCCTGGCTGCCGGTGCACAGCGCCAGCACCTTGTCGGGCGGGAAGTGGCCGTAATAGTCGGTGCCGCGGAATTTGTGCGAGCCGTCGAGATAGCCGCATTCGCGCGCGACCTGCACCACGCGCTCCATGGCGCGGCCGACCACGACGACCTCGCGATCCGCGGCGTTCGCGGCGTCCGCCACCGCCCTCACGCGGGCGACATTGGAGGCGAAGGTCGTGACCGCGACCCGGCCCTTAGCCGCCTTGACCAGCTTCTTGATGGTGGCAGCAACCTCGGTCTCCGAGGGCGAGCGCCCGTCGCGCACCGCGTTGGTGGAATCACCGACCAGCGCCAGCACGCCTTCGTCGCCGAGCTCGCGCAGTCGCCGCTCGTCGGTCGGCAGGCCGATGATCGGGGTCGGATCGATCTTCCAGTCGCCGGTGTGCAGCACGGTGCCGACGTCGGTCTTGATAGCGAGCGCGTGCGATTCCGGAATCGAATGCGCGACCGGGATGAACTCGACATTGAACGGGCCGATATCAACCCGCCCGCCCGACGGGATCACCGTGATCGGGATCTTCGGCGGATTGCGCTCGGCGGCGCATTTGGCCTCGAACAGCGCCGCGCTGAATTGGGTCGCGTAGATCTTGCAGCCGAGCTTCGGCCAGAGATCGATGATGGCGCCGAAATGGTCCTCATGGGCGTGCGTCAGCACGAGGCCCATCAGATTGTTGCGCTCCTTCTCGAGAAAACGCACATCCGGCATGATCAGGTCGATGCCCGGCAGATGCTCCTCGTCGCCGAAGGAGACGCCGAGATCGACCGCGAGGAACGAGCGCTGGTGGCGGTTGCCGAGCCCATAGATCGACAAATTCATGCCGATCTCGCCGACGCCGCCGAGCGGTGCAAAGGTAAGCTCGTCAGGTCGTGCCATCAATTCGCCCTCACCGACGCCGCGGTACCGAAATAGACCTCGCCGGCCGTCACGGGCATGCGCTGTCCATCAGCGGTGCGGACGATCAGGCAGCCGGTGTCGTCGATGGTGTCAAAGATGCCTTCGAGGGTCGCGGTGCCGGTCTGGACGGCGACCCTGTCACCGAGGCCAGCAGCACGCTCCAGCCACAGCCTGCGGATTTCCGGAAAGCCGCGGCCATCGTCCCAGATGCCGCGAAACTCGACCCAGGCCTCCGACAACGCAGCAAACAGCTCCTCCGCGCCGATCTGGATGCCGAGCGCAGCGAGCGATACCGCCGGCGTCGGCGTTCCCTCGGGCGCAGCGACGACGTTGGTCCCGATGCCGACGACAACCGCCAGGCGGCTTCCAATGGCCTCAGCCTCCAGCAGGATGCCTGAGAGCTTCTTGCCGTTGGCGAGCACATCGTTCGGCCATTTCAGGGTGAACTTCGGGCTGTCCGGCCCGAGCCGCAGCGCCGCCTCGATGCCGACCTTCTGCAGCGCGGCTTCGAGCGACAGCCCTGCGGCAAAGCCGAGCGTTGCCGCGACCGCCGGCTGAACGTCCGTCACCTCGAGGATGCTGCTGGCAAGGTTGCCGCGCGGCGCGACCCAGACCCGCTGCCGCCGCCCGCGTCCTGCGGTCTGCTCCGGCGTCACGAACCACATCGGGCCCTGCTCGCCGCCGCGGGCGCGCAGCATCGCCTCGGCATTGGTCGAGCCGATCTGGTCGAAGGCGGCGAGCTTATAGCCCGCCGCAATGGCCCGGGGTCCGAGCGTGAAGGTCATAGTGAGGTTATGCGCATGATCCGATCCGAAAGCCAGCGTCCTGTTTTCGGGATCATGTGCTTTAGAACAGCGACTTTGCCGCCGCCGTTGCCACGCTCACGAGTGGTCCCGGATAGGCGAAGAAGAAGATGTTGAAGATGCCTGCGACCGCCAGCACGGTGCGCAGCTCGACGCGGACCGGGTCGAGCTTGCCGAGCGGCTGGTCGAAATACATCACCTTGACGATCGACAGATAGTAGAACGCGCCCACCACGCTGGTCAGCACGCCGATCACCGCGAGCGTGAACAGATCGGCCTTGATCGCGGCGACGAACACGTACCATTTGCCGAAGAAGCCGGCGAGCGGCGGCACGCCGGCCAGCGAGAACAGCAGCATCGCGAAGATGAAGGCGATCAGCGGGTTGGTGCGGGACAGGCCGGCGAAATCGCTGATCTGTTCCAGCGCCTGGCCGTTCCGCTTCATCGCCAGGATGATCGAGAACGAACCGAGCGTCATCGCGACGTAGATCGCGATGTAGATAAGGACGCCCTGCGCGCCCTCGGCCGTGCCGGAGGCGAGGCCGACCAGCGCAAAGCCCATATGGCCGATCGACGAATAGGCCATCAGCCGCTTGATGTTGGTCTGGCCGATCGCGGCGAACGAGCCCAGCGCCATCGAGGCGATCGCCACAAACACCAGGATCTGCTGCCACTGGGTGACGATGCCCGGGAACGCGGTCAGCGTCGCGCGGGTGAACACGGCGAGCGCCGCGACCTTCGGTGCGGAGGCGAAGAACGCCGTCACCGGGGTCGGCGCGCCCTCATAGACGTCGGGCGTCCACATGTGGAACGGCACCGCCGAGACCTTGAAGCAGAGGCCGGCGAGCAGGAACACCAGGCCGAACACGATGCCGATGCTGCCGGTGGTTGCGGCGGCCGCGATGCCGGCGAAGCTGACGGTGCCGGTGAAACCGTAGATCAGCGAGGCGCCGTAGAGCAGCATGCCCGACGACAGCGCGCCGAGCACGAAATACTTCAGGCCGGCTTCGCTCGACTTGGCATTGTCGCGCTGGCTGGCGGCGACGACGTAGAGCGCAAGGCTCATCAACTCGAGGCCGAGGTAGAGCGAGATCAGGTCGCCGGCCGAGATCAGCACCAGCATGCCGAGCGTCGACAGCAGCACCAGGATCGAGAACTCGAAGTTGCGGGTCGACGGCTGGGACAGGTACTCGGTCGACAGGATCAGCGTTGCCGCCGAGGCGATCAAAGCGAGGACCTTCAGGAAGCGAGCGAAGTCGTCGACGATGAAGCTGCCGCCGAAGGTGACGAGCTTGCCGGCCGGCAGCCAGAGCTCCAGCGCGCCGGTCAGGACCAGCAGACACACCGCGAGCGCGGTGATCAGCCGGGTCGTCCCCTGCCCACGATAGGCTCCGATCATCAACAGCACCATGGCGCCGACCGCGAGCACCAGCTCCGGCAGCACCGGCTGCAACTGATAACCTGCACTGGAAAAGCTCATGACGGCGGCCTTACTGCGTAACCAGCGCGGCTGCCTTCACGGCAGTCACGGCGGTGTTGTAATTGTTGACGAGCTGCTGCACCGAGGCGGCCGACATGTCGAGCACCGGCTTCGGATAGACGCCGAACAGGATGGTCAGCGCGATCAGCGGGAACAGCGTCACGCATTCGCGGAACGTCAGATCCTTGATCGACATCAGCGACGGCTTGACCAGCGCGCCGAACACCACCTTGCGGTAGAGCCAGAGCGCGTAGCAGGCCGACAGGATCACGCCTGTGGTGGCGAAGAACGCCGTCGGCAGCGAGATCTTGAAGGTGCCGAGCAACGTCATGAATTCGCCGACGAAGCCGCTCGTGCCCGGCAGACCGACATTGGCCATGGTGAAGACCATGAAGGTCATCGCATAGAGCGGCATCCGGTTGACGAGGCCGCCATAGGCCGCGATCTCGCGGGTGTGCATGCGGTCGTAGACGATGCCGACGCAGAGGAACAGCGCGCCGGAGACGATGCCGTGCGAGATCATCTGGAACATGCCGCCGGCGACGCCCTGCGTGGTCACCGCGAAGATGCCCATGGTGACGAAGCCCATATGCGCGACCGACGAGTATGCGATCAGCTTCTTCATGTCCTCCTGCATCATCGCCACCAGCGAGGTGTAGATGATCGCGATCACGGACAACGTGAACACGAACGGCGCGAAGTCGTGCGAGGCCAGCGGGAACATCGGCAGCGAGAAGCGCAGGAAGCCGTAGCCGCCCATCTTCAGCAGGATCGCGGCCAGGATCACCGAGCCCGCCGTCGGCGCTTCGACGTGCGCGTCAGGCAGCCAGGTGTGCACCGGCCACATCGGCATCTTCACCGCGAACGAGGCGAAGAAGGCGAGCCACGCCCAGGTCTGCATCGACCGCGGCACCGCGGTGTGCATCAGGGTCGGGATGTCGGTGGTGCCGGCGTTCCAGTACAGCGCCATGATGGCGAGCAGCATCAGCACAGAGCCGAGGAACGTGTAGAGGAAGAACTTGAACGAGGCGTAGACCCGGCGCGGGCCGCCCCAGACGCCGATGATCAAGAACATCGGGATCAGGCCGCCCTCGAAGAACAGATAGAACAGCACGAGGTCGAGCGCCGAGAAGGTGCCGACCATCAGCGTTTCCAGGATCAGGAACGCCATCATGTATTCGCCGACGCGCTGCGTCACCGACTTCCAGCTCGCGATGATGCAGAGCGGCATGATCGCGGTGGTCAGGATGATCAGCGGCAGCGAGATGCCGTCGATGCCCATGTGATAGGTGATGCCGGTGGCGAGCCAGGACGTCTTCTCGACGAACTGGAAGTCGGTCTGCGCAGGATCGAAGCGCGCGACCAGGATCAGCGACACCGCGAAGGTGATCAGCGTGGTCCACAGCGCGATCCAGCGCGCCGTGCGGCTCGCGGTCTCGTCGCCGCCCCGCGCCAAGAGATAGACCAGGATCGCGCCGACCGCCGGCAGGAAGGTCGTGACGGAAAGGATGGGCCAGGTTGTCATTTACTGGCCTCCCAAGCCGAACATGAACCAGGTGATCAATCCGGCCGCCCCGATCAGCATCGCGAACGCGTAGTGATAGAGATAGCCGGTCTGCAATTTCACGACGTTGCGGGTGACGTCGAGCACGCGGGCCGAGACGCCGTCCGGACCGAAGCCGTCGATGACGAAGCCGTCGCCCTTCTTCCACAGCGTGTAGCCGAGCCACTTCGCCGGGCGCACGAACATCCAGTCGTACAGCTCGTCGAAGTACCATTTGTTGAGCAGGAACTGGTACAGCATCGGCTGCTGGTTCGCGAGCTCGACCGGCAGGTACGGCCTGCGGATGTAGAACAGGTACGAGACGAACAGGCCGAGCGCCATCATCACGGTGGGCAGCGGCGCGAGCCAGCTCGGCATGTGCTCCATGTTCTCGAGGATGTGCGGGTTCATCTTCACGGATTCGCGGAAGAACTCCTCGACGCCGTGCGGGCTGGCGAACACTTCCTTGAACGGCAGGCCCGCCAGGATCGAGCCGGCGGCGAGCACGCCGATCGGCACCAGCATCCAGACCGGGCTCTCATGCGCGGCTTCATAGTGCTTCTGGTCGTGCGGTTCGCCGAAGAACGTCTTGAAGATCAGACGCCAGGAGTAGAACGAGGTCAGGCCGGCGGCCACGATGGTCAGCAGATAGGCGTAGGTCGCGAACGGGTTGTGCGCCGCGTAGGCCGCCTCGATGATCGCGTCCTTGGAGAAGTAGCCGGCAAACAGCGGGAAGCCGGTCAGCGCCAGGGTGCCGATGCACATCACCGCGAAGGTGTACGGGATCTTGCGCCACAGGCCGCCCATGTTGCGGATGTCCTGCTCGTGGTGCATCGCGTAGATCACCGAGCCGGAGCCCAGGAACAGCAGCGCCTTGAAGAAGGCGTGCGTGAACAGATGGAACATGCCGACCGAATAGGCGCCTGCGCCCATCGCCACGAACATGTAGCCGAGCTGCGAACAGGTCGAATACGCGACGATGCGCTTGATGTCGTTCTGCACCAGGCCGATCGTGGCCGCGAAGAACGCCGTGGTCGCGCCGAAGAACATCACCACCGCCTGCGCGGTCGGCGACAGCTCGAACAGCGGCGACAGCCGCGCCACCATGAAGACGCCCGCGGTGACCATGGTCGCGGCGTGGATCAGCGCCGACACCGGGGTCGGGCCTTCCATCGCGTCCGGCAACCATGTGTGCAGGAGGAACTGGGCAGATTTGCCCATCGCACCCATGAACAGGAACAGGCAGGTCAGCGTCAGCGCGTCGGGATGCCAGCCGAAGAAGTCGATGGTCTTGCCGGTCAGTCCGGGCGCGGCATGGAAGATGGTCTCGAAATCGGTCGAGCCGACCAGCGCGAAGATCGCGAAGATGCCGAGCGCGAAGCCGAAGTCGCCGACGCGGTTGACCACGAAGGCCTTGATCGCCGCAGCGTTGGCCGATGGCTTCTGATACCAGAACCCGATCAGGAGATAGCTCGCGAGACCCACACCCTCCCAGCCGAAGAACAGCTGCACGAGGTTGTCCGAGGTCACCAGCATCAGCATGGCGAAGGTGAACAGCGAGAGATAGCCGAAGAAGCGCGGCCGGTACGGGTCCTCGTCCATGTAGCCGATGGAATAGAGGTGGACGAGCGCGGACACGGTGTTGACCACGACCAGCATCACCGCGGTCAGGGTGTCGACCCGCAGCGTCCAGGCCACCTGCAGGTCGCCCGAGGTGATCCAGGGCAGCAGCACGACGCGCGCGTCATGATGCATGAAGCCGACGTCGACCAGCGTGAACCAGGACAGCGCCGCCGACACGAATAGCAAGCCGGTGGTGATCAGCTCGGCCAGCCGCGATCCCGCCGCCGGCGGTTCGGAGACGTGGTGGTCGTCATGGCCGTGGTCATCGTGGCCGTGATCGTCATGGGCCGCCGAGGCATGAGCGTCGAAAGAATGGGCGTCGCCATGCGCGTCGTCGTGGTGGTCGACGGTGTCACCGCTCGGGCAGCGCGCATGCGCGCCGACCAGCGAGATGATGCCTGCGAGGATGGCGCCCAGCAGAGGCAGGAAGACGATTGCCTGTATCATTGCCGGACTAGCCCTTCATCAGATTGACGTCTTCAACCGCGATCGAACCGCGGTTGCGGAAATACACCACCAGCACGGCGAGGCCGATCGCGGCCTCGGCCGCCGCCACCGTCAGCACCAGCAGCGCGAACACCTGGCCGACGATGTCGCCGAGGAAGGTCGAGAACGCCACCAAATTGATGTTGACCGAGAGCAGGATCAGCTCGATCGACATCAGGATGACGATGATGTTTTTGCGGTTGAGGAAGATGCCGAGGATCCCGAGCGTGAACAGGATCGCGCCGACCGCCAGATAGTGCCCTAGCCCGATCGTCATTTCACCCACTCCGCCGCGTCGGCATCCTGCAGGCCCTGCCCCGACGCCACCTTGCGCATCGCCATCGCCATCTCGGGCGTGCGCGCGTTCTGCACGTTGATGTTCTGCCGCTTGACGTTCGCCTTGTGACGCAGCGTCAGCACGATGGCGCCGATCATCGCGACCAGCAGCACCATGCCGGCGAGCTGGAAGTAATGGATGTACTTCGTATAGAGCACGAGGCCGAGCGCCTCGGTGTTGCTGACATTGGTCGGGATCGCCGCCGTGATCGTCTTGGTCACCTGCGGGTTGATCACCCAGGCGCCGACCACCAGCAGCAGCTCGAACAGGAAGATGCCGCCGATCACGATGCCGATTGGCAGGTACTGGATGAAGCCCTCGCGCAGCTCGACGAAGTCGACGTCGAGCATCATGATCACGAACAGGAACAGCACCGCGACGGCGCCGACATAGACCACGATCAGCATCATCCCGAGGAACTCGGCGCCCATCAGGATGAACAGCCCGGCCGCGTTGACGAACGCCAGGATCAGGTACAGCACGGAGTGCACGGGATTGCGCGAGACAATCACCATGACCGCCGAGGCCACGCAGGCCGCGGCGAACAGATAGAAGAACAGCGCCGGAAGGATCATGCCCTCACCTCACCGGTACGGCGCGTCGAGCGCGATCGACTTCGCAATCTCGCGCTCCCAACGGTCGCCATTGGCGAGCAGCTTCGCCTTGTCATAGTAGAGTTCCTCGCGGGTCTCGGTCGCGAATTCGAAATTCGGTCCCTCGACGATGGCGTCCACCGGGCATGCCTCCTGGCACAGGCCGCAATAGATGCACTTCACCATATCGATGTCGTAGCGCACCGTGCGGCGGGTACCGTCGTTGCGGCGCGGGCCGGCCTCGATCGTGATCGCCTGCGCCGGGCAGATCGCCTCGCACAGCTTGCAGGCGATACAGCGCTCTTCGCCGTTCGGATAGCGGCGCAGTGCGTGCTCGCCACGGAACCGCGGCGAGATCGGGCCCTTCTCGAAGGGATAATTCAGCGTCGGCTTCGGCTTGAAGAAATACCGCATGGCGAGAACGAACGCCGAGACGAATTCCGAGAGCAGAAGCGAGCGGGCTGTTGCGTTGACGTTGACACTCATGACGACCTCACTTCGGCGCGATGCCGGCGAACTGCAGCACTCCGGCCACGATCACCACCATCGCCAGCGACAGCGGCAGGAACACCTTCCAGCCGAGCCGCATCAGTTGATCGTAGCGGTAGCGCGGCACGATCGCCTTCGCCATCGCGAACATGAAGAACATGAAGAACACCTTGAGGGCGAACCAGACGATGCCTGGAATCCAGGTGAACGGCGGCAAATTGACCGGCGGCAGCCAGCCGCCCAGGAACAGGATCGACGCCAGTGCGCACATCGTGGTGATCGCGACATATTCGCCGAGCATGAACAGGAGATACGGCGTCGAGCCGTATTCGGTCATGAAGCCGGCGACCAGTTCGGATTCAGCTTCGACTAGGTCGAACGGCGGACGGTTGGTTTCCGCCAGCGCCGAGACGTAGAACACCACGAACATCGGGAACAGCGGCCACACATACCAGTTCAGGATGGTGAGCTGCGGCAGGCCGATCAGGTGGGCGAGCCCGCGGCTGTTCTGGGCCTCGACCACCGCCGACAGGTTCAGCGAGCCGACGCAGAGCAGCACGGTGATGATGACGAAGCCGATCGAGACCTCGTAGGACACCATCTGCGCCGCCGAACGCAGCGCGGCCAGGAACGGATACTTCGAGTTCGACGACCAGCCGGCCATGATGACGCCGTAGATCGACAGCGACGAGATCGCGAAGATGTAGAGAATGCCGACATTGATGTCGGAGATCACCCAGCCGAGATTGAACGGGATCACGGCCCAGGCGGCCAGCGCCAGGATGCACGAGACCAGCGGCGCCAGCAGGAACACGCCCTTGTTGGAGCCGGACGGAATCACCGGCTCCTTCAGCACGAATTTCAGGAGGTCGGCGAAGGATTGCAGCAATCCGAACGGGCCGACCACGTTGGGGCCGCGGCGGATCTGCACCGCCGCCCAGATCTTGCGGTCGGCGAGCAGGATGTAGGCGATCGCGATCAGCAGCACGACGAGCAGCAACAGGCTTTCCGCGACCATGATGATCAGCGGCCAGAGGAAGCCGGTCCAGAACGCGCTTGCGAAGAATTCAGCCATCAGGTCACGCTCACTCCGCTGCCGTCAGCATTCGACCCGACGCCAGCCGCGAGCATTCCGCCATCACGGCAGAGGCCCGCGCGATCGGGTTGGTCAGATAGAAATCCTCGACAGTCGGCTTGAATGCCGCCTTGTCGACGCTGCCGCCCTTGCCGGCCAGCGCCTTGACGTCGTCGGGCTTGCCGGCCTCGATCTGATCGAGCCGCATCAGGTGCGGATAGGTCTTGAACATCGCCTGGCGCAGCGCCTGCAGCGAGTCGAACGGCAGCTTCTTGCCGAGCACATCGGACAGCGCGCGGATGATCGCCCAGTCCTCGCGAGCTTCACCCGGCGGGAACGCGGCACGGTTGGCGATCTGCGCCCGGCCCTCGGTGTTGACGTAGATGCCGGACTTCTCGGTGTAGGCGGCGCCCGGCAGGATGACGTCGGCGCGATGCGCGCCCTGGTCGCCATGGGTGCCGATATAGACCACGAAGGTGCCGTCCGGTGCCTTGATCTCGTCGGCGCCGAGCAGGAACAGCACATCGAGCGTCCCGAAGGTCGTCATCTGCGCCGTGGTCAGGCCACCGCCCGCCGGCGAGAAGCCGATATCGAGCGCGCCGGCGCGCGAGGCGGTGTCCTGCAGCACGGCAAAACCGTTCCAGCCGTCCTTCAGCGCGCCGACATCGACGGCGAGCTTGGCCGCCTGCGCCAGCACCGCCGCGCCGTCATGCCTGGTGTAGGCGCCGGCGCCGACCAGGATGATCGGATTCTTGGCGTTCTTCAGCACATCGGCAAAGGAGTGCTTGCCCGCCACCAGATCGGCGAGCGTGTCGGTGCCCGCACCGAGATAGTCGTGGTCGTAGGTGAAATCGGCCTTGGCACCGATCATGCCGACCTTGAGCCCGCCGGTGCGCCAGCGCTTGCGGATCCGCGCGTTCAGCACGGCGGCTTCCTTGCGCGGATGCGAGCCGACGATCAGGATCGCGTCGGCCTGGTCGATGCCCGCAATGGTCGGGTTGAAGATGTAGGAGCCGCGGCCGGTTTTGGAGGCGAAGGCGTCGCCGCCCTGCACCGCCAGATTGACCGAGCCGAACTTCGCGAGCAGCTCCTTCAGCGCATACATTTCATCGACCGCGGCGAGATCGCCGGCAATCGCGCCGATCCGCTTGCCGTCGGTGCGACCAGCCTTGGCGGCGATGGCGGCAAAGGCTTCCTGCCAGGTCGCCGGCCTGAGCTGGCCGTTCTCGCGCACATAAGGACGGTCGAGGCGCTGCGTGCGCAGGCCGTCGACGACGTGGCGGGTCTTGTCGGAGATCCACTCCTCGTTCACCGCCTCGTTGATGCGCGGCAGGATGCGCATCACCTCGCGGCCGCGGGTGTCGACGCGGATCGCCGAGCCGACGCCGTCCATGACGTCGACCGATTGCGTCTTGCCGAGCTCCCACGGGCGCGCCGCAAAGGCATAGGGCTTCGAGGTCAGCGCACCGACCGGGCAAATATCGACGAGATTGCCCTGCAGCTCCGAGCTCAGCGCCTGCTCCAGATAGGTGGTGATCTCCATGTCCTCGCCGCGCCCGGTCGCGCCCATTTCCGGCGCGCCGCAGACTTCGGCGGAGAAGCGGACGCAGCGCGTGCACTGGATGCAGCGGTTCATCGAGGTCTTGACCAGCGCGCCGAGATACTTGTCCTCGACCGCGCGCTTGTTCTCGGCAAAACGGCTGGTGTCGACGCCATAGCCCATCGCCTGGTCCTGCAAGTCGCACTCGCCGCCCTGGTCGCAGATCGGGCAGTCCAGCGGATGGTTGATGAGCAGGAATTCCATCACGCCTTCGCGCGCCTTCTTGACCATCGGCGAACGGGTCGAGATCTCCGGCGGCTCACCCTTCGGGCCCGGACGGCAGTCGCGCACGGCCCAGGCGCAGCTCGCGACCGGCTTCGGGCCGCCCTTCACCTCGACCAGGCACATCCGGCAATTGCCGGCGATCGACAGCCGCTCGTGATAGCAGAAGCGCGGAATCTCGGCGCCCGCCGCCTCGCACGCCTGCAACAGCGTGTACTCCGGCGGCACATCGATCTCTTTGCCATCGACGATGATCTTGCTCATGTCTCTTCTCTACTCCGCCGCGACCATATGGACGGGATCACGAACGCCCTGATCGTCGAGATCGGCCTTGTGCGAATACTGATCGATGCGCTCTTCAATCTCGTGACGGAAATGCGCAATCAGACCCTGGATCGGCCACGCTGCTGCGTCGCCGAGCGCGCAGATGGTGTGGCCCTCGACCTGCTTGGTGACCTCGAGCAGCATGTCGATCTCGCGCTTGTGGGCGCGGCCGTCGGCCATGCGGGTCAGGACGCGCCACATCCAGCCGGTGCCCTCGCGGCACGGCGTGCACTGGCCGCAGCTCTCATGCTTGTAGAAATAGGAAATGCGCGCGATCGCCCGGATCAGGTCGGTCGACTTGTCCATCACGATCACGGCCGCGGTGCCGAGGCCCGAGCGCAACTTGCTCAAGCTGTCGAAATCCATCGGCGTGTCGATGATCTGGTCGGCCGGCACCATGCGCACCGACGACCCCCCGGGGATCACCGCCTTCAGATTGTCCCAGCCGCCGCGAATGCCGCCGCAATGCTTCTCGATCAGCTCGCGGAACGGAATCCCCATCGCCTCTTCGACGTTGCAGGGGCGCTCGACGTGCCCGGAGATGCAGAACAGCTTGGTGCCGACATTGTTCGGACGGCCGATGGCGGCAAACCAGGCGGCGCCGCGGCGCAGGATGTCGGGCGCGACCGCAATCGACTCGACATTGTTGACGGTGGTCGGGCAGCCATAGAGGCCGACATTGGCCGGGAACGGCGGCTTCAGCCGCGGCTGGCCCTTCTTGCCCTCGAGGCTCTCGAGCAGCGCGGTCTCCTCGCCGCAGATATAGGCGCCGGCGCCGTGGGCGACATAGATGTCGAACGGCCAGCCGTTGATGTTGTCCTTGCCGACCAGCTTGGCCTCATAGGCCTGGTCGATCGCAGCCTGAAGGCGCTCGCGCTCGCGGATGAATTCGCCGCGGATATAGACGTAGCAGGCATGCGCGCCCATCGCGAAGCTCGCGAGCAGGCAGCCTTCGACCAGGAGATGCGGATCGTGCCGCATGATCTCGCGGTCCTTGCAGGTGCCGGGCTCCGACTCGTCCGCGTTGACGACGAGATAGCTCGGACGACCGTCCTTGGATTCCTTGGGCATGAAGGACCACTTCATGCCGGTCGGGAAACCCGCACCGCCACGGCCACGCAGGCCCGAGGCCTTCATCTCGTTGATGATCCAGTCGCGGCCCTTGTCGATGATCCCCTTGGTGCCATCCCAGGCGCCTCTGCGGCGCGCGCCCTCGAGGCCCCAATCATGGAGGCCGTAGAGGTTCTTGAAGATGCGGTCCTTGTCGTCGAGCATGCTCAAAACTTTCCGAACATCACCGATTGGCTTGGGAGTATGCGAGCCCGGCGGCACAGCCGCCGAACACGATGGCCCACAACAGGCTGGATTCCAGCGTCGCGCTCAGGCCGTAACGCTGCAGCAGGAACATGAAGCAGGCCGCAATAGCGGTATGCAGGCCGATCGTGCGCCAAGCCTTCATCGCAGCGCCCCTCCCCGCCTCATTTTCCTGCACCTGAGAGCTCCGCATCAGGTGGTTTCCTTCAGCGTCGTCGGGCCGCCCGCGGGCGCCGAGAACTGCCGGTCGACCTGCGGGCCCGGCTTCGGCGGATTGCCGGCGGCGAAGCCGTCGAGCACCTTGCCGAAGCTCTCCTTGGTCAGGTCCTCATAGGTATCCTTCCAGATCAGCACCATCGGCGCGTTCACGCAGGCACCTAGGCACTCGACCTCTTCCCACGAGAAGTTACCGTCCTTCGACAGCTGGAAGGGATCGTGATGGATGCGATGCTGGCACACCTCGATCAGGTCGGCAGCGCCGCGCAGCCGGCACGGCGTGGTGCCGCAGACCTGGACATGCGCCTTCTTGCCGACCGGCGAGAGCTGGAACATGGTGTAGAAGGTCGCGATCTCCAGCATGCGGATATGCGGCATCTCGAGCAGGTCGGCGACGGCGCGGATCGCCGCTTCCGAGACCCAGCCGTCATGCTGCTCCTGCACGCGCCACAGAATCGCGATCGCAGCCGAGGCCTGACGGCCCGGCGGATATTTCTCGATCTGCTTCTTGGCCCAGGCGAGATTCTCGTCCGTGAACGTGAAGCTCGCGGGCTGCAATTCCTTCGGGGCAAGGCGGCGGACGGACATCGATCAAACTCTCATTGCGGGCGGTGCGGATGCGGACATCATCACCGGTCGACCTCGCCGAACACGATGTCCAGCGAGCCAAGAATGGCGGAAACGTCGGCAAGCAGATGGCCCTTGCAGATGTGATCCATCGCCTGCAGATGGGCGAAGCCCGGCGCGCGGATCTTGCACTTGTAGGGCTTGTTGGTGCCGTCGGCGACGAGATAGACGCCGAACTCGCCCTTCGGCGCCTCGACCGCGGCATAGACCTCGCCGGCCGGCACGTGCACGCCTTCGGTGTAGAGCTTGAAGTGGTGGATCAGCGCTTCCATCGAGCGCTTCATGTCGCCGCGGCGCGGCGGCGCGATCTTGTTGTCCTCGACCACGACCGGGCCCTGCCCGTCCGCAGCCTTCAGCTTCTGGATGCACTGCTTCATGATGCGCACCGACTGGCGCATCTCTTCCATGCGGATCAGGTAGCGGTCGTAGCAGTCGCCGTTCTTGCCGATCGGGATATCGAAATCCATCTCGGCGTAGCACTCATAGGGCTGCGACTTGCGCAGGTCCCAGGCCGCGCCCGAGCCGCGCACCATCACGCCGGAGAAGCCCCACTCCCAGGCTTCCTTCAGCGGCACCACGCCGATGTCGACGTTGCGCTGCTTGAAGATGCGGTTGCCGGTCAGCAGCGTGTCGAGGTCGTCGACCACCTTGAGGAACGGATCGCACCACGCCTCGATATCGTCGATCAGCTTAGGCGGCAGATCCTGGTGCACGCCGCCGACGCGGAAGAACGCCGCGTGCATGCGCGAGCCCGAGGCGCGCTCATAGAACACCATCAGCTTCTCGCGCTCTTCAAAACCCCACAGCGGCGGGGTCAGCGCGCCGACGTCCATCGCCTGCGTGGTGACGTTGAGCAGATGAGAGAGGATGCGACCGATCTCGCAATACAGCACGCGGATCAGTTGACCGCGGCGCGGCACGGTGATGCCGAGCAGCTTTTCGGCCGCGAGGCAGAACGCGTGCTCCTGGTTCATCGGCGCGACGTAATCGAGCCGGTCGAAATACGGGATCGCCTGCAGATAGGTCTTGTGCTCGATCAGCTTCTCGGTGCCGCGGTGAAGCAGGCCGATATGCGGATCGACGCGCTCGACGACTTCGCCGTCGAGCTCCAGCACGAGGCGAAGCACGCCGTGCGCAGCGGGATGCTGCGGGCCGAAATTGATGGTGAAGTTACGAAGATCTTGCGGTTGCTCGTTCATGGCTTCGGCTCCGCCTTGGCCTTCTCGTCACCGGGAAGCGGATAGTCTGCGCCTTCCCAGGGCGAGAGGAAGTCGAACTTGCGGAATTCCTGGTTGAGCCGGACCGGCTCGTACAGCACCCGCTTCTCCTGGTCGTCGTAGCGCACCTCGACGAAGCCGGTGAGCGGGAAATCCTTGCGCAGCGGATGGCCGTCGAAGCCGTAATCCGTCAGCAGACGGCGCATGTCCGGATGCCCGATGAAGATCACGCCGTAGAGATCGTAGGTCTCGCGCTCGAACCAGTCGGCGCCCGGGAAGACGCCGATGATCGACGGCACCTGCGTGGTCTCGTCGGCCTGGCCGCGCACTCGGATGCGGGTGTTCAGCGTCGGCGACAGCAGATGGTAGACGACATCGAAGCGCTTTTCGCGGCTCGGATAGTCGACCGCCGTCGCGTCGGTGAAGTTGACGAAGCGGCAGTTCGGATCGTCACGCAGAAAAGTGACGACGTCCACGATTCTGCCAATCTCGACGTCGATAGTGAGTTGATTGAACGCGACCGAGTGCGCCGTGGCGGCGCCCGGAAGCGCGCTCACGATCGTCTGCCCAAGGGCGTCGAGCTTGCCGTCGTCCATGCCTGAAACCTTAGCGTTCGATAGTGCCGATTCGGCGGATCTTCTTCTGCAGCAGCAGCACGCCGTAGAGCAGCGCTTCCGCCGTGGGCGGGCAGCCCGGCACGTAGATGTCGATCGGCACGATGCGGTCGCAACCACGCACCACCGAGTAGGAATAGTGGTAGTAGCCGCCGCCATTGGCGCAGGAGCCCATCGAGATGACGTAGCGCGGCTCCGGCATCTGGTCGTAGACCTTGCGCAGCGCGGGCGCCATCTTGTTGGTCAGCGTGCCCGCGACGATCATCACGTCGGACTGCCGCGGCGAGGCACGCGGCGCAAAGCCGAAGCGCTCGACGTCGTAGCGCGGCATCGAGACCTGCATCATCTCGACCGCGCAGCAGGCGAGACCGAAGGTCATCCACATCAAGGAGCCGGTGCGCGCCCACGTGATCAGGTCATCGGCCGCGGCGACGAAGAAGCCCTTGTCGGACAGCTCGTGATTGACCTCGAGGAAAAACGGATCGTTGGCGCCGACCGGCTTGCCGGTCGACGGATCGAGAATGCCTCTCGGCGCCTGCGCTATCGCCGGCTGCGAGGATGCGGCGGTGGGGCTCAATCCCATTCGAGCGCGCCTTTCTTCCATTCATACGCGAACCCGACCGTCAGCACGGCCAGGAACGCCATCATCGACCAGAAACCGGTCGCGCCCAGTTTTCCGAACGCCACGGCCCAGGGGAACAGGAACGCCACTTCGAGATCGAAGATGATGAAGAGGATCGCCACCAGATAGAAGCGGACGTCGAACTTCATGCGGGCGTCGTCAAAAGCGTTGAATCCGCATTCATAGGCGGACAGCTTTTCCGGGTCCGGCGACTGGAACGCGACCAGGAACGGCGCGATCAGGAGCGCCAGCCCGATCAAGCTCGCAACCCCGATAAAGACCACGAGTGGGAGATAATTCTGCAGGATGCCGCTCATCGGCGAGGCCTTCTTGCTGCGGTTTCAGACGCGCCGCAGATTCGTTGATTGGAATTGTTCTTGAGGCTTTAGCGCAGCGCAACAGGGGGCGCAAGACAAGCAATTTTGACGCTTTTACCGTCCTTGCCGCGGGCTCTTTGCCGCATCAGGCGGAAGCGCTTGCCTCGACGGGGAACGCCACGGCGCCGTCCCGCGCCCTGCACTTTCCCCATATCAGCCCAGCTCCCGTTCGGCAGCGAGCATCTCGGCCGCGGTCAGCGTCAGGCGGTCGATATGTCCAAGGAGCAGCTCAAGATCCTGCGGGCCGAGCTGTTCCAGCAGGCGCCGGTTTCGCTCCTGCGCGCCGGCCACAATGGCGTCATGAGCTGCGAGCCCGGCCTTGGTGAGGGAGACCAGTGTTTCCCGATTGTCACGGGGGTTGGCCGCCTTGGCGACCAGCTTGCGCGCGACGAGCTCGGCGAGCGCCCGGCTGATCTGCCCCTTGTCCATGCCGACGGCTTCGGCAAGCCGCACCACGCTCATCGGAGGCCGCCGGCCGAGCGAGGCCACCAGGCCGAATTCGACCGAGGACAGGCCGGTCAGGCGCTTGTAGCGCAGCAGCGCGCCGCGCCTGAGCAGATTCGCCAGCACCATCAGCCGCGACGACATCATCGCGGTGATCGGCGCCAGCTCGGCATCGACCACCGCCTCCGGCGGCAAGGCCCGCGCAGTCCTGAGCTTCTCGGTCATCGCCAACCTCTGCCAACAAAGCCTGTCGCTGCCAAGTTAGACGATATCGTTGACATTGTCATCGATCCATCGTTGACTTGGTCAACGACACGGCGACCGTCGGCAAGAATCCGGCGGCGGGAGGAAACAACATGACGATGACCCAGCTCGACCGCGATCTCGGCACGGCCTATGCGATGAAGCCGTCCACGACCCGGACCGAGCTCACCTCGGTCGTCCGCGGCACGCCGATGGGCGAGCTGCTGCGCCGCTACTGGCACCCGATCGGGCTCGTAGGCGACGCCACCGATATCCCCAGAAAAGTCCGCGCGCTCGGTGAGGACCTGATCCTGTTCCGCGACCGGCATGGCCGGGCCGGCCTGCTGCATGCGCGCTGCTGCCATCGCGGCACCACACTCTATTACGGCAAGGTCGAGGAGGACGGCATCCGCTGCTGCTACCACGGCTGGAAGTTCGACACCGAGGGCCGCTGCCTCGAACAGCCCTGCGAGCCCGAAGGCGGCCTGTTCAAGGACAAGGCGCGCCAACCCTGGTATCCGGTGCAGCAACGTTACGGCCTGATCTTCGCCTATATGGGCCCGGCCGATAAGAAGCCGGTGCTGCCGCGCTACGAGTGCCTGGAGACGATGGACGACGGCGAGTTCGTCGAGGCCGACGATTCCTCGATCGGGGGCGGCGGCCCTGCCGTGATCCCCTGCAACTGGTTGCAGCATTTCGAGAACGTCGCCGACCCCTATCATGTGCCGGTGCTGCACGGCTCGTTCTCAGGGCCGCAGTTCACCACCATGATGGCCTCGATGCCCGAGGTGAAGTTCGAAATGTCGCCGCGCGGCGTCGCGGTACACTCGATCCGCCGGCAGGACGACGGCAAGGTGTTCTACCGCGTCACCGAGGCCGCCCTCCCCACGCTCCGCGTCGTGCCCAATCCGCGGGTCGCGCAATTCGCCCGCGTCGAGTCGATCGGCTGGACACTGCCGATCGACGACACCTCGTTCCGCATCTATGTCGCCGGCCGGGTCAAGAACGCCGGCGATATCGGCCGTATGCGCTCGAAGTTCAACGGCAAGTTCTGGTGGGACATGACGGAGCAGGAGCACCAGCAATTCCCCGGCGATTACGAGGCGCAAGTCGGCCAGGGCCCGGTCACGGTTCATTCGGAAGAGCATTTCGGCCAGAGCGACCGCGGCATCCTGATGATCCGCCGGATGCTCTCTGACCAGCTCGAGGCCGTGGCCGCCGGCCGCGACCCGATCGGTGTGTCGTTCGATGCCGATGCGGGGCCGGTGGAATTCGAAGCAGGGAATTACATCCGCGAAGGGTAAGGCCCGCGCGCAAGGCAAACAAGAAAAGACAAAAATCGGGGGAGGAAGTCATGGTCGATGTCGCACCGCAGGCGGCTGCGCAAGCGCAAGTCAGCGCCAGGCCTGCCGCCGGCCGCTACTACGTCCTCGCTTTGCTCACCATCATCTACGCCCTCAACTTCCTCGACCGCACGATCTTCAATGTCCTGATCGAGCCCATCAAGAAGGAGTTCGCGCTCAGCGACACCACGATGGGCCTGCTCGCCGGGTTCGGCTTCGTGCTGTTCTACTCGTTGCTCGGCATTCCGATTGCGCGGATGGCCGATCGTCTCAACCGCCGCAACATTGTCGCGGCAGCCTTCGCGTTCTGGAGCGCGATGACCTATCTGTGCGGCATGGCTTCCAGCGTCACGACGCTGGCACTGGCGCGGGTCGGCGTCGGCATCGGGGAAGCCGCGGGCACACCGGCCTCGCAATCGATGATCGCCGATCTGTTCGACAGGAACGAGCGTCCGCGCGCGCTCGGCATCTACGCGATCGGCACCTATCTCGGCGTCTTCCTCGGCTATTTCATCGGCGGTTATGTCAATCAGCACTATGGCTGGCGGATGGCCTTCTTCACCGCGGGCCTGCCCGGCATCGCGCTCGCCGCGGTGCTGTGGCTGACGATCTCCGAGCCGAAGCGCGGAGCGATGGCCGAGACCTTCAAGGCCGAACCGATCGGGCCGACGCTGGGCTTCCTGAGCTCGCAGCCGAGCTTCGTCATCGTGCTGATCGGCTTCTGCCTCACGACCTACACCAACTACGCCACCGCGGTGTGGATCCCGCCGTTCCTGACCCGCATCCATCATCTGACCAGCGCCGAGATCGGCACCTATGCCGGCACCTTCAAGGGTCTCGCCGGCATGGCGGGTACCCTGATCGGCGGCCTCGTGGTGGCGCAGATCGGCCGGCGCGACGATCGCTGG
Source organism: Bradyrhizobium sp. Pha-3 (assembly GCF_042258615.1). Lineage (GTDB taxonomy): Bacteria > Pseudomonadota > Alphaproteobacteria > Rhizobiales > Xanthobacteraceae > Bradyrhizobium. The sequence continues at coordinate 4,756,192 of NZ_CP170152.1, read as the reverse complement.
AAGCTGTGGGCGCCCGCGATCATGTCCGGCCTCGCGGGTCCCGTCTTCGCGCTCTGCATGCTGACGCAAAGCTTCACGCTGATGGTCGCCACTCTGGCGCTGACCTCGTTCATGGTCGGCTTCCATCTCGGCCCGATCTTTGCGATCGCCCAGACCGTCGCAAAGCCCAGCATGCGGGCGCTGGCCTCGGCGATCGTGCTCCTCACCGCGACCTGCTTCGGCCAGGGCGTCGGTCCCCTCGCCGTCGGCATGATCAATGACGCCCTGAAAAGCACGTACGGCACGGACGCGGTTCGCTACTCGCTGCTGTCGGCCGCGGTGACGACGACGCTCGGCGCGCTGCTGTTCGTCTGGGCGGCGCGCTGGATCCGTACCGACATCGCGCGGGCGAGCTAAGCGTCCATGAAGGCCAGCAGGTCAGCCATCAGGCGCGCACTGTGCGTCAGCGGTAATGCGTGCGGCGCACCTTCATAGACGGCGAGCTTGCTTCCCTTGATCAGCGCCGCCGTCTTCGCGCCGGTCAATTCGAGCGGCGCGCTGGCATCCCTGTCGCCATGCACGATCAGCGTCGGACGCTCGATACTCTTGGCCGCGGCGCGCAGATCGGCAGACGAGATCGTCTTGCGGCAAGCCAGCGCCACCGGCAGCGGCACGCTCCGCATCATCTCCCTGATCCAGGCCCGCGTGGCCTCGGGCGTGTCGGGCACGAAGAACGGCGCCTCATTTTCGCCGATCCATTTCGGAAAGTCCTGCGCGATCGCGGCATTCTGGGCCTCGACCATCGCTCTGGGCACCGCGACCGGATTGTCCTCGGTCTGGACGATGAACGGCGTGGTCGGCGCCACCAGGACCAGCCGCGCGATGCGCTCGGCGCCATGACGCGCCAGATAGTTCACCGCCTCGATCGATCCCATCGAATGCGCGACGATCGTGACGTCGTGGAGATCGTGCTGCTCGATAACCGCGGCGACGTCATTGGTCAGCGTGTCGAGATCATATCCCGTCATCGGCATGTCGGAACGGCCGTGGCCGCGGCGATCTGGCGCAACGCAACGATAGCCCTTGGCGTTCAGCGCCACGATCTGGCTGCCCCAGACGCCGGAGTTGAACGTCCATGCGGCAAGCAGCAGCACCGGTTTACCCGAGCCCCAATCCTGCACGAACAGTTTTGTGCCGTCGCTCGCGGTCGCATAAAGCGGTTGGCTGGCCATGACATATTCCCCTTTGTAGATCGATCGGCAACATCGCCGCCGATGCACCGACCATCGCAAAGGGAGATCGTGCGCGCGATTACGCCTCAGGTAATCACGCGCGTGATGTGAGGCTTACGGAAACGAAAACGCTTCCGTCTCACCACTGATAGCGCACCACGCCCTTGCCGGCGTAGCTCGAGGTGACGTTGGAGAACTCGCCTTCGAACGTCGCGGCCGCCGACCAGCCGTTTCGCCAGTTCATCTCGACAGATGCCGTGGTCAGCGCGGAGTCGCTTGCCTGCGCCGCGCCGTTGACGACGAAGCTGGTGCCCGGCAGCGCCTGGAAGGTCGCGGCAGCCGAGCGGCTGGGGTCGTAGTCGTGGGTCCAAGCGAAGCGGGTGCGCAGCGTCAGGATGCCGTCCTGCACCGGGAAGGACTTGTCGTTGCGAAGGCCGAGCTCGCTGCGTGTATCGGTCAGGCTCTTGCCGCCATAGGTCAACGCAAACGTCGACAGGCCCGAGATCACCCGCTCGGCGTAACCAGGCAGCTCGAAAGTCGTAAACTGGCCGGCGGCATAAGGCGTGATGCCGATGCCGCCGATCCACGGCGCGACGAAACGATAGCCGCCCTCGAGCCGCCCCGAATAGGCGTTGGCATTGAACTCGGCGCGGAGTTGGTCGAGGCCGACAGCAGTCACGGTGCGGTTGGTGGTGATGTCCTGCCAGCCATAGGCGAGCGCGGCGGAGACATAGGCCGCACCTTCGGTGTGGCGAACATAGGCGCCGGCCTGGAACAGATCGGACCGGCCGCTGCCGCTGCCCGCGACGGAAAAGCTGGTGCCGCCGCCGGCGATCGCAAAGCCCGCAATGGTATTCGGCGAGAACAAATAGTCAGCGCCGACCGCGGTGCCATAGACGCTGCTGGTGGTGTCGTTCGATCCGACGACGGCGTTGCCACTGGTCGATTGCGAACCGCCGAAGCCCGCGGCCCAAACGTTCCAGCGCGGTACGAACGGCACCGGCGGCGCCTTGGTGAACATGGCGAATGCGTCGGTCTTCCTGGCTGCGGCATAGGCGCTCGCATCGCCCTCGTCCGCATAACCCGGTGCGCCCGGCATCGACCCCGATCCGCCGGTGCGGTTCATGAAGGGATCGGTGAGCAGCCCCATGAACAGGTTCATGGCATCGAACGTCGTCTGCTGCGAGCCGGTCGCCAGTTCGCCGGAGGCCTGTGTCAGCCCCGTCGGCGTGAGCGTGCCGAACGCCAACGGAATGCCGCCGGTCGCGTTGAAGTAATTGACCAGCGTGTTCGCGACGTTTTGCTGGTTGATGGAAAGGCCGCCGCCGAAACTGGGGGCCGGAAAATTCAGTGCCAGATTGAGATAGGCGTGGGTGGCGTCATAGCTCAGCGTGTCGGTGAAATTCGTCGGCAGGTTGGTATTGGCGACGTTGGATGCAAACGTGCCGGATATGCCTCCAGCGGCGTTCAGTATCGTATACTGCCTGGAGATGTAGCTGCCGTTGGCGAACACTGCATTGACGGTCGCGCCTCCAAGCGTCGCGTTCGCGTTGACATTGGTCGATGCCGCAGCGGTCGGCGTCACCTGCACCTGATAGATCGCGCCGGATTGGAAGGCGAGACTGCCGTTGATCGTCAGTGTGCCGGTCGGATCTGCAGCACTCCCGGGCGCAAGCGTGCCTCCGCTCATGATGGTCGTGGGTGCCGGAATGACGAAGCCGCCCCTCAAGGTGTCGCCGGTGACCGGCTCCTTCACCACAACCGTACCATCAACGGCAGTGGTGGCGCCGGGGTTGGCGCCTGACAATGTCGACGTGACGCCGTTGTGGAAAAAGACGACGGTCGGAGCACCGACGATGCCGGTGCCACTCAAGGTGCCCCCGGAATTGACCGTCACTTTCAGCGAGTTGGCGATCGAGCCGTCCACTTCAAGGGTGCCGCCGGTGACGGTGGTGGCGCCGGTGTAGGTGTTGATGCCGGTCAGGATTTCCTTGCCGCCGGTGATCGCCACGCCGCCGCCCGCGCCGCCGTCCCCGATGACGCCGGCGAACGTGCCGTTGGCATTGGTGAACGTCAGCGTATTGGCACCGAGGTTCACGGTGCCGGCGATGCTGGTCCCGGAAAGACCGTTGATCGAGACGCCGCCGCCCGCGCGCGATATATCGAAGATGCCGTCGTTGATCACGGCCTTTGAGGACGCAATGCTGCCGCCGCTCATCAGGTCGAGCTCGCCGCCGGCGTCGATCGTGGTTAGCCCGGTATAGGTGTTGGCGCCGCCGAATCTCGCCAAGCCGCCAAGGGCGATCGTCACATTGCCGCCGGTGCCGCCACCAACGCCCCCATCCTGGATGACGCCGTCGTAGGGGCCTACACGGCTGGTGATGGTCAGCGTCTTGGCGCCGAGAGAAACGACGCTGACGCCGATCGGGTCATACAAACCGGCGACGCTGGCACCGCTGTTGGTCTGCGAAATATCGAATGTGCCGACGCCAGCGCCCGGAGAGAAAGCGACGGAGGCCGAATTGGCGATCGAGCCGTTTCCCTTGAGCGCCAGTGTCGCGCCGGCATCGATCTGGGTAAAGCCGAGGTAGCCGTTGACACCGGACAGGGTCTGCGTTCCGGCGGCGATCTCCAGGCCCCCCGCGCGCGAGCCGTTGATCGCGCCGGAAAACTCCGTCGAACCGGCGGTAATCACCAGTGCGTTGCCGCCGAGTGCAACCGATCCATCGCCCGCGAGCGTTGTGATCCTGTTGAGGAGGGACGACGATGCCGAAATGTCGAATGTACCATTGACCATCACGACGCTCGAATTCGAGATGCTGCCGCCGCTCGACAGCGCCAGCGTTGCGCCGGAATTGATGGTCGTCGCGCCGGAATAGCTTTCCGCCGCCGTCAGGGTCAGCGCACCGCCGCTGCCGGAGTTCGCGACCGTCACGCCGCCTGTACCGTTCAACGCCGTCGCGAGCGTCACGGCATTACCGTTATAGTCGAACGTCGCACCGCCGGAGCCGATTGCGTTCAGCCGGGCCGAGATGTCGACCGTGTTGCCGCTCGCCCATCGCAGACCACCGCCATTGAGAGTGATGTTGCCCGATCCGAAATTGCTCGTTGCGTTGAAGTTGATCAGGCCGCCGCTCACGGCCGTGCCGCCCGAATAGGTATTTGCGGCGGTGAGTGTCAGCGTGCCGAGCCCGGTCTTGGCAAGGCTCCAGCTGCCGGCATCGGCGCCTGTGCCGCCGCCGCCGGTCTGGTCGGCAATGACATCGGAGACCGTTTGGTTCTGGCCGGCCGCAGGACTGAAGGTCAGCGTCCCGTTGCCCTGCAGAAACATACCCGAGCCCAAGGCTGAGCCATTGCCGGCACCGACACCACCCGTTCCGCCGGTGACGCTGCTGCCGTTGACGGTAAAGGCACCGGAGACATTGAGCGTTCCGCCACCCTGGACAAATACGGCGCCGCCCGCGCCAAGCCCACCACCCGCACCGCCTTGGGAATCGTTACCGCCGTTGCCAGCGCCGAAACCGCCGAGATTGCCGCACGTCTGACCGGAATTGCCGCTGGCGCCGCCACCGCCGCCGCCGAAGCCTCCCTTCCCCGCATTGCCAAAGCAGCGCACGCTCCCGCCGCCGCCGCCGAAACCGCCAATTCCGCCTGCGCTGTTGTTGCTGCCGCCGCCACCGCCACCGAAGCCGCCAGCACCGCCGCCGGCGCTCAAGCCTCCGGTGGTGGTACCAGCGCCACCGCCGATTCCACCACCGCCGCCGGCAGAACTGATGCCAATCCCCGTGACCCCGCCGCCGCCACCGCCGCCACTCGCGCCCCCTGCGCCTGGCGTGGCACCACTAAAGGTGTCGGTCGCGCCTCTGCCGCCACCGGCAGCGCCGACAGCGATGCCCGCAGCGCCATTGCCACCCGTGGTGCCAGCCGCACCGGCCCCGCCATTGGCGCCGAGGCCAATCCCGCCGCCACCGCCACCACCGGCGTTGCCGCCGTTACCGCCATTGCCGCCGAGCCCGCCGCCGCCGCCGCCACCACCGCCCGCGCCGTAATTGCCGCCATTGCCGCCGTTGGCCTGGTTGCTGGCGAGCGAAACATTGCTCACCGTGACGTTGGCGCCGCTGGCAACGAACAACGCACCGCCGGCGCCCATCCCGCCGCCGCCACCGCCATCGAGCCCGCTGCCGCCATCGCCGCCCCTGGCCACTGCATTCTGGATCGTCAGGTTGTTGACCGCGACGGTGCCCGAGTAGACGAAGAATCCGCGCTGCACGCCACCGCCGTCGAGCGTGAAGTTGCCGCCGTTGATCGTGACATTGCTGCTCGAATTGATGATGGGCAGCGTTGTCCCGCCGGTCAGCGTGATGTTGCTCGTGATGTTGACCGTATAGCTTCTGCCCGGATTGCTATCGATCGTCGTCAGCGCTGCGACGAGGCTCGCTCCGTCGCTGGCGTTCAGCACCGTCTGGGCGCGTGCGCCGGTCCCGAACGCGACGAGCAAAGCAAGAGTTACGGCTACCCGTTGCAAACAGGGGAAACGAAAGCGTTCAACAACGGACACGCGCATGGCATTCCAACTCGGGCCGCGCATGGGCGGCCACTGAAAATCTCAGCGTGAGGTTGTATCCCCTGAGACATCCTGCCGCATGACAAAAAGCCAAATTGGAACCGAAATCGCGACGATGTGCCTTCTTTGCCACAAGGCGAGGCCCACTTCGTCCCGCCACGTCGCCGGCAGAACGATGGGCCGTCGTCGGCGCAGGGTCTCCTGGGACTTACCTGTTGGGATTTTCCGTGAAGCTCGCCACGACATTCCGATAGCGCTTGCTGCCCGCGATCGTCTCGCCATTGTCCATCCGCAGGACGAAGTCCCCTGCCGGACGATGCTCGACTGCAACGACCCGCGCCAGGTTCACCAGCCTCGCCCGATGCACGCGGACAAGGCCGAACGGCCTGAGCCGATCCTCCTCCCGCGCGAGCGTGCCGCGGATCAGGCGACGTCCGTTGGGGAGGGCAAACTCGACATAGTTGCCCGCGGACGTCACGGCCACGATATCGCGAGGATCGACCCGAAAGCTCATGGCGCCGTCCCGCAGCCACAGACCGGGATTGGCGGCGTCGACGGACGGTCCGGCGAGCGGCAACGCGAGCGCTTCGGCCGGCGGCGCTGGTGTTGCGGGCATCGGTGTTACGGGCATCACCAACACCTTGCGGTCCATCAGCCAGATCACAACGGCCACCATCAGCGACGAGACAACGTCCTTCTGGAGCTCATGCGGAAACGCCGTTGCCCAGTGAAAGGAATAGCCGTCGGCCAGCAGCAGCTTGCGCAACCCGACCATGGTGACGAGATGTGCGAACGCGTAAAGCAGCGTCGCCGCCACCGCCAGTGTGACGGCCATCACTCGGCTGCGACCAACACGCAATTGGGTGATGCCGCTTCGCAGCAGCGGCAGAAACAGGATCCATGCAACGGCGCTCGTCACCTCGAGCAACACGGGCATGCGCAATGGCGCGTCCCCCTCGGACAGTTTGAATTCGCTCACCGAGGAGAAGACGTTGACCACGCCGCTCGCCACGATCAGCAGCGCCACCCAACCGTAGGCGAGCATCGAACCGCGCTTCGCCCCGCCCGGTCGGATCGCCGTCACATCGCTGCGATTTTCGTCCCCGAATTCCGCTTGCTCATCCCAACCCCGCTCGACGCGCCGATCGATGCCGCGTTCAATGGAATTCTCTGGCTGCGTCGTGGACATGTCGGGATGGACTAAATGCTGCAACTCGTCAGGTCACCCGCCCCGGCGGCCAGGTCCGGGACCCAATTGCGATCTGTCACGCAGTCAGGTCCTTATCACAGGCAGGCGAACGGCGTCCCGCAGGACAGCGTGGCGCGCGGTCCGACTGCGTAAAATCCGCCCTACTCACGGACAGGTGACCGGCCGATGAATCGTCGCGAACTCCTGATCGGCGCCGCCCTGACGCTGATGGCGCGCTGGATGGCACCAGGGCGGGTTGCCGCTGCGCAGGGTGCGAGCAACTTCTCGCAAATATTTCGGCGAACGCGTCCCTCGGACCCACAGTGGCCCTCGGCGGCCAGCTGGAACCGGCTGAACGAGCAAACCGATGGCCACCTCATGGCGGTGAAGTCGCCGCTGGCGGCGTGTCAGGACAGTCCCTCAGGTCCGGCGTGCCGCGACGTGTTCAAGGAGCTGAAGAACCCCTACTACATCGGCGACGATCCTGCACTGACCCAGACCACGGGCTATCTCGATGCGTGGGCGTCCCAGCCAAGTGTCTACGCCGTCGCGGCGCGCACGACAGGTGACGTCGTTGCCGCCGTCAATTTCGCACGTGACAACAATCTGCGGCTGGTCGTCAGGGGCGGCGGCCACTCTTATCTCGGCACATCGAGTGCACCCGACTCGCTGATGATCTGGACCCGCGCGATGCACGACATCACGCTGCACGACAGCTTCGTCCCGCAAGGCTGCCTGGATCCGCCGCAGCCGGCCGTCAGCATCGGCGCCGGCGCGATCTGGATGCATGTCTACAATGAGGTGACGACCCGAGGTGGCCGTTATGTCCAAGGTGGCGGCTGTGGAACCGTCGGCGTCGCGGGACTTGTGCAGGGCGGCGGCTTCGGCAGCTACTCGAAGAACTACGGCACCGCCGCGGCGAGCCTGCTGGAAGCCGAGATCGTCACCGCGGACGGCGTCGTGCGGATCGCAAATGCCCGCAGCAACCCGGACCTGTTCTGGGCCTTGCGCGGCGGCGGCGGCGGTACCTTTGGCGTCGTCACCCGCCTGACGTTGCGCACCCATGAACTACCCGACGTCTTCGGCTTCGCCTCCATGACAATCAAAGCGGCGTCTCAGGCGTCATTCCGCCGCCTCGTGAGCGCATTCGTGGATCTCTACGCCGACCGCCTGCATAACCGCCACTGGGGCGAGATCGTCAACATCAAGCCCGGCAATACGCTCGACATCCAGCTGTCGTTCCTGGGCCTTGACAGGCAGCAGGCCGACGAACTGTGGCAGCCATTCATTCGCTTCGTCACGGCAGCCGAGGCTGAATTCAACTTCGCCCGTCCACCATCAATCCGCACCGGTCCGGCAGCGCACCGCTGGGACGCCGCCTACATCCGACAGCGCGCTCCGCAGGCGATCCTCTCCGACGATCGTCCGGGCGCACCGGCAGAGAACGTATTCTGGGCCGCCAATTTGAGCGAAGCCGGACACTTCATCCATGGTTTTGAATCGCTCTGGCTTCCGGCACCGCTGCTGAGCGGCGTGGAGCGTCCGCGGCTTGTCGAGGCCCTGCTGGCGGCCGCCGAGCATGCGACGGTCGAGTTGCATTTCCAGAAAGGGCTGGCCGGCGGATCGGAAGCCGCGATCGCCTCCGCAAAGGAAACCGCCACGAACCCCGCCGTGATCGACGCCTTCGTGCTCGCCATCATCGCGAGCGAGGGCCCGCCCGCCTATTCCGGCCTCAGCGGCCACGAGCCGGATCTGGCCGATGCGCGCAAGAATGCCGCAGGGATCGCGAAGGCGGTCGGCGAACTCAGAAAGGTGGCGCCGGATGGCGGCGCCTATCTCGCGGAAAGCAGCTTCTTCGAACCGAAATGGCAGCAGGCCTATTGGGGCCCGAATTATCAGCGGCTTCTGGAGATCAAGCAGAAGTACGATCCGGCCGGCCTGTTCTTCGCGCGCCACGGCGTCGGCAGCGACGGCTGGAGCGACGATGGATTTACGCGGCTGGCGACGCATCCGTGATGGTCCCGAAATGACCCGTCGGCGATTTGCTGGTCGACCGGAAGCCTCGCTCCGGTTCATTTGAACGTCGCGAAGGGAGTTCGCGCGCGAGAGGGGTAAGTGGAGCGCGACGCCGGAGATCGCCGCGCTCACACCGTCAGATCAGCTTGCCGGTGTATTTCTCCAGCGTCGCCCAAGCGTCTGCGCCATAGGTCTTCTGCCACTGCGTGTAGAAACCGGCTTTCACCAACGCCGCCCTGAACTGCACCGGGTCAGGCTTGTTGAAGGCCATGCCCTTCTCGGTCAGCTCGGCCTGCAACGAGCGATCCATCTCCACCAGATCGGCGCGCTCCTTCACGGCCGCCGCGTCGAACGCCGTATTGATGAGTTCGAGCAGATCAGGCGGCAGGGCCGCCATCGCGCGGCGGTTGCCGAGGATCCAGTAGCCGCTCCAGCAATGGTTCGACAGCGCGCAGTATTTCTGCACCTCGTACAGCTTTCCGGTCGAGACCTGCGCCAGCGGGTTCTCCTGCCCTTCGACGATGTGGGTCTGCAGCGCCGAATAGAGCTCGCTGTAGGAGATGCTCGACGGCAGCGCGCCAAGTCCTGAGAACAGCGACGTCAGCAATGCCGTTACCGGCACGCGAATTTTAAAACCCTTGAGATCGTCGACGCTGTTGAGCTGCCGGCTCGATGACGAGGTGATCTGGCGGAAGCCGTTGTCCCACACCTTCTTCAGCGGCACGACGCCGGTCCTGGCGATCGCATCGCGGACGATGTCGCCGACGCCGCCGTCCATCGCCGCCCAGACCTGGTCGTAGGACTGGAACGCGAAACCGATGCTGGGCAGCCCCGACAACGGCACCAGCGTCGACAAGGTCATGCTGGGTGCGGCCAATAGCTCGATACCGCCGGCGCGGACCTGCGACAGCATCTCCGGATCGCCACCGAGCTGGCTGTTGGCGAACACCGTGATGTTGACCCGGCCGGACGACTGCGTGCCAACCAGCCTCGCCGCCTCGGCCAGCCGGATTGTTAGCGGATGGGTTTCCGGAGTGTTGACGCCGAGCTTGAAGTCGAACTCGGCAGCGGCAAGAGACGGCTTACCAAACATCGTGGCGGCAAGTGCCATGGAGCCAGTTCCCAGCACCCGCCGACGGGTCATATTCCTTGTTTTCATTATTGTTTTTCTCCCAGGCGCAGTCCGCGCCCATGGCCAGTTTCAGCCCTCTCATTCTGTGACGCAAGGCACGGTGAAACCAATCCGCCCATGGCAAGAAACCATTTCCGGGAACCCACGAAACGATCTGGAAACAGATGGGGCCTACCAGTAGCTGCCATAGACGGCGCATAGACGCCCGGAGGCGACCATGAACCACTCGATCCATTCAGCCGATCGCGCGACCCACCTCAAGATCGTTGTGGTTGCTCTCGTTGCGGCCATCGGGATTGCGGCTTTCGGCATTTCGGCCCGGAACAACGCGGAGTTCACCCAGACCGCCCAGACCAACCAGGTTATCAAGGCCGGCAAGCCTGTCGCGATCACCTCCTCGGGCACATCGACGGTCCGCTAAGACGGTATTCAGGCTTGGGCAGACAAAGCGGCCGCCTTCGGGCGGCTTTTTTGTTGGTCCTGAGGACGGTGAGGCCTTCGCCACCAGGTTCAGATCCGGCGATTTCAGGACCACCGAGACCGGGGCGCGCGAGATCGCTGCCGCTGGTGCTCGACCTCGACGACACCCTGATCAAGGACGACCTGTTCTATCTGAGCTTGTTCTCGATCCTGCGCCGCAATCCGCTGCTCGTTGGTGCATGCGCGGTCTGGCTGACGCGCGACCGCGCAGCCGCGGCGAGATCTTAACCGCCTCCTAACGCGGTCGCTCGATTGCAACCCGCTCCGCGACCCCAGTCTTAAAAATTGTTCCGTAAGGTGGGCGTCAACAGAGGCGCAGGCCCACAATGAATTTGCAGCAGCAAGTAATTTCGACCGGCTTCAAGATCATCTGCACGGATTGCGGCAGCCTGGCGATCAAGGTCGCCGATCCGGCGCATGCGTCCGGCGACACCATCATCGAATGCCGCCGCTGCAACGCCGTGCGCGGCACGGTGGCGGACCTGCACACCCTGGCGCGGCGCGGCCGCGACCTGTTCGAATTCTAACCCAGCGCCGCCGATGCTGTCAGATTCGAACGCGACCATGCAGAGCGACATTCCCCTGGACACTGTCTGGTCGATCCTCGAGGCCGCCAACGAATTGGGCGATACCCACACGGTTGACGCTTGCCGCCGTATCATCGACGCGAATTTACGCGGCGACGCCCCGGGACAATCCGACCTGGACGCGGTCGCCGCATTCTTTGCCTGATCAAGGCAACGTGTTGCCGTTTGTGAATTCAATGCGACGTCGGGGTGACAGATCGCCCGGCAGAAACATAACAATACGGACCGAGACGTCGCCTAACCTTGCTTGACTTGATTGACCCGAGGTCGATCGGCTAGCTGTCGCACAGCTTTCGATACGGACGGGCCGATGCAATTGACGCGCGACGAGCTGACTGTCGGGGTCGCAATCCCTGGGTTCTTCGTCCTCAGCACCGCCTCGATGATCGCCTGCGGGCACGCGTTCCCGGCGATGCATGTCTGGCGCTCCGGCATTAATGCCGAGGCCATCCTCGGCACCGCCGGAATGGCCGTCTTCATCCCGGCGTTCGTCGCGGGCCGATTCAGCTTCGGTTATCTGGTGAGCTTCGCGCTGCTGTCAGCGGTGTTCGGCTTTGTCTGGCTCAGCTTCTTCAGCGCTTTCGATTATCCGCATGCCATCGCCCGCTGGGCCATGATCGCCGCGCTTGCTGCCGCAATGATCCCCCTGATGCTCCAGAATACGCCGGTTTGGCGGCCCGGCCTTTCCGAAACGGCGATCAAACGCATTGCGCTGCTGCTACTGGCGTCGTCCTTGGCCGTGCTGATCGCCGACATCTCGTACGGCGCCAATCTCGGCAATCCCTATGGCGAAGCCCGCAACGCCGTCACGCGGCCGGCGCTGTTGAATTATCTCACCGGGATCATGATCGGCGCGGTCCTGCCTTATCTGTTCGCGCATTTCGCATCGCGCAGGCAACGGATGCCGGCCGCTTGCGTGTTGCTGCTTGCGCTTTGCTTCTATCCGGTCGTCAACAACAAGACCGTGCTGCTGTTGCCGATCTGGCTGCCGTTTCTGTTCTGGCTGTTCGGCCGGTTCAACCCGCGGCTCGCCACGGTGTTGGCGTTCCTCCTTCCGACGATCATCGGGCTGACATCGTTCGCCGTGCTCGGCGCCGACAAGGACTATGTCGTATTCAGCGCCATCAATCTGCGCTTCCTAGCAATCCCGTCGCTCGCCCTTGATCAATACGCCGACTTCTTCGCGCACCGCGACCTGACCCGCTTCTGCCAGATCTCGATCGTGCGACAGGTGGCCGCCTGCCCGTATGGCGAGCTCGGCCCGGCGCTCGGGGCGATCTATCGGGACGGCAATTTCAACTCCTCCTTCCTCGCCACCGAGGGCATCGCGTCGGTCGGCCTTGCGCTCGCGCCGGTTTCGGCACTCGTGTGCGGCCTGATCCTGTCGGTTGGGTCGATGGTCTCGCGGCACCTGTCGCCGCGCTTCATCGCGGTGTCGTCGGGCATCGCCGTTCAGGCGATCATGAACGTGCCGCTCACGACGAGCCTGGTGTCGAACGGAAGCGCGCTGCTGTTCCTGCTGTGGTGGCTGACGCCCGAATGGCGAGCGGAAGCTTCGCAGCATCAGCAACAGTCAACGCGACCCATCGATGCCGTCGGTGTTGCGGCCTGATTTCTTGCGCCCTGCCGCGACGCGACGTTGCGGCCTGAGCGATCGGCCGCCGCGACCAAGCCACGCCGATACGCCCCTGCGGCCTCACTTCTTTCGGAGAACGATGATGCTCTGATACGGAGAGATCCCATTCATGCCGACGTCAACGAGATCAAACCGGTCGGTCCAGTGCGTCTCGATGTACCGCTTGCTGATGATCGTCTCGCCGTAGGTCATTTCGCCATCGACCGGATAGCTTTGCGGATAGAAGTAGAATCCGTCTCGCGCCACAGTCTCGGCGATTTTTTGCTGATCCCAGCCGGGCAATTTGGAAATCGGCTCATAGAACGCATATGCCGGCGGCCGAATGGTCAGAAGAAAGAGACCGCGATGCTCCAGAGAATCGTGGACCGCGGCCAGGCATGTGTCGCTTGCGGCAGGCGAGAGGTGCGTCCAGATCGATAGCGCGTAAGCGACATCGAATTTCTGGTTGAACGGCAGACGTCTCGGCAGGCTGTCCGACAACACGATATCGGCGTGCGGGTTGGAGCGCTGCGCGACCTGGATGATGCCCTTGTGCGGATCACACCCGTGCAAATTGCGCAGTGGCACATCCTTCATGAAGTACCGGAGCACACTGCCCCAGCCGCAGCCATAGTCCAGCACCGCACATTCAGCGAACGGCTTATCCAGATGTCGCCTGAGTTTATCGTGCAACAGGCGATAGGTTTCGATGACGGCGGCGCCGAGCTCCATCCCGGAACGACCGCTCCAGTTTTTCTGGGTGCCGGCGTCCGGCGGATCGGGAATGGCGGCCTTGATCGCCTTGAAGCCATCATATTCCTTCCAGAGCAGCACATTCCACAAATACGGATCGTCGATCCATTTGAGTGCGTCGTATACGGACTCTCCCCTTCGGCAGGCGGCATCCGCTTTTTCCAGTTCATCGTTGTAGTACTCGTTCAGCCACGAACTCCAATTCATCGGCACGCCTCCGTGTTATGCTCGCTTCATCAACCCTCGCCCGCATCGGCGTCATTTGAACTCTGCTGAGAGTGTCTCTGGTTTCTCCGGCGACTTTAAGACACACGGAAAGCGCGTGAGTTCCGCAGGGCGATGGAACCGCCAGCGTCGTCGCTGCGCCAAGCTTTCGCGATCCCGGTCACCACGTGTGAAGTCGACAGCCGACAACCCAGGACTTGGATCGGTTCCGTTCGCATGCACCGCGCCGGTGGCCGACCTTCCCCGCGACTTCGGCCGCCGCGAGAGTAAGGTTGACGTCAGGCTCGCGCGTTACGCTACGCCCTCAAACCGAGACCTGCCGTACTTCCATTTCTCGCTAGTCCGGGTGGCGATAGTCACTACCGCATCAGCCGATGTGGTGATCGCGTGTGAGGCGAACCAGCCGGTCAGCCTCCAGGAAGCATGTCGATGAAAGTCCGCGAGCTAATCCAGGTGCTCCAGACACTCCCGGATCAGGACGCAACAGTCGTGATTGGAGAAGGCGCGAAGCCGGAGACCTGGCTGATCGTGTCTGGTGTCGCGGAATGTCGGATTGCACGCGTGAATGATGATCATGCGATTGTCGGGTGCGAACCAGCGATCGAGATCGTCTGAAAGACCGCGAGCCGGAGCGCAGTTGCTTTTGCGTCCCGGAAGCCCGAGCCGAGCGCGTTCAGAGTGTCACAACGGCGCTCCGCATAACACGTCTCAAATCCGGAACTTGGCGCTAAGTGCTTGATAAGACTGGCGCGAGAGACGGGACTCGAACCCGCGGCCTCCGCCGTGACAGGGCGGCGCTCTAACCAACTGAGCTACTCCCGCGGATGCCGATCATCGGATTGATCCGCGCAGGATCGAGGGCATAAAGGCCCGCATCCCGATAGTCAAGCGCGTTGCGGAGCCCTGCACTGTGCGGCCGCTTTTGCGCTGTGGACGCGAGTTGTCGCCTGTTTTCAGGGGAAACGACGTAGTCAGCAAAGCCCCGAATCAAATAAGGCCTGATACGTCTGGGCTTCCTGTGGCCGGGCCCGGCGCTGCCCGTTCCCAGAACCGGCGGTTTCAGGATTTTTCCGGACGCATTTTCCCGACGCGAACGGCACGCCATTCGCGTGAAAGCAGCAATCCAGCCATTCAGCAACGAGGAGGGCCACACATGGCGAAGAAAGCAGCGACCCCGGCGACGATCACGCTGAAGCACCTGGCGGCGGCCATTGCCGAAGAGCAGGAGCTGTCCAAGAAGCAGGCCGAGGCCATCCTGACCGACATGGTCACCCGGATCACCAAGCACCTCAAAAAGGGCGAGCGGATCCGCATCGTCGGCCTCGGCATCCTCCAGGTTCGCAAGCGCGCCGCCCGCATGGGCCGCAACCCGGCGACCGGCGAGCAGATCCACATCAAGGCGAGCAAGAAGGTCGCCTTCCGCGCCGCCAAGGAACTGAAGGAAGCCGTCTAAGGCATTAACCTTCCAGGTCCGATACCAAGGCGCCATTCCGGCTCGTGACGCGGCCCCGGAATGGCGCTTTCTGTTGTAGAGTTGTCCCTCGATGCGCTTTGCTTGCGCGAGCCAAGTTCGCCTGAGCGCCTTATTCCTGTTCTCCATCCCTGCGCGGTCTTCATGCTGGCACCGGCTCTCGACTTCAAGCACACCGTCACCGAGCGCTTCCTGCGCTATGTCGTGATCGACACCCAGTCCGACCCGGATTCACCCACCACGCCCTCCACCGAGAGGCAGAAGAATCTCGGCCGCCTGCTGGTCGCCGAGCTGCAGGCGATGGGCATATCGGATGCGCATCTCGATCCACATGGATACGTCTATGCGACGATCCCGGCCAACACCGACAAGACGGTACCGGTGATCTGCTTCTGCTCGCACATGGACACCTCACCCGACTGCACCGGCAAGAACGTCAAGCCGCAGGTCGTGGAGAATTATCGCGGCGGCGACATCGTGCTCCCGGCCGATGCCTCGCAGGTGATCCGCGCCGCCGAGCACGAAGCGCTGGCAGACCAGATCGGCAACGACATCATCACGACCGACGGCACCACCCTGCTCGGCGCCGACAACAAGGCCGGCCTCGCCGAGATCATGGATGCCGCGCATTTCCTCGTTACCAATCCGCAGGTGAAGCACGGCACCATCAAGATCCTGTTCACGCCGGACGAGGAGATCGGCCGCGGCGTCGACAAGGTCGACATCAAGAAGTTAGGGGCCGATTTCGGCTACACCATGGACGGCGAGACCGCGGGCCATATCGAGGACGAGACCTTCTCAGCCGACGGCGCCAGCATCATCATCGAAGGCGTCGCGACCCATCCGGGCTTCGCCAAGGGCAAGATGGAGCACGCGATCAAGATCGCGGCCGCCATCGTCGATCGGCTGCCCAAGGACACCTGTTCGCCCGAAACCACCGAAGGCAAAGAGGGCTTTCTGCATCCGGTCGCAATCTCTGGCGCGCTGGAGAATGCGCGGATCGACTTCATCGTGCGCGATTTCACCGAGCAAGGCCTGAAGCAGAAGGAAGCGCTGCTCGAGAAGATCGTGCAGGACGTCATGAAGGGATATCCGCACTCGACCTACCGCATGGAGGTCAAGCAGCAATACCGCAACATGAAAGAGGTGATCGATCGCCACCCCCAGATCGTCGCCTATGCGATCGAGGCGATCGAGCGCGCCGGGCTGACGCCGGTGAAGACCTCGATCCGCGGCGGCACGGATGGCTCGCGGCTTTCGTTCATGGGACTGCCCTGCCCGAACATCTTCGCCGGCGAGCACGCATTCCATTCGCGGCTCGAATGGGTGAGCCGCCAGGACATGGAGAAGGCCGTGCAGACCATCGTGCACCTGGCGATGATCTGGGAAGAGAAAGCCTGATCAGGCCCGCGCCGTTACGATCCAGATCGCGCCCGGCAGCGGCACGGAATCGCCTTTGACGAACGGCATCAACGCCTCGCGGATCGAGCTGACGGCGGCGGCCCGCACGTCATCCGGATGTCCTTCCAGGGCGCGGCTGGCGGGCCCGATCTCGAGTGCGCTCTGGACCGCGGTGTCGATTCCGCGCCCAATCGCGACATCGAACTCAAGCCGGCACGGCTCCATCGCAATACCGGAGAAGCCGGCGTCGCCCAGGATCCGCTTCACCCGGGCTTCGGAAGCAAACGAAAATGGACCGGGATCCTCGGGGCCGAGCTGCGGCAGCTTCGGCACGTGCTTGTAGACGGCCTGCAACGGCGCCATGAAGAATGGATTATCGCGCGGCTCCTGCCAGCACGCGAAAGCGAGCCGTCCGCTCCTCCGCATCGCTCTGTGCAAATTGGCGAACGACGCCACCGGATCGGCAAAGAACATCACGCCGAAGCGCGATGCCAAGAGATCAAAGCTCTCGCCGGCGAACGGATAGACGGTCGCGTCCGCGAGCGTGAACTCGACCGGCAATCCCTGCGGCGCGCTCTGCCGCGCCCGTGTCAGCATCGGCTCCGAGACGTCGACGCCGAACACATGGCCATTGGGCGCGACCTTTGCCGCCAGCCCGAAGCTCGAGGCGCCGCTGCCGCAGCCGACATCGACGATGCGCTCGCCGGCCTTCGGCGCGGCGCGATCGATCAAGAGGTCGAGCACCGGCTGCAGCACGATATCCTGCGCGGCCTGCCTCGAAGCCCAGCGCTGACCGCCCGGCCCGTTCCAATATGCAATCTGATCGGCGTTTTGCGGATGGCCTGCGTTCATGCGATCCAAACCCTGTTGAGAAGTTGCGCCGATCCTAGCAAGTCTCGCGCGTGGCCGCGCGCAACATCGGCGTGACCTGATAGGTGAATCCGGCATTGGCCCTGACGACGGGATCGTTAGCGACGATCTCTTGCGGATCGGCATCGTCAGCTAGTTGCAGCACGCCCAGTCCCCAGACGCCGGCGGGATCGGCGACCGGCCCGAAGATCAGCGCTTTGCCGGCTTGCAGCAATTCGCCGCAATAGGCGACGTGCGCCTGCATGATGGCGGCTTCCTGCGGCGTCATGTCCTGCGGGAAGGTCGGGCGCGGTCCGGTCATTTTGCAGACGTAATACTTCATCGACCTGGTCCGCGCTCGGGGATTATTTGGCGGCAGCGCTCGTGGGCTTGGCCTGCTTCGGCGCAGCGGTGGTCTTGGCGGCGTTCGTCTTGGGAGCGGCCTGCCCGTCATTGCTGCGTGCAATGCCCCACGGGTCGGTCGGCTTCTGGTCCGGCACGCCGCTGAGCGCGCGCTGGTAGGCGCGCTGCTGCCGCGCCTCGTTGGCTATATCCGCCGGCGACTTCTCGATCTCCTCGCGATAGCGCTGAACATGGTCCTGCTGCGCCAATGCCGGTCCGGCAATCATGGTGAGAAGAAAAATCGCGGCGAGTTTGCGCATGCATCAAGTTCCCGGTTAGGCGGAGAGAATAGCATCGCAGCGGCGTCGGCATCAAATCTGAGCGGCATCGCGCCAACAGGAACCGATCCCGGCCCACGGCGAAAGCGTGACTTTCGGCACCTTTCGCACCGTCGGGTGTGGAACGACATTCGGCACGCCAGCGCGGAGCAAGCGCGGTCCCGGCTACCCCATAGACTACCCCACGGCCGGGATCGCGCCCTCTCCGTGCGCTCACGGAGGGCCGAGCCATATGGCCTCACTACGTCGGGCCCACCAGCCAGCGGCCGCTTTGCAGCTCGTGAAACACCGCGCCACGGTCATCCTGCGCGAGCATGTTCAAGTGGAGGCCGAGCTTGTCGGAAGGGCGGCGATCCTCACCGACGGGACGGCGGGGACCGTCGAGGGCGTGTCGCTGGACGAGTCGCACGGGTTGCGCATCTCGATCAGAGGGCACATCGGGAAGTGGCCGGTCTCGACAATCAGGATGCTCCAGCCGTAGAGCCGGCTCCCATCGCACGCGTCCGGAGCCGATCCGCCTACGTTCTTCGAGCTTCGGCGCGACAACCTTCATCCTACGAACCGAACAAGCGGACAAATTCGCGCCCAAAGGCTGGCCTGCCTAGCCATAGCCCGCAGGGCGAAGGCTGGTGGGCGGTGAGAGGATCGAACTCCCGACCAATGGTGTGTAAAACCAGTGCTCTACCGCTGAGCTAACCGCCCTTATCAGCGCGCCTCTTTAGCCTCGCCCGCCCCCCGGGTGCAAGGTCGCAGAGGCCCAATCCCTCGGCTTCAATCCTCTTCAATCCTCGGGCCGCGCCGGCAATCCCTTGAGATCGTTGATCCAGGGGGCTGTTGAGCGGCACCAGACCTGCCGTCGCGGGGTCAATTCGCCGCGCTGGCGAATGCTGCCCCAGCGGATGCCCCAATCATCGGGGCCACCATCCTCACCGCTCGTGAACAACGGGGAACCACAATCGCCGCAAAAGTGCTGGAAGCGGATCCGGCCGTTATCGCCCCGCTTGCCGTAGATTTTCGGCGCTCGTGCGGTCAGCCGGACCTGCTCGGCGGCGCAGATCACAGTGACGCGATAGGGCGAGCCGGTCAGCGTCTGGCAGTCCGTGCAATGGCAGATCGACACCCGTTCGGGATCGATCTCGGCCTGATAGGTCACGGCCCCGCAATGGCATTGCCCGTCGATCTGCATCCGCATTCTCCCAATTCGGCGTTGTCCAATAAGGCGGTCGCCAAGAGGTCGTTCCGGGGGATGCGGCCCGCAAGGCATCCGGAACACGGTCGGGTGCCCCATTGGGACAACGCTGGCATCCCAAAACGGGATTGTTTGGGATACCAATTCGGGATACGTCGACATGACCGCAAAACTCTACTCCCACGCCGGCAGACCGCCATGTCGCAGATGCTTCAAATTCACGACCAGCTGCGGGAGATGATCCTCTCCCTCGATCTCGGCCCCGGCGAGCGGCTGACGGAACGCTGGCTCGAGAGCCGGTTCGAGGGATCGCGCACGCCGATCCGCGCCGCGCTGGTGCGGCTCGAAGGCGAAGAGCTGGTCCGCCGCGACGGCCGCAACTGGATCGTCGCACCGATCGACCTCGGTGAGCTGGAGGCGCTGGCGGAGTTCAGGATCCCGCTGGAGACGACGGCGGTCCGCCTCGCCTGCGCGCGGGCGAGCGCGGCCGATATCGCTGGCGTCGAGGAGATGCTGGATGCCTGCCAGTCCGGCGCGCCGCGCGAGGAATGGCACCGGGTCGGCACCGATTTCCATGTCGAGATCGCACGCCTCTCCGGCAATCCCTTCATCGCCAAGGCGATCACCGGCGCCATGACCCGGCTGTCGCGCGCGCGCTGGCTCGAAGTGTGGACTGAACCCTCGCGCGAGCAGGCCTGGCGCGAGCATCGGCGCATTCTCGGCTTCATCAAGGCCAACGATCCGGATTCGGCCGCGCGCGAGGCCGCCGACCATATCACCGATACCCGCGATCGGCTGCTGCGTTCGCTGAACGAGGATCGCCGCGGCCTGCGGGCGCGCGGCTTCGCCGTCATCGGGCTGCGCTGACATGAACATGGAAATCGATCGCGAGGCGGCCCTCGACGCCGGCCCCTGGAAACGCAATCTCATAGTCTGCGTGTTCGGCTCCTTCACCACCATCGTGGGGATGACGCTGCTGCTGCCGTTCCTGCCGCTTTATGTCGAGCAGCTCGGCGTGACCGACCATGCCTCGATCGTGCAATGGTCGGGCGTGGCCTATGGCGCAACCTTCTTCAGCGCGGCGCTGACGGCGCCGCTGTGGGGACGGCTCGCGGACCGCTATGGCCGCAAGCTGATGCTGATCCGCGCAAGCCTCGGCATGGCGGTCGCCATGTCACTGATCGGCATGGCGCACAATGTCTATGAGCTGGTCGGCTTGCGGCTGTTGACCGGCCTGCTCGGCGGCTACGCCTCGGGCTCGACCGTGCTGGTCGCGGCGCAGACGCCGAAGGCGCGGTCCGGCTGGGCAATCGGCGTGCTGTCGGCCGGCATCATGGCCGGCAGCCTGGTCGGTCCCTTGATCGGCGGCGTCCTGCCGGGCCTGATCGGCATCCGCTCGACCTTCTTCCTGATCGGCGGCGTCATCTTCCTCACCTTCCTCGGCACGACCATCCTGATCCGCGAGGAGGCGCGTCCGAAGACGGCGAAAGGCGCTAAGGCGCGCGGCGGCTGGTCGCTGGTTCCGGACAAGCGTCCTGTGATCGCGATGTGGGGTACCGGCCTGCTGCTGATGATCGCCAACATGTCGATCGAGCCGATCATCACGGTCTATGTCGCGCAACTGGTCGAGACACCGCAGGTGACGTTCGTCGCCGGCCTCGTGATGTCGGCAGCAGCCTTCGGCAGCCTGCTGTCGTCGTCGCATCTCGGCAAGCTGGCCGATCGCGTCGGCCATTGGCGGATCATCACCATCTGCCTGGCCGCCTCGGCGCTGCTGCTGATCCCGCAGGCCTTCGTGGTCAGCGGCTGGCAGCTGATCCTGCTCCGCTTCCTGATGGGGCTCGCACTCGGCGGCCTCTTGCCCTGCATCGCAAGCGTGATCCGGCACAACGTGCCTGACACGGTCACCGGCAGCATGCTGGGTTATTCGATCTCGGCGCAATATGCCGGCCAGGTGATCGGCCCGCTCGCCGGCGGATTCATCGGCGGCCATATCGGCATGCGCGCGGTGTTCCTCGGCACCAGCGTGCTGATGGCACTCGGCGCGATCGGCAATTTCGTCGTCGAGAGGAAAGAGTAGTCGCCTGCCCGGCTTCTCGTGATGACCGAAACAAAAACGGCGCCCGAAGGCGCCGTTTCATTATCTCGACTGGAACTCGCTTCAGTGCGCCGTCAGGCCGCCGGACGCCTCATCCGAAGCGTCGGGCTTGACGTCGACCTTGCTGGTCTCCTCTTCCCAGACGATCGGCACAGGCACGCGGGTCAGCGCCTTGGCAACGACCTCATCCAGCCGCGAGACCGGAATGATCTCCATGCCGCCCTTGATCGCATCGGAAATCTCCGTGAGATCCTTGGCGTTGTCCTCCGGGATCAGCACCGTCTTGATGCCACCGCGCGCGGCAGCCAAGAGCTTCTCCTTCAGACCGCCGATCGGCAGCACGCGACCACGCAGCGTGATCTCGCCGGTCATCGCGACATCGTGGCGGACCGGGATGCCGGTCATGACCGAGATGATCGCGGTGGCCATCGCCACACCGGCGGACGGACCGTCCTTCGGGGTTGCGCCCTCCGGCACGTGAACGTGGATGTCGCGGCGGTCGAACATCGGCGGTTCGATGCCGTAGACGATCGCGCGCGAGCGGACGTACGACGCCGCCGCCGAAATCGACTCCTTCATCACGTCGCGCAGATTGCCCGTGACGGTCATCTTGCCCTTGCCGGGCATCATGACGCCTTCAATGGTCAACAGCTCGCCGCCGACATCGGTCCACGCCAGACCGGTGACGATACCGACCTGATCCTCGTCGTCGATCTCGCCGAAGCGATACTTCGGAACGCCGAGGAACTCTTCGATGTTCGCCTCGGTGACCTTCACCGACTTCTTCTTGGAGATCATCAGCTCCTTCACCGCCTTGCGGGCGAGTGTGGAGAGCTCACGCTCCAGGTTACGCACGCCCGCTTCGCGGGTGTAGCGGCGGATCATCAAGAGCAAGGCCGCGTCGTCGATCGACCATTCCTTGGAGTCCAGACCGTGCTTGGAGATCGCGCTCGGGATCAGGTGCTTGCGCGCGATCTCGACCTTCTCGTTCTCGGTGTAGCCGGCGATCCGGATGATCTCCATGCGGTCCATCAGCGGTCCCGGAATATTCAACGTATTCGCGGTCGTGATGAACATCACGTTGGACAGGTCGTAATCGACCTCCAGGTAATGGTCGTTGAAGGTCGAGTTCTGCTCGGGGTCCAGGACCTCAAGCAGCGCCGACGACGGATCGCCGCGGAAATCGGCGCCCATCTTGTCGATCTCGTCCAGCAGGAACAGCGGGTTCGAGGTCTTCGCCTTCCGCATCGACTGGATGATCTTGCCGGGCATCGAGCCGATATAGGTGCGGCGGTGACCGCGGATTTCGGCCTCGTCACGCACGCCGCCGAGCGACACGCGCACGAACTCGCGCCCGGTGGCCTTCGCGATCGACTTGCCAAGCGAGGTCTTGCCGACGCCCGGAGGCCCGACCAGGCACAGGATCGGTCCGGTCAGCTTGTTGGCGCGCGACTGCACCGCCAGATACTCGACGATACGGTCCTTGACCTTCTCGAGCCCGTAGTGATCGGAGTCCAGCACCGCCTGCGCGGCCTCGAGGTCCTTCTTGACCTTGGACTTCTTGCCCCACGGGATCGACAGCAGCCAATCCAGATAGTTGCGCACGACGGTCGCTTCCGCGGACATCGGCGACATCTGGCGCAGCTTCTTCAGCTCGTGCTGGGCCTTCTCGCGCGCTTCCTTGGACAGCTTGGTCTTGGAGATCTTCTCCTCCAGATCGGCCAGCTCGTCGCGACCTTCGTCGTCGCCGAGCTCCTTCTGGATCGCCTTCATCTGCTCGTTCAGGTAATACTCGCGCTGGGTCTTCTCCATCTGGCGCTTGACGCGCGAGCGGATGCGCTTCTCGACCTGCAACACCGAGATCTCGCTCTCCATCAGGCCCAGCACCTTCTCCAGGCGCTGGGTGACGGACAACGTCTCCAGGATCGCTTGCCGATCGGCAATCTTGACCGCGAGATGCGAGGCAACGGTGTCGCCGAGCTTCGCGAAATCGGTGATCGCCTGAACCACGCCGACGACTTCGGCGGAGATCTTCTTGTTCAGCTTCACATAGCTTTCGAAGTCGGACACGACCGAACGCGCCAAGGCCTCGGCTTCAACCGAGTTGGCGTCAGTGTCGGCGAGCGCGACCGCGGTCGCCTCGTAGTACTCGCTGCGGTCGGAATACTTCTCGACACGCGCGCGCTCGAGGCCCTCGACCAGCACCTTCACGGTGCCGTCGGGCAGTTTCAGGAGCTGCAGCACGCTGGCGAGCGTACCGGTCTCGTAAATTGAATCGGGAGCCGGATCGTCATCGGACGCGTTCTTCTGCGTCGCGAGCATGATCAGCGCGTCGTTCTTCATCACCTCTTCGAGCGCGCGGATCGATTTCTCGCGGCCGACGAAGAGCGGCACGATCATGTGCGGGAAGACGACGATGTCGCGGAGCGGCAGCACCGGATAGGAATGGCTTTCGCCGTGGACGATCGTTGGCCGGGGTTTTGAAGTCGTCATGGCCTTATCCTTTTGTTTTGCCCCCTTGCACGCAGTCCGCCTGCTTGCGCAACCGCCACAAGGTGCCTTGGTGATCCGGAATTAGATTGCCGTCAGCAGCCACATGTTCCGCATCGTAAAGCGACGAATCTCAACACATGAGATCCCTCACCGATAGCATTAGGTGGCTATCAGGCGGGGGGGTGTCAAGTCTGAGAAGAGCCGGGAAATATAGGCTAAACAGGCATTTACTGCGACGCGAAAATGGCCGCTGCTGCTGCGCCACAACGGCCGCCGGATCGCCCGGCAGCCGCATGAATTGCGACGACAGAAAGTTGCGCCTTAGGCGCTCGCGCTGCTCTCGACGGCGCGGTCGGAACGATCCGCGTAGATGTAGAGTGGACGCGCCGTGCCCTCGACGACTTCGCGCGAGATCACGACTTCCTCGACGCCTTCGAGGCCCGGGAGGTCGAACATGGTCTCGAGCAGAATGCTCTCCAGGATCGACCGCAGGCCGCGTGCGCCGGTCTTGCGCTCGATCGCCTTGCGGGCGACCGCGCCAAGCGCCTCGTCGGCGAAGGTGAGCTCGATATTCTCCATCTCGAACAGCCGCTGGTACTGCTTCACCAGCGCGTTCTTCGGATCGGTCAGTATCTTCTTCAGCGAGGTCTCGTCGAGGTCCTCCAGCGTCGCCACGACGGGCAGACGGCCGACGAATTCCGGGATCAGGCCGTACTTCAGCAGATCTTCCGGCTCGACGTGACGGAAGATTTCGCCGGTACGGCGATCCTCCGGCGCGAGCACCTGCGCCGCGAAGCCGATCGAGGTCGAACGGCCGCGCGCGGAGATGATCTTCTCGAGGCCCGAGAAGGCACCGCCGCAGATGAACAGGATGTTGGTGGTATCCACCTGCAGGAACTCCTGCTGCGGATGCTTGCGGCCGCCCTGCGGCGGGACCGAGGCCACCGTGCCTTCCATGATCTTCAGCAGCGCCTGCTGGACGCCCTCGCCCGACACGTCGCGGGTGATCGAGGGATTGTCCGACTTGCGGCTGATCTTGTCGATTTCGTCGATATAGACGATGCCGCGCTGCGCCCGCTCGACGTTGTAGTCGGCGGCCTGCAGCAGCTTCAGGATGATGTTCTCGACGTCCTCGCCGACATAGCCGGCTTCGGTCAGCGTCGTCGCGTCAGCCATGGTAAACGGAACGTCGAGGATGCGGGCCAGCGTCTGCGCGAGCAGCGTCTTGCCCGAACCGGTCGGACCGATCAGCAGGATGTTCGACTTCGCCAGTTCGACGTCGTTGTGCTTGGTCTGATGGTTAAGCCGCTTGTAGTGATTGTGAACGGCGACCGACAGCACCTTCTTGGCATGGCTCTGGCCGATCACGTAGTCGTCCAGGACCTTGCAGATTTCCTTCGGTGTCGGGATGCCGTCGCGCGACTTCACCAGCGAGGACTTGTTCTCCTCGCGAATGATATCCATGCAGAGTTCGACACACTCGTCACAAATGAAGACAGTCGGTCCGGCAATCAGCTTGCGAACTTCATGCTGGCTCTTGCCGCAGAACGAGCAATATAGCGTGTTCTTGGCGTCGCTCGTGCCGACCTTACTCATTCATTATCTCCGTCCGCCGTTCGACCTCGTTTGCCAGATCGACCCAATCCGGCACAAAACCGGAGTATTGGGTAGATAGAGCAAATTCCGTACCAAAAAAGACCCTACGCAATACTGACCGTGTGGATCACGGTTTATTCGAATCTCCGCGATCATAGCCGATGCATTACAGCCAACCATGCTGGCACCCGACTATCAAGAATTCGCTAATCGGGGGGCAGGCTCAAGACCGTGACAATACCGTGATTTTCCACGATCGCACGTGGAATACACGTCGAAATCCACGGAACGTTGCGGGATTACCACGCCGGACCATGAGCACGAAAGCGGAACTTTCTACCCCCGCATATGCGCTTGCGAGGTACTCCGCCGTCCTGCTTTGCCGACTATGTGAGGCGTCAATGTGGAGATCACACCGACGCCTCGGGTCGCCTGTCCAGATCAGGCAGCTTTGGCCGCCGACGGGTCTTCCGGCCGCTTGTCGATGACCTTGTCGACGAGACCGAACGCCTTGGCGTCCTCGGCGGTGAGGAACTTGTCGCGCTCGAGCGCGTCCTCGATCGCCTTGTAGGTCTGGCCGGTGTGCTTCACGTAGATCTCGTTGAGGCGCTTCTTGAGATTCAGGATCTCCTGCGCGTGCAGCATGATGTCGGTCGCCTGGCCCTGGAAGCCGCCGGACGGCTGGTGCACCATGATGCGGGAGTTCGGCAGCGTGAAGCGCATGTCCTTCTCGCCGGCTGCAAGCAGCAACGAGCCCATCGAGGCCGCCTGCCCCGTGCACAGCGTCGACACCGGCGGACGGATGAACTGCATCGTGTCATAGATCGCAAGGCCCGACGTCACCACGCCACCCGGCGAGTTGATGTACATCGAGATTTCCTTCTTCGGATTCTCGGCCTCCAGGAACAACAGCTGCGCGACGATCAGCGTCGACATGCCGTCTTCCACCGGACCGGTGACGAAGATGATGCGCTCTTTCAGCAGACGCGAGAAAATGTCGTAGGCGCGTTCGCCGCGATTGGTCTGCTCGACGACCATCGGCACGAGGTTCATGTAGGTTTCAACGGGATCGCGCATGAAAGAACCCAAGGGTTAGGGGTGATGCAGAACTTGACTCAAGGCTACCTGACTCAAGGCTACTTGGCTCAAGGCTTAACCCAGATATGGGCCAATTTCCGGCCGACAAGACCGGCAATGGCCGTACTAGCCACCTGGGCAGGCCGCAGAAGTTCAAGCCGATTCGCGTCGGCGCGCCTAGCGACGGCGACCCGCCGCGGGCACGCTTTCGCGGTTCATCATTAACGCGAGGTGCCGCAATTAAGCGGCAGTTTGCTCGGCGTCTTCATCCTTGAACAGCTCTTCCTTGGAGACCTTCTTCTCGGTCACGTTGGCGAGCTCCAGGACGAAGTCGACGACCTTGTCCTCGTAGATCGGAGCGCGGAGCTGGGCCAGCGCCTGG
The DNA here is from genome assembly GCF_042258615.1 of Bradyrhizobium sp. Pha-3. Lineage (GTDB taxonomy): Bacteria > Pseudomonadota > Alphaproteobacteria > Rhizobiales > Xanthobacteraceae > Bradyrhizobium. The sequence continues at coordinate 4,729,184 of NZ_CP170152.1, read as the reverse complement.
GCGTTGCTGCGGTAGTAATCCCAGACCTCCTTCTCGCGGCCCGGCATCTGGCGCGCGCGCTCGATCACGGCGCGCGAGACCTCGTCGTCGGTCACGGTGATCTTGTTCTTCTCGCCGATCTCCGACAGCACCAGGCCGAGGCGGACGCGGCGGTCGGCGATCTTGTGGTACTCTTCCTTGGCCGCATCCTCGGTGGTGTTCTCGTCGGCGAAGCTCTTGCCGGTCGAGTCCATCTCGGCCTTGATCGAGTTCCACATCAGGTTGAACTCTTCGGCGACAAGCGACGGCGGCGCCTCGAATTTGTGGCTCTCGTCGAGCCGGTCGAGCAGCGCGCGCTTGACCTTCTGACGGGTCGCACCGGCGAATTCGGCGGTCAGGCGCTCGCGTGCGGCTTCCTTCAGCTTGTCGAGCGATTCGAGGCCGAGCGTCTTGGCGAACTCGTCATCGATCGTGGTCTCGCCGGGCGCCTCGATCAGCGTCGCGGTGGTCTCGAACTCGGCCGGCTGGCCGGCGAGCTTGTCGTTCAGGTAGTTCTTCGGGAAACCAACCTTCAGCGTGCGGGTCTCGCCGGTGCCGATGCCGATCAGCTGCTCCTCGAAGCCCGGAATGAACTGGCCTGCGCCGATCACGACCTGGATGCCCTCGCCGGTGCCGCCCTCGAAGGCTTCACCGTTGATGGTGCCCTTGAAGCTGATGGTGACGCGGTCGCCCTTCTCCGCCGCACCCTCGGTCTTGGCGCTGTACGGGCGGCTGCCTTCGGCGATGCGCTTGATGGCATCGTCGACGTCGGCGTCGGAGACATCGACCACCGGCTTCTCGACCGAGAACGACTTGAAATCGGCGAGCTGGATCTGCGGCACGACCTCGATCGCGACGGTGTAGGTCAGGTCGGTCTTGCCCGACAGCAATTCCTCGACCTGGTCCTTCTCGGTCGGCATCGTGATCTTCGGCTCGCCGGCGAGGCGGAAGCCGCGATCCTCGAAAATCTGCCGGTTGGTGTCGCTGATGGTCTGGTCGATGGTCTCGGCCATCACCGAGCGGCCGTAGATCTTTTTCAGGTGCGCCACCGGCACCTTGCCGGGACGGAAGCCGTTGAGACGGACCTTGTCCTTGAGGTCGACCAGCTTGGCGCCCGCCTTGGCATCGAGATCGGATGCCGGAACGCTGATCTTGAATTCGTGCTTCAGTCCCTCGTTGAGGGTCTCGGTGACCTGCATGGTATCAATCTTCTTCCGCTTTTGCCGCGGCCCGAGCGGCCGTGGCAGTGTCTATCTGTTCGACGGTGAGCCTTGCGGCCTAACGTCTGTGGGTTCGGCGAACCCTCGTCCCCTCCGGGGCCCAAGGTTCTCCAAGAATTCGTCATGCAAACGCTGTAAGCGCTTGGTGCGGGCGGAGGGACTCGAACCCCCACAACTTTCGTCACTGGAACCTAAATCCAGCGCGTCTACCAGTTCCGCCACGCCCGCGCGAAAAGCATCCAGTCCGGCCGCGATGCCGCGGGCGGCCGGGCTTATAACATGCGCCCGCCGGTTCGCAGCAAAAAAATGGCCGCTGGAGAGCCCGCCCTGCGACCGATCGCGACTGGACAGGTACACTTGAAAATGGTCCGCATCGGCCGGATGGCAAGCCCCGCAGCAAGTCCCGAATTTTCCCTCACCCGACGCGACCTGATCGCCGGCCTCGGCGCCGCGGCGCTTTGCCCCGTTTGGCCGGCCACCGGCTCGGCGCAGGGCCGGACGGCGGTCGTGCTGCAGGCCAAGATCGACCGCATCTTGCTTCGTCCGGACACCCCGGAAACCCCGGTCTGGTCGCTCGGCAGCGGTGACCTTCGCTTCAAGCGCGGCGAGGTCCTCGACGTGACGTTCGGCAACGAACTGCCGGTTGCCGCCGCGCTCGATTGCCGCGGGCTCGATGGCGTCCCGGCTGCGGAGCCGCTGGCCTCCCGGGCGCCCCTTGCCACGGGGGCAAAGGATACCTTTCAGCTCCCGCTTCGGCATGCCGGCACCTTCCTGTGCGAGCCGCTGCTCGGTGACGGCACGGCGCCGGCACGCCCGCGTCCGCTGATCGTGACCGGCACCTCGCCGGTCGCCGTCGATCGCGACGAGGTCTTGTTGATCGAGGAGTGGCGTCTGCAGTCCGATGGAACCGCGATCCCGCCCGGGAGCGATCCAAAGGATTCGACGCAAATTCATACAATTAACGGCAAGACCTCATACGACATCTCGGCACCGGCCAATGCCCGCCTCAGACTCCGCTTTATCAATGGCAGCCAACGCAGTGTGCTGGCGGTGAAGCTGGAGAATCTCGACGTCCGGGTGATGGCGATCGACGGCCAGCCGGCCGAACCGTTCGCGGCCCGGAACGGTGCGCTGGTCCTGGCGCCCGGAAGCCGAACGGATGTCTTTGTCGATGCGGCCGGTCCGGCCGGAACCAGCTTTCCGATTCTGCTGCACGATGGCAAGCAAGCCCACCCGTTCGGCAAGCTCGTCGTCTCGAGCGAGCCGCCGATCCGAACGGCGCCGTTCCCGCCGGCCCCGCCGTTGCCGGGCAACGACATGCCCGCCCAGCTCGATCTCAAGAGCGCCACGCGATTCGACCTGGCGCTCGGTGCGCCCACCGAGTGGTTCCGCCTGGCAGATTTCAAGCCGTCAACGGCTCCGGCCTTTCAGGCCAAGGCAGGCCGAACCGTCGTGCTGGCCCTGACCAACCGGGGCGCAATCGCCAGCGTCTTTCATCTGCATGGCCATCACTTCCGTCTGCTCGACCGGCTCGACGACGGCTGGAAGCCGTTCTGGCTCGACACGCTCGCGGTCGAACCGGGCCAGACCCAACGCATCGCCTTCCTCGCCGAATATCCGGGCCGTTACTTGATCGAGCAGGTCGCGACCGATTGGGCCGCGCCGCGGCTCCTGCGATGGTACAGTGTCCAATAACAAGAAGTGGAAATCGCCTGAAGGAAACACCGATGAGCCAGACAGTTGCAGCGATTCGCGGAGTGAAGGCACGAAGCGTCGTGGTGCCGCTCAAGCGTCCTGTGAGGACCGCGTTTGGCGTGATCGATTCCGGTCCGCTGGTGCTGATCGATGTCGAGACCGATCAAGGCGTTACCGGCCGCACCTACATCTTTGCCTACAGCAAGCTCACACTTAACCCTCTCTGCTACCTGATCAAGGAGATCGGACGCGAGCTGATCGGCAGGCCGGTCGCCCCGTTCGATCTGATGAAGGCGATGGACGCCAAGTTCCGGCTGCTCGGCGCACAGGGGCTGGTCGGGATGGCCGTGTCGGGCCTCGACATGGCCTATTGGGATGTACTCGGCCAACTCGCCGGCCGGCCGCTGGTCGAACTGCTCGGCGGCTCGGCGAAGCCGATCAAGGCCTATGACAGCTATGGCGCGGTCGATCCAGTTGCCGACGAGCGCGCGCTGCGCCGCTCGCTCGACCAAGGCTTCAAGGGCATCAAGATCAAGGGCGGCGACGGTGATGCCGCCAATGACGAGCGCGTCGTGAAGGGCGTGCGCGCCCTGCTCGGCCCCGACATCGCACTGATGATCGATTTCAACCAATCGCTCGATCCGGCGGAAGCCACCCGCCGCATCGCCAGGCTTGCGCCCTACGATTTGCACTGGATCGAGGAACCGGTGCCGCAGGAAAGCCTGTCCGGCCACGCCAAGGTCCGCGAGACCTCGCCGACGCCGATCCAGGCCGGCGAGAACTGGTGGTTTCCGCGCGGTTTCGCCGAGGCGATCGCGGCCGGCGCATCCGACTTCATCATGCCCGACGTGATGAAGGTCGGCGGGGTCACCGGCTGGATACAGGTCGCCGGCCAAGCCGACGCCGCCTCGATCCCGATGTCGAGCCATTTGTTCGCGGAAGTCAGCGCGCATCTGCTGGCGGTGACGCCGACCGCGCACTGGCTCGAATTCCTCGACTTCGCGGGCTCCATCCTGGCGAAGCCCGCCGAGATCGTCGACGGCGCGGTGACCGCCAAGGGTCCCGGGCTCGGCATCGCGTGGAACGAGCCGGCGGTTGCGAAGTATCTCGTCAGCTAGCGGCGGACGGTAATCCGAAGGATGGGTGGAGCGCAGCGATACCCATCATCTGACCGCGCGGAAATGATTGATGGATATCGCTTCGCTCCACCCATCATGCATGGCCGTTATTGCGATCGATCGCAGCTTCACCTTTGCGACGCATTCATGTAGGTCATCAGGGCATCGGAGCGCTCAATGTCCACCAACAACAAACTGACGCTCAAATTCCGTTGTCCGACCGAGCTTGAGGGACGGATACCGGCCCCTATCCCGGCGGCGCAGGGCGTTCCCGACTGGCTCAAGGCCATGCCAGCGACGGCCTTCTCTTCGATCAACCTGCACGACGAGGACACCATCAAGCGCTGTCCGCCATTCGTTGACGCGATGACCTGCGGATTCCTGCTGCCACTGGTCTGCGATCTCAAGGTCGAGGACGGCGAGATTACCTGGGACCACGACCTGCCGCCGGGAGGCACGCCCGAGTTTCCACGTTCGCCGATCGGATTTCACGACCCGGGTCAGGTCAGCGGCACGCCGCTATTCGAAGAGGGCCGCTTCTTTCTCAAATTCCACAATTTGTGGACCGTCGAAGCCCCGGAAGGCTACGCGGTCTACTTCACGCATCCCGTCAACCGCTTCGATCTGCCGTTCACCACGCTCAGCGGCCTGGTCAATTCTGACCTCTATACCGACAACTGGGTGCACTTCCCGGCGTATTGGCACGACAGGAATTTTCGAGGCGTTCTCCCCAAGGGGACGCCCATCGCGCAATGCATTCCGGTCAAGCGAGACGACTGGACTGCGCAGACATCCTCGTTCACCGCGGATGAAGCCAAGCGCGTCGGCCAGTTCCGGAGTGAGCTCAGGCGGCAGCCCAACCTCTACCGGAGAAACTTCAGGGCGTGAGGCGCGACGAGATTTCGTCTCTCACTCCCCGCCGAGGAATTTCGCAACGTCGCGCTGGGAAAAGAAGAAGCGACCATACGATGCCGCGGCCATGACGAATGCCGCGCGTCCCAACAGCTGGGGCTGACCACGAATGATGGAGCGCAGCGCCGCCTCGGCAGCGTCGCGCTCACCCTGCTCGAACAAGGATGTGGCGAGGTAGGCGCGGGTCGAGCGATCGTCCGGATAGAGCGCAAGCACGCGGCGGAAAGCGTCCGCGGCTGCGGCGTAATCGCCGCGAAGGATCAGGACCCGCCCGAGCTGGTTAAGGACGTCCGGGCGTCCGGGCGCGGCATCGCGCGCGGCTGTCAGGACACTCGCAGCCCGCGCGAAGTCATTGGTATCATGCAACAGCCGCCCGAGATCGAGCTTCAGATCGATGCTGCCGGGGACAAGCGCGAGGCCGGCCTCGACCGTGCTGATCGCCTCGTCGTACTGACCGGCCTTGGCAAGCTGGCCGGCGAGTTCCTGGAACGAAGGGAGATATGGTGGGCGGCGCGCCGTCGTGCGCCGAAGTTGTGCGAGGCCGTCCGTGGCGCGCCCTGCACCGCACAGCAATGCGCCAAGCAAGGTCTCGACCTCGCCATCGTCGCCGCGGCGTGCAACTCGCTCGAGCGACGCAATCGCCTCGCCTCCCCGCTTCTGCCCCATCAGGGCATGAGCCAGGAGAAGTGCCGCGTGTCGGTCCTTGCGATTTGATTTCAGTATGCTTGTCGCGATCTGCTCTGCCTCAGCAAACTGCCGCGCCCGCAACGCGGATGCGCCTTGTTGCAGCGCCTGAGCGAGGAAATTGTTCTGATTGCCACTCACGGGAAAGCTTCTGGAGGATGCGAGAGATGACCGTGGGCGCCAACCCCGGCGTCCAGCAACAGTCTCTTGAAAACATGACATGAGGTCAACCGGAAGCCGACCCGCTTGCCTCCTGCATCGATATCCGAATCGAAATCGCGATGCGACGCCCCTCTGTTCGAGACAAGCGTGGGACAGATCCTGTAGTGTCGGTCCCGACCGGCGCGCCGCCCTACGAACCTGCCCCCATGCGACCCAGATCGGAGAACCAGGATGGCACAGTGTATCGTGATCGTTCAATTCGACCTTCCGAAGCGAACTGAAGAGCAGGCCGTCAAGGGTGGCATGGGTTCCGCCCCGATCTATCGGAATCTCGCCACGCAGGGATTGATCCGCAAAGACTACCTCAACGGAGAGGCCGGCACCGGCGGTGTCTATCTATGGGAGAGCCGAGAGGCCGCCGAGGCGTGGTTCACCGAGGCAAAGATGGCCGAGCTCACCGAACGGTTCGGAGCCCGGCCGCGGCTGACCTGGTACGACACGCACGTCACCGTCGACAATCTCAAGGGCGAGACGCGCGTGAACCAGTCCCCGCTGATTTCCGAAGCGGAATGAAATCGCCCTGGGGTCACGCCGGGCGCTCGCATCCCGGCACAGTGCTGGCGTTCGACATGGCGATCGCCAACCAAGCCCAGCGGCCCGACGCCTATTCTCCGGCGGCGCCGACCCCGCCGGGGCTTGCTCGAAGCTTGCCCTGCGCCGGTGACGGCTCGCCGTCCATCACCTCGGGCCGCAACGCCTCCAGCGGACGCTTGCGGGTCTCGATGCCGAGCACCGCGACCGCGATCGCCTGCACCACCAGAAGGCCGGCCACCACGGCGACGACGCCGGTGACGCCGAACCGGGTGAACAGCTCGACCACGATGAACGGCGTGACGATGGACATCAGGCGACCGGCGGTGTTGCAGATGCCGGATCCGCGCATGCGCAGCTCGGTCGGAAACAGCTCGGGGATATAGAGCCCCCAGGCCAGCGCCAGCATCACCGCCACGGTGAAGACCAGCAGGAAGCCGATCACGACGAAGGCAACCGGATTGATGAACATCGGGTAGATCAGCCCGAGCCCGGCAGCGGTGAGCGACAGCACGATCAGCGACGGCTTGCGGTCGATCTTCTCGCCGATCCACATGCCGGCCAGCGTTCCGACCGGGCTGCCGAGCGTCATCAGCATGGTGTAGCCGAGCGATGACGACAGGTTGATGCCCTGCTTGACGAAGAAGGTCGGGATCCAGGCGATGAAGCCATAGACCGCGGTGTTGAGCCCGATCAGGATCATGCAGCCCACGACGGTTCTCGCGATCAGCGCGCGCGAGAACAGGCGCGTGAAGCGCACATCAGGCTGTACCGGGGCCGGCTGATAGGCCGGTGTCGGCAGCGTCCTGCCCTTGCCGACCTCCTGCTCGATCGCCGCCAGCACGGCTTCCGCCTCTGCGCTCTTGCCCTGGATCTCGAGCCAGCGCGGCGATTCCGGCAGCGAGCGCCGCAGGAACCAGACGATCATCGCGCCGATGCCGCACAGCGCGAACATCCAGCGCCAGCCGAGATGCGGAATGACGACCCAGCCCACCAGCGTCGCGACAAACAGCGCGCCGTTGGTGCAGGTCGCGAGCGCCGCGCCCCAGCGGCCGCGCTGCTGCGGCGGGATGAATTCGCTGAGCACGACATAGCCGACGACGATCTCGGCGCCGAGCCCGAGCCCCATCACGAAGCGCGCCGCGATCAGCCAGTTCATCGACGGCGCCAGCGTCGCCGCCAGCGCGCTCAGGCCGAAGATCAGCAGGTTGGCCTGGTAGGCGAACTTTCGGCCGAAGCGGTCGCCGGCAATTCCGGCCAGCCAGGCACCGATCAGCATTCCGACAAAGGTCGCCGAGATGAAGCGCGCATTCTGGGCGAGATCCGAGTATCCGGATTGAACCAGTGCGCCAAGGATGCTGCCGGCGAGGAAGATCTCGAAGCCGTCGACGAACAGTCCGGCTCCGATCAGCGAGAAGATCCGGTAATGGAATCCGGCGATCGGCAATCTGTCGAGCCGGCCCCCCGCGTTGACGCCTGTCGTGGTCACTTCAGCCTCCCTGATTTTGATTTTGTTTGTCATTATCTGCGCCGATGTCTGGACCGGCGTCATCCGGTCGAGACGCGCGCTTCCTCGTCGATGTCGCCTGAATGCGTGGCTTGCGGCCGCGGCAGACCGAGGTTCTCGCGCAGGGTGTCGCCCTGGTACTCGCGCTGGAACAGGCCGCGGCGTTGCAGTTCCGGAACAACCAGGCGCACGAAGTCCTGATAGGTGCCGGGCACGTGGGTGGCGGCGACAACAAAGCCGTCGCAACCGCCTTCAGAGAACCAGCGCTCCATCTGATCGGCGACGGCCTTGGGCGAGCCGACGAAGGTTGGCAGTTCGGCGAGCGTCCCCCGCCCACTGAACTGGACGAAGTCGCGCGGTGTCGGATTGGGCTTGCCGCAGAGATTCATGACGCGGTCGCGGATCGCCTGCAGCCCGCTGATCGATGCCAGCTCGTCCGATGTGAACGGCTCGTCCATCGGCTTGGCCGCAAAATCGTAGTTCAGCACCTCCGACAACAGCGTCAGCGCATCGATCGGCTTGGCGAGGGCATTGATCGCCGCGAACTTGTCCTCGGCCTCGGCCTGGGTCTCGGCGACGACCGGATAGACCGCCGGCGCGATGCTGATATCCCTGCCCGTCTTCGCGAGCGTTCCCTTCAGATCGGCATATTGCTTCTTCGCGATGTCAAGATTCGGATAGATCACGAAGATCAGCTCGCCCCAGCGTGCCGCGAACGTCTTGCCGCGGCCGCTCTGCCCGGCCTGAATGATCACGGGATGCCCCTGCGGCGAGCGCGGCACCGTGAACGGGCCGCGCGAGCGGAAGAACTGTCCCTGATGGTCAAGCCGGTGCACCTTGGCCGGGTCAGCGAACAGGCCGCTCTCGCGGTCGAAGCTGACGGCGTCGTCCTCCCAGCTGTTCCAGTGCCCGAGCACGACCTCCATGAACTCGTCGGCACGGTCGTAGCGCAGGTCGTGGCTAAGATGCTGCGAGGCGCCGAAATTCGCCGCTTCGGAATCATTCAGGGAGGTCACCACGTTCCAGGCGGCGCGGCCGTTGAGCAGCAGGTCCATCGTCGCGAACACGCGCGCGACATGGAACGGCTCGTAATAGGTGGTCGAATAGGTCACGCCGATGCCGAGCCGCTCGGTCGCCAATCCCATCGTCAGCGCAACCGCGACCGGATCGAGCTTTGCCGCACGCACGCCGTGACGGATGGTCTCGCGGAAATCATCGCCGAAGCGATCGGGGATCGCGAGCCGGTCGTCGAAGAAGGCGAGATGGAACTTGCCGTGCTCCAGCGTACGGCCGATCTCCTGATAGTACTCGCGCGAGAACCAGTTCGGCTTCGAGTCCGGATGGCGCCAGGAGGCGGGGTAGTTCGAGCAGTTCTGGGCCTGCAGGAAGCCGATCAGTTTCATCTGCCTGGTCATGGCGTCATTCCTTCGTGGCCGCGGGAGAATTGGTTCATGTCAGATCACCCCCTCGCTGCGCAGCGCGGCGAGCGCCGCCGCCGTTGCACCCGCAAGCGAGGTCAGGACTTCATCGGTGTGAGCGCCGAGCGCCACACCAGCGTGTTTGAACTGCGGCGGCGTGCGGGACATTTTCGGGATCGCGCTCGGAACCGCAATTGGTCCGGCGCGCGAGGGCACCTCGGCGATGTTGCCGCGTGCGCGGTATTGCGGGTCGGCGAAGATGTCGCTGATGCTGTAGATCGGCCCGCAAGGCACGTCATAGCGCTCGCACTCGGCAAGCGCGGTCTCAAGTGACATGCCGCCAATCCAGCCAGCGACCATCCCGTTGACCTCCTCGCGCCGCGCCAGACGATCGGCCATCACCGCATAACGCGGATCGGTCGCGAGATCGGGGCGCTGCATCGCCTGTGCGAGGCGCTCGAACATCTTGTCGCTCGAACAGGCCAGCGCCACCCATTTGCCGTCGGCGGTCTGGTAATGGCTATGCGGCACGACGTTGACCGTGTCGGCGCCAAGGCGCTCGCGGACGAAGCCGGTCCTGGCAAACACGGTCGCCATCTCGTCGAGCAGCCGGAACACCGATTCATAGAGCCCGATGTCGACCACCTGGCCATGTCCCGTGGCGTCGGCGTGGCGCAGCGCAAGCAGCACGCCGAGGGCGCCCCACAGTCCCGAGATGTAATCGGCAAGCGAGGTCGAGCCCGGCATCACCGGCTGGCGTCCCGCTTCGCCGGCGAGATAGGCGAGCCCGCTGAAGCCGTGCGCGATCCGGGCGAAGCCGGGCTTGTCGCGCAGCGGGCCATCCTGCCCGTAAGCGCTGATGCGCAGCATCACGAGCTTGGGATTGATCTCGCGCAGCGCCTCGAAGCCGAGGCCCCATTTCTCCAACGTGCCCGGCCGGAAATTCTCCAGCACCACGTCCGACTGGCGTACCAGCTCACGGAACAGCGCGGCACCCCGCTCGCTGCGCAGGTCGAGGGTGACCGATTTCTTGTTGCGGGCCTCGCTGAGCCAAACATAGGTATCCCCGCATTCGCTCGGCGTGCCGAACCGGCGCAGGGGATCGCCGACCCCCGGCTGTTCGATCTTGATCACCTCGGCGCCGAAATCGGACAGCACCGTCCCGCAGAACGGCGCCGCCACGAAAGTCGCAATGTCGAGCACGCGAATTCCCGCCAGCGGTGGATCATGCGACATCGCGCGCGCCTTGCTTGCTTACGACATCAGTGATCGCCTCGTGACGGTCGATGATCGCCTGCGCCCGCTTCAGCACCGCGAGATCGATCAGCACGCCGTCCTGGCCGAAGGCGCCGTCGCCTTCAGCGCTGGCGGATCGAATCCTGGCGGCGATCTCACGCGCCCAGCCGATCTCCCTGGCGGTCGGCGAGAACACCTCGTTGGCGATCTCGAGCTGCGACGGATGGATCGCCCATTTGCCCTCGAAGCCGAGCGCGGCCGCCCGCGCGGCGCTGGCGCGAAATCCCGCGGCATCACCAAAATTCGCATAGGGACCGTCGATCGCGCGCAGGCCGTGGGCGCGGCAGGCATTGGCGATGCGGGCGAGCGCGAAATGCCACTGGTCGTTCCAGTGCATTTGGCGCGTGCCATGCTCGCCGGCATCGGTGCGGACGGCGTAGCGCGGATCGGAGGCGCCGATGATCTCGCCGCAAGTGCGCAGATCGATCGAGTAATCGCCGATGCCGAAGATGGCCGCCTCCAGGCGCTCCGAAGCCTGCACGATGTCCTCGACATTGGCGAGCCCGAGCGTGGTCTCGATCAGGATCTCGATGCCGAGCGGCTTTGCGCGCGGGAACTCGCGCTCGAGGCCAGTCAGCAGTGCATCGACGAAACGGACGTCGAAGGCAGTACCGACCTTCGGCACCATTACGAGGTCGAGGCGCGGCGCGCGGGCGACGATCTCGATGATGTCGCGATGCGCCCATTCGGTGTCGAGGCCGTTGATCCGCACCGCCAGCGTCTTGCTGCCCCAGTCGATCCGGTTCAGCGCCTCGATCGCGATCTCGCGCGCCTCGGGCTTGCGCGGCGGCGCAACCGCATCCTCCAGATCAAGGAAGATGAAATCGGCCGCGCTACCCGCCGCACGCTCGAAGAAGTGTGTCGAAGTCGCGGGAACCGCGAGCTCGGAACGCTGGACGCGGCGCGTGCGCGGCTTGGTAACGGTGAAGGACATGGAGCATCTTTTCTGCATCGCGCCGCGGGATCGCCTCCCGCAGCCAGTACAATCATGCTAGATGTCCCGCACTGATCTTTCTAACGAGATTATCTTAAGTATTGTTCAGTTCTTCGGGACGGTCGGCTGCGAGGGGCAAAACGATGTCGCAGATCAATTTCAAGCTGCTGCACATGTTCATCGCGGTTGCCGAAAACAAAAGCTTTCGCCAGGCCTCCGAGCAGCTCAACCGCTCGCAATCCGCGGTCAGCATGCAGATCAAGCTGCTGGAAGATCAGGTCGGCGCCGCCTTGTTCCACCGCACCACGCGGCGCGTCGAACTGACCGCCGAAGGATTGCAGCTGCTGACGCATGCACGTCGCGCGCTCGGCGAATGGGAGAATGGGTTGCGCGAGATCCGCGAGGTCATCGACATCCAGCGCGGCACGCTGTCGCTCGCCTGTGTTCCGACCATCGCCGCGACGATCCTGCCGCAGGCGCTGCATGCCTTCCAGGCGAGCTATCCCGGCATCAACATCAACCTGCGCGAGCTTGCGGCGGAGGATATGCTGGACTGCCTGCGCCGCCGCGAGGCCGATTTCGGCATCGGGCCGGAGATGGAGGGTTCAACCGAGTTTCAGTTTACGCCGTTGTTCAAGGACCCGATCTATGCGCTGGCGACCAAGGCGTTCCCGTTTCGCAAGCGCAGCTCGGTCGACCTCACCGAGCTGTCGGCCTACCCGATCCTGCTCAACTCCAAATCGGCGGCGCTGCGCTCGATGCTGGAGCGCGCGCTCGCCATGCGTAACCTGCAGATGAAGATCAAGTTCGAGGTCGAGCACAGCTACACGCTCGCCGCGCTGGCCGGCGCCGGCCTCGGCGTCGGTATCCTGCCGAAGGTCGCCTTGCCGCGGCCGGTCAGGAAGACGATGCAGGCGCTGCCGATCGTCAATCCGACGCTGGAGCGCACGGTCTGTATCGTCTCGCTACGGGGGCAGTCATTTTCCCCGGCCGCCAGCGCCCTGACATCGGTGGTTCACAAATTCCTCAAGCCGCGCCCCTGAGCTGTTTCGTCCGGCGGTAGCTAGCTCGCCGGAGCGAGCGCGCGGAATGCGCCGCCGAAATAGATCAGCGGTGTCTGCCCCTCACGCAGGTGCATCGCGCGGACTGCGCCCACGAAGATCGAATGTGTGTCGTGCGCATGCTCATCAATCAGCTCGCAATCGAACCCGATCAACGCTTCCTTGAGGATCGGCGCCCCGGTGGCAAGCGACAGCCAGGCATCGCCTTCACCAAAACGATCGTCCCGCTCGATGCCGCGGCGGCCGGCGAACACGTTGGCGAGCTCGGCCTGGTCGGCGTGCAGCATGTTGACGCCGAACGCAGCCGTACGCCGGATCAGGCCATGCGCGCTCGCCGAACGGTTGACGCAGGCGATCAGCCGCGGCGGGGTGTCCGACAGCGAGCAGACCGATGTCGCCGTCATCCCGGTTCTGTCGCCCGGTCCGCCCGCAGAGAGGATCGTCACCGCGCCGGCGTGATGGCGCATCGCCGCGCGATACGGCGCGGGGTCGACGCCCCCGTGGAGCGGACCGGCGGCCCGTGGGCCGGTGGAGAGCTGGCTGCTCGGTGCGATCATCTGGCTGTTCCGCGCAAGAGACAACGATGCCGAACCTATAGGCCAGCCTGACCGATCGCAGAAACGCAAATATCTAACCAGTTGTTCAGCTCACTCGATCAATGGCGACCGCTCCGATCTGAGATCAGCGGCCTCGACGGCCCCCGACAACTCAAGCGCGCTTGCGACGATCGCCTGATCGCTTGGCCGGGGGTGAATAGCCCTCCCCACCCCTGGCGGCCAACTTCGTCTCCTCGCGGATCATGTCGACGAAAGCACGAAGCCCGGCCGTCATGTGCCGGTGTCTCGGATAGTAGAGACGCAAGCCAGGAAATGGCGGCGTCCAGTCGTCCAGCACGGCTTGCAGGGTGCCGGCGGCGAGATGCCCGGTCACCCAAAAATCGCTGACAAACGCCAGTCCCACGCCTTCGAGGGCGGCTTCGACCATCAGGCTGTCATTGTCGAGGGTCAGCCTGCCCCGGACATCCACCACCATCTGCTCGCCGCCGCGCTTTTCGAATTCCCAGTGGTACAGCTTGCCGCTGGGCATCCGCCTGCGAATGCATTCATGGGCGAGCAGGTCAAGCGGAGACCGCGGCACCGAACAGCGCGCGAAATAATCGGGCGCGCCAACGACAATGAAGCGCGTGTCCGGGCCGCAGGGGATCGCGACCATGTCCTGCGGTACGGCTTCGGCCAGCCGGATGCCGGCATCGAAACCCTCCGCGACAATATCGATGGGACGTCCTTCCAGGGTCAGTTCGACGTTCATGTCGGGATAGCGCCGCAGAAACCTTGCGACGACGGGGCGGAGAATCTGGTGCGCGGCCCGCTCCTTCAAATTGATGCGCAGCGTTCCCGCGGGCGTATCCCGGAACTCGTTCACATCCTCCATCGCGCCGGCGATCTCGCGCAACGCGGGACTGACCCTGGCGAGGAAACGCTCTCCCGCTTCCGACAATGCGACGCTGCGCGTCGTCCGATTGATGAGGCGCACGCCCAGGCGTTTTTCCAGCCCGGCGATCGCATGGCTCAGCGCGGAGGGCGAAATGCCGAGTTCAGTCGCGGCCGCGCGAAAGCTGCGATGCGTCGAGATCGCGACGACGGCGTTCAGCTCGAAAAGGCCAGCATGCTGCATTGTTCGGTTATCTGCATCAGGTCATCCCACTTTATGCCGATTATTGCACTAATCAAGTCGCCTATATCGAGCCCGCAATCTCGATCTGAAGGACATCTCCTATGGCAAAGACTTTCCTCATCACGGGCGTTTCGTCCGGCTTCGGCCGCGCGCTGGCCGAGGCAGCATTGGGCGACGGCCATACAGTCGCCGGCACCGTGCGCAACGAGAACGACAAGCAGAAATTCGAAGCACTCGGCACGCACGTGCACGCGGTGGTTCTTGACGTCACCAACACCGAGGCCATTGCGCCCGCCGTCGCCGACGTCGAGCACAGGATCGGCGCGATCGACGTTCTCGTGAACAATGCCGGCTATGGCCACGAGGGCATTCTGGAGGAATCATCGATCGACGATCTGCGACGCCAGTTCGAGGTCAACGTCTTCGGCGCGGTGGCGATGATCCAGGCCGTGCTGCCCTTCATGCGCAAGCGGCGCGCCGGGCATATCCTCAACATCACGTCGATGGGCGGGATCATCACGATGCCCGGCCTCAGCTACTACCACGGCAGCAAGTTCGCGCTGGAAGGGATATCGGAATCCCTCGGCAAGGAGCTCAAAGACCTCGGCATCAAGGTCACCGCGGTCGAGCCGGGCGGTTTCCGCACCGACTGGGCCGGACGATCAATGGTACGAGCCGAACGGTCGATCGGAGACTATGACGCTGTCATCAATCCAATCCGCAAACGTCGCATGGAACTGAGTGGCTGGCAGGTCGGCGATCCCAAGAAGGCCGCGCAGGCGATGCTGAAACTCGCTTTGTCGGCCGATCCGCCGGCGCATCTGCTGCTCGGCAGCGATGCCGTTCGGCTGGTCGAGGAAAAAATGAAACTGCTGCAAGCCGAATTCGACGCGTGGAAGAGCGTCTCGCTTTCCACCGACGTTGCCTGAGTCTCAAGCAGCGCCACCCACGGTGCCGGCGTGGCTATCCGTGCCGGCTCATGGCGGCGATGGCAGCCCCTTCACCAGCAGTGACACCACTGTCGCACCGGCGATCCGATCCCTGGATATTTCCTGATAGGCGGGCGAGTCGAGAAAGCGGATCGCCTCCGCCTCGTCGGGAAATTCCATGATCACGACCTTGTCGCGGGTCCACTCTCCGTCGAGAACCTTCGGCCTCTCATCGGCCGCCAGCAGGCGGCCGTTGAAAGCCTTGAACACGCCGGCAAAGCGGGACTGATAACGGCGGTAGTATTCCTCCTGCGTGAACTTCACGAGTGCGATCACATAGACGGTCATTCCCGGTCCTCATCTCTAAAATGGCGTGAATTGGCGCAGTCGCTGCCGTCGGGACGGCGGCGGCGCGCTGCTGTGATGAACTCGGCCAGACGCGCAGGCTGCGCGATCGTGATCCTGCTGCGCCGCTTGGAGATCAGCGACATCCGCTCGAACTCGGCAAGGGCGGCACCGATCCACGAGCGACTGACGCCGACCATGCTGGCCAGGTCTTCCTGGGTCAGCCCCGTGATCGTCGGGCATGAATTGCGGCTGTCGTTGCGGGCGAGCGAGGTCAGGATGCTGCCGAGACGCACCCACGCGTCGTCCAGAGCCTGCGGGCCGGTGCGCTCGATGCTCTCGACCGAGAGCAGCGCCAACAGCCGCGTGATGTTGTCGAGAAACCCGGGCACGCTCCGCGTGCAGGCGACAAAATCCCGCCGCGGCATCACCGAGACCACGACCTGGTCGATGGCCTCAGCGGTGAGGATACGCGGCCGGTCGAGCACCAGCGCGGCCAGGCCGAGGATCGTCCCGCCTACGAACACACCAAAGGTAAATTGCTCGCCGCTGGGCTGGGCCTGCAACAGCCTGACACGGCCGTCCTCCAGGACGACCATCGTGTCGCTGGGCGCGCCCTGCCGGAACAGGATGGAGCGTGGCGGCAGGGTCATGGTCCGCATCCGGCTGCGGATGTCCTTGCGCTGTGCCGCCGACAGTCCCGCGAGCGCGAGGCTCCACTTCGGCGACAGACCGTCCTCCGCCGAAGCGACCGGCGGCTTCACCCTCGCTGCGCGGCTCACTGACGATGGCCCCCTGCCGCGGAGACGCCGAGGCAATCGAGGCCTCCCTTGAATTCGGCCGAAGCGAAGATCTCCGGCCCGTGCCGCTTCAGCCATTCGTCATCGATCTCGATCCCGTTCGACCGAAGGTAGGGCTGGGCCTCGTTGACGATGATGTCCCAATCGTCGATCAGCCGATACCGTTTCAGCATATCCTGGTGGGGAACGCCGCCAATCGCTTCGACGAGCAGATCCGTGAAGTTGAGAACCTCGAACGCGCCCTCTTTCTCCGCGGACGAGAAGATCGCATGGCATCCATGGTAGAGCGTCACGAGCGTATCGGCTCCTGCCGCTCGCGTGCGATCGAGCAGTTCGCCGTGCTCGATCGTCGCCAATTCGGGCGATTTGCTACACCCCGACCCGCCGCAGGTATAGCCGGACTCGACGACGGTCTCGACCAGATCGAATTCCGGAATTAGGCGGAGCAACTGTTCGACCGCGCGGCCGATATCAATGCAGCCGGCGTGGATGTGCAGCACGGCGCAGCGCGCGACCGGGCGGCAGATCCTCTGCTTCAGATCGTCGAACCGGGACACCAGATAGGCCGTGACATGGTCGAGCGAGAATGACGTCTTGCGATATCCTTCCAGCGTCTCGCCGAGGTGAAGCTGGCAGGTCGGACACCAGTTCAGCACCCGCTCGGGGCTGAACCCCTCGAACCGCGAGATGGTGTTGTTGGTGACGCGCTCGCCCGTCGACAGCGCGCCTTCCCACTTGGTGCTGATCACGCCGCAGCAGGACGAAGGCCCACCGACGACCTCGTAGTCGGCGTCGAGCGCGTCGAGCACGGCCATGGTATTGAACAGAAGGTGCGGCGTGCGCAGCGCATTGCAGCCGAGATAGAACACCATATCGGCGGGACGCGTCCGCGCTGGAACGAACAGACGCGCGAACTTCGCCGGCACGAGCTGCATCGCGATCATGATCTTGATCGCACGCGACATTCGGCGGAACAATTCGGGCGTCCGCGACCCACCCTCGGATTGCTTCGTCGCCGCCAGCATCAGCATTCTTCGCGGGTTGATCGCTTCCGGGCAGGCCGGGATGCAGGCTCCGCAGCCATTGCAGGCGGCGATCCAGGTGCGCGAGGCCTCCGGCATCGCCTGCCCCTGCGCCAGAAAGGCGACGACCGGACCAACGACGTCCTGAGGCGGCACCGCGGCCATCGGGCCGAACGGAACCACCGGGCAGACCTCGACGCATTTGCCGCATCGCGTACAGGCGTCCGCGAGCCTGACGGCCTCGGAGTCAAGGAAGTCGGCGAGCGCAGGCGTCGTCATGATGCGGCGGCTCCCCACGCATCGAGGCTGACGACGGCCTCGATCTCGACCAGCATCCCCGGATCGATCAACCGGCTCACCTCGATCAGCGTCGAGGCCGGCCGATCGACGAAATACGGGTGGCGGATGTCCCGCGTCGTGCTGTCGAGCAGCGCGATATCGGTGGTGTAGATCGTATACTTCACCACGTCGGCAAAGCTCGCCCCTGCCGCGTCCAGTATATCGGCCAGATTTCTGAAGCACTGCTCGACCTGCGCACGCATGTCGCCCGATCCGACCAGATTGCCCTCGGCATCCCGCGCCGTAATGCCGGCAGTGTGGAGCATTCGACCGGACGACACAACGCCGAGCGAAAACGGCACCTTGTTCTCAAACGGCTTTCCAAGGATCAGCGGCTGCCGCGACATGCTAGCTCCTCTTGTGGGGAGCTCAGGTATAGCCCGGGATCGGCGGTCTGCTGTGTCGACAACTCGACATTCGCCGAAAGGCCGCGCCCGGGCAAGACTGGAACGCGCCTGCCGTTACGGGATACCTTCCGGCCTAGCTCGCGGGCTGGCGCATGCAGATCCCGCGGCCCCGCCAGCGAACTTTGCCGTCCATCAAACGGCGTCCAGCTGAGCTCGCGGCACAAGCTCCGCGACCCCTACCGGAGGCATGGCATCCAGCTCGGCAATCCGGCGGTCAATCTCACCGATCACGTGCTTCGAGAACGGCCCGAAATGCAGGTACAGCGCCATCAGCATCACGATGTAGCGCAGTGCACCGGGGTTGGACTTGGCGACCTCGACGAAGGTCTTCCAGAACGGCTCGCGAACCTCCGGCAGCGTCCGCATGATTTTGTGCACGCCCTCGATGCCGCCAAGCTTCGTGCGCACGTCGCCATCGGGCAGATCGCGACGCCGATCGGACCGGTCGAGCATGACGGAAAGCCGCGACAGCCGCCCTGCATATGCCGCCGGGCTGAACACGTGCCCGAGCACAGCCTTGTAGTCCACAAGGATGTCACGAAGCGGACGCTTGGTTTCGAAATTGCAGCCGAGCGTGCATTGGTCGCCCGCCTGCTCGGCCTTCATGAGATCATGGCCTTCGTGCAGGCGGCCTTCCTGGGCCAGCCGCCGCGTCAGCTGTGTGCCAGGCAGCGCATAGAGCAGTCCAACCATGCAGACAGGAATGCTCGCCTCCTCGATGAAGTCGATCATCGCCTGTGCCATCGAGACCTTCTCGGTATCGAACCCGACGATGAAACCCGCGGTGACGAACATGCCATAGTCGTAAATCTTGTGAACGCTCTCGGCGATGTTGCGCCTGGTGTTCTGCTTTTTCTTCATCTGCACGAGGGTCTCCGGATCCGGGCTCTCAATGCCGACGAAAATTCCGAAGAAGTTCGCGTCCTTCATTGCCTGCAACAGCTCGCTGTCATCAGCGATATTGATCGAGGCTTCGGTCGAGAACTCGAACGGATAGTCTCGCTCTTCCAGCCAGGCTTTGAGCCGCGGCAGTAAGATGCGGAGGTTTTTCTTGTTGCCGATGAAATTGTCGTCGACGAAATCGACGTGCCCACGATAACCATGATCGTAGAGCGCTTGCAGCTCGGCGAGAATCTGATCGGGAGTCTTGGTGCGCGGCACGCGCCCGTACAGCTCGATAATATCGCAGAACTCGCAGGTGAACGGGCAGCCACGCGAATATTGCACGCCAATAAAGAGATAATGATCGAACTTGATCAGATCGTAGCGGGGCATCGGGCTTTGCGTGACGTCGATCTTGAATTTCTCCGCGATGAACACGCCCTCGCGCTCGCCGCGTTCCCAGGCGGCGACGAATTCCTCGATGATGTGTTCGGCCTCGCCGATCACCTGGAAGTCCGCATCCGCGTAAAGGTGCGGGCTCGAGGAGACGTCAGGCCCACCGACACATACCGGCTTGCCGTGCCGGTGGGCGAGATCGATCAGATGGAGAAAATCAGGCTGCTGGTTGAGCATACCGCCGATCATGACGAGATCGGCCCAGTCAAGGTCCGCTTCGGTCGAAGGCTCGGTGTTACGGTTGATGAGCCGAATTTCCCACTGCTTCGGCAGCATGGCGGCGACGGTGATCAGTCCGAGTGGCGCCGCCGGGTACTTCGCGCCGACGAGTTCGCAAGCTTCCGTATAGTTCCAGAACGAGTCCGGAACGAATTTCGGGT
This sequence comes from Bradyrhizobium sp. Pha-3, assembly GCF_042258615.1. Lineage (GTDB taxonomy): Bacteria > Pseudomonadota > Alphaproteobacteria > Rhizobiales > Xanthobacteraceae > Bradyrhizobium. Next base: position 4,709,334 of record NZ_CP170152.1, on the reverse strand, counting down.
AGATCATGAGAACGCGGCAGGGGCTCGTCATGTTGCTCCGGTCCGTACCACGGAGCTTCGGCCCAAGGGTACATTCGCTCGTCGATACAGGCATCAAGTGCTCAAATGGTGGCCGATTGTCGGACGATCTTCGCCTCGCCGTGAGCCCCGTGCTGTCCCCAGGTCCGCCTGCGGTCAGTGAATCCGATCACTATGTCATCCGCCAGCCGTCCGCGTCCAGAGAAAGCGCAGGTCGGGTTCCCTCTCCTCATTGCGGCTCCCGTCAGTCTGCTCGGCCTGGACGAAGCCGCGCGCCTCGTAGAACCGGCGCGCTCGCGCGTTGCGCTGGAAGGTCCACAGTTGCAGCCGGTCCGCACCCTGCTGCGCGATCTCGAGCAGCGCACCGCCGACGCCGCGGCCCTGCGCGGCCGGCAGCACGTAGAGCTGCTCGATCCAGTCGTCGTGGAACGCGATGACGCCGCTCATCACATCGCCGTCGAACACGCCCCACAGCGCGCAGGTCGCGAACATCCGCTCGCGATAGAACCAGCGGTCCTCGTCAGGCGTATGCAGCCCCGCGAGCCACGGCAACGCCTCGTCGAACGCCGCGCGGTGCAGGCGTGCGGCGGCATCCATGTCTGCGAGTTCGAGCCGCCTAATACTCAATTCCGAACTCATCGTAGAGCCGGCGGAACACGGCCGGCAGCACCTCGGTGAGATCTTCCGCAATCAGGCCGGGCCCCGCCTCGCTTGCGCCTTCGCCGTGCAACCACACGCCGATGCCGGCCGCCTCGAATGCCGCCACGCCCTGCGCCAGGAATCCCGCGATAATGCCCGCAAGCACGTCGCCGGCGCCGGCGGTGGCGAGCCAGGGAGGCGCGTTGGCGGCGATGATGGCGCGGCCATCGGGAGACGCGATCACCGTGTCGGCCCCCTTCAGCAGCACCACCGCGCCGGAGCGCTCGGCCGCCGCGCGGACGCGCTCGAGCTTGGAGCGGCCGGGATGCTTGTTGGAGATATCGCTGAACAGCCGCGGGAACTCGCCCTCATGCGGGGTGAGCACCACGCCAAGACCGTCGGAGGCCTTGATCGCCTCGAACAGCCGGTCCGGCGAACCGGCAAAGCTGGTCAGCGCGTCGGCGTCGAGCACCAGATGCCGCTGCGCCGACAGCGCGGTGTGAACGAAGTCGCGGGTGCGCGCGCTGACGCCGGCACCGGGCCCGATCACGCAGGCGTTGAGGCGCTTGTCGTCAAGCAGCTCGGCGAACTGGATCGGGTTGTCGACCGCACGCACCATCACCGCCGTCAGCGCCGCCGCGTTGACGGCGAGCGCATCACGGGGCGAGGCCAGCGTCACGAGGCCGGCGCCTGCGCGCAGCGCTGCGCGCGCGGCAAGTCGCGCCGCTCCGGTCGAAGCGATATCGCCGGAGACCACGACGGCATGGCCCCTTGCGTATTTGTGGCCGTCGATCCGCGGCACCGGAAACGACCACCGCCAGGCCTGCGGCACGTTCTCGGCGGTCAGCGGCTTGATCTCGTCGAGCACCTGCGGATCGATGCCGATGTCGGCGACGCGCACCCGGCCGCAATACATCCGGCCCGGCAGCAGCAAATGCGCGGGCTTCTTGCGGAAGAAGGTGACGGTCTCGGTCGCCTGCACGGCCGCCCCCATGACCGCGCCCGTGGTGCCGTTGATGCCGCTCGGCAGGTCGACCGCCAGCACCGGCATACCGTTGGCGTTGATCGCCGCGATCATCTCCAGCGGGTCGCCCTTCACCGGGCGATTGAGCCCGGCGCCGAACAGGGCGTCGATGATCAGCACCGGCTTGCCGAGCGCCTGCGGGTTGAACGGCAGCACAGGATACTTCCAGCCCTTCGCCGCCAGCGCCGCGTCGCCCCGCAGGCTGTCGCGCTCGCAGAGCAGGATCACCGACACCTCGCGGCCGCGCGCAGCGAGCTCGGCGGCGGCGACAAAGCCGTCGCCACCATTGTTGCCGCGGCCGGCGACCACGACGATCGGCCCCTCCTCGACCAGGTCCATCGCGGCTTCGGCGACGGCTTGGCCGGCGCTCATCATCAGCGCGAAGCCCGGCGTGCCGGCTGCGATGGTCAGCCGGTCGGCGCGCTCCATCTCGGTGGTGGTCAGAACGTCCATGCCGAATCCTCAATCGCTTCGCCTTTTCGAGAGGCAATTCCTGTGACGTTCGCGGGGTTTCTACTGGCCGACTGCATACGGATTGATCTATTTGCCTATTTGTTAGGCTTGGATATCATAGCCCATGTGGTTCGATATCAGCCGACTGCCTGTTAAAAGGCTGATAACATTCCGAAATCGGGGACCTTAACAACTTGGCATAGACCCTGCTTTTGAGGAAGCCGCGCACAATGCCGCTCGATGCGACCATTGCGCGTGTTTCCGGCTACCCGCCGGAAGGCTTAAGACCAACCAGACTGCGCCCCACGCGCATCGAACTCGACCCTGCAATCTGCAATGCCCGGGAGGCGCTCAGTGAAGAAGATTGAAGCCATCATCAAGCCCTTCAAGCTCGACGAGGTGAAGGAAGCACTCCAGGAAGTCGGACTGCAAGGCATCACCGTGACCGAGGCCAAGGGATTTGGCCGTCAGAAGGGCCATGCCGAGCTCTATCGCGGTGCGGAATACATCGTCGATTTCCTACCCAAGGTGAAGATCGAGATCGTGATCGGCGACGACCTGGTCGAGAAGGCGATCGACGCGATCCGCCGCGCGGCCCAGACCGGACGGATCGGCGACGGCAAGATCTTCGTCTCCAACATCGAGGAAGCCATCCGCATCCGGACCGGCGAATCCGGGCTGGACGCTATTTAAGGGCGGTGCTATCCGGATTTTCTGACGGCAAAAGAGAAAAAAGGCTGCTTCGGCAGCCTCATTTCGTTTCAGCAGTCACACGAACTCGCCAAAAGCGGGAATAACGTCGCTCTCCGCTGGAAACCGACCCGCACATCCATAAGGGGTATTCATGAAGACCGCCAAAGACGTCCTGAAATCGATCAAGGACAACGACGTCAAATACGTCGACCTGCGCTTCACCGATCCGCGCGGCAAGTGGCAGCACGTCACCTTCGACGTCAGCATGATCGACGATGACATCTTCGCCGAGGGAACGATGTTCGACGGATCGTCGATCGCCGGCTGGAAGGCGATCAACGAATCCGACATGTGCCTGATGCCCGACCCGGTGACCGCGACGATCGACCCGTTCTTCGCCGAGACCACCATGGTCATCACCTGCGACGTGCTCGAGCCGACCACCGGCGAGCCCTACAACCGCGACCCCCGCGGCATCGCCAAGAAGGCCGAAGCCATGGTGAAGTCGATGGGCGTGGGCGACACCGTGTTCGTCGGCCCGGAGGCCGAGTTCTTCGTGTTCGACGACGTGCGCTACTCGGCCGAACCCTACAACACCGGCTTCCGCCTCGATTCCTCCGAGCTGCCGATCAACTCGGCTACCGAATACGAGGGCGGCAACCTCGGCCACCGCATCCGCACCAAGGCCGGCTACTTCCCGGTGCCGCCGCAGGACTCGGTGCAGGACATGCGCTCGGAGATGCTGGGCGCAATGGCCAAGATGGGCGTCAAGGTCGAGAAGCACCACCACGAGGTGGCGTCGGCCCAGCACGAACTCGGCATGAAGTTCGACACGCTGACGCTGATGGCCGACCATATGCAGATCTACAAGTACTGCATCCACCAGGTCGCGCACATCTACGGGAAGACCGCCACCTTCATGCCGAAGCCGGTCTATGGCGACAACGGCTCGGGCATGCACGTCCACCAGTCGATCTGGAAGGACGGCAAGCCGACCTTCGCCGGCAACAAATACGCCGACCTGTCGGAGACCTGCCTGTACTACATCGGCGGCGTCATCAAGCACGCCAAGGCGATCAACGCCTTCACCAACCCGTCGACCAACTCCTACAAGCGTCTGGTCCCGGGCTATGAGGCCCCGGTGCTGCTCGCCTATTCCGCGCGCAACCGTTCAGCGTCCTGCCGCATCCCGTACACGGCGAACCCGAAGGCCAAGCGCGTCGAGGTGCGTTTCCCCGACCCGATGGCCAATCCCTATCTCGGCTTCGCCGCGATGCTGATGGCCGGCCTCGACGGCATCAAGAACAAGATCGATCCAGGTCCGGCCATGGACAAGGACCTCTACGATCTGCCGAAGGAAGAGCTGAAGCAGATCCCGACCGTCTGCGGCTCGCTCCGCGAGGCGCTCGAGAGCCTCGACAAGGATCGCGCCTTCCTCAAGAACGGCGGCGTGTTCGACGACGACTTCATCGACGCCTATATCGAGCTGAAGATGACCGAGGTCGAGCGTTTCGAGATGACCCCACACCCGGTCGAGTTCGAGATGTACTATTCGCTGTAAGCTCTGCGGCACTCACGAATGCGAAAGGCGCTTCCACCGGAAGCGCCTTTTTTTCTGTGCAGTATCTCCGTCATTGCGAGGAGCGAAGCGACGAAGCAATCCACAGATCCGCGTACACGGAAAGATGGATTGCTTCGCTTCGCTCGCAATGATGACGTGGTGAAAGCGCCGTCTCTTCGCTCAGGCTTTCGCCTTCGCGACCCGCCGGCCACCAGCGTCGAGCGCTCCGAAATTGCCCGCAATCATGTCAGGCGTCGGGATCATGCCGCCGAGCGACCAGCTTGCCGGCTCGCCCTCCTCGATCTTGACCCAGACGTTGCGGCGGAAATCGGGGTTACCCTGCCCCTCGACCTCGACCATGAGATCGGTGACGCGCTGCAGCAGCGCCTGCTTCTGCGCGACATCGAAGATGCCGCGCACAGTGGAAATGGTGACGTAAGGCATAGACTCTCTCCCTTGCTGAGGTTGTGACAACGCAACGAAGATGGACCGGCACGATGCGATCAGACAGTGGCCGATCGGACAGAGATCGGGCAATATCTGCCACGGCCTGCCTGCGTCGATCGGGTAGGATGACGGCAAATACCGGAGGTCCCATGAAGCTTGCGATCCTCGCGCTGGAAGGCTGCATGCAATCGGCGGTCGCCGGCATCGCCGACATCCTCACGCTCGGCAACCATGTGATGCAGCTGCGCGGCGGCAAGGCGCGCTTCACCTGGCAAACACTCTCGCTCGACGGCAAAGCGGTGCGCGCCGGCGGCGGCAAGTTGCTCGCCGTCGACGGCGCTGTCAGCAAGCGAACGGCATTCGACGCGATCATCGTGCCGGGCAGCCTGGTCGACCATCTGACCGCCGAACGCCTGCAACCGCAATATGACCGCGCCGGCGCCTGGTTGCGCCAGCAACATGCCAGCGGCCGGCTGATCGGCGCCTTCTGCAGCGGCGTGCTGCTGCTCGCCAATGCCGGCCTGCTCGACGGACGCCGCGCCACCATCACCTGGTGGCTGCAAAGCGAACTCCGCCGCCGCCATCCCAGGATCGACCTCGCCAGCGACGCCGTGCTCACGCAGGCCGACCGCTTGGTCTGCGCCGCCGGCCCGATGTCGTGGGTCGATCTGTTGCTGCGGCTGATCGAGCTCGTCGAAGGACCGGAGGTCGCGAAGATCTGTGCCGACTACGCGGTCATCGACACCGCACAGCGCACGCAGGCGATCTTCATGCCGCTCGGCTACATGCTCGCCCAGGACCCGCTGCTGATGAAGGCGGACATGCTGGTGCGTCGCACCGGCAAGGCGCCGATCACGGTGCGCGGCCTCGCTCAGGCGCTGGGCTTGAGCGAGCGGACACTGAACCGCCGCTTCCGCGAACTGACCCACGAGCCGCCGCAGGCCTTCATCACGCGCCGCCGCGTCGAGCACGCCCGCACGCTGCTGGAGACGACGGCACAACCGATCAAGGCCATCGCCCGCGCCACCGGCTATGAGGACGAGAGCAGCTTTCGAAAAGCTTTCCGCAAGCTGACGCTGCTGTCGCCCCAGGCCTACCGCGCGCAGCGCACGATGCGTGCGGCCTGAGATTACCCATCAGTTCAAGCTTTGCGGCGCGGCTACGGTTGCCCGGCTCTGCCCATCTTCCGCCTTCAGGACAGCAGCGGCAGCGCGCCGCTCAGGACATCCTCACCCCATTCCTGCACGAAGTGTCCGGCTGCGGCGAGCGTGACCGGTTCGGGGCAATTGCGGACTGTTTGCCGCATCTCCGCCATGACGGCCGGCCCGAGCACCGGGTCGGTCATGCCGATCACCATCGCGGTCTTGCCGCAGTATTCGCTTCGCCACCATTCGCGCGCCTTGCGTGACAGGGCCGCGCCGCCGGCATTGGGCTGGTCCGGTACGAGATTCGGGAATCGGCGCACACCGGACTTGTAGCTGGCATCAGGGAAAGGTGCGTCATAGGCCGCTGCCTCCGCGGGTGAGAGCTGCGGGCAGGCGCGCGCCATCAGCTTGCCGACGGCCATGTCGGGATTTGCGTTGCTCCACGCGCGCCAATCCATGAAGCCCTTCGTCAGCGGGCGGTCACCGGTCGCGAGCATGGTATTCATAACCAGCAGCGCTTCGAAGCGATCGGCCATCTCCATCGGGATGGTAAGACCGAGCAAACCGCCCCAGTCCTGGCAAACCAGCGTCATGCGACCGAGATCGAGCGCACGGATCAGGGCGATCAGGCTCTCGCGATGGAAGTCAAAGGTGTAGACGGGCTCCTCGACAGGCTTGTCGGAGCGACCGAACCCGAACATGTCAGGCGCGATCACCCGATAGCCGGAGGCGACGAGGCCGGGAATCATCTTGCGGTAAAGGTAGCTCCAGGTCGGCTGGCCATGAAGGCACAGCGCAACACGGGCATTGCCCCTTCCCTCGTCGAGATAGTGCATGCGCAAACCGGCATAGCCGGGAAGATCGTCACGATAGTTGGGCGCGAACGCATAGCCGGGAAGGTCATCAAAGCATTGATCCGCGGTTCGCAAAGCCCCGATGGCCATTGTCCGATGCTCCTCGTTGTTGACGTCGCTCGCAAGATGGGGGCAAGGACCGGCCGTCACACCCTAAACAGCTTCGCGTACCTTGCCTTGATCTCCTCGCTCTGCGCCTGCACCTGGGCCGGATCGGCCTTGAGCATCTTCAATTTGTCGAGCGGCACGTGGCCGGCCTTCTCCTTCACCTTGCCGTGGAAGGAGCGGTGCGCGAACTCGTCGGCCAGCATCTGCTGGGTTTCGGCGCTGAAGAAGTAGCTCTGGAACAGCCGTGCCGCGTTCGGGTTCGGCGCGCTCTTGAAGATGCCGCTCGGCACGATGATCAGCGGCGCGCCCTCAGTCGGATAGACCACCTCGACCGGCTTGCCCTGATCCTTGGCCAGCACGAGGTTGTAGTCGTTGCCGTCGGCCATGACCGCGCGCTCGCCGAGCAGGATCTTCTTCGGCGGATCGGCTGCCGACTGCACCTGCATCACCCGCTGTTGCGCGAGCTTTTCCAGATAGGGCCAGCCGAGATCGCGCGCCAGCACGAAGGTCGCGGTCATGATCGCGCCGGAGTAGCCCGGGTGCCCTTTGACGATCTTGCCGCGCCATTTCGGATCGAGCAGATCGGCATAGCTTTTCGGCGCCTCCTCGCGCTTCACCTGCTCGGTGTTGTAGCCGATCACCTCGAACCAGGCGCAGGATGTCGCCGAGGTGCCGTCGGGATCGATCTGGTCGGCCGGAAAATGCCTGGCGACTTCTTCGGGCAGATAGGCCGCGAGCCAGTCGTTCTTCTTCCAGTCGAGATAATGGGCGGGATCGGTGGAGTTGGCGACGTCGACGGCATGGATGCCGCTGCCCTGCTCCTGGGCGATGCGCTGGAAGATGCGTTCGGCGCCGGAGCGCTCGACGCGGACGCTGATGTCTGTATATTTCTGTTCGAAATCGCGCGCCAGACGCTCCGCCGTGTTCAGCTCGAGCGCGCTGTAGAACGAGATCTTGCCTTCCTTCTTGGCGGCTGCGATCAACTCCGGCGTGACCGCCTCAGCCGGCGGCGGCGCCGCCCGCAACGGTTCGGCGAACACCATGCCGGCTGCCGTCGCCGCCGTTACCTTGAGCCATTCGCGTCTCGACCATTTGCGGTCCTGCATTCCATGCTCCCTGAATCGGGCCGTTGACCGGCCGCGCCATTGTTGTGCCGACACAATAGATCACGATCGATGGACGCTGTGCAGCAGTTTCATCGCCAACTTTGACGGAACACCCGCATCCAATTGTCGAACGCGATCTTCTGCAACATGGCGTCGTCGTAGCCGCATACCCGCAGCGCATGGATCAGGTTGGGGAGATGGCTTGCATCCCGGAGCGGAAGGGGCATGAGCGCGCCGTCGAAATCAGACCCTAGCGCGACGTGGTCGTCACCCATCCGCTCGACCATGTAGCTGAGGTGGTCGACGACCGTCTCGATCATGATGTCCGGATCGCGGCGCCCGTCCGGGCGCACTTCGGACACACTGAAATTGAAGCCGACGACTCCGCCTGATGCTCTGACGGCGTCGAGCTGCCGGTCGGTGAGGTTGCGGGTCGCAGGGCAGACCGCATGCGCGCAGGCGTGGGTGACCACGATGGGCGCAGTGCTGAGCGCCGCCAAATCCCAGAAGCCCCGCTCGTTGAGGTGGGCCGCGTCGAGCATGACTCCGAGCTCATTGCAGGCTTTCACCAGTGCCTTCCCCGCGTCGGTCAGACCGGGGCCGGTATCCGGGGAGCGCGGGTAGGCAAACGGCACGCCCTGGCCGAAGATGTTGGGCCGGCTCCAGACCAGGCCGAGCGAACGCAGACCGCGGGCGTAGAGCCTCGCCAGCCCGTCCAGATCAGCGTCGATCGCTTCGGCGCCCTCGAGGTGCAGCACGATTGAAAATACCGAGTCCCGCCGTGCCGCCTCGATTTCATCCACGGTCGTCGCCCATCGGACTTTTCCGCCGGCGCGGGCCACCATGGTCTCCAGTCCGTTCAATTGAGCATCGATGGTACGGCGCGCGTAGGCCGCATCGAGCGGCTCCGCAAGGCGCACCTCGTACCCGTTGGCGGTTCGGGTGAAATCGCCTTGGCGCGGATGTTCTGCCTTGGCGTACATCGCGAACAGGCCGCCGACCATGCCGCCTTCCCGGGCACGCGGCAGATCGAGATGCCCCTCCTCGGAGCGCACGAGAAAATCACGCCCGTCGTCCCGGTATTCAGCCAGGTGCTGAGCCGCGTCATTATGGCCGTCGAAGATCGCGATCTTGCCGCTTTCCTGCACCGCACTGCTCTCCGTCGCTTTGGCTGCGACGATCAGCGTAGCGCGCAGGATGGGTTGAGCCAACGGGTCCGCGCAACGCGCGGCCCGATGATAAACTCCGCGATATCCATCGTGTCGGGGCTTGCGAAAGGGGTGGGTCCACGCTGTGGACTAATTCTTCTCCGGCGGGTTCTCGCGCAGGAAGCGTTCGAGATCGGGCTGCACGGAGTAAGGCTGCGGAACCGGATCGCCCTGAAAGTCGACCTGAAGATCAAGGCAGCGCCGCAGCATCCGCGCCAGCTCGCTGCGCCGATAAGGCTTGGTCAGCAGCGGAATGCCGTGGCCGCCGCGTCCCTGTTGCGCCGGCAGCGGGCCGTCGCTGTAGCCCGAGGTGAACAGCACCCGCAGCGCCGGGCGCCCGGCCATCAGCGTCTCCGCCAATTGGCGGCCGTTCATGCTGCCGGGCATCACGATGTCGGTGAACAGGAGATCGAACGCAGTGCCGCGATTGACGATCGCGAGCGCAGCATCTGCGTTTGCCGCGACCAGCACCTTGTAGCCGAGGCTTTCGAGCTGGCCGGTGACGTAGTCGCGGATCGTGGGGTCGTCCTCGACGCACAGGATGGTCTCGTTGCCGCCCCTGAACGGCAGATCGTCCTCCTCGACCGCGCGCTGCGTGGCGCCGTCCGCCTTGGGAAGGTAGATCCTGAAGATGGTGCCGCGCCCCTGCTCGCTCTTGACCTCGATCCCGCCGCCGCTCTGCTTGACGAAACCGAACACCATGCTGAGCCCGAGCCCGGTGCCCTGCCCGACCTCCTTGGTGGAGAAGAACGGATCGAAGATCTTCTCCAGATGCGACGGCGAAATTCCGGTCCCGGTATCGGTCACCTCGATCACGAGATGGTCGCCGGCGCGCTCGACGCCGTGCGCCACGGCATCGGGAATCCCAAGCTGCATGTTGCGGGTCGCAAAGGTCAGCGTGCCGCCCTCCGGCATCGCGTCGCGCGCATTGATGGCGAGATTGACCAGCGCAGCGCCGAGCTGGCTGCGGTCGACAAAGGCGAGCCAGGCGTCGCGGCCGAGCTCCGTCCTGATCTCGATCTGCGAGCCCAGCGTCTGCGACAGCAGCCGCACCACTTCGCCGATCAGGTCGTTGACGTCGGTCTCGGCGGGCTGCAACGGCTGCTTGCGCGCGAATGCCAGGAGGCTCGTGGTGAGCTGCGCGCCGCGATCGGCGGCATCGCTGATCAGCTTGGCGATCGCGGCAAGCTGCGGGTTATCCCTGACGCCGTCGGCGAGGATCTCGATCGTGCCGGTGATCACGGTCAGCATGTTGTTGAAGTCGTGCGCGATGCCGCCGGTCAACCGCCCGAGCGACTCCGTCTTCTGCGCCTGGATCAATTGCTCTTCGGCGAGCCGGCGTTGGGTGACGTCCCTGACAAACGAATTGATGATCCAGCCATCGCCGCGGCGCAGCGCATTGAGCGACACCTCGACATAGAATCGGTGGCCGTCGCGGTGCACGGATGCGGTTTCATAGCGCATGCCCATGCCGCCGGCCGCGGTCTCCTGCAGGAAGCGGGTGATGCGCTGCCGGTGCGCAACCCGCAGCTCTTCCGGGAACACCAGCTCGACCACGCGCCGGCCGACCGCCTCAGAGCGGGTCCAGCCGGTCAGCGCCTCGGACTGCGGGCTCCAGTCGAGCACGATGCCGTCCTGGTCGGTCTGAACGAAGGCGTCGAGCGCGGTCCTGACGATGGCTTGCGCCATCTGCTCGCTCTCCACCAGCGCCTGATGCGCCTGACGCTCCGCGGTGACATCGCGCAGCACGATGACTGCGCCGCGCAAATTGCCGGCATCGTCGCGCAGCGGCCTGGCGTTGGCGACAAGACAGACAGCCGGTTCAGGCCGCAGAGGTTTGACGATCAGTTCGCAATCGTCGACGTCATCGCCGCGCAGCGCACGCGCCATCGGCGTCTCTGCGATCGGCATCACGGTCGTGCCGTCAGCATAATAGTTCTGGAAGGTGCGAACGCCGGTCAGCGTGTCAAAACCGGGTTCGACGCGGTACAGCCGCCGCGCCGCGGCGTTGACGATCACGATCATCGCATGCTCGTCGGCGACCACCACCGGATCGCGGATGCTCTCGACGGTCTTCTCCAGCAGGTGCTGCCTGCTGCCCAATTGCGCGGACAGTTCGGCAAGCGTCGCTGCGAGCTGAGCGGCCTCGTCGGCGCCACTCGGGCGTATCGGGACCGGCTCGCCGCGCGACACCGCCTCCGCCGCCCGCACCAACTGGGCGGGCGTTCCGGACTGCGACCTCGCAATCATCTCAGCCGTCATCAATACCACCGAAACCACACCACCGGCGAGCAGAATGCCCTGCCAGGTGACGCCATGGATGAAGCCCAGCGCAAGCAGGAGTGTGACGACGGGAAGCATCATCCCGGCCGCCAATCGGCCCGACAAATTCATCCCGAGCAACTCATCGTGAGCAGTTGCACCGGAAAATGGAAAAGAAAACAATATCGGAAAGGATCGTCGGCGCCAGGGCAATAACGGGGGGCTTACGGCTTCTTGCTTAGCCGAGTCCGGCGCTGCAATCCGCCACTTTCGTTTCCGTATAAGTACGGAGATTGACTACGGGCCACTGCCGGTTGAACCGGCCCTCCGGCGCCGGAATTCACGCCGCCGCCGCTGCACCCTCTGAATCGACGAAAGGGTGAAACGAGATGCAAAGCTCGGGCACATCGTGTCGCGAGAATGCGGAAGTATGACTCACAAGTAGCGCAACAAACTCAGTGTCGTCCCGGCGCAGGCCGGGACCCATAACCACAAATGCCGATTGTTGCGCAATGCCGGAACGACGAGTCCTTTCAACAACATCTGCTGCGGCGTATGGGTCCCGGCCTGCGCCGGGACGACGCGGAATTTGAGACACGCAGGGACGACAGCGGTGCGGAAGGTCCCTATGCCGCCCGCCGCCGCTCGCGCAGTGCGTCGCCGAAGGCCTCGAACAGCGCGCGGTTGATCGGGTTGCGCTGCGGATCGTATTCGGCGTGCCATTGGACGCCGAGCGCAAAGCCGGGGGCGTCGGCGATGCGGATCGCCTCGATGGTGCCGTCCTCGGCAATGCCCTCGATCACGACGCGCTTGCCGGGCTCGAGGATACCCTGGCCGTGCAGCGAATTGACGCGAATGGTCTCGCAGCCGAGGATCTTTGCGAAGGCGCCACCCGGCGTCAGCGCTACGTCGTGACGGTCGGCGAACACCACGGTGGGATCGGGATGGATTTCGCCGTTCTCCAGCCGCGGCATCCGATGGTTCATGCGGCCCGGGATCTCGCGGATCTCCGGATGCAGCGAGCCGCCGAACGCGACGTTCATCTCCTGCAGGCCCCGGCAGATGCCGAAGATCGGCACGCCGCGCGCGACGCAGGCCTCCGACAGCGCCAGCGCGACGTCGTCGCGGTGGATGTCGTAGGGCTCGTGGGCCGCGCAAGGTTCGGTGTTGAAGCGGGTCGGATGAACGTTGGCGCGGGCCCCGGTCAGCACCACGCCGTCGACCACGTCGAGCAAGGCGCCGACCTCGGTGATTTCAGGGCTGCCGGCGAACATCAAGGGCACGGCACCCGACACCTCGGCAACCGCGCGAAGGTTGCGCTCTCCGACCATCTGGACTGTGAAACGATTTTCGATGCGATGGGCGTTTCCGATCACGCCGACCACGGGCCGTCTCATTATTGAAGTCTCGCGCAATGATTCTTCTAAGTTTGCGACTTTGCGGAGACGATCATGCCTTCCAGCTCCCGCCGGATCAACTGCCTATATCTGCACAGGGGGGCTTGCGATCCTGCACAGGCGAGCCCCCTGAGGCCGCCAAATCCGGCCGGGCGCGCGCCATTCCGGGCGCACCGGGCATTGCGGTGCCTCAGCGGCAAACCGGCCCGGTCCGCCCAGCTTGATCCCGGCGGGATTTTCGCCAAAGACTGCTCCGGACACCGTCGCGAAGGGGGAATCACCCGTGACAGACCCGGCTAACAATCGCCTGCAGGCCCGAAATGACATGGCGTGGGCGATCGCCGTCGGCGGCATCGGCATCGTGCTGTTCGCCGCCCTGTTGACCTTCGCATGGCAGTTCGCCGCGACCCTGTTCCTGCTGTTCGCGGGCATGCTGCTCGGGGTCGCCCTCAATGCCATGACCACCCTGCTCGGCCGGCTGACCGGGCTGCCTCATGCGTTGCGGCTTGCGATCGTCTGCCTGGCGATGGCCGGACTGCTGTCCGGCATCGTGTTCCTCGGCGGCACCACGATCGCGCAGCAGGCCACCGTGCTGAGCAACACGATCAAATCGCAGCTCGGCAACGTCAAGGAGTTCCTCGAGCAGCGTGGTGTCGACACCAGCTATCTCGACTTCACCAATACCGCCGGCGAGGCGAAGCCGGACGGTACCGCCGTGACGACGACGACAACGACGCCGGCACCGTCGCAGTCGCATGGCATCCCCGGTGCCGGCGCGCTGGCCTCGAGCGGCGGCGCCATCATCAGTCAGACGCTGAAGGTGCTGCTCGGCACCGTCAGCGTCGTCGGCAACTTCTTCATCGTGCTGTTCCTCGGGCTCGCCTTTGCCGCCCAGCCGAGCATCTACCGCGCTGGATTGTTGTTCATCGCGCCGGCCAAATACCGCGCGCAGGCGACCGTCATCGTCGACCGCATCGGCGAGACGCTGGAACGCTGGCTGATCGCGCAGATCATCACCATGACCGCGGTGTTCCTCGTCACCTGGATCGGGCTTGCCATCATCGGCATCCCGAGCTCGTTCATCCTCGGCATCCAGGCCGGCCTGCTCGCCTTCATCCCGACGGTCGGCGCGATCCTCGGCGGGCTGATCGTGGTGCTGGCGAGCCTCGCGACCGGGTGGATCGCAGCGCTGTCGGCCTTCATCCTGTTTCTCGGCGTCCACGCACTGGAAAGCTACGTGCTGACGCCGATCATCCAGCGCCAGGCGCTCGACATCCCGCCGGCAACGCTGTTCGCGTTCCAGATCCTGCTCGGCGTCGTGTTCGGCATCTGGGGGCTCGCGCTGGCGCTGCCGCTGATGGCGATCGCCAAGGTGATGATCGACCACTTCAAGGCGGAGGATCAGGCGCAGACGCCCGCTCCGTCGAACGTGCCGCAGCCGCAGCTCAGTTGAAGAGCAGGACGGTACCGACGACCATCAGCATCACGCCGACCAGCATTGCGATCGGCCAGCGGCTCCTCGGCGGTTCGTATCGCCCTTGCGCACGACGTTCGGCGATCAGCGCGGTCTCGTATTCATCGGAGTCCGAGAACAGGCAGGCGAAGCCGCTGCGCGCCGAAACCGCATCGGCTTCGAGCGACATCAGGGCTGATTGCGGATTGCGGGTGCGGATCGACTCCATGCCCGAACCATGGGATCGAATGGTTAATCAATCGTTACCGCACTCATGCGCGCACGGGCGCCGGCTTTTGCCGCGCCGATGCCGGCAGGCCCGCGGTCTTGCGCCGCCAGTTCTCCAGCGACAGCGGTAATTCCTCTGCCGCCTCGACGCGGTTGCGGCCGCCGCGCTTGGCCTGGTAGAGCGCGGTGTCGGCCGAGGCCAACAGCACCTCGAGCTCGGTCCCGGCGGGTCCACCGGCCACGCCGATGCTGACCGTGGTGTCGACCGCACCTTCCTCGCAGGTGATGTTGCTGTTCTCGAACGCCTCGCGCACGCGCTCGGCGACCAAGACGCCCTCGTCCAGCGAGCACGGCAGCAGTGCTGCGAACTCCTCGCCGCCGATCCGGCCCGACAGATCGCTGATCCTAAGACTGCTGACCACCACGGCCGAGAACAGTTTCAGGATCTCGTCACCCGCGGGATGGCCGAACCGGTCGTTGATCGACTTGAAGTGATCGATGTCGAAGATCATCACGGTGACCGGCCGGCCGGCAACGGCCTCCCGCTCGATCACCCGCGTGCAGGCCTCGGTGAATCCGCGGCGGTTGAGCATGCCGCTCAACGGATCGATCGACGCAGCCGTCTTGTGCACAGCTACTGCGCGGTCCGACACCATCATGAAGATCACGAACACCGTGCCGATCGCGTACAGCACGAGTTCGATCGAGAACAGCGTGACCCAGAAGCTGCTGACGAAATTCTGGCCGTTCAGCCGCAACACGTCGCCGACCAGGATCGGCAGCATCAGGACGCAGCCATGCGCGACCGGGATCGCGATCGCGATCCAGCGCCTCTGCATCGCGCGGCGGCGCTCGCTCCAGAGTTCGGAGGCGGTCAGCGCGGCATAGATCGCGACGATCCCGGCGCCGATGGTCAGGCGCATCGCCGGATCCTGCACGGTCGTCACCGCGCCGATCCACATGATCGGGCCGAGCACAAGTCCCGGCAGATTGGCCTTGCGGCCGTGAAAGATACGGGCGGCATTCCAGACCATGCCACATGCGGCGAAGCCGATCGCGTTGAGGCCCAGCAAGACGAGCGGATCGAGCGTCGAGCTGCCGACCGTCCACAGCGCGACCGAGGCCGCACCGAGCAAATAGGCGGTGCCCCACCATTTCAGCGCGGCAATGTTCTCCTGCCTGCCGAACAACCAGAGCATGGCGCCGAGCATGCCCGCGACCATGGTGGCGAACAGATAAAG
Organism: Bradyrhizobium sp. Pha-3; assembly: GCF_042258615.1. Classification (GTDB taxonomy): domain Bacteria; phylum Pseudomonadota; class Alphaproteobacteria; order Rhizobiales; family Xanthobacteraceae; genus Bradyrhizobium. Next base: position 4,693,497 of record NZ_CP170152.1, on the reverse strand, counting down.
CGTCGATGGATCGAACGACATAGAGTCACCCCAGCCCGGTGATGCAACGTTCGCAGGCGCAAATAATACGGTGATGCAGCGCCAGTGCGAGCCCGCAAGCTAGAAGGCCCGAGTTCCAATTTCGTTTGCACGCACACGCAAGTTTTCATGAAAAACTGCGCTAATTCGCGTCGAAGCAAGCGCGGTTGGGCGCAGCAAAAAGGGCGCCTCGCGGCGCCCTCTGCAGCTTGATGCACGCGGCAATTGCCGCGAATTTGAGAACTCGAATTAGCGCTTCGAGAACTGGAAGGACTTGCGGGCCTTGGCCTTGCCGTACTTCTTGCGCTCCACCGTGCGGGAGTCACGGGTCAGGAAGCCGCCCTTCTTGAGGACGCTGCGCAGCTCAGGCTCGAAGTTGGTCAGCGCCTTCGAGATGCCGTGCCTGACAGCACCGGCCTGGCCGGAGAGACCGCCGCCGGCGACGGTGCAGATCACGTCGTACTGGCCGTTACGGGCGGCAGCGACCAGCGGCTGCTGGATCATCATGCGGAGCACCGGGCGGGCGAAGTAGATTTCGATGTCGCGGGTGTTGACCGAGATCTTGCCGGCGCCCGGCTTGATCCAGACGCGGGCGACCGCGTCCTTGCGCTTGCCGGTTGCGTAGGCGCGGTTGAACTTGTCGACCTTCTTGACGTAGTTCGGCGCGTCGGGAGCCGCCGGCTTGACCTGCGAGAGCTGGTCGAGGGACTGCAAAGTATCGGACATTATGCGGCCCTCGTGTTCTTGCGATTCAGGGAAGCGATATCGACCTTCTCGGGGCTCTGGGCCTCATGCGGATGCTCGGCACCCGGATAGACGCGCAGATTGCCCATCTGCATGCGGCCGAGCGGACCGCGCGGGATCATGCGCTCGATCGCCTTCTCGACGACGCGCTCGGGGAAGCGACCCTCGAGGATCTGCTTCGCGGTGCGCTCCTTGATGCCACCGATGAAGCCGGTGTGCTTGTAATAGACCTTCTGGTCGCGCTTGCGACCGGTCAGCACCACATGCGCGGCGTTGACGATGATGACGTTGTCGCCGCAATCGACATGCGGGGTGTAGGTGGGCAGGTGTTTGCCGCGCAGGCGCATCGCGACGAGCGTGGCGAGACGACCGACGACCAAACCCTTGGCGTCGATCACGACCCACTTCTTCGTCACTTCGGCAGGCTTGGCCGAGAACGTGCTCATGTGTGAAATCCGTGAAAAGGAAATCGGCGCCGTATGCGCCGAACTGGCGGCTTTCTAGAGAAGCTGCGGTCTCGCGTCAACGTCGAAGTACGCTAATTACATCAGCGAAAACAATAGCTTGTAAATATGGTGCAATAATACCGGGAAAAAGCCTATTGATTTGGAATGGAATAGGTCGCCGTGACATGGGCGATCGGATCCGGAGAGGTGCCGGACAGCAGGTTCACCTCGCCGACCGCAAGCCGCTTGCCGAGCTTGAGCAGTCTGGCGACCGCGAGCACGTCCTGGCCCGGCTGGCCCTTGCGCAGGAAGTTGATGTTAAGATTGGTGGTGACGGCCAGGCCGATCGGCCCGATCGCCGACAGCAGCACCACATACATCGCGAAATCCGCCAGCCCCATCAGGGTCGGTCCGGACACCGTGCCGCCCGGCCGCAGCATGCGCTCGCTGAAGCGCTGGCGCAGCAGGGCCGTCTCGCCATCGGCGCTTTCGATCCTGATGTCGTCGTGGGTGAATGCCTGCGGAAATTCCTTGCGCAGGAACTCCTCCAGATCAGCCACGCTCATTTTCGCAATCGCCATGCGGTCCCTGCCCTCGCTTCAGCCTGCCTGTTACATTAAGTTGTCATAGAGACCAAAGTGGAATTTCACCATGTCCGCCCAAGCCGCCCGCGCGGAAGCGCCGAAACATCAGCCGATCCTGCTGCGCGAGACCGTCGGCAGTATCGCGTTACTGACGCTCAATCGCCCCGCGGCGCGCAACAGCCTCTCCGAGGGCCTGATCGGCGAGTTGCACGCTGCGCTGAACGATATCGGCACTGACAAGAGCATCCGTGCAGTCGTGCTCGCCGCCAACGGCCCGGCGTTCTGCGCCGGCCACGACCTCAAGGAGCTTACCGCGCGCCGCACCGACGCCGACCGCGGCCGCGCCTATTTCGCGCAGATCATGAACGCCTGCAGCGCTATGATGCAGGCAATCGTGCACCTGCCGAAGCCGGTGGTCGCGTCCGTGCAGGGCATCGCGACCGCAGCCGGCTGCCAGCTCGTCGCGAGCTGCGACCTCGCGGTCGCCTCCGAAGCCGCGGCGTTTGCGACGCCGGGCGTCGACATCGGGCTGTTCTGCTCGACGCCAATGGTGGCGCTATCGCGCAACGTGCCGCGCAAGCAGGCGATGGAGATGCTATTGACCGGCGAACCAGTCTCGGCGGCAACGGCGCAGAGCATCGGCCTCGTCAACCGCGTGGCGCCGGCCGGCACCGAACGCGACGCCGCGATCGCGCTGGCCGAGAAAGTCGCGCTGAAATCGGCCTACACCGTCAAGCTTGGCAAGGAGGCTTTCTATCGCCAGGCCGAGATGAGCCTTGCTGAGGCCTATCGCTTCGCGGCCGAGGTGATGACCGAAAACATGATGGCGCGCGACGCCGAGGAAGGCATCGGCGCCTTCATCGAGAAGCGCGAGCCGAAGTGGCAGGACAAATAACCTTCGTCATTGCGAGCGGAGCGAAGCAATCCACCACTCCATGCGACGATAGAATGGATTGCTTCGTCGCTACGCTTCTCGCAATGACGTCATCGGACAATTGATCAGAATGAATCACGACGCCTACGACGACAACTACATCCGCAGCATCCTGAACAACGTGAAATCGATCGCGATGGTCGGTGCCTCGCCGGTCAATGTGCGGCCGAGCTATTTCGCGTTCAAGTATCTGGCGCAGCGCGGCTACGACATGATCCCGGTCAACCCCGGCCATGTCGGCAAGGCGCTGATGGGCAAGCCGTTCGTCGCATCGCTGGCGGACATCGATCGCCCGATCGACATGATCGACATCTTCCGCAATTCGAGCCACATCATGCCGGTGGTCGAGGAGGCGCTGAAATTGTCGCCGCTGCCGAAGGTGATCTGGATGCAACTCGGCGCACGCGACGACGCAGCCGCCGAGAAGGCGGAGGGCGCAGGCCTCAAGGTGGTGATGAACCGCTGCCCGAAGATCGAGTACGGCCGGCTATCGTCGGAGATCTCCTGGATGGGCGTCAACTCGCGCACGCTGAGTTCCAAGCGCGCGCCGATCCCGACCCAGGGCATGCGGCTGTCGCTCAACCGCACGAGCTTTGGCGGCGGCCAGACTGCGGCATCCGACCGCGCGGCAAAAAACAAGACCGAGACGACCTGACATCGCAGCGGAATAATCGCTCCGATCATCCGGTATAGCCCGGGATGCCCCTCCCAAAACCGGCGGCGTGCCCAACTCGCTTGACGGCGGACGCCGCCGCCATCAGCATGCCGCGCGTTTCGACCAGGCCACAACAGGACACAAAGAATGACCGATCGCCTTCCGGGATTTTCCACCCTCGCCGTGCACGCCGGCGCACAGCCTGATCCCACCACCGGCGCGCGGGCGACGCCGATCTACCAGACCACGTCATTCGTCTTCAACGACGCCGACCACGCGGCTTCGCTGTTCGGCCTGCAGGCCTTCGGCAATATCTATACCCGCATCGGCAACCCGACCAACGCGGTGCTCGAGGAACGCGTCGCGGCGCTCGAGGGCGGCACGGCGGCCCTTGCGGTTGCCTCCGGCCACGCCGCGCAGCTCGTGGTGTTGCAACAACTGCTCCGGCCCGGCGACGAAATCATCGCCGCGCGAAAACTCTATGGCGGCTCGATCAACCAGTTTACCCACGCCTTCAAGGCGTTCGGCTGGAACGTGGCCTGGGCCGATCCCGACGAGATCGAAAGCTTCGAGCGCGCGGTGACGCCGCACACCAAAGCGATCTTCATCGAGTCGATCGCCAACCCCGCCGGCAGCATCACCGACATCGAGGCGATCGCAGCCGTCGCACGCAAGGCCGGCGTGCCGCTGATCGTCGACAACACGCTGGCCTCGCCCTATCTGATCAAGCCGATCGACCATGGCGCTGATATCGTCGTGCACTCCCTGACCAAGTTCCTCGGCGGCCACGGCAACTCGCTCGGCGGCATCATCGTCGACGCCGGCACCTTCGACTGGTCGAAGGACAACAAATATCCGATGCTGAGCGAGCCCCGCCCGGAATATCACGGCATCCGGATCCAGGAGACCTTTGGCAATTTCGCCTTCGCGATCGCCTGCCGCGTGCTCGGCTTGCGCGACCTCGGCCCCGCGCTGTCGCCGTTCAACGCCTTCATGATCCTGACCGGCATCGAGACGCTGCCGCTACGCATGCAGAAGCACTGCGACAATGCCAAGGCGGTGGCGGAATTCCTCTCCACCCACCCGGCCGTGTCGGCCGTGAACTACGCCGGCCTGCCCGGCGACAGGTACAACGCCCTGCAGCGCAAATACGCGCCGAAGGGCGCCGGCGCGGTGTTCACCTTCAGCCTCAAGGGCGGGTACGACGCCGGCGTCAATCTGGTGTCGAATCTGAGGCTGTTCTCGCACCTCGCCAATGTCGGCGACACCCGCTCGCTGGTGATCCACCCGGCCTCCACCACGCATAGCCAGCTCGACGACGCCGCCAAGGTGAAATCGGGCGCCGCGCCCGAGGTGGTGCGGCTGTCGATCGGCATCGAGGACAAGGAAGACCTGATCGCGGACCTCGACCAGGCCCTGCTGGCCTGATCCCGCCATTGTTCCGGAGCGGTGCGCCCGCATCGCTCCGGCAATCTTGCCCGAAGCCACCATCTCGTTAACGCTTAATACCGACGGGTCTCTCGTTAACGTTCAATCGGGCATAAAGTGGCAGTGATAGGCTCCGGATGATTCGGGAGACCATTGATGCTGCGCTGGATATTGCCGCTCGCGATCGCGCTGTTTGCGATTTCGCCTGCTGACGCCGCCGACGGCCCTGTCGTCACCAAACGCGCCACCGTCAAGGCAGCGCGCCAGCTGCCGGCGGGCCTGCCGCGCCGGCACTACGCCTACCGCACCACCATCACGTCACCGACCTATGTGCGGCGCGGACGCCAGCTCGTGGTCGTCGAGCCCACGGTGATCCCGCTCAACTCAGAGCCGTACATCCCGTACATGCAGGGTGAACCGCTGCTGCCTGGATCGTCGTCATTGCCCGGCTATTACGGTAACTGGCACTCCTACAATTATTACGGCCCCTATTACGGCGGCGCCTATGTGACCTACTGGGACCGCCTGCCCTACGCCTGCGGCGTCTACGGCTACTGCTAGCCCGGGACGCGCGCGTGGCCAGATCGCCGCAGAAGAAAACCAGCGCACCGGCTTCGGGCAATGCGGTCACCGCCGACCTCGTCGCGGTGCTGGTCGCCGTCACCGACGGCACGCCGAAGATCATGACCATCGCCGGCGGCTCTGCGCTGCCGAGCGGCCCGTTCGAGTTCACCCACCGCTCGCTGCAGACCGCGCTGCGCGCCTGGGTCGAGGCGCAGACCGGCCATCCGCTCGGCTATGTCGAGCAGCTTTACACCTTTGCCGACCGCGGCCGGTCCGGCGACGCCAGGTCGCCGCACAGCGTCTCGATCAGCTATCTCGGCCTGACCCGCGAGGATCAGGTCGGCGAAGGCTTTGAGGCACATTGGTCAGGCTGGTACGACTATTTCCCGTGGGAGGATCATCGCGCCGGCACGCCGGTCTGCCTTGCGAAGATGATCGCGCCGAAGCTGAAGACATGGGCGAAGGCGGCACCTTCACCCACGCTGCAGCGCGAGCGCTGGCAGCGCTGCGCGATCACCTTCGGTCTCGATGACCGCGACTGGAACGAAGAACTCGTGTTGCAGCGCTACGAGCTGCTCTACGAGGCCTTGCTGATCCCGGAAGCCGGGCGCGCGCATGACCGCGAGGCGCCGGTCGTGCCGGGCAAGCCGATGACGGCGGATCATCGCCGCATCCTCGCCACCGGGATCGCGCGGCTGCGCGCCAAGATCAAATACCGTCCGGTGGTATTCGAATTGATGCCGACCGAGTTCACCCTGCTGCAACTGCAACGCAGTGTTGAGGCACTCGCAGGCCGGCTGGTCCACAAGCAGAACTTCCGCCGGCTCATCGAGCAGCAGGAACTCGTTGAAGAGACTGGCGCAATGGCCGCCGATACCGTCGGACGGCCGGCCAAGCTGTTCCGCTTCCGCCATGCCGTCTTGGCCGAACGGGCCGTCGCCGGCACCAAGCTTCCGCTTTCGCGCACTTGACACGCCTTATGCTCAGGATAAGTATAAGCCATCTTATGCTCAAGGAGAGTATAAATGGTTGCACTCGATACCGATCTGCTCACCCGCACCGCGCCGCTCTATGAGCGCGTCAAGCGCGTCATCCCGCCGTTCGAATGGGCCACGTTCGCCGAGGATGTCGATGCGATCCTCACGCTGAAACGCCGCCGCAACGCGGTGGTGCTGGCGCACAACTACCAGACGCCGGAGATCTTCCACGGCGTCGCCGATATCGTTGGCGACAGCCTCCTGCTCGCGCGTGAGGCGACCAAGGTCGACGCCGATGTCATCGTGCTCGCGGGTGTGCACTTCATGGCCGAGACGGCGAAGCTGCTCAATCCGGCCAAGACGGTGTTGATCCCCGACCTCAAGGCCGGATGCTCGCTGGCGGATTCCATCACGGCGCAGGACGTGCAGCTGATGCGCGCGCGCTATCCGGATGCGCCCGTCGTTGCCTATGTCAACACCTCGACCGCGGTGAAGGCGGAGTCCGACATCTGCTGCACGTCGGGCAATGCGCTCAGGATCGTGGAATCGCTCGGCGCCGAGCGGGTCATCATGCTGCCGGATGAATATCTGGCGCAGAACATCGCCAAGCAGACCAGCAAGAAGATCATTGCCTGGAAGGGCCATTGCGAGGTGCACGAGCTGTTCACCGCCGATGACGTGCGTCAGCTGCGTGAAAATTACCCTGATGTCACCATCCTGGCGCATCCGGAATGCCCGCCCGAGGTTGTCGCCGAAGCGGACTATTCGGGATCGACCGCTGCGATGCAGTCGTTCGTCGAGACCAAACGTCCGCCGCGCGTCGTGCTGCTGACGGAATGCTCGATGAGCGACAACATCGCGGCCCGCAATCCCGATGTCGACTTCGTCCGGCCCTGCAATCTCTGTCCGCACATGAAGCGGATCACGCTGAAGAACATCCGCCACGCGCTGGAGACCAATCAGCACGAGGTCACGATCGATCCTGCGATCGCCGATCGCGCGCGCAAGAGCGTCGAAAGGATGCTGGCGATATGAGTATTGATATCTCCGATCTCAACGGCCGCCCCGTCATCATCGGCGGCGGCGCCGCGGGGCTGATGACCGCGCTGCAACTCGCGCCCGAGCCGGTCGTGCTGCTGTCGAAATCGCCGCTCGGCGCCGAAGCCTCCAGCATGTGGGCACAAGGTGGTCTCGCTGCGCCGGTCGGCGCGGATGATACCCCTGCCCTCCATCTCGCCGATACGCTCGCGGCCGGCGCCGGCCTCTGTGATGCGGCCGCAGCATCCCGAATCGTCCATGCCGCGCCGGCCGCCGTGGAGCATCTGGCCGAGCTTGGCGTCGCCTTCGACCGGCGCGCCGACGGCAGCTGGCGTCTCGGGCTCGAGGCCGCGCACGGCCGCAACCGCATCGTGCACGCCACCGGCGACGGCACCGGCCGCGAGATCATGCGCGCGCTGATATCCGCGGTCCGTCAGACGCCATCGATCACGCTGCTAGAGGGGGTCGAGGCGCGGCGGCTGCTGGTCGAGGACAATGCGGTCAGGGGCGTGCTCGCAGCCAGCGACCGCGGCGTGCTGACGATCGCGACCAACCGCGTCGTGATCGCAACCGGCGGCATCGGCGGGCTGTTTTCGGACAGCACCAACCCGGGCGGATGTTTCGGCCAGGGGCTCGCGCTCGCGGCCCATGCCGGCGCAAAACTGTCGGACATCGAATTCGTGCAGTTTCATCCGACCGCCTTCGATGGGCCGTCACGGCCGACGCCGCTGTTGACCGAGGCGATCCGCGGCGACGGCGCGATCCTGATCGACGAGACCGGGCAGCGCTTCATGGCCGATCAGCCGGGCGCCGAGCTTGCGCCACGCGACATCGTCGCGCGCGCCGTCTGGCGCCATCGCGCCGCGGGACACCGCACCTTCCTCGATGCGCGCAAGCATCCGGGCGCGGACTTCGCGCAGCGCTATCCCGTGATCAGCGCGTTCTGCAAGATGGCGGGCCTCGATCCCGCCACGGATCCGATCCCGATCCGACCTGCGGTTCACTACCACATGGGCGGCATCGCGGTTGACGGCCATGGCCGTAGCACGGTGCAGGGCCTGTGGGCCTGCGGCGAGGCGGCGCGAACCGGCTTGCACGGCGCCAACCGGCTCGCCAGCAATTCGCTGATGGAAGCGATCGTCTGCGCGCGCTGGGTCGCCGAAAGCATCGAAGGCGTCAGCGCAGGTCCGCGCGCGATGCTGAGCGACGACACGATGCCGCCCGCCGCCGATCCTTCCGCCGTGCGTCCGATCCTCACCCAGGGGCTCGGCGTGCTGCGCGACCGCGACGGGATCGCGCGCGCGATCCGCGGCCTCTATCCGCTCGCGCGCGGCCAGAGCGCGGCATCCGACGCAGCATTGGTCGGATTGATGATCGCGGTTGCCGCGATCAGGCGCGAGGAAAGCCGCGGCGGTCATTTCCGCACTGATTTTCCGCACACCGCTTTGTCGGCAGCGCCGTCTTCCCTCACCCTTGCCGAGGCGCTCGTCGCCGCGCACGACATCGTTGAATCCAATCTACCAGCCAGGAGTGCCCGCTGATGACCCTCAATCCCCTGTTGCCGCTGCTGTATGAGCCGATCGTGCAAACCGCCCTGCGCGAGGATCTCGGCCGCGCCGGCGATATCACGGCGGACGCCATCGTGCCGGCCAGCCAGCAGGCCCGGTTGGTGATGCGGGCGCGGCAGCCCGGCGTGATCGCCGGGCTCGACATCGCGCGGTCAGCCTTTCAGACGGTGTCGCCGGCGATCGAGCTGCGCGCCGAGCGGCCCGACGGCAGCGCGGTCGAACCCGACCAGGTCATCGCGATCATCGACGGCCCGGCGCGTAGCCTGCTCACCGCGGAACGCACCGCGCTCAACTTCCTCTGCCATCTGAGCGGTGTCGCGACCGCGACCGCCACGCTCGTCAAGGCCGTCGCAGGCACGCGCGCGCAGATCGTCTGCACCCGCAAGACGACGCCCGGACTGCGCGCGCTGGAGAAATACGCGGTGCGGGCCGGCGGCGGCGGCAATCACCGCTTCGGTCTCGACGATGCCGTGCTGATCAAGGACAACCACATCGCGCTCGCTGGCGGTGTCCGTCCTGCGATCGAGCGCGCCAAGGCCAATACCGGCCATCTCGTCAAGATCGAGGTTGAGGTCGACACGCTGGCGCAGCTTGAAGAGGTGCTGGCGCTCGGCGTCGACGCGGTCCTGCTCGACAACATGACGACGGAGCAGCTCAGTCAGGCCGTGGCGATGGCGCGCGGCAAGGCGCTCACCGAAGCCTCCGGCCGCATCACGGCTGCGACCGCCGCGGCGATTGCCGCCACAGGCGTCGATTTGATCTCGGTCGGCTGGGTGACTCACAGCTCGGCCGCGCTCGATATCGGGCTCGATTATCTGTCCTGATGGCTTAGAGCGACTGGCCGACCGGAACGAGGGTCGGCTGGTCCCGTTCGGTCCGGCGCGCAGCGAAGCGCTCGGCTTGCAGGACCGCGAGCGTCAGCACCACGATCGCAACCGCCTGGTGCGTCAGCGCCAGATCGATCGGCACCTGATGCAGCAGCGTCAGGATGCCGAGCGTCGCCTGCAGCGTGATTGCCGCAACCAGCCACCAGGCACCCGCGATGACGGCACCGCCGGCGCGCGCGCGCACGGCATCGATCGCATGCGCAATCGCCAGCACGAACAGCAAATAGGCGGTCATGCGATGCTCGAACTGCACCGTCAGCGTGTTGTCGAACAGATTGCGCCACCACGGCGTCTCGAACCACAGCCGGTCAGCCGACGGGATCAAGCCGCCGTCGATCTCGGGCCAGGTGTTGTAGACCCGGCCGGCGCGCAGGCCCGCGACCAGCGCGCCGAAATAGAGCTGCACGAAGGTGAGCACGAGCAGCACGGCGCTTGTGATCTTCAGCCTGACCGGCGCGATCACGGACGGGCGGTCCGTCAACCGCCGCAGCGTCCAGACGATCGCCGCGAAGATCAGAAGCGCCAGCACCAGATGCGTCGCCAGCCGATATTGCGACACCTCGACGCGCTCCGAGAGGCCGGACGCCACCATCCACCAGCCGACGCCGCCCTGCAGCGCGCCGAGGCCGAAGATCACCCATAGACGCCGGCCGAGTTCGCCGCTCACCGCGCCGCGCCACAGGAAGTACAGGAACGGCAGCAGATAGGCGGCGCCGATCACCCGGCCGAGCAGCCGGTGGCTCCACTCCCACCAGAAGATCGTCTTGAATTGCGCGAGCGTCATCCCGGCGTTGAGCTCGCGATATTGCGGGATGGCCTTGTAGCCCTCGAAGGCCTTCGTCCATTGCGCCTCGGTCAGCGGCGGCAGCGCGCCGGTCACCGGCTTCCATTCGACAATCGACAGGCCGGATTCGGTGAGCCGCGTGGCGCCGCCGACCAGCACCATCAGCGCGATCAGGGCGGCGACCGCCAGCAGCCAGACCCTGACGGCGCGAAGCTGCGATGGATTTGCGGAAATACCGGCCATTTCGCTCTGACTTGATTGGATTTTCGCGCCCCTTATAGTCCGGCCCGCCCGCGGCGCAAGCGCCGCCCGGAGCCTTGTTCCGATCAATTCGGAACGAGGCTCCGGAATCTTGTTTTGACGCGTTTTCTTTACGCGAACCGGTGTCCACTTCGCTCGAAAACGCTCTGGATCACGAGTCATACATATCCGCCATGGCCATACGCACCCGCAAACTGCTCGGAACCATCTTCCTGCTGATCCTGGTCGTGGTGTGGTCGCTGCTCGGCATGACGGTGGCCCAGACGCCGTGGCTCGCCAATTCGGGGCTGCTGCAGGCGATCTTCTACGTCGTCGCGGGGCTCGGCTGGGTGCTGCCGGCGATGCCGATCGTCTCCTGGATGTCGCGGCCTGATCGCGCCTAAATCGCGCCCTCGTCGCGCCCGTGCCGGGTCGGCCGCACCGGTGCGAACATCACGCCCGAGAGCAGCACGCGCATCATCCGCAGCGACCGCACGCGGCCATCCCATGCGATGCGCGGCAATGCGTAGAGGTTGGTGCGTCCTTTCGCCTCGACGACCCCTGATATGGTCGACACCGCGCTGGCAAAGCCGGCCTCCTCGGCCATCACGACATGCGGACGGCGGAACGCGTCACGGTCCCCGAAGGGGAATGCGAAATGCATGATCGGCCGGCGCAGCGCACTCTCGGCGACCGCTTTTCCCATCGCGATCTCGCGCTGCGCATCGGCATCCCTGAGGCTCGACAGGGCGGAATAGTTCACCGTAGCGCTGCCGAAGGTCACGTCCGGATCAGCCGCAAGCTTCGCCAGATCCTGCCAGTCGAGCGACGCGCCACGTGACAATTGCGCCGCATCGGCCGAATAACGCCGGCCGAGATCATTCACCGCATAGGACAGATCACGCGGCGACAGCTTGCGCAGCCAGCCGGACAGGAAATCGAACAGCTCGTATTTGTCCGACAGGCTCGAGACCACGAAGTGCCGTTCCCTGCCATCGATCATCAGGCTGATGCGGCTCTCGCGCGCGATGATGTCCTCAAGCACCAGCCACCACGCCGTTCCCACGCCATCCGGGAAGGCTGTCGGCAAATAGAGGGTAAAGGGGACGCCGTGCCTTTTGAGCACGGGGTGGCCATGCGCGACGAAGTCCTTGCTGGCGCCATCGAAGGTCAGGCAGGCAAAGCGGCGGCGCTCCGGCATGGTCACCGCACGGCGGCAGGCTTCGTCGATCCCGACGATGTCGTACTTCCAGCGCTTCAGTGCGCGGATGGTACGATCGAGGAAGGCCGGCGTGATCTCCTGCGACCTCAACGGCTGGAACCGGGCCCGGCGTGCGGGACGGACGCGCGCGAAGCGCAGGATCACGCCGGCGCCCCCGGCCTCGCGTTCCCGCAACCTGAAGGCGCCGCTAAAATAGGCGAGCTCCATCCGGGCCCGCCGCAAAATCCTGTTGTCCGGCACCAAGATCCCCGCCTCTGCCCGGCGGTTCCCACACACCGCCGCGGCATTGTTATTACTCTTTGTTGACATTTGCCTGCGAAGGTCGGCCCCGGTCGAGACCTGTAAATTAATACCTTAAAAAATTTAGGTTCCGAGATGATCATGGCGGCGGCAGTTGAAGGCCAGACGGCGGGGACGCGACCATGGCCGAACGCAATCCGCGTCGCCGGCGTCGACATCTTTCATGACCTCACTGCGGCCGAGACGACCTGGCGCAGTCTCGAGACACAGCAACACAGCTACACACCCTATCAGCGCTTCGATTTCCTCGCCAACTGGCAACGTCAGGTCGGCGAACGCGAGGGCCTGCGGCCCTTCATCGTCGTCGCGCATGACAGCGAACGCCGTCCGCTGCTGCTATTGCCGCTCGCCGTCGAGCAGCGCCTCGGCGCGAACTGCGCGAGCTTCATGGGCGGCAAGCATGCGACCTTCAATATGGCGCTGTACGACAAGGACTTCGCCGCCAACGCAACCGAGGCCGACATCACGGCCCTGACCCGATCGATCGCCGAGCGGTCTCGCGTCGACGCGCTCGTGCTGTGTCAGCAGCCGGTGCGCTGGCAGGACCAGCCCAATCCGCTGGCGTTGCTGCCACACCAGGCTGCGGTGAACGACTGCCCGCTGCTGGTGATCGAGCCCGGCGCGGCACCCGCGGCACTGATCAGCAATTCGTTCCGCCGCCGCCTCAAGGGCAAGGAGCGCAAGCTGCAGGCGCTGCCCGGCTACCGCTACCATGTCGCGAGCGACAGCGCCGACGTCTGCCGCCTGCTCGACTGGTTCTTCCGCGTCAAGCCGCAACGTATGGCCGAGCAGAAATTGCCCGACGTTTTCGCCGAGCCGGGTGTCGAGCAGTTCATCCGCAGCGCCTGCCTTGCGCCGCGCGCCGACGGCAAGGGTTATGCAATCGACATCCACGCGCTGGAGTGCGACGAGGAAGTGATCGCGATCTACGCCGGCGTCTCCGACGGTCATCGGTTCTCGATGATGTTCAACACCTACACGATGTCGGCCAATTCCAAGTTCAGCCCCGGCCTGATCCTGATGCGCGACATCATCGATCGCCATGCCGGCCTGAACTACCGCGCCTTCGACCTCGGCATCGGCTCGGACGAGTACAAGCGGCTGTTCTGCAAGGACGACGAAGCGATCGTCGACAGCTTCATTCCGCTGAGCCTGCGCGGCAAGCCCGCGGCCGGCGCGCTGGCGGCCATCAGCCGCGCCAAGCGCGCCGTGAAGCAAAATCCGGCGCTGTTCGAGATCGCGCAGAACCTGCGCAGCATGTTCCGCTGAGAACGCCCACGGGCGACACTAGTGTGCTGAATGCGAAGTTCGTGCGATTTCGCGGCAGCCGCTTTCACGAACTTCGCATTCATAAAGCACACACTAGAATCATAAGTTTGCTAGTGTCCTTATCGAATCCGAAGTTCGCTCCGAAGGTGCGGCGAATGATACGAACTTCGGATTCGGGACACTAGGCGGACGAGCCCTCGGATGCCTCCCGTCCGCTCTCGACGCCAAGCCGCATCATCGCATCGAACACCAGCATCGCGGCCGGTGACAGCGCGCGCTTGCGCAGCTTGATCAGCCCGTAACTCTCGAGCATCAGCTGGTCGCGGATGCGCAGCATCTTGAAGCGCTGCGGATCGAGCAGATCGAAGATCAGCAGGGGCACCGGCACGATTGCGTCGATCCCTGCGGCAATTCCGATCGATGCGGAGAAGGACTCGGTATTGATCATGCGCTGCGGCGGCGCAATGCCCCGGCTGTAGAACAGCCGCTCGAGGGCCTGGCGCATGAAGGATTCCCGCGGCTGGGAGATCCATTGCAGGTCGACCGTGTCCTCCAGATTGACGCTGTCGAGCGCGGCCAGCGGATGCTCGGCGCGAACCAGCAAGCCGGCCTGCTCGGCGCCGATCTCGTGATAGTCGAACTGTCCGGGATCGACGCCGGCGGGAATTCGCGCAACGACGAAATCGAGCTCGAGCGCGACCAGGCGCGCAACCAGCGGCGGGCTGGTGCTGACATCGAGTGAAATATTCACGCGGTGCAGCTTCTCGCCGAGATACTGCATGACATCGACGACGAGGTCGATGCTCGGCTTGGCGACCGTTCCGACCGATACGGTGCCGAGCTCGCCGGACCGGTAACCGGCGAATTCGTTGGTGACCCGGTCAAGGTCGGCCAGCACGCTCCTGCCGCCGCGGATCAGGATCGAGCCATAGGCCGTGGGCTCGACGCCGCGCGCCGTCCGTTCGAACAACGGAACCCGCGCCACTGCCTCGATTTCGGCCAGCATCTTGGATGCCGCCGACTGGGTGATGTTGAGCCGCTCGGCGGCCAGCTGCAGCTTCCGCTCACTATCGAGCGCGACCAGCAGGCGCAACTGGCGCAGTTTCAGATTATTGATCACGGCCCGCCACCATCCTGGCTCTTGATTCTATTTGACGCGCTTTCCTGCCGCGAACCGGCATCCACTTCGCTGGAAAACGCTCCAGGGTTCCCGCGTTCATACCGCGGTGCATCATGACAGTTTCGCCGTGGCTCCATTCCCAAATGCCATTAGTCACGCGGCGGTCGATTACACAACAATGAATGCAATACTTGCAAGGGCAAGGCGACGGACCGCTGCGGCTGCACGAAGGTGCCGCCCGGACAGCGCGATCACCGTGCGCCGAATCGAAAACCGGAAGGGATGGGAACGATGAGCGACGATGTCGAGAAGCGCGCAATCGGAAAGATGATGCGGCGGCTGATTCCGTTCCTCATCCTGTGTTACTTCGTGGCCTATCTCGATCGCGTCAATGTCGGCTTTGCCAAGCTGCACATGAACACGGCGCTTGGGCTCAGCGAAGCCGCCTATGGGCTCGGTGCGGGCCTGTTCTTCGTCGGCTACTTCTTCTTCGAAGTGCCCTCCAACATCCTTCTGGAACGGTTTGGCGCACGGCGCTGGATCGCCCGCATCATGATCAGCTGGGGCATCGTCTCGGCGGCATTCGCGTTCATCCCGCAGATGTCCGCGGCAAGCGGCGTCTCCAGCGAGTGGATATTCTACTTCCTTCGCCTGCTGCTCGGCGCCTGCGAGGCCGGCTTCTTCCCCGGCATCATCTTCTACCTGACCCTCTGGTTCCCGACGATCTACCGGGCCCGCGTCATCAGCCTGTTCATGCTCGCGATCCCGATCTCGAGCATCATCGGGGCGCCGATCTCGGGCCTGCTGCTCAACCTGTCCGGAGGCGGTCTGACCGGGTGGCAGTGGCTGTTCATCTGCGAGGCGCTGCCGTCGGTCCTCGTCGGCTTCGCTGTGCTGGCGATGCTGCCTGACTTCCCGCGTCAGGCGAGCTGGCTGCAGCCCGACGAGATCAAATGGGTCCAGAACACGCTTGAGATCGAACGGCAGAAGAAGGAAGCCGTAGAGCACATCTCGGTCATGCAATCGCTCACCGACTCGCGGGTGCTCGCCTGCGCGCTGGTGTATTTCTGTCTCAATGCAGCCAGCTACGGCGTCGCATTCTTCCTGCCGACCATCATCAAGGCGTTCGGCGTCACCGATACCCAGACCGGATTCATCGCCGCCCTGCCGTTCGTGTTCGGCGCGGTGGGCATGGTGCTGCTCGGCCGCCATTCCGACAAGACCGGTGAGCGGCGCTACCATGTCGCCGGCGCGCTGGTGCTGGCGGCTGTCGGCATCGGCCTGGCGGGACTGGTCTCAAGCCCGGTGCTGATCATCGGCCTGCTCTGCCTCGCGCAGATCGGCGTTTCGGCTGTGCCGCCGATGTTCTGGCCGATGCCGGCCAGCATCCTGAACGGCGCCTCGGCCGCGGCCGGCATTGCCGCGATCAACTCGCTCGGCAATCTGTCGGGCTTCGCGGGCCCATTCGCGATGGGCTATCTGAAGGACCTGACCGGTGGATTCACCGCAGGCCTGCTGCTGCTCGCGGTGGTCGGATTGATCGGCGCGCTGGTCACGATCAGGCTGCGGATCGATCCTGTCCTCGAGCGATCGATGCGCGAGCCGATGATGGCGCACTGAGGCGCCATCAGGAAACGCGTGAAGCGGCCTCCCGAAGCCAAGCGCGATGGCGATCCCATCGCGCCTTGGAGGTTGGTCAGGCCGCCACCACGCGCGGCCCCGCCACGACCGCTTCCGACGGCGCGCAGGGCTTGCTCAGCATCGTCACTTCGGAGAAGCCGACGGCCCTGAGCTGATCGACCATCGAGCGGCGGGCATCCTGCGCCATTGCGGCGTCGGGCACGACGACAGCCTGCGCCTTTGCGGTCAGCAGCTCGGCCGGCAGGTCGACGGCCGTGCCGGCGTCGAGCAGCACGTGGTCGTAGACCCGGAGCAGCGCGTCGATCGCAAGTGCCAGCCGCGGCGATTGCAGATGCGAGCGATCGAAGCCCGGACGCCCGGCGCTGACGATCTGAACCCGCGACTGCCGATCCTTGGTGATGATCTGTGCGAACGTCGCCTCACCCTGCATCAACTCGGCAAGGCCGGGCGCGCCGGGATCGACGGTCGCTGCCGTCAGCGCGGGTGAAGACGCGACGAGATCGACCACCACGACCTTGGCCTGACGCGCCATCAGACGGGCCAGCGTCAGCGCGGTCAGCGTGACGCTCTCGGCGGCAGCCGGGCCGAGCACCGTGACCTTGTGGGCGGCGGGGCCGGCCGCGACCAGACGTTCGGCCAGCTCATCGATCTCGTTGGCCGTCCGGGCGGGCGCGGGCTGCGGATCGCTGATGACCGGTTCATATGCGACTGCGGGTTCAGGCGACGGTTCCGGCTCGGGCGACAGGCTGGGTGCGAGCGGCGACGCGAGCTCAGGTTCAGGCGGCAGCGTCAATGCCGGCTCGATGGCTCCGGTCTCCATGACCGGCTCGCGGCGCCGGATCACTGCGGCGGCCGGCGCGAAGGCACGGCCCACCGCGCCGGGCGCGGAGATGCGCAGCAGCTCGCCGGTGATGATGATGCCGGACGACAGCAACAGCGTCGCCAGCGTCGCGATCAGCACGATCGGCAGCTTCTTCGGATAGGCCGGCGTGTTCGAAACCGTGGCGCGCGAGATGATGCGGCCGTCGGTCGGTGCCGCCTCGATGTTCTCGCGTGCCGTCGCCTCGCGATACTTCGCGAGATAGGCTTCCAGCAGATCGCGCTGCGCCTTGGCTTCACGCTCGAATCCGCGCAGCTGGACGTCCTGGCTGTTGCTCGACGACGCCTGCTTCTTCGATTGATCCAGGCCCACTTGCAGCGCCTGGACGCGGCCATCGGCGACGCGGGCGTCGTTGTCCAGCGAGCGCGAAATCTTGCCGGCTTCCTCGCGCAATTGGCGGTCGAGGTCGGCGATCTGCGCCTTCAGTTCCTTGATGCGCGGATGGTTGTCGAGCAGCGTCGACGACTGCTCGGCGAGCTGCGCGCGCAGCGTGCCGCGCTGCTCGGCGAGCCGGCGGATCAGCTCGGAGTTGAGCACTTCCGAGGCCTCGATCGGCTTGCCGCCCTGAAGCATCTCGCGGATCAGCCGCGCCTTGGTCTCGGCATCCGCCTTCAGCGCACGGGCATTGTTGAGCTGTGTGTTCAGCTCGCCCATCTGCTGGTTTGACAGCGGGATGTTGTTGGTGCCGACGAACAGGCTCGACTTGGAGCGGAATTCCTCGACCCGCGAATCCGCGTCCGCGACCTTGCTGCGCAGCTTGTCGATCTCGCCCAATAGCCAGGTACTGGCGGACTTGGCCTGGTCCTGCCGCGCCGCCTGCTGCAACACCAGATAACCGTCGGCAATCGAGTTGGCGACGCGCGCCGCAAGCTCGGGATCCTCCGACTGGAATTCGATCACCATGACGCGCGACTTGTCGACCGCAAAGGCCTGGAAGCGCTCGTAGTAGGAATCGAGCACCCGCTCTTCCGGCGTCAGGCTGAACGGGTCGCGGCCGATGCCGAACAGCGCCAGCAGCGACTTCAGCGGGGAAAAGCCCCGCAGCACCGGATCGAACTCGGGGCGCTCCGCGAGCTTGTTCTTCTTGATGATGTCGCGGGCGAGATCGCGCGACAGCAGCAGTTGCACCTGGCTCGTCACGGCCTCGGCGTCGAGCGAGGTGCGCTCGAGGTCGCGCTCGCCGTTCGGGCGCAGGAAGGCGTTCTCGCGATTGTCGATCAGGATTCGCGCTTCCGACTTGTAGCGCGGCGTCACGACGTTGACGGCGGCAAGCGACACCGCAAACACGAGCACGGTCGGCACGATGATCCAGCTTCGCTTGCGCGCCAGCGCGCGTCCGAGCACATGCAGATCGAGATCAGTCGCCTCCGCCGGACGCGTCGGCTTGTCAGGAGCTGATATCGGCGCAGCCGGCCTCGCAACGGCTTCGGCGGCAACGGGCGCGGACTTCGGCAACGCCCGTTGCACCGCGGCCTTTTCCTTGCCTCTACGCCAGAATGCAAAACGCATAACCAACTCCCGCGGACGCCGCGATTCCATCTCAATGGCCGCGATTACAGTCCATTAAGGTTGCTGCTGGGTTAATCGGCGCGGTTGACGGATGCGGCGGCCACCACCGCTCCGTCATCGTTTGTTAACCATGAGTACCGTTAATCGACGCCGATATTGTCCGTGGGATTCCTCACATGCGCGATCTGCGCGCTCCCCTCGTTTGTCTGATTGCTGCGCTCGCGCTGTCGGGCTGCATGGGCCGGACGTCGCCGGTTGCCGGTGACCCGGCCCTCGATTCGATGGCGTATGGGCAGCCAGCCTTTGCTGCGCCCGCGCCGATGGCCATGGCCTATGCCGATCCCGCGCCGACGCGCGCGGCCTACAATCTCGGTCCGGGCGACAGACTTCGCGTCGTGGTCTATGGCCAGGAAGGCCTGACCAATTCCTATGCGATCGACGCCGCCGGCGCGATCACGATGCCGTTGATCGGCCCGGTGCCGGCGCGTGGCCGGACGCCCGCGGGGCTCGCCGCCGAGATCACGGCACGGCTGCGCAACGGCTTCATCCGCGAGCCCTCGGTGGCGGTCGAGATCGAGTCCTACCGCCCGTTCTTCATCCTTGGCGAAGTCCAGGCCCCCGGCCAGTATCCCTATGTACCCAACATGACGGTCGAGAGCGCGGTGGCGATCGCCGGCGGCTTCTCGCCGCGCGCCAAGCGCGACGAGGTCACCCTCACCCATACCGATGCATCGGGCGCCGGCCGCTTCGTCGTTCCCGTGGGCACGCCGATCGGGCCCGGAGACACCGTCTTCATCGGCGAACGCTGGTTCTGATCGATGGCACAGGATCAAAATCAGGAACGGCTGCTTCGCATCCTGCACGTCGTCCGCGCCCCGGTCGGCGGCATCATCCGTCACATCCTCGATGTCGCCAACGGCCAGATTGAACGCGGCCACCATGTCGGCATCGTCGCCGACAGCCTGACCGGCGGCGCGCGGGCTGACGCTGTCCTTGCCGAGATCGAACCGCGCCTCAAGCTCGGCGTCCACCGGGTGGCGATCCGCCGCGAGCCGCGTTTCGCCGACTTCATGGTCTGGGCGCATATCGCCGGCCTGATCCGGAAGCTGAAACCCGATGTGGTCCACGGCCATGGCGCCAAGGCCGGCGCCTATGTCCGGCTGCGGCGGCGATCGAACAAGGTGATCCGGGTCTACACGCCGCATGGCGGCTCGCTGCACTACCCGCTCGACACCTGGAAGGGCCGCTTCTACAGCCAGCTCGAGCGCACGCTGATGAACAGCACCGACCTGTTCCTGTTCGAGAGCGCATTTGCCCGCGACACCTATCAGCGGACCGTGGGCAAACCCTCAGGCCTCGGGCGCTGCGTCTTCAACGGCGTCACGTCGGAGGAATTCGAACCGGTCGCCAAAGCCGACGACGCCTCCGACGTGGCCTATGTCGGCGAATTCCGGCGCATCAAGGGCGCCGATCTCCTGATCGACGCGGTCGCCAAGCTGCGCGCCGATGGCAAGCCGGTAACGCTGACGCTCGGCGGCGACGGCGAAGAGTTCGAGCGGCTCAAGGAGCAGGTGAAGCGGCTTTCGCTCGGCGATGCCGTTCGCTTCATCGGCCACGTCAAGGCGCGCTACGGCTTCTCGAAGGGCAGCGTTCTCGTGGTTCCCTCGCGTGGCGATTCGATGCCTTATGTGGTGATCGAGGCCGGTGCTGCAGGAATTCCGATGATCGCCGCCAATGTCGGCGGCATCCCCGAGATCTTCGATACCCACACCGACGCGCTGTTCGCGCCCAGCAATGCCGGCGCGATGGCCGACGCCATCAAGGCCGCACTCGACAATCCCGCGGCGACCGCGGCGCGCGCCGAGCAACTGCGCGAGCGGATTTCCGCACATTTCTCGCAGAGCGCGATGGTCGAGGGCGTGCTGGCCGGCTATCGCGACGCATTTGCCAAACGTTAACTATCTCTTACACGCGTAACCGTTTCTTCCGATTTGTCCCTTAACTCACGTCCGGGGGAATTTCGCTGCTGCGCGCGGATGCTCATCTGCAAGCACAGGAATGGACGTGGACTCGTGGAACCGTTTAACGCACGCTCGATGCTGGATGCCGCTGCGTCTGCGACGGCCGCTCGGCCGCAGGTCGAACGCCGCCGCCGCCTGTCGCCGGCCGCGCTCGCCGTTACCAATCAGAAAGTTCGCAGCGCCTACTCGCCGGTCGTGATAACCGGCGTGGTTCGCCTTGCCGATTTCGTGCTGCTCAGTCTGGTCGGCGTCGGGCTCTATTTTGCCTATATCAGGCCGCTCGCTATCCATTGGGGATATATCGCATCGATCCTCGGCATGTCGGCTGCGGCGGTGGTCTGCTTCCAGGCCGCGGACATCTACCAGGTACAGATCTTCCGCGGCCAGCTTCGTCAGATGACGCGGATGATCTCGTCATGGGCGTTTGTGTTCCTGCTGTTCATCGGGGTCTCCTTCCTGGTCAAGCTCGGCGGCGAGGTCTCGCGGGTCTGGCTGTCGTCGTTCTTCTGCGTCGGCCTCGCGGTGCTGATCGCCGAACGGCTGGCGTTGCGCTCGATGGTGCGCGCCTGGGCGCATGACGGCCGGCTCGACCGCCGCACCATCATCGTCGGCGCCGACCAGAACGGCGAGAAGCTGATCGAGGCGCTCAATGCCGACGATGATTCCGACATCCACGTGCTCGGCGTGTTCGACGACCGCAATGACGCCCGCGCCATGGAGACTTGCGCCGGCTCACCGAAGCTCGGCAAGGTCGACGACATTGTCGAGTTCGCCCGCCGCACCCGCGTCGACCTCGTGCTGTTCGCCCTGCCGATATCGGCGGAGACCCGCATCCTGGAGATGCTGAAGAAGCTCTGGGTGCTGCCGGTCGACATCCGCCTGTCGGCCCATACCAACAAGCTGCGCTTCCGCCCGCGTTCCTATTCCTATGTCGGCAAGGTGCCGACGCTCGACGTGTTCGAGGCGCCGATCACCGACTGGGATCTGGTGCTGAAATGGCTGTTCGACCGCGTGGTCGGCGGCCTCGCCCTGCTTGCGGCACTGCCGGTGCTCGGACTGGTGGCGCTTGCGGTGAAGCTCGACAGCCCCGGCCCGGTGCTGTTCCGCCAGAAGCGCTTCGGCTTCAACAATGAGCGGATCGACGTCTACAAGTTCCGCTCGCTCTACCACCACCAGGCCGATCCGACCGCCTCCAAGGTGGTGACCAAGAACGATCCGCGCGTCACCCGCGTCGGCCGCTTCATCCGCAAGTCCTCGCTCGACGAACTGCCGCAGCTCTTCAATGTGGTGCTGAAGGGCAATCTCTCGCTGGTCGGCCCGCGTCCGCACGCCGTGCAGAGCAAGCTGGAAAACCGCCTGTTCGACGAGGCCGTCGACGGTTACTTCGCCCGCCACCGCGTCAAGCCCGGCATCACGGGCTGGGCGCAGATCAACGGCTGGCGCGGCGAAGTCGACACCGACGAGAAGATCCAGAAGCGCGTCGAATACGACCTCTATTACATCGAGAACTGGTCGGTGCTGTTCGACCTTTACATCCTGCTCAAGACCCCGTTCTCGCTGCTGACCAAGAGCGAAAACGCGTACTGAGAACTAGACTTACTGCCGTCATTGCGAGCGCAGCGAAGCAATCCATATCGCAGCTCGGGGATAGGTGGATTGCTTCCGCCTTCGCCAAGGCTTCGGCGGACAAGTCGTCGCTTTGGACCGTGTGATGTCGAAGTAGCGTACTGAACGTTGTTGTATCGAGTAGCGTGAGTATCCGATGGCCTATGCGGCGACAGCCGGGACGTCCCATTCGCCGACATCGGCTCCGTCAGGCGTGCTGGCGCTGCAGCGGGCGCTGGTGTGGCTCGCCGGCGCGTCGATCGCCATCGTGTTCATCGAACCGAGCCCGTATGAACTCGTCACGCTGACCGCCTGCGTGCTGTTCTTCGCCACGGGCCTGCGCATGCAGCTCGCGTTCATGCCGCTGTTGTTCGCGCTGATCGTGCTCAATGTCGGCTACAGCATCGGCGCGGTGCCGTTCCTCGACAAGCCGGAGGTGGTGAACTGGGTCCTCACCTCCTGGTACATGGCTGTCACCGTCATCTTCTTCGCGATGGTGATGTCGGAGGATACCGAAGCGCGGCTCGACATGCTGCGCCGCGGCCTGATCGTCGGCGCAATGATCGCCTCGCTTGCGGGCATCGCCGGCTACTTCCATCTGGTGCCCGGCGGCTATGATCTGCTGACGCTGTATGACCGCGCCCGCGGCACATTCAAGGATCCGAACGTGCTCGGCGCGTTCCTGATCCTGCCGGCGCTGTTCACGCTGCAAAGCGTGGTCACCGACCGCTTCGGCAAGGCATTCCGCAACGCCATCGCCTTCGGCATCATCTCGCTTGCTATCCTGCTGTCGTTCTCCCGCGCCGCCTGGGGCGGCCTGATCGTCACTGCGGCCTTCATGCTGGCCTTGATGGTGTTCACCAGCCGCTCGCAGGCGCAACGCTCGCGCATCATCGTGATGACCCTGATCGCCGCGATCCTCGCCGTCGCCCTGATCGCAGTGCTGCTCTCGATCGGCTCCGTCGCCGACATGTTCAAGCAGCGCGCGAGCTTCGACCAGAGCTACGACGAAGGTCGCTTCGGCCGCTTCGGCCGTCATATCCTCGGCGCCCAGATGGCGCTCGAACTACCGTTCGGCATCGGGCCGCTGCAATTCCACACCTACTTCCCCGAAGACACCCACAACTCCTTCCTCAACGCCTTCATGTCGGGCGGCTGGATCTCGGGCATCTGCTATCCGGCGCTGGTGTTCGTCAGCGCAATCATCGGCTTCCGCTACGTCTACAAGCGGGTGCCGTGGCAGCGCGACTATCTGGCGATCTTCTCGGCATTCCTCGGCATCGTCGGCGAGAGCTTCATCATCGATACCGACCATTGGCGGCACTTCTGGCTGATGCTCGGCACGATGTGGGGCATGTACGCGGCGACCGAGCGCACCCGCGCGACACCGGCCGAGGTCAGCGACGAGACTTCGGCGGCAGCTTGAGCTCGGCGCGCTGCTCCGGCGGCATGTCGATCACTGCCTTCAATGCCCCGGTCGCTTCCAGCACGCCCTTGTAGCCGTCATTGGCGAAGCGCAGCAGAAGGCGCAGTTCGTCGTCGGTGTAGCGGCTCCAGAGTTTGAGCATCGCCTCCTGCATCGGCACGTAGAACTTGCCGATCTCCGCCGCCTTTTCCTCCACCACCGAGATGAAGACCTTGCGGCGGTCGCTGTCGTCCCGCTCGCGGCGCACGTAACCCGCCTTCTCCAGACGGTCGACCACGCCGGTGATCGCGCCGGTGGTCAACCCGGTGACTTCGGCGAGACGCCCTGCGGTCACGCGCCCTTCAAGGTGCAGGATGTCCATGCATTCCATGTCGGAATTGGAGATTCCGGCCATGTTTGCAACGGCTTGGCCGTACATCACGCCCTGCGCGGATGACCGGCGCATCGCCTCCTCGAGTTCCTGCATCAGCGCTGCGCGCGATTTCGCACTTGACAAAGCTGCTCCTGTATCTTACTCGCCTACTATCTTATTATCTAAGATAATTAGCAACTGACCTTTCGTACCCCACACGGATGCATGGAGCAAGGCATGACCTCACGTCCCCGTAAAGCTCTGATCATCGGCGCCGGCATCGCAGGTCCAGTGACAGCGATGTTCCTGACCCGCGCCGGCATCGAGGCCGAACTCTATGAAGCATGGCCCTACTCCACCGGGATCGGCGGCGGCTTGCAGATCGCACCGAACGGCATGCATGTGCTGGCCGAGCTCGGCCTCGCCGACGAACTGATCCGCAGCGGCTCGATCGCGGAGTCGTTCGATTTCTACTCGCAGGCCGGCAAGAAGCTCGGCTCGCTCAACCAGAACATGCAGCAGCGCTTCGGCCAGCCCGCGGTGAACATGTGCCGCGCGACGTTGAACGAGATGCTGATCGACAAGGCCTGGGGCTCCAACGTCTCGGTGTTCTTCGAGAAGAAGCTGGTGAAGATCGAGGATCGCGGCGACCAGCCGGTCATCGCCTATTTCAACGACGGCACCACCGCCGAGGGCGATTTCGTGATCGGCGCCGACGGCGTGCATTCGGCGGTGCGGCGGCACGTGATCCCGGACGGCCCGACGCCGTTCGACACCGGGCTGATCGGCTTCGGCGGCTTCGTGCCGCGGGCCATGTTCGAGCGCCTGCCGATCGGTCAGAAGGTGGAGACGACGTTCGGGCAAAGCGGCTTTTTCGGTTACGGCCTGTGCAGCCCCGATCCGGACAGGGGTGGAATGTGGTGGAGCACGCAGCCGTCGCACGGCATGACCGCGGCCGCCTACCGGCTGCAGAGCCAGGATGCGATCAGGCAGCACCTGCGCGATTTCCACGCCGGCTGGCACGCGCCGATCCCCGAGATCATCGGGGCCGCCGAGAACATCGTGGTGACCGATACGCTCGACGTCGCGACGCTGCCGACCTGGTCGCGCAAGCGCACGCTCCTGATCGGCGACGCCGCGCACGCCACCAGCCCGCATGCCGGCCAGGGCGCGTCGCTCGCGCTGGAGGACGCGCTGCGGCTCGGCATGCTGATGCGCGACGGCCAGGAGCTCGGCCTGACCTTCCAGGCCTTCGAGCACGAGCGGCGCCCGCGCGCCGAGAAGATCGTGGCGATCGCCCGCCGCAACGGCAACAGCAAGCGCGAATTCGGCCCGACCGGCGCCTGGCTTCGCGATCACATGCTGAAGCTGCTGCTGCCAGTGTCGTCCAAGGGCATGGACTTCATGTACGCCTACAACCCGCGCGCGGCAGCGTAGCTACCAGCTGTCATGCCCCGCGAAAGCGGGGCATCCAGTATTCCAGAGACAGCTGTGCGTGAGCGAGAGGCCGCAGCGTACTGGGTCGCCCGGTCGAGCCGGGCGATGACAGCGGTGGCGGTTGCACGAAGTTACTTCTCGACCTCGAACGTCAGCCCGGCGTGATCGACCAGCCGCTTGATCAGCTTGTGCTGCATCGCCGCTCCCGGCGTCCAGAAGCCGGCGGCGACGTCGGGCGTGTCGCGCAACAGGCAGATCGCGCATTCCGAGATCATCTTCGAGGTCGAGCCGTAGCCGGGATCGCGGTCGCCCTTGATGCCGGCGCGGACCATGCGGCCGTCGGGCGCGACCGCGATATAGAGCAGATCGTAGCGACCGTTCTCGCGCTCCTCCTTCGACGGCCCCTCGCCCGGCTTCGGCGCGCTCGGACCGGTCTTCTCCGAATTCAGCGCCATCACGCGCTTGGCGTTGGCCTCCCCCTTCTCGCCGGGACCGGTCAGGACCATCTCGTCGTAGACGAACTCCTTGCCGTAGGGAAAGCCCATCAGCATGTTGGAGCGATGAACGTTGCGCGTGTTGATCAGTGCCATCATGAACGGCGCGGTCCATGAGTGCAGGTCGTCCTCATAGGCCGGCTTGCTGCCGCGCGGCTGCTTCGGGCCCTCGAAGCCCGGCGTCAGCGCGAACGGGTTGTTGAGGATCGCGACTCGGCTCAAGTCCTTGGCGACCGCATCGAAGGTTGCCTTGGCGCTCGCGGCCGTGCCGCCGGACAGCGTGCCGCGCATGTCGCGCACGCGGCCCTTGACGCGCTGCGCCGGCGCACCGAACACCCGCTTGGCTTCCTCCTGGACAAAGAAGGCGCCGAGCTCGAACGGCACCGAGTCGAAACCGCAGGAGAACACGATGCGCGCCCCGTTGGCCTTTGCGGCGGCCTCGTGCTTGTCGATCATCTGCCGCATCCAGACCGGCTCGCCGCAAAGATCGAAATAGTCGGTGCCGCTTTCCACGCAGGCCGCGATCAATTCGTTGCCATAGAGCTGATACGGACCAACCGTCGAGATGACCGACTTGGTTTGCGCCAGCATTGCCTCCAGCGATGCGGCGTCGCTGGCATCGGCGACGATCAGCGGCGTGTCGGCGGGCGCGCCGATCGCGTCGCGAACCGCCGAGAGCTTGTCCTTGCTGCGACCGGCCATCGCCCATTTCAGGCTGCCGTCGCGATAATGCGCCGCGAGATATTCGGCGACGAGCTGGCCGGTGAAGCCGGTCGCGCCATAGACGACGATGTCGAGTTTCGACGAGGACATGGATCGGGCTCCCTGCGCAGCAAAATGGGCGCCCCTTTTGTCATCGCGGGCGCGGCGACGCAATCTGCTATTTATTGCCGCTATTTCTTGCAGCTATTTCTTGTAGGATACGCCCATGCCGGCGCGCACGTCGGCCTGGATCCCGTACGGTGCGATCGGGTAGCGCAGGCCGTTCTTGGCGAGCTGCTTCATCCCCGCGATCGCCTTCGCCAGATAGGCCGGCGGCAGCGCCATCAGCATCTCCTCGTCGGGCACGCCGCCGTAGCGGCGTTCGGCGAAACACGGCAGTGACAGGCTCGGCTCGCCGGTCTTCAGCGCCCGGCCCCACGAGTCCGCGCACGCGGTTTCGCCGACCACGCCCCACTCGAACTTCTTGTAGCCGGTGTACTGCAGTCCGTTGATCAGGATGATCATCTGTCCCGGCGTCGCGTAGACGAGGCAGATGTCGGGTGGATTGAGACGTCCGCTGGTCAGCGGGCTCACCGCCATCGCCTGGTACTGACCGTAAGGCACCACGTCGAGCGCCTCCTGGCGCTTGCGCGCGTCTTCTGCCGTGCCGTGCCAGACGCCGACATAGTTCTCGCCGGCAAGCCACTTCTCGTCCTGCGGCGCTAGCCCGATCACCGCGCGGCATTGCGCGCCGACCAGATCATCGCCGGTAATGCCGACCGTCCAGCCGAGCCGCGAGGCCATGCTGACGATCTGGTCCGTGGTATGGACCGCCGATGGGCGGCGGATCTTCGGGATCGCCTCCATCTCCTCGACCCGCGCGAACATCTTGATGCCGATGACCGTGGTCTTCAGCCGCAGCAGGCTATTCAGGTCGGCCACGATTGCGGAGAGGTCGAACTGTTCCGGCGATGTCTGCTGTTGCATGGCGAAAACTCCCGTGATCGGCGGCTTGGCGCCGCCTGTTGATTTGATGTTAGCCGGATTGGCCGAGGGAAGCGACAAGCTCGTGGTGCGGCTCAACGCGCGGCCGGTCCCGGCAGCAAATCGTCGGTCTTGCCCGCCAGATGATAGGCCATGAGCCCGATCCACTCCCGCGTGCCGAGATCGGTGCGCGACAGGCCCTCGATCGCGAGCGTCGCGAAACCCATGACATTGCCGACGCGCCAGTCGACCGGATAGGCCTCGACGTCGAATCCCGCCTTGCGGAACAGCCCGACCGACCTCGGCATGTGATAGGCCGAGGTCACGAGCAGCCAGCGCTCGCCCGGCTTGGGATCGACCAGCGCCTTGGAGAACTCTGCATTCTCCAGCGTATTGCGCGAGCGGCGCTCGATGATCAATCGCGATTTGGCGATGCCGAGGCTCTCGAACATCTCGGCGGCATAGTCGGCTTCGCGTGCGTCGTTCGAGATCAGGTTCGCGCTGCCGCCGGTGAACACGAGCCGGGCATCCGGATATCTGCGCGCGAGTGCCGCCGCCGCGATGACGCGATCCGCCGCAGTGCGCACCACCGGCGTGCCATGCGCAACCGACAGATCGGCATCGATCGAGCCGCCGAGCACGATGATGCCGTCGGGCGCGCCGCGCGAAGCGTCCCATGGTGGAAAGCGCTGCTCCAGGGTGGAGATCAGGACGTTGCCGAGCGGCGAGAAGCCGCAGATCGCGAGCACCACCAGCGAGCCAACCATCAACCTGCGGCCGAGCCGGGCAAACCGCGTCAAAAGCAGAACGGTGCCGATCACACCGATACCGATCAGGAAATTGATCGGCAGCAGCATGATGCCGAGCGTCTTGGAGAGTACAAAAAACAAGGGAAGCCTCTGCGAAGTTCTGCTACAGCGTCATACGCTGCCGGGAGTGCAATAAAAAGAAGTCACATGACCCATCATCATCTGAAATCCAGTGCCGAAACCTGCCATTGGGGCTTCTTCGAAGCAAAGCTGAAACCGGTCCTGACCATCGCGAGCGGCGACGAGGTCACGATCGAGACCGTCAGCGGCGGCCCCGACGTGGTGCCCGACCGCGGCAAATTCGTGGTCCCTCCGGAGCTCGACGATATCCATGCGAAGAGCGAGCGGATGGTGCCCGGGCACATCCTGACCGGCCCGATCGCCGTCAGTGGCGCCGAGCCCGGCGACGTGCTCGAGGTCGATATTCTCGACGTCCAGCTCCGCCAGGACTGGGGCTACAATCTGATCAAGCCGCTGTCCGGCACCCTGCCCGACGACTTCCACGAGACCCGCATCCTCAACATCCCGCTCGATCGCGTGCGCATGGTCGGCCGCATGCCGTGGGGGCTCGACCTGCCGCTGAAGCCGTTCTTCGGCGTGATGGGCGTGTCGCCGCCGCCGGCCTGGGGCCGCATCTCCTCGCTGATCCCGCGCGCGATGGGCGGCAATCTCGACAACAAGGAGCTCGGGGCCGGCGCCAAGCTGTATCTGCCGGTGTTCGTGCCGGGCGCGCTGTTCTCCTGCGGCGACGGCCATGGGGTGCAGGGCGACGGCGAGGTCTGCGTCACCGCGATCGAGACCGCGCTCACCGGCCGCTTCCGCCTGACCCTGCGCAAAGACCTCAGGCTCGCCTATCCGCGTGCCGAGACCGCTGACCATTACATGACCATGGCGATGGATCCCGATCTCGACCAGTGCGTGGTACGGGCGCTGCGCGACATGATCGTGTTGCTCGGCGAGAAGCGCAATCTGTCGCGCGAGGACGCCTATACGCTGTGCAGCCTGGCCGCCGACCTGCGCGTCACGCAAACGGTCAACGGCTCCAAGGGCATTCACTGCATGATCGCCAAATCGGTCGTTCACGGCTGACGGCCGGTCGATAGGCCGCACTTGTGTTCCGCGAGCGCGGCTCGATACAATCCTCCTCCCAACGAACAAAAATGGACGGGGACGGATATGCTGAAGGACAGGCTTTCGCCAGCCGACGAGGCTGCGCGCGACAAGGAGATGCAGGAGACGCTCGCCGCCTGCCCGCGCATCCTCGATCTCATTGCCCGTGGTCCGCAGGGCGCGCCGGACGCCGAAGCCGCGATCTATCTGCGCTCGCCGCTCGATCCCAACCCGGTCGTGATCTCGAACGATCATCTGATGGGTTGCATCAAGGCGGCCGAAAACTATTTCCGCGGCCAGGGCATCGGCAAGGACGACGCGGTCGCCGTCCTGCTCCCGGCCTGCCCCGCGACCGTGGTCGCGATCTTCGGCGCGGCTGCCTGCGGTGTCGCCGAGCCGCTCAACCTGCTGTTCACACGCGAGGCGATCGTCGCGCAGCTCAACGCGATCAACGCAAAACTGTTGCTGGCGCCGCCGCCGGGCATGCCGGGCGGGCTCTATGAGCGGGTCGAAGGGTTGCAGCGCGAGGTGCCGTCGCTCAAACACATCGTGATCGTGCCGCTCGACGGCAGCATCGCGTTCGACGGCGAGGTGCTGCAGCCCGATCCTGCGTGGCGCGACGACTACGGCAAGTCGAAGGACATGAGCGAGGCCGACCGTGTCGCGGTGATGCTGCCGACCGGCGGCACCACAGGTCATCCCAAGGTGGCGCGGCTCACCAACCGCGCGATGGTGGCCTCCACCGTGTCCTCGCGCATGGCACTCGATTTCCATCGCGGCGAGCGCGCAATGATCACGATGCCGCTGTTCCATGTCGGAGGCCTGTTCTGCACCACGGCCAATTGCCTTTCCGCCGGCACGACGATCTTCATCCCCGGCCCGGCCGGCGCCCGCGATCCGTCACTGATCACGCATTTCTGGAAGATCGTCGAGAAATACCGCGTCAACATCTCCGGCAACGTGCCGACCACGCTCGGGGCGCTGGCAGACATCCCGGTCGCGGAGAGCGACATCTCGACCCTGCGCGTCACCGCCACCGGCGCCTCGATCTGCCCACCGGAAATCGAACGGCGTTATCTCGCGACCTGGGGCGGCGCCTGCATCCAGCAGCTCTACGGTATGACCGAGCTCGCCGGCGCCATCACCCATGACGTACACGGCGTGAAGCCGCGCGCCGAGAGCGTCGGCACCCGCAATCCGCTGGTCGAGCTCGCGATCCTGGACGGCGGCAAGCTGCACACCGGGCCGTGGCCCTCGCCGGTCGGCGAGCTCCTGACCAGGGGTCCGCAGGTGTTCGCCGGCTACGTCGACAAGAAGCAGACCGAAGAGGCGTTCCGCGACGGCTGGCTGCGCACCGGTGACATCTGCCGGATCGACGCCGACGGCTTCGTCTACATCCTGGGTCGTGCCAAGGACGTCATCATCCGCGGCGGCCACAACATCGACCCCCGGGCGATCGAGGATGCCGCGCTAGGGTTTCCCGGCGTGGCGCTGGCCGCGGCCGTCGGGCGTCCCGACAGCTATGCCGGCGAAGTGCCGATGCTGTTCGTCTCGGCGCAGCCCGGCGCCCATATCGATCCGAACGCGCTCGCCGCCTTCGTGCAGGACAACATCCTGGAGCCGCCGGCGCGGCCGCGCGTGGTGTCGGTGATTCCGGAGATGCCGGTCACGCCGGTCGGCAAGATCTTCAAGCCGAAGCTGCGCGAGATCGCCGCCGGCGAGGCCGCGCGCGAGTTGCTGGCTCGGGAAGGCTTGTCCGGCGAGGTCAGTGTCGAGGCCATCACAGACCCGTCCCGCGGGCTGTACCTGAGTGTGAGCGCGCCTGCGGACAAGGCCGAAACGGCTGAGCGGCTTCTCAAGAAGTTCCCAGTCAAGGTCGAGTTACGATCCTAACCCACTCATTCATCTAGCTAATTTGACCGCAGCGCCGCGCCGGAACCAGCTTCCGGCGCGCGCGAACGTGCGCGTCCAGTTTTGCGGCTCTTGGCTTGACGGACCGTCATATTCCTAAATAGACTCTAAATAGATACTTTTCAGTACCTGCATTCGGGGTTAAGCGTTTTCTCATGGCTACAGAAAAGGCCGAAACCGACCGCGTCCCGGTCACATTGGCGCTCTCGACCATTGGTTACCTCGAGAAGCTGGTGAGACAGGGCACCCACGGCACGAGCGTCCCGGGCGTCGCACGGACATTGATCGAGGAAGGCATTCGGCTCGCCATCAAGGACGGGTTGCTTGCAATCCGCGACAACGGCCGCACGCCTTGACGGCGTGTGCGTCGGCGCGGCGGTTCAACAGAACGTGGAACCGTCAGAATGATTACCATCGAGCCGACCTGGACGCCGGAGCGCGTCGACCAACTCAAGATCTACTTTGAAGCCGGCCTCTCCTGCCGCGACATCGCCGTCAATATCGGCGTCAGCCGCAATGCGGTGATCGGCAAGCTGTCACGGCTGAACCTCACGCGCACGACGCCGGACGAACGCCGGGCCAGGCGGAAGAAATCCAACGCCCACGCCGCACAACGGGCGACCGCGAAGCAGCAGCTCAGGTTGCTTCAGGCGGTCTATGAACAAGTGCCCGACGATGCGCCGATCGTCAGCGCCAACAACTGCTCGCTGTTCGAACTGAGCGAACAACGTTGCCGCTGGCCGATCAGCACGCCGGGCGCCGATGATTTCTGCTTTTGCGGCAACACGCCGCTCGGCGGCATGCCCTATTGCTCCGGGCATTACCGCCTCGCCTATCAGGCGGGATCACGCCAGCGCGCGATGCGCGGGTAGCGTTTCGCGCGACGCACACCGCGTCGAAACGGGAAGCAGGTCCGGCTCTGATCCATCAGAACCGGACCGCTGATCACCCGACCTTCCAGCCGGTCGCCGCCACGATGCCCTGGTAGAACTCCGGCGTATAGGCCTGCTCCGGGGTCTTGCGCACGCGCTCGTCGAGCAGATGCGCGTCGTCGCCGACCAGGATGCGCCAGCGATCGGCCTTCACGCCGTTGAGGATGATTTTGGCAGCGGCGGCTGCAGAGGTCGGTGCCTCGTCGTGGAAGATGCGGGCGCGGTCGAGCGCGAGCTGCTGGATGTCGGCATCCGACATCCCGGCGACGTCGATGCCCTGCCCTTGCAGACGCTGGCGGGCCTGCCTGAGCTCGTCGGGATTGAGCTGGTCGGCGCCATTCTGCACCTTGCGCGAGTTCGACACGATCGAGGTGCCGATGTGACCCGGCATCACGACGGAGCATTTGACATGCGGCGCGTTGAGCCGGAGATCGTTGATCATCGCCTCGGTGAATCCCTTCACCGCGAACTTCGCCGCGCTGTAGGCGGTGTGCGACACGCCCATGCCGACCGACGCCCAGAAGCCGTTGACGCTCGAGGTGTTGACGATGTGCGCCTCGTCGGCCTTCACCAGCAGCGGCAGGAAGGTGCGGACGCCGAGATAGACGCCGCCCCAGCAGATATTGAAAGTGCGTTCCCACTGCTCGCGCGTGTTGGTGAACAGGCTGCCGCCGCCGCCGATGCCGGCGTTGTTGAACAGCAAATGGATCTTGTCGGTCGCCTGCTGCTCGACCAGCTCATCGCGAAACCGCTTGTAGTGATCCTCGATCGAGACGTCGGCAACGTGGGTGGTGATGCGCAGGCCCTGCGGCAGCTTCTCGACCTCGCAGAGCCGCTTGGTCTCGGCCATCGCCTCGGCCGAGACGTCGCACATCGCGACATTGCATCCTTCAGCAACGAGCTGCCGCGCCAGCTCGCGCCCCATGCCCGTGCCGCCACCGGTGATGACGGCAATCTTTCCGGCAAAATCCTTCATGTGAGATCCGTTCCTTCCTTGATTCTTCTTGCCCTGCTTGTTCTTGGTTTCGGCTGGAGCGTGGATCGCAGTCCCGGCCGCTTGGCGGCGGCACTCTACATCACCGAATTGTCGCGCAGCAACGGCGCCCACCCATTACGCGCAAGTGTGCCGCCAGCAGCAGATCAAGGCTGCCGGCGCTGCAACGAAATCATTCCGCGCAGCGAACAATCGGACATCGGCAAGCGGAGACAATGATCGTGCAGATCCTGAACAGATTGATCGCAACGACGCTGATGGCGGTCGCGGCCGGCATTTCCGCTGCGGCCGCTGCCGTCGAGGTCACACCGCCGAAGCCGCGCGACGGCGCTTGTGCCGACAGCTCCCGCTGATCAGATCGACAAGCGCAGAAGCAGCGTGCCACAATGCATCGTCGTCGCATGCGCGCTCTCAGATGCCGAGATAATGTCGCTCGATCTCGAACGCTTGTCCGCGACCCCCGTGAACGCCAGGTCGGAGCGCGGGACGGCTCCGCGCTATTCGGCCGTCTCGATCCGCACAGGCGCGCGCCGCCGCAGAACGCCGGTGGCAACGCTCAAGACAAGCTTCAGCAGGCCGCGCCACGAGAAGTCGATGACCACCTCATGATGCCGCAATCCCTTGCCGCCCTTCACCAGCCCGAGATCCCGGATCAAGCAGTAGTGGCCGCTGCTCATTCGAGCCAGGCGGCTGTTCTTGAAGCGTCCCATGAGTGACGAGAATGCACTGCGGATCGATTCCGTCAAATCTTGACCACATCGAATCGATGGGACGGTGTCGGCCCTGCCTGTGAGCTGCTGTTTGCGACGGCCACGCGTGTCACGATCGTCGGCGGCAGCCCCCGCCTTGAATCAAAAACCTCCGGCAGGGCATTGCCGGAGGTTTGGGAGGCTTAGCATGAGCCAAGAGCCATCATTCAATGTGTTGGCCGCCACGTATATAGTTTAGTAGATCAGGTAAGTAAATAAATTTGCCGCGAATGAATCGCATGGCACGTCTTCGTTGTTCGCTTGGACCGAAATGACGCAGCCAACCTTCCGCTACCTATTCCAGCCGAAGAAAAAACCCCGGCAGTTGCCTGCCGGGGTTCTGTAGGACGTGATCAGATCGACCGGTATTACCAGTTGCGCTGAGCGCGGAAGAGCATCTGGACAGTGTCCTGATTCTTCAGCTCGTAGGTCGCGACCGGCTTGCCGATACCAGTCGACGAGGTGGTGATCGTGCCGGCATACTTCTGATCGAGGTGCGAGTAGGTCACGTCGGCCGAGAAGGTCAGGTTCTTGACCGGGGTCCAACGGGTGATCACGCCGATCTGCCCGATGCTGTAGTCGGGGTTGCAGCTCGTGACGCCAGCGCCACCGGCGAACGCAGCACGGAAGGTGCCACCCACGCCACCCACGCCGCAGATGAGCGACTTGGCCGTGTCGTTGTACATGATAGCGGCGTAAGCACCGTACAAGCTGGTGTTCCAATAGGGATCCCAGTTGTGGGTGTACGCACCGCGCATACCCCAGGTCTTGACGGTCTGCTGCTGGCCGCCGGGGCCAAACACCGTGTCAGGCGCGGTGCCGAAGCCGACGCTGCCGTACACACCCGGGAGGCTCGAACCGCCATAGATCGCAATCGAGCTGGCCTGGCTGGCCAGTTCCTGGACGTTGTAACGGGTCGCGCCGTCCGTGTAGACGCCCTGGATGTTGATGGTGTCGCCAGGTCCGGTCGGGATGTTCTTGATCGACAGGGCCAGTGCACCAGCCCAGCCCCACTTGTCGTCCGGATGACCGGTCAACTCGGTGCCGCCATAGTAAGCAGCGTGGTTGTCATGCGCCGCGATCGATGCCTGGAAGATACCCCAAGCCTGGTCGACCTTGAGCGAAGCGACGAAGTCCGGCGCGACGGTGCCAGCGTAGTCGCTCGAGCCGTAGGCGCCACCGACGCCGAGGTTGTTCACGCCAGCCTGCATGTACGCAACCTGGTCCTGCGCCGACAGGGCCAGCGACACGCCGTTGCCGAACTGTGCGGTGTAGGTGAACTGGTTGATGCCGTTGGTGGTGCTCACGCCGCCGACGAGACCGTCGTAGTTGTTGCCCGGATAACCGTTCCAGGGAGCAGCGAACTGCGAGACCGCCTTACCCATGGTGAAGCCGGCGAACTGGATGAAGGCGTAGTAGACGCCGACCGTACCGGCGGCAACGCCACCAGAGCTAGCATTGTTCGGCGCCGCAGCGCTGCCGATCGCCGAGTAGACCGACGTGCCGTTGCCCTGACCGGTGTAGGTGTCCGAGGTCCAGGTGAACACCGCGTCGAAGTAGGTGCGGACCACGCCGTACTCGGTCGCGGTGCGGGTGTCGATGTTGAAGTCTTCACGCGAACGCCAGGTGTAGCCGTTGGTGAAGCGGTTGTTGGCGCCGCTGGCGCCGTTGTAGTTCGGGCCGTACACGCTATTGCCGTTCACCACGACGTCGGCACGAACGTAACCGCCCAGCTTGATGCAGGTGTCGGTGCCGGGGATGTAGTAGAAGCCCGGACCATAAAGGGAGCAAACCTTCACGTATTCGACCGCTTTGGCCTTAACGGGAAGATCGGCTGCCTGTGCCCCGCCGACCGCGACCAGCGCAGCGGCCGAGCCCAGAATAAGGCTCTTCGCCAATTTCATATTAAACCTCCAAGTTGCTCATATGCGTAGAGTCCGGGTCGCGAGCGCCCCGTGATCCTCCCGCATTGTCCAAGACCGTTTTCCCCAAACCTCGCACCCTCAGATCAATCTGTGAGTGCGACGGACTTGAACGATCACCGCAACGGGACGATCGAGATTCCCCTACCGCCGGGGTCAATATGCATGGGCGAGTTCGCCAAACAAAATAGTTTATAAAGTCAGGAATGCGAATGCGGCCACACTGTGTCTCGCCGGCAACGCTCGCCTTAAGCCCCTTATGCGAATGGGCAAATTTGTCGCACCCCAAACAGCTGAACCGTCACATACGCATCATAATTGCTTTACGTTCACTTGCCTTCCTGCGCGACTTGCTAGAAAAAACGTCCGCCGGCGCAGAAAATCAAGAAACAAATCAGCACAAAGCTGAGTCGGCACCTAGGGAAGGGGAAGCGGTGTCAGTGACCAGGAAGGATCCGGCGCGTCTGCGCGCCATCGAGCATCTCGACATCATCAAACGCTTTACGCTCGAGATATCGTCGATCAACTCCCATCTCGAACGGGTCCGCCAGCTCTGGGGCAAGGCGCTTGGCGTCAGCGGCCCGCAATGGATGATCCTGATTGCGATCTCGGACCTCGACAAGGATGACGGCGTGCCGATCAACGTGGTGTCAAAGCTGCTGCATGTCGATCCGTCGTTCGTAACCACGCAGTCCAAGCTGCTCGAGCAGAAGGAGCTGCTGCGCCGTGCGCCCTCTCCGGCCGATGCGCGCGTGGTCCGGCTGTCGCTGACCGACAAGACCCGAAAGCATCTGGCGGGCCTCTCCGACCAGCACAAGGCGTTCAAGAAGACCGTGTTCGAAGAATTCAGCGAGCCTGAACTGGCCGAGTTCACGGCCAAGCTTACGATGCTCAACAACCGCCTGGAAAAGGCGTGCCTGATTGCCGCGATGGATTTCGAGACCTGACCATTGCCGCATCGGGTCGCAGGCCGCTTTGCGCTCGAGACGGATCAATTCCAAGATCGAGAATATCGGATTTGGCGACTGATAAGCTCTGCAGCCAAACCTTATCAGTCGTAAGCGAGGTGAATCTTAGATTTCGCTCCGAAATCTCGGTTCGCGTTCACTGCAGCGAGATCGTCAACCCGCCCAGATTTGCGGCAAATTCCAGCC
Source organism: Bradyrhizobium sp. Pha-3 (assembly GCF_042258615.1). GTDB lineage: Bacteria > Pseudomonadota > Alphaproteobacteria > Rhizobiales > Xanthobacteraceae > Bradyrhizobium. The sequence goes on along the minus strand of NZ_CP170152.1, from coordinate 4,656,087 downwards.
CCGCTTTCGGCCCTTTGAGCGTAAGCAGGACACCACGTTCATTTCGCATACTCACACCGCCGACGCCGGCGGCCCACGCGCCGCCTCCCCCGACCAGCGTATAGCTGCCGGCGAAATCGTTGACTTCCCTGATGCCTGAGGCGGTGCCTTCCAGCCAGGTCACCGATGCGCCCGCGCTTACGCCGAGGCTGAAGCCGGACACGATGAACCGATAGTGCCGCCCGCGGTAGATGAGCGTGCCGCTCCCGCCGCCGCCACCCACGACGAGCGCCGCCTTCGCGAACTTGACCTGGACGTGGCCGGTGGCCTGAGCGAAGCACGGCGCGACGAGCAGAACCATCGCGACAAGCGCCAGTATGACGGGACGGATGCCTCGCATCATTGCAGCCCCCTCTTCGCTCAAGGATTTGTAGGGTCGACTTTCTTCCAGGTGTGATCCGGATCGAAAACGATCATCCGCTTGGCGAGGAAATCGGTGCGTGGGCCGAAATCCTTCTGATAGACAGTGCCTGCGTGATTGACCAGAAAGGTCATGACCCCGGAATTGCCGTACTCGGCAGGCCAGGCGACCAGTGCAAATCCGCCGATCATCTTGCCCTTCACGACATAGTTCAGCGCGCCGCCCGGGGCATCGGAGCCCTGCGCCTTCAGGATGCGATAGTAGTATCCGTGGTAGGGTTCGGCCTGCTCGCCGACCTTGTAGCCTTCCGCCGCGGCCTGGGCCGCCAGCTCGCCGAGCGGACTCGGGTCCTTGTCGTCGCGCCAGAACAACCCGTCGGTCTTGCCCGGCCTGCTGACGATACGTTGGGCATAGGTGCCCACCCCCTCGCCGCGATCCTTCTCGGCATATTCATTCTGCGCGTCGACATACGCAAGACTAGTCTGGATCGCAGCAAGCTCGTTGCGACCAATCCTGCGATAGAGGATTTCGCGGCGCCCCGCAGCCGTGTCAAAGCTCCAATCGTCGTTGTTGTTGACGAGGGGAATCGGGAACGGGAAATCGTCCGGCCCCAGAATCAGGATGGCTTTCTTGTTGCCGTCGGCCTTGATCGAATGCCTGGCGTCGTAGGCCGAAAGGAAGCGCTCTCGCGCATTGGCGTCAGCGACATCGTCGCCGGACTCGATGATATCGGCAGCATCGCGGCCCAATACTTTCAGCATGGCCTTGCTCGTGCCGGCCTTGACGGCGGTCACTAGGGCGGTCGCCGCATCTTCGGGATTGGGGAAGCCCTGCTGGGCGCGAACGGGAGAGAGTAGCAAGGCGAATGCCGCTGCCGTCGTGATGCCGATCCAAGCGAGGCGATTCAATCGCAAGTACGAAGTGCCTGTCATCGTGAAGCCTCCGACGGAGATGGAATCGTCGCACCGGCAGCAAGCCAGTCGTGGTAGCTGCGGAATTTGAGCCCGAGCTTGTCGTAATAGACCCTGAGATAACCGTCGGCGCCGCGCGTCACCGCCGCCGGCATCACTTGCTCGACTTCCTGCGCCATCACCCCGACATAGGCCTTTCTGCTGCCGAGATAGCTGAAGCGATAGTAGCCGAGGCCGTTGGCGAGATATCCGAGCAACTCGATATCGTGCTTGAGCGCAATATCGGAACGCCGTCCGCCGCCACCGCCGCCGCGGAAGCCACCACCTCCTCCGCCGCCTCGGAAGCCGCCACCTCCGCCGCCACCACCACGGCCGGCGAAACTCGCGCCGCCACCGCGCGGCATGCTGGCCATGCTCGATCGCCCGCGCGCCGATGCCGCCGCAGCTGCCCGTCCGGACGACACGTTCATGGCACCGCCACGACTGCCGCCACCGCGATTAGCCGCAGCGGCGCGGTTACCGGCACTGCCACGGTTGGCGGCCTTTGCGCGATCGCCGCCGCCCTTGGCCTTGTTGCCGGCACCGGCGCGGTCGCCACCTTTGGCACGATCGCCCGCACCGGCGCGGTCGCCACCTCTGGCGCGATCTCCTCCACGATCTCCAGCGCGATCACCCGCACGGTCTCCGGCGCGATCGCCGCCGCGGTCTCCTGCCCGGTCTCCTCGATCTGCGCCACCCGCGCGATCGCCACCCGGATTGAGAACCTGCTGACCGTCGCGGCCGCGATAATTCATCCGGTCGCTGACGCCGGCACGATTGTTGTTGCCGCCGAAGCGCTGCTGGACGCTGCTGTTGTTGTAGCGAACGCCCCCGCGATGCGCGGAATTGTGCTGCCAGCCGTTCGCAATATTGTTGGTTCTGTTGAATTGGTTCACATAGACGTTGCGATTGCCCCAGTTGCAGCCGCCGCCCCAATAATTGCCCCAGCGCCCGATCGCCCATCCGGCACCGAAGGCAAGACCCGCCGCGATCACGCCCGCACCGATATAGGACGGATAGCCGAAATAGTACGGCGGGTACGAAGCGTATGGCCACGTGCCGTAGACCGTGGCTGGATCGTAATAGGGTACGTAGATCGTGTTCGGATCGGTCTGCTCGATGACAATGACCTGCTTGTTCTCCTGGGTCTGGACGCTGACCTTCTGCTGCTTGGTCGTCACCAGCTTGTTGTTCGCCTGCGCCTTGCTGCGCAGCCGCTGGATCGCGTCCATGACGTCGGCCTGTTGGGCCAGCACGGCGTCGCCCAGATTCTTTGTCCAATCGATCTTGTCGCTCATCATCGACAGCACGTCGGCGGTGCTTGCGAGTGCCTTCACGCTGTCATCCCAGGCCTGCTTGTCGACCTCCGCCTTGAGCGCGTCCCCTTTCAGGCTCTTGCGCTCCTTCAGCCAGCGATCGGCCTGGACGACCTCGAGCGGGTAGGTCGAAGCCGCCAGCACATTTGCCAGCAGCGAGTCCGGATAAAGGGCAATCGGCGCCACCAGGGCTTCCAGCTGCTCGGGCTTCAGGAGCTGATCGGCCGGCTGCGCTGTTGCCGCGGCTGGCTGGCTGGCCTGCGCCGGCGGCTTGTCGGCAGTCTGCGCCAATGCGGCAACTGGCGTTACCGACATCAGCGCAATCGCAAACAGGGTCTTGCCCCAACGGAACATGGCCACCTCCATTGACACGACGGTCGACAGAATCGGCCACGGGCCACGTCCGCCCTTTGATCGAGATCAAGGAATGCGCTGGTTCGCTCAGCTTCCGACCTGGCCCGCTTGCCGCGACGCAAGATGGGCACGGCGATCGTGGATCAGACTTTCGAGCCGATGGGCCGCAACGTTCACCGCGGTGACGGCACGCTCGCTGTTGTCGTCTCCGACGGGCTGGCTGCGCTGCGTCCGCAGCACCTGGTCAATTTCGCGCTCGATCTCTTCCAGCTCCGGCACATGCTCGGCCGCCCGGATCCGAGGTCCCAGCGCATAAAGCATGTCGAGCGCTTCCTGGCGGCTCGGTATCTCGGCCGGCCGGAGAAATTTCCAGGCGGCGGCGAGCACCGACGCAAGGCCCCCCGCGATCATCGGCGCCAGGAAAATCGCATTTCCCCATTGATCGAGAAAGCTCTCGCGGGTCCCCTCGTAGAACGCGGCCGCGCCCGGATGTACGGGGATGTAGGCATCTGCATCGGTGTCGGGCGTCACGATCTGCGCCAGCCCGGGCAATTCAGCAAGCAGATCGTGCCGTGCGGTCATGATCGACTGGGTCAGGTCGCCTATCAGGTCGTTGCCAAGCTTCTTCTGCGCCACCAGGTAGAATGAGGTCCGCAGCGTCGTCAGGTCGTCGGGGGGAATTGGCGGTGCGCCCCGCAATGTCCCCTTGGGCACGTCAAAGCTTTCGTAAGCGCGCTCCTTTTCAGCGATCGCGCCCGCGGACTCGATGGCAATCATCGCGGGGCCGGCTCGCGATGTGTGCGGGAGAACGCCCCGCAGAAGGGACAGGTATTTCTCGGTCAGAGGAATCACGAGCAGGATGGCGCGGACTTCCTTGGTTTCCAGCGCCCGGCGCGCGTCCGAAGGCAGAAGCGGCTTGAACGTCACGCCTGCGCGCGCCAGATCGTACTCGTCCGACAACACCTTGATCAGCTTCTGATTGGTGTCGAACCCGATCACGCCGAGCGTGGCGCGCTTCAGCTCCGTCACGTCGGATATCGAAGCCCCAGGCGGAGCAACGATCAGCACGGCGGCATGGGCCAGCACGATCACGGCCTGGGCCTGCGACAGGTCGCCGACATCACCACGCACCACCGCAAGATCGACCTTTCCGGACGCGAACTCAGCGGCAGACTCGAGCGGCCCCGTGGTCTGGACCAGGCGAATCCGGACCGTCGCCTTCGACTCCGTGAGCTTGCCGGCGATCGCCGAAACGAGCTTGTTCGCCTCGCCATCAAGCGAACCGACGGCGACCGTGAGCGTTGTCGGCTGAAGATACCAGCGATAGGCCAACAAAGCGGCACCCCCGAGCATCAGCACGAGCCCGGCGACCAGGGCGATGCGCAACGACCTTGGCAAATTGCTCGGATCCACGGCGCGCTACTCGGTCAATCCGGCGTTGACCGGATTCTGCTTCACAACGCTCAATATATCGGGCAGCAGAATTTGGTCAAAGGCTGCATGCCGCTAGTGTCCCGAATCCGAAGTTCGTATCATTCGCCGCACCTTCGGAGCGAACTTCGGATTCGATAAGGACACTAGCAAACTTATGATTCTAGTGTGCTTTATGAATGCGAAGTTCGTGAAAGCGGCTGCCGCGAAATCGCACGAACTTCGCATTCAGCACACTAGAGTTTGCAGCGATGATAGGAGACCTGCATCCCCTCGATACCCGGAAACTCGCGCGTGATGGTGTCGTCGTCGACGACCTTGAGGAAGAACTGCACGTTGGACACCATGATCCCCGAAGCGCAACCCACGATGATATTGATGTCCTTGCTGTCATCCTTGCGCGATTTGATCTTGCAGTTCTCGAACTTGCCCCTCAGGCGATCGGCCTCTGCGATGAAGCCGCCGCCATAGACCCCGGAGAAATTCGTGAACGTGACCTGGTTCGCCCTGCCCTTGCGGGCGAACACCTTGCCGCATTGGTTCGCGCTCGTGGCCCAGGCGCCGGCGAGATCGAACGCGAGCGCATGATCCGGCAGTGCGAAGATCATGCCCGCCACCACGATTGCGCGAAGCTTGCCGTCCGGCTTCATCTGCAGTCTCCCTGTTCGCGCCTGTCAGTGACCACTGAGCACCAGCGTCTGGATCGGCAGCAGCAGAGCCTGGATCCGAAGCAGCATTGCATGAACGAGTGCGGTCGCGTCGACGGCATGGAGGGCAAACCCCTTCAACGCGCCGGTTTTCGGATCGGCAATCACGTCATGGTTGCTGGTGTAGGCATTGACGATGCAACTGCTGCCCGGTGTCACGCCATCAAGGCCGTCCTTGTAGAGCGGCTCAAGAAACACGAGGATCGAACCCGGCTTTTGCAGGTTCTGCGGGTCGATCAACACCTCACTGGCCCGAAACTGGCCGGCGGCGATGAAATCCTGCACGCTGGTGACGACCAGCGGAATGATCACCCAGGGTTTCGACATACACGTGGCTTCCGCAACCATGCCCGGCTTCATCACCTGGGCCTCGATCTGCCCGAACCCTGCCTGCAACCTGTTGCGGCCCGCTTCGTCCGGTATCAGGACTCCGGCCGGCCGCATGATCTGCGCGACGAGGTCCCCGGGGCGAACGAGGAATTGCTCGACGCGGCCATCGACGCCGGCACGGACGAACGTCTTGTCGAGATCCACCTGGGCCTGCGCCTGCGCGGCCTCGGCGCTCGCCTTCTCGGCCGGCAGGAGTGTGGAGACGCGCAACGCCGCCGATTCCTTGGCGGCGCTGGCCGCATCGACGCCGGACTGCCGCTGATCAACCAGGACCTGCAGCTTCTCGATCTCCCGTTGCGGCACAATGCCGGGGTTGCGGCGCTGCAATTCGCTCTTCACATCGAGTTCGTCCTTGGCCTGCTGCAATGAGGCTTTCGCCTCCCCGATCTGAGCGTCCGCCTTGACGACATCGGCCTGCGCCGAGATCAGCGACGCATCCACCTCGGCGATCTTTCGCTTGGCGGTCTCGAGCGCAGCCTCTTGCTTCGAACTATCGAGCCGGAACAGAACATCGCCCTTCTTCACCGGCGCGGCGAAGTCGACATTGACCTCGACGACGCGGCCGGAACCTTCGGGCAGGATCGGCACGGTCCTGAAGTAGATCGCCGCGGAGGTTGTCGAGGGATGGAAGTAGAAGATCATCGTGATCAGGGAGATCGTGAGCATCAGACAGCCGGTGATCCCCCATCTCAGCTCGTACCAGACAGAGAAGAACGTGATCTCCTTGCCGAACCGCTTGCCTTGCCGATAGCGGCGGTAGAGGTAATCCGGCAGGATCGTCACCAGCGAGCAGATCATGAGCTCAAGCATGGTTGTGCACCTCCTGCTTCGCGGGCGTGCGGGCGTCGGGACTGCCGGCAGGCCCGGATTCGGCTTCCGGTTCGGCCGCGGGCGCGCCCGGCGTGGCGTCGGCTATACGCTCGACGGAGTCCGCGATGCTACGCATCGGCGTGCCGAAATCCGGCAGATCGATGAGCGCCAGCAGCAAGCCGGCGACCCAGAAGATATGCATGTGGGTGAAGAGCGATATCAGGCCGAGGACGGCGACGATCTCAAACTGAAGTTTCTGGGACTTGTGCGCCATGCGCTCCGGCAGGCTGTGCAGCTTCCAGTAAAGGGTGCCAACCCATAGGACCGTAGCGACAAGGAAAATGCCCATCACCACCATCAGGGTGTCGGACCCGTCGGCGCCGGGAATGAAGAACGGCAGATGATGGGGGGCTGCCGGATGCATCTGTTCGCTCAAATTTCATCTCCCGTCCGGGCGCCTGGCGCCTCGCAGCCGTGCCTCGCACCGTGCATTTCCACCATGCAGCTTGCTTGATCTGGATCAAGGAAGCCGGTTGGCTCGCTCCTACCGTTTGAGGCAACGTCGAAGCTTGGGCTTAGGAGACCCAGCCATGCGAGACAAAATTGATGACCTGATCCCGAATGCGCACGAGATCCAGAAGCAGGCCTCGCTCAAGGAAGCGGAAAAGGCCGAGGAGCATGCCAAGCGCGCGGCGGCTGTGGAGGCCGAGAAGCGCGCCCTGATCGAGCGGTTGAGCAAGCCGTCCGGACTCAGCGAGGACGAGAAGGTCAAGCTGGCCTCCACGGTGATTCAGCGCGCGGTACGCAACGGGCTGACCGAAGTGCAGGTCTACCGCTTCCCCAACACGCTGTGCACCGACAAGGGGCGGGCCATCAATCAGATGGAGGTGGGCTGGGAAAAGACCCTGACCGGCATACCGAAGGAAATATACCAGCTCTGGGCGGATTACCTGCAACCGCGCGGCTACAGCATCCGATACCAGGTCGTTGAATACCCCGGCGGCATGCCCGGCGACATCGGCATTGTCATTGCATGGGGCTGACCGCTCAAACGATGGACGGGTATCAATGGCGAAGGAAAATTCCTCCGGAAAGATGAAACGCAAACAGTACGAGGAAGAGCTGTACAAGCTGCAGGTCCAGCTCTGCCAACTGCAGGAATGGGTGAGAGCGAACAAGCTCAGGGTCATCATCCTGTTCGAGGGGCGCGATGCGGCCGGCAAGGGCGGGACCATCAAGGCCCTGACCGAGAAGGTCAGCCCGCGCGTGTTTCGCGTGGTCGCGCTGCCCGCGCCATCCGATCGTGAGAAGTCCCAGCTCTTCATCCAGCGCTACATGCAGCAGTTTCCGGCCGCCGGCGAAATCGTCATCTTCGATCGCAGCTGGTACAATCGCGCAGGCGTCGAATATGTGATGGGATTCTGTACGCCGGCGGAGCACAAGCGGTTCCTCTCGCTTTGCCCGCAGATGGAGCAATACATCATCGAGGGCGGCATCATCCTGATCAAGGTTTGGCTCGAAGTCGGAATGGAGGAGCAGGAACGGCGCTTCAGGGCAAGGATCGACGATCCGCTCCGGCAATGGAAACTGAGCCCGATGGACACGGAATCCTACCGACGCTGGTACGACTACTCCCGTGCGCGCGACCTGATGTTCAAGGCGACGAGCTCGAAGCACGCGCCCTGGCACGTCATCCGCTCCGACGACAAGCGGCGGGCGCGGTTGAACTGCATCTCGTTCCTGCTCAAGACAATTCCTCACGGACGGGTCAAGCGCGACAAGGTCAAGCTGCCGTCCCGCTCCAATAAGGGTCGTTATAACGACCAGGCCGGTCTGCGCGGGATGAAGTTCGTCGAGGAGCGCTACTGAAAAGGCCCAGGCCGCGCCGGATGCGCAGCCCGGGTCCTTCCTACCTATTTCAAGCGGATAGTGACACCGCCCACGGCGGCCGAGACTTCGGCGCCGACCTTCGGTCCGCTGAGCTGCAGGATCACGCCATTGGCATTCTGCAGTTGCACCCCGCCGGCGCCCGCGGCAATTGCCCCGCCGGCGCCTGCGGCACTGTAGGAGCCTTCGATCGAGGCGGGCCCTCTGAGATTGATGGCGCGCCCGACAAGCTTGGTGGTCGAGGCGCCGATCGTGAAGCCGACGCTCATGCCCGACACGGTGAACGGATAATGCTTGCCGCGCAGGGTCAAGACGCCCTCGCCGCCTCCGACACCAACGATGAATCCGCCCTTGGTGAAGATAACGGCCACCGCGCCGGTTTCAGCCAGCGACGGCGTGCTGAGGGTGACCAATCCAGTCACCAGCGCAGCAAGAGCTCCGATCAAACCCACTTTCCTCATAGTGTCCCTCCAGGACCCGGTTGCGTTACGACATGTGGCGCAAGGATCGCCTTGCGATATCTCGTTCTCCTACGATGCAGCCTTGAGCTTCGGCGCTGACGCCTTCGGCTTGCCCATCCTGGCGAGAGCGTCGGTCGTCACGAGCTTCAGGCCCTCGGCCGCGTCATAGCCATGGATCTCCTTCACATCGAGCTTACGCATGAAGTCGATCGTCTCCTGCGTGATGACCTGGCCAGGAACCATGATCGGGAAGCCCGGCGGATACGGGATCACGAAGCTCGCGGAGACGAGCGCGGGCCCGTTCTTCAGGCGCCTGTCGATCTCGGGATCGTTCAGGCGAATGTATTCGCATCCAGCGGCATCATAGGCTGAATAGAATCCGCTCCGGATGTCGCCCTCGTTCGTCCTGGTGCCGGCATCGCCGCGATAAGTCTCGTGGAAATGCGAGAAGTTCGGCAGGTCTGGCACGTCCTTCATCAGGCTGTTGACCCGCGCGTCGAAATCGCCCCTGGCGTTCGCTCCGCCTTTGGCCAGGCCCCGATCGATTTCGCCGGAGATTTCGGCCAGGACCCGGACAAGATGCGCGACGTCGCTCCGGGTATTGTTGATGTTGGACTGGATCAGGACCGAGTTGCGCGAGGTCTTGTTGACCTGGATGTTGTAGCGGCTGGCGAGCAGGCCCTTGAACTGCGTTCCATCGTATCCGGCCGTGCCGCAGACCAGCGTCATGCGGGTCGGATCGAGGCAGAACTCGTCGTCGTTCAGGCTCTTCAGCGCGCTCGCCCAGTTGGTGCCGGCCGCCAGATAGTCGGTGAACCCGCTCTGGCGATATTCCTTGGGGACCATCGCATCCGCACCCAGAACGCGGAAATACCGGGAAATCAGCGGATTGGTATTGACCGCATTGCGGATGGCGAACGCAATCTCCATGGCATTGGCCACCAGTCCATAACCCTCGAGCTCCATCTGGCGGCGCGAGACGTCGAGGCTCGCGATCAGCTGCTGGTTCGGACTGGTCGATGCGTGCGTGAACACGGCTTCCTTGAACTGCGCCTCGACGGTGTGGAATTCGATGTCCTTGACGGCCAGCATCGAGCCCTGCCGGATCGCCGACATCGATTTGTGCGTCGAATTGGTCTGGTAGACCCGCAACCGGATCTGACGGGGATCGGGGATGAGTCTGGTCTTGAGCAGTACCTCGTCCGACGGGCTCTTGCCGAGTTCGGCCTGCTGCTTCTCATAGGCCGCAACCGACTTCGGATCGCGCATCCAGGCTTCGATCTCGTTCGCCGCACCCATCGCGGTTCGCCGCCTCAGGAATGGCGAGAACCGCGCGAAGCCGAACCAGGCCTCGTCCCAGAGGAAGATCAGGTCGGGCTTGATCGCGAGGCATTCCTCCATCACCCGCCGTGTGTTGTAGATGTGGCCATCGAAGGTACAATTGGTCAGATCGATCATCTTGACCCGGTCGAGCCGGCCATCGGCTTTCGCGTTCAGAAGCGCCTGCTTGATCGTCTTCAGGGGCACCGCGCCGTACATCGAGTATTCCGTCATCGGGAATGCCTCGACGTAGAGCGGCTGCGCGCCAGCCAGCACCATGCCGTAATGGTGCGACTTGTGGCAGTTGCGATCGACGATAGCGATGTCGCCGGGACCCAGCAGCGCCTGCACCGCCATCTTGTTGGAGGTCGAGGTGCCGTTGGTCACGAAGTAGACGCGATCTGCGCCGAGTGCGCGCGCGGCCTTCTCCTGCGCCTTCTTGATGTTGCCGGTCGGCTCCAGCATGCTGTCGAGGCCGCCGGTGGTGGCGCTGCTCTCGGCAAGGAACAGATTCAGCCCGTAGAATTCACCCATGTCGCGGATCCAGTCGGACTTGAACACCGACTTGCCCCGCGCGATCGGCAGCGCATGGAAGGTCCCGATCGGCCGCTGCGCGTATTTCTTCAGATTGTCGAAGAACGGTGTGTCGAAGCGATCCTGTACGCCTTCCAGGATTGAAAGGTGCAATTCGAGGATATCCTCGACCGAGTAGAACACCCGCCGCACCACGTCGGCCTCGGGATTGCCGGCCAACTCCTCGACGTCGCGATTGGACATCAGGTAGAGATCAAGCTCGGGGCGGATCCGCTTCAGGATGTGAGCCAGCCGCAGCGCGGATGCATCGGACTCTTCTTTGAGCCCCATGGCGGCAGTCATGGCACGAAGCACGGGCGCATCGTGGTGCGAGCGCAATCCAAAACCTTCGTTGATCACCACCGCCGCAATGTTGGGATTTAGCATCGCCGCGCAGAAGGCGTCCTCGAGACTGCCCACCACCACGGGCTCATAGATGAAGGCGTCGACCGGACGCCGCAGCCTGCGCCATTCCGCCAGGAGTCCCGGCCAGTTGCTGGCCGGCACCCCGGTCACGATCAGGGTCTCGAAGTAAGGACGGCGCGCCGCCGACTGCCCGAGAGTTGGCGGCAGCAGATCGGGAACGTCGCCATTGCCGTCGTCCTGCGTGCTCCAGTCACCGGCATGCTGGCGGAAGGATTTTGTCTGAAGTGCCTGCGCGATCCGCGACGAAAGCATATGCGAGGTGGCGGCGTCCCCCGCCGCCGCGGCTTCCTTCAACGCCGTCATCAAGCGCAGGCCGGGGTAGCCGTGAAACTCCTCCGTGACCGCAAGCGCCGACAGCGCCGCGTCATACGGCGCACGGTCGCCGCCGCCGCTCCACCGCTTTGCCGCCTCGACCAGATCGCGCCAATTGTCGGCGCGTCCGCCGGGTCCGGAGAAGAACTGGTCAATGCGCTGCTGTGCCGGCTTCGCGTCGTTGGCCATCGATATCTCCCGATTTTGGCGCTGGTTCTCCGATTCTAGGAACGGTGCCCACCGCGCGGTTTGATCCAAGTCAAGCCGCAGCCGGATGAGACAAGTCTCGTAGCTGCCGAGTGAGCGCCCTGCCTTGCGATGCAACAAGGCTCGAATGTCGGGGAACGGTCCGCAAAGCCGCACACGTTAGCCGTTTGGCTGCGGCTCTCGGTTGCTCAATACGTTGTCGAGCGTACGCATCCAGTCTCCGCTGTCGGTCTTGTCGGCAAGGCCATCGGCCTGAAGGAGCTCGCGCAACTGCGCGTGCGCGCCGACGATGCAGAATTTGATGCCGCGTGATGCGAGCTCCTGGTGGAGATCGTGCAGCATCCGCGACCCCGCCAGGTCGATGAACGGCGAGGCCGACAGGTCGCAGGCCACCAGCTTGACGTTGGGGGACGTCCGCAGGGCGGCCAGCACCGTTTCGAAGATCGTCTCGGCATTGACGTAAAGCAGCGAGGTTTCGGGGCGGAAGGCGACGATCCCGGTTAACGGCTCCACGTCGTCATGGCGCGCCCGGTCGGAATAGCGGCCGCTGCCAGGGAGACGCCCAAGAAACGCGACATTGGGCTGGGACGCACGCAACAGCAGCAGGAAGATCGAGGCGACGGCCGCCAGCAGCACGCCCTGCAAAATCCCAAGGAACAGCACGGAGACGAGAGCGATGACCGCGGCATAGAAATCGATCCGGCTGATCCGCCACATTCGGGCGAGCGCCGGAATATCGACCAGTTTGTAGACCGCCGAAAAGACGATCGCGGCAAGCACGGTCTTCGGCAGATTGGTCAGGAGACCCGTGAAAAACAGCAGGCAGAGGGCAAGGGTTGCCGAACAGAACACGAGAGCCAGCGGCGTTCGCGCGCCGGCTGCGTCATTGACGGCCGACTGCGACAGCCCGCCGGCGACAGGATAGCCATGTCCCAAGGCTGCAGCGAGATTGGCCGCGCCGAGCCCCAGAAACTCCTGCCGGACATCCAGCGCATAACCGTGCTTGGCCGCGAAGCTTCGCGCGGCGGACACGCCTTCCACGTAAGCCAGCACAAGGCATCCGGCGGCGATGGGAAACAGATCGTCAAATTCGAGCAAGCCGAACGTGGGCAGCGCAAGGCTCGGCAACCCGGTCGGGATCGTTCCGGTCACCGGCAGTCCCATTTCTGCAAGCCCAAGGACGGAGACCGTGAGGATCGAGAGCGCGACCACGGCAAGCCCAACGGGCTTTCCCGGCAGTCTGCGCTCGCCGAGCAGGAGCAGCACGGTCGCAGCCACACCAATGCCGAGCACCAGCGGCCGGGTATCGCCCAGTTGACCGGCAAGCTTGATCGCGCGGTCGAAAAAATTGTGGCCGCCGCCTGCCACGCCGAACAGGCTCGGCAGCTGGCTCATGATGATGGTGAGCCCCGCCCCGGCCTTGAAGCCCACCAGAATGCTGTCGCTGATCAACCGCACCAGCAGGCTGAGCCTGAACAGCCAGGCAATCAGGCAGAGCACCGCGACGCTGAAGGCAACGACGCTGACGATCTGTCCGTAACGCGTGGCGTCGCCGCCGGCGAGCATGCCGACGGCGCCGGCGATCATCAGCGAGATCGCCGAGGTCGGTCCGACCGCGAGTTGCCGGGATGAGCCCAACAACGCATACCCGACGCCGCCAAGCAGATAGCCGTAGATGCCGACCTGCGGCGGCAGGCCGGCGAGGCCCGCATAGGCCAGCGACACCGGTATGGCGTAGGCGGCCAGCGTGACCCCGGCGATGGCATCGCCGCCAAGCCAGGAGGCGCGGTAGCCGGCGAGCCAGTTCGCCGGAGGAAACCGGCGCATCCAACTCGTCTCCCCCTGGATCGACATCAAGCCCGCCGTTCGAAGCTGCATTGGTCGCTCGTGGTCGCGCCAGAGGGCCCGATGCTCGTTGACTCAGATCAAGCCTCGTTGCCGGCGATGTGCTTCTTACCTTGCTCGGCTTGATTGTCCTGACCTGCACATTTGCCGGACAACCGCTGGAGCGCATGGCATGCGTCAGCACCGCTTACGGACCCTCGTAACCGCAGCCGTTCTGGTGCTTGGCCTGACCGCTGCAGCACGCTCCGATGATCAGGGCGCATCCCCGCGCATCCAGGAAGAGATCTGGGCGTTGCCGCTCCCGCTACCAATGTTCGCCTACTTGGTCCGCCCCGTAGGCGACGGTCCCTTCCCGCTGCTCATCATGAATCATGGCGTGTCGCTGAACGCCAGGGACCGCAGCTTCTTCCCGCTGGTCGAATTTCGCGATGCCGCGATGTGGTTTGCACGGCGTGGCTATCTCGTCGTCGCGCCTGTCGGTACCGGCTATGGCGCGGCCGCCATTGATATTCCCGAACGCGGTCTTTATGGCCCGTTCTTCTCCAAGGTCGGGAAATGCACCAATCCTAATTTCCTCGATCCGGGTCTCGCCGTCGCGCAAGTCGATCTCTGGATCATCGACTACATGGTCGCCGAAAAGCGCACCTTGCCGAAAGACGTCATCGTCGTCGGACAGTCGGCAGGCGGCTGGGCAGCGATCGCGCTGTCGAGCCTCAATCCGCCGCAGGTCAAGGCCATCATCACCTTCGCGGCGGGCCGCGGCGGCCGTGTCGATGGCAAGCCCAACAACAATTGCGGCCCCGACCGACTGGTCGAAGCGACCGGCGTGTTTGGCAACACGTCGCGGGTGCCCATGCTGTGGCTTTACATCGAAAACGACACATTCTTCGGCCCAGCCCTGTCGAAGCGAATGCACGAGGCGTTCACGCGCGCCGGCGGCCGGGCTGAGTACCATCTATTGCCGCCGTTCGGCAACGAAGGGCATTTCCTGATCGGCTCTCCCGATGCCATTCCCATCTGGTCGCCATTGGTCGAACGATTTCTGGACAAGGAGCGCTAGGCGCAATCTCGCTGGAGGAGCATCCATGGTCCGATATGGTGCCTTGCATAGTGCCTTGGCGATGTTGGTGCTGTTCGCGGTCAGCATCGGTGCGGCGCACAGTCAACAGACGCCCTCGCCGCCCGCTGCGGTCAAGGACGGCGCCGAGGTCGCCTCGCGGGGCGCACGCGTGGCGCGAGACGTCAAATTTGGCGATTGGCGCAAGCTTTGTTTCAATGCTGCCGGCGCCAAGACATTGTGCCGGACGACGATCACCGGCACCCTCGGGACCGGCCAGACGGCCGTTCGCTTCGATCTGATCGAGCGCGAAGACGGCACCGCCCGTCTCCAGCTATTCCTGCCGGTCGGGATGTACCTGCAGGCCGGGGTCAAGCTGTCGGTCGACCAGCAGCAGGTCCATCGCCTGCCCTATACCTGGTGCGTGACCAACATGTGCATCGCCGCCGATGTTGCCGATCCCAAGCTGCTCGAGGAAATGGATGGCGGAAAGATGCTCTCGATAGAGGTGGTCGATACCAGCATTCTGACGGTGACGACATCGGTGCCGCTCGACCACTTTGCGACCGTCCGCAAGGGAGCACCCGCGCTGACGCTCGATCAAGCCATCGACGAGTGATCGAGACCCGCGGTCGCTGCGCCAGCCAGCAATTGTTCGATCGGCTGCATCAGCGACTTTGCCGTGAACGGCTTGGTCAGATAGGCCACGCATCCCGATGCCATTGCGGCCATGCGTGTCGCCGGGTTGTCATTTCCGGTGATGTAAATGACCGGGACCTCGATGCCCTGATCCGCCAGGCGATGCCGCAATTCGATCCCTGAGCCATCGCTGAGATTGATGTCCAGGATCAGACACAGCGCGGCATCGAGGCCACCGTCACTTAGCAAAGCAGTTCCGGTCTCGAATAATCTGGATGCAAATCCATATTCCCGAAGCAGCCGTCCGATTCCCCGGAGCATGGAGGGGTTATCGTCCACAACGAAAACAATCTTCGGGATCGGCAAATTCTGAAACCTCCACCTCGGCGCCAAATCTTGACCCGCGACCCGACGTCCGTGTCCCGATGCAGGACACTGAACCTCGATCGGCGCGACACCGTCGCGGCCATTATTGGAGATAAGCGCCGTCACAAGGCTTTCATATTGTACCATGGGACAGGACGGCCCCAGCCGCGCCCGCGGCGGATCACCCCTTGACCGCGCCGTCAAGCTCGCGCGCGCCGAGCCGCTCGGCGATCGAGACCAACTCGGCAAGCGACTGCACCTGCATCTTCTCCATGACCTGGTGACGATGCGCCTTGATCGTGCGTTCCGTCGTGCCGAGCTCATAGGCGATCTGCTTGTTGATCCGACCGCGCACAATCAGATCGAACACCTGCCGCTCGCGCGGGGTCAACCTTGCCAGCAGCGCGCGGAGTGAGTCGAGCCTGGTTCGCTGGCTGCGGACCAACTCGTGCCGCGCGACGGCGCGATTGATTGCCTCGATCAGTTGCTCCGACGCGATCGGCTTGGTCAGGAAATCCTCGGCTCCGGCCTTGATCGCCTGCACGGTCGTCGCCGTGTCGGCATGTCCGGTGAGAAATACGATCGGAAGCGTCGATTGCAGCTCGTTGAGGCGCATCTGCAGCTCCGGACCACTCATTCCGGGAATGCGCACGTCCAGCACGATACAGCCGGCATCTTCGTCGTCAGGCAATTGCTCGAGCAGTTGCCGGGCCGATGCGTAGGTCGCAACACGGTAGCCGGCGAGCTTGAGCCTGCGCTCAAGTGCGGTGCGAAACGAGGCGTCGTCGTCGACAATATGCACGTAAGCGTGCATTACCCTCTCCCCTACACAACCGACGACAAAAGACTGCGATCGCCAAGTTAGCACTGCCTCCTGCTAAAGTAACAGCCCAAACGCGCTATGCCGCCAGCGGCAATGAAAGATGGAAAGCCGCTCCACCACCGGACTGGTTCTCAGCCCAGATCTGACCACTATGCGCCAGAACGATCGTGCGGGCGATTGACAGGCCGATACCCATTCCCTGATCCTTTGTGGTGAAGAACGGATCGAAAATCTCGTTCAGCCTGTCCGGGGGAATTCCCGGACCGGAATCGCAGATCGAAATTACGGCCGACGCCCCTCCGTTGACTTCGGTACGCCCGATGATCGTGCGCCCGTAGGGCATCTTTCCCATCGCGTCCATGCTGTTGACCGCGAGGTTGAGAATGACCTGCTGTAACTGGACCGGGTCACCCTTCACCCGCAGGGTCTGCGGCGACGTCTGCAGGTAGATTGCGACGTTGCGCGCCGAGGCCTGCAATTTGAGGAAATCGAAGGCTTCCCGCATGGTCTGGTTGAGATCGATCTCTTTCTTCTCAAATGGCGCACGCTTCAGCAGGCTACGCATCCGTCGGATCACCTCGCTCGCACGCAGATCATCGCGCTTGATGTCGGAAATGATTTCCCGCACCTCCTGGAGGTCGGGCGTCGGCGAGCCGAGGATCAGCTCCGCGCTCTCGGCATTGGTTAGAATTGAGCCAAGCGGCTGATTGAGCTCATGGGCGATCGAGGACGACAGTTCTCCGGCGGTCGCCTGGCGATTGCTGTGAGCAAGCTGGGAAAGGCGATTGCGGGCCTCGACCTCTGCCTTTCGTCGCATGTATCGCTCGTGCAGAAGGAACGCAATCAGCATGGTCTGGACCAGCAACGCCGTAGCGAGCGCAACGGCCCGCCAGCGATATTTTTCCAGAAGACTAGGCTCACGGAAGCGAATCTCACTGCCTTGCGGCAGACCGGCTTCGCTGACGTTCCAGCGCTGCATCTGCTGCCAGTTGAAGATCGGCTTCACGGCATTGATGACCGACGGCGGCAGGTTCTCCGGCGCTTCTCCATCCAGGATCCGTAGCGCCCTCTGTGCTGCCTCGGCGCCGATCAAAGACGGGACGATAACGAAGCCGCCGATGCCGCCCGGCTCGAGGAACGTCTCCGCCGCAACGACGATGGGACGATTTGCCTTCGCCGCGACAAATGCAAGGGCATCCGAAGGCGGATAGTAGTTACCTTTGCCGTCGCTATAGAGCCCTGTGTAAATGATCGCGCTGTGATCCGGTAGCGCGGCCACCTGCTCGATGACGTCGGGCATCGGACGTCCGATGATCTCGATCAGGTCGAGGCCCGGAAGGCCGGCCACAGCCTGGTCCTTCCAGTTGCGAAAAAGGACTTGCTGATCCCATTCGGCGCCAACGAGCACGACCGTCTTGAGGTCTGGCACCACGGCGCGGGCGGCCGAGACGGCGTCCTTGAGCTTCAAGGCCACAATTCCGCCGGTGACATAGGCCGGCGGCCGCAATCGCTTGAAATCGGCCTCCTCGACCAGCGTGAACACGATCGGCGTGTCGGGCCAAAGCTGTGGGCGCCAGCGGATTGCAAGCTCGAGCGCCGCCGCTCCAACGGCAATCACGACGCCGATCGGTCGATCGCGGTATTTCTCCTCGAGAAATCTCCGGAAACCGTCCTGATAGCCCTCACCGCCGAACCGGGTGAGATCGAGACTTTCGGTGTAGACTGTCGTCGGAGCGTGACCGTGTGCGCTCACGGCGTCCCTCAGCCCGACGAAGACCTGGGAGTAGAAGGGGCCACGCCGATCGGACTGGTCCAGCACCAGCATGGAACGTGGACGCATATCCTGCGCCTGGAGACCAGCCGGCGACAGCAAGGTAACCAGCAGGATGATCAGTCGAGAGAGCCGAATTGCCTTACCCATAGCGCTCGCAGCCGGAGATCAACGGGTTCGGGAAAGCTAGCACGTTATGGTCGCAAATGCTGAAAAGTAATCCGGGACTTGGGTACCAATTACGAACAAATTGCTGCATTCCGCGCACCCTGTCCTTTGGGACAATGGCCTCAAGACCAATAGAGCCTGGTCGGGCCCCGTCGTAGTCATTGCACGCGGCCAAGGATTTTCAAGCCGCAAAGTCTCAGTAAGAGAGTTGGTCCATGTTCGCTCGCGTCAACGTCAGACCGGCCAATGTACCGAGCATCCTCGGTGGGCTGACCGCCCAGCACGCCAACTTCATCACCAGCGAATTCCACTACAGAAGGGGTGCCGAGATCTACGGCGAGAAGGAGCCCGCGGAGTACGTCTACCAGGTCGTTTCAGGGGCTGTCCGCAGCTACAAGCTCCTCTCCGACGGACGACGTCAGATCGGTGCTTTTCACCTCGTCGGGGACATTTTCGGCCTTGAGAATGCCGAAACGCATCGCTTCACGGCCGAAGCTATCGTCGACACGAACGTGCGCCTGATCAAGCGGATGAGCCTCGAACGGGGGGCCCATTCCGATTCCACCCTAGCTCGCAATTTGCTGATCATGACCACCAGCAACCTGCAGCATGCCGAAGATCACATGCTGCTGCTCGGCCGCAAGACCGCGTTGGAACGCGTGGCGGCGTTCTTGCTCGAAATGGATCGCCGGCTGACGGGGGTCAGCGTCGTCGCCCTGCCGATGTGCCGGCGCGATATCGCCGACTATCTCGGGCTGACCCTCGAGACCGTATCGCGAGTCCTATCCAAGCTGCACGCCTACGGAGCCCTCAACTTCCTCGGTTCGAACCAGCGCGAAATCATGCTGGTTGACCGCGACCAACTCTCCAGGCTCGACAACTGACCGGGACATTACGAGGATTTCGTGAGTGTCCCCTGGCGTTCGATGGTCTTTTGCAGCACCTCGAACAGGACCGCAGTCGACCAGCCGAACATCAGTATGCCGTTCATGGCAGCCATCGGGCCAACCAGCAGCCACTGCTTGACCGGAACGACGTCGCCATAGCCGAGCGTGGTGTAGTTCACAAAGGCGAAATAGAGCAGATTGGCGGCCGCTGGCGCCGCACCGATAGCAAGATAGGCCAGTGACCATACGAATATCTCCATCATGTGAGCCACCATCAGGATCAGCGCGGTCGCAACCATCACGCCGCTGAGCTGCAGCTCAAACCGGCCAGTAGCGCTCAGGGCGACGTTCCGTACCAGTCCGATCACCAGGACGGTGAACAATGAATGGAGCACGATATTGATCGCGCTGACCGCCGATCCGACGACGAGTTGAAACAGCATCATCGTTCACCCGTCAGCCGGGCACGGTCGTCCCGGATCCACGCCGTGACCAGCTCCCAGGCGACCGCGAGAATGATCGGGCCGATGAACAGGCCTACGATGCCGTGCGCAAGCGTGCCGCCGATCACGCCGACGAAGATGACAAGGGCCGGCGTGGTCAGTCCCCGCCCCATGACCAGCGGCTTCAGCACATTGTCGAGAACGCCGACGACCAGGAAGAACAACGTCAGGGCGAGCGCCGTCGTGAAGTCTTTGGCCGACCAGAGCCAGATGACGACGGGGAACAGCACGATCGCCGCCCCGATCTGCACGATCGCCAACAACATCACGACGAACGCCAGCAGGCCCGCACTCGGAATCCCGGCGAGCTTGAAGCCAATTCCGGCGAGTAGCGATTGCAGGACGGCGACGCCGATAACGCCCTGGGAGACCGCCCGAATGGTCGCGCCGGCCAGGTCAAGGAAGTGCTCGCTCTGCTCCGGCACGATGCGGGACAGGAAGCCCCTGCATGCCGCGGCAAGCTGCCGGCCGTGGGGAAACAGGAACCCCGCCAGCACGACCGCCAGCAAAAACTTCAGCATCCCGACGCCGGCATCGCTCGCAAACGCTAACAATATCCCGGCCAGCGGCTTCAGGTGCGGCACGACCTCGCGCAGCACGGCGCGCAGATTGGTCGACGCCCGATCCCAGAGGTCATAGAGCGGGCCGCCGATCAGCGGCCAATCCTTGATCTCCGGCATCGGCGACGGCACCACAACGTTACCGGCGCTCAATTGTCCGGCGAGCTCCCTCACCCCCTCCACCGCCCCGATCCCGAGCCAGGTCGCCGGTCCGATGACGACGGCCAACGCGATCAGGGTCAGGACCAGGGCGGCGATGCCCGCATGGCCCCCGAGCGTGCCTGTAAGCCAGTTGAAGACCGGATAGAGCGCGACCGCGAGCACGACGCTCCAGGCCAGGATCGGAACGAACGGGCGGACCAGGACGAACGACCAGTAGATCAGCAACGCCAGCAATCCGAGGCGAATTGCGAGCTGGATGAATTCGTCTCCGGCCACGAGCTGGCGAAGGGTTTTCAAGAACGTGCTTTCGATTGAGCATCAGCAGGCACACGGGAAGCGGTGCCATCGCCTTGGCATGCACTGCTTGATCCAGATCAAGCGTCATGCGTTCGCCCCTCGCAACGAGACGGCCCCGATTCGGGGGTAGGAATCGGGGCCGCTCCAACGTCGTCGGGATGCGATCACGGTCGGGATCACGACCACGATCGCGCCCCGATTAGGCGGCGGACTGCCGCCTCCGGCAATTGTCCCAAGGTGCAGGATCAATCGTCTGCCCTGCCGAGCAGTCACCATGGTCACTTTGATTCAAATCAAGCCTCGGCCGGCGCCGCCTGACAGGCTCGCTGCGTGCGATCTGCAAGTTGGCCGTCGTCGCATCACGACCGCCTGCATCACCCGGGTATGAGGACGTCATGAAGAACATCAAAACCTTGCTGGCCTTGATCCTGCTTGCGAGCGGGATCGGCGTCGGCGCGGGCGAGGCAGCCCCGCTGCCGACCAACATCGCTGCCATGAAAGGCGCGATCGACAACAGCGCCGTCCAGATCCGTTGGGGCGGCTGGGGCGGTGGCTGGGGCTACCGCGGTTGGAGAGGAGGCTACGGCGGCTGGGGCTATCGTGGATGGGGTTATCGAGGATGGGGCGGCGCCGCAGCCGGCGCGATCGTTGGCGGAGCCATCGCCAGCTCAGCCTATGGCGGATATCCCTATTACGGCGGCGGATATGGCTACGGCGGTTACGGCTATTGCCCGCCTGGCGGAGGTTACGGCTATTACAGCCAGCCGCGCTATTACTACGGATGGTAGGTCGGTTGTGGGGCGCCACGCCGGCCTTTGCTGATATCAGCGGAGACCCAACAACGATCGCCGATAGCCGCTGTCGCGGGCTTCGTTCCTGCACACGAAACTGCCGTCGAAGCCCCTGGCATAGCGGCTCTGCCCCTTGAGAAAATAGCGTCCGCGGCGGAGATCGAGCCAGACCACCGTATCCCCCGGACAATGCCGCTGAGCCAGGGCCTCGTAACGGAAAGGGGTCAGCGGCAGCGCGACCGTCTGTTGTGCACAGCAGAACAAGAAGATCGTGACGCAGGCCCCGACAGCGAACCTACCCGCCAGGCGGTCTCGACGTTGCGACCAAGCTAAAATACCTGCTGATCTCAATGGCACTGGCTGAACAACGCGAGCCCGTGGCGATATTGCCACATGATCGTCGGCAGCCATGCGGTCAAGACCGGGCTCGTGGCGATTGCAGGCGCCGATCTCGTCACCGACATCAACTCGCTCGACTTCCGGTAACCGCGTGCTCAGGGCGACAGCAATCCGAATGCAAACGCCATGGTCGACACGGCGCCAGCCGTCACAACGATCATCCTGAACGCAAAATCGCCGTCGATGGCCTCAAGCCAATGATTCAACCAGCGGCGGCCGCGAGCCGGCGGGCGTACACGAACGATTCGACTCAATGTGTCGCTGCCGTTCCTCATGATCGTCATCCTAGATCACGGGGAAACCGTCTGACCAGTGCAGCTTGTGCCACACGATCGAACACACTTGCGACAACCCTGCTAACCCAATCGGACTATAAGAGTAGACCGGTTGACGACGCGACACCCGGATGACGGATGACCGGGCGGTGTTATCCGCGGCCAGCTGTCGCGCCGGAAATCAACGGGGGCTCTCCGACCCATGGAATTTAAGTTCGTCAGCGCCTTGCGCCTCCGCCCTTCCCCGTCGCAGCTTCATAGGCATCGCGATAGCCCCTGGCGATGGTCCGGACGCCTCGTCCGATGTCGTCGTAGACATCGTCAGGGAGGTTCGCGAGCGATACCCGAAGCGACCATTCCGGAGCATCGAAGCCACCTCCGTTCAACAGCACGATCCCGTGGGCCTCGGCCAGCCTGAACGCGAGATCCAAGGGGTGGACATTCTTCTTCAGGTGTTCGACGGCATCGTCGCCGATGTTCTTGCGAGCCCAGAACTCGAAATCGACCAGGGCGTAGTACGCATCGTAGTTCGGATTTGGGGTCAGCTTGTCCGCAAGCCCGAGCCCGTCGAGCAGCGACCACAGGCGCTTGTTGACGATTTCCATGCAGGCGGCCTGGTAGGCCTTCTTCACATCCATCATCTCCGCGAGCGAGAACAGGCTCATCATCACCTGCTGCGGCAACGACAGTCCCGCGGTGTGATTGAGCGCCACGTCGCGGCTGTCGGCCACGATGCGATCGATCAGCTTGAGCTTACGCGGTTCGAGCGTGAGCGGTCCGTAACGCTTGTCGAGCGCCTTCACGGCTTCGTCCGGGAGCTTGGCGATCTTCTTGTCGAAGATATTGTCTTCGTGGATCGCGATGGCCCCGAGCCGCCATCCCGTGCAGCCGAAATACTTCGAATAGGAGTAGACGCCGATGGTGTTGTGCGGCAGCTCGCCGAGCAACGAACGGAAGTTGTGCACGAAGGTTCCGTAGACGTCGTCGGTGAGGATCATCAGGTCGGGGCGCTTGGTCTTGACCAGATTGGCCAACTTGGCGACCGTCTCCTTGCTCAACGCCATCCCCGGAGGATTGGACGGATTGACGACGAAGAAGGCCTTAACTTTCGGATCCTCCAGCTTCTTGATTTCCTCGTCGGTGAACTGGAATTTGTTTTCCTGCGGAGCCCTGATCTGAACGACCTTCAGATCGTAGTCCTCCAGGTGCGTCATCTCGATGTAGGGCGTGAAAATCGGCGTCGCCAGCGCAATCGTATCACCGGGCACCAGCAGCCGATTGGCCTTCAGCGACTTGAAGAGGTAGCACATCGCCGCCGTGCCGCCCTCGACCGCATAGATGTCGAACTTGCCGGCCGGCCGGGGCTCGCCGCAGACGGCCCACATCAGGTACTCGTGCACGATCTTTTCGTTATGCACCAGCATGCGGTCCGGCACCGGATAATTGTCGCCAATGATCGAATCGACCAGTTCGTGGACGAAGGCGTCGGGATCGAAGCCGAATTTCTTCACCGCAAAAGGCAGCATCTCGGTCAGGAAGCTCGCGCCGGGCATGTCTTTGTGCTGTTTGAGCCAGGCCTCGAACCGTCCGGCAATGCCCTTTGCCTGAGGCATGCCGCCGATC
Source organism: Bradyrhizobium sp. Pha-3 (assembly GCF_042258615.1). GTDB lineage: Bacteria > Pseudomonadota > Alphaproteobacteria > Rhizobiales > Xanthobacteraceae > Bradyrhizobium. The sequence continues at coordinate 4,632,377 of NZ_CP170152.1, read as the reverse complement.
CCCGCCGGATGCTCCACCACCCGCTTGCTCTCGGTGATGGCGAACTGTCCCAGCAGGAAGAAGCCTTCGCGCGGCGTCGTGGCCACCCAGTTCGGATTGCCCCGCCCGGCATTCAGGAAGGCCATTTGACTCTGCTTCGAAGCGCTCTTCGCGAGGTTGATCAGTTCGTCCTTGATCTCGAAGGGGCTCAACGCCTCGAATTTCTTTAAGGTCAGAAGATCGGCCATTTGACACTCCCGGGACGATGCAAGGTGTTGGAATGGAGGCGGACAGGCTCCTCGCCTGCGCAATCGCGCTCAGCATGATCGCCGGCAGGTGACGAGCCTTGATCTATGTCAACGGTCTCGCGCAAGCGACGCTACCGCAGCGACGGATGGCCGCGTCACGATGCAATCGTACGAACCAAACGTGTGGTGTCGGCAAGATGATGAAATCGCGAGGCTCTCGCAGGTGCGGTTGACATAGATCAACATCCCTCCTGCCGACCGGCGCCTGATGTCGATCGATACAGTTGCTCGCCCTTTTCGGCCCCCTGCACGACATCGAAGCGGGCGCATGCCGAAGCCCCGGGACAGCATGAACGGGTGACATCATGATCGATTGGTTCTTCCAGACGCTCCGCACCTATCCCGAAATCGCGATCTTCCTCTCGCTGGCCCTCGGCTATTATTTCGGGTCCTTCACCTACAAGGGTCTCGGTCTCGGCGCGGTCACCGCGACGCTGGTTGCCGCGGTCATCATCGGCCAGATCGGCATCACCATTTCAGGTCCGCTCAAGCCGTTTTTCTTTCTGATGTTCCTGTTCGCGATCGGTTACGGCGTCGGACCGCAATTCGTGCGCGGCATCGCGCAGGACGGCGTTCCGCAGGCCATCTTCGCCGCAGTGGTGTGTGTGTTCTGTCTGCTCTCGGCGTATTTCGGCGCGAAGATCGCCGGCTACGACGTCGGATCGGCCATCGGGCTCTATGCCGGCTCGCAGACGATCTCTGCGTCGATGGGGCTCGCGACCGACGCCATCAATCGCCTCGGTCTGCCCGCAGACGAAGCCAAGAAACTGCTCGATGCGATGCCGGTCGCCTATGCCGTGACCTATATTTTTGGCACGGTTGGGTCGGCGATCGTCCTCGCCCTGCTAGGCCCTGCGCTGCTCGGTATCGATCTCGAGGCCGCTTGCAAGAAATATGAGGAGGAGCATGGCGGCAAAAAGGAGCTGGGTGGCCCCGGGACGGCCTGGCACCAGTTCGATTTGCGCGCCTACCGCGTTCGCGAGCGTGGGCCTGTCGTCGGTAAGACGGTCGAGCAGGCCGAGTCACTGATTCCCGATCATCGCGTCTTCGTCCTGCGGCTTCGGCAAAGTGGAAAGATCGTGGAGGCAACTTCCGACACGGTGATTCACGCCGGCGATGTCGTCGCCGTCGCCGGCCGCCGCGATGTGCTCGTGCAGCTGATCGGCGAGCAGGCGGAGGAAGTCGACGATCGCGAGCTGCTGGCGGTACCGATCGAGGGCGTCGACGTCTACGTGACCAGCAAGGACGTCGATGGCAAGACGCTGGAGCAACTGGCGAAGGAACCGGGCGCGCGCGGCGTATTCCTGCGCAGGATCGTTCGGGGCGCGATCGCGACCGAGATACCGATCCTGCCGAACACGAAGATCAACCGGGGCGACATCGTCACCCTGGTCGGCCGCACGCCCGATGTCGCTGTCACCACAAAGATGCTGGGCCGGCCGGATCGCGCAACCGACGTTGCCGACGTCGCCTTCATCGGCGCAGCGATTGCGATCGGCGCTCTTCTCGGCGCCTTCGTCTACAAGATCGGAAGCGTGCCGCTCACCTTGTCGACCTCCGGCGGCGCGCTGATCTCCGGTCTGTTTTTCGGCTGGCTGCGATCGGTGCACCCGACTTTCGGCCGCATCCCGTCACCCACCGTGTGGTTCATGAACTCGGTCGGCCTGAACGTGTTCATTGCCGTGGTCGGTATCTCCTCGGGACCGGGATTTGTCGCAGGTCTTCAGAAACTCGGCTTCAGCCTGTTCCTCTGGGGCGTCGTCGTGACCACGGTGCCGCTGATCCTGGCGATGTTCGTCGGCAAATACCTGTTCCGCTTCCACGACGCGATCCTGCTCGGATGCTGCTCCGGCGCGCGCACGACCACCGCCTCGCTGGGCATGATCAATGATCGCGCGAAAAGCCAGATTCCCGGCCTTGGCTACACCGTCACCTACGCGGTCGGAAACACGCTGCTGACGATCTGGGGCATGGTGCTGGTGATGATGATGACATAGCCGCGGCGAGCGACGATGTTGATCTGGCTGCAGCAGTTTCTCGTCCGCTATCCGGAGCTCGCACTGTTCCTGGTGATCGCGGCGGGCTACTGGATCGGCAGCTTCAGGATCGGCGCTTTCAGCCTTGGCCCGGTGACGGGCGCGCTCTTCGCCGGCCTCGCGGTCGGCGATTTCGCGCACGTGCCCGTGTCCAGCATGACCAAATCGTTCCTGTTCCTGCTGTTCCTGTTCGGGGTGGGCTATTCGGTCGGTCCGCAATTCGTGCTGGCGATGAAGCGCGACGGGCTGAAGCCGGTGCTGATGGCCGTTGTCGTCAGTCTGACCGGTCTTGCGGCGGCGATCGCCGTGGCACGCGTGCTGCGACTCGACCCCGGCTTTGCGGCCGGACTGCTGTCTGGTGCGCTCAGCCAGAGCGCAGCAATGGGTACGGCGACCGACGCAGTCAATTCGCTACCCGTGTCCGAAGCGCAGCGTGCGCTGTTCGTCTCGCACATCGCGGTGGCCGATGCGGTCTGCTACATCTTCGGCTATGCCGGCGTGATCACATTCTGCACGATGGTCGTTCCGGCGCTGCTTAAATTCGACCTGAAGACGGAAGCGCTCAAGCTGGAACAGGCCTTGGGCATCACGCGCACCAAGCCCGGCCTAGCGTCCGCCTGGCGCAAGTTCGAAATGCGTGCCTACCGGCTGGATGATCATGCGGCGATCGTCGGATTGACGGTTGCGGCCGCCGAGGCGCGGGTGCCCGAGCAGCGCGTGTTCATCCACCGCATCCGCCGCGGAGAGCGCATCCTCGAGGCGGAGCCTGGAACCATACTGGCGGCCGGCGACGTTGTCGCGCTGTCCGCTCCGCGCCAAACCGTCGTGGAGCTGATCGGACCGCGCGGCCAGGAGGTGGAAGACCGGGAGCTGCTCGATATCCCGCTGGTCGCGGCCGACGTGTTCCTGATCGACCCGAGGCTCGCGGGCAGCAGTCTCCAACAGGCGTCGGAGCAGAGCTGGGCACGCGGCCTCTATCTGCGCTCGGTGAGCCGGGGTGGCGAGGCACTTCCCATTGCCGCCGGCGTCGTCCTGCAGCGCGGCGATCTGCTTCGCATCGTGGGTCCTGAAGCGGTGGTGCAGAATGCGGCCAAGAGCATCGGCGTCATCGTCGCGCCGAGCACCAGCATCGATTTCGTCGTGCTGGGGCTCGCGATTTTCCTCGGCGGCCTCGTCGGCGTTCTCGTGAGCTTTTCCGTTGGCGGCATCACGATCTCGCTGAGCACCAGCGTCGGCACCCTGCTCGCCGGACTTCTGGTCGGCTATCTCCGCACCCGTCTGCCGTATTTCGGCCGGATCCCCGATGGCGCGATCAGCCTGATGACGTCGCTCGGACTGGCGGCCTTTGTCGGCCTCACCGGAATTCATGCCGGACCGATCTTCCTTTCCGCCATACGGGAGTCGGGCATCGGCCTGCTTCTGGGCGGCATGATCGTCACCCTGTTGCCGCAGATCGTCGGCTTCTGCTTCGGCCACTTCGTGCTGCGCATGAATCCCATCCTCCTGCTCGGTGCATTGACCGGTGCACAGACGGTCACGGCAGCGATGGCTGCCATTCAGGAACGCTCGGGCAGCTCCGTGGTGGTGCTCGGCTATACGCCCGCCTATCCGATCTCGAACATTCTGCTGACGACCTGGGGATCGATCATGGTGGTCGTCATCGGCGGATGAGCCGACGCGCACAGGTCGCCGTCGCGATGGCGCTGTATCAGCTTCGGGGAGACAGCGCCTATTCGCAGGCGTTGCCGCATGCGTCGTCACGCCGAAACGGGCGGCGATTTCCTCCGCGCCGACCCCGCGTTCGACCGCCAGCTTCTTGAACGCCTCGAACTGGTCGGCGTATCGCCGCCTAGCTTTTCTTTCCGCCGCTACCCGCCGACGCAGGACCTTCCTCTTTCGACACGCTGTTCGAAGCTCCCGTGTCACAAGTCGACGCGCCTTTCATGGCTTGCGCCGTTGAGGTGCGGATGATGCGATCGAAGGGATTGCGCACGATGACCTTGAGCGCCGCAAGATCGTCCTTGTTCAAATAAGACATCTTTCCCGGTGGGGTCGTCACCATCTTGCCGATCGCCGAGGGAGAAATCCCGTTCTTGGCCATCAATCGCGCCAGCCTAATCGTGTCGCGAATGGTCCCGTTATCTTCGTTACCGTGCACATTGGAGACGGAATGAACGCCAATCCTGGCGGCCGGCGACACGTAGCGCTTCGTGCTTGTCAGAAAAATGAATGCGCAGGCTGAGTCGCATTCTCCGGAGACGTAGGTTGTGAGCTGCAGTCGATGGGCAAGCATGGCAATCCGGAAGCCCTCATCGAGAGAGCCGCCGCCTGAGTCGAGATCGACACCACGCACGCGCCTCTCCGCGCCCACCGACCCACGAAAACGGGCAAAATCGCCAGGCCCGATGTCGCCGCTCAGCTTTAGGACATCTCCTGTGCAATTGGGCACACGCACGATGTCCATCGCGAGACAGCTGGTTGACAGCAGCAGCATCGCGGCGCTCAGTCCGGTCTTGGCCGCCTCCCCGATCCGAGCCATGCCAATCCAACAGCTATCCGGGCCAGGCACATCTCACCCCGATCGACGTTAAGCCATAGCGCAGCATGATCGGAGGAACGGCCGTGACGCTTGACATAGGTCAACCGCGACCACGGCCCCGAACCCGGATTGATCGACGGGAGATCAGATAGTCAACCCGCCGCCGGGGCCCGATGGCGATCGCCGTCGCATCGTCCCCGGTCCGGTCGTCGGCGGGATGATCAGCGGAAAGAAAGCCATCCTCTGCGCGGTCTCAAAGCCGACCGTCGACGTCGCGTGAGTCCCGATTGCGGTGGGCGCCGCATGAAGCATCGACCATCCGGTCGCAGCAACCACGGGGCCCCAGCGATCCGTAGCGCCGGCATGGTGATGCCAGAAGATCCGTCATGCCGCTGTGACCACCGCCGGTTCAATTGACTGCAGGAGATGACCACCTGGGTTCGGTCGAAACACACGACACCAAACTAGTTGAGCCCTCTTGATCCAAGTCAACCACGGGGCTCATCGGTAGTGGGCAAACCATTGCGATCCTCGCATCGCAACAGGAGCACGCTGATGTGGATACTGATGTACGTGTTCTCCTATTCGGTCAGCCCAGCCGCTACGATCGACAAGGCGGAATGGAGGCTGCTCCCAACCGTGGTGTTCCAGGAATTCACGAGCGAAGAGCGATGCAGGGCGGCCAAGGCCACACTCGAAGGCAGCCTGAAAGAGGCGGGAGCCAAGCTCAGAAGCGGCCTTGAAGACCTGAAAAGCGTCGGCAAGGCCGACCCGGCGCAGATCATCATTGCTTACAATGTAGAATGCCTTCCGAAATAGCGTTTCCCCCCATCGGAGAAACCCATGCTCGATCGCCGAGCTTTGGCGGCAGGACCGTCGACAAGGCGCTGCGCGTGATTGATATGTACCCTGCGCGCCGTGGCGTGCTGGCGGCGAACGCGATCGAGAAGCTTGAGAATTATCGCGACAAGGCAAGCCGGGAAGGGAAAGAGGCCGCCAACTGAGGCGGCCTTATTGTATGCCGGTGAGCATCACCGTGGCGAACAGCAGCATAATGGCAAAACACCGTACTTTCCCGGAATCCTAAAAACTTGTTGAAAACTCTAACGTAGGTCTTGCCGATGCTCGATTTTCATCCCGAACCGATTTTCGAAACTAAACCGGCAACGGGGCCGCGCGTGGGCGGCCCCTTTCGATTCACGGAGTGAAGCGATAGCCGCCCAATTGAGGCGCGGCCAGAAAGGCTCAACATGCAGCCGAAGATCAAAGAGCGTATCTGCCCGGCCTGCAATGGAACGGGCGTCCAGCCGATTGCGCAGGCGGTCCAGCCGGGTCACAGAATCTATCCGGTCAAATGCGCGGCCTGCGAAGGTAAAGGCAAGATCAGGGACAATGCCAACTGAGGCGACCTCTATGCGAGAACGATCGCGATGATGGCCGCGACGCTGAGAGCTATCACGGCATAGCCTATCAACTGATAGGTCCAGAATTGTCGGCCCGATGGATCCATTTGCTGCAACCGTCCACGAGACGGCCTCAGAGCGGTACATCCCGAGGCTGGGAAGTGTCATTGTATCGAAACATTTCTTGCTGACAGCATCCTTACGCCGCGCTCCGTGTTCACGCACGGAGAACCCCGGTAACTCCTCTGCGCTGTGGATTGAGAACAGTTGGCCGGACCATAGGTATTGCTACGGGCAGAACATTGGATTGCCGACTCAGCTGTCCAACCGAGAACATCGGCCAAGTCTTGGTTCCAGCCCGCTTCATTCGAAACAGGCCACTCCCAAAATCAAATTAGGCCACTAGAGAATAAAACAGGCCAGCACCAGACGGCCCATGAGAACGGACTACGAAATCAGAACGCTGCGCGAACGAAATTGACAACGAAATGGCAACGGGCGGTTCAGCGGCAACCGCCCGACCCGATCCGGTATTGAATGAATAGAGAAAAATGGTCGGAGCGAGAGGATTTGAACCTCCGACCCCTAGTCTCCCAGACTAGTGCGCTAACCGGGCTGCGCCACGCTCCGATGCCGTTCCATTAGCTGCGATCCTGCGTTCGCGCAAGGCGGACCAAGCGCTTAAAGGCTGCAATCCGGGGCCCGGTTCCCCACCGCAGCTTCCTTGGCTCAGCCGTCCTTCATTGCCGCGTCGATCAGCTGCCGGCAGGCGACCAGCTCCTGCAGCGCGCGTTCGAGCCGCTCCCGGTCCACCGACGGGACGGAGGGACGCACCGGCGGCGCGGCCGGCGCCTTGCCGGGGTGGGCGTGCGCCTTGTAGGTCGACAGGATCGGGTCCTCGTCGGGATCGACGAATCGGTAGTCGATGCCCTTCTCGTCGCCGTCGCCCTCCTCGCCGTCGAAATCGAGGCCGTCATTGCCCTCGAGATCGTCGGGCTCGGCCATGCTGTTGCCGACCGCCTCCTCGACCGCGCCGAACGAGACGGCAGCGGTCTGGTCGGCGATGCCCTGCACCGACTTGATGCCATGCTCTTTCAGGATCCGCTGCACGCCCCGGATGGTGTAGCCCTCGCCGTAGAGCAGCCGGCGGATGCCCTTGAGCAGGTCGACGTCGTCGGGGCGATAGTAGCGGCGTCCGCCGCTGCGCTTCATCGGCTTGATCTGCGCGAAGCGCGTTTCCCAGAATCTCAGCACATGCTGGGGAATATCGAGCTCATCTGCGACTTCGCTGATGGTACGGAACGCATCCGGCGCCTTGTCCAAATGCCCGCTCCTCTGGCTTCAATGCCTGGAGCCGTTTCCGTTCCGATTGAATCGGAACGGGGCTCCGGTTTCTGGTTTCGGCGCGTTTTCTTCACGCGAACCGGGTATCCACTTCGCTTGAAAACGCTCTAGTCGGCCTTGCTGCCGTCGCCATTGGTGACGACGTGGCCATTGATCCGCTGCTTCAGGATCGCCGACGGCTTGAACACCATCACACGCCGCGGCGAGATCGGCACCTCGGTGCCGGTCTTTGGATTGCGGCCGATACGCTGGCCCTTCTTGCGCACCATGAAGGAGCCGAATGAGGACAGCTTCACCGTCTCGCCCTTTTCCAGGCAATCGGTGATCTCCTTCAGCACCAACTCGACAAACGCCGACGATTCCGTGCGCGACAGACCTACCTTTTGGTAGACCGCCTCGCACAAATCGACGCGCGTCACTGTTTTTCCGGTTCCCGTGGTCATCGCCTGCCCCGCACTCTCGGCGAACAATTTCTTGACTGAAATTAAAAGCTTAGCGCGCAATGGTCAACAGCGACCAGCGTCCGGGCGCTGGAAAGATGCCGGCAACCTGCCGATACTCTTTGGCGATGCGCTACCAGCGCACGAGCGCCGAGCCCCACGTGAAGCCGCCGCCCATCGCCTCGAACAGCACCAGATCGCCCTTCTTGACGCGCCCGTCCCTCACGGCGACCGACAGCGCGAGCGGAATCGAGGCCGCCGAGGTGTTGCCGTGCTTGTCGACTGTCAAGACCACCTTCTGCGGCGCAATATGCAGCTTGTGGGCCGAGGCATCGATGATTCGCTTGTTGGCCTGATGCGGAATGAACCAGGTGATGTCGTCGGCGGTGAAGCCGGTGGCGTTGAACGCATCGACGATCACATCGGTGATCATGCCGACGGCGTGCTTGAATACCTCGCGGCCTTCCATCCGGAGATGGCCGACCGTCTTGGTCGAGCCCGGACCGCCATCGACAAACAGCTTCGACTTGTGGCGTCCGTCCGAGCGCAGATGCGTCGTCAGCACGCCGGGATCGTCCGTCGTGCCGGAATGCTGCTGCGCCTCCAGCACGACCGCGCCGGCGCCATCGCCGAACAGCACGCAGGTGCCGCGGTCGTTCCAGTCGAGGATGCGCGAGAAGGTTTCGGCGCCGATCACCAGCGCCCGCTTGTGGGCGCCGGCGCGCAGGAAATTGTCCGCGGTGGTCAGCGCAAAGACGAAGCCGGAGCACACCGCCTGCAGATCAAACGCAACGCCGTGGTTGATGCCGAGCCCGTGCTGGACCGCGACCGCGGTCGCCGGAAACGTGTTGTCGGGGGTCGAGGTCGCCAGCACGATCAGGTCGATCGACTGGGCGTCGATCTTGGCATCGGCGAGCGCGGCGCGTGCGGCATTGATGGCGAGATGCGAGGTGAACTCGTCATCGGCCGCGATGTGCCGCTCGCTGATGCCGGTGCGCTGCACGATCCAGTCGTCCGACGTGTCGATCCGGCTCGCCAGTTCGGCATTGGTCAAAACCCGCTCCGGCAAATATGAGCCGCAGCCGAGCACTACCGAACGTATCGCAGTCACGAGACAGCCTCCTGCGCGGTCTGCGCCTTTACCAGGGCGCCGCCGTCGCGGTTGAGCATCTGATTGATCTTGGTGAGGAGATCGTAGTGGGCCATCTCATAGCCAACATCCACCGCATAGGCAAAGCCTTCCGCGTTGATGCCGCCATGGCTCTTGACCACCACGCCGTTCAGGCCGAGCAGCAGGCCGCCGTTCGACTTGTTGGGATCGAGCTTGTCGCGCAGCTTCTGGAACGCGCCGCGGGCAAATAGATAGCCGATCCTCGCCAGCCAGCTGGACGACATCGCCTCGCGCAAGAGCGTGAACATCTGGCGCGCGGTTCCCTCGGCGGCCTTGAGCGCGATATTACCGCTGAAGCCTTCCGACACGATCACGTCGGCGAGCCCCTTGCCGATCGCATCGCCCTCGACAAAGCCGATATAGTTGAACTGGGGCGCGTTCATCGCGCGCAGCATCTCGGCGGCCTCGCGGATTTCCCCGTGCCCCTTGATCTCCTCGGAGCCGATATTGAGCAGGCCGACGGTCGGCCGTTCGAGATTGAACAGCACGCTCGCCATGGCACTGCCCATCACCGCGAGCGTTGCCAGATGGCGGGCGTCGCCGCCGATCGAGGCTCCGAGATCGAGCACCACCGAATCGCCTCGCAGCGTCGGCCACGCCGCAGCGAGCGCCGGGCGGTCGACGCCCGGCAACGTCCGCAGATTGATACTGCCCATCGCCATCAGTGCGCCTGAGTTGCCGGCGGAGACCGCAACGTCGGCCTCGCCGTGCTTCACCGCATCGATCGCCAGCCACATCGACGACGCCCTGCGGGTTCGCCGCAGCGCCTGGCTCGGCTTCTCGTCATTCTTCACCGCGACGTCGGTATGTATCACCTTCGATACCGCCTTCAGCGCAGGATGTTTCGCAAGCTCCGGCTCGATCTGGGCGCGGTCTCCGACCAGCAGGAATTCGCTGTCGGGATGACGACTCAACGAGATCGCGGCGCCGGGAATGACCACCGATGCGCCGACATCGCCCCCCATGGCGTCAAGCGCGATTCGAACCTTATGAGGCATGAACGTCCCGGAAGCCTGCTCTCCCACAGCCCTTCAGATGAAGACCGCGAGCTTGAAGTCACCGCCGTCAACGGCGCGCGGCGAAACGCCGGGCCGCGACAATAGCGTGTCCGCGGTCCGACACAACCTCTTGACCACAAACAACCGAGGCGCCGAACCGTCACGCAATACATCAAGACTTACCAGAAATACATGATATTTCAAACTATTATAACAAATACTTGAAGTAACCGGGAACACCCCTCGCGCAGGCCTGCAGGCAAGCCATCCCCTCAAATGTTGGCGCTGGCCGCCCTCAAGTTCCGTCAGCTTCCCTCAACTCCCCTTCGGCTTCTTGCCGCCGGGCTCTTCCTTCAGCGCCTTCAGCGCGGCGAAGGGATGATTTTCCGGATCAGGCGCTTCAACCTCTTGTTCAAAGACCGCATCCGCCTTGCGCGGATACGGGTCGATGCCGAGAAACAGCGCATCGGTGGCGAGCCGGCCGATGTCGATGAAGCCGCCGACGATCGGCTCCGGCGGATCCGGGGTCTCCTCGTCGCCTTCCTCGGCGTCGTCGACGAGGTCGGCCATTTCCGGGATCTGCTCGGGCGGCGCGAACACCACGTCGATCGGCTCAATGATCTCGTTCTCGATCGGATCGAGCGTCACCACACAGGTCTGGCCGATCCGAGCCCAAACCCTGCCGGTGACGTGGCAGCTGCCGTCGCGCTTGGGCTGCAGATCGAACTCGGCATGCGCGGAGGCGACCTCGCGCAACTCGGCGACCTCGGCGATCGCCTTGCGCGTCGCCTCGTCGGCCACGATCTCGCGATGCAGCCCGGTATCCGGGATCTGCGCGACGTTGATGAGAACGCGCCAAGGATCCCGCGCGGCATCGGGCCGTCCTGTGCTGCCGCCGCTCATGCCGTGGTCCTCGCAGCTTGCGGCGCCGGGAAGCGCCATGCCCCCTCGGTCAGCGCCGCGAGGTCGGCGCGAGCCAACACCGCCATCGCCTCTCTGGCATAGACGGCCAGTTCGCGGGCCTTGTCGATGTTCTGACCATTGAGGATGTTCTTGCAGAACGACTGGCACAGGGCCTCGTCGCTGTCGGCCAGCGCCAGGTCGTAGGCCGCGGTGCGGCCGTAAAAGGCCTCGCCGAACGCCTGCATCCGCTTCGGCACCGTCAGGTCGCCGACCCCCATTTCCCTGAGATTGTCGTCCATGTCGATGCAGAAATGATCGAACAGGGCCTGCGACAACTCCACGCCGCCTTCTGCGGATTTCAATCGCCGCAGCACCAGCCACAGATGCATCAGAAGCAGGTCAAAACGGCCATTAACCGTGTCCGGAACGCCCAAGTCACGGTAAAACAACGGTTCTCGCGCCTGCGTCACGATCATGCCATAGATGGTCTCAATGGTGCTGCGCGCGGGCACCCGGGGTCTTCTGAAGTGATTGAACGGCCAAAGCATGACGGGTTCCGGCTGCCGGCCCCCCAAAGGACACCTGTTGAAGGTTCGCCCATTGGAGCTCGGCATGATTGCAATCCATTAAGCTGCCCGGTACGTCAATGCTCCGGCCGATGCAAGGGGACGGATCAGTTCCGCCGATGAACCACACTCTTCCAAGACAGTCTCGCACGGCTTCCGCGCGCGGGTTCCTCACGCGCTTCCGCGCCATTGCGGTCGTCGGTCTGTTCTGCGCCGCCGCGCTCGGCGGCTGCGCCGGCGAGCAATTCCAGAAGGGCTACATCCTGCCCGACGGAGCACTCGAGCAGATTCCGATCGGCGCGAGCCAGGATCAGGTCCTGATCGTGCTCGGCACCCCCTCGACGGTCGCAACGCTGGACGGCGAGGTGTTCTATTACATCTCGCAGCGGACCTCGCGCCCTGTCGCCTTCATGAATCAGCGTGTGGTCGACCAGCGTGTCATCGCGGTCTATTTCGACAAAAACCGCCAGGTGCGCCGGCTCGCCAATTACGGCCTGAAGGACGGCAAGATCTTCGACTTCGTCAGCCGCACCACGCCGACGTCGGGCCAGGAAATGTCGTACCTGACACCGCTCTTCAAGCTGCTGAGCTTCAACTAGAGCTTAAGCCAAGCTGCGCCAAGTTGCCGCGCTTGCCCTACGGGCAAGCGGTCCCCTACGCTTGCTCGCAAACAAGAAAGTCCGAGCAGGGGGTAAGCGCGTGAGAGCCAAAAGATTTTCCCGTCGTACGGTATTGTCGGGCGCGGCCGCATTTTCGGCGGCGTCGATCTTGCCGCGCGCCTGTCTCGGTGCCGGCGACTGGCGGCCGACCGAAACCGTTCGGATCATCGTGCCGGCAGCGGCTGGCGGCTCGACCGACGTGATGGGGCGGCTGCTGGCGGCGCATTTGCAGCCGCTCTGGGGCCAGTCGGTCGTGGTGGAGAATCGCTCCGGCGCCGGCGGCACCATCGGCACCGCGGAGGTCGCCCGCAGCAAGGGCGACGGCCACACCATCCTGATCGGCAATCCCGGCCCGAACGCGATCGCCTTCAGCATCTTCCGGAACCTGACCTACAAGGCCGACCAGTTGCAGACGGTCTCCAACATGATCCGGATCCCGAACATCGTCTCGGCGCATCCATCGACCGGCATCAAGTCGATCCCCGAACTGATCGCGTACCTCAAGAAGAACCCCGACAAGCTCACCTACGGCTCGTCCGGCACCGGGCAGAGCCCTCACCTCACCGGCGCCTGGTTCCTGCAACTCACCGGTCTGAAGATGACGCATGTGCCGTTCCGTGGCGCGGGCCCTGCGCTGCAGGCCGGTCTCGCCGGCGACATCCAGATCCTGTTCGACAATCTCTATCCGTCGCTGCCGCAAGTGCTGGACGGCAAGCTCAACGGGCTCTGCGTCACCACGACCGAGCGCAGCGACTCTGCGCCCGATCTGCCTGTGATGCGCGAGGGTGCGCCGGAGCTCGCCAAATTCGACGTCGCCTCCTGGTTCGGTGTGTTCCTGCCGAAGACTGCGCCCGCGCCCGTGGTCGACGAGCTGAATCGTCAGATCAAGGCGATGCTGGAGCGCGACGACGTCAAAAAGAACATCGCCGGCATGGGCGCCCGCGCCGACTACGGCACGCCGCAGCAATTCTCTGATTTCGTCGATGCCGAGACGAAGAAATTCGCCGCCATCATCGAAAAGGAAGGGCTCCAGATGGAGGTCAAGTGACGGCGCAGCCGTCACTCGCAATCTTCCCGGAGCACGGTGCGGCTGATGCTACGATGACTTGTTGATCTTCTTGATCTTGGCGTCGGTTGCTTCCATCGACATCGCCAGTTCCAGGATCGCCTGCGACAACAGCTCGATGGCCTCCTTCTGATCCTGCGACTTGGAGGCACGGAGCGCAAAGTTCCGGGCGGATGAGAGCGACATCGATTGATCTCCGTGTTGTTCGCGTCTGGTTGTCGGCGGATGGCGTTGGCGGAAAGCCGATCAATCCGGCAGTACACCGAACCAAGTCCACGCAAAACAAAAACCCCGCGGCTTGCACCGCGGGGTTTTGCATTCAATCTTGTCGTACCGCTCAGTGCGCCAGGATCGCCAGCAGCAGCAGCGCCACGATGTTGGTGATCTTGATCATCGGGTTGACCGCCGGGCCCGCCGTATCCTTGTAGGGATCGCCGACGGTGTCGCCGGTCACCGCGGACTTGTGGGCGTCAGAGCCCTTGCCGCCGTAGTGGCCGTCCTCGATGTACTTCTTGGCGTTGTCCCACGCGCCGCCGCCCGAGGTCATCGAGATCGCGACGAACAGGCCGGTGACGATGACGCCGAGCAACATGGCGCCGACCGCGGAGAACGCCGCCGACTTGCCGGCCGCGCCACCGCCCGCGATCGCATAGATCAGGAAGTAGACGACGATCGGCGACAGCACCGGCAGCAGCGACGGGATGATCATTTCCTTGATCGCCGCACGGGTCAGCAGGTCGACCGCCTTGCCGTAGTCCGGCTTGTCGGTGCCCTGCATGATGCCCGGCTTCTCGCGGAACTGACGGCGCACCTCCTCGACGATAGCACCCGCAGCGCGTCCGACTGCGGTCATGCCCATCGCACCGAACAAATACGGCAGCAGGCCGCCGAACAGCAGGCCCACCACCACGTACGGGTTGTTGAGCGAGAAGTCCGGGTTGACGCCCTTGAAGTAGAGGTGGTTGGCGGAGTCAGCGATGAAGAATTTGAGGTCCTCATTATAGGCCGCAAACAGCACCAGCGCGCCGAGACCGGCGGAGCCGATCGCGTAGCCCTTGGTCACCGCCTTGGTGGTGTTGCCGACCGCATCGAGCGCGTCGGTCGACTTGCGCACTTCCTTGGGCAGACCCGCCATCTCGGCGATGCCGCCGGCGTTGTCCGTGACCGGGCCGAAGGCGTCGAGCGCGACGATCATGCCGGCCAGCGCCAGCATGGTGGCGGTCGCGATCGCGATGCCGAACAGGCCGGCCAGGCTGTAGGTGACCAGGATGCCGGCGATGATGACGAGCGCGGGCAGCGCGGTCGCCTCCATCGAGACGGCGAGGCCCTGGATCACGTTGGTGCCGTGACCGGTGACGGACGCCGCCGCGATCGACTTCACCGGGCGGTAGTCGGTGCCGGTGTAGTACTCGGTGATCCAGATGATCAGGCCGGTGACGACGAGACCGACCACGCCGCACTCGAACAGCGCCATGCCGGTGAATCCGACGCCATCGAGCTTGCCGAAGCCGATCAGCCAGTTGATCACGGCCGCGACGCCGACCAGCGACAGGATGCCGGTGGCGATCAGGCCCTTGTACAGGGCACCCATGATCGACTGGCTGGCGCCGAGCTTGACGAAGAAGGTGCCGATGATCGAGGTGATGATGCAGATGCCGCCGATCGCGAGCGGCAGCGTCATCATGTTCACCAGGATCGGCGTCTTGGCGAAGAAGATCGCCGCGAGCACCATGGTGGCGACCGCGGTCACCGCATAGGTCTCGAACAGGTCGGCCGCCATGCCGGCGCAGTCGCCGACATTGTCGCCGACATTGTCGGCGATGGTGGCCGGGTTGCGCGGATCGTCCTCGGGGATGCCGGCCTCGACCTTGCCGACGAGGTCGCCGCCGACGTCAGCACCCTTGGTGAAGATGCCGCCGCCGAGACGGGCGAAGATCGAGATCAGCGAGGCGCCGAAGCCGAGCGCCACCATGGCGTCGACCACGGTGCGGCTGCCGGCTTCCAGCCCCATGAACTTGACCAGCACCATGAAGTAGATGGTGACGCCGAGCAGCGCGAGACCGGCAACCAGCATGCCGGTGATCGCGCCCGCCTTGAAGGCGAGTTCGAGGCCGCCGGCGAGCGAAGTGGTCGCCGCCTGCGCGGTGCGGACGTTGGCGCGCACCGAGACGTTCATGCCGATAAAGCCGGCCGCGCCCGACAGGATGGCGCCGATCGCAAAGCCGATCGCCACCAGAAGGCCAAGGAAGTAGGCCAGCACCACGAAGATCACGATACCGACCATGCCGATCGTCGTGTACTGCCGCCGCAGATAGGCTTGTGCGCCCTCGCGCACCGCGCCCGCGATTTCCTGCATGCGGGCAGTGCCCGCATCCGCGTTCAAGACCGACTGCGTCGCCCAGATCGCGTAGACGATGGAAAGCGCCCCGCAGAGCACAATCAACCATAAAGCTGTCATTGAATGTTGCCTCAGATCCTTGATGTAACCCCCGCGCCTTCATTGTGCCGCTAGGGGGCGGCAGGCGCTTATTTTGCGAGGACAATCCTCCCCAAAAACGGATTGCCTCAAATCGGGCGCGACCTTGCCAAAATCGTTACCGCTGTGCAACGCCACCTACGGCCGAAAACGCCGATATCGGCAGCAATTTAGAAGGAAAGTCGGCGCGTTTCGGCCGAACGTTCTAGAAATGGCTGTAGGACAGGCGCTTCAGCGCCAGTTCCCTGCCCTGTCCGTCGAGAAAGCTTGGCGGTGACAGGCCTGCAATGAGGCCACCGATGGCGGTGACAGCGACCTTGGCCTGCCGTGCCTCGCGCAGAAAGGCGTCCGCGCGATCGCCCGGCACCGCGCACAACAGCTCGTAGTCGTCGCCGCCGGCGACAAGGGTCTCGATACCGATCGCCTTGCGCGCGAGCAGCCCCGCGGCCGCAGGCGACAACGGGATGCTCGGCACGTTGATCACGGCCGTCACACGGCTGGCTGCGCAAAGCTTGGTCAGATCGCCGGCGAGACCGTCGGACACGTCCATCGCCGCGCTCGCGTAGCTGCGGACGGCCTTGGCAAGGGCGTTGCGCGGCTGCGGAACGCGGTAGCGGCCGGCAAGATAATCCCGGCCGGCGGCATCGTCCGCCAGTGCCGCCGCGACCGAACCAGCCTGGAGCACATCGAGCCCGAGCGCGGCATCCCCGATCGTACCTGTCACGAACACGCGGTCGCCGGCCTTTGCGCCTGCGCGGTGCACCATCTTGCCCTGAGGCAGCCGCCCGAACGCGGTGATCGAGATCATCAGCGGGCCCGGCGTCGAGACCGTGTCGCCGCCGAGCAGCGGGCAGCCGTAATGGCTGGCGTCGTCACCGAGCGCTGCGGCAAACGGCTTGAGCCAGGCCTCTTCGGCGCCGCGCAGCGCCAGCGTCAGCACGAAACCGGCCGGCGCAGCCCCCTTGGCTGCGATGTCGGACAGGTTCACCCGCAGCGCCTTGCGCGCCAGCGTATCGGGCGGATCGTCGCTGAGGAAATGCACACCCTCGACGATGGCATCGGTGGTGACCACGATGTCCTCGCCGGCGGCCCTCAGTGCGGCAGCATCGTCGTCGAGGCCGAATGCGCCCGGGTCGGTCGCCAGCGGCTTGAAGTAGCGCGCGATCAGGGAGTCTTCGCCGGAAACCTGTTTGTCGCTCTGCGCCACGATAGCCGACCCGTCATCCTGAGGTGCGAGCGGAGCGAGCCTCGAAGGATGCACGCCCCGCTCCCACCAAGCCACGCCGCCACCCTTCGAGGCCTCCGCTTCGCTCCGGCACCTCAGGCGTGAGCGCTTTGCGCTCATCGCCGGGGTGACGGCTACGGAGGGAGGCGTCGCGTCAACTAGCTCCGCACAAACTCGTCGCCGCGGAACTGGCGTGCGATCTGGTCGAGCACCGCATTGACCATGCCGGTCTCGTCCTTCTCGACAAAGGCGTGCGCGACATCGACATATTCGGAAACCACGACGCGGCCCGGCACGTCCCGGCGATGCTCGAGCTCGTAGGACCCTGCCCGCAGCACCGCGCGCAGGATCGCGTCGATCCGCTTCAGCGGCCAGCCCTTGGACAGCGCCTCGTCGATCAGCGGATCGAGCTTGGCCTGGTCGCGCACCACGCCGGAGACGACGTCGCGGAAGAACGCCGCTTCCGCCGGCAGGTATTTCTCGCCCTCGACCTCGTTGCCGAGCCAGTGGCTCTCGAACTCGGCGAAGATGTCGTTGATACCCGCGCCGCCAATGTCCATCTGGTACAGCGCCTGCACGGCCGCGAGCCGTGCCGCGCCGCGCCGGTTGGCTTTCCTGTCGGGGGCTTTCGCGGGCTTCTTGTTGTCAGCCATGGTCAGGCCTTTGCCAGGCGGCGTTTGATCCGCAGCATCGCGATCGCCGCGCGCGCGGCGTCGCCGCCCTTGTTGAGTTCGCTGGCACGCGCCCGCGCCCAGGCCTGCGCCTCGGTGTTGACGGTGAGAATGCCGTTGCCGAGCGGGAATTTCCGGCTCACGGCCAGATCCATCAATCCGCGCGAGGATTCCTGTGAGACGATCTCGAAATGGATGGTGTCGCCGCGCACCACGCAGCCGAGCGCGATCGCCGCGTCATAGGGCTTGCCGTTCGCCGCCGCGGCGTCGATCGCGATCGCGATCGCGGCTGGAATCTCCAGCGCGCCCGGCACCGTGATCACGTCGTGGCTGGCGCCCGCCGTCTTCAGCTCGGCGAGCGCGCCTTCCAGCAGCGCGTCCTGGATGTCGTCATAAAACCGGGCCTCGACGATCAGCACGCGTGCGCCTGTGATGTCGGTCTGGTCCTTCAGGGGTGCGCGCCGCGCGTCAGCCATTGCAATACCAATCGGAACTTGGGGAGGAGTTGTGCAGCGTTTTAGGCGCAGCAGGCGGTAAAGCCAAGGGCAATACTGGCCCGGATGTCACCACGATCGGCCTGATTTTTCAGGTCGGCTTCGCCCGCAGTGCATAGGCCATCCGGCTGGAATCACCCCAGGTCGACAGCCAGATCAGCGCGTCGGTAACGACCCCAATGCCTCGGCGCAGACTCCGCAGCAGGCGGCCGGGCGAAGGCAGTTGTTCTTCCGCATGACGCAGATGCGCCAGTTCCTCCTCCCGGATCGACATGATGATCCGGTACAGCTCGTGATCGCGGTCCGAGAGGAAATGCAGCTGATCGTCGAGATGGCGGTGGACGGCCGCCTCGACCGCGGCGGTGCAGGCCCATATTCCCTGTCTGCCAAGACAGGCGGTGAAAAATCCAAGCAACCAGCCGCCATAGCTCCAGAGCTGCATCACCCGGCAGGGCCGCGCCTGTCGCGACGGCATCGCCGCGCGGAAGATCGCACAGTGATTGCGTTCATGCTTGAGCATATGGGCGAGCGCCGGAATACAATCCGGCCAGAACCATCCCGAAACCAGCAGCTGTGCCGAGTAGATCCTGATGGCGCCGAACTCGCCGGCGTGATTGACCTTGACGATGCGGGCGACTGTCAGGGCGTCGCGCGGCGCAAGCGGAAGGCGATCAATCGATCCGGCCGCTTGACCGCTCATTCAATGCCTCGGCTATTTCATCTCCGACAGCCGCGCCGCGTAGCGGGCCATCAGATCGACCTCGATATTGACCTCGCTGCCGGTCTTCCACCCGCTCAGGGTCGTGACGGACAGCGTGTGCGGGATGATCAGCACCGAGAAGCTGACATCGTCGACCGTATTCACGGTCAGCGACACGCCGTCCAGCGTGATGGATCCCTTCGCCGCGATGAAACGCGCCAGCTCGCGGCTGGTTCGAAGCTCGAAGCGCGCCATGTCGGGCAGATCGTCACGCTTGACGATGGTCGCGATGCCGTCGGCATGCCCGGCCACGATGTGACCGCCGAGTTCGTCGCCGATCTTGAGCGCGCGCTCGAGGTTGAGCCGGCCCCCTTGCGCCCAGTGCTTGGCGGTGGTCATGCCGAGCGTCTCGGCCGCGGCATCGACATCGAACCAGGTCTTGCCGTCAGCGATGCCGGAGGCGACCACGGTGAGGCAGACGCCGTTGCAGGCGATCGAGGCGCCGTCGGCGATCGTGGTCTGGTCGTAGTCGCAGGCAATCCGTATCCGGTGCAGCTGTCCCTGCGCCACGGGCTTCAGGTTGGTGATCTCGCCGATATCGGTGACAATTCCGGTAAACATTACGCACGCTCGTAGATAGTGAGACTGTCGTTATCGAGGGTTTCGCTAGCACGAAGGCGGAGGGCGGGCGACTGCGTGATTGCGTCGAGCGGCATTGCGTCCAGCGCGGGAACGCCGTCGGCACCGATCGGTTCAGGCCCGCGCAACAGCCAGATTTCATCGACGAGGCCGGCTGCCACGAAAGAATTTGCCACGCGCGACCCGCCCTCGACCATCAGTCGCGTGATGCCCTTCTCCGCCAGCGCGTGCAATACCACCGGCAGATCGAGCCCCGGCTGTGCGACGGACGCAACGCGGATCACTTCCGCCCCGGCAGCACCGAGCTTCATCGCGGCCGGCGCCTCGGCAAGATCCGACGTCATCACCCAGAGCGGCGTCTCGCGTGCGGAATGCACGAGACGGCTGTCGCCTGAGATGCGTAGCGCGCGATCGAGCACGACACGTACCGGCGAGCGCGCCGCCATGCCGGGCAACCGGCAGGACAAGAGCGGATCGTCGGCCCTGACCGTGCCGATGCCGACGAGGATCGCGTCGCTCTGCGCGCGCAACAGATGCACGCGTCTCTGCGCGGCCTCGCCGGTGATCGCAACTGGCTTGTGGCCGCTGGCTGCGATCTTGTCGTCGGCGGACACCGCGAGCTTGAGGATCACATGCGGGCGCTGGTCCGTGATGCGGCGGAAATGCCCGGCATGGTCGCGCGCGGCCTCGGCCGCACACAGTCCGACATCGACCGCGATCCCTGCAGCGCGCAGTTTCGCATGCCCCTTCCCGCCGACGTCCGGATTGGGGTCCTCAATGGCCGAAACCACGCGGGCGAGCCCGGCCGCAACGACGGCATCCGCGCAAGGCGGCGAGCGGCCGAAATGCGAGCAGGGTTCGAGCGTGACATAGAGCGTGGCGCCGCGCGCGGCGCTACCTGCCCGCCTCAGCGCCTCGACCTCGGCATGCGGGCGGCCGCCTGCTTGCGTCCAGCCGCGGCCGACGATCACGCCATCCTTGACGATGACGGCGCCGACCGCCGGATTCGGCCAGGTGCGCCCGAGCCCACGGCGGCCGAGCGCGAGCGCGAGCTGCATGAAGCGCAGATCGGCAGCCTTTGCCGCTTCCTTCGTCTCTTTGGCTTTCTGCCCGAGCTGCTCTTCCAGAATGCGGAAGATCATTTTCGCAACGTCGCGATCCGCGGGTCCTCTTCGCCGGTCAACTCGTCGAGCACGGCCTCGAAGTCCTTGGCCTCGCGGAAGTTGCGATAGACCGAGGCGAAGCGCACATAGGCGACGTCGTCGAGCTGGCGCAGATGTTCCATCACGATCTCGCCGATCGCCTCCGAGGAGACCTCCGCCTCGCCGCCGCTTTCGAGCTCACGCACGATGGTGGACACCATCTTCTCCACCCGCTCCGATTCAACCGGGCGCTTGCGCAATGAGATCTGCAGCGAGCGCACCAGCTTGTCGCGGTCGAACGGCACGCGCCGGCCGTTGCGCTTGATGACGGTGAGCTCACGCAGCTGCACCCGTTCGAAGGTCGTGAAGCGGAAGTTGCAGGCCATGCAGACGCGCCGCCTGCGGATCACGGCGGAGTCTTCGGTCGGACGCGAATCCTTGACCTGCGTATCGAGAGAATTGCAGCTCGGACAACGCATCCGACGGGACCTCTAGGACCTTTTACTGATAGATCGGGAAGCGATCGGTCAGCGCCTTGACGCGCTCCTTGATCGCAGCCTCGACCAGCGGCGCCTTGCCGTCCGGCGACTGCGCCAGCGCGTTCAGGACTTCCGCGATCATGCCGCCGACCTGCTTGAACTCGGCGACGCCGAAGCCGCGGGTAGTCGCAGCCGGCGTGCCGAGACGCAGGCCCGAGGTGACGAACGGCTTTTCGGGATCGAACGGGATGCCGTTCTTGTTGCAGGTGATGGCGGCGCGCACCAGCGCCTTCTCGGAGATGTTGCCCTTCAGGCCCTTCGGCCTGAGATCCACCAGCATCAGGTGGTTGTCGGTGCCGCCGGAGACGATATCGAGGCCGTGGCTGCGCAGCGTCTCCGCCAGCGCCTTGGCATTCTCGACCACGTTCTTGGCGTAGACCTTGAAGTCCGGCCGCAGCGCTTCAGCGAACGCCACCGCCTTGGCGGCAATGACGTGCATCAGCGGGCCGCCCTGCAGGCCGGGGAAGATCGCCGAGTTCAGCTTCTTGGCGAGCGTCTCATCATTGGTGAGGATCAGGCCACCGCGCGGACCGCGCAGCGACTTGTGCGTGGTGGTGGTGGTGACGTGGGCGTGCGGTACCGGCGAGGCATGCACACCGCCGGCCACGAGGCCTGCGAAATGCGCCATGTCGACCAGCAGATACGCGCCGACCGAGTCTGCAATCTCCCGGAAGCGCTTGAAGTCCCAGGCACGCGAATAGGCCGAGCCGCCGGCGATGATCAGCCTCGGCTTGACCTGCTCGGCCTGCTTCTGGACTTCGTCCATGTCGATGATCTGGTCCTCGCGGCGCACGGTGTAGTGCGCGGCCTTGAACCACTTGCCGGACATGTTGACCGGTGAGCCGTGGGTCAGATGGCCGCCGGCGGCGAGGTCGAGGCCCATGAAGGTGTCGCCGGGCTGCAGCAGCGCCAGAAACACCGCCTGGTTCATCTGGCTGCCGGAGTTCGGCTGGACGTTGGCGAAGCCGGCGCCGAACAGCTTCTTGGCGCGCTCGATCGCCAGGTTCTCGGCGACGTCGACCCACTCGCAGCCGCCGTAGTAGCGCGCGCCCGGATAACCTTCCGCGTATTTGTTGGTCATCACCGAGCCCTGCGCCTCCAGCACGGCGCGGCTGACGATGTTCTCGGAGGCGATCAGCTCGATCTCATGGCGCTGCCGGCCGAGCTCGCCCTTGATCGCGGCGGCGATCTCGGGATCGGCCTCGGCAAGGGTTGCCGTGAAGAAGGAATCGGGCGCGGAAGCGGTCTTGGAGGATGAGGTCATCGGCGAAATATCTCCACCGCCGCAAGCCTTTAGGTGGGATGCGGACGGTCACGAGTGGCGGTCGAAGCTGGTTTCAGAGGGTTATCACATCACCCCAAAATGGCCAAGCGCTTGCGGTCCCCGGCGGTCAATTATGCCAGATATGGTGGGGATGGCCGGGATTGCCAGCCGGCGGGAGCCGGCCCCTCCCCGTCCCGGTTCCGGGCCTCCCGCAGGCCATAACTCCCGGCGCCCGCGGGGCGGACGGGACGCCCCACTTCCCGGTCGCGCGACCAGCCGGGGCCGACGCCTCAAGGCGAGCCGCGCCCTCGAGCTTCGCCAGTGCCGATCCCCAAATCACACCTCACCTAATCACGCGGCGTCCGTCTCTCTCGATCATCATGCGCGCGATCGATCACGATGCATCGAGCCACGAGACGATTTTGAATGGTTCAACTCTTGAATCGTTCAACACTGGATCGGTTCAAGCCTCTCACGCGATGCGTGCAATTGTGCGTCGTACTCCGTTGTCTCTCAGTCACACACACTGGCTTTGCGCACAGCTTCGATAGCTTCTAACCGGGCGCGGGCCGTTCGCGAAAATCACCGTGATAACGACGCCGAAGAAATCTTCTCTTTGGGGGCGTTGAATGACGGACGGATGGATTCGGCCGCAGCGGCTTGCTGCTTCGGCTCTGGTGGTGCTTTCGGTCACTGGCGCGGACGAGGTCTTCGCGCAGACGCAATTGCCGTCCGTGACGGTCGATGCGCCGCAGCACAGGCAAGCGGCGCGATCGCAGCAGTCATCGCAACGGACCACGCGCGCACGCAGCGCCTCGCGCCGCGCAACAGTTACGCCAGCGGGAGCGCAGCCGCTGGCGGCACAGCAGGCCGCGGGCGGAGGCGGCGGACACGAGCGCGCCAACGGCCCGGTCACGGGCTATCTGGCGCGGCAGAGCTCAAGCGGCACCAAGACCAGCACGCAGATCATCCAGACGCCGCAATCGGTGACGGTGATCAGCGCCGAGCAGATCCGCGACCAGAAGATCGTCAGCAAGTTCGACGAGGTGCTGCGCTACACGCCGGGCGTGGTCGGCGGCACCTATGGCGCCGACTTCCGCAACGACTGGTTCCTGATCCGCGGCTTCCCCGCACAGAACGAGTCGCTGTTCCTCGATGGCCTGCAGCTGTTCTACACCTCCTATGCGAGCTGGAAGCTGCAGCCCTTCAATCTCGAGCGCGTCGAGGTGCTGCGCGGTCCGTCCGGCATCCTGTACGGCGGCTCGGCGCCGGGCGGCCTCGTCAATGCGGTGAGCAAGCTGCCGCAGGCAGAGCCCATTCGCTACATCGAGACCGGCGTCAACAATTTCGGCAACGCCTATACCCAGTTCGACATCGGCGGCGCGTCAGCGCAGCCCGGCGGCGGCCAGGTGCAGTACCGCCTCGTCGGCCAGGCCCAGGGCGGCGGCACCCAGACCGACTATGTCTACGACAACAATTTCTTCTTCGCCCCGTCGGTAACCTGGAGGCCCGATGCCGATACCAGCCTCACCGTGTTCGGCATGGCCTCGCACAGCAACACCCGCGCGCTCAACTTCCTGCCCTATGTCGGCACCGTCACCAACGCGCCGTTCGGCCGCATTCCGACCAGCCTGTTCGCCGGCGATCCCAACGTCGATCAGTTCCGCCGCGACCAGGAGATGGTCGGCTACCAGTTCCAGAAGAGCGTGACTGACAGCGTCGACTTCCGCCAGAACGCGCGCATGGCGCATGTCGACGTCTATTATGCCGGCCTCTACGGGCTGGGCTACGCGACGACGCCGGCGGCCGCCGACATCACCCGCGGCAATTTCTATACCCGCGGCATCGCCACGCAGCTCAACCTCGACAATCAGCTCGAATATCGCTTCTCAACCGGCGCGCTGCAGCACACCGCGCTGGTCGGCGTCGATTTGAAATATTACGGCATCGACGACCGGCAGGGTTTCGGCATGGGCACGAATCTCAACGTGTTCAATCCGGTCTACGGCAACAACCTGCCGTATGGCGGCCCGCTGTATCAGAACGCCTATCTCACCCAGGGCATGGCCGGACTCTATCTGCAGGACCAGGTCAAGCTCGATCGCCTGACGGTCGTGCTGTCGGGGCGCCAGGACTGGGTCGACCTCACCAACAACAACCGGATCGGCGCCGATCAGAGCCGCGACGACAGCAAGTTCTCCGGCCGGGTCGGCGCGATCTACAATTTCGACAGCGGTGTTGCGCCTTACGTCTCCTACATGACCAGCTACAATCCGGTCATCGGTACCAATGCCGCCGGCCAATTGCTGCTGCCGGAGACTTCCGAGCAGACCGAGATCGGCGTCAAGTACGAGCCGGTCGGACTCAACGCGCGGTTCGGCGTCGCCCTGTTCGACCTGAAGCGCAAGAACGCGCTGACCACAGATCCGAACAACACGCTGTTCCAGACCCAGAATGGCGAGGTCACCTCGCGCGGCGTCGAGCTCGAGGCGGTGGCGAACATCACGCGGGATTTCAAGCTCGTGGCGAGCTACACCAATTACGAGCTGTTCGTCAGCAAGGACCTCAATCCCGCGCTGATCGGCACCGTGCCGACCAACACGCCGCGGCAGCTCGCCTCGGTGTGGACCGACTACACCTTCCGCGACGGCCCGTTGAACGGCTTCGGCTTCGGCGGCGGCGTGCGCTATGTCGGCTCGTCCTTTGCCGATATCGCCAACACCGCGCGCGTCCCCGGAGTCGTGCTCGGCGACCTTGCCCTGCACTACGAATGGAACAACAACTGGCGCGCCGCGCTCAATGTCGTGAACGTCACCGACAAGATCTACGTCGCGACCTGCGCGACCATCAGCTCCTGTTACTACGGCGATCGCCGGCGCATCACGGCAAGCCTCGCCTACAAATGGTGAGCATGCCGCGACGCCGTCAGGGTGGTGTCAGCATGTCGCGCTAGGTTCGCGCTGCGGCTACACTTGCCGCGCCCAGACTGGCCCGCTCCGAATTGCGAGCCCCGGAGCGGGCCTTTTACATGCGAGGGTTTCCCGCGGTTACCCGAGGGCATCTGAGCCCGCCGCACCGGCCGCCCGCGGGACCAACGTCAGAATGCACTCCTGAACTGAGCGACATAGTCGGGGCTCCCATAGACCCACATCGGCTCGTCGCATTCTCGTGGGCCTGTATCGTTCATGCAGGCAGAACTCCACGGAGGAGCCGCGATCTGACGACCGACGATGCGGTAGCCTGGCAGTCTGCTGTCAATTGCCAGTCCTGTGCCGACATGCACTCGATCGCTGCCTCTGCCGGTTCGCGCATCAGCAATGGCCTGGGTCGCAAGGGATGGCGCCAGCATGAGCGCCGCCAAAAGATAGATGATCTTCATCGTTCAGCCGCCTTGATTTGCGCCTCGCGCAAGCGAGGCATGTGCGTTGCTGAAAGGAAGACCGGGACCGGAGTTTGGATATTCCCGATCACGCCAATGTTGGCGGTGTTGCTACGTGGCTCGACGAGGCGGGCATCGCGCCGCAGAACCCGGGCACTATCGCCGCGGGTCGGATTCTCGCACGCTGGCTCCCGCCGCCACAGGCGATACGCTGGAGACCAGGACGCCCGACAGCACGACATTGAGGACAAGCGCATAGGCCGCAATGAATGCGGCCAGCCGACCTACCCCTGTCGCCTGAAACAAATCGGCTCATCAGACTGATCCCGCCTCAGGCCGTACCGCAGCGCGTATGCATCCCGTTGCCGACGCACAACACACTCCATTAAATCGTCGTCCCTCCTCGCTCCATTGTCACTTGGCTCGACGGCGGCCCTCCCTTGCGGTAGGTTGTCGCAGGTGGACCGATGCGCCGACGGCTGAAGAGATTTCTACCTCTAGTTCTGGTTGCCCTGCTGGTGCAGATCTTTGCACCGATCGGCGCCTGTTGGGCGGCGAGTCTTGCCGCCTCGGATCCGCTTGCAGGCGCGGTCATGTGCCACGGCGGGGCGGCACAAGCGGCCGACCATAACGATCAGACCGGCCACCGCGCGGACGAGGGCTGCTGCACCGCCTGCAGCGTGCTGCAGACCGGTGCGCCGATCGCTGCCCCGAAGATGTCAGCCGCGATCGTGATCGATCGCGTGATGAGTGAGGTCGCCTGGCAGGATTTTGCGCCGCGTCTGTTCGGTCCAGGTGCCGATTCCGAGGCCCAGGCGCGCGCCCCGCCGTTTCTGTCGTAAAGCCGCGCGGCCACTGGCCGCTGCCCCCTTTACACATCAACGCCTGCGGAGATTCCCATGTTCATCCGTCATGCGCGCGCAGCCTTACCGGGCCTCGCCGTCGCGCTCATTCCATTTTCTGTCAGTACCGCCCACGAAATCGTCGGCAACCGCTTCTTTCCGGCCACGCTCGGCATCGATGACCCCGGCGTCAATGACGAACTCTCGCTGCCGACGGTCTCCAGCTTCCACACCGGCGATGATCCGTCGTTTCGGCAGCGTGACTTCTCCGGCGAGTTTTCCAAGCGGATCACCGAGGCTTTCGCAATCTCGATTGGATCAACGTACAGCTTTCTCCATCCACCTGGTGGACCGACCGGAACCGGCGCCCATGGCTTCCAGAACGTCGACACCACCTTCAAGTATCGTGTCTTCAAGAACGCCGAGCATGAATTCGTGATGTCGGTGGGGCTGAGCGTCGAATGGGGCGGCACCGGCGCCGACAGCGTCGGAGCCGATCCGTTCAACACCTACACACCGACCGTCTATTTCGGCAAAGGTTTTGGCGACCTGCCCGACACCTTGTCATGGCTGCGCCCCGTCGCGGTCACCGGACAGGTCGGCTATGCCATTCCCGGGAGGCGTTCCACCACGACCTTCGGGGTCGATCCCGACTCCGGCGAGGTGACCTCCGATACCCAATTTCATCCCAACGTGCTGAATTGGGGCGCCACGATCCAGTACAGCATGCCCTATCTGAAATCCGCGGTCGTCGATCTCGGCCTGCCGGATTTCGTCAATCGCATGATCCCGCTTGTGGAGGCGACGCTGCAGACGCCGGTCGCGAACACGCTGACGTCGGGCACGATGACGACCGGGACCATCAACCCCGGCGTTCTGTGGGTCGGAAACACCTATCAGCTCGGCGTCGAGGCGCTGATCCCGATCAATCGGCAGAGCGGCACTCGCGTCGGCGTGATTGCGCAGCTCCATCTTTATCTCGACGATATCGATCCCCGGGGCATCGGCAGGCCGCTCTTTGGCGGCCCGGTCCAGCCCGCCAGTCCGTTTGCGAGGAATTGATCATGCGACGCTCATCCCTGATCATCACGCTTTTGCTGTCGCTGGCAGCCGATAAGGCACACGCCCACGCCTTTCTTGATCATGCCGAGCCACGCGTCGGCAACCAGGTGGCGAGCCCGCCGCGCGAGGTGACGCTCACCTTCACCCAGAAGCTGGAAGCCGCATTCAGTTCGGTAACAGTCACCGGTCCTTCCGGGCAGCGGGTCGATGCCGGAAAGGCGCGCGTGAACGGCAACCAGATGTCGGTCTCACTGAAGGGGGGCGGTGCCGGGACCTACCACGTCAATTGGCACGTGCTTTCGGTAGACACCCACACGACCGAGGGGAACTACACCTTCCAGGTTGGCCAGTAGAGCTTGGTCGCAATGGATTGGTCCGCAGCAGGAGCGCCGTTGATCGCGACGCGCGCCGTGCACTTCGCAGCGACGGCGTTAGCGGTCGGAAGCGTTATTTTCGGCCGCCTGATCGCCATGCCGGTCTTGCACGACCACACCGCGGCGACGATTGCGTTTCGGAGCCGGACGCGGCGGCATGTCTGGGCTTATCTTGCCCTCGCGGTGATCTCGGGCGCGATTTGGCTTCTGCTGCAGGCGGCGTCGATGAGCGGAATGCCGCTCACCGACGCTTTGACCGCAGACATCCTATCGACCGTCATCAACGAAACCCAGTTCGGTGAGATGACGATCATCCGCGCAGGTCTTGCGATCTGCCTGGCGGCCTGCCTCATCTCGGACCGCGCGGTGGCCGCACAATGGCTAGGGCTCGCTGCGGCGATCGGGCTTGCCGGCAGTCTTGCCTGGACCGGCCACGCCGCCTCAACCGTTGGTCCGATCGGCTATCTGCATCTCGCAGCGGATGCGTTGCACACCGTCGCTGCCGCAGCCTGGATCGGTGGTCTGGTGTCACTAATCACCCTCTTGGCCACTCCCAAGGTCCGTGAGAGCATGTCGCTGGTCCGCGATGCCACCGAACGGTTTTCGATACTCGGCATTGTCAGCGTGGCAACCATTCTGCTCAGTGGCGTTGTCAACGCCGCCATTCTGGTCGGCTCGCTGCATGGGCTCGTCGCCACCGAATATGGGCGCCTGCTCATGCTCAAGATAGCGATCTTCGTGGCGATGCTCGTCTTCGCGGCGATCAACCGCTTTCGCTTGACGCCGCAGTTCGCCGCCATCGAAAGCGAACAATCGTCTGTCGCCCTTCGCCAACTGATCCGTAACAGTGCGATCGAGACAACACTCGGACTGGGCATCATCGTCATTGTTGGGCTGCTCGGAACCCTGCATCCCGCCATTCACCTGCAGGACATTTCCGACCTCTTGCTGACCAGGCAACATTGAAGCAACTTCCCTAGTCTTCATTCGCCTTGAACCGCCCGAGTCCCCTCAGCACGAACGGCGCCAGCAGCGCGATCAGCGCGAAGCCGAGCAGTGTCGCCGACATCGGGCTTTGCAGCAGCACCATGGGATCACCGAGGCTGATCGCCAGCGCGCGGCGCAGCTGGCTTTCGGCGATCGGCCCGAGGATCAACCCGATCACGACAGGCGCGATCGGGAAGTCGAACCGCCGCATCAGGAAACCCATCACGCCGAACGCCGCCAGCATCGACAGCTCGACGACCGACGGCTTTGCCGCGATCGTGCCCATGGTCGCGAACACCAAAATGCCCGCATAGAGCCAGGGCTGCGGGATCGCGAGCAGCTTCACCCACAGCCCGACCAGCGGCAGATTGAGCACCAGCAGCATGCCGTTGGCGATGAACAGACTCGCGATCAGGCCCCACACCAGGTCCGGCCGCTCCGCGAACAACAGCGGCCCCGGATTGAGGCCGTATTGCTGGAAGCCCGCCAGCATCATCGCCGCGGTGGCCGAGGTCGGCAGCCCAAGCGTCAGCAGCGGCACCAGCGTGCCGGCCGCGGAGGCGTTGTTGGCGGCTTCCGGTCCTGCGACGCCTTCGATGGCGCCCTTGCCGAACTCCTCCGGATGTTTGGTCAGCCGCCGCTCCGTCGAATAGGACAGGAAGGTCGGGATCTCGGCGCCGCCCGCGGGCAGCGCCCCGATCGGAAAGCCGAACAGCGTGCCGCGCAGCCACGGCTTCCACGAGCGCCGCCAGTCTTCCCGCGTCATCCACAGCGAGCCGCGCACCGGCTCGAGCTTCTCCTCGGCGTGATGCCGGCGCGAGGCGACGTAGAGCGCCTCCCCGACCGCGAACAGGCCGACCGCGAGCGTGGTCACCTCGACGCCATCGAGCAGCTCGGGGATGCCGAAGGCAAGCCGCGCCTGCCCGGTCAGCTTGTCGATGCCGATCAGCCCGAGCGTCAAACCGATGAACAGGCTGGTGAGGCCGCGAACCGGCGAGTCACCGAAGGTCGCCGACACCGTGACGAAGGCGACGCACATCAGCGCGAAGTAATCCTCCGGCCCGAACCGCACCGCGAAGTCGACCAGCCATGGCGCGAGGAATGCGAGGCCGATGGTGGCGATGGTGCCGGCCACGAACGAGCCGATCGCCGAGGTCGCCAGCGCCGGGCCGCCGCGGCCGGCCTTGGCCATCTTGTTGCCCTCGAGCGCGGTCGCCATCGACGCGCTCTCGCCCGGCGTGTTGATCAGGATCGCGGTGGTCGAGCCGCCATACATGCCGCCATAGTAGATGCCGGCGAACATGATCAGCGAGCCGCCGGGATCGAGCTTGTAGGTTACCGGCAGCAGCAGCGCGACCGTCAGCGCCGGACCGATGCCCGGCAACACGCCGACCGCGGTGCCGAGGAACACGCCGATCAGGGCGTAGAGCAGGTTCATCGGCTGCATGGCGACCGCCATGCCGTGCGCCAGCGCGACGAAAGTGTCCATCACAGCAGTCGCTCCAGCGGGCCGGCGGGAAGGCTCAGCGTCAACAGCCTGTCGAACGCGAGGTAGATGAGGGTCGTGATCGCGAGCGCGATGGCGGTGTCGGCCGCGACAGCGCGCCGGCCGAAGGCGGCCGACGTGGTGACGAACAGCGCCGAGGTGGCGAGGATGAAGCCGCCGCCGAGGCCGATGACGGCGATCAGCAGCGCAAGGCCGCCGATGATCAGCCACACCGGTTTCGGATCCAAGCTCTCGCGCGGCGGCAGGTTGCCACGCAGCGCGTCGATCAGATTGCCGATCGCGAGGATGACAAGGCCGATCGCGATGACGATCGGCATCGCCTCCGGCCCCATCCCGTACATCGTGGTGGCCGGCAGCTTGCTGGCGTCCCACACCAGCACCGCGGCGAGCACAGCGAGCGCGGCCGCGATGACGACGCCGGCGCGATCGACGCGCCGCGCCGGCTCGCGCGTCAGGTTCTCTGAAGCCGTGTCCGGCGTCATGATTTCACGAGGCCGACGGACTTCAGCACCTCGGTGACGCGCGCGATCTCCTTCTTCAGGAAATCCGCGAAGGCATCGCCGCCGAGATAGGCGTCATCCCAGCCCTTTTGCTTCAGGATCTCCTTCCAGGCGTCGGACTTCACCATCTTCTCGACCGCATCGCTCAGCACCTTGCGCTGCTCCGGCGTGATGCCGGGCGGCGCCACCACCGAGCGCCAATTGGCCAGCACCAGCTCGATCCCCTGCTCCTTGAAGGTCGGGATATCGACGCCGGGCAGACGCTGCGCCGAGGTCACGCCGAGCGCGCGCAGCTTGCCGGCCTTGATCTGGCCTTCGTATTCGCTGAGGCCGGAAATGCCGGCCGTGACCTTGCCGCCAAGAATGGCGGCGAGCGACTCGCCGCCGCCCGAGAACGGAATGTAATTGATCTTCTTCGCATCGGCGCCGACCGTGCCCGCGAACAGCGCCGCCATCACGTGGTCGACGCCGCCGGCCGACCCGCCGGCAAAGGTCACCTTGGCGATATCGGCCTTGAGCGCGGCAGCTAGATCCTGCGCCGTCTTGATCGGCGAACTCGCCGGCACCACGATGACCTGGGTCTCCTCGGTGAGGCGCGCGATCGGCGTCACCTGATCCAGCGTCACCGGCGACTTGTTCATGGCGAGCGCGCCCACCATGACGAAGCCGTTCACCATCATCTGGTTGCCGTCGCCCTTGGCGCCGTTGACGAACTGCGCGATGCCGACGCTGCCGCCGGCGCCGGGCACGTTGGTGACCTGGACGCTGCGCGCGACACCGGCAGCAACCAGCGCCTGCTGCATCGAACGCGCAGTCTGGTCCCAGCCGCCGCCTGGTGCTGCGGGCGCCATCAGCTTGAGCTCGAGCTGCTGCGCGGGCGCCGGACCGTTCGCCCCAAGCAACAGCGCGACGACGGCGCCGAACAGGCGCATGTGGGACGAGATCATGGGGCTTCCTCCTGGATTTTCAGACGCGGCCCGCCGATCGCCGGCTGCGTCAGTCGCGTGGTCGCATCGCCATCGAAACGCGCGGTCCCATCGGGTTATGGAATCGCTCGCCAAGATCGCGTCTGCGCGTCCTTAGCGACCATTCGCCACAGCCTTCGGCAAGCCCGGCGGCGCGGCTACACCGTGCTGCAAATCGCCGCACCTCGCCGATCGCTTTTCGCTTGCCATGATTTGAGCGAGGGCCGGCCGGCTCGCTCGAAGTCGGCTTGGCCGATGTCGCAGATCAAATTCCGTCGCGACGGCACACCGTGCAGCACAGTGCCGCCGGCTGGTCCAACTCTAGGAACCATTACTACTTCTTCCCGTTCCACCTCCGCCGATAGATACGGCATTGGAGGAGAGAACATGAACGTTAAAACGATTGTCGCGGCAGCGTTGCTTGCCGCTTTTGTCACGCCGGCATTTGCAGCGGACGAATTCTACGTCGTGCAAGACGTGAAGACGAAGAAGTGCACGATCGTCGATCAGAAGCCGGTCGATACGACGACCACCGTCGTCAGCCCGTCGGGCACGATCTACAAGACGCGCTCCGAAGCCGAGACCGGCATGAAGACTGTCAAGGTCTGCACGTCCGACTGATGGGCGCCGAGCACGCCAGTCATCATTATTTGGGCCGTGCCGGCAGTCGTCATCCTGGCTGATGGCATCTGCCGGATCGGTCATCTGCACTGAAGGCGAGGAGTTTCTCTTATGAAGAAGTTTGCTATCGGCTGCATCTTGGCTGCGGCGTTCGCTACCGCCGCGCACGCGGCGACCACGATGCCCGCCGCCCCGACGGACAGCTGGACCATCACCAACTACTACAAGCAGAATGTCTATGATCCGAAGGAATCCAAGATCGGGACGATCGACGACGTGCTTGTCGACAAGGCCGGCAAGGTGACCGGCCTCGTCGTCGGCGTCGGCGGCTTTCTCGGCGCCGGCGAGAAGGACGTGATCGTGCCGTACACGGCCGTCAAATCGCAAAAGAAGGACGACAAGTGGTGGCTCACGCTCGACGAGACCAAGGACAGCCTGAAGGCTGCACCGGGCTTCAAGTACGATCGGGCCAGCACGACCTGGATTCCTGAGAACAAGTAACACCGAAGGTCCGTCTGCTCGGCGGTTCATTGCCGATCACGCAACTTGACGAGCAAGGCGGAGACACTTGCCCCGGCGCATTCCCGCGCTGGGGCTCTTGCTTCCGCCTTGAACTCCGCCTCAGCCCGGCAAGCAAGGCGCAGTAAGGCCGGATTCCCGCGGTGATGATCCGATGCCTCCAGCGGAAGGACCGGACACGCGACAACCAACCAACCCACCCAGCAACCCTTGGGCGTGTTCCTGTTTCAGGATTCCTTGCTTGATCCGCAAACCAACGATCCCCGGGCGCCGGCAGTACGCCGCGCCGGGGATCGCTACTCCCGGAGGGCTTGGGGGCAAAGGCCGGGAGCTGCGAGTCTACGCTGTCGATTTTCGTTGGTTCCTCGACAGAACCGCATGTGAGCGATCCCACCAAAGGTCAGACTGGTCAGACGCGAGGCTCCGGTAGCTGCCCGTCTTCCTGTTCAGACCACGGCGTAGATCGCTGAAGGGCAAAGCCGTCGTCCGACAGTGGGGCGGCCGCGCGCTGAAGGGGGCGCGCAGGAACCATGCTCCTCCAGGTCGGTTGTCGGAAAGCACCCATCCATTCACGCACAAAGTATTATCATGGCGTCACGACTGCTTTCGCTCATGGGTTTTCCGCTTCTGCTTGTTCTGAGCGGTTGTGGCGATCAACTCGAGTGCGATTCGATCGACACCCGAAAGGCCGTGCTCCAGGCCATTGCCGATGACCATCGGAATCCGCTGGTCAACTACGCCGCCAGGGAGTCGACGGCGAAACCTGATCCGGACAACTCGAAGCCACAATACCTTCTCGGCGAAAGAATCGTCACGACTTCGACGAGCAAGGACAAGCGAACCCTGCAGTGCAGCGGCGGGATTTCGGTATCCGTCGGCGACGTCAAGGCGTCGAAGGAAGTTGAGTTCACCGCGCAAAAATCAGCCGACGGAAAACTGTCCGTTTCGGTTGCTCCATTTCAGTTTTGACATCGCAGCGGCGGCGCGAAGCCCGCCAATATGACGGCGGATCGGATCGGCCGTCGCTTTGCGAGGAACCAGAACGGCAAGCCCAGAGTTATCGTCCCAGTCCGGAAGCGCGGAGCAAATTCCGTCCCGGCAATTTTCAGTTCGGAAAGCTAGGCCGCTTCATTCATTCGCGATCGCATCGCGAAGAGACGGTAGTGCATACCCGACGAAGCGGCATCATGGGATAGCCGACATGAGCGTTTCGAGATCGAGGGAATCAACCATCAGGCGGCATACAGCCTCGATGGCGCGTGCACTGACATGGCTGAAGAATACTTTTCCCGCCTGCGACGTGCCGGGACCGGAGTTCACCACCACATCGGCAGTGCGCAGCTCCACCGATACGCGCCGCAGTTCGCCCGGCGTGAGGTCAACCGCCGGGTCTCGAAACCGGATCAGGTGAACCGGATTGCCGGTGGGCGCTGAAGCGCGGCACATTTTCCGCAACGCTCTTCCCGCGCACCGGAGCAATGGAATTGGCAGGCGTGCTGCCGAAAGAGCTTTGAGCTTGGAACCTTACGGTGTCCCGACAATTGGGATCCTGTTCCGGGCAGGAACCGATAAGGGAAAATGCATGGGACAAATCCGCCGCCGCGTGAAGCAAGCCGATACGCTCGAAATCCGGCTCTCGCAGGAAGCGAGGGAGCTTCGCGGCCGTGCCGGGCAGCTTCCCGCCGGCCAGGACCGAGACGCACTGCTCCAGCGAGCGCAGCATGATGAAGCCGCCGCGCACATGACGGAATGGCTGATGTCCCCGGGTCAACGAACGCCCATCTAGGAGGGCGAAGATGCAAGCGAACCATCACCAGAACCATCACCATTTCGACGGCGTGGAGGTTGCCTTTGTCTGCGCTGCGGCCGTGTCGCTGATGGCCCTGCTCGCCAGCGTGGCGTGGCTTCTGCTGCGGTGAGCAATCGAATCGAAAAGGACCGTCACACGGACGGTCCTTTTCTGCCGGTTCGAATGGATCTGTAAAAACTCAAAAGTTAAGAAATGCTCGGTAAAAAAAGGAGTGCCGGCAGAGTTGTAATTACGACCATCCTGGCTTGCGATGAAATCCGGATCAGTACGGTGTTCCGGCGACGGAGCCAGGCGGACGGCGTTTCCGGGGCACATGGCCCCCTCCCCGCGAACCGACCCCTGCGCCCTCTGCAAGAGAGAGGACGAAAAAGAAATGCAAAGTTCGGGCAATCATGTCGCGAGAGTGCGGAGCTGCATCCTCGTCCTCATGTCATCGCCCGGGCCGGGCGATGACACCGAGTAGCTGTTTGACAGTTGAACCCATCCGCGTCGTCCCGGGCAAGCGAAGCGCGACCCGGGACCCATCACCACCGATGGCGATCGTTGCGCGACGCTGGGGCCGAGCCTGTCTCAGCAACACGATCCAGTGGTTTATGGGTCCCTGCTTTCGCAGGGACGACAGAAAAGTACGCCTTACAGCCCGGTAAACCCGGCCTTTACATGGTCGGTGCTGCCGTCGAGCTGGCGCAGATAGGTCAGCCCGCACACGGTCAATCGATGCGTATCGCGCTCGCCGGCCTCGAACAGCGTCTGCACGTACTCTGTCACCTTCGCCCGTGCTTCGTCGCTTGCAGCGGACGTGCGGTTGAGCAGCAGATCATACGTCTGCATGATCCGATCGATCGCGGCTTCCATTGATGTCTCCGGGTTGACGCTCAGGCGACCACCAGCGTCTCGGCCTCGAACCTCGCGATCGCCTTGTTGGCGAGGCGAAGTCGGTTCAGCTCACCGCGCTGGAACAGCTTCACGATGATGCCGAGCAGGCGCTCATTGGTGGCGAATGTGTCGGGAATGGCGCCGGATTTGCGCAGATAATTCGAGGCGATCGCGTAGGCGTCACCGACGACCTCGACATTCAGCACCTCGATCCCGCGCTCGACCAGCATGTCCTGCCTCTCCGTTGGGAGACGGGATAAAGCGCGGGAAACGGCTTGGTTCCTCGCCGGGACCTATTTATTTTCGCAGGTGCAGCATGAAAAACGCATCGGCCGGGCATGACCGATGCGTTGACTGGAGGGAGGCTGCCGGTCTTCTCAAGCGGCCGACTTGGCCATCAGGCGAAAACGGGAAGGCTCAGAGGCGATACAGGATCTGGTCGGTCCAGAAGCGCTCGAGGCGGTGCAGCGACTTGTTGAGGCTCGCGAACTCCTCGTTCGAGATGCCGCCGACCTGCTCGACCGTCTTGACGTGCTTCTGATAGAGCGCATCGACGATCTTGCGGACTTCCTGGCCCTGCGGGGTCAGACGGATGCGGACCGAGCGGCGATCGACGCGCGAGCGCTGATGATCGAGGAAGCCGAGCTCGACGAGCTTCTTCAGATTGTAGGAGACGTTGGAGCCGAGATAGTAGCCGCGGGTGCGCAGCTCGCCGGCGGTCAGCTCCTTGTCACCGATATTGTACAGGAGCAGCGCCTGCACCGAGTTGATGTCGGCGCGGCCACGACGATCGAATTCGTCCTTTATGACGTCGAGGAGCCGGCGATGCAGCCGCTCCACCAAAGTCAGGGCTTCGA
Organism: Bradyrhizobium sp. Pha-3; assembly: GCF_042258615.1. Classification (GTDB taxonomy): domain Bacteria; phylum Pseudomonadota; class Alphaproteobacteria; order Rhizobiales; family Xanthobacteraceae; genus Bradyrhizobium. The sequence goes on along the minus strand of NZ_CP170152.1, from coordinate 4,595,516 downwards.
GATAGAGCGGCTGCACCGGAGCTTGACCGGTAGCGCGATCAGCGGCATCCGCCGCCGTTGTCGCAACGGCTTTCATCATGACACTTCCCCTGTTTGTCGTTTTTATCGACTTTATTTCGACGAAACTTGTGTCCCGCCTGATAGGTCCAACGTAAGGGGGCCGTTTGAATATCCGCTTAAATAAGAGAATAAAGAGATCATGAATTTAAGACAGTGAATCGTGGATTAAGCCCATGGATCAAGGACTTTTCGCAACTTTTCATTGACGGTGGCGGGCCCCTGTTCACGCTTCGTGTGCCTCACCTGTCACATTCGGAAACAGCAGCGTCCGAATTCGAAACGGTGCCGTAACGGGTATGAGGGAACCCTTTACGGTGACCGATCGGTTACCGGAAAATTCTTCGAAAATTTTATGGGAGTGCATCGGGGCGGGACGCGCGTGATGCGCGTAAGCTGCCCTCATTCGTCGCCGCGGCCAGATCGGTTCCGCCGTCGGCCCGCGAAAAGCCGGCCGGCACACGCGCCGAGATCCGGTGAAATGGGTCCCGACGGCAGGTCCCGCAAAGGCGCTGCCGCGATGGGACGCCTTAAAAGGGGATGCGATCTGTGGCATCCACCTAGCAGAACCAGCGACGCTGTCTTCTCGCTCCGCGCACGACTGGCAAATATTGGCTGTCACCGTCAGCTCTTCGCCGCGCTGTCGCAGCCAGGCAACAGTGCTCAAGCCATTGCAGTGCGCAAGGCCTATGGCGGGCGTTCGCGCGCCGACATCCAGGCCAGCGCCAGATAAGCCGCGAGCATCACGGCCTCGAGCCCGACCACGGTGAGGCTGCCGCCATAGATGCCCGGAAACATCAGCTCGATGACCGCCATCGAAACCACGGTGGTCAGCCAGACCACGGCGCCCCACGGCGTCGCAAGCCAGAGCCCGACGGCGGCGACGAGCTCGATGACGGCGAAATAGATCGTGGCGGTCTGCCAGGCCATCGACTGGTTCTCGAAGGCCTCCTCCTCGCCGCCGACGAAGCCCGTCACCTGGGCCCAGTGATAGAGGCCCTTGGCGACCGAGACGACGGCCATGATGCGCAGGAAGATGACGAGGCGCCGCGTCCACGCATTGTCGTCCGGCTCGATCCGGTCGGACGAGATCGCGCTCACCGAGATGGCGTTGTCCCGCGCCTGATCGCGTGCAGAGGTGTCAGACATCCGAATCGCCGCATGGCGGCCGCAAAATGGGGTTCATGGCGCAGTCTTGGCCCGCCGGAGCCGCAAAATCAATTGCCGTTGCGGCAGATCAAGGGCGCCAAGAGTGCAACAGGGGCGCAATGACGGCGCCCCTGACAGGTGCTAGAACCAGACTTATATCAGGTCCAGACTTTATCAGGTCCAGAACTGCCGTCCCTCGAGGAGAACAAGACATGGCGATCAAATTCGGGCGCCCGATCGAACTGCGCGATGCGCCGCGGCGCCAGACGGATGCCCTCGCCTCCCCGTCGCTCGACCTCACGATCCGGATGCGCCGCAATCGCAAGTCCGAATGGGCCCGCCGCCTGGTGCGCGAGAACGTGCTGACCACCGACGACCTGATCTGGCCGATGTTCGTGGTCGATGGCCAAAACACCCGCACGCCGGTGGCCTCGATGCCCGGCGTCGATCGGCTCACCGTCGACCAGATCGTCCGCGACGCCGAGCGCGCCGCAAAACTCAACATCCCCTGCATCGCGCTGTTTCCCTTCACCGAGCCGGCCCTGCGCGACGAGCAAGGCTCGGAGGCCCTCAACCCCGACAATCTGGTCTGCCAGGCGGTGCGCGCGATCAAGAAGGAGTTTCCCGATATCGGCGTACTCTGCGACGTCGCGCTCGATCCCTTCACCAGCCACGGCCATGACGGGCTGATCGAGGGCGGCAAGATCCTCAACGACGAGACGGTCGCGGTGCTGGTCAAGCAGGCGCTGACCCAGGCCGAGGCCGGCTGCGACGTGATCGCGCCGTCCGACATGATGGATGGCCGAATTGGCGCGATCCGCGAGGCGCTCGACGACAACGGCTTCGGCGACGTCCAGATCATGTCCTACGCAGCGAAATACGCCTCGGCCTTCTATGGCCCGTTCCGCGACGCGATCGGCTCCGCCAAGACGCTGACCGGCGACAAGCGCACCTATCAGATGGACAGCGCCAATTCCGACGAGGCGCTGCGCGAGGTCGAGCTCGACATCGCCGAGGGCGCCGACATGGTGATGGTGAAGCCGGGCATGCCCTATCTCGACATCGTCCGCCGCGTGAAGGACCATTTCGCGATGCCGACCTTCGTCTACCAGGTGTCGGGCGAATACGCGATGATCGCGGGCGCCGCCGCCAATGGCTGGATCGACGGCGAGCGCGCGATGATGGAGAGCCTGGTCGGCTTCAAGCGCGCCGGCGCCGACGGCATCCTCACCTATTTCGCGCCGCGGGCCGCCGAGAAGATCAAGGCGGAATCGTAACGGCGCTACACGGATCCGGCCAGCGCGGTTGGACGTGGACCGCAGAGCGGGCGCAGCGCATCGCGCTCGTCCCGCGACAGCACCGTCAGCGGGTAGACCGGCTCATTTGTCTCGCGCTTGAAGAACGGGTGCGGCCAGGTCTTGCCGCGCAGGCGCCAGCCCAGCACCTTGCCGATCACGCGCAGGATCAGCGACAGGTTGAAGCCGGTCGATCCCTTCGGGGCTTCGCCGATCGCATATTTGCCGAGGATTGCACCGGTTGGCTTGCCGAACACCTCGTCCGCGCGCGGCGCGCCGCCGTCGAAGGCCTGCACTGCGATTCCGACGAACGGGACGGCGGGCGTCAGCGAGTTGCCCACCGGCGAATTGCAGCAGGTGGTGTGCCAGCGGTACAGTCCCTTGGGCGTCAGCCGCAGCCCGGCGATCTTGTCATGCCCCTGCACGAAGTTGAGAGACGCCGGGGCGACCTGGACGATGTCGGTACCGCCGTGGACATCGAGCAGATCGGCCCGGCCGATCCGATGCATGAACGCCTGGCAGTCGTCGCAGTAGCAGACGACGCGGTTGACGGCCGCCGGCGCGGCGTTCGTGACCACACCTCGAACCTCTCCACAGCGGCAGCGCAACCCGATTTGTGTGCCCATCTGTTCCCCGCCGTCACGCAACTCCAGCCTACACCGAGGCGGGCGGTTTCGGCCGCCGAATCGCCGGAATATTTCGGCTAGTTAATGTTCGCGCGGACTTGGCAGGCGAGCCTCGTGCTCCCATGTCCTGCGCGGGAGTTTCATCGGAGGTTGGTCATGTCTTACGGCAGTGACGGTAGCGCCTGGCGCAACGACGGCGGCGTTCCCCCGCATGCGTTCGATCCGTGGATGCAGCCGGAACTGTTCCGCGGCGTGCTGACGCGTCGTGTGTTTGCGTTCCTGATCGACCTCTTTGTGCTGTCGGTGCCTGTGATCCTGGCGGTGATCTTCATCGCGATCTTCGGCATCGTCACGCTCGGCCTGGGCTGGGCGCTGTTCTGGCTGGTCTCGCCCGCTTCGATCGTCTGGGCGATCGTCTACTACGGCGCCTCGATCGGCGGCCAGCACTCGGCCACGCTTGGCATGCGCATGATGGATCTGGAACTGCGCACCTGGTACGGCGCGCGGGGCTATTTCGTGCTCGGCGCCACCCACGCGGTGCTGTTCTGGGTGACGATCTCGTTCCTGTCGCCGCTGGTGCTCTTGGTCGGGCTGCTCAACGGCCGCCGCCGGCTGCTGCACGACATCATCCTCGGAACCGTCATGATCAACAGCTCGGTCCGGACCCAGGTCACCCCGGCCGCGCGAGCCTCTTATTAGGCCCGCCTAAACCAATTGACCGTTAGCCTCCGGAGGGCGATGCTAACTCGGCTGCCTGTATTGTATGTGGAGCCCGACGACCAGACGTGACCCAGCACTCGCGTGATACCCCCCAGTTCTATCTGACGGCGCCCTCACCCTGCCCCTACCTGCCGGGCCGGCATGAGCGGAAGGTTTTTACGCACCTGGTCGGCGACAAAGCGGGCGATCTCAACGACTTGCTGACCCATGGCGGCTTCCGCCGCAGCCAGTCGATCGCCTACCGGCCGGCCTGCGACGCCTGCCGGGCCTGCGTCTCGGTCCGGGTGGTCGCCAACGAATTCCGCCCCTCCCGCAATTTCCGCAAGGTGCTGGCCCGCAACGCCGACATCATCGGCGAGCAGCGCACGGCGGTGCCGACCTCGGAGCAATACTCGGTCTTCCGGGCCTATCTCGACCGCCGCCACCGCAACGGCGGCATGGCCGACATGACCGTGCTGGACTACGCGATGATGGTCGAGGACAGCCATGTCGAGACCCGGATCATCGAGTACCGCAAGCGCAATGCCGACAGCGCCATCACCGGCCGCGGCGACGAGCTGATGGCGGTGGCGTTGACCGACGTGCTCAGCGACGGGCTGTCGATGGTCTATTCCTTCTTCGAGCCGGGGCTTGAGGCCCGCTCGCTCGGCACCTTCATGATCCTCGACCACATCGCCCGCGCCCGCCGGCAGGGCCTGCCCTACGTCTATCTCGGCTACTGGATCGAGGGCTCCAAGAAGATGGACTACAAGGGCCGCTTCCTGCCGCAGCAGCGGCTCGCGCCGTCGGGCTGGCTGCGCGTCGACGCGTCAGGCGAGGCCCTGGCCGAGCCGCAAGATTAGGTACCGAAGAGCGTATCGATCAGCAGCTTCACGTTCAGGATCACGATCAGGCCGGCGACGATCCATGCTGCCACCGCAACCGGGATCGAGATCGCGAACGCGCCCATCTTGCGCTTGTCCGACACGAAGCGCACCAGCGGGATCACCGCGAACGGCAGCTGCATCGACAGCACGACCTGGCTGAACACGAGCAGCTGCGCGGTGCCGCTCTCGCCATAGAGCGCGGCGACCACGATGACCGGGACAATCGCGATGCCGCGCGTCACCAGCCGCTGCAGCCAGTCGGGCAGCTTGAGGTCGAGAAAGCCCTGCATCACGATCTGGCCGGCCAGCGTCGCCGTCACCGTCGAGTTGAGACCAGAGGCCAGCAGCGCCACGGCAAACAGCGTCGAGGCGATGCCAAGGCCGAGCAGCGGCGACAGCAGCTCGAAGGCCTGATCGATCTCGGCGACGTCAGAGTGGCCGCTCTTGTGGAAGGTCGCAGCCGCCAGCACCAGGATCGCCGCATTGACGAACAGCGCCAGCATCAGCGCGATGGTGGAGTCGGTGGTCGCCCATTTGATCGCGTCGCGCCGGCCTTCCTCGGTGCGCGGATAGGCGCGGGTCTGCACGATCGAGGAGTGCAGATAGAGGTTATGCGGCATCACGGTGGCGCCGATGATGCCGATCGCGATGTAGAGCATCTCCGGATTGGTGACGATCTCGCGCGACGGCACGAAGCCGCCGATCACGCCCGCGATCGGCGGTGCGGCGGCGGCGATCTGGACCGCGAAACAGACCGCGATGACGATCAACAGCGCGATCACGAAGGCTTCGAGGAAGCGGAAGCCGCGATTCATCAGGAGCAGCAGCAGGAACGCATCGAGCGCCGCCAGCAGCGCGCCGCCGATCAGGGGAATGCCGAACAGGAGCTTCAGCGCGATCGCGGTGCCGATCACTTCGGCGAGGTCGCAGGCGATGATGGCGGCCTCGCAGGCGAGCCACAGCATCAGATTGACCGGCCGCGAATAGGTCGCGCGGCAGGCCTGCGCCAGGTCGCGGTCGGTGGCGATGCCGAGCCGGGCGGAAAGCGCCTGCAGCAGGATCGCCATCAGGTTGGAGAGCAGGATGACCGACAGCAGCGTGTAGCCAAACTTCGATCCGCCCGCGAGATCGGTTGCCCAATTGCCGGGGTCCATGTAGCCGACCGAGACCAGGTAGCCCGGCCCGGCGAAGGCCAGCAGCCGCCGCCACCACACGCCTGTACTCGGCACCGAGACGGTTGCGTTCACCTCGGGCAGGCTGCGCGCATGCCCGGCGTCGCCCCGCCAGCCACCTGGCACGCTGTCAGCAACGGAAGCGGAAGACATTTCAGGGGTACGAGCGTCCATCCCAGAAGGATGGCCGATCTCCCTCGTTATTGCAACTCATTTGCAACTGCATCTAGACTCACGAAAATGATACCAGCCACCCTCCTTGTAAAGCACTGAGGAAGTGCTTTACGTTAGCTGCATGATCAAGCTGCCCGTCGAGACGCCAACCGCAACGCTGCGCTACGCCCTCGCCCCCGACCCGTCGGGCATCGAGGCGATCGAGGCGACCTTTGCGGCCTATGATCGGATGATGGCGATCCTCGCGGAGGTCGCGCCCGTCGGCGCCAACCTCGTCTCGCTGCACGCCCAGGCCTACGAGAAGATCCGCAAGGAGACCGGCCTGCCCGCGCGGCTCGTGACGCTCGGCCTGCGCGACCGCGCCAACTACATCGCAGGCACCGCCGTCCGCCGGATACCGCTCGACGACAAGTTGTTTGCGATCAAGGGTCCAACTTCACTGACCATTAGCACTGTCGGCGGACGCGTCTTGGTGCCGTTCGACGTGCCGGGATATGTCTCGGGCTGGGAAAGCCCCTTCCCGGCGCATTTGATCTCGGATGGACGCGGCTACGAAATCCACATCGCCGTCAAATCGAAATCAGCACAACCGGAGGAGAAGACCATGCTTCACGAAGGCATCCTTGCGCGCATGGGCCGGCTTCTTGCCGCCATCGCAAGCCAAACCATCGACAACGTCGAGAGCAACAACAAGGTCGCGCTGATCAAGCAGGCGATCCGCGAGATCGACGCCGGCGCCGACGAAGCGCGCTATGCGCTCGGCAAGTCGCGCGCCGAAGAATTCCGTTTGAAGAGGCGGCGCGAAGAGCTGGATACCGAGACGACTGCTCTGAACGAGAAGATCCGTCTCGCACTTGCGGAAAATCGCGAGGATCTCGCGCGCGCCGGTGTCGCACGCCAAATCGACCTGGAGTCGCAGGTGATCGCGCTGGAACGCGCGATGGATTTCATCGAGCTCGAAATCGACGAGCAGACCAAGGCGCTGCAAGCCATGCTCGGCGCGCGCCGCGAGGCGGAGACGCGATTAGCCGATCTCGAACAAAGTCTGATCCGCGAGGCCAAGGACGAAACCAGTCGGGCCCCATCGACGACCAATACATTGAGTGCTGAGCGCGCGATGGCGGCAATCGCCCGGGTCACCGGTGTTCCCGCCTCCAGCGTGCTCGGCGACAAGGAGCTTGACGAACTCGATCGCCTGCACCGCGAAAAGGAAATCGCGGCACGGCTTGAAAGGATCAAATCAGAAAAATGAGTGCAGTTGGCGACATTCTGCTCGCCCCGGACGTGCGGCCCTTCGCGGTCGCGGCTGCGATCATGGTGGCACTTGGCGGTATCGAACTGCTGACCACCATGGTCGGACTTTCGATCAGCGAACTCGTCGGCAAGGATTTCGCGGTCGAGGCCGAGAGCCACAACGCTCTCAGTGGCCTGTTTCTCTGGATCAACGCCGGGCGGCTTCCCCTCCTGATCCTGATCATCCTGATACTTGGCATATTCTCGATCGGAGGCTTCCTGCTTCAGGGACTGGCGCATGCCGCAGGCACCGCCATCCCGGTCTCGATTGCCGCGGTGGTTGCGGCCGCAGGCAGCGTCCCCGTGATCAGAAATGCGAGCCGCGGCCTCGCCCGCATCATTCCGCGCGACGAGAGCTATGCGGTCAACGACAGCGACTTTGTCGGCAAGGTCGCAACCGTGTCGGTCGGCCCGCTCGATCAGGGCCTGCCCGGCAGGGTCCGTCTCAAGGATGTCTTCGGCAACTGGCACACCGTGTCGGCGCGTGCCAGCGCGGAGTCCGAGGCGTTGCCGGTCGGCACCAGCGTGTTGTTGGTCGATCGCGACGCCAAGGGATTCATTGCGATTGCCGCTCCTTCCGACCTCATTGAACAACGACAATCTTCCAACAGGGCATAACATATGTGGGAACTTGCTATACCGGTCGCCATTGGCGTCCTCGCTATCCTCGTCATTGGCCTGCTCTTCGCAAAACTCTACAAGCGCTCGACGCGCGACGAGGCCTATGTGCGCACCGGCCTCGGCGGCCAGAAGGTGGTGCTCGACGGCGGCTCGCTGGTGCTGCCGATCTTCCACTCCACCGCCGCGGTGAACCTGAAGACGCTGCGGCTCGAGGTCGCGCGCGGCGGCCCGGATTCGCTGATTGCCAAGGACCGCATGCGCGTCGACATCGGCGCCGAGTTCTATCTGCGCGTCAAACCCGACTCTTCGTCGATTGCGCTGGCGGCGCAGACGCTCGGCAACCGCACCAATGACGCGGCCGAACTCCGCGAGCTGGTCGAGGCCAAGTTCGTCGACGGCCTGCGCTCGGTCGCCGCGACCATGAACCTCGAGGAATTGCAGGAGCAGCGTGCGACTTTCGTCAAGGCGGTGCAGGACGCGGTCGGCGCCGACATCCAGAACAACGGTCTCGAGCTTGAATCGGTGTCGCTGACCCGGCTCGACCAGAGCGACATCAAGCACTTCAATCCGAGCAATTTCTTCGACGCGCACGGCCTGACCACCCTGACCAAGATCACCAAGGAGCGTGAACAGGAGCGCAACCAGATCGTCCGCACCACCGAGGTCAATATCGCCCAGCAGGACCTGGTGGCGCGGCAGACCACGCTGACGATCGAGAGCACCAAGCGCGAGGCCGAGCTCGCCCAGCAGCGCGACATCGCCAACAAGACCGCCGCGATGCGCGCGCAGACCGCGCAGGTCGAACAGACCGCGTTGCAGAACGAAGCCGAGTACCGCATTCAGCAGGAGCTTGCGGTCGCCAACAAGCAGACCGAGGCCAACCAGGCCCGCGATACCCGCAAGATCGAGGCCGATCTCGCGGTGAAGCGCCGCACCACCGAAACCGACCGCGAGCTGCAGATCGTGGCGCAGGAGGCCGCGATCGCGGTCGCGACCAAGAGCAAGGAGCAGTCGGAAGCCCAGACCATCGCCGAAACCGCACGCGCACTCGCGATCGCGGCCGAGGAAAAGGTCACCACCGCCCGCGCCACCGAGGTCGCCGAGCGCGACAAGATCATCAACGTGATCGCCGCGCGCAAGGTCGCCGAGACCAATGCGATGCCGATCACGGTGATGGCTGAGGCCGAAAAGCAGGCTGCAGCCAACAAGGCCGAGGCCACCAACGTGCTGGCGAAAGCCGACGCCAACGCAGCCACCACCCGCGCCGCCGGCGTCAAGGCGCTCGGCCAGGCCGAAGCGGAAGTCGCGACGTTGAAGGCGGAGGCGCGCAACAAGCTGAGCGCCGACATGATCGCCTACGATCTCAACCTGGCGCGGATCAACGTGATCCCGAGCGCGCTCGCCGAGGCGGTGAAGCCGATCGAGAAGATCTCCGACATCCGGATCTTCGACACCGGCAGCATGCTCGGCCGCGGCGGCGCCAACGGCCATGCCAACGGCAATGGCGGGGGCAATGGCGGTCTTGGGCTCGGCGACGGCCTCGCCGCGCAATTGCTGTCGGTCTCGGCATTCAAGCCAATGATCGACAAGATCCTCTCCGAGGCAGGCTTCCCGGCCGGCCCCGATGCGCTCACCAGCCTGACCAGCGCACTGGCGCAGCGCAAGACGGAGGTTGCTCCGGCGCCTGCGGTCAGCGACGACAGCCGGCCCGCGACGTTGGTCGGCACCATCACCGGCCAGCTCGCTCCGGGGCCCACACCGTGATGGTGTGACCGCGCTCTGATATCAGCGACAAGGCCCGCCTCGCACGGCGGGCTTTGTTTTTGGCGTTGTCGGGAAACGGGTGGGATCGGGCGTCTTCCAACCACACACTATGGCCAGATCGATTTCCTCAAGGATTCTGCCATGTCCGCCGATACGCCACGCCTGCCGGCCACCTTCAATCGCCTGGCCTGGTCCAACCTCGCCGCGCAATCGGCCGAGCAGATTGCGCTCGCGGCCGCGCCCATCGTCGCGGTGCTGGTGCTCGGCGTCGGCGAGGGCCAGACCGGCCTGCTGCAGACCGCGCTGACACTGCCCTTCATCCTGTTTGCGATCCCCGCCGGCCTGCTGGCCGACCGCGTGTCGCGGCGCTGGGTGATGGCGGGCTCCGAGGCGCTGCGCGCGGCGGCCCTTGCCGCGATCCTGCTGTTGCTGTGGTTCGGCGCGATGACCTTGTCGCTGCTCGCCTTGCTCGGCTTCGTCGCGGTTTGCGGCACGGTCGCCTATAGCGTCGCAGCTCCTGCGCTGGTCCCGTCACTGGTGACGTCGCAGCAATTGCCGGCGGCGAATGCCCGTATCGAACTTGCGCGTACCGTCGCTTTCGCCAGCGGGCCCGCGCTCGGCGGCGTGCTGGTCGGCTGGGTCGGCGCTGCGCCCGCATTCGGCTTTGCCGCAGCACTGTCGGCGATCGCCGTCGTGCTGCTGGCCGGCATCTACGAGCCGGCGCGCCAGCCCGCCCCGCGACGTCATCCGTTGCAGGACATCAAGGAAGGCGCGGCCTTCGTCATGCATCACGCCTTGCTGCGGCCGGTGTTCATCACCCAGTTCATCTTCAACACCGCATCGTTCCTGCTGCTCGCCGTGTTCGTGCCCTATGCGGTGCGTCATCTCGGGCTCAGCGCCACCGGTGTCGGTACGACGCTCGCGATGTACGGGGTCGGCATGGTGGTCGGCGCGCTGTTCGCAACCCGCGTGATGAAGCGGCTGGCCTTCGGCACCGTGATCGGGCTCGGCCCGGTCACCGGCCTGATCGCCTCACTCGTGATGGCGTCGACTACATGGATTGCGACGCCGCTGCTCGCCGGTCTCGGCTTCTTCCTGCTCGGCGTCGGCCCGATCCTGTGGGTGATCTCGACCACCACACTGCGGCAATCGGTGACGCCGCCCTCGCTGCTCGGCCGCGTCTCGGCGATCAACATCATGAGCTACGGCGCCCGCCCGCTCGGCTCCGCGCTCGGCGCCGTCGTCGGTGGCCTCTACGGCGCCGAAGCCTGCCTTTATCTGGCAGCCGCGATCTTCGCCGTCCAGGCGCTGGTGATCCTGATGTCGCCCGCGGTTTCGCTCAGGCGTCAGCCCGACATGGTCGGCGAACCCGCGCGTTGCTGAGGGCCGTCATTGCGAGGAGCGAAGCGACGAAGCAATCCACACCGCGCAAGCGACCAGATGGATTGCTTCGCTTCGCTCGCAATGACGGTGGAGAGCCCCTACCCCGCCAGATAGCGCTCGTATTTACCGCCGACGACCTCGTCGGCGGTAACGGCCGGATCCAGCGTATAGAGATCCTGCGCGTAGCTGATGCCGCGCAGGACGAAGCGGCCGGTGGAGACCAGATAGTTGCGGCCGGCGGCGTCGAGACCGGTGCGGAAATCGGTCGAGGTCAGCAATTCGCGGTCGACCGAGGCGCACATCGAAGCAATTCGGCTGACCTCGTTGACGGCGGGCCCGACCACGGTGAAATCCAGCCGGTCCTCGCTGCCGATATTGCCGTAGAAGACCTCGCCGACATGGAGGCCGACATAGGCCGTGGTGGTCGGCCGGCCCTCGTTCTCGCGGCGATCGTTCAGCACGCGGATGTTATGGCGGAATCTGTGTTCGGCGCGCAGCGCCGCGCGCCTGGAGTTTGCCATGTTCTCGCTGGTGAACATCGCCAGCACGCCGTCGCCGATCAGTTTCAAGACCTCGCCGCCGGCATCATGGATCGCGTCAATCGAGGCCTGCGCGTAGTCGTTGAGGAACGGGATGATCTCGTCCGGGCCGATGCGCTCGCTGATCGCGGTCGAGCCACGCACGTCGGAATACCACAGCACGGCCTTGATCTTCTCGGTGATGCCGCGCTGCATGCGCCCGCGCAGCACCTGCTCCGCCGTCTCGCGGCCGAGATAGACCCGCCCGAGCGTGCGGGCGATCTCGACCTGGGCGGCCGATTTGATCGCGAGCCCGAGCACCGGCACCAGGTCGCGCAGCGCCGCCATATGGTTCTCGTCGAAGCCGTCCGAACGGCGGGTCGTGTAGTAGGAATAGAAGCAGTCCATCTCGCCGATCGTGCCGGCCTCGCCGAAGCGGTGCACGAAGGCGGCGAAATGCTTGTGGCCCTTCTCGGCAAGCTCGCCGATCATCGAGAAATCGTGCGTCTCGGCGAGATCGATGACCATCTCGTCATGGCCGTTTTCGAGCATGTGGTAGAACGCCGACCGCCGCCAGGTCTGGCTGGCCTCGCCGCTGCTGGTCGAGCCGTATTCGAAGATGTCGGCCTCGTTGCTCTCGCCGTCGTTCCAGCGGAAACCGCGTCCCTCGAAGATCGGATGCAGGGTGTCGATGAACACGATCGCCCGCGACAGCGGCATGCCGGCGGCCCGGCAGCGCTCGCAGAAACCGCGCAGCAGGTCGTTCTCCGGCAGGCCGGTCAGACCCTGGCGGACCAGCCAATTCATGAGGCGCAAACGGGGTGTCAGTTCCATAAACTGGATTATGCCGGGCAATTGGTGCGGGAGGAAGGGCTGGTCGTCGCGTGACAGATGCGGACGCTCGTCCGGCATTGCAAGCCGTCGCGCCGCATCATTTTCGGGCGGAACGACGCCGCCGAATGCCGGCGATTCCGCTTCCCTTTGCCCCGGCCTTCGCGCACAAGAGCCGCATGGAAAACGACGCTGGCCAGCAGAACCCGATCCGACGCCTCATGCGATGGGCGGTCACCCCGCCGCAATCCTATGGGGTCTATCTGGCCGGCATCATCCTGGTCTACGCCCTGTCGTTCTACGCCGGCACGATGAAGCCGAAGCACGCGCCCGCCCCGCCGGTCGCCGCGCCGTCCGCCCCGCATAGTTGATCAGGCCGGCTTGGTCTCCGACGTCGCGATCCAGATTCCGGCGAAGACCGCGATCAAACCGACGACCAGATTGGCCGTGATCGGCTCGCCGACCAGCTGCTTCGCCAGCAGCCCGGCGGCGATCGGATTGACCGTCATGGTGTTGGCGACACGGGTCGGCGAGGCCTGCTCGAGCGCCAGCACCCACAGGATGAAAGCCAGCGCGCCGCCGGCCATCCCGAGATAGAGCCCGGCGATCCACTGCGATGGGCCGAATTCGCGCAGCGTCGCCAGGCTGCCGGTGAACATCCCGACCGCCACGAGCGCCGCCGCGCCCGCGCCCATGCCCACCGTGAGGAAACCGAGCGCACTGGAGCGACGGATCAACGGTCGCGACAGCACGTTGTAGAAGGCCATGCAGAGCACCGCGGCGGCCATGATCAATTCGCCGCGCCAGGCACCCGCCGGCGCCGCCGACAGCCCGGACGCGAGCGCGGCGGCCACGCCGAGCACCGCAATCGAAACCCCGGCCGATTTGCGCATCGTCAGCGGCTCGATGCCGAGCAAGGCACCTACCACCATGGTGGAGAGCGGCAGCGTCGCCAGCGCAAGGCTGGCGCGCGCCGCCGTCGTGTACGACATCGCGATGTTGTAGAGCACGAAGAACACGCCGAAGAAGGCGATCCCGAGCGCCGCGACCGCAAGTAGGTCCTCGCGGCGCGGCCACTTCGCTCCAAGCAGGACCGCGGCGGGAAGCACGCAGAGGAAGCCGATCGCCCAGCGCAGGATCGCAAGCGTGATCGGGTCGGCATTGCCTGCCAGGTAACGCGTGATCGCCGCCGCGGTGCCGCCGAGGCAGCTCGAGATCAGTGCAATCGCAACGCCGATCCACTCGCCCATTCCGCCCCTCATGCGTTTCTTGCTCGCTTGTGGCATCTTGCCCGGCGAGATCATTCCGGCAACTACCTGGTAGGTATTCATGTCGCAGCAGCGCGATTTTGCAGCCAGCCTGCGCTGGTGGCGGCAGCGCAAGGGCCATTCGCAACTCGAGCTCGCCGGACGCGCGGATATCTCGCAGCGCCATCTGAGCTTCCTCGAGCTTGGCCGCGCCGCACCGAGCCGCGACATGGTGATCCGCCTCGCCGCGGCGCTCGACGTGCCGTTGCGCCAGCAGAACGCGCTGCTGGTCGCGGCCGGCTTCGCGCCGGTGTGGCGGCAAACCGATCTTGCCGCGCCTGAGCTCGCGCAAATCCGTTACGCGCTCGATTTCATATTGGCGCAGCAGGAGCCCTTCCCTGCGGTCGTGGTCGACCGGCACTGGAATCTGCTGCTCGCCAATGCAGGCGCCGGGCAGCTGGTGGAATTCCTGGTCGGGCCGCTGGTATCAGGCACAGCGGTCAATCTCGCCGATGCACTGGTCGCGCCCGGCGTGCTGCGGCCCTATCTCACCAACTGGACCGAAGTTGCGGGCTACTTCATCCGCAGCGTCGAGGCCGATGCCGCCGCCGACGGCACCACCGCGACGGCTGACTTGCTCAAGCGCCTGCTAGCCTATGACGGCGTCGAGGCTGCGTTGACCACGCCGCCTGCGGGGCCCGCGTCAGGACCGGTGCTGCCGATGCTGTTCCGCAAGGGCGACGTCCGATTGCAGCTGTTCACCACCATCGCGACACTGGGAACGCCCCAGGACGTCACCTTGCAGGAGCTGCGCATCGAGAGCTTCTTTCCTATGGACGACGCGACCGCGCAGATTTTTCGAGACTGGTCGAAAGCGCGCGGTCGCGAAGCCGCTCAGTCATAGAAGTCCGGCGACAGCTTCAGCCCGTCGCGCTGGGCCTTGTCGTGGTTGATCCAGAGCTGCGCCTTCTCCTTGGTCAGCGTGTCGGCGATCGTCTGCATCGAGGCCAGCGTCTGCTCCTTGCTGGCATTCAAGGCCGGCACGCGACGATTGTCCCAATTGTCCTTGAAGTGGACGGCATCGCCGGTCAGCACGACCGCGCCGGTCTTCGGCAAGTTCACCAGCAGCGACTGGTGGCCGGGCGTGTGGCCTGGCGTCGACAGGATGGTGACGCTGCCGTCGCCGAACACGTCGCGGTCGCCCTCGAGTTTCGTGACCGGGTGCTCCGGCTTGAAGCGCGGCGTATCGTTGGCGCCGGGCCAATCATACTCCGCCTTCTGCACATACAGCATCGCGGCTGGGAACATCTCGACATTGCCGATATGGTCGGGATGGGTATGCGAGACGGCGATCGCCTTGATGTCTGACGGCTTGACGCCGAGCTGGTCGAGCTGCGCGGCGAGCGTCTTCGGGCGACGCCAGGTGACCGCCTTGGGATCGGCAGGCGCAAGGCCGTTCGGCATCGCGGCCACCGCGTCGGGAATGCCGGTGTCCCACAGGAACCAGCCCCGCGCATGCTTGATCAGATAGCAATTGTCGACGAAGTCCATCGACTTGCCCTCATTGACGCCCGGCGACCAGCGTGAAATGTCGCCTGCAACGCCCTCGCCGCAATTGAGGATGTAGAGCCGCTCGACGCCTGATTTCGCCGGCTGTGCGTCTGCGCGCGGTGTCGCGCCCATGACCCAGAGCAACATTGCAAGACCGATAGCCTTCTTCACGTTGCCCTCCATTGATCGCGCCCGCTCAACGCGCGGCTGCAATGTGCCGTCTCATCGGTGGCCGTGGAAGACACGGACATGGGTCGATCGATCAATTGAACGCGAGTGAATCTTGCCGCCGCCGGCTACACCATTTCCGCCGGCGCCAGCCGGCAGGTCTCACTGCTGATCTCGACCTGTAAGGTCGCGTGATGGATGCTGAACCGCTCCGACAGTTCGGCGCACACCCGATGCAGGAAGACATCGTCATGCCCGCCGGGCCGCACCAGATGCGCGGTCAACGCGGTCTCGCTCGTGCTCATCGCCCAGATGTGTAAATCGTGCACCTCGGTGACGCCCTCGAGCGCGCCGAGATAGTCCCTCACCCGCTTGAGGTCGATCCCCCTCGGCACCGCGTCGAGCGCGAGGTTGACGCTGTCGCGAGCAAGCTCCCAGCCGCTCAGCAGCACCACCGCGGCAATGACGAGGCTGATCGCCGGATCGAGCCATTGCCAGCCGGTCGCCATGATCAGCAGCGCCGCAATCACGACGCCGAGCGAGACGCCCGCGTCCGCCGCCATGTGCAGATAGGCGCCGCGCACGTTGAGGTCGCTGTCGCGGCCGCGCATGAACATCAGCGCCGTGCCGCCATTGATCAGGATGCCGAGCGCCGCGACCCAGACCACTGTCCAGCTTGCGACCTCGGCCGGCTCGCGGAAGCGGTTGATCGCCTCGACCGCGATGCCGCCGACCGCGATCAACAACAGCCCGGCATTGAACAGTGCCGCCAGGATCGAGGCACGACGGTAGCCATAGGTGTGGGTGTCGGTCGGGCGCCTGCCGGCAAGCCACGCCCCGCCCCAGGCCAGCAGCAGCGCGATGACGTCGGAGAGATTGTGAACGGCGTCGGAAACCAGGGCCAGCGAGTTGGCGGAGTAACCGAAGATCAGCTCGGCGATGACAAAGGCGGTGTTCAGCGACGCGCCGACCGCAAAGGCGGTGCCGAAACTGTCCGGCGCGTGGCTGTGCCCGGCATGGGAATGCCCGGCGTGCGCGTGCCCGGCGTGGGAATGTCCGTGAGAATGACCGCTGTGGTCATGGTCGTGGTCGTGATTATGCGCCATGGCAACCGTCGCCCGATATCGTCGGCGACGGTTATAGCGCGGTGAAATGTGGATACTATCACACCGTGCGCTGAGCGCCCGTAGCCCGGATGGAGCGCAGCGCAATCCGGGACCACTGGTTGTTTGGCGCGAGATCCCGGATTTCGCGGAGCCTGTCATCGGGCGCGCATTCGCGCGACCCGTTGGCTTCATCCGGGCTACAATCGACTATTCCACGCCGCGATTGAACTTGTTCGACTTCGGCAGGCCATGGGCGAGCCGGCCGGCGTCGGCGCGGTTGCCGCGCCAGTCGGCCAGTTCCTTCAAGGTCATGCTGTGCTCGCGGCCGGCGGAATCCTTCCAGGTCAGGCCGGTCTTGGCATCGAACACCGCGACATCGGACAGCTCTGAGCTGCTGTATTTCTGCAGCCGAACGCCGCGGCCGCGCGCCATCTCCGGCACCTGGTCGAGACCGAACAGCACCATCTTGTGGTTGGTGCCGATCACCGCAACAGTGTCGCCGTTCACGGTCGTGATAGCACGGGCCTCGTTCGGCATCTCGACAT
Source organism: Bradyrhizobium sp. Pha-3 (assembly GCF_042258615.1). GTDB lineage: Bacteria > Pseudomonadota > Alphaproteobacteria > Rhizobiales > Xanthobacteraceae > Bradyrhizobium. The sequence continues at coordinate 4,578,430 of NZ_CP170152.1, read as the reverse complement.
TGAGCACCTGCTTGCCCTTGCGGGTATTGCCGACGCAGTCCTCTTCCTTGACGATGAAGCCCTGTCCCTCGCTGCTCGCGATCAGGAACTTGCGTTCGCCCTTATTGACGAACAGCGAGATGATCGCAGCGTCCTGCTCGAGGTCGATGAACATGCGGATCGGCTCGCCATGGCCGCGGCCGCCCGGCAGCTTGGCGACGTCGAGCGAGTAGAACTTGCCGTTAGTGGCGAACAGCAGCAGCTTCGAGGTGGTCTCGGCAAAGAACGAGTGCTCGAGCTTGTCGTCGGTCTTGAAGGCGAGCCCCGAGAGATCCTCGACGTGGCCCTTCAGCGTCCGCACCCAGCCCTTCTCTGATATCACGACCGTGCACGGCTCGCGCTCGACCAGCGCTTCCTCGATCGCGGCGAGGTCATGCTCGGGCGCGTCGGCGAAGGTGGTGCGGCGCTTGCCGAGCGGCGTCTTCGGCCCGAAGATATCGCGGACCTTGCGCACCTGATCGCTGACCTTGGCCCATTGCTCGGTCTCGGAGCCGAGCAGGCCCTCGATGCCCTTCAGCTCCTTGCGAAGATCCTTGTCCTCGGTGCGGATCTCCATCTCCTCCAGCCGGCGCAAATTGCGCAGGCGCATGTTGAGGATGGCATCGGCCTGGACGTCGGTGAGGTTGAAGGTCTTCATCAAGACCGGCTTCGGCTCGTCCTCGGTGCGGATGATCTTGATCACCTTGTCGAGGTTCAGATAGGCGACGAGGTGGCCGCCCAGCACTTCCAGACGGTGCTCGATCTGCGTCTTGCGGAAATTGGACCGGCGGACCAGCACGTCGCGCAGATGGTCGAGCCATTCGCGCAGGCACTCGGCGAGGCCGACCACCTTCGGGATGCGGCCCTTGATCAGCACGTTCAGATTCAGCGAGATCTTGCTTTCCAGCTCGGTCAGCCGGAACAGCGATTCCATCATCAGCGCCGGATCGACGGTGCGCGACTTCGGTTCGATGACGAAGCGGACGTCCTCCGCGGATTCATCGCGCACATCGCCGACCAGCGGCAACTTCTTCTGGTCGATGAGCTCCGAGATCTTCTCATGCATACGCGACTTCTGCACGAGCCAAGGGATTTCGGTGACGACGACCACCCAGGCGCCGCGGGCGCCCTCCTCCACCGACCAGCGCGCGCGGGTGCGGAACGAGCCGCGCCCCGTGGTGTAGGCCTCGATGATCGATTCCTTGGAATCGACGACGATGCCGCCGGTCGGGAAGTCCGGGCCCTTGACCCACTTCAGCAGCGCCTTCGACTTGGCGTCGGGCTTCTCGATCAGATGCAGCGCGGCATCGCAGAGTTCGGCGGCGTTGTGCGGCGGGATCGAGGTCGCCATGCCGACCGCGATGCCCTGCGCGCCGTTGGCGAGCAGGTTCGGGAAGCCGCCCGGCAGCACCACCGGCTCTTTCGTCTGACCGTCGTAGTTGAGGCGAAACTCGACCCCGTCCTCGTCGATGCCGTCGAGCAGGAGCCGCGCGACCTCGGTCATGCGGGCTTCGGTGTAGCGGTAGGCGGCCGGATTATCGCCGTCGATATTGCCGAAATTGCCCTGGCCGTCGACCAGCGGGTAGCGCGAGGAGAAATCCTGCGCGAGGCGCACCATGGCGTCATAGATCGCCTGGTCGCCATGCGGATGGAACGAGCCCATCACGTCGCCGACGATCTTGGCCGACTTCTTGAACGCCGCGCGCGGGTCGAGCCCGAGCAGGTCCATGCCATAGAGGATACGGCGATGCACCGGCTTCAGCCCGTCGCGGGCGTCCGGCAGCGCACGGTGCATGATGGTCGAGAGCGCATAGGCGAGATAGCGCTCCTCGAGCGCATCACGCAGCGGCACCTCGTGAATTTCGGCCGGCTTTTCCGGCGGTACCTGTCGTTTTCCCATGGGGAGGCGTTAAACCTTGGCGGTGAATCGGGCAAGCCGCGAATCACCGGGAATTTAGGGCCCGAATCGGCCTTACGGAACCGCCGTTCGGCTCCGCCGCCGGGTTACGGCGTTGATAAACCCGTCGCGGGCATCGGAATGGCCCTGCCCGCGGGGCTCCAGCACGTGGCGGAGCAGGAACAGGCCGGTGATCTGGAAACCGTCGCGCAGGTCCTGCTCCGACCAGCCGTTGGCGCTGCCCTCGCCTTCGCGCAGGAACGCCGGCAGCGGCAACAGCCGGTCGCGCCACGGCTCGCCGGCGGCGCGGGACACGGCGCCGCCGGATTTCGGCGACACATAGATCAGGTCGGTGGTCTCTCCGGTCGCCGCGCAGTTTTCCAGGTCGAGCCCGAAGCCGAGCTCGGTCAGCATGGCGAGCTCGAACCGGATCAGGTGCACGGCGGCGACGCCGGCATCGTCGAAATCGTCGAGCGTCCCCTGCAGCATCTCGTAGATGTCTTCATGCGGATCGCGCTCCGGCAGCAGCCGCGCCAGCGCCGCCAGATGCGTCACGCCATAGACCGCGTGCGACGCGGCGAGCAGCGTCGCCGCCCGCAGCCGCGTGCCCTCCAGCGTGTACATGCCGAGATGCTCGTCGAGCCGCGCCCGCCACACCGCGGTGACGCTGTTGCCGGGCTGCAGCAGCGGCCGCATCCGCGAGCTGGCGCCGCCGCGCACGAGGCCGAGATGACGGCCATGCTCGCGCGTCAAGAGCTCGACAATGGCGGAGGATTCGCCATGCCGCCGCACGCCCAGCACGATGCCTTCGTCGGTCCATTCCATGAAAGAGAGACTACAGGATTCCAGCGCGCCGCGCAGTCATCATACGCCGTCATTCCGACGGGCGGTGGCGCGTGCACAATTTCGGAATATTGGAATGATGACGCTGAGTTGCCCGACGTGTCAAGTTGCCTGGCCGAGCGCCCGCCGCCGCCGGCTACTTTGCATGGGGTTGTTTTGGATATTTTGGCAGCGCGCCCCTCCGACGGGCCGGCAAATTGAGCGTCGAATGGCCGGAGCAGCCCAGCAAGATCGGCTGGACCGGCATTCCGCACGTGACGCGGCCGCCTCAGGGCCGCATGATCCTGTCGCCCGCGCTTGGGGTCATTGTCGGTTTCATCATCTGGGCTGTCGTCGTCAGCGCGGTCGTGATCTTTCACGCCTGCCGTTCGTAGGTGACACCGCCCGTTACGCGTTGAACCAGCCCTGCGCGTCGCCGGTGAAGGAATAATACAGCCCGGCCGTGGTCAGGATGCAGGACACCACCTCGATGGCGCTGTCGAGCTCCAGGCCCTTCTCGCCGATCACCTGCACCAGCGAGATCACCGACAACACCAGCATCGCGCCCAGCGCCCAGCGCGGCCAGTTCTTGCGGTGCTGCGCGGCCAGCCGGACGAAATACACCAACAGGAGGATCATGCAGCCGGCGGTCAGCGTCTCGCCGGTGATCATCTGATCGGTCCTGACGTCGGTCGGCGTGCGGTCCTGGAACGCCACCGACAACGCGTCGAGCGTCAGCGACAGATAGAGCAGCACCTCAAACCACAGCACATTTCTGGGCACGTTCATTGCTTTGGGCACGCTCATTGCTCTGGGCACATTCAGGCGCCGGCTCATTCCTTGGGGAAGTCCAGTCCCATTTCCTTGTAGCGATCGGGATCGTCGCCCCAGTTCTCGCGCACCTTGACGAACAGGAACAGGTGCACGGGAACGCCCATGATCTCGGCGATCTCGGCACGCGCCTGCGCGCCGATCGACTTGATGGTGGCGCCGCCCTTGCCGAGCACGATCTTGCGCTGGCTCTCGCGCTCGACAAAGATCGTCTGCTCGATGCGGATCGACTTGTCCTTGCGGTCGGTCCAGCTGTCGGTCTCGACCGTCGACTGGTACGGCAATTCCTGATGCAGATGGCTGTAGATCTTCTCGCGCGTGATCTCGGCTGCCAGATGCCGCATCGGCGCATCCGACATCTGGTCCTCGGGATAGAGGAACGGTCCCGTCGGCACCAGCTTGGCCAGCGTCTCGCGCAGGTCGGCAACGCCGTCGCCCGACAGCGCCGAGATCATGAACGTGTGCTCGAAGCGCATCCGCTCGTTGGCGGCCTGCGCCAGCGCCAGCAGTTTCTCGCGCTGCACGAGGTCGACCTTGTTCAGCACCAGGATCTTCGGATGCGCGACGGTCTCGAGCTTGGCCAGGATCGCGTTGGCCTCCTCGTCGATGCCCGACTTCGCATCGAGCAGCACACAGACGAGATCGGCGTCGTGGGCGCCGCTCCAGGCGGTCGACACCATGGCGCGGTCGAGCCGGCGTCGCGGCGCGAAGATGCCGGGCGTGTCGACCAGGATGATCTGCGCGTTGTCCTCGATCACGATGCCGCGGATCAGCGCGCGCGTGGTCTGCACCTTGCGCGAAACGATGGTGACCTTGGAGCCCACCAGCGCGTTGACCAGCGTCGACTTGCCGACATTGGGCGCACCGATCAGCGCGACGAAGCCACAGCGCGTCGCTTCCCCCTGCCCTTTGGGTTCGTCAGTCATTGGTACCGACGCCTTCACGCTCGATCATCGCGGATGCTGCTGCTTTCTCGGCCGCGCGCTTGTTGCCGCCGAGGCCCTCGGCGGAGGCCAGGCCCGGCAGGTCGACCGCAACGCGGAATTGTGGATCGTGGTGCGGGCCGGTGCGTTCGACCTCGCGATAGACCGGCGTCGGCAATCCCTTGCCTTGGGCCCATTCCTGCAACACGGTCTTGGGATCGCGCAGCGGCCGGCGCAGCTTGTGCATCCGCTCGGTCCAGTTGCGCTCGACGAACTGGCGCGCGGCCTCGTAGCCGCCGTCGAGAAAGATCGCCCCGATCACCGCTTCGCAGATATCGCCGAGCACGGATTTGCGCAGCCGCGCGCCCTCGACCGCCTTCACCATGCCGAGCTTGATGTCCTCGAGCAGCCCGAGCGACTTGGCGACGTCGGCGCAGCTTTCCTTGCGCACGAGATCGGCGAGCCGCTTCGACAATTCGCCCTCGTCGGCCTTCGGGAACGCCCGGAACAGCATGTCGGACACGATCAGCCCGAGCACGTGGTCGCCGAGGAATTCCAGCCGCTGGTAGCTGTCGGCGCGGTTGCGGGTGGCGGGCTTCAGCGCGGAGACGTGGGTGAACGCGGTGGTCAGCAGCGCGGCATCCGAGAACGTATACCCGATACGCGCCTCGGTGCCGGCGATCGCGGCCTTCTCTTCGGCCGCCTTGGCGGCCTTGCTGCGCCGCTTCTTCGGCGCAGCCGTGCTTTCGGCGGCTGGCGGCTGGCTCGGCTCGCCGGTCGGCGCTTGATCGTTGATGGCTGCGGTATCGTCGTTCATCGCACGATGGAGAATAGGCGGTTCCACCGCACTGCGAACGGCCAGCGCCAGATCATCCAGGCCTGCTCGCCCTCGGCGATCGAGAAGAAGATCATCTGGGCCCGCCCGATGATGTTCTCGAACGGCACGTAGCCGACCTGCGACAGGAAGCGGCTGTCGGTGGAGTTGTCGCGGTTGTCGCCCATCATGAAGAAATGCCCGGGCGGAACGGTGTAGACGATGGTGTTGTCCATGTAGCTGTTGTCGGTGCAGTCGAGCGCCTCATAGCTGACGCCGTTCGGCAGCGTTTCCTTCCAGCGCTTGACCCGGGCGGTGGCATCGGCCGAGCCGCAGGGATCCTCGCCGACGAAATCGCTCAGTCGTTCGCGCTTGATCGGCTCATCATTGATGTAGAGCAGCCCGTTGCGGACCTCGATGCGGTCGCCCGGCAGTCCGATGACGCGCTTGATGTAGTCGGTGGAGTCATCCCGCGGCAGGCGGAACACCACGATGTCGCCGCGGTTCGGCTCCGAGCCGAAGATGCGCCCCGAGAAAATGTTCGGCGAGAACGGAATCGAATAGTGGCTATAGCCGTAGGAATATTTCGAGACGAACAGGTAGTCGCCGACCAGCAGCGTCGCCTTCATCGACCCCGAGGGGATGTTGAACGGCTGGAACAGGAAGGTGCGGATGACGAGCGCGATCAGAAGGGCATGGATGACGACGCGGATGGTCTCGCCCAAGCCGCTCTCAGATTTGGTCCCGGTGGTCGCGCTCATTGCTTTCCCAATTCCCGCGGGCCCTGATGCCCACGCGGTGGCAGAACGTTCTCTCCACGCGAAGCGTTCGACCCCCGCGTGAGGAAAATGGCCTTGATTCTGATCTTGAGGGCAAATTCCGGCCGGAACCTGGAATCCGCGTCTCGCTCGATACCCTGCGGCGTTTTAGACGGTTGTTTGCAGGGGCGCAATCAATCGCCGCCTCAAAACTTCGCAATTCATTGAAATGTCAATGATTTTTTAGTTTGCTGAAGATTTCTGGCAAATTCCGGCGCCGCGCGCTCATCTGGCGGCAGCAACCGCCGAAATTATGACGAAGGCTTGCGCCAGCGGCCAATCGTCCGTGATCGAAAGGTCGATCTGCGCCTGCATGCCCTCGGGCGTCAGCTCCTGCAGCCGGACCAGCGCCCCGCCGGTCAGCCGCATCGAGGGCCGTCCTCCGGGCAGGTTCACCACCCCCATGTCCTTCCACCACACCCCGCGCCGGATACCGGTGCCGAGCGCCTTGGAGCAGGCCTCCTTCGCGGCGAACCGCTTGGCGTAGGTTGCGACCACCATCTTCTCGCTGTTGGCACGGCGCATCGCCTTGGCGCGCTCGGCGTCGGTGAAGATCCGATCGAGGAATCGCTCGCCGTGGCGCTCGATCACTTTCGCAATCCGGGTGATATCGATCAGGTCGGAGCCAATGCCGATGATCATGCGCTGACGGCACCTTGCGCCCTGGCACGGCCGCGGTCCATTGCCGCACGCATCTCGCGTACCGTGGCGGCGATGCCGACGAACAGCGCCTCGCCCATCATGAAATAGCCGATGTTGAGCTCGCGGATTTCGGGCAGCGCGGAGATCGTCTCCGCGGTCTCGTAATCGAGCCCGTGGCCGGCATGGACCTCGAGCCCGGCCGCCTGCGCGAGCTTGGCGCCGGCGACGATGCGCTTCCACTCGGCCTCCGCCTTGTCGTTGTGGCCGTCGACCACGGCGTCGCACCAGCCGCCGGTGTGGATCTCGATCACGGGCGCCTTCAGCTGCGCGGCCATCTCGATCTGCCTGGGATCGGCGGCGATGAACAGCGAGACCCGGATGCCGGCATCATTGAGCCGCGCGATGAACGGCGCCAGCGCATTGTGCTGGCCGACCACGTCGAGGCCGCCTTCGGTGGTGAGCTCCTGGCGCCGTTCCGGCACCAGGCAAACCGCATGCGGCTTGGTGGCGAGCGAAATCCGCAGCATGTCGTCGGTCGCCGCCATCTCGAAATTCAGCGGCTTGGATATCTCGGCCTTGAGCCGCGCCATGTCCTCGTCGCGGATGTGCCGGCGATCCTCACGCAGATGCGCGGTGATGCCGTCGGCGCCGGCCGCGATCGCGGCAAGCGCCAGCCGCACCGGATCGGGCCGCGCGCCGCTCCGCGCATTGCGCAGGGTCGCGACGTGATCGACGTTAATACCGAGACGGAGTGGAGGAGCCTTCGACATGTCTCTAACCTGCAATTCTAGCCTGTCATGCGCGGGCATAGCCGCCCGAAGGACGGCGTCGCTTCCGCTCGCCGTTCGAAGGACGGCTTCGCTTCCGCTCGCCGTTCGAAGGACGGCTTCGCTTCCGCTCGCCTATGGCCCGCACATGCATCTTTACCCATTGACGCGCTCGACCCGTGCAACGACCGCCTTGGCGCGCAACTGCGCGATGATAGCGCTGAGATGCTTGAGGTCATAGACCTCAAGATCGATGGTCAGCTCCGTGAAGTCAGGCGATTGGCGCGACATGTGGATGTTGTCGATATTGCCGTCGTGCTCGGCGATCACGGTCGCGATCTGGGCGAGGCTGCCCGGCTCGTTGACATTGTGGACCAGGATGCGCGCGGGGAAACGCTGCGGCATGGTCTCGTCGATGTCCCAGCGCACGTCGAGCCAGCGCTCCGGCTCCTCCTCGAAATCCTTCAGCGCCGGCGACTGGATCGGATAGATCGTGATCCCCTCGCCCGCGGTCACGATGCCGACGATCCGATCGCCGGGCACGGCGCCGCCGTTGGGCGCGAACTTCACCGGCAGGTCGGAATTGATGCCGCGCACCGGGATCACCGAGGTGGCGCGCGCCGGATGCGGCGGGGTCTGCGTCTTCAGCTTGGCGGCGATCCCCTTCCTGGCGCCATAGCGCACCAGCCGCTCTTCCTTGTAGTCGGGATACATCGCGCGCGCGACGTCGGAGGCCTTGATCTCGCCGCGGCCGACCGACGCCATCACCTCCTCGATCGAGGTGCGTGCAAGCCGCGGCAACGCGCCCTTCAGCTTGTCGTCGGCATATTCGATCTTGGCGCGGGCAAACAGGCGGTCGACGATGCGGCGGCCGAGGCCGGCATACTGGTCGCGCACCGCATCGCGGGTGGCACGCCGGATCGCGGCGCGCGCCTTGCCGGTCCGGGCCAGCGCTTCCCAGGCCGATGGCGGCGCCGACTGCGCCTTCGAGGTCAGTACCTCGACCTCGTCGCCGTTCTGCAGCTCGGAGGACAGCGGCGCGAACTTGCCGTTGATCTTGCAGCCGACCGCGCTGTTGCCGACACCGGTGTGCACGGCATAGGCGAAATCGATCACGTTGGCGTTGCGCGGCAGCGCGATCAGCTTGCCCTTCGGCGTGAAACAGAACACCTGGTCGTGGAACAGCTCGAGCTTGGTGTGCTCGAGGAATTCCTCGGGATTGGAGCTCTCCGAAAGGATGCCGATGGTGTGGCGCAGCCAGGCGAAGGCGTTGGACTCGTGCTTCAGCCGTTCATGCGGCGAGCCCGCCCCTTCCTTGTAGAAGGCATGCGCGGCGATGCCGAACTCGGCGATCTGGTTCATCTCCTCGGTACGGATCTGCAGCTCGACGCGCTGCTTGCCCGGTCCGATCACGGTGGTGTGGATCGACCGGTAATCGTTCTGCTTCGGCGTCGAGATGTAGTCCTTGAAACGGCCCGGCACGACCGGCCAGGTGGTGTGGACAATGCCGAGCGCGCGATAGCAGGCGCCGACATCGTCGAGGATGACGCGGAAGCCGTAGATATCGGACAGCTGCTCGAAGCCGACCGACTTGCGCTCCATCTTGGTCCAGATCGAAAACGGCCGCTTGCGGCGGCCGAACACCCGCGCGGTGATGCCGTTCTTCTGCAGGTTCTTGGAGAGCTGGGTTTCGATCTCGCCGATCAGGTTGCGGTTGCGCTCGGCCAGTGAATCGAGCCGCTGCTTGACCACCGCATAGGCCTCGGGATCGAGCACGAAGAACGACAGGTCCTCCAGCTCCTCGCGCATCTCCTGCATACCCATGCGGCCGGCCAGCGGCGCATAGATATCCAGCGTCTCCTCGGCGATGCGGCGGCGCGAGGCCGGCGGCACGAATTCCAGCGTGCGCATGTTGTGCAGGCGGTCGGCGAGCTTGATCAGCAGCACGCGGACGTCGTCGGCGATCGCCAGCAGCAGCTTGCGCAAATTCTCGGCCTGCTTGGCCTCGCGCGACACCAGCTCCAGCCGCTTCAGCTTGGTCAGGCCCTCGACCAGCGCGCCGATCTCATGGCCGAACACATTGTCGATCTCGGCCCGCGTCGCCTCCGTGTCCTCGATCGTGTCGTGCAGCAGCGCCGCCACGATCGTGGCGTCGTCGAGCTTGAGGTTGGTGAGGATCGCGGCGACCTCGAGCGGATGCGAAAAATATGGATCGCCGGAGGCACGCGTCTGCGTGCCGTGCGCCTTCATGGCGTAGACGTAGGCGCGGTTGAGCAGGTCTTCGTTGGTGTCGGGGTTATAGGACCGGACGCGCTCGACAAGGTCATATTGTCGCATCATTCGGGTCCGCGACTTGGCCGGCCTCTCCGCCGTGGCCGACGCCGGCGCGACCGCGACCGTTTCGGTTGCAGCCTGCATCTGGATGGAACTGCGGCGTCGATACGCCATGAACTCGCTGCCTCTCGCGGGACCGGAACGTCCCTTCTTCCTCAATCTAGTGCGCTTTCGAACGAAGCAGCACCCCGCGCGGGCCTTGGAACCATTCAATTTCGCGCGCCCGCATAGGACGCACCGTAACAGCAAAATTGTCAACAAAAGCAAAGGCCCGGAGCAATGTCCGGGCCTTTGGCGAATTGATCCGAGATGCGGAGCCGAACGACGAGCCTACTCGTCTTCCTCGGGCTGCTCTTCCGGCGGCGCGAGGCCCTCGAGGCCCTTCAGCAGCTCTTCCTCGGTCATGCGTTCGACCGCGACCTCGGTGTCGTCGGCGTCGACGCTGGCACCGGCGGAACCGATCAGCGGCACAGTGTCCGGCTCGGGCTCGTCGACCTCGACGAACTTCTGCAGGGAGTGCACGAGTTCCTCTTTCAGGTCCTCCGGCGAGATCGTCGAATCGGCGATCTCCCGCAGCGAAACGACCGGGTTCTTGTCGTTGTCGCGATCAACCGTGAGTTGCGATCCCGACGAGATCATCCGGGCACGGTGCGCGGCCAACAGGACGAGGTCGAAACGATTGTCGACCTTATCAATGCAATCTTCGACGGTGACGCGAGCCATCTCGAGGCGCTCCGTGGTAAAAGGGACCGAACATGTTGGTTATGAGGGCTAGTTATAGGGCTAACCCCGGTTTCGCAAGGTAAAATTTGTGATTTGCCTTCCCAACAGGCTCTGATAACCCGGAGCATCAGGGCCAGAACGGCCGGAGCGTCTGACGACATGGCCAAGTTGCAGTCCCAGACAAGTAAATCTCTTCAATGTCAAAAGTCTACGCTTTTTGCCCTTGCCTCACCATAATTGCGGTGGTGACTGTCGTGGGGAAAGATTCACAGAACTTTAGGCAGCAGCGCCGGAAATTGCGCGCGGTTGATCACCGCCGCGCTAAGAACACTAACAACCACGCGAGAACACTTTGATGTCGTCACCTGTTTCCAACAAGATCGCGCTCTTCATCGATGGAGCCAATCTTTATGCAACCGCAAAGACGCTGGGCTTCGACATCGACTACAAGCGCCTCCTCAAGGAATTCCAGAGTCGCGGCACCCTGCTCCGTGCGTTCTACTACACCGCGATCATCGAGGATCAGGAGTATTCGTCGATCCGTCCGCTGATCGATTGGCTCGACTACAACGGCTACACCGTGGTCACCAAGGCGACCAAGGAATTCATCGACGCCAGCGGCCGCCGCAAGGTGAAGGGCAACATGGACATCGAGCTCGCCGTCGATGCCATGGAGCTGGCCGAGCACATCGACCAGATGATCCTGTTTTCCGGCGACGGCGACTTCCGCTCGCTAGTCGAAGCCGTGCAGCGCCGCGGCGTTCGGGTCACCGTCATCTCCACCATTGCGAGCCAGCCGCCGATGATCGCCGACGAGCTGCGCCGCCAGGCCGACGTCTTCACCGACCTCGTCGAGCTGCAATCCAAGCTTGGCCGCGATCCGTCCGAACGTCCGGCCCCGCGCGAACCGCGTCACCACTCGCCGCAATTCCTGCAGCGCGCGACCACGATGGCCCCCCGGGGAGCCGATGACGATTTCGACGAGTAATCTCGTCGCCGCACCCACGCGCCCCGACAGCAACTGTCAGCTCTGTGTCAGGCTGGCTGACTTTCGCGCGCAGGCTCGCGCGCTCCACCCGGACTGGTTCAACTCGCCGGTGGAATCGTTCGGCGATCCGAATGCGCGGCTGTTGATCGTCGGTCTCGCGCCGGGCATGCAGGGCGCCAACCGGACCGGCCGTCCCTTCACCGGCGATTACGCCGGCGATCTGCTCTACGCGACCTTGCTCGAATATGGTTTCGCCAGCGGCGTCTATCAGGCGCGGCCGGATGACGGCATGAAGCTGGTGGACTGCCGGATCAGCAACGCGGTGCGCTGCGTGCCGCCGCAAAACAAGCCGCTGCCGGCCGAGATCAACACCTGCCGGCAATTCCTCCGCGCCACCATCGCGACGATGCCGAAGCTGCGCGCGATCCTGCTGCTCGGCCGAATCGCACACGAATCAACGTTGAAGGCGCTGGATGTTCGTCTGGCTGCCGCGCCCTTTGTGCACGGCGCCGTGCATAGCGCAGGCACATTCAAGCTCTACGACAGCTACCACTGCTCGCGCTACAACACGAACACCGGCGTGCTGACGACCGACATGTTCCGCAAGGTCTTCGCGACTGTGCGCAAGGAGCTTGGCTAGAGCCTTCTCCCGGTATCCACTTCGCGAACCAGTATCCACTTTACTTGGAAGCGCTCTCATCTTTCCGCGGATTGGCCTGCAGCCATTCCAGCACGTCGCCGGCATTTCGGTCGGGCGGGAACACCGGATAGAACACGTGCGTGATGCGTGCATCGTCGATGATGAGCGCAAGCCGCTTGATCAGCGTCAGGCCCGCCACCGACATCGTCGGCAATCTCAGCGCGTGCGTCAGCTCCAGCGCTTCGTCCGACAGCACCGGGAACGGCAGGTGCAGGCGCGACGCCATCTCGGTCTGGTACGCATTGCTCTGCGTCGACAGCCCGAACACCTGGGCGGCGCCGGCCGCCTTCAGGTCGGCGAACAGGTCGCGGAAGGCGCAGGTCTGCGGCGTACAGCCGCGGGCCCCCGGGATCATGTCCCAATCGTCGACCAGCCCGATCTTGCCGGGCTCGCCGGTTCGCGGATAGGCGAACACCACGGTGCGGCCCTCGAGCGCCGACAGCGCCACCGAAGTGTCGTCGGTGGCGCGCAGCCTGACCGACGGGATCGTCATTCCGGTCAGATGCGCCGCGCCGCCATCGTCCGTGGGTGCCGGGATCTTGCTCCAGTCGACGTCGGTGAGGCTGCTCTGGTTCATCGGACCAATCTCCATCCGCCGTCGTCGTAGCGACGGCACTCGGAACGCCCTAGCCCCGCGCCCGCATCAGGCGGCCCTTCTCGCGGCCCCAGTCGCGCTTCTTCTCGGACTCGCGCTTGTCGTGCAGCTTCTTGCCCTTGGCGACGGCGAGCAGCAGTTTGGCACGGCCGCGTTCGTTGAAGTACAGCTTCAGCGGAATGAGCGTCATGCCCTCGCGGTCGACGGCCCCGAGCAGCTTGTTGATCTGTTTGCGATGCAGCAGGAGTTTTCGCGGCCGCTTCGGCTCGTGGTTGAAGCGGTTGGCCTGCAGATATTCCGGGATATTGGCGTTGATCAGCCAGATCTCGCCGTCCTTGGAATCCGCATAGGACTCCGCGATCGTGCTCTTGCCGCTGCGGATCGACTTCACCTCGGTGCCCGTCAGCGAAATGCCGGCCTCGACCGTATCCTCGATGGCGTAGTTGAAGCGGGCCTTTCGGTTTTCAGCGACAACCTTGATCGGACGTTCGTTCTTGTCAGCCACTTTAGCTCTTCTTGAGGAGGTCGCGGATTTCCGTCAGCAGCACGACCTCGTCGGACGGCTTCGGCGGCGCGGCGGGCTTGGCCTCATCCTTGCGCTTGAACTGGTTCATGGCGCGAATGACCATGAACAGCACGAAGGCGATGATCAGGAAGTTCAGCGTCAGCGTCAGGAAGTTGCCCCAGGCCAGCACCGCGCCCTGCTTCTTGGCGTCGGCCAGGTTGGTCGCAGTGACGGCCTTGGAAAGCCCGGTGAAATAGTTGGAGAAATCGAGTCCGCCCGTGATCGCGCCGATGATCGGCATGATGATGTCGCCGACCAGCGAGGTGACGATCGCGCCGAAGGCTGCACCGATAATGACGCCGACGGCGAGGTCGACGACATTGCCCTTCATGGCGAACTCACGGAATTCCTTCAGCATGCCCATCCCCTTCTCTTCGACATTGCGCACGGCATTGTTAACGGTGGTACCGACCTGGCTCAGTTGATTAGGCCTGCATGCACCATGGCGCTGCGGACAGCCTGGCGGGTCGATTCAGAGACCGGCACCATCGGCAGGCGCAGCTTCTCGTCCAGCTTGCCGAGCAGCGACATCGCATACTTCACCGGCGCCGGATTGCTCTCGATGAACAGGTTGGTGTGCAGCGGCATCAGCTTGTCGTGGATCTTTAGCGCGGTGGTGACGTCGCCCTTCTGCCAGGCGGTCTGGAACTCCGAGCACAGCCGCGGCGCGACATTCGAGGTCACCGAGATGCAGCCATGGCCGCCATGCGCCATGTAGCCGATGATGGTGGCGTCCTCGCCCGACAGTTGATTGAAGTCCTCGCCCATCGCGGCGCGCTGCTGCGACACCCGCACCATGCTCGCGGTCGCGTCCTTGACGCCGGCGATGTTCTTCAGCTCGAACAGCCGCGTCATGGTGTCCACGGACATGTCGATCACCGAGCGCGGCGGGATGTTGTAGATGATGATCGGAATGCCGATCGCATCGTTGATCGCCTTGAAGTGCTGGTACATGCCTTCCTGGGTCGGCTTGTTGTAGTACGGCGTCACGACCAGCACCGCATTGGCTCCCGCCTTCTCCGCGTGCTCGGCGAGTTCGATCGCCTCCTTGGTCGAATTCGAGCCGGCGCCGGCGATCACGGGCACCCGGCCCTTGGCCTCCTCGATGCACCACTCGACCACGCGCTTGTGCTCGTCATGGCTCAACGTCGGGCTCTCACCCGTCGTGCCGACCGGCACCAGGCCGTGCGTGCCCTCGGCGATCTGCCAGTTCACGAGGCCGCGGAACGCCGCCTCATCGACCGAGCCGTTTTTGAAGGGCGTCACCAAGGCAGTGAATGATCCCCGGAATTTTGTCTTGGCTGCCATGGACTTCCTCCAAACGCTTCAGGCTAAAGGCTAGGTCGACGGACCCTTGTTATTGTCGTGCTTCACGTCCGTGCAACCGGCACCCGGTTGATGCGAAACGCCATGAAAGGCAATTCATATCGGGTCTGACCGACAGGCGAAAGGGCCGTACCGAACCTATTCCCAGCCGGTTCCAGCCGCGATTTTGCCGTTGTGCTGGCGCAAACAGCCGCACCGTCAGGCTTCTTAGTATTTTGTCTACGTTTTCAATCAAATAAGAACCCATGGCCCAAACGACCAGATGATTCGGGGCCGCGGAGGACTTCTGTGATCCGTTCCGCCCGCGCAGGCACTTTGCGATCGACGGCGCTGGCGACGAGCCTCGCGCTCGTCGTCGGCTTGGCCGCCATCACGGCCGATGCATGGGCCGCCGAGGATGTTCCGGCCGCGAAGCCGGCTGCCCAAGACACGGCCTCCAAGACGGCGGCCCCGAAGACCGCGACTTCGAAGACCGCGACTTCGAAGACCGCGGCTTCCAAGAGCGAATCTTCCAAGACCGGCGCGTCCAAGACCGGCGCCTCGAAGCCGCATGCTTCAAAACCAGCCGCCGCCGCCAAGAACAGCGAAGCCAAGAGCAGCGCTGCCAATACGGACGCCGCCAAGCCGGCCTCTTCGAAGTCCGGCACGATCAAGACCGACAGCGCCAAGGCCGCGCCTCCCAAAACCGACGCTTCGAAGAGCGCCGCGTCAAAGAGCAGCACGTCCAAGACCACTACGACGAAGCCCACTGCGGCAAAGACCACCGCGTCGAAGCCCGCCTCTCCGGCTGCGACAGGAAGCCTGCCGAACAAGCCGGTGCCCGTGCGCGCCGCCGCCCCCGCGCTGGTTCCGGCGACCCGCCAGCATGCCGCGCCGATCGCACGCAAGCCGGTGCTGCCCGCGGCCGTGGCCGCGACATCGTCGACGTCGCAGTCCGACAAGGAGGCGCTTGCAAGCGTCGTCGAGCTGCTGCGCAAGCGCAGGCCGGCGGACGCCACCGAGGCAGAGGCCTCGATCTCCGATCCGGTGGCGCGCAAGCTTGCCGAATGGCTGATCCTGCGCAGCGAGGACAATGGCGCCTCGGTCGAGCGCTACCGCGCCTTCCTTGACGCTAATCCGAGCTGGCCCTCGCAGACCTTCCTGCGCCGCCGCATCGAGGCCTCGCTATGGGACGACCATCGCGACGATTCCGCGGTGTGGGCCTGGTTCCAGAATGAATCGCCGGTTTCGGCCAAGGGCCGGCTCGCGCTCGCCAAGGTGATGATCGGACGCGGTGACCGCGGCAATGCCGAGCGGCTGGTGCGCGAGGCCTGGCGCAACGACCCGATGAGCGAGGACACCGAAACCACCGCGCTCGACCTGTTTGGCTCGTTCCTGACCGCCGGCGACCACAAGGCGCGCATGGACACCATGCTCTACGGCACCGACAACGAGGCCGCCGGCATCCGCGCGGCCAGGCGTCTCGGCTCCGGCTATCTGGCGCTTGCCAAGGCGCGCATCGCGGCCAACCGCAAGGGCTCGAACCTGCGCGCGCTGCTCGAAGAGGTGCCGCGCGAGCTCTCCGGTGACACCGGCTATTTGTTCGCCAAGATCCAGCTGCTCCGCCGCGAGGAGAAGTTCAGCGAAGCCGCGCAGCTGATGCTGAGCGCGCCGAAGGACGCCGCGCGGCTCTACAACGTCGACGAATGGTGGGTCGAGCGGCGCCTGCTGGCGCGCAAGATGATCGACGTCAATGAATTTCGCACCGCCTATCTGATCGCGCGCGACGCGGCGCTGCCCGCCCGCGACATCTACAAGACCGAGCAGGAATTCACCTCGGGCTGGATCGCGCTGCGCTTTCTCAACGATCCCGCCCTCGCCGCCCAGCACTTCGCGCGGATCGGCGTCGGCAGTGCCAACCCGACCGCGCTGGCGCGCGCCGGCTATTGGCAGGGCCGCGCCGCGGAAGCCGCCGGCCGCGGCCAGGAGGCGCGCGCCGCCTACGCACGCGCAGCCGAGCAGTCGACCAGCTATTACGGCCAGCTCGCGCGTGCCAAGCTCGGGCTGCCGCAGATCGAATTGAACAGCGCGCCGCGCGGCCGCGGCGCCGACCGGCTGGAAATCGTGCGCGCGGTCGGGCTGCTCTATGAAATCGACGCGCGCGAGCTCGCAATCCCGATCTTCGGCGACATGGGCGACAATGGCGATCCGGAAGCGCTGGCCGGCCTCGGCGAGCTCACCGCGCGCCACGGCGATGCCCGTGGCATGCTGCTGATGGGCAAGGCCGCGCTCAATCGCGGACTGCCGTTCGACCACTACGCCTACCCAGTGAACGGCATTCCCTCGTTCCGCCAGGTCGGACCGGAGGTCGAGCAGAGCGTCGTCTATGCGATTGCGCGCCAGGAGAGCGCGTTCAATCCGGCGGTGGTGTCGCCGGCCCAGGCCTACGGGTTGATGCAGGTGACGCCGGACGCCGGACGCTATGTCTGCAAGCGCGCCGGCATCGGCTTCGACCTCAACCGGATGAAGACCGACCCGGTCTACAACGCGATGCTCGGCGCGGCCGAGCTCGGCGGCTTGCTCGAGGACTATCGCGGCTCATACATCCTGACCTTCGCCGCCTACAATGCCGGCCGCGGCAGCGTGCGGAAGTGGATCGAGCGCTATGGCGACCCGCGCGATCCCAAGGTCGACGCGGTCGACTGGGTCGAGCTGATTCCGTTCTCGGAGACGCGGAACTACGTCCAGCGGATCATGGAGAACCTGCAGGTCTACCGCGCCCGCTTCGGCGGCGGCACCAGATTGCAGATCGACGCCGACCTGCGCCGCGGCGCCAGCGTGGAATGAGCCGGCGCGGCCGGTTTTCAACAGCCTTGAGACGGGCGGCTGTCGGCTCCGCCCAAATCTCGACATAACATATTGTTATATCTCGAGTTTCCTGCATTCACCCGAGCCATCGCACCGAAATCGGCGCACGATATAAAGGCTCAGTGCCCGCTCCCGGGCCGCCACCGGCGGAGCTGCCACCAAATCACCTTGCCGCAAACTGAATCTGCCGCTTGCGGCTTAGCGCCCTCTCGGGCATATCGGCGCCATTGGAGACGTGGCCGAGTGGCTGAAGGCGGCGGTTTGCTAAACCGTTATAGGCTTGTAAAGGCCTATCGAGGGTTCGAATCCCTCCGTCTCCGCCAGCCAGCCTTTGGATCTTGACCAGGACGACCGGGGACAGCGTCCGCAGATCGGCTGCCGCTGATAGCCCACCCAACCCGATTCCATGGTTCGCCAGCCGCCAAAGCCCCCTTGGCTTGAACCGGTCGTCACCTCCGCGTGAACGAAACACAATTCCCGGCGCGTTGAAGCGAGCGCGAAACAAACCGCGCGCAGCCTCGCTGTGTGTTTTCATCACCTGATTATTTCCGGAGCAAAGCCATGCAGCAGGACAGTGGCATTCAATTCCAGGATATCGACCAGGTTTTGCGTAACGCCCAGCTTCGCCGATCCGCCGATTTGGCTCCCTTGTTACGGCAGCGCCTCTCATCCAAGGCAGGCAGGCTCGTCATCGCGACTTCGCTGGCTTGCATGGTTGTTGTGCTGGCGATCGCTGCCGCCCCACGGCCCGTCGCGAGCGCTGCGCTTGGCAGCGATTGGCAATGCAGCAAGGCAGCGTTTGTCTGGACGACCTGTCGCCAAACCGATCCAGCGCGCTCATAGCAAGCGGCCTCGTCGTTGAAGGAACGTTGCCCTCGGCCCGGCGTTGCGTAGGCGGCGACGGCACGCTCGCGAGGGCAACCGGTCCCCTCGTCGACCGATCGATGTCGACGCAATGCCGCAACATCGCGAGCAACATGTCCTTTGCGAGCCAAGCTCCCATGAACAAGCGCAGGCAAACCTATTTTCGCAATTCGCTGGATCTGCGCGACAAGGTCCAGGTCAAAATATTGAGGAAGCGCCTCAAGGTCTCCGATCAACAGTTTGCTTCAATCGTTCGAAAATCGGGTCCCTCGATTGCCGCCATCACCAAGGAAGCGAAGGTGACCTGATCCAACAGCTCGAAGGGATCGGACGGTCGCGACGTCAATTGGCTGGCGAAACCATCTGGCCGGCGACACCGTAGCTGGACAGCCGGCCGCATTCTTCCATTTTGGTCCTGTGGGCCGGCTGAGGCCGTTCGGTCTGTCCCAGTCACGGACGGCCTCACTTTTGAATTTCATCGATGAATTCCGTCCACGGCTAGGCGATCGATCAACGAACCTTGAGGCTTGAGGTGATCGTGGCGGCTGGCGTAGCCACGGAGCCGGATGAGGGTTAGAGCCGAGGTGGAAGTCGCGGCTTCCCCTCGGCTTGATTATTTGGCATCAAATAATCATCAAGCCCGCACGAAGTATCCGCTGGCTGGTCGAGATCGCGCTGAAGGCGAAGAAACAAGATGGATGGCCCGAGTCGCGCTCCCAGGTTAGCGATCTGCTTCGCACTGGCCATTGTCCTGCCTGCTGCTCAGACGCCGCCAACAGTGCCCTCGCGGGACGCGCGCCGTGTGGTTGACAGGGAATGTCGCGATGTCTTGCCCGCGCAGGCAAAGCTACGGGCATGCCTCAACTTGCTGAGCGATCGACGACTCTCTACTGCCTATATTGCGCCGATCAACGGCGAGATATCGAGCACCTTCCAAAGCCTTCGGGACTACGACAACGCCATCAAATACAAGAAGATCGAAATTGAACGCGCGCAGAGCGCGGCAAAGCAACCTGCTTCTTCGGCCGAAGCACTTCCTGCAAGTTTCGGCGCGATGTCTCAACGGTACACGGAGCTCGGAACACTCCAGGCGCTCAATCGCCTGGCCAACATCGACAGTCAATCGGATGAAGCGCGCCGAGGCGCCACTGAGGAGCAAAGCAACTACACCCTGGCGCTTCAGTACAACCCGATGAACTACAGGGCATATCGATACCGGGCTGACATTCACAGCCTGTTCTGCGATAGCGCGTCTGCCTCTCAGGACATGGAGGCAGCGGTCAGGTTTGCTGAACAATCCGGAGATCAGAATGCCGCTCGAGACTACAGGCGGGTCGCGCTAAGCGCCTGCATTCCGGCTTGGCACCGAGAATAGTCTGCGAGACCCATCAGCCTTTCGCCACCGGTGGCATTCCCCACGTCAGCCCCGCCCCGACCGTATTCTTACGGACCCGCTCCTGGCAGGCGACTTGCGATGCGTCCGTGAATAGTTCGGCGCCAGCTGTTCTCGGTGTACCGAACTCGGACATCAGGAGCACGCAGATGAACATGCATCATCGTTTTGAGACAGCTCGCGCAAGCACCGGACGAGAGTCGACGCTCAGGAAGATGCTGTCCGATCTTGTCCTGACCTGCCAGCAGATCGAAGCCGACATTGCGGCCGAAGAAGCGCGCGCGGGAATTCATGACCGATCGGACAGAAGGTATCCGATCTTGGCAAGATCGCTCAATGAGCGGCACGACAATCTCAAGGGAACCATCGCCATGCTCGAAAGGCGTGTCACTGAGCGATCTCAGCCCAAGTTGGTCACCGGCGCAGCATAGCGCGATCCTTTGACCAACCTCGTGTTGGATGGAAGACGGCATCCCGCCGTCCCCGCCAGGCAAAGGGGCCCGAGAGAAGCCGGCCCCTGCCGCCACACTGCACCCGAAGCACTGCCGCCTGCCTTGTTTGGGCAGGCAGCGTGATCGACGTGGTGGAGCTGCGGCGGCGTCAGCCGCTACCACGCGTGGATGGATCGAGATTGCGGTTCTCGCCTGGCGGGATCGGTCCGAAGCCGGGATACCTGTACCCGCCAGGCATGACCACCTCTTCGCTCGGACGAATGATGAGGTGCTGGCGCACGCGCCGGTGATGCGCAGTGGCCGCGTCGGCACCCGCACCCCACAGGATCACAAGAGGCAACGTCAAGACCAAGGCAACACGCATCGCGATCACTCCGTTTCACCGAACAAGTGACCGCCGACCGCGGCGTTCTATTCTGCCCCGGTCATTCACATGTGATCAAAACCGCGAGATCGCGAATCCGTAACTCGCGCGTCATCGCGGATCGTGTGCGGTCTTCAGCGGCCGCGGAAAGGCCTGCGCGCAGGCGACGCCGAGCAGCGCGAGGCCGCCGCCGATGACGTGGAAGGGCCTGACCGGCTCACCCAGGATCACGATCGCAGCCGCAGCCGTCAGCACCGGCAACAGATTCATGAAGATCGCGCAGCGGTTCGGGCCAAGCTGCGCGACCCCGCGGATCCACAGGAACGGCAGCACCACCGAGGCCAGCGCACCGGCATAGACGATCAGCGGCCAGGTCTCGGCGTTGATCTGACGCAACGGCGCCGGCGTCGCGAGGAACGCGGGAAACATCACGGCCAGCGCGCACAGCGCCTGCATGTAGGTCGATTGCCACCCGGTGATCGGCAAATTCCAGCGCTTCAGGAGCACGCCGTACAGCGCGTAGACGATCGCGGCCAGCAGCATCAGCGCGTCGCCCGCATGCACACCGTTCTGCAACAGCGACGACAGTTCGCCGCCGCTGACGAGATAGACGAGGCCCGCGAACGACAGCGGCGCGCCGCAGACCATGCCGAGCGTCGGTTGCTCGCCGAGCAGCGCGGCGCTGAGCGCGACCGTCAGCAGCGGCGTCAGCGCGGTGAACACGGCCATGTTGGTCGCGGTGGTGGTCTCGGCCGCGAGATAGGACAGGCTCTGGAACAGGCACATCGCAAGGAAGCCGAGGATCGCGAGCGGCCCGAGATGCGGCCAGATCGCGCGGCGATCGCGCCAGGCGGCGCGCGCCACGAACGGAGACATCAGCAGCACCGCAACCAGCAGGCGATAGAAGGTGATCGCCTGCGGACCGATCGTGTGGGCCGACAGACGCGAGACAATGACGTTGCCGGCCCACAGCACGATGGCAACGATGGGATAGAGAAGTGCAGCATTCTTCTTGAGCATGATCCGGCGGCGCATTGGTGAAGGACACACCAGCAACTACCTGTCGCGCCCAAGTCCGTCTCACGCTAGAATGACCTCACCTAGCGAGATTGGGACATGCGGGACTAACACGTGTTGGACGAGCTGATCACACGGCACCTCGATTATCACGCTACGGCGCGGCCGATGGCGGCGATGGAGATCGACTATCCGAGCGGCACATCGACCGGCCTCCATGCGCATCCGCGCGGCCAGCTGCTCTATGCGATCGAAGGCGTGATGATCGTGCGCTGCGCAGAGGGCACCTGGGTGGTGCCGCCCAATCGCGCGGTGTGGCTGGTGGCCGATCTCGCGCACGAGGTCCGGATGTGCGGCGCGGTCAAGATCCGAACCGTGTTCGTCGATGCCGACGCGGTCCCCAATCTGCCGCGGACCAGCTGTGTGTTCACGGTCTCGCCGCTGCTGCGCGAATTGTTCGTCGCCGCGATGGGTGTGCCGCTGGATTATGCGCCCGCGACGCCCGACGAGCGTCTGATGCGGGTGCTGCTCGACCAGCTGCGCGAGATCGATGTGCTGCCGCTGCATCTGCCGATGCCGCGTGACGAAAGGCTGGCGCGGATCTGCGCGGCGCTGATAGCCCGCCCGGATGATGCCTCCACCGCAGAGCAATGGGCGCGCCGGCTGAAGCTGACGCCGAAGACGATCCATCGTCTGTTTGCCA
Source organism: Bradyrhizobium sp. Pha-3 (assembly GCF_042258615.1). Taxonomy (GTDB): domain Bacteria; phylum Pseudomonadota; class Alphaproteobacteria; order Rhizobiales; family Xanthobacteraceae; genus Bradyrhizobium. The sequence goes on along the minus strand of NZ_CP170152.1, from coordinate 4,556,027 downwards.
GGGAAACCGGCATGACATTCGGCGAGTGGCGTCAGCAGGCCCGCCTGCTGTTCGCACTCGAACGCCTCGCGCGCGGCGCGCGGGTGGTCGATGTCGCGCTCGATGCCGGCTACGCCAGCCAGAGCGCCTTCACCGCGATGTTCCGCAAGCATTTTGGCGTGCCGCCGAACGCGTTCTATCGATAGAGCGCGGCGGCGAGACAGCTAGCGCTGCCCAAGTGCTGACTGCGCCACCGGCCCCAGGATCCATTCCCTGAACGCCGCGATCTTCGGAAGCCCCTGCCGGTTGTCGGGGCAGACGAGATAGTAGGCGAACTCCTCCAGATGCGCGGTCTCGAGCAGCTGGATCAGCTCGCCGCTCTCGATCTCATTTGCGACCATCGCCGCCGGCAGCAGGCCCGCGCCCTGCCCGGTCAGCACGGCTTTCAGGAGCAGAGCGCTGTCATCGAACGAAGGGCCGCGCGGCGTGCGAACCTCCGCGATGCCGTTGGCCTGAAACCACAGGCTCCACCCTTTGCGATCGGCATCGTGAACCTGTGGCCAGCCCGCGAGATCATCGGGAGATGCCGGCCGCCCGAGACGCGCAACCAGCGATGGCGAGGCAACCGCCACCATCTCGACCGTGACGACGCGGTCGCTGCGTAGTCCCGGATAGCGGCCGAGGCCGTGGCGCACCGCGACGTCGACGCCGTTGCGCGAGAAATCGACCAGCGTGTTGCTGGTGACGATCTGGAGATCGATCTCGGGATGGGCGCCCTGAAACGACGCCATGCGCGGCACCAGCCAGGCCGACGCAAAGAACGGCGTGACGCTCACCGTCAGCGTGCCGACGTCGACTGATGCAGCGACGCGGCGCGAGGCCTCCGCGATCTGGCGAAACGCATTGCGGATCGACGGCAGATAGTCGCGCCCGGCGTCGGTGAGATAGATGCCGCGCGGCACCCGCTCGAACAGCTTGACGCCGAGATGGGCTTCGAGCGTCTTGAGCATCTGGCTGACCGCGCCCGGCGTCACGCACAGCTCCTCGGCCGCGAGCTTCACCGAGAGATGGCGGGCGGCGGACTCGAACGCCTTGAGCGCGTTCAGGGGTGGAAGCCTACTCTCCATGATTTAGATTTTCTAATCTCAATCGCGTAGCAAATCTGGTTTGCCAACGCGGCCTTCCCAGCGCTCAATCAGCCTATCGTAACGCCGAGAGCCGCGTCAACTCAGAGGAATCCGGGCCAATTAGGATAGATTTTCTAATCTAATCATGGCTCGCGACGGCGGCTCTCGGTTCCCTGATGGAGCCGGAACAGGACATGACCGAGGTCCCAAACAGACACGCTTTGCACGAGATCGGTGCAGGCAGCGATACCCGCCAACGCGTCGACCGCATCAACGCGTCGCAAGCCGGCAGCCTGCCCGGCCTGCTGGACTTTCAATGGCTCGAAGCCGAACGCGGCCTCATCCGCGGCCGCTTCGAGATTGCCGCGAAGCACTTCTCGCCGCACGGGCTCTTGCACGGCGCAAGCATCGTCGCGCTGGCGGATACCGCGTGCGGCTTCGGCTGCCTCGCCTCCTTGCCGGACGACGCGATCGGCTTCGCCACCGGCGAGTTGAAGACGAACTTCGTCGGCATCGCACGCGAAGGCGGCGTCAGTTGCGAAGCGCGCCTCGTTCATGCCGGGCGCACGACCCAGGTGTGGGATGCCGAGATCGGCAGCGAAGCGACCGGCAAGGCCATCGCGCTGTTTCGCTGCATGCAGATGCTGCTCTATCCGCCGGCCAAGGCAGGCGGCGGCGCATCACAGGGAGAACGATCATGAGGAACGCCGTCATGCACGCCGGTTATCAGAGAGCAAAGCCGTTCTATGGCTGGTATGTCGTCGCAGCAGCTTTCGTCGTGACGTTCGTCGGCTTCGGCAGCGCCTACACGTTCTCGTCCTTTGTCGAGTCGTTGCAGCGGGAGTTCGGCGCCTCGCGCGGCTCGGTCTCGCTGGTGTTCTCGTTCGCGGGCTTCCTTTATTTCGGTCTCGGCATCGTCTCCGGCCCGCTTGCCGATCGCTGGGGCGCACGCAGGCTCGCCGTCTTTGGAATGGCGCTGGTCGGTCTCGGCATGGTGCTGGCGGGACAGGCGCAGACCATCCTTCAGGTCTATGCCGCCTACAGCATCGGCATCGGCGCGGGCGTCGGTTGCGCCTACGTTCCGACCTTGGGCACCGTGCAGCGCTGGTTCGTCAGGCGGCGCGGTTTTGCGTCGGGCCTCGCCGTCAGCGGGATCGGGGTCGGCACACTGGTGATGCCGCCGCTCGCGACCTGGTTGATCGCGAGCCTCGGCTGGCGCGATGCCTACGTCGTGCTGGGCGTCGTCGCCGCCGTCGCCGGGATCGGCGCATCGCTCCTGATCGCCGACGATCCGCGCCGCTACGGCACCGGACCGGATGGCGATCCGCTTGAGGCAGCCTCCAGCACGCCGCTCCGCCAGGGCGTCTCGATCCACGGCGCGGTCAAGACCGCCCGCTTCGCCGGGCTCTATGCAGCCTGCCTGATCAGCGCGTTCGGGGTGTTCGTGCCCTTCGTGCACCTGGTGCCCTTCGCCGTCGACCATCAGGTGGCGCCGCCGCTCGCCGTGCTGCTGCTCGGGATGATCGGCGTCGGCAGCACCGCCGGCCGCTTCTTCCTCGGCGGCATCGCCGACCGGGTCGGACGCGATGCGTTTCTGATTGCGATGTATCTCGGCATGGCGGTCTCGCTGGCGATCTGGGCGATCGCCGGCAGCTTCTGGTCGCTCACGGTCTTCGCGCTGCTGTTCGGCGTGTTCTATGGCGGCTGGGTCGCGATCCTGCCCGCTGTCGTCACCGACCATTTCGGCGGCCGCAATGTCGGCGGCATCATCGGCATCCTCTACACCAGCGTCGCCGTCGGCACGCTGCTGGGTCCGAGCGCTGCCGGCTTCGCGTTCGACGTCAGCCACAGCTACTTCATCCCGGTGGCGATCAGCGCAGCCGCGAACCTCGTCGCCGCCCTCATCGCTGTCGCGACAATGCGAACGGCCTCGCCGATGGCATCAGTCGCGCGACCGTGACGGTCGGTGACCCCGTGCTACGTTCGGGGATCTCCACCCATCGGTTCGAGACTTCTGTGATCACCCGGTTCGCCATGACCAATGCCTGGAGCTACCGGCGAGCCGACGGTGACGACATCGTGGAGCTGGCGTCGTGGCGCGGTGCCGGCTCGCTCGGCCTCAGACCGCACTTCCATGACGAGAGCCAGATCGTGCTGGTGCTGTCGGGGTCACGCGCCTTTCGCATCGATGGCGCGACCGTCACCGTGCCTGCGGGCCATGCCGCGCTGATCCCGGCGGGAATGCTGCATGCACCGATGCCGACACCGGGCACGGAGACGGTTTGCCTGAATGCCTATGTTCCGGTCGGCCGCGCCTGCTCTTCGCTCCGGATCATCAATGTCGGGGACCGCTGGCGGAGCATCGACGAGATATCGCCCGAGCACATCAGCGAGATCGCCAACGACATCCTGTCGCGCGAGCCGCCCGGCTCGACCGAGCAGACCCGCAGAGCCAAGCTCGGCACGGCCTTGACGGAGAGCCTAGAGCCGATCGGCGAGATTGCCGCCAGCTTCGGGCGAAGCCGCGAAGGGTTCAGCCGCATGGTAAGGCGCGAGCTCGGCGTCGCGCCGCATGCGTTCCGGCTACTCGCCCGGCTCAACCTTGCCCGGCAGTTGCTGCGCGCCGGCGAGCCGGTCGCAGCCGTTGCGGCCGATGCGGGCTTCTCCGACCAGAGCCACCTCACCCGCCTGTTCCGCCGCACCTTCGGCACCACACCGGGCATCTACTGGCGCGATTGAGGCGGCGTCACAGACGTTCCAGACCGGCCACTGCTCCGCCCGCTAGCCTGCTCACCCTGCAAAGGGGTGAAGGATGGATGCCCAGGCAAGTCTTCTGCTGCTCGCGGCCGGTGGCGCCGGAGGCGTCGTCAATGCATTGGCGGGCGGCGCGACGCTCATCACATTTCCGGCGATGCTTGCCGCAGGCCTGCCGGCGGTCATCGCCAATGCGTCGAATGCGGTGGCGATCTCGCCGGGGCATTTGATCGCAGCGCTCGCCGATCGCGGCAAGCTGCCGCCGCCGACGCGGCGTACTGTCAGCTTCGTCGCCGTCTCGACGGTTGCAGGCGCAGTCGGTGCCGGCGTCCTCTTGTTGCTTCCCGAGCGGCTGTTCGTCCTGCCGGTGCCGGCCCTGATCGCATTCGCAACGCTGCTGTTTGCCTTCGCGCCACAGATCCAGGCGTGGACCACCGGACATCAGAAGGCCGCAGCTCTGCCCTCGACCGGCGCGAGCAGTGCTGTCCTGGGATTGGCGTGTGTCTATGGAGGGTTCTTCGGTGCCGGGCTCGGCGTCATCCTGACCGCGGTGCTGTCGATCACGGAACCCAACGACATCAGGGCGATCAAGGCATTGAAGAACCTGCTCGCCACCTGCGTGTCGCTCGCCGCAACACTGATCTTCATCGTGCAGGGAGCGGTACGGTGGCCAGAGACGTTGGTGATGCTGCTCGGCGCCGCGATCGGCGGCTATGCCGGAGGCCACCTGATCCGGATCCTGCCGGCTCACATCGTTCGGCAGTTCGTCATCGCCGCCGGAGCGCTGATGACCGTGATCTACGCCGTGCGATACTGGTTCTAGATGGAGCGAGGGAGCCGAGGCTCCCAGCTCGATAGCACTACCGGTTCGCGGGAAGAAAACGCGCCAAAACGAAAGCTTAGTGCGTCGTCATCCAGGCGCGGGCTTCGCGCTGGGCGGCAGCGATCTCGACGTCGGACATCTGCTCGGCGACTTCGCGGCGGTGCGCGATTGCGTCGGTACGTCCCTTGAGCGCCGCCAGGTTGAACCATTTGTGCGCCGCGACGAGGTTGACCACGCCGGAGCGGCCGCTCGCCCAATACATGCCACGCTCGAACAGCACGTCCTGGATTGCAGTCGCAGCAACCGGGATAGCGCTTTCCTGATCGATGACCCCCTGAAACATTGTCGTCATTCCCCTTTTTGTTGTTGGCCGCCCTCCCCCGAGCGCGGCCCCCGTCCACTTAAAACGCCTTGTTATCCCCGCGCCGATCCTGGGATCGTGCGCCGCGCTGATCCCTGGATCATGCGCTCGCCGTTTGCCGGCTTGTTGGGATGATCATGGCCCATCAAATTTGAAGAGCGGTTTAAGTATCGCGATGAACGGGATGTAAATCGGGCCCGCCCTGCGCATTCCCCGGAATCGCAGAAGTACCTGTGCCGCAGGCATTTCCGTGCATTCGTGAATGCCGGTTTACCCTGGTGCTTTGGACATCGATAACCATCGCGGACAATGGCCGCGGGCGCCGCCCGGTCCCGGCCGCCGACGCATCTGATCAATCGATGCGTTGACGGCGGGCTGCCACGCCTGGCGGACGGTCCGCGAAGCCGCGGTACGGTCGCGCGCGCAAAGGAACGCGAGCCCGTCAGGCCCGACGTCGATCCGGAAAATGGGATGTGAAAAGTGGCTGCCGGGCGCGGACTGCGCGGGCCGCCGGAACGAGGGGGTCGGCGAACACGTCAGGACCAGATTTCAGCTCGGCATTCTCGCCGGTGAAATTGCGGAACCGAGCCGGCCCCGCACCGAACGAAGAAATCTCTGTTTCTTCTGCCGGACCGCTTTTGGGAAGGTTGCCCTCTCCGAAATTCGATCCAGCCGTTTGACCTGATGTCTCGCCGACACCCTCTTTCGTCAGCCAGAGCCTTGGGGTGGATGTGCCTCTCAGCAGTCCGTCCGCTGGCTCTCGCGACGTGCCGGCATCAAGCCGCCGGCAATCCTCTCAAGGCGAGAGGCTTACTTCTTCTTGGCGACCTTGCGGGTCTTCTTCGCAGTCTTCTTCACTGCGCTCTTCGCCTTCTTCGCCTTCTTCGCCTTCTTTGCCTTCTTAGCCATGTTGCCCTCCAGTATGTGAGATGGCTCTCGCTGCGTGCACTCGGGAATCGATATGCACTACTTCCCGAATACACCAACAGACCGAAAAAAACAGTGTCCCGCTTAAGGAAGTGTTGACGCAGCGGTGGCAGTGCGCACAGCGCGCGCCACCGATCAAATCGGCATTGCATTGACGCGACGATGCAAGAAATGCAGCAACGGCCGACATCGGCATTTGTCAACGTTGCAGGAAACGCCCGTATTGCAGGCACTTCTTGAATTCGCATTCGAGCGATCGAAGCGCGATCGTCATTGCGTTGAGTCGCAAGCTGTGACGAAAAGCGGCGCGTCGCGAACGCCGAGTCGTAATTTTTGGCAATGAAAAAATTTTCGTGGGTAAGACCGCTTTTGCCTCGTTTGAGGTCACTTGGACCGGATTCGCGAACGAATCGCAGCTTCGGCGATTCGGCGCCCAAGGCGTCAGTGCGACCGTCGAGGGAGGGTGTGAGGCAGGATCACGCCGCGTTCACGCGCACGCGACGATGCCGATGGTGACGGCGCGAGAGCATGACCCGACTGGATCATGCGCCAAGGACAACATCATTGTCCTGTTCGTTCAGATGCCGAGCTTGGACTTCAAGAGCTCGTTGACCGCCTTCGGGTTCGCCTTGCCGCCCGACGACTTCATCACCTGACCGACGAACCACTGAAGAGCTGCGGGCTTCGCCTTCGCCTGCTCGACCTTGTCAGGATTGGCCGCGATGATGTCGTCGACCACCTTCTCGATCGCGCCGAGATCGGTGACCTGCTTCATGCCGCGCGCCTCGACGAGCGCGCGCGGATCGCCGCCCTCCTGCCAGACGATCTCAAACAAGTCCTTGGCGATCTTGCCGGAAATCGCTCCCTCGCCGATCAGATCGACGATCGCGGCGAGTTGCTCCGCCGACACCGGCGAGGCTGCGATCGCGACGCCTTGCTTGTTGAGACGGCCGAACAGCTCGTTGATCACCCAGTTGGCGGCAAGCTTGCCGTCGCGCGCCTTGTCGGCGAGACGAGCGAGGACCGTCTCGTAGAACTCCGCGCTCTCGCGCTCGGCGACCAGCACGCTCGCATCATAGGACGACAGGCCGAAGCCCGTAATAAAACGGGACTTCTTCTCGTCCGGCAGTTCCGGCAGCTGCGCCTTGAGGTCGTCGACGAAGGCTTGGCTGAACTCGAGCGGCAGCAGATCGGGATCGGGGAAGTAACGGTAGTCGTGCGCCTCTTCCTTGGAGCGCATCGAGCGCGTCTCGCCCTTGTTCGGGTCGAACAGCCGGGTTTCCTGGTCGATCGAGCCGCCGTCCTCGATGATCTCGATCTGGCGCCTCGCCTCGTACTCGATCGCCTGGCCGATGAAGTTGATCGAGTTCATGTTCTTGATTTCGCAGCGGGTGCCGAACGCGGTCTCGCCGTAGCGGCGCACCGAGACGTTGACGTCGGCGCGCAGGCTGCCCTTCTCCATGTCGCCGTCGCAGGTGCCGAGGTAGCGCAGGATCGAGCGCAGCTTGGTGACGTAGGCCTTGGCCTGCTCGGCATCGCGGATGTCGGGCTTGGAGACGATCTCCATCAGCGCGACGCCGCAGCGGTTGAGGTCGACATAGGACATCGTCGGCGACTGATCGTGCAGCAACTTGCCGGCGTCCTGCTCCAGATGCAGCCGCTCGATCCCGATGGTGACGCTGCGGCCGCCATCGAGTTCGAGCACCACCTCGCCCTCGCCGACGATCGGCGACTTGTACTGGCTGATCTGGTAGCCCTGCGGCGAGTCCGGATAGAAATAGTTCTTGCGGTCGAACACCGAGCGCAGGTTGACCTGCGCATTCAGCCCGAGACCGGTGCGCACCGCCTGGCGGATGCACTCCTCGTTGATCACGGGCAGCATGCCCGGCATCGCGGCATCGACCAGCGAGACATGGGAATTGGGTTCGCCGCCGAACTCGGTCGACGCGCCGGAGAACAGCTTCGCGTTCGAGGTGACCTGGGCATGGACCTCCATGCCGATCACGACCTCCCAATCGCCGGTGGCGCTCTTGATTAGCTTGTGAGGGGCAGCAGATGCGGTCATGGATCACGGTTTCCGGACAAGTATTATCTGGGATGGATTGGGCTTCGCGCAACCGACAGCGCCAGTCAAGCCGCCTTGCAGTCCCCTTGCAGCCCCTCGCGGCCCGCACCGGCGCATCTGGCGCAGATCAGAGGCCGCGCCGGAACTGCTGATAGGCCTTGCTTGAGCGCAGCGCGTCCGCGCCGCCCGTGATCAGCTGGTCGACCTGCTGGGCCGGCAGCGAAAGCCGCGTCGGGATGGCGTTGAGGATGCCGGCGCGCTCCGGTCCGAGCCGGTCGAAGCCGAGCCGCTCGACATAGATCGCGACGTCGCCGCATTTCCAGCCGGAGCCGACGCCGAGCCTGGTGCGATCCGCTGCCGACAGGCCGCAGCGCCAGTGCTTCAGCTTGCCGGACCAATCGTTGGCGAGCGACGTGAAGGCGGCGTAGCTGGAGCGCACGCTGGCATCGATCGCGGTGTCGGCAGCCGCGGACACCAGCTCGACGCCGCTCGGCCCTTCGAGCGTCTGCACGAAATCGCCGGAGATGCCGCGGCCGGCATCGACCACCAGGAACAGGATGCGCTTGAGCTTTGCCGCCTGCCGTTCGCTCAGCGGCTCGTAGGGGCGCTGCGCGGCGAGCAAGCCGATGCTCAACCCCGACAGGCCGTAATTGTCGACGAGGCCGCCATCGAGCAGCTTGACGTAGCGCATCGAGCCGTCGCGGTAGCGCGCCTGGGCCTCGGCATAGGAGCGCAGCAGCGGCTGCGCGTTCGGATCGTTGCGCACCCGGTCGAGCCAGGACGGCAGCGGCGCGGCGCAGCCGCCGGGATAGGTCTGCAGCACGATCGGGGCGAATGCCAGCGGCACCGCGGCGGATGCCGCCACCGCTTCGGCGACACGATAGGAGCGGATGTCGCTGCACAGCGCATCGAACGACGTCTTGCCGAACACGAACGGCGTGCGGTTGTAGATGTCTGACGCGTTGATCCACACCCGCGGGCGGTGGTCGTCCGGCAATGCCTCGAACCGCGCGCCGTCAAACAGGTTTTGATCGAGCCAGTCGGTGAACTGGCTGTCGTTGACACCACCGCCCAGCGCGCGCCCGATATTCCCGAGCGAGATCCTGGTCTTCAGTCCCTCCTCGGCGTTGCGCAGCAGGAAGCGTTCGCGGAAATCGTCGAGCGCCGCGCGCCGCTTCAATCCGAAATAGGCCGCGGTGACCGATCCGCCGGAGACGCCGGAGACGAAGTCGACGCGGTCGAGCAGCGTCTTGGCGCCGGCGGTGCTGGAGCGTACCCGGTCGAGCTCTTCGAGCACGCCGAACGAAAACGCCGCGGCGCGCGTGCCGCCGCCGGAGAACGACAGCGCAAGCAGCAGATCGTCTTCATAGCTTGGAATATCGCTGACACCGTTGGTGTCGGCAGCCGCGGCGCCGAGCGGCACATTGCCCGGGAGATTGTAGACGGTCGCGCAGCCGGCAAGGCCCACCGCCACCGCAGCCACCAGCAATGCTGACAGCCATCCCCCTATGCCCGACCCACGCACGATTACTCTCTTTGCCGCTGGCCCCCGCCCGGTTCCACCAGCCTATCACGGCCAATCTGGGCGGCGGCATGGCGGCCGAAACAGGGTTAATGCTCGCGGTGCCAAGACACCGGCACTTGGCACCGGTGCTCTCATACTCAGGAAGCCAAAAGCGCGGAAACCATCCGTTCCCACTCGGCTTCGACTGTATCGTTCGCGACCGGCTGGCCGGCCCGCCGATACCAGTAGCCGGCATTGCCGAGATCGCCCTCGACACGATGCAGATGGGCATGCACCCAGGCCGAATTGGCGTCGCTCTCGTCCTGCACGATCTTGTGCGCCTGATCCCAGTCGCCCTTCCTCGCCCACCACAATGCGGCGAGCGGCGGCGACAGCGCCGCATCAGGCGCAGCGTCAGCGAGACTGGCGCGGAAATCCGCCATCGCTCACCACCATTTCGGCGCCGCGAACCGGCCGGCCGCCTGCTCGATCACCTCGCCGAGCGAGAACAGCGTCTCCTCGTCGAACGGACGGCCGATCAGTTGCAGGCCGAGCGGCAGGCCTTGCGTATCCTTGCCCGCGGGCACGGCGATGCCCGGCAGGCCGGCCATGTTCACGGTCACCGTGAAGATGTCGTTGAGATACATCTCGACCGGATCGGCACCGCCCTTCTCGCCGATGCCGAACGCCGCCGATGGCGTCGCCGGCGTCAGGATCGCATGCACGCCCTTGGCGAAGCAGTCCTCGAAATCCTTCTTGATCAGCGTCCGCACCTTCTGCGCGCGCAGATAATAGGCATCGTAGTAACCGGCCGACAGCACATAGGTGCCGATCAGCACGCGGCGGCGCACCTCGTCGCCGAAACCATCGGCGCGGGAGTTCTCGTACATCTCGATGATGTTCTTGGCCGGCTCGCGCAGTCCATAGCGTACGCCGTCGTAGCGCGCGAGGTTCGACGAGGCCTCCGCCGGCGCCACGATGTAATAGGCCGGCAGCGCGTATTTGGTGTGCGGCAGCGACACCTCGACGAGTTCGGCGCCGGCCGCCTTCAGCCACTGCGCGCCCTCGCTCCAGAGTTTTTCGATCTCGGCCGGCATGCCGTCGAGGTGATACTCCCTGGGGATGCCGATCTTCATGCCCTTCACGGACTTGCCGATCGCGGCCTCGTAGTCCGGCACCGCGATGTCGACCGACGTGGTGTCCTTGGGATCGTGACCGGCCATCGACCGCATCAGGATCGCGGCGTCGCGCGTCGTGCGCGCGATCGGGCCGGCCTGGTCGAGCGAGGATGCGAATGCCACGATGCCCCAGCGCGAGCAGCGGCCGTAGGTCGGCTTGATGCCGACGGTCGCGGTGAACGCCGCGGGCTGGCGGATCGAGCCGCCGGTGTCGGTCGCGGTCGCGCCCATGCAGAGCAGCGCCGCCACCGCCGAAGCCGAGCCGCCGGACGAGCCGCCCGGCACCAGCGTGGTGTTGGACCCTTCGCGGCGCCACGGATTGGTCACCGGGCCGAAGCACGAGGTCTCGTTCGACGAGCCCATCGCGAACTCGTCATTGTTGAGCTTGCCGAGCAGCACCGCACCGTCGCGCCACAGCTGCGAGGTCACCGTCGACTCGTAGGGCGGAATGAAATTGCCGAGGATCTTCGAGCACGCCGTGGTTCGGATATCGCGCGTCGCGAACAGATCCTTGATGCCGAGCGGGATGCCGGCCAGCGGGCCGCCCTCGCCTTTGGCAATTTTCTCATCGGCCGCCTTGGCCATGTCGCGGGCGCGGTCCGGCGTCTCGAGCACGTAGGCATTGAGCACGCGCGCAGCTTCGATGGCGGCGAGATGCGCGTCAGTCAGTTCGCGGGCGGTGAAAGACTTGCTCGCCAGGCCCTCGCGGGCCTCGGCGATCGTCAGCGATGTCAAATCGGTCATTTATTGATCGGGCTGCAGAAGAACGGAGACAGGGTCTTGTCGTTGGCGGGGTCGTCCTGCCGGGGGCTCATATTTCTCTGGGCATTTTCCTTGGCGCGCGCGGCATCGAGCGCCTCGAGATGGTCGAGCACCGCGTCCATCGCCGCATTGGGATCGGCGACCTTCCCCTTGCGCTCCATCGCATCGAGGAAGTCCATATAGGCCTTGTAGGCCTTTTCATCGTCGCAGAGCAGACACATCGGGACCGTCCCAAAACAGAGAACTACTCGACCACCTTCGGCACCAGGAAGAAGTGGTTGGTCGTATCGGGCGCATTGCGGACGATGTCGTCGGCGATCTCGCCGTCATTGACCACGTCGGCGCGCTTCTTCATCTCCATCGGCGTCACCGAGGTCATCGGCTCGACGCCGCCGATATTCACCTCCGACAGCTGCTCAACAAAGGCCAGCATCGCGTTCAGCTCGCCCTGGAGATGGGGAACTTCGGCGTCGCTGACCGCAATCCGCGCCAGATGCGCGATGCGGCGGACGGTCGTGGCGTCTACGGACATTATATAGGGCCTCGGATCCCAAAGGTCAGGCTGAAAGGTCAGCCCGCCGTATAGCAGAGGCCGGTTTTGCGCCGCAACCGCGCGAATCCCTCAGCCCCCTGGGCTTCGGCACCCTGCCGGGCACCCGGGCGAGACATTCCGGAGCGCATTCGGGCCGCAAAAGCCTGCGACGAAACCAATTTGCGGCTGCCACGAAGTGGTGCCGAAACATTCAGGGCGCCTACTCCCTCCAAATCAAAAAGTTCGGAGTGCGTCATGCAAACGCTGGAAAACCGCCCCCGGCCGGAGGGCTGGGATCCCGCCCTGTGGTCGATCGGCACGGTGCTGGGGATTGCGATCCTCTACGTGGCCTGTCTGGTCTGAGCGAGGCGAGCGATGGCAAAATCCCAGGCAAAAGCTCTGCAGGAAAAAGCCGAGATGTTCGAGCGCCGCGCCGAGAGCGCCGCGGATCCGATCTCCCGGCAACATTACAAGGAAATGGCCGCGCATTATCGCAGGCTCGCGACCGAGCACCTGGAGATCAACCAGAGCGAGCCCGCGCGTCAGTCCTGAGACCGAGCGAACCGGCCTGCGGGTTAGGCCGGCTTCGGCAGCAATGGCCGAAAAAACGACCGTTCATAGCGGACAAAGCAGCGCGTCTCCTTCGCGAAGGCGATGGTCTTCTGAACGTCTGGATCCAGCGCTGAGTCCTTGCGGTACTGCTCGTAGGCCGCAAGACTCGGAAAGCTGAAAATCGCCAACGCGACGTCGCTGGCGCCCTCGGACGGCAGGAAATAGCCGTGATGAATGCCGCCAAACCGCGGCACCAGCTCCAGCCACATCGCGCCATAAGCCTCGAATTCGGCGAGCTTGTCCGCACGGATTTCGTATCGCAGATAACAGGTGATCATGCCGTGGTGCTCCTGCGCCAATTGAACTGCCGTCTGTCGATACCCGGATATCCGAGGCGGCAGTCAGGGGCATACACCGAAATTGCGCAGACGAAGGTGAAATCAGCCCGCCAGCTTGCCCATCCGTGCCAGCGCGGCGCCCGCCAGCGCGCGGGTCAGTTCGGCGGCCGGCATCTCCTTGCCCATCCGCACCGCCTGCCCGGCCCAGAGGTTGGTGAAATCGACCTTGCCTTGTTTTTCGGCAGCCGCCTTCAGCGGCCCGAGGGCGGTCGCCGCATGCGGGAACGCCGGCGCGTCTGGTGAGATCGGGCCGACCTCGCGCATCACGCGGTTGGCAACGCCGCGCGCCGGGCGGCCGGTCATCACATTGGTGATGACGGTCGATTCATCGCTGGCCTGCGCCAGCGCGACACGGCCCTGCGCGGACACCTTGGATTCCGGACAGCGCAGGAACGCGGTGCCGATTTGCACACCGGATGCGCCGAGCGCAAAGGCCGCCGCGATCCCGCGTCCATCGGCGATGCCGCCAGCCGCGACGACCGGCACCTTCACCGCATCCACCACCTGCGGCAGCAGCGAGAAGGTGCCGGGCTGCTCGGCGATATCATCGGTCAGGAACATGGCGCGATGGCCGCCGGCGTCGGCGCCTTGCGCGATGACGACGTCGGCACCGTTCTCCTCGAGCCAGATCGCCTCCTTCACTGTGGTCGCCGACGACATCACGATGGCGCCCGCTGCCTTCACCCGCTGCAACAGTTTTGGCTCCGGCAGGCCGAAGTGGAAGCTGACGACCTCGGGCTTCAGCTCCTCGACCACCGCGCAGAAGGCCGCATCGAACGGCGCGCGGTTCGCCGCGTTGATCGGCGCATCCGGATCGAGGCCATGTTCGCGATAGTAGGGCCCCAGCCGCTGCCGCCATTGCGCCTCGCGTGCCGGATCGGCGTCGACCGCCTTGTGGCAGAAGAAGTTGAGGTTGACCGGCGCAGACACGCGTTGGCGGATGATGTTGACCTGCTCACGCGCCTTCTCGGCCGAGAGCATCGCACACGGCAGCGAGCCGAGCCCGCCGCCCTGCGCCACCGCGATCACGAGCTCCGCATCCATCACGCCGGCCATCGGCGCCAGCACGATCGGGAATTCGGTCTTGAAACGATCGATCAATCGACGGTCCGGCCACATGGTGTGTCTCGCGCTTGTTCAGGACAAAGAGGAAAGAGAGTTGCGCCGGCCCTGCAGCGTCTGCTCGGCCTCGGCGACGATGCGGCCGACGATCTCGGCCGCGGGAACGATATCATGGATCAGCCCGACGGACTCGCCGGCGAACACCGCGGCAACATCGAAATTGGCTGCTTCCCTCGCGGCGGCGTATTCCACCGCGATCTCGTCGGCGCGCTGCATCAGCTCGATCTCGCGGCCGCTCCAGCGGCGCAAATGATCGTTGGCAAGCGAACGCGCGGTGAACGGTGCCGGCCACATCAATTTGCGCGACCAGTCCATCACCACGCCACGCACCGTCTCGCCGCTCTTCGCGGCGCAGATCAGCTGCTTCGCCCGCTCGGGCGCATCGGCCTCGACGCTGGCATAGAAGCGCGTTCCCATCAGCACGCCGGATGCACCGAGCATCATCATCGCCGCGAGGCCACGGCCGTCCGCGATGCCACCGGCCGCGACGACGGGCACGCGCCCCGCCGCGAAATCGATGATCGCAGGCACCATATCGAGCGTGGTTCGCGAGGCACCGTGACCGCCCGCCTCCGTGCCCTGCGCGATCAGGATGTCGGCACCGCAATCGAGCGCTTGTTGCGCCATGTCCTCGCTCTGCACCTGGCAGATCAGCAGCGCGCCTGCGGCCTTGATCCTGGGCGCAAACGGCGCGGGATCGCCGAATGACAGCATCACGGCGCGTGGCTTTGCATCCAGCGCGATGTCGATCAGCTCGGGTTGCCTGGCAAGGCTCCACGTAATGAAGCCGATCCCGAACGGTTTTGCGAAATCCTTCAGCTTTGCGGCCTCGGCCTCGAGCCAGGCCCTATCCCCATAGCCGCCGCCCAAAATCCCGAAGCCGCCCGCCTCGCTCACCGCCCTGACCAGCCGGCTTCCCGTGATCATGGCCATCGGCGCCGCCAGGATCGGATGCTGGATGCCCAGACGCGCCGTCAATTCGGTGCTGATCGGCATGCGCTCGCTCCCTGTCTTAACTTGCTGTTCTGGACTCACAGCCTAAGCGGGCCTAGCATTCTCGGAAAATGAATACTAGAGAACGCTACCATCTCTAAAATGAAACGGTGATCCCAGATGGAATTGACCGACCTGCTCACCTTTTCCACGGTCGCCCGGCTCGGCGGCATCACCCGGGCCGCCGACGAGCTGAACACCGTGCAGTCCAACGTCACCCAGCGCATCAAGGCGCTGGAAGCCGAGATCGGCACGGCACTGTTCGAGCGTCACAGCCGCGGCATGTCGCTGACCGGCGCCGGCCGCCGCCTGTTGCCCTATGCGCAGCGCATGGCGGCGTTGTCGCGCGAAGCCGTGCTCGCCGCGCGCGACGATGGCGAGCCGAAGGGGCCGCTGTCGATCGGCTCGATGGAGACGACCGCCGCGGTGCGGCTGCCGACGCTGCTTGCCGAGTTTCATCGCCGCTATCCGGCGGTGCGCCTGACCTTGCGCACCGCACCGACCGCTGACCTCGTGGCTGCCGTGCTCGACGGTTCGCTCGATGGCGCCTTTGTCGCCGGTCCGATCGAGCACGCCGAACTGTCAGCGACCTCAGCCTTCACCGAGGAACTGGTGCTCGTCACCGCGCCGCGCTGGAAATCGCTCGCCGCCTTGCGCGCCGGCACGCCGGAGTCGGGACCGACTGCGCTGGTGTTCCGCACCGGCTGCACCTACCGGCAACGCCTCGAACAGGTGTTCACCGAGTTCGGCTGGCCGTCGGCCGCCCGCTTCGAGCTCGGCACGCTCGACGGCATGGTCGGCTGCGTCGCCGCCGACATGGGCGTGACGCTCCTGCCGCGTGCGGTGGTCGAGCGCGACCACGTCCAGCGCGACATCAGGATCCACAAGCTCAATCCGCAGCATGCGCATGTCGAGACGCTGTTCATCCAGCGCCGCACCACGCACCAGTACAGTGCGCTGCGGGGACTTGCCGCGTGCCTTGGCGGCGACGATCGGGTCATCGCCGCGTGATGCGACTTCAATCTTACCTCTCCCATCGGGAGAGGTCGGCGCATCGCGCCGGGTGAGGGGTTACGGTCCCTCGATGGAGCTCAGTCCCCTCACCCGAATTGCTTCGCAATTCGACCTCTCCCCAATGGGGTCCCCAATGGGGAGAGGTGAAGCAAGTGCTTTGCCTTCGCGCGCGGGTGCGTGCTAAGCGCAGGCCATGCCCGCCCCCATCCTTCCCCTGATCGAAGCCGTGCCGCACTGGCCTGACCGCGGCGCGCTTGTCGGCCTCGACCTCGGCACCAAGACCATCGGCGTTGCCGTCTCCGATCCGGACCGGCGGCTCGCGACCGGCGTCGAGACCATCCACCGCAAGCAGTTCAAGGCCGACGCGGCGCGGCTGCTCGCGATCGCAGCCGAACGAAACGCGGTCGGCTTCGTGCTGGGCCTGCCGATCAACATGGACGGCAGCGAAGGCCCGCGCGCGCAATCGACCCGGGCATTCGCCCGTAATCTCTCGAACCTCACCGCGCTTGCGATCGGGCTGTGGGACGAGCGGCTCTCGACCGCCGCGGTCGAGCGCGAGCTGATCGGGATGGACGTCAGCCGCGCCCGCCGCGCCGAGGTGATCGACGAGCACGCCGCGATCTTCATCCTGCAGGGCGCACTCGACCGGCTGGCGAAGCTGCGCGGGGACCGCTGACGATGGCCGTGGTGATCGCGGCGCTGTTGCCGGTGTTTTTGCTGATCGTGCTCGGCTTCATCCTGAGACGCACGCTGATGCGGCTCGACACCCAATGGCACGGGCTGGAGCAGCTCACTTACTACGTGCTGTTCCCGGTGCTTTTGGTGCAGACGCTGGTCAAGGCCGATCTGACCAAGGTGCCGGTCGCCGGCGTCGGCGGTGCGCTGCTGCTCGCCGCGCTGGTGATGTGCCTGCTGTGTCTTGCGCTGCGCGGTCCGCTCGCCCGCGCCGGGGTCGACGGCCCCGCCTTCTCCTCGATCTTCCAGGGCGCCACCCGCTGGCAGACCTATGTCGCGCTGTCGGTGTCGGGCAATCTTTATGGCAAGGTCGGACTTGCGCTGGCCTCGGTCGCGATGGTCGCGATCATCCCGCTGGTCAACGTCTTCAGCGTTGCCGTGCTGGCGAAATATGCCTCGTCCGGGAAGCGGTCCGCAGGCGCCATCGTGATGACGGTCGTGAAGAACCCGCTGATCTGGGCCTGCGTCATCGGGCTCGTCATCAACGTCGCGCATGTCCCGCTGCCGAAGATCTGGCACGACGTCGCCGACGCGCTCGGCGGCTCGTCGCTGGCGATCGGCCTGCTCGTGACCGGCGCCGGGCTGCATCTGGAAGGCATCTTCCGCCCCAGCCTCGCCGCCAGCATCGCGCTGGTCCTGAAGCTCATTGCGATGCCCGTCCTGACCGTCGCGCTCGCGGTGTGGTTCGGCGTCACCGGCGCCAATCTCGTCATCGTCGCGGCCTGCGCCGCGGTGCCGACCTCGCCGTCGGCCTATGTGCTGGCGCGCCAGATGGGCGGCGACGCCCCCCTGCTCGCCCAGATCATCACGCTGCAGACGATTCTGGCCGCGATCACGATGCCGATCGTGATTGCCGCGGTGGGGCCCTAGCCTGCGCTTGCGCGGGTTCGGCTCGCTACGCTGATCGTCGCTATTTCCCGCTTGAACCGGTGAACGCCGTATCGAGCACGTCGCCGATCGGCTGCCAGCTGCGGCCATCAAACTGAAGCAACCGCAATTGCTCGACCGGTCGGAACTGCGTGGTGTTGATCTTGATGCCCGGGAGCAAGGCGGACGCCTGATAATCCCTCAGCGCCGCGGCCTGCTTCATGACGTTTTCGCGCGACAGATCGTTGCCGCATTGCTTCAGCACCTGCACCATCGTTTCGGCAGCGGCATAGCCGTAGACTGCGGCAGCGTCGTCCTTGCCGCCGGCCTTGGTATACTTGTCGAGGAAGCTGTGCCAGGCGCCCTGCCCTTCCCTCCAGGCCGGATCGCTCGCGTCCTTCAGGAAGGCGGCGGTGATGACGCCGGTCGCATTCTCCGTGCCGGCCGGCTTGAGCACCGTCTCGATCGATGACGCCATCTGATTCACGACAAACACCGGCCGCCAGCCGTGTTCGGCTGCCGCCCGGATCACCTTGGTGGCATTCTCCGGCACTCCGGCAAACACAAAGACCTCGGCGCCCGATTGCTTCAGGATCGAGATGTGACCGTCCAGATGCTGATCGTCGACATCATAGGCGATATCGACCCTGATGTTGTGGGCAACGTCGCCCAGCCCCTGCACCAATCCCTTGAACAATTCCCGCCCGAACTGGTCATTCTCCCAAAGTGCCACGATCTTCTTTCCGGGATAGAACGCCTGGATGTAATTGGCGTAGATCCGTCCCTCCTCGCGATATGAGGGCTGCCAGCCCATGGTCCACGGATAGACCGACGGTTCGCTGAGATCCTGATCGCCGGAGGCGACAAAGAGCTGGGGGATCTTCAGTTCGTTGAGATATTTCCGCACCGCCAGATTCCCCGGCGTGCCGAACGAACCGAACATCAAGAGCACATTGTCGGTCTCGACCAGAATGCGCGTGAGGTCCATGGCGTTGGATGCATCCGACAGGTCGTCGTAGGACATGAAGCGGATCTTGCGGCCATTGATTCCGCCGCGTTCGTTGATCATCTCGAAATAGGCAGCTTCCGCCTTGCCGATCTGGCCGAAGATTTCCAGCGCGCCGCTGTACGGCATCAGATTGCCGATCCGGATTTCGGTGTCGGTCACGCCCTGGTCGCGCACCTGCTGCGAGATGGCGCCGAGAGACGCCAGCGCGACGACGCCGGCCAGGAGCGTTCGGATCAAAATAGCCATGGGAAGAGCTCGCACGACGACAGCCGCCGCTGCCTGGTTTCGGTCCAGCCCCGCGCTCGTTCATTGATCTAGATCATAGCACTCGAGGGCGGCGCTGGCATCCCCTTCGTCGACCTTCCGATGGACGGCGACGCACCGCTGCTCGCCGAGATCATTGTGCTGCAAACGGACCTGGCCGCGTCACAAAACCGGTCGTGATTGCTGCGGTTGGGCTTTAAGGGCATGTCCTCAAATTACCGGCGTTGCCCTTGAGGAGCGCCGTCGAAGCCGACGTGGATGCATGTCGGCTTCGACGCAAAGACCGCTGGCGCTTCGACAAAAATAACAAGGGCGTCATTCACGCAAGGATTCCGAGCTCCCGATTTAGTTTCTGTCAGAAATGTCAGTTTTCCTGACAGGTTGCTCGGATATGATTGAGGTGCAGCACGCAATCAGCATAAGGACGCTTTCATGTCATATCCCGCTGATCATCGTCATCTGACCAAAGAGAAGATCGTGCGGAGCGCTCGAAGGCTTTTCAATAGTCGCGGCTTCGACGCGGTGTCGATTGACGACGTGATGGGTGGTGCCGGGCTCACGCGCGGAAGCTTTTATAGCTATTTCAAGAGCAAGGGCGATCTGTACGCGGAAGCGGTCATCGATATCCTGAACGAAAAGCAACTGCTGGGCAGCGATGGAGTCAGCGTCAATCCGCGTGCTGTCGATAACGCCGCGCAGTTTATCCGTGACTATCTTTCGCTCGAGCATTTTGAGGACATTGAGGGGGCCTGCCCCCTCATTGCGTTTCCGACCGATTTCCTGCGCAAGGAAGAACGCGTCCGACAAGCGTTCGAAACGGTGCTCAAGGTGATGATCGACGTTTTCGAACAAGCACTGGGGCGCGATGGCCAGATGGCCCGATATCGGGCTCACGCTATCGCCACGCTGTGCGTCGGCGGAATGGTGTTGGCGCGCTCGATCGAGGACCGCGCGCTCGCGAATGAACTACGCGACGCAGCGACCGGCATCGCACTCTCCTTGGGGCAATGGCCGCGGTTCACGTCGGCTGAGGTCCGAGGCAATGCCTGACCGGTTCTACACCGGCCGTCAAAGCGCTATGAGATTGATCCGCGCGCGAGAGATCGGGTGGGCAAAGCTGATTTAGCGCGATTGCAGTGAATCCAACCCGATATCTTCTCGATCAGCAAGCAGGCTTCGAGACGAAACAGAGCTCCTCAAACTATCACGCGATGTTGCTCAACATATCCCGTATGTTCTTGAACATACCTCTCTTCGGCTTATCCCATGCAGGCGCGATTCACACAGCCTTCTTGGCTTCGCAGCCGCTGCAGAAGAGTCGAGGACAGATGAAATGATCACCGAAAAATCGGCACTCACTGAAAACGCATCCATGAGCCGACGATCAGTCGTGCTTCTCGGCACCCTGTTTCCAGCGCTTTGCTTTAGTGCAGCCGCCATGGCTGAAGAACTCAATCTGCCTCGCGAGCGGATCGCGCCGGTGGCCCCACCCTTCGTGCATCCCCACGAACAGGCGACCAGTCAGGGCCCGAAAATCGTGGAGTTCTCACTCACGGTCGAGGAGAAGCCGCTGGCTCTCGATGACCAGGGGACTACGATACATGCAATGACTTTCAACGGCTCCGTCCCGGGACCAATGATGGTCGTTCACGAAGGTGACTATGCCGAAGTCACGCTGATCAATCCCGGCACGAACTCCTTCGCGCACAACGTCGACTTCCACGCGGCAACCGGCGCGCTCGGCGGCGGCGCGCTGACACTCGTCAATCCGGGCGAGCAGGCGGTGCTGCGCTTCAAGGCCACGCGCACCGGCGTTTTCATCTACCACTGCGCGCCCGGCGGCGACATGATCCCGTGGCACGTCGTGTCAGGCATGAGCGGCGTGGTCATGGTACTGCCGCGCAAGGGCCTTACCGATCGCAACGGCAATCCGCTGCACTACGACCGCGTCTACTATGTTGGCGAGAACGACTTCTACGTCCCTCGTGACGAAAAGGGCAAGTTCAAGTCGTACGCGTCGGCCGCCGAAGGATACGCGGACACCATGGAGGTGATGCGTAAACTTGTTCCTACCCACGTCGTGTTCAACGGCAGGGTCGGAGCACTCACCGGCAAGAACGCGCTGACGGCCAAGGTTGGCGAGACGGTGCTGATCGTGCATTCCGAGGCCAACCGGGATTCCCGTCCACACATGATCGGCGGTCATGGCGACTATGTTTGGGAAACCGGCAAATTCTCCAATCCTCCGGAAACCGACCTGGAGACCTGGTTTATCCGGGGCGGATCGGCCGGTGCGGCGCTCTATACCTTCCGACAGCCCGGGATTTACGCCTACCTTACCCATAATCTGATCGAGGCCGTCGAACTCGGCGCCACCGCCCAATTCAAAGTCGAGGGTCAATGGAACGATGATCTAATGACGCAGGTGGAACCGCCGGAAGCGATCGGCACGCAGGTGCGCGCCGTGCCGAGGACGACGGCGCAATATGACCACTGACGAAGCGGTGTGCCGCCGGCAAGTGCCCGGCGATGCCTTCGACACCCGCTGTGTCGCACGGCTGAATTTCAAGCCACGGTACTTCGCGGCGGTTGCAATCGTGTTGGTCTCCGCGTTTGCGCCGCCACTCGCCAGCCAGCTGGGCGCCGTGATCGAAGCGCCGAACGTGGTAGCGTTGCAACCCCGTCCATTCTCTTACCGACTTGCCGGCGAATTCACGCGCGACGGCAGGCCGCTGAGCGGGCCCTTGCGCATCGTCCAGTTGGACCGAACACTCACGATCATGATCCATCAAGTGACGGTGGCCGACTACGAACATTGCGTGCGTGATCGCGGTTGCCCGCGCATTGCGCACGACTCGTTCGACCAGCCGATCGTCAAGGTCAATTGGCAGGACGCCACCGCCTATGCGGCCTGGCTATCGCGACAACTCGGTACGACCTATCGTCTACCCACCGACGAGGAGTGGGCCTTCGCCGCCGGCAGCCGATTTAGCGTCGACGAATATCCCGATGGTGCGGTCGATCCCGGCCGGCGCATGCTGCAACTATACGAGTTCGAGATCGATCGTGGCGCCCCATTTGACGCTGCACCGCGGGCGATTGGCAGCTTCGGGGCCAACGAGAATGGCATATTCGATTTCGCCGGAAATGTTTGGGAGTGGACCGACACCTGTTACGTTCACCACGCATCTCGTGCGACTGGCGCGGAGACTGCGATTGCCAATTGCGGCGTCCGCGTCGTGGAGGGGCGGCACCGGACGTACATGACCGACTTCATACGTGACCCGCGGACCGGCGGCTGCGTTGTCGGCAAGCCTCCACTCAATCTCGGCTTCCGGCTCGTTCGCGCCTGAACCGTTAGACACATGTCGAGCCTTGAGCCAGGCTTGTCAAAGCCGATCTCACGTGATTCAGCGGCCTGGAGGCCGCCTCAGCCCGCCAGCCACCAGGTCTGGATCGTCGCCGCAAAATTGTTCAGCCCGTGCAGCAGAATGGTCAGCCAGGTCGAACCGGTGCGGAAGCGCAAATAGCCGAACAAGAACCCGATCGACAGCACCTCACAGAGGAAGAACCAGTCATACTGCAGGTGCATGATGGTCCAGACGATCGACGACAGCAGGATGGCGCCATAGGGGCCGAGCCTGGATTCCGACCAGCCGCGATAGAGCCAGCCGCGCGCGAACAGCTCCTCCCAGAGCGGCGCGGCCACGGCAAAGGCTATCACCAGAAGCCACAGCGCGCTGTGATCCTGTGCCGATTTCAGCACGTCGCCCATGAAGCCCGGCGTCACCTCGCGGCCGGCGGCGCGGGACACCATGTCCCAGGCGCCGACCAGCACGACGAGCGCGACGACGCCGATGATCACGTTCTTCCACGACGTCCCGCGCAGCCCGAGGTAATCGGCGAACGGGATCCCCGTCCGGCGGATCGCGAACCACAGCGCCAGCAGCACCATCGGCAGGCCGGCGAGGACCGAGAGCGAGATCGTCAGACCGTCGGCGACCACATGGGTGATGCCGGCCGCCGACAGTTCTCCGCCCTGCGCGATGATGCGGTAGATGACGACGGCAACCTGGCCGACGAACATCGCGACGAAGATCAAAAGCCCCCACAGCGCGGTGCCCCAGAACTTCCACACCCGAGGGGGACGTGGCGGAGCAACGATAGCTGCAGTCGCGTCTTGCGGCGTGAGAGAATCCATCAGCGAACCTCGGCTCTATCAATTCGTCATGGCCGGGCTTGTCCCGGCCATCCACGTCTTTTCTTGCTCCGCCGAAGCAAAGACGTGGATGCCCGGCACAAGGCCGGGCATGACGGTGGTGAATGTGATCATGGCAGCGCCCGCGCCAGCAGCGCGCGCTGATCGGCATCGGAGAGGTCCACCGCGCCGTACATGCCGGCGTGACGTTCGGCAAGCCGTGTCGCCGCGAACAGCTCGGCATTTTTGGGCGAGACCTGGTTGAGCGCCGCGGTTGCGGCCAAGAGCGCAAGCTTCTCGACCGCCAGCCGTGCAATGCGCTCGCTGTCCGGCCGGCGGAACGATTGTCCGATCGACGCAATAGCCTCGGCGGCGCCGGGCAAACCCTTGGTCTCGTCGGCGAGCGCACGCAGCACGGCGAGCGCGGCATCGGCCTCGCGGCCGAGCGCGCGGAGCACGTCGAGGCACATCACGTTGCCGGAGCCTTCCCAGATCGCATTGACCGGCGACTCCCGGTAATGCCGCGCCAGAATGCCCTCCTCGACATAGCCATTGCCGCCGAGGCACTCCATCGCCTCATAGAGGAAGCCGGGTGCGCTCTTGCAGGTCCAGTATTTGATCGCCGGCGTCAGCAGCCGCATATAGGCGGCCTCGCCCGCGTCAGTGGGCGCGCGATCGAAGGCGCGGCAGAGCCGCATCACCAGCGCGATCGACGCCTCGACATGCAGCGCCATGTCCGACAGCACCGCCTGCATCAGTGGCTGGTCGGCGAGATGCTTCTGGAACACGCTGCGATGCCGCGCGTGATTGAGCGCGTGCGCCAGCCCGGAGCGCATCAGGCCCGCGGACGCGATCGCGCAATCCTGCCGCGTCAGCTGCACCATCTGGATGATGGTGCGGATGCCCTTGCCCTCTTCACCGATCAATTCGGCATGGGCGCCGTGGAATTCGACCTCCGAAGAGGCATTGGAGCGGTTGCCGAGCTTGTCCTTCAGCCGCTGGAAGTGGATCGCATTGACGGTGCCGTCGGGCGCAAAGCGCGGCATGAAGAAGCAGCTTAGCCCCTGCTCGGCCTGTGCGAGCACCAGGAACGCGTCGCACATCGGCGCCGACATGAACCATTTGTGCCCGGTGATGCGATAGAAGCCGCCATCGCGCTCGGCGCGCGTCATGTTGGCGCGCACATCGGTGCCGCCCTGTTTTTCCGTCATGCCCATGCCGAGCGTCATGCCGCGCTTGGTCCACCACGGCGCAAAGCCTGGGTCGTAGGCGCGCGTGGCGATGACCGGCATCGTCTTCGCCAGAATGTCCGGCTGCGAGGCCAGCGCCGCGACCGAGGCACGCGTCATCGTGATCGGGCAGAGATGACCGGTCTCGACCTGGGACGCGATATAGAACCGTGCCGCGCGCACCACCTCGGCCGCCCCGCCGGCCGGCTTGCCGTCGGCGGTCCAGGTCGAGTTGTGCACGCCGGCATGGGCCGAATGCGCCATCAGCTCGTGATAGGCCGGATGAAACTCGACCTCGTCGCGGCGATTGCCCCTGGCGTCGAAGGTTCGCAGTTTCGGCGTGTTCTCGTTGGCGAGCCGGCCGCGCTCCGCCATGACGGCCGAACCCCAATGCTTGCCGAAATCCGACAGCTCTGCGCTGGCCGCCGCCCCGCCATTGGCGGCGACGGCGGCAGCGAGCGGCGCGTCCGCCGTGAAGAGGTCGACATCCCAAAAGGGCGGCGACTGATTGAAGACATCGTGGGTGGCAAACGGAGCCTGCGTCATGGCCTCCTCGGGGAACAGTCTCGTCGCGCACAATGCCGGGAACGCCGACCTGCACAGGCCAGGATCATGCGCCGGCAGCGGCGCAATGGAATCGGGGGATCATAAGCCTGGGATCCGGCGCGGGGCAGCAAAAAGTACACGTCAGCGAGACGGTCAGGTCAAACGCGTCCTGTCCACCCTGGTCCTGGAAG
Organism: Bradyrhizobium sp. Pha-3; assembly: GCF_042258615.1. GTDB lineage: Bacteria > Pseudomonadota > Alphaproteobacteria > Rhizobiales > Xanthobacteraceae > Bradyrhizobium. The sequence goes on along the minus strand of NZ_CP170152.1, from coordinate 4,530,897 downwards.
CCAGTACCGGAAGCAGATCGCCGGCGTGCAGCGGCTGGCCGCAGGGGAAGGACGACATCCGCAGCACCGACTGGTGCGTGCCCCCGTCGACCGGCGAGACATAGACGACGCGCACCTCGATCTTGTGCCTCACGTTGTAGCCCTGCCACTTCGGATTCTCTTTCCGCAGCACTTCGGCAACTTCGCAACGGACCATGTCGGAGGTCCACTTCGTCTTGGTGAGGATCCCGCGCTCGACCTTTTCCAGATAGCATTGGTCGTTGACGCCGCTGATGCGCGCATCGACCCGCTTGTAGTTCGTGGTCTTGTCGTACTGGTCGTAGGCCACGACGCCAACCGCAGCGGCCAAAATGATCGCAAGGCCCGCCAGACGCATGTTCCGTGCTCCTGCTCTGCCCGCCCATGATAGGCGGGGCAATTAAGGAGTCTTGAACGCGCGCTCCGCCGCTTGCGCGACGGCAACCACGCTCTTGCAAAAACGCCTCGGATTTGAGGAAATTCCGTCGCGTCAGCGCGGCCGCGCGATCGGGAAATCATAGGCCGGCCCGCCGACCCCCGGCAGCGAGAAGTGCCACCATTCCTTTGAATAGTTGGCAAATCCCTGGCGGGCCATCGCCGCGACCAGAAGGTTGCGCCAGCGTCGCTGCGCCGGCGTGATCGCGCCGGCAGCGGTGTGGCCCTTCGCATCCGAGCAGTCATAGCCGGTACCCATGTCGACGCTGCCCTCCGGGGCGCGCTCGGTCACCGGCGCCGTGCAGTCGGCATAGTCCCTGGCCGGGTCGAACTTGCGCGAATTGTCGGCGCCAAGATCGACCAGCGTGAGATCGACCGCAGCGCCGGTCGAATGACCGGAGTGGGTGGCGATATAGCCGAGGCGGAACAGATCCGCCTTCGAGAATGCCGGGTTGTAGCGGCGCTCGGCGGCAGTCTCCTTGCCGTTCCTCGACCACGCCACCATGTCGGCGACCGCGCGGGCCGGCCGGTAGCAATCGAACATTTTCAGCGACAGGCTTTGCCGCGCCAGTTCCTGCTGCACGGCCTTGAGCCGCAGCCCCACGTCCCGCTTCACCACGCATTCCGGCGCGCCATAGCCCGCGATCGGCCGCCCCATGAAATTGTTGGAGGTCGCGTAGCGGATGTCCTGGATGATGGTCGGATCGATGTCGCGCAGGAACGCGAAGTCGCCGGGCAGCTTCTGGGCGAAGGCAGACGGGATCGCCCCGAAGGTCAGCAATGCGATCACGGCGATTTTCACGAGTCCTTGCTCCGCTGTCCTGCCTGCATGGCCGTCCAAGGCACCACCGCGCCTATGCTCCGCCTGAATCCGGTCGTCCACGTCTTGTTCCGGAAAACCCCGCAAAGGCAAGGCGTGGATGGCCCGCCACGAGCCCGGGCATGTCCACGGAGAAACCCAGCCCCATCTTACTCGGGGAAAACTCCCCCGGGCCCTCTTCGCGCTTGCCCCACCGGCCATCCGCGCCTATAGCTCTCGCTTTAATGACCCCATCATTAAAATCGACTTTTGTCCTCGGTCACCGGCATCTGCTGGGCATCGAGGGCCTTTCCGCTGACGACATCACGGGCCTGCTCGACCTCTCCGAGGAGTATGTCGAGCTCAACCGCCAGGTCGACAAGAAACGCGCCAGTCTGCGCGGCCGCACCCAGATCAATCTGTTCTTCGAGGCCTCGACCCGGACCCAGTCCTCGTTCGAGATCGCCGGAAAACGCCTGGGCGCCGACGTCATGAACATGTCGGTGTCATCGATGTCGACCCGCAAGGGCGAGACCTTGATGGACACCGCGGTGACGCTGAACGCGATGCATCCCGATATCCTGGTGGTGCGCCACCACGCCTCCGGCGCGGTCGAGCTGCTGGCGCGCAAGGTCGACGGTTCCGTGATCAATGCCGGCGACGGCGCCCACGAGCACCCGACCCAGGCGCTGCTCGATGCGCTGACGATCCGCCGCAACAAGGGCCGGATCGAGGGGCTGACGATCGCGATCTGCGGCGACGTGCTGCATTCGCGCGTGGCGCGCTCCAACATCTTCCTGCTCAACACCATGGGCGCCCGCGTCCGCGTGGTGGGTCCCTCCACGCTGCTGCCGCGCGGCATCGAGCGGATGGGCGTCGAGGTCGCGCGCGACATGCGCGAGGGGCTGAACGGCGCCGATATCGTGATGATGCTGCGGCTGCAGCGCGAGCGCATGAACGGTTCCTTCGTGCCGTCGAGCCAGGAGTACTTCCACTATTTCGGCCTCGACCAGAAGAAGCTCGGCTACGCCAAGCCCGATGCGCTGGTGATGCATCCGGGCCCCATGAACCGCGGTGTCGAGATCGACACCTTCGTCGCCGACGGCGCGCAATCGCTGATCCGAGAACAAGTCGAAATGGGTGTGGCGGTGCGCATGGCAGTGCTCGAAGCGCTCGCCCGCAACCTGCCGAACGCGTGACGCCATGCTGACTGACCGCCGCCCCATCCTGCTCGCCAACGCCCGCGTCATCGATCCGTCCCGCGACTTCGACGGTCCGGGCGACGTCCTGATCGCCGACGGCGTGATCCGTGACGCCAAGCGCGGCATCGGCGCTGCCGGCGTCCCCGAAGGCACCGACATCGTCAATTGCGCCGGCAAGATCGTGGCCCCCGGCCTGATCGACATGCGCGCCTTCGTCGGTGAACCCGGTGCCAGCCACCGCGAGACCTTTGCCTCCGCCAGCCAGGCCGCCGCCGCCGGCGGCATCACGACCATCATCTGCCAGCCCGACACCTCGCCCGTGATCGACAATTCGGCGACCGTCGACTTCGTGCTGCGCCGCGCCCGCGACACCGCGATCGTCAACATCCACCCGATGGCGGCACTGACCAAGGGCATGCAGGGCCAGGAGATGACCGAGATCGGCCTGTTGAAGGCCGCCGGCGCCGTCGCCTTCACCGATGGCGACCGCAGCGTCACCAACGCCCAGGTGATGCGGCGCGCGCTGACCTACGCCCGCGATTTCGATGCGCTGATCGTGCATCACACCGAGGACCCGCATCTGGTGGGTGAAGGCGTGATGAACGAGGGCGAATTCGCCACGCGGCTCGGGCTCGCCGGAATTCCGACCGCCGCCGAGTCGATCATGCTCGAGCGCGACATGCGGCTCGCGGGGCTGACCGGCGGGCGCTATCACGCGGCCTCGCTGACCTCGACCGAGTCGCTGGAAATCCTCAAGCGCGCCCGCGAGAGCGGCTACAATGTCTCGGCCTCGGTCTCGATCAACCACGTGACGCTGAACGAGAACGACATCGGCCCCTACCGCACCTTCCTCAAGCTGGCGCCGCCGCTGCGCACCGAGGAGGACCGCAAGGCGCTGGTCGCGGCTCTCGCCTCCGGGCTGATCGACGTCGTGATGAGCGATCACAATCCGCAGGACGTCGAGGTCAAGCGGCTACCGTTCGCGGAGGCGGCGAGCGGCGCGGTCGGCCTGCAGACCATGCTGCCGGCGGCGCTACGGCTGATCCACAATGGCGAGATGGAGTTCAGGACGCTGATCCGGGCGATGTCGACGCGGCCGGCGGAACTGCTCGGCCTGCCCGGCGGCACGCTGCGCGCAGGCGCCCCGGCCGACGTGATCGTGATCGACGCCGACACCCCCTGGGTGCTCGACCGCGACGACCTCAAATCGCTTTGCAAGAATACGCCGTTCGACGACGCCCGCTTCTCGGGCCGCGTGACCCGGACGATCGTCGGCGGACGGACGGTGTACGAACACGTCTAAACTGGGGTGGAACTCAGCGCGCCGCGAGTTGCGACATTGCTTCCATCGTCGTTCCGACGACGATGGCCGCGACGTAAACGACAAAGAAAACCTGCTCCAGCCGCCTGCGAACAGAAGCCATGATAAGGTCCCTCACTTCCAAGGCCATGGTGCGGATCGATGGTTAATATTTCATTGATGGGATTGTCCAAAATGGACCGAACCGACCGTCCAGGGAGCCACCGCGATGTCTGCTGACGCGTTGCTGCTGGCCGCCTTCCTGATCGGCTATCTCCTGGGCTCGATCCCGTTCGGCATGATCCTCACCAGGCTCGCCGGCACGCAGGATCTGCGCACCATCGGCTCGGGCAATATCGGCGCCACCAACGTGCTGCGCACCGGCCACAAGGGCCTCGCCGCGGCGACGCTGATCGGCGACATGCTCAAGGGCACGCTCGCCGTCATCATCGCGGGCTCGATCGACGGCCCGAACGCGGCGATGCTGGCGGCGCTCGGCGCATTCCTCGGCCACCTCTTCCCGGTCTGGCTCAAATTTCGCGGCGGCAAGGGCGTCGCGACCTATATCGGCGTGCTGCTCGGCCTGTTCTGGCCGGCCGCACTGATCTTCGCCGCGATCTGGATCGGCACCGCCACCACCACGCGCTATTCGTCGCTGTCGGCGCTCGTCGCCGCGTTCGTAACGCCGCTGTTCCTGTGGTGGTTCGGCCACAACGCGCTCGCCTCGCTGTTCGCCGTGCTGACGCTGCTGTTGTTCTACATGCACCGCGAGAACATCAAGCGGCTGCAGGCCGGCACCGAAGGCAAGATTGGCGAGAAGAAATAACTCACGCCGTCATTCCCTGGTGCGCAATTGCGCACCGGGGAATGACGGCGGCTAATTCCTCAGCGCATCCTCGACAAAGCTCGCCGCCGCCAACGCCTTCGCATCGCCGCCAAAGCCCGCGATCACGGTTACGCCGACCGGCAGTCCGCCCTCGGCAATCAGCGTCGGCACATTGACGCAAGGCACGCCCATCAAGGTCCAGAGCCGGTTGTAACGGGGATCGCCGGTCGAGGCCAAGCCGTTCGGCGCGGCACCCGGCGCCGACAGCGTCAGCAGCACATCGACCTCGCCAAAAATCGCCGCCAGCGCCTGCCGCGCGCGCAGCGTGACGTCCATCGCCGCGTCGTACTCGGCGGGTGTGCCGCCCTTGCTCTCGTCGAGCCGGCCGCGCAGCAGCGGCGGCATCGCATCGTAGTTCTGGCCGTACTCCCAGGCGAACGATTGATGCGCCTCGAACTCCTGCACCACCGGATGAATCCGCCAGGCTTCAGCGATGATCTCCGGCATCGTGAGCTCGTGCACGGTTGCCCCCGCTCGCTGCGCCGCCCGCGCGGCCTTCTGCAACGCCTCCGCGCCGGATGGATCGGGCGCGCCGGCGAAGGCCTGCGTCACCACGCCGATGCGCGGCGCCGCGACCTCGGACGGCACGACGAGCTCAGGCCGCCTGGTCATCGCCGCCAGCCCCAGCGCGACATCACGCACGCCGGCGCCGAACAGCCCCACCGTATCGAGCGTCCACGAAAAACACTTCACGCCGACGGTCGGCAGCAGCCGGTAGCTCGGCTTGATCGCGGCGACGCCGCAGAACGAGGCCGGCCGGATCACCGATCCGCCGGTCTGCGTGCCCAGCGCCAGCGGGATCATCCCGGCGGCGACCGCGGCGGCCGAGCCCGACGACGATCCGCCCGGCGTGTGCGCGTGATTGTGCGGATTGAGGGTTGCGGTCGGATCATTCGCCGCGAACGCGGTCGTTGTGGTCTTGCCGATGATAGTGGCGCCGGCCTGCTTCAACGCCATCACGACCGGCGCATCGGCGCGCGGCTGATGGCCGCGGTAGATCGCAGCCCCCATCTCGGTCGGGAAGCCGGCGGTATCGATGATGTCCTTGATGCCGACCGCAATGCCGCGCAACGGCCCGGCATCCTGCGCACGCGCCTTCGCGTCGTGGCGGACAAAGGCGCCGATCGTCTTCTCCTGCGCATCGATCGCCTGCAGCGATTGGCCGATGGCGGCCTCGGGCGACAGCGCGCCCTGTTCGATACGCGCTTGGAGGTCGGCAAGTGAGATCATGGGCGGCTTCCCCGAATTGGCGACCGCTTGTAGCGCGTCGCGCGCCGCAGCGCCAATGTCGCGGTTGATCACAATCCCAGGTTGGGCGAAGCTGGACCCCGCATGCATGACCGGTCACCCAGCACCACTGAACTCACCGACACCGAACGGCTCAACCGGCTGCGGTTGATCCGCTCCGACAATGTCGGCCCGCGCACCTTTGCATCGCTACTCCGCCATTTTGGCGATGCGGCGCATGCGCTGGAGCGCCTGCCCGATCTCGCGCGCCGCGGCGGCGCATCGGGCCCCGGGCGCATCACGAGCGAGGCCGATGCCGCTGCGGAGCTCGCGGCCTGCGCCAAGTTCGGCATCGACCTCGTCGCGCCGGAGGAAGCCCACTATCCGGCGCGGCTTGCCACCATCGACGACGCGCCGCCGCTGCTTGCCGTGCGCGGCGCGCGCGACACGCTGACGCGCCCGATGATCGCGATCGTCGGCTCCCGCAATGCGTCCGGCGCCGGGCTGAAATTTGCAGGCCAGCTGGCGCGCGATCTCGGCGACGCCGGCTTTGTCGTGATCTCCGGCCTCGCCCGCGGCATCGACCAGGCGGCGCATCGCTCAACCGTTGCAAGCGGCACGGTCGCCGTGCTGGCCGGCGGCCATGACCGCATCTATCCGCCAGAGCATGAGGATTTGCTGGCCGCCCTGCTCGCACGCGGCGCGGCGATCTCGGAGATGCCGCTCGGCCATGTGCCGCGGGCGCGCGACTTCCCCCGCCGCAACCGGCTCATATCAGGCGCATCGCTCGGCGTCGTGGTGGTGGAGGCCGCGCACCGCTCGGGCTCGCTGATCACGGCGCGGATGGCCGCCGAACAGGGCCGCGAGGTGTTCGCGGTGCCGGGCTCGCCGATCGATCCGCGCGCCGCCGGCGCCAACGATTTGATCAAGCAAGGCGCCACGCTGGTCACCGAGGCCGCCGACGTCATCAGCGCGGTCACGCCGATCATGGAGCGGCCCATCATGCTGTCCGCGCGCGAAGACGACGAGCCGCTGGATTTTGCTACCGATACGTCCGATCGCGCCCGCATCATCAATCTGCTCGGACCGAGCCCGATCAGCCTCGACGATCTGATCCGGATGGCCGATGTCTCGCCCGCGGTCGTCCGCGCGGTGCTGCTCGAACTCGAACTCGCCGGCAGACTCGAGCGTCACGGCGGCGGGCTGGTGTCGATGGTTTGACGAGCTGCAAGCTGGGGGCTCGCTCGCGCACTCTCACCGTCATCCTGAGGAGCGCGCAGCGCGTCTCGAAGGATGCACGGCCCGGCTGGTGGCCGTCGACCCTTCGAGACGGCCGCGTTGCGGCCTCCTCAGGGTGACGAATAACAAGTTCATCAATCGCCATTCCGCCCGTCAAATTTCGTTCGCGCGCCTTCGATCTCCGACAGATTCGCGAAGGCCCATTCGCCGAGCGCCTTCACCGGTTTCGCCAGGCCGCGGCCAAGATCGGTGAGCTCGTAATCGACCCGCGGCGGAATGGTCGGAAACACGGTGCGCGTGACGAGACCATCGCGCTCGAGCCCGCGCAGCGTGAGCGTCAGCATCCGTTGCGAGATGCCGTTGATCATCCGCTTCAGCTCGTTGAAGCGCTTCGGCCCCTCCATCAGCATCATGATCACGAACACGGTCCATTTGTCGCCGACCCGCGCCAGCACGGAGGCGACCGCGCGGCAATCGCTGTGATCCTGGTCAGGCAGGGGCGGAAGGGCAGGCACACGAATGTTCTCAGGTCTCATTGCTGTGCTCGGGTTTCAAAAATGTGCGTTCTTGCGCACATTTAGGGCGGTCACTCATATAGCGCCAGTTACAAACCTATACCAAAGGTGACCCCTGCCATGAAACTTCTGCACATCGACTCCTCGGTCCTCGGCCCCCACTCCGTCAGCCGCCAGGTCTCGGCCGCCGCCGTCGAGCGGCTGCGCCAGGCCAATCCGGGCCTCGTCGTGAGCTACCGCGATCTCACCCAAACCCCGCTCGCCCACCTCTCCGGCCTGCACCTCGCCGCCGGCCAGGGCGCGGCGCCGGACCCGTCGGTGCGCGACGACATCGCGACCGGCCAGGCGGTGCTGGAGGAGTTCCTCGCCGCCGACATCGTCGTGATCGGCGCACCGATGTACAATTTCACCCTTCCCTCCCAGCTGAAGGCCTGGATCGACCGCATCGTGGTCGCAGGCAAGACCTTCAAATATGGCGCTGCCGGCGTCGAGGGACTGGCCGGCAACAAGCGTGTCATCATCGCGATCTCGCGCGGCGGCTATTACGGCGCCGACACGCCGATGGCCGCGCTCGAGCACCTCGAGACCTATTTGCGCGGGGTGTTCGGCTTCATCGGCGTCAAGAATCTCGAACTCATCCGCGCCGACGGCATCCAGGTCGGTCCTGAGCATCGCGAGAAGGCGGTCGCGGGCGCGCTGCAGGCCGCCGCCAGCCTGAACGCCGCCTAGTTCCGGAACCGCTGTCGTCACCCGCGAAAGCGAAAGCGGGTGACGCGGCATTCCAGAGAGGTCGCTATTGAACCGATGGGCCGCGGCGTACTGGATGCCCCGCATACGCGGGGTATGACAGTTGTGGACGCGGCAAGGTTTGCGCCAGGCAGGCTTAGCCCGCGCGACACCTCAGGACCAGACGCCCTGAACGCCGAAGATGACGGCGACGAGTGAGATCAACAAACCGATGCCGGAAAACAGCGCGACCGTCACAAACTGTGCTGAGTCCGAATTTTCATTTTCGGAGGTGGACGAAACCGGGATCGGCGTCGAAATGCGGGCTGCTTTCGGCATGAAGGGAACTCCAAAATGATTCCGTGGTGAAAAAACTCCCGCCCATTCAGGAGTCCGGGCAGTACGTCAAAGGTTCAATACGCGCGATATTAGTCGCGCACGAAATCGGCCGGTGTGAACCGCTTCACACCGGCCGATCATTACAATGAGAAACAAACTCTAGCCGCGATAGATCGGCGCGCCGGCGGGAGATGCCGTTGCACCGCCATCGATGAACAGTTCCTGCCCCTGCACATGCGCGGCGTCGTCGGACGCCAGGAACAACACGGTCTTCGAGATGTGATCGGGTTCACCGATCCGTCCGAGCGGCGTGGTCTTGCCGATCCGCTGTTCGAACACCCTCTCGGCCTCGGGCGTTGCGACCGCCGCGCCCCAGATCGGCGTACGCACGGCGCCAGGCGCCACCACGTTGACGCGGATGTTGCGCGGCGACAGTTCTGACGCCATCACCCGCGCCATCGCGCGCACGCCGGCCTTGCTCGCGGCATAGGCCGAATAACCGGGATTGCCGAGCACCGAAATCACCGAGCCGTTGAGGATGATCGAAGCGCCGTCGTTCAGATACGGCGCGACCGCCTGCACGGTGAAGAACACGCCGGTGAGATTGGTGCGGATCACATTTTCGAATGCGGCGAGCGTGGTGCCGCCGACCGGCGTCTGGCCGGGAATGCCCGCGTTGGCGAACAGCACGTCGTACTTGCCGAACTTCTCCGCGCCCTGCTTCACCGCGGCTTCCAGCGCCGCGACATCGGTGGCATCGGCCACGACAGCGAGCCCGTTCGGTCCGAGCTCCCGCGCCGCCGCGGCGAGCGTCTGCTTGTTGCGCCCGGTGATGACGACCTTGGCGCCCTCGGCGACGAACAGCTTTGCTGTCGCAAGCCCGATGCCGCTGTTGCCGCCGGTGATCAACGCCGTCTTGTTCGCCAGTCTCATGTCCGCCTCCAGTTGGTTGCATTATTAAACTTCGTTGCCTACCTAGGGCATGCGGTTTAATATTGCAACTACACAAGGCCGTGATGGCCCAACTTGTGGAGCGTGCGTCGTGAAACGAACCAGCCTTGCAGGCGACAGCTGTCCGGTGGCACGCGCGCTCGACGTGTTCGGCGACTGGTGGTCGCTCCTGATCATCCGCGACGCCAGCCTCGGCCGGCGCCGCTTCGGCGAATTCCAGGCCAGCCTCGGGCTTGCGAAGAACATCCTCGCCACCCGGCTGCGCACGCTGGTCGAGCGCGGCATCCTGAAGACGGTCCCCGCCTCCGACGGCAGCGCCTATCAGGAATATGTCCTGACGCCGAAGGGCCACGGCATCTTTCCGATCCTGGTCGCGCTCCGGCAATGGACCGAGGAGTTCGACGAGCATCCCGACGAGATCGCGACCATGATGGTCGACCGCGACAAGGGCAAGCCAGTGAAGAAGCTCGCGCTGCTTTCGCAGGACGGTCGCGTGCTGGATGCGGCCGATACGACGCTGAAGCCACGGCCTGCGGCGAAGCGCGCGCGGCGTGTCGCGACCGCGTAGGGCGGATTAGCGAAGCGTAATCCGCCTCGACAGCACGTATCGCGGATTGGCGGATTACGCCTTCGGCTAATCCGCCCTACGGTCCCTGACAAATCGTGTCGCGAGAATGCGAAGCTGCATCCCAACCACAACTGTCATCGCCCGGCTTGACCGGGCGATCCAGTACGCCGCGGCCCGTCGGCTCAAGCAGCGACGTCTCTGGAATACTGGATCGCCCGGTCAAGCCGGGCGATGACACCGAAGATGGGGTTCGCCAATGGCGGCGCGTTGCATCGCCCGAGAACCATCCCCATCGTCGTCCCTGCGAAAGCAGGGACCCATAGCCACAAATGCCAATTGTTGCGCGTCGCTGGAACGACGAGTCCCGTTCACAACCCAAGCCGCGGAGTATGGGTCCCTGCTTTCGCAGGGACGACAGTGTGGAAAGCCCCTCACGACAGCTTCCTTCGGCTGCGCGCGCGCAATTGCTCGTCGGCCTCCAGGCGGGTCATCGCGAGCAGATGGTCGAGGACTTCGAACTTGTGGCGCTGGGCGAGTTTGGCGAGCTCGGTCGCGGCCGCTGCGATCAGGACCAGGGCGTCATCCGGGCCGCGCTCCCCACCTGGCTCCCCATTTGGCTCGTCGCCCTCCGCTCGCCGTCGGCCGGACGGCTTGGGCTTGCGCCCGCCCCCTGTGCTGCTCAAAAGGCCTAATCCGATTCCCATCCCATATATAAAGAGATACGCCCTTTCCGGCCGCAACTCTAGGACGCATTTTTCAACCCTTGGGATAGAAACTCCACAGCTTGAGCCCTCCCTTCAATATCTGGCGATTTGACACCGACCGCCCCAGCACCCATGTTCGCCCCGACACGGCAGGCCGCGAGTCTAGCGGAACCCGCTTTCAAGTTTTCCCGTAAGCTATTGGAATGACATGAATATCGTCATTGTGGAGTCGCCTGCCAAGGCCAAGACGATCAACAAATATCTGGGGTCCTCCTATGAGGTCCTGGCGTCGTTTGGCCATGTTCGCGACCTCCCGGCCAAGAACGGTTCGGTCGATCCGGACGCCAATTTCCAGATGATTTGGGAGGTCGATGCCAAGGCCGCCGGCCGGCTGAACGACATCGCCAAGGCGCTCAAGGGGGCCGACCGCCTGATTCTGGCGACCGACCCTGATCGCGAGGGCGAGGCGATCTCCTGGCACGTGCTGGAGGTGATGAAGGAGAAACGCGCGCTGAAGGACCAGAAGGTCGAGCGCGTGGTGTTCAATGCCATCACCAAGCAGGCGGTCACCGACGCCATGAAGGCGCCGCGCCAGATCGACGGCGCGCTGGTCGATGCCTATATGGCGCGCCGTGCGCTGGACTACCTTGTCGGCTTCACCCTCTCGCCGGTGCTGTGGCGCAAGCTGCCCGGCGCCCGCTCGGCCGGCCGCGTGCAGTCGGTCGCGCTTCGGCTGGTCTGCGACCGCGAGCTCGAGATCGAGAAGTTCGTGCCCCGCGAGTACTGGTCGCTGGTCGCGACGTTGCTGACGCCGCGCGGCGAAGCCTTCGAGGCCCGGCTGGTCGGCGCCGACGGCAAGAAGATCGCGCGGCTCGACATCGGTTCCGGCGCGGAAGCCGAGGACTTCAAGAAGGCGATCGAGGCCGCGCTGTTCAAGGTCGCGACCGTCGAGGCCAAGCCGGCGCGGCGCAATCCGCAGGCGCCCTTCACCACCTCGACCCTGCAGCAGGAAGCAAGCCGCAAGCTCGGCTTCGCACCGGCGCACACCATGCGCATCGCGCAGCGGCTGTATGAAGGCATCGACATCGGCGGCGAGACCACCGGTCTCATCACCTATATGCGAACCGACGGCGTGCAGATCGATCCGTCCGCGATCACCCAGGCCCGCAAGGTGATCGGCGAGGATTACGGCAACGCCTATGTGCCGGACGCCCCGCGCCAATACCAGGCCAAGGCCAAGAACGCGCAGGAAGCGCACGAAGCGATCCGCCCGACCGATCTGTCGCGCCGTCCGGCCACCATCGGCCGCAGGCTCGATACCGATCAGGCGCGGCTCTATGAGCTGATCTGGAAGCGCACCATTGCGAGCCAGATGGAATCGGCCGAGCTCGAGCGCACCACCGTCGACATCGAGGCCAAGGCCGGTGCCCGCGTGCTGGAGCTGCGCGCTTCCGGCCAAGTCATCAAGTTCGACGGCTTCCTCGCGCTCTACCAGGAAAGCCGCGACGACGAAGAGGACGAGGATTCACGCCGCCTGCCCGCGATGAGCCAAGGCGAGGCGGTGAAGCGCCAGAGCCTTGCCGTCACCCAGCACTTCACCGAGCCGCCGCCGCGCTTCTCGGAAGCATCATTGGTGAAGCGGATGGAAGAGCTCGGCATCGGCCGTCCCTCGACCTACGCCTCGATCCTGCAGGTGCTGAAGGACCGCGGCTACGTCAAGCTCGAGAAGAAGCGGTTGCACGGCGAGGACAAGGGCCGCGTCGTGGTCGCGTTCCTCGAGAACTTCTTCTCGCGCTACGTCGAGTACGACTTCACGGCCGACCTCGAGGAGCAGCTCGATCGCGTCTCCAACAACGAGATCGGCTGGCAGCAGGTGCTGCAGGACTTCTGGCGCGGCTTCATCGGCGCGGTCAACGACATCAAGGACCTCCGCGTCGCCGAGGTGCTCGATGCGCTCGACGAGATGCTCGGCCCGCATATCTATCCGCCGCGCGCGGATGGCGGCGACGTCAGGCAATGCCCGACCTGCGGCACCGGCCGGCTCAATCTGAAGGCCGGCAAGTTCGGCGCCTTCGTCGGCTGCTCGAACTATCCGGAATGCCGTTACACCCGCCCGCTCGCGGCCGACAGCGCCGAGAGCGCCGATCGCGTGCTCGGCACCGATCCCGACACCGGGTTCGATGTCACGGTGAAGGCCGGCCGGTTCGGCCCCTACATCCAGCTCGGCGAGCAGAAGGATTACGCCGAAGGCGAGAAGCCGAAGCGCGCCGGCATTCCGAAGGGCACCTCGCCTGCCGATGTCGATCTCCAACTGGCGCTGAAGCTGCTGTCGCTGCCGCGCGAGATCGGCAAGCACCCGGAGAGCGGGCAGCCGATCACCGCCGGCCTCGGCCGGTTCGGGCCGTTCGTGAAGCACGAGAAGACCTATGCCAGCCTCGAGGCCGGCGACGAGGTTTTCGACATCGGCTTGAACCGCGCCGTCACGCTGATCGCGGAGAAGATCGCGAAAGGCCCGAGCGGCCGCCGCTTCGGCGCCGACCCGGGCAAGCCGCTCGGCGACCACCCGACGCTCGGCGCCGTCGCGCTGAAGAACGGCCGCTACGGCGCCTATGTCGCGGCTGGCGGCGTCAACGCGACGATCCCGAGCGACCGCACCCCGGACGAGATCACGCTCGCGGAAGCGATCGCGCTGATCGACGAGCGCGCGGCCAAGGGCGGCGGCAAGAAGGTCAAGAAGGCGAAGGCGGAAAAGCCCGCCAAGGCCAAGAAGGCCAAATCTGAAAAGGCAATGTCTGAAAAGGCAACGTCTGAGGAGACCGACGGCGACGCCGAGGCCAAGCCCGCCAAGAAGGCTGCTTCGAAGAAGGCCGCGGCGAAGCCGAAAACGGATGCGACCAGCAAGGCGCGCGCGCCGGTCGCCTCCGGTGCCAAGACCTCGCCTGCAAAGTCATCGGCACCAGCGAAAGCGCCCGCGAAGAAGAGCGCCGGCAAGGCAAGAGGATAAGTGAAACGAAAACCCGACCATGGCTTTCCGGGCCGGGACGCCATCGTCGCCTTCATCCGCGCCAATCCAGGCAAGGTCGGCACCCGCGAGATTGCGCGCGAGTTCGGCCTGAAGAACGCCGACCGCATCGAGTTGAAGCGGATCCTGCGCGAACTCGCCGACGACGGCACGGTCGCCAAGCGCGGCCGCAAGATCCACGAGCCGGCGGCGCTGCCGCCGACCGTGCTCGCCGACATCACCGGCCGCGACAGCGACGGCGAGCTGATCGCCACCCCGGCCGAGTGGGACTCGGAAGACGGCACCGCCCCGAAAATCCGCATCGAGATGCCGCGGCGGCCGAAGCCCGGCACCACGGCCGGCGTCGGCGACCGCGCGCTACTGCGGGTCGAAGTCACCAACGAAAACGACGGCACGCCCTATCGCGGCCGCGTCATCAAGGTGATCGATCACGGGCGCAGCCGCATCCTCGGCATCTTCCGCAAGAACCCCGATGGTGGCGGCCGCCTGATTCCGGTCGACAAGAAGCAGGCCGGCCGCGAGCTCAACATCGCCAAGGCCGACAGCGGCGACGCCGAGGACGGCGACCTCATCAGTGTCGACCTGATCCGCACCCGCGGCTATGGGCTCGCCTCCGCTCGCGTCAAGGAGCGGCTCGGCTCGATCGCGAGCGAGAAGGCGATCAGCCTGATCGCAATCAACACCCACGACATCCCGCAGGTGTTCTCCTCCGCCGCTGTGCGCGAATCCGAAGAAGCAAAACCCGCGACCTTGCAGGGCCGCGAGGACTGGCGCGACGTGCCGCTCGTCACCATCGATCCGCCGGACGCCAAGGACCACGACGACGCCGTGCATGCCGAGGTCGACCTCGATCCGAACAACAAGGGCGGCTTCATCGTCCACGTCGCGATCGCCGACGTCGCCTACTACGTGCGGCCCGGCTCGGCGCTCGACCGCGACGCGCTCCAGCGCGGCAACTCGGTGTATTTCCCCGATCGCGTGGTGCCGATGCTGCCCGAGCGGATCTCCAACAATCTCTGCTCGCTGGTGCCGGGCGAGCCGCGTGGCGCGCTCGCTGTCCGCATGGTGATCGGCGCCGACGGTCGCAAGCGCTCTCACACGTTTCACCGCGTGCTGATGCGCTCTGCCGCGAAGCTCGCTTACGCGCAGGCGCAGGCGGCGATCGACGGCAGGCCCGACGACACGACCGGTCCCCTGCTCGATCCGATCCTCAAGCCGCTGTGGTCGGCCTATGAGCTGGTCAAGCTCGCACGCAACGAGCGCGACCCGCTCGATCTCGACCTGCCCGAGCGCAAGATCCTCCTGAAACCGGACGGCACCGTCGATCGGGTGATCGTGCCGCAGCGGCTCGATGCGCACCGGCTGATCGAGGAGTTCATGATCCTCGCCAACGTCGCCGCGGCCGAGATGCTGGAGAAGAAGGCGCTGCCGCTGATCTATCGCGTGCATGACGAGCCGAGCCAGGAGAAGGTGCACAACCTCCAGGAATTCCTGAAGACGCTCGACCTGCCCTTCACCAAGCAGGGCGCGCTGCGTCCCACGCAATTCAACCGCGTGCTGGCGCAAGTTGCAGGCGAAGATTACGAACCGCTGGTCAACGAGGTCGTGCTGCGCTCGCAGGCGCAGGCCGAATACTCCGCCGAGAACTACGGCCATTTCGGCTTGAACCTGCGCCGCTACGCGCACTTCACCTCGCCGATCCGCCGCTACGCCGATCTGATCGTGCATCGCGCGCTGATCCGCGCGCTCGGCCTTGGCGAAGGCGCCTTGCCGACCGACGAGAGCGTGGAGACGCTGGCCGAGATCGCCGCGCAGATTTCCGTCACCGAGCGCCGCGCGATGAAGGCGGAGCGCGAGACCACCGACCGGCTGATCGCGCATTTCCTCGCCGATCGCATCGGCGCTTCGTTCCAGGGCCGCATCTCCGGCGTGACGCGCGCCGGCCTGTTCGTGAAGCTCGACGACACCGGCGCCGACGGCCTGATCCCGATCCGCACCATCGGCAGCGAGTATTTCAACTACGACGAAACCCGCCACGCGCTGATCGGCACGCGCAGCGGCGCGATGTATCGGCTCGGCGATGTCGTCGACGTGCGGCTGGTCGAGGCCGCGCCGGTGGCGGGCGCGCTGCGTTTTGAGCTATTGTCCGAAGGTCAGGCAATTCCGCGCGGCAGAAAACGCGACGGCGTCGGAACCGAGCGCCGCAGCGCGGGATTTGGCAAGGGGCAAAACAAGGGGCCGAATAAGGGATCCGGCAAGAAGGCGCACAAGGAACGGAAGGCACGCAACAAAAAGGTCCGCAAGCCGGCGAAGCAGAAGTCCGGCAAATCGAAGCGAGGCAAGTCATGGAAGTGACACCACCGACGGTGGTCTGGACCCGCGACGCAGCTGAGCCCGAGAAGCGCGACGTATGGACCGCGATGAAGCGCGGGTTCCTTAGCCGCTGCCCACGCTGCGGAAGAGGCAAACTGTTCCGCAAATTTCTCAAATGCGACGGCCATTGCCCGGTCTGCGACCTCGATTTCACGCCGCATCGCGCCGACGATCTACCCGCCTATCTCGTCATCGTCATTGTGGGCCATATCGTGGTACCGACCGCGCTGTGGATCGAGACCAACTATTCGCCGCCGGTGTGGCTGCAACTTGCGATCTATCTGCCGCTCACGCTGTTCGCATCGCTGGCGCTGTTGCAGCCGGTGAAGGGAGCCGTGATCGGATTGCAATGGGCCCTGCGCATGCATGGCTTTGACGAGAATCCCCCTAGCGACATCCCGCCGGTCTAGCTAAACCGGGCGCTAAGAAGAAATGAAAGGGATGAAATGACTGAAGCTGCCGCCCCTGCCGCCGTCGTCCACCAGGGCGAGAAAGAAGCCGATCATCATGCGTATTTCCGGCCGAAGGATGCGGCGACGCTGATCCTGATCGATCGCTACGGCGCCAAGCCGAAGGTCCTGGTCGGCAAGCGCCACGACAAGGTCGTGTTCATGCCGGGCAAGTTCGTCTTCCCGGGCGGCCGCGTCGACAAGGCCGACAACCGCGTGCCAGTCGCAGCCCCGATCACGCCGGAGCTCGAAGCCAATCTCCTGAAAGGCAGCCCGAAGATCACGCCCGGCCGCGCACGGGCGCTCGCGAATGCCGCGATCCGCGAAGCCTGCGAAGAGACCGGGCTCTGCCTCGGCCGCAAGGTCGAGAAGTCGCAGAAGCTCGACGGCCCCTGGGCGCCGTTCGCCGACGCTGGTCTGTTGCCCGATCCGTCCGGCCTGTTCCTGATCGCGCGTGCGATCACGCCGCCCGGCCGCGTCCGCCGCTTCGACACCCGCTTCTTCACTGCGGACGCCTCAAAGATCGCGCATCGTGTCGAAGGCGTGGTGCATGCCGATGCCGAGCTGGTCGAGCTCGTGTGGGTCGAGATCGGCTCCGAGCCGCTCGCGGACGCGCACGCCATGACCAAGAACGTGCTCGCCGAGCTCGATCGCCGTCTCGCCACCGGCCCGCTCCGTCACGACGCGCCGGTGCCGTTCTTCCATTTCTACGGCGGCAAGATGCACAAGGACGTGCTGGGGGTGTAGTATGATTCTCGTCATTCCGGGGCGGCGCGAAGCGACGAACCCGGAATCTCGAGATTCCCCGGTGCGCAATTGCGCACCTGAGGTTCGATGCTGCGCATCGCCCCGGAATGACGATGTCGAGAGATCGCCCAAAAACAAAATAATCTTCCCGATGGCGCGCCCCAAAACGCCTCCCTATCTGTTCCGCTAACGACATCAAGAACGGAACGGGGCAATGGCGAAGCGTCAACTCAAGCTCGGCGCATTCATGCGGCCGATCAGCATTCACACCGGCGCCTGGCGCTATCCCGGGGCCTGGCCCGACGCCAATTTCAACTTCGACCACATCAAGACGCTGATCCGCAAGCTCGAGGCCGGCAAGTTCGACGCCTTCTTCATGGCCGACCATCTGGCCGTGCTGAACATGCCGATCAACGCGCTGAAGCGCAGCCACACCGTGACCTCGTTCGAGCCGTTCACCCTGCTCTCGGCACTCGCGGCCGTCACCGAGAATATCGGCCTGATCGCGACCGGCTCGACCACCTTCGACGAGCCCTATCACGTCGCGCGGCGTTTCGCTTCGCTCGACCACATCTCCGGCGGCCGCGCCGGCTGGAATATCGTCACCACGTCCAATCCGGACGCCGCGCTGAATTTCGGCCTCGACGATCACATGGAGCACGCCGAGCGCTACAGGCGCGCCCGCGAGTTCTACGATGTCGTCACCGGCCTGTGGGACTCATTCGCCGATGACGCGTTCGTGCGCGATGTCGAGTCAGGCCTGTTCGTCGATCCCGACAAGATGCATGTGCTCGACCACAAGGGCAAATATCTCTCGGTGCGCGGCCCGCTGAACATCGCCCGCCCCGTGCAGGGCTGGCCTGTCATCGTGCAGGCCGGTGCGTCCGACGACGGCAGGCAGCTTGCGGCCGAGACCGCAGAAGCCGTGTTCACCGGCGGCGGCAGCCTTGCCGACGGACAGAAGCTCTATGCCGACATCAAGGGCCGCATGGAAGAGATCGGCCGCGATCCCGAGCATCTGAAGATCCTGCCCGGCGCCTTCGTCGTGGTCGGCGACAGCGTCGAGGAAGCCAGGGAGAAGCGCGCGCTGCTCGACAGCCGCGTGCATTACGACAGCGCGATCGCCTCGCTCTCGGTGATCCTCGGCACCGATGCGTCCGGCTTCGATCCCGACGGGCAATTGCCGCCGATCCCGGAAACCAATGCCAGCAAGAGCGGCCGGCAGCGCCTCGTCGATGTCGCGGCGCGTGACAAGCTCACCGTGCGCCAGCTCGCCCAGCGCGTCGGCGGCTACGGCGGGCTCGCTTTCGTCGGCACGCCGCAGACCATCGCCGACCAGATGGAGGAATGGCTGACCGGCCGCGGCAGCGACGGCTTCAACATCATGTTCCCCTATCTGCCGCAGGGCCTGTTCGAGTTCGTCGACAAGGTGGTCCCGGAACTGCAGAAGCGCGGGATTTTCCGCACCGAGTACGAAGGGCGGACCCTGCGCGAGAATTTGGGCCTGCCGCGGCCCAAAAATCAGTTCTTCGAGGGGTAATCGGCCTGGAATCGGGGTGGTTTTGGCTCGGAAATCCTTGACTTTGGGTGGTTTCTGGCTAGTTTCCCGGCCAAACGCGGGCCGATTTGGCCGGCTCCCGATATCCCTGCATTTTCGAGGTTTTGCACATGGCCAAAGCGGTCACCATCAAGGTCAAGCTCGTGTCGACGGCCGATACCGGCTTCTATTACGTCGCCAAGAAGAATTCGCGCACCATGACCGACAAGCTGGTCAAGAAGAAGTACGACCCGGTCGCGCGCAAGCACGTCGAGTTCAAGGAAGCCAAGATCAAGTAAAATCGCCTGCTTCCGACGTTTCAAACGGGGCCCTCGCGGCCCCGTTTTTGCTTTCTAGTCTGCGTCATCCCGCATGATTCCCGGACAAGTCCGGGCGCAGGGCTCAGATGATCGCAAGCTTGGATGAGGGAAACGTCGGCGGCTACTCGGTCGCCTACGGCCGCGAGGACATCTACTTTCCGGTCTATGTCACGGCCGCTTTGGCCGCGATCTTCCTGACCGCGAGCTGGATCACGGGCGAGATCTATTGGCTGGCGCCAGCGGCGGCGGCGGGCGGCTTCACCTATTACAACATCCCCCTGCTGGAGGCCGGTCGTCCGACCATCGGCGCCAACCAGTACGGCATCTTCATCCAGGCCTTCGGGCTGATCCGCTGGCGCGCGATCACGCGCATCGACCTCGTCGAGATCGCCGAGCGCGCGATGACCGTTCACGAATTGCAGATCGCGCTCAACGGCCCGCTCGGCAGCGCGCTGGTGGCCGATTGGCGCAAGCGGCCGGCCTATCGGCTCTTGATGCGCTTGCCGTGGCGCATGGACCATCGTGGCGTGGTCCGCGTCGATCTCGAGCCGTTCGACCGGGCGCCCGATGAGATCCACCGGACGTTCCTCAGGATGTGGCGCTACTACCGGAGTTAGCGGCCGCCGAACGCCTCATCGCGCAGATGCGCATCCGCGATGTCTGCATCCGCATTGTGTGTGATGGTCATGAACCAAATGAGGCTGAAGAACAGCGACCACGCTGTGTTCCAATAGAACCAGTTCATCGGATCACCTCGAACAGCTTTGATCCGCGTCAGCCGGCGAAGATCGCCGGCTGCGCGGAATGCCGCCAAGTCTACTGCACGACCTCGCCGTGCAGCGCCAGATCCAACCCTTCGCGCTCGATGTCGCGCGTCACGCGAAGCCCGACGAAGAGATTGATCACGAACAGGATGATCAGGCTCACGACGGCATCATACACGAAAACCGTCGCGACGCCGATGCATTGATTGAGGAACTGCCCGGGATTTCCCTCCAGAACGCCGGCCGTACCGCCATACTGCTCGACCGCGAACACCCCGGTCAGCAGCGCCCCGACGATGCCGCCGAGGGCATGGACGCCGAAGCAGTCCAGCGCGTCATCGTAGCTGAACATGCGCTTCAAGCCGGTGCATCCCCAATAGCAGCAGACGCCGGCGGCGATGCCGATGGCGAACGCGCCGACCGGCCCGACGAAACCGGAGGCCGGCGTGATCGCGACGAGGCCCGCAACCGCCCCCGAGCAGATTCCGACGACGGTCGGCTTGCCCTTCAACGCCCATTCCACCAGCATCCAGGTGAAGCCCGCCACGGCCGTCGCGATCTGGGTCACCAGCATGGCCATGCCCGCCTGCATTCCGGCCGTGACGGCGGAGCCGGCGTTGAAGCCGAACCAGCCGACCCACAGCAGCGACGCGCCGATGAAGGTCAGCACCATGTTGTGCGCCGGCCCCGTCTCGACGCGCTTGCCGAGCATGATGGCGCACATCAGGCCCGCGACGCCGGCATTGATGTGCACCACGGTGCCGCCGGCGAAATCGAGAACCTTGACATACGCAGCGTCGTTGCCCGACGAGAATATGCCGTCGGGCCCCCAGACCCAGTGCGCGATCGGCGCATAGACGAAGATCGCCCACAGCCCGATGAACCAGAGCATGGCGGAGAATTTCATCCGCTCGGCAAACGCGCCGGCAATCAGCGCCGGCGTGATGATGGCGAACGTCATCTGGAAGCAGATGTAGACGGACTCAGGGATGGTCGCCGCGAGCGGATTGGGATTGCCGATGCCCCCCTTGCCGATGTCGCTCAGGATGTCCTTGAGGAACATGCGATCCAGACCGCCGATGAACGGCGTGCCGGCACGAAACGCCAGGCTGTAGGTCAGGACGGCAAACAGGATCGTGACCAGGCAGGTCACGGCGAAGCTGGTCATCACGGTGTCGCCGACATTCTTCTTGCGCACCATGCCGCCATAGAACAGGCCGAGCCCCGGGATCGTCATCATCAGGACGAGCGCGACTGACGTGAGCATCCAGGCGGTGTCGCCGGAATTCGGCGTGCACTTCTCGAGAATCTTGCCGCCGCAGGCGGGCGGCGCCGCCGCCGCATCCTCAGCCAGCGCAAGGTCGCTGAACAACAGGCAAAGAACCGCCACTCCCAGCAGAGCAACCAGGATTCTCACGAGCTTCGGGCGCGTGTATGTCGCAGACTCCATCATCGTCCTCCCATCACAAGAAATGCTGGTGTTCGGAATGAGCGCGGCACGCTGCGGGCGTCGGCGTTGCTGACGGCGGGGTACAGCGAAGTCGCGGCGGCATCGCGCCGGACGCGAGGCACAAGCGCCTCCTGCTCGGCGGCGCGGCGACGGCCGTGGTGCGCGGATGGGTGGAGAATGACGGCGACTAGCCTCATCGCGGCCAGCCCTTCCCATGGGTCCCCAGGCCGGAACCTCAGCGACGGGTTCCGGCACGATTTCTAGCCAAATTGAAACAAGATTCGTGCCACGACAGCTTGCCGCGTAACGCTTTGAAAGCACTGCTACTTCGATCTGCGGCCGGAACGGCCTCGCGATCCATTGCACGTTCTCGTAGCAAACGATCGATGGAAAAATAGGCAGCACCCGGCGACTGCCCTCGCATGGGGCAGTCGTCGTCTTGCCGGGAACGGGAGCTAAGCGGCCTTGAGCAGCGGCGGTTGCGCCGGGCGGATCAGCGCGAAGGCGAGCTGGATGATGCCGCCGGCAAGACCGAGCGCGACGCCGATCCGCCAGGCCATGGTGTAGGAGCCGAGCGAGTCGTAGATCACCCCTCCTCCATAGGCGCCGAGGAAGCTGCCGACTTGATGGCTCATGAAGGCAAGGCCCTGGATCATCGCCTGCCAGCGCAGCCCGAACATCTCGGCCACCGCGCCCGCGACCAGCGGACCGACGCCCATCCAGAGGAAGCCCATGATGGCGCCGAACAGCAATGTCGAGCCCGGCGTCGCCGGCAGCATGAAGTACCAGGCGAGCGCCAGCGAGCGCAGGATGTAGATGCCGCCGAGCAGCGCCAGCTTGTTCCAGCGCTGGCCGGCCCAGCCGAAGAACAGCGAGCCCAGCACGTTGAAGCCGCCGATCATGCCGAGCGTCTGCGCGCTCAGCATCGGATCGAGCCCGCAGATCGCAAGATACGACGGCAGATGCGTGGTGAGGAAGACGAGTTGCATGCCGCAGACCATGTAGGCGCAGGTCATCACCACGAAGGACGCGTTGCCGAACGCGGTCTTGGCGGCGGTCGCCGCCGTGGCATTGCCTATGTCATCGGCTGCGGGCTTCGGCAGCGGAATCTTGTCGACGCGGCCGGCGTACAACGCGGCTGGAATCATCCCGATCGACAGGATGACGAATCCGGCAAGTCCGACGCGCCAACCGAACCCTTCATTGAGCATCTGGCCGATCGGCGCCGACAGCAGCGCGCCGAGCGAGCCCGCGGCGGAGACCATGCCGAGCACGGTCGAGCGCACGGTCTCCGACACCGCACGCGCCGCGACCGACATGGCGATCGCATTCGCGGTGCAGGCGAGCGAAAGGCCGATCAGCACACCGGCGCCGATCATGATGGCGACGAGGTCGTGCGCCGTCGTCATCAGCACGAGACCCGCGATGTAGGCCAGCGCACCGACCACCATGATCGGGCGGAAGCCGTAACGCACCGTCATCGCGCCCGCGAACGGCTGCAGAAAGCCCCAGGCGAGATTCTGCACCGCCAGCGCCAGCGTGAAATGCGACACCGAGATGCCGATGTCGTGCGTCAGCGGCTGCATGAAGATGCCAAGGCTCTGCCGCAGCCCCATGCTCAGCGTGAGCATGATGGAGGCACCGATCAGAATGGGAAGCGTGGGACGCAGGACCTGCAACAGGGGCATTGTTCTTATTCTCCCATGACGGCGCAGCACGGTAGCCACAGCCTGCGATTCACGCATGTTTTGGTTACACAGACCTGTGTACTTAGGCTATACAGGGGGCCACCTGTCAAGCGAAGAGGATCACGGCCGGCGCATGGCTTCCCCGCCTCCCAAACAGACCATGAAAGAGCGGATCCTCGAGACCGCCGACAAACTGTTCTACCTGCAGGGCATTCGCGCCATCGGCGTCGACACCATTGCGGCCGAGGTCGGCATCAGCAAGCGCACGCTCTACAATCACTTCCCGTCGAAGGACGCGCTGATCGAGGCCTATCTGCAGCGCCGCTTCGTGCAGCCCCGCCCCTCCGACAAGCCGCCGGCCGAGCAGATTCTGGCAACCTTCGATTCGCTGGAGCGACGATTCTCGGCGAAGGATTTTCGCGGCTGTCCGTTCGTGAACGCGGTCGCCGAGCTCGGTCCGGACGACGAGGACCGCACCGTCCGCAATATCGCCGTCGCCTTCAAGGAAAGCCGCCGGGTCTGGTTTCGCGATCTGCTGCGGCAGCTTGGCGTCACGGATGCCGAGGCACTTGCGACCCAGCTGACGCTCCTGGTCGACGGCTCGATCGCGCAGGACCTGGTGCGCGACGATCCGGCCATGGCGCGCGCAGCGAAGGAAGCCGCCCGCGTGCTGCTGGCGAATGCGGGCGTCAAGGTCGGCAGCTCCGCGCCTGCGGACAACAAGCGCACTGGATAAATCCGGTTGCGTACACAAGTCCGGTTTGGTTGTTAGCGTCGACGGCATGCGACGGATTCCAGATTGGATATTCCGTCCGGCGAGATTGACCGCGCGACAACCTGCGGCACAACTGGGGAACGACCATGGAAGATCTGAAGGTGACGGCCACCGGCTACGATTTCGCGCCGGCGCGCGCCGCCATGCAGCGCTATATCGACGACGATCTTTTGTCCGGCATCTCCTGGACGGTTCTGGTCGGCCGCGACATCGCTGACACGGGCTGCGTCGGATGGGCCGACAAGGAAGCGCAGATCCCGCTGCGCACCGACCACATCTTCCGGGTGTTCTCCAACACCAAGCTGATCACCTCCTGCGCGGCGCTGCTGTTGCTCGAGGACGGCCGTTTCCGGCTCGACGATCCGATCGAGACCTTCATCCCGCAGCTCGGCAACCGCAAGGTGCTGCGGCCCGGCGCGACGTCGATCGATGACACCGAGCCGGCGCAGAGCTCGATCACCATCCGCCAGTTGCTCAGCCACACCGCCGGCTTGAGCTACGGCTTCTTTGATCCCGGCACCGTCATCTTCAAGGCGCTGAACGAGCGCGGCGTGCACAATCCCAATACGACTTTGGCCGAGATGGTGGATGTGCTCGCCGATCTGCCGCTGATCTATCAGCCGGGCACCTCGTGGGAATACTCGCTCGCGACCGATGTGACCTCACGCCTGGTGGAAGTCGTCAGCGGCCAGAGCTTCGACAAGTTCATCAAGGCGCGCATCCTCGATCCGCTCGGCATGGTCGATACCGGCTTCGTCGTTCCGCAACAGGACCAGGGGCGCCTCGTCGCGTATTACGCAGGCGCGGATCTCATGGAGCCGATGAAGCCAGGCCTCACCCGCACCGACGATGCGCCCTTCCCCGGTGCCTATCTGCGCCCGATCGCAAGGCTCAGTGGTGGCGGTGGCCTGGTATCGACGCTGCCCGACATGGTCGCGCTGATCCGCAGCCTGCTGCCGGGCGGACCGACGCTGCTGAAGCCGGACACGATCGCAATGATGATGTCCAACCAGCTGCCCGAAGCACAGTGGATCCGCTTCGCGATGATGGGCGAACAACCCGGCAAGGCGCACGGGCTTGCCGGTGGCCTGATCCTCACCCCCTCGCCGATCGATCATCCCGACGCGGCCGGCGAGTTCTACTGGGGCGGCGTCGCGGGTACGCAGTGGTGGATTTCGCCGAAGACCGGGATGGCCGGCGTCATGATGGCGCAGCGCCAGATGGCGTTCGTCCATCCGTTCTCGTTCGAGTTCAAGCGGCTGGCCTATGACGCGGTGAAGCGCGGGAGATAGTAGCGCTTCGTAGCCCGCATGGAGCGCAGCGAAATCCGGGACAATTGTGCAACTGGCGAGAACCCCGGATTGCGCTTCGCTTCATCCGGGCTACGGGAGCTGAAACGAGAAGCTGCGGCGTACTGGATACCCCGCTTACGCGGGGTATGACGACGGAGGATACGGAGAGCGTGACGCGCGCTATGCCGCCGCTGAAACCACGCGGTTGCGGCCGTCGTGCTTGGCGCGATAGAGCGCGGTGTCGGCGCGCTTGAGCACGTCGGCGACCTGCTCGCCCTTGCGCTCAAGCGTGGTCAGCCCGATCGAGATCGTGACCGTGATCCGCTTGCTGCCCTTCTCGACGGCAAACGACTCGCCCGCGATCGAGCGGCGCAGCCGCTCGGCGACCATGCCGGCGACATGCAGATCCGTCTCCGGCATCACGATCACGAACTCCTCGCCGCCATAGCGGCAGGCGAGATCGATACCGCGGATCGACTTGCGGATGCGGACGGCGAATTCGCGCAGCACGTCGTCGCCGGCGTCGTGGCCGTAGGTGTCGTTGATCGCCTTGAAGTAGTCGATGTCGAGAATCATCAGCGCCAGCGGCTTGCCGCGGGTCGAGGCCTGCTCCGCCAAGGTCGCGAGGTGGCTCTCCATGTAGCGCCGGTTATTGAGGCCGGTCAGCGCATCCGTGATCGCCATCTCGATCGAGTTCTGCACGTTGTCGCGCAGATGATCGGTGTAGCGGCGACGGCGGATCTGGGTGCGCGCGCGGGCCAGCAGCTCGTTCTTGTCGACCGGCCGCAGCAGATAGTCGTTGACGCCGATCTCGAGCCCGCGCATCAGCCGCGTGTTGTTGTCGGCATCCGAGACGGCGAGGATCGGCACCTGCCGCGTACGCTCCAGCGAGCGGGCCTGGCTGCACAGCCGCAGGCCGTCGAAATTGTCGAGGCTGAGCGACACGATCAGGAGGTCGTAATTGCCCTCGGCGGCGTGGAACAAGGCTTCCGCCGGATTGGTCTCGACGTCGACGGTGTGCTCGGCGGAAAGGATCGGCGCCAGCTTCTCGTAGGACGACGGCCGGTCGTCGACCAGCAGGATGCGGCCGCCGGTGCCCTTGTCTGCGATCGCGCTGCGCTCGGGCGCCTGCATGCCGATCTCGAGCGAGGTGATGGCGCGCATGCGCAGCTCATCGGTCATCATCTTCAGCCGCGTCAGCGAGCGCACGCGTGCGATCAGCACGACGTCGGACACCGGCTTGGTCAGGAAATCATCGGCGCCAGCTTCAAGGCCGCGCACGCGATCGGCGGGACTGTCGAGCGCGGTAACGATGACGACGGGAATGAAATGGGTTGCCGGATTCGACTTCAAGCGTCGGCAGACCTCGAAGCCGTCCATATCCGGCATCATGACGTCGAGCAGGATGATGTCGCATTCGGCGCGCGCGCAGATCTCCAGCGCCTCGGTCCCGTTGGAAGCGGTCAGCACATCGAAATATTCGGCTGACAGCCGGGCTTCCAACAGCTTGACGTTCGCCGGAACGTCATCGACGACGAGGATACGCGCGGACATGGCACCACAACTCCCCTATCCGATAAAGCGTCGGACAGTCTCAATAAATTTGCCGACCGAGATCGGCTTGGACAAATAGGCTTCGCAGCCGCCCTCGCGGATGCGTTCTTCGTCGCCCTTCATGGCGAAGGCGGTGACAGCGACCA
Source organism: Bradyrhizobium sp. Pha-3 (assembly GCF_042258615.1). Lineage (GTDB taxonomy): Bacteria > Pseudomonadota > Alphaproteobacteria > Rhizobiales > Xanthobacteraceae > Bradyrhizobium. Next base: position 4,503,871 of record NZ_CP170152.1, on the reverse strand, counting down.
CCGGAATCGTGCGCAGATCGGGATCGTCCTTGATCCAGCGCGTGACCTCCAGGCCGGAAACCTGGGGCAGTTGAATATCCATCAGGATGAGATCGGGGCGCAGCTTGCGAACGAGATCGAGCGCTTCGAAGCCATTGCTGGTGCCCGAAGTCTGATAGCCATGCGCTTCCAACAGATCGCGAAAGAGCTTCATATTGAGCTCGTTGTCCTCCACGATCAGGACGGTTTTGGCCATCCCGTCCCTCCCAGACTTAGGAAACAGGCCCGGCTGCGGCACCTCACGCACCGCGCGCGGAGCGCGTCGAAAATGTGAATTCAAACTAGCGCCAGAATCGCTCTAACCCGTTAACCCGTAGTCCAACTTCCGTACCGTGGTTTCCGTTGCTTGAACACATGCGGAAGACTCGGGCATGATGAGCCCCTCAATAGAGACCATAAGTTAACGGAAAGGCAAACCGGCGCGTTGAAAAAGCCTGTTCACAACCCCCGGGAAGTCGCTGAAATCGTTGCGATTCAGGCGCTCGGCTTCATTGCCGGCGATCCCGAGCGGCTGGGCTTGTTCCTGGCCGAAACCGGAATCGGTCCGGAGACGCTGCGGAACGCTGCCTCCAATCCTCAATTTCTTGCGAGCGTGCTCGATTTCGTGATGCGCGACGATGCCACCGTGAAGGCGTTCGCCGCGGCCTCCGAACTGCACCCGACCAACATCGCTGCCGCCCACCAGGTGCTGGGCGACCCGAAATGGGAGCGCGACGTGCCGTGACGACGGCAGCGCCAGCTTCCGACGGCCCCCTCAGTTTCTGCCGAGACTGCCTCGGCGATCTCGATATCAAGGTGAAGCGATGCAGCCATTGCGGCTCGCCGCGGCTGGTGCGCCATCGCACCCTGCCCGCGCTGGCGCTGGCGCATATCGACTGCGACGCGTTCTATGCCACCGTCGAGAAGCGCGACAATCCTGAGATCGCCGACCGCCCCGTCATCATCGGCGGCGGCAAGCGCGGCGTGGTGTCGGCTGCCTGTTACATCGCCCGCACCTACGGCGTCCGCTCGGCGATGCCGATGTTCAAGGCGCTGGAACTCTGCCCCGACGCCACCGTGATTCCGCCGGACATGGCGAAATATGTCCGGGTCGGGCGCGAGGTGCGCCAGGCGATGCAGGCGCTGACGCCGCTGGTCGAGCCGCTGTCGATCGACGAGGCCTTCCTTGATCTCGCCGGCACGCAGCGCGTCCACGGCATGATCCCGGCCAAGGTGCTCGCCAAATTCGCCCGCGACGTCGAGCGCGACATCGGCATCACGGTGTCGGTCGGGCTGTCCTGCAACAAGTTCCTCGCCAAGATCGCGTCCGACCTCGACAAGCCGAGGGGCTTTGCCACGCTCGACCAGGACGAGGCGCGCGAGATGCTGGCGAGCAAGCCGGTCGGCTTCATCTACGGCGTTGGCCCTGCGACGCAGGAGAAACTCGTGCAGCGCGGCTTCCGCGTCATCGCGGACCTGCAGCGCGCCGACGAGAACGAGCTGATGAAGCAGTTCGCGAGCGAAGGCCGCCGGCTGTGGCGGCTGGCGCGCGGCATCGACGACCGCAATGTGGTGCCCGATCGCGGCGCCAAGACGATCTCGAGCGAGACCACTTTCGAGACCGACATCCGCGATTTTGCAATCCTGGAAAAACTGCTCTGGAAGCTGTCGGAGAAGACCTCGGCGCGGCTGAAGAGCAGCGACCTCTCAGGCTGCACCATCACGCTGAAGCTGAAGACCGCGGACTTCCGCCAGCGCACCCGCTCGCAATCGATCCAGACCCCGACCCAGCTCGCCGCCAAGATCTTTGCGGTGACGCGCGAGATGCTGGTCAAGGAGATCGACGGCACCGCCTTCCGCCTGATGGGCGCCGGCGTCAGCGCGCTGCGGCCCGGCTCGCAGGCCAACGATTCCGACATGCTCGACCGCCGCTCGGCCCACGCCGAACGCGCGATCGACAATTTGCGCAAAAAGTTCGGCAACGCCGCGGTGATCCGGGGCATTGCTTATGAGGGGCCGGGGAAGAGCGCGGACGAGTAATCGATCGTCATGGCCGGGCATAGCCGTCCGAAGGACGGCGTCGCTTCCGCTCGCCTATGCCCGGCCATCCATCCAGAAAGATTCTTCGAAGAGCGATGGATGCGCGGGTCAGGCCCGCGCATGACGAGATGCGTCAATCCGCGACCGCAACCGCCTCGATCTCGATCAGCCATTCCGGCGCCGCGAGCGCGGTGACGCCGACGAGCGTCGAGGCCGGCGGCTCCATGCCCTCGAAGAACGCCGAGCGCGCCTTGCCGATGATCGGGCGAAGCTCCGGCCTGTAGCCGACGACGAAGGTCGTGATCTTGACGATGTTGGCATAGCTCGCCCCGGCGGCTTTCAACGCCATGCCGAGGTTCTGCATCACCTGCGTCGTCTGCGCGGCGAGATCGCCGGCACCGACCACCCGGCCCTCCTCGTCGGTGGAAACCTGTCCGGAAATGTAGATCGTGCGCGCACCCGAGGCGACCACGACATGCGAGTAAGCCGGATTGTGATGCAGGCCGCTGGGGCGCAGATGGTCGAGCTTGCTCATGATATGCCTCCCTGACACGCGTGTTTTGGGAAGCGTACTCGTGTCTGATGGTTCCGGCCAGTGCGGTCTCAGGAGGACTGTGGTCTTGCTCTGCTGTCGTCCCTGCGAAAGCAGGGACCCATATGTGGACGGCCCCCGTGGCACAAGAGCTTTCTGAGTAGATCGGATCGCTGCATCCATATGTCCGGCCTGTTGATGCGACGCGCAAAGGTCGCTGGCCAAGATGGGTTGCGCGACGCGAGCTCCAAACAACCCCGCGACCTGTTGGCGGCCAATGGGTCCCACGGACTGTCTCGCATCGTTGATCGACCGATTGCTCCATCTGCTCTTGCAGCTTCCGGGTCGGCTGGTGGGCGAACCCGCCGGCCGGCCAATCTGTTAGGCGGCGGCCGCCATGGCATTGAGCCGCGCGGCATCGTAACTCTCGCCCGTCGCCATCAGCTTCCAGGCGATGCGGGCAACCTTGTTGGCGAGCGCCACGGCGGCCAGCTTCGGCGGCTTGCGCTTGAGCAGCGCCAGCAGCCAGCGCGACGGATGGCCTCGGCCCCGCCGAACCTGCTGGATGACCGCCGTCGCCCCAACCACGAACAAGCGGCGCAGGTCTTCGTCACCGGCCCGCGTGATCTTGCCGAGCCTGGTCTTGCCGCCGGTGGAATGATCCTTCGGTGTGAGGCCGAGCCAGGCCGCAAAATGCCGGCCGGAGCGGAACGCATGCGGATCGGGCGTCTTCATCACCAGCCGTGTTGCGGTGATCGGGCCGACGGATGGGATCTGCGCCAGACGCCGGCTCAGCGCATCGGCGCGGTGCCAGGCCATCAGCCTAACCTCGAGTTGCTTGAGTTCGGCTTGCAGAGCAGCGTATTGGCGTCCCTGCACCGCAAACACCTCGCGCGCCATGCTGGGCAAGCTCTCGTCCTGCGCGATCCGCGCCAGCAGCGGCTCGATCTTGTCGAGCCCCTTGGGCGCGATCAGGCCGAGCTCCGCCGCATAGCCGCGGATCGCGTTGCTCAGCTGGGTGCGCCGGGCGATCAATCCATCGCGCAGCCCCGCCAGCATCAGCGCGGCCTGTTGCTCGGCCGTCTTGACCGGCACAAAGCGCATGTTCGGCCGGTCCATCGCTTCACACAGCCCTTCTGCATCGCGCCCGTCATTCTTGTTCCGCATCACGTAAGGCTTCACCAATTGCGGGGCCATCAGCCTCACCGCGTGACCGAGCTTGCCAAGCTCCCGCGCCCAATACTGCGAAGCTCCGCAGGCCTCCATCCCGATCACGGTCGGCGGCAATTTGGCGAAGAACTCCAGCACTTGCTTGCGCGACAGCTTCTTGCGCAGCACCACCTGCTCCGCCGCATCAACCCCATGCAGCACAAAAATATGCTTCGACGTATCCATTCCAATGCGGATAATCTCTCCCACGGACGGCTCCTTTGTCTGAGATTTGCAACAACCTCATTCTGGCACACTGATGCCGTAGGGGGCCGTCCACACCATCAACCACAGGGTTGCGTTGTGATACAACGCTGTGGCCCCAGCGAGGCCCAACTAAAAACGACGGTGGTTGTGGATCCCGGGTCGCGCTTCGCTTGCCCGGGACGACACCGAGTGGGTGGTGATAGCCAACCCTCACTTGCAGGGTTTGGAATCCCTGACGTCGAACTTGTCCAGCGCGCCCGAGATCACGAAATCGTTGTAATCCAGGACCAGCGCGCGGGAGACGCCGTTCTCGTAGAGCTCGAACGACATCGCGTAGACCGGCGTCTGCTCGCCATCCTTGGCCCGCGCGTCGCTGTCGTAATAGCTCACCGTCACCGGCCAGCGCGTCATGGTTTTCATCGCATCGCTCGCGGTCGACGGATCGGGCGATGACGGCGCGCGGTCGCCGGCGATCGGCCGGCCGATCACGGTCAGCGTGTTGTAGACCTTCTCGCCATTGTCTGAGCCGTCATAGACGGTCTGCTCGAGCACCGCTTTGCCGTCGCGGGCGGCGGCGATGATGTGCTGGATCTGCTCGGTCGGGAACACGATCTTGCCGTCGAGGTTGAACGTCTTCTTCACCGGCTGGGTCAGCTTCACGGTGATATGATCGCCCACCCGCTCGGCGATACCGTCGACCGGCGACGAGTCACTGTCGTTCATCCGCGTGTCGATCTTGAAGCGGTAGCTCTTGCCCGACGCGTCCTCCCAGGACGAGGAGCGCAGATCGGACAGCGTCACCTTGCCCTCGCCGCTGTCGAGTTCGGACACCTGGCGGAATTCGGAGGTGTAGCCTTCGCAGGAGCTGCCGGAGAAATTGTACAGGATGCGCCCGCGCGCATCGCTGACCGAATTGGAGCCGCGCGATTTCACGAGGCTGAGATCGTACAGCGCCTGATGCGCCAGAAACGGCCCGCCGGCTGCAGCGGCGGCGCCATGAACCAGGCCGGCTCCTGCGGCAACGGCGATCGTGAGCACCAGGGCACGCGACGGATTCCGAAACGGCAGGATCATGGTTTTTCCTCGAGGAGGCAGGGATTCGCCACAATAGTGACGGTGGTATTGCGCCGCAACTGGGGCAACTCTGACAAAATCGCAACTTATGCGGCGAAATTGCCGTCATTCTTGGCGGTTTTCCGTGCGATTCCGCACGCCACGGCCGCGCCGCCCTCACCTTACCGTCGCTTGCAACCGGCGGCACGATGCGCGAAACAATCGAAACAAACTTGGCCCTGACCGCGTTTCAGGCTTCGTGCAAATCCAATTGAGGGACAAAATGTCGGGTACCGTCGAACAGAAACTGGCGTCACAGGGCATCACACTTCCCCAGCCGACCTCCCCGGTCGCGAACTATGTCCCCTTCGTCCGCAGCGGAAACCTGTTGTTCATCTCGGGCCAGGTCTGTTTCAACGCCGAAGGCAAGCTGATCGCCAAGGGCAAGCTAGGGGCCGGCGTCACGCTCGAGCAAGGCGTCGCCGCGGCGCAGGGCTGCGCGATCAACCTCTTGGCCCAGGTCAAGGCCGCCCTCGGCGATCTCGACAAGGTCGTGCGCGTGGTGCGCCTCGGCGGCTTCATCAACTCGGCGCCGGACTTCTTTGACGGACCGAAGGTGCTGAACGGCGCCTCCGACCTGATGGTCGCAGCCTTCGGAGACAAGGGCCGCCACGCGCGCACCACCGTCGGCGTCGCCTCGCTGCCCGCGGACGCCGCGGTCGAGGTCGAGGGCGTGTTCGAAGTCGCCTGATCGATGCGCGCCCCTGATTGGCTGACGAAGCGGCCGGTCGCCCATCGCGGCCTGCACGACGCCGCACGCGGCATCATCGAGAACATGCCGGCCGCGGCCAACGCCGCGGTCGCCGGCCATTTCGCCATCGAGTGCGATATCCAGCTCACCGCCGACGGCGAGGCGATGGTGCATCACGACGATGCGCTCGGCCGCCTCACCGAGGGCTCGGGCCTGCTGTCGACCAAGACCGCAGCCGAGCTGAAGGCGGTGAAATTCAAGAACACCTCCGAGCAGATGATGACGCTCGGCGATCTCTGCACACTGGTCGCCGGCCGCGTCCCGCTGGTGGTCGAGGTGAAGAGCCATTTCGATGGCGACCGCAAGCTGGTTCGGCGGATGGCCGAGGTGCTGTCGTCCTATTCCGGCCCTGTCGTCGGCATGTCGTTCGATCCCGACCAGGTGCTGGCGCTGCGCGAGATCATGCCGAACCTGCCGCGCGGCATCACCGCCCAGCGCACCTATGACGACAGTTCCTGGACCAAGCTGACGCCGGCCCAGCGCGACGGCATGCTGTACCTGCGCCACGGCTTCAAGACCGAGCCGCATTTCGTTGCCTTCTGGGTCAACCAGCTGCCGGCGCCGGCGCCCTGGATTGCCCGCAACGTGTTCGGCTGTCCGCTGCTGGCGTGGACCGTGCGGACAGTGGAGCAGCGCGAACGCGCGGCGCGCTACGCCGACCAGATGATTTTCGAGGGGTTTGTGCCGGGAACCTGACATGTCGCAGAGACTCTTGAACTCATCGCTGCGACGCACGATCTTGTCGGGAGTTGGTCGTCATCGGCGATGGCGGAATGCGGAGCATGATCCGGAAGTGGAGCCAGCTGTTCCGGAAAGATCATGCTCAAAAGAGGCACCGGTCTTCACTCTCGATGGCGTCGTCTGAAATCACCCTAGAGGCTGTAGCTGACATCGGCGGCATCCCGGCCGCCGAATGGGACGCCTGCGCCAATCCGAAGGCGGACGCGGACAGCATCCATAACCTCGACACGCTGGCCTCGCCTGCTGTCGCAGGCGATTGCCAAACGACCGCAGGTTCGAGCTATAACCCTTTCGTTTCACACGCCTTTTTCGCCGCCGCCGAGGCCTCGAACTCGGCCTGCCCGCGGACCGGCTGGGGCCCTCGGCATCTGGTGGCAAAACTCGACGGCCGGATCGTCGGCGTCGTGCCCTGCTATCTGAAATCGCACTCGCAGGGCGAGTACGTGTTCGACCGCGGCTGGGCCGAGGCCTATCACCGTGCCGGCGGCAGTTATTACCCGAAGCTGCAGGTCTCCGTCCCGTTCACGCCCGCCACCGGCCCGCGGCTGTTGATCCGCGACGGCGTCGACCGCGAGGCGATCGGCTCGGCGTTGGCGCGCGGCCTGCGCGCGCTCTGCAACGCCACCGAGGCCTCCTCCGTTCACGTCACCTTTGCCCGCGAGGATGAGGCAAAGTTCTTGGGCGCACACGGTTTCCTGCAACGGACCGACCAGCAGTTCCACTGGCACAATCAAGGCTACAAGACCTTCGACGATTTCCTGGGATCGCTGAACTCGCGTCACCGCAAGGGCATCAAGCGCGAACGCCGCGAGGCGGTTACCGCCGGGATCACCATCCACTGGCTGACCGGCTCGGATATCACCGAGGAAGCCTGGGACGCGTTCTTCGAGTTCTACATGGAGACCGGCTCGCGCAAATGGGGCCGGCCGTATCTCACCCGAGAATTCTTCTCGCTGATCGGCGAGAGCATGAGCCGGGACGTACTGCTTGTCATGGCCAAGCGCAACGGCCGCTGGATCGCCGGCGCGATCAACTTCATCGGCTCGGACACGCTGTTCGGCCGCAACTGGGGCGCGATCGAGCACCACCCGTTCCTGCATTTCGAGGTCTGCTACTATCAGGCGATCGATTTCGCGGTTCAGCGCGGGCTCAAGGTGGTCGAGGCCGGCGCGCAGGGCGAGCACAAGCTGGCGCGCGGCTACCTGCCGCAGACCACCTATTCGGCGCACTTCATCGCCGATCCCGGCCTGCGCCGGGCGATCGCCGATTATCTCAAGCGCGAGCGCGACTATGTCGCCGAGGTCGGCCGCGAGCTCTCCGAGGCCGGCCCGTTCCGCAAGACCGTCGACGACGACGCTTGACGTTTCAGCCGCGACCGAGACATTAGACCCACAAAATCCAGGGAGCCGCCGCCATGCCCGCCGCCTATGACAACAACAACCCCTTCGCAAAAATCCTGCGCGGCGAGTTTCCGTCCTACAAGGTCTACGAGAACGAGCACGTGCTCGCCTTCCTCGACATCATGCCGCGCTCGCCCGGACATACGCTTGTCATTCCGAAGGCCCCTGCCCGCAACATCCTCGACATCACCCCGGACGACTACGCCCACGTCGCGCGCGCCGCCCACAAGATCGCCTCCGCCGGAATGAAGGCGTTCGAGGCCGACGGCATCACCGTGCAGCAATTCAACGAGCCCGCCGGCGGCCAGGTCGTGTTCCACCTGCACATGCACGTGATGCCGCGCAAGGACGGCGTCGCGCTGCTGCCGCCCGCCAGCCACAAGGAAGACGGCAAGGTGCTGGAGGCGCACGCGGCGAAACTGATCGCGGCGTTGAAATAGGCCGCGCGACACGCGCGATGCTGCGTAGCCCGGATGGAGCGCAGCGCAATCCGGGAGTCCTTGCCGCGTTGCAAGACCGTCGCGGATTTCGCTTCGCTTCATCCGGGTTACGAATTCTACTCCGTCTCGAAATCCCCGGCCTGTGGCGGGGCGAGCGGGGTGAATTCGCAGCGGTCGGGCTTGACGTCGATCAGCGGCGTCTCGTCGAGGCAGTCGAGGCCGCGCACCAGGATGACGTTGCCCTCGACGCCGACCAGCTTGACGATCGAGGTGCCGATTGGATTCGGGCGCACCGGCGAGCGCAGCGAGAAGGTGCCGCGGATGTTGCCGTTGTTCTTCGGGCTTTGCAGCACGATGTCGCGCCGCGACTGGTGCAGCCAGTACAGCACTTCGAGGTTCGAGTAGAAATCGACGCCCTTGATCGCGGCGACCCACGGCTCGAAGATCTCGAGCCGGCACACCGGGCCGTCATGCCGCCCCTGCCGCGGCGTCGCCAGCCGCGATGTCCAGGGCGTGCGGATGCGGCCGATGAAGACGAGCCCGGCGTCGCGTGCCGTCGGCATGTCGACGGCAACCTCGCCCTGGCGCAATTCCATTTCACGTACCATGTCTCAGTCCAACGATATGTTCAGCGCCTTGACCACGCCCGCCCACCGCGCGCGATCGGTGTCCACGAATTTGTCGATCTCGGCCTGGCTCTTTACCCGCAGCGGCGGAAAGCCGATCCTGACCAGCGAAGCGCGAAACGCCTCGTCGTTCAAGGCCCGGTCGAGACTCGCCTTGATCTTGCCCGCGATCTCGTCAGGCACTTTCGACGGCGCTGCAATACCATACCAGACGCTGACCGCATAATCGGGATAGCCGCTCTCGGCAATCGTCGGCAGATCGGGCAGATCGGGGATGCGCTCGGCCGAGCTGACGCCGAGTGCGCGCAGCATGCCTGACTTGACCGGCGGCAGCGCGGTGCCGAGCGTGTCGAACATCAGCTGGATGTTGCCTGACAGCAAATCCTGCAGCGCGGGTCCGGCGCCCTTGTAGGGCACGTGGGTCATCTCGACGCCGGCCATCTGCTTGAACATCTCGCCGGCGAGGTGAACCGTGCCGCCGGTGCCGGCCGATCCGAAATTGAGCTTGCCGGGATTCTTCTTGGCGTAGGCAACGAACTCCGCGATCGTTTTGGCCGGGACGGACGGATGCACCTCCATGATCAGCGGCGCATCCGTGATCACCGACAGCAGGCGGAAATCCCTGGCCGGATCGTAGGGCAGCTTCTTGTAGAGCAGAGGATTGAGCACGAAGATCGAGGCCGCCGTCACGAACAGCGTGTAGCCGTCGGGATCGGAGCGCGCTACCGCCTCGGCACCGATCGCGCCCTGCGCGCCGGCCTTGTTCTCGACCACGACCACCTGCTTGAGATCGCGTCCGAGATATTCGCCGACGAGACGGCCGAGCACGTCGGTCGGCCCGCCCGCGGCGTAGGGCACCACAAGCTTGATCGGGCGCGTCGGATAATCCGCGGCTCGCGCCGGCAGCGCTGCTGTCAGCAAGGCAGTCAGAGCCACGATGAAGGCCGATGATGCGCGCCGCGGCATGGCGTTCCCCCGTTGTTGTTTTCTTGGGAAACCAGAGTACCGGATAATGCGGTTGCCGCAATCAGCCGAGCCAGTATTTGCCTGCGATCAAGACGATCTCACCCACGATGACCCCAGCGAAGATCGATTTCCTCGCCAGCATGAACGCGACGAAGCCCGCGGCGACGGCGCCGTAACGCAGCCAGTCCGGCACGCCGGCGAGCGCGCCCGGCGGCTGCACCACGATCTGCGCGATGATCCCGGCGAGGATCGCGGTGGCGACCGCCCTCACCCAGACCAGCAGCTCGGAATTCTCGTCGATGCCGCCGCCGAACCACAGGCCGAGCATGCGCCAGATCTGGTTGGGGATCACGCCCGCCACGAACAGGATGGCGAGCGCGTGCCAGTCGCCGATGAAGCCCGTCATGCGCCCGCCTTCACGATGCCCGCCCGCGCCCGATGCACGCCATAGGCAATGGTTCCCGCGACGACGCCGCTGACCAGGATATCGACGCCGCTGTTCAGCATCGCCGCCAGCGGGAACAGCAAGAGCCCAAGCACCAGCGCAATGACGTCGGCGAGCTCGCGGCAGTTGCGCGCGGTGGAGAACAGGAAGGCGAGCGGCGTCAGCATCAGCATGCCGGCGGCGAGCAGCGGCGTGAGGTTGGCCGCGAGCGTGTAGCCGATCGTGTTCGCGATCAGACAGACCGAGACCAGCCCGCAGCCGAGCCCGTGGATGAAGGCGATCCGGCGGTTGCGCGGCACCTGCGGCAGGAAGCGGAAGCATTCGACCCACAGCGTCACCGCGGTGAGATGCGCCACCAGGATCAGATGCCGTCGCTTGGTGTCTTCCGTGCGCATCATCGGCAACACCGACACCACCATCGGAAACAGCCTGATCGCGCTGACGGTGACCGCGATGGCCGATTGCAGCACGGTGGCGCCGGAGCCAAGCGTCGTGATCACGATGATCTGCGCGGGACCCGCCCAGACGAACGCCGTGCTCGCCAAGGTCCAGCCCAGAGAGAAGCCGGAATCATGCGCCAGCGCGCCGATGCCGAGATAGGTCGCAAACAGCACCAAGGTCAGCACGGTCGCGCCGATCGACCGCGCGCCCCACAGGAAGGCGCGGAACGAGGTCTGCCATTGCGGAGAATCGAGCGGAGGAAGCGCCACGGGAAGCCGGATGGTTTTGCAATGTCGGCGGCTTAGGGCGCGGTGCTCAACGGGTCAAGCAAGCGGCCGCACAGCGCTGGTATGCGGTAGCCCGGATGGAGCCAACGGGTCGCGCGAACGCGCGCCCGATGACAGGCTCAGCGCAATCCAGGACAGCTCTCACCTATTGCAAGAGCGGCCCCGGATTTCGCTGCGCTTCATCCGGGCTGCGCAGCTACGCAATCACGCCCTGTTCTTGAGGACAAAGCATGCCCCGCCCGCCTTGCGGATGCGGTTGCACAGGCCGTCGGCTTCGGGGCGCGTGTCGGCGCCGATGCGCACCTGGTAGAACGTCGCGCTGCCGCGGGTGCGCAGCCGCGAAGAAAGCAGGCTCGGATCCTGATCGCCGATCACACTCGATAGCCGCTTGATGGCGCGGGCATACATCGCAAGCGCCTTGTCGCGGCTGAAGCCGGCGGCGAGCTGCACGCCCCAGACCTTGGCCGCCGACAGCGTGATGTGCTGCTCGAGCCCGGCCACGAACGGATTGGGCGCGCGCTTCAACAGCGCCATCAGCTCGCGGCAGCTCGTGGTCGGCGCACGCTGTGGCATCTTGCCGTTGCGGCCGGCGGCGGCCCAGTCGTCGACGCTGGAGCCGGTGATCGCCGAGACATAGTTGCGCGTCTCCTGCGGCATGTACCCGGAGCCGGCAAGCCAGTCCTGGATCCGGCGCGGGCCGGCATTGTAGGCGGCGGCCGCGAGGCCGAGATTGCCGAACTGGTTGCGCAACTCGCTGAGGAATTCAGCCGACTTCGGCAGCGCCTGCACCGGATCGAGCGGATCGAGCAGCCCGCGCTCGCTGGCCGTACCCGGCATGAACTGCGCGATGCCCTGCGCGCGCTGGCCATTCCGGGTCATCGGACCAATCGCGTCGGCCTGGAAACGGCTCTCCTGCCAGATCACGCGCGCAAAGAATTCGAGCGGCAGGTCGTTCGCCCGCGCCGCCGACTCGATCATCAGGCACATCGCCTCGCGGGTGTCGCTCTCGCGCGCGTCATCCGCGGGCTTGTCGGTTGCCGCCGCGGGCTTCTCGGCAGGTGGCGCGGGCGTGTCCGGCTGGGGTGTCCCGGCCGATGGCGCAGCCTGCCCTCCCGGCGGCGGCGCAGGCTGCTCCGCCGGAGCGGCCACGGGTTTCTCGGCGGGCTTGTCCGCAGGCGGCGTTGCGGGCTGCTCGGGGCTTGGCGGCGTCGGCGGAGCTGCGGCAGGCGCGTCCTCCGCGCCGGCGCCACCCGGCGACACCAGCAACACAAGCATGACCCATGCGGCGCAAAGACCTGTTCGCATCGCAAATCTGTTCCCGCGCGGCGCGGCTTGACACCGCAGGCTCGTGGTCTAGCTATGACTGATAATGATGGCGCGCAAAAGGGAGCGCAAAATGGCCGCAGCCTCAGACGATCAAACCGGCTTTGCCCCCGACGACGACGCCCCGATCGGCTACATGAAGCGGACCCGCGATTATTACGCCGCGATCGGCTACACCACCCCCTACCGCTGGGTGCATTACACCTCCGCCCCGTTCCAGCCGCTAACGAAGCCGCTGAACCAGTCCCGCGTCGCCATCATCACGACCGCGGCACCGTTCGATCCAGCCAAAGGCGACCAGGGCCCCGGCGCGAAATACAATGGCGGGGCAAAATTCTATGCGGTCTATGACGGCGACACGTCGCAGCCGCACGATTTGCGGATTTCGCACATCGCTTACGACCGCACCCACACCACGGCGACCGACAGCGGCACCTGGTTCCCACTGGCGCAACTCAAGCGCCTCGCTGCGGCTGGCAGGATCGGCGAAGTCGCCCCGCGCTTCTTCGGCGCGCCGACCAACCGCAGCCACCGCGTCACCATCGAAACCGATGCGCCCGAAATCCTCAAGCGCTGCCGCGACGACGAGGTCGACGCCGCGGTGCTGGTGCCGAACTGCCCGGTCTGCCATCAGACCGTCAGCCTGGTGGCGCGGCATCTCGAGGCCAACGGCATCCCGACCGTCGTGATGGGCTGCGCCAAGGATATCGTCGAGCACGCCGCGGTGCCGCGCTTCCTGTTCTCTGACTTCCCGCTCGGCAACTCCGCCGGCAAGCCGCATGACGAGGCTTCGCAGGCGTTCACGCTGGAGCTGGCGCTGCGCGTGCTGGAAACTGCGCCCGGTCCGCAGACCACCGTGCAGTCACCGCTGCGCTGGAGCGAGGACGCGTCCTGGAAGCGCGACTACAGCAATGCCGATGCGCTGAGCGCCGAGGAGCTGGCCCGCCTGCGCCGCGAGTTCGACGCACAGAAGGAGGTTGCGAAGGGCCTCCGCGAACGTGTTGCGTAGGACTGCCGTCCACAGCCGACCCTGCATCCGAGCGCGTCATCATGCCGCAGGAAGCAAGAGAGAATTCAAAGATGGTCCCTTGGACAGTCGCGCGGCGTCTTCTCGACTAAATTCCACATCCGATCGCCGAGCCCGTCCACGCGCTGCGTCGTCGCATCCGGCGCTTCTTCTGGAGAATTCAGGAGTTCGCGGCACGGTCTCGCGCCGGTACGCTTTTCGCTGAGAGCGTCACGGATTTCGGTCAACTCGCCGCCGTCCACACCTGAATCAGGCTTGTCCCTGCTATCTGGACTCGTTGTATACGACGAGATATAGGCGATTATCGAGTTCGTTTTCCGGATGATATTCCTTTGGGGCCGCGCCTGACCGCGCTAGCCGTGACGTGGCTGAAGACATGATTCTCGTCGGCATCGATGACACCGATAATCTGGAAAGCCATGGGACGGGCTATCTGTCGCGGCAACTGGGTTCGCTGATCGCTGCTTCCGGGATCGCGCTGGTGCACGAGATCACGCGCCATCAGTTGCTGTTCGACCGCCGCATTCCCTACACGTCGCACAACAGTTCGCTGTGCCTGCGGGTCGAAGTCCCGTCGGATGACACATCCGCTCTGGCGGACATGTGTCGGACCTATCTGTTGAAGCACAGCGCCGACGGCGCCGACGCAGGCTTGTGCATCGCAGCCTGGTCCGCCGTTCCATCCATCGTCGAAGATTTCGGCTTCAAGGCAAAGCAGGACATCCTGACCCAGGACGACGCGCGCGACCTGGCGAGACGCGAGGCACTGTATCTTGAGGGATTGACCGGCGACCAAGGCGGCGTGATTGGCGCGCTCGCTGCGGTGGGTCTGCGCAAGAGCGGCCGCGATGGCCGCATCGCCTGGCGACCGGGGCTGCGCGAAACCCGCGGCATCGTTACGGGCACGTACCTTCTGACGCATTCCGGGATCGATGCCATCCGCCATGCCCATAGCGGTGAACCGGTGGCTGCGTCCGACCGCATCAGTGTCAACCCTTGGCCGCGCGGCGTCATGATCGACGGTCAGGCCGTTCTTCTCGTCGAACCAGCAGGAAGCCCCGATGACCACTTTGACTGGCAACTCGCGCCAAAAGACATTCTCCGGCAGTTCTGAGGCAGCGGTCGGCGCGCTTACCGGCTTTGGCGTCTGTCTGGTCGCCGGCGGGTTGGTCTGGGCTGTCGATGCGTGGCTGCGGCTGCCGTTGCATCTGCCCGGTTGGCGCGGCCTGATCGTGATGGCGATCTTGGTGACGGCACGCGGTGTCACGGGGCTGCCGTGGGCGGCCAGCGCCGCTGTCTGCAGCGCGGCTGTTGTCGGCTTTGCCGCCGGCAACATCGGCCCCCATGGTATTCTGATTTATGTACTGCCGGGATTGATTATTGATGCGTTGGGCCTGATCGGTCCGGCGTGGCGCAGCTCGTTGTTGCGCATCGGCCTCTCCGCTGGCGTCGCGAACGCGGCGAAGTTCATCGGCATTCTGGCCTTCGGCGCCGGTTTTCGCGGCGTCGGACTTCTCATGCCCCTATCCAGCCATTTCCTGTTCGGCGTAGCCGGCGGCGTTATCGCCGCGGTGCTGCTGATGCGCTGGCGCGGAAAGTGACTCCACGTGAAGGCACGATACGTCGTTACTGCCGTCCTGGGACTGTCCGCCGTCGCCGCTCCGGCCGAAGCCGATGACGAAAGGGAGAAACACACCGAGCCCTATACGCTCGGCGAAGTCGTCGTGACCGATCGGGTGCCCAGGCGCGCCGCGGCCAAACCAGCCGCGGCCGCGACCGGCCAGAGAGCCAACCAAACCGCGGGCAACCCGGCATCGACCGGGACCGACCGCGCGCCAAGCGAGGCGACAGGGGGGACCACCTCGATTGCGGCCGGTCGGGCGACTGCGGAGAACACAACGGTCGTCACCGACGAGCAAATTGCGCAGAAGGGCGCACGCAGCCTCGACGAAGCGGTCCGTGCCGTTCCAGGTGTTGTTGTCACCAGCGGCGGCCAGAGCATTCCTCGCCTGATGGTCCGAGGCCTGCCGCCACGACAAACGCAGATTTTCCTCAACGGCGTTCCGTTGAATTCCGCTGTCGATGGCCAGTTCGATCCCTCCCTGATTTCGACCGAGAGCATCGATCAGATCAAGATCGTGCAGGGTCCAAGCTCGGTGCTCTACGGTCCCGGGACGATCGCCGGCGTCATCGACATCATCACCAAGAAGGGGACGAGCGGCGTTCATGGCGATATTGGCGCCGAGGTCGGAGGCGGTGGCGCGCGGCGCGCTTACGGCACCCTCTCCGGCGGCTTCGAGAATTACGATTTCTTCGTCAGCGGCAGCCATACGGACCGCAATGCATTCCTTCTTCCAGACGGCGCCTATCGGGCCAACAGCGACAACGAACAGTCGAACCTGTTCGCCAATCTCGGCACGAGCGTCGGCGATTGGCGACTTGGCGCGACCTTCAGCTACCTGCAAGGCCGGCAAGGCCTGGCACCGAACGCGATTGCCCCGGGATCAGGAAATCCGTTCACCCCGGGACAAAACTTCGAGCGGCTCGATCCGATCAAGGGTCAGTCGGCCCAATTCGATGCCGCCTACGAGCCGGACGGCCCGCTCGCGCTGCGCTTCACGGGCTATCTGAACCAGCTCGATATGCGCGACAAGCGCTTCGACGACGCCACCTACACGACCATGATCAATCCGACCGTCAAGACGTTCGACGAGACGATCCGCACCACCGTCAGCGGTGGGCAGGCCGAGCTTCGCTACGATCTCGGCACCTTTGGCAGCATCACGTCGAACGTCGCGGTCCGCAATGAAGCTGATGATCTGTCAGGGATGATCCGCGACGTTGTCCTCCGAGCTGGCGGAGGTGGAGGAACCGGCGGCACTCGAGCCGGCGGCGGCAGTGGCGCAGGCGGCGGGGGCGGCACCGGCACTGGCAGCGGCACCTTCGGCTGGCGCACCCTCGATGAATCTCATGCGCTGACGACCACATCGGCCGCCACCGAATATCGCGTCGATCCGATGCCGCGCCTGCACCTGACGATAGGCCTCAGCGAGCATTGGTTTCAGCGCGCGGATACGACGGACACAGGTGCCCAGTGGATGACGAGTGTCGGTTATGATTTGACATCGGACCTGCTCGCCTTCGGCACGTATGCTCACAAAGTGCGCTTTCCGACCATCGATCAGCTATTCAATCCGCAGCAGGGCAATGCTGCGCTTCGCCCCGAGCAATCGGACAATTACGAATCAGGGCTCGCCTGGACGTTCGCGCCGAAAGCACAGCTGCGCGCCAGCGTGTTCCGTAATGACGTGAGCAACTTCATCCTCAACGACCAACTCAACCAGGTCTACGTCAACCGTGACGTGACCATCTCCGGCTTCCAGGTTTCGGGCGGCTATTCGCCGCTGCCGACGCTGACGTTCCGGCCTGGCTATACCTATCTCGACATGCGCTATCCGTCGTCCGGATTGCCAGTGGACTACCGGCCGCGCCACGTCGTCGATTTTCTGGTCGCGTACGAGCCGGCTCCCGGCTGGCAGATCTCGAGCGACGTATCCTGGTTCATGGACCAGTCGGTCGGATCCAGATCGAACGCCGCCGTGCGGCAAGCGCTTCCCGATTACGCCGTGGTCAATGCGCGGATCCGCAAATCCCTGGGCAAAGGCCTCGACGCTTATTTGCGTGCTACCAATCTCTTCAATCGCGACTACGAATATGCCGTCGGCTTCCCGGCCGCGGGCCGCACGGTGTATGCCGGGCTGCAATATCGCTTCTAGAGGGCGGTTTCGAGCGAAGCGACCTGGGCCGAAGTTCGACGCGCAGAAGGAAATCGCGAAGGGCCTGCGCGTGGCGTAGGGCTTACCCAATTTACGCTGTCATCGCCCGGCTCGACCGGGCGATCCAGTATCCCAGAGACAGCAGTCAGTCACTGAGGGGCCCCGGCGTACTGGGTCCCCCGGTCAAGCCGGGGGACGACAGCGGAGGCGAAACGCCTACACGTGCGCCGGGACGGCATCATGTGACGTCGCTTCCTCGCTACCCGCATAACGCCGCGCCAGCGCAGCGCAGGTCATCAGCTGGATCTGGTGAAACAGCATCAGCGGCAGCACGATCAGGCCGACCGATTGCCCGGCGAGCAGCACGCTCGCCATCGGCAATCCGCTCGCAAGACTCTTCTTCGAGCCGCAGAACATGATCGCGATGCGGTCGGCGCGAGAAAAGCCGAGCAGCTGACTGCCGAAATTGGTGATCAGCAGCACGATCGCCAGCAGCAGCGCATCGAGGCCGAGCACGATCGCCATCTGGGTCGCGTTGACCTGGTGCCAGATCCCATGGCTGACGCCGTCGCTGAACGCGGTGTAGACGATCAACAGGATCGAGCCGCGGTCGACCAGGCCGAGCATCGCATGGTGCCGCTCGACCCAGCGGCCGATCAGCGGCCGCGACAATTGCCCTGCCACGAACGGCAGCAACAGCTGCACCACGATGTCGAGCGCGGCATTGCCGGAGAACCCGCCATGGCTGGAGAGCAGCACGCCTGCCAAGAGAGGCGTCGCGACGATGCCGAGCAGATTGGAGGCGGTCGCCGAGCACAGCGCGGCCGACACATTGCCGTGCGCGATCGAGGTGAAGGCGACCGAGGACTGCACGGTCGACGGCAGGATGCAGATCAGGATCACGCCCGCCCACAGCGCCGGCGTCAGCAGATGCGGCGCCAGCGCATGGGCAGCGAGCCCGAGCATCGGGAACAGGGCGAAGGTCGACAGGAAGATCACGAGGTGCAGCCGCCAGTGCCGGGCGCCGACCAACGCCTCCGTCGTCGACAGCCGGGCGCCGTGGAGAAAGAACAGCAGGGCAATCGCAGCGTCGGTGGCATAGCCGCCGATCACGGTGCCCTGCCCGTGCAGCGGCAGCAAGGTGGCGAGGCCGACCATGCCGACGATGGCGGCGATGTAGGGGTCGACGGGCACGAATGAGCGCAGGCGGCTGATGGTCATGGTGGCTTCCTTTCCTCAGGCGAAAGGTGCGCATCCCCATGCCGATTGTGAACCGCGCTTACCGATGTTATTGCCATTACGTTATGTAATGATGGATCGCCGCCATGCTCGACCCGGCCCAGCTCGAAACCTTCCTGACCGTCGCGCAGACGCAGAATTTCACCGAAGCGGGCCGCCGCCTCGGCCTGAAGCAGTCGACGGTCAGCCAGCACATCCGCAAGCTCGAGGCCGCCGCCGGGCGCCGCCTGTTCGTGCGCGACACGCATTCGGTGGTGCTGACCGCCGACGGCGAGGCGATGACGGGTTTTGCGCGCCCGATCCTCGAGGCCAACGCCCGCGCCCGCGATTACTTCGCGGGGTCGCAGGTGCGCGGCAAAGTCCGGTTCGGCGCCGCGGAGGATTTTGCCAGCTCGCGCCTGCCCGATCTGCTGCGCGACTTCGTCCGCCGCCATCCGCAAGTCGATCTCGAGCTGACGATCGGCCTCAGCGCCGTACTGTACCAGCAACTCGACGCCGGCGAACTCGATCTCGTGCTCGGCAAGCGCCGGCCCGGCGACGCGCTGGGACAGCTGGTGTGGCAGGACCGCCTGGTGTGGACCGGTGCGCCCGGCATGCGGCTCGATCCCGAACAGCCCCTGCCCCTGATCCTCTACGCGCCGCCGAGCGTCAGCCGCAGCGTGGTGCTGGAGGCGATGGAGCGGTTCGGGCGGCCCTGGCGCATCGTCTGCTCCAGCGGCAGCCTCAGCGGCCTGCGCGCCGCAGCGCTGGCCGGTCTCGGCATCACCCCGCAGGCTCAGGGCCTGATCCCGGACGGACTCGAAGCGATGCCGGCGTCAGGCCTGCCGCCGCTCGGCGACGTCGAATTCGTGGTCCGCACCGCGCGCCGCACCAGACGCGGCCCGGCCACAGAACTGGCGCAGGCGATCACGGAACGCGGCGGCCGGCTGCGGCCTTAGAAGGTTTGGCGAGAATGGTCTTACGCTGCGCTCGCTGCGCCCCTCCCGCTTTCGGGGTCGAGACGAGCGAAGCTTGCTCTGAGGCCAGATCGCATCGATCGAGCCGCGCAACAAGAGGTCATCGCGAGAGGATGCGCGGCCATCTCCTCGTCCACCGCCGTCATCGCCCGGCTTGACCGGGCGATCCAGTACGCCGCGGCCTCTCGGCTCAAGCACTGCGGTCTCTGGAATACTGGATCACCCGCATGCGCGGGTGATGACACTGAGCAAGCTGGGCAATCACCCGTCATCCCGAGAGGATGTGAGGCCATATCCTCGTCCACCGCTGTCATCGCCCGGCTTGACCGGGCGATCCTGTACGCCGCAGCCTCTCGGCTCAAGCACTACGGTCTCTGGAATACTGGATCACCCGCATGCGCGGGTGATGACACTGAGCAAGCTGGGCAATCACCCGTTATCCCGAGAGGATGTGATGCTATGTCCTCGTCCACCACTGTCATCGCCCGGCTCGACCGGGCGATCCAGTACGCCGCAGCCTCTCGGCTCAAGCACTGCGGTCTCTGGAATACTGGATCACCCGCATGCGCGGGTGATGACACTGAGCAAGCGGAGGCGCGCCTGCACTTCTGAATAATAGAAGTATACCGCTGAGTTGCCCGACGAGTCAAGTTGCCGTCTCCGCCGATGCCGTCTCCGCCGACAGCCGCCGGCTACTTTGCATGGGGTTGTTTTCGATATTTTGAATGCAGCTTACATCAGCCGGCTGGCGCCGCCGCGAGTTGCACCGCGCTCAGCATGCCGGTCTGTTCGTGGCAGCCGAGATACTCGAAGAACTGCTCGTCGGCGGCGGCAACCGTGACCTCGTGATACAGCCTGAGCTTTGCGGCTGGTCCCAACGTCGACAGGTACTTCATCGCCGCGCCGAAGATCCTGACATGGGTCGGATGCGACTCCGCCCAGCGCTCCAGCGCCGCGAGGCTCTTCCACCAGCTCTGGCCGTAGGACTTTTCCGTCAGTCCTCCATCCGCATCGACGACGCGCATGTAGCGGTTGGCGTAGCAGCCGATCGGCACGCCGTCGTCGCGCAGGAAGTCCATGCCCTCGCGCAGCACCGGCTCGACATCGTCGAGATACATCTTGCGCTCGGACGCCTCGGTGTCGCTCCAGTCCTGGCCGGAGCGGATCAGGCAGAGATTGTCATGCGCGACCACGCGGATGCGCGCGCCGTCGCGGATCACGCGCGGCTCGCCGCCGGGCGTCATCGCGTCGGTCTGCGACAGCGGGATGCGGTCGCGCATGCCGCCCCAATAGGCGTGCTCCTGCACCTCGCCGCTCATGCCGTCGGCAAGCACCGCGACGCCCTCGGGGCGGCCGAGCGACGAGAACAGCGTCTCGTAGCGCGCAACATGCGGCCGCAGCACCTCGATGAAGCGACCGACGCCATCGCTGGCGCCGCGGCCGGTCCAGGCCTCGCGCGCGGCCTCGAACCAGGCATCGAAACGCCCGGCATCGTCCCAATAGGCGACCGAGACGACGTTGGTGAAGCCGGCCTGGTCGACATATTGCGCGCGGTCCCAATGTGTCGGGCCGTTCTCGCCGGCAAAGCGCTTTGCGATCGATGCAAGCGCCTCGGCCACTGCGGCGGTCGGCTCGCCGCGATATTGCACGCCGAAATAGGCCATGATCACGCGTGCGACCGCAGGCTTGTGGCGCGCGACGAACGAGGGATAAGGCGGCGCGTAGTCGTCGGGCACGCGACGATGACGCGAGCGCTCAGTCTGCAGATGAGAGGGAATTGCGGATTCCATGGCAGTCGCCTCCGGTTGGGTGTTGCCCTGATGCGTTAGCTCGCAGCCGCGTCGACCTCCTCAAGACTGTCGAGCGGCAGCGCAAAATGCTCGACGCGCTTCGACGGCTTCTTGTTCAGCAGCAGCCGCGTGACGTCGGGCCGCGAGTAATGCCCGGCCGGGTCGGCGGCGTTCTTGGCGATCCCGATCGCGCCGAGATCGATATCGGCGAGCAGCAGGCCTTCCTGGTCGGGTGGCAGCTTCTCGGCGATCGAGCTGCCATCCGGCCCATAGATCGCAGCGTGTCCGCCGCCGACATGCAGCAGCGCGTGCTTGTCGTCGCGGTCGCACATCTCATCGATCATCGCCTGCGAGACCGTGGCGCACGGCGCCAGCACGAAGCACGAGCCTTCCACCGCATAGACCCGCGAGGCCGCGTTGTTGACCTCCCAGCCGAGCGCCGGCGCGAACGGATCGTACAGCGAGAAGCTCGGCCAGGCCGCGACATGCACCTGCTCGTTCTGGGCGTACATCGCGTATTTCGACAGCGGCTGCAGATGCTCCCAGCAGCACAGCGCGCCGAGGCGGCCGATGCCGGGGCGGTCGTGCACCGCAAGGTCGCTGCCGTCGCCCTCGCCGTAGACGGTGCGCTCGGCATGGGTCGGCCGCAGCTTGCGCCGCTTGGCGATGGTCTCGCCGTCGGGCCCGATCAGCCATTGCGCGAGATAGAGGCTGCCGCCGTCGCGTTCGGACAGGCCGAGCACCGCGGTCATGCCGGCCTTCTTCACGGCGAGCCTGAGCTTCTCGGCCTGCGGACTGTCATAGCTCAGCGAGTTGTCGAAATAGCGCTGCACGAAGCCGCGCCCGATCGCCCAGGCCGGCGAATCCAGCCAGATGTACCAGGGATAGCCGGGGATGAAGGCCTCGGGGAACGCGATCAGTTTTGCCCCCTTGGCGGCGGCCTCCTCGATCAAGGCAATGCTTTTGGCGATGGAGGCGTCGAGGTCGAGCCAGGCAGGCGCCGCCTGCACCACCGCAACGCGATATTTCGGATGTTCGATGCCCATGATGTCCTCCTCGTGGCCGGCGATGCGGGCCGGTTCGTACTTGATCGGGCCCGGCGGCCTCTGACATCATGCTGCCCCGGGACCGGGAACGCCGTTCGACCAGGACGGAAGGAAAATTCGACTGCGGAGGAGATTCCCCCAGCCGTCCCCGGTACGAAGCTTGCTTTGTCTGCGTGGCCAGCGTTTGCACTCGTGAAGGGAGGAAATCATGCCGGCCCTGTTCACCACGGAAGTCGCGCCCACGCATCGGCGCCTCGCGCTCTGGCGGGACATCGTCTGCGACGTGTTCGTGCAACTCGACTGCAAGTCCGATCTCGGCACCGCCTTCCACGGCGCCATCACCAGCGCGCAGCTCGGCGCGGTGAAATGCTCCGTCGTCTCGTCGGGCCGCCAGCGCGTGCTGCGCACGCCGTCGCGGATCGCGCGCACAAGCGAGGATTTTGTTCTGTTCGCGCTCGGCCAAACCGGCGCGGGCGGCGTGGTGCAGGACGGCCGCGAGACCGTGATCCGGCCGGGCGAGTTTGCGTTCTACGACACCACCCGGCCCTACGAATTGCGCTTCAACGACGACTTCACGCAGACCATCTTTCAGGTGCCGCGCGCGATGCTGCACCGCCGCTTTGCCGGCACCCAGGGCCTGACGGCGACCACGTTCACATCGGATCGCCCGGTGCAGCGGCTCGCCTGGCAGTTCATCAGCGGGCTCTCCGAGATCGCCGACAAGCTCGATCCGGATAATGCGATCCGCCTCGCCGACCAGGCCGCCGACCTGCTGGCGATGGCGATCAGCGAACGGCTCGGCGGCGCGGCGCTACCGGCCTCGACGCACCGCTCCGCCCTGCTCTACCGGCTGAAGGCGCATGTGCTGGCGCATCTGCCGAACCCCGAGCTCAGCCTCACCGAGACCGCCGCGGCGCTCGGCATCTCGCCGCGCTACGTCAACAGCCTGCTGGCCGACGAGGACACTTCATTCCAGCGCTTCGTGCTGGCGCAGCGGCTGGAGCGCTGCAAGCGCGACCTCGCCTCGCCTGCGCACGCGCATCGCCATATCGGCGAGATTGCGTTCGCCTGGGGCTTTAACGATCTCTCGCATTTCGGCCGCGTGTTCCGCGACCATTACGGCCTTTCCCCGCGCGATTGGCGGCACAGCCGGGTGCCGAACTGACATCTCGGGTCGTTTGCGGCGCAAAATAGCCGGGAATCCGAACCTTCACAGGTGCAAACAATTTACACTAACTCCAACGGGTTCCGTTCGTACCCTTCTTTTCGCAGGTGCGGACCGGTACAGTCCTGCCGTTCATTTAGGAGGATTTCCCATGCAGGACCGGCGCCAGAGCCCACGCGACAAGGTGTTTTACGGTGCGGTTGCGGAGATCAATGAGCGCGGCTCGACGATGGATTGCGTCGTCCGCAACATCAGCGAACATGGCGCGTGCGTTGAATTCGGTGATGCCACGCGACTGCCCGAAGAGATGAATCTGAGCATCGCGCGCAAGGGCCGCTCGTTCCTGGCGCGTATGATCTGGCGCCAGGCCAACAAGGTCGGCCTCGCGTTCCGGATCATGACCTCGGACACCCCGGTCAGCGATCTCGACGAGCGGGTCCGCCGCAGCGAGATCAAGAAACGGCAGTTGCAGCGGCGGATCAAGGAACTGCTCGGCCAGGGCTGAGCGTCCTCCCGCAGCTCCCCGGCCGCGTTTGGATCGCGGCCGGCATCTGTCATTTCGGGGGTTGCAAAGGCCAGGTTAATCCAGCATCCGGTAAGCCCGCCAATGCTGGAACCAAAGGCCATTTCACGACATGTCGTCCGCGATCATCGAGCATCCCGACGGGCTGCCGCAGCCGCAGCGCAATTGGGCCATTCTCACGATTGCGCTCGGCCTCGTGATGGCCGTCGTCGACGGCTCGATCGCCAACGTTGCGCTGCCGACCATCGCGCGCGATCTTGACGCCAGCCCCGCCTTCTCGATCTGGATCGTCAACGGCTATCAGCTGGCGATCACGATCTCGCTGCTGCCGCTGGCCTCGCTCGGCGAGATCATCGGCTATCGCCGCGTCTATCTGGCGGGCCTGCTGCTGTTCACGCTGGCGTCGCTGTTCTGCGCGCTGTCGCATACGCTGCCGCTGCTGACGGTCGCTCGCATTCTGCAAGGGTTCGGTGCCGCCGGAATCCTCAGTGTCAACACTGCGTTGGTCCGTTTCATCTATCCGCATTCGCAGCTCGGCCGCGGCATCGGCGTCAACGCTCTCGTCGTCGCGATCTCGGCCGCGGTCGGCCCGACCATCGCCTCGTTCATCCTGGCGGTCGGAACCTGGCCGTATCTGTTCGCCATCAACGTCCCGCTCGGCATCGTCACGCTGGCACTGGGCTGGCGCTTCCTGCCGCATACCCGGCCCGCGGTTCACGCCTTCGACTGGCAGAGCGCGGCGATGAGCGCCATCGCGTTCGGATTCGGCATCAGTGCGATCGATAGCGCCGGCCATGGCGAGGCGCTGTATCTCTGCGCATTGGAGTTCGCGGTTGCCGCGGTCGCCTCGCATCTGCTGTACCGGCGGCAACAGCATTTGCCCTCGCCGCTGCTCCCGGTCGACCTGCTTCGCATTCCGATCTTTGCGCTGTCGATCGGCACGTCGATCGCCTCGTTCTGCGGCCAGATGCTGGCCTTCGTCGCGATGCCGTTCTATCTCGAGAACCATTTCGGATATTCGGCGGTGCAGATCGGCCTGTTGATCACGCCGTGGCCGATCGCGGTCGCATTCGCCGCGCCGATCGCGGGCTGGCTGGTCGAGCGCTATCCGGCCGGCCTGCTCGGCGGCATCGGCCTGCTGCTGTTCGCATTGGGATTGGGCACGCTGGCGTTCATGCCGGCCAACGCGACGCCGATCGACGTGATCTGGCGGATGGCGCTCGCCGGCGCCGGCTTCGGCCTGTTCCAGACCCCGAACAACCGCACCATGATCGCCGCCGCCCCGCGCGAGCGCTCGGGCGGCGCCAGCGGCATGCTAGGAACCGCGCGCCTACTCGGACAGACCATCGGCGCCGCCTTGGTGGCGATGCTGCTGGCGCGCTTTCCGGCCGACGGCACCAGGATCTCGCTGATGGTCGGCGTCGGCTTTGCCGTCGCAGGCGCCGTGCTCAGCACACTGCGACTGTCCTCGGCCGGCAGCCGCGGCGCCGACCAGGTGCGGATTCACGAGGGCCAGCGCTTGAAGGGCGAGTGAGGCTGCGCGCACACGACGCGCGACTCCATCGGCACAAGCAAAAAGGCCGGCTCAACAGCCGGCCTTTCATTTGTTTGTTCGCTCGCGCCTCAGGCCTTGACCATCGGCCCCTTTGAGGCCGGCCCCTTGGTGCCGCCTCCGCCGCCGTTGTTCGGGCCGCCCTTCGGCGGCTTGCGCTTGCGCGGCGGCAGGCTCTCGGGCTTCGGCGTGACCGGGCCCTCGACATATTCGAAGCCGATCTTGTCCTTGGCGGCCGCCTCGTCCTTGACCAGGACGACGCGGACGTGTCCGCCGCCCTTGAGGTGGCCGAACAGCACTTCATCCGCGAGCGGCTTCTTGATGTGCTCCTGGATGATGCGCGCCATCGGACGCGCGCCCATCTGCTCGTCGTAGCCGTGCTCGATCAGCCAGGCCTTGGCGGGCTCGGACAGCTCGATCGTGACGTCGCGGTCGGCGAGTTGCGCCTCAAGCTGCAGCACGAACTTCTCGACCACCATGCCGATCACCTCGGCATTGAGGTGCGCGAACGAGACGATCGCATCCAGCCGGTTACGGAACTCCGGCGCGAACTGGCGGTTGATCGCCTCGTGGTCGTCGCCTTCCCGCTTCGAGCGGGTGAAGCCGAAGGCCTGCCGCGCAAGATCGGCCGCGCCCGCGTTCGTGGTCATGATCAGGATCACATTGCGGAAGTTGACCTGCTTGCCGTTGTGGTCGGTGAGCCGGCCATGGTCCATGATCTGCAACAGCACATTGTACAGGTCCGGATGCGCCTTCTCGATTTCGTCGAGCAGCACCACGCAATGCGGATGCTGGTCCACGCCGTCGGTAAGCAGGCCGCCCTGGTCGAAGCCGACATAGCCGGGAGGTGCGCCGATCAGGCGCGACACGGTGTGCCGCTCCATGTATTCGGACATGTCGAAGCGCAGCAGCTCGACACCGAGTGACGCCGCCAGTTGCTTGGCCACCTCGGTCTTGCCGACGCCGGTCGGACCCGAGAACAAATAGCTGCCGATCGGCTTCTCCGGCTCGCGCAAGCCGGCTCGCGCCAGCTTGATCGACGCCGCCAGCGACTCGATCGCCTTGTCCTGGCCGAACACCGTGCGCTTCAGCGTCTGCTCGAGATGCTTCAGCACCTCGGCATCGTCCTTCGACACGCTCTTCGGCGGGATCCGCGCCATGGTCGCGATGGTGGTCTCGATCTCCTTGATGCCGATCGTCTTCTTGCGCTTGCTCTCGGCGACCAGCATCTGCGCCGCGCCGGACTCGTCGATCACGTCGATCGCCTTGTCGGGCAGCTTGCGGTCGTGGATATAGCGCGACGACAACTGCACCGCCGCCTCGATCGCCTCATTGGTGTATTTCAGCCGATGGTAATCCTCGAAATAGGGCTTGAGGCCCTTGAGGATCGCGATCGCGTCTTCGACCGTCGGCTCGTTGACGTCGATCTTCTGGAAGCGCCGCACCAGCGCGCGGTCCTTCTCGAAGTGCTGACGATATTCCTTGTAGGTGGTCGAGCCCATGCAGCGGATCGTGCCCGAAGCCAGCGCGGGCTTCAGCAGATTGGACGCATCCATTGCGCCGCCGGAAGTGGCGCCGGCGCCGATCACGGTGTGGATCTCGTCGATGAACAGGATGGCGTTCGGATGCGCCTCGAGCTCCTTCAGGACCTGCTTGAGCCGCTCCTCGAAATCGCCGCGGTAGCGGGTGCCCGCGAGCAGCGTGCCCATGTCGAGCGAGAACACGGTCGCGGCCGCCAGCACCTCAGGCACATCGCTGTCGACGATGCGCTTGGCGAGGCCTTCGGCGATCGCGGTCTTGCCGACGCCGGCTTCGCCGACGAACAACGGGTTGTTCTTCTGACGGCGGCACAAGACCTGGATCGCACGGTTGATCTCGGCATTGCGGCCGATCACCGGATCGATCTTGCCGTCACGCGCCTTCTTGTTGAGGTTGACGCAATAGGTGTCGAGCGCCTCGCCCTTCTTCTTGGCGTCCTCGTTGCCCTTGGTCTCGGTTTCCTCGTCGACGCCGCGCACCGGCCGCGCCTCGGAGACACCGGGCCGCTTGGCGATGCCGTGGCTGATGTAGTTGACCGCGTCGTAGCGCGTCATGTCCTGCTCCTGCAGGAAATACGCGGCATGGCTCTCGCGCTCGGCGAAGATCGCGATCAGGACATTGGCGCCGGTCACTTCCTCGCGACCGGACGACTGGACGTGAATCACCGCGCGCTGGATCACGCGCTGGAACCCGGCGGTCGGCTTCGCGTCGTCGGCGCCGTCAGTCACCAGGTTTTCGAATTCGGTCTCGAGATAATTGACGAGGCTGGTCCTCAGCTTGTCGAGATCGACGCTGCACGCCCGCATCACCGCCGCCGCATCCGAGTCATCGATCAGCGACAGCAGAAGGTGTTCGAGCGTCGCGTATTGATGGTGACGCTCGTTCGCGATCGCCAATGCACGATGCAAGGATTGTTCTAGGCTTTGGGAAAAAGTAGGCATTCGCGTCCTCTATGGCCCCCGGCCATCATGATCGCCATTGCCGGGTCAGGCAATAACAACCTTCGTGATCGCCATTGATATAGTTACGACGGATCGTGGCGAAAGACCGGTCCCGCGATGATGGTTTTCTTCAAAATTCGGGGCACCGGAACGTCGTCCGGCCGCGCCCCGTGATCATACGGGAACGCCGTTCGCTGCCGTCAAAAACGCGATGCAAGACCCGTTCCGCTTCCCGCGGCAGGTCAATCGTTCCCGCGAACTATTTCTTTTCCATCACACATTGCAGTGGATGCTGATGCTTGCGCGCGAAGTCCATGACTTGCGTCACCTTGGTCTCGGCGATCTCATAGGTGAACACGCCGCACTCACCGATCCCGTGATGGTGAACGTGCAGCATGATCTTGGTCGCCGCCTCGGCGTCCTTGTTGAAGAATCGTTCCAGCACGTGAACCACGAACTCCATCGGCGTGTAGTCGTCGTTCAGGATCAGGACGCGATACAGGTTCGGGCGCTTGGTCTTCGGCTTGACCTTGGTGATGACCGAGGTCGACGGGCCGCTGCCCGCTCCATTGCGGTTGTCGTCATTGCTCATTTTCGGCACCGGCACGGCGGACACCGCGGGGATGGCCGAAACCGGCTCGGAGATCGGAACTGTCAACGTGTATCGCAGCATGGCTCAGGCGTTCGAATTCCCCAGCGGAAACCGGTTGGCGATTGGAAGGTGGTCGCGATTGCCGCAAGACTGACCCCCAGCAATGCTTTCCAGATTGCCGCTCCCGGTCCGATCCGGCGGCCGGATCGACCTCCCGAATATGGGCCTCACGACGCCCTGCCGCAAGCGCAGACCCGCCGCAGCCCACCGGTCCGATTCCCGGCGCGGCAATCCTCGGAAGGTTAATCATTTCTGCCTGATTTGACAAAGGAGTCGGGCATCCAATTTAGCCGGCATTCAGGATAGTGCGGGCTTTTGCCCCGTTTTTGACGGTCTGCGAGGGCCGCACGCCGGGTTTCCATTGCCCGATTCACCATCTGTTTAGCCGCGCAGTTGGAGATGGCCGCGCAATCCATTTTGACGAGAGTGCCATGCTTGGTTCAGCCATTTTCAGCCGTGTCCGCACGACTGTGCGTCGGTTTTCCAGGGCAACCGACGGTAATGTGGCGATGATCTTTACCTTCGCCATGCTGCCGATCCTCGCCTTCGTGGGCGCAGCGGTCGACTATACCCGCGCCAACAACGCCCGCACTGCGATGCAGTCGGCCCTCGATTCCACCGCGCTGATGCTGTCCAAGGATCTGACCATGGGCAACATCACGGCCGCGCAGATCCCGAGCAAGGCGCAGGCCTATTTCAACGGTCTCTTCACCAACAAGGACGGCCAGGGCATTACCGTCTCGGCCACCTATACGACCCCGACCTCGAGCGCAGCCGCGACCATTCTCCTGAGCGGGTCCGGCTACATCAACACCTATTTCATGAAGTTCGCCAATCTGCTGCCGTCCGGCGGCAATTTCCAGAAAATGAATTTCGGTACCTCGACCACCACCACCTGGGGCAACGTCAAGATGCGCGTTGCCCTCGCCCTCGACAACACGGGATCGATGGCGGACAACGGCAAGATTACCGCGCTGCGCAACGCGGTGGCGGGATCCGGCGGCCTGATCGATCAGCTCAGCGCGCTCAGCAAGAACAACGGCGACGTCTATATTTCCGTTATCCCGTTCGCCAAGGACGTCAATGTCGGCTCCAGCAACTACGGCCAGAGCTGGATCGACTGGACCGACTGGCTAAATCCGCCCACGACCCAGCCCGCCAACGGACAGAGTGTCGCGACGCTTCCCATCAACTGGCATGCCGTGGGACCTGGTGCGAGATGCCCGTTCACGAACACCACTGGCAATACGAATGGCGCCGCAAACGGTGGCTTCGTTTGTAAAACGGGTCCCACAGCAAGCAACAGCTCGACTACGTCAACGATTCCGTCGACGACGGTCACAGTGAACGGCGCATCCGTCCAAAATCCAATTTGCCCGACCGCCGACAACAACACCCAGGCAAAGTACAACGGCTGCTGGAGCAGCGAACCAACCGGCCTCCAGGAGAAATTCTGCAGCGGAAGCTCGAATTGCAGCTGCCCAAAGAACCTCTCGGGCTCCCCCGTCACGGGTTGCACTTGCACCGGCACCGGCAGCGGCAAGTCCTGTACCGGATGGACCTATGTTCACAACTGGACACAGCCCGGGCCTAACGACCTGACGGACAATACGAATCAACCCAGAGTTTCCGCCATCGTCGGTTTCAAGGATAACAGCAATACCCCCAACAAGGACCACGTCTGGACCCCCAACGCTGTGGGGGTCGCAAATGACTGGCGCCAGCCTTCCACCAACCCAATCAGTACCTGGACCGGCTGCGTCGCAGACCGCACCCAGCCGAACGATGCGACGGGCGTGCTGCCGGCGTCATCCGACGTGACGACGCTGTTTCCGGCCAACGAGTATTTCGACACCTGGGGTAGCAACTCGTTTTGCAGCAGCAGCGCATCGACACCGCTCGAGCCCGTCATTCCGCTAAGCTACAATTGGAGTGCGCTCAAGACCGCCGTCAATGCGATGCAGCCGACCGGCGGCACCGACCAGTCGATCGGATTGGCCGTGGCGTGGCAGTCCCTCCTGGTAGGCGGCCCGCTGAATACACCGGCGGAGGACTCCAACACCACCTACAACCGGGTCATCATCCTGCTGTCCGACGGTTTGAATACCCAAGACCGCTGGCCCGATTACGGCGACGGCAGTTCGCAGGCCTCAGGCAATCCGATCGACGCAAGGCAGACCCTGCAGTGCCAGAACCTGCAGAACGCGAAGGATGCCAACGGTGCGCCGATGTACACGATCTACACCATCCAGGTGAACACCAGCTCGCCCGCCGATCCGACCTCGACCGTCCTGAAGAACTGCGCCAGCAGCCCTGACAAGTTCTTCATGCTGACCAGCTCGACCCAGATCCTGACGACCTTCAACACGATCGGAACTGCTCTCAGCAAGCTGCGGCTGGCGAAATAACCGCCCGCTTCCGGCACAACAAAAAAGCCCGGCCGAAACGGCCGGGCTTTTCGTTTGTCTTGGATCGGCTGCGCTTACTGAGCGGGCGCGAACTTCGAGACCAGGCCCTCATAGGGCTTGAAGGTCTGCTTGGCGCAATCGCTGTACAGGCCAGCGATCTTCTGCGATTCCGCGACGAAGGTCTCGTAGGACGAACGCAGGTACTCGGTCTGCGCCTCGAGCGCCTTGTCCAGCGACTTCACGCCCGACAGCTTCTCGACGAACGACTTGGTGTCCTCAAACGACTTCTTGGCGTAGTCGCCATAGGCGGTGGCGATCGCCTGGACGCCGCTCTGCAGGTTGTTCGCAGACGCCGTGACGGACTCGAAATGCTCTTTGCCGTAGTTCTGAATGTCTTCGATCTTGACCATTGGATGGAATTCCTTTTCCCAGACTTGAAGGCGCAAATTCCCATTGCCGGGAAGCTCCCGGCCCCCTGACAGCGATTGAAATATCGCATCGCACAATAAAGTCAACAATTATTGTGCGACGCACAACGATATTTGCCCGAATCCTGAGCATTTGCGATAAACCCCGGGGGACTACGCAACGGTTGCTTAATCTTTTGGAAACTCGGTCCGCCTAACCTGATTCCCGGACTTTGTTCGCCTTCCGACGGGCAGCCTTGAAAGCTGTTTGTGAACAACACCTTAGCTAGAAGAGCGACCTGAGCCGCCACGAGGGCCGATGGTTCTGCCCGACGTGGTCTGTTGCGCAGGCAAGGATCGACGGCCGCTGGGCACAATTTCGCCTCACGAGCCAGTGATCTAGATAGAAATTGGGACGGGGAAGTAGATGCTTCGAACAACCTTGGCCTCCTCGCGGGCGCTGCGAGTTGGCGTTCTTGGGCTCGTTACCGTCACGACGGCGATCCTGATCACCAGTGATAGCGCGGAGGCGCGCCGTCACCGGCGCCACACCGCCCGTCACCACCACACCGAGACCGCGCGCGAAAGCTACAGCCCGCAATTCGCGTCGATCATCGTCGACGGCAACACCGGCTCGGTGCTGACGTCGAACAGTCCCGACGGCCTGCGGCACCCCGCCTCGCTCACCAAGATCATGACGCTCTATCTGCTGTTCGAGCGCCTCGATTCCGGAAAGATGAAGCTCGACACCGAGATGCCGGTTTCCGAGCATGCCTCCGAGCAGGACCCGACCAAGCTCGGCCTGCGGCCCGGCCAAACCATCAGGGTCGAAGACGCCATCAAGGGCCTCGTCACCCGCTCCGCCAACGACGCCGCGGTCGTGATCGCCGAGGCGATCGGCGGCAGCGAAGACGACTTCGCCCGCATGATGACCCGCAAGGCCCGCGCGCTCGGCATGAGCCGGACCACCTATCGCAACGCCTCGGGCCTGCCCAACGACGAGCAGATCACCACCGCGCGCGATCAGTCGACGCTCGGCCGCGCCATCCAGGATCGCTTCCCGCGCTACTATCGCTACTTCTCGACCACGGCGTTCAATTTCCGCGGCCACACGATCACCGGTCACAATCGCCTGCTCGGCAGCGTCGAAGGCGTCGACGGCATCAAGACCGGTTACACCCGCGCCTCCGGCTTCAACCTCGTGACCTCGATCCACCGCGGCAATCGCTTCCTGGTCGGCGTGGTGCTTGGCGGCCGCAGCGGCGGCTCCCGCGACGCCATCATGCGCAACCTGCTGGCCGAGAACATCGGCAAGGGCGCGACCACCCGCACTGCTGCCGCGATCACCGAGCGCAACCCGGCCGACGCCAATGTCGAGGTTGCCGATGCCGACAACGCCCGCAACGCGGACACCGCGCCGGTCGCAGCGTCGGAGCCTGCTGCGGCAGCCGTCGCGGTGCAAGCGCCGCGCCCACCCAGCAAGCCCTCGCTGATGGCGGCCGTCGCCGCCGCGCTGCCGCCGCCCCCGGCGAAGCCTGAGCCGCAGGCCAAGCCCGAGCCGGCCCCGCTGACCTCAGGCGTGATCCAGACCCAGCCGATCGCCGCGATCCCCGGCTCGGCTGAACCGATGAAGCCGGTCAAGGTGAAGACCGTGCAGGTCAAGGCCGGCCAGATCAAGCTTGCCGCCGCCGGCCCGGCACAGTCCGCGCCCCCGATCACCAGCACCATCCCGTCGCGCAGCGAAGTTCCCGAGACCTCCAATGCGATGATGGCGCGGGTTGCCGAGACCTCAAGGCCCGAGATGCCGCCGCAGCCGGCCAATTTCGGCACCGGCAACGGCATCCTCGGCGTGCTTCCGGCCTCGTCCGTCCATGCACCGGCCGCCGCCCAGGCACCGCAGGCCGTGGCCTCGATCGAACCGACCCGCAGCCTGCAGGCCGCGCCGCAGACCAGCGTCGTCAAGCCGGGCGCCGCGCATTCCGGCTGGATCATCCAGGTTGGCGCGCTCGAATCTGAAGGCGAGGCCAACAAGCGCATCGACCTCGCGCGTAGTTCGGCCCGCGGCCTCCTCAGCAGGGCGGACCCCTTCACCGAGGTCGTGGCCAAGGACAATCGCAAGCTCTACCGCGCCCGCTTTGCCGGCCTCGAGCGCGATCAGGCCGAAGCGGCGTGCAAGACGCTGAAGCGCGCCGAGATCTCCTGCATCACCGTTCGCAACTGATCGAGGCGATCCCTCGACTTCAAAGGGCCGGCGCCGCAAGCGCCGGCCCTTTTGCTTTGCGGGCGCCGCGCGAACGGCCGGCCAGTCCGCGCGCGGCGCAACCATGAAACTTCTCGTCAAGATTTTACGGTTAAGTTTTCCCGAAAGAACG
This sequence comes from Bradyrhizobium sp. Pha-3, assembly GCF_042258615.1. Taxonomy (GTDB): domain Bacteria; phylum Pseudomonadota; class Alphaproteobacteria; order Rhizobiales; family Xanthobacteraceae; genus Bradyrhizobium. The sequence continues at coordinate 4,469,939 of NZ_CP170152.1, read as the reverse complement.
ATCGGCCACGCCGGACAGCGGCGGGCCACACGGGGCATCAATCAGATATGGAAGGCAGCTCTCGGCTGTGGCGTCAGTAGCGTAGCCGGAGTTAGAGATGCGCGCGAAGCAGAGTATCCTTGGCCTCGTTCACACGGGCAGCGAGATACGTCGAGCCCCCTTGGTCGGGATGGAGTTTCTTCATCAGGGTGCGGTGAGCCCGGCTGATGTCGTCACGCGACGCTCCCGGCTGCAGGCCAAGGATCTGATAGGCCTCCTCGTTCGTCATTTTACCGCTCGTCGCCGCGCGGCCCTGCCCCCCTGTCCGGTCGCCCTGTGCGTCCTGACGCCAGGCGGGAAAGCGGCGGTCCAGATAGCTTTCAAGTAGCGCGACGCTTTCGGCGTCGAAGCTCGGGACCATCGCCAGAAGCTGCGACAGGTCGAACTCGTCGAGCATGCGGCCGGCCTGCGGTCCCGCCACGATCTGGCCCTTGAGCACGCCGCTGTCGTGATCGAGGCTCATGTCGAGATATTGCGAGCGCACCCGCGAGCTTTGTCCCTGATTGCGCGAACCGCCGAACATGCCGCCGAAATTGGGAAAGCCGGTGCTCCCGAACGGCGACCAGCCGAGCAATCCGGCGCCGAAGATGCCGAGCGGGATTGCGACCGCCAGTTCGCCCCGCACGCCGGTAAAGGCCGCAACGGCAAGCGCGAGCACCCCGCCCACGATCTTGATCGCACGCGCAAGCACGGCTGGATTGGCCGCACGAAACATCTGCAGCGCGGAATAAAGGACGACAACGGCGACGACGCCGGCGATCAGGGTTGGCATGCCCGGAATATAAGCGGCCCGGCGACAAAAAGCATGCGAAGCTTCGCCTCACCGGAGCGTGAAGCACCCTCGCGTGGCGCCGTCCCCTGCGATTGAGTAGCTTGCGGCAACCGCGCTGGAGGATGCTTGATGGCGATTGACGGACTGATCAGCCTTCGCAGTCCTGTCGGCCCGAAGCAAACGGCCGACCGGCTCAAGGCCGAATTGCAGGCGCGCGGGCTGACCTTGTTCGCGCAGATCGATCATGCCGCGGGCGCCGCCGGTGCCGGTCTTGCGCTCCGGCCGACCGAACTGTTCGTGTTTGGCAACGCGAAGGGCGGCACGCCCTTGATGCAGGCTGCGCAGACCATCGGGATCGATCTGCCGCTCAAGGCGCTGGTCTGGCAGGACGAGGCCGGCGACTGCTGGTTCTCCTACAATGATCCGGCCTGGCTCACTGAGCGGCACGGCGTCGCGGAAGCGACCAGGCCGGTCACGGCCAACATGTCGGCGCTGCTCGGTGCAATTGCCAAAGCCGTGACGGCGGGCGGCGCCTGATCCGGCGACAGGCCTATTTCATCTGACCGATCAGCCTGGCCGCGCCGCTCGTCGTCTTCGCCAGTTGCAGCAGCGCCTCACGGCCGCCGGCAGCATAGGCCGCGGCGGCACGCAGCAGCTCGCGGAGCTGTGCCGCCGCGCCGGGATCGAATCTGCACCATGCGCCGCCGGTCAGCCGCGCGATCTCGCGAAACGTCTGCTCGGCGGTGGCGTCCGCGCCCTCCTGGAACATGAAGACCGGCACCTTGAGCAGGCCGAGCTCGCCGGCGCTTGCGCACAGCGCGTCGGCGTTCTCCTCCATCGCGTCGCCCACGAACACGAGCGCGCGCACGCCTGCCGCAACCGCCTCGCGGCGCGTCTCCGACAACACCTTGCCGATCTGGGTATTGCCGCCCTGGCAGCCGATCTTGCTCATCAGCCGCGCGAGCTGCGCGCTGTCGGAGATCCAGCCCGACGCGCGGCACTCGTTGAAGCCGCGATAGTAGACGAGGCGGATATCCAGGCTGCCGAGCGAGCCGGCCTCGCGGAACATGTCCGCTTGCAGCGTGCAGGCCATGTCCCATGTCGGCTGCCGGCTCATCGTGGCATCGAGCGCGAACACCAGCCTGCCGCGTGCGCCGGCGCGATGCGGCGACATCGCGCGCGCCTTCGCCACGAACGCGGCGATGTCATTGGCGCTCGACGCCGGCACGCCAGGCGCGTTGGCCGGGCGCACGTCGCCTCCGGATGTCGGTTTGATCGTCTTGCCAGCCATCAGCGCTTGCCTCGTACAGCAAACACTATGTGGGCCGCGGCATCGGATTGGTCAACGTGACGCGCCCGCTAGCCCGGATCGGATTCCGGGCAGCCCTGTCAGTTCGTGACCGACGGATCCTTCTTGGTCTCGGTCTTGGTCAGCGAGAGCGATTTCTTGATCTTCTCGCCAAACGTCTGCGGCTTCTCGACCGGCACGTAGAGCGAGACGGGACCCGGCTCCAGAATCTTCGGCGGCGAATTCCTGGTATCGACCGCCGCGACATCGCTGTCGGTGTCGGCCAGGAATTTATCGAGCATCGCCTGGATCGAGTCCTTGGCCTTCTCGGGTCCGGTGTCGCGCATGTCGTTGTGCTGGAAGTTGGTGTTCACAACGGTGATGCCGGCCTTCTCACACTCCTCCTCGTCCGGCACCACGCCGGGATCGGGCTTGAAGTGCTGATCGTGCGACCGGAACGAGAGAATCTTGAACTTGCCGTCGGTCATGAACGGCACGCGCAGATTGTCCAGCGTGACGACCTTCTTGATCTCGTCCGGATACTGCTTGGCGAAATACATCGCGATGTCGCCGCCATTGGAATGGCCGACCATCGTCAGCTTGCTGTAGTCCGCGTTCGGCTGACGCTTCTTCATCTCCTCGATCGCGAATTTGATGTTGGTGATGCCGCGCTGATATTGCGGCAGGCGCCCAACATAGATCTCGCCGACCTTGGTCACCATCGGTCCATCCGACGGCAGGTCGTTCTGAATGCTGATGGTCAGATAGCCGCGCGCCGCGAACACATTCGCGAGGAAGGAATATTCGGTAAATTTGACGGTATTGCCATGATTGAGGATCGCAACCGGGAGCTTGATCATGCCGGCGTCGGCCTGCATCTCCTTGTCGAAGCGCACGGCAACGTCGACCGCGACCGGCCGCTCATCACGGGTCGGATCCTTGAACATTAGAGTTTCGTGGCGGATCGCCCACTTGCTCGCGGTGAAATACGCACCCGTGATCACCACGGAGAGCGAAAGCAGAACGAGAATTCCACGCTTCATGACGTCCTCGAGGTGCCTGCCTTTACAGGGCGATTTTGGCCGGAGGCTCTTCGGCCTCCTTTTGAGAATATATGTCACAGCGCCGTGACAGGAAGTCCAAATATTGTGGCTTCGGTGGCATAACGTTGTGCGCCGCACCTATAGTTTGTGCAGGTGCACACGCCTCACCGTGACGGCTCGTGCTCTCCTCTCCCCTTCGACGCGAGTTCCCAAGGTTGCGTTCGAACCTTGACTCGCCTTTAGACCGACGTTGAGGAGAAACTGGATTTCGGCTGCTTTGTTCCGGCTTTTTGGCCGTGGTGTGGCCGAAATCACCGGAAAACCACGGATTCAACCGATTTCAGTGTAAATAATCAGCTTCAGGCCGGGATCGTCGTTGGCCTGGAAGCTGGCGTACTCGAAATTGAGCCGGCCGCGTCTGGGGTGGCTCAGCACCTTCCGCCCGGCGACGCTGCTGCTGACGTCATGGGTTCCCCACCAGGTATCGAACTCAGGACAGCCCTGGCGGAGCCTTGCCAGCAGGCCGACGAAGGCGGGATCCCCGGCCCAGAGGTCGTGAGTCCTGCGGAACTGCGTCACCATCCTGCGCGCCTCCTCGGCCCAGCCGGCGGCAAACAGCCGACGCGTTTCGGGATTGGTCAGCATGCAGATCAGGGTATTGCGCTCGTTCTCGGGCAGGCGGCCGAAGGCGAAGACGTCTTCGGCAGCCGCATTCCACGCCAGCACGTCCCATCGCCGTCCCGTCACATAAGCCGGCTGGTTGAGGCTTTCGACCGCGCGCCGGATCGCGGGCGGCACCGTCTCCGGCACGAACAGCCGCCGGTCGCCCTCCTTGGCGAGCGCGCGCAAATGGGTGTGCTCGGCCTTGCTCAGCCGCAGCGCCCGCGCCAGCGCGTCGATCGTCGCGGCCGACGGGCTCACCGAGCGGCCTTGCTCGAGGCGCACATACCAATCGACCCCGATGCCGGCGAGGTCGGCCACCTCCTCGCGGCGCAGTCCGGGCGTGCGGCGCCGCCGCCCGGCCGGGATGCCGACCAGTTTTGGCGTGAGCTTCTCGCGCCGCGATCGCAGGAAATCTCCGAGTTCGCCTTGCCGCGGACTGGCCATCGCCGGACCTCGTGAGGGGGTTCGATAATCCTAGGATAATACCAGGTCTTGTTGGCTGCAACGCGCCCGCGGATCATGCCGGCCTCAAACCGAGGGCCAGACCAGATGAAAGCAGCAATCCTGAAATCGTTCGGCTCGCCGCTCGCGATCGAGGAGATCCCGGCGCCCGTGATGGGAACGGGCGAAGTCCTCGTCGACGTCGCTGCGACGCGCGTGCTGTCCTACGCCAACGAGGTCTTCAGCGGCGCACGCAGCTACCTGCTCGAGCTGCCGGCCGTTCCAGGTCCCGGCGCGATCGGACGGGTGCGTGCCGTCGGGCCGGACGCCACCCATCTCGCCGCCGGCGATTGGGTGTACTGCGATCCGACCTTCCGCTCGCGCGACGACAGTATCTCGCCCGACATCACCTTGCAGGGCTGGAGCGCGCGCGGCGAAGGCGGGCTGCGCCTGCAGCGCCACTTCCGCCACGGCTCGTTTGCCGAGCAGACGCTGGTGCCGACCGAGAACGTCAAGCGGATCGGCACGATCGATCCGGCCGAGGCGCCATCATGGTGCGCGCTCGGCACCTGCCTCGTGCCCTATGGCGGCCTGCTGGCGGCGCGGCTGCAGCCGGGAGAGACCGTGCTGGTGAGCGGCGCGACCGGCAATTTCGGCAGCGCTGCGGTCGCGGTCGCGCTGGCGATGGGAGCTGCCTGCGTCGTCGCGCCAGGTCGTAACGAGAAGGTGCTGGCCGATCTGGTCCGCAGGTTCGGGCCGCGCGTGCGCCCGGTCAGGCTCAGCGGCAACGAGGACGACGATCGGGAGCGCATGCGGCGCGCCGCGCCCGGTCCGATCGACTGCGTGCTCGACCTGATGCCGCCATCGGTGACGACGCCGACCGTCCGCGCCGCGATCATGACGGTGCGTCCCTATGGCCGGATCGTGCTGATGGGCGGCGTCGGGATGCAGGGCGGACCGGGGCTCGACCTGCCCTACCCCTGGATCATGCGCGAATGCGTCAACATTCACGGTGTCTGGATGTATCCGCCGGAGGCGACGTTCGGCCTCGTCAATCTCGCCCGCGCCGGGCTGTTGCGGCTCGATCAATTCGAGGTCACGACTTTCGATCTCGATCACGCCAACGATGCCGTTGCGCATGCCGCCGCCAATGGCGGCCCGTTCAAGATGACGGTGCTGAAGCCGACCTAGCTGCCGATGATGTCGTCGACTTCCAGCGGCTTGTCGACCTGGCTGAACCATTCGGCCCGGTTGGCGGCGCGGCGGCGGCCGCGCTCGTCGAGCGGCAGCTTGAGCTGGCGCAACAGGCCCATCACCTCCTCGCGGGCGGTGACGTGCCCAAGGCTCGGGCGGGTGCCGAGCGTCGCCTCGTCGATGTCGTCGAGCGCCGTCAGCCCGCGCGGGAAGAATTCGCGGTAGACCACCCGCTCGGCAAAGCCGTCGACCGCACGGAACCCGAGCCGCAGCGACAGCTGCTTCAAGCCGTCGGCGACCAGCTGCTTGTTGCGCGAGCCGAGCATCGACAGCCGGTTGCGCACGACGATCCAATCGGTCGATGCACCGTCGAGCTGGCGGCGCTTGCGCCTGGTGTCGCGCACCATCTCCGCGTAATGGCTCTCGCCGATCACCGCATAGGTCGCGGGATCGACGGTGCCCAGCACGTCGAAATCGAGGAAGCTGTCGTTGATCGGCGTCACCAGCGTGTCGGCCATCGAATGCGCGAGCCGCATCAGGTAGCTGTCCGACCCCGGGGTATCGATGACGATGAAATCATAGGCACGTTCCACCGCGCTCACCGCGGCCATGAACTGCTGGAATTCGGCGTTCTCGTTCTCCTCGATCTGCATCGTCTCGCCGTACTTGATGCAATAATGCGTGGGGAGTTCAAGATCGAGCCCGGAACGCCGCGCCCAGGCCTGGCGATTGCCGATGTAGCGGGTGAAACTCTGCTGGCGGCAGTCGAGATCGATGCTGGCAACGCGCTGTCCGGCTTTCAGGAGCGCGACGGCGATATGCAGGGCGGTGGTCGACTTGCCCGAACCACCCTTCTCGTTGCCGAGCACCACGACATGTGCGGAGCCGGATTGACCCTGACTAGCCTGCACCAACATGATTCAAACCCCGCAATGATCTTCAAATCGCGCACGGCTGCGGTCAAGTGAAATGCATCACTGCGCAAGGAAATCAATTGCAGCCGCCAATAATGATGAATCGAACGCGCAAGCCGGCTGCGTCGATCGGCGGCACGAGGCCTGCGATCCATGCGCTTCCGAGATCGGGTAATGCTTGCGCAGCGGTTTGCCGATAACGGTTCGGACTTGGTAAGCTCCGCTACCTGCCGAACGCGAAACGTTCCACCTGGATTCCCCCCACCCAGATTGCCCCACGAGTCGAGACCAGATGCCGAGAAATCCCACCGTCGTCCGTACCGTCCCCGCCCTTCGTCGCGCCGTCGACACCCTGCGCGCCAAGAAGGCGACCGTCGCACTGGTCCCGACCATGGGAGCGCTCCATGACGGCCATGTGTCGCTGGTGCGGCTCGCCAAGCGCCGCGCCAAGCGGGTCGTCGTCTCGATCTTCGTCAACCCGACCCAGTTCGCGCCGACGGAAGATTTCGGTTCCTATCCGCGCACCTGGAAGGAAGACGTCGCCAAGCTCGCCGCCGAAGGCGTCGACCTGATCTGGCATCCCGAGGTGAAGGCGATGTACCCCGACGGCTTCGCCACCAGGATCGTGCCGGAGGGACCGGCCACCGCCGGGCTGGAGGATCGCTTTCGGCCGCATTTCTTCGGCGGCGTCGCCACCGTGGTCGGCAAGCTGTTCACGCAAGTCCGGCCCGATGTTGCGATCTTCGGCGAGAAGGACTTTCAGCAGCTTCGGGTGGTGACCCAGATGGCCGCGGACCTCGATCTCGGCGTCAAGGTGATCGGGTCGAAGACGGTACGCGAACGCGACGGCCTCGCGATGTCCTCACGCAACGTCTACCTCTCGGCGGAGGAGCGGCGCGCGGCCCCCGAGCTCAACCGGGTGATGAAGCAAGCGGCGGGCCGCCTGCGCGCCGGCGAGGACGCCGCGAGCACAATGGCCACCGGCGCTGCTGAGATCACCAAGGCCGGCTTCGTGCTCGACTATCTCGAGGTCCGCCACGCCGCCTCCCTGGCGCCGATCGGGTCGCTGAAGGACGGGCCGATGCGGATGCTGGTGGCGGCAAGGATCGGCAGCACGCGCCTGATCGATAACATCGCGGTCTGATGGGGCCGGCCGCATCGAGCGGTCCGATTGCTCAGAGCAATCCGAGGTCGCGCAACTCGCGGCGCATGGGTTCCGGCATCGACGCCACGCTGGCTGCGCTCGACTTGGTGAGATCTGCGGGCGCGGAGTCCGCGGTCAGGTAGCGCCAGCCCTGGAACGGCCGCATCGGTCGCGGCGAGACCGCGATCACCTTGGGCTGCATCACCAGCCGGCAGCGTCCGATGCCGTCCTTGTCGCGGAACGGCTCGATCGCGATGATCTTCTCGCGCGCGGCGATCTCGCCACGGATCACCCAAAACAGTGAACCGCCGGCGAGGATCTCCTCCTCGCGCTTCGGCGTCATCCGCGTGATGTGGACGTGACGGAGCGGCAGGCCTTTTTTCTTCGCGGTCGCCATCCGTTCGGCGACCCAGCCCTTGAGTTCCTTGACCGAGTCGCAACCGACGGCGAGCTTGATGAGATGAAGCGGCATGCGCCGGATGTAGCGGCCGGCGCGCGCTTTGGAAAGGGAGCGATAGCAGCGGCAGTGGATATCGGGATTTACTAACCGGAACGGTGCGACGACGACGGCTCAAGCCGCCGTCGTCACGCTCATTCCTGGTTCGCGGCCGCCGGCGCACTCGCCGCGGCAGGCGGCGGCGCTGGCGCTGGTGCCGCAGCCGGCGCGATCTGGACCGGACGCTTCGCTGCGGGTGGGCGCTTCGGGGCGGCCGGCGGCGCGGCGGCGGCACGCGCGGCCGGCGGCTGGGCCGCTGCAGCCGGCTTCGCCGGTTCGGGCGTCATGATGCTGACCGGCGGCGTCGAGGACGCGCTCGGAAACTCCGCATTGGTCGGCTTGCCGGTCGGCATCGACGGCGGCAACGCTGCGACCAGGCCACCGGCGGCCGACGCCTGCGCACCGGCCGGCGCGTTCCAGAACGCCGCGTAGCGCGTGACCAGGTTCTCGTAGGTCCGCTCGTTCATGTTGTTGATGATCTGGTGGTTGTCGCCCAGCGAGCGGAACGCGGGACATGCGGTCGGCGTGCAGTGGTCCCGCGCCATCAGTGCGTAGGCCACCAGACCGTAGCGGTCGTGCTCGACGGCGCGGCGCAGCGCCTGCAATTCCGTGGTGGAATTGCGCTCCGCGGTTGCGAGGTCGCCGAGCGCGGTCAGGCGCGAAATCTGCGCCGCCGCATAGCTGACCGCGGCCGCAGCGGTGTCAGACGAACCGAACAGCACTTTCTCGCAGGCATTGAGAACGGCGTCTCCGGCGAGGTCGTCGACGCAGGCCAGCGCTGGCGCGGTCTGGCTGGTGAATTGCGCCGTCCGAGTGTCGGCGGGCGCCGCCTGCCCGCCCGGCCCGAAGCCGCGGATCGTGGCGGCGACCGCAACCGCGATCGACAGCAGCGTAATGACGGTCAGCGCGCCGTTGGCGACGGACTTTTCCGCGCGCAGCAGCGTGACCAGAACGACAATCCCAAAGAAGCCCGCAGCGGCCAGCGTCAGCCACATCGGGAAGGTCGGTGAGCGCCAGATCTGATCCAGCGAGGAAGCCCAATTCATGCGCGATGTCCCTCAACGCGGCGTAAGCACAACCGGCGACGGCGAACGTCGCCATCCCGACGTCCAACCTTCAGCACAATGGGTCTGCGAACAGGGCCTTTTGACGGCGACGGCGCGGAACCCGCTCCAGCCACCGGCTTGCGCACAACGCGTTCAGGACAGCGCGAGCTGACTCTCCTTGGCCACCCGTTCGAAAGCTTCAGTCGAGCTCTTGATACGATACTGGCAATCGTCACCATCGGTCGGCAGCAGGCGGATCACCTCATAGGTGCCGCTCGCAGCGGGGCGCGCCACGTTGCTGGCCGTGAAATAGACGATCTCGCCAATCGAGTACTTATGCTTCAACGCCCTCTCCATTTTCTTAGAGATTGCTGGCTGAGCTGACAGTCCCGATAGCTCAAGCCGGCATTTTGAGAACCCTGTGGCAACCTAGCACATCGCACCGCCCCAAATCCAGCAAGATTGGGGCATGGTGAAGGTGTGATTTTGCAGGTTTTTCAGGGCGATAGGCAGCAATTGACTTGCCAGCCGGAAATTGCCCGCCGACCCCGGCCGGAACCCGATCCCACAGCCTCAGGCGGTATGCGGCAACTTTCCGTTGGGGCTCGCGCTGTCGACTGCTCCCGGAAGTTGCTGGGCCAGCACCTTGGACAGCTGGTCGATCGGAATGTTGAACTTGGCGGCGAGCTGCTTGACGGTGTCGCTGCCCAGCACCTCCTGGAGCTGCTCGGCGGTGATCGGCAGGTTCTGGCCGGTGCCGATCCAGGATTTGACCTGTTCGCCGAGCCCAGCCTGCTCGAGCTTGGCCATGATCGCCGACAAGCCACCCTGCCCGCCATTGCCCATCACCTGGCCGAGCACAACGGGGATAACGGCCGCCCCGAGCTGGCCAAGCATGCCTTTCAGCTCCGGTGAATTCTCCAGGGAATCGAGAATGCCCATGGTCTAAGTCCTTTCACGACTTGCAAAACCGGTCTTTCGGATTCGACGCCTTCGGCCCCGCGGCGTCAAGCCGCGATCTTTGCCACCCTTGTCACAATTCGGCAGCGCGAGGACGATCAAGCGTTCTCGAATCGCTCGATCCGCAGCGTCTCGGCCAGGCCGTCGCGGGTCCATTCTTGGAACGCCGGAAGCTGCATCATGGCATCGACATAATGCTGCGCCTCGGCCTTCACCGGGATCGCGTAGGTGCGGAAACGATGCACCACGGGCGCGTACATCGCATCCGCCCCGGAGAATGCCCCAAACAGGAACGGACCCTGCTTGCCGTAGCGCGCGTGGCAATCGGCCCAGATCTCCTCGATCCGCGCCACATTGGCCCGCGCATCGTCCGACAGCGCGACGGCGCGGATCGGCCGGTGCAGGTTCATGCCGCATTCGCTGCGCAGCGGCACGAAGCCGGAGTGCATCTCCGCCGAGATCGCGCGGGCATGCGCGCGCGCAGCGCGATCCGACGGCCAGAGCTTCGCCTCGGGAAACTTCTCGGCGAGGTATTCGATGATCGCCAGCGAATCCCACACCGTGACGTCGCCGTCGATCAGCGTCGGCACCTTGCCGGCCTTGCTGAAAGAGAGGATGCGGTCCTTGTCGGCCTGGTCAGTGTAGAGCGGAACGAAGATTTCCTCGAACGGGATGTCGTTGGCGCGCAGCGCCAGCCAGGGCCGCATCGACCATGACGAATAGTTCTTGTTGCCGATGACGAGCTTGAGCATGCCTGTGAATCCTGTTGCCACGTCAGTTTGCCATAGTGCATTGCACGCGTTCAACCTGTACATGACGCGGGATGCGGCGCGGCGCGACGCGGACCTGCCGCGCATTGACGAAGGAAGGCACCAATGACCGGCTATTGGGTCGACATCCTGGCCGTCGGCTTCTTTGCGCTGGAATGGCTGGTCTACGCCATCACGCTGGAGCACACCGCCTACGGACGCGACAGCCTGTCGGCGCGGATGCATGTCTATCGCGAGATCTGGGTGCGGAATCTGCTCAACCGCGATGCCCGGATGGTCGACATGCAGATCATGGCCAGCCTGCAGAACGGCACCGCGTTCTTTGCCTCCACCAGCCTGATCGCGATCGGCGGTGCGCTGGCGCTGCTGCGCGCGACCAACGACGCGCTCGCGGTGCTCGGCGCATTGCCGGTCAACCTGACGCCCTCGCCCGCGCTGTGGGAGGTCAAGTGCATCGGGCTGATCCTGATCTTCATCTACACGTTCTTCAAATTCGCCTGGGCCTATCGTCTGTTCAACTATGTTGCGATCCTGTTTGGTGCGATGCCGCCGGCCGGCCAGCGCGATACGCCGGAGGCCGAGGCGCATGTGATCCGCACCACGCGGCTGTTCGAGACCGCGGGCCGGCACTTCAATCGCGGCCAGCGCGCGTTCTTCTTCGCGCTCGGATATCTCGGCTGGTTCGTCAGCCCCTGGGTGCTGTTCGCCACCACCGCCGCGGTCGTCATCGTGATCTGGCGCCGGCAGTTCGCCTCGAACGCCTGGCAGGCGATGGGAAGCTGAGGAATTGATCGAGCAGCAAGCGCGACCGCACTCTGCTCCCTCTCCCCGTTCTTACGGGGAGAGGGTTGGGGTGAGGGGCTGGCTCCGCATCGACGGACACAGACGCACTCGCGGAGGCTCCCCTCACCCGGATTGCATCTGGCGATGCAATCCGGCCTCTCCCCGCACGCGGGGCGAGGCGAAGTTCGCCGCTCGTCCTCGCCCTACGACGCAAAATCGCGCGGCGTGAAGTCGAGGTCGAGCACCTTCCATTCGCCGTAGCGATCCCGCGGCAGCATCGCGTAGGGCTGGCAGGCCTGCAGCGCCTCCGTCGCGCTCTTGAGCAGCAGCGGGCCCTTTTCCGATGCCGTGGCTTCGATCAGCAACGGCGATGCGCCGAGCTTGCCGTCGGGCTTCATGAACACCCTGAGCTTGATCCTGACGTCATCGCCGGTGCTCAGCGTCGCTGGGAGTTTCATGCAGCTCTTCAGATGACGGCGGAATTCGGCGACGACGCTGGAGCCGACATCGGCCTGCTCGGTAGCGGCGGCGTCGAAATTGTCCTTGCCGGGACCGGGGCCGTGCGGCGCTTCGGCCGGCAGCTTGACGGGGATGTCGGGCGGCAAGCCAAGCATGACATTGTATTTGACGGACAGGTCCGGCTCAGGCTGCACATAGGCGGGTGGCGACGGCGGCGCTGATTGCTGCGCCATCGGCTGGGGCATCGGCGGCGTCTGAGGTGCCGGTGTCTGCGGTGCCGGCGGCTCGACCGCGGCATGCTGCGGAGCCGGGCTCGGTTGGGTCTCCGGCGGCGTCGCCTGCTTCTGCGCCGGTTGCTGCGGGGCCTGCTGCGGCTGAGGTGCGGGCGCTTGCGCCGGTGGTTCGGACTTGGCTGTGTCCACAGGCTTGTCGAGCGACGGCAATTGCAGCTCGGGCGTCGGCGACGGGCTCGGCACCGGAGCGGGCTTGGTCTCGGTCTGGACCTCGCTCCTGGCGACCTCCTGCGGCGTCACGATCTCGACCGGCACCGTGTCAGCGGCGACGGGATCGAACTGATGCACCTCCGAATACAGGAAAATCAGCGCGAGCAGCATCAGGTGCACGAACACCGACGCCACCATATCCGCGTTTGGCCGAAACTTCATCCCACTCGATCACATCAGTGTCGTCTCCCCGCCGGTCACAATACCGGCTGGAACCCGCCTGCCTCAATCCCCATTCGGTGCAAAACCGCAATCGGCCAGCGCGCAATAGCATGATCCGAACCGCTGCCCAGCCATTTTCCGCGCGGCGATTCACAGGCGAGGACCGAATACGCCATGGGACCGTCAGATGAGCCGTCAGCGCGCAGCCGTGCTCCCCATGGCCGAAATCTCGCGCATGTCCTCATCCGACAACTCGAAGTCGAAGATGTCCAAATTTTCCTGGAGCCGCTCGAGCTTCGAGGTGCGCGGGATCGCGGAGACATTCTGCTGCACCAGCCAGCGCAGGCAGACCTGGGCAGCCGTCTTGCGATAGCGGTCGCCGATCCGCGCCAGCGCGCGGTCGCCCTTGACGCGTCCTTTCGCGATCGGGCTGTAGGCGACGAACGCCATGCCATGGCGCGTGCACGCCTCGATCACGTCGGCTTGGCCCAGATAAGGATGGTACTCGACCTGATCGCAGGCGAGCGGCTCGGGGCACGCCGCCACCGCCTCCTCGATCAGCGCCACGTTGAAGTTCGAGACCCCGATATGCCGCGCCAGTCCCGCCTGCCTGACCCGCGCCAGCGCGCCGAGCGTCTCGGCAAGCGGCACGTGCGGATTCGGCCAGTGCAGTAGCAACAGATCGACCTCGGTCAAACGCAGCCGCGCCAGGCTCTCCTTGGCGGCACGCTCGAGATCCTTCGCCATGAAATGCGTGGTCCAGATCTTGGTGGTCAGGAACACATCGTCGCGCTTGATGCCGGAGGCGCGCAGCCCCTCGCCGACCTCGCGCTCATTGTCATAGATCTGGGCGGTGTCGATGTGCCGGTACCCGAGCCGCAGCGCCTGCTCGACGATGCGGGCGCAGGTCCGCCCGCGCAGCTCCCATGTGCCGAGCCCGATCGCGGGAATTCTGGCACCGTTGCCTTCGACCACATTCATGCGCCCATTATGCGCGCACGACGAGGACCTGCCAACTCACGTATCAGTTCCGCGGTGAGCCGTCGCTACCGCTCACCGCTCCGGCTGGTAACCGTCGGTCAATGTCTTCAGGAACGCGATGATGTCGGCTTCATCCTGCGCCGTCATCGCGGGCGTGTCGCCGAGATGGCGCTCGAACGGCGGATCGGCGACGTCGACATTGCCGTGATGCTTCTCCGGCAGGTCGTCGTATTTCCTTAACCTGCCGTCGGCCGTACGCGGGTAGACCTTCTCCGGATTTGTATCGCGGAAGTTATAGAAATCGAGCACCTGCTCGAGGCTGGTGAAGACGCCGTTGTGGAAGAACACGCGGCGGGTTGCGGTGTTGCGCAAGGTCGGCGTCAGAAACATCCCGCAATATTGCGTCTGCTCGGCAATGTCGGTGCGATACGGACCGCAGACCCCGAGATCGAAATAGTTGGGATCGCGGTTGCTGGCGAGCGCGGCGTTGCGCGGCGCGCCAAGCGCCTCATACTGGTGGTCGGTGAACAGCGGCGGCAGGCCGTCGCGGGTCGGCGCCGAGGTATGGCAGCCGCCGCAATTGGCCTTGTCCGGATCGTTGAACAATTGCAGGCCGCGCAACTCGCCCTCGCTCAGCCGCGTCTTGCCTTCCAGCCAGTAGTCGAACTTGCTGGTGTAGGGATGGAAGCTGGGCTCCTCGACCTGATAGCGCGCGACCGCGAACATCGCCTCAGCGACCAGCAGCCGCGTATTGTCGAAGACCTGAGCGCCGAACAGTTCGGCAAAGCGCGGCGCATAGCTCGCCTGGCGCAGCTTCCGCGCCACCACCTCGATGCTGCCGCCGTCCATCTCATTGGGATCGAGCAACGGGAAGATCGCCTGGTCCTGCAGCGTATCAGCGCGGCCGTCCCAGAACAGTCCGCCCTGCGGCACGATGTTGACCGCCGACGCCGCGGTGCCGGTCGCGACCTTTTTCGAACGTGTGGCCTGCTGGCCGGCCGCGGCCAGTTGCGCGAAGTCGACGAGATTGTCGTCCTCGTCCTTCTCCGGCCCAATGCTGAAATTAGGTTGGCGCTCGAGATAGGTCAGCCCCGGAACGGCGCGCGTCCCCTGCCGCGATTGCGCGGGCCCGCCGAACATCACCGCCGCATCATTGGGCGGACCGTAGGCGTGGTCCGGACTGTGGCAGGAGGCGCAGGACAATGCGCCCGACGACGACAGCGACGCGTCGAAGAAGATCTTCTGGCCGAGCTGCGCCATGCCGGACAGCGGGGCGACCGGCGGGCGCCTGAGCTGCACCGGATGCGGATTCGTCCCCGGAAGTCCTTGGGTCTCGACTGCCGCAACGGCGCCGGCCATGCAGAGCAGGCCGGCGCCGAGAAGCCACAACATGCGGCCGTTCATATGACGTCCAGTGATCCCAGATCGTTAGTGGTGATGATCATCAGACGGGCTGACGATCACCGTGCCGGCCGTCGGATCGAGGAACAGCTTGTTCTGCCGATCGTCATCGTCGCGATCGTGGCCATGATCGAAGTCGAACATGTCCGTGATCGATTCGACGCTGTCGTCGAACGCGCCGCCGCCGAGACGCTGGCCGTGCAGCCAATTGTCTTCGATGAAGCGCACGACGGACGCCTGCGAGATGCGCGTGTGGCTGACGAAGTTCTTCTTGGCGTAAGGCGAGATCAGCAGGAACGGGATCCGCGTGCCGGGACCGCAACGGCCGTTCACCGGCTGGCCGTTGAGGCCCTTCGGCTGCGTCTGCTTGCCAATGCCGCGGCCGCACTGGCCGGGACCGTTGACCTGATCGGCGGTCGGATCATACGAGGCGCTGATCGGCGCAATGTACTGGTGGTCGTACCAGCCGTCCGAGTCGTCATAGGTGATGATGACCGCGGTCTCGCGCCACTCCTTCTGCTTCTGCAGGAAGTTGATCAGCTCGACATTGCCCGCCTGCTCGTCGAGCGGATCGGAGTTGCCGGGATGACCGTCCTGATAGGCCGGCATCTTGATGTAGGAGACGGCCGGGAAGTTGCCGGCTTTCACCGAAGCGTAGAAGTCCTCGAGATCGTAGGCATGATTGGCCGGATCGAGCGTCTTGCTGCCGGGAACGTAGGTGTGGCCCACAGCGTTCACCGAGTTCGGCCGTGCATGAGACGGGTTGGCGGTCGACTTGTAATACTGGAACCAGGCGTGGTGCGGGATGTAGTCCACGATGGTGCCGTTGACGTTGCTCGAGAACGTGCTGCGGCCGCAGTTGGTGGTGCCGTTGCTGTTCTTGAGCGTCAGGTCGAAGCCGCCCATGAAGCTGCCCCAGCTGATCTGCTCGGCGTTGAGCAGGTCGCCGATGTTCTTGCTGGTCATCAGGACCTGGCTGGTCGTGCTCGAGCACTGGTCGTAGGCAGGATCGGTATCGCCTATCAGCGTCAGGCCGCCCTGGCCGTCGGCGATCGACGATGACGTGCCGACGATGTTCTGCGCACCGTTGGTCTGGCCGGAAACCACCTCGAGCGCGCCGGGCGTCGACGGACCGAAGGTGTCGGTCCAGTTGTTGTCGCTCATCGCGAAATTCTGCGCGTAATTCCAGAACGCGGTGACGGTGTTGCCGTCGAAATAGCCCATCACCTGCCCGTTGGTGCCGAAGGCGCCGACGCCGCCGGCAGTGCCGCGACCGGTGAATTCCGGAAACAGGTCTTCCTTGCCGTTGTCGACCGCCTGCTGCTCGGGCATGTAGGCGTGGTTCTGCGAACGCGTGTTGGCCTGGGTGCGGTCGAGACGGAACGGATTGGTCGCGCCGGTGCCGTTGGCCGGATTGGTGTTCGGGTTGTTGGTCAGCAGATTGGCGTTGGCGAGGTTGTTGACCTTCGGCGTATGCGGCTTGGCCGTGAACGGAATCGAGCCGGTCGGGTTGGCGGCATTCGGGTAGGTCGCGAAATAGTGATCGAACGAGCGGTTCTCGTTGAAGATCACGACGAGATGCTTGATCGGCGTTGCCGTGTGGATGTCGTGCGGATGACGATGATCGTGATCTCTATCATCGTCGTGAGCGGCGGCGCTGCACACAACTGCAGCAGCAGCGACCAGGCAGACTCCGACCGTCGAAAGGAATTTCGCCTTCACTTCTTGCCCCATTTTTAAGGATTTATGACGTCGACGTGCGACAAGTTATCCATCGCCGATGACAGCGCTGTGTAAGTTTCATCACAGCGATTCATCATCGCGCGTTCGATTCACGCGTCGGTTGCAGCGCTTGCGAAGAATGTTGGATCGATCTCAATCTCGATGACGCCGGCACGCGCGTCACGGCACGATATGCTCCCGCGCATACTGCGTCGGCGACAGTCCGACATGGCGGGTGAACGCGACGCTGAACGCGCTCGCCGGCCCGGTCTACCCCGCGTCCAAGACCGCGCTCAACGCGATCACGCTCGCGATGGCGATCGAGCTCGAGGCACCCCGGCTTCACCCGAACGAACCTGAACGGCTATGCGGGCACCGACACCGTCGCGGAAGGCGCCCGCGAGGCGGTGCGCGTTGCGCTACTGGGCGCGGACAGCCCGACCGGCACGTTCACGCACGCCACGCTCGGGACAATCCCATGGTAGTCGCGCGAGCAGTCGGAGAGCCTAGTCCTTCATCCCGGTGATCGACGCGCTCACCGCTCGCGGATCGCGCTGCGGCCAGCGCCCGCTCTCGACCTGCGACAGGAAATCGCTGACGATCCGGTTGTACTCGTCGGGCTCCTCGATGTTGATGGCATGGCCGCAGTTCGGCATCACCGCGAGCGCGGCGGACGGGATGCTCTGCTTCATCAGGATGCCCGGCAGCAGGCACGGCCAATCCTCGTCACCGGTGATGATCAGCGTCGGCATCGTGATGCGCTTCATCTCGTCGACCAGCGTGTAGAGCGAGGGACGCTCCTTCTGAACGCCCTGCTGGGTATTGGCCGATCCCACCGCCGAGTGCTCGGCCAGCATGCGCTTGAACTCGGCATGGCCGCGCGGGTCCTTGTTCTCGTATTGCACGCGCGTCGGCCCGTAGACATAGCGCTCGGCGAACGCCGGCATGCCCTCCTTGCGGATCATCCCCGCGATCACGTCGGCCTCGGCGCGAAACGTCTCGCGCTTGTCGAGCTCGGCGCCATAGCCGCAGCCGCCGACGCACAGCGACAGAGCACGCGTCGGATGCCGGATGCCGAAATGCAGCGTTGCAAAACCGCCCATCGAGAGGCCGATGATATGCGCCTTCGGCGCGCCGATGTGATCGAGCACCGCCAGGATGTCGTCAGCGGCGCGCGCCTGCGAGTAGGACGCGACCTGTTCCGGCACATCCGACGGCGGAAAGCCGCGCGCATTGTAGGCGATGGTGCGGAAGCGCTTGCCGAAATGCCGCATCTGCGGCTCGTAGCTGCGCAGGTCGCCGGCGAATTCATGGACCAGGATCACCGGATGGCCGGATCCGGTCTCCTCGAAATAGAGCCGCACGCCGTCATCTGTTGTCGCGTAGGGCATGGTGGTCTCCTGCCTTCTTGCTTGCGGGTTAGGGGATGGTCGCTCCAGCGGGCGGTTTGGCGCGCGGCAAGTATGTGCCGTGCTCCTTGCTGCCGACAAGGGTGCCATCGTCGACGACGACCTTGCCGCGCACCATGGTCAGCACCGGCCAGCCCGTGACTTCGAGCCCTTCATACGGCGTGTAGTCCGAACCGTCATGGATCAGCTCATGGCGGATCGTCACCTTGCGCTTAGGGTCCCACAGCGCGATGTCGGCATCCGAGCCGACGGCGATCGTGCCCTTGCGCGGATAGAGGCCGTAGATCTTGGCGTGATTGGTGGCGCTGAAGGCAACGAAGCTGTTGAGGTCGATGCGCCCCTTCACCACGCCTTCGGAGAACAGGATCGGCAGCCGCGTCGCCACGCCCGGAATGCCGTTCGGCACCCAGCGGAAGCTGGTGCGCCCCTTGGGCGCGAGCTTTCCCTGCGGGTCGTCGTAGCGGAACGGGCAATGGTCCGACGAGAACACCGAGAACACCTTCTGCTGCAGGCCTTCCCAGCAGGCCTGCTGGCTCGCTACGTCACGCGGCGGCGGCGAGCAGACGTATTTCGCGCCCTCCATGTTGAGCTGATCGAGATCCTTCTCGGTCAGCATGAGGTATTGCGGGCAGGTTTCGCCCATCACCCGCAAGCCTCGCTGCTGGGCGCGGCGGATTTCGTCCATCGCTTCGCGATTCGAGACATGGACGATCATGATCGGCACGTCGACGAGCTCGGACAGCGAAATCGCGCGGTGCGTCGCCTCGCGCTCGACCGGGATCGGCCGCGAGGTCGCGTGGAAGCGCGGCGCGGTGTTGCCGGCGCGTTCCAGCCGGTCGGTGAGAAAGCGGATGGCGTCGAAGTTCTCCGCATGCACCATCAGCATCGCGCCGGTCTCGCGCGCCACCGACATGGTCTCGAGCAGCTCGCGATCCGACAGCGCCAGCCCTTCATAGGTCATGAAGACTTTTAGCGAGGTGTAGCCATCCTCGACCAGCGCCGGCAGCTCCTGGCCCAGCATATGCTCGGTCGGATCGGTGACGATGAGATGGAAAGCGACGTCGACATGGCACTCGCCGTCCGCCAGCGAATGGTAGTGCTTGAGCGCCTCGCGCAGCGTCTGGCCCTTCTCCTGCAGGCAGAACGGCAGCACGGTGGTGTTGCCGCCGAACGCCGCCGAGCGGGTGCCGCTGGCAAAGCCGTCGGCCATCACGATGCCGTCGCCCGACGGCTGGGCGAAATGGACATGGCTGTCGATGCCGCCGGGCAGCACCAGCCGGTCGGTGGCGTCGATAATCGTGGCCGCATCGCCGAGATCGTGACCGAGCGCCGTGATCTTGCCGTCGCGGATTCCGACGTCGCAGGCGAAGGTGTCGGCAGCGGTCACAAGCGTACCGCCGCGGATGATGGTGTCGAAGGACATCAGTCCGTCCCCTCTTTCGGTGAGCGATGTTCGATGATGGCGGCGAGCGGCTCGGCGAGCCCGATCGTCGGTTTCGGATCGGGCCGGCGGAAGGTGCCGGCGACCGCCTTGCGCGGCTTCAGCACGGCAAGCGTCTCCGCCTGGCGCACGGCGGCCGCGACCGGATCGACCACGGGCACCGGAATGCGGTCGCGGACCTTTGCGGCAAGCCCCGCGAGCGGCGCGCCCGACAGGATGACGACGTCCGCACTGTCCTGCTCGACCGCCTGGTTGGCGAGCGCGACCAAGAGCTCTTCCTTCTCGGCCTGCACGTCGGATATCGACTGGAAGCTGCCGTCGAGCGCACGGATGCCGGCGCAGCGTGAACTCAGCCCGTGCATGGCGACACACTCCTCATACCAGGGCGCCAGCGCGCCGGCGAAGGTCACGATCGAGAACCGCCGGCCGAGCATGCAGGCGGTGAGCATCGCGGCCTCGGCCAAGCCCACCACCGGAAACGCGAACAGCTCGCGCGCGCCGAACAGGCCGGGATCGCCGAACGCGGCGATGATGGCGGCATCGATCCTCGGGCCGGCCTCGGCCAGCATCTCCAGCGCGATCGCACCGCCGATCTGCGCCTCGGCGCGGGTCGCAATATAGGGTACGCCGCGCGAGGCGGTCGCGGGCACGAGCTCGGTGCCGGCTGAGGCCACCTTGCTGCCGGCGGCGTGGAGCAGATCCGTCACTGCCGCCGTCGTGTTGGGATTGAGCAGCAGGATCTTCATGACGCAACATTCCTCGTCTTGCGGCCGCGCGGCTTTGCGGGAGTGTCCGGCACCGCGGCGTCACCCGCCTCGTTGTTCAGCGCATTGCCATCCAGCGTCTCGGCGACGATCTCGCCGGTGCGGCGCACATGGTGGGCCAGCATCTCCCCGGCCCGCGCCGCATCGCGGCGCCTGAGCGCGGCCAGGATATCCTGGTGCTCGCGCACCGATTCATCCCAGCGCCCGAGCACCGAGAGCGCGAAGAACCGCGCCCGCTCGGCCCGCGCCAGCAGCGCCTCATGCGTCGCCTTCAGCACCGCGTTGCGGGCGAAGCCCACGATCGCCGAATGGATCTGCTGATTGGTTTGAAAATAGTCGCGCAGCTCGCCGCGGCCGTGGTGCCACTCGATCTTGTCCTGCAGCGCGTCGAGCCGTTCGAAGTCGGCGTCCTCCATGCGCAGCGCGGCCAGCTCGGCCGCGCAGCGCTCGATGCCGCTGACAGCCTCGAACAATTCGGTCAATTCGGCGCGGCGGAACGGCGCCACCACGGCACTGTGGTTGAGCCGCAGCTCGACCAGGCCTTCGTTCGCCAACTGCTTCAGCGCCTCGCGCAGCGGGGTCCGCGAAATGCCGAGCGCATCGGACAGGTCCGCCTCCCCGAGCGACTGTCCCGGCGCCAGCTCGCCGCGCACGATCATGGTGCGCAGCCGCGCCGCCGCCTGCTCGTGCAGTCCGACCCGCGGCACGCGCAGGCGGCGCCGTTGCGGCGCCGTGATCGCGCGCTTGGGTTCCTTGCTACGTCTGGTCGGCTCGGCTTTGGTCTTGGCTTCAGTCTTGGCATCAGTCTTGGCTTCGGTCACCGCACGCCCTTATCCATCGTGATGATCGGAGATCGCGCTCGCAGCGCGCAGATCGGGGTTCGTGAACAGGCTGCCCCAGCCGTGCACGCGCGACGGATCGCAGCCCACAGCTGTGAGGCACGCCCATAGCGTCACCGCTATCGAATCCAGCACCGGCACGCCGAACCCGCGTTCCAGCCGCTCGGCAGCACCCGCGCCGCGCATGTTGGTGCAGAGCACGACGGCGACATCGCAGCCCTCGCGCACCACCTGCTCGATCATCCCCGCGACCTCGGCCTCGCTGACCTCGGCAAAGGAGAAATTATCCTGCAGCGACAAATGCCGCTCGGCGAAGCAGTGCAGCCCCGCCGCATTCCAGTTGGCGATGATCTTGTCCTGCACATCCCCGCGATACGGCGTCACCAGACCGATACGCTCGGCGCCGATCCGCCGCAGCAGGTCGCGATAGGCCAGCACCGTGGTGCAGGCCTTGATGCCGGTTGCCGCCGTGATCTGCTCGCACAGGCTTTCGTCGCGATCGAAGCCGAGCCAGCTTGCCGAGGTGCCGTTCCAGGCAATGACGTCGACCTTGGCATGCGCGAGCAACTCGGCTGCGCGCAAGATCTCGGTGGCGTCGAACTGGCGCAGCGCCTGTTCCGACAGCGCGATCTCCGTCACCTTGAAGCGCGAGAAATGCGCCGAGACGCCGTCGACGCCGGATAGCATCGCGCAGGTGATCGGCTCGAGTGCGGTATTCGACGACGGCGTCAGCATGCCGAGCCGGATGGGACGTGTCATTCGCTTGCCTCATCAACCGGCCGAACCCTTGGCAGGATTCGGCCGTCCTCGTTTCAGACCGGTAGCTTGCGGCTGTAGTCGATCAGGGTCGAGCAGATCAACAGCGCAATTCCGGCGGCGGCAAAATACATCAGGGCCAGGAAGTAGGAGCCGGTGGCCTGCACGATGAAGCCGACGATCAAGGGCGTGGTGATGCCGGCAATGTTGCCGCCGAGATTCATACAGCCGCCGAGGAAGCCGGACTTGCCGCGGCCCGCGAGCGCCGACGGGATCGCCCAGTACATGCCGCACCAGCGCAGGAAGAACAATGTTGTCGACAGCAGCACCACGACTACGACCGCATTGGTGACGTAGGCGACCAGGAAGATCGAGACCGTCGCCATGATCGCCGCGATGCCGAACAGGGTGCGGAACACGGTGTTGGGCGCACCGCCCCGCGCGCGCCAGCCGTCGCCGATCCAGCCGCCGACCAGTTCGCCGACGAAGCCCGCGAAGAAGATGATGAAGGAGGCGCCGCCGAGCGCCTTGATGTCGAAGCCGTGCACCTTGAACAAATAGGTCGGCATCCAGGTCAGCAGGCCATAGAAGGTGGTGTTGAAGAACATCCAGCCCAGGCACATGCACCAAACCGAGCGGAAGCGGAAATAAGCCAGCCCGCTTGCGCCGGACGACGGCGGCGTCGCCGCGTCCTCGATCGCATGGGCCTCCTCGAGATAGCGCGCCTCGGCTTCATTGACCGACGGATGCTCGCGCGGCACGTTGCGGATGTAGTACCAGGCCAACAGCCCGCACAGCATGGTGCCGACGCCCGCGACGACGAAGGCGACGCGCCAGGAGCTGAACGCCGCCATCAGCCAGGCGATCACGATCGAGCCGAGCGCGGCACCGAGCGGCGCGCCGCCGTCCAGCAGGGTGGCGCCGCGGCCACGTTCGGTCTGCGTCATCCAGATCGCGTTGAGCTTGCCGCCGGCCGGATAGATCGGCGCTTCCGACGCGCCGAGCCCGAGCCGGGTCAGGAGCAGCAGCATCCAGCTGGTGGACAGCGCGGCCAGCGCCTGGAAGAAGCCCCAGAACAATGTCGCGAGGGCGATCACGATGCGCGGCTTGAAGCGATCGGCGAGCATGCCGCCCGGCACCTGCATCAGCGCGTAGGTCCAGAAGAACGAGCTCAGGATCAAGCCCTGCATCGCCGGATCGATATCGAACTCCTTGGCGATGACCGGCATTGCGACCGAGAGCGAGGCGCGATCGATATAGTTGATCGAGATCAGGAACAGCATCAGCAGGAAGATCTTCCAGCGCACGCCGGAAGGCTTCGCCGTATCTGCCATTGCGATGGTGGACACCTGATCGCTCATTGCTCGCTCCTCTGCCGGCAGATTGTTGTTTGCCCCTGGCGCGACCTTCGTCATCGAAGGTCATTGGCCCTCTCCTGCCCCGCGAGAAGTCTGCTTCAAGCCGCGCGAGGCGACAAGCACATTTTGCATTCTGCATGCAATTAGTTATAAAATATTGATTTCACTACATTTTAATCACATAAAGCATCATTACTGATCAGCCCGTGATGAGGGATTAGGCGTCCGGTAGCCCGCTCGAGCGAGGTGATTTCGGGAAATTGCCCCGGCGTTGCGGCTCCAGCGAGCGCGCCGCGGCGTTCTGCCCCAACCTGTGCGCGGTTCGGCGGATGAAAGGTCGCGACGCTACTGCGAGGGGATCTTCGGCTCGGCCTTGAGTGCGAACAATGCCAGGAGCGCAGCCAGACTGAGAGCCGATGTGACCGCGAACGTATAACCGCCGAGCGGTGCAATCAGGAACCCGAACGCCAGGGGCGCGACGGCTTGCGACAGCCGCGACGGCGCGCCGAGCAGCCCCAACCGGTAGCCGTAATCCTTTGGACCGAATATCGCCAGCGGCAGCGTGCCGCGCGCAATCGTCAGAATGCCGTTGCCGGCTCCATGCAGCAGCGCGAAGATCCCGGCGAAGCCCCCGCCGAACAGGCCGATGACGCAGGCTCCCAAGGGGTGCGTGATGCAGGCCAATCGCGCCGACCATAGTGGATGGAAGCGCTTCAGCAGGCTCGCTTCCACAATCCGCGCCGCCACCTGTGCCGGTCCGATCAATGCGCCTGCCGCGATCGCCTGCGTTTGCGTCGCGCCCAACGCCTCCAGAATTCGCGGCAAATGAACCGCCATGGCCGACGTGACGCTCCACGCGGCCGCGAAGGCAAAGGCGAGCAGCACCATCGCGCGGTCGATCGGAATATGCGGCTTTGGCGCGTCGGCTGCGATCCGATGCTCGCTCTTCAGCTTGGGGACCACGAAGGCGTTGAGCGGCAGGCAGATCAAAACGTGCGCCGCCGCCCAGCCGAAGCAGGTCCAGCGCCAGCCGATGGTTGCAAGGCCCCACGCGGTCAGCGGCCAGCCGATCGTGCTGGCAAACCCGGCGATCAAGGTGATGCCGGTGATGGAGCGGCGCGCGGTGTTGCCGTAGATTCGCCCGAGCGCCGCGAAGGCCGCATCATACAGGCCAAGGCCCATGCCGACGCCGAGCAGCAACCAGCTTGCGGCCATGAGAACGCGGCCTTGCGACAACCCGAGCAGAATCAGGCCGGACGCCAGGATCAGGTTGGACGCGCAAAGCACCTCGCGCCCGCCCATGCGGTCGATCTGGCGGCCGACGCGTGGGCCGAGCAGTCCCGAGATCACGAGCGCCATCGAGAACGCGGCGAACAGCCAGTTTGTCGATATGCCGAGGTCGCGCGCAATCGGATCCGCGAGAATCGCCGGCAGATAATAGCTCGACGCCCAGGCCAGGGTTTGCGTTGTACCGAGCGCGACGATCAGGACGTTATCTGCACGGCGGCTCATTCAGCGCGCCCTGCCGCCTTGGCTGACGCATCGTCCGCGCAGCAGGCGTCGGCTTGAACCGGTGCCGGACCACCGCAGCAGCTCCCTGCATTGTCGGGGCCTTCGACGCCCCCGCGCGTACAGACGCCGGTCTCGGGCAAGTCCAGCTCCACGCGTTCCGCCGCTTCGCGGTCTCCCGCGATGTCGGCAGCGATCGAGCGCACCTGCTCGTAGCCCGTGATCATCAGGAAGGTCGGTGCACGGCCGTAGCTCTTGATGCCTGCGAGGTAGAGCCCAGCATCGTCCTGAACCAGCTCGCGCGCGCCATGTGGCCGCACCGTTCCGCAGGAGTGCTCATTCGGATCGATCAGGGGAGCCAACGCCACCGGCGCTTCGATCGCCGGATCGAGCCGCAGACGAACCTCACTGAGGAACGACAGGTCGGGACGAAAGCCGGTCGCGACGACCAGCTCGTCGACAACGATGCTGCGCCCACAGCACGACGCAGACGTCGCGATCCGCAGCCGGCCGTCCACCTGGCCAATCGCGGCAACCGGGAAACCTGCCTCGACCTGCACACGGCCGGAGGCGACGAGCGAAGCGAATTGCGCGCCCAGCTCGCCGCGGGCGGCCAGCTTGTCGTTCGCGCCGCCACCAAAGGCCTTTGCAGGATTGCTGCCGCGAAGCAGCCAGATCGGGCGCGTGCCCGGCGCCTGCTCCGCCAGTCTCGTCAAGTCGGTCAGCGTGCCGATCGCGGAATGCCCGGCCCCCAGCACGGCAACCGCCCTGCCCGCATACCGGTCCCTGTCCTTGCCGAGCACGTCAGGCATTCCGTAGGCGATATTCCGTTGCGCTTCGCGCTCGCCGATGGCGGCAAGCCCGTTCGCGCCAGCCGGGTTCGGCGACGCCCACGTGCCGGAGCTGTCGATGACGGCGTCGGCTTGCATCGTTTCGGGACCTTTGCCGTTCTGATAGCGGATTTCGAACCGCGCTTTTTCCCGGTCCTTCGTCTTGGCTTTATCAAAGCCGGCGCGGGACACCGCGGTGACGCGGCTCGATGTGCGGATTACGTCCTTGAGCGGCGTGCGGGTCGCGAGCGGAATGAGATACTGATCGAGCAGTTCGCCGCCGGTCGGATAGACCTTGGGGTCGGGCCGATTCCAGCCGATGTCCGCAAGCAGCCGCGCGGCGGCGTGATCCACGTTGTACTCCCACGGCGAGAATAGCTGAACATGCTGCCATTGCCGCACCGCATGGCCTGCCTCGGCGCCGGTCTCCAGTACCACGGGCGTCATGCCGCGTTCGAACACATGCGCCGCCGCTGCCAGGCCAACAGGCCCCGCGCCGATGATTGCGACTGTCTTTGCTGAGTTCACGATCTACTCCCATCCTTCTAGGATAATCGAATGATTGCGCAAAAAAATCAGGCCGCCGACTGGGCCTCGCCGCACGCGGATTCCTCGACGCAGCATTCGGCGACAAGGAAGTCCACCAGCCCCTGCATCGTGCCGTACTCCGCATGGCAGATCAGCGTCGTGCCTTCGCGCACCTGCGAGACCAGGCCTACGGAGACCAGCCCCTTCACATGGTGCGACAGCGTAGACGCAGGAATCTTCAAGCGTTCCTGCAGGCGTCCGACGGGCATGCCTGCATGGCCTGCACGAACAAGCGCGCGATAGATTTTGAGCCTCGTTGGATTACCCAAGGCTTCAAGGCGCGCGGCTGCATCATCGATCTTCATGGACGCATGATGCACCCACGCCGCATCGCCGTCAATCGATATTTCTAGAATATTCGAAGTAACAGAGTGTATCAGCCGGGCTGAACGCAAAATCCGGTTGACTCGCGGTAATACTTCCATAAATCTGGATATATGGAAACAGAAGTAGCCGTTCTGGCCTTGGCCGCCCTTTCGCAGTCGACTCGACTGGAGGCATTTCGGGCGCTCGTCAAACATGAGCCCGAGGGACTTGCCGCAGGTGACCTCGCCCGCCTGCTGGAGGTGCCCCAGAACACCCTGTCGGCGCATTTGTCGATCCTCACCCGCGCCCGCCTTGTGACTTCGGAAAGGCGTAGCCGGTCGATCGTTTACCGCGCCAACCTGGAAGAATTTCGCAACGTCGCGGTGTTCCTGCTTCGGGATTGCTGCGACGGGCGACCTGAGGTTTGCGCGCCGGTCGTCGAGAGCTTGCAACCGTGTTGCCCTCCACCGCGAAAGGAGCGAAGCCGTGCCTGACCATCTCTACAACGTCCTCTTTCTCTGCACCGGCAACTCGGCGCGTTCGATCCTGGCGGAATCAATCCTCCGGAAAGACGGAGCCGGCCGCTTCCGTGCTTTCTCTGCAGGGAGTGCGCCAAAGGGCGCCGTGCATCCAATTGCGCTTCGCACGCTCGAGACTCTGGATTACCCGATCGACAGGATGCGTTCGAAGAGCTGGCTCGAATTCGCCGATCCGAACGCGCCGGTGATGGATTTCGTGTTTACGGTCTGCGACAACGCAGCGGGTGAAGCCTGCCCCATTTGGCCCGGCCAACCACTGACCGCCCACTGGGGAATCGAAGACCCCGCGGAGGTCCGCGGTACCGACCTGGAAAAGCAGGCCGCGTTCATGACTGCGTTTCGTTATCTCAAGAATCGAATCAACATCTTCGTGAGCCTCCCATTGAGGAGCATCGACAAGCTCTCGCTTGGTACCAAGCTGCGCGAGATCGGACGCGCCGATGGCGCGACAAATTCAACGCCAAAGGCCGGCTGATGCACACGTTCGACCTTCCCCGGCGCCTTGCGGCCGAGGCGCTCGGCACCGGCATTCTCGTTGCAACCGTGGTCGGCTCCGGCATCATGGCCGAAACCCTGACCAAGGATGTCGCGCTCGCGCTTCTCTGCAACACGTTGCCGACCGGGGCGATCCTCGTCGTCCTGATCACCGTGCTCGGTCCGATTTCCGGTGCGCATTTCAATCCGGCCGTCACGCTCGTTTTTACCGGCAGGCGCGAGCTGCCGGTGAACGAAGCCGTGCTTTACATCGCCGCCCAGATCATCGGCGGGATTGTCGGGACGATGGCGGCGCACGCGATGTTCGCTCACCCCTTGATCGAGCTGTCGATGAAGGTCCGGACCGGTGGCGCGCAATGGTTTGCGGAAGCAGTGGCCGCCTTCGGCCTGGTCGCCACCATTCTCGCCGGCATCCGTTTTCAGCGTGCGGCCGTTCCCTGGCTGGTCGGGCTCTACATCACGGCCGCTTATTGGTTCACAGCATCGACGTCGTTCGCAAACCCGGCCGTTGCGATCGCACGCTCCCTGACCAACACGTTCGCCGGCATTCGGCCTGCTGACCTTCCGGGGTTCATCCTCGCCGAGCTCTGCGGCGCGTTCGCCGGCATGTTGCTGATGAACTGGCTGCTCGGACGTCCCGAGGTGCGCGGCCCCGTCGCTATTGCGGAGACACGACCATGACCGTCACGATCTATCACAACCCGGATTGCGGCACCTCGCGGAACACGCTCGCGATGATCCGCCAGAGTGGCGCCGAGCCCGTTGTCATCGAATATCTCAAGACGCCGCCGTCGTGCGAGACACTCAAGGAGCTCGTTGCCGCGATGGGCATCCCCGTCCGCGCCCTGCTGCGCGAGAAGGGAACGCCTTTCAAAGAACTCGGCCTGGATCAGCCGAAATGGACGGACGACGAATTGCTCGATTTCATGCTGGCGCATCCCATCCTCATCAATCGACCGATCGTGGTGACGCCCAAGGGTGTGCGATTGTGCAGGCCATCGGAGGCCGTCATCGATCTTCTGGACTCACCGGTTGGACGGTTCGTTAAGGAAGACGGCGAGGTGGTCGCCGCGCGATGAAGGGCTGGTGCGGCCAATGGAGCGACCGATGCTTTGGACCGCAACCAACCTCTACATCCAGATCGTTGCCGGATTCATCGGTGCTCATCTCACCGCCGCTGTTGTGCACGACCACGCGTTCGGGTTCTGGGGCCACAGTGCGGTGGGGCTGATCGCTGGCGCGCTGGGAGGTTGCTTTCTGCAAAGCTATGCAACGACCGTGGTAATGGGCAACGGCGCCCTCAATGAGTTGCGACCTGCCGACATTTTCTTGCTCCAGGCCGCGGCCGGCGCCACGCTGGGCGGCACGGGCATGCTGGCCATCGGGGTGCTGACGCACCGGCCAAAGAGTGATTGATCGGCTCTAATTCAGACGCCACTGATTGCCTGACGACCCGAGAGGCGCTGCGGTTGCGAAACCACGCCCCCAATCGCGAGCTATCCGTGCTCATCGAAGCGAGCCAATGCTCCCTCGATGAGCTCGATTTCCTCGGCGAGGGTCTCGTTCACGACCGATGGCCTGAAACCCGGAACGCTATGTGTTCGAACATCGTCCAGCAGGTGTTGGCGATGGTCTCTGAGCTGTTCCAGCGCCTGACGATTCTTCAGCGACACGTAGCCGGCAATGATCTGCTCGATGGCCTTCATGGGGAAATCCACGCTTCAAATAAGAACGTACTGCAATCCTCCGATTAAAGCGGCCAAACCGCCTTGCTGGCAAGCCCCATGAGCGTTGCGGCCGGCCCGCACCGAAAATCGCCAATCACTGAGTTGCCCGACGGCGCAAGCCCCCGCGGCAAAAATATTTCGCTTTATCCGAAGTGCAACTCAGTGTATGGTTCGCCCGTCTCGCCCGATCGAGGGGCGCTTCGCGATCGTCACGAACGTGGGTCGAGATGCGGTGGACGCCGGTTGCGCAACTGACGAGTGCGCAATGTGGCGGACGGCGAAATCGTGCAGGCCTGACGCCCTAGTGGCAGGTGTCCTCTCGCAGAGCGCGCAAGCGCCCTGCGAAGGCGGTGACAAAAAAGCCCAGTCTCGCCGGGGAGAGCACGTATAAGCCGTAACCCATCGCGCAGGGAAAGCCGGATTGCTCCGGTTACACCTGTGGTCCTACCCCCGAGCTTTCTACCTTTTGCTCGGGGCCCATGGGTGCGATCGGCACCCGGCTTTCCCTGCGCCCTCTTGAAGAGAGAGGGCGGAACGAACAGCAAAGCTCGGACAGATCATGTCGCGAGAATGCGGAAGTTTGACTCACAGATCGCGCAACACACTCGCTGTCGTCCCTGCGAAAGCCAGGACCCATTACCCCAAATGAGAATTGTTGCGCGATGCTGGGGCCGCGATCCCATCCATCATCACATGCGGTGGTTATCGGTCCTGGCTTTCGCCAGGACGACGGCTTCCAAGAGACCGAGCGATGGTGGAGCGCGCGCCTTATCAGCTCACGCCGCGGTCGGCTCGCTCGACAGCGCGGCGAACACCGTCTCCGGCGAATGCGCGATCACCGCGAGCAGCGCGCGGGCGGGTCCCCGCGGGGCGCGCTTGCCCTGCTCCCAGTTGCGGATGGTCTCCACCGGCACGCCGAGCTTGGCGGCGAATTCGAGCTGGGTGAGCTGGGCCCGGCGGCGCAGATCGCGCACAGCCGGTTGCGAGGCCGAAGGCTGCGTCGCCGCCTCGGCGGGATGTGCGGGCACGAGCGGAATTTCCTGCCCGTCGCGCAATTCGACAATTAGTCCGTCCGCCTTGAGCCGCAACCGCTGCATGATGGCCCCCGTGAAGATAGGAGCATCATCCGCCAACCCCGTTAAGGCGCGATTAACGATAAGCAGGCCCGCAGGCGCCGGGCTATTTCAAGCCGAACCACAGCGTGGCGATGCCGAGGAACGAGAAGAAGCCGACTACGTCGGTGACGGTCGTGACGAAGGTGCCGGAGGCGACCGCAGGATCGGCGCGCACCCGTTCGAGCACCATCGGAATCAGGATGCCGCCGAGCGCGCCGGCGACCAGGTTGCAGATGATCGCAAGCCCGATCACGATGCCGAGGCCGGGGATCTTGAACCATGCCACAGCGGCGATGCCGGTGATGACGGCAAAGGCGAGGCCGTTGACGAGCCCGACCATGGTCTCGCGCAGCACCACGCGCGTCGCGTTGAACGCACCGAGTTCGCGGGTGGCGAGCGCGCGCACCGCGACCGTCATGGTCTGGGTCGCGGCATTGCCGCCCTGGCTCGCCACGATCGGCGCCAGCACCGCGAGCGCCACCATCTTCTCGAGCTGGCCCTCGAACAGGCCGAGCACCGAGGAGGCCAGGAACGCGGTGGCGAGATTGACCAGCAGCCAGTTGAAGCGGCCGC
Organism: Bradyrhizobium sp. Pha-3; assembly: GCF_042258615.1. Classification (GTDB taxonomy): domain Bacteria; phylum Pseudomonadota; class Alphaproteobacteria; order Rhizobiales; family Xanthobacteraceae; genus Bradyrhizobium. The sequence goes on along the minus strand of NZ_CP170152.1, from coordinate 4,438,909 downwards.
GAGCGATGGTCCAGACCGTGTCGGACAGCTCTTCGGGATGGGTGACGCCGCCCAGCGCCTTGAGGTCCTCGTCGGCCTCCTCCTCGATCACGTCGACGACGTCGTCGATGGTGATCACGCCGACCAGCCGCTCGGTGGTGTCGACCACGGGAGCCGCGACCAGATTGTACTTGCCGAACATCCGCGCGACCTCTTCCTGGTCCTCCAGCGCGGAGACCCGGCGGCGGTCCTCGTCGATCAGGTCCTTGACCGGAACCGGGCGGCGCGTGCGCAACAGCACGTCGAGCGGCACCGCGCCCAGCAAATGCTTGTCGGGGTCGACCACATAGATCTCGTAGAACCGGTCCGGCAGATCGGGCGTGTCGCGCATGTAGTCGATCGCCTGCCCGACTTTCCAGTCCGGCGGCACCGCGATGAACTCGGTCTGCATCCGCCGGCCGGCCGAATTCTCCGGATACAGCAGGCTGCGCTCGATGTCCTCTCGTTCGGCCGCCGGCAGCTTCTCCAGGATCTCTTCCTGGTCCTCCTCGTCGAGGCTCTCCAGCAGCTCGACGGCGTCGTCGGATTCGAGTTCGCGGACGCCCTCGGCGACGGTCTCCGGCTCGAGCTCCTCGAGAATCTCCTCGCGGACCGTCTCGTCGACCTCGTTGAGCGCCGAGAAGTCGAAATCCGTGCCCGTGATCTCGACCAGGGTGACGCGGTCGTCCGGTTCCAGCGCTTCGATCAGGTCGCCGAGATCGGCCTCGTGCAGTTCCGCCACCACCTCGCACAACAGGGGCCGGTCGGCAGCATGGATGGCCCGGGCGATCTCCGCGACGAATTCGGGGCGGAGCTGGCCCTCCTCGTCCCGCATCGGCATCTGGGCGAGCGGGTCGGCCTCGGCGGGTTCGGCAACGTCGATATTCTCGGCCATGCCGTGTTTCGCCGGTTTGACAGGAAGGAAAAAACTGCTCTGATGAGTGCGGAACGGATTACCTAATCGGTGGGGCCCAGTGCAATGAGAAAGATGTCGAGCGCACCGCGACCGATCCTGAACATAGTCGCGGCGCTGATCGCGCTCGCGCCGTTTGCGCTGATCTCGATCGCGCCGTTTGCGCTGATCAGCTCGGCGCAGGCCGCCGAATGCCCGCGCAAGGACGCGCTCGGCACCTCGCGTGTGCTCGAGGTCGACCCTGCGACCTATCCGCGCGTCGGGCTGAAGAGCTTTCCGCAGACCCTGCCGCTGCGGGATGGCGAGGTCGTGCTGACCTTCGACGACGGGCCGACACCTGGCGTCACCGACAAGGTGCTGACCGCACTGGCAACCGAATGCGTGCAGGCCACCTTCTTCATGGTCGGCCGCAATGCGGCGGATCATCCCGATATGGTCCGCAAGATCGCGCGGCTCGGGCACAGCATCGGCTATCACACCTGGGACCATCCGCATCTCAACAAAATGCCGACGGATCAGGCCGAGGCGAACATCAACCGGGGAATCGAAGCGGTCCAGACGGCCCTGCGCGGCACCGCGAGCACGGTCCCGAGCACGCCGTTCTTCCGGTTCCCCTATTTCGAGTCGACGCCCGCCCTGCTCGGGCGCATGGAAAAGCGCGGTATCGCGGTGTTCGGCGCCGATTTCTGGGCCAGCGATTGGAACAAGATGACGCCCGAAGAGGAACTCAAGCTGCTCACCGGGCGGCTCGAGGGTCATCGCAAGGGAATTATCCTGCTGCATGACCCGCAAATGCGAACAGCACAGATGCTGCCCGCCTTCCTAAGGTACCTGCAGGAGCATAACTATCACGTCGTCCACATCGTCCCGGCGGCGTTGAAAACCGTGTCCGACCGGACACATTGAACCCGGGACCCAAGGTGGATTACAGACCGTTAAGGCGGCATTCATGGGGCCGCACCTAAGGATTCGTCAGTGCGTTTGGAATGCGGCCGAGATCGATGATTGCAGACGTCCTGGTGATGATCCGGAAGCGGTCGCGGACCGTGATCGGCGCGGCGCTACTGGGCTGCTGCTTCATGACGCCGCAGGCCGCCCTCGCCGCGGATTGCCCGGGTAACCCCAACGCACTCGGCACCTCGCGGACCATCGTCGTCGATCCCAGGGAGCATCCGCGGATCGGCACCATGCAGTATCCGGAGACGCTGCCGCTCGCCGATCACGAGGTGGTGCTGACCTTCGACGACGGACCGCTGCCGAAATACAGCAACCAGGTGCTGGCCATTCTCGCCAGCCAGTGCGTCAAGGCGACCTTCTTCACCATCGGCTCCCAGGCCCGGTTCAATCCGGAGGGCGTGCGCAAGCTGATCGCCGCCGGGCATACCGTCGGCACGCACAGCCAGAACCATCCGTTGACGATGAACAAGATGCCGCTCGAGCGGGTGCGGCAGGAAGTCGACGACGGCATCGCCTCGACGCTCGCCGCCCTCAAAGGCGACAAGAGCAAGCTGGCGCCGTTCTTCCGGATTCCCGGCCTGATGCGCGCCGAGATCCCCGAAGCGTATCTGGCTTCGCAGGGCATCCAGGTCTGGAGCGCCGACTTCCCGGCTGACGACTGGCGCCACATCTCGCCGCAGCGGGTCTACGACCTCGCGATCCAGCGGATCGAGGCCAAGCACAAGGGCATCCTGCTGCTGCACGACATCCAGCCGCGCACGGTTGCGGCGCTGCCGCGCATCCTCAACACGCTGAAGGAGCGCGGCTACCGCATCGTCCATGTCGTGCCCGCGACAGCGGACCGTCCGGCGACGCCGACCGAGCCGCAGCAATGGTTCATGCGTCCGCCGACCGAGACGGTCGCGATCACGCGCTGGCCCAAAATTCCGAACTTCGTCTTCACCGCGACGCGGACGCTGCCGGCGCCGGTGTTTGCCGACATGGATTGGCGCGATGCCGACGTCCTCGATCACGCGCAGCGCGCGCGCGTCGGCGCATCCGTCCGCACGTTGTGGCCGCAGCCGCAGGTCGCCCAGCCGGCGTCGGCCTCGACGTTGCCGATCCCGGCGGCTGACGTGTTTCGCATTCCCGAAGCGCTGGACGTGACCCTGCTTGCGGCCCGCTCGGCGGCCGATCGCCGCCTCGCACAGCGCGCGGCAGCTGTCCCCGGAGCTGGCGCACCGCGCGCGCAGGCGATCTCGGCGCGCCAGGCCAGGCATCCGAAGCAGGCCGCGCATCAGATTCCCGCTGCGGCCCACGGCCGGCTTCACGGCGCGCCGCTGCGTGTCGTACCGCCGGCCGCGAGCAATGCGCCGGTCCATGTCGCCAAGCGCACCCCGCGCGCCGAGGCCTCGGCGGCCGGCAAGCGCGTGCCTGATTAGGGCGCGATCTAGCTGACCACGATCTTGGCGACACAGAGCAGGATCACCAGCGCCAGGAAGAAGATGTCGATATAGGATTTGATCTCGCCGGCATGCCTGAGCTCGGTGACGTCGGCGACGATCTGCTTGCGCGAGGCGACAGCATTGGGCCCCTCGGCGCCGATGCCGCGTCTCAAGCGCACGCAATATTGGGTGCTGGACAACATCCTCGCGCGGGTGCCACTCCATGACGCCGCGCACGGCTTTGCAGCGCAGCGCTCCATCCTGACCAATGCGCGCAACCATGTCGGCCGCGACGTGGTGATCAATCTCGATCTCAAGGATTTCTTCCCGACCTTGACCTACGCTCGCGTCAAGGGCCTGTTCGAGGCGCTGGGCTATGCCGAAGCGGTCGCGATTCCGCTCGCGCTGTTGTGGACCGAGCCGATGGTCGACGAAGTGGCGCTCGACGGCGAACGCCACTTCGTTGCCGACGGTCCGCGGCTGCTGCCGCAGGGCGCGCCGACCAGCCCGGCGATTACCAACCTGATCTGGGCCGGCCGGCAAGCACTTCGGCTCCGGCAAGGACGTGATCCGGTCGCTGCTCGGCTTCGGCCATTTCGCCGTGATGGTCGATTCGGAAAGCGGCACGCGTTGTTGCAGCGAGCGCAGCGCCTGGCCGCACAATATGGACCCGTCCCTTCCGCGCGGCGCCCGACTCGCGCCGCATTCCGCAACGCCGCGGCCGCCGGCCAGACGCCGCCCGGCCGGCAATGGAATCCCGCCGAGCGGCCGCCGCCACCGCCGGACCCGGTGTTGGTCGCGCTGGCACGACAGGACGAAAAGAAGCGGACGGCGCAGGCGCGCGTCGCAGCGCCGGGCCCCTCGCGCATGCCCAATGTTCCGCCACCGCCGGTGAGCGTGACGCGCGTGGTCGGCTCGCAGGCTGCTCCCCCGTCGGCACCGAGCGGGAAAAGGCAGCCGTGGTTCGTCACGGCACTGGTGATCGTCGCGGCACTCGCCGTGCTGCTGCTCCCTGGCGGCCCTGCAATCGCCGGCGCGATGCTGTTTCTTTACTTCAGCCGTTGGTGGAAACGGTGAACGACCGCCCCGTCGCGTCGGTGTTCGACCAGCCGACGAAAGACGGAAGATAGAGAGTCCAAGAGGGAGAATCGCCGGGTGTGATTCACCCGGGCGGCGGCGTCGTGGTGGGCCTCCGCGCACGGCGGAAGCGGACCTGAACTCCACGGTTCGACATTGCACCACGTCCCATACCGGGAGCATGGGAGCTAAAACCGCAACAATTTCAATCGGAAATTCCAAGTGTGGTGCGCTCGGAGGGACTCGAACCCCCACGGTGTTACCCACTGCCACCTCAAGGCAGCGCGTCTACCAATTCCGCCACGAGCGCTAAGGATGTCGGATGGAACCCTAAGGCGCCGCCGCATCGAGGGGGCCATGTAACAAATCACGGATGCAGGGACAAGGCGCTTGATGCGTGAATTAACTGCGAACCCCGGGAGATTTCGGCAGCATCTGCTTGACCTCGACCGCAATCCGGTTGCGGTCGACCAGGACGACGCCGCTGGCCACCGGCAGGTTGTTGGCGAGGATCTTGACCTCGTCGGCCTCGGTGGCATCCAGTTCGATGATGGCGCCGCGGGACAGCCGCATGACCTGGTGAATCGGCATGGTGGTCGTGCCGAGGACCACCATGAGATCGACGCTGACTTTATCGAGGGTGGGCACTTCTGAACCGCCGGACGGGAACTAAATTGTGGGTTCACCTGACCACGTTAGGGTTAGCTAATGGTTAACGACCGCCAAAGCCTCGATTTGACGACCTTTGCGCGCCCTTCGGGCGGCGAAGCGGTCGAATGGCGGATTTCGGACCATCCAGTGCCCTACCCCGATTCTCTCGCCGAGATGGACGCAAGGGTGGCGGCGATCGCCGAGCGCGCGGCGCCTGAACTGGTGTGGCTGCTCGAGCATCCGCCGCTCTACACCTCCGGCACCAGCGGCAAGGCCGACGACCTGCTCGACCCGCGCTTTCCGACCTTCCAGAGCGGCCGCGGCGGCCAGGTCACCTATCACGGCCCGGGCCAGCGCGTTGCCTATGTGATGCTGGACCTGAAGCGGCGCCGGCCGGACGTGCGCGCCTATGTCGCCTCGCTGGAGGAATGGATCATCCGCACGCTGGCCGCCTTCAATGTCCGCGGCGAGCGCCGCGAGGACCGCGTCGGGGTCTGGGTGCGGCGCCCGGACAAGGGACCGGGCCATGAGGACAAGATCGCCGCGATCGGCGTCAGGCTGCGCCGCTGGGTCTCGTTCCACGGCATCGCGATCAATGTCGAGCCCGACCTCTCGCACTTCCGGGCGATCGTGCCCTGCGGCGTGGTCGATCCGCGGTACGGCGTCACCTCGCTGGTCGATCTCGGACTGCCGGTCACGATGGCCGATGTCGACATCGCGCTCCGGCAGGCATTTTCCGAAGTGTTCGGAGACACCGCAGCGCGCCTGCCGGAAGCAACACTGTAGGGCTCACGCCGCCTTCTGCGGCGCGACCTCGAGCTTGCCGGCGATGTGAGAAGCGCGATGACGCCTCCCAGCAGCCTCATGATGTCGCCGCCGGATGCGAACATAAGGAGCGTTTGGGCAACGCCAGAGAGAACCGCAGTTGCGGCTCCGCATCCGGCGACCCAACCTCCAAATGCACGGCAACCGCCATCAGACATCTCGCCCTCCTCACAAGATCGCCTCGAAAGCGCTGCGCAAGGTTTCGTGCCGGAACACAAAGCCGTTGCTCAGCGCCTTGTTCGGCAGCACGCGCTGGCCGCCGAGCAAGAGCTCGTTGGCGAAGTCGCCGCCGACGGCGCGGAGCAGCGCGGCCGGCACGCGGAACATCGCGGGCCGGTGCAGGCGCCGCCCCAGCTCCTCGGTGAACTTGGTGTTGGTGACCGGAATCGGCGCGGTCGCGTTGATCGGGCCTGAGAGCTCCGGCTTCGCGATCACATGCGCGATCAGGCGCACCAGATCGTCCCGCTCGATCCATGACATCCACTGCTTGCCGGAGCCGAGCGGGCCGCCGAGACCGAACTCGAACGGCGTCAGCATCCGCGTGATGAAACCGCCGTCGGTGCCGACCACGAGACCGATCCGCAAATACGCCACGCGCACGCCGTGATCGACGGCCGCCTTCGCCGCATTCTCCCAGGCCTCGCACAGTTCGTGACTGAAGCAGGCGTGGGATTTCGCCGACTCCGTCAGCACCTGATCCTGCCAGAGCCCGTACCAGCCGATCGCGGAGCCGCTCACCAGCACCGACGGCTTGCGTTCGAGCCGCGCGATCAGCCTGACGACCTCGGCTGTCATGTCGATGCGCGAGGCGATGATCTTGCGGCGCTTTGCGTCAGTCCAAAGACCGTTCCCGATCGGCTCGCCCGCGAGATTGACGATGGCGTCGATCCCTGAGCCGGCGGGCAGCTGGTCGAGGCTCGTGATCAGCGTCACCGGCGGCGACAGCATCTCGGCCTTCGCCGGATTGCGGATCAGTGCAATCACCTGATGGCCGGATGCGGTGAGGCTCGCGACGAGGCGGTTGCCGATGAAACCGGTCGCGCCGGTGACGAGCACGGTCTGTCCCGCAGGCAACTTCTCGACCAAGGTGGCGGCCGGCCCGCTGACCATCCGTCCCAGCCGCCTGGCAGCAGCAAAGTCACGCGCACCGAACAGCGCCGCGCCGACGGCCGCGGCCGTTGCGAACAGGCTTAGGAGGCCCGCATAGGCCGGCACGACGCCGGTCGGCAGCATCGCCCAGCCGATCAGGACCGGCACCAGCAGCACGAGGATGGCGCCGTAGTTGATTGCCAGCAGCGTATGATTGATCCGCTCGCTCGGCGGCAGCTTTCGGCTCAGATCCTCCTCGACGAAATCCATCAGCGTGATGACGACCTCGACAACGAGCACGGCCATGACGGCGATCGCGAGAACGCCGTGCACCTCCAGCCAGCCGAGCACGAGGAACAGCAGCGCATAGAGCATGTTCCGCACGCTGTGCAACCGCAGCTCATGGCGCTGCGAGGGACGCCAGGCCAGCCGCTCGGTGAATTCGTGGTGATAGAAGGTGTCGAAGGCGCCCATCGCGATCTGGATGGCGACCAGGGTCCACAGCAGCGGCGTCATGACGAGGCCTCCCTGAACACGGCGGACTGACGGATCAGCCGGCCGAAACGCGGGTGGATGATCTCCAGCGTGAAGCGGAAGTCGCCGCAGCCGAGATCGGAATGGGTGACGGTGAGATCGCCTGGCGTGAGCCATTCGGGCAGTTGCATCCGAAACGGCCCCAGCCGCAGCGAATAGCCGACGCTGTGAAACACCAGCGCCTCGTGCTCGACCGCAATCCGCAGCGCCATGCTGACGCCGAAGCCGGCATACTCCTCGAGCCCGGTCGGCCCGGCAAAGCGTTTGGCGGAATGAATCACCTGCGGAAAGCCGTCGCGGCGCGCGCAGATGCGGGTCCAGATCTGGCCGCCGCTCGCGGCGTCCTCGGTGACGGTGACGATCATCGGCACGCCGGTCTCGGTGCCGGTCGGAAGCGGCCCGCCGATCAGCCGCGCGGCCTGTGCCAGCCACCATCCGGCGCGGCTGTTCGAGGCTTCCTCGACCTCGCCGACATAGACGACGGTGTTGCCGTCCTCGAACCGCTTCGAGAAGCGGCGCCAGATCGCAACCGGCAAGCGGCCCCAATCCTCGTCCGACAGCAATGCGCGGAAGCGATGGTCGTCGAACAGTTTCGTATCGGAAGCCGGCGCTGTCTTTAAGGTGGATATCCTTGCTGACGCCATCGCACGCTCCCGTTACGCCGCCGCCCCTATCTGGCTCTGCCTGTCGGCAGGAAACTCACGATCTTCTCGCCGAGCTTGATCAATGCCACCAGGCGCGGCCGCGGCACGTTCAGCATCTGCGTGTACCAGCGGTCGACCAGTTCGGTGAATGTCAGCATCTCCTTCAGCCGCTTGCTGGCGAGCGGGCTGATGGCGGGATCGTCGGCCGCGTCGGAGACGCAGGCGCGTAGCGCCGCAAGCGCCGGATCGATCTCGCGCTCCTTGCGCCCGGCCGCGATCTTCGCCGCGACCTCCCAGATGTCGGTCTCCGCCTCGAAGTGGTCGCGACGGTCGCCGAGGATCGGCACCCGACGGATCAATCCCCAGGACAGTAGCTCCTTGATCGAGTTGGAGACGTTGGAGCGCGCCATGCCGAGCGTATCGGCGATGTCTTCCGCGGTCATCGGCGCCTCCGCGAGGTAGAGTAGCCCGTGGATCTGGCTGACCGAGCGGTTCACGCCCCATTCGTCGCCCATGTCGCCCCAATGCAGGATGAAGCGCTCGACGACGGCGGGAAGTTTTCTCTTGGCGGTTATTTCTGTCATGACAGAAATATCAGATTGTTCGGAGCGGAAGTCAAGGGTCATCGATGCCGCTCGGAAAGGCCGCGCGACGCAGCACGCCTTCTCTCCTGTGTGCCCCCAGCGAGGGTGATTCATCACAGATCACGAGTTTTCCTTTGTCGCGGCCGAAGTCTTCGTCCAACCTGATCCGGGTGGACGATTTTTTCAGCCGGACGGCGGGCTGTCGACATGAGCCAGCTTCACGGCCAACAAGGAGCTTACGATGCCAGCGTCCGACAAGGAGTTCGTAGGGTCCATTCCGGAGCTCTACGACCGGCTTCTCGTGCCGATGATCTTTGAACCCTACGCCCGCGATCTGGCGCAGCGGGCCAAGGCCATTGGCCCGCGCGACCTGCTCGAGACCGCCGCGGGCACCGGTGCCGTCACCCGAGCGCTGTGGTCGGCGCTCGGCCGCGACACACGGATCGTGGCGACCGACCTGAATGAACCCATGCTCGAACGGGCGAAGTCGCGGATGCCGGACGCGGCTGATATCAGGTGGCGGCAGGCCGACGCACTCAACCTGCCGTTCGACAGTGCGAGCTTCGATGTCGTCGCCTGCCAGTTCGGCGCGATGTTCTTCCCCGACAAGCCCAAGGGCTATTCGGAGGCTCGCCGCGTGCTGAAGCCGGGCGGCCGTTTCCTGTTCAACGTGTGGGATCGCATCGAAGGCAACGAGTTCGCCGACGTGGTCACCCAGGCATTGGCAGAGGTCTTCCCGGCCGATCCGCCGCGATTCCTCGCGCGCACGCCCCATGGCCACTACGCGCCAGACCCGATCCGGGCCGATCTTTTGGCCGCGGGCTTCAGCACGGTCGAGATCGACACCGTCCGGCTGCAAAGCCGGGCGAACGCGCCGCACGATCCGGCGATCGGTTTTTGCCAGGGCTCACCGCTGCGCGGCGAGATCGAGGCACGCGGCGGTATCGGACTTGATGCTGCGACCGAGCACGCCGCATCGGCGCTCGCGCGCCGTTTCGGCAACGGCGCGATCGAAGGGCGGATTCAGGCGCTGGTGATCTCGGCGGCCGTGTAGCACTGCGTGTCACACCGTCGGCAGGACCGAGAACCGCTCCCCTGCCCGGCGCAGGTTCAGAAGATCGGAATTGCCTGATCCGGCGCGCACGGCATCGACCCGCGCCGAGAACGGGCCGCGGCCGCACGCCGTGATCATGTCGGCGACGATGGCCTCGGGGCCGGCGAACACCGCCTCGACGCTGCCGTCGCGGCGATTGCGGACCCAACCTTCGAGCCCCCGCGCGTTCGCCTGCTCGTCGACCCAGGCGCGATAGCCGACGCCCTGGACGCGGCCGCTGATCGTGACATGGCGGATCACGCCGCTCATTTCTTCAGACCGAGGAACTCGCCGCTGCGCGCCTTGGTCTCCGCCTCGCGCATCACGCGGCTAGTTAGTTCGGACGAGGCGATGCCCTTGAGGTGCTTCGGCGAAGCGCCTTCGCGCAGCGCTTTCAGCGTCTCGTAGACGGCCTGGGTTGCGGCCGCGAACGGCGCGTGGCCCTGCAGCGCGATCCGGACGCGCTGGCTTGCCAGATAGTCCAGCGCGGTCATCTCTTCCGGCGCGCCGCCGAGCACGATCGGCAGCGTCGTCGCGGCCGAGAGCGCCTCGAGCTCGCCGCGCGACGTGATTCCGGTGAAGAACAGCCCATCGACGCCGATCGCCTCATAGGCCCTGGCCCGTGCGATCGCATCATCAAGATTGGTGATCGAGACGGCGCCGGTCCGGCCCAGGATGACGAGCGACGGATCGCTGCGGCCGTCAAGCGCGGCCTTCATCTTGCCGACGCCTTCCTCGAGCGAGATCAGCTGCGCCTTGGCCTGGCCGAACGCTTGCGGCAGCAGCGTATCCTCGATGGTGAGGCCGGCGGCACCGGCGGCTTCGACCTCCTGAACCGTGCGGCGAACGTTGAGCGCATTGCCGTAGCCGTGGTCGGCATCGACCAGCACAGGCAGGGTCGACGCACGCGACATCCGGCGTACCTGCTCGGCGAATTCCGTCAGCGTGATCAGCGCGATATCGGGATCGCCGAGCACGGCGAGCGAGGCCACCGAGCCGCCGAACATGCCGAGCTCGAAACCGAGATCCTCCGCGATCCGGATCGAGGTCGCGTCATAGACCGAGCCCGGGCGGATGCAGGTTGATCCGTTGAGAATCGATCGCAGTGCTTCGCGGCGCTTGCGGAAGGCCATGGCAGGACTCCTCAATTCGTCATTGCGAGGAGCGCAGCGACGAAGCAATCCAGATCTTCGCTGCCGCACGATGGATTGCTTCGCTGCGCTCGCAATGACGGGTCTATGCGAACTCCAGGATCAGCGCGTCGACCGCGAGCGTGGCGCCGGCGGCGGCGTGGATCTTCTTGACGGTGCCGTCGCGCTCGGCGCGCAGCACGTTCTGCATCTTCATGGCTTCCACCACAGCGAGCGTCTCGCCGGCCTTGACCTCCTGGCCCTCGGTCACCGCGATCGACACCACGAGCCCGGGCATCGGGCACAGCAACTTCTTTCCGGTGTCGGCGGCCGAGACCACCGGCATCAACCGCGCCGAGGTCGCCTCGGTCTCGGTGAAGACATAGACCGGCACCTCAAAACCCTGATGCGCGAGGCGGAAGCCGTTGTTGATCGCACGCACCTGCACGGCGACAAAATTGCCGTCGATGGTGCCCTGCCACACCGGCTCGCCCGGCGCCCAGCTCGACACCAGATTGTGCGGATTGCCGGGGAGCCCGTCGGCGCCGATGAAGCGCACCGCGATGGCGTCATCCTCGCGCGCGACGTCGAGCGCGATCTCGGCATGGTCGAGCCACACCGCGCGGCGGCGCTCGCGCTGCACCACGCGGCCGCCCATCTGTCCGGAAATCTGCCGCTTGCGCTCGCCCAGCACATGGTCGATCGCAGCACCGACCGCCGCGAGCCGCCGCGCGATCTCGCCCTCGGGCGCGCGCGCCGAGAACCCTTTCGGGAATTCCTCCGCGATGAAGCCGGTCGAGAGCCGGCCCTCGCGCCAGCGCGGATGGTTCATCAAGGCCGACAGGAAAGGAATGTTGTGCCTGATGCCGTCGACATAGAAGGCGTCGAGCGCGGTCGCCTGCGCCTCGATCGCGGCAGCGCGCGACGGTGCGTGGGTGACCAGCTTGGCGATCATCGGATCGTAATGGATCGATATCTCGCCGCCCTCCTGCACACCGGTGTCGTTGCGGATCGTGATGCCGTCATGGCTGGCCTCGGCCGGCGGGCGGTATTTCACCAGCCGGCCAATCGACGGCAGGAAGTTGCGGAACGGATCCTCGGCATAGACGCGGGACTCCACCGCCCAGCCGGTCAGCGTGACGTCCTTCTGCGCGAGCGCAAGCTTCTCACCGGCCGCGACGCGGATCATCTGCTCGACGAGGTCGATGCCGGTGATCAGCTCGGTGACGGGATGCTCGACCTGCAGGCGGGTGTTCATCTCCAGGAAGTAGAAGCTCTTGTCCTGGCCGGCGACGAATTCCACGGTGCCGGCCGAATCGTAATTGACCGCCTTGGCCAGCGCGACCGCCTGCTCGCCCATCTTGCGGCGGGTCTGCTCGTCGAGCAGCGGCGACGGTGCTTCCTCGATGACCTTCTGGTTGCGGCGCTGGATCGAGCACTCGCGCTCGCCGAGATAGATCACGTTGCCATGCTTGTCGCCGAGGATCTGAATCTCGATGTGCCGGGGATCGACGATGAATTTCTCGATGAAGACGCGGTCGTCGCCGAACGACGACTTCGCCTCCGCCTTGGCGAGGTTGAAGCCTTCGGCGACCTCCGCCTTCGAATGCGCGATGCGCATGCCCTTGCCGCCGCCGCCGGCGGAGGCCTTGATCATCACGGGGTAGCCGATCTCGTCGGCGATCTGGACCGCGTGCTTGTCGTCCTCGATCACGCCGAGATGGCCGGGCACGGTCGAGACCTTGGCCTTGGCCGCGGCCTTCTTGGATTCGATCTTGTCGCCCATCGCGGCGATGGCGCCGGGGTTCGGGCCGATGAAGACGATGCCGGCGGCCTCCAGCGCGCGCGGAAACGCCTCGCGCTCGGATAGGAAGCCGTAGCCGGGATGCACGGCCTGCGCGCCGGTCTTGCGGCAGGCATCGACGATCTTGTCGATCAGAAGATAGCTCTCGGCCGCGGCGGGCGGGCCGATCAACACGGCGTCGTCGGCCATCTCGACATGCAGCGCGTCGCGGTCGGCCTCGGAGTAGACGGCAACCGTCTCAATCCCCATACGGCGCGCAGTCTTGATGACCCGGCAGGCGATCTCGCCGCGGTTGGCGATCAGGATTCGTTTGAACATGCTCTTCTTGCTTGGGCTTTGGGCAGGATTCCTCCCCGCGCAATCCGGCACGGGCGATTGGGCGTAACGTCTCCGTGGTACAGCAAAATGCCCCGGAGGCAAATGCAGACCGGGCCGGCGCCTGGCCGGTTCTTGTCCGGTTCGTGGCGGTAGCCTGAGGGGGAATTTCAGCCCGAATAGGTCTTGAAGCGGCCGCGCGAATACGCTTTCGCGACGGCTTTCATCAGCTCGCTGACCTCATTCTCCAGGAATTCATTGGCCACGATCAGCGCCCGGATGGTCGCGCGCAGATTGCCGCCGCAGGCAGAAATCGCCTGATCGACAGCCGCCTCCAGCCCGTCATCGTCATCAGATTCGGGCCGTGCAGACATCATGGGGCATCCGGGATTCAGGTGGCACATCATGTTCCTATTTTGTTCTCTTGAAGTCAATCGGATCTTTGCTCGGAAGCTGTCCCCTGAGGCGCCGCCGGTCTCTTCCGCCGCCAGCGCGCGAGGCGTTGCAGGGTCCAGATGTCGGTGATGACATCGGCAATGATGGTGATGATGAACTCGGCCATATCAGCATCCCTTCGATGGCAGTGTCCGGCCGTTCTACGTCGCGGAATGCCGATCGGGATGTGACGGCGCGCACGCATCTGTCGCGAACAGGCCTTGGTTGGATCGTACCTGCCTGTGCTAGAAGTTCGGCTGCCCGCCAAAAATCTGAAGTGAGAAAATGCGGTTTCGCAATCCGGTCATCACGACGCTTCTCCTGACATGCCTGTCCGCGAGCCCTGTCCTGTCTGCGACGGCTGCCCTGTCTGCGACCGGTAGCGCCTCGGCCACGGCGATCGTCAAGGACGCCGGGACGGTTCAGCTCGGCAACACGGTCTATCGGCTCGACGGCATCGACGCGCCGGCGGCCGACCAGCTCTGCATCGACGAGCACGCCGACGCCTGGACCTGCGGGATTGAAGCGCGCGACCAGCTGACAAAGCTGATCGGCGGCAAGCCGATTCATTGCGACGATATCGGCGTCGATCCGACCTTCAAGAAGCGCCGCCTCGGCGTCTGCAAGATCGAGGGCGACCCGACCAGCCTCAGCCAGGTGATGGTGCAGAAGGGCTACGCCCTCAACGTCGAGACATCGGCCACTGGCCGATTCAAGCCGGATCAAGCCACCGCCAAGGACAATCGTGCCGGACTGTGGAAGGGCTGCTTCGTGGCGCCGCGCGATTTTCGTCTCGGCAAGAAGGACGGCGCCCTGCTCGGCAACGCCTGCCCGGCCGACCGTGACACGCAGATCCGCAATGCGCTCTTCCCGGACGATTTGCCGATGCCGGCAAGCTGCAACATCAAGGGCAAGTACGCCGTACGCGCCCGCGTCACCGGCAATGTCGGCATCTATCACCTGCAGGCGTGCCGCAGTTACCCCGGCCTCGGCAATCCGGATCGCTGGTTCTGCTCCGAGGAGGACGCGCAGGCCGCCGGGTTCCGCAGGGCCTATAATTGCCGCCCGCCCAAAGGCAAATGAAGAGCGAGTGGTTGCACCGTCGTTCCGGGGCGCGAAGCGAACCTCAGATGCGCAATTGCGCATCGGGGAATCTCGAGATTGCGGGCTCGATGCTTCGCATCGCCCCGGAATGACAGAGGCTAGTGATCGCCGCAAATCACGCTGGAAATGCCGCCTCGTCCTGTGTGAAACTGCGCCGAGAGGTTGCCGGCGCGTATGACCCCACCCGATCCCGCTGATGTGCTTCCTGAAGCTGCGGCAGCTGAACGGCTGCGGCAGCACCTTGAGGAGATCGCGCGCGAACGCGACCGGGCTCATCGCGAGCTCCAGGAGCGCGAGGCCGAGCTGGCGCGGATCCAGCGCATCGCGCGGGTTGGCGGGCTCGAGATCGATTTCCGCGACGGCGTGCGCAACCGCCGCTCTCCCGAATATCTGCTGGTGCACGGCCTGCCGCCCGAAGAGGTCAACGAGACCTATGAGAACTGGGTCGCGCGCATCCACCCCGACGATCGCGAACGAACCATCAACCACCTGTTCGGCGTGCTCAAGGCCGGCGGCGAGGATTACACCGCCGAATATCGCATCATCCGCCCGAACGACGGCGAGAGCCGCTGGATTCGTGTCGTCGCCAAGATCGAGCGCGACCGCAATGGCCGTGCGCTGCGGCTGGTCGGCGCCGATCTCGACGTCACCGATCAGATGCTGGCGCAGGAAACCCTGCGCGAGAGCGAGGAACGCTTCCGCCTGATCGCCGACAGCGCGCCGGTGCCGATCTGGGTGACCAAGCTCGACCGCACCCGCTCCTTCGCCAACCAGGCCTATCTGGATTTCCTCGGCCTGCCGTTCGAGGAAGCAGTCGTGTTCGACTGGCGCAAGGCGCTGCATCCGGATGATCTGCCGAACATCCTGCAGGAGCAGATCACCGGCGAATTGTCGCTCAAGCCGTTCGTGCTCGAGGCACGCTATCGCAATGCTGCGGGCGATTGGCGCTGGCTGCGCTCGGAATCGCAACCGCGCTGGGACCCGAACGGCAAGCATATCGGCTTCATCGGCGTCGCCCACGACATCACGGCGGCGAAGGAAGCCGAGATCGAGCTGCGCAAGCTCAACGAGTCGCTGGAACGGCGCATCCTGGAGCGCACCGCACAGCTCGAATCCCGCGAAGCGCAGACGCGCGCGATCCTGGAAACCAGCCATCAATATCAGATGCTGCTCAACCGCGATGGCGGCCTGCTCTACACCAACCAGACCGCGCTGGCCGGCATCCGCGCAGAGGCTGCGGACGTCGTCGGCAAACCGTTCTGGGATACGCCATGGTTCACTGCGACCGACGGCATGCCGCGCGTGATCCGGAATGCCTTTGCGACCGCGATGCGCGGCCAGGACGTCAAGATCGAGCTGCAATTGCAGCTGCCGATCGGCGAGCGCTATTTCGATTTCGCGATGCGGCCGCTGCAGGACCAGCACGGCACGATCGTCGGCGCGGTGCCGGAGGCCGTCGACATCACCGAGCGGCGCCGCGGCGAGGAAGCCCTGCGGCAATCGCAGAAGATGGAAGCGGTCGGCCAGCTCACCGGCGGCGTCGCGCACGACTTCAACAACCTGCTTACCATCATCCGCTCCGCGACCGACTTCCTGCGCCGCCGCGAGCTGCCGGATGAACGGCGCCGCCGCTACATCGACGCGATCTCCGAGACCGTGGAGCGGGCCTCCAAACTCACCGCGCAGCTCCTGGCGTTTGCGCGCAGGCAACCGCTCAATCCCGAAGTCTTCAATGTCGGAACGCAGGTCGACAGCGTGGTGCAGCTGATCCGCCCGCTGGTCGGCGCGCGGATCCACATCGAAGTCAGAATCGAGGATCCCGATTGCTTTGCGATCGCCGATATCGGCCAGTTCGAGACCGCGATGATCAACCTTGCGGTCAACGGCCGCGATGCCATGAATGGCGAAGGCCAGCTGACGATCGGCGTCAGGAAGGTCAAGCACATCCCTGCCCTGCGCGCCCAGGCCTCGCGCAGCGGCGATTTCGTGACGGTCTCGATCCAGGATACCGGCACCGGCATCTCGCCGGAAAATCTCGACGCGATCTTCGAGCCGTTCTTTACGACCAAGGAAGTCGGCAAGGGAACGGGCCTCGGGCTGAGCCAGGCCTTCGGTTTCGTCAAGCAATCCGACGGCGATATCGAGGTCACCAGCACGCCGGGGCACGGCGCGACCTTCACCATCTATCTGCCGCAGGCGATGCGCCCGGCGGACGCCAAGGTCGCGGCCAGCGCGGGCATCGAGCAGGCCTCGATCGGCCGCGGCTATCGCGTCCTCGTGGTCGAGGACAACGACGATGTCGGCCAGTTCTCCACCGAACTGCTCGAGGATCTCGGCTATTCGGTCAAGCGCGCGGCGAACGCCAACGCAGCGCTGTCGATCCTCTCGGAGAACGAGTTCGCCGCCGACCTCGTGTTCTCCGACGTGATCATGCCCGGCATGAATGGCGTCGAGCTCGCCGGCGTGATCCGCGATCGCTTTCCCGGCCTGCCGGTGGTGCTGACCAGCGGCTACAGCAACGTGCTCGCCGAGAACGCGCACAGCGGCTTCGAGCTGATCCAGAAACCCTATTCGGTCGAGGCGCTGTCGCGCACGCTCCGCAAGGCGATCGCCGAGCAGCGGGCGACCGCCTCAAAGCCCTGATCCCGCCACAGGCCGCGCGCTACTCGATCACGACATGCGCGACGCCGAGCTGAAGGATGCCGAGCGCGCGGGCCGCCGTAGTCGAGACATCGATGATCCGCCCGCGAATAAACGGTCCGCGGTCGTTGACCCGGCAGCGGATCGATTTTCCGTGATAGGACACGGTGACCATGCTGCCGAATGGCCGCTTGCGATGCGCGCAGGTCATCTCGCCGCTCCTGCCGATGCCATGATAATAGGACGCAAGGCCACTCTCTGCGTTCGCCATGCACGAGGTAAACAGCAGCATGGCCGCGGACGTTACTGCGGTCTTCATCGATTGCCTGCCGGTCGAGCCCCGCAATGGAACGCGGTTCCACGGTTTCGGTTCCGCGCCCGAGACGTCGGCAGGTCGATTTTTTGGAACTTTTCAGCGAGAGCCGCTCAGGCGGCGTCCTCGACGCTGTCGGCCGCGAGCAGCGTCCGCAGGTCCTGCGCCGGAACCGGCTTGCTGAACAGATAGCCCTGCATCTGGGTGCAGCCCAGCATCTGCACGGTATCGCGCTGCTGATCGGTCTCGACGCCCTCGGCTGTCGTGATCATGTTGCGGTCGGCCGCGATCGAGACCACCGCGCGAATGATCGAGGCCGAGCCGCTGTTGCGGGTCACTTCCTTGACGAAGCTGCGGTCGATCTTGATCTTGTCGAACGGAAAACGCTGCAGATATTGCAGCGACGAGTAGCCGGTGCCGAAATCGTCGAGCGCGATGTGGACACCGAGCGCGCGCAGCTGGCCGAGCGTGACCAGCGCCGCATCGTCGTCGGCGATCAGCACCGCCTCGGTGATCTCGAGCTCGAGCCTGCGCGGGTCGAGCCCGCTCTCGGCGAGCGCGCTTGCAACCTTCAGCGCCAGCGTCTCCGATTTGAACTGGATCGGCGAGACGTTGACCGCCAGGCGCACATGCGCCGGCCAGGCCGCCGCCTCGATGCAGGCGGTGCGCAACACCCACTGCCCGATCTCCTCGATCAGCCCGGTCTCCTCGGCGACCGGTATGAACTCCGCCGGCGAGATCATGCCGCGCACCGGATGGCGCCAGCGCAGCAGCGCCTCGCAGCCGGTCACCTCGTCGCTGCGCAGGTCGACCAGCGGCTGATAGTGCAGCTCGAAGCGGTCCTCCGCCAACGCACTGCGCAGATCGGCCTCCAGCGCGCGGCGCAGATTGGCCTGCTTCTCCATCGCCGGATCGAAGAAGCGGTAGGTCCTGCGGCCGGCAGCCTTGGCCGCGTACATGGCGAGGTCGGCGCATTTGAGCAGGCCGAACAGGTCGGACCCGTGACGCGGGGCGATCGCAATGCCGATGCTGGCGTCGCTCGACAGCCAATGACCGTGGCAGTCGAACGGCGTGCGCAGCGACTGATAGACGCGCGCGACCAGATCGCTGACGTCGTCGTCCGACATGATGTCATGCTGGACGATCGCGAACTCGTCGCCACCGAGGCGCGCGATGAAGTCGTTCGATCCGACCGACCGGCGCAGCTTCTCGGCCACGCGCCGCAGGAATTCATCGCCGATCGGATGACCCAGCGTGTCGTTGATCCGCTTGAACTCGTCGATATCGATGTAATGGATCGCGAACTCGCGGACGGTCGCCTCGCGCAACAATTCTTCCGCGTGACGCTGGAACAGCGTCCGGTTCGGCAGATTGGTCAGCGCATCGTAGTGCGCGAGATACTCGATCTGCGCCTGCGCGCGCCGCCCGTCGGTGACGTCCTCGAGCGTGGTAGCCCAGCCGCCGTCGGGTGCGCGCTTGTAGATCAGGCGGATGCTGCGGCCGTCGGGCGTCATGATCACCGAGTCGCGGATTTCATCACCCCTGGGATTGTTGAACCGCGCACAATATTCATCGAGATCGCCGACGAATGAGCCGAGCGCCTGGCGATGCAGGATCAGGTCGCGCAGATGGCACCCCGGCTTGGCGACATCGGGCGATAGGCCGAACATGTCGATGTATTGCTGATTGCAGATCACGAGCCGCGCCGAGGCATCGAACAGCAGAAGCCCCTGCGTCATGGTGTTGATCGCGGTGTCGAGATGCTGGCTCTTTTCGGACAATCGGCGGCTTGCCGCGTCGTGCTGCCGCTGCAGCTGGCGGACGATCAGGAAGACCGCGAAGCTGATGACCAGTACCGCCAACACGGCCGCGCAGAATTGCAGCTTGGTCTGGCCACGCCAGTCCTCCAGCGCGCTCGAGGTTTTCGTGGTGGCGAGGATCAGGATCGGAAAATGCGACAGCGATCTGACCGCACCGACGTTCTCCTCGCCCGAGGCGCCGACGAACAGTCCCGACGTGTTGCCGCCAAAGCTGATGACCTTTTGGAATACCGGCAGGTTGATGATGTTGCGGCCGATCACGCCGGCATCCTGCGGATAGCGCGCGATGATGGTGCCGTCGCGGTGAATCATCGAAATCACGGTGTCGCCGTTCAGCGCCAGCGAGGCGAGGAAATCCTCGAAATGGCTCGGCTCGACGCCGCGGCTCGCAAAACCTATGATCTCGCCGTTGCGCCCGGTGATCTTGCGGGCAAAGATCGTGGTCCAGTTGCCCGTCACCTTGCTCATCGCTGGCTCGACGATGACAGGCGACATCGGCCGGCCCGAAGTGAATTCCCGGAAATACCGCCGTTCGGCAATGCTGATGTCGGGCACCGGCCACATCTCGGACGAGTTGATCAGCCATCCCTTGGCATTGAACAGATTGAGCCCGCCGACATGCGGCAGCGCGGCGAGCCGCGTGCGCAGCATCTCGTGCGCGCTCAGGAGCGACATGTTCTTTTCGAACTGATCTGCGGTCTCGACCTGCTCCGACCGCAGATAGTTCACGATGTCGTCGTGGACATGCTGGAGGTCGCTGAGCTGCTGGTCGAAATGCCGCGACAGCAGCAGCGCGGTGTTGTTGAGCTCGCGTTCGGACATCTCCAGCGCGCGCTCGCGAAACTGCAGCGCGAGATAGCCTGTGCCAAGCGTGATGGCGAGCACCAGCAGCGCGGCGCTCAGGACGAGCCACTGAATGGCGCCCATCCTGGTGGCACGCAGCACACCCGTGATCGACAGCCGCCGGTGCTCCGGCTTCACGCTGTTCGTTGAGATAACCGACATTTTCCTGCCCCTGCGGGTGCCCTTCTACGGGAGCACAACCCAAGGGGTCGTTAGGAAAATCAGTTATCGGACTGTTAAGGCGGATGAGTACCAGGGCGCGATCGGCATGGGCATCCTCACAGGACGCGACCGCCTCAGGCGACCCCGGTCGCTTCCTTCAGGCTGCACTCGATCAACGCGCCCTCAATGCTGAACTTCGAGAATGGAGAGAACGGCGTCGCGGCCTTGAGCGCGGCGAAGAATTGCGAGTCGCCCGGACTCTTGAGGAGAAAACGGATGTGGCTGGCCGCCAGCGCATCGCGCGACAGCCAGACGACGCCGGAGAACAGCGCCACGAGCATCTGTGCGTAATCGCCGACATCGGCGAGGCCGAGATCGTAAATCGGAGACACATTGATGAAGCGCGCGCTGAGAGCCGGCGACGTGTATCGGCTCATCAGGAGACGCCTGACCTGGCACACCGCGTGGACCCGTTCGCCGTCGGTCAGGTGATACAGCCCCTGACTGTCACCTTCCCTGGCGGTCAGCGCTTCAAAGGCACCGATGCCGCCAAAGGTGGCAAAATCCTCTCCGACGCCTTCAGCGTCCTTCTTCCATTGTGCCTTGATGTGACGCCAGGATCGCTCAGGATCCTTGATTGGCAAAAGCCGCATGGTTAAGGGGCTGTTAGCACGGAGGGAGTAGTCGCTGAGATAATATGTCGCAGGCATTAAGCCTTTGCTTACAGCGGTAGCCGGTTGCGTCGACGCGACGGCCGGCCCGGAGATGCGTAGCCCGGATGAAGCGAAGCGCAATCCGGGGAGCTGTATCAGCGGTTGGCGGCTCCCGGATTTCGCTGCGCTTCATCCGGGCTACATGAACTTCGACCCCTGGTGTGCGCGATCGCCCCGAGCTCACGACCTGCAGCAAGCCGAACCCGCGGGCGGCGCGGCCTCGGGCTGTGGCGCACAACAGGCACTCTGCCTTTCCGGGTCCTCACGCGCGACACGCGCGGTCCGCTCGCCGCTGCCGTCGCCATAGACGATGCTCTCACCTGTCGTATGGAAGGTCTCCCACGCAATCCCCGCGGGATCGTCTATCCACGACTTCTCGGACCTGGCATAGCAGCAGACCGTCTGTCCCTGCTCGATCACCTCGCCGCCCGCCTTGCGCAGCCGGCCATAGACCTCGCCGAGCTCCTCGGCGCTCTCCACCTGAATGCCGAGGTGATCGAGCCCCGGCTCGCGGCCGCGGGTCGAGATCGCGAAGTTGACCCGGGGATCATCGAGCATCCACTTGGCATAGTCGGATTTCACGACCGTCGGTTCAGCGCCGAACAACGCCGAGTAGAAGCCGACCGATTGCGGGATGTCCTTGACGGCGACGTGAACGTGCATGCGCTTCATGGAGGCAATCCTTTCGGGCGGCGGCGCTGGATGGATATTCCATCCCAAGCATGCTCAGATATCAACCGCGTTACAACAGGGGTCCTGCTGCGGAATGGATGCGCTCACGCTGTTCGGTTTGTTCGCCGTGACCATGATGCTCGTCTGCTACGCAGCCGAGGACCGCAGCCCGTGGTTCATCCTGGCCTTCGCGATCTCCTGCGCGCTCGGCTCGGCATACGGTTTCCTGCAGGGCGCCTGGCCGTTCGGCCTTGTCGAAGCGATCTGGGCCGTCGTCGCAGCGCGCCGCTGGCTGATGCGCCGAACCGCTGAGAGCGTGTAACGTTATAGTATCCGCGGCAATTCTGTCGCGGCGTCGAACTTGAATGCGCGCGGTCACGGCGCTAATTAGAGCCCATGGACGCATCGCACACCATGATTCAGCCTTCCGCTCATGCAACAGGATCGCGCCGCTGGCGCAGCCTGCTTGCGGGGCTGATTTCGCTTGCGCTGGTGCTGTCGTTCTTCCACGGCTGGGCCTTCGACGGCGATGACGATGCGGCTCCCGGCTTCTCGATCGCTCAGTCGATCAACGACAGCGGCGGCAAGGCTCCCGCGCATCCGGCCTCACTGCACGGCGATCACTGCCTGACCCACGTCGCCTCCGTGGCGCCGCAGGAGACGGCATTCCCGATCGCTTATGCGCCGCATAGCTATGGCGACAGCAGCATCGGGCTGCCGGCGTCAGCCGATCGCCTCTCCCCCTTCAAACCACCCCGCGCCTGATCCGGTCGGCATGACCGACCGTGCGCTGCTGCCATCCGGCAGCGCGCACGCTTCCGCACAGATCGATGTCGCGACAGCGCAGGGCCATCGGCATGCGCTGCGGAGAGGCGCATATGAAACGGGTTGTTCTATTTTTCGCCGGCGTGGCTGCCGGTATCGCACTGATCATTCTGGCGGCCGGATGGATCGGCTGGCCAGTCAAGTTCCCGGCCACGATGCAGGAGGCGGCGACCGCAGATCCACCGAAAGCCGAGGCCAGGCATGAGGCCCCCGGGCATATCGAGCTCAGCGAAGACCAGATTCGAGAGTCTGGCATCACGCTCGCACCGGCCAGCGGCGGCATGCTGAAGCGGCATTTCCTCGCGCCCGGATCGCTGATCCCCGACGCCGATCACATCGGCCGCGTCTCGGTGCGCGTGCTCGCGACGGTCACGGAACTGCGCAAGCGTCTCGGCGACGTGGTCGAGAAAGGCGAGATCGTCGCTGCGATCGAAAGCCGTGAGGTCGCCGACGCCAAGAGCGAATACCTCGCCGCGCGGCTCACCAACGACCTGCAGCAAACGCTCTACGCGCGGCAGAAGACGCTGGTCGAGACCCGCATCGTCTCGGAAAACGAGTTCCTGCGCACGCGGCTGACCGCGAACGACGCCCAGATCAAGCTCGACGGCGCGCGGCAGAAGCTGTTTGCGCTCGGCCTGTCGGACAGCGAGATCGCCGATCTGCCCAACCAGCCGCCCGAAAGCCTGCGGACGCAGTTCCTGCGCGCGCCGATCAGCGGCCGGGTGTCCGAACGGCGCGTCGATCTCGGCGGACTGATCGGACGCGAAGGCCAGGAAAGCGAGCTCTACGTCATCGTCAATCTCGACGACATCTGGGTCGATCTGGCGGTTTCGCCTGAAGACATCGGCGCAGTTCGCGAAGGCGTCTCGGTCAAGATCCGCGCCATCGGCACCGAGGATGAAGCCAGTGCCGGCGTGATCTTCGTCAGCCCCCTGCTCGACCGCGAGACGCGCAATGCCCGCGTGATCGCGACCATGCCTAACAAGGATCACCGCTGGAAGCCGGGCACCTTCGTCACCGCGGAGGTCCCGCTGTCAGGCGCGCCATCGACCGTGATGGTCTCGAAGAAGGCGCTTCAAACCGTCAAGGGGACACCGACCGTATTTGTGCGGGATGCCGACGGCTTCGAGGCGAGGTCGGTGCGGACCGGCCGTGAGGACGACGACGACATCGAAATCGTCGCGGGTCTTGCCGCCGGCGAGACCATTGCGGTGCAGAACACCTTCACATTGAAGGCCGAGGTCGAGAAGGACGAAGCGGAGCACGGCCATGATTGAGCGCATCATCGGTCTTGCGATCCAGCGGCGCTGGGTCGTCGTCACACTGGCGGCAATCCTGATGTTCCTCGGCAGCCTCGCATTGACGAAGCTGCCGATCGACGCGGTGCCCGACATCACCAACAAGCAGGTCCAGATCAACACAGTCGCCCCGGCGCTGTCGCCGGCGGAAATCGAGAAGCAGATCACCTTCCCGATCGAGACGGCGCTGGCGGGCGCGCCGGGACTGGAGAGCACGCGGTCGCTCTCCCGTAACGGCTTCTCGCAGATCACGGCCGTGTTCAGCGAAGCCACCAATATCTATTTCGCCCGCCAGCAGGTCGGCGAGCGCCTGACCGAAGTTCGCGCGCGCCTGCCCCAGGGCATCGAGCCGCGAATTGGCCCGACCACGACAGGTCTCGGCGAAATCTACATGTGGACCGTCCACTACTCCGGCCAGAAGGTGCAGAGTGACGGCGCGCCGGGCCTGCAGAGCGACGGCCGCTTCCTGACGGCGGACGGCCAGGTGCTGCAAAGCGAGGTCGAGAAGGACGCCTATCTGCGCACGGTGCAGGACTGGATCATCAAGCCGCAGATCAAGATGGTGCCGGGTGTCGCCGGCGTTGATTCGATCGGCGGCTACCTCAAGCAGTACCAGGTCCATCCCGATGCGGCGAAGCTGATCGCGCTCGGCCTCACCTTCGCCGACGTCGCCAAGGCGATCGAGAGCAACAATGTCAGCCGCGGCGCGCGCTATATCGAGCGCAACGGCGAAGGGTTCGTGGTCCGGTCCGGCGGTCGCCTCGAGACCATGGAGGAACTCGGCGCCGTCGTCGTCACCACCCGCGGCGGCGTGCCGGTCAGGATCCGCGACCTCGCGTCGCTCTCGATCGGCGGCGAGACACGCACCGGCAGCGCCAGCGAGAACGGCCGCGAGGTCGTGGTCGGCACGGCGCTGATGCTGATCGGCGCCAACAGCCGCACGGTATCGGCCGCGGTCGACGCCAAGCTGCGCGCGATCACGCCGTCGTTGCCGGCGGGCGTCGCAGTCGAGACGGTGCTCGATCGCACCCAACTGGTCGATGCGACCATCGGCACCGTGGCGCGCAATCTCTCCGAAGGCGCGCTGCTCGTGATCGCCGTGCTGTTCGTGCTGCTCGGCAATTTCCGCGCGGCATTGATCACGGCGCTGGTGATCCCGATTGCGATGCTGATGACGGCTATCGGCATGTTTCAGGGCCGCATCAGCGCCAATCTGATGAGCCTCGGTGCGCTGGATTTCGGCCTGATCGTCGACGGCGCCGTCATCATCACCGAGAACAGCCTGCGTCATCTCGCCGAGAAGCAGCACGCGCTCGGCCGCGTGCTGACGCGCGACGAACGGCTGGCGACGGTGCGCGCCTCTGCCGTGGAAATGGTACAGCCGAGCCTTTACGGCCAGGCCATCATCCTGCTGGTCTATGTGCCGCTCCTGACCTTCACCGGCGTCGAAGGCAAGATGTTCGAGCCGATGGCGCTGACCGTGATCCTCGCGCTCGCCGCTGCCTTCGTGCTGTCGCTGACGCTGGTTCCCGCGCTGATCGCGATCGGCATCACCGGCCGCGTGCAGGAGAAGGAAAACTGGCTCGTTGCCGCATTGAAGCGCTGGTACAGCCCGCTGCTCCGGCGCGCGGTTGTAACGCCCTTGCCTGTCATCGCCGTGGCGGTCGTGTTGTTCGCGACCGCCCTGTTCGGGTTCTTCCGGCTCGGCCAGGAGTTCATCCCCTCGCTCGACGAGAAGAACATCGCCATGCACGCGCTCAGGATTCCGAGCACGGCGCTGTCGCAGTCGCAGGCGATGCAGCTCTCGGTCGAGAAAGCCGTCAGCCGCTTCCCGCAGGTGTCGTTCGTGTTCTCCAAGACCGGCACCGCGGAGGTGGCGAGCGATCCGATGCCGCCGAACGCGTCCGACACCTTCATCATCCTCAAGCCGCGCGCAGAGTGGCCGGATCCGTCGTTGACCAAGGAGCAGCTGATCGAGGACATCTCGAAGGCGGTCGGCCGGCTGCCCGGCAACGTCTATGAGTTCACCCAGCCGATCCAGATGCGCTTCAACGAGCTGCTCGCCGGCGTTCGCGGCGACATCGCGGTCAAGGTGTTCGGCGACGAGTTCGAGCCGATGCAGCAGGCCGCCAACCAGATCGCCGCCGCGCTACGCGGCGTGCGCGGCGCGACCGACGTCAAGGTCGAACAGGCCGGTGGCCTGCCCGTGCTCGAGATCAAGGTCGACAAGGCGGCGATTGCCCGACGGGGCCTGAGCGTCTCCGAGGTCCAGGACGTGATCGGTGCCGCGGTCGGCGGCCAGGATGCCGGCGTGGTCTACGAGGGCGATCGCAGCTTCGACATCGTGGTGCGGTTGCCGGAGAGCGTGCGCTCCGATCTCGAGGCGTTGAGCAATTTGCCGGTCGCATTGCCGAAGGCAACGCCGAGTTCGCCGGTGCAGAGCCTGCCGCTCAACCGCGTCGCGCAGTTCTCCTTCACCGAAGGGCCGAACCAGATCAGCCGCGAGAACGGCAAGCGCCGCATCGTGGTGACCGCCAATGTCCGCGGCCGCGATCTCGGCTCGGTGGTCGAAGAGGCTCAAGCAAAGGTCACGCAATCGGTGCAGCTGCCGCCTGGCTACTGGATGACCTGGGGCGGCCAATCGGAAAATCTCGCCGCGGCGCGCCAGCGCCTTGCCGTCGTAGTGCCGGCCTGCTTTGCGATGATCTTCCTGTTGCTGCTGGCGGCGATGGGATCAGTGCGCGATGCGCTGCTGGTGTTCAGCGCGGTGCCGCTGGCGCTCACCGGCGGCGTCGCGGCGCTGTGGCTGCGCGACATGCCGTTCTCGATCTCGGCGGCGGTCGGCTTCATCGCGCTATCAGGCGTTGCGGTGCTGAACGGGCTCGTGATGCTGAGCTTCGTTCGGCAATTGCGCGAACGCGGCTTGCCGATGCGGGAGGCCATCGAGCAAGGCGCGCTCACCCGCTTCCGGCCCGTGGTGATGACCGCGCTGGTGGCCTCGCTCGGTTTCGTACCGATGGCGTTCGCCACCGGCACCGGCGCTGAGGTGCAGAAGCCGCTCGCCACCGTCGTGATCGGCGGCCTGATCAGCGCGACCCTGCTCACGCTCGCCGTCCTGCCCGCGCTCTATGCACGGTACGGGCATGCCGGCAGCGCTGCGCGCAACGAGAGCACCGCGGTTCAGCCCGCGGAATGACGGTGTGTTGACCGGCGTCGCCAGGAAAAATCCGGCAGTTACAGCGCCGCCCCGGCGCTGTAACATTTCTGTCATATGGCAAAACTAAACGAAGACGGCGGCGGGCTGCCGCGGGGCTTCATCAGGGGGAATAACAAAATGCGCCGTGCCATTACATTACTGTCCGCGAGCATGATCGCGCTTTCAGCCGGCGCCGCTTCCGCGCAAAATGCAAAACCCCGCAACCTGATCCTGTTCGTCCCCGACGGCCTGCGCGGCGGCATCGTGACGCCGCAGACGGCACCTGCGATGGCCGAGATCCGCGACAAGGGCGTCCACTTCAAGAATTCGCATTCGCTGTTCCCGACCTTCACGATGGCGAACAGCTCGGCGCTCTCGACCGGCCACTATCTCGGCGACACCGGCACCTTCTCCAACACGATCTTTACCGGCTACACCTCGGCGCCTGCCGGCGACACGGTGGTGCCGTTCATCGAGAACGACGCCGTGCTCGCCGATATCGACGATCACTTCAATGGCGACTACCTCAACGAGGAGACGTTGCTGAAGATGGCCCGCGGCCAGGGTTTTAGCACCGCCGCCATCGGCAAGCTCGGCCCGACCCTGCTGTTCGACCACACCGATCGGGGCAAGAACACGATCGTGGTCGACGATTCCACCGGCGGCAAGGCGGGCGTGCCGCTGTCTGACGAGATGAAGGACGCGCTGACCAAGGCCGGCCTGCCGCTCGCCACCCCGAGCCGCGGCGACAATGCCAAGGCCGGCGACGCCAAGACACCGGGCACGACGATCGCCAACGTGGCGCAGCAGGCCTACATGGCCGATGTCGCGACCAAGGTCGTGCTGCCGATGTTCAAGGCGCGCAACAAGCCATTCGTGCTGGTGTTCTGGTCGCGCGATCCGGATGGCAGCCAGCACAACACCGGCGACAGCCTCAACACCGTCACGCCCGGCATCAACGGCCCGACCTCGATGGCCGGCATCAAGAATGCCGACAACAACCTCGCCCAGCTCCGCAAGGCGCTCGACGAGCTCGGGCTTTCCGCCAACACCAACATCATGGTCTCCTCCGACCACGGCTTCTCGACGATCTCGAAGGAGAGCAAGACCAGCCCCTCGGCCAAGATCGCCTATGACGACACGCCGAAGGATTTCCTGCCGATGGGCTTCCTGGCGATCGATCTCGCCAAGGCGCTGAACCTGCCGCTGTTCGACCCCAACGACAAGAACGCCAAGGTCGCCGACAACGCCCACCCGAAGGCCGGCAATGGCGTGCTCGGCCAGGACCCGGCCAAGCCCGACGTCGTGATCGCGACCAATGGCGGCTCGGACCTGATCTATCTGCCGAACCGCGACAAGAAGCTCGCCGACCGCGTCATCAAGGCCCTGATCGAGCAGGACTATGTCAGCGGCCTGTTCGTCGACGACAAGCTCGGCACCTTCCCCGGAACGCTGCCGATGTCGAACCTCAATCTGAAGGGCAAGGCGGTGACGCCAAACCCGTCGATCGTGGTCAACTTCCGCTCCTGGTCGAGCGGCTGCGAGATCCCGACCAACTGCTCGGTGCAGATCGCCGATACGGTGCTGCGCCAGGGCCAGGGCATGCATGGCAGCTTCAGCCGCGGCGACACCTTCAACTTCACCGCGGCGATCGGCCCCGACTTCAAGGCGGGCTATGTCGATCCGCTGCCGGTCAGCAACGCCGACGTCGGCATGACCGCGGCGCAATTGCTCGGGCTGCGCGCGCCGAACAATGGCGGGCTGATCGGCCGGGTGATGTCCGAAGCGCTGCCGAACGGCATCGTGCCGAAGATGGCCGAGGGCACCATCATGTCAAAGAAGCCGTCGGCCAACGGCCTGCGCACCGTGCTGAAATTCCAGCGCGTGCTCTCGACCCGCTATTTCGACGTCGCCGGGTTCCCGGGGCGGACGCTCGGGCTCGAGGAGAGCGACGGCAAACAGAAAACGGCGGGGAAGTGATCCCCGCCGCTCTCGCCTGAAGCCATTGGTTCGGGATGATGCAGGCAGCATCATCCCGAATGGTCACATCATCCCGATGTCGAACACGTTGGGCAGTTGCGCCGCGAGCGGCAGCGCAGTCGCGCCGACCAGCGTCGCCACCATCGCCGCGAGCGCACGGCCGGTGCGGCGCTGACCGCGCATCCGGCCCGCGATCCATTCCAGGACCTTGGTGTCCATCTTGGTGCCTTGCGTCGGCGCCCAGCGATCGATGTTCGTGTCCGGCGACAGCGCCACCGTGCGCGGCGGCACCGGCAGGCCGGACTCGGACGCGGCATGATGGGCGATCGCCTTGGCGAGCAGGTCGTCGAACCGGCCGGCGTCGCTGCGCTCGGCAGCAGCCTCGTTGATCGCGAACAGCGCCTCGATCTCGGCCCGGCTGACCGGCTGATGCTCGACCGCGGCCGCCGTCAGGATGCGCGCGCACCAGGCAGCGTCATCGGCATCGAGTGACCGGGAGAAATGGATACGGCCCTTGGTGGTCGGGCCTTCGCCGGTGATCACGCCGTCGCGCACGATGGTCAGCGCGTGGGCAGCGGTCTTGCGGCAGGATGGAGACAACGCACCGCTGAGAGCCTCAGCGGTCTTGGTACTTGGGGTAGACATTGTGGGAGCTTTCAATTCCTATCTGAGGCCAGCTTTTCCATGCGGGCGTAAACGAGTGGTTAATGATTCGGAACTTGGGTTCCGAGATTTTTAGATGGTTGCTATTTGGTCGCTTTAAACGCTGTCACGGTTCAGTCCTATAGCAGCCGGGGCCGGCGTGATGACGGCGATAAGCGGCTTTATCTAGGCATTTCCAAGCTTTTGTGCCGCAGCTGATATTTCGTCGCAGGAGTACAGATCAAAACAAGTTGCTCGGAATTCCACCCTCAAGGAGAAATGTCTCACCTTTTTTCAGAAGCCGTTCACTTAAGCCTTATTGCGTCCTATACTGGGAACCGACCACCTCAAATACAATTTTAGCAGCAACATCAAAGAGATGAGGTAAAATCATGGCACTTCAGATTGGCGCCGTCGCCCCCGACTTCGAAGCTGAGACCACCGAAGGAAAGATCAAGTTCCACGACTGGATCGGCAGCAGCTGGGCCCTTTTGTTCTCTCATCCCAAGGACTTCACCCCGGTCTGCACCACCGAGCTCGGCACGCTTGCCCGCCTGAAGCCCGAATTCGACAAGCGCGGCGTCAAGCTGATGGGCCTATCGGTCGATCCGGTCGACCGTCACGCCAAATGGTCCGAAGACATCAAGGAAACCCAGGGCGCGGCGCCGAACTACCCGATGATCGGCGACATCGATTTCAACGTCTCGAAGCTCTACGACATGCTGCCGGCCTCGACCTCGGGCGATCCCCTCACCCGCACGCCGGCGGACAATCAGACGGTGCGCAACGTCTTCATCATTGGTCCCGACAAGAAGATCAAGCTGGTGCTGGTGTACCCGATGACCACGGGCCGGAACTTCCAGGAGATCCTGCGCGTCATCGACTCGCTGCAACTCACCGCCACGCACCGCGTCGCCACCCCTGCCGACTGGAAGCAGGGCGAGGACGTGATCATCGCGGGCTCGGTCAGCAACGACGAGGCCAAGACGATCTATCCGCAGGGCTGGAAAGAACCGAAGCCCTACATCCGGATCGTGCCGCAGCCGAAGTAACGGCCGGCACGCAGCGTCCGGGTGGCCCGCGCACAGCCTGTCATCGTCTGGTTCCGCGACGATCTGCGGCTGTCGGATCACCCGGCCCTGCATGAAGCGGCCAACCGCGGCGCGCCCGTGGTTGGTCTCTATGTCCGCGACGAAGAAAGCCGTGCCCGGAGACCTCCAGCCGCGCGCCCCCTCGGGGGCGCGACGCGCTGGTGGCTGGCACAGTCGCTGCGCGCACTTCGCAAAAGCCTTGAGGCGATCGGCGGAACGCTCGTCCTGCGAAAGGGACCGGCCGCCTCCGTGATCGCCACGCTGGCGCGCGACATCCATGCGGGTGCTGTTTTCTGGAACGACATCGCGCAGGCGCCGCATCAAGCCGTTGGCAGAGATGTCGAAGCTGCGCTCGCAACTGACGGCATCGCCTCGCAAATTTTTGCCGGCGACCTGCTCGTCGACCCCAAGGTCATCCGCAACAAGGAAAACCGGGCCTTGCGCGTGTTCACGCCATTCTGGCGGCGCGTGCAGGGTCTCGGCGATCCGCCAAAGCCGTTGCCGGCACCGAAGAAGCTCGCATCCGTCGGCGGCGTCGCGAGCGAAGCCGTCGACGACTGGGATCTCGAACCGACTCGGCCCGATTGGGCCGGCGGCCTGCGCGACACCTGGACTCCGGGCGAAGCCGCGGCACAGGCCCGGCTGAAGGCATTTCTCGATGAGAATATCAGCGGCTACAGCGACGACCGCGACCGGCCGGACCGCGACGGTACCTCGCGCCTGTCGCCGCATCTGCGCTTCGGCGAGATCAGCCCGCGCCAGGTCTGGCACGCGGCCCGCTTCGCCGCCGCCGAGCACCCGCGCCTCGCCGGCGATATCGACAAGTTCCTGAGCGAGCTCGGCTGGCGCGAGTTCTGCCGCCATCTGCTCTTCGACGTCCCCGGCCTGGCCGTACGGAATTTGCAGGAGCAGTTCGACGCCTTTCCATGGAAGCGCGACGCGCGCGCGTTGAAGGCCTGGCAGCGCGGCAGGACCGGCTATCCGATCGTCGATGCCGGCATGCGCGAGCTCTGGCATAGCGGCGTGATGCACAACCGGGTGCGCATGGTGGTCGCCTCGTTCCTCGTGAAGCACCTGCTGATCGACTGGCGCAGCGGCGAACAATGGTTCTGGGACACGCTCGTCGATGCGGATGCCGGCTCCAATCCGGCGAACTGGCAATGGGTCGCCGGCTCCGGCGCCGACGCCGCGCCCTATTTCCGTGTCTTCAATCCGATCCTGCAGAGCGAGAAGTTCGATCCTGACGGCGCCTATGTCAGGCGCTGGGTGCCGGAGCTCGCGCAGCTCTCCAACGACCTGATCCATCAGCCCTGGACCGCGACGCCGATCGAACTGGCGAGCGCCGGCATCGAACTCGGCAAGACCTACCCGCAGCCGCTCATCGGTCACAAGCAAGGCCGCGAGCGCGCGCTCGCCGCTTACGGAAAAATCCGCGGCAAGGATTAAGCGCGGCGGTTGACCACCAGCACCGCGGCGGCGCAGGCGGCCATGCCAGCCATGGCGACATAATCCAGCCGCTCGCCGAACAGCACATAGGCCATCAGCGCGGTCACCGCCGGCACCAGATAGAACAGGCTCGCGACAGAGGTCGCGGCATGGTGACGTATCAGCCAGTACAATAGCCCGATCGAGCCGATCGACAGCGCGAACACCAGCCAGGCGATCGCCAGCACGAACTCGCTGGTCCAATGCACGACATTGGTCTCGAACAGCCAGGCGCCGATGCCGAAGAAGATCGTCACTGCGATGTACTGCAAGAGATTGCCGGCGCGCCAGTCGATCTGGTTGCAGTAACGGCGCTGGTAGAGCGTGCCAAGCGTGATGCTGATCAGCGAGACGCCGGAGGCGAGCCAGCCCCACCCTGCTTCGCCCGTCATCGGTCGGTTGTGCAGGATCAGCACGACGCCGGTGAGGCCGAGCATCAGTCCGCCCCATTGCAGCGGCGTGACGCGCTCGCCGAGCCAGCGGTTGGCGATGGTCGAGGTCAGGATCGGCTGCAGGCCCGGGATCAACGCCGACAGGCCCGCAGGAATCGAATGCGCGATCGCAATCGCGGTGCCGCCGAGATAGAAGCCGTGTACCAGGATGCCGGCCACCGCACTGTGGAAAACGCCTGTCCGGTCCGGCCATTTCGGCCGTGCGACCGCGGCGATGACCGCCATCACCACCACCACGAACGCCATCCGGATCGCCAGATAGGTCAGCGGCTCCGCATTGTTGATGACGTATTTGGTGCCGATGAATCCCGTGCTCCACAGCACGACAAAGATCGCCGGCGCCAGACGAGCGGCAGTTTCCTCGAAGCTCTTGTTCATTGCAGGCCGTCATTGCCTGAAGATAAGGCAACCGGCAATCGCGAATTTCTATGGCGTTGCTGGGTGCGCCACCAAAGAACGGTGTCATCGCCCGCGAATGCGGGCGATCCAGTATTCCAGAGACTGCAGTGCTTGAGCCGTGGCGCCGCGGCGTACTGGATCGCCCGGTCGAGCCGGGCGATGACGGTGCGGGTGCCACACACACGATCGTCGTCCTGGCGAAAGCCAGGACCCAAAACCACCGCATGTAATTGTGAGAGGGATTGTGGCCCCAGCGTCGCACAGCATTTGAGATTTCGGGTAATGGGTCCTGGCTTTCGCCAGGACGACACTGACTGCGTTGCACTGGCATTCTCGCGACATGATTTGTCCGAGCTTTTCATCTCGTTCCGCCAGGTTGCTTTGTCGCATGAGACCGCTCTGACTTTGCAAACTGTTGCGCCTGTTCGCTGCAATCACGACCATTTGTCCTCAGGGATGCCATGCGCGTTTGTCGGATGCGGCATCCTGTTCTCGCAGATACGCTCTCTGAACAATGTCGCAGCCATCGGAGCGGCGCGTTCCGGATAGCACCGGGATTGCCTCACCGAATACCGGCAGCCAAGAAAACTGCACAAGAAGAACCGGCCACGAGCCGGACAAGAAGAAAAACAATGGACCAGGTGGCGTTGGTCGTCGTTCGGGCGGTCGAGAGCGGCGCGACGACGACAAAAGATATCATCGGCGTGACCAGATTGTCCCGCCTCAAGGTCGAGCGCGCCCTGGGCGCGCTGGAGAAGCAGAAGCTGCTCGTTCGCGAACGACAGGGCTCGTGGGCCCTCGGCTTTCCCGTGGCTCCGACGATCAGGCAATGCGGATCGTGCACCCTCTGCTGCAAGGTGCTTGAAGTCACCGACCTCGGCAAACCGGTGAACACGGTCTGCAACCACATTCTGGCGGGCGGCGGATGCGAGATCTACCACGAGCGTCCCCGGCAGTGCCGCTCATTCAGCTGCGCCTGGCTGCAAGGCTATCTCGATGACGATTGGTTTCCTCAGACCGCGGGCATGGTGCCGCATTTCGGGCTCGATACACTCAATGTGCAGGTTGACCTCGATGATCCCGAGCGCTGGCGCGAGGAACCCTACTTCAGCAAGCTGTGCGAACTATCGCTGAAGGGCCTCAGGGTGAGTGAAGGGCGGCCCTATGCCACCCTCGTCATTGTCGGTCACGACCGCTATTTGTTGCTCGGGCGGACCATCGTGCCCGATCCAACGCTGTTCGGCACCGCCTTCGTGCCGATCACCCTCGATACCTTCCGCTACTGGAAGGCCAGGTCGCTCGAGCATCTGCAGCGGTTGAACGATCGCGTCATGGAGATCCACCGCATCCAGCAGGAATTCGGCTATTGCGCCATCCCTGACGACGACGACGACGATCCCTCCCCGCCATACCAGCCGGCTCTTCTCCAGCGCTCGAAGGAACTGGGCGTGAAACCCACGACATGACGGCATCCGGACACGGCACAGGTGAACTCGCCGGTTCGAGAAACAAGCGGCTGTGAACGTCAACCGGTGAGACCCGCCTTGCGCAATCCATCGAGGAAATGTTCGCGGTCGGAGGGATTGCGATACCGTTCGGCTCTGGCCCGGGCGAGGTCGAGAGTTCTCGCGGGCGCGGTGTTGCCATTCGCATTCAGCTCACGACACCGTTGGCTGACGAACGCGTCAGCCTCGGCCTGCGCCTCGCCGAGGCGTCCCATCTGCGCATAGCAGGCTGCAAGGAGGCCGTGCGACCACCTGTCGAACGACCGCGCCTCCATCACAGCCTTGACCGCCTGCTCGTACTCGCGCCCTGAATAGAGGGCAAGCGCGTGATACCAGTGGTACAGGTTGGGCGGAAACGGATTCAGCCGCTTGGCTGTCCCGATCCACATCAGCGCCTCGCGCCACCGTCCCCAGTAGACCAGGATGTTGGCGAAAACGGCGGCGACGTCGGCATCATTTGGATTGAGCGCGAGGGCGCGGCTGAAATGGATTTCGGCCTTGGCGTCATCTTTCAGCAGGAACAGCAACTGAGCGAAGACGCCATGAGACCAGGCGTCGCCGTCCTCGATATCGAGCGCGTTCTCGATCTCGCTCCGCGCCTCGTCCAGAGTTGCGGCGGTGGGCGCTTCGAGAAACACGTCACAGACGATGGTCCAGGCGATGTTGACGTGGGCGCGGGCATATTGCGGGTCAAGCGCGACGGCGCTTCGAAAATAGTCCCTGGCCTGCGCCATGGCATTCACGGTCAGCTGACGCCATCGCTCGTTTCCGAGTAAGACCAGATCATAGGCGGTAATGCTGGAGGTCGGCTTGCGTCTGGCGACTTCCCGGCCGGCATCCTCCATCCGGCCCGGCAGCGCCGCGACGATCGCCCGTACAATCTCGTCCTGCAGAGCAAAGATGTCATCGAGATCGCGGTCGTAGCGCTCGGTCCAGAGATTGTAACCGCTCGCAGCATCGAGCAGCTGAATGGTCACCCGCACATGGCTGCCGATCTTGCGCACACTCCCTTCGGCCACGTAGCGGACGCCGAGCTCGCGGCCGACCCGTTTGATCTCGGGTGTCTTGCCCTTGTAGGCGAAGCTGGAGTGACGGGCGACGACGAACAGTGACCTGAACCGCGACAGTTCGGCGATGATGTCTCCCGTGATCCCGTCGGAAAAATAGTCTTGCGCGGGATCGCCGCTCAGATTCGACAATGGAAGCACCGCGAGCGACAGCGCCGGCGCGGGTGATAGAGGAGAGCTCGGCCCGGATACGGTCGCAACCGATGGACCAACGTAGCGATAGCCGCGACGCGGCAGCGTCTCGATCCAGGTCGCGCCTCCGTCGATGTCGGCAAATGCCCTGCGCAAGGCGGCGATCTGCACGGTCAGGTTGCTCTCCTCGATCGCAAGCCCCGGCCAGGCCGCCTCCATCAACGCATCCTTGGAAACCAGCGATCCGGCCCGCTCGACAAGCAGCCGAAGCAGCACCACCGCGCGCTGTCCGAGCGCGACCGGTTCAGACTCCCGGAATAGCATCTCGGCCCCGGCGTCGAGGCGGAAGGGACCAAATTCGTGGATCGTCGCCATGGCTCCGGAGACTACATTTTTTGCAACTTTTTCGGAACGGATTCAGGACCTCGGGGAAGCGGACGGTCATGTTGCCGCAGCGGTGCCGAACCTCGAGGAGAACCCGATGCGCGATTCAGGCCAAGCGGCGAGAGCGGACGGTCGGACGGCCCGCCCCTGTCCGGAAGTGAATGCCGGTGACCCCGCCCAGGTTTGCCGCATGCTTGAGGCCGTCCAGGCGCTGGCCCCGCTGATCGCTGCGCAGCGCAACGCGTTCGACAGCGGACGGCGGCTGCCAGACACGGTTTTCGCCGCGCTGGCGGACGCCGGCCTGTTCCGCCTGTGGCTGCCGCAAGCGCTCGGCGGACCCGAACTGTCTCCCTTCGCGTTCATGCGCGTCGTCGAAGCGGCCTCGGCGCTCGATGGCTCCGTCGGCTGGCTGGTCGGCAATGGCGCCGGCATGAGCCGGATCGGCGGCTACCTCGATGAGGCCGTCGCACGCGAGTGGTATGCCGACCCGCGCGCCTTTGTCGCAAGCGCGACCGGCGCGGTCGGCACGGCGACCGCCGTCGCAGGCGGCTATCGCCTTTCCGGGCGCTGGCCGTTCGGAAGCGGCGCGCATCACGCGACGCGCTTCATGGTGCTGGCCAGCCTCAGGCCCGACGATCCGGCTTCGCCGCTTCTCTGCTGCTATCCCGGGCGGGCGGATGTCACCATCCTCGACAACTGGCATGTGTCCGGACTGCGCGGCACCGGCAGTTGCGATTTCGAGGTGCGGGATATCTTCGTGCCGGCCGCTCACGCCCATCCCTTTCTCGGGCTGCAACCGACCCAGCCCGGACTGCTCTATCGCATGCCGCCATCATCGGTGTTCGCGTGGAGCATCTGCGGGGTGCCGCTCGGCATCGCGTCCGGCGCCATGACCTCGTTCGCGGAGCTCGGCAAAGGCCGCACCGGAAACCGAGCCGCGCTCCGCGATCGCGAGATCGTTCAGTCGACGGTCGGGCGGACCAGAGCGATGCTTCGCGCCGCCCGTGCGTTTCTGGTCGATGCAATGACCGAATTGATGGCGGCAACCGACACGGGCGGCCAACGGCTGGTGGAGGCACGCGCGGACATTCGGATCGCCAACGCACATGCGGCGGAGACTGCGACGTCCATCACCGAGATGCTGGCCGCCAGCGCGGGTGCCGTCGCCATCTTCGAGACCTGCGCACTGGAGCGTGCGGTCGGCGATGTCCGCGCCGCGGCGAAGCATGTCGCGATGAGTCCGAACAATTACGTCATCGCCGGCCGGCTGGCGCTTGGGCTCGATCCCGGCACGGCAAGG
Source organism: Bradyrhizobium sp. Pha-3 (assembly GCF_042258615.1). Lineage (GTDB taxonomy): Bacteria > Pseudomonadota > Alphaproteobacteria > Rhizobiales > Xanthobacteraceae > Bradyrhizobium. The sequence goes on along the minus strand of NZ_CP170152.1, from coordinate 4,401,393 downwards.
TTTTGACCATCATCCGGCCACCAACGGAGTTGCCCATGTCCGTGGTTTGCCGGCCGGCACGCGCGCAGGATCTGGAATTCGCCGACGCCCTCGTCGTCTCCAGCATCAATGATCTCACGGAACGGCACGGCTTCGGCCCGATGGCGGCTTCGTCTCCACCCAATTTCCAGTTGTTTTGCATGAGGGACGATCCCGATGGTCTCTGGGTGGCGGAGGAGAACGAGCGGATCCTCGGCTTCGCCTGGAGCTGGGTCTGCGGCGACATGTGGTTTCTGGCGCAGCTGTTCGTGTCGCCCGATCAGCAGGGGCGGAGCATCGGCAACGAACTGATCAAGCGGACCATCGCGCACGCCGGGAAATCGGGCGCGTCCAACAAGGTGCTCATCACCTTCAGCTTCAACGCGGTATCGCAGGGGCTCTACATCCGTCACGGACTGCTTCCGCGATTTCCCATCTACAGTGTCAGTGCATCGCGCGAGCAGTTGATCGGTCATCTGCATGGTCCACGATACGACGTCACGCCGCTCGAGCCGGAGGCCTCGACCCTGCGCCGCCTCGCGCAGGCGGACGAGCGGATCCTTGGTGTCTCGCGCGAAAAGCATCATCGCTATCTGATCGACGGCGGCGCGGCGACCGGGTTCAATCTCCACGACGGAAACGACTGGATCGGCTACGCCTATGTGGACGCCGGTGGTCATATCGGACCGCTCGCAGTCATGGAGCCGCACGCGGTCGCTCCCGCCTTGAGAACGGCGCTGTACCTGGCGGCCGGGAGCGGCGCGTCACGGATATCGGCATTCCTGCCTGGTGCGAGCAAGGCGGCGCTTGATACCGCAATGACGCACGGAATGCGGCTCAAGTGTCCGATGCTGCTGATGTCGTCGCGAGAATTCGGCAATTGGGCCCAGTACCTGCCGCGCAATCCGGGTTTCATGTGACCCGCGCGGGTCTCGATTCGACCGTCGCATGGCGCCGATCGTCATCTGAGGTGATACTTCCTGCCGTTGGTGTTCGGGTCGGTATTGTCGCTTGTCGAGAACATCAAGGCCGGCCCGAAATAACCCCAGCGATCCCGGTAAAGTCCAAATCGACCGGCTCCCTTGTCGATGATCTCCTGCTGGGTACTGTTCGCCGGGCCGAGAAGCCTGTCATCTTCATACAGCCGGGCAGTCTCGATCTTGCCATCCACGTATTTGACGGGGACGAGAAACGCGTGCCCCTGATAAAAGTGAAAGGTGCCGCGCAGAAGAAGTCTGTCGATCGGGCTCGCCGGAACCAGATAAAGCAGTGCACTCGACGCCAGGGCAAAAAGCGTCGATCCGATCACGATGCGCGTATTGGCGGATATTCTCAACGGCACTTTCCCCGGGCGTTTGCTCGCCAAGCGTCTCTGTACCGCGCGGCTTCATCGCATACAACCGACGGGCACCCGCCATCGCGTGCAAGAAGGCGCTCGGCAAGCCGCCGGCGAAATATCTCGACGACATCATGCAGGGTGGCGGTTCGGCGTTCGCGGCGCGCACCGATGGAGCCCTCGGAAGTTAGGAACGTCGGCCGAGCACAGCCGTTTTCAAGCTGTCGAGCACGCCGCATGCGAGCCCACGATCGCGACGTCACACGGCGAGCTGGCGCGTCACCGAACCAGACCAACAATTCAGGATGAGCATATGGCCGAAACCGGCACGTTTCTTCGCGTTCGCTGCGTCGACAACACGTTACAGCGGGACACGCTCGCGCTCGGGCGCGTCTACGAGGTGACGCGGGATATCGAACGTGACGGCTATTACGAGCTCAGCGGATTGGGTCGCTTCAGCCGGTCCAGATTCGAGGTCGTGGAGCCGCCGAACGATGACAGGACTAAAATCCGGCGGTGGTCCGGATCGAGATAGCAGGGGGACCCTCGAGCGGACCGCTATGACGCCAGCCGGAAGGCGATACCGGCCCCTTGGGGCGTTGCCTCGCAAAGGCGTGAACGGGCACCACCGCCGGTTGCCTTCATTTGGGCACCGAGCGGGAACAGGCTGGTGGTGCAAGGAGTAAAGGTGGCCATCGCAGGGGGTGCCTGCAGTGACGTATCGATCCCACAGCAGCTGGCAGGACGTGGATCTGCGTAATCTCGTCCGGGTCATATCGGCCTGCACCCTCGGGCTCTGGGCATTTGCGGCCGGCCTCCTGATCGGGACCTTCCTGCTTTGATATGGACTTGGACTGGGCTTGGCCTGGCGGACCCGCCGCCCCGCCTACCCGCCGCTCAGATGATGTGCGGCGACGAACAGGACGAGCGCGCTCAGCACCAGCGCTGACGCGGCGCCGGCAACGCCGCGGGCGAGTTCGGCCTTCGAAAGATTGGACCTGGTTGCCATCACAACCTCCTGTGCGTGCGAGCTGAGGCCGGTCCGCTCCGGCGGTGAGGCTCGCTCTCGCTGCTCGGACCACAATCGCATCATGAGGATGAACGCATCATGAGCAGAACGAATGGCCCGTGCTGCCGGTTCCAAATTCTGACCGCAGGTGGATCGCTTTCGGGGCGCGGGCGTTGGCCGCACGCGGCAAGCGGGCAAAGCCGCGCAGGAAGAAGGTCCGGAGCGCGCGAGCGTCCGCGCCTACCACTCGTCCGGACAGGGATCGACGATCTTCCAGAGATCGACGCCGTTCTTGATCTTCTTCATCTCGGTGGTGAGCCCGCCATTGCGGCGGATCCAGTCCTTCACCGTATCGGGATAATAGGACATCAGGTCGGAGGTACCCTCGAGGCTGGTGACCTTGATGCCGAAGGTGAAGGCCTTGTCGTAATAAGCCTGGTGGAAGCCGATGCTGGCCTTCGGCGTCACGCAGATCTTGTTCAGCGGCACGATGCCGAACACCAGCGTGCAGGCTGAGTTGCAGATGCCGTCGATCACGACGCGCTCGCGACGGTCGCGGATCTGCTTGTACTTGGCCTTGTACTCCTCGACATAGCCGCCATGGTCGCGCGTGATGTGCAGAACGGCTCGCGCTGGCGTGACCGCCAGAACCGAGAGCAGCAAAGCGACAAGGGACGTGATGCGCATGGAATGTTCGAAACCGACGGAAAGGCGGCCCGGGCGGACCTGACCGCAAGACTCTGGCCGGACTGTGTTGGCAATCCGTTAAGCATCCCCAAAAAGGCAAAATTTGGCGCGCTGTGGCCGATTTCCCGCAGCTTTTTGGCCGGAATCCGGGTTAAATGAAGTATTAGAGGACCTTGGACCGGCTGGAGAAGCCGATTCCCGCGTGAATGCCCGGAGGCCGCCAATGACCAAGACCAAGCTTTTCGCCGCCCTCGCCGTGACCGTTTCCCTGGCCATCCCGGCCCTCACCCCGGCTGCCGCGGCCGACCTCTCGGCCACCCCGCGCCACCACCGGCATCACCACCACGCGCATTGGGGCCTGCCCTACCACATCAGCTATCTGCATAATTACGGCCCCGGCGCGGCCGCCGGCAGCTTCGCCTATTACGACGGCCCGTCGACCAACAAGTGCTACCAGAGCTCAGCCGCCTATATCGGCCAGGATCATCGCCGGCATCCCTGCTTCTGAGCGCCAAGCAAGGCCGGCGGGACGCGCGGACGCCGCGCCGTCCCTGCTGGCCCCGACGGCCCAAGTCTGATAATCGACCCGCAACGCGCTCGTAGCTCAGCTGGATAGAGCATCGGATTTCGATTCCGAGGGTCGGGAGTTCGAATCTCTCCGAGCGCGCCATCGTTTTCATCGATCGTACAATGGCTTAGGACGAACCATTTTCGTTCTGGATGATCGCTTTCGTGCTGCGAGCAAGTTCAACCCGCTGCGAGCAAAATCAAGACATTACCAGCGCACTTGTTTTGAAATGCGATGTGCACAACGAGCAACGACCTCGACGCGGACGGCGCGCCGAGGTCGCCATTCTGTCAACTCCCGACCGGGTGGGGGTGTAAGGGTCGGGAGCCGACAGACTACCTCTGATACCGCCGCCCGTTCCGCCCCTAAGCAACGCCATTATGGGTTACTCCCGCCCGGCTTGCCGGAAAACGATATCTATTCGCCGCTTGTCGAGAGCTGGCCGAGCAAGGCCGTTAGCAAATCAGCAAGCAGGTCGGCGCAGGCTTCTCAAAGGGACGGGACCGGTTTGGGGAACGTCTTACGGTCTCCGTTTCGGAGGAGCTGGCGTACAGGCCCTGGCGCCGGCTCCTCTTTCCTAAAACCTGTGTATGCACTGCAACAGTCATTTTCCCCCGCATTTGCTAGATTGACGGCACTGGGAAATTTCAGGGCCCCAGCGCTGGGAATAAATGGCGCCGCCGGGACAAATCATTTCGAGCCCGGCGGCGTAGTTTTGGTCAGCATGACCGGGCCGAGCCCAGCAATCCGCTTCGTCGGTTCACCGTCCCAAGATGCGGGATCGCCGCACGGCGTCGTCAGCGCCGGGCCGACCACGCTTCCGCTCGTCAGTTGCAACGATACTTGCAGCAATCAGAGACAGCGCCTCGCAAACGCATTCCGATGCTTGGCGCAAATAGTCCTGTAGCTTCCCGACCTTCCCGACTGGGACTGGTACGACATCACGGTCCACCCGGAGATGCACTTGCTGCGGCAAGATTGGGGGGTCGATACTCGGCTGGACGGCGGCGAGGCAATCAACTTCGCGAAAGCGTTTCGGGCCGGTTCAAGTAGGCTGAGAATTCCAAGTCGCCAGCCTCTGCTTGATCTGCTCGGCCTGCTCCTTCGTCAGCTTCTCAGCCAAACTGTAATCGTTCAATTGGGCCGCCCCCTTGCGTTGCCGATCGTAAACCATCCAATCGGTGCTTCCTTTTCGAACGAGGAACCTTGGCTGCATCGGTACCGTGTAATTCACCGTAAACTCCGTCAGCAATATGAACGACCGCAATATCTTCTTAAACATAGCACTTGGTTTTCGATGCTTCTGTGAACTTACACACGTGCGCCGAACGCCCATGTAGATATTTCGACCGGTGCCCCCTACCCGAAACCACCTGCACAAAGACTGGCATCCGATCAACGACGTGCGGCGCGTAGTCATCATCGTCGTCGAACTGGACCATTATCTCGCCTTGCGCAGCCCGACATAGAGCGTTCCGCTTCGCTCCAATCGTCGTCGGCGTAGACTCGTGAAAGCATCGAGCCCGCGGATCACCGATTGCGTCGAACATGGTTCGGACTACCGTCGCGTTGCACGGAATCGATAATCCGTCTCGGGCTCTGACCGAGATTCGCGGGCGATGTAGACGGCTCCCAGGCCACAGAAGTGTGTCGCGCTCGCAACGTCACCACAGTTCCGTTTGTGGATGAGCGTGTTTGGACTTCACTGCGTCGCGCATTTGCCCTCTACTCATATCGGACCTTCGGCGGCGATTTTATTTCCAAGACGTCCATTTGAAATCGGGGTCCAGGAGGCCGCTGTTCAGCGGCCAGCGGCCTCTTTCGTTATTTGAGATTCATCGATTGAAATGACATCTTCCGACGCCAATCTGCGTCAATCGGACTGCCATTAGGTCATGGGGACAAGATGATTGAAGAACGCAAACCTTACGTGGCATTTGGAGTAGACCCGGCCGGCGTCGCACGCGCAACGTATGAACTTCGTTGCAGTGACGACGAAGAGGCAAAGCGCCGAGCTGAGGGTTTTTTGGACGAGCACGAGTTCGTCGAGTTGTGGATCGACTACAAGAGGATCGCTCGTCTGAAGCGAAGCTAGGACGAGCGTCGACGCGGCATCAAAATCCGAACGAATGCCTCATTTGAACTGCCATGCGTCGGATGGCGTAAGCTGCATGGCCGCTCGCGAAGTTCATCGGTTGAAGTCACCGGCGGGACTGGCTGCGCAGAACGAGCAGTAGAAGCCGGCCCGCTCCGATGCCGGCGAGGCCTCCTGCAACCTTGAAGATCGCGTCGGCCAGGTGGCCGTGCCGGTCAGGGGTCAGCAATTGCATTGCTTCGAGCGCGAACGCACTGAAAACGACCAAGAGCACGACCGGCATGGCGCGCCGGGGATAGCCTACCACAAAGGCCAATGCCATCACCGCGAACGCGGCGAAATGCTCGACGTGCGGATCAGCAGCAAACGAGGGGCGGTCCTGGATCGGGGACAGTGTGACAAACGCAATAAAGGCCAGCGCTAGCCAGCCAGTGACCATTCCGAACGTTCTAATCCTTGATGCAAGCAAGCAACGATTTCCAAGTCGTGGTGCCGCGGATGCCCGTCGCTGAATTAGCCCATCGCGCGCGTCAGCGACAGGCGGGATCGGCGCAAAAACGGGTCGCCCGCAAGGACTAATCCCGATGGCTTTCCCGTAGAGCCCCCGTAAGTCGAAATTCCAACTCGTCGGTGCGCAGCAAGCGCTACGATGAACAACGAGGGGGCGGCACCTCACCTTGAAACGCAGCGAGGCCGTTATGGAGCGCTTATACCTGGGCATCACCGTTACCAGCACATACGTCTTGGTCACGATTGCGCTGATCGTGGCTTTCATGCACTGACCGGCAGATAGGTCTGGCGCGGCTGGTCTTGTGGCGAGCCACAACAACTTTCACCGCTCACGCCCGACTATCGACGAGAGCCAAGGTTCCCATCTCTCCGGCATGGTCATTCCCCGAAAGTCGATCGAGGTGCCGCCGGAGGTCGCCCGCCAGTTTGCGGCCGACATGCAGGCCTACCACGCCGGGCAGGACGACAACGAACGAGATCGGATCACAGTTGGCAGCCAACATATGCTGCTGCAGCACAGTGTCGGCACCAAGTTGCGGTTGAGCGAGGTCAAACTTTTTGAGTTGATGCGATGAAGACTGTCTGGATCTACACGGACACAGCGAAAAAGGTCGGCGACGAGAACCACATCAAGGTCTTTGCAACGATCGAGGTCGCTGAAAAATGGCTAGAGGAAAACGCCCCTGACGGCGTAGCATTTGAGTACGACGTCCTGGAGTGACAATGGCAAAGGACTTCTTGCTGTCATTGCAATTGCCGCATTGGCTCATGATCGCCGGAGCACTGTTAGTGGTCGTCGGCTGCATAGGACTTTTGCCGAGGCATGGCTCGTCGACACCGCCATGATATTGCGCGCGGCCTTCACGCCAGCAACACCCCCCTTCCGTGTCTGACGCTGCCGCCCTGTGGCTCAAGCGGTGCAATGAGAAAGGCCTCGAGCGCTCAACCACATGTAGCTACGAGAAGCACGTCGATCTAAACATCAAGCCATTCATTGGCGCCAAAAAGCTCGTCGAGATGACCGCCTCGCGGTCAATGCCTATGCCGATCTTCTGCACGAAAAGGGACGGTCGCCCGAAATGGCCCGCCGGTGATCCGGTCTCTCGGCGGGATATTCCGGGAGGCTCAGCGGCGTGGCTTGTGCGCGGTCGACCCGGCCACCGGAATAGACCTGCATCTCCCCGGCCGCGAAGATCCGCGGAGCCTGCACAGCCGCGCCAAGGCGCGCCGCTGAGCTAGCTCCGCAAACTCTTCTCGCCGAACCAACGCCGGCAGGCGCGGCTGAAGCTCGTGGCGTCGGTGTAGCCGAGCGCGGCCGCCATCTCGTCGCGCGACTGGGTGCCCGCCGCGAGCATTGTCCGGGCGCGCTCGCGCAGCACGCCGTCGAGCAGCGGCCGGAATGCGCAGCCCGCCTCCGCCAGCCGCCGCACCAGCGTCCGCCGCGAGGTGCCCACGAGGCGCGCGGCCTCCTCCTCGCCGAGCCGCTGCGGCAGCCGCGCCGCAATCAGGCTCTCAACGATCCGCGCCAGCGCCGCAGTGTCCGAGCGCGGCTTCTCGATCTCCTCGAGCGCTTCGATCGCCTTGGCATGCAATTCCGGATCGGCAAACGGCGAAGGCCGCGCGCATAGCTGCTTCGGCACGTCGAAGATGAAGGCGTCTGCGTTGAACTTCACGGCGCAGGAATAATGCTGCATCAGCCGCTCCGCGCCCGCCGGCGGCGGCCAGGGAAACTGCAAGGTCGCCTGGTCGATCGCATCCTCGAGCAGTTGCGCATACACCGCGTGCACGTTGAGGCTGACCGCCAGCGCCACGGCGCGCCACAGCGCGCCGTCCATCGCGACGGCAGGAGAGATTTCGATCTGGATCGAGCGCGGCGTGGTGCGCAGCCGGTTGCGGATGAACGGCGCGCGGGTCGATCCGAAGCGCGCGCCGGTGTTGAGCGCATCCGCGACGGTCGGCGCCGTCCTGGTCGCGACATCGAGCGCGCCCTGCAGCGATGTCGACCAGACCGCCGCGGCCGACAACGGCCACAGCTCGCCATGCCGGCGGGTGATGTTGGCGGCGAGGATCACCAGCGACGACACCGGCATGTGAGCGCCGGGCTGGTCGAGCACGTCGTGCTGGATTGCGGTGCCCTGCAGCAGCTCGTCGCGTTCGCCGCGCGTCTTGCCGAACGCCCGCACCAGCGCCCGCGCATAGCTCACGGACACCGGCGTGCGAAGGACATCGGCCTCCGATCCCTGCATTGCCTCGGCCCTCCCTCGTGCGCGTCCAGCCGAACGGACCCGGTGGAACGGGTTTGGCGCAAAATGCCACAAAATTGGCTTGTTGGGAACTGGCGGCGCAGGCCCGCCTCGCGGCATCCTCTCGACAACAACGGCGAACGCCGCCTCGACAAGAGATGCTGGAGGGAATGCGATGATCTTCACGGGCACCAATGCCGCTGGCGAAACCATCACCTACCGGGACGGCAAGCGCTATCTGTGGATGCTCTCGTTCATCCCGCCGCTGATCCCGCTATTGTCCTACTGGCTCTTCCTGCGGACACACAATCCGCTGGTGACGCTGATTCCGTTCGTCTTCATCTTCATCCTGATCCCGCTGCTCGATGTCCTGATCGGCGAAGACACCCACAATCCGCCGGCCGAAGTGGTCGCTGCGATGGAGGCCGATCCGTATTATCTGCGGCTTGCGCGCATCACCGTGGTGTTTCCCTGGATCAACTACGTCACCCTGATCGCCTTCTTCGGCACGCAGGAGCTGCCGTGGTGGTCCTACATCGCCCTGCTGCTCGGCGTCGGCACCATCAATGGCGGTGCGCTCCTGATCGGGCACGAACTCGGTCACAAGGCTGACAGGCTCAACATCTTCTTCGGCATGCTCGCCAACTGCGCGGTGGGTTACGCCCACTTCCGCGTCGAGCATAATCGCGGCCATCACACCTGGGTCGCGACGCCGGAGGATCCCGCCAGCGCGCGGTTCGGTGAATCGATCTATGCGTTCGCGACGCGCGAACTGCCGGGCGCGTTCAAACGCGGCTGGCGCAATGAAGCCGAACGGCTGACCCGGCGCGGCGAGCCGGTCTGGTCGGTCAACAACGAGATCCTGCAGGGCTTTGCGCTCACGCTCGTCGTCGCGGCCATTCTGATCGCGCTGTTCGGCTGGAAGGTCGCGCCGTTCATCGTCGCGCACCATTTCCTCGGCTGGTACGCGCTGACCCAGGCCAATTATGTCGAGCACTACGGATTGCTGCGCGAGAAGCTGCCGAACGGCCGCTACCAGGCGGTCGAGCCGCGCCACTCCTGGAACACCAACCACATCGTCTCGAACCTGATGACGTTCCATCTGCAACGTCATTCCGATCACCACGCCAACCCGATGCGCCCGTACCAGTCGCTGCGCGATTTCGACGACATCCCGCGGCTGCCGAACGGCTACACGGGCATGTTCGGCCTTGCTGCGATCCCGCCGCTCTGGTTCCGCGTGATGGACCCGAAGACGCTGGCGTGGGCCGGCGGCGACAAGAACAAGCTCAATCTCGGCGACCGGCCGGTGAATGCGTGATTGCAGGTGTCGCCCGGCCGGCGAGCAGGCCGGGCAATCGTCGTCAATACGCTCGATGCGCGGTCAACGCGAGACGTAGCCCGCCGCAAGCGGCTTGAAGCGATAGATCAGATACGGGGCCTTGTTCTCGCCCTTGCCGCCATGGAACATCGCGGCCGCAGAGATTTGCGACGCCGATACGTACATGTAGCCGTCCGCCGACGCCGTGATCCCGTCAGGCCAGACCATCTCCGCATCGCTCAGATAGGTGCGATACTTGCGATCGGTCCCGACCACGCCCACCGACTTGCTCTCGACCGCGGTGAGATAGAGATTGCCGGCATAGTCGATCGAAAGCCCGCCATTGTTCGGCTTGTCTGAATAGCGCTCGACCTTGGCGCTGAGCTCGGCCGGCGCAAGTTTCTCGTCATTCAGGTCGGCAACGCGCACGCGGTAGATCGACCGGCCGCTGAGCGGCGCGAAATAGACCCATTCCGACCTGACATCCATGGTGATGCCATCGCAGCCGACCTTGATGATGGACGGCTTGCCGTCCTTGCCCGACACGGTGAGATCCTTGCCGTCCACCGTGATCGGCAGGTCCTCGGGAATCGTGGAGCGGTCGCCGTCAAGCACGCGCCTGGCGCGTCCGGTATCCATGTCGATGACAATGATCGCGGCATGCGATCCGTCGCCGCCGGGGCCGATATTCTCGTCGGCGATGTAGAACTTGCGATGCTTCTGATCGATGACGATGTCCTGCGGCTGCGAGCCCGGCCGCGTCACCGGATCGGGCATATAGTAGATGCGCTCGAGCCGGTCGCTGCGCGTATTCCATCCGACCAGCTTGGGCGTGATGTTGGTGCGGAATCCCATGTCGATGATCCACACCACACCATTCTCGTCCGACCGGAGCCCGAGCACGTTGTCGAGATACTGGTCGGTGCCTTTCCGCGGGGTATTCCACTCCGCGCTTGGAAATGGCTGCGACGTCGTCGGCGACGTCAACCTGGCGACCCTGATCTCGGGACTGAAGAACGGGTGATGGCTGAAGATGAGCTGGTTGTCCGGCGTGATGGCGATGTTGCCGACCGACTCCGGCAACCGCGCCACGATCTCGGCGTGAACCGCCTCATCCGCACGCGCGCTCGATAGCATTACGTTCGCCGTCATCGCGGCGATCAACAAAATCCCTCGCTTCACGCGGGTCCCCTCCCTGTTATCGTTGATGTGTCTTTGCGCGCCGGACCCGCCCTTGTCGGCAAGGTTCGGCTTTGCGGGATCGACGTTGCGCGCTAATTTGGGCGCTGACAATTACGCACAGGAATGTCCGGTAGTATCAGGGAGTGAACCATGAAGGGGCTTGATGCGAAGAACTATGACTGCGCGGTCGGCTGCCCCGTCGAGGCGACGCTCGATCTGATCGACGGCAAGTGGAAAGCCGTGATCCTCTACCACCTGCTCGGCGACACCATCCGCTTCAACGAACTCGGGCGGCGGCTGTCGCGGATTTCGCAACGCATGCTGACGCGGCAACTTCGCGAGCTCGAGAGCGCGGGCCTGATCCACCGCGAGATCTATCCGGAGGTGCCGCTGCGTGTCGAATATTCGCTGACGCCGCTCGGGCGCTCGCTCGAGCCCGTCATCCGGTCGCTGTGGAGCTGGGGCAATTCGTACCTGGAGACGCGCCGCCCCTCGCCGCGTGCTGTCAATGGTGCGTCAGCTCCGGCTCCCCGCGTCAGTTAGGGAACGGCTCAGGCTTTCCGCCGCTTCATCGCGCCGATGCCGAGGAACGATCCGTTGACGGACGGATACTGGCCGATGAATTCGAACGCATCGAAGCCCGGTGCTTCGAATTCCTTCAGCGCCTTCCAGAGCAACGTCGTATCAGGACAGGCCTGGGAGTGGATGTCGTGATGCACGATGATGCTGGCGTGGGAGCGCACCAGCAGATGATCCAGCATCGCTCCGCGCAGGCTGTGATCCCCGTCGATGAAGACGAAGTCGGGCTTCAGCCGGTCGACATGCGCACCGACCAGCGGAGAGGTCGAATAGGCCTGGAGATAAACCGGCTCGATGCCGGCCTGCTCCTGCAGCAGATCGAAATAGGTCGAGATGAAGGGCGTCGGCGCGATCGGATCGAGCGCGATCACGGTCTTGAGATCGGCGCCGCTGTTCTTCAGCCACTCCGCAACCAGGATGAACATGCCGCCCCAGCGGCAGCCGATTTCCATGTAGGAGGAAATGCCGGACGCGTTGCGCGCGAGCCAGGCCAGATACGGCGCGAGCTGGCTCGGATATTGCCAGAGGTGGAGGCCCTTGCCGAAGCTCGGCGCAAGCTCCGGCGGCTGCTCGTGAAGCAGTTCGTCATTGAGCCCCAGTGCGGGAATGAATTCACGTTCAAGGAATTCCACATCGAGCCGCTGAGACGGCGTCAATGCGGCGATGGTGCTGATCGCTTCACGCACGAACGGCGCAAGGTCGGCGAAACGCTGGTATCGGTCTTCTGGAGCTTGCTGGACGTTGAGCATCGGTGCGATCGGGCGAGGGTTGGACGGACGGGAGAGCGCTGGCGGCAAGTCTCCTCCTCCTTCAACGGCGCGAGCGCCCTTCCCGGGCGGAGAATCTTGCATTCCGCCGCGCTGATCGCGCGTCCATCCATGGCCCGTCTTGCCGCCGCCCGTCTCACCCGCTCGGGATCTTCCGACGCACGGCCTCCACGCCGGCATCGGTGACGCGATATTTCCGCCCCATCTCTGGCAGGATCCAGCCCTTCTCGATCATTCCAGCAATGGTGCTCGGGCCGACGCCCGCGGGAAACGGCCGGCGATGCCGGATCGCGTCGATCGCGACCCGCTCCAGATGGGTCGCGACATGCGAGGGGCGCGCGCGAAACGCCTTTGCCATGATCAGGACCGACAGCACCTCGGCGCGCCGGCGCACGGCCGACGCGCTGCGGGTCAGTTCGTTGCTGATCTCGAGAGCGTTCTTGCCGGCCCGGGCGAGTTCTCTGAGCTTCTCGTCCTCGTCAGAGCTCCAGCGTCGCACGATCCCCATCTGCCCCTCACCGCCCGGGTACCCATCTCGAACCGATGCATACGCAGCCGATGCTGATTTGCCATGTGACTTTTGGCACCTCTTGATGTGACGTTGGAGACTGTCGCCATCAAGAAGGCCGATTGCGGTGCCGTCCGATGCGGCACTCAGAAGCACGATCCGATTGAATCGGATCATGCTTCAATCTCTTTGTGTGATCGCGTTTCGCTTCAGTGCTTGCTGGGTTCAAGCGTGATGAGCACGCCGGTCGGTTCGGGCTCGTGCGGCCGCAGCGACGTCAGCTCCGGATCGCTCCACTCGGCTAGGCTCACCACCTCGCCGGTCTGCCCAGGCATGTCGGAGGTCTGGGCGGGTTCGAGCACCTTGAGCCCGGTGGTGTCGACGAAGAATGTGTGCTCGCCGAACACGCTGTTCAGCTGCGCCACCGCCGGATGATCATCCGGAAGCACCTGCGCGTTCAATTGCGTCATGGTCTGCTTGACTTGCGTGGAATTAAGCTTCATCCGCTGCTCCTTCTTTGTTGGTTCCGGCCTTGGATGTTTCCCTGGCTGGTTCCTCCCCGCCCGCGCCCGTCGCCGCGGGCTTCGAAGTCTCGAACCGATCAGGCCGCGAAACGTTCCGCTCGCGCGACGCATTGACCGCCTGCACGCGGGTTCCAGATCCATCGCTGCATGAAACGCGGCGCGCGACCGGACGTAGCCCCAGCATTGCCGGACGGCCAGATCGATCCGGGCGGAGGTTATGTCCGCCGCTGCTCCGAGGGTCGCATGTGGATCAGCGCATCGAGCACCAGGACAAGAACCGGACGCTGCTCGTCGTTGACAAGCTCCGTCTTGAAGATCACGACGGCGTCGCGCCGCTCCGGCCTGATGGTGATTTTCTGGATCCGGGATTGGCCCGTGAGCGTGGCGCCCGGGCGAACCGGGCTCGGCAAGCGGATCTCGAAGCTCCGCCCGACGATGCCCGCCACCTTGGTCCAGATCGCCTCCACGACGAGCCGCTGATAGATCGCAATGGTGTTGAAGCCGCTTGCGATCAGGCCGCCGAACGGGCCCGCCGCAGCTGCAACAGGATCGGTATGGATCGGCACCGGATCATATTTGCCGGCGAACTCAAGGATCTCGGCTTCGCCGATCGTGTAGGTACCAAGCTGGAATGTCTGGCCCTCGGTGAGATCTTCCGCATACAGCATCGCGCGCCTCCGTTCTGTCGCGCGACGATAGACCAATGCTGCAGGCTTTCCATGACCTCCGGCGTCATGTCCTTCGCGCGCCGGACTTCGTGCGCAAAGACGAGACGCGCGCGGCGCCGGCCGCTCGCGTCTCGCTGCAGGCTCCCCGCGGCTATCGCAGCCGCGCTGCCCTCGCCTTTGCGGCCTTCACGGTGTTCTCCATCAGGCAGGCGATCGTCATCGGGCCGACGCCGCGCGGCACCGGCGTGATCGCGCCGGCGACCTGCACCGCCTCGTCGAAGAAGACGTCGCCACACACCGCATAGCCGCCGTCCGGCTTCTCGACGCGCGTGGTGCCGACGTCGATGACGATGGCCTGCGGCTTGATCCAGTCGCCGCGCACGAGCCCAGCCTTCCCCACCGCGCTGACCAGGATATCGGCCTGACGGCAGATCTTGCTGATGCCGCGGGTGTGGATGTGGGTCTGCGTCACCGTCGCCTGCTCCTGCAGCAGCAGCGCGGCCATCGGCTTGCCCACGATGTTGGAGCTGCCGATCACCACGGCATGAGCGCCGGTGAGATCCGGCCGGATCGACTTGATCAGCCTGAGACAGCCGAGCGGCGTGCACGGCACCAAGGCATCGTCGCCGTGAAACAGCCGGCCAGCGTTCAGCGCGTGCAGGCCGTCGACATCCTTCGCGGGATCGACCGCCGCCATCACGCGCAAGGCATCGATATGCGCCGGCAGCGGTAGCTGGATCAGGATGCCGTCGACATCGTCGCGTGCGTTGAGCGCGTCGATCCTGGCAAGCAGGTCGGACTCGCTGGCGTCATCCGGCAGGCGTTCGACCTCGCCGCGCAGGCCAAGCCGCTCGGCCATCCTGACCTTGCTCTGTACGTAGATCTGGCTCGCCGGGTCACAGCCAACCAGCACGACCGTGAGCCCGGGCGCGCTGGGCAGCCGGTCCAGTTCGCTCGCAACCTTGTCGATGACAATTTGGGCATGTGCATGCCCATCAAGAATGTTCGCCGTCATGGCACCTCCGTTTCGAAGCGGTGCCCAGGCGCGCGGCGTTCAGTCTCTGCGCTCCCCGATGGTGGTCCATCCAAGCGCCAGTCGCGCAGATGGCGCCGTCATAGCCGCCCGGCCCGGCAAACGCAAATCACGCTCGCTGCGGCCGAACCGGCGACGAATTGCCCCCGCTTTTGCCGGTGGATCGGTGCCGGGCGGCCCCCTCCGGGGGTAGGATTCGGGCAGAACTTGCGATAAGCCTCGGCGCTTGCCGGGCTTTTCCGATCCCCGGCGCCATCCTTCCGGTCATCACGCCACTCGGACATTTTCACCATGAGACATATCATCCTCGCGCTGGCGCTCCTCTGCCCGGCTGCCGCGCTTGCTCAAGGCACCGCTCCAGCCACCACTCCACCCCCCGCCGCCGACAAGCCGGCGGCGGCCCCGCAGCCGATGGTCGGCGACAAGCCGCTGGTCCAGGTCGGCAAGAAATCGGCGGCCAAGAAGGGCGAGAAGGCCGCAGCATCCGGCAAGCCGCAATCGGTCGCGCAGAAGCTCCAGGCCTGCCAGGACATCGACGACGCCACCAAGGAGCGGCTGATGTGCTACGACGAGATCTTCAAGCCGCAGCCCAAGCCGAAGGTCGCCCCTGCCAAGGGTGTCGCCGAATGCCGGTTCGTCAAGGAAGAGGACGAGCGGCTGACCTGTTACAACGGCTTCGCCGACAAGATTCCGCGCCTGCCGCGCTAACCGGTTCCGGCCACCCGGGCGCCTTCGCGCAACCGGTTACCCGCCTGATCTGGCGGACATGGAAATGCCGCCGCAACCATTTGCGGCGGCGTATCGATTGCCGGTTGCGGCGTGTCCTCGCTTACCAGGTACCGAAGCCGCCGAAGAAGCCCATGCGCGGCTGCTGCTGCGCGATACGGTAAGGCTGATACATGCCGGGCTGGGCCAGCCGCATCGGCTGCTGGGAATGGATATGGCTGCGCGCAATCTTGCGCTTCTTCGGCGCCTGCACCGGCTGCTCGGCCGGCTTCGCCTCGGCCACGACCGCGCCCTTCTGCGCGTCAGCCTTCTCCGGCGGAATGAACTGGGCGAACGTGTCACGGACGCGGCCCTCCGCTGACGCATCGCCGGCAGCCGGCGGGGTCGCCGCGGCAACCGCGTTGACCTGCGACGGAACGATGGTCGGCATGTTGGTGTCGTACACCACCCGCTCCGGCAGTTTCTGGGTCGACTTGATGCGTACCATGGTCTTGTTGTCGACGCCGGGCGACGACAGACCCTGACCGGTGACCACGGCCTCCTGCGGAACGATGGCATTGACGATGAAGAGCAGCGCGAGCAGCACGCCACCAACGAACAGGAAATAACGCGCCACAGGCATTTGGTAGCTCCCCCCGCGCTACGGGCGCGGTCCATCACGACGCGACGACACCACTCATCGCGCAACGAGTTCATTCGTCTGCGCATGTTTACCCGGACAGACGCCATCCTGCGCTTCCGGGTCGTTCTCTAACGGTCGGCTTATTAGTTAGTTCCTGCCTGGCCGTTACGGTTCACCCGGCAAGTCAATTCCCGGTCACTTTTTCGGGATGCAGGGTTCGGAGCGTTTTCGAGCGAAGTGGGTACCGGTTCGCGTGAAGAAAACGCGTCAAAACAAGAAGCTAGAGCTTCGGTTCTGATTAAATCAGAACCGAAGCTCTAGGCGCGGCTGGCGGTCACGACCGTGCATTTCGCCTTGTTTGCGTTAACGTTTACGAACCCGATCAGCATCTGGGGGTAGGTCTTGCGGCTCTTCATGGCGATGGTGTCCGGGATCAGCCGCTTACGCTCGGTCACGGGGCTGCCGTCGCTGCGGATGAAGGCGCAGGCGATCTCGATATCCTTCACCGCGAAATCATTGGCATTGCGCAGCGTCAGGGTGACCAGCACCTTCGAACCCAGCCCGCCGCGCCGCCACGACTGTGAGGCGATCCGCAGCCTGTCCAGCGGCGATCTCTCGGTGCCCAGCTCGGACGCTCTGGGATCCCCGGCTGGCTGCGCGGCGGTGGCGACGCCGACCGTGGTCGGTTCAGCTGCCGGCGCGGCCGGCGCATCCTTTGCGGCTTGATTTGCGATTTGGGCAGGCTGCGACCCCGTCGATGCATCCGGCACGGTGCGGATGACGGCTGAAGACGCCGGCCTGACATCCTGGTCTCCGGCATCGCTCGGCTCGGGGAGCATGAACCACGCTGCAATTCCCGCGACCGCGATCGTCGACAGCAACAGGCTGGCGTAAAGGCCGCCCTCACCGAGACGTCCGGCGTCAAACCTTCGAAACGACGCCAAGCCGATCCGCATCGTCGTGCCCTCACCCTCGACGCCCGTTCAAGCCGCCACCCAGCACAGAAGCCGCAGGCATCGCAGCATGCGGCATCCGGGACGGCCGCAGGTCGAGCGGCCACGTGAGAAACAATCACCGACGGCCGGAATGGTTTCGTTGCGGGACGACAATCTTGCGGCTGGCATCACGGAGGGATGGTATCCCAACGGGCCGCTCGCTAGATTTGCGCCGCCCGAGAGCGAGTGCCGCGCACCCAAGCGCGCGCGAGAACAACAAGGAGACCGCGATGCCTGTCGTCACCTGGGACCATGTCCATCTGCGCAGCCCCGATCCCGAGGCCACCGCGACCTGGCTGCGCGACATACTCGGCGGCGAGATCATCCGCGGCCCCGGCCGCATCGACGTCCGGCTCGGCGGCGCCAAGGTGTTCATCGCGGAGGTGACGCAAGGCGACGGCGTCAACGCCGCGCCGGTGACGCCGTATCAGGGGCTCGATCATATCGGCCTGACCGTGAAGGACATCGACGCGGTCGCGGCCGAGATCAAGGCCAAGGGCGTCGAGTTCACCAAGGAGCCGACCACGATCCGCCCCGGCGTGCGGATCTGCTTCATCCGCGGCCCGCAGGGCATTTCGATCGAACTGCTCGAGCGCGACCAGAAATACGCGTGAGCGACGACCGCTCCGCTACGTCATGCTGCCGGGCATGAAGCAGCGGATCGTCACGCCCATATAGCTCTTGATCGGCCAGACCATCGCACGGCCGACCCGGTTGGGTTCGGTGACCACTGCCTCGTCGGGGACGTCGACCCAGGCTCCGTCGAGACGCACGCGGTAGTGCCCGTCCTTCGATTCCCAATCGACGTCGCTGACCGCGCTGCCGTCGGCATCCGAGCAGCATGGCCCCTTGCCGCTGCGCAGACCGTCGAACCATTCCTTGAGCGGCGAATTGGCGTAGCGGCCGTCGGGATCGCGCGCCCGCGCGATTTGAACGGCTGCGGCCAGCACCAGCATCATCAGCCCGAGAGACACCATCACACGGCCCGCACGACGGGCCCAAGTTCCATTGGCATTGCGAGGGCGCGCCAAACGACCGCCCGATTCAATCCAGTCTGACATGTGTTCGCTCCAGCACTCACCGGCCAGTGCAACCAGAGCTATGCATTTCGCGGGCCAGTTCGATTCGCGCGCACGGTCCGCTGTCATCGCGCCGTCACACCGCCTGGCAGGAACCGAGGGTTCACGGTCACTCCGGACACCCCCGGAATCAACCTGCCGCATTGCACGAGGTTGCTCGCTTTGGCATAAAAAACCAATCCGGATTGCTGCGGGCGCGGCGGCCGGTCCATGGGACGTTATGAAGAACGGGCTGTACTCAATCCACGTCACCCTGCTGGACGGACGCGTCGGCAAGGGCAGCGGAGTGATTCTTTTCCGCGACGGGCAAATTCTCGGCGGCGATGCCTATCTCTATTACACCGGCAGCTACACCGTGAAGGGTGACGCGTTCAAGGGCGAGGTCCTCGTGCAACGCCACACCACGCCGCGCGAGACCGACAACCCGCTGTTCGGCGGGCCCGCGCCGGTCGGCATCGGCGTCTCCGGCACTTTCACCGACACCCGCGGCACCATGAGTGGAACCGCGCTGGTCGGCAAGGCAAGCCTGATCTTCGGCGCAACGCTGCACAAGCTCGCGGATATCAATTAGGGAATTGAAACGGTGGTTTTAGTCCCGTCATCCTGAGGAGCCGCGAAGCGGCGTCTCGAAGGATCGACGGCCACCGGCCGGGCCGTGCATCCTTCGAGACGCCGCTTCGCGGCTCCTCAGGATGACGGGGATAGTACGCAACGGCCGATCCACGTCATTGCGAGCGAAGCGAAGCAATCCACCGCACCGCAAGCGGAAAGATGGATTGCTTCGTCGCCAACGCTCCTCGCAATGACGCCGTTGGAAACGCCGCCTCACGTCGCGCCGTGCGCCTCGACGTAGAGTGCGTAGATCGAATGACATGACGCCATGTACAGACGGTTGTTCTTGGGTCCGCCGAAGGTCAGGTTTTCGCAGCGCTCCGGCAGCCGGATGAAGCCGAGCGGCTTGCCCTGCGGGCTGAACACCATCACGCCGTCGAGATCCTCGGGCTTGCCCTTGAGCTGATAGACCTTGCGGCCGCCCGTCTCGCTCGGCTCCGGTTGCAGCGCGCCGTTGCTCCCCCAGCCGCACCACAGATTGCCGTCGCGATCGACGCGGAAGCCGTCGAGCGATCCCTGGTCGGCGGCGTCGATCAGCTTGGTCTTGCTGCCGACCGTGCCATCGGCATTGACGTCGTAGCTCCAGATGCTGCGGTTCGGCGTGCCCTTCCACTCGACGACGTAGAGCTTCTTCTCGTCCGGCGAGAACGCAAGCCCGTTGGGATTGACCAGATCGGTGATGACGGCGCTCAGCTTTCCGTCGGTGCCGATCCGGAACACGTTGGTGTTGTCCTGCTCGCGCTTGGCCTTGAAGCCCTCCCACTCGCCGGCGATGCCGAACACCGGATCGGTGAACCAGATCGTGTCGTCGGACTTCACCACGATGTCGTTCGGCGCATTGAGGCGCCTGCCCTCGAAATTGTCGGCCAGCACGGTGATCGTGCCGTTCTTCTCGGTGCGCGTGATCCGCCGCGTCACCGAATGCTCGCAGGTGACAAGCCGCCCCTGGCGGTCGCGGCTGTTGCCGTTGGCGAAATTGGCAGGGCTGCGGAAGACGCTGAGGCTGCCGTCCTTCTCGCTGTATTTCATGATGCGGTTGTTGGGGATGTCGCTGAACAGCAGATAGCCACCTTCGGGGAAGTATACCGGCCCTTCCGCCCAGCGCATGCCGGTGGCGACCTGCTCCAGCGTAGAGCTGTAGAGCCGGTACTTGGCAAAAGCCGGATCGAGGATTTCGACGGCCGGATCCGGATAGCGCTGATTGGGCTTGAACGGGAACGACTGCGCCATGGCGCGGCCGGTCGCTGCGCTCGCCATGCCCGCGCCGATGCCGGCCATCAGATTGCGCCGTGAAATCATGTCGTCCTCCCTGCCTGTACCGTCCGTTGATCCTGGGTCGGCTGAGCGAGCCGTAGGAGCGTTGGCGCTGATGGTCCAATGCCGTTCGGGCATCGATCGATGCCGATCCAATATTGGTCATCTCACCATCGCAGCTGCGTCCCGACCCGTCACCCTGAGGAGCGCGCTCTTGCGCGCGTCTCGAAGGGTGCGCGGCCCGGTTGAGGGCCATCGATCCTTCGAGACGCGCTTCGCGCTCCTCAGGATGACTGGTCGGAGCGACGACGCGGCCTACTCCGCCGCCTGCTCCAGCGGCGCGACGCGCGGCAGGATCATCTGGATGCGGGTGCCGTTGCCCGGCACGGAATCGAGCGAGAGCCGGCCGCCGAGGCGGTTGGTGACGATGCTGTAGACGATGTGCAGCCCGAGCCCGGTGCCGCCCTGGTCGCGCCGCGTCGTGAAGAACGGATCGAAGGCGCGGCGGCGCACGTCGAGGCTCATGCCGCAGCCATTGTCGGCGAAGATCACCTCGACATAGTCGTTGCCGGAGGCGTGGACCTGGATCTCGACCTCGCCGGCCTTGCCGTCCGGGAACGCATGCGCGACCGCGTTGAGGAACAGGTTGGTCAGCACCTGGCCATACGGTCCGGGATAGGAATTCATGATCAGGTTCGGCTCGCAATCGACGTTGAGCGTCAGATTGTGCTTGCGCAGGCCGGGCCGCAGACTCATCACCACCTGCTCGGTGAGATCGCCGAGATCGAAGGTGCGCTGGTCCGAATAGTTGCGGTCGGCGGCGACCTGCTTGAACGACTGGATCAGCTCGGCGGCGCGGTTCAGATTGGCGACGAGCTGCGAGGAGGCATCCCGCGCCGTGTTCAGGAAGTCATTGAGGCTCGAGCGGCGCAGGTCGCCGCGTTCGACCTGGGTCGCAAAGTTTGCGGTCTTGCGCTCCAGCGCGGAGGCCACCGTGAGGCTGATGCCGACGGGGTTGTTGACCTCATGGGCGACGCCGGCGACCAGGCGGCCGAGCGCGGCGAGCTTCTCGGCCTCGATCAGCGAATTCTGGGTTTCCCGCAGATTGCGCAGCGTAGCTTCCGCGGAATCCCTCGCCTTGCGCATCTCCTGTTCGGAGCGCTTGCGCTCGCCGATGTCGAGCGCGACCGTGACGATGTTCTCGATGTCGCCCTGGGCATCGAGGATCGGCAGCTTGTTGACGAGCCATTGCCGCATGTTGCCGGCTGCGTCCTTGTACTCTTCTTCATAGAAACCAAGCTCGCGGCGCGCCGACAGGACGCGCTTGTCGTTCTCGTCGGTCTTGGCTGCGCCGTAGCGCGACATCAGCTCGGCGGTGGTTTGGCCGATCGCGTCCTGCGGCTCGATGCCGAAGATGCCCGCCATGTAGCGGTTCATCAACACATAGCGCAGGTTGCGTTCCTTGACGTTGATGACGGCGGGCACCGTGTCGATGACCATCTGCAGCAGCCGGCGGCCTTCGGCGATGGCATCCTCGGCGCGCTTCTGGTCGGTGATGTCGCGCACCGTGCCCTCGTAGCGGATCACCTCGCCCTCGTCGTTGCGCACAACTGTCGCCGAATCGGACAGCCACAGCACGGTGCCGTCGCGCGAGCGCACCTGATACTCGTAGTCACGCACAGTTCCGTCGCGCTGCATCAGCTGCTGGTACTGCTGGCGCGCAGCCGGATCGACATAGACGGTGGAGGCGATGTCGCCGATCCCGTTGATCAGGTCCTGCGGCGTGGCATAGCCCATCATCCGCGCCAGCGCCGGATTGGCGTTGAGCAGCGCGCCGCCCGGTGTCGTGACGTAGATGCCGTCGACCGATGCCTCGAACAGCTTGTGGTAGCTCTCCTCGGCGAGCCGCTGCTCGGCAAGCGCGCGCAGTGCGGACTCGCGCGCGCTGTCGGCGTCGACCAGGGTCTGGCGGAACACTTCGGCGGCGCGCGCGATGTCGCCGATCTCGTTGTCGAGGTCGGCGCCCGGAATGAACGCGCTCTTCTCGCCGCCCGCGACCTTGCGGATCGAGCCGGCGATCCTGGCGAGCGGGCGAACGGTGCGGCGAACCACCAGCACCGAAGCGAACAGGCCGATCAGCACCCCCGCCGTGCCGAGCACGATGCTCTGCCATTTTGCCTCCGCCAGGGTGCGCGCGAAATCGCGCGACAGCACGTGGCCGCGGCGGGAGCTGAGCTCGCGCAACAGTTCGGTGACCTTCTGGATCAAGCGGCCTTCGGCGCCGAGCACCTCGCGGTCGATGTCGGCGATCTGGCCCTCGCGCACCGAAATCGCGCTGATCGCCTCGGCATAATTGTCGACCGCGCCGCGCAGGGCTGGATCGGCGATGGTCATCGCCCGCATGCTCTGCGCAGCCTGCTCGGCGGCCGACGTGTTGTGCGCCAGGAGCGCGGTGGCAATGCGGCTCTGCGCCTCCGACAGCGTGTTGGCCAGCGCCGCATCGTTGCTCGCAGCGACCGCCTTGTCGAACGCATCGCGCAGCGGCGGCAGCCCGGCGACGATCTCGGCGCGGCGGCTGAGCAGCGCCGAGATGCGCTCGATCCCGCTGCGATAGGTCGCCAGCCGCTGGGTGACGCCGTCGATCATGTCCTGCTGCTCGGGCGCCAGCTCGATCCGGGTCTTCTTCAGGATCTCGCTCAGCGACTGGGCCGCCTCCGCGACCTGGGCCGACTGGTTTCCGGGCTCGGTGACGAAGTCCCGCGCCGCCAGCCGCAGCTCGTTGGTGCGACGGTCGATATCCTCGGCGATGTCGCCGACGCTTTGCAGCCGCTGCAGCTCGGCGAAAGTCGTATCGATGTGGCGGATCGCAATCACGCTGGCCGTGGACGTGATGATGATCACAGCCAGCACCAGCAGGAAGCTGCCGAACGTGAGCTGGCCAATGGAGAGGGAGAACGCACGCGGCGCTTGCGAATTCGGCGGCAATTCAGCGGTCATGTCATCAAGGCCGGGGTCCAATGCACCCCAATATATGGGAAATTACGGGCTTTGGGGAAACATGCTGAAAGGCCAAGCCGGCCGGCGGTGTGACCTGTGTCACCCGGGAGGCCGCCGGTGACCGATTCCGGCACAGGGCAGCATTCGGGCTGGCCGGCCTCGTCATGCGCCGGCGGTCGCCCGCGCCGGGACGTCATCGCGGCGATGACCTCAAGCCGTGGTGGCCCTTCGCGAAGGAATCGTCATCGCGGCGACGCCGATCACGACGCAGGCGAGCCCGATCCACGCCGTCGGGCTCAGCCGTTCGCCCAGAAAAACGACGCTGAGCGCAACCCCGATCGGCACCCGCAGATAGGCCTGCGCGGTGGTGCCGACCGAACCCAAGGTCTGGATCAGGCGAAAGTAGATCACGAAGGCGATCGCGGTCGAGAACACCGCAAGCGCCAGCAAGGCGAGCAGCGAACTGGTCGACGGCGTCAGCGTCCACGGCCGGTCGACGGCGAGGCTGAGCGGAATCAGGACCGCCGCGCCCGCGATCAGCGAGCCCGCGGCCGGCGCCATTGGATCGAGCCCCTTGAAGCCGCGGCTGAAGATCGCGGCGCAGGCGTAGCAGATGGTGGCGGCGACGATCGCGATCTCGGCCACGATGCCTTCGCCGATATCGCGTAACGCATCGACGCCGACGATCAGGCAGATGCCGGCCATACCGGCAATCACCCCGAACAGCTTGCGCGGGCTCGCGGCCTCATGGCGGGTGATCGCGGCCGTGAACAGGAAGGTGAAGATCGGCGAGGCCGAATTGAGGATGGTGGCGAGGCCGGCATCGACGAAGCGTTCGCCCCAGGCGATCAGCGTCCACGGGATCACGCTGTTGAGGCAGGCCTGGAAGATGAAGCGGCGCCAGGTCGCACCGTCCGTCGGCATCGTCACGCCGCGCATCCGCATGATGACGAGCAGCAAGAGCCCTGCGATTGCAGTGCGCGCCGCGATCAGCGTGATCGGCGGGATGGTCGCGACGCCGAGCTTGATGAAGGTGTAGGAGCCGCCCCAGAGGGTGGCGAGCGCTAGCAGCAGCGCCAGCTCGAAGCCCATAGAGGGCTGGCGCGTGTCGCCGGTCGCGGGACCGATCACGACGCGCCCCTTGCAAGCCAAGCAGCGGTCGCCGCAAACAGGCCTTCGCGCCCGTGTTCAAGATGCATCAGATGCGTTGCCCTCGGCACGACGACATCGGCCTTGTTGGATGCGCCCAGCGCTTGTGTCAGCCAGGCTGCATCGGCCTCCTGACAAAGGTTGTCCCATTCACCACGGACGATCAGCGTCGGAGCCTGGACGCCGCGCGGATCGTAGGCGAGCTGCCCCGACATCGCGGCGATGATGTCGGCCTGCGGCCCGTTTGGAATCCGGACCGCCGGCGGGTTGCGTCCGGCCGCGCAGGCATCGCTTGCCAGATAGGCAGGCCCCCACTCGGCGAGGTCAGGCTCGATCAGCACCGGCGGATGCGACGGTGGGACGTCCTCGACAAATCGCTTCAATTGATCCGCGATGGAGACCTCGCGCCATGCGCCGATGCTCTCGGGGAACGGCAGCCCGCCCAACTCCCGCCGGACGATCGGCCCGAACAGCACGAGGCGGCCGACGGCATCCGGACGATCGGCTGCAATGCGGCCGGCCACCATCGTGCCCCATGAGTGCGCGACGATATGAACCGGCGCGCCGCCACGCGCCTTGCGGATGTAATCGATCACAGCACCGACCTGAACGGCGACATCTCGCGCCCGGCCGAGCGGCGCGACACCGCTCGCGGGCACCGACATCTGCCGCGGCCGGCTCGAGCCGCCGAAGCCGATGAAATCGAATCCCCAGACGTCAAAGCCGCCGGCATTGAGATCGTCCGCCCAGGAGCGCCCGCCAAAGCGATAGCCGACCGACAGCGCCGACGGGAACGTCGCGCCGTGAACGTACAGCACGGGATCGCCTGCGCCCGGCCAGTGCCGCAGCAGCAGCGTGTCGTCGCTGCCGGGCAATGTCAGATGGATTTCGTCGGATATTGGCGTTTCGAAAGATGCTTGCACGTCGGCTCCTTTTGCGCCGGGCAATTGGCCCAGTGCGGTGACCGACGTGGTTATA
This sequence comes from Bradyrhizobium sp. Pha-3, assembly GCF_042258615.1. Taxonomy (GTDB): domain Bacteria; phylum Pseudomonadota; class Alphaproteobacteria; order Rhizobiales; family Xanthobacteraceae; genus Bradyrhizobium. The sequence goes on along the minus strand of NZ_CP170152.1, from coordinate 4,375,933 downwards.
GCGAGCTTCCGGTGGCGATACTTCGATACTCGCCGAAGTTTTGCAGCGCCGGCGCGGGCGACCTCAGCCCATCGCGCCGACGTCGAACACCTCGCCGTCGTAGCCGGCTTCCTTGGGAATGCGGAGCTGGCGGCCGGTGGCGGTCTTGGTCATCACGGGCATGACGGCGACGATCGACTTGCCCTTGCTGTCGGCGAGCGCGGCACCGACATTCGGCTGCTTGCCGAGCCTGATCAGATTGCGCGTGGTCGGGAACGGCAGCTTGAAGCGGCCGGTCTCGCCGCCTTCCAGCGCCTCGCGCGTCGACACCCAGATCGAGTCGGTCGATTCCTTGCCGTCATGGGCGCCGAGCTGCTCGGGCGGTGCGGCAGCGAGGAAGAACCAGGTGTCGAAGCGCTTCGGCATGCCCTCCGGCGTGATCCAGTGCGCATACGGCACGAGCTCATCGAGCGCCAGCACCATGCCGTTGTCGGTCAGCACCTTGAGGAAGGTGATCTTGCCTTCGTTCAACGCCGCTCGATGTGCAGTCGCGATCTCGTTCGCACGCCGGGCGTCGACCAGGTCCTTCGATCCCTGTGGCCGCGCCAGCAGGATGCCGCTCTCCTCGAAGGTCTCGCGGATCGCGGCGATGCGGAAACCGAGCGCGTCGCCGTCAAGGCCTTCGCCACCCGAATAGAGAGCAGGATCGGCGGCGATCTCCTTGTCGTTCTTGTCGACGCTGCCGCCCGGAAACACCAGCGCCCCCGAGTTGAACTCGATCTGATGATGGCGGACCATCATGAAGACTTCGATTTCGCGTGACGACGCACCGTCACGCAGCAGCAGCACGGTCGACGCAAGGCGCGGGGCAACGATCTCTGTCATAATTATCCTGCTGCACTGGATTGCGGTTGCAGATTGGCGCGGCGATCGACGCGCGCCACGCGGGAGAGCAGATAGTCGACCTCCGCCCTCGCCTGCGGCGTGATGACCGCACCGGGCTTGCGCTGGGCGCTGGAGGAGATGATGCCGCGCTTCTGCAGTACGTATTTGCGCACGGTGAGGCCCACGCCCGGCTGCTGCTCGTAGCGGATCAGCGGCAGATGCGCGTCGAACAGATCATGCGCGGCATCGCGTTTTCCGGCCTTCGACAGATTGACGACGTCGATCAGGAGCTCGGGGAAGGCATAGCCGGTCATCGCGCCGTCGGCGCCCCGCTCCATCTCGAAATCGAGGAACAGGCCGCCATTGCCGACCAGGATCGACAGCGGCCGCAGCGAGCCGTCCTTCTGGAAGTTGCGCAAGGTCGAGATCTTCTCCAAGCCCGGCCAGTCCTCGTGCTTGAGCATCACGCAGGACGGCGAATCCATCACGATCTTGCGGATCACGGCGGGCGTGAACACGACGGTGAGCGTCAGCGGATAGTCCTGCAGCACCCAGGGAATATCGTCGCCGATCGCTTCCTGCGCCTGCTTGAAATAGCCTGTGATCTGGTCGTCGGTGCGCAGATGCGGCGGCGGCGCGATCATGACACCGGCGGCGCCCGCATCCATCGACTTCTTCGCCAGCGAGCGCATCGTGGCAAAGCCCGGCGCCGAGACGCCGACGATCACCTGCAGCTTCCTGGCGCGCTTGACGAAGCGCAGCGCGACCTGCTCCGCCTCGGCGGCATCGAGCTTCGGCGCCTCGCCGAGGATGCCGAGCACCGTGACGCCGTCGCAGCCGACCTCGGTGTAGAAATCGGTCAGCCGGTCGATCGATGCCTCGTCGATACGGCCGTCGTCATGGAACGGGGTCGGCGCGATCGCGAAGGTTCCTGCGGCCTGGGCGGTGAGTTTGGTCATGGGTGGGTCTATCCTCTGGTCCGTCGTTCCGGGATGGTGCGCTAGCACTAGGCCTCAGGTGCGCAATTGCGCACCTGAGAACCTCGAGATTCCACAATGCGCAACTGCGCATTGGGGTTCGCGCACTGCGCGCCCCGGAATGACGGTATACATCAGAACCGCCGCGCGCCCATCTTGATCTGCTCCTCGGAGAAGAAGATCTCCTTGGCGTGGGTGGCGATGTCCTCGGCCCTCCAGCCGGTAAAGGGCGGCTTCCAGCCTTCCATTTCCATCATCCGCATCTCGCGGACGCCACGCGGGCCCGAGACGCCCAGGACCTTGCCGGTCTGGTCGCCCGACAGATCGCTGACCATGTAGAGCACGGCCGGCGCGATACCGTCCGGGCCGAGCGCCGCGCCCGGGTTCTCCTTGTAGCGCGGCAGGTCTGCGGTCATGCGGGTCAGCGCGCCGGGCGCCAGCGTCCAGATCCGGATGTTGTACTTGCGGCCCTCGATCGCCAGCACGTTGGAGAGGCCCCAGATGCCGCCCTTGGCTGCGCCGTAATTGGTCTGGCCGAAATTGCCGATCAGGCCCGAGGTCGAGGAGGTGTTGACGATGACGCCGCCGCCATTGTCGCGCATCCATTTGAACACCGGCTGGGTACAGCAGAAGGTGCCCTTCAGATGCACCTTCATCACCCTGTCCCAGTTCTCTTCTTTGGCCTTGTGGAAGGTCTCGTCGAGCAGGATGCCGGCGTTGTTGACCAGGATGTCGGCACGGCCAAAATGCTTGATCGCATCGTCGAACACCGACTGGCCGCCGGCCAGGGTCGAGATATCGGCACCGTTGGCGACCGCGCGGCCGCCCTCGGCCTTGATCGCGTCAACTACCTTGTCGGCCATCGACTTGTCGGAGCCCGAGCCGTCGCGCGGTCCGCCGAGGTCGTTGACCACCACGGCCGCGCCCTCGCGCGCAAACAGCTTTGCGTAGGCTTCACCAAGTCCGCCGCCGGCGCCCGTGATCAGCGCCACCTTGCCGTCGAGTAGTCCCATGGTTGTTTCTCCGTTGTTTCTTGTCCCGGACGCGATGCAGCGTGAAACGCTGCTTCGCTGAGCCGGGACCCAGGCCCGGCGATTGGCCCCGGCTCTGCATCGCACCGCTTGCGCGCTGCGCTGCGTCCGGGGCACGAGAGCTACGCCAGCACCGTCTTGCCGCTCTTGATCACGGTGACGCCGCGCGACTTCACCTTGGCTTCGAACGACACCACGTTGCCGTCCTTCCACAGTTCCATGGTCACGGTCTCGCCGGGAAATACCGGCGAGGAGAACCGCGCCACGTGCTGCTTGAAGGCGGACGGATCGTAATCGGCATAGGTCTGCAGCACGCCGCGGCAGGTGATGCCATAGGTGCACATGCCGTGCAGGATCGGCCGCGGGAAGCCGGCCTTCTTGGCGAACTCCGGGTCGGAGTGCAGCGGATTGCGGTCGCCACAGAGCCGGTAGATCAGCGCCTGGTCGGGCCGCGTCGTGATGTCGACCACCCTGTCCGGCGCGCGCTCCGGCACCTTGTGCGGCTCGGGCTGGCCGTCCGACGGGCCGCCGAAGCCGCCGTCGCCGCGGGCGAAGCGCGAGGCGACGAGCGTCGCAAGCTTGTCGCCCTTCTCGCACCTGAGCACGGTCTGATGGCGGATCACCGCGCCCTTGTCCTTGCCCTTGTCGAACACGTCGAGCACGGTCGAATCGGCCGTGATGTGGGCCGCGGTCGCGAACGGCTTGTGGAAGGTGATGTCGCGCTCGCCGTCGACCACCATCACGCGGTTGAGGTTCATCTCGCCGGGGCCGGCGCCCCAGGCTGCGACCGACGCGAAGGTCGGCACCACCCTGAGGGGCCGCGGCGTCAGCACGCCCTCATTGACGAAGGCAAGTTCCTTCTCGTCCATCGGATCGGCACCGAGGCCGATGCCATAGGCATAGAGCATCACGTCGCGATCGCTGTAGCTGTATTTCTGGCCGAGATTTTTCAGGGCCATCAGCTGTTCGTACACGATTGGCATTGTTGTTTTCTCCCCGAACTCTTTCTCGCTTTGCGCTGCCAATTGATGTGCCCTCTTCCCTTGGGGGAAAGGGCTGCACCGGCAGTCGTCACAAACTCGCTTCGGTGAGGGGTTCGCGCCGCAGAGAGACTATCGTTCGCGGAAAGAACCCCTCATCCGGCGGCCTTCGGCCGCCACCTTCTCCCACAAGGGGAGAAGGTACTTACGCCGGCGTGAAGAACGGCAGCGGGGCGCCGTCGGTCGGCTTCCACACCACCTTCACCTTCTGGCCGATCTTCACCTTCTCCAGATCGCAATCGACGATGTTGGTCTGCAGCGAGGGACCTTCCTTCAGCGTCACATAGGCGATCGCATAGGGACCGGTCGGCGACTTCCGCATCAGGCTGTAGGTGTAGACCGTGGCCTCGCCGCTCGACTCTTCCCACACCGTCTTGTCGGAGAAGCAGAACGGGCAGATCGCGCGCGGGAAGTAATGCGCTTCGCCGCAGGTGGTGCAGCGCTTGATCATGAACTTGCCCGCTTTCGCCGCTTCCCAGAACGGCGCGGTCTCGGGGTTGGTCACTGGGGCAATGTACTTCTTCGCTTCAGACATCACGCACGCTCCAGAATGCAGGTTGAGGCGGCGTGGCGAACGCCGAGCAGACCGCCGGTGCCGTGGGCGATCGCGAGGTCGCAGTTCTGCACCTGCACCTTCGGATGCGCCTCGCCGCGCAACTGGCGTACCGCCTCGAGGATTTTCGTCATGCCGCCGCGATTGACGGGATGGTTGCTGCACAGGCCGCCGCCATCGGTGTTGAACGGCAGCTTGCCGACCCCCGAGATCAGATTGCCGTCGGCGACGAACTTGCCGCCCTCGCCCTTCTTGCAGAAGCCGAGATCCTCGAGCTGCATCAGCACCGTGATGGTGAAGCTGTCATAGATCGAGGCGTATTTGATGTCCTTCGGCGTCACTCCTGCCTCTTCGAAAGCACGCGGGCCGGACCACACGCCGGCGGAATAGGTCAGATCGAGATCCTTGCCGCCACGCGGGCCCTTCATCGCCTCGCCGTGGCCGATCAGGCGAACCAGCGGCCTCTTCAGGCTCTTGGCGATCTCCGGGGTGGTGACGATCATCGCGCCGCCGCCGTCGGTGACGACGCAGCAGTCCATCCGGTGCAGCGGATCGGAGATCATCGGCGAGTTGAGGACGTCCTCGACGGTGACGACCTCCTTCAGCATCGCATGCGGATTGTATTGCGCGTGATGCGAGGCCGCGACCTTGATCCAGGCGAGCTGCTCGGAGGTGGTGCCGTAGTCGTGCATATGGCGCATGGCACACATGCCATAGGCATTGTGCGTGGTAGCCCCGTAAGCCAATTCGAAATCGGCCTCGGCGCCCGAGGCGCGCGGCGGCATCGGGCCGGTGCGCGGCTTGCCCGCCAGCGTGACCAGCGCGACCGAGCACTTGCCGGCGGCAATCGCCTCGGCGGCGTGGCCGAGATGGATCAGATAGGAACAGCCACCGGTCTCGGTGGAGTCGACGTGGCGCAGCTTCTTGGTGTTGAGGCCGAGATAATCGACCATCGGCCACAGCCCGCCCGGCGCATCGCCGGCGCAGAAATAGCCGTCGATATCGTCCTTGGTGAGCCCGGCATCCTCGATCGCACCCTTGGCGACCTCGGCGTGCAGCTGTGCTGTTGATTTATCGGGTGCATGCCGGGTGGGATGCTCGTAGATCCCGGCAATGTAGGCCTTGCCCTTGATGGTCAAATCGCTCTCCGCTGGCGTTTCTCGCTCCAGCGTTTTTCTGAACCGGCGGCGCGACCTTGGCAAGCGCGGAAATATTCCGTCAGGCGAGACCGCCGAGATGGACGCAACCCGATACGATTATAGACGGCAATCGTATTGGGTCGGCGTCGCCAAGATGGCAGTGCTCAGGATGGGTAGAGCGAAGCGAAACCGATCAACCCAAATCCGCGGTGCCGATGATGGGTATCGCTTCGCTCCACCCATCCTACAGACTCCTTCTCTGCTCGCCACAACGCGCGCTATCGATCGCGCAGCCCGGCCCAATTGCCGGCGGTCAAGTCGGGCTGAGCGGCCCGAAAATCCACCAACGATCCTGGCGCCCAGGGAAACGCCCCGCTTCGATCAGGATATATCAGCTGGAGGCATTCAAACTCGCCATTCCCGTAGAACCATCTGCTCCACCCGAGATGGGCTCTGTATTGTTCGACAGCCACCTGAAGCAGCACGGCCGGCACATTCTCAAATATCTCTCCAGTTGGCTCGCCAACGGGAAAACGTCGTCCAGCGTCGAGTTCGCGATAGATGTGCCAGAACGTATTGTGAGCGCTCTCTCTCGACATCGAGAACAAGATCAATTCCGGGAATTTGAACTTCAGCCAAACCCGGTCGTGTACGAGAATCCCGGACCGATGTCATCCGATCCGACATGCGTGCCGAACCAACCGTGTCTTCGGATTTGCTCAACGAAGTTCTGCTCGTGCTTGTCTAGCCGCTCCGGAGATGCATCGAGCGCTGTGAGCATGGCTTTAGCAAGAGCCTCCCTACTCCGCCGCCATCTGCCGCGGTGCGGGCGGCGGGTTGGCGAGGTCGGCGGCGAGTTGCGCGTAGCGAACCTTTGCGTCCTTGATCGCCTTCTCCTTCACCGGACCATAGCCGCGGATGCGGTCGGGCAGCGACAGCAGTTCGACCGCGATGTCGTGATTGAGCGGCGACAACAGGCTCAACACGGTCGCGACATCCTTCTCGTAGCCCGCGATCAGATCGCGCTCGAGCTTGCGGTCGGCGTTGTAGCCGAAGATGTCGAGCGGCGTGCCGCGCAGGAAGCGGAATCGCGCCAGCACCTTGAACGCCGACATCATCCAAGAACCGAAGGCGCGCTTCTTCGGACGGCCCTGGGCGTCGAGCCCGCCACCGAGGATCGGCGGCGCGAGATTGAAGTTGAACTTGAAGTCGCCTTCGAACTGGCCGCGCAGCTGCTTCTCGAAGCGGCCGTCGGTGAACAGCCGCGCCACCTCATACTCGTCCTTGTAGGCGAGCAGCTTGGCGTAGTTGATCGCGACCGCACGCGGCAGCGCCTCGCCGTAGCCGCCCTTGGTGGCGGCGTCGCGCACCTGATCGACCAGCTTGCGGTAGCGCTTTGCCAGACGCGCGTTCTGATAGCCGGTCAGAAGGTCCATGCGATGGGCGATGATCTCGTCGAGCGACATCGCATCCAGCGACTTGACCGGGGCTGCGTCGTCATCCTGCCCCTTCATCATCGCGGCGAGCCGCGCCGGATCGGCCGCGGCCAGGCGCCCGAGCTGGAACGCCTGCCTGTTCATCTTGATCGAGACTCCATTGACCTCGATCGCCTGCTGGATCGATTCCGCCGACAGCGGCAGCAGCCCGCGCTGATAGGCAAAGCCCATCATCATGATGTTGGTGGCGATGGAGTCTCCGAGCAGCGTTTCGGCCGGCTTGGTGAAGTCGAAGAAGGCGGAGTCCTTGCGCAGCTCGGTCTCCAGCACGCTGTTGACCTTGCGGCTCTGGAAATTGAAGTCGCGGTTCAGGATGAAATCCGCGGTCGGGATGATGTGGCTGTTGATGACGCCGACGGTACGGCTCGCATCGCACAGCGTGATGGTGTCCTTCGACACCGCCACGACTTCATCGGCCGCAAGGACGAGATCGGCCGTGCCGGTCACGATGCGCGAGCAGGTCACGTCAGCGGTGTGCTCGGAGAGCCGCACGTGGCTGAGCACCGCGCCGCCCTTCTGCGCAAGGCCGGACATGTCGAGGATCATCGAGGCCTTGCCCTCGATGTGCGCGGCCATGCCGAGCAGCGCGCCGATCGTCAAGACGCCGGTGCCGCCGACGCCGCCGACCGCGATGTTGTAGGGCCGGTCGAGCGCGAGCTTCGAGGCCGGCTCCGGCAAGGCGCCGATATCGCCAAGCTCGGTCGGCGCGCGCCGCTTCAGGGTGCCGCCGTCGACCGTGACGAAGGACGGACAAAAACCCTTCACGCAGGAATAGTCCTTGTTGCAGGTCGACTGGTTGATGGTGCGCTTGCGGCCCAACTCGGTCTCCAGCGGCTCGACCGAGATGCAGTTCGACTGCACCGAACAGTCGCCGCAGCCTTCGCAGACGGCAGGGTTGATCAGCACGCGGCGCGCCGGATCTTCCATCAGGCCGCGCTTGCGGCGACGGCGCTTTTCCGCGGCGCAGGTCTGCACGAACACGATCGCCGACGTGCCCTTGGTGTCGCGGCACATCTTCTGGACGTTCTCGAGCTCATCGCGATGGAACAGCTTGACGCCGGGCGCAATGGTATCGGCGGGATAGGCGTCGGGATTTTCCGAGACCAGGTAGATTTCGCGGATGCCTTCGGCGTGGAGTTGGAAGGTGATCTGCTGCGGCGACAGATCGCCGTCGTGGCGCTGGCCGCCGGTCATGGCGACGGCGTCGTTGTAGAGGATCTTGTAGGTGATGTTGGCCTTGGAGGCGATCGACTGGCGGATCGCCAGAATGCCGGAATGGAAATAGGTGCCGTCGCCGAGATTGGCGAAGATGTGGTTCTCGTTGGTGAACGGCGCGATGCCGACCCACGGCACGCCCTCGCCGCCCATATGGGTAAAGGTCTCGGTCGAGCGGTTCATCCACAGCGCCATAAAGTGGCAGCCGATGCCGCCGAGCGCGCGGCTGCCTTCCGGCACCTTGGTCGAGGTGTTGTGCGGGCAGCCCGAGCAGAAATACGGCGTGCGGCTGACCGGTGCCGTCGCCTGCATCTGCGTCGACTGGCGGCCGTTGAACCAGTCGGCCTTGGCGCGCAGCATCTCGGTGATTTCAGGGTTGAGATTAAGTCGAAGCAGCCGTTCGGTGAGCGAGCTCGCAAGCGAGGCCACGCTGAGCTCGGCGGCGAAGGTCAGGAAGCGCTTGTCGTGATCGTCCATCTTGCCGACGATGCGCGGGCGTACATCGTCGCGCCAGTTGAACAACTCCTGCTTGACCTGGTTCTCGACGATCTCGCGGCGCTCCTCGACAATGAAGATCTCCTCGAGTCCGACGGCGAAACTGCGTACGCCTTCCGGCTCCAGCGGCCAGGGCATGCCGATCTTGTAGAGACGAATGCCGATCTTGGCGGCGATCTCGGGCGTGATGCCGAGCTCGCGCAGCGCCTGGCGGATATCTTCGTAGCTCTTGCCGGAGGCCATGATGCCGTAACGCGCGTTCGGCGAATCCATGGTGATGCGGTTGACCTTGTTGGCGCGGGCAAAGGCGATCGCGGCAAAGCCCTTGTAGTCCTGCAGCCGGCGGTCCTGCTCGAAGCGGTCGTCGGGCCAGCGGATGTTGAGGCCGCCCGGCGGCAGCTCAAAATCGGCCGGAATGATGAACGGCGTCATCTCATCGGTGAGGTCGATCTCGGCCGTGGTCTCGACGGTCTCGGTGATCACCTTCATGCCGACCCAGCAGCCGGAATAGCGCGACATCGCGATGCCCAGCAGGCCCATCTCGATCATTTCGTGGATGCTGGAAGGATAGAGGTAGGGCATCAGCGCGGAGATGAAGGCGTGGTCGGACTGATGCGGGACGGTGGAGGACTTTGCGCCGTGGTCGTCACCGGCAAGGCAGAGCACGCCGCCATGCTTGGCGGAGCCCGCCGCATTGCCGTGGCGGAAGACGTCGCCGCAGCGGTCGACGCCGGGGCCCTTGCCGTACCAGATGCCGACCGCGCCATCATATTTGGCGCCGGGCGACAAAGCGAGCTGCTGCGAGCCCCAGATCGCGGTGGCCGCGAGGTCCTCGTTCACGCCGGGCTGGAATTTGATGTTGTACTGCTCGAGATGCTTGCGGGCGGCGAACAGCTGCTGGTCATAGCCGCCGAGGGGGGAACCGCGATAGCCGGAGATGAAACCTGCCGTGTTGAGCCCTGCGGCGCGGTCTCGTCTGATCTGCGCCATGGGCAGGCGGACCAGCGCCTGGATCCCGGTCATGAAGACGTGGCCGGTGCCTTGGGTGTATTTCTGGTCGAGGCTGATAGGCCCTTGGTTGATTCCCATTTAGCCCTCTTTGCGCTGGTCGCGACGCCTGCTTTTTAGCTAGTCATCCGAACTTGTTAGAACCAGTCTATGTCGGATTTTCCGGCCCGCGCAGCACAATTCTGGGCGACCAAGCCCGTCGCTCAAAAATCGCAATATCGTGCCGGGAATATTGCAGGGCCGTTTCGGTTTCTGTCGCTGGACGGGCCTGCGGCGAAATGGCGTAACGCGTCTTGTGGACCGGAAGGTGAATGGATGCGGCGGCGACATCGAGCGACCGGTGCGATTCTGGCCAGTGTGCTGTTGTGCAGTGCGTTCGCGGCCCGCGAATGCACCGCTACGCCAACCGACGACATCGTCGCCCGCGGCAAGGCGCTCACGATCGCCGGCGACTGCGCGAGCTGCCACACAGCCGACCCGGCAAAGCCGTTCGCCGGCGGCAAGCGGATCGACACGCCATTCGGTGCGGTGTTTTCGCCGAACCTGACCCCTGATCGCGATACCGGCATCGGCGGCTGGAACGACGACGATTTCCTCCGCGCGCTGCGGATAGGCGTCTCGCCAAACGGAGCGCACTATTATCCCGCCTTCCCCTATCCGTCTTTCACGAAGCTGATCCGCGACGACATCCTGGCGATCCGCGCCTATCTCGCGACGCTTGCGCCGGTCAGCAACAAGGCTCCGCCGCCGGAGCTGCGCTGGCCGCTGAATTACCGCGTGCTGATGCGGGCCTGGAACGCCCTGTTCTTCACGCCGGGCATCATTCAGCCCGACCAGAGCAAGGCTGCGGAATGGAATCGCGGCCGCTACCTCGTCGAGGCCATCGCCCATTGCGGCGCCTGCCATACGCCGAAGAACGCGTTCGGCGCCGACAGGCGCGACCAGGCGCTCAGTGGCAGCATGGTCCAGGGCATGTTCGCGCCAAGGCTCGATGGCGCGGAGCGCAGCGGGCTGAAATCCTGGAGCGCCAGTGACATCGCCGAATATCTGCAAAGCGGCCGCAACGGGCACAGCCATGCCGGTCCCTTGATGTCCGAGGTCGTGGTCAACTCGACCTCGAAGATGAGCGATGCCGATGTGCGCGCGATCGCGGTCTATCTGAAGAGCCTGCCGGCCGGCGCGCCGGAGCCGCAGGTCACTCCGCCCTCGCCGGCGCAGATGAGCAACGGCGAGCGGATCTATCGCGGGGCCTGCATCGCCTGCCACGAGCTCGATGGCTCGGGCGCGCCGCGGATCTATCCGCCGCTGCCCGGCAACGCCAATTTGCAATCGGCGAATCCTGCGAGCACGCTGCGCATCATCCTCGACGGCGCGCAGAGCGTCACCACGCCGCGCGCGCCGAATGCAGGCTCGATGCCGGCCTATCCGAAACTCTCCGACCAGGAGGTCGCCGACGTCGCGACCTATATCCGCAATGCCTGGGGCAATGCGGCGCCGGCCGTGACGGCTGACGAGGTCGCCAAGGCGCGGACAGCGAAATAAGAGCGCGGATGGCGAAATAGCTGATCAGCGGTCCTCGCTGCCGAACACAAATTTCGGCATCTCCCATTTGTAGCGGATGGCGAGCATCCGGAACGTCAGGCCGAGCACGAAGGTCAGCGCGGTCCAGGCCTGCGGGTTGAGGTTCAAGCCGAACGCGGTCGCATAGAACAGCCCTGTCACCACCGAGACGCTGGCGTAGAGCTCGCTGCGAAACAGCAGCGGGACCTCGTTGCAGAGGATGTCGCGCAGCACGCCGCCGGCGCAGCCGGTGATCATGCCGGACACGATCACGATCGGAAGCGAGGCGTCGACCTGCCAGGCTACGTCGCAGCCGGCCATGGTGAACACCACAAGCCCGATCGCATCGAGCACCAGGAAGGCGAGATTAAGCCGGTGCACCAGCCGCGCCAGCAGGATGGTGGCGAAGGCGCCGGCCGCCGCGATCGCCAGGTAGATCGGCTGCGCGACCCAGAGCAGCGGATAATGCCCGAGCAGCACGTCGCGGATGGTGCCGCCGCCGAGCGCGGTGATCGCCCCGAGCATGCAGACCCCGGCCCAATCCATGCTGCGCCTGCCGGCCGCCAGCGCCGCCGTCATCGACTGCGCCGCAACGGCGATGAACGAGAGCACGTGCAGCACTGAATCGGTGGGCGGCATGGTCCACATTGAACGGGCCTCATGGAACAATCGGAACCTAGAGCCTATCCCGTTCCGATTGAATCGGAACGGGGCTCTAGATTCTTGTTTTGACGCGTTTTCTTCACGCGAACCGGTATCCACTTCGCTCGAAAACGCTCCAGGGAACCGCGGTTCCAGCATGAACAGGTTGCAACATTGGCGCGGAACATCCTCACGCGCCAGCCATTGTCTCCTGCGTTTAGCCTTTGCGCTTAGCCTTGGGGGGCTAACGGAGGAACTTTGAAATGGCTTACAACCCTGACGATCCGTATCGCGCCAACCTGACCGATGACGAAATCCGCCGTCAGGCGCGCTTCAACAGCTTGGACAACGAGCTGCAGCCCGATCCGGAACTCCAGGAGGGACGGGCCAGCAGCACCAAGGTCACGATGTTCGCAGTTGCGGTGGCCGTGGTGCTCGGCGCGCTGTTCTACGGGTTGAACAATACGTCGGTGCACGAGGCCGGCACGACGCCCTCGACACAGACCGCGCAGACCCAGCCGGTCAACCCGGCCGCGCCGCCACCGGGTATGCGCGACGTGACGCCGAAGCCGAACAGCCAGCCCGGCGTGACCACGGGCGCGGCGCCGGCCAACCCGTCGACCCCGCCGTCCGACATGAACAAGTCGGACATGAACAAGCCGGCCGCTCCGCCGGCGGAGAATGCAAAGTAACGCGTGATGACACTGACCAGACGCGAGCGGCGGGCCCAAACGGCCCGCCGCTTTTTTTTTGCGCGAGGTCTATTTGAACATCTTGTTGAGCTCGCCGCCGGGATAGCCGTTGGCGAATTCGGTGAAGGTGCCCTTCTCGGCCATCTCCTTGGCCGCCTTCATGACGCCGGTCCAGGCCATCCGCGCCAGCGCCCCGCCGACGCTGATCCGACGCACGCCGAGGTCGGCGACGGCTTGCAGTGTCAGGTCGGACGCGCCGCCGATCAACAGATTGACCGGCTTCGGCGCCACCGCCTTCACGACCGCGGTGATTTCCTCTTTGGTCGAGATGCCCGGCGAATACAACACATCCGCTCCGGCTTCCGAATAGGCCTGCAATCGCTCGATCACCAGATTGAGGTCCTTCTTGCCCCACAGGAACGCCTCGCAGCGGCCGGTGAGCAGCACGCCGCTGTTGTCGGCATCGATGGCTTTGCGCGCTGCCCTGATGCGCTCCACCGCAAGCTTGTGCTCGAACAGCGGATTGGCCGCGTCTCCCGTCGAGTCCTCGATCGAGAGCCCGGCGACACCAGTCTTGACGCCGCGTGCTACATTGATCGCAACCTTGTCCGGCGCGACCGCGAAGCCGCCCTCGAAATCGGCGTTGACGGGGATATCGACCGCCGCACACACCGCGGTCAGGTGATCGCAGACGTCGTCGACGGTGACGCGGTTGTCGGCCTTGGCGATGGTCCAGGCAAAGCCCGCGCTGGTCGAGGCCAGCGCCTTGAAGCCGAGATGTTGCAAGGCACGGGCGCTGCCGACATCGAACGGGTTCGGAATGATGAAACACCCGCTGTCGTGCAGCTTCTTGAAGGCGGCTCGTTTGTCAGCAGTTGGCAGTGGCATTGGTCGCTCCCTGGAGTCGTTGGCCGCGCAGAGATAGGCACGCGCATATGTGAACGCTAGAGCTTGCCTTCGTGCACCGCGCGGCTGTCCTTCGGTGCCTGCTCGCGCTCGTTCAAGCCGTAGTCACGCATCACGCTCGCGACCCGCAGCCGATAATTCTCGAAGATCCGCGCGCGGCCCTTGGCCTGGGTGCGGCGGTGCTCGACCGTGTTGCGCCAGGCTTCGACCGCAGCCTCGTCGCGGAAGAATGACAGCGACACGAACTTGCCCTTCTCGGTGAGGCTCTCGAACCGCTCGACCGAGATGAAGCCGTCGATCTCCTGCAGGATCGGCTTCAACTCGGCGGCCAGGTCAAAATAGAGCTCCCGGTGCTCGGCTTTCGGCCAGACTTCGAAGATCACGGCAATCATGGGCGCCTCCGCGCATTGTTGTTGTGGAACGACTATAGCTCGACCTTGCGCAGAAATGTCCGCTCCTCGGCGAGGATGAAGCGGTTTTGTTCCGCGAAATTGAAGTTCGCCATACCCTCGCTGTCCTGGCGCAGCCGCGCGCGATAGGCCTCGTAGGCGGCAAGGCTTTCGAACGAGATCAGCGCAAAGGCGACGTTGTTGGTGCCCTCGTGCGGCATCCAGTAACCGAGCAGATCGCCGCCGCAGCGCGGGATGATCGAGAGCCAGTTCCGTGAATACTCCTCGAACATCGCACGCTTGAACGGATCGAGCTGGTAGCGGATGAAGACGGTGACGGTCATTGATGGCCTCCAGATGTTTTCGTCTTTGCGGGTGACGGGCACGATGCACACTACCCGCTTGCCCGACTTCGATGCTTCGGCTATCATCGAACTATGAAAGCAGGACCCGACATCTCCCGGATCGCCGCTCTGGTCGGCGATCCCGCACGCTGCAACATGCTGACCGCACTGATGACCGGCCGCGCGCTGACCGCGAGCGAACTGGCGCAGGAGGCCGGCATCACGCCGCAGACGGCGAGCTCGCATCTCGCCAAGCTCGAGGCCGGCGGGCTGATCGAGCCCGAGAAGCAGGGCCGCCACCGCTACTATCGGCTCTCCGACCCCGACGTCGCCGACGTGCTCGAGGGGCTGCAAGGCATTGCCGCCCGCGCCGGTCATATGCGGGTGCGCACCGGGCCGAAAGATCCGGCGCTGCGCCGCGCCCGCATCTGCTACGACCATCTCGCCGGCGATCTCGGCGTGCAGATGCTCGACAGCATGAGGCGGCAGAAGCTGGTGCGCCAGAGCAAGCAGGCGATCGAGCTGACCGGCGAAGGCAAGCGCTTCATGGCCGAGGAGCTGCAGATCGACGCCGATGCGCTGACGCATCCGCGCCGTCCGGTGTGCAAGGCCTGCCTCGACTGGAGCGAGCGGCGCCACCATCTCGCCGGCACGCTGGGCGCTGCGATGATGGACCGCTTCACCGAATTGAAATGGGCGGCGCGCGATGCGGCGCCAGGCAGCCGCGTGGTCAATTTTTCGCGGAACGGCGAGAAGCGGTTCGCGGCGCTGTTCGGCGCGGGCGAGTAGGATCGCGCGTTCAGGTCAGCGCTGGCGCGTCATTCGCGAGCTCCGGTCTCGCTTGTCTCGCTCTCCGATACATTTGGTGCCCTCGCCGCTCTGCGCTTCGTCTGATGCGCGCCTCGCGAAATATTTTGAAACGATGCTGAGCGTGATTGCGACGCACTGACGCAGGCGTGATGCGCAACATTCATGTCGCATTCAGTCCGCAACATTATGGTCGACGACATCGGGCACGGCTTCTGCAATGATCCGGCCGGGCGAATCGGTAATCTCAAGTTTGTTGCGGCGCCGCAGCGCGCGGCCCATTAAGAAGGAGAAGTCATGAAGTATCTTTTTGCAGCAGCAGTTTTGGTGACGACCGCTTTCGCCGGCATCAGCGCAGCTGACGCTGCCGGTGGCTGCGGCCCCGGCTGGCACCGCGGTCCGTATGGCGGCTGCGTCAGGA
This sequence comes from Bradyrhizobium sp. Pha-3, assembly GCF_042258615.1. GTDB lineage: Bacteria > Pseudomonadota > Alphaproteobacteria > Rhizobiales > Xanthobacteraceae > Bradyrhizobium. Next base: position 4,360,354 of record NZ_CP170152.1, on the reverse strand, counting down.
ACCGCGGCCCCGTCGTCGTCGCTCCGGGCGCCGTTGTCGTTCGCCCGCCGGTCGTGGTCGAGCGCCCCGTCGTGGTGGCGCCGCGCGTCCGCGCCTGCCCCTACGGATTCATGTGGCGCTACGGCCGTTGCCGCCCGATCTGATCGCGGCGCACCCGCATAAACAAAACCCCGCCTCGCGCGGGGTTTTTCTTTTTCGTCGTCACGTCGACATCACCAGCGGCGCCAGTGATGATGATGCCAATGATGATGGCGCCAGCCCCAATGCCTGTGGTGCCAATGCCGGTGGTGCCAACCCCAATGGCGGTGGTGCCAGTGCCGATGATGCCAGCCCCAGTGGCGGTGATGCCAGTGCACCTGTTCGGGCTTCAAGCGACCAACCTCGTCGCCCGTGGTGACAGCCGGTTGCGCATCGCGATCGACGGGCGAATGTGCCTCGCGGCTGAAGGGAAGCGGTGCGAGCGGCGCTGCCTGCACGGTTGCTGCGAAGGCGGCCGCACAGGTAGCGACGGCAAAGGCCATCTTTAGAAGATTCCGGCGTTCCATGAGCGTTTCCCTTTGTTGCTGAGCGGGATCAACTGCGTCAGCCAGTCTTTTCGCTGCGACCTGAACGCTCGCTGAACCGCGCATTCACGTTTCATGGAGTTCGACGCCGCGCGGCCCCATTCGCGTTCGCGTGACGTCACACAGCCATCACGACAATGCCTCCTCCTCCAACGTTCTGTAGGGCGGATTAGGCGAAGCCGTAACCCGCTGCCCGTCGCGCGGAACAAGGACGGCGGGTTACGCTGGCGCTAACCCGCCCCACGCATCACGCCCGCTGCTGCGTCTTGCCCGTCATGCCCATTCCACCGGTTGAACCGTCGATCGGAACTAGCATCACGCATTACAAGAACATCTCCGGGAGGCCGCCATGAAGTCAGGACAACCGATCAAGGATGCCAGCCACCTCTACGAAGTCGAGCGCCGCGCCCTGCACGCCGCCCGCCCCGGCTTCCGCATCATGGAGTTGCAGCTCTCGCCGACCCAGCAAGTGCCGTGGCACACCCACAGCAACATCTCCGACACGTTCTATGTGCTGGAGGGACAGATGCGGCTGTTCCTGCAGGAGCCGAAGGAGGAAGTGAGCCTGAAGCCCGGCGAGGTCTACGCCGTCCGGCCGACCCGCCCCCACCTCGTCACCAACGCCGGCACGACGTCGCTGACGTTCCTGGTTCTGCAGGGCGTCGGCGAATACGACTACGTACCGCTGGCATCCAGCTAGTATCATTGGGCATGACACTCTCCGCTCGTCGTCCCTGCGAAAGCAGGGACCCATACTCCGCGGCTGGTGTGGTGAACGGGACTCGTCGTTCCGCTGTCTTTCAATGATGACCGCCTGTGGCTATGGGTCACTGCTTTCGCAGGGACGACACCGAAGTTGTGGCGCGAGCGGTAGACCAAGCATTCGCATTGCGCGACAGCCAAATCAGCCACGCGGCCATCCCGCTGGCACGACCCAGACCAGCCCGCGCCACGGCTCACCGCGCGATGTCAGTGTCGTGAAGTCACGCGCGCGATCGCGCCGCAGATTGAGCCGCGCCATCACAGCCTGCGAGCGCACGTTGTCCAGGCTGGTATATGACACGATCTCGCGTAGCCCGGCGTTATCGATTGCGTGCCGCAACGCCGCACCGGCGCTCTCGGTCGCGTAGCCGTGCCCCCAAGGCCTTGCGCGCAAAGCGCCAGCCGATTTCGAAATGCGCGCCGAGCGGATGATCCCCCGACAATCGCGGCATCACGCCCGCATAGCCCAGCAATGCGCCGTCGACATCCTCAACGGCCCATCGGGAGATGCCGCGGTCGCGCTGCGCGGCAACGTATCGCTCGAACTTCCGGTCGCTCTCCGCCCGGCCGATGGCCCCGCCATAGTCGGCCATGACGTCGGGATCGGCATGCATCGCTGCGAACGCATCGCAATGACGATCGTCCCACTGGTGAAGTCGAAGGCGCGGCGTTTCGATCATGCGCGTGCCCTCGCCCGCCCCAGCCATCACATCCGCTTCAGCGGCGCGTCGTGAACCAGCCGAAGATCGATGTTGCCGATCAACCGCGCACGACGCGCCTCGGCGGTGCTGATGGCGGCCTCGGTCTGCCGCAGCGTGCTCACATTCGATCCAAGCGACACGATGCCGCCGAGCACCAGCGCGATCGATCCGAGCGCTGCGGTCTCACCGGAACTGAACAGGCCAAGCAGCGCAGCGAACAACAAGATGAACCCGCCGGCGATTGCCACCTTCGAACCAAGAATAATCCTACGAGACCGTTCGGCGCTCTCAGCAAGCTCCTCGATCCGCGCCTCGATCTCGGAAATCTCGTCGGTCGGCTCGTCATCAGTCATCAGGTTCGGACCTGTAGGGCGGGTTAGGCGAAGCCGTAACCCGCCGCGGATCGCGCGGAGCGAAGGCGGCGGCTACGCTTCGCCAACCCGCCCTACGCGCTCTTAGGATACCGGCACACCGCACGCGGGGATAGGCCCAGCCGACATTGCCGACTCGCGCGAAGAACCGTCTACGTTGGCCGATGCGTTTGAATGGCCGGGCAAGACCCTGACACGAACAGACACTCGCTCCCGTCCTCGATGGTCGATCGCTTCGTATCGGAGACTATCCGGCCCGCTGTAACCGGATCGAGCCAGGTAAAAAACGCTTATGCCGCGGACCCAGCGCCCGATACAAGCTCGATCCAGTCCCGAGTCGCCCGCCACCTCGAAATCCTCGATACGGTAACAAACAACCCCATATTTGGGCGACTTTATGAGCAAGAGCTGCGGGAGCTCGACCGGCGCGCACGTTTTGTCGGCAAATGCGTAGCCATTGATAACGGCCTCTTCTGACGTCCGGGCGGTAACCATCATCTCGGTATCTTGCGCGAAGCACGCTATGTCCATCGCAAGTATTGCGGACACCACACCCAGTGTCAGGTCGCACGATCGATTAGCGCTCTGCCACAGCCTCGATCGTCGACGCCACATTGCCACGGTCGTCTCCATCCATCACAACGGCAGATTGTCGTGCTTCTTCGCGGGAATCTCGACCTTCTTGTCCCTGAGCATCGCGAGCGCCCGCGCGATCCGTCGCCGCGTGGAATGCGGCATGATGACGTCGTCGATGTAGCCGCGCTCGGCGGCGATGAAGGGGGACAGGAAGCGGTCTTCGTATTCCTTGGTGCGCGCCGCGATCTTGTCGGGGTCGCCGATGTCAGAGCGGAAGATGATCTCGACCGCGCCCTTCGCGCCCATGACGGCGATCTGCGCGGTCGGCCAGGCGTAGTTCATGTCGGCGCCGATCTCCTTGGACGCCATCACGTCGAAGGCGCCGCCATAGGCCTTGCGGGTGATGATGGTGACGAGCGGCACCGTGCACTGCGAATAGGCGAACAGCAGCTTTGCGCCGTGCTTGATCAGGCCGCCATATTCCTGCGCGGTGCCCGGCAGGAAGCCCGGCACGTCGACGAAGGTGACGATCGGGATGTTGAAGGCATCACAGAACCGCACGAAGCGTGCCGCCTTGCGGGAGGCGTCGCTGTCGAGCACGCCCGCCAGCACCATCGGCTGGTTGGCGACGAAGCCGACGGTGCGGCCGGCGATGCGGCCGAAGCCGGTGACAATGTTCCTGGCGAAGGTTTCCGAGATCTCGAAGAAGTCGCCCTCGTCGACGACCTTGAGGATCAGTTCCTTCATGTCGTAGGGCTTGTTCGGATTGTCGGGGATCAGCGTGTCCAGGGACATGTCGACCCGGCCGATATCGTCGAAGCTCGGCCATTCCGGCACGCCGTCGGTGTTGTTGGACGGCAGGAAGTCGATCAGGCGGCGCATCTGCAACAGCGCATCGACATCGTTCTCGAAGGCGCCGTCGGCGATCGAGGAGCGCGTCGCGTGCACCGAGGCGCCGCCGAGTTCCTCCGCCGTCACCACCTCGTTGGTGACGGTCTTCACCACGTCGGGGCCGGTGACGAACATGTAGCTGGTGTTCTTCACCATGAAAATGAAGTCGGTCATGGCGGGCGAATAGACGTCGCCGCCGGCGCAGGGGCCCATGATGACCGAGATCTGCGGGATCACACCCGAGGCCTGCACGTTGCGGCGGAACACGTAGGAATAGCCCGCGAGCGCGGCGACGCCTTCCTGGATGCGCGCGCCGCCGGCGTCATAGAGGCCGATGATCGGCGCCCTCGCCTTCATCGCCATGTCCTGCAGCTTGGTGATCTTCAGCGCGTGGGTTTCCGACAGCGAGCCGCCGAACACGGTGAAGTCCTTGGCGAACACGAAGGTCTTGCGGCCGTTGACCGTGCCCCAGCCGGTGACGACGCCGTCGCCGGGGATCTTGGTCTTCTCCATGCCGAACTCGATCGAGCGGTGCTCGACGAACATGTCAAATTCCTCGAACGAGCCCTTGTCCAGCAGGAGCTCGATGCGCTCGCGGGCGGTGAGCTTGCCGCGGGCGTGCTGCGCCTCGATGCGCTTTTCGCCGCCGCCCAGCTTGGCGCCGGCGCGCCGCTCTTCGAGGGTGTCGAGGATGTCTTTCATTTGTTTCCGCCCGTGTTAGCTACAGTCCGCATCCCGGCACGAGCCGGGTCCGCTTCGTTCGGAATGGCTTTAGCACGGCCATTTCGGAACCGGAAAGGCGCTTGTGACCGGGTTCGGGCGCAAAAACGGTAGGATTTTCCGACATCTGGGGAGACAGCGATGACTGATACGACCACGGCCGAGACCGGCGCCGCCAGCGGCGGGGTCCGCACCCTGCTCCGGCTGGAGGGACTGGTGCTGTTCGTCGGGATGACCGTGCTCTACTACAAGTGGGAGGGTTCCTGGCTGGTCTACGTCCTGCTATTCCTGGTGCCGGACATCAGCTTTGCCGCTTACCTGATCAGCCCGCGGGTCGGCGCCATCGCCTACAACGCTGCCCACACCTATCTGGCGCCGGTGGCGCTGATGACGCTGGGTTTTGCCGGCGAAGGGCCGCTGGTGCTCTCGATCGCGATGATCTGGCTTGCCCATATCGGGATCGACCGCGCGCTCGGCTACGGGCTGAAATACTCAAGAGGGTTTGGCTACACCCATCTCGGGCGGATCGGCAAAGCGCAGGAGCCGGCTTAGCGCCCCCCGCTTTTTTAGGCTCGTCATGCCCGGCCTTGAGCCGGGCATCCACCTCTTTGCTGCAATCGAGAAGATACGCCAGCCTCGACCGCTTCAACAAGCTCTGGAACAAGTCCGGCGTGCAGTTCGCGGCCTACATCCCGTTCTATCCGGACTGCTCGACCAGCTATCTGACCGACACCGAGGTCGCGGCGCGGCCGATCCGGATCTTTCACGGCACGCCCGACGACTACAATCCGGTCGCGAGCTGCAAGGCCTATGTCGCGCGCCTCGAGGCCGCCAAGCGCGACGTGGTGCTGACCGAATATCCGGATTCCGCGCATGGCTTCGATGCCGGCCTGATCGGCAACCACACGGTGGTTGAGGCAACGGGATCACAGACCGTGCGCCATTGCACTATCAAGGAAGGCGAAGGCGGCGTGCTGATGAATGCGGCGACGCAGGCGCCGTTCAGCTACAAGGATGCCTGCGTCGAGCTCAGCCCGCATGTCGGCTGCAACCCGGCCACCGCGCTCGAGGCGCGCAAGGCGGTCAGCGAATTCCTGCAAGGGCTGTTCAAGCTGGGCTGACAGACGGCAGTGTTCTCGTGATGGTTTACACGACCGTCATTGCGAGGAGCTCGGCGACAAAATTGCAAAGCAATTTTGCGCTGAAGCGACGAAGCAATCCATTTCTCCGCTTGCGGAGCGATGGATTGCTTCGCTTCGCTCGCAATGACGTGGATAGATCAATGCGTGCCGCATCTATCGCTTCTCAGCGATAGTCACGCGAACCTGCGCGCGAACACGACGCAGACGACGACCAGCATGGTTGCTGCGATCATCGACCAGGCGACCGGCTCGTGCAGCAACAGCCCGGCCAGCGCGAGGCCGAAGAACGGCTGCAACAGCTGCAACTGGCCGACGCTGGCGATGCCGCCGAGCGCAAGCCCGCGATACCAGAACACGAAGCCGACCAGCATGCTGAAGATCGAAACGTAGGCGAGCCCGAGCCAGGCCGGTGCGCCGATGCCCCGCCAACTCGGCGGCAGCGTCATGATGGTCATCAGGAGCACCACCGGCGCGGAGAGCACCAGCGCCCAGGAGATCACCTGCCAGCCGCCGAGCCTGCGCGACAGCGCCGCGCCTTCGGCATAGCCGAGGCCGCAGACGATGATGGCGGCGACCATCAAGAGGTCGCCGGTCAGCGATGCCGATCCATCGCCCGACAGGGCGAAGCCGCCGACCGTCGCGCTGCCGATGCAGGAGAACAGCCAGAACAGCGGCTTCGGCCGCTCGCCGCCGCGCAACACGCCGAACACAGCGGTCGACAGCGGCAGCAGCCCGATGAACACGATCGAATGCGCCGAGGTGATGTGCTGGAGCGCCAGCGCGGTCAGCAGCGGAAAGCCGATCACGACACCGAGGGCGACGATGGTCAGCGACACCAGGTCCCTGCGCTGCGGCCAGGGCTGCCGCAGCACCGCGAGCAGTGCCGCGCCGAGCAGCGCCGCGATCGCGGCGCGTGCCGAGGTCAGGAACAACGGCGAGAACCCGGCGACCGCGACGCGGGTGGCCGGCAGCGAGCCGCTGAAGATGATCACGCCGAGCAGGCCGCTGCCCCAGCCCTCCAGCGAAGCGCCGCTGCGCCCCTCGCCCGCCCATGTCTTGGAATCGCTCATCGCACACCTCGTCTTTCGCGGGCGAAGATAGCGGCGACGGGCTGGCCAAGGCAGCTACGGATCAGTACAATATCGCCAAACTGTGTGGGTAAAGGTAGGCATACACTTGCAGCAACCAGCGAAGGCGACCAGGACTACCGACGTGATGAACGCGATCCGCGCCAGGATCGCGAGCCGCGCACTCGCCGCCGACGATCGCCTGCCCTCGATCCGCAGCTTTGCCGCGACCATGGGCGTCTCGCCCTCGACCGTGGTCGAGGCCTATGACCGGCTCGCCGCCGAGGGCCTGATCCGGGCGCGGCCGGGCTCGGGCTTCTATGTCTCGTCCGCGGCGCTGCCGCCGCTGGCGCTGGCCAACGACCAGCCGCAGCACGACCGCGCCGTCGATCCGTTCTGGGTGTCGCGGCAATCGCTCGACGCCGCGAGTGGCGCGCTGAAGCCGGGCTGCGGCTGGCTGCCCGCCGACTGGATGCCGACCGAGGCGCTGCGGCGCGCGTTCCGCGGCCTGGCGCGGGCCGAGGACGCCGTGCTCGCCGACTACGGTGCGACGCGCGGCTCGCTGGCCCTGCGCCGCATGCTGATGGCGCGGTTCGCCGACGAGGGCCTCGACGTGTCGCCCGAGCAGGTGCTGCTCACGATGTCCGGCACCCAGGCGATCGACCTGATCTGCCGCTTCCTGCTGCGGCCCGGCGACACGGTACTGGTCGACGATCCCTGTTATTTCAATTTCCGGGCGCTGCTGCGCGCCCATCAGGTCAAGCTCGTCAGCGTGCCCTACACCCCATCGGGGCCCGATATCGCAAGCTTCGAGGCGGTGCTCGATGCCGAGCGGCCGCGGCTCTACATCACCGTGTCGGGGCTGCACAATCCGACGGGCGCGACGATGTCGCCGCAGACCGCGCACCGCGTGCTGAATGCGGCCACCGCCTGCGATCTCACCATCGTCGAGGACGACATCTTCGCCGATTTCGAGCCGGAGCCGTCGGCGCGGCTCGCGGCGCTCGACGGGCTGAACCGCGTGATCCGGATCGGCAGCTTCTCCAAGACGCTGTCCGCGTCGCTCCGCTGCGGCTTCATCGCGGCGCGCGCCGACTGGATCGAGCAGTTGGTCGATCTGCAGGTCGCGACCGGGTTCGGCGGCCCCTGCGCGGTCGCGACCGAAATCATCGCGAGCGTTTTGGCGACCGGCTTCTACCGCAAGCATGTCGAGGAGCTGCGCCGGCGGCTGGCGCGCGCCCGCCGCGACGTCGGCGAGAAGCTGCAGCGCATCGGCATCGAGCCGTGGCTGATGCCGCGCGGCGGCTTCCAGCTCTGGTGCCGCCTGCCCGACGGCTGCGACTCCGCCGACGTTGCGCGCGCTGCGCTCGCCGACAACATCGTGCTGGCGCCGGGCAACGTGTTCAGCACCACGCAATCGGCCACCGGCTTCATGCGCTTCAACGTCGCGCAATGCCGCGACCCGAAACTGATGCCGGCGCTGCAGCGCGCGATCGGGCGCTGAGACCCGCGGAGATGAGGTTGAATAGCGACCGCGACGGCGCTGCACCCCCTCGCCCCGTTCTTACGGGGAGAGGGTTGGGGTGAGGGGCTATCTCCGCGTGAACGGTGATAGCTGTGTTTGCGGAGGCTCCCCCTCACCCGGATCGCATCTGGCGATGCGTCATGGCCGAAGCTATGCTTCGGCGTTCTTGAGAACGGCCGCCGAAGGCGGCCTATGCCTCTCCCCGCAAGCGGGGCGAGGTGAAGCAGGCGCAGCGCCTTACTTCTCGCCGACCTTGAACGGCTCTTCCTTGCCCGGCGGCACCGTCTCTTCCGCCATCGCCAGCAGCATTGCGACCATCACGTAGTTGCCCGCAACGGCGGTAAGGTCGACGATCTGCTGATCGTTGAAGACTGTCTTGGCCCGCGCATAGGTCTCGTCGGAGACCTTCTTGGTCGTGGTCAGCTCGGTGACGAAATCGTACACCACCGCCTCATCCTCGGCCATTTTCGACGGCCGGTTGCCGGCCTTCAGCTCGGCGATGACATCGGCCGACAAGCCGGCCTTGGCCGCGAGCGGTGCATGCGCGAACCACTCGACCTGCGAGCGCCACTGCCGGCCGATGATCAGGATCGCGAACTCGTTGAGCCTCGTCGGCACCGAGGTCTGCCAGCGCAGATAATAGAACAGATCGTAGAGCCGCTGGCCGAGCACCGGGCTCCGGATCATCGGATTGTACGGGCCGCCGATGCCGACGCTCGACACCTTCATGATCGCCTCGCCGAGCGGTCGCTGCTGGTCGTTGAGCTGATCCATCGTGAGCTGCGGGAAGCGCGGCTCCTTGCCGGTGGCCGGCGCCGAAAACACTGTGGCCGCGAGCCAGCCGCCGGCCGCGGCCAGCGTGACCGACGACAGCCAGATCGAAGCTGATTGCATGATTTCCTCCGGTTCTGCTTTTATCGGAGGATGCTAGTCGAGCCGAGCGGCACTCACCAGCCGCGGCGCACGCAGATCAGATCGTCACAGCGCGACGATATCGGTGAGGCATTGCTGCGTGACGCTCATCCGCGCATCGATCTGCGCCTGCGTCTTGCAGTCCATGTTCATCGCGAACACGGTGATCTCGCTGCCCTTCTCGGCCCAGCCGACCAGCCAGCCGAGCGAGCCGTGCTCCTTGTCGGTCAATCCGGTCTTGGCGTGAATGAAGGCGTCGCCGACTTTCGTCACAGGGAGGATGTCGCACACCAGCTGCTGGCTGCGCTTGCCGACCGGCAGCACGCCGCGGCGCAGCCGGTCGAGGAAGTCGATCTGCTGCACCGGATCGATCCGCAAATTGCCCGTCACCCAGAACTGGTCGATGCCGCCGCCGATGTCACGGTTGCCGTAGTCGATGACGTCGACATACTTCTTCATCCGCTCCTCGCCGATCCGGCGGGCGATCTCCTGGAACACCGGGAAGGCCGACACCGCGATCGCCGAGCGCAGCGTGTGATCCTTGTTCCAGGCCTCGATGCTGCGCGTTGTGCCGTCCCACTTGAAGACGTCCTTGTCGGGATCCTGCACCACGCCGGTCTCGAGCGCGATCAGCGCGTTCGGAATCTTGAAGGTCGAGGCCGGCAGCCTGCCCTCGCCCGAGCGAACCTTGTCGCTCGCGATGATCAGATAGTCGTCGACCTTGTAGCCGACGAAAGTGCCCTCGGTGCCGAGATCGAAGAACCGCTTTTGCAGATCGTCGCGAAACTCACTGCGCTGGTAGGACACATTGGCAAAGCTGCGCGACGGCAGGATGCCCGCGGCGGCAAGCAGACCGAGCACATGGCGGCGATGGATCACGACGAGACCTGATCTGGTTCGGGTTGACGACGATGCTGATGCCATCGTGGTGAAAGGATGGCAATGGGACTCACTTGTTCGACGCGTTTTCTTCACGCGAAGCGGTGCCCACTTCGCTTGAAAACGCCATCGCTAGCGCACGCGGCCCGACAGCCGCAACACGAACACCAGCACCTCGGCGACGGCCTTGTAGAGCTCGGCAGGGATCTCGTCGCCGAGCTCGACATTGGAGAGCGCGCCGGCCAGCACCTCGTTCTCCTCGATCGGGATGTCGTTGGCCCTGGCGACCTCGATGATCTTGGCGCCGATCGCGCCCTTGCCTTTCGCCACCACGCGCGGCGCGCCGGCATGGTCGTAGTGCAGTGCGACCGCGAGCTGGTTCGGCGCCTCGCTCATGATGCGCGGTCCAGGAAGTGGCCGGCGCGCGCGGGCGCAGGTTGCGGCGGACTGCCGTCGCGAATCTCGATATCGCCGGGCGTAAGCTCAGCCCTGGTCAGCGCCTGGCTCAGTTCGGAAGCGCCGGCGCGCAACTGCGCGGCGGTCGAGGGACGCTCGGCCCACATCCGCACCGAGGTGCGCTCGCCGTTCAGCGAGACCAGCGCGTGCACCGGACCGGCCGGCTCGACGTCGAGCGTGAAGCGCGCCCGCCACACCCGCTTGGCGGCTTCAACCTCATTACCGCCGCCGTCGCGGGAAATCTCGAACTGCGCCATCGCCGTGCCCTGCTGGGTCAGGAACGGAATCTCGAAATTCCAGCGCGGCACCATGGCGTCGAGCTGTGGGCGCGTGCCGTCGCCACGGTCCGGCAGCGAGGCGATCTGCAGCAGCGTCTGCCGCGCCAGCGCCGCGTCGGTGTTTTCCAAGAGGCGATGCGCGGCGGTCGAAAGCGGCGTGCCTGACGCAATCGATGGCTCGGCAACAGCCTGCGCCGCAGGCAGCGCGCCGTGAAACGGCGGTGGCGGCGTGCTGCCGCGTGCGGGCACATCGCCGGGCAGCATCTCCCGCGGCGCGGCGCCCTGCCGTGCCGGGTTGCCGAGCTCATGCAGCGCTTCCTGAATGAGATTGAGCGCGCCGCCGGATGACGGGCCGGCATCGAGCGCATCCGCGAGCGCGCCTGCGAGGTGGGTAGCGCCGCGGGTAAGGTCCTCGGCGACCGGCACGCGCGCCTGCGGCAGCAGGATCTCCTGAACCTCGAGCTCGGGCATCGCCGGCGGCACAATGCTCGGCGCCGTGCCGGTGCTGGTGAGCGCCGGTTGCTGCAGCGGTGTGGAGGCAGGCTTTGCGGCATCGCCGGCGCCGAGCGAGGTCAGCGCCTGGCGCAGCACGATCAGCGCGGCCTTCAGGTCGGGCACGCTGCCGCTCGTAGGTGCAACGCCCGAGGCCAGCGTCGCCTCCAGCAGCAGGCCGGATTTCTGGAAACCGGCCTTGACGGCATCGCCGCTCAAATTCTCGTTGAGGCCGGTCTGCTGCGCCAGCACCTGCGCGATCGCAGCCTGCAGCTTCGGCGGCAGATTGGCCGCGGCGACCGCCGCAAGATTGGCAAACAGCGGCGCCTGGCTGCCCTGCACGGCCGCTGCATGCTGCGCCGTCGCGGTGATGGTGATGCGCTCCAGCGGCGTCAACACCGCCTTCGGCGCCGTGGCGACGGGTTGCGGAGCGGCGGTGACGTTGGCCGCCGCCGGCGACAATTGCACGGCATCGCCCGTGTCGGCCCCCGGCCCGACCAGTTGCAGGCGGATGCCGTCGCTGGTCTGCGAGACCGCAAGCTGCAGGTTCTGGCCCTGCTGCAGCGGCACCTCGGTCTGGACGTCGATCGACAGGCTCGCGATCGCGATCCGCACCAGATCGGCGGACAGCACCTTCAGGACTTGCGCAGTGACGACGCTGCCGGCCTCCAGCGTGAGGTCCGGCGCAACACTGCCCGCCTCGTTCGAGGCAAGCACCGGCAGCACGGGATTGACGGCGAGTGCCATGTCGGAGGTCTCAGCCAGACGCGAGGGACGTGCCGCAGGCTAGCCCGGCGCCGTAAAGGTCTCGTTAACCGGCAGTCGGCCTGAACTCCCTCAGGACGCCGGCGGCGGCCTTGAAATCGACCTGCCGGGCGGCCCGGCGCGCCGCGACCTCCTCGTCAACGCCCCATTTCTCAATGTTCCAGTCCTCGTCGACATGGGCCGCGGCCCAGACCTGGTCCTCGTCGCGGACGCCATGGGCCAGCGCCAGCGCCAGCAGCGCCGAGCCGGTCAGCGTCGTCACCACATGGAGCGCCGCGACCGGCCAGGGATCGGTCGGGAACGCCGCGCGCGCCGCTTTGATCGCGGGCTCGGGCTGGCCGACATGCATGACCCCCTCGGCCATCACGAAATGGGCGCCGAGCGCATCGGCGGCCCAGAACAGGATCGGGTCCCAATGCTGGGCCTCGCGCGCCACCAGCGTCTCGGGATGGCCGGCGCGATAGAACAGCAGGTCGCTGCCGAGGAATTTGGCCGCATCGTCGGCGACCTCGTCGACGCGATCGATCACCCCTTCGATCACGCTGTTGGCCAGGCGCGTCAGCGGCATGGTCATGGGGTCGATGGTCTCGCCCTGCGCATTCCATTCGGCTGCGACCGCATCCGCAATGGCGCGGGTCGGCACCACGATCGGCTTGCCGGACGGCGAGCGGATCTGCTTGCCGTCGAGCGTGATCGAAAATCCGCCATCGGCCTCGGCCACGCCGGCGCTGGTGTAGAACCGCTTGCGCTGCGGCGTGCGGATGTGGCGCCGCACCGCCTCCTGCGGATCGAGCGGGGATTGTTCTGGGACGTCGTCAAAGAGTTCGCGCATCGCGCCGGCCGGCTTTCGTTCGGGAGGATTTCCCTGCAAGATACGTCAGCGGCAACGGCAACGGCAAATAAAGCTGATGGGACGCGTCCAAATCCTCGCAGGTTTTTCGCTGGTAGCGACGGTTTTCGGAGCCGCCGACGCCGGGTTCCGCACACCGGAATCGCTGATCCGCAACGTCTATGCTCATTACGGCCAAGGCACCGCCGCGTTTTCGAATGGCCTGCCGCGCGACGACGAAACAGCCCGGCAATTCTTCGATCCCAGCCTGCGCGGCGCCTGGACCGCCCTGCACGACGCACCGTACGATTTCCTGGTGCAGAGCCCGACCTGGCGGCTCGGCCCGATCTCGATCGCCATTCCGCGCCGGCAGTTCGACAGGACCGACATGACCGTCACGTTCGACAATGAGGGCCGCGCGGTCACGCTCAACTTCATCGTCGTCAACGGTCCCGACGGCTGGGTGATCGCGGACGTCGAGAGCCCGCACGATTCGTTGCGGATGTTTCTCGCGCAGTTCAGGCGCTAGCAGATTGCACTTGCGCGCCTGGCGCGAACAGATCAAGGCGGTCAAAATCGGCGAGACGCACCGGGGCTCAGGCGCCCCGGCCCGTCCTGTCATCACGTGCATCTATTTGTTGCGGTCACCACCAAGAAGATTCTTGTAGACCTTTCCATCTTTCATGATGACCAGGAAGTTCTTCGCCGGATCTTCGATTAGTTTGATGTTGTCGATCGGATTGCCATCGACCAGCAGAAGGTCGGCCAGCGCGCCTTCCTCCACCACGCCTAGCTTGCCTGGATAAGGATTTCGAGGCCCGGACAGACTGAGCAATTCGGCATTCGTCGATGTCGCCATGATGAGCGCTTCAGCCGGCGTGTACCATCGCGTGAGGGTCGTCAGCATGGCACCTTGCCGGTCAGCAAGTGCCTTCGAGAACAAGACGTCGGTACCGAATGCCGTCTTCAACTTGTACTTCTTCGCGAAGCCGTAGACCCTGTCGGTGCCGGCAACGACCTGCCGCATCTTGTCTTGCTCCGCGGGGCCGAGGGCACTGGCACCCGACAGATCGAGGAAGGGCTGAGTGCTCAGCCAAATTCCCTTTTCGGCCATCAGACGGGCCGACGCGTCGTCCATCAGGTGACCGTGCTCGATACACTTGACGCCCGCCGCGATCGATCGCTGGATCGCGACCGGCGTATAGGCGTGTACGGCGACGTAAGTGCCCCAGTTCTCGGCGGCTTCGACCGCGGCACGCAGCTCCGGTTCAGTGAACGTTGACACATCGATCGGACTGAACGGTGACGCCACCCCGCCGCCCGCCGTGAGCTTGACCTGCGTGGCGCCTTGCATGAGCTGCTCGCGCGCGCGGACGCGGACTTCATCCGGGCTGTCCGCAACCATGGCGCCGCCTATCCGCTCTATGCGGCTGAGCATGCCGCCGATCGTTCTGGGCAGATCGGACAGCTGCCGAAAGTCGCCATGGCCGCCGGTGATGGTGATCATGGCACCAGATGGATAGATGCGAGGACCGGCAACGAGGCCCTCGTCGATCGTCCGCTTGAGGGAAAAGGCCGGTCCGCCCATGTCGCGAACGGTGGTAAAGCCTCGCATGAGCGTGGCCGTCGCCTCCGCGGCCGCAAGAAGATTGGTGTAGCCGACGTCGCTGGCCAACACGGCCGCCGGCGTCGGGCGTACCAGCATCGCATGCCAATGCGCGTCGATCAGGCCGGGCATCAGCACTCGTCCGTCGCCGGCGATCGCCTGGGCGTCGGCTGTGATCGCCGCAGTCGAAATCGTCTCGATCTTGTTGTTCCGGATCAGCACATTGGAGGGTGCCGAGAGTGCGCCATTCCTGCCATCAAAAATGCGGACATTCTGGAACAGCACGCCGGCATCCTGCTGCGCTCGCGCCGGCGGCGAGCCAACGAGGCCCGTCCCAATCAACGCGATCAGTGCCGAAACGCAGAGGCTTTTGCTCAAACCTGACATGTCCACTCTCCGCCGATAAGGCATCGTTCGAGATCGTGATTGATCTGGCTGTGCGCGGGACCCGATGAAGGCTGATTGCAGCTCCTTGACGGCCTATTGAGCCGCTCCGGCGGCAGGCTGCAAAGCATAGGTCAGCCATCCCACGCCATGCGACAGCAGATCGATCCCCAGCAGCAGCCCGAGCACCCACAGCCCGGTTGCCGGAAACCCGGTCAGAATGACGAGGCCTGCCAGGACGCCAAACAATCCGGAGGCCAGCATGATCCAGCCGGACTGCTGCCAATGGCCGATGCCGACCAGCACGCGCACAATCCCGGAGACCAAAAGCAGAAGACCGAGAGCATAGGTCAGGACCAGCGCACTCGTCACCGGCTGGCTGAGAAGGACGATACCGCATGCGAGGTAGAGTGCCCCAAGCAGAAGCTGCCATACGAATCCGCCCCAGCCCTTGGTCCAGAAGGCGTGCAGGATTTCGAACGCGCCGGCGACGACGGCCGTCCAGCCGATGAAGATGGCGCTGATCACGGTGAAAAGCACGACATCCCCCAGGACCAGGAGGCCCGCGGCGATCATGACGAAACCAAGCAGAACGCACACCCATAATGGCGGACCAGGCAAGCCGCGGAGCATTGTGGAGCTGTTCTCATAGGTGGCCATGTCATCCTCCTTGATCCAAAGGCCGGCGGGGCCAACATCCAATCAGGCCGATCGCGCGCCCTCGCCAGTCGTTCCGTCGTCTGGTATTTCTCCCGGCCGGTAATTCGGCAGCCGCCCCGCGGGAATGACGGCAAGCAGCGCGAGGCCGGCCATGATCAGCAATCCGATCTTCAACGCCCGCAGGCGCGCTTCGGTGTTGACGCGGACCGCTTCCTCTACCTGCTGCGGCGTACCGCTGGTGCCCTCGAGCACGCTGCGCAACCGGTCATTGCTGACGAAGGTGATGTTGCCCAGATCGACCTGGCTCTGAAGCTCCTTGGTCACCATCGGACTGGCCGCGATCCTGCCGAGCGCGATCGTGCTCAAGAGACCGACGAGAAGAGCTCCGGCCACCGCGGTGCCAACCGCGGCCGCCAGATTCTGCGTGGTTCCGCGCAAAGACCCGACATCCCCCGCCAATTGCTTGGGCGAGGCCGTGACCAGAACGTTGAACAGCAGCGTCACCAGCGAGCCCTGGCCAATGCCGAACAGCACCAGCCCAAACAGAACGGGAATCTCACTCCAGTCGTTGCGCACGACGAACGCGAGCCATAGCAACGCGACGGTGCACAGGCCGAAGCCGAAGCGTCCGATCTGACGCGGCGTCAGTTTGTCGTAGAGATTGACGATCAGCATCGCCGATACAAAAACGGTCAGATTGAAGGGCATCATCGCGATTGCGGTCGCGATCGGCGAACGTCCCTGCACGATCTGGATGTAGAGCGGGACCGTAAAGTTCAAGGCGGCCTCGAGCGCCACGACCGCGAATAGCGCATAGACGGCACATCTCTCCTCCGGCGAGTCGATCACCTCCAACGCCAGCAGCGGCGTCTTCCCCGCCGCTTGTTGCCGATGCGTCCACATCAGGAATGCCTGCCCGAGCACAATGCCGAGCACGATCAGGATCGGTGCCGGCGAGACGCCCAGCAAATCGAACGGCGCGTTGGCGGTCGCCAGGATCACGCCCCAGCCGTTCAGATTGTTGAATCCGAAGCTGATGAAAATGATCGCGCTCGCGGCAAGGGCGACGCCGACCAGATCGATCTGAACATCCGGGCGCCCGCGGTCGGGCCGCAGGCGAAAACTCAGCGCGAAAGCGATCGCCGAGGCAGCGATGAGAATTGCAAACGCGGGGCGCCAGCCGATATAAGTGCCGAGCAGCCCACCGATGACAAATGCCAGCACGCCGGCGGCAGCCCGCGCCGAGCCAAGCGCACCAAGGGCCGTCGCCTGCTGGCGTCCGGCATAATTCTCGGCAATCAGCGCGACGAGCGAGGGCACGATCACCGCGCCCGCAGCGCCGCAAAGTGCCTGAGCGGAAATCATGACGGAGGCCGTGGGGCTGAACGTCATCGCGATCTGCGATATCAGGAAAAGCACGACGGCAGCACGAAAGACTTGCACCGCCCCGAACCTTTGGGCGAGCTTCGCGCCAAGCATCACGAACCCGGCCACCAGCATCGAGTAGGCCACAATTCCTGTCGCGACCGTGGTCGGTGGCACTCCGAAGCTCGCCACCATTCCCCCCATGGCAACCGGCAGCGACGCGACGTTGAACGACATGATCATCTGACCGAACGCAATCGCAATCATGGGTACCCATGATGCACGCTCCTCCTGCTGAATGTCGCCGATCGAGATTGCTTGCGTTGCCATCGCGTCCTCCAACCTGCCCGGCGTTGCGATCGACCGAGCTACAGCTCAACCGATCCTTGGTGCCTCTCGTCCGGTTGGGACACGAACAGATCCATGCCCAGTCTCTGCGACAGGAACTTCGCGGCGAGCTGCCCTCGCACGCTGTTGCCGGCCGCATCCAGTGGCGGCCCGAAGGCTCCGAAACCACCTTTTCCCGGAGCCACTGCGACGATGCCGCCGCCGATGCCGCTCTTGCCGGGCAGACCGATGTCGTACAGCCAGTCGCCCGACGTCTCGTACAATCCGGCAGTCACCATGACGGCCAGCGCATAATGGCAGACCGCCGCATCGACCACCCGCTGCCTGGTGACTGGATTGACCCCACCATCGGCCAGCGTCGCGCCCATCACCGCCAGATCCCTGGCGCTCACATTCAGGGAACACTGCCGGGTGTAAAGATCGGTCGCCTGCTCGGCGTCGCAGTAGATCCGGCCATAGCTCTCCAATAACCGCGCGATGCTTCGATTGCGAAAATTGGTCTTCGAGGCCGACGCATAGACTTCCTCGTTGAGCGAGAGCTTGCGGCCCGCGAAGCGCGAAAGGCCGTCATGAATGAACCGCCACTGCTCCTCCGTGCTCGAGCCCGGCACGAGGCTTGTGGTCGCGATCGCACCCGCATTCACCATCGGGTTGGTAGGCCCGGCTCCCCGCTCGATCGCCGCCAGCGAATTGAACGGCAGCCCGGTCGCATTGGCACCCAGTTTCGCCCGGGCCGCTTCAGGGCCGATCGCCTCGCACACCAGCGCGAACACGAATGGCTTCGATACACTCATGATCGAGAATCCGTAGTCGATATCGCCGGCGCCGTACACGCGTCCGCTGGTACCGGCCACGCAGACGCCGAACAGCTCACTCGGCACCCTGGCTAG
This sequence comes from Bradyrhizobium sp. Pha-3, assembly GCF_042258615.1. Classification (GTDB taxonomy): domain Bacteria; phylum Pseudomonadota; class Alphaproteobacteria; order Rhizobiales; family Xanthobacteraceae; genus Bradyrhizobium. The sequence continues at coordinate 4,342,172 of NZ_CP170152.1, read as the reverse complement.
CGCCGGATAGACCTGCGAATTATTCCCTTCGCTGTTCGACTTGAAGCGCAGGTGAGCTTGAGACACGAGCTCCTGCACCATCTCGGGTTCGGGCAGGCGCCCGGTCGAGATGAAAGGCCGCTCCGCTTGTTCCGCGATCGAAGGTGGCCACATTGGCGCTCCCTCCCGATTTGACCTTACTGTTTCAGGTCGTCTAGTCGGCAACCGAAAGTAGCGCCGAAAAAAACATCGAGTCAACGATCCGCTCTCAAAGCGTTTGCAATGTTTGCGCCGGTCCAGAACACTTTGTGACAAATGGGCGGGACGCATTGCATGTCGCGGAATTAAGGCGCGTTGCGAGATGCGATGCACCACTTCATCGACCCCCGCGATGTTCCAGCGCGGATAGGTCAGCAGGCTTTCCCAATCGCCAGATGCTCAATTGAATCAAAACAGAAGTCATCAGACCACCAGCGAGAGATTTCCATCGTTGGCGCTCGAGAGTACAGTCGTCGTGTGCGGATGTGAGCCCGCCGCTTGTCCAAGCAACACCGACCCGTGGCGATGGCGGCAATGACCGCATCACTTGAAGAGTGAGGTTGATCATGGTGGCGCGCGCAAGCGACGGACAGCTTCTGCTGGTAAAGAAGCTTGGTGGGCTTCTCGCTATCGTTCTCGGCTGCTTGTTGACGGCAGTGGGTTTGACGTTCGAATCCACCAGCACAACTGTTGTTGGCGTCCTGTTTCTTGTGCTCGGGGCGGTCCTGCTCGCGCTCAAGATTATGCGACGAAATCAAAGCGGTCCGTTTGGATAGCCAAACAGAAGCGCCCGTTCGACCGCTTTGAACCGGATCGCACCGCCTCCGGTCGCTGCCGCTTGCCTGTTCGGCGAACTGTTCGCCATCATGAGGTGAATGGCGTGACCGTCACGACGCGAGGCCCCACCGTCGTGAACGACGATATGGGCTCTACAAGTTGCCATGGCCGGCACGTCTCGCGCATCGGTAACGCGGGTCCATCAGTCCACGCCCTGCCCTCGTCCCGGCCGTTGGTGCAAGATCGCGAACAGGCGACAGGATCGGCGAGACCGGAAAAAAATATCTGACGGTTGGCTGCGCGTCCTGCTTTCTCCGCAATTCGGTCCGCGAATGGTGCATCCGATTGATCGCACAGCAGGTTTGAACGGCGCGCGCATTTCTGCGTCGAAGTGCCGCAAGAAGCTGTCATCTGCGTGTTAAGAAGCTGCCAGATTTCGGCAACAACGCGCGGCTAGCGTCCCGACACCAAACAGAAGCATTTGTCGACCATTGCGGTCGCAAGTCGTGGACTGACGTCACGCGTGGCGTCTGTGCGCGCTTGTGTGCCCGTGGCGGCGCATGGGCGGGGCGGCGTGGCACGACGACTTTCGACCGTTTGTTGTGCTATCGCCGCAGCTTGCCTCGGGCTTGCTGCGAGCGGCGCAATGGCGTGGCTCGGCGCAACGGGCCTGCAGGCTACGCCGCGCACGCAACAGGATGTTTGTGCCCGGCCCGAGCCCGGAAGCGCGATCGAGGAACCCGCCGAGTTGCGCAGCCGCGACGGTGTGCTCGAAACCGACCTCAGTATCCACGATCAGAAGCTGCCGGATGGCACCAGCCGCTATTGCTATCTGACGCCGGAGGGCAAGCCGTCGCCGACCTTGCGGCTGAAGCCGGGCGATCAGCTGGTCATCCATTTCAAGAACGACCTCGTCGACCTCGATACGGCAACGCCTGCGATCGACCGCCCGCTCGCCGGCGCGCCGATCTGCACGACGCGGAAACAAGCCGATGTTTGCCAGAGCGGCGCGATGACACCGATCTCGACCAATCTGCACTTCCACGGGCTGACGGTGCCGCCGGTCTGCCATCAGGATGACGTGCTGAAAACCTCGATCCAGCCCGACGACGCGCCGTTCGAATACCGGCTGCGCATTCCGGATGACGCGCCACCCGGCCTCTATTGGTATCACCCGCATCTGCACGGCTTCAGCAAGACGCAGGTGCTCGGCGGCGCCTCAGGCGCCATCATCATCGAAGGCATCGAGCGCGCCGATCCACAGCTCGCTGGCCTCCCCGAGCGCGTGCTCGTGATCCGCGACCAGGACCTCGTCAATCCCGACGCGCAGCCGTCGAAGTTCGAGCCGGTCATGACCAAGAGCCAGCTCGACAATGACGGCGACGTCGCCAACTCCGGCACAGGCTTCGGCAAGCCGTCGAAGGATCTCTCCGTCAACTTCGTGCCGGTGCCCTATCCGAACTATCCGCCGGCCCGGCTGACGATGAAACCCGGCGAGCGGCAGCTCTGGCGGGTGCTGAACGCGTCTGCGATCACCTATCTCAACCTCACGCTGCTGGTCGGCCGCACGCCGCAGCAGATCGGGATCGTCGGGCTCGATGGGGTACCGCTGCAATTTCAGGGCAGCCCCTCGCCGTCGGTGCAATGGGTCAACCATATCGGCCTGCCGCCGGGCTCGCGCGCCGAATTCATCGTCGAGGGACCGCCGGCCGGCAGCTCGGCGTTGCTGGTGACGCGCGCGGTCGACACCGGGCCCGCCGGCGAGAACGATCCCAACCGCGCGCTGGCGGCGATTACGTCTTCAGTCGATGCGAACGCACCGCAGGCCGCGCTGCCCGCTCACGCCGAGCCGCTGCCGCGCCCGGAGCGGCCGTGGGTCGGGACCGTCGCGCCGGTGCGCGTCAGGAAGCTGTTCTTCTCCGAGCAACCGGAGAACCCGAACGATCCGAACAGCCCGACCAAGTTCTTCATGACGCTCGACGGAGAGACGCCGAAACCATTCGATCCGCAATCGGACGTTCCCGACATCACCGTGAGGCAGGGCGACGTCGAGGACTGGATCATCGAGAACCGCTCGATGGAGCTGCATGATTTCCACATCCATCAGCTGCACTTTCAGCTGCTCGACTGGTCCGGCGTCGCAGTCAACGAGCCGTTCCTGCGCGATACCGTCAACGTCCCCTACTACAACAGCCGGATGCTGAAATATCCGAGCGTGCGCCTGCGCATGGATTTTCGCGATCCCAACATCGTCGGCACCTTCGTCTACCACTGCCACGTCCTCGAGCATGAGGACGGCGGCATGATGGGACGGATCAGGGTCGTGCCGCGCGACACCGCAAGTTCCACCAAGCCGCTCAACCAGCAAAAAGGAGAGCTTTAATGCGCGACAAGCACAGGTCCCGTTGGCTGCAAGGTTGCCGCCTTACCCTCAGCGCACTTGCGCTCGGTCAGTTCACCGCCGGCCCGGTGCTTGCGGAGGACTGGAATCATCACGGTGGACACGAGACCCGGTCGCCGATCAAGCACGTGATCGTCATCATCGGCGAGAACCGCAGCTTCGACCACGTGTTCGCGACCTACGTGCCTGAGCGGCGCGAGGAGAGCGTGTTCAACCTGCTCTCGCAGGGCATCGTCAAGCTCGATCAAAACAAGAATGCGATCCCCGGGCCCAACTTCGAAAAGGCGCATCAGCAGGCAGCGACCGATACCGGCCTGAACGATGCGTTCCTGCTGAGCCCGCCGAAGCAGAACTTCCCCAAGGATCAGTTGCCGGCACCGCTGGTCGGCGGCCCCAAGGTCTCCTACATCCCGAACAAATGCGGTAGCTCGCCGATCACCACCTGCGAGGCCTCGCTCGCGCTGGCGCAGCAGTCGGAATCCGGCCTGCCGTCCGAGTACTACCAGTTCCTCCTGAGCGGCGGCACCGGTCAGACCTCGCAGACCCCCGACCAGCGCATCACCAATGTCAGCGCGCTGCCGGCCGGACCGTTCCAGCTCACCAACACCGATGCGATGCCCTACGATTCCTATTCGGCAAGCCCGGTGCATCGCTTCTATCAGATGTGGCAGCAGCTGAACTGCAACCACTCGGCCGCCAGCCGCGACAATCCGTCGGGCTGCGGCGCCAATCTGTTCGCCTGGGTCGAAGTCACCGTCGGCGCCGGCGCCAACGGTGCGGCACAGCCCACCAACTTCTCCACGGACTATTCGCCGACGGCGACCACCACGGGCGAAGGCTCGACGGCGCTCGGCTTCTACAACGTGCAGAAGGGTGACGTGCCCTACTTCACCTCGCTCGCGCAGAAATATGCGATGAGCGACAACTTCCACCAGTCCGTCAATGGCGGCACCGGCGCCAACCACATCATGTTCGGTCATGCCGACATGCTCTACTTCAGCGACACCTACGGCAACGCCGCGGTGCCGCCGAACGGCACGCAGGTGTTCGGCGGCACGCCCGACGCCGGCATCGTGCATGAAATCGAGAATCCGAACCCGGCTTCCGGCACCAACAACTGGTACACCGAGGACGGCTACGGCGCCGGCGGCAATGGCGGCTTCCCGCCGCCCTTCCAGACCAGCCCGGTGTCGGGCGGCGGCTCTTACAGCGACTGCTCGGATCCGGGCCAGCCCGGCGTCAAGCCGATCCTGGACTATCTGAAGGGGATCCACATCAACGCGAACTGCGAGCCGGGCCATTACTATCTCTTGAACAACTACAATCCCGGCTACTTCGGCAACGGCAAGAACGCCTACACCGACACCAACCCGTCCAACACCCCGTTCACGATCCCGCCGTCGACCCGCAAGAGCATCGGCGACAGCCTGAACGAGCGGAACATCTCCTGGAAGTACTACGGCGACCAGTGGAATAACTACGTCAACGATCCCTACCAGCTCAACTGGGGCGTGGCCGGTCCGAACGCCGACGAATACTGCAACATCTGCAATCCGTTCCAGTACGACACCTCGATCATGTCGCACCCGGACCAGGTCGCAGCCCATATCAAGGACTCGGTTGATCTCTACTCCGACCTCTCCAAGCATTCGCTGCCGGCGGTCTCCATCGTCAAGCCGAGCGGCTTTACCGACGGTCACCCGTCGTCCTCCAAGCTGAACCTGTTCGAAGGCTTCGCCAAGAAGATCGTCGACCAGGTCCAGGCCTCGGACTATGCCAAGGACACCGCGATCTTCATCACCTTCGACGAAGGCGGCGGCTACTTCGACTCCGGCTATGTGCAGCCGCTCGACTATTTCGGTGACGGCACCCGTATTCCGCTGATCGTGGTGTCGCCGTTCGCGCGGCAAGGCCACATCTCGCATGAATATGCCGATCACGTCTCGATCATCAAGTTCATCGAGCGGAATTGGCGCCTGGAGCCGATCACGAACCGCAGCCGCGATAACTTCCCGAACCCGGTTGCGGCGCCCGGCAATCCCTATGTTCCTGTCAACAGCCCGGCGCTCAGCGATCTGTTCGACTTCTTCGACTTCGACGGCGGCGGCCATCACCATGGTGATGGCAACGATCAAGGCGGCAACTGGAACCACTGATCGCCGCACCTCGCGGCACAACGATCCGCCGGCCTGAAAGGCCGGCGGATTTCATTTGCGCCCAGCGGATGTCCATGGCCAGCGCGAGCCTGTAACGTGTCTTGTGACAGACCCCGCCTCCATGGAAATCCTGTTCGATGACGTCAATCGTTTTCCGCCAGGCCCAAGCGGCCGACCTTCTGGCGATCATCGCGCTGCTCGCCAACGACGTGCTGGGGCAGCAGCGCGAGGATGCGAGCTCGCCGCCGAACCCACGATACGTCGACGCATTCGATGCCATCCTCGCCGATCGCAACCAATTGCTGGTCGTGGCGACCCTGGACAACGAGGTGATCGGCACGCTGCAACTCACCTTCATGCCGGGACTGGCGCGGCTCGGAGCATGGCGCGGGCAGATCGAGGCGGTCCGAATTGCCGAGGCGCACCGCAGCTCCGGCGTCGGGCAACAGATGTTCGAATGGGCGATCGAGCAATGCAGAGCGAGAGGCTGCGATCTCGTGCAGCTGACCACCGACAAGGCGCGCCCCGACGCGCACCGCTTCTATGAGCGATTGGGATTCGTCGCCAGCCACATCGGCTACAAGCTGATGCTTTGACGTTCATCAGCCCTGGCCGATTGGTGCAGGATCGCGAGTAGGTAGCGCGATCGGCCGGTTAAAGATCTGTCGTGCGTTGAACGCGTCAACGCCGCTCTTGAAATTCCTGGCCGGCTATCACGGCCTCTGAAAGATCACGCGACCCGCACGGATGGTGGTGCTCACTTTCGCAAGATTGGCGACGTCGCTGAGCGGATCGCCGTCGAGCACCACGAGATCGGCGTCAAAACCCTGCTCGACCTTGCCCTTCTTCGCGGCCTTGAAGAACCGCGCTGGATTGGTGGTCAGCGAGGCCAGCACCTGGCGCTCCGACAGCGCGCGGTGCATCAGCTGGACTTCCTGCGTGGTGTCGTAGAGCGTGGTGAAACCGACATCGGTGCCGAACAGCACCGTGCCGCCGTTCTCCGAGAACTGCTTGAGCTGGTTGACGGTCGCGGCCACCAGACGGTTGGTGACGTTGGGGTCGAGCACCACCGTCGTGAACAGCGCCAGCGTCGGAATCAGCGCAGTGCCCTGTGCCTTGAACCGCGCCAGCTCGTCATCCGTGTAGCCCCGCTCGCTGGGCGTCGTGTGCGCGAGCACGTCGACGTCTGCTGCGATCACCGTCTCGACGCCGATCTTGTTCTGCGGGTGCGCGAACACCGGCCTGCCCTGCGCATGCGCGACATCAACGGCCGCCTTGGCGATCGCCGGGTCCATGTTGATGACGGGCTTGTCGCCCATGAATGCGCCGGTGAACAGCTTGATGCCGTCCTCGCCCATCGCGAGCCAGTCGCGCGCCCACTTCGCCGCCTCCTCAGGCGTCGCGGCTTCGGGAAGCTGAATCTCGGGCGGCAGGTAGACGGGATGCCCGCCTTTGGGAAACACATTGCCGGCGAGCAGGATGGTGGGGCCGGCGACCTCGCCTGCTGCGATGCGCTTGCGCAGCGGCAGCGTGTTGCGTGGATCGGAGCCGAGATCCCAGACCGTGGTAAAACCCCATCGCGTCAGCATCTCCTGCATGTGCTGCGTCAGCGCTGCGGCCGACGCCTCGCCGGCGTTGTGCCAGACACGTTCCGTGAAATGCACGTGGCTGTTCCAGAACCCGGCAACGACAGTCTTGCCGCTGCAGTCGATCAGGCGCGCATCCGAGGGCAGCTTGACGTCGCCGGACTTGCCGACCGCGCTGATCACGCCGTCAGTAATCACGATCGCCGCATCCGGCAGCGCAGCCGCATCGGCCGATGCGTAGAGCGTGCCGCCGCGGAGCACCACGGTCTCGGCATGTGCCGCCACACAGCCGACAGCCGAGCCGATGAGTAAGAGCGCGATGCGTAACCAGGTCCCGGTCACGGACAGCCTCTTTGATGGTTGCATGCCGGCGATGCCCGGCGCGCGGCAACATAGCCGCGGCGCTCTGGGCCGCTTTGATCGTTCTTGCTGTCCGCGACGGATATCGGGAGGCGGCGTCCGCCGTCACTCCTCGGGCGCGTTCTCGATCGGGTCGAAGCGATCGGCCTCGAGCCCCAGCAGATTCCAGGATTGCAGCATGTGTGGCGGCAGCGGCGCCGTCGCATCGATCACACCGCCGCGCGGATGCGGAATCACGATGCGGCGGGCGAGCAGATGCAGCCGGTTCTGCAGGCCGCCCGGCAGCTGCCAGTTTTCCTTGTTGAAGTATTTTGGGTCGCCCACGATCGCGTGATCGATATGCGCCATGTGGGCGCGCAATTGATGGGTACGGCCGGTCACCGGCTTGAGCGACACCCAGGCAAGCTTCGTCGCCGAGGTCTCGACCACGGCGTAATAGGTCACGGCGTGGCTGGCGCCCTCGTCGCCATGCGCGGCAATCCGCATGATGCTGTCCTCCTCGCTCTCCTCCTTGGCGAGATAGGTCGAGATCCGGCCCTGCTTCGGCTTCGGCACGCCGGCGACCAGCGCCCAGTAGATCTTGCGCGCGGAACGATGCCGGAACGAGCCGGTCAGAGCGGTCGCGGCGAAACGCGTCTTGGCGATCAGCAGGCAGCCCGAGGTCTCGCGGTCGAGCCGATGCACCAGCCGCGGCTTCTGGCCCTTGGCGTCGCGCATCACCTCCAGCATGTCGTCGACATTGCGCGTGATGCCGGAACCGCCCTGAACCGCCAGACCCGCGGGCTTGTTCAGCACCATCACGTCGGCGTCCTCGAACAAGGTCATGTCCTTGAGGTCCTGGAGGGTCTTCCTGGCCGCTTCAGACAGGCTCGCGGCCGCCTTCGGCGTATCGAGCCGCAGCGGCGGAATGCGGACGCTCTGCCCTTCTTCCAACCGGTCCTTGCTGTCCGCACGCTTGCCGTTGACGCGCAACTCGCCCTTCCGAACGATGCGCTGGATGTGAGAAAACGACAGGCCGGGGAAACGCGCCTCGAGAAAGCGGTCGACGCGCATGTTGTCCTCGTCCGCCGTCACGACCACGGTCTGCACCTTGGTCGGCAGCGGCGGCGGCTCGGCGACGCTCTTCTCCGGCTCGGGCACGAATGGCTTGGGCGCCCGCTGCTTGTCGCCAAGGCGCACCGCTGCTGACTTACCGCCTGAGCGATGCGCCGGCCCCCGCTCGGCGGCCGGGCCGCGATGGGGACGCGCGCCTTTGGCGCGGTCGCCCGCTGGGCGGAGAGGTCTCTTGACGCGGCGGCTCATGGGGTTGCAACTCCGAAGTTAAGCCCGTGGGTAGCGCAAATGCCGCGAATCGTCACGGCGAAATCGGTACAAATCCGGCGCAACATCGGCCATGTTCGGCCGCACGCGGCAAGCAAGGGGGCTTTGGAATGAGACTGGTGGTATCGGTTTTGGCGGCGGCCCTGATGATGTCAGGCCCGGCGCTGGCCCAGCAAAGCCCGATGCCGCAAGCCGCTATGCCGGAAGATCTGGCCTGGAAGCTGCTGGAACTCGGCCGTGTCATCGACCCGCCCAAGACGGCCGCGCTCTACGCACCGCTGCAGCAGAAGGAGCCGTACCAGGCCGTCAAGGTCGAGCGCGACCTCCACTACGGCCCTGCCGACCGCCATTTGCTCGACGTCTTCACGCCCGACCCGGCGGCGGCGCCACGGCCGGTGCTGATCTACATCCATGGCGGCGGCTTCATTGCCGGCAGCAAGCGCAACCCCGGCAGCCCATTCTACGACAACGTCATGCTGTGGGCCGCCAGGAGCGGCTTTGTCGGCGTCAATGCCACCTACCGCCTGGCGCCGGCCTTTCCCTGGCCGGCAGGCGCCGAAGACATGGGCGCGATCGTGCAATGGGTCACGGAGAACATCGGCTCCCGCGGCGGCGACCCCGGACGCATCTTCCTGATGGGCCAGTCGGCCGGCGCGGTCCATGTCGCGAGCTATGTCTCGCATGACGAATTCCACAAGGTGAAGGGCGGCGGTCTCGCCGGCGCGATCATGGTGTCGGGCATCTACGATCTGACGGCCTCGCCCGCCGGCGACGCCGAGCTCGCCTATTACGGCTCCGACCCCTCGCGCTACGCCGAACGCTCCTCGCTGCAAGGGCTGGTCGCAAGCCCGATCCCGTTCCTGATCACCGCCGCCGAGCTCGATCCGCCGCGCTTCGTCGAGCAGTTCGAGCTGTTGAAGCAGGCCAGCTGCAAGCGGCCGAGCGGGTGCGTCCGCAGCTTCATGCTGCCGCAGCACAGCCACATGTCGGAGGTCTATTCGATCAACACACCGGACACGCGGCTGACCGACGAGATCTTGGAGTTCGTGAAGAGCGTCAAGTGACGCGCTGGAGCAATATGAAGTTATGAGCCGTCGCAGCGGGCGCTGTCAAAATATCGAAAACAACCCCATGCAAAGTAGCCGGCGGCGGCCGGCGTGCGACCAAGCAACTTGACACGTCGGGCAACTCAGAGATATATTTCTAGTATTCCGAAGTCGCGCAAGTTGCATATGCCATTTGCGGGCTTCTGCAACTGACGCTCCCACGCCGCAGGCGGGAACGAGAACGCGCGCGTTATTCGCGGCCGCAGCCCAATCTCGTCTTGCGCTAGCTCCCGCCGCGCTCCTTGCGCAGCCGCGCCCAATAGTCCAGCCGCTTGCGGATCTCGCGCTCGAAGCCGCGATCGGGCGGATCGTAGAAGGTCTGGCGGCCGAGTGCTTCCGGGAAATAATCCTGGCCGGAGAACGCGTCGGGCGCGTCGTGATCATATTGATAGCCGGAGCCGTAGCCCTCCGACTTCATCAGCTTGGTCGGCGAATTCAGGATGTGCTTCGGCGGCAGCAGCGAGCCGCCCTGCTTGGCGGTCTGCATCGCGGCGCCGAACGCCGTGTACACCGCGTTCGATTTCGGCGCGGTGGCGAGATAGACCACGGCCTGCGCGATCGCGAGCTCGCCCTCCGGCGAGCCCAGAAAGTCATAGGCATCCTTGGCGGCGTTACAGACCGCCAGCGCCTGCGGATCGGCGAGACCAATGTCCTCGACGGCCATGCGTACCACGCGTCGCGCCAGGAACAGCGGATCCTCGCCGGCATCGAGCATACGCGCGAGATAATACAAGGCCGCGTCCGGATCGGAGCCGCGCACCGACTTGTGCAGCGCCGAGATCAGATTGTAGTGACCATCGGCCGATTTGTCGTAGATCGGCGCGCGGCGTTGCAGGATGGCCTGCAACTGCTCGGCGTTGAACACCTCGCCCTTGCGCGCGGCGCGCCAGACCTCTTCGGCTAATGTCAGCGAGGCGCGGCCGTCACCGTCGGCCATCCGCACCAGCACGGCGCGCGCTTCCGCATCGAGCGGCAGGCTCTTGCCCTCGATCCTCTCGGCATTGGCAAACAGCTGTTCGATCGCAGCGGTATCGAGCGAGTGAAACACCAGCACGCGGGCCCGCGACAGCAGCGCCGCGTTGAGCTCGAACGACGGGTTCTCGGTGGTGGCGCCGACCAGCACCACGGTGCCGTCCTCCATCACCGGCAGGAAGGAATCCTGCTGCGCGCGGTTGAACCTGTGCACCTCGTCGACGAACAACAGCGTGCCCTTGCCGGTCTCGCGGCGGGCACGCGCGGCATCGAACGCCTTCTTCAGGTCAGCGACGCCGGAGAACACCGCGGAGATCTGCTCGAAATGCAGCTCGGTGGCGTCGGCCAAAAGCCGCGCCACGGTGGTCTTGCCGGTGCCGGGCGGTCCCCAGAACACCAGCGAGCCCAGCGTGCGCGTCTCCAGCATGCGGGTCAGCGCGCCGTCGGGGCCGAGGATGTGGTCCTGGCCGACGACGTCGGCCAGCGTGCGCGGGCGCAGCCGGTCCGGCAGCGGGTGTGGCGCGTCCTGCTCCATCCCCGCCGCTGCGAACAGGTTGCCGACCTCACGCGGTTGCTTCGGGCTCACTTGCGGTTCACCTTGGGGCTCATCCGCCGAGCGTCACGTTGATCTGCTGGCCACCGCGCACCAGCGTGATGCGCCAGACCCGCGACCCCGCCTTCGATACTTTGTCGAGGTCGCTGGTCCGCACGATCTTCTCATTGTTGACCGCCAGGATGATATCGCCCTTCTGGAAGCCGACATTGGCCGCCGTGCCGTCGTCGGCGAGCTCGGTGACGACGACGCCCTCGGCGCCGGCGTCGAGATGCAGCTCATCGGCCAGCGCCGGCGAGATGTTGGCGACCCTGGCGCCCTGGAATGGCGAACGCGCGGTCAGCACGATCTCGTCGCGGTTGGTATCGGGCGCGGTCTCCAGCGTCACGGTGAGCTTCACCGGCTTGCCGGCGCGCTGCACCTCGATCTCCGCGCTGCCACCGAGCGGACGGGTCGCGAAGCGGTAGTCGAACGCGTTGGGATCGTCGATCGGCGTGCCGTCGATCCCGACGATCAGATCGGACAGCTTGAGCCCGGCCTTCGCCGCCGGGCTGTTGGGCGCGACATTGGCGACCAGCGCGCCGGTCGGCAGCTTCAGCCCGAGCGTCTCGGCGATCTCCGGCGTGACCGCCTGCAGCCGCGCGCCGAGCCATGGCCGCTTCACCGCCTTGCCGCCGCTCTTGGCGGAAGCCACCACCACGCGCACCATGTTGGCGGGGATCGCGAAGCCGATGCCCTGCGAGCCACCGGAGCGCGAGAAGATCGCGGTGTTGATGCCGGCGAGCCGGCCGGTCATGTCGACCAGCGCGCCGCCCGAATTGCCGGGATTGATCGCGGCGTCGGTCTGAATGAAGAATTGATAATCCGTGATCCCGACTTGAGTGCGCGCCAGCGCCGAGATGATGCCGTGCGTCACGGTCTGGCCGACGCCGAACGGGTTGCCGATCGCCAGCACGACGTCACCGACCTGCAGCTGGTCGGAATTGGCGAAGTCGAGGGTCGCGAATTTCTCCCTGTTGGTCTCCTTCAGCCGCAGCACGGCAAGGTCGGTGCGGCTGTCCTTCAGCACGATCTCGGCCTCGTATTCGCGCTTGTCGGCGAGCGAGACCTTCACCTGGTCGGCGCCCTCGATCACGTGATTGTTTGTGACCACGAGGCCGGAAGCATCGACCATCACGCCGGAGCCGAGCGAGCGCTGCATCTGCTCGGGCTGCTGCCCCGGGACGCCGAAGAAGCGGCGGAAGATCGGGTCGTCCAGGAACGGATTGCGGGTCTGCACCGTCTTGGCGGCGTAGACGTTGACCACCGCCGGCTGCACCCGCTGCACGATCGGCGCATAGGACAATTGGAGCTCGGCCTGCGAGGACGGCACGCGACGATCCTGGGCCGCGGCCGGGGACAGATTCCCCATCAAGGCCAATGTGCACAGAGCGGATATGGCAGCGAAGCGGACGGGTCGGAGCATTCTCACCTCTCGTGGAAACGCCGGAATATAGGCGTGTTCGCCGGGCAATTGAAGGGCGCCCGGCCGGATAACTGGCCCCACCGGACCGGTGCAAAACCGGCGGCAGCCGCGTTGAAGCGCGCCGCCAAACTTCTATGATGCCTGTCATCTCACTGCGCCGCTCCGCCTGTTGCCTGCGGACAACAAGCGGAACTGCGATGCCTCGAAGCGCTGTCGTGCGTCAGTCACGATCAACTCCTAGGACGTTTCAGTGAGTGAGTGGGGAATTCAAACACAACAGGGGTGCACGATGGGTGCGACAAGAGTTGGTGCAATCGCGATAGGACTTGCGGGGGCGCTCGCCGCCTCGCCGGCCTATTCGCAATCGGCCGGAGGCGGCAGCGACGCGGAGATCGCGCTGCTGAAGCAGCAGTTGAAGATGCTCGAGCAGAAGCTCGACAAGCTGCAGAAGCAGACAAATGCCAACACCGCGACCGCAGCCAGCGCAAACGCCAACGCGAAGGCGGCGGATGCCAAGGCCGCGCGGGTCGCAAGCGCCAACGCCGCGATCCCGGTCAAGGGCCCGGTCGCGCCGTCGGGCGTCGTGGTGACGTTGCCGAACAACCGGCCGACGATCTGCACTGCGGATGAACAGAACTGCGTTGCGATCACGAGCCGCGTGCACTGGGATGTCGGCGGTTACGACTATCGTCCGAACACCGCGAGCACCTCGCCGCAGAAGCTCGACAGCGGCGAGAACCTGCGCCGCGCCCGCATCGGCATCGTCGGCAAATTCTTCGGCGACTGGAATTACGCGCTGATCTACGACTTCGGCGGCTCGGCCGACGGCTTCGGCGGCGCAGCAGCGGGATCGCTCCCCGGCGGCGGCACCTCCGGTGTCGAGAATGCCTATCTGAGCTACACCGGCTTCAGGCCGTTCGGCGGCAAGATGGCCATCGAAGGCGGCATCATGGACATCCCGTGGACGCTGGACGAATCGACCAGCTCCAACGACATCCTGTTCATGGAGCGCGCCTCGGTCGGCATCATCGCCCAGAACATCGCGGCCGGTGACTTCCGTTCGGGCGCCGGCACCCGCTGGTGGAACGACCAGCTCTGGATCGGCGGCTATGTCACCGGACCGACCACGGGCGCGATTCACTCCGCGTCCTCAGTCACGCCGGCCGGCACCTCCGAGCAGTATGGCGGCGTCATCCGCGTCGCCGGCAATCCGATCAGCGGCAAGAACTACTCGGTGCATATCGGCGCCGATGCGGAATGGCTGGTCCAGCCGCCGCGCAACCAGCTGACGCAGGCGCAGACGCTCACGCTGAACGACCGGCCCGAGCTGCGCATCGACCCGACGACGCTGATCTCGACCGGTGCGATCGCCAACGTCTCGGGCGCGCAGGTCTACGGCGTCGAGGCGGCAGCGACCTACGGCCCGTTCATCGCGCAGGGCGAGTACTATTGGTTCAATGTCGATCGCTCTGCGAATACCGGGCTGCCGCCGTTCGGCGCGCCGAGCCTGAAATTCGACGGCGGTTACGCGCAGGTCGGCTACGTGCTGACCGGCGAGAACCACGCCTACAACGCGTCAACGGCCTCCTACGGCGGGATCAAGCCGCACGATCCGTTCTCGCTCGCCGGCGGCGGCCTGGGCGCGTGGGAAATCGCCGGCCGCGTCAGCACGATGAACCTCAACGACCAGGTCGGCCAGGCCGTCGGCGTCGCGGGCGGACGGCAGACCGTCTACACCGCCGCGCTGAACTGGTACGTCAACAACAACGTCCGCTTCATGCTGAACTACCTGCACGGCGACATCGCCAAGCAGGCCTCGGCGACCTCGCCTGTGGATGCGGGCTCGAAGTTCGACGCGGTCGCGCTGCGCACGCAGGTTGCGTTCTGACGCGACCTGAACTGAGACCAACTCACAGACGGCCGGGGCATCGCTCCGGCCGTTATTATTGAGCGTTTGCTTGACGCGGCGTCTTCACGCGAACCGGCACCCACTTCGCTCGAGACGCCTCTGCGCGTGATGAGATCGGCCGAATAGCGACCACGACCGCACTGCGCTCCCTCTCCCCGTTCTTACGGGGAGAGGGTTGGGGTGAGGGGCCCTCTCCGCGTATTCGGAGATAGCTGCGCTCGCGGAGACTCCCCCTCACCCGGAACGCATCTAACGATGCGTTATAGCCGAAGCTCTGCTTCGGCGTTCTTGGGAACGGCCGCCAAAGGCGGCCTATGCCTCTCCCCGCACGCGGGGCGAGGTGAAGCGGAGCCCGCCGCTCGATTCCCTTCAGGCCGCGCGCTTCGCTTTCTTCACCACGACTTCCGGCGCCGGCGCGCAGGACAGCCGCTCCTGATGGCCCTCGCCCCAGGCTTTCAAGATATCGATCACCGGGCGCAGGCTCTCGCCGAGTTCGGAGAGCGTGTATTCGACCCGCGGCGGCACCTCGGCGTAGACCTTGCGGGTCACGAGGCCGTCGTCCTCGAGCGCCCGCAGCTGCTTGGTCAGCATGCGCTGGGTGATGCCGGGCATCCGCCGCCGCAACTCACCGAAGCGCTGGGTGCCGGCCTGCAAATGATACAGGATCACGCCCTTCCATTTGCCGTCGATCAGGTCGAGCGCCGCCTCGACCGCGCAGCCCGGCCGGCGCGCAAAATTCTTCCGTTTCATCGGATATTTCCCAATAGTATACAAACAGGGACTAGTTCCCTGAATTTACAGTACTTGCCAAAAGGACGCCAGCGCGACAGGTAACATTGCAGGCAACCGCCCATCACGGAGACCAGGCATGAAGGCCGTCGGATACCAAAAATCGCTGCCGATCGAGGCGGCGGATTCGCTCGTCGATTTCGAGATCGCCAAGCCCGAACCGAAGGGACGCGACGTCAGGGTCGCGGTGAAGGCCATCTCGGCCAACCCGGTCGACTACAAGGTGCGCAAACGCGCGGCGCCGACCGACGGCAGCTACAAGATCCTCGGCTTCGATGCGGCCGGCGTGGTCGACGCCGTCGGGCCCGATGTGTCGCTCTTCAAGCCCGGCGATGAGGTGTTCTACGCGGGCTCGATCCAGCGCCAGGGCACCAATTCGGAATTTCATCTGGTCGACGAGCGCATCGTCGGCAACAAGCCCACCTCGCTGTCATTCGCGCAGGCCGCCGCCCTGCCCCTGACCTCGATCACCGCCTGGGAGCTGCTGTTCGATCGCCTCGGCGCGGTGCCGGGCAAGAGCCTCGATCCACGCACGCTGCTGATCACCGGCGGCGCCGGTGGCGTCGGCTCGATCCTGATCCAGCTGGCGCGCCGCCTCACCGGGCTGACGGTGGTTGCGACCGCAACGCGGCCGGAGTCGCAGAAGTGGTGCCGCGATCTCGGCGCGCATGCGGTGATCGACCACTCGCAGCCGATGAAGGAGCAGATCGAGAGCTTGAAGCTGCCGCCGGTCGGCCTCGTCGCCAGCCTCACTTTCACCGACCAGCACTACAAGTCGATCGCCGACTTCATCGCGCCGCAGGGCAAGTTCGGCCTGATCGACGATCCCGCCGAATTCAACGTCGCCGCGTTCAAGGGCAAGGCGGTGTCGGTGCACTGGGAATCGATGTTCACGCGCTCCTCGTTCCAGACGCCCGACATGATCGCGCAGCATCATCTGCTCAACGACGTTGCCGACCTGATCGACAAGGGCGTGCTGCGCACCACGCTCGACCAGACCTTCGGCACCATCAACGCCGCCAACCTCAAGCGCGCCCATGCGCTGCTGGAAAGCGGCAAATCGCGCGGCAAGATCGTGCTCGAAGGCTGGTAGGAATCGCTGCGTAGGGTGGATCAGCCGACTACGTCCACCGTAGCTCGAAGGCGGAAGGCGCAATCCACCACGCCACGCGCAAGAGCGGCGGGTTACGCTGACGCTAACCCGCCCTACGCACCTACGCAACTCGCGAGATATCCCCATGGGCGCTGCGTGGCTTTTGCCAAAGCCATGACATCGCCTGTATGATTTGCGCAACGATCACCCCGTCCTCAATTCGGCCGCGCGAGACGCGGCCGGAACGGTGGTGACGCCCACGGGGATGGGAGGAAACCGATGAATTTACTCACGGCCGATCCGTCGCGGATCGATCCGGAGTGGATGACGCGGGCGCTGCGCGAAGCCGGTGTGATCGACCATGTGAAGGTCGTCGATCTCGTCTGCAAGCCGGTCGGCAATGGCCTTGTCGGCGACAGCTATCGATTTCATCTGACCTATGACGGCGATGAACCGAACGCGCCCGCGAGCGTCGTCGGCAAATTCCCCGCAGCAGATCCCGACAGCCGCCGCTCCGGTTCCGCGCACACGCTCTATGTCCGCGAGGTCGCGTTCTATCGCGAGCTGGCGGCCACCGTCGACATTCACACCCCGCGGCCGATCCTCGCCGAAATCGATCCGGCGACCGACGACTTCACGCTGATCCTGGAAGATCTGGCGCCCGCGCGCCCGGGCGACCAACTGACGGGATGCTCGATCGCCGACAGCCTGACGGCGATGCGCGAGGCCGCCGCACTGCATGCGCCGCGATGGAACGATCCGACGCTCGATGCGGTGCAATGCTTCGTGGTCGCCGCAAGCCGGCGCAGGGATCTTCGCGCGGTGCTGCCCGGCATCATCAATCACTACAAGGAACGCTATCACGGCGTGATCGAGCCGGAATTCCTCGATCTGGTCGACCGGCTTCCGGACGCGATACTGCGCTACCAGTCCGATCGATCGGTGCCGCGAACGCTGCAGCACGCGGACTTCCGGCTCGACAACATGCTGTTCGAGGTCCGCGGCAACACCCGTCCGATGGCGACGCTGGATTGGCAGACGCTGACGGTGGGGCCAGGCATCGTCGACGTCGCCTATTTCCTGTCGGCCGGCATCGATCCGTCCGAACGGCGGCTTCATGAAGCCGATCTGGTGCGGTTCTATCATTCGGAGCTGATTCGGCGCGGCGTGCGGGACTATGGCTGGGATGATTGCTGGCGGGATTACCGGCGCTACACGCTGCACGGCATCATGATGGGCGTCGTCTCCGCGCTCAGCGTCCAGCGCTCCGAGCGCGGAGACGCGCTGTTCCTGAAAATGACCCGCGGCGCCTGCGCGCAAGCGCTGGACCACGACAGTTTCTCATACTGGCAGGACTGAAGCGCCATCGGGCGAAATCGTCCGCGTGAAGTCAACGCGTCAAGACATCGAAAGGGATCGGCGTGCTCAACAAACTGGACGACTTCCCCATTCACCAGACGCCGGAGCCGATCGCGGTTCCCTCGACCAGCGACCGCAATGTCTATGACCGGACCTGGTTCAACGGCTACACCGCCGACGGCGCGCATTATTTCGGCATCGGTATCGCGATCTATCCGCACCGCAAGATTCTCGATTGCGCCTTCAGCGTCGTCGAGCGCGGCGGACGGCAGCACTGCTTCTACGGTTCGCGGCGGGCGCCGCTCGAGCGCACCGAAATGCAGGTCGGTCCCTTCAGGCTCCAGGTCATCGAACCCATGTTGCGGACCCGAATCGTGCTCGACGACAATGCGACGGGCCTTTCCTGCGACCTGACCTTCTCCGCGCGCACCGCTGCGATCCAGGAAGCGCGGCAGACGCTTTGGTCGGGCGACCGCCGCGCCATGGATTCGACCCGGTTCGACCAGTTCGGCCGCTGGAGCGGCGTCGTTCGTCACCCCGACGGTGAGATCAAGGTCGACGATCAGACGTGCTACGGCACCAAGGATCGCTCCTGGGGCGTTCGCAATGTCGGCGAACGCGACATCGGGGGCGCACCGGTGCCGCCGCCAAGCGTGTTCTTCCTCTGGGCCCCGCTGGTCTGGGACGACCACATCTCGCACGCGATCTTTTTCGACGGGACGCATGGCGAGGCGTTGGTCCGCGAGGGCATTACCGCGCCGCTCTACCGGAGCGAGACCGAGATCCCCGGCGTCGTCGATGGGCTCGACCGCCGCATGGCGACCGCGCGGCACCGCGTCAAATACGTGCCGAACACGCGGCTGGCGCAGTCGGCTGAAATCGACCTGGTCGACATCGACGGCCACACCTCGACCATCGCGCTCGACCCGATCCTCAAATTCCAGATGAAGGGCCTCGGCTACGGTCATCCGCAATGGGGCCAGGGCATGTGGAAGGGCGAGCTCGAGATCGGCGGCGAGTCGTTCGATCCTGCAACGCTCGATCCGCTGGCCCGCGAGAACGTGCACGTACAACAGGTGGTGCGCGCCCGCCAGGGCGACCGGACGGGAATCGGCGTGCTGGAGCAATTGTGCTTCGGCCCCTATCACCCGTCAGGCTTCAGCGAGTTCCTTGACGGCGCCAAGGGTTAGTTCGGCAGAACGCCCTCGACGAAGAGCAGCCGGCGGTCCAGCGCGGTCCGCCGATGCCTGAGCGCTTCGGCGTATTCCGGCGAGGCGTACCACTCGCGCAGCCGCGCCATCGACGGAAATTCGACGACGATGATGTTCTTTGGCGGTGGTCCGCCTTCGACCGCTTCAGCGGCGCCGCCGCGCACGAGATAGCGCCCGCCATACTGCGCGATCGCCTTGGCGGCGATCGTGCGATAGGCCTCGAAGCCCGCGGCATCCCTCACGTCGACCTCGGAAATCACATAGGCTGACATGGCGGCACCTCAGGCAATGGTGTTGACGATGCCGCCCTCGGCGCGCAGCGCGGCGCCATTGGTCGCGGAGGCCTGCTTCGAGCAGACATAGACGACGAGGTTGGCGATCTCCTCGGTGCTGGCAAAGCGCTGCAACAGCGAGGTCGGCCGGTGCTGCTTGACGAAGTTGGCGGCCGCCTCCTCGACCGACTGGCCGTTCTGCCTGGCGACTTCCTTGACGAAGGTCTCGACGCCCTCGGACATGGTCGGTCCGGGCAGAACGGAGTTGACGGTCACGGCGGTGCCCTTGGTCAGCTCCGCGAGCCCGCGCGCGATCGCAAGCTGCGCGGTCTTGGTCATGCCGTAGTGGATCATCTCGGTCGGGATGTTGAGACCGGATTCCGATGAGATGAAGACGATGCGGCCCCAGTTGCGCTTCAGCATGCCCTGCATGTAGCCGCGCGACAGCCGCACGCCCGACATCACGTTGACCTCGTAGAAGCGACTCCAGTCCTCGTCCGGAATGTCGAAGAACGGCTTCGGCTCGAAGATGCCGGCATTGTTGACGAGGATGTCGACGTCCGGCAGCGCTGCGAGCAGCGCCTTGCACCCGGCCGATGTCGAGACGTCGGCGGCGATGCCGCGGACCCTGGCGCCCGGCACCGCGTTGGTGATCGCGGCAACCGCCGCATCGACCTTGGCCTGGCCGCGGCCGTTGATGACGATTTCGGCGCCGGTCTCGGCCAGCCCCTTTGCGATGGCGTTGCCGATGCCCGCGGTCGAGCCGGTCACCAGTGCAGTCTTTCCGGAAAGGTCGATTTTCATGGCTTCATCTCCATTGATGCCGACCGAGATATCGGGCGCGGCACGATGCACCGCAATTGTGTCTCACCGATGCGTGACGAAGACAGTACACAGAACGACGTCGTCCTGGCGAAAGCCAGGACCCATTACCACCAGCCTGCGCTATTGCACGATGCCGTGGCCCCAGCCGTCGCAACAATGTCCGCCTCGGATTATGGGTCCTGGCTTTCGCCAGGACGACGACTCGGATCGAGCGTCGCGCAAAACAAAAAAACGGCGCCCGAAGGCGCCGTTCTCGAAATCTGGCTCGGTAACCGGGCTTACGCCGCCTCGGCATCCTCGTCCTGGGTCGGACCGGAGTCCTGGCCCTTGGCATCGACGTCGCGATCGACGAACTCGATCACGGCCATCGCCGCGTTGTCGCCGTAGCGGAAGCCGGCCTTGATGATGCGGGTGTAGCCGCCCTGACGGTCCTTGTAGCGGGTCGCCAGCGTGTCGAACAGCTTCTTGACCTGGTCGAGGTCACGCAGCTCCGAGATCGCCTGGCGGCGCAGGGCCAGACCGCCCTTCTTGCCGAGGGTGACGAGCTTCTCGACGATCGGCCGCAGCTCCTTGGCCTTCGGCAGCGTGGTGACGATCTGCTCGTGCTTGATCAGCGCGGCCGCCATGTTGGCGAACATCGCACGCCGGTGCTCGGCGGTGCGGTTGAGCTTCCGATGAACCTTGCCGTGACGCATTGGCTTCTTCCTTCTTCAATTCTGCCGCGGTGGTTCAGCGACAAGTTTTGCAGGTGGGCATCCTGCGTTCGCCCGCAAAAGCGCAACGTCGCGCTTTTGCTATTCAGTTTGGGCGTGATCCCTGTCGGAAAACCGCTGCGCACTTTTCCGGGATCGCGCCGCAAAAAATCGTGGCCGGAGATTCTCCGGCCACGACGGTGAATTCGGATCAGTAGTGATCCTCGAAGCGCTTGGCGAGCTCGTCGATGTTCTCCGGCGGCCAGCCCGGCACTTCCATGCCGAGGTGCAGACCCATCTGGGCCAGCACTTCCTTGATCTCGTTCAGCGACTTGCGGCCGAAGTTCGGGGTGCGGAGCATTTCCGCTTCCGACTTCTGCACGAGGTCGCCGATGTAGACGATGTTGTCGTTCTTCAGGCAGTTTGCCGAACGCACCGACAGCTCGAGCTCGTCGACCTTCTTGAGGAACGCCGGGTTGAACGCGAGATCGGGGATGATCTCCTGCGTGACTTCCTTGCGCGGCTCTTCGAAGTTGACGAACACGTTGAGCTGGTCCTGCAGGATGCGCGCGGCATAGGCCACCGCGTCCTCCGGCGTGATCGCGCCGTTGGTCTCGATCGTCATGGTCAGCTTGTCGTAGTCGAGGATCTGGCCCTCACGGGTGTTCTCGACCTTGTAGGAGACCTTGCGGACCGGCGAGAACAGGCTGTCGACCGGGATCAGGCCGATCGGCGCATCCTCAGGCCGGTTGCGCTCGGCGGCGACATAGCCCTTGCCGGTCGTGACCGTGAATTCCATGCGGATCTCGGCGCCATCGTCCAGCGTGCAGAGCTGCAGGTCGGGATTGAGCACGGTGACGTCGCCGACGGTCTGGATGTCGCCCGCGGTGACGGCGCCCGGCCCCTGCTTCTTCACGACCATGCGCTTCGGGCCTTCGCCCTGCATCTTGATCGAGATGTCCTTGATGTTGAGGACGATGTCGGTGACGTCTTCACGGACACCGGCGATCGAGGAGAACTCGTGCAGCACGCCGTCGATATGCACCGACTGCACCGCCGCGCCCTGCAGCGAGGACAGCAGGATGCGGCGCAGCGCGTTGCCGAGCGTCTGGCCGAAGCCGCGCTCGAGCGGCTCGGCGACCACGGTGGCGAACCGGCTCGCGTCCGAGCCCGGCGTCACCTGCAGCTTGTTCGGTCGAATGAGTTCTTGCCAATTTTTCTGGATCGTCACTTGTTCACCCATGTGCCAGTCGTCGGGCCCGTCGAATGGCCGAACCTGGCGTTGGAGATCGCGGAACAGTCCGCGCGGTCAATTCCAAAAACGATCGCAGGGCGGCTCGAAGCCGCCCGCGATTTACAGATCAAACGCGCCGACGCTTGCGCGGACGGCAGCCATTGTGCGGGATCGTGGTCACGTCGCGGATCGAGGTGACGGTGAAGCCCGCAGCCTGCAGCGCACGGAGCGCCGACTCACGGCCCGAACCCGGGCCGGCCACTTCAACCTCCAGCGTGCGCATGCCGTGTTCCTGCGCCTTCTTGGAGACGTCTTCGGCCGCGACCTGCGCGGCATAGGGGGTCGACTTGCGCGAGCCCTTGAAGCCCATCGTGCCAGCCGACGACCAGGCGATGGTGTTGCCCTGCGCGTCGGTGATGGTGATGGTCGTGTTGTTGAACGACGAATTCACGTGCGCGATGCCGGAGGCGATGTTCTTGCGTTCGCGGCGACGTACGCGGGTGGCTTCCTTGCCCATTTCAAACCTTTCCTGTGATCTCAAGCGCCGCCGTAGTGCCAGCGGCTACACCTCAAAACGCAAATGGCGAGTAGCGAATTTCGATTCGCTACCCCCCACCTGCAATTCGTAAAACTTACTTCTTCTTGCCGGCGATCGCCTTGGCCGGACCCTTGCGCGTGCGCGCATTGGTGTGGGTGCGCTGGCCGCGCACCGGCAGACCACGGCGATGACGCAGGCCGCGATAGCAGCCGAGGTCCATCAGCCGCTTGATGTTGATGCCGACCTCACGACGGAGGTCGCCCTCGACCAGATAGTCGCGGTCGATGACTTCGCGGATCTGCAGGACTTCCTGGTCGGTCAACTGATTGACGCGACGGTCCAGCGGGATCTTGACCTTCTCGACGATGTCGGCCGCGTTCTTCTGGCCGATACCATGGATGTACTGAAGCGCGATCAGCACGCGCTTGTTGGTAGGAATGTTGACGCCGGCAATACGGGCCACGGACTTCTCTCCTGTCGCCGATCCATCACGGATACGGGCTTCTCAAGTTCTTGCTCTCTGCGGGCTTGTGTCCACAAACGCGAACACGACGCCCTTCCCCTCATGTCCTTCGGGGCCCGGCATCGTCATAAAACTATCCAACTTGGATGCGGGGCTTATTAAAGGATTCATGTCGGTTTCGTCAACCGCTCCTAGCGTTTAGCTCGCTTTTTCGTGAGCTTTTTTGTTGCCTTTTTGCCGGCTTTTGCCCCCTTCCGGGCATTCGCGGCACGGGCGGCCTGCTTTGCGGCCTTCTTTACGGTCTTCTTGGCCGGCTGCTTTGCAGTTTTCTTGGCTGCCCTCTTGGCAGCTTTGGCCTTGGAGACCGGCTTTGATGCTGTCTTGGTGGCCTTCCGGGCCGGTTTGGCGCCCTTTTTGACCGATTCGGCAGCCTTCTTGGTCGCCGTTTTCGCGGTCTTCTTGGCCGTCCTGGAGGCCTTCGAGGCGCTCTTGGGCTCCTCGTGCTCCTTCGGTTCCAGCGCGCCGAGCGCGGTCAGGATCCGGTTGATCTCGCGGGTGACGTGCTCGATGGTCATCATGCCATCGACCGTCAGAAGCTTCCGCCGCTCCGAATAATAGTGAATCAGCGGTTCCGTCAGCGACCGGTACTGCGCCAGGCGCTTGGTCAGCACTTCCGGCGTATCGTCGAGGCGAACTTCCTCGCCGCGCGCGCGGGTTTCCTCGGCACGCTTCTCGACGCGGGCAAGCAGCGCGCTCTCGTTGACGCGCAGTTCGACGACGGCGTCGAGCTTGAGATGCTTTTTCCGGAGCAGCTCATCGAGGGCCTCCGCCTGCGGCACGGTGCGCGGGAAGCCGTCGAGAATGAAGCCCTTCTTGGCGTCGGGCTCCTCGATCCGGTCGGCGATGATTCCCACCACGACCTCGTCGGGAACCAGCCCGCCATTGGACATGATCTCCTTGGCCTGCAAGCCGACCGGAGTGCCCGCGGCAGCGGCAGCGCGCAACATCTCGCCAGTCGAGAGCTGAACGATGCCATGCCGGTGCACCAGCCGCTGCGCCTGGGTTCCCTTGCCCGAGCCCGGCGGCCCCAAAAGGATCAATCTCATATCTGTTTCGCCCCCCGGCTAGGTGGCGACGTCCGCACACCTGTGTTTTGAGTTTGAAGCCGCGCCGCGATCAGCGGCGGCGGCCTCCCCTGAGCTTCGACTTCCTGATCAGCCCTTCATACTGATGCGCGAGCAGATAGCCCTGCACCTGCGACACCGTATCCATCGTCACACTGACGACGATCAGGAGTGAAGTGCCACCAAAGTAGAACGGGACCGAGGCGTAGGAAATCAGAATTTCAGGAATCAGGCAGACGATCGCGAGATAGATCGCGCCGAGCACCGTGATACGCGACAGCACGTAGTCGATGTACTCGGCGGTGCGCTCACCGGGCCGGATGCCCGGGATGAAGCCGCCATGCTTCTTCAGATTGTCCGCGGTCTCGGTCGGGTTGAACACGATCGCGGTGTAGAAGAAGGCGAAGAACACGATCAGCGCGAGATACATCAGCAGGAACAGCGGACGGCCGTGGCTGAGCTGGGTGGTGAGCCACTGGAACCACTCCGGCCCCTTGCCGGCGTTGAAGTTCGCAACCGTGGTCGGCAGCAGCAGCAGCGACGAGGCAAAGATCGGCGGAATCACGCCCGAGGTGTTGAGCTTGAGCGGCAGATGCGAGGACTGGCCCTCGAACATCTTGTTGCCGACCTGGCGCTTCGGATACTGGATCAGCAGCCGGCGCTGCGCACGCTCCATGAACACGATGAAGGCGATCACGGCGACCGCCATCACGATGACGATCAGGATCAGGCCGGTCGACATCGCGCCCTGGCGGCCGAGTTCCAGCATGTTGGCGAGCGCCGACGGCAGCTCGGCGACGATGCCGGACAGGATGATCAGCGAGATACCGTTGCCGATGCCGCGCGAGGTGATCTGCTCGCCGAGCCACATCAGGAACATGGTGCCGCCGGTCAGCGTGATCGCGGTCGAGATCCGGAAGAACATGCCGGGGTCGCTGACGACATTGCCGGCGCCTTCGAGGCCGATCGCGATACCGTAGGACTGGAACAACGCCAGGATCACCGTCAGATAGCGGGTGTACTGGTTTAGCGTCTTGCGGCCCGCCTCGCCTTCCTTCTTGAGCGCCTCGAGCTGCGGCGACACGGTGGTCAGCAGCTGGACGATGATCGATGCCGAAATGTACGGCATGATGTTCAGCGCGAAGATCGCCATGCGGTGGATGCCGCCGCCGGCGAACATGTTGAACATGCCGAGGATGCCGCCGGACTGGCTGCGGAACACCTGCTCCCAGATGTTGGGATCGATGCCCGGCAGCGGGATGTAGGTGCCCAGCCGATAAACAAGCAGCGCACCCAGGGTGAACCAGATGCGCTTCTTCAGCTCGTCGGCTTTCGCCAGCTGTCCGAAATTGAGGTTTGCGGCAAGTTGTTCGGCTGCTGAGACCATGTTCGGCTTTCTCCCGGAGCCCGCTTCGCCGACGCCCCCCAAGAAACTCGTTCCCCCGGGGCCGTCGGCAGACACCGGACATTATCTGGTGCTCGGCCTCGATAAGTCCATCATTCGATCTGCGGATTGCCCGCGCAGGCCGCGGGCAATGACGCAGATGTTACGCCGCCTCGCCTTCGTCCTTGGCGGGGGCCAGGATCTTGACCGAGCCGCCGGCCTTCTCGACCGCGGCAATGGCCGACTTGGAGGCGCCGTGCGCCTCGATGGTCAGCTTGGTCTTGATCTCGCCGCGGCCGAGCAGCCGCAGGCCGTCCTTGGCGCGGCGCAGCACGCCGGCTTTCACCAGCGACTCGACGTTCACCGTCGCGCTCGCATCGACCAGCTTGTTGTCGATCGCTTCCTGCAGACGGTCGAGATTGATCTCGGCGAAGTCGAGCCGGAAGATGTTGTTGAAGCCGCGCTTCGGCAGACGGCGATGCATCGGCATCTGGCCGCCTTCGAAACCCTTGATGCGGACGCCCGAACGCGCGGTCTGGCCCTTGCCGCCGCGGCCCGAGGTCTTGCCCTTGCCGGAACCGATGCCACGGCCGACACGCATGCGCTTCTTGCGCGAGCCGGCGTTGTCGGCGATATCGCTGAGCTTCATCGCCCTTCTCCTTATCTCTGCTTACTCGCCGACGACGCGGACGAGATGCTGAACCTTGCTGATCATGCCGCGAACTTCAGGGGTGTCCTGCAGCTCGGCAACCCGGCCGATCTTGTTGAGCTTGAGGCCGATCAGCGTCGAACGCTGCGAGTGATGGCGGCGGATTGCGCTGCCGGTCTGCTCGACCTTGATCGTCTTGCTGGCCTTGGCCATCGTCTTGAACTCCAGAAAGCGCTGGTCGCGCGGGTTATTCCGCCACCACTTCGGCGTCGCCGCCGACGCGGCGCGACTGCAGGGTGGAGACCTTGATGTTGCGGCGCGCAGCCACCGAGCGCGGCGAATCCTGATGCTTCAGCGCGTCGAAGGTTGCGCGAACCATGTTGTAGGGATTCGACGAGCCGATCGACTTCGCCACCACGTCCTGGATGCCGAGCGTCTCGAACACCGCGCGCATCGGGCCGCCGGCGATGATGCCGGTACCGGCCGGAGCGGCGCGCAGATAGACGCGGCCGGCGCCGTGACGGCCGGCGATGTCGTGATGCAGCGTGCGGCCTTCGCGCAGCGCGACCCGCGTCAGGTTGCGCTTCGCCGATTCGGTCGCCTTGCGGATCGCTTCCGGAACTTCGCGCGCCTTGCCGTGGCCGAAACCGACCCGGCCCTTCTGATCGCCGATCACGACCAGCGCCGCAAAGCCGAAGCGCTTGCCGCCCTTGACGACCTTCGCCACGCGATTGATGTGGACGAGCTTGTCGACGAACTCGCTGTCGCGCTCCTCGCGATCCCTGCTCCGTTCGCGTCCGCCGCGTTCGCGTTCACCTGCCATGGTGTTTTCCAATCTCTAGGAGGCCTTACGCCTCTATCCTGGTAATCGTAAAGTTTAGAAGCTCAATCCGCCTTCGCGCGCCGCATCCGCGAGCGCCTTGACGCGCCCGTGATAGATGTAGGCGCCGCGATCGAACACAACTTCCTTGACACCCTTCTGCGCCGCGCGTTCCGCCAGCAGCTTGCCGACGGCCTTCGCCGCATCGATGTCGGCGCCGGTCTTGCCGGCGTCGCGCAGGTTCTTCTCCAGCGACGAGGCGGACGCGAGCGTCTCGCCCTTCTGGTCGTCGATGACCTGGGCGTAGATGTGCTTGGACGAGCGGAACACCGACAGCCGCGGACGGCCGCCTGCCGAGCGGCGAAGCGCAAGGCGGACGCGCTGCTTGCGCCGGGCATTCGTAACCTTGAGTGACATGACCGGCTCCGTTACTTCTTCTTGCCTTCCTTGCGGAAGATGAATTCGTTGGCGTACTTCACGCCCTTGCCCTTGTAGGGCTCCGGCGGACGGTAGGCGCGGATCTCGGCGGCGACCTGGCCGACGCGCTGCGGATCGTTGCCGGTGATCGTGATCTCGGTCGGCTTCGGCACCGCGATGGTGATGCCTTCCGGGATCGCGTAGACCACGTCGTGGCTGTAGCCGAGCGCGAGCTGCAGGTTCTTGCCCTGCATCGCGGCGCGGTAGCCGACGCCGGTGATCTCGAGCTTCTTCTCGAAGCCCTTGGTGACGCCCTCGACGAGGTTGGCGACCTGCGCGCGCGCGGTGCCGTACATCGCCTGCGCGCGGTTGGTCTTGACGCGCGGAGCGACCTTGACCTGGCCGTTCTCGAACTTCACCTCGACGTCGTCATGCACGACGAACTGAAGCTGGCCCTTCGGCCCCTTCACCTTCACCGTCTGGCCCTCGACGCTTGCCGTCACACCCGACGGGATCGCCACCGGCCTTTTGCCGATACGTGACATCGTAAAATCCTTCCTCAGAACACCGTGAAGAGAACTTCGCCGCCCACGTTGGCGTCGCGCGCCTCGTGGTCAGCCATGATTCCCTTCGGCGTCGACAACACCGAAATGCCGAGACCGTTGTTCACGCGCGGCAGATTCTTCACCGAGGCGTAAACGCGGCGGCCCGGCTTCGACACCCGCTCGATCTCGCGGATGACGGGCTCGCCGTCGAAATACTTCAGCTCGATCTCGAGCTCGCTGCGGCCCGACGCATGCTCGACGCTGGCGTAGCCGCGGATGTAGCCCTCGGACTTCAGCACCTCGAGCACGTTGGCGCGCATCTTCGAGCCCGGGGTCGAAACCTTGGACTTCGAACGCATCTGCGCGTTGCGGATGCGGGTGATGAGATCGCTGATCGGATCGTGCGTAGACATTGTTCCGACCCTCCCTTACCAGCTCGACTTCACGAGGCCGGGAACCAGGCCCTTGGAGCCGAGTTCACGCAGCGCGATGCGCGAGAGCTTGTTCTTGCGATAGTTCGAGCGCGGACGCCCGGTCAGCTCGCAACGGTTGCGGATGCGCGTCGGCGACGAGTTGCGCGGCATCTCGGCGAGCTTCAGCGTCGCCGCGAAGCGCTCTTCCATCGGCTTGGTCTTGTCGGCGATGATCGCCTTCAGCTTCTCACGCTGAGGGGCGGCGTTCTTCGCCATCCGCTTGCGCCGGTTATTCTTCTCGATCGAACTCTTCTTTGCCATGCTTGGCTCCTGGGTATCCGCGTTTGAGTGGCTTTGCCTCAGCTACTCACTGCCGGAACGGGAAATTGAAAGCGGCCAACAAGGCACGCGCCTCGTCGTCGGTCTTCGCGGTGGTGCACACCGTGATGTCCATGCCACGCGCTTCCGAGACCTTGTCGAAGTCGATCTCGGGGAAAATGATGTGCTCCTTGATGCCGAGCGAATAGTTGCCGCGGCCGTCGAAGCTCTTCGGGTTCAGGCCGCGGAAGTCGCGGACGCGGGGCAGCGCCACGTTCACCAGGCGGTCGATGAACTCGTACATATGGGTCTTGCGCAGCGTGACCTTGCAGCCGATCGGCTGGTTCTCACGCAGCTTGAAGGTCGCGATCGCGATTCGCGAATAGGTCACGATCGCCTTCTGGCCGGCGATCTGGCTCAGCTCGGCAGCGGCGGTCTCGGCCTTCTTGCGGTCGTTGACGGAATCGCCGACGCCCATGTTGAGCACGACCTTGTCGAGACGCGGCACCTGCATCACGTTGGCATAACCGAACTTCTCGGTCATCATGCCGCGGATCTTCTTGTCATACTCCGCGCGCAGGCGCGGCGTGTAAGCTGTCTCAGCCATCGATCTCTGCTCCCGAGCTCTTGGCAACACGAACCTTCTTGCCATCGGCCTGAATCTTGAACCCAATGCGGGTCGGCTTTCCGTCCTTGCCGACATACGCAATGTTGGACAGGTCGATCGGCATCTCCTTGGAGATGATGCCGCCTTCCTGGGTCTGGCTCTGCTTCTGGTGACGCTTCACCATGTTGATGCCGCGAACGAGAGCCTTGTGCTCGTCCGGACGCACCTCGAACACCTCACCGGTGCGACCCTTGTCGCGCCCGGTGAGCACCATCACCTTGTCGCCCTTGCGGATCTTGGCAGCCATCACAGCACCTCCGGCGCGAGCGAAATGATCTTCATGTGGTTCTTGGCGCGCAGCTCGCGCGGCACCGGCCCGAAGATACGGGTGCCGACCGGCTCGGACTGATTGTTGATCAGCACGGCGGCGTTGCGGTCGAAACGGATGACCGAACCGTCGGCGCGGCGGATGTCCTTGCGGACCCGGACCACGACGGCCTTCATCACGTCGCCCTTCTTCACCTTGCCACGCGGAATGGCTTCCTTGATCGACACAACGATAACGTCGCCCACGGTGGCATAGCGGCGCTTGGAACCTCCAAGAACCTTGATGCACATGACACGGCGTGCGCCTGAATTATCGGCCACGTCGAGGTTGGTCTGCATCTGAATCATTGATGCACCTCGTCCTCTTTCTGCGCTTTAGCGCGCCCAAAATTTCCCTGAATGTCTTCGGCCAGGCCGAAGTAATCAGGCCGTTTTCTTGTGTTCGCCCCGGACCACGGTCCAGCGCTTCAGCTTCGAGATCGGCTTCGATTCCTCGATCCAGACCATGTCGCCCGGCTTGAACTGATTGTCCTCGTCGTGCGCGTGGTAGTTCTTGGAACGGCGGATCGTCTTCTTGTAGATCGGGTGGGTGAAGCGGCGATCGACGCGCACCACCACGGTCTTGGCTTGCTTGTCGCTCACGACCACGCCCTGCAGAGTACGTTTCGGCATAGCTGGCCCCTTACTTCTTCTTCGCGCGCAGCTGCGCGGCGATGGTCTTGATACGAGCGATATCGCGGCGGGCTTCCCGCATCCGCGACGTGTTCTCCAGCTGCCCGGTGGCGCGCTGGAAACGCAGGTTGAAGCGTTCCTTCTTCAGGTTAAGGACCGCGTCTTCCCGCTGGTCGTCGCTCATCGCGCGAATGTCTTCAACTTTCATCTCGGCCATGGCGATTACTCCGCAATGCGCGCAACGAAGCGCGTCTTGATCGGCAGCTTGGCGGCGGCGAGCGACAGCGCCTCCTTGGCGGTCTGCACCGGCACGCCGTCGATCTCGAACATCACACGGCCCGGCTTGATCCGGACCACCCACAATTCCGGCGCACCCTTGCCGGAGCCCATGCGGACTTCGGCGGGCTTCTTCGACACCGGCACGTCCGGGAACACCCGGATCCAGACGCGGCCGGCGCGCTTCATGTGACGGGTCAGCGCGCGGCGGGCGGCTTCGATCTGACGGGCGGTGACGCGCTCAGGCTCCATCGCCTTCAGGCCGAACTGGCCGAACGCCAACGTCGCGCCAGAGGTCGCAACGCCGTGGATACGGCCCTTATGCGCCTTCCGGAACTTCGTCTTCTTAGGTTGCATCATGGCTTTAAGCCCTCAAATTCCTGCTTTGCCTCAAGCGGCGTCGCGGCGCGAACGCGGCGTGTTGTCGCCCTCGGCCATCTTCTTGTCCTGGGCCATCGGATCGTGCTCGAGGATCTCGCCCTTGAAGATCCAGACCTTGACGCCGCAGGTGCCGAAGGTCGTGAACGCGGTGGCAACGCCGTAGTCGACGTCGGCGCGCAGCGTGTGCAGCGGCACGCGACCTTCGCGATACCACTCCATGCGCGCGATTTCGGCGCCGCCGAGACGGCCCGAGCAGTTGATGCGGATGCCCTCGGCACCGAGACGCATCGCCGACTGCACGGCGCGCTTCATGGCGCGGCGGAACGCCACGCGGCGCTCGAGCTGCTGGGCGATCGATTCAGCGACCAGGGTCGCGTCGAGCTCCGGCTTGCGGATTTCGACGATGTTGATCACGACGTCCGACGAGGTGATGTCGGCAACCTTCTTGCGCAGCTTGTCGATGTCGGCGCCCTTCTTCCCGATCACGACGCCCGGACGGGCCGAGTGGATCGTCACGCGGCACTTCTTGTGCGGGCGCTCGATCACGATGCGGGCGACGGCCGCCTGCTTGAGCTCCTTGTGCAGGATCTCGCGGATCTTGACGTCCTCGTGCAGCAGCTTGCCGTATTCCTGCTTGCCGGCGAACCAACGGGAGTCCCAGGTCCGGTTGATGCCGAGACGCAGCCCGATTGGATTGATCTTTTGACCCATCGTCTTCTCCTGCGCCCTTCTTAGGCGCTTGCCTCGGCCTCGACCTGACGAACCACGATGGTCAGGTGCGAGAACGGTTTGAACACACGGCCCGAACGGCCACGGCCGCGCGGAGCAAAACGCTTCATCACGATACCGTTGCCGACATGCGCCTCGGCAACGACGAGATCGTCGACATCGAGGTCATGGTTGTTCTCGGCGTTCGCGATCGCCGATTCCAGGCACTTCTTGACGTCGACCGCGATCCGCTTGCGCGAGAACTGCAGGTCGGCGAGCGCAGCCGAAGCCTTGCGGCCGCGGATCAGCTGCGCCACCAGGTTGAGCTTCTGCGGGCTGACGCGCAGCATGCGAGCGACGGCCTTGGCCTCATTGTCCGCGAGGCTACGTTCGCGCTTTGGTTTGCTCATCGTCTATTCCTCAAGCCTTCTTGGCTTTCTTGTCGCCCGAGTGGCCGTGGAAGGTCCGGGTCGGCGAGAACTCGCCGAACTTGTGACCCACCATTTCCTCGTTGATCGCCACCGGCACATGCTTCTGGCCGTTGTAGACACCGAAGGTCAGGCCGACGAACTGCGGCAGGATGGTGGAGCGACGGCTCCAGATCTTGATGACGTCGTGACGGCCGGACGCGCGCGCGGCATCTGCCTTCTTGAGCAGAGAACCCTCGACGAACGGGCCTTTCCAGACTGAACGAACCATGTCCGGCGTTCCTTACTTCTTCCGCTTGTGGCGGCTGAGGAGAATGAATTTGTTGGTCGACTTGTTGGTGCGGGTCTTCTTGCCCTTGGTCGGCTTGCCCCACGGAGTAACCGGGTGACGACCGCCCGAGGTACGACCTTCACCACCGCCGTGCGGATGGTCGATCGGGTTCATGACGACGCCGCGGTTATGCGGACGCCAGCCGAGCCAGCGGGTACGACCGGCCTTGCCGATCGAGATGTTCATGTGATCCGGGTTCGAGACCGCGCCGATCGTGCCGCGGCAACGGCCGTGCACGAGACGCTGCTCGCCCGAGTTCAGGCGGACGATCACGTAGTCCTGGTCGCGGCCGACGATCTGGGCATAGGTACCGGCCGAGCGCGCCAGCTGGCCGCCCTTGCCGATCTTCAGCTCGATGTTGTGCACGATCGTGCCGACCGGCATGTTGCCGAGCGGCATGACGTTGCCCGGCTTCACGTCGACATAGTTGCCGGCGACGACGGTGTCGCCCGCCGCCAGGCGCTGCGGCGCCAGGATGTAGGCCAGCTCGCCGTCCTGATACTTGATCAGCGCGATGAACGCGGTGCGGTTCGGATCGTACTCCAGCCGCTCCACGACCGCCGGCATGTCCACCTTGTCGCGGCGGAAGTCGACGGTGCGGTAGGCCTTCTTGTGGCCGCCGCCGCGGAAGCGCACGGTGATGCGACCGGTGTTGTTGCGACCGCCATTGCCGAGCTTGCCCTCGGTCAGGGTCTTCACCGGCTTGCCCTTGTAGAGCGCCGAACGATCGACCATGACCAGCTGGCGCTGGCCCGGCGTCGTGGGATTGTAGGTTTTCAATGCCATCGTCGTTGCGCCTTATAGTCCGGTAGTCACGTCGATGCGGTGGCCCTCTTCAAGGGTCACGATCGCGCGCTTGGTGTCCGACTGCGAGCCGAGATTGCCGCGGAACACCTTGGTCTTGCCCTTGCGGACGAGGGTGTTGACGCTCTTCACCTTGACGTCGAACAGCTTCTCGACCGCTTCCTTGATCTGCGGCTTGGTCGCCTTGCCGGCGACCTTGAACAGCACCTTGTTGTGCTCGGAGGCGAGCGTCGCCTTTTCCGTCACGACCGGCGAGATGATGACGTCGTAGTGGCGCGGATCGATGTTCTTCATTTGAAGCGCGCCTCCAGCGCATCAACCGCAGCCTTGGTCAGCACCAGCTTGTGGCGGCGGAGAATGTCGTAGACGTTGATGCCCTGGATCGGCAGCACGTCGATGTTCGGGATGTTGCGGGCCGCGGTCGCGAAACCGTTGTTCAGCTCGGCGCCGTCGATGATCAGCGCGTTGGTCAGGCCGAGGCCCGAGAAGTGACCGAGCAGCGCCTTGGTCTTGGCAGCCTCGAGCTGCGCATTGTCGATCACGATCAGCCCGCCGTCCTTGGCCTTGGCCGACAGCGCATGCTTCAGCGCGAGCGCGCGCACCTTCTTCGGCAGGTCGGTCGCATGGGAGCGAACCACCGGACCGAAGGCACGGCCACCGCCGCGGAACTGCGGCACGCGAGCCGAGCCGTGACGGGCGCCGCCGGTGCCCTTCTGCTTGTACATCTTCTTGCCGGTGCGCCAGATCTCGGCGCGACCTTTCGCCTTGTGGGTGCCGGCCTGGCGCTTGTTGAGCTGCCACTGCACGCAGCGCTGGATGATATCCTTGCGCGGCTCGAGACCGAAGATCTCGTCCGACAGCTGGACCGAACCAGCTTCCTTGCCTTCAAGGGTGGTGACTTTCAGTTCCATCTCACACACCCTCCTTCTCGGCCACAGCCTCGGCTGCTTCACCGCCGGCGACCTTGAACTTGCCGGGCTTCGGGGCTTCCTTCGGCAGCGGCTTCTTGACCGCGTCGCGCACCGAGATCCAGCCGCCCTTGGAGCCGGGAACGGCGCCTTCGACGAGGATCAGGCCGCGCTCGACGTCGGTCGAAACCACGCGCAGGTTGAGCGTGGTGATGCGGTCGACGCCCATGTGACCGGGCATCTTCTTGTTCTTGAAGGTCTTGCCGGGGTCCTGACGGCCACCGGTCGAACCGATCGAACGGTGCGAGACCGACACGCCGTGGGTGGCGCGCAGACCGCCGAAATTCCAGCGCTTCATGCCGCCGGCGAAACCCTTACCGATCGAGGTGCCGGTCACGTCGACAAACTGGCCGACCACGAAATGGTCCGCCTGGATTTCCGCGCCGACCGGGATCAGCGCGTCCTCGGACACGCGGAACTCAGCAACCTTGCGCTTCGGCTCGACCTTGGCGACCGCGAACTGGCCGCGTTCGGCCTTCGGCATGTACACCGTCTTGCGGGCGCCCGAGCCGAGCTGAAGAGCGACATAGCCGTTCTTCTCGGTCGTGCGGTGGCCCAGCACCTGGCAGTTGCCCAACTTCAGCACGGTCACAGGGATGTGCTCGCCGGTCTCCGTAAAGACCCGCGTCATCCCGACCTTCTGTGCGATCACTCCGGAGCGCATCGGCGTGCTTCCTGTCTTTCTGTCCGCAAGCGGCGGACGTAAAAATCCAAAACCTTAGAGCTTGATCTCGACGTCGACACCGGCGGCCAGGTCGAGCTTCATCAGCGCATCGACGGTTTGCGGGGTCGGGTCGACAATGTCGAGGAGGCGCTTGTGAGTGCGCATCTCGAATTGCTCGCGGCTCTTCTTGTCAACGTGCGGCGAACGGTTGACGGTGAACTTCTCGATGCGGGTCGGCAGCGGAATCGGTCCGCGAACCTGCGCACCGGTGCGCTTCGCCGTGTTCACGATCTCACGGGTCGACGTATCGAGGATTCGATGGTCGAACGCCTTGAGACGGATGCGAATGTTTTGGCCGTTCATTGCCGTATCTCTTTCTTCGTCGCTCAATTAGCGAATAACGAGTGGTGAGCGGCGGGTGGGCGAACCCACCCGCTGCAAACTGACTGATCCACCCTTACTCGATGATGGCGGCGACGACGCCGGCGCCGACGGTGCGGCCACCTTCGCGGATCGCGAAGCGCAGCTTCTCTTCCATCGCGATCGGCACGATCAGGTGCACTTCCATCGCGATGTTGTCGCCCGGCATCACCATCTCGGTGCCTTCGGGCAGGTGCACAACGCCGGTCACGTCGGTGGTGCGGAAGTAGAACTGCGGACGGTAGTTGGTGAAGAACGGGGTGTGACGACCGCCCTCTTCCTTGGTGAGGATGTACGCCTCAGCCTTGAACTTGGTGTGCGGCTTGACCGAACCGGGCTTGCACAGCACCTGGCCACGCTCGACTTCCTCGCGCTTGGTGCCGCGGAGCAGCGCACCGATGTTGTCGCCGGCCTGGCCCTGATCGAGCAGCTTGCGGAACATTTCGACGCCGGTGACGATGGTCTTCTGGGTGTCGCGGATACCGACGATCTCGATTTCCTCGCCGACCTTGATGATGCCGCGCTCGACACGGCCGGTGACGACGGTGCCACGGCCCGAGATCGAGAACACGTCTTCAACCGGCATCAGGAACGGCTGGTCGATCGGGCGCTCCGGCTGCGGGATGTACTCGTCGACATTGCGCATCAGCTCGAGGATGGCATCGTGGCCGAGCGTCTTGTCCTTGTCTTCGAGGGCGGCGAGCGCCGAGCCCTTGATGATCGGGATCTTGTCGCCCGGGAATTCGTACTTCGAGAGCAGCTCGCGGACCTCGAGTTCGACGAGCTCGAGCAGCTCCGGATCGTCGACCATGTCGCACTTGTTGAGGAACACGACGAGCGCGGGCACGCCGACCTGGCGGGCGAGCAGGATGTGCTCGCGGGTCTGCGGCATCGGGCCGTCAGCAGCCGACACGACCAGGATCGCGCCGTCCATCTGGGCGGCACCGGTGATCATGTTCTTGACGTAGTCGGCGTGGCCGGGACAATCGACGTGGGCATAGTGACGGTTCTTCGTCTCGTACTCGACGTGAGCGGTCGAGATCGTGATGCCGCGCGCCTTCTCTTCCGGCGCCTTGTCGATCTGGTCGTAGGCGGTGAACGTCGCGCCGCCGGTCTCTGCAAGCACCTTGGTGATCGCTGCGGTCAGCGAGGTCTTGCCATGGTCGACGTGACCGATGGTGCCGATGTTGCAGTGGGGCTTGTTACGCTCGAATTTTGCTTTGGCCATTTGACTCTCCGTTCAGTCGTCAGTTGCTAACCAACGACAATCAAGCAAACTTTTTCTGGACTTCAGCCGACACGTTCGCCGGAGCTTCGGCGTAGTGATCGAACTGCATTGTGAAGGTCGCGCGCCCCTGGCTCATCGAGCGCAGGTTGTTCACGTAACCGAACATGTTCATGAGCGGCACCATCGCGTTGATGACGTTGGCGTTGCCGCGCATGTCTTGGCCCTGGATCTGGCCGCGCCGGGAATTCAGGTCGCCGATGACCGAACCGGTGTAGTCTTCCGGGGTCACCACCTCGACCTTCATGATCGGCTCGAGCAGAACGGACTTGCCCTTCGTCAGCGCCTCGCGGAACGCGGCCCGCGACGCAATTTCGAACGCCAGTGCCGACGAGTCGACGTCGTGATACTTGCCGTCGACCAGCTGCACCTTGACGTCCACCACCGGGAAGCCGGCGACGACGCCGGAGCCCATCACGCTGTTGAGGCCCTTTTCGACGCCGGGGATGTATTCCTTCGGCACCGCGCCGCCGACGATCTTCGATTCGAACTCGTAGCCCTTGCCGGGCTCGTTCGGCTCGACGACGATCGACACTTCGGCGAACTGACCGGTACCGCCGGTCTGCTTCTTGTGCGTGTACTTGACTTCGGCCTTCTTGGTGACACGCTCGCGGAACGCCACCTGCGGCGCGCCGATGTTGGCATCGACCTTGTAGGTGCGCTTGAGAATGTCGACCTTGATGTCGAGATGGAGTTCGCCCATGCCCTTCAGAATGGTCTGGCCGGACTCCTGGTCGGTCGACACGCGGAACGACGGATCTTCCGCGGCGAGCTTGGCAAGCGCCACGCCGAGCTTTTCCTGGTCGGCCTTCGACTTCGGCTCGATCGCGATCTCGATCACCGGCTCCGGGAATTCCATCTTCTCGAGGATCACCGGCTTGTCGGGATCGCACAGCGTGTCACCGGTGCGCGCTTCCTTCAGGCCAGCCAGCGCGACGATGTCGCCGGCATAGGCTTCCTTGATGTCTTCGCGGTTGTTCGCATGCATCAGCAGCATGCGGCCGATACGCTCTTTCTTCTCGCGGGTCGAGTTCACCACGCCGGTGCCCGACTGCAGGACGCCGGAATAGATGCGGCAGAACGTGATGGTGCCGACGAAAGGATCGTCCATGATCTTGAACGCGAGCAGCGCCAGCGGCTCCTTGTCGTCCGCCTTGCGCACGACTTCGTTGCCGTCATCATCGACGCCCTTGATCGCGGGCACGTCGATCGGCGACGGCAGGTAGTCGACGACGGCGTCGAGCAGCGGCTGCACACCCTTGTTCTTGAACGCCGAGCCACACAGCACCGGATAGAACGCACCGGTCAGCACGGCCTTGCGGATCAGACGCTTCAGGGTCGCCTCGTCCGGCTCCTTGCCATCGAGGAAGGCAGCCAGGGCATCGTCATCGAGTTCGACGGCGGCTTCCACCATCTTCTCGCGATATTCCTTGGCCTGCTCGACCATGTCTTCCGGGATGTCGACATAGTCGAACTTGGCGCCGAGCGATTCGTCGTTCCAGACGATGCCCTTCATGACAACCAGGTCGACGAGACCCTTGAAGTTGTTCTCGGCACCGATCGGAAGCTGGATCGCGATCGGCTTGGCGCCGAGGCGGTCGACGATGTCGGACAGGCACTTGAAGAAGTCGGCGCCGGTCTTGTCCATCTTGTTGGCGAAGACGATGCGCGGAACCTTGTACTTGTCGCCCTGGCGCCAGACGGTCTCGGTCTGCGGCTCGACGCCCTGGTTGGAGTCGAGAACGCAAACGGCGCCGTCGAGCACGCGCAGCGAACGCTCGACTTCAATGGTGAAGTCGACGTGGCCGGGGGTGTCGATGATGTTCAGGCGCTTGCCGTTCCAGAACGCGGTGGTCGCAGCCGAGGTGATCGTGATGCCACGCTCCTGCTCCTGCTCCATCCAGTCCATCGTCGCGGCACCTTCGTGCACTTCGCCGATCTTGTGGCTCTTGCCGGTGTAATAGAGGATGCGCTCGGTGGTCGTGGTCTTGCCGGCATCGATATGCGCCATGATACCGAAGTTGCGGTAGTTCTCTATGGCATGAACGCGAGGCATAGGCTGTTCCTTAAATTCCGTGTTTCGCCGTTACCAGCGATAGTGCGAGAAGGCACGGTTGGCTTCCGCCATCCGATGCACGTCTTCACGCTTCTTGACGGCGTTGCCGCGATTGTTCGAGGCGTCGAGCAGCTCGGCCGAGAGACGCTCGGTCATGGTCTTCTCGTTGCGCTCACGGGCGGCCGAGATCAGCCAGCGGATACCGAGCGCCTGACGGCGCACCGAGCGGACCTCCACCGGCACCTGGTAGGTCGCACCGCCGACGCGGCGGGAGCGAACCTCGATGGTCGGCATCACGTTCTCAAGCGCCTGCTCGAACACGCCGAGCGGGGGCTGCTTGGTCTTGGCCTCGATCATGCCGAGCGCACCGTAGACGATGTTTTCGGCGACCGACTTCTTCCCGGCGTACATCACCGAGTTCATGAACTTCGTAATGATGATGTTCCCGAACTTCGGATCCGGAAGAACTTCACGCTTCTCAGCAGAATGGCGACGCGACATCTGATCGTTTCCCGCTTACTTCGGACGCTTCGCGCCGTACTTCGAACGACGCTGCTTACGGTTCTTGACGCCCTGGGTATCCAGCACGCCACGGAGGATGTGGTAGCGCACGCCGGGCAAGTCCTTGACGCGGCCGCCGCGGATCATGACCACCGAGTGCTCCTGCAGGTTATGGCCTTCACCCGGGATGTAGCCGATCACCTCGAAGCCATTGGTCAGGCGCACCTTGGCGACCTTACGAAGCGCCGAGTTCGGCTTCTTCGGGGTCGTGGTGTAGACGCGCGTGCACACGCCGCGCTTCTGCGGCGACTGCTGCAGCGCCGGCACCTTCTTGCGCGACTTCTGCACTTCACGTGGTTTTGCGATCAGCTGGTTGATCGTCGGCATGCAGCCTTCACCCTTTAGTTCGCGCGAAAGCCTTGAATGGCTCCGCAAATTTCTTCTCAGGACTAGCCGTCCCGTACGGCCCGCTCGACACGGAACAAACAACCGCGCAAAGCGAAATCGCGCCAACCACTCATCACTGAGCGGAAAGCGCATCGACGCCACAGAGGACCGCGATCCCGAACCGTTCAGCGTTCGCTGTTCGGTCCGCCACCGAGGTCATGCATCCGAATTCACTCTCAAGAGGACGTGCTCAAGAGAACCAAAATCGTCCTGGCATTGCCTAGCTATCATCGACAGCGTTTGAGCGGCATTCGTCGAGGTTGGTGCCCGTCCGGCGCCTGAAAAAGGGCCTTCGGGTGTTCCGTTCCGACGCTGGCGTAGCTCACCGCCTGTCGTTAAGTGAGCGCGTTGTATAAGCGAGAGATAGTGAAGTCAAGCAAAACGACAAGCAAAGAAACGCCTCTGGCGCTTGCATATTTCGCATTTCGCGGCGCTGGTCGGGCGACGAAATGTGACAGCCTGCACGCCTCCGCTCGCCCCCAATCCGAATCTCGGGCCCGCCAGCGGAATCACATTATGTCCGGGTAAAATATGATTAGAAACAATTCTCCCCAACTTGGACCTGAAGTCGAAATTCGAAACTAAGCCTTTATTTGCCATTCGCAGCGCAAAAATTGCGGTCTACGGCCACGGAAAACGTCATGCGGTACACCGACATTGCGATCATCGGCGGAGGTCTTGCGGGCTCGACCGCGGCCGCCATGCTCGGCCGTACCGGGATACCGACCGTCCTGATCGACCCCCATCAGGTCTATCCGTTCGACTTCCGCGTCGAAAAGATCGGCGGCGACCTCCAGCTCGCGCGATTCGCCAAGACCGGCCTTGCCGAATCCGTGCTGCGCTCGGCGACGCTGGACGGCGAGAACTGGATCGCGCGATTCGGCCACCTGCTCGACCGGCAGCCAAGCCGGCAATACGGCATCATGTACGACGCGCTGATCACCGCGATTCGGGCCGAGATCGCCGGGCCGGCGGAATTCATCCGCGACAAGGTCGTCAATGTCGCGACCAGCTCCGAGCGGCAGCGGCTGGTGCTCTCGGGCGGCGAGGAGATCTCGGCGCGCCTCGTGGTGCTCGCCAATGGCCTGAATGTGGGGCTGCGCCGGATGCTCGGCATCGAGCGGCTGGTGACCAGCTTCTGCCATTCGATCTCGATCGGCTTCGATTTCGTCCCCGTTGGCCGCCCCGCCTTCCCGTTCGCGGCCATGACCTATTTCTCGGAGCGGCCGAGCGACCGCATCCCCTACATCACGCTGTTTCCGATCGGAAACCGGATGCGCGCCAACCTCTTCACCTACCGCCAGGCCGACGATCCGTGGCTGCGCGCGATGCGGCGCAATCCGGTCGAGACGCTGAATGCCGCGCTGCCGCGGCTGCGCCGGCTCACCGGCGAATTCGACGTCGCCGGTGACATCAAGATCAGGCCCGCCGACATCTATGTCAGCACCGGCTATCGGCAGGCCGGCGTCGTGCTGGTCGGCGACGCCTTCGCCAGCACCTGCCCCGTCACCGGCACCGGCACCGACAAGGTGTTCACCGACGTGTCCCAGCTCTGCAATGTCCACATCCCGGCCTGGCTTGCGACCGACGGCATGGGCGAGGAAAAGATCGCGGCGTTCTACGACGATCCGGTCAAGACGGAATGCGACGCCTGGTCGAACGCCAAGGCATTCAACTTCCGCGAGGTGTCGATCGGCAGCGGGCCCTACTGGCAGGCCCAGCGCTGGGCGCGCTTCCTCGGCCATCTCGGCCGGGGCTCGCTGCGCCGGCTGCATCGCCCGCAGGCGGCCTCAGCGGCACGGCCGGCCAATCGCTTCCGGCAACGTCCGCACGCAGCCGACAGGGCGTGAAGGCGTGATCAGCAGCAACGTTTTCGAGCGAAGTGAATACCGGGTCGCGTGAAGAAGACGCGCCAAGAAAGAATCTAGCGCCCGGCCATCGCCCGCGACGCGGCGCGGGACTCACGCCTCGTCTTCATCGTCTTCGTCCTCATCCTCGTCGTCTTCATCCTCGTCATCTTCATCATCGTCCGCGTCGTGATGGACATGCCCCTGGTCGTCCCACAGCTTGCGGTAGACGCCGTTCTTGGCCAGCAGCTCCTCGTGCGAGCCGCGTTCGATCGCCCTGCCGCCGGCGATCACGATGATCTCGTCCATCTCGACCACCGAGGTCAGGCGGTGGGTCGACCAGATCATGGTGCGGCCCTCGGCGACCTTGAGCAGCGTACGGTTGATCGCCGCTTCCGTGGTCTGGTCGAGCGCCGAGGTCGCCTCGTCGAGCAGCAGCACCGACGGGTTGCGGATGATCGCGCGCGCGATCGCGATGCGCTGGCGCTGGCCGCCCGACAGGGTGTCGCCGCGCTCGCCGACCGGCGTGTCGTAGCGCTGCGGCAGGCTCATGATGTAGCGATGGATCTCGGCCTTCTTCGCGGCGTCCTCGACCTCGGCGTCGCTGGCCCCTTCCTTGCCGAGCCGGATGTTCTCCCGGATCGACATGTTGAACAGCATGTTCTCCTGGAACACGACCGCCATGTTGGCCCGCAGCGACTCGCGCGTCACCCGGCGGATGTCGACGCCGTCGATGGCGACGCGGCCCTCGTCAGGCACGTAGAGCCGCAGGATCAGGTTGATCAACGTGCTCTTGCCGGAGCCGCTGGGACCGACGATCGCAATGCTCTTGCCGGCATTGAGCTTGAGGCTGAGATTGTCGAGCACCGGCGTCTGCGCCCCCTCATACTGGAAGGTGACGCGGTCGAACGAGATGTCGTTGGTGATGCGCGGCAGATCCGGCGCACCGGGACGGTCGGCGCCGCGGGTCGGCTCGTCGAGCAGTTCCTGGATGTGCCGCACCGCCGCCGCCGACTGGATCGACACCGGAATGAAATGCATGAGATGGGCGATGTTGTACGACACCTCCCAGAATGCGCTCTCGAAGGTCACGAAGGTGCCGACCGTGATCTGCCCCTTGGTGGCGAGATAGGCGCCGATCGCCAGCACCACGAGGTGGAGCAGCAGCACCGAGATGGTGACGGTGCGCTCCACCATGGTCGACAGGAACATCGCTGACGCGGCCCTGGCCCGGACGTCGCGGTTGCGCATCGTGAACCAGCCGAGCGCGCGGCGCTGCAGGTTGAACGCCTTCACCACCGCCTGGGCGGCGACGTTCTCCTGCACCATTCCGAGCAGCGCCGCCTCGTTCTGCTTCTGCTCGTAATTGGCCTGCACCGCCTTCGGCGTCAGGATGCGCGGCCCGATCAGGGTGATCGGAAACACCAGCAGGGCGACCACGGCCAGCTGCCAGTTCAGGAACAGCATCAGGATGATGCCGGCGATCAGCTCGAAGCCAGGCAGCGCCGCACTGTTGGCGAAGGTCTTGATCGAGCCCTCGAAGGCCGACAGATCGATCGAGAAGCGCGACAGGATCTCGCCGCGCTTGGTGCGCGCGAAATAGGCCGACGGCAGGTTCTGGACGTGGTCGAAGATGCGGGTCCGGACGTCGGCGATGATGCCCGCGCCAAGCCGCGCATCCCAGCGCTCGTACCAGACCGCGATGATCGAGGTGACGATGCCGGCAACCGCGAGCACGCCAAGGATCTTGTAAAGGGCCTGGAAATCCTCCTCGCCGAGCGCGTCGTCGATCAGGAATTTCAGGCTGAGCGGCATGATGACGTTGAACAACGTCTCGACCAGCACGCCGACGGCGACGAAAGCGAGCGGCTTCTTGTAGTTGGTCAGGATCGGTTTGACGAAGCCGAAGATCGTCGAGAGCGCGCCGGCGGCTTCCTTGGCGGTGAAGACGACGAGGTCCTCGTCATCATCGTCGTCGAGCTCGAACTCGTCGTCCTCGTCCTCATCATCTTCGTCGTCGGCCGGCGCAGCGGCCGGCTTGGCGGAGGCCGGCTTGGCGGGGGCGGTTGCCGCAGGCGGACCGGCCGCGGCCGCAGACTTTTTCTTCAGCTCGGGATCGTCGGCTGCCGATCGTTTCGGATCGTCTGATGCAGGAGGTCTTGGCGCCATGAAACCAACCGATGCTCCACGGCCGGCATGACCGCAAATCGAAACCGCAGCGGCGAATGCTGCTGGTACAATCCTATGCGATCACAATGAATTCGGCAAAGCGTTTGCAACGGCGCGGTGCGCGGCCCCGTGGATTCGGGATCACGGCACGGTCGCCATTTGACGTTGGTTGGCGCGGGGCCGCTCGCCTTGCGCAAGAAAAACCTCGCGCCGGTGCCGCTAGTCGTCGTGATCCGCCTCG
This sequence comes from Bradyrhizobium sp. Pha-3, assembly GCF_042258615.1. Classification (GTDB taxonomy): domain Bacteria; phylum Pseudomonadota; class Alphaproteobacteria; order Rhizobiales; family Xanthobacteraceae; genus Bradyrhizobium. The sequence continues at coordinate 4,298,271 of NZ_CP170152.1, read as the reverse complement.
ACCTTGTCGAAGAAGGAATAGCGCAGGCTGTCGGAGTCGGCGTACCAGTGCCCCGGCCCCTTGTTGGCGGCAAGCGTCAACGTCCACAGCGCATCGGTACAGTCGCGGCGGTGCATCGACAGGTCGAAGCCGTTGCCGAAGAACAATTCCGACCATTCCCACCAGGTGCCGAGCTTCTTCACGCCGCGCAGCAGGTCGTACCGATCGATCACCGCCGGCGCCATGTCCGAGGTCACCGACGCGAACACGACGCCGGTCTTGACCACGCGGTTGAGCTCGCGCACCCCGCGCACCACCTGCTTCTCGCCGAGATGGCACAGCGAGGTCTCGAACACGAAGTCGAACTCATTGTCCTTGAACGGCATGTCGGCGATCGAGCCGAGCTTGTTGTACTTCTTGAGCGCCTTCGGCGTCTTGCCGTGGATGTAGCGGTTGTTCTCGATGCCCCAGGCATCGATGCCGCGTTCGCGCAGCGCGCCGACCAGCTCGCCGCTGGCGGAGCCGGCGATCAGGAGCTTGTAGCCCTTCGCCCTGCCCCACACCGTCTTGATCAGGTCGGTCAGATAGGCCGGGTCGGTGAAGTTCCGCCAGGCTTCGCTGTAGGGACCGGCGCCGCGATAGTTCTCGAAATAGTTGCGGTCGATCTTGTCGGACAGCGCGCCTTCGTCCTGCGCGCGGGCGCGGCGCAGCCGCATCATCTCGGTGACGATGATGTCGGTCGCGGCATCGGAGGAATCGAGCAGCCCGTTCAGGGTCGAATCGAACAGATAGTCGCCGACCACCACGATGCCGGGGTGCTCCTTCGGATCGGGACGATGGTTGGTCATGACGTCGCGCACCGGCAGGCCGCCCGGCAACGCGTTGACCGACGACAGCCAGCGATGGGTCTTGCCCTCGAGGAAATGCGCACGCGCATCGCCGAGCGAGGCCGGCAGCGACTTCAGCGCGGCGTCGATCAGTTCCTCGTCGCTGAGATTGGCGAAGGCGAGCGCGTCGGAGCCGGCGATCAGCCAGTTCAGCACGCCGTGCTTGCCGACGTCGTGGCGTGCGCCCTCATTGTAGACGCAGCAGCCGCCGAACGCTTCCGACATGAACCAGGCGCCCGGGATCTTCTCGCCCCAGAACGGCTCGTCGAACAGGATCGAGACGCGCAGATAGTGCGCCGGACGATCGAAATAGGCGACGTGCTTGACCATCGACTTGCGCAGCTGTTCGCCGTCCCAGCGCATGGTCGCGAGCCAGGAGTGCGGCAGGCAGACCAGCACGAGGTCGAAGTCGCGCGTCTCCGGCCCCTTGCCGTTCATCATGTTGAGCTGGTAGCGGCCGGCAGCGGTCTTGCCGACCTTGAGCACGCGATGGTTGAGCTGGATGTCGGCGCTGACTTCCGAGCGCAGGCAATCGATCAGCTGCTCGTTGCCGTTCTGGATCGAATACAGGCCGATATAGCCGTCGACATCCATCACGTAGTTCTTCAGCGCGTTGAGGCCGTTGGTGTTGTGGCTCTCGGTCGCGAGGTCGGAGCGCGCCATCACCTTGAAGAACCGCTTGGCGGTCACGTCCTCGACCTCTTCGTCGAGGATCTGCTCGGCGGTCTTGTAGGCCCACGGATGCTCGTTGTCGTGGGCGCCGACGCCCTCGTAATACTCGATCGGCGACACCAGCTCGCTGCAGCGCTTGCGGAACGCCTCGATCGCGGCCGCGGTCTTGGCGCCGTATTTGCGGCGCATGCCGGGAACGTCGGCCAGCAGTTCGCCGTCGAGCTGCACCTGCTCGGCATCCATCGGGATCGTCTGCAGGCCGAAATGCTGGATCAGCTCGCGCAGCGGGTCGGGTCCCGTCATCGAGTAATCGTAGATCTCGGCGACGCCGGCCTCGTACATCGCAGGCGCGCTGTCGAATTTGCGCGTGACGATCTTGCCCCCGAGGCGGTTCGACGCCTCGAAGATGGTGATGCGGCAGAGGTCGCCGAGTTTGCGCTTCAGGTACCAGGCGCTCATCAGCCCCCCGGGGCCGCCGCCTACAATCGCCAAGTCGAGCATATCGATTCCGTCGTCTCCGGCACGAGCCAAACAGCCGGTCTAAGTCACCCTAGCAAAGGCACTTTTTTGCCTGAAGGGAAGATGAACAAACTGCGTCCCCGCACCGCAGCAAGGCAAGAAAGCAGCAAAAAGGCCGGCAGAACGCCGGCCTTCTCGTCGCACCCGTAGTCTTGCGGATGCCTATTCCGCGGGCGGTAGCGCCAGCGGCTCCGCTTCCGGAGCCGTCGGCACGATCGCCGCCTGCTGCTTCTCGCGCTCGTCGAGGATCAGCTTGTCGCGCTTGACCGCGACTTCACGAATCCGCGCCATCGAGGCGCCGGTGCCGGCCGGGATCAGGCGGCCGACAATGACGTTCTCCTTGAGGCCTTCGAGCGGGTCCACCTTGCCGTTGACGGCAGCTTCGGTGAGCACGCGCGTGGTCTCCTGGAACGACGCCGCCGAGAAGAAGGAGCGGGTCTGCAAGCTCGCCTTGGTGATGCCGAGCAGAACCGGCGTCCCCGTGGCGGGCTTCTTGCCCTCCTCCTTGGCCTTGGTGTTGAGCGCGTCGAACTCGATCTTGTCGACCTGCTCGCCCGAGATCATGTCGGTGTCGCCCTGGTCGGTGACTTCGACCTTCTGCAGCATCTGACGGACAATCACCTCGATGTGCTTGTCGTTGATGAGCACGCCCTGCAACCGGTAGACCTCCTGGATTTCGTTGACCAGATAGGCAGCGAGTTCCTCGATGCCCTTGATCGCCAGGATGTCGTGCGGCGCCGGGTTGCCTTCGACGATGAAATCGCCCTTTTCGACGATGTCGCCGTCCTGAAGGTGGATGTGCTTGCCCTTCGGGATCAGGTACTCGCGCGGCTCCTCGGTCTTGTCCATCGGCTCGATCGAGATGCGGCGCTTGTTCTTGTAGTCGCGGCCGAAGCGGATCGTTCCCGCGGTCTCCGCGATGATCGCCGCATCCTTCGGCTTGCGAGCCTCGAACAGTTCCGCCACCCGCGGCAAACCGCCGGTGATGTCACGCGTCTTGGCGCTCTCGGTCGAGATACGCGCCAGGATGTCGCCGGGCATCACCTTCGCGCCGATGTCGACCGACAGAATGGCGTCGACCGACAGCATGTAGCGGGCATCGCCGCCACGCGCGAGCTTCATCACCTTGCCGTCCTTGCCCTTGACCACGATGGCCGGACGCAGGTCCGAACCGCCGCGCGTCGTGCGCCAGTCGATGACCACGCGCTTGGCGATACCGGTCGACTCGTCGAGCGTTTCCGAGATCGACTGGCCTTCGACCAGATCCTCGAAACCGATCGTGCCCTCGACTTCGGTGAGCACCGGGCGGGTGTAGGGATCCCACTCCGCGATGCGCTGGCCGCGCTTGACCATGTCGCCTTCGTCGACGTGCATCTTCGAACCGTACTGAATACGGTGGGTTGCACGCTCGGTACCGTCGGCATCGACGATCGCAACGACCATGTTGCGCACCATCGCGACCAGATTGCCTTCGCTGTTGCGGGCGATGGCCTTGTTCCGGATCACGATCTTGCCGTCGAAGTTCGATTCGACGAACGACTGCTCGTTGAGCTGGGCGGCGCCGCCGATGTGGAACGTGCGCATCGTCAGCTGCGTGCCGGGCTCACCGATCGACTGCGCCGCGATGACGCCGACGGCCTCACCGTGGTTGACCGGGGTGCCACGGGCCAGATCGCGGCCGTAGCACTTGGCGCAGATGCCGTTGATCAGCTCGCAGGTCAGCGCCGAGCGGATCTTCACTTCCTGGATGCCGGCCTGCTGGATCGCGTCGACATGGGTCTCCTCCATCAACGTGTCGCGCTTGACGACAATCTCGTTGGTGGCGGGATCGCGCACGTCATCGCAGGCCGTACGGCCCAGGATGCGCGAGCCAAGCGAGGCAACGACCGTGCCGGCATCGACGATGGCGCGCATCTTGATGCCGAGCTTGGTGCCGCAATCGGTCTGCGTGATGATGCAGTCCTGCGCGACGTCGACCAGACGGCGGGTCAGGTAACCGGAGTTCGCGGTCTTCAACGCGGTGTCCGCGAGGCCCTTGCGGGCGCCGTGGGTCGAGTTGAAGTATTCGAGCACCGACAGACCTTCCTTGAAGTTGGAAATGATCGGCGTCTCGATGATCTCGCCCGACGGCTTGGCCATCAGGCCGCGCATGCCGGCGAGCTGGCGCATCTGGGCCGGCGAACCACGCGCACCGGAGTGCGCCATCATGTAGATCGAGTTGATGTCGGCATCCGCGCCCGCCGCCGTCTTCTTGGTGGACGAGATCTCCTTCATCATCGCCTTGGCGACTTCTTCACCAGCCTTCGACCAGGCGTCGACGACCTTGTTGTACTTCTCGCCATGGGTGATCAGGCCGTCATTGTACTGCTGCTCGAAATCCTTCGCCAGCGTACGGGTCTGGTCCACGATCTTCCACTTCGACGCCGGCACGACCATGTCGTCCTTGCCGAACGAGATGCCCGCCTTGAAGGCGTTGTAGAAGCCGAGCGCCATGATGCGGTCGCAGAAGATCACCGTCTCCTTCTGACCGCAGTGACGGTAGACCTGGTCGATCACGCCGGAGATCTCGCGCTTGGTCATCAGCTTGTTGATGATGTCGTACGAAATCTTGGTGCTCTTCGGCAGCAGGTTGCCGAGCATGACGCGGCCCGCGGTGGTTTCGATCCACCGCTTGGACATCTTGCCTTCCTCGTCGAGGCCTTCCCACCGGTACTTGATCTTGGTGTGGAGGTGGATGACCTTCGAATGCAGCGCGTGCTCGAGCTCGGCCATGTCGCCGAAGATCTTGCCCTCGCCGGGCAGGCCTTCGCGCATGATCGAGACGTAGTAGAGGCCGAGCACGATGTCCTGCGACGGCACGATGATCGGCTGGCCGTTCGCGGGATGCAGGATGTTGTTGGTCGACATCATCAGGACGCGCGCTTCCAGCTGCGCTTCCAGCGACAGCGGGACGTGCACGGCCATCTGGTCGCCGTCGAAGTCGGCGTTGAAGGCGGCGCAAACCAGCGGATGCAGCTGGATCGCCTTGCCTTCGATCAGCACCGGCTCGAACGCCTGGATGCCCAGGCGATGCAGCGTCGGCGCGCGGTTGAGCAGCACCGGATGCTCGCGGATCACCTCATCGAGGATATCCCAGACCTCCGGACGCTCCTTCTCGACCAGCTTCTTGGCCTGCTTCACCGTGGTGGACAGGCCCTTGGCGTCGAGCCGCGAGTAGATGAACGGCTTGAACAGTTCGAGCGCCATCTTCTTCGGCAGGCCGCACTGATGCAGGCGCAGCTCGGGACCGACCACGATCACCGAACGGCCCGAATAGTCGACGCGCTTGCCGAGCAGGTTCTGACGGAACCGGCCCTGCTTGCCCTTCAGCATGTCGGCGAGCGACTTCAACGGACGCTTGTTGGCGCCGGTGATGACGCGGCCGCGGCGGCCGTTGTCGAACAGCGCGTCGACGGCCTCCTGCAGCATGCGCTTTTCGTTGCGGATGATGATGTCGGGCGCACGCAGCTCCATCAGCCGCTTCAAGCGGTTGTTGCGGTTGATGACGCGGCGATACAGGTCGTTGAGGTCCGAGGTCGCGAACCGGCCGCCGTCGAGCGGCACCAGCGGACGCAGGTCCGGCGGGATCACCGGCACGACCGTCATGATCATCCATTCCGGCTTGTTGCCGGAGACGCGGAAGGCCTCGACGATCTTCAGACGCTTGGCGAGCTTCTTGTGCTTGATGTCGGAGTCGGTCTCCGCCATGTCGGCACGCAGCGTCGCCTCGAGCTTTTCGAGCTCGAGCCCCTTCAGCAACTCGCGGATCGCTTCCGCGCCGATCATGGCGGTGAAGGAATCCTGGCCGTATTCGTCCTGCGCCTTCAGATACTCGTCTTCCGACAGCAGCTGACGGTCCTTCAGCGCGGTCAGGCCGGGCTCGAGAACGACGTAGTATTCGAAGTACAGGATCCGCTCGAGATCCTTCAGCGTCATGTCGAGCAGAAGGCCGATGCGCGACGGCAGCGACTTCAGGAACCAGATGTGGGCGACCGGCGCCGCCAGCTCGATATGGCCCATGCGCTCGCGCCGGACGCGCGACAGCGTCACCTCGACCGAGCACTTCTCGCAGATGATGCCCTTGTACTTCATCCGCTTGTACTTGCCGCACAGGCACTCGTAGTCCTTGATCGGCCCGAAGATGCGCGCGCAGAACAGGCCGTCACGCTCCGGCTTGAAGGTACGGTAGTTGATGGTCTCCGGCTTCTTGATCTCGCCGTAGGACCAGGACAGAATCTTCTCCGGAGACGCGATCGAAATCCGGATCTGGTCGAAGACCTGGGCCGGCGTCGTCGGATTGAAAAGATTCATAATCTCTTGATTCATGGTCTTCTCCTCGCGTGCCGATCGTCACCGGCAGCAAATTCGAAAGTTTTATTCAACGCGCGCCCCACTCAACGTCCGAGCAGAGCGCGAAGGCCCGGCGCTTTCGCGCCGGGCGTAAATCTCAGCGTTACTCGGCCGCTTCCGACGTCGACGCCGGTCCCACCTTGGAATTGTGCAGGTCGACGTTGAGGCCGAGCGAGCGCATTTCCTTGACCAGCACGTTGAACGATTCCGGAATACCGGCCTCGAAGGTGTCGTCGCCGCGCACGATCGCCTCGTACACCTTGGTACGGCCGGCGACGTCGTCCGACTTCACGGTCAGCATTTCCTGCAGCGTGTAGGCGGCGCCGTAGGCTTCCAGCGCCCAGACCTCCATTTCGCCGAAGCGCTGGCCGCCGAACTGCGCCTTGCCGCCCAACGGCTGCTGGGTGACGAGCGAGTACGGACCGATCGAACGCGCGTGGATCTTGTCGTCCACGAGATGGTGCAGCTTGAGCATGTAGATGTAGCCCATCGTCACCTTGCGATCGAACTGGTCGCCGGTGCGGCCGTCATAGACGGTCGACTGGCCGGAGGCGTCGAAGCCCGCGAGCTTCAGCATCTCCTCGATGTCGGCTTCCTTGGCGCCGTCGAACACCGGCGTTGCGATCGGCACGCCGTGGCTCAGATTGCGGCCGAGTTCGACCAGCTCGTTGTCGTTCAGCGACTTGATGGTTTCATCCTCGCCATAGATCTTCTTCAGGGTCTCGCGCAGCGGCTTGAGATCCTGCTTCTGATAGTAGGCGTCGATGGTCTGGCCGATGCGCTTGCCGAGGCCGGCGCAGGCCCAACCGAGATGGGTCTCAAGGATCTGACCGACGTTCATGCGCGAAGGCACGCCGAGCGGATTGAGCACGATGTCGGCGTGGGTACCGTCCTCGAGGAACGGCATGTCCTCGATCGGCACGATCTTGGACACCACGCCCTTGTTGCCGTGACGGCCGGCCATCTTGTCGCCGGGCTGGATCTTGCGCTTCACCGCGACGAAGACCTTGACCATCTTCATCACGCCGGGCGGCAGTTCGTCGCCACGCTGCAGCTTCTCGACCTTGTCGAGGAAGCGCTGTTCGAGGCCCTTCTTCGACTCGTCGTACTGCTTCCGCATGGCCTCGATCTCGGCCATCAGCTTGTCGTTCGGCGAGGCGAACAGCCACCACTGCGACTTCGGATACTCGTCGAGCACCGCACGGGTGATCTTGGTATCCTTCTTGAAGCCCTTCGGACCGGCGATGCCCTGGCGGTTCTCCAGCAGCTCGGCGAGGCGGTTGTAGACGTTGCGGTCCAGAATCGCCTGCTCGTCGTCGCGGTCCTTGGCCAGACGCTCGATCTCTTCCCGCTCGATCGCCAGCGCACGCTCGTCCTTGTCGACGCCGTGGCGGTTGAACACGCGGACTTCCACGATGGTGCCCTGCACGCCCGGAGGCACGCGCAGCGAGGTATCGCGGACGTCGGAGGCCTTCTCGCCGAAGATGGCGCGGAGCAGCTTCTCTTCCGGCGTCATCGGGCTCTCGCCCTTCGGCGTGATCTTGCCGACCAGGATGTCGCCGGCGCGAACTTCCGCACCGATGTAGACGATACCGGCTTCGTCGAGGTTCTTCAGCGCTTCTTCCGAAACGTTCGGAATGTCGCGGGTGATTTCCTCAGGCCCGAGCTTGGTGTCGCGGGCCATCACTTCGAATTCTTCGATATGGATCGAAGTGAAGACGTCGTCCTTCACGATCCGCTCGGAGAGCAGGATCGAGTCTTCGAAGTTGTAGCCGTTCCACGGCATGAACGCGACCAGCACGTTGCGGCCGAGCGCGAGCTCGCCGAGATCGGTCGACGGACCGTCAGCGATGATGTCGCCCTTCTTGACGATGTCGCCGACCTTCACCAGCGGACGCTGGTTGATGCAGGTCGACTGGTTGGAGCGCTGGTACTTCATCAGCCGGTAGATATCGACGCCCGACTTGGTCGGATCGAGATCTTCGGTGGCGCGGATCACGACGCGGGTGGCGTCGATCTGGTCGATCACGCCCGAACGGCGCGCGGCAATCGCCGCGCCCGAGTCACGGGCGACCACGCCTTCCATGCCGGTGCCGACGAACGGCGCCTCGGCGCGAACCAGCGGCACCGCCTGGCGCTGCATGTTCGAGCCCATCAGCGCGCGGTTGGCGTCGTCGTTCTCGAGGAACGGGATCAGCGCCGCGGCCACCGAAACCAGCTGCTTCGGCGACACGTCCATGTAGTCGACCTTGTCCGGCGTCACCGGCAGCACTTCGCCGGCATGACGGCAGACCACCAGGTCGTCGGTGAAGCGGCCCTTGGCATCGAGCGGCACGTTGGCCTGCGCGACGCGGTAGCGACCCTCTTCCATCGCCGACAGATAGACCACCTCGTCGGTGACCCGGCCGTCCTTGATCTTGCGATAGGGCGTCTCGACGAAGCCGTACTTGTTGACGCGCGCGAACGTCGCCAGCGAGTTGATCAGACCGATGTTCGGACCTTCCGGCGTTTCGATCGGGCAGATACGGCCGTAATGCGTCGGATGCACGTCGCGGACTTCGAAGCCGGCACGCTCGCGGGTCAGACCGCCCGGGCCAAGCGCCGACAGGCGCCGCTTGTGGGTGATCTCCGACAGCGGGTTGGTCTGGTCCATGAACTGCGACAGCTGCGAGGAACCGAAGAACTCGCGCACCGCGGCGGCCGCGGGCTTGGCGTTGATCAGGTCCTGCGGCATCACGGTGTCGATATCGACGCTCGACATGCGCTCCTTGATGGCGCGCTCCATGCGGAGCAGGCCGATCCGGTACTGGTTCTCCATGAGCTCGCCGACCGAGCGCACCCGGCGATTGCCGAGGTGGTCGATGTCGTCGATCTCGCCCTTGCCGTCACGCAGGTCGACCAGCGTCTTGATGACCGCCAGGATGTCTTCCTTGCGCAGCGTGCGATGGGTGTCGGGCGCATCGAGCTCGAGGCGCATGTTCATCTTGACGCGGCCGACCGCGGAGAGGTCGTAGCGCTCGGCATCGAAGAACAGCGACTGGAACATCGCCTGCGCCGAATCCAGCGTCGGCGGCTCGCCCGGACGCATCACGCGGTAGATGTCGAACAGCGCGTCCTCACGCGTCATGTTCTTGTCGGCCGACAGCGTGTTGCGGATGTAGGCGCCGACATTGACGTGGTCGATGTCGAGCAGCGGCAGGTCCTTGTAGCCCTGCTCGTTCAGCACCTTGAGCGACTTCTCGGTGATCTCCTCGCCGGCTTCGGCGTAGATTTCACCGGTCTTCGGGTTGACGAGATCCTCGGCGAGATAGTTGCCGACGAGTTCCTCGTCCGACATCCGCAGCGCCTTGAGGCCCTTTTCCTGCATCTGGCGCGCGCTGCGCACGGTCAGCTTCTTGCCGGCCTCGAGCACCACCTTGCCGGTGTCGGCGTCGATCAGGTCGTTGATGGTGCTGTAGCCGCGGAAGCGGTTGGCATCGAACGGCACGCGCCATCCGTCCTTGGTCCGCTTGTAGGTGATCTTCTTGTAGAAGGTCGACAGGATCTGCTCGCCGTCGAGACCGAGCGCGTACATCAGCGAGGTCACGGGCAGCTTGCGGCGGCGGTCGATGCGCGCGAACACGATGTCCTTGGCGTCGAACTCGATGTCGAGCCAGGAACCGCGATACGGAATCACACGCGCGGCAAACAGCAGCTTGCCGGACGAATGGGTCTTGCCCTTGTCGTGGTCGAAGAACACGCCGGGCGAACGGTGCATCTGCGAGACGATGACGCGCTCGGTGCCGTTGACGACGAAGGTGCCGTTCATCGTCATGAGCGGGATGTCGCCCATGTAGACGTCCTGCTCCTTGATGTCCTTCACCGACTTGGCGCCGGTTTCCTCGTCGATATCGAACACGATGAGGCGCAGCGTCACCTTGAGCGGCGCAGCGAAGGTCATGCCGCGCTGGCGGCACTCGTCGACGTCATATTTCGGCTGTTCGAACTCGTAACGGACGAATTCGAGCATCGATGTGCCCGAGAAGTCCGAGATCGGGAATACCGAGCGGAACACCGCCTGCAGGCCCTCGTCGAGGCGACCGCCGGCCGGCTCGTCAACCATAAGGAACTGGTCATAGGACGCCTTCTGAACCTCGATGAGGTTCGGCATCTCGGCGACTTCCTTGATGTGACCGAAAAACTTGCGTACGCGTTTGCGACCGGTGAATGTCTGCTGCGCCATCGTGGCCTCTCATTTTCGTCGCCTTTGTGGGGCGAACCTTCCGGGAGCGACTGCCATCGACCCCGGGTTGAATTTCGAATCGTCCCGAAGGAACGAAGCGCGAAGTCAGGAATTAAATCCCCGGCCCAGGCCCCATCGCCTCCAAAACGCAAAACGACGCGCGAGGCACATCACTGCACCCGCTCGTCCAAACGCTCCGCTTTACGGACTGAAAAAGCCCGAAATCTGACTGTCTCCCAACGGCTTCCGCCGGGTGCCCTGCCGCCCCCGCCGCCTACCGTGTTTTTCTGCTGCCAACCCGATATGGGATGGCAATAAAGGAGATTCGAGGGTTAAGTCCACGGATCCCCACACTTTTTTGTGTCCGGCGCGCCACGCGACACCCTGCCGCACGCCGTTTGCAGGCCCGGGAGCGCCCTGCGGCGCTCCCGGATCGCGCATTACTTGAGCTCGACCTTGGCGCCAGCCTTCTCGAGCTGGGCCTTGATCTTCTCGGCTTCGTCCTTGTTGACGCCTTCCTTGACGGGCTTCGGAGCGCCTTCGACGAGGTCCTTGGCTTCCTTCAGGCCCAGGCCGGTGATGGCGCGGACTTCCTTGATGACTTCGATCTTCTTGTCGCCGGCGGCAGCCAGCACCACGGTGAAGTCGGTCTTCTCTTCAGCCGGAGCAGCGGCAGCGCCGCCACCAGCCGGGCCGGCAACCGCAACGGCGGCAGCGGCGGAGACGCCCCACTTTTCTTCCAGGAGCTTGGCCAGTTCAGCCGCTTCGAGCACGGTGAGGCTCGAGAGGTCGTCGACGATTTTCTGCAAGTCAGCCATTGATCTGTTTCCTTAAACGTTTGGTTCGAACCAGGTTTTGAGATTAGCGAAGGGTCAGGCCGCTTCGCTCTTTGAGGCATGAGCCTGAATGACGCGTGCGAGCTTGGCCGCAGGCGCGTTCGACAGCTGAGCGAGCTTGGTCGCCGGTGCCACGATGAGGCCCACGATCTTGCCGCGCAGTTCGTCGAGCGACGGCAGTGAGGCAAGCGCCTTCACGCTGTCGACATTCAGGACGGTTTTACCCATCGAGCCGCCAAGGATGACGAACTTTTCGTTCGCCTTGGCGAATTCGACGGCAACCTTTGGCGCCGCAACCGGATCGTTCGAAGTAGCGATCACAGTCGGCCCCTTCAGCAGGGAGCCGATGGCAGCGACGTCAGTGCCTTCAAGAGCAATTTTGGCGAGACGGTTCTTCGAGACCTTCACCGACGCACCCGCCTGCTTCATCTGCATGCGCAGCTTCTGCATCTGGGCCACGGTGAGGCCGGAATAGTGAGCGACGATCGCAACGCTCGTGGCCTTGAAGGCCTCGTTGAGCTGTCCGACCGCCTCTTTTTTTGCCGCTCGTTCCACAGCAAGCTCTTTCCGGTTGGCGGCCTTTCCGCGAAGGCAGGACCGCCGGGTTGCACCCATCGTCCCGCCCTAAACCTGATCCGCTGGGCGCAAAGACCCTTCGGACATGCCGGGCAAGACGACATCTAGAAGCCTGCCCTCCCAGAGCCTTGCGGCCATGGGCTGTCGAGGTTCGAACCAAACCAGCCTCCGAGCCGCGAACAAGCCGCGACATGGAGCACAAAATCCGGTCTTCACCCGTCTATGCAGGCCATGCGATTAAGCCGTTGAAAACACGAAGTTCTCGCGGGCGCCTGCAGTCTCGGACAGGATCGGGCTATCGGCCGAAGCCGAACGCCCTGCCCTCATTCCGTTGGAGGCGACGGGTTTCCTTCCTTTCGAGCATCCTTGCGGGCACGCGGAAAGGAATGATCTCCTATCGTCTCAGGTTTTCGGAATGCGAGCACGGACATGCCAGCAAGTGCCAGCACGCCCGGAAGCCGCTATGTAACCGGTCCCGCCCTGCTTGCCAAGAGCAAATTTCAGACCAGTTTCATATTGCGATCGGGGAACCGGTTCCGAGACAGGAACCGGCAGCCGCTCAGGCGCCCCTCACCTCATATGGCAGTGGCTTGCCGGCGAAGAATGCGTCGAGATTGGCGAGCACGCAGTCCTGCATGGCCACATGCGATTCCAGGGTGTGGCCGCCGATATGCGGCGACAGCACGACGTTCGGCAGCGCCGTCAGCTCGTCCGGCGCGTGCGGCTCCCTGGCGAACACGTCGAGGCCGGCGCCGGCGATTGCGCCATCGGTCAGTGCCGCAACCAGCGCCTTCTGGTCGAGGACGGAGCCGCGCGAGATATTCACGACGATGCCGTTGCTGCCGAGCCGGCGCAGGATATCGGCATTGACGGCGTGAACCGTGTCCGCACCGGCGCGCACCGCGATCATCAGCACGCTGCACCAGTCGGCGAGCGCCTCGAGGCTCGGAAAGTGCTGATACGGCACGTCCTGCCGTGACCGGCTGAAATAGCCGACCTCGGTTTCGAACGCGGCGACCCGCGCCGCGATCTTGCGGCCGATCTCGCCGAGACCGTACACGCCAACCCTGCGGCCGCGCATGCCAGCCTGCGGCCGCATCATCGGCGACGGCTTGGCGGCGATCCAGTCGCCGCTGCGGACGTAATTATCGGCGACCGGCAGGCGGCGGGTGGCCGCCAGCATCAGCGTCACCGCGATGTCGGCAACCGATGCGGCGTTGGCGCCGGGGCTGTGGCCGACCGCAATGCCGCGCTTCGCCGCGGCGGCAAGATCGATCCCCTCATAGCCGGTGCCGTAGCAGATGATCGCGCCAAGCTTCGGCAGCATGTCCATCGCCTCGCCGCCAAGTGTCGTCCCACCCGATGTGATCATCGCCCGGATCGCGCCGAGCTCCGCCGCCGGAAACAGCTCGGTCGGCGGCTTGCCCGCGGCATTCAGCAGCTCGTAGCGCTCGCCGAAGCGCACCAGCTCGTTTCTCGGAAAGCGCGAATAGACCAGCACCTTATCGGGCATTGTTGTTGTTTCCTGCGAGCGGCTTCGCCTGGAGCCTTTTCCATTCCGGTTGAACCGGAACGAGGCTTTGGATTCTTGTTTTCTTCATGCGAGCCGGCAGCCGCTTCGCGCGAAACGCTCCGGCAAAACAAAGGGCGGAACCGGTTGCCCGATCCCGCCCCTCTTTATCTCGTCACGACGAAAAACCTCAGCCGAGGATCGTGCCCGGCTCGACCTTCACGCCCGGGCCCATGGTGGAGGAAACCGCCACGCGCTGGATGTAGGTGCCCTTGGAACCCGCCGGCTTCGCCTTGGAGACCGCGTCGGCAAGCGCCTTGACGTTCTCGACCAGCTTGTCCTCGGAGAACGAGGCCTTGCCGATGCCGGCCTGCACGATGCCGGCCTTCTCGACGCGGAACTCGACCGAGCCGCCCTTGGCGCCCTTCACGGCGTTGGTGACGTCCATGGTCACGGTGCCGATCTTCGGGTTCGGCATCATGCCGCGCGGACCGAGCACCTTACCGAGGCGGCCGACCAGCGGCATCATGTCGGGCGTGGCGATACAACGATCGAAGTCGATCGCGCCGCCCTGCACCTTCTCGACCAGGTCTTCGGCACCGACGACGTCGGCACCGGCGGCCTTGGCTTCCTCAGCCTTGGCGCCGCGCGCGAACACGCCGACGCGCAGCGTACGGCCGGTACCGTTCGGCAGGTTGACGACGCCGCGGACCATCTGGTCGGCGTGGCGCGGGTCGACGCCGAGATTGATCGCGATCTCGATCGTCTCGTCGAACTTCGACTTGGCGCGCTCCTTGACCATCTTGATGGCGTCCGCGAGCGGGTAGAGCTTCTCGCGATCGACACCCTCGCGGGCCTTCTTCAAACGCTTTCCGATTGTCATGGCCCGTTACCCCGCAACTTCCAGACCCATCGAACGGGCAGAGCCCTCGACCATCTTCATGGCCGATTCGATGGTGTCGCAATTCAAGTCCTTCATCTTTTTCTCGGCGATCTCGCGCACCTGCGCCTTGGTCACCTTGCCGGCCTTGTCACGGCCCGGCGCCTTCGAGCCGGACTGGATCTTGGCAGCCTGCTTGAGGAAGAACGACATCGGGGGCGTCTTCATCTCGAAGGTGAACGAACGATCGGCGTAGATCGTGATCACCACCGGGATTGGGGTATTCTTCTCTTCCTTCTGGGTCTGCGCGTTGAACGCCTTGCAGAACTCCATGATGTTGAGACCGCGCTGACCAAGCGCGGGACCGATCGGGGGCGAAGGATTCGCCGCACCGGCCGGGACCTGAAGCTTCAGGTATCCGGTCACTTTCTTTGCCATTTATCACTCCTGTTGTGCCGGACGGTGCCGGCGGTTTCAGGTTCCGTGGTTCGGTTGAAGGGGCTGGCGACCGCCTCCTCCCTCCCACGGCCTCTCACTTGACGCGGGGCGCATATACCCCACGCCGTCCGGTCAGACCACCTTTTCGACCTGACCGAATTCCAGTTCCACGGGGGTCGCGCGGCCGAAGATCGACACCGCGACCTTCACGCGCGAGCGCGCCTCGTCGATTTCTTCCACCACGCCGGAGAACGAGGCGAACGGGCCGTCGGCCACGCGCACGTTCTCGCCGATTTCGAACGACACCGACGCCTTCGGACGCTCCACGCCCTCCTGCACCTGGTGCAGGATGCGCATCGCCTCGGCCTCGGAGATCGGCATCGGCTTGTTTTCCGCGCCGAGGAAGCCGGTCACCTTCGGGGTGTTCTTGATCAGATGGAACGCCTCGTCGGTCAGCTTCATCTTCACCAGCACATAGCCCGGGAAGAACTTGCGCTCGGCGTCGATCTTGCGGCCGCGGCGCACCTCGGTGACCTTCTCGGTCGGCACCAGGATCTGTTCGAACAGCTCTTCCAGCCCGCGCTGTTTGGCCTGCTCGCGGATCGATTCCTGAACCTTCTTCTCGAAGTTCGAATAGGCGTGAACGATGTACCAGCGCTTGTCCATCAATTGAGTTCCCATGCTCATCAGTGGATGCCCAGTATCAGGGTAATCAGATAGCGGATGATCTGATCTGCGGCGAAGAAGAAGATCGAGGCCAGCGCCACCATCACGAACACCATGATGGTGGTGATGGTCGTCTCGCGGCGCGTCGGCCAGGTGACCTTGGCGGTCTCCGAGCGCACTTCCTGCAGGAATTTGAACGGGCTGAAAGCCATCGTGAGATCCGCGTCCGTCTCCGGACGATTTGCAACGTTTCAAGGAATCCGAACAGCCGACCTTGCGGACCCAGCCCTCGTTTGGAAGGTTGAGCCGATAAACGAGCTCGAATGTTCGGGGAATTAGGCCGCGCCGGATATCCGCGATCAAAGCGGGCCGGCTGCGAGTGTCGGGTATCTACTGCGAGACCGGCCAAAGGTCAAGGTCGGCGGGGTCGCGCCCCGCCGCGCCCGGGGCCGCGGCAGGCCGGAACGGGGCCTCTCGAATCAAGCACTTAGGCTGATGATACGAGGTCCATAGCCCCGGGCGTCCACCGCGGAGGCCGGGTGGATCACCCGGCAAAGCTCTTCTGGACCGCCTGATCCAGCGTGGCGCCGCCGACATAGCGCTGTCGCAACTCGCGCTTCAGCAGCTTGCCGCTCGGGTTCTTCGGCAGGCTGTCGACGAAGATGACCTGCTTCGGCACCTTGAAATGGGCCATCGACGCCGCGCAGTGCTTGATGACGGCGTCGGCATCGAGGCTCTCACCGACCTTGACGACGACGATGGCCGTCACCGCCTCGATCCAGCGCGGATCGGGCAGCCCGACCACCGCAACCTCCGACACCGCAGGCAGCCGGTAGATCATCTCCTCGACCTCGCGGCTTGCGACATTCTCGCCGCCGCTCTTGATCATGTCCTTCACGCGATCGACGACGGTGATGTAGCCGTCGGCATCGACGGTCGCGAGATCGCCGGAATGAAACCAGCCGCCGGCGAACGCCGCCGCGGTCTTGACCGGATCGTTGTAATAACCGGACAGCAGGTGCGGCGAGCGATGCACGATCTCGCCGACCTCCCCGACCCCGACGTCAGTCATGTCCGGCTTGACCACCCGCGTCTCGACATTGATCGCGGGCTTGCCGGCCGACCCCGCCTTCGGCAGCTGGTCCGCCGGCGCCAGTACGGTCGCGAGCGGCGCGATCTCGGTCTGGCCGTAGAAATTCCAGAATTTTACGTCGGGCAGACGCCGCTGCAATTCGAGCAGCACTTCGACCGGCATGATCGAGGCGCCGTAATAGCCCTTGCGCAGGGTCGAGAGATCGGTGCGATCGAACGCGCCCGAGCGCAGCATCGCGATCCAGATCGTCGGCGGCGCGAAGAACGCGTTGATCTTGTGGGCCGCGATCAGCGCCAGGACATTGTCGGGCACCGGCTTGCCGGTAATCAGACTGGTCGCGCCGAGATAGATCGCGGGCCCCAGGAAGACGTCGAGCTGCGCGCAGTGATACAGCGGCAGCGCGTGCAGCACGGTGTCGTCGGTCGCCATGCCGCCGTCGATGATGCAGCTGACATACTGCCACATCACGGCTTCATGGGTGAGGATCGCGCCCTTCGGCAGCGACTCCGTACCGCTGGTGTAGATGATCTGGGCGGGATCGCGGCTGTCGACCGAGGCATCCGGCGCCGAGGCGTCGCTGTGCAGCAGGCTGTCGAACGTCGTGATGCCGTCAGGCGCGGCGGCCGGATCCTCGCCGGGCAGCCAGATCAGGGTTTCGACCGCCGAGCCCTTGGCGGCCGCGGCGTGCCCGGTCTCCACGAAATCGGGGCCGACCGCGAGCAGCTTCGCGCCGGAATTGGCGAGGATGAAATTGATCTCGTCCGGATTGAGCATGAAGTTGATCGGCACCAGGATCGCGCCGATCCGCGCCACTGCGAAGCGCAGCGCGGCAAAGCCATGCGAGTTGCGCGACAGCACCGCAACACGATCGCCCTTCGCAATGCCAAGCGCGAGCAAGCCGCGCCCGAGCCGATTGCAGATCGCGTCCATCTCCGCGAAGGTCCAGCTCACCTCGCCGCAGATCAGCGCAGTCTTGTTGGGGTAGCGCTTGGCGGACCGGCGCAACAGGTCGCCGATGCTGTGCTCGCGGGCGCGCTGGATGGTTGCTGCGATGTCTCCGTTCATTTGTCCCTCCCGAATGTGCTTTTTGTCGTTGTCTTGTCTTTGTCGCTCTTGGCCTTGCCGTCCCTATTGCCGGGCGGCGTAGGCGTGTTCCATGTAGGTGTGCTCGACCGAACGATCGAGCGAGGCGATCTTCTCGAAGCCGCGCCGCCAGTCCTGCAAATGCCGCCGCGTCCACAGCACGCCGGCCTCCTTGTCGCGCCGCTTGATCGCATCGAGGATGTGGCGATGCGCCTCGACAAGGCGGGCGCCGCCCTCCGCCACGCGGCCGACGATCATCTCGGTGGTCGGAAAGAACAGCTGCGCGGCGGGCTCGCGGGCGAGCTGCAGCACGCGGTTCTGCGAGGCCTTGGCCATCAGGACGTGGAATTCCGCATCGAGCTCGGCGAGATCGGCGGGATTGCCGACCACCGCCGCGCTGCGCTCGAGATTGCCGGCAAGCTCTCCGATGTTGTCATCGGTCGCGCGTTCGACCGCGCCCTCGACACTCGCGACCTCCAGTGTCATCGAGGCCTCGAACAATTCTCGGAACGTCACCTCGTGCAGGATCAGCGCACGCGACAGCCGCGTGGCGAGCTTGTTGTAGCGCGGCAGGCAGGCCTGCAGGCGGCGGCTGGAATCGCGGCGGATCAGCCCGCCCTCCTCGAGCACGCGAATGCCTTCGCGCACCGTCGAGCGGTTGACGCCGAACTGCGCGACGAGCTGCTGCTCGGTGCCGATCGGCTCGCCCGGTTTGATCCGGCCGTTGATGATCTCGCGTTCGATCGCGTCCGCGACCTTCTGATAGGCCGGCGCGACGTCGATGCGCCGGAACAGCGGCGTGGCGGGCACCCTGGGCTCCCATTGTTCTTTGTCGGACAAATAATAGGCGAAGGCCTCTGGAGCGTCAAATAAGCAATCCTCGGCCGGATTGTCGCACCCGGCCGGTCGGAATTGACACTGGAACCGAGCAAATCTAGCTTTGTCGGACAAACCGATAAGAACACCCTGGGAGGCGCATCACCATGAAACCCATCGTCACGAGTCTGTCCGCCGCCGGCCTGCTCGCAGCCGCGCTGGCGGGGCCCGCGCTCGCACAACAGACGCCGCTCAAGATCGGCGTGCTGACCGATTTCCAGTCGGTCTATTCCGACATCGGCGGCGCCGGGAATGTCGAGGCCACCAAGATGGCGATCGAGGAGTTCGGCGGCTCGATGTTCGGCAAGCCGATCGAGCTCGTCACCGCCGATCCCCTCAACAAGGCCGACGTCGCCGCCACCATCACCCGCAAATGGTACGAGGCCGAGAATGTCGACATGATCATCGACATGCCGACCTCGGCGACCGCACTCGCCGGCATGGAGATGTCGAAGCAGTTCGAGAAGATCATGATCGTGACGGACGCGGCGAGCTCCGACATCACGGGCAAGTCCTGCTCGCCCTACACGCTGCACTGGACCTACGACACCTACGCCAACGCCCACACCGTCGGCAGCGCGATCGTCAAGAACGGCGGCGACAGCTGGTTCTTCATCACCGCCGATTACGTGTTCGGCCATTCGATCGAGCGCGACACCGGCGACGTCGTCCGCGCCGCCGGCGGCAAGGTGCTCGGCAGCGCGCGGCATCCGCTCAACACGCCGGACTTCTCGTCCTTCCTGCTGCAGGCGCAATCGTCGAAGGCGAAGATCGTCGGCCTCGCCAATGGCGGCGGTGACACCATCAACGCAATCAAGCAGGCCGCCGAATTCGGCATCGTCGCGGGCGGGCAGAATCTGGCTGGTATCGTGATGTTCATCTCGGACATCCACAGCCTCGGGCTGAAGCTCGCGCAGGGCCTGATCATCACCGAGGCCTACTATTGGGATCTCAACGACCGCACCCGCGCCTTCGGCAAGCGCTTCTTCGAGCGCATGAAGCGGATGCCGACCATGAACCAGGCCGCGACCTACAGCGCCACCCTGCACTACCTCAACGCGGTGAAGGCCGCCGGCACCAAGGAGACCAAGCCGGTGCTGGCGAAAATGCGCGCGACCCCGGTGCGCGACGCCTTCACCGACAACGGCGTGGTGCGCGAGGACGGCCGCATGGTGCACTCGATGTTCCTGTTCGAGGTCAAGAAGCCCGAGGAATCGAAGGCGCCGTGGGATTACTACAAGGTGCTCGCCGAGGTGCCCGGCGACCAGGCGTTCCGGCCGCTGAAGGACGGCGGCTGCCCGCTCATCAAGTGAGTGAATAGAATCATGGCCGGGGTCCAGGACCTCGGCCAACACCTTCAAATTGTTGGGTAAAAGCTGGCAGGAGTGGCAGGGCTCGAACCTGCGACCCCCGGTTTTGGAGACCGGTGCTCTACCAATTGAGCTACACTCCTTCAGGGAACCCGCGTCGCCGCCGGTTCGCGCCGTTTCAAGCACAGGGCATGGCCGGTTTGCAAGGGCGAAGCGGTGAAGCTTCTGTTCATTGCAAAACTTCTGCGTCAGAGTTCGGCCATCACTCCACGTCGGCGCTCCGCCGCAAGAATCAAGAACCCGGGAGAGACCATGAACGCCCAGACCGCCACCAAGCACGCCGCCGGCCCAAACACCCCGCCCCTCCCGCTCGCCAAACCCGAATCGATCGGGCTGTCGAGCGCGCGGCTGCAGGCCCTGTCCGACACCTTCAAGCGTGAGGTCGACAAGGGAACCGCGCCCGGCTTTACGGTGCTGGTGGCGCGGCGCGGCCAGATCGGCTGGTTCGACGCGATCGGGCGGCAAAGCCCGACCGCGTCTGCGCCGATGACGCATGACACGATCTTCCGCATCTTCTCGATGACCAAGCCGATCGTCTCGGTCGGCATCATGATGCTGCTGGAGGACGGCCACTTCCTGCTCAGCGACCCCGTCGCGAAATTCATCCCCGAATTCGCCGAGACCAAGGTCGGCGTCGAGCACAACGGCAAGCTCGAGCTGGTCCCCATGCAGCGGCAGATGACGATCCAGGACCTGCTGCGCCACACCTCGGGCTTGACCTACGACCACACCGGCAACGGCCCGGTACAGCAGCTCTACCAGCAGTCGCGGCTGCGCAGCCGCAAGATCACCAATGCCGAGCACGCCACCATGCTCGCCGGCATGCCGCTGATCTGCCAGCCCGGCGCCGAGTGGAACTACAGCCGCTCCACCGATATCCTCGGCCGCATCATCGAAGTCGTCAGCGGCAAGCCGCTCGGCGAATTCCTCGCTGACCGCATCCTCTCGCCGCTGCAAATGAACGAGACCGCCTTCCACACTCCGGAAGCCAATGCCGGCCGGCTCGCCGAGGCGTTTGCCAACGATCCCTGGACCAACGAGAAGGTGCAGCTGTTCAACATGCTGGAGAAGCCGGCGATGGAATCCGGCGGCGGCGGACTGGTCTCGACCACGATGGACTATGCGCGCTTCGCGCAGATGCTGCTGGGCGGCGGCTCGCTCGACGGCACCAGGATCATCGGCCGCAAGACGCTGGAGTTCATGGCGTCCGATCACCTCGGCGCCGGCGTCAAGGTCCAGGGCACGCTGGTGTCGCCCGGCCACAGCTTCGGCCTCGGCTTCGCCGTGCGCATGCAGCAGGGTATCGCGCCGTTCTCCGGCTCGGTCGGCCAGTACTTCTGGAGCGGCATGGCCGGCACGTTCTTCTGGATCGATCCGCGCGAAGACCTGATCGCGGTCTTCATGATGCAGGGCCCGGGCCAGCGCGAATATACCCGCTCGCTGGTGCGCAACGGCGTGTATGCGGCGGTTGAATAAGTCTCGTGCCCCGGATGCAACGCAGCGCGCGAGCGGTGCGTTGCTAAGCCGGGGCCTACCTCGATCCAATCGTGCACGTCTTCATGGGTCCCGGGGCTGCGGAGCGGCACTTCGCGCCGCACCGCGTCCGGGAGGCGAGATCGGCGTCAGCTGATCGTCGCGCCGCCGTCGATCACGATGGTCTGGCCGGTCATGAAGTCGCCGGCGCGCGAGCCCATGAACACGGCAGCGCCGGCGATCTCGTCGGGCACGCCGATCCGCAGCAGCGGCGAGCGCGCGGTCGAGGCCTTTAGCGTGTCCGGATTGTCCCACAGCGCCTTGGCGAAGTCAGTCTTGATCAGGCCCGGCGCGATGCAGTTCACGCGGATGTTGTGCTTGCCATATTCGCAGGCGAGGTTGCGCGCGAGCTGCATGTCGGCGGCCTTGGAGATCGCGTAGGCGCCGAGCACGGTCGAGCCCTTGAGGCCGCCGATCGAGGACACGATGATGATCGAGCCGTCCTTGCGCTCGATCATCTGCGGCACCACCATCGAGATCAGCCAGTTGTTGGCAACGATGTTGTTGTCGAGGATCTTGCGGAACTGATCGTCGGAGATGCCGGCAAGCGGACCGTAATACGGGTTCGACGCCGCGTTGCAGACCAGCACGTCGATCCTGCCGAAGGCGCGGTTGCTCTCGTCGACCAGATTTTGCAGGTTTTCCTTCGACGAGATGTTGGCGGCGATCGCGACCGCGGTGTCCTTGCCGAACTTGCCGTTGATATCGCCCGCGACCTGCTCGCAGACGTCGGCCTTGCGCGAGGAGATCACGACCTTGGCGCCGTGCTCGGCCATGCGCTCGGCAATGGCGAGCCCGATGCCGCGCGTCGAGCCGGTGATGACGGCGACTTTTCCCTTCATGTCGAACAAGGTCATGTTTCTCTCCCTGATGTAAGGCGTTTGAATTCTGCGGTTGAGCTTAGGCAGCGTTCCGGAGTTGCGATAGCGGCAATCACGCAAGCTTGCTCGCCGGCCGGACTTCAGGTCCGGACGGCTGATGCATCGCGGCGTGGCGCGGATCGGCGATCCAGGGCTGCTGGTTCACCATCGGCAACCGCCACATCGACACGTTGGGCGCAGCAATGTGATCGAGCCGCGTCACCGAGACATTGTCGATATCAAACGACAGCCCCCGGTCCGGCTGGCCGCCGAGTGCAAGACCGACCGCGGCCCTGATCACGCCGCCGTGGCCGACCGCGATGATGTTCTTGCCCGCTTCTTCGGCGGTGATCCGCACGATGGTGCGGCAGACGCGGGTGTAGAGATCCATGAAACTCTCGCCGCCGGGTGCAGGCTCGTTGACGTCGGCGAACCAGAGATTGCCCGGCGGACGGCTGGCAAGAAATGCGGCACGGTTCATGCCCTGCCACTGGCCGAGATGCAGCTCGGCGAAGTCGCGTTCCTGCGTCATGTTGGCCGGCTTCGGAAACCCGGCGGCCCAGATCGCCTCCGCGGTCTTGTGCGTTCGTTTGAGATTGCTCGAATACCACACCGCGTCACGCGGCAGCATCTTGGCGACCGCCTCGAACACCTCGACATCGCTGGTGTCGCAGTCGATATCCTCTTGCCCGTAGATGTTGCCGCCATCGCTGCGCACCGGCGCGTGACGAACCCACCACCACCGCGTCACCGTCACGTTAGGCTTGTCTGGATTGGACATCGGATGAGCCCTTCAATACTGTCCCCCGTCGCTGTACGTCACGCCGCACATCGTCTCAAGTGCTTCGGACGTTTGAAATTTTGTTTGAATTCCGTCGCGCGGCAGACGCGCCACGGACCATGTGAACAGGGAGAAAAGCCATGGGCCGCCTCGAAGGCAAATCCGTCATCATCACCGGCGCTGGAAGCGGCATCGGCCGCGCCGCCTCGCTGCTGTTCACCAAAGAAGGCGCCAAGCTGATCGCGGTCGATCGCAGCGATGGCGTCAACGAGACCGCCAAGCTGGTGCGCGATGCCGGCGGCACCGTCGAAGCCGTCACCGCCGATGCCGGCTCGGAGAGCGACGTGAAAGCCTTCATCGACAAGGCGCTGTCCAAGTACGGCAAGCTCGATGCGATCTGGGCCAATGCCGGCGTCAGCGGCGGCCTCGTGCCGCTCGCCGACCAGACCGTGGAGCACTGGCAGGAAGTGTTGCGCATCAATCTGATCGGGCCCTTCCTCGCGATCAAGCATTCGATCCCGCACATGACCAAGCAGGGTTCCGGCTCGATCATCTGCACCGCCTCGGTCGCAGGCCTGAAGGCCGGCGCCAGCGGACATCCCTATGGCGCGAGCAAGGCCGGCGTGATCAGCCTGGTGCAGACCACCGCCTACTCGCTCTCCGGCACCGGCGTGCGCATCAACGCGGTCTGCCCCGGCCTGATCGAGACCGGCATGACCAAGCCGGTATTCGATCGCGCCAAGGAGCGCGGCACCCAGGACAAGATCGGCCAGCTCAATCCGCTGAAGCGTCCCGGCCAGCCGCACGAGCTCGCCGCGATGGGATTGTTCCTGGCAAGCGACGAGGCGTCCTATGTCAACGGCCAGGCCATCCCGGTCGACGGCGGCCTTACCGCGTCGATGCCGTATACGGGCAAGCCGATTTAGCACGGCATTCTCCGTTCGCGGCGCAAGCCCGAATGGCGCGATAGCGGCGCCACATCCACCACCGTCGTCCTGGCTTACGCCAGGACCCAACCACCAAACTTGATTGTGAACGGGAACGCGGCCCCAGCATCACGCAACAATTCTCATTTGGGGTAATGGGTCCTGGCTTACGCCAGGACGACATCGAATGTGCTGCGCATCGAGAGCCGCAGGATGGGTAGAGCGAAGCTAAACCCATCATCTCACGGCGCGGATGCATTTTTGATCGGCAGGCAACGGTCCGAATATTGCTTGGCCCCGGCAGGCAAACCAGCTGTTATACTTTGCTGGCAGGATCGCCGGCACATCAGCAATTCCTCGCACACGAACAGGCAATGCAAAATCAACGCCCCGACCGTATCCGCAAGCTGTTGGCCGACCTCGTCGCGTTCGACACCGTCAGCGACCGCAGCAACCTGCCGCTGATCGACTACATCGAGCGCTATCTCGGCTCGCTTGGCGTCAGCGGGCAGCGCATCGTCGATGACACCGGAAAGAAGTCCTCGCTGTGGGTCACGGTCGGCCCGGAAGACAAACCCGGGCTGGTGCTGTCGGGGCATACCGATGTCGTGCCGGTCGCCGGACAGGACTGGAGCCACAATCCGTTCGAGCTCGTCGAGCGTGACGGGCGGCTGTACGGCCGCGGCACCACCGACATGAAGGGCTTTGTCGCGGTCTGTCTCGCGATGGTTCCGGAAATGCTCGCGGCCGGTCTGAAGACGCCGATCAATCTTGCGATCTCCTATGACGAGGAGATCGGCTGCGTCGGCGTGCGCCCGATGCTGCGCGAGGTCGCTCGCAAGCCGGTCAAGCCGCTCGGCTGCTTCGTCGGCGAGCCGACCCGGATGCAGGTGATCATCGGCCACAAGGGCAAGCACGGCGTGCGCGCCACGTTCCGCGGGCTCGCCCGCCACTCCTCGATCGCGCCTGATGGCGTCAACGCCATCGAATATGCGGCCGACCTGATCACCGAAATCCGCCGCCGCGCCGCGCTGCTGGCCGCGGATGCCGAACAGAACAGCCTCTACGACGTCCCGCATTCGACCCTGCTCACCAGCATCGTGCATGGCGGCGCCGCGCTGAACATCGTGCCCGACCATTGCGTGGTGGAATTCGAATGCCGCGGCATCGGCATCACCGAGTCCCGGCAGGTGACGGACGCGATCATCGCCTGGGCCAAGGCCGAGATCGAGCCTGACATGCGCAAGCGGCACCCGGAGTGCGGCATCGATTTCGAGGAGATCCTCGACTACCCCGCGCTCGACACCCAGGCGGACGCGCCCATCGTCACGCTCGCCAAGCAGCTCGCCGGCCGCAACGACCACGCCAAGGTCGCATTCGGCACCGAGGCCGGCCTGTTCGTCAGCATGGCCGATGTGCCGTCGGTGGTGGTCGGCCCCGGCGGAATCGCGCAGGCGCACACGCCGGATGAGTTCGTCGAGATGTCGCAGCTCGAGGCTTGCGGAGAATTCGTCGCTCGGCTGATTGCGCATTGCGCGAATTGATGTTGACCCCGTTGGGCGTGCAAACCAGCCGGTGAAACAGGAACCCGGGACCATGTCGACCGAGAAAGAACGTCAGCAAGGTGGAGTGGCGGAAACCTTCCGCGTGGCCGTACAGGCGTTGATCATCGCGCTGGTGATCCGGACCTTCCTGTTCCAGTCCTTCAACATTCCGTCCGAGTCGATGGAAACGACGCTGCTGGTCGGCGACTACCTGTTTCTCTCGAAATACAGCTATGGATACACGCACTACTCCCTGCCCTTCTCGCCGCCGCTGTTCTCTGGCCGTATCTTCGGCTCCGAACCCAGGCCCGGTGACGTCGTGGTGTTCCGGCTGCCGAGCGACGACTCCGTCGACTTCATCAAGCGGGTGATCGGCCTGCCGGGCGACCGCATTCAAATGATCGACGGGCAGCTGTACATCAACGGCACCGCGGTCAAACGCGAGCGCGTCGACGACTATGTCGATCGCGACGATGGACCGCGCCCGGTCCGCGTCAAGCGCTGGCGCGAGACCCTGCCGAACGGGGTCAGTTATGACACGCTCGATCGCATCGAGCGTTCCGAATACGACAACACACAGGTTTATGTCGTGCCGCCCGGGCATTTCTTCGCGATGGGCGACAACCGCGACAACTCGGCCGACAGCCGCGTGCCGCCGGCGCGAGGCGGCGTCGGCTACGTGCCGTTCGAGAACCTGATCGGGCAAGCCAAGATGATCTTCTTCTCGATCGGCAATGAAGCGCCCGCATGGCAAGTGTGGCGCTGGCCGTCCTCGGTGCGCTGGAGCCGGCTGTTCACCGGCATTCACTGATGAGCGAGTCGGCCACCGACGGATCGAACATGGTAAGTGCGACGCGGATCAAGACGGAGCGCGCATGATCGAAGCGATATGCGAGAAAGGCAATCCGCCATTGCAACTGCGCTGAACCAACGGCGGGCGTCGTTGATCCGCCCTGTGCGCTATTCCGGATACCCCAGGATCGTCTTGAGCAATTTGGGAAAGCGCGCATTGATATCGGCTTCGCGCACTACATTGCGATGCTCGACGCCCTTTTTCCAGGTTTGAATCAAGCCGGCTTCTCGCAGGACGCGGAAGTGGTTCGACAGCGTCGATTTGGCCATGCCAGGGCACGGCGCCGCTGCCGTGCATGACATGCAATCGCCCTGCTCGAGCAGGCCCCTGACAATCTTCAACCGCATCGGATCCGCGAGTGCTGCCAGCACTCCGGCCAATGTGATGTCCTCACGCGACGGGTGAACGAACTGCACCATCACGAAATATATAGCGCTGCCCTTGAACAGCTTCAATAGTTCATTATTACTGAACTACTGAACAAATTGCGCATCCGCGCGGGCAATGGAGAACAAGATGAGCAAAAGACTCGAGGGCAAAGTGGCGCTGGTAACCGGCGCGTCAAAGGGCATCGGCGCCGAGATCGCGCTCCGCCTCGCCGCGGAGGGTGCCGCGGTTGCTGTCAACTACAGCGCCAGCAAACAGGCAGCCGAGCGTGTTGTGGACGCGATCACCAGCAAGGGCGGCAAAGCCGTCGCTGTGCATGGCAATCTCACCGACGCCGGCCAGGTGAAGTCGGTGGTGGCCGAGACCGTCAAGGCGTTTGGTCCGATCGATATCCTGGTCAACAATGCCGGCATCTACGAGTTCGCGCCGCTGGATGGCATCACTGCCGAGCACTTCCATAAGCATTTCGATCTCAATGTGCTGGGCCTGCTGCTGGTTTCGCAGGAAGCCGCGCGGCACTTCAATACGGCAGGCGGCAGCATCATCAATATCAGCTCCGGCGTATCGACGATCGCGCCGCCGAACACCGCCGTCTATACCGCGACCAAAGCCTCGGTGGACGCGATCTCCTCGGTGCTCTCAAAGGAACTGGCGCCGCGCAAGATCCGCGTCAACACCGTCAACCCCGGCATGATCGCGACCGAAGGTGTCGTTTCCGCCGGCCTTTCCGAGGGTGACATGCGCAATTGGATCGAGTCCGTCACGCCGCTGGCGCGGATCGGCAAGGTCGAGGAGATCGCGGCCGCCGTGGCCTTCTTCGCCTCGAACGATGCCTCCTATGTCACCGGCGAAACGTTGCACGTGACGGGCGGTCTTCGCTGAGGCGATTGTTCTTCATGCCCGGGTATCGGGTCTTGAACCTGCGATAGCCGTAGGGCGGATGGCGCTGCGCGCATCCGCCCTACCCGTTTTGCCGATTGCGTAGCCCGCATGAGCGACTTGTCCGCCATAGCTCGAAGAACGACGGCGGAAGCGATATGCGGAGACGGTTCCCCGGGCTACGTCGTTCGCCCCAGGCAATGAACTACGGACAATCACTCGCAGCCAAGAATGTTCGGCACTCATTGGCAACCTTTCCGTCTGCGGCTGCGACCGACCTAGCTATGGCTATCAGTTGCTCAAATTCGACAGGGTTATCGGACCAGTAAGCCCGCTCGACGGACAGGAGCGACCTCAGCAGATCGCCGGGAAAATACTCGGATTCAACAAGCGGATCGGCACGCAGGTACCGAAACGCCATTGGAATCAGCACCGGGAGGCCAATCTTTTGGCCGATCAGCAGACGTACGTCGCCAGCGCTCAGGTTCTTCAAAGGTGTACGCCTCAAGCGCAGGCAGCGTGCCACCATGCCTGTTGGAGCGGTCTCCGGTTCCCCCCAATCCTGCCCATCAAGTTCCTGTAGCGTGCGCCTCTCATCAACCATTGCACCTCTCCCCGATGTGCAGTTGTAGCGAGAATCGACAATCGGCGATCTCGTCATTCGGTCCTCGAACGCGTGGGACACCGCGCCCTTCGGAGTCCGCCTATGGCTTATCGTACCGGTCGTTGAGATTCGTAGGATGGATTATAACCCGTCCGGCGGCAGGCCCGGCCCCGTCGCGGCGGGACGGAGCTTGTCGCGCTTGCGCTCGCGGTAGAAGGCATAGAGGCCGGAGGCGACGATGATCGCGGCGCCCGCGAGCATCTGAACATCGGGCTGGTGGCCGAAGGCGAGATAGCCAAGCAGCATCGCCCACAGCAACGCCGAGTAGCGGAACGGCGCCACCGCCGAGATGTCGCCGATGCGCAGCGACACGATGATGCATTGATAGCCGATCAGGATCAGCACCGCGGCCAGCACGAGCAAGCCCAGCGCGTGGCCCGACGGCGGCCGCCAGCCGCCCAACGGGACAAGAACGGCAGCGCCGGCGGTCGTCACCGTCACGGTGGTGAGCAGCGTGATGAACACGGTCGGCAGCTGCTTCGGGATGCGGCGGGTGGCGAGATCGCGCACCGCGCAGAAGCCGACCGACGCCAGCGCCAGAAGCGAAGCCTGGCTAAAGCCCTGCGCCCCCGGCCGCACGATGACCAGCACGCCGATGAAGCCGGCGGCGATCGCAAGCCAGCGCCGCCAGCCGACCGGTTCGCCGAACACCAGCGCCGCGCCGAGTGTGATGACCAGCGGCAACGCCTGGAAGATCGCCGACGCGTTGGCGAGCGGGATCTGTGCGATCGCCGAGAGATAGGTCAGCGTGCCGCCGATCTCGCCCATGACGCGCAGTCCGACCGGCCAGATCAGCAGCGCACCAAAACTGCGCAGTGCGTCGCGGTACCAGGCGAGGGCTGCGACCAGCACCATCGCGACCAGGCCGCGGACCAGCAGGATCTCCCCGATGTTGAGCTCCGCCGACACCGCCTTGGTGATGGTGTCGTTGGCCGTGAAGCTGGCCATGGCCGCCGCCATGAACAGGCTGCCGCGAAGATTCGGGGAAAGAGGCAAAGTGAAAATGTCCGATCAGGACCAGGGCGGGCGTTGACCGGACTGACTTGCCAAAGCGACGCAGCGAACTCAAGTCACAGATGGCTACAATGCGGAAACATGCCGCAGCTCGCGGAAGCGGCGCGAACCCGGGGGGATCGCGCCGCGTTTTCGATCAGGTGGCGCCGGCCTTCTGCGCGTATTCCCATGACGCCTGTGACAGCGGCACGGTGCGCTTGGCCGACTCGAGGGCCTTGGCATTCGCGGCGGTGCCGTCGCGGACCCGGCCCGCAATGCCCTGCGTGATGCCGGCGAGGCGGAACAGGTTGTAGGAGAAGTACCAGTTCAGATCCGGCACAGCCATGCCGGTGACGTCGCAGTAGATCTGCGCAGCCTCGTCCTGGCTCGGAATGTTCAACGCCTTGAGGTCGGCGTTGGCGAGGCCCGGCATGGTCCACTGCATCAACAGATAGGTGAAGTCGGCCATGGGATCGCCGAGCGTCGACAATTCCCAGTCAAGCACCGCCTGCACCCGCGGCTCGGTGGCGTGGAAGATCATGTTGTCGAGGCGATAGTCGCCATGCACGACCGAGACGCGCTTCTGCTCCGGCACCGTCTTCGGCAGCCACTCCGCGAGCTTCTCGAATTCGGGAATATGCTGCGTCTCGGATGCACGGTATTGCTTGGTCCAGCGGTCGACCTGGCGCGCAAAATAATTGCCGGGCTTGCCGAAATCGCCGAGGCCGATCTTTTCGGGATCGAGCATGTGCAGCTTCGCCAGCGTTTCGATCTTGCTGGTGAAGATCTTGCGGCGCGCGTCGGGCTCTTGGCTCGGCAGCGTCGGATCCCAGAACACCCGGCCCTCCTCCATCGACATGATGTAGAAGGCCGAGCCGATCACCGCATCGTCGGTGCACAGCGCGTAGGCTTTCGCGACCGGGAAATTCTGCTTGCCGAGCGCCGCGATGACGCGGAACTCGCGATCCACCGCATGGGCCGACGGCAACAATTTACCGAACGGACGGCGGCGCATCACGTAATTGCGGCCGGGGGTCTCGAGCTTGTAGGTCGGGTTGGACTGGCCACCCTTGAACTGCAGGACCTTGAGCGGGCCCTGATAGCCCTCGACGTGTTCCTGCATCCAGGCCGCGAGGTTCGCCTCGTTGATACGATGGCGTTCCTCGACTTCCCTTGTGCCGGAAAATTCTTCGTCTTTCCTGACGCCGTCCGCCACGATGACGCTCCCTCAATTCAGTTTTTGGGGAGCGCCGTCGGACGCTCCTTCAATCAGGCTGGCACGCCAGCCTGATTTCTCTTTTTCATTCTGAGCACGATGTCAGCACGAACGCCATGCGTTCCGCGTCATGCTCAGTGCGACGTGTTTGCATACTTCCGAAGTTCAAGTCTGGCAATGGCGCGATTGTGCACCTCGTCCGGACCGTCCGCCAGTCGCAGCGTACGGATGTGGGCGTAGTCCTTGGCAAGCCCGGCCTCGTCGGAGACGCCGCCGCCGCCAT
Source organism: Bradyrhizobium sp. Pha-3 (assembly GCF_042258615.1). GTDB lineage: Bacteria > Pseudomonadota > Alphaproteobacteria > Rhizobiales > Xanthobacteraceae > Bradyrhizobium. The sequence continues at coordinate 4,267,356 of NZ_CP170152.1, read as the reverse complement.
AGGCCTGGATCGCCTGGTCGATGATCTTCAGCGCCATGTTCGGCGCTGCGACCTTGATCATCGCGATCTCGGCCTGCGCGGTCTTGTTGCCGACCTTGTCCATCATGTCGGCGGCCTTGAGGCACAGCAAGCGGTTCATCTCGATATCGGTGCGGGCCTCGCCGATGCGCTGCTCCCAGACCGAATGCTCGATGATCTTCTTGCCGAACGCAGTGCGCGAGGCGAGCCGCTTCACCATCTTCTCCAGCGCCTCCTCGGCCTTGCCGATGGTGCGCATGCAGTGATGGATGCGGCCCGGACCGAGACGGCCCTGCGCGATCTCGAAGCCGCGGCCTTCGCCGAGCAGGATGTTTTCCTTCGGCACGCGGACGTTTTCGAGCAGCACCTGGGCGTGGCCGTGCGGCGCATCGTCGAAGCCGAACACCGGCAGCATCTTCTCGACCTTGATGCCGGGAGTGTCGAGCGGCACCAGGATCTGCGACTGCTGCTGATGCTTGGCGGCGTTGAAATCGGTCTTGCCCATCAGGATCGCGACCTTGCAACGGGGATCGCCGACGCCCGACGACCACCATTTGCGGCCGTTGATGACGTAGTGATCGCCGTCCTTCTCGATCCGGGTCTCGATGTTGGTGGCGTCGGAGGACGCAACCGCCGGCTCGGTCATCAGGAAGGCGGAGCGGATCTCGCCGTCCATCAGCGGGCGCAGCCATTTGCGCTTCTGCTCCTTGGTGCCGTAGCGGATGAACACTTCCATGTTACCGGTATCGGGAGCGGAGCAATTGAAGACCTCGGACGCCCAGGAGATGTGGCCCATCTCTTCCGACAGCAGCGCGTATTCGAGGTTGCTCAATCCCGCGCCGTGGAATTCGTCATCCTCGTGCGAGGACGGCGGCATGAACATGTTCCAGAGGCCTTCGGCCTTCGCCTTCTTCTTCAGATCCTCGAGGATCGGGATCACCTTCCAGCGCGGGCCTTCGGCGTCCTGCTGGTCGTAGATCGGCACGGCGGGACGGACATGCGTTTTCATGAAGGCCTGAACGCGCTCAAGCCATTCCTTCTGCCTGGCCGACATCGTGAAATCCATGGGACGCTCCTCGTTTCCTAGACTTGGGCCGCGGACTTGGGCGGCGGACTTGGGCCGTGAACTCGGGCCTTGACTTGGGTCTTGGCCTTTTGGGCAACATTGTTGACCCCGCCTCCGCGGCCCGCAAGGGCGTTCGCGAAAACGGCGGCGGTGGTGTGCCAGAAAGTCGCCCCGCGATCAGCGGATTGACATTTCCGGCTCTTCAAACGATAGTTTCATACAAATGTTTGAAATGCAACTCCCTGTCGTCTTCGTCATTCCCCGGCACACCGCGGAATAACGGAAAGGCTCTCAGCCATGGCCAGCGACCAAACCCGATCCGCCATTCTCGCCGCCGCCGAGCGGCTCTATGCCGACCGCGGCTTCGGCGACGTCACGCTGCGCGACATCGTCGCGGAAGCGAATGTCAACCTCGCGGCGGTGAACTATCATTTCGGCTCCAAGGACGAATTGATCGCGGAGCTGTTCGTCACCCGCAGCATCCAGACCAACCGCGAACGTCTCAATGAATTGAAGGCGGCCGAGGAAAATGGCGGCGGCCGCGCCTCGATCGAGGACATCATGCGCGCCCTCGTCGGCCCCACTTTGCGCGGCTGCCTCGGGCCCGATCGCGAGGGCTCGACCGCAGCGCGTTTCATGATCCGCGCCTCGATCGAATCCGTGCCGCCGATCCGCCGCATCAAGAATCGCGAAGTCGATCATTTGCGCAAATTCGCCGCAGCGATGCGCCGCGCGATGCCGGGCCGCGACGACACCGAACTGTACTGGGGCCTGCACTTCGCGCTCGCGATGGCGCATCACACCATCCGCGAGAAGGAACGCCTGCTGCGGCTGTCGGAAGGCAAATGCGACCTCGACGACGTCCGCGCCATCATCGATCGCGTGGTCACCGTCTCGGTGATGGCGCTCACGATGGCCGACGTGCCGAGCAAGCCGGCGCTGCGGCCGGTCGTGGTGCACGGCCGGCTGACGCGCCAGGATCTGTAAGGGGCCCTGCCCTACACCATCGCGACGCAGTCGATCTCGACGTCGAACGGACCGGTCCATTCCGGGATGCAGACGAAGATCCGCGCCGGCAGATCGTCCGCAAAATATCGCCGGTAGATCGCGTTGAAGGTCGCGAAGTGTTTTGCCGAGGTGCAGAAGATGTTGCACTTCATCACGTTGTCGAAGGACGCGCCGGCGGCCGCGAGACATTGCTTGAGCTGCTCCATCACCAGCTCGCTCTGCCGCTCGATCGAGGCGCCGGCGGCGATCTCGCCGGTTGCTGGATCGAACGGCGGCAGGCCAGACACGAAGACCATGTTGCCGGCGCGCGTGACCGCCGACGCCGGCGCCTTCCAGCGCTCCAGCCAGCTCGAGATCGGTTCGACGCGGACCACTTCCCGTTTCATGATTGGCACCTTCGATAAGGGATCGATGACCGCCAATCTAGCAGGGCCGCGTCAATGATGCTTCGATACAGGTCGAAGTGTTGCAGGCGCGACGCCACTGTCGAACCGTCATCCTGAGGAGGCCGCGCAGCGGCCGTCTCGAAGGATCAACGGCCACCGGCCGGGCCGTACATCCTTCGAGACGCGGCCAAGTGGCCGCTCCTCAGGATGACGGAACGGTGGACCGAAGCCGTGCAGGCCTACAGAATCCCCTGTGCCTTCAGCCCTTCGACCTTGGCGTCGTCATAGCCGATGGTCGCCAGCACGTCCTTGGTGTCGGCACCGAGCAGCGGCGGGGCGCGGTAGTCGGTGATCGGCGTGCCCGAGAAGGTCAGCGCGTTGCGGATCAGCGACAGGTTGGGCTCGAAGGGGTGATCGACCTTGACCCGCATGCCGCGCGACTGCACATGCGGATCGCTGAACACCTGCTCGAAATTGTTGATCGGGCCGGACGGCACGCCGGCCTCCTCGAGCTTCTCCAGCCAGTAGGCCACCGGGTGCTTCAGGAACAGGCCGGCGAAGATCGCCATGATCTCCTTGCCGTGCACGACGCGGTCGTTGTTCTTGACGAAGCGCTTGTCGTTGGCGAGCTCGGGTTCGCCGAGCACGGCGCAGGTGCGCTGGAACTGGCCGTCATTGCCGACCACCAGCATCAGCTCGCCGTCGGTGCAGCGGAACACGCCGGCCGGCATGCCGCCATTGCCCCAGGTGCCGCGGCGCGGCGGCATGTTGCCGTTGACGAGGTAGATTTGCAGCCAGTGCGACAGCGAGGCGATCACCGTGTCGAACAGGCAGACGTCGACATGCTGCCCTTCGCCATTGTTGGCGTCGCGATGGTACAGCGCCGACAGAATTCCGATCGAGGTGTTCATGCCGGTCATGTAGTCGACGATCGAGGGGCCGACCTTCATCGGGCCCGCGCCGGGCTCGCCGTCGATATGGCCGGTGACGCTCATCAGGCCGCCCATCGCCTGCAGGATCGCGTCATAGCCGGCGCGCGTGGCGTACGGGCCGGTCTGGCCGAAGCCGGTCACCGAGCAATAGATGATGCCGGGGTTGAGCTGCTTGATGGTGTCGTAATCGAGGCCGTAGCGCTTGAGATCGCCGACCTTGTAGTTCTCCATCATCACGTCGACCGACTTGGCGAGCTCGCGGATGATCGCCTGCCCTTCGGGCTTGGCGATGTTGACGGTGACGGACTTCTTGTTGCGGTTGGCGCAGAGGTAGAACGAGTTGTTGTTGTTCGCCTTGCCTTCGGGATCCTTGAGATAGGGCGGGCCAAAGGCGCGGGCGTCGTCGCCGCCGCCGGGCCGCTCGATCTTGATCACCTCCGCGCCGAGATCCGCCAGCATCTGGGCCGACAGCGGGCCCGCGAGCACCCGCGTCAGGTCGAGAATCTTGATGCCCGAAAGTGGCAGAGCCGACATGAACGTTCCTCCGAAATCTTGCTAAATCTTGATTATCCGGCGCCGGACCGTATCTTGCCCGTGTCCTGCCCGTCTCCTGGGCGCGCCAGAGCTTGCCGATACACCATTTTGCTGCCGCGAGCACTGCATTGTCGGCATGAAGCCATCCCTGTGTGGCGCAGCGGCGGCGGTCCTTCGGGAACCGGCCGCGTATCGGGCTGATTGCCGCCACGCGAAATTGTGAAGTTGGCCGACACCGATTTGCCTCAGCGTCAGCGGTATCTTGCCGCGACGAGGAGGACACCATGCGGACATTCACGATGGCCGGACTGCTGCTCACCCTGCTTGCGGCCGCAATGCCGCCGGCGGATGCGCGCGGCGGCCACGGCCATGGCGGCGGCTTGCACGGCATGCATGCCGGCGGCACCAGTCGCGGCGGCGGATTTGCCGCCGACAAGCGCCACGCCGACGACCCCTACACCAAGGCGGCCTCCGACGAAGAGGACCGCCTGCTCAACAGCAAGCTGAAGAGCATCTGCCGCGGCTGCTAGAGCGCAATGAGGTCGTCATCGCGCTACAGGGAGTCCATCAAGAGCTCGCAAGGTTCGACATTTACGGCTCTACGGGACCGTCTCAGAACGGCGGCGGTCCGGGATTGGGCAGGGCTACGTCGAAGGCAGTGACGACGGTGGCGATGCAGCGGTAGAAGCCGCACAGCGCCACCAGTTCGACCACGCCCTTCAAGCCCAACGCCTGCTGCAAGCGCTGCTGCAGGAGGTCGGGCAGAGACTCTTGCGCCACGACATGGCGGGCCGCGCTGCAAATGTCGACGTAGAGACCGCTCATGGGGGGAGCCGCGAAGTCACCTGCCTGCAAGGCGTCCACCACCGCCTGGGGCACGCCCGCAGCGAGAGCGATCGGCGCATGCTGCTCCCATTCATAGGCCACGCCGAGGCCGCGCGCCGTCGCCAGGATGGCGAGTTCGCGCACGTCGGCGCTGAGCAGGCCATGAAAGCGCAGATAGCTCCCGAGATTGCCGATATGCTCAGCCAGCACGGGATTATTCATCAGCGCCAAATACATCCCATGAAGCCCGCCGCGCGGGCCGGCCAGGCGCCGGTAGATGGCGCGGCCCTCATCGTCCAGATACGGCGTCGGGTCGGGCAATTGTGCCATGGCTTCAGTCCAGCGACGCGCCTTTGGCGCGGTTCCAGGGGCCCACGGGCGTGGTGGCGTCACGGTCGCAGCGCACATCGACGATGAACGTGCCGCCCGAACGAAAGGCGTGCTCGAAGGCGCCGACCAGGTCGCCGGGCTGCTCCACCATCACGCCGTCGGCACCGAGCGAGCGCGCAAATTGCACCCAGTCGTGGGTGCGAAGCAGGGACAGCTCGGCTGCGGCCGGGCTCATCTGCTTGGCGCGCAGGTAGACATTCCCCAAGGCGCCGTTGTTGATGACGACGTAAACGATCGCGAGACCGTGACGCGCCGCGGTCTGGATCTCGATGCCGTGCATCAGCATGCAGCCATCGCCGGTGATAACCGCACACGGCAGTTCCGGCCGTGCCAGCTTGGCGCCGATTGCCGCGGGAATGGCCCAGCCCATCGGCGCCATCGCGGTGGCGGTGAGATAGGCGCTGGGCCCATGGCTTTGCCAGTAATGCCCGCCAAAGACCCGATGCGCGCCGGAGTCGACCAGCAGCACGCAGTCGCGCGGGGCCACCTGACGCAGGTCGGCAACGGCGCGCGCCGGGTGTATGGGCACCGCATTGCTGCGGGTGTTGGCCACATCGTACAGGCGCGGCATGGCGCGTATGCGCGCGGTCCACGCGTCGCGCGCCGCCCGGGTGCCGGCGAGAGCGCTGCGCACGGGCTCGTCGTCCAACATCCAGCGCACAAACTCGCGCGCGTCGCCCACCACGGACCCGGTCACCGCATAGTCGCGACCGAACTCGCAAGCGTCGATGTCGACCTGCACGGTGACCGCCGGCAGGTTCGGACTCCACGACATGGTGTCGCGCTGGCTCAGGCCCGAGCCCAGGATCAACAGCACGTCGGCCTTCACGTCGGCCGCCGGCGGCGGGTTGGGGCCGGTGTCGTCGTCCGGCGTCAAAGCCAGTGTCGAATGGCGAGTCCCGCCATAGCCAAACACGCCCAGCGACAGGCGATGGTCTTCCGGGATTACGCCCTTGGCGCGCAACGTGGTGGCAATCGGAATGCCGAAGCGATCGGCAAGCCGCACGAGGTCCTCCGTGGCGCCGGATCTCACGCAGCCGTTTCCGGCCAGAATGGCGATGCGCGGGCCTGACGTCAGCAACGCTCGCACGGCGGCCGCGGTCTCCCGGTCCAGCACACGCGGCGGCGTTACCAGGCCGTATTGCAGCGGGCGGTAGGCCTCGTTCACGGGCCGCTCGTGCAGATCTTGCGGCAGGCTCAGGAAGACCGGCCGCGGCGCGTCCCCCACCATGGTGCGCAAGGCCACATGCAAATGATGCGGCAGCAGACTGATCGCCGGCACCTCCTGAGCGAACACTGTCACCGGCCGCATCAGGGCGACGTCGTTCATGCCCGTACCGCTGCCGTCCTGGAATGAGCCGCGGCCTTCCCAGTCGCTTTGCACTTCGCCGGTCACGGCGAGGATCGGCGACTCGTCGGCATAGGCATTGGCGAGCGCTGCTACCAGATTGGCCGCGCCCGGCCCGCCGATGCCGAGGCATACGCCAAACCTGCCGCTTGCCCGCGCATAGCCGTCCGCCATGAAGCCCGCGCCGCCTTCATGGGCGGCGACGATGGCTTTCACGCCGGTGACGTCGCCGAACTCGGTGAGGAAACCGTCGATCAATCCGCCGGGCACCATGAAGACATGGCTGATGCCTTCCTGCTTGAGCGCGCCGAGCACGAATTCGATGGCGTTGGGTGACTTGTTCATCGTGCTACACCCAGTTGGGCTACGGCCGGCTTGCGTCCTTCGCTGACAGCCAGCGCGGTGCGCACGCCGGACTCGATGGCACCTTCGATCCACGCATGCTTGAGCGAGGTGTGCTCGCCCGCGAAGTGAACCTTGCCGCCTTCCGGCTCGAGCAGGTAGGGCATCAGCATCTCGAACTGCCCCGGCGCAAAGATGGCCGCCTCGCCGCACGCGAAAGGATCCTGCATCCAGCTCTTGCTGGTGCCACCCACATACAGTTTACGCACGCCCTCGCCGTGCAATGCGCAGACGCCGTCCAACGCGAACTGCAGGCGCATGGGCTCCGTCAGCGAGTCCCAGCGCAAGGCGTCCTCGCCCCAGACGTAGCTCGCAAGCACGACGCCGCCCCGGTTGGAGCCCATGTCGTGGCTCGGGTAGTAGATGTAGCGGTTGGCAAGGTCGGTGGTGGAGCCCCCGCCGTAGATGTCGTCGTCCTGCTCCCAGAAGCGGCGGCTGAATTCGAGCAAGACCTTGGTGGCGGCGTCATAGTGCAATTCGCGAATGGCGCGCCGGCGCTGCGGCACAAACAACGGGTCAGTGCGCACGAAGCGCAGGCTGGAAAAGGGGATCGCGACGATGGCCGCGTCGCCCTTGAAGGTCTCGCCACTGGTCGTACGCAGACTGACACCGCTACCGTCCCAGCCCAGCGCGCTCAGGCGCTGGCCAAAGCTGATGCTGTCTTTCAGCGCCGGCAAGAAGGCTTGCGGCAACAAGTCGTTGCCGCCGGGTATTTGCCAATAACGAACCTTGTCATTGATGATGGCAAGCTCGATGAAGGCCTGCACGAAGGACGTCATCAATCGCGATTCCAGGTTGTTCAGCACGACGATCATCTCGATCGCCTCCTCGGAATACAGCGTCTGCTCCTTCAGGAAGCGGCGCACCGAGAATTCGCCGAAGCGTTCGATCACCACCGGCCATCGCGACGCCGGATCGGCCTTGATGAAATCGCGCAGCGGCGCCAGCGCGGCGTCCAGCATTTGCTGCGCGGTCTGGCCTTTCTCGCCCGGCGGCAGCGGGAAGTTCAACTGGCCGGCGGTGTAGGCGCTACGCCTGATCTTCACGCCATTGACGAACAGCCATTCATTGTTGCGCGACACCGGGTCGGCAGCGTCGCGGGTCGCGGGGTCGATGTCGACGTTGAAGAAGGGTTCACGCGGCAGCTTGAACAGATCGGCGAATGCGCTCACAAGCTGATGCTGGCTCGGGATCCGCATCGCGCCTGCTTCGGCATAGAGATCGCCGCTGAAGGAGCGAAAGGTGTGCACGCGGCCGCCGACATAAGTGTTGGCTTCCAGAATGCGCACGTGGTGGCCCGCGTTGCGCAAAAGATACGCCGCGGTCAGGCCGGCCATGCCGGCGCCGACAATGATCACGTCCTGCGGGCGCGCCGGTCGCGGCAATCCCCGCTGGACGATCTGGACGTACTCTTTGATGATCGGGTCCAGCGCCTCATCGCCCAGGTCATGCAGCAGCGACTCTTCCATGGCGTATTTCCCTCTATGATGCTTGGAGCAGCGTACGGGCTTCGCGTAGATCGGGTTCGTCATACCCTTCGGTGAAAGCGGAACAGGCGGTTTGCAGTTGATGCCCGTCGCACCGTCCCCGGTGACGGCGCTCCAGGCGATAGAGGCTCATCGCCGCGCGCAACTCGAGTGACCGGTTATTCTGCCGACGCGCCAGGGCCAGCGCCTGGTGCAGGCTGTCCCGAGCGGCATCCGCCGCGCCGGCGTCTTCGGCGAGCAGCAGTTCGGCTTTCAGGCGCAGCAGTTCGGGTTGCCAGCGGCGCTCGAGGGTGTGCTCGATGCGCTCCAATGCGTCGTTCACGGCGCGCAACCCCGCGGCCGCTTCGCCGTTCTTGAGATACAGCTCGGCCAGCATAGCCAGGTAGTTGGGCTGGGCCAGTTCGGCACCGGTCGCCTGCACCGCCTCGATGCCGCGCAGCATGGTGCGGATGCCTTCGGCCGTGTGGCCTTCTTCGCCCAACAGCCAGCCCTGAAGCACGGAGCCCCGCGCTTCCCAGTAGGAGAAGCCGCGCTCGGTGGAGCAGGCCATCAACTGCTGCAGGCAATCACGCGCCCGATCCGCGGCCCGCCTGAACTGATGCAGCAGCGACGCGTAGTACAAGGCGTGCGCGAGGCTCGGCAGATGCGACAACTCGTGCGCCAGGCGCACCGATTCCTCGCTGCGCATCAGGGCCTGGTCGGCCAGGCCCTGATGCCACAGCGCCCAGGCGCCACAGGAAAGACTGGTGATGCGCGGGTCGCTGGCCGCTGCACTGATATGCTGCTGCGGGTCGTACAGCGCCACGGCTTGTTCCAGGTTGGCGGCGGCAGGCTCGATCTCGCCCTGGTAGTACTGAGTGGTGCCCATCGCATAACGCGCCATCGACCACTGTGTGTCGACACTCGATTCCTCAGCCGAGGCGATGAGTTGCTCGGCGAGACCGCGCGAGGTGGCCAGCCGGGCACGGTTCAAGTAGTAGCGCCACAGCCCAAACAAGACGGTGAACCGCTGCTCGGCCTCGCCCAGTTCGTTCGCGAGTTCGCGTGCCCGCTCGTAGGTCCGCTCGACCTCCGGCGCCGCATAGCCGCGCGCCGCCATCAGCGCCGGTCCGAGACCGAGCCTCACCTCAAGTTCCTGCCTGGACCGCTCGGTCCCGGCGGGTAGGCCGGCCAACAATCCCAGCGCCGCATTGAACTGGCTGATTGCCTCGCGATGCGCCGCGCGCCCGACCGACAATTGCGCCGCGCGCTGCCACTGCGGGATGGCCTGTGCGGCCAGACCGGCTTCGGTGTAGTGATAGGCCAGCACCTCGGGTTGCCCTTGCGTAAGGGCGGCGAAGCTTTCCACCAGTACCTGGGCGACGCGCTGGTGAAACAGCTGGCGCGTGCTGCGCAGCAAGGAGCCATAGGCGGCGTCTTGCACCAGCGCGTGCTTGAAGGTGTAGGTGGCGCCGGGTGGCAGGCCGTGCTGCTGCAACACCTCGGCGACGACAAGCTGCTGCAACGACTGGCGCAACGTCGCCTCGTCCATTTTCGCCACCGCATGCAACAGGTCGTAGGCAAAACTGCGCCCCAGCACGGCGCCAAGTTGGGCGACAATTTTGGCCGTCGATAGACGGTCCAAGCGCGCCATCAACGAGTCATGCACCGTGGCCGGAATGGCCAGCGGGGTAAGCGGCCCCACGAGTTCGTAGCGCTCGCCAAGGTCCCTGAGCAGACCGAGCTCCATCACCGTCTTGGTCAATTCTTCGACGAATAGCGGCACACCATCCGTCTTCTTGACGATCTGCTCCAGCACCTCCGCCGGCAGCGGCTTGCTACCCGTCACCTGCAGCACCAGCTGGCTGATCTCGCTGCGCGCCAACCGGCCGAGGCGCAGCGCGTTGACCTGCGGCCGCGCACCCCAGGGCGGCTGGAAGTTGGGTCGGGCCGCCGTCAGCAACAGGATGTTGGCCGTGGGCACCTGATCGATCAGCAAGCCCAGGAGTTCCAGCGTGGAAGGATCCAGCCAATGCAGATCTTCGACCACAAGCAGGACCGGTTTGTGTGCGGCCAGCGCCAGCAACAGAGTGAGGATCGCTTCCAGCGTTTCCTTTTGCGTGCCGGCCGTTGCGGCGGGTTGGCCAGCTTCGCTGGGGAGGGACAGCAAGGCGGCGAACACGCTCGCCATGCGGGCGTCGCCGAGACCATGCAAGGCGAGGCCCCGATGCAGCTTGGCCAGGTGTACCGGCGCGTCGTCGCCGGGCTCAAATCCCAGCAGCCCTTGCAGGAGATCGATGACCGGGTGTAGCGCGGTGTTCTGGTGGTATGCCGAGCCGCTGGCTGAGAAGCACAGGGCGTGATCGGCCGACACATGGGCGCGCAGCATGTGGACCAGGCGCGACTTGCCGATGCCGGCCTCGCCGCTGAGGCAGACCACTTGCCCCGTTCCTTCCACCACCTGGGCCCAGCGGTCTTGCAACAGCGAAACCTCGCTGTGCCGCCCCACCAGAGCCGTTAGTCCCGCGGAGGTGGCGGCTTCGAAGCGGCTGGCCGTCTTGCTTATGCCGCGGATGCGATAGCCATGCGTTGGGGGCGCGATGCCCTTGAGCGTCAGCTCACCCAGATCCTCGTAATCGAATGTGCCTCCGGCCAGGCGGCGCACCTGCTCGCTCACCACGATACTGCCGGGGTGAGCTACGCCCTGTAACCGCGCGGCGAGATTTGGTGTGTCGCCGACCACCGTATGCTCCTGCGCGGAGCCTTGCCCAATGAGGTCGCCGACCACCACGACCCCGGTCGCAATACCGATGCGGATCTGAAGCGGGTCGGCGGCCCGCGTCTCCAGCCCGGCAAGGACGGCAACGATCTCGAGACTGGCGCGCACGGCGCGCTCGGCATCATCTTCATGCGCGAGCGGATAGCCGAAATAGGCCACGATGCCGTCGCCCAGAAATTTGGCGACGAAACCTTCATAGCGCGCGATGACGCCCGAGCACGCGTCCTGATAGGACCGCATCACCTCGCGCATGTCCTCGGGATCAAGTCGCGCCGACAGTGCGGTCGAGCCAACCAAATCGCAGAACATGACGGTCAATTGACGACGCTCCGCGGCGTCCCGCGGGCTCGGTTCGGCCGACGTCGGTTGCGATACCTCCGCCTTTTCCGTGGCGCTCAATTTCGTGATCGCCTTGAGGAGGCGCTTGCGGTGCCCCAACGGCACACCGAGCTTCTCAAGATCGATCTCGGTCAGCTCAAGCAGGACTTCGGCATCGATTTCGTTCGCCCGGAACAGCGTTCCATATTGTTCGAGGCCCAACTCCTGCAACCATCCCTCGACATCCATGGTCGCGTCCCAATTGGTCTCAAAATCCCTTGCAGTAATATCCTATTGTGCGCTGCTGCTTCGTAGCTCCACGATCGCCTGCAGCGGGAGCTTCATCAGGCCGGCCCGACCTTCGGTCACCTGCCGGCCTTCAGCCTTAGATCATTGGCGCACGCAACTTGGCACTTCGATCGAAGTGCTGGAAAATTGATGAATGATTTGAACGGAATCAGCCGAAACCTGATGGAATCGCAACTGCAGCGCCAGATACTGCAAACCGTATTTATTGCGGCTTCCATCTGAACGAACGCTATCTGAAGTTTCTTGAAGAAACTATTGCACGTCTTCCGGCAATACGCAATGAATACAGCCGCTTCTCACTTTCCGGATCATGCGTTCATTCGCTCGGCTCGCGCGGGCACCGAGCCTCAGGACGCGATCGCCTGCCGCGGCTGCGCGGTGGCGCCGATCAGCTTGCCGATCTCGGGTTTGCAGCCGCCGCAATTGGTGCCGGCCTTCAGGCAGCGGCCGATCGCCTCGACGCTGCCAGCGCCCTTCCTGATCTCGGCAGTGATCTGGTGCCGTCCGACGCTGAAACAGGAGCAGACGATCGGCCCGATATCCTCGCCCGCGCCGAACGGCCGCCCGGCCAGCAGGGCCATCCGCGCATTGGCGGACAATTGCTGCTCCGCGAACAACCCGGCGAGCCACGCCCGCGACGGCAGCGCGTGATCTGGCGCGATGAACACGCAGCCGTCGAGCCGGCCGTCGCGCACCGCCGCGTAGCGGAAACGGCCCGCGGCCGGATCGCGATAGGCGATCCATTCGATCTCGACGCCGTCGAGGCCGAGTTGCGCTCGCGCCCAGTCGCGCCAGCTCTCCGGGCGGACGTCGAGCGCAAGCTCCAGCCGCGTGCAATCGCCGGCCTTGCCGTAAACCCAGTAGCCGCTTGCCGGACGGTTGATCGCATCACGGCTCAGGATGAAGGCGTGCCATTTCGGGGCGTAGGGATCTGCCTTGACCGGCGTGTGCTTCGATTCCGGCTGGCCGGACAGCGGATCGACCGCCGGATTGACCAGCGCGTTGACGCGGCCCTCGCCGGCGAATTCCTCGTTCCAATGCATCGGCACGAACACGCAGCCGCGGCGCTGGTCGGCGCTGACCACGACACGCGCGACCATCTCGCCCCAGCGGCTCGTCAGCCGCACCAGTCCTTCATTTTGCAGCCCGGCCTGCCGCGCGTCCTCGGGGTGAAACTCGGCATAGGGCTCGAAGATATGCGACAGTAGCCGACCGGTTTTCCCGGTCCGGGTCATGGTGTGCCACTGATCGCGGACGCGGCCGGTGTTGAGCACCAGCGGATAGTCGCGGCTGGTCGCATGCCGCGCCGCGCGCGGCGCGACCGGCACGAAGCGCGCCTTGCGGTCGGGCGTAAAGAATTTCTGGCTCTCGAACATCCGCGGCGTGCCAGCCGGATGGTCCGATGTCACCGGCCACTGCACCGGCGCCAGCGCGTCATAAGCGCCGTCATCGAGCGCAGCGAGCGCCGAGATATCGAAATCGCGCTGGCCGTTATTCTCGAAGCCCGACAATTCGGCATGCTCGCGGAACACCTCCGCCGCCGAGGCGTAATCGAAGCCCGGATATCCCATGCGGGCGGCGACGTCGCAGATGATCCGCCAGTCGGCGCGCGCTTCGCCGGGCGCTGACAGGAACGGCCGCTGCCGCGAGATCCGGCGCTCGGAATTGGTGACGGTGCCGTCCTTCTCGCCCCACGCCAGCGCCGGCAGTAGCACGTCGGCATGCCGCGTGGTGTCGGTGTCGCGCATGCAATCCGTCACCACGACGAGCTCGCAGGCATCGAGCGCGGCGCGCGCGCGGTCGGCATCGGGCAGGCTCACCACCGGATTGGTCGATATGATCCACACCGCCTTGATGCGGCCGTCGGCGATCGCATCGAACATGTCGACCGCCTTCAGCCCGCCCTTCTCCGCAATCACAGGCGCGCGCCAGAACCGCTGCACCAGCTCGCGATGCGCCGGGTTCTCGATCTCCATATGCGCGGCAAGCTGGTTGGCGAGCCCGCCGACCTCGCGGCCGCCCATCGCGTTGGGCTGGCCGGTGAGCGAGAACGGCCCCATGCCGGGACGGCCGATGCGCCCGGTCAACAGATGGCAATTGATGATGGCGTTGACCTTGTCGACGCCGCTCGACGACTGGTTGATGCCTTGCGAATACAGCGTGACGACGCGCTCGGTCCGGGTGAACCAGTCGAAGAACAGCCCGACCGCGCCTTCGGTCAGGCCGCAGGTCGCAGCCGTCTGCGCCAGAGTCTGGCCCGCCACCTGCTTGAGGGCGTCGACGATCCCCGTCGTGCAATTGCCGACAAAGCTGCGATCGACCGCGCTGCTGCCGGCGAGGAACGCGAACAGCCCGTTGAACAGAACCGAGTCGCTGCCGGAGCGCAGCGGCAGATGCAGATCGGCACCCTCGCAGGTCGCGGTGCGGCGCGGATCGATCACCACGATCTTGCACGCCGGGTTCTTCTCCTTCGCCGCCAGCATGCGCTGGTGCAGGATCGGATGGCACCAGGCGGCGTTGGAGCCGACCAGCACCAGAAGATCGGCCTGCTCGAGGTCCTCGTAGCAGCCCGGCACGGTGTCGCTGCCGAAGGCGCGCTTGTGCCCCGCGACGCTGGAGGCCATGCACAGCCGCGAATTGGTGTCGATATTGGCGGTGCCGACGAAGCCCTTGGCGAGCTTGTTGATGACGTAATAGTCCTCGGTCAGGAGCTGGCCGGAGACGTAGAACGCGACCGCGTCGGGCCCGTGCTCGCGAATGACGCGACTGAAGCCATCGGCGACACGGTCGAGCGCGTCATCCCACGCCGCCGGGGCGCCGTCGACGACAGGCGCGAGCAGACGCCCGTCGAGATCGATGGTCTCGGCGAGCGCCGAGCCCTTGCTGCAGAGCCGGCCGAAATTGGCCGGATGCTGCTTGTCTCCCTCGACCCGGACGGCGCCCGCCGCGTCCCTCGACGCGATGACGCCACAGCCGACACCGCAATAGGGACACGTGGTCTTGACGGACATGGCTGGCCGATCCTTGCCCGCTCAGCTCACCGCGGCCGCCTGCCGCACCGACAGCCAGACAACGCCGTTCTCGACTTTGGCCGGATGGGTATGGGTGCAGCCTTCGTCAGGCGCGACCGCCTGGCCACTGGCCAGCTCGATGACGAAATTGTGCAGCGGACAGGTCACGCGCTTGTTGTGCACGATGCCCTGCGACAGCGGCCCGCCCTTGTGCGGGCAGCGGTCGTCGAGCGCAAACACCTCGTCGCTCTCGGTCCGGAACACCGCGATGTTGCCGCTGGGCGTGCGCACCACGCGCGAGCCGAGCCGCGGGATGTCGTCGAGCGCGCCGATTTCGATCCAGCTGGTCATGCGAGCTCCAATTCGGCGAGAGGCGCGAACTCGTTGCGGTCGACGCCGCGGCTGGCGCGCTCGGCCCACGGATCGGTCTGCGCGAACTGCTGCGAGTGGGCAAAGCGGGCGAACAGCGCCTTGCGGTTCGCGATGTCGTCGACCACACGCTTCCTGATCTGCTCGAGACCAACCCGGTCGCACCATTTGTACATGCGCTCCAGATACCAGCCCTCCTCGCGATAGAGCTGGGTCAGCGCCACGATCACCTCGAGCGTCTCGTCCTCGGTCTCGACCTTGGTCAGGAACTCGGTGCCCTTGATGTGCAAGCCCGCGGCACCGGCGAAATGGATCTCGTAGCCGGAATCGACGCAGACCACGCCAACGTCCTTGCAGGTCGCTTCCGCGCAGTTGCGCGGGCAGCCGGAGACGCCGAGCTTGACCTTGGCCGGCGTCCACGAGCCCCACATGAACTTCTCGAGCTTGACGCCGAGACCGGTGGAGTCCTGGGTGCCGAAGCGGCACCATTCGGAGCCGACGCAGGTCTTCACCGTGCGCAGGCCCTTGGCGTAGGCATGGCCCGACACCATGCCGGCGTCGTTGAGATCGGCCCACACCGCCGGAAGGTCCTCCTTCTTGACGCCGAGCAGGTCGATGCGCTGGCCGCCGGTGACCTTCACCGTCGGGATGTTGAACTTCTCGGCGACATCGGCGATGGCGCGCAGCTCGCCCGGCGTGGTGACGCCGCCCCACATCCGCGGCACCACCGAATAGGTGCCGTCCTTCTGGATGTTGGCGTGGACGCGCTCGTTGATGAAGCGCGACTGCTGATCGTCGCGATATTCGCCGGGCCAGGTGGCGAGCAGATAGTAATTGAGCGCCGGACGGCAGGAGTGACAGCCGTTGAGCGTCTTCCACTCCATGAAGCGCATGACGGCCGGAATGGTCTTGAGCTGCTGCTCAACGATGACGCGGCGGACGTCGTCGTGGCTGTGATCGGTGCATTTGCACAGCGGCTTGACCTTCGGCGCCGCCGAATAGTCGCCGCCGAGCGTGAACGCCAGCACCTGCTCGACCAGGCCGGTGCAGGAGCCGCAGGACGACGACGCCTTGGTGTGGGCGCGGACGTCGTCGAGCGTGAACAGCTTCTTCTCGGAGATCGCCTTGACGATCGCGCCCTTGCAGACGCCGTTGCAGCCGCAGATCTCGGTCTCGTCGCTCATCGCGGCAACCGAGTTCTGACCGTTGACCCCGCCGTCGCCGAGATTGGCGGCGCCGAACACCAGGCGCTCGCGCATGTGCGAGACGTCGGTGCCGTCGCGCAGATGCTGGAAGTACCAGGGACCGTCGATGGTGTCGCCATAGAGCACGGCACCGACGATCTTCTTGTCCTTCAGGATGATGCGCTTGTAGACGCCGCGATTGGCGTCCTGCAGCACGATCTCCTCCTTGTCCGGCCCCGGCGCGAAGTCGCCGGCCGAGAACAGGTCGATGCCGGTGACCTTCAGCTTGGTCGAGGTGACCGAGCCGTCATAGGTGGCAAAGCCCTTCATCGCGAGGTGGTTGGCGCAGACCTTGGCCTGATCGAACAGCGGCGCGACGAGACCGTAGGTCTGGCGGCGGTGCTGCACGCATTCGCCGACCGCATAGATGCGGCCGTCATAGGTCTGCATGGTGTCGGAGACGACGATGCCGCGTTCGCAGTAAAGCCCGGCCTTCTTGGCGAGCTCGAAGTTCGGGCGGATGCCGACAGCCATCACCACGAGATCGGCCGGCAGCTCGGTGCCGTCGCCGAAGCGCACGCCGGTGACGCGATCCTCGCCCAGGATAGCCTGGGTCTGCGCCGGCATCTTGAACACCATGCCGCGCTCTTCCAGCGACTTGCGCAAGAGGCCGCCGGCCACCGGATCGAGCTGGCGCTCCATCAAGGTGTCGAGCAGATGCACGACGGTGACGTTCATGCCGCGCTTCATCAGCCCGTTGGCGGCTTCGAGGCCCAAGAGGCCGCCGCCGATCACGACGGCGTTGCGATAATCGGTCGAGGCCTTGATCATGCGGTCGACATCATAGATGTCGCGGAAGCCGATTACGCCCGGCAGGTCCTTGCCCGGCAGCGGCAGCATGATCGGATTTGAGCCGGTTGCGATCAGCAGGCGGTCATAGGGAACACGATCGCCGGCATCAGTCACGACTTCACAGGTCCGGCGATCGATCATGGAAACCGTCTCGCCCTTGCGCAGCGTGATGTTGTTGTCCTCGTACCAGTCGACGGTGTTGAGCATGATGTCGTCGACGGTCTTCTCGCCGGCGAGCACCGGCGACAGCAGGATGCGGTTGTAATTGCCGTAGGGCTCGGAGCCGAACACCGTGATGTCGTAGAGATCGGGGGCGCGCTCGAGCAGCGCCTCGACCGTGCGGATGCCGGCCATCCCGTTGCCGATCACCACGAGCTTCTGCTTGGTCACTTTGTCGAGCATGGTCTGCCTTTCAATTCCGACGGCGCTGCGCAGCGACGCGATGTGCGTCGTTGATGGGCACCGATAAAGGTTTGGAGTTGCAGGAAGCCCAGCCGCGGGCGCAGACCGTCTTCGATGACGACCGATGTTCCGTTGTTGATTGATATTCAAAACGCGTGCCAACTCGGCACGGCCGAATCTCGTTGCAAAATCAACAGGTTTTCCGCGCCCTCAAATGTGCCTGATGACGCGCCGCGCAGCCGGCTGGCCGAATTTTTAGCCACGCCGATGATCTCTTGTGCATCACAGCATCGCCGGCCGCGATGGCAATCGTGAACCCGTCATCGATGCGGCATCGCGCGCGCGTGACGCATCGCACAAGAAAGCATCAACGTGCGCGTTTGCGCGGCGGCGCTTGCCGCACGCCACGCCAATTCCGATCGCCGGTCCCGGTTCGCGATCTCGCAGCAACATCTTGCGACTGCAAGGCAAAGCGACGCGGTCGATTCGATGGCACGCAAATTGCTGACCTGAACGGTTGACGGAGTGCGTCTCAACGACGAGCGCGCTCACCATTCACCCACATTCGATTTATCTGCGCCCGAGATGACCGCACGTGTGCGGCCGTCTCCGCCGCATCACCGCGAGACGCTTGCGATGAAGCTAGCCGAGTTCAAGAAAGCAGGTCACTGGCCGACCCTGCTCGCCGCGTTCCTCTACTTCGACATCAGTTTCATGGCGTGGGTCGCGCTCGGACCGCTGATCGTCTACATCGCGCGCGACATGAATCTGGCCGTGAACGAGAAGTTCACCCTGGTCGCCATTCCCGTGCTCGCCGGCGCACTGTTGCGCGTGCCGATGGGCATTCTGGCCGACATCATCGGCGCCAAGCGCACCGGCATCATCGCCCAGCTCGTTGTGATCGCCGCGACCGCGTCGGTCTGGCATTTCGGGCTGACCAGCAAGCTTGCGATCGAGCTGTTCGGGCTTGCGCTCGGCGTCGGCGGCGCCTCGTTCGCCGTCGCCCTGCCCCAGGCCAGCCGATGGTATCCGCCGCAATATCAGGGCGTGGTCATGGGGATCGCCGGTGCCGGCAATATGGGCGTCGTGCTCGACACGCTGCTGGCACCGAGCATTGCCGAACATTGGGGCTGGCAGGCCGTGTTCGGCTGCCTCTTGATTCCGATGCTGATGGTGCTCGCCTATTACGCTGTCGCGGCCAAGGACGCGCCGGGCGAGCGCAAGAAGATCTCGCTGCAGGCCTACGGCGCGCTGCTGAAGGATTCCGACAGCCGCTGGTTCATGTTCTTCTACTTCATCACCTTCGGCGGCTTCGTCGGCCTCGCCAACGCGCTGCCACTCTATTTCACCGTGCAGTATCACGTCTCCGGCGTGGCGGCCGGCATGCTGGTCGCGCTGATCGTCGCGTTCGGCTCGGGCTTCCGTCCGGTCGGCGGCATGATCGCCGACCGCATCGGCGGCATCCGTTCGCTGTCGATCCTGTTCGGCGTCGTGGTCGCGGCCTATCTCGTGATCGCCTTCATGCCGGAGGGCCCGACTGCGCCTGCTGCGGGCGGTTGGTCGCTAACCGAATTGCCGCGCATCGCCTGGATTTCGGTGCTGCTGTTCTCGATCGGCGTGCTGGCACTCGGCATGGGCAATGGCGCGGTGTTCCAGCTGATCCCGCTGCGCTTCCGCCACGAGATCGGCCTGATGACCGGGCTGGTCGGCTGCGCCGGCGGTATCGGCGGCTTCTTCCTCGCCCAGACGCTCGGCTTCGCCAAGGGCATGACCGGCGGTTTCGGCGCCGGCTTCCTGTTCTTCGGCGCGCTGGCGTTGCTTGGCTTCATCGGACTTGCCATGGTCAAGGTCCGCTGGCGCACCACCTGGGGCGCGGTGTCGGGAGCGCGCGTCTGACGGGCACAGCGTTTTCGAGCGAAGTGGACGCCGGTTCGCGTGAAGAAAACGCGTCAAAACAAAAGTCTAGAGCCCCGTTCCGATTCAATCGGAACGGGGCTCTAGTGCCGAGAGGACGGGCTAGGACGTGGCGAACGGCGCGCAACGGCATTTGCAACGAGATCTACAAAGGGATCTCGGCGTTCGCGTCGGCTTTGCCAGCGAGACCGGCAAGCGCGCCGCCAATGAGGACTATGTCGCGGCCTGCCTGGGTCAGCCGGGCTCGGTTCATCGCGACGTGGTGGCCGCGGTCGCCGACGGCGTCGGCGGCCACAAGGGCGGACGCGAGGCCGCAGAGGTCGCGGTCCGCAGCTTTATCGACGCCTATTATTCGCTGCCCGAGACGCTCGGCGTGCGCCGCCGCGCCGCACGTGCGCTGGAAGCCGCCAACAGCTGGATCTACGGCCAGGGCCGCGTCGATGCCGCGCGCAGCGGCATGGCCTGCGCGTTCTCCGCCACCATCCTGTCGCGGCGGCAATGCCATGTGATCCATATCGGCGACACCCGCGCCTACCGCCTGAGCGACGGACGGCTGGAACGGTTGACGCAGGACCATATCGCCGGCCGCGGCGACCTCGCCCACATGCTCAACCGCGCCATCGGTTTCGAGGAGTTCGCCCGCTTCGATTACACCTCGGTCGGGCTGCGGCAGCATGATCGTCTCGTGATCTGCAGCGACGGGGTTCACGGCGCGCTCTCCGATTCCCGCCTCCAGCAGCTGCTGGAGGAACGCACGCCGCCCGACGAATCGGCGCGCAGCATCGTCGATGCCGCGCTCGCGGCCGGCAGCAGCGACAACACGACCGCGCTGGTGCTCGACGTCGTCGACCTGCCGCCGGCGGACCGCGACGATCTCACGCATGCGATCGCGACGTTGCCGATCCTCGACCTGCCGGAGAGCGGCGACACGATCGACGATTTCGCGCTCTCCGACGTGCTGTCCGACGGACGCTACAGCCGCCTGTTCAAGGCCACCGACAAGCGCGCCGGCCGTGAGGTCGTGCTGAAGTTTCCGCATCCGAGGGTCGCCAGCGAAGGCTCGTACCGCCTCGCCTTCGTGCGCGAGGCCTGGGTCGCCGCGCGCGTCCGCAGCCTCTGGATCGGCGAGATCATCGAGGTGCCGGCGGAACGGCAGACCAGGCTGTATTCGGCGATGCCGCTCTACGAGGGCGAAACGCTGGAGCAGCGGC
Source organism: Bradyrhizobium sp. Pha-3 (assembly GCF_042258615.1). GTDB lineage: Bacteria > Pseudomonadota > Alphaproteobacteria > Rhizobiales > Xanthobacteraceae > Bradyrhizobium. Next base: position 4,246,632 of record NZ_CP170152.1, on the reverse strand, counting down.
TCAACCACGCGCCGCGGCTGTCGCTCACCGAGGGCATCGCGATCGCAACCAAGCTGGTGCGCGCGGTCACGGCGCTGCACCGCGCCGGCATCATCCATCGCGACATCAAGCCCGACAATGTGATCCTGCTGAGGGACGGCGGATTGCGCCTCGTCGACCTCGGCGTCGCACGGGTGCCGCTGCTGGAGGATTTTCCCGCCGAGGATATTCCGGGCACCGCGAGCTACATGGCGCCCGAACTGTTCGGCGGCAAGGCCGGCGACGAGGCCTCCGATCTGTTCGCGCTCGGCGTCACCGTCTACCGCATGTTCACCGCGAACTATCCGTTCGGCGAGATCGAGCCGTTCTCGCGGCCGCGCTTCGGCAAGCCCGCGCCGCTGTCACGCTACCGGCCGGACCTGCCGGCCTGGCTCGATGCCGTGATCGGCAAGGCGCTCAGCGTCGAGCCCACGCAACGCTTCGGCGACGCCATCGAGTTCGCGCACGAGCTGGAAAACGGCGCGACCTGGGCCGGCCCCGCCGTCACGACCCGCAAATCGCTGCACGACCGCGATCCCGTGACCTTCTGGAAGGCGCTGTGCGCCATCCTCGTCCTGATCGTCGTGGTGCTGCTGGCGCGACATTAGAACTGCGAACGCAGAGGTCACTGAGCCTTCGTCACAAACGGACAGCCGCCTTCCGCGAGCGGCCGCCAGGCTTCGTCCGGCGAAATCGTCGCGATCACCTTTTCATAGTCCCAAGGCTCGCGCGATTCGGTCGGCGATTTGGCCTGGACCAGATACATCGAACGCATCACCTGCCCATCCTCGCGGATCTGAGCATTCTGCGTCATGAAATCGTCGACCGGAAGCTTGCGCATAGCGGCGGCAACGGCGTCAGCATCGTCAGTTCCGGCCGCCTGCACGGCCTTCAGATAATGCATCACGCCACTATAGACGCCGGCCTGGATCATGGTCGGCGCCTGCCCGTGCCGACGCGCCATGAAGCGATGACCGAAGGTCCGGGTTGCCTCGTTCTGGGTCCACGAGAACGACGTCGCGTAGATGATGCCCTGGGCCGCCTGAAGGCCGAGCGAATGCACATCCGTAATCAGCATCAGAAGCGCGACGATGTTCTGGTCGGCAGATTTTCCGATGCCGAACTCCGCAGCCTGCTTCAGGCTGTTGACCGTATCGCCGCCCGCGTTCGCCAATGCGATAACTTTCGCCTTAGAGTTCTGCGCCTGAAGCAGGAACGACGAGAGGTCCGACGCGCCGAGCGGATGGCGAACCGAGCCGACGACCTTGCTTCCCGCGGTCGTGATGAAGCTCGATGCGTCACGCTCCAGCGCATGACCGAAGGCATAGTCCGCGGTCAGGAAGAACCACGTATCCGAGCCCTTCTTGAGCATGGCCTTGGTGACGGCGGAGGCTTCAGCGTAGGTGCTGTAGGTGAAATGAAACCCATACGGCGAGCACTGCTTTCCGGTAAGATCGGAGCTGCCAGGCCCGGAAATCACAAAGATGCGCTTCTTCTCGCGGGTGATGCCCTGAATGGCCAGCGCCGTCGCGGAATTGCCGCCATCGGCAATCAGATCGACGCCGTTCTCGTCGATCCAACGACGCGCGATGCCGGAGGCGATATCCGGCTTGTTCTGATGATCGGCTGACATCAGCTCGATCTTCTTTCCGAGCACGGTCGGGCCGAAATCCTCGATCGCGAGGCGGGCCGCTTCCACCGAGCCCTCGCCCCCAAGATCGGAATAAAGGCCCGACATGTCGTTGATGACGCCGATCCGCACCACGTCGCCGGACACCTGCGCGCGCCCGGACCCGACCGCAGCCAGGCACAAGACCGCCGCGAGCGCGGCCGCAATCGATCGCATGGAACCTCCCCTCGATGTCTTTTGTTTTCGTATGGTCAGGCCGTCAGGGATCCGACCGCTTGACCGAATGTGACCGGCTCCTCGCTCAGCATCAGATCGATGGCTTCGCGCTCCCACGCGTCATCGGCGGGGGCCAGCGGATCCTTCGTCGACAGGCGATGCTCGAGCACAAAGCGCGATAGCAGCAGGCGCCGCGGATCGACCTCCGGCTGGCACCCTTCCCAGGCCAGAACGATGGCCGATGCCACATGGTAGAGCGCGCCAGCCGCAAGACGTGCCGAATGCTCCGACTGGCGATCGGCTGCCACCCGCCCGGCAAAGGCAATCGAGCGATCGAGCGCGCACCGGAGCCGCTCGCGGAACGGCGCGGGCAACTGCTTCGCCTCCTCGAGACGCGCCTGCAGCGCTGAGGCGAGCGCCCGGTGCGCGCCGCTCTTGCCAACTGCACGCGAAATGATGTCGAGTGCGTTGATGTTGCTGGTGCCCTCCCAGAGCACGCCGACATGGGCGTCGCGCACCAGCCGCGGCTGCACCCATTCCTCGATATAGCCATTGCCGCCGCGCACCTCCATCGCGCCGGTCGCAACCGGAATGTTGTCGCGGCAGGCGCGGTATTTCAGCAACGGCGTCAGGATTCGCAGCAGAACGTTCGCCTGCGCCGAGCCGGCATTCGCATCGTCCATCGCGCGCGCGGCCACCAGCATCATCGACAGCGCCTGCTCGGTCGGCACGATCAGCTTCATCAGCTGCCGGCGAAGCAGCGGGAAATCAATGACGCGCTGGCCGAACGCCACGCGCGATGAGGCGCTGACCATGGCCTCGTTGACGCAACGCCGCATCATGGCGGCAGCACGCACGCCGTGGGACAGGCGCGAGAGATTGACCTGCTCCATCATCTGCTTGAGGCCCTGCGCCTGATTGCCGACGAGATAGGCAACCGCGTTGTCGAGCCGGATCTCGCCCGACGCCATCGATTTGGTGCCGAGCTTGTCCTTGAGGCGGACGATCCGGTAGCTGTTGCGCCGACCGTCCTTGAGGCGGCGCGGCAGCGCGAACAGCGCAAGCCCCCTGGTGCCGTCGGGCGCGCCCTCTGGCCGCGCCAGCATCAGCGCGACGTCGGCATCGGCGTGGGAGCAGAACCATTTGTCGCCGGTCAGGCGCCAGACGTCGCCATCCCGGCGCGCAACGGTCTCGACGGCGCCGACGTCGGAGCCGCCGGCGCGCTCGGTCATGAACTGGGTGCCCTTCCACAGCGTCGCCATGTCGTCCGACAGCATCTTCGGCAGCAAATAGGCCTTGAGTTCGTCCGAGCCGAATTTGCGGATCAAATGGGTCGAGGTGTCGGTGACGCTGATCGGGCACATCAGCCCGAACTCGGACTGCACGAACAGGTACTGAAACACGTATTTGGCCACGGCCGGCAGCGGCCGATCCATGCCGAGCACACCGGCGCGATGGCTCATGGCATGAAACTGAAAATCGCCGAACGCGATCGCCTCCATCTCGCGATATGCGGGGTGGTAGTCGATCCAGTCCTCGTCGCGGCCATAGGCGTCCCTCGGATTGAGCACCGGCGCATGCTTGTCGGCGATCCGCGCCAGCCGGTCGAGCCTGCCGCCTGCCAGTTCGCCGAGACGCTTGAAGTGCGGCTCCAGCCGCTCGCGATCCTGGCGCGCCAGATAGAGCCCCAGAAGGCCGCGGAGTCCCCGATCGAGATCATAGAAGTTGAGGCCTGCGCAATCATGCGAGATGTGGCGGGCCGGATCGGCGGCATCGTCGGAGCTGCGAAGGTCGCGCGCGCTCATCTGCATCGAGTATCTCCTTGTTCGGGATGACGTCGCAGCAGCCGTGCCGGTGCGCGACGTCATCGCTCGGTGTTCAAACTTCGCCTGCAACATTGGGAACGATCGCTACGAAGTCTACTAGCGGACGCCCGCGCGAGAATAATTTCAGATACGTGGAAGAAATGCCGCCCACTCGCGGATCGCACGCCCGGTCATGCCGCACCGCGGACTCTTGACCTCCGTTGGTTTCGCTGCACATTCGACAGCGGAAGGCGACGATGAATGTTGCAGCGCACCAAGCATGCGCTGCGTTCAAGGACACGAGCGGCCAGAGATGAAGGGAGTTCGCTCCGATACCCAGCCCCCGTCCAGGCGGGGCCGCAGGCGCATCGTCGCCGACCGCGTGCGCACGCAAGCGGACGATCCCGCGGCGATGGTGATCGAGGCCAACCGGCATGACGAATTGTTTCGCGCCGCTGACGGCAGCCCCGATCCGTCCGTCGTCAAGTCGGCGCATCGCGTGCTCCGCATCTTCGAATATTTTGCCGAGATCGAACGGCCCGCGGCGATGACCGAGATCGCGCGCCGCCTGAATTATCCGCCGTCGAGCACGTCGGCGCTGCTGAAGAGCCTCGTCGAACTCGGCTATCTCGACCACGACCGGCAGGCGCGCACCTACCGGCCGACGGTCCGCATCGCCCTGCTCGGCGGCTGGCTCACGAGCCAGAGGCTGCCGGGCGTCACGCTCGACGCCATCACGCGCGAGTTGCACGAAGCGACGCGACTGACCACCTTCGTGGTGGCGCGCAACCAGCTCTACAGCCAGTATATCCGCGTGCTGCAGGGGACGACGCCAGTGCGCTATTATCTCGAGCCCGGCGCGCGGCGGCTCCTGACCCACTCGACCCCGGGTCGGGTGTTTCTCAGCCTGATGAACGATGAGGATGCGCGGCGAATCGTGCAGCGGATCAACGCCGAGGAAGCACCGTCATCCGCAGTCCGATTCGGCGATATCCAGCATGCGCTGGCGACGATCCGCCGGCAGGGCTTCGCCTATACGCGCGACATGGGAACCCCCGGCCTGAGCGCGATTGCGATGCGGCTGACCGAGTCGGACCAGACGCCCCCGCTTGTGATCACCGTCGCCGGCCCCAGCTCGATCGTCTCGGCGGAAGGCAAAGCGATCATCGGAAAGATGCGCGAGCTGGTCGAGCGGCAGTCGCCCGGCCTGCTGCCGCAGATCGACATCGACGCGCCACCGATCGAGACCTGAGATCAGGCGAACTCCTCGGCGCAAACGCGCCCGATCGGAATTGCAACGCTTCCGAGCGTCACGAAGTCAGATTGAAGCGATCTTGCGGCAGCTCAGGACCCGGCGCGACGGATCGTGATCCGGGTCTCGTCGGTCATGTCCTTGAGCTCCTTGTTCGGCTGACGATAGAGGTGACGCTCGATCTGGACCGTCCGGCCATCGGTGGTCTTGCTGCACGTCTCGTCGACGAATACGCCGCCGACCTCCTGCTTGTCGGCGCCCGGCTTCGCCTCGGAGCAGGCCCAGCCGTCCTCGCCGTAGCGCGACTTCGCCTGCAGGCCGAGCAGGAACGCCTTCTTGCGCAGATAGAGCCGCGCCTTCGGATCGGTCTCGATCGTCAGCGCCGCGATCCTGGCGTCCTTGTCGATCATGACGGTCAGGATCGCCGGATGGCCGCCGACCATGGTGCCTTCCCGCGCGGTCTCGCGATCATACTCGAAGCTGACGCCGCGCAGCTGGTCCGGCCCGGCCGGGCAAGCCGCCCACTGCGCCCATTCCGCCAGCCGGTGCGTCTTCTCACCGACGCAGGTCAGGTTGATGTATCCCGCGTCGGGAACGCTGCTGATTGCCATGCCGACATTGATGTCGCGCAGATCTCCCGCGGTCGCCATCGCCGGCACGGCCGCGGTGACTGACGCGGCGAAGACCAACCCGCGGATTGCCGATCCCTGCTTGCTCATGGCTTTGCCTTCTCGCTCTGGTCGGACGACGCGGCGGCGTGGCCGGCCTCCTTGTAGATATTGCAGACACGCGAGCCGTCGCCGAAGAAGGCGATGCATTCGTCATAGTTCGGCTCACCCTTGCCCTTGACGTGGGCGAGCACGTAATCGGCGACCGCCTCGATCTCGTTCGGCCGCAGGAACACATTCGCCTCGGGCGGCATGCGGTCGGCGACATCCTGCCGGGCCATCTCGTAGCATTTCGTGGTGTCATAGGAGCCGCGCACGAAGAACGGCATGCCGGTGCCCGGCCGCCCGCACGTCACGGTCTCGATGATCTGCTCGCGGGTCAGCTCGGTCTTGCGCAGTGACAGTGCGTCGCCGCCATAGCCGCCGCCGCCATTGCCGTGCCATTTGTGGCAGCCGACGCAATTGCCGCGCTTGAACACCGCCTTGCCGGCGTCGGTCGGGTCGCTCGCCGACTGTGCCTGCGCCGTGCTCGCAAATCCCGTCACCAGCGCGCAGCCGAGCCACGCGCCAACCAGCCATGTTTGTTTCATTTGTTCTGTTTCTTGTCTTATTTCTCTCGGCCAGATCGACGCGGGAGGCCTCTCAGTGAAGCCTCCCGCGCTTGCGATGTCAGAGCGCGAACACGTAGAGCATCGAGCCCGGCTGCATCCGCTTCAGCTCGGGCGTGGCATCGATGAACCACTTATCCCAGGCACCGCCGAGGCCGACCAGGATCGCGACATACTGCTTGCCGTCCACCGAGAACGTCATCGGAGGCGCATTGACGCCACCGCCGGTGTTGAACTGCCAGAGCTGCTGCAGCGATTTCGCATCATAGGCGATCACCTCGCCGGACGGCTGTCCAGAGAACACGAGGTCAGGCGTCGCCAGGATGCCGCCGAGATTCGGGAATTGCGTCTCCGCCTTCCCCGCCACCTTGCCGGTGGTGACGTCGATCGCAGTGACGCTGCCGGTGATCTTGACGTTCTGGCTCGGCCCGCCGCCGGTGAAGAACTCGCGCGCCTTCACCTTGTCCGGCGTCATCTCCTCAACCTTGATGTGGTTGCAGCTCTCGATGACGGGAATGTACCAGAGCTTCAGGTTCGGATTGTACGCGGTCGGCGGCCAGTTCTTGCCGCCCATGTTGCCCGGGCAGATATCCGTCTCCTTGTTGGTGCGGCTCGGCGTCACCGACGCGTTGTACTTCTGCACCCCCTGCTTCGGATCATACTCCACCGGCTTGCCGGACTCGGGATCGAGCCCCTTGGTCCAGGTCACCTTCTTGACGAAGGGCAGACCCCAGACGAACTTGCCGCTGTTGCGATCGACCGCATAGGCAAAGCCGTTGCGGTCGGCCTCGAGCGCGAGCTTCAGCGTCGTGTTGTTGGGGCCGGGGACGTCGACCAGCACGTTCTCCGCCACGCTGTCATAGTCGTAGGGGTCGTTCGGCGTGTGCTGGTAGTGCCACTTGATCTTGCCGGTGTCGGCATCGAGACCGAGCGAGGAGTCGGTGTAGAGGTTGTCGCCGGGCCGGTATTCGTTGTCCCAGTCCGGTCCGGGATTGCCGACGCCCCAGACGATGGTGTTGGTCGACGGGTCGTAGCTGCCGGTGACCCAGGTCGATCCGCCGCCGCTCGCCTTGGCGTTCTTGTCGTCCTTCCAGGTCTCGGAACCAGGTTCGTCCTTGCCCGGGATGGTGTGGGTACGCCAGACTTCCTTCTGGCTTTTCAGGTCGGTCGCGGCGATCCAGCCGCGAATGCCGTATTCGGCGCCAGCGACGCCCGTGATCGCCATGCCCTTGACGATCAACGGTGCGCCGGTGATCACCTCACCCTTGTCGGGATCGGCGACCTGACGCTGCCAGGCGACCTGCCCGGTTTCCTTGTTGGTCGCGACCAGGCGGCCGTCGAGCGTGTGCGAGATCACGAGGTTGTCCCACAGCGCGACGCCGCGATTGTCGACGCCGCAGCAGGCGACCGCGCCGGCCCAGTCGTGGTCGGTCTTGGGATCCATCTTCCAGACCAGCACGCCTTTGCCGCCATGCGCATCGATCTTGTAGACCGAGCCCCAGCCGTCGGTGACGTACATGAATCCGTTCTCGACGATCGGAGTTCCCTCCAGGCCGCCGTGTCCCCAGATGCCGCCGCCCTCGACGCCGCCGAGATGCATGGTCCAGGCGACCTTCAGGTTCTTGACGTTGTCCTTGTTGATATCCGCCAGCGACGAGAAGCGGGTCGCCGAATAGTTCTTGTGATGGTGCAGCCAGTTGCCTGCTTCCTTGTCAGCGTTGAGCAGACGGTCCTGGTTGACATCGTCGGCGAGCGCGAAAGAGCCCGCGAAGGTCGCGGCGGATGCTACTGCCACCGCGAGCATGTGCGATTTAGCCCAATTCAACCTTGTCATGAGTTCATTTCCTCCGGATCCAGCATTCTTCATTGATCGAATCGCCCGTCACATGCGGGCGGTCGCGCGAGAAGCCTTGAGTCCCGGCGATCGGCCGTGCCGCCCGCCGCCTTCCTTAGTCACTTGTCTTCACTTGTCTTGGGTCACTTCCTGGGTCACTTCTGGACCTGTACCTCCGTCTCGATGGTGCCTGCTTTCTGAAAAACGACCGCGCATTTGAAGGTCTCGCCCGGCGCGAGCGCCTGACGCAACTGCAGCAGCATGACGTGATATCCGTCGCGCTTCAGCTCGAGCGTCGCGTTGGCCGGAACTGGTATATTGGATATCGAGCGCATGGCGGGCGCGCCTTCACCGCGATCGACGATGTGGCGCTCGGAAAAATTCGCGACCGGGCAGCGGACACGAAGCAGCGCGTCGGCGCTGTCGGCCTCGTTCTTGATCGTCATCGTCAAGGGAAGGTCCCCGCCCGCTTTGTCGACCGCCGGTACGCGCGCATCCACGATCGCAAGGGATTCGTTCGCGACGGCGTTATGCATCACTCCGAACGTGCTGATCAGGCAGAATAATGGCAACGCGATCCACGATCTGCGCTTAACGGTCCTGCACGCAACGGCGCAATGCAACCCCCGCTCGAACGACATCAAGTTTACTCCCGACATGATTTTTGCGGCATTGTTTCATGCTTCGTCGCGTGCTGCCAGCAATAGATCGAGAACGCTGCATCAATGCAATTTCGGCACGCATAGCCGCCATGCTAACTTTTTGCGCATGAGTGCTCTCGACATACTTCCGCCGGTGCAGCGCGAAACGGCGCATGCCGCACTGCGTGAGGTGATCGGCACGGCAGCGATCGACGCCATCACACCTATCTCAGGCGGCGCAACATCGGCACGGCTGTTCCGGATCGATGCAGGCGGCGAGAATTTTTTGCTACGAATCGAGGGCGTGCCGAGCCCGCTGCGCAATCCGTATCAATATGCTTCGCTGCGGATTGCCTCCGAAGCAGGCATTGCGCCGCGGCTCTATTATGCCAATGAGATGTCGCGCGTCGCAGTGATGGACTTTGTGCAACGGCGGCCGCTCGGTCGCTATCCCGGCGGGCCGCCGGCGCTGGCGAAGGCGCTCGGCGAATTGCTGGCGCGCCTGCAGGCGACGCCGCCCTTTCCCGCCTTCGTGGGCTATCCCGAGATCGTGGCACGGCTCTGGGCCCATGTCTGCCGCACCGGCCTGTTTGCGCCCGGCGTGCTCGACCGGTGCAACGACCATCTCGAGCGCATCCGCGCGGCCTATATATGGGATGAGGCGAACTCGGTCTCGAGCCACAACGACTCGCTCCCCGCCAACATCCTGTTCGACGGCAACAGGCTCTGGATGATCGACTGGGAATCCGCCTATCGCACCGATCCGCTGGTTGATCTCGCGATCGTCGGTGACAGCTTCGCGCGGACGCCGGAGCTGGAGGAGATTTTGCACCGCGCCTGGCTCGGCCGCCCGCTCGACGAGCCGCTGCGCGCCCGGCTCCGATTGGTTCGCGCCCTCACCCGGCTCTACTACGTCGGCGTGCTGTTCAGCGCATCTGCGACGGCACCGCGCGCCGCACCCGACACCAGCCTCGCGGCACCGACACTGACCGAGCTCGCAGCAGCCGCCCGTGCCGGCCGGGTCAGGATCGACACGCCGGCGGCAAAGCACGTGCTTGGAAAAATGTTCCTGGCCTCGTTCCTGGCCGACGTCGCGACGCCCGGCTTCGATCTTTCGGTTTGACGGTCAACCCGGCGGATTGAACGTCCGCGCAAAGAACACCGGCGCCCTGGCCTTCTTCAGCCGGTAGAGCTGCGCCGGCCGGTTCGGTCCCTTGCGCATCTTTGCGACCGGTTCGATCAGGTCGGCGGCGAGCATGCGGGTGCGGAAGGCACTCTTCTCCAGCGGACGATCGAGCACGATCTCGTAAGTCCGCTGCAATTCCGGCAGGGTGAATTCCACCGGCATCAGATAGGCCGGCAGCGAGGTATACTCGACCTTGCTGCGCAAACGCTGCACCGCCGCCTGCAGGATCTCGGCGTGGTCGAAGGCAAGCTTCGGCCTCACCTTCTCGCCTTCGACCGCGAACCACTGTGCATCCGCGGCCAGCGCGCTGCCTGCGGCGTGCTCCGGCAGCAATGCGAAATAGGCATGCGTCGCAGACCAGCCGCGCGGATCCCTTGACGCGCTGCCCCAGCTGCCGAGTTGCTCCAGATACGGACTGACCACGCCGGTCTTGTCCTTCAGCTTGCGCGCCGCGCAGGCTTCAAGGTCGCGATCGCCGGCAATATCGACGAAGCCGCCGGGCAACGCCCAAGCCCCTGGGAACGGTTCGGTTTCCGCCTTCGGGCGTTGAACCAGCAGAACCTGAAGCGCGTCTGACCGTATGGCGAAAATGACGACGTCGACCGTCGTCAGCGGCCTCGGAAAGTCGAGTTCCGGCTTCTCGGGCATGTTCTCCCCGCTTCCCCTGCCGGCGTGAACCTTCTCGCCGCTGGCCTTGACAATAACATACTAAGTTGTACAGTCCAACTAACTTAGTTGCTTAGACACACTTATTCAGGAGTGCACGCCATGTTCGGTCTCCGCTTCATCAAGGCCCAGCCGACTACCTATCTCATGAAGTACCGCCGCGGCACGGTGACCCAGCAGGGCGCCGGCCTGTCCGGCTTCTATTATGGGCCGGTCACCTCGCTGGTCGCGGTGCCGATCGGCAGCCGCGACGCCGCCTTCATCTTCCAGCAGATCGCGCGCGACTTTCAGGCGCTGACCATCCAGGGCCATGTCACCTACCGGATCAGCGAGCCGCAGAAGGCCGCCGCGATGCTCAACTTCACCCTCAAGGCCGACGGCAAGACCTATGAATCCGACGACCCGGAGCAGCTGCCGCAGCGGATTCTCGCGACCGTCGAGGTGCTGGCGCAGCAGGCGGTCAAGGAACTGACCTTGAAGGAGGCGCTGCAAGCCGCCGATCGCATCGCCGGACTGATCGAGAGCGGACTGCGCGCCCGCGTCGATATCGCCGCCCTCGGCCTCGAAATCCTCGGCGTCTCCATCCGCGGCGTCAAGCCGACGCCGGACACCGCCAAGGCGCTGGAGGCCGAAGCGCGCGAGGCGATCCTCAAGAGCGCGGACGAGGCGATTTTCGCGCGGCGCAACTTTGCGGTGGAGCAGGAACGCGCCATCCGCGAGAGCGAACTCGACACCGAGATCGCGGTCGAACAGAAGAAGCGCTCGATCCGGGAGACCCAGATGGATGCCGAAGCAAGTGTTGCGGCCAAGCAGGCCGAGCTGCGCGAGGCCGGCATGGTCGCCGACATCACGCTGGAGAGCAAACGCAAGGACTTCGTCGGCCTCAACGCCGAGAACACCCGCACGCTGGCCGATGCCGAGGCCTACCGCGTCGGCGCGCTGATGAAGATCTTCGAGGGTGTCGACACCCGCGTGATCCAGGCGCTGGCCGCAGCCGGCATGCAGCCGGGACAGCTGATCGCGCAGGCCTTCAGCGGCATCGCCGAAAAGGCCGAGAGGATCGGCCAGCTCAACGTCTCGCCCGACTTGCTGAACACGCTGCTGGACAGGCCCGTGGTGGAGGCTCCCCGTGCCCGCCGACAATGACCGCAAGATCGTCCTCGTCACCCGCAAGACGCGGCTCGAGGAGCTGATCGCAAAATACCTGACGGCGGCGCAGGCGCGCTTCTATGTCGAGCATCTCGGCGCCGACTTCTCCGACTACCAACGCGAGCACGATGTCTACCAGGCCGAGCGCCGCGTCACCGTGCAGGCGCTGGAGCAATGGGGCCGCTACCAGATCATCGACCGGGCTTTCCTGCCGAACTTCATCTTCGGCCCTTCCGACATCGTGGTGGCGCTCGGTCAGGACGGCCTCGTTGCCAACACGATGAAATATCTCGACGGCCATCCGCTGATCGGACTCAATCCGGATGCCGGGCGCTACGACGGCATCCTGCTGCCGTTCGTGCCGCGCGACCTCCCTGCCCTGCTGCGCGAGGTCGCGGGCGACAAGCGCGGTTACAAGGCGGTGACGATGGCCAAGGCCGCGCTCACCAACGGCCAGACCCTCTATGCCGTCAACGATCTCTTCATCGGCGCGCGCACGCATACATCGGCCGTCTACGAAATCGCCCTCGCCGACCGGAAGGAGCGGCAGTCCTCGAGCGGCCTGATCGTCGCGACCGGTCTCGGTTCGACCGCGTGGTTCAAGAGCATCGTCACCGGTTCGCTCGCGATCGCAGGCAGCTTCGGCGTCGCCGGCAGCGCGCCCTATCTGCCCCAGGCCTGGGACGCCGGCGCGCTGCGCTTTGCGGTGCGCGAGCCGTTTCCAAGCCGCACCTCGCAGGTCACGCTGGTCTGCGGCAGCCTCGAGCGCGCCGGGCGACTCAGCGTCCGCTCGCTGATGCCTGAGAATGGCGTCATCTTCAGCGACGGCATCGAGGCCGACCGGCTCGACTTCAACTCGGGAACGGAAGCCCAGATCACGGTCGCGGACCGCGAAGGACGGCTGGTGGTGTGAGACTGCCGCGCGCAGCTCACTGCGGCACGGGATGCAGCCGCGCCAGCTGATCGAGCGACAACCCGGCTTCGCGCTCCGTCAAGGGAAAGCGGACAATGATGTCCTGGCGCGCAAGCTGGCCCCACAGCGCGTCCGACGACCATTTCTGCGGCTCGGGTCCGCGCGGGCCGTCGATCCAGATGAAATACCATTCCGTCATGGCACGCGACCGCATCTCCCTCGCTGGAAGATTGGTCCTTTGCCGGCCAATCCGCAACGCCGGATTTTTCGCCGACTGTCGTTCTGGACCTATTCGTACGGCCGGCCATCCTTGTGCAGGAAGCGGCCGTCGGAGCTCAGGCTTATCATGTCGATGTCGGCACAGGTGATGACGTCGGCGCGCGAGCGCGAGCCGACCTCGAGATAGGTGGCCGTCATCTGCGACCTGTTGATCATGTGGTGCCCGTTGCCGGAGTTCTTCGGGAATGCAGCGCAATCGCCGGCGTGCAGCACGGTCTCGCCGCCGTCCTCCACCAGCACCACCTCGCCCGCGAGCACATAGACGAATTCGTCCTCGTCCGAATGCCAATGACGCTGGCTCGACCAGTTGCCCGGCGGCAGCCGCATCAGATTGACGCCGAAATCGGCGAGCCCGCCGACGTCGCCGAGACGCTGCCGGATTCGTTCCGCGCAAGGTGCGGCAAACTCGGCCGGATAGCCGGAGCCCTTGCGTTCCCCCACTTTTGTCAGATCGATCTTCGGCATGGCAGCGTCCCCGGGGCGATGACAGCAAACGAATGCGTGACGTTGGGCGTGGATGCGCGGCTATCGCAACGGCCCGCCGGAATTGTGACACTTCACCTCGTGCGACGTCAGGCGCGCCCGGGCAGGTCCTTTGCCATCAGGATGTCGTCGTAGTAGCGGCCGTCGATCTTCAGGGCGTGGTTCTCCAGCCCGTACTCGACAAAGCCCGCGCGCTGGTAGAGCCGGCAGGCAGGCTCGTTGCCCTTCACCACAGCGAGCTGCACCACCTCGACCGATTGCGCGGCGAGCGCGAGCACGGCATCGACCAGGAGCCGGCCGACACCAGCGCGCCGCGCCTGCTGCCGCACATACATCCCGAACAGCATGCCCTTGTGCTGCCGTTTCGGCCCATCCGCCGTGAAGAAGCCGACGATGCCGGCCAGCTCATCACTCCGAAACGCCCCAAGTATCACCGCGCCGTGCGCAAGCCTCTCCGCGAACCAGCCGACGGGATGAACGCTCTCCGTCTCATACGCGCTGCCGAACGCCTCGGGGCTCAGGCGCAGCGCCTCGAGGCGGACGTCGCGGTAGAGGGCGGCGTCCGCAGGCAGGAGGCGGCGAATCTCGATGGCGTGCGTGGTCATTCCGTGTCCTGTCTCGGTCGCGGCAGCATGGCCGATCGACCGCAATATCTATCGCGCGGCCGGCCTATTCCATAGTGGATTGGAGCGGGTAAGCGAATCCACCTCTCATATCCGCGGCTTCGGCCGTCGCATAGAGATAGACTCCGGATCGCGCTTGCCTGACACTGGCGCATCGAGGAGAAGTCCATGATATTCTGGATCGCGAGTGTGGCTGGATTGGCGATCGCCTATCTTCTCGGTTCGATACCCGCCGGCTATCTGGCGGGGAAACTGCTGAGGGGTATCGACATCCGGGAGCACGGCTCCAAATCCACCGGGGCAACAAACGTATTGCGTACCCTCGGCAAGTGGCCCGCGTTGGCGGTCCTCTTGGTCGATGTGCTGAAGGGCGCAGGGGCAATCGCATTTGCCCGCTGGTTCTATCCCTGGCTCGGGACATTGCCGCCGGTCACGCCGCCGACCGATCCGCAAACCGTGGTGCCTTGGGCGGTCTGCCTGGCCGGGCTTGCCGTGTTGCTGGGACACAGCCGCTCGATCTGGTTGAATTTCACCGGCGGCAAATCCGCCGCAGCAGGGCTCGGCGTGTTGCTGGCACTATCCTGGCCGGTCGGTTTGGGCGCCGCACTCGTCTTTGGCGTTGTGCTGGCTATTTGCCGGATTGTGTCGCTTGGTTCGATGCTGGCGGCGCTCACCGCGATCGCGCTGGTCTGCGTCATGGAACAGCCGTTGCCCTACCGGCTGCTGGTCATTGCAGGTGGCCTTTACGTGATCGCGCGCCATCGCGCCAACGTTCAGCGGCTGCTGGCCGGGACCGAACCGCGGCTGGGATCAGGCGGACGGGAACCGACAGCCGCCTCGCAAGGCTAACCTGCGCACTCCGAGGTACCCGACGTCACAACCGGCGGCTCGTCACCGGTGGTGCCGTGCCGCTGCTGCAATGGCAAAGTGCCAAGTCTGTCATACTTTCGAAATCGCCTCGATAACGTCCGACGAATGCGTCACGAAGCCGAAGCATTTCTTGACGTTGAACAAGGTCGCTTCGACGCAGTAGCCCGGCGAGGTCGTCGCGCAGCAGTCCTCGACCAGAACGCAGCCATAGCCCAGGAAGTTCGCGTCGGTCAGCGAATGCAGCACGCATTGATCGGTGTTGACGCCGGCAAACAGGATCGTCTTGGTTCCGAGATTGCGCAGAATGCTGTCCAGCGGCGTGTCCCAAAAACCGCTGATCCGGTACTTGTCGACGTGAATGTCTTCGGGCTCCTGCTTCAATTCATCGACAACGGCCGCGGCCCAACTGTCCTTCTGCAGCACACGCGCGCCGCTACCCGGCAACGGCTCGCCAAGACCGATGCCGACGCCCTTCGGCTTGTACAGATGGAGCTGGTTGGGCGCCATGTTCTTGAGATCGGGCCGATTGCCCCAATTCAGCCAGATGACGTGCACGCCGGCGTTCCGCAACACCGGGAGAAGCTTCTGCAGCGGCTCGATCGGCGCCCGATCCGGCGTGTGGTCAAGGCCGAGATGGTCGACCCATCCCCCCTTCGCGCAGAAGTCGTTCTGCATGTCGACGACGATGAGAACGGTGCGGTGCAGATCAACCGTCACCGTCTGAGGCTGCGCGTCGATCGTGACCGCCTTGGGCGGCGGCGGCGCCATCGCCATGTTGACGTTGTTGTCGCCGACCAGCCATTTGTAGCCGGGAGCAGATCCAAGAGGATTGGCGGTGTTGGGCGCGGCGGCTTCCGCGGACTTTGCTAAATTGGAACTCGTCATCGGATTGTCCTCCCTTGGCTATGTTTTCTTGCCTATGTTTTCTTGAAGTCTGTTGCGATCAGCCGCCGCGCTCGAACGGAATGGTCAGGGCCGAGGGCTGTCTGCTCTTTCCGACGAAGCCCGCGATGGCGACCAGCGCCAGCAAGTACGGCAGCAGCAACAGCAGCGCGACCGGCACATCGAGTTGCAGCGCCGGCACCAGGAATTGCAGCGCGGTCGCGAAGCCGAACAGCAGGCACGCCGCCAGCGTGTACCAGGGATTCCAGCCGCCGAAGATCACCGCCGTGATCGCAAGATAGCCTGCACCCTTGGTCATGTTCTCGGTGAACGTGTTGCTGTCCGCAACCGACATGAACGCGCCGCCGAGGCCAGCCAGGATGCCGGCGTAAAGCACGCCGAGATAGCGGGTCTTCGCTACGCTGATGCCGGCCTTGTCCGCGGCGCGCGGATCCTCGCCGACCGCCCGTACTGCCAGCCCGAACGACGTGTACTTCAGGATCAACCACGTCACGACGACCATCAGGATGCTGACATAGGCAAGACCGGTCTGGTTCGCCAATGCCGGTCCGATCACCGGGATATGCGCGAGCCACGGCAGATTGAGCTGCGCGAAGCCTGGAATCGGATCGCGCGACAGCGGCCCGAAGATCTCCCGGTAGAGGAACGTCGTTGATCCAAGCGCCAGGATGTTGAACCCTATCCCCACCACCAGTTGATTTGCGCGCAAGGTCACGCTCAGCACCGCCTGGACCGCGGCGACCGCCATCGCGACCAAGACGCCGGCCGCCACGCCGAGCAGCGGCGAGCCGGTCGCCCACGAGGCCAGCGCGGCGGTGAAGGCCGACATCAGCATCATGCCATCGAGGCTGAGATTGAGCACGCCGGCGCGCTCGCTCAGCATCTCGCCGGTTGCGGCGAAGATGATCGGAACCGCGAGGCGCAGTCCGGAACCGATGAACACGGCCATTTGTTCGTCAATCATCGGGTCACCTTTCGGTTGGTGAGGATTGCGGAGCCTGCAATGACAATGACGATCAGGCCCTGGCAGATCAGAACGACGGCGGACGGGACGTGCGCCGATATTTCCATGTTGATCGATCCCGATCGCAGGAAGCCGAACAGCAACGCACCGATCACCACGCCGGCGGCCGAGCCGCGCGACAGCAGACCGACCACCAGGCCGTCAAATCCGTAACCGGACGAGAAATCGCTCGTCAGATAGAACTGCTGGCCGAGAATCATGATCGCGCCGCCGAGACCGCCCAGGCCGCCGGAGACCGTCATGGCCAGGATGACGTAGAAGCTCGTCCGCATGCCCGCACGGCGGGAGGCCGTCGCATTCAAGCCGACGGCACGCAGGCGCAGACCGAGCGTGCTGTGCTTGAGCACCAGCCACACCACGACGACCGCGATCGCCGCGATCAGCAGACCGATATGGAGCGGAGATCCATTGTCGGGGAACAGCAGCGGCAGCTTGGTCGTGTCAGGAATCTCCGCCGATTCCGGCAGCGACGACACGTCGCTGATCGGCTTGCGCAGCAGGTGAAAGGACTCGACGGACCAGTACACCAGCGGCAGCGCAATGAAGCTGAGCAGCAATGTGCTGATGACCTCGTTGGTGCCGCGCGCAGCCTTGAGGAAGCCCGCCAGGCCGCCCCAGACGGCTCCGGCGATGGTCCCGACGGCGAGCGGCACGATGAACGCCAGTCCCAACGGCAGGTCGCCGGCGCCATGGAGGGCCGCGGCCGTCGCGAACATGCCGCCCATCGCGATCTGCCCCTCGCCGCCCACATTGGTCAGGTTGGCACGGCTGGCGAAGATGAAGCCGAGACCGACCAGCGCGAGGCTGATGGCGCGATTGATCGAGGCACCGATGTTGAAATCGCTTCCGGCCATGCCGTCCCAGAAGGCTTCGATCGCCTCGAGGACGGACGCACCCGTGGCGGCGATGATGAGCAGGCCGATCCCGAGCGCGATAATGGTCGATATCACCGGAACCAGAACCTGCAACGGCACAAGCTCGAGCCTCGCGCCCTTTGCGACCCGCGCGAGCTTCGGATTTTTCATAACCATGGCCAACCTAGACATGCGCATGCCCCGACATCATCGCTCCGATCGCCTCGCGGCTGAACGACCCGGCGGCGAGCTCGCCAACCAGCTTTCCTCGGTAGATCACCGCGATCCGGTCCGACACCGCCATCAGCTCCTCGAGCTCGCTGGAGATCAGAAGCACCCCGAGCCCGTCATCGCGCGCAGCACGGATCCGATTGTAGACGGCCTCGATCGCACCGACGTCGAGGCCGCGCGTCGGTTGCGCAGCGAGCAGGAACACCAGCGGATCGAGCGAAAGCTCGCGTGCAAGCACCGCCTTCTGCTGGTTGCCGCCGGAGAGGCTCGCCATCGAAACATCAGGGCTGCTCGCCCGCACGTCGAAATCGCGCATGATCGCCTCGGCCGCCTTGCGCCGCGCCGACTTGTCGAGCAGGCCGAACCGGCTGAACTTTCCGATCGCGCCGAGAAACAGGTTCTCGGCCACCGACAATTCCCTGATGCAGGCCACCGCATGGCGATCCTCGGGAACGATGCCGACACCCGCATCCGTGATCTCCTGCGGCGTGCAACCGGCGACCGGTGTCCCGCCGACGACGATCGCGCCGGCGCTTGGCGAGGCGAGCCCGGCCAGGATCAGTCCGAGCTCGGTCTGGCCGTTGCCCTCGACGCCCGCAATGCCGACGATTTCACCGGTACCGACCGTGAGGCTCAGGCCGTCGAGCCGCGGCACGCCATGCGGGTCGCGATAGACGAGGTCCGAGATTTGCAGCACCGCCTCGCCCGGCGACACCGGACCGGCCGCGTCTGTGGGTTTCGCCGGCGTCTTGCCTTCGATGTCGACCGCGGCGGCGAGCACCGAACCTGCCGACTGGACGTCGCGGCCGACCATCGAGCGCACCAGCGATCGGATGTCGGCGCCCTCCATCGCGACGGTCTCGATGATCCGGCCCTGCCGCAGCACCGTCGTGCGATCGGCCACACGGCTGATTTCGCCGAGTTTGTGCGTCACCAGGATCACGGACTTTCCGCGCAGCGCCACCTGGCGGCAGATCGCCAGCAGCGCGTCGATTTCGTCGGGCTGCAGCACGGCCGTCGGTTCGTCGAGCACGAGCAGCTGCGGATCGCCGAGCAGGCATTTGATGATCTCGACCCGCTGCCGCTCGCCGACCGAAAGCTCGTCGATCCGCGCCTCCGGGTCGATCTCGAGCCCGTATTCCGCAGCGAGCTGCTCCATCCGCACGATGATGTCTTGCGGCTTCAGCACCGCGCTGGCACGGCCGAGCATCAGGTTCTCGGCGACGCTCATGTTGGGCACCAGGCTGAAGTGCTGATGCACCATCACGACGCCGCGCTGCAGCGCCTCCGCCGGGCCGCGCGGATCGAACGGCTCTCCGCCCAGCATCATCGTGCCGGCATCCGGCCGGTACACCCCGAACACCAGATTGCACAATGTCGATTTGCCGGCGCCGTTCTCGCCGAGCAGGCAGTGCACCTCGCCGCGCTCGATCAGCAGCGATATGTCGTCGAGCGCGGTGAAAGCCCCGAAGCGCTTGGTCAAGCCAGACAGTTCGAGAAGAGCCACGGTCAGCCCACCTTGACTTTGATCTTGTTCGACAGCAGGTCGTCCTTGAGCTCCTTGATCTTGGCCTGGATCTCGGGCGTCGCGCCGGCGCAGATTTCGATGTCGGCCGAGCGTGGCCCCATGGCGAGGCCGAACTGCTTGTACTCCGGGTGCCACGTTCCGGCGACGGCCTGGTCGATGGCATATTCGACCATGAAGCCGATGCCGCTGACCGTGTAGGCGATGTAGAGCGGATTGTTGTCGGAGCAGTAGTTGGTATAGCTCCCAATCATCCTGGTGCCCTTCTCGCGCGCCGCCTGCTCCATTCCGCGCACGCCGAGATTGAGGATGTTGTAATGGACGTCGGCCCCCTGCGCGATCGCGGCAAGGGTCGCTTCCTTCGCCTTGGCGACGTCGTCGAAGTCGCCGGTGTAGGTCACGAAGCATTTGGTGTCCGGCTTGACGTGCTTGGCGCCGTTCGCGAACTCCGTTCCGGTGTTGACGATGGCCGGGATTTCAAGCCCCCCGACGTAGCTCACCGCACCGTTCTTCGACATCATCGCGGCGACCGCGCCGGCGATGAAGCCGATCTGGGCCTGCAGCACGTCGTATTGCGCGACGTTCTCGGTCGGCTGTCCGGTCGGGCCGACGATGGAGAACTTCACCTTCGGGAATCGCTTGGCGACCTTGAGCACCGATGCCTGGGTCTGCCCCGCGGCGCCGATCACCATGTCGTTCTTGGTCGCGAGCGTGACCAGCGCCTGCTCCATGTCGGCGAACTTGACGTTCTCGATCGACGTGATCACGACCTTCTTGCCGTGGCGCTGCTCGGCCGCCTTCATGCCGTTGTAGGCCGACTCCATCCAGCCATGGTCGGCCCGCGACCCCGGGATGAGGATGCCGATGCGCAGCGGCTTCGCAGCATCGTCGGCGAAGGCGAGCCGGCCCGATGAACCGATGAAGGCTGCCGAGAGCAGACTTGTTTGCAGAAATGCACGACGGGTACCGTTCATGTGTTTCCTCCTGTTCGTTCCCGCTGTTGCCGCATTGTTTGTTGCGGCGTTTTTTGTATCGGCGGCGCGACGGCGCCGTCGTTCTCAAGATCGAAACAACGTCATCTCGCCGCCGTCGTCGCCAGCGCTCCGACGGCGTCGACGAAACACTTCATCGGAGCCTGCACGACGCCGGCGCCGATGATCCCCATGCCCGGCTCCTTGTGCGCCGTCGCGGTGTTGATGACCGGCCGCATGCTCTCATCCACGACCTTGCGGATGTCGATGCCGACCGGCGCTCCGATGAAGTCGAGCATCGGCAAGGTGAAACCCGGATTGCGGCCGATCGTGACGTGCGCCATCTCGCGCGAATAACGCAGGGCGTCCTGCGGCGTGCCGCCGACGAACTGGACCATCGCCGGAGCCGCCGCCATCGCGAACGCGCCGAGGCCGGCGGTCTCGGTGATCGCGCTGTCGCCGATATCAGGATTGGCATCGGCATCGCTGAAGCCGGGCAGGAACAAGCCGACCGGGATATCGGCCGGACCGACAAACCATTGCCCGTTCAGCCCGCTGACCCTGATCCCGACATTCACGCCGTTGCGCGCCATCGCGGTGACGATGCTGCTGAACGGCACGCCGTGCGCGGCATCCATGGTCGCCTTGCACGCCGCCATCGACAGGCTGAGGAAGAACATGTCGTCCGCCCCGATCGTCCGCAGCGTCTCGTGAACGATGTCGCGCGAGATCGAGGACTTGAGCAGCGATTCGGTGACGGCGCGATACAGCAGCAGGGTCGCCGCCGTGTTGCGGTTGTGGACGTCGTCGCCCATGTGCAGCGACTGCGACATCAGCGGCTTCAACGGCAATCCGCCGTCGATGCCGGCAACCGCGGCCTTCAGACATGGCGCCAGCACGTTCTCGATCAGCTTGAGGCCCTCGATCACCTCGGGCGCGAAAGCGCCGAACCGCAATGTCTTGGCGCCGCCGGATTCCATCATCGGCGCATAGGCGCGATTGCCGGTGGTCTGGTTCTGGACCACGAAGAGCGGCATCGAGGGCGAGATGATCCCGGTCATCGGCCCGACCGCGCCGAATTCATGGCACGGTGCGAAGCGGATGCCGCCTGCCGCGACGAGTTGTTCGGCTTCCGCCTGGGTCGCCACCCATTTCTCGTAGAGGATTGCGCCGACGACCGCCCCCTTCATGGGGCCGCACATGTCGTTCCAGCCGATCGGCGGACCGGCATGGAGCAGCGTCCGGCCCATGTCCGGCCAGACCTCGGATGCGTGCGCCGCGACGTCGACCCAGACCGGCTGCGCAGTCAGGATGCGCTCGAGCACTTCCGCATTGGCGCGATCGATCCGCGATCCCAGGCAGTCGGCATCACCGGCGTCGCCAACCAGTTGCGCGAGGCTCCATGCGACCTCGGGACTTCCGTCGCCGACCGGCTGCCACTGCAGACGCACCAGCGGGGCCCCGCTGCTTTCGACACCGCGATCGAGGCCGGAGGCGCCGAGGCTGATGACGGAAGTCTTGTGTTGGAGCGCGGAAGGGGCTGCGTTCATCATCGTTCTCCACCTTGCATCACGCGGCGCCCAGTGGCGTTGTCGGCCGCGGCCATGCGGCTCGCGATAGCTTGCGCGGAACGGGCGGCGCCCGTGCTGCTGCCGACAATCTCCGCGCCGGCATCCGCCAACATGGCTTTCTGGGTCTCGTAGGGCTGCGGATCTGAATCCGTGCCGCAGACGAAACAGAGCACGGGAAGCTCCCGCCCCTGCGCTCGCGCCGCGGCCTTCGCCCGGCGGATCGCCGGAGCCAGGATCTCGGCCGGATTGGGGTGGCTGCCGTAGCCGAGCACGACGTCCAGAACGATGCAGGCAACGGTCGGATCGCCCGCTTCCTTCAGCAGCCGTTCGATCCGCACGCCATAGTCGATCATCGGGTGCGGACGCCCGACCGTGAATTCGTCACTGCCCAGATCGATCGCCGTGTGTCCGTGGCTCGCTTCCACGTCGGCAAGACGCTCCGCGCCTGCAAGCGGCGCGTTCGATCGGGCACGAATGCCCGCCGCCTGCCAAATGGTCTGGGCTTCCGAGCAGAACGTGCCACCGGAGTAGAGACCGCGCAGGTAGCGCTGCGAAGGCGCCAGCGACGCACACACCCGCGTTGCCGACGCCTCAACGGACTGTTCGTCACTCCCGGGTTGGCGCGCTCCCGCAAACGCGACAGCCAGCCGCGCCGTCTCCTCGAGCGACGATGTGCGGTGAACGTTGCCGGCGGATGCTGCCGGCTCGCCGCCGAGGAAGCAGATCACGACCGGCTTTCCGATCGCGCCGGCGCGCGCGACCACCCGCTTCTGCACATCGGGCGCAGGAGGCTTGGAAACGATGGCGACAACCTTGGTCTGCGCGTCGGCGGCCAACAGTTCCAGGCCCTGCAGCATCGTGATGCCGCCGACCTCGCTTGAAACGTCGTGGCTGCCGGTGCCGATCGCCTGCGAGATGCCCTGGCCATGACGATGGATCTGGCACATCACCTCCTGCAGGCCGGTTCCCGACGCGCCGACGAGCCCGATCGCGCCGCGCCGAACGACGTTGGCAAATCCAAGCGGCACACCATTGATGATGGCCGTGCCGCAATCCGGTCCCATCACCAGCAGGCCCTTCTGCGCCGCAACGCGCTTGATGGCCTGCTCCTGTTCGATCGGCACGTTGTCGCTGAACACCAATACGTTCAGGCCCTGGCGCAGCGCCTTCAAGGCTTCCGCCGCGGCATAGGGGCCCGGCACCGAGATCAATGCGAGGTCGGCATGATCGGCAATCGCGACGCCTCCGGAGATCGAGCGCGGCGGCGCTTCCGCCGCGGCTTCAGTCGATCCGCCCTTCGGTTCTTCGCCGGCGATCAGGGAGTGAATCTCGCGCTCCGCGGCTGCAAGCTTTTCGGGCGCATCGTCCGCCACAACGATCATGATATCGCCCGGCTTGGCGCCCTCGAGCGCCGGGCTCATCAGCCCGGCCTGCTGCAGGAACTCCTTGTTGCTGCGCGTTCCCATCAGCAGCGTGACCCGCTGCACGCCGGTCCGCGCGACCGTGACCTGGGAAATCCGCATCAACGACACGGAATCCTTGTACAGGTTCGCCCTTATGCTGGATTGAATGGCCATCGCCTTGTCGTTCCCTTGAATCCCGCAGGCTGCTTGTTTGTCTTGAGCTTGAGCTTGAGCCAGCGGCCAGCTCGATTGCCTGATCACAGTGAGGCGCCGACGCGCCTCAACTGCTTCAACTCGGTGAGCGCGGGCGCCATTGCAGCCGTCAAGATCGGGCGGCCATCTTGCTCGCACTCGAAGGCAGATTGGCGCGGGCGAATGTCCCGCCGAGGCGCCAATCCCGGTAGCTAATGAACGACGTGCGTCCCTGTCTCGCCCCGCAGCGCCGCCATGGCGCAATCGAGGTGACTGATGATCGCACGCTTGCCGCCGCCCTCGAGAAACCGGATCGCCGCATCGACCTTTGGTCCCATGCTTCCCGGAGGAAAATGTCCCTCACGGTGGTAGACCTTGATCTCCTCAAGGCTGACCTGATCCAGATCCTTCTTGTTCGGCTTGCCGAAATTCACCGCAACGCGCGGGACCGCGGTCAGGATCAGCAACTCTTCGATACCAAGCACATTCGCGATATGCGCGGATGTCAGATCCTTGTCGATGACCGCCGGCACGCCGGTGCGCACGCCCTTCGCATCACGAACCACGGGAACGCCGCCCCCGCCTCCCGCAATGACGATCGTCCCCCGCTTGACCAATGCGTCGACCAGCGAGATGTCGCAGACATGCTTGGGCTTCGGCGACGGCACGACATGACGCCAGCCGCGCCCTGAATCCTCACGCATCGCCCAATTGAGCTCCGCGCTGATCTTCTTTGCCTCGTCCTCGGAGAAGAACGGTCCGACGAACTTCGTCGGATTCTTGAATGCGGGATCGTCCTTGTCCACCTCTACCTGGGTCAGCAGGCTTGCCACATGTCGCTGGTTGCCCTGTTCGCGCAGCGCATTCTCGATCGCCTGCATCAGGAGATAGCCGATGCCGCCCTGGCTGTGCGCGACGCAGATGTCCATGTCCATCGGCGGGATTCGGCTCATCGTCAGCATCTGGCGCATCATGATCTTGCCGACGACCGGGCCGTTGCCATGCGTGATGACGAGCTCATTGTCGAGTTGCGCGAGCGGCAGCAGCGCTTCCGCAGTGATCTGCGCGACCGACTTCTGCTCCTGGGAAGTGCCCCTGATATCCTCGGGGTGAACCGCATTGCCACCGATCGCGACCACCAGGCGGCGCGGCACGTCATTGAGTGTACGCATTTCCTTACCTCCCGGCATTCTGGACGATGGCAACCGCAAGCTCACATGCCTGCGCGTTCGACGGCGCAACGAGGATTCCGGCCTGCTCCAGTTTCCTGACTTGCGCGGAGCGCCCTTGCGGGTCCTGCTCCGTGCCGACGACGGACGCGATCAACGCCGGCGCATCTTGCCCGCGATCGGCGACGATCCTGGTCAGATGTTCGGCGGGATCGGCGTGCGCGCCATAGCCGAGCACAAGATCGAGCAGGACCACCGAAAGATCGCGGTTCTTGAGCGCAGCACGCAATGCATCGTCGCGCACTGACGGGTCGATCATCGGGTGCGGCCGGCCACGGGTATATTCGTCGTCGCCGAGGTCGATCAGCCGATCCCGTCCGGCGTTCGGCTCGACGCCGAGCTTGACCACGCCGGGGATCGCGGCGTTCGACGCCACCTTCCGGCCTGCGGCGGCGAGGATCACCTGAGCTTCGGCACACAGCGTTCCGCCGGCGAATAAACCCTCGATCCCGCCTCGGCCGCTGCGCGCAAGCCGTGACGCGACAGCGTTCGCATCGAAGCCGGCGCCGATCTTCCGGTCTCCCAGTGCGAGCTCCGCGGCGCCCTTCAGCGTCGGCGAGAAGCGCGCGTTCGGCGGCAGCTCGGTCTCCGAAGCACCGATGAAACACACGGTGTACGACTTCCTGCTTCTGCCGATCCGCTCAAGGACGGACCTGGCGACGTCAGGATGCGGCGGCTTCGAGATCAGCACCACATGATCGGTTTCCGGATCGGACTCGAATGCATCGATCGCCATCAGCGTGGTGATGCCGCCGATATCCTTCTTCAGATCGCGCCCGCCGACCCCGATGGCGTGAGAGATTCCCGCGCCGGCTTCCGAGATCAGGCACGAGACTTCCTGCGTTCCGGTCCCCGACGCCCCGATGATTCCGATCCTGCCGCGCCTGATCTTGTTGGCGAACGCAAGCGGCGCGCCGCCGATCACGGCCGTTCCGCAATCCGGCCCCATCATCAGGAGGCCGGCCGCCCGCGCCTGCTGCTTGAGCGACAACTCGTCCTCGAGGGACACGTTGTCGCTGAACATCAGGACATGCAGGCCGCGATTGAGCGCCTTGCGCGCCTCGGCGGCGGCGAACTCGCCGGGAACGGAGATCAGCGCAAGATTGATCTCCGGCCTGACCTTCACCGCAGCGGCGATCGAGTGCGGCCGCCAGGCAGCCTGCGCCTCGCCCTGGGTCTTCGGCTTGTCGAGCGACTTGATCGCATTGTCGAGGGCTTCGCGGGCAGCGGACTCGGACTCGGCCTTGACCGCGATCACGAGGTCATTGCCTTTCACGGCAGTGCCCTCCTCCAGCAGTCCCGCATTGCGCATGATCGCAGCGTTCGACGGCGTTCCCATCATCAGCGCCGCCTCGATCACGCCGGGCGAGCCGGCCACCTCGCGCGACAGCCGCATCAGCGCGACCGAGTCGAGATAGAATCCCTTGCGGACCTCATTCAGGACAACGACGTTCATGACACACCCAAATCCTTGGCGATCGCGACGATCGCCTGCTGGAAGCACGCCAACGGCGCCTTGACCACGCCGGCACCGACCTGGCCGATGCCGGGCTCGCGATGCGCGATGCCTGTGTTGATGACGGGCACCACGCCGGAATCGACGACCAGGCGGATATCAATGCCGGTCGGCACGCCGGCGAAATCCATCGCGGCGATGGTCCATTCGGGATTCTGCGCAACCGTGATCTCGCCCATCGAGCGGGTGAAGTTACCGGCCTCGGACGGCGCACCGGCCCCCACGAAACCTGCGACGGCCGGTGCCGCCGCCATCGCGAATCCACCCAGGCCGATCGTCTCGACGATCGCGGAATCGCCCATGTCCGGATTGGCGTCCTTCTCGGAATAGCCGGCGAAATACAGTCCCTCCGGCATTTCGACCGGCGCGGTGAACCATTGCTCGCCGAGCCCGCTGACACGGATCCCGAAATCGGTGCCGTTGCGGCACATGGTGGTGACGATGGTCGAACCCCGAATGCCGTTGGCAGGATCGGTGATCGCCTTGCCCATCGCCATCGCGATGTTGAGGAAGAACTGATCGTTCTGCCCGATGAACGCGAGGCATTCGGCAAGAACGGCGTTGTCGGTCGTAGTCCGCGCCATCCACGGCGCGATCTCGCGCAGGAACACGCTCGAACAGGCGAGATTGCGTTGATGCAGCTCGTCGCCCATCGACAAGCCCCGCGCGACGATCGATTTCAGGTCGATGCCGCCGGCGGCACGGATCGCCTTGCCCAGAGTTGGACCGAACACGTCGCGCAGCCAGGCGAGCCGCTTCAGCACGCTCGCATCGTTGCCGCCGAAGCGCATCACCTTGCCGAGCCCCTCGTTGATCGCGCAATAGGCGCGGTTGGAGAAGCGCGCGTTCTCGACCACGAACAACGGCATCGACATCGTCGTCATGCCGGTCATCGGGCCGACTGCGCCGAAGTGGTGGTTCGGGTGAAATTCGATCTCGCCACTGGCGGCGAGCTTGGTCGCGGTCGGCAGATCCTGTGCCCATCCTTCGAATACGATGGCGCCGGCGACCGCGCCGCGCATCGGGCCGCACATCCTGTCCCAGGAGATCGGCGGTCCGGCGTGGAGGATCATCCGTTCGTGCAGGCCCGGGATCAACTGGCGGGCGGGAACGATGTCGATCAGCCGCGGCTCCCCTTCGAGTATCCGGGTGAGCGCCTGCTGGTTTGCGTCTTCGATCAGTTTCATCGGTGCGCCCTCACACACCGAGCTTCGCGAGCAGGGCCGCCATCTGCGGATCTCCACCCGCCGACGGCTTCCAGTCGACGTGAACGACGTCGATGCCGCAGTCGCGAAGGTCCTTCACGAACCCCTCAAGCCCGACATTCACGACTTCGACCTTGCGCGCCAGCAACTGCTGATACTGCGGCCTATCCTGATCCGTCATCGTCTCCGCCCTAATTGAGTTCGGTTTCGTTGCGTCGAGTAAATAAGAAAACACTTACTTCGTCAAGACCGAATTCCCGGAAAATGCGAATTTCCGTATCCGCTCGAACAGCGGACCGGCCGAAGCGCAATCCGCCTTAAAAAAAAGTGCTCCGAACTTCGTTCGGAGCAGTCTGGGAGAACTCGAAATTTGATCTGCAACGGCGTCACCGTTCGCGAAGGGCGTGGCGCAGGACGATCAGACTGCCGGCAAACGCATCCAGTCCGGATGTATGCCCGATCGCCGTCAGAGCCGTGAGGGCGCGACGAAATCCGGCGGCCTCGCCGCTCATCGTTGCGTGGATGGCAGCGTGCAGTGCCGCCGCGCCGTAACCCAGCGCCGCCGCGCGCAAATGGATTCGGCTGATGTCGTTGGTGCCGTCGAGCAGCGCGCGGCAATGCTCCCACAATGCGTCGCGCGCTTCGATGCGTCCGAGCGCCGCCAACGCAATCAACGCACCGCCGATCAGATCGTCGCCGGACGGCGTAAGTCCCGGCCCGAGACCGATCAGGCTGCCAAGCCCGGACCCGCGATCCGTATCGTCATCCGAGCCTGCGAGGATTAGCTCCAGTGCAGCAAGGCCAGGCATGGCAGCCCGAACAAGCGCAGACGCCTCGCCCGGAGCATGTCCGGCCCCGACCGCGGCGAGGCCTTCCGAAGTCAGATCACCGCCCCATACCTCGTCGACGGCATCAAGGCCGCGCCTGAGGCTGCTCGTCGACCAGTGTGGTGCAGCGGGCGGCGCCCAGATGGACCGCTCGGCCAGATTTGCGAGCGGCGTCGCTCCGATCCACAGAATGGAGTCCACGACCCGCACGGGGTCGCCGACCGCCAATCCTGGCCATCGGAAGTCGCCGACCACGTGCAACGGGCCCGATCCGATGCCGATCCGCCCAACGCAGATCCAGATTCCGTCGATCACGGCGTAGAACGAACGTTCGAACACGGCGACGACCTGGCCCGCGGCGCGATCGCGAAGCGCCTTGTCGGCAAGCAGCCCCACTTCCACACCGGAACAGACCGTCGCTGCGGGCCCGGGACGCCGCTCGCCCTGTGCGCTTACGCGACCCGGCTGCCTTCCGTCAGCTTCGCGGCTTCCGACCAACATCCGCCCCTCGCCTCCCTCAACGTGCCTGGGTCGCGAACCGTTGCGTCGCGCCGGCCTGGGCCTCGCCGCCCAAATAGGCGGCTTCGAGCAGCGGATCCTCGGCGATGATGTCGGCGGCGCCGCTCTTCAGGATCGCACCGGTCTCCAGCAGATAGGCCCGGTCCGCCAGCGCGAGCGCGTGGCCTGCCATCTGATCGACCACGATGATGGTCATGCCCTCGCTCCGCAGCCGCTCGAAGGACGCAAACAGCTCATCGACCACGAGCGGCGCCAGCCCGAGCGACGGCTCATCCAGCATGTAGATCTTCGGCCCGGTCAGGAGGCCGCGCGCCACCGCGAGCATCTGCTGCTCGCCTCCCGACAGCAGGCCGGCGCGCTGATCGATGCGTTCCTTCAGCCGCGGGAAGCGCACGAACATCGCCTCGATCTCGGCATCGAGGTCGATGCCCTTGCGCGCATAGGCGCCGAGTTGCAGGTTCTGCTTCACCGTCAGCTCCGGAAACACCTGCCGCCCTTCCGGCACGAGCACGACGCCGGAGCGGGCACGAACATGTGCGGGCATCCTGTCGATGCGCGTCTCGGCGAGCCGCACTTCGCCCGTGGAGCGCGGCGGTTCGAGACCGGCAATCGACCGCATCAGGGTGGTCTTGCCGGCGCCGTTCGCGCCGAGCACCGCGACCGCCTCGCCGGGAGCGACCACCAGATCGATCCCGTTCAGGGCGCGCGACAGGCCATAGAACGAGTCGAGCGTCTTGACCTCGAGCGCGGTGCCCTGCCGCGCCGGCCGCGGTGCGCGGCTCTTCTCGCCGGGCGTGGCGTCGCCAAGATAGGCTTTGCGGACCAGCGGATCATTACGGATCGCCGCCGCATCGCCGATCGCGATGCGTTTGCCGCCGTCGAGCACGACGATGAGATCGCTCAGCGACATGATCATCGGCATGTCATGCTCGACGATGATGACGGCGATCCCAAGGTCGGCGATCCGGCGCAACAGCGCGGTCAGGCGCTGCTTGTCGCCCTTCGAGAGGCCCGCCGCGGGCTCGTCGAGCAGCAGGATGCGGGGCCGCAATGCCAGCGCGCGCGCGATCTCGACCAGCCGCTTCTCGCCATGGGACAGCGAATCCGCAAGACGATCGACATCGCCGTCGACACCGGTAAAGCGCAGCAGGAACCGGGCAAAACCCTCGGTCTCGGCGTTGCGCAGCGCCGAGACAACGCCGCCGAGACGGCCGACCCGCTCGGCCAGCAGGATGTTCTCCAGGATCGTGAGCGAGCCGAACAGCTGCGTGGTCTGGAACGTGCGCGCCACGCCGACCCGCGCCAGCAAATGCGACGTCATGCCCGTGACATCGCGATCGCCGAGCTTCACCGTCCCCGCCTGCGGCCGGTAGAAGCCGCAGAGCAGATTGAGCGCGCTGGTCTTGCCGGCGCCGTTGGGACCGATGATGCTGGTGACGGCACCGGGCAGCGCCTTGAACGATACGCCCTGGACCGCGCGTACGCCGCCGAACGAGATCGAGAGATCCGTCACGTCGAGCCCCGCCGCGTTGCGGGTCTCGAGGATCGCCGCATTGGTTTCCGCCGCGGCGATCGCGGGCTCGGCCACCGGCTTGCGCGCCGGCAGGACTCTTGCGGCGAGCTGCTCCACGAGGCCGACGATGCCGGAAGGCGCGGCGCGCAGCACGACGAACAGCAGGACGCCGAAGGCCAGCAGGCGATACTCGGCGAGATCCGACAGCGCCTCCGGCAGCAGCACCACCAGCGCTGCGCCGATCACCGGGCCAAGCACCGAGCCGGCGCCGCCGACCATCACGGCGAACAACAGCAGCACTGATTGCAGGAACGGGAACGAGCTCGGGCTGATATAGCCCTGCAGCGGCGCAAACAGCGCGCCGGCCAGCGCCATCGCGGCCGCCGAGATCACGAAGGCCACGGCGCGGACCTGCACCAGATCGATGCCGAGCGAGCGCGTCGCGACCTCGGTGTCGCGGGCGGCACGCATGGCATAGCCCCAGCCGCTGCGCTTCAGGCGCGCGAACAGGATGAGGCCGGCAAACACCAGCACGATGCCGGCAATGGCAAGCGAACGCTCGGACAGCGTATAGCCGAACACGCTGGGCGGCGCGCTCAGCATCAGGCCGTTGCCGCCGCCGGTGAGATCGCGCCACTCGATCGTGACATGCTCGACGATGAAGCCGAAGGCAATCGTCACCATCGCCAGATACGGCCCGCGCACGCGCAGCGCCGGCATCGCGAGCAACCCGCCGACGATGCTGACCAGCACGATGGCCCCCGCCGTCGCGGCGAGGTAGGGCCAGCCCGCCTTCTCCATCAGCAGTACGGTGGTGTACGCACCGATCGCCATGAAGCCGATATGGCCGAGCGAGATCTGGCCCGCGAGGCCGAGCAGGACGTTGAGGCCGATACAGCCGATCGCCGTCAGCGAAATCGTCGCGATCAGGAACACCGAATAGCTGTCCGCGACCGCGGCGTAGCCGATGGCAATCGCGAACGCTGCGACCGCGACGAGAAGGGAGGCGCGAGAGGTCATACCTTCTTAACTCCAGCTCGGCCGAGCAGCCCGTGCGGCATGACGACGAGGATGACGATGACGGAAGCGAACGTGATGATCTGGGTGTAGACCGAGCCGAGATAGTTGGTCGCGAGCACCTCGATCAGGCCAAGGCACAATCCGGCCAGCATGACGCCCCAGGCGCTGGCGAGACCGCCGATGATCGCGGCGGCGAACGCCTTGATGCCGAACAGCGTGCCCATCTCGGACGAGACATTGAACAGCGGCGCGATCAGCAGCGCGGCGACGCCCGCCAGCATGGCCGACACCGCGTAGCTCGCGGCGATGGCGCCGCTGACATTGATGCCCATCAGCCGCGCGGCATTGGGATTCTGCACCACCGCAAGCATCGCGACGCCATGCCGCGTGCGGCGAGTGATCAGATGCAGCGCCAGCGCGAGCAACAGGCCAACCACCGGAATCAGGAGTTGCAGGGGATAGACCCCTGCCCCCTCCACGATCTGGATCGGCTTGGCCGCGAGCATCGACGGGAAGCTGCGCGGCTCCTTGCCGAACACGAACAGCATCACATTGTCGACGATGATGCCGACCGCGACGGTCGCCATCAGCCAGTTGTCCGACCCGCGCAGCACGAACGGACGAACCGCGAAGCGTTCAATCAGAACGCCGTAAACCGCGCAGACCAGCAACACCGCGGGGATGCCGATCGCGGCCGGCCAGCCCCACACGACGAGGAAGAAGTATCCGGCAACGGCTCCCAGGGTCATCGAGCTGCCCTGCGAGAAGTTGACCGTGCCGGACACGGCGTAAGTGACGTGAAAGCCCAGCGCGAGCAGACCGTACATGCTCCCCAGCGCCATTCCGGTTATTATCGCCGAAAGAAACGACATCGATGATCACCCCGATCTGCTTGCTGGACGACCGCTGCCGTCAGTTCTTGAACGGCAGGATGTGGTTGTCTTCGAAGTGGGCCCAGATGTAGTCCTGCGCCGTCAGCGCATCGTGCTTGTCCTGGGCGAACGGCTTTTCATAGGTCTTGATCAGACCCTCCAGCCGGTCGATTCCATAGAAGCCGTCACGGATGGCCGTCGGATCAGTGCTGCCGGCCTTCTGGATCGCGGCCGCGATCACCAGGACGCTGTCATAAGCGTTGGCAAAGCCGACCGCAGGCGTCACGTCCGCCGGGCCCTTGATGTCCGGATACTTCGCCTGCAGCTCGGCGAGCACGCGCTTGCCGACCGGCGAGAGGTTGCCGAAAAAGCTGTAGGTCTGGACGAAGACGACGCTCTCGGCACTCGGCCCGGCGAGCTCGGTGAAGCGGCCGCCGGCCGGTCCCCAATGCGACACGATCGGCGGCGCCCAGCCCATCCGGTCGAGCGACTTCACGACCTGCGAGGATGGACCGACATTGCCAACCAGGAACAGGGAGTCGGCACCCGCCTGCTTGAGCCGGGACAATTGCGCGACCACGTCGACATCATTCGCCTCGAACTTCTCGACACCCGCCGGTTCGATCCCGGCCGCCTTCAGCGCCACGCGCAGGCCGTGCTCGTTCGATTCGCCCCAGGGATTGTTGACGAGGATGAGGCCCGGCTTCTTGGCGGCGAAGGTCTTGCCGGCGAACGCGACGATCGCCTTGTCGACCTCGTCGTCCATCGCCGAGACGCGGAACACGTAGTTGGACGCGGCGCCGTTCTGCGTGATGTTGGTGCCGGCCGCCCATGGCACGACGAACGGCATCTTGACGTTGTTGACGAACGGCACGATCGCAAGCTGGACCGGCGTATCGAGACCGCCGAGCAGCACCGCGACCTTCTCGCGCTGGATCAGTTCGCGCGCGGCGGTCAGTCCCTTCGCGGGATTGCTTTCATCGTCACGGCGCACCAGCTCCAGCGGACGGCCGAGCACGCCGCCTTTCGCGTTGATCTCCTCGATCGCGATCGTGGCGCCGCGGGTCAACGCTTCGCCGGCGCGCGCCGACTGGCCCGACAGCGCGGTGACGAGGCCGATCTTGATCGGCTCGGCGGCCCGCGCCCGGTCCGCAAGCGGCACAGAGCCGATGAGAATGGCGAGCGCGCCCTGCAAGACGACGCGGCGGCACAACCCGGTGATGGGGGTACAAGCGTAGCTCATTTCTGCAATTCCTCCCGCTCCGACGGCTCCGCAGCCGCCTCTGGTCCGCTGCCGCCGTCTCCGCGGCCTTGACGGAAGTAAAAACTTTCTTCACAAATTGACGAATGTCAAGCGGCTGATCGCGTGCCGAGTGGAGATTGCAATGCAACGGGAGACTGGAGCGGAACCGGAGCGAGCCACCTCAAATGGCATTCTCGGCGGTGCAACATCCGCGCAAGCGGTGGATCCAGCGCGCGGTCTCATCTCTCATGACCGCTACAGCTACAGCGCGATCACGCGCCGCCCCGACTTCGTATGGCCGAACGGAAAGCGGCTCGCGGTTTACATCGCGCTCAACCTCGAGCATTTCGCTTTCGGCGACGGACTTGGCGCCGAACTCTGCCCGGGCGGTCCACATCCGGACGTCCTCAATTACGCCTGGCGCGATTATGGCAACCGGGTCGGCGTGTGGCGGCTCATCGATCTGTTCGACCAGCTGAAACTGCCGGTCTCCGTGCTCGCGAACAGCAGCATCTATCACTACTGCCCGGAAGTCATGGACGCCTTTCGCGCGCGCGGCGACGAGGTCGTCGGCCATGGACGGACCAATTCCGAACGTCAAGGCGTGCTCTCACCTGCCGAGGAGCAGCAACTGATCGCGGAGGCGACGGATGTCATCGCGCGAGCCGAAGGACGACGACCGCTCGGCTGGCTCGGTCCCTGGATCTCGCAATCCGCGGTGACGCCGGACCTTCTCGCCGAAGCGGGCTACGAATACCTGCTCGACTGGTGCATGGACGATCAGCCGGTGTGGTTCGCGACGAGGGGTGGCGGGCGGATCCTGTCCGTCCCCTATCCACAGGAACTGAACGACATCCCCTCGATTGTCGGACGCAAGGACAGCGGCGAACAGTTTGCGACCATGATCACGGACACATTCGAGGAGATGCTGGCGCAGTCCGCCAAGCAGTCGCTGGTGATGGGCATCGCGCTGCATCCGTACCTGGTCGGCCAGCCCCACCGGCTGCGGCCGCTGCGACGCGCCCTGCAGGCGATCGTCTCACGGCGCGAGGACATCTGGATCACCACTACTGGCGAGATCGCGGCATTTTCGCGCGCCCTGCCCGACGGCATCGTGCCTACATAAGAAACTGGAGAGCCAAATTGACAGCCATCGATACACTCTTTCAGAACGCGCGGCTGACCGACGGCCAGCTGGTCGAAATCGCCGTGGGCGGCGGCAAGATCGTGGCGATCGCGTCGTCCCCGCAAAGCTACAGCGCCGTCGGCGAAAGCCGCGACCTTGGCCGGCGCCTGGTGCTTCCCGGCATGGTCGAAGGTCACATCCACCTGGACAAATGCTTCATCGGCGACGACTGGAAGCCACACCGGCCCTGCACCGCCGGATTCGACGTCCGAGAGCGCGTCAAATTCGAGAAGGAAGCCCTGGCCGGCGCCAAGCCGATCGCAGCTCGAGCAGCGGCCCTGATCGACCTTTGCGTCTCGCAGGGCACCACTCACATGCGCAGCCATGTGGATGTCGACGCCGAGGTCGGCCTGCGACATTTCGAACCGATCGCCGCCGCGCGGGAGGCGCACCGGGACAAGCTTTCGATCCAGATCGTCGCGTTTCCCCAGAGCGGCATCCTGACATCGCCCGGAACGGCCAAATTGCTTGAGGAAGCCGTTCGTGCCGGCGCCGATCTGGTCGGCGGACTTGATCCCGCAGGCCATGACGGTGACGTCGCCGGGCATCTCGACGTCATCTTCGGGATCGCCGAGCGGCACGGCGTCGGCATCGACATTCACCTGCATGACGGCGGCCTGCAGGGCATCTCGGAGATCGAGGAGATCGCGCGGCGGACCAAAGCGTCGGGCCTTGGCGGCAAGGTCACGATCAGTCATGCCTATGCGCTCGGCGAAGTGGCTGTTGACGTGGCTCAACGTACTGCGCAGCAACTTGCCGAAGCCGGCGTCGCCATTCTCACCAATGCCCCGGGCGCGCGCTCATTTCCGCCCGTGTTGCTGCTTCGCGATGCCGGCGTCACCGTGTTTTCCGGCAACGACAACATCCGCGATTCCTGGTGGCCTTACGGCGACGGCGACCTGCTCGAACGCGCAATGATGGTCGGCTACCGCTCCGGGTTCAACACGGACGATCAATTGGCCGCGGCCTTTGACATGGTGACGACCAACGCAGCGCGCGCGCTTGGCCTCAAGGATTACGGCCTCACCGTCGGCGGAACGGCGGATTTCGTCGTGCTGGACGCGCGGCATGTCCAGGAAGCCGTGGTCGCTCGTCCCAAGCCACGCGATGTCTACAAGGCCGGCCGACTCGTCGCGCAGGGTGGCGTGATGGTTGCGGCCGGTGCCCGGAAGCAGTGAACATGGAGGAATCGCACTTGACGAACAGTCGTAATGCCGATCTCAATCCCAGCTGCTTGCGCCGGGAACCGGTCCGCTGCCCGATGAGGCCTGATGCGGACGTGCCTTGCGTGAATACCCGAGCCCAGGCAAGGTTGACGCCGTGACAGAGACGACAGCACAGACCAGCCCGACCCGCACCACCACGCGCGGAAAGCGGCCTCGCGACTCCGCGCTCACCAAGGAAGCGATCCTGCGCGCCGCGACCTTCGAGTTTTGCCACAATGGCCTCGGCGGCGCACGCGTCGAGGCGATTGCGCAGCGCGCCAAGGCCAACATGCGCCTGCTCTACGCCTATTTCGGCGACAAGAACGGGCTCTACATCGCGGTCCTCGAGGACGTCTACACCGAAATTCGCGCGGCCGAACAGCGGCTGAAACTGGATGATCTCGAACCGATCGCCGCAATGAGCGGGCTGATCGATTTCACGTTCACGTTCTTCGGGCAGCACCAGAACTACATCGCGCTGATCAACACCGAGAACCTTCAGCGCGGGCGCAATATGCGCAAGTCGCGCAAGATTGCCGATCTCACTTTGCCGCTGGTCGCAAGCATCGAAAGCATTCTGCGGCGCGGCATGGCGGCGGGCCTGTTTCGCGCTGACGTCGATCCCATCCAGCTCTACGTCTCAATCACTGCGATGAGCTATTTCCACGTCTCCAATCGGTACACATTGTCGGCGATGTTCGACAAGGATCTCGGCGCATCGGACTGGCTTGAGCGGCGCCGCGAGCATGCGCAGGACATGATCCTGACCTGGCTGACGGCCCCTGCCGGGGCACGCAAGGACAAGTCAGCAGCATCGAAGGCGACGGCGCGGCTCGGCAAGCCGTCCCGCTAAGAGGTCAGCCGCACGACGCGGTATCGTGCGGATCATGCGCCGGGAATGCCTCAGCGGGTCGCAACGACGCCGTCGCTGCGCGGATCGCTGGCCCCTTCCATCAGGCCATCCGGATGCCAAACGATCGCGCCGGCGTGTCCCATGATCTCCTCGAACGGACCGGTCACCTGAATGTCGTGGCCGAGCGCGCGCAGCCGATCGATGATCGCGGGATCGAAACGGGATTCGATCTTCAAATTGTTGTTTTCCTCGCCCCAGGTGCGGCCGAGCAACCAGCGCGGCGCCGTAATCGCGGACTGCAGTTCCTGGCCGTGCATGGCGTAGCGGCTGAAGATGGCGGCCTGGGTCTGCGGCTGGCCCTCTCCGCCCATCGTGCCGAAGGATATCAGCCGCCCATCGCCGAGTTCGGCCATCGCCGGCTGGATCGTGTGGAACGGCAGCCGTCCCGGATCCAGCCGATTGGTATCGGTCTCGCCGAGGCTGAAGCTCGTTCCACGATTTTGCCAGGTGACGCCGCTCTCGGGGAGGATGACGCCCGAACCAAACTCCCAGTAGACGCTTTGAATGAAGCTGACGCTGAGCCCGCTGCGATCGGTCGCAGCAAGCCACACCGTATCGCCCTGCTTGGACGGATCGGGCCACGGCGTGGCGCGGCCGTTGGATACTGTTTCGTGAAGCGCAGCCAGCGATTCCTCCGACAGGAACTCGGCGGCCGGCCGCTTCATGTAGTCGGGATCGGTCACATGGCCATTGCGGATACGGAACGCAGCTTTCGTGCATTCGACGAGCCTGTGCAGATGATCGACGCCATCGGCTTCCTCGGCCATGCGCCGGGCATAAAGCGCCAGGATCAGCAGCGAGGCCAGCCCCTGCGTCGGCGGGGGCATGTTGAAGACCTTGTGTCCGGACACCTCGACCGACAGCGGCGTCACCAGCGATGCCTGATGCCGCTCCAAATCTGCCAATCGCAGCGGGCTCCCGGCCCGCTCGAGGTCGGCCGCCATCGAGCGCGCCAGTTCGCCACGATAGAAATCAGACAGCCCGGCCTTGGCCAGACGCCGCAACGTCTCGGCGACACGCGGCTGCCGCAGCCGCGCACCGACCGCGAGCGGGGTGCCTTGCGGCAGATAAACTTCGGCATAGCCGGGCACGTTTTCGAGTTCATGACGCTTCTTGCTGATGTTCTCATGCAGCGTGCTGGTGACGGCCACGCCCTCTTCGGCATGCCGGATTGCGGGCTCGAGCAGCCGCGCCATCGGCAGCCGCCCGTCATGACGATCGCGGCTGAGTTCATAGGCCTTCTGCCAGCCGTCGACGGTACCGGCGACGGTGAGCGCGGCGAGCGGGCCGCGGCCGGGAATGCTGCTGCAGCCACGCTCACGATACCAGCCGCGATCCGCGGCCATCGCAGAACGTCCGCAAGCCTGAATCCCGACCGGCTTCGAGCCGGCGCGGCCGACCAGCCAGAAGCTGTCGCCACCGAGGCCGTTCATGTGCGGATAGGCCACGGCAATCGTCGCGGCCGCGGCGATCATCGCCTCAATGGCATTGCCACCTTCCGACAGGACCGCGAGTCCAGCCTGCGCCGCCAGGTGGTGCGGCGCGGTCACCATGCCGCCATAGCTTCGTTTTGTCTGTAACATCAGCCGTCTCTCCCAAGCACGGTATGTAATAATATTTTTACTTACCGTGTCAAGGCACCAGAGATCGGTCTTTGAGATACGCGTGCCGGGCCGTCGACCTCGTCATCAGGGCTGGCCATTGAAGTTCGGCACCGTGATCATTGCATGAAGCTCAGGCAGCCGCCACCTCGTGGCCCGCCATGACTTCCAGCGCCCTCAGAATTGCGGAATGGTCCCAGGCCTTGCCGCCGAGGGCGGTGCAGGCGTTGAACAGCTGCTGGGCTGCTGCTGTCCCCGGCAGCGACAAGCCGAGCGCCCGCGCGCCTTCCAGTGCGAGGTTGAGATCCTTTTGATGCAGCTCGATGCGAAAGCCCGGATCGAAATTGCGCTTCAGCATGCGCTCGCCGTGCACTTCAAGGATCCGGGACGAGGCAAAGCCGCCCATCAGCGCCTTGCGCACCAGCGCAGGATCGGCGCCCGCCTTGGACGCGAACAGCAGGGCTTCGCTCACCGCCTCGATGGTCAGTGCCACGATGATCTGGTTCGCAACCTTGGTGGTCTGGCCGTCGCCATTGCCGCCGACATGCGTGACATTCTTCCCCATCGCGTCGAACAGAGGCTTCATCGCGTTGAATGCCCGCTCTCGCCCGCCAACCATGATGGTCAGGCTTGCCACCTTTGCGCCCACCTCGCCGCCGGAAACCGGCGCGTCGAGATAGTCGGCTCCGAGCGCATCGATCTTGCGTGCAAACTCCTTCGTCGCCAGCGGCGAGATCGAGCTCATATCGACCACGATCATGCCTTTGGAGACGCCCTCCGCGACGCCGCCCTGACCGAACAGGACGGCTTCCACATGCGGCGTATCCGGCACCATGATGATCACGGCGTCCGCTTCCTGCGCCACTTGCCTCGCGGACTCGCAAGCGATGCCGCCGGCCGTAATCAGGTCCGGCGGAAGAGGTGCGACGTCGTGCAGGAACAGGCGATAGCCCGCAGCCAGGAGGTGGCTCGCCATCGGACGTCCCATGGTGCCGAGCCCGATGAATCCTATGTCTTTCATGTGTCGTCGCTCCTGTCAGCCGGATTAGGATGTTTTCCAGCGAAGCGGATACCGCTTCGCATGAAGAAAACGCGTCAAAAACAAAATCGAGAGCTCGGTTCCGATTCGATCGGAACGGAAGAGCTCTAGGTCACGAAGGTCTGCGCGGCGTGCCAGGCGAGGCTCTCGAGCGTGGTCGTCCGCGGCTTGTATTCGCATCCGATCCAGCCGCGATATCCGATGCTGTCGAGATGCTTGAACAAATAGGGATAGTTGATCTCGCCGGTCCCCGGCTCGTAACGGCCAGGATTGTCGGCGAGCTGGACATGCGCGATCCGGTCGAGATGCTTTTGCAGGGTTCGCGCCAGATCACCTTCCATGATCTGCATGTGATAGATGTCGTACTGGATGAACAGGTTGGATGAGCCCACGTCGGACATGAGCTGCACTGCCTGTTCCGTCCCGCTCAGGAAGAAGCCGGGAATATCGAGTGTGTTGATCGGCTCGATCAGGAGCTTGATGCCATGCTGGCCGAGGGCTGCGGCGGCGAAACGCAGATTGGACACCAGGGTCTCGCGCAGGTCTGCCGCGTCCGCGCCGGCAGGAGCGATGCCGACGAGGCAGTTCAGTTGCCGGCAATCCAGCGCCTTCGCATAGTCGATCGCGCGCGTCACGCCGTCGCGAAATTCATCGACCCGATTGCGCAGGATCGCGATGCCCCGCTCGCCGGCGGCCCAATTGCCGGCCGGAAGGTTGTGTAGCACCTGGGTCAACCCGCAGCGCGCCAACTCCTCGCGCAACGCGCCCTTTTCGAAGTCATAGGGAAAAAGATATTCGACTGCGTTGAAGCCGGCGGCCTTGGCGGCGGCGAACCGATCGAGGAACGGCAGCTCGTTGAAGAGCATGGTGAGGTTGGCGGCAAATTGAGGCACGGGTGGTATCTCCGCTTGAGGCAGCGCTGAATGATGTGGTCAGGCCGGCAACAGCGTGCCGGATCGTTGTGCGCTCGGCACGTCATCGAGCGGGAGATCGAGCACCTCCTCGAATTCGACGATGTTGTCGATCTCCGTTCCCATCGCGATATTGGTGACCCGCTCGAGAATGAACTCCACCACCACGGGCACCCGGTGCTTCGCCATCAGCTCGCGCGCGGTCGCGAACGCGGCCTGTGCGTCGTTCGGATCCGTCACACGGATCGCCTTGCAGCCGAGCCCCTCCGCGACCGTCACATGGTCGACACCGTAGGCGCCGATCTCGGGCGCGTTGATGTTCTCGAACGAGAGCTGGACGTGATAATCCATGTCGAAGCCGCGCTGCGCCTGCCGGATCAGCCCGAGATATGAATTGTTCACGACGACGTGGATGTAGGGCAGATTGAACTGCGCCCCGACGGCGAGTTCCTCGATCAGGAACTGGAAGTCGTAATCACCCGACAGCGCGACGATGTCGCGGTCGGGATCGGCGGCGCGCACGCCGAGCGCGGCGGGCAGTGTCCAACCGAGCGGACCGGCCTGCCCGGCGTTGATCCAGTTGCGCGGCTGATAGACGTTGAGGAACTGGGCACCCGCGATCTGCGACAATCCGATCACCGTCACGTAGCAGGTGTCGCGGCCGAACGCCTTGTTCATCTCCTCGTAGACGCGCTGCGGCTTGATCGGGACGTTGTCGAAATGGCTCTTGCGCAGCATCGAGCGCTTGCGGTCGCGACAGGCTGCCGGCCAGGCCTGCCGATCGCGCAGCTTGCCGGACTTCCGCCACTCCCGGGCGACGGTCACGAACATCTCCAATGCGGCCTTGGCGTCCGACACGATACCGAGGTCCGGATTGAAGACCCGTCCGATCTGGGTCGGCTCGATGTCGACATGGACGAATTTGCGGCCCTTGGTGTAGGTCTCGACCGAACCGGTATGCCGGTTGGCCCAACGGTTTCCGATACCGAGCACGAAATCGGATTCGAGCATCGTGGCGTTGGCGTAGCGATGGCTGGTCTGCAAGCCGACCATGCCGGCCATCAGCGCGTGATCGTCCGGAATGGCGCCCCACGCCATCAGCGTCGGGACGACCGGAACGTTGACCGCTTCGGCGAATGCGACCAGCAACTCGGATGCATCGGCGTTGATCACGCCGCCACCGGCCACGATCAGCGGCCGCTCCGCGGCGTTGAGCATTTCGAGCGCCTTCTCGATCTGCTTGCGTGTCGCCGTCGGCTTGTAGACCGGCAGCGGCGAATAGGTCTCGTCGTCGAACTCGATCTCGGCCAGTTGCACATCAAGCGGAAGATCGATCAGCACCGGCCCCGGCCGGCCCGAACGCATGATATGGAAAGCCTGGCTGAAGACGCGGGGCACCAGCGCCGGCTCGCGCACGGTGACGGCCCATTTCGTCACCGGCTTTGCGATCGCCTCGATGTCGACGGCCTGGAAATCTTCCTTGTAGAGCCGCGCCCGCGGCGCCTGACCGGTGATGCAGAGGATCGGAATCGAATCCGCGATCGCCGAATAGAGCCCGGTGATCATGTCGGTTCCGGCAGGGCCCGATGTGCCAATGCAAACGCCGATATTGCCCGCCTTCGCCCTGGTATAGCCCTCCGCCATATGCGAGGCGCCTTCGACGTGGCGCGCCAGAATGTGCCGGATCGAGCCGTTGCGCTTCAGCGCGGAGTAAAGCGGGTTGATCGCGGCGCCGGGAACGCCGAAAGCGCAGGTGATCCCCTCGCGCTGGAGAATGCGCACTGCTGCATCGATTGCTCGCATCTTCATCTGATGATCCCGCTTCGCTATGAGTTGGCCTGAGCATGATCATCAGGCCCGCGATCATCGATCTCAACGCAATCGATTAGATTTTCCGCACAGTGGCAGCGCTCGCGATTTCACGCGTGTCTCCAAGTGATTAGCACGCACACAAGCGTGGAAACCGGCAAGGACGAGAACGACAGCAGGCCGTGTGCCTGCTACGGTTGCGTGCGGCTGCTGCCGCGAAGCTCTGCGGAGAGCTCGGCTGCGATCTGGTGCACGATGGCGCCGATCTCCGGCAAGCGCTCGTCCGTCAGCCGATCCGCCATGCCCGACACCGAAACCGCGGCGAACGGCTCGCTGCAATCGTTGAACACGACCGCGGCCACGCAGCGCAGGCCGAGCCGCGCCTCTTCGTCGTCCACCGCATAGCCCTGGCGCCGCACGGTCTCCAATTCTCGAAACAGTTCGCCCGGCCGAATGATCGACTTCTCCGTCAGGCGCGGCATGCCGCGGCGGCGGATGATCGCGTTGATGTCGGCATCGGAATACGCGGCCAGCACCGCCTTCCCCACGCCCGACGCGATCAACGCCACGCGTCCGCCGACCTTTGTCAGCGAACGCATGATCTCGCGGCTTTCGATGCGGGATACGACGATGATGGAGTCATCATCGACCACTGCAAGATTGGCGGTTTCCCTGGTCTGGTCGCGCAGCTTGCGCAGATAGGGCAATGCCCGCGCGGAAAAATTGCGCCGCCGCATGAAGGTCGAGCCGACCACGAAGCTTTGCGCACCGATGTGCCATTTGGACTCCTCGCGGTCGAACTGCACGAACCTGCGGTTCTCCAGCGTCGTCAGCAGCCGATGAGCCGTCGACGGCGGCAGGCCGATGCGGATCGCAAGATCGGTCAGCCGATAGCCTTCGTCATCCTCGGCAAGCGCTTCGATGATTTGCAGCGCGCGATCGACCGATTGAACGCCGCCGTCTCGCGCGTCCTGATCCGGCTGCGCGCGAAAATCGGGATCGGACGGCTTGCGCCGGATCGGCTCTCTTTTCATCACGACCTGCCCCTAACCGGTTGCGGTTCAGAACGAAATTGCTCGCCGATAACGAGCGTCACAATTGGCATATGGCATACCAAACGACCTCGGAGTCAAGGCAACAGAATTGAACAATAGGTAAGTATTTTTGCCATTTTTCCTGCAGAACACACTGATTCTTTTGTTTGACTTCTGGGATAATGTATACCACGATTGCTTCTTAACGATCCAATGATGCAACCGGGAGGACCATGCCATGTATGTCGGGGACATCCTTCGCACCAACAGTGCGCACGTGGTGACGATCGGCTCGAGCGAAACCGTGAGCATTGCGGCGAACCTGATGTACGCGAGCAATGTCGGCGCACTCGTGGTCCGGAACGTCTCGCGCAGCGTCGACGCCGCCGTGGTCGGAATGTTCACCGAGCGCGATGTGGTCGCTGTGATCGCCGAGCGCGGCACGGGTGGTCTTGCCGCGAAAGTTGCGCAGTTCATTTCGCCGCGGCCGCTGGTGTCCTGCAATTCGCAGGATGCGCTCACCGATGTCGAGCATCTGATGGTCCGTCACGACATCCGCCATATCCCCGTCATCGACAACGGCCGGCTCGTCGGCGTCGTGAGCATGCGGGACATCGGCTTTGCCCTGGAAGAAGCCGCCTGCGCGGCCTGACGGACTTTTCCGAGGCCATTGCCACGCAATTCGGTTCGAGCCGTTACGGCTCATGCTGTGTCCCTACTCTGCTCGCGAGGATTTTCATGAAGGTCTGCATCTACGGCGCCGGTGCCATCGGCGGCTATCTCGGTGTCGAATTCATGCGCGCTGGCGCCGATGTCAGCCTGGTCGCGCGGGGCGCGCACCTCGCCGCGATGCGGCAGAACGGCCTGAAGCTCCTGATCGGCGAAGAGGAGCGCGTGGTGCATCCTCGCTGTACCGATAATCCCGCCGAACTCGGCGAGCAGGATTTCGTCATCATCTGCCTCAAGGCACATTCGATCACCGGCGTCATCGAGCCGATGCGGCCGCTGCTGGGTGAGCGGACGCGCATCGTCACCGCCGTCAACGGCATTCCCTATTGGTATTTCTACAAGCACGGCGGACGGCACGAAGGATCGGCGCTCGAGAGCATCGATCCCGGCGGACGGCAATGGAACGAGCTCGATCCCGCGCGCGCCATCGGCTGCGTGGTCTATCCCGCCACCGAAATCGAGGCGC
The DNA here is from genome assembly GCF_042258615.1 of Bradyrhizobium sp. Pha-3. Classification (GTDB taxonomy): domain Bacteria; phylum Pseudomonadota; class Alphaproteobacteria; order Rhizobiales; family Xanthobacteraceae; genus Bradyrhizobium. The sequence goes on along the minus strand of NZ_CP170152.1, from coordinate 4,202,280 downwards.
CCGGCGTGATCCGCCACGTCTACGGCAACAGCTTTCCGCTCGGCGAGCCCTCCGGTGAGATCACACCTGATGTCGAGCGCCTTTCCGCCCTGTTTGCGGCGGCGGGCATGAAGGCGCCGGTCCTCGACCGCATCCGCGACGAGATCTGGCTCAAGCTGTGGGGCAATGTCTGCTTCAACCCGATCAGCGCCCTCACCCACGCGACCCTCGACGTGATCTGCACCAATCCCGGCACGCGCGCACTGTCCAGGGCAATCATGCTGGAGGCCCAGGCGATCGCGGAAAGCCTCGGCGTCAAGTTCCGGGTCGATGTCGAACGCCGCATCGAGGGCGCACGCAAGGTCGGCGCGCACAAGACCTCGATGCTGCAGGATCTCGAGCGCGGACGTCCCGTCGAGATCGATCCGCTGATCACCGTGGTGCAGGAGATGGGCCGGATGACAGGGATTGCAACGCCCGCGCTCGATGCGGTGCTGGCGCTGGTCGCGCAGCGCACCAGGCTGGCGGGCCTCTATGACGGGGCGGCCGGCGTCGAAGCCCAATCGCTTGCGGTGGCGTGATCGCGATGGCCAACATTGCGCGCTGGGTCCGCTTCCGCCACCATGCCGAAACCGGCTTCGGGCAACTCACACCTTCCGGCATCTCCGTGCACGCAGGCGAGATGTTCGGCGAAACGCGACCGACCGGACGGACGCTGGCGCTGGACGATGTCGAGCTGCTCGCGCCGACTGAACCGAGCAAGATCATCGCGCTCTGGAACAATTTCCACGCGCTGGCGGCGAAGCTGAAATCACCTGAGCCGGCCGAACCGTTGTATCTGTTGAAAGCGCAGACCAGCGTCACCGCGCCCGGCGCCGTCATCACGCGTCCCCCGGGTTACGATGGCAAGACGACCTACGAAGGCGAGCTCGGCATTGTCATCGGCAAGAGCTGCACGGCCGTCACACCCGAACAGGCCGACGGCTTCATCTTCGGTTACACCTGCACCAACGACGTCACCGCCGCCGACATCCTCAATCGCGATCCGACCTTCCCGCAATGGGCGCGGGCCAAGGGTTTTGACGGATATGGCCCGGTTGGTCCCGTGATTGCCTCCGGCCTCGACCCCGCACGCCTTGTGGTGCGCACCATCCTCAACGGCATCGAGCGCCAGAACTATCCGATCGCTGACATGATTTTCAGCGCGCAGGCGCTGGTCAGCAAGATCTCACACGACATGACGCTGTTGCCCGGCGACCTGATCTGCTGCGGGACATCGATCGGCGTCGGAGTGATGAAGGAGCCCGTCAATACGGTCACCGTCGCGATCGACGGAATCGGCGAGTTGACCAACGAATTTCGTCAGTAGGCGGCGGCAGGACCATAGCCCGACGCAGCCGGACCAACCGACCAACATCTTTTGGGAGCGCACATGATCTCCAGCACGAAACCGGCATCGACGCCCGGCGGCTTCCGTTGGCTCCAACTCGCGATCGGCATCGTCTGCATGGCGATGATCGCCAACCTGCAATACGGGTGGACGCTGTTCGTCGATCCGATCGACGACAAGTTTCACTGGGGCCGTCCGGCCATCCAGCTCGCCTTCACGATTTTCGTGATGACGGAGACATGGCTCGTGCCGGTGGAAGCCTGGTTCGTGGACAAATACGGCCCGCGCATCGTCATCATGTTCGGCGGGCTGATGATCGGATTGGCTTGGGTGCTGAACTCATGCGCCTCCTCTCTTGTCATGCTCTATGCGGCGGCTATTGTCGCGGGCATCGGCGCCGGCGCCGTCTACGGCACTTGTGTCGGCAACGCGCTGAAGTGGTTTCCGGATCGGCGCGGCCTCGCCGCAGGCGCGACCGCCGCAGGCTTTGGCGCCGGCGCGGCCCTCACTGTCGTGCCGATCGCCAACATGATTGCCGCCAGCGGCTACCAGAGCACCTTCCTGACGTTCGGTGTCGGCCAAGGACTCATCGTTCTCCTGCTGGCCTGGTTCGTCCGCCCGCCGCATGGCGTCGAGGCCCCGAGGAAAAAGCAGCTCAACCTGCCGCAGAGCGCAATCGACTACACGCCGCCCCAGGTCCTGCGCACGCCGATCTTCTGGGTCATGTACCTCGTGTTCGTCATGGTGGCTTCCGGCGGGCTGATGACCGCCGCGCAAATCGGACCGATCGCCCACGACTTCAAGATCGCGGACACGCCAGTCACCCTGGCGGGCTTCCAGATGGCGGCGCTGACCTTTGCCATCTCGCTCGATCGTGTGTTCGACGGTTTCGGCCGTCCGTTCTTTGGCTGGGTCTCCGACACGATCGGCCGCGAGCACACGATGTTTATAGCGTTCGCGACTGCGGCGCTGATGTTGCTGACGCTGTCGACCTACGGCCACATTCCGGTTGTCTTCGTGCTGGCCACGGCGGTCTATTTCGGCGTCTTCGGTGAAATCTACAGCCTGTTTCCGGCGACGTCGGGCGACACCTTCGGCGCCAAATACGCGACCACCAACAACGGCATGCTCTACACGGCGAAGGGCACCGCGGCACTGCTGGTACCGCTCGCGAGCATCATCTCCTCGCAGCTCGGCTGGCAGGCCGTGTTCATCGTCGCGGTTGCGCTCAATGCCACCGCTGCCCTGACGGCCTTGCTGGTGATCAAGCCGATGCGGCGCGCGTTCATTCTAGGCAGTGAGACGACGGCAAAGGCCGCGATCGCGCCTGCACCTGGCCGGAGCGCGGCGATTGAACACTGATTGGACCGACCTGCGGGCTCGGACGGCGCTGCGGAGGATCTTCGATGCTGCAATCGCCAGCTGCGATCCAAGGCTTACCATCGCACGCGCTCTGCCGGCCAAGCCGAAGGGCAGATGCGTCGTCGTCGGCGCCGGCAAGGCTTCGGCCGCGATGGCAGCGGGCCTCGACGCGGCCTGGCCCGACGTCGACCTGTCGGGTGTCGTGGTCACGCGCCACGGTCATTTAGTTCCCGCGGGCCGCATCGAAGTGCTCGAGGCATCTCACCCCGTGCCTGATGACACGAGCAAGACCGCCGCCCTCCGCATGCTCAGCGCCGTTCAGGGACTTTCGGCTGACGATCTCGTCATCGTCCTGATGTCCGGCGGAGGCTCGGCCCTGATGACCCTTCCTGCCTCCCCGATGACCCTCGCCGACAAGCAGGCGGTCAACCGTACCCTGCTTGCAAGCGGCGCAACGATTGCCGAGATGAACGTCGTTCGCAAACATCTGTCCGCGATCAAGGGCGGACGGCTTGCGCTCGCCGCCCGCCCCGCCCACGTCACGACGCTTGTGATCTCAGATATTCCCGGCGACGATCCCGCGGCGATCGGCTCCGGTCCCTCGCTGCCGGACAGCAGCACAAGAGCCGATGCACAAGAGATCGTTCGCCGGTTTGCGATCGACCTGCCGGCCGCGGCGCGGCTTGTGCTTGAGCGCGCCGACGAGACCCCAAAACCCGGCGAGATCGATGCCGATGTCCGCATCCTTGCCGCGCCGATCCACGCGCTTGACGCCGCGGCAAAGGTAGCGCGAGATGAAGGCCTGACCCCGATCATCCTTGGCGACGCGATCGAAGGCGAGGCACGGGAACTCGGAACCGCGATGGCGGGCATCGCCCGGTCGGTCGCAGGGCATGGGCAGCCCGGTCCTGCCCCTGCGGTGCTGCTCTCCGGCGGAGAGACGACGGTGACGATCGGACGCGGGCCGGCGGGCCGCGGCGGCCGCAACACCGAATTCCTGCTGGGGCTTGTCATCGCCCTGTCCGGTGCATCCGATATCTGGGCGATTGCCGGAGACAGCGATGGTATTGATGGAACGGAAGATGCGGCTGGAGCTTTGATCGGTGCGGATACGCTGCGGCGCGCCGCCGCGAGTAGCCTCGACGCACGGGCCTATCTGGCCGCCCATGACAGCTACACGTTCTTCGACCGCCTTGGAGACCTCGTGCGCACCGGCCCGACGCTTACCAATGTCAACGATATCCGCGCCGTGCTGATTGCGGCCGGCACGCCAGCAATGAGGTGACCCATGCGTCGTCATCGACGGGCCAAGATCGTCGCAACCGTCGGCCCCGCCAGCAGTTCCCCCGAGATGCTCAAGGCGCTGCTGCTCGCCGGCGTCGATACGTTCCGTCTGAACTTCAGCCACGGAACCCAGAGCGACCACGCAAGCATCCACGCCGCGATCCGAAAGCTGGAACGGGAAGTCAGCCGGCCGATCGGTATCCTGATGGACCTCCAGGGTCCGAAAATCCGGGTCGGGACCTTGCGGGATGGCAAGATCGCTGTGGCGGCCGGCGAGACCATCCGATTCGTGCTGTCAGGATCGGATGGCGAGCGAACCTCAATTCCCCTCCCGCATCGGGAAATCTTTGCCGCCGTGGCTCCGGGCCACGACCTTCTGATCGACGACGGCAGGGTCCGGGTTCGCGTCACCGGGCTCGGTGACGATTTCATCGAAGCCGAGGTGATCGTCGGCGGCACGATCTCGAACCACAAGGGCGTCAACCTGCCGGGGACGGTGCTCGATCTTTCACCGCTCACCGCCAAGGACCGCCTCGATCTGGAGTTCGGTCTGAACCTCGGCGTCGATTGGGTCGCCTTGTCATTCGTGCAGAAGCCCTCCGATATCATCGAGGCGAGAAGTCTTGTCGGCGACCGCGCCGGTCTGATGGCCAAGATCGAGAAGCCGGCGGCGCTCGAGCGGATCGACGACATCATCCAATTGTGCGACGCCATCATGGTCGCGCGGGGTGATCTCGGCGTCGAAATTCCGCATGAGGACGTGCCGGGGCGCCAGAAGGAGCTGGTGCGGGCGTGTCGTCTCGCGGTGAAGCCCGTGATCGTCGCCACGCAGATGCTGGACTCCATGGTCGCCGCGCCGACACCGACCCGCGCGGAAGTCTCCGACGTCGCGACCGCGATCTATGACGGCGCGGACGCCGTGATGCTGTCGGCGGAATCCGCGACGGGCCGCTATCCACGCGAGGCCGTCGAGATGATGGATCGCATCATCCGCAGCACGGAGCAGCACAAGATGTACCGCTCGATCGTCGAGGCGACCCAGCCCGGCGAGGAGCAAACGCCGCCGCATGCCGTTGCAACGGCCGCCGCCGACCTCGCCTCCGTCATTCACGCCGCAGCGATCGTGGCTTACACCTCGAGCGGCACCACGGCCGCACGCGTCGCGCGCAAGCGGCCGAGCCTGCCGATCCTCGCCATCACCCCCAGCCGCGAAGTGTCGCGCCGCTTGTGCCTGCTCTGGGGCGCACACAGCGTTCTTTCCGACGACGTTCAGAGCTATGAGGAGATGGTCGAGCGCGCGACGGCTCTCGCGCATGCCGAGCAATTTGCATCAAGCCGGGACCTGCTGGTCGTTGTCGCCGGCATTCCCTTTGGGCAGGCGGGAAGCACAAACAACCTGCGAGTCGTTTCGCTCCCCTGACGGAGACATCGGCCGAGCGACCCGCGCCGAGCACCACCCCTCTCAGGGCATGGCGCCAAACCAGATCACGAGCGCGAATATCACCAACAAGGCGACGGTGATGATCGCTTCGCTCGTGGGTATTCGCTTCATAGGCCGCCTCCGCGTGCGGGAGCGGGATGCTGCGACGGGGCAGTGGTTCAGATCAGCACGACACCGTCCGCTTAAAATGCATGCGGACGGCGTCGGCTCTAGCCCCAGGAAGGAAATGCAAAATCCCGGTAGGCAATAGGTCTACACATCTGAGCAAAAGGTTCACGTGACGATCGTCACCCTCCAAAGGGCATAGGATCGCCGACAGCAAAGGACGCCGTTGACACCCATCCATGGCACCCCTAGCGCCACGACCCGTCCGGTCCAAGGGGCCAAGTCGGATGGTCGCGGTTGTTCTCGTCGGGCTTGACGCTGAACCCCTGCCGAAACGCGAACCAGATAAAGCCGCCCAGTGCGATCACACAGATCGGTGCGACAATCCAGTCGGGCATGTCGTGATCCTCCAGTCTACCGACCTTTGGTCGCCGCGATCTTCGGCCGAGTTCAATACGGAAGCCGCGCGCCATTGCAGCGCGCCCCCTCAAGCGCTCGGCGCGCTCCTGCCGGCACGAGGAAGCGCTGGGCTGTGCTAACCAAAGCGCGGATTTTGTCCGAAGGAGCAGCTGCGCCTTTGGCCGAATGCAGTCGAGGCACTGCCGCAAGTAGTAGCAATTTGGGTATAGACCGCTGTCGTCGATGAGGGCAGCATGTGCAATTCGGACGCGGTCGATGTCCGGTTCGGACCTTCACAAGCCCTCGGCGTCGCGCGACGCTCCGGCATAACGTTTGGCCGTCGTGACGCAAGACGGCCCGTCACACGAACCGCTCGCGGACCGGGCGATCAATAGCAACGATGGGGAGGCGACATGAACGGCGCAGAAAGCCTTTTGCGGACACTGGTCGGATCGGGTGTCGAGGTCTGTTTCGGCAACCCCGGCACATCGGAGATGCACTTCGTGGCGGCGCTCGACCGGGTCGAGGGGATGCGGACCGTGCTTGGCCTGTTCGAAGGCGCGGTGACCGGCATGGCCGATGGCTATGGTCGCATGGCCGAGAAGCCGGCTGCGACGCTGCTCCATCTCGGACCCGGCCTCGCGAACGGATTGGCCAATCTCCATAACGCGCGACGCGCGGCGACGCCGATCGTCAACATCGTCGGAGACCACGCGACCTACCATGCGCAATATGATGCACCGCTCACGTCCGACGTCCACGGTTTCGCGCAGCCGGTCTCCGCGTGGATCCATTCGTCGGCAAGTGCCAAGACTGTCGCTGCGGACGGCGCTCGCGCTGTTCAGGCTGCGTTGCAGTATCCGGGTCAGATCGCGACGCTGATCCTGCCGGCCGACACGGCATGGCTGGAGGCTGATCGCCCGGCGCCGGCGTTGCCCAAACCGATGCCGGCGAAGGTTTCGACCGAGGCGATCGGCCAGGCTGCGGCCGCGCTGCGGTCGGGCAAGAAAACCGTGATGCTGATCCGCGGAGCCGCGTTGAAGGAGCGCGGGCTCGACGCGGCCGGCCGGATCGCCGCTGCGACCGGCGCACGGATCGCCTGCGATACCTTTGCACCACGCTGCCAGCGCGGAGCCGGGCGCGTGCCGGTCGAACGCATTCCTTACTTCGCAGAGCAGATCGTGGAGTTCATGAGTGGCACAGAGCAGCTCATTCTGGTCGGCGCCAAGCCTCCCGTCAGCTTCTTCGCCTACCCAAACAAGCCGTCCTGGTGCACGCCTGCGGATTGCGAGATCCTCCATCTCGCCCACGAGCATGAGGATGGCGCAGACGCCCTTGAGGCTCTTGCCGAGGCCGTGAAGGCCACAGGGCGGCCGCAGCAGATTGGCATATTGAACAAGCCGGACATTCCGGGCGGACCGCTTGATGCACGGACAGCCGGACAGGTTATCGCCCACTATCTTCCGGCCGGAGCTATCGTTTCGGACGAAGGCGCCACGGCTGGAGGCGGCATGCATCGATTTGCTGCCAGTATCGAGCCGCACGACCATCTGACACTCACGGGCGGAGCGATTGGGCAGGGTATTCCCCTCGCCACGGGCGCTGCGGTGGCCTGTCCGGACCGCAAGGTCGTCTGTCTCCACGGTGACGGTGGGGCGATGTATACGCTTCAGGCGCTGTGGACGCAGGCGCGGGAGGCGCTCGACGTCACCACGGTGGTCTTTGCCAACCGCTCCTACGCGATCCTGAATATTGAGCTCGGGCGCGTTGGCGCCGGCAATGCCGGTCCCAAGGCCTTTTCGATGCTCGATCTGCACAATCCCGAACTCGATTGGGTCAAGCTGGCGTCCGGCATGGGCGTGGAGGCGAGCCGCGCGACATCAGTCGAGGAATTCGCGAGCCAATTCGCCAGCGCAATGAGCAATCGCGGTCCTCGCCTGATCGAGGTCGTCCTATAGTTGCGGATGTCGATCTTGTATCGCGCGGGTCCAAGAGCAGCTCAAGTGCCGCGCTACGTGAAGCACACCACGAAACAGATCGCTACCGGCACCAAAAAGCGCCGGGCAATACGAACCAATGGCGGACATTTGCCCGAATGAGCAGCAGCCGCTTTGTCCGAATGGGGTCGAGCCGCACTGCAAGTGATTGAAAACACTGGAGCGGGTGAAGGGAATCGAACCCTCGTATTCAGCTTGGAAGTCGGGAAATCTTGTAGTGTTTTCAAAGGCCGTTCTGACATTTTTGGCGTTTTTGGCCCATTGAGATCGTTACAGGATTTTCCGTTGTCAGAACGGCGACGAATCGTGGACGCGACGATGCAGGGTGGATTCGCCATTAACGAAAATGGCCCGCGTGAAGCGGGCCATTTTCGTCGAGAGCTAATCTCAAACTTGGTTGCGGGGAGACGCCCCCCACAGACGCGCCCCGCTCGTGAGTTTCCTTAGCCTTCAACGGCTTGCCCAGTCAACTGTGCGCCCTGCCCGCTCGCAATGCGATTTGACTCGGCCCCCAAAGGTCTCCGCAGCTCCCGAAGCAGGCCTCACCACACGTATCGCACAGTGCCCTTGCCGGCATAGGAGCGCGTCACGTTGGAGAACTCGCCCTCGAAGGTCGCAGCTGCCGACCACCCGTTCAGCCACTTCATTTCTGCGGAGACCGTGGTGAGAGCGGAGTCGGCTGCCGGTCGTGCACCACTGACGACGAAGCTCGCACCGGGGAGCGCCTGGAAGGTTGCGGCCACCGAGTGATCCGGATTGAAGTCGTGCGCCCACGCGGCGCGGCCGCGCAGGGTGAGCACGCCGTTCTGCATGGCGAAGGATTTGTCCGCGCGCAGGCCGAGCTCGCTGCGCGTGTCGGTCGCGCTCCTGGCGGCATAGGCGAGCGCGAAGGCATTGCTGCCCGAGACGACAGTTTCCGCATAGCCCGGCAGATTGAACGTGGTGAACTGGCCCGCCGCATAGGGCGTGAGGCCGATGCCGCCGATCCATGGTGCAATGAGGCGGTAACCGCCTTCGAGACGGCCGCTCCAGGCATTGGCGTTGAACTCGGCGCGCAGATGATCAACGCCGGCAAGCGTCACCGTGCGATCGGTGGTGACGTCCTGCCAGCCATAGGCCAGCGCGGCAGAGAGGTAGCTCGGGCCATTGGTGTGGCGAAGATAGGCGCCGGCCTGGAACAGGTCGGAGCGGCCGGTGCCACCGCCAGTCACGGAGAAGCTGGTGCCGCCGCCGGCGAGGGCGAAGCCGGCGAGCGTCTGCGGCGAGAAGGCGTATTCGGCGCCGGCGGCGGTGCCGAACAGGCGGCTCGTTGCGCTGTTCGTGCCCTGCGCGGTGTTGCCATCCGTCGTCTGCGATCCGCCGAAGCCCGCAGCCCACACGTTCCAGCGCTGCTCGAAGGTCTTGACCGGCGGCAGCATGGCGAAGGCGTCGCGTGCGGTGCCTGCCGGCGCGCTATCGGCATAGGCTGGCGGTGCCGTCGCGCCAGTCTCGCGGCCGGCGCCGGAGGGATCGGTGAGCAGGCCCGTGAATTGGCCCATTGCTTGGAACGTGGTCTGCTGCGAACCCACAGCAGTTTCACCGGAGGCTTGTGTCAGGCCGGCCGCCGTCAGCCCGCTATAGACCAGCGAGATGCCACCATTGCGGTTGAAGGAATTGATGATGGCGTTGCCGACATTCTGCTGATTGCCGCTGGGGCTGCCACCCGATGGCGCGACAAAGTTCAGGATCAGATTCAGATAGGCGTGCGTGCCGTCATAGCTCAGCGTGGTGTGGAAGTTCGACGGCAGGTTGGTCTGGACGACGGAACCGAACGTGCCGTTGATGCTGCCGGCGGTCAGGATGGTATACTGCTTGGCGACGTAGCTGCCCGACGCGAACACCGCGTTGACGGTGGCGCCACCCAGTGCCGCCGTACCCGTGACATTGGCGAACGAGGCGGTCGAGGGGTTGATCTGCACCAGATAAATCGCGGCGGAGGCGAACGCGAGGCTGCCGGTGACGGACGCCGAGGAGCCTGCGATGGTGGTGCCGGGCGCATAGGTGCCGCCGCTGTTGACGTTCAGCGTCGCCGTCGAACCGGTGCCGGTCAGGATGCCACCATTCACCGTGGTCGTTCCCAGGATCGAACCTGAATTGATTGTGGCGCCTGCCATGTTGGTCAGGCCGCCGCTCAGCGTGCCGGCGTTGGTGACGGTGCCGCTGTTGGTCACAAGGCCGGATACCGTGCCGCCGCCATTGTTGATGAAGCTGCCCGCGCTCGCAATCGTGCCGGTCCACACTCCGTTATTGGTGATGGTACCGGTGTTGCTCGCGACGTCTGCGATGTAAGTGCCGTTGTTGGTCACGTTGCCGGCGTTGTTGAGGGCGTCGCTGATGCGGCCGCCCGCGGAAACCACGATCGTGCCCGATGAGGTGTTGGTGATGCCGCTGGCTGTGGCCGTCAATCGTCCAGAATTGGCGACGGTGATTGCGCCGCTATTGGTCAGCAGACCCTGAAGCGTGTAATCGCCGCTCGCGTTGATTGCCAGCGTCGCGCCATGGGCGTTGGCAAAGGTCGAAGCGCTCGTCACCGTGCCGCCGACATTGAACACGCCGTTGGCATTGTTGGCGATGGTGCCGTTGATCACGCCGCCATTGGCGTTGACGGTGGCGGTGTTGGTGAGGCCTCCCGCAATGGTGTTGGTGGTCGTCAGCGTGCCGCCGGAGACGTTCACACCGCCGTTGAGCTGGCCCGCATTGGTGGTGGTTCCGGTGTTGGTGAAAAGGCCGGCGACGGTGCCGGTGGCGTTGTTGAGGAAGGTCGCCGCGTTGGTGGTGCCGCCGGTCGTCGTCACGGTGCCGTTGTTGGTGAAGGTGCCGGCATTGTTGGCGATGGTGGTGGCGATGAGCCTCATGCCTGAGGAGACGTTGACGGCTGCGGCCGACGTCGAATTGTTGGTGAAGGTGGTAATGCCGGTGAAATTGCCGCCGGAGACCGCGAGCGTCGCCGTGCCGCTGTTGGTGAAGGCGCCGTTGGTCGTGAGTGCGCCGGTCACTGCGAACGAGCCGGTGCTCTGGTTGGCAATACCGTCGTTGATCGCGCCAGCCGCATTCACGTTGCCGTTGTTGGTAAGGCCGCCATTGACGGTGCCGGTGGTGGTGAAGGTTGCCGCGTTGCCGTTCGTGATCCCGCCGGTCGTCGTCACCGTGCCGTTGTTGGTGAAGGTGCCGGCATTGTTGGCGATGGTGGTGGCGCTGAGCGTCCTGCCGGAGGAGACAGTGACGGCCGACGCTGATGTCGAATTGTTGGTAAGGGTGGTGATGCCAGTGAAATTGCCGCCGGAGACCGCGAGCGTTGCCGTATTGCTGTTGGTGAAGGCGCCGTTGGTCGTGAGCGCGCCGGTCACCGTGAACGAGCCGGTGCTCTGGTTGGCAATGCCGCCATTGACCACGCCGGCCGCGTTCACGGTGCCGGTATTGGTGAGGCCGCCATTGACGGTCCCGGTGGTGGTGAAGATGGCGCTGTTGGTGGTGCCGCCCGTCGCCGTCACCGTGCCGCTGTTGGTGAAGGTGCCGGCATTGTTGGCGATGGTGGTGGCGCTGAGCGTCCTGCCGGAGGAGACAGTGACGGCCGACGCTGATGTCGAATTGTTGGTGAGGGTGGTGATGCCGGTGAAATTGCCGCCGGAGACCGCGAGCGTTGCCGTATTGCTGTTGGTGAAGGCGCCGTTGGTCGTGAGTGCGCCGGTCACCGTGAACGAGCCGGTGCTCTGGTTGGCAATGCCGTCGTTGACCGCGCCGGCCGCATTGACGGTGCCGGTATTGGCAAGGCCGCCATTGACGGTGCCGGTGGTGGTGAAGGTGGCGCTGTTGGTAGTGCCGCCGGTCGTCGTCACCGTGCCGTTGTTGGTGAAGGTGCCGGCGTTGTTGGCGATGGTGGCGGCGCTGAGCGTCATGCCGGAGGAGACATTGACGGCTGAGGTCGACGTCGAATTATTGATGAAAGTCGAAATGCCGGTGAAATTGCCGCCGGAGACCGCGAGCGTTGCCGTGCCGCTGTTGGTGAAGGCGCCGTTGGTCGTGAGTGCGCCGGTCACTGCGAACGAGCCGGCGCTCTGGTTGGCAATACCGCCGTTGATCGCGCCAGCCGCATTGACGGTGCCGCTATTCGTGAACCCGCCATTGACGGTGCCGGTGGTGGTGAAGGTTCCCGCGCTTCCGTTCGTGATGCCGGCGGTCGTTGTCACCGTCCCACGATTAGTGAAGGTGCCGGCATTGTTGGCGATGGTGGTGGCGCTGAGTGTCCGGCCAGAGGAGACATTCACGGCCGACGCCGATGTCGAATTGTTGGTGAGGGTGGTGATACCGGTCATGTTGCCGCCGGTCAGCGTCAACACGCCGTTGTTCTGGTTTGTGATGTTCCCGGTGACCACGACGTCGCCGCCGAGCACTTTGATGCTGCCGTCATTGACAATGCTGTTTATTCCCGATGACAGCGTCGCCGTTCCGCCAGGACCGTTGAAATTGATCGTGCCGCCGCCAAGATTGTTAACCGCACCGGCGTCGACGATGGCGCCGCCGGCGCCGACGTCGATCACCGCGTTGTTGTTGAGCGTGTTGCCGACACCTTGCAACGTCGCCCCGGCGCCGACGCTGATCGTGCTTCCATAGTTGTTGATCGTCTGGGCGCTCAGTGTGCGGCCGGCGCCGATGGCGATGGCGCCGTAGTTCGTCAGCGTCGTGATGCCGGTTGCGTCATTCGCCGCCGTTGCCCCGGTCACCGACATGGTGACGCCGCCATTGACCTGGACCGTGCTGTTGAAGGTGCCTGCCAGCGTCGTGGCACTGCCGAGTTCGATCGCGCCGATGTTGCTGCCGGCGAGCGCCGTGATGCTGTTGACTCCGCCCGTGATGAAGATCGCGGATGAAAGCACGCCGGTGCCACCGCCGAAAGGCATCGTGTTGGCGCCTCCCTGCTCACCGCCGGCAATCGTTCCGCTGTTCACGATGGTCAGGTTCTGGCCGACGATTCCGTAACCGCCAGCCTGCGGCCTGGAGGAAATATTCGCGTTCTGAAAGTCCGTGCCGCCGGCACCGCCCTTGATCGAGCCTGAATTCGTGATCGTCAGCCCGGCGGAAGCCGTAGCGGTAACCCCGTGGCCGCCGCGCCCGCCGGTGCCATCAGCGGGAGAACTCGGAAAGGGGAGGCCCGGACCGACACCCGCGCCACCGCCGCCGCCATTGCCGCCGGCGATCGTGCCGGTGTTGACGAGATTGCTGCCCGTCGTGGCGATGACGCCCGACCCGCCGCCGCCGCCGCCACCGCCGGCCCCGAAGGAGTAGGTTGGGATGTTGGCCGAACGGCTAATGCCGCCGTTGCCGCCATTGCCGCCCTTGATCGCGGCGTTGTTCGTCAAGTCCGTGGTCAAGGTCAGCCCGGCGCCGCCTGCACCGCCGCCGCCGCCGCCCGATGCAATGCCGGAGGCTTGGCCACCCCCGCCGCCCTGATCCGAGCCGCCGCCAGCTCCGGCGATGCCATTGCCGCCGGACGCGCCGCTGCCGCCGCTCGTGCCTGTTGTCGAGCCGTCGCCGGCGAGACCCGCCGCGCCACCCCCGCCCGGCGTCGAGCTGCTTGGCGCGTCACCGCCAGCCACACCGTTGGCGCCCGTGCTTTGGGCCAGCGCCGGCAGCGTCGATACCAACGCCAAGGCCGTTGACACCAAAAAGAGCGCCCGCAAGCGGTGCTTGCCGCCAAATTGATCCGCTGCCGCTGCCACTGTTGCGTTCCCCCCGCCGCGCGGCACGGATCAGCCTGGCGGCTCATCCGTGCGCGATCATTCCCGCAGCCCGGAAAGTCGAGTCTGCCGCATCTTCATCGCACCGGGTCCGGAGGGGTGTCCTGATAAGGGGGTGGCTAGTTTCTGAAAGTTTCTGATATTTCCATTTCAGACCCGATCTTCGGGCATCTTGGACAGACTTCCGCTATACGAGCCGCCTTGGGAGACGCTTTGGGGGATCATTTGCTTCGTTTCGCCGGCTTCGAGCTGGACCCGCAGCGCGCGGAGCTGCGCGGGGCCGATGGTGCTTCGATCAAGCTCCGGCCCAAGACCTTCGAGATGCTCCGGTTTTTCGCCGCCAGCGGCGGCCGCGTGCTGACCAAGCAGGAGCTGATGGAGGCGGTCTGGCCGAACGTCCATGTCGGCGAGGACAGCCTGTTCCAGTGCATCCGCGAGCTTCGCACTGCGCTCGGCGACGAGCGGCGGCAGCTGATCAAGCTCGCCTCCGGCGGCGGTTATCTGCTGGCGACGGAGGTCACGGCGCAGTCCGAGGCGCCTCCGCTCGCCCAGGCCGTGGAGGCCGCGCCTGCGGCGCCGACCGAGGGTGTCTCGCTACAGGCGAGGTCGCAGCGCTTCATCTTCGGTTTCAGCCGGCGGGCCATGGCGGCCGCAGTGGCCGGGCTCGGTGTGATTGTCATAAGCCTTGCGGTTGCCGCCCCGGTGCTGAAACCGGACCTCCTGTTCACGCGAACGCCGCCGCGGCTGGTCGTGATGCCGATCGTTGACGCCAGCAACGACCCGCGCGGCGCGGTGATGGCGGAAGAGGTTACCGGCCGTCTGACGGACGGTTTTGCCAAGATCCAGAATATCAGCGTGGTTGCGCCACGATCGCCAGCGCTCGCGAGCGTCGAACGCACCAGTTCGCCTGCCACATCGCCCGATTACGAAATTCGCGGCGAGTTGCAGCATAGCGATCAATCCTGGACGCTGCGGGCGCGCATCATCAAGGCCGGCACCGGCGAGGTTCAATCGGTTGTCGCGGCGTCGGTCAACGCTGACGAGGCGGACGCGCAGCTTGCGCAGTCCCGGCTCGTCGCCGGCGTCGGTCATGTGCTCGCGCGCCGGCTGAATGAAATTCTGGAGCCGAGCAAGTCTTCATCCGCGAGCCGCACATCGTCCGCGGGCGGCGACAAGGTCGCCGTCGAGCAGGCGCTCGCCTCGATCAACCAGACCACGCGCGAGCGTTTTGGCGCGGCGCAGGCCATGCTGCAGAAGGCGCTCATCGACGACCCCGACAATCTCGACATCGCGGTTGCGCTCGCCTCGCTCCAGATGCGCGGCATCCAGATGGTCTGGTTCAGCCCGGAGGAGGCTGTTACGGTCGAGGCCAGGGCCAATGCGACGCTCGAGCAGGCGTTGCGGTCGAAGCCGAATTCCATTCCGGTGCTCGAGGCCACTTGCCGCTTCCTCAGCGCGACCAACCATTTCGTGGAAAGTCTCGTTACCTGCGCCAAGGCGTTGAGCTTCGATCCGTGGAACGGGTCTGCGCTCTATCTGATCGGCTTAGGTCAGATCTATCTCGGCCGCTTCGACGACGCGCTCGCGACATTCCGGCAGGCCGATCGTTACGACACGCCGCCGGCCTCGCGCTGGACCTGGCTGCTCGGCGCCGGCTTTGCGAATGTGTTGATGGGGCGCGACGAGGAGGCGCTGCCGTGGCTGCAACGTTCGATCGCCATCACGCCGGCGACCGGGCGCTCGCATTTGCTGCTCGCTGCCGCCTACCAGAGATCGGGCCACCTCGAGGAGGCGAGGGCGGCGATCGCGGAGGGACTGAGGCTGCGGCCCGGCACGACCAGGCTCAACGTCTCGTCGCCGATGAAGAACGCAAGTCCGGTTTGTATCGCAGCCTGGGAGCGCGTCGTTCAGGCCGAGGTCGACGCGGGGTTGCCGGAGCGGTGAATGCGGTGGCGACCTTACCACTACGGCGTTGACCTCATTGCTCTGGGCTTTGGGCAGCATTAGCTTCAAAGGATCGCTCGGATCGATGTCCCGAGCCTGGTTTAAGCGATTGGTCAAATCCCGGCAGTTCAACTTCAGTTCGGGAGCCGAGGCGCAGATCACCGTCGCAGAACCCTACCCCGACTGATCGTCTGACCACTCATCTGCGCAAATTTTCGCGAAGCTTGTGTTCGATCCGTCCTTTTTTACGCCATCGTCGCCGACTTCCGCACGCGCGTTCAGTACCTCTTCTCCAAACCAGGAGATTCGGTTTTGATGAGTTCGCACCTCAAGCAGTCCGGGGTAGCGCGGGGAATACGGCAGCGCATCAAGCGACACGTGAAGCCGTCGATCGGAAAGCGAGCATCAGAACGTGTACGCAGCCTATTTGTCAGAATGAAATCCGACCCTCTCGCTAAGTCTTTGGAAAGGCTGGAGCGGGTGAAGGGAATCGAACCCTCGTATTCAGCTTGGAAGGCCCACGTTCCGCCAGTCTCTTCAATGTCAATTCTGACAAATTGCCCTTAACAGGCCCATTGAGCGCTAACGGCTATTTCGGGCTGTCAGAACATGCGGTCATCGGCGCATGAAAAGCAATCGTCCCCTGCCCTCCTCCAACCGTCATCCCGCCGATCTCCTCGCCGAGCTGCGTCAGCAGATCGCCACGCTGAAGGCCGCCGAGGCCGAGCTGCGCGCTGCACCAATTCGGTAAATCGGGAAGCGATATCTTCCGGTGTGCCGGTGTGATGACTATTTGAGGATTCGAGCGACCGCGACGCATCCGGGGACGGGCAAACGCAGGGGTCGCAATCCGCAGATCAGGAAATGCAAAAGCCCTGCCGCTAGCAGGGCGACAGGGCTTTCACTGATCAATTGAGTAGCGGCACCACCCGCTAACTCGGCACCATCCACGGTGAGGTCAAGTCACCATGAACATGAACACATCTAGTATTCCGTGCTCCGCCAAGCAAGCGCCCAGCGACACCAAGGGCGACAAATTCACCCGCGATCAGTTTGATTGGCTGCGACAGGTAGCACTCGACAGTGAGCTGCCACCTACGGCCACGCGCGTCGCGATCGCGCTGACCAAATACTTCAACCGCGAGCATGACGGCTGGGCCTGGATGTCACAGGCCAAGTTGGCGCTCGATCTCGGCATGCCGGAGCGCACGGTCCGGTTCGCGCTGTCGGCCTTGATCAAGGCCGACCACCTGATCACCAAGCGGCGCGGCCGGATGGAAACGAGCCTGTATCACCTCGCCTTGAAAGAGGAGAGTGACCGGCAACCCATTGCCACTCATGTCCGGCAACCTATTGCCGCTCACTCCGAAGTGACCGGCAAGATTCAGCAGAGTGACCGGCAAAAACCTGCACGAGTGACCGGCAACCCATTGCCGCCAAACCCTCTTAAAGAACCCTCTGAAGAATCCATTGAAGAAGAGTCAGACTCTCCTCGCCTCGATCTTGGTGAAGAAGGGCCGCGTCCAAGGGAACAGACTCAGGCTCTCGATATCGACGCCGCCTTTGAGTCCTTCTGGAACCAGTATCCTCGAAAGGTGGACAAGCTCAAAGCCAAGCTTGTGTATCGCCGTATCGTCTCGAAGAAGCAAGTGACCCCGGCCGGGCTGTTGGCCGGCGCCATGCGCTACGCCGCGGAGCGCACCGGGCAAGATCCCAAATACACGAAGCATGCGACGACCTGGCTCAACGCAGGCAGCTGGGCGAACGAGCCGGCCGCCACGCCGATCGCCGACACCATCGAGGACGGCAACCCGACAGCAGCGCCGCCACCGCACCGGCCACCATCCAGTAATCCTCACGAAGCCCGACTCATGGCCCGGCTCGCTGCCCTCGCCGCCAAGGGAGGGCTGCAATGAACCAGATCACCGCCAAAGCAACCGGCCAGCAGATCGTCACCGCCACCACCGCCAGCAAGATCACGCTGCCGATGGTGTTCGCGGCGGCCAAACCGACGATCGAGGCGATCAAGATAATGTGGAAGCCCCTGCAGTGGTGCGCCGAGCACCACGACAGAATCGGCGCTGTAACGGTCGAGCTGCCGGACACGCGGAAGGAGGCCCGCGTGAGAAATCGCGACATGGCGCGGTGCTATTTCGATTTCATCCCTGACGAAAACACACTTGATCGAGCCGGCGAGCTGTTCACCGTCGCCGAGCGCGAACCAGCGCCGGCCGATTGGATGCCGATGGCCTTCGACGCCATGCTGATGGCGATGCCGAACGCCAAGAACATCTCCGAGCACACCGTCGCCGCCTACCTCGAAACGCTCGACGATCCGGAGACGTGGCAGGGATATGGGCCGGGCTTCTCGGCCGCCGTCGTGGTCCGCTCGATCCGTGAGGCCATGCGGGCAAGCACCTACGTGGCAACACCATGCGAGCTGCTGCAGATGTTGCTGAAGCACCGCAAGCTGTTCAGGACCTGGCAATCCGATGTGCGGTGGCTACGTGATGCCCGCGACCGCTCCGAGGATATCTTGCTGAACCTGGGCGAGATCAGATGCGAGATGCCTGACGATGACAGTCTGATCCCGTTTGACTGAAGCGCGCCGCCAGTGGGAGCGCACGGACCACAAAATGTCTGTGGAGGGCCGTCGCACGATTCGAACTCCGTCCCATGTTCCCAATGCCTTACGGGCAAAACAGCGCTCATGGGCTAAGAGCGCGGAGTCTTGACCACAACGCAACGCCGCGAGCACATAACCTATCCCCC
Organism: Bradyrhizobium sp. Pha-3; assembly: GCF_042258615.1. GTDB lineage: Bacteria > Pseudomonadota > Alphaproteobacteria > Rhizobiales > Xanthobacteraceae > Bradyrhizobium. Next base: position 4,183,833 of record NZ_CP170152.1, on the reverse strand, counting down.
GAAGGCTCTCTGATGTTTTTCAATGGAGAGCCCTGCCGTGTCGAACAAGCTGCAAATCAAGATCAGTCTCTGGAGCCTGTCGATCAGCGCTGATGGCCTGTGGGCGATTGGCGCCGCTGTTCTCATCGTGCTTGCGCTGGTGCTCTGGTGGTGGCGCTAGAGCTCGCCCCAGCGAGCGCGCGGGCATGACCAAATGGAGTGCTCCGCTTGAGCAATAATTCATTCCTCGAAACCTGGCGTAGACTGCCCCTGCTCCCGCCGGGTTTCGCAAGCCCCCCTTTGAAGCCTGTGGAGCAGGCGACCCCGCCAAGCGGCCGCTCGCAAGACGGGGTCGCTGCGTGTCGGGCACCCTCAGAGCCGCCGGCCGCTATCAGCTGCTCGAGCTGCGCGACTGCATCGGGCGCGTCGCGCACCAGCGGCGGTTGCTCCAGTACGTGGCCGACGCCACCGACAGCATGCCGGGGTCGGACGACTGGTAGCGCTAGAGAGCGAACGCGCCGGTCCCACATGTAAGATATAGATAGTAGTATCAGCCGCTGCTCCGTTGCCCGCTATTTGGGCCTGTAGATCCTGATGCCGCCGATGCGCGCGCAGGCCGGGATGGATACCGGCTTGTCGGTTTCGGCCGCGAATGAGCACTTCTCGTTCTCCTCGACCACGTACCAGAAGCCCTTCGCCTTGGGCGATTCGCAGCCGAACTCGAGCCCGTTGTCGCAGACCGCCCGCGCTCCGACTGCGTCCCGCAGCGAGCCGCCATTGCGATTGCCGAAGGCGTCGGAGGCGCCCTTGTCGTAGGTGTAGAGTCCCGTCACCGTGCGCCCGTTCTCCGTCCAGTCGAGTCCGAAGCTTCCCGCTGGGCCCTCGACGCTGGCGCACACCAGACAGTCCTCTCCCTTGGCCACCCTGACCTTGTAGCCGGGAAACCGGCGACGCAGGGCGTCAGCGGTCAGTTTCTCGCCGAGGCGCACAGTCTCGGCGGACTCCGCGGCATTCGTCATGCCGTCGGGGCTGAACACGAAGCCCGTCGCCTGCTTGACGTGCCGTCCGCAGATGCCGGCTGAAGCGTGCTCGGTGCAGTAGGCCGCCATCGCGCCCGCGCTCGACGTCGCGCCGACGATCACGGGCACCCCATCTCCGAGACAGTACAGCGTGAGCCGCATGACGCCGACATCGCGGGAGGACGTGCCGTCCTCGGCCGTTCCCCATGTTTCGAGTGCGTCCGAGTTCTGGCTTTGCGCCCATTTCAGACAGGTGGCCTGCGACGGTTGGGACGGCTTCTGCGACAGGTTCGGCATGGTGGCGGACGCTGTACCCGTACAGATCGTTAACGAGATCAGGGCGGCCAATGCCGCAAACTGACGCAACGACATGAAAAACTCTGATCCCTTACTCTTCGCTGCGAACATAGATGGCTGGTCCCAAGGCTAACACGAATTAATATGAGTCGACGGTGAAACGGCTTGTCGATGTAAAGCCTAGATCCTGCCGCTTGCGCCTTAAAAGTTCGGCACTCAATGGCTTTCTTAGCATGGCGGGCAGCGTTGCGTTGATCTCGGCATCACTGAAAGTAAGGTCTGCTCAACCGTGCCATCCTCCATTACTCGCCCCTTCGCATGTTTCCAGACTCATTGTCTGCTTGGTGCCACTCGATGCCACTCGATAGCTTACGGCCATAGGGGCAGCGCACATCCGGTCATCGCAGGATTTTCTCGCCGAGCAGTGGGTGACGGTCGGCACCACACACATCCGGTTGTCGATTTTATTTCGATGGACATTGCCGTTGCGGGACTTGCGCTCGTCTGGGTGTGCAATTTGCACACCCCCTCCTGCCTGCCCGCCTGCAGCATGCCGCTGCTAGGCCAGCCAGATTGCCGCCCACACGCCCACGAGCACCGCCGACGCAAGAATGATAGCCAAATCGATGGACAAATCGGTGATGCGGATCATGCACTGAACCTCTTTCGGGACGGCCAACTCTGCACCGGAAAGCTGTGATCCAGTTGTGAGCTATTTCACATGCCGGCCGGGCGCCAGCGTCTCAGATCAGGACGCCATACCAAATGATCAAAGCGAAGATCACCAGCAACACGACGGTGATGATCTGTTCCCCGAGAGGTATCGGTGGCTTAGCCATGGCGGCCCGGCCTTTGTGCTGCACGGGAGCGGGATACTGCAACGGGCCGGCGGTTCATCAGCACACCGCCGTCCGCTTAAAATGCATGCGGACGGCGCTGGCTCTAGCCCCAAGGAAGGGTGACGCAAAATCCCTGGCGGTTCCAACTGTGCACACCCTATGCCACAGGACATGTCCCAAATTGGCTATCACGGTCCGTGTAGCGTTGGTTCAGTTTGGGCACACCCCTTGGAAACCGGCCGAAATACTGGTACAAAAAATGGTTTGCCAATTCTAACTGAACCATATATTGTGAACCTATCCAATTTGACCCGTGAGGTTTCCCCATGTGCCACGTCAGAGCCTACCTTCGCGCCAGCACTGAGGACCAGGACGCCAATCGCGCCCGTGCGCAACTGCAAGCCTTCGCCGATGATCGCGGCCTCGATGTTGTCGGATGGTACGCCGAGAACATGAGCGGGACCGTTGTTGACCGTCCCGAGTTGTTCCGGCTGATCAACGACTCTAAGCCCGGCGATATCCTGCTCATCGAACAGGTCGACCGACTCTCACGCCTGAAGCTTGCCGACTGGCAACGACTGAAGGGCGAGATCACCGCGCGTGGCATCCGCGTTGTGGCGCTCGATCTCCCGACCAGCTGGACGATGGCGGCGAAGGCCGGCGATGAATTCACCGGCCGTATGTTTGATGCGATCAACGGCATGTTGCTGGACATGCTGGCCGCGATTGCGCGCAAGGATTACGACGATCGCAGACGCCGTCAGACGGAAGGACAAGCCACCGCGAAGGCAGAGGGCAAGTACAAAGGCCGCCCCGCCGATGTGCAGCGGAATGCCGGCATCGCCGCCATGCTCAAGGCCGGCGCGTCGTGGTCCTCGATACAGGCCGCCACGGGATGCAGCCGCGCGACCATTGCGAAGATCAGCAAGGCTGCCTGATCTCGTCACCATCACCGTCGACCATCGGCCCGCCATCGAGCGGGCCGTTTGCTTTGTGGACTGGTCAGGGCGCGGCGTCGTGATCACCAACGTGACGCTTGATGGCGTTACGATCGGCGGCGATGAACATTGCGGCAACCGCCATCGAGACGACGGCAGCGGCGGCAAGCACGAGATCGATCATTGACGGCCCTCCGGGGAGTCCAGCCTGCCGGGATATTGGCGACGTCATCGGTGATCCCGTAGTGCCATTCGTCATGTGCCGCAGGACGCGCGCCAGCCTCGCCCATGAGCTGGCGTGATCCCGGCCGCCCAGACACACGGCGCGTGGATGGCCGCGCTCTGCGGCCATCGCAAACGATGGCCTGAGGGATTTGAAGCCAAACCAAATTTCGATTTGCCGGTTCGGCGCTCGTTGCGTTGGCTCTTGAGCACATCTAGGGTCCGACGATCGCGGCCATAGTTGAGAATCGCAATGAAAAAGGTGCTCCTAGTTCTAATTGTGGGGTTCGTTGGGTTAGTCGCGCTGTTGGGCTTCGGAGGAGAAAACGAGCAGCGCGCAAAAATCGAAAAAGCCACGACACCCGAGCAACTCGCAATGGCCATGATCGACAAGTCTCAGGTGACCTTCGACAAGGGCGTGCTCGTGATCAATCGCACCGTCAATTCCGTTCTAACAGCCGGCACGGCCGTTAGCGGCTTCAACGTCTACACTGCACGACTAATCCCTGCTGTGTTTGCCAAATTCCCGCAGGTCGAATCAATCGTCTTCCGGGAGAGCGGGCCGTTTCGTGACATTCGCGGCAATGAGTCGACGGAGGAAATGCTTCGGATCTCGTTCATGAGGACTGACGCCAATCAGATCCATTGGGACAGGATCAATTACGACGATATTCCGAAGCTCGGCGAGCACTACTGGATGCATCCGGGCTTGCGGCGCGCGCTTCAATGAATGCGCCAGCTCTCGCTTATCTTTCAGCGCGGTAGCTGTGCGCGGAGTTAGAACCCCGCTAGTGCTGGAAATCTCGCCAATTGCTAAAGAGGCTTGCCAACGACGCTGACGTCGCGAACGGCAAGCAGGGGCCTTGCCAAAGCGGCCTGTCTCCGCGCGAACTGAATCTGTGTCATTGGCAGCAGCCCATTACAGCCGGTGAAAAGCACCAGAAGCCGCGCACAATGATGAGGGACGCTCATAATGCGCCCGGGTCAGGCCGCCATTCTCGATGACCTCGTCAGTTTTTCCGACGATCCTCGATTTCAGGAGCCGGGTTTCGGGGTCTGGCAGACCGAGATCCGCGATGACGTTGTCCGATGGCGGTTCGGCGAAGCTTATTTCGGTTTGAGTCCATCTTTCGATGCAGCTCTTGACCTTCAACGGCAAGGTGCCGCCCGCGAGTCGTCGTCAATGCTTATGTCTGTCACTTCCGTTAGGCCGTGCACGGGCCACTTCTCGCTTCCGCCCCCTCTCTAACAACGGTTTCAGGTAAGCCGCCGTCCGGCTATCTGCCACGTTGACAACCTCCTGGGGCGTACCGCGTGCGATGACACGACCACCGTCGTCCCCTGCCCCGGGGCCAAGATCGATGACCCAATCCACCTGCGCGATGACCCGCATGTCATGCTCGACGACGACGACCGTGTTGCCGGCATCGACAAGCCCCTGCAGTTGGAGCATCAACCGGTCAACGTCGGCCGGATGGAGGCCGGCGGTCGGTTCATCGAGCACATAGAGCGTATTGCCGTGCTGCGCACGCTGTAGTTCGGTCGCCAGCTTGATTCGCTGCGCCTCACCGCCCGAGAGTTCCGTCGCCGGTTGCCCGAGCCGCAGGTAGCCAAGCCCGATCTCGCGCAACACGCTAAGCGGTCGCAACACTTGCGCTTCGTCCGCGAAGAACTGGCAAGCTTCGTCGACGGTCATCCGCAGCACTTGCGCGATGTTGCGGCCACGCCATTCGATCTCGAGCGTCTGTGGATTGTACCGGCTGCCATTGCAGGTCGAGCATGGTGCATACACGCTGGGCAGAAACAGCAGCTCGACCATGACAAAGCCTTCGCCCTCACAGGTCGGACAACGACCTTGTGCGACGTTGAACGAGAATCTGCTTGCGCTGTAGTGGCGCCTTCGCGCCATGGGCGTGTCGGCGAAAAGTTGGCGTACTTGATCGAAGAGACCACTATAGGTCGCCAAATTCGAACGCGGCGTACGCCCGATTGGCTTCTGATCAACCTGAACAAGACGGCGGATGAGATCCATGCCGCTCACGATGCGTCCTGCAGCTTGCTGTGCCACCGGAAGCAGCGGGTCGACCTCGTCCTCCCCCGAGACGGCAAGCGGCCGCCCGAAGTGCTCGCTCACGAGTTCGGGAAGCGCCTGACTGACAAGACTGGACTTACCCGAGCCTGAGAGTCCCGTGACCGCCGTAAAAACGCCGAGCGGAAACGCGGCATCGAGAGCATGGAGGTTATTGCGCGTGATACCTTCCAGCCGCAACCATCCCTTGGGATTCCGTGGCACCCGGTCAACCGCAGCTGGTTTATCGAACAGATAGCGCCGAGTGATCGAAGCCTCGACATCGGCCAGTCCTGCGAGCGACCCGCTGTAAATCACTTGGCCGCCCTGCTCGCCGGCACCCGGCCCCACATCCACTAGCCACTCGCCATGGTGTATCAGATCCAGATCGTGTTCGACGACGAACAGCGAATTTCCGGCGGACTTAAGGCGCTGCAGGATCGTGAGCAACGCCGCTCCGTCCGCAGGATGCAACCCCGCGGACGGCTCGTCCAGCACGTAGACTACACCGAATAGATGCGAAGACAGTTGCGTTGCGAGCCGCAAGCGCTGCAGTTCGCCTGATGACAGCGTCGGCGTGCTACGATCAAGGGAGATGTATCCGAGCCCAAGATCTATGAGCGGTATAAGGCGTTCTAGCAATTCGGATGCGAGACGTTGTGCGGCAACACGCTTCTCTTCGGAAAGGTTGGGCGTGCGGCGCACATCCGGGGCGCTCTTGTGTGCCGATCCGCCCGCGGCCACCCGTCTCTCGACCGCCGCGACGCGAGCCCTCTTGTCGAGTACGTCGCCTCTTGAAGCGACTTCGGCACCACCGAACTCGCCACGTGCAACGGACGTTAGCAATTCTCTGAGCTTAAGGAATGACAGATCGCCGAACTCGGCTATGTCGAGTTGCGCGAATTTCACCGAAAGCGCTTCCCGCTTCAACCGCTTGCCATGACAGGTCGGGCAGTCGCGACCGATGATGTATCGTGAAACGCGCTTCTTCATCAACGCACTCTTCGTATTGGCAAACGTGTCCAATACATAACGGCGAGCGCCCGTGAACGTGCCCTGATAGCTTGGCTCCATTCCGCGCTTGAGCGCTGTATGGGTTTGCTGTGGGGTAAAGCCCGCATATACGGGCACGGTTGGCTGTTCGTCGGTCAAAAGAATCCAGCCACGATCCTTTTTCGACAATTCGCGCCAGGGCGTATCGACGTCATAGCCGAGCGATACGAGAATATCGCGAAGATTTTGGCCGTGCCAGGCTGGCGGCCAGGCGGCGATCGCGCGCTCGCGAATTGTCAGCGATGGGTCCGGCACCATCGTTTTCTCGGTGGCGTCATAAACGCGCCCGAGCCCATGGCATGTCGGGCAGGCGCCCTCCACGGTGTTGGGCGAAAAATCCTCAGCATAGAGCATAGGTTGATTGCGCGGGTAATCGCCGGCGCGTGAATAGAGCATGCGCACCAAGCTGGACAGCGTAGTCAAACTACCAACGGAGGAACGAGCGTTTGGTGAGCTCCGCTGCTGTTGGAGAGCAACTGCCGGCGGCAATCCGTCGATCGAGTCAACCTCTGGAACCCCCGCCTGGTTGATTAACCGGCGTGCATAGGGAGCGACCGATTCTAGGTAACGACGCTGCGCCTCGGCATAGAGGGTGCCGAAGGCGAGCGACGACTTACCGGATCCGGATATGCCCGTGAACACCACGAACGCGTCGCGTGGGATATCGACATCAACATTCTTCAGATTGTTTTCACGCGCGCCGCGCACCCGCACACAGCCGGATCGTTCCGCTGGGCCGTCACTAGCGAAGGGCGATGTCGAGCGTGGATTTCTCATCATCATACCAATCTTGCCAGCGGTGGACAAATTGTCGAACTACGGCGCTTGGTCAACACAATATGAAGCCGGTGGTGTTCGTGGTCGAAGGACATTTCACGGCAACTTACCAGAAACGCCGGTCGCAATAATGCGAGATCCATCGACGACCGCGGACAGATGCTAAACCAGGACATCAAATCGCGTCGTAAGCTCGATCGTCTGATCACGATGCACCGTGTCGGCAGGGACCGGCACTTGCCACGAACGTACACAAGAAGACCATCCGTCGAAACAGCAACGATAGCGACTACGACCACTGAAGCGAACAAGCCGGCCCTTCGGGCAGCAATTGAAACGACGATCCTTTGATGGCGATTCAAGAACCAGAACTCGCATACCCTCCTCGGCCATTTTTGGATAAGTCGTCGTACCTTGTACGCAGGAAGTCGGAATTACGTCGACACCAGGAATGGGGTTGATTTACGATTTCTTCGTCTCGACGACGTCGGCCCGACGCAGCACAACGGATGCTTCCGCCGTCAAAACACGGAAGGTGAATGTCTCCTGAAAATAGAGTTCGACGGTCGTGCTGGTATGGCTGAGATATCCGATCGAAAGATCTTGGCCGATATCCAGTTCAAAATCGCCTCCTCGCGTCGTTAGGACAAAAGCGCCGCTAATGGCAGGCGCCCAGAAAACGCCGCCATCGACGATCCGTTCGACGTGGTGAAAGACAGGGTATCCTTCATCGCTTCCGCCGCTGGCGGCCGTGTATGCCTCTGCCCCAAGGACGAGGGCATATGGCCCGTTGCAGCCGGCAAGTCTGAGTTCACTGACCGCTCGCGCGACGGCACTTGGATAGGCTTTCGCATTTGCCGGAAGAATGAGCGCTGCATTGCTGCTGGCCTCGCGAATGCCCTCGATCCCTGCGGTCGGATATCCATCGAAAATCGCACGGTCCTCGGCAAATGCGATTCTGCGGGCAGCATCCTTGACCGGCGCCCAGTCGGCGTCCAAGGCGCCACGCTCAACGTCATCGATCTGCTGACGCGAGAGCTGGAATGGAACGCGCAGTTCGACGAGCGCCCTCACCTCGCGCTGTTGCGCCGTCATTCCCTCGCCTGGAGCCGAAAGTTGTTTGACATGGCCAGTGCCCACCGCCGAGAAGCCACCCCCCTTGGCTTCGGGGACGTCGACCACGCGCCGGCCGGCAAGGTGCCGCCTCAGGGTACGGGAAGCTTCCTCCTCGATTTGAGCCCAGGCCGCGTCGGATATGGGAGCGAGTTGGCGGTGAAGATTATTCATGGTTCGCCTTCTTGTTTTAAAGAGCCAATTCCAAGCGAGCCGTCGTTGACGGGCGGACGTTTACGAGCGGTATCTGGCGAGCTTGTGCCACGCTGCTCACCGTCGACCGGCGTTTCCCCGCTGGAAGCCGTGGCGCCATCGTCTTCAGGCGAAACGTCGTCAAGAAATGTAGCCGACGGTACGAAGAACAGCGCCCCCGTAACGGCGCGGCTGACATCCAGCAGCCGGTCGTAGTTGCCGGGCGGCCGACCGACAAACATGTTCTCGAGCATCTGCTCGATCCGGTGGGGCGAGCGCGCGTAGCCTATGAAATAGGTGCCAAATTCACCCTTGCCGATCTCACCGAAAGGCATGTTGCCGCGCACGATCTCAAGCTGCTCGCCGTCTTCGATGATCGTCGTCAGAACATTATGCGCGTAGGGCGCTTTGGCCGCATCGTCCTGCTCGATGTCCGACAGTTTGTGGCGACCGATGATATTTTCCTGCTCCAAGGTGGATATCGCATTCCAGCGCTGCAGATCGTGTAGATACTTCTGGGTGATGACGTAGCTTCCGCCGGCGAATGCAGGGTCCTCTTGTCCGATGGTCGTCGCGCCAACCGCGTCCTGATCGGACGGGTTCTCGGTTCCATCGACAAATCCAAGCAAGTCGCGATCGTCAAAGTATTTGAACCCATGAACCTCGTCGATCGTTGTCACGGCTTTGCCCAGCCGGGACATGATCTGTGAGGCAAGCTCGAAGCATAGGTCCATGCGGACTGACCGGATATGAAAAAGGATGTCGCCCGGCGTGGAGACTGCGTGATGCACCCCATGGATTTCCCTGAAGGGATGAAGATCCTTGGGTCGCGGATCACCGAACAGTCGGTCCCAGGCATCGAAACCGAGGGCCATCACGCATGATAGCCGCGCTTCGGGATCGCGAAATCCGACGGCTCGCAGGAGTGCCGACAGACCGGCACATAGACGGCGCACCGTAATTTCGCTGTCCTTTCCAGGATTGATCCGGACGACGAGAAATATCGCGGCTCGCGTCAGTTTCGCGACGACGGGTTGTGGGACGACAGCTGGCACAATCACTCCTTGGCGGCCCATTCGGAGTCCTCAATGCTCCGGGCTTGGCCGTCCGCCTGAACACCGCCCGCGCGGTCGGTGCAGCCCGCCGCCATTGGCATCGACGAGCTTCTCGAACGAGGCGTCGTGCGGAAATCACCGGCAGTGCGATCGGGATAACGAACACACAAGGCCGCTGCCATCCTCTGAGATGTCACTTCGACCAATCAGGCCGAGACTTGGTCAATCCATATCCCGAAAGGCATGGCCATCGGCCTTGACACCTTCGATCACGCCCGGCGGCAAAAGATCCTGAGCGGAAGTCCCGTCAAAAACCCAGTCGCCCTTGTCCGCGAGGTCCGGGAGCGGCGCGCCCTTGCGGACGTAAATCCCGATCGCCGGCTTCTTCACATTGATGTAGAGATCGTATTCTTCCATCGTGTCGATGCTTTCCCTGTTGCTCTATCGGGCCATTTCTCGGCTACGGAGCAACCGCCATGCCAGTTTGAGTGCATCGAGATATCAAGAGCTTACGCCAATCTGACCGACCGGATCTGACAAACTGTCCGATCCGGCGGGGACAAATTGTCCAAGCTGCGTGCGCATCGGGCTCGCGCAGCGTCGAGCCGGATGTCGCTGCCGTGAAATCGAAACGTCCTGCCGGACAACAGCGGCCGCGGCGGTCCCGCTGCAATATCCCGGCTATCCAAGATCGACAGGACGTCCTGACGGCTCTTCTTCCAGTGTCACCGCAATGTCGGCATTGGCGGATAAGCGCACCTTATTGCCCTCGACGCCGGCGACGAATCCTAGCTCGATATAGTGCTGGTGACCTTTGTGATGCCCGAAGCTGTCGCTCTTCTTGAGCCTGATACGATCACCTTCGACCTGATCGACCGTGCCGACATGCACACCGTCAGCGCCGATTACTTCCATACCGCCGTTGATCTTGTTCATAGCCGTACCTTTCTCCCTGGAATCCATTGCAGCGGATCACGCGAGCCATGATCCGTATCGACTGCGTGACCGCGGACCGCTCGCACCAATCACTTGACCGGGCGGCCCGACTTTTCTTCCTCAAAGAGTTCGACGATATCGGCGTCAGAGCAGAGCCGCACCTTGTGATCCGTGACGCTGTCGACGAAATCCATGCCGATATAGTGGTGATGTCGTTTGTGCCGGCTACCACCGCTTTCGCTCTTCCTTAGCTTGATACGATCGCCCTCGATGCCATCGACGACACCGATCTGCACGCCGTCAAACCCGACGACCTCCATGCCTTCCTTGATCTGATGCTTTCCCATGAAATGTACCTGCTCGTTCCCTGTGATTCCCAAGCCTGACGTTCAGATCGCTTCGTCATCGTCCGGCGGCTTCACTGCCTTTCCATTGAACGTCAAACCGTCCTTCCCGGAGGAGATCTGCACTGTGGAGCCGTCGCGGACGTCGCCGGCGAGCAACATCTCGGCCAGCGGATCCTGTACATACCGCTGGATGACCCTCTTTAATGGCCTCGCCCCGTAGGCAGGATCCCAGCCCTTCTCGGCGAGCCAGGCCTGGGCCTTGGCGTCGAGCGACAGCGTAATTTTGCGATCGTCGAGGAGCTTGCGGAGACGCGCAAACTGAATGTCGACGATTCGACCCATGTCGTTCTTCTGCAGCCGCTGGAACAGGATGATCGCGTCGACGCGGTTGAGAAATTCCGGCCGGAAATGCGCGCGGACCATCTCCATGACCTTGTCGCGAACGGCACTGGTCTTTTCGCCTTCGCCCTGATTGACGAGGTACTCCGCGCCCAGATTAGAGGTCATGATGATGAGCGTGTTGCGAAAATCGACCGTACGCCCCTGGCCGTCGGTCAGCCGCCCGTCGTCCAGAACCTGCAACAACACGTTAAAGACGTCCGGATGCGCCTTCTCGATCTCGTCGAACAGCACGACCTGATATGGCCGTCGCCGCACCGCTTCCGTGAGTACGCCGCCCTCGTCGTAGCCGACATAACCTGGGGGCGCGCCGATGAGCCGCGCGACCGAGTGCTTCTCCATGAACTCCGACATGTCGATGCGAAGCATCGCGTGTTCATCGTCGAACAGGAATTCCGCGAGCGCCTTGGCCAATTCTGTTTTGCCAACACCGGTGGGACCAAGGAACATGAACGAACCCATCGGCCGGTTCGGGTCCTGCAATCCCGCGCGGGCCCGTCGTACGGCCGTTGACACGGCGCGAACGGCTTCTTTCTGTCCGACAACGCGTTTGGCGATCATCTCCTCCATCTGGAGGAGTTTCTCCCTCTCGCCCTCGAGCATCTTGTCGACCGGAACGCCGGTCCAGCGCGAGACCACCTGGGCGATATTGTCGGCCGTGACCGTCTCACTGATTGAACCACTCTCGCTGGACTCAACAGCGGCCAGCTTCTTTTCCAGCTCGGGAATCGTGCTGTAGGACAATTCGCCGGCGCGCTGGTATTCGCCCTTGCGCTGTGCGTTCGCCAGCTCAGTACGCCATTGCTCGAGTTGCGCCTTCATCTTCTGGGCGTCCGAAAGCTTGCTCTTTTCGGCCTGCCATTTCGTCGTCATGTCAGCGGAACGCTTCTCGAGATCAACCAGATCCTGGTCGAGCGTCTTCAGACGGCTCTTTGATCCGGCATCGCCCTCCTTCTTGAGTGCCTCCTGCTCGATCTTGAGACGCACGATCTCGCGGTCCAGCGAATCCAGCTCCTCGGGCTTGGAGTCGACCTGCATCTTGAGCCGTGCGGCAGCCTCGTCGACGAGGTCGATGGCCTTGTCGGGGAGAAACCGGTCGGTGATGTAGCGGTTGGATAACGTTGCGGCAGCGACCAGCGCCGCGTCCGAGATCCGCACGCCATGATGTTGTTCATACTTGTCCTTTAGGCCGCGCAGGATCGATATGGTGTCCTCTACCGTCGGCTGCGACACGAATACCGGCTGGAAACGGCGGGCCAGCGCGGCGTCTTTCTCGACATGCTTGCGATATTCGTCGAGCGTGGTCGCACCCACACAGTGCAACTCACCGCGGGCCAGCGCGGGTTTGAGGAGATTGGAAGCATCCATCGCGCCGTCGGTCTTGCCAGCACCGATGAGCGTGTGCATCTCGTCGATGAAGAGGATGATACCGCCATCCGCGGATGTCACCTCGGAGAGCACGGCCTTCAGCCGTTCCTCGAACTCGCCGCGATACTTGGCACCTGCAATCAGCGCGCCCATGTCGAGCGCGAGCAGCTTCTTGTCTTTCAAGCTCTCGGGAACATCGCCATTAACGATCCGCAACGCAAGCCCTTCGACGATGGCGGTCTTGCCGACGCCCGGTTCACCGATCAGGACCGGATTGTTCTTGGTGCGGCGCGACAGCACCTGGATTGTGCGACGGATCTCCTCGTCGCGACCGATCACCGGGTCGAGCTTGCCGTCACGCGCGGCCTGCGTCAGATCGCGGGCGTACTTCTTCAGTGCGTCGTATGCATTCTCGGCCGACGCGCTGTCTGCGGTGCGGCCTTTCCGGAGCAAATCGATCGCGGCGCCGAGAGCCTGGGCATTGAGCCCCCCCTGCGCCAGGACCTTCGACGCTTCGCTGCTCTTGTCCGTCGACAAGGCCTGCAGCAGGCGTTCGACGGTGACGAAACTGTCGCCCGCCTTCTCCGCCAGTTCCTCCGCAGCGGTGAACAGGCGCGCGGTGTCGGGCGCCATGTAAACTTGTCCCGCACCCGAACCGGACACCTTCGGCAGTTTTGCCAAAGCCGCTTCCGTCGCGTGCAGGATCGCCCGCGAGTTTCCACCCGCCCGATCAATCAGACCGGCGGCCAAGCCTTCGTTGTCGTCGAGCAACACCTTGAGCACATGGAGAGGCGTGAACTGTTGGTTACCTTCCCGTGTTGCCAGAGACTGCGCCGACTGGATAAAGCCCCTCGCGCGGTCGGTATATTTCTCGGGATTCATGAAGCCGCCTTTCAGACCCGCGGTCTGTCGTCAAATGGTCAGGAATGGAGTTGAGATCTGGTTGACGTCGGCGCAGCGGGCTGCACGCCCGGAAGCTTCTGCCTTATCCCTTCGGCTTTGGCCTCGGTGGGATGGACGATGAGGTCGGACATGGCGATTGCTCCCTGCTTGATGCTCAATTCCGGCTCTAAAGGACAGCGAATCGTCCCAGTCTCAGCGCGGCGCGGCTTGCGTGTCTGCCAATCGCGCAATCTTTGCATCGAGGCGCTGTCGTAATCTGGCGACCTCGATGACCATCCGCTCATGGGTCCCCTTGCCGATTTCCTCGATTTCATCGGAGGCACTGACGGCAAATGCGATCCGGCGGCCGTCGACCGCAGTGACTTCCGCCGTGGCAGTAACCGTCTGTCCGACCACAGTCGCAGCAAGGTGCTGTATGTTGACCGTGGTACCGACTACGCTTTCACCCGGCTCGAGATAGCTGCGAGCGGCATTCAAGGCGGCATTCTCCATCGCCATGATCATGACTGGTGTCGCCAACACCGGCGGCAGGATGCTGTCCTTGAACCGGTTGGCCAGATGTTCGGGTCTTACAACGAGCGTGAAGCGTCCGATTGTGCCAGTCGATATGCGCTTCATCGGTCACACCGCCTTCTTGAAGAGATCCTCGACATACTCCCAGTTCACGAGGTGTTCGAGAAACGCCTTGATGTAGTCAGATCTTCGATTTCGGTAATCGATATAGTAGGAGTGTTCCCAAACGTCACAGCCCAGTATGGGCTTTGCACCGTAGACGAGAGGGTTCTCGCCATTGGGCGTTCTCATGACGATTGTCTTGCCGTTCTGCACTGCAAGCCAACACCAGCCAGAGCCAAATTGTCCGACGCCGGCTGCGACGAACTCCTCTTTCATCTTCTCGATCGAACCGAAGTCCGCCTTGATTCTCCGTTCCAGGATTCCCGGCAGCGCGCTTCCGGCGTGCGGCTTCATCCATTTCCAGAAGCAGGTGTGGTTCAGGTCCTGGCTCGCATTGTTGAATATGGGAACGTTGTTCCCAAAGGAGCCGATGACGACATCCTCCAGGCTCATCCCCTCCCACTCGGTGCCCTTGATCAGGGCATTGAGGGCATTCACGTACGCAGCATGGTGCTTGTCGTGGTGATATTCCAGCGTTTCCCTCGACATGTAGGGAGCGAGCGCGTCATGCGCGTAGGGCAGATCGGGAAGCGTGAACGACATGGACATCTCCTCTGGAGAGAACATCGGCGACGGCATGGTGACTGCCACGCGACCGCGCTGCTGCCCCGAGATCCTGAGCAACTCATGTGCCACGTCTGAAGTTCTACGATATCAATCAGTTGCGTCGCGGGGGGAGGTACTTTCGGACAACTTGTCGGAAGCAAGCCGGACAAAATGTCCTGCGTGTCGCGTTGGAGCCCGGCTCACCAAACCGAGGATGAAAGATCGCTTGTCAAAAGTAGCGTTCGATATGGATCGAACTCGAATGACAGCAAGCGGCGAGCACCCGCGGGCACTTCTACGCTCCCGACGCACTTGGAGCGGCTATACCCAGATGGGCTGCGTCGATGATGCACCAATGCCGGCCATGGCCGGCCATTTCGCCAGATCGGCCAACGACGCGAAAGCGCGGCATCAGCTCCTCGGGCAAGCTCAGTAAGCGCTCCAGAGCAAAGCAGCGAGACGACGGCGCGACTAGTCGGCCTCATCGAGTGGCGGCCGGGCCACGCGAAATCCGTGCGCGTCCGCAAAACGAAGTGCCTCAACGACCATCGTCTTCACGACCTTGGGCTCATCATCGTGATTGAGCTCGTACTCCAACATCATTGATGCAAACGCCTCCTCGTCAACCTTTTCCAGCGCATCAGCCAGTTCAATCAGCGTCATCACGCACCTCCTTGTTAGCGATCTCGCCTGCTGCCGATGCAATGGGGCGCCCGGCTCGCCTAGTCCGCCTGATCATACATGATCGCGAGGGCGGCAAGGGCAAGCAGGATGTACTCGCCATTGTAGTCGACGTCCTCATCGGTAGAGAGATCAAATTGCTGCCACACGCCGTCCAGCTTTCCGGCATCGTGCTCGGCAACGACCTTGACGGCGACTTCACGGATGGCATCGAACTGCGAAAAGTCGAAGTGCAGCCCCGCATCGTCCATGAACAGCCCATGGCTCTGCAAAAAGGCCGCCATCGGCATCGTCGTCTCACTGATGTAAAAGAGCAGGTCGTCCGCTTCCAATGGCCGATCCTGCGCCTGCGGTATGAGACCGACCTGATCGATGAGCAGATGTGCTTTGGCCTGCATATCCTTCGACAGCTGCTGGTTGGACACAATGGTCATTTCTAACGCTCCTCGCTCTTCACACGCAGGTCGAGCGCCGTCACTGCCGGCAGGAAAACATCGGCCGGCCTGGCATCATTTGATGCGGCGTCCCTGGAAGTAGCCCTCATTGGTGGTGTTCTCGCGGATGTTTGCCGTATCGCCCTGTTCCGCGTAATTGTCTTCACGCTTCTTCGACGACGTATCCTTCTTGACTTCGGGATCACTGCCGGTGCCCTTCGGGCTGCGGTTGGCCCGCGGAACAGGGGGCATTTTTCCATGATGACGTGGCATTGCTGCGTCTCCTTCTCCTTGACCACAGACTCATTGTTGCACGCGGTTCAGGCTCCGACCGCCCCTGGCGATTCCAGCAACAGCCATGCCAGGCGAGGCATCACGAGATATCAATCGCTTAACGACCGCAACCAGAAGCCAACGGACAATTTGTCTTTCCAGCGGCGACGAAATGTCACCGGCTCTTCGATCATCATCAGTCCTCCGCAGGCAGCCAGACCGTAAAGGTCGTACCCTTGCCGGGCTCGCTCTCAACGGAAATCTTACCACCCTGGCGCGTTACAAGCATCTGGCTGATGGACAGCCCCAAGCCGGTTCCCTCCCGCCTCTTGGTGGTGAAGAATGGATCGAAGATCCGCTGCATCACGTCCGGCGTCATACCGCCACCGGTGTCCGTTACATCGATCACGACGCCACGGCGCCTTCCCTCATTCCGATCGAAGGTTCGAACCGTCAAACGCCCGCCTCCGGACGTCGCGTGAATTGCGTTGACGAGGAGATTGACGAGCACCTGCTGCAATTCGGTGCGGTTCATCGAGATCAGACGTGAGGCGTGATATTCCGTTTCGACGCTGATCGTTGTCTTGTTCAGCAGATGTTGAACGAGCGGCAGCGTGTCGGTGACGACGACGGCAGCATCGTATTGATCGGTAAAGCCGGCGTATTCCTGCGGCTTGGCGAATTGCAGGAGCCTCGTCACAATCTCACTGACACGATGCATCTGCTCGTCGATAAGCCGAAACTCGGTTTTTGCTTCGTCGGCCCTAGCGCCCATCATATCCCTGATGATCTCCAGGTTGCCCTGCATCACCGCGATGGGATTGTTGATCTCATGAGCCACACCGGCGGTGATTTCGCCGATTGCCGCGAGCTTTTCGGACATGATGAGCTGCTTGGTGGTTGCTTCGAGCTGCTGGTTGGCATGCACGAGCTTGTTTGTGCGCTCCTCGACGCGCTGGTTAAGCTCCTGGTTCCATTGCCGCAGCTCGGCGTCGCGCTCGTGGATCTGATCGAGCAGGCGATCCAGATGAACTGCAACCTGCTCGATCTCGTCGCGCCCATCGACGGGTCCGGTTCGTGCGCCCAATTCGCCGCTTTCCACTTTCGAAATCGTCGTCGTCATCCGCTCAAGCGGACGGAAGATACTTGCCGCCCACGTCAGAAACAGCGGGACAGTCAGTGCAACGGCAACCACGAATGCCAGCGCGATTTCCAGAACGGTACCGCGCTTTGCTGCGGTGAACGGTTGCCGGAGATAACCGGCGTAGAGCATTCCGACGCGACGATTATAGCTGTCACGGATCGGCTCATAGGCAGAGATGTACCAGTCGTTGACGACGAATGCGCCATCGAGCCAGGTCCGGCCGCGATCGAGAACCGCATCTCGAACCTCCGCAGAGACACGTGTGCCAATTGCACGCTGCGCCTCGAACATCCTCACATTGGTACTGATACGTACATCATCGAGGAAAAGCGTAACGGTCCCGCGACTGCCTTCAGGCAAACCCGCCCCGGAGTAGATCAGATCATTGATTGTGTCGACGAACGCAAGGTTCTGATTGAGCAGCATCCCGCCAACCAACGCAGCCTTTCGTTCATTCGGTAGCAAAACCGGCGTCGCCGACTGCAGCACCAGTCCTCGGCTCTCCTGCGTCCGCGTGCTCGGCGCGCTTCCGAACGTCGTCACGATGTCGATCTGGGCACGCTTCGGAAGATCGGGGGAGATCGCCGCGAGTTCCACGGATTGAAACACGTCAATCGCGGTTTGTGCGCGCCCCTCAAGCGCCGAACTGATGACAGGCCAATTCCATCGTGGCGCGGCCGCCATCTGATATTCACTCGCGATCACCGTTCCATCGTCAGCGATGACGTAGAGAAAATCGAAGCCGCGAGCCTGTGCGATGTCCTTGAGATAATCGCTCAGGGCGCCGCGCTCATAGCCCGGGGCCTGCGTAATCGACTGAAAGCGCGCGGAGTTCACCGACGATACCAGATAGTCCTCGGTGTTCTCGAAAATTCGTCCGAGATATTGCCTGGCGATCGTCAGATCGTCATGGACCTTGGATGTCAATACCGCGTCGAACCTCACGTTCCAGCGATAGATGCTGATCGCAAGAAGGAGCGGAAGAATGACGAGCATCGGCAAGAGTGCCATCGCCAGCAGACGATACCGCACGGACGCCCCTGGAGAAAAACTCGCGATCAGAGCTGCCAGCTTGCGCATTTGCGGTCGATCGTTTTGCGCGAGATCCCGAGACGGCGTGCCGCTTCCTCACGGTCGCCCTCTGACTCGCGAAGCACAAAAAGGATATGGCGCCGCTCCACATCGGCGAGCGTGATATCGCTTGTCGATCTTTCGGCGCGTGACTTGAGATAATCCTCCCGGAATTCGCCGAGGATTAACGTTCGCTCGATCAGATTGCGCAGCTCCCGTATGTTACCCGGCCAATCGTACTGCAAGAGGAACGTGCGCATGCCGGCATCGATTGGAACGCGTGGCATGCCAAGCTGCTCGGAAATCTCTCGCATGAAGATCTCGGCGAGCTCGAGCACATCCTGATCGCGCTCCCGAAGGGACGGAAGATCAATCTGCATGATGTTGATACGAAAATAGAGATCCGCACGAAAAGTGCCTGCCGCAACCCGCTTCTGCAGATCGGCGTTGGTCGCGAAGACATACCGGGCGTCGATCGGCACCTCACGCTCCGAGCCGACGGGACGTACCCGACGATCCTCAAGCACGCGCAACAGCTTGCTCTGCAGATGATATGGGAGCTCGCCGATCTCGTCCAGGAAAAGGGTGCCTCCTTGCGCGAACATGAACAGACCCTCTCGGGCCTTCCCTGCGCCTGTGAACGCCCCCCTCACATGGCCGAACAGTTCGCTTTCGATCATTTCCGAAGGGATTGCACCACAGTTAACCGGCACGAACAACTTGTCAGCTCGATTGGACAACGAATGGAGCGATCGAGCGGCGACCTCCTTGCCGGTTCCGGACTCGCCGGTAAACAGAACCGGCGTCGGCAAGGGTGCCACCCGAGCGATGGTCTCCCGCGCCTTTTGAATTGCTGCGGATGCCCCAAGGAGTTTGTTACGCAGATAAAGCTGCTGCGAGGATGACTTCATCTCATGGCGCAGCACAAAATTCTCTCGCTGCAGTCGCGCTCGGTCGAGGCAACGCGCAACGGCATTCAGCAATTGATTGGATCGAAATGGCTTGATGACAAAATCAATGACGCCGATGCGCAACGCGCCGATTGCCGTATCCAGATCGGCATAGGCGGTCATAAGGATGACATCGGTGAAGAACCCGATCGCTCGCTGCTCCGCAAGCCAGTCGAGGCCAGTCTTTCCGGGCATGACGTTGTCGAGGATAACGACGTCGAAATGCTGCCCGTCGAGTTTCCGGGATGCATCCTTGGCGTCCGCAGACTCCTCGATCAGCTTGCAGCGCGGGCGCAGGAGCTTGACGAGGAAATTGCGCATGCCCGGTTCGTCGTCAACGATCAGAATCGAGGCTTGCGCAAGCCAAGGTCCGAATTCCGGGTCGACCACCGGTTCGGCAACGTCACGCGGGGCTTCCTCAGACATCCATATCTCTCCCGACTCCGCTCTCGACGACCATCATCTCAACGCAGGGCGATGGTCCTCTCCAGCGCAATGAAAAAGCGAAGGCAAAACGATATGCCTACCACAAGCCGCGCCAAGCCATAAGTCATTCCGCTCCTCGGCCGGATCGCGGACATCGCGGGAGGCACAAGTCCGCCATTGAAGCCGTCGTCCGCGATCGTCGGTTCGCGATAGCGAAAACGTCCTGACGTTGGCGTGTTGTTCCTGCCCATCTCTGGGTTGTTCTCCGGGGCGTCGATATGCGCGCGTTGGCGCTCGCGCGGGTTACTTTTCCTCGGTCGGCGTCGAGATGAACGATGACTTCCTGGGAGGCGGATCGATCGATACCTTCCTGTCGTCACCAAGGAAGACAGGCGCCAGATCCTCATCGACCATGATCTTCGCTGCCTGCAGCGCTTGCGGGCTGCCTTCAACGTCCAGGCCCGTCGCCGCCTCAAAGAGCAAGGCCCTCACGTCATCGGACGACAAGACGTTCTTCGCGAGGAGCGTGCGGACCAGGGCCTCAAGCACCAAGCCAACAATCGGTCCGTTGCCGAGCGTGCGTTCCATTGAATAGCTGCTCCCTAATGCCTGTCGCCCGATCGACCGTGGTCACCCGTTCTGTCAAACCGTTCATGAATCGTCGTCAATTGCGGTACGCATCAACGCGAAAGCCTGTCGGACACCATGCAGCTGATCGATAAGATGGAGGATGACGTCGATCCCCTCATCGTTGACGCCCAGGTCGCTCTTGAGATCGCGGATCAGGTGCGCGCGGGCCACATCCGCGTCAGAGAACTGCGCGCCTGAAGTCGCCTCGGTTGGAAGCAGCCATCGTTGCTCCAGCCAGAATTCGAGTGTCTGCACCCGCAGTCCCGAGGAGATCAGAAATTCCTGTTTGGTCAGGGTCATTACAAGGTGCCTTCACGCGGATCGAATTCTTTCCCCTTGGCCCAGTTCTCGACGAATGCTTCCAATTCCGGATCCGGCGACTTCGGCAGGACGATCGTCAGCTTCACCAATTCATCGCCGGCACTCCCGCCTCGGCGCGGGGCGCCCTTTCCTCTGAGGCGGAGTGTCGTGCCTGTATTCGATCCCTTCGGCACCGCCATGGTAACGTCGCCGGTCGGTGTCGGCACCCGGATTTGACCGCCCAGAACCGCCTCGGTCAACGAGATCGGCACTTCGAGCAGAATGTTGTCGCCATCGCGCGTAAAGCGTCGATCCGGCATGACCTCGACTTCGATGAGGGCATCGCCTGGTCCGCCTTTGCCGGCGCCGGGTGTTCCCTTGCCCTTCAGGCGCAAGACCTGCCCGTCGACCAGACCCGGCGGAATTTTCACTTCCAGCGTCCCGCCATCCGGCAGTGTGATTCGCTTGGTTGCGCCGCTGATCGATTCGACGAACGCGATCGGCAGGCGATAGTGCAGATCTTCACCGCGCCGGTTTGCGCGTGCGCGCTGCCCGCGCCTTAGCAGATCGGCGAACGCATCGTCCGAATCCATGAAGTCGGCAAAGCCGGCCCCGCTGGTGTAAGCATGCGGGTCTCCGGCATCGGCGTAGTCGCGATAGAAGTGATGCTGCGGCCGTTCGGCTCCCGTCGCGTCGATCTCGCCATTGTCGAAGCGCTTGCGCTTGTCAGCATCGCCGAGCAGGTCATAGGCCCCGGCCGCTTCCTTGAACTTCTCCTCCGCGGCCTTGTCGCCGGGATTGAGGTCCGGATGCAGCTTCTTCGCAAGCTTACGATAGGCCTTTTGTATCTCGGCGGCCGACGCTGAGGAGGACACGCCCAACACATCGTACGGGTTCTTAGCCAATGACCGCTCCCGACTTGAAGATGGCAGAGATTGGATTTGCCCGTAGCGAGGAACGGCCGAGCGCCGGGTCCCGATTATTCAACATGACCGGGATCCACGTATTTGGGGTAGTTCTTCAGTTGCTGAGGCGTCATCCGTGCGGGATCCGGTGCTCCGGGAACACCGCGCGGACCCAGCCGCGCCCGCACGATGTCGTCTTCCGTTAGCCGCGGCTTGCCGTCGTCAAGCTGTCCATTGCCTCCGAGACTCGCTGTCATCGCCCTCCAACCTCTGCACACTCTTCTTCAATGATGTTTCAGCCGCAGCTGGCCTGACAGGAACCGTCCGTGTCACGCTCAGCGTTGCTCGGGCCGCCGCTCCTCGGGTCTTTCACCGGAACGCTCCTCTCCCGATGGTCCACGGCGCGGAGGAGCGCCCATTTCCTCTCTCTGCGGTTCCGGCCTTACAGCTGGCGCAGCAGGTCTGGCCTCGATTTCCGGCCTCGCCGCCGGGCGAGCCATGGGTTCGGGGCGAGGCTCCGGCCTCGGCGCGGAATCCGGCCTTGCCTCCGGCACGCGGATTTCCTCACGCCTTCGCTCTTCCGGGGCGAGAGGTCTCGGGGCGGCCTCGGGCGACGGCGTCCGTTCACGCTCAAGCTCGCGAGGCGCAACTTTTCTTCCTTCATCCGCCGGCGACTGACGCGCCGGCGTCTCCGACGGACGTCGAGACTCCTCGAGCCGCTGCCGCGAGGGATCCTCGGGGCGCGCGCGCTTGAGATCTTCAGGCCGAGGCCTGTCCGTATTCGCGGGGACGACCTCGGCGGGCGGGCGTGGCCGAACAATGTCTCGCCCGTTCAGGACAGCTGGACGCGGCGTAGCCACCACAGGCGGCGCCCCGCCGTTTGTCCTGTTGAACAGGCGGGTGTCGTGGCTCGCGACCTCGACGTGCTTACGTTGCAACGGCGTCGGTGCGAAATGTTGTTCTTTGGCGACAGCTCTATCCGCAGCTGTCGGACGAGTCTCGACGCCGCCTCGTCCGCCATTGTAGCTGACGTTGTTCACCGTCTCATTGACGACGACGGTTTTCTGATAGACGTTTCTGATCGTCACATTCCGCACGTTGTTGACCGTGCTGTTGTAGAAGAATTGGCCACGATCCCAGCGGCCACCTTCGTAGCCAATGCCGGAATAGCCGAAGCCATAGTTGACGCCGCCGTAGAAGCCGACGCGCTCACCCCAATAGCCCGGGTGGAAAATGTAGGCTCCCGCAAGCCAGCCCCAGTAGCCCGGGGTCCACAACAGGCCCGGTCGCGGCGGCTGCACCCAGGTTCCCGGCACCCAATAGTAGTCACCGGCATCCTCATCCCACGACCAATATCCCGGAGACCAGAGATACCCCGGCGCAGGCACAGGGGGCTGTTCGTATCGAGGCAACGGCGGCGGTGGCGTTTCCACGGCCGTGACTTGAGAGCAGGCTGCTTCCTGGGACAACGCGGCCGTCGGCATGACGCATGCGCTTCCAAGCAGCAAGACAGCGAAAACTACAGGAGATGTCGTCGTCAGCAGTCGCTTCAACATATGAGAACCTTGGCGAAAAAACGTTGCTATTCGCGTGATGCACGACACCGTTCGCAGCGGCGAACGGTGTCAGTTTCGGTACGCCCTAGCGACCCGGCTGCAGCGTCACGCTCTCCAATCCTGCTGCGACGATCAGGCCGGTTTCCGCTTGCACGCTCAGGGGTTGCAGCGCGATGCTGTTGTTCGAACCGCCCAGCAGCACGTTGCCGCCGACGCCGACGATTGCCGCAGCCATCGCGTCGACGCCGACATACGTCCCGGCGATATCGCCGCGGCCGGGCTGGGCAATGGGCGCGAACACCGACCAGGCAAGCGCGGTGCTCTCGGTAATGCCGATGTCGAGACCGACCTTCTGAATCGTCGCGACATAGTAATCTTCGGGTAGTCCGTTGATGCGCAAGACACACGCCAGATTGGTCACCGCGCCTACGATAAAGCCGATGCTCGGCCCACCCTTGCATTCAAGTACGCCGACTTGCACCTTTTGAACGGGCTGCTGGGCTTGCGCGGTTGATACCAGGGCGGCCAGCATTGCTCCGGCAAAGGCAGTGAGGACCGTCGAACGTCGTCGCATAAGAAAGCTCCTACAAAAGGAAGGCGGAATGCCTTCAAGACGTCTGCTGAAGTCTGAGTAAAAAGACGCAACCGGGATTGCATTCCAGCACTTGAGAGCTGGCGTTTCGTCCCGACAGCGCTGCAAAGCGCGATTGATCGTCGCGGGCTCGCGCCCGCGCTTACGGAAGCGCGTTACTTCGAATTCTTCTTGTCGTCGTCGATTTCGGTGAATTCGGCGTCGACGACATTGTCTCTGCCTGAGCCCGGGGCCGCACCAGGATCCGCCTGCGCGGCACTCTGCATGGCCTCCGCAAGCTTCATCGAATGCTGCTGCAAGGCGCTCACTTTCGTGTTGATCGTCGTGGCATCGTCGCCCTTCAACGCTTCGCGCAAATCAGACATCGCGCTTTCGATCGCGCCGCGGTCCGGTGCCGCGAGCTTTGAGCCATGCTCGGCGACTGTCTTCTCCGTTGCGTGCAGAAGTGCCTCGGCAGCGTTCTTCGCTTCGACTGCTTCCTTCCGCTTCTTGTCCTCCGCAGCATGAGCTTCTGCATCCTTGACCATCTTTTCGATGTCGCTCTCGGACAGGCCGCCGGATGCCTGAATCTGAATGTTCTGTTCCTTGCCGGTGCCCTTGTCCTTGGCCGAAACGTTGACGATGCCGTTGGCATCGATGTCGAACGTCACCTCGATCTGCGGGACGCCGCGCGGCGCCGGGGCAATACCGACGAGATCGAACTGGCCGAGAAACTTGTTGTCGGATGCCATCTCGCGCTCGCCCTGGAAGACGCGGATCGTCACTGCACTCTGGTTGTCCTCGGCGGTGGAGAACACCTGGCTCTTCTTCGCTGGAACCGTCGTGTTGCGCTCGATCAGCCGGGTGAACACGCCCCCCAGCGTCTCGAGGCCGAGTGAAAGCGGCGTCACGTCGAGCAGCAGCACGTCCTTGACGTCGCCCTGCAGGACGCCGGCCTGGATTGCCGCGCCGACGGCGACAACCTCATCGGGATTGACGCCCTTGTGCGGCTCCTTGCCGAAGATCTTCTGCACGACCTCCTGGATCTTCGGCATGCGGGTCTGGCCGCCGACGAGCACGACTTCGTCGATGTCCTTGGCCGTAAGCCCGGCGTCCTTCAGGGCATTGAGGCACGGCTCGATCGTCCGCTGAACGAGGTCCTCGACCAGGGACTCGAATTTGGCGCGCGTGATCTTGACCTGAAGGTGCTTTGGGCCGGAGGCATCCGCGGTGATGAACGGCAGGTTGACTTCCGTCTGGGTGACGGTGGAAAGCTCGATCTTGGCCTTTTCAGCCGCCTCCTTGAGGCGCTGAAGGGCGAGCTTGTCGTTGCGCAGATCAATACCTTGCTGCTTCTGGAACTCGTCGGCAAGGTAGTTGACCAGCCGCATGTCGAAGTCTTCGCCACCCAGGAAGGTGTCGCCGTTGGTCGCCTTCACCTCAAATACCCCATCGCCGATATCGAGAACGGAGATGTCAAAGGTGCCGCCGCCGAGATCGTAGACAGCGATCTTGGCCTGCTTTTTCTTGTCGAGACCGTAGGCAAGCGCAGCCGCAGTAGGCTCGTTGATAATGCGGAGAACCTCGAGACCGGCGATCTTGCCGGCGTCCTTGGTGGCCTGGCGCTGCGCGTCGTTGAAATAGGCGGGAACAGTGATAACGGCCTGCGTGATCTTCTCACCGAGATTGGCCTCGCCGGTCTCCTTCATCTTCTGCAGGATGAAGGCCGATATCTGGGAGGGCGAATACGGCTTTCCCTCGGCCTCGACCCAAGCGTCGCCATTGGACGCTTTGATGATCTTGTAGGGGACGAGCGTCTTGTCCTTCTCGACCGTCGGATCATCGTAGCGGCGCCCGATCAGGCGCTTCACCGCGAAGATGGTATTGGTCGGGTTGGTCACCGCCTGCCGCCGGGCCGGCTGTCCGACCAGGCGTTCGCCATCGGACGTGAACGCCACGACGGAAGGTGTCGTACGCGCGCCCTCGGCGTTCTCGATGATGCGCGTGTTCTTGCCATCCATGACCGCGACGCATGAATTGGTCGTCCCGAGGTCGATTCCGATCACTTTTGCCACGTCGCGCTCCTCTGACTTTTTCGTTGATCGACTATGTGCGGCTTGCGCCCTGCGCCACTACCGTTGAGCAACACATGTGCCACATCACGTCCCACGTGATTTCAACGACTTACGCAGCGAGATCACTACACGTCGGACATTTTGTCCGGAGCGCCTCGGACAAAGTGTCTATTGGCTTAGGCACGCGTGACGGGCCTCGGTCTGTCCTGCCGTAACCGACACTACGGAAAGATTGTCGATTACCGCTGGACAAGTTGTCCGTCGATCCACCGAAGCCACGTCGTAAGCTGCTGACGTTGTTCAGTCAGTCGGGTGGCACGCATGTTGCGATAGAACTTCTCGATAACGTTCACTCGGGACGTTGACTAACGGGGCAACCGCTTCAGATCATTGGCTTGCGCGAGCAATGACATGACCAACCAAACCCAGACTATTTCGGTGCGACGCCTTGCATTCACCGATCGTAGTGACGGCGAGCTCATTCGTGTTGTTCCGGTTGAGGTCCCCGTCGCAATCGAGGTCTGTGGAATAGGCTATGCCGTGATGATGGCGACACCGTCGGACCTTCGCGACTACGCGGCGGGATTCGCGTTGGCCGAGGGCCTTATCAAGCATGTACAGGACCTCAGTGACATCATCGTCCACGAGACGGAAGGCGGTTGGATCATCCGGCTTACCTTACCTCGAGAAGGCGCGACAATCGCACTGGAGCGCGCTCGCAAGCGCGTTTCGGAAAGCAGCTGCGGGCTATGCGGATTGGAAAATATCCAGCAGGTGCTGCGCCCGTTGCCGCCGATACGTGGGCGCATCACCACGAGCCGGGAAGCCATCGCTGACGCGCTAAATGCCCTGCAACACCATCAGATGCTCGGTCGATCCACCGGCGGAACACATGCGGCGGCATTCTGCCGCCCCGACGGATCAATCCTGTGCGTTCGGGAGGACGTCGGTCGACATAATGCGCTCGACAAGCTGATCGGCGCGCTGGCGCTGTCCGACATCCCAGCGTCCGGCGGTTTCCTGCTGCTCTCTGCCAGATGCAGCTATGAACTTGTTGAGAAGGCCGTTCGCGCAGGCTGTCCGATGCTCGTCACCATTTCAGCGCCTACGAGCCTTGCGGTCGAACGCGCAGAGCAGGCGGGACTCACGCTCGTCGCACTAGCTCGCCCGGACTCCGCCCTGATCGTTTGCGACGTGCACCGAAACATCTCGTAAGGAAGTCTGTGTGCACGTCCATGGAGAATACATCTGCCGTCGGGCATGCAGTCATCGGAGAGCTACTCCGGACGCCCGCTGCCCAGCAGGGCGGAATCCCAGCCCGCCGCAGTCGCACCAGCATTGTAGGTCGATTCCAGGAAGCCAAGCAGATCACCGTCAGGATCGCCAGACTTGCACAGGTCGTCGTAGTCGAGGAGAAACTCGCCCAGGCTGGCGTCCCATCGCGCGGCGCTTGGACCGATCTTCGCGATCTCGATACCTTGTGGCTGCGGATAGGTGAAGGAGTAGAATGCGGGTCTGGGATAGGAGGGATCACCCGACCACCACCCCATCTCCATCAACTCTGCATTCATCGCATTGCGCCGGACAAAATCAGCGTTCGGCGCCGGTGAAGCGGGTTTGCCGGTATAGAACGGCACGCGAATATCGAACGTCCCCCACATCAGGCCGATGGGTTGCGTCTTGCCCGTGAACCGCCCCTGGAAGACCTGCATGACGCGTTGCGTACTGAGGAGAATGCGCCACCAGGCGTTGACCATGTCGCGGTCGTATGGGCGCTGCTGCCTATCCTCGTCGAACGGGATCTGGTTGGACACTTCCTGCGGCATCAGCGTGATGGCAGCATCTACCCCCGCATGACGAAGTCGGTCGAGGAACGTGTCGACCAGTGCGGCGACGGACGTCGGGCCCAGCGGCAGCTGTCCCGATACGCCCGAACTCGTGAGCCACTGCAACTCGTACGAGACGAAGTCGGCGCGGACCTCGTAGACGCCGCCGGCGTAAGGGATCGGACCGGTGGTAAGGCCTCTCGCGCCGAGCCATAGCGGAACCTCGGACCATTGCGCCTGGAAAGGCCCGGCCAGCTTGAGCTTGCCAACGGCCTGCAACACCATGTGGAGAAGATGCCGCGTCTGCTCGAAGGCCTGGCAGGATAGAGCTGGCCAAAGATCGCCAGAAGGAGCATTGGAAGATAACTTGCCGGCACTCATGGCATGTCCTCGCAAAGTTGCTGTGTCGGGGGAATTCGCGCCTTGGCTTCAACACAAGCTCTGATCATGGAGGGCTCGATCAACCATTCAACGCGTGGAAACCCGAAAGTCATCATGCGCCTATCGCAAGCCACGCCAAGGCTTGACGACTCCTGCTTCGAGAGCTTTTCGACGAACTGAAACCGCTGTGTATAGCTGCGCAACCTTGATCACGTTCGATCGATCAAGGACCATTTCTTCGTCCAGATCCTGAATTGCACGCTCGAAGCGCTTCCGTCGCCACGCCTCAACTCGACGCAATCGCTGCACAAGCGGCCGGACGTCATCGATCGCAGACGCGGCCTGATCGATCTTGCTCGACACTCGATCCCTCCCCAGCCTGCATGATCAATGCTAGCGCCGTTTTCGGGCACGTCCAGAGCGTACAGATCGCGCCTGTACCAAACCTGCATCAGACAAATTGTCCGATCGACTTCGACAAAGTGTCCGCGGGCTAACCGACCAACACCTTAAGCTGCTGATATGACTTGCCGCGCCGATGGCACACGTATTGCTGCTGGTTGATCCGCTCGATGGTCTATACCGTCGCATGTACGATCAGGATGGTTCACGATGCTCAATGTTGACGTGAACGAGACAGATGACGAACTCCAAATCGTTGCAGAGCTGCATGGTCTAACGGCAAACGACATAGACGTGTCCGTCGAGCGTGGTGTACTTACCATCATCGCCGAGCGGCAGGTAAACGACGGTCGCGGTGCCGAACGGACAATCAGAGTCTTGAGCTCGATGCTATTACCCCGTTCGGTCGATGCTCATAAGATAAGCGCGTACTTCGACAACGGCGTGATGACCGTGACGCTTCCCAAGCACAGGTAGTCGATCCAAGCCGGCACTGCTAGAAGCATCGGGGCCATTGCGCGGCCGTCTTGGAAGCGAGCGGGAATTTCAGCTCGCGACGCCGACTTTCGCGGGCCTCAACGAACGCGATCCGATCGTGTAACCTGGCTGCACGACCGTCGTGACCGTGCCGCTTGGCACTGACGGATCTTGGACCTGGAACATGGCCTCGTGCAAGTGAGGATCAAATCGGCTTCCGGTCGGATCAAGCTTCTTGACGCCGTGCGCCTCCAGTGATCGCAGCAGCTCCTTTTCGGTAAGCTCCACACCCGCGACAAACGTCTTGAAGGGGCCGGCATTGCCGCGCAGCTCCGAGGGAAGACTGGATATCGCACGCTCCAGGTTGTCCGCGACGTTGACCATATCGCCCGCGAACTTGGTCACGGCGTATTGCCGCATGTCGTTCAACTCGCGCTCAGCCCGCCGGCGTACATTCTCGGCATCTGCGAGCGCCCGAAGCAGGCGGTCCTTGAGGTCAACATTTTCCGCCACGAGCCGCGCGATAGCATCATGCGCGTCTTCTGCTCCTCCCGGCGGGACGCTCGCAGCATCTGGCGATTCGGAGGCTGCTTCCCTTGCAGAATCCTCAGGCGTCACCCTCTCTACATCTTGCCTCTCCTGATGAGTCCCTCCTTGAGTGTGGTGTGGGTGAATCTGTCTGTTGTGATGAGGATTCCTGGGCGTGCTGTTATTGGTCATGGCAGCTCTCTTATCTTTGCCGTTGATTTGTTGAGGGCCAGTCGGAAGAGCGCCGTTCTTCGCGCGCCCGAGCCGGCCGTCTACCGCGCATCCCGAAGCTGCAGGCCCAGGCCAATCAGCGTGCAGCCCTGGAAAACCAGGTCGACCGACAACAACAGACCAAGCAGCCAGAGACTGTTGAGCGGCCACCCCAGGAGAAACGCCAATCCTGCGATCGCGGTGAGCAGTCCGGAGGCAAATAGCCAGCCCCAGCCACGATCTCCCCTTGCTCTGAAGCCAAGCAGCAGGCGCATGAGGCCCGACGCGATCGTGAAAACAGCCAATATGAGAGTCAGAACAAGCGAAGCGATTGCTGGATCCAGAACGATTGTCGTACCGGCTGCAGCATAGAAGAAGCCGCCCAGGCCCCAAAGAAAGAACCCACGCCAGTTCTTGACGCTAAACGCATGGACGATCTGGAAAGCGCCCGCGATGATCATCAAGACGCCGATGTAGAAGATCGTTGCTATGGTCGCCAACAGCAGATTGCTGAGTGCTCCGAAGCCAAGCACAATAAAAAGAATGCCCAGGGCGACGAACCAACCCCACTTCCCTCGCGCTTCGGTCATCAATCCCGTGAACGCTCGCTTCGGTTCCGACATTCCACATGTCTGCGCCATAGATGATTTGTCCAAAGATCGAGTTGCTCTTGGTAGATCGCGAGTCTCGCTGCACGCGGATCGGCCCCCTGCGTGCGAACGGCGCCATCCTCGCATCACGGCAACGCAATCGCCGTGCCAGGTCGCAAGCGGTGCGATTTCAATGTGTTATGGAGATCGACTTCGTAAGGAGGTCATTTTGTCCGAGATCCCCCGGACAAAATGACCGGGGGTCGAGGACCGACAGACCGGGCGAGAGCGGTTTCGACCACCTGAGCCGAGGTCGCTGCGGTCGGCATGGGTCGGACGCAATTAGCAATCGATCACCTGCAAACGGCGCAACTCTGCGAGCACAGCCAGCAGCGGGAGCCCGATAATCGTAAAGTAGTCGCCGTCGATCTCGGTGAAAAGCTGCACACCCTCACCATCAATCCTATAGACACCAGGGCTTTGCAAGGCAGACGGCCCTACGCGGGCCAGGTAACGGCTGGCATACGGTGGATCGAGCCTGCACATCGTCAAGCGAGCGACGCCGACATGGCGCCAGAGCGCATTTCCATCACGGGCGACGACGGCAGCACTATTCACCTGATGGGTGCGATTGGACAGCAGGAGCAGGCGCCTGCGGCCTTCATCCATGTCGGCAGGAGCACGCAGAATGTCATCGTCGAGCGCCACGACCTGCTTGCAGCCAAGAACGATAGCTCCCGAGTTTCGTTCGCTGATTGCTGTCGCCTTGGCTTCCGCGACGACGAGGGCAATGCACTCTGGAGAGCTGCCGGTCTCAACAAGAGGCGCTTCGAGCGCCCCGTCGTCGAGATCAATGGCTTGAAGCTCGACACCAATCCCAGCATTCCTCAGCAACTTCTCGGCGGCCGGGCTTTCCGAAGCAAGAATGATATTGGCGGTCATGTCACGGATCCTTCCGATCGACCTCGATAACGGCCTCAAGTGCCTGGCGGCGTACCACCATCCCGAACGAACCGATCTACCGGACCCAGTGCGGCTCGGGAAGGATCGGGCTCACGATCCACTTCCGGGCTGGTCGGAGCAGTCGTCCGGTTGGTGCCCGGTGCTTTGGTGTAGGGAAAGAGTTCGAGTCCCGTTGGAACCGCCTCCACATAGAGGGATTGGCTTGGAAAGGCGAAATCAGAGCCGGCCTTTGCCACGATCGCCTTGATGGCATACGCGAGCTCCTCCTTTATCTTCAGCCAGTCACCCCAGACCGTGGTGCGGGTGAAGCAATAGACTATGACATCGATCGACGAGTCATTGAACTTGTCGACGCGTACGAACGCGACCGCTTCAGGGGGATGAACGAAATCCTGATTGCCGAGGATGTAAGCCTCGATTGCATTACGGACATCGCGAAGCTGGTCGATAGTCGTGCTGTAATCGAGGCCGACGATCCAGGAAATACGTCGGGACGTCATCTGCGAGAAGTTGGTGACGGCATTGTCCGCCAAATACGAGTTCGGAACGAATACGGGTGCTTGATCGAACCGGCGGACCTTCGTCGTCCGCAGACCAATGGTCTCAACCGTGCCTTCGACAATCCCCTCGGCGAGTATCCAATCGCCGTTTCGAAAGCGCTGTTCTCCAAT
The DNA here is from genome assembly GCF_042258615.1 of Bradyrhizobium sp. Pha-3. Taxonomy (GTDB): domain Bacteria; phylum Pseudomonadota; class Alphaproteobacteria; order Rhizobiales; family Xanthobacteraceae; genus Bradyrhizobium. Next base: position 4,152,043 of record NZ_CP170152.1, on the reverse strand, counting down.
GATGAAGATTCCAGAGATCAGGTTCTTGAAGAGATTCTGAGCGCCCAGCGCCACCGCAACACCGACGAGCCCGAAGCTCGCCAGCACCGGGCCGACGTGAATGCCCCAGACCTCCAGGACAGCGGTAGCGCCTAGCGCAACGATGATGGCGCGTCCGACCCTGACGGTCCAACCGATCATGGCCTTGCTGAAGATCGGCGTTCGACCATCCAGAACGGCGCATAGGGGCCCGATCACCTCGAACAATGCCCAGAAGATCGTAAATGCAATCAACGATTGATCGATCTGGAGAAGCCCATCCTTGAGCCTCTGATTGGTAAGAATAAACTCCCCGATAATGAGGATCGCCAAGACGATCGGAATGGACTGGAGATGAGGAGCAAGAGCCTCGACGATCGTTCGGCTGAGGTCTCCTTCCTTGCCCGAGGACCAAGAGTGGATACGAGAAATGATCGTGCGGCTAAAGAAGCGCCGGATCAGCACCGCGATTGCGAGAATGACGATCGAAACGACGAGGTGTCCGACAGTCAGGTCCAGGATGCTTCGCTGCCAGAACGAAAGAAAGATCGTCCAGAGCGCAGTCAGATCGTAGTTCGAGGTATGTGTCATTTGGGAATCTGCCGGGAACGACTATGCATCCCGGTCAATGTTCGCGGCTTCGCGACAAGCGGGACGGTTTGGAAACCAAGATGAATGAAACTGGACTATCGTAACCACAGTCTGATCAGGCCCGAGACGAAGCCGACCGCCACAACGCTTGCGATCCAGATCGCGGCCATCCACACGAGCCGTTGCCATAGCGGAATCCGCGCCTGCATCAGTGATATCCTGCGGTGCCGGCCTTGCCGCGAAACACCCAGTAGGCCCAACCCGTGTAGGCGAGGATGAGCGGAATGATAACGCAGGCGCCCACCAGCATGAACAATTGGCTTTCGGCTGGTGCCGCGGCATCCCAGATCGTAATCGCGCGCGGAACAGCGTAAGGATAAATGCTGATTCCGAGCCCGATGAAGCTCAACAAGAACAGTGCCAGCGCCATGAGGAACGGCAGCCGCTCGAACTCACGCTTCAGGCTCCAGAAGAAGGTTGCCGAGCAGATCAGTACCAATAATGGCACCTGAGCCGTCAACAAGACGCCGGGCATCGCGAACCATCGCCGCCAGTAGTCATAGTCGAGGAACGGCGTCACCGCGCTGACGGCCGCCAGCGCCAGAAGTGTGCCGGCGCCGAGCCAGAAGGCGGCACGGCGTGCGTGACGTTGGCTGGTCCCCTCGGTCTTCCAGATCAGCCACGTTGCGCCGAGCAGCGCATAGCCAATCACAACCGCGACGCCGGTCAGGATGCTGAATGGGCTCAGCCAGTCGAGCCAGCCTCCAGCATATGCGTCATTGACAACGTGGATACCCTGCAGAATTGCGCCGAGAGTCACGCCTTGCGCAAAGGCGGCCACCAGGGAGCCCAACCAGAACGCAATGTCCCATAGCGGCCTATGCCCTGGATCGCGCCAGCGGAACTCAAAGGCGACGCCACGGAAGACGAGCCCAAGCAGCATGGCGATCATCAACGGATAGGTAGCCGGAAGGATGATCGCATAGGCGAGCGGAAACGCCGCCAACAGACCGCCGCCGCCCATCACCAACCACGTCTCGTTGCCATCCCAGACCGGCGCGATCGAATTCATGGCCTGGTCGCGCTCATCGCCGACCGCGAAACTCGGGAACAGAATTCCGATGCCGAGGTCGAACCCGTCCATGACGACGTAGGCCATCACCGCAAAGCCGATAATGGCAGCCCAGAAGGTGGTAAGGTCGATGCTGTACATTGGCCTCACTCCGCCGCGGTCAGAGGCACGCCGACGCTGCTCGCCGGGGTAATACCTGCAGCGCGCTGCGGTACCTTGGGCGGCTCCTTCTCGCCCGGAGCGGGCGGCTTCGCCATCAGGCGCAGGAGATAATAGGTGCCGGCGCCGAAGGCTGCGAAGTACACCAGCACGAAAGCGACAAGCGAGGCCGCCACCGCCGGCGCAGCCAGCGGCGAATGCGATTCCGCCGTTCGCAACAGCCCATAGACGGTGAAGGGTTGCCGACCGACCTCCGTCGTCACCCATCCAGCGATCACAGCGACAAAGCCGGCCGGTCCGAGCGCGACACAGGCGCGATGCAACCAGGCCCAGTCGTGGAGCCTTCCCCGGAAGCGCGCGAGCAGACTCCAGAGACCGACAGCAAGCATCGCAAATCCAAGGCCGACCATGATCCGAAACGACCAGAACACGATCGGCACCGGCGGCCATTGATCCCTGGGGAAGTCGCTGAGCCCCGGCAGGGGTGCACCCGGATCGTGTTTGAGGATCAGCGATCCGAGGCGCGGCACTTCGAGCTTGTAACGGACCTGCGCTGCCTCGTTGCTGGGAAAGCCGAAGAGGATCAGCGACGCGCCATCGGGACTGGGTTCGTAGTGCCCTTCCATGGCGAGAACCTTGGCGGGCTGGTGTTCCAACGTGTTGAGTCCGTGGGCATCACCCGCGAGGATCTGGATCGGGGTCACGATCGCGGCCATCCACATCGCCATCGAGAACATCTTGCGCGCGCCGGCATTGGTGCGGTCCCGCAGCAAATGCCAGGCGCCGACACCACCAACCACGAACGCCGTCGTCAGATAGGCCGCGATCACGGTGTGGACGAGGCGATACGGAAAACTCGCGGTGAAGATGATCGGGATCCAGGATCCGGCGGGCACAAACTGGTCCTTCGCATTGATCGCGAATCCCGCTGGCGTCTGCATCCAGCTGTTCACGGCAATGATCCAGGTTGCCGAGATCAATGTACCAAGCGCGACCATGCACGTTGCGAAGAAATGAAGGCCTTTCCCGACCTTGCTCATGCCGAACAGCATGACGCCGAGGAAGCCGGCCTCCAGAAAGAAGGCCGTCATCACCTCATACGCCATAAGCGGCCCGATGATCGGCCCGGCTCGCGTGGAGAATACCGACCAATTCGTACCGAACTGATATGAGAGCACCACTCCCGAGACGACACCCATACCGAACACAACGGCGAAGATCTTCAGCCAGTAGCGGAACAGATTGGCATAGACGCCTTGTCCCGTCCTCAGCCACAGCGCCTCGAGCACCATCAGATAGCTCGCAAGCCCGATCGAGAAGGACGGAAATATGAAATGGAACGAGACGGTGAACGCAAACTGGGCGCGCGCCAGAATCACCGCATCGAGATTGTCCAGCAATGTCCCCTCCTTGCCTCAGGATATGCGTCCCGGCACTTCGTCACCGGCGTCCGGCCGATCAAGCGGCAACAACCCGCACTGGAATAGACTTGGCCGCCGGCGTTCCGCTGATCTTGTCGTAGTAGTCCAGAGGCAGCAGCGGATTGAGCTCGGGGTAATATCCCGCAACCGATCCGCGCGGCATCGGATAGTCCAGCACCTTCAATCCGCTCACGCGCCGCTGTATGCCATCGTCGCTGATCGTCTCGAGCGCAATGCTCGCGCCGTCTTCGAGCCCTCGCGCCGCTCGATCCTCGGCGTTCATGAACAGTACCATGCGGTCATTGTAGACACCGCGATAGCGGTCGTTGTTGCTGTAGATCGTCGTGTTGAATTGATCGTGCGAGCGAATGGTTGCCAGTCGCAGCATATCGGGATCCGGAACGGATGCGTTCACTTCCAGACCGGGCAGAAGCAGAAAGTTTGCCTTGCCGTTCGGTGTCGGCCACACCAGCTCGCGCGGCGGCACGTCGAGGTGAAAACCTCTCGGGCTTTCGATGCGCTCGGAGAAGTCGCTGTAGATCTCCGGATAGACCTCCGCGATCTTGTCGCGAATCAAGCCGTAATCCTCGCTGTAGCTCTTCCAGTCGACCTTGCTGTTTGGCAAGGTCGCTTGCGCGATCCGGCAGACGATCTCCACCTCGGGCAGGAGGTGCGGACTCGCCGGCTGCAACACGCCGCGAGACGCGGTGACGTTCGACATCGAGTCCTCGATCGTCACGAACTGCTCACCGGCTGCCGTCTGGATGGTCTCCGAGCGCGCGATGACGGGCAGCATCAAGGCATTGCGGCCGTGAACCAGATGTCCGCGATTCAGCTTGGTCGTGATGGCGACCGTCAGCGCGAGCTTTTGCATGGCCGCGTACGAGCGTTCGGTATCGGGCACCGCCCGAACGAAATTGCCGCCGAGGCCGATGAATACCTTCGCCGTGCCCGCCTGCATGGCCGCGACGGACTCGATCGTATGATGACCATGTTCGCGGGGCGGCTCGAACCCAAAGACATCGCGAACGCGATCGAGATAGTCCTGGCTCGGCTGTTCATCGATACCGACGGTACGATCTCCCTGCACATTGGAATGACCGCGAATGGGCGAAATTCCGGCGCCGGGTTTGCCGAAATTGCCCTTGAGCAGGAGCAGATTGACCAACTGTTGCACCAGTCGCGACCCCTCCTGGTGCTGCGTAATACCCATCCCATAGCAAATGATCGTCGCGCGCGAGCGAATGTAGATCTCGGCGCATCTCCGGATTTGCGATTCCTCGAGCCCCGAGGCCCGCTCCAGTTCCGACCATGTCTGCGCCATCGCGTCGTTCCGGACCGCGTCCAGGCCGACGGTATGCTCGCGGATGAACTCCCGGTCGATAATCTTTTCACCGCGCTCCTCGCGCTCGAACATGACCTTCATGATACCTTTCAGGAAGGCGAGGTCACCTCCGATGCGGACGTGAACGAACTCGCTGGCAATCTTCGTCGAACCGAAGGTTGCCATCTGGATGACATCTTGCGGATCGGCGAAGCGTACCAACGCACGCTCGGGCATCGGGTTGACGGCGACGATCGGAACCCCGCGCTTGCTCGCTTCGACCAAATTGCTCATCATCCGCGGCGAGTTCGTCCCGGTGTTCTGCCCGATGACGAAAATCGCTTCGGCGTGCTCGAAATCATCGAGGATAACGGTGCCCTTCCCGACACCGATCGAGGGCGGCAAGCCCCGGCTGGTCGGCTCATGGCACATGTTCGAGCAGTCGGGAAAATTATTCGTCCCAAACTCCCGGACGAATATCGAATAGAGAAACGCCGCTTCGTTGGGCGTACGGCCGGACGTGTAGAATTCCGCTTCGTGGGGGCTGTCGAGAGACCGCAGATGCTGACCGATCAGCGCGAACGCGTCGTCCCAGCTGCACGGCACATAGCGATCCGACGACGAGTCATAGCGCATCGGCTCCGTCAAACGTCCTTGCATCTCGAGCCAGTAGTCCGACTGTTCCATGAGCTCGGACACGGTGTGCTGCTCAAAGAACTCTCGCGTGACTCGAAACTTCGTTGCCTCAAATGCTAACGCCTTGGCACCGTTCTCGCAGAAATCGAGCGTCTTCTTGCATTCCGCGTCGGGAAACGCACAGCTCGAGCACTTGAATCCGCCGGGCTGGTTCATTGACAGAAGCGCGCGCGATCCCTTCGTCACCACGCTCTGCTCGAGAAGGATCTTTGCAGTCGCTGCGGCGGCACCCCAACCACCGGCGGGATGATGATACGTCTTAAAGCGCGGCTTGCCGTCCAACATAAATCAACTCCGCAATTGTCAGATCTTCAGTAGGGTCTTCAGCGGGGCGACCTGAATGAGATCACCCGCAACACGCTGGACCGTGCTAACGGCGGCTTTATCGATCCTGGTCGAGGCTGGCGACGATCACCTTGTCGATCATGCCTTCGTTGTGCCGGATAAAGTCATCACGCGTCATGCCGGATGCGCGCCACGCATCCTGGAGGCCGGCGTCTCTGTGAAGCCACTCGTTGCGCGTCTGATGATCGATCTTGTGACGTCGCGCGTCCTGCGATCCGTGTGACGCCTTGTCGTGATCCTTGGACATTGTATCTCCTTATCTATCCTGTCCTGGCTGGTGCTCTCGCGGGGGCGCAAATCGCGGCAATTCAGGAGACCCTTGAGGCCGGGCTTCGCCGACCCAAGCTCTACGCAGCTTTGCGATCCGCTGTGATCGTCCGGTGCGGACGATGAATGTAAATCGGGAGTCGATGCTGCCTCGCAGCAGCCGTCGATCCGTCGGGATCACTCAATCAGGATCGATCCCAATTTGCTTCCCTGGCCCACTTGTCGACCTCTTTGCGGACCTGGTTCTTGTCAATGCCGTAGAGATCTTGCAGCTTGCCCTCCAGCCGCTCCCTGTCGCCGTTGATGACATCAATGTCGTTGTCGGTCAGCTTGCCCCATGTTGCCTTGAGTGCGCCCTTTGCAGCCTTCCAGTTTCCCTCGATGCGATCCCAGTTCATTTTCATCTCCTTCTTTTGCCTAACCGTGAAACGTGCATCGAGGAGAGGTTAGCAACAGGCGTGCCAGTCTGAGCGCATCGCTATATCAATGAGTTAGGCGGCGCGGGCCATCGACGATGGACAATTTGTCACGACGGCTTTGGCCAAGTTGTCCGCCGTGGCATGTTGCGGCACGTACATTTCCCGCCCCGACTTCATCCTTTTTGGCGCAACGCTCAACGCCGTCGCCGTGGACACGCGTCCCGCATCAACGGGCCATCGACGTCCGAATGCATTTGCTCGGCGCAGTAGATGGCTTGCGTAACGCGATGACGAATGACTTCAACACCGCTTTCGCTTACGTTCACGAATGTTGGGGTGCCGCGTTCATGCGCAAGGACGCTTCGTTGATTATTCGTGCAAGCGAGGAGACCGAATGAAGCGCGATCCGGGAGACCGACGACCAATCCATCATTCGCCTGTCTTCTGGGTTGGCATCGCCTTATGCCTGGCGGCCATAGCAATCTACGTCTGGTCCGGCGATCTTTCCTGGCGACCCGCAACACCCCCACACTGATCGCCGGCGTGCGAGGAGCCCGCTCTGTCATTTTCAGGTCAGCTGCGACTATCATGCCGGAGCATGACGTCCCTCCTGCGGCTCGCACCAATCATCGTGAATTGACAACAAGAAAGACGATACCGGCCGTCAACAGCGCCCATGACACGAGCACAATGATCGTATCGAGTGGCTTTCGCGGCCTCTTCTTTTTCGAGACAATCATTTGGGCTGTGCTCCCACCGCAGGGTTACGACTGATCGAGGCCATTCCAGGCCACGCGCGTTCCAACGAACATCGTGCGCCGTGACTTGCACACTCCGACACCCGGCGGCTTACGAGGCTTACATCAGCACATTCCGACGAGGCTCTATCGGCGCGGGCAAATCGCGCTCTCCGAGCAGGGCGAGCATCTCGCGCTCGATGGCTCGCCTCATTGCGTCGAGCGGAAGGGCATTTGGCTCCAACCCGAAGGGAGCCTCAAGCTGATGGCCAAGCGCGTCGAGGCCGAAAAACGTGTAGGCGACCAGCAGAACGGGCAGCAGCGTCCACCAATCGAGCGATCCGGCGAGCGCGAACGGCAACGTCACGCAGAAGATCAGGGCGGTCCGATGCAGCAGCAGCGAATAGGCGAATGGCACCGGGGTCGACGCGATGCGCTCGCATCCCCCTTGCACGTCCGAGAGAGCGGTAAGCTGCCCCTCCAGGACCGCGTAGTGGATCGGCTCTATCCGATCCCGCTTCATCAGCATCAAGCAGTGCAGCCCGATCTGGCTGAGCAAGGCATTGGTCGGGTTGGGGCCGCCTGAAGCGGCGTCGATGTCGCACCATGGCTTGATCGCCGCCACTTCGTCCTCACCCCGCAGGCGCGCTGTTAGTCCGGAGCAAAAGCCACATAGGCCGCGGAGCAGGACGCGGCGATCGTCTTCCTCTAGGGTGGCAATCTGACGTGCGAACGAACGGCAGGCGATGATCAGCTTGCCCCAGAGCTCGCGCCCCTCCCACCAACGGGCATAACATGTGCTGTTTCGGAAGCTCATGAAGACCGACAGCGCGATGCCGATCAGCGTGAACGGAACCGCACTGATGCGCGCGAAAATGCCCGGATGCTCCATGGCAGCAAAGATTGCCAACACACTGATCAGCGCAATGGCCACGAGATGCGGCGCGATCCGCGGCAAGATCGATCCATTCACCGCGAACGCAACGTCCCAGAAGCCTGGCCTGGAGCGTACGATCATTGCAGCCTCCCCGACATCCAAGGCCGACTCCCATGCCCGGATTGCAAGGCCGGGCCGGTCCGAGCTTCGTTGCCGCGGGCAGGCCCGCGCAGATATTCTTCCGATCGGGGAATGGGATTAGCTCGGAACACGCCCGAGAGCACTCCGGACCGGGTCGCCGCCGGCGTCGGTGCTCCGGATCCGGGAGGATTTTCCTGCGATGGAGCAGAGAATGCGGCCGCTGTGTCGGATTGTAACATCATTTATGAGACTGAACTGCGCTTAGAAATCTACGTCGAACCGATCGAGCGAAACCACGCGGGCCACACCGGATTGACGGTTTTCAAACTTGTCGCTGGCGGCGCGTTCGATGCGCGCTCGCCGCATCAGGAAGAGTTCCTCGACGCTTGGAACAGGATGAAATCGGACGCGCATCACATTGAGAGCTCTGCGCGCGATCATGCATGTGACCTCGGCACTATCGCTGTACATCACGAAATAAATTCCATGACGGTGAACCTCATACTGGCCATCGGGATCTCGAGCGAGCGCCATCTGACAATCTTCATGAACCAATCCGAGCTTCTCGGAGCAATAGATGTGCCATCGTCCAGCGCGCAGTAACGTCAACGACTTGGGACCTGCGATGAAGCAACTTCTGACAATTTGTCTGAGGAGCGACAGACAAATTGTCTATCAGTTGGCGCTAACCACCCCGCCCAACCATTCGTGAGATAGCGCAGCTCGCAATTGCGCAATTGCAGGACATGAGATCTTCGGCCAGATTTGGGCAGGCGACCAATCGGTCGCCGAAGCCGAGACGGATACTGGACGAACGACACGCAACGGACCCGGCAGGACGATTCTGACTCAACGAGTACGACACTATGAATGTGACAGCGTCCAACACAACACAAACTGCGCAGACTCAAAAGTCACGGCAGCGCGCGATGGACTCCGAGCCCCAGTACATCGATGCGCCGACGACCGCGTCGGCGGCCTTCCTGGTGCTGGCGATCAATCCTGGCGATCAGGCTCTCGAGACGGTTCGTGCTGTCGTCGGTTCGACCGCCGATCTTATCAAGGATATCCAGGGACGGGCCAACGGCGAGGCGTTCACCGCCAATGTGGGAATCGGTCATCGCGTCTGGCGAACTCTCACCGGCAAACCCGAACCCAGGGAGCTCACTGCGTTCAGGGAGATCAAGGGAGCCAAGCATACCGCGATTTCAACGCCGGGCGATCTGCTTTACCATATCCGCGCCGCCTCCGCCGATCTAATCATCGAGTTCGAGAAAATCCTGCTGGAGGCCTTCGGCGACGCAGTCACCGCCGTGGATGATGTCGCTGGCTTCCGGTACTTCGACGGCCGGGACTTGCTGGAGTTCGTGGACGGCACGGCGAACCCCGATGGTCTAGATCTTCCCGCCGCGACTCTCGTCGGGGATGAAGATCCGGACCATGCCGGGGGCAGCTATGTGGTCGTCCAGAAGTACCTCCACAATCTGGCTGCCTGGCGGGCTCAGACCGCCGAAACGCAGGAGGCCATCATCGGTCGCACCAAGTTCGACAATGTCGAGCTGGCGGACGCGAGTGAGGGGCAGAAGTCCCATAAGACACTGTGCACCATCACCGATGAACAGGGCGAGCACGATATTCTGCGTGACAATATGCCGTTCGCGGTGCCGGGGCGGGGAGAATACGGGACCTACTTCATCGGCTACTCCCGGCACTTGTGGGTTATCGAGAAAATGCTTGAGCGGATGTTTATCGGAGATCCGCCTCCGCTTCACGATCGCATCCTCGACTACTCAACCCCCGTCTCTGGAGCAACGTTCTTCGTACCGCCGCGGCAGTTTCTTGCGAACCTGGCCGACTGAGCCGGACAAACTTGCATCTAACAGAAGCGCGACGCCGATCGATGATCCGCTCGGCCCTCACCTTCGAGTCCTGTATTCAAGAAGCGGACGGGTGATAAGGAACACGATCAAAGCTGGCCCAATGCAGGCGTTCCTCGTAGGCCAACACGGTGGCGCGGAGCGCTTCAGCGTCGCGCAAGGCGTTATGTCGCTTGGCTGAAGGGACATATGGACTGATGATCGCGGCGTCGATCAACTCGAAGCGAATTCGGCGGATGGGCTGCATCGTTCCGGGACCAAGAATGAGCAGCCGCGCCGCATTCGCGATGTCCTCTGGCCAGTCGGCGACGATGATGGGACACTCGTCATTGTGAAGGTACTCGAAAAAGCGGTCCGAGAGACTTGCTCGCGACTCAGCGGATGTCTGTCGAGCACTGGCTGAATATGCTCGCGTACCCAGGCAGTCGGACGTTCGCAGATGACGGCCTCGTAAAATGCCGGCGCGGCATCGTCTTGCGGGACAAGTGCGATAGAAATCAACTCACCGCCAAATCCGTTGAACTCAGCATCCAGGAAATAGCGCATGATCACCAGATGCACAGCGGTCGCGATCCGCCTCGAAGCACATGCCACGGAAGGCGTCGCAAAAATGATCAGTATCTTGAGGGTTTAGGTTGAGTCTCACTCACAGGATCGGAGGCCGGAAACGTCTCTTCAAGACCTTCCTCGAGCTTGGTTTGCTTCAAGTCCGCCTCGATCGCCTTCTTGGGATCGACCACGAGCTTGTCGATGGGCGCAGGATCGAATTTTTTCTTCATGGACGTTCTCAATGGTGGGCGGGTCCGCGCGAACTATTGAACTTCATGAACGACCGCTGGACAAGATCGTTCAAAGCAATTCAACGAGAGCGCGCTCAGCCTTCGGGCGGATATACGATCGAGCCGATGCAACACTTCGTTGCACCGCTTCTGCGGGCTTGACGGTGTGGCCGCGGCCGCTGAATCAAACGATCGCAATTTTAGCAGCAAGAACTCCATTCTGATGAACTTCAGCACTTGTTCGCCGGCGGCGGCTCGATCGACTGTCTCTCCTGACGAAAGCCACCGATCAGCGCCGCCAGGGCGACTGAACCCCGTGCCGAAGAGGTCCTCATGATTGGCACACTTTACTAGCATTACCGTCTTCGCAATGATCATGCCACTGCGATCGAACAAGGCTTTCAATGGCTTAGATTTCCGTCCGCGCGGTTGTGCAGACAATTTGTCCAAATCCATCCGACAAAATATTCGGAACCAGCCAGCTGGGTGATGTCATCACAGGCATCGCGACGAAGGCCTAACAGGGGGAATGCCTACGCACCAGTTACCGAGGAGACAGGCCCTACCGCAGCCCAGCTCGCCATGTTGAAGAAGCCCGGGAGGCTGGCGCCGCGGTTCGATCCCGCATTTGCGACCGGAAGATGGCTTGAGCAGCACTGGTTCGCACGGCACAGCGGCTGTAGTTTCGATGTCGACGCACCGATTCAACAGCAGAACGTTGAGCACCAGGAGGCATCCGACTCTATCGCTTCTTTTTTTTAAGTCTCACGCCAGCCCCTCCCCCGTTCTCCGGGATGAACTCGACGCCGGCCTTTTCGAGGGCTCCGACCAACGCCGCGGCCGTCTCTGGCCTCCCCCCTACAGGTCCATCAACCGATTCAAGACGAGCAATTGTCGGCTCAGATACTCCCGAGGCCTGAGCCAGGTTCCCCTGCGACCAGGCCAACAGTACGCGCGCGGCTTTGAGTTGACGAACCGAAATCATTCTTGCCCACTGATAGAATTTCTATTGATTTCCGTCTTCAGAAGCATTAATTGATTTTCTATCAAAAATCAATCCGTGAGCAACCCAATGCACCTTGCCAGTGAGCGGCGGAGCTATGCCCACTTCGACTTTGGTGATCAACGAACCTCAAGGAGACAACATTAATGGCTGAAAGAAAAGAACGACCCAAGCCCCATCCGGACGACTTTATGATCGTAGCTGTGTCACTTGAGTTTCGAGCGAAACCCAACCCCAAATCGAGCGACCCGCCACCTCTGGATACGACTGCTGCCATTGAATACGCCATGTCAGCGGCGGAAGCGGCTGAGTATCTGGAAAAAGTCGTTAGCGCGATCCGCGATCGCCGCCTTTACGGCTTTATGACACAGCATGCCGCCGAAGCCCACGTTGGAGCCGGCGAGTGGATCAAGGAAACAGCCGACGCCACCATTCCCGAAGCAATGGTCCAGAGGGAAAGAGAGAAATAAGGAACAGGCATCACAAATGTACTCGACTAGCGATGCGACGATTGAAGTTTCGTCCACATTGTTACCTCGCTCGCCCTGCGGCTCCCCGACCGATGAAGCACGGAACCTAGTACATCGCTGCGCCGAGCCTAGGCCCGTCGGCGACAGCGTCAAGGCGGCGATCTACCGAGCCGCGAGGCGATTGGGCTTCACTTACAACAGAACCAGGGATCTTTGGTATGCAAACGCCCGTCGCATCGACGCCTGGGAAATGGACCGGCTACGAGAACGCGCAGCCGGCGCCGAGATCGAGCAAGCCGTGGCAGGTCTCGAGATTCTTCGCAATCGTCTCTCGCAGATGCCTTCGCCTGTTTGCCGCGAGCTTGTCGCCGGTATCGATGCTGCTCTTCACGCGCTTGCTCGCGAGCAATAGCGCGCGCCGGGGAGCGCGTTCAACGGCGGCTGAACGTTTGTTCATGCGGCTTTTCGTTCGAGCCGGAGACTGACTCTTGACTACCCTAGCGCACAAAACCATATGAGGACCGACAACTCCCGACCTCTTTGAGGAAACAACCGCGCCCCTTCACGCTAAACGGTGCGGTGTCAGGGGGACTGGCCCAGCGGGGATTGATTGGACCAAAGGGGCCCCCGCGCAACATCCACCATGTTGTGATGGGCTTGTCTCATGAGCGTTGCAAATCCCGAATTCCTACTCCCGACCGAAGTCGAGAAGATAACGCGGCTTCGCGACCCGACACGCCAGCGCATGGAGAAGCGCGGCTTGTTCCCTCGGCGCATCCGTATTTCGCCGCATCGCTTTGGATGGCGATGCACCGAAATCAATGCATGGGTCGCCGATCCCGAGGGTTGGGCGAAGCGGCCGGGGGGGCGATGATGTCCTGGCGCGATCATCTCCCAGTACATCCGGCCGCCGATCTGTTCCCCATGCTCACTGATGAAGAGCTGGCCGCTCTCGGCGAGGACATCAAGCGCAATGGCTTGGCCAGCCCGATCGCTGTCATAGTCGAGGACAACAAGGCGCTGTTGATCGACGGCCGCAACCGACTGGACGCAATGGAGCGGGTCGGGCTTCAGGTCAAGATCGTGAGGAAGTCCCAGACGAAGTATCGCTGGGAAGTTGAAGCCTTTGACCCACATGGCGAACAGGTCGACCTCAACCTCGAGTTTAACCATGGCACGAGGTCAATGGCCGCTGCGGTCAATGTCATCCTATACGATCCCGTCGAGTACATTGCGAGCGCCAATATCCACCGGCGACACCTGACGCAGGAGACCAAGCGCGATCTGATCGCGAAGCTTCTGCAAGAAAGCCCGGAGAGATCCGACCGCGCGACCGCTGAGATAGCCAAGGTGGATCACAAGACGGTCGCTGCCGTTCGACGCGAACAGGAACGCGTGGGGAGCATTCCCCACGTCGAGAGAGTTGTCGACACCAAGGGCAGGCGTCAGCCGACCAACAAATCGAAGTCGATTAAGCCGATACCGACCACCAAGCCGAAGTCCCGTCCGGAGGTCGTGACCACGCCTCCAACAGCACGAGTACATCCCGGTCCTTCATCTTCTGGTCCGGTTCGAGCAGAACAACCATTCGGATCAGGTTGTGCCGAGCGAAGATTCTTCAGTGAAGCCGTTAGACGCCTGATCGTGTTTCGCGGCAAGCCCATTGCGGCACTGGCCGACGCGTGTTCGCGAGACGAGCTGCGTGAAGCTATGGACCTGTTGGCCGAGGTCGACCGGGCCAAGCAGAAGGCGATCGAGGCCGAGGAGACCACCGCGCCGAAGACCGAGTCCGCCCCACTCGCGCCAGATGACGGGCTAGACATACCGGACTATCTCGATCGGCGGCCAAACGCAGGGACGGCGTAATGTCTCGCGCCAGGCAAGCCTTCAAACAGACCGACGTCACCAAGGCCGTCAGGGCCGTAGCGGCGGCCGGCGTGACGGTTGGCCGGGTCGAGATTTCACCAGATGGACGAATCATCGTTGTTGCCGACGGGGCCGGGTCGGACCAGGATAGGGGAGTCAGCGACACGTCAGACGATCTCCGGGGGCTGCTCTAATGAAACCGCCTCGCTCTGCCCTGCCATTGCCGCGCTACACTCTCCGTAAATTGCTGAAGACGGGACCTGCCTATTTCTTTAACCCGCCGATGTGGGCGCGGAAGAATGGCTGCCCGATTGAGACCGAGGCGCTTGGCACAGACTATGACGAGGCCACGCAGCGCGCCGAAAGGGTTTTGCTGCCAGCATTCGATGAGTGGCGCAAAGGCGGCTCTGCACCGGCCGAGTCACCTGCAGTAGCCAAACCCGGAACGTTGGATTGGATGTTCGCCGAGTATCGTGCAGACCGCCGCTACAAGAAGCTGTCGGCCAAGCACAAGCGCAATCACGAGAATGGATTCAAACTCGTCGGCGGCTACGCCCTCAAAGACGGTACGCGACTAGGGCAGAAGCGGTTGACTGCCATCGATACATCAATCACCGATGACCTCTATGAGAAACTGTTGGTGGTCAAGGTCACCGACGCGAGCGGCAAAGTGGCGGAGCGCGAGCGGCGCACCACCGTCAATCACTCGATGAAGTCTTGCCGTCGCGCGTGGTTCATCTGTGCCCGCCGCAATCCGAAGATGGTTGTTGCCGGCTCCATTCCCTTGGTCAACCCGTTCGCCAAGATGGGCCTGGAATCCTCCGACCGCGAGACTCCGACAGCTACCTATGAGGAGCTGACCACGTTCCGCGCTAAAGCTGTGGAGCTGGGCTTGCCGTCGCTGGCAACCGCCGCGCTGATCGGATGGGAGTGGCTGCAGCGAGAGACTGACATCTTCGCGACCTTTGACGTTGCGCACTATCGGCCGAAAGAGCGGCCCAACATGACGCGCGTTGTAGACGCCAAGACCGGCACTGAGAGCTGGATACCGCTATTCGATCCTGAGACGAATCTTTCGCTCTATCCCGAACTGATGGCCGAGCTCGACGCCATCAAGCGCGATCGCATCGGCGGCCTGATGTTGCGCCGGGATTGGGGCAACAAGGCACCATGGCCGACATGGCCACAACCCGACGTACCCGACTTCACCCACATGAGCAGGAAGGTGAAGGCGGTGATCCGCGCCGCCGAGATGCGCGACGAATTATCATTCGCCAGCTTCCGGCACGGCGGCCTGACCGAAACTGGAGACGCCGAGCTTACCGACCGCGAGATCCTCGCGCAGAGTCGGCACACCACCGTCAAGGTCCTGCCGCGCTACGTGAAGCGCACCACAAGACAGATCGCCACCGGCACCAGGAAGCGCCGCGCGGTGCGAACAAAAACCGACCGAATGTCAGAATGAGCGACAGCCCGCTTGTCAGAATGGAGTTGAGGCGTGCCGCAAGTGATTGAAAACATTGGAGCGGGTGAAGGGAATCGAACCCTCGTATTCAGCTTGGAAGGCTGCTGCTCTACCATTGAGCTACACCCGCATCGGGCGATCACCTAACACGGCCGGACGGCCGTCTCAACTGCTTCGGCTGGCGTCCTTGTGCGCCGGTAAACGAGACTATGTCGGCGCGATCGGGCCGGTTCCTGGCCCGGATGGGGCGGACGGCGACCTTAACAGCGGCAGATTCGCCACCTATATTGCTGGTCCCATCAACAAAGAAAGGAGGTGATCTAGTGTCTTGTCTCAAGCGCTGTCACCTCGCTGGGATCGCCCGCTAGGCGCTGAGTAATCAGCCTGGCATCGGGGCGCTCTCAGCCCTGGACCAGCGAGACAACAAATCCGGGGGCGCGGCGGAAGCGATTCCGCCGCGCCTTTTTGGCTGTTCGGGCCGCGCACCTCGCCGCCGCCATGCCGCCGGCGGGATGCCTTGTCGCAGCACAAAAACCGGCCGGTCCGCTACACATGAAATGTCGGCGTGGCTGGCTTTGGCTCGTCCTTGGGCCTGCCGCATCAGAAATCAGGAGCTCACGAGATGCTTTATGCCATCCTGGCCTATCACGTCGAAGCCGAGGTCAAGTCGTGGAGCGCCGATGAGGACGCAGCCGTCATGGCGGGGCTGCGCGAGGTCCATCAACGGTTGAGGGGGCGGCTCGGCCCGGCCGCACGGCTCGGCGAGACCCGCAACGCCAGCACCCTGCGCGGGCCCGGCCACGGCATGGTGATCGACGGCCCGTTCTCGGAGACCAAGGAGCAGCTGCTCGGCTTCTACGTGATCGATTGCGCCGATGAAGCAGAAGCGATCGCAGCGGCGCGCGACCTGCGCAGCGCCAACCCGTCGGCGGTCTACGAGATCCGCGCGTTGAAGCGCTACACCCCCGGCGCACCGTTTCCGGAAACTGCGGGCCCAAGCGACGCGTAGAGATCGCGCTCTGGGGAGCTGCTCAACGGCTCGAGCGTTTCGGCAATTTCGGCAGCTTGCTCGGATCGAATTTCGGCAACGGCAGATCCGGCGGCGGCTCGGGCGTCACCTCGTGGCTCGGCATCAGCGTCACCTCGAAGGCGAGATCGGGCACGGTATCGGCCCTGCCCTTGCAGGTCGCGATCGCGCCGCTCCAGACGCCGTCGAGCCGCACCACGAGATCGTCGGTGCCGAACACGGTCGAATGTCCCTCGGAGTGCCGCCTGGCGGTGAGAACGGCGGAGAAGCGCTCGCCGTCGACCTCATAAGTGCCGCTGTAGAGCATGATGGCATCGCTGCCCCACAGCCTGCCGTCGGCCACGTGCACGATGCCGGTGCCGTCGGCGAGCGACGTTCGAAACCACGCCGCATAAGTGCCGTTCTTGAGCATGGAGCCTGCCTCCACTCGCTCCGTTTCACAACAAACGATCTGGGCACCGTCGCGTTAACAGGGAGTGAAGGAACTTCGATGAAGGAAACTCGGGTGAAGGAACTTGGGTGAGAACCTGAGCCCTGCGCTCATTGGCCGCCGTCGATCTGCCGTCCCATGATGGCGATCGCCTTCTGATAGACCTGCGCCGCGTTCCACGCCTCGATCGCGGCGAAGTTGGGTTCCCCCGGCTGATAGCCGGCGCCGGCGCGCCAGCCATGGGCGCGCAGGAAGTTCGCCGTCGAGCTCAGCGCATTGGCGGCAACGTCGAGATTGCCGGTGCCATAGGCGAGGACGTTCTTCGGCATGAACTGGGTCTGGCCGATTTCGCCATGCATCGAGCCGCGCGTGCTCCCGGACAGACTACCGCGGTCGATCAGCTTTAGCGCAGCATAGAGCTGGTCGGTGAAGAAGTCCGGTCGGCGGCAGTCATAGGCAAGCGTCGCGATCGACGACAGCATGTTCTGGTTGCCGCGCTGGCTGCCGAAACCGCTCTCCATGCCCCAGATCGCGATCAGCGGTCCCGGCGGCACGCCGTAGCGCTGCTGGATCGAGGCAAACAGCGCCGCCTGCGACTGCTTCAGCGAACGGCCGCGCGCCACGATGGTCGCAGATCCCCGCTTGGCCATGAACTGCTCGAGCGACAGGCCAAAACTGCGCTGGCCGCGATCCGCGGCGATCGTCGCACTGGCGTAATGTGCCTGCATCAACGCGTCGATCGCGGTGGCGCCGACGCCCTTGGCCCTCGCCTCGCCGGCAAACTGCTCCTTCCAGGCTTCGAATCCGCCGGGCCCGTTGCCGCACTGCGCCGCGTTCGCCTCTGCGCCCAGCGTTGCAACCATCACGACGATGGCGAGCGCCGACGTCGCAATCTGCCAGCCCCTGATCATCCGAAACCTCCTCCGAAAAATGTGCCGCCGCCGCTCGCGGGCGCGGCGCTGACGATGGCCTGATGTAGATGACCCGGCGATGAACGATCCGCCTCAGATTCGGCTGCGGAACGTCACGATATGTCGTCAGCCGCGGATTGGCCATCCCGGCCGGATCAGCCAGGCCGGAACATTTGGCCCCTGCGTCCGGAAGCGTCATGCGCCCGGCATAACAACAAACTGATATCGGTTGTGGCGCGACGATGCGGATCGCGCGCGAGATCAGCCGCTCGCTACGGCACCTCGCCTCGCCGCAGCGGGCCGACGGTCTGCGGGCGGTTGAGGAAGAATTCGCGGTTGCCAAGCGCGGCCTCCGCATACTGGTCGATCGCCACGATGATCGCCTGCACGTGGTGAAAGCACCAGCCTTCCCGCGTCGCCATGTGCCGGACCTCGGCCAGCGCCTTGATCCAGGGCGCATGATCATCGCTGTCGTGGAAATACCGAAGCGGCTCTCTCATCTTTCCTCCGGCAGATCACGTCCTCCAGCTCGGCGCGCTTGCGCGACAGCAGAAGCTGTGCCGATGCACTATCGCGTCCGGCCTGCCTGAGCCGGTTCACGGATGCGTCGAGCTCGCGCAACTCGGCGCGCAGCCGCTGCATCCTGGGTGCGTCATCACCCACGCGCTTCGCCGGCGACGAGCTCCCGCTTCGCCGCGCGCAGAAAGATCGGTGTCGCGGCGCGGCGGCGCGGAGCAACGCCCGCATGCACGATGATCGGCTCGCGGTCGCCCAGCATGCCCCGCTCTTCGACCAGACGGCTCATCACCAGGCGCATCTTCAGGAGGTCCCCGGCAACGAAGGCGCAGTCCTCGTCCCGGTTGATCTGCTGTCGCATGATGGCCTCGGCCTCGAGCATGCTGACGCGTAGTGCCCTGATCTGCCTGCGAATTTCGCTGATACGGTTGTCCATGGCGGCCTCCTATTCACGGTGGAGGCAATTAGAACAAAACAAGAACATCAAGTCAAGGCCGGAGCCTGCCTGTCACGGACTTTGTCATCGATATGCGATGGCACCAGTTCCCGCTACGGAACCAGGAGTATCTCATACTCACGAACTCAACGTGAGGATGTTCAATGAAACGAGACCAGAGCCTCGGACCAACGCGCCCAGCCGGGATCACGGCGATCGTGTGCAAGCGTCTGCCGATGAAGCCGCGATAGACCCTCACTGCCGGCCCGCCTCCTCATTTGCGGCCTTCTCTTATGAGAATGCGCGTCGGATTTCCTCAGCGCTCCGGCCATCCGTCACAGACAAACGGTCGACACATGACTGTGGAACAATTCACCCTTGGAACTTGTCTACTCAAATAGACAAATTAGAATGGAGTCGATTCTGCTTCGATCATTGCGCAGTACATGACGAAATCTTCCAAACTGGTTGCCGCGAAGCGCGGCAAGGTCCTTCTGGTCCGACGTCGATCTGACGGGCTGTGGATGTTCCCCGGCGGCCGCAGGCGCGCGCGCGAGACCGGCAAGGACTGTCTGAAGCGTGAGATCAAGGAAGAGCTGCCGAAGCTCAAGCTCGGCAGGCTCAGCCTCTGGAAGGAAGTGACCGCCAAGAACAAGCGTTCCGGCCGCAAGATGAGCGACGCGATCTTCATCGCCAAGAACGCCAAGGGAAGACTGGCGATCGGCGACAAGAAGGAGATCGACCGCGCGGCCTGGCAGAAGCCGCGGGGACTTCGCCTGACGGCGACCTCGCGCTATATCCGCGATCGGCTGTTTCCAAGGAAGCAGCGGCGCCGGAGATAGGCGCGGGATCTGCTGCGCGCGGAAAATCACAGATTTCGGCTTCGGCATTTGGCGGCTGCGCGGGCACGCCTTGCTGATTTGTTGGGCTTCGCACACGATCGACGCATGCTAGGAATGCCGTGATCCGTCCGGACCGGACCACGACATCAGCCGGAATTGCGTCAGAATGGGCTTCCCCTCAAACCGCCAGAGGCGGCTGTTCAGAATCGTTTCCGCGCGTTGGCAGCGCCGCGCCATCTTCCTGTTGGGCGGAATTGCGGTCGGTGCGGCGGCCGTCGCGCTCGCGCAGCTTGCGGATCTGGCGCAGGTCGCTTTTACGGCACTGGTGTCGCATGTCCGGTATGCCTCGCTGGTGCTGACGCCGACAGGCTTCGCGCTGTCGGTCTTCCTGACCAATCGCTATTTTCAGAACGCGCAGGGAAGCGGCATCCCGCAGGCCATCGCCGCACGCCATCTGACCGACCAGAGCGCGCGCGAAAGTCTGGTCTCGCTGCGGATTGCCGCCGGCAAGATCTTGCTGACGTTGTTCGGCCTGCTGTGCGGCGCATCGGTGGGGCGCGAGGGACCAACGGTGCAGATCGGCGCGTCGATCATGTTTGCCCTCGGCCGCTTCTCGCCCCGGCGCCAGCCCGGCTTGATCCTGGCCGGTGCGGCCGCAGGCGTCGCGGCAGCCTTCAACACCCCGCTGGCCGGGATCGTGTTCGGCATCGAGGAAATGAGCCGCGCCTTCGAGACGCGAACCTCCAGCCTGATCATCGGCGCGGTAATCGCCGCGGGCCTGACGTCGCTCGCTCTGATGGGCAACTACACTTATTTCGGCACCAGCGCGACGGCGCTGCGCAACGGTGCCGACTGGCTCGCAGTCCCGCTCTGCGGCGTGGCCGGGGGTCTGGCGGGCGGCCTGTTCAGCCGCATCCTGATCGCAATGGCGCGCGGATTTGCCAATCCGGTCGGACGCACCATCAAGCGCTATCCGGTCGGCTTTGCCGCGATCTGCGGATTCGCCGCGGCGATTTGCGGGATCGCTTCGGACGGTGCGATCTACGGCACGGGATATCAGCAGGTCAAATCCGCGCTCGAAGCCGGAGCACAATTGCCCGCGAGCTTCAGCTTCTGGAAATTCCTCGCCACCACATTTGCTTCGATCAGCGGCATGCCGGGCGGCATCTTCGCGCCCTCGCTCGCGGTCGGCGCCGGGCTCGGCTCCAACATCGCGCCGCTGTTTCACGGCGCGCCGCTGCCGGCCCTCATGCTGCTCGGCATGGTTTCATATTTCGCAGGCGTGGTTCAGGCCCCGATTACGGCCTTCGTGATCGTCACGGAGATGACCGACAATCACGCGATGGTGGTGCCGCTGATGGCCGCGGCCCTGATCGCGCACGCGAGTTCACGCCTGATCTGCAAGGAAGGCGTCTATCACGCCCTCGCCAAGGGATTCGTCGAGCGGGCCGCGCCGGCGAACACGACGCCGGCCCGACATATCTGACCGATCAGGCGTCAGCCGTTATAGGCAAACAACTCGATCGGCTCGCTGAAGCCGCGCACCGCATGCTCGCCGACATGCTCGAGCGCGAAATCGTGCTCGACAAGATCGGCGAATGCGCGGGACAGCAGCACCGTCTTCTTCAACTGCTTGGTGAGGGCTTCGAGGCGCGAAGCCATGTTCACCGCGGGACCGATGACCGTGAAGTCAAGCCGGCTGCGCGATCCGATATTGCCGTACATGACGTCGCCGACATGGACGCCGATGCCGTAATTCATCGGCGCACGGCCCATCATGCCGTTCCTTTCGCTGAGCGCCGCCATCGCCAGCCGCGCCTCGGACACCGCATGCAGCAGGTTGGCGCAGGCCTTGGGATCGCTCAGCGGGAAAATCGCGAGCAGGCCGTCGCCGATGAATTTCAGGATTTCCCCGCCATGCCGCGCAATCGGCTCCGACATCGCGTCGAAATAGTCGTTGAGGAGATCGATGACGTCATCGCGCGGCCAGGAGTCCGAGATTCGGGTGAAATCCCGCAAGTCGCAGATCATGATCGCGGCACGCACCGTCGTCCCGCTGCCGCGCCGCGTCGCGCCGGCCAGGATCATCTCGCCGGCGTGCGACCCGACATAGGTCTCGAGCAGCGTCCGCGCCAGGCGGTTCTTCATCCGGATCTCGCTGACCAGCGCCAGCACCGGCAGCACCGTCTTCAGGCTGGCGATATGCGCTTCATCGAAACCTCCGGCACGATCGGTCGCGAAGGTCACGACATGCCGCTTGCCGAGCGTATGCAGCAACGGCCATGCCACATAGTCGGTCACGCCTTGCTCGCGCATCTCGTCAAAGAGCGCGTGCTTGCGGCCCTGTGACGGGTCGCGTTCGAGCTTCTCGCGCACCTCGTCGGCCCCCTGATGGATTTCGTAGACCGGACTGCCGATATATTCCGATCGCTGCTGGACATCGTAGTCGACCCTCGTGATCTCGGCCTCGCGTTTCCCGTCGGCCCAGATGATCCGGGCGCCGAGCCATTGCGGATGCTGGATCAGGAGATTCATCGTCGCCCGCTTGAGCGGAATGCCCGCGCCCTGCAACCGGATACACAGCTCGGCGAAGATATTGTCGATAAAGCGCTGGTCGCGCGTCTGGTTGGTCAACCAGCTCACAACGTCGCCGTCGGACTGCGGCGGGACGGAATCGATGTTGGGCGCGTTCATGGCTGGCTCCGGAGCGGCGGGTGGGGTCGGCAACCGGTATGTCGTGCTTCCGCCCGGCCACGTCAACGCCGCCAGCGGTATCGTGATCGAGCCAGTCGGCCTGCTCGAGCCCCTCGGCAGGGCACCGCGGGCCTCCGCGTGGTGTGGTGAGGCCGGACCGTCATAAGGATGCGATAGGCTGCCGTCGCATGGACGCACTGCCAAAATATCGAAAACAACCCCATGCAAAGTAGCCGGCGGCCGCCGGCGTTCGACACGGGCACGTTCGACACGGGCAGTTCGACACGGGCAACTTGACTCGTCGGGCAAATCAGCGGCATTCTTCTATTATCCAGAAATCGTGCAGAGCCTCGCCCCGGGACGATCGCATATGGCATTTGCGGACTTCTGCAACTGACGTCTCCACGTCGTCAGGGCCAGGCTATGGAACGTGGCCGATAGCCATATGCGATCGCACTGCCCGCAAGCGGGAGCGGTTCAGGGAACCTGTCGCAGGATCGATTCAGAGCGACCTCTTCCCGTCCTACCCGCCGAGCCGGTCGACCTCGGCCTTGCCGGCCTTCATCACCAGCGGGATGTGCTCGCCCTGGCCGAGCAGGCACGCCACGTCGCGCAGCGGATTGCCCTCCACCACCAGCAAATCGGCAAAGGCCTCCGGCGCGATGCGGCCGAGCTTGCCCTCCATGCCGAGCACCTCGGCGCCGATAACGGTCGCGCTATGGATCACGGCCTGCGCACCGAGCAGCTCGGCGCGGATCCGGAACTCTTCGCTCTGCAGGCGCTGCGACGGCCCGAGCAGGTCGGTGCCGAACCCCATCTTGACGCCGGCCTCGCGGTAGATCGCCAGCGAGCGCAAGCCGGCGTCGCGCACGTCGGCGACCTTGGCGACGCTCGCCGCAGGCAGGCCGTATTTGGCACCTTCGGTGGCCAGCGCCTCGTAGGTGACGAGGGTCGGCACCGCATAGGCGCCCTGCTCCGCCATCAGGCGCGCGGTCGGAAGATCGACCAGATTGCCGTGCTCGATGGTGCGCACGCCGCAGCGCACCGCGCGCTCGATCGCCTCCGCGGTGTACGCATGCGCCAGCACATAGGTGTGCCGCGCCCGCGCCTCCGCGACGATGGCGCGGATCTCGTCCTCGGAGTAGCCGAACGCGCCGATCGGATCGGTGGGTGACGCAACGCCGCCGGACGCCATGATCTTGATCTGGTCGGCGCCCATCTGCAGTTCCTCGCGCACCGCCTTGCGCACCGCATCGACGCCGTCGACGACGCGCGCGATGGCGCCGACCCGCACGCAGCAGGAGCAGGTCGGGTCGCTCAGATAGTCGGAGCGGCCGCGCCCGTCGCCATGCCCGCCGGTCTGGCTGAGCGCGCGGCCGGACACGAACAGCCTGGGACCATCGGTCAGGCCGGTGTCGATCGCCTGCTTGAGCGCATAGCCGGCGCCGCCGGCATCGCGGACGGTGGTGAAGCCGCGCTTCAGCATGCCACGCAGCAGCATGGTCGAGCGCAGCGTCACCAGCACGTTCGCCATGCGCGCCTGCAGCGAAAGGTCGAGCTCGACGGCGACCGCGTGCACATGCAGGTCGATCAGGCCGGGCATCAGCGTCTTACCCTTGAGGTCGACGACGCGATCGGTCGAGGCCTCGATCGGGCGGTCCGACACCTCCTTGATCAGGCGATCCTCGACCAGCACATGGTGCCCTTCGAGCAGATCGGAGCGTAGCGGATCGAGCAGCGCGGCATTCTTGAAGAGGATGGTAGGCATAGTGGTCTCCGGTCAGGATGCAGCCGGCGTGATTACGCGGCTTCGCTTGCGATGTCTTCCAGCGATCGGCCGCGCGTCGGTACGCCCATCAAGAGCACGGTGACGGCGCCGATCAACAGCACTGTGGCGGTGACGCCGAACACGCCGGCGAAGCCGAAATTGGGGTCTCGGCACGCGCCGCGAGGTCAGTCCGGGGGAATGATAGACAAATCGGTATTATGGGAACAATTTATAATTATTATCTATCACATCACCATTGTGAATATTTCTCGTGTCCTTCCGCACGCTTGACCTCAACCTGCTGAAAGTCTTCGAGGCGCTGATGACCGAGGGCAGTGTCATGCGCGCGGCGAGCGCGCTGACGATGACCAAGCCCGCGGTCAGCAACCGCTTGCCCGCCTGCGCGACGCGCTCGGCGATCCCTGTTCGTACGCACCGCCAGTGGGATCCGCCCGACGCAGCGCGTGGTGGCGAGAAGATTGCCCGCGCAAGCGACAATTGGACACGCCGTCGCCATGCCGATCAGGCTGCCGAATTTGCATAGTGCGCCGCCGCGCGATCGTTAAGCTTGGCGAGCGGACGAGAAGACGCCCGGCGTGTCAGCCCCGTCCAAAACGGAAACGGAGTATTTGATGCAACGACGATTGAGCCAGAGCACGTTCATGCTGACGAAGCGCGATTTTGTGCGATCTGCCGCATTGGCGACCATCGTCGCGGCTGGGGCCAAATCAAGCCAAGCCTGGGCCCAGTCGTTCGAGCGTCCCGGCTTTTTCAAGGCCAAGGACATTGCAGAAGCCGGCTTCATTTATGGCCTCCCGATCGTGATGGCCTATGGCGTCATGAATGAGTACGCGGTCGACAAGTCGTCGGGCCAGTACAAGGCGCCGTTCAATACACTGTTCAACGAGGCGCGCGTCTTCACATACGAAGATACCGCCGTCATCACGCCCAACAGCGACACGCCGTATTCGTTCGCGTGGCTGGACCTACGGGCCGAGCCCATTGTCTTTTCCGTGCCGGCAATCGATCCCAAGCGCTACTACGCGCTGCAGTTGAACGACCTCAACACGTATAATTTTGGCTATGTCGGCACGCGCGCCACCGGCAGCGATGCTGGAAGCTATATGGTCGTCGGCCCGCGATGGACCGGCGTGACGCCCCCCGGCATCAAGAAGGTGTTCCGCTCGACCACCGATTTCTGTTTGGGACTTCTCCGCACGCAGCTGTTCGACCCGGCCGATATTGAGGCCGTCAAGAAGGTTCAGGCCGGCTACAAGGCGCAATCGCTCTCCAGCTTCCTGAATGAGCCTGCGCCCGCGCCGGCGCCGGCGCTTTCTTTCCCCAAATTCGCGAAGGATCTCGTCCGCACCGAGTTCTTCGAATACCTGGATTTCGCGCTTCAGTTCGCGCCGGCGCTGCCGGAGGATCGCTGGATCCGCGAGCAACTGGCGCGGATCGGTGTGGGGCCGGGCAAGAGCTTTGATTTCCGCAGCCTGTCGCTGGAAGACAAAGGCGAAATCCTGCTCGGCATGAAGGAGGGCGAGCGCAAGGTCACGGAGGCCGTAGCAACGCTCGGCAAGGATATCAACGGCTGGCGCGTCGGCGCGTCGTTCGGCGATGCCGCATTCTTTCATGGCGACTGGCTCTTGCGCGCAGCAGCCGCGAAGGCCGGCATCTATGGCAACGACGCGGTGGAGGCCATGTATCCTCTCAGCAAAGTGGACGCCGATGGCAAAGAGCTCGACTGCGCGAAGTCGAGCTACGCGCTCACCTTCCCGGCGGGACAGCTGCCGCCGGTCAATGCCTTCTGGTCGGTCACGATGTATGACGGCAAGACGCAGCTGCTGGTGAGGAACCCTCTCAACCGTTACCTGATCAACTCGCCGATGTTGCCGAACATGAAGCTCGGCGCCGACGGCTCGCTGACGCTCTACATCCAGAACAAGTCTCCGGGAGCGGACAAGGAGGCAAACTGGCTGCCGGCGCCGGATGGCCCGATCTATGTGGTGATGCGGCTGTACTGGCCGAAAACCACGTCGCCATCGATACTGCCCGCTGGTGAGGGGACGTGGAAGCCTCCCGTCTTCAAGCGCGTCTCGTAGAGACCGGATTTGCGCCGGCTTGATGCGCGGCGATGGTGTCGTGGATGCAAGCATTTGGCCGATACCGCCGTGTTGCCGGGCTTGTTAGTGTGCAATCCCGGTGCACGGCAGATAGAGGAATTCAGTCGTGCTCATCATCCTGACGCTGTACTTGATCCTGGTGTGGCTCGTCTTCTTCAGGTTCAAGCTCATGCGATGGGGTTGGGCGTCCGGCACCGTCGCAGGGCTGTTCGGTGCCTTCATCCCCGCGATGTTCAACTATCTCACCCCGTCGGGAAGCTTTGTCGTGATTTCCCGCGTCATGGAGGTCACGCCAAATGTGTCCGGCGAGGTGATCGACATTCCGGTCAAGCCTACGAACCGGTGAAAGCCGGTACCGTGCTGTTCCGCGTCGATCCGGCGCCGTTCCAGTACAAGGTCAACCAACTTGAGGCTTCGCTCGCCCAGGCGCGCCAGCAAGTCAAGCAATTGACAGCCGGTTACGAGCAGGCGAGGACGCGCAGACCGAGTTTCGCCTGCAAGACATCTAGATGTATTGGCTTGCTGATGTCGATCCTGGTGTGGATCGGCTCGTATACGGCATATTTATAGACGCCTTCCGTTTCACTCCCGGCTCGAACCGGTGGTTCACTCAGGCCTCCCCGGAGGAGAAGATGAGTCTTCGATCTGCATGCGCTACTGCAACCATCGTGTCGGTCGTTCTTCTCGCCGAGGCATATTTTGGCGCCCGCGTCTATGCTCAGCAATCGACGGGCCAATTGTTGATATCATCGGGTTTTAACCCCATCGCCGCCACCACGCCGGAGATCTTGAATCGGCTGAAGTCGTTTCCACCCAATCAATTCCAGCTGCGGCAAAAGGGCGGGCGTCCGTACTATGTCTATGCCGATCCCTCCGGGTGCATCTGTGCGTATGTCGGCAGCGTGGCCGCGATGGACAAATATCGCGCCAGCTATGGCGCATTGCCGGCAGATGCACTCTCAGCAGGTGGCTTTACGGATCCCGAGCAGAACCTGATCAACAGCATGGACAACGACGAGGCCTCGGCCCAGTTCAATAGCGACGTATTCGGTCCGGACTTTTAGGTTCTCTTGATGTACTTTCGGGGATGATGGTGCTGCGCCTACGTGGCACGCTAGGCCGCGCCGCCTGACCATTGCCAGCGTGACGCCGTTCTGCAGCGCCCAACTTAAGCGTGTTGTCAAGCATAAACACAAGCCGATCGTGAAGCTTGCCGATCCCATGTGCCCCCGGAAAGGTGGGAGCGAAACGACACTTACGGTTACGCGGCAGCTCTTCCAGGTTGTATCTGACAAGGTGCCGGCGCATCGCGGCTACACGACGCTCGACGTGCTGGTGTTCGGCCTCGTCGTCGTATCGATCTTCGAGTGCGTTCTCGGAGTCTCCGTACATATATGTCTTCTCCCGCACCACCAACCGGATCGATGTTGAGCTCGGCGCGCGTCTGTTCCGCCACGTGATTGCGTTGCCGGGCCAACAACGAAGGCGTGTCGACCCAAGGGATACTTTCAATCAATTCGGGGCGGACGGGTACCCTAGGCAGACCGTGCCTATCCTGGCCGTGATTGTGCGCGAAACTGCCTAGGCGTAACGCCGGTAATTCGGCGGAAGGCGCGAGTAAAGTGCGCCGGATCAGTGTAGCCGGAGGAGAATGCGATTTCGATGATCTTGGAATCCGTGTCACGCAAAAGCTTGCTGGCATTCTCGAACCGGATGGTATCGATGAGATCCGAGTATGTAAGGCCGGCGTATGCGAGTTTGCGTTGTAAGCTCCTCGTGCTCGCGCCAGCCATCTCCGCGATTTCAGCGAGAGCTGGAAGTCCCTGATCAAGGTAAGACGGCAACATCAACTTGAGAGTTGCGATAATATCATAACCTGTTGGGCCAGCCTCGTCGTCCTGCCAAGAGGGAGTTCTTTCCCTTGACTGATTAGGGCGGCTGAGGAGCGAGATTGGAATATCGATCCATGATGCGTCCTGACCAGACAGAAAGCGCGTGTTTGGCCAGAATGATTGACACGCCAGGCTCGGCGTATATCGGGCTTCAAAGGCGATCGTCGCCGGGGCCCAATTCGGCCCGGCGAATTGCTGGACCATGTATATGGGGAAAATATTCTGAAGCCATTGTGAATGCTCGAGATGCAGGAGTCCTTTTGTTCCAGTGAGTCTGCTGCAAAACCTCACGTGATCGTCGTAGCGCTCGATCCAGTTGCTCAAGTTCGAGTCCTCGATCGATGCCCATTTGCAAGCCTGTTGCAGCGCGACCAACAGTGTTGGGGCATGGCCGATCAGAGTCCGGGTTTTCTCGCTCAGATGACAATAGTGCAGACGTCGAGCAGCGTGGAATCCAAAATCCGTAATGCCCTGCGATCTCCGGGCGATTTCCGCGAAGTCGATCGCTTGCAGGATCGGAACGTAATGGTTGGCCTTTTCTTCCAACGATGGGGGAAGACGAGTTTTTTCCAGAAATGAGCCCGCCGATGCGCCGATCTCGCTAAGGATATCAGCGAAGGGAATGAGGAATTGGCAGCGCGTCAAATGAATATTTGCCACCGGGTTGCCCCTCGATCGCAAAATGCATGCTGTTTGTCGGCAGGAATTCCGTTGAGACCGCCGTTTGTGTGGCCGGCAAGAATGGGAGAATTCGATGATCCCCTTCCGGCACGCACGGCTCTTTGCACCGCAGCGATCCGCGGCATCGACCAGCAAGGCCGCTCCTTCGATGCGGATCTTGCGGTCGCTTTTTGGCGCCTCATGGCCAGACGGCCAACAACTTGCTGCATAGGCTTACATGAAATCAAAACTACGACCGGCACGGAAGAAAATTCAGCCTTTAGAGCGCGTCGGTGGAAGCCCGGAATACCCATGGACCCCGAAGCATCCGGTATTCCCTAGAGGGAGCATAGGCTTCGCGCCTCGCACCAACAGATGAGAGCTGTCCGTTTGCCTTCATCCGAGGCGATCCGCGCGGCCATTGTCGCGTCGTTGCGACACGGCGATGCAACGATAAATGGTACAGCTCGCGCATGCAAGATCAGCACGCGGACGTTGCAGCGTCATCTTGGCCGTATGGGCACAAGTCACAGTCGAATGCTCGCCGAGGTTCGTCTGGACGTCGCTTGCCATTTGCTCGCGCACTCAAGCAAGCGCTTGTCGGAAATCGCGAAATTCCTTGGGTATGCCAACGCAAGCAGCTTCAGCCGCACTTTCGCGCGTTGGATGAAAGTTCAACCTGTTGTCTATAGGCGGCAGCAACTTGCCGGTAAGCATGGGCAGGCGCCCCATCGCAAACGACCTTGCGCGATCGATGGCTGAACCATTCCCAAGATTGGCGTGAAATGGCAAGACGCACGATTTCAATTGGCGCGAAATGTTTAGCGAGATTTCCGGGCTCCCCAAGGAGCCATTTTGTTTTTCGTTCAACTGAAGCGCAGGGACGCTATGGAAAGCTATCCGGGCCGGCCGAAGCAAAAACAGTCCGCCTTTGTAGGGGGAGAGAACAACAATGCCGCTTCGCACAACCCTGATCGCCGCTTGCGCCGCCGCATCGCTGGCTTGGCCCCAGGATCTTTTGCTTATTCGACACCCGAATATGAGCCGCTTGCGCTGCTTGAGAAAGCCATCGGCCAGATCAAGCCGGAAGTCGTACCCTCGCGCTTCGTTATCAATTCGCGGAGCGCGAACCTGAAGGACGGCCAACTGGTGCTGGTGGGGGTCTCGCCGACTGCAATCGTGTTCGCCGATACACCGGTTCGAGCGGCGGCCCTCGATCTGACAACGCGAATTGTCGAGGATTGGGGCAACGGTAGCGACAACTTCGCGAAAGATCCTCCGAACGTCACGGTTTCCGGATTCAAGGAGCACGGATCATCGGTGGCAGATGATGTCGCCGTTGTTCTGAATCGCGCAAGCCCCTATCCGCTCTGCCATTGAGCCGCGCAGTCTGGCGAGCACGGTAGCCACCACGTCATGCAGTCACTTCGCCGAGCCCGAGCGGCCGACCGCAGAACCAGCTCCATCCGTTCGCGACAAACAGGAGGAGCTAGGGTCATCCGTCAGACAACCGTCGTAGCGGCGTCGTCGGCGATCGTCCAATCGGCGCACGCACAGACCGATCTGGGCGCTTACGCTAGTCTCGACCAGCGCATTGTCGAGGCGATCGCAGTGGCGTGCCTGGCACATGGGATCGGTTGAATGTCCAGGCGTCATCGACCCCCGACCATTCTAGAAATGGTATCCGCAGGACAGCGAGAGGTCTGGCGCGATCTGGTAGGACAAGCTGAGAAATTGGTTTTGATCCGTCCGGCTCAAGCGCTATCCATTTCTGATATATGCCGGTCCCTTGCGGTGAGTGAGCGTACGCTGCGCAGTGCATTCACCAAGATTCATGGCGTTCCGCCTTGCCGGCGCCTGCGCACATTGCGATTGTTACATGCCAGGAAAGTTCTTCTGGAGGCCGATCGAAAACTAACCACGGTTACCAGAGTCGCAGCAGATTTTGGTTTCAGTGAGCTAGGACGCTTTTCTGTCGAATATAGAAAGGCATTTGGCGAAAGTCCGTCGCAAACGCTTAGCGAAAAAATTCCGACTTGCTGTAGCGTGCCAACCTTGATCTCGACGCAACGTCGCGGACTGAGTTTGCATCGTGCAGCTCCCGGAGGTGACATCAACGATATGAACTAACGGATTGCCGGCGGAGGGAGATCGATGAGTCGAGGTGTGATCATACGTCCGTCGCGCCGTCGATATACAGGCTGGACCGTCGTGGT
Organism: Bradyrhizobium sp. Pha-3; assembly: GCF_042258615.1. Lineage (GTDB taxonomy): Bacteria > Pseudomonadota > Alphaproteobacteria > Rhizobiales > Xanthobacteraceae > Bradyrhizobium. The sequence continues at coordinate 4,121,001 of NZ_CP170152.1, read as the reverse complement.
ATTGGCAGCCACCCTGCCGATCTTCTCGGGAGAGGTCCAAGTCGCCGAGGGCCGCGGTGTCGGCATCGTCGATCCCGTGGTGAGCAAGCCCTTCACCGAGGGCCTCGCCATTCGCCCGTTCAAGCCGAAGATCCAGTACCAGATCGCGATCCTCTCCCCGACGCACGAGGCGCCGTCGCAGATGGCGCAGGATTTCGCCAAGCTGCTGCGGCGCGGATTGCGGGGGTGAGTCGTGGTGGCGGCGGCGCTGACTGCATGCCCAGCGAAATGGGAGTAACGTGCCGAGTTGAACTTCGTGGAAGCGAGGCCCTTGGCCAGTCCGTCTTCGCTATCGCTAGCGCTCAAGCTACGCCGGACACGCTTTGCCCTGACGGGCCAGGCGTGGTTGCGCCACGCGTAGCCCGTCAGGGCGAAGCGTGGTGGGGGAGGCAGGACTCGAACCTGCGAAGCCATGAGGCGGCTGATTTACAGTCAGCTCCCTTTGCCACTCGGGACACTCCCCCGTCCAACAGCGTCGAACCGGCCGCGCGAGTGGCGGCGGACCGGGTCATCGAAATGACGCTGATAACCGGCCGACCCGAAACGGGTGCGCGGTCGGGCGCGTTTATGGGCGAAGGCGGTCCCCAAAGTCAACCAAGCGGGCCGCCTATTTGGCATACTTTTGCAGGCTGTCGCGATCTCTGTTCCAAACGAGCAATTGCGGGGGCTAGATTCTTGTTTTTGACGCGTTTTCTTCACGCGAACCGCCCTCCACTTCGCTCGAAAACGCTGTGTAAATTGCCAATATTCGGGAGCCGTGACACAAGCCTCACATGAGCGATCGCGACCGCAGACCCAATTTCCGAGGCAAGGGCGGTAAACCCTTCCAAAAAGGGCCGAAATTCGGCCGCCCGCCGGCCCGGCGGGAACGTGAATCCGGTTCCGACGGACCGGTGATTCTGTATGGCTGGCACACCGTGGCGGCGGCGCTTGCCAACCCGGACCGCCAGATCCGCAAGCTTTACCTCACCGAGAACGCCGCGAAGCGCCTTGCCGACGAAAACATCGCGACCCGCGTCACCCCGGAGATCGTCCGGCCCGGCGACATCGACCGGCGCCTCACCCCCGATGCCGTGCATCAGGGCCTTTTGGCGGAGGCCGATCCCCTGCCCTCGCCCGGCATCGACACGCTGGCGCAGGAGGGCATCGTGCTGGTGCTCGACCAGATCACCGATCCGCACAATGTCGGCGCCATCCTGCGCTCGGCCGCGGCGTTTGCGGTGAAGGCGATCGTCACCACCGCCCGCCACAGCCCGGAGGCGACGGGTGTGCTGGCGAAGTCGGCCTCCGGCGCGCTCGAGTTGGTGCCTGTTGTCACCGTGCAGAATCTGGCGCGCGCGCTGAACGAGCTGAACGACCACGGCTTCCAGACCGTCGGCCTCGACAGCGAGGGCACCGAGGATCTCGGCAAGGTCCAGCTGCAGCAACCGCTCGCGCTGGTGCTCGGCGCCGAAGGCAAGGGATTGCGGCAATTGACGCGCGAGACCTGCCGCGTCGTCGCCCGCCTCGACATGCCCGGCGAGATCAAGAGCCTCAACGTGTCGAACGCCTGTGTGCTCGCGCTCTATATCGGCGCCAGCCGGCTCGGGCTGATGTGAGCGAAAACGCCCGCTCGCTTGACGCGAACGGGCGCTGATATCTCGTCGACGATCGTTGGATCAGTAATAGCGGCGCAGCACCGGATGGCCGTAGCGATAGCCGTAGTGCGGACGGTAGGACCGATAGTGATGGCGGTAGCCGTAGTGGCGATAGCCGTAATACGGGCGGCCATAGCCTTCGCGGTAGTACGGACGCGGCGCCCAATTGCCCGGGCCGGTGTAGCTCGGGCCCTGGTTGACGTAATAGTACTGCTGCGCTGCGTCGGGATAGACCGCATCCGGGTCGGGCAGGCGCTCGACCGCGCCGTAACCGCCATAGCCATAGCCGTAGCCACCGCAGCCGCCGCAGCCATAGGTCACGGCAGGCGCGGCATAGACCGGCGCACCGCAGGGGTTGAAACCGCACGCCATTGCGGGCGCGGTCACCATGACGGCGACGGCCGCAATCAGTCCTTTGATCATTTGACGCATTACTCTCTCCTGTAAATCTTGCCTGTAGGTCTTGTTGTGGTCGCGTAGCTCTTGGTGGCTGTGAAGGGCCCTCTGCCAGAGGGCTCCCGATTTAGAAGCCTCTCGGTCGCGGTGGCCGCATCGGCGGACCCGGCAGCGGCCGCGGCCCGTTGAATTGCGGCGCGTAGATCACCGGCGGCGGATCGACCGGCACGTTGGACTGTGCCGGCAGCGGCGCGGACTGCGCCCCCCACGATTCATGATAGCTCTCGGCCGGCCGCGGCAGGCGGCGGTTGACCGGCGGCTCGATCTCGAGGCGGCCGTAACCCGGCATGCGGCCGAGGCTCGGATAATAATGGCCGACATTCGGCTCGGGATCGATCGGGCGGCCGCCATAGACGGTCGGCACCATCGAGTCGTTGCGGGCCAAGCCCATCGCACTCTCGACCACGGCGTAGGAGGCATCGACGCCATTGATGATGATGGGTACGCCGGGTCGCGAGGGCACGACGATGTCGAAGCCGCCGCCGGCCAGCGCCGTCGAGGTCATCGCAGCCAATATCGCCAGCGCAAGACTTCCGCGCATGTTCACCCAGCGTCCCGAATTGTTCCACCCGCAGCCTAATCCAACGGCTTGGCGGAAGGGTTAAGGGCGCGGGCCAAACTGGCGGTAAGCCTAACGCGTAAGCATCGGCATCCGGTCAATGCGGCCGTGCGGGATCAGGAATCGTTAACGGCCGCTCTGGGTGCCTATGCGTCAGGTGAACGCGTTCTCGATGATCGAGTGGATGCCGATCGCAATCGTGACCGCGCCGACCGCCATTTGCAGCCCGCGATTGGCCCAGGTCAGCCAGCGCGCGGAGGCCGCGAGCGGCAACGCGATCACACTGGACAGCACGCCCATCCCGATCATCGAGCCGACGCCGAACAGCGCGACATAGCCGAGCCCGATCACCGGGTTTGGGGCCTGCGAGACCGTCAGCACCAACAGCGCTGCAGAGCCCGCCATGCCGTGCATCAGGCCGACCAGCAGCGTGCGCCAGCGGAAGCCGTGCTCGTGGCCGTGCGCCGCGCGGGCATGCGGCAGGATGTCGCCCGCGTGGCTGTGGGCGTGGAAATGCGTCATGCCGTCGCCATGCGAATGGGTGTGGAAGTGTACGCGATCGCGCCACAGCCGCCACCACACATGCGCGCCGAGGCCGACCAGCATCACCCCGACCGCGGTCTCGATCGGCTGCGCCACCGTCTCGGGGATCGCGTGCCCGAGCAGGATCGCAGCGCCGGCGAAGACGAACAGCGTGAGCGTGTGACCGAGGCCCCAGGTCAGGCCGTGCTTGACGATGTCACCGACATGGGTACGGCGCGCCGCGATGCTCGATACCGCCGCGATGTGATCCGGCTCCAGCGCATGCTGCATGCCGAGCAGAAAGCCAAGACTCAAGATTGCGAACATCCATCCTCCGCGCCGGCGCGTGACGGCAGATCAAACACGACATCGCCGATCTTGTCAGGCCGGCAGCTCGTCAAACCAGCACCTCGTCGAACAGGCCTTGCATCGCCGCCCAGGAGCGGCGGTCGGCCCGCGCGTCGTAGAGCGCCGACTTCATGATCGAGCCGTCGGCGGCCGGGTTGGCAAAACCGTGCAGCGTGTTGCCGTAGCTGATCACCTGCCAGTCGGCAACCTTACCGGCGCGCATCTCGTTCTCGAACGCCGCGACCAATTCTCGTCAAAGACAGCATCGTCCGGAACGCATCATGCGCCAGAGTTACGGAACTTCACACTGGTTTGAACACAGGGCGAGGCCGCGCCGGAACGGTCGCGGCATGGCGAGATTAGCTCTCCACGACGACGAGAGGAGATCCTGCATGACACAGCTCAAGATCCTTAGCGCAGCAGCTCTGCTCGCTTCGGTGCTGGCTAGCCCCGCGATGGCGCAACAGGCCATCGGCACCGCCGCCCGCTGCTCGAATGCCGGTCCGGGCGCCCCATGCCAGACGATGGCGCCCGGCACCACGCGCACTGCCTATCGCCACCACGCCTATCGGCGCGATCGCGACTGGCAGGGCAGCTACAATCGGTATGACCCGGGCCCTGCCGGCGTGGTCGGCGGCGCGGTCGGCACGGCGGCTGCGATCGCGACCGCCCCCTTCGGCGGCAGCGAATATGCCCGCACCCCGATCGGCGGCGAGGAATATGCCCGGCAGAACGGCTTTGTCTGCACCCCCGGCACCTGGTTCCGCGGCAGCGACGGCCTCCAGCATCCCTGCCAATAGCTCAGGCGAAACGCTGAAGCGCAAAAGGCGGCCTTCGGGCTGCCTTTTTGCCGCCTGGCCGGTGGGGAAGCGGTCGATCCGGACCTTGCGGGTTTAGGCCTTCAGGTTCTGGCCCTGCCCCGCCAAGTCTGCTATGCGAGCGCGCAAATCATTCCCATGTCGCCGGCTTAGCTCAGCGGTAGAGCAGCAGTTTTGTAAACTGAAGGTCGGGGGTTCAATCCCCTCAGCCGGCACCAGTTTTTTACGAAATCAATGAGACGGGTCAGTTGACCGTGCCTCGGTACGGGGTACCCCACGTGGTCGCTTTGGAGGGCGGAGCGTTGGGCAACCGGGTCGTGGAGACTTGCACTCGCTGAAAACATTCCGCAAAATTGCGCGACAGGGAGCCACAAGCGGATTTCGGGCAGGCACCGGATGACGGAAAAGCAGTTGCGGACAAGGACGTCGTTGCTAAAGGCAATGCTGTTGGTCTCTGCCCTGCTGATGGGCTACTCGGATCTCATCACCACCAACGAGATCTTGCAGCGGGGAATGGGCGAACTGAACCCGTTCATGTGGCTCACCCAGGAGTGGTTGGGTGAATGGTGGCTTGTTGCCAAACTGGGCCTAACCTACCTCGTGATGTGGTTGCTTTGGCACGGCAACAGCGAACGCCAAATGGCTTATGTGGTCGCCCTCATTGCACTGCCCGTCTACAACAATTTGTTCGTCCTCGCGGGCGCCAATTGAGCTGACCCTGCGGTCGTGCTGACGAGCCGCCGGTCGCGCTGCTTGGCAGGGTTGCCGAGGCTCGCTGCTTCACAATGAACACTGCCAGGCGCGGTTCTGATGATGAACTGGTCCTACTATCTCGTCGGCGTTGCCGTTGTCCTGCTCCTGGTTGCCTATCGCCTGCATGGCGGGCTGTACAGGAAGGATACGCTGCGGGACGAGAGACTGAATCGGCTGATCGACGAACGCGTCGATCGCCTGGACCTGAAGCGCGACAAGAACCACGCGCCGTCCGAGCTCTGAAGACTGGCCGGCCACGCCTCGTCGCGCGCAGCTTCAGTCGGCCGAGATCGACCGTCGACCGCAGCAGCCCCGCCAGCTCGTCGGAGAATACGGCAGCTCCGCGCATGGCGAAGCGGGCTTTGACGCCGGCGAACTGACCGAAGCACGGTTCTTCGACGCAGACGCCGACGCGGTCCGCTGCTGCAAATCTCTTGATGATCCCGTGAATGCCGACCGTCCTGCCGCAGACGTTGCCTTCAAACCGAAGTGCCTTGGCATCGAGTCCTCCATCCAGATCTACGCGGCTTGCGCCGAGTGTTGTCCTTGGACCAAGCCGAGCACGGACTCGCGATTCAATCAAAGTCCCTCGCTTGGCTTACCCACAAGGCGCAGCGGAAGCCGTAGTCTTCCGGTCTCCATGAGGCGGCGGTGCGCACTGGCAGCACGTGCTGGAACAGGCGCGGCAATGATGGACTGACCGAAGACGCAACCGTGTTCAGGGGCACCGCGAAATCACAGAGTTTTCGGAAGTGGCGCAATCCGCGCTCCTTGGCAGGAATCGTGGGATCATCCCCGTAGGATCACCCATCCCTTGCCTTGTTACTGTCCTTGCGAACAGAATTGGGGTATGCAGAATGCGGGATGGGACTCAGCCAATGACCTATTTGATCCTTGCCCGGGATGGCACCAGCCAAATCGTGTTGAAGCGCGACAGCGAAGACGCGGCCGAGAAGAAGGCGCGCGAGCTGAAGGAGATGGGTTGGTTCGAGGTCGAGGTCCGCGAGGACAAGGCCGGCCCCCCGATCGCGGCGACGGTGACCGATCGGTCCAACACCCTTCAATAGCGCCTGCCCTTCGATGACGTCTTCCCTTCAATGACGTCTTGATGAACCTTTGCCGGACGGCCCTTACACATGTGTGAGGAGCCTCCGATGTCCGACACAGCGCATTATCGCTTCCAGTCCGATCAGGCGCGACGGCTGGCCCGCCAGGTCACCGACGCCGCGGTGCGTGAAAAGCTGCTCGAAATGGCCGAGGAGTATGGCCGCTACGCCGACCTGATCGAGGCCCGCAGCATCGAACCAGCCTCTGTCGAGGCGATGGCGCACTAGGCTGACCCACCCGCTCCCGCCGGTGCACCCGACCGATCGCGGTCAGGAGGCGCCTTGCAGGACATGTGACCCGAGCTCTCGGGTCCACTCCTGACGCACCTTCTGAAGCCTGAGGCCAAACCGCGCGAAAACGCCTGAGGATTTGTTTGGAACATGATGCCCCTCAGGCGATTTTCCCTGCATGAGGGTACGCGAGACCAACCGAAATTTGATGCTTCTGGGCAGCTTCACGCTGCTGAGCGTGGCCGCTGCCGGCATCGTCGCCCTGCTCGATCCGGCGCCCGCGCCGGCCAACGCCGCGCCCCGGCCGGCCGCGAATCAGGCGCCCGCCCCAAGCCAGGCACAGACCCGGACGCCGGTCCGGATCGTCGGTATCCCGTTCGTCCCGAACACCAATCCTCGCCAGCGCTGACCATGCTCGCGTACAGGTCACGTCACAATTTTGTCACCGTACCTGCAAAACAGCCGTCTTCGTCAACCATCATGATGGCGAGTGCTTGATTCCGCGGGGTTGCTCTGCTGCAATCCGCGCGCACAAGGTGCGCCATGAAGTGGATGAAGGAACGCGATCTCCTGATCGCGCAGACAATGGCTTTCGTACAGTCGGTGAAGGGCAAGCTGCCCGACGCTGAGCTGCCGACGCCTGCCCCGCAGACCGCCGAAGCGCCAGCACCTGCTCCGCTGCCGGCCACCGCGGCGACCATGGTCGAGCCAGCCTTGGAGGCAAAGCCAGCCTTGGAGGCAAAGCCAGCCTTGGAGGCAAAGCCAGCCTTGGAGGCAAAGCCAGCCTTGGAGGCAAAGCCAGCCTTGGAGGCAAAGCCAGCCTTGGAGGCAAAGCCAGCCTTGGAGGCAAAGCCCACCTTGGAGGCAAAGCCAGCCCTGGAGATCAAGCCTGCTGCCGAGGCTCCAAGGGTCGTCATGCCGCCGCCGCTTCCGGTGCCGACCGTGCTCGAGGGCCTGCCCCCCGAGCCGCCGCCGTTGACGGTGACCGTCGTCGAAGTCCCGCCGCCGCCGGCGCAGCTGCCGCAATTTGCCAAGCTCGACATCAGCGGCGACTTCGGATCCGAGGTGCGGGAGCGGGTCGCCAATTTCCGCGCGCAGCAGCAGCGTTTCCTCAGGGAGCGCGAGGAATATTGCACCACCACAATGGCCAAGGTGCGCGCCGCGATCCGCGACAACAGCGAACTGCCGCGCTCCGGCAAGTAACCCGCATCCTCTAATCTCTGGCCGTTCGCTGAGCTTCAGCCCCGCGCGCCCGATTTCACCGGCTCGGTCAGGAAGCGTCCGCTCGAGTGCGCCAGCGTCGGCTCTTCCATCGCGTCAACGCCGGGCTGCTTGCCTTCCAGCATCGATCGCAGGCCGGCCACCGCCTGGGTCATACGTTCGGCGAATTTGGCCGCGGCGCCATCAAGGAACGCCCTGTCCTTCGGCTTCGGCTTGGCGATCCGCAGCTCGAAACGGGACGTTCCGTCCGGGCCGTCGAGAACAGCCCGGGTCATGACGATGCGCGGCGCTCCGGGCACCGGCAGCGTGATCCCGACCGTGAAGTAATCGACAGGACGCCAGTCGAGCGTCTCCTCGACATTGGTATGGTTGCCGTGCGCGCAATGATTTTTGGTGCCGACACCGCGTCGTCCCTTGCCCGACTCCTCGACGATGTCGTCGGCGTCCCACCATTTCCGCCATTGCCCGGGCACGGTGATGAACTCCCACACCGTCTGCCGCGGCGCGGCGATGTCGAACTCCAGTATCGCGTAGGCGTCTTCGCGCGTCACCTCCATCCGCGTTTGCGCGTCCTCCTGCTGCCACGCCGCTTCGAGATCGCGCGCCCACAGCGTCACATCGCCGATGATGTCGATGGTTTCCTGATGCGGGATGAGACCTTGCGCCACCGGATCGACGCCCATGGCACGGATCGCCGCATCGCTGTAGAGCGCGTAGGCCCGCCCTCCGAGCTTCTCGCCCACCGTGTTCTTGAGCAGTCGGTGGACCAGAATGACGTCGCGCCCGGCGAGCTCTTCCCTGCCGCCCATCTTCTGCTTCACCATCTCGCCGTGATGGATGACGAATTTGAAATCGAGATCGCCCATCGCGACGCAGGCCTTGCACTCGCAGGTCGAGGCCTGGCGGACGTCGCGCAGCCGCCGGCGGAACTTGAAATAGGCGCCCTCGATCGCGTCCTGCAGCAGCGAGCCGTCGATTGACCCGGTCGAGTAGACGAAGGCGGCGTCGCCCTCGAACTTGGCGAGGCGAAATGGCGGGCGCAGCCCTTTCACCACCACGTCCATGAAATCGGCGATGATGTCCTGCGCATGGTCGAGCTCGACCGCCGCGAGGAAGTTGGTGTAGCCGGAAATGTCGGCAATCGCGAAATATGCCGCTTCAGCCTTCGGAAGCATGGGGACCTCCCGCGCAATCTTTTCGTGCGATTTCGCAGTCTGTCACACCGTATCGCGATCCGCGACTACTGTAAGCCGCCGCGCTCCGGCAAGTACTGTCTTATCCCGCCGCCTCGTCATGCCCGGGCTTGTCCCGGGCATCCACGTCTTGGTCTCCATGCAAGGAAAAGACGTGGATGGCCGGGACAAGCCCGGCCATGACGGATGCAGCACGTCCCGGCACTAAAATCAGCGGCCGCCGATCTTCTCCAGTACCGGCAGCAGATGCTTCAAGAACTCGCCCGGGTTCTCGCTCATCGGGAAATGCCCGAGGCCTTTCATGATGGTGGCCTCACTGCCGGCAATGCTGTTTGCCACCGCCAGCGTCTCCTCCGGCGTGCAGGAATAGTCGTACTCACCCGACAGCAGGAACAGCGGGCAGCGTCTGGTGTCGATCTCGGCGACGCGGGCGCGGATGTCGCCGTCGATCTTGTAGAAATAGAGGTCGCCCTTGAACACGCCGGGCCCGCCCTGCATGTAGTGCCACAGCGTCTCCCACCGCTCTTTGTCGGGCGCGTCGGGCCCGACCAGGCCCGAGACGATGGCGGCCGCGACCTCGCCGCCATGCACATCCGGCCGGTGCAGGAAATTCAGGTCGTAATAGGGATCGACATGTGCGCCGGCCTGCAGGCCGATGATGGCGCGGAAGCGTTCGGGATGCTCGAGCGCGAGATGCAGTGCGATCCGGCCGCCGATCGAGCAGCCGATCACGATCGGCCTGTCGAGGTCGAGCGCCTCCATCACGGCCAGGATCATCGCCGTGTATTGCGCCGAGGTGAGCTGGTATTCCTCGTCGTGCCAGCCTTGGGGCGGCGACGACTTGCCGTGCCAGGGCATGTCGAAGGCGATGACGCGATGGTTGCGCGTGACGCTGACATCGTTCATCAGGCCGCGATATTGCCGCCCGTCGGCGCCCGCGGTGTGCAGGCAGAGCAGCGGCGTGCCCTCGCCCGCCTCCTCGACATAGACGCGGTGCGCTCGGCCGGACAGCTCGAGCTGCATGTAGCGGCCGATGATCGGTTCGAATTTGGCGCTCATGCGGTCACTCCCTCGCGGCGCAGCTTGCCGAGCGCCTCCTTGAAGTAACGCAGGTTCGCCATGAAGATCTGCAGCTCGCCCTCGGCCCTCAGCACACGGCGCTTGATCAGCGCCATCAGGTCGTTCGAGCCCGGCGGCGGCCGCTTTTCGCAGAACCTGTCCCATTCCTCGTCCGAGGTGCGCAGCGCAAACGACGACGACGGCATCACGAACGGCCCCTTCGTCACCGCGACGATCCGGCCCTCATGGATCGCGATCAGCCAGGCGGCCTTGCCGATCTCGAGCAGGAAAGTCGTGGTGAGATAGCGGCCGCGCCGCACCAGGCCGGCGTCGCAATTGACCCGTTCCTTCAGCATCTCGATCATGTCAGCTCCACCCCGCTTCGCTGCCCCGTCCGCCAGGCAGCGGCGGGCCCTTGTTCTGCCGGCAATGATGGAAGGAACGGCGTGGCCGTCAATCGGTAGAGGCGTCGCGCGGCCACGGCGTTTTCGCGTGGGTCGCCACATACAGATTTTGGCTAAAGCCAGATTTTCCCTAAAGCCACGACCAGACCAGCGCCACGTTGGCGGCACAGGCTGCGAGCAGCACAACCGCAAGCGCGAGCTGCACGCGTTCGTAGGGGGGCTGGTGGATCGCTCTCATGGCTCGGAGCATCCGGCGATTCTAGCGGAGGAGTCCCGGGGATTCTTTTTTCTGGGGTTTACCGCTCATTAAGGACTCAGGCCCCTCCGGCGAAAGGTCCGGAATAACTCATGTTTTCAGATGCTTGCCCAAACCTAGCTCACGGTTCCGTGATCGGAACGGCGATCTGGCCTGAAACCCGGGAAGGCCCTTGGCGTTGTCGGTTGTTTGGGGAAATGACGAAATGCCGTACGCGCTGTTCTATCAAGACGCCAAGCTGAGCAAGGCTTACCCGACCGAGGCCGACGTCTGGAAGCTCGCCCGGAAATCGGGCCTGGTGGTGGATGCCGTCTCCGACGAGGAGAAGTCCTCGCCCCGCCCGGTGCTGGACAATGACTACGAGATCCGGCCGTGCCAGCTCGAACCGAACGAGGATCCGGTCAAGAACAAGGCCGATGCCGATCGCGAAGCGCGTCTGGAGCCGCGGTTGAACTGAGCGACAGCGGGTCGTCCGGTGCGCTTGGGCGGACCGGATGCCGATGCGGCCGTCGTGCTGCCCTTACGGCGTCGCCGTCGCCAGCGACGCCTGTTCGGCGGCGAGCGACACGCAGATTTTCCGCCGATGCAGACCGCGGATCGACCCGGTCACCTTGAGCACCTTGCCGGCCGTGCAGGAGGCGTCCTGCACGAACACCACCTCGTAAGGCGCAAGCGCCAAGGGTTCGGATTTGAGGACGGTCTGGGCGAAGCACGGCACAGAGACCGCAGAGATGATCAGCCCTAACGCAAAGCTACGCATGTTTGTTTGTCCACCAGCCCGGCGATCCCACAATAGCGCATCACGATGAAAGTTCCGTGCAATGCAGGAATTATTTTTTGCATTGCACGATCAGGCCTGAACATCGGGTGAATGTGGGGCCCGCGGAAGCGGCGGGCCAACAAAAAAGGCCGACCCGAAGGCCGGCCTTTCGATCTCGGTGATACCAAGACGCGATCAGTAGCGGGAGCCCACCGGACCGCCCCAGCCGAAGCGGTAGTTGACCCCGAGCTTGACGGTATGTTCGTCGTTCCGGAAGCTCGCGCCGACAATGTCGGCCGGACCGCTGGTGAAAGTGGTCTTGCCGAAATTGTAGTACTGGTACTCGGCCTTCGCCGACCAGTTCGGAGCGAACATGTATTCGAGGCCCGCGCCGACCGTGTAGCCGTCCTTGTGACCGCCATCGGTGGTGAAGGCCGCCGGCACGCCGCCGACCGACGCCGTGATGTTGTTGTTGTCGCGCCAGGCGTAACCGCCCTTGGCGTAGAGCAGCGCCGGACCCCAGGTGTAGCCGAGGCGGCCGGTCACCGAACCGAGCTGGTCGGTATTGCCGGTCACGACCGTTCCGGCGGGGAACACCAGACCGTTATTCGAGGAGCTCGGCAGCCAGGAGTACTGCGCCTCGACACCCATCACCCAGTTGGGCGCGAACTGATAGTCGAAGCCGCCCTGCACGCCACCCATGAAGCGCGCGTCGCTGCCCATCAGATTGGTGCCGTCGGTGAACGCGCCGCCGACATGGCCACCGATATAGAATCCGGTCCAGTTGTAGACGAGCGCCGGGGCGGTATAAGGCGGCGGTGCCTTGGTATAGGTGCGGGCCGGCATGTCAGCCGCAGATGCCGGGCCCGCAAGGGCGGCCAGCGCGACTGTGCCGAGCAAAAACTTCTTCATTTCTGATCCCCGTTACGAACGCTGCGCTGTTAAGCCAAACAACGTGACGCCAATTAGGTTGCTTTGGGGCAGTGCCTGACCTGTGATGTTTCCGAGCTGTGACAGGGTCGCAACAACGCCCGTTTGTTCCTTGGCACAGAAGGTTTTTTCACCGGTTAAGCAGCCGTATTTCGGCAGTATGTAGGTCGCAAACGGCTAAGGTGAAGTTCAGCGCTCCCCGAAAAGTGATCAGAGTTCGCTAAGGATCCGGTCAGGCTTGCGACAAGCCGCCGTGCCCCAAAGCGCGATGAGATCGCGCTTTGGCTCCTTGTTTGGGCATGATCTCCGCGCAAACGCTACGCGTTTGTCGCGAGGGAAAACCGGTTCGCACTTTTCCGGATCATGCCTAGCGCGACATCTTCTCGAGCTCCGGAAACGCCGCATAGGACGCGCCGGCGCAGGGTTCGGCGGCATTGTCGAGGATGCGGTCGAGCCGGCCGTCGACGAACAGGACGCCGCGCTCCCGGGCCGGGCGGTAATTGCCGTCGGTATCCTTTGCGCTGTAGCGCAGGCAGACCACGTAACGCAGCCGGCCGCCGATCGTGCGCTGCGCCGGATCGGCGATAACAGCCTCGCGCACCCCGACCGGATTGTTCAGATAGGTCCGCATGAAGGCGAGGATCTGGTCGCGGTACCGGTCCGGAAACGGCTGGTTGGCGACGCCGCGATCGTCGGTGAAGGTGGTCGAGCTGCCGCCGTCATCGCTGGTGAGGCAGCCGGCAAGCGGCATCGAGAGCAGCAGCATCGCCGCCAGTCCTGATGAAGTCCGCAAAGTCAGCTGTTTCATGGGTCCCCGTTTGCGTCTCATAAACCGCCGGGCGGGGAATTCGCAACTCGGTTGTTCCTGCCCGTGACGGCGCCGTCCGGGTCTCGACCGAAGCCCGGACGCACTCCGGCCCGCCGCCATTGGGGAAGCAATGGACGGACGGGCCGGATCTGCATCCCCGCGCAAAGGCTTTGCCTTTGTCGCTGAGGGCGCAACGGAGCAATGGTGGATCGAACGACGCCCTCTGGCGTCAGGTTCAGCCGCGCTTGGCCGGCGCGACGTGCTTGGTGGCGACCTTCGCATGGACGTGCTTGGTCGCATGCTTCGGCGCCTTCACCTTCAGCATGCCCATATGCTTGTGGTGGCGGTGATGGCCGTAGTGCTTGTGGTGCATCTTGGCGTTGGCGTTGCGCACCTTCGAGGGCAGCTGCTCGCTCTTGATAACGGGAGCGGCCTTGGTCGCCGGGGCGGTCGTGGTCACCGGCGCGGGCGCGGCAGTCTTGCCGGCCTCAGCGGCGAGCGCGGGCGCTGCGATCACGGACATGGCGAGCAGCGCGGCGGAAATCGTCTTCAGCATGGTGGTCTCCTCTGCGGGATCGAGAGGTCTCCGGCCGGATGGTCGGCCTCACCGATCAATGCACGTGACCTTATGGGCCGCGCACTGAACCCGTTCTGAAGGGCGCTGACGGAATTCATTCATGTGAATGACATCTTGGTCATGTTGGCCGCCCTCATCCTCATCCGCCTGAGTGCGGGGATCACGCAATCGTGGGACCGGGCGGGAATGTTCTGCACCCCCGGGTGTTCAAGTCAGCAGGCTTGGGTGTACGATTACCGAGCGCGATCAGGAACGATCAGGAGCGACCAGGAATGAGCAGGACGACAAGGTTTTTGGGCCTCGCAGTGCTCTCGATGACACTCGCCGCCGGGCCGGTCATCTCGGCCTACGCCGCAGGCGGCGACAATCCCTCCCCGCCGGCTTCCGACAGCGGCAGCAAGGGCAAGAAGGCGAAGAAGGACAAGAGCTCGGCGATCGACGATCAGAAGTTCCTGGCCGGCTATCACGCCGCCTATGCCACGATCTACGACAAGCACGACTATACCGCTGCGATCGAGCAGCTGAAGGCGCTCGGCCAGGATGACCGTGCCGACGTCGCCAACCTGATCGGCTATTCCTATCGCAAGCTCGGCGACTACAAGGTCTCGCAGGTCTGGTACGAGCGCGCGCTGAAGGCCGACCCGGCCCATGTGCGCACCTGGCAGTATTACGGCCTCTGGCAGGTCGAACAGGGCAACCGCGACCAGGCGCAATACCACCTCAACCGCATCGCCCAACTCGCCGGCACCAACAGCGACGAATATCGCTCGCTCGCCGCAGCATTGGAGAAGCCCCCGGGCACCGGCCTGGTTTACTGAGCAAGCGAACAATCGACAGATCAAGCCGGCGCGGTCATTCAGGACCCGCCGGCTTTTTGCTGCCCCGTAGCCGCAGGATAGATGGAACGCAGCCTAGGGGTAATGCTCGAGGCGCCGGTCCCGCTTTTGCGGACGGCTCGCGCCCACCGTGCTGCCGTCAGCAGGCTTCGCCGGGCGCGCGGCCTTCTCGATTGGCGGGCCGCCGTCGCCGGTCTGCTTGCTGCTGTTGATCGCCTGGCCGGTGGTGGTGACGTTGGCCGCCAGCCCAGCCCCCGCTGAGCCGGCCGTCGGACCGGAGCTCTGCGCCAACACGGTTCCCGATAGCACCAATGCCGCCATCAGTATTGCCGCGTTGACTGTCATGGAAGGGGCCTTCTGCGCACGAATGATGCACAGCAACGCGCCGCTGCCGCGGACGTTCCCCCGGCACCATCATTTAAGGTAAATGCAAGGCGAATTCCCCTACCCGCGCTTGCCGGGGCTGCCGGCTGCATTTCAGCCGACAGCCCAACGTGCGCGGAGCGGCGAGACGGGTGTCGGCTCACTTCGCCTTCTGGATCGTGGTGACGGTGTAGCCGCCGTCACCCTCCTGGGCTTCGAACTTGACCTTGTCGCCGACCTTGACCTGCTTGAGCAGCGCGGGATCCTTGACCCGGTAGACCATCGTCATCGGCTCATCCATACCGAGGCTCTTGGCCGGGCCATGCTTGAGCGTGATCTTGCCCGCCCCCTCGTCGATCTTCTTGACCTCGCCGTTGATGGCTGCGGCCTGCGCGAAAGCGCCGCCAAATGTCAGCGCCAGCGCAGCTGCGGCTGCAATCCAGGTCATCCTGTTCATCGTTGTCGTCCTTTCTCTTGTTGCTGGTTTCATTTCACGATGACGCGGCCGGTCATCCCGTAGTCGCGGTGATCGGGGATCAGGCAGGAATATTCGAAGGTTCCAGCCTTGGTGAACTTCCAGACGATCTCCGCGGTCTTCTTGGGCGCGAGGCGGACGCCGTTCGGATCGTCATGCTCCATATGCGGATGCTTCTTCATCACTTCGGCATGCTTCAGATTCTCTTCGGTGGTCGCGAGCAGGAATTCGTGATCCTCGGTGCCGGCATTCTTGATCACGAAACGGATCTGTTCGCCGCGCTTGACCTCGATGCGGAACGGCGTGAACTCCATCTCCTTCATCTCGACCTCGACCGTGCGCGACGGCTTGCTCGGATCGCCGGGCTCGCCGGCCGAATAGGATTGGTGAGCGTGTTTTTCGTGGCCGCGCGACGGCGCCGCGGTGATCGACAGCGCAATGAGGGCGATGCCGATCGTGGTAACGTGCTTCATTGGATTCTCCATTTTGTTTTTGATGGTTGCGTGTCGTGGAACGGCGCGTTGATCCGCTACATCTTCATTCCCTTCATCGATGGCTTGGCTTTTCGCTCCGGGGCCGCCGGCGGCTGCCGCGCGGGCTCGGCGGCGGGCGCATCGACCTCATAGGCGACGGTGCCCGGTGGATAGTTGTAGGGACCCGGATCGGTGTAATCATCGCGGCCGAGGCCCTCGCGGATCTTCATCACCGTGAACATGCCGCCCATCTCGATCGGGCCGAATTGTCCGGTTCCGGTCATCATCGGCAGCGTGTTGTCGGGCGCGGGCATCTCCATGTTGCCCATCGCCATCCCGGTCGATCCCATCACCATCGCGTCGGGCGCGAGCTTGCCGACCGCCTTCGCCAGATCCTGGCGCGACACGCCGATGAAATTTCTGACGTCGTGGCCCATCGCGTTCATGGTGTGGTGCGACTTGTGGCAGTGGAATGCCCAGTCGCCCGGATTGTCGGCGAGCATGTCGAACACCCTGACGGCGCCGACCGGCACGTCGGTCGTGGTCTCCGGATATTGCGCGCTCTGCGGCACCCAGCCGCCATCGGTGCAAGTCACTGCGAAATTGTGCCCGTGCACATGGATCGGATGGTTGGTCATGGTCAGATTGCCGATCCGCACGCGAATCCGGTCGCCGAGCCGGATCGGCATCGGATCGATGCCGGGATAGACGCGGCTGTTCCAGGTCCACATGTTGAAGTCGGTCATCTCGTTGACCTTCGGCAGATAGGTGCCGGGGTCGATGAGATAGCTGCTCATGATGAAGACGAAGTCGCGGTCGACCGGGCGGAACGCCGGATCGCGCGGATGCACGATGAACATGCCCATCATGCCCATCGCCATCTGCACCATCTCGTCGGAATGCGGGTGGTACATGAAGGTCCCGCTGTTCTTCAGTTCGAACTCGTAGACGAAGGTCTTGCCCGGCTTGATGTGTGGCTGGTTGAGGCCGCCGACGCCGTCCATGCCTGATGGCACGATCATGCCGTGCCAGTGCACCGTGGTATGTTCAGGCAATTTGTTGGTGACGAAGATGCGGACCTTGTCGCCCTCGACCGCCTCGATGGTCGGTCCCGGCGCCTGGCCGTTATAGCCCCACAGATTGGCCTTCATGCCGTCGGCGAATTCGCGCACCACGGGCTCGGCGACGAGATGAAATTCCTTCCAGTCGCCGTTCATCCGCCATGGCAGCGACCAGCCGTTGAGCGTCACCACGGGCCGGTAGTCGGGCCCGCTCGACGGATGCAGCGGCGGCTGCATCACCGCCTTGTCCATGGTCGGCGCCTCCGGAATGGCTGCGGCCTGGACGCGGCCGCTGACCGCGCCTGCCGTGACCAGCGCGGCGCTCCCTAAAAATCCTCGACGTGAAAACATCTACGTCTCCTCTCAATGATCGCCGGCCGCGGGTGCGGTCGAGGCGATGGCGGATGGTGTCGATGGCGCGGCCGCCGCGCCGCCGCCGTTGATCGCGGTCTGCAAGTCGGATTGCGCCAGCCAGAAGTCGCGCCTGGCGTCGATCGCCGCGCGCAGCGAGCCTAGCCGCTGCCGCGCTTCGGTCAGCAGCGCGAACACGTCGACCTGCATGCTGGAGAAGCGCAGCTGCATCTCCTCCGTGATGATCTGCCGCAGCGGCAGCACCTCGCGCTGGTAGTGGCTCGCGATGTCGTAGGTCGAGCGGTAGACGCGGTAGGCGTCGCGCGCCTCGGAGCGGACGTTGATCGCCTTCTCGGTCAGGCGGTTCATCGCCTGCCGGTAGGTCTCGGCCGCCTGTCGGAGGCGCACCTCGCCGCCGTCGAAGATCGGGATCTGGAACTGGACATCGAATCCGCGCTCCGTGAAGGGCGGGCCCTCGGGATCGCGCGTCCGCCTGTCGATGCCGGCGACGTCGAGCAGCGTGACGAAGCGCGTGGCCTCGGTGAGATCGAGCGCCTTTGCGAGCGCGACAATCTCCATCCGTGCGATCTGCAGATCGACGCGATGACCGACCGCCGCGACCTCGATCGACGGCTGTTCCAGCGGCCGCTTCGGCAGCAATGGCAACTTGCTGGGGAGTCGGAAGCCGAGATCGCCGTCCCACAATCCCAACAGACGCGCCAGCCGCTCGCGCGAGCTCGTCGCGTTCTGCCGCGCGCTGGCGAGGTCGGCGGTGATCTCGGCGTAGAACACCTGCTCGCGGGCCTGGTCGAGCTTGTTCATGCCGCCGGTCTCGCCGAGTTTCTTGGCGAGTTGCGCGGTGGACTCAGCGGTCGCCTTCGCATCAGTCAGCAGCGCGACCGTCTCGTTCGCGGCCACCGCCGCGACATGGCTGCGCCGCACCTCGGCGGCGAGCCGCAAGGTGGCGAGCGCGGCCTTCAGCTGTGCCTGACGAAAGCGCTCGCGCGCAATCTCGGAGCGGGCCGGCAAGGTCGCCAGCGCCAGGATGTCGCCGACCACCTGCCGCTCGACCTCGCTGGCGCCGTTGCCGGTGATGCGCGAGACCGAGAAGGTCGGATTCGGCGGCAGGCTGTCGGCGACGAGATCGGTCTCCGCCAGCGCCAGCTCGTTATAGGCGGCTTGCAAGCCCTTGTTGTTCAGCAGCGCGAGCTGGACGGCCGCATCCGCGGTCAGGTTGCGGGCGAGCAACCGCTTCACCGCGGCCTCGACGGTCGCGGCTTCATCCGCGGAGCGAACGAAGGCGACATCCTTGCCGATCGCCTTTTCGGTCACGTCGGAGACGACGCCCATGCCGCTGTCGGGCGAGAACGAGGCGCATCCCGCGAGCGCGGATGTCAGCAGCAGGATCGGCGCAATGGCCAGATGTCGCATGGCGCCCTCCTACCGATCCGATTTGTGATCGGAATTGGTTTGCGGCGTCACGCCATCGTTGCGCTCGCGCCAGGGCAGCGGCGTCGCCGGACGCAGGCTGCTGTAGGGCGCGATCGTCGAGCGGTAGCCGACGCCGGCCGTGTGCGCCGACGGGTTGGCCGGATCGCCTGCGGCGGCAAGCGGCCGGCCGTCGGCCATGCAACCGGCGAGCGGCGCAGCCGCCAGGATGGCGGCGGCGATGCGCGACACGAATGTGGATGGCGCGCGCCGGCCAAGCTTGCTGCCAAGCCGTGTGGCCACGGCGGCGAGCCTCGCCCCGAAATGCGAATACATGGGTCTGTCCCGATCATCAGATGAATAGCAGGCATGCGCACGCGAGCGCGCGGCGCAGCCACGATGTCAGCTGAGGATCAGGCGATGGGGGGACGATAGAGTCGCGCGGGCGCCTCGCCGTGCAGGCTCTGCAAGGCTTCAGTGAGACGGGTCGCGATCGGATGCAACGGACCGGCGACGAGCGGAAGATCGGCCGGCAGCGCCGACACGCACATCATCGCGCAGCACGGCCCGGGCGCGCTCTTGCCGTCGTGGCTGTGCTTGACCGGCGGTTCGGCGCCATCGGCCGCGTGGTTCATATGCATGCCGCCATGATCGTGGCCGGCATTATCGTGCATGGCGCCATCGGCATGCGCCATCGAGGCATCATGCACATGCACATGCACCGCGACGGCCGGCTGGACCTCATCGGTCAGGCACGGAAACGGCGCCCCGAACGCGAGCGCGACGGACGGCGCGAGGACGCAGAACAGATAGGCCAGGATGATGGAACATCCCGCCCGCACCCGCCCTGACCTCGTCAACCGCACCAGCACCTGCGTGATCGCCCCGAACTCACCTCGCCCGCACCCCGACTGCAAATCAATCGGCTGCGAACCGCCATCCTATATACCCCCGCAGGGTATCATTCAATCCGGTTTGAACCGGCCAACGGATTCCCTGCCCCTGCTACACGCTGTCGCATGACGGGCGCGACGACATCCGCCTCCGGCATCCTCGCGCGCAGCGCGAAGCCCTTCACGACGGCGAAGATTGCGGGAATCACGATCAGCGTCAGCAAGGTCGACGAGATCATACCACCGATCATCGGCACCGCGATGCGCTGCATGATCTCGGAGCCGGTGCCGGTGCTCCACATGATCGGCAGCAGTCCGGCCATGATGGCGACCACCGTCATCATCTTCGGCCGCACGCGCTCGACCGCGCCTTCGATGATCGCGCGGTTGAGATCTTCGTGGTCGATCGAGCGTCCCTCGGCGGCGCGACGCGCGGTGATCCCGGCCAGCGCATGGTTGAGATACATCAGCATCACGACGCCGGTCTCGGCGGCGACGCCGGCGAGCGCGATGAAGCCGACCGCGACCGCAACCGACAGGTTGAAGCCGAGCGCCCACATCAGCCAGAGCCCGCCGACCAGCGCGAACGGCAGCGACAGCATCACGATCATGGTCTCCACCACCGAGCGGAAGTTGAGGTAGAGCAGCAGGAAGATGATCAGCAGCGTCACCGGCACCACGATCTTGAGCCGCGCGGTGGCGCGTTCGAGATATTCGTATTGCCCGCTCCAGACCACGTAGGTGCCGGGCGGAAACTGGACGCCGGCCTGCACCGCGCGCTGCGCATCCGCGACATAGCCGCCGAGATCGCGATCGCGGATATCGACATAGATGTAGGTCGCGAGTTGCCCGTTCTCGGTCCGGATCGTGGTCGGTCCGCGCGCCGGCGTGATATCGGCGACCTCGCCGAGCGGCACCGCCCCGCCCGCCGGCATCGGCACCAGGATGTCGCTGGCGATCGCGGCCGGATTGTCGCGCAGGTCGCGCGGATAGCGCATGTTGACGGTGAAGCGCTGGCGCCCCTCCACTGTCGTCGTGACGGTCTGGCCGCCGAGCGCGGTCGCGATCGTGTCCTGCACGTCCTGCACCGCGATGCCGTAGCGCGACAAAGCTTCGCGGTTCGGCGTAATCTCGAGGTAGTAGCCGCCGAGGCCACGCTCGGCATAGGCCGACGAGGTGCCGGGCACGCCCTTCACGACCTGCTCGACCTGGCGCGCGAGCTTGTCGATCACGGCGAGATCGGGGCCGATCACCTTGACGCCGACCGGCGTCCGGATCCCGGTCGACAGCATGTCGATGCGCGCCTTGATCGGCATGGTCCAGGCATTCGAGACGCCGGGGAATTGCAGCGCCTTGTCCATCTCGGCGATCAGGCCGTCGAGCGTGAGGCCCTTGCGCCATTGCTGTTTCGGCTTGAGGTTGACGACGGTCTCGAACATCTCCGACGGCGCAGGGTCGGTCGCGGTGGCGGCGCGGCCGGCCTTGCCGTAGACCGAGACGACCTCCGGAAAGCTGCGGATGATGCGGTCCTGCATCTGCAGCAGCTCGGCCGCCTTGGTCACCGAAATCCCCGGCAGCGTGGTCGGCATGTAGAGCAGCGTGCCTTCGTTGAGGTCGGGCATGAACTCGGTGCCGAGTTGCCGGGCCGGCCAGACCGTGACGGCGATCGCTGCGAGCGCGAGCAGGATCACCAGCGTCTTGGCCCGCAACACGCCGTTGATGACGGGACGGTAGATCCAGATCAGGAACCGGTTGATCGGATTCTTGTGCTCGGGGACGATCCTGCCGCGGACGAAGATCACCATCAATGCCGGCACCAGCGTCACCGACAGCAGCGCGGCTGCCGCCATCGCGAACGTCTTGGTGAAGGCGAGCGGCGAGAACAGCCGCCCCTCCTGCGATTCCAGCGTGAAGATCGGCATGAACGACACGGTGATGATGAGCAGGCTGAAGAACAGCGCCGGTCCCACCTCCGCCGCGGCCTCGATCAGGATCGCGACCCGCGACCGGCCCGGCTCGGCCCGCTCCAGATGCTTGTGCGCATTCTCGATCATCACGATCGCCGCATCGATCATGGCGCCGATCGCGATCGCGATGCCGCCAAGACTCATGATGTTGGAGCCGATCCCGAGCAGCTTCATCGCGCCGAACGCCATCAGGACGCCGACCGGCAGCATCAGGATCGCGACCAGCGCGCTGCGGACATGCAGCAGGAACACGAAGCAGACCAGCGCGACCACGACGCTCTCCTCGAACAGCGTGCGCTTGAGCGTGTCGATCGCCGCATAGATCAGGTTGGAGCGGTCGTAGACCGGCACGATCTCGACCGATTTCGGCAGGCTGGTCGCGATCTCCTTGAAGCGTTTCTTGACGTTTTCGATCACGTCGAGCGCATTGACGCCGAAGCGTTGCAGGACGATGCCGCTCGCCACCTCGCCCTCGCCGTTCAATTCCGCGATGCCGCGCCGCTCGTCGGGGCCGAGCTCGACGCGGGCAACGTCGCGCAGCAGCACCGGCGTGCCGTTGTCGGTCTTCAGCACGATGTTGCCGAGATCGTTGATGTCCTTCAGATAGCCCTTGCCGCGAATGACATATTCGAACTCGGAGAGCTCGACGGTGCGGCCGCCGACATCGGCATTGCTGGCGCGGATCGCGTCGCGCATCCGCTGCATGGTGATGCCGCGATCACGCATCCGCTGCGGATCGAGGATCACATTGTACTGCTTGACGAAGCCGCCGACGCTCGCGACCTCGGCGACGCCTTCCGCTCTCGCCAGCGCGAATTTCAGGTTCCAGTCCTGGATCGTGCGGGTATCCGCCAGATTGAGCTGTTTCGACATCACGGCATACTGGTAGACCCAGCCGACGCCGGTCGCATCGGGACCGATCGTCGGCGAAACGCCGGCCGGCAATCGCGACGCCGCACCGTTGAGGAATTCGAGCACGCGCGAGCGCGCCCAGTAGATGTCGGTGCCGTCCTCGAAGATGACGTAGACGAAGGAGACGCCGAAGAACGAGAAGCCGCGCACGACCTTCGACTTCGGCACCGTCAGCATCGCCGTGGTCAAGGGATAGGTGACCTGGTCCTCGATCACCTGCGGCGCCTGGCCGGGATACTCGGTGTAGACGATGACCTGGGTGTCGGAGAGATCGGGAATCGCATCGAGCGGCAGATGCAGCAGCGCGTAGAGGCCCGCGGCGGCTGCAAAGCCGGTGCCGAACAGCACCAGCAGCAGATTGCGCGCCGACCAGGCGATGATGCGGGCGATCATGGCCGGCCTCCGTCCGTCATCTGGCTGTCGGCCGTTGCCGCTTGCGCAGCGCCGGCCTCGGCAAAGCCCTTGATCGCGGCTTTCAGGTTGCTTTCGGCATCGATCAAGAAAGTGGCCGACGTGACGACCGCATCGCCCTCCGCGATCCCGTCGCGGATTTCGACATAGCCCTCGCCGCGCCGCCCGAGCTTGACCTCGCGCGGCTCGAACCGGCCGTTGCCCCGGTCGATCAGCACGGTCTGGCGGCTCCCGGTGTCGAGGATCGCGTTGTCAGCCACCGTCAGCACCGGCGCCGCGCTGCCGATGTCGATCTCGGCGTCGATATACATGTCCGGCAGCAGCGCGAGATCGGCATTCTGTAATTCGATCCGCACCCGCGCGGTGCGCGTGTCCTTGTTGACCTGCGGATAGATCATGCTGATCTGGCCCATGAACGTGCGGCCGGGATAGCTGCGGGCCCGCACCGCGACCTTCTGCCCGACCACGATGTTGCCGAGATCGCGCTCGGCGACATCGACCAGTGCCCATACGACAGAGACGTCGGCGATCCGGAACAGCACGTCGCCCGGCTGGGCGCGCATGCCCTCGATCGCGGCGCGCTGCAACACGATGCCGTCGCGCGGCGACAACCACTGGATCGCGAGCGGAACCGTGTGACTCTTCTCCATCTCGGCGATGACCGTCTCGGGAACGTCGAGATTGGTCAGCCGCTGCTTGGAGCCTCGCCCGTAAGGCTCGATATTTGCGATCGCCTTCGAGGTCATGGTCGCGACATATTCGGCCGCGGCGGACGACACCGCCGGGCTATAGATCTCCATCAACGGCTGCCCCTTGGTCACCCGGCTGCCGGTCGTGATGTCGGCGACCTTCTGCACATAGCTCTCGGCCCGCATTGCAATCACCGACACACGCCGTTCGTCGAGCTGGATCGTGCCGGGGGCACGGACCAGCGTGCGGATGCGGCGCAGCTCCGCCGCTTCGGATTTGACGCCGGTGCGCTGGATTTTTCCCGGCGACAGCGTGATCGAGCCGTCGTCGCTGTCTTCGCCGTCATAGACGGCGATGTAGTCCATCCCCATCGAATCCTTCTTCGGCACCGGCGAGGTGTCGGGAAGGCCCATCGGGTTGCGATAATATTTGACCTTGCGCTCGCCCTTGGCGGCCGTGGCGTTGCTGCCCGCCGGCATCGCCATTGGCGCGTCCGGCTCGTCAAAGCTGAGATCGGCGCCGGCGGCGACCGGCTGGTAGTCGCGGCCGTCAGGCGTCTTCTTCGGCGTCAGCGAGTAAGACGGCTTGCCGTCCGGATCGCGGAAATAGATCGGCGCGCCGGCCTCGGCCGCTTGCGCGGCAGAGGGAGCGAGATTTGCGCCTGGCCACGGCGGCAGGCCGCGACCGAGATATGCGACGCCTGCCGCTGCAACGATCGCAGCGGCAGCGCCTGCCAGAGCGAGCCGGTTCATTTCCCGGCCGTGACGACGAGCTTGCTTTCGACCGTGCCGGTCTCGCCCTGCACCTTCGCACCGAGCGACAGCTGCCAGCGCCCGGCCATGCCGAAATTCGCCTTGAACCGATAGGTGCCGGGTTCGACGCCCGGCATCGGCGTGACCTTGGTGGCCATCTCCTGCATGCCGTCCGGGGCCATGTCGAGCCGCGTCGTGAAGATCACGGCGTCAGGGACGGCCTTGCCGGTCTTCATGTTCATCAGCCGGACGGTGACGACCTTGTCCGGACCAGCCTGGACGGTCTGGTCGACGAGCTGGAATTCGTAATCCTTGATGTCGGCGAGCGCGACAGTGGCAGTGCCTGTCAGCGCCAGGCCGATGAGCGCGGCCACTACGGCACGCGACGTATTGAACGACGTCATTCGTTTCATTCCTCGATAGGATTTGATCTGCCGCTTGCGCGGCACGCGGCGTCCACGCGACCGAAGGTCGCGCGGCAGCAACCGGCGCTTGCGGCGCCAGTCAGACCAAATGTCGAGGAGGATGGTCGGGAGGCGGACGGACCAGCCCGTCAGCGACCAGATCGTCACGCAGATGCAATCGCAGCTGTGTCGACGGCCTCACCGCGAGGCCGAGGGTCGATGGTCCCGCGTGCAGGACCTTCAACATGCAAATCGCAACCAGCGGACAATCCCGGCAATCATTGCTCTTCTGCTTGTCGGGGCAGCACGGCATATCTGCCGTCATGTCCGACATGTCCGCCACCTGGCTCATACCGGTCAATGAAGATCCGGCCGCCGCGGGCACAGCCAGCGGCGCAATTGTCAGGCCTGCCGTCACGAGGACGGCGAGCAGCAATCTGAACAATTGGCGAACATTCATGTCGCGACAGTCTCACAAATGACGGGTGCTGAAAAGGTCACCCTGTTCACAACTGCACCAGCGGGAGATTGGGTGGTTAATCGTTCATCCCGGCCTGGCGTCCCGCATGTCGCGGCTATTGATATGGAGACTTCGGGCCACCGTGATAGCGCCACGGCGTCCGGGCAGCGTCCGGAACACTCGCCGGCTGCACGCGCATCGCCCCCTGATCATAGCCGAATGCGGACATTGGATCGCGCTGCACGGCAACGGTACCCACCGGGGCGGCTTCTGCGGTCTCGTTGGGCAAGTATCTCCGGTCGGAGGCCGTCAGGCCCGCCTGCGCGGTTGCCGATGCCACCACAAGCGGCGCGAGGATTGAGAAGGCAAGAAGGCATTTGTTGATCGACATCGTCGGCTCCATCATTTTGCTGAAGCGCATTGATTTGCGCTTCCAATCATGAGTTCGGAGCCGGCGTTTCCCCCGTTACACGCTCACGCTGACGTGAAAGATCTGATCTGCTTTCACCAGCGCAGCAACCGCGGCCCTAATGCCGCGCCTGCAAGTGTGCACAGCACGATCGTGCCGCCGTACCACAGCGCGACGAAGGGCAATGAGTCATCGGTGCAGTGGAGCGCATAGCCGACGGCGCTTACGCCACCTGCGACGAGGCCGCCGAATGCCCCCGCCAGCACCAGATTGGTCGGCGCCGCCTTTCTGACTGCCCAGATCACCACGGCAAACGGCACGATCGCGATGATCGGAACGGAGATCAGGCATTCGAGCCATTGGTCTCCCATGACCATCCTGTCCCAATGCGAGCTGGGCGCCTGGCCGAGGCTGATGGCGGCAAGCAGCATGATCGCTCCGAACGGCAGTGCGGCAAGTCCAAGCGAGATCTTTCGCTCGCCGCCCGGCCGCGCCAGCCGGGTCAGATAGGCCGATGCCGCGCCGACAATGCCGACCGCGAATGCGAGCTTCAGAAAGAGAAAGGTCACGGCGCGCGGCGTGGCGAGGTCGGCGCGAACGCCGAGCCCGGCAAACACGAGGCCAAGCGCGGCAATCAGCCCTAGCCCGAGCGCGATAGCGACGGTCCGGCCGACCAGCCGGCGATCGACCGGCTCGACATTGTTGCTCAGCGCCGCGATGAGTTCGTCCGTCTTCATGGCTCCGTCCTCCCGGCGATCAACGCGGCCAAGGCCTTCAGCCCGCGATGAACGCTGACCTTCACACTGGATTCCGACATGTCGCACCGTTGCGCCGCTTCGGCGACGCTCAATCCATCGAGCTTCACGGCCGCGATCGCGCACTGCATGTTATCAGGCAATTGCTTGAGCAATCGCCTGACGTCAAAGCTGCTCTCGGCGCCGATATGATCGTCATGCGCGGTGATGTCGTCGGCCGCGTCGATCGACACGTCGGCGCGCGAGGCGCGCGTGCGGCGCAGGAAATCGATCAGCTTGTAGCGCGCGACCGCGTGCACCCAGGGCGTCAGCTTCTGTGCCGGATCGTAGGTGTGCCGCTGCAGGTGAATTGCCAGCACGGCCTCCTGCACCAGATCCTCCGCCTCCGCCGCGCCGCGGCCGCTCCTCGCAAGCTTGCTCTTGTAGTAGGCACGCAAATGCCGGCTCAGGCGCTCCAGCAACGCCCGGTGGGCCGCCGCATCGCCATCCTGGCTGGCAAGCATCAGTTGCTTGAGCTCGTTTTCCGCGGTCGTCATGCAGCGCTTCTATGGTCTGGTTCGCTCAGGCGGCCGGTTTGGTTACACCCCGATCGGCCAAACCATGAATATTTTTGATGCCGTTACGGATTCGGTTCGATTCGCGCGTTATCGACGTCGGTTCGCGAGTTCATTGCGCCTGGATAAGCCCGTCTTTGGCGACCGCCGATCACAATCTTGCCACTTGACCTGAGCGATCGCCGAAATGACATGAGGAACTGACCAACGGATCCGCGGCCCATGCAACTCATCTCAACCCTGACCTGTCCGGCCTGCGGCTTTGCCGCGACCGAAACCATGCCGACCGATGCCTGCCAGTTCTTCTACGACTGCCGCGGCTGCGGCACCCGCCTCAAGCCGCTTGCCGGCGATTGCTGCGTGTTCTGCTCCTACGGGACGGTCCCCTGCCCTCCGGTGCAGACGCGCGGCGAATGCTGTGGCGGGTCAGAGCCAGCCTGAGCCCTGCCATTGATTTGCCCGGCGGGGCCCGCCCCCGCGGCGAAGATGTTTCGGTTGATCGGCCAGGCAAGCCCAATCTCGCCGGCGACAGCACGAAGTAAGCCCTGCGGCTGTCGTTTCGAATGAGCCCAATTAGTAGGACTGGGCTGAGGGTGCAGCATTCATCAGCAGCACACCAAAAAGAAGCACCAAATAGAGCATCGAAAACACGAACAAGCGACGAGCAGGCCGCCTTTCCTTGTCGTGGCTCCGACGTACCTGCCATGCGAGAAAGATCATGGTCGCTCCCAGCATCGCCGCGGCCGCGCCATAGATGGCCCCCGCGAATCCCAGTGCACAAGGCAGCAGCGAGATCGGAACCAAAAGCACGCTATAGAGAAGAATCTGGCGCTTTGTTTCGGTCTTGCCGGCGACGACCGGCAACATCGGCACACCGGCGCGGGCATATTCTCCAGCAAGATTGAGCGACAGTGCCCAGAAGTGGGGTGGCGTCCAAAGGAAGATGATCAAGAACAAGATGAGCGGCTCGAGCCCGACGCTTCCGGTGACCGCGACCCAGCCGATCACCGGAGGGAGTGCGCCAGCGGCGCCGCCAATGACGATATTTTGCGGTGTTCGGCGTTTGAGCCACATCGTGTAGACGACGACGTAGAAGAAAATCGTGAAAGCAAGGAGTGCAGCAGCGGCCATGTTCAGGAGAGTGCCGAGGGCCAGGACGGCGCACGTCCCGAGCATCAATCCGAAAACCAGTGCTTCCGAGCGCGATACACGGCCGCCAGGAATTGGACGGATGGCGGTACGCGCCATCACCGCATCGATGTCGGCATCGTACCACATGTTGAGAGCACCTGCAGCGCCAGCTCCCGCAGCTATGCAAGCAAGAGCAACGACGCCGGTCACGGGATCGATGCCGCCTGGGGCGACCATGAGACCGACCAGTGCGGTAAAGACGACCAGCGACATGACGCGCGGTTTCGTCAGTGCGACATAGTCTCCGATGTTCGTATAGCTCCGGCGAAGAATTGAACGATTGATTTGCACGAGATTGATTCCTCGTCAGTTCGATACTCAAGAGGCCATCGGTCGAAGGCCTTCTTCGCAGAGTCCCAGATGGCGAGTTATCGGCCGTCCTGCCTCTAGCTCGCTGATGCGAAAAACATGACCCGAAGCAGATGCGTATAATCGGATTCGAACACCATGATCCCTACAAAGACCAGCACGAGCACTGGCGGCAACAGGATGGCGTAGGCCAAAGCCAACCGCTCCCAGGCCATGTGCATGAACACGGCAACGATCAGGCCGGCCTTCAGCACCATGAACAGCAGGATCAGTGACCATCGGAGATGGCCATGGATGCCAAAGAAGTCGACGAGGTATGAGCAGGTGCTGAGCACGAACAGCCATCCCCAGACCACGAGATAGAGCTTGATCGGATGCTGCTGGCCCTTTGCGTGCGTGGCTCCCGATGCGACTGCGTCGTGCACATACGCGTGCAGCCCATGTTGCGTTGCCTGCCCTTCCACATGTACCGCTGCGTTTGTCATGCGCCAACCTCACCAGAGATAGAAAAAGGCAAAGATGAACACCCACACCAGATCGACGAAGTGCCAGTACAGGCCCATGATCTCGACGATCTCGTAATACCCCCTGCGGCTCGTGAAGAAGCCGCGCCGTTCGACGTCGAAGTCTCCCCGCAAAACCTTTCGCGCGATGGCGATCAGGAAGATCACGCCGATGGTCACATGGGTGCCGTGGAAACCGGTGATCATGAAGAAGCAGGCGCCAAATTGCGGCGCGCCCCACGGGTTGCCCCACGGCCGCACGCCCTCCATGATCAGCTTGGTCCATTCGAAGGCCTGCATTCCGACGAACGTCGCGCCAAATGCCGCGGTGGCCAGCATCAAGGCCGCCGTTTTGGCGCGATCCCGGCGGTAACCGAAGTTGACGGCCATCGCCATCGTGCCGCTGCTGCTGATCAGGATGAAAGTCATGATCGCGATCAGGATGAGCGGGATGTGCTTGCCGCCGAGATTGAGCGCGAAGACTTCGCTGGGATTGGGCCACGGCACGGTCGTCGACATTCGCGCCGTCATGTACGACAGCAGGAAGCAACTGAAGATGAAGGTGTCGCTCAGAAGGAATATCCACATCATGGCCTTCCCCCAGGACACGTGCTTGAAGGCACGCTGGTCCGAGGCCCAGTCGGCGGCGATGCCGCGCAATCCGGGTATCGTGCCGGGCGACGTCTTGGGGGTTGCCAGTGTGGTTTCCGTCATCGCTTCCTGCCCTCGCTAGGTGAGCAACTGGCGACAGATGTCGATGAAATTGTCGGTCCAGCCCGTCAGCAGACCGAGCAAGATCAGCCAGACCAACAACAGGAAATGCCAATAGATGGCGCAGAGCTCCACGCTCAGGCGCATCTGCATCATCGGCGCGCCACGCCACACCTTCGCGGTCGTCCTGCCGAGCGCCACCAGACCGCCCATCAGATGCAGTCCGTGCACCGCAGTGATCAGGTAGAAGAAGGAATTGGCTGGATTGGACGCGACGAAATAGCCGGCGGCATTCAGCTGCTGCCAGACCAATAGCTGCCCGGCCAGGAAGGTCATGGCGCATGCCCCGCCGATCAGCAGGCCGACGATCAAGCCGTCAATGTCGTCGCGTCGCGCGGCCATCAGCGCCCATTGCAGCGCCACGCTGCTGATGACCAGGACGCCCGTATTGAACCACAACAGCCTGGGCAGCGGCAGCTCCCGCCAGTCCACCATGCTGTTGCGCATGGAGTAGGCACTGATCAGGAGCGCGAACAAGGAGCCGACGACCGCGAGAAATACGCCCAGTCCGAGCTTCGCCGTCGGCACGGACGAACCGCGCTCACCGCGAACATCGACGTCCACCCCTTGCTCGAGCCAGGGTTTGGCGGTCAGCCCTTGCTGCGAGAGCCACCATCCCGCGATCGCTGCGATTGTAACAGTGAACAGGATGATGGCACTCACGGATGGGCTCCCTGCGTCGCCAATCCGGCCGGCGGTTCATTCTGCGGCACAAAATCCCTGGCGACGCCCGGCACGCTGTAATCGTAGGCCCAGCGATAGACGATCGGGAGGTCCTTGCCCCAGTTGCCATGTCCGGGCGGGGTTTCCGGTGTCTGCCACTCCAGCGAGGCGGCTCCCCAGGGGTTGCTGCCGGCCTCTTTCCCCTTCAACAAGCTCCAGATGAGATTGAACAGGAAGACAAGCTGGGCGAAGCCGACAATCAGCGCCGCCACGCTCATGAACGCATTGAGGTCATGGGCGGATGCCGGGACGAAGGCTGTCTCGCCGATGTCGTGATAGCGGCGGGGCATCCCGAGCAGGCCCAGATAGTGCATGGGGAAGAAGACCGCATAGGCCCCAATGAACGTCACCCAGAAGTGGAAACGTCCAAGCGCCTCGTTGAGCATGCGTCCGGTGACTTTCGGATACCAGTGATAGATTCCGCCAAACACGGCCATGATCGGCGCGATCCCCATCACCATGTGGAAGTGCGCGACAACGAACATGGTGTCGGACAGCGGAACGTCCACGACCACGTTGCCGAGGAACAGCCCGGTCAGGCCGCCATTGACGAAAGTGATGATGAACGCGAGGGCGAACAGCATCGGCACCGTGAGATGGATGTCACCGCGCCACAGCGTCAGCACCCAGTTGTAGACCTTGATCGCAGTCGGGATGGCGATGATGAGTGTCGTGGTGGCGAAGAAGAACCCGAAATACGGGTTCATGCCGCTCACATACATATGGTGCGCCCATACGACGAAGCTGAGAGCACCGATTGCCACGATCGCCCAAACCATCATGCGATAGCCGAAGATGTTCTTTCGGGCGTGGGTGCTGATCAGATCGGAAATGATGCCGAAGGCCGGCAAGGCGACGATGTAGACCTCGGGGTGGCCAAAGAACCAGAACAAATGCTGGAACAGGATCGGGCTGCCGCCGCCATACTTCGTCAGCTGGCCCATCTCGACCAGCGTCGGCATGAAGAAGCTGGTTCCCAGGAGGCGGTCCAGCAACAGCATCACCGAGGCGACGAACAGCGCCGGGAAGGCCAACAGCGCCATCACGGTGGCCGTGAAGATGCCCCACACCGTCAGCGGCATCCGCATCAATGTCATGCCGCGCGTGCGGGCCTGCAGCACCGTCACCACATAATTGAGCCCGCCCATCGTGAAACCGATGATGAACAGGATCAGCGAGGCCAGCATGAGAACGATGCCCCAATCCTGCCCGGGGGTACCGGAGAGAATCGCCTGGGGTGGATAAAGCGTCCAGCCTGCGCCGGTCGGCCCGCCGGGCACGAAGAACGTCGCGACCAGCACCAGCACCGCGAGCAGGTAGACCCAGTAGCTCAGCATGTTCACGTAGGGGAAGACCATGTCCCGCGCGCCGACCATCAGCGGGATGAGGTAGTTGCCGAAGCCGCCGAGGAACAACGCCGTGAGCAGGTAGATCACCATGATCATGCCGTGCATCGTGATGAACTGGAGGTACTGATTGGCATCGATGAAGGAGAATGTGCCGGGAAATCCCAGTTGCAGCCGCATCATCCACGACAGCACCAGCGCAACCATCCCGATCGACATCGCCGTGATCGAATACTGGACGGCGATAACCTTGGCGTCTTGCGAAAAGACGTACCTCGTCCACCAGCTGTGCGGGTGATAGAGCTCGACCTCACCTACTTCGGCGGGCGGGATGCCTGCGACCTCATCAAACGGGATATCGACCATCGGAATAGCCTCCTTGGTCTTCCGCTCAGCGACGAGTTCACCTCATATCCGGCTGATCCTCGTCGGCATGTTCATTCGCTACCAGTCTTGTACGCGGCCTTCGCGACGTCGTGCTGGCTTGACAACTCCGCAAACGTCCGCTGCTTCTCGAGCCACGCGTGATATTCTTTCGCTTCCTGCACGACGACCCTGCTCCGCATCTGCGCGTGCGCGACACCGCACAGCTCCGCACAGAGGACGTCGAATGTTCCGGTGCGGGTGGGCGTGAACCAGTAATAGGTCACCGAGCCAGGTATCATGTCCATCTTGGCCCGGAACTCGGGCACGTAGAAATCATGCAGAACGTCGATTGAGCGGAGCAACACCTTCACCGGCTTCCCAACCGGCAGATGCAGATCGTCGCTTTGAACGACGATGTCGTCCTGTCCGTTCGGATCGTTGGGGTTCAACCCGAGTGGATTGTCGGAACTGATCAGGCGCGCATCTGACGTGCCGAGCCGGCCGTCCTTTCCGGGAAGCCGATAGCTCCACATCCACTGTTGTCCAACGACCTCGACGTCGGTCGCGTCGTCGGGAACGGTGACGAACTGGTGCCAGACGACCAGGCCGGGCGCCAACATGGCTGCGACGCCGACTGCCGTCACGATGCTGAGCCACCATTCGAGCTTCTTGTTTTCGGGATTGTAGGCGGCCCGCCGTCCCTCCTTGTGGTGGAAACGGAAGACGCAATAGGCCATGAACGCGATGACCGCGCAGAAAACCGCCCCGGTGATCCAGAACGTCAGATTGATCGTATCGTCGATGTAACGCCAGTTTGAGGCGATCGGCGTCCACCACCACGGGCTGTAGAGATGAAACAGCACCGAGGCGACCGCAACCAGGAGCAGCATGATCGCTACAGCCATCCCTCATTCCTCCTTGCCATTGAAGGCTACGGAGACGAACGAAAGGGCGGAGCTCACGTCAAAGGGACGGTGTCACGTTCACAATCACCGTGCCTCTTGCCTCGCCCATTCTGCCGGTCGCGACGCTGGGACATGACAAAAGCTCAACGTCACGGCCGCAACCTCATCGGAGCTGGGGGCGTTCAGTCCTTCAACATGGTACCCGTCGAGCCCGGCGTCAATAGGCGTCAATGAGGAGTATGCCCGGCTCGGTCCGGCGCGTGTTGGCCGCAATGCATTGCATGCCGCAAGAACCGATCGCCCTCCCCCATCACATGGTGCATCGCAAAACCCGGTTTGCGCCAATGCACAATTCTCCGCGCCGCGTTCGCCTCCTTGTTTCTGCCGCGCATCGGACTAGTCTTACTGGACCGGTTGCGACAAATGTCGTCCGGCAAGCTCCTTCTGGTTGAACCTGATTTGCCGGACTCAGTCGCGATTTTCGCGCATGAGGCGGATGTGCGTGTGTTGATGGCGCTCCGTTCCCCTGCGGCCACAAGCAAGGAGACCGGAACCATGACCACCGTATTCGCACGCCCCAAGCTGCAGTTGTTTGGCGTCTCTACCGCCTTTGTCGTTCGCAAGATCAGCCTTTCCGACTTGGGCGACGCGCTGCGCCTCGGCTGGGAAGACTTCAAAGCCATCCCGACCCACGCAATCGTCCTGTGCGTGATGTATCCCGTCCTCGGACTTGTCCTGTTCAGACTTGTGATCGGCTATTCGGTGCTGCCGCTGCTGTTTCCGCTCGCCGCCGGCTTCGCCCTGATCGGTCCTTTCGCCGGACTAGGCCTCTACGAACTGAGCCGCCGCCGCGAGCGGGGGGAGGAGCCGGGAGCCTGGGATGCAATGCAGGTGCTGCGCGCGCCGTCGTTCGGCGCCATGCTCGAACTCGGCATTCTCCTGTTCGTTCTGTTCGGGGTCTGGATCGCCGCCGCGGACGCGATCTACATTGCGACTTTCGGCTATGCTCCGGCTGCGAGCATCCCTGATTTCGCAGAGCGCGTGTTAACGACGCCCGAAGGCTGGTCGCTCATCATCGTCGGATGCGGCGTCGGCTTCCTTTTCGCCTTGGTTGCCCTGTGCGTCAGCGTCGTCTCGTTTCCACTGATGCTCGACCGCCATGCGACAGCAATCGATGCGATCCGCACCTCGATCCGGGCCGTGATGATGAATCCAATTGAGATGGCGGCGTGGGGATTGATCGTTGCGGTATTGCTCGCCGTGGGCTCACTGCCATTCTTCGTCGGTCTCTGCGTCGTTCTGCCGGTGCTTGGTCATGCGACCTGGCATCTTTACAGGAAGGTGATCGAGCCTGACCCCAATCCTCCGCAAGAGGAGCCGCGCCCGCCGATCGGTCACCGCTACGCGGCCGATTTCCCGGCCTCGCTCTTCCCGTGGAGCCGTGAGCGTTAGTGATACCGGCGCGAGCTTGATCGCTCACGAGGCAAGGCGGGCGTAGTTGTTGTCGCGCCGCGCCGAGGCTTGGCTGGCAACGAACTCGACGTGCCGCGGTCGCGAGAACGCGGTGCCGCGCGCGAGCCGAAGTCACCCTCGACCCGCGAAGCACAGCTGTGCCATCCCTCAATCGGTCACGTCTGCTTCAACGCCGCCGGGTCGACCGGCATCTTTCGCAGCCGCTTGCCGGTTGCCGCGAAGATCGCGTTGCTGATCGCAGGCACGATGCCCGATGTCCCGGTCTCGCCCATGCCGCCGGGCGGCTCGGTGCTCGGCACGATGTGGACCTCGATGGCCGGCGCCTGATCGATGCGCAGCATCTGGTAGCTATCGAAGTTGCTCTGCTCGATGCGGCCGTCCTTCAGCGTGATTTCGCCATAGAGCGCGGCGGTGACCCCGAAATTGATGCCGCTCTGCAGCTGCGCCTGCACCGTGTCGGGATTGACCACGGTGCCGCAATCCATCGCGCAGACGACGCGGTGGACGCGGACCGAACCGTCCTTGGCAACCTCCACCTCGGCAATTTGCGCGAGGTAGCTGCCGAACACGAACTGCAGCGAAACGCCGCGGCCGCGCCCGGCGGGCAGCTTGCCGCCCCAGCCGGCCTTGGCCGCGGCAAGCTCGAGCGCCGCCTTGGCGCGCGGCGACTTGCCGAGCAGCGCCCGGCGATAATCGACGGGATCCTGCTTGGCGGCCGCCGCCATCTCGTCGATCACGCTTTCGGTGACGAACACGTTGTGCGAGGGCCCGACGCTGCGCCAGAACGCGGTCGGAATGCCGGGCGGCTCGACCCGGACATATTCGACGTGGAAGTTCGGAATGTCATAGACGAGATCGATCGCGCCCTCTGTCGTGTCGGGGTCGAGACCGTTGCGGAACGCCGGCGGTGCCCATCGCGCAATCACCGACGAGCCGGCGAAACGGTTGTTCCAGGCGACCGGCTTGCCGGATGCATCGAGGCCGACCGCAATCCGGTCGCACCAGTACGGCCGGTACATGTCGTGCTGGATGTCCTCCTCGCGGGTCCACACCACCTTGACCGGCGCATCGACCTGCTTCGCGATCTGCACGGCGCGGATCACCCCATCGACCTCGAGCCTGCGGCCAAAGCCGCCGCCGAGCAGGTGATTGTGCACCACCACCTTCTCCGGCGGCAGGTCCAGCATCTTGGCGGCCACCGCCTGCACGCGAGAGAGGGCCTGGTTACCGACCCAGATTTCGCAGCCGTCGGCGCGGACATGCACGGTGCAGTTCATCGGCTCCATCGTCGCATGGGCGAGGAACGGCAGCTGATAGGTCGCCTCGAGTTTCGTCGCCGCGCCTGCCATTGCCTTGTCGGCGTCGCCGACATTCTGCGCGACCGCGCCCGGCTTCGTCGTGGCGGCCTCGAGCTCGCGCGCGATATCTGACGTGGCGAGCTTGGCGTGAGCCCCCTCGTCCCACTCGATCGTGAGCGCCGCGAGACCCTTCTTCGCCGCCCCCATGTGATCGGCCACGACGGCGACGGCGTCGTCGAGCTTCACGATCTGGCGCACGCCGTTGACGGCCTTCGCCGCTGCATCATCCACGCGCTTGACCCGCCCGCCGAACACCGGCGACTGCGCCAGCGTCGCAATCTTCACGCCCGGTGGCCGTGCGTCGATGCCGTAGACCGCCGAGCCGTTGATCTTGGACGGCGTATCGAGCCGCTTGGCCGGCGTCCCTATCAGCTTGAACTCGGCCGGGTTCTTCAGCGCCACATTGTCTGGCACCGGCATCTGCGCCGCATCGGCTGCCAGTTCGCCGTAACCGAGCTTACGTCCCGAGGCTGCGTGATGCACCTCGCCGTTCTCGGCGCGGCACGAGCCGGGCTCGACGTTCCAGCGCTTCGCCGCGGCCGCGACCAGCATCGCCTTCGCGGTGGCGCCGGCTTTCCGCATCGGCTGCCAGGCGCCGCGCATCGCATTCGAATTGCCGGTGGCCTGCACGCCGAGCAGCGGATTGGCATAGAGCTTGTCGCTCGGCGGCGCGTGCTCGAGCTGGACCTGATTGAGGCCGATCTCGAGCTCCTCGGCGATCAGCATCGGGATCGAGGTGTAGGTGCCCTGCCCCATCTCGACATAGGGCATGGTCAGCACGACCTTGCCGTCGCCGCCGATCCGGATGAAAGCATTCGGCGCGAAGCCATCGGACGTCGCAGCCTCGCTCTCGCGGCTGGCGAACGGCAGGCACACGCTGAGCAGCAGGCCGCCGCCTGCGATCGCGCTGGCACGAAGGAAGTTGCGGCGCGACAGATCGGCGGCGCGCTCAGACAGATTGTCGATCAGCGTCATGGCTCAACCTCCCGACTGCGCGGCTTGCTTGATGGCTTCGCGAATGCGCACATAGGTGCCGCAGCGGCAGATGTTGCCCGACATCGCGTCGTCGATATCAGCATCGGTCGGCTTCGGCTTGCTTGCGAGCAGGGCGGAGGCGGACATGATCTGTCCGGACTGGCAGTAGCCGCATTGCGGCACCTCATGCGCGAGCCAGGCGTCCTGGATCTTCTTGCCCGCCGGCGTCTTGCCGACCGCCTCGATGGTCGTGATCTTGGAGTCGCCGATGCTGTCGATCGTCGTGATGCATGAGCGCACCGCGCTGTCATCGAGATGCACCGTGCAGGCGCCGCACAGCGCCATGCCGCAGCCGAACTTGGTGCCGGTCATGCCGAGCACGTCGCGCAGCACCCAGAGCAGCGGCGTATCGCCGTCGGCATCGACCGAGTGACTGGTCCCATTGATCATGATCTGGAAAGGCATCCTGACACTCCTGTCTTGGTTCGAGACCCGGCCCGGACTGCGCCCCTCCGGGCGCAACCGGCCACATTCCAAAGCGATCCCGCGCGCATTCGCGCTGATTACTCACTTATGGTAATAAATCCAATTCCAGTGCTGCATAAGCGGCACGATGATGCGCTATGAAATAACCATTGGTTTATAATTATGGACCGACTGACCAGCATGTCCGTGTTCGCCCGCGTCGCCGATCTCGGCTCCTTCACCGCGGCGGCCAAAGAGCTGCGGATCTCGCCGACCATGATCGGCAAGCATATCCGGTTTCTCGAGGACCGGCTCGGCTCGCAACTAATCAACCGGTCGACGCGGCGGCAGGGCCTCACCGAGCTCGGCCGCAGCTATCTCGATCACTGCAGGCATTTGCTGGAACAGGCCGAGGCCGGCGATGCGCTGGTCGAGGAGGCCTTGAGCGCGCCGCGCGGCAAGCTCCGCGTCGCGACCTCGGTCGCCTTCGGGTCGTACAGCCTGGCGCCCGCGCTGGTCCGCTTCATGAGGAAATACCCGGAGGTTTCGGTCGACCTCGTGCTCAGCGACAAGATGGTTGATCTGCTCGAGGAAGGCCTCGACGCCGCGATCCGCGTCGGCACGCTGACCGACTCCACCATGATGTCGCGCTCGCTGTCGCCCTACACCGGCGTGGTCTGTGCCGCGCCAGGCTATCTCGCCGAACACGGCACGCCGACCCATCCGGCGGATCTCGGCGGTCATGAATGCCTGCGCTATCCCGGCTGGTCGGATGCGCGAAGGTGGACCTTCTTCGGACCGGAGGGTGAGGTCCATGTCGATGTCGGGAGCCGCCTGACCATCAACAACGCGTTCGGCATCCGCTATGCGGCGCTCGCCGGCGCGGGCATCGTACTGATGCGCGACGAGCTGCTGGCCGACGACATCGCCGCGGGACGGTTGCAGGTACTGCTGCCCAATTACACGACGCAAAGCCGCGCGCGCCAAATCCTGTGGCCGAAGCACCGCAAGATGACCCCGAAGCTGCGCGCCCTGATCGACTTCATCGTGGAGACCTATGGCTGAGACAAATTGATCCGACGGGCAACTTGAAGGTGATTGTTGCGCGACGCTGGGGCCACAGCCCTCTTCAACAACACGGCCCTGTGGTTATGGGTCCTTGCTTTCGCAGGGAGAACGATCGGGATGCAGGAACGCGCCACGCATTCGATGTCGTCCTGGCGAAAGCCAGGACCCATTACCCCAACTGCTCGTTGTTGCACGAAGCTGGGGCCACGATCTCGTTCACAATCGAATTCGGCGGCTATGGGTCCTGGCTTTCGCCAGGACGACGAGAATGGTTGCAGCGGGCGGCGCAACAAACTCACTGTCGTCCCTGCGAAAGCACTAGGTGGTGTGGACACTAGCGCATCCATAGAACAATGGCTGCGAGGGTGATGACGGCGCGATAATTTCGGGCGGTCTTTTCGAAGCGGGTTGCGACGCGTCGGAACTGCTTGAGCTTTGAGAAGCAGCATTCGACGAGATGACGCTGGGCGTAGAGGTGCTTGTCGAGCGGATATTTGAGCGCGCGTGACGGGTTGTTGGGAATGACGGCGATCGCGCCTTTGGCAACAATGGCTTGGCGCAGATGATCGGCGTCATAGGCGGTGTCGGCCATGACGACCTCGGCGGATAAGCCTTCGATCAATGCGGCGGCTTGCGGTGCATCGCCCTTCTGACCTGCGGTAAGCGTGAACCGCACCGGACATCCCAAGCCTCGAACGGCCATATGTATCTTGGTGCTCAGGCCCCCGCGCGAGCGACCGATCGCTTGATCTTCAGACCCCCCTTTTTGGCGCCGGCGGCGTGCTGATGCGCCCGAACAATGGTGGAATCGACGATCAGATATTCGAAGTCCGGATCATCGGACATCGCCTCGAAGATCCGCCACCAAACACCCTTGATGCTCCATCGGCTGAAGCGCCGGAACACGCTGTTCCAATCGCCAAAGACCTCCGGGAGATCGCGCCAGGGAGACCCCGTACGCACGATCCACAGCACACCTTCCACGAACATCCGGTTGTCGCGCCCGGTGGAGCCCTTCTGATCGGGGCGCCCTATGATCAGCGGCGCCATCCGCTCCCACGCCGCGTCGCTCAATACCAAACGGTCCATCACTCCCAAGGCGGCCTCCCAAAAGCAGCCTTGAATCTGATTTGCTCCTAAAAGGGAATCCTTAGAGTCCACACCACCTAGGGCATGCACAGATCTCTGAGGCTCCATCCGGTGGCGACAGCGTGGAAGTATTCGAGGCCGTTCTTGAACGTGATCGGGCCTGGCGGCTTGGACGAAGGATAGCCATCCCATCCGCCGAGGCGGCCGATGATCCATGCGGCCCATGCGAGGCAGTCTGGCGGATGCGGATTCTTGAGCCGTTTGCTGCTGGTTTCGAGCTGCTGATTGAGGGCGACGAGGGCAGCGACCTCGCCAGGATTGAAGACGATGTGGAGCGGCTGCCGACTGCCGTTGCGCGCTTGCAGGAGCTGGATGGTGATGACGGCGGCCTTGGCGGCGATGGCGACCAGCTTGAGGAGCCGGTCGGCGGAGGCGATCTGGCTGTCTTCGAGCCTGAAACCTTGGGTTTTGAGGACGCGGAAGAACTGCTCGATGAGCCAGCGCTGCTTGTACCACTCAACGATCCGCCAGGCGTCTTCAGCCTTGGCAATCGGGTGAGAGGTGAGGAGCCGCCAATGCAGCGGCTCGACGCTGGAGGCGCCGACCTCGCGCACGTCGACGACGGCCAGCGGCAGGTTTTGGGGCAAATGGCGCAGGAACTTGGTCTGGGGTCGGGCAAGCTCGATGGCGCCAAAGCGCAGCTCGAGCTGAACCTGACGCGCAGGTCGCGACGCGCGGGCAGGCAACTGGATGGCGCGCTGATCCACCGCAGCCATGGCATCGCTGACCGCATACAGGCCGCTCGCGTCGGCCAGTTTGCGATCATGCATGCTGCGGGCGATCACGTGGCATTGCTGCTCGGCCGCGCTGGCATACAGGGCAAAGATGTCGCTCTCGCGGTCACCGATCACGGTCACCATCGCAGCGCCGGCGAGCAGTGGCTTGGCGGCGATCACAGTAGACATCCAGCGCTGCGATTCCTTGTCCGACAGCTCGCGCAGGTCGTGCGAGACGGTGCGGCGGCCCTCGCGCGTCCACACCTCGCCGCTCAAAAGGCCGAGGCAGGTGCCGGCGTCCGCATCCACCGCCAGCATCGGATGCAGCAGCACGCCGTAGCTGTTGCCCTTGGCGATCTCTCCGAGCCCGCGCCGGCGTTGCGGCGTGGTGTTGAAGTGGATCTCGCTGGTGTCCTGGATCGCCAACACATGGCGGCCCACGACCGCTGCAACCGTGCTTTCGCTCCAGCTTTCGATGATCCGCTCCGCTGTTACCTTGGTGTTGCCGAGGAAGCGGTTGAACCGCACCTCCAGCGCGCGGTCACCCTTGCAAAGTCGCCGCAGGCAGACGTCCTTGCCCGCGACCATGCGTCCGACGAACGCCGCCCCCCTTTGTCGAGACGACGATCCCCGAATCTGCCCAACGTCCAGTCGATCCGCAACAACATGCTGACACTCCGTCCAAACCGAAGTGCCGTAATAGGAATCACATCAATGGGCGATTCTGGAATCCCCCCAGCCCGCCCCGAGTCAATCCGCCACACCAGATCTGTGCATGCCATAGTGCGAAAGCAGGGACCCATAACCACAAATGCCAATTTTGGGGCGATGCTGGAACGACGAGCCCCTTCAACAAGGTACGCCGCGGCGTATGGGTCCCTGCTTTCGCAGGGACGACGGCTGTGGGCGTCGCGCCGGCGGCGTAATCCATGCCGCCACGCCACCCTCACTTGATCAGCGCCTCGACCTCCTTGCGGAACGCCTCGCGCGACCCGTCGCGGGAGTAGAACATGTGGCCGCCGGGATAGACCGCGAGCCTGGTGCGGCTCGGACCCGCGAAGGCCGGCAGCTGGTCGAGGATGATCTTTGAGGCGAAATACGGCGTCGCGAGATCGAACAGGCCGTGACCGATCAGGAGCTTCAGCTTGGGGTCGAGCGCCAGCATCTGGCGCAGCTGCGTCACCGACTCCGGCGGGCTGATGCCGTGGCCGAACTCCCAGCCCTTGTTCACGCTTTCGCTGAGCAGATGATAGGAGCCGTCCGGCCGCCAGTTCAGTCTGCGCGTGGTGAGATCGACGGCGGCGCTGGTCAGCGGCGCCATCAGCGGATCGCCGGACGGATCGTTGAAGCGGAAGGAGCTGGAGTCCGGATAGGGATCGAAGCCTTCGATCGAGGCATCGTAGCGGCCGGTCACCTTGCCGTTCTTGCGATCGAACTCGCGGCGGAATTCGCCGATGTCGAAGCGGCCGGCGAGCCTGCGGCTCACCGCCTGATCGATGCCGGTCAGGCTTGCGACCTTGTCGGCGAGCCGCGCGGTGGCCTCGGCATCGGCCTGCCCCTTGACGAGGTCGAGCAGGAAATCGCCGCGCGCATAG
The DNA here is from genome assembly GCF_042258615.1 of Bradyrhizobium sp. Pha-3. Taxonomy (GTDB): domain Bacteria; phylum Pseudomonadota; class Alphaproteobacteria; order Rhizobiales; family Xanthobacteraceae; genus Bradyrhizobium. The sequence goes on along the minus strand of NZ_CP170152.1, from coordinate 4,079,217 downwards.
TTCTCGACGTCGGCGAGATCGTCCCGCGTCACCGGCCCCTTCGCCTGCCGCGCGACCGCCGTCATGGTCGGCAGGCTCGCGACATATTGCAGGAGGCTGGAGCCGGTATAGTCGCGGAAATCCAGCACCGGCGAGATCAGGATCAGGCCGCGCACGCCGACACCCTGCTGCATTTGCAGATTGCGCACCACCTTGGGTCCGCGAATGCCGCCATAGCTTTCGCCGGCGACGTATTTCGGCGAGGTCAGCCGGTCGTATTTCTCCAGCCAGCGGCGGATCACCAGCGCGACCGAATTGGCATCGCCATCGACGGTGAAGAAGCGCTTGCGCGCATCCTCCGACGTGGTGACGAAACGGCTGTAGCCGGTGCCGACGGGATCGATGAAGACAAGATCAGTGAAATCGAGCCAGGTGTCGGCATTCGGCTGCAGCTCGGGCGAGGCCGACGACACCGCTCCGTCGAACGGCAGTCGCCACGGCCCGACATTGCCGAATTGCAGCCAGGCGGACGCGGAGCCCGGCCCGCCGTTGAACAGGAACGTCACCGGCCGGCTTGTCTTCTCGGCGCCGTCGAGCTGGTAGGACGTGTAGGCGATGTCGGCGAGCGGCTCGCCCTTGTCGTCGAACACGCGGATCGAGCCCGCGGTCGCGCTGAAGGCGAGCGTACGACCGGGCAGCGCGACCGATTGCTTGGTCGTGGAATCCGGCGGCAGGCGGTGCTGCTCGGCGGCGGGCGTGTTGGCCGCGGCGTTGGCGCCGGAGCCCGTCTCGCCACGCCCTGGCCGTCCCTTCTGACCGCTCGGGTTCTGACCGCCTGGGGCCTGCGCGCTCGGCGACGGCGATGGCTGCGGGGTCTCGTCGTCGGCCCGCGCCGCGGTTGCGAGGCAGGCCACCAGCAACGCCGCGGTGAGCCGTGTCGCAAAACTGTTAGCCATGCCGTTACTCCCTGGGCCGACATTTACGCATATCACCAGCGAACTGCGCTAGTCTTGCGGCACCCGTTGGGCATCGGGTCTCTCACGGGACCATCTCGACAAGGCCGCCCGGGATGTATAGACGAGCGCGGCGTGTTCCGTGCCAAACGAGTTCGTGAGCGATGGCTAGCTCCAAGCGGTATGACAAGATCGCCTTCGTCGCCAGCGCGAGCGCGGAAGCGCAGACGGCGCTCGAGCAGCTGACTGCGATGTACGGCAACCATCGGGCGGCCGATGCCGACGTCGTGGTTGCGCTCGGCGGCGACGGATTGATGCTGCAGACGCTGCACGCCAACATGCGCAGCGGCAAGCCGATCTACGGCATGCACCGCGGCACCGTCGGCTTCCTGATGAACGAATATTCGACACACGATCTGCGCGCGCGGCTGGCGGCTTCGCGGGAGTCGCTGATCAATCCGCTCCTGATGCGCGCGACCGACATCCACGGCGCGGTGCATCTGCATCACGCCATCAACGAGGTCGCGCTGTTCCGGCAGACCTACCAGGTCGCCAAGCTGCGCATCCTGATCGATGAGCACGAGCGGATGCCCGAGCTGATGGCCGACGGCATCCTGGTGGCGACGCCCGCCGGATCGACCGCCTACAATCTCTCCGCCCAAGGGCCGATCCTGCCGATCAACGCGGCGCTGCTGGCGCTGACCCCGATCAGCGCATTCCGGCCGCGGCGCTGGCGCGGCGCACTGCTGCCGAATTCCGCCTTCGTGGTGATCGAGGTGATCGAGGAGGAGAAGCGCCCGGTCGCCGCGGTCGCCGACCATGACGAGGTCCGCGACGTCCGCCGGGTCGAAGTCTTGTCCGACAAGACGATCGCGATGCGGATGCTGTTCGACCCTGGCCACTCGCTCGAAGAGCGCATCCTGCGCGAGCAGTTCGGCTACTGATGGCGCGCCGGCCCGCCCCTTGCCCCCTTGCCCGGCAACCAATCATTAACCGCGGGCGGGATATGGTTAACGCTGGGTAATACCGCATTGGCCCGGTATGCCCCTTCGGGACCGGACCATGTATCGCATCGATTTCAACAAGCTGCGATTTTTGATTTGCGACGACAATCCGCACATGCGCCGCATCCTGCGGACGCTTTTGCATTCGTTCGGCGCGCGCGAGGTCTATGAAGCCGAGGACGGCGCCACCGCGCTCGAGATGTACACTCACTACGTGCCCGACATCGTCATCACCGACTGGTCGATGCCGATCTTCGACGGGCTCGAACTCGCGCAGATGATCCGGCAGCCGGAATCCAAGGGCAATCCCTACGCGCCGATCATCATGCTGACCGGCCATTCCGAGAAGCGCCGCGTCACCGTGGCGCGCGATGCCGGCGTCACCGAATTCCTGGCCAAGCCGATCTCGGCCAAGGGCCTTTATCAGCGCATCATGAACGTGGTCGCCAATCCGCGCCCGTTCATCAAGACCAAAACCTATTTCGGCCCCGACCGCCGCCGCAACACCACCAACACCTATATCGGCCCCGAACGCCGTGGCAGTGGCGAGGTCGAGGTGCTGCAACAGCCGTCGCTGCTCGAAAAGGCCCGCTCGACCATCTAGGACACCGTCATGGCAAAAGACAAATCCGGGACGATCGAGGTCAAGAGTTTCGGCACCCACCATGTCATCACGCAGCCGAATCCGCTGCGCAAGATGCTGCTGCGCGTCCCCGAGAGCGATCTCGACGACCCGGTCGGCCGCGCCGAGAAGGCGCTCGCCGGGCTGTCGAGCGAGTTCAAGGAATGGATGACGATCGAGGCCGACCGCCTCTCCGCCGCCCACGCCACCGTGCTGCGCGAGGGCTTCAACGACAAGACCCGCGATGAGCTGTTCCGCGCCGCGCACGACATCAAGGGCGATGCCGCGACATTCGGTTATCCCTCGGCGGCCGCGGCGGCCGAAAGCCTGTGCCGCATCATCGAGCACGCACCCGACCTCGCCGCGGTGCCGGCGCAGCTGATTGCCCACCACATCAACGCCGTGCAGGCGATCGTACGGAACCGCACCAAGCTCGATACCGCCGTCGTTGCCGGCGTGCTGAGCAAGCAGCTCCGCGGCATCACCGACGAGTTCCTGACCCACGCCAATCGCGACCGCCCCGAGCATCTCGAGGCCATCCTCGCGCCGAGCATCGCACCTGGCGAATAGCAGCGCGCCGCGGCGGTGGCCACGGCTTCAATCATCGTCAATCAAGGGAAACGCGGCTGTCAGGCCGCGATCAGATCGTCGTCGTAGGGCAGCACCGCGACCGCGTCTTCCGCGGCGAGCTCCGCGCAGAACATGCGCGCATCCTCGCGCGCCGATTCGGTCGCAAAGCGGCGCAGCAGGATCAGCAGCGGCTCGGCGGCCGAATGGTCGGTCTCGCAATGGGTCAGCACGCGCTCGACCATGCGGCGATGCAGCCGCGCCGCACCGTCGCCGCTGTCGACATAGCCGACCTCGTGGCTGGCCTCGAGCGCGACGCGGAACGCCGCGTAGGTGGATTCCGGCAGGCCGGCGCGCCGCAGCAGCGCCTGCAGGCCGTTGCCGCCGCGGTCGTTCAGGAGCGCGGAAACGCGGCCATAGGGCAGTCCGGACAGTTCGGCGAGCGCGGCTCCGAACAGGTCGAGATTGCCCGACAGCAGCGCGCGCAGGATCAGCCCGGCGGTGAGCTGGCCGGTGGTGCGCAGATGCGTGATCAGGTTCTGCATGTCGTCGCCGAAGGCGCGCGCGGCGATATTCACCGTGGAGCGCTCCTTCGCCTCGCCGGCGATGCGGTCGGCGCGGTCGGCGCCGAGCCAGTTTCGCGCGACGACGAATTGCGCCAGCGTGTCGGAGAGCTTCGCGACCAGCGCGAGCCGCGTCGCGGACGGCAGGTCTTCCAGCTGCAGCATCGATTCCCTGATGGCTGCGAGATGGCCGTGGCGCTCGACGATGCGGTCCCAGGAGAACGGCGCGAGCCCGGCGTAGGGATTCTCGATCAGCTCGAGCGCGGCCGCCGCCGAGCCGACCTCGGCGATCGCCGCGGCGACCGAGGCCGGCAGATTGGCGCGGCGCGCGATCGCGCACTGCATCTCGTCGGAGCCGGTCGCGACGATGTCGACAAGGTCGGCATCGATCAGCAACGGTGAATGCTCCAGCACCGGCAGCGCGATCGCCGGCTGATCGGCCGACAGCGCCTGCACGATCGTAGCCGGCGCCTCCGCGCTGTATGCGAACACCTCGGCCATCGCCTGGCGCACCAGCGGCGACGGGTCGTCGAGCAGCATCAGCAGCGCGCCCTCGGCTGCGATGCGGTCGTCCTCGGTGAGATCCGAAATGAGCCAGGCCCGGGCCAACGCCCGCGTCGCCTCTGCCCGCTCGCCTGCTGGAGCGGTCCTAATCCAACTAATGAACTGCCGAACGATCATGGTCCTGCCGGCTTACGCAACGAGACGGCATCGACATACGACGCCACTACAAGGAAAAATAAACCATGACGCTTAACAAAGGGTTCACCATAAACATTTGGGATTATTGACGTTTCGTTAAGATGGCCAGGGCGCACCGACGCGCCTGCAAAACCGGCAACGCTAGCCGTTGCTGAAGGTGCCGTTCGGGTCGCTGAACAGGTCAAGCCGCCCGGGCGCGCGGACCTTTGGCGTCGCCGACGCGGTCAGCGAGCCGGAGTTGCCCCACAGTTCCTGCACCGCCGGCGAGATCGGCTCCGCACGGTCGCCGCCCTGGTAGAGCGAGCGGAAGGCCGGCGCCGGCTGCGCCGATGCGACGGCCGAGGTCGCACCGGTCGATGAGGCCGCACGGGCATTCGGGAAGGTCGAAAGATAGGACGCGGTGTCCATGGTCAGCGCCTGTGTCGGCGTAGCGCTTGCGATCGCATTGGGGCTCATGGTGCCGCCGCCCGCCGCGGCAAAGGCCGTGCGCGTGTCGCTTGAATTCGCAGCCGCAGCGTAGCGTGTGGTCAGGACCGAATAGACCTGGCTGACGCTGCGCGCACTGCCCGACTTGTCGTAGAAGATCGACTGGTTGGCGGCCGCCGCCTTCGGAAACATCGCAGCCGCATTGGCGCTCGGACTGTCCTCGGCGCTCGAGATCAGCTTGCCGGCGCCGCCGACCCCCATGAAATGCGCCATATAGAGCTCGGCATCGGTCGGACGACGGCCGAGCGTGCCGGTGAGCTTGAAGCTGTTGGATTGCGTCAGCACCGCCGCCATCGACGACGCCGCATCGGGATCGTCGCGCAACTTCATGACTGCGTTGCGCGCGGAGGGATCGCTGACCGAATAGCTGCCGTCGGAGTTCTTGGTGATGGCGTCGGCATACTGGCCGTAGCCGAGCTGGCTTCCGGCCTCCTTGACCGTGCCGAGCCAGGTCTGGTCGATGAATTGATAAAGTCCATGCGCCGACGAGGTCGTGGCGCCGGCCCGCGGATTGAAATTGGATTCCATCTTCGCGGTGGTCAGCAGATATTCGAAGCTCGTGCCGGTGGTCGCGGCCGCCTGCTTGATCGAACCGGCGACCTTCAGGCGCGAAGCATCGACACCTGCCGAAGCCGTCGCATTGAAGAGGTCGACCGCCATCTGTCCGGGTGCCTTGCTGGGCGCCGGCAATCGGCACCCATGTCCTGTTAACCTGCCGTAATTATGGTTAACGGCAGGTTAATGTCGCTCACGGCTGGGCCTCGTAGTAGTGCGCAACCTGGTCGATCTCCTCGGCGGTCATCTGGCGGGCGATGTTGCGCATCTGTTGGCTGATGTCATTGCGGCGGGCCCCGGAGGCAAAGGCCTCGAGCTGTGCCTTGATGTAGATTGCCGACTGGCCGCCGAGCCAGGGGCTTCCCGCCTTGTTGTCGATATCGCCGTGGCAGGAGCCGCAGGGCGGGATGTTGCGCATCGGGGCACCCGTCACCACCACCGCCGGCGCGGCACGTCCGGCATCCAAATTGTCCGAAGGCACCCGCGGCAGATAGGCGTAGTAGGCCGCAACGTCCTTCATGTCCTGGTCGCTCATCGCCGCCGCGAACGGGCTCATCACGACGCTGACCCGCGCGCCGGACTTGAAGTCATTGAGCTCCTTGTACGTCACCGCGGCAAACTGCCCGGCGAGGTTCGGTGAATGGGCGTCGCTGACACCCTGCGGTCCGTGGCAGATCGCGCAACGCTGCGCCAGCGTCGCGCCCCGCCCGATCGAGACCTGATTGACCTTCGTCAGCATCTCCGACGTCATGACCACATTGGAGGTCTTGAAATCCGGCTTGACGCCGGCCTCCTGCACCGCGGCACGCGGCACGCCGGCCGCGCTGCAGATCGCGTCCCAGACACCGGCAAGCTTGAGGTTGGGTTGAGCCAGCGGCAGCCAGATCAGGCCCGCAACGGCCGACAGCACGGCAATAGCGGCCGTGACGCCGACGCTGATGCCGAACCACGGATTTCGCGGGGAGAACAGCTGTTGATCACTCATCGGCTGGCTCCGACATAGACCGCAGGCACGCTGGTCTCGTTCAGCGTCATCAGTTGCGCGATCGGGAAACCATAGTTCACCACGGTGAGGCCGACCATCAAGGCAAGCCACAGGCCGAATGAGTTGAGCGCCACCGGAATCCGCGCCGGCATGTGCAACGGCACCGCGAAGCGATATGCACCCGCCTCGCCGCGCGCGCCGAATTGGCCGCGGATCAGCACCAGCAGGAACACAAGGCCTGACAGCAGCAGGATGAATCCACCGATCGCCGACATCGCAACCGAGAAGGCCTGCGGCGAGATCGCCGGGTTGGCATAGTCGTAGTACGCCATACGGCGCGGCATGCCGAGGATGCCGACATAGTGCCACGGGAAGGTGGTCACGATCATGCCGATGAACCACAGCCAGAGCTGCGTGCGCATCAGGCCGAAACTGTCCAGCGCGCGGCCGGTTAGATGCGGCCACAGATCGTAGGCGATGGCAAAATACATGATCACGATGGCGCCGCCGAAGATCAGGTGGAAATGGCCGGTGATCCACTGCGTGTTGTGCACCGAGGCGTCGAGCTGGTAGCTCATGTTGATGATACCGCCGGCGCCGCCGAAACCGAGCATGACCAGCGACAGCGCGGTCGCCAGCATGATCGGGTTGGACCATGGCAGCGCCCTGATCCAGCCGAATGCGCCGCGGCCGCCACGGAGGCGACTTGCGATCTCCGCCGACGCGCAGATCGTGAACACCGTGAGGAGTGTCGGCAACGTCACCAGGCCGGTAAACACCGAATGCATGAACTTGAATCCGGCGCCGACCTGCGGGTCGGCGAACAGATGATGCACGCCGATCGGCATCGCCACCACGACGAACAGGATGAATGCAATCCGTGCCATGGCGTCGCTATAGAGCCGGCCGCCGATCGCGCGCGGGAAGATCGTGTAATAGGCGATGTAGGTCGGGACCAGCCAGAAATAGACAATGGCGTGCAGAGTCCACGAGAAGAAGACGCGCGCCAGCCCCGCATCGATCGTCGACTTGAGTCCAAGCGCCACAGGCAGGATCTGGAACAGGATTTCGAGCGCTGCACCGACCGCGGTCCAGCCCCAGAGCAATGAGCCCGCGACATTGGCGTACATCGCAAGCGGCACCGGCTTGCCCGGGTTCTCGCGCTTCCAGATCGCGAAATTGGTCACCATCAGCGCGACCCAGATCCATGAGCCGACCACGACCATGACGACGCCGATGTAATAGAAGGGATTGCCGACCATCGGCGGATAGAAGGTGTAGAGCACCGAGGCGAGCCCGAGCGACACCGGAATCATCGCGACAACGGCGCCGACGGCGACCAGGAAGAAGCCGGCCCAGGCCCAGCGCCGTCCAATCAGCGCCTTCTCCAGCGACGCTTCGGTGATCGCATAGCCGAAGCCCATCGCGATCAGCGTCGGGAATACGTAACCCATCGCCGAGCCGTGCGCGGTGACCGAGCGATAGTAGAATTCCGGATTGAAGTGCCAGGCGTTCAACGGGCTGCGCACGAACATCTGCCAGGCACCGAGCACCAGGGCGACGCCGAACACGATGAAGGCGAGCCAGAAATGCGCTGCTATCAGCCGCTTGTTAGTCAACACAGGTCAGCCTCCGCTTCGCTGCGGCCATGTCACGGAACGCGGCCTTGTCGACCACCTTGACCTTGCCCCACATGCCCTGGTGGCCAATGCCGCAGAATTCCTGGCATGGCATCACGTGATCGCCCGGCGCCTTGAAGCGCACCGGCAGTGCCGTGACGTAGCCCGGCACCAGCATCGTGTTGATGTTGGTGCCCTCGATCAGGAATCCGTGGACGACATCCGCGCTGGTGGCGCGGAAGGTGACCGGGGTCTCCGCCGGTACCACGACGCATTGCGGCGTGAAGGAATATTGCTGGCCGATGGCGCGCACGGTGACCGAACCGTCGGCCTCCATTTCGCTGCCGAGATTGCTCTCGGTGAATTCGCCGGACAGATGCAACGTCTTGGGATCGGCCGTTTCGACCCGGCCCTGCGGCATCGTCGCCTGATGAATGCCGATATAGGCCGCCATGCCGACCAGCAGGCCGACAATGACGATCGACAGCGTCGCCCAGCGCCGCTCGATCCGTGCGGCAACCGCCTCGCCGAGGCTGTGGTCCGTCTCGGTCGCCATCAGGGAACGCTCCGCGGCAGGAAGACAAACAGATAGAACGCAAACCACAAGCCGACCACGATGGCCGTCGCAACGCCCGCGACCGCGACCGCGCCGCCCGGGCCCGCGCGAACGATGGTCTCGATGGCCTCGTCCTCCGGGACGGATGCAGGCGGTTGCGGCGAAGATGAGTTGATCATGACCGCGTTCCCCTAGAGCGCGATGGGATCAGGTTGAATCGTCATCACGCCCTGGCTCCTTGTTTGAGCATGATCTTTTCGGAAAACCGCTTCGCACTTTTCCGGATCATGCTTTAGTTCAGCGTTGCCGCACGCAGTTCGTTGGCCTGCCGCGCCGACACCGGCTCGCCGCGATTGCCCCAGGCCGTCCGAATGTAGGTCACGACAGCCGCGACCTCGTCGTCCGACAGCTTCTGAGCGAATGGCGGCATGCCGTGCGGCATCGGATTTCCCGACGTGCCCGGCGGATAACCGCCATTGAGCACCATGCGGATGGGATTGACGGCGGAAACCATCTGGATCGACTGGTTGCCGGCGAGTGGCGGATAGTCCGGCGGCATGCCCTGCCCGGTCGCGCCATGGCAGCTGGCGCATTCGCGGTCATAGATCGGCTTGCCGAAGGAGAGCAGCAGGCTGCTCTCGGCTGACGGCAGCGGCGTCGAGGGCTTCTCAGGCGAGCCGCGCTGCGCAAGGCCCTTCAGATAGATCGCCATCGCGCGCACGTCGTCGTCATTGAGATATTGCAGGCTGTTGTAGACGACCTCGGCCATCGGCCCGTACACGGCGCCCTTGGCGGAGACGCCCTTGCGCAGATAGTCGACGATCTCCTCGATCGTCCAATCGCCGAGGCCCGTCTCCTTGTTCGACGTCAAGGAGGGCGCATACCAGTTCTGCATCGGGATCAGGCCCCCCTCGAAGGCCTGCGATTGCGAGCTGCCGCCGAGCGCGTTGATCGGGGTATGACACATGCCGCAATGGCCGAGCCCTTCGACGAGATAAGCGCCCCGGTTCCACTCGGCGGACTTGCCCGGATCCGGCTTGAACTCGCCTTCCCTGAAGAACAGCGTGCGCCAGCCGAGAATCAGCGAGCGGTTGTTGAACGGGAATGTCAGGTCGTGCGGCTTGTTGAGCTGCCTGACCGGCGGCACGGTGCGCAGGTAGGCGTAGATCGCGTCGCTGTCTTCGCGCGTCACCTGGGTATAGGAGGCGAACGGCATCGCCGGATAGACCAGGCCGCCGTCGGGGAAGCGGCCATTGTGCATCATCTGGTAGAACTGATCCGACGTCCACGTGCCGATCCCGGTCTGCGGGTCGGGCGTGATGTTCGACGTATAGAGCGTGCCGAACGGCGTCTTCATCGGAAGGCCTCCGGCGAAGGTCTTGCCTTCGCGCGCCGTGTGGCAGGCGATGCAATCGCCGGCGCGCGCGAGATACTCGCCCTTGGCGATCACGGCCGGATCGGCCGCCTTCTGCTGTGCGAGTGCGGCGATGGGCGCGAATGCGAGCATCAATCCGACCAGCAGTCCTGTAGAGGTTCGCGACATCTGCACGATCCCTTCAGTGCGGTTCGCTGCCGCATTCGAGCGGCATCGGCAGGCTGCCTCGCGGCGAGAAGGACGGATCCGCCGGCGCCGGGCGCGACGACAAATAGGCAGCCACTGCCTTCACGTCGTCCTCCGTCAGCAGGCTCGCGACGATCTGCATGCAATCGGGGGCGAGCGCGGTCCGCGTGCCGTAGCGCCAGCCGCCGAGCTGGCCGCTGATATAGGCCGCGCGCAGGCCCAGCAGGCCCGGAATGCCGGGCTCCATGCCGCCCAGTGCCGGACCATGACAGGCCGAACAGGGCGGAATACCGTGCTGCGGATCGCCGTTCTTCACGATCGCTTCGCCCCGCGCCAGGATCTCCTTGCTGTCGACCGGCGGGACCGGCGGCGGAAATGCCGGCCGGAGCGACGCGAAATACTCGGCGATCTTCTTCAGATAATCGTCGGTCTGAAACTCCAGCAGGTAGTTCATCGGCGGATATTTCCGCCGTCCATCCCTGAACGCGATCAGCTGGTTGTAGAGGTAGCCGGCCGGCTTGCCGGCGAGACGCGGAAAATAGGCGTCGCTGGTGCCCTCGCCTTCGGCGCCGTGACAGGGCGCACAGGCAAGGACGCGCGCGGCCATCGTATCGGGCGCACGCTCCGCCGTTTGCGATTGCGCCGCGCCGACCGGCAATACAACCCAGGCAAGAAACCCAACAAGCGGTATCAGACGATGCGCCACGACTCACCCCCAGCGCGACGACGATGTGCAATTACTTGCACACAGCCGAACAGGAGGCAACGAAGTGCACCACTTCGACGCATCGCGTTTGATTTAGATCAACGCTCTATTTGCGATAGACCTGCGCCGGATCGAACATCCGGTCGGCATCGACGAACGACAGGCTAATGTCACCGCCCTCGGTCTTCACCGCGCGATAGAAGCAGGAGCGCCGCCCGGTGTGGCAGGCAGCGCCGATCTGCTCGACCTTGATCCACACCGCGTCCTGATCGCAATCCATCCGGATCTCGATCACGCGCTGGGTCTGGCCCGAGCTCTCGCCCTTGCGCCACAGCGCATTGCGCGAGCGGCTGAAGTACCATCCTTCGCCGGTCGCGATCGTCTTGCGCAGGGCTTCGTCGTTCATGTGCGCGACCATCAGCACGTCGCCGGTCGCGGCATCGGTCGCGACGCAGGTCACAAGACCTGTCGCGTCGAATTTGGGCTGGAAGGCCAGCCCTTCTTCGCGGTCGTGATCGTGGTTCGATGCGGACACGGAAAACCTCGCTTGAGAAAATGCGAGGTTACCGGTTCGGTCCTCGCACCAGGGACAGGAAACGCTGCTGCTCCGCCGGATTGTCGCGGAACATGCCGGTGAAGCGGCTGGTGAAGGTCGATGCGCCATGCTTGGCGACGCCGCGCACCGACATGCAGGTATGCTCCGCCTCGATCAGCACGGCAACGCCGCGAGGCTTCAGCACCTCGTCGATCGCGGCCGCAACCTGCGCCGTGAGATGCTCCTGGGTCTGCAGGCGGCGGGCGAAGATGTCGGTCAGCCGCGCCAGCTTGGAGAGGCCCACGACGCGCTCCACCGGCGTGTAGGCGATATGCGCCTTGCCGTAGAACGGCATCATGTGATGCTCGCACTGCGAGGTGAATTCGATGTCGCGGACCAGGACGAAATCGTCGTAGCCGGCGGTCTCGCCGAAGGTGCGGTTCAGCACTTCGGCCGGGCACTGATGATAGCCCTGATAGAGCTCGTCATAGGCCTCGACGACGCGGCGCGGCGTGTCGAGCAGGCCCTCGCGGCCGGTGTTTTCGCCGATATAGGCGAGCAGCGTCTTCACGGCGTCCTCGGCCTCCGCCCGCGACGGGCGCGGCTGATCGGCACGGACGGCCGCCGACAGGAATTCTGCAGGGTCGAGCTCGGTGGCCTTCGCATCGGCCGGCTTGTTGGCGCGAATCGGTTTGATCAAGGCGTCCATGTCTTCTCCGTTCGACCGGCCAGGCATTTGCCTTTGGGCCGGATGTGTCACCGGGCAGACGGGGCGGATCTTCGAACCGCCGGGCGCCTGAGTCCCATCTTTGTAGCACCGCCGCGGCGCAAGTGGCCCGCGGTGGAAGCATAGCCGGGCTATGTTTCGGACGATGCCGTTCATATATAGGACGGTGAAACCCAGCCGCCAAGAGCGCCCGGCACGGCCGGAACCAGGCATCTGTCCCCATGCTGAACGACATTTATAACAAGCGGATCATTGAGTTGGCCGGCAATATTCCGCGCCTCGGACGACTGGCCGAGCCGGACGCCAGTGCCACCGCCCACTCGAAATTGTGCGGCTCGACCGTCAAGGTCGACCTCAAGATGGACGGCCCTGTCGTGACGGACTTCGCCCACGACGTGAAGGCCTGCGCGCTCGGCCAGGCCTCCTCCTCGATCATGGCGAGCCATGTGGTGGGGTCGACCGCGGACGAACTGCGCGAATTGCGCGAGACCGTCCGCAAGATGCTCAAGGAAAATGGCCAGCCTCCGCAGGGCGGCAAATGGGCCGACATCGCGCTGCTCGAGCCGGTTCGCGACTACAAGGCCCGCCACGCCTCCACGCTACTGACCTTCGACGCCGTGGTCGATGCGATCGGTCAGATCGAGGCCAAGGCTAAGCAGCCGGCGTAAGCCCGGCTACCAGCCTGAACCCTACTGCGACGGCTGGACCGGCGCCGGCGCGGCGGTGCCGCCGGTCGGCACCACGGCCTCGGCGGTCTTGGTCGCCTTCGCGGCCTGCGGCAGTGCCTCACCCTCCATCGCGCTGCTGACGAAACGATCGCCGTTCTTCGGCTTTGCCTCGGCGACCGGGATCGCGTTGTCCTGCCGCGGCAGCACGTCGGCGACCGCATCCGTGGTGACGAGATTGGTCAGCCGCAATTCAGCCGCCGACAATTCGTGCAGGTCTTCCCACGGCGGCACGCTGAGTGCGAGCGACAACAGCTCACCTGCGCCACCCATATCGAAGGTGTATTTGGCGAGACGGCCGATATCGCGCTCGACGATCATCAGGTCCTGCGCGGTGTAGCTGGCGGCCTTCGCGTCATCGGCGCGGTCGCCCATCCAGATTTGATGCACCCGGATGTGCGCGGCCGGTGGAACATAGCGCGTCTTGCCAGACAACAGCAGGAACACGCACATCGACTCGCAATAGGCATCCGGCAGCACGCTGGCGCGGTCGCCTTGCGCGACCTGATTGACAACGCTGGTGCCGACCGTGGTCAGCGCGCCGAGACCGCGGAAGCGGCGGCCGAGCGCGATCGCGTCGTTGACCGAGCCGCCGCTGGAGTCGAGCACGATGGTCGCGCCGTTGAGCTGGCGGCTGCGCGCGAACTCGTCGAATTCCTTGGGGCTGTCGGCCGTGATGATGCCGACCGCCGACACCCAGCCGCGGCAATTCGGCTGGCAGGCGATCCAGCTGAACTTCATCGGCAGCTTGCGTTCTTCGAGGGTCGAGCTGGTCTGCGTGGAGTTCCCCGCCCATGTGGCGGTGCCGGAAACCGCGAAGCAAAGGGCAACGGCGCCCGTGAGCACCCAACTGCGCAACGAAAGCGAGTTCGCGAGCCTCAATTTGGTTCCTTCCCCCAAGCCCTCGGTGGTGATGCGAGCGGTGGCAATGGCCCCATGGCAACGCGCCACGAATCTGTCATCGGCGCGTAATGGGAACGGTAGCGTTGCTGATCCGGACCGTCCATAGAGCCCTTGCTGCAGCGCCACCGGTGCTGTGCAATACTGGCCAACTGTGGCGTAAATATCTGCAATTGAACAGTTCCTTAGCTTGGAACCCCCGCAAGATTACGTACATACTTGGGTATGTCACCGACCGATCATTCAACGACACACGATCCGCGATGCACGGAATGTGCCAGCGCCATGCGCCGCATGCCGCGCAATTTCGGCCGTGCCTTGATCTGGATCTACCGGCACACGCTGTCGCCGCTGGTCGGCTACAACTGCCGGCATCTGCCGACCTGCTCGGTCTATGGCGATGAGGCGATCGAACGCTTCGGACTATGGGCCGGTGGATGGATGACGCTGGCAAGATTGCTGCGCTGCCAGCCATGGGGAACCTCCGGCATCGATAATATTCCGCAGACGAGGCCGCCTGGGGCGCACTGGTACCTGCCCTGGCGCTACGGCCGCTGGCGCGGCGTCAACGACAGTTGATCGATTGCTGCGGCGCTCCCAAACGCGGCGCACATTGCTGCCCGGCGGAACTGTGGCGATACTTGGCGCATTGTTTCATTGCCCGCATGGGATCCCCTCGGGGAGGAAACAAAAATGCGCTGGAAACTCAGCCACAACGGGCACGATCCCCGGCAGATCGATTTGCTGGCCGTGCTTGCCCTGCTCGTCGTGATCGTTGCCGCCTACGGCTACTTCACCCACAATTCGAACAAGCCGAGCACGACGGCATTCATCGTGCCCAGCCAGAGCGTGAAGTGGTGACGCGCCACGTCTCACGCGAACCGGCACCTACCTTGCTCGAGTTCCCGAGCGCGTCAGCCGCGAGGCTCACTCGGCCGCGGCCGTGCGCCCGGTCGGACGCGGCCGCGTGATGAGCACGACCGCAAGGGCCGCGGCGACGAAGGCCGTGGCCACGTAGCCCGCGCTGTAGAGCCATTCGCGCGCAAACAGCAATCCGCCGATCGCGGAGCCGATGGCCTGGCCGATGTAGAGCACCGAGGTGTTGAGCGAGACCGACGCCGACGCGAGCGTCGGCGCCGCACCGACCAGGCGCACCTGCTGCATCGAATTGGTCGACGCAAAGCCGAGGCCCCACACCGCAACCGAGGCGGCCATCAATGCGTAGGCACCGGCGCTCAGTGCCCAGCCGCCCACGCCGGCGAGCAGCAGCACGGTGAACAGCACCGACGTCTTCCAGGCGCCCCAGGAATCCACGATGCGGGTCGCGATCGCAATGCCGACGAACCCGAAGATGCCGTAGAGCGCGAACACGATCCCGACGGCGTCCGCATTGGCGCCGGTCAATTTGCCGAGCAGCGGCCCCATGAAGGTGAACACCACGAACTGGCCGGACATCTGCAACGTCGTGACCGACAGCAGCAGGATGACGGTCGGATTGCGGCCGAGATCGGCCCAGGTCCTCAAGTCGACCGGCGCGCCATGCAATCCGCCGGGCAGCTGCCACCACAGCAGCAGGCAGCTCACGAGCCCGGTCAGCGCAATCGCGCCATAGGTCGCGCGAAAACCGTAACGGCTTGCGATGAAGGTGATCAACGGCAGCCCGATCGCAGCGGCGAGCGACCAGCCGAGGAAGATATAGGCGATCGTGCTGCCGCGCTTCTCCACCGGCACGATCAGCGCCGCGGTGCCGGCCGCCTGTGGCGTGTAGAGGACACCGATCGCGAGCATCACCAGGCGGATGATCAAGAGACTGTCGTAGTCCGGTGCGAAGGCCGATGCCGCATTGGTCAGCGTCAGCACCAGCAGCGTCGCCGTCAGCAGCGCGCGCCGTTCGAACCGGCTGGTCAGCCACGCCGTCGCCGGCGAGCCGACGCATAGCACGATCGCGCCGAAGGTGATCAGGAGACCCGCGGTGTGGATCGTGACGCCGAGCCCGCTCGAAAGCTCCGCCAGCATGCCGGCCGGCGCCAGCACCGAGCAGCCGGTGACGATATTGCCGAGCATCAATGCGGTGGGAGCGAAGCGTTTCACGCCGCGTTGATAGCAGACCCCGAAATCAATGCAACTGCATCTAAATGCATAGCACGTGATCGATGGCACGTGATCGGATGACGCCTCTTGCGCTCACGGCGCCGGCGATGCGGCCGGCACCGCGTTGACGCTCGGCGAAACAGCTGTCGGCAACGGGCTCGCAGGCTTCGGGCCGGCGCTCGTTGCCGGGCACGATGCCAATAGCTGCGTCCAGCCCTGCTCCAGTCCGGTCGTGTCGATATCGAATGTCGCGAAGTCAGGCTTGAGATCTGACTTGGTATCGGACTTGCCGTCCGATGACGGCGTGCTTTCGCCGATCTGCAGATGCGGGACCGCCAACATCGCCTTGACGATGTCCGAGGTCACCGGATCGCTCCAGACCTCGTATTTGCCGAACCGCGCCGGCAATCTGCCGAACGCGATCGCCCTGGTGGTGCCGGCCATCATCACCACCGTGCTCTTGCCGGCGGCGCCCTCGTCGAACTCGCGCACGAACATCAGCCGCCCGCGATCCTTGTTCTCGCAGAACAGGCGCCACTCCATCATGCGGAACGAGCTGCCGTCGCCCTTCTTCTGCTGCGCGATCTTGCGGATATAGGGCCGGGTTTCCTTCTCGACCGCCCACAGCGTTTCCGGCAACGGCCGCGCATCGATTCCGAATCGATAGAGTTCCGGCCGCGTCAACACGTGCAGGTCCTCGAACTTCACGGTCCGGATCAGGTTGCTGAGTTCATGATTGATCCCCATCGCCGCGAGGAACAGGTTGCGATCGCGATCGGCACTCACCATCTCACGCCGCCTGAAGTCGGCGACGACCTGCGGCGGCGGGTGCCCGTGGACGACGAACATCAGCTTGGAGTTATGCACCGCGAGCACCGAGTCGGGCGCCACTTCACGGTCGGTCGCGCCCAGGAACAGATAGGCGCAGGCCGAAACGCACATCGCGTTGCGCGTGGTGAGTTCGGCCTCGACCTCCCCTTTCACAGCCTTGATCTTCTGGCAGGCGGCGTCGATCTGCGTGCCCGCGGAACAGGCGCCCACGCTGGTGCGGCCGACCCGGGCAATCGCCTTGCGTGCACGCAGAAACCGCGCGATCGCATAGGACTGCTCGACGTTTCCGCCCGGCGAGTGAACGTAGATCGGAAGCAGCGGGTCCTTGACGGCAAGCAGGAAGCTGCGAATCCGCGCCGCGGCATTCCGATCGATCTCGCCTTCGATCGCGATCCAGCGATCACAACCGGCGCCGCAGGCATTCGCCGGTCCCTTGGCGAGGTAGATGGTCAGCCGCTTCGCAAACCCGGCCTTCTCCACCGGTGCTTCTTCCGCCCGCAAGATGCCCGGGACCAGAAGCAACGCTACGAAAAACAGGAGACGGGAAAACATGAACCTTGCGGATCGCGCGATGGCGGGAAAGTGGACATTCGACGTTAAACGATGATCGGCAGCGTCGCAACGCTTGGTGCCGCCAGATGCAGGCGAGCTTCTCTCGAATGGGTGCGGCCGGGGGCCCCATTTTCTTGATATTGCCGGATTGCAGGCGTCAAATCCCCTGCTATACCGCTGCTTTCCGCTTACCTGCGCTCGTTCGCAGGAGTGAGCTACAGGAGACATCGATGGCAGACACGCCCAAATCCGAGTCCGGATTCCAATACAGCCTCTCTAACCTCAAACCTGCAGAACCCGTGAACAAAATCGCCCTCACCTTCCCTGATGGAGCGAGGCGCGATTTCCCGAGAGGGACGACCGGCCTCGACATCGCCAAAGGCATTTCGCCCTCGCTCGCCAAGCGCACCGTCGCGATGGCGCTCGACGGCACGCTCGCCGACCTCAACGATTCGATCGAAGCCGACGCCAAGATCGAGTTGATCAACCGTGAAGACCCCCGCGCGCTGGAACTGATCCGGCACGATGCCGCGCACGTGCTCGCCGAAGCCGTGCAGTCGCTGTGGCCGGGCACACAGGTCACGATCGGTCCGGTGATCGAGAACGGCTTCTACTACGACTTCTTCCGCAATGAGCCGTTCACCCCGGAAGATTTTGCCGCCATCGAGAAGCGGATGCGCGAGATCGTCGCGCGCGACAAGCCGTTCACCAAGGAGGTCTGGGACCGCGAGAAGACCAAGCAGGTGTTCCGCGACAAGGGCGAGGCCTTCAAGGTCGAGCTGGTCGACGCGATTCCCGGCAACGAGCCGATCAAGATCTATTTCCAGGGCGACTGGTTCGATCTCTGCCGCGGCCCGCACATGACCTCGACCGGCAAGATCGGCAACGCCTTCAAGCTGATGAAGGTGGCCGGCGCCTATTGGCGCGGCGATTCCAACAATCCGATGCTGACCCGCATCTACGGCACGGCATTCGCCAGGCAGGAAGATCTCGACGCCTACCTCAAGCAGATCGAGGAAGCCGAGAAGCGCGACCACCGCAAGCTCGGCCGCGAGCTCGACCTGTTCCACTTCCAGGAAGAAGGCCCCGGCGTGGTGTTCTGGCACCCGAAGGGCTGGACCATCTTCCAGCAGCTGATCGCCTATATGCGGCGCCGGCTGCTCGGCGACTACAGTGAGGTCAATGCGCCGCAGATCCTCGACAAGGTGCTGTGGGAGACCTCGGGCCACTGGGACTGGTACCGCGAGAACATGTTCGCGGCGCAATCCGCCGGCGACGAGGCCGAGGACAAGCGCTGGTTCGCGCTGAAGCCGATGAACTGCCCGGGCCACGTGCAGATATTCAAGCATGGGCTGAAGAGCTACCGCGACCTGCCCTTGCGGCTCGCCGAGTTCGGCGTGGTGCATCGCTACGAGCCGTCGGGCGCGATGCACGGCCTGATGCGGGTGCGCGGTTTCACCCAGGACGACGCCCACGTGTTCTGCACCGAACAGCAGCTCGCCGATGAGTGTCTCAAGATCAACGAGCTGATCCTGTCGACCTATGCCGATTTCGGCTTCGACGGCGAGCTCACGGTCAAGCTCTCGACGCGGCCCGAGAAGCGGGTCGGCACCGACGAGATGTGGGATCACGCCGAGCGCGTGATGGCGACCGTGCTGTCGGAGATCAAGGCCAAGGGCAGCAACCGGATCCGCACCGAGATCAACCCGGGCGAAGGCGCGTTCTACGGGCCGAAGTTCGAATATGTTCTGCGCGATGCCATCGGCCGCGACTGGCAGTGCGGCACGACGCAGGTCGACTTCAACCTGCCGGAACGCTTCGGCGCGTTCTACATCGATCACGACGGCTCGAAGAAGGCGCCGGTCATGGTGCACCGCGCGATCTGCGGCTCGATGGAGCGCTTCATCGGCATCCTGATCGAGCACTACGCCGGCAACTTCCCGCTCTGGCTGGCGCCGACCCAGCTCGTGGTCACGACCATCACCTCCGAGGGCGACGAGTACGCCAAGGTGGTGGCGGCCGCGGCGCGCCGCGCTGGCCTGCGCGTCGAGATCGACCTGCGCAACGAGAAGATCAACTACAAGGTCCGCGAGCACTCGCTGGCCAAGATCCCGGCCCTGCTGGTCGTCGGCAAGAAGGAAGCCGAGACGCATTCGGTCTCGGTCCGCCGGCTCGGCAGCGAGCGCCAGACCGTGATGCCGACCGATGAAGCGATCGCCGCACTGGTGGATGAAGCGACACCGCCGGACGTGAAACGGGCGCGATCCGTCGCCTGATCTTCACAATCGGTCTAAACTGGCTTTCGCTGGCTTGGTCGTGCCCCCATCTTGGGGGCACGACTCCACTTGAAGGACATTTCCGTGCCCGATGCCATTGAACTCCTGAAGACGCGCCGCTCGATGAAACCGCGCGAGATGACCGGCCCCGGCCCGTCCGCGGCCGAGCTCGAGACCATCCTGACGATCGGTTCGCGCGTGCCCGACCACGGCAAGCTCACGCCTTGGCGCTTCATCGTGTTCGAGGGGGACGCCCGCGCCCGCGCCGGCGACGTGATCGCGAAGGTGTTTGCCCGCAAGAATCCCGGCGCTCCCGCCACTGACATCGAGGTCGAGAGGAAGCGCCTGAGCGATGCGCCGCTGGTGATCGGCGTGGTCTCCTTCACCAAGCCGCACCCAAAGGTGCCGCCGTGGGAGCAGGAATTGTCGGCCGGCGCGAGCGCGATGAACATTGTCACCGCGGCGACCGCACTCGGCTACGGCGCCTGCTGGCTGACCGGCTGGTTTGTCTTCGACCGCGACGTGCTCGACGGTCTCGGCCTGAAGCCGGACGAGAAGCTCGTCGGCCTGATTCATATCGGAACGCCGACCAAGCCGAGCGAGGACCGCCCGCGCCCGGCACTGTCGGATATCGTGACGCGGTTTTGAAACCGTAGACCTGTCATCGCCGGGCTTGACCCGGCAATCCATCCACCGAAAGACTCTTCTGAAGAGTGATGGATGGCCGGGTCGAGCCCGGCCATGACGGGTGGAGTTTCACGCCGCCTTCGACGCCCGCTCCGCAAAGCCGCTCAGCAAGGCCGCGATCTCGTGCCCGGGCCTCGCCGCGCTGAACAGGAACCCCTGCACCTCGTTGCAGCCTTCGGCGCGCAGCCAGTCGAGCTGGTCCGTCGTCTCGACCCCTTCCGCAGTCGTGGTGATCTTGAGGCTGCGGCCGAGGCCCGAGATCGCGCGCACGATCGCGAGGCAGTCGGAGCGCCGCGCCAGATCCTTCACGAAGGAGCGGTCGATCTTAATCTTGTCGAACGGGAAGCTGCGCAGATAGCTCAGGCTGGAATAGCCGGTGCCGAAATCGTCCATCGAGATGCTGACGCCGAGCTCGCGGAGCTGGTGCAGGATCGCGAGGTTGGCCTCGGTCTCCGCCAAAAACACCGATTCGGTGATCTCGAGCTCGAGCCGGCGCGCCGACAGGCCGGAATGCGCCAGTGCCGAGATCACGGCCTGGACCAGATTGCGGCTGCGGAACTGCACCGGCGACAGATTGACCGCAACCTTGACGTCGGCGGGCCACTTCATCGCCTCGGCGCAGGCTTCGCGCAGGACCCATTCGCCGAGCGCGACGATCAGACCGATGTCTTCCGCAACCGGAATGAACTCCGCGGGCGAGACCATGCCCTTCTGCGGGTGCTGCCACCGCAGCAGCGACTCGAAGCCACTGATGCGGTCGGCGGCGATATCGACCAGCGGCTGGTAGTGCAGCTCGAATTCGCCGTTGCTGAAGGCCGCGCGCAGATCGCGCTCCATGTCGCGGCGCTTCTGTGCCTGCTCGTTCATCGCGGCTTCGAAGAAATGATGGACGCCGCCGCCATCGGACTTGGCGCGGTACAGCGCCATGTCCGCGTTGCGCAGCAGTTCTTCCGACGTCGTGCCGTCGCCCGGCGACAGCGCGATCCCGATGCTGGCGCCGACCACGACTTCGAGCCCGTCGATCTTGTAGGGCGCACTCAGCACATCGATCAGCCGCTCGGCAAAGCCGCTCGCTTCGTTCGGCGAGACGTCGGCGGCGAGCACGATCGCGAACTCGTCGCCCCCTAGGCGGGCCGCCACATTGTCGTCGCGGACCACCTCGCGCAGCCGCTCCGCCACCAGCTTGAGCAGCCGGTCGCCCATCGGGTGTCCGAAGGAGTCGTTGACGTTCTTGAACAGATCGAGATCGATGCACATCACAGCGACCCGCCTGTTGCCGGACCGGCTGCGCTCAAGCGCCTCGCGCAGGCGCTCCTGGTAGAAGTCGCGGTTCGGCAGGTTTGTGAGACCGTCGTGATGCGCCATGTGCGCGATCCGCGCTTCGGCGGCACGGCGTTCGGTGATGTCGACCACCGCGACCAGATAGCCATCGCGGCCCTCGAACGCCACCCTGCGTCCGAAGGTCAGCACGTGGATCTCGGTGCCGTCGGCCCTGATGTGCCGCCAGTCGCGGCTCGATTGGTAGACGTCGCCGACCTCGCGCAAGGCGGCGCTGTGCGCACCCCACTCATCCTCCGGCCAGATCTGGCGCAGCGTCATGTCGAGAAATCTGTCGCGGCTGTATCCGTAGTGCTGAACGGCCGCGTCGTTGACGCTGAGGAACTCCATCGTGCCGGCGTCGAACACCCACATCGGCATCGGGTTGTTCTCGAACAGCAGGCGGAACGACAGTTCGCGCTGCTTCAGCGCGGTGACGTCGGAGAAGGTCAGCGACAGCATGTCGCCGAACGCCGTGACGCCGAGCCGCAGGCAGCGATCGCCGCTGTCGATCTCGAACTGGCCGCCAGGACCATTGCCGACGAATCCGCGCAGGCAGTTCATCACCGCCGGCGCCGCAAGCGGATTGCCGCCGGCGCTGAGCCGGCGCCACAGCAATTCGGTCGCGGGCTGCATCAGGAGCCTTGCGGCACCCTGGTTGAGATGCACGATCTGGAAGTCGGCCGCCTCGCCCCGCGCGTCGCGGATCGCGGCGAGCGACAGCACGCCCTCGTCGGTGGCCGAGAAGATCGTATCGAGAAGATTGTACTGCGCATTGCGCTCGTTGACATAGACGCCGACCAGGATGCCGCCCCAGCGCGACCGCGTCGGCAGCGCCAGCACGTCGAAGGTCCGTACCAGACCGTCGCGCACGCAATGCGCCGACGCGAGATAGGGCCGGCAGTTCTCGCGCGCATTCGCAGCGGCTTCGGTCAATGCCGTCGCGCAGTCCGGCGGCAGCGCGCTGAGCGGAATGTCCCAGCGCTCGTCGTTCAGCCAGGTCTGGACGTAGCGGCCGGTGTGCGAGACGCTGAGCACGCCGTCGACGTTCCGCAGCAGCACGATGTGATCCGCGAGCCGGCCGAGGCTGCCGAGCATCACGTCTTCATAATGCGGCAGCTTCTCACCGGGACGGACCGCCGCCTGCCACTTGCGTTGCAGAACCGGAACGTCGGCGAACATCTCGGAACTGAACTTGGCCGATGTCTTTGCTGATTTCTTGTTGGCCATGATCATGGCACGCCCCGTTCACGCAAACGCCTGCGCATGATCTGGAAAGTGTGAAGCGGCTTTCCGAGAAGATCCTGCTCAAGCAAAAAGCCAAGGCGCGATGACGACACAACGTGAACTCAGCGCGCTTTAGTCCCCGTGGCATCCAAGTCATGCCGCGGCTTAACGCCATGTAAAAATAGCGATGCCGTGCGCCGCCGCCAGCGATTATGACGGCTTAAGTTCGCGCGATGGTTAGTTCACGTTAGAGACTATGACGGTTGCATGAAATGCAATTCGGTCGGGCGTCAGCGCGCCACGACCTCGACTTCGCCATCGACGCCGTTGACGACGTTGAAGGGACGCTCGAACACCTTGCCCTCGTTCTTGGCGATCGCACGATACTCGCCTTCGGAGAGCACGACGCGCGGGAACGCGCCGATCGATTCCTTGATCACGTCGCCGCCCGGCGTGATCACCGACCATGCGGTGTTGGCGAGTGCTTCCCCGCCCTTCTCGCTAACCAGCTTGAGGGTGATGACGGCCGCGCGATGCGTGACGGTGACGTCGGTCAGCTTGCCCGCCGCGACGCGAATATCGGAGCGCACCACCGAGTTGGCGTCACCATAGTTGGAGACGATGTAGTAGGTGCCCTCCGGCAGCAGCGCGACGTCGCCGGCGGACACGTTGGGCACCAGAGGGCCACGATCGGAGCCGTCGAACTGGCTGCCCTTGTAGATCGCGAATGAAATCTGGTTGGCCGGGATCTTGCTGGAGCCGACCCGGCCTTCGATCCGCAGGCCCCCGGCCGGCAGCACGAAGGACTCGCGGTCGGTCTCCGACTTCAGGCTGACGGCGCGTACCGCGCTGACGAGGCCGAGCGCGACATGGACGACATAGTTGCCGGGCGGCAGCACGACGTTGGGCGTCGCCCCGCGCTCCTCGCGGATCAGCTTGTAAGTGCCGTTGTCATCCGGCTTGTCGGCGAACACCCGCCATACCAGCCCGGCATTGATCACCGGAAGGTCCTTCCCGTACCGCGCCGTCAGCGACAGCACCGCCTGCCCGGCGGTCGGCGAGCCGGCCGGCGGTGTTACGGGAGGCACGGTCGCAATGGACGGCTGGACGATGGTCGGCTGGTTCAGCGGACCGGGCAGAACGGGCCCCGAGCCGGGCCCGGACGGCGGCGCCAAATTGAGCGCCGGGCCGGACGGTACGTCCGGAACCGAGGCCGGTGGGATCGGCGGCGGCCGGTCGCTGAAGAACTGCGCCGACACGGAAGTCGGGATCAGGGCGAGCAAAAATGCCGCAAGCGTCAATAGCGGAAGGAGCCGCGTGCCCCGCCCGCATCCGCCGATGCCGTTGCCCCTCGAAGTCATCACCATGCTTTTCAACGAAAACGCGGCAAATTCAAGCCTTCGTCCAAGGGGATCCAAGGGGATCCGAGGGGCGTCCAAGGCTTTGTCACAGTCGCGGGGGGCGCCGTCCCCCTTTGGAACCGCTCGATCAAGCCGATGTTAGCCCTATCGTCGCGGTCCAGTCACATTCCCTGCCTACCGCGGTCCACCCGGGGCATGAATCATGCCTGTGGGGAATAACCATGAAACCGGACGACGCTGGCGTAGCCGTGCCGCGCGGCCTAGTCTCGTGCTGGCAGGAGATTTGTCGTGTTGGATAGCTGGATGGGCCGAGGCCAGAAGAGCTCCGACGGCCCCGACAAGGTAGGACTGGGAACGGTTCGCCGCCCGGTGATCGGGCTTGCGCTCGGCGGGGGTGCCGCGCGCGGCTTTGCCCATATCGGCATCATCAAGACCCTGCTCGCCCATGGCATCGTCCCCAACGTCGTGGTCGGCACCTCGATCGGCTCCGTGGTCGGCGGCGCCTATGCGGCCGGCCATATCGACAAGCTGGAGCAGTGGGCCCGCAGCCTGCAGCCGCGCAGCGTGCTCGGCTACCTCGACATCCGCCTCAACGGCTCCGGCCTGATCGGCGGCACCAAGCTCGCCGCCGAGATCGAGGCGGCGCTGGGCCAGGTCATGATCGAGGACCTCGCGGTCAAGTTCGCCAGCGTCGCGACCGAAGTCCGCACCGGGCACGAGATCTGGCTGACCCAGGGCCGCGTGGTCGACGCGATGCGCGCCTCCTACGCCCTGCCGGGCATCTTCGCGCCGGTGCTGATCGGCGACCGCTGGCTGGTCGACGGTGCGCTGGTCAATCCGGTGCCGGTTTCGGCCGCCCGCGCCCTCGGCGCCGAGATCGTCATTGCGGCGAACCTCTCCAGCGACGTGTTCGCGCACTCGACCACGATCTACAATCACGGGCCGTCCGCCGCGCCCGAGGTGACGGTCGCGGTGACTGCCGAGGCAGAGATCGAGCCGGAACCTCCGAAGCGGCGGTTCGGCCGCTTCTTCTCTGCCGAACGGACCGTGAAGCGGGAGTTTTTCGGCAGCGCCAGCCGGCCCGGGATCTCGAGCGTCATGGTCGACGCCTTCAACATCATGCAGGACCGCATCACCCGTGCGCGCCTCGCCGGCGATCCGCCCGACATGCTGATCTCGCCCCGCGTCGGTCAGATCGGCTGGTTCGACTTCCACCGCGCCGACGACCTGATCGCACACGGCATCCGCGCGGCCGAACGCGCCATCGGCGCGATCGAGGAAGCGATCGATATCCTGGTGCCGCCGTCCAACGGCGCGGGCACCACCGGGAAATAGCGCTCAGGCGGTCTTGATATAGTCGCGCAGCGCTTCCTGCTCGTGCTCATATTCCTGCACGCGGCGCTTGACGACGTCGCCGATCGAGATCAGCCCGACCACCTTGCCGTCCTCGACGACAGGGAGGTGGCGGAACTTGCCGGTGGTCATCATCTCCATCAGGCCGCTGACCGTATCGGACTCGCGGCAACTCACGACCTTCTTGGTCATCACCGCGCTCACCGGTTCGTCCAGCACGCCCGCGCCGCGCTCTGAGAGCACGCGCACGATGTCGCGCTCCGACAGGATGCCTTCCATCCGGCCCTGCTCGATCACCAGCACGGCGCCGATCTTGCGCTCGCCGAGCAGTTTGACCGCGGCCGAGAGCTTCGCGCCGGGCGCGACGCTCATGACCTGATGGCCCTTTGCATCGAGAATGGAACGTACCGTCATTGCCGCCTCCCTGAATCCGCTCGCGCCCGCTTCAGCGGGGCCGAGCCTGTTCGCCAGAGTCTTCAATCAACAGTTCCGCGCCGATTTCGGTTCCGGGGGCGCGGTCGGTAGCTGGGCTCGACGTGTCGGCCCGCTTTGTTCTGTGTCGCAAAGATGATGATGGAATTCGAACCGAGCCGCAAGCGGCGATCAGACGCGGCCGGACTGGTCCACCGACGACGCATCCGCAGCATCGTCTCGCGCGCGCGGAATCGGATCGAACAGCGAGAACAGCAACAGCCCGGCGAGGAAGCCGCCGATATGCGCCTGCCAGGCGACGCTCGCGTCCTCGGCACCGAGCGACAGCGAGGTGGCGCCGAACAGGATATTGACGCCGAACCAGATTGCCAGGAACGCGAGCACCCGCCCGTTGCGCAGCGCCCGCCACAGCGACAGCGCAGGCACCTTGGCGGCCGCATCGGCATCGCCGCGGCTGAACGACAGGAAGCTGCCCTTCACAAAGGCGAAGCGCATCGCCGCAGCCATCGTCCCCGACACCGAGGCCGACGCGCCGATCATCGGTGCAATGGCGTGCTCATGGGTCAACAGATGCGCGAGCGCGCCGGCGGCCGCCGTCACCGCCATGAAGACAAAGAAGCGCACCGCGCCGAAGCGCCGCGCCAGCGCGCTGCCGAACGGCAGCAGCCACAGCACGTTGAAGCCGATATGCGTGAGGTTGGCATGCAGCAGCGAATAGGTGACGAAGGTCCAGACCTTGGCGCCGTCCCCGCCCGGGAAGGTGATGTCGAGCAGCGTCGAGTCGTAGCGCTTCGGGATGAAGCCGAAGACATCGATGGTCCAGTTTTCCATCTCCGGCGGCAGCAGCACCCGTAGATGGATCACCGCGATCAGGAGGACGTAGGCGGTGAGCGCCGGCGGCAAGGTCAGGATCGGCTCGCGCGGCGCCTCCGGCGGCGGCTCGAGCGGGGATTCGGGATGGGAGTCCAAGGGGTCAGAGACCTCGCACGCGGCTGTGAATCCCAGATAGGCGGCTTTCATACCGCTGTGCAAGTGCACAATCCCGAAATCGGACACCGGGTGTCGCGCGGCGCAGCAATCGAGACGGAAGCGGTCGGGACAAAAGATAAAGGGAGGGCGCTGAGAACGCCCTCCCTGATCGATTGGTCTTCTCGTGCCCCAGAGAGAGGGATCGGGAGAACATCCCCACCCCTCCCCGCACGCTGACCAAACTGTTTGAGGCCACCTGTGTACCAACCACGCCGGCGCTTGGGGCAGCCGGCGAACGGGAACGCGCGGACCCTACCCGCAGGTTCCACCGACGCCAAGGACATAGTTAAATTTACGTTAACAACACAAAGCTGCCGATAAGCCGTCCAAACCGCGGCCACGGCATGGACGCTGCACAGCCTTCCCTGCACAACAGAGAAGGGAAGGCGCCTGAGCAAAACCGGGACAGATGTGTCCCGCCGAGCCAGGTGCCGGGCAAGGTTCTTCAGATGAAACACAGCTCCAGCCGCGAATTCTTCGCCTATTGGAATGCGAAGCGCGGCACTGCGCGTGCCCCCGACCGGAGTGAATTCGAACCGTCCGCGGTGCGCGAACTGCTGTCCGACATCTTCGTGCTGTCCTATGACGGCGAGACCCGCTTTCCGTTCCGCGTCGCCGGCACCCGCACCTCCGCCCTGCTCGGCTGCGACCTCAAGAACCGCAGCTTTTCCGCCCTTTTCACCGGCGAGAGCCGCGGTGAGATCGAAGACATCATCACCTGTGTCGTCGAAGAGACCCTGCCGGCCATCGCCGGCATCACCGCCACGACCGAGACCGGCTCCAAGGCGCACCTTGAATTGCTGCTGCTGCCCTTCACCGCCCGTGTCCATATGCCGGCGAGCCTGACCGGCCTGCTCGCCCCGTTCGAGGACGACGTCACCCGGCTGCACGACCTCGTCCTGACCTCGTGGCGCTACCTGCATCCCCAGGAGCGGTTGGTGCCGCGGACCCTGCGCAAGCTCGCCATCGCGCGCGGCCTGATGGTCTACGAAGGGCTGCGTTAGCCGCCTCCATTCCCCTTGCGGCGGGATCGCAGGCGCCGGTCGCTTGCACCCTGGGCCGTGGAACTCTATTAGCTGTTTCGCCGCCGTGGCGGGCGTGACCCGCTCGTTGCAGCTGCGGCGGGGCTCGGCATGTTTCGGAATTCGATCAGGCAGAAGATCGTCGGCATTGCCGCAGGACTGATCGTCCTCGCGGTGATCACCTCGCTCCTGTCCATGGTGATGGCGGGCCAGGTCGGCCATCTCCTGGATGAGCTGACCAACCGCTACATCCCCGCTTACGGCCATCTCGCCCGCGTCAACATCCGCTCGCTGGAGCGGTCCCTGGCGATGCGCCGGATGATGATGGCGAGGATGCAGGCGCCTGGCGAAGACGCCGGCTACGCGGCGGCGCGCAAGACCTTCGACGAGATCGAGCCGGCGATCAAGCGCGAGGCCGATGCCGCGCGCGTGCTGATCGATGCGATCATCGCCGATCCATCGACGCCATCGGACAATGCCGCTCTCGGACGCCTCGATGACCGCATCGACAATGCCGTCAACGATCTCCTGATGCGGCTGAACGCCGAGAACAAGACGCTGCTCGACCAGCTCGATGCCCAGGAATTCGCGGCCGCGAAAGCGACCACGCTCCGTGCCGACATCCTGCGCGACGACTTCAGCAACAAGATCGAGGGCATCCGCGCCGACATGCTGGCTCAGGTCGCCTCGGCCGCGGCGAAGGTGATGAGTGCCCAGCAGCGGGCGATCATCATCTCCGGTGTCGTGACCGCGATTGCCGCGATCCTCGGTTTCGTGTTCGCGATGCTGGTCGGCAGCGGCATCACGCGCCCGGTGATGCGACTGCTGGAGGGCACCCGCGAGGTCGAGGCGGGCCGCCTCGACGGCACCATCGCGATCACGACCCAGGACGAGATCGGCCAGCTCTCGGCCGCCTTCAACCGCATGATCGAGACGCTGCGTCACAACCAGCGCATCCGCGAGACGTTCGGCCGCTACATCAACCCGCGGATCGCCGAGGGCCTGCTCGAGCAGCCGGCGATCGCCGCCACCGAAGGACAGCGCCGCATCATGACGGTGATGTTCTGCGACATGAAGGGCTTCACCAGCCTGAGCGAAGGCGTGACGCCGCGCGGCCTCGTCAAGATCATGAACCTCTATCTGTCGACGATGTCGGCGCCGGTCCATGCGCATCGCGGCATCATCGACAAATATATCGGCGACGCCATCATGGCCTATTGGGGCGCCCCCTTCGTCGAGGAAGCCGAGCAGACCCATCTGGCCGCGCTTGCCGCCATCGACATGATCGGCCAGGTCAACCAGCTGCGCAAGGATCTGCCCGAGCTGCTCGGCGTGCGCGCAATCCCGGCCGATTGCGACATTCGCATCGGCATCGCCACCGGTGAAGCGCTGGTCGGCAGCATCGGCTCCGAATTCATGATGAGCTACACCGTGCTCGGCGACACCGTGAACCTCGCCTCGCGGCTGGAAGGCGCCAACAAGTTCTACGGCAGCCGCAGCCTGATCTCGGAAGCCACCGCGAGCGCCTGCGCCGCGACCATCGAGCTGCGCGAGATCGACCGCCTTGTCGCCGTCGGCCAGACCCAGCCGGTCGCCGTGTTCGAGATCATCGGCAAGAAGGACGAGCTGACGCCGGCGCAGACCGAGTTGCGGCAGCGCTACGCGGATGGTCTCGCCGCCTATCGCGATCGCCGCTGGGACGACGCCGAGCAAGCTTTCGCGGCCGCGCTCGCTGCTGCGCCGGGCGACGGCCCGTCGATCACGATGAAGGCGCGCGTCGCAGCGTTCAGGCAGGATCCGCCGGCAGCGGACTGGGACGGCGCCTGGCATCTGGAGCAGAAATAGCGACACTTGCAGCCCGCATGAGCCAACGGCTCGCGCGAAGCGCGCGCCCGATGACCGGCTCCGCGACATGCGGAAAGAACGATCCCGGATATCGCTTCGCTCATCCGGGCGACACGCATTGACGCTGACCTGCCCTTCACACTGCCCTTGTGCGACCGGCCCGATTCTAACACCGATGTTAGTTTCCACTCCGCCGTTCGATGGCGCAAACAAAACATTCGGCGCACATGCAAGCGCGACGTCCGGAAGCGACAGTGCGATTGCCGCATCGGCAAACAATTTTTCAAAGCGCGCGGAATGCTCTCCTCGATCGGGAGTTAGTGCTTCAGAGCAATGACTGTCCACGTCTATTCGGGAGGTACGCATGATCATGTCACCGATGAAGCTCGCAATGCTTGCGGCATTTCTGACAGCGCCGATCGTCCTGTTCCCACCGCACACCGCCATCGCCGCCGGCGGAGGTGGTGGTGGTGGCGGTGGAGGAGGAGCAGGCGGCGGAGACTTCTACGGATCGAGCTACGGCACGCCTGCGCCGGCGTATCCTCAAGCGAAGGACAGAAAGACCACGCACAGGGTCAAGAAACCGATCAAGCAATCCGGCTTCGACGACCCGGCATTCCGCGACGGCTATCGCGCGGCCTATGCGACGATCTACGAACGCAACGACTACGCCGCCGCGATCGATCAGCTGCACGCGCTCGGCCGTGACGATCATCCTGATGTCGCCAACCTGGTCGGCTACTCCTATCGCAAGCTCGGCGACTACAAGCAGTCGCAGGTCTGGTACGAGCGCGCGCTGAAGGCCGATCCGAACCACGTGCTGACGTGGAACTACTACGGCCTGTGGCAGATCGAACAGGGCAACCGCGACCAGGCGCAGTATCATCTGCAGCGGATCGCCGATATCTGTGGCACCGACTGCGAGGAGTATCGCACGCTGGCAGCGGCACTGGAGAAGCCGCCGGGTACGAACCTCGTCTATTGAACGCGCCGGCGCGGAGCCGGCATGAGCTGAGTGCGGGATCACTGGACCCGGCCCGGATATCGCTTCGCGCGTCCGGGCCGTACGCGCCGTTGGCTTCCTGCCGCGCCGTCCGCTATCGTGGGCTCGCAAACCATTTGCGAGTCCGTCATGCCCGACCAGATCGATTTCGGTACGTTGCAGCTCAAATTCCTGCAGAGCAAGGAGACCACCGGCGGCAGCGTCGATCTGTTCGAGATGACGTTGCAACCGAATGCCCGGATGCCGATTCCCCACTATCACGAGAGCTGGGACGAGACGATCTACGGGCTGTCGGGCGTCTCAACCTGGCGGGTCGACGGCAAGGAGATCGACATCGGGCCCGGCGAATCGGTGTTCATCAAGCGTGGCGTCGTGCATGGCTTCACCAACCGCTCGAACGGTCCGGCGACCTGCCTCTGCCTCCTGAGCCCCGGCGCGCTCGGACCGCAATATTTCAAGGACATGGCGGCACTGATGGCAGGCGGCACCCCCGATCCAGCCAGGATGAAAGAGACGATGCTGCGCTACGGCCTGGTGCCGGTCGCCTCCTGACCGCGCCGCGAAAATAGGCTTACACCGCCGGCGGCCCTGCTCAGAACCGCGTCGTGCCGAGCGGCAGGCCGAGTTTTACGCGGCCAACTAGCCCGTAGCTGATCGGGGTCATAGCGACATGCTTGATCGCGGCCTGGACGTCGCGGATCGAACGTTTTGGCCATGGCACCTGGCGTCGCAGCGGGATTGTCATCTCTTTGTCATGAATTGTGCAGACAGGTTCAGCGGACCAGTTTCGGGGACACGCGTGGACTATTTCAAACGCTTCAACTTCCTGTTCGCGGCGCCGGTTTTCGAGGCCGACGACCTCGAAGGCATCCGCTTCAACCAGATCATCACCGAGATCGAACGCTCCGGCTTCGAAGTGGTCCGCGCCCGCAAGCTGGAAGATGCCGAAATCGCGGTGCAGACCGATGCCGCGATCGGCTGCATGGTGGTCGACTGGGGCAAGAAGGGTCTCGAGGGCAAGACCGCGGCGCTGATCAACCTGATGCGCCGCCGCGGCCTCGACTTCCCGATCCTCCTGCTGATCCGCCGAAAGCGGTTCGAGGACCTGCCGGTCGAGGTACTCGATTTCATCGACGGCTATGTGTTCCTGTCCGAGGAAACCCCGTCCTTCATCGCCAAGAACCTGATCTCCAGGCTGAAGCAGTATGCCGAGAACCTGAAGACGCCGTTCTTCGGCGCACTGGTCGACTATGCCGAGGAAGGCAACCAGCTCTGGACCTGCCCGGGGCATAATGGCGGCGTGTTTTACAGCCGCAGCCCGATCGGCCGGGTGTTCGTCGAGCATCTCGGCGAGGCGGTGTTCCGCGACGACCTCGACAATTCCGTGCTCGACCTCGGCGACCTCCTCACCCATGAGGGACCGGCGCTGAAGGCGCAGAAGGAAGCGGCGCGGATCTTCGGCGCCGAGAAGACCTATTTCGTGCTCAACGGCACCTCGACCTCCAACAAGGTGGCGCTTGGCTCGCTGGTCACCGACGGCGACCTCGTGCTGTTCGACCGCAACAACCACAAGGCCGCCCATCACGGCGCGCTCCTGATCGGCGGCGGCATCCCGGTCTATGTGCCGACGGTGCGCAATGCCTGGGGCTTGATCGGCCCGATGCGCTGGGACCTGCTCGACGAGGGGAGCTTGCGCGACCAGATCCGCAAGCACCCGCTGGTCAAGGACGAGAACGCCTGGAAGAAGGAGCGGCCGTTCCGCGTCGCCGTGGTCGAACAGTGCACCTATGACGGCACCATCCACTCGGCCGAGATGATCCTCAAGCAGATCGGCCATCTCTGCGACTACATCCTGTTCGACGAGGCCTGGGCCGGCTTCATGAAGTTCCACCCGATCTATGCCGGCCGCTTCGCGATGGGGCTCGCCAATCTCGGTCCCGAGGCGCCCGGCATCATCGCCACCCAATCGACCCACAAGCAGCTCGCGAGCTTCTCGCAGGCCTCGCAGATCCACATCCGCGACCGCCACATCAAGGGCCAGAAGCGCCGGGTCGAACACCGCCGCTTCAACGAAAGCTTCATGCAGCACGCCTCGACCTCGCCGTTCTATCCGATCTTCGCCTCGCTCGACGTCGGCGCGCAGATGATGAAGGGCCGCTCCGGCGAAGTGCTGTGGGACGACACGATCCGGCTCGGCATCGAGCTGCGCAAGAAAATCCGCGCGGTGAAGCGCGAGTTCGAGGAGAAGGAGACGCGCGCGGAGCGGCGCTGGTTCTTCGAGCCGTTCGTGCCGGACCGCGTGATGATTCCGGACGTCGCGCGCGAGAACGGCGTGCACAATGTCGCCTGGGAGACGATCTCGACCGATCAGCTCGCGACCAATCCGTCCTATTGGCAGCTCAGCCCGGGCGAAACCTGGCACGGCTTCCCCGAGTTGACCGCGGGATTTGCCATGACCGACCCGAACAAGCTCACCTTGCTGACGCCGGGCTTCGACCACGCCACCGGCGCCTATGCGGACCACGGCATTCCCGCGCCCGTCGTCGCGCAATATCTGCGCGAGAACCAGATCGTCGCCGAGAAGAACGACCTCAACTCCCTGCTCTTCCTGCTGACACCAGGCGTCGAGGCCAGCAAGGCCGGCACGCTGGTGTCCGGGCTCGTCGCCTTCAAGAAGCTGCACGACGACAACGCGCTGGTCGAGGACGTCATCCCTGAATTCTTCCGCCGCCGCCCGCAACGCTACACCGGAGTGCGGCTGCGCGATCTCTGCGGCGACATGCACCGCTTCTTCCGCGACGGCGGCGTCAGCACGCTGCAGGCCAAGCAATTCCTGCCCGAACATCTGCCCGAGATCGCGATGTCGCCGCGCCAGGCGGCGCAATATCTGATCCGCAACGACGTCGACTATCTGCCGATCGACCAGATCTTCGGCCGCATCGCCGCGACGCCGTTCGTGGTCTATCCGCCGGGCATCGCCACCATCGTGCCCGGCGAGCGGCTGTCGGAACGCAGCAAGCCGATGATCGATTACTTGCGGATGTTCGAGGCGAGTTTCAACGCGTTCCCGGGCTTCGAGGTCGAGGTCCAGGGCATCTACAAGGAGATCGACGACGCGGGCCGCGTCCGCTTCTACACCTATGTCGTGTCCGAATAGGCCAGCGGACGCAGCACAATGGAGAATGATCACAAGATCACCGTCCGCCCCTCGCGCGACAGCGACGTCGATGCGATGCTGTCGATCTACCGCTATCACATCCGCCACGGCATCGAGGAGAGCGTCGACGACAGCGGCACGCCGGAGCCCGACGACCTGCGCGACCGCCGCAAGAATCTGCGCAACACCCGCCTGCCGCATCTGGTCGCGCTGTGCGACGGCGAGGTGGTCGGCTACGCCTACGTGGTCCAGTTCCGCAAGCGCCCGGCCTATCGCTACACGGTGAAGCATTCGATCTATATTCACCACCGCTTCACCGGCAAGGGCGTCGGCGGCCGGCTGTTGCAGGAATTGGTCGACACCTGCGCCGCGGCCGGCTTCCGCCAGATGATCGGCTACATCGACAGCGACAACGCCGCGTCGCTGGCGCTGCACGACCGCTTCGGCTTCGCCCGCGTCGGCCATCTGCCGGGTGTCGCCTATCGCTATGGACGCTGGTCCGACACCGTGATGGTGCAGCGCTCGCTCGCCGCCGGCGCCACCGCCCCGCCCCCGCCCGCGCCGCTGTCGCGGCGGTGATGGGGATTGGGGGCTACGCGGCTCCCTCCATTCGTCGTCCTGGCGGAGGTGTTAGAGCCGTCATCCTGAGGAGCGCGAAGCGCGTCTCGAAGGATCGACGGCCACAAGCGGGGCCGTGCATCCTTCGAGGCTCGCTCCGCTCGCACCTCAGGATGACGGGATTCTGAATTGATCTAACCGTCAAACAGCCAAGCGCTCGGTGTCATCGCCCTCGCCTTCGCGGGTGATCCAGTATTCCAGAGACGGCTGTGCTCGAGCCGAGAAGCCGCGGCGTACTGGATCGCCCGGTCGAGCCGGGCGATGACAGATGAGGATGCGATTCAGCCTCGCGCTCTCGCGATAAGCTGCCCTGAGCGCCCTATTCCAGTGTGAACCCGACCCGCAGCGCCACCTGGTAGTGGCGGACCTTGCCGTCTTCGATATGGCCCCGGGTCTGCACTACCTCGAACCACTTCATTTCCCGGATCGTCTTCGACGCGCGGCTGACGGCGTTCTCGATCGCCGCCTCGATGCTCTTGTCCGATGATCCGACCAGTTCGAGGATCTTGTAGACGTGGTCCTTGTCGTGCGTGGTGGGCATGTCGACCTCCTTGGGTGGATGCGCGATCCGGACAATTTGCACTCCGATCCGGACAGTCCGTCGTCCGATGCGGGCTGCCGTCAAACGACGAATGCTGCGCGGCAACACAGCGGTTGATTTGAATCAACGTGTTGCGCCGCCTTTGGTGCCAGCGTGCATTTCGTGCCAGCCGGGCGCCTGCCCTTGTCCGCGCCTTCACCTATGGTAGCATGGTTTATCCAAGTATTCGGGAGCGATACGATGTCGACAGCGTCCAGCTCACCCGCCACACCTCCTCATAGCCTCGGATCCGGGCTTGCCAACCTTCGCGCGAAATGGGGCTGGATCGTCGCCCTCGGCGTGATCTACCTGATCGCGGGCGTCCTCGCCTTCGGCAGCGTGTTCTTTGCGACCGTCGTCAGCGTGCTGTTCGTCGGCGCGATGATGATCGTCGCCGGCGTTGCCGAGATCATCAACGCCTTCCAGTTCAAGACGTGGGGCAAGTTCCTGTTCTGGCTGCTGCTCGGCGCGCTCTATGTCGTCGCGGGCTTCATCACCTTCGAGAACCCGTTGCTCGCAGCGGCAACGCTGACGCTGTTCCTCGGCGTCGCGTTGGTGGTCTCCGGCATCGTCCGCATCTTCCTGGCGTTCGGCATGAACTCGGCCGCGCCGTGGGGAATGGTCGCGATCTCCGGGCTGATCACGCTGGTGCTCGGGGCCATGATCCTGGCGCACTGGCCGGTCTCGAGCCTCTACGTGCTCGGCATCTTCCTCAGCGTCGACCTGATTTGCGCCGGCGTCGGCTGGATCAGCATGGGCATGGCGCTGAAGCAGAGAGCGTGAGGCGCGACTGTAGGGCGGGTTAGCATCAGCGTAACCCGCCACACATTTCCTGCCCGGAGAGATGGCGGGTTACGCTTGCGCTAGCCCGCCCTGCCGTTCTCCCCGCGACGCCTCAGGGCTGCGCGAGGCGCCAGGCGCCGTTGAGAAAGCCGTCGCCGGTGATGTCGCCGGCCTTCTGGTCCTTGGCGAAGGTGTAGAGCGGCTTGCCTTTGTAGGCCCACTGCTTCGAGCCGTCGTCACGCGAGATGATGGTGTAGCCGCCTTCGGCCTTGTCGCTGGCTTCCGCCTTCAGTACCGGCCAGTTCGTCGCACAGGGACCGTTGCAGGCCGACTTGCCTTCGGTGTCCTTGTCGAAGGTGTAGAGCGTCATGCCCTTGGTGTCGGTCAGGACCGAGCCCTTCGCCGTGGTGCCGGTCTTTGTCGGCGGCGCGGCAAGCGCGGCGGATGCGAGCGCGAACGAAGCGGCGGTAGCGAGCGCGAGTGCGTGCGTTGTCTTCATGGTGTCTCCTTCTCGAATGCAAATGGCTTGCAAGCGTAAGGACGCCGGAGGTCGCACCGTATTCCGTTGGCGGCGCGGGAAGAATTTTCGGCCGAGCGACGGGCTGAGGGGAATAAAGCCGAGAGCGCGTGCCGATACCGGCTCATCCGGGTTACAGCACTGGATACCTACCGCCTGATCTCCTCGGCCGCCCGCACCAGCGGGCGGTCGGAGAGCTGGATCGGGCCGGTGAAGGGCGTGCTCATTTCGAGGATCAGGTAGATCGCGGCCGAGATCAGCGCCGCTGCGGCGATGGTGATGGAGATCACGACCGCGTTGTTCGGCGCGCGGAAGCCCAGCGTCGCGAACATCAGCGTCAGCCACCCGACCAGGATGCAGATCAGCGGTGACGGGAACGAACCGTCGGACTGCTCGACAAAGGTCCAGCGCTGCTGCACCGCCTGGCGATAGACCGACCGGGCCTCGTTCCACAACGCGATCTTCTGCTCGTCGCTGAACTTCAGCTCGCGGAGGCTGTTGCCGACCTCGTCGAGCAGATGTTCGGACACCTCGTTCGCACGCGAGATCGGGGCATCCTTGAGCGCCTGCTCGACATAGGCGAGCAGCCGCTTGCGCGGCTCGTCGGCGCTGGGGCCGAGCGGCCTCAGGCTGCGGTCCAGCAGGATGAGGTCGGTGGCAAAGACATGCAGGTTGCGGTCAACCGCCACATAGGTGTTTGCCGAATTGTTCATCATCAGGCCGAGCAGCAGCGACGGCATGGTGACGAACAGGGTTGCGACCAGGCGTATCGAGGTATTGGTCTCGTCGCTGCGGTGATGGTCCTTGAGCCGGACATGGATCGCCATGGTCCCGAGCGCGGCGCCGCAGAGCAGCATGAAGATCAGGATGGCGACGACGACTGCAACCACGGCTTGCAAAGACCTGCGAGAGAATCAGGTGCGCAGGATAGCAAGCCCCGCGCGGCGGTGCATGTCCGGTTGACTGGCCCTCCCCACGCGCTATCCAGTCCGGACCGGTCTTGCCGCGCTCCGGGAGGAGCGCAAGGGCGCCCTGGGAGAGAAACACGTGCATATTGTCGACGACCACGAGGTCAACCGCGTCCTGACCTTTCCGATCCTGATCGAGGCGATCGAGGCCGCGCACCGGCGGCCGAAGATCGCGGTTCACGACGGCTATCTCGGCGACGACAGGGGCCAGCAGCTGGTGACGCGGAGCGCAGTCGATGCCGGCCGCTTCATGATGACCAAGCTTTACACCAGCTTCCCCGGCAATCTCGCGCACGGCAAGCTGCCGGCCGTGCAGGCGGTCTGCGTGCTGTTCGACGGCAATGACGGGCGGCCGCTGGCGGTGATGGACGCCGCCGAGATCACCCATTGGAAGACCGCCGCGGACTCCGCGCTCGGCGCCAAGCACCTGGCACGGCCCGACGCCGAGACGCTGCTGGTGGTCGGCGCCGGCGAGATGGCGCGCTGGCTGGTGCGCGGCCACCGCACGGTGCGGCCGCAGCTGAAGCGGGTGCAGATCTGGAACCGGACGGCCGAGCGCGCGCAGGAGCTCGCCACGCTGCTGGAGAGCGACGGCATCCCCGCCGATGTCGTCACCGATCTCGACGCCGCGACGCGCGAGGCCGACATCATCACCACCTGCACCCGCTCGCGCGAGCCGCTGGTGAAGGGCGCGAACCTGAAGCCCGGCACCCATATCGATCTGGTCGGCGGCTTCACCCCCGACACCCGAGAGTCCGACGACGAGGCGGCGCGGCGCGCGCGCATCTTCGTCGACCGCCGCGAATCCGCCTTCGACGGCGTCGGCGACATCTTGCAGCCGATCGCGAGCGGCGCGATCAAGGAGAGCGACGTGCTCGGCGATCACTACGACCTCGCGACCGGCAAGGTCGCCGGCCGCCTGTCCGCCGACGACATCACCTTCTTCAAGAACGCGGGCGGCGGGCATCTGGATCTGATGACCTGTGAGACAGTGCTTGCACAATTGGGGAAGGAGCTGCGGTGAGGATCGTAGGGCGGGTTAGCGAAGCGTAACCCGCCGCGATCCATGGAGGGACGGCGGATTACGCCTTCGGCTCATCCGCCCTACATTTTTCTACGTCTCCCGCAACCAGACCTCGCCGATCGAATGGTCGGAGCGCTTGCGCAGCACGACGTCGGCCCGCGTCCGCGTCGGCAGGATGTTCTCCCTGAGATTGGCGCGATGATGCTCACGCCACAGCCTCTCCGCAACCTCGCGCGCATCGCTGGGCGGCAGGTCCCTGTAGTGGTGGAAATAGGAGGCGGGGTTTCGGAACGCGGTCGGCTGCAGCCTGAGGAAGCGCTCGACATACCAGGACTGGATGTCGGCCTCGTCGGCATCGAGATAGATC
The DNA here is from genome assembly GCF_042258615.1 of Bradyrhizobium sp. Pha-3. Classification (GTDB taxonomy): domain Bacteria; phylum Pseudomonadota; class Alphaproteobacteria; order Rhizobiales; family Xanthobacteraceae; genus Bradyrhizobium. Next base: position 4,040,432 of record NZ_CP170152.1, on the reverse strand, counting down.
GAGAAGTCGAAGAAATCCGAGACCACCACCGGCGCCGTGCCGCGCGCCAGCAGCACATTGAGGCCCTCGAACACCAGGATGTCCGGCTGCTGGATGACCTGCCGTTCCGACGGCACGATATCCCCGATCAGATGCGAGTAGACGGGCAGCTCGAGCTCCCCTTCACCTGCCTTTGCGGCGGCGAGAAACCGCAGCATCCGCGGCAGATCGTAGCTCTCGGGAAAGCCCTTGCGCCGCATCAGGCCGCGCTCCTCCAGAACGCCGTTGGCATGGAGGAAGCCGTCGGTCGTTACCAGCTCGACGCGCGGGTGATCCGCCCAGCCGGCCAGCAGCGCACACAGCACACGGGCAAAGGTGCTTTTGCCGACGCCGACACTCCCGGCCAGCGCGACGATGTAGGGCGAATGGCGGGCCGGCCGGCCGAAAAACTCAGCCTTGACCTGCATCAGACTGCGCGCTGCCGAGAAGTGCAGGTTCAACAGGCGCGTCAGCGGCAGATACACGTCGCTGACTTCGGCTGATGTAATCGGCCCGTTCAAGCCGCGAAGCGCCGCGAGATCGGCATCCGACAGCGTCAGCGACGTGCTCGCGCGCCGTGCGGCCCAATCATTGCGGCCGAACATCATGTAGGCGGAGAGCTCGTCGGGGTGGGTCATTCTCATCCGTTCACGGTGAGCCTGATGCATCCGATCGATCTTGCCGAGGTCAAGCTAGCGACGTCAATGGGCGGGTCTCGGCGCAAAACCGTAGGGCGGGTTAGCGTTAGCGTAACCCGCCGCAACTCGATGTAGCGAAAGACGGCGGGTCACGGCTTTCGCCTAACCCGCCCACCGCTCCCTACTCCGCGGCCTGCTGTGCCGGCGCATCCAGAGCGGCCGAGACCTTCGGCGGCGACATCGGCAGGCTGTAGAACCGCTTGCCGAGGGCGTTGTGGACGGCGTTGGCGACCGCGGCCATGACGGGGACCAGCGGCACTTCGCCGACGCCCTTGACGCCCTGCGGATGCTTCGGGTTCGGCACCTCGACCAGCGCGCAGTCGAGCATCGGCAGGTCGGAGCAGACGGGCATCCGGTAATCGAGGAAGCCCGGATTATCGACCTTGCCGTCCCTGTTGTAGATATACTCCTCGTTCAGCGCCCAGCCGATGCCCTGCGCGACGCCGCCTTGCAGCTGGCCTTCGACATAGCTCGGATGCACGGCACGGCCGACATCCTGCACGGCGGTGTAGCGGATCACACGCACGATCCCGAGATCGACATCGACCTCGACGTCGCAAATGTGCGTGCCGAAACCGCCCTCCGCGCCTTGGGTGTTGAGCTGCACGCTCGCGCCGATCGGGCCGCCCTGCGAGGGCGCCTTTTCGGCAAGGTCCGCGAGCGTCAACGGCTCGAACTGGCCGGCATTCGGGCTCACCGGATGCGCAGCGCCGTTCTCCCATTTGACCGCTTCAGGGTCGATCTCCCAGATCTTCGCGGCGCGCTCGCGCAAGGTCGCGATGACCTTGTCGGCCGCCTGCGTCACCACCATCGAGGAGGCGAACAGCACGCGGCTGCCGCCGGTGAGGTTGGAGAAGCCGATCGTCTGGGTATCGCCGATGATGACGGAGATGCGCCTGTAGTCGATGCCGAGCAGCTCGGCGCAGATGTTGGCGATGCCGGCGCGCGAGCCGCCGATGTCGGGGTGCCCGGTGGTGACGACGACATTGCCGTCCTCGGTGATGTTGACCTGCGCGGAGGATTCGCCGCCGGCATTGAACCAGAAGCCGGAGGCGACACCCCTGCCCTGATATTTGCCGAGCGGCGCGGCATAATGCGGATGGTTCTTCGCGGCCTCCAGCGTCTCGATATAGCCGATGCGCGGAAACACCGGGCCGTGCGCCGCCTTGGTGCCTTCCTTGGCCGCGTTCTTCAGCCGCAGCGCCAGCGGATCGATCTTGAGGCTTTCTGCGAGCTCGTCGAGCACGCATTCCACAGCATAGGCGCCGATCGGCGCGCCGGGCGCGCGATAGGCCGCGACCTTGGAACGGTTGGAGCAGACGTCAAAGCCTTCCGACAGCACATGCTGAATGTCGTAGGGCGCAAAGCTGCATCCGACCGCGCCGCGGATCGGCGAGCCCGGGAAGGCGCCCGCCTGCAGATAGAAGCTGCCGTGGGCGGCGACGATGGTGCCGTCTTTCTTGGCACCGATCTTCACCGTGATCTTCGAGCCCGAGGTCGGCCCGGTGGCGCGCATCACCTCCTCGCGGGTCATCACCATCTTGACCGGCCGGCCGGATTTCTTGGCGAGCAGTGTCGCAAGCGGTTCGAGATAGACGATGGTCTTGCCGCCGAACCCGCCGCCGATCTCGGCGGGAATCGCGCGGATGTCGCTCTGCGGGATGCCTGTGAGCATCGAGGTCATCGCGCGCACCATGAACTGGCCCTGGCTCGACGACCAGATCGTGGTCTTGCCGTCGGCCGCGACCGAGATCAGGCAGGCATGCGGCTCGATATAGCCCTGGTGCACCGGGCGCGTGGTGAAGGAGCGCTCGATGACGATGTCGGCATCCTTGAAGCCTTGCGCGATATCGCCCTTCTTGGATTCGATGCGGCCCATGATGTTGGAGGGCTTGCCGTCGAATTTGTTGAACTCGTGCAGGATCGGCGCATCAGGCCTCAATGCGTCGTCGATCTCGATCGCCCAGGGCAGCACCTCGTAGTCGACCTCGATCAACTTGCAGGCTTCCGCCGCGATCGCCTCCGTGGTCGCGGCGACGGCAGCGACGGGATGGCCGGGGAACAACGCCTTGTCGCGCGCCATCACGTTGCGGCACATCCAGCGCATGTCCTGGATGCCGAGCATCACCGCGCCCTTGTCGATTCTGAAGTCGACGATGTCACGCGAAGTGACCACCGCTTTCACGCCGGGCAGCGCCTCGGCCTTCGCGGTGCTGATCGACTTGATGCGGGCATGCGGATGCGGGCTGCGCAGCACCTTGCCCCAGATCATGCCGGGCATGGTGGTGTCGGCGGCAAATGCCGCGCGACCGGTCACCTTGTCGACGCCGTCAGGCCTGATGGTGCGCTGGCCGATCCATTTGTTGTTGACGACGTTCATGGCCGCATCTCCCGCATTTCGGCGGCGGTCTCCATCACCGCGCGGACGATCTTGTCGTAACCGGTGCACCGGCAGAGATTGCCGGCGAGCCAGAAGCGGACCTCCTCTTCGGTCGGATTCGAGTTTCGAGCCAGCAGCGCCTCGGAGGCCACCAGCATGCCCGAGGTGCAGATGCCGCACTGGAGCGCGGCGTGCTCGAGGAATTTCTGCTGCAACGGATGCAGCCTGTCGCCCTTGGCCATGCCCTCGATTGTCCCGATCTCGTGGCCCTCGGCCTCGGCCGCGAGCATCAGGCAGGAGCAGACCAGCCGGCCATCGAGCGTGATCGAGCAGGCGCCGCAATCGCCGGACGAGCAGCCCTCCTTGGAGCCGGTCAGGCCCAATTGCCCGCGCAACGCGTCGAGCATGGTCTCATAGGGCTCGCACAGGAATTCGACCGGCTCGCCGTTGACGGAGGTGGTCACGTGTAGTTTCGGCATGGTGCTAGTGTCCTCCGGCGCGCTGGGCGGCGATCGCGGCGGTGCGCTTGAGCAGCACGCCGGCGGTTCTTATCCTGTAGGCAATGGTGCCGCGCTTGTCGTCGATCGGACGGCAGGCGGCGCGACATGCGGCAGCGGCGGCCTCGAGCGCCGCATCGTCGAGCTTCGAGCCAACAAGCGCCTGCGCGGCCGGCGCGACCAAAAGCGCGGTCGGCGCCACCGCGCCGAGGCCGACGCGGGCCGCGGTGCAGACGCCGTCCTTCAAGGTCAGGCTAACGCCGATGCCGACCACAGCGATGTCCATCTCGGTGCGCGGGATCATCCGCAGGTACGCATCGCCCGAGCCTTTGGGCCGCGGCGGCAAAGCGAAGCTGACGAGGATCTCGCCCGGCTTGAGATTGGTACGGCCCGGTCCGGCCGGCACATCCTCGACCTTGAGCTCACGGCGGCCATTCGGCCCCTGCACGGTGACGACGGCGCCCGCCGCGATCATCGCCGGCACGCTGTCGCCGGCCGGCGAGCCGTTGCACAGATTGCCGCCGGCGGAGGCGCGGCCCTGCACCTGCTTGGAGCCGATCAGGTTCACGGCCTCGAGCACGCCCGGCCATACCTTGCCGAAGCGCGCGTGGTCGGCGAGCTCCATGCCGGAGACGGCAGCGCCGACGCGGAAACCGCCATCGGCGGCCTCGGTGATCTCGGTCATCTCGCCGATCTTCTTGATGTCGACGATCAATCCCGGCCGCACCAGGCCGGAGCGCATTTGCACCAATAAGTCGGTACCCCCTGCCATAATGCGGGCGGCACTTCCGGCGGCAGCAAATGCGCCGATCGCTTCATCAAGCGTGCGCGGTGCTACGTATCGGATATCGGTCATGACGGTTCTTCTGGTCTCCCTCGGCTGCTTGTTCCCTCAGGATGTGCGGGATATGGCCTTATCGCTGGCCGGCAGACCGCAAGCCTACACGGCGGATCGCCGTCCGAACAGCCTGCGAGGTGCGGCAGGAAGCGCAGGCTCCTATGCAGGATGCGCGCTTGCGCGGTGCCGACGCAGCGCGCGGTGCGGCCGCGGTCATCGAACGTTCACGTCACGGTCCACGCGAGCCCGCCGCCGAAATCCTGAGATTGGCGGCATGGCCCTTGCTTGCTTTGCGTCACGGATTGGTGAAGCATGCGGGTCGCTGCGGCCTGCGTGCCGGCGCAACGACAAATCGGGGGACGGCGAATGGTCGATGTTTCGCGCAGAACGCTCCTCAAGCTCGCGGCCAGCGTGCCGCCGGCGATGGCGGCCCCGGCTATCCTCTCATCGAGAGCCGTCGCCGCCGGCAAGGGCAAGACCATATCGGCGGTGATGCATTCGGATCTGCGCATCATCGATCCCGGTTTCACCACCGCCTACATCACCCGCGACCATGGCTACATGGTCTACGACACGCTGCTCGGCATCGATTCAAGCTTCAAGGTCCGGCCGCAGATGGCGGACTGGACGATCTCCGACGACAAGCTGACCTACACCTTCACGCTGCGCGACGGCCTGAAATGGCATGACGGCGCGCCGGTCACGGCGGAGGACTGCATCGCCTCGCTGAAGCGCTGGACCGTCGTTGACGGCATGGCGCAGAAGCTGGCCGAGTTCACGGCCTCACTGGAGGCCAACGGACCGAAGACGATCGTGCTCAAGCTCAAGGAGCCATACGGCCTGGTGCTGGAGTCGCTGGCCAAGCCCTCCTCCTATGTCGCCTTCATGATGCCGAAGCGGCTCGCGGAGACGCCGCCGGGCAAGCAGATCGGCGAGCAGATCGGCTGCGGGCCGTTCAAGTTCGTCCAGGCCGAATTCCAGCCGGGCGTGAAGGCGGTCTATGAACGCAACGCCGACTACGTGCCGCGCAAGGAAAAGCCGGATTGGCTGTCGGGCGGCAAGGTGGCGAAGGTCGATCGCGTCGAATGGATCACGATGCCCGACGCGCAGACCGCGATCAACGCGCTGCAATCCGGCGACATTGATTTCCTGGAACAGCCCTCGATCGACCTGGTGCCGGTGCTCGAAGCCAATTCCGATCTCACCGTGGCCGTGCTGAACAAGTTCGGCTTCCAGATCGAGGGCCGGATGAACTTCCTGCACCCGCCGTTCGACAATCCCAAGATCCGCCGCGCCGCATTCCTGGCGATGAACCAGAAGGACGTGCTCGACGCCACCGTCGGTAATGCAAAATACTACGAGATCTGCGGCTCCTATTTCGCCTGCGACACGCCGCTCGCCAGCGACGCCGGCGCGGAGACGTTGATCAAGGGCAGCGGCATGGCCGAGGCCAAGAAGGCATTGGCCGCCTCGGGCTATGACGGCACGCCCGTCGTGATCATGATCCCCGGCGACGTGCAGACGCTGAAGGGGCCGCCGACCGTCGCGGCGCAACTGCTGCGCGCGGCCGGCTTCAATGTCGACGCGCAGGTGACGGACTGGCAGACCGTGGTGAGCCGCCGCGCCAGCCAGAAGCCGCCCAAGGAAGGCGGCTGGAACCTGTTCTTCACCTTCACCGGCGCGACCGAGGTGATGAACCCGATCGTCAACAACCAGATCGCCGCAAACGGCAAGCGGGCCTGGTTCGGCTGGCCCGAGGACGCCAAGCTCGAGCAGATGCGCGACGCCTACGCCCGCGCCACCTCACCTGAGGACCAGAAGAAGCTCGCGGTGGAGATCCAGAAGCAAGCCTACGAGCAGGTGATCTATGTCCCGCTCGGCCAGTTCCGCCTGCCGAGCGCCTGGCGCAAATCGCTCACCGGCGTGCTGGAGGGCCCGGCGCCGCCGGTGTTCTGGAACGTCGACAAGACGGAATAGCAATCGCCGCCACAGGGGCGCACTGCCAAAATATCGAAAACAACCCCATGCAAAGTAGCCGCCGGCTGCCGGCGTTCGACACGCAACTTGACACGTCGGGCAAATCAGCGGCATAATTCCATTATTCCGAAATCGAGGCGCCCCCTCGCCCCGCTGTGGAGCCAGTGGCGCACAACAATCACCTTCGGTGGTTATGGGTCCCGGCCTTCGCCGGGACGACGATGAGGATAGTTCTCGATTCAAGTTGCCACACCACGCGGTGTCATCACCCGCGAAAGCGGGTGATCCAGTATTCCAGAGACGTCTGTGCTAGAGCCGAGAGGCCGCGGCGTACTGGATCGCCCGGTCCATGTGCGCAATTGCGCACAGGCCGGGCGATGACAGCGGTGGAAGACGCAGATGCGACTGCCCTATGCTTGCGGAGGAGGCCGACGCGCGTAGAGCGGCGGGTGGGGACTATCTCCTCGATGTGACTCGCGATGGGACCTCCACCCCGGCCCTCCCCCGCAAGCGGGAGAGGGAGCGCACTTCCTTCGCGGTAGTCACCCGACTTGATCTCACCGCACTATCGCCGCCTCACTGGCCGTTGGTGCGGCGCGCGGCCTTCGGTGCCTCGTCCTTCAGCTTCTCCAATGCGCCGGGCATCATCTGCCCGAACATCGAGCTCAGCATCGCGGTCGGGATCAGGCCCGCGCTGCTGCCCTCCTGCCCCTGCCCGCCCGACATCAGGAATTGCGGCACCAGCGGCTGGTTGATCCGCGTCAGCGCATCGGCGAACTTCGCGAAGTTCTGCTCGGCAAGCCGGTATTCCGGCCCGCCATAGGCATCGACCGATAGCTTGGTCGCCTGCGCGTTGGCGGTACCGACCGCGAGCACCCGATCGGCCTCGCCCTGGCCTTCAAGCCGCGACTGCTCGCCGACCGCGGCTGCGGTCACCTTCCTCGTCTCGGCGTCCTTCTGCGCGCGGGCAAGCGCAGCCGCGCCCTCGTTCTCGTTGACCTTGACCTGGATCAGCGACTGCGTCAGCGCCGACTGCGCCGCCGCCGTCGCCTTGGCTTCGTTCAGCGCGCGTTCCTGCACGGCGGCCTTCTCCTGCTCCTGATAGGTCTCGATCTGCTCGCGTGCGATCTGGCGCGAGCGGAGCTGGATCAGGATGTTCTCGATGGTGTGGTCACCAGGGGCCGCGCGCGGCGTGCCGATCAACACCTCCTGAAGGTCGAGCGAATAGCTCTCGAACCTCGCCTTCATGTCGTGCGCCGCTTCCGCCTGGATCGCGGCGCGGTTCTGCAGCAGCTCGATCAGCGTCATCTTCTGCGCGATGTTCTTGAAGAACGCGCTGACCATCGGGTCGAGCGTCTGCTCGACCAGCTTCTTCACGTCGCCGAAGCGCTGGATGATCATCGGCGCCTTCTTGTAGTCGATATGCATCACCACCGAGAGCGGCAGCGTCGGCTCGAACGCGTCCTTGGTGATCAGCGATATCTCCGACAGGTTCTCGTCGAGCTTCATCGCACCGACCTCGCCGCGCATCCATTTCAGGATGAAGTTGACGGTCGGGATCACCTCGATCTTGCCGGCATAGGTGTTGAAGGCGTACTTGCCCGGCAACAGCGGGTCCTTCCAGACGCCGCGGCTGCCGTTGAGCACCAGCTCGCCGTGGCGATACTGCTCGCCCGAGACGTCGTCGGTGCGCGGGCCGGTGTAGAAGATGACGACGCCGACATTACCGACCGGGATCACCGTCTTCGGCACCGCCTCGACGGTCGCGAACAGGCGATTGATGTACCAGGTGCCCTCGACGATGACCTGGAGCTGGCGGCCGCGATGGCCGCCGGCGCGCAGGAATTTCTCGGGCTCCTGGAAGTTGTTGTGGAAGGTCGCCGCGTCGCGCAGCTCGATGCCGACTTCGGGCGCGATAATCTCGCCCGGAGGCAGCGATGGGCCGTCATGCACGGTGACGATGCCGACCAAATCGTGGTCAGCCGCCAGCACCACCGGCGCAAAGCCCCAGCGCTCGGTGATCGTGAGCTGCATGCTCTCGAGCACGCCGCGTTCCCGCTCGCTCAGCGCATGACCGTAGACGCGCTCGTCGGTGATGACGGCGAACTGCGTGGTGTTGATCGCATAGGTGCCTTCGCGCAGGATCTTGCGCTGCGGCCCCTTCTGGCCGCCGCCGAGCAGGAAGCGGCGTGCGTCCTGGAAGTCCGACTTGTCTTCGGTGTCGTTGGCGCCGAGCACCTGCGACGGCTCCAGCGCCGCACCGTCGCGCGCGAACACATAGGCGATCTTGCCCTGGCCGACGGTCACGAGGTCCGAGCGATGGATCCGGTACATGAAGGGAAACATCACATGCAGGCCGCCGCGCAGCACCTCCGGCTCGTAGCCGGCTTCACCGTTCAGCGCGATGAAGCCGTCATCGATCGAGCCCTTGATCGCCCACAGCTTCTCGACGATGCCGACCTGGTTGTTGGGAATGTAGCGAAATACGTTCGATATGCGCAGCAGGATCACACATGCGACCGCTGCAGCGATCCAAATGGCAGGCTGGGTTAAACCTGAACCATTAAGAAAACCGAGGAAGTCCATAGCCCATCTCCACAATTCGCAACTGGGCGGTTTGGGAGCCAAACCTCACCCGAGAATTGCGGTGCGGACATGTGGTGCGGCCTTGGTGGCGCAAGGCGTGAACATTATTCGCACAGCCGATCTTTTTTTGATGACGGCATGAACCGGCGAACCGGTCGCGCGACATCGATCGGCGCGATTGGTTTGCTGCGACTGCGCATCATTCGCAGCACGGGGATGTTGACCTAGATCAAGATCGACTTCCGTTCGTCTGCATCAAGTTCGGTCGGCGGCGCATTCCGCCGCTTCGGCCACGCGATAGCCCGATCCTTGTTCTTTCTCGACGCGGCTGTCCAACCAGGAGACGGCTCGTATGGCGATGCTCGGGGAAATAAGCCATACCACCACCTACCGATACGCTGCGCCTGTTACCTTCGGTACCCATCGAGCCATGTTCCTGCCGCGGCGCGGCGCCTCCGCGCGGTTGCTGAGCTGGTCGGTAAAGACCAGCGTACCCTCAACGATCCGTTGGGTTACCGACCCCCGGACCAACGCCATAACGGTGATGGATTTCAGCGAGCCGTCCACTGAACTCAAGATCGCGTTCAAGGTTCGCGGAGTCTATTTCGGAGTAAAGGGGATTGAGGCGTTTCCGCTCGAGTCTCGGGCCGACGAGGTGCCGGTACAGTACACCCCGGATGAGTGGACCGATCTCGCCGGTTATCTGCGGCCTCACGCCGAGGATCCCGACGGCAGCTTGTCAGCATGGACGAAGAGCTTCGTCGCCGGTGACCAGGATCGAACAACCGATGTTTTGCAGCGCCTGCTCGGCTCGTTTCGCGACTCCTTCCGCTATTGCGCGAGGGATACCGAGGGGACGCAATCGCCTGACGATACTCTGCGCACAAGGTCTGGCACCTGCCGGGACTTTGCCTGGCTGATGATCGAGACCTTGCGCCGGCTCGGGTTTGCGGCGCGCTTCGTCAGCGGCTACCTCTATGATGCAGCCCTGGATGGTGGTGCCGTTGGCATGACCGGCTCCGGCGCAACGCATGCGTGGCTGCAGGTGTTTCTTCCCGGTGCCGGCTGGCTGGATTACGACCCGACCAACAGCATCAGTGCCGGATTTGATCTGATCCCGGTGGCGATTGCGCGCCATCCAGGCCAGGCAATCCCGCTGGCTGGTTCATGGTTTGGCGATGCGAAAGACTATTTGGGGATGTCGGTTGACGTCGCAGTACGCAAGATCGGCGAGTTTCGCGATCCTTCCGAAGGGTAGTGGCCAGCCGCAAGGCGATGATCGCCGGCCTGTATCGGCGACCACCGATGGTCAATCAATCAAGAGCGCCCTTGGCGGCCCATCACGAGGCCGTAAAGAAACAGCAGAATGATCGAGCCGACAACGGCACCGATGAAGCCCGTGCTCTCCCCGGGTTTGTACCATCCAACGGCCTGGCCAAGGTAGGTCGCTACGAACGCGCCGACAATTCCCAGGACGGCCGTGAGGATGAAGCCCTTCGGCTCCGACTTGTCGCCAGGCATGATGAACTTGGCGATCACTCCGACAACAAAGCCAACAATAATCGTCCAAATAACGTCCATGGATTTACCCCGCAGCTTTGGCAACAGACTGTCGGAATTGACCGGGGCCAGTTTCTCCCGCCTTGATCTACATCAAGCTTCGTCATTTGGCGCGGTTGCAGGAAAGGTCAGGTGCCGGGGGCTGGCAGGCCCATGGCCTGTGGAGGCGACAAGCGTGTCAGCACTGGGAGTGCAGGCTGAGGGCTCTCCCCGAACGCCGCTTTCTCGATTTCGGACTTCAATGCGCCACCTGTACTGTGGACGCAGCGCCAATTCGCGTCTCTTTCTCTATGCGCTTCTGGTCTTTGATTTGGCCTCACTTCTGTTCATCATCGGCACGTCGTTCCTGCCGCGCAGTGCTCTGGTACGGGGCCTCGATGTTACTTTTGGTGTCGCCTTTCTGGTCGAGTTGATTTTGCGCATGGCAGGAAGTCGTCGGGTGAGCCGCGAACTGCTCAGCATCACGACCTGGACCGACGTCGCTGCGATTGTATCCTTGCTGGCGGCAACAGCGAGCGAAGCCGCCGGCTTCTTGCGCGTACTCCGCACGTTTCGGCTGCTGCGAACGTACCGGGTGGTACAATTCCTCCGTGAGGACAGCGTCTTCTTTCGTCGCAACGAAGAACTGCTGATCGCAATCACCAATCTGTCCGTCTTTGTTTTCATCATGACGGGCGTGGTTTACGAAACGCAGCGAGGCGTGAACCCCGGCATCAAGAATTACGCAGACGCACTTTACTTCACGATTACCGCGCTCACGACCACGGGCTTTGGCGATATCACCTTACCCGGAACGCCGGGTCGCATGATTACAGTTGTGATCATGATATTCGGCGTCACGCTCTTCCTGAACCTGGCAAAGGTGTTGTTCAGCCCAAGCAAGGTGCGGTTCAGATGCCCATCCTGTGGCCTTCTTCGTCACGATATCGATGCTGTCCACTGCAAAAGCTGCGGCATCGTGTTGAATATTCCTGACGAGGGCGCCGTCTAAAGCATGATCCGGAACAGTGTGAAGCGGTTTTCCGAAAAGATCATGCTCAAACAAGAAGCTAAAGCGCGATGACGATTCAACCTGATCTCATCGCGCTTTAGGGGCGATCTTGCGATCACCGGAGCGCCATCGCGGCATTGACGGTGGACGCGGCGATCACGTCGGGTAGTGACACCACCTTCTTCACCGTACCCTGCGCGCTCAACGTTTCGGGTTGCGCCCGCGGATATGGTCAAAGCCTTGCTTGATTGCGGCGAAGCGTGCGTCGACCATCGGCTCGAATTCGAGGTCGGTGAAGATATAGGGCCAGTCGTCGATATCGCAGAGCATGACTTTCACCCCCGCCTGGGCGAGAGCGGTCGCGATCCCCAATCCAATGCCCGACGCTGCACCGGTCACGAACGCGGTCTTTCCAGCGAGTTCCTTACACGCGCATTCTGGGGTCGATCGTCGTCGACTGCTTTTGACCCATCGCGTCATCGGCTGCTGCGGACGGCGCACAGTCATATTGCCGCCGTCGAACGTCGAATACACCATAGCGTCCGGTAACAGTAGCGCGCGAACCCGCCGTCTGAAGCGGATTTAACCGATGAGCCCTCTTCATCCGCGCTTCGACAGCATCTCCTGGAGTATCGCCTCAACCGAGTACGGCGAAATCCCAAGTTCGACAAAGCCAGGCATCTCCGGCGATGACACGGTGTCGATCTGCATGAGCTCCACCTGATTGCGCGTGAGAAGTGGCTCCGGGAGTATTTCGGAAGCCCATGCCAACGCGCGCCAAACGGCGAACGGGATGGGGACCAGGATGGGCGCGAGGTCAGCTTGGCGCGCGACGATTTCGACCAATTCTTTGTAGGAATAAACGCGAGGGCCGCCGCACTCGAAGATCGCTGGTCGCGTCTCGGCTCGCTGGATGATCCGAACCGTCGCTTCCGCCACATCTTCCACGTAGGCAGGCTGCAGACTCATCAAGCCGCGGCCGAACATCGGGTAGATTGGGAGCCGGCGGAGAAGCTTGAGGATGGTCGTGACGAACGCATCGTCCGGTCCGAACATGACGGCGGGTCGGATGATATGTGCGTCGGCGAAGGCAGCCCCGACCACCAATTCGCCTTCGCCGCGCGCTCGGATGTACCGCGATTGAGACGCGGCATCGGCGCCGATGCCCGAAATGTGAACGAGCCTTTTGACTCCAGTCCGGCGCGCTTGGGCTGCTACCCGTTGGGCGGCTTCGACATGAACGGAATGAAACGTCTCCCGACCGTGCTCGACGTAAAGGCTGACCGCATTTACGGCGGCGTAAGCGCCGGCAAGTGCATCCGCGACATACCGTACGTCGTGAATATCGACCTGGACCAATTGGAGTTGCGGATCATGCGGGCCAAACTGACTACGCCCGCGATCTGGATGCCTTGACGCGATCCGGACGGGAAACTCGTGATCGCGCAGATGCTGAACGATGCGGCGGCCGAGAAAGCCGGTTCCGCCGAATACGGTGACGGTGCGACCGTTCGTTGTCATCCTTTGATCTTGCTCGAGAGACCGCGCCATAGACCGAGCCGAAGCTGACGTCAGGGCTATGGTCGTCTGTCAGAACAATACCCTCTCGCAGCGACGGTTCGAATGCAGGCCGCTTCGATCCGCTATTGGACGGAAGCCGGAAGTAAAGGTCGAGCGAAACTGAGTTCGTGGCCGTCGGGGTCAGCTAGGTGGAAGAAGCGCTCACCCCATTCGGCATCGCGGGGCACAGTCGCCGGCTGGTACCCCGCCGCGAGCGCGCGCTCGTAAAGTGCGTCAACATCGGTGACGTAGAAGATGACCCGCCCCCACCAGGACCAGCGTCGTTCGGCAGGTTGGTCGGTGAGGTTGAGGTAGCTCGTACCTGCTCGAAAGCTAGTGAACGACGACCATTCGCCGCCATGCAGCACCTCAAATCCCAGCGCTCGGTAGAATTGGACAGCCCGTGGCATTTCATGCGTGCCGAGTGTGACCGCGCTGACTCTCTCGATCATGGCCAAACTCTCCTGTTCGATTTCGCTGCGCCTTTTGTTGTCGCGGCAGCGGGATTAACCTCCACCTCATGTGTGACGAACGGCGAGCAAGTCAACGTCGAGCAGCCCTTTCCATGCGTCGCCGCTCACGGCGAACGGTAGACGTCCCAAACAGTTCGAACCGAACATGGAGAGGCTCTAAACTCTAACCAGTCGATCCGAACAGCACACGCGAAAAGGAGCAGAGCATGAAGGGCGATAAAGACGTTATCGAATACCTCAACAAAGCGCTGCGCCACGAGCTCACCGCGGTGAACCAGTACTGGCTGCACTACCGCCTGCTCGACAATTGGGGCTACAAGGTGCTGGCCAAGACGTGGCGCAAGGAATCGATTGAAGAGATGCAACATGCAGACAAGCTCATCGAACGCATTATCTTCCTCGATGGATCTCCCAATATGCAGACGCTGGAATCCCTTCATATCGGGAAGACCGTGAAGGCCGTGCTCGATAGCGACTTGCAAGCCGAATTGTCGGCGCGCTCCCTCTACGCTGAAGCCGCGAGCCATTGCCATCAGGTCGAAGACTACGTGACACGGGATCTGTTTGAGCAACTCATGCACGATGAGGAAGAGCATATCGATTTTCTGGAAACCCAGATCGAACTCGTCGCGAGGATCGGTCTCGAGCTATATGCCCAGCGTCATATCGGAGAGCTCGACAAGGACTAAAGTGCCAACGACTGCTTTTGGCCTTTGTCGGTCATGCCGCGCTGGCTGACGAAGGTCCGCTCCGGCAAGGCTCTCCGCCTCGTTGGAGTTGTGATCAATCTCAAGACCGCAAAAGCGCTCTGGGTTGAAGAGCCGGCAAGGCTACCCTCGCCGACGAGGGACCGAATAAGGGCTCCATCTGCTGCGATGCATAGTCTGAAACTGGCCCATCGCTTCAGTTGGCGCAGTGCAGCGGTATGTCTGAAACTGGGGGTAGATCGGAAGTAGATGGCACCTCCAGCACCACCTTCTTCACCGTACCCTGCGCGCTCAACGTTTCGGGTTGCGCCCGCGAATGTGGTCGAAGCCTTGCTTGATTGCGGCGAAGCGCGCGTCGACCATCGGCTCGAATTCGAGGTCGGTGAAGATATAGGGCCAGTCGTTTTCGACGCCTTCGCGGACGAGTTCACCGACATACATGGGATCGATGCCCTGAGAGACGCGTTCGCGGATCAGATTGATCCGCTCGGCAAGCGGGCCCGAAGTCGGCATGGCACGGACCGCCCCCTCGAAGCGCTTGGGCAGGTTGCGCCCCGAGTTCACGATTTGAGTGCGGATGAACCCGGGACACAGCACCGATACCCCAATCCCGCGCGGTGCGAGTTCAAGCCGCAGGCCTTCGGACAGCGCGACCACGCCATATTTCGAGACGTTGTATGCAGTGCTCCCCCCTGAAATAAGGCCAGCGAGCGAGGCTGTCGAGACGATATGCCCACCCTCGCCATGCTGCTCGATCAACGGCCCGAAAATCTCGATCCCCCAAATGGTCGCCATCAGGTTGACGCCCAGGGTCCAATTCCACGACGCCTCGGTCCAGGTGCCATACGGCCCACCGCCGCCGACGCCCGCGTTGTTGACGAGGATATGCACCTTGCCGTAGCGGGCCGTCGTGGCTTCGGCGGCGGCGGCGAGTTCGGCCTTGAGCGAGACGTCCGCTTTCACGCCGTCGACATCGACGTTGGTGAGCCGCAGTTGCTCGAGCGCCGCGGACAGAGCCGCTTCTTCGATATCGCAGAGCATGACTTTCACCCCCGCCTGGGCGAGAGCGGTCGCGATCCCCAATCCAATGCCCGACGCTGCACCGGTCACGAACGCGGTCTTTCCAGCGAGTTCCTTCACGCACATTCTCCCCGTGTCAGCGGACACCGGCCCCAAGACGCCAAGCGTCAGACGTCCAAGGTGTCACCGGGCGCCATATGACCGCACTTTCAAGCGATTGGGAAGTGTGCGGGATGTCTATCTCGGATGCCACCAGCGGCCGCCGATCACAACGCCTTCGGACGCGATCTTGCGATCGCCGGTCAGGTGTTCGCCGACCACGTCGACATAGTCGAACTGGCCTTCCCGGATCGAGATCAGCGTGGCATCGCCAACGCTGCCCGGCTTGAGGCTGCCGAGCTCCGGCCGCCGCAGCGCCATCGCGGCGTTGACGGTGGACGCCGCGATCACGTCCGGCAACGACATCCCCATGCAGAGGAATTTCGACATCGTCGTCACCTGGTCGAACGCGGGACCGTCGATGCAGAGCTGATGGATGTCGGAGGAGATGGTGTCGGGATAGAAGCCGTTGGCGAGCATCGCGCGCGCGGTCTTGAAGGCGAACGAGCCCTTGCCATGGCCGATGTCGAACAGCACGCCGCGCTCGCGCGCCTCCAGCACCACTTTCTTCACCGTGCCCTGCGCGGTCGCGGGCGTGTTGGGAAACGGCCGGAACGCATGCGTCAGCACGTCACCCGGGCGCAGGCGCGCGAGCACCTCCTCATAGCTCGGCGGCGGATGGTCGATATGCGCCATCAGGGGCATGCCGACCTGCTCGGCAACCTCGAGCGCGATCTCGAGCGGCACCAGCCCCGAGGTGCCCGAGGCGTGCAGGCCGACCCGCACCTTGATGCCGACGATGAGGTCGCGGTTCTCGTCCGCCACACGCGCCGCGTCGACCGGATTCATCAGCCGCAGTTCCTCGCTCTCGCCGACCATCACGCGGTTCGAGAAGCCGAAGATGCCGGCATGCGAGACGTGCAGGTAGGCGAGAATGCGAACCTGGCTCGGCTCGATCACATGCTTGCGAAAGCCGGCAAAGTTGCCGGGGCCGGCGCTGCCGGTATCCACCGAGGTGGTGACCCCGGAGGTGCGGCAGAATTCCTCCGCGTCGATGCCGAGCGAGGTGCCGCCCCAATAAACATGGGTGTGCAGGTCGATGATCCCCGGCGAGACGATCAGCCCCGAGACATCGCGGACCTCGGTCGCGGGATCGGCTTTCAGCTCTCGGCCGACCGCCGCGACCTTGCCGCCGGCAAAGGCGACATCCGTCACCGCATCGAGCTTTTGCGACGGGTCGACCACCCGTCCGCCGCGCAGAATCAAATCGAAAGGCATCGTCATCTCCGGATTTCAGTCCGGCACGATGGTCGACTTCGGCACCGCCTGCAAGGCGTTCAGCCGACACGGGCTTGATGGGAAACGGGTGCGGTCACCGTCGTCGTCTGATCCGCGCTGTTGTCTGCGGCCATGTCCACAGCCTTGTCAGCGCCCTTGGCCGACGCGACGATGGCTGCAATGGCCGGATGATGCGCCGCCTCCGAGGCGGCAATGGTCTCTTGAGCCCAGCGATAGGAAGATTCGAAAATTTCCTGATGGCGGTCGAAATCGGTGACGTCGACGCCATCAGGCGTCGGCGGGCGCATCACCAGGTCGAGCGGCGTGGTCGGCAGCGTATCGTAGCGCTGATGCGCGACGAGGCTTCGCCACAACACGTTGACGGCGCTCGGCGCGGCCGGAAGCGCCTTCCGCCGGAACGGCGTCAGCAGCGACGCGAGCAGCTCAAACCTTCCCGGCAGCGCGGCATAGTCGACGTCGAACATCTCGGTTGCCGGCTCGCCGAAATGGACCACCAGATTCGGCCCGCTCTTCATCTGATGCATTTGCGCCAGCGGAACGTTGTCGACGAGGCATCCGTCGACCAGCATCGAGCCGTCTTTGGTATAGAACGGCGGCAGCAGGCCGGGGATCGCGCTCGATGCCCGCACCGCCTGCCAGAGCAGGCCGGTCCTGATCAATTCGAGACTGTGCGTCGACAGATTGGTCGCGACCGCCGCGAACGGCCGCCAGCAATCCTCGATCCGGCAGTTGTGGCCGTACTGGTCGGCAAGCGCCCGGTCGAAGGCCTTGTGGTCGAGCAGCGCGTAGCGCGGCCAGGTCGGGCGGCGGAAGCTGCGGCTGGAGACGAAGATCTCATGCGTGCCGCGCTCGAGATGCTCGGCGTCGTAGTTCTTGGCAAAGCCCGCCGCCATCGCCGAACCGACGCTGGTGCCGACAAAGATGTCGAACATGGCGCCGCGCTCGCGGAACGCCTTGTAGATGCCGACATGCGCGGTGCCGAGGCTGCCGCCGCCGCCGGCGACAAACCCGACGGCGCGGCCGCACAGGAAGCGAACCAGGCTCTCGATATCGATCTGGTCCTCGAGCGCGACATGGTGATGCATGAAGCAAGGCAGCCGCGCCAGCCAGGCCGCGGTGCCGCTGACCTCGTGTTGCCTGATGTCGTGAACACGAACCAGGCGCCGCGTCGACGCCGGATGCACTCCGCAGGCGAAGCTTTCGATCTCGGTGAGATCAGGCGGCGGAGCATCGCCGCGGCAGGCGAACACCACGAGGTCGGCCTGGCGAATGGTCTTTCGCGTCCATTCCGATGCTTCAGCGCCACCGAAATAGGCCACCAGCGGTGCGTCGTACTCGATCCGGTTGAGCCAGTCGGCGACCTCGGATGAGTCCAGCGCGCGGCCGGGAAACATTGCTTGCAGGCGCGCGAGATCGACGATCTCGGCACCTGCTGCGGCAAGGCCTTCGCGCAACCGCTGTTCGAAGGCAGGCGGCACCGGCTCCCGTCCGCCCGAAATCAGCGCGACGGTGCGTGCCTTCGGTGACGCCCGGGACGGCAACAGCCGCGCGGTCTGGATGGCAAAGCGCTGTGCGAGGGCGGCAAGCAGCGCCTCGACGATGCCAGGCGCTTCCTGGACAAGCCTCGCATAGGCTGCGCGCGTCAACACCAGCACACTGCTATCGCGGATCGCGATCACGTTGGCCGTGCGCGGGATGTTGGCGAAGAAGCCGATCTCGCCGACCAGCTCGCCGGCGCGAAGCTCCGCAATCGGCTCGGGATGATCGGTCCGGTGCACGGCGAGCGCGCCGTGCAGCACCAGGAACAATGAATCCGAGGCGCCGCCCTGCTCGACCAGCAGCTCACCGCGCACCAGATCGCGCCGGGTCATTGCCCCAAAGGCGATCAGCCGCTGCTCCGCGCTGAGCGTACGGAACAGCGGGAAGTCCTCGGACAGGTTTCCCCACGCAAACGTTGCGCTCGGCGGCACACGGTTCGATTGCATGCGCGGATGTTAGCGCCGGGCCGCCGTCCCGGCGAGCGATATCAGGCCGCCCCGGACGGCGCCCCGCCCAGCATTCCTTGGGGGCACTGCAACAGGAATAGCGACGCTTCCATTGGCCTGCATCATCCGACCAGCTCCGGCCACGGCACGATGGTCGACTTCACCGTCTTCATCGCCATCGCGTCCGCCACCGCGCGCGCAACGCCGTCCTCGGTGAACGGATAGATCGTCTGCATGTCGAGCCAGGGGTATTTGTTGCGCGTGCGGTAGAGCATGTCGACGCCGAGCGGCAGGTCGTTGCCGGTAAAGCCCCAGGAGCCGAGCACGTTGAGGTCCTTGGTGCAGATGCGGTGCCACGACGTATCGATCGAGCCGGCATCGGTGAACTGGCCCATCTCGACATAGGTGCCGCCGTCGCGCAGCATCTCGATGCCCTCGGGGCCGGCGGTCGGATGGCCGGAGCAATCCATCACGAGGTCGGCGCCAAAACCGCCGACGATATCGCGCACCGCCTTGATGCGCGCCTCCGGCGTCTTGAGCTGCTCGATATCGACGGTCGCCTCGGCGCCGAACTTGCGCGCCAGCGCCAGCCGCGGCATCTCGGGCGCGCCGACGCAGATCACACGTCCTGCTCCCATCTCCTGCGCGGCCGCGACCGCGAGGATGCCGATCGGCCCGGAGCCCTGGATCACCACCGTGTCGCCCCAGGTGAAGCCGCCGGCACGGGTGGCGCGGTTGAAGGCGCGAATGCAGGAGGTCAACGGCTCCGACAGCGCACCCAGCCGCAGCGACATGTCGTCGGGCAGTTTGTAGATCTTGGTGCCGGGCAGCAGGTCGAGATCGACATAGACATATTCGGCCCAGCCGCCCCACATGTGCGGCGCCTTGTCGAAGCCGAGATAGCGGCCGTAATACACCGGCGTCAGGCACTTGTTGGCGCTCGCGGGATAGTGGATGCAGTAATAGCAGCGGCCGCACGGCATCAAGGGCGGGATCATCACCTTCGATCCCACCTGCAGCGGCTTGCTCATGAAGTCTTCGGTGAACGCCTCGCCGCATTCGACGATCACGCCGCCGAGCTCGTGGCCGAGCGTGAACGGCCATGGCAGCGGCTTCGGCCAGTGTCCCTTCAGGATGTGCAGGTCGGTTCCGCAAACGCCGCAGGCGCCGACCTTGATCAAGGCCGCCTTTTTGCCGACATCCGGCCATGGCACGGACCGGATTACGGGCTTGGCTCCAGGTCCGTCATGCGTGCAGACGCGGATCTGCTCCATCGGTTCGTTCTCCCTGTCCTTGTCATTGGGCCGGGTTCGGCCGCACCGAGTTTAGGTCAGGACGATCGGGATGTCATGAAGGCCTGTCATGAAGGCCTCCATGACAGACCCTGGCGGGACGACGCGCTTCAAGTCCTGACGGGAGTATTTTCCGCAAGGACGCATCGCCGAGAACCGTTGATTGTGAACGAACTGGGGGCCAACAGGCTTGGAGCATTGCGGGGAGCGACACCATGAATCCTGGTATCGAAGGTATCGTTGGCATGTACGTCAAGCTGGGCGAGCTGGACACGCTGCAACGCATGAAGGAACATCGGCAGAACCTGCTCGACCAATGTGTCGACACCGCGCATTTCAGCTTCGACGTGACGCGATCGATCTACAAGAGCGACCTCGAGGTGATCGAAGCCGGCATCGAGAGCCTCTCGGGCGAGGTCACCGGTCATGTCGACGTCTTCAACGAGAACAGGATCGCCGGCTGGGCCCTGTACGACCAGCACCCCGACAAACGGGTCACGATCGATATCTATTTCAACGGCGATCATGTTGCCGAACTCGTCGCCGATCAGTTCCGCAAGGATCTGCTCAAGCTCAACAAGGGCGATGGGCACCATGGCTTCATGTTCGAGCCGCCAGCCGGGTCCTATCAGCCGCCTTTGCAGCTCGAGATCCGCGCGGCGAAGCGCAAAGTGCTCAAGGCCGTGACTGTTGAACCACCGGCGGTGACGGCCGAGCCGGCCATGGACGCCGAAGCCAAGTAACGCCGCGCCGCCTTCGCACGGCGATCGTCACTTCATCGCAGTGCCGTCGGGTGCGAAGGCCCCGACCTTGTCCGAGATCACGAACGACATCAGGTCGTGCCCGATCACCAGCGGTCCCTGATAGGTGGTGCGCGTCCGCTTCAGCAGCGCAAGCCAGAGTTTCAGTCGCAGAACATCTCCGCCCAAGCGCTTACCAAGGCGATCAGCTTACCAAGCCACGACAGGCGAGGCGAAGCGGCCGGAGATGCCCATGCGGACCGCGACATGACGGACGCGCGCGGCGGATTGACAGCAACGGCCGCTCCATCCAAACCCGCGGTACAATTTCAGGTTACGGAATGAAGCTGCAACCCGGGTCCGAGCGCATCTTCGCGGACGACAGCACCGACCCGCTGGATGGGCGCGTGCGATGGGCACCGGCAAAGTCGCTGTGGCTCGGCGGCATGACCGCGGTCGCGATCGTGTTCGGGCCGCTGCTGTTCTCGTGGAGCGCATTCGCGCTGTTCATCGTGACCAGCGCGATCACGCTGTGCTTCGGCCATTCGGTCGGCATGCATCGCCGCCTGATCCATGCGAGTTTCGACTGCCCGCTGTGGCTCGAACGCTTCTGCGTCTATCTCGGCACGCTGGTCGGAATGGCCGGCCCCTACGGCATGGTACGGCTTCACGATTTCCGCGACTGGGCGCAACGCCAGGCGGCCTGCCACGCCTACTCCTGCCACCGCGCCGGCTTCTGGCGCGATGCCTGGTGGCAAATGCACTGCACCCTGGTGCTGACGCACCCGCCGGTATTCCGGCTCGAACCGCGGCTTGCCGACGATCGCTTCTATGCCTTCATCGAGCGCAGCTGGATGTGGCAGCAATTGCCCTGGGCCCTGCTGTTCTTTGCGATCGGCTCGTGGACTGGGCTGGTCTGGGGCATCTGCGTCCGGGTCGCTGTCTGCGTCACCGGTCACTGGCTGATCGGTCACTACTCGCATCGCAAGGGCGGACAGACCTGGGTCATCGAAGGCGTTGCAGCCCAGGGCTACAATGTCGGCATCGCCGGGCTGATCAGCATGGGCGAAAGCTGGCACAACAATCATCACGCCTATCCCGGCTCCGCCAAGCTCGGGCTGCTGCCGGGTCAGATCGATCTCGGCTGGTGGCTGATCAAGGCGTTCGAGGCGGCAGGCCTCGCGAGCAACATCAAGACGCCGGACAGGCTTGCGCCCCGCCCCGGCTCGCGCCGCCTGGAGGAGACTGCTCAAGCCGCAGCGCGATGGTTCGGAGAACCTGACGCGGCATCTGAATGAGCCTAACGCCCCTGGGTACGGCGCACGCGAGTTCCACCTGTTTCTCTCGTTCCGTGTCCGGGTTCCCCTTCACAACCGTAACGCCCTGTTAACCCTATCAGCCTTACGGTCGTCGGGGCTCCGAATGGACGGTGGCCGGGTTTGTTGTGATGTCGTTTGCACAAAAGAAAACTACCGTCGTCCCCGTTGCCGAAGAGCGGCGGCGCTTCCAGCGCGTCAAGGTGCACCTGCTCGGCCGCTACATGCTGCCCGACCGGCGCGAGTTTCCCTGCCAGATTATCAACATGTCCCCGGGTGGCCTCGCGCTGCTCGCACCCGGCATCGGCAATGTCGGCGACCGCGTAATCGCCTATCTCGACCATATCGGCCGGGTCGAGGGCCGCATCACCCGCATCATCGACAACGGCTTTGCGATGACGATCGGCGCCACCGCGCGCAAGCGCGACAAGCTCGCCGCCCAGCTCACCTGGCTCGCCAACCGCGACATCCTCAATCTCCCCGAGGATCGCCGCCACGACCGTATCGTGCCGCGCAACCCGATCGCCCTGCTCACCCAGGAAGACGGCTCGCGGATGACCTGCCGCATCATCGACCTTTCGCTGTCCGGTGCTGCGATTGCCGCGGAGAACCGCCCGCCGCTGAAGTCGCTCGTGATGCTCGGCAGGGTGCAGGCCCGCGTGGTGCGAAATCTCGAGGAAGGCTTCGCGCTCGAGTTCGTCCACGAGCAGTCGGCGGAAACGCTCGAAGAGAGCGTTACCGCGAGGTAAAGCGAAAAACCGCTCAAGACCCCCGTTTTCAGCCCGCGAAGGCGGCCTCCGGTGCACCGGTGGCCGCCTTCGACGCATTTGGCCCGGCGAAATCGGCGGTTAACGGCCGCAGCGTTCGAGGCAACAAACCGCGCAGGCGCAGCGTTTGCCGCGTTAATAGCTAAAATTTGAATCAATTGCAGTTGTTTCAAATTTTACGCGAATTCGATTCAAGTAAAGATCGAATTCGCCGCAGCTTTTACCAGTATTCGCGTCAAATCTACTTCGCGCACTTAGCGGCGGCGCAAAAGCTTTGTGCGAAACGTGGTCCCAACAAGAAGAACGGGGGCCACGATGTTTGGGTTCAGGGGACAGGGGAAAGGTTTGGCGGTTGCCGCCATTCTGTTTGCGACGTGCGTGTCGGCCAAGGCCGGCGAAGTGGTCTACGCCAGCCTGGGTGACGTTGCGCGTTCGCCGATCGGCTGGGTCGAATTCTGCGCCGACAATCCCGCCGAGTGCCGCGGCGGCAAGACGCAACCACGCGACATCGTGTTGTCGCAGACCGCTTGGCGCGACCTCGTGCGGGTCAACAAGTGGGTCAACGAATCCATCAAGCCGATGACCGACATGGATCATTGGGGCGTGATCGAGAAATGGTCGTTGCCGACCGACGGCTACGGCGACTGCGAGGACTACGTGCTCCTGAAGCGCAAGATGCTGATGGATGCCGGCTGGCCGCGCGAGGCGCTGTTGATCACGGTGGTTCGCGACAAGAAGGGCGAAGGCCACGCGGTGCTGACGGTGAAGACCGACAAGGGCGAATTCGTGCTCGACAACCAGAACGAGAGCATCGTCGCCTGGACGGAGACCGGCTACCGCTTCGTCAAGCGGCAATCGCAGAGCGATCCCAATGTGTGGGTCTCGCTCGGCGACAACCGCCCGGCAGTTTCAACCGCAAGCTCGCGCTGAGCGGCAACAAGGAATCGAGTTCGCGACCCGGTCACATCCCCACCCCTCCCCGTCCCAGACCGGTTCGCGCGCGGCCAGCCTTCCCCCAAAGGCTGGCCGCAACCTTTCCAAGGGAATTCCCTGAAAACCAGGAGGGGGAGTTGGCGTAACGGCCGTCAGCGATGAGCGCCGCGATGCCGATCGCAAAGCGCGACACGGGTCGTCCTTTCGTTGAATTGGGGCCCATAAGCGTCCGGAACTCGGATGCTTTCGGCTGTGCGCAACCAAGCGATGGGACGTCTTCCGGTTGATTCCAGCCCCGGGTTGAGCCAGCTTCCGCTGGCTTTTTAGGGGTTGGCGATTTGAACTTTGCAATGCAGGGCGGGGCGCCAGCCGAGCGCGCCGGATTTCGCGGGGACATCAATGCCTTGCGCGCGCTCGCGGTGCTGGCCGTCCTTGGCTATCATTTGAGGATTCCAGGTTTTGCCGGCGGCTTTGTGGGCGTCGATGCGTTCTTCGTCATCACCGGCTACCTGATGACCGGCAAGGTGATCGCCGATCTCGCCAAGGGCCGCTTCTCCTATGGCGACTTCGCCCTGATGCGGCTCCGGCGCATCTACCCGGCACTTCTCGTGGTTGTCGCAACTACCGCGGCGGTCGGATGGTTCATCACCCTGCCGGGCGAATACTTCCGCCACATCCGCCAAGCCTGCTACGCGCTCTTCTTCCTGTCGAACTTCGCTTTCGACAACGACAACGGCTATTTCGCGATGGCCGCGCAGACCAAGCCGCTTCTGCACACCTGGTCGCTCGCGGTGGAGTGGCAGTTCTATATCTGGATGCCGCTTTTGGTGCGCTTCGTGTGGTCACGATCGGCGAGATCGAAGGCTCCAGCGGCGACAATGGCCGCGCTATTTGCCGTCGCCGTTGCGTCCTTGACCTGGTGCCTTTGGCAAAACCAGCACGATGCGATGGGTTCGGCGTTCTTCTCGCTCCGCGCGCGGGCATGGGAGCCGTTGGCCGGCGGTATGATCGCGGTCGCCGAAGTCTGGCGCCGGGCGAACGCTCGCCCGCCCCGTTCCACGGCCTTCAGCACCACAGCCGCCGCAATCGGCTGGATCCTGTCGGCGTTCTGCGTCGCTTATCCGCTGCCCGAAGCCCGTTGGCCGGGCGCTTGGACCATCCTCCCCATCATCGGCGCGGCCCTTGTCGTCGCGGGCGGATTCACGACCTCGAGACTCATTCGCTCGCCAGTCGTGCAGCGCATCGGTGACTGGTCTTACTCGATCTACCTCTGGCACTGGCCGATTTGGGTCTTGGCCGGCGGATGGCTCACGGCGCGCGGCTATGAGGTCGGCGCCATCTCGAAAGCTGCGATGGCCGCGGCTTCGATCGCGGTCGGCGCCGTCTCCTACTACTTCGTTGAGCAGCCGCTCCGCCTGCGGCGCGACGTCTGGACGTCGCAGCGGCTGTTGGCCTGTACAGGCGCCGCGGCAGCGTGCTTCGTTGCCTTTACGATCGGCTCACTGGTGACGACCGGCTACCCGGGGCGGCTGCCGGCTTATCTCCTGCCCGCCGAGATGGCCCGCAAGACCGACACGCCACGCGATGAATGTTTCCGCAATGCCAACTCGATGAAGGCCGCAAGCGAGAGATATTGCACCTTCGGCGCCGGCAACGCCGATCAAGCTACCGTTATGCTGTGGGGCGATTCCTTCGCAAACCAGTATCTTGAGCCGATGACGACGGCCGCAACCAGGCTCGGCCTCACCGGTCTTATTGCGACACAGAGCGCCTGCCGACCCTTTGCCGACGATCCCGATCGCAATGCCGCCGACAGCCAGCCGTGCCGCCAGTTCAACACCGAGACGCTGCAATATTTGGGCGACCGCGCCGAGCCGACCATCATCGTTCTCGCCGGCAACTGGAGCAACGCCACCGAGATCGCGCCGCTTGTCGACACGCTGCTCTCAAACGGCAAGACCGTCATTATGGTGATGCCGCTGCTCAATATCGGCTTCGACGTGGCGCAGAAGTGGATCGAAAGCCAGATCAGGGCAGGAAAGGCCATCACCGAATGGAAGGTCGCGGCCGATCCGATCTTGACGATGCGCGATCTGCGCCAGAACATCGACCGGACTGTACTGTCCCCCCGTAAGGGCAATCCGAGGCTGATCTCGATCGACCCGCAAACGGCAGTCTGCGACGACAGTTCGTGTTACCTGGTTCGATCAGGTCAAGCAAACTTCCGGGACACCGCTCACATCTCGAACGTCAACGCGCAGCAATATGAACACCTCTTCGAGACTGCACTCGGCGCGGCCCTACACGCTGGCGTGCACGCTGAGCGCTGAGCGGAAAAGCCCGCGCGGCGCTGGATCGGCACCGCGCGGGCCCGTCTCCGGCCGGCCGACGAGACATCGCGACAGCCGGCGGCATCACGCGCCAGGGTGCGAACTTTATTGCTGCCTGTTCCAGCGGCTGTCATTGCAGCGATTGAGCGGCGAGCGTCTGCTCGGCCATCCGGCCCAAGCTTGACATCCTAGCATCCGCCCGGTTGAATTGAATTCAATTCAGCTATGGACAAGCGATGGGCGCCACGAAACTGGGTACTCGGGAGCGACTGCTCTCGGCGGCCCAAGAGGAACTGATCGAGGGCCTTGGGCATCTCGAGATGCAGGCCGTCGCGCGACGGGCGCAGGTCTCGGTCGGGCTCGCCTATCATCACTTCGGATCAAAGGCCGGCCTGATCGCCGCCGTTGTCGAGGACTTCTATGCACATCTGGATGAGGCAGCATTCGGCGGCGCCAAGTTGGCCGCCAGGAACTGGGCGGACCGGGAGAAGGAGCGGATCGGCGCCTATGTCGCCTTTCACTATGAGCACCCGTTCGCGCCCCTGGTGATCGGACCGCTGAGCCGGGCGCCCGAAGTGCTCGATGTCGAGACCGCCTTCACCAGCCGCCAGCTTGCAGCCGGTGCGCGCATGCTGGAGGCCGCGCAGCGCGACGGGATCGTTCCCGGTAACCTCGACCCTCACCTCACCATCGCGCTGATGATCGGCGGCATCCGCCAGGCGCTGATCGGCGCGCTCACCGCCGACCGGCGGCCGGATCCGGCAAGGCTGACCGGCGACATCTGGGCCTTCATGGCCGCGGCGCTGCGCCTGACCGCCAAGTCCCCGACCGCCAAGTCACCGCCGGTGATACCAAAAGCCACGCGGCGCGGCCGCTTCTAACGTTCAACTATAACCCCAAGGTCGGTGGCCATCTTGTTCAACCCGCATGATTTTCACACGCCGCAATCGTCCTACAGCAAGCCGGACCTGCTGCGCTCGGGCGCGGGCGGATATTTCGGCCCCGGCAATGCGCAGCTGCCGGCGCCACCGATGCTGATGATGGATCGCATCACCGAGATCACCGTGGATGGGGGCGCCTTCGGCAAGGGCCGTGTCGCCGCCGAGCTGGACGTTGCACCGGACCATTGGTTCTTCGCCTGTCACTTTGCCGGCGACCCCGTGATGCCCGGCTGCCTCGGTCTCGACGCGATGTGGCAGATCATCGGCTTTTGGCTCGGCTGGTCGGGCTCGCCGGGCAAGGGCCGCGCGCTCGGGGTCGGCGAGGTCAAGTTCAGGGGCCACATTACGCCGGAGGTCAGGCTCGTGCGCTACGAGGTCGACATGCGCCAGGTCAGGCGCGGCCGGCTGGTGCTGGGCATCGCCGACGGCCGCGTGCTCGCCGACGGCGCGTGCGTCTATCTGGCGAAGGACATGAGGGTCGGCCTGATCGCGCCGACGGGCTGAGCCACGGACGCGCGCCCGACAGTCCCGTTTTGAGGCAGAAGCCCCGGAATTTGCGGCGAGTTTTGCACTCCCCGCGCCACCTGCTTGAATCCCCGGGGGTTTTGCCCGCATCGCGGTTGTGCTATGCGGAACCTTTCAATTGATGTCCGGTTCTGGTCGCATGGTCGAACTTGCTCCCCGGAATTCGCAAGCCAGCAGCCTGATCGGCGTGCAGCCGATCGCGATCGGCGCCGTGGCGCTGGTGCTCGTGCTGTTCGGGATCGGCTCGATCGCGCTGTGGCGCGCCTTCAGCGGCAACGTGCCGGAGACCGACCGGATGGTCGCGACCCGTCAATTGCAGGCGCGAACCGCGCAGGTCTCCGAGGCCCTGGTGGAAAAGACCAAGGGCATGGAGGTGACCCAGCAGGAATCCATCGACCAGTTGCAGGAAGTGCAGGACCAGCTGCTGAGCATGCGCAAGCAGTTCGCCGCGCAGCAGGCCGACGCCAAGAAGCTCTCGGACCAGGTCGCAGCACTGACCGAACAGGTCGAGGGCTTGCGCCAATCGCTCGCGAGCGCGCAGGCCAACGAGCCGGCCGCCGAGCCCGAGCCGCGCAAGCGGTCGAAGGCCGCCCGGAGCGCCAACCGGAAGCGCCGCGGATCGCGCGGTTGACGACTGAAGACGGCCGAGCGCCCGGTCAGGGGCCCGGCCATCAAAATGCGCCAAATCCCGAACAAGATCAGGGTCTAACGCGAAACTTTGGGGCTCCAGGCTTGCCGATGGCAGCCTCGCATGAGTGCCCGTTACCGTGAATTAATCCTGACTTTGTGAACTGGTTCACATATCCGACTTCGAATCCGAGTCATCCTCAATCACCGGATGGCGTGAGCCGATTTCAATATCCGGGGCTGGCAAGGTCGTTGACGGTATACTACGTCGACGGCCTTGTTCTTTTGGGGCCGTGAATCCCGTCTCTGGATTGCCCACCCCGAAAACGCGGCGTGCCGAACTGACAGCTCTGCACGCGCAACATTGCTGCGGCTGAGGCCGCAGCGATCTTGCGTTACCGCCTACTTGGCGCGGTCGCGTTTGACGCGATCGCCGCGCAGCCGCAGCCGTGCGAGCTTCGGCTCGAGCTCGTGGAACATGTAGACGAATGCGATGGCGAGGCCCGAAACAACAACCATGAACAGCAACGTCAGATCAGGAATGGTCAGCATCTCTGATATCCTCTGAGGCCCGGCTCCAATCGCAGCCGGACCATTTGTTTTCGCGTCGCCTTCACGTGCGGACTGCTGCAATGCGCTGCAAGCAGCGTACCAATGCGCGACGGCCCCGGCATCAAGACACCGAGGCCGCGCCGATCACTCCAACATCATCAGCATGGCGATCCGATGGACCGGCCATGCGTCAGCAGATGTCTCAATTGCAAACCTGCACCGGTCGCACCTGCCAGCCATACGGCGTCAGCATGCGACGGCGTACGACGTAACAGCCGCCGTCACCATAACCATAGCCGTAGCCATACCCGTCGTCGTAGCCGTAACCGGCGTAGTACGGGTTGTTGTAGTAGCTGTCATAGTAATCGTAGGCACCGTAGCCCAGGCCGAAGCCGATCGCGGCCGCTGCGAACGGATAGCCCCAGCCACGCCGATAGTAGCCGCCGTGCCAGCCTCCACCGCGCCAGCCGCCGCCGTGCCAACCACCGCCGATCGCAGCCGACCGGAAGCCACCGCCCGCGCCCATGGCGCGGAAAGCGCCGCCGCCACCGTGGAAGCCACCAAAGCCCCCACCACCGTGGAAGCCACCACCGCCGTGGAAACCGCCACCACCAAAACCACCTCGAGCCGACGCGGCATCGACCGTGAACAGGCCGACCGTGGCCGTCGCCAGCAAGGCAATCATCGTTTTACGCAACATCACCCGTCACTCCTCTGTCCAAGGCTTGTCTTTGCAAGCCTCCTGCGCCGCGTCCCGCGCATGCTAACTCAATCTAGGACCACGGCTTCGACCGCGCGCCTAAGTCACGCTCACATCTGCGCGACCCGCGTTCATCAAGGCGCATCCGTCAAACGCTAACAGCCGCGGCAGATGCCATTGACCCGGCGGTCGACCGTCCTGTTCTCGTCGGCGATCGCCTTGTCGAAGCTTTTGCTCGACGCCGAGCCGGTCGTGACGCCCTCACCGGTGTTCAGCCGGCCGGCGCTGTTGGTGCCGGGCGGCGGGGACGCGACTTGCGGCGATGTCGGGCTGGCTGACGAGGGGCTGCCGCTCCCAATACCTTGGGCGACGGTAACCGTGGGCGACAGCAGAATGGCGATTGTCGCTGACGCGACGGTGACGGATAATTTGCGCATGGCAATTCTCCCTTGCGGACAACAACGGGTCCGCAAAACGCCGGTTCCCACAGGCGTTGGGGCAATACGGTTTGGGAGCAATGCAATTTGCGCAAGCTGATCGAGTTTGACGACGATACTGCCGGCAAGCTGAAGCAGCTTGGGCGCGACCGGATGGCGACGCTGCAGGAGCTCGCGGACGAGGCCTTCGCCGACCTCCTCAAGAAGCACGGTATTCCGATCGACCTGAAGGATGCGCTGCGCAAGAGCGCAAGACTTCAGGAAGCAGCGAGACCGCGGGAGGCGGCGAAGCAAGGCCCCGCGACAGCGAAGCGCGTACGCAGCCAGGGCCGGAAGCGCTGAGGCTTCAGCCGATCTTCTTCAGTCCGGCTTTGTACTGCGGGCCCCTGATCGCGTAGGACTTCGCCGGCCGCGACAACGCCTCCGCCTGCGCGGCGTCGAGCGTGCGCACCACGCGCGCGGGCGCACCGATGATCAGGGAATTTTCCGGAAACTCCTTGCCCTCGGTGATGACGGAGCCGGCGCCGACGACACTGCCGCGCCTGATGCGCGCACCGTTCATCACGATCGATCCCATCCCGATCAGCACGCCGTCTTCCAGCGTGCAGCCGTGCACGATCGCATTGTGGCCGATCGTGACGTTGTTGCCGATGATCAGGGGGAAGCCGGGATCGACATGCAGCGTCGAATTGTCCTGAACGTTGGAGCCTTCGCCGATCTCGATCCACTCATTGTCGCCGCGCAGCACGGCGCCGAACCAGACGCTCGCCGCGGATTTGAGGCGCACCTTGCCGATCACAACGGCATTGTCGGCGATGAAGTAGCTGCCGTCGGCGGGAAGATCGGGCCCCTGCCCGTCGAGTTCGTAGATCGCCATAGAGGTCTCCTTGGATGAAGGTGACCTTGGCACAGCGGACGACTTGGTTTCAAGCAAGTGCAGTCATGATCCGGACACGGATCAGGATCCGGCGCGGATCACCCGATCACGCCGGCAGCGCGCAGCGTCATCACGAAGAAGGTGCCCGACATCAGGCTCCAGAAGCCGGAGATGACGGTTGCCATCATCACGAACTCGAAACGGCGGCGCTCGATCCGCGCGCCGCGCAGCGTGTTGCGCATGATGATGAACGGCGCGGCGAAGACGAGAAACGGGACCGCGGCGAAGGTCCTCGGCGCCACGCCCTCCTGCAGCAGGCCGAAGCCGGCCGGACGCTCCGCCATCGCCTGATAACCGCTGGCCAATGCGCCGGCGAGCGCGAAGCCGATGAAGAGCGAGAACAGCGAATTCAAGGTATCGGGCGACATCAGAACTTCCGCTACGCAACAGGCCACTCACCCTGCTTCGCAGAATTGGCGGCGGGCCGCCACATCATCCTTAAGGAAAGGTTAACCGGCAGCGCCCGCCGCGGCGTTTGCGCATGGCCATTCGATCAGGGATTCCATTGGAATCGTACGGAAATTCTTCGCCTCGTGGCATATTCGGCAGGTGATTCGGTCACTCCCGGCCTGCTCTCAACCTCGCTCATGACGCTTCTTTCGACTGCCCAGCATCTCGCCCGCGACACCCGCCGCAATCCGCGCGCGCATCTCGTTCCGCTCATCGCCTCGGCGGTCATCGCGGCCGGTGCGATTGCCCTCGTCGCCTATCTGTTGTGGCCGACCTATACGACCGTCCCGCCGAGCGATCCGTCGCGGCTTCCGGTGAGCGTCGGCGGCACGCTGTTCAACGTGCCGACCATGGCCGTGCGCATGAAGATCCAGCGTCACTCCGGGCCGCAGGAGCGCGTCGATCTGAGCTTCCTCTATCCGTCGCTGGAGGCGCCTGCCGCGCCGAAGCACTACAGCGCCGATACGGTCGAGGACAAGGTGCAGCCGATCGACAGGATCTTCGTGTCGATCGCGGCGCACCACGATTCACTCGCGCCGGACATGCGGCTGCGCACGATCTATCCGCGCTATCTCGACGAGCGCGCGAATACCGATGACGGCTTGACGACGCGCGCGTTCCGCGACGGCACGCCCTATGGCGGCGAGGACCTGTTCACCGCGACCGAGCCGCAATTGATCGCGCGCTGCACGCGCGATACGTCGACACCCGGCATGTGCCTGAGTGAGCAGCGCATCGAGGGCGCCGATCTGACCTTCCGCTTTCCACGCAGCTGGCTTGCACAATGGCGCGATATCGCCACCGCGATGAATCGCCTCTCCGCGCAGATGCACAGCGCGAAGGGATAATGCCGTCATTGCACCGGAGCGACGCCCGCTCCGCGGGTTCCGCGCAATGACGGCCTTAGGCCGTTCAGCCCTGCTCGCCCAGATCTTCTTCCAGAATCGCCATCTGGAACTGGAACGAGCGATCATCGTCCTCGTCGTCGACGAACAGCACGCCGATGAACTCCTCGCCGATATAGACCTCGGCCGAGTCATCCTTCTTGGGCCGCGGCACCACGCGGATCTTGGGATTGCTGAACACGCGTTTGAGATACGCGTCGAGCTTCCTGACTTCCTGAACGTCCACAGCCGTCTCCAATCGGGTCGATGATTTTCGGGGGAGTTTTAGGACGAGACGGCAAAGATCGCCAGAGCCTTTTCAGGCTTTGGCGACGTGATGTTGCGCACACGCAAAAAGCGCGCGGCGATCAGAAAGCGAATGAAATCAAAGCCCGATCGCGTTGAGCATCTGGTCCATGGTGCGCGACGGCTCGGCACAGCCGGCTTCGCCGACGATTTTCGCCGGCACGCCCGCAACCGTGACGTTGTGCGGCACCGGCTTGACCACGACGGAGCCTGCCGCGATGCGCGCGCAATGACCGATCTCGATATTGCCGAGGATCTTCGCGCCGGCGCCGATCAGCACACCGTGGCGGATCTTCGGGTGGCGATCCTCGTTCTCCTTGCCGGTGCCGCCGAGCGTGACGCCATGCAGGATCGAGACATCGTCGTCGATGACGGCGGTCTCGCCGCAGACGAATCCGGTGGCGTGATCGAGGAAGATGCCGCGGCCGATCCTGGCCGCCGGATTGATGTCGGTCTGGAACACCGCCGACGAGCGGCTCTGCAGGTAGAAGGCAAAATCCTTGCGGCCCTTCTGATAAAGCCAGTGCGCGAGACGATGGGTCTGCAGCGCGTGGAAGCCCTTGAAGTAGAGCAAGGGATCGATGAAGCGCGAGGTCGCGGGATCGCGGTCATAGACGGCGACGAGATCGGCGCGGAAGGCGTTGCCGATATCGGGCTCATCGCGCAATGCCTCGCCAAAGGTCTGGCGGATCAAGTCGCCCGACAGCGCGGCGTGATCGAGCCGCTCGGCAATGCGATGGACCACGGAATCTTCCAGGCGCTCATGATGCAGCACGGTCGCATAGATGAAGGATGCGAGCTCCGGCTCGCGCCGCAGGATGTCTTCCGCCTCGCCGCGGATTCGATCCCAGATCGGATCGAGCGCCGCGAGCTTGCTCCCCTGCGGATTGACCTGATGAACTGCCATAGCTGCTCTCGCAATTCGGTTGTTCTGATGTGCGTTATAGCACGGTGAACCCAGCGCGTCCCGGGAAGGCTCGGTACGGAAACCCCCAGCCGAACGCCCCCGGGCCGACGTCTAGGGGAGTTGGTCGGGATTTTGCCGAAATCAAGCCGTGCTTCTGCAACTATTGGCGGATTTCGTCCCGAGTGTGGTTTTGGGCATGGTCGACCCCAATAAAAGGGGGAAACATCATCAATACCCAGACGTTACGTGGGCGCCTGACCGATGCACGGTCGGTCTGGATCGCCACCATTGCGATTCCCCTCCTCCTGCTCGCGCCTGCCTTCTGGAACGGCTATCCGCTGCTCCAATGGGATACCGGCGGCTATCTGGCGCGCTGGTACGAGGGCTATCTGGTGCCGAGCCGGTCCACGGTGTTCGGCATCTACCTGCATGTCGGTGAGACGTCGGGCTTCTGGCTCAACCTCGGCATCCAGACCCTGGCGACGCTTTGGATCCTGCAGCTGACCCTGCGCATGCTCGAGCTCGCCCGGCCGGTTCGGCTGATCGCGATCAGCCTTGCGCTGATTGCGACCACCGCCCTGCCCTGGCTCGCCAGCATGCTGCTGACCGACATCTTTGCCGGCCTTTCGGTGCTCGCGCTCTTCGTCCTCATCCTGCACGGCGACAGGATCTCGACGCTGGAGAAGGCCGTGCTGTTCGGATTCATCGCGTTTTCCGCCGCCACGCACAGCGCGACGCTCGCGGTGCTACTTGGCTTGTGCTGCGTCGGCTGGATGCTGCGTCCATGGCTCGGCCGCCGCGTCCCGGTCGCGGGGCTCGTGCAGGGCAGCCTGACCATCGTCACCGGCGCCGTGATGCTGCTGGCGGCGAACTTCGCGCTGTCGGGACAGCTTGCCTGGACACCCGGCGGCTATGGCGTCGCCTTCGGCCGCATGCTGCAGGATGGCATCGTCGCGCAATATCTGCGCGATCATTGCGCGACGGAGAACCTGAAGCTCTGCCCCTATCGCGACGAGTTGCCGCCGACCGCCGACGACTTCCTGTGGGGTCACAGCATGTTCAACACGCTCGGCCGCTTTCAGGGACTGAATGACGAGATGGGCCACATCGTGGTGCGTTCGCTCGCCGAATATCCGACATGGCAGGCCAAGGCGGCGCTGAAAGCAACCGCCGACCAGCTGTTGGATGTCGCGACCGGCGAAGGTTCCTCGGGCTGGATCCCGCATACCTACGGCATCATCGAGCGCTATATTCCCGAGCAGGTCGCGCCGATGCGCGCCGCGCGGCAACAACAATGGGCCCTCGACTTCACCGCGATCAATCGCATCCACGTGCCGGTCGCGTTGGCCTCGATGCTCATGGTCGTGATCCTGTTCGGCCGCGGACTGTGGCAGCGTCGCCTCGACGATTTGACGCTGCTGGCGGGCACGGTGACGCTCGCTCTGCTCGGCAATGCCGCCGTCTGTGGCGTGATCTCGGGGCCGCACGACCGCTACGGCGCGCGCATGGTGTGGGTTGCGACCTTCGTGGCGCTGATCGCGGCGGCGCGCGCCTTCGCCAAGGACGATGCCGAGAACGATGCCGACGAGCTATTTTCGCCGCGACAGGAAGTCGATGACGCCGGTCTTGTAGACCTTGTCACCGACCGCCCGCATGTGGTCGCGGTTCGGAATGTCGAGCACCTGCGAACCCGGAATGATCCGGCCGAGCGCTGACGCCGAGCCCGCGATCTCGTCCTTGCTGCCGACCGCGATCAGCACCGGCACGCGGATCCCGGCCGCCTCCTCGCGCGTCATCAGGCGGCGCGAGCCGCGCAGGCAGGCGGCGAGCGCGCGGCGGTCGGAGCGGGTCTGATCGGCGAAGGCGCGGAAGGTGCGGCCGACCGGATCGGTGACATCGTCGAGCGAGGGCGCCTCCAGCGCCAGCGCAACGGCCTCGCCGGGACCGCCGCCCTCGATCAGTCCGATGCCGATGCCACCGAGGATCGCCGAACGCACCCGATCGGAATTCTCACGTGCCAGGATCGCCGTCATCCGCGAGCCCAGCGAATAGCCCATGATGTCGGCGCGCGCGATTCCGAGATGATCCATCAGCGCGATCACGTCGCTTGCCATGGTCGCGATCTCGTACTGCGCGGCGTCGTAGAGCTTGGCGGATTCGCCGTGGCCGCGATTGTCGAGCGCGATCACGCGACGGCCGGCCTTGACGAGCTCCGACACCCAGGTCGGGTAGATCCAGTTGACGTTCTTGCTCGACGCAAAGCCGTGCACGAGCACGATAGGTTCTCCCGCGCCTTCGTCGATATAGGCAATCTCAACATCGCCGTGGTGGAAACTCGGCATCTTCGATTCCGTTTTTTCTCGGGACTTAGGATTTGGGATTTTGGATTTGCGATCGACCGGCGACCGCAAGCTTAGCCCTGAGCGGGCATACTCGCCAGCGCGGCCTGCGCGGTCATCTGCCGCTTCAGGCGCAGCGCCTTGCTGCGCCGGAGCCACCACGCCGTGACTCGCTCGGTGGTAGCCTTGATCGACGACAGGAAGCCGAACAGCGCAAGCAGCGCGCCGAACAGCCACATGGTGAGATTGAATGTGCCGGCCACGAGCAGCAGCGCGCCGCGGCCGAGCAGCTTGATGATCGCGCGGGTCTGGCCGTTCTTCACCTCGGCGATGCGGGCTGCGCGCGCGATCTCCTGCGGGTTCTCCGCGACCTTCAGCGTGTCCCGTGCGGCGCGAACCCCGGCCGCCTCGCCGATGCGTCCGACGTCCTTGGCGACGCGCACCAGCGCACCGGCCTTCTCGGCGCGGAATGCCGCGCGGATCGCGGTTGCAGTTTCCGCCGGCCGCAGCACCGAGCCGGACGCGACCGCCTCACGGAGCGCCGGCTGATCGACCACCTCGCGGGTCGAGCGTCCGGCCCATTCGATCATCCCCTCACTCAGCCGTCCGGCCTTGCGCGTATCCTTGACCAGCGTCAGTCCGGCGCGCAGCGGCGCGGCGCCGCCGACCGACACATAGGTGGCTGCAGTCACGGCAAGCCCGGCGGCCGCAAGGCCAAGCACGAGGTGATCGGTGTCCTCGCCCATCACGAGATGCTTGCCCTCGCGCACGACGTCCCTGACGTCACCGAACACGAACAGGTCGCCCGCGACCGTGCCGGACAGGGTTGCGACGTCGTCGGCATTGCCGGTCACGAGGCCGGTGGCAAATCCCTTTGCGAAATGCGTGGCGGATGACTGCTCGGCGCGCGCGTCGTCGACGCGCCTTGTGAGTTCATCACTGAGCGCGATGTTCTTCTCGCTTGCGAGCGCGACAAAGCTCGCCGCAAGATCGGCATCTCCGGAGGCGAGTGCCGCCTCGATATTGTCCGATATCAACGCCGGGTTGTTGCGCAGGACGGAATTGAGCCTGAGGTCGGCGAGCGCAGCCGGATCGTTCCGCGCTGACAGCACCGTTCCGGCGTCGCGGGCGTGCGGCCAAATGGCCGCGCCCACAGCAGCGCTCGCTGCCAGGCCGGCGACCGCCAAACTGAGGCGCACCCCGTTCATTCCGCTTGAAACCTCAAGTTTAATTCGCCTTGTTCAGTTCGCCTTGGAAATAGTGTGCCGTTTTTGCGACACAACGGCTCCGACCAAAGAAGGGCTTCTCTGGGACGACAAGATTGTGTCGAATTTGCATGAGCAAATGAGCCATCGGGGCTCTAGGAATCAACTGTTCCCGCCAGTATGGTGCGCGGCATTTCGCGATGCCGCATGTTGTTGATTGCGTCTGCCCATCGTTGCCACCAAGGTGAGAATATGTCCGACCACGTCGTCCCGCACTTCCATAACGATGCCGGCGTCTCGGTGATCGAGATCGGGTCGCAGGAGTTCATGTGCGTGGGCGCCAACCCTCCGTTCGACCATCCGCACGTGTTCCTCGACCTCGGCAACGACAACGAGATCATCTGTCCGTACTGCTCGACGCTCTATCGCTTCGCGTCCGACCTCGCTGCCGGCGAAGCCCGGCCGCCGGAATGCGTGCTGAAAGACAAGGTCGCCTGACCGCTCCGTGGCGCTGACGCGAACCGTCATCGTTGCCGGCGCCGGGATCGGAGGGCTGACGGCGTCGCTGACCCTCGCGGCACAGGGCTTTCGCGTCGTCGTGCTGGAGAAGGCCGAGCGGCTCGAGGAAGCCGGCGCCGGCATCCAGCTCTCTCCCAACGCCAGCCGCATCCTGGTCGAGCTCGGGCTTAAGGAACCGCTTGCGCGGCGCGCGGTCACGCCGGAATCCGTCAACATCCTGAGCGTGCGGGCCGGTGGCGAGATTGCGCGGATGCCGCTCGGCCAGGCCGCCGAGTTCCGCGCCGGTGCTCCCTATTGGGTGATCCACCGTGCCGATCTGCAGGCCGCGTTGCAGGCCGCCGTCAACGACCATCCTGATATCGACCTGCGGCTCGGCTGCCAGTTCGAGGACGTGACCAAGCACGCCAAGGGCCTGACGGTGGTGCAGCGCCACGGCAATGCACGGCAGGAGGAATTGGCGGTTGCGCTGATCGGAGCGGACGGCATCTGGTCGTCGGTCCGCGGACATTTGTTTCCGGATGTACAACCGCAATTCTCCGGCCTGATCGCCTGGCGCGGCACGCTGGACGCCACCGCCCTGCCGCGTGAATACACCGCGCCGCGCGTGCAGCTGTGGATGGGGCCGGACGCGCACCTCGTGGCCTATCCGATCTCGGCCGGACGCCAGGTCAACGTGGTCGCGATCGTGTCAGGCACCTGGAACCGGCCGGGCTGGAGCGCCCCCGGCGACATCAACGAGATCAAGGGCGCGTTCGCCAGCGCGCGCTGGCCCGCCACGGCGCGGATGCTGATCGGCGCGGTCGACGGCTGGCGCAAATGGGCGCTGTTCACGCTGCCCGACATCGGCCGCTGGAGCGAAGGCGCGGTGACGCTGCTCGGCGACGCCGCGCATGCGATGCTGCCGTTTGCCGCGCAAGGCGCCGGCATGGCGATCGAGGATGCGGCCGTGCTCGCCAAGGCCCTGGCCGACTGCACCGGCGAAAACACCGCAGGCATTCCCGCCGCATTGAAGCGCTACGCCGAGATGCGGCGCGGCCGCGTGCTGAAGGTGCAGCGCATGGCGCGTCAGCAGGGCCGCATCTATCATTTGAGCGGACCCTTGGCGATCGCGCGCGATCTCGCGATCCGCGCCATCGGCCCGCAGCGCATGCTGGCGCGGCAGGACTGGATCTACGACTGGCGCGCCTGAGCCGAGCGGGCCTGCGCGCGCACAGCAGCCGGTTCTTCCGGAAACGTTGCCTTAGTGAACGAGGCCTCGCGGCGCGCGCGGGCCCTTTGCCCCCGGCGCAGGCGCCGCGGGTGCAGCCGCCGCTGGCGTGTCCGGCGGGCTCTCGTGGCATTTGTTGGCGCGCCAGGCCTGATCCGCCAGCCTCTGCTGGGCGTGGATCGAGATCAGCTCGTTGCGATAGACCATCTCGGAGACCACGGTACCGCCGACGCCGGTCTCCGCCTTGGCCATCAACTTTTCCTGATCCGTCGCGCGAGACGCGAGATTCTTGCGCTCGGTCTCGAGCTGCTTGCAATCATACAAATCGTATTTGGCGGGATCGGCGAATGCCGACGGCACGCTGTCGCCGATCTGCGCGCAGCCGGAAACGCCCGCAGCCGAAGCGATCAGCGCAACGATAGCTGCCGCGCGCAACAGGTTTGGGCGGCGTGGGAGACGAACAGACATTCAGCTTTCTTAGTCCGACAGGGTTGAGATTGCCTAAAGCAGCCGCCGGTGTCCGGATTGAGGCTCAATCGCGGCGGCGCGCTGCTTATCCCAATGCTCGGCCGCCGAAGCAAACGGAATTGCAAGCCACAGGTGCCCTGCTCCGACCAGCGACGAAGGCGAGATCGCCGTCGTGCTCCCTGACAGAGGAAGGCCGCGCCGGCGCAAGCTTGATGACCCGCCCGGACGAAAGCAGCCGGCAGATCTCTAGGCTGCCGGTTGCGTGGATTTCCTGACGACCAACTCAGGAGGAAGTACGACGTGCCGGATCTCGGTCGATCTGCTCTGGAGCATTTCGATCAGCATTCTGGCGGCGATCCGTCCCATCTCGCGGTGCTCGATGCGCACGGTGGTGAGCGGCGGCGAGACGACATCCATGAGTGGCATGTCATTGTGACCGACGAGCGAGAGATCCTCCGGGCACCGCAGCTGCCGCTCCTTCAGGGCGTCGAGGGCACCGATCGCCAGCAGGTCGTTCGCGGCAACGATCGCTGTCACCTGATGGGGCCCGCCGACGAGATGCGTCGCCGCCAGCGCGCCCCCTTCGCGCGTGTATCCCGCCGCTTCACGAACGACACCGGTCAATCCGTGCCGTGCCATCGCGCGCTCAAAGCCATCACGCCGCAGCGCGCCGGTTGATGTCGACAGCGGCCCTGCGATATGCGCAATGCGGCGGTGTCCGATATCGACGAGATGATCGACGGCGAGGCGCATTCCCATTTCGTCGTCCGAGACGACTGAAGAGACGCGATCGCGCGCTTCGGATCGGTTGACGAGGATCACGGGAACGCCGCGCCGGATACAGAAACCGACGAGTTCGTCATCCTGCGAAACCGTCGCCAGGATCAGGCCGTCGACCCGCTGGCTGAGCAGTCTCTCGGCAAAGAAGATCTGCTGCGACGATACATTGCCGGCGTCCGCAACGATCGGTGCGTAGCCTTCCGCAGCGAGAACCTCCGTAATGCCGCCAAGGATCGGAGCGAACACCGGATTGGTGATGTCGGGCAGCAGCACACCGACCAGATCGGATCGACCCAGTCGCAGGTTGGCGGCCAGCCGGTTCGGTTGATAGCCCAGCGCCTCCGCCTGGGCGGAGATCCTGTTGGCGACGTCGTCCGCGACCAAATGCCGTTTCTTGGGATCGAGGGCCCGCGACACGGTCGAAGGATGAACGCCGGCGGCGGCCGCGATCTGCTTGATTGTCGTGACAGGTCGATTCACCCAGCGATTCCTGCTGCTTAGCTCATTCGCGCGAAATGAGCATAGCGCGTCCCTTGACTTATTGCAATCGATTGCAATATTCACTGCAAACGATTGCATTCATGAACGCGACCGATTGTACAGGAGCACACCAATGTCTCACGGCATTATCGAGAAGCTCGAGGACGTAACGCCGACCGTGTTGCGGGCGATGGCGTCGACCGACAACGCGCGGCTCCGAGCGGTGATGGAAGCCTTCGTCAGGCACCTCCACGCCTTCGCCCGCGAGGTGAAACTCACCGAAGCGGAATACGATCTCGGCATCGATTTCCTGAACCGGATCGGACAGGCCACCCACGACAGCCACAACGAGGGCATCCTCTTCGCGGATGCGACTGGCTTCTCGACGCGGGTCTGCCTGCTGAACAACGGCAACGCCGGTGCGACCGAAACCGCGGCAGCATTGCTGGGGCCGTTCTGGCGGGCCAATTCTCCCCGAACGGAGAACGGAGCATCGATCGTTCGTTCCGCGACACCCGGCCCCGAACTCTTCGTCGCGTGCGAGGTCGTCGACATCGCGGGCAAGCCCCTCGCCAATGTCGAGGTCGACGTCTGGCAATCCTCACCGGTCGGCCTCTACGAGAACCAGGACGAAACGCAGGCAGACATGAACCTGCGCGGCAAGTTCACCACCGACGCCTCGGGTCGGTTCTCATTCAGGTCGGTCAAGCCCGCCGGCTATCCCGTGCCGACCGACGGCCCGGTCGGGGACATGCTGCGCGCCCAGAACAGGCATCCCTACCGGCCGGCCCACATGCACTTCCTGGGCTTCAAGCCCGGCTACAAGACGCTGATCACGCAAGTCTTCGTCGACCACGACAAACACCTGGACAGCGACGTGGTGTTCGGGGTGACGCGCGCGCTGGTTGGCGACTATCGCCGGTATGATGACGGCGATCCGCAGGCGCTCGGGGGCCGCGCCCCCCGGTACACGCTGAACTATCGCTTCACCATGGAAAGCGGTGAAGCGATCCTCCCCAAGCCACCGATCAGGTGAGGCAAACGATGAATCAATCCATGAAGGACAAGGTCGTGCTCGTCGTAGGCGGGGCCGGCAGCATCGGCGCCGTGTCCGCCAAGCGCTTCGCCGAACTCGGTGCCCGCATCGCAATCAGCCACCGCGACACTCCGGACGGAGCCGCCGCCGCGGCAGCGGTGGTGCAGTTCCTGCCCGGAGACGGCCACGCCGCGTTGATCGCCGACGTCGCGCAGACGGCAACACTGACGGCGCTGCGCGCCGAGATCGAGCGGCGCTTTGGCCGGCTCGACATCCTCGTCAACGCCGCCGGCTTCACCAAGCCGGTGCCTCACGCCGATCTCGATGCGTTGGACGACGACCTGATTGACCGGATGTTCGCCGTCAACTGGCGCGGACAATTTGCGGCGATCCGCACCTTCGCTCCGCTGCTGAAGGCATCCGGTGACGGCCTCGTCGTTTCGATATCATCGATCGCGGGCACCAACGGGATCGGCTCCTCGATTGCCTATTGCGCGGTCAAGGCCGGCATCGACGTCATGACGAAATCGCTCGCCCGCGTGCTGGCGCCCGAGGTGCGGGTGCTCGCGGTCGCACCCGGCGTGGTCGACACCGGCTTCGTTCCGGGGCGCGGCGCGGACTTCAACGCCAGGACCGCGACGACGACACCGCTGAAGCGGATCGCGACCGCCGAGGACATCGCCTCGGCCATCCTCGCCTGTGCAACGCAACTCGGCTTCGCGACCGGAACGACTTTCGTGGTCGACGGCGGCCGCTCGCTCTGAAGGAACAAGTCCATGCGATCTCCACGCGAAAAGGTCATCATCACCTGCGCCGTGACCGGCAACCTGACGACACCCGAGCAGACCCCCCATCTGCCCATCACGCCCACGCAGATCGCCGACGCCTGTCTCTACGCCGCCGATGCG
This sequence comes from Bradyrhizobium sp. Pha-3, assembly GCF_042258615.1. Classification (GTDB taxonomy): domain Bacteria; phylum Pseudomonadota; class Alphaproteobacteria; order Rhizobiales; family Xanthobacteraceae; genus Bradyrhizobium. The sequence continues at coordinate 3,998,158 of NZ_CP170152.1, read as the reverse complement.
GGCGCCGCCATCGTCCACATCCACGTTCGAGACCCGCTTACCGGCCGTCCCTCGATGCTGCTCGACCACTATGTCGACGTCGTCGAGCGCATTCGCGCGCGCAATCCCGCGTTGATCCTCAACATTACGACGGGACCGGGCGGACGCTTCGTTCCATCCAGGGACGATCCGAAGATGGCCGCCGAAGGCACGACCCTGATGGCGCCGGAGAAGCGGGTCGAGCACATCGCCGTGCTGCGACCGGACATCTGCACGCTCGATCTCAACACCATGAACTCCGGCGGCGAGGTCGTGATCAATACGCCGGCGAACGTTCGCCGGATGGCGAAAGTGATCGCGGACGCCGGCGTCAAACCGGAGATCGAACTGTTCGATTCCGGCGATATCGCCTTGATGCGCGATCTGCTGGCCGACGGCTCCCTGCAAGGGCCGGTCCTGTGTTCCTTCGTGATGGGCGTTCGTTACGGCTTTCAGCCTGCCCCGGAAACCGTATTGTACGCGCGCGGCCTGCTGCCGTCGGACGCGGAGTTCGCCGCGGTCGGCATCGGCAAGGCGGCATTCACGACGGTTGCGCAATCCTATCTTGCGGGCGGTCACGTGCGGATCGGCCTTGAAGATGCGGTCTATCTCACCCGCGGCCAGCTCGCGACCTCCAACGCGGAAATGGTCACAAAGGCGCGCCGCATCGTCGAGGATCTCGGCGGCACGGTCGCGACGATCGAGGACAGCAGGCGGATCGTCGGCCTGCCCTCGCCCACGAAGACAATCAAGGCTTAGGAGCGAGCGATGAATGCCATCACCGGATCGGGGACGGATGTCGTCGAGGCGACCTGCGTGCGGCTCAATGCCAAGGCCGCCGATGCGGCGGCGATCGCGCCGTCCATCGAGAGACGCTCGCTCACACGAGAACCGCACGAAGTCGTGGTTGCGATCGAAGCTGCGGGCGTCAATCCGTCGGACGTCAAGGCCGCCACGGGATTGATGCCCTATGCGGTGTTCCCGAGAACCCCGGGCCGTGATTTTTCCGGACGGGTGGTCGAAGGGCCGGACGCGTTGATCGGAAAAGCCGTGTTCGGTTCGTCGGGCGACCTCGGAATCCGCCGCGACGGTACCCACGCCAGCCATGTCGTCGTCGAAGCCGCGGCCCTGGTCGAAAAGCCGGACGGAATTTCAATGGATGAGGCTGCAGGGATCGGCGTACCGTTCGTGACAGCCATCGAAGGCTTTCGACGAGCCGGCGCGCCGAGACCCGGTGAACATGTCCTCATCATGGGCGTCAACGGCAAGGTCGGGCAGGCTGCGGTCCAGCTTGCGACCTGGCAAGGCGCCAGGGTAATCGGCGTGGTGCGCAAGGACGAACCTTACGAAGGCCACGCCAACGCCCCGATCGAGATCATCAATTCCTCGACCGCCGACGTCGCGAAACGTGTGCGCGAACTGACCGACGGCCACGGCGCCGATATCGTCTTCAACACGGTCGGTGATCCCTATTTCGACGATGCGCATCATTCGCTTGCCAAGGCTGGGCGACAGATCCTGATTGCCACGACCAACCAGACGGTCAAATTCAACATCCTGGAATTCTATCGCGGACGGCACACTTACCTCGGCGTCGACACCCTTGCGTTCTCTACGATCGAAAGCGCAGAGCTGCTGCGCAGCGTGCTACCGGGGTTTTCCGGCGGCTTCCTGCGCCCCTATCCGATCATCCCGTCCTCGATCTACCCGCTCGCTGAGACGAAGGCGGCCTACACCGCCGTGATCGGATCATCGCGCAACCGCGTCGTACTGCGACCGGGAGCCTGATCATGAATGTCGTTCGCTTCGGCGAGGCGCCCGCCTACACGGCGCCCGGGCACCACGACATGGCGATGGTGCGCCTGCAAGGGCGCGAGGCTGGCCCCTCGTCCGACCTCTGGATCGGCGTTTCGGTGATCGCACCTGGCGGCGGGACGACGCTTTCCTCGTCACCCCTGGAGAAAATGTATGTCGTGCTCGACGGCACGCTCCACGTCTCGAACGGCGAGGATGAAGTTGCGCTGGGCAGGTGGGATTCCTGCCGAATTGCCGCTGGCGAGGATCGTCAGCTGGCCAACCGGGCTGCGTCGTCGGTGACAGTACTTCTGGTCATGCCGCTGTCGGCCGATGAACGGGCGAGATCACTGTGATCGTGGAAACCGGCACACGGATCTTCGCGGACCGGTCCCATGCAGCCGGATCGCTCCAGCGTGCCAGCGTCCCCGTTCGACTGCCTCAACTGAAATCGACTGCTCCGTTGTTACGCAGGGGCTCGGTATTGTGAAGCGCAGCGATGGATCGTCGATCAGCGTTTCGACCAGCCGGCCTTCGCGCGTCTCGCCTTCGGGGTAGAGCGACGGTCCTGAGAGGAAATGCATCAGTTCGCGCAATAGCGACTGGACGAACAGGATACAGCATACTTCGGGGCACAGCACCCCGGCCGTGAACGCGCGAGCTCCCCGACCGCGGGCGCGATCGGGGAGTTCGGTCACGGACGGGCTGCGTTACTTCTGCTTGTCGCTGACGCCCTTGGCGGCTTGCTCGATGACCTTCGCCACCGCTTCCGGCTTCGAGACATACACGGCATGGCTGCCGGCCTGATCGACGGTCCTGGCACCGGCGCGCTTGGCCATCATCCGCTGCGCGTCGACCGGGATCATCTTGTCGTTGGTCGCCACCAGGTACCAGCTCGGCTTGCTCTTCCAGGCCGGCACCGACACCTCGCCATTCAAGGCGGCGACACCCCAGGGCACCTGCGAGTCAGCCATGAATGCCGCGACATCGGGCTTCACATCGGCTGCGAACGCGGCGGCGAACTTCGCGTGATCGAGCGACAGGAAGCCGTCCTTCGGCGGCAGGATCGGCGGCACCGGCGCGCCGGGAGGAGGATTGGCGATCAGCTTGCCGACCGACTCACCCTGGTCGGGCGCGAATGCCGTGATGTAGACCAGCCCCGCGACCTTCGGATCGGTGCCGGCTTCGGTGACGACGACGCCACCATAGGAATGACCGACCAGAATGACATTGCCGTCGGCGGCGGCGATGGCGCGCTTGGTGACGGCAACGTCGTCGGCCAGGGAGGCGGTCGGGTTCTGGACGATGCTGACCTTGTAGCCGTCCTTCTTCAGGATCTTGTAGACGCCTTCCCAACCCGAACCGTCGACGAAACCGCCGTGGACGAGCACGATCGACTTGACCGGGGCAGCCTGGGCCTGGGCCGCGGGGATCGTGGCGGTGGCGAGGCCCAGCGACGCTGCGGCGGCGAGCAATTTGGTGACAACAGACATTGAAGTTCTCCTGAATGTTTATTTCGCGATAATCTTTATCGCGATAATCATCGTGTAACCGGTTCCGATTTGCTTGTCCAGATATTTTTTATCGCGATAATGATTTTTGTGGTATGTTCAGTAAACGACAACGAAAGGGCCCCTCCCATGCCGAATCCGGGACCAATTCCGCTGGATAGCCAGCTTTGCTTCTCTCTTTACGGGACGACCATTGCGATCAACCGGGCCTACAAGCCCCTGCTCGACGGCCTCGGCATCACCTATCCGCAATACCTCGTTCTCAGCGTGCTCTGGGAAAAGGACGGACAGATGATTTCCGCGATCGCCGACCGGCTCGCCCTCGAGCCCAGCACCATCACGCCACTGGTCAAGCGGCTCGAAAGCGCCGGCTTTGTGGTGCGCCGGCGCAGCGCGGAGGATGAACGGCAGGTCGGCGTGCATCTGACCGATAGCGGCAAGGCGATGCAATCGCGCACCGGCTGTCTGACCGACACCTTGCTGGAGCGGTCCGGCCTGACGGTCGACGAACTCATCTCGCTCAACAAGCGCGTCCAGGCGCTTCGCAACGCACTGACGAAATCAGGAACGGACTAACGGACAGACCACGCCGTTCAGTCGCGATACGTTATCCCGGCGTTTGCCCGGCTGGCGTCGAAGAGCTAGAAGATGCGCCCGCCGGGGTTTTAGTCCGGAACGGAACGAAACCAGATTTGGAAAACCGCCGGGGGATCTTGGAAAGTCTCTCGGTCTAAATTGCGAAAACTCAATAGAATCATGCGGACGTGGCGGAACTGGTAGACGCAAGGGACTTAAAATCCCTCGACGGCAACGTCATGTGGGTTCGAGTCCCACCGCCCGCACCAGCCTGTTGCGCAACCGCTCTTATTTCTTGGCCTTGGCCTTGGCCTTTTTCGGCTTGGCCTTCTTCGTCGTCCTGGCCTTTGCATTTTTGGCCTTTGTCTTGCTGGCCTTCGCCTTTGCCGGCTTGCTGGCCTTCGCTTTCTTCGCTGACGTCTTGGCGGCTTTCTTGGCCGATTTCTTCGTGGCCTTCTTCGGGGCTTTCTTGACGGCTGTCTTCGTCGACGCCCCGCCAGCCGTGCTGGGCTGTTGCGCCGCGCCGCCACCACTACGCGTCGGGCGTGGCGGCACCGGCTCCTCCATCCAGAAATCCAGCTCCTGCTCCTTGCCGCCGCCCGGCTTCCAGCCGTCGAGCGAATAGATCTGATCCGGATTGCCGCCGCTGCCGAGATAGCCGCGCCAGGAATAGTGGTCGTAGACGCCGTTGATGTGCAGCGCATAGGCCTGGGCAAGCTGCTTGTTGCCGCGGATGATCACGAGATTCTCGTCGTTCTTCTCCGAGGCGGCGACCGAGAAATTGTGCGATCCGGTGATGACGGCGCAATTGTCCGAGAACGGATCGATCACGATGGTCTTGGAGTGAACGATCGCGATCATCCCCGCGTTGCGGATCTGCTGGACGCTGAATTCGACGTCTGCCCATGAGGGTTCGTTGGTCGCGCTCACGCCATGCGGCAGCTGCACGTCGTCATGGAAGGATTGTTTCGGTGCGCCCGATTTGACGACCTCCCCGCCGACCGAAACGATGTCGCCGTTCTTGCTGGCCATCATGGTCGACACCACGCCGCGGACATAGATGTCGTTCTGCTGTGCGCGGACCAACAGGGCATCCAGCAGCGGCGATTGACCCGGCATGAACATCAGGAAGAGCGCGCCGTCCTTGGCGTTCTTGATCAAGTCCAGCACCGGCTTGAACTCCGCCTCGCCGTTGGTCGCGGCAAAGTAGACCGAAATGTTGCTGTCGCTGGTCGGACTGGAATTCGACGCCTTGAGCGCGGGCGGCATGGCGTTGCCCGCGGCGACCAGCTTGCCCCACTGATCGAGATAGCGCTTGGCGATCATCGCATTCTCGATGATCAGCACGTTGTTGAGCTGCGTGCAGAGCCCGGTGGTGGTCCAGTTGGTACTGCCGGTCAGCACGCGGATCGCGTTGCCGTGCGCGTCGCTCTCGACCACGAACTTGTTGTGGACGCTGGGCGACGACCTGCCCGCATTCGACAGATCGCGATGCTTCACCGTCAGGCCGGCGCCGCTGAGTTCGCCCGCGATGTTCGGTTTGGTCGCGCTGCCATTGCCGAGCAGGACGTTGCCGCGGCTGCCGAACGGCTTCAGCGCGCCGACCAGCTCCTCGTCATTCATCTCGTAGATGGCGGCATGGATCTGGCTGCCGCGGAGATCGGCATCGTGCAGGAAGGCCAGGACCTCGTGCAGGGCGTCGCCTGAAAGGTAGCGCCGCGCCTGGTTGGCCGGGTCGGAAAGGCCCTTGACGAAATTGCGCAGCGAGTCGTCGGACGTATCGCCCTGCACGAAGCGGCTGACGATCTGGGACATCAGGGTGCCGCGGTTGAAATAAGCCGACAAGCCGCCGCCCGCATCGCCCGAAGCAACAGTCGGCGTCGTCCAGGCCGACACCGAGGCGGCATCGGGCGTGAACGTCCCGTTCGCGCCGCTCTTCATCGCGGTGACGCGGTACGAGACGTTGTCGGTGTCGACCACGCTGTGATCGGTCCAGATGCAGCGCCGGAACGGCGATTGCGTCGAAGAGATGCCGGCGTCCGCCACCGGTTTCTCGCCGGGCTTCGGCGGAATGCGGTTGGACAGCACGATCGTCTGTTGCGTGATGTTGTTGCGCCGCTCGAGCTGGAAACCGACCCAGTCGTTCGACCAGGTGTCCGGCTGCCAGGCGATCAGGATATCATCGGCGTTCGCGTAGGCTTTGACGTTGATGGTCATCACAATTTCCCCGAGGCTGGGTGAATCCACAGCTGCGAAACAATGGACGCCACCCTTGCACGGCGAGAGCGTGCACCCTGGGGCGGCGCCGAAACCGCCCACGACGATACTCCGGTAACCTTGGGTAGTTTATGAAATAGACGACAACTGTTCGCGCAAATCGGCGCAGCGCGCGCCGGGCACCGAGCCCTAATCGAACGCCAGTCCCAGCCGCTTCTGCTTCTTCCATACGATGCGGCACGGCCACCGCCGGCCGTCGGCGGCGAGGGTGAAGCGGTCGGGAAACCACAGCGGCGAGTTGACTTCGATGCAGGCGCCCTGAGGCGAGAGATTTCGGACCGTACAGGCGATCACTTCATTGCCGAACTCGATCGCTCCCGACTTGAGGACGCGGCGGCGTGCGCCGGCACGCTTCTCGGTCGGCATTGGCTGTTGCGCGCTGGCCGGTCCGGGCCTGCTATGGTTGTCGGCCATCGGCCCGTCGCGGTCGGTACACATGCTGGCGGTCAGGTTACGATGCAATCCTGACGGGAACCTTAAGACGGCCTTCAACCGAATTGGTATGCCAGGAAGTGCCGGCGGGCTGGGCAGATACGCACGGTATCACGATGCGCGCATCACCTCATCGTGTCTTCCGGTTGTGGCGCGGTTCACACGCCGCGATCGTCGACCGTGGTAATCTTGAGGCGTTGGAAAAATTCCGGCCGCACATTTCGCGGCGCTCGCATTTCGAGATCAATGAGTTGGAGATAGGCGATGACGATTGCGGATCGCAATCGGATTGCCGGTCGCAATCAGATTGTCGGCGCGCCTGATGATGGCGCTTCTGTCCTCGAGCACGGCGACGACGCGGCTCACTGCAGCAATGGGCTCAACGCACAGAGATTCCTCGATGCGGCACCTCACGAGCGCGCGATCTACCGGCGATGGATTCGCAGCGCGATCGTGCTGTGCGGATTGTTGGCGTTCGCCGCAGGAGCGATGGTCTGGATGAACGGCCCCGGCGTCGGACAGACCGAGCTCACCAGCCTGTCGAGCACGAGCAACGCGAAATCGGGCCGCGCGAATTAGACTACCGCCGTCGGAGTGACAGCGCGAAACGAAAATGACCGGGACAAGTCCCGGCCATTTCTGTTGTGTGAAGCCTGAAGCCTACTCGGACTTGTCGACATTCCAGAAGATCGGCGTTGCCGGACCATCGAGCACGCCGGACAGCGACTTCCGCCAGGCGCTCGGCCCCTGATACTGACCGAGAGGAATGTAGATGACCTGCTCGTAGGCTTCCTTCTGGATATCGGCCGCGATCTTCTTCTGCTCGTCGAGCGACGGTGCGCGGACGAAGGCGTCCTTCAGCTGTTCGATCTTCGGATCGTCGGCCCAGCCGAACCATCCGCCATTCTTGCCCTGGCCGCCAATCGAGAGGTTGGCGATCGGGTTGGAGACGTCGGCACTGACCCAGTTGGTGAAGAACATGTTCCAGCCGCCATCCTTCGGCGCTTTCTGGCTGGCGCGGCGGGTCACCACGGTCTGCCAGTCGGTGGCCTGCAGGTCGACCTTGAAGCCGGCGTCGCGCAGTTGCTGCGCGACAACGACCGGCTGCGCCTTGAGCGTCGTGACGTCGCCCGGCGCCATGATGACGACGGGCGTGCCGTCATAGCCCGACTCGGCAAGCGCCTTCTTGGCCGCCGCCATGTCGCCGCCCTTCAACAACGTCTCACCGCCGACCTCGGACGCGAACGGCGTGTCGCAGATGAAGAAGGCAACGCATGTCTTGTAATACTTGGGATTGCCGACCAGTGCGTCGAGCACCTGCTTCTGGTTGATCGCCATCAGCGCCGCCTGGCGAACCTTGATGTTGTCGAACGGCGGATAGAGGAAGTTCATGCGGCCGAGCGTCTGGAAGCCGAACTTGTTCAGCGTCTCGACCTTCAGGTCCTTGTCGCCTTCCAGGATTGACAACGTGTCGAACGACGGGTTCTCCAGGAAATCGATGTCGCCGGATTGCAGCGCGTTCATCGCAGTCTGCGCGTCGGCCATCGTCACCCACTCGACGCGGTCAACCTTCACGACCTTGCCGCCTGCGGTCCAGCTCGCCGGCTCCTTGCGCGGCACGTAGTCCTTGTTCTTGACATAGACCGCCTTCACGCCGGGCTGGAATTCGGCCTGGACGAACTTGAATGGGCCCGAGCCGATCTGCTCCGGGATCGGCTTGTCCGGCGGCGTTTCGGCCAGCCGCTTCGGCATCATGAAGGCGACGCGCGACGACGGCTTGCCGATCGAATCCAGCACCAGGCCGTAGGGCTCCTTCAGCTTCAGCGTGATCGTCTTCGCGTCGGTAGCTTCGAGGCTCGCCGTGAAGTCCATCAGCTTCTGGCCCATGCCGTCGACCTTGGCCCAGCGCTTCAGCGAAGCGACGCAGTCTTCCGCGGTCACCGGCGTGCCGTCGTGCCATTTCAGGCCGTCGCGCAGCGTGAACGTGTAAGTGAGCTTGTCGTCGGACACCTTCCAGTCCGCCATCTGCGGCTGGATCTTGAAGTTGGAGTCGGTCGCGACCAGCGTGTCGTAGACCATGTAGCCATGGTCACGCGTGATGTAGGCCGTGGTCAGGATAGGATCGATGACGCGCAGATCCGAATGCATCACCGCAGTGATGGTCTTGTCCGCGGCGATGGCCTGCGGTGCAAACGACAATTCCTGCGGCGCGAACGACAATGCGAGCGCCGTCAACGCAGCCGCTAGCGTGCGGTGCTTCCAACGCGAGATAGGGAACATACAATCTCTCCTGACGTGTAACTGGTCAAAGCCGGCTTATTCGTTATGCATGCGGTTCGTTATTTAGGCGAACTAACATGCTGTATGGCTTGTGAAATCGAGACTTGCATCAAGCGCAATGCGCGTCAATCGGTTTCCGGCAGGATCGAACGTATACGAACGAATGAGCGGCGGATGCAGCGCATTTGACTTTACAAACTCGTCTTCCGAGCTTTTCGTACCGCACGCGAACGCGTATCGGCGCGAACAAACAACAAGAGAGAAAAGACATGAACCCCGCCAATCTTCCTTTTGATTCCGAAGCGATGCTGCAGGGGCTGCGCAGCTGGGTGGAATGCGAGAGCCCGACATGGGATGCGGCCGCGGTCGAGCGCATGCTCGACCTCGCCGCGCGCGAGATGGCGGTGATGGGTGCGACGATCGAACGCATCGCGGGACGCCAGGGCTTTGCCGGCTGCGTCCGCGCCCGTTTTCCCCATCCGAAACAGGGTCAGCCCGGCATCCTCATCGCCGGCCATCTGGACACCGTGCACCCGGTCGGCACCATCGAAAAGCTGGCGTGGCGGCGCGAAGGCAACAAGTGCTTCGGGCCCGGCATCTTCGACATGAAGGGCGGCAACTATCTGTCGATCGAGGCGATCCGGCAGTTGGCGCGCGCGTCCTTTACGACGCCGCTGCCGATCACGGTGCTGTTCACGCCCGATGAAGAGGTCGGCACGCCCTCGACGCGCGACATCATCGAGGCGGAAGCCGCACGCAACAAATACGTGCTGGTGCCGGAGCCCGGCCGGCCGAACAACGGCGTCGTCACCGGCCGCTACGCGATCGCACGCTTCAATCTGGAAGCTGTCGGCAAGCCGAGCCATGCCGGCGCGACGCTGTCCTCCGGCCGTTCCGCGATCCGCGAAATGGCCCGGCAAATCATTGCCATCGACGGCATGACCACCGATGACTGCACCTTCTCGGTCGGCATCGTGCATGGCGGGCAATGGGTGAATTGCGTCGCAACGACCTGCACCGGCGAAGCGCTCAGCATGGCCAAGCGCCAGGCCGATCTCGACCGCGGCGTCGAACGCATGCTGGCGCTGTCGGGCACCGCCAACGACGTCACCTTCAAGGTGACGCGCGGCGTCACCCGCCCGGTGTGGGAGCCGGATGCCGGCACCATGGCGCTCTATGAAAAGGCCAAGGGCCTTGCGGCGGCGATGGGCCTCGATCTGCCGCATGGCAGCGCCGGCGGCGGCTCCGACGGCAACTTCACCGGCGCAATGGGCATCCCTACCCTCGACGGCCTCGGCGTTCGCGGCGCCGATGCACATACGCTCAACGAACATATCGAGGTCGACAGCCTCGCCGAGCGCGGCCGCCTGATGGCGGCACTGCTGGCGACGCTCGATTAACTCGATTTGCACTGCACAACACGTTGGCACTGCCGGATCGAAATTTAGCCTTGTCCAATTTTTTGGCTTCGCCTACGGTCCGGCCGTCCAACGCGACGATGCGGGAGAGATCGAGCAACAACATTCATGTTGTTGCTCGGCGCCGACGGAGCAACCGCCCCGGAAACTCTCAGGCAAAAGGACTGTATCGTCAGGACGATCTGGAGAGAGACGGCATGGCCAAATGGAAACGGCCATGACGTCCACCGAAGGGGATAGTCTGCTTTTGGGCCGAGGCCCGATGCGGATCAAGCTCTCAGGTACCGTGACAGATGGGGCGTCGAAGCAGCCGGTTTCACCGGTGGTTCGGCGACTCTAACCCACGGGAGCCTGAAGACCACCATGCCTCACATCGCAATCATTGGCGCCGGCATCACCGGCGTGACGACGGCCTATGCCCTGCTCGAACGCGGCTACCGGGTGACTGTCCTCGACAGGCATCGCTACGCCGCAATGGAAACCTCGTTCGCCAACGGCGGACAGCTTTCCGCCAGCAACGCCGAAGTGTGGAACAGCGCCGCGACCATTCTCAAGGGGCTGCGCTGGATGCTTCGAAGCGACGCGCCGCTGCTGATGAATCCGAAGCCGAGCTGGCACAAATATTCCTGGATCGGCGAGTTCGTCGGCCACATCGGCCGCTATCGCACCAACACCATCGAGACCACGCGGCTCGCAATCGAAGCGCGCAAGCATCTGTTCTCGATCGCACAGCGCGAGAACATCGCCTTCGATCTCGAGCGCCGCGGCATCCTGCACGTCTATCACGACAAGGCCGGCTTCGAGGCGGGCCTGCGCGTCAACACGCTGCTGCAGCAAGGCGGGCTCGACCGCCGGCCGGTGACGGCAGACGAAATCCGCAGCATCGAACCCGCGCTGCAGACGACCTGCTATGGCGGATTCTTCACGCCGTCGGACGCGACCGGCGATATCCACAAGTTCACCCGCGGGCTCGCCGATGCCTGCATCCGCCGCGGCGCGAGCTTCGTCCACGAAGCCGACGTCGACGCGATCGCGCGCGGCGATGATGGTTTCCGCATCGGCTGGAACGAATCAGCTGGGCACGATGCCGGCGTCGCAACGCGGCATGAATTGCAGGCGGACGGTATCGTGATTTGCGCCGGCGTCGCGAGCCGCCACTTCGCCGGCCTGCTCAACGACCGCGTCAACGTCTATCCGGTGAAGGGCTATTCGATCACCGTGCAGCTCGATGCGCCGCAAAGCCGGGACGCTGCGCCGACCGTCAGCCTGCTCGATGAGGCCGCGAAGATCGTCACCAGCCGGCTCGGCACCGACCGCTTCCGCGTCGCCGGCACGGCCGAGTTCAACGGCTTCAACCGCGACATTCGCGCCGACCGCATCCAGCCGCTGGTGGATTGGGTGCGGCAGCATTTCCCCGGCGTCGACACGTCGCGGGTCGTGCCGTGGGCCGGCCTGCGTCCGATGATGCCGAACATGATGCCGGTGGTTCGCGCCGGACGGATTTCGGGCGTGTTCTACAACACCGGCCATGGTCATCTCGGCTGGACGCTGTCGGCCGCGACGGCGCAGATGGTAGCAGTGGCGATTGATGACTGGCGCGACCTCGACACGCCTTCGATGGTGCCGTCGCAGGTCGATGCGACCGAGACCGCCCGCGCAGCTTTCCCCTAATTATCCGGCCGACGAGGAGGAATATGAGCGTATTTGCGTGTGGCCAAGTCGGAATTCGCTGAGAAACACCGCATGACAGGGATTAGCGTCACGATGGGCAAAAGCGCTTCAGCGCGGGAGGGACAATGCGCATGGGGGTAGCGGGCACGCGCGAGACGCGGACCACGCCGGATCAGATTGCCGCGGAGCTGTGCGCGGCCGTCGATCGAAACTTCGACGATCAGATCGCGTTCCTGTCGCGCATGGTGCAGTTCCGCAGCCTGCGCGGACAGGAAGCGCCGCAGCAACATTGGCTGGCCGAGCAATTCGCAAGGCGCCGCTACGACGTCGATACGTTCAGCCTTGCGGACGTCAACCTGATGAGTCACCCGAAGGCTGCACCGATGGACGGCATCGATCTTGCCGGATCGCAGCAAGTCGTTGCGACGCTCAACAGCAAAGGCGATGGGCGCAGCCTGATCCTGCAAGGTCACATCGACGTGGTGCCGGAGGGCCCCGCTGATCTTTGGGAGCAATCTCCGTTCTCGGGCGCCGTGCACGACGGCTGGATGTTCGGGCGTGGCGCGCAAGACATGAAGGCCGGTGTCTCGGCAATGATCTTCGCGCTCGATGCGATCCGTGACGCCGGGTATGCCCCGGGCGGGCGCATCCATCTGCAGACCGTGACCGAGGAAGAGAGCACCGGCAACGGCGCGCTGTCGACGTTGATGCGCGGCTATCGCGCCGACGCCTGCCTCATTCCCGAGCCGACCGGACACACGCTGACGCGCGCCCAGGTCGGCGCCGTCTGGTTCCGCCTCCGCGTCCGCGGCACGCCGGTGCATGTCGCCTATTCCGAGGCCGGCACGAGCGCCATCCTGTCGGCGATGCACCTGGTGCGCGCATTCGAGGATTACACCAAGACGCTCAATGCCCGGGCGCTCGACAACAGCTGGTTCCGCAGCGTCAAGAATCCGATCAAGTTCAACGTCGGGATCATCAAAGGCGGCGATTGGGCCAGTTCGACCGCGGCCTGGTGCGAGCTGGATTGCCGGCTTGGTCTCTTGCCGGGCGAGACACCGCAGCAGGCGATGCGTGGCATCGAGGAATGCCTGACTGAGGCGCACAAGGCCGACGACTTCCTGTCCAACAATCCGGCCGAGCTCGTGTGGAGTGGTTTTCAGGCAGACGCAGCGGTGTGCGAACCCGGCAGCGAAGCGGAGGCAGCCCTGTCGGCCGCCCATCACTCCATCTTCCAGGCCCCAATGCAGGAGCGCCTGTCTACCGCGGTCAACGATACCCGCTACTATTGTGTCGACTACGGCATCCCTGCCCTTTGCTATGGTCCTTACGGTGTCGGCCCGCATGCGTTCAACGAACGTGTCGAGCTCGACAGCCTTCGCAGGACAACGCAGAGCATCGCACTGTTCGTCGCCAATTGGTGCGGCGTGATGCGAGCGTGAATGGACTTGTCGTTTCAGGTCGGTGGCACATGACGACAAGCGCAATTCGAAATAGCAGCTTCAGACCAAAGGAGGCTGCCAACGGCCCGAACCGCGCCTTGATATAACGTCGCCATTGGCACAGTATTTGCCTGCAAATTCATCACGTTCGCGCTAGCCTTGAGACAAGACGCAGAAGCGCATGAGACACATCACGGGGACACCATGAGTATGATGCGGCCCAGCCTTCGCTTCGCACCATCTGACGGCAGGAGATAGCAACGATGCTCGGCTATCTCCTCCGCCGCATCCTCGCCGCCGTTCCCGTGATGGGCGTGGTGGCCCTGTTCGTGTTCCTGTTGCTGCGGCTGACGCCGGGCGACCCGGCCGCAATCCTCGCCGGCGACAATGCGACGCCGGAACAACTCGACCGCATCCGCACCTCGCTTGGTCTCAACGAGCCGATCTATATCCAGTTCTATACCTGGGTCGCCAAGCTGCTGCATGGCGACCTCGGCGTCTCCCTGATCTCGAACAAGCCGATCCTCGAGATGATCGGCCCGCGCCTCGAGCCGTCGATCTCGGTCGCGCTCGCCACCATCATCCTCTCGATCCTGGTGGCGGTGCCGCTCGGCGTGATCGCGGCGTGGAAGCACGGCACCTGGATCGATCGCTGCGTGATGGGGCTTTCGGTGCTTGGCTTCTCGGTACCGGTGTTCGTGATCGGCTACGTGCTGATCCAGGTGTTTGCGATCGATCTGCGCTGGGTGCCGGTGCAGGGCTTCAAGAGCATCTCGGCCGGCTTCGGTCCGTTCTTCGAACGCATCATCCTGCCGACCTGCACCCTCTCCTTCATCTATGTCGCGCTGATCGCGCGCATGACACGGGCCTCCATGCTCGATGTGCTGGGTGAGGATTACGTGCGCACGGCGCGTGCCAAGGGCATCGGCGAGACCGGCGTGTTGCTGCGCCACGCGCTGCGCAACGCCGCCGTTCCGGTCATCACCGTGATCGGCTCCGGTTTCGCACTCCTGATCTCGGGCGTCGTCGTCACCGAGAGCGTGTTCAACCTGCCCGGCATCGGCCGCCTCACCGTCGATGCGGTGCTGGCGCGCGACTATCCGGTGATCCAGGCCATGATCCTTCTGACGTCGGGTATCTATGTCGCGGTCAATCTCTTGATCGACCTCGCCTACACCCTGCTCGATCCTCGTATCCGGTACTGAGCAATGGCGATCGAAACCCTCCCCGAATCCTCTATCCCCGTCACCCGGCCGTTCCGCGTCAAGTTCGGCTTCCTGGCGTCGACGCCGATCATCGCGGTTGCGACGATCTGCCTCGTCCTGATCATCCTGATGGCGATCTTCGCGCCGCTGCTCGCGCCGCACGATCCGCTGCTGCTGACGCCGTCGCAGCGGCTGAAGCCGTCAAGCGCGCAATACCTGCTCGGCACCGACGCCTATGGACGCGACCTGCTGTCGCGCGTCATCTATGGCGCACGGATCTCGCTGTTGATCGGGCTCGGCGCTGCCGTCTGCTCGATCGCCATCGGGCTTTTGATCGGCCTCGTCGCCGGCTTCTTTCGCTGGGTCGACGCCGTGATGATGCGCGTGATGGACGGCTTGATGGCGATCCCCGCCATCCTGCTCGCAATCGCCGTGGTGTCGCTGTCGGGCGCCAGCATCTGGACCGTGATGATCGCAATCACCATCCCCGAGATCCCGCGCGTGGCGCGGCTGGTGCGCTCGGTGGTGCTGACCGCGCGCGAGGAGCCCTATGTCGAGGCCGCGATCTCGCTCGGCTCGAGCCTGCCGAAAATCATGTGGCGGCATTTGATGCCGAACACGATCGCGCCGTTGATCGTGCAAGGTACTTATGTGTGCGCATCCGCGATCCTGACCGAGGCGATCCTGTCGTTCCTCGGTGCCGGCATCTCGCCGGAGACGCCGACCTGGGGCAACATCATGGCCGAGGGCCGGGCCTATTTCCAGGTCAAGCCGTCGCTGATCTTCTGGCCGGGGCTGCTGCTCTCGATCGCCATTCTCAGCGTCAACCTGATCGGCGACGCCGCGCGCGACGCGCTCGATCCCCGTATGAAGCAGCGTGAGGGCAAGTGATGGCTTCGATGCAATCGAAGCCATCATCCCGGGGCGCGCAGCGAACCCGGGATCTCGAGATTCCACAATTCGCAATTGCGAATTGGGGTCTGGTGCTTGCGCACCATCCCGGAATGACAGTGCATAGTCTCTGCCGCGATACATCTCGCAATGACGCTGAAAGACCCTGACATGACCAACATCGTCCTCGACATCAAAAATCTCGTCGTCGGTCTCGGCCGCAAGGCGGACGCGCACCGCATCATCGACGACCTTTCGCTGCAAGTGCGCGAGGGCGAGACGCTGTGCCTCGTCGGCGAAAGCGGCTCGGGCAAGTCGGTGACCTCTTTGACGACGATGGGCCTGCTGCAGAAGGGCACGCTGGTGCCGTCCGGCGGCAGCGTCAAGCTGGTCGGAGAGGAACTGCTCACCGCGACCGACCGGCGGCTGCGCCAGCTGCGCGCGACGCGGATGGCGATGATCTTTCAGGAGCCGATGACCGCGCTCAATCCGGTCGTGCCGGTCGGCCGCCAGATCGACGAGGTGCTGCGCGCCCATACCGATCTCGACTCCCGCGCGCGGCGCCAGAAGATTTTGGCGATGATGGAGCATGTGCGCCTTCCGGATGTGGAGCGCATCTTCTCCTCCTACCCTCACCGTCTCTCGGGCGGACAGCGCCAACGCATCATGATCGCGATGGCGCTGGTGCTGGAACCGAAGCTGTTGATCGCGGACGAGCCGACAACAGCGCTCGACGTCACCACCCAGAAGCAGATCCTCACTTTGATCCGCGACCTGCAACGCGATCACGGCACGGCTGTGCTGTTCATCACCCACGACATGGGCGTGGTGGCCGAGATCGCCGACCGCGTCTCGGTGATGCGGCACGGCCGGCTGGTCGAGACCGGCCCGCTGCAGGATGTGCTGCGCAACCCGACGATGGAGTACACGCGCAACCTGCTGTCCGCGGTGCCGAGCCTCGTGCCGCGTGCGCCGCGCCCGGACACCACCGAGCCAGTGGTGCTGGAGGCCAACGAGCTCAGCAAGATCTACCGGGAGCGGTCGCTGTACGGCAAAGCCCGCGAGGTTGCCGCCGCCAGCAACGTCACGCTCACCCTGCGCAAGGGCCGCACGCTCGGCATCGTCGGCGAGAGCGGTTCCGGCAAATCGACGGTGGCACGCTGCATCGTCCGCCTGATCGATCCGACTTCGGGCGGAGTTCGGCTCGTCGGCCGCGAGATATCCGACCTGTCGCGCCGGCTGTTGCAGCCGCATCGCCAGAAAATCCAGATCATCTTCCAGGACCCCTACCGCTCCCTCAATCCGCGCGTCACCGTCGGCGAGAGCATCGCGGAAGGCCCGATCAATTACGGCATGCCGCGCAAGGATGCGCTGGCGCGGGCCCGCGAGCTGCTCGAGCTCGTCCACCTGCCGCCCGACGCGATCTCGCGCTATCCGCACCAGTTCTCCGGCGGTCAGCGTCAGCGCATCGCGATCGCGCGCGCGCTGGCACTCGATCCCGACGTGCTGGTGGCGGATGAGGCGGTGTCCGCGCTCGACGTCTCGGTGCAGGCGCAGGTTCTGAATTTGCTTGACGAAATCCAGCGGCGGCTCGGCATCGCGCTGTTGTTCATCACCCATGATTTGCGCGTCGCCGCACAGATCTGCGACGACGTCGCCGTGATGCAACGTGGCCGCGTCGTGGAACAGGGACCGGCGGCCGAGGTGCTGACCAATCCGCAACAGGCCTACACCCGTGCGCTGCTCGAGGCTGCACCCGGGCGCGGCTGGGATTTTGCGAATTTCCGCCCCGTTTCGGAAGGCGTTGTGGCAACGGCCTAAGCCTTTAGCCGTAGCCTCGGTCTCGGCCTTGGTCTCTGCCTTGGCTTAGCCTTGGTCTCTGCCTTGGGCCTTTACGCCCATAGGGCATGCAAATCCGGAAGTGCTCGACGGCTTGCGCTTGGCGCGACGACACGCTTAACGTCGCGCGCTAGAGCATGACCTGGAAGGCGGACACTGGTCTCCCCGAACGATCGCGCTCAAACCAACGAAACGAGATCGTGGCGCGAACCGTTCCGATCGCATCACGACCGAAGAAACGTATCGAGACCAACTTGATGACCCGCATTGCCGTTGGCGGCTTCCTGCACGAGACCAACACCTTCGCACCGACGAAGGCAACCTATGACGACTTCGTGCACGGCGGCGGCTGGCCGTCGATGACGCATGGCACCGAGGTGCTCAAGGTCATGCGCAAGATCAATGTCGGCCTCGCCGGCTTTGTCGAGGCCGCGGAAACCAACGGCTGGGAGCTGGTGCCGACGATCTTCGCCGCGGCAAGCCCGTCGGCGCATGTGAGCAAGGATGCGTTCGAGCGGATCGTGACGGAAATGGTCGACGGCATCGTCGCGGCCGGCCCGATCGATGCCGTCTATCTCGACCTGCACGGCGCCATGGTCACCGAGCATTATGACGACGGTGAAGGCGAGACCCTCGCCCGCGTGCGCAAGGCCATCGGCAATGATCTGCCGCTGGTGGTGAGCCTCGACCTGCATGCGAACGTCTCGCCCAAGATGATCGAGCATGCCGATGCCCTGATCGCCTACCGCACCTATCCGCATGTCGACATGGCCGACACCGGCCGCGCCTGCGCCAGGCATCTGGCGCTGATGCTGAAATCAGGACAGCGGTTTGCCAAGGCATTCCGGCAATTGCCGTTCCTGATCCCGATCAGCTGGCAATGCACCAACGACCAGCCCACCCAAGGCATCTATCAAAAGCTCGCGGCCCTCGAAAGCGATGCCGTGCCGACGCTGTCGTTTGCGCCGGGCTTTCCGGCCGCCGATTTCAGGGATTGCGGGCCGAGCGTGTTCGCCTACGGCCGGACGCAGGCCGACGCGGACGCCGCCGCCGACAAGGTCGTCGCCCTGGTCGAGAGCCATGAGGACGATTTCGACGGCCGGATCTATTCGCCCGACGAGGGCGTGCAGCTGGCGATGGAACTGGCGAAGTCGGCGAGCAAGCCGATCATCATCGCCGATACCCAGGACAATCCCGGCGCCGGCGGCGATTCCGACACCACAGGCATGCTGCGCGCGCTGGTACGCAACAAAGCGAGTGCCGCAACCGGCGTGATCTACGACCCGCAATCGGCAAAGGCCGCGCACGCAGCGGGCGTCGGCGCCACCGTCACGCTCGAGCTCGGCGGCAAGTCCGGCATTCCCGGCGACGCGCCGTACCGGGAGACTTTCGTGGTCGAGAAGCTCTCGGACGGCAAGTTCGTTGCACCCGGCCCGTATTTCGGCGGCCGCGACATGGATATGGGGCCCTCGGCCTGCCTGCGGGTCGGCGACGTCCGCGTCGTCGTCGGCTCCTACAAGGCCCAGCTTGCCGACCAGTCGATGTACCGCTATGTCGGCATCGAGCCGACCGCGCAGAAGATCCTGGTCAACAAGAGCTCGGTGCATTTCCGCGCCGATTTCGAGCCGATCGCCGAGAAACTGCTGATCTGCGCCGCGCCCGGCGCAATGCCGGCCGATACCGCCGCACTGCCGTGGAAACATTTACGTCCCGGCATTCGTATCAAGCCTAACGGCCCTACTTTCACCCCCTCCTCCCCATCACGCACAAACGGATAGAGAGACCATGCCGACCATTGAGCGCATCGACAGTTTTGCCGACGAACTCACCGCCATCAGACGGGATCTGCATGCGCATCCCGAGATCGGCTTCGAGGAGGTCCGCACGTCAGGCATCGTCGCCGACAAGCTCACGAGCTGGGGCATCGAGGTGCATCGCGGCCTCGGCGGCACCGGGGTGGTCGGCGTGCTCAAGGGCAAGGGCAACAGCTCCAAGAAGATCGGACTGCGCGCCGACATGGACGCGCTGCCGATGGAAGAGAACACCAATCTGAAGTGGCGTTCCACCATCCCCGGCCGCTTCCATGGCTGCGGCCATGACGGCCACACCACGATGCTGCTCGGCTCCGCGCGCTATCTCGCCGAGACCCGCAATTTCGACGGCACCGTGCATTTCATCTTCCAGCCGGCCGAGGAAGGCCTCGGCGGCGCCCGCGCCATGATCAAGGACGGCCTGTTCAAGCAGTTCCCATGCGACGAGGTCTACGGCCTGCACAACGCGCCCGACCTCAACCATGGCGAGATCGCGATCCTGCCGGGCCCGGCAATGGCCGCAGCCGACTTCTTCGACATCCGGATCCAGGGCTACGGCGCGCATGGCGCGATGCCGGAGCGCTCCAAGGACGCGGTCGTGATCGCAATGACGCTCGGACAAGCCTTGCAGTCGATCGTCAGCCGCAACGTCGATCCGCTGCAAGCTGCGGTGCTGTCGATCACGCAGATCCATTCCGGGTCGGCGTACAACGTCATTCCCGGCGAAGCCTGGATGTGCGGCACGGTGCGCTGCTTCTCCGACGAGATCCGTGAGCTGATCCGCAAGCGCATGCGCGAAATCGCCGCCGGCTTTGCGACGGCCTATGACGCCGAAATCTCGGTCGAGATCCGCGACGGCTTCAGCGTATTGGTGAATCAGGAAGAGCAGTCCCGCGTCGTCGAGGAAGTCGCGCGCACCGTTGTCGATCCGGCCAAGGTGATCACCCGCTCGACGCCCAAGATGGGCAGCGAGGACTTCGCCGACATGATGCAGGCCATTCCCGGCGCGTATTTCTGGGTCGGCCATGACGGTTCAGTGCCCGTGCACAACCCCGGTTACGTTCTCGACGACAAGATCCTGCCGATCGGCGCCAGCATGTTCGCCCGCATCATCGAGAAACGCATGCCGGCAGGTGCGCATGCATAAGCCGAAAGGGGACGCCATCACGTCGCTGCACGATCTCTCGGCCGTCGACCTGCTCGCCGGCTACCGTGCAAAGCAGTTCTCGCCGTCCGAAGTGCTCGAGGAAATCATCTCCCAGGTCGCGACCTGGGAGCCGCACATCAAGGCGCTGTATCTGTACGACCCCGAGGGCGCGCGGAAGGTCGCGAAGGCCGCGACCGAGCGTTGGCAGCAGAGCGAGCCGGTCGGCACGCTCGACGGCGTGCCCGTCACCATCAAGGACAACGTCGCGACCAAAGGCCAGCCGGTGCCGCTGGGTGCGGCGAGCGTCAAGCTCGCGCCTGCGGAAAAGGATGCGCCACCTGCCGCCCGACTGCGCGAAGCCGGCTGCGTGATCTTCTCCAAGACCACGATGCCGGATTACGGCATGCTGTCGTCGGGACTGTCGTCGTTCCATCCCCTCACCCGCAATCCCTGGGACGTCAGCAAGAACCCGGGCGGCTCAAGCTCGGGCGCAGGCGCGGCCGGTGCTGCCGGCTATGGGCCGCTGCATCTCGGCACCGACATCGGCGGCTCGGTGCGGCTGCCGGCCTCCTGGTGCGGCCTCGTCGCCCTGAAGCCGAGCCTCGGCCGTGTGCCGATCGACCCGCCCTATGTCGGCCGCGTCGCCGGACCAATGACGCGCACCGTGGACGACGCCGCGCTGATGATGAGCGTATTGTCGCGCCCCGACCGCCGCGACGGCATGAGCCTGCCGGCGCTCGAGGTGAACTGGAAGGCGCTGGAGAAGTCGCCGCGCAAGCTCCGCATCGGGCTGATGCTCGACGCCGGATCCGGCCAGAAGGTCGAGAAGGACGTTCGCGAAATCGTCGTCAGGGCGGCGAAGGCGTTCGAGTCCGGCGGCGCCGTCATCACCGAGATCGATGGCATCCTGACACCTGAGATGCTCGAGGGGCTCGACAATTTCTGGCGTGCGCGGACCTGGGACGAACTGTCGAAGCTGTCGCAGGCCGATCGCGGCAAGACGCTGCCCTACATCCTCAACTGGGCCGAGGCCGGCGCAAAGCTCTCCGGCGTCGATGTGGTGCGCGGCTTCAACCAGACGATGGCGATCCGCGCAGCCGCCGCAAAGCTGTTCTGCGAGGTCGACTACGTGATCTCGCCGGTGTCGCCGGTCGTGAACTTCCCGGCGGAGTTCGCAGCACCGCTCAACGACCCGGCAAAGCCGTTCGAGCACATCTGCTTTACCGTGCCGTGGAATATGTCGGAGAACCCGGCGCTGTCGATCAACGGCGGCTATGACAAGAAGGGCTTTCCGATCGGCGTCCAGATCATCGGCCGCCGCTTCGACGACGTCGGCGTGCTCGGCATGGGCAAGGCGTTCGAAGGCCTGCGCGGCCCGCAGAAGCCGTGGCCCACGCCACCGAAGAAGTAGCGCCTCAACCTTCCAAATTGTCATGCGCGGGCTCGACCCGCGCATCCATCTTCTTCATAAAGAAGGGATGGATTGCCGGGTCAAGCCCGGCAATGACGAATGGATAAAAAAGGAAGGAAATCATCCCCATGGCGTATGAGACGATCAAGTACGAGGTCGCCGAGCAGATCCTGACCATCACGCTGAACCGGCCCGACAAGCTCAACGCCTTCAACGCCACGATGCAGCAGGAGCTGATCGACGCGTTCGACAAAGCCGACAAGGACGACGACGTCAGGGCGATCATTGTGACCGGCGCGGGCCGCGGCTTCTGCGCCGGCGCCGACCTGTCCTCCGGCGCCAACACCTTCGACCGCGATGCGCGGCGCGGTCCGGTCAAGCGCAATGCCGACGGCAGCGTCGACTACAGCGATCCCCAGGTGCGCGACGGCGGCGGCCAGGTGACGCTGCGCATCTTCAAGTGCCTGAAACCGGTGATCGCCGCGGTGAACGGCCCGGCGGTCGGCATCGGAGTCACCATGCAGCTTGCGATGGATATCCGCATCGCCTCCGAAGCCGCACGCTTCGGCTTCGTGTTCTCCCAGCGCGGCATCGTGCCGGAAGCCGCCTCGAGCTGGTTCCTGCCGCGCATCGTCGGCATCTCGCAGGCACTGGAGTGGTGCTACTCGGGCCGCGTGTTCCCGGCGCAGGAAGCGCTCGCCGGCCGTCTCGTCAGCAAGGTAGTACCACCGGAGGATCTGCTGCCGACCGCGCGCGCGCTCGCCAGGGAATTCGCGGCCAAGACCGCGCCGGTATCGGTGGCGCTGATCCGCCAGATGATGTGGCGCATGATGGGCGCCGACGATCCGATGGAGGCGCACAAGGTCGACAGCCGCGGCATCTATGCCCGCGGCCGCTCCGAGGACGTCAAGGAAGGCGTGGTGTCGTTCCTGGAAAAGCGCCCGGCGCAGTTCAAGAACAAGGTGTCGTCGGACATGCCCGACTATTTCCCGTGGTGGCAAGAGCGCGACTATAAGTGAGCGAACGGCGTCCCGCGGCGTCCACATCTGACGGCGTCGTCCTGCTGCACGGCATCAGCAGGACGGCGCGCTCGTTTCGCAGGATGGAGCTGGCGCTCAGGGATGCCGGTTTTGCCACCCTCAATCTCGACTATGACAGCCGGCGCAAGCCTCTCGATGCGCTGGCGGAAGACATCCATCCTTCGCTCGATCGCTTCGCGCAGGGCCTCGACGGCTCCGTACACTTCGTCTGCCATTCCATGGGCGGTCTCCTGGCTCGCGTCTACCTCGCACGATATCGCCCCGCGCGGCTCGGCCGCGTCGTGATGCTTGGCACGCCGAATGGCGGCAGCGAGGTCGCCGACCGCCTGAAAAACCTCGCGGCCTATCGTGCCTTCTTCGGGCCGGCCGGCCAGCAGCTCGTCACCCGCCGCGATGCCGCGACCAGCGCGCTGCTGCCACTGATCGATTATCCCGCTGGTATCATCGCCGGTAACCGCTCGGTCTATCCGATCACGTCGATGGGACTGCCACGTCCGCACGACGGCCGGGTGTCGGTTGCCAACACCAGGCTCGACCGCATGGCCGATCACATCGTGATCCGCACCTCGCATCCCTGGCTGGTGCGCAACAGGGATGCGATCGCGCAGACGATTGTATTTCTGAGAGAAGGGAAGTTCACAAGGCCGTAGCCGTCATTGCGAGGAGCTCGCGACAAAATTGCAAAGCAATTTTGCGCTGAAGCGACGAAGCGATCCATACCGCCGCACGGTGACTATGGATTGCTTCGCGGAGCCTGTCATCGGGCGGCGCTACGCGCCGACCCGTTGGCTCGCAATGACGAACTACTGCATCATCAGCGCCACACGCCCGATCGCCTTGCGCTCAATCAGGAGTCGCATCGCCTTCGCGTAATCCTCCAGCGGCAACCGGTGTGAGATATTGGGCCGCACCTTACCCGTCTCGGCCCATTCGCTCAGCGCCTTGAACCTGACCTCGCCAAGCGCGGGGTCCTTCCGCACCGCCTCACCGGCGCGAACGCCGAGCACGCTCGCGCCCTTGATCATCAACAGATTGGTGCGGGCAAGACCGATGCCGCCGGTGAAGCCGACGACGAGAATCCGCGCGCCCCAGTTGATGCAGCGCATCGAGTTCTCGAACACCTCGCCGCCGACGGGATCGAACACCACATCGGCGCCGCGACCATCGGTGAGGCCCTTGACCGCATCGCGGAACGGCTCGCGCGCGTAGAGCACGAGATGATCCGCGCCACGTTCTTTGGCGATCGCAAGCTTCTCCTCGCTCGAGGCGGCAGCGATCACGGTCGCGCCGAGCAGCTTGCCGATCTCGACCGCGGCAAGCCCGACACCGCCGCCGGCGCCATGTACCAGCAGCACCTCGCCCGGCTTGATCTGCCCGCGATCGATCAGCGCGTGATACGCCGTGCCGTGCGCGGCAAGGAAGGTCGCGCCCTCGGCATAGTCGAAGGTCGACGGCACCGGCACGAGCTGCGATGGTGTCGCGACCGTCTCGTCGCAGTAGGCGCCGAAGCGCATCTTGACGATCACCTTGTCGCCGACGGCGACACCCGCGGCTCCATTGACCTCGACGACATCGCCGGCGGCTTCCGAGCCCGGCGTGAACGGCAGCGGCGGCTTGAGCTGGTACTCACCCGCGGCCATCAGGATATCGGGGAAATTGATCCCGGCGGCACGGATCGCAACGCGCACCTGCCCCGGCTGCAGAGGCACCGAGGCAAAATTCTCGAGCTGAAGGCGCTCGGGCGGGCCGAGCTCGCGGCAAACGACGGCTTTCGGCATCAGGCGGCTCGCGCCTTGAGACGGGCCAGCGCCTCGCGGATCAGCGGCAGGCGGTCGTTGCCGAAATACATATCGGTCTTGTCGAGATAGATCGTGGGCGAGCCGAAGCCGCCGCGCGCCATCACCTCCTCGGTGTTGGCCTTGAGCTGGTCCTTGATCGCCTGGTCGCCGATGCCGGCCAGGAATTGCGCCGGATCGATCCCGAGCTTGCTGCAGATCTCGGTCAGCACCGCATCCTGCGAGATGTCCTTGTCGTCACCCCAATAGGCCTCGAACACCGCGCGCGCGAACGGCACCATCTTCTCGTTGCCGAGCCAGATGCAGCCGCGCATCGCCTTCACGCTGTTCACCGGGAACACGGTCGGCGGCATCTTGATCGCCAGCCCAGCCGAGCGCGCCCAGTCGCCGAGATCCTTTTTCATGTAGCGCGCCTTCAGCGGCACCGGCGTCTCGCGCTGCGCGTAAACCGACGGATTGACGGTGTTGAAGATGCCGCCGACCAGGATCGGCCGCCAGCTGATCGGCGCGTCGAACTCCTTCGCGAGCGGCTGGATGTTGTGCCAGGCGAGATACGTCCAGGGACTGGAGCAGTCGAAGAAGAATTCGATCATTGGCGTTTCCTTGTGTTGTCATGTTTGCAGCGCTGTAGTTTCCCGTCATCCTGAGGTGGCCGCTTCTTCAGCGGCCCTCGAAGGATGGAGGGCCTCCGGCTTCGCATCCTTCGAGGCTCGCAAGAGCTCGCACCTCAGGATGACGATACCTACTTCTTCTCGACCAACTCCTTGGCACGCTGGCCGAACATGTTCTTGCGTGATTCCTCGTCGAACGGCTCCTTGACGAATTTTCCGATCGCAAGCCCCGCCTGCACCTGCGGCCGGGCGCGCACGGTCGCGTACCAGCTCTTGATGTTTGGGTAGTCGTCGAGAGTGAAGCCCTGCGCCTTGTGGGTCATGGTCCAGGGAAAGCAGGCGATGTCGGCGATCGAATAGTCATCGCCGGCGATGTAGGCGCCAGTCTTGCCGAGCTGGCGGTCGAGCACGCCATAGAGCCGCGCCGTCTCGTCGCGGTAGCGCTCGATCGCATAGGGAATCTTCTCGGCGGCATAGAGCGCGAAATGACCGTGCTGGCCGAGCATCGGCCCGAGGCCACTCATTTGCCACATCACCCATTGGATGACGTTCGACCGCGCACGCAACTCCCGCGACAGGAAACGGCCGGTCTTGTCGGCGAGGTAGATCAGGATCGCGCCGGTCTCGAACACCGGGAACGGCCCGCCACCGTCGGCAGGCGCAAGGTCGACGATCGCGGGAATCCGGTTGTTCGGGCTGATCGCCAGGAATTCGGGCCGGAACTGCTCGCCGGCGCGGATGTTCACCGGGATCACCTTGTAGGGAAGCCCCAGTTCCTCCAGCATGATCGAGATCTTCCAGCCGTTCGGCGTCGGCGCGTAGTGCAGGTCGATCATCGGCGTCCACTTCCCCGTGACAAAGACTTTTGTTGTTCTGTACCTCCACTCTAGGACATGGCACACAGGCGCTCAATCAGAACCCACCGGGAGGCACCCATGCTGTTTCCAACCACGATCGCGGGCTCCCTGCCGAAGCCGGAATGGCTCGCCGAGCCGAATATGCTGTGGGCACCCTGGAAATCGGAAGGCGCCGAACTCGCCCGCGCCAAGCGCGACGCCACAGTGCTTGCAGTCAAGCTGCAGGAGGATGCCGGCGTCGACATCGTCACCGAGGGCGAGCAGGCGCGCCAGCACTTCGTGCACGGTTTTCTGGAGCGGATCGAGGGCATCGATTTCGCCCACAAGGTCGAGATGGGCATCCGCAAGGACCGCTATAAGGCCATGGTCCCGCAGGTGGTCGCGCCGCTGCAACTCAAGGGCCGCGTCCACGAAAGCGAGGCGCGTGCGGCGCGCGCGCACACGAAGAATCGGCTGAAGTTCACCCTGCCCGGCCCGATGACGATCATCGACACCATCGCCGACAAATATTATGGCGACCGCGTGAAGATGGCGTTCGCCTTCGCCGAACTGTTGAATCAGGAAGCCAAGGCGTTGCAAGCCGACGGCGTCGACATGATCCAGTTCGACGAGCCCGCCTTCAACGTCTACATGGACGAGGTGCGCGACTGGGGCATCAAGGCGCTGGAGCGCGCCGCCGAGGGCCTCTCCTGCGCCACCGCCGTGCACATCTGCTACGGCTACGGCATCAAAGCCAACACCGACTGGAAGCAGACGCTCGGCGGCGAGTGGCGGCAATATGAAGAGACCTTCCCGGTGATCGACAAGAGCACGATCCAGCAGGTCGCGATCGAATGCCGCAACTCGAAGGTGCCGATCGAACTGCTCGCGGCGCTGCCCGGCAAGATCGTGCAGGCCGGCGTGATCGACGTCGCCAGCGACGAGGTCGAGACGGCGGAGGACGTCGTCAAGGTGATCGAGGCCGTGGCGAAACACGTGCCGAAGGCCAACATCATCGCGACCACCAATTGCGGCATGGCCCCGATGCGGCGGGATATCGCCGAAGCCAAGCTGATCGCGCTCGGCGCCGGCGCAAAACTGGCAAGGCAGCGGCTGGCGTAAGGGCAGCGTCGGCGGCTCAGTCCAAAGCAGCCGCCACGCTCGGATGCAGCACCGGTCGATAGCCGGCCTGAAATGCACGGACTGTCGAGGGCGGCGTCAGCAGCATGGCGGGAGCGGTCGCATTGGCCCGCTCGTAGCCTGCGAATGACCAGCGCAGCGTCTTGCCGTCTGCAACGAGATAACTTTCGCCGTTCGCCTGCACCATCGCGCCGTCAGGTAGCGCAGCGAGCGGCAACGGCAACGCATGCAGCCGCTTCTTGCCGCGGTCGAGGCGCTCGGCATGCAGCACCGTATCCATTGCCTTGGCGCTGAGATCGTTCGTGCCGTTGCCCTCCTCCCAGGCGGCGCGAAACCGTTTGGCGTCGTCGCGGCGGCAGTAGAAGCAGGGCCGGTGCCCGGCCGCGAATGCGGTGGCTTCATCGAGGAAGAACAGCTCGGTCCAGCTCTGCCGGGTCATCACCTTGCGCCGCCGTCCCCTGAACTCGCAGACACAGGTAAGCCAGGCCGGGCTCGACCAGCGCTTGTTCAACAGCGTGCGGGTCGCGGGATCGTGGATGATGCCGCGATTGCCGGTGAAGGTGCCGCGATGTTCGATCGCGACGATGTCGCCGGTGGGCGTGACGCGGTTTTGCAGGGGCATCTTCTGACTTCCCCCTCGCCCCGCTCTTGCGGGGTCGAGATGAGCGGAGCTCCCTCTTAGAGGGTCGGGGTGAGGGGCTGTATCCGCAAAGATAGTGAGAGATGAACCCGGGGCGAGTCTCCCTCACCCGGATCGCATCTAACGATGCGATCCGACCTCTCCCCGCACACGGGGCGAGGTGACTCGCTACGCCGCCCCATCCCGGATCGGCGGCTGGAACGACAGCGCGGTGTCCCAGGGAAAGAATATCCAGGTGTCCTGCGACACTTCGGTGATGTAGGTGTCGACCAGCGGGCGGCCCTTGGGCTTGGCATAGACGGTTGCGAAATGCGCTTCGGGGAGCAGTTCGCGCACCAGCCTGCCGGTCTTGCCGGTATCGACGAGGTCGTCGACGATCAAAAGCCCCTTGCCGGTGCCGCCGCCGAGCTTGGCGGTCTGCTCCGAAATGCCCTTGAGCACTTTCAGGTCGCCCTGCTTGTCGTGGTCGTAGCTTGCGACGCAGACGGTATCGATCACCCGCAAGCCGAGTTCGCGCGCCACGATCGCCGCCGGCACCAGTCCGCCGCGGGTGATCGCGATCACCGCATGGAACGGGCCGACTTCGTTCAGCCGCCAGGTCAGCGCCCGGCAGTCCCGGTGGAATTGATCCCAGGAGACCGGGAACGGCCGGCCGGCCCGTTCCTGTGCACTCGGTTCGGAATTTCGCTCAACCATGTCGCTTCAACCCGCCGGCTTCTTCTGCGCGGCCTGCACCTGCTTCAGCATCTCCTTCACCGCGGCCATCGCGGCTGCGAGCTTCTCCGGATCGCGCGAGCGCACCACCAGATTGGTGTTCGGCTTCTGGTTCTCGTCCTGGAACGGATAGCTGCCGATGATGGTGTCGGGATTGGCTTCCGCGATCGCCCGCAGCGGGCCGCCGATATCGCCTTCCCGCGCGTCGGCGCGGACCGAATCCGACAGCATTCGCACGCCGGATTTCAGGGTCGGCGCCACGATATCCATCATCGCCTGCATGATGGTCGGGATGCCGGCCATCACGATGACGTTGCCGAGCTTGAAGCCCGGCGCCAGGATGGTCGCGCTCTGGATCAGCTCGGCGCCATCGGGCACCCGGGCCATCCGCAGCCGCGCCTCGTTGAGGTCCTGCTCGGTCCAGCGCTCCCTGAACCGCGCCACCACGTCGGGATGATGGTGGATCTCGACCCCGAACGCCTTCGCCACGCTGTCGGCGGTGATGTCGTCATGGGTCGGCCCGATGCCGCCGGTGGTGAACACGTAATTGTACCTATGCCGCAGCGCATCAAGGGCGGAGACGATATCGGCCTCGTCGTCGGCGACGACGCGGACCTCCTTCAGGTCGATGCCGATATTGGTCAGGTATTCGGCGATGAAGCCGATGTTCTTGTCCTTGGTCCGGCCGGACAGGATCTCGTCGCCGATCACCAATATCCCTGCCGTGACGATCTCGCTCATGGTCTCATTTCCTTAAACTTGATCCCCTGACATTGCCGTTCCAATGCCTTGATGTCACGGGGTTTTGCCGCCGAATTAAGCAGACCTCAGCCGGTTTTTCGGGCAGGCCCTCCGCCTCACCCTTAGCAAATGCCACAAGCCAATGCATATCGTGCTGGCCCGCCCCTTGCTACCATCCCACCAAGTCATGCAGTGTGTCACATGGCTTGGGAGGGCAGTCGGGATATATGGCAGTCGCGTTCGATGAGATGAACGGCCTCGGCGAGGATCTCCGCCCGGCCTACCAGGAGCTCTCCCGCTGGCTCAAAGAGACGCCGCCGGATGCGCTCGAATATCGGCGCCAGGAAGCGGAGCTGCTGTTCCGCCGGATCGGCATCACCTTCGCGGTCTACGGCGATTCCGAGGCCCAGGAACGGCTGATCCCGTTCGACGTCATTCCGCGCATCATGTCCGCGACCGAGTGGACGCTGCTGGAGAAGGGCCTGAAGCAGCGCGTGCTCG
This sequence comes from Bradyrhizobium sp. Pha-3, assembly GCF_042258615.1. Taxonomy (GTDB): domain Bacteria; phylum Pseudomonadota; class Alphaproteobacteria; order Rhizobiales; family Xanthobacteraceae; genus Bradyrhizobium. The sequence continues at coordinate 3,968,416 of NZ_CP170152.1, read as the reverse complement.
CGCTCAACATGTTCCTCAAGGACATCTATCACGGCCGCGACATCCTGCGCGCCAACGTCATCCCGGAAGACCTGATCTTCCAGAACCCGGTGTTCCGGCCGGAGATGAACGGCCAGGACGTGCCGCACGACATCTACGTCCACATCGCCGGCATCGACATCATCCGCACCGATCCGGACAGCTTCATCGTGCTGGAGGACAATGCACGGACGCCGTCCGGCGTCTCCTACATGCTGGAAAACCGCGAGATCATGATGCGGCTGTTTCCGGACCTGTTCGCGCGACATCGCGTCGCGCCGGTCGAGCGCTATCCGGACGAGCTGCTGTCGGCGCTGCGGTCGGTGGCGCCGCACAGCGCCTCGGCCGAGCCGACGGTGGCGCTGATGACGCCCGGCGTCTACAACTCGGCCTATTACGAGCACTCCTTCCTGGCCGACAAGCTCGGCATCGAGTTGGTCGAGGGGCGCGACCTCATCGTCAAGAACGACGAGGTGTTCATGCGCACCACCGAGGGGCTGAAGCGTGTCGACGTGATCTACCGCCGCGTCGACGACGACTTCCTCGATCCCCTCACCTTCCGCCCCGATTCCGCGCTCGGCGTCCCCGGCCTGATGTCGGCCTACGCGGCCGGCAACATCACGCTCGCCAACGCGGTCGGCACCGGCATTGCCGATGACAAGGCGATCTATTCCTACATGCCTGATATCGTAAAATTCTATCTCAGCGAGGAGCCGATCCTGAAGAACGTGCAGACCTGGCGCTGCCGCGAGGCGCAGGATCTGTCCTACGTGCTCGACAACCTCGCCGACCTCGTCGTCAAGGAAGTCCACGGCTCGGGCGGCTACGGCATGCTGATCGGTCCCGCCGCCACCAAGGCGACCATCGAGGCGTTCCGCGACAAGCTCAAGCGCGAGCCGGAGGGCTTCATCGCCCAGCCGACGCTGGCGCTGTCGACCTGCCCGACCTGCACCGACAAGGGCCTCGCGCCGCGCCACGTCGACCTCCGCCCGTTCGTGCTGACCGGCTCCAGCCACACCACCATCGTGCCCGGCGGGCTGACCCGCGTCGCACTGAAGGAAGGCTCGCTCGTGGTCAATTCGAGCCAGGGCGGCGGCACCAAGGACACCTGGATACTGAGCGAGTAGTTGAAGCATGCTGTCGCGCACCGCCGAAAACCTGTTCTGGCTGGCCCGTTATGTCGAACGCGCCGAGTATCTCGCGCGCACGATCGACGCCACGCTCCGCGTCACCGCGCTGCCCGCGGCCTATGTCGGCAAGACCAATGAGTGGGACTCCGCACTGCTCACCGCCGGTGTCGGCGCCGCCTTCTACGACCATTACGAAGAAGCCAACGAGCGAAACGTCGTCGAGTATCTGTCCTTCTCGTCGGAGAATCCGTCCTCGATCAAGAACTGCATCGAGGCCTCGCGGCTCAATTCGCGTTCGGTGCGCACCGCGCTGACGTCGGAGATGTGGGACACCATCAATTCAGCGTGGATCGAGCTGCAGGCAGTCTGGAACAAGGGTCCCGCCAACCGCGAGGAACTGGCCAAATTCCTGCGCTTCGTGCAGGAGACCTCGCTGCGCTTCGACGGCTCGGCCTACCGCACCATGCTGCGCAACGACGCCTACTGGTTCTCGCGGCTTGGCGTGCATCTCGAGCGCGCCGACAACACCGCACGCATTCTCGACGTGAAGTATCACGTGCTGCTGCCCGAGGAGGAGCATGTCGGCGGCCCGCTGGATTACTACCAGTGGACCTCGATCCTGCGCTCGGTGTCGGCGACGACCGCCTATCACTGGGTGTACCGGGAAACCCTGAAGCCCTGGCTGATCGCCGACCTCCTGATCCTCAACGACACGCTGCCGCGGTCGCTCGCCAGCTGCTACAGCAACCTGGTGCGCAATCTGGACCAGATCGGCGTCGCCTATGGCCGCCAGGGCGCCGCCCAGCGCCACGCCCGCGGCATCAGGAACCGGCTCGAGCACAGCCACATGGACGATATCTTCCAGCACGGCGTGCACGAATTCATCCAGGAGTTCATCGCGGATAATTCACGGCTGGGTGAGATCATCACCAAGCAATATTTGATCTGACCGCCGCGGCGGGAAAAGTGCTCAAAATGTCGTCATGACCGGGTCGATCCCGGTCACCCATGTCTTGCTTTCGCGGCCGATTAGGAAGAAAGACGTGGGTGCCCGGGCATGACGTTCCGGCCCCAGAAAACCGACTGAACTCCGGTTGAGCCATGCGCCTGCGGATAGCCCACACCACCACCTATCGCTACGAGCCGGCCGCCTCGGGCGTGATCCAGATTCTGCGGATGACGCCGGGCAGCCATGACGGCCAGTATGTCGCCGACTGGCAGATCGACGTCTCCACCGATTCCCGGCTCGACATCCATGAGGACGCATTCGGCAACGTCACCCATGTGCTGACGCATGGTTCGATCACCGACCTCACCATCCATTGCGAGGGCCTGGTCGAAACCCAGGACACCGGCGGCGTGCTGAAAGGCACCGACGAGCGGTTTCCCCCGAGCCTGTTCCTGCGTGCCACGCCGCTGACCGACCTCAACCCGGCCATGACCGCCGCCGTGCGCGAACTGCGCGCGGAAGCAGGTAGCGACGTGCTCGGTTTCCTGCACGCGCTGATGGTGCAGATCTACGAGCACATGACCTTCGACGAGGACCCGACCAACAGCGCCACCTCGGCCTCCGAGGCGTTCGCGCTGAAGCGCGGGGTCTGCCAGGACTACGCGCACATCCTGATCGCCTGCGCCCGCGCCGGCGGCGTTCCGGCGCGGTTCGTCTCCGGGCATTTCCTGCGCTCCGACGGCATGGTCAACCAGCAGGCCGGCCACGCCTGGGCCGAGGCCTTCGTGCCCGACCTCGGCTGGGTCGGTTTCGACGCCGCCAACGGCATCTGCACCACCGACGCCCATGCCCGCGTTGCGATCGGCCTCGACTATCTCGGTGCCGCCCCGGTCCGCGGCACCCGATATGGCGGCGGCAACGAGACCCTGTCGGTCGCGGTCAAGGTCGACCAGGCCGGCCGCCCCGGCCAGTGGCAGAGCCAGACGCAGTCGTAAGGGACACGACACCGCGCCCTCACGAGCCACCCGGTCGGCGCTATGCGCCGCCGATGACGGTCGAATGGTGGGGTCAGGGAATGCGCTCAAGGTCGGATTTGAGGACAACCAGGAAACGGGCCGCTTCGCCGCCCGTCACCACCCGATGGTCGAAGGTGAGCGATAGCGGCAGCGTGCGTCTGACTGCAACCTGCCCCTGATGCGCGACCGCGCGCTCCGAAATCCGCCCGGCGCCGACGATTGCCGTCTGCGGCGGCACGATGATGAGATTGGCAAACCGTCCTCCGATCATTCCGAAGTTCGATAGCGTGATCGTCGCACCGCGCAGCTCTTCCGGCGGTATCGCGCGCGCGATTGCGTCGGCCCGCAGGCGGTCGAGCCCAGCCCGCAGGTCCGATACGCTCCGCTCCGCGACGTTGCGCAGCACGGGAACGATCAGGCCGCCGCCGGTGTCGACAGCAATGCCGAGATCGATCCGCTCGATCAGACGCCGCTCTTCCGAGCCGGAATGATACCAGGCATTGAGCGCGGGCTCTGATTTGCATGCGGCGGCAATCGCACGCACCAAACGGATTGTCACGTCCTCGCCCTGTCGCCAGTCGTTGATGTCGGCTTCATCGGTGACAGTCGCAGGGACGATTTCCGCATGCGCCGCCGTGATGCGCTGGGCCATCGCGCGGCGCAGGCCGCGCAGCGGCTCAGCGGGGCCGCCGTGAGACATCTGCTTCGCCGCCCTCTCGACATCGGCCCGCGTAATGGTACCGCCGGGCCCCGTCGCCTCGACGAGATCGAGGGCAACGCCGAGCCTGCGCGCGAGCACGCGCACCGCCGGAAACACCTGAGCTCCGTACGCGTTGGGCGCCGCCGAAGGAGTTGCCGCCGCCGGCTTTTGCTCGTCGATGCCGAGCTCGCCCACAATCGCCCCCGTGTCCTGCGTGGCGCCTTCGGCAAACTCCACGAGCGGCGCGCCCACCTTCACGATATCGCCTTTGGCACCGAACAGGCGCGCGATGCGTCCGCTCGACGGCGCCGGTATCTCAACCACCGCCTTGTCGGTCTCGACCGAAACGAGCGGCTGGTCGGTCACGACGTGGTCGCCCTCGTTGACATACCAGGTGACGATCTCCGCTTCTTCAAGACCTTCACCAAGGTCCGGCAACGTGAACTGGCGCATGGGACGAGGTCCGTCGGTGTTCAGTTGTACTGGTACGCCTTTCGAGCTGCGGCCACGATGCGTCCGACCGACGGCATGTAGTGTTGCTCAAGGCGTGCCATCGGGACGACCGTGTCGTAGCCGGTGACGCGGGTCACGGGCGCGAGCAGCGAGGATAGCCCGCGCTCGGCGATCAGGGCTGCGATCTCCGCGCCAAATCCACCGGTGTGCGCCGCCTCGTGCACGATGACGCAGCGCCCGGTCTTTGCGACCGAACCGAGCACGGTATCTTCATCATAGGGCTTGAGCGTGGCGAGGTCGACGACCTCGGCAGCGATGCCTTCATCGGCGAGCGCATCAGCCGCGGCCATCGTTTCCCTCAGCATCGCGCCCCAGCTGATCAGCGTGACGTCGCGACCTTCCCTCAGGATAAAGGCAGCATCCAGCGGCAACGCTTCGCCGTTGTCCTCCACCTCGCCTTTCGCCGCGCGGTACAGCCGCGTCGGCTCAAGAAACACCACCGGATCGGGATCGCGGATCGCGGCAAGGAGAAGTCCATAAGCGCGCTCCGGCGACGAGGGCATGACGACACGCAAGCCTGGAATGTGGGCGAGCATCGCCTCGGTACTTTCGGAATGATGCTCGGGCGCGCGAATGCCGGCACCATGCGGCGTGCGCAGAACCATCGGACAGGTGAGCCGTCCCTGGGTACGGTTGCGCATGCGCGATGCATGGTTCACCAGCTGATCGAGACAGGGATAAATGAATCCCATGAACTGGATTTCACCGACGGGCTTCAGTCCCTGCGCGGCCATGCCGACGCAGAGCCCGCTGATCAGGAGTTCGGCAAGCGGCGTATCAAGGACGCGCTCCGGACCGAAGCGCTCCTGCAAGCCAACGGTGGCGCGGAAGACGCCGCCATTGACGCCGACATCTTCGCCGAGCACAACCACATCAGGATCATCCGCCATCGCGCGGCCGAGCGCCAGATTGATGGCTTCGACCAACGTGACTTCAGGCATCGTCCTCTCCTGCGAGTTCGCGACGTTGCGCCGCATAGGCCTCAGGGAGATCGGCATAGAGGTTGTCGAACATGGTTTCAGGCCGGCGCGGCGGCGTCGTCAGATAGCGCTGCACCGCCGCCTCGATGCGCTCATGGCACTCGGCGGCAAGCTGCTCCTCGTCCGCCTTGGTCCACATCTTTTGACCCACAAGATGAGACCTGAGGCGCGCGATCGGCTCCTCCTTCCAATGCGCCTGGACTTCTTCGACCGAACGATAGCGCAATGCATCATCTGACGTCGTGTGATCGCCGAGCCGGTAGGTGACCGCTTCGATGAAGTGAGGCCCCTTGCCGTCGCGGGCAGCGGCAATGGCCCCCTCGGCCGCGGCGCGCATCGCCACCACGTCACACCCGTCCACTTGTTCGCCGCTGAACCCGGCAGCTATCGCCTTCTGGGCCAGCGTTTCGGAAGCGGTCTGCAGCCGCAACGGCACCGATATGGCCCATTGATTGTTGGTGGCGACGAACACGACCGGCAATTTGTGCACGCCGGCAAAATTCATCGCCTCGTAGACATCGCCTTTCGAGGTCGCGCCGTCGCCAAACAGGCATACGGCGACACGCGGCTCCCTGCGCAGCTTGAAGGCATAGGCCACACCGGCGGCATGCGGCGCCTGTGATCCGACCGGAACGCAGAACGGGAAATCGAGGACAGAACCGGAGAATTGATTGCCCCGTTCATCGCCACCCCAAAACAGCAGGATCTCCTCCAGCTTGACGCCGCGCCAGAGCAACGCGCCATTGTCGCGATAGGAAGGCAGCAAAACGTCATCTTCCCGCATCGCACTCGCGATACCGACCGACACCGCCTCCTGGCCGAGCGAAATGGCATAGGTTCCCAGCCGACCAGTGCGCTGCAATGCAACAGCCTTTCGGTCAAACAGGCGCAACAACACCATCGACCGGTAAAGTTCGACCAGCAGCTTGGCATCGGTGGCGAAGGCAGGAAGCGGCCGGCTCATCGAACCATCCGGCGCGAGGTAGCTGCGGCGGCGTACCTCAAAGCGCGCAATGATGGGGAGCTCTTCGCTTGCTCTCTTGCTGGCCACGCTCTCGCTCCTGGAGCGGTTCTGCGTCCCACGTTCTGCTATTTGGTGTTCGAGCCGCGACGATGCAATACTGGGCAGCTTTGCATTTGGCGCCTGCGTCGGCAGCCGGATCGCTGGGATCGATCGATGAGATCCGTGGAAACAGCACCGCGATAGCGGTATAAGAGAACATGGCAAATGGTCAGGTTGTCCTCGTAACAACTGAGCCGTTGGACGGCGGTCCGCCTGTTCGCTCGGTCTTCTTCGTGGCTGAAGGAGATGCGGCAAAGGCCACGGCAATTGTTGCGAAAATGATGGCCCCGAATGAAAGGGTCGACGCGTGGGGGCTGCTTCCCGAAGCGGCCGTCAAAGCGCTCGGATTGAAACCGGGTGATTACACCCACACCTGACTTGCGCCAGATGGAAGTGCGGCGCGCGAAGGCTTTCTGCGGCCCTTACCCCTTGCGACGAGCGTGCGACCTCGACGCAGCGTGTCCCTCAGGCCATTTTTGGGTGATCGCCGAGCCTTGCCACCGCGTTTGCGATCACAACGCGGGGAGCCCTCTTTCTCCAGCAAACGACATGGCGTAATCTCTACCGAACTGCCCTTTGAGACGGGACGGGCCGACGTCGCCGTCTGATGGAACAGGCAGTGGTCAGGCCGTCGGCAGGCATCGCAGTCTGAAAGCAGCGCCTGCCTTATGGGGCGCTCCCTCAACTTCAACATGAAGCACGTTGGCCTGCCGCGCGCGGCAGACAAGGGCAGTGCGTAACCCTTGGAGGACGACATGGCGACATTCATAGTGAGGATCGACTGGACCGACCAGGGAATTCGTAATGTCAAGGAAGCTCCCAAGCGCAGCCGAGCGGCGAAAGAACTCGCCAAGACGCTCGGTGTCGAAATCAAGGAGGTCTATCTCACCTCCGGTGAGCATGACATCCTTCTCCTCGCCGAAGCGCCTCTCGGTGACAACATCACAAAGCTCGCGCTTGCCCTCAGTTCTCAGGGAAACATACGGACCTGCACGTCACGGGCCTGGCCCGAGTCCGAGTGGACCAAGCTGATATCCGAGCTTCCGTAGCGGCTTCGGATGTCCAGTGGATTTCTGCGCGGCCTGACGGGTACCGTCGCTATTCTGACACCCGGCGATCGGCGCGAGCGCTCCGCGTGTGTGCAGGGCGACGACATACGTCGCCGCCCGCCGGGGGGCAGCACGCACTATTTGTCCAGCCAGACATCCTCGAAGCGCAGATTGTTGTACTGGCTGTTGTCGTGCGGATGAAAGTTCTTCACGTAAGGTTGCCAGCAATTGCCAGCCGATGAGTGGAGGATGACCGGCCGCGCGGCGTCATCGACCAGCAGGCGCTCGATGTCGAACACGATCTTGCGGCGCTTGTCCTTGTCGACCTCGCGCGACTGCGCAGCCAGCAGCCTGTCGACCTCGGCATTGCAATACTGGGTGTAGTTGCGCTCGGAGTTGCAGGAATAGTTCTCGACCAGATTGCCGTCGGGATCGTCGACGCTGACGCCGGTGACATTGAGGCCGATCGTGTAATCCTTGCGTTGCAGCCGCGAGTACCAGCGCGGCGTGTCGAGGATATCGAGTTCGGCAACGATGTAGATCTTCTTGAGCTGGTCGGCGAGGATCACCGCCGGGTCGCGATAGGTCGGCAGGTTGCGGGTCTGGATCTTGATCGACAGCGGCTTGGCGTCGCTGTAGCCGAGCTTCTGCATGATCGCCTGCGCTTCGGCGAGGTTCTTGTCGGTATCCGGACCGTAGCCCATTAGCGTCGACAGGATCTCCGGCGGCATGCCCCACTCGCCTTCCGGCTTGGCCTGCATCGCGCCGCCGAGCCGCCCGGTGCCTTCGAACAGGATGCTGTTGAAGGCCTTGCGATCGAGTGCGAGCGACATCGCCTTGCGGATCTCCGGATTGTCGAACGGCGGATTGACGCGGTTGACGAGCAGATTGATCTGCAGATTGGTCGATGTCATCTCGCAGATCGCGTTCGGGGCCCGCGCCTTGACGTCCTTCATCAGGGGAATGCTGACGTCGGACGGAAAGGTGATGTCGTAGTCGCCGGTGGCGAACGCCAGCATGCGCGTGGCGCGGCTGTCGATCGAGCGTACCGTGATCTCGTCGAGATACGGCCGGTCCTTCTTGAAGTAGTCGGGATTGCGCACCAGGCGGATCGAGTCTCCGCGCCGGAATTCGACGAACTTGAACGGCCCCGTGCCGATTGGCTTGGTGCGCATCACCTGCTGCGGCACGTGGCAGGGATAGACCACCGAGAAGGCGCTGGCGAGCAGCGCCAGCAGGCCGGGTTGCGGCTCGGTCAGCTCGAAGGTCGCTTCATCGTCGCCGTTGATGCTGATGTCCTTGAGCTTCGAATACCAGACCTTGCGCGGGTTGCGCTTGAAGTCCTGGGTTTTGGAGTCTTGGGTCTCGCTCTTGCCGATCAGCATCCGCCAGGTGCACTGCACGTCCTTGGCCGTGAACGGCTGGCCGTCATGCCACTTCACGCCGTGATGCAGCTTGAAGGTGAGCTTTGTGTTGGTCTGATCCCACGACCAGCTCTCGGCGAGGTCTGGGATCACGGTGTCGACGCTTTCGTGCACCTTGGCCGGATCGAACACCACGAGGTTATTGAACACGGCCGCAAACGGCATCACCGAGGCGATGGTGGATTCCTCGAGCAGCGAGGTCGAGGGCGGATTGTCGTTGTGATAGAGCCGGAGCGTGCCGCCCTTCTTCTGCGCCGATGCGGGGCTCGCCGCCATCACTGCTGCGCCCAATGCCATGATGCACGTGGCCAGTTTGAACGACATTCTCGCCTCCCGGAATTTCTTGTTGTTGTCAGTTATGGGCAGTCGACCACAACGCCCGGTGCCCCGCAATGACACGGGGCGCAGATCATTGCCGGCTGCGCGCAACGCAGAACGAGGCCGGGGCGCGGAGCGGGATTTTCAGGCGGCCAGCGGTGGAAACAAGTCCCGCCACGGACCGTCGCCGCGAGCGGGACCGGCCCCTCTTGACCCGCCATCGCATGTCCCGTGACGGGGAATTAGGGTTGGATGCGACCTCGAAATTGGCTACACGTTTGGCGCCGAGAAACTCGGACCGTTTGAGGACTGCAAATGACCTATTGCTGCGGAATTCTGGTGCGCGACGGCCTCGTCATGATCGCCGATACCCGCACCAATGCCGGCCTCGACAACGTCTCGACCTTCCGCAAGCTGCACATCTTCGAGAAGCCCGGCGACCGCATCATGGCGATCGCCAGCGCGGGGAATCTCGCGATCAGCCAATCGGTGCTGTCGACCCTGACCGAGGGCATGGAAGATCCGCACACCGGCGAGCTCGAGACGCTGATGAACGCGCCGACCATGTTCCAGGCAGCGCAGCGGATCGGCCGCGCCATCCGGTCGGTGCACGCCACCGAGGGCGATGCGCTGCGTTCGGAGGATATCTCCTTCGACGTCTCGTTCCTGTTCGGCGGCCAGATCAAGGGCTCGCGGATGCGTCTGTTCATGGTCTACACCGCCGGCAACTTCATCGAATGCACCACCGACACGCCGTATTTGCAGATCGGCGAGCACAAATACGGCAAGCCTGTGCTCGACCGCGCCATGCATTACGACGTCGAGCTCTACGAGGCGCTCAAAACGGGGCTGATCTCGATGGATTCGACGATGCGCTCCAACCTCGGCGTCGGCCTGCCGATCGACGTGCTCGTGGTGCGCGCCGACGCCTGCGAGGCCGACCTCAATCACCGTATCGAGGCCGGCGAGCCCTATTTCCACGATTTGCGCTCGCGCTGGTCGGCGGCGCTGCGCGCGGCGCATCAGAACATTCCACGCCCACCCTACAAGAACGAAACCGAAGCAAAAACCAAGTAAGAGGAAACTCGGATGACCGAAGCAACCAGCAAGATCGCGCTCGTGACGGGCGCCGGCACCGGTGTCGGACGCGCGGCATCGCTCGCTTTGATGGACAAGGGTTATACCGTGGTGCTCGTCGGGCGCCGCCTGGAGATGCTGGAAGAGACCAGCAAGCTCGGTCCCGCCGGCAAGAGCCTGTGCGTCACCGCCGACATGGCCAATCCGGCTGCGATCGCCGCGCTGTTCGACAAGGTGAAGGCGACCTATGGCCGGCTCGACGTTCTCTTCAACAATGCCGGCATGGGCGCGCCGCCGGTGAACTTCGAGGATCTGCCACTCGAGCAGTGGCAGGCCGTGGTCAACACCAACCTCACCGCGCCGTTCCTGTGCACCCAGCACGCCTTCCGCATCATGAAGGACCAGACGCCGCGCGGCGGCCGCATCATCAACAACGGCTCGATCTCGGCGCATGCGCCGCGGCCGTTCTCGGCGGCCTACACCTCGACCAAGCACGCCATCACCGGCCTGACAAAAGCCTCCAACCTCGACGGCCGCATGTATGACATCGCGGTCGGCCAGGTCGATATCGGCAATGCCGCGACCCCGATGACCGACCGCATGGTCAACGGCCCCGGCGTGCTGCAGCCGGACGGCACCACCAAGCACGAGCCGCGCATGGACGCCAAGGCGGTCGGCGACGCCGTCGCCTACATGGCCGGCCTGCCGCTCGACGCCAACGTGCTGTTCATGACGGTCATGGCGACCAAGATGCCGTTCGTCGGCCGGGGCTAACTCTCGTGCCCCGGGCGCAGCGCGGCATGCAATGACGCGCTGCTGAACCGGGGCCCACCGGCCCGATCCGTCGTACATGGGATGGGTCCCGGCTCCGGGACACGAGATTGCGCGGCGGGCTTGTCCCGGGCATGCCGTTCCAAGGGCGCACTGCCAAAATATCGAAAACAACCCCATGCAAAGTAGCCGGCAGCTATCGGCGTTCGACACGGCAACTTGACACGTCGGGCAAATCAGCGATATTTTTCCATTATTCCGAAATCGTGCAGACGCCTGGCGCGCCGCTTCTCCGCAGGATGACGGGGTGATTGCTCATCTTGCCCGGTGTCATCACCCGCGCATGCGGGTGATCCAGTATTCCAGAGACCGCAGTGCTCGAGCCGAGAGGCCGCGGCGTACTGGATCGCCCGGTCCATGTGCGCAATTGCGCACAGGCCGGGCGATGACAGCGGTGGACGAGGATATGGCCTCACATCCTCTCAGGATGAGGCTGTGTCTGCGGATGCAGAACTCTCCTACTCCAGCTTCTCCACATCCCGCAGTGTCGGGAACAGCTTCATCCAGAGCAGCGCGATCCCGACGGTGGCGACGCCGCCGAGCACGGCCGACGGCACGGTGCCGAGCAGCGCCGCAGTGACGCCGCTCTCGAACTGGCCGAGCTGGTTCGAAGCGTTGATGAACAGGAAGTTCACCGCGCCGACGCGGCCGCGCATCTCGTCGGGGGTGGCGAGCTGCACCAGCGAAAAACGGATCACGACGCTGATCGTATCGGCGGCGCCGAGCACCGCGAGCGCCAGCGCCGACAGCCACATCCAGTGCGACAGCGCGAACACCACCGTAGCTAAGCCGAACACGATCACCGACTGGAACATGCGCATGCCGACGCGGCGGTTAATGGTGTGCCGCGCCAGCACTATGGTCATCAGCAGCGCGCCGACCGCGGGCGCGGCGCGCAGGATGCCGAGGCCGAGCGGGCCGGTTTGCAGAATATCGCGCGCATAGATCGGCAGCAGCGCGGTGACGCCGCCGAACAGCACCGCGAACAAATCGAGCGAGATGGTGCCAAGGATCGCCGGGTTGCTGCGAACGAAGGTGACGCCGGCAAACAGGTCATCCGACACCTCCCCGTCCTTTGCCGGCGCTTGCTGCAGCCGGCCGATGCCGCCGGTCAGGATCATGCTGAGCAGCCAGAACACGGTCATCACGGCGTAGGCCATACCCGGCATCGCTGCGTAGGCGAGGCCACCGAGCGCAGGCCCGGTGATGGTCGCGACCTGCGCCGCGCCGCTCGAGATTGCGGTCGCGCGCTGCAGCGAACCTTGCGGAGCGATCAGCGGTAGCAGCGCGGCGGTCGCCGGACTCTCGAACGCACCGGCAATCCCCAGCACGAAGGTCGCGGCGAAAATCTGCAACTCGGAGATGGTACCGGCAAAGGTGCTCACCGCGAGGAAAAGCGCGGTCAGCACTTCCGCAAGCTGGCAGAGTTGCACCACACGCCGACGCTCGAACCGGTCGGCGGCATGGCCGGCGACAAACACCAGCAGAGCCGTCGGCAAAAACTGGACCAGCCCGACCATGCCGAGGGCAAAAGCACTGCCGGTCAAATCGTAAATCTGCCAGCCGACCGCCACCGCCGCGATCTGGTTGGAGAAGCGCGACAGGCTGCGCGACGACAGGAAGAACAGGAAAGATCTATGACCGAGCAGATCGCGGGCGCCGGCCGGTGTTGCGGAGGACATGCGAGATGGCGTGACCGAGGGCCTACAACTTGTCAATGGTCGCGAGCTGAACGCGCAACAGCATTGCGCTGCGCGAAGCCCCTGCCATAATCCCGCGGAGTTTCCTGGGGGCGTGATGCTGCAGTTGCAATCGGCGTTCGGTGTGGTGGCGTTACTCCTGATCGCCTGGGCGTTGAGCGAGAATCGTCTGATGGTGTCGTTGCGGCAGGCGGCGATCGGGCTCGTCGTCACGGTCGTGACCGCGCTGGTGTTGATCAAGGTGCCGCTGGTGACGCAGGCGTTCGGCGCGATCAACGATGCCGTCGGCGCCATCGCGGCTGCGACGCGCGCCGGCACCGCCTTCGTGTTCGGTTATGTCGGCGGCGGTCCGGCGCCGTTCGATCCCAAGGCGCCGGGTTCGGATTTCATCCTCGCCTTCCAGGCGCTGCCGATCGTGCTGGTCATGAGCGTGCTGACGACGCTGTTGTTCTACTGGCGCGTGCTGCCGCCGGTGGTGCGCGGCATGGCCTGGATTCTCGAGCGCACGCTCGGCGTCGGCGGCGCGGTCGGGCTCTCGACCGCGGCCAACATCTTCCTCGGCATGGTGGAGGCCCCGCTCTTCATCCGCCCCTATCTGGCACAGCTGACCCGCAGCGAATTGTTTCTGGTGATGACCGGCGGCATGGCCGGGATCGCAGGCACCGTGCTGGTGCTCTACGCGACGCTGCTCGCACCGCTGATTCCCGATGCGGCCGCGCATTTCGTCATCGCCTCGGTGCTCGGCGCGCCGGCCGCGATCCTGATCAGCCTGATCATGATTCCCGAGACGTCGGACAAGCGCACCGGCGGATCGCTCGACGATCCCGATGTCCAGGTCTCCTCGACGATGGACGCGATCGTCAAGGGCACCGCGGCCGGGCTCGAGCTCCTGATGAACATCATCGCGATGCTGCTGGTGCTGGTCGCGCTGGTCTATCTCGTCAACGTGATCATCGGCCTGCTGCCGGAGGTCGGCGGCGCGAAGATTTCGCTCCAGCGACTGCTTGGTTATCTCATGGCGCCGGTGTGCTGGCTGATGGGCCTGCCGTGGCCGCAGGCAATCACGGCGGGAAGCCTGATGGGCACCAAGACCGTGCTGAACGAGCTGATCGCCTATGTCGACCTGTCGAAGCTCGGCCCCGACGCGCTCGATCCGCGCTCGCGGCTGATCATGCTCTACGCGATGTGCGGTTTTGCCAACTTCGCGAGCCTCGGCATCATGATCGGCGGCCTCGGCATCATGGCGCCCGGGCGGCGCGACGAGATCAACGCGCTCGGCCTGAAGTCGATCGTCTCGGGCACGCTGACGACGTGCCTGATGGGGGCGATCGTGGGCGTGTTGACGCAGCCGTAGCCCGGATGAAGCGAAGCGCAATCCGGGACCGTCTGACTGCGGGCGCGAATCCCGGATTTCGCTTCGCTCCATCCGGGCTACAATTTCGTCATGCCCGGGCTTGACCCGGGCATCCATCGATCAACGACGACTCTTGCGAAGCTAGATGGATGGCCGGGTCAAGCCCGGCCATGACGCAGTGAGCCTTACGCCTTCAGCTCCACCGTCTTGAACTCGGCCGGCAGGATCACTTCCAGCAGTTCGACGTCGTCGGAGCAGTCCAGGATCATGTGCCGGATGCGCGGCGGCTGGGTCCAGGCGCTGCCCTCTTTCATCAGCGTCTCGCCTTCGCCTTCCATGTAGGTCTTCACCCAGCCCTTGAGCACATAGACCATCTGGAAGTCGACGTCGTGGAAGTGCAGCTTCGACACCTCGTCCGGATTGCACGGTCCCTGCAGCCGGATGACGTGCGCCTGCGCGAGGCCGTTCGAGGCGGCGGCAATGCCGAGGTCGCGATACTTGGCATAGGCGCGCAGTCCGTCGGCCTTGAAATCCTCTTCGCGGTGATGGCTGATGGCGACGCGCTGCTTCGGCTTGGCCCGAGTCGTTGCCTTGGGCGCGCTCTTCTTGGCCGCGGTGACGCGGCCCTTGGACTTGATGGTCTTGCGCGCGGAAGATTTCGCGGACGACTTCTTGGCGCCGGCGCCGAGCCCCGACCACTTCTTCTTCACCGCGGTCTTGGCTGCGGATCTTGATGCCGTCTTCTTGTTCTTGGCCATTGTTCGCCTCCCGTCTTTTTGTGACAGGCGAAGGCTAACACAAGTCGCGCCGCGCGAGGTGGGCAAAGGCGCATGCCGCGCCTCGCCCCTTGCCTTGCCGCTTTGCGGATCAATGCAGCCGGAACACGCCGTCGACGGCGCGCAGTTCGGCCGGCTTGACCAGCTTGGAATGCGCCACCGTCACCGAAAACAGCGGGCCTTCGAGCTTCTCCTGCCAGAAGGCGAGGAAATCCTGCAGCGCCGGAAATTTCGGAAACAGGTCGTAGTTCTGCCAGACATAGGTTTGCAGCAACGAGGGATGGTCCGGCATCCGATACAGGATTTGCGCCGTCGTCAGTCCATACCCCAGCAACTGCTTCCGGAAATCGTCGGAAACAACCCCACCAACTCGCGAGACCATGCCAACCTCCTGTGACGGAGCGCATTCACATGGCGGCCGACCCCCGCCGGACCACCGGCAATGGATGCGCTCACATGATAGAAATGTGACCACGCGACTAACCCATCTCAAGCCTAAATGTTTAATAGGTTGTTGAAATATCTTGCGTTAGCAGCAGCTTACCGCGTCTGCTAATAGCCCCGGAGACCACCGCCGGGCGGCATTAAGGATGCCGAAATGATCCCAAAATGATCCTGGCAGCTGTCATTCGCGAGTGCCAATTTTTCTGCTAGAGCCACTTGCCCGCCGCCAAGGCTTGGCCTATCTCCTGCCCAGTCGGTCTGGCACTCGCCGGACTGGACTGCTAACTCTCCAAAAATCTACAGCATATGCAAACGTTTAGGAGGACTGCATGAAATTCCGTCCGCTTCACGACCGCGTCGTGGTCAAGCGTATCGACGCCGAAGAGAAGACTGCTGGCGGCATCATCATTCCGGACAGCGCCAAGGAAAAGCCCTCGCAGGGCGAAGTCATCGCCGTCGGCCCGGGCGGCCGCGACGAAGCTGGCAAGCTGATCCCCATCGACATCAAGGTCGGCGACCGCGTCCTGTTCGGCAAGTGGTCCGGCACCGAGGTCAAGATCGACGGTGAAGACCTGCTGATCATGAAGGAAAGCGACATCATGGGCGTGCTCGACGTCCCCGCTTCCAAGAAGAAGGCGGCCTAAGCGCCTCTTCCCTCCCAGGTAAACCTCTCAAGGAAAAATTCAGATGGCAGCTAAAGAAGTCAAATTCTCCGTCGATGCGCGCGACAAGATGCTGCGCGGCGTCGACATCCTCGCCAATGCGGTGAAGGTCACTCTCGGCCCGAAGGGCCGCAACGTCGTGCTCGAGAAGTCGTTCGGCGCTCCCCGCATCACCAAGGACGGCGTCACCGTCGCCAAGGAGATCGAGCTCGAGGACAAGTTCGAGAACATGGGCGCCCAGATGGTGCGCGAAGTCGCCTCCAAGTCCGCTGACGCGGCCGGCGACGGTACCACCACCGCCACCGTGCTCGCCCAGGCGATCGTGCGTGAAGGCGCCAAGTCGGTTGCCGCCGGCATGAACCCGATGGATCTGAAGCGCGGTATCGACCTCGCGGTCGAAGCCGTCGTTGCGGACCTCCAGAAGAACTCGAAGAAGGTCACCTCGAACGAGGAGATCGCCCAGGTCGGAACCATTTCGGCCAACGGCGATGCCGAGATCGGCAAGTTCCTCGCCGACGCCATGAAGAAGGTCGGCAACGAGGGCGTGATCACGGTCGAGGAAGCCAAGTCGCTCGAGACCGAACTCGACGTCGTCGAGGGCATGCAGTTCGACCGCGGCTACATCTCGCCCTACTTCGTCACCAACGCCGACAAGATGCGCGTTGAGATGGACGACGCCTACATCCTCATCAACGAGAAGAAGCTCTCCTCGCTGAACGAGCTGCTGCCGCTGCTCGAGGCCGTGGTGCAGACCGGCAAGCCGCTGGTCATCGTCGCCGAAGACGTCGAAGGCGAAGCCCTCGCCACCCTCGTCGTCAACCGCCTGCGTGGCGGCCTGAAGGTCGCGGCCGTCAAGGCTCCGGGCTTCGGCGATCGCCGCAAGGCCATGCTGCAGGACATCGCGATCCTGACCGGCGGCCAGGCCATCTCGGAAGACCTCGGCATCAAGCTCGAGAACGTCACGCTGCAGATGCTCGGTCGCGCCAAGAAGGTGATGATCGACAAGGAAAACACCACGATCGTCAACGGCGCCGGCAAGAAGGCCGACATCGACGCCCGCGTTGCCCAGATCAAGGCGCAGATCGAGGAGACCACCTCGGACTACGACCGTGAGAAGCTGCAGGAGCGTCTCGCCAAGCTCGCAGGCGGCGTCGCGGTGATCCGCGTCGGCGGTGCGACCGAAGTCGAGGTGAAGGAGCGCAAGGATCGCGTTGATGACGCGATGCATGCAACCCGTGCGGCTGTCGAGGAAGGCATCGTCCCGGGCGGCGGCGTCGCTCTGCTCCGTGCTTCCGAGCAGCTCAAGGGCCTGCGCACCAAGAACGACGACCAGAAGACCGGCGTCGAGATCGTGCGCAAGGCGCTGTCGTCTCCGGCTCGCCAGATCGCGATCAACGCCGGTGAAGACGGCTCGGTCATCGTCGGCAAGATCCTGGAGAACAAGGCCTACAATTACGGCTTCGACTCCCAGACCGGCGACTACGCCGATCTGGTCAAGAAGGGCATCATCGACCCGACCAAGGTCGTCCGTACCGCGATCCAGAACGCTGCCTCGGTTGCCGCGCTGCTGATTACCACGGAAGCCATGGTTGCCGAGCTGCCGAAGAAGAACGCCGGCGGCCCCGCGATGCCTCCGGGCGGCGGCATGGGCGGCATGGACTTCTAAGACGACGAAGTCGTCCCGGACGCGGTGCAGCGCAAAGCGGTGCACCGCAGAGCCGGGATCTCGCTCAACGACGACGAAATGCAAAACCCCGGCAGCGATGCCGGGGTTTTTGTTTGGGAAGCTGACCGAGCACTTGTTGCAGCGCGCTCAATGTGGGTGTTCTGCGCGACCTCGCGCTGGAGAAGGCACGCTGCCGCTCACGGCAGCATTCACTTATGCACAGCACTCCCCATAAACCCATGTTCGTTCGGGTTGACATTCTCAAAAAAATTATCGGCGAGAGTCGCAAACCGAACCGACAGTCTCGGCCTCGTCCCGCACAGTAAGCTCGGGACAGGATCGAAGTTCACTCAAAAATCTGAATCGAGCACGGAGCGTCAGCTCCCGTGACGCGGGCAAGCGTTGCGGAGAATGCTTGCGCTTGAGCGGGAGGCTGTGCGGTGAGCGAAAGCCAAATGAAAGTCATCGTGAAGGGCACGCGTCGCTTCGAGATGCCGTCGTCGAGCCACCCGTTCGACCAGGCGGGCGTGACGAAAGCACGCGAACCAGCCAGGAAACGATTTGCCGAGGTGCTTCGCCAAGCCGCCTGAAAAAGCGGCGTTCAACTCACATCGAGGATTCGTTTGAGGAGGAATCTGGCCGGTTGGAAAAAGCCCAGTGACGAGCATGCAGCCCCCACTGCCCAATGCTCTGTCAACCGCCGCAGGTGCGAGATGCCCCCAACTACCCCGCACCGACCTGAGGCCAATCCAACCGGCCGGAGCTTTTCTGCAAGACCAAAAGAACAATATGGGAGGGAGGCTCACATGGGCATGGTCATGGTCAAATGTCCGCAAACCGGGCACGCGATCTCCACCGGGATCAAAACCGATCGCGAGAGCTTTCGACGCAGTACGGTGTTCTTCTCGCGCACCCCTTGCCCATTTTGCCGCGCCGATCACGCCTGGTTTGCTGGGGACGCCTGGGTCGACGAGCCGAGCATCCGCGTGCGGCAACGCCGCAGCGCCGGTTCACCGGCCTGAAACCGGCCACCACTCTTGATGATCGCGATGGAGGGACACCATGGCGCATGCGCAGAACTCAACGGAAACGTCTGCCTGGCTGCTGCAGGCCAAGGACTTTCTCCATGAAGCACGACGGCTGAAGCCGGGCCCCGAGCGCAATGAATTGCGCGAGACGGCGCACGTGCTGCGCGAGATTGCGAAGCTCGAGGCGGCATCCTCCTCAGCGCGGAAGCGTGATCGGCGGCCAGCAAGCTGATCGCGCCGGGAACGCGCTCACACGGTGTCGTCCGCCTCGATTTCCGAGATGCGGAGATCGTCGGCCGGAGCCATTCCTCGAGCTCGAGCCTTGCCACCCGAGAATATCTCCTCGGCCTCAAGACGCATGACGCGATGGCATTCGCACGCCGCCGCCACCAGCCGCCCCCGGTCGATTTCGATCCGGCCTCGTTGATCGGACCTGATCGCACCGCGCTTGCGCAGATTGCCCATCAGCAACGTCACCGTTGTTCGCCGTACGCCCAGGATTTGCGACAGCGCGTGCTGGGTCAACGGGAGGACGTCGCTGTCGACGCGTTCGCGAAGCTGGAGCAGCCAGCGCGCCATCCGCGCCTCGACCGGATGGAGCGCATTGCAGGCGGACCCGAGCTGAAACTGGATCAGCATCGCTCTGACGTGCTTTTGGATCGCCTGCCGGATCCCGGGACTGCGGACGAAAGCGGCATGAAAGCGCGACGCGGGAACCCGCGAGGCCATACCAGCAGCACGGACGACTGCGGTGATGCCTGACGGTGACGCTCCGAGCACCGAAAGGCTGCCCACGGCCCCTTCGTTTCCGACCACACCGGTCGCGACCGTGTGCCCATCCGCCATGTCGATCATCAACAAGATCGCCCCGCTGTGGGGAAAGAAGACGTAGTCGATCTCGTCGCCGGCGCGCGCCAGAACCTCATCCTGTTCGAGCGCGACAGTCTCCAGCTCGGGCCTCAGGAGGTCCAAATCCGCCGGCGACAATGTTGCTAGAAGACGATTACGACTTCCGCCGGAAATGCTCACCTGCGGGAACTCGTGATGAAGGGTCGCAAAGCAAACTCACTCGAACACAGGCCAAACAACGAATTCCAAACACTTGACCGCGCGGCGGAATTCCCTGCGACACGATCCGAAATAGTTAGATGCAAATGCGCTGCCGGACGCAACAGCAAAATGAGCATAGTCGCACCGTAAAACTTCGGGAACCCAAGAGTTCCAATTTTCGAGCCCCGCAAGCGCCGCGCCCGACGGTCTGACCGCTCCAGTGCGTCGTCAGTCAGGACGCGCGCGAGCGGTGGTCAGGCCGCCAACGCGCCTGCGTGAGCAGCTTCTGTGCGTCGTCGATTTCGGCAAGATCGAGCGCCGCGTCGAAGCTGGCGAGCACCGGCGACAACAATTGAGACATCTCGTCTGCCCGATCGCTGCAACTGCAAAGACGGGCAAGTCCCAGCGCGCTGCGCAGTTCGAACGTCTTCGTCTGCTGCCTTCGAGCAATCTCAATGGCGCGGCGGAAGGCATCCTCGGCGCCAGAGATGTCAGGGGTGTCGCGACGCGACCGCAATTCGCCCAATACACGGTACAGCTCGGCATCCAGCCAGTGCTGCCCGGACTGCTCCGTCGCGTCGATCAGCTCGTTGATGATGTCGAGCCCCGCCTCGACATGCCCTGCGTCCGCGTTCGCCACCGCGATATGCAGTCCCCAGAAGGGATCACAGAGGTAGCAGTCGTTCTCGTGAAGCAATGTCCAGCCGCGCTGCATCTCCGCGAGACCTGCCGCCAGGTCGCCGGCACGCCACTTCGCCAAGCCATTAAGATAGGTGCCGGCGGCGACATACAGCGGCATCGTGTGATCCTGCGCCAGTCCGAGGGCAAGGATCGTCTCGGTCTGCCGCAACCGGCTGCCGCACAGCCCGTCGAAAACGGCCTTGTGAACCAGCGCATTGGCACGCGCGAGCGCGCGCTGTTCTCCGGAGACGCTCACCGCCGCGCCCGCGAGCTGCCGGGCTCGATCGATCTCGCCACGCGGCCAGAGCACGAGCGCCAGGAATCTCATGATGACGAACGGCAGATCGAGCGTCGACGCCTTGAACGTTGCCGGATCCGGCTCGGTCGCATAGGCAGCCAACGCCTTCTCGAGATGGATGCCCGCGCTCAGATAGTCGCCCGCAAACCAGCAGGTCACTCCGTTGGTCCAGCCCGCGACGATCGTCGCCACCGGCGATTCCGGATGCCGTTCCGCCGCGCCCATGATCGCCTCCGCCAACTCCCGCATCGGCGCGAGCTCACCGTGGGTCAAGCAGGCGTTGAAGAGGCCCGACTGGATCGGCGCCAGTTCGATTGGATCGTCAATGTCAGAGGCGAACCGCCGGGCTCGCGTCCAGGCGGCCACCGTCTCGGGGGCGCTGTGCCCAAGACTGCCCCGCAGCGCGCGGCCGTAGGCGATTTGCAGATGGAGCCGGCCGATCATCCGACCCCGCTCGTCGGGCAGTTCATCGGCGATGGCGACCGCCTTGCCGAGATGTGCGATCGCCTCGCAATAGGCCGAGCGCTTCAGCGCCTGCTGACCGGCTTTGCGCCACCACGCCAGCGCGGTCTGGCCGAGCCCCGCCTCGGTGAAATGATACGCAACGACTTCCGGCTCGATCTCGGCGATCTCGGCAAACTTGGCGCGCAGCACATCGCCGATCTGCTTGTGGAGCAATTGCCGGCGGCTCTTGAGCAAGCTCTCGTAAGCCGCTTCCTGGACCAATGCGTGTCTGAAACTGTAGCTTGCATCCGGCGGCGTGCCCCGACGCAACAGCAACTCCGCCTCCTCGAGCTGGGCGAGCGCCGCGGCAAGCGTCAGATCATCGCGACCGGCCACGCTGCGCAGCAGCGCGTATGAGAACTCACGGCCGATCGCTGCGCCGATCTGCGCCACCTCCTTGACCGGCGCCAGGCGGTCGAGCCGGGCCATCAACGAGTCCTGCAGCGTCGCCGGGATCGCCAGCGGCGGCAGCGGATTGTCGAGGCGGTAGCGTCCGGCATTCTCGACGAGCAGCCCCGACTCCATGACCATCTTGGTCAGCTCCTCGACGAACAGCGGCACACCATCCGTCCGCTCGATGATCTGTGTTATCATCTCGCCGGGTAGCAACCGGCCGACAGTCACCTGCTCGATCAGGGCGCGCGTGTCCTGCCGGTCGAGCCGATCCAGCCGCAGCAGGCTGACATTGGCGAGCCCCGCCCACGGCGGTTCGAACTCGGGCCTGAATGTCATCAGCATAAGGATCGGCAGTCCCCTGATCCGGTCGACCGCAAGGTCGAGCAATTCGAGCGACGTGGCATCGGCCCAATGCACGTCTTCGCAGACGACAAGCACCGGCTGCTTCCGGGCAAGGCCCTCGAGCTGGTCGAGCAGCGCTGCGAATGTCTGCCGCCGCTGCTGCGCCGGGCTCAGGCCGAGCGGCGGATAGCGTTCACCGGTCGGGATCGACAGCAGCGCCGCGATCAGCGGTGTCACGCCGGGCACATGCTGCGTCCCGAGCGCCAGCATGGCCTCGAGCTTGTCCAATTTCTGCTCCGGCACATCTTCCAGGCGGATGCCGGCGGCACGCTCGAGCTGGGCGACGAAGGGATGCAGCGCGCTGTTGGTATGATAGGGCGAGCATTGATAGCGCACCCGGCAGTACGTCTCGGGCACGAGGCTGTCGGAGAGCATCGCCACGATGCGGGATTTGCCGATACCCGCTTCGCCCGATATCAGCACCGCCTGGCCCTGGCCCTGCCACGCCAGTTGCTGGCGCGACAATGCAAATTCGATCTCCGCCTTGCGGCCGACAAAGCCGATCGAGCGCGCGGTCCGCACGGCCTCGAAACGGCTTTCCGATGCCGGCTCGCCTTCGACAGCCCACACCGCGATCGGCTCGGAGATACCCTTGACCTCGCGGCGACCGAGGTTGCGAAGCGTGAACAGATTGCCGAGCAGCCGGCGTGTCGAGGAGGCCACGACGACCACACCCGGCTCCGCCAGGCTCTGCAGCCGCGCGGCGACGTTCGGCGCATCGCCGACCAGCGCCTGCTCCTCCGATGCACCGCCGGAGACGAGGTCGCCGACCACGACGAGCCCGCTCGCAATCGCGATCCGCACCGCGACCCCCTCGTCCGCGCGGGTCTCGAGCTTGCCGATCGCGGCGATGACGTCGAGGCCGGCGCGCACCGCGCGCTCCGCATCGTCTTCATGCGCACGTGGGTAGCCGAAATATGCGAGGATCCCGTCGCCGATAAATCTGGCAACGACGCCATCATATGTCGCGATGACCCGCGCACAGGCCGCGCGATAGGCGCGGATCACCTCCCACATGTCCTCGGGATCGAGACGCGCCGACAAGGCCGTCGAGCCGACCAGGTCGCAGAACATCACGGTGAGATGGCGTCGCTCGGCATCGTGCGATGGAGCCGGCGCGGCGATCAGTTCGGTTTGATTGAAATCGGCGATGGCACGCAGCATCTTGCGGCGATGGCCGAGCAGGACCCCGAGCCTGTCGAAGTCTTCATCCGTCAATTCGGGAAGAACACCAACATCGATGCCGTTCTCGGCAAAACGCAGCGCGTATTGCCCAAGCCCCAGCTTCTCGAGCCATTCCGCAATCTGCTGCATTGGCTTCACCGACGGGGTTGACGGCTGGCCGAATGGACCACGGCAAACAGACGTTATCGCAATCTGTCTGTGCTGGCACCTTCTGTTTTGCGGCAAGTCCGCGCAGAGCAGGATACGCGAATTGTGCCACGGCGGTGCCCCGTTACAGCCGTGTGCACGCGAACATTCGTATGCGTGCCGGCCGCCTCACTCCACCTTCGCCGCAACCGGTCCCTTGTCGGTCCAATCCGGCGGCACGCCGGCGCTGTCGCCGACCATGCCGACGAGACCGGGCGCGCGTCCGAACGCTTCGCAGGCGGGATATTTCGGCGCGCCGCCGAGCAGGAAGCCGAGCCGCTGCATCGAGGGCATCGATGGCACGCCGCCGAACGGCGTCACGCCGGTGACCAGCATCTGGCTGAAATCGCCGCCGAACGATGCCGCAAGGCCGTACGCATCCCCCTCCTCCGACATCCGTCCGTTGTCGAAGGCATTGGCCGCGCGGCCCCAGACCATCGCCGCCTTCTGCTGTCCGGCCGGATCGCGCGCCTCGGCTTCAAGCGACAGGCTGCCGAGCCCCACCGGAATGCGCGGAACGGGCACCGGCACGCCGGGCAACAGAATCGTCTTCGCGACCGACACACCCTTGGAGACGCCGACCGCCGTCGGATCGGTCGGCACCACATGCGTGATGACAGCGTGAACGGTCAGGTCGGCCGGCTCTGACGCAACCACGTAGAAGCGTTCGCTCAGGCCCGCACACAATGCACGGTCGGCGGCGTTGGTGACGAGCCTGCGCTGCGCAGCCGTGAAGGGCACTGCCGTTCCGTCGGAGAACACGGTGGGCACGATCCTGATCGTCTTCGCCGCCAGCACCGCGTCCTTGCTCACCCGCAGCTTCGAACGGGTCAACATCCCGTCCGATTGCTCCATATTGTCGTAGGAGCGCAGTGAACCGGCCTGATCCAGCGTCGCCGTCGCGCAGCCCGAGACCAAAAGACCGAGCAGGTTCGCCGCCGCAAAGGCGCGGAAGAATGCCCCCCGCTTGCTCACGAATCCATTTGCCGCCGGAATCGGTTTGATCCGGCCTACGCGCAAGCAGGTTGTCATTGGGGCACCGGTGAGTTACACTAGGTGTAATTATTACACTAAGTGTAAATATCGTGTTGGGCGATTTTATGGCCTGATCACCGGCTGCGACCGCAGGACACATGTTCAATCGTGCCGGTACGCGCGTTGACACCGACGGCCGGTCGAACCGACGGCCGCAGAGTAATGTCCTGATTTTCTATTGATGAGATAGCGGCTGATGTCCGAGGCGGTGACCAAACCCGAAGGCCTGCGCGAGCGCAATCGTCGGCAGACACTTCAGCATATCGCCGAGGTCGGCATCGAGTTGTTTCTTGCCAAGGGCTACGATGCAACGACGCTGGACGAAATCGCGGCAGCGGCCGGCATCTCGCGCCGAACCTTCTTCTATTATTTCAAGAGCAAGGATGACATCCTGCTCGCGCATCTTGCCGGCTATGATGACGAGCTCAAGGCGTCGGTCCTTGAACATGACTCCGCCGGTTCGCCGATCGATGTCGTCCGCGAAGCGATGCTCGACGTCGCTGCCCGTTTCGAGACCTCTCGGCTCATGGCGATCATCCGCCTGATCCGGCAGAGCGAGGCGTTGAGCGCCAGCAGGTACGGCAACAATCTGCGGCGCGAACAGGTGGTCTACGAGACACTCTGCGAGATATGGCCAGCCAGGGAACGCCGCGACCGCCTCCGGCTCGTCGCGATGGTCTCGATCGGAACGCTTCGCCTCGCCGTCGACACGTGGATCGAGCACGGCCGCAAGCGCAAGCTCACCACATACGTCCAGGATGCCTTCGCCAATCTGAAGGCCGAGATCTGAGGTCGCTCTCCTGGTCATTCCCCGCTGCGCAATTGCGCACCGGGAATGACGGAGGGGAAGTCCGTCGTCCCGCCGCCACCTCACCCGCCGCGCGCGACATCCTGGAAGCAGGCGCGCAGCCAGTCGATCGTGACGCGCGTCGCCGCGTCGCGCTTGAGGTGGCTTTGCACCAGAAGCCAGACGTCGCGCCGTTTCGGCAGCAGCGTGGCGCGCAGACGGCGATCGGTCATCAGGTCCACGCAACTGTGCTCCGGCAGCACGCCGACCGCTTGATGCGACTGGATCAGCTTGTGGATGATCCGGACATTGTCGGTCACGCAGCGGGCACGAAGCCGCTTCGCGCGCAGGAACTGCATTTCCGGAATCCCGCCGAGCTCGTCGGGATAGGCGCACGCCACCGCCTCTCCCGCTGTCGTCGCGACCGGCTCGAAGAAATACAGCCGGACTTCGGCGAGTTTCGAGATCGCAAAGTCGCCCTTGTCGGGCTTGCGCAGGCGGATCGCGAGATCGGCTTCCCAGCGCGAGAATTTGACGTTGTCGCTCGACGTCAGGAACTGCAGCGTGAGGCCCGGATTGGCACGCAGCAATTCGCTGGTGCGCGGCGCCAGCACCTCCTCCGCGATCGCATTGGTGGAGGCGATGCGCAGCCGGCCGACCGGGCCGGGCAGACTCTCGCCGATCCGGCCGATCTCCTCGGCATGCGCGGCCATCGCCTGGACGTGCGCGAGCACCACATCGCACTGCCGGGTCGGCTTGCGGACGCCGTCGGCGGCCTCGAACAGCCGCAGCCCGAGCGCACGCTCGATCCGCGCCAGCCTGCGGCCGACCGTGGTTTCGTCGATCCGCAGCCGTGCGCTGGCGCCGGCATAGGTGCCCTCGTCCCTGACGGCGGCGATGATGCGAAGGTCGTCCCAGTTCATGGCGTCAGGCTACATGGCATCTCGCCTACCTGCAATAATGCAGCCATCGGCTGCAATATCCCTGCATAACGGCAGGCTCGTCCACGGCTATATTTTCGCAAGACGCATCCTCCGGAGTTCTCGCGACCATGACCGCAGCCAAAACCTTGATGCAGCTTGCCGGCATCGACCTCACCCCGCCCCGCCTCGGCGAGGCCTGCCTGGTGCTGATCGATATCCAGAACGAATATCTCGCCGGTCCCCTGGCGCTGCCCGACGCCAGTCCCGCGATTGCGCGCGCCACCGCATTGCTCGCCCGCGCGCGGGAAAGCGGCGCTGCCATCATTCACATCGCGCACAAGGGAGCGCCTGGAAGCCTGTTCGATCGCTCCGCCGAGCGTGGCGCGATCGTCGCGGCGCTTAAGCCGCGGGCGGGCGAGATCGTGATCGAGAAGCAATTGCCGAACGCATTCGCCGGCACGGACTTGAACGCGCAGCTTGCCGCGACCGGCCGCAAGGAGCTCGTGCTCGCCGGCTTCATGACGCATATGTGCGTGAGCTCGACCGCCCGCGCCGCGCTCGATCTCGGCTTCCGCACCACGATCGATGCCGACAGCTGCGCCACCCGCGACCTGCCCGACGGCACCGGCGGCACGATTGCCGCGAAGCTCATTCACGACGTCGCACTCGCCGAACTGTCCGACCGCTTCGCGATCATCGCGCGCGGCAACGCCCTCGCTTGAGACATCGCCATGCTCCAGCTCTATTTCTGGCCGATGGCCTGCTCGCTCGCCAGCCGGATCGCGCTGATGGAGGCCGGCATCGACGCGCGCTATCACATGGTCCATCTCTGGACCAAGAAGGTGCTGGAGGACGACGGTGACTTCCGCGCCGTCGCGCCGAAGGGCGCAGTGCCGGTGCTGGTGCTCGAGAACGGCGAGCGGCTGACGGAGAGCGCGGCGGTGCTGCAATATATCGCGGACCTCAAGCCCGAGCTCGGCCTCGCGCCGCCGGCCGGCCATCCGGATCGCTACCGCTTGCAGGAATGGCTCAGCTTCATCGGCACCGAGATCCACAAGGGATTCCTGTTCCCGACCTTCTGGTACAAGGACGATGCATCGCTTGCCAAGCCGCGCGCCAGGATCGGACAGATCTTGTCGGTGCCATCAGTGTATCTTGCCGACCGCGAATTTCTGGTCGGTGACCGCTTCACGGTAGCGGACGCGCATCTCGCCTGGGCTCTGTTGTTGCTTCGCGCCGCCGACGTCGATGTGGCGCAATGGCCGCCGCTGGCCGCCTATCTCGGACGCATCCAGGCGCGGCCGCAGGTCAAGGCCGCCATCGGCACCGAGATGCAGCTATGGAAGAGCGTCGCGGCGTGATCGCCGCGCGCCCGGCGCGGCGTTACTGAAACGCGACCTCGGCAAAGCTGCGCAGCTTGCGCGAATGCAGGCGCTCGGATTCCTGCTGCTTGAGCCGCTCCAGCGCCTTCAGGCCGATCTGAAGATGCTGGCCGACGCGCTGGCGATAGAATTCGCTCGCCATGCCCGCGAGCTTGATCTCGCCGTGCAGCGGCTTGTCCGAGACACACAGCAGCGTGCCGTAGGGCACGCGGAAACGATAGCCGTTGGCGGCGATCGTCGCGGATTCCATGTCGAGCGCGATGGAGCGCGATTGCGACATCCGCCGGATCACCTGCGGGCCGCTGATCTCCCAATTGCGGTTGTCGACGCTCGCGACCGTGCCGGTGCGCATCAGCCGCTTCAACTCGAAACCGGTGAGCCCGGTCACCTCGCCAACCGCCTCCTCCAGCGCGACCTGCATCTCGGCGAGCGCGGGGATCGGCACCCAGAGCGGCAGCTCGTGATCGAGCACGTGATCCTCACGGACATAGCCATGGGCGAGCACATAATCGCCGAGCCGCTGCGTGTTGCGTAAGCCAGCGCAATGCCCGATCATCAGCCAGGCATGCGGCCGGAGCACCGCGACGTGATCGGTGATGTTGCGCGCGTTCGATGGACCGATCCCGATATTGATCAGGGTGATGCCGCGATAGCCGGGCTCGACGAGATGAAACGCCGGCATCTGCGGGACGCGCTCCGATGCCGTCCCGCTCACGCCGCCGCCTGCCAGCGCGTTGCGCGTGATCACATTGCCGGGCGCAACGAACGCCTCGAGGCCCTCCTCGCCCGCGGCGAGACGCTGCAGGCTCGATTGCGCAAAGGCGTCGACATAGAACTGGTAGTTGGTGAAGATCACGAAATTCTGGAAGTGCTCGGGATCGGTGCCGGTGTAGTGATAGAGCCGGCGCAGCGAGTAATCGACGCGCGCGGCACGGAACAAGGCCAGCGGCTCGGGCGTCCCTGGCGTCAGCTCGAATGTGCCGTCGGCGATCGCATCGTCCATCGCCGCAAGATCGGGCGTATCGAACACGTCGCGCAGCGACCTTGTGAACGCCGAGCTGTCGGCGATGGTCAGCGCCGCCTCGATATTGATGTCGCGCCGGTAGGCGAAGTGGATCGGTATAGGCTCGTTGGACTCGCCGATCTCGACCGCCACGCCATGGTTCTTGACCAGGAGCCCGATCTGCTCGGTGAGGTAGGTCCGGAAAATGTCCGGCCGCGTGATGCTGGTCTCGTGGACGCCGGGTCCCGCGACAAAACCGTAGGCGAGACGGGAATCGAGCCGGGCATGCGACGAGGTCGTGATGCGGACGAACGGGTAATGCGCCCGCACCCGCGTCGTACACGGGACGCCGCTGACATAGGCCTCGAAGCGATTGCGCAGGAATCCGGTGTTGCGCTCGTAGATCTCTTCGAGACGGGCAACGGCGGCGCTAGCATCGACGAATGCTTCGGTCGTGATCGGCGGTGGGGTTTCGATGGGAGGTGTCGGAGACATGTTCGCTTTGCACCGGATCCGTTGCCGAGTTGGGACTCGCCCTGGATCTGTGCAGTATAGCGACAATGGCCTCCAGTTCCAGATCGACGCCGATCGCGCCGCACTGCTTTATTCTCCTTCGCGCGGCGGCAGCGCGCAGATTTCGGACCGGGTCAGGAACCGGCGTTCGCGCCCGTTGTCGAGCGAGAACATGCCGCCGCGGCCGGGAACGACGTCGATGATCAGGTCGGTGTGCTTCCAGACGTCGTATTGCGAGCCGCTGATGTAGAACGGCGCCCCGCCGATCTCGCCGAGCTTGACGTCATAATCGCCGATCAGGAAGTCACCTTGCGGATAGCACATCGGTGACGAACCGTCGCAGCAGCCGCCGGACTGGTGAAACAGCACCGGCCCATGATCGGCGACGATCTCGGCAATCAGCGCCAGCGCAGCCGGCGTCGCGGTCACCTTGTCAGCCATCTCGGCCTCCGTGATGGAGGCTCCGGCGGGACACCCCGCCGAAGCCTGACGTCTTCCTTCCCTGAACGCGGGGCAGCCGGGATATCAGAAGAAGCCGAGCTTCTTCGGGCTGTAGCTCACCAGCATGTTCTTGGTCTGCTGGTAGTGGTCGAGCATCATCTTGTGGTTCTCGCGGCCGACACCGGACTGCTTGTAGCCGCCGAACGCCGCATGCGCGGGATAGGCGTGGTAGCAATTGGTCCAGACCCGGCCAGCCTGGATGGCCCGGCCGAACCGGTAGCAGCGATTGACGTCGCGGCTCCAGATGCCGGCACCGAGGCCGTAAAGCGTGTCGTTAGCGATCGAGAGCGCGTCCTCGTCGTTCTTGAAGGTGGTCACGGACACCACGGGCCCGAAAATCTCCTCCTGGAAGATCCGCATCTTGTTGTGGCCCTTGAACACGGTCGGCTTGACATAGTAGCCGCCGGAGAGCCCGCCGCCGAGATTGTTGCGCTCGCCGCCGGTCAGCACCTCGGCGCCTTCCTTCTTGCCGATGTCGATGTAGGAGAGGATCTTCTCGAGCTGCTCGGAGGACGCCTGCGCGCCGATCATCGTGGTCGGATCGAGCGGGCTGCCCTGGGTGATCGCTTCGACGCGCTTCAACGCGCGCTCCATGAAGCGGTCATAGATCGATTCCTGGATCAGCGCCCGGCTCGGACAGGTGCAGACCTCGCCCTGGTTGAGCGCGAACATCACGAAGCCCTCGACCGCCTTGTCGAAGAAATCATCGTCTTCCTCCAGAACGTCCTTGAAGAAGATGTTAGGCGATTTGCCGCCGAGTTCGAGCGTCACCGGGATCAGGTTCTGCGCGGCATACTGCATGATCAGCCGGCCGGTCGTGGTCTCGCCGGTGAAGGCGATCTTGGCGATCCGGTTCGACGAGGCGAGCGGCTTACCGGCCTCGAGGCCGAAGCCGTTGACGACGTTCAGCACGCCCTTGGGCAGCAGGTCCCCGATCAGTTCGAGCCAGACCAGGATCGAGGCCGGGGTCTGCTCGGCCGGCTTGAGGACGACGCAGTTGCCGGCGGCGAGCGCCGGTGCAAGCTTCCAGACCGCCATCAGGATCGGGAAATTCCAGGGAATGATCTGGCCGACGACGCCAAGCGGCTCGTGGAAGTGATAGGCGATCGTGTCGTGATCGATCTCCGAGATCGAGCCTTCCTGCCCGCGGATTGCGCTCGCGAAGTAACGGAAGTGGTCGATCGCCAACGGCATGTCGGCGGCCATGGTCTCGCGGATCGGCTTGCCGTTGTCCCAGGTCTCGGCGGTGGCGAGCTTTTCGAGATTGGCCTCCATCCGGTCGGCGATCCTGTTGAGGATCAGCGAACGCTCGGCGACGCTGGTCTTGCCCCAGGCGTCCTTGGCTGCGTGCGCGGCATCGAGCGCCGCCTCGATATCCGACGCGTCGGAGCGCGGGATCTCGCAGACCGGAAGGCCGGTCACCGGCGAGATGTTCTCAAAATACTTTCCGGAGCGGGGCTCGCGCCATTCGCCGCCAATGAAATTGCCGTAGCGCTTGGCGAACGGCGCCTTGAGCACGGACTGCATGTCAACCTTGTTCATGTGTTCCTCCGTTGGCACGCCGATGCACACGGCGTTGGCCGGGACGCTCGGTCAAATCAGGCCGGCAGAACAGGGGCCCGCCCCAAGGGCCGCGGGGGAACTGTCGCAAATCTGAGACAGAGTGCGCCGCAAATTGGCACAGGCACGCCAACGCTCCGGACGCCGGTCTTGAGCTTGCGGAAATGCCCTAGAGAGCACGATGAGATTAGGTTGAGCTGGAACGGCGTCGAAAGTTCACCTCTCCCTTGGGAGAGGTCGATTTACGCAGCAAATCGGGTGAGGGGTTACGGTCTATCGAGAGAGCAAGAGCCCTCACCCGGATTGCACCGGACGATGCTTCGCATCGCCGAGAGCAATCCGACCTCTCCCCGACGGGGAGAGGTGAACCGAGACCGCGCCAAGCCGATTCAACTAAACTGATCGCGCCCTAGCGGTGCAGGCCGAGCTGCTTCAGCTTGCGGTGCAATGTGGCGCGGGACATGTCGAGGTCCTTGGCCGCCTTCGACACGTTGCCGCCGGCGCGCGCCAGCGCGCGCTGCAACGCTGCGCGTTCCGCGGCGGCCAGGCCGCCATCGTCGCGCGTCTCGCCGATCAGATCGGCCGCCGGCAACGGCCGCGCCAGCGACGCCGCGTTGAGGCCAAGCGCGCGGCGCGCGGCGCGCGTTGCACCGATCACGAGATCGTCGCGATCGACTGCGAGCAGCGAGTTGACGGCGCGCTCGCTTCGCGGCGTCAGCAGAATTCGGGCATCGGGAAACGCCCGGCGAAAATTCTCGGCTTCGATCGCGCGCGCGGCGTCCGTCACCGTGGTCGCGATCAGCCGGGAAAATCCGTCGGTCAGGTCCGCCCGGCAGGAGGAGACATCGAGCGCCGCGGCAAGCTCGCCATGCTCGTCGAAGATCGGCGCGGTGGTGCAGAACAGGGCTGAATTGCGGGTGAAGAAATGCTGCTCGCGGTCGATCGACAGCGGGCGCTTCTCGACGATGCAGGTGCCGATGCCGTTGGTCCCCTCGTATTTCTCGCTCCAGACCGCACCGGTCCAGAGCCCCCAGGCGTCGAACGTCGCATCATCGGCGCCCGCGCCGCGCCGGTCGACGACGACGCCGTCGCGGTCCGCCAGCAGCACCGAACAGCCGACCCCGCCGACCGCTAGAAACAGCCGGTCGAGCGTGCTCTGGGCGACTTTCAGGAATTCGCCGAGGCGCTGCTGTGCAGCGGCGATTTCAGCCTGGCCGAGACGATGGGAAGGCAGGCGGCTCGCCGGATCGAGCGCGTGCAGATGGCCGGAGCGGCGCCACGACGCCGACAGGTCGGATGGCGCCCCGCCTCCGGCCAGCACGTCGAGAACCTTGTCCGTGTGCATGACGCCTGGCGACCGGCTCATGCTTCCCTCCCCTGCTCCGCGGGTTCCGTGACCCTCGGGAGCGCGGCGCTGTTGGCCCTGGCACCTTTGTATTTCGCAGGATATAGCGCCCCCAACGGCCTTTCAAGGGACGGCCATTGCGACGTTCGGACAGGTAGGGGCTGATCGCGTAGCTCACGCCTTGGGGGCGGCGCCCCCAGGAGGACGGCGCTTACTGAATCCTCGCCAAAACCGCGAGGCGGCGGATGCCCTTGTTACGGTAGGCGTCGAGGAACGCGTAATAGTCCTTGAACGAAACGCAACCGTTGGAGTCGCCGTTCGGGCCGAGCATGAAGGTGTGCGCGAGCAGGCCGTCGCGGTTGAAGATCTTGCCCTCGCCGCCGATCGGATTGAGCCGCAGCGCCGGCACGCCGTGGAACAGCGCCTCGCGCGGCTTGAGTTCGTAGATGTGCGGCGGCGTCACGCCGACCATCTTCATGTGCGAGGATCTGGGATCGTCGAGCCGGGAGCCGAGGCCCGAATGCGCCTCGAGCCGCGTGCCGTCCGGCAGGTACACGGTCTTGGCCGAGATGTCGTAGACCGCGGTCTGGCGGTCATAGGGCGGCGAGCCGCCGAGCATCGGGTTCTGGTCCAGCGTCGAGGGGATGCTGCCGGTGACATTGGCGTCGGCTGAGGCGAAGGAGAGCAGCCCGCCGCTCGACTCGCGCTTGCCCCACAGCTTCTCGACCATGGTCTGCCGCTCGCTCGACGCGATCGACAGCACCGCGGCCTTGGCGCGCGCGGCCATGTCGCGGACGCCGCCTGATTTCGCAGCCTGCTTGGTCTCGGC
The DNA here is from genome assembly GCF_042258615.1 of Bradyrhizobium sp. Pha-3. Classification (GTDB taxonomy): domain Bacteria; phylum Pseudomonadota; class Alphaproteobacteria; order Rhizobiales; family Xanthobacteraceae; genus Bradyrhizobium. Next base: position 3,935,138 of record NZ_CP170152.1, on the reverse strand, counting down.
AGGCTTCGCTTCGGCTGTCTTGGGCTGAACCGTCGCGGAGGGATCGTTGAGCGCCACCTTCAGATTCGCGGCGGCCTGCTTCTTGGCGGTCTCGACCGACTTCGGCGCCGGCAACGGCTTCGATGTCTCGGCGAGTTCTGCCGTCGCCACCGCCCTCGCCGCTACGGCGACCTTGGGTTCAGCGGCCTGCTTGATCGGGTCGATCTGCGGTGCGGCGTCAGCCACGACGCTGGATGCGACGCCCTCAGGCGCGGCGGCCGCAAACCGATCGTTAAACATAAGTGACGGTGCCGGGGCTTCCGACTTCGCGACCTCGGTCTTGGCGGGCGCCGCCGGCGCGGGCGTCAGGGACGCGAACACCTCGTTGAACGCGGGTGCGGGCCGCGCGGCAACGGCGACGGGCCGCTTCGCGACCGGCGCATCAAACGACGCATTGCCGACCGACGGATAGACGCTCGCCGCAAAGATGTTGGCATAGACGGTCCAGGCGCAGCCAAGCACCAGCCCAGCCACCGCGGCGCTGCCGAGGAAATGCTGCGGGAGGATTTTTCGGGAGGATTTCTTGCGGCTTGGCGCCCCAAGAACATACGCACTCGCACTCGTACCCATACGCCCGGCGCTCAAAACAGGTCCACCTTTGTCCCTCACTCGACGCATCGTCGAACGGTGTTCGGCTCAACGTCGCGCGGGGGCACAGACGGCCATTAAGGCGACTTTTAGTTAAATGCGACTTAACCGGATGCGATCCCCTGCAACGCGGGAAGTGCCTGTGGCGTAGGGCTTTTTTAAGATGGCATTGGACCGCCAAAACGGCTTTTTTGTCCCATGATGGGACATTCCGGCACGCGGCTCCGCCGCCGCATGCCGAGATAAATCCTAGGGAGAATTTCCTTGCCGACGGCCCCGTAATCGCGCGGGGATCGAGCAAAAATCATCTCTCAATAGCTGAGCTTCGGATACCAGTCCGCGCCACGGCCCTCGCGCGTGGTGTCGAGCAGGGTCCAGAGCGGATCCATGTCCGGCGCGCCGCGCGGGTCCTGGCCGGGGTCGACGGTGCCGGCTCCCATCTCGCCGGCCCAGAAATGCCGGATCGCACCGTCGTGGCGGGCGAAGACATTGTAGCCGGGCACGTCGCTGTCATCCTTGCTGACATAGTCGCGCGTGTAATCGCCCGACGCATCCGAATAAATCTTGTGGCGCGTCCAGCCGCGCGCCTTCTTCGCCTCGATCAGCCGCGCGATCGGCGAGCGCGCCACGAACACCAACGACACGCGCTGCTCGATATCCGGAAGCTTCTCCGCCCATGTGCCCATGAACGACGTGCACATCGGGCACGGCTTCTCGCGCTGTGGGCCGAACATGTAGCTGTAGATGATGAGCGTCTGCTTGTTGCCGAACAGATCGGCGAGCGAGGCCGCGCCGGACTCGCCCGTGAACTCATAGGCCCTGGTCACCTCGCCGCCCGGCGGCAAGGCGCGGCGCAGCTCGGCGACGCGCGCGATGTGCCGGCGCAGCTCGATCTCCTCGACGAGCAGCGCCTGGCGCGCGCGACGATATTCGGCGCTCTCATTGGGAAAGCGCCTGGCATTGGTGCTGGCGAGTTCGGCGGCGGGCTTAAGGACGGAACTGGTCATGGTTGGAACCTCGCGTGTTTGACGGGCTCCCTGGAAGACGAGCCGGAACCGGGCAATCCGACACCCAGCGGCGGCGATTTTACTGTAGCTCCGGCGGCGGCGAACGGTCGAAGACCTTGCCCTTTGCGCCGTCGAGCAGATCGAGCGCGTAGGTCTCGATCACCAGCGGCCCACGCATGCGCTTGGCCTCGGCCACGGTTTCGACATGGGCGAAATTGTCGCGCACCGAGGCCGGCATCGCCTGCTCGACCTCATGCACATACAGCAGCTTGCCGGACAGCTGCGCCGGGCTCGGCTCAGGCATGTTGACCCAGCGAATGCGCTGGCCTTGTTGCGCGACGCAGGTGCCCTTGGGGAGATAGAAGGCCAGCCAGCCGGTGGTGCCGTAGTCCGGTGCCAGCACGCAGCTCGCGCCGGACCGCGCGCGCACCGCCTCGATCTCGCCCGCGAGCTCCTGCCAGCCGACGCCGACGCTGCGCACGGTGGCGTCGCGGCGGTAGCCCGAGAGCATGCCGGTGTTGGCCTGCACGATCAGCAGCGCGAATAGCACGACGCCTGTGGGCGCGGCCCAGCGGCGGCAGAAATCGATCGTGCGCTGCTCGCGCGGTGCCCACTGCACCTGGATTGCCGCGACCGCGGCCGCCACCGCAAAGGCCGGGTAGACCGGCGCGAACCAGTTGGCCTCGACCCGCGCATGCAGCGCGTGCCAGGTGAAGTAGACCACGATGGTCCAGAACATCGTGTTGACCAGCACGCGCGCCGGCATCGCGCCGGCGCGGCGCCGGTAGAGCGCGTAGAGACCCATCACACCGAGGATGAAGACCAAGGGCGTCGCGAACGCAAACTGCGTCGGGATCAGCTCGGCGATGTAGTTCGGCCGGAAATCCTCGATCCGGGCGCGCCCCATCTGCTTGATGAACGACACCCATTGATGATCGGCATTCCAGAGGATGACCGGCGCGAACAGGCCGGCCGCAACCAGGCCGCCGAGATAGAGCCATGGCGAGAGATACCAGCGCCGCAGCTTCGGCACCATCGCGAGCCAGATCAGGATGGCGGGTCCGAAGAACAGCGCCGTGTATTTCGACAGCAGCGCCAGGCCGGCGCTGACGCCGACCGCAAGCCACCAGGCGCCGCGGCCGCTCTCCAGCACCTTTGCGAGCGAATACAGCAGGAAGCTCGCGGCAACCAGCAGCGGCGCATCCGGCGTCACGATCAGCGTGCCGACGGCGGCCATCAGCGTAACATTGAGCAGGATCGTTGCGCTCGCGGCGATGCGCCGGCCGCCGAACAGGATCTCGGCCGCCCGGTAGATCGCCCAGTTCATCGGCAACGCGAGCAGGATCGACACCAGCCGCACGCCGAACGGCGTGTCGCCCGCGATCATGGTGCCGAGCCGGATCACGACAGCGACCATCGGCGGATGGTCGTAATAGCCGCCGGCGAGCGCCTTCGACCACATCCAGTAATAGGCTTCGTCGAAGGTCAGCGGCGTCCATGCGGCGGCGGCCAGCCGCAACACGACCAGCGCGCACACCGCAAGAGCGGTGTTCCGGGCCAGCCGCGCCTCGTTCGCGTTCATGCCACCGTCATCGCTTGCGCCAGACGAACAGCCCGGACATCGCGTAGTTCCACACCACGCCCATCAGCGCGCCGGCCGCGCCCGCAAGCCACCAGATCGGCTCCTGGTCGTAGACCGAGAACGCGACGCCGACATTGGCGAGCAGGCCGACGCTGCAGACCAGATAGAACAGCAGCAGGCCGCGCAGGATGCCAAAGCCCTTCAGCCGCTGGTCGCGATAGGTCAGGAAATTGTTGAGGATGAAGTTGCTGGTCATGGCGACGATCGCGCCGGTGGCCTGGGCCTCCGGGAACGGCACCTTGAACAGTTCCAGCGCGATGAACAGCACGCTGAGATGCACCAGCAGGCCGAGGCCGCCGACTGCTGCGAACAGAATGAAGCGCAGCGAGATCAGATCGTTGGTCAGCTTCGCCAGCACCAGGCCAAGGAAGTCGAGCGCGACCATCGAGTCAAGCTTGCTCTCGCCATGCTGGCGGGCGCCGAACGTGTAGGGAATTTCGACCGCGCGCAGCTTGCCTTCGGCCGTCGCCACGACGTCGAGCAGGATCTTGAAGCCCTGGGTCGAAAGCTGCGGCGCAAGCTGCTCGAAACGGTCGCGGCGGATCATGAAGAAGCCGCTCATGGGATCGGCGATCTCGACCTTCAAGGAACGGCGCGCGATCTCGGTGGCAAAGGCGCTGGCGCCGGCGCGCTGCTTGTTGAAGCCTTCGCTCTTGTAGCCCTCGATATAGCGGCTGCCGACCACGAGTTCGGCCTCGCCGCTCTGCAGCAGCGCGACCATCTTCGGGAGCTGGGTCTCGTCATGCTGGAGGTCGGCGTCCATGACCGCGGCATAGGGCGCGCTCGACGCCAGGATGCCCTCGATGCAGGCGCCGGACAGGCCGCGCCGGCCGATTCGGCGGATGCAGCGCACGCGCGAATCCTTCCGTGCCAGGGCGCGCACCACGTCCCAGGTACCGTCGGGCGAATTGTCATCGACGAAGATGACCTCCCAGGACACGTCCTTCAGGGTCGCGTCGAGCCTGCGGTACAGCACCGTGACATTGTCGCGTTCGTTGAAGGTCGGGACGACCACCGAAAGTTGCGGCAGACTTGCTGCCTGCGTGGAGGTTTCGGGGGCTAGCTTGATGGCGTCATTCATGAGCGCCAGCGTATAGCCGCAGCCTCCCCCGCTGCCAAGGCGGGCCGGCCCAAACGCTGTCTCGGGAAGCGGGAAAACGGGGCAAAAACCGTCCGAAAATGCCAACGACCACGAACAAGGGGCGCGCGTACATCCGGCGCAGCCAAACAATGTCGTGGTCGTCCCGGCGCCGGAGCCCTTAAGCTGCAACGTCGCCGTTATGACCTAAGTAAGTAGCCCCCATGCGGTCCGCAAGGGGCAATGATCACCTCTCCCTTGGGAGAGGTCGATTTGCGCAGCAAATCGGGTGAGGGGTTACGGTCTATCGAGAGAGCAAGAGCCCTCACCCGGATTGCACTGGACGATGCTTCGCATCGCCAAGCGCAATCCGACCTCTCCCCGGCGGGGAGAGGTGACCCGAAACCTTGGCGAGCCGATTCAACCAAAATTCATCCCGGTCTAGTTGTTCGGGACTTCCCGGATCACCGGGCCGCGCGGGGCCGCCGGCGCGGCCTCGGCGGCGGGAGCCGCCTGCGGCTGCGCTGCTGCGGGCTGGGTCGGATTACGGAGCTGGCTCGGCGACGGCCCGTAGATGAACGCGGCCGCCAGCGCCACGGCCGCGACCACTGCGCCCAAGAAGCCTGCCGTCGATTGTGAGCTCATGCCGATCATCCCCTCGCCTGCGCGGATTGATATCAAAAATCGGCCGGCCGCAACAGGATTCGGGAACCTATTTCGCCGCGGCCCTGCGGCGGGTGAAGGCGGTCACGATGTCCTTCTGCGCCAGCTCGATCGCGCGATTGGCCGTCGTCAGATTGGCGTCGGCATCCTGCTTGGGAAACTGCAGCGACAGGAAGTCGATCAGCGATACCCGGAAGTTCTGCCGCTCCGAGGGACAGACATTGGCGATCAGCGAGCTGAACTCCTGGTCGGACATCGTCTTGTTGCTGTCGCGGGGATATTCGCGGGCGAGGCAATTCCAGTAGGCGTCGCGACCGGTGATCGCGAGCTTGTGCGCATCGTCGACCTCGTCGGCCATTGCAGCAGACGATATGGCAGCGGACGATATGGCAGCGGAGGACGTGATCAAGAGGGCGGCCGCAACCAGCATGCGCATGTGTTGTTCTCCATTTTGGCGCATCGTAGCGAAGAGCGACAACGACGATAAGCACCCCCGCGCCAATCTGGTAAACTGGCCAATCACGATTATTTTGACTACTCTCGATCCCCGTTCCCCCTCCTCGCGATGAGTGCAGTCGTGGCCAAAGCTCCCACCAAGGCAACCAAGACAAACGCAGGCAACATCTATATCGGCATTGGCGGCTGGACCTTCGAGCCATGGCGCGGCGTGTTCTATCCCGAGAAGCTCACGCAGGCGAAGGAGCTGTCCTACGCCGCATCGAAGCTGACCTCGATCGAGATCAACGGCACCTATTACGGCTCGCAGAAGCCGGAGAGCTTTCGCAAATGGGCGAGCGAAGTGCCCGACGGCTTCATCTTCTCGCTGAAGGGGCCGCGCTTCGCCACCAACCGCCGCGTGCTCGCCGAGGCCGGCGATTCGGTGAAGCGGTTCTATGATTCGGGCGTGCTCGAGCTGAAGGACCGGCTCGGGCCGGTGCTCTGGCAGTTCGCGCCGACCAAGAAATTCGACGGCGCCGATTTCGGCAAGTTCCTCGAGCTGTTGCCGCGCAAGCTCGACGGCCGCGCGCTGCGCCATGTCGTCGAAGTGCGCCACGACAGCTTTTGCGTGCCGGAGTTCATCGCGCTGCTGCGGCAGTTCGAGGTGCCCGTGGTGTTCGCCGAGCACGGCAAATATCCGGCGATTGCCGATATCGCCAGCGACTTCGTCTATGCCCGGCTGCAGAAGGGCAATGACGAATTGAAGACCTGCTATCCGCCGAAACAGCTCGACGCATGGGCCAAGCGGTTTCAGGATTGGGCCGGCGGCAGCGAGCCGGACGATCTGCCGCGGGTCGACAAATCAGCGCCGAAGAAGGCGCCGCGCGACGTGTTCGCCTACGTGATCCACGAGGGCAAGATCCGCGCGCCGGCGGGCGCGATGGAATTGATCGAACGGGTGAAGTGAGGGAGAACCGATGGCGAAGGCGAAAAAGCTGTTCACCATCGGCTACGAGCAGACGCCGTCCAAGGCCGTGCTCGACGAACTCCAGCATGCCGGCGTCAAGCTCCTCGTCGATGTCCGCGCGGTCGCCTCCTCGCGCCGCCCCGGCTTCTCCAAGACCCAGCTCGCCGCTGGTCTCGACGAGCGCGGCATCGGCTACGTCCACCTCCGCGGCCTCGGCACGCCGAAGAGCGGGCGCGAGGCGGCGCGCAGCGGGCAATATGCGCTGCTGCACAAGATCTATTCGGCGCACCTCAAGACGGTGCAGGCCAAGGAGGAGCTCGACGAGCTGTCGGCGCTGGTGAAGAAGTCCGGTCCGGTCTGCATCCTCTGCTACGAGCGCGACCACGAACACTGCCACCGTCGCTGGATCGCCGAGATCATCGAGGAGCGCGACGGCGTCAGGATCGAAAACCTGGCCGCACCGCAGGTCTAGCCCTTACCCACCAGGCGCAACGTCCCCTCCATCATCTGCACACACGCCCCGCCGACATGTGCGGATAGGACTGCGCCATCCTGCTTGCGCACGCGCGTCAGCAGCAGGCTCGGCCGGCCCATGTCAAAACCCTGGCCGACCGTCAGCTTCAGGATGCCGTCGCGCAACGCATCGAGCGTGGCAAGCAGCGCGGCCGCGGCGACCGTGGCGCTGCCGGTGGCCGGGTCCTCGATCAGGCCGCTCGATCCCGGAAAGAACATCCGTGCCTGCATATCGCAAGGCGCCTCGGCGACGGGGACGTCGCGCGTGTAGAAGTACGCGGAGAAGGCTCCGTCTCGCGGGAAGAAGCGGGCGAACGCCGCCGCATCCGGCTTTGCCCGCCGGACTGCATCGCGCGATGCGACCTCAAAGACCAGGAACGGCGTTCCGACGCCGACCACCTGCGGTGCCTGGCGATCCGTCCTGACGTCGTCTGCCGTGAGCGAGATCAGGCTAGCGACCTCGGCAGCGGAGAACTGCGACAGGCGCGATAGCGGCTGCGGCGCGGTCAGTTCAGTGGCAACGACCCTGCCGCCCTCTCGCGCGACATCGACCGGAACCAACCCCGCCTTTTCCTCGAAGATCAGACGTGGCTTCGGCTCCTTCGCAAGCTGTGCCAGCACGAAGGCGGTGCCGACATTGGGATGCCCGGCAAACGGCAGTTCTCTGACCGGCGTGAAGATGCGAACCTGGGCGTCGTTGGCCCTATCCTGCGGCGGCAGCACGAAGGTCGTCTCGGAATAATTGAACTCGGTCGCGATCGCCTGCATCTGTTCGGTCGAGAGACCTTCGGCGTCGAGCACCACGGCGAGCGGGTTGCCGCCGAAGGCGCGGTCCGTGAAAACGTCGACGGTGATATAGCGGCGCTGCATCTTGCGTGTCCTTGTGCCGGTCATTCCGATGGCGTCATCGTAGCACAGCAGCGATGACGCCCTTCAGAGCACTCGGTGCAATCGCGCGCGAGCTAGAGCATATGAGATTAGGTTGAGCTGGAACGGCGTCGAAAGTCCACCTCTCCCTTTGGGAGAGGTCGATTTGCGCAGCAAATCGGGTGAGGGGTTACGGTCTATCGAGAGAGCAAGAGCCCTCACCCGGATTGCTTTGCAATCCGACCTCTCCCCGATGGGGAGAGGTGAACCGAAGCCGCGGCAAGCCGGTTCAACCAAGACTCATCCCGCTCTAGAACCGAAACAGCTCGCGTGGTGACGCGAGCACGCGGGCGCGCTCGTCGGCGTCGGTGACGAGCTCGTCGAGAAACTTTCGGTTCTTCGCGTAGCTCTGCGTCGCCTCGAATTGGGTGTGCGGCCAGTCGCTGCCCCACAGCAGCCGGTCGACGCCGAAAGCCTGGCGCAGCAGCGGATAGGCCTGCTTCGCGAACGCCTCACCGGCCGCGCCGTTGCGATAGGGCGCCGAAATCTTCACCCAGACATTTCGCGTCGCGCCAAGCTTGAGGACCGACTGGAATCCGGGATCGTCGATGCCGAGCTTCGGATCAGGCAAGGCGAAATGATCGAGCACGACTTTCACGCCCTGGTCGAGCAGCTGAGGTGCGAGCGTCGCGAGATCACCGGCGTTGCGCTGGATCTCGACCTGCCAGTCGAGCGTCCTGATCTGCGCCAGCAGCGCCGTCCACTCCGGCGACGAAAGATCAGGCAGCTTCTGGCCGACCAGATTGAGACGAATGCCCGCCACCCCGGCGCGATCGAGCGCGCGCAGTTCGTCGGCGGTAGCGGCAACGTCGACCACGGCGATGCCGCGCAGGCGGCCATTGGTCGCCTTGAGGCATTCGACCAGATAGGAATTGTCGGTGCCGAGAAAGCTCGGCTGCACCAACACGCCGTTGGTGATGCCGTTCTGGTCGAGCTGCTGCAAATAGAGCGCGAGCGGCGCGTCGTAGTCGGGCGCGTAGCGCCGGCCCGGCGCGAGCTTCAGCCCGCGATGGAAGACGTGGGCGTGGGTATCGATCGCGAGTTTCGGCACCTCAGCCCTCACCTTGCTCGCCAATGCACTTGCCGACAGCGCGGCAACCACTCCCACGGCAAACCGGCGCCGCGTCAACCCATGTTCGTACGATGTCATGATCATTCCTCATCATCACGCGCGCGTGGCGGCGGCCTGCTCGAAAACCTTGCCGCGGGTTTCCGGCAACATCAGCACCGCGACCAGCACCAGCGAATAAGCGAACGCCGCGTCGATCCCGATCGCAGCACCAAGACCGATGTGATCGCTGAGGTAGCCGACCAGGAAGGGAAACGCCGCGGAGACGATGCGGCCGAAATTGTAGCAGAAGCCGACGCCGGTCCCACGCACGCCGGCCGGATAGAGCTCGCTGAACAGCGCTGCCATGCTGGCGGGAATGCCCGCCGAGAAGAAGCCCAATGGGAAGCCGAGCACCAGCATCTGCGAATTGGAGAGCGGCGCGAAGATGTAGACCAGCACCGTCACGACGCAGGCGGCAGCGAACAGGGTCACGTTGGCGCGCCGCCCGATCCGGTCGCTGATGATCCCCGAGACCACGCAGCCGCAGAAGAAGGCGACGATGATCACGGCGAGATAGGCGCTGGAGCCGAGCACCGAGAGATGCCGCACCTCGCGCAGATAGGTCGGCAGGAATGTCGTCAGCGCCGCATAGCCGCCATGGGCGCCGATGCCGAACAGGCCGCCTATCAAGGTCGACCGCAGCACGTCGCGGTGAAAGATTCCGGCGAGCGTGGCAAAGAACGGCGGCTCGGCCTCGCGCGGTGCAGCGCGCGGCGGCTCCTTCAGCCCGCGGCGGATGTAGAGGATCAGCAGCGCCGGGATCAGGCCGACCGCGAACAGGATGCGCCAGGCGATATCGGCGGGCGCATAGGTGAAGACCAGCGCCGAGAGCAGCACCGCGGCGCCCCAGCCGACCGCCCAGGCGCTCTGCACGGCGCCGAGCGCCTTGCCGCGATGCTCGGCGCGAATGATCTCGGCCATCAGCACCGCACCGCAGGCCCACTCGGCGCCGAAGCCGATGCCCTGAATCGCCTTCAAGACCACGAGCTGGCTGTAGTTCATCGCGAAGGCCGAGGCGAAGGTCGCGAGCGCAAAGGTTGCCACCGTGATCTGCAACGCCTGCACCCGGCCGAAGCGGTCGCCGAGTGCGCCGCCGAGCCAGCCGCCGAACGCGCCGAAGAACAGCGTGACCGAGCCGAGCAGCCCGGCATCGGCCTTGCTGATCCCGAAGGCGGTGATCAGCGCCAGAATCGCGAGGCTGAACATCTGGACGTCGAGCGCATCTAACCCCCAGCCGCCGAAGCTTGCCCAGAAGGTGCGCCGCTCGAGCGGCGAGCATTCGCTGTACCAGTTTGCCATCATTCCTCCCCGTGATTTTGTCTGTTGTTTTGTCTTGATGCCGCGCTATCGGATCTCGGCGTGGTAGCGGAAGCGATCCGCCGGCCCGCGCGAGCGGCGCCATTCGATCGGTCGCCGCTCCAGATCGAAGGCCAGGCGCTCGATCACGATCAGCGGCGCGTTGGCTTCGAGCCGCAGCAGGCGCGACTGCATCTCGGTCGCGATCTCGACGGTGAGGATTTCATCGGCGGAGACCACGACCTGGCCGCAGCGATCCTCGTAGAGCGGATACAGCAAGTCGCCGAATTCGGAGGTCGCGAGTGCGAGCAGCGCCTCGAAGCGCGACCTCTCGAGCCAGATCTCCTCGGCGAGCAGCGGCACGTCGTCGATCAGCCGCAGCCGCGACAGGCTGATGACCGGCTCGCCGACGGCGATGCGCAGCGCCGAGGCGACCGCCGACGTCGCCGGCATCGCCTTCCGCCGCAGGATACGGCTTTGCGGCACGCGACGCTCGCCGCTCTCCGACTGGAAGCGGAAGAAGCGGAACAGCGACGAGTTGAACCGCGCGCGGCGCACGAAGGTGCCGCGCCCCTGCTGGCGCTCGAGCACGCCGTCGCTGACGAGCTGGTCGATCGCCTTGCGCACGGTGCCGATCGCGACGCCGTAATGCGCGCCGAGCTCGGCCTCGGAGGGGATCAGGTCCCCCGGACGCCATTCGTTGCGATTGATGCGCGCCGCGAGGTCGTCGCGGAGACGCTGGTAGCGCGGCAGGCGGTCGTCGAGGGCTGAACTCATATAGTCATTTATATGAGTATATGATGCCGCGTCAATCGCTACCCTAGTACCTTAAACCTGAATGCTGCGCCCTACCCCAATTGCCAGACCGGCACCGGGTGCTCGTAACCCCGCACCGGGATCTCGCCGCGCGAGACGGCGTCCGGGCACGCGTCGCCGAGCGCCTCACGCACCGCGGAGGAAATCAGGAACTGCGAGCCGAGCTCCTTGTTGAGCGCCTCGAGCCGCGCAGCAAAATTCACGGTGTCGCCGATCACGGTGTATTCCTTGCGCCGCGGCGAGCCGATACTGCCGGCCACGACCTCGCCGATATGGATGCCGATGCCGATGCGCAGCGGCCAGCTCGACGACGCATTGGTGCGCTCGTTGGCGGCCAGCATCTCGCGGGCGGCGGCGACCGCCTGATGCGCGGCGTCGCCGGTCTCGAACGGCGCGCCGAACAGCGCGAGAAAGCCGTCGCCGAGAAACTTGTTTACGATGCCGCCATGGCGATCGAGGATATCGACCAGCACGGCAAAGGCGCCGTCGAGCCGATCCACCACCTCCTGCGGCGAACGCGAGCGCGCACCGGCAGTGAAGCTGCGGAAATCGACGAACATCACGGCGACACGGCGGATGTCGCTCGCGGTGGTGGCACCCTCCGCCATCAGGCGTTCGACCACCTGCGGCGAGACGTGCTGGCCGAACAGATTGGTGATGCGGTCGCGCGCGGTGGCGGCGGCGATGCTGGCCGCGAACTGCCGCCGCAGCTGCAAGCCCACCGCACCGGCGAGCACGCCGCAGATCAGGATGATCGTGCTGCGCGCGGCGTGATAATAGATGCCTTGATCGGCCGCGACGCCATCGACTGCATGGTAGAACACCGCCATGTAGAACAGCTCGGTCGCAGCGACGACGCCGGTGAAGGTCGAGAGCCAGAAATCGAGCCGCAGCGTCGAGAGGATGATGAAGACGAAATAGACCAGAGGGGCCACGAAGCCGAGCGCCTCCTGCCGGCCCATGCTGTCGATATGCAGCGCCAGCACGACGCTCGGCAGCGAGGTCTCGACCAGCACGCCGATGTAGCGCCGGATCACCGGCAGGTCGCGGCCCTTGCGCATGTACCAGCTGATCGCACCGTGCACCCAGATTTCGAACAGGATCAGCGGAACGGTGACATAGAAAATGTAGACGGCGCTGAGGTTGCCGTGCCAGACCCGGCTGACCGCCTCGGGCGCGAACAGATACACCAGCAGGCTGATCGCCCCCAGCACGATGGCGGTGCCGATCAGCACCTTGATGCGGAGCAGCTCGGTGGTCATCACCTCGCGCATCAGGGCGTGGTGGAAATCGGCGGATACCGTCGTGCCTGCCGCTGCGCTGTCAATATCCGAAGAGTCCGCCATTTCCCCGTCCCGGTCATTCCGGGGCGCGAAGCGAACCCGGAATCTCGAGATTCCGGGCTCGCCTGTTCGAGGCGCCCCGGAATGACGATCAACAATCACTCCCATTCTGCCTCAATCGAGCGTGCGGCGGAAGCGCGTCACGGCGATGGTCATGGCGAACAGCATCAGGGCGACCAGCGCGATGGTGTCGTATTGCAGGTTCGCCATCGCCGCGCCCTTCAGCATGATGGCGCGGACAATGCGGACGAAATGGGTCAGCGGCAGCCCCTCGCCGATATATTGCGCCCAGACCGGCATGCCCGCGAACGGGAACATGAAGCCGGACAGCAGGATGCTCGGCAGGAAGAACATCATCGAGAGCTGCATCGCCTGCAGCTGGTTCTGCACGATGGTCGAGAACGTGTAGCCGATCGACAGGTTGGTGGTGATGAACAGCGTGGTGAGCAGCGCCAGCAGCGTCAGGCTGCCGAGCACCGGCACACCGAACAGCACGATACCGATGGCGATGATCAGCGTGGCCTGGATGAAGCCGACCAGCACGTAGGGGATGATCTTGCCGAACATCACCTCGACCGGCTTGATCGGCATCGAGAGCAGGCTCTCCATGGTGCCGCGCTCGATCTCGCGCGTCACAGAGAGCGCGGTGAAGATCAGCATGGTCATGGTCAGGATGGTCCCGACCAGGCCGGGCACGATGTTGAGGCGCGAGTCCGCCGCCGGATTGTAGCGGGCATGGGCGCGGATCTCGAACGGCATGTCCGGGGGATCGCCGATGTGCAGGTCGTGCGCCAGTGCGGACTGCACCAGCGGCCCGAGCGCGCCGAGCGCCGAACCTGACGCCACCGGGTCGGTGGCATCGGCCGCGACCAGCAGCGCCGGCCGGTCGCCGCGCCGCACCGCGCGCTCGAAGCCGCGCGGGATCTCGACCCCGAACAGCACCTTGCCGGATTGCAGGAGCTCGTCGAATTCCTCGACGGTGTGGACCTCGCGGACAAAATGGAAATAGGCGGTGTTCTCCATCGCCTTCAGGATCGAACGCCCGAGATCGGTGTCCTCCTGGGTCAGCACCGCGGTCGGCAGATTGCGCGGCGTGGTGTTGATGGCGTAGCCGAACAGCGTGAGCTGCATCACCGGCAGCATGATGATCATGGCGAACGAGACCCGGTCGCGGCGGAGCTGGATGAACTCCTTGACCAGCATCGCATAGCTGCGCCGCCAGAAGCCGAACGCCGGCTCCCTCTCTTCACCTTTCTGGATCGTATCCGTTGCGCTCATCGGACCCTATCCTTGAAAATTATCTTTGGAGCGCCCCATCAGGTCGATGAAGACGTCTTCGAGCGACGGCTCGCTCGGCTGCCAGTGCCATCGCGGATTGTCGCGGTAAGGTGCGATGGCAGCCTCGAGCGCCGTCTTGTCACGGCCGGAGACATGCAGGCTGGTGCCGAACGGCGCCGCCATGTCGACGCCGGGCTTGCCGGTGAGCTCGGCCATCAGGCCGTTGAAATCCTCGCCCGTCACCGTCCAGGTCGACAGCGCGGAGGCAGCGATCACCTCGTCAACCGTGCCGTGGGCCAAGAGATGGCCGTAGGCGATGTAGGCGATCTCGTGACAGCGCTCGGCCTCGTCCATGTAATGGGTCGAGACCAGCACGGTGAGGCCTTCGGCCGCGAGCGCGTGGATCTCGTTCCAGAAATCGCGCCGCGCCTTGGGGTCGACGCCGGCGGTCGGCTCGTCCAGCAGCAGCAATTGCGGATTGGGCAGCGTGCAGGCGCCGAGCGCCAGCCGCTGCTTCCAGCCGCCGGAGAGATTGGCGGCGAGCTGCTCCTCGCGGCCCTTCAACCCGATCCGCGCGATCATGTCGGCCGCGGCGCCGCGCGCATCCGGCATGCCATAGAGCCGCGCCACGAACTCCAGATTCTCGCGCACCGACAGATCCTGGTAGAGGCTGAAGCGCTGCGTCATGTAGCCGACCTTGCGCTTGATCTTGTCGGCATCGCGCCGGATGTCGTAGCCGAGGCAGGTGCCCTCGCCGCTGTCGGGCGTCAGCAGGCCGCACAGGATGCGGATGGTCGTGGTCTTGCCGCTGCCGTTGGGGCCGAGGAAGCCATAGATCGAGCCCCGCTTGACCTGCATCGACAGGTCGTGGACGACCTCGCGCCCGCCAAAGGATTTGGTCAGGCCCTTCACATCGATCGCGATGGAAGATGCGTCGGGCCGCGCGCTGGAGGGGCCGCCGTTCATCTGCCCTCCGCCACCGGCGTCTTCGAGTTGGTCTTGGAATTGAGGTAGATGCTGATCGGCTGGCCGACGCGCAGCACATCGGGCCGGCTCGGCCGCGCCTGGATCAGATAGACCAGTTTGTTGCGCTCATCGAGGCTGTAGATGACGGGCGGGGTGTACTCCGCCGTGGTGGCGATGAAGTAGATCTTGGCGGTGAGATCCGCAGCGCAATTGTCGCAGGTCACCCTCACCTCGTCGCCGAGCGCAAGCTTCGGCAGCTCGGTCTCCGGCACGAAGAAGCGCAGCTTCATGTTGCCGGGCGGCATGATCGACAGCACCGGCCGCTGCGCCTGCACCATCTCGCCCTCGCGGAAATAGATCTGCTGGATCGAGCCCGCGATCGGCGCAAAGCCCTTGCGGCGGTCGAGCCGGGTCTGCGAAGTGACGACGCGCGCTTCCGCGACGCGCAGCGCCGAGACGGCGGAATCCAGGTTGGCCTGGGTGCCGGCGCCGGTGCCACGCAGCGAGGCCGCGCGGTCATAGCTCTGCTGCGCGTTCGCCAGGGTCGCGTTGTTCTGGTTGAGATCGGCGCGCTGCAGATCGTCGTCCACCGAATAGAGCTGATCGCCGGGCTTGACCTCGTCGCCCTCGCGCACGTTGAGCTTGATGACGCGGCCGGATTCATCCGGGCTGACGAAGATCATGTCGGCCTCGACCCAGCCCTGGAAGCCGGGGTCCCGCTTCTCCTTGCAGCCGGCGAGCGCCGCCGCCAGCGCGATGGCCGCGATCAGCTTCATGATGCGCGACGCGGTCATGGCTTCCTCCGTTCGCCGAAGATCAGATCGAGATGAACCTTGAACATCGCGAGCCCGTCGAGCGGCGCGTGGCGGGCAAACAGGCTCTGCCAGATCACCGCGACGATCGCGGGCGCGACGACCAGCTGCGGGAAATCCCCGAGCTCGCGGTGCTTGATCTCGCCGCGCGTGATCGCGAGTTGCACCAGCGCCTTCATGCCGGTCAGGCCCTTCGACACCACCTCGCGGAAATAGAAATCGGCGATCGCCGGAAAGCGCGGCCCTTCGGACACGATCAGGCGGATGATGTCGCCGCGCCGGGTCGCCACGACCTCGCGCATGAAGGTCTCGGCAAACCCCTCCACCGCGTCGCGCACCGGACCGGTGATGGTGGGCAGCGCGGCCAGGCGGCCGATCAGCGGCACCAGCGCGGTGCGGATCAGCTCCTCGAACATCGACTCCTTGTCCTTGAAGTAGAGATAGAGCGTGCCCTTGGCGACGCCCGCCCGCTTGGCGACGTCGTCGAGCCGCGTCGCGGCAAAGCCGCGTGCGATGAACTCGTCCATCGCCGCCTCGATGATCGCCGCACGCCGCTCGGCGGATTTCCCGGCGCGGCTCGCAGCCGGCTTCGCCTCAGGCAGTGTTGCCGAGACCACCTTCGGGATCCTCGCCGCAGCGGCCCGCGTCGTGGGCCGGCGTTTGGCGGGCTGGGTGCGGGTCGTCTTTTCGCTGCGCTTTGTCATGAGTACAATATGACTGACTGGTCAGTCATTGTCAATGTGATCGAATAGGACGTCTGGTGACGCTAAGCGTTCCTATCCGCCGGCAGGTCGTCAGGCCGCGCCTGAACCCCATCTCTCGCCGTCATAGTTCGGTGTCATCACCCGCGCATGCGGGTGATCCAGTCTTCCAGAGACGCCAGTGCTTAAGCCGAGAGGCCGCGGCGTACTGGATCGCCCGGTCCTTGTGCGCAATTGCGCACAGGCCGGGCGATGACAGTGTGGGTGGGGACGCAGGGAAAGCCGGGTGCCAATTGCACCCATGGCTCCGGTGCACCGACGCCCTGCTCCGCCCACGCGCCGAGGCGCTAGCGTGCGCTGGGGGCTACGTATGAAACTTCAACCCATCGAGGATCTTGTCGACCACCTTCCGCTCGGCGCGAAAGGCAAGGCCGACCAGATTGAGTTCAGTGCGTGCCACCGCCCTCACCACCTCGCGGTTGGCGGCGTCATGCGTGGTCTTGAACATGTCCTCGGTGTAGAGCGCCGGCCGCACGTCGCGCGCCAACGCTCGCTCCAGCGCGCGTGACAACTGCGCAGGGTCGGCGCCGTAGATCAGGATCGGCTGGCCGATCAGGGACAGATACTTCGTCCCCGAGCCGTCCTGGTAATTCTCGCCGATGCATTCGGGAAACGAAGCGGCGATGCCACCGGCGAGGAACGACGCCACGTTGAGCTTCTGCCAGACTTCCAGGTCGGTGCGGATCACGACCGCGATCTTGGTATCGAACTGCATGGCGGGAGCTTATCCGGAGAGCCGCGAGCAACGCCAGTCGGATTCCACCGACGGCCGGAACCTGCCGTTCCGCGCCCGCGACAAAGGCTTGAACGTCTGCTTCCAAATGCGCCGGAAAGCCATAGTCAGGTCCTGGGCCGCGTAGTAGGCTTCGAGCATTCGATTACCATCAGCACAATTCAAGGCGTTGCACATGATCAGCAGGGCCGATGTTGTTGTTATTGGTTCGGGCGGATTGGGCGCGGCCACAGCGTATTACTTGAGCAAGCGCGGCGATCTCAGCGTCGCCCTTGTCGACAAGCATGAGATCGGATCGCAAACCTCGCCGCGAGCAGCAGGCATGGTGAGTTGCGCACGCAAGAGCGACCTGATGATTGGCCTCATCAAGGACGCGTGCCGCAAGATCGAGGCATTCACGGAAGAAACCGGCCAGCCGCTCGACTGGGTGCATTCGGGCAGCCTGAAGATCGCGCGTCGGCCACAGGACGCCGAGGTGATCAGGGATGACTTTGAGCGCGGGCACCGCATGGGCCTCGATGTCGAACTGATCACTCCGGAGCAGGCGAGCCAACTTAATCCGTTCTTGCAGCCGGCCGGTGTCGTCGCCGCGATGCGGATCGGCGACGACCGCTATTTCGACCCGGCGCAAGTGGCCGTCGGCTTCGCCAGGGCCGCGGCGGCC
The DNA here is from genome assembly GCF_042258615.1 of Bradyrhizobium sp. Pha-3. Taxonomy (GTDB): domain Bacteria; phylum Pseudomonadota; class Alphaproteobacteria; order Rhizobiales; family Xanthobacteraceae; genus Bradyrhizobium. Next base: position 3,917,496 of record NZ_CP170152.1, on the reverse strand, counting down.
CACGGTGCAACCTTGCTACCGAAGACCGACGTACGCGCCGTCAATATCATCGGCGGCAACGTGATCGGCGTGACCACGGCAAACGGCGTCATCGAAAGTCCAGTGGTTGTCGATGCGGCCGGTGCGTGGACGCGGCAGGTCGCCGAGGCAAGCGGGATTCGCGTGCCGCTCGTGCCGACCCGGCAGCAGTTGATCGTCACCGAGCCCTTGGATGGCGCGCGTGCCGACTTGCCGATGATCCGCATCATGGATGCCGCGGTGTATATGCGCCCGTGCCAAGACGGCTTCCTGTGGGGTGTCTACGAGGAATCGCCGCGCTTCTTCGACATGCAGTCGCTGGGGGCCGGCTTCGACGTCAAGGACATGCCGCTCGACATCGACGTGCTTCATGCAGCCGCCAGTGAGGTGAAGGATCAGCTGCCGTTCCTGCAAACCGCCAAGGTGCGGGAATTTCGCGGCGGCATTCCGACGATGACCGCCGACGGCCATCATATTCTTGGCCCGGCCACCGACACGACCGGTTTCTATTTTGCAAGCGGGTGTAACGTCGCCGGTCTGTCGATCTCGCCGACTGTCGGCGAGGCGCTTGCAGCCTGGATCGTGGACGGCAAGCCGCCGGTCGATCTATCGCCGATGTCGGTCACGCGGTTCAAGGATCAATCGTGGTCTGAGGACCAATTGCAGAGCGACGCCGCCTGGCAATATCGACACTTCTACGGCGCCGTCTGAGCGCACCGCCTACCCCTTGGCGTCGCAGGCCCAGGCGCGGATCACGCATTCCTTGCCGCCATAGTCGTAGCATTTCTTGGTCGCGGCATTGAGCGAGCTGGAGATCTTCGGCGCCACCGCATAGCCATGGGCGCCGCAGGGATTTTTCATGTCGATCGCGAGCGCGGCACAGGCGCGCTTCATGGTAACGGTGGTGCAATCGCCCTTGCACTGCTTCAGCGCCGCGGCGCGCGCCGCGCCCTCCGCCGGATAGTCGTAGGCCTGGCCATACGCCCCGCACTTGCCGACCGCGAAAGCGCCGGCGGCGTGAGCCTTGGGGATGAAGGTTTCCACGGAGAAACGCGTGGCACCGAGCAGCAATGTCAGGACGAGAATCGTCAGCGCGCGGCGCTGCGCGGCGGCAGTCGAAATGATCAAGCGGAAATCCCCAAAGTCCGGCGCGGACTGTACGCAGGGGTCGTTTCCAGATGGTGAATGACGGGTTGACGGCGAACTCTATCTGCTCGTCGTCCCTGCCTAGTGCGCAATTGCGCACTAGGCAGGGACGACGACGGATGGACCTAGCCGCGCCTTGCCGCTTCCAGCGCCTGCGGCGTGTCGATGTCGAGGAAGGCGCTGTTGCCTTCGACCGGGACCTCGGCGACCACCTCGGCATGCTTGGCGATCAGATGACGCGCGCCGATGTCGCCGTCGAGCGTCATCAATTCCTTGAAGAAACGCCGCGACCACAAGACCGGATTGCCGCGCCGGCCCTCACAGACTGGGACTGCGATCAGATGGCCGCGGTCAGGGGCAAAGTTTTCGATCAGGCGATCGATCAGCTTCGCATCGATCAGCGGCATGTCGCCGAGGCAGACCACCGCGCCGTCGGTGCTGTCGGAGACGGCAGAGATGCCGGCCTTCACCGAGCTGGCGAGGCCGCCGGCGAAATCCGGGTTGCGGACGAACTTGACCTTGAGATCGGCCAGCGCCTGCTCGACCAGGTCGGCCTGGTGTCCGGTGACGACGATCACCTCCGAGGCTTTCGAGGCCAGCGCCTGCTCGGCGACGATGCGCGCGAGCTTCTTGCCGTCGAGCTCGGCGAGCAGCTTGTTCGGGCCGCCCATCCGGGTCGAACGGCCGGCGGCGAGCACGATCGCCGCGACATTGCGGTTGCCTTCGGTGTCGGGGACGGTACGCGGCTGCGGCCGCGTCACGATCTCCATGAGAAGACCGCCGACGCCCATGCCGGTGAGATCCGACCGCGTCACCTTGATGCCGGCGAGCAGCCGCATCAGCACCCAGTCAAAGCCGTTCTCGACCGGCGAGCGCGCGCAGCCCGGCGCGCCCAGCACCGGCACGCCGCCGGCGCTGCCGATCAGCAGCAGATTGCCGGGATCGACCGGCATGCCGAAATGCTCGATCGCGCCGCCGATCTCGCTGATGGCGGCCGGGATCACATCGCGGCGGTCGGCGATCGCCGATGCGCCGAACACGATGACGAGCTCGGCCCCGAGGCCAAGCAATTCCTTGATCGAGGCCGCGAGCACGGTCTCGTCATGCGGCACCCGGCGCTCGGCGATGATGGTGGCGCCGGCCGGCGCGAGCCGCTCGGCGGTGACGCGCAGCGTCTTGTCGATCACTTTCGGCGCGAGGCCCGGCAGCAGCGTCGAGACCACGCCGACCTTCCGGATCACGTAAGGCGCGATGCGCAGCGTGTCCTTGCCGGCGACGGCCACGGCGGCATCGCGTAAGCGGCCCTCGACGCCGAACGGGATCAGCTTGACGGTCGCGATCATCTCGCCTTCGACCACCGGCTTGAACGCCGCCAGCGTTGCGAAGGTGATCGCCTCGTCGACGCCATTGATGCGGTCGACCGCGGCACGGTCGACCACCAGCACGCCGGGGCGCGCCGCGAACAGATTGGCGCGGCCGGTGAAGGCGCGCTCGACATTGACGCCCTCGCCCGCTACCGCCTGCGCGATGCTGGCGGCCGCGACGTCCTCGGAGACGTCGCCCTCCTCCAGCCGCACCACGACGACGTCCTTGACGCCGGCTTTGGTCAGCGCCTCGACCTCGTCAGGGCCGATCGTGGTGCCCTTCTTGAGCACCAGCGTACCCTGGCGGAGCGTATGCACGGTGACGCCGCCAATCGCGTCGGCCGGACTGGCGGGACCGAACTTCATGCCGCTTCTTCTTTTTCTTTGGGGGGCAAGCGCAGCTGCGCGGTGATCTCGGCCATGATCGCGACCGCGATCTCGGCCGGCGACACCGCGCCGATGTCGAGCCCGATCGGCGCGTGGATCCGCGCGATGTCGCTGTCCTTGGCGCCCTGCGCGCGCAGCCGCTCGGCGCGCTTGGCGTGCGTCTTCCGTGAGCCGAGCGCGCCGATGTAGAAGCAGTCGCGGTCGAAGGCGTGCAGCAGCGCCGGATCGTCGATCTTCGGATCATGCGTCACCGCGACGAACGCGGTGTAGTGATCGACGTTGAGCGGCGGCAGCGCGACGTCGGGCCATTCGGCGGCCAGCGGCACGTCGGGGAAGCGCTCCGGGCTTGCAAACGCCGTGCGCGGATCGACCACCGTCACGTCATAGTCGAGCGAGCGTGCCAGCGGCGCCAAGGCCTGGCTGATATGGACCGCGCCGATGATCACGAGCTTTGCCGTCGGCGCGTAGACGTTGAGGAACAGCTTCCTGTCCGCGACCTCGACATTGCCGCTCTTGCCCATCCTGAGCTGCTTTGAAAGTTCGGCGCACAGCGGATCGGCGGCGATGTCCGCAGCCTTGACCAGGCGCTGCTCGCCGTTGGCGGTGTCGGTGACGATGATGACCGGCCGGCGCGCGGCGCGTTCGGCGTTCAGCTCTTTCAAAATCTCGAGTTTCACGGCTAACCGACCTTCTCGACGAACACGCGGATGGTGCCGCCGCAGGACAGGCCGACATTCCAGGCCGTCTCGTCGGCGACGCCGAATTCGAGCATTTTTGGCTGGCCGCTCGCGATCACGTCGAGCGCCTCGGTGACGACGGCGCCCTCGACGCAGCCGCCGGAAACGCTGCCTAAGAACGTGCCGTCGTCATTGATGACGAGGCTCGAGCCGGCCGGGCGCGGCGCCGAGCCCCAGGTCTCGACCACGGTGGCGAGCGCCACGCCATGGCCCTGCTTCTGCCAGGTCTCGGCGGCTTGCAGGATGTCTTCGTCGCGGTTCAGCATGGTGGCCTCCTGCTATCGGGTCAGGCTTCTTAGGCTACAGAGCGGATCAGGCTGCGGTGGTGCGCCGGCGGCGGGGATGACAGCGCCCCGATCAAGCCCTTGATGGACGTCAAGTTATGCACCGGGCGAAATTCGTCAACGTGGGGCAGCATCATTTTGATGCCCTGGGCCTTGGCCTCGAAGCCCGAATAACGCAGCAGCGGGTTGAGCCAGATCAGGCGGCGGCAGGAACGGTGCAATCGGTCCATCTCGAAGGCCAGTTTGGCATCGGCCTCCCGTTCTAGTCCATCGGATATAAGGAGGACGATGGCGCCCTGCCCCAGCACCCGGCGGGCCCAGAGCTGGTTGAAGGTGTGCAGCGAGGTCGCGATCCGCGTCCCGCCGGCCCAGTCCTCGACCGAGGACGTGCAGCTCGCCAGCGCCTCGTCGGGGTCACGCGCCCGTAACGCGCGCGTCACGTTGGTCAGGCGGGTGCCGAACAGGAATACCGAGACCCGCTTGCGGTAGTCGGTGATGGCGTGCAGGAAGTGCAGGAACAGGCGGGTGTACTCGCTCATCGAACCGGAGATATCGAGCAGCGCCACGATCGGCGCCGGCTTCTCGATCCGGCCGAGCTTCCTGATATCGATGATCTCGCCGCCGGTGCGCAGCGAGTTGCGCACGGTGCGGCGCATGTCGAGCCGCAAGCCGCGCGCATCCGGCTGGTAGCGGCGGGTGACGAGCTCGGCCTGCGGCAGCCGCATCTTGGCGATCTCGCGCGTCACCTCGGCGATCTCCGCCGCGGTCATCTGCGCGAAATCCTTCTTCTGCAGCACCTCCTTGTCGGAGACCGAGAGCTTCAGCTCCTGCTCCTGGGCCTGCGGCCGCTCCTCGCTCTTCGCCGGCTGCGCCATCGCCTCCTGGACGCGGCGCGAGGCCGGCGGCGGCTTCTTCTTGGCGTGGTCGGGCAGCGGGACGGAATCCAGCATGCTCTTCCACTCCTCGGCGGCGCGGAAGAACAGCTCGAAGGCCTGGCGGAAGATCAGCGCATGCTCGTGGCGCTTGACGAAGATCGCTTCCAGCGTGGCGTAGAAGTCTAAGCGATAGCCGACCTCGATCAGCTGCAGCGCGTCGAGCGCATCGATCACCGAGCCCGGCCCGACGGGAAGCCCGGCCGCCCGCAGCGCGCGGGCGAAGCCGATCACGTTGTCGGCCATGTGGCCGGTCGGAGGCGCGAGGTGGTTGATCGGCATCGAACTATCCACTCCCGTCATTCCGGGGCTAGCGAAGCGAGAGCCCGGAATCCATACTCACGATGGTGGTTATGGATTCCGGGCCTGCGCCTGACGGCGTATCCTCAGATGCGCAATTGCGCATCGGGGAATGACGAACGTTGTTGTGACACGCGCGACTTACGTCTCGCTCGTCGCTTCCTTCAATGTCTTCTGCAGCGCATCGCCCTGCATCCGCGCGATGTCATCCTGGTATTTCAGCAGCGCACCCAGCGTGTCGCCGACCACCTGCGGCGTCAGCGAGCGCGCGTCGAGCTCGGACAGCGCGGTGGCCCAGTCGATGGTCTCGGCGACGCCCGGCGACTTGTAGAAATCCTGGTTGCGCAGCGCCTGCACGAAGCGGACCACCTGCTGCGACAGCTTCGCGGAAATGTTCGGCACCCGCGACTTGACGATCGCAAGCTCGCGGTCGGCTGTGGGATAATCTACCCAGTGATAGAGGCAGCGGCGCTTCAGCGCGTCGTGGATCTCGCGGGTGCGGTTCGAGGTGATGATCACGATCGGCGGCGCCGGCGCCTTCACGGTGCCGAGCTCGGGGATCGTGACCTGGAAGTCGCTGAGGATTTCCAACAGATACGCCTCGAACGCCTCGTCGGCGCGGTCGAGCTCGTCGATCAGCAGCACCGGGGGGCCAGCGACATCGGGTTCGAGCGCCTGCAACAGCGGCCGCTTGATCAGGAAGCGCTCGGCGAAGATGTCACTCGCGAGCTGGTCGCGATCGGTATCGCCGGATGCTTCCGCGAGCCGGATCGCGATCATCTGCGCCGCGCTGCTCCACTCATAGACGGCGGAGGCGACATCGAGGCCTTCATAGCATTGCAGGCGGATCAGCTTGCGGCCGAGCGCCGCCGACAGGACCTTTGCGATCTCGGTCTTGCCGACGCCGGCCTCGCCTTCGAGGAACAGCGGCCGCCCCATGCGCAGCGCAAGATAGGTCACGGTCGCAAGCGAGCGTTCGGCGAGATAGCCGCGCGACGTCAGGAGATCCTCGAGCGCATCGACGGAAGTGGGTAACGCCGATGCACTCATGGAACAGCCAGTCTTCGAACAGGGGTTAGCAAAATCACGCGTTAGATCTAGTCCTTGGGATCCAGTTCGGATCTAGTCCCTTGTCTGGTCCCTTGGATCTAGTCCTTGGCGTTGGCGGCTTCCACCGCCCGGCGCGTCAGAACGCCGATCAGATGCGCGCGGTATTCCGCACTGCCGTGCAGGTCGCTGTTCAGCCCGTCGGAGGGAACCGCGATGCCGTCGAGCACCTTGTGCGAGAAGCGCTTCTTCAGCGCCTCCTCGAACGCGGCCACGCGGAACACGCCGTCGGAGCCCGCACCGGTGACCGCGACCCGCACGTCGGATGGACGCTTGGCCACGAACACACCGACCAACGCATAACGCGAGGCCTGGTTGCGGAACTTGATGTAGGCCGCCTTCTTCGGCAGCGGGAACATCACCTTGGTGATGATCTCGTCGGCCTCCAGCGCAGTCGAGAACAGGCCCTGGAAATACTCCTCGGCCTTGAGCCGGCGCTTGTTGGTGACGATGGTCGCACCCAGCGCCAGCACCGCGGCCGGATAGTCGGCGGTCGGGTCGTTGTTGGCGAGCGAGCCGCCGATGGTGCCGCGGTGGCGCACGGCGGGATCGCCGATCAGGCCGGCCAGCTCGGCGAGCGCCGGGATCGCCTCGCCGACGATCGCCGAGTTCGCGACCTCGGCGTGCTTGGCGGTGGCGCCGATCACCAGCGAGCGGCCCTTCATCTCGATCGTGTCGAGACCTTCGATGTGGGAGAGGTCGACCAGATGCGGCGGGCTCGCGAGCCGCTGCTTCATGACCGGCACCAGCGTATGACCGCCGGCGATCAGCTTGGCGTCCTCGTTCTTCACCAGGAGGTTGGCGGCCTGCCGCACGGTCCCGGGGCGATGATATTTGAATTCGTACATTGGAATGTCCTGATCGCTTGTCGCGACGAATTGCTGATTAGGCGAGATCCGATTTGGCCATCGCCTTGGCGCCGGCGGCGATCGAAGCAACGATGTTCTGGTAGCCGGTGCAGCGGCACAGATTGCCTTCCAGCTCCTCGCGGATCACCTCGTCGGAGAGGTCGTGGCCCTTGCGATGCACCAAGTCGACGGCGGTCATGATCATGCCCGGCGTGCAGAAGCCGCATTGCAGGCCGTGATGCTCGCGGAAGGCCTCCTGCATCGGATGCAGCGGCGCACCATCGGCCGCCAGCCCCTCGATGGTCTTGACCTCATGACCGTCGGCCATCACCGCAAGCGTCGTGCACGACTTCACCGCCTTGCCGTCCAGATGCACGACGCAGGCGCCGCACTGCGAGGTGTCGCAGCCGACATGGGTACCCGTCAGCCGCAGGTTTTCGCGCAGAAACTGGACCAGAAGGGTACGGGGGTCGACATTCGCGTTAACGGGGTTGCCGTTCACGATCATTGAAATCTTGGCCATCAGCACTCTCTTATCTGCCCCACCGCATATAGGCGAAGCAGGCGGTTTAAAATCATTCCAGACGGCATAATATGGGCGCGCCCCGCGATGGGCAACCTTTCGAGCCACCCACCCAGGACATAACGGCAAGGCACGGCGGGGCCTGAATGATCCGGCCCGCCTGCGGGGCTAACCTTGTACCGCCTTGGCGAAATTTGCAAAGAATTCGTCGGCCAGCTTCTTGGCGGCGCCGTTGATCAGGCGCTGGCCGAGCTGGGCGAGCTTGCCGCCGATCTGCGCCTCTACGTTGTAGCTCAGCAGCGTGCCGCCATCCTTGTCGGCAAGGCCGACGGTGGCGCCGCCCTTGGCGAAGCCGGCGACCCCGCCCTCGCCTTCACCCGAGATCTTGTAGCCGTTCGGCGGATCGAGGTCGCTCAAGGTGACCTTGCCCTTGAAGCGGGCGGAGACCGGGCCGACCTTCATCTTGGCGGTGGCGCGGAAGCCGCCCTCGTCGGTCTTCTCCAGCTCTTCGCAGCCGGGAATGCAGGCCTTCAGCACCTCGGGATCGTTGAGCTTGTCCCACACAGCCTGGCGCGGCGCTGCAAGCTGGACTTCGCCGGTCATCGTCATGGCCATGGGGGACCTCCTCGATCGCAAGAAACCTTTTCCCCCAAGTAAAGCAGCCGGGGCGCAAAGGAAAGGGCACCTTCGGAGGATGAGCGATGCATATTCGCAACCGCAGCAAGACTTCTCCGCCGTTCACAAAATCGCGCGATCGGCGCTGTCGAAAATTGCGGCAGCTCCGGGGCATTGGCAGGGAGCCGCGGGAGTGGTTAGGTCGCGCGCCATGAGCACAGCCCTCTCCCCCCTGCTTGCGCCGATGCTGTCGAGCGCCGCGATGCGCGGGGTGTGCGACGACGCCGCCACCCTGCAAAACATGCTGGATTTCGAGGCCGCGCTGGCCCGCGCCGAGGTGGCCTGCGGCGTGATTCCCGCAGCCAGCGCCGGCCCGATCGCCGCGGCCTGCAAGGCCGAATCATTCGACCTCGCCGCGCTGGCCGATGCCGCGACGCGATCCGGCAATCTGGCGATCCCGCTGGTGAAGGACCTCACCGCCAATGTCGCCAAGGCGGATGCCGAGGCGGCGCGCTACGTGCATTGGGGTGCGACCAGCCAGGACGTCATCGACACCGCGACCATGCTGTCGCTGCGCGCCGGCATCGATGCGCTGCTCGCCGACCTCGACCGCGCCGTTGCGGGCTTTGCCAGGCTTGCCCGTGCCCATCGTGACACCGCAGTGGTGGCGCGGACCTGGCTGCAGCATGCGCTGCCGATGCCGTTCGGCCTCAAGCTTGCCGAATATGCCGCGGCCCTGCATCGCTCCCGCAGGCGCTTGCTGCGCCTGCGCCGTGAGACGCTGGCCGTGCAATTCGGCGGCGCCGCAGGCACGCTCGCCGCGCTCGGCGACAAGGGCCTGGCGGTCGCAGTTCGCCTTGCGACAGAGCTCGACCTGCCCCTGCCCGATGCGCCCTGGCACACCCAGCGCGACCGCATCGCGGAGGCCGCGTCGGTGCTTGCGATCCTCGCCGGCAGCTGCGGCAAGATCGCGCGCGACGTCTCGCTGATGATGCAGACCGATGTCGGTGAAGCCTTCGAGCCCGCCGGCGCCGGCCGCGGCGGCTCCTCAACCATGCCGCACAAGCGCAATCCGGTCGCAGCCGCCAGCGCACTCGGCGCCGCGACCATTGCGCCGAACCTCGCCGCGACGATCTTCGCCGCGCAGGTGCAGGACCATGAGCGCAGCGCCGGCCCGTGGCATGCGGAATGGCCGACACTGCCCGGCCTGATGCTGGTGACTTCGGGCGCACTTGCCGCCATCGTCGATCTCGCCGAAGGCCTCGAGATCGATGCGGCGCGGATGCGTGCCAATCTCGATGCAACTCACGGGTTGATCATGGCGGAAGCCGTCACCTTTGCGCTAGCCGAAAAGATCGGCAAGAGCGACGCCCATCATCTGATCGAGGCCGCCAGCAAGAAAGCGGTCGCGGAGAACAAGCATCTGCGCGACGTGCTGTCGGCGGATGCCAAGGTCACCGCGCATCTCGACACAAAGCGTATCGCGGGACTGTTCGAGCCGATGGCCTATCAGGGCGCCTCGCAGGCGCTGATCGACCGCCTGCTCGCCTCGCTCGACGCGTCCTGAAAATCGGTCGATGCGAAGGCAGATGCCAAACCTTACATCGTAATCAACGCGCAAAAGTGGCTTATGACCGAAGGCATCGATATGCTCATTGAAACACTGAAGCGAGCCGCGTCAGGTGAGAACATTGATGTTCAATACGTTCGAACCATCACGTTCGATCTAAAAGACCGAATTGTCGAAAAGGCCGCCAACACGTCGTGGATGAGGTTGCGCCACTTCGCCGACGACATCGACATACGCTCTAGGGACCCTGACTATGACAAGCAGATGAGGCAGGAGATGGACTGGCGTTGGCGCGAACTGGTCGACCTTTTGGCCGCGCAGCGCTAACCGGAGCAACCGAAGCCTGCTTTATGACAAGGAGTGCAAGATGCCGATGATCAACGCCGACGGATGCCTGCTCAACGTCCAGGTGGATGGCCGTGACGGCGGGCCGACCTTGATGCTGTCGAACTCGCTGGGCTGCACCTTGCAGATGTGGGAGCCGCAGATGCGGGCGCTGACGCAGATGTTCCGCGTCATCCGCTACGATCGTCGCGGCCACGGCAAATCCGGCGTGCCCGCCGGCCCCTACTCGATGGAGCGGTTCGGCCGCGACGTGCTCGCGATCCTCGACGACCTCAACATCGAGAAGGTGCATTGGTGCGGCCTGTCGATGGGCGGCATGGTCGGGCAATGGCTCGGCGCCAATGCCCCCGAGAGATTCGGCAAGATCATCCTCGCCAACACCGCCTGCTACTATCCCGATCCGACCAACTGGCTGAACCGCATCAAGGCCGTGAAGGAAGGCGGCATTGCCGCCGTCGCCGACACCGTGATCGCGGGCTGGCTGACCGCCGACTTCCGCGAACGCGAGCCGGAGACCACGGCACGGATGAAGGCGATGCTGCTGGCCTCTCCCGTCGAGGGCTATCTCGCCTGCTGCGAGGCGCTGTCGACGCTCGACCAGCGCGCGCTGCTACCCAGGATCAAGAGCCCGACCCTGGTGATCGCGGGAAAGCAGGACATGGCAACGCCGGTGTCGGCGGGCGAGATGATCCGGAGCCTCATTCCCGGTGCCAGCATGACGCTGCTCGATGCCGCGCACATCTCCAATGTCGAGCAATCGCACGCCTTCACCGAAGCCGTGGTCGGCTTCCTGACGCAACGGTAATAGCCCTCATTGCGAGCGGAGTACCGCAAGAGCTGCGTAGCCCGGATGCAGCGAAGCGAAATCCGGGACGGGTCTTTGTGGCGGAGGCTGAAGCCCCGGATTGCGCTTCGCTCCATCCGGGCTACGATTTCATGAGGAGACATCCATGGACGACAATCAGCGCCGTGACGACGGCATGACACAGCGCCGCAAGGTGCTTGGCGATGAATGGGTCGACAAGTCGATCAAGAACCGCAACGCGTTCAACACCGACTTCCAGGACCTGATCACGCGCTATGCCTGGGGCGATATCTGGACCCGGCCGCATTTCGATCACCGCACGCGCCGCGTGCTGGTGATCGGCACCATGGTCGCACTCGGCCAGTGGGACGAATTCCGCCTGCATGTGCGCGCAGCGCTCAGCGAAGGCGGCTTCACGCCCGAGGACATCAAGGAGATCCTGCTGCAGCAGGCGATCTATTGCGGCGTGCCCGCGGCCAATCACGCCGTCAAGGAAGCCGGCGCGATCATCGCCGAACTAGGGCTGCTGAAGGGATAGCCCGCCCGCCGGTGCGCCCGTCTCGGCGGCAGGTGCCTTGGCAGTGGACGACTTGGCAGCGGACGACTCGGCGGTTCGCTTCGGCGAGGTCTCGAACAGCATCACGATCGCGGTGCCGAGCAGCATCAGAAGCTCGGCCGCATGCATGCGCAACGCTTCGATCTCGCCGACCTTCGAGGCCATCATCATGCTGGCGAAGCTCAGCACGCTGCCGAGGCAGAGCGCCACCGCCAGCGCCTCGTCGGCGCCGCTGCTGGTCTTGCGCAACGGCGAGAACGCGGCCATCGCGAGGAAGACCCCGAAGAACGCCACCACGGTGATCCGCGCCAGCGCCAGCAGCCATGCCAGCCGCACCGTCGTCATCTTGCCGAGGTGCAGATAGTCGCTGGCATAGAACGCGATCGACACGCTCGGCCGCTCATAGAGGCCGTGGATCGGCGACACCATGATGCTGAAGGCGATGATGGTCCAGACCGGAATGAAATAGGCCGCAAGCAGCGCGCCGTTGAAGGAGCTGATCCGCCAGTTGCTCGACATTGCCGCTTCCCGTTTCTCTCCGGCGCCTTTTGGATCGGCGACGGTTCAGCCTGCGAGGTAACGCCGATCGATTGCCGGCGGCAATTTAAACCCTTTGTTAAGGTTAAGCGCGGTGCGATGGTTCCGGATCGATGCGATCGGGCCCGGCCGGCACCTGCGCCGGCCGAGATGAAGGGGGTAAAATGACCGAAAGAACCCGCGTTTTCGTCGCGACGCCCTGTTTCGGGGGCGACCTGAAGATGGCCTACGTGCTGTCCGCCCTGAAGCTTCAGGCTGTGGCCACTGCCCGGGGCATCGACATCCAGTTCCACCTGATCGGAAACGAATCGCTGATCGTCCGCGCCCGGAACGAACTGGCCCACCAGTTCCTTGTATCCGGCGCCAGCCATCTCCTGTTCATCGATGCCGATATCGGGTTCGAACCCGAGGCCGTCTTCCGGCTGCTGGATTGCGGCGCCGATGTTTCGGCCGCGGCCTACCCGCTCAAGCACATCGATTGGGCAAAGGTGCAGCGGGCTGCGGAGGCCAAGCGGCAAAACCTCGCGTCATCCTCGCTGGATTATGTCGTCACATGGGAGGGCGACCAGGTCACGGCTCGCGGCGATGGCTTCGCCAAGGTCCGATATGCCGGCACCGGCTTCCTGATGATGAAGCGATCCGCCCTCGTCAGGCTGTGCGATGCCCATCCCGAACTCAAATATCGGGCGAACCACAAGAGCAACGACTTGAACACCGGCGACCTGGTTCGCGCCGACCTCGACCGCGTCTCGCTGTTCGAATGCATGATCGACAAGACGACCGGCGAGTATCTGTCCGAAGACTACGCCTTCTGCCGGCGCTGGCTCGACCTCGGCGGAGAGATCTGGCTCGACCTTCGAAGCGAGCTCACGCATTTCGGTTCATACGCCTTCCGCGGCCGCTTCGCCGATCAGTTGGCCTGAACAGAAAGCAGAAACAAATGAGCTAGAGAGGGCTACGCCGTTCGCGAGACCCTCTTGTTGCATCTGCTCAACTGCCCCGAATGAGTGCTGCGGATTGGGCTTGTGGCCCTGCCGGCCGGGATCCTGCTGCTCGCCGGGCTTCTCTGGCCGCCGCGGTTGCTCGGGGAACACGGGTTCCGGCGCGATCATTGCAAGGCGACGAGGTGTCGACCCTGTGACATCGGAACCGCACCCGCCGAAGTAGTTATGTACAAGCCCTTTCTGCTGCTGCCGCGCTGTTGCCGCCGCCGGGGTTCCACTGTTAGAAAATACCACGACGCGACGGATCAGGCTGCCGGGGGCCCTCGGCGCGTCACCCCTCGAGTTACGGCAGCGCATGGATTATTTCGCCCAGCAACTGATCAACGGCCTCGTCCTCGGTTCGATCTATGGCCTGATCGCCATCGGCTACACGATGGTCTACGGCATCGTCGGCATGATCAACTTCGCCCATGGCGACATCTTCATGATCGGCGGCTTCATCGCGCTGATCTCGTTTTTGGTGCTGGTGTCGTTCGGCCTCACCGCGATCCCCCTGATCCTTCTGATCGTGCTGCTGGTCTCGATGGCGATCACCGCGCTCTATGGCTGGACCATCGAGCGCATCGCCTACCGGCCGTTGCGGCATTCGTTCCGCCTCGCGCCGATGCTGTCGGCGATCGGCATGTCGTTCGTGCTGACCAACTTCTCGCAGGTGTCGCAGGGCGCGCGCGTCAAGCCGGTGCCGCCGATCATCACCGGCGGCTACACGTTGCATGAGGGCGCGCAAGGCTTCGCCGTGCAGCTCTCCAACGTCCAGATCATGGTCGTGCTCGCCACCATCGTGGTGCTGGCGCTGTTCACCTGGCTGGTGTCGCGCACCCGGCTCGGGCGCGACATGCGCGCCTGCGAGCAGGACCAGACCATGGCCGCACTGCTCGGCGTCGACGTCGACCGGACCATCTCGATGACCTTCGTGATCGGCGCCGCGCTCGCCGCCGTCGCCGGCATGATGTATCTGCTGTATTACGGCCTGGTCGATTTCTTCATGGGCTTCGTCGCCGGCATCAAGGCGTTCACCGCCGCCGTGCTCGGCGGCATCGGCTCGCTGCCGGGCGCGATGCTCGGCGGGCTTGCGATCGGCCTGATCGAGACGTTCTGGTCGGCCTATTTCTCGGTGGAATACAAGGACGTCGCCGCGTTCTCGATCCTGATCGTGGTGCTGATCTTCATGCCGACCGGCCTGCTTGGCCGTCCCGAAGTCGAAAAAGTCTGACAGGCACTTCGTGAGCGCGACCTCAGCCCGCCCATCGCCCGCCGCGCAGCCCTCGGGCAGCGCCTTCATTCTCAAGAAAGCCCTGATCAGCGCATTGGTCGCGCTGGTGCTGTTCTCGCTGATGATCGGCGTGCGCACCGAAGCCGGACCGCAAGGCGGCCTGATCTACTGGACGCGGTTCGGCGACCTCGCCGCCCTCGTTGGCACGGTGTTCGGCGGCAGCATCATTGTCGAGCTGCTGCGGCAATGGTGGGGACCGGTCGACAAGGACAGCATTGTGCCGAAGCCGGTGCAATCAGCGATCTCGTTCGCCGGACGATGGCTGGCGCCCGCGCTCCTGGTGTTCGCGTTCCTCGTGCCCGTCATCTTCTACAACCAGCGCTACATTCTCGACCTGTCGATCCTGGTCCTGACCTATGTGATGCTTGGGTGGGGCTTGAACGTCGTGGTCGGCCTCGCCGGCCTGCTCGACCTCGGCTATGTCGCGTTCTATGCGGTCGGCGCCTATTCCTACGCGCTGCTCGCGACCAATTTTGGATTGTCGTTCTGGGTCTGCCTGCCGCTCGCCGGCATCCTGGCGGCGTTCTGGGGCGTGCTGCTCGGCTTCCCGGTGCTGCGGCTGCGCGGCGATTATCTGGCGATCGTGACGCTCGCCTTCGGCGAGATCATCCGCCTCGTCATCATCAACTGGCAGAGCCTGACCGGCGGCCCCAACGGCGTCTCGGGAATTCCCCGCCCGACCATGTTCGGCATTCCGCTGACACCGGGCGACGACGGGCTCGCCGCCAAGCTCGGCATCGAGTTCTCGCCGACCCACCGCCTCGTGTTCCTGTTCTATCTGATCCTGGCGATGGCGCTGCTCACCAACTGGGTGACGATCCGGCTGCGGCGGCTGCCGATCGGCCGCGCCTGGGAGGCGCTGCGCGAGGACGAGGTCGCCTGCCGTGCGCTCGGCATCAATACCACGACCACCAAGCTGACGGCGTTCGCGACCGGTGCGATGTTCGGCGGCTTCGCCGGCGCGTTCTTCGCCACGCGGCAGGGCTTCATCAGCCCGGAATCCTTCACCTTCCAGGAATCGGCGCTGGTGCTGGCGATCGTCGTGCTCGGCGGCATGGGCTCGCAGCTTGGCGTCGCGCTTGCCGCGCTCGCCATGATCGGTGGCTTCGAGCTGTTCCGCGGCCTCGATCAATACCGCATGCTGGTGTTCGGCATCGCGATGGTGCTGCTGATGATCTGGCGGCCGCGCGGACTGATCGGCCATCGCGCGCCCACCGTGTTCCTGGAACGCAACCAGGCGATCTCCTCCGACCTCGTCAAGGAGGGCCACGGATGAGCGGCGACCACATCCTCACCGTCGATCGCCTGATGATGCGCTTCGGCGGCATCGTCGCGGTCAACGAGCTCTCCTTCGCGGCCGAGCGGCGCAAGATAACCGCGCTGATCGGGCCGAACGGCGCCGGCAAGACCACCGTCTTCAACTGCATCACCGGCTTCTACCGGCCGAGCGGCGGCGCGATCCGCCTCGCCCATGACGACGGCCGCACCATCCAGCTCGAGCGGCTGAACGATTTCCGCATCTCCAAGCAGGCCAAGGTGGCGCGCACCTTCCAGAACATCCGGCTGTTTCCCGGCATGACCGCGCTGGAAAACCTGATGGTCGCCCAGCATAACGCGCTGATGCGCGCCTCGGGCCTGACCCTGCTCGGCCTGCTCGGCCTGCCGTCCTGGCGCGAGGCCGAAGCGCGCGCCATCGAGCTGGCGCGGACCTGGCTCAAACGCGTCGGCCTGCTCGACCGCGCCGACGACGCCGCGGGCAATCTGCCCTATGGCGACCAGCGCAGGCTCGAGATCGCGCGCGCGATGTGCACAGAACCTGCGCTGCTCTGTCTCGACGAGCCGGCGGCCGGGCTGAACGCACGCGAGAGCGGCGGGCTCAACGAGCTCTTGCTGTCTATCCGCAACGAACAGGGCACCTCGATCCTCTTGATCGAGCATGACATGTCTGTGGTGATGGAGATCTCCGATCACGTCGTGGTCATGGACTACGGCGTCAAGATCGCCGAAGGCACGCCGCAAGCGGTGCGCGACGACCCCAAGGTGATCGCCGCCTATCTCGGCGCCGACGAGGAAGAGGCGATCGCCGTGATGGAGAGCGGCACGTGAGCGCGGCGGCGGCAACCACACCCCTGCTCGCAGTGCGCGGCGTGCGTGCGGCGTATGGCAAGATCGAGGCGCTGAAGGGCGTCGACATCGAGATCAATCGAGGAGAGATCGTCGCCCTGATCGGCGCCAACGGCGCCGGCAAGTCGACGCTGATGATGACGATCTTCGGCCGGCCGCGCGCCCGCGCCGGCCGCATCGAATTCGACGGCCATGACATCACCGGCGTGCCGACCCACGAGATCGCGCGGCTGCGGATCGCGCAATCGCCCGAGGGCCGGCGGATCTTTCCGCGCATGAGCGTCGCCGAAAACCTGCAGATGGGCGCCGACGCCACCGAATGCAGCGACGCCGAACGCGAGGCCGGGCTGGAGCGTGTGTTCGCGCTGTTTCCGCGGCTGAAGGAGCGCGTCGCACAACGCGGCGGCACGCTGTCGGGCGGCGAGCAGCAGATGCTGGCGATCGGCCGCGCCCTGATGAGCCGGCCGCGCCTGTTGATGCTGGACGAGCCTTCGCTCGGCCTCGCGCCGCTGATCGCACGCCAGATCTTCGATGCTATCCGCACGCTGAACCGGCAGGACGGCCTCACCGTGCTGATCGTGGAGCAGAACGCCAACCATGCGCTGAAGCTCGCCCATCGCGGCTATGTCATGGTCAACGGCCTGATCACGCTGGCCGGAACCGGCGCCGAATTGCTGCAGCGCCCGGAAATCCGCGCCGCCTATCTGGAAGGCGGCCGACGCGGCTAGCTCACCCTTGAGCGCCGCCCCTTGCAGCAATGTGTGGCTGATGTGGCGTCGAATTGCCTGAAAATTGCCGGTGACTTCGCCGCGAAATCAGCCGAGAATGCCCGCGGTTTTGGGGCCCGGCGTGCCGGGCCCTTCCGCAAGAGGCAACGACCACGAGGGACGTCTCATGAAATCACTGAAGCTGATCGGCCTGGCACTGGGCGCGTCGTTCGCATTATCGGCGAGCGCGTTCGCGCAAGACATCACCATCGCAGTCGCGGGCCCGATGACGGGCTCCGAATCCGCTTTTGGCCGGCAGATGAAGAACGGCGCCGAGCAGGCAGTCGCCGATATCAACGCCGCCGGCGGCGTGCTCGGCAAGAAGCTCGCGCTGGAAGCCGACGACGATGCCTGCGATCCGAAGCAGGCGCGCTCGATCGCTGAAAAGATCGGCTCCTCGAAGATCCCGTTCGTGGCCGGCCATTTCTGCTCGTCGTCGTCGATCCCGGCCTCCGAGGCCTATGCCGACGCCAGCGTGCTGCAGATCACCCCGGCCTCGACCAACCCGCTGTTCACCGAGCGCAAGCTCTGGAACGTGGCGCGCGTCTGCGGCCGCGATGACCAGCAGGGCCTGGTCGCCGCCGACTACATCATGAAGAACTTCAAGGGCAAGAACGTTGCGATCCTGAACGACAAGACCACCTACGGCAAAGGCCTCGCCGACGAGACCAAGAAGGCGCTGAACAAGGCCGGCTTCCAGGAGAAGATGTTCGAGTCCTACAACAAGGGCGACAAGGACTTCAACTCGATCGTCTCGCGCCTGAAGCGTGACAATATCGATCTGGTCTATGTCGGCGGCTACCATCAGGAAGCCGGCCTGATCCTGCGCCAGATGCGCGACCAGGGCCTGCAGACCGTGCTGATGGCGGGCGACGCCATGAACGACAAGGAGTTCGCCTCGATCACCGGCCCGGCCGCGGAAGGCACGCTGTTCACTTTCGGCCCCGATCCGCGCAACAAGCCGACCGCGAAGGCGATCGTCGAGAAGTTCAAGGCCAAGAACATCGATCCCGAAGGCTACACGCTCTACACCTACGCCGCGATGCAGGTCTGGACACAGGCCGTCGCCAAGGCCGGCACCACCGACGCCAAGAAGGTGATGGACACCATCAAGGCCGGCGACTGGGACACCGTGCTCGGCAAGATGGGCTTCGACGCCAAGGGCGACATCAAGGCGATCGACTACGTCGTCTACAAGTGGGACGCCAAGGGCAACTACACCGAGATCAATCCGAAGGGCTCCTGAGCCTCTCGCATCTGACCTGATCAGAGATACGAAACGCCCCGGTCCGCCGGGGCGTTTTGCTTATCCGCCGCGGCTGCTATACCGGATCGATCGGACAGCAGGCGGACGGACCCATCGTGAAAAACCTTCTCACCGATATTGCCGGCGTCAGCGTCGGCCACGCCGACGACGCAGTGATCGCCTCCGGCGTCACCGCCATCCTGTTCGAGCGGCCGGCGGTGGCCTCGATCGATGTCCGCGGCGGCGGTCCGGGCACCCGCGAGGACGCGCTGCTGTCCCCGCACAATGTCGTCGAGGCGATCGACGCCATCACGCTGTCCGGCGGCTCGGCGCTCGGGCTCGACGCGGCCGGCGGCGTGCAGGCCTGGCTCGCCGAGCGCGGCCGCGGCTTTCGCATCCGCGATGCGGTGATCCCGATCGTGCCGGGCGCGATCTGCTTCGACCTGCTCAACGGCGGCAACAAGGCGTGGGGACGCTTTCCGCCCTATCGCGATCTCGGCTATGCGGCGGCGAATGCCGCCTCCGACGATTTCGAGCTCGGCAGCGTCGGCGCCGGCATGGGCGCGACCACCGCCAACCTCAAGGGCGGCCTCGGCTCGGCGTCGGCTGTGACCGACGACGGCGTCAAGGTCGCAGCGCTCGCGGTGGTCAACGCGGTCGGCAGCGTCACGGTCGGCAGCGGCCCGTGGTTCTGGGCGGCGCCGTTCGAGGTCGACGGTGAATTCGGCGGGCGCGGCCTGCCGCCCGCGTTCACGCCGGACATGCTGAAGATGCGGCTGAAGGGCGGCGCGGACGCCACCGCCGCCGAGAACACCACGCTCGTCGTCGTCGTGACCGATGCGCAGCTGACCAAGCCGCAGGCGAGACGCCTTGCTATGATGGCGCAGACCGGGATGGCGCGCGCGATCTATCCGGTGCACGCCCCGCTCGATGGCGATGTGGTATTTGCCGCCGCGACCGGCGCCAAGCCGGTCGATCCGCTGTTCGGGCTGACCAAGCTCGGCGCGATCGCCGCCAACACAGTGGCGCGCGCCATCGCACGCGGCGTCCATTCAGCCACCGCCCTGCCCTTCCCCGGCGCGCTGCCGAGCTGGCGGGACAGATTCGGTTAGGCGCTGACCGACAGCGACGACGAGGCCTGGGCCGAGATCGCCTGCGACTGGCGCTGGATCAGCTGCTCGATGAAATTGTAGGACGAGGTGGCATTGCTGCCGGCGGAGGACGAGCTCGCGCTGCTGGTGGTGGAAGCCGCCGCCGGCGACGTCATCGACACCTTCGAGCCGTCGGCATAGGTCGTCGTCGTCGTGGTCGAGCCGTCGCTGTTGGTCACCGACGTCGAGGTCGCGCCGTTCAGCGCCTGCATCAGCGGATCGGAGCTCGATCCGCCCGAGCCGCTGCTGGCACCGGATCCGTCAGTCGAGCCGCCGGCCGCGTGGTGATGGTGGCCGCCGCCCTTGTGGCCCTGCAGGGCCTTCGACATCTCGTCGAGGCTGACGCTGCCGTCGCCATTGGTATCGAGCTTGGAGAACACGTCGTCGGCCTGCGCGGTGTTGGTGCCGCCGGCGCCGAGCGCCTTCTCGAATTCCGCCTTGGTGATCTGGCCGTTGCCGTCGGCGTCGATCTGCGAGAACAGGTCCTTCAGCGCATCCGACCGGCTGGTTGGGGTCGCACTGGTCGAAGCCGTGGTCTGCGACTGGCTCTGCGCGTCGAGCAGCGCGCTCATGGTCTGCGGCGAAATCTGCGGGGTGCTGCCGCCCGATCCGGCGCTGGTGCTGCTGCTGGTCGACGTCGAGCTGCTGGTCGCGGCCGAGAACAGCCCGGTCGACTGATTTCCCTGCGTGGAGCTGCCGGTCTGTGTCGTCGACTTCGACGACATCAGCGAGCTCAAGAGATCGATGGCGGATGACGCAGCGCCAATGGCAAATAACATGGCAATACTCCAACAAGGCCGCGCCTGGCGGCGCAAACGCTTGGCAAAGGCGCAGCAAGCGGCGTGCCATGGCAAAAACCCAATAAAACCAGGCCTTGGCGCATCGATGCGGGTTCCGCGCACCCGGCAAGAGCTGCCGCCGGCGGCAGAATTTTCCGGCTCCGCCGTGCCGTCCG
Source organism: Bradyrhizobium sp. Pha-3 (assembly GCF_042258615.1). GTDB lineage: Bacteria > Pseudomonadota > Alphaproteobacteria > Rhizobiales > Xanthobacteraceae > Bradyrhizobium. The sequence continues at coordinate 3,896,902 of NZ_CP170152.1, read as the reverse complement.
CTCGCATTGCCCGCCACGCGTCCGCGTGTTAGGCGGGATCACCCGTCGCCCCCTGAAGTCTTCCGGAACAGCTGACATGACTCAGTCATTCACCCCGCGTCCCCTCGTCATCGCTCCGTCGATCCTGGCGTCGGATTTCTCAAAACTCGGCGAGGAGGTCCGCGCCGTCGACCAGGCCGGCGCCGACTGGATCCATCTCGACGTGATGGACGGACATTTTGTGCCGAACATCTCCTACGGTCCCGACGTCATCAAGGCGATGCGGCCGCACACCAAGAAGATCTTCGACGCCCATCTGATGATCTCGCCCTGCGACCCCTATCTCGAGGCGTTCGCCAAGGCGGGCTGCGACCACATCACGGTGCATGCCGAGGCCGGCCCGCATTTGCATCGCTCGCTGCAGGCGATCCGCGCGCTCGGCAAGAAGGCCGGCGTCTCGCTCAATCCGGCAACGCCGGCGAGCGCGATCGAATATGTGCTCGACCTGATCGACCTCGTGCTTGTGATGTCGGTCAATCCCGGCTTCGGCGGCCAGGCTTTCATCCGCTCGGCGATCGGCAAGATCTCTGACGTCAGGGCGATGGTCGCGGGCCGGCCGATCGACATCGAGGTCGATGGCGGCGTCGCGCCCGATGTCGCGGGCCAGCTCGCCGCCGCCGGCGCCAACGCCTTTGTCGCAGGATCTGCCGTCTTCAAGGGCGGCACCGTCGAGGCCTACAAGACCAACATCGCCGCGATCCGCCATGCGGCCGCCGGGGCGCGTGGCGAAGCGATCTGATCGGCTGCGGCCGCGACTTCACTTCACCTCTCCCCATCGGGGAGAGGTCGGATTGCGCCTGGCGATGCGAAGCATCGTCCAGTGCAATCCGGGTGAGGGCTCTTGTTCTCTCGATAGACCGTAACCCCTCACCCGATTTGCTGCGCAAATCGACCTCTCCCAAGGGAGAGGTAAACTTTCGATGCCGTTCCAGCTCAGCCTAATCGCAACACGATTAGAACAAGGCGGGCGGCCTGACCGCGGTATTCTCCGCCGGGTCCGCCGCGCCATCGCCCTCATCAGCGTCCGTCGCAGGCATCAGCCGCGACGGCCGCACCACGGTCACCGTGCACGGCGCTTCGCCGGCGACCTTGGCGGACACGCTGCCGAGCAGCGCGCGCCGCATCGAGTTCTGCCGCGCGCCGACGATGATGTGGTCGACCAGATTGACCGCAGCGAATTCCAGGATGGCGGCGGCGGGATCGATCGCCTCCAGCACATGCACGGTCAGCCGCCCCTCCGCGAGCCTGAACGGCCGCGCCCAATGCTGGAGCGCCACCAGGCGGTCGACATGCTTGTTCTGGCCCTGCTCGTCATGGGTACGGTCGATCGCCAGGCGATTGAGCTTCAGCACGTTGACGCAGGCGAGCCGCGCCGACGGCGACGTCGACAGCACCTGCTCGGCGGTGACGCGGATGATCTCGTTCAGCGCTTCGGCCTCTTCGCCGAGATCGAGCGCGACGGCAACGATCGGGCTCGATGCGAGCTGCGCTGCGACATCAGACTTCGGCTGCGGCGGCACCGCGCCGAGATTGAAGCGGCGGCGCCAGACCGTGCCGAGCGGATCGCGGTTCTGCCGCTGCGCCCGCGCCGTCAGCTTGACCTGCTCGGGGTGGCCGAGATCGAACGCAAGCTGCGCCGCGGTCGGATAGCGCGCCGCCGGATCGATCTCCAGGCAGCGCAGCACGATCTCCTGCAGCCAAAGCGGATAGTCGGGCTTCAGCTTGCGCGGCGGAACGGGATCGCGCCACAGCCGCCGGCGCATGCCGCGCAGGGTCTCGGTCTCGCCGAACGGGCGGACGCCGGTGGTAAAGAAATAGAGCAGCACGCCGAGCGAAAACAGGTCGCTGCGCGGATCGTCGCGCACGCCGAGCAGGCGCTCCGGCGCCATGTAGGGCGCAGTGCCGTAAGGCAGCCGGAACTCCTCCTGCAACAGGTCGGGCAGATGCTGGTGATGCGAGAGACCGAAATCGATCAGCACTGCCTCGCCGCGCTCGCGGAACATGATGCTGCTCGGCTTGATGTCGTGATGGATGACGTTCTGCCGGTGCAGGCTGGCGAGCGCGGTCGCGACCTTGCCGCCGATCACCCTCACCTCCTCATACGGCAGCGGCAGCGCGTCGAGCCGCTTGTAGAGCGTCTGCCCGGGGATGCGCTCCATCACCACATAGGCCTGGCGCTCGAAATCGCCGGTGCCGAAGCAGGTCGGCACGTGCGGCCCCGACAGCCGCGGCAAGATCATCTGCTCCATCTCGAAGCTGACGATCGCGGCCGGATCCTCGCCCTCCGAGGTGAGCGGCACCTTCATCAAAAGCGGCACGGTGATGCCGGGATGGGTGACGCTCCACAGCGTCGCCATGCCGCCGCGGTGCACGCGCTCGCCGATGGTGAAGCCATCGATCTCGGCGCCCGCCTGCATCGTCAGCGCCGCCATGTCAGTCACCTGCCGATCGGCAGGCGGTCGGCGAGCCAGAGCGGCAGGCCGTTGGCCTTGATCCGCGCCGCGGCGGTCGCGACGTCGTAGGGCACGCGATGATAGGTGATCTCGCGGCTTGTGGTGTCGAACATCGCAAACGATGCGGCGGGATCGCCGTCGCGCGGCTGGCCGACCGAGCCGAGCACGGCGAGCCAGCGCCGGCCGGTCAGCAACTGCACCGCAACACCCGCGGTCGGAACGAAGCTCGTCATCTTCGCGGTCGAGGACATCGAGTAGAGGCCGGGACGATGGATGTGGCCGCAGAAGGTGATCTGCAATTCGGTTGCCATCATGCTGCGCGCGGCATCCGAGGTGTCGCGGACGTAGCGCCACTTCGCAGGGTCGGACGCCTCGGAATGCACATAGAGCCGGTAGTCCTCTTCCCGCAACATCGGAAGCTCGGCGAGGAACTGCTTCTGCTCGCCGCTGAGCCGGCCGCGGGTCCAGTCGATCGCGGCCTGCGCGTCGGCATTCATGCTGTCGCTCGGCACGCCGATCGCATTGTCATGATTGCCGCGCACCGCGACCGCGCCCTTCGCGACGAGGTCCATCACCGTATCGACGGCCCATTCCGGATCGGCGCCGTAGCCGACGATATCGCCGAGGCAGATCAGCCGCTCGGCGCCGCGCGCGCGCGCGACGTCCAGGCAGGCCGCGAAGGCCTGCCGGTTGGCATGAATATCGGCAAAGAGCGCGAGCCGCATCGTGGTCCGTGGTGCTGATCCGTACCCGATATCAAGCACACGCGGCCCCGGGCTCGCAATCGGGCCAAAGGCATCAGCTGGTCAGAGGATGTTGGAAGAAAGGTCGATTAGTGCTTGCACACCCGCACGCCCCGCAGCAGCAGGGCGATCAGGGCGTCGATCCGCGACGGGCATTCCGGCTTGGCCCATTCCTCGGCATGCGCCGGGTGATGGTAGCGGACGGTTGCGTCGAATACGGCCCGCGCGGTCGCCTTCACATCGTCGACCTCGAACACGCCCTGCGCGACACCGTCGGACAGGATCTTCGCGATCAGATCGACCTGCTTGTCCTTGTAGGCCTCCACCACCTCACGGGCGCCCTGCGCCAGCGCGAGGTAGGTCGCGAACATCTCGGGATCGTCGCAGACCTTCTTCTGCTTGATCGTGAAGGCGGTGCGCAGCCATTTCTCCAGCCGTTCCGGCGCAGGGCCATCGCTTGCCGCGAGCTTGCACAGCGGCTCGTTGGCGCGGTCGAGCCAGCGTTTGGCGACCGCGTCACGGAGCGAGGCTTTGCTGGGGAAATGGCGGTACACGCTGCCGTGGCTGACATCCAGCGCACGGGCAACGTCGACAACGGTGGCCTTGGCGAGCCCGAAGCGCCTCAAAACATCCTCGGTTGCTTCGAGGATCCGCTCCGGAGTCAAAACCACCGCCTCGTTCATGCGTTTACCGTCTGGTTATCGCCGTCCTGCCCGCGGGTGAACTTGGCTGCCTGGGCTGCCAAATGGCGGGCGACGCGAAGATTGAGCCACTGTTGAATCTGGGCGGTCAATTGAAAGATTTCTATCGTCATGGAGGTAGTCCTTCGAGGTAGTCAAATTAAGTACGGCTCCCCCGGCCAAACGCCGGAACAGCCACTGGGCGCCCTCCTCCCTTGGGCTGGTTAGTATATACACCATCCCGATGACAGATTTCAATATCTGTCAGACAATATTTTGTGAAATGATAGCCGGACCCCGGGCGGGCTCCGCCCCGGCGTTTGGCTTATGGGCGCTACACCGTTCCGTGAGCAGCCGGGCGATCCGGCGGTCCGTGCATATGTCCCCCTTAGGGCTACCCGGGAGAGGCTTCCATGGACCGGCCGATGACCTTCAAGGAGATCGTAAAGATCACCGCGGGCGCGGTGATCTCGCTCGTCATCGTCGGGTGGCTGATGGTTCTCGCGATCGCGTTCCTGACAGTGCTCTGAGGCCGACTCAGAGCACCGGAATCGAAAGGGGCCGCTTCACGCAGCGGCCCCTTTGCCGGGAAAATGGCTTCGGGATGAAATCTAGCCCCGGTTAGGAACAGATTACACCGGGCTGACCATTGGCGGGATTCCGGATGACTACTGTCCACCCGGCTGACCGATTATTGGCGATCCCTATTTTTATGCCATCCGCGCGTTGGTGCGCATCCTGCTATTGCTGCTCGTCCTTGGGCGGCATCCGGGGCGGTGGCAGCGGCGTGAAGACCGATCCTTGCGCGCCTGCCGGCGGCGGCACGAAGGTGCCGGTCGTGGAATCGCCGCCGGTGGTCTCCAGGATTGTCTTCGGCGTGATGTACTCCCTGACGAAATCCATGATGGTGCCGTCGCCGCCGCCGAAATCCGCTGCCCGTCCGCCCTGCGGATGCCCGGCCTTGATCTCGTTGTCGGCGGTGTGGGTCTGCTCGGCCAACGCGTCGCTGTAGGGAATCCGGAAGGCGCGCGGCACGGCGCTCGGCCGGTTGTCCTCGTCGAGCTCCTCGACCCAGAGATAGATCGAGCCCGGATCGCCCTCCAGCGAATGCGGCTCCACGATCCGCGTCGACAGCAGCTTGAAATTCGCCGGCAGCTTTTCCGCGGAGGCCCAGCCGAGCAGGCCGCGCATCCCACCGAAGCTGACGAAATAGAACGCGCTTGTGACGACGATGACGACAGCCTTCAACGACCAGTGCAGGCGCGCATAGACCAGCACGATCAGCAGCAGCGCGCCGACCATCGCGTAGGCCACCGCAAGCGTGAAAATGACTGACTGCAGACTAATCACGGCGCATCCTCACCCCGGTCTTCGGGTCGAGATCGGCGCCGTTGGCGTGGACGTTGCGGAACGTCTCCAGCAGCGATTTCGGCCGCCGGTCGACGTTGATCACCTTGCCCTCGGCGTCGAGGCGAAACCTGACCGCGGTCTTCTCGTCGCCGGTGTGGTTGACGGTCAGCTTGTCGTCGAAGATCACCTGCGCCGTCGGATTGAGCTTCTGCACCTTCACATTCGCCTGCACCGGCTCACCGGTCGTCGCCTGGAAATGCGAGACGTTGACGGTGTATTCGCCGGCGACGAAGCCGCGCAGGGTGACGATCTCCTCGCGGATCGGCGATGCGATCTTCTTGCCGTTGACCACGATGAAGTCGTTGGCGCCGCCGCGATCGTCGCGATCGAGCGTCAGGAAGCCGGCCTCGCGATGCCGGTACCAGGCGATGTTGCCGGCCGGGTCCTGCACGAACAGGTCGAGATCATCGGGATGGTTGTCCGGCCAGTCCATCGTGATGATGAACTCCGCCTTGGATTCGATCTTGCCTTCCTTGGAATCCGGCGACACCGAAAGCAGCGCGAGGAAGAACAGGAAGGCGATCACCTGCAGCGCCTTGAACAGCATCACGCCGAGCGGATCAAACGGCTCCTCGCGCGGATAGAGCCCGAACTCATCCATCATGGCAGCGTTCCAAGGGGCGTACCAAGGCGGCGTTCCAGGGCCGGTGTGACGTGCGTCTCGGTCAGCACGACGGCATCGGAAAACACCCGCTGGGTCGCGGAATCCAGCATGTAGTACTGGATCCGGACCAGGACCGATCCGATCAGCCCGGCCAGCGTCGTGTACATCGCGACCGCCATGCCGTCGCTCATCAGGCCCATCGACGATTTCATCGCCACCTTGTCGGCGGCATCGAGCGAGGCGATCGGCGCCAGCATGATGATGAAGCCGATGATGGTGCCGAGCAGGCCGAGTTTCATCAGCGTATCGGAGACGAAGGCGCCAAACCCGTTAGACCCGCGCAGGCGGTCGGCCAGCGTCCGCAGCAGCAGGGTCTGGTCGATGCGGCCTTTGGCTTGCGCATCGGCCTTCTGCACCAGGCTCTTGATGTGATCGGTGACGAGGCCGCCCGGCAGGCCGCGCGCATCCGATGCCAGCGCTTTGGCACCATCGGGCGCGGCGAGGATGGCGCGGCAGCCGCGCGCGACCTCCCCTTCCCGCGCAATCGCCCGCGTCCGCCAGAAGCAATGGATGCAGGTGACGATGTAGAGAACGGCGATGATGCTGGAAATGTAGGTGCGATCGGAATTGACCATGAGGCGGATCAGCCCGTAGCGCCACAGCAGGAAGGCGGCGAACACCGAAAGGCCGGTGAAGATCATCCAGAGCAGCAGCACGCTGCGCTCCGCCGCATCCGTGCCGGCCGATGCGGCGGCGCCGACCTTGGCATTCATGCTGCTTGATCTCCCTGTGACGATTGTTCCATGAGGCTCCGCAAGGGCCTCGCCTCCCGTTAGAGCAGAGCCGGCGTGCGCCGTCCAAAGACATCTGCCCAAGTTTCGTCGGGCAAATTTCCCGACCTGCATCGCTGGGCATGCTTGCACTTGCCGGGAACGGGGTTGCTGTTACGCTTCGCCCCTCATTCTGGATCATGCTCCGGCTGTGGAGTGATCGCATGCGCCTCGTGCTTCAACTGGTCGCCCGCCTGCTCGTCATCGTCGCGCTGTGCCTCGGCGCGGCCACCGTCTGGGCCACGATCGATGCCTATCGCAGCGTCGATCGCGCCACATCGGCTTCCGCCGAGCGGGTCTCGCAGGCGCTCGAAGCATTGTACTGGCGCGAATTGCTGCTGCGCAGCAACCGGATGCGCGAACAACTGCTGCCGGCGCCGGACTGGCGCACCATCGAAACCATGGGACTGATCGCGCCGGGGATCTGCGTGCAGTTCGAACCAGCCGGCGCCTTCGAGAAGCCGCTCTGCGGCCAGAGCAAGGGGATCGGCAAGGCGCCGCCGCGCTGGTTCGCGGCAACGGTGCAATCGGTGCTCGGCGATCACGCCACCGTCGAGCGGCCGATCAGCGCCCGCGCCGCGACCGCGGGAACCGTCCGCGCCATCTCCGATCCGGAGGCCGCGATCGCGCTTGCCTGGCAGCACATCCTGGACAACATCCATGTCGCGCTCCTGATGGCGCTGGCCATCGCGCTGCTCGCCTCGCTCGCGATCGCGCACACGCTGGCGCCCGCCCACTCGATCGTGTCGGCGCTGCGGCGCATGGCCGACGGCGAGTACCGCACGCCGCTGCCGCGCGTCCGCTCGATGGATCTCGCGATGATCGGACGCGCCGTCGGCGATCTCGGCGACCGCCTCGCGCGGGCCGAGGAGGAGCGCACGATGCTGACGCGGCGGCTGCTCGAAATCCGCAGCGACGAACGCCGCGCGCTGGCCCGCGAGCTGCACGACGAGTTCGGTCAGAATCTCACCGCGATCCTCGCCTTCGCCACCACGATCGAGGCAAGCGCCGGGGACAAATACGCCGCCGGCACCGAGATTGCCCAGGATGCACGGATGATCTCGCAGGCCACGCGCCGCATCATCGCCTGCCTGCGCGATACGCTGAACCGCCTGCGCCATCCGCCGGCCGAGGAGCTCGGGCTCGAGGCAAGCCTGGTCAATCTGGTCGACAGCTGCCGATCGCGTACCACGCAGCCGATGATCCAGCTCGATCTGCAGGGCGATCTCGCCGACATCAGCGGCACGGTCGCCGCGACTGCCTATCGCATCGCGCAGGAGTGCCTGACCAATGCGCTGCGCCACAGCGCCGCGCGCGAGATCGTGCTGCGGATCGAGCGGCGCACCGGAGCCGAGAACGCGCTGCTGGTGCGGGTCGAGGACGATGGCGGCGGCGACGCGGTCAAGGTGGCGCAGTCGGCGGGCTTCGGTCTCACCGGTGTCAGCGAGCGCGTCGCAGCGCTCGGCGGTTCGCTGTCGATCGCGCGGGCCAGCCGCGGCCTCTCCGTCGCCGCCACGATTCCGCTTGCTGCCTGAGATGACGACCGCGAAGACGATAGCCGCAAAGACTCGCGGCATCTCGATCCTCCTGGTCGACGATCATCCCGTCGTTCGCCAGGGCTACCGGCGCGTGCTGGAACATCAGGACGATTTCAGCGTGGTCGCCGAGGCCGACAACGCCGCCAATGCCTACCGCGCCTTCAAGTCGCACCAACCCGATGTGGTGGTGATGGACATTTCGATGCCCGGCGCGAGCGGACTGGAAGCGATCCGCAACATCCGCGCGCGCGATGCCGACGCCCGCGTCCTGGTGTTCAGCATGCACAGCGAGGCCGCCCAAGTGAAGGCGGCGTTCGGCGCCGGCGCCAGCGGCTTCGTCACCAAGGGCAGCGAGCCGGCCGAGCTGATCGCCGCGATCCGCCGGGTGGCGCGCGGCGAGCATGCGATGAGCGACGACGTCGCCCGGGTGCTCGCGCTGGAGAGCCTGGTGCCGTCCAAATCGGCGCTCGACCAGCTCGGCGAGCGGGAGATCGAGATTCTCCGGCAGTTCGCGGCAGGCCACACCAAGGAACAGATCGCTGTAAACCTCAACCTCAGCACCAAGACCGTGCAGAACTACCACTATCTGATCAAGGCCAAGACCGGCATGCGGACCGATGCCCAGCTGGTCCGCCTGGCCGTCGAATGCGGGCTGGCGAATTTGTAGCCGCCTTGGAGCCCGGGTGAGCGCAGCGACACCCGGCACCGGCGGCAAGTCTCCGAATCTAGCTTGCGCTCGTCCGGGCTACGGCCGCCGCGCCGGCTATTTTGGCCGGTTTTCCGCACTATATTCCGCTGTGAGCGGGCCCACCCTGCTCGATTCGGAGTACGCAATGATCCCCCGTTATACCCGCCCGGAAATGGCCTCCATCTGGGAGCCACAGACGCGTTTCAGGATCTGGTTCGAAATCGAGGCACATGCCGCCGACGCGCTGGCCGAGCTCGGCGTGATCTCCAGGGAAGCCGCGAAGACGATCTGGGCCAAGGGCAAGGATGCCACCTTCGACGTCGCGCGGATCGACGAGATCGAGCGTGAGACCAAGCACGACGTCATCGCCTTCCTGACCCATCTCGCCGAGATCGTCGGTCCCGAGGCGCGCTTCGTGCATCAGGGCATGACCTCCTCCGACGTGCTCGACACCTGCCTCAACGTCCAGCTCAAGCGCGCCGCCGACCTCCTGATCGCCGATCTCGACCGGGTGCTGGCGGCGCTGAAGACGCGCGCCTTCGAGCACAAGATGACGCCGACCATCGGCCGCTCCCACGGCATCCATGCCGAGCCGGTTACCTTCGGCCTCAAGCTCGCCTATGCCCATGCCGAGTTCGCGCGCGCCCGCGCCCGCCTGGTCGCCGCGCGCGACGAGATCTCGACCTGCGCGATCTCCGGCGCGGTCGGCACCTTCGCCCAGATCGACCCGCGGGTCGAAGAGCACGTCGCGAAGGCGATGGGCCTGCGGCCGGAACCGGTCTCGACGCAGGTGATCCCGCGCGACCGCCACGCAATGTATTTCGCCACCCTCGGCGTGATCGCCGCCTCGGTCGAGCGGCTCGCGGTGGAAGTGCGCCATTTGCAGCGCACCGAGGTGCTGGAAGCGGAGGAGTTCTTCTCCGAGGGCCAGAAGGGCTCGTCGGCAATGCCGCACAAGCGCAATCCGGTGCTATCGGAGAACCTCTCCGGCCTGTCGCGCATGGTGCGCGCCTATGTGACGCCGGCGCTGGAGAATGTCGTGCTGTGGCATGAGCGCGACATCTCGCACTCCTCGGCCGAGCGTATGATGGCCCCCGACGCCACCGTCACGCTCGACTTTGCACTGGTCCGGCTCGCCGGCCTGATCGAGAAGCTGCTGGTCTATCCGCAGAACATGCAGAAGAACCTCGACCGGCTCGGCGGCCTCGTGCATTCGCAGCGCGTGCTGATCGCGCTGACCCAGAAGGGCGCCAGCCGCGAGGACGCCTACAAATTCGTGCAGCGCAACGCGATGCCGGTCTGGCGCGGCGAAGGCGACTTCCAGACGCTACTGAAGCAGGACCCGGACGTGAAAAAGTACATGACGGACGCCGAGATCGAGGAGAAGTTCGACCTCGGCTATCACCTCAAGCACGTCGACACGATCTTCAAGCGGGTGTTCGGCGAAGCGTGAACACTCTGTAGCCCGGATGCAGCGCAAGCGAAATCCGGGGATCTTGCCGCCGGGTACAGACCCCGGATTGCGCTGCGCTGCATCCGGGCTACGGGCTGCGGATTCGGTGCCATTCCCGCGTGACAAGTCGGCGGGTTAGGCTAGGCTGCCCGCCCGACAAAGCCCACAAGAAACGGACGCTCCCATGCCCATCGTCAATCGCGTTGCTGCCCTCTCGGATGAAATGGCCGCCTGGCGCCATGACTTCCACGAGAATCCCGAACTGCTCTATGAGGTGCACCGCACCGCCGGCATCGTCGCCGACAGACTGCGCGAGTTCGGCTGCGACGAGGTGGTGACGGGGATCGGACGCACCGGCGTGGTCGGCGTGATCCGCGGCCGCAAGTCCGGTTCGGGCAAGACCATTGGGCTGCGCGCCGACATGGACGCGCTGCCGATCGCCGAGGCCTCGGGCGTCGCCTACGCCTCGAAGATCCCCGGCAAGATGCACGCCTGCGGCCATGACGGCCACACCGCGATGCTGCTCGGCGCCGCGAAATACCTCACCGAGACCCGCAATTTCGACGGCACCGCGGTCGTGATCTTCCAGCCCGCCGAGGAAGGCGGCGCCGGCGGCAAGGCGATGGTCGACGACGGGCTGATGACCCGCTGGGGCATCCAGGAGGTCTACGGCCTGCACAACATGCCCGGCCTGCCCGAGGGCTATTTCGCGACCACGCCCGGCCCGATGCTCGCCTCGTCGGACACCTTGAAGATCGTCGTCCGCGGCAAGGGCGGCCACGCCGGCGCCGCCCCGCACGAGGCGGTCGACAGCGTGCTGATCGGCGCCCAGATCATCAATGCGCTGCAATCGATCGTGTCGCGCAATGTCGATCCGCTGAAATCGGCTGTGATCTCGATCACCATGTTCGAGGCCGGCACCGCGTTCAACGTGATCCCGGAGACCGTCACGCTCGGCGGCACCGTGCGCACGCTGGATCCCGGCGTGCGCGATCTGGTCGAGCGCCGGATCGGCGAGGTCGCCTCCAACATCGCCAAAGCCTATGGCGGATCGGCGGAGACCGACTATGGACGCATGTATCCGGTGACGCTGAACCATGCGCGTGAGGCCGGCATCGCCGCCGAGGTCGCCCGCGATGTGGCCGGCACCGAGCGCGTCAACGACAATCTGGTGCCGGTGATGGGCGCCGAGGATTTTGCCTTCATGCTGGAGGCGCGGCCCGGCGCGTTCGTCTTCCTCGGCATGGGCGACGGCCCGATGTGCCACCACCCGGCCTACAAGTTCAACGACAACATCCTCGGCCACGGCGCGTCGTATTGGGTGCGGCTGGTCGAGAAGCAGATGCCGGCGGGCTAGCGCGCGATGAGATTGGGTTGAATCAGCTCGCCGCAAGCTCGGTCCACCTCTCCCCGTCGGGGAGAGGTCGGATTGCGCCTGGCGATGCGGAGCATCGTCCAGTGCAATCCGGGTGAGGGCTCCTGCTCTCTCGATAGACCGTAACCCCTCACCCGATTTGCTGCGCAAATCGACCTCTCCCAAGGGAGAGGTGCACCTTCGGCGGCGTTCCAGCTCAACGTGTCACGAACGCGGCTGCTGTTGCGTGGTGCAGTGAATGCCGCCGCCGCCGGCAGCGATGCCGTCGATGTTGAGCTGGACGATCTCCCGGTCCGCAAACAGCTCTCGCAGGATATCGCGCGCGTTGCGGTCCGCGGTCGCGTCGCCGAATTCCGGGGCGATCACGGCCCCGTTGCAGACGTAGAAATTGATGTAGCCGGCGGCGAAGTCCTTGCTGCCGTGCTTTGGACGCACCGTCGACGGGCCCTGCAACACCACGACATCCAGACGCCGGCCCTTCGCATCGACAGCGCCGCGCAGGATATCGAGGTGTCGCCTGGTCACCGCGTGATCGAACGACGACGGGTCCACCTCGAGGCCCGCCACGACCACGCCGGGACCGGCAAATCGTGCGTAGAAGTCGGTATGTCCGTCGGTGATATCCTTGCCGGCGATGCCGGGCAGCCAGATGATCTTTTCCAGCCCGAGCAGGCGAGACAGCTCGGCTTCGCATTTGTCCCTGGAGACATCAGGATTGCGATTTGGGTTGAGGACGCAGCTCTCGGTGATGATGGCCGTTCCCTCACCGTCGACTTCGATCCCGCCGCCTTCCAGCACCAGGCCCGCCTTGACGAACGTCGCCCCCGCGGCCCGCGCCACATACGCGGCGACCTCGGCATCGAGCGCATGGCGTTGCTTGTTGCCCCAGCCGTTGAAGTTGAAACCGACCGCGCCAAGTTGCCCCGACGGGTCCCTCACAAACACCGGTCCGGTGTCGCGCATCCACACGTCGTCGACCGGTTGCACGACGAGGCTGACCGCGGGACCGCACAGCCGCGCGGCAATCTCGCGGTCCTCCTCGCGCACCAGCATGTTGAGGCGTTCATAGGCCGCGATCGTCTTGGCAATGTTGGCGAGATTTTCCCGCGCGACCGGAAGCAGCTTGCCGCCCCAGATCGCGGCGCTGGCGCCGAAGGCCATCCAGGTCGCGGCATGCGGCGCGGCCTCGTCCGGCATCCGCCAGTTCGCATTGTCCCGCGCCAAATCGTCCACGAGCGTCCTGGCCGCGATGGCCCTCCGGGGTTCGCCGCCAGACTAGCGCCGACGCCGGTGCGATGCCATCACCTGGCCGTCAAGACTCGGCGGTCATCCGCTCGTCCTGGACGTCGCCGCCCGCGCTACCTCGTGGGCGGGGTCGACCTCGCCCGCCCCCATCATCCGCGCGGCGACCCGGTCGCGCTTGACGAAATGATGGAACGCGACCGCGGCAAGGTGCAGCACGATCAGCGCGAGCAGCACATAGGCGAAGAAAATGTGGCGGCCTTCATAGGCGTCCGCCGCCGCCTTGTCGGGCGAGGTGATCTGGGGAACGTGGAACAGGCCGAAGAAGCTCGAATAGTCCTGGGCACGGGATCCGGAATGCGCCCAGCCCAGCATCGCGACGAGGATGGTGACGGTATAAAGCGCGCCGTGGTTGACGTGGGCGGCGATCCGCTGCCAGGCGGGCATGTCGGCCGGCAGCGCCGGCGTCGGGTTGACGCCGCGCCAGAGCAGCCGCAGCACGGTCAGCAGCAGCACCATGTAGCCGATATCGGCATGGATCGACCGGTAGAAGAACTTGTCCGCCCGCGCCGGGAAGTGGTTCATCCACCAGCCATAGGCCAGCATGCCGATGATGGTGATGCCCAGCACCCAGTGGAACGCACGGGCGAGCGAGCCCCAGCTTGCGGTGGTATTGCGGATCATGGTCGAGTGGCCCCGTTTGGATTTCGCACGTCGCAGCAATAGTTTGCCGTGATACTTGCAGGGATAGGTCAAGGCCATATGAAATTCCCGCCTTCACCGCCTTTTGTCGGCCGCAGAGGCCGGATAGCCAAAACAACTGAATGGTAACCCTGCTTCGGATAGACTTTTCACCGTGTCCACTCCCCCGACCATCCTTGTCTTCGATTCCGGCCTCGGCGGCCTCACCGTGCTGCGCGAGATCGTCCGGGCCCGGCCCGACGCGCACTATGTCTATGTCGCCGACGACGCCTTCTTCCCCTACGGCCACCATACCGAGGACGAGATCATCGCCCGGGTGGTGCCGCTGGTCGGAGAGCTGATCGAGGCCCACACGCCCGACCTCGTGGTGATCGCCTGCAACACGGCATCGACCCTGGTCATGTCGCATCTGCGCGACGCCTACCGCCTGCCCTTCGTCGGCACGGTGCCGGCGATCAAGCCGGCCTGCGCCTCGTCGAAAACACGGCGCGTCTCGGTGCTCGGCACCAGGGGCACCGTGAAGCGCGAATATACCCGCAAGCTGATCTCGGATTTCGCGCAGGGCTGCGAAGTGACCCTGGTCGGTTCCGGCGAGCTCGCCTCGCTTGCCGAGGCCGCGCTGAGCGGCCAGACCGTGCGCGACGAGGACATTGCCGCCGAACTGGCCCCCTGCTTCGTCGGCGATGGCGCCAATGACCCCGCCCGCACCGATACCGTCGTGCTCGCCTGCACGCACTATCCGCTGCTGCTGGAGCGCCTGACCCGGCTCGCGCCCTGGCCGGTCGACTGGATCGATCCGGCGCCGGCGATCGCCCGCCGCGTCGCCGATTTGCTCGGTCCTGCCGGCACGGAGAGCGACGAGGCCGGTGCCGAGATGATCTTCACCTCGAAGCGCCCGCACAGGCTGACCGAAGCGCTGACGCCGTTCTTTGGCGGCCGCGTCCCCGCCTGATCCTTTTCGCCGTCACAACGCGCTGCTAGCCTCTGCCCTCCTTCGAGGGAGGACCGCATTTGACCCCAGCCCCGCTGACGCCGCTCAATCGCCTGCGCCAGGCATGGCGCGACAAGCGCCCGACCTTCGGCGCGATCGCGACCATTCCGAGCATCCAGACCGTGCAGATCATGGCGCAGTCGCTGGACTGGATCATCGTCGACCTCGAGCACGGGCCGATCGACCTCGGCACCGCGCATGCGATGATCGTGGCCACTTCAGGCACGCCATGCGTGCCGATGGTGCGGATCGGCGCGAACGAGCCCCATCTTGCCAAGGCGCCGATGGACATCGGTGCGCTCGGCATCAACTTCCCGATGATCTGCAACCGAGGCGACGCCGAGAAGGCCGCGCGCAGCGTGCGCTATCCGCCGAACGGCGACCGGCTCTGGGGGCCGTTCCATGCACCGTTCCGCTGGGGCGTCTCGATGAACGACTACATGGCGACCGCCGACGACGACATGATCTGCATGATCACGATCGAGCATGTCGATGCCGTGAACCGGATCGACGAGATCATGGCGACGCCGGGAATCGACCTCGCGGTGATCGGGCCCGGCGATCTCGCCACCTCGATCAACAAGCGCGGCTTGCCTGATGATCCCGAAGTGGTCGCGCTGATGCAGCGCGCCGAACAAGGCATCCTGAAGAGCGGCGTGCCGATCGGCGGCGTCGCGCGCACCGCCGAGCAGGCCAATGCGATGATCGAGCGCGGTTACCTCGCGCTCGCGCTCGGCTTCGACTGGTCGCTGTTCCAGCGCGGCATCGCAGCCGCGTTCGCCGGGATCAAGCGGTAGGAGAGCGCTAGATCGTCGCGAGATAAAGGCTCGGATCGAAATATTGCGTGGCCGGTATCGCGGCCGCAAGCGGGGCCTCGGTCAGGAAGAAATCGCTGACCTGCTGCAGCCATCTCGCCACCGTGCCGTCGGCATAGAGCCGTTTCCACTCCCGCGACGAAAACATCTTCTGCGCCGCCAGCGCCTCCTCGATATCGGCGAGCGACGCCTGCGGATAGTGGTTCTTCTGCAACGCACCGGTCGCGGCCTTGCCGTTGCGCAGCATGTGGTCGTTGGCATCGGCCCAGCCGCGGATGACCCGGGCGAAGACGTCCCGGTTGGCGCCGAAATAGTCCTGCCGGGCGACCCAGCCGCCGACGACGGCGGATTGCGGATAGTAGGCGGATGCATCGACCAGCTTGATGGCACCGGGCGCCCTTTCACGCACCGCGGTATCGAACGGGACCCACAGCGCGACGGCGGGCACCTCGCCGGCGATGAACGCGTCCACCGCCGTGGACATGCTGCTGCTCACGATTTCGACATCGGCCGGCGCGAGGCCGTTGGCGCGCAACGCGCGATCCAGGAAGATGTGGGCCGTGCTCATCCGCGTGGTCGCAATGCGCTTGCCGCGGAGGTCAGCGAACGCCCGCACGCCCTTGTCGGGCCGCACCCACAGCTGGGCGGTCGCGATCTCGATGTCGTTGACAAGGAACGCGGTGTAACCGCCACGCGGCAGCAGGCTCGAGATCACGGCGCCGGCCGACAGCACGTCGAGCTTGCCGGCGGCCATCGCCTGCACCACCTCGAGACTGGTGTTGAACTCGACCAGATCGAAATCGACCCCTTCGCGGTCGAACGAGCCGCGGTCGAGGCCGGTGAGGATCTGGCCGTCGACGGCGACGACATGGAGATAGCCGAGCCGCAGCCGGGCTCGGTCCCGCGCGATTGCGGGTGCAGCGATCGCCGCGGCACTCAGCGCCGCGCCGATACTTCCGCCGAGGAGACGTCGACGGCTGATCTTGCGGGGCAGCAGGCAGGCCTCGATCGGCATCTCAGCGCACCGGATGATCGAACAGCGATTGCTGAACGGTGTGGCGCAGCCGTTCGGCATGGTATTGCGCGACACCGTCCCAGGGATATTCGGCCAGGAAGTCGGCAATGCGCAGCAGCGCCGCGGCCGGCTCGGCGCCGCGGATCGTAGCGTAGACGGTTTCCCAACGCGCGCAGAACGTCAGCTCGCAATCGCCGCGCGCGCCGCAGAGCTCGTAGACCGTGATCGCCTCGGCAAAGCCCTTCGGCCGGATCTCGTCGACGCTGCGGAACGCAAAAGCGTGTTCGGCTCGCGCCCGCACGGCCGCGCTGACCAGGACCTGGGTGCCGTAATTCTTGTTGAGGCCCTCAAGCCGCGAGGCCAGATTGATGGTGGCGCCGAGCGCGGTGTAGCTCATGCGGTCGGCGGAGCCGACATTGCCGACCACGGCATCGCCGAGATGCAGGCCGAACCGCGTGGTGTAGGCCGGCCAGCCCTCGCTCCGGAACGCCCGGTTGAGCTCGGCATTGCGCTGCAGGCAGTCCAACACCGCCTCGCAGGCATGAATGACGTGATCGTCATCCTCGTCCGGCGCATTCCAGAGCGCCATCACGGCATCGCCGATGAACTTATCGATGGTGCCGTGGTGTCGCATGATCGCCTGCGACATCGCCGCAAAGTAGCGCGAGGTGAAGATCATGACCTGCGACGGATCCGCCTTCTCAGTCTTCGCGGTGAAGTCGGCGACGTCGGTGAAGAGCACCGTGACCTCGCGCCTGACACCGCCGAGCTGCAACGATGCGCCGGACACCATCAGCTGGCGGACGATCGGCTGCGGAATGAAGCTGGAGAAGTTGCGAACGACGGTGCGCATCGTGAACACCGAACGGCCGAGCTCGTCGATCTCGTCAATGGCCGATTGCATGCGCGGCTGGTCGGCCAGCTGAAAACGCTGGATCTCGTCGGTCTGCCGCGCGAGCTCGCGCAGCGACCGCGCCAGCAGCGAGCCGAGCCAGAACGCGAACGGCAGCATTGCGACCACAAAGCCGAGCGCGATGGCGAACAGCGCACGCCGCTCCGAGATGATCTTGGCAAAGAATTCATCGAGCGGTGCAATCACCGCGAGATGAATGTTGGCCGCCCCGGCCGTCTCGATGCGGTGAAAGGCCGCAACCAGCGTCCGCCCGTCTGCGTCGGTGAAGAACTGCTGCGCTCTCCCATCGCTGCGCCAGGACGTGATCGCCGCGGACAGTCCGGGAAGCTTGAGGGCGTCGATGCGGGGCAGCGCGTCGCTGCGCTCCGCCATCAGGCCGCGCATCTCGGGATGGCCGACGATGCGGTCGGCATCATTGAACAGGAAGGCCTGCCCGGACTTGCCGAGCTTTTGCCGGCTCAGCATCTCCTCGAGGCGATTGAGCAGGAGATCGGCGGCCACCACCCCGCGGCGGCCCTCCTTGAGCGGGATGCGCAGCGTATAGCCGGGCTCGCCGGTTGCGTAGAACACATAAGGCCCGGTGAGCAGTGTCTTGCGATCCTTGAAGGCCTCGACATACCAGGGACGTTGCCGCGGGTCGTAGCTGTCAGGTCCTGCGACGTCCGCGACCTGGATCAGGTTTTCCGACAGGAACAGCGTCACCGGCGCCGCCGCGGCCGGCCCGGTGCGGGCGATCACAACCAGGCGGTAGACAGCGTCGGCATCGATATTCAGCGCGGTGCGGAATTGCGGGTTGGCGCGATCGATGACGTCCATCTCCAGGAACGAGCCGTCTTCATAGCCGACATAGAGATTGAAGATCTGTGGATTGTTGCGCAGCATCGAGGCCAGCAGGCCGTAGAGCCTGGTGTTGTCGGCGATGTCGGCCTCCTGGATGGCCGGCAGCCCCGCCAGAATTTCGAGATTGTCGCGCACATTCTTGAACTGCGCGTCGATACGGTCGGCGCCGAGCTGTCCCACCTTGTCGATGAAGGTGCTCGCGGCCATCTGCGTGATCGACGAGACCCGCCTGAAGCTCAGATAGACCAGTGTCAGCCCGACCACCAGCACCGCGGCGATGAACACCGTGATGATCGAGGTGCGGAAGCCGATACGAACCGGCCTCCGGCTGGTCGCGCGCGCATCACTCATCGGGTCTGTCGTTCGCCTCCTTCAAAGCGTTTTCGAGCGAAGTGGGCACCGGTTCGCGTGAAGAAAACGCGTCAAATTGGTGAGGCGGGTGCTGTCATAGGTCCCGCTCAGGATGTTGCCCATGATGTAGAACATCTCGTTATTGACACCCTGATTCCATTTCAGCGTGCCCTGGTAGAAGACGTCGGAGACCGTGGTGCGGCTGTCGGTTGCGACGCCCGAGAGCGTGTTGCCCCGCGGGCCGGTCAGCGTCGCGTCGACGCCGACACCGATATTTCCAGGGGCAGCAAGGAAGGTGATGGCCGCCTGCCCGCCGAGCACGGACTGCGCCCAGGTATAGGTGAACCCTTCGATCAGCACGTCCGCGTGGGCGTTAAGACCGGCGACGACCGATCCCGGCACGCGGTTGCCGATGACGAAATTCTTGTTCGCGTTGGCGCTTTGATCGAGGTGAATGTAGATCGTCTCATACGCCCAGCCGGGCGTCGCCGGCGCCGCCGTCAGGCTCGCGAACGCGCCGGGAAGCCAGAAGCTCAATCCACCGGCGTCGGCCAACGCGGTACGCGGCATCGCCGACAACGCGAGCGCGCCGACAATGCTGAGTAAAGCGCGCTTGTGATGTCTGGCCATCGTCCCGATCTCCCCACCTCGTTCAAGACATCGTAACGGATTCGCATCAGTTTGCCGGCTGAGGCTCCGGGAATTTCCACTTGCCGTTCAGGATTTCCGCGCGTGGCCGATAGAGCCGCACCGTGTAGTTCCAGCCCTTGGTGATCGGCAGGCAGTTCGGAATCTTGCCGTCACAGCCGCCGAACTGGATCGCGATCGCGCCATCATCGCCGCGCTTGGCGGTGAGGTTGTTCAGCGTATAAGCGTTGTAGGGGTTCTTCTCGTAATAGCCCTGCTCGTCATAGACGCTGACCGACCAGAAGCCGTCGACCGGCACGTCCTTGACCTTGAGCGTGTAGACGGTGGCGCCGTCGTTCTTCGCCGGCGTGATGTTGAGATAAGTCGCGTCCTTGTCCGGATTGCCGCCCCAGGCCGCAGCGGTCCCGACCAGATGCCGCACAGGATCGACCTGCTGCTTGGTGCCGAACGCCTTCTTGAAGTCGGGAATAGTGGACCCCAGCACAATCAGCGCGTCGCGGACCTTCTTCTGGCTGGCCTGATCCCAGGTCGGCACTTCGAACTTGCCGGCATCCTTCTGGCTGACCTTGATGGCATCCTGCAGCTTGTGGACCTCATCGACATCCTTGGGGTTGGCCGGATCGACCAGCGTGCGGATGGCGACGGCCACGTAGCGTGTGCCAGCCTTTTCCCTGGTCAGGGTCCGCGTGCCGGCGCCGTAGGCCACCTCAGGCACGTAATGATCCTCGTTGATCACCTGCATCGACATGAACCGCTTGCCCGCATCCGGCAGTGTGATCGAGACTGGCCCTGCGTCGAGATCGAACACCGCACTGGAATAGAGCGTGTCGCGGTTGAGGCGGATGACGGCCTGCTTGTCGATAGCGGCAGGTTCACGGCGATGGTTGAACTTGCCGAAGCCATTCTCCTTGGCGATGTTGCCGAGGTAGAGATCCGACTCGGCGCGAATGAAGTTGTCGACGGTGACCGGCACCACGCTGCCAGCGGGTGACTGGGCCTGTGCGCTCGTGATGCCTGCGAACGCTACCAAGCCAAAAGCAATTTCCTTGATCGTCATCTGTTACCTTCTCCTACGAAATCTTCTGCATCGGTGGGGCCTTCCATTGGCCGGAAAGCGCCGCGGGCTTCGGCCAGTACAGCCGCATGGCCGCGAAGAACGGGCCCTTCGGAGCGGGCAGCCAATTGGCTTCCTTGTCCACACCCGGCGGCTCGTTCTGGACATACAGCGTGATCCCGCCATCGGCATCACGCTTCAAATTCGGCAACATCGGCGAGTTGATCAGATAGCGGTTGAGCGGATTGGCATAGAGCAGGCTCGACGGCAGCTGGTACATGGTCAGCGACCAGAACGCATTGGCCGGCGGCAGCTGGCCCGGCGCAAAGCGGATCGTGTAGCGATTGGCGCCGTCCAGCTTCTGCTTGCCGGAGTCGACGAAATAGACGGGATAAATCGCCTCCTCCTTGGCATTGCCGTAGATTCCGAGCACCGCCGCCGACATCCGCTGCATGTAGTCGTTCTTCAGATGCGCCCGCGTCCCGAAGCCGTCGGCGCTTGACTTCTTTCCGGTATCGAGCTGCGTCTCCTTGAAGCTGGCAAACGCCTTCCACGCATCGGCCATGCCCTCTTGCAAGGCAGTCCGCGTCTCAGGCGACAGCGAATTGGCGTCGAACGGTTTCCCGGCGCCGACCCCGATCCTTGCAAAGCGCGCCATCAGCGCTTTCTCGCTCGGATGGGTCGGGCAGAATTGCAGGATGAAGTTGAGGATGCCGAAGAAGTCGAGCGAGCTGCGCTCCTGCTCGGCAGTGATCGGCTTGATGAACGCGATCTCGGGTGTGGCTGGCGGCGCCGGCTTGCCGAGAAACTGCGACAACGTCTGCACTTTGTAGCCGGCCTGAATCCTCTTCACGTTCTCGATGTCGCCGGGATTGAAGAGCTGGGTGCGATACAGCACGAAAGCGAACTCGGTCTCGCAGCGAATGACTTGCCTGATCCCCTTCGGCTTTTGGCCCTTCCAGGCCGGCCCCGCCAGCAGGTAGCTCCCCGCGCCGTTGCCGGTGGCGCGGCTGCCGACATACGCGAAGTCGAACGTGTACATGTCGATGAATTGCAGCGAGTAATAACGGCCCTTGTCCACGGCCGGCACCGTGAACACGATCGGCTCGGCACGCAGGTCCGCACCGACATAGGAATACGGCGTGTCCGAGTTGGGCGTCTGGATCGCCTTGTCGTCGGGCGTATAGACCCGCGCGTTGTTGAAGATCGTGTTCCAAGGCGCCTTGTATTCGGCGCCGCCGCGATCGACGAAGTACGAGTACTGGATGCGGTAACTGTCGACCAGCGGGAAGCCGTAGATATAGGCGTCCTTGGCGATCGCGCGCACCTCATCGGCCGACGGGGGTTGAGCCCACGCGCGAGCCGGCGCCAGAAGCCCGCCGGTCACCAGCGCCGCCGCCCCAAGCAGTGTCTGCCGCCGGTTCACGGCGCCTCGCCCGTCGCGGCGCGGCGACCCTTGGTCTTCAGCGCATATCGACTTCATCGATGCCATACCTCTTCCCTGCACTTTCAGAACGGATTGACGTAGTTGACGATTGCAATCTGTCGTAGAATCACGCGACGCACAACGTGCGTCGGCCTCATGTGGTCGGTGTAGATTGCCGCCGTGCCGGTTGCGCCCGCGGGCAGCCGATCGGCGAAGGCGGCATCGTCGAGCCTGACACGGACGACGAACGGTGCCGCCACGATCGCCTTCGGCGCCACCGCGGTGCCTGAGGTCTGGGTCTGGCCGGTCGCGATCGCCTGCAACACGCTTTCGACGTTGCCGGAATAGATCTGCCCGGGCGCGAACTTGAAGGTGACCTCGACCTCCTGCCCCGGCGCGACGTAGCGGGCATCGATCTGATTGATCTCGACGCCGATGATCGTGTTCGAGGTGTCGATGAACGCCATGACCGGCGAGAGCGGCAGGTTGGCCACCCGCGCGCCCTTGCGCAGCGCGACGTTGGTGACGTAGCCGTCGGCCGGTGCGCGGACCACCGTCTTGTCGCTGTTCCACTGCGCCGCCTCGAGCTGGCCGCTGAGCTGGTCGACCTCGGACTGCCGCTGCTCGACGTCGAAGCCGCGCCCGGCATCGCGCTCATAGAGCGTCGTCATCTGCGCGAGCCGCGTCTTCGACAGCTTGAGCTGCGCCTCGATCGCCTTGACCTGCGCGTCATAGGGCGTCGGATCAATCCTGAAGAGAACGTCGCCCGCCTTCAGGGGCGCGTTGGCGGCGACGGGAACATCAGTTACCTCGCCCGCGACGTTGGGCACGATCGACACCGCATTGCGCACCACCAGCACCGGGCCCTGCGGCGCGCCCCAGCCCATCGGCACCAGCAGGCCGAACAGCAGCAGCACCAGCACAATGAAGGGTGACGCCTTCCAGAACAGGTTGAAGCGCACGACCTTGAAATGCACCAGCAAGAACAGCAGCACCAGATAGGTGTTGAAGATCGCGATGCCCATCACGCATCTCCCGTCTTGCGCTGGGGCACGTCGACATAGGCCCAGATCAGCGCGACCGGCCAGAGCGCGAAGCCGCAAATCAACGTGATCCAGCCTGCCACCGTCACCGCCTGCGCCCACGGATGATTGCGGGACTTGGCAATGTGTCCGGGCAGCCAGCCCGCGATGCAAAACACGCCGATCGCGCTGGCGAGCAGGATGATCAGGACGATCCAGGCGAAGATGTCGTAGCCGCTCATCGTCTTGCCTTCTCCCGGGCGGTTGGACTCTCGTTCATAAATGGCACCGTCGGATAGGTGTTTGGCTTGCCTCCCCGCTTCGAGGCGCTGATTGGAATTTCACGACGTCGTCGGGAATGATCGCCTTGGCGTCCATCCGCTTCTTCCAGGTCGGCGGAATGTTGTAACCGGAGCCGAATCTGGCCTCCGACCCATCTCGGATCGCCAGCATGTTCACGGCCGGCAGGCGGCTGAGATGGACTTGCACCGCGCTGGAAGTACAGCTCGTCGGGCAGCTTCATGCGCGTCTGCTCGCTCGGATAGCCTGCAGGTGGAAAGTCGCCCGGCCCATCGGCAGACGGGCCGGGCGCGGAACGTCAGCGATTCTGGAGTTGTTGCTGGATGATCCGGTTCAGTCCGGCGCGGACCTTCTCGACATCGACACCTTCCGCCAGCGCCTTCTTCTGCTTGATCCCGTCCATCATGCCTTCCAGGATGTTGGCGGGATTGAAGCTCGGCGGGAACGAGCGCGGCGGAAACTCCTTGAACGTCGCGACGAACTGAAACACCTCGTCCATCATCCCGTAGGCAGAACCGACGTGATTCATATTCCAGTCCCAGAACGTGTTGGAAGTGATGTCAGCCCGTTCGAAGGGGTCCTGCATCAGGTTGAAGATCTTCTGCAAGCGAAGCGTGGTGAAGGGCTCCGCCCACACCCCCAACGTCCCTTCCTTGCGCTGCTCGGAGAAGACGTATTTGTAGTCGCCCTGCCGGAAGCACACCAACAGGCCGTCGTCGTCCGCGTAGAAGAACTTGTCGCGTGCGCTCTTGGTGCCGTTGTTGTTGCCGGCGGTCCCGCTGACGTTGCGGAGGAATGCGGACTGATCGTAGCCGTCGAGGTGGACCTTGTAGTTGATGCCGTTCGCGGTGTAGCCAGCCTTCAGCTTGCCCACGATATCGGGTTCGCCGGCAATCGCGCACAGCGTCGGAATCCAGTCGTTGTGGCTCATGATCTCGTTGCTGACCGTACCGGGCTTGATCGTGCTCGGCCAGCGCACCAGGCACGGCACGCGGAAGGCGCCCTCCCAGTTGGTGTTCTTCTCGGAGCGGAACCAGGTCATGGCCCCGTCCGGCCAGGTGTTCATGTGCGGGCCGTTGTCGCTCGAATAAACTACGATGGTGTCGTTGGCGATTCCAAGGTCGTCCAGCGTCTTGAGCAGCGAGCCGACGGTGTCGTCGTGCTCCATCATGCCGTCGACATACTCGCTGTCGCCGTGGGTGTAGCGGCCCCGATGCTCGGCGCGCACATGGGTGCGCAGATGCATGCGGGTGGCGTTGAACCAGCAGAAGAACGGCTTGCCCGCTGCCTGTTGCCGCTTGATGAAGTCGATCGCCGCCGCGGACGTCTCGTCATCGACCGTCTCCATGCGCTTCTTGGTCAGCGCGCCGGTGTCCTCGATGGTCTGCTTGCCGACCCTGCCGAACCGCGGATCGACGGTCGGATCGTCGCGATCCGTCGCCTTGCAGCGCAGCACGCCGCGCGGACCGAACTTGGCGCGGTAGGCCGGATCCTTGGGATAGTCAGGCAGCTCGGGCTCTTCCTCGGCATTGAGATGGTAGAGGTTGCCGAAGAACTCGTCGAAGCCGTTCACGGTCGGCAGCGACTCGTTGCGGTCGCCGACGTGGTTCTTTCCGAACTGGCCGGTGGCATAGCCGAGATTCTTGAGCAGACCGCCGACCGACGGATCGAGCTGGCTCATTCCCATCGGCGCACCGGGAAAGCCGACCTTGGTCAGGCCGGTACGAATGCCATGCTGGCCGGTGAGAAACGCAGCCCGACCGGCCGTGCAGGACTGCTCGCCGTAATAGTGCTGCATCTTGAGCCCTTCGCGCGCGATGCGATCGATGTTTGGCGTCTCGTATCCCATCAGGCCATTCGAATAAGCGCTGATGTTCGCGATGCCGATGTCGTCCCCCCAGATGATCAGGATGTTGGGCTTGCGGCCGGACGGCGCTGCGGGCGCGGGACTGGCGGCCGGGGCGGCCTTCTGCGCCTGCGCCAGCGCATCGGACGTCAACGCCGCCGCGGCCACCAGGGTCGATGTCCCCAGCAACAGATTGCGGCGGTCAATCGCCTGCTTCGTGCCGTTCTGCTTGTTGTTCTCGGCGTCGTTGCTCATAAGACATTCCCTTCACTGCAAGGCATTCATTTCGGCGGGCGAGAAACGTCGGCGGATGGCCGCACCACGCACCTGAACCCGACATGGCTGGTCGAGGTATCGACCGGCTCGGCGTGACGGGCGGCCGGGCGATAACGGCGGCAATAGTTCGGCGCGCAGAGATGCGAGCCGCCCTTCAGCACCTTGCGCGGAATCTTGATTGCGGGCTGGCCGTCGTCGTAGCTCGCATCCTCGCGGCCGCCGCGCGGATTCTGCGGGATGCAACAGGGTTTTGCCGCGTCGGCCTCGTGGCGGGCCGACCACCAGTCGGCGGTCCACTCCCAGACATTGCCGATCATGTCGTAGACGCCATAACCGTTCGGCGGGAATGCGGTCACCGGCGAGGTTCGGTCAAAACCGTCCTCGCAGAGATTCTGCAGCGGGAAGTTGCCCTGCCAGATGTTGGCCATGTGCTTGCCGCCAGGCGTCAGGGCATTGCCCCAGGCATATTCCTCGCCTTCGAGCCCGCCGCGCGCAGCGAACTCCCATTCCGCTTCGGTCGCAAGCTCCTTGCCGGCCCATTTGGCGTAGGCGAGCGCGTCGGCATAGGCGACGTGGACGACCGGATGGCTGCCGAGCACGTTGATGTTGCTGCGCGCGCCGTAAGGACGGCGCCAGTTCGCACCGCGCAGGAAGGTCCACCATTGGCTCCAGTCGCGCAGCGTGTGGACCCGGCGCGGCGGCGAAAACACCAGCGAGCCGGCGTAGAGCATATGCGGCAGCGCACCCGGATATTGCGCGGGATCGGGCGGTTGCTCGGCGACGGTGATGTGACCGGTCTCCCGCACGAAGTCGCGAAACTGGGCGTTGGTCACCGGCGTGCGATCGATCCAGAAGCCATCGACCGAGGCCCGATGCGCCGGCGCTTCCTCGGGATAATGATGGTCCGAGCCCATGCGGAAGGTGCCGCCGGGAATCCAGACCATGTCGTCGGTCTCGACGCGGTCGTTCGGCTCTGGTTCAGCGGAGGCGATCTCTGCCCGGACCATGGCGATGCACCTGTTCGCGCACTACCGAGGGCAATAGTCCCAGAAGCCCTGTATTCTCGATGGGGCGATGATTCCGATGAGTGCTACGCGGAAAATCTTACTAACGATCGCAGCCTTGTAGATCACGGGCTTGGGCTCCTGGTGATCAAACGTCGTGCTCGATTGCATTGTCGCGCCCTTCCATTTTTCTGTGCTGCACTTTTTCGGCAGCGTTGATTACGTCAGGCCTTCTTCCCCTTCCCTCCTCGTCGTCTGTGCGCGCGTCCACAGCCGCGGCCGCTCCTGCGGCGCGTGATCCGTCCCGCCGGACGTTGTCACGAGCTGTTTCGCTTTGAGATCAAACGATAGCGCAACGCGCCAGGCGTGTGATGTGCATTTTGTGCCAATCGCAACCCCAAGGCGTGCAACCTTAACGAAGGATGTCCCAATTCGATCAATCCGATGTCGTCGCCGGATTTGGTTTTTCGAGAAAACAAGCGAAAATCTGCTCGTTTGCAGATCCGCGCCGCGAACTCGCGATGCGGATCAGACCAATCGAGGCACGCTGTCGCAGGGGGCGCAGTGTGCTGACTTCACGCACTTGCACCCAGTCGATCAATCGCGCTGCACTTGTGAATTGGAATCCTCGCGGACGCTGACTTGCTCGGCATATGACTTGCGTCTATCCCGGACGAGCGGCGCGGGATGGACGGACTTTTCCGAACGTCGCAAGCGCAGATCACACAACGCCCGGTTTCCGCTGCGATTGCGCGTGCTAGACTTTCGTACCTTGGGAGGAAAATGCATGTTCAGGAAATTGCTGCTTGGTCTCACCGTGATTACTTTTGCCGGTGCCGGCGCTGCCCTTGCGCAGCAGAGCGGCATCAAGCGGACACCGCTGCAGAAGGTCGATTTCCCGGTGGGCTACAACACGGTCACGGCGATTGCCGAGGTTCCAGCCGGAGGGGCGTCGGGTCGTCACAGCCATCCCGGCGCTGAAACCGGCTATGTGCTCGAAGGCGAGCTGGAACTTGTGATCGACGGCAAGCCGCCGTTGAAGCTGAAGGCAGGCGATTCCTACCAGATCCCGGAAGGCGCGGTGCACGACGCCAAGACGTCCGGCGACAAAGCGCTCAAGGTGCTCGGGGTCTACGTGGTCAAGGCCGGCGAGCCCCTGGCAAAACCTGCGCCCTGAACCGGACCAATCGGTCTCCGGGTCAGACGCCCGGCCGTCCGAGCGGTCGGAAATCGCCATCGAGAAGCGAAACTGGCCAATTTTGACGCCGATTCGGGTCAAATCGGCCTGCGTTTTGTTTGACAGAGCCGGACTTTCTCCTTAAGACCACCCTTGCTCGCGGGCCGGTTTCGGCCCGCGATGCGTTTCGCGACCCGTGGTTCTCCCCGAGCTTTCGAGGCGGACCTGTCGGTACGGGCCTTTTGGCCGGTACACAGGAGGGCGCGTCTCCTCAAACCTGAAACTGACAAAACGCCGGGCGCCCTGTTGCGCCGGCTATGCAAAGAGGACGCGATGACAAAGCGCAGTGAGGCGAAGTACAAGATCGATCGCCGCATGGGCCAGAATATCTGGGGCCGCCCGAAGAGCCCCGTGAACCGCCGCGAATACGGCCCCGGCCAGCACGGCCAGCGCCGCAAGGGCAAGCTCTCCGACTTCGGCGTGCAGCTCCGCGCCAAGCAGAAGCTCAAGGGCTACTACGCCAACATTTCCGAGCGCCAGTTCCACGGCATCTATGTCGAGGCCAGCCGCCTGAAGGGCGACACCGGCGAGAACCTGATCGGCCTGCTCGAGCGCCGCCTCGACACCGTGGTCTATCGCGCCAAGTTCGTCGCCACGATGTTCGCCGCGCGCCAGTTCATCAACCACGGCCACGTCAAGGTGAACGGCCGCAAGGTCAACATCGGCAGCTACAAGCTGAAGGTCGGCGACACCATCGAGGTCAAGGAAGCCTCCAAGCAGCTGACCCCGGTGCTGGAAGCTGCCCAGCTGCCCGAGCGCGACCTGCCCGACTTCCTCGAGGTCGATCACGGCAAGATGACCGCGAAGTTCGTCCGCATCCCGGCGCTCGGCGACGTGCCGTTCCCGGTGCAGATGGAGCCGCATCTGATCGTCGAATTCTATTCGCGCTGATCACGGCACGCATGCGAGATCCGAAAGGCCCCGGTTTTGCCGGGGCCTTTTTGTTTGGGCGCAGGACGACTATCATTCGCGGAGACTTGGATGCGTAGGACCTGGCAGATGGCCGCCCGTAGAGGTACTTGCCGATGACACGGCTACTCGAAGAAGCGTTCGATACAGTTTCAAGTTTGCCTGACACCGAGCAGGATGCGCTCGCGCGTATCATGCTGCAGCTTGCCGGTGTCGACCAGCCGCCGCTCCAGCTCACGCCGGAAGAAGACGCCGATCTGGCTGAAGCTGACGCCGAGATTGCACGCGGCGAGTTGGCAACGGACGAGGAAGTTCGTGCGATGTGGAGCAAGCACGGGCTGTGAACGTCCGCTATACGCGACAGGCCCTTGCTCAGATTGATCAAGCGCTCTCCTATATCGAAGCGCGATCGCCTCAAGGGGCGGTCCACGTTCGCGACCGAATCCAGACCCTTGTCACGTTGCTGCAAGAGCAGCCCCGTGCTGGGCGCGCGACGAGCCGCCCAGGCGTCCGCCGGCTCTCGTCCACACCATACCCCTACCTGATCGACTATCGCGTAACACAGACCGAGATCATCATAATGCGGTTTCGTCACGCTGCCCGGAAGCCTATACGCTAGCGGCGAATCCGCACGCTAGCGGAGCGATGAGGAAAGCCATGCACTACACCCCTGCCCGGCCCGATCCCAAGGCACCCGCCGTCCGCATCAACCTGTTGTCGGACACACAGACCAGGCCGACGCCAGCGATGCGCGAGGCGATGGCGCGGGCGGAGGTCGGCGACGAGCAGGTCGGTGACGATCCGACCACCAA
The DNA here is from genome assembly GCF_042258615.1 of Bradyrhizobium sp. Pha-3. GTDB lineage: Bacteria > Pseudomonadota > Alphaproteobacteria > Rhizobiales > Xanthobacteraceae > Bradyrhizobium. Next base: position 3,867,686 of record NZ_CP170152.1, on the reverse strand, counting down.
TGAGCTCAACGCCCGCGTCGCCGATCTGCTCGGCAAGGAAGCCGCCGTCTTCATGCCGTCGGGCACGATGTGCAACGTCGCGGCGACGCTGGCCTATTGCCGCCCTGGCGACGAGATCCTGGCGCACGCGACCGCGCATATCATCGCGCGCGAGGGCGGCGCGCATGCCGCGCTCGGCGGCTTCCAGATTACGCAGCTGCCGGGCGATGACGGCCAGTTCATGCCGGACGCCTTCCGCGCCGCGCTGCATCCGCGCACCCGCTACCAGCCGCCGCAAGTCCTCGTCAGCGTCGAGCAGACCGCAAATATCGGCGGCGGCACGATCTGGAAGAAGGCGGCGCTCGACGAGGTCGTGCGCATCGCCAAGGACCACGGGCTTGTGACCCACATGGACGGTGCACGCCTCCTGAACGCGACCGTCGCCTCCGGCATCTCGCCGCGCGACATGACGGCGGGCTGGGATTCCGCCTGGATCGATTTCTCCAAGGGACTCGGCGCGCCGATCGGCGGCGTGATCGCCGGCACCCGCGCCTTCATCGACGATGTCTGGCGCTGGAAGCAGCGGCTCGGCGGCTCGATGCGGCAGTCCGGCGTCTGTGCCGCGGCCTGCATCTACGCGCTCGATCACCATGTCGATCGTCTTGCCGACGACCATGCCAATGCGCGGGCGCTGGCGCGCGGGCTGGCGCAGATCAACGGCATCGCGGTGCAGGCGCCAGAGACCAACCTCGTGTTCTTCAAGCCCGACGGCGCCGGCGTCTCCGGTGACAAGATGGTCGCCGAGCTGCGCAAGCGCGGGGTGACGCTCGCAATGATGGACGGCCGGATCAGGGCCTGCACGCATCTCGACGTCACGGCCGCGATGATCGACGAAGCCGTCGGTTACGTCAGGGATATCGTGCGCGGGGCGTAAGTCCGGCCGTAAATTGTGGCCCGGATGCAGCGAAGCGTAATCCGGGGCGATTGGCACCTCGGATGAGGCCGTCCCCGGATTGCGCTGCGCTGCATCCGGGCTACGAAGCCGGTTACCGCCCCATCGCCTGGTAGATCAGCGTCTTCAGCTCCTGCTGGATCCGGCCGCGCTGTGACGGCGTCTGCACCATGAAGATCCCGAACAGATCGTCGGCCGGGTCGATGAAGAAGAACGTGCCGCCGACGCCGTCCCAGCGATACTCGCCGAGCGGCCAGGACGTGTTCGGCGGCACCGAGGTACGGACCGCGAAACCGAGGCCGAAGCCGGAGTTCGGCCCGGGATAATAGTTCTTGTCGCGCACGACACCGGTTTCGGGACCGATGTGATCCGAAGCCATCAGCGCGATGGTTTCCGGGTTCAGATAGCGCTTCCCCCCATAGCTGCCGCCGTTCAACAACATCTGCGAGAAGCGCGCATAGTCGCCGATGGTGCCGACCATGCCGCCGCCGCCGGATTCCCGTCGCAGCGGCTGGCGCGGGTCGCTGACGTCGGCGACCGGGCTGAGCGTGCGATCCTTCGGCATCGGCTCGGCGATCAGCGGCCATTTCGCCCGGTCGGCAACATAGAATGCGGTCTCGTTCATCCCGAGCGGACCGAGCAGCCGCTCCTTCTCGACCTGAAACAGGGATTTTCCTGTGATCACCTCGATGATGCGGCCGAGCACGTCGGTGGAATGGCCATAATCCCATTGCGTTCCGGGTTGTTCGGCGAGCGGCAGTGCCGTGAGCCGCGCCGTGAATTCTGCATTGTCGGGATCGTTGTCGAACAGGCCGGCATCGGCGTAGGTCTTGTTCACGACACCGCCGCCATAATAGCCGTAAGGCAGCCCTGCCGTGTGGCGCATCAGGTCTTCGATCGTCACCGGACGCTTGAGCGGCTCCAGCGTCATCGCCGCCCTGCCCTCATCGCCGCGCTTTTCCACGCCGACCTTCGTGTCGGCAAAGGCCGGGATGTATTTCGACACCGGATCGCTGAGCGCGAGCCTGCCCTCCTCCACCAGCATCATCGCGATGACGGACGTGATCGGCTTCGACATCGAATAGAGGCGAAAGATGGTATCCGCGCTCATCGAGAATTCGGTTGCGACGTCGCGAACTCCGAAATTCTCGTAGTAGACCGGCTTGCCGTGCTGCTGCAGCAGCAGGATTGCGCCGGGAATCTTCCCGGTCGCGACCTCGTTCCTGACATAGTCGGAGACCTTGGCGAGGCCCTCCGCCGAGAAGCTGTGCGGAGCCGGCCCTGGGGAGCCGGCCTGCGCAACCGTTGCAGCGGACGCGAGCACGAGCGCCGCGACGAACGCGCGGCACCCACGCATGTCAATTCTCCATGGCTTCATAGACGAGCTGCTTCAACGTCCGCTGGATGCGCTGACGCTCGGTCGGCGTCTGCTCCAGGAGGACGAAGAAAAAGTCCTGCTTGCGGTCGATGATGTAATAGCAGCCGCTGGCACCATCCCATTTCAGTTCGCCGAGATCGCCAGGCGGCGGCGGCTTGGCAGTGCCGGGATCGGTGCGCACCGCGATGCCGAGCCCGAAGCCGAAGCCGTCGCCGGGGAAGTAGAAAAAGTCGCGCTCGACGCCGGAGCCCGGGCCGACGCGATCGGTCGTCAGCTCCTTGAACGTCTCGGGCTTCAGGATGGTCTTGCCGTCGAGGGTGCCGCCGTTGAGCAGCATTTGCGCGAAGCGCGAATAATCCGCCATGGTCGAGACCATGCCGCCGCTGGCGGACTCCCATTTCTTGACCTTGGTCGGATCGTTGACCCGGCCGACCCGGAAATCACTGTCGTTCGGCATCGGCTCGGCCATCAGCTTCTGCTTCTCGGGATCGGTGACGAAGAAGCCGGTGTCTTTCATGCCGAGCGGGTCGAGCAACCTTTCGCGCTCGATCGTCGAGAGCTTCTCGCCGGTGGTCACCTCCATCACGCGCGCCAGAATGTCGGTGGAATGGCCGTATTGCCAGAGCGCGCCGGGCTGGTCGTGAAGCGGCAGCTTGGCGATCCGCTCGGCGAATTCGGCGAGATCGAAATCTCCGCCGTAGATATTGGCTTCCTTATAGGCCTTGCGGACCAGGCTGTCGCCATAGAAGCCATAGGTGATGCCCGACGTATGCGTCATCAGATCGAGGATCGTGATCGGCCGCCTCAGTGGCACCAGCTCGAGCGTCTTGGTGCCGTCCTCGGCCTTCTTCTCGACGCCGACCTTCATGTTGGCAAAGGAAGGAATGTATTTCGAGACGGGATCGTCGAGCTTGTATTTGCCCTCCTCCAGCAGCTGCATCGAGGCCACGGCGGTGATCGACTTGGACATCGAAGCCAGCCGGAAGATGGTCTTGTCGGTGATCGGCACCTTGCTGACCACGTCCTGCACGCCGAATGCCTCGTGATACACCGGCTTGCCGTGCTGCTGGATCAGGACGATGGCGCCGGGAATCTTTCCGGTCGCGACCTCGTTCTTGAAGAACTCGCTGATCCTGGCGAGCTTGTCGGGGTTGAAATGCGCGCCCGCCGGAATCTCGTAGGTGCCCTCGGTGTGCGCGTACGCCAACGATGCCGCCAGCAACGCCGCGGCGGCTGCGGCGGCGCACGTCAAACGAAGTGAATGCATTTGATGGATCCCTCCCCGGATATCACCGGGAAGTGTAGCGGCGGTATCATCAGGCACAAGGGCTACCGAAGGCGTCCAGGGCCTCCTGATGCAGTTCGCCACTAGGCATCGAAAAGCAGCAGTAGGTGACGCGCGTCACGTCCGGTGCCTGGGTCAACGCCTCGACCACGGTCTTGACGGCAATCTTGGCGGCCCGATCAGCTGGGAATCGAAAGGCGCCTGTCGAAATAGCCGGAAATGCAATTGATATGAGATTGTTAGCCCGACACAGTTCGATGCTGCGGCGATAGCAGGACGCGAGCTGCGCATCCTCGCCGCGGTTGCCGCCGTACCAGATCGGGCCAACAGCATGGATCACATGCTTGGCGGGGAGCAGATACCCTCTGGTGATCTTGGCGTTGCCGGTCTCGCAGCCGTTGAGTGTCCGACATTCGGCCAACAATTCCGGACCAGCAGCCTCATGGATCGCGCCGTCGACACCGCCGCCGCCGAGCAGCGACGAATTGGCCGCGTTGACGATGGCGTCAACGCGCAGGGTCGTGATGTCGGTAACGATGACTTCGAGCCGCGCCGTGCCGATCTGGCGCGCCGTCAAGGTCAGGCAGCCACGTCGACCGGGATGCCCTTGTCGGCAAACAGCTGCTGCAATTCACCGGCCTGGAACATCTCGCGGATGATGTCGCAACCGCCGACGAACTCGCCCTTCACATAGAGCTGCGGAATCGTCGGCCAGTTCGAATAGACCTTGATGCCGTCGCGCAGCTCGGCCGATTCCAGAACGTTGAGGCCCTTGTAGCCGACGCCGATGTGGTCGAGGATTTGCACGACCTGACCGGAAAACCCGCACTGCGGGAATTGCGGCGTGCCCTTCATGAACAGCACGACGTCGTTCGACTTCACTTCGTTGTCGATGAATTGCTCGATGCTCATTTTCGCTTCCTTCGGGGGCGGCGCTCTCAAGCCTTGTGGGCCGGCCCACCCTTCTAACCCGTGACTGGCTATATATGTAGCTCAAACCATTGTGCATCCAAAGCAAAATGGCGAAAATCTGGCATGCGGCGGGGGCCGGACGGCACCGCAAAAGGAGCCGGGATTATCTGACGGCCCCAATATCATCGCGGGGGGAGGCTTTTTTCCCGTAACGGAGCCCCTATCTAGGACGAACTGTCCGTCTGGAACCAGTTTACCGAAGCAACGTTCTCCCCTTGAATCGGAGACCATCGTTGACGAAACCAGCCTCTGCCGCGGCCGCCATTCCCGGCACCCCCCCGTCATTGTCCTCCGAATCCGGATCGCTCGCGCAGCGGCTGGTGGATGGCTATCGCGCGGTCCGCGACGAGACCGAGCGCCGGGCCGCGCCGCTGTCGGCGGAAGACCAGTTGATCCAGTCGATGCCGGATGCGAGCCCCGTCAAATGGCATCGCGCCCATACGACCTGGTTCTTCGAGCAGTTTCTGCTCGGCGAGCACGTCAAGGGCTACACGCCCTTCCATCCCGACTACGCCTATCTGTTCAATTCCTATTACGTCAGCGCCGGCCCCCGCCATGCCCGCCACCAGCGCGGCCATCTGACCCGCCCGACTGCCGACGAAGTCACCGCCTACCGCCGCCATGTCGACGCCGAGGTGGTGAAATTCTTCCAGACCGCCACAACTGACAAGCTCGCGGCGCTGGTGCCGCTGATCGAGGTCGGCCTCAATCACGAGCAGCAGCATCAGGAGCTGATGTACACCGACATCCTGCATGCCTTCGCACAGAACCCGATCCCGCCGGCCTACGATCCGGCGTGGCGCTTCCCCGCATCGCAGCGCGGGCCTGAGGAATGGGTGACGCTCAACGAGGGCATCCACACCGTCGGCCACGCCGACGACAGCTTCCATTTCGACAATGAGAAGCCCGCGCATCGCGCCCTGGTCGGCCCGGTCAAGCTCGCGAAAGACCTCGTCACCAATGCCGACTGGCTCGCCTTCATCAAGGACGGCGGCTACTCCACCGCCACGCTGTGGCTGATGGACGGCTTCGGCACCGTGACCAACGAGGGCTGGCAGGCGCCGGGCCACTGGCGCGTGATCGACGGCGAGTGGAAGATCATGACGCTTGGCGGTCTGCAGCCGATCGATCCGCAGGCCCCGGTTTGCCACGTCAGCTACTACGAGGCCGACGCCTTCGCCCGCTGGGCAGGCAAGCATCTGCCGACCGAGATGGAATGGGAGGTCGCGGCGCGCGCCGGCCTGCTCAACGACGCCTACGGCATCGTCTGGCAATGGACCCGCAGCGCCTATTCGCCCTACCCGGGCTACCGCGCGATCGAAGGCGCGCTCGGCGAATACAACGGCAAGTTCATGGTCAACCAGCTCGTGCTGCGCGGCTCATCGCTGGCGACGCCGGCCGGTCACAGCCGTGTCACCTACCGCAACTTCTTCTATCCGCACCATCGCTGGCAATTCACGGGGTTACGCCTCGCCGACTACGCCTGATTGAGTCCTGTCGACATCGATAACGCGTCGGTAAGCGCGTTCGGGAGAGTATCATGAATGTGCATGCCACCGCTTTGGCCAAAGCGTATCCGTTCGACGAAGCGACCTCGGCGTTTGCCGGCGATGTGATCGGCGATCTCGCCCGTCACCCGAAACGGCTGTCGCCGAAATATTTCTACGACGCCACCGGCTCGGAGCTGTTCGAGCAGATCACGGTGCTGCCGGAATATTATCCGACGCGCACCGAGCTCGGCATCCTGCGTGACCGCGGCGGCGAGATCGCCGCGATCATTCCGGACGGCGCGGCGCTGGTGGAGTTCGGCGCCGGCGCCACCACCAAGGTGCGCCTCTTGCTCGAGACTAGCGAATTCGGCGCCTATGTGCCGGTCGATATCTCCGGCGATTTCCTCAAGGCCCAGGCCGATGGACTGCGCCGGGATTTCCCGCGTCTCGGCATCTATCCGGTCGCGGCCGATTTCACCACGCCGTTCGCGCTGCCCGAGGCGGTCGCGGACATGCCGAAGGTCGGCTTCTTCCCGGGCTCGACGCTCGGCAATTTCGAACCAAGCGAGGCGTTGGCCTTCCTGCGCAGCGCGCGCAAGATCCTCGGCCACGGCGCGCAGATGATCATCGGCGTCGACCTCGAGAAGGACGAGCGCGTGCTGTACGATGCGTATAACGACGCGGCCGGCGTCACCGCGCGCTTCAACCTCAATGTGCTGGTTCGTATCAACCGCGAGCTGGGCGGCAATTTTGACCTGTCGGGCTTCACCCACCGCTCGATCTACAATCGCGACCGCCACCGCATCGAGATGCACCTGATCAGCCGCAAGGCGCAGACCGTGCGCATCCTCGGCAACACCTTTGCGTTCCGTCCGGGCGAGAGCATCCACACCGAGAACAGCTACAAATACTCGCTCGAGCGTTTCACCGCGCTCGCCCGCAGCGCGGGCTGGACGGTGCGCGACAGCTGGACCGACGCCAACACGATGTTCTCGGTGCACGCGCTGGTCGCGGACTAGCATCCAAGCCAAGAGATGGGGCAACAATCATGGCCCGGCGTGCGCTGCAGATCGCGACGGCCCTGCTCGCCCTCGTCCCCATCCTGACCGGCATCATCACCATGCTCGGCGTGAGCGATCCGCTCTATGCCTCGTCGGGCATTCCGGCGCTGCCGGTGCTCGACAGCAATCTGCGCTTCTTCGGCGGGGTCTGGCTCGGTCTCGGCCTCGCTTTGCTCTGGCTGGTGCCGCGCATCGAAAGCGAGAGCGTGCTGTACCGCGTGGTCTGGGGCGGCATCTTCCTCGGCGGCATCGGCCGGCTGCTGTCGATGGTGATGGTTGGCCTCCCGCCGCTGCCCTTCGTGGGCTTCACTGCCCTCGAAGTGATCGGCGCCCCGCTGTTCGTCTATTGGCAGCACCGCGTGGCCACGGCCGGTCGCAGGTAGCGACCCCGCTATGCCTCCTCCCCGCTCGACCGCAGCGAGATCGATTCCCACGCCGCGACCACGATCATGATGGCGGTGGTGACGATCGAAAGCACCAGCGGCGACATCTCGCGCGCGAAATAGGCCGTGATCGCCAGCGCCACGATGCCGACGCCATGCGAGAGCTGCAGGAAATTGCGGATCACGTATTTGAACAGGATGGTCCCGACCAGGAACAGCGCGGGGCCGCCGACCGAGCTCACGATGGTCTTCAGATCGGATTGGCCGCCGGGATGCTTCAGCACCAGTTCGTCGGCAACCGCGGTGAGGATGATGCCGCCGACGATCGGCATGTGCAGATAGGTGTAGGCGATCCGCGCCACGCGGCCGGATTCCTCCGACTTGGAGATCATGTCAGCGCCGGCCTCGGCGCCCTTGTGGAAATAGATCCACCACATCGCGATGCTGCCGACCAGCGCCGAGATGAACGCGGCGACGTTCTCCGGCGTCCAGGTCAGATCGGCAAAGGTCGCGCCGTCGACCACGATGGCCTCGCCGAGCGCAATGATGATGAACCCTGCGCAACGCTCGGCCATGTGGCCGCCCTCGACCGACCAGGCCTCCATCGAGGAGAAGCCGAGCCTGGGGGTCCAGAACCGCAGAGCCGGCGCGGCATACTCGATGGCCAGCGCCGCGATCCAGAGCCACATCCGCGTCTCGTGCTCGGCGAAACCGCCGAGAACCCAGAGCACGGCCGAGCAGGACAGCCAGGTCAGGATACGAATCGCATTGTGGCGCACCGCGGTCCGGCGCCGCGGCGTCGCCAGCAGCCAGAATGCGGTGCGGCCGACCTGCATCGCCGCATAGGTCCCGGCAAACCACAACCCGCGGCCCTCGAAGGCGGTCGGGATCGAGGTCGACAGCAGCAGCCCGCCCAGCATCAGGACGAACAGCAGCAGGCGGACCGGCGTCAGGTCGGGATCGAGCCAGTTGGTGACCCAGGTGGTGTAGACCCACACCCACCACACCGCGAGGAACAGCACCGTGACCTGCACCGCGCCGAGCGGGGTGAAGTGGTGCAGCAGCGTGTGCGACAGCTGCGTGACGGCGAAGACGAAGACGAGGTCGAAGAACAGCTCGGCATTGGTGACGCGGCTGTGCTGGTTCGGCACGATGACGCGAAACATCGCGCCGCGCGGATTATCTGCCATCGCTTGGGGCCCCCGCCCGGTTGCCGGGGACTAGCCTTCCGGCACGCCGGTCTGCAGGGCCAGCGCGTGCAGCACCCCGCCCATCTGGCCCTTCAGCGACTGGTAGACGATCTGATGCTGCTGAACGCGGGACTTGCCGCGGAATGACTCGGAAACGACAGTGGCCGCATAGTGGTCGCCGTCGCCGGCCAGATCACGGATCGTCACCTCGGCATCAGGGATCGCTGCCTTGATCATCGATTCGATATCACGGGCGTCCATCGGCATCCCAGTCCACCTCCGTCAGGTCATTCGAATCAGGGCCGATTCGGCCAGGAAAACTAAGACGAAACCTAGGATAAAACCTCAGATAAAACCTAGCGCTTGAGGTCTTCTAGGTCATTCCGGGGCACACTATATTCCCATTCCCAGCGATTTAAACCTGCATCAATCGGTCACAAGCCATCACGCCGAAATGACCAGAAGAGGCGCAGAATCATGAAGCTCCCCGGCCCCGACCATCCGATCACGATCACGCCCAATGCCAAGCGTGTCCGCGTCACCGCCGACGGCGTCGTCATCGCCGAGACTACCCATGCGCTGACGTTGAAGGAAGCGAGCTATCCGGCCGTGCAATACGTCCCCCGGCAGGACGCCAACATGGAGCTGTTGACCCGCACCGAGCGGACCACGCATTGCCCCTACAAGGGCGATGCGAACTACTTCAGCATCAAGGCCAACGGCAAGACGCTGGACAATGCGATCTGGACCTACGAGGCGCCCTTTCCGGCCATGACCGAGATCGCCGGCCACCTCGCCTTCTATCCGGACAAAGTGAAGATCGAGGAAGTCGCCTAGACCGTCGCGCCTGCCGCACGCGCCGGGCCTCGCCCGGCCGTTTCGGCGTGCGTGCCTACCAGCCTGAAAACCGAAATGCCCGGGCGAGACCCGGGCATGACGACGGGAGTGTTCGGCCGGATCGCCGCTAGACCCTGAATATCGTGAGCCCAAGGATCAGCAGCACCAGGAAGATCACGACGAACACATAGAACAGGAAGCGCGCGATGTCGGCGGAGGCGGCGGAAATGCCGGTGAAGCCGAGCAGGCCCGCGATGATCGAGACGACAAGGAAGACCAACGCCCATTTCAGCAGTGTCATTGCTCGCTCCACAAACCCCGCGCCTTGCGCGTCCGCCCGACAACGCCCGCCACCGACCCCGGTTCCAGAACGAAACAGATCGACTGAAATGACCGACCTCGACACCACGGAATCGGGACGATTGGGCCTTGCTGAATCGGGTTCCCGGTTGCAACATCCGGGTGCAGACCCGGCTGGGGGCACCATGAAATCGATTGCTCACGCGGCTCCGGCCGTCGACGTCCAGGCAGCACCGAAGCTCCACAAGCGCAACGTCGCCCTCGACCGTGCACGCACCTTCCTGACGCTGGTCGTGCTGCTGCATCATGCGGTGATCCCCTACACCTATTTCGGGCACACCGACCCGACGTCCTGGATCGGCTTCGACTGCATGGTGCTCGCCACCGACAGCTTCTTCATGGCGATGTTCTTCTTCCTGTCGGGGCTGTTCGTCTGGCCCGGGCTCGGCCACAAGCCGTGGCTGATCTTCCTGCGCGACCGGCTGCTGCGGCTCGGCCTGCCCTTCGTGATCTGCGCGTTCACCGTGATTCCGATCGCCTATTACGCGATCGCGCTGCGTGCGACGCCGGAGCTGACCTTCTCCGAATTCTGGCGGAAGACCATGATTTTCGGGCCCTGGCCGAGCGGCCCGATCTGGTTCGTCTGGGTCCTGATGACCTTCGATCTGACGGCGAGCGTGCTGTACCGGGTGTCGTCGCGCCTGCTCGAGCCGATCAACCGACTGTCGATCAAGGGATTTGAACGCCCCTCGAAGTTCTGGCTGTTCCTCGTGGTCGTCAGTGCCGCCGCCTATTTGCCGATGCTGGTCCGTTACGGCCAGAACTACTGGTTCGAGCTCGGACCGTTCTCGGTGCAGGCGAGCCGGGTGCTGCTCTATGCATCCTATTTCTTCATCGGTGCGGGGATCGGGGCAGCGAACCTCGAGGGCGGCCTGCTCAGCGCAAACGGACGGCTGACCGAGCGGCGCTGGTTCTGGACCGGCATCACGCTGATCCCCTACTGCTTGATGTGGGTGATGATCTACATCAAGCGCGGGATCATCGGTAACCCCGACCCGCTGCCGGGCTGGTACCTCGCGTCCTACGGCACCTTCTACGTGCTGTTCAGCGCCTCGATCCTGTTCGCGATCCTGGCCTACTTCCTGCAATCGAAGGCGACGGGACCGACGCTGCTCGACCGCATGCAGGGCGACGCCTACGGCATGTTCCTGGTGCACTATCCGATCGTGCTGTGGCTGCAATACTGGCTGTTCGATATGGAATTGCCGGCGATCGCCAAGGCCGCGATCGCATTCTTCGCCACCGTAGCGCTGAGCTGGGCCGCGACAGCCGTGCTGCGCAAGATTCCCGGCTCGAAATACGTGCTTTGATCACGCCGCGATCTCGCCCCTGGCCGCCACGCTTTCCAGCCGCGGGGCGGCCGCGGCGCGATGGTCGCGGGCGATCAGGATGTAGAAGGTCGGCAGCACGAACAGCGTGAACAGCGTGCCGATCAGCATGCCCATCACCACGACGATGCCGATGGCAAAGCGGCTGGCCGCGCCGGCACCGTCGGCATAGAGCAGCGGCGCAAGGCCCGCGACCATCGCGGCCGTCGTCATCAGCACCGGCCGCATGCGCACCGCAGCGGCCTTCTGGATCGCGGCGATCCGGTCGAGCCCTTCGTGATGCTGGATCTCGTTGGCGAAACTCACCATCAGGATGCCGTGCTTGGAGATCAACCCGATCAGGGTGACGAGGCCGATCTGGGTGTAGATGTTCAGCGTGGTGAAGCCGAAATACAGCGGCAGCAGCGCGCCGCAGACCGCGAGCGGCACCGTCACCATGATGACCAGGGGATCGCGGAAACTCTCGAACTGCGCCGCCAGCACCAGGAAGATCACGATCAGCGCCATGCCGAACGTGACGATCAGGCGGTTGCCCTCCTGGACATATTGCCGGCTGTCCGACAGCCAGTCGACGGTCATGCCCGGCGACAGCTTTTGCGCCTGCATGAACGACACCGCCTGCCCCATGGTGACTCCGGGCTTCAGCACGGCCGAGATCGTCGCCGCGTTCATCTGGTTGAATTGCGGCAGCCGGTTCGGCTCGGGCTTGACGTCGACCTTGATCACCGTCGACAGCGGGAACATCTGCCCCGAGCTCGAACGGACATTGAAGTTTCCGAGATTTTCCGGCGTGACCCGGTCGGCCTGCCGCACCTGCGGAATCACCTCGTAGGAGCGCTCAAAGAAGTTGAAGCGGTTGACGTAGTTCTCGCCGACCAGCACGGCGAGCGTATCGGCGATGGTCTGCATGCTGACGCCGGCCTCGGCCGCCTTGGCATGATCGATCGTGATCCGCGCGGTCGGGCTGTCGAACGCGAGGTCGCTGTCGACGAAGACGAACAGTCCGCTCTTCCAGGCCGCTCCCTTCAGCGTCTCGACCTCCTGATAGATGGTCGAGAAATCGCCGGCCGAGCGCACCACCATCTGGAACGGCAGACCACCGGTCGCGGCCGGCAATGCGGCGGGCTGGAACGGCGTCACGCTGGCGCCGAGCACGCCATAGGACATGCCGTAGAGCTGGTTCTGGATGTCGTTGGCGGAGCGCTTGCGCTTGTCCCAATCGGTCAGCGTGATGCCGCCGAAAGCGTGGTTTTGCCCGTCGGTGCCGTTGATGACCCAGCTCGCGTGGTACTCCGGGAACGAGCGAAACAGCTGCTCGACCTGGTCGGTGTAGCGCGTGGTGTAATCGACGCTGGCATATTGCGGCGCCCTGAGCACGGTGAACACATAGCCCTGGTCCTCGGACGGCGCGAGCTCGCGCTGGCTGCCGAGAAACAGCACCACGATCGCCGCCAGCACGCTGACCGCGACCACGAGCACCACGGCGCGCATCTTGAGCGTCGCAGCCAACAGCCGGCTGTAGCCGCGCGACAGTTTCGAGAACTGGTGCTCGACGAAGCGGGCAAACCGGCCGTGCGAGGTCGCCCCTCCCAGCAGCTGCGCGCTCATCATCGGCGACAAGGTCAGCGCAATGACGCCCGAGACCACCACCGAGCCTACCAGCGTGAAGGCGAATTCGCGGAACAGACTGCCGGTCAGGCCGCCCATCAGGCCGATCGGCGCATAGACCGCGGCCAGCGTGATCGTCATCGCGATCACCGGGCCGACGATTTCCCGCGCGCCGATCAGTGCCGCGTCGCCCGGGCTCAGGCCCTCCTCGATGTGACGATGGATATTCTCCACCACGACGATGGCGTCGTCGACCACGAGCCCGATCGCCAGCACCATCGCAAGCAGGGTCAACAGGTTGATGGAGAAGCCGAGCGCCAGCATCATTGCGGCAGTGCCGACCAGCGACAGCGGCACGGTGACGACCGGGATCAGCACCGAGCGGAACGATCCGAGGAACAGCAGGATCACCACCACGACGATCGCGATCGCCTCGGCCAGCGCGTGCTGCACCTCTGATATCGAAGCCTTGACGAAGTGCACGATGTTGAAGACGTCGGCGACCTGCAATCCGGGCGGCGCGACGCGGTTGAGGTCCTCGATCACCTTGGCGGTGGCGGCGACGATCTCCAGCGGGTTGCCGTCGGGCGTCGGCTGCACCGCGATGTAGACGGTGGGCCTGCCGCTGTCGCGCGCGTTGGAATCGTAGTTCTCGCCGCCGATCTCGAGCGTCGCGACGTCGCCGAGCCGCACCAGGCCGCCACCGCCGGCGCCGGTCTTGATCACCATCTTGCGGAAATCGTCGAGATTCCTGAGGTCGGTCGCCGCGGTGATGTTGGTGACCGTCATCTCGCCGCGCAGCCGTCCGGGCGCCGCCTGCACATTGTTGGCGCGCAGCGCAGCAGCGATGTCGGCCGCAGTCAGGCCCCGCGCCGCGAGCTTGAACGGATCGATCCACACCCGCATCGCCAGCGACGATCCGCCCGATGTGTCGGCCGAGGCCACGCCGGGCACCGAGGTCAATAGCGGCTGCGCCACGCGGGTGGCGAAGTCGGTGATCTGCGCCGGCGTCAGCGTATCGCTGGTGAAGGCGATGTACTGCACCGCCGATGCGCCGTCGGTGATCTTGGTGATCACGGGATCGAACACGCCGGCCGGCATGCGGTACTTGACCTGCTGCACCTTGGCGAGCACTTCGGTCATGGCGCGGTCGGCATTGGCATTGAGCACCAGCTTGGCCTTGATCTGGCTGAGACCCAGCGTCGAATTCGAGGTCATGTATTCGATGCCGTTGGCGGTCGCGATCGATTGCGCGATCACCGAGGTGACGAAGCCTTGCATGACGTCCTGGGTGGCGCCGGGAAACGACACATCGACCTGGATGGTGGCGCTTTCCATGCTGGGATATTGCCGCACCGGCAGCGAGACCATCGCCGCGGTGCCGATCAAGAGGATCAGCAGGCTGACGACCGTCGCAAGGATCGGCCGGCGGATGAAGATGTCGGTGAAATGCATGATGCCTGCCTCGGACACTGCCCCTCGCGGGTTAGCGCCCCTTCTCCGGCGTCTCCGCCATGGTCATCTGGACGGCAGCACCCGGCATGACGCGGAGCTGGCCCGCGGTCACGATGTGATCGCCAGGCGAAAGCCCGTGCTCCACCACGACCCGTTCACCGATGCGCTGGCCGGTCCTGACGGCGACGCCGATCGCCTTGTTGTCGCGCACCACGAGCACGCTCTCGCCGGACGCGCTGGTCTGGATCGCGGTGACGGGCACCACGATGGCGTCGAGCTGCGGCGGCAACACGACGTTCACCATCACGAAGAGCCCAGGCCGCAGCAGCCGGTCGGGATTGCTGAACAAAGCCTGCACGAGGACATTGCGGGTATCCTCGGCGACCTGCGGTTCGATGGCGTTGATCTTGGCCTCGAACACCCGATCGGGGAAAGCATCGGTACGGATCGTCACCGCGCCTCCCACCTTCAGATTTGACAGGCGCTGCTGCGGAACGGTGAAATTGGCATAGAGCTGGTCGAGCGCGGTCAGCGTAGCGAGCGCATCGCCGGCATTGACGTACTGGCCGAGATTGACCTTGCGCAGGCCGATCTGGCCGGCGAACGGCGCGCGGATCGTCGTCTGCGCGATCTGCGCATCGAGCTGCTCGACCGAGGCGTCAGCCTGCTTCAGGTCTTCCTGCCGCTGCTGCAGCGTCTCCTGGGTCACGAAGCCGGAGGGCGCGAGGCCCTGCGAACGCTTCTCCTGCAATTGCGCAAAGCGTCCCTTGGAAACCGCGACCGCGCGCGAGGCGCGCAGCGGCGCATCATAAAGCTGCACCAGCGCTGCACCCTCGGCGACATCGGTACCGGCATCGAAGTTGATCGCGGTGACGCGGCCGGCCACTTCGGGCGCCAGAACCACCTGCCGCACTGCCTGCAACGAGCCGATCGCCTCGATCGCGCGCGGCAAGGTTTCGGTCCGCACCACCATGGCCGCCACCGGCGTCGGCGGGGCCTCGGTCGTGGCCTTGGCGGACGCACTGGATCCGCCGGCGCGCCAGGCGAACAAGGCGGCCGCGGTACAGATCAGCAAGACAAGGGTGATGCCGAACGGCTTGGCGCGAAGCCCGAGCCAGCGGCGCGACGAGGATGATGCGGACGGCATTTCGCTTCCAAGAACGAACCCCGGCATCTCGGCCGGAAGCTTGCCCCTGCAAGCCCGCAACTGGTATAGAACCTCAAGTATGGTTGAGGTCAAGGCTCGCAGCTTGCACGACTTCTAATCCGGGATCTCGAGGCAAATGGCGCTTCCACAAGAGCTTTCAGTCGGCGAAGTGGCGCAGCGCAGCGGCCTCGCCGTCTCCACCCTTCACTTCTACGAGAGCAAGGGGCTGATCGCGAGCCGGCGCACCAGCGGCAACCAGCGCCGCTACATGCGCGGCGTGCTGCGGCGCATCGCGGTGATCAGGATCGCGCAGCGCGCCGGGATTCCACTGGAAGAGATCAGGCAGACCTTCGCCGCGATACCGCTCGATCGCGCCCCGACCATGCGCGAATGGGAGCGTGCGATGCGCGCCTGGACCGCGGCGCTGGAGCACCGCATCAGCGATCTCACCGATCTTCGCGACAAGCTGTTCAACTGCATCGGCTGCGGCTGTCTGTCGGTGACCGATTGCCCGCTGCGCAACGGCAACGACAGGCTCGGCGCCCAGGGCCCGGGCCCGCGCATCCTGATCACGGCAGCCGAACGCCGGCAGCGCCGTGGGCGGCAGGCTTGAGCCCGTCGCCGACAAGTTGCGCACAACCTGCCATTGGTCACATGCCGCCGGGTGATTCTCAGTTATGCTGGCCGGACTGCTTGACCCTAGGGAGTCCTGAGATGAACGACCCTCAAGTTGGATGGATCGCCGCAATCATCGTCGGCGGATTGGCCGGCTGGCTCGCCGAGATGTTCATGAAGACCGGAACCGGTATCTTCATGAATATCATCCTCGGCATCGTCGGCGCCGCGCTGGCGAACTGGCTATTGGGTCTGCTCGGCGTGTCACTTGGCGGCGGATGGATCGGCTACCTCGTCGCCGGCTTCATCGGCGCAGTCATTATCATCTTTGCCTGGCGCGCGATCCGCGGTGCGACCTAGCGCTTGATCCGAAAGGATCGCGCCTGGACATAAGGCAATAGCGCGATGATGGGTTCATCGCGCTATTGGGATCTTTGTTCGCTCGACGCTTGTAGCGCCTGATCCGACGGAATCAGGCGGCAGTGCCGTGCATGTAGTTCGGCAGCCAGTGCTCGAAGGCGCGGGACAGGCTTTCGATCGTCACGGGCGGCTCGCCGGCAACCGCAATCGCCTCGCCGCCGGTGGTGCCGATGCGCGCACATGGCACGCCGGCGCCCTTCATCTTGGCCAGCACGAGGCCTGCGTCGGCCGCAGGCACGGTAACGATGTAGCGCGCCTGATCCTCGCCGAACCAGTAGGCATGCGGCACGATCGAGGATGGCGCCGCCAGGAGCTGCGCGCCGATGCCGCTTGCGATCGCCATCTCGGCGAGCGCGATCAGCAGCCCGCCGTCGGACACGTCATGCACCGCGGTCGCAGTACCGGCGCGGATCATGCCGCGCACCACGTCGCCGTTGCGCTTCTCGGTGGCGAGATCGACCGGCGGCGGAGCGCCCTCCTCGCGGCCGCAGACATCGCGCAGGTAGACCGACTGGCCGAGCCAGCCCTGGGTCTCGCCGACCAGCAGGATCGCCTCGCCCGCCGCCTTGAACGCCAGGGTCGCCGATTTGGTGAAGTCGTCGAGCAGGCCGACGCCGCCGATCGAGGGCGTCGGCAGGATGCCGCGGCCGTTGGTCTCGTTGTAGAGCGAGACGTTGCCGGACACGACCGGGAAGTCCAGCACGCGGCAGGCTTCCGAGATGCCCTTCAGGCAGCCGACGAACTGGCCCATGATCTCGGGCCGCTCCGGGTTGCCGAAGTTGAGATTGTCGGTGATCGCGAGCGGCCGGCCGCCGACCGCGGTGATGTTGCGCCAGGCTTCGGCCACCGCCTGCTTGCCGCCCTCGAACGGATCGGCCTCGCAATAGCGCGGCGTGACGTCGACGGTGAGCGCAAGCCCCTTCGGCCCGTCCTCGACGCGGACCACCGCGGCATCGCCGCCGGGACGCTGCATGGTATTGCCGAGGATGACGTGGTCGTATTGCTCCCAGACCCAGCGCTTCGAGCACAGTTCGGGCGTGCCGATCAGCTTCGTCAGCGCCTCCGCGAGGCCGAGCGGCGGCTTGACGTCCTGCCCGCGGATCACCGGCAGCACATTCGAGGCGACGTGCGGGCGGTCATAGACCGGCGCCTCGTCGCCGAGCTCCTTGATCGGCAGGTCGGCCATCACGTCGCCGCCATGCTTGACGACGAAGCGCTTGCTCGGCGTGGTGTAGCCGACGATGGCGAAATCGAGCCCCCATTTGCGGAAGATCGCCTCGGCCTCTTCCTCCTTCTCGGGCTTGAGCACCATGAGCATGCGCTCCTGGCTCTCCGAGAGCATCATCTCG
Organism: Bradyrhizobium sp. Pha-3; assembly: GCF_042258615.1. Classification (GTDB taxonomy): domain Bacteria; phylum Pseudomonadota; class Alphaproteobacteria; order Rhizobiales; family Xanthobacteraceae; genus Bradyrhizobium. The sequence goes on along the minus strand of NZ_CP170152.1, from coordinate 3,849,877 downwards.
TAGGCGCTCATGCCGGTCTCGCGGGTCGGTACCGCATCGAGATCGAGGTCGACGCCGAGATCGCCCTTGGCGCCCATCTCGACCGCCGAGCAGGTCAGGCCGGCCGCGCCCATGTCCTGAATCGCGATCACGCAACCCTTTTCCATGATCTCGAGGCAGGCTTCCAAAAGCAGCTTCTCGGCGAAGGGATCGCCGACCTGCACGGTCGGGCGCTTCTCCTCGGAGGCGTCGTCGAATTCGGCCGAAGCCATCGAGGCGCCGTGGATGCCGTCGCGGCCGGTCTTGGAGCCGAGATAGACGATGGGCATATTCACGCCGGAGGCCGCCGCGTAGAAGATCTTGTCGGCGTCGGCGAGGCCGACCGCCATCGCGTTGACCAGGATGTTGCCGTCATAGCGGGTGTGGAAGCGCACCTGGCCGCCGACCGTCGGCACGCCGAACGAATTGCCGTAGCCGCCGACGCCCGCGACCACGCCGGACACCAGATGCCGGGTCTTGGGGTGCTCGGGTGCGCCGAAGCTCAGCGCATTCAGGCAGGCGATCGGCCGGGCGCCCATGGTGAAGACGTCGCGCAGGATGCCGCCGACACCGGTGGTTGCGCCCTGGTACGGCTCGATGTAGCTCGGGTGGTTGTGGCTCTCCATCTTGAAGACCACGGCCTGGCCGTCGCCGATATCGATCACGCCGGCATTCTCGCCGGGGCCCTGAATCACCCAAGGCGCCTTGGTGGGCAGCCCGCGCAGATGGATACGCGAAGACTTGTACGAGCAATGCTCGTTCCACATCGCCGAGAAGATGCCGAGTTCGGTGAAGGTCGGAACCCGCCCGATCAGCTTCAGGATGCGCTCGTACTCGTCCGGCTTCAGCCCGTGGGCGGCGACGAGTTCGGGGGTGATTTGAGGCTCGTTCTTGGGGTCGTTCTTGGGCGCGGTCATGGGACCCTTAATAGGTAGATCGAACGGGGGCGAAAAGGCCTTTTACGGCCCATTTCCGGCCTGTCCAGAGCTTTGCGGCGGTTTGGCGCGGCCCGGGATTTGCGGCCCGGAATCGCACCTGGATTTGTGCCTGGGATTTGCACAATCGGGATGGATCGGATTTAAGGTCCCGAACCCGATAATTGAAGGCCAGATTTCGTGAACGAGCTCGCCAAGACCGCACTCAATACGGCATTCAACCGCCGCCCCGACCTGCACGTCGAAACCGAGGGCGAATTCGTCGGCTGGCGAACCTGGACCCGGGACAGTTTCGAGACCCATACCGGCCCATTCTACCACCGCATGGACGAGAACGGCCGCATCGCCTGCGCGTTCCGGGTCGGCCCGAAGCACCTCAATGGCTCGGGCAACGTCCATGGCGGCTGCCTCATGACCTTCGCGGATTACTGCCTGTTCGCGCTCGCCTCTCCGGTGCTCCAGGGCCCCGGGGTCACGGTCTCGTTCGCCTCGGAATTCCTCGACGCGGCCCGCGAGGGTGATCTGATCGAATGCACCGGCGAGGTCACCCGCGCCGGCGGGTCGCTGATCTTCGTGCGCGGCATGCTGACATCGGCCGAGCGACCCCTGCTCAGCTTCTCCGGCACCATCAAGCGGACGAAGCGCAAGGCGCCGGCGGAGAAGACAGCGTAAAGCGCGCTGGAGCCCGTCCGGTTGAATCGGAACGGCTCCAGATTTTTCCTTGACGCGTTTTCTTCACGCGAACACTTCGCTGGAAAACGCTCCACGTCTGTGGACGCACGCCGTCATCCAGCTGTTACATCGCCACGGGTTGAATCGAAAGCGCAGCATTAGCGCATTGTGTTCACGCGCGTTTGTCGCGTGAAGCAATGCAGACGCCAGTTGTGACGCGACGACATGCTGTCGTTGCGTCGTCGCGCGCGCGTCACATGCGCGTCAGCCAAGCCCCCGAATATTGCTGAACGGTTTCTGTTTGTGCATTCGCGCAGCGAGGTTGGGGCATTCTCATGAAATTGAAGACGTTTGTTTCCGTCACGTCGGTGATGTCGCTTGTCGCATCGCTGGCGTGCGTTGCAACTCCGGCGCGCGCCGGTCAGGACGGCGATAATGGCGATCGCGGCGTCGGCGAGTCCCGCGGTCACGATCAGGACCAGGATCAGGACCATGACGGCGGTCACGGCCGCAAGCCGCGCGTGGTGATGATCTCGCTCGACGGTGCCAAGCCCGATTTCATCCAGAAATTCATCGAGGAAGGCGTGCTGCCGCGCGACGGCGGCCTCGCCAGGCTCAGCCGGCGCGGCGCAGTGGCGCAGCAGAACGTGACGGCATCACCGTCGCTCACGGCGGTCTCGCATATCGCGATCGCGACCGGTTCGACGGCGGTGCATAACGACATCCCCTCCAACACGTTCCAGCCGATCGTCGGGCCGATCTCCAGCAGCATCAGCGGCTTCGCGGCGCCGATCGGCGGCTACAACGAAAGCCCGCTCGGGCCGTCGACGCACCCGACGGCACAGCCCCTGTGGGTGCAGCTGCGCCAGCAGGGCAAGAAGGTCATCACCGCGACGTGGCCCGGCGGCGACGGCGCCGACATCTCGATCAACAAGACCGTGGTGCAGCCGGCTCAGCCGACACGCGTGACCGACTTCACGGTGCCGTTCGGCGCCTTCGGCGGTATCGGGGCCCAAGGCTTCTCGCTGTCGCGCAGCGACTTCACGACCGATCCGGGCATCGTCGCGGCGCTGCAGGCTGCGGGCCATTTCTCGTTCAGCCCGGTGCTGGTGACCTCGGCACCGATCGAGACATTCTCATGTTCCGCGGCCGCGACGGCGACCTGCACCAATGCCGCGACGCTTGACGTCAAGTATTCGATCCGCGTCGCCGCGATCGACACCACCAATGACCGCAAGGTGAACTACGACACGCTGGTGTTCTTCGACGCCAACCGCGGCATCACCGCAGGACCGTTCCATGCGCCGTCGACCGGGCCGGCCTACGTCAAGTTCGGCGGCGAGAACGCGCCGTTCTTCTTCGAAGGCAGCGGGGCGAAGGTCGGCGCCGCCTACTTCGTCTCGGCGCTGTCGCCGGACCTCTCGGTGGTGCGCTTGGCCCGCTACGGCGCCAACTACATCCCGCGCAACACGCCGGTGCTGGCCGATGTCGACGACATCAACGATAACATCGGGTTCTGGCGTCCGCAGGCCGACTTCCGCATTCCGGAGCGTCTGAGCCCGGGCTTCACCAGCTTCCCCGACGTCGAGATCGAAACGATGTACGAGGACATGGTGAAGACCTTCGTGCGCTACCAGGCAAATATCGGCGAGCGCGCGATCAAGACCCATCCGGACGCCGACCTCGTCATGGTCTATATCGAGCAGCCCGACGGCTCCGAGCACCAGTTCCTGCTGACCGATCCCCGCCAGGGCACCAACCCGACCGACCCGAATTCGATCGGCGCCAACCAGGATCCGGCCAAGGTCAAGCGCTACGCGTCCTACATCCGTTTCGCCTACCAGACCGCCGACAGGGCGGTGAAGCAGATTGCCGATGCGGCGGGCCATGACAGCAACGTCGTCGTGGTGTCGGATCACGGCTTCGCGCCGTTCCACACCTCGGTCAATCTCACCAACATCCTGCGCAACGCCGGCATCGACACCAGCAAGGTCGGGATCCGCACCTCGGGTCCTGCCGCCGACATCTACATCAACCTGCAAAACCGCGAGCTCGGCGGCACCGTCGATCTGGCGACCTACCGTAACCTGGTGGCGCAGATCACCGACGCGGTGAAGAACGCGGTCGATCCCAATGTGCGCTTCAACTACTCGCTCAAGGACCAGCGCATCTTCACCGTCGTCGAGACCCGGCCGCTGCAATGCGACGCCGGAACCGGACAGTGCATCAGCAAGACCGTCGGCCAGGACTATGGCGACGTGTTCGCGCTGATGGCGCCCGGCTACAATTTCGACGGCATCCAGAACCCCGGTGTCGCGCGCCAGGGCGATGCGCCGTTCAATTCGGCAACCACTGCGCTGTCGATGCCGAACTTCTACGGCGCCCACGGTCACGATCCCGAGCTTCCGGTCATGAGCGCGACGTTCATCGCCGCAGGGCCGCAGATCCGCAAGGACACCGTCGTGCGGCGCATGCGCAACATCGACGTGGCGCCGACCATCATGCGGCTCCTCGGCACCACACCGCACCAGGTCGATGGCGAGGTGCTGAGCGAGGTCCTGCGCTAGGAGCTCGGGCAAATGTCACGCGATGGACGCCAAGCCGGCGTCCATCGTTTTGCTCCATACCCGGCCTACGGCGAGCCCGCCGCCGTCCCCAGCAACTGCCGGAGCGGATTAAGCGGGCCGACGGGGATCAATTCGAAGCTCATCAGATGCGCCTGCCCCAGCGGCAATTTCTCCAGCATCTCGTGGGCCGCCGCGGTGTCAGTCATGTTCAGGATGAACACCACGCCGGGACGCCCCTGCAGCGAGAACCACTGGTCGATCTTGCTATCGAGGTAAAGCTTGACGGTCTCGCGGACCTCGGTCGGTAGGATCGCGCGCGCCGCGGCCGGGTCGACGCCCGGGTTCAGGGTCCCGATCGCAAGAATTCGCGTCGTCGGTACCGGCGGAGCTCCGGATTGGGCGCGAGCGACGTCCGCCGCCATCAAGCAGATGACCAGCGCGGCAAAGCCGCAAACGAGAGCGTTCTTCATGCTGTGCTCCTTGTCAATCGTTCGCAGAATGCGGTGCCGTCCGCACTGCTCCCTGTGCTTCGCAGGGAACGGCGGCGCCGGCACCATGCTAGTTCGAATTCGCTGCGGACGCGTGTGATTTACGCCCTTGAACGGTGTTGTGATCGTTTGAAGTGCGATTCCGCGAACACCCACGGCCCGACTGGGCGGTCGCGGGATCCGGCCGCGCACCGGCCAAACGCCCTAGCCTTGCGGCGCGGCGCCGCGCTACATTGGACCCGTCGCGCGCCAACGCGCGGGGGAGCCAATCAAGGTGCCGCAGAGCACAGCGAAGACGGGTGGCGTGACGGCTCCCGAGATCACGCCCACTTCGACCGCCGCGCCGGGCGTGCGCGGCTGGCGCGATTATGCGCTGCTGCTGGCGCTGGCCTGCTGCTGGAGCTCGACCTATCCGCTGACCAAGATCGGGCTCGGCTCGATCCCGCCAGTCACCTTCATCTCGGCGCGCTCGCTGGTGGCGGCCGCCTTCCTGCTCGTGGTGCTCCGGATCCGCGGCATCCGGATCCCGACCGACATCAAGGCGTGGAAGCTGTTCGCCTTCCAGCAGACCATCAACTCGACGATCCCGTTCCTGGTGATCACCTGGGCGCAGCTCTACGTGCCGGCGTCCAACACCGTGGTGCTGGCCTCGACGACGCCGATCTTCGCCTTCCTGATCACCTGGGCGATCACGCGGCACGAGCCCGCCTCGCCGCTCAAATTCGTCGGCGCGATCCTCGGCCTCGCCGGCACGATCGCGATCATCGGCCTCGACGCGCTCTCGGGCTTCGGCAAGGAGATTGTCGCCGAGATCGCGATCCTGCTCGCCACCGTCTCGTTCGCCTGCGCCACGATCTTCGGGCTTCGTCTCTCCGACTATGACCCCATGGTGGTAGCCGCCGGCTCGCTTTTGTTCGGCGGCACCGTGCTGCTGCCGGTCGCCCTGATCGTCGACCATCCCTGGACGCTGCACCCGACGCCGCAGGCGCTGGTCGCCACCGTCGTGATGGGCATCTTCTCCAGCGCGTTCGGCCTGATGCTGTTCTACATGTGCCTGACGCGGCTCGGCACGCTCACCACAAATGCGCAAGGCTATCTGCGGATTCCGATCGGCGTCGCGCTGTCGGTGATCCTGCTCGGGGAATCCGTGCCGTCGAACCTCGCGCTCGGTCTGTTGCTGGTGATGGCCGGCGTCGCCGCGATGACAATCCCGGGCGAAGCCGTGAAGCGGTGGCTGCGAAGCCGATAGCCGCAGTTCAGATCCAACGACGCATTGGTGCACAGCACTATCCACGTCATTGCGAGCGAAGCGAAGCAATCCATGCCTCAACTCGGGGAGAGATGGATTGCTTCGCTTCGCTCGCAATGACGGTCAATATGCCTTCACAGCCGCTACGCAGACAATTGCTTCTCGGCGATCGAGAGCCACTCGGCCTGCGCGTCGCGCAGGTATTTCGGTGCTCGCCGCATCTGGATCAACAGTTCGTTGAACACGATGCGCGCTTCGGCGGTGCGGCCGACCAGCTGCAACAACAAGCCATAGCGGACCCGCGCCTCGGCGCCCGGAAAATACTGCGACACCGCCTGATATTCCTCCAGCGCCTCGTCGAGCCGGCCCAACTCGGCGAGCGAGCGGGCGTAGAGCAGATGCCCCTCGGCGGACTCGAAATCCGGCCAGCGCTCGCGCAACGCATCGAGCGTCGCCAGCGCCTCGGACGGTTGCTTGCGGGCGAACTGCGCCTGCGCCTTGGCCAGTGCGTAGGCCGGATCGTCGCCCTGCGGCAGCCTCAAGACGTGATCGTAGTGGCTCTCCGCCTCCTCGAAGCGCCCGACGGTCTGGCACTCCGCGGCCAGCGCCGCCCGGTTGGCGATCGTGTCGGATGTCGCGAGCCGGTCAGACAGTTCGCGATACCGCTTCTCCGGATCGATACGGTTGGCGACGCGCTTGCGCGCCTGCGCGGCAGCCGGTCCGCCCCACCATTCCGGAACGAGCTCGACGACGATGTAGGCGAGCGCGCCGACCAGCGGCACCATCAGGATGATGAAGGCCCATGGCTGCAGGCGCCCGGTGCGCGAGGCGTGATAGATCAGCGTGATGTCGAGCAGCAGTACGACCAATGCAACGGGCATGCGAATTCCAGCGAACCAGACCAATCATCCAAATCGCTTCCGTCATAGCGTACCCGGCACGCTGCGACAATCCCAGGTTGCCACTCGAGCGGCGCTAGCGTGACGAGATGATGAAATGGAAGCGGCTATCCCTGCGTTGGTGTCTGCCGGAGCGGATCAGGTTCATGATCCGCGCGCATCGCGAAGCCGCTACTTCTTGTCGTCCGAGAGCAGCGCGCGGTATTTCGCGACGTCGCGGGTCACGAGTTGCTGCAGCACCTCGGGTGCGAGCTCATCGGAGTCGGGCGCAACGGTCGACAACTCGACGAAGCGCTTCTTGACCGCCTCGCTCGCGACCGCGGTGCGCGCGGCGGCGTTGAGCTTGGCGATGATCTCGCCCGGGGTGCCCTTCGGCGCGAACAGGCCGTTCCAGCCCTGCGCCTCGAACTCGGCCAGGCCAGCTTCAGTCGAGGTCGGCAGGTCCGGCAGCGACGCGAGCCGCACGGTCGAGCCGACCACGACCGCCTTCATCAATTTGTCGTCGATCGCCTGCGACACCGAGGCGGCGGCATCGCAGACGCCGTCGATCTGGCTGCCGATTGCGTCCGTCAGCGCGAGCGCCGCGCCGCGATAGCCGACGAGTTGCACGTCGATCCCCGCGGCATGCACGAAGCTCTTGCAGATCAGATAATTCGAGGAGCCGATGCCGGCATGGCCGAGATTGACCTTGCCCGGATTCTTCCTGGCGTAGTCGATGAATTCCTTGAGATCCTTGGCCGGGAAATCCTTGCGCAGCGCGACGATGCCGAAGGTTTTCGCGACCACGGCGATCGGCGCGAAGGAGTCGGGCGTGAACGACAGCTTCGGATAGATCGTGTAACTCGCCGCATTGGTGCCGGCGTTGCCGATCGCGATCGTATAGCCGTCCGGCTCGGCACGCGCGGCGCGGGTCAGCGCCGTCGAGCCGCCGGCGCCGCCGACATTCTCGATGATGATGGTCTGGCCGAGCGCGGCACTCATCTGGTCGGCGACCGCGCGGGCAATCACGTCGGAGGTGCCGCCGGCCGCGAACGGCACGATCATCGTGATCGGACGCTTCGGGAAGTCCTGAGCGTGTGCCGCCGTCGCAAGCAACAGCGCTGCGGCCGCCGCGAACCACCGTCCAAACATGATGGTTACGCGGCCTTTTCGAACTGCTGGACCAGGCCTGCGAACAGGCCGCGGCCGTCGGTGCAGCCCATGATCTCTTCGACGTGGTTTTCCGGGTGCGGCATCATGCCGAGCACGTTGCCGCGCTCGTTGACGATGCCGGCGATCGAATGCGCGGCGCCGTTGAAGTTGGAGGCCTCGTCGACCACGCCATCGGCAGAGCAGTAGCGATAGAGCACCCGCCCGTCGCCTTCGAGCCGCTTCAGCGTCTCCTCGTCCGCCTCGTAATTGCCCTCACCATGCGCGACCGGCACGCGGATCACCTGGCCGGCATTGTAGCCGCGGGTGAACGGCGTGTCGGAGCGTTCGATGCGCATATGCACGTCGCGGCAGACGAATTTCAGCCCGGCATTGCGCATCAGCACGCCCGGCAACAGCCCGGACTCGCAGAGGATCTGGAAACCGTTGCAGACGCCGAGCACCAGCCCGCCCGAGGCTGCGAAGGCGCGCACCGCGTCCATCACGGGCGCGCGGGCCGCGATCGCGCCGCAGCGCAGATAGTCGCCATAGGAGAAGCCGCCGGGCACCACCACGAGGTCGGTGCCTTTGGGCAGCGCAGTCTCGGCGTGCCAGACCATCGCGGTCTCATTGCCGGATGCAAGCTTGAGCGCGCGCGCCATGTCGCGCTCGCGATTGATGCCGGGGAAGACGAGGACGGCTGATTTCATTGCATCACCTGGTTTTGGGTGCCAGCACGAGCTTAACTGCGGCGGCAAACTTCGCGTAATTGTCGTTGCTGGCCTTTTCGTCATGCGCCGAGCTGATCAGGCTGGCGGAGCCTTGTCCGGCAAGCAGCAAGCCGCTGACCTGATACTCGCTTGCGCCGTTGGCTGTCACGGTCAGGCGCCGTGCCTTGAACATGCGCGGCCCCGCGGTGCCCTTGTCGCCATCAACGCCGAGCAGCGTAATGCGCTGCCCCGGCGTCCGCTGCTCAAGCGCCTTGATGATCTGCTCCTGCCCCTCACGGAACTGGTCGAGAGTCATCTGTTTTCCGCCGGTATAATACCGGTAGCTCACCTTGGAGCCTGCGCCGCAGGACGATTGCGCGCAGCGGAACATATGCACATCGGAGCCGCGGCGCTCGTAGCTCCATCCGCTGACCGTGAATGGCGGCGGTTGCGTCGTCGCGGCAGGCGCTGCCGGCGCCGGTTGAGCCGAAGCCCCGCCGATTCCAGCTGCCGTGAGCAAGCCAACCAGGAGCGCCCGGACGAAGATTCGGTCACTGTGAGCAGCGGCGGGAGCGGCGGATGTCATTTGGCTCGCTCCGCTAGCTCAGAACCTCGACCCGATAGTTCTCGATCACGGTATTGGCCAGCAGCTTGTCGGCCGCGGCCTTGAGCGCCGCCTCCGCCTTGGCCTTGTCGGTCGCGGCGAGCTCGATGTCGAACACCTTGCCCTGGCGAACACTGGCGACGCCGTCGACGCCGAGCGATTTCAGCGCGCCCTCGATCGCCTTGCCTTGCGGATCGAGGATGCCCGACTTCAATGTCACAGTTACACGTGCCTTCACGGTCGCCCCTTAAGCTTAGCTCTTCACCAGCACCGGGCCGCTGCCGGCCGGCCGCTCGTTTTCGATCAGGATGCCGAGCCGCTTCGCGACCTCGGTGTAGGCCTCGAGCAAGCCACCCAGATCCCGGCGGAAACGGTCCTTGTCGAGCTTCTCGTTCGACTTGATGTCCCACAACCGGCAGGAGTCTGGCGAGATCTCGTCGGCGACGATGATCCGCATCATCTCGTTCTCGAACAGCCGCCCACACTCCATCTTGAAGTCGACGAGGCGGATACCGATGCCGAGGAAGAGGCCGGTCAGGAAGTCGTTGACGCGGATGGCCAGCGCCATGATGTCGTCGATCTCCTGCGGCGTGGCCCAGCCGAAGGCGGTGATGTGCTCTTCCGACACCATCGGGTCGTTGAGCTGGTCGTTCTTGTAATAGAACTCGATGATCGAGCGCGGCAGCTGGGTGCCCTCCTCGATCCCGAGCCGCTGCGACAGCGAGCCGGCGGCGACGTTCCGCACCACCACCTCGAGCGGCACGATCTCGACCTCGCGAATCAGCTGCTCGCGCATGTTGAGGCGGCGGATGAAGTGGGTCGGCACCCCGATGTCGTTGAGGTGCTGAAACAGGTACTCCGAAATCCGGTTGTTGAGGACGCCCTTGCCCTCGATCACCTGGTGTTTCTTGGCGTTGAACGCGGTCGCGTCGTCCTTGAAGTGCTGGATCAGGGTTCCCGGCTCGGGGCCTTCGTAAAGCACCTTGGCCTTGCCTTCATAAATACGGCGTCGACGGCTCATTGGGATGTACCGTGTTTTGTTGAAATCCATGGATTTGGGTGCTCCGGATGACTTGGGGTTACGACCCACGACGGAGCTGCCGCGGAGGCCTGGAACCTGGGCAATCCAACTGGAAACAGAACAAGAACCATGCCTGTTGGCAACCTATCCGATTGGCCCTTCCAGCACAATCGATAGTGCCCCCTTCACGGCACTTATACCGCCCTATCAAAAAGGCCCGATTCCGCCTGTTTGCCTGCGGCTTAACGGCTCGTTGTCTTGCCGATTCCTCCCAACTATCTAGGCAGGCATCGGGGCTGCCGCAACGAGCAACGGCCCGCCATTCAGCAGGGAAATGGAACTTCGGCATGAACGAATTCAACAAGCGCGAGGAAGGTTTCGAGAAGAAGTTCGCCCTCGACGAGGAGCTGAAGTTCAAGGCCGAAGCGCGCCGGAACAAGCTGCTCGGCCTGTGGGCCGCCGAGAAGCTCGGGATCACGGGCGACGCGGCCGGCGCCTATGCCAAGGACGTGGTGGCCGCCGACTTCGAGGAGGCCGGCGACAATGACGTGCTGCACAAGGTCCTGAAGGACCTCACCGCCAAGGGCCAGGGCCTCACCGAGCGCGACGTCCGCGCCAAGATGGACGAATTGCTGGCCGTAGCCGCGGCCCAGGTCAAAGCTGGAACTTGAAAGCTGGGACGTAAGTCCCCGCGACAGCGATTCCCGACACCTATTTCAACGTGATCTGCATGCTCATCGAGCCGTTCACGTTGAAACCTTCCTGCTGCTGACCGTACTGCCGGGCGACGTTGATATTGACGTTGATCGATTCGCTGCATCGGCGCCCCGGCGCCTTCATCATCCCGAATCCGTGGGATGCCGGCACGGCGAAGCTGCTCGCGGCGATGGGTTTCGAGGGGCTCGCGACCACTAGCCTCGGCCTCGCCAACACGCTCGGCAGCGCAACCGTCAGCCTCGATACCATCATCGAGAACTGCCGGACGATCGCCGATGCCACCGACCTTCCCGTCAATGCCGATCTGGAGAATTGCGGCGCGGATGATCCGAGGACCGCGGCAAAGGCGATCACCCGCGCCGCCGAAGCCGGCGTCGTCGGCGTCTCGATCGAGGACTCGACCGGCAATCCGCAACGCCCGATCTACGACTTCTCGCTCGCGGTCGAGCGGGTTCAGGCCGCCGTCGAAGCCGCGCGAGCGCTGCCATTCCCATTCACGCTGACCGCCCGCGCCGAGAACTTCCTGCACGGCCGCAAGGATCTCGACGACACCATCAAGCGGCTGCAGGCGTTCGAGGCCGCCGGCGCCGACGTGCTGTATTCGCCTGGTCTGTATGACATCGGCACCATCAAGACCGTGGTCGCGGCCGTGAAGCGGCCGTTCAATCTCGTGATGGGCTTTGCCGATCCGACCCTGACGGTCGAGCAGTTGTCCGCCGCCGGCGTCAAGCGCATCAGCGTCGGCGGCGCGATGGAGCGTCACGCGCTGGCTGCGTTCCTGCGCTGTGCCCGCGAGATGAAGGATCAGGGATCGTTCAGTTTCGTGCGCGACATGGCGCCGGTGAAGGAGATAAGGGATATGTTTGCAACTGGTCAGGCATGACCTAACCGCCGGCGGTCATCGCAGGGGCGCTGGCGACGAGCCGTTGGCCAACGCGAAACGGGCCGGCGCCGCCCCCGGATCGCCTGAGGCGGCGGCTGCAAGGATCTGGTATGGTAGCGCCAACACCGCAAGTCCGGCCAAGGCGCTGCCAGACCTGACGATTCATCACAGGTCACGACTTGCAGGCAGCCTCGGGCAATGCCAAGAGAGCGGGATCATGTCCCAGGATCACATTTCCAACGTTCTCGCTGAACGTTACGCTTCACCCGCCATGCGCGCCATCTGGAGTGGCGAGGGCAAGGTTCGCCTCGAACGCGACTACTGGATCGCCGTGCTGAAGGGCCAGCGCGATCTCGGGATTCCGGTTCCGGACGGCGTGATCGAAAGCTACGAGCGCGTCAAGGACCAGATCAACCTGGCCTCCATCATGCAGCGCGAGCGCGTCACCCGCCACGACGTCAAGGCGCGCATCGAGGAGTTCTGCGATCTGGCTGGCCATGAGCACCTGCACAAGGGCATGACCAGCCGCGACCTCACGGAGAACGTGGAGCAGTTGCAAGTCTACCGCGCCTTGCAGCTGGTCGAGACCAAGAGCATCGCCGCGCTGATTCGGTTTGCGAAGCGCGCGCAGCAATTGCGCGACATCCCGTTCACCGCACGCACCCACAACGTGGCCGCGCAAGTCACGACGCTCGGCAAGCGCATCGCCATGTCAGGCGAGGAAATGCTGCTGGCGCATCAGAGCCTGGTCAATGTGCTGCAGACCTACCCCGCTCGCGGCCTGAAGGGCGCAGTGGGCACGCGTCTCGACCAGATCACCCTGTTCAATGGCGATGCAGGCAAGGCGCGCGCGCTCGAGGAGCGCATCCTCGTTCACCTCGGCTTGCCGAAGGCGCTCGATGCCGTCGGCCAGGTCTATCCGCGCAGTCTCGACTTCCGCGCGGTCAGCGTGCTCACCGAGCTTGCCAGCGGTCCCGGCAACTTCGCCAAGACCATCCGCCTGATGGCGGGCCATGAACTCGCCAGCGAAGGCTTTGCCAAGGGCCAGGTCGGTTCCTCGGCCATGCCGCACAAGATGAACAGCCGCTCCTGCGAGCGCATCAATGGCCTGCATGTGATCCTGAAGGGCTATCTCGCCATGGCCTCCGGGCTCGCCGGCGATCAGTGGAACGAGGGTGACGTCTCCTGCTCGGTGGTCCGCCGCGTGATGCTGCCCGATGCCTTCCTCGCCACCGACGGCCTGCTCGAGACCTTGCTCACCGTGCTCGATCAGATGGAGGTTTTCGAAGCCGTCGTCGCGACCGAGCTCAACCGCTATCTGCCCTTCCTGCTGACCACCACGGTCATGATGGAAGCGGTCAAGAAGGGCGCCGGCCGCGAAGGCGCCCACGAGGCGATCAAGGAGCACGCCGTCGCCGCCATCGGCGACCTGCGCACCGGCAAGATCGTGCAGAACGATCTGCTGCAGCGTCTCGCCGCCGACCAACGGCTTGGCCTCAGCGAAGCCGAATTGCAGCTTGTGCTCGCGCAAGGTCGCGCCAACTCCGGCGACGCCGGCGCCCAGGTCGATTACTTCGCCCAGCAAGTCGACGCGCTGGCCCGGGCCAAGCCCGAAGCGGCGAGCTACGCGCCGGGCACGATCCTGTGATGTCATTCGACATTGGCGAGTAACGATTCCATTCGCTACTCGCCATTCGCGCTATCGTCTCACTCTTCCTTGAAGCCGTATTCCGGCACGTTGCCGCTGGCGCCGTAATATTTGTACGGCAGGAACTTGCCGCTCATGGTGATCTTGACACGGTCGCCCTTCGGATTGGCGACGCGCTCCATCGCCATGTCGAAGTCGATCGCCGACATGATGCCGTCGCCGAATTCCTCCTCGATCAGCGCCTTCCACGCCGGGCCGTTCACCATCACCATCTCGTAGAAGCGATAGATCAGCGGATCGGTCGGCGGCATCGGCGTGCCGGTGCCGCGCATCGGCACCTCGTTGAGCATCGCGGTCTCGGCCTTCGACAACCCGAACAGCTCGCCGGCATTGGCCGCCTGCGGTTTTGTCAGCTTCATCTGGCCGAGGATCGCGCCCACGATCAGGACCTCGGAATAGCCGCCGATCTTCTCGCAGATGTGCTTCCAGCTCCAGCCCTTCTCGCGCTTGATGTCGAGCAGCTTTTCGGTCAGGTCTTCGCGTTTCATGAGGCTTCCTCCTTGGGCATCGGGGCGCAGTGCCGACGCCGGCATTGATCGGCGTCCGGCCGCATTTTACGCCGCCGGACGCCCGCAAACATGCAGATTCTATGCCGCCTTGCCCGTGACGACGGCAGCGGTCGGCAGCCCCTCGTCGATCGGCAGCGCCGGGTCGCGCGACCATTCGTTCCAGGAGCCGAAGTACATCCGCACGTCCTTCACGCCGGCGTTCTTCAGCGCCAGGAAGGTGTTCGAGGCGCGCGCGCCCTTGAAGCAGTAGAGATAGACCGGCGTGGTCTGCGAGATGCCGACGGTGGCACATTCCGCCAGGATCTCGTCTTTCGACTTGAAGCGCGGACCTTCGGCGGTCGGCTTCATCATGCGGTACCATTCCAGCCAGACGGCACCGGGGATGCGGCCCTTGCGTGGGCAGAAATCCTTGCCGTAGGGCGAGGAGCTATCGCCGATCCACTCGTCGACATCGCGCACATCGAGGATCGCGACGCCGGGCTTGCCGACCGCGGCCAGCATGGCCTTGGCGTCGATCATGATCTCGCCGGCCTCGGGCACGATCGCAAAGGAGGCCTTCGGCGGCACCGCAACGTCGGTGGTAACGGGCAGATCGGCGGCCTTCCAGGCATCGAAGCCGCCATGCAGCACCTTCACCTTGGGATAGCCGAGCATCGTCAGCAGGTAGTAGCCGCGGCAGGACTGGCCGAAGCCGGAATTCATCGACTGCTCGTAGATCACGGCAGTCTCCTTGCCGGAGAGACCGGCGGCGCCGAAGGCATCGGCGAACTTGGTCTTCAGCTCGTGGATTCCCTCCGGCGTCGAGGTCGCAAGAAACGTGAAGACGTCATGCACATTGACGGCACCGGGCAAATGGCCGGCCGCATAGGCATCCGGATTCCGCGTGTCGATGATGACACACGGTTCTTTCTTGACGAGCTCGGCTAGTTCGCCGGCGGTGATCAGAACGTCCGTCATGGCTCTCTCCTGTTTGTGGTTGCAGTTGTGGTGGTCCCGAACCTGTTTGAGCATGATCTCCGCGCAAACGCGTTCCGCGTTTGTCGCGAGGGAAAACCGGTTTCCACTTTTCCGGATCATGCTTCAGCCATCCGCCAGCATCTTGCGCAGCTGCTTGGTGGCGGGCGTGACGATGGCGACGAAATAGGCTTCGCGCAGCCTGCGCTGTGCTCGATGGCTCATCAGATAGCCGCGCGCGCCGCAATGGAGCATCGCCGCATGCGCCACCGCGACGCTGGCATCGCCGATCCGCAAGCGCAGCGCGACGACGCGGCGCCAGTAGCTGTCGTCGGCGTTGTAGGGATCGCTTGCCAGCGTCATCGCCTCCTTCTCGAACTCGGCATAGAGCTCGCGGAATTGCACCGGCTGCTGCGGCAGATAGCGGTTGACGTGACCGAGCGGCGCATGGACCTCGTCCATGATGTTGATGCAATCCCTCATCAGGCCGAGCCCCATGCCGGTCTGCAGCAGGATGAATCCGGCGCGGATCCTCTTGACGAACGGCGCGGCCGGCTCGGCCAGGATCAGTTCGTCAGGCACGAACACGTCGCGGAACTGGACGCCGTAGGTGCCGGTGCCGTCCATCGCCAGGAACGGCTTGCACGGCGTCAGCGTGATCGCGGGGTCGGAGCAATCGGCGAGGAACATGACCGTGCTGCCCGGCTCGCCGTTGGTGCCTTCGTCCTCGCGCTCGAAGATCGTGCCGAAGTAGTGGTCGGGCCCGAGATTGGACACCCAGGGCAGCGCGCCGCGCACGATGTAGCCGCCATCGACCTTGCGGCCCTTCAGCTTCAGCCGCTCGATGCCGAAGAAGCTCTTCATCGGGTTGGAGAGCCCGGTGCCGCCGAGCGCGCGCCCGCTGGAGAAGCAGTTGCCGAAGCGCGCGGCGAGCTTCATGTTGGTGGAATTGGCGACGTACCAGACCAGCGTGTTCTGGCACCACGCCATGAAAGCGGTGGCGCCGCAGACCTCGCCGAGCGCGGCCATCGACTGGATCGCCCAGCGCAGGTCGGCGGGCCCCTCCTGCGGCACGTGGCTGCTCCACGCGCCGGTCTTGCCGAGCCGGCGCAGGAATTCGCCGGGATAGACCGAGCCGGCATCGATCGCGGATGCGAGCGGCGCCAGCTCCTGACGGGCGAGGCGCGCAACCTCGTCCGTGATGGTCGGTGCGGGATCTTGAGCTGCGACCCGCGATAAAGCCATTGAACCCATGGTTGATCTCCGCACCTTGAATGGCCGGTCGGGCCTTACGCGCTGACCTCGAGATTGACGGGACGGGTGAAGGTGTTGGCGACCGGCGACCACTTCTTCACATGCGCCACCAGCGCGTCGATCTCGCTCTGCGCGACGCCCTCGCACTCCATGTCGACCTTGACGCGGACATCGGTGAAGCCGACCGGCTTCTCGCTGACGTCGCCGGTGCCCCACACCGCGGTGATGTTGAGATCGCCCTCGAGCTCGAGCTCGAGCTTGTTGACGATCCAGCCGCGATGCACCGCGTTGGCGTGCAGGCCGACCGCCAGGCAGGAGCCGAGCGCGGCGAGCGAGGCCTCGGAGGGATTGGGCGCGGTGTCGTCACCGAGCAGGCCCGGCGGCTCGTCGACGATGTAGGGCGCGAGGTTGCGGATGTAGTTGGCGTGGCGGAACTTGCCCTCGGCCACCGTTCTGCACTTCAAGGTCTTGATCACCTTCGGGTTGGCCTTGCCGTTGGCAATCAGCTGCTCGAGCCCGCCTCTGTCGATCGGCGCGAGGCAGCCGGTCAGTGCGGTTTTTTGAGCGACAGCGGTCATCAGTTTTCTCCCTGGGAGCGATGGATTGGATCAGGATACCGAACGGTCTGTTTCCTGCACGAAGCGTGCCAGTCCTCCGCCAAATCAAAAGGTGAAATCGCGCAGGCGGTTAGCTGTGCCTGCCTGCGGATTGATCAGGACGCGGCTGCTCAAACGCGGTGCATCTGCCGCGCTGCCGCGATTACTTTGAGCGCAGGACGGCGCACATGCCCGCCCCCGTGAAGATGCGACTTGATGATTTTGCCGCGCTCCGATTTACTGCCGCGCATGGCCAAATCGCTTGCGAAGAAAAAACCTGCCGCGGCGTTCGCCGCCGGCGACGATGAATCGGCGCGCGGGCGCCTGCTGAATGCGGCAACGCACCTGTTCTGCAAGAACGGCATCAACGCCACCGGCATCGATGCGATCATCGACGAGGCCGGAACCGCCAAGACCACGCTCTACAAGCTGTTCGGCTCGAAGACCAACCTTGTGCATGCGGTGCTGGAGAGCGAAGGCCGGCAGTGGCGCGAATGGTTCATCGGCGCGATCGAGGCCGGCGGCGGCGATCCGCAGACCAAGCTGGCGCGGATCTTCCCCGCCCTGAAGAGCTGGTTCGCCGAGGAACGCTTCTACGGCTGCCCGTTCATCAACGCGGTCGCCGAGCACGACAAGGACGCCAAGCAGTTCCGCAACATCGCGCTGAAGCACAAGAAGGTGGTGCTGGCGCATATCGAGAAGCTCGCCGGCGAGATGGGCGCGACCGAGCCGGCCGTGCTGGCGCATCAGCTCGCGCTGCTGATCGACGGCGCCATCGTCGCCGCCATGGTGTCATGTGACCCCACGGTGGCCGACACCGCGGGCCTCGCCGCAAGCAATCTGTTCGCGCCGGCGAAGCTGAAGAAGACGAAGCGCGCGGGCCGCGCGGACGAACTGGTAGCAGTCTGACACAGTAGGACGCCGCGATAGAGCGACGCCCCCGATCACCTCGCTGCCCGACTTGATCGCTGCCGCTCGAAAATTAACCGCTGGCCGAACGGATCGGCGCGGCCAACGGCCGCATCGCAGCCTCCGGCATCGGTATTCGGCGGCGCGATCGCCCGCCGGATTTACCTGTCGTCAATCACACCGCGCGATCCGCCGCGGCCTTAAACGCCTGTTAGCTCCGGCCGGGTCAGTTGCCACGTGAAAGTACGGGGCAAGAACAATGCAGTCCGAAAAAGGACGATACAGCCAGCCGCGCTGGGGCGTGACGCGCTGGCTCGCCGATGCGGGTCCGGGCGTGCCCGATGACATCCGCGCGGCGCTGATCGGGGATCTTTATGGCTCGCTGCCGGTGTTCGCGGCCGGCGCGGTCAATACGGTCGCCGTCGCGGCCGTGATTGCGATCCGCGAGCCGACCGCGCCGTTCATCACCTGGGTCATCCTCGAACTCGTGATCTGCCTCTCGCGACTTGCGGTGCTCGTGGCGGCGCATCGCGCGGCACGCGAACGGCGGCCGACGCCGACCGATCTGCACCTCGTCCTCGCGGTCGCCTGGAGCGCCAGCGTCGGCTTCGGGATCCTGATCAGCCTCGCAAGCGGCGATTGGGTGGTTGCGATGCTGGCCTCGCTGTCGGCGGCGGCGATGGTCGGCGGAATCTGCTTCCGCAACTTCAGCGCCCCGCGCCTTGCCGGAACCATGATCCTGCTCAGCCTCGGCCCGATCGTGCCCGGCGCGGCGCTGGCCGGCGAGCCGCTGCTGTTCATCGTGTTCCTGCAGGTGCCGATGTATCTCGCGGCGATGACGGTCGCGGCCTTCCGCCTCAACAAGATGCTGATCGCGACCATGCGCGCCGAGCGCGAGAACGGTCATCTTGCCCATCACGACACGCTGACCGGCCTGCGCAATCGCGCCGGTTTCGTCGCCTCGCTGAACACGAAGCTGGCGGCTCCGGCCGGAAATGGCAGGCCGTTCGCGCTGCTGTTCCTCGACCTCGACAATTTCAAGCCGGTCAACGACACCTATGGCCATGCGGCCGGCGACCAGGTGCTGATGCTGGCCGCCGAGCGGCTGCGGCGCGCTCTGCCAGAGACCGCGGTGATCGCGCGGCTCGGCGGCGATGAATTCGTGGTGCTGGCAAACGGCGTCACCGCGGAGCAGGCGCTCGGGATCGGCCATCGCATCATCCAGGCTGTCACGATGCCGTACCGGCTCGCCGACGGCATCTTCGCAAAGGTAGGCGTCAGTGTCGGTGTCGCTGTCTCGCCCGAGCACGGCACCGAGGCGGAGGAGCTTTTGGCCGTTGCCGATGCCGCGCTCTATGAGGCCAAATCCGACGGCAAGGCACAGTGCCGCCTGGCCTCCGTCGCCACCAATGTCGCGGCGCTGCGCCGGCTGACGAAAAAGGATTCCACGCCGGTTCTCGATCGCGGCGCCGCCTGAGGCGACGTCCGGCAGGCCCAGCGATCGGCAAAACGCCGTCAGTGTCTGGTGTCGAGCTTGCGCAACTCGGCATTGGCTGGCGCCCATTCGACGTAGGTCTTCGGGCATCCGTCAGCGGCGAGGCGAAGCAGCCGCACGGCTTCGTCCGTCGCGCCTTTCGCCAGCGCCAGCTCACCACCATAGAAATGCGCTTCGCAGAGCTGCCCTCTCATCTTGACCGGATTGGCATCGTCGGCGGCCTTCACGACATCCTCCAGCGTTGTAGCGCCGAGGAACAAGCGAACGATCGGCGCCGGCCAATTCGACAGGTCGAGCCGCCCGGAGGCTTCATCAAGTCCGCTCGGTTGGCCGGTCTTCTGGCGCACGAGGTCGAGCCATAGCTGCGTGTAGGGATTTTTCCGGTCGAGCTCGCCTGCGCGGACAAGATCGTCGCGCGCCTCCTGCAAGAGGCCGCCCTGGAAATGAGCGACCGCGGCCAAACGGTAGAGACCAGGTGCGTCTGGAGCCAGCTGGATCCCCTGCTTGATGTCGGCTAGCGCGCGTTCAAGATCGCCACGCGCGAGAAATACGGCTGCACGGCCTTCATAGGGTCCAGAAGCTTTCGGACTAAGCTGGATAACCTGATCAAAGTCTGCCGAGGCAAGCTCAAAATCACCCTTGGCGACGTGCGCGTGGCCACGACAGACCAGCCCAGCAGCCGCCCCGCGCGGCCCGCCGATCGCGATCGCCCGATCGCAGTCGACAATGGCACGGTCCGGTTCGTCCTTGAAGTCGTAGGCCCGCCCGCGACCGGTATACGCGTCAACATTGTCCGGATGAAGTGCAATGACCTGGCTGTAGTCGGCGATCGCGCTATCGATATCCCTCCTCATCAAATAGGCGGCGGCGCGTGTCAGGTATGCACCGGCGTCCTTTGGATTGAACTGGATGGCCTGGTTGAGGTCGGCCAGCCCAAGTGCAAAATCGCCGTTGGTGATCCGCACCCTGGCGCGACAGATGAGCCCGGCGCCAGCGCCCCGCTCCGGGCTGATCTCGATCGCGCGATTGCAGTCGGCGATGGCACGGTCCGGTTCACGCTTGAGGTCGTAGGCCTGCGCGCGGCCGAGATATGCGGCGACATTGTCGGGATGAATGAGGACCACCTGCCCATAATCGGCGATTGCGCGGTCGGCGTCTCCTTTCATGATATAGGCGCCAGCCCGTCCCAGGTACGCGTAGGCATCCTTCGGATTGAGTTCAACGGCCCTGCCGAAGTCGGCAAGTGCGGCATCGACGTCGCCTTTCCGTTGGTACGCCCATGCCCTGCGCACGAAGGCGATCTGATTGTTCGGATCGCGCTCGATGACGTGCGTGTAGTCCGCGATTGCCCGGTCCACCTCGCCCTTTTCAAGCAGGAACATGGCCCGCCGAAAATACGCGAAGGTCGTCCCTTGCAGATTGCCCGGCGCCGCCTCGATCACGGCCGTGCAACCCGCGATGCGATCATCCGCGCCGATATTTGCAGTCCCGTTGCACTTGGCCGCCAGCGAAGGCTGGGCGCGGACCGTTGGAATCGGCGCCAACAGCACGCCAAGCGCGATCATCATCGCCTTTGCGGCGAATGCACGTTTGACCCGTTCTGTCACCTTGTCCCCCACCCCCACCGGGAGACTAGTAGCAAAGCCCCTGCCCGCAACACAACCTTTCGTTGCCTGCGCCGCAACGGCAGGCCGACGGTATGGGCGATGTTGCCTAAAGATCGAAATTCGTCGGCAGCATCACGACGTCGCGGATGGTCATGCCGCGCGGCCGGGTCAGCATGAACATCACGACCTCGGCGACCTCGCTCGCCTCCAGCAGGCTGCCCGCTGCCTTGGCCTCCTCGAGCTTCTCCGCCGGCCAGTCTGCGAGCAGCGCGCTGATCACGGGCCCGGGCGAGATCGAGCCGACGCGGATGCCGTGCCTGAACACCTGGCGCCGCACCGTCTGCACGAAGCAGTTGATCGCCCATTTCGACGACGCATAGACCGGCTCCCACGGCGTCGGGAAATGTGCGGCGAGCGAACTGGTGACGATGATGTCGCCGGTTCCGCGCGCGATCATGTGCGGCAGCACGTCGTGCACGTTCTTCATCACGACGTTGACGTTGAGGTTCAGCATCCGGTCGATCGCACCTGTATCGGCATCGACGAGATCACCGCCGACATAGATCCCCGCATTGGCGTGCAGGATGTCGAGCTGGCCGGCTTGCTCGAGCACCCGCGGCAGCAGGCTCGCGCAGGCCTTCGGATCGAGCAGGTCGATGACCAGCGGGATCACCGCATCGCCGTGCTTGCCGGCAAGCGCTTGCAGCGCGGCTACGTCGCGGTCGACCATCACCACGCGCGCGCCCGCGGCCAGCATCGCCTCACTGCTCGCAAGTCCAATGCCTGACGCCGCCCCGGTCACGGCTGCGACCTTGCCTTCCAATTGCTTCGCCATCGTCTCCACCCTGTCAGGTCAGTGCGACGCGCATGGCAACACATCACGGCCGCGATGTCAGCTCCCATGCGACGAACGGCGTTGTCCGACGCGCCTGTCGGATCACATGCGGAGCATCGGCGGCCGCGTGGCGAAGCGGCGACGCAGCCATTTTGCCGCGGGTCCCGCCGGCCGCTGCTTGTGCCAGACCACCTCGAGCGCGACGGGATGCGCGCCCTCGTCGAATTCCAGCTCGGGAATTGCAAGCTCTTCGGCAATCGACGAACTCGCCATGATATGGGCCGGGATCAGCGCCCAGCCGACGCCTTGCTTGAGGATTTGCAGGATCACCCAGTGGCTCTCGACCCACCACACCTCGGCTGCGACACGCAGCCGGTGCCGCTCGGTGCCTTCGTTGCGCACCGTGACCATGATCTGGCGATGCCGCTTCAGCTCCTCCCAATCCACCCGGCCATGCGCCAGCGGATGGTTCTTGCCGCAAACGAGTTGCAGCGGCACCCAGCCGATGGTCCTGAAGCCGAGCTCGGGCGGCAGATGCTCCTGTCGCCACATCACGCCGAGATCGGCCTTGCCGTCGAGCACGAGACGGCTGACGTCCTCCATGATCGGAAACAGCAGCTCCACTTCGACATGCGGAAAGCGCTTGGCGAATTCCTCAAACAACTCGCCGACCGCGCTCTCCGGATAGAGCTCGTCGATCGCCACCACAAGGCGCTTCTCGACATGCGCCTCGAAACTGCTGGCAACCCCGATCAGGTGTTCGCGGCGATCGAGGATCAATCTTGCTTCCGGCAACAGCCGCGCCCCCGCTTCGGTCAGCACCGGGTTGCGGCCGGCCCGGTCGAACAGCGCAATCCCGAGGTCTGTCTCTAGGTTCGCCACATGCGTACTGACGGCCGATTGCGCTTTCTTCAGGAGCCGGGCCGCGCCGGAGAACGAGCCCTGCTCGGCCGCCGCCACGAACGATTCGAGCTGGTCCATGGAAACGGCCATCTATCTCTTTTCCAGATATTACCTAACTTTCTTATCCCACAATATCAGATAGAAATCCGGTCACAACGACGAGAGCGTTTTCAAGCGAAGTGGATACCGGTTCGCGTGAAGAAAACGCGTCAAAACAAGAATCAAGAAAGGGTTTCAAAATGTCTATGCGTTCCTTCTCCGACCGGATCAGGCACGCAGTCCTGTTCGAACTGATCGGTATCGCGATCTTCACGCCGGCAGCCGCTTGGCTGTTCAATCAGCCGATCGCCCACATGGGCGTCATCGGCGTCGTCTCGGCGACGGTGGCGACGATCTGGAACTTGCTGTTCAATCTCGGCTTCGACCACGCGCTGGTCCGCGTCACCGGCCGTGTCGCCAAGACGATGCCGATTCGCCTCGCGCACGCGATGCTGTTCGAGGCCGGCCTGATCGTGCTGCTGATCCCGTTCGTCGCCTGGTATCTCGGCATCCCGCTGTGGGCCGCGCTGATGATGGATATCTCGATCGTCGCGTTCTATCTGGTCTACGCGTTCGCCTTCAACATCGCGTACGATCGCGTGTTTCCGGTGCGCGAACTCAGCGCGCACGGTCGTACGGCGAACCGGGCCGTGCCGGCCTGATCGATCGCGGCGCCCGGCGCGGCGGATCATTCGATCTGCCGCGCCGGACCCTGACACCGCGCGAATATTTCCGGCAATAGCGACTGCACACAAGTTCCGCCGCGCTCCACTCATAGACTGGTTCGATCCGGCTTGGAGGCGATGGAATGCTTCAAGCCGACATGCCCGTCAGAGGCTGCCAGCCGGCCAACAATGCCAAAACGGCCAACAACAAGAAGCGGAGGACCACAATGCCAAGGAACCGTTCACCCCAGCTCACCCGCCGTGATCTCATCAAGGGCACCGCCGCCACGTCAGCCACGCTGCTGCTCGGCAGGCCCGCGATTGCCAAAGGCAAGACCGAGATCGTGATCGGCAACATCGACGCCTATTCGGGACCGGCTGCGGTCTATTCGTCGATCGGCCGCACGCCCGGCGGCTATTTCAAGATGATCAACGAGCAAGGCGGCATCAACGGCCGCATGATCAAGTACATCACCTATGACGACGCCTACAGCCCGGCCAAGACCGTGGAACAGGCGCGCAAGCTGGTCGAAGGCGATGAGATCGACGTGCTGTTTGCACCGCTCGGTGCGCCGACCAATGCCGCGATCATGAAGTACATGAACCAGAAGAAGGTCCCGCACCTCTTCATCGCCTCGGGCGCCACCAAGTTCGGCGACTACAAGAACTTCCCCTACACCATGGGTTTCCAGCCCTGCTACCAGATCGAGGGCCGCGCTTTCGCGAAACATGTCCTGTCGACACAGAACGATCCCAAGATCGGCATCGTCTATCAGAACGACGATTTCGGACGCGACGTGCTGAAGGGCTTCAAGGACGGACTCGGCGGTAAGACATCGTCGATCGTGGCGGAGTTGTCCTATGAGACCGCGGATCCGACCATCGACAGCCAGGTGGTCCGCTGCAAATCCGCCGGCGCCAACGTGTTCATGAGCATGACCACGCCGAAATTCGCGGCGCAAGGCATCAAGAAGATCGCCGAGCTCGGCTGGCAGCCGGCGCATTACATCGGCAACAACGCCTCTTCCGCCGGCTCGACACTGAAGGCCGCGGGCTTCGACGTGTCCAAGGGGATCATTTCCAGCGCCTATCTGAAGGATCCCGTCGACGCCGCCTGGGACAGCGATCCCGCGATCCAGAAATGGCGCGCCTTCCTCGACAAATACGATCCCGCGGCGGCCAAGAACGACATCTACGCGGTCACCGGCTATCTCACCAGCCAGATCCTGGTTCAGGTGCTCAAGCAGTGCGGCGACGACGTCTCACCCGAAAACATCATCAGGCAGGCGGCGAATTTAAGGGACGTCGAATCCGACATGCTGCTGCCGGGCATCAAGATCAACACCTCGCCGACCGACTATTATCCGCTCGAGCAATTGCAGTTGACGCGCTTCAGCGGCGAACGTTACGAGCCGATGGGCCCCGTGATCGACGGCGGCATCTCGAAGGCGTGATCGTCCACGGCGTTCCGCGAAAACCAGCGCGGCATACGCGAGCCGTCGCGCAGTTGCCATCGGCCGCTCACCGGCCGATGATGCGCGAAACGAAGCCGAACCAACCGGGAGGAAGTGAATGCGTGGCCGCCGTGTGCTGATGGAATCGTTCGTGTCGCACGGCGTGCGTCATATCTTCGGCAATCCCGGCACGACCGAAACGCCGCTGCTCGACAGCCTGCCGGCATTCCCGCAGCTCGAATACATCATGGCGCTGCATGAAGGTGTCGCCGTCAGCGCCGCCAGCTTCTATACGCAGGCATCGGGACGCGTCACCGTCGCCAACCTGCACGTCGCTCCCGGCCTTGGCAACGGCATCGGCTCGCTCTACGGCGCGCTGAAAGCGGGTTCGCCCGTGGTCGTGACGGCAGGTCAGCAGGACACGCGCATGCGGCTCAACAATCCGCTGCTCGGCCATGACCTCGTTGCGATGGCGGCGCCCGTAACAAAGTGGAGCGTTCAGATCGAGCGCGCCGACGAGATCGCGCCGATCATGCGCCGTGCGTTCAAGATGGCGACCGATGCGCCGCAGGGGCCGGTGTTCGTAGCGGTCCCCATCGACGTCATGGAACAGGAAACCGCGGTCGATGCGTCGACGCCGGACAATCTGTGGCGGTCGACGCGCCCCGATCCGGCCGGCATCGAAGCGATGCTTGCGCTGCTTCTGGAATCGAAAAATCCGGCGATCATCGCCGGTGACGACGTCGCGAGATCGGGCGGCGAGCAGGCATTGGTCGCGCTTGCGGAAACGATCGGCGCCACCGTATGGTTCGAAGGGTTGCGGCATCACGCGCCCTTTCCGACCAACCATCCGAGCTATCGTCAGTCGCTCCCGGGCGACGCCCGGCAGGTGCGTAAGGTGCTCGGCGATACCGATCTCGTGCTGCTGATCGGCGGTCCGTTCTTCGAGGACATCTGGTTTGCGCCTGATAGCCACCTTCCCCACGGCGCGTCCGTGCTCCAGATCGAAGCTTCAACCGAGCGGCTCGCGCTCAACAACAGGCTCGATGCCGGCATCGTCGGCGACATCGCGGTCAGCATCAGTGCATTGACGGACGTGCTGCGCGCCAAGGCCACCGCGGACTTCAAGCAGGCTGCGCAGAACCGCAACGCTGCGCTGGCCGAATTGCAGGCGAAAGAAAAGGAAGCCTATCGCGCGCGCGTCGAGAAGAGCTGGAACCGCGAGCCGAGCTCGATGCCGCGCGTCACCGCGGAACTGCGTCGCGGCCTGCCCGATGATGTGGTCATCGTCGATGAGAGCATCACGGCGAGCCTCGATCTCGCCCGCGCGTTCGACTATCGCGGCTTCGGCGATTATTTCGGCGGACGCGGCGGCGGCATCGGCCAGGGTCTTGCCGGTGCGATCGGCGTCAAGGTCGCGATGCCGAACCGTCCGGTTGTGGCGATCTCCGGCGACGGCTCGGCGATGTATGCGATCCAGGCGCTATGGACCGCCGCGCACCACAGGCTTGCGATCGTATTCGTGGTGCTCGCGAACCGCGAGTACCGCATCCTCAAGCACAATGTGGACGTCTGGCGGCAGAATTTCGAGGCCGGCACCCAGCATCCCTATCAGAACATGGATATCACCGGTCCCGCGCTCGACTTCGTGCATCTCGCGGCCGGCATGGGCGTCGAGGCGATCAGGGTCGAGAAGGCCGACGACATCGCCGGCGCGGTCGCAAAGGCTGTCGCGACCCGGCGGCCGTACCTCGTCGAGATTGCAATCGAAGGAAAGCGCTAGAGCATGATCCGGAAAAGTGCGAAGCGGTTTTCCGACAAGATCATGCTCCATAAAAAAAGCAGGAGGAGCTTCTGATGGCAGGCATTCTGGACGGCAAGGCTGCGTTGGTGACGGGCGGCGGCTCCGGCATTGGCCGCGCAACGGCGATTGCCATGGCGCGCGAAGGCGCGCGCGTCGCGGTGTCCGACCTGTCAAAGGACGGCATCGAACAGACGGTCGCGCTCATCAACGCCGCGGGCGGCCAGTCGATCGCGATCCAGGGCGACGTCACCGACGAGGCTGATGTCGCCAGCATGGTGGCGCGCACGGTATCGGCGTTTGGGCGCATCGATTGCGCGTTCAACAATGCCGGCGTGGCCGGGCGCTCCGTCGGGCCGCCCGGCCAGCGCATTCATGAACTCACCCAGGCGTCGGTCGCAAAAATGTTCTCGGTGAATCTGATGGGCGTGTTCCTGTGCCTGAAATACGAGGTCGCGCAGATGCTCAAGCAGGGCGGCGGCGGCGCGATCGTCAACACCGCCTCGATCGCCGGGCTGGTCGGCCTTGCGACGTCAGGCCACTATGTCGCGGCCAAGCACGGTGTCGTCGGGCTGACCAAGTCCGCTGCGATCGAATACGCCCAGGACGGCATCCGCGTGAATTGCGTCAATCCCGGATACATCAAGACGCCGATGACCAAGGAGACGATGGACGAACGTTACGACGAAATCATCGCCAAGGTGCCCGCGCGCCGCCTGGGCGTGCCCGAGGAAATCGCGGAGGCCGTGGTCTGGATGTGCTCGGACAAGGCGTCGTTCATGACCGGCGCATCGCAGGTGGTCGACGGCGGCTACAGCGCCGCCTGAGGCGCGCTTCAGCGGAGCGCGGTGCGGCGTTCAGGCTATTCCTTTGCCGGCAGCGTGCGCAGATAGGCGACGATGGCGTCGAGATCGGCAGCCGACACGGTGGCGTAGTAATGGAAGCCCATCGGCGGATTGAGCTTGCTGCCGTCCTTGCTGACGCCCTGCGTGATGGCGCGTTTGATCTCGTCATCAGTCCAGCCGCCAATGCCCTTCGTCTTGCTGGAGCTGATGTTCCGCGAAACCGAGACGCCCCAAGGTCCATGAAACTTGCCGCCGCCGGCGCCCATGCTGGTGGCAAATTCTCGCCCCTGCGGCCCCATCGGGGTGTGACACTCCATGCAGTGCGCAATCGTGGCGAGGTAGAACCCTTGCTTCACCTTGTCGCCCAACATCGCTTCGGTGTACGGGCTTTCACCGCCCGGGGGGACAGGATGTCCTTGTATCATCTTGTAGACCGGCTCCGGCACCGCATTCCTGATCGGCTTGATCGTGCGCAGATAAGCGATCACCGCATCGAGATCGCGATCGGTCATGATCTCGTAGAAGCCGCTCGGCATGATCATGGCGACCCGCGCGCCGTTGCGCTTGATGCCCTTGCGCAGCAGCTCTTTGAGCTCGGCATCGGTGTAATTGCCGATGCCGGTTTCCTTGTCTTGCGTGATGTTTGGGGCTGTCACCTTGAACGGTGGCTCATCCCATGACAGGCCGCCGGAAAACGCCTTGTCGCTGATCTCCCCCGATGGTCCCTTCGGAGTATGGCAATTGCCGCAGGTCAGGATGCCATTGACGAGGTAATGACCGCGCGCGACCAGTTCCGATTCTGCGCTGACCGGGCCGGTCAATACCACGCCGATAACGAGCGCTAACGATCCGATACGGATCATGACGACGCCTCCAATCAATTAAGTATGGCGGTAGAACTCAGATCGATTTCTGGCTTCAAAAACCTACGTCAGCGAAATGTGCGCACCGGTGTTCAACGGTGCGAAGGCCATGTGCAAAAACCAGGTAACTGGCGCGCAAGAAAAGCCGCGCGCAAGTCGATGGTACGATCGCCACCCCTCTCTTCGGCACATCCGATTGCCGGAGGGCTGGCTAGACAAAATCTAGCAGATTTCACGCGCTTGAGAAGGCGGCATGACCCCGCTGAAAAGGCGCGCTGGTTATCGGGATCAACACTTCACCGACCAATCGCTATTGCGCGAGCAATTGCAACTGGTGCGGGTCAACGGGCAAACAGAAGGGCCGCGCCCCGGATGCGTGACTCACAAGTGGCGCAACAAATTCAGCGTCGTCCCGGCGCAGGCGGGGGCCGATCCCCCCCGACGGTGATTGTTGCGCGACGCTGGGGCCGCAGCTTTTCTCACCACCCCAATCCTGTGGTTATCGGTCGCTGCTTTCGCAGGGACGACGCGCGGAGAGAGTCGTGCCTCGAACTCACTCTTGCCGAGCAGACAGAACGACGGCCAGGCTCACCGCCCCTGCGGCAAACTCCCCTCCAGCCGCGCCAGCTCGCCGTCGAGGTCGCGCTCGACATCGGCCACCTGCATATCCACCACCCGATAGTCGCGCGCCTCGAGCCAGGCTCTGCGCTTGGCGCGGTCGGCGACGATGGCCTCGCTCTCGTTCGGATTGGCCAGCTCGATCGCGAGCCGGTGCACGAAGGAGACGAAGTCGGGGATGTGGCGGCCGACCGGGGTCTGGCGCTTGAATTGGCCAGCGAAGCGGCGATCCCGCGTCAGCGCCTGCCACAGGATCCGCTCGGCGTCGGTCGGGTTGCGGCGGAGCAGCCGGGCGAGCCCGCGCACGGTGCTGGAGTTGTCGGCGGCGCCGCCATGCCCCTGCTCGGCGAGCAGCGCCCGCAGACGCGTTGCCTGGGCGCCGTCGAGCACGCCGCCCTTGGCCGGACCCTTGCGGCCCTCGGCGATCGCCATCACTACGCCGTGCAGCGTGTGCATGTCCTGCTTGGTCGGATCCATCCGGGTGAAGATGTTGCGCAGGTTCACCAGCATGGTGTCGCGCTTCTCGGCCGGCCGCAGGAACTCGACCTTGTCGAGCTCGGCGACAAGGTTATCGAAGAACGCCTGCATCTGGTGCTGGGACGCCGGCTCGGACCGTTCGGGCATCGCGAAGGGCAGCGCGCCCGCGGTCGAGAGCTTGAACCATTCGTAGCCCATCAGCAGCACCGCCTGCGCCAGGTTGAGCGAGGCGAAGCCCGGGTTGACCGGGAAGGTGATGATGCGATTGGCGAGCGCGACCTCCTCATTGGTCAGGCCGGAGCGCTCCCGCCCGAACAGGATGCCGGCCCCGCCGCCGGAGGCGACATGGCTGACGATCTCGTTCGCCGCGCCTTCCGGCCCGACCACCGGCTTGGCCTGATCGTGGGCGCGCGCAGTGGTCGCAAACACCAGCGTGAGATCGGCGATCGCCTGCTCGACCGTGTCGAACAGCTCGACGGAACCGGTGATGTGGTCGGCGCCGGCGGCGGCGCGTTGCGCGGCAACATTCGGCCAGCCGTCACGCGGATTGACGATGCGCATCCGGGTCAGCGCGAAGTTGCCCATCGCGCGCGCGGCCATGCCGATGTTCTCGCCAAGCTGCGGCTCGACCAGGATGACGACGGGACCGGCAAGGTCGTGCCCTGCCTTGGTCTTGTCGGTGCCGGACATCTCACTTCACTTTCTGATTCAGCGTCTGAAGATTTTGAATCAGCTTCCGAAGCGGCTGATTCAAACTCTTATGCAGGGCGGCGCGACCAGCTTTGCACCGGTTTTGCGCGGGACCATTTTCTCCAAGGAGATAACAGGGTTAGCGGCGTTTGCGAATCCTCAATCGGAATCCCAATCGCACGGCGCGAAGACTGCCGCTTGCGCGCGCTTCGCCTTCGGATAGGCTATCAACCACAACCAAAGCGAAGCTGTAAAGGCACGCTTGAGACGCCGCTTGAACGGCGCGGCACTTGGGTCGAAGCACTTGGGGGGACGACGGATGCGGGGCAGATGGACGCTGGCGATTGTGGGCGTGGTCTTGATCGTGGCGGGGGGCCTGCTCGCCCACCTCACGCAGACCGCAGGCGGCATCCGGATCGAGGATGTCAGGTTCAAGGGCGCCAAGGGCAACGCCATGAGCGCCCTGCTCTACGTCCCGCCGAACGCCACGCCGCAGATCCCGGCGCCCGGCATCCTCGCGGTCCACGGCTACATCAATTCGCGCGAGACCCAGGACGGCTTCGCCATCGAGTTCGCCCGCCGCGGCTATGTGGTGCTGGCGCTCGACCAGACCGGCCACGGCTACAGCGACCCGCCCTCCTTCGCCAACGGCTTTGGCGGACCTGACGGCCTTGCCTATCTCCGCAGCCTGCCCTTCGTCGACAAGGACAACATCGGGCTCGAGGGTCATTCGATGGGTGGCTGGACCGTGCTGGCGGCCGCCGCAGCTCAGCCCAATGGCTACAAGTCGATGGTGCTGGAGGGCTCGTCCACCGGCAAGCCGTTCGCCGCCGAGGGCACCACGACATAGCCGCGCAACACCGCGCTGGTGTTCGCCCAGTACGAGGAATTCCCCGAGCTGATGTGGGGCGTCGACCTCGCCCGCGACGTCACCATGAGCCCGAAGCTCTGGGCGCTGTTCGGCACGCAAGGCGCGATCGAACCGGGCAAGGTCTATGGCGATCCGGCCAACGGCTCCGCGCGGGTACTGTACACCCCGGCGACGACCCATCCGGCCGAGCACATCTCGCATGAGGCGATCGGCTACAGCCTCGACTGGTTCGCCAAGACGTTGAAGGGCGGCACCCCTCGTCCGGTCGACGACCAGATCTGGTTCCGCAAAGAGATCGGCACCCTGATCGCGCTGATCGGCTTCGTCGCTCTTGTGATCGGGACGTTCGACGGGCTGCTGGAGGCACCGATGTTCTCGCGCTTGCGGCTGCCGGCGGTTGCCGACGGCACCATGCCGCCGCACGAGGCCGCCAAAGGCCGGCGCTGGACCGCGGCGTTCATCCTGTCCGCCCTCATCCCGGCGCTGACCTATTATCCGGCCTTTGCGCTGGGCGGCACCTTCGCGACCCCGAGCGCATTCCTGCCGCAGGGCATCACCAACCAGATCCTGGTCTGGGCCATCATCAACGGCCTGATCACGCTGGCCCTGATGTGGTTCGCCCCGAAGCGCGCCACCCGGGCCGGCCTCGTCGGTCAATCCGTCGTGATCGCGATGGCCTCGGTTGCGGTCGGCTACGCTGCGCTCTGGCTCGCCGACCTCGCCTTCAAGATCGACTTCAGGTTCTGGATCGTCGCACTCAAATTGATGAGCGCGAAGCAATTCCTCATCTTCCTGATCTATCTGATTCCGTTCACGGCGTTTTTCGTGGTGGCGCTGCACGTGCTGCACCGGAATTTCTCGACCATGGGCGCGCCGCGCGGAGCGCTCTATCTGACTAACATCCTGGCGCTGACGCTCGGCTTCATCGTGTTGCTGGTGCTGCAATACGGCACGCTGTGGCTGACCGGTAAGCTGCTCAACCCGATCCCGGACCCCGGTTTCGTGCCACTCTCGACCATCGTCGCGATCCAGTTCGTGCCGCTGTTGGCGATCGTCGCCGTGATCGCGACCTTCACCTGGCGGCGGACCGGATCGAGCCTGCCGGGGGCCCTGATCGCGGGCCTGTTCGTGACCTGGTACATCGTGGCCGGCACCGCCACGCAGGTCCCGTTCTAGAGGGGGTCAGGCGAGGAAAGCCCGTCCAGGACAAGGAGCTAGAGCCGCCGTCAGAATGGCGGTTCTCGGTGAAAAGATGGGCTGAAAGTGCATAACCGGTGCGCTTCCGCCCGTCCCCGGGCGGTGCTATAGCGCAGGCGTATTCCACCCCCGCCGTCAAAAAGCGCGCCGTTCCCAAGAGGGCCTCCCCGTCATGGCAAAAATCAAGGTATCCAACCCCGTCGTCGAGCTCGATGGCGACGAGATGACCCGGATCATCTGGCAGCACATCAAGGACAAGCTGATCAACCCGTTCCTGGATGTCGAGCTGCTCTATTTCGATCTGGGCATGGAATACCGCGATGAGACCAATGACCAGGTGACCATCGACGCCGCCGAAGCCATCAAGAAGGTCGGCGTCGGCGTCAAATGCGCCACCATCACCCCCGACGAGGCCCGGGTGAAGGAGTTCGGCCTGAAGCAGATGTGGAAGTCGCCGAACGGCACCATCCGCAACATCCTCGGCGGCGTGATCTTCCGCGAGCCGATCATCTGCAAGAACGTGCCGCGCCTGGTTCCCGGCTGGACCAAGCCGATCATCATCGGCCGCCACGCCTATGGCGACCAGTACCGCGCCACCGACATCAAGTTCCCCGGCAAGGGCACGCTGTCGCTGAAGTTCGTCGGCGAGGACGGCACCGTGATCGAGCGGGAAGTGTTCAAGGCGCCCGGCGCCGGCGTCGCGATGGAGATGTATAATCTCGACGACTCCATCATCGATTTCGCCCGCGCCTCGCTCAACTACGGCCTGCTGCGCAACTACCCGGTCTACCTCTCGACCAAGAACACGATTCTGAAGGTCTATGACGGCCGCTTCAAGGACATCTTCCAGGACATCTACGACCGCGAGTTCAAGAAGGATTTCGAGGCCAAGGGCCTGACCTACGAGCACCGCCTGATCGACGACATGGTGGCCTCGGCGCTGAAATGGTCCGGCGGCTATGTCTGGGCCTGCAAGAACTATGACGGCGACGTGCAGTCCGACACCGTGGCCCAGGGCTACGGCTCGCTCGGCCTGATGACCTCGGTGCTGCTCACCCCGGACGGCAAGACGGTGGAAGCCGAAGCCGCCCACGGCACCGTGACCCGCCACTATCGCGAGCACCAGAAGGGCAAGGAGACCTCGACCAACTCGATCGCGTCGATCTTCGCCTGGACCCGTGGCCTCGCCCACCGCGCCAAGCTCGACAACAACGAGGCGCTGGCGAAGTTCGCCACCACCCTGGAGAAGGTCTGCGTCGCGACCGTCGAAGAGGGCTACATGACCAAGGACCTCGCGCTCCTGGTCGGCGCCGATCAGCGCTGGCTCTCGACCACCGGCTTCCTCGACAAGGTCGCCGAGAATCTCGGAAAGGCGATGGCGGCCTGACGGCCGCCTGTTGCCGAACACAATAGCGAGCGTGACCATGACCTTTCCCGGCCGGGTGACGCTCGCATCGTTGTTGCTGACCGGATCGGTGGCACTCGCTGCCGATCCCCTGCCCGACGCCGTCGCGGCGCCCGACGAAACCGCGGTCCTCACCGCCCATGCCGAGGGCGTGCAGGTCTATGAGTGCAAGCCGGTCACCGACGGCAAGCTCGCCTGGTCGTTCCGCGAACCGGTCGCCACCCTGATCGCCGGAGGCCGCACTGTCGGCCGGCACTATGCCGGCCCGAACTGGGAGCATGTCGACGGCAGCGCCGTGACCGCCCGCACCGCCGGCAGCGCGCCCGGCGCGACGCCAGCAGACATTCCCTGGCTGAAGCTCGAGGTGATCTCCCACCGCGGCAACGGCCTGCTCTCGAGCGTCGCCACCGTGCAGCGGATCAACACTTCGGGCGGCGAGCTCAGCGGTGCCTGCGACAAGGCTGGCGCACTGAAGAGCGCTGTGTACTCGGCCGATTACGTGTTTCTGCGGAGAGACTAAAGCGGGATGAGTTTTGGTTGAATCGGCTTACCGCGCTTTCGGTTCACCTCTCCCTTTGGGAGAGGTCGGATTGCGAAGCAATCCGGGTGAGGGCTCTTGCTCCCTCGATAGACCGTAACCCCTCACCCGATTTGCTGCGCAAATCGACCTCTCCCAAAGGGAGAGGTAAACTTCGACGCCGTTCCTCAAGCTAAACCATCATGCTCTAATCACGGATACCGCCGTCGGTCTCGCCCGGCGCCTGGGCGATCTCGCCGGCGGCAAGGTCGCCACCGGCGGTGAGCGGATCGGCGAGCCGCGCCTCCGCCGTCTCCCTGACATGCGCGGCGAGCGCCGGCATGCGCTCGGTCAGGGCGTGGAAGTCCTGTGCATCGAGCAGCAGCAGCTTGGTCTTCCGCATCGCCGTCACCGTGCCGGAGCGGTTGGTCCGCCGGAGCAGCGCGATCTCGCCGAAGAACGAGCCGTCGGCAAGCCGCACCCGCTGGCTCGGCAGGTCGATCTCGACCTCGCCGGCGGTGATGAAATACATCGACGACGCCGCATCGCCGCGCCGCACCAGCACCTCGCCGGCCTCGATGGTCTGCGACCGCAACAGCCGCATGATGTCGGCGATATCAGCAGCGTTGAGATGCGAGAACAGCGGCACCCGTGCCAGCATGCCCCAGGTCACGACGAAGTCGCGGCGCCGCACCTCGTCGGCGAACGCGGTCGAGATGATCGCGACCGGCAGCGCGATCATCGCAAAGCCGACCACGATCGCAACCACAGTGACGATGCGCCCGAGCAGCGTCACCGGGACGACGTCGCCGTAGCCGACGGTGCCGAGCGTCACGATCGCCCACCACATCGCCTGCGGCATGGTGCCGAACTTGTCCGGCTGCACCTTGTGCTCGATGGCATAGAGCAGCGAGGCGAACAGCAGCACCGCGCCGGTCAGGATCACCACGCAGCCGAACAGCGTGCGCCGCTCGGCATGCAATGCAGCCAGCAGCGAGCGCATCGCGGTCGAATACCGCACCAGCTTCAGGAACGGCAGCATGCCGAACAGCACCAGCGCGGTCTTGTCGCCGATCGCAAGCGCGATGGCCGACGGCAGGAAGGCGAGCAGGTCGATCACGCCGAGCGCCGAGAAGGCGTATTCCAGCCGCGCCTGCGACGGCGTCATGTCGCGCAGCGAGCGGCCAACCACGCTCCAGAGGCGCGCGGCATATTCCAGCGCGAAGGCAGTCACCGCGGCGATTTCGATTGTCGTGAACAGCCACCAGAACTGGGCATCGATCTCCGGCACCGACGCCAGGATCGCCGCCAGCACATCGACGGTGATGATC
Organism: Bradyrhizobium sp. Pha-3; assembly: GCF_042258615.1. Lineage (GTDB taxonomy): Bacteria > Pseudomonadota > Alphaproteobacteria > Rhizobiales > Xanthobacteraceae > Bradyrhizobium. The sequence continues at coordinate 3,814,443 of NZ_CP170152.1, read as the reverse complement.
GCGACGACAAGCCGGACAAATCGCGCGCCGACCGAATATGGCAGGTGATCCTGCTCGAGCAGCTCGTAGAGACGCTCGCGCAGCCCGGGATCGCTGATCGTGGGCTTGAGCGGAGCCGTCGCCACGGTCAGCCTCTCCGTCAGGCGCCGGCCATCGCTTGTTCGATCGCCGACAGCGCGGCGTCGGCCTTGGCGCCGTCCGGCCCGCCGGCCTGCGCCATGTCGGGCCGGCCGCCACCGCCCTTGCCGCCGAGCACCTCGGACCCCTTGCGCACCAGCTCGACCGCGTTGAAGCGCGAAGTCAGATCGGCGGTGACGCCGACCACGATGCCGGCCTTGCCGTCCTCGGTGACGCCGACGATCGCGACCACGCCCGAGCCGATCTGCTTCTTGCCATCGTCGACCAGGCTCTTCAGGTCCTTGGTCTCGACGCCCTCGACCGCACGCGCGAGCAGCTTGACGTTGCCGACCTCGCGCACGCCGGAGGCGGCACCGTTCGACGACGCTCCGCCGCCCATCGCGAGCTTCTTGCGGGCATCCGACAGGTCGCGCTCGAGCTTCTTGCGCTCCTCCATCAGGGCTGCAATCCGCGCCGGCACGTCCTCGATCGTGGTGCGCAGCTCCTGTGCCGCGGTCTTCGCCAGTGTCATGGTGTCATTGGCGTGCTTGCGCGCATGATGCCCGGTCAGCGCCTCGATGCGGCGCACGCCGGAGGCGACCGCGCTCTCGCCGGTCACCGAAATCAGGCCGATGTCGCCGGTGCGGCGAACATGGGTGCCGCCGCAGAGCTCGACCGACCAGCCGAGCGCGTTCTGGCCGTGCTCGCGGGCGCTCTTGCCCATCGAGACGACGCGAACCTCGTCTCCGTACTTCTCGCCAAACAATGCGCGCGCACCGGCCTCGCGGGCGTCGTCGACACCCATGATACGGGTCGTCACCTCGTCATTCTCCAGCACGACATCGTTGGCGATGTCCTCGACCCGGGCGAGCTCCTCCGGGGTGATCGGCTTCGGATGCACGAAATCGAAGCGCAGGCGATCGGGCGCGACCAGCGAGCCGCGCTGCGCGATGTGATCGCCGAGCACCTGGCGCAGCGCCTCGTGCAACAGATGCGTCGCCGAGTGGTTGGCGCGGATCGACGAACGCCTGGCGTGGTCGACCTCGAGTTGCAGCGCGGTGCCGACGTTCAGCGTGCCCTGCTCCACCGTGCCGACATGCACGAACAGGTCGCCGGCCTTCTTCTGCATATCGGTGACGCGGAACTTGACGCCCTCGCCGGTGAGGACGCCGACGTCGCCGACCTGACCACCGGACTCGGCATAGAACGGCGTCTGGTTCAGCACGATCGCGCCGCTCTCGCCGGCCTTGAGGCCGCCGACCTCGGCGCCGTCCTTGACCAATGCGGTCACGACGCCTTCCGCGCTCTCGGTCTCGTAGCCGAGGAATTCGGTTGCGCCGAGCTTCTCGCGCAGCGGAAACCAGATGGTCTCGGTGGCCGCCTCGCCGGAGCCTGCCCAGGAGGCACGCGCCTTCTCGCGCTGGCGGTTCATCGCGTCGGTGAACGAGGCCTGGTCGACGCTGATGCCGCGCGACTTCAGCGCGTCCTGCGTCAGGTCGAGCGGGAAGCCATAGGTGTCGTACAGCGTGAACGCGGTGTCGCCGTCGAACATGTCGCCCTTCTTGAGGCCGGCGCTCTTCTCGTCGAGGATCGACAGGCCGCGTACCAGCGTCTTGCGGAAGCGGGTCTCTTCCAGCTGAAGCGTCTCCTCGATCAGCTTCTCCGCGCGCACCAGGTCCGGATAGGCCTGGCCCATCTCGCGGACCAGCGCCCAGACCAGGCGATGCATCAGCGGCTCGCTGGCGCCCAGAAGCTGCGCGTGGCGCATCGCGCGGCGCATGATCCGGCGCAGCACATAGCCGCGGCCCTCGTTCGAAGGCAGCACGCCGTCGGCGATCAGGAACGCCGAGGAGCGCAGATGGTCGGCGATCACCCGGTACGACGCCACGTTCTGCGCGTTCGGCCCATGGCCGAGGGCCGATGCGGCCGCATCGATCAGATGGCGGAACAGATCGGTCTCAAACACGCTCTCGACGCCCTGCAGGATGGCCGCCATGCGCTCCAGCCCCATGCCGGTGTCGATCGAGGGACGCGGCAGCGCCACGCGCTCCTCCTTCGTCACCTGCTCGTACTGCATGAACACCAGATTCCAGAATTCGAGGAAGCGATCGCCGTCCTCTTCCGGGCTGCCCGGAGGTCCGCCCCAGATGTGCTCGCCGCGATCGATGAAGATCTCGGAGCACGGACCGCACGGGCCGGTATCGCCCATCGCCCAGAAATTGTCCGAGGTCGCGATGCGGATGATGCGGTCGTCCGAGAAGCCTGCGATCTTCTTCCAGTAGCCGGCCGCCTCGTCGTCGGTGTGGTAGACCGTGACGAGCAGCTTGTCCTTCTTCAGCCCGAAATCCTTGGTGATCAGATTCCAGGCGAGCTCGATCGCACGCTCCTTGAAGTAGTCGCCGAACGAGAAGTTGCCGAGCATCTCGAAGAAGGTGAGATGGCGCGCGGTGTAGCCGACATTGTCGAGATCGTTATGCTTGCCGCCGGCGCGCACGCACTTCTGCGAGGTCGTGGCGCGCTGATAGCCGCGCTTTTCGACGCCGGTGAAGACGTTCTTGAACTGCACCATGCCGGCATTGGTGAACATCAGGGTCGGGTCGTTGCGCGGGACCAGCGGCGACGACGCCACGATCTCGTGGCCGTTCTCCTTGAAGAAGTTCAGAAATGTCGACCTGATGTCGTTGACGCTGCTCATGTTCATCCAATCGGAAAAAGGGGCCGGCCAGCCGCAAAAAGGCGTCATTTTCCGGCCGAACGCTTTTAGACATTGCCAGCTGCGGTGTCCAGAAACTGTGCAGGCGGATCATGGGCTTGCCGCGGCCGCACAAAGCCCATTGGATAGCAGCGAGAGCTGCGTTGACAGTCTTGGTGGCGCCGTGTTTTCTACCTACCTGTTATTTGTCACGTCGGGAGAGACCGGCCTTACCGCCGGCGCCGAAGGAGCAACCGCCCCGGAAACTCTCAGGCAAAAGGACCGCGTGACGTCTGACATCTGGAAAGAGGCGCTGGGGTTCTCCCCGATGCGTCCGCCGACGGGATAATACTCTCAGGCACAGCGACAGATGGGGCTTTCTGCAGGTTTCTCAAGGGGAAATAGGTCCCCGGCGGGAACCGCGAGGGCCCTGTGATGCTTGCGCGCGAAACCTCCCCACTGAAACAGACCCCGCTGCACGCGCTGCATCTGGCGCGCGGGGCCAAGATGGTGCCGTTCGCCGGCTACGACATGCCGGTGCAATACACGGCCGGCGTGCTGAAGGAGCACCTGCACACCCGCAAGGAAGCCGGCCTGTTCGACGTGTCCCACATGGGACAGCTCGTGCTGAAGGCCAAATCCGGCAAGGTCGCCGACGCGGCGCTCGCGCTGGAAAAACTGGTGCCGCAGGACATTGTCGGCATCGCGCCGGGACGGCAGCGCTACGCGCAATTCACCAACGACGACGGCGGCCTGCTTGACGACCTGATGGTGGCGAATTTCGGCGATCACCTGTTCCTGGTGGTCAACGCCGCCTGCAAGGCCGAGGACGAGGCGCATCTGCGCGCGCATCTCTCCGACACCTGCGAGATCGTGTCGCTGGCCGACCGCGCGCTGATCGCGCTGCAGGGGCCGAAGGCCGAATCGGCGCTGGCGAAACTTTGTGCAGATGTCAGTTCGATGAAATTCATGGACGCCGGCCCGCGCCGCCTCAGCGACATCGACTGCTTCGTCTCGCGCTCCGGCTACACCGGCGAGGACGGCTTTGAGATTTCCGTGCCCGCAGACAAGGCGGAAGCCCTGGTCACAGCGCTGCTGGACAATCCCGATGTGCTGCCGATCGGGCTGGGCGCGCGCGACAGCCTGCGGCTCGAGGCCGGGCTTTGCCTCTATGGTCATGACATCGACACCACGACGACGCCGGTCGAAGGCGCGCTGGAATGGTCGGTGCAGAAGGTTCGCCGCAGCGGCGGCGCCCGCGCCGGCGGCTTTCCGGGCGCCGACAAGATTCTCGCACAATTCGCCGACGGCGCCGCTCGCCGCCGTGTCGGCCTGAAGCCCGATGGCCGCGCGCCGGTGCGCGAAGGCGCTGCCCTGTTCGCCGATCCGACCTCGACCGAACCGATCGGCAAGGTGACCTCGGGCGGCTTCGGCCCGAGCCTCAATGCGCCGGTTGCGATGGGCTATCTGCCGACATCCCTTTCCGCACTCGACACCACCGTTTTCGCCGAAGTGCGCGGCCAACGGCTACCGCTCAAGGTCGCCGCCACGCCCTTCGTTCCGAATACCTACAAACGCTAAACGCCAAAGGATCGATCCCCATGACGACGCTGTACACGTCCGACCACGAATGGCTCCGCATCGAGGGCGACGTCGCCACGATCGGGATCACCGATTACGCACAGTCGCAGCTCGGCGACGTCGTGTTCGTCGAACTGCCGAAGGTCGGCCGCAGCCTGAAGAAGGCCGAGGCCGCCGCGGTCGTCGAATCCGTCAAGGCCGCCTCGGACGTCTACGCGCCGATCACCGGCGAAGTGATCGAGGTCAACGAGGCGCTCGCCGCCGAGCCCGCGCTGGTCAATTCGGATGCCGGCGGCAAGGCCTGGTTCTTCAAGTTGAAGATATCAGACAAGGGCGAGCTCGGCGGCCTGATGGACGAAGCCGCCTACGCCGCACACACCGCCTGAGGATCACCCCAAGGATCTCCCCATGAACGCGCCCTTCAAGCCGATCAACGAAGCCGCCACCGATTTCGTCCGCCGCCACATCGGACCGTCGCCGCGCGACATCAACGCGATGCTGGAAACGGTCGGCGCCGCGAGCCTGCAGGCGCTGATGAATGAGACGCTGCCGGCATCGATCCTTCAGAAGGCGCCGCTCGATCTCGGCCGGGCGCTGAGCGAAACCGAAGCGCTCGCGCATATGAGCGAGCTCGCCGCGCAGAACCAGACCTTCACCTCGCTGATCGGTCAGGGCTATTCCGGCACCATCCTGCCCGCGGTGATCCAGCGCAACATCCTGGAGAACCCGGCCTGGTACACCGCCTATACGCCGTATCAGCCGGAGATCAGCCAGGGCCGGCTCGAGGCCCTGTTCAATTTCCAGACCATGATCTGCGATCTCACCGGGCTCGACGTCGCCAACGCCTCGCTGCTCGACGAGGCGACCGCGGCGGCCGAAGCGATGGCGCTCGCCGAGCGCCACTCGCAGGTCAAGGCGAAGGTGTTCTTCGTCGACAAGGAGGTGCATCCGCAGACACTGGCAGTGATGCGCACACGCGCCGCGCCGCTGGGCTGGGCGCTGGTGGTCGGCGATCCCCTGACCGAGCTCGACAAGGCCGATGTGCTCGGCGCACTGCTGCAATATCCGGGAACATCGGGCACGGTGCGCGACCTCCGGCCGGCGATCGCATCGCTGCGCGCCAAGGGTGCGCTTGCGATCGTCGCCGCGGACCTGCTGTCGCTGGCCGTGCTGACCTCGCCCGGCGAGCTCGGTGCCGACATCGCAATCGGCTCGGCGCAGCGCTTCGGCGTGCCGATGGGTTATGGCGGACCGCACGCCGCCTACATGGCGGTGCGCGACACGCTGAAGCGCTCGCTGCCCGGCCGCATCGTCGGCCTTTCGGTGGATTCGCGCGGTGCACCGGCCTATCGCCTCGCGCTGCAGACCCGCGAGCAGCATATCCGCCGCGAGAAGGCGACCTCCAACATCTGCACCGCGCAGGTGCTGCTCGCCGTGATCGCCTCGATGTATGCGGTTTATCACGGCCCCGAAGGCCTGACCCACATCGCACGCGGCGTGCATCGTCGCGCCACCGTGCTCGCCGCCGGCCTGCGCAAGCTCGGCTTTGCGCCGACCAGCGAGGCGTTCTTCGACACCGTGACCGTCGAGGCAGGAGCGAAGCAGATCGAGATTGTCTCCCGCGCGCAGGCGGAGCGGATCAATCTGCGCATCGGTGCGACCACGCTCGGCATCGCGCTCGACGAGACCACGACGCCGGAGACCGTCGAGGCGGTGTGGCGCGTGTTCGGCGGCAAGCTCAGCTATGCCGAGATCGAGGCGGCCGCGCGCGAGGCGCTACCGAAGGAGCTGCGGCGCACCAGCGCGTTCCTCACCCACCCGGTGTTCAACACCCACCGCTCGGAGACCGAGCTGCTGCGCTACATGCGCAAGCTCAGCGATCGCGATCTCGCGCTCGACCGCGCGATGATCCCGCTCGGCTCCTGCACGATGAAGCTCAACGCCACCACCGAGATGATCCCGTTGACCTGGCCGGCGTTCGGCAATCTGCATCCGTTCGCCCCCGCGGATCAGGCCAAGGGCTATCACGCGCTGTTCAAGCGGCTCGAGCAGTGGCTGTGCGACATCACCGGCTATGACGCGGTCTCGCTGCAGCCGAACTCCGGCGCGCAGGGCGAATATGCCGGGCTGCTGGCCATCCGTGGCTATCACCTCGCGCGCGGCGAGCCGCACCGCAAGGTGTGCCTGATCCCCTCCTCCGCGCACGGCACCAATCCGGCCTCGGCCGCGATGGTCGGCATGGATGTGGTGGTGGTGGCTTGCGACGCGCGCGGCGACGTCGACGTCAATGATCTCCGCGCCAAGGCGGAGAAGCATTCGGCCAATCTCGCCGCCGTGATGATCACCTATCCGTCGACCCACGGGGTGTTCGAGGAGCATATCAGCGAGATCTGCGACATCGTGCATGCGCATGGTGGCCAGGTCTATCTCGACGGCGCCAACATGAACGCGCAGGTCGGGCTGTCGCGGCCCGGCGATTACGGCGCCGACGTCAGCCATCTCAATCTGCACAAGACTTTCTGCATTCCGCATGGCGGCGGCGGCCCCGGCATGGGCCCGATCGGCGTGAAGGCGCATCTTGCGCCCTATCTGCCGGGCCATCCCGCAACCGACGGCACGGTTGCGCACGCCATCGGCCCGGTATCGGCCGCGCCGTTCGGCTCGGCGTCGATCCTGACCATCTCCTACATCTACATCCTGATGATGGGCGGCGAAGGCCTCACGCGCGCCACCGAGGTTGCGATCCTCAATGCCAACTACATCGCCGCGCGGCTGCAGCCGCACTTCCCGGTGCTGTATCGCAACGAGCGCGGCCGCGTCGCGCATGAGTGCATCGTCGACCCACGGGCGCTGAAGACGACCAGCGGCGTCACCGTGGACGACATCGCCAAGCGGCTGATCGACTACGGCTTCCACGCGCCGACCATGAGCTTCCCGGTGGCGGGCACACTGATGATCGAACCGACGGAATCGGAATCGAAGTTCGAGATCGACCGCTTCTGCGATGCCATGATCGCGATCCGGGGCGAGATCGCGGAGATCGAGAAGGGCCGCTGGAAGGTCGAGGCCTCGCCGCTGCGCCACGCACCGCACACCGTCCACGACATCGCCGACGATGCCTGGAACCGGGCCTACACCCGCACCGAGGGCTGTTTCCCGGCCGGCGTGTCGCGGTCCGACAAATACTGGAGCCCGGTCGGCCGCGTCGACAATGTCTACGGCGATCGCAATCTGGTGTGCTCGTGCCCGCCGATCGAGGATTACGCGCAGGCGGCGGAGTAACGGGCCATGTTGTAGGATGGGTAGAGCGCAGCGAAACCCATCCTACGGTCCGGTAATCATAAGGCCCGACGAGACTGCGGGCAAACGACGGCGAGCAATACCGCCGCAGGAGGAAACATGCGCGAGGAATTCTGGTTTCATTTCCCGTTTCGCGTCCGCTATTCCGAAGTCGACGCGCAGGCCGTGGTGTTCAACGCGCACTACCTCACCTACTTCGACACCGCGATAACCGAATATTTCCGTGCACTCGGCTACGATTATCTCGGCGAGGTCGCGCGGACCGGGATCGATTTTCACACCGTGAAATCGGTGGTCGAGTACAAGGCGCCGATCCGCTTCGACGAGGACATCGAGGTCTGCGTGCGGGTCGCGCGGATCGGCCGTTCCTCGATCGTGCTTACTCTCGCGATCTTCGCCAAGGGCTCCGACGACCTGCGTGCGACCGGCGAGATCATCTGGGTCGCGACCGATCAGAAGACCCATCAATCGGTCGCCGTGACCGAGGACCTGCGCGCGCTGATCGCGAGCCGCGAAAAAGCGCTGGCGTAGGCTGATCTGCGCACACCCGCTGTCAGACCTACGGGGCAACCAGGGCGCGGCCTTCGGAGTCCCAGCGCCACAGCCGGTCATTGGTCAATTCAGTGCCGCCCCACCAGCGATGGATCGGGTTGTGCTGACTGAAGTCGCGCGCGCGATCCGACACTTCCTGGCCGAAATCGGTGAGCGACAGCCGGCTGTACAGCAGCCGTTCTCGCCGGGCCTCCAAATCGTCTGGCCCCTCGATCTCGGCAGGGAAGCCGGTCAGGACCGGCGATGGACAATAAGCGAGCCGGTCCAGGATCAGCTCCGCCTCCTGAAAATCGAACACGCCGCGTTGCCTGTTCAACTCGCTTGAAAGGACCTGTGGCTTCGCCTCGCCGTCGGCGACGAGATCCAGCAACCGCAGTTCGGACGCGCCGAGGCCGGTGTCACGCCCGGGAAGCTCCTCAAGCAGCGCGATGAGAGCCGCCCGGAGCTGCGGTATCGCCGACAGATCCTGCATGAGAAGCTCGAAACAGGGCTCGGGAGTCGGAGCGCAAAAGGCGCTCCAGGCGCGACTGGCCAATTCCGACCGATCATCGGTCGCCGCAAGTGCCGGCAATCGCCATTTCGCCGAGCTTTCGCCTCGGTAGCTGCCGATCTCGACATCGGTCTGGACCAGACGGAGCTTCGCGACGATGTGTCGGTGCGGACGGAGCACGTCGAGCAGCCAGACCAGCACCAGTTGGTCATTCGGCCGAGGATCAGCCCAAAGCTCGACACTGTCGCAACGCTCGCAGAGCGCGACGAGACCGACGTCCTTGCCTACAGAGCCAGTCCATCTTGAACTGACGAAGTCGAGCCAGTGCGTGTCGAAATCGACATGCTTTGCGGAGCGCGCCTCCAGGAGGGTCGCGAGGTCATCTGACGAGGGCATTTTCCCCCAAACGAAGCGCGGTCTCAAGCCGACGACGATGTCCGCCCTTCCCGCCTGTCTCAGGCGGTAGCTCGCAAGGTCGTTTGTCGCTAGGATCAGACTCGTCACGGTGCGCGCTGCTCCCGCTACGTGCGATGGCCAGTCAATGCCGGATTCCAGCGCCAGAGGTTGTCGTTGGTGAGATGCGTGCCGCCCCACCAGCGATTGATCGGATTGTGATCGGTGAAGTCTGCCTCGTGGGCGAGGACTGCCTTGCCAAACTCGGTGATCGACAAGCGGCTTCGCTGGTAGGCCTCAAGACGCACCCGTGCATTCCCGGGTTCGATGACACGCAAGTCATCGTCGAGCCCAGCGATCACCGGCTGCGGTCCATGCGCAAGCCCTTCGAGCAGCCCGCCAATTTCCATGTCGTTGAAGACGCCACGCTGGCGAAAGCCGCGAAGATAGAGCAGCGCGTTCGTGCCCATGAAACCCGCAGCGATCAGCTCAAGCAGCCGTATCTCGGTCACACCAAGTCCCGATCCGCGCCACGGCAGTTCGCAGAGCAGATCAAGCAGAGCCGGCCTCAGCAACGGAAACGCACTCAGATCGCGGTACACCGCATCGAAGCACGCCTCCGGAGTTGTTGCCCGGTACGCTTGCCAGCACATGCTAGCCGTCTCGATATCCGCAGGTCGGATGTTAGCCTGCGGGACCTCGTTCCAACCGCGCCATGCCGGGTTCATCGTTAGCAGGCTGAAGCCCACGAGACGCAATTTCAGCTTCGCTAACATGTCCGGCCGAGCATGAAACTGGTCGAGCATCCAGATCAACTGGAGCTGATCGCTTGGATCAGGGTCAAACCACAATTCGATGATGTCGAACGACTGGCAATAATCGTTGAACGCGAGGTCCTTCCAAGTCGCGCGCTTCGCGGACGGGGAAATCCAATCCGACCAATGTTTCCCCGGCTTCTGGCCCGCTCGCACGCCGAAATAGGCCGCCAGCTCTTGTGGCGAAGGCAGCACGCCCCAGGCGAAGCGAAATGAAAGCGGAAGCACCGCGTCGCCCAGACCTGCGCGCTTCAGGTCGAGCCCGGATGGATTACTCAAGATCAGACGCTTCACCGCTTCAACTCACTGAACGCCGCACAAAACCAAACGGACGCCGAAGACGTCGGCAACTCAACGTCCTCAGCGCCCGCTTGCAGCGAAATGATTTGATCGTTCGAGCATGATCTTTTCGGAAAACCGCTTCGCACTTTTCCGGATCATGCTTGAGGCTTACTCGTCGGCGGGCTCTTCGCCCTCGGCGTCGCGCTCGGGCGTGCCGGCGAGGATCTGCTCGGAGATCAGGCCGGAGTTCTGCCGGATCGCGGCTTCGATCTTGGCGGTGATATCGGGATTAGCCTTCAGGAACGCCTTCGAATTCTCGCGGCCCTGGCCGAGCCGCTGGCTGTCATAGGAGAACCAGGCGCCCGACTTCTCGACGATGCCGGCCTTGACGCCGAGGTCGAGGATCTCGCCCATCTTGGAGACGCCCTCGCCGTACATGATGTCGAACTCGACCTGCTTGAAGGGCGGCGCCAGCTTGTTCTTCACCACCTTGACGCGGGTGGTGTTGCCGACGACCTCGTCGCGCTCCTTGATCGCGCCGATGCGGCGGATGTCGAGACGGACCGAGGCATAGAACTTCAGCGCGTTGCCGCCGGTCGTGGTCTCCGGCGAGCCGTACATCACACCGATCTTCATGCGGATCTGGTTGATGAAGATCACCATGGTATGGGACTTGTTGATCGAGGCGGTGAGCTTGCGCAGCGCCTGGCTCATCAGGCGCGCCTGCAGGCCCGGCAGCGCATCGCCCATTTCGCCTTCGAGCTCGGCCTTCGGCACCAGCGCCGCAACCGAATCGACCACCAGCACGTCGACCGCGCCGGAGCGCACCAGCGTGTCGCAAATCTCCAGCGCCTGCTCGCCGGTGTCGGGCTGCGAGATCAGGAGTTCGTCGATGTTGACGCCGAGCTTGCGCGCATAAACCGGATCGAGCGCGTGTTCGGCGTCGATGAAGGCGCAGATGCCGCCCTTCTTCTGGCCTTCCGCCACGGTGTGCAGCGCCAGCGTGGTCTTGCCCGACGATTCCGGCCCGTAGATCTCGACGACACGTCCCTTCGGCAGGCCGCCGACGCCGAGCGCAATGTCGAGCCCCAGCGACCCCGACGACACCGTCTCGACATCCATCGAACGGTCGTTCTTGCCGAGCTTCATCACCGAGCCCTTGCCGAACTGGCGCTCGATCTGGGAGAGCGCGGCTGAGAGGGCCTTGGACTTGTCCATGGAGGATCCTTCGACGATACGCAGTGCAGTGGCGGACATTTGGGATGTGCTCCTTATGGCGGGGATTCGCTAGCGGGAAAAACGGGCGATGCGATCAGGCGGAATGCGTTGTTGGCAGGAATCTCGTACCACGTTTGTTCTATGTTCGCAATATGTTCTTTCTGGCGTGTCGGGTGCCGGCGGCATTTAAGCCCCTGTCTCCTAGTTTGAATTCCGGAGTGTCCCAATCCGATTAAGCGAACAGAAACCAAGGCTTGGCCGATGTTCTCAGTAGGACTACCGAGAGGGCCTATTCACTGTTTTGGGCTTATAAATTTTCATGGGACGCCATCTGTTCCCGCGCTCCCGGCCACCATGGGCAGCGTCCGTCAGTTCTGGTTGGGGCGGCCCAGTTGCCGGTCAAAAAGAAAAGGCGAGACGCATCACGCTGCCTCGCCTTTTTCCTCGCCCTCCACCTCCGAACGGCGCCCTCGACCGCCCGATCGGGAGGGCGACGACCGCCGTGATTGATTTGAGAACTTCGCTAACCGCTCCCGGAGGCGCCTCAATCGGCGGTCTCTCGTTCAAGCCTTCCGGGCCCGCTTCCCTGTGACGTCAGCACCATCGGTGACGCCAGCGCCAGCGCGGTGAGGCGCCGCAGCAACGCAGCCCGGATTGATCACCGCAATAGCCAATTTGGGACATGTCCTGCCGCACAAATTATATAGGCTTCCACTATCAGGATTTTGCACACCTTCCTGGGGCTAGGGCCAGCGCCGTCCGCAAGCATTTCAAGCGGGCGGCGTTGTGCTGTCAGGCATCAGCCGGACGCCGACGGAAGCCATTGTCGAAGCGTTTGGGCCGCCGAGCGGCGCGATCCGTAGTTCTCCGGGGCAGAACAAAGTTCCGCGAGCAGGCTGCTCCGCCTTCGTCTCGACTTCATCAGATAATCAACGAGTTGCCGAAGGATTTGCCGGCGCCGGATCGCGATTGGCACAATCTGCATACTACCTTGGTACCCCTCCTGACGCCCAAAAAAACTACGTAGCGTTCATGGGAAGACTCGGGTTCCGGCAGTGTTCGTAACATTGGCTTGTCCGGACCATCGCACTGATTGCGCATTGCGAGGCAAGGCGACGCCGCCGGCGAACGGATCCACCTCGGGATTCGCAACGACGCCCAAACGGGCGCGAAGATTCACTCCATCGTTTGACGGGCGTTAATCATTAGCACAACCTTTGATTTAAGTGTCGACGACCGCCATTGATCCGCGGAACCGTTCCAGATGATTCACAAGGGCGTCGAATTCAGCATCACGCAGCTCATGGCCGGCGTCTGGAAGTGGCGTTTCCAGATCGGCGATCGGGTCTTCACGGGCAAGACCGAAGCAAAACTCGACCTGTTGGCGATCCGCCGCGTGCAGTTGCGGATCGACCGCGAGCTGAACAATCTCGGGCTCGGACGGACCCGCGGGCACCGCGATCAGGACTGAGGCGCAGCCTGTCCGGCAAGCTTCAGTCCGCGCTTGCCAGCCGCCGCATCGTGAACTCGATGTCGCCGCCAGGCAGCTCCCGCCAGCTCTCGACGGCGCTCATATAGGCGGCCTTCGGGTAGCGCTTGAGAAAGTCGCGCGCCCGCAGGCGGGCCTCATCGCGCGGCAGGCTGAAGGTCTCGCGCAGATAGCCGTCATCCGGCTTGCGCCGAGCGGCCATCCGGCTGGCGAGATCGCGCGGACGAAACACCATTGCCGCAACTCCGGAATAGAGCCCCGTTCCGATTGAATCGGAACCGGGCTCTAGATTCTATTTGTGACGCGTTTTCTTCACGCGAACCGGTATCCACTTCGCTCGAAAACGCTCCAACTGACGACGCCCCCAATATAGGGGCGGCGCCACAAGAATCCGAGTCTGCGGGAAACCGGCGAAGCCGGCCCGACCGGGCTACTGGCTGCGCTGCGTGGAGCTTCCGGGCTGCGCGGAGCTTCCGGTCTTGGTTTTCGGCTTGGCGGGAGGATGGGCTGCCGCCTTCGGCGGCGCATCGCTGCGCACCGCGCCCCAGGGATCGGACGATCCCTTGGCATCCGGAATCTTGCTCAGCGAATCCTTGTAGGCCCGGTCGTTGACCGCGTCGCGATCCTTCTCGTCCTGGGTCTTGGTCTTGACCTCAGGCATCAGATTGACGTTCGGCATTTGCGCATAGGCCGGCGCCGACAGCAGCACCGCAACCGCAACTGCGCTCAAAACTCTCATAAGAACGCTCCTTGCATTTTCGTCAGCGGTATATCACCCCAAGAAAGCCGCCGCCAAGCGCGCCCGTCCCCGCCCTAGAGGTGGTCTGACTTGCAGGATTTCGGCGACTGCATCCAGTCGTCCCAGATCGGACCGCATCGCGTGCAACTGCCGAGTGCAAGCCCGATCGCGATCACGCCGCCCAGCAATACCAACCTGCGGAACATGTACGCCCCACCACTGACGAGGGGCGATTGGGCGCCAAAACTGGGGCATTTTCAAGCCGGGCACGGCGCTTGCAACGCCGCGCAAGCGCGTCGGACAGCAGCGCAAGCGCGTCGGAAGGCAGAGCGCGCGTCGGAGCGCAACGCCCACGCGATGGGTTTGACCGGGCAGCCCCCGAAACTACAGTACGCAACAAAGCAGAAAAGGAATCGACATGACTTTGGCGATGAGCTGGGACGAATGGACGCGGCATGACGGGACGGCGCTCGCCGAGCGCGTCAGGAACGGCGAGCTGACGCCGCGGGAGCTGGCGGCACAGGCTGCCGCCGCCACAGCCAAGGTCGATCCCGCGCTCTCCGGCGTGGTCGAGCTGTTCGACGACGTGATTGCCGATCCCGCGCGCGACGGCGCCGATCTCAACGGCCCGTTCGCCGGCCTGCCCTTCCTGATGAAGGATCTCGGCCCCACGCTGAAGGGCCGGCTGCAGGAAATGGGTTCGCTGATGATGCGCGGCAACCGCGCCGCGGCCGACACCTTCCTGACCGCGAAGCTGCGCAAGGCCGGTCTCAACTTGATCGGCCGCACCACCACGCCGGAGTTCGGGGTCTGCAGCTCGGCCGAAAACCCCGCGGTCTATGTCACGCGCAATCCCTGGGACACCGACTACACCACCTGCGGCTCGTCGGCCGGCAGCGCGGCGATGGTCGCCGCCGGCGCCGTCCCGATCGCGCATGCGACCGACGGCGGCGGCTCGATCCGGATTCCCGCCGGCGTCAACGGCAATATCGGGCTGAAAGTGTCGCGCGGCGTGTTCTCGCTCGCGCCGCATCTGTCCGATCTCACGGGCCTCGTCTCGATCCAGGGCTGCCAGTCGCGCTCGGTGCGCGACACCGCAGCCTTCGTCGATAGCTGCCGTGGCCCGGCGCCCGGCGAGTTCATGCCGTTCTGGACACCGCCGGAGCCTTATACCGCGATGATCGCGCGCGACCCCGGCCGGCTCAGAATCGCGCTGTCGCACACATGGGGCGACTATCGCGCGACACCGCACATCGCAGCCGAGCTCGAGCGGGTCGGCCGCTTCCTCGAGGGCCTCGGCCATCACGTCGACTACGCCCTGCCCTCGATCGACTATAGGGAAGCCTTCGCGGCGCAGACCACCTGCTACATCAGCAATTTCGCCGTCGTGATCGGCAACATGCTCGCCGCGCGCGGACTTGAGCGGCCGCCTTCGGACCTGATCGAGCCGATCAACATCCGCATCTGGGAGCATGGCCGCGACTTTAGCTTCGCCGACCGCGCCCGCATGCAGGCCGTCTTCAACACGACGGCGCGCGGCTTCGGCGCCTTCTTCGCGGATTGGGACATCATCCTGACGCCGATCACGGCGCTGCCGACGCCGAAGATCGGCACCACGGAATATCTCACCATCAGCGACAACCCGTCGGTGCTGGACTGGTTCGGCAATCTCTGGCGCAACTTCGCCTTCACACCGCTCGCCAATCTCTGCGGCATCCCGGCGATCTCGTTGCCGCTCGCGACCAACGAGCACGGCCTGCCGCTCGGCATTCAGGCGATCGGCAAGCAGGCCGATGACGGCCTGCTGCTGCAGCTCGCCGCCCAGATCGAACGGGCGATCGACGGCAAGTGGAATGACGGCAAGCGGCCTGGCGTGCATGTCACGCGCAACTAGGCAATAAACAGCAAACAAGACATCAGCGGAGGGAACGGAACGTCATGCAGCAGGCCGGTGAATTCGGGATCGACGACGCGAAACGCGTGCTCGGCGACGTCTTTGCGCCGTGGGTGCAGGACCTCAATCTGTCGATCGAGCAGTTCGACATCGCGCCGCCGGCGGGCGGCGATGCCGACTGGCAGCCCGGCGCCGTCCTGCGCATGCCGTTTTCCGAGCGCCTGTGCCGCCAGGGCGGTATCGTCTGCGGCCAGGCGCTGATGGCGTTCGCCGACACTGCGATGGTGCTGGCCAATCTCGCGGCCAACAAGGGCTATCGTCCGATGACGACGGTCGACCAGACCACGCATTTCATGCGCGCGGCGACCGCCTCCGACGTGCTGGCCGATGCGCGCGTGGTCCGGCTCGGTCGCACCATGAGCTTCGGCCGCGTCACGCTGCTCTCCGCCACCGACAACAAGCCGGTGGCGATGGTGTCGAGCGCGTTCGCGATGCTGCCGGGATAACTACTTGCCGAGCACCGCCTCGGCGGCGTTGACGATGCTGATGGTCGGATTCTTTCCGCAATAGGTGCCGAACTTCTTGGCGTTCTCGGTAAACACGTCGGTGTCGATGATCGCCTCGTCGGAATCGCCCTTGTACCAGCCGTCCATCCAGACCAGCACCATCTTGATGGTGTCGTCGCCGCCTTCGACGAACTGCTTGCAGGTCATGGTCGAGAGATCGAGGACGGTGGCGTTCGCCGGCGCGGATGACAGCGCGAGCGCGGCGGCAAGCATGATCGAGGCAGTGATCTTCATCGCAATCTCCTTGGGCAATGATCCGAAAATGAACAGGCGCCGGAAGCCCGGCGCGTCCGCTCGCGACCTCGTAAGCGAAGCGTCGCGGCGAACGCAAGCATGACATCGTGCGCGCATGCCCGCACGTCGTTTCGGTGCACGGATTGAGAATCCGTGTTTCTGATTTGTGACGGCGCCGCGCTAAAACGTGATGAGAACAGGTGTGTACTCAAAAATCCAGTGTATGCGAGCGGGGATCGCGAGGTCCGTGTCGCTCTCAAAAGCCGACATCGGCGATGCTTCGGGGAATGTCCGCCCAGGGCCAGGAGCTGACATTTCTTCGGTCTGCTGCTTTTCCAGAACGTCTTCGCTTCAGAACTAAGCACCGCTTTTGGGATGGATGCGGCGAACCTCCAGTTCCTCCCACCGCGTCATGACTTTCGTGTTGAAGCGCGCCTGATCAAACCTGACTTCGCCGTCATCCTCGACCAGAAAAATATCATCTTGGGACGCGACGGCTTTCAGAAAGCGATGCGAGCGAATGTCGAGATTTACTAACCCTCCACGGTACGCGAAATGGCTGTGCAGGTACTCAAAGGCGAACATCGCAACACAGTAGTTGTCGAAAGTCTCGAATTTCAGAAAGTTAGCGGCCTCGCATTCGTCTAAGGTCACAACGGGCTTAAAAAAGATTTTCGATTGGCCGGGAAGACGAGTTGTCCAACGAGGCGGGTTCGGCTCGTAAAGCGGCTTCAGAGCACCAACTTGGTTCAGGACCCCTGCGGGCCATTCCCAGCGCCCCGAACCTTCGACATAGAACGCCTCATGCAGCGCGCCATTTTCATCAGGAAGCGATTGGAGCCAACCTTGCTTTCGGTCGAGATCAATCTTCCGGTAAACCTCGAACAGAAGCTCGTACACGATCGCAGCCACTGTCGCGTTTTGCATTCCTCGATCTCCTGATACCGGCTCACGCTCGTCCGTCAGGGTTATTTGTCAATCCCTAAGAAATTCGCCGGGGGATGACACGGAACATCCGCGTTGGGGTCAAATGCGGCGGTCGAGGATCGTTGATGAGAAGTCTGGACTGCACCCAGTACCGGACCAGTCAGAGGCGGCGAAGAACCTGAATTCATCGCGCTTTAGCGGAGCGAGGCGATACATGCGAAACTTCTGAATAGTAGAAATATACCCCTGAGTTGCCCGACGTGTCAAGCTGCCTTTCGAACGCCTGTCAGTAGCTCGTGATCTGTCGCCTGTTTGTAGCTCGTGAAGTGTCGTGTTTTCGGTGCCCCGGAACAAAGGGGGCACGATGGGCACGGCATCCATTCACGAGGGTGTACGACGGATGCGGTTTTCAAGTTTGTTGGAGCGGACGGAGGCCAAGGAGCTGACGCAGGAGGCGGCGTCAGAGGTTCTGGGGATCAGCGTGCGGACCTTTCAACGTTGGGCAGAACGCTTTGAGGCGGAGGGCGATGACGGGCTTGTCGACCGGCGGATGGGTCAGCGCTCGCCGAGGCGGGCGCCGGAGGAAGAACTGGAGCGGATGCTGGGGCTGTTCCGGGACAAGTACGCGGACTTCACGGTGAAGCATTTCCACGAGCAGCTGCAAAAGCGGCATGACTATATGCTGGGCTATACGGTGACCAAGCTGGCCTTGCACGCGGCGGGGTTGGTGCGGAAGGCGCCGAAGCGTTCGGCGCACCGCAAGAAGCGCCCACGCCGGCCGCTTCGGGGCATGCTGCTGCACCAGGACGGATCGCGCCACGTCTGGATCGAAGGTCTGCCCGCGAAGGACCTGATCGTCACGATGGACGATGCGACCAGCGAGATCTACTCGATGGTGCTGGTCGAGGAAGAAGGAACGGCCTCGACCTTCCAGGCCTTGCGCGAAGTGATTGGCGAGCACGGCCTGTTCTGCGCGCTCTACACCGACCGTGGCAGCCATTATTTCCTGACCCCAAAAGCCGGCGAGAAGGTCTCGAAGACGCAACAAACCCAGGTGGGACGGGCTTTGTCGCATCTTGGGATCGAGCATATCGCAGCCTATTCGCCGCAGGCGCGCGGGCGCTCCGAGCGGGTGTTCGGCACGTTGCAGGATCGGCTGCCGAAGGAGCTGCGGCTTGCCGGGATCACGACGCTCGAAGCCGCCAACACGTGGCTGAAGACGCATTACATCGCCGGGCACAACGCCGCGTTTGCGATCAAGCCCGAACAGGAAGGCACGGCATTCGTGGCCGACCGGCACGAAGCCTGGCGCGAGGCGCTGTGCGTGATCGAGGAGCGAACCGTCGGCAACGATAATACCGTTGCATGGAACGGTCGGCGGCTGCAGTTGCCGCAGAGCCGGCTCAGGCCCCACTTCGTCAAGGCTGTGGTGCGCCTACATGAGTATCCCGATGGCACCGTCAGCGTGTTCCTCGGACCGCATCGGTTGGCGATGTTCAGCGCCAACGGACACCAGATCAGCCCCGACGCGCCTCAGCCTGGCAGCGTGCTCGGAGCCGTCAAGGACAAGCCCTTGCGGGCGCGCAAGCGCGCGTCCTTGACCGCTCCTGCGCGCGCCGCCCTCAAGATCGTGCGGGTCGGGGCGGAGAAACGGGCTTCAAGTCGAACAAAGAAACACACCCGCAGGGCTAAAACCGCCGCAACAGCCATGGCATGATCAATCAGGGAAAGCCGTCCCCGCCTTCCGGCTCCCCTGCAAATCAGAAACGAAGGCGACAGATCACGAGCTACAAAAACACGACATCTTCACCCGCTACGGACAGCTGCCTTTCGAACGCCGGCAGCCGCCGGCTACTTTGCATGGGGTTGTTTTCGATATTTTGCAGGCACGCACCTGCGGCAGGGAGTACCTAAGCTGATCGCGAGCGACGGCTGTGCCGCCAGCGCCACAACAGCGCAACGAGGGCGACGAGCACGAGACCTGCGGCCACAGCCTTGGCAGCAAACCGTCCGCCGGGACGATCGATCAGGCGCGTGAGAAGTGAAACGCCCTCGCCCTGGCGCGGCAGGCGAAATGCCACCACGCTGTCGCCGATCGAGGTGCCGCCCTCGGAATGGCCGCCGGCGCCGATCACGACATACTGCTCGCCCTTCCAGAGATAAGTCATCGGATTGGCGACGCCCGGCACCGGGAGCCGGCCGAGCCACAATTGCCGGCCCGACTTGACATCGAACGCGCGCAGATAGGCGTCCATCGCGCCGGTGAACAGCACTCCGCCCGCGGTGATCGCAACGCCGCTGAGCAGCGGCGTGCCGGTATTGAGCGCGATGCCGAGCGGTGCAAGATCCTCGCTGGTGCCGACCGTCGCATGCCAGAGGATCTTGCCGGCCTTGAGATCGACCGCCACCGTCTCGCCCCACGGCGGCTTGTTGCAGGGCGAGCCAACCTCGGTACTCGCCAGCGCCCGCGACATCGCAAACGGCGCGCCCTGCTGCTGGCCGAAATCATGGCCGGGCGGCGGATTGAAGCCCTTGGCCTGGTCGCGTGGAATCAGCGTGATGATGTGCGCCGCGTGACTGACATTGGCGAACAGGATCTGGTTGACCGGATCGAACGCCGCGCTGCCCCAGTTCACGCCGCCGCCGGTCATCGGATAGACAATCGTGCCCTGCGTCGACGGCGGCGTGTAGAGCCCCTCATTGCGGGATTGCGCGATCAGCTTCTCGCAAGCCGCGCTGCCGACGCCCGGCAGCAGGCCCGCGACATCATCGGCCGTCATCCGTTGCGTCAACAGCGGCGGCACATGGGTCGGGAATGGCTGAGTCGGCGACAGTTGCTCGCCGTCGGCGCCGTTCTGCGGCACCGCGCGTTCCTCGACCGGCCACACCGGTTTGCCGGTGTCGCGATCGAGCACGAACACAAAGCCCTGCTTGGTCGGTTGGATCACCACGTCGCGTATGCCGCCGCCGGTGTCGATCCGCGCCAGCGTCGGCTGGGCCGGCAGATCATAGTCCCAGACGTCGTGATGCACGGTCTGGAACGCCCAAGCGAGCTCACCGCTCTCGATGCGCAGCGCGACGACGGAATTGGCATGCTCGTCATTGCCGGGACGCTTGCCGCCCCAGAAATCGGGACTGGGCGATGTCGTCGGCAGGAACACCAGGCCGCGCTCCTCGTCCACCGACATCGGTGCCCAGACGTTGCTGTGGCCGGCCTCGACGCCGGCATGCACCAGCGGATCGAAGGTCCAGCGCGGCTGGCCGGTCCGCGCATCAAAGGCGCGCACCACGCCGACCGGCGCATCGACCCGCCGGTTGTCGCCGATCGCGGATCCGACCACGACCACGCCCCGTCCGGTCACCGGCGCCGACGTGATCTGAAACTCGCCGGGCCATTCCAGCTTCATGCCGGCGTCGATCTTGATCTCGCCATTGTTGCCGAAGTCGGTGCAGGGCTTGCCGGTCCTGGCATCGAGCGCGATCAAGCGCGTGTCATTGGTGCCGGTGAAGATGCGTGACTTGCAGGCCGTGCCTTCAGCGGCACGCTCGTCCGTCCAGTGCGCGACGCCACGGCAGACAAACCGGTTAGCTGGCCGCTGCGCCATGCTGATCTTGGGATCGAAACGCCATTTCTGCGCACCGGTGCCGGGATCGACCGCGATCACCTCGTTGAACGGCGTGCAGAAGATCAGGCTGTCCTCGACGAACAGCGGCGTCACCTCGAACTTGGTGCGCTTCATGACCTCAGGCGGACGCGCATCGAGATCGCCGGTGCGGAATTCCCAGCCGCGCACCAGCGTGCCGACATTGTCTGTCGTGATTTGCGTCAGGGGCGAGAAGCGTGTGCCCCCACGGTCGCCGCCCCAATACTCCCAGGCGAGCGCCGGCTGCACATAAAGCACCAGCGCGGCAAGCAGGCGAAACAGCGACCGCATTGCGTCCTCCCGCGAGATGCGATCATCAGATGCATCTCATGCGGGAAAAGCCTTTACGCGATTGGCGCGTCAGTATCCACCCCTGTGATAACCGCCGCCATAATGGCCGCGATAACCACCGCCGCCGATGCCAATCCCGATTCCGATCGGCGGCCCGACCGGTTCGTAAACCACGGCCGGAGGCGGACGGCGCACCACCACGACGTCGTCCTCGACCACGACGCGCGGCGGGCGCTTGCCGGCGCGGCGCGGCGGACCGGGATCGGCACGCTTCTTCACGGGCGCTGCGGCCTTCTGCTGCTCCGGCGGCGGCGCGGTGTTGCAGGGACAGGTCGGCGCCGCCAGCGCGACATTGGTCGCGGGCACGCTGAGCGCGGCGGCCGGTGTCAGATCGGGACGGTAGCGCAACCGTTCGATCATCTTGCGCGCGGTCGCCGTCAGATCGCTGTCGGGGTACAGCACGAGGAAGCTGCGATAGGCCGCCGCCGTGTTGGCAAGAATGGCGTCGTTCCAGGCCACCATGCGGCGATGCCGGTCGAGCCAGTCGCGCGCCTGCAGGCCGCGCGGTGTGCCGGCGAAGACCGCGGCGAAGGCTTCATAGGCTTCATCGGTGCCGTCGACCACCATCAGTTCGTTTGCAGCCTCGATCGGCTTGCCCTGCAATTCGCGCTTCCATTCGTCGACGGTGCGCTTGGCCGCAGCCGGCGCCGGCGTAGCCGCGGGCGACGCCGACGTACCTGCCACGAAGCGGAAGTCGTCGGTGAGCGACGAGGAGTCCCAGGGCGTCTGGCGGCCGTCGGTCGCCTTGTTCACCGCAAGACGAACGCGCTTGAAGGTGTCCTCGATCGGGATCCCCGGCTCCTTCGCCGAAGCCAACAACGCGGTCGTGTAGGGACTGTTGACGCCGCTGCCGTCCTCGGCCTCAGCGCCCGGTGACGTCGAGAACGAGACAAAGGTGCCGGGCGCGCCGATCCTGGCATCAACAATGGCAAGCCCATGCCCGGCCGTCTTGCTGAGCTCCGGGAAGGGATTGTTGCGGCAGGCATCGAGCAGCACGATGCGCATCCGGCTCGGCACCGAGGTCAGCGTGTTCAGGATGTCGTTGAGGCGAATCGCCTGGATCGGGATGTCGGCCTCGCGCTTCGGATCGACATCGACCGGCACCAGGTAGTTCTCGCCATCGATCTGCAGGCCGTGCCCGGCATAGAACACCAGCGCCACGGTGTCGGCCCCCTTCGCCGCCACCTCGCCGGCGAAGTCGCTGATCCGTGTGCGCATCTCGTCCTGCGTCAGATCCGACGCCGTCGTCACGGCAAATCCGGCATCGGTCAGCATCTGCGACATCGCCCTGGCGTCGTTGGCCGGATTGGGCAGCGCGGGCACCGACTTGTAGGCGGACTGCCCGATCACCAGCGCCAGGCGGCTTTCCGCCAGTGCCGGCACGGCACCGAACAGGATTGCAGCCGGAACAATCAGGCCGAGGAGCGAACGGCGAAGCATGGCGGCCTCCGACAATGACATCGGAGATGGGTCGATAGCCGTCAGGTGAAGGTTCATGCCGTGCGGCAATCTGCTGCCGCCGGCACCCGTTCTCACGCCGGAATCGCAGGGATCAGATGAGCCAGGCTATTTCGGCTTCTTGGCCGGATCGGCGGCCGGCTTGGTGACGCCCCAGGGATCGTATTTCTCCTTGGGCTCGGGGATACGATCGAGCGCGGCCTTGTAGGCCTTCTCGTCGATCTGGGGCTTCTTCTCCGTCTTCCTGTCGTCGCCTCCGCCGCCTCGCCGGCCCTGGGCCAGGGTCGGTGTCGCGATCAGCGCCAGAATGACGGCAGCAACCGTGAAGCTTTTCATGTCAGTCTCTCTCCCCCGCAGCCGTAGAAACATCCGGCAACACCTCTACCCCGAAAATAGCTTGTCGCTCGACATTTGTTGATCGACAAAGCGCCGCGCGATGCGGATTCAGCGCCACCAGGGGGGCGCAATATGGGCGGCGGCACATTAAATTAGCTCAATGGGACAGGGACAAGTACAAGTGGCGGCGCTGCTGGCCGGCGCCGCCTTGATGTTGAGCGGCTGCGGGCTGGCGGACAGCCACGCAGTATGGCCCGACATGTTGAAGGTCAAGGCCACCGAGCCGGCGCCGCTCGAAACGCCTCCGGACGTCAAGCGGCTGGTGGCCGGCAAGCTGGATTCGGTGTTCACCGCCGGCTCGCAGCCGACCCATGTGCGGGTCTCCGCTCCGCTGCACGACCCGCGCGGCACCGGCTGGACCGCCTGCGTACGCGCCGAACTGACTTCGGTAATCGGCAAGCCGCTCGGGACGCAGACCTATCGCGTCGACATCCATGACGGCGCAATCTTCGATCGCCGGCAGGTGGAGGCTGACGACAACTGCGTGACCGAGACTTACGAGCCGGTCGAAGGCTCCGTTCAGCTGGAAGCGCAACGAAGCTCCAAGCCTTAGCGTCCTGATGCGCACCGCTGTCAGTGCATCGTTGTGAGCTCTCGCGATCTCCGGCGCCACGTTGTCGAAACACCAAGCGCGCGGCCGCGTTATGCTGAACGCCGCGTTAACATGACCGCTCAAATTGCCGGATGGCCTCAACGGCATTTTGCATTTCTTTCCGCTAGCGTTGTCCG
This sequence comes from Bradyrhizobium sp. Pha-3, assembly GCF_042258615.1. Classification (GTDB taxonomy): domain Bacteria; phylum Pseudomonadota; class Alphaproteobacteria; order Rhizobiales; family Xanthobacteraceae; genus Bradyrhizobium. Next base: position 3,790,576 of record NZ_CP170152.1, on the reverse strand, counting down.
CGATGAACGCAAGGCCGATCGGCTTTGCCGACCGGGGAAACATGGGACGTGGCCGATATTGCTGACCAGGCAATGATCCGCCGTGCATCGCGCAAGGATGCCACGGACGATCGCGCGTTGCCGCCGCTATCAGCCGCGCCGGTCGGCGCATGGCGCGCGCTGGCCGAGCGCGCGATCGAGGCCAATGGCTACTACCAGCCCGACTGGGAATTGGCGGTCGATGCCTCCGCGCGCGGCCGCACCGGCGCATCGCTGCTCAGCGCCACCGGCGATGCCGGCCAATTGATCGGGCTGCTGCCGGTCATGCCCTTGCGGCGAATCTATCGGATCCCCCTGCCCGCGCTGGTCGGCGCCGAACCCTACGGCACGCTGTGCACACCGCTGCTCGATCGCGACGCCGCCGAGCAGGCCGCCGGCAAGATGCTGCAGCAGGCACGCAATGCGGGCGCGCATGCGCTGATCCTGCGCACGATGTCGCTCGAGGGCCCGGCAATGGCGGCAATCCGCGCGGTGCTCGCGCGCGACGGTTTGCAGCCGCGCCTGCTGAGCGCGTATCAGCGCGCCCAGCTCGATGCGACGCGCGATGCGGATGAACTGTTGCGCGACGCGCTCGGGCCCAAGAAGCTGAAGGAGCTGCGTCGGCAGCGTCATCGCCTGTCCGACCACGGCGCGGTGCGCTTCGACGTCGCGCGCACGCCGCGCGACGTCGCGGCGGCGCTCGAGACATTCCTTGCGCTCGAAGCCGGCGGCTGGAAGGGCCAGCGCGGCACCGCACTCAGCCAGCATGCCGGCGACACGGCCTTCATCCGCCGCGCGACGTCGGCGCTGGCCGAGACCGGCCGCTGCGAGATCGTCACGCTGCATGCGGGCGGCACGGCGGTCGCCGGCGGCATCGTGGTGCGCCAACAGGACCGCGCCTTCTTCTTCAAGATCGGCATCGACGAGCGCTTTGCGAAGCATTCGCCGGGCGCACAATTGACGCTGGAGCTGACGCGCCATCTCTGCGCAGATCCCGCGATCAATTCGGCCGATTCCACCGCGGCGCCCGGCCACCCCATGATCGACCCGATCTGGCGCGGCCGGTTTGCGATCGGCGATGTGCTGCTGCCGCTGCGGCGCCGCGATCCGCTGGTCGCCGCGGTTCATGCCGCGCTGACCCTGAACAATCTCGCCTACGAGGCCGCGCGCGGCGCCGTCCACTTCATCCGCAGCCGGCGCGGCAAGCCCGGATAGCGCAGCCCCTTACACGAGCCCGCGCGGATCGATAGGCTGCGCATGACGGCCTCGCGCCGATGACCTCGTGATCGGGCGGGAACGTGACGATCCAGCAATGCTACGTCCGGCAGGACGCGTTGACCGACCCCGGCGAGCTGGCGGGAGCGTATGACGATTTGCCCGAGACGGTCTCCGGCCTGTGCGAGGTCGTCTCGGAGCTGATCATTCACGTCGCCTGGGCGGAGCGGTACGGTATTCCGCCTGATGTCCCGATGGTCCGGCAAACCCAACCGGGCGCAGATCGGTTGAAGCTGATCCGGGCGTCGTTCGCCGGTCCGCTCAACGCGGCACGCCCGCCGCGCAGCCGTACGTTCGGCACCTGCCGCGACTACGCGCTCCTGCTGTGCAGCATGCTCCGAAGCCGATCGATCCCGGCGCGGGTCCGCTGCGGCTTTGCGACCTACATTGCCGACGACATCCATCATGACCATTGGATCTGCGAATATTGGTCACCATCCGACCAGCGCTGGCTGCAGGCCGACGCGCAGCTCGATGCACTTCAGATCGACCAACTGCGGATCACGTTCGACCACGCGAACCTGCCGCGCGATGCGTTTCTGACGGCATCGCAGGCCTGGCGGATGGCGAGAAGCAACGCAGTGGCGGCCGGAGCCTTCGGACACGGCGCGGCCAGGGGTCTGTGGTTTCTTCACGTCAACGTCTACCGCGACCTGCTGTCGCTCACGAACCGGCAAATGTCGGCCTGGGATAGCTGGCGCGACGCTGCGCCGGCCGGCAAGGTGTTGAAGGTCGACGCCCTTGCCGAGCTCGACCGGCTCGCGGACTTGGTCACGGCGTTCGAGGATGGCTCGGACCAGTTCGCCGTGCTGGACGAAGCGGCATCAAGCAACTTGATGCCGCCCTGGCTTTCGTAATCCGCCGCGTGGCCCGGCAGAACGGCGCATCAAGCTCGCCTCCTGCACAGCGACCCATGGTTTACCTTTTCGTAGCCATGCAGACACATCAGGAAACAATAAGTTCCCGCCGTCAGGTTGGTGTCAGCTGGCCCTTCTAGCGTTGCGGCGCGCTGTTTCTCAGGCAGCGCATGCCCTTGCCTGGAAAGCTTCATCTGATGGAAACATCGGGTGAGGCTTTCTGCCGCTGTACGCCCGGCCCGACCATCCTCTGCGTCACTGCAACGGCGAATGCGGGGCCGGCAGCATGATGGTCGAGTGCATCTCCTCGAGCAGCTGCGTCCCCTTGCTGAGGAATTCCAGCCAGGCCGGATCCTTCATCGCACCGCCGCGCGCAGCAGCGCGGGCGTTGAGATCGGGATAGGCCCAGATGTGGCAGACCTCGTTGGGCTGGCCGGCGTCGGTGGCCCAGAGGCCGACGATCTTGGAGTATTTCTCGCGTTCCGGCATCACGCCGGTGATCAGATCGAGCCATTGCTTGGCGCCGCCGAGCGGCTTGGCGCGATAGTTGCGGAATTCGTAGATGTTGCCCTTGGTGGCCGGCGCCACCGGCGGAATGATCGCATTCAGCAGCCGGACCTCCTGGCGCACTAGGAGCGGACGGATCGCCGGAATGTACTCGCCGGTCCAGCGCGGATTCTTCGCAAGCTCGGCGCGCAGCCGGGTCCGCTCGTTGAGATCGGCGTAGCTCCACATGTGCATGACCTGATTGAGCGGCCCGATCTCGGTGATCCAGTAGCCTTCCAGCTTGCCGAAATTGTCGGCGCGGATGTCGCGCGAGATCGTGCTCGCCGCTTTCACCATCTCGCCGACGGCTCCCGGACGTACCGTGTAGGTGCGCAGCTCATAGATCATGGTTGTCTCCCTGGTTGTTTCGATTGATGGCGTGGACAAATGAAAAAGCCCGGCGTGAGCCGGGCTTTCGTAAACGACTGCGGACTACTCGGCCGCCTGCGCGTTGATCTCGGCCGAGACCTGGCGGATGGCGCGGGCGAGCTGCTCTGCCGGCTGGGCGCCGGACACCGCATATTTCTGCGCGAACACAAAGGTCGGCACGCCGGAGATGCCCTTCTCGGAGGCTTCCTGCGCTTGCGCGGAGACCTGCGCCACATCCTCGTCGGTGGCAAGACGCTTGCGCACGTCGTCGGCGTCGAGCCCGACGTCGGCCGCCGCCTGCACCAGCACGTTGGTGTCGGTGAGATCGCCGCCGTCGCGGAAATACAGCTCCATCAGCCGCTGCTTCATCTCGGCCGCCTTGCCCCTGGCCTCGGCCCAGTGGATCAGGCGATGACAGTCGATCGTGTTCGGCTGGCGCTTGACGAGTTCGGGATGGTAGATCAGCCCCTCCTCATTGGCAGCCTCGACCACGCGGCCGGCAATGCCCTTGTAGGCGTCGACCGAGCCGAACTTGGCCGTGAGATATTCGTCGCGGCTGATGCCTTCGCGCGGCACCCAATTGTTGAGGAAGAACGGCCGCCAGTGCACCTCGACCGGCACGTCGGGCACCAGCTTGAGCGCATCCTCGATGCGATGCTTGCCGATGTAGCACCAGGGGCAAACGACGTCGGAGACGATGTCGAGGCGAAGCGGCTTCAGGGGGCTCATGGCGTCCTCCGGATTGAAGTCCCAAAGGTAAGGCCCTCGCTCCGCAACACAAGGGCGTCGGCCGCATGTCTCGCATCACATAACCTCGGCGGTTATTGTGGGAAGAGCGCCCGCTTTCTAGACATCGGCCTGTCCCAACAGCCCGCAGAGACCCGCCGATGACCGCCATTTTCCAGCCAGAAGGCAATCTGTTTCGTGCCACCGAGCACGCCGGAGGGCCGTGGTCGCCGGACATGTTGCAAGGCAGCGCCACCGCCGCGCTGATGGCGCGCGAGGTCGAACGGCTGGCGGTCCGCACAGGTTTCGCGATCCGCCGCCTGACCTTCGATCTTTGGCGGCCGGCCGGCCTGCGCGCCTTCGCGGTCGAAACCGCAATGCTGCGCGACGGCCGCAAGGCCAAGACGATCCAGGTGCGCCTCCTGGACGGCGACACCGAGATCGGCCGCTGTACGGCGCTGCTGACGGCGCAAGGCGAAGAATCGCCGCGCGATCCGTTCTCGCAACCGGCAAGCCCGGACATCGCCCCCGAGGCCGGAACCCCACCCCCGGCCTTTGCGCAGAATTGGAGCCGCTATTTCCAGAACGTCTCGGTGCGCTTGATCGAGGGCGCGCTGGAGAAGCACGGCCCTGCCGCCGCCTGGATGCGCCTCGACGTACCGCTCGTCGCCGGTGAGCTCAACACGCCGCTCTTGCAGTCGGTGCAGGCCGCGGACTTTTCCAGCGGCGTCGCGCAGATCGTTGACATGCGCGAATGGACCTTCGTCAATCCCGAGATCAGCCTCTACTACTTCCGCCCGCCTGAGGGCGAGTGGATACTGATCCGCTCACGCACCCGCGTCGGTACAGGCGGAGCCGGGCTTACGACCGCGACCCTCAGCGATCGCGGCGGCCCGTTCGCCGAGGTGATGCAGGCGATGAGCTTCGAACGCCGCGCCAGATCGGCTCAAGTGCCCTGAGCCGCAAGCGCCGTCAGCACAGCCTCGGAGGCTTCGTCGGCCGGCATGAACATCTCGACGCGCATCTCTTGCAACGTCACGTCCTGGGGCGTGCCGAGCGTCAGCACCGTGCCGACCAGCCCAAGCATCACTTCGCCCTTGCGCAACCGTACCTCGCACAGCGGCCCCGGCGCCGCGGTTTCGTTGAGGTGCGGCATGGGGATATCGGGGAGTTTCAGGAGTTCGCGCCAGGTCGACTGCAACGCGAGGTCGAGCGGTGCCGCCATTGCCTCATGACGCGCCCGCGCCAGCAGCGCCGCAGCGAGATTCGACCAGTTCTCGACGTAGGGACGCAGCTCGTCTGGCGACAAAAACATCGCCATGTGATTGAGCGGGCGCTGCATGCGCACCGGACCAAGCAGCATCGTCATCAGCCGCGCTGCCGCGCGATTGGCCACGATCACGTTCCACTGCCGGTCGGTCACGATGGCCGGAAACGGCTCGTGCCGGCGCAACAGCAGGTCGATCGCGCGCCTGGCGTCGGCGATCTCCGGCGCCGCCAGATCATGCTCGCCATATTGCCGTGCGAAGCCGCCGGCCTCCAGCAATGCATTGCGATCGCGCAGCGAGAGGCCGAGCGCTGCGGCAAGCTGCAGCAGGATGTCCCTGCTCGCGACGGCCTTGCCGGTTTCGACGAAGCTCAGATGCTTGATCGAGATGCCGGCGTCGAAGGCGAGGTCGGCCTGGCTCATGGCGCGTCGCCCGCGCCAATCACGCAGGAGGTCGCCGACGGGATGAGGTCGTGCGCCGCGGGCCGGGGTCGAATGGCTGTTCATGAGCGGATTATGCCGCCAGGCGGCTCCGGCTGCAAAGCTCGCGTATCGGTTCGCTCAGCCCAGAGCGCTGGCCATCTGCCGCATCCGCTCGGCGGTCAGCTCGTCGGCCGGGAAGAAGGTCTCCAGCGCCAGTTCCTGCAGCGTGATGTCGACCGGGGTGCCGAACACCATGGTGGTCGAGATGAAGCTCAGGATCTCGCCATTGAGGCGGAGCTTGAAAGGGAGCGCGACGTTGTTGTCGGGGGTGATCGGGGCGGTCCGCGCCGGGATCGGATAGGACTTCAGATCCTGATAGAGCTTGAGCAGCTCAGGATCAGCCGTTGCCTCGCACTGCCGATGCAGCCGCTCCAAGAGATGCGCGGCCCATTCCGCCAGGTTGACGGTGCGCGGCGCGAGGCCCTCCGGGTGGAAGGCCAGCCGCAGGATGTTGAAGGGCTGGCCGAGCAGCCGCTGCGGCACGCCCTCGAGCAGCGGCGCCACCATGCGGTTGGCGGAGACCAGATTCCAGTGCCGGTCATAGGCCAGCGCCGGATTGGGCTCATGCGCCTTCAGCACCAGGTTGATCGCCTCGCGCGCCGATTTCAGCGCGGGATCCTCCAGCGAGCGTTGCGGGAATGCGGGTGCGAACCCCGCGGCGACGAGCAGCACGTTGCGTTCGCGTAGGGGCACGTCGAGGCGCTCCGCCAGTTTGAGGACCATGTCGCGCGACGGCGACGAGCGGCCGGTCTCGACAAAGCTCAAATGCCGCGCCGAGATCTCGGCATCGACGGCGAGGTCGAGCTGGCTGAGATGACGGCGCTGCCGCCATTCGCGCAGGTGCTCGCCGATCAGGACGGGTTTTGCGGGCTCGGCCCGCGCCATGGATGCATGTGCGTTCATGGAGCAAAACCTACCACGCGAAATTCGCCCGTTCCATTACGCCTGAGGTAATCGAATTGGTGCGCAAGCCGGCTCATCTTCCACGGCACAGGAGATGACCATGCTGATGCTGTCCCTTATCCGCGCCTTCGCCGTCCTGATCCCGTGGCTGGTCCATCTGGCCACCTGGCTGGTCGCGCGCTCGCTCAACATGCCCCAGCCGCTCGTGCACGACACCGGCGCGTTCGTGTTCGCGCAGGTCTATGCGGTGGAGATGAGGGTCGGCAAGGCGCTGTGTCCGCTCCGGCTGTGGCGTCAGCTGCAGTCCCTGATGCGCTGAAAACCCATCCCAACCCGAGGAGACACTGCCATGATCCATTCGTCCCAGCTCTTGCGCCGCGCCCTGCTTGCCGACGCGGTCTTCAGCGGCGTATCCGCCGTCGCGATGGTGCTCGATACCGGCGCGCTGGCCTCGCTGCTCGGCCTGCCGGAAGCGCTGCTGCGCGAGACCGGGCTGTTCCTGATCGCCTACACCGCGCTGGTCGGCTGGCTCGCCGCGCGAACCTCGCTGCCGAAAGGACCCGTGATCCTCGTGGTCGCCGGCAACGCGGCCTGGACGCTTGCCAGCATCGCGCTGCTGCTCTCGGGTGCGGTGTCGCCGAACCTCTTCGGGACCATCGTGATCCTCGCCCAGGCGATCGCCACCGGCGTGTTCGCCGAGCTGCAATATGTCGGCCTGCGCCGGAGCGGCGAGACGGTCGCGGCGTAAGCCGAATACAGCACGCCATGAACGGCCGTCGCGATAAGCGCGGCGGGCGTTCTCTTCTGTCAGCTCAGAACCACCGCGACAATCATGCCCGCGAAGGTCAGCGCCAGGCCGATGATCAGCATCGGCACGAGGCTGCTGCCGGAAAGCGGATCGGCCTGATCATGTTGAAACCACGCGCCGTCGATTGCGCGCGCGATTGCCTTCGCCCTGTTCCTCATTGCACTGCTCCTGCTTCGCTTCGTCTGTAACGTTCCCCGACCCCAAGCATGACGCCCTGCCCGCTGGCGACGCCCATCTCGAGGCTCGAGGCGATACGCCGCGCGCGCTCGATGAAATGAAGCGCGGCGGCTGGCGGGCACAGTTCATGCGCCGTCGCCTCGAACAGTTCGAGCCAGCGGTCGAAATGCGCAGCATCGACCGGGAGCGGCATGTGCTTGACCATCGGCGTACCGTGATAGCGCCCGGTCATCAGCGCGACCGACGACCAGAACGCGCACATCTGGGCCAGGTGCGGCTCCCAATTGCTGATCCTGACCTCGAACACCGGTCCGATCATCGGGTCCTTGCGGACCTTGGCGTAGAAGGCGTGCACCAGCTGCTCGATCATGGCCTCAGTGATCCCGGTCCGCGCGACAATCTCGGCGGTGATCTGCTCGCGGCGCTCTGCTTCCGCCATTGCGGGTCTCCATAAATAGGTATTTCAAATGCCTATTTAGACTGCTATAGCTGATCCGCCAAGTGCTGATTTCGAAGGGCTTCCATGCGCCTCACATCGTTCACGGATTTTGCGCTGCGCGCCCTGATGCGGCTGGCCGGCGAGCCGGATCGGTCGTTCGCCACGAGCGAGATTGCGGCCGAATTCGGCATTTCGCGCAACCATCTCGCCAAGGTGGTGCGCGACCTCGCTGACGCCGGCTTCATCGCGACCCAGCGCGGCGCAGGCGGCGGTTTTTCGCTGGCGCGGCCGGCAGAGACCATCACTCTCGGGCAAGTGGTGCGCGCGCTCGAAGGCGGCAGCCCACTGGTCGAATGTTTCAGGGATGATGGCGGCGATTGCGTGCTGCTGCCGCGTTGCCGCCTGAAAGCAAGGCTCGCGGCGGCTCGCGAAGCCTTCATGCGCGAGCTTGACGGAACCAGGCTCGCCGATTGCGCCTACCTGCCGCGTCCCGCCCGTCATCCTGCAAGGGCATCATGACGACGATCGCATTCACCGACAGCACGTTCGAGGTCGATGCCGATATCGTCGCCGAAGGTCTCGGCATCACTGCGCCGCTGCTGCAGGACCAACTGCGATCCGGCAAGATCACGACGCTGTCGGAGCGCGGTGTCGACAACGATGCAGGTCGACATCGGTTGACCTTCTTCTCGGAACACCGCCGTTTCCGCCTTGTCATCGATGAGCGCGGCACGATCGTCCAACGCTCGACGCTCGATTTCGGCGACGCCCCGCTGCCCGCATCGGCGCGCAAGCCCGGCGGCTAGGGCGTGCACTTATTCAGGGCGCAGGGATCCGGAATCCTGTCCCAGGGCGTGTATCCATCATAACCCGCGCCACAGTCAGGACGCGTCTGAGGTCCGCTGTGCCCCTGATGGCGGAGCGGACCTCAATGCTTCAATGCGTCTTCTTGCGCGGATCATCGGCCGGATCGATGTAGTCGATGCCTCCTGGGCCGGTGAATTGAATCTGGAGGATCGCCTCCTCGTTTTCCGTCCAAACATAATGAGCGTGCTTCGCCGGCATTATCTCCAAGGCACCCGCCTTGACCATCTCGCCTTTGGCAGGGTCAAACTTTTCGCCCATGCCCCAGCCGACGCTACCGCTGATCACCGTGACGGTCTCGGCATAGGGATGAGTGTGCGGCGGAAGTTTATAGTGGGGAGGAATCTTGACGCGCTGAACCACCACGCTGCCAGCTTTCGTTGGATCGCCTGCCAGGAGCGCGACCTGGCCACCCTTCGGAACGTTCGGATTTTCCTTCCACGTCAGAGCATCTGGTTTGACGATGGTCCCGGCATCTTGCGCCAGCGCCGAACCCGTCAGTGCGATCAAGGCTGCCAAAGTCAGAAGCTTTTTCATGAGGTCCTCCGTACGATGATTGCTCCATTTTTCAGAGTGCTATTGCTTGCACGATGATCACTGCCCAATCCCCAAGCGAGCATCTCGGCACGTCTGGCTTCACGGCAGTTCGCGAGAGCCTAGTCGACGACGCCGTGGCGCAAAAGGGAGCAAAAGAGTGATGTCAGGTCAGGGGCACGAGCGGTAATGCTCTGGCCCATAGTAAGATTCCGCTTGGCCGCCAGAAACTGACGTCTGCGCCTTTATGGGTAGATGTCCTGGTCACAGCGTCGCTGGCTTTGCCCCTATCGGAGGTCGATGGGGCCCAATTTGGCCGTCCACCGTTGGCAGGTATCGCAGCCAATCGCTGGACCGGATCCCTCACGGGTCAATGCCTCGGTGCGAGGCGAAGTAGTCGATCTCGCCGCGCAAGACGTTATGAGTACACGCCCCGATTCCGGAGCGCGGCGTCAGGCTTGGAGCACCCGCGCGGCGCCTCGCTTCGGGGCGGCAGCCTTCCTGCCGGCAGCCTTGAGGAGAGAATGGCCGTTCAGTTGCGTGCCGTTCAGCTTGCCGTTTGCCTTGGCGCCATTCGTCTTCTTTGCCCTGGCCTTGGCCCGCATTTCAGCGAGCTTCTCGGCCTCGCGCTTGGCTTTCCGCTCGGCCTTTTCCTTCAGCCGCAGCCGCTCCGCCCTCGCCTCCGCGCGCTTCTTCTTGCGCTTCTTCTCGCAGGCGTCGCACTTGCAGCCGATCGGCTTCAGATAGGCTTTGAAATAGTCGGTTCCGTAATCGTAGTTGATCTCGTCGCCCGGCTCGATGTCCTTGATGGCGCGGATGAACACCTTGCGCTTGCGCGGCTTGACGTCGGATTCCGCGTTCGGCCGGCAGGCGTGGTTGATGTAGCGGGCGACGTTCTCGCGGATCGAGCCGTCGATGGTCCATCGGTTGGTGAGCTCGAACAGATATTTGTTCTCGATCGCGTCCTCATCCTTCTTCTTCGAGTCGAGCAACGGCCCGAAATAGCGGATGATCTTGGTCCCCTTCTTGATCGGCTTGGTGGCGAAAAGGCCAAGGCCAGTACGGGAACGGCCGACGCGATAGGGCTTTTGCGATAATGATGCGGGCATGACGATCGAGGCTAAGGCACGCAAGGTGCACGCGACAGAAGTTGCGAAGCCGCCCTTCTAGGACGATTCCGCGCGCCTGTCAGGTGTTTCCCGCGTGTCTGTTGAACCTTCCCCAGATTGCATATGTCAGACACAAAGTAACGTCCGGATCGCAGGTTTCCCCTGATGAAATACCTTGCTTTTGCAACAGTTGTGATGGCGCTCGCCGGCGCAAATCCTGGTCAGGCTGGCGCCCAAACGATCAGCAGCTTCTATACGTCGACCGCGCCGAAGGCCTGCCGGATGATCGGCAAGCCTAACGAGGAGGACGGCAGCAGCACGCGGGTCTGCCCGGGGAAATCCGGCCTTGTGGTGCTGATCAACGAGGGCGATCTGCGCGAAGTGGTCTCGGTCGGCCGAAACCGCGCGGCAGCAGCCAGGGAACCGGCGGCGCAGGCCTGGTTCGGCCCGTTCAGTTCGACCGGCGATACGATCGAATGGCGTGCCGCCGGCAGCAAGCCCTTCGCGATCATCCAGCGCTGGCAGATCGCCGACAACAGCGAGCAGGACAAACGCGGCGGCCCGGTCTCACGGGCGATGCTCGCCGTGACGCGGCTGCCGCCGGGCGAGGTCTGTCATGTCGCCTATGTCGACGTCGCCGCCAATCCCAATGCCAACGAGCTGGCGCGGCAGGCCGCCGACGATTTCGCCCGCGACTTCAAATGCGGCGCGGACCAGGTGAAGACGATCGGACAGAGCGGCCGCTCGACGTCGCTGGTGACGCGCTAGCATATCAGCACGGCTTCGTATTGCCTTTCAGCATCGCCTCGAACAGCATGTCGAGCGTGCTGCCCTGTGGCATCCGGTTGAGCACGTCGGTCAGGCGTCCATCCAGCAGCAGCATCGTGAAGCCATGGACCAGCGACCAGGCGCGCACGATCGCGGCGGCCTGATCGAGCGACAGCGCTCTCTCCTGGATCTGCTCGTGACGGCTTTCGCCGATCGAACCGGCGAGCCCGGCAAACGACGTGTTCGCCGCCTCATGCAGCGAGGGCCTCGACATGTCGAGCCGCTCGGTGCGGAACATCAGCCCGTACATGCCGGGATGCGCCTGCGCATAGGCGACATAGGCCTTGGCGCGCGCCAACCCCTTCTCGATCGCTGTGGCGCCACTGGCGCCAGCCGCGACCATCGCCGCGTTGAACTGGCGAAAGCCGATCGCTGCAAGCTCGCTGACCAGGCCGGTGAGATCGCCGAAATGATGCGTGGGCGCGGCGTGCGACACGCCGGCCTCGCGCGCCACCGCACGCAGCGTCAGCCCCGCCAGCCCGTCACGCTCGAGCACGCGCTCGGCGGCTTTCAGCAGCGCCTCGTGCAGATCGCCATGGTGATACGGCGTGTCATTGGCCCGGCGCCGCGGTGGCGGACGATCCGCCGCAGCACGCGCAACCCGGCGCGGCGCAGCCCGTGCCGGGCGAGCCGCCTTGTTTTCTTTGGATAATCTTGCCATGCCGCCGTTATAGGTCGCAATTTTTACACTGTAAAGATTTTGCTTGACGATCGATGGCGTCATCCCTACTGATATCTTTACGATGTAAAGATCATAATGCAGGGAGATCCGGAATGCTCGACCAGGTCACGTCCAACACGGCGCGGAGCAATTTGGCGCCGATCCCGTTTGAAGCCGATGCGCCGTTCCTGAAGATCACAGGCGAATTGCCGCGCGAGCTGAACGGCACGCTGTACCGCAACGGCCCCAATCCGCAGTTCAATGTGCCGGGCGCGCACTGGTTCGTCGGTGACGGCATGCTGCACGCCTTCCATCTCGAGAACGGCCGCGCCAGCTACCGCAATCGCTGGGTCCGCACCCCGAAATGGCAGGCCGAGCACGACGCCGGACGCGCGCTGTTCGGCGGCTTCGGCCGCAAGCTGCCTGATGCGCCCGAAACGACCATCACCGACAGCGGCGTCGCCAACACCAACATCATCTTCCACGCCGGCCGCCTGCTCGCGCTTGAGGAAGGCCATCTGCCGACCGAGATCGATCCCGGCACGCTCGATCGCCGAGGTTATTGCGACTACAAGGGCGCGATATCGGGCCCCTTCACCGCGCATCCCAAGATCGATCCGGTCACCGGCGAGATGGTGTTCTTCGGCTACAACGCCGCCGGTCCCCTGACGCCGGCGTTGTCGTATGGCGCGGTCAATTCATCCGGCGTGGTGACGCGGCTCGAACGCTTCGAGGCGCCCTATGCCAGCATGGTGCACGACTTCATCGTCACCGAGAATCATGTGCTGTTTCCGATCCTGCCCATCACCGGCAGCATGGAACGCGCAATGCGCGGCAAGCCGCCCTACGCCTGGGAGCCGGGAAAAGGCGCCTATGTCGGCGTCATGAAGCGCAACGGCTCAGCCAACGATCTGGTCTGGTTCCGCGCCGAGAACTGCTACGTCTTCCACGTCATGAACGCATGGGAAGACGGCAACCGCATCGTCGCCGACGTGATGCAGTACGAGGAGCCGCCGCTGTTCACCCACCCCGACGGCTCGCCGACGGATGAGAAGAAATCGAGCGCCCGGCTGTGCCGCTGGAGCTTTGATCTGGCCGGAAATACCGACAGCTTCACCCAAACCTATCTCAACGATCTGACCGGCGAATTCCCGCGCATCGACGACCGCCGCGCCGGTCTCAGGAATAGCCACGGCTGGCACGCAAGCACCGACCCTGACGTGCCGCTGGCCGGCGCGCTGTCCGGCATCGTGCATGTCGACGGCGCGGGCAAGCGGCTCGGCAAATACCTCTTGCCCGCCGGCGACACGATCTCCGAGCCCGTCTTCGTCGAGCGCGGCCCGGGCGCCGCCGAGGGCGACGGCTGGCTGCTCGCCGCGGTCTGGCGCGCCCGCGAAAACCGCAGCGACCTCGCCGTCTTCAACGCCACCGACGTCGAAGCCGGCCCGACCGCGCTGGTTCATCTCGGCCACCGCGTGCCCGATGGATTCCACGGCAATTGGGTCGGGGCCGAGTAGCTACGCGTCACTCCAGGCGTGAGAATAGCCAATCCCTCCACTCGTCATGCCCGGGCTTGTCCCGGGCATCCACGTCTTTGTTGGTTCTTGAAGGAAAGACGTGGACGGGACAACCCCGGCCATCACGGCTGGCGGCACGAGAAACGACCCACGATCGCTTAGATATCAATCTGAATTCACTCATTTTCTCGAGATCACATCACGATTTTGACACTGTAAAGATTTTGCTTGACGCTCCTTCTGCCTACCTCTAGGTTATCTTTACGATGTAAAGATCGGCCTTCGAGGCTCCCAATGACGATCTTCCTGATCCTCGCCCCTTACGGCGCCTTCGCCACGCTGATGCTGGTGACCTCGGCCACGGTGAGTTTGCTCGCTGCCGCGCTGATCTGCCTTGCCGTCATCGCGTTCGATATCGCGCGCGGCCGCAGCATCAAGATCCTCGGCGTCGGTTCGGTGATCGTGTTCACCGCAGTCGGTAGCTACCTCAGCTTCGTCGATCCGACGCCAAGCAGCATCGCGGTGAAGATCGCCGTCGACGCCGGCATCCTGCTGGTGTCGTTCGGCTCGATCCTGATCGGCCATCCCTTCACGCGGCAATATGCGCTGGAGCAGGTCGATGCCGGGATCGCGAAGCAGCCGGGCTTCCTCACAGCCAACTACCTGATCACCGGAGCCTGGACCGCCGCGACGCTGTTGATGTTGATCGGCAACATCGCGGTGCTCTATGTGCCGGCCCTGCCGCTGTGGACTGGCCTCTTGATCGCCTTCGCCGCGCGCAACGCCGCGGTGTGCTTCACGCGCTGGTATCCGCATTATCGCGCGGCCAAGTACGGGACGCCGCCTACGGGCGCGCTGCCGTCACGCTGAACGCCACACACCAACATCACAACGATCATCCTGCCTGAGGAAACGGAAAGCACGACGATGAAGAGCGTATTTGCCAGGCTCGCGAGCGACTTCCTCTCCACCATCGTGTTCCTGGTGGTCTATCTCGCCACCGACAATGTGCTGATCGCCACGGCCGTTGCGATCGTGGGTGCGATTGCGCAGGTGGTCTATGCGCGCGTGAAGGGACAGGCGCTCGGCTACATGACCTGGGCAAGCCTTGGGCTGGTGATCGTGCTGGGCGGTGCGACACTGCTCACCAACGATCCGCGCTTCGTGCTGGCGAAGCCTGCGATCGGCCACATCGCGATCGGCGCGATCATGCTGAGGCGCGGCTGGATGCTGCGCTATCTGCCGCCGATCGTGACCGAAACCATTCCGGAATACGCCACCCTCGCCGGCTACGCCTGGGCCGGGCTGATGTTCATCCTCGCCGCCGGCACCATCGCGATCGCAGCAACCGGCGACATGAAGCTGTGGGCGTTCTACGTGTCCGTGGTGCTGGTCGGCGCCAAGATCGCCGCGTTCGCAATCCAGTATGTCGCTTTCCGCTTCCTGGTCGGCAACCGGCTGCGCACCGCCGCCCGCGCCTGATCGCCGCAGCCGCGAACTAGGCGCGCGCGGCAAGATAGGCTATACCCGCGCACGCTTTTAACCGGAGGGGAGACATCAATGGCGGTGGACGGAAACTGGAATCTCACGATGACGACACCGATGGGCGAGCGCAAGGCGACGCTGTCGCTGGCGAGCTCGGGCGGCACGCTCACCGGCACGCAGGGTGCCGAGGGCAACTCCACCGAAATCTTCGACGGCTCCGTGAACGGCGACAGCGTCGCCTGGAAGGTCTCCATCACCAACCCGATGCCGCTGACGCTCGAATTCTCCGGCACGGTCTCCGGCGACGGCATCTCCGGTGAGATGGGCATCGGCCCGATGGGCAGCTTTCCTTTCACCGGCACGCGGGCGTAAGCGCTCCAGCTTTTTGTTTTGACGCGTTTTCTTCACGCGAACCGGTGTCCACTTCGCTTGTAAACGCTTTAGAACCAGATCCGCATCGGCAGATCATGCATATCCAGCGGCTGCGGTCCCTCGGGAACGCAGCCGCCTGGTTCATGAGCTGCAAGGGCCACCGCGCAGGCATCCAGCACATCGTCACGCTTCGCACCGGTGCCGATCCGCGCCTCCGTAAGCCAGCGATCGATCTCGCGAAAGCCTGATCGCTTCAGCAGCCTGCGGCGGAGCGCATCGCCCTCCTCCGACTTCTTGTGCGGCAAGGGCTCGCCGCCGTTCAGCCGCAGGAACACCAGTTCGGGATGCACCTCGCGGATGTCGCGCGCGGCATTGGCACGGACGAACGCATCGACCTCCATGATCTTGTTGCCGAGGTGCCAGAGCTGGCGCGAGACGCGGGTCTGGCCGCGGCGCAGCACTTCACGGTTCGCCGCATCGGGATCGACAAACTCCTGCCAGAGCCAGCGCCGTGCCCCGGTGAAGACGCGCGAGGTGTGCGGGCGCAACCGCTCGCGGGCGAGACGGTCGCAATCGCGCTCGCCGTCATCGGTCATGCCGATCGGGATATCGATCCCGGCACGATCGAACGGACCCGCCAGCGCGTCCGAAATGTCGCCGTGAAGGGAAAGCGTGCGTCGGTCGCCGTCGATGGTGACGGCGACCCAGCCCTTGGAGAATCCGTCGAGGCCGACTGCCCTCAACCCAGATTCAATTCCTTGAAGAAGTCGTTGCCCTTGTCATCGATGATGATGAAGGCCGGGAAATCGACCACTTCGATGCGCCAGATCGCTTCCATGCCGAGCTCGGGATACTCGACCACCTCGACCTTCTTGATGCAGTGCTCGGCGAGGTTCGCTGCCGCACCGCCGATCGAGCCGAGATAGAAGCCGCCGTGCTTCTTGCAGGCCTCGCGCACCGCGACCGCGCGGTTGCCCTTGGCGACCATCACCATCGATCCGCCCGCGGCCTGGAACTGGTCGACGAAGGAATCCATGCGGCCGGCCGTGGTCGGGCCGAACGCCCCGGAGGCGTAACCGTCGGGCGTCTTGGCGGGACCCGCGTAATACACCGGATGGTTCTTGAAATAATCCGGCAGCGGCTCGCCCTTCTCCAGCCGCTCGCGCAGCTTGGCGTGGGCGGAGTCGCGCGCGACGATCATGGTGCCGGTCATCGAGACGCGGGTCTTGATCGGATATTGCGACAGCGTCGCCAAAATCTCCTTCATCGGCCTGTTGAGGTCGATCTTGACGACCTCGCCACCAAGCGACTGCTCGACCGCGGGCAGATATTGCGCCGGGTTGTGCTCGAGCTCCTCGAGATAGACGCCGTCCTTGGTGATCTTGCCGAGCACCTGGCGATCCGCCGAGCATGAGACCCCGAGGCCGATCGGCAGCGAGGCGCCGTGCCGCGGCATGCGGATCACGCGCACGTCGTGACAGAAATACTTGCCGCCGAACTGCGCGCCTACCCCCAGGCTTTGCGTCATCTTGAGGATTTCCTGCTCCATCTCGAGATCGCGGAACGCGTTGCCATCGGCCGAGCCGTGGGTCGGCAGCGCGTCGAGATAGCGCGCGGAAGCAAGCTTCACGGTCTTCATGCAGAGCTCGGCCGAGGTGCCGCCGATCACGATCGCCAGGTGATAGGGCGGACATGCCGCGGTGCCGAGCGTCAGCACCTTCTCCTTCAGGAAGGCCAGCAGCCGATCTTTGGTCAAGACCGACGGCGTCGCCTGGAACAGAAAACTCTTGTTGGCCGAGCCGCCGCCCTTGGCCATGAACATGAACTTGTAGGCGTCATCGCCCTCGGCGTAGATCTCGCACTGCGCCGGCATGTTGTTGGCGGTGTTCTTCTCCTCATACATCGACAGCGGCGCGACCTGCGAGTAGCGCAGATTGCGGCGCAGATAGGCATCGCGCGCACCTTCGGAGAGCGCGGCCTCGTCGTCGCCATCGGTGATGACGTTGCAGCCCTTCTTGCCCATGATGATCGCGGTGCCGGTGTCCTGGCACATCGGCAGCACGCCGCCGGCGGCGATGTTGGCATTCTTCAGGAAGTCGAAGGCGACGAACTTGTCGTTGTCGCTGGCTTCCTTGTCCTCGAGGATCGAGCGCAGCTGCTTCAGATGGCCCGGCCGCAGATAGTGGTTGATGTCGCCGAAGGCGGCCTCGGACAGCGCCCGCAGCGCCTCCCGCGACACCACCAGCATGTCCTTGCCCAGCACCTTCTCGACCCGGACGCCCTCGCTCGTCACCTTCTTGTAGGGTGTGGTGTCGGCACCCAGCGGGAACAGCGGGGTGTGCTTGTAGGGCGGAACGGGCTTCTGCTGGTCGGGGAAGGCTGAGGGGGCGTTCATGAGCTGCTCTTTGGGCTTGCAGGTCGGGTTCGTAAGGCCGGTCCGGCCGCGGGGCCGCCGGAATGTAGAGCCGTTCTAAGCCTTTTTCGGACAAAGGAAAGGGAAGCCGGCCGCCTTCCAGCCATGCGCGGGACCGGCAATCCATGTGCTATTTTTCATCCCTCCGTAATCTCTGGTTGCCACAACGCTTCAGCAATCCGCGAAACCACCAAGGAAGCCATCAGGAGACCATCATGAAGACAGCGCTTTTGATCTGGTTCGCGGCGCTGGCCTTGGTGATCGCGGTCCCGACCGGCGCCGATGCGGCTCGCCTCGGCAAGTCGTGCGGCGGCCTTGCCGGCGTTCAATGCAGCCGTAGCGGTCAGTTCTGCCAGTTCAAGCCGGGACAATGCGGCCGTGCCGACCAGACCGGCACCTGCGCGTTCCGGCCGACGATCTGCAACAAGATCTTCAAGCCGGTGTGCGGCTGCGACGGCAAGACCTATGGCAATGATTGCGAACGCCGCGCCGCCGGCGCTTCCAAGGCGCAGGACGGCAAGTGCGCATCCTGACGGACCGGCCATATTGACGCGCTCCGCGGGAGCCTGCATGTAGCTTCGCGTATTTTCATACCGCGGGGGTATTTCGTGACAGCACCGTTGCGCCGACGCTTTCCCTTGAGCATCCGCTCTATCATGCCGGCCGCGCTGATCGCGCTGGCGACAGCCTTCGCTGCCGCGCCTGCGCATGCCGATCCCTGCGAGGATATCGCCAAGCAGCTCGCCGGCCAGATCGACGGGCTGAAGGTCAATTTCAGCGCCGCCAACATCACATACCTCACACATCCGGCGGCAAAGGAATTGTCGCTCGGCTGCCGCGGCAAGGACTATTCGATCGAGCTCTTTGCCAAGACCGATCGCAAGATGAAGCCCGAGTTCTTCAACCTGGTCGGCTCCGCCACCGCACTGGTCTTCACCGTGCCGAAGGACGACGCCACCACCGGCACCTCGCGCTGCCTGAAGCGCATGGGCATCCTGCGCGGCAACACCATTACGATGCGCTATCGCCGCCTCAACCTCGAATGCACGCGCAACCGGACCGACGCCTCGATCACGGTCCGGCGCGGCAAGAACGAGTGACCCGTCAGGCTTCCGCGGCGACCCGACCGATCGCATCGACGATCTTGCCCCAGCCCGGGCTCATCATGTCGAACGCGAAGCGGTTGCCGGGGAAAACGAAGCCGTCATGCACCATGCGGACCTGCGTGCCGCCCTCGACCGGCGTCAGCGTCCAGGTGACGACCGAGTCGAGTTTCGAGCCGTATTGCGGATTGGTGTCGGCGCCGCCCTTCCAGGAATAGCGCAGCAGCCGCGGCGGATCGCAATCCAGCACCTCGCAATGCACGACGCCGTCCCAGTCGCCGATCGGCTTGGTGCGGAAGTTGAACTTGTGTCCGACGCTCGGCTGGAAATCGTTCGGCATCAGCCATTTCATCAGCAAGTCGCTCGTGGTCAGCGTCCGCCAGATCCTGTCGGCAGCATAAGGCAGCACCTTCTCGACCGTGATCGCGTGCGTCTCACCCATCACTCACTCTCCTTCAACAGCCGTTCCAGATTTGCGAAGCGCTCGGCCCAGAACGTCTCGTAATGGCCGAGCCAGTCGATCAGCGGGCTGAGCCCCTTCGGCGCGACCCGATAGTGGATATGCCGGCCCTCGCGCCGCTCGGCGACGAGCCCGGCATCGCGCAGCGCGCGCAGATGCTGCGACACTGCCGGCTGCGACACCTTGGAGCCCTGCACCAGCCCGGTCGCGGCGATCTCCCCTTCCCGGATGATCCGCTCGAACACCGCGCGCCGCGTCGGGTCCGCGAGGGTCTTGAGCACATTGGTCAACTGCATGGCGGCGGTCATGCCAATATATAAGCAATTGCTTATACGATTGTCAATGCAGCGACGAGGCGGGGACGGCGCAGGAACAGCTCGCCTGCTCCGAAAGTTGATGACTGCGGTCGCATGTTTGCCGGAAAAAGAGTGCGATAATCGCTGCCGGAATCACGGAGCCCGCCCATGATCGCAAAGCTCCTCCTGCAGAACACTTTCTTCGTCATCGCCATGGCCGCGCTGCTGTTTGCCTTCGCCGGCACGCTGCACTGGCCCGGCGCGTGGGCCTATCTGATCGCCTCTGCGCTGATCGGCCCGGCTTGCGGGCTGTGGCTTGCCAAGGTCGATCCCGGCCTCTTGGCCGAGCGCATGCGCCTCACCGCGCGTGAGGGCCAGCCTGCCGAGGACAAGCGCTTCATGCTGGTGTTCCTGGTCATTGCCGTGCTGTGGTTCGTCGCGATGGGCCTCGATCGCCGGTTTGGCGGCGCCAATGCCGGTGTGGTGCTGATCGTGCTCGGCCTGGTGCTGTATCTGGCCTCGACCGCGCTGATCCTGTGGGTGTTCCGCACCAATTCGTTCGCCGCGCCGGTCGTGAAGGTGCAGACCGAGCGGCACCATCACGTGATCTCGACCGGGCCCTACGCGCTGGTCCGCCATCCGATGTATGCGAGCGTGATGCTGTTCTTCATCGGCGTGCCGCTGACGCTCGGCTCCTGGTGGGGCCTTGCCTTCGTGCCGGTGTTCTTCGCGATGTTCGCGTTCCGCACGGGGATCGAGGAACGCACGCTGACGGCGGGATTGTCAGGCTATGCCGATTACGCAGCACGGGTGCGCTATCGCCTCGTGCCCGGACTGTGGTGAGGGACCATCATGGCAGAGAGCAAGACCTACACCGGCGGCTGCCATTGCGGCCAGGTGCGCTTCGAATGCACCACCGACATGGCCATGGTCACTGCCTGCAACTGCTCGATCTGCACCAAGAAGGGCCTGCACTTCGTGTTCATGCCGCCATCGAGCTTCCAGCTTCGCGCCGGCGCCGAGAACCTCAAGGAATATCTGTTCAACCGCCATGCGATCCGCCACCAGCTCTGCGTCGATTGCGGCGTCGACGTGTTCGCGCACGGCAAGAAGCCCGATGGTACCGACATCGTCGCGCTCAATGTCAGCTGCATCGACGGCGTCGATCTGTCGAAGATCGCGATGACGCCGGTGGATGGGCGGAACCGATAGAACTCACCGCTAACCCCTGTCATGCCCGGGCTTGACCCGGGCATCCATCATCTGGAGACAAAGACATGGATGGCCGTGTCATCTAGAGCGAGATGAAGTTAGCTTGAATCCGTTCGGCCTCGGGTTCGGTTCACCTCTCCCCAGCGGGGAGAGGTCGATTTGCGTAGCAAATCGGGTGAGGGGCCGCAGCTCCAACGAGGGACCGTAACCCCTCACCCGGCGCTGCGCGCCGACCTCTCCCAAGGGAGAGGTAAACCTCCGATGCCGCTCCTATTCAACCTGATCTCATCATGCTCTAGCGCGAAGACGCGCTTCGCGCTTCTGCCCGGCCATGGCGAGAGCAGAAGGTTGCCCGCAAGCAATTACAAATCCAGCGCCTTGTAGCGCCGGAAAATCCCCTCCTCGTTGAACGGAATCCGCCGCGCGCTCGCCAGATACGCCTTGATGTTCGGCCGCTCCGCGACGCGGTCGCGCAGCGCAATCAGGCGCGGGACCTTCTTCTCGAACGCGGCCATCCGCTTCGGAAACGCATAGCGCAGGCCTTCCACGATCTGGAACAACGACAGGTCGGCGTAGGTCAGCCGGCGTCCGGTGACGAAGGCGCCGCCATTGGCCTGCACAAGATCCTCGAAATAGCCGAGATATTTCGGCACCCGCGATTTCCAGAACTCTTCCGTGCGCTTCTTCGCCGGCGCTTTCTGGTCCTCGTAATACAGCGACGGGCCGAGCGGATGATGGGTATCGTGGATCTCCAGCACGAAGTCCGCAATCGTCAGCTGCAACTCGTGCACCCAGAGCTTTCCCGCCTCCGCCTTCGGCGCGAGGCCATGGCGCGCGCCGAGATAGAGCAGGATGTTGGCGGTCTGCCCGATCACGAGTTGGCCGGCCTTGAGGAACGGCGGCGCAAAGGGCGGCGTACCCTTGTGCGCGTCCATCATCTTCATCATGGCGCCGGTGCCGCCCTTGCCGCGCGCGACATCGGTATATTCAGCGCCCGCATCCTCGAGCGCGAGGCGGACATATTCGCCGCGGCCCTGGATCATCGGCCAGTAGTAAAGCTGATAGTGCATGCACTTACCTCCACAAACTTCACCGCATCGCTTCGATTCATGATGATCGTAGCCGTGCCACAGTCAGATCGTCCACCGCGTATGGCCCGCCTGTCCGAACTGCGCGGAGACTGCTAAGGTTACAACATCGAGTCTTCGGTGAAGGATCAACTTATGGCGGACAACAAGAAGAAGCGGGGCACACAAGATCGCGCCCTGATCGCATTGAGCGAGTCCTACGAAGTTGCGTACTGGTCCAAGAAGTTCAAGGTCACGCCGGCAAAGCTCAAGGCCGCCGTCAAGAAGGTCGGGCATTCCGCCAGGAAGGTGGAAGCCCATTTCAAGGAGCAGCGGCACATGGCCGCCGACCGCGCGCGGATCGCGATCAGCGAGCCCTACGAGGTCCGCTACTGGTCGAAGAAGTTCAAGGTGACACCTGCCCGCCTCAAGGCTGCGGTGGCCGAGGTCGGACATTCCTCGAAGAAGGTCGAGGCCTATTTCGCGACGAAGAAGAAGAAAACCGCGAAGAAAAAGAAGACAGCCAAGAAGGCCGTCAAGAAAACCACTAAGCGCAGGAAGAGCTGAACGCGGTCGCACGACGATGAGCGGCGGCGCCAGGCGACCGCCGCTCAAGCTTCGTTCTTTGGCGCCTCAGTTCGCCGCGAAGCAGTACAGCAGGCCGTCGCCGCCGGTGCTCTTCAGATCGGCCTGCGAGCAGCCGCCGTCAGGACCGCGCGAAGGATGCGACGTATTCCAGGATTTTGACGGCTCGTCGTCGCGCAGGCCCTTGCGGTCGAAATGCCCGACCATGGCGGCACCCTGCGTGCTGCTTGTCCAGTTCTTGCAGGTGCGGTCCTCACCGGCCGCAAACGCCGTACCATCGGCCTGCGATCCCGTCAGCACGTCGTGGCGGTTCGGCGTGTCGCCGGCACCGTTGATGACGTCGCCCTTCTCGGACAGCGCGGTCTGCTTGGTGAGATTGTTGCCGGCGCTGTGCAGATCGGCAACGTCCTTGGCGACCACGACGCCCCTCACATTCGTCCACGGGCCCTTGCCGATGCGATCGCGCGCATTCACCGCGGGCTTGCCGTCGGCCGCCTGGGTCGAGAGATAGGCGCGCCATGTCTTCGGCGCACCGAAACCCGCGGCCTGCGCCAGGGTCTGGCAATGATTGTCGGCGCCGGCGAGCCCGCCGAGATTGCCGCCATTGCCGATACCGTTGCTGGTCACGAAGAAGCTGGTGTCGGCGGTCTGCGCCACGGCCGGCGGCGCGGCCATGACGACGAACGCAAGACAGGCAGGAACCGCGATATGCGCAGTGAACTTCATCTCATCCTCCCGACGGTTGTTATGGTCCGCTGACATCAACCCGCGGCCTGTCCGGATATTCCGGCGTCACGACACGCGAATGACGCGCACAAAACGAAAGCGCCGCGGACGATGCCGCGGCGCCTTGCATTTGCCATCTCTGGCAAACGATCAGTTGGTCTGCTGGATCGCCGAGAGCTCCCAGTTGCCGCCGCGCTGGCGCACGAAAGTCCAGACCTCGGTGACCTCCTCCGGCTGCCCGCTGCCGCTGACCTGACGGCCGGTGCCGCGCTCCAGCATCGTGTCGACCAGCGAGTAGCGCATCGCGACCGTCGCATATTCGCTGTCGCCTTCGCGCCAGGCTTCCGCCAGATCGCCCTGCAGCAGCTTCACATTGGACGTCTTGTTGGTGACGTTGCGCGCCTTGTTCTCCTCGAGATCCTTCGAGAAGTACGACACCATTTCCGGCGTCGCGAGCGTGTGCAACTTCGCGATGTCCTCGTTCGACCACGCGGCCTGGATGTCGCCGAGCAACCGCTCGAACGTTTCGTAGTCACCGGGCGTGATCTCGACCGGCGCGTTCGAGCCGCCGCCGAGGCCAAAGCCGAAGCCCGAGCGGGCGTTCGCCTGCGGACCGGGGCCGACGTCGGGGCCACCCGCGTAGGCGGCGGCCGGCGTATTGCGCCGCTGCCACCACGACATCGCGAGCCGGACCACCAGCACGATCAGACCGATCTGCAGCAGCAGACCGAACATCGACGACAACCCGCCGAGGCCGGAGAACAGGCCGCCGCCGAACAGCATGCCGAACAGGCCGGCGCCAAGGAAGCCCGCGGCCAGGCCGCCGAGCAGGCCGCGACCCATTCCGCCGCGGCCGAACAGGCCGCCGGAATTCGCCGCCGCCGGCGAGCCCATGCCAGGGCTACCAGGCTGGCTGAAGGTACGGTTCATCGGAGCAACCGAGCCCGGCGCTGTGCTGGTCGAGGGCGGCGCGGAGAATGTCCGCGAGCCGCGCGAGCCGCCGCCGCCGACGCGGGCGTCGGCCGCCGAAACGGTCATCATCACGGGCAGCGCCAGCGCCATCGCGACGGCGATCGCCCGGACAATTCCACGCGTGCGTTGCGAGAAATTCATGTTGGTTTCCTCAAAGGATTCCCCGGCATGGGGAAACGCCCCTAACATGGGCAGGGCCCGATAAAAGTGAAGCGGGAAACGGGAACCGCGGCTGCGGCCCTCGGTCGCGGCGATGTGACACTATGGTCCTTGTGAATGCGACAGCGCGTCCTAGCGCGAGATGGGGCTCAGGTTCAACCGCGACCGCATTGCAACATTGCCCTGCCTGCGGGCAGTGAAGGGGTATCGTAGCTCGTCCCCGGGCCTAATTCGCCGTCATGGTTTCCTTTACCGCGGCGACCAGCTGCGTCAGCGTGAACGGCTTCGGCAGGAACGCGAACTGCTGGTTCTCCGGCAGGCTCTTCTCGAAGGCGTCCTCGGCATAGCCCGAGACGAAGATGATCTTCAGCTCCGCATTGCGGCTGCGCATTTCCTTCAGCAGCGTCGGCCCGTCCATTTCCGGCATGACGACGTCGGATACCACGAGATCGACCTTGCCGTTGTTCTCCTCGAACGCCTCCAGCGCCTCGACGCCGTTGGCCGCCTCGATCACGCTGTAGCCGCGCGAACGCAGGCCGCGCGCATTGAGCGAGCGCAGGCCGTCCTCGTCCTCGACCAGCAGGATGGTGCCCTGCCCGGTGAGGTCCGGCTTCGGCTTGGCGGCTTCTGCGGTGGCGGTCTCCTTTGCCGCGCCGTTGCCCGCATGCGCCTCCGGTGCGACCTCCTGCTCCTGGCGATGCCGCGGCAAATAGATCCGGAACGTGGTGCCGCCGCCCGGCACGGAATCGACATAGACGAAGCCGCCGGTCTGTTTGACGATGCCGTAGACCGTCGACAGGCCGAGGCCGGTGCCCTTGCCGACTTCCTTGGTCGAGAAGAACGGCTCGAAGATCTTGTCGATGATCTCGTGCGGAATGCCGGTGCCGGTGTCCGAAATCTCGATCTTCACGTAGTCCGCCGCCGGCATGCCCTTGTTGGCGAGCTGGGCGGCTTCCTCGGTCGGCACATTGGCGGTGCGGATGATCAGCTTGCCGCCGTCGGGCATCGCGTCGCGCGCATTCACTGCGAGATTGACCACGACCTGCTCGAATTGCGAGACGTCGACCTTCACCGGCCACAGATCGCGGCCATGCACGAGGTCGAGCTTGACCTTCTCGCCGATCAGCCGGCGCAGCAGCATGGTGAGGTCGCTCAATGCGTCGCCGAGATCGAGCACCTGCGGACGCAGCGTCTGGCGGCGCGAAAACGCAAGCAGCTGCCGCACCAGCGTCGCGGCGCGGGTGGCGTTCTGCTTGATCTGCATGATGTCCTGGAACGACGGGTCGGTCGGCTTGTGCGCGTTCAGCAGGAAGTCGTTCGCCATCATGATGGCCGACAGCACGTTGTTGAAGTCGTGCGCGATGCCGCCGGCGAGCTGGCCGACCATCTCCATCTTCTGCGACTGGTTGATCTGGTTTTCCAGCGCGCGCCGCTCGGTGGTCTCGAGCATGTAGACGATCGCGGTCTCGGCGTCGCGCTCGTCCTTCTCCACCGTGGTGACGAAGAACTGGGCAGAGCGCTCCTTGGGTCCGTCGAGCATCGCCTCGACCGGCGCGATATCGCCCTGCCCCTCGGCAGCCTGGTTGATCGCGGCGATCAACAGGCCCCGGTCGCGCGGATTGACCGCGCGGAAGATCGACTTGGCCGCGCCGCCGTCGCCGTTCAGCCCCTGCGCCAGCTTGGCATAGCGCGCATTGGCGCCGACCACGTTGCCGCCGCGATCGACGGTCGCGATCGCCATCGGCGTATGGTCGAAGAAGCGCATGAAGCGCACCTCGGCGGCGCGCTCCGGATCGGAATGCTCGTCGCGGGCGCGGCTGATCACCAGCGTGCGAGAGGCGCCCGCCGCGCCGTCGGCGCCGAAGGCGAGCTTGTGATAGAGCCGCACCGGCACGGTCTTGCCGCCGCGCATGCGCAGGTCGATGTCGAACACCTCGGTCTTGACCTCGCCGGGCACCGCCGCGATCGAGGTCAACAGCGCCGCGCCGTCGCCCGAGACGATGTCGGTCAGCTTCAGGCCGCCCGAACCGATCTCGGCCAGATCGTAGTCCAGCCAGTTGGCCAGCGTGGCGTTGATATAGGCGATCTCGCCGGCCGGATTGACCGAGAAGAAGCCGCACGGCGCATGATCGAGATATTCGATCGCGTGCCGCAGCTCCTGGAACACGTCTTCCTGGCGCTCGCGGTCGCGGGTGACGTCGGCGATCGACCACACCGCATATTTCGCGTCGCGCTTGCCCTCGCCGAGCGGGCGAACCCTGAGCCGCAGCCAGCGGCCTTGCCCGCCACCGTGCCCGGCCTCGTGTCCGGCGACGCGGACCTCCTCCTGCTGCCGCTTGCCCTCGCGCGCCGCCTTCAGGAGGCGGAACACCGCCTCCGAGACATCAGGATTGCCGATGAAGACACGTTCGACGGGGCGGACGTCCTGCGGACCGGCCGCGCCGGTCAGCGTGAGATAGGCGGCGTTGGAATAGACCACGTGGCCGCGGGAATCGGTGACGACGAGCCCCTCGTGGGCATGGTCGGCGATCCGCCCCATCACCGGGTCGTCGCTCGTGCGGTCGGAGAAGCGGATGATGCCGGCGGCAAGGGCGAACAGGTTGAACAGCCCGACGGTGGCGAGCAGCGCCAGCACGAAGAGGATATAGGGCTGCGCCTGGGTACGGCCGATGGTCATGAGCCAGACGGCCACCGCGACGATGCCGGTGGCGATCAGGAGCACCAGCAGGATGCTGCCGCTCCGCCGCGCCGGCCCGTGGGCCACGAACGGCTCAGTCGCGGGAGGATCGTTGCTATCGGCGGTCATCTGGAGAGACATGGCTCGTCTGCATCACGAAGGCGACCGGCCGGCCACCTCACCCCTGAGTGCCTGAATCGGACCCGAAAACGCAAGTCCATCAGGCGGCAATTTCGCAAGTTACGCGCATTTCAAGCGGTTTTCCGCCCCTTACTGGCGCAGGCCGGACAGGCCGCGCCTCAGCCGCATCACGTAGCCGATGATTTCGGCAACCGCATGGTAGTGCTCGACCGGGATTTCCTTGTCGATTTCGACGGTCGCATAGAGCGCCCGGGCCAGCGGCACGTTCTCCACGATCGGAATGTCGTGCTCCTTGGCGATCTCCCTGATCTTGAAGGCGAGGTTGTCGACGCCCTTGGCGACGCAGATCGGCGCCGACATGCTGCGGTCGTAGGCCAGCGCCACCGAATAGTGGGTCGGGTTGGTAATGATCACCGAGGCCTTCGGAACCTGGGCCATCATGCGCTTCTTGGCGCGCTGCACCCGCAACTGCTTGATCCTGCCCTTGACGTGCGGGTCGCCTTCCGACTGCTTGAACTCCTCCTTCATCTCCTGCAGCGACATCTTGTGACGCTCGTACCAGGTCCGGTACTGGAAGAAGTAGTCGGCGATCGCGACCGCAGCCAGGATGGCGACCACCGCCGCCAGCAGGTGCACCGTCATGCCGGTGATGGCGGGCAGCAGCTCGGCCGGATCGACCCGCAGGAACGATTCCATCCGCATCCGATCGGGCCACAGCACCATGACCATCACGACGCCGAGCGCGATCAGCTTGAACAGACCCTTCAGGAAGTTCGCCACCGCCTGCTTGCCGAACAGCCGCTTGAAGCCGGCCGCCGGCGAGATCTTGGAGAATTTCGGCTTGAGCTGCTCGCCCGACCACACCAGCTGATGCTGGATCATGTTGCCCGCGATCGCAGCCAGCGCCAGCATCAGGAACGGCACGCCGATC
Organism: Bradyrhizobium sp. Pha-3; assembly: GCF_042258615.1. Taxonomy (GTDB): domain Bacteria; phylum Pseudomonadota; class Alphaproteobacteria; order Rhizobiales; family Xanthobacteraceae; genus Bradyrhizobium. Next base: position 3,762,596 of record NZ_CP170152.1, on the reverse strand, counting down.
GCGGCGACCACGGCGTAGCCAAGCGTCTGGGTCAGTTGCAGCAGGCCGGCACCGTCGGTGCGGATCATCCATGAATTGGCGATCAGGTTGCGCAGCGGCATCAAGATGCCGCCGCCGATCGAGCCCGAGAAGGTCGACAGCACCAGCGTGGCGCCGGCGATGACGAACCAGGTGTTGACTTCCTGGCTCTTGACGACGTCGCCTTTCTCAAGGGCGTCGTCGAGACGTTTTTGCGTAGGGTCTTCTGTTTTGTCTTCGGTATCGTCGGCCATCTCTTCTCCTGATTAATTCATTGGAGCGAGTTGGCGCATGACGCCGTTGAAGTAGTCGAAATAGGTATTCATCATCGCCGCGAGCACGACGGCGAAGATCAGGAAGCCGACCATGATCGAGAGCGGCACGCCGACGAAGTAGACCTGCATCTGCGGCATCAGCCGGGCCAGCACGCCGAGCCCGATGTTGAAGACGAGGCCGAACACCAGGAACGGCGCCGACAGCTGCAGGCCGATCTTGAAGGCCGCGGAGAACGCGGAGGTCGCAAGCGCGGCGACGTCGCCGGTCGGCATGATCTCGCCCGGCGAGAAGATGCGGTAGCTCTCGCTCAGCGCCGCGATGACGAGATAGTGGCTGTCGGTGGCGAACAGCAGCGTCAGGCCGAGGATGGTGAGAAAGTTGCCGATGATCTGGCCCTGCTGCCCCTGGGTCGGGTCGACGGCGGTGACGAAGCCGAGCCCGAGTTGCTGCGCGATCACCGAGCCCGCGACGTTGAGCGCCGACAGCGTCACCCGCGCGGTCGCGCCGAGCACGATGCCGATGATCAGCTCATGCACCATCAGGACGCCGAGCGAGGAGATCGACGTCAGGTCGACGTGATAGGCGTTGCGATGCAGGGGGAGAATGATCAGCGTCAGCAGCAGCGCGATCGACAGCTTGACCCGTGCCGGGATGTTGCTCTCGCCGAAACCGGGTAGCAGCATCACCATCGCGCCCACGCGCGCGAACACCAGCACGAAGATTGCGGCCAGCGCCGGAAGCAGGGAGACATCGATGCGCATGACCGCGGCATTAGTGCATCAACCGCCGATGATTCGCGACGAAATCCGCATCATGTGACTACTGAGCGCGTCTGCCATGAAGGGCAGCGCCAGCAGCAATGTGACGAAGATCGCGAGAATCTTCGGCACGAAGACCAGCGTCTGTTCCTGGATCTGGGTCAGCGCCTGGAACAGCGACACCACGACGCCGACCACGAGGCCGACCACCATCAGCGGCGACGACACCAGCACGATGGTCCAGATCGCATCGCGTGCCACGTCGAGAGTTTCAGGGCCGGTCATTGTTGTTCTCGCTTCTTGCAATCTTGCTTCGCATCGCCCCGGGATGACGTCCCGACGGACGTCAGATCGGCATCTTCATGATGTCTTCATAGGCCTGGATCACGCGGTCACGCACCGAGACCAGCGTCGACACCGCAACGTCGGTGTCGGCGACCGCCGTCACCACATCCATCACATTCGCCTTGCCGGAGGCCATCGCCATGGTCTGCGCGTCGGACTTCTTGCCCGCTTCCAGCACGCTGCCGACGGAGTCCTTCAGCAGCGCGCTGAAGGACGGGCCGGCGACGGCCTGCCCGGCCTTCTCGGCCCCGCCGCGCTCCATCAATTTCGCGAGGTTGGCATAGGCGTTGGCGGCGACTGTCGGTGTAGCCATGATTTACGTTCCTGTTCTTGTTGCGTCAGGACTTGAGGATGTCGAGCGTGCGCTGGATCATCCGCCGCGTCGCGCTGATGATGTTGAGGTTCGCCTCATAGGAACGCTGGGCGTCGCGCATGTCGGTCATTTCGACCATCGAATTGACGTTCGGATATTTGACGTTGCCGGAGGCGTCCGCCGCCGGGTTGCCCGGCTCGTGCTTGATGCGGAATGACGACTGGTCGGGGCGAATCCGGCCGAGCGTCACGACCTGGGCGTCGAGCGAGCGATCGAGCGCGGAGGAGAAGGTCGGCACCTTGCGGCGGTAGGGATCGCCGCCCGCGGTCTGCGCCGTCGAATCGGCGTTGGCGATATTTTCCGAGATCACCCGCATCCGCCCCGCCTGCGCGCGCAGGCCCGAGGTCGCGATGCTCATCGAGCGGGTGAAATCGCTTATTCCATCTGCCATGGGATCCTCCTGCCGCCGTCAGGCTTTTGCTGGTTTGGGCATGATCTCCGCGCAAACGCGTTCCGCGTTTGTCGCGAGGGAAAACCGCTTCACACTTTTCCGGATCATGCCCTAGCCCTTGCCGATCGCGGTCTTCAGCAGACGCAGGCTCTTGCTGTAGAGCGAGGTGACGGCCGCAAAGTCCATCTGGTTGGCCGACACTTTCAGCATCTGGTCCTCGAGATTGACCGCATTGCCGGCCGGGCGGGTCTGGAACCCGCTCTTGCCGCGATCATTGTCGAATGTGTCCGGCGCGCCGGACGCCGCCATGTGGGTGGCGCTGGTCTGCATCATCGGCAGCGTCCCCATGCCGCCGCCGACCGTAGTGCCGGCCCTGTCGAACTTCGGCTCGACCAGGTCGCGCGGCCGGAAGTTCGGCGTGTCGGAATTGGAAATGTTCTCGGCGAGCACCCGCTGGCGCTCCTGGTGCCACTGCATCTTGCTGCGCAAAGCCGACAGGATCGGCAGATCGTTCATGGACATCGCCGCGGCTCCGTTAACCTCTTGGACGCCCCCTTGGGCCTTCCGAGGTAGGCAGAATTTGCCCGGTGTATGGTTAACGGGTGGTTAAAATGCCGGATGGAGCCGTGGAGAACGCCGCAACTGCGGCCGGCGAGCGCATTTTCGCCACGAATGCTGCGTTAACCAGCACAAACCAAGACAGCGTGGGGCGCTGAGAAGTCGTTTTGGGACAAGCGATTCTTGGTTTATTAATAGAACAGTCGGCTACAAGCCGCTGGGAATTAAGAAATAAGGCGAATCTCGGGCGCGATTCGCTGCGCAAACCGCACCTATCAATCCGCGCTCGTTGATGGCGGAAGCTGAGGAAGGCCACGATGGCCGGGGACTCCAATATGCAGGTCATTACATTCGTTTTGGCATTCGTTGTCGTGCTGGCGCTGATCGGCGTGACCGCATGGCTCGTCCGCCGCTTCGCCGGAAACCGCCTCGGGGCCAACGCCAACCGCGGACGGATGCCGCGACTGGCCGTGATCGACGCCGCTGCTGTCGACGGCCGCCGCCGGCTGGTGCTGGTCCGCCGCGACAACATCGAGCATCTGCTGATGATCGGCGGCCCGACCGACATCGTCGTCGAGCCGAATATCGTCCGGGCGATGCCGGGGCGCGATCAGATGTCTACCCGCCCTGCCGTCGCCGCCGATGCCGCGCCGCCGCGCGTGGCGCCGCTGCCGGATGCCGCCTGGAACGAGAGCGAAGCCGCCCGATCCGACAATTTCGACCTTCCCGAGCCGGAGCTGCCGCCGCGTCAGGCACGCCCCTCCTTCGCCGACGAGCTGCGCCGGCCCCCGCCGCCGATCGCCGAGCGTCGCAACGATCCGCTGACGAGCTTCACGGCTGAGCGCAGCGAACCGCGGCCCGATCCGATGCCGCCGCGCCTGCCGTCGCGCTCCGAACCCGTCATCCCGCGGCCGCCGCGCGCTGCCGAGCCGCCGAAGGCCCCGCCGCGGGCGCCCGACCGCGCTGTCGCGCCGCCGCCTCCCCCTGCTCCACCGCCGGTCGCAACCCAGGCGCCCCCGCCAGTGCCGCCGGCTTCGAACGCCGATGCAAATTTGGCCGAGATGGCGCAGCGGCTCGAGGCGGCACTGCGCCGCCCGACCGGCGCAGGCGAGACCGTCGCACCGCCGGTTGCGCCCGAGGCGCCGCCGGTCCGCGCGCCGCGTAGCGAGCCGCCTGCCCCGCCCGCCGGCGGACAGAAGAGCGGCTTCGAGAATCTCGAGGACGAGATGGCATCGCTGCTCGGCCGACCGAAGAATCCTTCGTGAGACCAGGGACAGTCCCGCGTAGAGTTTTTTTCATCGCTGTCCTGATCGCCGCCGGATCCTTCGCCGATCCGGCGATGGCGCAGGATATCAGCATCAATCTCGGCGGCGGCAATGGCGGGGTGACCGAGCGCGCGATCCAGCTGATCGCGCTGCTCACGGTGCTGTCGATCGCGCCGTCGATCCTCGTCATGATGACGTCGTTCACGCGCATCGTGGTCGTGCTGTCGCTGCTGCGCACCGCGCTCGGCACCGCGACCGCGCCACCGAACTCGGTGATGATCGCGCTCGCGATGTTCCTCACCGCCTTCGTGATGGGGCCGGTGCTGCAAAAATCCTACGACGACGGCATCAAGCCACTGGTCGCCAACCAGATCGGCGTCGAGGAAGCGCTGCAACGCGCTTCGGTCCCCCTCCGCGGCTTCATGCAGAAGAACGTCCGCGAGAAGGACCTGAAGCTGTTCATGGACCTCTCCGGCGAGCCGCCGCCGGCGACGCCGGAGGAGATGTCGCTGCGCATCCTGGTGCCGGCCTTCATGATCTCCGAGCTGAAGCGCGCCTTCGAGATCGGCTTCCTCTTGTTCCTGCCGTTCCTGATCATCGACCTCGTGGTCGCCTCGGTCCTGATGTCGATGGGCATGATGATGCTGCCGCCGGTGGTGGTCTCGCTGCCGTTCAAGCTCATCTTCTTCGTGCTGGTCGACGGCTGGGCGCTGGTCGCCGGCAGCCTGGTGCAGAGTTACGGGGGGTAGCAGCAGGTAGCCGAACTGGATATTTAGCTCGAATTGACAATGAAAGGAGGCTCGCTAGCATGCTCTGAGAGTTTGGGCAGGGTGAATGGAAATTGCATTTCCGATAGAGTTTCTCGTCTACGGTACGCCGGTTTCTTTCCAAGCCAAAAATGTAGATTCGCGGGAAGCTTGGAAGGATCGCGTTAAAGCGGCCAGCGAACAAGTCATCCCTCAGCCTCATTTCGCCTCTGACCAGCGCATTGCTGTGACACTTTACTACCTGCCCAATGAAGCGATGGCAGGAGATGTCGATAACATCGTGAAGCTTGTACTGGACGCCCTCAACGCCCATATTTACTTAGACGATGTACAGGTCGAACGCGTGGTAGTTCAGAAATTCGAACCGGGTAACGTTTTCAGCTTTTCAAATCCATCGGCAGTTGTCGTCGACGCGATTACTGGACCGAAACCCGTGCTCTACGTGCGAGTGTCCAACGACCCATTCGAGGACTTGCGATGAGTAACACCGCGACCGAAGAGCAGGTGCTGCAGCGCGAAGTCACCCGACTTGAAGCGGAAGGGTACGACGTATTCGTCCAACCTCGCGCTCCTCTCGTCCCTGAATTTCTTGGCGACTACGTACCGGATGCGGTAGCGACCGGTCACGGCAAAAAGATTGTCCTGGAGGTAGCGAGGTCGCTGGGAAGTGAAAAGCTGAAGGACGTGGCTGCGCTCTTTGCCAAGCAACGGGAATGGGAACTCAAGATTCTGCTCGTATCCCCTACATCCTCGGCTAAGACGGTCCCGGTCCAGTCGCGCCAGGCGATCGACGGTGCGATTGAGGAGATCGAACAACTAGAACAACTGAATGCTCTGCGCTCGGCATTTTTGCTTGCGTGGGCAACATTCGAGGCGGAAGGGAGAGCTGCGGTTGCAGGAACATTCGACCGGCCACAAACGCCAGGACGTTTGGTCCAAATATTAAGTCAGGAAGGGTTGCTGACCCCCACTGAGGCTGACCGCATGCGAACTTTGTCCGAACTGCGCAATCAGCTCGTTCATGGCGATCTTGGTACCGAGATCAAGAGCGAGGACTTGCTTTGGTTGGTGGGTGTCCTTCGAAAAATGGCGGCCCCGGACTACATAACTACCAGCCCCGCCATTTAGCGAGAATCTAGGTTCTGCGCGACCGTTGCCGGCAGCCTGGTGCAGAGTTACGGGGGGTAGCCCCGCGAAACATTCATGGCCTCATCGCTGGATCGGCCGTGCCGTTGCATTATCATGCGCGGCACCGCATCCAGGGAGCCGCGCCGTGCAGCAGCCATTCGATCGCGCCGCAGAAGACCTCGGCAACGCCATCCATCTCGAGCATGTCAACGTGCAGGTGCCCGACCAGCGCCTCGCCACGCTGTTCTATGTCGCCGGCATCGGGCTGACCCGCGATCCCTATCTGATGGTCTCCGACAGCAACATGTGGGTGAATGCCGGCCGCAGCCAGTTTCATTTGCCGAGCGGACGGCCGCAGGTGCTGCGCGGCCACACGGCAATCGTGATCGCCGGGCGGCAGGCCCTGCTGCAGCGGCTCGCCGCGGTCGCGCCCAAGCTCGAAGGCACCGCGTTCAGCTATCGCGAGCACAACGATCACGTCGAGGCCACCTGCCCGTGGGGCAACCGGCTGCGCTGCTTTGAACCGGACGCCGCGCGGTTCGGGCGCATCGCGCTCGGCATGCCCTATGTCGAGTTCGAGGTGCCGCGCGGCACGGCTGAAGCGATCAGCCGGTTCTATCCCGAAATCATGGGCATCCCCGCCAGCGTCGTGAACGGCGACAGTGTCGTCGCGCGCGCCAAGGTCGGCAAGGACCAGTATCTGCAATTCCGCGAGACCGACCAGGCGCAGGGCGAGTTCGACGGCCATCACGTCCAGATCTACATCACGGACTTCTCGGGCCCCTACAAGCGGCTGCGCGAGCGCAACCTGGTGTCCCGCGAGGACAATCAATACCAGTACCGCTTCTGCGACATCGTCGATCCCGCCAATGGCCGGCACCTGTTCACCGTCGAGCATGAGGTGCGCAGCGCCACCCATCCGATGTATCTGCGGCCGCTGGTCAACCGCAATCCGGCGCAGACCAACCGCACCTTCGCCAACGGCTACGACCAGGCGCCATGGGCGATGGGGCCGGACCAGTATGACGGTTGAGCGCACACGCTCGTCCGCATCGCGACATCCTCAGCATTCCCAGCGACGAGACGACATGCTTCCCTCCCAACGCCATCTATTCGAAATCCCGCGCGACGTCTGCTACCTGAACTCCGCGTCCTACAGCCCACTGCCGCTCAAGACGCTCGACGCCGCCCGCGCCGCAGTGGGACGGAAGGGCCAGCCCTGGACGATCGACGCCGGTTTCGCCGGCCGCCAGCATGAGCGCGCCCGCAGCGCGGCGGCGCGCCTGATCAATGCCGATCCTGATGACATCGCGCTGATCCCTGCGATCAGCTACGGCATAGCTACCGTGGCGAAGGCACTGAGCATTCCACGCGGCACCCGCGTCATCGTGCTGGAGAACGATCACTCCTCGCCGGTGCTGGAATGGCATGCCCGCGCCGAGGCACAGGGTTTTGTCGTCGACACCGTGCGCCAGCCCGCCGACGGCGATTGGACGTCGGCGGTGCTCGCAACGATCGAGCGGCCGGGCGCGCCACCGGTCGGCCTCGCCTCGATCTCGTCGGTGCATTGGGCGGACGGCGGCATCATCGACGTCGACCGGGTGCAAGCAACGCTGCGGCGGCATGGCGCGCTGTTCGTGATCGACGCGACGCAGAGCGCGGGTGTCGTCGCGATGGATGTGACAAAACTCGACCCTGACGCCGTGATCTTCCCGACCTACAAATGGCTGATCGGTCCCTACGGCCGCGCTTTTCTCTACGTTGCAAAACGTCACCAGAACGGCGTGCCGCTGGAGCAGACCTCCGCCGGCCGCCGCGACGTCAATTCCGAGAAGCCGGTCTATTTTGGCGATCTCGCCTATGTCGACAATGCCCGGCGCTATGACATGGGCGAGCGCGATCATTTCATCACGCTGGAGATGGCCTCGATCGGCATGGAGATGATGGCGGAATGGGGTGCTGTCGCCGTCAGCGCGCGGCTCGCGATGCTTAACGAGCGGATCGCCGACGGCGTGCGCGATCTCGAGCTCAATTTGTTGGCGCGCAGCGTGCGCGCGCCGCATATCCTCAGCCTCGGCATGGCCGGCGGCATCCCGAAGGAATTGATCGCGCGGCTCGCCGCCGAGAACATCCACGTCGCGCTGCGGCTCGGCCGGATGCGGATCTCGCCGCACGTGTTCAACGACGAGGCCGATGTGGATCGCCTCGTCGCAGGCTTGACCAAAGCGCTGCGCGGCTAACTCCGCTTGCGCCCCAGCGCGACGACGCTGACCAGTTCGATCGCCAGCGCGACAGCGACTCCGGCCGCGCCGATCACGAACAGCAGCGCATAATCACCGCTGCTGTGCGCGAACAGCCAGGACAGGCCATAAGCGCCTGCCGCCTGGAACAGCGCGAAGGTCGTGGTCGCCTGTGCCCATGCGGAGCGCTGGCTCGCGGCCGAATGCGGGATCAACTCGTGGATGCGGCCGATCACCAGTGGCACGATGCCCGGCGTAAAACCACCGACAATGAGGCTCGACACGATCAGCGCGGCTGGCGAATTCGTCACGGCGGGCAGCGCGACCGCGACCGTCTCGATCAGGAACGCCGCACGCAGCGCCGCAGCGAAGCCGGCACGGTCGGCGAGATGTCCTGTCAGCAGCGGTCCGATCACGGCGCCGATGCCGTACAGCACCCAGTAGTACGATCCTGCCGCGATCCCCTGCCCGAGGCCGCGGGCAACGAAGTCGACCAGGAACACCATGTGCGGCACCAACGCCAGCGCATTGAGGCCATATTCCACGCACAGCGCGATCACCAGCGGCGAGCGCACACCATGCGCAGCAAAGTGCGGCTCGGCAGCAGCGTGCGCGGCTAGCACTTCCGCCGGCCACGCCTTCCAGCTGATCAATGTCAGCACCGCCGACAGCACGCCAAGGCCGTACCAGGCCTGCTTGACGCCCTGCTGCAGCAACAACGGCACCAGCGTTCCCGACGCTGCGACACCCAGTCCGACACCGGCGAAGATCACGCCGCCGATCAGGCCGCGCTTGCTGGGCGCCGTGTGCGGCAGGATCACAGTCGCCGCCAGCACCATGATCACCCCGCCCGTGATGCCGGCAAGGAAGCGGAAACCGAAGAACCAGATGAAGGAGATCGGCACCGCGCAGGCAAAGCAGGTGACGGCAGCCAGCACCATCATGCCACGCAACGCCCACACCGAGCCGATGCGCGCGCCGAGATCGCGGGCGATCAGCGCGCCGGCGAGATAGCCGGCAAGGTTGGCGGCGCCGAGATAGACGGCTTCCGCCGGCGTGAACCATTTGGCCGCGATCAGCGCCGGGATCAGCGGCGTGTAGGCAAAGCGCGCCAGCCCGAGCCCAACCAGCGAAGCGCACAGCCCCGCGGCTGCCGATAGCCACAGCGGACCGCCAGCATCGCGATGCGGTCCGGCGTGACGGCCCCGATGATGATCGACATTGGCTGACATGGACATGGCAGTAGGCCCTCCGGCCGTTCGTGAAAAATGATTAGTTGCGATCGCAGCAATCGCTCGCAGCGATCACGCCGTCTCTTTACCTCTCCCCCTGTGGGAGAGGCATAGGCCGCCTGCGGCGGCCGTGCGTAGCGACGCCGAAGCAAAAGCTTCGGCTATGTCGCATCGCCAGATGCGATCCGGGTGAGGGGTGAACTCTCTCCTTGGACCTCAGCGGCTTCGTTCCGACGCAAGCTTCTTGCGATAGTCCAGCGCGGGTAGCCCACCCCAGCCCCAATTGTGGGTGTCGACTTCCTCGATGAGGACGAAGGTCGATTCCATGGGCTTGCCGAGCACGTCGCGCAGCAATTCGCTGGCACCCTTGATCAGCGCCACCTTCTGCTCCGGCGTGGTGGACGACGCACCCGGCGCCGTCCCCTCACGCGTGACCTGGATGGTGACAATAGGCATCACACTCTCCTGCTCATGCTCGTCAGTGGCCGGCACTCTGGCCGCCGTCGACGTGCAGGATCTCGCCGGTGACGAAACCCGCTCCCTCCAGGAACAGCACGGCGTCGACGATGTCCTTCATCTCGCCCATGCGGCCGACCGGATGCAGCTTGGCGAGGAAGTCGTGGGTCTCGGGGCCATGCATCGGCGTCTTGATCACGCCGGGCGCTACCGCGTTCACGCGGATGCCCTTGGCGGCATATTCGATCGCCAGCGATTTGGTCGCCGCGCTCAGGCCGCCCTTGGTCAGGGACGCCAGCACCGAAGGCACGTTGCTGTTGGCGTGGTCGACGAGGCTGGTCGTGATCTGCACGATATGCCCCGACCCCTGCTTCACCATCTCTTTCGCCACGCGGCGGGTGATGTAGAAGAAGCCGTTGAGGTTGGTTGCGAGCACCGACGCGTAGTCCTGGTCGGTGTGGTCGGTGAACGGCTTGGCGACGAAGATGCCGGCATTGTTGACCAGCGTGTCGACGCGGCCGAAGCGCGTGAGCGCCTGCTTGACGATGCGATCGGCTACCTCGGGATCACCGATGTCGCCCGGGACCGCCAGCACATCGGCGTCGGTCGACGGCTTGATGCTGCGGGAGTTGGCGACGACGCGATAGTTGCGATCGCGATAGCCCCGGACCAGCGCCTCGCCGATCCCCTGCGACGCACCGGTGATGATGGCAACCTTCTGCTCTGCACCCATGATCTCTCTCCATCTGTTGCTGAGGCTGCGACAGCGCCGCCTCGATGGAGAGCAAGCTAGATACATCCGCTTTCCGCGCGAATGCCCGCTATTCGGCAGACACTCTTCCGCGCCGCGAACGACTGGCCCGGCTGGCCTCGCGCGACAGCCGCTCGAAATAGCGTTTCAGCCGCGGCGCCGCGAAATCGACGAAGGCGCGCACCTTCGGCACGTCGAAGCGACCCTGCGGCGCCAACAGATGCACCGGCAAGGCCGGATGCTCGTCTTTGGCGAGCAGGATCTGCAACCGTCCGTCGCGGATTTCCTCGGCGATATGATACGAGAACAGCCGGGTGACGCCGTGCCCTTCGCTGGCCGAGGCGACCGCCGCCCGCACCGTGTTGACGACCAGCCGCGGCGCGAACTGGACCGCGCGCGCCACCTTCGACTTCGCGGCCGGCGGGAAGCTCCAGGAGTCGAGCCCGAAATGCGTCATCGCGATGATCTGGTGCCTTGCGAGATCGGCCGGCTCCCCGATCAGGGGATGCTGCGCAAGATAACCGGGCGATGCAGCGACCACGCGGCGCACCTCGCCGAGCTTGATCGCGATGAAATTGGAATCGGCGAGCTGGGCGATGCGCAGCGCAACGTCGATACCCTCGTCGATCAGGTTGACGGTACGATCGAGCATCACGAGCCGCACCGACACCGCCGGATACTCCATCATGAAGGCATCGAGCACCGGCCGCAGCACGTCCTCGCCGACGACGACGGGCGCGGTGATGGTCAGCGTGCCGCGCGGCGCCGACCGCTCGCCGCCTGCCGAGATGTCGGCCTCCTCGAGCTCGCTGAGGATCCGCCGGCACGCCGCCGCGTAACGCTGGCCGGCATCGCTCAGCTTCAGCGACCGCGTGGTGCGATGAAGCAGCTCGGCGCCGACATGATGCTCGAGGAACGCGATCGCCCGGCTGACCGCCGCCGGCGATCGCCGCAGTTTTCGCCCCGCTCCGGCAAGGCTGCCCTCGTCGACCGCCGCGACGAAGACCTTCATGGCGTCGATGCGGTCCATTACGACTCTTTCGCTGCAGGCAACCTGATCAACTCTGAGATCGACCTCTTACTTGCCGCCCATTTGAATGCTGCCGACGACATCGAAATTCGTCCCATTGGGCTGAAGAACAAAAAAATCCCCCATGGCGATCGATGGTTCAAGAACGATGTTTGAGATGTTGAGATCGTGGGTGATCATCACCAAGTTCGCGGAAGACCGGTACGCATGGATGTCTTGCAAGACCCGCTCCTCATTCGACGTCGCCTGGCTCTCGGATAAGACGCCTGGCGGCATGAGATATTGGACAGGCATCGCGCGACCGAACGCAAGCTTGCCGGTGTCGATGCAACGGCAATACGGGCTGGTCCGGACCTCTCCGACGGCAATGCCGTGCGCACGGAACGCCTCGCCAATCCGCTTGGCCTGCTCAACGCCGCGGGAAGAAAGGTTTACTTCCTCGGCGCAGTTTCCGGGCGCGAGGTGCCCTATTCCTTCTCGCATATCGACGTGGGTATGGCGCAGCAGGACAACCATGCCGCCTCGCTTCAATGCCGCCCAGACCTGTTCGTCATCGCCAAAGGCTTGTCCGAGCGAGATCGCCAGCGAACCCGCCAAAGCGAGGAGGAGCATTGCTTTCCGGCTGCGTAAGACTGCAAGCATGGGTCGGGAATGCTTAGATTCAATAGAGCTCTAAGCGATAGCACGAATTCAGTTGAACAATCGAGGTCGGGAAAGTCGCCTGTGGCCCATCGCGTTAACATTGGCATGTCTGTCCGCCTGCGTGCCGCCCCTGGGGCAAGCGGCCACGGGCATTCATGCGCTAGTCAGCCTTCACGTCATACTGCTTGCTGAGGTGATCGCCGATCTGCACCAGCATCGCGACGCATTCGGGGTAGCCGGGCCTCGCCACCGTGGCTTCGTCGGCGCTGGCGCGGAATTCCCAGCTGTCGCCGTCGCGCAGCACCGAGATGTCGATGCCGTCGGGGCAGTCGACATGGACTTTCAACTCGGCCCGCGCCATCGCGATGAGTTCGGCTTCGGTCTTGATCGGCTTGCTCATGTGACGACGTCCTCCCGGTTGGCGATATCAGCCATGGTTGCCGATTTGGCAGCGGAATGTCGAGAGGACGCACCCGATCACGGGCTGTTGCAATTGACAAATTGCAGGTCCCCGGCGAACATCGGTCCGGGTCGATACCACCCGCCGCTTGCACCCCGCCCGGGGACGGTGAACGTATCAAGCCAGGTTTCAGGCTTCCTTTGCCCGCGCGAACGGGTCAGCAACGCAAGCCCCTGACGCTTTCCGTTCGTCGATGCAAAGGTTGATCCCATGCGCGACTTTCGTGATGCCAAGGCCATGGCGCAGACGCTGCGCGAAGCGCTCGCCGCCAAATCGATCCCCCTCACCCACAGCGACAGCCTGGAGCTGATCGCGAAATTGTTCGGTCAACGCGACTGGAACACGCTCGCGGCGCGGATACAGGCCGCTGGCGGACCTGCCGACGTGCCACCTCTCGCCCCGCCGGACGCCGTGCGGCAAGAGATCGCAGTCGCGACCGCGATGCTCGATGGTTATGCGGGATATTACCAGCTCAGCGACCAGGCCGTCCTCAGTGTGACGCGCGATCATCATCACCTGGTGATCCAGCTCACCGGGCAGCGTGCCGTGCCGTTTTTTGCGGAGAGCCAAACCGAGTTTTTCGCAAGGGAAGTCAACGCGCAGATCAGCTTTGTGATCGCCGCTGACGGTCAAGCGACATCACTGATCCTGCATCAAAACGGCGACAAGCCGATGCCGCGCATCGACGCCGCAACCGCGAAGCAGATTGCGGATCGCACCGCGGAGCGCGTGAAGAACCAGTCACCGGCTCCCGGAACCGAAGCCGCACTCCGCCGTCTGTTCGATGGACTCGCATCGGGACAAGCCAACTATGCAGACATGACCCCTGCGCTCGCCGCCGCGACCCGCGAGCAATTGCCACATCTGCAGCCTTTCCTCGCCGACCTCGGCGCGGTCGAGTCCACCCGCTTCCTCGGCGTCGGCGCTCAGGGCGAGGACGTCTACAGCATGAGGCATGAGAACGGGGCGTCGCACTGGCGCATCGCGCTTGACGACAAGGGGATCATTTCGACGGCGTGGGTGTCGCCCGGGCCGTAACGGCTCGCGTCCCTACGGCGTCACGCCGGCGCGGCGCTCGCCCTTGATGACTGGCAGCGTGCTGACCGGCGCGGCCATCGGCTTCTCCGGCAGCGATCCGGTCGTGACCGGATCGGGCAGCGGCGCGCGGGCGGTGGCGTCGGGGAAGCGGGTCTTCATCTCGCGGATGAAGCCGTCGAGCGTGTCGACGCTCGCGGCCATCCGCGCGATCTGGGCGAACTCGGCGCTCGAGGTGGCGACCGGCTTGCTGGCCGCGTCGAACGCCAGCTTGTCGGCATCACCGGACATCAGCGGCGCGTATTTTTCGCGGAACCGGGACAGCCCGATGGCGTCCTCGGCGAGTGCGTAGCCGACCACGGCGCGGATGATGTCGGCCTTCTCGCTCGGGTTGAGCGGGGTGAAATCGCGCCAGCGGTCGCCGTAATAGAGCTCGATCTGCTCGGACGCCTCGCGCCAGTGCCTTGACGCCCAATAGATGTCCGAACGCAGCCGGATCGCCTCGCGGCCGGTGATGTTCGAGATGATGTCGAGCGCGAGGTCGTGCCGGCCGACGTCGCTCTGCGCGCGCGCCTCGAGCAGCAGCCGCTGCTGGCGCAGTTCGCCGGAGAGGTCCGCGATCCGGGTCGAGCGCAGCGCGCCAATGGCGCGGTCAGGCTTGCGGTTCATCAGATAGACCATCGCAAGCCGCGCGGCGACCTGGGCGCGCGCCGCGCCTTCGAGCCGCTTGTCGACCTGGTATTGCAGGAGGTCGGCGGCCTGGTCGAGCAGATCGACGCCGACGAGGCGGTCGGCGAGACGGCGGATCATTTCGTCGCCGCGGCGGCCGATCGGCGTCAGTTCGCGATAGTCGTAGAAGGTGCCGAGCGCATCGATCGGCGCCATCTCGTCGCCCTTCGGGCCGAGATAGAGCTGCACGAACAACGCCGAGGCGGCATCCTGCGCCAGGCGCGATTCCGGCGCGTTCGGCTGCAGCCGGGTCGCGGCACGGGTCACCGCGAAGGCGTCGGCATAGCGCGCAGTCTCGGCATAGATCTTCGACAGCACGTACAGCGTCTTCAGCTCGATGTTGTCGCCGCGCCACAGCATCGACAGCAGCTCGAATTCCTTCAGCGCATCGTCGCGGCCGATTTCGCCGCGCTTCTGCCGCAGCAGCGTCTCCAGCAGTCTGCCTTCGGCGGCGGACTGCCGGTCGGGCGAATTGGCGGCGAAGCGGTAGGCGTCGAGCGCATCCTTCTCCTGGCCGAGCGCTTCGGCGAGCCGACCGCGCAGCACCGCAACCGCGGGCTTGAGTGCGTCGGGAATGCCGACCACGTCGAGATCGCTCTTGCGCCGCGCGGCGCCGGCATAGTCCTTGACCTCGAGCGAGGCCTTCATCGAATCCATGGTGACGATGCGCTGCAGATCGGGCGGCAGCGTCGCGACCGCGAATTCGGCGTTCTTGAACTTTTCGCGCGCCTCGGGCCATTTGCCCTCGCGGGCAAACGCCAGCCCCTTCCACAATTGGGAATCGTAGCCATTGCCGATCACGGGATTGGCAAGATCCTTGAGCCCCTGCGCCGGGTGCCCGATCAGGATGCTGGCAACCGCGTGCACCATCACCACGGACGCCGTCTCGCTGCCGCGCTTGCTTTCGGACAGGATCAGATTGGTGACACCATGGGCTTCCTGGTACATGCCGCGCGCCATGTAGAAATCGGCGAGATCGAGCCGCGCCTGCGGCAGCTGCTCGGCATTCGCCGTCGAAGCCGCCGCAATCAGACCGTCGAGCTGCTTGAGGAAATTCTCCGACTGGTTCTTGCGCCACTCGTCCGGATCGAACAGCGGCTTTACCGCCGCGGTCGCGCGCTCGGCGGCGACGTCGGCCGACGACAGTGTCAGGCCGCCGGGCCGGCCCAGTACCACCTTGTCGGCGCCGACCTCCGCCTTGATATCGTCGGCGTTCGGATGAACCACGACACCGTGGATCGATTCCAGCAATGAGAGCTCGACGAAATCCTGCCGCTTGATGATGCCGCGGGTCGGCGGCGGTGCGGTCACGACCCAGAGCGTATCGCCCGCATCGGGATCGATCAGTCTGTGGAGCCGGCCGGGATTGGCGAGCGGCACGCTGACATTGGCGAGCGAGGGCTCGCTGATGTTGCGCACCACGCTGAGCGGCAGCGGCGGCTTCTGCACCCGGTCGGCGAAAGTCAGCGTCCACCTCACGCCGCGCGAGCGCTCGTCGCTCTCGAGTGACGGCATCTGCGGCCGGTTGAGGCGGAAGCGCACCGCCTGCCCCTTCTCCAGCGCGATCCGGCTGACATCAGATATCAGCGAGCCGGCCTTGGCGCGGATCGGATCGACGTCGATCGCCTCAGGCGTGTCGAACACCATCCATACCGTGTCGGCGCGACGGAACAGTGCCGCCGGCGTCGCGCCGGGGAATGAGAACGTCACCCGCAACCCGTCGCTGTCGCGCTGGGCTTCGACCGCGGACGGGGCGCTGGCGCGGGCTTCGGCACGCGGCGATGGCGCCGTCGCTGGCTTCGGCGCCTCCATGGACGGCGCGGCCGCGGCAGCAGGCGCAGGCTTTGGCGCGTCGCTCTGTTCGATCGCAGCGCTGCCCTCGCGCGGCGCGGCCGGCGCAGCAGCCTTCTCGACCTCGGCCGGCAGCGCCGCGGCGATCTTCGGCAGCTCCGAACTGGGCAGCTCGGATCTCGGCTGTTCCGATTTGGCGGTCGCGGGCGCCGGTTGCTCGGTCGTGGCGTGTTCGGGTTTGATCGGCTCGGACTTTACCTGTTCCGACTTTACCGGTTCGGATTTGGCCGGCTCAGCCTTGGATTGCTCGGACTTGGGTTGCTCAGATTTGGGTTGCTCGGACTTGATCTCGATCTTGGCCTGCTGCGCGATGCTCTCCGATGTCGCCGGCGCGATCGCAGCTGCACCTTTCGATTTGCCGCGCGGCGTCGGCAACAACGCGCTCAGCGAGGGCTTCGCCGAAGGCTGCTGGTCGGCCTGCTGGAAGGCGACATCGACGATGTAGTTCTTCTCGTCGCGGAACGAATGCACGTCGACATCGCCAATCAGCGTCACGTCGACCGCTGAGGTATCCGTGTCGGCGCGCGAACTGATCGACGCAACGTTCGGGGGAGCGGCAACCTTGGCATCGGCAAGGTCGAAGCTCAGGACCGAGTTGAAGGACAGCGTCAGCTTCTGCTCGTTCAGCACCGAGGAGACGCTGACCCCGTCGGGAACCTCGAACACGAAACGGACGAAGGTGGGCTGCACCAGCGCACGCACGCGGATCGGCGGCTTCTTCTTGGCGGCATCGGCGGCGCGCTGGATGCGCAACAGACGCTCGGCGGCACGGGCGCGCTCCGCCAGTTCGCGGATCACTTCCTGTGGCAGCGACGGCGGCGGGCCGGTCCAGCCGTCGGGCAGGAAGTCGACGAAGATGCGCTCGCCGGCGGTCATGGTGTTGATGGTGACACGGCGCGCCAGCGACAGGCGGATCGCCGAACCGTCGGGATCGCGACGCGCGGCGCCGACATAATCGGGCACCGCATCGGAGAGCTTCTCGACGGGGATATCGACCGGACGCTTGAAGCGGATCACGATGATCGAGCCGGCGGTCGTGACCTCCGACTCGACATCCTCCTTCAGCTTCAGCACCAGCCGGGCATAGCCGTTCGCGGCCGAGAATGTCGCCTCGCCCGGCACCGGCGACAGGTCTTGGGCCGGCACCGTGGCCGGATATGTGAGGGCTGTAAGGGCAAGGCCGGTGGCAAGCAGGCACAGACGGGCAGTCCGCGCCCAGGCGCGGCCTAGCGACCATGTTTCAGCGGCAGCCGTTCGCGCCATCTCGAAACGTCTTCTCGGGACCCAGCCATACCAGCGCGAAGCGCCCTCGCCCACGCGTCCCGATCTTGGATCGGGCGGCGTTAAGGAGCTGTTAACGTCAATGGATTGCGAACGCTGGGTCGACGTAGTGTGTATTTGTGTGTTGACAAACTACACAGTTGTGTGTATAAATACACGGTGAGATCGGCGGACATCATCAAAGCCTTGAGGGCCGATGGATGGGTGCAGGTTGCCCAGAAAGGCAGCCACGTTCAATTCACGCACCCATAAAGCCAGGTCGCGTCACCGTCCCACATCCCAAAAGAGACGTCCCTGTCGGGACCTTCAAGAGCATTGAGAAGCAGTCCGGCCTGAAGCTGAAATGACCAAGACGAAGCCCAAAGGGGGTTCGCAAATCGGAGACACGAATGCGGCACTACATCGCGTTGATCCACAAGGATCCCGACAGCGATTACGGAGTTTCGTTTCCTGATCTTCCCGGTGTGATCACCGCGGGTACCGATCTCGACGATGCCCGGACGATGGCCGCTGAAGCCTTGGCCCTCCATTTGGAAGGTATGGCTGCAGACGGCGAAGCCGTACCTGAGCCCTCCTCTCTTGAGGAGATCATGGCCAATCCGGAAAACCGGAGCGGCGTTGCCGTTCTCATTCCAGCGCCGGCGGAAGACGTGAGAAGCGTTCGGGTGAACATCACTCTTCCATCCGACATTCTCAGCGAGATTGATCGACGCGCCGAACAGGAAGGCTTCACCCGCTCCGGCTTTCTCGCTCAAGCCGCCAAGAAGGCTTTGGCAGCATAGGCCGGCGCTATCCCTCAATTCGCCTTCGGGGCGAGCATCTTGCCTTCGATTTTGGGAAGCTCGTCGGTCGAGGCCGACTTGTCGCCGCCGGCGCGGCGGGCGAGTTCGACCGTGAGCCGTTCGGCGGCCTCGGGCTGCATCAGGCCGAGGATGTCCGACATCTTGCGCGGCTGGATCTGCGAGGCGATCTGGTAGAGCACGGTCATTTCCAGACGATCGAACACTTTTGCGGCGTCCTTCGGCTTCATGTTCTCGTACATGGTGACGATGCCCTTGAAGCGGGCGGCGTCGGCTTCTGCCTTTGCCGCCGTATCGGCATTCGCCTTGGCGTCATTGGCCTTGGCCTCCTCGACCTTGGCCTCGATGCGCTTCTCGGCGGCCTTCAGGAGGCTTTCGCGGATCTCGACCTCGCGGGCGCGCGTCTCGAGTTCCTGGCGGCGCGACTGCAGCCGTTCCAGGATCGCGCGTTCGGAGGCCGACACCGGCGGCGGCGCATCCAGATTGACCACCACGCCGTCGGGCTTGGGCGCCTCCGCGGCCGGTGCGGCCGGTTTCGGTGCCTCGTCCTTTTTCGCGTCCTTGCCCTCGACCGATCCCGTGATGTCGCCGGGATCGGCCTTGATCTTGCTGTCGGCCACCGTCTTGGGAGCGCCGGGGAAGTTGAAATTCTGCTGCGCCCAAGATGGACCGGCCGGGCCGGCCGGCGGCGCGTCCTCGGCAAACACGTAACCGCCATCGAGCACGAGGCCCGCGACCTTCAGGACCATCAGGCCGAAGATCGCGACCAGCACCACGGGCATCACTCTGATGTCACGAAGCAACTTCATGCAGCGAGGCCGCCGGCCCTCCTGCGCTCGGTGAAGGCTTCAGCCGCCGCGGCAACCGCACGCGCGGCCGAAACCCTGGGCGCCTGCGCCACTGGCGCGGCGGGCGCAGCTGCTGGCACCGGCGCATGCGCGGGCTCCGGCGGCCGCGCGGCCAGCGCGATCTTGGACAGGCGGCGCACCACGCCATCGCCTTCCGCCAGCTGGTTCTTCAGCTGCGCCGACATCAGCGTCGCCGCGTCGAGCTGGTTGCCGAGGTTCTCGTTGACGTCGCGCACCGCGTGCTTCAACCCGCCGATCGCCCGCTCGGCGATCTCGGTCGCGGTGATCAATTCGGCGATCGTCGCCTTCAGCGAATGCTCATCCGCCTTCAGCCGCTGCAGCCGCTTGTTGAGCAGCCAGCAATAGCCGATCGTCAGCATCAGCAGCACGGCCACCAGACTCTCGATTGCTAGTCCAAGCACATGACTCATGGTGCCTCCATCATTTTGGTCCGCTCGTCCGCCTTCTCGAACATCGCGAAGGTGGTTTGGGGTTTGCGCAAATTCTTGGTGACGCGGATCGCAACGCGGTCGCCGACCCGGCCCATGCGGCCCTCCGTCAGGGTGACGTTGCCGCAACGGACCGAGACCAGCGCGTCGGAGCGGATATCCAGCGGCAGCGTGTCGCCGACCTTGAGCTTCATCAGCTCCTTGAGCGGGATATCGGCCTCGTACAGCACCGCATCGACCGCAATCTCGGCCTGCGCCACCTCGGTGGCGAAATGGCCCTCCCAGATCGGATCGCGGCCGAACTTTTCGCCCATGAACATCTGCAACAGCACGTTGCGGATCGGTTCGATGGTGGCGTAGGGCAGCAGCAATTCGACATTGCCGCCGCGGTCTTCCATGTCGATGCGCAGGCGCACCAGGATCGCGGCGTTGGCCGGCCGGCTGATCGCGGCAAAGCGCGGATTGGTCTCGAGCCGGTCGATCGTGAAGGTTACCGGCGACAGCGGCCGGAACGCCTGCTCGGCATCCGACAGCACCACCTCGACCAGCCGCTTCACGAGGTTGGTCTCGATCGTGGTGTAGGGCCGGCCCTCGATCTTGAGCTGGGTCTGGCCGCGGCGACCGCCGAGCAGCACGTCGATCATCGAATAGATCAGGTTGGAGTCGACCATGGCGAGGCCGAAATTCTCCCACTCCTCCGCCTTGAACACCGAGAGCACCGCCGGCAGCGGGATCGAGTTCATGTAGTCGCCGAAGCGCACCGAGGTGATGCGGTCGAGCGAGACTTCGACGTTGTCGGAGGTGAAATTGCGCAAGCTGGTCGTCATCAACCGCACCAGGCGGTCGAACACGATTTCGAGCATCGGCAGACGCTCGTAGGACACCATCGCGGAATCGATGATGGCGCGAATGCCGGAATGATCGTCGAGGCTGACGTCGCCGACCGTGAAGCCCAGGAGATTGTCGATCTCCTCCTGCGACAGCACGCGCTCGCCATTGGTGTTCTTGCCGCCGAAGTCGCGGCTGCCGTCCTCGACCATGGCGGCCCATTGCAGCGCCATGTTCTCGGTGAGCTCGTTCTTGGCAGCTTCCGCCGCGGCCGCCGCGGGATCCTCGGAATCGAGCGAGGCTTCCCATTGGGCCGCAATGGCGTCCTGGTCCATCTGGTCGTTGCCGGCCATGGCTTTACATCCGCCCCGTCACTGGATCACGACTTCCTTGAAGAGCACCGCGTTCACCTGGTTGGGCGCCAGCGCGAGGTTGACGCGCTTGGTCAGCTCTTCCTTGAGACGGAACAGGCCGGCCGAGCCGTTGAGATCGCTCGGGCGCAGCTCGCGCATGTAGGTCTGGAACAGGTCGGTGACGCGCGGCAGCGCCGGCTTGATCGCCTCGACCTGCTTCTCTTCCTTGATCTCGAGCACGAGCTTCAGCTTGAGATATTGCACGCGCTCGCCGGGCGCGCCGACCAGGTTGACCAGCATATCGGGCACGTCGACGAAGCTCGGCGGCTTCGGCGGCGGCGCTTCGGCGTGCTGCTCCTCACCATGACCGCGCATGAAGAAGAACCATCCGCCCGCGCCCGCGCCGAGCACGACGAGGAAGCCGACGACGGCAATGATCAGCTTGAGCTTGCCCTTCTTCGGAGCGGCCGCGCCCTCGCCGCCTTCCGTCTTTTCCTCGTCCGCCATCGTCCGCTCGCTTCAACCTGAAGGATGCGAACGCGATTTGCCCCAGCTTTGGCTTGAAGACGCGATACAAAGGCCGCCGGCGCACACGCGCCCCAATGCCGGCAACACTGGGGTCATAATGGTTAACGGAAGATTAGGATTTACCATCCACTAGGAAAAAACTGCCGGGCAAACATGGTCAACAAGACCTTTCTGCCGCCCGGCACGGCGCCCTGCAAAACACCTAAACCATTCAAATATCTGATTATTTCAAGTTGGCACAGGTTTCGCTGAGAGGACGACGTAACTGGCGGGTTTGGGAGAACCCAATGGTTACCGACGGTCCGGCGTGAAGGTTTGGGAGAACCTTTCGCATCGGATCACCTCACAGGGGAGAACCACCGATGCAGAATACGCTTCTGGTCGGACTATCGAAGCAGATGGTGCTGGAACGGCAGTTGGATGTCGTTTCCAACAACATCGCGAACATGAACACCAACGGCTACAAGGCCGACCGGTCGCTGTTCCAGGAATATCTGTCCTCGAACGCGCATGAGGACAATTTCGCGTCCTCCGACCGCCGCGTCTCCTTCGTGCAGGACCGCGCGACCTTCCACGACTTCTCGCAGGGCCCGACCGAAGAGACCAAGAACCCGCTCGATGTCGCGATCGACGGCAACGCGTTCCTGGTGGTGCAGACCCCGGGCGGCGAGCGCTACACCCGCGACGGCAACCTGGCGATCAACAATCGCGGCCAGCTCGTCACCGCTTCGGGCTACCAGGTGCTCGGCACCGCCGGCCCGATCACGTTCCAGCAGACCGATCACGACGTCAACATCGCCCCCGACGGCAACGTCAGCGTGCTCGAGGGCACGTCCCGGCTCGACTCGATCCGCGGCAAGCTGCGGCTGGTCTCGTTCGCGCAGGCCCAGCGCCTGCTGAAGGATGGCTCCAACCTCTATGTGCCGGGCGAAGGCGCGACGCCGTTGCCGGACACCAAGGCGCAGATCCGCCAGGGCTTCATCGAGAAGTCGAACGTCAATTCCGTCGTCGAGATGAGCCGCATGATCGAGATCACGCGGACCTACACCCAAATCGCCTCGCTGCTGCAGCAGCAGAGCGACCTGCACAAATCGGCGATCGAGAAGCTCGCCGACGTGCCGAACTGATCCGGGGGATTGACCAATGCGCGCACTTTATACCGCGGCGACCGGAATGGCGGCACAGGAACTCAGCGTTCAGGTGATCTCCAACAACATCGCGAACCTGCGTACCACCGGCTACAAGAAGCAGCGCGCCGCGTTCCAGGACCTGATCTACGACCATGTGCGCAGGGTCGGTGCGCAGGCCTCCGACCAGAACACCATCATGCCGATGGGCATCGACCTCGGCGGCGGCGTCAAGACCGTCGGCACGCCGCGGATGATGACCCAGGGCACGCTGTCGCCGACCGGCAACGATCTCGACATCGCGATCCGCGGCGAAGGCTTCTTCAAGATCCTGATGCCGGACGGCACCTTCACCTACACCCGCGACGGCTCGTTCCAGATGGACAATCAGGGCCGCATCGTCAACGCGCAGGGCAATTTGGTGCAGCCGACGATCACGATCCCGCAGAACGCCTCCGGCCTCACCATCAATGCGCAGGGCCAGGTCTCGGTGACGCTGCCGGGCCAGACCGCGTCGACCACGATCGGCCAGATCGGCCTGACCCGCTTCATCAACAAGGCCGGCCTGATGCCGATCGGCGACAATCTGTTCCAGGAAACGCCGGCCTCCGGCCAGCCGCAGGACGGCATCGCCAACACCGACGGCTATGGCGACATGCAGCAGAGCAACCTCGAACAGGCCAACGTCGAGGTGGTTTCGGAAATCTCCGACCTGATCGCCGCGCAGCGCGCCTATGAGATGAACTCGAAGGTGGTCTCCGCGGCCGACCAGATGATGCAATCGACCTCCAACCTGTTCCGCTGAGGATGATGTCGATGATCGCCCGCTCATTCCTGATCGCAGCCGCACTCCTCGCGGTGACCGCGCTACCAGCCGCCGCGCAAGTCCGCGGCGAGACCATCGCGGTGCCGACGCTGCGCGCCAGCGTCACGGTCGCGGACGACATCGTGCGGGTCGGCGACCTCGTCGACAACGCCGGCAGCGCCGGCAGCATTGCGATCTACCGCGCGCCCGATCTCGGCACCACGGGCACGCTGCCGGTCGCGCAGGTGCTGAACGTGCTGCGCAGCCACCAGGTGATCGGCGTCGACACCCGCGAATTGAAGGAGATCACCGTCACGCGGCTCGCGCGCACCATCGACAGCAGGGAGATCGAGCAGCAGCTGTCGCGCGCGCTGGAGGGCCGCCACGGGCTCGGCAGGGCCGGCAACATCGCGCTGACCTTCGACCGCGATCCCGGCGACCTCCGCCTCGAGGCGACCAACACCGGCGCGATGCAGCCCGTCGCGGTGCGTTACGACCCGCGCTCGACGCGTTTCGACGTCACCTTCGAGGTCAGCAACGAAGCCGGTACGGCTCCGTACAAGCTGCGCCTCACCGGGACCGCGATCGAGACCATCGATGCCGCCGTGCTGACGCGCAATGTCGAACGCGGCGACGTGCTGAAAGCCTCCGACGTGGTGGTCGAGCGCCGTCCGAAAGCCGAAATCGGCAACGACGCGGCGGTGCGCGACGGCGCCGTCGGCATGCAGATGCGCCGTCAGATCCGCGCCGGCCAGGCGCTGCGCACAGCCGACATGGCAAAACCCGATCTCGTCACCCGCGACCAGAACGTCACGCTGGTCTACCGCACCTCCGGTCTCTACCTCACGATCCGCGGCAAGGCGATGGACGGCGGCGCCGAGGGCGACGTCGTCAACGTCATGAATTTGCAGTCCAAGCGCGCCGTCACCGGCGTCGTCACCGGCCGCGGTGAGGTTTCGATCTCCGTCGCGTCCCCGCACGCAGCGCCGGCCGCCGACGCCGCCTCTTCAAATTCCGCTCCCGTCAAGCTGAGTTCAGTCGCACCAAACGCCGAGTAAAGTTCATGTCCCAGTACCGCATCAACCGCCTCATCCTGACCGGTGCGCTGCTCGCACTCGGAACGATCGCCAGCGGTTGCTCGTCGATCGACCGTCTCTCCCAGATCGGTGAAAAGCCGAAGCTGACGGAGATCGAGAACCCGACGACGCAGCCCGGCTACAAGCCGGTGCAGATGCCGATGCCGAAGCCCGAGGTCGCCTCCTACAGCCCCAACTCGCTGTGGCGCAGCGGCTCGCGCGCTTTCTTCAAGGACCAGCGCGCCGCGCGCGTCGGCGACATCCTGACGGTCACGGTGAACTTCACCGACAAGGCCGCGATCGCCAACGAAACCCAGCGCAGCCGCACCAATTCCGAAGATTCCGGGGTGACCAACTTCCTGGGATCGCAGACCATCACGCAGGCGAACAAGATCCTGCCCGGCAAGATCCTGACCGCCGACTCGACGGCATCGAGCGACGGCAAGGGCTCGGTCAATCGCCAGGAAGCGCTGCAGACCAGCGTCGCCGCCGTCGTCACCCAGATTCTCCCGAACGGAAACCTTGTCGTCGAAGGCAAGCAGGAGATCCGCGTCAACTACGAGATCCGCGAGCTGATCGTGGCCGGCATCGTGCGTCCGGAGGATATCCAGAGCGACAACACCATCGACTCCTCGAAGATCGCCCAGGCCCGCATCGCCTATGGCGGCCGCGGCCAGATCACCGACGTTCAACAGCCGCGCTACGGCCAGCAGGTTCTCGACGTGCTCTTGCCCTTCTAGCGACATGTCTGAGTAAGTCTTTTA
The DNA here is from genome assembly GCF_042258615.1 of Bradyrhizobium sp. Pha-3. GTDB lineage: Bacteria > Pseudomonadota > Alphaproteobacteria > Rhizobiales > Xanthobacteraceae > Bradyrhizobium. The sequence continues at coordinate 3,737,432 of NZ_CP170152.1, read as the reverse complement.
CGAGCTCCCACATCTCGTCGCGAACCTAGGCGCGGCGCGGTGTACCAACACGGCCCTCGCTAGCTCCCCTGGCGGGGGCCGTGGCATTCTTGTGACCGGTCGAATGCACTCGTGTGCTGAATGCGAAGTTCGTGCGATTTCGCGGCAGCCGCTTTCACGAACTTCGCATTCATAAAGCACACTAGAATCATAAGTTTGCGAGTGTCCTTATCGAGTCCGAAGTTCGCTCCGAAGGTGCGGCGAATGATACGAACTTCGGATTCGGGACACTGGAGCGTTTTCGAGCGAAGTGGACACCGGTTCGCGTGAAGAAAACGCCTCAAGACAGGAATCGAGAGCCCGTTCCGATTCCATCGGAACGGAAAAGGGCTCTCGCGCGATCGTCGCGCATCAGTCCGATACCACTTCGTGCAAGTCGCGCGCTCGCCTTCTCGGTTCGTTAACCGTCGGGAGAAGGTTAAGTAGCCGTCCCGCCGCTTGCAACGTAGCTAGACGACAACGCAGGGTTTGCAGTTCGTGACGGTCATGCAAAGAGACGGTCGATATGCGGCGTGGTTTCGCACGCCGCGCGGCGAAGGCACCGGAATAGTCCAGCTCGCAAACGGCAGGATCACAGGCGGCGACGCCATGTTCACCTATGGCGGCTCCTATCAGCTTGATGAGGACCGCTTCACCGCGGTCCTGACGACGCGCAGATATGCCGACGGCCCGTTCACCACGGTGTTCGGATGCGACGAGGTCGAGGCGCAGCTGACCGGGACGTTCAGCGGCAATCGCGCGGTGTGCATGGGAACCGCCAAGCAGGCCCCCGGCGTGCTGTTCGAGGCCACGCTGTTTCTGCAGCAACCGGAGCAGGCGCCCGCCCCCGGCCCAAAGACCACGGCAACGCACGCGGATGTGACGCGGCTGCCGAAGCTCCCCGACCGCCGCACGACGGTCGTGACCAGGCGTTTCAGCTGATCGGTCCGCAATCCCGATGGCATCTCCGCCCCTTCAGGCGTACCATCGCGCATGCGCGAAGCGCAGCCCGATCGATGCAGCCGGAAGGAGGAACGCATGTATGCCGCCATCCGTCACGCCAAGGCGAAGACTGGTAGCGCCGAAGAACTCGCGCGCCGGATCAAGGAAGGCGCAATTCCGATCATCAGCGACGTCGAAGGCTTCATGGCCTATTACGTGGTCTATGCTGGCGACGACACGGTCACCGCGATCAGCGTCTTCAACAACCATGCCGGCGCCGAGGAAGCCAACCGCCGCGCATTAGCCTGGATCGATGACAATCTCGGCCCATTGCTGATCGGACCGGCCACCGCGGTGGCGGGTCCAGTGATCGTGCATACGAAGGCATAGGGCCGCAACCGGGTGGCGTGCCCAGTGATCGTACACACCAAGGCGTGACGGCCGCTTCCCCGGCAAGGTTCACCCGGCAGAACTTTCCTGCGGCCCGTCTGGCGCGGGCCGCATCATCGCGATCTCTTTGAAATCGCTGGCGCGCCGGACGGCACACCATTCATGTTGCGGCGGGCGAAAGCTGCTGTGGCGCGCTCCCTGACGCGGATATTCGGATCGTGTGAGATAGGTACCAATGCGGTTCACCGCATATATCGATGCCACCGCCACCACCAGCCCGGCGATGACATCGGCGAAGTAGTGACCGCCCCAGATCGGCGTCGCCGCCAGCATCAGAGCGTTCCAAATCAAGCCGATACCTCTGAGCCAACGGAAGGGCCAGAACGCCCACGCATACAACCCCGCACTGATCGCATGAAAGCTTGGAAACGTCATGACCGGTCCCAGTTCGAACGCATCGAGCAGTCTCGTCGTGCCGTCGCGGACCAGCGGAAGCTGCTTCAATGTATGATAGTAGACCGTCGGTTCGATGTTCGAATAATCCTCGGGCGCCAGCCCAATGGCGCCGTACACACCGATAGCCGGAACGAGCGTAGAAATGACGGCTGTCGCGGCCAGACTCATGCCGACGGCGAGCACCAGCTCGGCAGCACGTCGCGACTGACCGGCCAGGCTCAGCAAAATCAGCAGCGCACAGAGTTGAGCCCAGATGGAGCCGTAGCAATTTACGAGCACCATGATCAGCCATGGCCGACTATTAACAAGATCCAGACAGGCACGAAAATCCAGGCCCAGGGACCGGTCGAAGGCGAGTAGCGTCGCATCCTGCATCGGAAACCTTGCGGATGCCGCGATGTACCCGAGCGAAGTGATGAGAGCGACTGTCAGGATGATCTGCGGAAGGACGAACAGGATCGAGAAGATCCGAGGGTTCCTGGACGCTGACCTGATGTTGAGATACCCGAACGACCCGTAGAGACCGGCGATCCCGAGCAGGATGAGATAGCTGCTGATCCGCACCCGAAAGTCCGTCAGAAGAACTGCGCTTATGAAGGCCGCAAGGATGATCGCGATGAAGATCCAGTTCAGCCGCAACAGCTGCAGAGTGGCCGCAATCTGCGCGGCATCGGTTCCGTTCGATCGAACCTTGGCCGGCTGTCGTCTTGCCGGCCAGCCAGACTGATCCATGGCGCTGCGAGGCTGCAGGCCTCGAAGCTGATCTGTCGTAGCTACCGATCTCGGGGGGGCCTGCTGTGCGACATCGGTGTCGGCCGACGACGCGATCCGTGACGGACCGACCAACTGACTGAGCATTGCGACTGCCATTCCAGCGGGCGCCTCGACACGAGACCCGCTCATTCCACAGCCACAGGTTTAGCAGCCACACGATCAATTGCGTTGGTACGCCGATACAACCTGCGGCAGGTCGCCGGTCATTTGTATCCAATGGTGAATGATTGGTTTCCTGATATTTCTGGCGACTGGAGTTCCCGTGCGCAGAACTCCGGTTCCCGTCGTGGTCCGGGCTATTTGGGGTCGGGCCTGTTACTCAGGACCACGAAAACCTTGCCATCGAAGTCGTATCGCGCGACCTCGCGCATACCGAGCCGCAGATGCGCGTTGAGTGAGCGCGGATTGTCTTCCCTGATGAACAGGATCGCTTCGCGGCCGGGAAACGTTGCTTGAAGCATGGCGTAGAGCGCGTCGAGGACGCCGAGGCCGCGCGCGTTCGGGGCGACGCACACGGGGCCATACACATACGCATCGGGGCCGCCCGGCCAGGCCTTCAGCATGGCCTGCACCGGCGGGGCCTCGCCAAACCCTTTCTCCGACGTCAGGAGCGCGCCGAGCAGCCTGCCCTCATCGCCGGTCGCGATGACGATCGATTGCCCACGTGCAATGCGCGTCTCAATCGCCTCGCGCGGCCATTGCCCCAGCAGCATGCCGCCGCGGTCGCCGGCGTTGGCCGTCAGCAGCGCGGAGATCGCTTCCGCATCCGACGATGTGGCGAGCCTGGTCTCGATCATCGCGGTTCGATCGGGTCAGCAGGCCGGATGCCGGCGCAGCTCATGCCTTCTTCTTCGCGGTTGCGCGAGCGCCCGCGGCCGCCTTCTTCGCCGGCTTCTTCGCAGTTTTGCTGGATTTGGCCTGGTTGAGCTCGATCGCAGCACGAATCAGGGCCTTCAGCGCGCGGTCGTTGATCTTGTCGCCCTCGAACAGATCGATCGCGCGTCGCACATTGCCTTCGAAGCCGGTGTTGAACAGCTTGTCGGGGTCCGGAAGTTGCGCGCCATACATGAAGGTCAGCTTCACCTTGCCCTTGTGGGCGTTGCCGACCGCGATGATGCCGTCGCGCGACCACACCGGGCTGCCCATCCACTTCCATTCCTCGATGATCCCGGAGTCGGCGGCGAGGATGCTCTTGCGCAGGCTGGCCAGCGTCTTGCCGCGCCAGTCGGTGAGATCCTCGATCATCTGGTCGATACGTTCCGATGCCGTCATTGCTGCCTCGTGGTCCCTGCCTGTCTCATGCAATCACACTTGTGAGGCGGAGGTCGATCCCCCCTGTATCCGCCGCGGCGCCAGATAGGGTAACGCGAACAGATACAGGCCGCTCAGCAGCATGAAGATCAGCGGGAACAGCGCCAGCAGGCCGATCCAGACGGCTTGCTGCTGCAGAACCATCGCGACGATGTTGATGATGACGGCAACCGTAAAAGCGATCGAGAGCCAGCGGTGAAATTGCCTGATCCAGTTATTCCAGTTCATGTGACCTCCTGTTGGATAGGTGTTGAATAGATCGTCATTGCGAGGAGCTCGCGACAAAATTGGAAGCAATTTTGCGCTGAAAGCGACGAAGCAATCCATCTATCCAATGCGGCACGATGGATTGCTTCGCTTCGCTCGCAATGACGCGAGAGAGAAGGAGAGACGATCAGTCCTCGCGCACCAGCAGCTGATCGAGATTCTCAAGGAACTGCTTCCACCCGGCATGGGCGCCGCCATAAGCCTGCTTCTGATGCGGCTGGAAGCCGGACTGCTCGACGCGCAGATGGGTGCCCTTCGCCGTCGGCGTCAGCGTGAAGACCACCACGCTCTCGAGATTGTAGGCGGCATCCGCATGCGCGAAATTCCAGGTGTAGGACAGCGTCTTGTGCGGCTCCACGGTGAGCACCTTGCAGTCCAGCACGCCGCCCCACTCGCCGCGCAGATTGAAGCTGTGCCCGACCTCGGGCTTGAAGTCGTTCTTCATCAGCCACTCCTCCATCAGATGCGGTTGCGTCAGCGCGCGCCAGAGCTTTTCCGGCGGATGGGGAAATTCGCGCTCTACGATTGCGGAGCGCGTCTCACGGGTGGTCTTGTTCATTGGTCCATCCTTTTGAGAAGATCTTCGAGGTGGTCGAACCGGTTCTGCCAGAAGCCCGCCATCTGGCTGGTCCAGTCGATCAGCGGCGCCAGCGCGCCGAGTTGCGCGCTGTAATGCGTCTGCCTTCCTTCATGGCGATCGCGCACCAGCCCGGCCTGCTTCAGCACGCCGAGATGTTTCGACACCGCCGGCTGCGAGATCTTTGCCCGCGCCGTCAGCGCACCGACGGTCTGCTCACCCTCGCGGCACAGGCGCTCGAAGATCGCCCGGCGGGTCGGGTCTGCGAGGGTTCGAAACAGCACGTCGTGAGCGTCCGGCATTTTGCGATCAATAACCCGTTGGCTATGGATTGATTAACGTATAACTGATGGGCTATGGATTGGTCAAGCGGGAAGCTGAGGAAGGCCTATCGACAGCCGGACTGCCTCATTTGGGCTGGGTTGACGCAAATCAACCCGCCGACTTACTCATAGCTATCTGGTTATATTCAAGTCTCTGCTTTGCCACGGGCCTCATGGGTGCGACCGGCACCCGGCTTTCCCTGCGCCCTCTGTTTTCAGAGCGGAGAAACGAGATGCAAGACTCGCGCAATAAGTGTCGCGAGAACGCGGATGTTCGACTCACAGACCGTCCCACACACTCACGGTCGTCCCGGCGAAGGCCGGGATCCATAACCACAAGAGGATATTGTTGAGCGTCGCTGGAACGACGAGTCCCGTTCACTACAATTGCTGCGGCGTATGGGTCCCGGCCTTCGCCGGGACGACAGTCTTGGATACAGCCGACGCGAGCGCACGAGTGCAATAATTGCGAAGGCATTGCGCATGACCTACACATATCGCGCGGATGCGGTCCTTGTTCACGGAGAACCTTGATGTGCCAGCTCTGCGAAATCGCGGCTCCCAGCCGAACCTCCCGGCGCGTCTTCCTCGCTGGCGCGGCGTGCACCGCGGCCAGCCTTGCGCTTGCGCCGGCTGTGACGGCCAAGGAGAAAAAAAAGCCGCCGAAGCCGCAGAACGTGCTGCCGCCGGACGCGGCGCTCGACCGGCTGGTGAAGGGCAATCTCCGCTACGTCGAAGGCGTCTCGCGGCGGCATGATTTCAAGCACGAGCGCGAGGCGCTGGCCGGCGGACAGAACCCGTTCGCCGGCATCCTGAGCTGTGCGGACTCCCGCATCGGACCGGAATACGCCTTCGATACCGCGCGCGGCGATCTGTTCGTCTGCCGCGTCGCCGGCAATTTCGCCAGCGACGAGATGATCGCAAGCCTCGAATATGCCTCGTCGGTGCTCGGCGTGCCGCTGTTCATGGTGCTCGGCCACGACAGGTGCGGGGCGGTCGACGCTGCGATCAAGTCGCTGAAGGACAACACCACCCTGCCCGGCCATCTGCCCTCGCTGGTCACCGCGATCGCGCCAGCGGTGAAGGCGACCGAGGGCAAGCCGGGCGACCGGCTCGCCAACGCTATCAGGCAAAACGTCATCGACAACGTCGCGAAGCTCAAGACGGCGACGCCGATCCTCAGCGCCGCGGTCGATCAGGGCAAGCTCAGGATCGTCGGCGCGGTCTATCGGCTGACCGACGGCAAGGTCGAACTTGTCGCGGATGGCAAACGGCCGGCGATGTGAAAGTCAGGTGAAGGTCGCTTCCACCTTGCCGAGCCCATCGAGCTCCATCACGACCGTGTCGCCCGCCTTCAGCCATATCGTCTTGACCAGGCTGCCGGTCAGCACGATCTGGCCGGCATGCAGGCCGCGGCCTTCGGCGGCGAGATGATTGGCAAGCCAGGCGAGCGCGTTGTGAGGATGGCCGAGCACGTCGGCGCCGGTGCCGCACCCCTCCTCCTTGCCGTTGACGAGCGCGCGTCCGGTGACCTTGCGCAGATCGGGCACGGTGATGCGCGGCACGGCCTCGCCGAGCACGCAGCCGGCGGCGAAGAAGTCGTCGGCGATCAGCGTCGGAGCGCCGAGCGTCTCCCATTTGACGTAGCGGTCGTCGACGATCTCGATCGCCGGATGGTAGGCCTCGATCGCCTCCGCGACCCATTCGGCGGTGAACGGCGCTTCGCTGGGAGCAAGACTGCGTGCCAGCCGCACCGCGATCTCGCATTCGACGCCGACATGGACGAAGTCGGCCGCCGGCAGCTGCACGCCGCTGTCATGCACGACCTTCTCGAACACGCCTCCGCCGCAGGGGTGCGGGATGTTGATGTACTCCTGCATCACCGCGCTGGTGCAGCCGATCTTGTAGCCGACAAGGCTGCCGACCTGTGGCTGCAGCAAATCGTGCAGCGCATACTGCACGCGATAGCCTTCGGCCTCGTCAAGCGGCACGACGTCTTTGGCGAGCGCCTTGAGCGGCGCGCGGCTGCGGCGCGCGCTGGCGATCGCCTTTGCGGCCGCGAGGACCCGATCCATCTGCGCAGCCTCCCTGATGTTCTCGGCGGCGCGGTGGCGCCGCCGTCTGCTCACGGCAATTCAGCACTCGCCGACGCGTCTGGCAAGCACGCCGGACGGGAGAGGCCGTCAGGCTTTGACCAGGCCGAGCCTGATCAGGCTCTCGGCGGTCGCGACGATCATCTCCTCATTGCCGCGCGGGCGCCAGCCGAGCAGGTTCTGCGCCTTGGCGCTGGTCGAGCGGCGCACCTTGCCGAGCAGCGGCAGGGTGGCGCGGGCCAATGGGTTGCGCCGCGCGGCGAGCCGGATCATCCAGTCCGGCGCCTGGAACCGGGGCACACGCCGCGCCTTGCTGCCGAGTTTCCTGCGCAGCAGCTGGGCCATCTGCAGGACCGACATGGTCTCGCCGGCGACCGCGAGGAACCGCTCCCCCTTGGCCTTGGGCGAGGTCATGGCGCGCAGATGCAGGTCGGCGACGTCGCGCACGTCGACGAGGCCGAAATGGATCCGAGGCACCGCCGGCATGGCGCCGTCGAGCAACGCCTTGATGATGCCGATCGACTCCGAGAAATCAGGCCCGAGCGCCGGACCGAACACCGCGGTCGGATTGACCACGGCAAGCTCGAGGCCATTGCCTTCGCGCGCGACGAAATCCCAGGCAGCGCGTTCGGCCAAGGTCTTGGATTTCGGATAGGCCTGCACATCGAGGCCGTCGAGATTGGACCAGGTGGTCTCATCGAACGGGTTGGCTTGCGGCGGATGGCCATAGCCGATCGCCGCAAACGACGAGGTCACGACGACGCGCTTGACCCCGGCGTCGCGCGCCGCGCGCAACACCCGCAGCGTGCCTTCGCGCGCCGGAACGATCAGCTCGTTCTCGTCCTCCGGCACATGCGCGCCGAGCGGTGATGCGACATGCAGCACGTAGTCACAGCCCGCGGCCGCCTCGCGCCAGCCGGCATCGCGCAGCAGGTCGGCGGTGACGAAGCCGACCTGGTCGGCCGCAAGCGCGCCACCCTCGCGCAGCATCGCGATCACGTCCTTGCTGCGATCCCGATTGCGCAGCGTGGTTCGCACCGTATGCCCGTCGGCAAGCAGCTGCAGAATTGTATGCACGCCGATGAAACCGGATCCGCCCGTGACCAAAACCGTGCTCATGTCCCTAGCCTCTTCATGGTTCGTCAGATCGGGCACACATCGCACCGCCCACCCTGCGCAGGCCGCATCTGGTCACTATCTGACGTTGGACAAGTAGAATGAAATTCGAGACCGGTATGGAAAACAATACCAGCGAACTGTGTGACGGCGGTGAATGCGAGAGCTGCCCGACCGACCCTAATCTGCTGATCGAGTTCAAGCACGCGATCCACGCGCTCGGCGGCAAATGGAAGCTCGAGATCCTGTTCACGCTGATGAACGGCGGCGTGCGGTTCGGCGCGCTGCGCCGCGCGCTGGTGCCGATCACCCAGCACATGCTGACCGCGCAATTGCGCGAGCTCGAGCACGACGGGCTGGTGTCGCGCAAGGTGCTCGCCGAGAAGCCGTTGCAGGTCGAATACGAGCTGACGGATTCAGCCTGGGGCCTCGCGCCGGCCTTCCGCGAATTACTGGCGTGGTCGAAGCTCCACGGCCCTCGCCGTCACGCGGAGGCAAGCGGAACGACGCTCGGAGCCCGACTGGCCTGAATATCGTCTCGATGGGAGACGATTGTCGCTCAAGCGATCACGAGCCCGGCGCTCCGCGGTGGCGCCATCAGCCCAGGAAGAAGACCGATGCGACGTTGAGAGTACGTGTCAACATGGCGGCGCGAACCTACAACCGGTGCGCGCCGGAAGCAATCTGTAGCGGTCCGCCGCCACTATTCGTCGCGATAGACCTTCTCGCGCTTCTCGTGGCGTTCCTGCGCCTCCACCGACAGCGTCGCGATCGGGCGGGCTTCGAGCCGCTTCAGCGAGATCGGGTCACCGGTCTCTTCGCAATAGCCGTAGGTGTTGTCTTCGATGCGCTGGAGCGCCGCGTCGATCTTGGAGATCAGCTTGCGCTGACGATCGCGGGCACGAAGTTCGATCGCGCGGTCGGTTTCCGAGGAAGCTCGGTCCGCGAGGTCGGGGTGATTGACGTTCTCTTCCTGCAACGTCTGCAGCGTGACCTTCGATTCGCGGAGGATCTCATCCTTCCAGGCCAGCAGCTTGGCGCGGAAATAATCACGCTGCCGCTCATTCATGAAAGGCTCTTTTTCAGTCGGCCGGTAGTTCTTCAGCTTTTCCAAAGGCAGCCATGTCCCTGTCTGGCGGAGGGAACAAAACCCCTCCGCGCGGCGCCTTATATAGCCACGTCATGTGACAGACAATATCTGCCACCGCGAAAGGCGGGCTGCCCCCAAGGCCTTGCACAGGCAAACTTATCCGCCCTACCTGGAGCCAGCCCTTGCCCCTCTCCTCACCCCTCAGTAGCCGACCGTGAAACGCTGGCGGATATGGGCCTGGCGCTCGATTTCGTCGGCGAGTGCAACTGCGAAGTCCTCGAACGAGATCGAGCTCTTCCCGTCCTCGGCGGTCAGAAGCTGGTCGGTCCCGAGCCGGAACTTGCCGGTCCGCTCGCCCGCCACGAACAGCGCCGAGGGCGACAAAAAGGTCCAGTTCAGGTCCTTTTCCTGGCGCAGCAGGTCGAGGAATTCGGCCCCCTTGGAGGCCTCGGCCTTGTACTGGGCCGGGAAGTTCGGCGTGGTCACCAGGCGGACGCCCGGGGCGACCTCGAGGCTGCCGGCGCCGCCGACCACGAGATAACGGCCGACCCCGGACGCCTTGGCGGCCCCGATCAGCTTGACCGGGTCGCTGACGGTGAAATGGACGGAACTGATCGCGGCATCGTGGCCGGCCCACAGCGCGGTCAGGGCGGCCTGGTCGTTCACATCCCCCTTCACGGCAGTAACGTTCGGCAGGGCTGCGATCTTCTCCGGGTTGCGGGCGATGGCGGTGACGGCATGGCCGCGACGGGCGAGTTCCGCGGTGAGGCGCGAGCCGGCCTGGCCGGACGCGCCGGCGATGGCGATCTTCATCAAAGTCTCCGATTGATAGTTTCCAATGGTGACTAGATAGCGAAATGAATGTAGGTGTGAAGAAGGCACTCTTGTCTCACCTGATTACGCCGGAGTAACCCGATGAAAGCCGCCAGCCTGAAACCGGACGCCTATGCCGCCAATTGCCCGACGCGCCAGATCCTCGACCGGGTCGGCGACAAATGGGCGGTGCTGATCCTGCTGCTGCTTCGCAGCGAGCCGATGCGCTTCAACCAGCTTCGCCGCGCCATCGAAGGCATCTCGCAGAAGATGCTGTCCCAGGTGTTGAAGAGCCTGGAGCGCGACGGGCTGTTGCGCCGCCGTGCGATCGCAACCGTTCCGGTCACCGTGGAGTATTCGATCACGCCGCTCGGATCGACGCTCGCCGAGGCGGTCGATCCGCTGCGCGATTGGGCCGAGCAGAATCTGAAGGAAGTGCTGGCCGCACAACGCCGCTACGACGCGCAGCGCAAGGCACTGGCGGCCTGAGCAGTGGCGGCCTGAGGCACTGCCGGCCTGAGGCAGTGGCGGCATGAAACAGGTCAGGTGATCGGGAGGGGCCTAATACTGCCCGGCCTTGGCGAGCTCGACTTCGACGCGCAGCTCGATCTCGCCCAGCACGGCATCGAGGCCGGGGTCACCGGAGGATTCCTTCAGGCTCGCCGCGGCATCACGCAGCCGGTTCACGGTCGAGGAATCGAAATTGCCGGACAGCAGTCCGAGCTTGAGCGCGTCGAGCACGTCGAGCGCGCCCTTGCCGCGCGCCACCGAGCGCTTGCGGCGTTCGGTCGGGTCTTCGACGCCCTGCAGCGCGAGCAGCGCATCGAGACTCGTGGCGGCCTTCGGCGCGGCGGTGGAGCGGACCTCCTCCTGCGCAGTCGTCGCATCCGGCAGCGAGAAGCCGCCCGACGAGGTGCGCCGCGTCGAGCTGGTCGACGTGCCAAGCGTGGTGCCATTCGGTCCGTAGATGCGCATCGTCATGATCCCGCAGGCCTGAATGCCGCGAGCATCGCCGTTTTATGGTTAACGGTGCGTAAACGACCCGGCAATTTCTGCCGCCGCACGGCAGTTTCGCGCTCCCCGGCGAACCGGAGCCGAATGGCGGTCCGGAAATTTCGATAAATATATCAATACATTGCCTCAACGAAACGAAGTGGCACGCGGCTCGCATGGTTAATGGCGGATCGCCGTCATGGGAGTGTCGCGCGGTCCGCGCGTTGAAGTTCGAGGGGAGCACTGGATGCCCGGCATCCGCATCGTAAGCATATTCGGGTTGGCCTGCGCCGCGCTGCTGGCGCTGGCGGTCTCCGTCATGCCGGCGGCCGCGACGTCGCGGATCAAGGACCTCGCCAACATCGAGGGCGTGCGCCAGAACCAGTTGATCGGCTACGGCCTCGTCGTCGGCCTCAACGGCACCGGCGACACGCTGAACAACATCCCCTTCACCAAGCAGTCGCTGCAGGCAATGCTCGAGCGCATGGGCGTCAACATCCGCGGCGCCACCATCCGCACCGGCAACGTCGCCGCCGTGATGGTCACCGGCAATCTGCCGGCCTTCGGCACCCAGGGCACCCGCATGGACGTCACCGTCTCCGCGCTCGGCGACGCCAAGAACCTGCAGGGCGGCACCCTGCTCGTCACCCCCCTGCTCGGCGCCGACGGCAATGTCTATGCGGTGGCACAGGGCTCGGTCGCGGTCGCCGGCTTCGCGGCCGAAGGCGCCGCCGCCAGCGTCGTGCGCGGCGTGCCGACCGTCGGCCGGATCGCCAACGGCGCCATCATCGAGCGCGAGATCGAGTTCGCGCTCAATCGCCTGCCTAACGTGCGGCTCGCGCTGCGCAACGCCGACTTCACCACCGCCAAGCGCATCGCCGCCGCGGTCAACGACTATCTCGGCGTCAAGACCGCCGAGCCGATCGATCCTTCCACGGTGCAGCTTGCGATCCCGCCGGAGTTCAAGGGCAACGTCGTGGCCTTCCTGACCGAAATCGAGCAGTTGCAGGTCGATCCCGATCTGGTGGCGAAGATCGTGATCGACGAACGCTCCGGCGTCATCGTGATGGGACGCGACGTGCGTGTCGCGACCGTCGCCGTCGCGCAGGGCAATCTCACCGTCTCGATCTCCGAGAGCCCGCAGGTCAGCCAGCCCAATCCGCTGTCGCGCGGCCGAACGGTCGTGACACCGCGCACCAGCGTCGGCGTCAGCGAGGACGGCAAGAAGTTCGCCGTGGTCAAGGACGGCGTCTCGCTGCAGCAGCTCGTCGACGGCCTCAACGGCCTCGGCATCGGGCCGCGCGATCTCATCAGTATCCTGCAGGCGATCAAGGCCGCCGGCGCGATCGAAGCCGACATCGAGGTGATGTGATGGGAAGCCTGATCAACAGCACCACCGGCAGCATGCCGAACAAGGCGTTGATGCCGATGTTCAATGGCCGCCCCGATCCGGTGCTGCAGGATGCGATGAAGAAAGTCTCGCCGCAGCAAATCACCAAGGCGAAGGCGACCGCGACCGACTTCGAATCGATGTTCCTCAATACGATGTTCTCGCAGATGACCACCGGCCTGAAGGGTGAAGGCCCCTACGGCGACACGGTCGGCACCGGCGCATGGCGCTCGATGCTGACCGACGAATATTCGAAGGACTTCGCCAAGGCCGGCGGCGTCGGCATTTCCAACGAAGTATTCCGCTCGCTGATCCTGCAACAGGCGAACAAGAGCTAATTCGGTTTTCAAGGAGCAGCGCGATGAATCAGCGTCCACAGCAGCATCGGCCAGCCGCCGCCGGGGCGCGGCCCGCGACGTCGACGCCCCCCGACGTCGCACGTCTCGCCAACGAGCTGACCGAAGTGATGAGCGCGCTGCTCACCGTCGTCGAGCAGGAGACCGAGTTCGTCCGCACCGGCAAGATCCGCGAGGGCATGCGGCTCGAGGCGCAGAAGTCGGAGCTGTCGCGGCGCTACATGCTCGCGGTGGAGCATCTCAAATCGATGCAGAAGATGCTGTCGCAGACCGAACCCGAACTGCTCGCCACGCTGCGGCGTCATCACGAGACGTTCCGCGCGATGCTGCAGGTCAACCTGACGGTGCTTGCGACCGCACACGCGGTCTCCGAAGGCATCGTGCGCGGTGTCAATGCCGAGGTGCAGCGCCGCAACATCCCGAACACCTATACCGCGAACGGACAACGCGCCACGCCGGGCCCGCGCAACATGACGCCGATCGCCGTCAGCCGCACGCTCTGACGACACGCACGCCGACAATTTAGCTCAATTCGACGCGGCCCCGGCAGCGCGCCATTCAGCGTGTTCCCTAACAGCCTGTTGAGAGGTTCCCCGTAGAGTTGCGGATCGTGAGGGGTTGGGATTTGACTCAAGCAAACTAGTGCCTATGCACTACGAGGCTGCCATGAGTACAGATTTCAACATCAAGCCGGTGGGGGCACCGGTCGCAGCGCCGATGATCACGCCTGTGAGCGATACGGCGCAGAAGGCGGTGAAGACCGAATTGCCCGCGAGCCAGAGCGTCACCGCTCCGGAGCCGAGCGTGCGCGTCACGATCGATCCCAACGCTGTCAACGCATCGATTTCAAATCAGGCGCCGTCGGTCACCGACCAGGTCATCATCGACCGCGATGCGCGCGCCGTGGTCTACCAGGTGGTCGACAATCGCACCAACCTTGTAGTGAGGCAGTTTCCGGAAGAAGCCGTATTGCGCCGCCGCGCCTATTTCCACGCGCTCGATCTCAGCAAGGACGCGCCGACGCGGGCGCGCGCAACCGACCGCCGCGCGTAACGCAAGCGAGCGGACCCCTCACTTCTGTGTGGCGTAGGCCTTGTCGAGATAGGTCGATCCGGTGGCCGGATCGGTGACGACATTGGCGATCAATGCCGTGCCCTGCTGCACCAGCGAAAACTTGGTATCGCCGACCCGGAACGAGCCGTCCTTGATCAGGACGTCCTGATACTTGCTGGTGCCGTCACTCTGATAGTGGACCTTGGCGCGGAAGCCATCGACGTTCGACACCGAGATGTTGAACGACTTGTTGTTGGCGTACTTGCCGCTCCAGCTGCCCTCATAGAGCTTCGGATCGACGGCCACATACGGCGTCTTCGACGGAACCGTCAGGCCGGCGGCCTTGTAGTTGGCGGACAGGATGCTCAACACGTCGGCCATGCCGAGGGCTCCGTCGTGAACCGGTCGATCAGCCGCGGCCCGAGAGGCCGGCGGCGATGTTGCAGTTGATGTCGATCAGCGACTTCAGCTTCGCCGGGTCCGGATTCATCTGGATGTCGATGGTCTGCTTCATCACGAACACGCTGATGTTCGCGATGTTCTGGCGCACCTCGAGCGGCTGCGGATTGTCGGCACCCTCTGCCGCGCTGAGGAAGATCGACCACAAGCGGCGATTGAACAGCAATGCGTGATCGAGCGCCTTGTCGAGGCCATTCCAGTTCGCCTGGACTTCCTGCAGCTGCCGCGCGGCCTTCAACAGCGCCTGCGCTTCGATTTCACGTGGGGAGGCCGTCGTCGTTGACGTACGGGCGTAGGCCTGGGCTGCATTCGACATTAATGACCTCGATGGGATGCGGATTTCTCGGGCCGCGGAGACGCAATTCTAGCGCTCGATATTTATGCATCCGGCGCCTTTAAATATGGTTAGCAGGCGTTACGAAATGCGCCGTTCTGAGGGCATCGAAAGATACCGTAATATCCCGGAGACAAAGAAAAACGGCGGGGTTTCCCCCGCCGTTTTCGAAGTGCTTGTCGACTCGTTTAGCGGAGCAGCTGCAGCACGCTCTGCTGGCTCTGGTTGGCGAGCGCCAATGCGGAGACCGCGATCGACTGGCGGGTCGACAGCGCCTGGCTATTGGCCGCTTCCTCGTTGGTGTCGGCCAGCGTCAGGTTGGACGAGCCGGTCTGCAGCACGTTGATCAGGTTCTTCGAGAAGTCCTGACGGATCTGCACGATCGACAGGTTCGAACCCAGCGTCGAGGCTTCGCTGCGCAACGAGGAGCTCGCCGAGCCCAGCGCCGTCAGCACCTTGTTCGCCGAGTTGTTGTCGAGGAAGTCGGTGCCCGCGGTCAGCGTGTTCAGGCCGAGGCCGGTGGCATTGAAGGTGACGCCGCTGATGGCGAGCGTGGACTTGCCGGTCTCGTTGAAGGTCAGCTTCAGGTTGTCGCCGTTCAACAGGTTGATACCGTTGAACGAGGCGTCCTGCGCCGTCGTCGTGATCTGCGCGATGGTGTTGTTGTACTGCGTCACCAAGGCGGCGCGCGCCGACTGCGAGGCCGGATCGGCAACCGGAGCAGTCGCGGCGCCGAAAGTCGCGGTGCCGGTGCCGGTGTAGGTCACCGCACCGATCGTCGTCGACGCAGCGTCATTGGTCGTGGTGACGACAAGCTTGTTAGAGCTGTCGAGGCTCGCCGTCAGGTTGCTGGCCGCCAGCGACGTGTTCAGCTGCGCCAGCGACGTGTTGGCGCCGAAGGTGAAGGTGAAGGCGGGCTGGCCGGCAGAGGCCGCAATCGCCAGGGTGTCACCGCTCTTGATGGTGGTGCCGTCGACGAGGTTCGCCGCGGTGCCGCCGAGCGCCGCCGCCGAGCTGACCGTTGACCGCGTGGTGTAGCCGGTCGGGCTCTGCAGCACCTGGTTGGCAATCGACTTGGCGGTGTCGACCAGCTTCTGCAACGAGGTGATGCCGGTGTTGGCAGCCTGCAGCACCTGCACACCGTTGCCGATGCCGTCGAGCAGGTTGTTGATGTCGCTGGCGCGGTTGTCGAGCGACTGTGCGGTGAAGAAGTTGGTGGGGTTGTCGAGCGCCGTGTTGACCTTCTTGCCGGTGGCAAGACGGTTCTGCGTGGTGGAGAGCAGATCGGCGGTGGACTGGAGGGAGAGGAGGTTTTGACGAACGGAGGAGGAGAGAATGATACCGGACATTTTCATACCTTTCTGGTGTGAAACTGAGGAAAAAACCGCGCCAATCCTTTCTGATCGGGCGGATAGCCGATCCTGCCGGTCAAGCCTCGAAGGAAAAAGAAATCTCCAGCACGGCATTTGAGACAAATGCCGAAGAATAAAATTGTCGCCACTAGGCGAAGTTCGCCGCGAAAACTACTGAGACGACTGCCGATTTCGGCGGAGTGCCGCCACTCGCGCGGCCCGCCGTTCACCAAGCGTTAACCATCATGGGAAAGGATCACTGTCGCATCGGCCCCGGGCCGCAACGGCGGCTGCTAAGCAGTGCCGTACTCAACTTCGTTCCGCTGCACCGATATCGCGCGACTGCCCGGCAAAGGAGAACGGTCATGGCCCTGAAGGTCGAACTCAAACCGAACGAGCGCATCATCGTCGGCAATTGCGTGATCACCAACACCGATCAACGCGCCCGCCTCTTGATCGACGGCGACCGCATCCCGATCCTGCGCGAGAAGGATATCCTGACGCCGGAGACCGCGGACACGCCGGCGAAGCTGATCTATCTCGCCGTGCAGCTGATGTATCTGTCGCCGGACCCGATGGCGCACCACCCGACCTATTTCAGCCTGGTGCGCGACATCATCACGGCGATGCCCAGCGCCTGGCCGTTCATCGAAAGCGTCAACAACCTCATCCTCAACGGCGATCTCTATCACGCCTTGAAGGAAACCAAGAAGCTGATCGCGCATGAGGAGAAGCTGCTGGAAACCGCACGCGGCCGGCAAAACGGCAATCAGGACGACACCCGCAAGAGCGCGTAGAGCTTTTGTTCTGGCGCGTTTTCTTCACGCGAACCGGCATCCACCTCGCTTGAAAACGCTCCAGCCCCCTGAACAAAAAGGCCTCCGGGAGGAGGCCTTTTTGCTGTCCGAAGCTGCGCGCCGAACGATCAGCCGACCGGCAGATATTTCAACAGCGTGGTCTGATACAGCATCGACGTGGTCTGATACGACGCCTGCAGGCTGGTCTGCAGCGCCAGGATCTTGGTCGCGACCTCGTCCTGATTGACGCCCTCGACCGAGTCGAGCATCGTCTCCGCCATGCTCTTGAGCTGGGTCTGACGATCGGTGGCCGCCTTGGTCGCCGTCTGCGCGCCGGCGAACTCGGCCTGCACGTCCTGGATCTGTTGCTGGCCGTTCTGCGGTGCGAGGTTCGCGCTGACGCGCTGCGCGAGCGCCGTCACCTGCGCGCTTGCATTCGGATTGCTGGCGTTGGTGGTCACCGCCGCGTACACCGCGACATTCTGCAGCAAATAGCGGAACGCCTGTTCGTTGGCGCGTGCGCCATACTGCACGGTGATGGACTGATCGACCTGCGCGACGGCGGTGCCGCGCGCCGATCCCGGGCCGTTCTCGCCGGTGTACCAGTACACGGTGTTGTCGGGCGTGCCCGCGACCAGATTGGTTGCCGTGTCGAACGGTGGTCCCCCGACCCTGAGCGGCGCCGGGGTCGCGGTCGTGTTGTTGGCGATGCCGAGCGCGCCGAGTGCGGCCGTGTTGGAGCTCGATATCGAAAGGTTCTGGCCGTCGGCGCCATGGAGCGTGATCACACCATTGCTGATGGTCGACGGGTTCTTGGTGCCGCTGATCTGGTCGATCTTCGCCATCAGCGTCTGCACGCTGTCGGTGATGTTGAGCTGGTTGCCGGTGGCGCCCGAGGCAACGAAGGTGATCGGAGTGCCGTTGACCGTGATGGTGTCGCCGGCCGCGAAGCTCGTCGACAGCGAGTTGGTGCCCGCCGCACCCGAGAGGGCGGTGGCGCCGCTGATCGGCGCCGGCGGCGTGTTCTGGTTGTTGACGGCGGCGCCCGAGACGGTCGCGACCGGATTGAAGAAGTTGTTGGACGCCGCGACCGCCGAGGCCGCGACCAGCGACGTGTCGCTCAGCGTCTTGATGGACGAGGTCAGCGTCGATTGAAGGTTGGCCGTCGTCGCGGTGGTGTCGGTACCGATCAGGAACGAGCCGGCCGGCGGCGGATTCGTGGTCGACGCCGTGAGCTCGATCGCATCGGTGGTGCCGTCGGGCAGCGTGAAGTTGAACTTGATCTTGTCGCCGTCCTTCGGATTGACGGCGCCGAGATCGACCGAAGTGGACTTCGGCGTGCCGGCCGGCTGCGTCACGGTAGCGCCGGTCAACGACGACTGCACCGACAGGAGCTTGAGGCCGAAGGGCGAGCCGTCCTCGGCGACGCTTGTCACCGTCGTGGTCGCCGGCGGCGATGAGACGCTCAGGCGTCCCATCAGGTTGGTGCCCTGATCGGCCTGCTTACGCTCATTGATGAGCTGGGTGAGGCCGGCCTGGGTTGCCGTGCCCTTCAACATGGTGTCGGCGGACACCGTGGCCGGCGTGTCCATCGCACGACCGGAGAACAGATAGCGGTCGCCCGACTGGCTGTTCAGCATCGCGACCGCATTGGAGAACGCGGCCTGCGCCGTGATCTGACCCGACGTCTGCCCGCTGTTGTTGAGCGTCAGCGTCGCGGTCGTCGCAGCGTTCTTCACCTGGCTCCCGACGTCGGACAGCCCCTGCAAAGTGAGGTTGGCGACACCGAGGCGCGTGTTGAGGTTGGTGGCCGTGTCCGAGAACGCGTTGATGCCGCTGATCTGGGCGCGAAGGCTGAGCGCAAAGCCGCGATCGAGCCCCTGCCCTGCATAGGTCGTCGATACCTTGCCGGTCGCGAGCTGCGTCGTCAGGTCATTGAGCTGACTGCGCAGATTGAGGATCGTGGTGCCGATGTAGGAAGTTCTGCCGCTTACGCCGTCGATCGACATGTTACCCTCACGTGAGCTGCAGCAGCGCGTCGTACATCTGCTTGATCGACGACATCACGCGCGCATTGGCGGAGTAGGCGTTCTGCAGCGACAGCAGATGCGCCATCTCCTCGTCCATGTTCACGCCGGAGGTCGAGTCCATCTTGGTCTGCAGCGTATTCAGCACGACGTCCTGGCCGTCGGCCAATTGCTTGGCGGCCGTCGCCGATTCGCCCTGCTGGCTGATGAACTGCTTGGCGAAGTTCAACAGCGTGCCGGTGAACGGCGCACCAGACGTGCCGAGGCCGGTCTTCGGCGAATAACTGTACGATGCGTTCGACAGCTGGTTCAGAATGAGGTTCGCGCGGGTGGTGTCGCCGGCCGGCGTCTGCGGATTGGTCGCGTACACGACCATGCGCGAGGGGTCGCCGACCAGGGCGGTGTTGACGCTGATGCGGGCGGCAAGGCCGGTCGACTGCGAGCCGTTCGCCGTGATCGCGCCGGTGTAGAGCCCGCCATTGTCGGTAAACAGTGGGAGCTGCGGATCGCCCAACGTCAGCGACGAAACGGTTGACGTGACCGATGCCGCGGTCACATCGGCCTTGTTGGCTGCGCCGTCGTCGAGCACGCGCAGCGTCGACCCGGAGGGATTGGAGAATTGCAAGCCGGTTCCGCCGAGTGCGCCGTTGAGCTGCGACAGCACCGAGCTCATGCCGCCGGAGAAATCGACACCCAGTACCTCGTCGTTCGGATCGACGGTTGCGGTATTGCTGAGCGGCAGCACGCTCGGATCGTCGACGCGGACGAGCGACAGATTGTGCGTGATGCCGGTGGTGTTGTCCTTGTAGGAGACGTGGATGGTGTTGCCGCTCTGCAGCCCCGAGAGGTCGAGGTCGAAGCCGGACTGCGCCCCCGCCGTCGCCGCGGTGCCTGCCGTCGTCTTGTCCGATAGCGCGCTCGACATCGCGGCGGCGAACTGGTCGATCTGCGTCTGGGCCTGGGCCAGCGTGTTGTCGCGCAGCTCGAGATAGGCGGCGATCTTGCCTGACCGGATCGAGTTGGTCGACACCATGTCATAGGTGCCGCCATGCGGGAAATTGATGGTGATGGTGCCGACGGTGCTCTTGGTTGGGTCGGTATTGTACTGCGTGTTGGGCGTCATCGTACCCTGGGCATTGAAGCTGAGCGTCGCAGCTTCCGTGCCAACCAGCTGCACGCCGGAATTGGTGAACACGGTCACCTGGTTCTGGCTGTTGGTGACGGTACGGATGTCCATCAGCTGCGAAAGCTGGGTGACGTAGCGATCGCGCTGATCGAGCAGTGCCGCGGTCGACGCATCGGCGGTGCCGCCACTGGCCTGCAGCTGGACATTGAGGCGCGCGATCTGCTGCAACGCATTGTTGGCGGTGCTGACGGAGTCGCTGATGCCGGCTTCGGCGTTGGCGCGCAGCGTCTGGATTCCCTGCGAGGTCGCGTTGAGCTGCTGCGCCATGGATTGCGCGGCATTGACGACGCCGATGCGGGCCGACTGCGAGTCCGGGCTGGTCGACAGCCCCTGCACTGCGGTCAGGAACTTGTTGTAGGCGTCCTCGATCGTGCCGGTGGAATCGGGATTGCCGTAGACGCCCTGCAGATTGGCAAGGAAGCTCGAGCGCACGTCAGCGTACGACGCGCCCGACGTCTCGGTACGAAGCTGGGTCTGCAGGAATTCGTCGAGCTGGCGGTTGACGCCGGTGATGAGAACGCTCGACCCGAACTGGCCGGTGGTGCCGGTATCCTGGTTGAGCGTCTTCCTGACGTAGCCGGGCGTCTCCGCGTTGGCGACGTTCGACGACACGAGCGAGAGCGAGGCCTGCGTGGCGCGCAGGCCCGACATCGCGGTGGAAAGGGCTTGGCTCAAACCCATGATGTGTACTCGCCTTTACTTCTTCACACGCGCATCATCGATGCGATCAGCGCACGACGTTCAGGAGGTCCTGCACCATCGAGTTGGTTGTCGTGATCACCTTGGTGTTGGCCGAATAGGCCTGCTGGGTCACGATCAGCTTGGTGAACTCGTCGGCAATATCGGTGTTCGAGCTCTCGAGCGACGAACCGACGATGGTGCCGGACTTGCCGAACAACGCCGCGCCGGACTCGTCGGTCGCCTCGAACGCACCGCCGTCGATGCGCTTCAGGAAGTTGGTGCCGTTGAAGGTCGCCACCGAAATTTCCGCGAGGTCGATGTTGCGGCCGTTGGTGTAGTTGCCGACGATGCGGCCGTTGGTCGAGACGCTGACCGACTGCAGCTGGCCTGCCGGGAAGCCGTCCTGCTGGATCTGGTTGACCTGGACGTTGCCGTTGGCGTCCGCGAACTGGGTCACGCCACCGGAGCCGAAATTGATCACGGGGCTGCCGAGCGACACGCCGTTGACGACGGCATTGTTGAGCGCGACCGAGGAGATCGCCGGCGACATCTGGCCGTTCGACGCGAAGGTGAAGTTGATGTTGGCGTTCTGCCAGGAGACCTGCGTGCCGGTTGCGTTGGGATTGACCTGATAGAACAGGTTCCAGCTATCGGTATGTCCGGAGCCGAGCGAGGAGCTGTCGGTCTTGGCCCAGCGGAATTGCAGGTTCACCGGCGCACCCGACACGTCGTAGGCTGTGACGGCGCCGCCCGAGACGGATTCGTTCAGGAAGGTCGAGTTGTCGTTGCCGACGACCTGGCCGGTGCCGACCGTGCCGCCGCCGCCGCGGGTCGCAACCGCCGAGCCGGTGAAGCCGAGCGCCGCAAGCGCGGTCGAGTTCGAGCTCGTCACGTTGAGATCGGCCGCCGTGCCGGAATGCAGGGTGATCTTGCCGCCGCTGATCGTCGATGGCGTCGCGGTACCGGTGATCGAATCGATCTTGGCGAGCAGCGTTCCGATGCTGTCGGTGACGTTCAGCTGGTTGCCGGTTGCGCCCGAAGCCACGAAGGTGATGACGGTGCCGTTGACCGTGATCGTATCGGCCGGCACGGCCGGGGGGCCGGCGGAGCCGGCGCTGAAGCTGGCATTGATCGAATCGCTGCCGGCCGCGCCCGAAAGTAGGGTCGCGGCGGTGTTGGCGACCGACGGCGTCGCCTTGTTGTTCTGCGCGGTGCCGGTGACCGATGAATCGGTGTACGGCGCAGCCGGCGTGCCCAGCACCAGCGGGTTATGTCCGGCGCTGAACGCGCCCGGCCGGATCAGCTCCGAGCCCGGAACCGAGGTGTCGTGCGCGGTGGTCAAGGGATAGGACGCGAGGTTGGCGCGATAGTCGATCTTGGTGGTCTGCTGCGCCGGCAGGAAGTCGTTCTTGAATCGCAGCACCTGCGGCGAGGAGCCCGACGGGTTGCCGGTGGTCGGGTCGATCGGCACGCCCTCGAGATAATAGCCGGCGCCGTTGACCAGATAGCCGTCCTTGTTGAGCTGGAAATCGCCGCGGCGGGTGTAGCGGTCGACGCCGTCGAACACCGGCGAGCCGTCGGTGAAGCTGCCCGGCTTTTGCACCGCGAAGAAGCCGTTGCCGTTGATCGCCATGAAGGTCGCGACCGAGGCCGACTGCACGTCGCCCTGCACCGAGTTGGTCGAGCGCGACTGCGCCGTGACGCCGCCGGCGAGTTGGGCGGTCAGCGCGGTCTGCGGGACGAGGTCGAGAAAGGAGGTATCGATGCGCTTGAAGGCGGTGGTCTGCGAGTTGGCGATGTTACCGGAGATGTTCTCGAGCGCGTACGACCCTGCGCGCAAGCCACCGACCGCCGTCGTAAGAGCGCCGAAGATACCCATGACATGTTCTCCAATTCGATTCCCGGCGGCTGGCAATCACAGGAATGGCCGCATCGGCGGAGCATGTCGCAAAGGTCGTGCCACGAAACGAAACGTAACAAAATCATGCGCTTGAAAAAAAAGCCCCGGCCGTTTAACCGGGGCACAATTGCCGGGCAGGCAACAATTGCCGGGACGGGCGCAGTTCCGGCCGTGCTCCTTCCCTTCTGTTCTGACGCGCTTACGCGCGTCAGGTCGCCGAGGGTGCGGCCGGGTGAAACACCAGCGCAAAACCGTCCATGCAGTAGCGCAGCCCGGTCGGTTTCGGGCCGTCGTCGAAGACATGGCCGAGATGGCCGCCGCAGCGGCGGCAATGCACCTCGGTGCGCAGCATGCCGAAGGTGCGGTCCGACGTGGTGCCGATCGCATTGTCCAGCGGCTTCCAGAAGCTCGGCCAGCCGGTGCCGCTCTCATACTTGGTCTCGGACGAGAACAGCGGCAGGTCGCAGCCGGCGCAGGCGAAGGTACCCTTGCGGTGCTCCTTGAGCAGCGGGCTCGATCCCGGCCGCTCGGTGCCCTCCTGGCGCAAGATCTCGTATTGCTGCGGCGTCAGCTGCGCGCGCCATTCGGCGTCGGTCTTCTCGATCTCGAATTTCTCGGCGGCCTGCGCCGGCGAGGCGCGCAGCCAGCGGAAGGCAGCGAAGCCGAACAGGCCGGCGACGGAAGCAAGCAGGATGCGGCGATCGATCATCAATCATCTCCGATGCGGACGGCCAAAGCTGGCGAACAGGATTGGCAAACTGGCTCGTCACCAAATACGAACCCCGCCGCCAGACGTTACATCCGCCCGTCGGAGATCCGCTCACTTTCTTGCGAGGGATGGGCATATGGCTGCTCGCCGTCCTCAGCCTGCCGCGGCGCGGGCGGCGGCACCGGCCGCACGGCGGACGGCGGCGGGCGGCGGGGCGCCGGCCCACGGGTTCCCGCCTTGAGATTGGCCTCGGCCAGCCGTGCCTCGCGGCGGCGCTCCTTCGCACGTGCACCCTCGCGGTAACGCGCCAGCGCGCCCGCCGCGGACGCGGCGCCCCTCGCCCACAGGCCGATGAAATGACCGGCGACCCGGCCGGTGGTGCCGCCGGCCCAGACCAGCTCGAACGGCGAAAACAGCCGCCAGCGGTCGTCGCCCCACAGGATGCTGCGCGCGATCAGCTGCCCCGCGAGCGCCGAGGTGTTGAGCCCCTGCCGGCCGAAGCCGCTCGCCACCCACAGGCCCCTGCGCAACTGCCCGATCTGCGGCATGCCATGCACGGTGACGCCGACCGCGCCACCGAACGTGTCGGCGATCGGAACCTTGCCGAGCTGAGGAAACACCGTGGCGATGCGGCGCTGCACCGCCGCACCGAGCCGCTTCGGCCGCGCGTCCCAGGTGGTTTCGGGACTGGCCCACAACAGGCGATCGCCGTCGACGACGCGGAAATGGTCGATGCCGTCGCTGTCGACGACCGAGCCGGAGAAGGCGATCGCCTCCGCCAGCCGTTCCCCGAGCGGTTCGCTCAACGCCGCGTAGCGCCACACCGGCAGCAGCGTATCGGACAGGCGCTTCAGCGGCGCACCGAGATGGATGTTGCCGGCGAGGACAATATGGTTGGCACGCAACCGCGCCGTCGGCGTCACGATGCGCTTGCGGATCCCCGAAAAATCGATGCTGACGACCGGCGTCTCCTCGAAGATCCGCACACCCGCCCGCATCGCCAGCGCGGCGAGACCGTGCACATATTTGCGGCCATCGATCTGGAACGCCTTCGGATAATAGATGCCGTGGAAATAGCGCCCGGTCCGCAGCACGCTGCGCACGCGATCGACCTGCCAGCCTTCGACTTCGGTGGCGAACTCCTCACCCAGCGTCTGCAGGCGGCTGATCAGCGCTTCGCCGACATCGACATTGGAGACCTCCAGCGCGCCGTCGCTCGCCCTGATGCCCGGAATCAGATCCTCGGTGGCGGTGGCGCGGACATAATCGGCGCCCTCCTTCGACAGCGCCCACAATTCGCGGGCATCATCGAGGCCGACGCGCTCGATCACATCCGATATCGGCAGGCCGAAACCTGGCATCACGGTGCCGAGATGATGGCCGGAGGCGTTCCAGCCGACCTGGCGGCCCTCGAGTACCGCGACGCTGGCACCAAGCCGCGCCGCCTCGCGTGCCACGGTCAGGCCGGCCAGTCCCGCCCCGACCACGCAAATGTCGACGTCGAGGTCGAATGCCAGGCGGTCGCGGAACGGCGAGGCCGCCTCGTCGGGGCCGTCTGCCGCACTTGTGGAAGTCTCGCTCATGTCGTTTCTTACGAACCGCTGCGGCGCTTGTCACCTTGTCCAGGGCATGCGCCTGTAGAATTAATTCGACCAGACCGAATCGAGATGGAAGTCCATGCGCCGTTTGCTGCTGCTGCGTCACGCCAAGACCAAAACCGACGCACCTTCGGGGCAGGACCAGGACCGTCGTCTCGACGAGCGCGGCCACCGCGATGCGGCGGAGATCGGCGGCTGGATCGGCCGCCATCCGCCCCTGCCCGATCTGGCGCTGGTGTCACCGGCGGTCCGCACCACGCAGACCTGGGAGATCGTGCGCGAGGCGCTGAAGGGTGCCGGACCTGCGCCGAAAGTCGAATTCGTGCCCGAACTCTACGGCGCCGATCCGGCGCAATTGCTCGCCGCGATCCGGATGGCCTCCGTCACCGACCCGAAGCGGCTGATGCTGATCGGCCATAATCCCGGCATGCACGAGCTCGCGCTGACGCTGACCGGCAGCGGCGACGAGGCCGCCAAGCGCGCGCTCGGCGACAACCTGCCGACCTCCGGGCTCGCCGTCTTCGACTTCGCGACCAACGATTGGAACGACGTCTCCTTCCGGCGCGGCAAGCTCGTCCTGTTCGTTAGCCCTAAACTGTTGAAGCAGGCCTCACGCGGCTGACACAAGCGGACAGCGCCGCTCTGCCATGCTATATTGATGTCGACGCGACAGGGGGACCGGTTCGCGGCGACACGACAAGCTACCGAAGAAAAAGAAGGCGCGCGTCCCGGCACAGGGACCAAACGGCTCCAGACCAATCGCGGACAGGAGGCGCAGATGTACAAGTCCATTCTCGTGCCGATCGACCTCGCCGATACCGATCTGGCGAAGCCTGCGATCGCAACCGCTGCGACGCTGTCGCAAACCTGGAACGGGGCGGTGCGTCTGCTCAACGTATTGCCGATGACGCCGGTGATGCTCGCCGAGTATGTTCCGGCGGATTTCGACAGCCAGCAGCGTGAAACATCGGAGGAAGCGCTCGCCATCGTCGCGCGCGAATCCGGCATCGCGCCGGGACGCATCTCGGGCGTGGTCCGCCAGGGCGGCATCTATCACGAGATCCTCGAGGAGGCCGCGTCCATGAAGGCCGACCTGATCGTGATGACCTCGCACCGCCCGGCGATGCGCACCTACTTCCTCGGCTCCAACGCCGGGCACGTGGTGCGCTACGCCAAGTGCTCGGTGCTGGTAGTGCGGCACTAAAGCGGGATGAGTTACGGGGCCCCCGCAGGCGGCGTCGCCAAAATATCGAAAACAACCCCATGCACAGTAGCCGGCGGCTGCCGGCGTTCGACCAGGCGACTTGACACGTCGGGCAACTCAGGGATATTATTCTAATATTCCGAAATTGCACATACGCCCCCTTCCCTACGCGTCGCGGGCGAGAGAGGGAACGCGCACTATTTCCGACCGCGGCCCAATCTCATTCTGCTTTGATTCGACCAGGACGTGGACTCACTAACGCGCTTGGGCAGCATCGGCTCGACGGCATTCCATTGGTCGTCGGAGAGTTCGTGGTGGATGATTCGGCCCCTTCGGTCAGGCGCTGGAACCACGGCTCGGCAGTCAGGATCAACGAGGCGCTGACCGACGGCGATTGGCGCTATGGACCGAAAAGCGCACGCATTGTGCTCACGTTGATTGCTTCACCGTTTGACCCGACACGGCATTGGCACGCCGTGGTTTTGCTTTCCCAAGCCGTTCATCAGTATTAAATTTCGCGGAAACCGTTCCGCCAACGGCGATCGAAGGAAACTATTGCTGGATTGTCGGTTGAAGTTCCGGGAACAACGGAGGCTTCGGAAATGAAGAAAGCAGCATTGGCGTTAGTGACCGCTGCCACCATCGGTGTCTCTGCCTTGGTGGCCCCATCGCCAGCCCAAGCGTGGCGTGGTGGTGGCTGGGGCGCTGGACTCGCGGCCGGATTAATCGGAGCGGCGGTGATTGGTGGCATAGCCTCCAGCGCCTACGCCTATGGCCCAGGTTACGGCTACTACGGCGGACCGGGTTATGGCTATTACGGGGGTTACGCCCCAGCGTATTACGGCGGCTATGCACCGGCATACTACAACTATGGCTACGCCCCCGCATACTACGGCGGATACCGGTCGTACTACGCTCGTCCAGTGTACCGGCGCGTTATTCGCCCCGCATACGCTTACGGCCCTAGGTACTATCGCGGGAATGGCTATCGCTGGTGATCGCCAGCGGCGCCACCGAAGTCTGGCAACGAACGGTCGTGGGGCGGCCGCGGCCTGTCTCGTGCCCGCGGTTGCTTGAGTGCTCATAGCGAGCGGCGAGACGACCGAGAGCATCGACGTCGGCGGCAGCAAAGGAGCGATGGCCGGCGTGTCCCTGTTGGCCATTCACGTCGCTTGGCTTGCTGCAGCAATCCGTCTGAAGCTGGGGGCAGACCGGAAATGACAGGCCGACCGCTAAACGGTGCGATTGCCCCCAAGCGGAAGTCAAACCTATGACGCCAGTGGACGCTACGCTCCTAGGCTCCGACAACCGGATCATTCATCCACGTATTCTTCAAATCTTCCCCGCGGACGTCACATCGGGCAGCGAACATACGACATTTCCACTGGCACCGGCTTCTTGGAGCTGAGCGTGATGCTATTCTCTCCGGAGATTTTCACGTCGTACGCTACGTTTGAAACCGCGACACCGTCTGAGCACGGCGCAATCACCTGCACGTTCGGCCCGTCAACGTGCAACGATTTGACAGTGCATTTTTGAAATGTGCCGGTTATTTGGTTTCCGTGGACAATTAAACCGCCGGCGTGGAGATCAGCATCTTGCTTGAACGCGAACTTGTCGTTCTCTTTGGTAAAGATCTGACTGCAGGCAGAGGTGTCATCGGTCCAAGCTCCGTTCAAATCCGCAGCCTCTGTCGAGGCGGATTGCGTAAGGAGAAGTGCTAACAGCACCAACGGACTGAGGGCTCTCATGAAACCCTCCTCAAATGGTCAATAGGCTGCCGGAGTCCAACAAGAAAGAACAGCGGCTGTCACGCCGCAGCAAGTTTGCAGTAACAAGAAGCGCATGGGACCTTGACCTAGATCAAGCTTCGTTTGCGGCATTCTGTCCCGGTAGTCGTCCGGAGTGGCTTTCACGATGTCTCCTGCAGGGAGGGTAGTCGCAAATGTCCAGCGCCGACGACAAGGATATTCGTTCCGGATCAGGAAATTTGTTCGATCGCCGCAACTTGCTGCTTGGCGGCACCGCTGTCGCGGCTGCTTCGGCACTACGTGCCGCTGCAACAATTCAAACGGCTCAGGCACAGCAAGCGGCGGGGCAAAAGCCGAACATTCTGTTCATCATGGGTGACGATGTCGGGTGGTTCAACGTCGGCGCCTATCACCAGGGCATCATGGCCGGCAAGACGCCGAACCTGGACAGGATTGCCTCCGAGGGTATGCGCTTCACGGATTATTACGCGGAGGCAAGCTGCACGGCCGGGCGCGCCAACTTCATCACCGGACAAATACCGCTGCGCACCGGCCTGACCACGGTCGGGCAAGCGGGCGCGGATGTAGGCATGCCCGACCAGTCGGTTACGGTTGCGACCGTCTTGAAATCACTGGGCTACGCGACCGGGCAGTTCGGCAAGAACCATCTGGGCGATCTAAATAAGTACCTGCCGACGCTGCACGGCTTCGACGAGTTCTTCGGCTACCTGTACCACCTCGACGCGATGTCCGACCCGTACTGGTCCGATTATCCGCAGGACTGGATCGAAAAATACGGACCGCGCAACATCGTGCATTCCTACGCAACTGACACCGACGATCCTACCGTGATGCCGCGTTGGGGCAAGGTTGGCAAGCAGCGCATCGTTGATGAAGGACCACTACCGCCGTTCCCTGAGATGGGCGCGGATCATCAGGGCTGGCAGAAAGGCCGCCCGGGTAAATACAACATGGAGACCTTCGACGCAGCACTGGTCGAAAACAGCAAGCGCTTCATGGATCAGGCGAAGCAGGCCGGAAAGCCCTTCTTCATTTGGCACAACACCACGCGCATGCACATCTTCACCTACCTCTCTCAAAAGTATCAGGCGAAAATGAACCCACAGAGCGGTCTCGGCCTGGAGGAGGCGGGGATGGAGCAACTCGACGACGACATCGGCGACTTGCTCAAGCACCTCGATGATATCGGCGTCGCCGACAACACGATTGTCATTTTCAGCACTGATAACGGCGCTGAGGTTTTCACCTGGCCGGATGGCGGCATGACGCCATTCCGCGCAACCAAGGGCACCGTGTATGAGGGTGGTTTCCGCGTGCCCTGTCTCATTCGTTGGCCGGGCAAGATCAAGCCGGGCACGGTCGAGAATGGCATCGTCTCCGGACTTGACTGGCTGCCAACACTCGCAGCGGCGGCGGGAAATCCGAACATCACAGAGCAGTTGCTCCGTGGCGTGCAGTTGGGCGACCGGACCTACAAGAACCATCTCGACGGGTACAATCAGATGGACTTGTTGACCGGTGCCGGACCATCGAAGCGACATGAGATATTCTACTTCTCCGAGGCCAATCTCGGCGCTATCCGCATCGATGACTTCAAGTTCCTGTTCATGCAGCAGCCATATGGATGGCCCGGGGAAAAGGTGACAACGGATATCCCGATGATCGTCAATCTGCGTTGGGATCCATTCGAGCGGACACCATCGATCCGCGGCGAGACGATGAACAATTTGGGCGGCGGATACATGAACGACTTCATCGGGCGCGAGTTCTGGCGCTTCGTCCAGGTACAGGAAAAGGTGGCAGACTTGGCACGAACCGCGATCGAATTTCCGCCGATGCAGGCACCCGCGTCCTTCAATCTTTCCGCGCTAAAGGAGAAAATCGATGCGGCGATGAGGTCGCACGAAGGGCAGTAGCACAGGCCCGCAGACGTCGATCGATGACTACCAGACGTGGCTTTGAGCGCCACGGTCCAACGCAAGGAGGAAGCCATGACTATGAAAGTTCTTGGCGCGATTGTTATCGCAGCATCCGCCCTGTCCAGTTCTGCTGCATTGGCGCAGGCGGCCCTCTCCAATCCGGACCTATGCGAAGATGAATTCTCCGGCTGCACGGGTCTTGGGACCGGGAGTACCCCGACCGGTGCTCCTCGATATCGGCACCTAAATCGGCGAACGGTGTATCACCAGCCCGCGCCGGCGGCGGGCGCTATGGTCGGTGGCTGGGGCAATTCCTACGCCCGGTACGGCGGCGAGTACGGCTGGGACGGCAGCTGGAATGCATATGCCGCCCGCAACGGCATCGTCTGCAGGCCCGGCACCTATTACAAAGGTGCCGACGGTCTCCAGCATCCTTGCCAATAGCTCTTCCGCTCTGCGGCTAGATCGGGCGGCCCCAAAGGGCCGCCTGTTTGATGCGGGACGGTGATTCCGTCCCGAGTGGGCCGTCATGAAAGCGGCCAGCGCTTATGTCCGCTTCTGGCCCCTGAGCGGACGATCGCCGCTACTCAAACGCAAAGATGCGCTTCCAGTCGTTCTTCATATCGACGACGGTCCATTTATTTATCGCTGCGGCGTCCAAGGCTTTGTCGAGACGACCGAAGGAGGTGTCCCGGTCATAGGCGTATTCGCGTTCCGCGTCGGTGTGATGAACAATCAGGCCAAGGCGGCGTCCACCGGTCATCGTCGTCCATTGCAACATTTCGAGGTCACCGTCCGAGTTGCCGAACGCAGCAATCGGTCGGCGGCCAATATGCTCGTTGATGCCCACTGGCTTGCCGACGTTGTCGTCGACGAAATTGATCTCGCCCAAACGGAACAGTTCCGGCCTGCCATCGCGCATCTGGAACTTGGTCTTGATCGATGAGCCTACGACCTGCTCGGGCGGCACGCCATAGACGCGCTCGGTCCACGGGCGCATGAATTCGATACCGCCGCCCGAGACGATAAAGGTCTTGAACCCGCTCGCGCGCAGAAAGCCGAGCAATTCGATCATCGGCAGATAGGCAAGCTCGGTGTATGCCCGCTTGAAGCGCGGGTCGCGAGCAGTAGCGATCCAGTCCAACACAATCATCTGGAATTCATTTGTCGTCATGCCGGGGTGCGTTGCCATCAGAAGCGCCATCAGCCCATGTTCGCCGGTCTCCGCCAACGTTTTCATGTCGCCTTCAAGTGCCGCCTTGAACGGCTGTGTGTCCTTCCATTCGGGATGCTGTGGAGCCAACGCCTTCACGCGGTCGAGCACAAAGGCCAGCTGGGTGTACATCGGATGTTCCACCCACAACGTCCCGTCATTGTCGAAGGTCGCGATGCGCTCGGCAGGCGGCACGAAATCCGGCGAGCCTTCGCGTGTCACGGCGGCGACGAAATCCAATATCGACTGCTTTGTCGCTCCATCGTTCCATGAGGGAAGCGGGTTAGCCGAAGTGGCCGCCTGTGCCGACGTAGCCTCGGGGTGAAGCAGACTTGCCGAAACGAGCGGAAGCGCCGCCAAAACCGAGAGCAGTTGGCGACGGCTAGGCCCGGGGATAAGCGCTTTCGGCGACATGTCTGGGTTTCCTTCTCGGCAGAGAGCTTCAGGGCGTCAGCACCAAAGCCTTGAGTTCCTTGCGCGCCGTACCATAACTGCCAAGTTGGTACACCGACGCGCTCGCCGGCGAGAAGGTGAATGCCTCGAACGGCTCCGCAAGCATCTCCTTCAAAAAGACTTCGGTACCAACCCCAGTTGTGACATGCGGGTTGAATTTCTTGCCTGCTGCGATTGTCACAAAATTGGCCACGTACTCGATCAAGAACCCCTGGATGTCCTTGCCGTCTTCGGTGCTCATGAACGCAGCCGGGGTGCCGGTCTTCTCCGTGAACGGCGTCACCGCGTCGATGATTTTTTGCTGTAACCGCAGCAGGTCTTCCGTCGGCTCGACGACGATACCGGCAAGCCCAATCGGTGGCGAGGGGATGTAGTAGTATTTGAAAGCCTTCAGTTTCCAGCGCAATGGCTTCTCGCTGGCTAACACCTTGTCGAGCGCAACGTAGACCTTATCGAGGTCCGCCGTGCGGACGAACTGC
The DNA here is from genome assembly GCF_042258615.1 of Bradyrhizobium sp. Pha-3. Taxonomy (GTDB): domain Bacteria; phylum Pseudomonadota; class Alphaproteobacteria; order Rhizobiales; family Xanthobacteraceae; genus Bradyrhizobium. Next base: position 3,705,387 of record NZ_CP170152.1, on the reverse strand, counting down.
TGCAGCATGGTGACGTGCGGGTGGTGCGTATCATCCAATGCGAAGCCCTTGGGGAAGTTTTTTAGCAGCCGCGCATTATCGGCCTGCGCATGCCGCAACATCGTCGCATCCGGCTCCAGCGCGATGTCGATGGCGGTAACCGGGTTTTGCTGTGCATTAGATGGCGCTGCGTATACCAGCAATATTATCGAGCTAAACCAGAGCGCCACAAAGCATTTCGCGTATTTCACCATGGTAGCAAGAACTTTTAATTCGGCGTGGGGACAGAAAAATGACCGCAAATGCGTGCGCCGATCACTGAAAACCATACGCGCCTTTTTACGCTCGCGCACTATGCAACTTCGGCGGACTTGCAGTTAGGGATGTCGATTCTTGGCCCTTCTCGAACCTCCGGCGAGGTCTGCGGATGTCTGCTCGCTGGAGACTAATGGACTTCGGCGGAAGGGCCGCCGACTTCCGAGAGTGACCCGAAGCCGTCTTCGGCCATGGGCGTCGCTCGTGGTGCAGCATCCTGCTATTGTGGCCTTTTCATTGTCGAGTATCGGGGCCAATGGAGCACGCGATGCCAAACAGCAAGGAGATCGAGGCGAAGTCACACAACCCGGTGCCGCAGGGCTATGTGCTTGGTGCCGGAGAAGGTGAACACCTGATCCATTTTCGTGATGGCGGCAACATCTTCATCAAGGTCGGCCCCGTCAAGGGGTCCAATCATCTTGCCCTGGGCACGCAGCAGCTACCCAAGGGCTCAGGCATTCCGGTTCACCGACACCTCCACAAGGACGAAGCCTTCTACGTTCTGGAAGGCAGCGGCACGGTCACACTCAACGATATGCGTCACTCTTGCGAAAGAGGTGGAACGATTTTCATACCCAAGAACACGTGGCATGGTTTCAGTAGTCCAGATCAGGAACTGGTTCTGCTGTGGATCATGATGCCCCCAGGCCTCGACGGTTTCTTTCGCGAAACCTGCAGCCGACCCGGCGAACCGCGAAAGGAATTGACGCGGGAGCAGATCAACGCAATCGCTCTCAAACATGGGGCAGAATACAGGTAGGCGCGCTCAAACACTTGCCCACAAGAGCTAAGACGCTGGGGTCCGAAATTGGGCCCTTTGAGACGTGCCGACGGCATCGGGGAGTGTCCGGTCTTGCGCCGCTCTTGTGATATAAGCAGACGTGACGCGGACATTGCAGCGTCCACTCAAGGAGCGAATCCATGACAGCAATTTACAGAATCGCGCTCGCAACATTTATGGGCTTTGCACTCACCGTAGCTATTGCAAGTCATAGCATTGCGCAACAGCAGCAACTCATCGGCACATGGCTCTTGGTTTCGGAAATCACTGAATTCCCCGATGGGAAACGGCTGGAGGGCTTTGGCGGCAACCAGAAGGGCATTCTCATATTCGACCGCACGGGTCATTATTCGTCACAACTCACGGGCGCTTCGCGTATTAAATTCGCGTCCACTCGACTTCAAGGAACGCCCGAGGAGAACAAGGGCGTATCCGCGGGGTCGCTGGCTCATTTCGGCACCTATTCGGCCGATGCGGCGGGTACAACCCTCACTTTTCATGTGGAGCGCAGCTCATTCCCGAACTGGGATGACACGGATCAAAAATGGTCGATCATCAAGCTCGCGGGCGACGACATGACCTTGGGTGTCGCTCGAACCTCGTCGGGCGGGAAAGCTGAGCTCGTGTGGAAGCGCGCTGCAAGCACGCAATAGTTCACGCCCAGGTTGGTTCTACCCTTTCCGGACCTGACAGGCCTGCCTGACGATGTCCGTTATTGAGGGCAAAGTCGTCCTCCCGGGTGCGCATCCGGACTTTCTCAGTTTGCCCCCTCGGATCTCCGGAGAGGTGAAGCAAGGAGCCGGGCGCAGAGTAACGCAGCCAGGAGTGCAATCCATCGAAATTGAAAGGGCCGCCGGTATGCCCGGCGGCCTCCGCGCTTGACGTGGGTCGCTGCTTGACGTGGGTCGCTGGGCGGCGCCCCGACTAGAGATCGATGCCAACAGCGATGTTGCGGCCCTGTAGTTCGGAGATTTTCATTCCTTCCGCCTGCACCTGCGCGAACTCCGGGTCCTTTGCCACGGCCTCCTGCACTTTGCCGTAGACTTCCCAACTGGAGTAGCGCGTCGTCACCAGCAACTCTCCTGCCCACGCGCCGGTGTGGAAACGGGACAGCCGAAGAAATTCGGCGCCGTGCTTTTCAAAGATTTTCTTCGCCCGCCTGACAATCTGGATCATTTCATCGGGCTTGTCGGTCTTGAAACGAGTAAATTGTACGATCGGCATGGGCTACCTCCATCGTGATGTGAATTATCCAAGAGGCATGTATCGAGCGACATTTGGGGCGCGAACCTCAAAGCAATCTCGATAAAGATTTGTCGTCGTCGACGTGACTTGGTTCAGGCTTACCAAGCGGCAACAAGTCTGCCATTTTCCGTTGTCTCCCTGGGACGGTGTCTTTCCCCTGGCACGAAGGTGCCGCGGGGTCGGTGGGCACGCTTGACCGCCAGCTTACATTTTCCTCACCGGCAGCTTATTCTTGCGATGTCCTGCGAGGTCAAAGCCCGGTGGTCGGGGGGCTCGCGTCCAAGGAGATTCGCATCTTGCGCTATCTCTTCGAGGGGTACGCATTCGACACCGGCCGGCGCGAGTTGCATCGCGGCACGGACGTCGTCTCCGTCGCGCCGCAGGTGTTCGATTTGCTCGATTACCTGATCCGCAACAGGGACCGCGTCGACCACGGCGGTCTCACGCGGGAGCCGGTCAGTCCATAAGGGCCTGATAGACGAGACTGCGAAGCAGCGAGCGGTAATGCGCCGCTATCGGCATCGGCGGTAGTTGTAACATCAAAACCGCTATCAGCTTCTCTTTCGGATCGACCCAGAAGGCCGTGCCATAGGCGCCCACCCAATAGAATTCTCCCGGCGATCCCGGCAGCGGATTGCGTCCAGCCTCATTGCGGACTACAAAGCCAAGCCCGAAGCCCTGGCCGTCTTCGGGCGACGGCGCCAAGGCTTGCGCGTAGAAACCCTTCTGCGTCACCGGGCTGAACGCAATGCCCGGCGGCAAATGATCGGAGGTCATGAACGCAACGGTTCTTGGCGACAACAAACGCACCCCGTTCAGTTCGCCGCCATTCAGCATCATTTGGGCAAACCGTGCATAGTCGGACGCCGTCGAGACCAGGCCGAGGCCGCCGAGTATCAAATTAGGTCGCTTGCTAACGCCCCACATCGGCGGCCGCTTGCCTGTCGCGGTGTCGATCTGGGGCTCAGCAAGGCGCTCCAACTTCTCTTCGGTGACATAGAAGCCCGTGTCGACAAGCCCGATTGGTTTGACAATACGGTCGGCAATGAATTGGTCCAGGCTCACGCCGGAAACGACTTCGATAATGCGCCCCAACACGTCGGCGGACATTCCGTAGTCCCAGGTGGTTCCGGGCTGGTAGGCTAGCGGGAGCTTCGACAACTTCGAAACAACCTCCGCTAGGGTCTGGCTCTGATCAAACAGTTTTGCATCATTGTAGGTCTGTTTGACGAGGGACTTGCCCATGGTGCCGTAGGTAAGACCCGACGTGTGCCGCATGAGATCTTGCACCGTCATTTCGCGGCGCGCAGACTCGAGGGATAGCTCCGGATTTCCCGTCGCGGGATTGACCTTCTCCACGCCCACTTGAAGATCCTTGAACTCAGGCAGATAGACGGACACCGGATCGAGCAGTTGAAGCTTGCCTTCTTCGACCAACATCATTGCTGCGACAGAAACGATGGGTTTGGTCATCGACATGATCCGGAAGATTGAGCCGGTCTTCATCGGCACTTGTTTCTCACGATCCTGAAACCCGATGGCTTTGAGATAAGCAACCTTGCCATTGCGGGCGATCAAAACCACGGCTCCGGGTATCGCGCCTTTATCGACATCCGCCTGGAACGCGCCCGTCAGGCGTTGCAGCCGCTCTGATGAGAAACCAAGTGCTTCGGGCTGGCTCGCCTCGGGCAAACCCTGCGCAAGGGTCGAGAATGCGGCGCACGTCACCGCAACCGAAATGCAAATCAGATTGAAGAAGTCCCTTCGACGGTAGGTACGCATGCTTCCCTCCTGTCGTCTGCCGCGCCTCGTCTAGTGCGACCGTCCGCACCCGCAATCGGTCTCTTACGAAGAAACGCGCCTTAAGCCTTCAGGTCTGTGATCCGCATGATCGCGACCACGTTTCCATCGTTGTAGGCCTGCTCCTTTGTGTCCTTGTTGCAGGTCCAGACAAAGTTCTTCTTGGCCGTAAAGGTCTTTCCCTCCTGCTCGATCCGAAGCTCCCCCTCGGGGATATGGCAGATCATGGCATTCATCATCGGGGGGCCGGCTGTCTTCGATCCCGGCTGCATAATGACATCGCGCATTGAGATGGTCTTAAACCCGGGGATGAGGGATGGTGTCTCGCCATCGTAAGCACGCACCACTACACCTGGCCAGGGCGTCGTATCCTTGTAGCCTGTGGTTTGAGCGACGGCCGGCTTCATCATGGCCGCCGAAGCCGCTGCCAACCCGATCCCCAATGCTGCCCTTCGATCGATCTTGTTCATCGCCTCTCTCCTAAGGTGACGTCGACGAGCCGCCGCGGAAGCGGCGCGCGCGTTTCGTGGAATGTGAGTGGTGGCGCGAACCGAAAAAAAGCGTCGGTCTCTTAAGAGAGCGTGCCTGCCGATGGCATCAGTACTGATCGTTCGCCCGGACGGCGATTTCGGCTGTCCCGCTTCAAGGGCAACTACACTATACGCGACCTGACGCGCCTTAGCAGCTTCATTCTGGGCAACTAATATAGCAAGTCAGCGTGAGTGACCGCCCCCTTTGGCTCGGTTCGGCGGTACGCCACCACGACCCGATTGGCGTCCGTCGGGAGGCGACGACTGCGGCTCCCCAGAATGTCCGGAGTTGGCCCTTCTCGAACCTCCGGCGAGGTCCGCCTTCTCGCCGCTATCAGGATGAGAGCGGACGTCAAGCGACCCTCATCCAACTCCGATCGATGAGTACACGGCCTAGCTCATTGGTCAGCGGCCACCATCGAGGCAAAGCCACGGGCAAAAGAATGCTGCCAAAGCAGTCTTCGCCTAGAGGCGATTCCGTTTTGGCTCGATCCGGCGCGCCTCGCGCTCGATGCCGGCGGCCACCAGCGGCGCCTTGTCGGCGGTGACGGGCGGGGAAAACACGAAGCCTTGCACTAGGTCGCAATCGAGCCCGCCGAGCACATCCACTTCGGCCGGCAATTCGGCTCCCTCCGCCACGACGGTCATGCCGAGCCCGTGCGACAAGGCGATGATGCCGCCGAGCAGCTTGCGCTTCTCCGGCGCGGTGGAAATGCCATCCACGAAGGCGCGGTCCACCTTCAGCCAGTGGAACGGCAGGCGCGTCAGATAGCCGAGCGAGGAGTAGCCCGAGCCGAAATCGTCGAGCGCCAGCCGGACGCCGAGACCGGAGAGCGCAGTCAGCGTGCGGCTGATGCGCTGCTCGGTATGATCCACGAACAGGCTCTCGGTCAGCTCCAGGCAGAGCAGCCTCGCCGGAAAGCCGGTCTCCGCCAGCACCGCCGAGACGGCTGCATCGAAATCCACGTTCCAGATCTGCGCCGGCGAGACGTTGACCGAGACCGAGCGCGGCGGCAGCCCGGCATCGAGCCAGGCGCGGCCCTGCCGGCAGGCTTCGCGCAGCACCCACAGGCCGAGATCGACGATGAGCCCGGAGCTCTCGGCGATCGGGATGAACTCCGCCGGCGAGATGGGCCCGCGCTCGGGATGGGTCCAGCGCAGCAGCGCCTCGAAGCTGGTGACGCGGCCGGTCCTCAGGTCCACCTGCGGCTGGTAATGGGCCTCGAGGGTGCCGGCCTCAACCGCGTGACGCAGATGCCGGCCGAGATCGAGCCTTTGATCGACTGCCTGGGCATAGACCGGCTCGAACAGTTGCGCACGGCCGCGCCCGGCCTCCTTGGCCATATAGAGCGCCAGGTCCGCATTGCGCACGGCGGTCTCCGCCGCCGCGCCATGCTCCGGCAGGCGGGCGATGCCGATGGTGGCGCCAACGAAGGCCTCGCCCTCGGCGAGATCGACGGGGACGGACAGCTTGCCGATGAGCCGATCGGCAAGTCCGGTCAGCGCGGCGTCGGACATGCCGCATCCCTCCGCCAGCACGGCGAATTCGTCACCGCCGAGCCGGGCGATGAAGGCGCGCGGCCCCAGCTCCTGCCGCAGCGCAGCCGCCACCTGGATCAGCAATTTGTCGCCGGCGGCATGGCCGAGGGAATCGTTGACCTCCTTAAAGCGGTCGAGGTCGATGAGCAGCAGCGCGGCGCGTCGGTCTTGCCGGGTGCAGCCCTCGATCAGGGCGGCGAGCTGGCGCGTGAACAGCGCGCGATTGGCAAGGCCGGTCAAAGGGTCGGTATAGGCGAGCTGCTCGAGTTGGCGCTCGGCCTCCTTGCGCTCGGTGACGTCCTGCACCGTGCCGATGATGCCGATGACCTTGTCGTGGGCGACCTCCGCCTTGCAGATGACAGCCAGATCGCGAGCCGTGCCGTCCGCGTGCAAGATGCGCAGGTCGGTGGCCTCGGTCCTTCGGGTGCGGACGACCCTCCTCTGCAGGTCCTTGAAGCGGTCGGCGTCGCCGTCCAGGAAATAGGGCCCCATGCTCTCATCGGTCGGCTCGAACGCGTCGGGGTCGAAGCCGAGAAGCTGGTAGAGCTCGGGCGCCCAGGTCGTACGGCTGGTGTCCAGGCGGTAGCTCCAGGTGCCGATCTTGCCGAGCCGGTGGGCTTCCTCCAGCGCCCGCGTGCGCTGGTCGAGCAAGGCCTTGGCCGCCCTGAGCTGGGTGATGTCGCTGGACGTGCCGCGATAGCCGAGAAAGCTGCCATCGTCGGCGTAGATGGGCTTGCCGCTGGTACAGATACTGACGCGCGACCCGTCCTGGCCGATCAGCGTATAGGTGAAATCGCGAAAAGGGCGATGGGCCTCCATGTCGGCCCGGTGCCGCGCCATGGCCTGCCCGTCCTCGGGCGCATAGGCCAGCTCCCAGCGCGCCTTGCCGCCGGAAGCTACCGTCTGGAAGGCCGCATTGCCGGCAAGCGATTTGGGATAGGGCAGCAGCCGGTGGGCGGCGTCGCTCTCCCAGCACCAGTCCGAGGCGGTCGAGACAAAATCGGCCAGCCGTTGCTCGCTCTCCGTCAGGCGCCGCAGCGCGGAGGTCTCCTCCGTGACGTCGCGGACAATGCCGGACACGCGTCGGACCTGACCGCGCGCGTCGAATTCCGGCTCGCCATGCACGACGCAGTCGAGCAGGCTGCCATCGGAACTGCGGAGCCTGGTCCGCACCGCATAGGGCCGCCCCTCCGCCCAGCAGGCCGCGTAATGCGCCTCCAGAATCTTCCGGCTTTCAGGCAGATAGCGCGCACGCACCGTGGCGATCGGGATGTAGCCGTCGACCGTCGCGAATTCGTAGAAGGCAGCAAGCTCCGGCGATATCCAGAGATCGGTCGCGGCGGCGCTCTGCGACTCCCAGTAGCCCATGCGGGCCAGTCTGATGGCGCAGCGCAGCGACCGCTCCTCATGCCAGCGGCGACGCGCTTCCCGGGTCGGGGCCTGCCCTTGCGACAATTTGCGAGCGGCCATCGGTCCCCAACTACAACGCTAGCACACGCAACTAATACGCTAGCATAGAGCGCCACAACCTTGGAGCGACGGCGGCGGCAAACCGGGGTTGTTCCGCTTCTTTGGTGTAGTTTCCGTGAATTCCGCAACCGGCATCTGGTGTCCGGACGTGACCCAATCTCGTGGCGAAGAATTATTCAAAGCCACACCACGAACCATCGCGGCCGTCGACGATGCGACCGCTTCGATCACGCTAGCCGTCGCACCAGGCTTCTGCTCAACGGATCCGCACCAGCTCGATACCGAGATCGCCGGTGACGGCCGGCTCGATCTGGCAGCGCGAGATTCCGATATCGCGCAGCGTCCGGTCATCGAGCTGGCGCAGCGTCTTGATCGCCTCCCGGCGCACCCAATAGGTCGCGAGTGCATCGCCCGACGTTCGGAGCAATCGGAGCAATGCGCTCATCGTACTGGACCGCGCGGGCGATGCCGTGGCTGAGGATATCGTCGTCATTGTCATCTCCTTCGACGCCCAAACGGCAAAGCTATGCCGTTGACACAAATGTCGTTTCGACACCGCGCCGTCGTAACCTCGGATTGCTTGCGCGCTCCTCGGTGCAATCATGGGCTTGTTCCCTCTTAAATGATCCGGTACATTGCTCGGAGCAAGTAAAACATTGCTCTCGGTGCAATAATGTCGAGGTTCGAATATTTGAAGCTGGCGGATGCTGTGGCCGCCGAGATCGCCAGCGGCGCGCTGAAGGCGGGCGACCGCCTGCCGCCGCAGCGCCATTTCGCCTATGACCGCAACATCGCGGTCTCGACTGCGAGCCGGGTCTACACCGAGCTGTTGCGGCGCGGCTTGGTGGTCGGTGAAGTCGGCCGCGGCACCTTCGTGTCCGGCGAGGCGCGCCGCGGCATCGCCGCTCCGACCGAACCGCGCGGCGCCCGCATCGATCTCGAATTCAATTATCCGCTGCTGCCGCATCAGGCGACGATGATCGCCAAGAGCCTCGAAGGGCTGGAGCGGCCCGAGGTGCTCGAGGGCGCGCTGCGGCCGGCGACCAGTTTCGGCACGCGGGCGGCGCGCACGATCTCCGCGGAATTCCTGGCGCGCAAAAGCTGGGCGCCGAATCCCGACCAGATCGTGTTCACCGCCAACGGCCGGCAATGCATCGCCTCCGCGCTCGCCGCCGTCGTACCGCCGGGCGGACGCTGCGGCGTGGAGGCGCTGACCTATCCGTTCGTGAAGGGCATTGCCGCGCGGCTCGGCATCGCGCTGGTGCCGCTTGCGATGGACGAACACGGCGCGCGCCCCGACGCGGTGCAGAAGGCGCACCGCGAGGCGCATCTGTCCGCGATCTATATCCAGCCAACGATCCAGAACCCGCTCAGCATCACGATGCCGGCCGAGCGCCGTGCCGAGTTGTTGCGCGTGGTGGAGAAGCTCGGCCTCGTCGTCATCGAGGATGGCGTCTACGGATTCCTCGACGACGAGCTGCCGCTGGCTGCGCTCGCGCCGGACAGCTGCATCCTGCTCGACAGCCTGTCGAAGAAGGTCGCGCCCGGTCTCGCGCTCGGCTTCATCGTCCCGCCGCCGCGGCTGCGCGAAAGCATCATGGCCGCGGTGCGCTCGGGCGGCTGGACCGCGTCGGGCTACGCCTTCGCCGCGGGGCAGCGGCTGATGGCCGACGGCACCGCCGCCGAACTGTCACGGCTGAAGCGGATCGACGCCGGCCGCCGCCAGCAGATCGCGGCCAAGCATCTGGCCGATTTCGAGATCCAGACCAACCCGAAATCCTACCATCTATGGCTGACCTTGCCGCCGCACTGGCGCTCGCAGACCCTGGTCGCGGCCGCCGCGCGACGCGACATCGCGCTGACGCCGTCGACGACCTTCGCCGCTACGCCGGGACACGCGCCCAATGCGGTGCGGCTCGCGCTTGCCGCGCCACCGATGGAGCAACTCGACCTCGGCCTGCGGACCCTGGCGGGAATGCTGAGCGCGACCGAAGAGGATTTTGACTCGACGGAGTGACATCAAGTTCACTCCGAGCTATCGCCCCTCTTCCGTTCGCAGCAGCGGTCCGGTGAGCACTCTCACCTCCGCAAGTCTTGTCGAGCAGGAACGCTTCACCTCGGCCCGATACGACATCAGCGCCCCGTAAGTCCCCCGTCAGCGGCTGGAGGTAGCGTCGCGCAAAGGGGGCACTGATGGGCGACTGGCTCGTAAGCGGCGCAACAGTCCAGAATTGGATACTGGTCGCGCTCGCGATCACAGCCCTTGCGGCGGCCTATTCGTGGTGGTCGAAGCGCTAGGCTTCAAAAGCCACAGGCAGCATAGGTCTTTCTGGCGAGACGAAAATGCGCGCCCTCGGCTACGAAATCCACATCCAGGCACTGGTTGCCCCTGCGATATTCCCCGATCACGCCGCACTGCAGATATTCCAGGTTTATCCGCCAGCGCTTTTCTTGCGGTGAGTAGGTCGCAAAGTCGTGCTGCGCGACAGGCGGCCCCTTGCAGATTCCAGCAACGTATTGCCGCACATCGGGGGGCAAGTTGTCGACGTGATTGTGATCAAGCGGATCATGTTTGTTGCCTACGCTCCCCTTGGAAACAGCCGGGGAGATGCTCAAGAGCACAAGGCATAGAGCCAGAAAGGGGGTCCGGATTGTCATCTGACACTCCAGCTTGAAGCAAATCGGTTGCCGAGTTTACAGCTCGTTGCTTACAGCCTGCTTACAATCCGGTCGCGCGAGCGGCCGCCTCGGCTGACGGCCTCATCCAACCTGATCTTTAGCTCGACCGACCCGTCCGTATCCCCGGCGCCATCGCGGACTTGCCTTCAGGCAACCGGCCATTCCGCGATGAATCCCCTCGCCTTGTACGGCTCGATCTTGTCCCATTCGCTCAGGACCCGGCGGCGAAACTCGGGAATGGTGTGCCAGCGCGCACGCGGCACCGCAAAATGATCCACCGTCACCAGCATCTTCTCGACCTCCGGCCAGTGCCGGTGCAGCGTCATCGGATAGCGCCGCGCGGTCCAGCTGTTGCCGAGGCAGATCACGCTCCTGATATTGGCGAGCCCCAGCGCCGCGTCGATCACCGGCAGCGAGAAGATCACGTTCTCGCCGGTGTTCTGCGCGCGATGCTCCTCGAGGATCCGCTCTGCGGGCACGCCGCCCGCCACCATCGCAGTCTTGATGACCTCGCATTCCGAGCGGTCATCGCCCGGCGTCACGCCGCCGCTCACGATCGACCAGCGCGCAAAGCCGTCGTGCCAGAGCCGGACCGCTGCGTCGACCCGCTCGGCAACATCCCCGCGCGTACCGAATACGAACAGGAGATCGGCGGGCTTGAGCGGCGTCTCGATCAGGTGCCTGGCATTGATCGCGGCGATCTCGTCGAGCGACGGCGTCCGCAAACTTCGATCGTCCATGCCCTTGCTCGCTCCGGCTGCGACACCACGCGCCGACGATGCCGCGCACGGATGCCCGCACGAAGTCACATTTCATTGCGCTTGATTGCGCACCGCGCGCGGCAAAAGCGCATCGGGCAATTGATCGAAGCCGTAGCGCCGCGGCCGGTTGCGGGTGACGAAGCCGCCGACCTGCCAAGTGAACAGCGCGGCAAAGCCGACCAGGAACAGCGCGCCCATCCAGTTCGCAGCCAGCAGCGCCATCACCAGCAATCCGGTCATTGCCACCGCAAGACACGCCAGCAGCGCCAGCGCCGCGGTATATGTCTTCGGCCCGAGGCCTCCGACCAGCCTGGCCGTACTGCCCGCCGCCTGCATCCGGCGATGCAGCTCGACGATGAAGTCGCGGTAGAGATGTCCTTGCGGCGCGACCAGCGTCGCGGTCTGCCAAGTGGTCGAGAGGATCGCGATCCGCCCGCCTTTGGCGTTATCGATGTCGGCACGAAACCGCTGCTGCTGCATCGAGACCGGACGGTAGGACAGTTTGACGGCGCAGATGTCCTTGTAATCCCACACGCCCGACCTGCCGGCGATCCGCCACGACAACCCGGCCCCGGTCAGCTCGAACTGGTGCGCCGAGCCGATCAGTGAGGCCTTGTAGGCATAGCGCACCGGCGAGCCCTCGCCTGCGTCCGGCCGGTCCTGCAACGTTGTTGGCAATCCGCCGTTCCACCTGTTGAGACACATCCGCGCGCTTGCATGGGATGTCACGCCTATCCTACAAGCGAGCCATGCCCGAGACGACCTATTTTCCGCGTTACCTCATCCTCGGCGGCGCGATGATATCCGGCGTGCTGCTGGCGCTTGCCGTACATATGCTCGGCGCGCGCTACGGGCTCGACCTCGGCGGCCTGTGGCGCGCCGATACCCACGAGTTCATGCCGGCAGGCGCGGCGATCGCCTGGTGGCTGATCGCGAGCGTCGGGTTTTCGGGCGGCTACTTCACCGCCAATCTGATGCACAGCGCGGTGGCTGGCCAGATCCCGCAGCGGATGCGGCAATTCCTGATCGTCGTCGGCGTGCTGATGCTGGCCGGCGCCGGCCAGGCTGCGGCGGCGCCAAGCACGGTTTCGACCATTTCCGCCGTGCTCGCCGGTCTTGCCGCGCTGTGCCTCGGCGCCGCAATGGCGTTTTGCGGTGCCTATTTTGCCTTGCGCAAGAGCTAGAGCTCCCGGCCTTCTTCCAGATCAGGCGACCGACCGTTCCGGCGCCCGGCGCAACATCTTGGCGACGTCAGCCGCCGGCCGCGGCGGGCTGAACAGATAGCCCTGCGCCTGCGTGCAGCCTTCCTGACGCAGCAGGTCGAACTGTGTATCGGTCTCGACCCCCTCGGCGGTGGTGATGATACCGAGGCTTTTGCCGAGACCGGTGACGGCGCGCACGATCGCCATCGAATCCTCGCGCGTCGCAAGGTCCGTCACGAACGAACGGTCGATCTTGATCTTGTCGAACGGGAAGCTGCGCAGATAGCTCAGCGAGGAATAGCCGGTGCCGAAATCGTCCAGCGAGATCCTGACCCCGAAACCGCGCAGCTCGTGCAGCACCGCGAGCGTCGCCTCGCTGTTCTGCAGCAGCACCGATTCGGTGATCTCGAGCTCGAGCCGATCCGCCGACAGGCCGGACGCCTCAAGCGCCGCCTTCACCGACGACACCAGATTCGGATTCTTGAACTGCACCGGAGACAGATTGACGGCGACCGCGACGTCCGCCGGCCATCTCACAGCCTCGGCGCAGGCCTTGCGCAGCACGATCTCGCCAAGCGGCACGATCAATCCGGTTTCCTCGGCGACCGGAATGAAATTGTTCGGTGCGATCAGCCCGCGCAGCGAATGATTCCAGCGTACCAGCGCCTCGAAGGCGACGACCCGATCGCCCACGACATCGCGGATCGGCTGATAATAGACCTCGAACTCGTCGCGCTGGAGCGCGAGCCGCAGGTCACGCTCCAGCAGGCGGCGCGCCTGCGCACGCGCATCCATCCCGGTCTCGAAGAACCGATAGGTGCCGCGGCCGTCGGCCTTGGCGCGGTACAGCGCCAGATCCGCCTTTTGCAGCAGCTCGTCGGGATCCTTGCCGTCCTCCGGCGCGAGCGAGATGCCGATGCTGACACCGATCACGAGCTGATGGCCCCCGATCTCATAGGGTGCGGCGATCCGCTCGACCACAGCGCTTGCCAACGACGACACCACGGACGGCTCGCAGTTGCTGCAGAACTGCACGATGGCGAATTCGTCGCCGCCGAGCCGCGCCACTGTGTCGTGCTCGGTCACGCATTCGCCCAGCCGGCGCGCAACCTCGCGCAGCAGCGCGTCGCCGATCGGATGTCCGAGCGTGTCGTTGATTTCCTTGAAATGATCGAGATCGAGGCAGAGCACCGCCAGCTGGTCGGAGCGCTTGGCCAGTCTCGAAGCCTTCTCGAGCTGCTCACGGAACAGCGTCCGGTTCGGCAGATTGGTCAGCGCGTCATGCCGCGCCATGTGGGAAATCTGTTCCTGGGCCTGCTGCCATTCGGTGATGTCTTCGAAGGTCGCGACCCAGCCGCCACCCTTCATCGGCTGATCGACGACACGAATCGCGCGCTCGTTGCGGCTGACGATCCGCGTCGCGCTGTGGCCTGCCTTTGCCTCGGCGACGAGCGCGTTGCAAAATTCCTCGGGATCGCCGTCCCATTCACCGATGGAATGGAGGTCCTGCAGGACGTCGATCAAGAGGCGTCCTTGCAGCGGCACGCGATTGCGCCCCATCATCTCGCTGTAGCGCTCGTTGAACAGCATGATGCGGCCATCGGCATCGAACATGCACAGTCCCTGCGACATGTTCTCGAGCGCGGTATCCAGCACCACCTTCTGCTTGTGCAGCTCGGTCTTGGCGCGGCGATCGAGGATGGAGGCGATCAGCGACAGCCCGAGGATCGCGAAGGCCGCAACCGCGGTCATGAAGGAGAGCACGCGCGGCGAGACCGAAAGTCCGTCGGGAACGATCGTCGGATCCGGGACCAGCGTCACCGCACCCATTCCGGTAAAATGATGCGAGACGATCGCAACCGTCAGGAGACCGGTCGCAGCCGCCGTGGTGCCAAGGCGTTCGCCGCGCGTGGCAACGACCAGCGCGAGCGCGCCAAACAGGCTTCCGAATACGATCGATGTGATGACGATGCCGGGCGACCAGACGATGCGCGCTGGCAGTTCCAGCCCCAGCATGCCGGTGTAGTGCATCGCCGCGACACCGACGCCGACGATCGCGCCACCGGCGGCGACCGTCCACCAGCGCTCGTTGAGCGTCGCGACCGCGAGGCCGACGGCCAGGATCGCAACCGCGAGCACCAGCGACAGCAGCGTGATCGGAATGTTGTATCCGGCCTCGATGCCGGGATCGTACGCCAGCATGGCGACGAAATGGGTGGCCCAGATACCGCAACCGCCGACTGCCGCATCGAGACCGATCCATATCTCGCGGGCTCGGCCCTCGACCGCACGGGCACGGTGAAACAGGCTGATCGCGACGGCGCTGGCGAGCAGACAGATCACGCCACCGAGGACGACCAACCGCCAGTCATGTTCCAGGGTGAGACAGGTTAAAACGCGATACATTATAGGCCCCATTTATGGACCCATAAGAACAAGCGCATTCGTGTACGAACGGTAACCGCACCGCAACAAGGCCTCACGCATGGTGAAAAAGCCTTGAATGCTGAACCAAATCACGTCGGAAGGCGCGCACGGGTGCTTGTGCGACTTGCTCGGGCAGGCCCCGGCGCCATTCCGTGTTCGCGCCGGTCGTTATTGCCGCGCTTGTGATGATGCACCGATCCAGATCAGCGCGGCGGCGGCAAGCAGTACGCCGGCGGAGATCGCGAGTGCCGCATGCAGACCGGCGATGAAGGCCGCGGAGCGGCCGACCATCGAGCCAAACAGCGCGACGCCAAGCACGCTGCCGGTCTGCCGGGTCGCATTGAGCGCCGTGTTGACGATGGTGACGTCGAGCTGCACGACGCCGTAACCGATACTCATCGCGGCGAGCGTCAACGTCGCCGCAAGCCCGGTCGACTGCTGATGCGACGCCGCGCGCTGGTCCGGCACGCGCCGGAGGTTCAGGGATGTCTGTGGCATGGTCTTGACCTCGCTCCGGGCAACCAATGCGAGAGATAGACCTTCGTTTCTCAATGATACTTCGCCACCGGTCGAAGTGTCGCGTCGTCATGCCGGCCGGGCCATATAGCCGCGGCGCCGTTGCGCGGCGTTTTGCCTCAATAGACCTACGGACCGCCCCCCGGGTGCCTCATTCCGGCCCGAACGGCGGTGCACAGCCGGATCACGCAGATGCGCACATCGACTTCACGCTTTGGTAAACGCCGCAGCCGGCCCGGACCTCCCCCACGCTGATGCATATCGTCTATTCGCTCCGCTCCGACGGCCCCCCAGTGGCGCTGCGACGGCGGCAAAATCGGCAAAAATACCGACGAAATCGCCCGGAACGGCTGAGGGACGGCGGAACAGGCAGAGGTGCGGTCGCGGACGACGACATGGCTGCGACTCACATTCCGCAGAGCGAGAACATATGTAGCCAGTATGACATCAACGCTGGACGGGAGCCGAAGGTTGGCTTGTCAAGGGCTGCACAACGCATCGGTTTTGCCTTATGGGTCATCGCGTACGGTGCGTTTGCCCGTCACCCGTCGCCGTCCGTGACCGGGTCCCACTGAAATTGTCCCTGCCGGGAGGATGAATGCTTCGGCTGCTGACCACGCTTGGGCGTGGCTTCAAGGAAAAGATCGGCTGGAAACGGCTCGGGGTCGCTGCGAGCGTGCTCATCATCGTGTTCGCGGTCACGACGCTGGTCCACACCCTGAAGGGCGTCGACACCGGTATCATCCTCACCGCGCTGACCGACATCGCGCCGCACCGGATCGCGCTGGCGGCGCTCTGCGTGGTCGGGGCGTTCTGCACGCTGACCTTCTATGACTTCTTCGCGCTGCGCACGATCGGCAAGACCCACGTCCCCTACCGCATCGCAGCGCTGTCGAGCTTCACCAGCTACACGATCGGCCACAATATCGGCGCCACCGTCTTTACCGGCGGCGCGATCCGCTTCCGGATCTATTCCGATTACGGCCTCTCCGCGATCGACGTCGCCAAGATCTGCTTTCTCTCGGGCCTGACCTTCTGGCTCGGCAATCTGTTCGTGCTCGGCTTCGGCATGGCTTGGCACCCCGCGGCGGCATCGGCGATGGACCTGCTGCCGCCGGCGATGAACCGGCTGATCGCGCTCGGTTGCCTTGCCGGCATCGGCGCCTATTTCGTCTGGCTCCTGACCGGCGAGAAGCGCCGCGAGCTCGGCCAGAACGGCTGGAAGGTGGTGCTGCCCTCGGCCAAGCTGACGCTGCTGCAGATCATCATCGGCGTGGTCGATCTCGGCTTCTGCGCGCTTGCGATGTACCTCCTGATGCCGACCGAGCCGCATATCGACTTCGTCTCGCTGGCGGTGGTGTTCATCCTGGCGACGCTGCTGGGCTTCGCGAGCCACGCCCCCGGCTCGATCGGCGTGTTCGACGCCGCGATGCTGGTGGCGCTGCCGGAGTTCAGCAAGGAGCAATTGCTGGCGACGCTGGTCGTGTTCCGTATCCTCTATTTCCTGATCCCGTTCGGGATTTCGATCTCGATCATGGGTATGCGCGAGCTGTGGCTCAACGTGGTGCGGCCCTGGCAGGAACGAAAAAGACTCAGCCAAGCCTGCACGGCTTCGGCGACCGTGCGGCAACCGATCGAAAGCCGGCAGCAGCAGATCAGGCGGCTGAGACGGTAACAGCGAACGTTATCGGCCCCGACGTGCCTGTTTTGTGTCCCGGTTTCGATCCCGGATTTTGGTCTCTGCGGCCGCTTCTCTTATTTTCGCCGTACCACTCGCGTCAAACCGCGCCATGATTGGCTTTCTGGTTCGATTTTCGTTTCGTGCAACGGTCTGCAGCGTGCTGCTCGGCAGCGCGCTCGCGGCGGTATTGGCTTCAGCCGCAGACGCTCAAGATAGCCAGCTCTCGATCTCCTGGGAGGTCCGCAACCGCTTCCGGCTGTTCCGCGAGGAACGCGACTTCCGCCTGCATGTCGAAAGCGGGCTCGGCCGCAGCGTGCTGGCCTCGGAACAGGCGCTGGAGCTGCAAAGCGACGGCCGCGGCTGGGCGCGCAACACGGTCAACCGGCTGTGCATCGACCTGCAGGGCCGCGTCAGCGAGCCCTGCACCCGCGACAACGTCAAGGAAAGCTATCTGACGCCGATCGATCACCCGATCGTGGTGCGGCTCGCCGGTCCGGTTCCGGTCGGCGCGACCTGCGCCTGGTCGTTCGACGATGGCGACGGGCCGCAATCCTCGACATTCGATTGCGCCGAGCCGGTCAACCTGCGCGTCCGCTACGGCCGCACCACGGTCGCGACCGTCGATGTCGCCAGCGGCTCGGATACCAACCAGCGCGTGACGACCCAGATCGCGGTGCGCGACTTGCTGATCGCCGGCCTCGGCGACAGCATCGCATCCGGTGAAGGCAATCCCGATCGCGCGATCGCACTCTCCGACGAGGGGTTCTGCTTCCGCTCCTATCTCGGCGGGGCGCAATACTACCGGCCGAGCCGCGCCGGCTTCAAAGGCGGCCGCGCCTGCGAAGCGCCCGACACCCTGACCAACTGGCAGCGCCAGAGCGCGTTATGGCTCAACTCGGCCTGTCACCGTTCGCTGTACAGCTACCAGACCCGCACCGCGCTTGCGCTCGCCGTGCAATATCCGCACATCGCGGTGACTTATCTGCCGCTGGCCTGCACCGGCGCCACCATCGCCGACGGCCTGCTCGGCTCGCAGCAGGCGCGGGAATGTCTGCCGACGAAAACCGCCAACACCTGCTCGGGCACCGTCAGCGGCCAGATCGCGGAGCTGCGCACGGCACTTGCAGCCGCCAAGCGCCGGCAGCCGGACCGCACGCTCGATCTCGTGCTGCTGTCGATCGGCGCCAACGACATCTACTTCTCCGGCCTCGTCGCCAACGTGATCGTCGACACGCCGACCGAACGCACGCTGTTCAGCCAGGGCGGCTCGATGGCCAGCGTCGACGATGCCCGTTCGGCACTGGCGCGCGACCTGCCGGCCGATTTCGCCAAGCTGCGCGATGCGCTGAAGCCGTTGGTCGGCGGCGACCTCTCGCACGTGGTTTACACGGCCTACGCCAATCCGGCGCTGGCCAATGGCGGCACGCCCTGCCCCGGCGGCCGCGCCGGCTTCGATATCCATCCCTCGTTCAACGCCGATCCCAAGCGGCTCGCGGCGGTCTCGGGCTTCGTGCAGAACGAGTTCCTGCCGCAGCTCAGGGCGATCGCACAGTGCCAGTCCGGCATCATCTGCCGCAATCCGCAGGCCGACCGCATGACCTTCGTCGATGCGCATCAGGATGCGTTTGCAAGCCACGGCTTCTGCGCACGCGCGTCGACCGATCCGGAGTTCGACCGCGACTGCTTTGCCGCCAACGGCGACAGCTTCGTCTCCGACATCGTTGCCGCAGCCAGCCAGCCGCTCAAATGCGGCCGCAGCGCCGGCGAATACCGCGCCTATCTGCCGCGTGCGCGCTGGATCCGCGATGCCAATGACAGCTATTTCGCGGCGATGACCTACCCGCAGGGCCTGCCGTCCTCGATGCAGCCAACCGACATCCACGATGCGACATGGGGCATCCTGTCGGCGGTGTATGGCGGCGCGGTGCATCCGAGCGCCGAAGGTCATGCGGCGATGGCCGACGCTGCGGTCCCCGCAGCCGCCACCGTGCTGCGATTGAACACGACGGTGCCTGAGGTGATCTCCGAGCCGGTCACGCCATTGCCGACGGCACCGGAGCAACGCTGAACGCTGCACGCTCGCGAGACCGCACGCGTGCGGCCACGAACGAACGTGATCCCAATGAGGGTCCTAGTGCCGCTTTGTCGCCGGCAAAGGCGCCGGCGGCTTCATCGCTGCGGCTTGCGCCGGCAGATATTTGGCGACGATAGCGGGATCGAGCTGCGCCAGCGCCGTGTCCGGCAGCCGGGTCCAGACCTCGTCCTTGCCGAACAGCGAGATGCCGAGATAGCCGCGCATGGTCAGCATCTGTCCATCAGCGCTCAGCGTCATCTTGGCCTTGTAGATCTTGCCGTTGCGCGGATCGAGCACGTTGCCGCCTTCATAGGCGAGCCCATTGCGCTTCATGTCGCGGATCAGGGGAATGCCAAGCCACGGCATGTCCTTGCGATCGTCGGTGCATTTCGAGCAGACCGGATTGGGCGGATCGCCGGGCGCTGCGAACATCTTTGCGATCATGCCTTCGAACAGGCCGTTGCGCTCGATCACCAGGAACCAGCCCTCGGGCTTGCCGTCTTCGATCTTCTGCCAGAGGCCGGCCGCCGATAGCTCGGCCGCGGAAGCTGCAAGCGGAGCAGCCAGCGCAAAGGCCGAGGCGATCGCCAAGATCAGCCGAAGTCTGGATAGCGTGTTCCGCATCATCATCACCTGATCAATCGACAAACTCGACTACGAGCAGACTACGGCCATTTCGCGGAGCGTTCCAGTACCCGCGCCGCACGGGCAACGGCCCATGCCCCTGGCATTGGTCGCTGCTGGAGTGGAATCAGTTCACCCCAAGCTTCTTCTGCAAACTTGATGACGAGGTTGTGTACTGGAACACCAGCCGCTTGTCGGGATACACGTAGCGGTGCGCCTTCTGTGCCATCAGCGCGCCCTCGTGGAAGCCGGAGAGAATGAGCTTCAGCTTGCCCGGGTAGGTGTTGATGTCGCCGATCGCGAAGATGCCCGAAACGTTGGTCTCGAACGCTGCGGTGTCGACCGGCACCAGATTGTTCTCCAGCGCCACGCCCCAGTTCGCGACCGGACCGAGCTTCATCGTGAGCCCGAAGAACGGCAGCATCGTATCGCAGGCGATCGTCGACATCGCATTGTCGTTGGCCTTCAGCGCGGCGCCCGAGAGTTGACCGTTGGCGCCCTCGAGCCCGGTGACCTGGCCGATCTTCAGATCCATCTTGCCGTCGGCAACCAGCGAACGCATCTGCTCGACGCTGTGCGGCGCCGCGCGGAAATCGTCGCGCCGATGCAGCAGCGTGATGCGCTTGGCGATCGGATGCAGATTGAGCGTCCAGTCGAGCGCGGAGTCGCCGCCGCCGACGATCAGGATGTTCTTGTCGCGAAACTGCTCCATCTTGCGCACCGCATAGAACACCGACGTGCCTTCATAGGCCTCGATGCCCGGCACCGGCGGACGCTTCGGCTGGAACGAACCGCCGCCCGCGGAGATCACGACGACCTTGGCCTCGAACTCCTTGCCGGCATCGGTCTTCACGCGGAACAGGGGATCGCCGATCTTCTCGATGCTCTCCACCATCTCGTTGAGGTGGAAGGTCGGGCCGAACGGCTTGATCTGCTCCAGCAGCTGCTCGGTCAGGCCCTGGCCGGTGACAAAGGGAATGCCGGGAATGTCGTAGATCGGCTTCTCCGGATAGAGCTCGGCGCACTGCCCGCCGATCTTGTCGAGGATGTCGACCAGATGCACCTTCATGTCGAGCAGGCCCAGTTCGAACACGGCGAACAGTCCGCAGGGGCCCGCGCCAATAATCAGCACATCGGTCTTGATCGCTTCGCTCATGTCCGCTTCTTTTCAGTTGAGATCGACTGGACGGCTCTCGCCTGTCCAGCCAAGTGGGCCGGATCGCGACATGCATAATAGGGACAGCGGCCGGCGCGGCAACCCCTTGCCGAGCCTGCGCAACTCGGCTGTATGGGCGGGAAACCGACGGAGATCCCCCTCGTGAATGCCCCTGTCCGCGCCGACGATGCACCGCGCCTGGAAGACTTTCCCTATCGCCTGTCCGACAATGTGCGCTTTGCCGATCTCGACCCGAACGGGCATGTCAACAACGCCATCTATGCGAGCTATTTTGAGACCGGCCGCGTCACGCTGGTGAAGGACCTCAGCATGGGGCTGATGCCGGCCGGGCTTGGCTGGATCATGGTGCGGCTCGACATCCATTTCCGCGCCGAGCTGCACTGGCCGGGACAGATCGAGCTCGGGCTCGGGCTCGTCAGGTTCGGACGGACGTCGACCACCTTCGATCAGGTGGTATTTTCGGAAGGGAGATGCGTGGCGTCGGCGAAGGCGGTCACCGTGATGATCGATGAGGCCACGCGCAGACCGACGCCGCTGCCGGCAGAGGTCAAGCAGAACTTCCGCCGTTGGGTCCGTCGCGGTGTGAACCCGGACGGCGAATAAATCAGGTCAGGCCTGGCGTTCCGGCGTCGACACGACCAGTCCGTCGAGATCGTCGGTCACCTTGATCTGGCAGGACAGCCGCGAATTCGGACGCACGTCGAAGCCGAAATCCAGCATGTCCTCTTCCATCGGCGACGGCGCGCCGACCTTCTCGCGCCACGCGTCATCGACATAGACATGGCAGGTCGCACAGGCGCAGGCGCCGCCGCATTCGGCTTCAATGCCGGGAATGGCGTTGCGGATCGCGCCTTCCATCACCGTCGCGCCGTTCTCGATATCAATGGAGCGTTTCTCTCCGGAATGGTCGATAAAGTGGATTTTGGCCATGATTGCTCGTGCTGCCGGAATGCGCCGGACGATGGTTGGAAAGGTCCCGGCAGTCGTATAACGGGTCGATCTGCACAGCGCTAGCGCGGAGACCGAAAACCTGCCGGCCGGCCGGGACTGCGCCCAGACCGTTGCCGCAGGCCGTGGAGGTGGCGGAAAGCCTAGGGGCGGCCCAGAATCAGCTCGATCGCCGTGCGTGCCTCGGCAATCGCGGCGCCGAGCGCGGCGAGCGGCTGGGCCGGGTCGGAACCGGCGGTCAGCGCGGTTTCCAGGTTGGCGGCAGCCTCGGCGACACCGAAGGCGCCAATCGCCCGCGCCGATCCTTTCAGGGTATGGGCGTGGGTCGGAGCCTCGGGCGGCAGGGCAGCCAGCTCGCCAAGGATCCGGGCCGACTGGCTCGAGAACATCGCCAGCACTTCCCGCTCCAGCCCCGGGTCGCCGAGCGTCATCCGCCGGAGGTGATCGACGTCGATCGGCCCGTCGCCCGGCGCGAGCGGCGGCGATTGCGTCCATTCAACCCGTTCGAGATGAAGCGGCATGGCCTGTCCCTGTCGTCTCTGCCGGGCTTCACCGGCGGACCGTTCGCCCAGCCAATCACGAAACTGGTTAACGAATTGTTGTCGGGACGATCGGCAAAACCGCCCGATTCTGGACAATTTCCGGACACAATCAGCCCTCCGCGGCGGGAATTTCGAGTACCGATAAGGCCTTATGGCGCAAAGCTGTTAACGATGATTAAGAAAGTATTAATCGCAAGCATTTCATTCGCATCGCTCTCCCAATAGGATGTTTGCGGATGTAGCGGACAAGCCGCCGAGGGGGCGCTTGCGCTCCGCTTGTGGGCACCGGCTTCGAGCTTGCGCGGGGACGATCGCAAGCTCGCCGACGCGTAAAATAGTGAGAGGGCTCAGACTGAACATGGCGAACACTCCCAAGAAGGTCAAAGATCCCACCGAGGTCGCGCTTTCTGCCATCCAGGAAGCCCTCAACATCAGCGAGCAAGGCGCGGAGAGCCGCAGCCCCCTCAACGAAGGCGCCGCGCCGCCGAACCTGCCACCGTCCGCTTCGGACTTTTCAGCCACATCGTTCGAGTCCCGCGCGAACGGCGATCGTTCGGTGTTCGAGCCGATCGAGGAGCCGCGCGCGCCGCGCCGCGCCGCCAATGATGATCGCGAGACCATCGGCCAGATGCTGCAGACGCTGCAGGGAGGCCGCGCCCGCAACGCCTTCACGCTGTTCTTCGTCTGCTCCGGCGCCTGGCTGCTCGGCGGCGTCATCCTCACCATCGCGTTCTGGCCGGCCCTGCAGGCTTCGATGGCCCAGGGCACCGGCGTCCTGGTGCTCGCAGGCCTCGCCGCGCTGTTCGCCGTTCCGGTGCTGCTGTTCTATTATCTCGCCAGCCTCGCCTCGCACGGCCAGCGCATGCAGATGATCGCGCAATCGATGGCGCAGGTCGCAATGCGATTCTCCGAGCCGGAAAACGCCGCCGCCGATTCCATGGTGACGGTCGGCCAGGCGATCCGCCGCGAAGTCGCGGCGATGGGCGACGGCGTCGAACGCGCCATCGCGCGCGCCGGCGAACTCGAGACACTGGTTGCCAACGAGGTGGCGGCGCTGGAGCGCGCCTATTCCGACAATGAAGTGCGCATCCGCGCGCTGCTGCAGGACATCGCCCACCAGCGCGACAACCTGGTCGGCCAGGCCGAGCAGGTGCGCAGCGCGATCTCCGGCGTGCAGATCGACCTGCGCCACGACATCGCGCTGATCTCGGACGCGATTGCCTCGCGCGTCGACGAGGTCGCCAAGAGCATCACCGGCGCGCTGGAAGAGCGCGGCCAGCACATCACGACCGCGCTGAGCCATGCCGGCGACAACATGATCCTCGCGCTCGGCGAGCGCGGCGGCGACCTGCTCGACCGCCTCGAGGAAGCCAGCGCCGAGACCACGCGCGCGGTGATGGACGCCTCCGAGCGGCTCACCACCAGCCTCAACTTCAAGACCGGCCACGTCCATGACGAGTTCGTCGACCTGGCCGACCGCGTCCACGAGATGCTGAACGAGCGCGTCGACCGCATCACCGGCGAGTTCGAGCAGCGTTCGTCTGCGATCGTCGACGGCATCTCCGACCGCACCGAAGAGGTCCACGACTCCCTGAAGAACTCCGCGGACTCGCTGCTGCTCGAGCTCGAGCTGCGCAGCAACGACCTCGTCAGCAAGATCGACGACGCCGGCAACCGCCTCGCCGGCCAGATCATGACGTCCGGCGACAGGGCGAGCGAGGCGCTCGACGTCACCGTCAATTCCCTGGTCGCCAAGGTGGTGGGCCAGACCGAGACCGCGCACGACTCGCTGTCGCTGCAGATGAGCGCGTTCGACGACCTGGTGAAGAACCACGGCAGCGAGCTGGCCGAGAAATTCGCCCGCGACTCCGGCACGCTCGGCGCGCTGATCACCCGCCACATCTCGGAATTCGACCGCACCGTGAAGACCTTCGGCGGCGACATCGTCGAGCGCATGGGCCAGCGGACCCAGGACATCGCCGACAGCCTGAAGACCTATGTCGATACCTTCGACAATCGCGTCACCACGAATAGCGGCGAGATCACCGCTTCGCTCGACCAGCGCCTGCTGCAGTTCGAGACCACGCTCGGCAGCCGCGTCACCCATCTCGACGCCTCGCTGACCGACAAGCTGTCGTCGTTCGACTCATCGCTCGCCACCAAGATCGGCTCGTTCGACGGCCGCCTGCAGTCGCTGGATGACGCGATCGACGGCCGCATGCGGACGATCGAAGTCACCTTCGAGAGCCGCGCCAAGTCGGTCACCGACACCATCGACGGCCATCTCGGCACGCTCGCGAACCAGCTGACCGAAGGCGCCACCCAGGCGATCCACTCGATCGACTCGCGCCTCGGCCTGCTGACCACGACCCTGACCGAGGGCACCGTGCAGGCGATCGCGGCGGTCGACCATCGCATCAACGGCGTCACCGAGACCATCGACGGGCACAGCAACCGCCTCGTCGACACCATCAACGACCACAGCACCCGCCTCGCCGATACCATCAACGGCCACAACAGCCGCCTCGTCGACACCATCAGTGGTCACAGCTCGAACCTGACCGACACCATCTCGGCGCGCTTCGCCGACATCCAGCAGGGCATCGAGAGCCGCGTCGGCGTCATCGCCGGTGACATCGACACCCGCGTCGCGCAGTTCGAGGACCTTTTGGGCTCGCGCGTCGAGGCCGTCGCCGGCCGCATCGAGAGCAGCGGCCGCCAGGCGAGCGAGGACCTGATGTCCCGCGCCGAGCTGCTGTCGTCGAGCATCAAGTCCCATGTCGAGGACGCCGAGCGCTCGCTGACCAACCTCGTGGTCAACACCAGCGAAACCATCCAGACCGGCGCGCGCACCGCACAGCAGGCGCTGCTCACCGTGTCCGCGGATGTCGGCAACCAGCTCAAGCTGAGCTCGGCCGAGGTCGAGGGCGTGCTGACCGCCGTCGGCACCAGCGCCGCCAACTCGATCCTCACCAGTGCCCGCGACGCCCAGGTGTCGCTGGTCTCCGCATCCGGCGACGTCGCCTCGCAGATCAAGGCGCTGTCGGAGGACGTCGAGCGCACGCTGCAGGCGGCCGGTAGCGCCACCGCAGCCTCCGTGCTGTCGGGCGCCCGCGACGCCCAGACCACGCTGGTCTCCGCCTCGATCGAAGCCGCAAGCCAGGTCAAGTCGCTCGCCGCCGATGTCGAGCAATCGCTGTCAATGTCCGGCTCTGCCGCCGCCGAAGCGATCATGACCGGCGCCCGCGAGGCCCAGACCACGCTGATCGCGACGTCGGCCGACGTCACCGGCCAGGTCAAGTCGCTCGCCAGCGACGTCGAGCGCTCGCTGTCGATGGCCGGTTCCGCGACCGCGGAAGCCGTCGTCGCCTCCGCCCGCGAAGCGCAGAGCACGCTGGCTGGCGCGTCGACCGAAGCCACCAATCTGGCCCGCACGCTCGCGGCCGACATCCAGCACTCGCTCTCGACCGCCGGCACCGCCACCGCGGAAGCCGTCGTCGCCTCCGCCCGCGAGGCCCAGAGCACGCTGGCCGCCGCGTCGACCGACGCCACCAACGTCGTCCGCACGCTCGCGGCCGACATGCAGCACTCGCTTTCGACCGCCGGCTCCGCCACCGCGGAATCCATCCTCGCCTCCGCTCGCGAGGCCCAGAGCACGCTGGCCGGCGCGTCGACCGACGCCACCAATCTGGTCCGCACCCTGTCGGCCGACATCGAGCGCTCGCTGTCGATGGCAGGCTCCGCCACCGCGGAAGCCGTCGTCGCCTCGGCGCGCGAGGCCCAGAGCACGCTGGCCGGTGCATCCACCGAGGCCACCGATCTGGTCCGCACGCTGGCGGCCGACATGGAGCGATCGCTCTCGATGGCCGGCTCCGCCACCGCGGAAGCCGTCGTCGCCTCGGCGCGCGAGGCCCAGAGCACGCTGGCCGGTGCATCCACCGAGGCCACCGATCTGGTCCGCACGCTGGCGGCCGACATGGAGCGATCGCTCTCGATGGCCGGCTCCGCTACCGCGGAATCGATCACGGCCGGTGCGCGTGAAGCCCAGAGCATGCTGGTCAATGCATCGACCGAGTCTGCGACAAAGGTGACGGCGCTTGCCGCCGATATCCAGCGCGCGCTGTCGATGGCCGGTTCGGGCACCATCGAGGTGCTGACGGCCGGCGCTCGCGAGGCGCAGAACACCCTCGTCACCGCGTCGACCGAAGCAGCCAACCACGTCAAGTCGCTGGCAGCCGATGTCGAGCGCACCCTGACGTCGGTCGGCACCAACACCGCGCAGACGATCGTCGGCAGTGCCCGCGATGCCCAGAACTCGTTCGTGGCGACGTCCAACGAGGCCGCAACCCAGATCCGCGCGATCTCGGTCGAGATCGAGCGCTCGCTGACCACGACCAGCGCGGAGACTGCACAGACTATCCTGGGCAGCGCCCGCGAGGCCCAGAGCTCGTTTGCGGCGACCTCCGCCGATGCCGCCGCCCAGATCCGCACGCTCTCGACCGATATCGAGCGCGCGCTGGGTTCGGTCACGGCCAAGACCACCGACAACATCCAGACCTCTGCGCAGAACGCACAGGCCGCGCTGATCAACATGTCCAACGAGGTCTCGACCAAGGTCAAGACGACCTCCGCCGACATCGAACGTTCGGTGCTGTCCGCTTCCAGCGCATTCGGCTCGGCGATGACCGGCAAGACCGACGAGATCGTCACCTATGTGCAGCAGCAGACCGAGCGGCTGTCGCAGATGGTCGACGGCCGCCGCGGCTCGCTGGTCGAGGCGCTGACCTCCAAGACCGCACAGCTGTCGAACGACATGGATCGCGCCACCGCGGACGCGTTGAAGGCGATCGAAACCCGCGGCCTCGCCTTCTCGCAGTCGATGGCGGCGCACGGCGGCGATGTCGCGCGCAACATCACCTCGGCGGGCGATCAGGCGACCGGCGCGGTGGCGAAGTCGCTCAAGGAGCTCGAGCAGGCTTCGCGCGCGGCGATCGACCAGTCGCGCCAGGTCTCGATCTCGGCCGTCACGGAGATGCAGGAGACCAGCAAGATCCTGCGTACCGATACGGTCGCGCTGTTCGAGCGGCTGCGCGAGGGCAACATCCTTCTGCAGGAGGTGCTGACCGGTGCCCACGACAACCTCAACTCGCTGGAGCGCGCGCTGGTGACCCGCGTGGCCGACTTCGTGTCCGCCATGAACGACGTCACCTCGCGCAACGGCGTGGCGACCCAGACGCTGGAAGACCAGCTCACCGTGTTCAACAGCAAGACCGGCAAGGCGCTGGAAGATCTCGGCGCGCTGTCGAGCCAGTTCGAGACCCATGGCAAGGCGCTGATCGATGCGGCTGCCGTGGTCGAACAGGCCAACCGTTCGACGACGGCCTCCGTCAGCGAGCGCAAGTCGGCGCTGGAATCGCTGGTCACGACCATCGACCTGCGCACCACCGATCTCGACCAGCGGCTGTCGCGCTTCACCGGTCTGCTCGATGAATCGCTCGGCGCGGCCGAGGAACGCGCTCGCGACATCGCGCGCGTGGTGGCGGAGACCGCAGGCGCCGGTTCGGCTGCGATCAGCAGGCAGTTCGAGGCGGTGCGCCAGGCCGCCGAGAACGAGCGTCAGCAGACCGTCGACGCCATGAACGACCTCTACCAGCAGAGCAACGCCGAGACCGATGCGATGTTCAAGGAATCGACGGAGAAGTTCTCCGCGATGGTCACGGCGATGAAGCAGATGGCGAGCGAGATGCACAGCGAGCTCGAGGCCACCCGCAACGAGCTGCGCCGCGGCGTGCTGGAAATGCCGCAGGAGGCCGCCGAAAACACTGCGCAGATGCGCAAGGTGATCGTCGACCAGATCGAGGCCCTGGCCGAGCTGAACCGCATCGTCGCCCATCACGGCCGCGGGCTCGACGTGGTCTCGACCAACCGCGCCAGCGTCCGCCACGAGGAGCCGGTGATGGCTGCCGCCGGCGGCCGCGGCGACGTGCGCATGCGGGACAGCGTGCGCGACAATGGCAACAGCGCTGCGACGCTGCCGCCGCCGGATCTCGGCATGGCGACCTCGCGCCGCACCGAGGCCCCGTCAGTCAGCCCGGCCAGCCCCAACAACGGCGATGGCTGGCTGTCCGACCTGCTCAACCGCAGCGACGCGCCGCCTGCCCCGCAGGGCCGCGATGCCCAGCAGCGCCCGCGTCCGCAGCAGCAGCCGGCCGCCAATCCGCTGGAGTCGCTGTCGCTCGACATCGGCCGGCTGATGGACCGCACGCTTGCGGCCGAGATGTGGGATCGCTACCAGCGCGGCGAGAACAAGGCGTTCTCCAAGCGCCTCTACACGCCGGCCGGCCAGAAGGCCTTCGATGAGGTGGCCCGCAAGTACCGCGCCGACCGCGGCTTCAAGCAGACGGTCGACCGCTATATCGCGGAGTTCGAGCGCCTGCTCGACGAAGTCGCCCGCGAAGGCCGCGGCCAGCAGGAGCTGAGCAGCCACCTGACCTCGGAGACCGGACTGGTCTACACCCTGCTCGCGCACGCTGCGGGACGGTTGGGGTAAAGTGTTCGAACCGATCACGATACAGCAAACGGGGGCAGCGATGCCTCCGTTTTGCTTTTGGTCGACGCAAGACTGGAATTGCGGATGAACGAGCTGAGAGGGTTCAGATGTTGCTCGCATGCTGGCGCCCCATCGTCGCGCTGACGGTGCTCGGGACGATCGGGACGGCCGCGGCCGCGACGGCGGATCCGATCCAGCCGTCCAAAATCCGGACCATCAAAATAAAGGAAGAAAGCAAGCCGGCGGCCGATGCGCATGTCGTTCGAACGACGCCTGTCAGCCCGGCAGGCGATGCGACCCACGATGCGTCCGGCCGCGAATGGCCGGCAACGAACAGCGTCGTCGATGCGGCATCCGATCCCCACCATATTCGCAGCTTGAGGATCCGCTCGGAGCAGACGTATCCGGACGACCGCTATCGCCGCTTCGTTCCTGAAGCAGCCGAGCCCTCTCAGGCGGCGCCCCAGTAGGACGGCGACGATCGTCGGGACGAATGGAGGGCGCCTAGCCTATTGCTGCCGCCGCCGCGGCCCGGCCGGTGCTGCGGCGGGAGCCGGCGCGGGCTCGGGCGCGGCGTTGTTGCTGCCGCCGAAGATCACCCGGCTCGGGTTGCGGTCGAAATTGTTCACGGCGCGGCTGATGTCGGACAGTGTGCGGCGGCCATCGTTGATCAGGAGATTGGACCGCTTGTCGATGTTGTCGGCGAGCTCGCGGATCGACTTCACCATCAGGTTCAGCTCGCTGCCATTGTTGCCGCCCGCGATCGCATTGAGGCCCAGCATCAGGTTGTCGGCCTTGCCCATCACGCCGTCGACCTTGAGCATGACGTTGTCGATCTTCTCGGAGTTGCGCGCCAGCGCCTCGGTGAAGACCTCGAGATTCTTCAGCGAATTCTTCACCGACTGCTGATTGTCGGCGACGATGCGGTTGACGTTTTGCAAGGTGGCGCGGATCGCCTCGGTGACGTCCTGCAGCGCGTTCGGGTCGGCGGTCAGAACCGGGATGCCGTCCTCATCCAGCGGCACCGGCGGGGCGGCTTCCTCGCCACCCTTCAGCGAGATCGCGGCGACGCCGGTGAGGCCCTGGAATTCGAGGCCGACCAGGGTGTCCTTGCGCAGCGGTGCGTTGTTCTCGATCATCGCCAGCGCGACCACGCGCCTGGGGTTATCGAGCTTGACCGAGACCACTTCCCCTATCCGGATACCGTTAAAATTGACGTTGCCGCCATTGCGCAGGCCCGATGCCGGCCCCTCGAAGATCACCCGCAAAGGGCTGCGCTGCTTGGTGGTGTGCAGGCTCTGGAACCACAGCACGAAGCCGAACGCCGCGGCGATTACCGCCAGCGTGAAAGCCCCGATCAAGACGTAGTTCGCCCGCGTTTCCATCAATTGCTCGCGTTCATCACTCTTGGGCGCTCGCGCAGTCGGCCTGCGTTCGAGCCCGTCGAATTCCCTGTTGGCGCATGATCTCGTCCAAAAACCGGTCTTTTCGTTTCGGGATCATGGGCTAGGCCACAACGGCGCGGGCGCGCTTGCCGTTGAAATATTGCTGCAACCACGGATGCTGCGATGCCTTCATGTCGGCGATCGATCCTGCAGCAATGATCTTACCGTTCCCTAAAACGGCGATACGGTCGCACGCGGTGTAAAGACTGTCGAGATCGTGGGTTACCATGAAAACGGTCAGCCCCAAAGTGCGCTGCAGGGTGCGCACCAGCTCGTCGAAATCGCCGGCGCCGATCGGATCGAGGCCCGACGTCGGCTCGTCGAGAAACACCAATTCAGGATCGAGCGCGAGTGCGCGCGCCAGCGCGACGCGCTTGATCATGCCGCCGGACAGTTCCGACGGATAGCGATCGGCGACCTCGGGCTTCAGCCCGACCATCACCAGCTTCGCCACCACAATCTCGTCGAGCAGCCGCTGCGAGACCCGCAGATACTCGCGCGCCGGAAACTGGATGTTCTGGCGCACCGTCAGCGAGGAGAACAGCGCGCCCTGCTGGAACAGGACGCCCCAGCGCCGCTCGACGGCGCGGCGCTGCGCCGAGTTCGCGGCGTCGAGGTCGACGCCGAACACTTCGATGCGGCCGGAAACCTTCGGCACCAGGCCAATGATCGTGCGCGTCAGCACCGATTTGCCGGCGCCCGACGGGCCGACGAAGCCGAGGATCTCGCCGCGCTTGACGTCGAGGTCGAGGCCGTCAAGCACCCGCGTCTCGCCGAACTGAACCGTGATGTCGCGGACCCGGATGATGGCGTCGTCGTCGTGCTCGGCCATGATCACATCCCGATCGAGGCGAAGAAGATCGCGAACACGCCGTCCATCACGATCACGAAGAATATCCCTTTCACCACCGACGCGGTGGTGTGCTGTCCGAGCGACTCGGCCGAACCCTGTACCGCCAACCCTTCGACGCAGGCGACGATGCCGATCACCGCGGCCATGACAGGCGCCTTGACCATGCCGACGATGAAGTGATCGATCGATATGGCATCACGAAGGCGGAGCAGGAAGGCCTCCGGATCGACGCCGCCATAAAGCCAGGCCACCAGGCCGCCGCCATAGAGCGCCGCCATTGCGCCGAGAAAGGCCAGGATCGGCAGCGCCAGCACCAATGCCAGCATGCGCGGCAGGATCAAGACCTCGATCGGATCAAAGCCCATGGTGCGCAGCGCGTCGATCTCCTCGCGCATCTTCATCGAACCGAGCTCGGCGGTATAGGCCGAGCCGGAGCGGCCCGCGACCATGATCGCGACCAGCAGCACACCGATCTCGCGCAGCACCAGCACGCCCAGCATATCGACCACGAAGATGTCGGCGCCGAACCTGCGGAAATGGAAGATGCCCTGCTGCGAGATGATGCAGCCGATCAGGAAGGTGATCAGCACCACGATCGGCACCGCGCGCAAGCAGA
The DNA here is from genome assembly GCF_042258615.1 of Bradyrhizobium sp. Pha-3. Classification (GTDB taxonomy): domain Bacteria; phylum Pseudomonadota; class Alphaproteobacteria; order Rhizobiales; family Xanthobacteraceae; genus Bradyrhizobium. Next base: position 3,673,633 of record NZ_CP170152.1, on the reverse strand, counting down.
CCTGCTCGAGGTGATGCACCGTCGAGGTGAAGCGGAAGCTGCGCGGATGGATCAGCACCTTGGCGGCCGCGGCCAGCACCGCGCCGAGCATATCGACGAGGCCGATGATGGTGCCGCCGATCCCGGCCACGGTGCGCCCGATCTGCTCCAGCATGCCCGATATCAGCAGCGGTTCGCTCGCGGCGTTGGGCGCAGGGCCGACGCGGCGAACCTCGTCGACCAGGCTGGAATAATTGGCGGAGAGGCCCGCGATCTCGGCTTCGGCGCTGGCGTCGCTGAGGCTGCGGCGCAGCCGCTCGATCAGCCACGCGCCGAACGTGTCGAGGCTCGATACCTGCGACACGTCGATGAAGATGTGGGAACGGCTGCCGCGCAGTTTCTCGGCGTCGGAGACGATCCGCTCGAGCGCGGGAGCAAAGCGGGCCGTCCAGTTGCCCGCCGCGCACAACGCCAGTCCTTCGCCTTGGGCTATCCGCTCCAGAGTCGGGTCGCCGCTCACCTTTTGCCTACCCCTCAAGCCGGCTGGCCGCCGCTCACGCAGATCTCCGGCGATGCCGGATCGGCTTGTCGAATCTGTCACTAACCAGCCATAGTTGGTTGCGCGTCGCAAGCTACGGTTCAGGAAATAGTAGACTTTAAAATGACTTCCACCCCTCCCGGAGCCATTTCCCTGTCAGGGCGGATCGAGCGCTGGCCGATCGCCGGAACCTTCACGATCAGCCGTGGCGCCAAGACCGAGGCCGTCGTCGTGGTGGCCGAGGTGAGCCAGGGTGGCCTCACCGGCCGCGGCGAATGCGTGCCTTACCCGCGCTACGGCGAAACGCCCGAGGCGACGCTGCAGGCGATCCAGGCCATGCAGGAGCCGCTCGCCAATGGCATGGACCGGATCGCCTTGCAGGCCAGTATGCCCGCCGGCGCGGCCCGTAATGCGCTGGATTGTGCGCTGGCGGACCTCGAGGCCAAACGCGCCGGTCAGCGGATCTGGAACCTGCTCGGCCGCCCCGCGCCGGAGCCGCGCACCACCGCCTATACGATCTCGCTCGGGACATCAGAGGCGATGGCGGAGGCCACCGCCAAGGCCGCGCATCGCGCGCTGCTCAAGATCAAGCTCGGCGGCGATCGCGACGCCGCGCGGATCGCCGCCGTGCGCAAGGCGGCGCCGGCATCCGAACTCATCGTCGATGCCAACGAGGCCTGGACCGACGACAACCTCGCCGCCAATCTGGCGGCCTGCGCCGATGCCGGCGTCACGCTGATCGAACAGCCGCTGCCGGCAGGCAAGGACGAGGCGCTGCTGCGGATCAAGCGCCCGGTTGCGGTCTGCGCCGACGAAAGCGTGCATGACCGCACCTCGCTCGAAGGCCTGCGCGGCCGCTATGACGCCGTCAACATCAAGCTCGACAAGACCGGCGGGCTGACCGAAGCGCTCGCGATGGCGGACGCCGCCCGCGCGCTCGGCTTCGAGATCATGATCGGCTGCATGGTCGCGACTTCGCTTGCGATGGCGCCGGCGATGCTGATCGCGCAAGCCGCGCGCTTCGTCGATCTCGACGGCCCGCTGCTGCTGGCCAGGGACCGCGACAACGGCCTGCGCTACGACGGCAGCTTGGTCTATCCGCCAGAGGCCGCACTCTGGGGCTAGTGGGTTAGTCGTTTGCGCGCCAGCCACATCACAATCCCGCCCGTCGCTGCCATCGCCGCCATCATGTCGTAGACGCCGAGCCCGAACCGCGCATAGACCATGCCGCTGACGATCGCCGTGGTGCTCGCGACAATGCCGCCGCAGGCGGTCAGATAACCCTGCGCGCGCGCCATCACATGAACCGGCACGTGATGCACCATCAGCCCCATGATGCCGACCTGGGTCAGGCCGAAGCTCAGCCCGTGTCCGAGCTGGACCACGGCAAGCACCGCAAGCGGCGGGTCCTGCGCGGTGATCGCCCAGCGCGCCACGGCGCTGGCGGCCGCGATCATCACCAGCACAGCCGAAGGCAACGTGAAGCGCGGCGAGGCCGCAAACAGTACGATCTCGGCGATCACACCGAGCACCCAGAGGGCCGCGATGGTCAGGCCGCTGAAACCGGCCTGCTGCCAGGCAATCGATGCGAAGATGTAATAGGCGCCGTGGCTGCCCTGGATCAGCGCCGAGGACACGATGATGGCGAGGAAGGTCGGATTGCGCAGCAGCCTCGGCGCGCCGGCCGCGTGCGCGACCGTGGCCACCGGACGGCCCAGCGGCCGCAGCGTCAGCCCGACCAGCGCGCCGAGCACGGTCACGGCCGTGATGATCCAGATCAGATCGACCTCGGCGACATAGCGCAGCAAGAACCCGCTGATCAGCGCGCAGACCGCGAAGGCGGCCGAGCCCCAGAGCCGCAACGGTCCGTAGCTCAGGCCGTACTGCCTGACGCCGCGCAGCGCATAGGCGTCGGTGAGCGGCACCATCGGCGTCCACACGCTGCAGGTCAGCGCATAGACCGCAAGCAGCACCAACGGCTGGTGCTGGGTGCCGATCACGGCAAAGCCCACCGCCGTGGCGAATCCCGTGACGATCATCGCACCGCGCAGCATCTGGCGACGCTCCGCAGCCGCGGTGACCAGCGGCAGGACGGTGAAGCGCGTCACCGGCGGCACCGCCGTGATGAGGCCGATCCAGGTGGCATCGATCCCGATCGCCTTCAGCCACACCGTGAAGAACGGCAGGTGGACCCCGGTCATCCCGAACGTCGTGGCATAGAATGCCGCGAGGCTGCGCGCGAATCGCCGCGGCGCAACTTTTGCTGCGATGGGGATTTGTGATTCGGAAGACATCAATTCAATTGCGATTCGCGCGATATCGTGGTGATCGTTAGCGTAACGCGCAGTGATTTGCGCGGAGAGATTGTGATGGCCGAAGAAGCATTCGCCCTGTCTCCGATATCCGCCCGCGCGGCCCTGCCGAGCGAGGAGGATTATGCTGCGATCAGCGCGGCCTTCATGGAGACCTCGCGGGGCCGCTGGTTCCTCGGCGAATATGCCAAGCGCAACCGCAATGCCGATACCCGCATGGTGCTCGATGCCGTGGCGCGGATCGAGGACAGCCTCAGCGCGCAGCGGCAAGCCGCCGCAGCGGCCATCAGGGACGAGCAGCTGGCACAGGCGCTGGCCGCCCTGCGCGGCGCGATCGAGGCCGCCCAGGCCTCCGCCATCGCGGCGCTCGACGGCATCAGCTTCGAGCCAAACCTCGCGCCGGTGCGCAAGGGCGTGCGAGTGATTCGGGAGATCTCCTGGCGGCTGCGCGAGATCGGCAATGACGGCCGGATCTGCGACATCATCGATTCGCAGGCCAGCGCGATCGAGGCCGGCGCGACTCAGGTTTCGATGGACGAGGCCAAGGCCGTGCTGGATGCCGCCTTTGCGGCGCTGGCTCGCCGGCTCAGCGAATTCGATCCGGACCAGGCGGAAGCGCCTGCGGCCGAACCTGATGTGGCCGAAGCGCCGGTTGCGGAACCGCACGCTGCTGCCCCCTCACCTCAACCGGTAGCCGAAAGTGCCGCCGCCGAGAGCGCTGCGCCCGACGCCACGATCGCCGCCACGCCGCCGGCACCGCCCCAGGAGGCCGCTGCCACGCCGAGCAATGAGGCTGCCACGGCCGCCATGCCGGAGCCGAACGACGCATGGCTCAAGGCGGAGGCCGCGCTGGCCGAAGCCGAGGCCGCAGAACTCGCCCGCGTCACCGAGGCCGCAGCAGACGCCCAGGACGAAGCGGTGCTCGACCTCATCGCGATGGAGATGGGCGCGCCCGATCCGATCGACGAAGAAGCGATCGCCGAAGAGATGCGCGCTGCCGAGGAGATGCGCGTCGCCGAGGCGATGGCTGCCGAGCCGCAGATGGTTGCACCGGCCATCCAGCCCGAGCCCGCACCGGCGCCCGAGCCGAAGGTCGAGGTCAAGGTCGAGCCACCGCTGATGGCTGCAGCGCCGATGGCTGCAGCACCAGTTGCCGCGACTCCGGCAGCCGTGCCGCCGCCTCTCCCACCCGCCGTCGAGGCTGCCGCAGCTCCCGCGGCAGAAGTCTCACTCGGCTCGACCATCATCGCGAGTGGGCTTTTGAAGAAGCCGAGCGTCGCAGCCAACGATCCGCTCGCGCCGATCCGCCGCATGAGCCAGGCCGAGAGAATCGCGTTCTTCTCGTAAGCGCTGGACATACGCTTTTCGTCATTGCCGGGCATAGCCGTCCGAAGGACGGCGTCGCTTCTGCTCGCCTATGACCCGGCAATCCATCGACAACGAAGGCTCTTGTTGTGATGGATGCGCGGGTCAAGCCCGCGCATGACGAGTGGGTATGCGACAAACGTTTGTCTCCCTGACCACCGACGCAATGTGACTCAAGTCACGTACAGCGTCCCCATCCGCGCCTAGCCTCGCCGCGACCGGTCCCGCACCGGGACCGGCTTTTGGGAGCGCGCGATGGTCCGCCTGAAATCCATCATGATATCGGCCGCATTGCTCGGCCTGTTCAGCTTCGGTGTATCGGGCACAGCGTTTGCCGAGACCGGCGGCATCACCGTCGGCAATGCCGCGCAGACGCCGGCACAATCCATCGATCAAGCGGCTTTGCCCGGGACGCCTGCCGCAGCAGCGCCAACCGCGCTACGCGGCCCCGAACAGCGCGTCGCACTCGTCATCGGCAATGCGAACTATGAGAATGCGCCAAAACTCGCCAATCCCGGCAATGACGCGCAGTCGATGGCCGAGCTGTTGAACGCGGCCGGCTTCGAGGTGATCTCCGCGACCGACCTCAGGCAGGGCGACATGGTGAAGGTGTTGCAGGATTTCTCCGACAAGGTCGCCGCACGTGGCCCGAGCACGGTCGCGATGATCTATTACGCCGGACACGGCGTGCAGCTCGCCGGTGAAAACTATCTGATTCCGGTCGATGCCAAGATCGCAGCGCCGTCCGACCTCGACGGCAATGCGGTGCGCCTCGTCGACGTGATGGGCACGCTCGAGAACATCCCGAGCCGGATGCGCATCGTGGTGCTCGATGCCTGCCGCAACAACCCGTTTCCAAACGTCAATGACACCGGCCGCGGCCTTGCCGTCGTCGACGCACCGAGCGGCTCGATCGTCGGCTATTCGACCGCACCCGGCATGGAAGCGCAGGATGGCAGCAACGGCCACAGCCCCTACACCAACGCCTTCCTGCGCCTGGCGCACGAGCCCAATCTGCCGATCGAGCAGCTGTTCAAGCGCATTCGCCTCGACGTCAACTCGACGACCGACGGCCGGCAGACGCCGTGGGAAAGCTCGTCGCTGACCTCCGACTTCTATTTCTTCGGCGACACCGCGGTGGCGTCGGCCCGTGCGCCTGAGAACGGCCCGGTGGTGCAGATGGCGTCGAACCTGCCGAACCGCTCGGTGCGCCAGGCCTATGACTTCGTGCTGTCGGAGGGCCGCCCGGACTACTATGAGGAGTTCATCCGGCTTTATCCGCGCGATCCGCTGTGCGACCGCATTCGCTTCCTGCTGACGAACTGGCTGCAGGTGGCGGCATGGCACAAGGCGGTGCTCGCCAACACGCCGTTCGCCTACAAGACCTTCCACGACAATTTCGGCAGCAGCCCCTACGCGCAGTCGGCATTGAAGCTGCAGGCGCAGCCGAAAGCAATCCCGCTGATGCAGTTCACGCGGCTGTCAAACCGTCCGGCGTTCCGCCCGATCAATGCCGGCCTGCAGGGCACCGTCGGCAAGATCGTGACCATGCCCGCGTCAGGCGCGAAGCCGGTCGGCATGCCGAGCCCAATCGGCAAGGGCAAGATTGCGAGCCTGCCTGTCGCGAATGCCGGCAAGACCACGCCGAACCCGACCATGAAAGACAACAGCCAGCAGCACTTCCGCGCCGAGCGGCAGAGCATGCAAGTCAACCGGCCGAGATCAGGCGGTGGCCATGCCGCGTTCCACTCAAGTCCGTCCGTCTCGCACGTCGGCGGAATGGGTGGCGGCAACCGTGGCGGCTTCAGGCACTGATCGGCCGCACGCCACAACGAAACGGGGGCAGCGCGCGCACCGCCCTGCCCCCGTTTCCTTTCAAGATGCTGGCCTCAGGCGACGAGCTTCGCGAACAGGTCTGCGTCGACATTGCCGCCCGAGAGCACGATGACGACGTTCTTGCCCTTGGCGTCGATCCGTCCCGCGAGCAGCGCCGCGAGCCCGACCGCGCCGCCGGGCTCGACCACGAGCTTCAGCTCGCGATAGGCGAAGGCGACGGCTGCACCGACCTCATCGTCGGAGACGCTGACGCCATTTGCGAGCAGCTTGCTGTTGATGGCGAAGGTAAGCTCGCCCGGCATCATCGCCATCAGTGCATCGCAGATGGTGCGCGCCGCGACCGGATGCGCCTCGCGATGTCCGACCTTGAGCGACAGAGCGTGATCGTCATAGCCCGCGGGCTCGGCGACGATCACCTGGGCCTGCGGATATTTCGCCTTCACCGCGGTAGCGACACCTGCGATCAAGCCGCCGCCCGAAGCCGGCGCGACCACGATGTCGGGCACGAGTCCGAGCGCGGCCATGTCCTCGGCGATCTCGCGGCCGGCGGTGCCCTGGCCCGCGATCACGAAGGGATCGTCATAGGGGCGCACCAAGGTCGCGCCGCGCTTGCCGGCGATGCCATTGGCGATCGCTTCGCGATCGTCGCGATCGCGATCGTAGAGCACGACCTCGGCGCCATAGGACTTGGTCCGCTCGCGCTTGGTGATCGGCGAGTCCGCAGGCATCACGATAGTCGCCTGCATGTTGAGGATCTTTGCCGCCGCGGCAACGCCCTGGGCGTGGTTGCCCGAGGAGAACGCGACGACGCCCCCGCTCCGCTTGTCCTGCGGTATAGAGGCGAGCTTGTTGAAGGCGCCGCGGAACTTGAACGATCCGGTCCGTTGCAGCATCTCGGGCTTGAGGAAGACCTGGGTGCCGACGCGTTCGTTGAGAACGGGGAAAGTCAGGAGCGGCGTGCGCACCGCGAACGGCGCGACCACCCTTGCGGCGGCATCGATGTCCGCAGCAGCGACGGGTGGATTGAGAGGGGTGTCCGTCATCAGCGATTTGTATCGCGGCGGGCCGCAGCCCGGCAAGACGCTTTAGCGTGACTTGTCTAGCGTGAGGTGGGATGCGGGGCCGGCAGCGCCGCGAAATGGTGCTCTTCGGCGCCGAATTCGAACGCCTCCCCCTCGCCGTCGGGCGCCGCGGGGCGGACGTTCATGCAGCGATCGATGAACACCCGGGCCGAGGCCTGCCAGGTGTGGAGCGCGGCAAATTCGACGCAAGCCTGCCGCGGGATGCTCAGCGCCTCCAGGCAGGCGTGGTGTAGATCCTCGTCAAGCACGCCGACCGGCGCCGCGCCGATCACGTCGCGGGGGCCGGTGACCGGAAAAGCGGCAACCGGCAGGCCGCTGGCCAACGCTTCAAGCAGCACGAGACCGAACGTATCGGTGCGGCTGGGGAAAACGAACACATCGGCCGCGGCATAGATTTCGGCCAATTCTTCCCCATGGCGGGCGCCGAGGAAGACGGTCTCCGGATATTTCCGCTCCAGCGCCGCCCGCGCCGGCCCGTCGCCGACCACCACCTTGGTGCCGGGCAGATCCAGATCGAGGAACGCCTCGAGGTTCTTCTCCACCGCCACCCGGCCGACACTGAGATAGACCGGCTGCGGCAGGCAGAGATCGACGTCACGCGGGTGGAACAGGGCGGTATCGACCCCGCGCGACCACAGCACCACATTGCGGAAGCCGCGCTGGCGCAGTTCGGCGGCCAGCGCCGGGGTCGCGGCCATCACCGCCCGGCTCGGCCTGTGGAACCAGCGCAGCGCGCGCCACACCCAGGCCTCCGGAACGGGCGTCCGTGCCGAGACGTATTCGGGAAAGCGGGTGTGGAAGCTCGTCGTGAACGGCAGGCCGTGCTTGCGGCAATAGCGGCGAACCGACAGCCCGATCGGGCCTTCGGTGGCGATATGGATGCTGTCGGGTTTGGCCGCCTCGATCAGGCTCGCGACCTTGGCCCGGTACGGCAGCGCCAGCCGGAGATCGCGATAGCTCGGCATCGCGAAGGTGCGGAACTCGTCCGGCGTCAGGAAGCTCACCTCGACGCCGAGTGATTTAGCCGCCTGTGCCATCATGGTCAGCGTGCGGACAACCCCGTTGACCTGGGGATGCCACGCATCGGTCGCGACCAGGATATGCGTCATGCAGCGCGTGCCGTCACTCGCGGAACCGGCGCGATCCGGCGCACCGGGTCGGTCCAGGTGATGATCTCGAAATGGCCGTCCTCATGCTCGGCGAGCGCCGTGCAGCTCTCGACCCAGTCGCCGCAATTCATGTAGCGGATGCCGTGCTCGTCATGAATCGTCGCGTAATGGATGTGGCCGCAGATCACGCCGTCGCAGCCGTGACGCCGCGCCTCGCCGGCAAGCGTCGCCTCGAACGCGCCGATATAGTTCACCGCCTTCTTGACCTTCAGCTTCGCCCATTGCGACAGCGACCAGTACGGCACGCCGAACATCTTGCGGAAGAAGTTGACGAAGCGATTCATCTGGATCGCGAAGTCGTAGGCCTTGTCGCCGAGATGGGCGAGCCAGCGCGCGTTCTGCACCACGAGATCGAAGATGTCGCCGTGGATCACGAGGTAGCGCTTGCCGTCGGCGCCGGTGTGAACGGTGTTCTCCACCACGTCGATGCCGCCGAAATGCGTGCCGTAATATTTGCGCAGGAACTCGTCGTGGTTGCCCGGGACGTAGATCACCTTGGCGCCCTTGCGCGCCTTGCGCAGCATCTTCTGCACGAAATCGTTGTGGGTCTGCGGCCAATACCAGTTCGACTTCAGCGCCCAGCCGTCGACGATATCACCAACGAGGTAGATCGTGTCGGCATCGTGGGAGCGGAGGAAGTCCAGCAGGCGGTCGGCTTGCGAACCGCGGGCTCCGAGATGGACATCGGAGATAAACAAAGTGCGAAAGCGCCGCTCGGGGCTTTCTTCACTCAAGGAGTCACTTCCCATGCCGTGCACCTAACAGATTCCTGTGACAAGGCGATGACGACCCTCGCGACCCAAGGCCTCACTAACAGTTAACGAGAATCAGCAGCACGCCCCTCCAGTGCGGATAACAGCCGCGTGCGACAATCTGGCGACATGGGCGGACGCAGCTGTGCGGAACAGGCGTTGTGTCGCCTGCATATCGCGGGGAACAACAAAGCGATTGAATGCGTAGCCCGGATGAAGCGAAGCGTAATCCGGGGTCTTGCGTCCGCGGAATCTGTTCCCGGATTTCGCTACGCTACATCCGGGCTACAAGGCTGCGAGGCTGGCGAGCTTCAGTAATATTTGTGGAAGTGGTGCACCGGCCCGTGGCCGTGTCCGACGGCGAAGCGATCGGCGGCGGCGATCGCTTCGGTGATCCACGCCTTGGCGTTACGCACGGCGGTTTCCATGCCCTCGCCCTTCGCGAGTCCTGCCGCGATCGCCGATGACAGCGAGCAGCCGGTACCGTGCGTGTTCGATGTGGCAATGCGTGGCGCCGCGAGTGCGATGCTGCGCGCGCCATCGATCAGATAGTCGATGCTCTCGGCGCCATGCCCGTGGCCGCCTTTCACCAGCACCGCGCGACATCCCATCGCCAGCAATTGCCTGCCCTGCCGCTCGACGTCGGCCTCACTCGACGCGACCGGCTCGTTCAGCAGCGCCGCCGCTTCCGGCAGGTTCGGCGTGATCAGCGCGGCCAGTGGAAACAGCATGGTCTTCAGCGCATCGACCGCCTCTGCCGCCAGCAGCCGATCGCCTGATGTTGCGACCATCACCGGATCGAGCACGACGTGGCGCGGCGCCCAGCGCTTCAGCCCACCCGCGATCGCCACGATGGTCTCGGCCTGCGCCACCATGCCGATCTTGACCGCGCGGACGTCGAGGTCGGAGAACACCGCATCGATCTGGGCCGTGACGAACGCCGCGGGCACCGGATGGATGCCGCTGACCCCCGTGGTGTTCTGCGCGGTCAGCGCCGTGATCGCGGAGGCGCCGTAGACCCCGAGCGCGGCAAAGCTCTTGAGGTCGGCCTGGATGCCCGCCCCGCCCGAGGAATCCGAGCCGGCAATGGTGAGCGCGACCGGCGTCATCCTGCGGCACCGGCGGTTGAGACGAATGAGACCGTGATAAATGGGACCATCGCCTGTCCTAGCCCGGCCGCCCGGCGGCAGCAAGTTCGCCTGACTTTACCGCGAGTTGGCGTTGCCTTGACGGCCTGCCTTGGCCCCTTGCTTTGGCCGCCCGTTTTTGGCCTATAGTCGCGGAAATCCTCGGAGACGACTTTGATGGTTCCTTTCTTCGTCCAGATCAAATGCAAGCTCGGCCAGTCCTACACCGTCGCCAACGCGCTGGCGGAAGCCGAGATTGCGTCCGAGATCTATTCCACCGCGGGCAATTACGATCTGCTGGTCAAGTTCTACGTCGACCACGACACCGACATCGGCCATTTCATCAACGAGAAGGTTCAGGTGATCCCGGGCATCCAGGACACCCTCACCATCATCACCTTCAAGGCGTTCGGCGCGAAGTAGACTGCGAGCTCACTTTTGTTCTGGCCGGGCAGAAGCGCATCTTGATGCGAGCTCTCAGGATTCCTTCTTCTTCACCGGCTTCGGCGGCCCCTCGACCGGCGGCAGCGACTTGATGTATTCGGCGATCGCGTCGCGATCGCCCGGCGAGAGCTGCGAGGTGTTGCGGATCACGCGCACCATCGATCCGCCGGCACTATCGCCGTCCGGCGTCTGTCCGCTCTCGAGGAAATAGGTGATGTCCTTCGCGCTCCAGTCCGCGATCCCGCGCGGCGTGATGTTGGGCACCCAGCCTTCGCCTTCCGGATTCGGGCCACCGGCGAAGCGCTGCGAGCTGATGATGCCGCCGAGGAAATTGCGCGGGCTGTGACACTCGGCGCAATGGCCGAAGCTGTTGACGAGATAGGCGCCGCGATACCAATGCGCCGAGCGGCTCGCATCCGCGACGAACGGCTTGCCGTCCATGAACAGGAATTTCCAGACACCGATATTGCGCCTGATGTTGAAGGGAAACGGCACATCGTGGCCGCGCACCTTGCCGGCGACCGGCGGCAAGGTCTTCAGATAGGCGAACAGGTCGCGGACGTCATTGACCCTGGCGTGCTGATAGGACGTGTACGGAAACGCCGGAAAATAATGCGTCCCCGACGGCGAGGTGCCCTTCATGACCGCGGTGACGAAATCAGCCTCGCTCCAGCGGCCGATGCCGTCGTTCGGGTCGGGCGAGATGTTCGGCGCATAGAAGGTCCCGAACGGCGACGGTATCGCGAGCCCGCCGCCGAGCCTGGTGCGGTCGTCCTGCTTCGGCACCGCATGGCAGGAGGAACATCCTCCCGCATTGAACGTTGTGAGCCCGTTGGCCAGGTTGGGCTGGTAGGCGGGCAGCGCGCTCGCGGCGACGGTCGCGGGGATCGTCAGCCACCAGAACACACCGAAGCCGATCAGGCCGGCCAAAACGGCCAGGAGGAGAATTCGTCGCAACATTCACCGATCCGTCATTGGTCGCGTCAGTTCGTCAACCAGTATGATGGCAACCAGCCGCACAAGCTCGCATCAAATTTGCCGCACTCACGATCATTTTGGGAATAAATCCGGAGCGCTGCGGTTTGAAGTTTGCAACCATCGTGTGACGTCAAAGGGGAGAGAACCATGCCAAACAAGACCTTGCTTGCCACGCTGACACTGGGCGCCGCAATCGCCCTCGCCGGTCCGGCGTTTGCCGAAAAGCTGCACGCCAAACTGGACGGCAAGTCCGAAGTGCCTGCGAACGCCAGCGCCGGCACCGGCACCGCCGACATCGACTACGACGCCGCCACCAAGAAGCTGAGCTGGAAGCTGACCTATTCCGGCCTGTCGGGCCCTGCGACCGCCGCGCATTTCCACGGTCCCGCCGAGGCCGGCAAGAATTCCGGTGTCGCGGTCGCCATCCCGAACGCGACGTCGAGCCCGGTCGAAGGCAGCGCCACGTTGACCGACGCGCAGGCCGCCGATCTCCTCGCCGGCAAGTACTATGTCAACGTCCACACCGCGGCCAACCCGGGCGGTGAGATCCGCGGCCAAGTGACGAAGTAGATCTCACGAAGTAAGACTTCAACAAGAAACGGCCGACACAAAAAGGGCGGACGCCTCGCAGCGTCCGCCCTTCTCGTTGACCGAATGGCGATCAGCCCTTCTTGAGGCGATAGGTCTCGTGGCAGCCGCCGCACTGCTTGCCGATCACGGTCAGCTCGGCCTTCAGCGTGTCGACATCCTTGATCTTGCCCTTGGCGTCGGCGACGGACCTGGCAAAGCTCGCGATGTGTTGCTCGAAGCCGGTCTTGTCTTCCCAGATCTTCGGCCCGGCGGAGTAATCGCCATCCGTCTTGAGGCCCTTGCTGCTATCAGGGAAGAGCGTCGGCAGCTTCTTGGCGGTGTCCTCGAACTTCGCCAGCGCGGCGTCGACCGTTGCCTGGTCGTACGGCTTCTCGCCCTTGATGATGGCCCCGAGCGCACCGGCGTTCTTGCCGGTTTCCTTCATCTGGGCCTGGGTCTGCTTGACCTGATTTTGGTCGGCCACCACCGCCCCCGCACTCAACGCAAGCATCGCTGCAACGACGACAATCCGCTTCATCGGCAAAACCCCTCAATCCTGCTCTGTCCCGGTCCGCAGGTGCGCGGCCGGCCTGATTTGCAAACACCGCAGGCGGAATCTTCATTCCGCCTGCGACAATTTATCAGAGATTATGGCGGCGCTGCGCCTCGCGGATCGCTATCCAGACCCGCTCCGGCGTGGCCGGCATGTCGATGTGGTCGATCCCGAACTCGCGATGCAGCCCCTCGACGATCGCGTTGACGACCGCCGGGCACGAGCCGATCGCGCCGGCCTCGCCCGCGCCCTTCACGCCGAGCGGGTTGGTCGTGCACGGCACGTTGTGGGTCTCGAACACGAAGGACGGCCCGTCGGCGGCGCGCGGCATCGCATAGTCCATGAACGTGCCGGTGACGAGCTGACCGTCGGCCGGGCTGTAGACCGCCTGCTCCATCAGCGCCTGCCCGATGCCCTGCATCGCGCCGCCATGAACCTGGCCCGCAAGCATCAGCGGATTGAGCGTGACGCCGAAATCGTCGACGATGACGTAGCTGACGATCTTGATGATGCCGGTGGCGGGATCGATCTCGACCTCGGCGAGATGCGTGCCATTCGGATAGGTGCCGTCGGCGCTAGCGAAGGTCGCGCTCGAGTTCATCTTCGACGTATCGCCGCCGAGACGCTTGGCGAGATCGGCAAAGCTGACCGAACGGTCGGTGCCGGCGATGCGGATGCGGCCGTCGGCGATCTCGAGATCGCCGGCGCCGGCTTCCAGCGCCTGCGCCGCAAGCTCCTTCAGCTTGTTGCCGAGCTCGTGCGTCGCACGCTGCACGCTGACGCCGCCGGACGGGATCGATGCCGAACCGCCGGTGCCGAGACCGGTCGCGATCTTGTCGGTGTCGCCCTGCAACACATGGACGCGCTCCGGCGGTACGCCGAACTGCTCGGCGACGATCTGCGCATAAGCGGTCTGGTGGCCCTGCCCGCTCGACTGCGTACCGATCAGGATCGAGATATCGCCGTTGGGATCGAGCGCCACATTGGCGGTCTCCTCGCCCATGGTGCCGCAGACCTCGACATAGCTCGCCATGCCGATGCCCCGCACGAGGCCGTCCTTCTTGGCGGCCTTGGCGCGCTTCGGAAACTCCTTCCAGTTGGCGATCTCCATCGCGCGCTTCATATGCGCGACGAAGTCTCCGGAGTCGTAGACCTTGCCGGTCGCCGTCGTGTAGGGCAGCGATTTCGGCGGAATGAAGTTCTTCCGCCGGATGGCGTCCGGCGTCATGCCGAGCTTTCGCGCGGCGGCATCCACCAGCCGCTCGATGACATAGGCGGCCTCCGGGCGGCCGGCGCCGCGATAGGCATCGACCGGCACCGTGTTGGTGAACACGGTGCGGACGCGGCAGTGGAAGGCCTGGATGTCATAGAGACCCGGCAGCATGCCGGCGCCGCCATGCGGGATATAGGGCGCGAAGGTCGAGAGATAGGCGCCCATGTCGCCCATCAGGTCGACGTCCATGCCGAGGAATTTGCCGTCCTCGGCGAGCGCCATCTTCGCGGTGGTGAGGTTGTCGCGGCCCTGCGCGTCGCCCATGAAATGGTCGGAGCGCTCGGCGGTCCATTTGACGGACTTCTTGAGCTTGCGCGCCGCGACCGAGATCAGGGCATACTCGCGATAGGGAAACAGCTTGGTGCCGAAGCCGCCGCCGACATCCGGGCAGATCACCCGCATGTTCTCCTTCGGCATCTTCAGGATCATGTCGCAGAGGATCTCGCGCAGGCGGTGGCTGCCCTGGCTGCCGATCGTCAGCGTCAGATGATCCTTCCTGGCGTCGTATTCGGCGACCGCGGCGCGCGTCTCCATGAAATTGGTGATGACACGCGGATTGACGATGGTGATCTCGGCCACCGCATGCGCCTTGGCGAAGGCGGCCTCGGCGGCGCCCTTGTCGCCGATCGAGACGTCGAACAGCAGATTGCCGGGCTTGTCCGGCCACACCTGCGGCGCGCCCTTCTTCACCGCATTGATCAGGCCGGCGACCGCCGGCAGCGGCGTCCACTTGACGTCGATCGCCTCGATCGCGTCGCGAGCATGATCGACGGTATCGGCGACCACAAAGGCGATGGCGTCGCCGACATGGCGCACTTCGTCCTTGGCGAGGATCGGATAAGGCGGTGCGGTGAACGGATCGGTTTCGAGATTGAACAGGCACGGCAGGCCGCCGAGCTCGGCGACATCGGCCGCGGTCAGAATCAGCGCCACGCCGGGCATGCCGCGGGCCTTGCCGGCATCGATCGTGTAGGTCGCGTGCGCATGCGGCGAACGCAGCATCAGCGCGTGCAATGCGGGAGACGGGGCGACGTCGTCGGTATAGCGGCCCTTGCCGCGAATCAGAGCGTCATCCTCCTTGCGCCGTACACTTTGTCCGACGCCGAACTTGATGGGAGCTGCCATCGTCTCTCCAATTGCCTTGGTTGTTTGTATGCATATTGGCGTGGTTGTCAGCGAAGCGCAAACCGCTTTCCGCCGCACCCGGCGCTATCCCAGCGCTATCCCACGGCTAGTTCCTATGCATTTGATTTGACAGGTAAAACTATACACGCCGCAGCGCGAACAGCCAGCCGCGGCCGAACAGCGTGAGGATAAGCAAGGCGTAGACGAAGGCGCCGACCGTGATCAGCAGCAGCAGGATCATCTCATCGCGAAAGATCTGCATCGGCGCGAACCACACATAGGCGAAATGCGAGGTCAGCCACAGCGCGAGCGCGAGCAGCAGGCCGCAAATCGCGAAAGTGCCGAACGAGCGGATCAGCGCGCGATCGAACGCGAGATAGCCGCGGCGCACCGCGAACAGCAGCACCAGCAGCAGATTGACCCAGGCTCCGACCGCGGTCGCGAGCGCGAGCCCGACCTGCGCCAGTGAGCCGACCAGCGCGATCTTCAGCGCGACGTTGACCGCGACCCCGGTCAGCGCCGCCTTGACAGGGGTTGCGGTATCCTTGCGGGCATAGAAGGTCGCGACCGCGCTGCGGATCATCACAAAGGGGATCAACCCGACCGCATAGGCCGCGAGCGTGGCGCCTGCGCTCGCGGCATCGGCCTTCGAGAAGGCGCCGCGGGCGAACATCGCGCGCATGATCGGATCGGCAACCGTCAGGAACGCCGCCACGAACGGCACCGAGAACAGCAGCGTGAAATCGAAGGCGCGGCGCTGCGCGGCCATGGCGCCGGTGTGATCGTCGGCGGTCAGGCGCCGCGACATCTCCGGCAGCAGCACGGTGCCGATCGCGATCCCGATCACGCCGATCGGCAACTGATTGAGACGGTCGGCATAGTAGAGCGCCGACAGCGCGCCGGCGGGGAGAAAGGTCGCGATGATGGTGTCGGCAAACAGCGCCACCTGCGTTCCCATCGAGCCCAGGGTTGCCGGCCCCAGCGCGCGGAAGAAGCCGCGGACATCCTCGTCGAGCCTCAAGGGCGCGAATCGCGGCAGGCCGCCATGGCGCCCGAGGTCGCCGGCGAGCAGGAAGAACTGCAGGAAGCCCGAGATCAGGACGCCCCAGGCGGCAGCGTGGCCGGCGCTGGGGAAGAACGCGGCGAGCGCCAGCGTCATCATCATGGCGAGGTTGAGGAAGATCGGCGCCGCGGCGGCGCTGGCGAATCGATGCATCACGTTGAGCATGCCGCCATAGAGCGTCACCAGCGTGATCAGCAGCAGATAGGGAAAGGTGATCCGCGTCAGCTCGATCGCGAGCTTGCGCTGGGCTGCGTCCTCGGTGAAGCCCGGCGCGAGAATGCTCATCGCCTGCGGCATGAACGCCATCGCCACCACCAGCAGAATCACCTGCGAGGCGAACAGCAGCGTGAAGATGCGGTCGGCGAACAGCCGCGCCGACGCCTCGCCGCGCTCGCCATGGACATGGGCATAGGCCGGCACGAAGGCGGCGTTGAAGGCGCCTTCGGCAAAGATCGCGCGGAAATGATTGGGCAGCCGCAGCGCCACGAAGAAGGCGTCGGCGACCGGCCCGGCACCGAGGATCGCCGCGAGCATGATGTCGCGCGCGAACCCGGTGACCCGCGATAGCAGGGTATAGCCGCCGACGGTGAAGATGCGCCCAAGCATGGGCTGCTTCTAGCGCATCATCACCCTACGTCAAAATGACGTATTCAGGACGTTAACGATCTAGGCATGATCCAGCCCGAAAACCGGAAGCCACTTTTCGGGATCATGCCTGTAGCGCGCTGCGCACAGCCGCGATGACGCGGTCCTGCGCCGCCTCGTCGAGATAGGGGTGCATCGGCAGGGCGATGACGTCCTTCGACAGGCGCTCGCTGACCGGCAGGCCGCCGTCGGCAACCGGATAGTGGCTGTAGGCGGTCTGCTGATGGACCGACTTCGGATAGTAGATCATGGTCGGCACGCCCTGCGCCTTCAAGGCGGCCGCGAAGGCGTCACGATCGATGCCGTTGGTCAGACGGATTGTGTACTGCGCCCACACCGAGGTGCAGCCGGGAGCCAGGCGCGGCACCGAGACCAGGTTGCCGAGCGCCCGCGAATAGCGTTCCGCTACCTTGTTGCGCGCCGCGATCTCGTCGTCGAAGATCTTCAGCTTCTCGAGCAGGATCGCCGCCTGCATGGTGTCGAGCCGCGCAGTGAGGCCGAGCCTCACGTTGTCGTACTTGTCCGAGCCCTGGCCGTGCACGCGGATGCTGCGCAGCGTGCGTGCGAGTTCCTCGTCGTCGGTGAAGATCGCGCCGCCGTCGCCGAAACAGCCGAGCGGCTTGGCCGGGAAGAAGCTGGTGCCGGTCGCAAGGCCGAAGGTGCCGAGCTTGCGGTTCTTGTAGGTTGCGCCAAAGCCCTGCGCGGCATCATCGAGCACGAACAGGCCCTCGGCCTCGGCGACCGCGCCGATCGCGTCGTGATCGGCGCTCTGGCCGAACAGATCGACCGGGATCACGGCAACCGGCTTCAGCCCGCGTGCCCGTGCCGTCGCAATGCCGCGCTTGAGCGAATTGACGTCGATGTTGAAGGTCTCTTCGTCGACATCGACGAATACCGGCGTCGCACCGGTCAGCGTCACGACTTCGCCGGTCGCGCAGAAGGTGAAGGTCGGGCACAGCACCGCATCGCCCGGCCCGACATTCTTCGCCATCAGGACCATCAGCAGCGCGTCGGTGCCGCTGGCGCAGCTCACCACATGCTTGGCGCCGCTATAGTCCGCCAGCGCCTTCTCCAGTGTGGTGACTTCCGGACCGTTGATGAACTGGCAATGGTCGAGCACGCGCGCGACCGCGTCATCGATCGACTTGCCGAGCCGCCGGCGCTGCGCGGCGATATCGATGAAGGGAATGGGCTCAAGCTGCATATGCTGGTTCATGGAAGCTCTTTGCACGTGTTGAATGGATGACAATCAGCCAGTGAGGCAATCAGCCGGCGATGCGGCGCGGTCCCTTGCGCATCGTCGAGGCGGCGGGCCGCGCCGGCGATTCCAGGCAGCGGATCGCGATCTCGAGGCTCGCCACGCCTTCATCGCCGGACACCGCCGGCAGCTTGCCGCTGCGCACGGCATCGAGGAAGGCGATCAACTCGGCGCGCAACGGCTCGTCGTGACCGACCGGCAGATGACGCATCGAATAGCTGCCGTCCGGCTTGAAGCCGAAACATTCGGTGACCTGGCGCGTGAGCAGGTCGCCCATCACGTATTTGCCGCGGGTTGCGACCGTCACGTTGCGCGCCTTGAACGGCGTCAGCCAGTTGGTGTTGATATGGGCGAGCACGCCGGACGCCGTTCGGAATTGCAGCAGCGCGATGTCTTCGCGCTCGGCGACCGCGCTCGAGAGCTGCGGCTGCACCTCGACGATGTCGGACTCGGTGAACCAGCGGATCAGGTCGATGTCGTGCACGGCGAGATCGATCACGACGCCGACATTGGACATCCGCGGCGGGAACGGGCCGACCCGGGTGATGCCGATCGACAGGATATCCTCGCCCGAGATCGCCTGCTTGATGGCAGCGACCGCCGGATTGAAACGCTCGACATGGCCGACCATCAGCGTGACGCCGGCCCGCTCAGCGGCCGCGACGATCTCGCGGCCTTCTTCGACCGTGGATGCGACCGGCTTTTCGACCAGGATGTGGATGTTGCGCGCGATGCAGGCCAGCGCGATCTCGTGATGCAGATGGGTGGGTGCCGCGATCGTCACCGCATCGATGCCCTCGGCAAGCAGCTGATCGAGGCTCTCGAAGGCGCGGCAACCGACCAGGTCGATGGCGCGTGTGCGGTGTTCCGGCAGCGGATCGACGATGCCGATCAGCACGACGCCGGGCAGTCCGGCCAGCACGCGGGCATGGTTGCTGCCCATCACGCCGGCGCCGATCACGCCGACGCGCAATGCGCGGCCGATATCGGCCCTCGCGCCGGCTGCGGACAATTTTGCATTCATATCGTAGACCCCAAGTAGCGTTCTGGCGGTTGTCCCGGCTCCTCAGGGAGCCATACCGGCTCCGAGGGAATCAGACCAAGGCCCCTCGTCCCGATCTGCGCCTTTGGCGCAAATCACCCCGCTTCATTGGCAGCCGCTATAGCACGGCGTCACAAATGTGGCGAATGCCAAGGACGAAATCCGGACACGTTTTGATTCAAAGAGTTACATCGTCCCGCGCCCGGCGATTGGCGCGGGAACCGGCTCGCCTCAGCTGCGCCGGTAGTCGTCCTCGATGCGGATGATGTCGTCCTCGCCGAAATAGCTGCCGGTCTGCACCTCGATCAGCTCGAGCTGGATCTTGCCGGGATTCTCCAGCCGGTGCACCGCGCCGATCGGGATGTAGACCGACTCGTTCTCGTGCACCGTCTTGATCAGCTCGTTGACGGTGACCTGCGCGGTGCCGCGTACCACGATCCAGTGCTCGGAGCGGTGATGGTGCTTCTGCAGTGAGAGCCGTCCGCCCGGCTTGACGATGATGCGCTTGACCTGGTGGCGGTCGCCATTGTCGACCGATTGATAGGAGCCCCAGGGGCGATGCACCTTGATGTGGTTCTCGGTCACCCCGGGCGCCGCGACCTTCAATTTCGCGACCAGCCGCTTCAGCCCGTTGGCGTCCTTCTGGCGTGACACCAGCACCGCGTCTTGAGTCGCGACCACGACGAGGTCGTCGACGCCTTCGAGCGCGACCAGCGCCCGGTCGGTCGAGACGTTGCAATTGCGGGAGTCCTCGAACACCGCCGCGCCGCGCGCCGCGTTGCCGAGACTGTCCTTGTCGGAGAGCTCCCAGACCTGGCGCCACGAGCCGATGTCGGACCAGCCGCACGCCACCGGCACCACCGCGGCATGAGCGGTCTTCTCCATCACGGCGTAATCGATCGAGATCGCCTTTGCCGCGCCGAACGCCGACGCATCGAGCTTGACGAAGCCGAGGTCGCGCGTCGCTGACGCAACCGACTGCTCCACCGACGCAATGCTGCCGGCATCGACGTTGCGATACTCGTCGAGCAGCACGCCGGCGCGGAACATGAAGTTGCCGCTGTTCCAGAGATAGCCCGCATCGATATAGCCTGCCGCCGTCGCGGCATCGGGCTTCTCGACGAATTTTGCCACCGCGCGCACCTCGCCGGCGACCACCTCGCCCGGGCTGATATAGCCGTATTCGGTCGCGGGCCGTTCCGGCTTGACGCCGAAGGTCACGATGCGGCCGGCTTCGGCAGCCACCAATCCGCCGCGGCACGCGGCGACGAAGGCCGGCGTATCCCGCACCAGGTGGTCCGCGGCGAGCGCCAGCACGATCGCCTCGCTGTCACGGCTCTGCGCGAATGCCGCACCGGCCGCGATCGCGGGCCCGGAGTCGCGGCGCATCGGCTCCAGCAGCACATCAGCCTCGCGGCCGATCTCGGCCAGCTGCTCCAGCACCATGAAGCGATAGGCCTCGTTGGTGATCACGATCGGCCGCTCGAACAGGCCGGCGTCGAAGACCCGCAGCAGCGTCTCCTGGAAGGTCGAGCGCGCCCCGAACAGCGACAGGAACTGCTTGGGATGCACCTCGCGTGACGCCGGCCAGAGCCGCGTGCCTGCACCGCCGCACATGATCAGGGGGATTATTCGCCGGTCCATCAATACCTCAAGTCCTGTCGTGTCCGCGGACGACACCCTAAGATTTTTCCCGGGCAGCCGCAGCGGGCGGCCGGATTACCTCCAAAGCACGATCCGAGCAGTATCACGCGTGCCCCCGCACGTCTGGTCGGATTTTACCCGTATTGTAAACCCCGGGTGAGTGCTGTCTTCCCCAGCCCGGCCTCTTTAGCCGCCCCGTCGAGCGGACCGCAATAGGGTCGGTACGGGTATTGCCAGATCGGTGCGGAAACCATACCAAGGCGGCGAATTTGGGCGCGCGAAAGCGTTTTGCGCTGTTTTTGACACATTCTGAAAACCTGGCAGCGCGAACGGAAATGCGCCGAATCCTGCTTTCGACCGTCAAGATCCTGATCTCGGCTGCGCTGCTCTATTTCTCGCTGCGCAAGGTCAATCTGTATGACCTCGCCTCCCGCATCCAGGTCGAGAGCCTGGGCTGGCTCGGCCTCGCGATCGCGGTCACCTTCCTGCAGATCTTCCTCGGGGTGTTGCGCTGGCGCGAGATCAGCGTGGAGTGCGGCGCGCCGCTGGAGACATCCCAGGCGATGCGCTTCAACGTGATCGGCACCTTCTTCAACCAGACCCTGCCGTCTTCGATCGGCGGCGACGCCGTGCGCCTCTGGCTTGTCGCGCGCGCCGGTGCGGGCTGGCGCGCAGCCACCTATTCGATCTTCGTCGATCGCGCGGTCGGACTGATCGCGCTGGCCGTCGTCATCGCGGCCACCCTGCCCTGGAGCTACCGGCTGATCTCCGATACCAACGGCTGGATCGCGTTGCTGCTGCTCGACCTCGCCGCGCTCGCGGCCGGATTTGGTTTCCTCGTGATCGGCCTGTTGCCGTGGCCCTGGCTGAAGCAGTGGTGGGCAACGCACCACATCCACGCCTGCGCGGTCATCGCGAACCGGGTGTTGTTCAGCCGCAAGCACGGATTGCGGGTCGCGACCCTTTCGATCGCCATTCACGTGGTGACCGCCGTGATCGGCTGGTGCGTGGTGAAGTCGATCGCGGCCCCCGTCACCTTCGGCGAGATCTTCCAATTGTTGCCCCCGGTGATGTTGATCACGATGATGCCGATCTCGATCGCGGGCTGGGGCGTGCGCGAGGCCACGATGGCGCTGGCCTTCGGCTATGCCGGCTTGATCGCAAATGAAGGCGTCAACATCTCGCTGCTGTTCGGCGCGGTGTCGTTCGTGGTCGGTGTGTTCGGCGGCCTGGTGTGGATCCTGAGCCCGGAAAAGGCCGCCAAGGGCGCCGAGCCGATCGAAGTCCCGGGATCGCAATCGCGAATCCCGGGATCGCAATGACCGGACCAGAATGAGCAGTTTCGAGACCCTCCTGTCATTGATCGCAGCGGTGCTGGCCGCATCGATCTCGGCCGTCCTGATCTGGGCAACGCGGCCTCTGCTGCTGCGCGTGGCACTGGCGAAGCCGAATGCGCGCTCGTCGCACCGCGTTCCAACGCCGCAGGGTGCCGGCATCGCGGTCATCGCGGCCACGCTGCTCGCGGGCGGGCTCGTCATCGTGCTGGCCGGATCTGCGGACCTCACGATACCATTCACGGTGTTCGCGGCCTGCCTGTTCATCGCGGTGGTGGGCTTTGCCGACGACATCCGCTCGCTGCCCGTCGTGCCGCGGCTATTACTGCAAGCCGCCGCCGTTGCGGCCGTGGTGTTTTCGGCGCCGGCCGATCTCAGGCTCGTTCCGGCCTGCCCGGTCTGGCTCGAACGAGGCCTGCTGCTGATCGCCGGCCTCTGGTTCGTGAACCTCGTCAACTTCATGGACGGGCTCGACCTGATGACAGCGGCCGAGGCCGTGCCGATCACGGTAGCCGTCGCCCTGCTCGGCAGCTTCGGCCATGTGCCCGCCGCTTGCGCGCTGGTTGCGGCGGCGCTGTGCGGCGCGCTGCTCGGCTTCGCACCGTTCAACCGGCCGGTGGCAAAGATATTCCTTGGCGATGTCGGCAGCCTGCCGATCGGCTTGCTGCTGGGCTGGTGCCTGCTCGAGCTTGCCCTGCATCAGCAATTCGCCGCAGCGCTGCTGCTGCCGCTGTATTATTTGACCGATGCGACGGTCACGCTGTTTCGTCGCGTCGCGCGGCGCGAGCCGTTCTGGTCCGCGCACCGCTCGCACTTCTATCAGCGCGCGACCGACAACGGATTTGTGGTGTGGCGCGTCGTCGGCGAGGTCTTTGCACTCAACGTGGCGTTGGCGCTGCTCGCATTCGCCTCGGTCGCGCTCAACTCCCGCGTCGCAGACATCGTCCTGCTGCTGGCCGGCGCGCTCGCCGTCGCCTGGCAACTGCGCCGGTTCTCGCGACCGTTCTGATCGGGCCAGAGCGTTTTCCAGCGAAGTGGATACCGGTTCGCGTGAAGAAAACGCGTAAAAAAACCTAGATATCCGTTCGGTGCAGCGCGCGCCGCAGCCCCTCATCGAGGCTGATCGGCTGCTGCCATCCGGTGCTCGCGACCTTGGACAGATCGAGTTCAAGCGAGGCGAACAGGCTGTCATAGGCTTCCTTGCGGCCGCCCACCGTGAGCGACAGTTTCAGGAGCGGCGACGGCAGCCAGAACAGGCGCGGCGAGGTTCCTGCCGCGCGGGCAAGGCGCTCGACGAACTCCCGCGTCGAGACCTGCTCGCGGTCGGCCACCAGAAACACGTCGAAATCATTTCCCGGTCGCGACAACCGATACAGTATGAACGACGCCAGGTTTTCCGCCGACAGGAACGCGCGGCGATTCTTCACAAAGGCGAGCGGAAGCGGCATGCGCTTGATCACCGCGCGCTTGAGCAGGGCGAAATTTCCTTTCGCACCGGCGCCGTAGATCAGCGGCGGCCTGATCACGGTCACCCTCATGCCGCTGCCCGGCACAATCCCCTTCAGGCCAACTTCGGCGGCCGCCTTCGAGTTTCCGTAGAGGCCGCGAGGTGTCAGGACATCGTCCTCGCGAAACGGCGGGCGGCCGTAATTGCTGCGCCCATGCACCAGGATCGTGCTGACAAAAATGAAATCCCGAACGCCCGCTGCGACCGCCGAGCGCGCCAGGTGCAGCGTGCCCTCGATATTGACGTTGCGGTAGAGCTCGATCGCCTGTTCATCGGACTGCTGGTGAACGCGAGCCGCAAGATGAACAACGGCGTCCACGCCATCGAGCGCGGCGCGCCAATCGGTGGCGGGACTGAGCGAGCCAATCGCCACGTCGTTTGCATCTTGCAGCGGGGTGCGCACCGCGCGTCGCACCAACCAGCCGTTCTGCTCGAGCTCAGGCACCACGTGGCGACCGACAAAGCCGCTCGCACCCGTCACCAGAACCGTCGGGCGGCGATCATTCATGCTGTCCGCTCCACATCGTGATTGGATAACAGCTCCGCAACCAGCGCGGCGTAGCTCGACAGGGCCCGCTCGGGACTGAAGGTCCGCGCGGTCGCGACGGCGCGCTCGGCCATCGCGGCGTCCTGCGATTGCGACGCCATCCTGATGGCATCGGCGAGTTGGTCGGGCCGTCCCGGCGTGACGACCCAGCCCAGCCGGTTTTCGCTGACGGTCAGCGCGGCCTCGGCTTCGGGTTCGGAGACCAGGATGACGGGCCGGCCGGCTGCAAGCAGATTATAGAACCGGCTCGGGACCGATACACCGGCAACGTTCTCGCGATAGGGAATGAGCCAGACGTCCGCACTGGAGAGCAGCGCATCGAGCTCGCCATCCGCGACGCGCTCGACCAGCGTGACGTTGGCGAGCTGCGCCTCGGCCTGCATCTCCTTCAGCCGCGCAAAGCCCATGCCCCATCCCGAGAGCAGGAAATGGATATCGCGCTCGTCACGCAACAGCCGCGCGGCCTCGAAGACGATGTCCGGATCGTGGGTGAAGCCGAGATTGCCGGACAAACCGACGACGAAGCGGGCGGCGATCGCCTTGCGAAACGGATTATCGGGGCTGACGGGACGATTGCCGGGGTCGAGCGTCGCCCAGTTCGGGATGAACCTGATCTTGTCCGGCGTCATTCCGCGATAGCGCAGCAGCAGCTTCTCGGCGTCGCGGCCGATGACGATGACGGCGTTCAAGGCACGGAACATCAGCGCGTTGATCGCGCGCATCGCTCGCGCAACCAGCGATGACGGCCGCAGCAGCCCGGCCATCACGAGAACATCCGGAAACAGGTCGTGCAGGATCAACGCCGACTTGGCCCCCTTCAACCGCGCCGCGGCGGCCACCGCATAAGGCAGCGCGAAAGGCGCCGTCACCGTCAGCGCCACATCGCCGCGCTGCAGCCGCGACAACAACGCAAAGAACATCCGCACCGTAAACAGCGCCTCGGCCAGCGCGCGCTTGATCAGCGCCGCCTTGCCCGGCAGCCGGTTCCTGATCTCGACGACGACGGGCCGCCCCGGCGCCGGCGCCCTCGCCGAGCCCGGCATCCCGGAGACCACCACCACATCCGCCTCCTGCGCGATCCGTTCGGCGATCGCGGACATGATCGCGGCGGTCGTGCTGTGGTCCGGCGGATAATGCTGGCTGGCGACCACGACTTTTCGAGAACTGGGCATCAATGGCTTTCGAAACGGTCCTGCCTGATCGCCCGCAGGACGGCGCGGTCAGGCGGCATTCGATCCGAACTCGGGCACGGCGTCCTGAAGGACGGCACGGATGGTCACGCGGTCATCTCTCTCGATCGCGTCTTCCAGCGCCGCAAGCCATTTGCGCAGCGTCGACATCGGAGGCTGGTTCGGTTTCGCGGCCATGACGCCGGCGACGCCGATTTCGAGCGTCGGCTCCTGGCTTGCGAACAGGATCTCGTTGAGCCGCTCGCCGGGTCGGATGCCGCTGAACACGATCTCGACGTCGACGCCTGGTTGCAGGCCCGAGAGGCGGATCATCCGCTCGGCGAGATCGACGATCTTCACCGGCTGCCCCATGTTCAGCACATAGACCGAGACGTCAGGCCGCGCCGGCGTCATGGCGTGCGTCGCGGCGGTGATCACAAGATCGCAGGCTTCGCGGATCGTCATGAAATAGCGGACCATGTCCGGATGGGTCACCGTGATCGGTCCGCCGGCCTCGATCTGGGCCTTGAATTTCGGCACCACGGATCCGTTGGACGCCAGCACGTTACCGAACCGCACCGAGATCAGCCGCATGTGCGACTTGCCCCTGGCCTCGGCCATCAGGTCATGATCCATCGCCTGACAGTACATCTCGGCGAACCGCTTAGTCAGGCCCAGCATCGACACCGGCTCGATCGCCTTGTCGGTCGAGATCATCACCATCGCGCTCGCGCCCGCGGCACGCGCCGCGTCGGCGACGTTCACGGAGCCGAAGATGTTGGTCTTGACCCCTTCGCTCCAGTCGCGCTCCAGGATCGGCACATGCTTGAGCGCCGCGGCATGGAACACGATGTCGGGCTTGAACTCGCTCATCAGGCGCGTGATGCGCTCGCGATCTCTGATGTCCGCAATCCGGCCCTCGATCTCGGGGCCGGCATCGCGCGCGGACAGCGCCTCGGTGACCGCATAGAGCGCCGGCTCCGAGTTCTCGACGACCAAGAGGCGCGCCGCGCCGAAGGTCGCGACCCTCTCGCAGATCTCCGCGCCGATCGAGCCGCCGCCGCCGGTCACGATGACGGACTTGCCCTTCACCAGCGTCTCGAGCCGCGCGTAGTCGATCTTCTGGCTCGGGCGCAGCAGCAGGTCTTCAACCGCGACATTGGTGAGCCGTGGCGTATCGCCGCCCTCCAGCGACGGCAGGCGGCTGACCATCAGACCAAGCCGCTTGGCGCGCATCAGCACGCTTTCCGGATGCGCATCCGGCTCGAAGGCCGAGGGCGTCATGACCACACGCTTGATCGGCCGCTGGCGGCTCTCGAAATCCCGAATCACGGCTTCGATATCGTCGACGCCGCCGACCACGGGAATGTTGCGGATCATCTGGCCGCGGTCCGCGGCCGACGGCGAGAGCACACCGACCGGCCAGAGCCGCTTGATGGCGCCGTTCTCGATGCCGCGCAGCACGACTTCCGCGTCGGCCGTGCGTCCGACCAGCAGCGCCGACGCAGCATTGTCGGATCGGGCGTGAAGCCGCGTGCGCGAATAGCGGAAGTAGCGATAGCCGAGGCGCAGTGCGCTCAGCGCGAACACCTCAAGGAAGAAGAACAGGATGATCGTGACACGGCCGAGGAACACCGGACTTGGCGAATTCGCCCCGGTGAAGAAGTAGACATAGTCCACCACGACCAGTGCCAGCGTCAGCACCGCTGCGACCCGCAGGATGTTCACCGCGTCCGGCAGCGAGGTGAAGCGCCATTTCGCCGTGGTCAGATTGGAGAAATAGCTGACCACGACGCTGAACAGCACGAACCAGGGCAGAATCCGCAGCAAATGCGGCAGCCGATCGGTCAGCAGGCTGCCCTCGAAGCGCAGATAAAAGCTCGCCAGCAACGCAAACGTCGTCGCGAGCGCGTCATGCGCCAGGATCAGGAAGTTGCGCGTGGTGAATTGTGAAAGGCGCGTCATCTAACGGACGGGTTACTGGCAACTGGGAGTTCGCGACGGGACATTGGCAGGCTGTAGCGTATCTGCGGAGCCCTTGCCAGCGATCATGGACGGATCGGAGGCTCGGGTTCCATATCCGTCCCCAATCGCCCCTTCAACGCCATACCGCCCGCAACCCCGACGCCCAGCACGTACATCCAGCCTTCATGAAAGTCGAAGATGTGTGAATTAAACAACGAACTTGAAATATTCTGTACCACGACGAGAAGCCCGATCCAGTTGACGAGACCGTCGCCGCGGAACAGCAACAGGTGCAGCAGCCACATCGCGTACAGTATCGCTACACCCACAATGCCCCACTGCACGGCGACGTTCAACGTTTGATTGTGGGGGTTTCCGATCACTTCGGCGGACGCCTGGTTCACACCGCCGGCCGCGACGCGCTCGAACAGGCCCCGCGTCGAGCCGGTGCCATGGCCGATGACCGGAGCCTCGGCAAAGAAGCCGAGCGATTTGCGCCAGAATTCGAGCCGCAAACCAAGCGACGTCGGCTCGTTGCGCTCCATGTAGAGCTTGTAGTCGCGCTGGAATGAATCGGCCGTCGCGCGCAGTTGGGGCGAGGCGTACCACGCCGCCACGGACAACGCACCGGCCGCACACGCGATCAGGACAATGCTGCGCCAGCGCAAATGCAGCAGCGCAAACACCGCGAACATGATCGGAATGGTCACCAGCGCGGTCCGCGACACCACCACGAGCGCCATGTTGGCAAGCAGGCTGAGCGCAATCCCGGTCAGCAACACGGCCGGCAGCACGCGATTGGCCCGCAACAGCATCACGATCGGATAGGCCAGCGCGACCGCACACAGCGTGAATTCCTGGCTCTGGTCGATGTAGTTCTTGACGAAGACGCCCTGCTCGCCGGGGGCGGGCGCCCGCAGCGCGAGGTGGGGATAGGCAAGCACCAGCCACGACATCAGCATCAACAGCGTGCAGGAGACGAGGAAAGCCACGAACACCCATGTCCCGCGGCTCGAGCGCTGGAAGTGATAGAGCAGGACCGGAAGCACCAGGAGCTTTGCGGTCGGCCCGACCGCGTACAATCGCGCGCCCCAGGCGGCGTCCGACCAGAGCGTGCCGGTGAGCGCGAGGCAAAACAGCGCGATCGGCGCCACGCAGATCGGCCGCTTGAGCAGCGTCCAGAACGACCGCAGGTCGACGGTCGGCGCAATCGAGATCAGCAGCACCACGCCGAAGATGCCGACCAGCGAGGTCGACCACGGCAGCGACAGCGCTATCAGGACCGCGACCACATCGGTCGTGGTCTGCCAGCGCGCCGGATCGCGCCAGGCCGGGCACGCCGCGGCGCCTGCCGGGGATGCCATGCTCGCGCTCACGCCTTGCCCTCGCGGGCCCGGGCAACCAGCGACGTCGTGCTGTGGCCCTGCAGGATCTCGACCAGCACCACCTCGCCGCCGGCGGCCTCGACGATCTCGTGGCCGACCACCTGCTCGCGAGTATAGTCGCCGCCCTTGACCAGCACGCTCGGCCGCACCTTCGCGATCAGATTGATCGGCGTGTCCTCCTCGAAGATTGCGACGAGGTCGACGGCTTCCAGCGCCGCCAGCACCTCGGCCCGGGCGCGCTCGTTCTGCACCGGACGTCCCTCGCCCTTCAGCCGCTTCACCGAGGCGTCGCTGTTCAATCCGACGATCAGGCGGTCACAGGCGCTGCGCGCGGCGGTCAGCACCTTGACGTGGCCGGGATGCAGGATGTCGAAACAGCCGTTGGTGAAGCCGATCCGCAGATCCTGCCTGCGCCATTCCTCGAGATATGCGTCGATATCGCCGCCGGCCGGGACGATCTTCTCCTCGGCCGCCAGCGAAGCGTGCGGCAGGATCTTTCGCCGCAACTCGGCGGACCTGACGATCGCGGTACCGGTCTTGCCGACCGCAACCGCGGCTGCGGCACTCGCGATCCGCAGCGCGCCGTCCCAGTCGGCACCGCCGGCCAGCGCCAGTGCCAGCGCCGCAGCGACGGTGTCGCCGGCCCCGGAAACGTCGCGCACCTTGACCGGCAGCGCCGGCACGTGGATCGAACCGCCGTCCCGCGTCACCAGCGTCATGCCGCGCTCGCCCTGCGTCACCAGCATCGCCTCGCAATCGGCCAGGACCATCGCATCGGGCGCGGCCTGCGCGATGCTGTCCTGGCTGTCGGCACGGCTGCGGGTTGCCTCGGCGAATTCCTTGCGGTTCGGCGTCAATACGGTCGCGCCGCGATAGATCGCGAGATTGGCGCTCTTCGGATCGACGATCACGCGCTTGCCCGCCTGGCGCGCGGCGTCGATCACATTGCGGATCACGCGCGCGGTCAGCACGCCCTTGGCATAGTCGGACAGCAGCACGATGTCGGCGCGCACAAGGTGCGGCAGGATCGCATCGATCAGCTGCTGCTCGATGGCGGGCGCGGCCGGCGCCGCCAGCTCCCAATCGGAGCGCAGCATGTGGGTCGAGAATTGTTCCGAGACGAAGCGCACCTTGCGCGTGGTCGGACGCGCGGCGTCGCGCACCAGCACGGTCTCGATCCCCGCTTCTTTCGCCAAGGCCTCGGTCAGCGCCGTTCCGGCGGCGTCCTCGCCGATCAGGCCGACGAAGATGCAACGGCCGCCGAGCGCGGCGATATTGCGCGCGACGTTGCCGGCGCCGCCGATATTGATCTCGCTGCGCCTCACCGCGATCACCGGCGCCGGCGCCTCCGGCGAGATCCGCGACACCTCGCCATAGACGAACTCGTCGAGCATGAGGTCGCCGACACAGAGCACGGTCTGGCCGGACATTGCACGCGAGATCGCTTCAAAATCGAACATCAATCACCGTCATCCGCTCTAGCGATAGCGATCAGCGCGATCGAGAAAGCCGTTCACATAGGCCCCGACCGCGTCTTCCAACTGCGTAAAACCGCCATTGTATCCGGCGCGCCCGAGACGATCGACGACGCTCTGGGTGAAATATTGGTAACTGCCGCGAATCTGCTCGGGCATGTCGACATACTGGATGTTCGGCTGCAGGCCGAGCGCGCCGTAGGCCGAGACGATCAGGTCCTTGAAGCTGCGCGCCTTGCCGGTGCCGACATTGAAGAGGCCGGAGACCCGCGGCGTCGCGACCAGCCACATCATCACCCGCACGACGTCGTCGACATAGATGAAGTCGCGGCGCTGATCGCCATCGGCGATGCCCTCGCGATGCGACTTGAACAGCTGCACGACGCGGCCCGCTTTGATGTCGTCGAAACGGCGCGCCAGTACGCTCATCATTGGGCCCTTGTGATATTCATTCGGGCCGAACACGTTGAAGAATTTCAGCCCCGCCCATTGCGGCGGCAGAGCTTCGCCTTTCGCAGCGCGCTCGGCGACGGCGAGATCGAACAGGTTCTTGCTCCAGCCGTACAGGTTCATCGGCCGCAGGCGCTTCAACGCCTCCACCGAACCATCGTCATCGAAGCCCTGGTCACCGTCGCCATACGTCGCCGCGGACGAGGCATAGATCAGCGGGGTTGCGGTCGCGGTGCACCAGTCGAGAAGGCGTAGCGGCGTCTTGAAATTAGCTTCCATGACCGCATCGCCATCGGTTGCGGTGGTCGACGAAATGGCACCGAGATGGAGGATGGCATCCAGCCGCCGGCCCTGCAGCCAGGCCATCAACTCGGCCGGCGGCACGAAGTCGGCGATCTGGCGCTTGGCCAGGTTCCGCCACTTGCCGTCGTCCCCAAGGATGTCGCAGACCGCCACGTCGCTGCGCCCGGCGTCATTCAACGCGGCCACGACGTTCGATCCGATAAAACCGGCGCCCCCGGTTACCAGAAACATGATGAAATCCCGCCAGATTCCTTTGCAGCCGCCAGCTTTGCCCCACTCCCGCGCCACAGGCAACGACGGCTTTACCTCACATCGCGAACCGGTTACCGACTTGGCCGCGCCGATCCGGATTTGGCCTGCTTAGAAATGAATATTGATTCAATATCTGACATCGAAACGCAGGATACGGAGGATACCAGACCCATCCTCATCGTGCCCTATGTTTGGATCGGCGATTTCGTGCGCGGCCACACCGTGGTCAGGGTGCTCCGCAAGCGCTGGCCCAACCGGCCGGTCGACCTTGTGACCTCCAGTCTTTGCGCTCCGCTGGTCGATTATATGCCTGGTGTCCGAGCCGGGGTCGTTTTCGACCTGCCGCGCAGCCGGCTGGCGCTGGCCCGGCAGCGGGCGCTCGCGGCCGAGCTTCGGAAGCGGAACTATGCCACCGCGCTGGTGATGCCGCGCACCTGGAAGTCCGGCATTGCGCCGGCGCTGGCAGGGATCCCCGAGCGGGTCGGCTTCTTTGGCGAGGCGCGGTTCGGCCTGATCAATGCGATGCGATGGGGTGAAAAAAAGCTGCCGCGCTTCATCGACAAGAACGCCGTGCTGGCGTTGCCTGACGGCGCCCCCCGCCCGCCGGAATGGCCGGTGCCGCAACTGCGGGTTCCCGCGGATGAGATCGGGCGTTGGCGGCAGTCCAACGGCCTCGGCACCGGCCGCGCCGTCGCGCTCGGGCCCGGCTCGGTCGGCGCCTCCAAACGCTGGACCTATTATCCCGAAGCCGCGCGGCTGTTCGCCGAGCACGGCTTCGACGTCTGGGTGGTCGGCGGGCCCGGCGAGAAGGCGCTGGCGCAGGAGATCGCAGCCGCCGGCGGCGCACGGGTCCGCGATCTCACCGGCACCGATCTGCGCAACGGGGTGCTGGCGATGGCCGCGGCAAGCGTCGCCATCGCCAACGACTCCGGGCTGATGCACATCGCCGCCGCGATCGGCACGCCGACCATGGGCATCTTCGGCCCGACCGACCCCTATCTCTGGGCCCCGCTCAATGACCTCGCCGCCACGGTGCGGCAGACCAAAGGCAAGCTGCCGTGCCAGCCGTGCCAGCGCACGGTCTGCACCATGAACGACCATCGCTGCATGCGCGACATCGCGGCCGAAGAGGTCGTCGATATCGCCGAGCGCGTGCTGGCTCAGATCAACGCGCGATAGACCGCGGCGATCGCGTTCGCCTCCGCATCGAGGCTGAACTTATCCACAACTCGTTGGCGTGCCCGCGCGCCCATCGCTGCGGCCGACGCCGGATCCCGCATCAAGGGTTCGAGTGCGGCCGCCAGCGCGTCGGCATCGCCGGGCGGCGTCAGCACACCGGTCGTGCCGTCCTCGACCACGAACTCGGCAGCGCCCGCGCGCGCGGCCACCAGCGCGGCGCCTGCCGACATCGCCTCGATCAAGGTCAGGCCGAAACCTTCATTGCGCGAGGTGAAGGCGTAGATCGTCAGCCGCTGGTACCAGCGCACGACATCCTCGATCGGCAGTTCTCCGGTGATGACGATGCGCGATTGCAGGCCGGCGGCCTCGATCTTCCGCTTCAGCTCATTGGCAAAGGCCTGCTGCTCCGGCACCACCGCGCCGACGATGACGGCGGTGAAATCGGGATAGCGCGGCAGCAGCCTGCACATCGCCTCGACGAACACATCGCTGCCCTTCTGCGCGCGCACCCGCCCAAAGCAGCCGATTGCATAGCGCCCCGGCAATCCGCTTTCCGCAAAGGCATTCGCGCGATCGACCGGCGGCGCATAGCGGCCGGTATCGACGCCATGCATCACCACGGTGGCGTCGCGCTTCAGATAGGACGCCGACAGCGGGCTGGTGGCGATGATCGCATCCATGTTGCGGATCAGCCAGCGCGTCAGCCAGGTGTGATGACGCTGCGCGGCTGACGTGAACAGCAGTTTCAACGGCCAGCCCAGCGCGCGCAGCGCGAGCCCGACAATCATCTCGTCATTGCGCCGCGCATGCCAGATCACAGGCCGCGCGCGCCGCCACAATCGCATGAGATCGACAAGTCCGATCGCGTCGATGCCATCCGGCCGATGCGAGCCGAGCCAGCCTGCGCGAAACATTTTGGCAAGCTTCGGCGCGACCATGCGGTTGGTCGCGGTGACACCCGAATAGCGTCGGTGCAGATTGGGCACGATGAGCACGAGCTCGCCGGCAGGTGTGTTCTCGATCGGCACGCAAGTCTCCGTTTCGTGCCAGTTCCTATACGCAACATTAAGCATAGTGGCCAGTTCGGCCGCCGCGAAACCCCCTCTTCACCGCACTCCCGCTAGCATCACCCGTTAAAGATATCGGGAGAGCTCTATCCATGACCGTGCTTGTGACCGGCGGTGCCGGCTATATCGGAAGTCACATGGTTCATGCGCTGGTCGATGCCGGCGAGAGCGTCGTCGTCGTCGACAATCTTTCAACCGGCTTCTCCGCGTTCCTGCCCGAAGGTGTTCCGCTGTTCATCGGCGACGCCGGCGACGAGAACCTCGTCGAGGGCGTGATCGCACAGCACGGCATCGACAGCATCATCCATTTCGCCGGTTCTGTCGTGGTGCCGGACTCGATGCGCGATCCGCTCGGCTACTACCGCAACAACACCATGACGACGCGCAGCCTGCTCAACGCGGCGGTCAAGGGCGGCGTCAACCGCTTCATCTTCTCCTCGACCGCGGCCGTCTACGGCAATCCGGACCAGGTGCCGGTGCCGGAGATCGCGCCGACGCGTCCGCTGTCGCCCTACGGCTCGTCGAAGCTGATGACCGAGATCATGCTGCACGATGTCGCCTCTGCCCATGGCATGAGCTACGTCGTGCTGCGCTACTTCAACGTCGCCGGCGCCGACCCGAAGGGCCGCGTCGGTCTCGCCACCATCGGCGCCACCCATCTGCTCAAGATCGCGGTCGAGGCCGCGACCGGCCAGCGCGCCAAGATCGACGTGTTCGGCACCGACTATCCGACCCAGGACGGCAGCTGCGTGCGCGACTTCATCCATGTCAGCGACCTCGTCGAGGCGCACCGCGCGGCGCTGTCCTATCTGCGCGCCGGCGGGCAATCGGTGACGATGAACTGCGGTTACGGCCGCGGCTATTCCGTGCTCGAGACCATCGAGGCGGTGCGCCGGGTCTCGATGCGCAATTTCGCGGTCGCCTATGCCGCGCGCCGGCCCGGCGACATCATGACCATGGTGGCCGATACGAGCCGAATCCGCTCGCTGCTCGACTGGACCCCGCGCTACGACGATCTCGAGACCATCGCGAGCCACGCGCTGGCCTGGGAGGAGAAGCTGTTCCGGGAGCGCGGTGGCGCCGCGCGACAGGCAGAATCGGCCTAAAAATCAAGCCGTTATCAAGCCGTTATTGTGCTTGAAAAAGCCCCGCCAAGCGGGCAAGGAGGTCCGCAACCCTGACGGCCGGCGCTGCCCGCCGTCAATGGAACGCGGATGGCTCAGTTTCCAAAGAAAATTACCGACGATCCCTATGGCGCGGCGATCCTGATTCGCCGTCTGGTCACGGAACAGGGGATCACCTACTGGCGGCGCTATCTGACGGCGTTCGCCCTGATGGCTGTTGCGGCCGGCTCGACGGCCGGTGCCACTTACGTGCTCGGCCAGGTGATCAACCAGGCCTATGTGGACAAGAACATCCCCGGCATCGCGATGTTTGCCGGGGTCACGGTTCTGCTGCTGTTCACCAAGGGCGTGGCGACCTACGGCCACATGGTGATCCTGTCGAAGATCAGCAACGCCATCCTGGCGCGGAACCAGCGGCAATTGTTCGCCAAGCTGATGAGCGAAAGCATCGGCTTCTTCTCGCAGCGGCACTCGTCGGAATTCCTGGCGCGGCTCACCGCCGGCGCCAAGTCGATCACCGACGTGCTCAACATGCTGGTCAATGCGATCGGCCGCGACTTCCTGATGCTGATCAGCATGGTCGCCGTGATGGTGTGGCAGGACCCGCTGATGTCGTTCATCGGGCTGGTGGCGGTGCCCCCGGCGATGCTGGTGCTGCGCAAGCTGGTGAAGCGGATCAAGGGCCTCGCCTACAATCAGTTCACCGGCACCGCCGACATCATGGAGACGATGCAGGAATCGCTGCAAGGCATCCGCACCGTGAAGGCGTTCACGCTGGAAGGCACCATGCAGCAGCGGATCGACGAGAACATCGCGATCGTCGAGCGCAACGCCAACAAGATGGCGCATGTCGCCAACCGCTCCAACCCGCTGATGGAGATGCTCGGCGGCTTCGCGGTCGCCGGCTGCCTGATGTATGGCGGCTACAGCGTGGTGGCGCTCGGCTCCACGCCGGGGCAGTTTTTCACGTTCCTGACCGCCTTCCTGATGGCGACCGAGCCGGCCAAGCGCCTGGCGCGGCTCAACATCGACCTCAACAGCCAGCTGGTCGGCGCGCGGATGCTGCTCGAGGTCGTCGACAGTCCCGCAAGCGAGCAGGCCGACGACGACAAGCCGGCGCTCAAACTCTCCGACGCGCGGATCGAATTGCGCGACGTCAGCTTTGCCTATCGCCCCGGTGAGCCGGTGCTGAACCGCTTGAGCTTCATGGCCGAGCCCGGCAAGGTCACCGCGCTGGTCGGTCCCTCCGGCGGCGGCAAATCGACGGTGCTCGCCTTGCTGCTGCGCTTCTACGAGACGCGCGAGGGCGACATCCTGGTCGACGGACAGTCGATCCTGTCAGTCTCGCGCAAGTCGCTGCGCCAGCAGACCGCCTATGTCGGCCAGGACGTCTATTTGTTCCGCGACACCATCCGCGCCAACATCGCCTTCGGCAAGTCAGGCGCCACCGAGGCCGAGATCGTCGACGCCGCCAAGGCCGCCTGCGCGCATGACTTCATCATGAGCTTCCCGCTCGGGTACGACACGCCGGTCGGCGAGCACGGCGCGCAACTGTCCGGCGGTCAGCGCCAGCGCATCGCGGTCGCCCGTGCGCTGATCAAGAACGCGCCGATCATCCTGCTCGATGAGGCCACCGCTGCACTCGACTCGGAGTCCGAGAAGCAGGTGCAGGAGGCGATCGAACATCTCTGCCAGGGCCGCACCACCATCGTGATCGCGCACCGACTGCACACCATCATGCATGCCGATGCGATCCTGGTGGTCGAGGGCGGCGAGATCGTCGAGCGCGGACGTCACGACGAGCTGCTGCGCCGCAGCGGCCGCTACGCCTCGTTCTTCCGCCTGCAGCACCACCACGACCCGTCGCCGCTGGCATTGGCGCCGATCAGCGCCATCGGCTGAAACTCATCCCTTCGCGACAAGACCTGCGCGCAGCACGCGCAGGACATTGCCGCCCATGACCTTGCGGATGTCGTCCTCGGAGAACCCGCTCGACATCAGCGCCTGGGTCACGGCGGCAATTCCGCTCGCATCGAATCCCGTGGTGGTCGAGCCGTCGAAATCCGAGCCGAGGCCGACATGGTCGATCCCGACCAGGTCGCGGACATGGGCGATCGCCCGCGCGACGTTGTTCGGATCGAGCGAGCAGACCGCGCCCTGCCAGAAGCCGATGCCGACCACGCCGCCGGTCCGCGCGACACCCCTGACCTCATCGTCGGTGAGATTGCGGTTGACCTTGCAGGTCGCCTGAACGCCGCCATGGCTCGAGACCACCGCACGCGTCGCCATCGCCAGCACATCGGCGACCGCCGCGTGGCTCGCATGGGCGAGATCGACGATCATCCCTTTCGCCTCCATCCGCTGCACCACCTGCCGGCCGAGCGGCGTCAGTCCGCCTTTCGCCACGCCATGCATCGAGCCTGCGACGTCATTGTCGAAGAAGTGCGCGAGGCCGGCCATCCTGAATCCGGCGGCGTAGAGCACGTCGAGATTGTCGATGTTGCCCTCGAGATCCTGCAGGCCCTCGATCGACAGCATTCCGCCAACCACCGTCACGCCGCTCTTGCGATCCGCGAGCAGGCGATCGATGTCGGCCGGTGTCGTGATCACGCGAAGCCGCCCGGCGGACTTGTCGGCGAAGTTGCGCAATTTCTCGGCATGCCACAGCGAGCGCTGCAGCAACGAGAACCACGTCCGCATCGGCTGCAGATCGATGATGGCGAGGTTCGTGATCGTGTCGGTGTCGCCGGCATTGGCATCATAGTTCTGGCCCTTGGGCGACTTGGTCACCGACGAGAACACCTGCAGCGCGTAGCGGCCCTCGATCAGCCGCGGCAGGTCGATATGGCCACGATCGGATCGCGCGATCAGGTCGCGCTTCCACAACAGGCTGTCCGCGTGCATATCGGCCACGTCGAGCGTCGCCTGCAAGGCCTGCGCGGCGGGCGTGATCTCCACGGCCA
Source organism: Bradyrhizobium sp. Pha-3 (assembly GCF_042258615.1). Lineage (GTDB taxonomy): Bacteria > Pseudomonadota > Alphaproteobacteria > Rhizobiales > Xanthobacteraceae > Bradyrhizobium. The sequence goes on along the minus strand of NZ_CP170152.1, from coordinate 3,636,158 downwards.
CGCGCTGGACCTTGTTCTGCCCCCGGTCGATCCGCTCCGGGGTCACCACAAAAAAGCGAACAGCGGAGGCGAACAGGACCGCGGCAACCAGCGCAAGGCCGACCGAAAGCCATCTCCGCATCGGCATCACCGCCCTCGCCGGCCAAGGCCGGCCGCGCCCGGCGGAAAGCTGGCCTCACGTCTGCGCCTGGTGCAGCCGCGGCCCCTAGCCCCCAGCGCCGTAACCGCGTAAATACGGCCCGCGCTCCCTCCTTCAACCCTCCGGGACCCGTTCATGAACGCCGCCTCCACCGTCATTCCGCTTCCCCCGCAGCCCTCGCTCCCCGTCGTCGGCGAATCCGGCGTCTATCCGGTCCGCCGCATCTGGTGCGTCGGCCGCAACTATCTCGAGCATATCAGGGAGATGGGCAATGACGAGCGTGCGCCGCCGTTCTTCTTCGGCAAGCATGCCGACATGCTGGTGCCTGATGGTGCGACGATCCCCTATCCGCCGCTGACCAAGGACCTGCATCACGAGGTCGAACTGGTGGTGGCGATGAAGAGCGGCGGGCTCAACATTCCCGCCGACAAGGCGCTCGAGCATGTCTACGGCTATGCCGTCGGCATCGACCTGACCCGCCGCGACCTGCAGATCGCCTCGCGCAAGAAGGAGCGGCCCTGGGAGATCGGCAAATCGTTCGACTATTCCGCGCCCTGCTCCGCGATCCAGCCGGCCTCGAAGATCGGCCACCCCTCCAGCGGCAAGATCTGGCTTACCGTCAACGGCAAGGAAGCGCAGAAGGGCGACCTCACCGAATTGATCTGGAACGTGCCTGAAATCATCTGGCAGCTCTCGCAGCAAGTGAAGCTCGCCGCCGGCGACATCATCATGACCGGCACGCCCGCGGGCGTCTCGCAGCTGCAGGTGGGCGACAAGCTCGAATGCGGCGTCGACGGCGTCGGCACGCTGAAAGTATCGATCGGCAAGCCGGAGTAGGCTCCGGATCCAATCCACCAGCAGACCGCGGCCCCGAACCAAATTCGGGGCCGTTGCTATTTCAGAATTGCTCGTGGCCGGGATGGTTGGGGTCGCCGAGATATCCACCGCCTCCACTGCCGCCCGCACTGTCACCGCTGTAACCAGTTCCGAGATAGGGCGGCGGATCGACCGGCTGGCGATGCGGGCCGCCCGAACCGCCCGGGGGCAGTTTCGCGCCGACATTCTTCGGCGGCGCCATGTGAAGTCCGCCGGCCTGCGCAGAGCCCAGCGCGGTCACGCCGAACGCGACAACGGCAGCGAAGGCAAGAAGCGAGTTGCGTGTCATGCGACGTCTCCTTGAACTCGGGCCGGGGCACCATGCGCCAGCTCCGACGCCGCACGCTTCGCACGATCGCACTGGCCTGGCTGTGAGGTGGGTCACGCCCATTCCGCGGCCACTTCCCGGCGACATCGCATCGCCCGGGAACCCCCGGACCAGAGGTCCGGGGCTTTCCGCTGCGCGTGGTCAGCGCATCGTGCCGGGCATGCAGGGCGGCTCGGTGAAGGGAGCGGTTGCGAACGATCCGACGTTCGGCGCGCGCACGCAATCGGTCGTCTTGCTGCTGACCGGTGTCGTCGTTGTCGTCGTCATCGAAGCATGGGCGCGCCGCACCGCAGCATTGTTGCTGGCGGCCGAGGCCTGAGCCGAGAACGCAGCTGCCGCAACCAGAGCAAGCGTCACGAAGGTCAATTTGGTCATTGGGTTTCTCCGCACGTGGATGAAGCCGACCAAGCTCGGCTCCTGTGACCAAGGACTGTGAACGCAGGAAAATTATTTCATCACGCGCGATCACCGAACCGCGAGCGCCTGATCACATCAGATGGACCGGGGAATACCGGGACGACAGAGACGCTCCATTTCATCAAGGCCGCGCACAAACGCGGCGATGACTGTATGGAGATTCTCATGATCGATCTTCGGCGACTCCGCGGAGGACTTGGCAGACGGCTTGGCAGTCGACTTGGCTTGGCAGCAATCCTGTCCGCGGCAATGGCGACCGCCTCCTTCGCACAATCGGCAGTGCACGAGCCGGGTGTCTACGCATCAAACGAGACCGCGACGCGGCCGTGGTCGGCGCCGGTCGGTCATCGCCAGCCGCGCGCCGCCGACATTCCGGCAGCGGCGGCGTCATCGCAGCAGATCATCGATCAGGAAGACGCCATCGTCGACCGCAAGATCAAGGCCATTTGCCGCGGCTGCTAGCATACACGCACCGCAGGATGAGACCTGCATCCGCGATCAGGAAGCGCCTGCTCCCGTGCGCCGATACGGCACGTAGCGCGGAGTCCAGATCTTGGCCTGGATGCGCGCCTCGACCTGGTCGATCGGAATATCCGTGGCGAGCCCTTCCTTGTGCGCCTGCAGCGCGACCGGCAGCGCCACCGTCAGCGACACATCGCGCAGCGCGCTGACCGGCGGCAGCAGATTGTGCTTCGGGTTGTTGCGGGCCGGCGAGACGCTGGCCAGCGCCTTGGCGGCAGCCATGAACATCCCGTCGCTGACCCGGCTGGCACCGACCGCGAGCGCACCGACGCCGACGCCGGGGAAGATGTAGGAGTTGTTGGTCTGGTCGACCTTGAAGCGCGCGCCGTCGCGCGTGATCGGCGGGAACGGGCTGCCGACGCCGATCAGCGCCCGCCCCTCGGTCCAGGCTTCGATATCGGAAGGCGTCGCCTCCTCGCGCGAGGTCGGATTGGACAGCGGGAAGATCACCGGCCGCTGGTTGCACTCGGCCATCGCGCGGACGATCGGTTCGGAGAACGCGCCGGCCTGGCCGGAGACGCCGATCAGCACGGTCGGCCTGGCGTTGCGCACGACGTCGAGCAGCGCGATCTTGTCGGGATGGCTGAGCTGCCAGCCTGCGATCGCCTGCTTGCCCTGGACGAAGGGCAGCTGGAACGGGGCGAGCCCGCTCATGCCCTCGAGCAGCAGCCCGTCGCGATCGACCATGAAGAAGCGCTTCGCCGCCTCGCTCTCGGACATGCCGGCATCGATCATCGCAGCACGGATCAGGCTGGCGATGCCGCAGCCGGCGGAGCCCGCGCCGAATACCGCGACACGCTGCTCGGTCAGCGGCACGCCGGTGACGTTGATGGCCGAGAGTAAGGCGCCGGTCGCGACCGCCGCGGTGCCCTGAATGTCGTCGTTGAAGGTCAGGAGCCGGTCGCGATAGCGCTCGAGCATGCGCGTCGCGTTGTTCTTGGCAAAATCCTCCCATTGCAGCAGGACGCGCGGCCAGCGCTTCACCACCGCCGAGACGAACGCCTCGATGAAGTCGTCATACGCCTGGCCGCGGACGCGCTCGTTGCGCCAGCCGATATAGAGCGGATCGGCCAGGCAGTCGGGATTGTCGGTGCCGACGTCGAGCATGATCGGCAAGGTCGTCGCAGGATGCAGGCCGCCGCAGCCGGTGTAGAGCGCGAGCTTGCCGATCGGGATGCCCATGCCGCCGGCGCCCTGGTCGCCGAGGCCGAGGATGCGCTCGCCATCGGTCACCACGATCGCTTCGACGTGATCGAAGCGCGGATGGGCGAAGATGCGGTCGATCCGGTGCTGGTGCGGAATGCTGAGGAACAGCCCGCGCGGCTTGCGAAACAGCCGACTGAATTTCTGGCAGCCCTCGCCGACCGTCGGCGTGTAGACGATCGGCAACAGCTCTTCCAGATTGCCGACCAGGAGCGCGTAGAACAGCGTCTCGTTGGTGTCCTGCAGTTCGCGCAGAAAGGCATAGCGCTCGATGTCAGTCTCGTAGCCGCGCAGCGCCTCGAGGCGGCGGGAGACCTGCTCGTCCAGCGTCAGGATATTGGGCGGCAGCAGGCCGTGCAGGTCGAACGCCTCGCGCTCGGCCTCGGAGAACGCCGTGCCCTTGTTCAACTGCGGATCAGCCAACAGCTCGTAGCCGCTCAGCGCGGTAGTGGCGAAAGCTCCTGTAGACTCCGACATGACAAGGTCCCCTCGATGCGAAATGCCTGATGCGACCCTATCACGCCCGTGTAACGGATCGGAGCGCGAAGGCACCGCGCCGCGCAAAGTTGAACGGCGCCGACGTCGCGGCTGGCGAGATGGACCTCGTAGAAGAGTGCATCAGCCCGGTGGAGTTTCAGCGGCCATCAGCGCTCGTCCGGATTGAGGCAACGCGCTTCCGCTGCGCCTCCGGACAGACATCAACATACCTTGGTATGGCCTCTCTGATTCCTTGTGATGCCCTGTACTTACCCTCGTACAGTTGAGCGATGGCGGGCGACTTTTATACTCGCGGCCACTCCAACGGGCGACCAATGACAGCGGGCGCAAATTGTGTTCCGAAATCCGTGATCGGGATCACTGCTCCGGGGAGAAAAGCGCAGCACTATCACGGGAAGCAAGTGCCGACTGGAACGCAGGTTCGAGGAACACTCACATGATCGTCAACATTCAGAAGCTGAACGGCCTCTGGCACCTCATCGTCGGGTCGTGCACGATCCGGACTCCGTTCCTGGAGACCCAGAACCGGGAGTGGGTCGTCGCCTATGCCCGGCGGGTCTACCCTGGCGCGAAGGTTTTCGAACGCGACTGATGCGGTTGCGCCCCACAACTCACGCCCAGACAAAAAGCCCCGGTTCGCTCCGGGGCTTTTGCGTTCAACGCGGCGCGGCCGCTGCCATCACCGCAGCGCCGACACCACGATCAGGCCGAGGATCAGCGCGGTCACGGAATATTTGAGCGTGTAGTACACGTTCCGGTTCCACTCCTTGACCTTGCGGCTGGCGAGATGGATCTCGTAGAGCTTGCCGAACACCTTGTTCAGCGCGCCGACATGCTCGCCATCGACGTTCTGGGTCGCCGACGCCTTGACGATGTTGTGGCTGACCCAGCGATTGATGCGGGTCATGAAGCCGTACTTCATCGGGCGCTCGACGTCGCAGAACAGGATGATCCGGTTGACGTCGGTCTTGTTCTCGGCGCTGTGGATGAAGGTCTCGTCGAACATGAAGGCTTCGCCGTCACGCCAGACGCACTCGACGCCGTCGACCAGGATGCGGCACGCGTTCGAGTTCGGCGTCACGAGGCCAAGGTGATAGCGCAGCGAGCCGGCGAAGGGATCGCGATGCGCCCCGAGCTTGCCGCCGGGCGGCAGCACCGCAAACATCGCGCCGTGCACGTTCGGGATCGAATTCAGCAGCTCCACCGTCTTCGGGCACAGCGTGCGCGCCGACGGCAGGAAGTCGTCGTACCATTTCAGATAGAACCGCTTCCAGCCGCTCTTGAAGAACGAATAGAAGCCCCAATCGTTGTTCTTGGCGGCGGCGCGGATGAAGCCCTCGTCGAACAGACGCGTGGCTTCATCGCGGATCGTCTCCCAATTGTCGGAGAGCTTCTTGAGCTCGGGAAACTGCTCGACCGGAATCACCGGCGTGTTGGGCACGGCGGAGCCCGCATACATCAGCACATTGTAGGGCGCGAGGTAGGTCGAGTGATCGCCGAGTTGGCGGGCGAAGCGCAGGCGGTGCTTGCCGCGGAAGTGAACGTAGAGTGTGGAGGCCACCAGCACGTAAAGGATGACGAGCTGCGGCGCAAAGAGTTGTCTCAACATGGTCCGTCTATGATCGCAGCTCGCCGATGCTTTCCTTGCACCGCCCCGTAGCAGCCGAGACCCTTGATGGGCGGCTTAGCCCCGGGCGGCGAAACGCAACGCCGTCCGCGAAAATTCCCCTGTTTCATAGTGACTTGGCACCGCCGCTGAATTCTGGCGCAAGCCGGAATCCCGCCACGGTGCCATCCCGGATGAGCCATGTAAGCGTACGCTCACCAAATGTGAAGCACCCGCCTTATTCGAGGAAGAACCGTGTGGCAAAAATACCACACACATAATTCGCCATTGACAAACTAATTAGATGATTACTAATCGTGAGACGCTCCGCCCGAGAATGCGGACATCCAGAGGGAGGAATGATGAGACATTTTTTGGCGGCAGCCATTCTCGCGGCGATGACCACGGCCGCTCACGCGCAGGTTTCCGATGACGTCGTGCGCATCGGGGTGCTGACCGACCTGTCGAGCTGGGGGCGCGACAATTCCGGCCCTGGCTCGGTCGAGGCGGCCAAGATGGCGGTCGAGGAATTCGGACCCACCGTGCTCGGCAAGCCGATCGAGATCATCTCGGCCGACCACCAGATGAAGACCGATGTCGGCGTCCAGATCGTGCGCGGCTGGTTCGACAACGGCAAGGTCGACGCGGTCGTCGACATTCCAAACTCCGGCATTGCGATCGCTGTGCACAACATGGTGCGCGAGCGCAACAAGATCGCGCTGCTGTCCGGTCCCGGCGCAAGCTCGCTGACGGATGAACTGTGCAGCCCCAACACCGTGCACTTCACCTACGACACCTACGCGCTGTCGAAGGTCACGGCCTCGGCGGTGATCGCGGAGGGCGGCAAGTCCTGGTACTTCATCACCGCGGACTATGCTTTCGGCCAGCAGCTCGAGAAGGATGCGACGCGCTTCATCAACGAGATGGGCGGCAAGGTGCTCGGCAGCGTGCGGCATCCGACCAACACCGCCGACTTCTCCTCGTTCGCGCTCCAGGCGCAGAGCTCGAAGGCCGATGTGGTGGCGTTCGCCAATGCCGGCCAGGACACCGACAATTCGATCAAGCAGTCCGGCGAGTTCGGCCTCGTGCAGGGCGGCCAGAAGCTGGTCGGCCTTCTGATGTTCGATACCGACGTGCACGCGATCGGGCTCAACGCCGCGCAAGGCACCTACATGACGACGGCGTCGTATTGGAACATGGACGAGAAGACCCGCGCCTGGTCGAAGAAATTCTACGCCCGCACCAACGTGATGCCGACCATGATCCAGACCGGCGTCTACGGCTCGGTGCTGCACTATCTCAAGGCGATCCAGGCCGCCGGCACCGATGATCCGAAAGCGGTGATGGCCAAGATGCGCGAGCTGCCGATCGAGGACACCTTCGTGCACGGCGGCAAGCTGCGCGAGGACGGCCGCGTCATCCGCGACATGTATCTGGCGAAGGTGAAGAAGCCGTCGGAATCCAAGGAGCCGTGGGACTATCTCGACATCATCAAGACGGTGAAGGGCGAGGACGCCTTCCGTCCGGTCTCCGAGTCCAAATGCCCGCTGCTCAAGAAATAGGATCGATCGCGTGGCCAACGAAGAAACCTATCAATGCGACGCGCTCGTCGTCGGCTCCGGCTGTGCCGGGCTGTCGGCGGCGGTCACCGCCGGCCATCACGGCCTGAAAGTCCTGGTTGTCGAGAAGGAGCCGCGCTTCGGCGGCACCACCGCGCGCTCCGGCGGCTGGCTGTGGATTCCCGGCACCTCGCTGGCCAAGGCCTGGGGCATCGAGGAGAGCCCCGATCAGGCCAAAACCTATCTGCGCCATGAAGCCGGCAACAGCTTTGATGCCGCGCGCGTCGATGCGTTCCTGACCGAAGGTCCGAAGGCGGTCGACTTCTTCACCACGATGACCGCGGTTCGCTTCGACATGCCGCTGACCTTCCCCGACTATCACGCGGAAGCGCCCGGCGGCGCGCAGGGCGGCCGTTCGATGGTGACGCGGCCGTTCGACGGCCACGAGCTGGGCGATGCCATCAAGGATCTCGGCAGCCCCCTGCCCGAGCTCACCGTGTTCGGCATGATGCTGGGCTCCGGCAAGGAGATCGTCCACTTCATGCGCGCGACGCGGTCGCTGACCTCGGCGGCCTATGTCGCCAAGCGGCTGTCGAAGCATGCGATCGACGTGATGCGCAACGGCCGCGGCATGACGCTGACCAACGGCAATGCGCTGGCCGGCCGGCTGGCGAAATCCGCCTTCGACCTGAAGATCCCGCTCTGGCTCAACTCGCCGGTGCGCGAACTGATCGTCGAGAACGGCGTGGTGCGCGGCGCGGCGATCGCGCGCGAAGGCCGCACCATCCGCGTCAACGCGACGCGTGGCGTCGTGCTCGCCTGCGGCGGCTTCCCGCACGACGTCGCGCGGCGGCGGCAGATGTTTCCGCATGCGCCGACCGGAAAAGAGCATTATTCGCCGGGCCCTGTCGGCAACACCGGCGACGGTCTGCGGCTTGCCGAATCGGCCGGCGGCCGTGTCGAGGACTCGCTGCCGAATGCCGCGGCCTGGGTGCCGGTCTCGGTCACCACGCGCAAGGACGGCTCGAAGGGCGTGATGCCGCATTTCATCGATCGCGCCAAGCCCGGCGTGATCGCGGTGATGCGCGACGGCAAGCGCTTTGCCAATGAAGGCAATTCCTACCACGACTTCGTGCAGGAGATGATCAAGGCGGCGAAGCCCGGCGAGGAGATCGCGGCGTACCTGCTTTGCGATCACGAAACGCTGCGCAAATACGGCCTCGGCTGCGTGCCGCCGCGCCCGATGCCGCTCGGCCATCATCTGAAGACCGGCTATCTCAAGCGCGGCGCGACGCTGTCCGAGCTTGCCGCGCAGGCCGGCATCGATGCGAAAGCGCTCGAGGCGACGGTTGCGGCGTTCAACGCAACCGCGGCAGAAGGCCGCGATCCCGCCTTCGGCAAGGGCTCGCGCGCCTATAACCGCTATCAGGGCGACGCGCTGCACGGCCCCAATCCGTGCATCGCGCCGATCCAGCATGGGCCGTTCTACGCCATCAAGATGGTGGTCGGCGATCTCGGCACCTATGCCGGCATCCGCACCGACGCCAATGCCCGCGCGCTCGACGCCGACGGCCAGCCGATTGCCGGCCTCTATGCGGCCGGCAACGACATGGCGAGCATCATGGGCGGCAACTATCCCGGCGCCGGCATCACGCTCGGGCCCGCGCTGACCTTCGGCTACATCGCGGGCAAGCACATCGCCGGCGCACCGGCAGAAAGCACCGCGGCATGAGCGCGATGGCGACCCTGCTCGCAGGCAAGCGCGCGCTGGTGACCGGCGCCGCGCACGGCAACGGACGCGCCATCGCGCTCGGCCTCGCGTCGCATGGCGCCGACGTCGTGGTCGCCGACATCGATCTCGCCGGTGCCGAGCTGACCGCGGCCGACATTCGCCGGCGCGGCCGCGCCGCCTGGCCGTTCGAACTCGACGTGACCGATGCCGGGGCCTGCGCCACCGTGGCGCAGAGTGTGGCGCGCGAGGTCGGGCCGATCGCGATCCTGGTCAACAATGCCGGCATCATCATCCGTGAGGGCATCTCTTCGCCCCGTGCGCAGGAGAATTGGCGGCGGGTGCTCGACGTCAACCTGACCGGCACGTTCAACGTCACCCACGCATTCCTGCCGGCGCTGCGCGAGACGCGCGGCACGATCATCAATCTCGGCTCGATCGCTTCCTTCCTCGGCGTTGCCGATACGCTGGGCTACGCGCCGTCCAAGGGCGGCGTGAAGCTGTTGACCCAGGCCCTTGCCCGCGAGCTTGCCGCCGACGGCATTCGCGTCAATGCGATCGCGCCCGGCGTGATCGAGACGGCGATGACCGAGGCGACCCGCAACGACCCTGCCCGGCTCGCCGGCTTTCTGGGCCGTACGCCGCTCGGCCGCGTCGGACAGCCGGAGGAGCTGGTCGGTCCGGTGGTGTTCCTGGCGTCGGAGCTGGCTTCTTATGTGAACGGCGTGACCATGCCGGTCGACGGAGGGTTTCTCGCCGTATAAGCAAATTGTCGAAGGACTGACAGGGCGACATGACGAGAGAAAGCCGCGGCATACAGTCGATCGAGGTCGGCGGAGAATTGCTCCGCGCGCTCGCCCGCAGTGGCGAACCAATGATGCTGCGCGATCTCGCCCGCGAGGCCGGCATGCCGCCGGCCAAGGCGCATCCCTATCTCGTGAGTTTTTCCCGCATCGGCCTGATCGAGCAGGACGAGACCACCGGCCGTTACGAGATCGGGGCGCTGGCGCTCGAACTCGGGCTGATCAGCCTGCGCCGGCAGTCTGCGGTGCGGATCGCGACGCCGCGGATCGCCGCGCTCGCCGACAGCATCAATCATGCGGTGTCGCTGTCGGTCTGGGGCACGCACGGCGCGACCGTGGTGCGGCTCGAGGAGCCGAGCCATCCCGTGCATATCGCGATGCGCGTCGGATCAGTGGTAGCATTGCTCGAGACCGCGACCGGCCGCGCCTTCGCCGCCTTCATGCCGCCGAACGCCGTCAAGACGGCGCTGGAGAGCGGCCTCGACCGCCTCGGCGTCGGCTACAATCCGAAACGCGAGACCATCAACGCGAAGACCATGGAGATGCTTGCCGAGGTTCAGAGCCGCGGGCTCGCGCGCGCGATCGGCGATCCCCTCCCCGGCGTCAACGCCTTCGCCGCGCCGGTGTTCGATCATGCAGGCCACGTCGCGCTGGTCATCACCGCGATGGGACCGGAAGGCACCTTCGACGCCAGCTGGGACAGCGCGATCGCAGCCGCGCTGCGCAGCTGTGCAAGCGACGTCTCGCGGCAGCTCGGGCACGGCACGGTGCGGGCACCGGGGTGATGCTCCAGCTTTTCCGCCGTCATTCCCCGGTGCGAATGCGAAGCTGCGTCCCAGCCCACACCTGTCATCGCCCGGGCGATGACACCGAGATGAAGTACGCAATGACCGTGCATCGCATCGCGCGTGAACCATCTTCATCGTCGTCCTGGCGAAAGCCAGGACCCATAACCACAAATGGCAGTTGTTGCGCGACGCTGGGGCCGCAGCCCTCTTCAGCAACACAACCCTGTGGTTATGGGTCCCTGCTTTCGCAGGGACGACGACAGTGGACTTGGCGAGGTCACCGTATTCCGCGAGGACGACAGCCAATCTGTCACCCACGCCACCCCAGCAAAAAGCCCCGGACGATGCCGGGGCTCTTCACGTGATCGATGGCTGCGAGCGCAGATCAGTAGCGGTAGTGATCCGACTTGTACGGACCTTCCTGCTTGACGCCGATGTAGTCGGCCTGGTCCTTGCGCAGCTCGGTCAGCTTGACGCCGATCTTGGCGAGGTGCAGGCGCGCGACCTTCTCGTCGAGCGTCTTCGGCAGCACGTAGACCTTCTTGGCGTACTTGCCGTCCTTGTTGTTGGCGAACAGCTCGATCTGCGCCAGCGTCTGGTTGGTGAACGACGCCGACATCACGAAGGACGGGTGGCCCATCGCATTGCCGAGGTTAACCAGGCGTCCTTCCGACAGCATGATGATGCGGTGCTTGTCGGGGAATTCGATCTCGTCGACCTGCGGCTTGATGTTGGTCCACTTCAGATTGCGCAGCGAAGCGATCTGGATCTCGTTGTCGAAGTGACCGATGTTGCAGACGATGGCGCGATCCTTCATCGCGCGCATGTGCTCGATGGTGATGATGTCCTTGTTGCCGGTGGCGGTGACGAAGATGTCGGCGCGCGGCGCGGCGTCTTCCATGGTCACGACCTCATAGCCTTCCATCGCCGCCTGCAGCGCGCAGATCGGATCGACTTCGGAGACCATGACGCGGCAGCCGGCCTGGCGCAGCGAGGCGGCCGAGCCCTTGCCGACGTCGCCGAAGCCCGCGACCATCGCCACCTTGCCCGACAGCATCACGTCGGTGCCGCGGCGGATGCCGTCGACCAGCGATTCGCGACAGCCATAGAGGTTGTCGAACTTCGACTTGGTGACGCTGTCGTTGACGTTGATCGCCGGGAACAACAGCGTGCCCTTGTTGGCCATCTCGTAGAGACGATGCACGCCCGTGGTGGTCTCTTCCGAGACGCCCTGGATGTTCTTGGCGATCTCGGCGAAGTAGCCCTTCGGCTTCTCCTTCAGCAGGCGCTTGACCAGCGCGTAGAAGATCTCTTCCTCCTCGGAGGTCGGCTTGTCGAGGAAGGCGGTGTCGCCCTGCTCGGCCCGGTAGCCGGCATGCACCAGCATGGTGGCGTCGCCGCCGTCATCGAGGATCATGTTGGGCGTGCCGCCGCCATGCCAGTCGAACAGCTTGGCGGTGTAGTCCCAATACTCGGTCAGCGTCTCGCCCTTCACGGCGAACACCGGAATGCCGGCGGCGGCGATCGCGGCGGCGGCGTGATCCTGCGTCGAATAGATGTTGCAGGAGACCCAGCGGATGTCGGCGCCGAGCGCAGCCAGCGTCTCGATCAGCACGGCGGTCTGGATCGTCATGTGCAGCGAGCCCGCGATGCGCGCGCCCTTCAGCGGCTGCTTGGGGCCGAACTCCTCGCGGGTGGCCATCAGGCCGGGCATCTCGGTCTCGGCCAGCGAGATCTCCTTGCGGCCGAAATCGGCGAGCGCAATGTCCTTGACGATGTAGTCGGTGAAGCCGGGCTTCGTGGGGGCGTTCATTTGAGCGTCCTGTTGTTGAACTGGTCATTCCGGGCGCCGCGCAGCGGCGAACCCGGAATCTCGATGGGATGAAGGAAAGTCTCCAGTTCGCTCGCAGTCGCGAGCGTCCCGGAATGTCGCAAGCGTCAGAGCGCGCGCTTCAGCGGCTCGACGAGATCGGTCTTCTCCCAGGAGAAGCCGCCCTCATTGTCCGGCGTGCGGCCGAAATGGCCGTAGGCCGACGTGCGCGCGTAGATCGGGCGGTTGAGATCGAGATGGGTGCGGATGCCGCGCGGCGTCAGATCCATCGCCTTGGCTGCCGCCTTCTCGAGCTCGTCCTCCGACACCTTACCGGTGCCGTGGGTGTCGATGTAGATCGACAGCGGACGCGCCACGCCGATCGCGTAGGCGAGCTGCAGGGTGCAGCGATCGGCGAGACCGGCCGCGACGATGTTCTTGGCGACGTAGCGCGCGGCGTATGCGGCCGAACGGTCGACCTTGGTCGGATCCTTGCCGGAGAACGCGCCGCCGCCATGCGGAGCCGCGCCGCCGTAGGTGTCGACGATGATCTTGCGGCCGGTCAGGCCGGAGTCGCCATCGGGACCGCCGATGAAGAACTTGCCGGTCGGATTGATGTGCCAGATCGTCTTGCCGTTGATCCACTCCTTCGGCAGCGCCTCGCGCACATACGGCTCGACGATGTCGCGGATCTGGCTGGACGAGAGGTCCTCGACCAGATGCTGATGCGACACCACGATCTCGCGAACGCCGACCGGCTTGCCGTTCTCGTACTGCACGGTGACCTGGCTCTTGGAGTCCGGACCGAGCACCTTCTCCTTGCCGGAGTGACGCGCTTCGGAGATCAGGCGCAGGATCTTGTGGGCGTAGAAGATCGGCGCCGGCATCAGGTCCGGCGTCTCGTTGGTGGCGTAACCGAACATGATGCCCTGGTCGCCGGCACCCTCTTCCTTGACTTCGCCCGGCTGCAGCGCGTCGACGCCCTGCGCGATATCGGCCGACTGCGGATGCAGCAGGATCTCGATGTCGCAGGTGTTCCAGTGGAAGCCGTCCTGCTCGTAGCCGATGTCCTTGATCGCAGAGCGAACCACGCCCTCGATCTGCTCGTTGGTGACCGAAGCCGGCCCGCGGGTTTCGCCGGCGATCACCACCTTGTTGGTGGTCGCGAGCGTTTCGCACGCCGCACGGATCTGCCACGGGTCGATGCCCGCCTTCGGCCCCTCGCGATAGAACAGATCGACGATCTCATCCGAGATGCGATCGCAGACCTTGTCCGGATGGCCTTCCGAGACCGACTCGCTGGTGAAGAGATAAGACGCGCGCATCAAGCAAACCCCTTGTTTCGTCGAAGTCCGACGTTGGTTGGTGAATATGTCCCCGGAATGTCAGTCTCGTCGCCGCGAGATGACGTAGGATTCGTCGTAGAACCACAGCCCGTTGTGTTTACGGAGAACCTCGCGTGTGGCCTCGAGAGCTCGTCCGTTTTCGGTCGTTTCGGTCAACCGCTCATCTTCGATCTGCGCGACATACACGGCTGCGTTCCACGCGGCGAAGGCGGTCGAGGTTCCGATCGAGCCGGTCACCTCATTAGGCAGCGCTTCCATATCATATCGGAAGATCGAACGGTTATCGGCGTAGGCGTTGAAATTCAGCTCGCGGCCGGCCGAGCCCAACTCGTATTTCACCGCGCGCAGTATCTCATGACGGCTGACGGCGAAAGGATTTTCTCCGGGCCAGACGGCTTGAATGATCTCAAGTCCGGGATCGCTCCCGTGGGAGTGGATTCCTATCAGCCGCCCGCCGCCGCGCAGCGCACGGGCCAGCGGCGCGATGATCCGCTTGGCGCGGAAATTCACCGAGGATTTGGCGCGATAGGGCTGCGAGGCGATAACCAGGTCGAAATTGGCCTCGGTCCGGCCGGCGCGGGGAATGATGGAATCGAGCAGGAACCGGTGATCGTCGCGGTACAGCACCAGCGCCACCGGCCGCTCATAGATCGGCATCGCATTGCCGGGGCTGAGGTTGGCTCGCCAGTTCTGCTCCAGGAACGGACCGAGTTCCGCGATCTGGGTCTCGAATTCACCCGAGGACGCGCCGCGGAGGGCCACCTCGTGCCAGATCATGCTGGCGGCCGCCGCGGAGTTCTTGGGCGTCAGCCAGGGCGCCTCGGCGTAATACATGTTCGTGAAGACGAAGACGCTCGCCGGATGCTCGAACAGGCGGTCGGGCACCTTGTCGAGGGTCAGGCGGACGTCCTCAAGGCTCAGTTCCTTGCCGGCGACATAGAACGGCATATGTGGGAAGCGGCCATGCATGGCACGCAGGACCCGCGCCAGCACCGTGCCGTCGCCCATCCCGGCATCGAACACCCGCAGCGCCGGCGGCCGCGGGTGGATCGCGGCCAGTTCCAGCGCCACCCGGTCGGCGATCACCCGCTTCTCGCTGCAGGTGTGCACGAACAGCAAATAGCGCTGGCGGTTCTCGAAAAAGCGGAAATTGCCCCTCGGATCGCGCTTTTCCGGCGGCACAACGAGGCCGCGCGGCGGCGCGACGCCGCCCGGCGTCGACGTCGCAATGAAGGCATTGATGCGGTCGAGCGTATCGATGGTGATGCGCTTGCCCTCGCGCAGCCGGTGCACCAGCTTGCCGTCGTTGACGGCACGGCGGCCGAACGTCGTCTCCGCCATGTCGGAGTGACGGCAGAAATCCGTGATCTGACTGAGGATTTCGTCGTTCTTCATGGTGCCTGGAGTTGGCAGCGGCCAGTGGGACAAAAGTGGGCAGAGATAGTGTGCGGCGAGATCTTATCACTATTTTCCCACCTGTTGAACCCCCCTCCACGGCCAATCACCAAACAGTCATGCAGTTTCTTGGATAGCCTCTTGGACCGCCTCGCCGCCGCCGACCACCGCGACGGCCCTACCCCTGGATGACCGATGCGCCGCCTGCTCCTGATCCCCTGTCTGCTCGCGGCCATCCTGTGGTCGGCGCCCTGCTTCGGCCAGGCGCGCTCCCAGCTCGGCCCACTCTGCACGACCGACACCACGCCGGCCGACCAGATGATCGACGCCTGCACCAAGATCATCGCATTGAAGGTGTTTTCCGGCGAGAAGCTCGCGACGATCTATTTCTGGCGCGCGGTGGGCTGGAACAAGAAAGGCAACTACGCGCAGGTGATCGCTGACGCCACCGAGGCGCTGCGTCTGAAGCCGAGCACCGCCGTCTACAATCTGCGCGGCTCGGCCTATTACGACAAGGGCGAGTACGACATCGCGATTGCCGACTTCAACGACGCGTTGCGCATGGGGCCGCCGAGCGGCATCATCTATCACAACCGCGGCAATGCCTATCGCGGCAGGGGCGATTACGCCAAGGCGATCGCGGACTACGACGCCGCGATCAAGGCGGGCCCGAAGTCGGCGTTCTCCTATCAGAACCGCGGCGCATCGAAGCAGGCGCTCGGCGATCTCGACGGCGCGCTCGCCGACATCAACGAGGCGGTCAGGATCGATCCGTCGCTGCCGCAGCCGCTGATCAGCCGCGCCGTGATCTGGCGCGCCAAGGGCGACATCGCGCGCGCGATTGCGGATACGACGGAAGCGATCCGGCTCGCGAAGGCGAAGGCGCCCGCCAACATCATGACGCCGCCCGGCAGCGTGCTGATCTCGGCCTACACCCAGCGCGGCCTCGCCTATGAGGCCAAGGGCGATGCAGCGCACGCCAAGGAGGACTACGCCTCGGTGCTCGAGGGCCAGGCATCCGACGCCGGCAGCAAGGCCAACCAGGCCACCGCCAAGGTGCGGCTCGCGCTGCTGAAGGAAGCCGACGCAGCGCCGCGCAAGACCGCGGCGGCGCCTGCCGCCGAGAGCAGCCCTGCGCCCGCACCGCCGGCGCCTGCGTCAGCAGCTCCGGCCGCACCCGCGGCACGCGTGCAGGCCGCAGCAACCGGCCGGCGCGTCGCGCTGGTGATCGGAAATGGCGCCTATGCGCATGTGAAGGCGCTGCCCAATCCACCCAACGACGCGCGCGCCATCGCCAAGAGCCTGCGGGACATCGGCTTCACCGTCTCCGAGGGACTCGATCTCGATCGCGACGCGATGCAGACGACGATCCATGACTTCCTGCGCGAGGCGGCGCGGTCGCAGATCGCCGTGGTCTACTACGCCGGTCATGGCGTGCAGGTCGACGGCCGCAACTACCTCGTGCCGGTCGATATCGAGTTCAAGGCGGGCACGCGCATGACCGACGCGATGGTCGACATGGACACCATCATGGCCGGCCTCGACGACCAGATCCGCACCAACATTTTGATCCTCGATGCCTGCCGCAACAATCCGATGGCGCCGCAGGTGGCATCCACAGGCCCGAGCCGCGGCATCGAGACCGGCTCCGGCCTTGCCGCACCGGCTTCGCTCGGATCAGGCTCGACGCTCGGCGCCGGCACGCTGATCGCGTTCGCGACCGCGCCGGGCCAGGTCGCGCTCGACGGCGAAGGCGCCAACAGCCCATTCTCCGCGGCGTTGTCGCGCCATGTCGGCACGCCCGGCCTCGAAGTGCAGCAGATGCTGACGCGGGTCCGCGCCGAGGTCGTCGCCGCGACCAAGGGCAAGCAGGTGCCGTGGTCGAACTCCTCGCTGCTCGGCGAGGTCTATCTGGCGGAGCAGTGAAGAGGCCCCCTCACCCGTCATTGCGAGGAGCGAAGCGACGAAGCAATCCATTCTGTCCTCGCGGGGACGTGGATTGCTTCGCTTCGCTCGCAATGACGAAACAGCTAAGCCTATTTCCCCCACACCTCGTTCGCGACCTCGACCGCGAGCCGCAGCTTGGCCCACTGCTCTTCCTCGGAGAGGATGTTGCCCTCCTCGGTCGAAGCAAAGCCGCATTGCGGCGACACCGCGAGCTGCTCGATCGGAGCGAACTTCGATGCCTCTTCCAGCCGCCGCTTGATGTCGTCCTTCTTCTCGAGCTCGCCGAACTTCGAGGTGATGACGCCGACCACCACGACCTTGTTGCCCTTGGGCAGGAAGCGGAGCGGCTCGAAGCCGCCGGCACGATCGGAATCATATTCGAGGAAGTAGCCGTCGTAATTGGTACCGGCCAGCATGGTCTCGGCGACCGGCTCGTAGCCGCCGGAGGAAATCCAGGTCGAACGGAAATTGCCGCGGCAGACATGCGTCGTGATCACCATGTCGGACGGACGATCGGCGATCGCGTAATTGATGACGCGCGCGTAGATCTCCTGCAACCCATCCGGATTGTCGCCGCGGTCGCGCGACTTCTGCAATTCCTCCGGCGAGCACAGATAGGCCCACACCGTGTCGTCGAATTGCAGGTAGCGGCAACCGGCGTCGTAGAACGCCTTCACCGCCTTGCGATAGGTCTTGCCGAGGTCCTGGTAGAACTCCTCGAGATCGGGATAGACCTCCTTCGAGATCAGCTTGCGGCCGCCGCGGAAGTGCAGCACCGCCGGCGACGGGATCGTCATCTTCGGGGTGACATGCGCCTGGTCCGCGTACTTCTTCAGGAACCTGAAGTGATCGAGCATCGGGTGATGATCGGAAAAGTCGAGCTTGCCGATCACGCGGATGGCGTCGTGCCGGGTCTGCACGCCCGCGAACTGGATGCCCATGTCGGGGTGGAACAGCTCGCAGCCGGTCAGGTGGCTGAGGAAGTCGAAGTGCCACCAGGAGCGGCGGAACTCACCGTCGGTCGCAAGCTTGAGGCCGACCGAGGCCTGCTTGTGCACGACCTTCTCGATCTCCATGTCCTCGATCTTGCGCAGCTCGTCGGCCGAGATCTCGCCCTTCTCGAGTCTGGCGCGCGCTTCCTTGATCTTCGGCGGACGCAACAGGCTGCCGACCTCGTCGGCGCGGAACGGTGGCTTGGTTCGCTGCATGGTGAACTCCCTGATGGCGTCAGTGTTTTTTGGTCCCGGCGACGCCGAGATGGCGCTCGAGGACGGAGGGATCGGCCTTCAGCGCGCTGCTTGCCGCATCGTGCACGATTGTCCCGCGTTCCAATATCACAACGCGGTCAGCGAGCCCGAGAATCTTTTGTGCATTCTGCTCGACGATGATCGAGCAGATGCCGCCCGAGCGCGTGATGGTTCCGATCGCCTTTAACAATTCCTCAACGATGATCGGCGCGAGGCCTTCGGTCGGCTCGTCGAGCAGCAGCACTTTCGGATTCAAGGTCAGCGCGCGACCGATCGCCAGCATCTGCTGCTCGCCGCCGGACAGCTGGTTGCCGAAATTGCCGCGCCGCTCCTTCAGCCGCGGAAACATCTCATACACCCGCTCGACCGTCCACGGCCCGGGCTGCGCCACCGCGGTCATGTTCTCTTCAACCGTCAGCGAGCGGAAGATGTTGCGCTCCTGCGGCACCCAGCCGATCCCGGCGCGGGCGCGCTGGTCGGGCCGCAGTGCCGTGATGTCTTGGCCCGCAAGCGCGACGCTGCCGCCAAAGCGCCTGACGATGCCGACGATCGAATTGATCAGCGTGGTCTTGCCGGTACCGTTGCGGCCGAGCAGCGCGAGCACCTGGCCCTCGGCAAGCGCCAGCGACATGTCGGGCAGCACAACTGCCTCGCCATATCCGGCACGCAGCCCTTGGATCGAGAGAAGGTCAGGCATCGGCCGCCTCGCCGAGATAGACCGCCCTCACCTGCGGATCGCGCGCGACCTCGTCGGGTGCGCCCTCAGTAAGCAAGCCACCATTGACCAGCACCGAGATGCGGTCGGCGAAGGAGAACACCAGATCCATGTCGTGCTCGATCAGCAGCACGGTGACGTCGCGCGGCAATGCTGCGACCGCCGCCAGGATATCGTGGCGCTCGCTCTCGGGCACGCCGGCGGCCGGCTCGTCGAGCATCAGCACGCGTGGCTTGGCGGCGATCGCGACCGCGATCTCGAGCAGGCGCTGCTTGCCGTAGGGCAATGTCGAGGTGAGCTCGGTCATCACGTCGAGCAGATGGAAACGCGACAGGATCTCGGCGATCTCGGCATTGACGTCGTCGCGCGTCCCCATCCGCCGCCACCAGTCGCCGCCGCGGCCCATCCGTTCGGAAACCGCGAGCCCGATGGTTTCGAGCGGGGTCAGGTCGGCATAGAGCTGGTTGATCTGGAAGGTGCGCGACAGCCCGCGCAGCACCCGCTTGTGCACGGAGAGGCCGGTGATGTCGCTGCCCTCGAGCAGGATGCGTCCGCTGTTCGGCGTCAGCACCCCGGTCAGCTGGTTGATGACGGTGGTCTTGCCGGCGCCATTCGGTCCGATCAGCGCGTGGCGGGCGCCCTGCATCACTTTCAGCGAGAGGTCGCGGGTGACGCGAAGACCGCCGAAGGATTTCTCGAGGCCGCGGGTTTCGAGCGCGATCGTCATGGCGCATCGCCCTCGGGCATGGCGACGGCGGCCTTGCGGCCGGTAAACTGGCGGATGATCAGGTTCGGCACGAACAGCACCCAGCGGTGGATGCGCGCGCGGCCGACCATCACGATCACGACCAGCACGAGGCCGATCCAGAACAGCCAGTATTGCGGGGTGATGCTCTGAAACAGCTCCTGCAGCATCTTGAACACGACCGCGCCGATCAGCCCGCCATAGAGATAGCCGGTGCCGCCGATCACGAGCACCAGCATCAAATCGGCAGAGCGCTCGAAGGAAAACACGTCGAGCGAGGCCAGCGCCGTGGTCTGGGTGAACAGCGCGCCCGCGATCCCGGCATAGAAGGCGGCGAGCGTGTAGATCGCGACCAGGCGGCGGTTGACCGGCATGCCGATTGCGGCCGCGCGCAGCGGATTGTTCCTGATCGCGCGCAGCGAGAGACCGAACGGCGAATGCACCACGCGACGGGCAAACAGGAACAGGATGAACAGCACGATCAGCGAGTAGAACAGCCCGGTCTTGCCGAACATGTCGAAGGCAAACAACCCGAGGATCGGCTGCATCTCGATGCCCTGCAGGCCGTCGGTGCCGCCGGTGATATCGGAGAAGCGTTCGGCGAGCGCTTCCAGCAGCAGCGCGATGCCGAGCGTGACCATCAGCCGGGTCAGGTCGACGCCGCGGATGACCAGGAAGCTGGTCAGGAATCCGAGCGCCGCTGCAACGAGGCCGGCGGCGACCAGCGCGATGACGGGCTCGTTGATAATGCCGTGCAGCGCCAGCAAGCCCGCCGAATAGGCGCCGACGCCGAAGAAGGCCGCGTGTCCGAGCGAGACGATGCCGGCGTAGCCGAGGATCAGGTCGAGCGAGAGCGCGAACAGGCCGAGCCGCACAATGTCGGTCATGATCAGATAGCGCGACGGGAACAGCAACGCGCAGGCCAGCGCCAGGACCCAGAAGGCGACCTCGCTG
This sequence comes from Bradyrhizobium sp. Pha-3, assembly GCF_042258615.1. Taxonomy (GTDB): domain Bacteria; phylum Pseudomonadota; class Alphaproteobacteria; order Rhizobiales; family Xanthobacteraceae; genus Bradyrhizobium. The sequence continues at coordinate 3,615,531 of NZ_CP170152.1, read as the reverse complement.
ATCCGCCAGCGCGCGCTGGCCATCGCGTGAGTGGAGACGTCGGACAGCGCGGTCATGCGCGCCTCACCGCGCCGCGGTGCGGCCGAACAGGCCGTTCGGGCGCCAGAGCAGGATCACGATCATCACGGTGTAGATCACGAAGGGGCCGACCCTGGGCACGTAATATTTGCCGGCGACGTCGGCGATTCCAAGCAGCAGCGATGCCAGGAACGGCCCGGTGATCGAGGAGGAGCCGCCGACGGTGACGACGATCAGGAAGTAGATCATGAACTTCAGCGGGAAGTACGGATCGAGCCCGAGGATCTCCGCGCTCAGCGCGCCGCCGAGCCCGGCGAGGCCGCAGCCGAAGGCGAAGGTGAACGCGAACACCTGCGGCACGTTGATGCCGAGCCCGATCGCGGCGCGCGGATCGTCGACCGCGGCGCGCAGGCGGCTGCCGAACCGCGTCTTGGCGAGGATCAGCTGCAGCGCCAGCGTCAGCAGGCCGCAGATCACGACGATCATCAGCCGGTAACGTCCGATGCCGACGCCGAACAGATCGATCTGGCCCTCCAGCGCCGCCGGCAGTTTGATGAAGACCCGCGACGATCCCATGATGTAGTCGACCGCCGCGACCGACATGAACACCAAGCCGATCGAGAACAGCACCTGATCCAAATGGCTGCGGCTATAGAGATGGCGGTACAGCATGCGCTCCAGCGCGACGCCGATTACGGCACTCCCGACAAAGGCAAGCGGCAGGCCTGCGAAGAACGGCCAGCCGGAATTGTTGACCAGCACGGCGCAGATATAGCCGCCGGCCATGGCGAAGGCGCCGTGCGCGAGGTTGACGAAGTTCATCAGCCCGAGCGTCACCGCAAGCCCGCAGGCCAGCACGAACAGCAGCATGCCGTAGGCGACGCCATCGAACAAATTGGTGAGGATAGAGGCCATGAAGTCAGCTTAAGCGAGAGGGCGCAAACGACACCACGTCAACAGGATCGTCATGGCCGGGCTCGTCCCGGCCATGACGTGCAGCGAGCGGAGCTTCGCGCGTCACTTCTTGGTCTTGCCGGAATCCTTGACGGCCTCGAAGGTCGCGAACTCGACGTTGTAGAGTTCGCCGTCGACCTTCTCGACCTTGCGGATATAGATATTCTGCACGATGTCGCGGGTTTCCGGATCGATCGAGATCGGGCCGCGCGGGCTCTCCCACTTCATGCCCTTCATCGCCTCGATCAGCTTGTCGCCGTCAGTCGCACCATTGGTCTTCTTCAGCGCCTCATAGATCAGGTGGATGCCGTCATAGCCGCTGACCGCCATGAAGCCCGGGCGGCTGCCGAACGCCTTCTTGTAGGCGGCGACGAAGTCCTTGTTCATCGCGGACGGATGCGCCGCCGAATAGAGATGCGCGGTCACCGCGCCGAGCGCGGCATCGCCCATGTTGTTGAGCAGGTCGTCGTCCATGACGTCGCCGGGGCCGATCACCTTGATGCCGCTCTTGTCGAGCCCGCGCTCGGCATATTGCTTCATGAAGTTGCCGCCCTGCCCGGCCGGCACGAACACGAACATCGCGTCGGGCTTGGCATCCTTCATACGCTGCAGGAACGGCGCGAAATCGGGATTGGCGAGCGGGACCTTGACCTCTTCGACGATCTCGCCGCCGCCGGCGGTGAAGTGCTGCTTGAAGAAGGTCAGCGCGTCATTGCCCGGCGCGTAGTCCGAGGTCAGCGTTGCGACCTTCTTGATGCCGTTCTTGACCGCCCAGTCGCCGATGATGGTGGAGGACTGCGCCAGCGTGAAGCTGGTGCGCACGATATAGGGCGAACGCTCGGTGATGATCGAGGTGCCGGCCGCCATCACGACTTCCGGGATCTTGGCCTGCGTCGCCAGTGGCGCCGCGGCGAGCGCCGCGGGCGTCACCCCGAAGCCGGCGATGAAATTGACCTTGTCGTTGACGATCAGTTCCTGCGCGAGCCTCTTGGTGTTGTCGGGCACCGCGGCGTCATCCTTCAGGATGATCTCGATCTTCTTGCCGGCGACGGTGTCGCCCTTCTGCTGCATATAGAGCTTGATCGCGTTATCGATCTGCTTGCCGGTCGAGGCCTGGCCGCCGGTCATCGGCAGGATCAGGCCGATCTTGACGGCGTCGTCCGCCCGCGCCGGCGCGCTGGCGCACAACCCCGGAAGCACGGCCGCAGCGGCGCCCCACAGCAACATTTTGCGACGATTGAACATCGACGTCCCTCCCCCTTCCATTGTTCTGCGTCGAGCCGAGTGCCCGGCCCTTGCCTTACCTTAACCCAAGCATGTCACAGCCGAGCCGCAACGCGACAAGGCGTTTCCCCGCGCCCTCTGTCAATCGGACGATGGACGTGTGTCGCGCGCCGCGATTTGGCCCAACCACAGGAACAAGTATCAGGATACCAGAATCATTCCCCGAAACTCAACGCCCCCACAAGAACCGCTCTCGCGCGCCCAGGCCTCCGTTGGCTCGATTCATTTGTACGATCGTACAAATCGTGCGCCGCTGTCAACAAACAAGCACAATTGCAGCCGAACGGTCGCGCCTGAGATCATCATCCATAAAGACCAGGGCTGTATGCTGCCGCCAATGCCGATCTTCACACGTCACATCCCTGTCCTGACTGCCCTCGCGCTCGCGGCCTGCGCGCTCGTGGGATGCGGCACGGTGAACCAAAAGGTCTCGGCCGGCATGGCCGACTACATTCCGGCCTGGGCCGGCGGTCTGCCTGCAGACGCACCGCCGCGGGCGGGCACCCCCGAATACGACAAGTTCATGCAGGAGCGTGAACGCAAGCGCCTGATGCCCGCGGCCGAGCGCGGCGACGACGCCAAGCCGGCAGCGCCGGCGCAGAACGCGACCCATTGAGCATCGGGCCCGTAGCGTCTGCATCGCGTTGTGCGGGACGCGTGAACTTGCGGATCAGTCCACGAACACCACGGTCTTGCGCCCGTTGAGGATGACGCGGTCGGCGAGATGGTAGCGGATCGCCCGCGCCAGCACGCGGCGCTCGATGTCGCGGCCCTTGCGCACGAGATCCTCGGGCGTGTCGCGGTGGCTGATGCGCTCGACGTCCTGGTCGATGATCGGCCCCTCGTCGAGATCGCTGGTGACATAATGTGCGGTGGCGCCGATCAGCTTGACGCCGCGCTCATGCGCCTGGTGGTAGGGCTTGGCGCCCTTGAAGCCCGGCAGGAAGGAATGATGGATGTTGATGCAGCGGCCCGACAGCCGCGCCGACATCTCGTCGGACAGGATCTGCATGTAGCGGGCGAGCACCACGAGGTCGGTATTGGTGTCCTGGGCAAGCTTCCAGACCGCGTCTTCCTGCTGCCGCTTGGTCTCCTTGGTCACCGGCAGATGATGAAACGGGATATCGCCGAAATCGGGCGAACTGTAGCTCTCGCGCGGATGGTTGGAGACGATGGCGGTCGGAATCATCTCGAGCTCGCCGGTGCGCCAGCGATAGAGGATGTCGACCAGGCAATGATCGGACTTCGACACCAGCAGCATCACCCGGCGGCGGCTGGCGCGATCGCGCATCTGCCAATCCATGCCGAAGCGTTCGGCGATCGCGGCAAAGCCGGTCTGCAACGCCGGCAGTCCGACCGCGAGGTCGGCCGCGGTGAACACCACGCGCATGAAGAACTTGCCGGTCTCGATGTCGTCGAATTGCTGGGCGTCCAGAATGTTCTGGCCGTTATGCGCCAGGAACGTCGAGACCGCAGAGACGATCCCCGGTCGATCCGGACAGGACAGGGTCAGAACGAATTGATGGTCGGGCATGCCAATTGACCAAAGCTTGAGCAGATATGTGGAACGGTCATTTTCGGCCCTCGTCTACACCGCAGGCGGCCTTGCGCCAATCCCGGCGCGGGGGTCAAATCGAACAAATGACGACAATGTTTGTTAGGGACCATCATGGCTGACCGGCTGAACGGCTACCGCATCCTGATCCTCGAGACGCGCGAGGAGGCGCAGTTTTCTCGCCTGCTCGCCGAGCAGGGCGCCGACGTGCTGCAATGCCCGATGTTCACCATCCATGACGCGCCGGATCCCGCGCCGATCGAGGCGTGGATTCGCCGCGCCATCGAGCGACCGCTCGACGACCTCGTGCTGATGACCGGCGAAGGCCTGCGCCGGCTGATGAAGGTCGTGCGCCGGATCGGGGCCGAGGCGGAGTTTGTCACGAGCCTCGGCAAGGCGCGCAAATTCGCCCGCGGCCCCAAGCCCGGCCGCGCGCTGCGCGAGATCGGGCTCGAGCCGCAAATGACGACCGAGAAGCCGACCTCGGAAGGCGTCGCCGAGATGCTGTCGCAGCTCGACCTGAGCGGCCACCGGCTCGGCCTGCAGCTCTATCCGGACAAGGATCACGCCACGCTGATCGGCGCGATCAAGGCGCAGGGCGCCGAGGTCGATACCGTGCTGCCTTATGTCTATGATGCGCAGGCCGCCGACACCAACATCGTGACCGCGATCGAGGAGATGGCGCGGGGCCGCATCGACGCCATCGCACTCACCAGTTCGGGCCAGGTTCGCCGCCTGCTCGAGGTGGCGCAGGCGCATCGGTGCGAGGTGCAATTACGCGAGGGCCTGAAGCAGACGCCGATCGCCTCGGTCGGACCCGTGGTGTCGGACGAGTTGAAGGCCTACGGCCTGTCCACCGACATCTACCCGGCGAACGATGCGTTCTTCATGAAGCCGCTGATCTCGGCGATGGCGACGGCGCTGGCGAAGGCTCCACCGCGCGCGACGGCGAAGTAACGCGCGGCGCTACTCCGCCGCCTGCTTGGTCTCGTTCAGATAGGCCTGGTATGCGAGTTTGATGCCATTCTCGAGCGAGGTCGCGGCGCGCCAGCCCAGCCTGGCGAGCCGGCTGACGTCGAGCAGCTTGCGCGGCGTGCCATCGGGACGCGAGGTGTCGAAGCTGATCTCACCGCGATAGCCGACGGTGGCGGCGACCACGCGGGCGAATTCGGCGATGGTGATGTCTTCGCCGGTGCCGATATTGACCAGCTCCGGCGAGGAATAGGTCTTCATCAAATGGATGCAGGCGTCGGCGAGATCGTCGACATAGAGGAATTCGCGGCGCGGCGTGCCGGTGCCCCACACAACGACGCTGCCGGCACCGGAGACCTTGGCCTCGTGGAAGCGGCGGATCAGCGCGGCGACGACGTGGCTGTATTCGGGATGATAATTGTCGCCGGGACCGTAGAGATTGGTCGGCATCACGCTGATGAAATCGGCGCCATACTGGCTGCGATAGGCCTCGGCCATCTTGATGCCGGCGATCTTGGCGATGGCATAGGGCTCGTTGGTCGGCTCGAGCGGGCTGGTCAGCATGGAATCCTCGCGCAGCGGCTGCGGCGCCAGGCGCGGATAGATGCAGGACGAGCCGAAGAACATCAGCTTCTCGCACCCATTGGCATGGGCCGCCTGGATCACGTTGGTCGAGATCGCCAGGTTGTCGTAGAGGAATTCCGCCCGCAGCGTGTTGTTGGCAACGATGCCGCCGACCTTGGCGGCGGCGAGGAACACCGCCTGCGGCCGCTTTGCGGCAAACCAGGCATTGACCGCGGCCTGGTCGCGCAAATCGACCTCGCCGCGCGACACCGTCAGCAGATCGGCCTGTTCGCGCGCCAGCCGGCGCATCAGCGCCGACCCGACCATGCCGCGATGGCCGGCGACGAAGACCGTCTTGCCCTTCAGTTCAAACGCCTTGCTTGGCATTGGCCGCATCCTGCCTGGCCTCGACGAGATCGCTGGCGACCATCTCCTTCACCAGTTGCGCGAACGGCGTCTTCGGCGCCCAGCCGAGCTTGGCGCGCGCCTTGCTGGCGTCGCCGATCAAAAGATCGACCTCGGTCGGACGGAAATAGACCGGGTCGATCTGCACCAGGGTGTTGCCGGTCGCCTTGTCGACGCCGATCTCCTCGACGCCCTTGCCGCGCCATTCGATACTGCGGCCGACCTCCGCAAATGCCAGCTCGACGAACTCACGGACCGAGCGCGTCTCGCCGGTCGCGAGCACGAAATCGCCGGGCTCGTCCGCCAGCAGGATCTTGTGCATGCCCTCGACATAGTCGCGGGCGTGGCCCCAGTCGCGCTTGGCATCGAGATTGCCGAGATAGAGCTTGCTCTCCAGGCCGACCTCGATGCGGGCGACGGCACGGGTGATCTTGCGCGTCACGAAGGTCTCGCCGCGGATCGGGCTTTCGTGGTTGAACAGGATGCCGTTGCTGGCGAACATGCCGTAGGCCTCACGGTAGTTCACCGTGATCCAGTAGCCGTAGAGCTTGGCGACGCCATAGGGCGAACGCGGATAGAACGGCGTGGTCTCCTTCTGCGGCACCTCTTGCACGAGGCCGTACAGCTCCGAGGTCGAGGCCTGGTAGAACCGGGTCTCCTTTTCCATGCCGAGGATGCGGATCGCCTCCAGCAGGCGCAGCACGCCGATGGCGTCGGCGTTGGCGGTGTATTCCGGGCTCTCGAAACTGACCTGGACGTGGCTCTGGGCGGCGAGGTTGTAGATCTCGGTCGGCCGGATCTGCTGCACCAGCCGGATCAGATTGGTCGAATCGGTCATGTCGCCGTAGTGCATCAGGAACGGCACGTTGCCGGCGTGCGGATCCTGGTAGAGATGGTCGACCCGCGCGGTGTTGAACGAGGACGACCGGCGCTTGATGCCGTGCACGGTATAGCCGAGGCCGAGCAGATATTCGGCGAGGTACGCGCCGTCCTGCCCGGTGATGCCGGTGATCAGCGCAACGCGCCGCTTTGAGTCCTGAGCCTTAACCGCCATGTCATCTCCAGAGAGCGCGAAAACCGCGCGATCCCGACGAGGCCGGTCTGTAGCATCCGGCCTGCTTCAAGTCTAATGGCTTAATCGTTTGAAATCAGGACTTTAAGGCATGATCCGGAAAAGTGTGCAGCGGTTTTCCGAAAGATCATGCCCAAACAAGAAGCTAAAGCGCGATCGATCTCATCGCGCTTTAGAGCCTCGAAAAGTGGCGTCGTTCGGCGCGGTGCCGGTCACTCCCCGTAGTGGCGCAGCCGGTCGAGCTCGATGATCGTCACCCCGCCATATTCGAGCCGCAACAGGCCCTCGCGCTCGAGCCGTTTCAGGCACTGGTTGGCGTTCTGCCGGGAGATACCCGACAGCGCCCCGATCTCCTCCTGGGTGATCTCCAGGTGCAAGGTGAGCTCGGGGTAGAGAATCGGATTGAACAGCGAGGCGATCGAGCGCGCCAGCCGCGCGGTGGCGTCCAGCGTGCGGCCATATTCGAGCAGCGCGATAAACTGGCCGAGCCGCTCGTTGAGCTGTCCCACCAGGAAGCGGTTGAAGCCGACGCTATTCTCGAACAGCCAGACGAAGGTCCGGCGGTCCATCATCGCGAGGCGCGTGTCGCGTAGCGCGACCACGTCGTAACGCCGCAGCTCATTCTTGAGCACGGTGCCCTCGCCGAACCAGGCGCCCGCGGTGAGGCCCGCGAAGCTCGCGGCCTTGCCGCCGCGCGAGACGATGCCCATGCGCGCCAGCCCGGTGACGATGCCGGTCCAGTACTGGAAATTGTCGCCGCGCATGAAGATGAATTCGTTGGCGCGGTAGGACTTCTCGGAAATGCCGGCGCGCGCGATTTCGATCTCTTGCTCGCTCAGTTCGCGCGACCAGGCCGCGATGCGCTTCAGGTAATCAGCAGCAATCATTCTAGCGACGGCATCCCACCCCAAGATACTGACCAAGATACTGACACGATATTGCACCGCAGCAACGCCGTGCGCGAAGCCAGTAGCCCGAGGCCTGGAATGCCAGCGAATATTCCTGACCAAATGTCGGGCACATGACAATTCAACCTATCGCTTTCTCGTATTCAGAGCCACCTCGCCTAACGCCGCGCGCAGCGCCTTGATGGATCGCTGACCGCGGACGACGCGAGAGACGGGCTTGCAGGCGGGGTGCGGCGTTACCGCGCATGACGCAGGCGGTCGGGGCGAGCGATGCTCCCGAACGCCGGCTTCATTAGTCGGATGGTCTCCCTCCGGCGGCCCATGTAAGGTCGAAGTGTAAGATCGAAGCAGGATCGAAGCGAAGATAAAGAGCGCGCCAAAGCGCCCGTATCTGGAGGGAACAGGGTGGCCAACAGTCTCGAGGTGCGCGGAGTCTCATTGCGCTTTGGCGGCGTCCGCGCGCTGACCGAAGTCAGCTTCGGCGTCAACGAGGGCGAGCTGTTCTCCATCATCGGCCCGAACGGCGCCGGCAAGACCTCGATCGTCAACTGCATCTCCGGCCGCTACCGGCCGACCGAAGGCCAGCTGTTCTATCGCGGCCAGGACATCACCGGCCTCACCCCGAACGCGCGGCCCCGTCTCGGCATCGGCCGGACCTTCCAGAATCTCGCGCTGTTCCACCATATGAGCGTGCTCGACAACATCATGGTCGGCCGCCATCACCTGCTGAAGAACAACTTCATCACGGGATCGCTGTACTGGCTGACCGGCGCGCGCCGCGAAGAGCTGGAGCATCGCCGCAAGGTCGAGGAGATCATCGACTTCCTCGACCTGCAGTCGGTGCGCAAGGCGACCGCCGGCACCCTGCCCTATGGCTTGCGCAAACGCGTCGAGCTCGCCCGCGCGATGGCGCTGGAGCCGCAACTGATCCTGCTCGACGAACCGATGGCCGGCATGAACTTCGAAGAGAAGGAAGACATGGCGCGCTACATCGTCGATCTCAACGAAGAGTTCGGCATGACGGTGATGATGATCGAGCACGACATGGGCGTCGTGATGGACATCTCCCACCGCGTCATGGTGCTCGATTTCGGCCGCAAGATCGCCGAGGGCGATCCGGCCGCCGTGCTCGCCGATCCCCACGTCAAGCGCGCCTATCTCGGCGAAGAGGACGAGGTGCTGGTCGACCCCGACGACAAGCCGGCGGTGCGGGAGAGCGCGGCATGATGGACTATGCCGGTCGCGCCGCGCAGGCCGACACCTTTCCCAAGATGCTGCGGCTCAACGCCAGGGAGCATGGCGGCGAGATCGCGCTGCGCGAGAAGGATTTGGGGCTGTGGCGCGAATTCACCTGGAGCGACTACCAGACCCGCACCCATGATTTCGCGCTCGGCATGGTCGAGCTCGGCGTCGGCCGCGGCGACGTGATCGGCATCATCGGCGACAACCGGCCGGACTGGGTCGCGGCCGAGATCGCGGCCCACGCGATCGGCGCGATGAGCCTCGGCCTCTACCGCGACGTGCTGGACGAGGAAGCTTCCTATCTCCTGACCTATGGCGAGACCAAGCTGGTCTTCGCCGAAGACGAGGAACAGGTCGACAAGCTGCTCGGCCTTGCCGACCGCCTGCCCAACCTCAAGCACATCGTCTATTCCGATCCGCGCGGCATGCGCAAATACGACGATCCGCGGCTGATGGAGGCGAGCAAGCTCGTCACACTGGGCCGCGACCGCGCCGCGCGCGAACCCGGGCTGTACGACCGGCTGGTCGACGCTACGCGTGGCGAGGACGTCGCGATCCTCTGCACCACCTCGGGCACGACAGCCAATCCAAAGCTTGCGATGCTCTCGGCCGGACGCGTGCTGCGGCACTGCGCGACCTATCTCGCCTTCGATCCGAAGGGGCCGGACGACGAATATGTCTCGGTGCTGCCGCTGCCCTGGATCATGGAACAGATCTACGCGCTGGGCAAAGCGCTGCTCTCCCGGATGAAGGTCAACTTCTTCGAAGAGCCCGACACGATGATGAACGACTTCCGCGAGATCGCGCCGACCTTCGTGCTGTTCGCGCCGCGGGTCTGGGAATCGATCGCGGCCGACGTCCGCGCCGGCGTGATGGATGCCTCACCGTTCAAGCAGCGGCTCTACGATCTCGGCATGAAGACCGGGCTTGCGGCGCTCGCCGAGGGCAAGCGCTCTGTCTTCGCCGATCAGCTCTTGTTCCGTGCGCTGCGCGACCGGCTCGGCTTCACGCGGCTGCGTTCGGCAGCAACCGGCGGCGCGGCGCTCGGGCCGGATACCTTCAAGTTCTTCCAGGCGATGGGCGTGCCGCTGCGCACGCTGTACGGCCAGACCGAGCTGCTCGGCGCCTACACGCTGCATCCCGAAGGCAAGGTCGACCCCGATACCACCGGCGTGCCGATGGCCGACAACATCGAGATCCGCATCGACAATGCCGACGTCAACGGTGTCGGCGAGATCGTGGTGCGGCACCCGAACATGTTCCACGGCTACTACAAGAACCCCGAAGCATCGGTCGCCGACATCAAGGACGGCTGGATGCATTCAGGCGATGCCGGATACTACAACGACAACCGGCAGCTTGTGGTGATCGACCGTATCAAGGATCTCGCCGCGACCTCGCGCGGCGAGCGATTCTCGCCGCAATTTATCGAGAACAAGCTGAAGTTCTCGCCCTATGTCGCCGAGGCGGTGGTGCTCGGCGCCGGCCGTGACGCGCTCGCCGCGATGATTTGCATCCGCTACTCGATCATCTCGAAATGGGCGGAGAAAAACCGGATCTCGTTCACGACCTATACCGACCTGTCCTCGCGGCCCGAAGTCTACGCGCTGTTGAAGAAAGAGGTCGAGACGGTCAACGCCACCCTGCCACCGGCGCAACGCATCTCGCGCTTCCTGCTGCTGTACAAGGAGCTCGATGCCGACGACGGCGAGCTGACGCGGACCCGAAAGGTCCGGCGCGGCGTGATCAACGAGAAATACGCCGATATCATCGAGGCGATCTACCGGGGCAAGGCCAACATCCCGGTCGACACCGTGATCCGCTTCCAGGACGGCACCGCGCAGCGCGTCCGCACCACGCTCGAGGTCGTCGATCTCGGCCGCGCCGCGATCGCGGAGGCCGCGGAATGACCATTCAACCCGCGCGGTCCGCATATTTGGTCGTCATGCGCGGGCTTGACCCGCGCATCCATCCCCTTCGCAGGGGTCCTCTTTCGCGATGGATCGCCGGGTCAAGCCCGGCGATGACGATCTGCAAGGTTGGCAACACCCCATGAACATCCAGTTCCTGATCCAGCTGATCGTCAATGGCCTCGTGGTCGGCACGCTGTACGGCGTGGTCGCGATGTCGTTCGTGCTGATCTACAAGGCGACGCAGGTCGTCAACTTCGCACAGGGTGAGTTGTTGCTGGTCGGCGCCTGGGTATGCTGGGCGCTGCTGACGAAGTATCAGGTGCCGTTCTGGGTGGGCATGCCGATCACGCTGGTGTTCATGTTCATCTTCGGCATCGCGATCCAGGTCGTGATCCTGCGCCCGATGATCGGCGAACCGATCATTTCCGTGATCATGGTGACGATCGGCCTGTCGACGGTGTTCCAGGCCGCGCTGAAGTGGATTTTCGGCGTCAACCCGCAGCCGTTCCCGCGCGTGTTCCAGAGTCAGTCGGTCAGCCTGTTCGGGCTGCAGATCCAGACCGTCTATGTGATGAGCCTCGTGGTCTCGCTCGCCATGATGGTCGGCATGGCCTGGTTCTTCCGCGCCTCCAAATACGGCCTGGCGATGCGCGCCACCGCCTTCAACCAGCAGGTCGCGCAGTCGCTCGGCATCTCCGTGAAGAGCGTGTTCGCGATGGCGTGGGCGATCTCGGCCACGGTCTCGGCGGTCGCCGGCGTCGTGGTCGCCGTGGTCAACGGCGTGTCGTCCGGCCTCTCCGCCTACGGCATCAAGGTGTTTCCGGCCGCGATCCTCGGCGGCCTCGACTCGGTCGGCGGCGCGGTGCTCGGCGGCATCATCATCGGCTTGTTGGAGAACGTCGCCCAGTATGTCGACAGCGAGTATCTGCACTGGGGCAATCTCTACGAGATCGCGCCGTTCTACGTCCTGATCATCATCCTGATGATCAAGCCGTACGGGCTGTTCGGCACCAAGGACATCGAGCGGGTCTGATCAATGGCAACGAGCACCCTCATTCCGTCGGGCGATTTCCGCACCAGCTACGCGGCCGACACCACGATCTTCCCGACCGCAACCAGCCGCAACTTCGCGATTCTGGGCATCGTTCTCGCCTGTTTCGCGCCGATGCTGCTGTCCAATTACCTGCTCTCGATCGCGATCCAGATCGGCATCTTCGCGATCGCGGCGCTCGGCCTCAACGTCCTGGTCGGCTTCACCGGCCAGATCTCGATCGGCCACGCCGCGTTCTTCCTGTTCGGCGCCTTCACCTCGGCCTACATCTCCAACAACGCGCCGATCCCGGTGTTCTTCGCGATCCCCCTCGCCGGCGTGATCACGGCGCTGGTCGGCCTGGTGTTCGGCGTGCCGGCGGCACGGCTGAAAGGGCTCTATCTCGTCATCGCGACGCTCGCCGCGCAGTACATCCTGCTCGACTTCTTCTCGCGCGCCGACTGGTTCTCGGGCGGCTCGGTGCCGGCCAGCGCCAACCCGTTCTCGATCTTCGGCTACACGCTGCGCGGCGACCGGCAGTATTTCTACGTCGTGCTCGCCTACATGGTGATCAGCTATCTGCTGGTCACCAATTTGATGCGCACCCGCGACGGCCGCGCGCTGGTCGCGATCCGCGATCACTATCTCTCCGCCGAGATCATGGGCATCAACCTGACCAAGTACCGGACGCTGTCGTTCGGACTGGCCGCCTTCTTTGCCGGCATCGCCGGCGCGCTTTACGCGCATTATCAGCTGGTCGTCTCCCAGGAAGGCTTCGGCATCGAACGCTCGGTGCTGTTCCTGGCGATGGTCATCATCGGCGGCACCGGCTCGGTGATGGGTACGCTGATGGGTACGGCCTTCGTGGTGCTGCTGCCGGAATCGATGGAATGGCTGAGCGCCTGGCTGAAGGGTAGCGCCATCGACAAGGCGCTGCAGCTCAACAACAACATCACCTTCCTGCGCGAAATCGCGATCGGCCTGATCATCATCGGCTTCCTGATGTTCGAGCCTGACGGCCTCGCGCATCGCTGGCGGCAGATCAAGGCCTACTGGAAGCTCTATCCGTTCTCGCACTGACGCTTGAAACAACTCAAATTCGGTTCAACGAATAAAAGCAGGAGGAAACAACAATGACGATTAGATCCCTTTTGAGCTCGGTCTCCCTCGCGCTGCTGATCAGCGGTGCGGCCGCCGCCGCGCAGGCGCAGATCGCCATCGGCCATCTGCAGGACCTCTCGGGCGGCACGTCCGACGTCGGCACGCCCTACGGCCAGGGCGTCGCGGACACCTTCGCCTGGGTCAACAAGAACGGCGGCGTCGGCGGCAAGCAGCTCAGCGTCGACAGCAATGACTATGGCTATCAGGTGCCGCGCGCGATCGCGCTGTACAAGAAGTGGTCGGCATCCGACGCCAAGGTCGCGGCGATCATGGGCTGGGGCACGGCGGATACCGAAGCGCTGACCGGCTTCCTCGCGCAGGACAAGATCCCCGACATGTCGGGCTCCTACGCCGCCGCACTGACTGACCCTGAAGGCACCAGCGGCAAGGCCAAGCCCGCGCCGTATAATTTCTTCTACGGCCCGAGCTACTCGGATGCGCTGCGCGCCGAGCTGACCTGGGCCGCCGAGGACTGGAAGGCGAAGGGCAAACCCGGCAAGCCCAAATTCGTCCACATGGGCGCCAACCATCCCTATCCGAACGCGCCGAAGGCCGCCGGCGAAGCGCTCGCGACCGAACTCGGCTTCGAAGTGCTGCCGCCGCTGGTGTTCGCACTGTCGCCCGGCGACTACTCGGCGCAGTGCCTGAGCCTGAAGAGCTCCGGCGCCAATTACGCTTATCTCGGCAACACCGCGGCTTCCAACATCTCGGTCATGAAGGCCTGCAAGACCGCCGGCGTCGACGTCCAGTTCCTCAGCAACGTGTGGGGCATGGATGAGAATGCCGCCAAGACTGCCGGCGATGCCGCCGACGGCGTGATCTTCCCGCTGCGCACCGCGGTCGGCTGGGGCGGCAACGCGCCCGGCATGAAGACGGTGATGGAAATCTCGAAGATGTCCGATCCGTCGGGCAAGATCTATCGCCCGGTGCACTACATCGCTGCGGTCTGCAGCGCGCTCTACATGAAGGAAGCGCTGGATTGGGCCGCCAAGAACGGCGGCGCCACCGGCGAGAACGTCGCCAAGGGCTTCTACCAGAAGAAGGACTGGGTGCCGGCCGGCATGGACGGCGTCTGCAATCCCTCGAACTGGACCGAGAAGGATCACCGCCCGACGACGAAGGTCGACCTCTATCGCGCCAAGGTTTCCGGCGCGACCGATGGTGACATCAACGACCTGATGAGCAAGGGCACGATCAAGCTCGAGAAGGTGAAGACCGTCGAACTGCCGCGCAAGCCGGAATGGTTTGGCTGGTAACTCAGGAAGTCGTCATCCCCCGCGAAGGCGGGGGATCCAGTACGCCGCGGCCTCTCGATTGATCGCTGGCGCCTCTGGAATACTGGGTCACCCGCTTTCGCGGGTGACGACAGTGGAGAGTGATCAAGACCATGAACGAAACCCTCGAAACGACCCGCCCGGTGCCGACGGCCGTCCCGCCGCCGCCACTGCTCAGCGTCAACAACATCGAGGTCGTCTATGACGACGTGATCCTGGTGCTGCGCGGCCTCAGCCTCGAAGTGCCGAAGGGCGCGATCGTGGCGCTGCTCGGCGCCAACGGCGCCGGCAAGTCGACCACGCTGAAGGCGATCTCCGGCCTGCTCAAGACCGAGGACGGCGAAGTCACCCGCGGCGAGATCCTGTTCGAGGGCCAGCGTATCAACGGCATCGATCCGGACAAGATCGTCCGCCGCGGCATCTTCCAGGTGATGGAGGGCCGCCGCATCGTCGCCGACATGACATCGCTGGAGAATCTGCGGCTCGGCGCCTTCACCCGGCGCGACGGCGAGGTTTCGTCCGACATCGACATGGTGTTCAAATATTTCCCGCGCCTGAAAGAGCGCACGGGCCTTGCCGGCTATCTCTCCGGCGGCGAGCAGCAGATGCTCGCGATCGGCCGCGCGCTGATGGCGCGCCCGAAGATGATCCTGATGGACGAGCCGTCGATGGGGCTGTCGCCGCTGCTGGTCAAGGAAGTGTTCGCGATCATCAAGGAGATCAACCGCGATCTCGGCGTCACGATCCTGCTGGTCGAGCAGAACGCCCGCGCCGCACTGTCGGTCGCGAGCCACGGCTACATCATGGAACAGGGCAAGGTGGTGCTCGACGGCTCCGCCGACGAGCTGCGCGACAACGAGGACGTCAAGGAATTCTACCTCGGCGGCGCCGGCGACCAGCGCAAAAGCTTCAAGAACCTGAAGAGCTTCAAGCGGCGCAAGCGCTGGCTGTGAGGATATCGGGCGTTTTCGGGCGGAGTTGCGTGTGCAGAAGACGCGTCAGACCAGGAAGACGGTTCTATCCGAGCACTTGCTCGGCTTCGGTGACCGCGCAGAGCACATGGTAGAACGACGACGCCGGGATCGTGGCGATCAGCGAATTTCCGTCGCGGTCGAACTGGTCGTACCAGCCGCCGGCCACGGGATGGCTGAGATAGTGCCGCTCCAGCAGCACCAGCGCCGCGCGCGCTTCGTCCGCGGCTCCAGCTGCGCCCGACTCGGCCTGCGCGATCCAGGCCTTCGCAAGCTCGCTCTGCGGCCACAGCCGCCTGCTGTGGCGGCGGATGTTGCCCTCGGCGTCGCCCTCGTCGATCAGGCAGCCGGTGGCGTCGCGATAGCGCAGCGCAGAGGCCAGCAGCTCACCGCGCGGACGCCCGGTGGGGCAACCGGTGATCCGTTCAAATCCTTTCAGCAGCCAGACCCATTCCGCGAGGTGCCCGGGCTCGACGCTGACCGGCGGGATCTTCGACCAGTCCTCCTCGAAATATTCGCCGAGGGTGTGCGTCTGCTTGTCGTAGAGGTTGGCCAGGAACAGCGCGAAGAAATCGCCGGCGCGGTTCTGGAACGACAAATCGTGCGTCGCGTCGAAGCAGGCGATCATCGCCTCGAACAGATGCATCTGCGGGTTCTGCCGGCGCGGCATCGACGGCGGCAGGCCTTCCTGGAAGCCGCCATGAGGCGAGCGCAGCTGGGTGTCGAGGAACGACAGCAGCGCGTCGATCTCGGCGCGAATCTGGGCGTCCTGGTCGAGGCCGTAGGCGGTCGCCAGCGCGAGCAGCACGAAGGCATGGCCGTAGGTGTCGCGCAGCGGGTTATGCACACCGCCTTCCGGCGTCAGGCTGAACACGAAGCCCGGCCGGCCATCCGGCGCCTTGGCCTTGGCCAGCAGGTAGTCCAGCCCCTTCAGCGCGATCGCGCGGCCCTCGGGATACCAGCCCATCTGGGCCGCCTTGGCGTAGCAATAGATCTGGCGCGCCTGCACAAGCAGGCGGCGCGGCGCGGCGTGGTCGGCTGTCCCATCCTGATGCAGCCGGTCGACAAAGCCGCCGGCCGTGCCGTCCCAGCCGACCGTCGACCACAGCGGCAACGCATGGTCGATGATGCGGCGCTTCAACCTCGCGACGACGTCGGCGGCCCCGTCCGCCGCAACGCTCTCTGCCTCAGCCATCGTGCTCCCTGGAACCGTCCCAATGTCAGCGGTCATCGTCTGATAGCACGGGCGCACCGGCACGCCACCTGCGCAAATCCTCTCAAGGACCTGCCATGACCGACCATTACGATGCCCTTGAAACGCGCGATCCGGCCCAGCGCGAGGCCGCCCTGTTCGCCCGGCTGCCGGATGTGCTGCGCAGGGCGATGGCGGCGCCCGCCTATGCCAACCTGCTGAGGGGCACCGATCCCGCCTCCATCACCAGCCGCGACACGCTGGCGGGGCTGCCGGTGCTGCGCAAATCGGAACTCCCGGCCCTGCACAAGGCCGCCCCGCCCTTCGGCGGCTTCGTGGCCGACAAGCCCGGCTCGTTTGCCCGGCTTTTCACTTCGCCCGGACCGATCTTCGAGCCCGAAGGCCGCCAGGCGGACCCTTGGCGCGGCGCGCGGGCGCTGTTTGCGGCCGGCTTCCGCGAGGGGGACGTGGTGCTGAACACCTTCAGCTATCACCTTACCCCCGGCGGCTTCATCTTCGACGCCTCCGCGCGGGCGCTCGGCTGCGCGGTGATCCCGGCTGGTCCCGGGAATACCGAGCAGCAATTCGAGCTGATCGAGGCCTATCGCCCGGTCGGCTATAGCGGCACACCCGATTTCCTGAAGATCCTGCTCGACGCCGCCGCAGCTGATGGCCGCGACGTGTCCTCGATCAAGCGCGCCCTGGTCTCGGGCGCGGCATTTCCGAAATCGCTGCAGGAGGAGATGAAGTCGCGCGGCGTCGAGGCTTACCAGGCCTTCGGCACCGCCGATCTCGGGTTGATCGCGTTCGAGACGCCGGCGCGCGAGGGAATGACGGTCAATGAGGATTTGATCCTGGAGATCGTCAAGCCCGGCACCGGCGATCCCGTTGCGCCCGGTGACGTCGGCGAGATCGCGGTGACCTCGCTCGATCCGCATCATCCCTGGATCCGCCTCGCGCTCGGCGACCTGACCGCCGCCCTGCCCGGCGCGAGCCCGTGTGGACGCACCAACATGCGCATCAAGGGCTGGATGGGCCGCGCCGACCAGACCACCAAGGTCAAGGGCATGTTCGTGCGCCCCGAGCAGATCGCCGAGATCGGCAAGCGCCATCCCGAGCTCGGACGGTTGCGCCTCGTGGTCACGCGCGTCGGCGAGGCCGACGCGATGACGTTGAGGGCCGAATGCGCTTCGGCAACGGATGCCCTGCTCAATGAAGTTGCGGCCACGCTGCGTGCCGTGACAAAGCTTGGCGGCGCCGTCGAGCTGGTCGGCGCCGGCGCGCTGCCGAACGATGGCAAGGTGATTGCGGACGAGCGATGAGCCGTCCACCCCGCGTGGTCCAGTCCACATTGTCGCGCGCTGCATTGTGAACTATTGAGCTAGCTCATGCCTCGTGGAGACGGGATCATCACCTCATGAGCAGCGCTTCCGAAAGCGAGCCGCGGCGGCCGGCGGTTTTCTTCGATCGGGACGGCGTCTTGAACCACGATGTCGGCTATCTGTTCGAGAGCCACAGGTTGATCTGGATCGACGGCGCACGCGAAGCCGTGAAGGCCGTCAACGACATGGGCTATCTTGCGTTCGTCGTGACCAACCAGTCAGGCGTGGCAAGAGGCCTCTACGAAGAGGCGCAAGTCCAAGAGCTCCACGACTGGATGGCGACCGAGCTCGGCAAGATCGGCGCCCATATCGACGCCTTTGAGTATTGCCCGTTCCATCCTGAAGGGATCATCGAGCGATATCGGCAGGTCAGCCATCGCCGCAAGCCGTCGCCGGGCATGATCACCGATCTGCTGGAGCGCTTTCCGGTCGACGTCGAACGAAGCTTTCTGGTCGGTGATCAACCGACCGACCTGGAGGCCGCACGCGCAGCGGGCCTGAAGGCGTACTTGTTCTCAGGCCCCAATCTGGAAGCGTTCCTGAAGCCGCTGCTGCAGCGAAGCTGAGCCCCACGCTCGGCGCGAAGCCGCGATCGCGATCAGAACTTCCGGACCAGCTCGATCACCTCATCCTGCTGCTGGCGCGTGATCTCGGCGAAGATCGGCAGTGAGAGAATCTGGCCCTGATCGCGATGGGCGTTGGGAAATTGCTCCGGCCGGTGGTTGAACCGTGCATAGGCCGGCAGGAATGGCAGCGCGGTGGGGTAGTTGATCGCGGTCTGCACGCCATTGGCGTTCAGATGCG
Organism: Bradyrhizobium sp. Pha-3; assembly: GCF_042258615.1. Taxonomy (GTDB): domain Bacteria; phylum Pseudomonadota; class Alphaproteobacteria; order Rhizobiales; family Xanthobacteraceae; genus Bradyrhizobium. Next base: position 3,596,830 of record NZ_CP170152.1, on the reverse strand, counting down.
CGGCGAGCGCGTCGCGGCGCGGATGCCTGATCGTGTAGAGGTGGTAGACGTGGCTGCGCGCCGGCGCCACTTCGGGCACCACGACGTCCTCGATCTGGTTGAGGCCGGCGTCGTAGACCTCGGCTGCGGCCTGCCGGGCTTCGGTCCATGCGGTGAGATGCGGCAGCTTGGCCGAGAGGATCGCAGCCTGCATGCCGTCGAGCCGGCTGTTGACGCCCTCGATGTGATGCTGGTGCTTCACCAGCCCGCCATGGCGCGCCACCATCGCCATCTGCTCGGCGAGTGCCGCATCGTTGGTGACGACCGCGCCGGCATCGCCCATCGCGCCGAGATTCTTGCCGGGATAGAATGAATAGGTCGCGGCTTCGCCGAACGTGCCGACCATGCGGCCCTTGTAGCGCGCGAGATGGGCCTGGGCGCAGTCCTCGATCACCCAGAGCTTGTGCTTCTGCGCGATCGCCATGATGGCGTCCATGTCTGCAGGCTGGCCGTACAGATGCACCGGGATGATGCCGACCGTGCGCGGCGTGATCGCGGCCTCGATCGCAGCCGGATCGATCGTGAACGTCGCGTCGTCGGTGTCGCAGAACACGACGGTGGCGCCGGAATGGGTGATCATCGCCGCAGTCGAGATCCAGGAATGCGCCGTCGTGATCACCTCGTCGCCCGGCTTCACCTTCAGCGCGCGCATGGCGAGGTAAAGCGCGTCGGTGCCGTTGGCGCAGGATACGCAATGAGCGACCTCCGCGGCCGCGGCGAATTCGCGCTCGAAGGCGTCGACATAGCTGCCGCGGATGAAGGCGTTGTCGCGGATCACGCCGGCGATCGCGGCATCGATCTCGCCCTTGATGGACTGGTATTGCAGCTGCAGGTCGGCAAACGGCACCGGCATCGATATTCCCCTATTGCCCTATTGGCCTCGCCAGCAGCCGGCGCGCCGGATTGCCGGCATAGGTGCCTGATATCGTGATGTCCTTGGTCACGACAGACCCTGCGCCGATGACAACGTCATCAGTGATCCTGACCGGCATGATCGTGGCGTTGGAGCCGATCGACACCCGGTTGCCGATGACAGTCTCGCGCCACAGCTCCTTGCGGCCGCGCGCCGGGCCGCCGGTGGAGAACGTGTCGTTGACGAACATCACGCCGTGTCCGACGAAACAATCCTCGCCGATGGTGACCAGCTCGCAGACGAAGGCATGCGATTGCACGCGGGTGCGCGCTCCGACCACCACGCCCTTCTGGATTTCGGTGAAAGGCCCGATGAAGCAGTCGTCACCGAGCGTGCAGCCATAGAGATTGCAGGGCTCGACGATCTTGACGCGTTCGCCGAACGCGACATCGCGCACGCCGGCCTGATGCACTTCCGGCCGATTCACGAAACGACACCCAGTCGGCTCAGCCGCGGCGTGAAGCGCAGCGCAACTTCCTCTCCGGTCTCGATCGACTCATAGAGGGCCGAGATCAGCTCCAGGCTCTTGCGGCCCTCGAGCCCGTCGACCAGCGCCGCGCGCTGGTTCTCCAGGCAATCGACCACGTGATGATAGTAGGCCTGATGGCCGAAGCCGTAGACATTGGGCGGATTGACCGAGAACTTCTCCACGACGTCCTTGTCCGACGGCAGCTCGTTGACGAAGCGCCAGTGCCGGATCTGGTTGACCGCGAAACCGGAAATCTCGACCGTGCCCTTTTCGCCCAGGATCGACAGCGAGCCTTCGAGATCGGTCGGGCGCGCCGCCGTGGTGGCCTCGATGATCCCGAGCGCGCCGTTGCGGAACTTCAGCGTCGCGACGGCGGTGTCCTCGGTTTCGATCTTGGCCAGCGCCGTCGTCGCGCGCGCGTGCACGCTCACGACGTCGCCGAAGAACCACTCCAGCATATCGACATGGTGGCTCGCCTGGTTGGTCAGCACGCCGCCGTCATAGGCCCAGGTGCCGCGCCACTCATCCTGATCGTAATAGGCCTGGTCGCGGCACCAGCGCACCCGGACCGTCCCCAGGATGAGCTTGCCGAAGCGGCCAGCATCGAGCGCCTCGCGTGCCTTGACCACCGGCACGTTGAAGCGGTTCTGCTTGACGATGAACATCTTGATGCCGGCCTCGTCGCAGGCCCGGATCATGTCGTCGGCATCCTGCAACCGCAGCGCCATCGGCTTCTCGACCACGACATGCTTGCCCGCCCTGGCGCAGGCGATCACATGCGCGGGATGCAGCCCGCTCGGCGTCAGCACAGCAACGGCGTCGATATCCTTGCGCGCCAGGAACTCGTCCATGTCGTAATGGGCGGGAACGCCGAACTTCCCGGCAATCGCATCGGCACGCGCACGAAGCGGATCGCAGACTGCAACTAGGCCCGCTCCCGCGATGTGATTGCCACCCAGGAGATCGGAATGACGCTTGGCAATACGCCCGCACCCGAGCAGGCCAAATCTGATCATGCAACAGGCCCTGTCTTGTCTCGTGACCAGCCATTGCAGCCAGCCGAAGAGCCGAGGGAACAAGCGGCCTTGCGAGCCGCAGCATAGCGTCCATTACCCAGAAAACTCGGGATAAGGCAAGGCCTTGCCCCGATCGAACGGCACCGCCCGCGGCGGATTTGTTGCTCACGGCAACGCCGCCCCTGCATCACCGGGCAGGAAAAGCGACATGAAGCACCAGCCCATCCTTGTCGTCCTACCGGCGCCGTGCCATGTCGTTGGGCCTAGGAGGCACCATCGTGTGGCGATTATTCGGGCCCAGCCTACCCGAATACGATCACCAACGAGACAATCCAAACGCAGGGCCCGTACGGCGGCAAATGAGAATGAACCATCGCGTCATGCAGCTGGAGCCGGATTTGGGCTGGGGCCAAGCCAAACTTGCCCTGTTGGCCTATGCCCATGTCGCGATTTGCTGCATTTCGCTGTACTGCATCACGATCACGGATTCGTTTGCGGGCGTCATCGGCTTCGACAAAACGCACCTGACATCTGCGATCCTGAACGTTCTGGTGTTCAGTCCAGTCGTCATCCTGTTCGCGATCAGCCGCTTCAGCTTCGGCTATCTCGTCGGCTTCTACTTCTACATCATGGTGCTGGGATATCTCTGGCTGATCGAATTCTCGCTGCTCGACTACGATCACCGCCTGGCGCTCATCTCGATCGTGCTGTCGGCGTTCGCCTTCCTTGTCCCCACGCTGTTTATCACCTCGCCAATGCGGCAGGTCTTCGTCATGCCGGCCCGCGCCTTCTACATGATGCCTTCCGTCATCCTGATCGCCTCAGCCGCGATCATCGGCATCGGCGCCCTCTACAACCTCAAGCTGGTCGATCTCAACGAGATGTACAAATATCGCGCGGAGTTGGCGTTGCCAGGCGTCCTGCGATATGCGGTCTGGATCGTCTCAAACGCCCTGTTGCCGCTCGCCTTCGCCTGCTTCGTCACCAGCAAGCGGTTCTGGCAAGCAGGGATCGCGCTCGTTCTGATGCTTCTGTTCTATCCAATCATGCTGACCAAGATGGCGCTGTTTGCGCCGGTCTGGCTGCTGTTTCTGGCGCTCGTCTGCAAGCTGGCCGAGGCCAGGGTCGCAACGATCCTGTCGTTCTTCCTGCCCGTCCTGATTGGCATGATCCTGTTCGTGCTGGTCAAAACCGATCTGTTCCCACTCAATCCGGGACTGGTTTACTTCGGCACAGTCAACACTAGGATGGTTGCGATTCCGTCGCTCGCCCTCGAGATCTACAACAACTATTTCTCAGCACATCCGCTGACCCATTTCTGCCAGATCAACGCGGTGAAGCTTGTGGTCGCGTGCGCCTACAAAGAGCCGATATGGGCCGTCATGGCCAGGTCCTACGATCTCGGTGCTTTCAACGCTTCGCTGTTTGCCACCGAAGGCATCGCTTCGGTCGGCCTCGTGCTCGCCCCGGTGTCCGCACTGGGCTGCGGCCTGATCATTGCTCTCGGCAATCGCCTCTCGTCCGGATTGCCGCCGCAATTCGTGCTGCTGTCTGCCGGACTGCTCCCGCAAGTTCTCCTCAACGTACCGCTTTCGACAGCCCTGCTCACGAACGGCACCGGGCTGCTCTTCCTGCTCTGGTACATCGTACCGCGGTCGGCCTTCGACCAGACGGCAGCGCCGGCAGTCGCAGTGAGCGACCACCGACCAAATGCTGAGGCTGCCTAGGCGCGAATGATATTGCCCGCCGGCTGAGGAAATTTTCCGCGACAATCGACCAGCAGCGGCGAATGCGCGCCGAGCAGTTGATAGTCGAACTTGTCGTGGTCGGTCGCAAGCAGGACGCAATCGAATCGCCGCAGATTGTCCTCGGTGAGCGCGACACTGGACAGATCGAACGAATGCGCTCGCATCTTCGGGAACGAGGGAACGTGCGGATCGCTGTAGGACACCTTGGCGCCGAGATCACGAAGCCGCTCCATCAGCGCCACCGACGGCGATTCGCGGACGTCGTCGACATTCTTCTTGTAGGCGATGCCGAGCACCAGGATCGAGCTGCCGCTGATCGACTTATGCCTCTGATTGAGAGCCAGCGAGATCTTCGACACCACGTAGTCCGGCATCGAGGAATTGATCTCTCCGGCGAGCTCGATGAAGCGCGTGTGCATGCCATACTCCCGCGCCTTCCACGTCAGGTAGAACGGGTCGATCGGAATGCAGTGACCGCCGATGCCGGGACCGGGGTAGTACGGAACGAACCCGAACGGCTTGGTCGCCGCCGCACGGATCACCTCGTGAATGTCGATCCCCATCTTGTCGGCAACCATCTTCATCTCGTTGACGAGACCGATGTTCACCGAGCGATGGATATTCTCCAGGAGCTTGGTCAGCTCGGCGGCCTGCGTCGAGCTCACCGGAACGACCTTGTCGATCACCTGACGATAGAGCGCGATGCCGGCCTCGAGACACGCCGGCGTGCAGCCACCGCAGACTTTCGGGATCGAACGCGTCGTGAAGTTTTGATTGCCGGGGTCTTCGCGCTCCGGCGAGAAGACGAGAAATACGTCCTTGCCGACGGTGAAGCCGCACTTTTCGATGCGCGGCTTCAGCTCCTCCTCGGTCGTACCGGGATAGGTCGTGCTTTCGAGCGACAACACCATTCCCGGGTGGAGATACGGCAGCAGCGACTCCGTGGTGTTCAGCACGAAGCTGAGATCGGGTTCGCGATACTTGTTGAGCGGCGTCGGAACGCAAAGGATCAGCGCATCGACCTCGCGGGCGCGCGAGAAATCGGTCGTCGGCTCGAACCCAAGCTCCGTCGCATTCTTGATGCTGGCGCTCGAGATATGCTCGATATAGGAGCGGCCGGCACGCAGCGCATCGACCTTGGTCTGGTCGATATCAAAGCCGATCACCTTGTAGCCGACCTCGCAATAGCGAAGCATCAGAGGCAGGCCGACATAGCCCAAACCGACGATGCCGATCTTGGCCGTTCTCTCGTTGAGCTTCGCGATCAGTTCGGAATTCATTTCATCACTCGTACGGGGTTGTTACGGATAATCGGCCTGAAAACCATCTAACTGAGCCTCTGATAGCGCCATAGCGGCAAAGCCACAACCCTCGAAGCCGTGCCTGGAGGCCGCCCTCAACCGCCGCGGCACGAAACCAAAGGGACCGTCACTTGCCACAGCTGGCGGCAGCTTCAGACGGATCGCCCGGTCAAATTCCCGGCGGCAAGGCTATCGCGGGCCGCCTGAGCTCAGCAGGCGCGCGACATCGTAGGCGGCGCGACCGGTCCCATACTCGTCGATATCGCGCCGAACGGCCTGCGACGACTGCTTCCAGAGTCGGTTCCACCCATGCGTGATGGTCTCCGTCCACTCGGTCTCGTCACGCAACGTGATGCACGGCACGCGGTGGAAATAGGCTTCCTTCTGCACCCCGCCCGAGTCCGTATAGACTTCGAGGGCGTTGTGCAGAAGCTTCGCCATATCGAGGTAGCCCACCGGATCGATGACCATCAAGCCCTCCAGATCGACGCCCATCGCCAGCGCAGCCTGCCGGGTGCGCGGATGCAGCGGGAGAACAACCGGAAACTTGCGCGACTGATCCTGCAAGAACTGCACGACCGCGAGAAGCTGCTGCCGATCGCCGGTGTTCTCGGCACGATGGATCGTCGCGAGCGCATATGTCTTCGAGGCCAGCCCCAGATTGGTCAATATCGTCGAGCTCTTCTCTGCCTTGTCGGTCACGAACAGGGTCGCATCGTACATCACGTCCCCGACGTGATGTACGCCGGCCGTCACGCCTTCAGCAGCGAGATTGGTGACGGCGGTCGTCGTCGGACAGAGCTGCAGCGCGGACAGATGGTCCGTCACGACCCGGTTGATCTCCTCCGGCATGCGGCGGTTGAACGATCGGAGCCCCGCCTCGACGTGTGCGACCGGAATGTGCAGCTTCGACGCCGCGAGAGCACCGGCCAGCGTCGAATTGGTGTCGCCGTAGACGACGACCCAGTCGGGCTTTTCCTCGAGCAGGATCGGCTCGATCGCCATCAGCATGCGTCCCGTCATATCGCCATGGCCGCCGCCATTGATATCGAGATGATGTCGAGGCCTCGGAATGTCGAGCTCCTCGAAGAAGACGTCGGACATGTTCGGATCGAAATGCTGGCCGGTATGCACCATCACTTCCGAGAGCCCGTCGGTCTCCCGGATCGCGCGACTGACGGCCGCGGCTTTGATGAACTGCGGCCGGGCACCAACTATGGTCAGGATCTTCAGCGTCATGGACTTCACTAACGGTGTTGGGATTCAGCCAGACGATGATCCGGTGCGTCGACAGGGCTCGCCGAGATCGTCTTTTGAATTCCTTCCTTGAACTGCACAAATCGCCGCAAGTCCAAACGAGATGCAAGGCGGCTCAGATCAGGAACAATATCGACGGCAGGGGTGTTCGGGTTCACGATCTCGAACTTCGGCTCGACGCCGAGCTGCTGACCTATCGTGTTCGAGATCTGCCGGATCGAGAGCGTCTCGGAGGCGGCCACGTTGAGCGTATCCGTCCAGGACGACGCAATGCTCGCAAGGATGACCTCGACGATGTCGTCGATATAGGTGGGAGCGAGGCGAATCCCCTCCGTGCCGCCGGAGAGCTGGATTGCGCCGCCGTCCTGGATCCTGCGTATCAGCTGCGGAATGAGCCGGTCGCGCTGGCTAGGGCCGTACGGAAAGAACAACCGCAGAATGCTCAAGGAAAAAATGCTGGAGAACGGCTTCGCAACGACTTCAGAAGCAAACTTGCTCGCGCCGAGGAAGCCGGGGGGTGCCAGGCCAGCATCCTCTCTCAGCGCTGCCGCGAACGGCTCATAGACCGCGCCCGACGACAGCAGGCAAAAGTGCTTGACCGCCGCTCGAGCCGCCCAATCCAGCAGCCGCATCGTCATGGCGACGTTGACGTCGAACATCTCGCGCGAATCCGCGGGGAAATCGCGGTAGCGCCGCGACTGAGCGGCATGAACAACGACATCGATCGTCTTGGGGAAGCTGGACGCTTCGATCGAAGCCGCGCCATCCCAAGCCACCTTCGTTCCGAAGGCGACCGACGTGCCCGGCCGGCAGACGCAGAAGAGCTCATGCCCCTCGGCCACCAACCGAGGGCCGAGAGCAGAGCCGACGAAACCGCTAGAGCCCGTCAATAATATCCGCATGCCCGTGTCAGACCGTTGGCTTCGTCAGCAAGACTGAAATCCCGTTCGGATTGGAGTCATTGAAGGCATAGTCCTTGACTCCGAGCTCCTTCATCCAGCCCGCAACCTCGTCATCGCTGTGCTGCCAGGCGTTGTGCGGATGATACCAGTCGAAGTTGACCATGTTGTTCGTTTCATAGTCAAACGCCTCGTTCCAGAAGCATTTCAGGAAATTATAGTACAGCAATCGCTGGACGTTGTGCGTTCCTGCGGGAATCCCGAGCACCGGAATCGGCTTCTCAAGCGTGATCGTGGCGTTCAGCCGCGATAGCTCTCGGCCCAGTTCCGTGATCCCTTCGCACGCCGCGTAGCATTCCTCCGCGGAGAGCGGCATGAAATTCTGGCGGACATGGTCGTCGGCGAAGACGCGCACGGCGCCCATCTTCCGATAGACGTAGAAGAAGAACTGGCCGCCGGGCCTGACCTTTCGGTACAGGGCCTCCACCGCCGCCCTGGTATTGGGCGTGTGATGCAGCACCCCGTCCGCGATGATGAAGTCGAACGTGTCATCGGGGAACGGAGCTTCCATCAGGTCGGCCTGGACGACCGAGCAGTTCTCGAGATCGCGGGTGTTCTCGAACGTCGTCAACGCTGCGTCAGACACGTCGAGCGCGAACACCTCGCCCGGGCAGTTCTCAGCGATGAATCTTGTGTTGAAGCCCGACCCTGGACCGACCTCGAGCACGCGCTGCTTGGACCGGTAGAAGGCCTTCAAGGCGTCCAGATCAGGCAGCCCAAGCTTCTTGCAGTACCAGCCGAACAGGAATTCCTTGTGCTCGGGTTGCAGCCCATACTGCTTGAAGCGGCGCCATTTGTCCGAGAAGGTCTGATTTGTCTTGGCCTGCTCATGGGCTTCCGGCCGGCTCTGCGCGGTCGCCGGCTTCGGCAAGCCGTAGCGTGAGCAGAAATCGGTCAGGTCGGGCTGCATCGGGCCGGTCAGGAAGCAGGGAACCCCGTGCAAAATCGGATACCACAGCGATGCATCGGGCGTCCGAAGCACGCCTTCGATGACCTGGCCATCCTGTTGCGTGAAAGCCTCGAGCTGAAGCTCCCTTCCGTTCGGACGGAGACGTGAAGACGCAACGGTTCGCATAAATCTAGCTCCTACAACTGCAACTAATGGAGGGCACCGCCATAGGCACCATGCTGCTTGCACCAGGACTCGAAGCTGAGCAAGCACCAGATCAGCGCGACATGGTTTGCCTTTTGCTCGAAATGCTCGTCCAGAATCCGGCGCACGAACTCGTGTTGGAATACGCCTCGCTGCCTAATGCGGGATTCCGGGAGTTGCTCCTCGATCCATGAGCGCAGAATCCCTCTGTACCAAGACGCGTCCGGAGGACCAAATCCCATCTTTGGTTTCCGGTAAATCGCGTCGGGGACCAGCGGCCGGACGGCTTCGCGAAACAGGATCTTGCCGGTGGTGCCGTCGGACAGCAGGCCCCAATCCACGCCGAGCAGATAGTCGACCAGCTCGTTATCCAGAAGCGGCACCCTGGTCTCCAGCGAATGCGCCATGGACAGCTTGTCTTCCAGCGACAAAAGACCTGGAAGATAGGTGGTCATGTCGACGTGCATGACGGCGTCCCAGGGATCCCGCGACGGAACCGACCCGATCGCATCTCCGATCGCAGCGACCGGATCGAAACCGGCTGCAGCTCGTAGAAATTCCGGCGTAAAGGCATCGCCGATCTTGTCGGCCGATACCGGCACGTTAAGGCTTGCGCGGTAGAGGGCAAACGGATCCCGCGAGGCCGCCGGATCTCCCGCCGCGGCGCGAAAACGCTGCATGACACGCTGCATCAGTGAAGCCGGAGCCGCCCTCGGCACGATGGCGTATCTGCCGACATATCCTCCGGTGACTTCGTCACCGCCCGTCCCCGACAGCACGACCTTGGCGTCCTGAGCGACGCGTTGCGCGATCAGATAGTTCACATAGGCCATTCCCATGCGAGGATATTCGATCGCGCCAACCGTCGCATCGAGATGACGGACCAAAGCATCCTGCGGCACCATGAGCTCGACACGTTCGATGTCGAGCTGCTTGGCGACCTCCCGGGAGAATTCGCGCTCGTCAACGAACTTGTCGACACCGACATTCTCAAGATCGAAGATGCACGAATACGCGCGGACGACCGGATCGATCTGGTGCGCGCCTGCGGTGATCGCCGAACTGTCGATACCGCCCGACAGATAGGCCATGACAGGCACATCCGCAGCCAACTGCCTGCGCAGCGCCGCCTGCAATATTTCGCCGAATTCGCCCGAAGCCCGCGCCAGACCAGGCGCGTATTTGCGATGGTAAGAGGGAGCCCAATAGGTGCCGCTCGAACTCCCACTCGCCGTAATTCGTTCGAACGTACCAGGTTTGAGGAGACGGACGCCCCGGAATGGCGTGCGCCCTCCCCAATTGTTCATCAGCGTGAAGTACTCCAACGTCGCCGACGCATCGAACTGCTTGTTCACCAATCCGCTGGCGTACAGCGCACGCACTTCCGAGCCGAACACGAGACCCTTGCCGGGCAACTCCGCGACATAGACCGGTTTGATCCCGTATCGGTCGCGGGCGATCACCAGCTCACGTTGGTTTTCGTCCCAGATGGCGCAGGCGAACATGCCGTTCAGCTTGTTGAACAGCCCGTCCTTCCACTGCTCCCAGCCGTGAACCAGAACCTCGGTATCCGAATGGTCGGTCGCAAAAACATGCCCGGCGGCCTCGAGCTCTTTTCTCAGCTCGCGGTGATTGTAGATCTCGCCGTTGAAGACCACCCATACGGTTGCATCCTCGTTGCACATTGGCTGGTTGCCGGTGGCCAGGTCGACGATTGCAAGCCGGCGGAAGCCCAATGCGACGTCTGCCGACAAATGGAAGCCGCTGTCATCAGGGCCGCGGTGCTCGATACTGGCCGCCATGCTCCGGATCCGCGCGTTCGCGTCCGGACAGGCGCCAAAATGCAGAATGCCAGCAATGCCACACATCTGAATCTACTCGACCTCGGCGCCCGCCGGCGCCAGCACAAACGTACTGTCAGGGCTGCGATAGGCTGCGATCATCGCCCCGGCAATATGATCAGGATCATGCCATCGCTCGACATAGCGACGAGCCCGCTTCCCCAGCTCTGTCCACTCGGCGCGACGCTCGAGAATGGCCGCAAGATCTTCCGTGAGCCGCCCGGGATCGACGTTCAGGATCGCAAGATCATCCCGCATGGCCGGCGGAACGAACTGCAGGTCGCTTTCCCTGACGTAGCATACCACCGGCTTTCCCATCGCCATCATCTCGACGGCAAAGCCGCCGTACCAACCCGCAAGCACCTGGTCAATGGCAAGATCAGCGGACCTGTAAATGGCCATCGCCTCTTCGTGGGTTTTCTTTTCAACCAGGATCAGCTCGAAATCGAACCGGGACTTCAGACGCTCCAACGCATCGAGTATCATCTGGGTGCCCTTGATACTTGGATCGCTCGGCGCGTGGACAATTCTCGGTTTGCCTTCGGCGCGGGGATACTCGGGCGAGAAATGACCGATCTCCACATTGGCGTAAGGCAGGAACTGCCCGCCCGGAACGACGTGCCCCAGTTCCGGATTGAGATAGAACACGCGGTCAAACAGCGGAAGAATGCGATCGATCAAGCGAGACCGGCGCGCATCCAGCGACGTGACGCAAGCTTCATAGGCCGAGCAACGCCCGCTGGCGCACATGGTCCACGCGTTGCGCCGATTGCCCTCGCCCGCAAGCCTTGCGTCGCATCCCTGCAAGGTCATGAACCGCTTTTTGCCCAACCCCTTGGCCAGCTGGAGATCGATCGTCACGAGCCGATTCAGCAGCCGCCCCATTCGGCCTACGCCCTCGAACGCATAGCCTGGATACAGGAACGTTGTTCCAAAATAGTAGTGGAGCACGTCGTAGCGCAGCAGCGCGGACAACCCGAACCACGCACTGCGGGCCACTTTCTGAAAGTCAGTCGCCGTGTCGTCATACAGAACCTTGTCGGCCGGGTATCGAAACCAGGTCCCGCTTCGAATGACCAGGTCGCTCGTGTTTCCGCGCCGGCGCTCGGCACGCGAGAGTGACCAGGGCTGATTACCGATATTGAAGGGGCCGTGAAGGATTTTCATCTTGCTGAGCGAATGTGACGATCTCTGCGCGTTGCTGTCATGCATCACGATGGCGGTTCAGGCCCGAACGGATTCGATCTGCCGTCGATACGCTGCCAACTGCAGCTCGACGATTCTCGCCGCGGAATGATACTTTTGGATCCAGGCTGCTCCGGCAGCGCCGAGTCCATGTCGGTCGTCCCGATCCGCGACAATCTTGCGAAGCGCCTCGGCGATCTCACTCTCCGTCGATGCCGACACGGTGGGAGGGGCTTCGGAAAAGAACTCCTTGGCCGTCCCCGAATCCACGTTCGTGATCACGCGCCTGCCAAGCGCCAGTGCCTCAAAGGTAATTCCACCGAAGGATGGAAGAACGAATTGATCCAGCACAGCGTGGCTGCGGAGATACGTCCTCCACAACTCCGGCTTGCGCATCGGCGCAAGCCACTTCACCTTATCGTCGAGACCCAGGCTCCGTATCAGCTCTCGCGAGGCGTCAAGGTCGCGTCCCCAGGCGATCATCGCAAGTCGCAGCGCAGGCGCTTGCTGCGCAACGCGCGCGAAGGCACGGATCAGCCGGTCATTCCCCTTCACCAGGCTGGGGTCCGAGTCCCGCCAGTCCTGTCGGGTCGGATGGAAAACAATGACCTGGTCGTCCGGCGGCCCGATCGCGCTGTTCCTGGCTCCGAATTCAACGAGCTTCGTATCGTCGAACGCATGCGGAAGCGGCGTGATCCGATCCGGCGGCACGCCAAGCCGTCGTGCGGCGGGCACGCAATCGATGTTGGTGACGAACACGTGGTCGGCTCCGAGGAACACCGTGGCGGTAAGCCGCCCGAGACCGTCGTCCTGAAACGGGATCGCTCGCAACGTTCCATGCTCATACCCGAAATAGGGGCGCCGAGCGAGCAGCGGCCAGGCGCCATCGGTTGCGTAGGCCTGGATCACGTCAAACCGATCCAGCAGACTCAAGAGCGGCGCGAGCCGCGCCCGGTAGCTGCCAAAGTCCGCGGCGCTTGGCGGAGAACCAGGCGCACGCCCGTGCCGCCAGACATCAACAAGCCGCTTCTGCTCCGGGTCGTCCCTTGCCAGAACGCGCCGCATGAAGATGTCGCGCGCCATTGCGGGGGATCGACGAATCCTCCGTCGTATTTTCTGGCCAAGACGGATCAAGCGGGCAGACGCTCTCTGCGAACATACCGACTGCCGGGCTCGATCTAGCGACCGTCGGAATTCCTCGGCGAGGTCCGGCTGCCCGGCAACCTCAGCGGCAATCATTGAGCAACACAAGTTCAGTGGTCCAGAGGCAAACCATCTCGGTCGCTGGTAACCTGCGAGATCGACCCTGGTCCAGTCCGGAAAGAATGGATCTCCAAGGTCTCCCTCAAACGTCGCCTCCTCCCATTCGGGAGAAGCCATGATGTGGTAGTTTTCGTAGGCGATGACATAGGCGTCGATGCCGTGCTGGCGCTGGATCCTGGCATTGTTGAACGCATTGTTCGCGATGTTGCCAAGGTGCAGTACGCGCAGCGCTCGCCCATGCTGTTCCTGGAAACGCCGATGCCAATCCAGCCCCTGTGGCTGCGGCGAGCGCGTGATTGCGCCCGATGTGTCGACCGATGTCACCGGAGACACCCTTGCAGTCCGATCATCAGGGAGCCGTCCCGGCAAGCGCGTTGAGACCTTCTGAAGCAGGCGGCCTCGCGATCTGGAATGGATGCTGCCAGTTCTTCACGAGGGGAATGGCGTTGCGCCGGGCTTCCTCCTGCTCCTGCTGGTACCGAATGCGATCGATGACAGCAGGCGGAAAGTTTGCCGTGTCCCGATAAAGCTGTCCAAGCCGCGCAGCGATCGCCGATATGCCGTGCCATCGCTCGACATAACGCCGGCCCTGCTCGCCAATCGTGCGAAGGCTATCCCGATTGCGGATGACCCACAGCAATGCCTGCTCGAGTTCGTCCGGCGTTGCGTTGATGATCGGGCATTCCTCCGGCGCTTCGACCAGATCCGCACTTCTCACGAAGCTCAGGACCGGCTTGCCAAGCGCCATCGCCTCGAGCGCGGTGTAGCCGTAAGCACCGCCGATGAACTGATCCGCCACGATGTCGGATCGGGCGAAAAGCGCGAGGACCTCACTGTTGGGAACGCCTTGTATCTTGCAGTAATCGATGTCGTGTCCCTGCACCTTCAGCCTGTCGATCGTCCGCTCCAGGTATTTCGAGCCCTTGAAGTGCGTGTGATTAGGCGCGTGAGCGATGCGAAGCGGACCGGATGGCGGCGTATCCGGGAGAACTGCATTGAACCGATCCAGATCCAACGGCCAGTAATTGATATGTCTTGCCCCAGGCATGTAGGCCAGCATGTCGCCGAGCGAGACCAGGGCCGTTACACTCTTGGTCAATTCGGAAACGTAGTGTTGAGCGTCTGCGTCGTGACACGTGCAATATTTGGGCGGTTCCGTGCAGTCGACGCAGAAATTCCATTTGCCGAGGGCCAGGGTCGCAAGCCTGGTCCGGACATCGGCACCATACGCATAGATATAGACCCGCTTGCCGGCCCGCCGCAGGGCGGCAAGCTCCTCGGAATTGATCTGCAAGCGCTCCGTCGAATCGAGCAACCCGCGGTCGGCGAAGAAATGAAACACGTCATACCGAACCAGGGCCCATGCGAGCACCACACGCTGGAGCGCCAGCCCCAGGCCAAATTTCAGCGCCAGAATGTAAGGCCGTTGGAGATTCAGATCGAAGCGCGACGTTACGACATAGGTTACGTAGACAAGAGAGGTCGATCGAAAGCCAAGCACGCGATCTGCCCTAGATTTAAGCTGCAGGGTCAGGATCGGCGTTACGCCCCACAAGCTCCTGGGCTGCCCGCGCCGCAACCGCACGGCTCCAAGTACCGGAGCGATGCAAATCGCGAGTTTTAGAATGACAATCGACAGTGCCGCAGCGACCAGGCTGAGAAGCCTTCTCGGCAGCGCCCGCAATTTGTGGCGGACTATTGTCCCCCGACCCGGCGATCTCGCAATCGACCAGGTTGTGAGCATCCACCTTCGAACGCTCCGCGGCAACACGAGCCGCGCGAGCGATCTCAGTCGATCTCTCATTGCGCGGATCCGCGTTGCGGCGGCTTTCTTGGAGAAAGGCTGTCGTAGAGCGAGACGACCTTCTGCCACTCCGACTTTGCATCCAGCCTTGCGAGGGTCTTTCGCGTGCTGGCGGTGAATGCCGCCCGGAGTTGCTTATCCTGGACCAGGCGGTTGATCGAATCCGCGATGGAACGCGGATCGTAGGGATCGAACGTCAACCCGACCTCATTTTCGACGACAAGACGCTTCGCCTCGGGGTATTGCGCAACGAGGACGGGAAGATCGGCAGCCAGGTACTCAAAAATCTTGTTGGGGAGCGCAAAGGTGAAGTTGCGGCACAGGGCCGGCAACGTCCAGATCCCGGCATCCGCTCCTAGGGCGGCCGCAACAACGTCCTTCGACGGCACCGGCGGAGCAAGCACGACCCTGCCCTCCACGCCCGTGCGCTGCGCCAAGGCCAGATAGTCGGGGCCAAACAGATCCAGAGAAGGACCCCGAATGACGAAAATACAATCAGGCGCATGGGCAAGGGCTTCAATAATCGGCTCGATCAGGCGCGTCGGGCCAGTTCCTCCCTGCCACAGCAGAACGAACGTCGATTCCGGCAGCCCCAGCTGCTGCTTCAGCGGCGGATACTCGCGCGACGGCGTCACCGCGATATCGGGAATGTTGCGGACCACGACGGGACGGCTGCCGCCGAGCTCGGCCTCCATTGCATCCGCGATCGAGTCACA
Source organism: Bradyrhizobium sp. Pha-3 (assembly GCF_042258615.1). Taxonomy (GTDB): domain Bacteria; phylum Pseudomonadota; class Alphaproteobacteria; order Rhizobiales; family Xanthobacteraceae; genus Bradyrhizobium. Next base: position 3,581,226 of record NZ_CP170152.1, on the reverse strand, counting down.
TACGGTGATCGTGGCGGACGCCTCGTTAAGACAACGAACTTCCAACTTCTGAAGCGCCTGCTTCCACTCGGACGGATACGGCGCCCAGGCGGACTGCTTCGTGTTCCAATGAACATTCTCCGAGAACCACTCGTGGAAGTCGACCACTAGGTGCGCACCCCGGTACTTCGCGGCCGCCATCGCGGCATAGGCGGTGGAGAGATCATGCGCATGGAACGCAAATGGCTTCCGCTTCACCGCTTCCAGGTAGAGCTGTTCCGCAAGGTAACCCGGCTGCTCGCTCATGAACGTCGCTGCCGTCCAATCGGCGTGCTGAATATGAACACGCGGTCCCCAATCAAGATTGAAGGTTGCCCCTGCCCCCTTCGTAGGCTCGGGACAGATCACCGTCACGTCATATCCGGCGGCGCCGAGTGCACGAGCTTCTCTTTCAACTCTTGGGTCCACACGCAGATCGGAGACGACAAGCATCACCACTTCGCGACCAGAGGCAGATCTGCCGATCTGCCTATTTCGCGACGTAGCATCACCCGCAGCCGACATCTTCGGGATTCGAGCCTGCGCGAACTGTGCGCGACGGATCACAAGCTCTGAGACCAACGCATTCCACCGGCCAAAAAGGAAATAGAATACCGGCCGCAACGCGCGAAAAACGGGAGGATACTGCTTGATGAAAGATGAGATCTGCTTAAGCATCGTTCTATGACAACTCTAAGACGTCAGCGTCGGCGTCGCGGGAAACGCCATCACCACTGACCCATCAGCAAATTGCTATACGCGTTGCACTGGAGAGCAACAATTCTTTCCGCGGAATGGAAGGTCGACATCCATTGAGAAGCAGCCTGGCCCCGGCCCTGGGTATCAAGGGGATCCCGGATGACTTCTCGCATTCGAGCAGCACATTCAGCGACGTTACCGGCCGCGAGCAATGGCGGCTCCTGGCCGAAAAACATGGCTGTCTGTTGCTGGTCGATAGCTGAAATCAACCGGACGCCCAACGCCATTGTCTCGAACCCGACACCGCCGAGAGCAGGAACAACGAATTGGTCAACCACTGCATGCGATACGCAGTAGCGCTGCCACAGCTCCCGTTTGGACATGGTCGGGATCCATTCAACCAGCTCGGACAGGCCGAGTTCCTCGGTCAAATCCTTGCTGTCTGCGACCTCTTGACCCCATTCGACGAATACGAGCTTGAAGTTTCTCGTTTCGCGCGCGACTTCGGCCGCGGCGCGGATGATCACGTCGTTGCCCTTCAGCCAGGATGAATTTCCCCGCTTCCAGTGGTGACGCGAGGGACTAAAGAAAGTCACAGGCCCACTCGTCGGGAGACTTAATTCCGGGTGCGCATCGCGGAATGCGCGCAGCTTGTGATTGTCAAACGCGTGCGGGAGGTAGACCACCCTATCCTTCTTTAGTCCCAACCGCTCGACCGAGGGCAGCACATCCGAATTGGTTACAAAGACTGCCGGCGCGCGCTGAAACGAGATCCGGCAGATCAACCCGGTCAGATTGTTTTCAAACGGGATTTCGCGCAGCGTTCCATGCTCATAGCAGCAGAAATTCTTGACGCCGTTCATCATCGGTATCAGGCCATCGATCGCATATCCCTGGATGATGTCGTAGTACGGAAGCACATCTTCGAAGGGCTTCGGATGCTTCGTGACATATTCCTCGCGATAACTCAGTGACTGACCATCGAGCTCGGCGGGATCCCTCCTGATTTCATCCAGCAACGTCTCGATTTCCTTTGCTCGCGTGACGGGATCGGACATCGATCGCGCCACGCAGCCGGTTTCCGAGACCGGAATGAACTTGAGCATGACGCGCTCCAGGAGCGCGAGGAAGCTGTGGGTCAGCGAGCGGGCGAGCGAAGACGACCTCTCCCGAACGCCGCCGGTGCGTAGCCAGCGAACATCCTCCCGTAGCGCACCGAGTGCGGAGCGAGCCTCCGCATCAGCTTGCGGACCCCGTCGCGCAATCTTCAACCATGCAGCAGCCGAGATTCTGTCGAGCCAATTCGTCTTGAATTGACCTGTGCTGGATTCACGTCCGAGCACGCCGTTTGCGACGAACGTTCCAAGCCATATTCTGTACAAGCTAAGCGGTTGCCTGGTGCCATACCATGACCGCCCCGGCCCGCTGAGCCAGAGCAGGAATCTCAAATGCCGGGGAACATATTTGGCGAGGAAGCCCTTCGTGTCGCCGGAGCGAGCGTCCTGAAGAGCGGTCAACTCCAGTTCCAGCCATTTCAGATATGCCGTGCTTCTCCAACCCGCGTTCTTGGCGCGAAGGTATTCAATGCAAAGCGCGGATGGGCCCTGAACGAACCAACGGGGCCGCTTCCATCCCTTCAGGCTTGTCGCCCACCAATCGGGCCTGAAATGATCCGGCCCAAGCGCCGAGGAGCCCTCCTGCAGCGCGCCATCCTCCCACTCCGGGCACCCCATGATGTGGTAGTAGTTGTAGCATAACACGTCGGCCTGGATGCCTAGCTTCCGCTGAATGCGGGCGTTGTTATAGGCATTGTTGGCGATGTTGCCGATGTGAAGAACGCGAAGCGGCCGGCCCATTTTGCGCTGAAAGTCGTCGATCAAACGCAAGGCGCGGGCGTTTTCCGCCTCGATCGTCCGTGTTGCGTCGATTTGATTCAGGCGACTCTCGGGGCCGGCTTCGACGTAGGGAATTGACACTGGCTTACGCGCCCCGCGCACTGGTAACGCGCCCGCAACAGCAGTTCGAATGTTCGAGCGGGGATCGCTTTGACGGCATCACGAATTCAGCGACTTCGCGCGCTCGGCGAATCTTGCTTTCAGCGGCTTTGGCAGATCTGCGGTCTCCATATATAGATCCGCCAAATGTGTGCCGAGCGCCTCTACAGAGTAGTTCTTCCGGACATAATCAGGCCCGGCGGCTCCGGCTTTCGAAAGCCGTGTGCGATCCGAGATCAGCCGACGCAAGACTTCCTTGATCGTATCCGGATTTGCCTCAATGACCGGGCAGGCTTCGCGATCGGCCACCGCTACTCCGTCGTGTAGATAGCAGATGACAGGGCAGCCCGATGCCATCGCCTCAACGGCCGTCAAGCCGAAGGCTCCGCTTATGAGCTGGTCGACAAGAACGTCGATCGTCTGCATTGCCTCCAGGATTTCATTGTGCGGCTTTCCGCTCAGTAGCAAAAGCTCGACTGCATGACCTTCAGCCTGCAAGGACTGGATTGCGTCCTGGAGATATCTCGTTCCCTTGAAATAGCCGTGGTTCGGAAAGTGACCCACAACCAGCTTGCCATCGCCCTGAGACCAAGATTGACGGGGCGAGAATTTACTCACATCGACCGTCAGGTACGGCACATTTCGAGCGCCGGGGATCAGCTTCATGGCTAGCCCATGCGCAACCACGGCAGTGGAGTACTCCCTGATGACCCGCAGCATGGCAGCGCCGCCGGCATCGTCGCAGACACAATAGACACCCGGATCAGGACACTCGGAGCAGAAATTCCATTTCCCAAGAGCGAGGGTTTTCTCGCGCGTTCTGTGGTCGGCACCGTATGCGTAGGTATAGAGCCGCTTCCCGGCCTGGCGATAGATTTCCATCTCACGCACTGCGATTCCAAAGCGGGGGCTGCCATAGCCGCCGGCCGGTTCGATGATGCCGCGGTCATTGTAGAGATGAAAACAATCGAAATTGACAATGGCCCAAATCAGCATGAGCCATCGAAACAGGAACCAATCCTCGCCACGTTCAGCTACCAGCCGCGCTTGAACTTCCGAGCATACGACATCAAAGTTCGACGACGTGTGGTAGGTCGTAAACACCAGCGAGCAAGCGTTCACGCCCAGAGCGCGATCTGCCGCAACGCCCGCGCTCAGATTGACGATCGGCGTGACCCCCCAGAGAGAGTTCATCTCGCCTCGCAGCAATCGATCCTCAGCGATCGCGCGACAATCGCCCACCAGAGCATCCCAAAATTCGCGCGCGTCAGGGGACTGATCGGGATTCAGAAATGGTCGCAGCGCATCCAGCAGAGAGGTGAGGAGCTCGTAATCGCGCTCGGCAGCAACGCGATTCACGTTCTCGATAATCGCCCGATCTACTCGCCTTCGCTGCGGTGCAGGAGAAAGCGCAGAGACAGCTGCACCAAAATTGCGGTTCTCTCGCGCGAGCTGGGAGAGCTTGGGAAAACGCGAGCCCCCCAACATGTAACGAACCGACCGAAACAGCTTCGAAGACACCGACTGCGTTCCGCACTCGCCTCAGGCGCAGGCTTGATTGATGCAATCAACCACCCGGCGCTGATCCTCCTCGGTCATGTTCGGAAAGATGGGCAATGTAATCGTCGTGTCCTCCGCAAGTGCCGCGTTCGGAAACTGCTCGGGCCGCAGGCCATACTTGTTCTTGTAGTAGCCAAGCCGGTGCACCGCATGTGTGCCCGGCCGGGTTTGAATTCCTGCCGCCGCCAGCGTCGCCATCAGCGCGTTGCGGCGCGCGCGGTCTCCGTCACCGACACGAATAACGTAAGATTGATATGCATGCCCATCGACGTCTCCGCCGAGCGGTCGCACGATCGAATTGTTTCCTTCCAACAATTCGGAATAGCGGCGCCCGAGGCGCCTGCGTTCTGCCAGCAGCCGCTTGAGCTTGCCCATTTGCGCCACGCCAACGGCTGCCTGGATGTCGGATAAGCGCAAGTTGAAGCCGAGATTGTCAAACGTCGCCATCGTCCATGGGCCATGCGGCTCGATCGCAGGATCCGGAGCTCCGGTAGCACCATGATTGCGTTGCGAACGCACGCGCGCCGCAAGGTCATCGCGATTGGTCGTGACCGCCCCTCCCTCTCCCGTCGTAACGGCCTTACGCGGGTGAAAGGAAAAACAGCCGATATCACCGATCGCGCCCACGGGCTTGCCCTTGTATGTCGTGCCGATGGCGCAGGCAGCGTCCTCGATGACGGCGATGCCGCGTGGACCAGCAATGGCCTTGATCTCATCCATCGGGGCGGCGAGCCCAAACAGGTGGACCGCGACGATCGCCTTCGTCCGCGGCGTGATCGCGGCCTTCAGCTTCTCGGGATCGATATTGTAGGTCGACAGATCGATATCGACGAAAATCGGTTTCGCACCGACATATTCGGCACAATGCGCGCTCGTGACCCAGGTAAACGCCGGAACGATCACTTCATCCCCGGGTCCGAGCTTCAGCGCCAGGGTTGCCAAATGGAGCGCCGCGGTGCACGACGTGCACGCCAGCGCATGCTTTACCCCGTGCTTCTCTGCGAGCAGCATCTCAAATCGTTCGGTCAATGGGCCCTGGGTCACCCATTTCGAGTTGAGACACTCACGCAACAGCATGATTTCGGCTTCATCAAAGCTTGGTTCTGTGATGTTCATATTTTGTGATCCCGGATCCGGTGACAGTGCAAAGCGCACGACAGTTCAGCTTATCCGCGCGTTGCCTTCTCACCCAATTCCGTCCTCCATCTTCCGATTGCAACCTGCAACTCACCGGCTAACACGTCGTTCAGGCGAACGAGATCCGTCGACTCGAACCGGCTCGGGCATTTCTCGATATCGACTTTCAAAGCCTCTCCCCCTCTACGGCCAATCAGCTCGGCAATGTCCGAGATGATCTTGCGCGGCTCGCGCGAGACGCGCTCATATTCGATCTCTATGACACGAGCCGGATCCACCTTTCGGAGCGCATCGCGCGTGGTAGCCTCGATGGAGACGGCCTGCCTCGCAACTTGCTCAAGCGGCGGAAGCTTTACGATCTCAGCGTAGTCGGGAGGCTTGACGGACCACCAGCCACTGGGTTCGCCGAACAAATCGAGCCGCTGGAGCCACAGCGATTGCGCCACGAAAAATGCGTCTCGACTGCATGAAACGAAAACTGCGTGCGGAAACAGGTCGGCCAGAAGATCGGCTTGAAAGGAAAACCACGTGTTGTTCTTGAAGACGATTGGCCTGTTCGTAGCAGCCTGCATGGAGCGCACCGCTCCAATCAGGCCCTTTGCGTCGATCCGGCGCCGGACGTCAGAATCAAGAAAATGAGTCTCCTGACCAAGGTCAAACCAGCGGGACCAGAAGTAGCCGAATTCATGCGGCTCCCATAACCCCTGCGTGCTCCCGCGCGTCGATCGAAAGCTATGAGTCCTGTCCTCGTCCTTTGGAATCAATGCCGAGGAAAGCATGAGTCCAAAGGCCGGCGCCATCCAGAACTTTGCGGCCAAGTTGGTGATCACGGAAAAAGCTCCGGTCACTTGCAAGAGCTGACTGACGAGCGTCGTCGCCGATCTCGGCGGCCCCAGAATGAAGACAATCGGCTCCTGGGTCTCCGCACTCGTCGCCTCCAGCTCGCGCTGGAGAGGCGTAACCAAGCCGTTGACTTCCTCCAGGAGCCTTTCCTGGTCAATATCCTTGCCGACGAGGCTCGTGAGACCGGCCAAGTGACGAGGCAAATCCTGCGACATCATCCTAGTATTCTCCTCGAGACCCAAACGACCGTTTCAACGTCCTCATCGGACATCGCGGGATATATCGGCAACGATATAGTCGTGGCGAAGAGCCGTTCAGCCACGGGAAATGTCCTGCTGGTAGGCCGGAACTGATGAAGCATGGTATCGACAGGGCGTCTTACCGCCACCTCATGACGACCAAACTGCTCGATGAGCTGGTCTACTTCCGTGCATTCGTTCAAGACGACCGGATACCGGTAAAAGGTGCTTTTATCTCTCAGCGAGTCCGGGAGGCGAATGGAGTCGAGCGTTCGCAACTCGGCAAAGTAGTAGTCAGCGATCTCTTTTCTGCGCTTCAAGATGATATCAAGCCGGTCAAGCTGCGATCGAGCAAGGGCAGCCTGCAGGTCCGAGAGCGGATACAAGTTCTTTCGATGCTCGCTGCCGTCAACCGTCTTTAGGCGGGCAATCCTCTCCGCCAAAGGTTCCTCAGCCAGCACAGCACCGCCCTCGCCAGCAGCGAGCACCTTCGTTGCCTGAAACGACAGGATCTTGACGTCGGCACAGCACGGTTGCGATTGCCGCGAGGGGAGATATTGCGCCCAATCAGCGATCAGCGGAATTCCGAGCGTTCGGAGCCGATCGAGCTCGATCGGCGTTCCGAAGAGATATGGCAAGATGATTGCCCCCGTCCGCGCGGTACAGGCCTGGGCAACCTGATCAAAATCGACCAGATACTCCTCGTCTATGTCGACGAGTATCGGAATCGCTCCGAGATCCTCGACCACCGCCAGAACCTCAGGGCAAACATAAGTCGGAAGGATGACCTCGCTTCCGGTCGCGGCCCCCACTCCCCGAAGAGCCAGCAACAGCGCTTGCGAACCGGAGCCAACGACAATCGCGCGCGGCGAGCCCAGACGAGCAGCCAACGCCTCTTCCAGTCTGCCAGCCTCCGATCCTTCAGCGACCTGGCCCGACTCCAGGCACGCCACAACGGCGGCGATGTCAGCCGCGTCGATCCACGGCTTGCTGTGCGGGATCAACTGAAGCTCCGCATGCGGGTGGAAATCGGCAAGAGGACTGCGAGTTGATGTGGGTTGGGCCGGCCACGCCATGTCCCGCCCCAGCGTCCGTGTCCCGATCTTATCGCCTCGAGCATTGCTATCGATGCCTTCTAGAGCTTCGAGTACGGATAAACATAAAAGTTCGGAAACAGTGTCCCAAGCTCGGATTTGAGCTGCTTCAGTTTCGCGACGCCCTCGTGTGGCGCCCTGACCAGATAGCTGTACGGAAAATCGAGCGCCCCGAAACCGGCCTTGAAATGATGCAGATTGTCTTGGTCACTCCAGGTGCCTCCCCAATTCCAGCGGCGATATCCGGACTTGATCACGTCGAGCATGGCCATCCAGATGAGGAACGTCAGCGGCTGCCTGGGGCGAAACTCCTTAGCTATCACGGGTGTGATATATTCACATGTATCGCCGGACAGCAGCAACAACAGAGCCGCTGTAGGCGTGCCATCGCTGATGCAGACCGAGAGACGCCGCATGCGCGGGGAAAGTGTTTCGCGCATAGCACGAAAATGGCTTTCAGGCTTTGGCTTGCCGCCGATCGCTGCCATGTTTTCCGCGTGGGTTTCGGCCAGAAACTTCCAAGCCCAGTCCTCGTCCGTCACCTGTTCCGAAAATCCCTGCTTAAGCGACTTGCGGACCAGGTTACGGGTCTTCTGCTTGAATACCAATTCAAGTCGATCTGCCGCCTGATCGACTGGAGGCAATTCTGTTATCTGGCCGATACGAGCGTCCTTCTCAATCGGCTGAAGAACCGCGTCGTATGAGGCGATATGAGCCTCTTCGTCCGGCAACAAGATCATCGTCGCTGAAAGCAAGTCGTCTCCGTCGGCCATAGCGACAAAATCCGACAAGAGGGTGCGCCTGATCGCCTCCGCATCCTCTGAAGCAAGACCGAGGCGCCTCAGAATGACTGAACCGTGTGAACCATACCACGGCAGGCTGTTCACGACCCGACCGACCCCCTCGCGATAAATCTCCGCGTAAGGCAGCGCTCCCACGATGGCCCCATCGGACCAGGCTAGAAGAACATGCGTGCGGCAGGATGTCGTGGCTTCCAGAAATCTCAGGAAGCTCGGCATACCATAAAGGGAAAGGCAGGAGTTCTCCCTCAGGAATTCCTCGTAGGAGAGTACTTCCCTGTCCTCGAGCGGCCGCACCTGGAACGAGCGCATCAACGTGTGCACACTCTCGTGATGTACTCCGTCAGATCGTGAACGCACCGCTCGACGTCTGATTGCTCCGTATCGATAACGAGCTCCGGCGCCTGCGGTATTTCGTAAGGCGCCGACACTCCGGTAAATTCCTTGATTTCCCCGGCCCGCGCGCGCCGATAGAGGCCTTTCGCGTCTCGGCCTTCGCAAGCTTCCAACGACGCCTTTACATAGACTTCGTGAAATGAGCCTGGGGATGCCGATCGAGCCTTGCCTCGATCTCTCTGATAGGGCGAGATAAAGGCGGTCAGGACGATCAGCCCTGCTGAAGCGAAGAGTGAGGCAACTTCTCCGATGCGCCGGATGTTCTCCGAGCGGTCATCCGCGGAGAACCCAAGGTCAGAATTCAATCCGTGCCTTAGATTGTCACCGTCGAGCACGTAGGTTTGCCAGCCGGCCTCGAACAGGGTGCGTTCGGCGCGCAAGGCCAGCGTCGATTTCCCCGCGCCGGACAAGCCTGTCAACCAGATGACCGCTCCCTTATGGCCATGCCTGATCTCTCGCTCAGAGCGGCTGACCAGCAGATCGACTTTTTTGATGTTGGCAGCCTTGATAGCCGGATTGCTCCGCTGGTCCGGGATCCCATCGAGATCGATGAGGCCTCCACCGACGGTATCAAAGCCATCAAGCAGAACGAACCTGCCCAACATCTTGTCGTCATGCCCATCCGCCACCGGGAGGACTGACGAGGAACTCAATCTCACCGTCGCGAGATCGTTGCGCGTTACGATGTCACCGCGACGAAGTTGCAAGGTCTCGAGATCCAACAGGGATTCGATCGCGCGAACGGTCACCTGCGCTTCCAGCGTTCCGGCCCGGAGTTTCAGCGTTGCACCTGCCCGCAGCGGCTTTTCCCCAAGCCAGAACAACTTTCCGCGAAACACGTTCGACAGCACCGGCGGATTCGCAAAATGGCTCGCCACATTTCCCCGCTCGACGAAAATCTGCTCGTCGAGAATGATCCCGACGGATTCCCCGGCAGAAATTCGGTCAGACGGGTTGAGATGATCGAGCGGTTCGATACGCGCGATCTTTGCGATCCGGTCGTGCGGCGAGAACATCAGGGTATCGCCGACCTGGGCGCTTCCTGACGTGACCTTCCCCGCGACGATGCGACGCTCGTCGAACTTGTAGACGTCCTGAACGACGATTCGCAGTGGACGTTCGGAAGCGGGAGCTTCGACGTTCAGGGAGGAAAACGTCTCAAGAAGTGTCGGGCCGGAGTACCAGGGGGTTCGCACCGACAGCGCCGTAAGATTATCACCTTCCCGGGCCGAAATTGGCACAACCGCCGTGGGCTCTATCCCGAATCCCTTCAAATAAGCGCGCACGTCGGCTTCGAGCTCGTCGAACCTCGCCTTGAGATTGTCGACCAGATCGATCTTGTTGATCGCGACGACGACCTGATTGATTCCGAGCAGCTTCAAGAGATATGCGTGCCGGCGCGTCTGTTCCTTCACACCCTCAAGGGCGTCGACCACCAGCAGTCCCGCGTCGGCATTCGCGGCGCCGGAAATCATGTTCTTGAGAAACTCGCGATGGCCTGGCGCGTCGATGATGACCGTATCCCGCTGCCCCGTACGCAGCCAAATCCAGGTCGTGTCGATTGTGATCGCCTGGTCACGCTCTGCCTGGAAGGCATCCAGCACGAAAGACCATTCAAGCGGCATGCCCCGCTTTTCGCTTATTCTACGCAGCTCCTCGACCTTGCCTTCGGGCAGGCTTCCGGTTTCGTGGAGGAGGCGTCCGATGAGAGTCGATTTGCCATGATCGACGTGGCCTGCGACCACAAGCTTGAGCTGGTCGCGATATGAAGACTGTTTCATTTTCTTTGGAATATCTGAGTTCTTACATGTAGCCCGAGGCTCTCAGGCGCTCAAAGCTGTCTTCCGAGTCGTGATCCATGGTGCGACCCGCGCGCTCGGGCGTCCGGGTTTGTTCGAGTTCGGAGATGATCTCCTCGATCGAGGATGCTTCGCTTCGAATCGGGGTCGTAATATTCTTCTCTCCCAGCGAACGATAGCGCCAGCCGTCGCGGGCAAGATAGAGCGGTACGATCGGGATGCCTTCGCGCAGCGTATAGCGCCAGATATCGAGTTCGGTCCAATGAAGCAGCGGATGGATCCGCAGATGGCAACCTTCCGGAATATCCATCTTGTAGATGTCCCAGAACTCCGGCGGCTGATTTCGAAAGTCCCAGACGCCATCTCTTGCTCGCGGGCTGAACACACGCTCTTTCGCACGCATGCTCTGCTCGTCTCGTCGAATCCCGAGAACAATCCCGCGGTAGCTTTCTCGCTCAATCAGCGCCTTCAGACCCGCCGTCTTTCGAGCCGCCGCTCTGGACGCCGGAGGGAGCGTCGGATCCATCTCCGACTCAGGCGGACACAACTCCGCTCGGAAATCGAGATTCCATTCCTTGGCGATCCGATCCCTGAACTCATAGACTTCGGGCAGCTCCATTTCCGTATCGAGCTGGATCATCGGGAACGGCACATGACCAAAGAAGCATTTGCGTATCATCCAGAGTAGCGCCGTGGAATCCTTTCCGATCGACCACAACATCGCCATAGGCTTTACCCGCGCAAAGGCTTCTCGCAGGATAAAAACCGTCTCGTGTTCCAGGCGCGAAAGATAATCCAAAGTGACCTCCAGCAAGCAAGCACTCGATCGTACAGGCTCACGTAGTTAAAGACATTCGAAGCGCAGCGAGGGAAAGCAGCTCCGCAGCGACGCGGCAAACTCAGATTCAATTCGCCCTGAGTAGTCTGCGCACCTTTTCAGCCACCCAGGGGCGCTTGCCGCCCGAGGCGTCTGCCGGCGGGCTCTTATCCACGCCCGCTTCGAACCAATCGAAGCACTCGGTCATCGTCCAGGGAATAAACCCATCCTCGACGAGTTTGACGACCGCCTGATGCATCCCTCGGGTCTTTTCGATGTTCTCGGGATGCAGGTTGACGACGATCACGCCGGGAACGCCGCTCTGTCGAATGCGATCAGCCAGGCCCAGGATGCAATCGGCGGATTGCCGATCATCCCAATTGTTTATGAATACGATCCCGTCGCCGATCGCGGTAAGGACGCTCCAATGCTCCGTCAGCTTGTCGTCCAGCATGAGTCTGGCGGGCAGTAGCGAACCATTGATGATGGCTCCATCGAGGCCCGGCAAGTTCGAGCTGCCTCTTATGCCATCGGCATTCCAGGCCGATGTATGCCCCCAATAGCCATCATTCAGGAAGCCATGATTGCGAACGGTACGCGCGCGCTCTCCAGTGAGGCGCTCAAACCATCGCGCCTGCTCGAAGAAAAGTTCGGCATATTTGTCGGGATGTTCGAGCGCGTCGGGATGAATTCCCAACTCGACCTTTCTCCCGGCCTTGAGTTGTTTCAGCGTTTCCGGCGTGTGTTTGGTGAGGGGATGAAGGAAATAAGTAACCGGCAACGCACCCAACGCCTGTCGTTGCTGCGCGTAGCGGCTCAAAGCGGCTTGGTCGTCATCGCCGGTAATGACGACGGCGCCCACAGCTCCGTTCGGCAATATCGGCAGCCGGCTCCTCCCGCACAGCCGAACCAGCGCATCCGCCAGAGCCTCGCACCACCAGTCGGCGGGCCGTTCGCGCAAGCTCTCGCCGGCAAGCTGGCCCTCGAAGAGATAGTTTGGCCGTTCGCCCGCAATGCCCCACATCGGGTCCGATGGCCGCTTTGAGGCTGCTGCCGGGTCCCCCTGGCGATACCGCATGAGGTCGGATGCGAGATCAGTTCCGATGAAGACGACCGAACCTCTGTCACCTGTTTGCCGATGGAGCCAGACCGGCTCTTGTTGGCTATTCTCAACGATCGTTGTCGAATCGCCATCGGCCGCAAAGCACATGTAGGAATGCAGCGTCCGCAGCCGCGACCAGGCCTTCGAATCGGCAAGTCGTGCGCGCAGCACAGTTGGCGAAGATATCGATCCTGCCTGCGTTTCCACACCGAAATCCCTGGCGAACTGCGCGCTCGGAAGCACCGCAACGACGCAGCCGCCCTCTGCGAGAACGCTCCTTGCAGTCGCCAGGTCCGCGTGGGACGGACGGTAAAGCACGACAGGCTCGCCGACCTGTATCGACGACGCTTGCCGGAAACCGAACGTTTGCAGGTGGTGCGCGATAAAGGCGCCACCGGCCTGTCCGGCGCCCGTCGTACCTGCCGGCCTGCTCGCGATCTCATTGAGACGGTTCGGAGAGGCGAGCAGATTGGAAGTGTAGAGCTCCGGGCGTCGAAACAGGCTGCCCTGTATGACCGGAACACTCTTCGACCCGAAGATTGTCTTGAAGTGAGAGACCATCGCGATCGGCCAGTCCTTGGGAACTTCCGGAAACGAGGGTCCAAACCGGTAGATGTCAAATCCCGCCTGCTTTGCCCAGCGAATGGCACTCCAGTGCAGGAAATTGTTGGGCCTCAGCTTCATCGCCTCCGGCACGGAAACGCCGGCAAGAAAATTAGCCGCTTTCTTGTCTGCCAACAGGATGAGGCCCGCGATCGGGTTCGTATCCTGCCTGACCAACGCGACGTGTGCCCCCCCTTCGGCCGCAAACGACCTGAAGATGCTTCTGTAGTACTCGAGTTCGGGCAGAACCTCGCCGGTTCTCGTCGCCGACGCACGCGCAATATCCATATAGGCTTCGAGATATGAGGCATCGCCCGATATCTCGAATTGAAGATTTGATTTCTCCGCTTTCCGGACCGCTGTGCGGCACGTGTTATCCAAGCCCGCGAACAGCTCTTCAATGGTTGGGGCGAGATCGACCAGCTGATCGGCATTCAGGGTTGAGGAGCCGGGGCAAGGCAACATTCCCGACGGTCCGAACGCGATACCGAGCTGGAAACCGAACTCGCTGACCCAGAACGGAACGGCCTCCCTCGAGGAATGACGATTTGCCGGTGCAAGATTGTGGCAGTTCAACTGAATGCGATCGACGTCATATAGATCGGCGACAGCGAATATCTCCTGCATCGCGGCCTGACGCGCGGCCTTCGCTACGCCGGCGTCGATATCGGCGTCGAGCGCAAGACCGGTATGGCGATGAAACCCCGAATGCAGCAATCGCTCGCCAAGCGCCATTCCGGCGCCTTCACTAACAAATAAGGGCTGGATGCCGACGAGCTGCGAGTTCTCTTCCAGGGCGAACGACAGGTTCGCAGACACGAAGAACCGTTGCTCGATCTCGATCCACGACGATCGATGTGTGAGCCAGGCCTGCGGCGATTGCAGCGCCAGACGATCCCAGGCACTCCGATCAATTTCGCGAAACCGGACGACTTTCATCGCGATTCAAACACTGCATTGAAGCGTGTGCCGAAATAAGGATTCAGCGGGTGGATATCGACAATTTTCGTGTCGACGCCGAGCCGGCGCCCCAGTGCTACAAAATCCTTGCGGTCGAAATAGTAGGAAATGATCTCGGGCTTGATCTCGATCGGAAGCGGGGCCGACAACTTGCCCAATCCCAGCAAGCCAGCGATCTTCGCCACACGGCCCGACTTCTGCTCATACTTCCGAATCGTTCCCAACGGGGCCCGTTCCGCTTCAGGTTCAAATTCTTGCTCGAATTTCGCCGTGAGCCTCTTCGCGATGGCCTGCAGTTCTTCGGCCTTCTCGCGGTCTGGAATTGATCCGATCAGGACCCGACCTTGCGGCTTCACGACCCGGAGCATTTCCGCAATGATCGGCTCTCCCGTTGCGAACGACGGGAAGTTCGAGAAGACATCATAACAATAGGCGGCATCGAACCGCCGATCAGGGAAATGGAGGCTTTCGCCGCTGGCTCTCTCGAAGCTCGCATTGTTCAGTCCGAGCCGCCTTGCAACCGCAAGCGGCGCCTCGGCGAGATCAACTCCTAGATATTCGCCGACACTGGGGGCCAGCACCTTCGCCAAGAACCCGGCCGCACAGCCGACTTCAAGAACCGATGAGCCCGGGCCGGCTTTCATCAGGCCGAGCATATCGAGCCTGAGGTCGTCGAGAAGGCTCTCGTTGGCCCACAGCCGTGGATTGCGGCCGGCGATATAGCAGAGATCATCCAGCGTCGGCTTCTCCGATATCTGCCGTGCACGAAGCTCGAAGAATGCCTCGAGCTTCTCCTGCCATTCACCGTCTGTCATCGTACTCTTTCGCTTCGCTCGATACTGCAGGTGAATTTAGGATCGTACAGGTAGTTGAAATGCCATAGAGAGTTGCGGGACACCGAGAACTGCGCGGCCTTCTCGACATAATGGAGGATGGCTTCCGCCCCCTTGGGCAGCATGTGCCGGCACAGAGCGGCAGAGATGTAATATTGCCCTTCGCCAAGAGCGAGTTCGGGCACCTCGTAGATGACGCTGCCGCGTTCCGGCAGACCGTTCTCCCCGTCGAGGAACAGGCCGCCGTCGTACCCCTCAATTCCGGTCACCGCCTGAAGGCGCGCGGTATCGATCCGCAGACTGGCGTAGATCTGCTTGTGCTCCGAGAAGCCCGACCACGACACCCGGATCCGAAGCGGCTGCCCATTCCTGACAACGCCGATCGGCTTGCCTTCGGCATCAATCACCTCGACGGCAGTGATCTGCAGGGTGCCGCCGCCAAGCTCGTATTTTCCGGTTTCGGCCGTGCTCTCAATCGACTCGCTCAGCTTCTTGGTTTCCCGGAGATTGCGCGTCTCCTCGATATCCCAGACACTCTGCTCATAGGCCTTGCTGACGCGCTGGGCATTTCCGTGCATGAGCACCCGCCCCTTGTCGATCCAGATCGCCTCGTCACACAGCTCGCTGATCAACCCGCTCGAGTGCGAGACGAACAGGACGGTGGCGCCGCTTTCGCAGATCTGACGAACTCGCTTCATGCACTTGTTGACAAAGGCGGTATCGCCCGCCGCGAGCGCCTCGTCGACGATGAATAACTCCGGATCGACGCTGATCGCCGTGGCGAAGGTGAGTCTCGCCTGCATGCCGCTCGAGTAGGTCCGGAACGGCTGATCGATCACCTCGGCAAGCTCGCTGAAATCGATGATCCAGGGAACCTTCGCCTCGATTTCCGCTCGCGTCATGCCCAGACACATGCCGCCCAGGACGATGTTGTCGCGACCCGACACATCCGGATGAAAGCCGGTCCCCAATTCCAGGATCGCGGACAACTTTCCTGCCACCTCGACGCGCCCGGTCGTGGCATCCAGCAGTCCGGCAATGATCTTCAGGAGGGTACTTTTTCCCGCGCCGTTCGGCCCGATGATGCCGACCACGCGTCCGCGCAACACTTCGAAGGAAACATTCTGGACTGCCCAATGCTCATGGTGCCGGGGCTTTCCGGTGATGATTTCCTTCAGGAAATCCAGCGGCTGCTGATAGAGCCGATAGGCCTTTCCCAGGTCAGTGACGCGAATGGCGCATTGCGGATCCAGTGACCCTGCAAGCGGGATCAGTTCGCCGGCATCCTGATTGTCAGAGTGCATTGCCATAATACGGTTTCAGCTTTTCAAACATGCGGTATCCGAGCCCCAGACTGAGCAGTGCGAACACGAGGGTCACTACCCAGGCGTACGGATGCCTGAACGACCCGAAGAAGAGAACGTCCTGGTAGACCCAGACGACGTAACTGAACGGATTCGAATAGATCAACGGACGGAGGGCGCGCGGCATCCAGTCGGGGAGGTACACCGTCGGCATCAGATACATCGCGATCGAGGTGAAGACGGTAACGATCTCGCGCAGGTCGCGAAAGAAAGGAGTGACTGCAGCAAGAGCGAAGCTCAATCCGATCGCCAGAACTGCATGGATGGCAAATACGACCGGTAGCAGCAGCAGCATCCAGCTGAGGCCCCCCACAAAGGCCTTGTAGAGGATGACGAGCCCGAGGGCTGGCAGATGAGGGATCGTTGCGGCAATGGTTGCCGCGATCGGAAGCAACTCGATCGGAAACACCACCTGTTTGACGAGACTTGCGCTCCCTATCAATGCTCCAGGCCCGCGAACCAGCGCCGCCTGCAACATCAGCCACGGAACCAGGCTTGCGAGAATGTAGGCCGAGTAATCGCCGGGAAAGTCTGCGGTGATCGCCAGCTTGCTGCCGAGCACGAAGCCGAAGATGAGCAGGTACGTTCCAACGACGACAAGCGGGTGTATGAACACCCACAAGGCGCCGAACCCGTGCCGCGCATGCGCAGCGCTCAGGTCACGATCGACCATCTCCCGCAACAGATCGGGATATCGCCGGATCTGATTGATCGTGGTCCATAGGGCTTGAGAGTTGCGGTATGGCGACAGGCCAACCCGCACCCATCTTGCCGCCGGGAAGAGACCGTTCATTTGCAGCGCGCTCCCATTGTGCGGGCCTAAAAGCTGCTTTCCATGATCTGCTCGAGATTGAGCAAAGACCAGATCAGCAGCCGCCTGTTTTCCCGTCCTTCCAGATGTTCGTCGACCAACGAGCGAACGGTCTTTCGGTCGACCAGGTCGTAGATGCGGGCCGTGTTGCTGAAGAGCCTCCGTTTGACATACTCGATGCTCTCCCCCTTGAACCAGCTGGCATCCGGCGCAGAGAAGCCCTGCTTCTCGCGCTCCGCCACTTCGTCGGGGATATGCCGGCTCATCATCTTCCGCAAAATCAACTTGCCGTCCTTCGTGCGCTCGTAATAGCGCTGCGCCTTGCCTCCGGGCTCGTTTTCGTTGAGGCGAACGACCTCGGTCAGATTGCCGAGCTTCATCTTGGCGGGAAGCTTCATTGCGAAATCGACGAGATCGTTGTCGAGAAACGGCACTCTGCTCTCGAGTCCATGCGCCATGGCCAGCTTGTCCTCGACGACAAGCAGCCCGTTCAGGAACGTCTTGGCCTCGAAGTAGAGCGAGTGATTGACGTAGTCCTCGGGCCGCCGCAGCTCCGAGGCGTGCTCCTTGAACACGCCCCTGAAGATATCGATCGGCGCGGTCTGCCTGGCCTCATCCCATACCGGTCCCAGCAGCTTCGGCATCGTTCCGCTCGGAACCATGCGCTGCCAGAATCCGAAGTACTTCTCGATATAATGATCGAAGTCGTCGTTCACGACGGCGCGGTAGTAACGCCAGGGGTATCCGCCGAACAGCTCGTCTCCCCCGGTCCCTGTCAGGACCACCTTGCCAAATTTGGATGCGAGCTTTGCTGCATAGAAATTCGGATAGGACTGGCCGACGCGCGGCTCCTCCAGATGCCATGCAAGCTGAGGCAGCGCACGCTCCATGTCGCCGGCCTTCAAAACCATCTCGTAGTGCTCGGTCTTGAACAAATACGACATATGCTCGGCCTTCGTCCGTTCGTCGTATCCGAGTTCGACGCCCGAGGCCGAGTTGAGATCGAAGCCGACCGTAAACGTCCGCATGAACGGCAGCTGGCTCGATGCCAGCGCGGTAATGGAGCCGGAGTCCATACCGCCGGAAAGATAGCACCCGACCTCGACGTCGCTCACGAGCTGGCGGTTGACCGCCTGCCTGAACAGGCGATCGAGTTCGTCGGTCGCCTCATTCTCATCGACGGCGTACTCGGGCTCCTCGAAATGAAAATCCCAGTACTGCACCGGCTCGACGGCCCTGCTGTCCTGCGAAATCTGCAGATAGCAGCCGGCCGGCAACAACTTCACGCCGGCAAACAACGTCCGCTCGGCGAAGAAGTTCTGAAAGCTGAGATACTCCGACAGACCCCTGATGTCGACGCGCGCCTTGTACTCCGAGAATGCCCGAAAAGCCTTATGTTCGGAGGCGAACACGAAGGTCTGCCCAAGTTCGGCATAGTAGAGCGGCTTCACGCCGAAGCGATCCCGGGCCAAGGTGAGCTTCCGCTCCTTGTTGTCCCAGATCGCAAAAGCGAACATGCCGTTGAACTTGAGAAGCGCACCGAGGCCCCACTCGGCGAAGGCGTGCAGCAACACCTCGCTGTCGCCGGAGGAGTTGAAGACGTGGCCCCTGGCCGAAAGCTCGACCTTCAATTCCTTGAAGTTGTAGATCTCCCCATTGTAGGTCAGCACGAATCGGCCGTCGCGCATCTCCATCGGCTGCCGCGCGGCGTCGGTCAAATCAATGATCGACAGCCGACGATGACCGAGCCCAACGGGACCGTTGCAGTAGTGGCCTTCGCCGTCCGGCCCGCGATGGGCAATGATATCGGTCATTGCCGTCAACGTGGTGATTGAAGCGGGCCGCCCGTCGCGGTGCAGAATTCCGGCTATGCCGCACATGTGATTCTGGCCGATCTATTCAATGATGTCGGGTGCGAGCTCAGATCTGAGCCTTCAGATCTGAGCCTTGGCACGACGCTGATCGACCTGATCGATATGGCTTCTGCGCCAGTCGATCAGCCGCCGCAGTCCTTCGTCCAGGTCGATCGCGGCGGTGAAGCCGATCTCCTCCTGCGCCCGCTTCGGCGATCCGATCCGGTTGCGCACAAGCGTGGCCTGGCTCCGCGGCGCATAGTTGATCGGTTGATTGGAGCCGGTGAGGTTCAGGAGCTTTTCGGCGATCTGCTTCAGCGAGGTCCGGTGTCCTGTGCCGACATTGTAGAAGCGATCCGTCGCGCTCGCGCCCATGGCGCACAGATTGGCGCGCGCGCAATCTTCCACCGCGACGAAATCGAACGCCTCCGAGCCATCCCCCAGGATCGTCGGTCCCTCTCCCTTGTCGATCGCGTCGAGCATCTTCATGATCACGGCGATATAGGCTCCCCGGTAATCCTGACGCGGTCCGTACACGTTCATGTACCGGAGACCGACATAGTCGAGGCCGTAGCGGAAGTGGTAGGCACGGGCCATCGCCTCGCCACAGATCTTGGTCGCACCATAGAAGTTCTTGTTGTTGAACGGATGGTCTTCCGTCATCGGCTCCTCGACGGCATCGCCGTAGACGGAGGCCGACGACGACCAAACCAGCCGCTTGACACCGTTGCGCACGCACCCGTCCAGGACGTTGAACATTCCGTTGACGTTGACGTCAAAAGCCGTTCGCGGGAATTCGTGACACTGCAGCAGCCAGAGCGCAGCGAACTGAAACACCCCGTCGGCTCCCTTCAGGGCCGCATCGAGGATGTCGACCTGTGTGATATCGCCGCCGGCCTCGAAAATCTTGACGCGAGGGTCGCGCAGCGCGCCGGCAAGGTTCTCATGCGTGCCGCGCACGAAGTTGTCGTAAATGACGATCTCGCCGACGTCAGTCTGCGTCAGCTGATCAACCGCATGCGACCCGATCAGCCCGGCGCCCCCGATAACGACAACCTTCTTTCCGCGAATGTCCATTTTCTTCAACCCTCGATTTCAACCAGCGCTTCATTGCGAAGCTCATAACGACGGTGAGTGCGCGGGCAGACCAGATCGCTGCCCAGCCGCTCGCCTGCTCTACTCATCCAACCAATTCGGCGGGCCGGATTGCCTGCCATCAACGAAAATGCGGCGACATTCTTCGTGACAACAGCACCGGCTCCGATGAAGCAGTACTCGCCCAGCGAATGTCCGCAGATGATGGTCGCATTGGCGCCAATGCTGGCGCCGCGCCCGATCGGCGTCTTGCGAAACTCGTCCTTCCGCGACACGCCGGCGCGCGGATTGTTCACGTTCGTGAAGACGCAGCTCGGGCCGCAGAACACGTCATCGCCGAGTTCGACGCCATCATAGATCGAAACGTTGTTCTGGATCTTGCAGCCGTTTCCGATCGTAACGTTCGGACCGATCATCACGTTCTGGCCGATCGAGCAGTCCTCGCCGATCACCGTACGCGGCAGAATATGGCAGAAGTGCCAGATCTTGGTGCCGCGCCCGAGCACCGCGCCATCGTCAACGTAGCTCGATTGATGGATCAGGACGCCTGGAAAGCGCGGATCCTCGCGCATCTCGCTCATTTGTGCATCGCCTTCTGGGCAAAGGCGTGAACGCCGTTGCTTCTGACGATCGGCGCATGGCGGAACGTGGAGACGATATCGATCGAGGGGCGGACTTCATCGAGTCTGAAGCCGCGGCCGGCGACGATCTCCTCATAGCTCCGCGTATGCAGATCAGTGAACCCTTCCGAGAATTCGACCTCCTCGCCGTCGACGGTGATCGAGCGATAGGTCGTCTTCTTGCCTTTCACGCTGTCGGGCAGGTCGTTGCGGTCCAAGGACAGAAACCAGCTGACATCCGCGCGCTCGCACTCCAGCGAGCCGGCCGCCCTCTCCGCCTCGCGCAGGTGCGCCTCGTTGCGGCTGGCGGGGCCGAACACGAAGCTCAGCATGTCGAAGAAGTGCACCCCGATATTGGTCGCAACACCACCCGACTTGCCGTCCGCCCCCTTCCAGGAGGTGTGATACCAGCGCCCGCGCGAGGTGATGTAGGTCAGCTCGACCTTGTGGCGCTTGTTCGAGTTCGCGAAGCGATCGCGCAGGGCGATGATCGCCGGATGCAGCCGCAACTGCAGAATGGTCGAGATGCGGCGACCGGTGTCTTGCTCGATGGCCGCCAGCTCGTCGATGTCGCCGGGATTGAGGACCAGCGGCTTTTCGCAGATGGCATCCACTCCGGAGCGCAGCGCAAACCGGCAATGCGCGTCGTGCAGATAGTTCGGCGAGCAGATCGACATGTAGTCGATCTTTCGGCCGCCTCTGCGCAACTGGTCGACGTGACGATCGAACAGCTCGAACTGGGTGAAGAACTCGGCATCCGGAAAGTGACTGTCCATGATGCCGACGGAATCGTTGGGATCGTACGCCACGGCCAGATTGCCGCCAGTCTCGGCCATCGCCCGCATGTGCCGCGGCGCGATGTAGCCGGCAGCGCCGATCAATGCGTAAGTCGTCATGGGCCCCTCTCTCAACCGTTTCTGCCTGCTTCAGGCAAGCTACCGCACTCGGGGTGAATCGAACATCACACCCAAGCCAAACATGTCCATCACGCCTGCCCGAGGGCAGACGCAGTTACGCCGCAGCGATCAGGTCCGTCCCGACAAGAACACGGACCTTGCGGCCCAACAGGTTCAAGAGAACCGCAACGCGATGCTGATCGCTGGCGTCTTCAACGAGCGCAAGACTGTCGACGAACGCACCTTCGACAATTCGCACTTTATCCCCCGGCGAGAACGCCGGCCGGCGCGCCAGCGTGATGAAGCCGGCTTCGTCCTCGCGCCCTTTCAAGGCATCGATGACGCGGTCTTCCACCACCGCGGGCCGATCCCCGACGCACACGAGGTGTGACACGCCGAGCGTCGATTGAATGGCACGCCAGCGCTGCGACGCGAGATCGATCCCGACAAAGAGATAGCGCGGAAACAACGGACGCGGCACAGTCTCGACCTTCCTGGCATGGCTGCGGCGCTTCAGGTAACGGGGGCAATAGACAGAAAATCCCTGCCGCTCGAGGTTGGCGGCCGCCTTTGCTTCGGCATTGACTTGCGTCTGGACGACGTACCAGCGTGAACCGTGCTCCATGGCCATCACGCTCCCAGCGACTGCTTTGGACGCAAGCCCAGCAGATCCGGCGCAAGGACTTTCTCCGCCCCGAAATTGCTGAGTGCCTGCTCGAATACGCTGCGCGCCGCCGTCAGATGCGTCACAACGACCGCATCGAACGGCTCGTCCACCAACGCGTAGGAGGAAACGACCTTGACGCCAATGAACCGGGTCGCGGTTGCATCGGGATCGACGATCGCAATGACGGAAATCGGCCCATCGACCGCGCACAGGATCGCGATTTCGCAGAGGTCGGACTGCCCGGCGAGCACCACCCGCCTGAAGCCGAGCGCCTGAGCGCGCTCAAACAGCCTGCCATACTCCTCCTTCGCCTTGCGGAAGAGCGAAAACGAGTCCGTCAGGAATTGGACGGTCAGTCGCGATTTCTCGGAGAAGCCCTGCGGCGTGAGGTAATAGGCATAGCGCCGTGCCGGCGCCTGCCCGACCTTGACGAAGCCCTTCTTGATCGCCCGCTTCAGGTAGGCGTTGACCAGGCCGAGCGCGACGCCGAGATCGGCTGCGATCCGCCGCTGCGACTGCGCACCATCGGCTTCAAGCGAGGTGAGCAGACCGAGCACCAGCCGGTCGCTGTCATTCTCATCTGTCGGTAGAATGCCCGCCATCACGCCTATCCCCACTGGGGTGGCTGATAGCGCGTTCACCGGATGAACGTCAAGCGAATTCGTTCACACGATGAACATGCTAAGTCATTGATATCAAACTAGTTTAGCTATAGCCCATGTGTCGTCATAGCCACACCTAGGCCGGATCCCCGGCTTCGGCCAGGTACCGCGCGGCTAGCGTGGAATAGCTGTAGCGCTGCGCGATTGCGACGCGTTCGACCCGCGAACGCGCCGGACCGTCCAGCGCCGCGCGCAGGGACGCGGCGAGTACGCTGGCGTCGTCCGGCGCGCATCGCGCAGTCACCAAATCCTCGAGCCCGGCGAGCGCCCGCGCTTCGCAGGCAATGACGCTGCGCGGCGCGAAGAGGCAGTAGTCGAACAGCTTGTTGGGGCTGATGCCGTGGTGGTAGAGCGCGTTCTTGTGGAAGGCGACGACCGCGCAATCGGACGCGTGCAGCATGCCATGCACGATCGACCGATCGACTTCGTCGTGAAACTCCACGTTGGCAAGCCCTGCCGCCCGCTGCTTCAGTGCGGCGAGCGAGGTGCCTGAACCGATCAGAACGAAACTGATCTCGGGGCTTGTGCCGCCGAGGACAGCGGCGGCGTCGAGAACGACCTCCACTGCGTTTGGCGGCCCCATGCCGCCGGCATAGAGGACAACCCGCCTGCCCTGCTGCTTCAGCTGATTGATGCGGTCGATCAACGGATGACCGAGAGTTTCGATCGTCAGTGCGCTCTGGATCTCGCCATCGGACACGCCATTGGGAATCCAAATGAACTTGCCGGCGCTCAAGCCGCGCGCCCGCATATGGGCTTCTGCACCGGCCAAAAGACAGATCACGCGATCCGCGGCGCGATAGGCGGACCGCTCCTTCCAACCGAGCAGCCTCACGAGGGGGTGCCAGGTCGGGGTCATTCCAAGCGCCACGATGCTTTCCGGCCAGAGGTCGCGAACCTCCAGCCAGAACCTCGCACCGAAGCGCTGCGCGATCTGACGCGCCGCCGAAATGAAGAACAGATGCGGGCTGGACGCGATCATCAGATCCGGCTCGCCGAATTGGGCGGCGATCGCGGATGTCGCCGAACGAAAGGCCGGCGCAAAGCTCAGATTGTTGCGAAGCCGCCCCAGATTGCCGCCATCATAGCGCGGGGTATCGAGGAACCAGAAGTCGACGCCGTCGATCCGCTGCGGCCCCGGCGCGCGCGGCTCCCTGTGCAGGTGATGGAAGCCGGCACTGACCACCACGACCCGATGCCCCATCTTGCTCCAGGCATCTGCGAGCCAAAACGGACGCCAGTGACGGCCGAGGCCCGGCCCGCCCGCGAACGGATGCAGCAGCCAGATGTTCATCGGACCGCCCGCAAAGCAGCGGCCGACAAGCCGGCGCTCGTCGACTGCGACGATGACATCCAGGAACCATCAGGCCTCATGGCGCTTCGACCCGAAAGCGCTCTCCCCAGAGCGCAACGCAATAGAGACGCCAGCGCATTCCAAGATCGAGCCGGTGAAATTTCCTCTTGAGCTTCGGCATGTCGACATAGCGGGCCAGGAGCTCGCTTGCGATCACCTTGTCATACATCGCGGCGGAATGTCGCGTGAGCCAGATCCGGTCCGGGGCAGCAAAACCGATCTTGTCCCTCCGCCAGGTGATGCTGGCCGGCAGCAGATCGCTCATCGCGGCGCGAAGCGGCCATTTTGCCCATCCCTTGTTCAGCTTGATGCCTGTGGGAAGGGCCAAAGCAAACTCGACGAAGCGATAGTCGAGGAATGGAAGTCGCGTTTCGATGCCGAACCGCATGGAGTTCTTGTCCTCGAAACGCAGCAGCATCGGCAAATTGGTCTCGGTAATCTCCAGCACCTGCATGCCCTGCGCATCCCTCGTCTTCGACGCAAAGCGGCGAAGCGGTTCGGGCAAGTCGGGATTTTTGAGGAAAGTGTAGCGCAGCCGGTAATAGGCAGCGCGCAGCCCTGCCGAACCGGCACCGAACAAATACATCAGCAACCGCCGGCGCGAAATCCCTGCCCGCGTGGCGGCGCCGAAGGCGGACAGAAATCCACGGACGCCACCGCTGCGAAGGTGGTCGAGCAACCAGGCCGCATAGTAGCGATGGTACCCCAACAATGTTTCGTCACCGCCCTGACCGTCGAGCAGCACGATGACGCCGTTCGTTCGCGCAGCCTTCATCACCGCATACTGCATCATGATCGAGGGGCCTGCGAACGGCTCCTCCTGGACGTCGAGCAAGGTCTCCGCCGTCGATGCAAAGTCCTGATAGGTCGGCTTGGTGCGCAGCCAGTTCAGCTCCGCTCGTTCTGCAACCTCCGCCGCGTACGCCTCCTCATTGTTGGACGCCTGCTCGCTCACGGCAGTGATGGCAAAGAAGCGCTCGCTCGAGCCTGGCGCATAGCGCCGCGCCGCCAGCGTCGCGACACTCGAACTGTCCAGCCCACCCGACAGGCAGGTTCCGACCCGAACATCCGAACGCAGCCGCAGACGCGTCGCGTCATCGAGCAGCTCCCGCAACGATTTCGCCGCGCGGCCTTCATCAGACACGGCCAACCCAGGCGCAAGTGAATAGTAGCGCTCGATTTCGACCTGCCCCGTCGACACATCGACGCGCATCCGATGCCCGGGCGGCAGTTTCTCGACGCCCTTGAAGAAGGTCCGGCTGGTATGGTCGGTCATGCCGCAAACGAGGAAATCGTTGATCAGATCGTCATCCGCGATCGGGCGCTCGATCAGCGGAAGAAGCTGGCGGATCTCCGAGCCGAACGCGAACTGCCTCGCCGTATTGACGTAGTAGAACGGCTTCACGCCAAACCTGTCGCGGGCGCAGAACAGCGTGTTGTCGCGCTCGTCGTGAATCGCAAACGACCACATGCCGTTGAAACGATCGAGGCACGCTGCACCCCAGCAAACATAGGCTGTGAGCAGGACCTCGGTATCCGAGGCCGTATGAAAAGTGTATCCGAGAGCCTCGAGCTCCGTGCGGAGCTCGACGTAATTGTAGATCTCGCCGTTGTAGGTGATCCAGATCGGGAGCCGTCTGTCGCGCATCGGCTGTGCGCCATCTTCGGTCAGATCGATGATCGCCAGTCGCCGGTGTCCGATCCCGACGTTCCCGTTGACCCTCACCCCACGCCCATCCGGACCACGGTGAGCAACGAGATCGGTCATCTGGTCCACTTGGCGGGCATCGACGGGCCCGGTCTTATCTATGAGGCCAAATATGCCGCACACGAAATGCCTATCCAGATTGATTCGATGGCGGAGCTCGGTATAACCGCCGCGTCAGAATATGCGCGCATTTGGAACAAACCGCCGCTGTCTTAGCCTGATCATCTACTGAGCGTCAACGTTCCCGGACCGATCGAAGCTGTTTTCATACGCTGGTGAAACCTGAGATAGCGATGGCCGGCCGCCAACTCTGCACCGCCTCTCCGGGCCTGGATCGCATGGCCGCTTCGGACCAAACCTGTGCTAGAAGCTGCTGGCTGATGTTGAGTTGGCATCCATCGGATCCCTGAGTGAACAAGATCGAACCCATCGGACCGACGTCCCTGACGGAAGCACCGCTTCCCGCCGACGACGTTGCGGATCCCCGGCCGGCCCAATCTGCCGCCGCGGAATTCGTCACGCGCGCGCTTGTTCGCGCGGCGCGGCGCGCCACCGAGAAGCGTCTTGCGAAGGGAAAGGTGCGCACGTTGTGGGCCGCCACCCCGATCCTCACCTTGCCGCTTCTCGCACGCTGCGATCGAATGTTGGGATTTCGCTCCTCGTCGCTGGTGTTCAACACGTACTACGTGACGAGATCATTCGACATCAACCTCATCCTGTTCGAGGGCTTCCTTCGGCTGCTGCGCAGCCGAAGAGGTCTCGGCCTGTTTCGTCGCATGGTTCTGGCGTGGGCCCTGCTGCGCTACGATATCTTCAACTACTTCTATGACCGCGGCCTGATGCTGAGCGATGGACGCTATGGCATCAACCCCGAGGAACTCGACCTCCTGTTCCAGTCGGGAAAGCGATTGTATACCTACGCCTACGGTGCCGACGTCCGAGCACGGGAACCAACGCTCGCACTCGGTCACCCGAACCTGTGCGAAGAATGCCCGTCCCCGGGCAAGTTCTGTGTCTGCACGACGGAGATGCACGCCTCGTCGATCAACCGCCTCAAGGGCCGTGCAACCGCGCAGATCGCGATGGGGGACATGGTGACGTATGTGCCCGGCTGCCGGGACATGCACTACTGGCCGATTGACGCAAGCAAGCTCGCCGCAAGGCCGCCGGTCTACAAGGCCGGCGACGTGCTGAAAGTGGCGCATGCGCCGAACCACGGACACTTCAAGGGAACCAGGCTTCTGATCGAGGCGATCGATCGGCTGGTCAAGGAGGGAGAGAAGATCGAGCTGGTTTCGGTGCAGGGCGTTCCCAACAAGAAAGTCATCGAGCTCTTTGGCGCCTCGCACGTTGTCGCGGATCAATTCGTCGCCGGCTTCCACGGCTATACGGCCCTGGAGGCGATGGCGATGGCCAAACCCGTTCTGTGCTTCCTGCGCAACGACCGCATGATGATCGATCCGGCAACCTGCCCGATCATCAACACGCGTCCTGATGAAATCTATGATGTGCTGAAGCGATGCTTGAGGGGTGAGCTCGACCTGAACGAGATCGGCCAGGCGGGGCGCCGCTATGTCGAAGCACATTACAGCTTGCAAGCGATCGCAGCGAGGCTCGGAAGGCTCTATTGCGAAACTGCCGCTCTTCCCGAGGATCTGCGGGCACGCCTGACGAGGCGGGTCAGCGAGTTCGCGGGAGACGATCATGCCTCGTAGCCCTGTGCGAACCTGAATACACGCACATGAAAATCCTGCACGGACCAGTCAATGTCGGAAACCAGCCCTGGGTGCTGTCCCGCGCCGAACGGCAGCTGGGAGCATCCAGTGAGGTCGTCGTTCGAAACGACACATGGCTCGGATACCCGGCAGACCGGATGCTGTCGGCAAAGACCGCCGGATTCGTTGAGACGGCCATTCGCAGCGCGGCGTTCGGTCTGAGGAACCAGTGGCACTACGATGTTCTTCACTACTATTTCGGACAGACCTTTCTGTCGCCGGGTTTTCCCCTCTCCGCGCCGGGATCAGTGCTCTCCCGGCCATCGCTGCTGACGGATATCATCAACAGACTGGCGACCGCAGACCTGCACGCCGCCCGCCTGTTCAACAAGAAGCTGTTCATGACCCTGCAAGGTTGTGATGTCCGGCTGGCGAACGAGGGAAACAAGCGAAACGAATGGACGATGTGCGCCCCGCAACACTGCGAGCTGTATCAAAGATGCACGGACGCTCTCGACCATCGGCGGCACTTTCTGATCGAAAAGGTTCTGCCGCTGTTCGATCGGGTCTTCTATCTGAATCCGGAACTCGGACACATCGTACCGAACGGCCAGTTCCTCCCATATTCAAACGTCGAGATCGAGAAGTTCGACGTTGCGCCGCCTTCCGAACAGGGGCGGCCAAAGATCGTTCATGCCCCGACCGCCGGACGGATCAAGGGTACACCGATGATCCTGAACGCCCTCGAACAATTGCGATCGCGGTACGATTTCGACCTCATCCTTGTCGAAAAGACGAGTCACGAGCAGGCGCTGGAGATTTATCGGTCGGCAGACCTCGCAATCGACCAGGTTCTGGCAGGCTGGTACGGGGGCTTCGCGGTCGAGATGATGGCGATGGGAAAGCCGGCCGCGTGCTACATCCGGGAAGAAGATATGATGTTCGTTCCGGACGCCATCAAGCGCGAGCTGCCCGTCTACCGGCTCAACCCCGGAGACCTTGCAGAGAGCATTGCCGCGGTTCTTGATCGCCGTTCCGAGTGGTCCATGCGCGGCCAAGCGTCCCGATTTTATGTCGAACGATGGCACAACCCGAAGTCAATCGCCAAGGCGATGCTGGATGCCTATCAAAGCCCCGATAGCAGCTTCGAACTGATCCCGAACGAGACGGTGTGATCAGAGGCTCAGCCTGAGCTATCCCGCCCGGCCTGCACCGGCTACGGATCAGGGATCTCCACCTCGGGTTCTCCCGCTGTGGAGATCTTGCCCAGTGCCGCTCAGCCTTCTTCTAATTTGCGGCGGGCTCACCGGCATTCTGACGAACGGCCTGCCACACGGTTCTTGAAAAGCTTGCCGCAAACGCCCGGACGTTGTCATCCTGATGCGGGACGACATTTCTAACCACGAGCCCGCGAGCCTCCTGTGAGGCTTGCATCAGATGATCCGCCAGCGCGACCGGATCATCGACGCCGAAATAGCGGGCAGCGCCGGCGGTCTGCTCCCGGTGCACGTCGATGTCCGACAGGATCATCGGAACGCCGAACGACTTCGCCTCCTCGACCGTCGTGCTCCAGCCCTCGAAGCGGGACGGGTTGAGCAGGGCTGTCGAAGCCCGCAGCAGCGCGTAGACATGCGGCAACGGGATCACGCCGAGGTGACGAAAATGCGTATCGAGGCCGCGCTTCCGGATCTCGGAGTTGACCCGATCATAGTATCCCGGCTCGCGCCGATCTTCCGTGCTGCCGGACGCACAGACAACGACCTCGACCCCACGACGCCTCAGGATCGCCAAAGCGTCGACGACGAGCTGATGGTTCTTGTGGCGATAGAACTGATTGGGCAGATAGAAGTAGTTCGTCGGCAGATTGTACGCCGCGATTACTTCCGATGGGTCGATGTTCAGGAACGCCGCCGGCGGCTGGGTCGCGAAGCGAACGACGCTGACCCGGTTGCTGGCGTGTGGGTAGCAAGCCCTGAAATCCCGGAAGGCGCTCTCGCTGCTCAGCATGATGGTCCGCTTTGACGCGAGTTGAACGCGAAAGCCAATCTCGCGGCGCCAGCGTGCCGTCCTCGGAAACAGCTGAGGCAGAGAATGGTGCTGCAGATCCGGAATCCACGCCACGGCAGGGATCGCCAGCCGCCAACCGAAGAAGCGCGCGGATTCAACAACAACATCGACGTGTGCGGAGCGAAACGCCGCCGCGGCTCCGCGGTCCAGACCAATCGCGAGTGCCGCAGCGAGACCTGGCTGCCCGTCGAACGCCTCCGATCGGATGATCTCGACGCCCGGTATCGCACCAAGCTCGGCGAGTTCGTTCTCGTCGGCCCGCGTCCCGGCAAAGACGACCGGGGCGAACTCGCCGGGCAAAAACCGATCGAGCGCCGCGAACAGATTGCGCTGATAATTGTAGCCGCCGGCCCAAATCCGTCGCGAAATGTGATTGAACGCGAACCGCAATGGGCGGGACGTCACGAAGCCTGCCCCTTGAACCAGGCCACGTAATCGGCGAGGCCCTGATCGAGCGGAATGCGCCAATCGAAGCCGATCTGGCGCAGCATCGCAGCATCCCCCAACAGGCTCATGGGATCACCGGGGCGGCTTACACCCGAGTGCCGCACAACCGTCTTGCTGCCCCACTGTCCGATGAGACCGCCGGCGATGTCGGCAACGCTGGTCCCCCGGCCCGAACCACCATTGATGACCCGGAAGGCCTCTTGTGACGACGACGTTTCCGCGACGCTTGCAAGCAGCCTCGCGACGTCGCGAACGTCGGTCCAGTCACGTATCTCGTTGCCGGTCCCGCCGAGCGTGAGCACCTGCTCCTTGGCGTTGAGCCGCGAGCAGATATCCCAAAGCAATTGTTTGCGCAGGTTGGGCCCATAGACAGAGAACAGCCGCACGACCGTGCAACGCAGCCCGAATGACCGCGCGTAACTCGCGCACAATTGCTCCATCATCAGCTTATGCTGCCCATACGGCGACATCGGAGTTACGATCGCGCCTTCAGCGATCGGGCCGAAATGGTCGGCGCCATAAACAGCCGCACTCGACGCAGCGATCACCGCGCAGTCCGGCGCGGATCCGCGCAGCCATTCGAGCAGCCGCGCGGTGCTTGCGACAGTCCGCGAAAAATCCTCGAACGGCCGTTCGATCGAGACGCCGACGGACGATCCGCCGGCCAGATGGAAGACGCGCGTCGGCAGCCCGTGCGCAACCGCAAGCGCGTTGAGATTGGCCGCATCGATCTCCCCGTTGATCCAGCTCTGCAAACCGAGCCGCCGGGCTTCCGTTGCGTCAAGCGCGCCGTGTCCGACGCCATGCACCGCATGGCCTGCCCCCGCCAACGCATGCGCCAGATGGCGGCCGATGAACCCATTCGCGCCTGTAACCCAGACGATCATCGCTCAGGCCTTGTGACAGACAAAGGAATAGAGCCGGCCCGGTCGATTGTCGAAACGTTCGGCCATCGACAGCAGCGAGCCGAACAGCCGGGGTGAGGCAAGCGCGGTTCGCCATAGCGGAGCAACCGGAATCTTTTGCGACAATTTGGTCACGATCGCGGCTTTCAGGGTCTCCGGCGTATAGGGAAACAGGTTGATCGGGCTTCGCAGCGGCGCCAGCGTGTCGACGGCGGAAAACCCTGCGTTGGTGAGCGCGCCGGTGTAACGATCGAGCAGGAAGGCATGCTCGCCGCCGTAAAGGTGATGCAGCGGATGCTGCGCAAGGAACTGCGGAAGGTCCGCCTCCCTGCTGATGACATGCTCGCGCGCCGCGATCAGCATGCCACCGGGCCGCAGCACGCGAAACATCTCCCGGCACGCCCCCTCGAGATCGCGCGTATGGTGCAGCACAGCGCGGGCGAAGACGAGATCGAACGTCGCATCGGCGAACGGCAGCCGCTCGGAAAACTCTTCGACCACCTGGATCGGCAATTGCGTCTGTTGAGCCAGGCCGCGGATCGCCGCCCCTCCCACGATCGCGCTGGGGTCCGGTTCGAGCGCCGTGACGGCAAAGCCGGTTCGGGCGAGCGCATAGCTCGCGATGCCGCGACCGGCTCCAACGTCGAGCGCGGTACCTGACCGGCCGGCGAGCAGCGTGGCGACCGCTTGCCACTCGGAGCTCCGGAAATAGCGTTCAGCAGCACCAACCAGCGGGTCGTCATAGAACGCGTCGAGCACAAGCTGGCGCTGCTCCGGCTGATTGCGCAGCCAGACCACCGCGTCCTCCCAGCTGGTAAACTGGCGCTCACCGTTCATCGGGGCCAAGCTCCCTTACCAGCACGGCCGGATTGCCCGCCACGATCGTAAACGGCGCGACATCCTTCGTCACGACCGCGCCGGCCGCAACGATGGCGCCCTGCCCAACCGTCACCCCGCGCAAAACCATTGCGCCCGCGCCGACCCAGGCGTCATCGCAGATCTTCACCGGGCTCTCGTCAAGCGAGATATCGTTCGGATGTCCGCGCGTGAAAATCTGCTGGACCTGCCGGTGCCGCTCCGTCGCCCGCAGCGGATGCGTGAGATTGTCGAAAACGTTCGCCGAATGCGAGATCAGAACGCGGTTGCCGATCTCGATCGAGGCCGCCGACCAGATCCGGGTTCCCTCACCGACGTAGCACCACTCGCCGATTTTGATCGCCCCACCATGCGCAAAGGTCAGGAGCTCGCCCAGGATGCGGCTATTGCGGCCGACGACGATCTTGTCGGAATCGCCGCGGATGTTTCTGATCCTGGCATGGCGGCCGAGCGCCGCGTCCGGCTGCAAGCGGCACGTCGCGCGACCGAGCAGGCGCTGGATCAGATAATCGAGATTCATGCCGTCAACTGCAGGCACGCGACGGCGCGCGACGACGCCGCAAGGTCGTTGCCCTGCCCCTTGCCGGTGTGGATGTCGAAAACAGTAGCGTCGGCGAGCGCCTCGGCGCTCTGGCGCGACCAGCCTTGTCGTGAATAGCCGAAATAGTCGACATGATGAGCCACCGCGCCGAATGCCTCGATGATCCGCTCGATCATGGCAAGATCGAACACCTGATACCAACCGAGATTCTCGCGTCTGCCGAACGGCACTGAGATCAGGCAGGTGCCGCCGGGCTTGAGAATGCGCTTGAACTCCTGCACCGCCGGAACAAAGCCGTCTCGATCGGTCTCGGCGTCACGCGGATCGCCCGTGTACAGCATCTGATTGTCGAGGCCGATGTGCTCGATCGTCGAAATGCTGGCGACGGTGTCGAAGACCCGATCGCCGAACATCGTCTTCCGGAGATCGCCGAACACATAGGAGTAGCCGTCATGCCAATAGCACCGCCGCTCCGGTGCCAGCGTCATGATCGTGAGATCCGCGCCGCGCAACGGCGGACGCTGCAGCAGGAAGTCATGGTTGAAGGTCGATCCAGCGTCCAGCATCTTGCCGACATTGTTCAATCGGCCATAGACCCAGGGATATTCCACCACGCGCTCGTCCATGGCGACGCCGTAACCCGGTGGAAGCTCCTTGCCTGCCTGAAGCAGGCCCGCGTCAATCGCCGCGGTGATGGTGTCGCGCTTGACCGTCTGATAGCCCGGCCCGAACGGCCGCGGCCGCAACCTGAACAGCGGCACGGCGAGCCCGTCGGCCACCCATTTCAGTCGATGGATCAAGTCACTTGCAGACATCATCTCGGCCCGATCGCCCGCCCACTGGCCGGCACTGTGCACCGTCTAGAGCCTTTTCCGTTCTGATGGAATCGGAACGGGGCTCCAGACTCGTGTTTTGACGCGATTTCCTTGCGCGAACCGGCATCCATTTCGCTCGAAAAACGCTCTAGCACGGCTCAATCCGCGCGACGAGATCGATAAACTGGGCCCATTGCGAGGCCTTGCTGTAGGTCTGCTGCACGCGCTTCCTGCCGGACGCGGCGATGGCGGCCCATTGCGGCCAATCCTCCAGGCTGCTCGAAATCGCCTCGGCTGCCCTTTCAGGAGCGTCGTAGGTGCGCATCGTGACGCCGTCCTGCATCGCCTCCGGATAGTTGCCGGAATCCGACACGAGCAGCGACCCGCAGCCCATCGCCTCGAAGCAGCGCATGTTGCCGCGGTCGTTGCCGGCCATGTCGATTGCGCCGTTGAGCACGATCTTGGCGGATCCGAACAGCTCGTAGAGGTCCCTGCCGAACAGCGGCAGCCGGGCTATTCGCGCGATGACGTCGGGCCTCCGGTGCTTTTGCAACGGCAGCAACCGGCCGACCGCGCTTTCGGCAAGCCGTGTCAGCCGCGACGCATCGAGGCAGAACACGATCTTGCGTTCGCCAGCCAGAGCCGCGACCTGTTCGAGCGTCCTGCCTCGCGCACTGTGATGCCGGGAATATCCACCGACAAACGCCACATCGATGGGCCGTTCGCCGTGACCGTACTGCTCCATGACTGGATCGATCGCGGGGAAGAACAGCTCCGCCCGGCAGCCTTTGCTGCGCCACGCCTCGAGGATCGAGGGGAAGTTGCCAAGCACCGCGCCATAGGCGGTCAGGTCGGCATTGCCGGAGGGCGCCGCGCGCCAGCACAATGTCTTCTTCACGCAGCCGGGAAGCTTGGCGATGAACACGCTCGGATAGCGGACCGGATCGAGATTGTAGAACACATCGGTCCTGTGATGCTCGATCTGCGCAAGCAGAATGGCTTCGAGCGTCGGCGTCCCCTTCATACCCTGCTCACGCGCCCACTGGCGTTGCAGCACCTCGTCGTCGCCATTGGTGAAGAAGGCTTCAGGCGCACCGTCGAGCACGGGCTCGAGGAAATGCGCCGCGCCGAAGCGATCGTGCAGGAACACGTCGCGACGCGCCGCAAAGGTTGACGCTTTTGCCGCAAGCCGATTCAGCCGCGGCAGATAAGACGGATAGAGACCGCTATTCTGGAACAGACGCATTGGTTATACGGACCTTGCCAACATCCATTTCATGTTCAGGTATGGCCAGATCCGGCCGACGGACTCCCAATCCCAGCTCTGCGATGCCGTCAAGTGGCCGACCGCCTTTCGAAGCGGCGCTTCGTCGACGAACTCGGCAAACGCCGGGACATTGCGATTGAGCAGCTCATTGGTCCAGCCCGCCAATGGCCCGTTCAGCCATTCCGGCATCGGCGAGTTGAAGCCGACCTTGCGGCGCGCGGTGCGGATGCTTTCGGGCATCAGGTTCGCCATCGCCCGACGCGCGACCACCTTGGTCATGCCGTCGGCCGATTTGCTCGTTTCCGGCAGCGCCATCGTATAGGTCACCAGCCGCCAGTCCATGAACGGCATGCGCACCTCGATCCCGTGCGCCATCGAGAGCCGGTCGAAATTGCGCAGAATGGTGGGAAGCGTAGTCGAATGGAACATGCGATAGAGACGCCGGTTCAGCGCGCCCCACGCGTTCGGTAACTCGTCATCCTCGGCGACCAGCGGCAGCGCTGCAGGCATCGCCGTCAGGCCTCCCCGCAGGAAATAGTGCCCCTGGCGCCTGATCATCTGCGCCCGCAGGAAGTCGATGCCGCGTTGCGCCAGCTGTGATCGTGACGTGAGCGCGGCGGCGGCGTTCCGGATCCTGAATGCGGTCGACTGCCCCTCCTGCCGGTAGGCGCCCATCAATTCGTCCGCTCCGTGGCCATCAAGCGACACGGTGACGTTGTGGCGCCGGAGTTCGCGATAGATCAGCCACGGCGCGCTCGGCAGCCCGATATAGACATCGTCGTTGTCGTCAAGGATCCGATCAAGGTCGGTGAGCGCATCGGAGCGCCCGATCTCGAGAAAGCTCGGCGCCACATCGGCCCACGCCGCCGCTTCCTCCGCCATTGGCCGCTCGTCATTGCTTGCGCCGGGAAAGGTCGCGACAAAAGCGTGCCGCCAGGCGGTAGAGTCGCGCGGTCCCATGCCGGCCTTTTCATGGGTTGCCATCGCACAGATCACTGCGGACGAATCGAAGCCGCCGGACAGGCAGGTCCCGATCGGAACGTCGCTCCGCATCCGCAGGGCGACGGAATCCTGAAACAGGTCGCGAAACCGCTCGACACGCTCGGCCTCGGTCTCCGGGATATCAGGCAGATGATCCACGGTCCGCCACCAGCGGCGCACCTGCACCCGCCCCTGACGCAACCACATGCAGTGCCCGCCCTGCAGGCGGCGAAGTTGCGAAAACAGGGTCCGCTCGCTGCCTTCGATGCCGAACGGATCAAGCAACAGCCGCCGCGCCACGTCGATATCGAGCGACGTCTCGACCAGCCCGCTCCGCGCCAGCGCCCGCTGCTCGGACGCGAACACGAACCGCTCGCCTGACAGCGCGTACAGCATTGGCTTGATGCCGAACCGGTCACGCGCGAGGAACAGATCATCCGTGATGGTATCGTAGATCGCCAGCGCCCACATGCCGTTGAAGCGCAGCAGCATGTCCTCGCCCCACGCCTGCCAGGCGGCAAGGATCACTTCGGTGTCGGACTGGCTGCGGAAGACCGCGCCCTTCGCCTCGAGCTCACGGCGCAATTCGAGGAAGTTGTAGATCTCGCCGTTGTACACGATCACATGGCGGCCATCGCCCGACACCATCGGCTGATAGCCGCCCTCGCCGGGATCGATGATGGCGAGCCGGCGATGGCCGAAGGCGACGTTTCGCTTCGCGTTGAACCAGGTGCCCTCGCCGAACGGACCGCGATGCGCGATCAGGCTGGTGAGCCGCGAGATGTCGGCCGGGTCCACGGGGCCGCCGCGCAGATTGACGATGCCTGCGATACCACACATGTCTAGGCGGCCTTGAAGGGCAAGAAGCGGGCAATGATGACGCGGAGATCCCGCCAGCAGATGGCGCGATAGGGACCAAGCTGCGACACGGCGACGGCGGCGACAAAGATCGCCGCCGCCGACACGCCGTAGAGCGACACCACATACCACCATGACGGCGCATGGTCGAACGACACGTGGCCAAGCTGCGCGCGCAGCACCAGCGCAACGGCGATTCCCGTGCCGAGCGGCATCAAGACGAAATGCACCATTCGTGACCACATGGCTGAGAGCCTGAAGGTTCGCCGCAGCAGCAGCACCGTGACGACCATCTGGGCAATCATCCCGACGCAGGAGCTCCAGCCGGCCGCCTGCCAGCCGAAATACGGCAACGCGATGGCGCTGGTCGCCAGCGTGAAGATGCCGGTGACGAGCGAGATCAACGCGTTGAAGCTGGAGCGTCCCTGCGACAGCAGATAGAACGCGAACACGTTGGCGCTCGAGCCCAATATTCCGCTGATCGCAAGCACCACCAGCACCAGCTGCGCCTCGGCGGCGACCTCGGCACCGGTCCATCGATACAGCAGCGCGCCTGCCACCGGGATCAGGCCGCCAAGCGCGCTCGCGGCAAGCACGTTGAGAATCCAGGAGGAGCGCAGCAGCAGGTCGACCTTGCGATCGTCATCCTCCTTCTGCAGCGTGCTGAAGAACGGGAACAGGATCTCGCCGATCTTCAACACGCCGATATAGACCGCCTCCTCGAGGCGCTGCGCGACGCTGTAGAAGCCGACGAATTGCGGCTGCAGCAGCGCCCCGAGCAGATAGCGGTCTGCCTGTCCGGCGAACAGCGCACCGCTTTGCGCCGCGACCTGCCAGCCGCCCAGCTTGACCAGTGCACGCAGCGCGCCGCGATCGAGCGCGGGCCGTGCCAGCCAGTCGCTGATTGCATGCCGCGACCAAGCGAAGGCCATTACGAGATTCGTCGCGAAGCCCAAGGCCTGACAACCGAGAAAGGTCGAGGCATGCGGCGCGTACGGGATGAACAGCAGCATCGACATCGTCGTCACCACGGTGCCCGTGATGCTGATCGACGCGATCCGCCGATAATCCTGGCGCGCCGTGAACAGCGAGAGGAAGACCGCGAACAGGCACTGGAACAGCCAGCCGGCACCTGCCAACGCAAAGGCA
Source organism: Bradyrhizobium sp. Pha-3 (assembly GCF_042258615.1). Classification (GTDB taxonomy): domain Bacteria; phylum Pseudomonadota; class Alphaproteobacteria; order Rhizobiales; family Xanthobacteraceae; genus Bradyrhizobium. The sequence goes on along the minus strand of NZ_CP170152.1, from coordinate 3,543,681 downwards.
AGCCCGAGGTCGTCGGCGGCCGTACCACCCAGGTGAAATCCCAATCGTGCGAGCGGCGGTCCGGCAAGGATGAGCAAGGCCGCGATCAGGCTCCCCACGGCGATGGCAAGCGCAAGGGCGGTCGCGAAGAAACGCCGTGCCGCGCCGCGATCGGACAGTTCCAGCCGGTGCGCGAGTTCGCGCGCCGTCGAGAGGCCAAGCGCATTGCTGAACATCAGCGCAGGCGCGACGCAGGCAGTCACCAGGCCCGCAACCCCGAACGCGGCAAGGCCGAGCCGGAAGATCACGAACGGGAGAATCGCGAGGTTGAGCAGCACCGCGACCGCGAACGCCGTCGCGTTCCATGCCGAATTACCGAGCAGATGGGATGGACCCTTTTTCACCGCCATGCCCGCTTTCGGTCCATCGCCTTGATGCGCCTCAAGTGCCTCTTCCATAAGGGCAAAAACTCATTCGGATGGCGACGGGCTAGCAGCCGGCGCAGTGATTGTCGAGGGTTGGCGGATGGGAGGGGCCTGTAAGCAGGTGTGGGGAAACCTGAATGACAGCCGAGGCGGAGGCCGATCTGCACGGAACCATGCCTGTTTGTTTCCAGTCCGGTTTGTTGTCGGGGTAACAGTTGGAAAGGTCAGCCAAATTGTCTAAGGCAGATAGGCAGTAGCCCCAGAGCGGCCCGCCAAACAAGAGGTGTCTCAATGCCCTTTCCCCGCGCATCCCAAGCCCTGTCCCGGTTCACCGTGCTGGATTTGACCCGGGTCCGGTCGGGGCCGACCTGCGTGCGTCAGCTCGCCGACTGGGGTGCCAACGTCATCAAGATCGATGCGCTGCTGGAGGACGGCGGCGGCGAGCAGCCGGGCGGCCCCCGCGGCGGGTCGGACTTCCAGAACCTGCACCGCAACAAGCGTGCCATGACCTTGAACCTGAAAGACCCCAAGGGGCTCGAAGTGTTCAAGCGGCTGGCCGAGCAGGCCGACGTCATCGTCGAGAACTTCCGGCCCGACGTGAAGGGCAAGCTCGGCATCGACTATGAGAGCGTGCGCAAGATCAATCCGCGGATCGTCTATGGCAGCATCTCCGGATTCGGCCAGGACGGCCCGTATCACAAGCGGCCGGGCTTCGATCAGATCGCGCAGGGCATGGGCGGCCTGATGTCGGTGACCGGCGCGCCCGGCGGCGGCCCGATGCGGGTCGGCATTCCCGTCGCCGACCTCACCGCAGGGCTGTTCTGCGCGATCGGCATCCTGACCGCACTCCTTGAGCGCGACGTGTCCGGCGAAGGCCAATGGGTGCAGACCTCGCTGCTGCAGGCGCAGATCTTCATGCTGGATTTCCAGGCGGCGCGCTGGCTGATGGAAAAGGAAGTCGCCAAGCAGGCAGGCAACAACCATCCGACCTCGATCCCGACCGGCGTGTTCAAGACCTCCGACGGCTACATCAACATCGCCACGACGGGCGGGCGGATCTGGGAGCGCTGTGCCCAGGCGATCGGCGCACCCGATCTGGTCACCGACCCCGACTACGCGACCGCACCGGCGCGTTCGAAGAACCGCGACGCGCTGAATGCCCGAATCAACGCGCTGACCGAGAAGAAATCCACCGAGACCTGGGTGCAGGAGCTGAACGCCGCCGGCGTGCCATGCGGGCCGATCTACTCGATCGACCAGATGTTCGAGGATGCCCAGGTCAAGCATCTCGGCATGGCCCAGCACGTGCCGAATGACGAGAACCGGCACATCCAGCTGGTCAGCCAGCCCCTGACGCTGTCGCGCACGCCGAGCAAGATGGCGGCGCGCCCGCCGGAATTCGGCGAGCAGACCGAGGAAGTGCTGGCCGAATTCGGCTTCGGCAAGGACGAGATCGCCGAGCTGCGCCAGCGCAAAGTCGTCTAGTCTTGACGCGTTTTCGTCACGCGAACCGGTATCCACTTCGCTTGAAAACGCTATGAGGCTTCACGCCTTTGCCGGCCGCAGCAGACGCCCGACGCCGGCAAAGACCCGATCGATCACCGGCCAGAACAGCAGCACGATCGCCAGGGTCGTGATCGTGCCGACGAGGCCGTTCGACCAGAACACCTTCATGTCGCCGCCGGAGCCGATCATCGAAAGGCGGAACGCGTCCTCGGCGCGGCTGCCGAGCACCAGAGCGAGCGTGAACGGCGCAAGCGGGATCCCGATCTTCTTGAAGACATAGCCGACGACACCGAAGCCCAGCATCAGCCAGATATCGAACATCGCATTCTGGATCGCATAGGCGCCGATCGCGCAGGACACCACGATCATCGGCGCGACAGCCGCGAACGGCACGCGCAGGATCGAGGCGAAGATCGGCACGGTCGTCAGCACCAGCACCAGGCCGACGACGTTGCCGAGATACATCGAGGCGATCAGGCCCCAGACGAAATCCTTGTGCTCGACGAACAGCAGCGGACCGGGGTTGAGGCCCCACACCATCAGGCCGCCAAGCAGGATCGCCGCGGTCCCCGAACCGGGGATGCCGAGCGCGAGCATCGGCAACAAGGCCGCGGTGCCCGACGCGTGGGCGGCGGTCTCCGGCGCGAACACGCCCTCGATGCGGCCCTTGCCGAAGCTTTCCTGATCCTTGGCGAAACGCTTCGCAAGGTTGTAGCCCATGAAGGACGCCGCGATCGCGCCACCCGGCGTGATTCCGAGCCAGCAGCCGATCACCGACGAGCGCAGCAGCGTCACCCAGTATTTCGGCAGGTCCTTCCACACCGAGAGCACGACGCGCAGGCTGATACTGGCGGCGTGGCCGCGCAGCGCCAGGCGCTCCTCCATTGTCAGCAGGATCTCGCTGATGCCGAACAGGCCGATCACAGCGACGAGAAAGTTGATGCCGCGCAGCAGCTCGGCTGAACCGAACGTCATGCGCAGCTGCCCGGACACCGTATCCATGCCGACGCCCGCGAGCAGCAGCCCGAGCGACATCGAGATCACGGTCTTGTGCTTGGCCTCGCGGCCGAGGCCGACGAACGAGCAGAAGGTCAGGAGATAGACGGCGAAGAATTCCGGCGGTCCGAACTTCAGCGCGAACGACGAGATCATCGGCGCCAGGAAGGTGATCAGCAACACCGCGACCAGCGAGCCGATGAAGGACGAGGTGAACGCTGCGGTCAGCGCTTCGGCCGCCCTGCCCTGCTGAGCCATCGGATAGCCGTCGAAGGTGGTCGCGACCGACCAGGCTTCGCCGGGGATGTTGAACAGGATCGAGGTGATGGCGCCGCCGAACAGCGCGCCCCAGTAGATGCACGACAGCATCACGATGGCGGATGTCGGATCCATCGTGAAGGTCAGCGGCAGCAGGATCGCAACACCGTTGGGGCCGCCAAGTCCGGGCAGCACGCCGACGAAGATGCCGAGCACCAGCCCGACCATCATCAACAGCAGCGTCTTCCACGTCAAAAGGACGGCAAAGCCATGCAGCAGGAGACCGAAAGCTTCCATGTCTCGAAATCCTGTCGATCGCTCAGTAGCCGAAGGCCGCTTCGAGCGGCCCCTTCGGCATGATGACGTCGAATGCGATGTCGAAGGTCACGAACATCGCGGCGGTGAAGACGAAGGCGGTGAGCAGCGACTTCCACAGCGCGATCTTGCCGACGAGGCGCATGAAGCCCGCGATCAGGAGAAAGCTCGCGACATAGAGGCCGAGATATTGGGTGGCGAGGCAGAACAGGAAGGTCGGCACGAACACCGCCATCACCCGGCGAAACTGGGCCCGGGTGACGAAGGTCTCGACGGCTTCCCGACGCGAGGCGAAGGCGGCGCCCAGGCCATAGAGGCTGGCGGCGCCGAGAATCACCGAGAGATAGAACGGAAAATAGCCCGGCTGCGGCCCGGTCGAGTCCCACGACGCACCGGTGCGCCAATTGTCCCAGCCGAGCACCAAGGCGAGCGCAAGCAGCAGCAGCGAGACGATGACATCGACGGCGCCGGTGCTGACGACGGCAGGCGAATTCTCTTCAGGCGCGGTCGGATCGTCGACGACGATCTCAAGTTCGGTATTGGACATGGACTGGACGGTCTGGGTTGCGAGGGCAACGATTGGGATAGCGTGCTGAACCAATCACCGTCAATGCAGCCTTCAGCTAACGCCCGGAACGTTCGGGAAATGCGCTCGCAAGTGCAGCACGGTCAGCGCCGAGCACGCCGCGCTCGGTGATCAATCCCGTCACCAGCCTCGCCGGCGTGACGTCGAAGCCGAAATTGGCGACGGAAGAGCCGTCCGGAACCACGCGCACGGTCTCGATTCGTCCATCCGCGGTGCGCCCGGTGAGATGCGTCACCTCGCTGGCCGCGCGCTGCTCGATCGGAATCTGCCTGATGCCGTCATCGATACTAAAGTCGATGGTCGGCGACGGCAGAGCGACATAGAACGGCACGCCGTTGTCGTGAGCCGCGAGCGCTTTCAGATAGGTCCCGATCTTGTTGCAGACGTCGCCATTGGCGGCGACGCGATCGGTCCCGACGATCGCAAGGTCGACCATGCGATGCTGCATCAGATGGCCGCCGGTGTTGTCGGGGATCACGGTGTGCGGCACGCCGTGGTGACCGAGCTCCCAGGCGGTGAGCGAAGCGCCCTGATTGCGCGGCCGCGTCTCGTCGACCCAGACATGGACCACAATGCCGCGATCATGCGCCTGGTAGATCGGTGACGTCGCCGTTCCCCAATCGACGGTTGCAAGCCAGCCGGCATTGCAATGCGTCAGGACGTTGACCGGCTCGCCCGGCTTCTTCGTAGCAGCGATTCTTTCGATCAGGCCGAGCCCGTGGCGGCCGATCTCGCTGTTGATCTCGACATCCTCATCGGCAATTTCGCGAGCGCGGGCATAGGCCACTTCCGCCCGGGCCGACGCAGCGAGCGGCGCGAGCGCGCGCTGCATCTGGTCGATCGCCCACTTCAGATTGATCGCGGTCGGCCGGGTCGCAGCCAACATCTTGCCGGCGCGGTCGACCGCCGCATCGGAAGAATCGGCGCGCATCGCGAGCGCCATGCCATAGGCTGCGGTGGCGCCGATCAGCGGCGCGCCGCGCACCAGCATCGAGCTGATGGCCTCGCCGGCCTCGTCCGCGCTCGTGATCTTTGCAATGATGAACTCATGCGGCAACCGGCGTTGATCGATCGCGCCGACGGACCAGCCGTCGGGCTCGAGCCAGATGCTACGAAAATGCCGTCCGTCGACTTTCATGCGCGTAAGACCCTTCCAGCGACAGCATCGAGCTTGGCAAGCAGCTGCGGATCGCGCGCCGTGGGCGCCGTGATCAGCGCGGTGTCCAGCGCGCGATCCGAACCGATCGGACACGGCTCGTGCGCGCGCGGGAAATCCCGCGCCAGACGCGCGACCAGCGCCTTGGCCTTCTCGGCGTTCGAATTCAGCACGCGGATGATGTCCTGCACCGTCACGGCATCATGCGCCGGATGCCAGCAGTCGAAATCGGTGACCATCGCCACGCTGGCGTAGCAGATCTCGGCCTCGCGGGCGAGCTTGGCTTCCGGCATGTTGGTCATGCCGATCACCGAATAGCCCTGCGCCTTGTAGGTCAGGCTTTCGGCGAGCGAGGAGAATTGCGGCCCCTCCATGCAGAGATAGGTGCCGCCGCGCGCGAACGCGATGCGCTCGGCCTCGGCGGCGGCGGCGAGATGCTTGACCAGCAGCGGCGACACCGGATGCGCCATCGACACATGCGCGACGCAGCCCTTGCCGAAGAACGAGCTCTCGCGCTTGTGCGTGCGATCGACGAACTGATCGACCAGCACGAATGTGCCCGGCGGCAGTTCCTCCTTGAACGATCCGCAGGCGGACAGCGCGACGAGATCGGTGACCCCGGCCCGCTTCAGCACGTCGATATTGGCGCGATAATTGATGTCGGACGGCGACAGCGCATGTCCCGGGCCGTGTCGCGGCAGGAACACGATCGGCAGTCCCGCCATCTCGCCACGGCGCAACGGCGCCGATGGTTCGCCCCAGGGACTTGCGATGGTTTCCTCGCGGACATTTTCCAGGCCCGGCAGATCGTAGATGCCGGATCCGCCGATGACACCGAGAACGGCTTTGGTCATGATCGCTCCTTGCGGTCCCGCAACGGCGACGGAGGGGTGACCCGGCCCGATCGGGCTCGCCGGACGTTCGGCCATACTGCGGCGCAATAATCACTGCGCCGCTGCCGCTTGCAAGCCAATTCCGGCCCGGAGGTAAGCAAACCGCGACCGCTATTTCGCGACAAAGCCCGCCGCGTTCATGAGCGAGGCATTCTGCTTGTCGTCATCCTCGAGGAACTCGACCATGTCCTTGCCGGTGAGGAAGATCGGCTTCAAGGCCTGCTTCTCCATGTAGTCCTTGTATTCCGCCGTCTGCGTCACCTTCTGGAACAGGTCGACATAGAACGCCTGCTGCTCCTGCGTGACCTTGCCCGGCAGGAACATCGCGCGCAGCATCAGATACTGCACGTCCAGCCCCTCTTCCTTGCAGGTCGGGATATCGTTCCAGGATTGCGTGTCGGTGACCTTGGTCGTGTAGGAGATGCGCTCCTTGTCGAACACGCAGAGCGCGCGAACCTGTCCAGCGCGCCAGACCTCGAGGTTCTCGCTCGGGTTGTTGACGTTGGATTCGGTATGGCCGCCGACCAGCTGGGTCGCGGCCTCGCCGCCGGACTTGTAGGGCAGATAGGAGAATTTTGCGCCGGTCTTTTGCTCCATGAAGACGGTCAACACATGATCTTCGCGCTTGGAGCCCGTGCCGCCCATCTTGAACGGCGCGCTCGCAGCCTTCGCGGCCGCGATGAAGTCCTTCACGGTCTTGGGGCCCGACGCATTGTCCCACAACACGAACTGGTCGAGCGCGATCACCGACACCGGCGTGAGGTCGCGCCAGTTGAACGGGATCTTGGCCGACAGCGGCAGCATGTAGATCAGCGAATAGGCGATCAGCACCTTGTTGGGATCGCCCTCGCTGGACTTGATGTACATCAACGCTTCCGCACCCGACGCGCCGCCCTTCAGCGAGACCACCATCGGCTGCTTCATCAGATTGTTCTTCTGGATCGCCGCCTGCATCATGCGCGCCATCTGGTCGGAAGCGCCACCGGCGCCCGCCGCTACCACGATCTCGACCGGCTTGCTCGGCTCCCAGCCGGCAAAGGCCGGCGTGCTCAGCAGCAAGGCCGCGAAGGCTGCCGTGGTTTTCACAATCTGTCCCACGTGTTCTTCCCTATCTATTTGTTCGGCTTTGCAAAACCGTCGAGGTGGCGGGTTCGTGTCATTGTGCCGAGAATGCAGGTGAGTTCAAGCCGCCGAACTGACGCACGACCTATGACTTTGGAATGAGGCTCCATGTCATTGCGAATGGAGATCAATTCGATCGTCGTCATGGCGAAAGCCAGGACCCATAGCCACCGCAGTTGCTGATGAACGCGATCTTGGCCCCGGCGTCGTGCAACAACTGATATTTGGGGTAATGGGTCCTGGCCTTCGCCAGGACGACATCGAGTGTGTTGGGCGCCTTGCGAGTCATACGCTCGTATTCTCGCGACATGACTTGCCCGAGCCTTGCACACCAGCCACTCGGGCGCGCCTCGCAGCCGCTACTTGCCCTTGAAGTTCGGCGTGCGCTTGTTGAGGAAAGCGTCCATGCCCTCGCGGAAATCCTCGCTCATATAGGCGCGCAGGATCAGGTCTTCGCCTTCGTCGCGCGACAGCGTGCGGCGGATGCGGCGCACCGCTTCCTTGGTCACCTCGAGCGTGATCGGCGCGTGGCCGGCGACGAGCTGCGCGGTCTCGGTGGCACGACGCTGCAAGGTCTCCACGTCGGGGACAACCTCGTTCAACAGCCCGAGCGCCAGTGCTTCGGGCGCTTCGACGAGGCGCGCCTTGAAGATCAGATCCTTGGTCCGCGCCGGACCGATCAGCGAGACCAGCCGCGAGATGTTGGACATCGAGAGGCAGTTGCCGAGCGTGCGCGCGATCGGGAAACCGATCCGGGTAGCCTCGGTGCCGATGCGGATGTCGCAGCATGCGGCGATACCGGCGCCGCCACCGGTACACGCACCGGCGATCGCCGCGATCACAGGCACGCGGCACTGTTCGAGCGTTCCCAGCACGCGATCGATCCGCGCCTCGTAGTCCAGCGCATCCTGCGCGGTCTTGAACGCGCGGAACTGCGAGATGTCGGTGCCGGAGGCGAACGCCTTGTCGCCGGCACCGGTCAGGATCAACGCCTTGATCGAGTGATCCTGGTTGATGTTCTCGCAGATCGACGCCATCTGCTCGTACATCGCAAAGGTCAGCGCGTTGCGGGCCTGCGGCCGGTTGAACGTGATGCGCGCGATCCCGTCCGCGACGGAGTAGATCAGGTCTTCGGTCGGTGCGACAGGCGCGTTCATGTCTCGCTCTTTCTGTTCTTTGCGATAAGGTTTCAGGCCAGCCTACTCAAGCAACGGCTTTCGATGCCTGCGCGGCGTCACGCCCCTTCAGAACGTCCATCGCCGCCAGCACACCGCCACTGCGATGCGGCACCTTGGCCAGATCAAGACCCATCTCGACGCCGGACAGCGTGCCCATCAGCATCAAATCGTTGAAGTGGCCGATATGGCCGATCCGGAACACCTTGCCCTTGACCTTGTTGAGGCCGGTGCCGAGCGACATGTCGAAATTCTCCAGCACGACCTTGCGGAAGTGGTCGGCGTCGTGGCCGTCAGGCACGCGTACTGCGGTCAGCGCCGGCGAATGCGCGCCCTGCTCCTGGCACTGCGTCTCCAGCCCCCAGACCTTGATGGCGGCACGCGTCGCTTCGCTGTGGCGCTTGTGGCGGGCGAACACATTCTCGAGGCCCTCCTCCTCCAGCATCTTCACGGCCTCCCTCAGGCCGAACAGCAGGTTGGTGGCGGGCGTATACGGCCAGGTGCCGGCCTTGTTGATGTTGATGACCTCCTGCCAATCCCAATAGGAGCGCATCCCCGGATTGGCCTTGGCCACCGCCAGCGCCTTCTCCGACACGGCGTTGAAGCCGAGGCCGGGCGGCAGCATCAGCCCCTTCTGGGAGCCGGCGATCGAAACGTCGATGCCCCAGGCGTCATGCTCATATTCCAGCGAGCCGAGGCCAGAGATCGTGTCGACCATCAAGAGCGCCGGATGCTTCAGCGTGTCGAGAATCTTGCGGACGTCGCGCGGATAGGTGACGCAGGCGGTCGAGGTCTCGTTATGGACCACGCAGACGGCCTTGATCTTGTGCGCCTTGTCGGCGGCAAGCCTGGCCTCGATCTGCTCGAGGTCGGCGCCATGGCGCCAGTCGCCCGGAATGAAATCGACGTCGAGCTTGAACTTGTCGGCGATGCCGTGCCACAGCACCGCGAACTGCCCCGTCTCGCACATCAAGACCTTGTCGCCCGGCTGCAGCGTGTTGACGATCGCGGCCTCCCAGGCGCCGGTCCCCGACGAGGGGTAGATGATCACGGGCTGCTTGGTGCGGAACACACGCTGCATCGCAGAAAGCACGGCAAAGCCGATCTCGGCGAATTCGGCACCGCGATGGTCCATGGTCGGCATGTCCATCGCCCGCAGCACCCGGTCTGGCACGTTGGTCGGTCCCGGAATCTGCAGAAAATGCCTTCCAGTATGCACGGTCATGAGCGTCTTTCCCGGTCTTGCCTTGGTCTTGGTAAGCCGCTCGCATATCACTATTCGCCGGGTTTGTCCTCGGCCCGGCGGGGGGCCGTCATGCATATCTGACGGCGCTCCGCCAAGGCCGCATGAGCTCACGTCAAGCAACTGGCTCTGCTTCACCTCGCCCCGCGCGCGGGCAGAGGCATAGGCCGCCTTCGGCGGCCGTTCTCAAGAACGCCGAAGCAGAGCTTCGGCTATGACGCATCGCAAGATGCGTTCCGGGTGAGGGGGAGCCTCCGCAAGCGCAACTATCACCGCATCTGTGGAGACAGCCCCTCACCCCAACCCTCTCCCCGTAAGAACGGGGCGAGGGAGCCCATTTCCGTTGCGGCCGCTAATCGGCCTCCCTCCTATTCGGCGGCCACCACCTTCCCCGTCGCCACCAGTTCGCTCGCCTCCTCGAACGGGCGCTCGGGGTGCATCAGAAACGCCGAGAAAGCACCGAGCAGCAGCAGCCCCATCGACATCAGGAACGGCAGGTACCAATTGCCGGTGGCGTCGATGACGAAGCCGGCAACCAGCGGCGAGACGATTGCCGCGAACGCCGAGCCGCTGTTCATGATGCCCGCGGCGGTGCCGGAATATTTCGCCGCGATGTCCATCGGGATCGACCACATCGGGCCGATCACGAGCTCGGCGCAGAAGAAGCCGGCCGACAGGCACAGCGCAACCACCGTGATGTCGTGGACGAACAGGATCGGCATCAGCGAGAGCAGCGCGCCGGCGAAGCCCACGATCGTCACGCTGAGCCGCGCCAGCCGGACATTGCCCGTGCGCTCGAGGATGCGGTCGGAGATCACGCCGCCGACGCTGTCGCCGACGACGCCTGCGAAGAACACGCCGGATGCGAACAGCGCCGAGTTCTTCAGATCGAGGCTGTAGTTGTTCTTGAAGAACAGCGGCAGCCAGTTGAGGTAGAGCCACAGGCACCAGCCGTAGCAGAAATAGGTCAGCGTCACCGGCCACATCCGCTGCAACAGCGGGCCCCACGGCACCTTCGGCCGTTCGCCCTGCGGACGCGGCGGCAACGTCGCAAGCTCGGCCGCGGTGATGGAGCCATGGTCGCCCGGCTCGTTGCGGAAGTACCAGACCCACACAACACCCCAGATCAGGCTGACGATGCCGAGCGCGACGAAGGCGCCGCGCCATGTCAGCCACAGGATCAGGAGCGCGACCACTGGCGGGGTCACCGCGTTGCCGAGCCGTGCGAACGCGTGTGTCAGGCCTTGCGCGAAGCCGCGGCGGTTCGCGGGCGTCCAGTACTGCATGGCGCGCGTCGCGGTCGGGAACGTCGCGCCTTCGCCGAACCCCAGCGCGAAGCGCGCGATGAACAGCGCGGCGAGACCATGGACGAAGCCGGTCATGATGGTCGCCGCAGCCCAGATCATGCCGCACCAGAACAAGGTCTGGCGTGGCCCGAAGCGATCGCCGACCCAGCCGCCGATCACCTGGAACAGCAGGTACGGATAGGCGAAGGCCGAGAACACCAGGCCGAGTTCGGTGTTGGACAGACCGAGCTCCTTCTGGATCTCGCTGGCCGCAGTGCCGATGTTCACCCGGTCGACATAGGTGATGAAATACATCACGCAGAGCATGGCCAACACGACATGGGTGGCCTTGAACCGAAGCCTCATACCCTTCCCCTCCCTGATCCGCGATTTTTAGTTGTTGGTGTCGCTACGTGCTGACCACCTTCAGGTGCGACGACGCGTTGCGTTGATCGCGCTGCTCGAGCAGCCGCATCGCCGCCTCGACGCCGCCCGAGCGGTGCGGCACGCCGGCGACCGACAGCCCCATCTCGACGCCGGTGAGCGCGCCGAGCAAGGTCAGCTCGTTGCACTCGCCGAGATGGCCGATGCGAAACACCTTGCCGGCGACCTTCGAAAGGCCGGCACCGAGCGACATGTTGAAATTGTCGAGCACGGCCTTGCGGAACTGGTCGGCATCATGGCCGGGCGGCATCAACACCGCGGTCAGCACCGGCGAGAATTCCGACGGCTCCTGGCAGAGATTCTCGAGCCCCCATTGATTGACGGCGGCGCGCGTCGCGGCGGCCAGCCGCCGATGGCGGGCGAACACGTTGTCGAGCCCCTCTTCCAGCAGCATCGCGATCGCCTCGCGCAGCCCGTAGAGCAGGGTCGTCGCCGGCGTATAAGGGAAGAAGCCCTTGGCGTTCGGCTTCAGCATCTCCTCCCAATCGAAATAGGAGCGCGGCATCTTGTTGGTGCGGGAGGCGGCGCGGGCCTTTTCCGAAATGGCGTTGAAGCCGAGCCCGGGCGGCAGCATGAACCCCTTCTGCGAGCAGCTGACGCTGACATCGACCTTCCACTCGTCGTGCCGGTAATCGACCGAGCCGAGCGAGGAAATGGTATCGACCATCAGGAGCGCCGGATGCGCGGTGCGGTCGATGGCGGCGCGGATGTCGGCGATCCGGCTGGTCGCGCCGGTCGAGGTCTCGTTGTGGACGACCATCACCGCCTTGATGCTGTGCGCAGTGTCCGCGGCCAGCTTTGCTTCGATCAACGCAGGGTCGGCGCCGCGCCGCCAGTCGCCGGCAATGAAATCGACCTCGATGCCGAGACGGCCGGCCAGCTGCCGCCACAACGTGGCGAAGTGGCCGGTCTCGACCATCAGGACCTTGTCGCCGGGCGACAGCGTGTTGACGATCGCAGCTTCCCAGGCGCCGGTGCCCGACGACGGGAAGATCACCACCGGGCCTGCGGTCTGGAAGATCTTGCCGCTTCCCTCGAGCACGGTGCGGCCAAGCTCGGCAAACTCGGCGCTGCGATGGTCGATGACCGGCATGTCCATCGCGCGAAGAATGCGATCCGGAACGGGGCTCGGCCCCGGAATCTGCAGAAAATGGCGTCCTTGATGCATGAGAACCTCCCAATCGCCGGTTTTCGATCTCTTGATCATCCATTTTGCATTCATTTTTTGTATTTTCAATCCAATTTTGGTATTCGATTGTGGAGATCGACGCGGCCGCGTCGTCAAATTATTGTTCAGAATATGAAATCTGCGATTCCCGAGACCGGGGTTCCGATCACCCAACCCGCCGCCGGCAACGGCAGCGACCGCCAGGAGGTCTCGCTTCACGGCGAGATCCTGCTGCGGCTGCGCGACTATGTCGTGGAAGGCAATATTCCCGAGGGCGGGCGCGTTCCGGAACGCCAGCTGTGCGAAATGCTGGGCATCTCCAGGACGCCGCTGCGCGAGGCGCTCAAGGTGCTGGCCGCTGAGGGCCTGATCGAGCTGTTGCCCAATCGCGGCGCGCGAGTGCGCCAGCTCAGCCAGCGCGACCTCGAGGAACTGTTCGACGTCATGGCAGGACTCGAGAGCCTCGCCGGACGGTTGGCGTGCGAGAACATCACGGACGAGGAAATCGCCGCGATCGAGCGGCTGCACTATGAGATGTACGGCCACTATCTGCACCGCGACATGCACGGCTATTTCCAGACCAACCAGCAGATCCACGAGAGCATCGTCGCGGCTGCGCGCAACGAGACGCTAAAGACGACCTACGCCAACTTCGCGGGCCGGATCCGCCGCGTGCGCTACTCCGCCAACTTCGCCCGCAAGCGGCAACGCTGGGCCGAGGCAATGCGCGAGCACGAGGCGATCCTCGACGCGCTGCGGCGCCGCTCGGCAAGCGAACTCAGCGACATCCTGTTTGCCCATCTGCGCAACAAGCGGAGCGCCGCGATCGAGCACCTCGCCGAGGGACCGGACAGCGCCCAACAGGCGACGCCTCAAGGCAGCTAGTTGCTCATTTTGAATTCATAATGTAATTCTCGGCGCAATCGAATGAATAATTCCCGGGCAATATGGGTTGCGCCGCGGACCACATCGGATCTGGGATGAAGAACGCCTCATCGCTCGAACAGCGCCTGCGGTCCGAACTGACCGCCGACGTCTTTTTCGATGCCTTCAACCGCGGCCGCTACGCGACCGACGCCTCGTTCTACCAGATCATGCCGTCCGGCGTGGTGGTGCCCCGCACCGTCGACGAGGCGCTGCGGACGCTTGCGATCGTCCGCGACGCCGGGCAGATCGTGACCCCGCGCGGCGGCGGCACCTCGCAATGCGGCCAGACCGTCAATGACGGCATCGTGGTCGACCTCTCCAAGCACCTGAACCGGATCCTCTCGCTCGACGTCGAGAACCGCATTTGCGTGGTCGAGCCCGGCATCGTGCTCGACGATCTCAACCGCCAGCTGAAGAAGCATGGGCTGTGGTTTCCGGTCGACGTCTCGACCGCGTCGCGCGCCACGATCGGCGGCATGGCCGGCAACAATTCCTGCGGCGGCCGCTCGCTGCGCTATGGCACCATGCGCGACAACACGCTGTCGATGGATGCGGCGCTCGCCGACGGCACGCTGCTGCATTTCGGCGAGGTGCCGCGTGACCTGACGCGGATCAATGCGTCCGACAGCGGTGAGAGGCTGTTCCGCGACATGCTCGACCTCGGCGAGCGCGAGGCGGCCGAGATCGCGGACAAATTCCCCAAGGTGCAGCGCCGGGTCGGCGGCTATAACCTCGACGCGCTGGTGCCGCGCAACGCGCCGAACAACATGGCGCATCTGTTGGTCGGCTCGGAAGGCACCCTCGCCTTCACAACGCAGGTCGAGCTGAAGCTGTGGCCTGTCATCCGCAACAAGGCGCTCGGCGTCTGCCATTTCGGCAGCTTCTACGAGGCGATGGATGCGGCCCAGCACCTGGTGAAGCTGCGGCCGATCGCCGTCGAGCTGGTCGATCGCACCATGATCGCGCTCGGCCGCGAGATCGCGATGTTCCAGCCGATCATTTCCGCGGCCGTGCGCGGCGATCCGGACGCCATCCTGGTGGTCGAGTTCGCCGAGGAAGACCAGGCCGACAACCTCGTCCGCCTGAAGCAGCTCGGCGAGATGATGCGCGACCTCGGTTTCGGCTGGGACAAGCCGCAGCGCAAATGGGGCGGCGTGGTCGAGATCGTCGAGCCCGCGCTGCAAGCCGGCATCGCCGATTTCCGCGCGGCCGGGCTCAACGTCATGATGTCGATGAAGCAGGAGGGCAAGCCGGTCTCGTTCGTCGAGGACTGCGCAGTGCCACTGCCGCATCTTGCCGACTACACCGAACGGCTCAACGCGGTGTTTGCCAAGCACGGCACCCGCGGCACGATGTACGCGCATGCCTCCGAAGGCTGCTTGCATGTGCGCCCGGTGCTCAACCTCAAGCTCGAGAAGGACGTCAAGGCAATGCGCGCCATTGCCGAGGAAGCCTTCGCAATGGTGCGCGAGTACAAGGGCTCGCATTCCGGCGAGCACGGCGACGGCCTGGTGCGCTCGGAATTCCACGAGACGATGTTCGGCGGGCGCATCGTGGCCGATTTCCGCGAGGTCAAGCAGCGCTTCGATCCGACCAATACGCTCAACCCGGGCAAGATCGTCGATCCGCCCAAGATGGACGACCGCTCGCTGTTTCGCTATTCGCCGGACTATCGGGTCGGCGAATTGAAGACAGTGCTGGACTGGTCGGCCTATCCCGGCGCCGGCGGCGGTTTCCAGGGCGCGGTCGAGATGTGCAACAACAACGGCGCCTGCCGCAAGCTCGAAGGCGGCGTGATGTGTCCGTCCTATCGCGCGACGCGCAATGAAAAGGACGTCACCCGCGGCCGCGCCAATACGCTGCGGCTGGCGATCTCGGGCCAGTTGGGTGCGGACGCGCTCGCCTCGGACGCGATGATGGAGACGCTGAAACTCTGCGTCTCCTGCAAGGCATGCCGCCATGAATGCCCGACCGGCGTCGACATGGCCAAGATGAAGATCGAGGTGCTGGCCGCCCGCGCCGCGACGCACGGCCTGTCGCTGCGCGACCGGCTGGTCGGCTACCTGCCGCGCTATGTCGATCTCGCCTCGCGCTTTGCGCCGCTCGCGAACTGGCGCAACCGCAGCCCGCTGCTGCGCACGCTGTTCGAGAAGATCGCCGGCATCAGCGCCAAGCGCGCGTTGCCGGAGTTTCGCCGCGACACCTTCCGGCCCGACGCCGAGGTGCTGGGTCCGCCTGAGGGGCGCGAAGTCGTGCTGTTCGCCGATACGTTCAACCGCGGATATGAGCGGGAGAATCTCGACGCCGCGGTCGAAGTCCTGGTCGCCGGCGGCTATCGCGTGCATCTGCCCAAACCGCCGGATGGCGGCCGTCCGCCCTGCTGCGGGCGCACGTTCCTGTCGGCCGGACTGGTGGAGCAGGCCCGCGCCGAGCTCGACCGGCTGGTTGCGACCTACGCGCCGTTCGCGGCGCGCGGCGTGCCGATCATCGGGCTGGAGCCGAGCTGCCTGCTGACCCTGCGCGACGAGCTGCTGTCGCTGCGTTCGGACGAGGCTGCGAAGAGCGTCAGCGCGCACGCGCTGCTGTTCGAGGAATTCCTGGTGCGCGAGGCCGAGGCCGGACGCCTCGCCCTGCCGCTCGGCGAGGTTGCCGGCAAGGCCGTCGTGCACGGCCATTGTCACCAAAAGTCCTTCGGCGCGTTCAAGCCGGTCGAGAAGGTGCTGCGTCTGGTGCCCGGCCTCGACGTCAAGACCATCGAGTCGAGCTGCTGCGGCATGGCCGGCGCGTTCGGCTATGGCGCGGACACCTATCAGGCCTCGATCGAGATGGCCGAGCTGTCGCTGCTGCCGGCGGTGCGCGGCGCGGATCAGGACACGCTGATCGTGGCCGACGGCACCTCGTGCCGGCACCAGATCAAGGACGGCAGCGGGCGCACGCCGCTGCATGTCGCCAGCGTATTGGCGATGAGCCTGAAACGTGCGACATCGAAATCCGACCAATCATTGCCGACAAAGGAAAAGGCCCATGGCTGAGCTCACTCTCGACATCGCCCGCAAGATTCTGGATGCCGCCCTCGCCAAGGGCGTCGAGAAGAAGCTCAAGCCGCTGGTGGTGACCATCCTCGACGCCCGCGGCGCCGTGAAGGTGACGGCCGCGCAGGACGGCACCAGCCTGATGCGGGCCGAGATCGCCCACGGCAAGGCCTATGGCGCGCTGGCGCTCGGGATGGGATCGCGGGCGCTGTATCAGCGCGCGCAGGAGCAGGCCTATTTCATCGACAGCGTGAACACGCTGGCGCAGGGTCGGCTGGTGCCGGTCCCGGGCGGCGTGCTGATCATGAACGGCGCGACCCTGCTCGGCGCCGTCGGCGTCAGCGGCGACACCTCGGACAATGACGAAATTTGCGCCGTGGCCGGCATCGAAGCCGCCGGCCTGAAGGCCAACGCGGGTTAGAGCGTTTTCGAGCGAATTGGATACCGGTTCGCGTGAAGAAAACGCGTCAAAACAAGAATCTAAGCCCCGTTCCGATTCAATCGGAACGGGATAGGCTCTAGGTGGTGTGGACACTAGCGCATCCATAGAACAATGGCTGCGAGGGTGATGACGGCGCGATAATTTCGGGCGGTCTTTTCGAAGCGGGTTGCGACGCGTCGGAACTGCTTGAGCTTTGAGAAGCAGCATTCGACGAGATGACGCTGGGCGTAGAGGTGCTTGTCGAGCGGATATTTGAGCGCGCGTGACGGGTTGTTGGGAATGACGGCGATCGCGCCTTTGGCAACAATGGCTTGGCGCAGATGATCGGCGTCATAGGCGGTGTCGGCCATGACGACCTCGGCGGATAAGCCTTCGATCAATGCGGCGGCTTGCGGTGCATCGCCCTTCTGACCTGCGGTAAGCGTGAACCGCACCGGACATCCCAAGCCTCGAACGGCCATATGTATCTTGGTGCTCAGGCCCCCGCGCGAGCGACCGATCGCTTGATCTTCAGACCCCCCTTTTTGGCGCCGGCGGCGTGCTGATGCGCCCGAACAATGGTGGAATCGACGATCAGATATTCGAAGTCCGGATCATCGGACATCGCCTCGAAGATCCGCCACCAAACACCCTTGATGCTCCATCGGCTGAAGCGCCGGAACACGCTGTTCCAATCGCCAAAGACCTCCGGGAGATCGCGCCAGGGAGACCCCGTACGCACGATCCACAGCACACCTTCCACGAACATCCGGTTGTCGCGCCCGGTGGAGCCCTTCTGATCGGGGCGCCCTATGATCAGCGGCGCCATCCGCTCCCACGCCGCGTCGCTCAATACCAAACGGTCCATCACTCCCAAGGCGGCCTCCCAAAAGCAGCCTTGAATCTGATTTGCTCCTAAAAGGGAATCCTTAGAGTCCACACCACCTAGCGTGCGATGGTATCGCGCTCCCTCACCCGTTCTCCCGGGGAGAGGGTGCGAGGCGCGCTCGCGAAATTTCGGTATAATAGAATAATGCCACTGATTTGCCCGACGTGTCAAGCTGCCGTGTCGAACGCCGGCAGCCGCCCGGTTACTGTGCATGGGGTTGTTTTCGATATTTTGATACTGCGCGCCTGAGAGGACGTGAAGCTTGTCCTCATCCACTGTTGTCGTCGCCCGGCCTGTGCGCAATTGCGCACATGGACCGGGCGACCCAGTACGCCGCGGCTTATCGGCTCAAGCACAACCGTCTCTGGAATACTGGATCACCCGCATGCGCGGGTGATGACACCGAGCAAGCCAATTCCGTCACCCTGAGCGGCCGTATGCAGCGAGGCGAAGCGGCGCAGCGATGCCTCAGCGCCCGGTCCAGGTCGGCTTGCGCTTCTCGCCGAACGCCTTGAGGCCTTCCTTGGCGTCCTCGGTCATCGCGAGCAACGCGATCTGGCTTTCGGTGTAGGCGATGCTTTCGTCGAACGACATCGACGCGATCGCCCGCATGGCGTATTTGCCGCGACGGATCGCAGTCGGTGACTTGTCGACGATGCGGCCGATCAGCCAATCGACCTTGGCATCGAGTTCGGCCGCCGGCACGACGTAGTTGAGCAGGCCCGCAGCCTGTGCGGTCTTGGCGTCGAACGGCTCGCCGGTCAGCGCCCATTCGTTGATCAGGCGTGCGGGAGCGATCGATTGCAGCAGGCTCAGCACCTGCATCGGAAACACGCCGACCTTCACCTCCGGCAAGCCGAAGATCACGCCATCGGCGGCGACCGCCATGTCGGTCATGCACAATAGCCCCATGCCGCCGGCCATGCAGACGCCGCCGACCCGCGCGATCGCGGGCTTGGTCGCGTTCTGCGACAGCCGCAACAGGTCGGCGTAGTCGACATTGGGACGCGAGAAATCCATCGAGAACGCCGCGCCGCTGTTCTGCAGATCGGCGCCGGCGCAGAACGCCTTGTCGCCCGCGCCCGTCAGCACGATGACGCGCACGTCCTTGTCGTCATGCGCCTCGCGATAGCCCCTGGCGATGCCCGCGATCACACCGGCATTGAGCGCGTTGCGCTTGTCCGGGCGGTTGATGGTGATCCAGAACGCCTGCCCGCGCTTCTCGAGAAGAACGCTGTTGTCGGTCATGTTTCCTGCCTGTTTTCTTAGCCGTGCGCTGTTGCCAGCCGACATTTGCGGCAGGATCGGCGCCGACTGCAAGCAGGATTTAAGCGGCGGCGGACGCCTTCCTGATCCAGACCTTGTTGTCGTGGAACGCGGCGCCGCCGAGCGGCGCGACGGCCTCCGCCCCAGTCAGCATGTTGATGCCGCGGCCGCCGATGTGGGACTTGTTCGGATGGATCGACTCGGCGATCAGCACGCCGCGGCGAACGCCATCGAACAGTTTTGCGGTGAGCGTGGTCTCGCCGCGGGTGTTGCCGAGCGTCACGGCCTCCCCGTCGGCAATCGACAGCGCGGCCGCATCATCGGGGTGAATCATCACGGTCGGCGCGCCCTCGCGGGCCTGCGACGACGGCGTCTCGTTGAAACTGGTGTTGAGGAAGCTGCGCGAGGGCGACGTCGCGAGCCGGAACGGATGCTGCGCGTCCGCCTCCTCGATGATGGTCCAGTGGTCGGGCAGCGAAGGCATCTTGTCCCACGCGCCCATCAACCCGCCCGCGCCGACCGGGACCTTACCCCAATCGACCTTGAAGTGGAACTTCTTGTCGGCATGGGCGAAGCCGTCGAGATAGTGCGAGGTGCGGAAATCCGGCTGTAGGTCGCGCCAAATGTCGGCCTCCAGCGTCTCGATATCGCCGTGCCCGCTTTTCTTCAAAGTTGCGTCTATCAGCTGGCGCGGCGTCATGTCGAAACCGGGATGCACCGCGTTGAGGCGGCGGCCGAGCCCCTGCAGCACCTCGTGATTGGAGCGGCATTCGCCGGGCGGATCGATCAGCTTCGGGCCGACCGAGATATGCTGATGACCGCCACCGTAATAGAGGTCGTCGTGCTCCATGAACATCGTCGCCGGCAGCACGATGTCGGCCATCTGCGCCGTCTCGGTCATGAACTGCTCGTGCACCGCGACGAACAGATCCTCGCGGGCAAAGCCCTGGCGCACCAGCGCCTGCTCGGGCGCCACCGTCATCGGATTGGTGTTCTGGATCAGCATCGCCTTGACCGGCCCACCGCCCTTCAGCGCCTCGGCATCGCCGGTCAGGATGCGGCCGATCTTCGACTGGTCGAGCACGCGCGTCGAGGGATCGATCGCGTCGTGGCCTTCAATGATCGACTCGTCGAAGCGCCAGATGCCGGCATTGTTGAAGAACGCGCCGCCGCCCTCATGCTGCCAGGCGCCGGTCACCGCGGGAATGCACAGCGCGGCGTGCATCTGCGCGGCGCCGTTGCGGCTGCGGGTGAACCCGTAGCCAAGTCGGAAGAACGAGCGCTTGGTGGTCCCGACCAGCCGCGCGAATGCTTCGATCTCCTCGACCGGCACGCCCGAGATCGCCGAGGCCCATTCCGGCGTGCGGGTCTTCAGATGCGCTTCCAGCTCGTCGGGGCAATCGGTATAGCGAGCGAGATAGTCGCGATCGGCAAATCCCTCGCGGAATAGCACATGCATCACGGCGCAGGCGAAGGCGCCATCGGTCCCCGGCCGCAGCAGGATCTTGATGTCGGCCTGCTTCATGGTCTCGTTGTTGTAAACGTCGACCGCCGCAATCTTCGCGCCGCGCTCCTTGCGCGCGCGCGATGCGTGCGTCATCACGTTGACCTGGGTGTTCACCGGATTGGTGCCCCAGATCACGACGAGGTCGGAGACGCCCATCTCGCGCGGATCGACGCCGGCGATCTTGCCGGTCCCCGCGGCGAAGCCGATGCGCGCGATGGTCGAGCAGATCGTGCCATAGAAGCGCGAATACTTCTTCACATGCGACAGCCGGTTGAGGCCGTCGCGCATCACGAGCCCCATGGTGCCGGCGTAGTAATAGGGCCAGACCGACTCGGCGCCGAACTCCCGCTCGGCGGCGTCGAAACGCGCTGCGATCTCGTCCAGCGCCTCGTCCCAGGAAATCCGCGCGAATTGGCCGGAGCCCTTCGGGCCGGTCCGGCGCAGCGGAACCATCAGCCGCTCAGCATGGTGAATCCGCTCGGCGTAGCGCGCGACCTTGGCGCAGACCACGCCGGCCGTATAGGTCTGTCGTTTCGAGCCGCGCACCCTGCCGATCGAGCGTCCCTCGATCACCTCGACGTCGAGCGCACAAGCCGAGGGGCAGTCGTGCGGACAGGTGGAATGGCGGATATCGACCTTGGCATGCTGGTTCATGGCCGAATTGGTAACATCAAATATCCGCTCCGCCGAGGGGCATTATCGACCCAATCCGGGCGAAAACCGCGCATAAGCCATGCGGCAAACGCCCAAATGCTCGGCTACCGGCCCGCTGCGTCCGTCAAACGCGGAAGATGCGGGTGTAGTGCGCCTTGATCGATTCCCCTTCCCTCTCCACCGCGGCGGGGTCGTCCTTCATCGTCTTGATGTCCTTCAACGGCTTGCGCCCGGCTTTCTCTTGAGCCTGCGCGTGGACCGACCTGAGGCCGCCGATCTCGACGTTGAGCTGCTGTCCCTCGCGCCCGAGCGCGAACGATTGAAACAGCCTTGCCGCATTCGGATGCGGACAGTCCTTGAAGATCCCGTTGGGGCCGACAATGATCGGCGACCCTTCGGTGGCGTAAACCGGCTCGACCGGTCGGCCGGCCTCCTTCAGCTGAAAGATGTTGTACTCGTTGCCGTCGGCCATCACCGCGCGCTCGCCGAGATCGAGCTTCTTTGGTGGATCGGTCGAGGACTGCACCTGCATGATGTTCTGCTTTGCGAGCTGCTCGAAGAAGCTCCAGCCGAGGTCGCGCTGCATCTGATAGGTCGCGGTCATGATGGTGCCGCTATAGCCGGGGTGCCCCTTCACGATCTTGCCCTTCCATTTCGGATCGAGCAGATCGGCAAAGCTCTTCGGCGCCTCCTCGGCCTTCACGAGATTGGTGTTGTAGGCAATGATCGAAAGCCAGACCCGGAAGCTTGCGAATTGGCCATCCGCATCGCGATGCTCGTCCGGATAGTATTTCGCGACCTCCTCCGGGACATAGGGCGCCAGAATGCCATCGCGCTTCCATACGATGAAATGCGCGGCGTCGGAGGAATTGACGACGTCGACCGCGTGAATGTTGCTGGAATATTCCTGGCCGACCCGCTGGAACACACGCTCCGCGCCGGTCCGCTCGACACGCACGGTGATCCCCGCGTACCTCGCCTCGAATGCCTTCGCCAGTTTCTCGGCGACAGGCAGATCGGTCGAGGTGTAATAGACGACCTGTCCCTCTTTCTTCGCCGCCTCGATCAAGGTCGGCGTTACCGGTTCCGCAGGTGGTGCGGCAGCGATCACGCGCGTTGAAAAGGCGGTCCCAGCCAGCACGGCACTGGTGCCCTTCAGCAGATCGCGGCGCGATAGCCCAGGATGTTTCCTCATTTGATTCCCCGCACGCGATGGCGAAGTTTGAGTACACCGTCCTCCCGCCCTTATTCCGATGCGCGAAGACGATGTCTGTCGTCGACAGATGCTTCAGGTTGCAGCTAGACTTCTGGTCAAGAAAGAAGACTAAAGTTGGGGGAGACGATCAATGGCGGGCTTTCGGTACGCCTTGATGTGTGTCGCGGCATTGCTGACCGTGTCGATGCCAGGCGGACATGCGGACGCCGAGGATTACCCGGCGCGGCCGGTCAGGATCATCGTTCCCTTTGGTCCCGGCGGTCCGGCCGACGTCGTGGCGCGCCAGATCGGCAGCATCTTGCAGCAAGACCTCGGCCAGCCCTTCGTGGTGGAGAACCGCACCGGCGCCGGCGGCGTGATCGGCACGCTCGAGGTCGCGAAGGCACCGGCCGATGGCTACACCCTCCTGATGATGTCGAACACCCAGACCGCCAATGAATCGCTGGTGCCTCAGCGCAAATATGAGCTGATGCGCGACCTGATGCCGGTCGCATCGCTGAACACGTCGGATCTGGTGATCGTGGTCCACCCTGCCGTGCCGGCCAGGACGTTGCAGGAATTCATCGCGCTTGCGAAGGCAGAGCCCGGAAAGCTGAACTACGCCTCGTCGGGTCAAGGGACGCCGTATCACATGGCGGGCGAGTTGTTCAAAGCCATGGCCGGGATCAACATCGTGCATGTGCCCTACCGCAACAGCGGCGAGGCCCGCAGCGGCGTCATCGGCGGCCAGGTCCCGATGATGATCGACGCCGTTCCGGCGATGGCCCCGAATGTTGCCGAGAACCAGGTGCGCGCGCTTGCGACAACCGGCAAGACCCGTTCCGCGGTGTTGCCGAACGTTCCCACAGTCGTCGAGGCAGGCGTCTCCGGTTATGAGGCAACGATCTGGCTCGGCCTGATGGCACCAGCTGGTACGCCGAAGCCGATCGTCGACAAACTCAACATGGCCGTGAATGCAGCGGTGAGACGGCCGGAAGTCGAGAAGCTCTGGGCCGAACAGGGCGCGGTGCCGATGACCATGACACCGGAAGCCTTCGACAAATTTCTGCGCGCCGATATCTTGAAGTGGGCAGACGTCGTCAGAAGGCTGGACAAGAACGAATAGACACGTAGCAGCAAGACCGTGGTGACGGAACAGGTGCAAATGAAGACGTTGAACATCCTGAGCGGCGGCGCGGCGCAGGGACTGGTGCGCAGCCTTGAGGCTGCATTCGAAGCCGAAACCGGCCTCGGCATTGCCGGTGATTTTGGCGCGGTCGGCGCCATGACCGACAGATTGCGCGCCGGCGTTCCGACCGACATCGTCATCCTGACCGCTGCGCTGATCGCGAAGCTCGCCGACGAAGGGCTGCTCTTGCGCAGTTCGATCACCGACATCGGCCGCGTTGAAACGGCGCTTGCCGTCCGCGCCGGCGATCCGCCGGCGAGCGCTGAGGACGCCGCCGGCCTGCGCGCGGTGCTGCTCGATGCGGACGCGATCTTCGTGCCCGATACCAAAGCGGCAACCGCCGGAATTCATGTCGCCAGGTTGCTGGCGCAACTCGACATTGCCGACGTCGTTGCCGGCCGGCTGAGAATCTATCCGAACGGCGCGACGGCCATGCGGCATCTGGCCGAGTCGAGCGACCGGCGGCCGATCGGTTGCACGCAATCGACCGAGATCATCAGCACGCAGGGTGTCGTGCTATCGGGCACGTTGCCGCCGGGATGCGGGCTCGCGACCATGTATAGTGCTGCCGTCGCGACGCAGGCCTCGGCTGCACCGCAGGCGCAGCGCCTGATCGCGCTGCTGACGTCGTCGGACACATCGGAGTTGCGCAGCCGGGCTGGATTCGTCTCCGGCCTAGCGTCGTAGACACCAACCAAGGACAGTCAGGCTCAAGAGGCTCCGACCGACGGCAATTTGGTCGCGATGCATCCGAAACCGGACACACTATGCTCACCTTGAGTTTTTGCCGAACCCAACTCGGATGTCGCCGGGGTGGATCGACCAGCGCGACCGAAAATCGATCCGGTCCGCCGTTATCCAGCCGGTTCCAATGTGCTAGTGTTGCCGATCGGCACTTCTCTGCCGTTCGCGGCTCGGCGAGGTGAGACCATGAAGATTCTGGTCATGGGTGCTGGCGGCATTGGCGGCTACTACGGTGGGCGCTTGGCGGCCGCGGGGCAGGACGTCACATTCGTCGCGCGCGGAGCGCATCTCGACGCAATGCGCCGGGATGGGCTGCAGATCAATGGTATCAGCGGCAATCACACGGTGAAGCCGGTGAAGGCCGTCAGCGATCCTGCCGAGGCTGAGCCGCCGGAGATGGTGCTTTTTGCCACCAAGCTCGGCGATACCGAGCGCGCGGCGAAAGCGTTGCAGGCCGCGGTTCGGGACGGCACCACGATCATCTCGCTGCAGAACGGCATCGAGGGGCCGGACCTCATCAGGGCGCACCTGCCGCGTGCGCACGTGGTGCCGGGCGTGGTGCGCATCTCGAGCCACATCGCGCGGCCTGGCGTGATCGAGCACAAGGCGCAACCCGGCCGCATCGAATTCGGCGAGCCGGATGGACGAGCGAATCCGCACCTCGAGGCCTTCCAACAGGTGTGCAAGGAGGCCGGCCTCGATGCAGTGCTCACACCAGAGATCCGCTACAATGTCTGGCTGAAGTTTGCATCACTCGCACCGAGTTCGGGCATGATGACGCTGACGAATGCGTCTTACGGACCGATGCGCGAAACGCCCGGCACCCGCGCCCTGTTTGAGGATGCCGTGCGCGAGGTGATCGCCGTCGGCCTCGCAGCCGGCGTGCCGTTCAAGCCCACCGACTTCGCGACGATCATGAAGGCCGCCGACGCCAATCCCCGCGAAATGATCACCTCCATGCTGCTCGACCGGCGAGCCGGCAAACCGCTCGAGATCGACTATTTCTCGGGCGCCTTGGTGCGCATGGGTGAGAAGCTCGGCGTACCGACCCCGACGCACAAATTCATTGCCCAGGCCTTGTCGATCGATGCCAACGGCCGCAAAGCATGATTTGAAAGCAATCGCGGCTCGGTCGAGATAAACTCATCCCATTCTAGGTGGTGTGGACTCTAAGGATTCCCTTTTAGGAGCAAATCAGATTCAAGGCTGCTTTTGGGAGGCCGCCTTGGGAGTGATGGACCGTTTGGTATTGAGCGACGCGGCGTGGGAGCGGATGGCGCCGCTGATCATAGGGCGCCCCGATCAGAAGGGCTCCACCGGGCGCGACAACCGGATGTTCGTGGAAGGTGTGCTGTGGATCGTGCGTACGGGGTCTCCCTGGCGCGATCTCCCGGAGGTCTTTGGCGATTGGAACAGCGTGTTCCGGCGCTTCAGCCGATGGAGCATCAAGGGTGTTTGGTGGCGGATCTTCGAGGCGATGTCCGATGATCCGGACTTCGAATATCTGATCGTCGATTCCACCATTGTTCGGGCGCATCAGCACGCCGCCGGCGCCAAAAAGGGGGGTCTGAAGATCAAGCGATCGGTCGCTCGCGCGGGGGCCTGAGCACCAAGATACATATGGCCGTTCGAGGCTTGGGATGTCCGGTGCGGTTCACGCTTACCGCAGGTCAGAAGGGCGATGCACCGCAAGCCGCCGCATTGATCGAAGGCTTATCCGCCGAGGTCGTCATGGCCGACACCGCCTATGACGCCGATCATCTGCGCCAAGCCATTGTTGCCAAAGGCGCGATCGCCGTCATTCCCAACAACCCGTCACGCGCGCTCAAATATCCGCTCGACAAGCACCTCTACGCCCAGCGTCATCTCGTCGAATGCTGCTTCTCAAAGCTCAAGCAGTTCCGACGCGTCGCAACCCGCTTCGAAAAGACCGCCCGAAATTATCGCGCCGTCATCACCCTCGCAGCCATTGTTCTATGGATGCGCTAGTGTCCACACCACCTAGCGCGCCAGTTGCGTGAGACCCGTCGGCGGTCCATCGACCGCCGTCCAGCCGCCGTCGCACACAGCACACGTGCGCCAAGCGACGCCAGCGCCTCAGCCGAGGACCTCCTGATGCCCGAGGCCGCGCCCAGCACCACGTCGGTCTTGCCGGTGAGATCGAACAGCTTGCGATAGTCGGTCATGTGAGCTCTCCGGATGCGACCGATGCCTCGTTTGCCTTCCATCACGGCTTCATATACTAATATATCAATTTTGGGAGCAAGAATGCCCGCGCGCTCACCGAAAAGGCTCCGCAACCCCGCCGGCCAGCGGCGAACCGGTCGTCCGCGGACCGCAACTGCGGCGGCGCGGATATATGCCGAGCTGCGTGCTGAACTCGTCTCGCTAAAGCGTAAGCCTGGCGATCCGATCATCGAGGCCGAGATCGCGCGCGCATATGGCGTCAGCCGAACACCGGTGAGGGAAGCCATCCTGCGCCTGTCGGATGAGGGCCTGGTCGAGATCTTCCCGCAATCGGGCATCTTCGTGTCTCGCATCCCGCTCGCCGCACTTCCGGAGGCGATTATCGTCCGCAGGTCGCTGGAGGAGACCACGACCCGCATGGCGACCGAGCGCGCCAGCGCCAGCCAGATCCTCAGCCTGCACGCGATCCTCCAACGCCAGCGCGAGGCCGAGATGGCCGCCGATCGCGAAGCATTCCATCAGGCCGACGAAGCCTTTCACGCCGGCATCGCCGAAATCGCCGGCCACCCCGGCATCTGGAAGCTGATCCTGCAGGTCAAGATTCATGTCGACCGCTTCCGATGGCTCACTCTGCCGCAGCGCGGGCGGATGGCCGAAGTCATCGCCGAGCATGAGGCCGTGATGGCAGCGATCGAGGCGCGCGACCCGGCATCCGCCGGAGCCGCGATGGCGAGGCATCTCGAACGGCTTCTGGCCGACATCTCGGCCACCCAGCACGACAATCCGGAGTTCTTCGACGAGCAAAGCCAGCCGGCATGACCGCGGCCGGACTCCGGCCAAGACATTTTTGGGAGAAATGACATGAACCGTGCAGATCGATTGCAGCACCGCGGCGCGGGGCTCAACCGTCGCGACGTCCTCAAGATCGGCGCCGGCCTTGGCGCGGTCGCTGCGACTTCGGCGCAGACAGCCCTCGCCCAGTCGAAGGCGGTCTTCAAGGCGTCGGACGTTCAGCCGCCGGGCTACCCGACGGTGGTCGCGACGGAAAATCTCGGCAAGAAGCTGGCGGCGGCAACCAACGGCCGCCTGTCGCTGCAGATGTTCCCTTCGATGCAGCTCGGCGGCGAGAAGGAAACCATCGAGCAGACCCAGATCAGCGCGATCCAGATGCTGCGCGTCAGCGCCGGCTCGATCGGCCCGATCGTCGACGACATCAACGTCGTCAACATGCCCTTCCTGTTCAAGAACATGGCGCATGCCGAGCGGATGATGGATGGCCCGATCGGCCAGGAGTTGCTGGACAAGATCACGGCGAGCCCGAATGCCGGACTGGTCGCACTGTGCTGGATGAATTCCGGAGCACGCAGCCTCTACAACACCAAGCACACGATCAGGACGATCGCCGATATCAAGGGCCTCAAGTTCCGCGTCATCGGCAATCCGATCTTCATCGACATGATGAACGCGCTTGGCGGCAACGGCGTCGCGATGGGCTACGACCAGGTGTTCAGCGCGTTGCAGACCGGCGTCATCGACGGCGCCGAGAACAATCCGCCGAGCTACGTCTTCAGCAATCACTACACCGCCGCGAAACACTTCTCGCTCACCGAGCACCTGATCGTTCCCGAGGTGCTGGTGTTCTCGAAACGCGCCTGGTCCGCGCTGGCAGCCGATGACCAGACGCTGATCAGGAAGCTTGCCCGCGAGGCGCAGATGGAAGAGCGCGGGCTCTGGAACATTTACGAGCAGCAGGCGATGGAAAAGGCGAAGGCTGCCGGGTGCGAGATCATCGAGATCGCCGACAAGACGCCATTCCAGAACGCGGTCAAGCCGGTATGGGACAAATACGGCCCGAAATACCAGGACATGATCGGACGTATCCAGTCTGCCTGACGTCACGCCATACGGGGAATCGTCCTCTTACGGGAAATGGACATGGCCGGATCATATCGCCGCGCGATGGACTATTTGTATCTTGCCTGCATCATCACGGGATCTTTCGCGCTGATCCTGATTTCAGCCGTCATCCCCTGGGCAGTATTTACGCGCTATGTCCTGAACAGCGCCGCGTCATGGCCCGAACCTCTCGCGGTGCTGCTCACCATCGTGGTGACGTTCATCGGTGCGGCCGCCGGATATCGGCTCAATCTGCATATGAACGTCGGATATTTTGCCAACAAGCTGCCTGCCCCGCTCCGCAACCTGACCGACCTTGTCGTCCAGTTGCTGATGGGCCTGATCGCACTGTTCATGATCATCTGGGGCGCGCGGCTCGTCGAGGTGACCCGGTACAACACGATTGCCGACTTCCCGTCGCTTTCGGTCGGCGTCACCTATCTTCCGATTCCGGTCGGCGGCGCCTGTCTGCTGCTGTTCATCATCGAGCGGATTTTCCTGGGTGCGCCGCCCGATCCGATCGCACCACACCGCGACTTTTCCGCCGACTGATCGCGAGAGGCCATCATGGATATCCTCATTCTGCTCGCGACCATGCTGCTCTGCTTCCTGATCGGCATGCCGATCGCCTATTCGCTGGCGATGGCGGCGATCGTCGGCGCCTTGTGGATCGGCATTCCCCTGGAAGCGGTGATGCTGAAGATTTCCGACGGTGTCAGCAAGGTGGCGATGCTGACGATCCCGTTCTTCGTGCTGGCCGGCGCGATCATGGCAGAGGGCGGCATGGCCCGCCGCCTGGTTGCGTTTGCCGACGTGCTGGTTGGACTGACGCGGCTGCGCGGCGGCCTCTCGATCGTCAATGTGCTTGCGACGACATTCCTGAGCGGCATTTCCGGATCGGCGGTCGCCGATACATCCGCCATCGGTTCGGTGATGATCCCGCAGATGGAAAAGAACGGCTACCCGCGCGTGTTTGCGACCAACCTGACGATCACCTCGTCAGTCCAGGCCCTTCTAGTGCCGCCGAGCCACAACGCGGTGCTCTACTCGCTGGCGACGGGCGGAACGATTTCGATCAGCGCCCTCTTTATGGCCGGCGTGTTCCCCGGGCTGCTGCTCGGCTTCTCCCTGATCATCCTGTGCCTGGCCGTCGCCTACCGCGAGAAGCACCCGCACGGCCAGATCGTGCCGGCCAAGGACGCGATCCGGATCGCCATCGATGCCTCCTGGGGTCTCATCACCCTCGTCATCATCCTTGGCGGCATTCTCGGCGGCATCTTCACCGCAATCGAAGCCGGCGCGATCGCTTGCATCTGGGCCTTCTTCGTCACGATGTTCATCTATCGCGACTATCGCTGGCGCGACCTGCCGGTGCTGCTCCATCGCACACTGCGCACCGTCGCGATGGTGATGACGCTGATCGCGTGCGCCTCCAGCGTCGGCTACATCATGGCCCTGACGCAGATGCCGGCCAAGATGACCGCCTTCTTCCTGTCGATCTCCGACAACAAGTACGTCATCCTGCTCCTGATCAACGTCCTGCTGCTGGTGCTCGGCACGCTCGTCGACATGGCGCCATCGATCCTGATCGCGACGCCGATCCTGTTGCCGGTCATGAAAAACTTCGGCGTCGATCCGGTCCATTTCGGCATGATCATGCTGCTCAATCTCGGCATCGGCCTGTGCCATCCACCGGTCGGAGCAATCCTTTTTGTCGGCTGCGCGGTCGGCAAGGTCACGATCGAGCAGGTTATGCGCAAGATCTGGCCATTCTACGCGGTGATGTTCTTTGTCCTGATGTGCGTGACCTATCTGCCCGAGATATCGCTCTGGCTGCCGCGGCAACTCCAGGTGCTGCACTGAAAGCAAGCGGCGTCTTGCGCAAGCGCGGCAAACGCGTCAGCGTCACGGGCAGAATCGCGCCCGCGACGTCATCGCCAAGGCCGGGAAGGCTGGTCTGAGCAGATCAACATTGCGCGACACGCACAGCGTGTGACCTTGCGACCGCTCGCCGGCATCCCTACGCTCCCCATCCATAACAAAAGACCAGGGAGGCGATCGTCATGGCCACAAGGCGGGATTTCCTGAAAGCGGGAGCAGCGGCGGCAGGCATCGTGTTCTGCGGCTGCGGGCTCGTCCACAACGCGAATGCGCAGCCATCGCGACAGAAATTGCCGGTCACCGTCGACGGCAAGCGTGTCAGGACGATCGACATTCACGCGCATTGCCACTTCCGCGAGGCCGGCGCGCTGCTCGGGGTAGACGCCGGAAAATATCAGCTACCGCCGGTCAACGGCGCCGCCGAGGCCTTCATCGAGATCGACAAGCGCCTCGCGGCGATGGATGCACAGGCCGTCGACATGGAGGTGCTCTCGATCAATCCGTTCTGGTACGACCGCGATCGCGATCTCGCCGGGAAGATCGTGAAGATCCAGAATGAAAAGCTCGCCGAACTCTGCGCTTCGAAGCCCGAGCGGTTCGCGGCCTTCGCCTCGCTGACGCTGCAGGCACCGGACCTTGCGGTGCAGGAGCTTGAGACGGCGGTGAAGAAGCAGGGGCTGAAGGGCGCGGCGATCGGCGGTGTGGTCGACGGCGTCGAGTTCTCCGATTCCAGGTTTCATCCCGTGTGGGCCAAGGCCGAGGAACTCGGCGTTCCCCTGTTCATCCATCCGCAGGGCGTTCCCGAGCTCGGCAAGCGGCTCTCCGGTAATGGCTGGCTCGGCAACACCATCGGCAATCCGCTCGAGACCACGATCGCACTCTCCCATTTGATCTTCGAGGGTACGCTCGATCGCTTCCCGGGATTGAAGATCATCGCCGCGCATGGCGGCGGCTATCTCCCCTCCTATGCCGATCGTTCGGACCACCCCTGCCTGGTCGGCCCCCAAGGATGCAACCCGCAGACCAAGCTCCAGAAGGCGCCGACCGAATATCTCAAGCAGATCTACTTCGACTCGCTGATCTTCACGCCCGAGGCGATCCGACACCTCGCCGCCCAGGTTGGCGCCGGCCAGATCGTGCTGGGAAGCGACTATCCCTATCCATGGCAGCTGGCGCCGGCCGACCACATCTTCGCCTGCTCATCGCTGAGCGACGACGACAAGGCGAACATTCTCGGCCGGACCGCGGCCAAGCTGCTCGGCGTTGCCGCGTAAGGACAGAGCCAACGATCAGTTGGCCTTCACCGTCCGTGTCTCATTGCGCGGCAGGGCCGTGGGCGCCGGCTGCGCGATCCTGGGCAATGGATTAGCGTCGACGGCCTCGTTTCCAGCGAACTCCGCTTGCGCCGCGTCCGATATCCATTTGACCGCGGCGGGGTGGCTGACCAGCATCCCGATCAATGCAACGACCACGAGCACCGGCAGTGCGATCAGCTTGATACTGAAGCTCCCGTAGTTGCTTTCCGGATCCTGCTGCCGGTTGTCGAAAGAGCCCTGCATGGATTCCTCCACAGTGCGAGTGTGCACCACCGAAGCGTCACTTACCGCAGGGCACGCGCGGCCGATGTGAATGGTTTCACAGGCTTTGTCCGGTTCACCCTTTCGTGAAATGCCGGAGCGACCGCGCAGACGGGAGAGCGACTACTCGCCGTCAGCAGCCCCGGCGTCGACCAGCGCCTGCAGCGACTCGGGCTTCAGCACGACGATCGCGCCATGCTCGAGCCTGACCCAACCGCGTGTCGCCCACGCGCGGAGCTGCTTGTTGATGCTCTCGCGGGTCATCCCGACCATCTCGCTGATCTCCTGCTGGGTGATCGAGATGGTGCGCCCCTGCGGCTTGTGCTTGTCGCTCAGGCGCAGCAGCGCGCTCGCCAGACGGCCCGGCAGGTCTTGCAGGATCACCTGCTCGACCTGGTCGCTGGTCCAGCGCAACCTCGCGCACAGCAGCTCGATGAACTTCATCGCAAGCGTCGGCTGGCTGCGCACGAACGGAATGAACTCGCGCCGGTCGATGACGAACAGCTCGCAATTGGTGTTGGCGGTGGCATCGGCCGTCCGCGACAAGCCGTCCAGCAGCGCGATCTCCCCGAATATCTCTCCTGCTTCGATCAGGTTCAGGATCGCGTTGCGACCGTCCGGCGACGAGATGCTGATTTTCACCGTGCCCGAGATCACCGCAATCAGGCTGGTGCCCGGATCGCCCTTCGAGAAGATCGTCGTTCCGCGCTTCAGCGTGGTGTGCTTGGCATAACGGCAGAGCTGGTCGAATGCCTCGGGCTCGAGATCGGCAAAGTAAGGATGCTTGCGCAGCACCGATAGCTTGTTGTTTGAAAACAACGGCGCGCCGGCAGTTCGTTCTATGGGCAGCGCACCGGTCATTGTGATCCAGACTGATTGTGTTGCGTTCAATCGGCGCGCCAGCAGCGCGACACCGACAAGCCATCGATCAATGAAATCGGAAAGGACTATAGCCCCACCGGGGGCCTACAGCAACAAAAGGTCCGGGCCAGTGAAATCGGGCTAGAAGGCATCCAAGGTACAATTTGGAATAAATATGCGCCTAGTTGCAACGTTCAATTGTAGGCCACGGCCGCCCTTGATCTGGAAAACCCGGCCATCAGCGGCAATCCCGCCTGGCAAGACCGGTCCGTGTGAGGGGCGACGCCACCCGCTCACAGCAGCTTGCCGTCCGGCCCAAAGAACGGATGCGGCCCGTCAAACTGACCGATGGGGATCTGGTGCGTGACCAGCTGTCCAAAGTCCTGTCCGGGAAACCACGTGTGCAAATGAAACGCAGGCGGTTCCACCTTGAACGAGGGTTCACGGAGTTGTCCGAGGTCCAGGTCGACCGCATGGTTCGGCGCGGGGCATATTGTCACGGGAATCCCGGCGAAGGTGGTCAGCATCGCGCGATGGACGTGTCCGCACGCGATCAACCGGACACGTGGGTGACGCTTGACGATGTCCGCCAATGCGTCGGCATTGAAGAGGTCTTGCCGGTCCATATGCCAGATGCCGCCCTTGAATGGCGGGTGATGCAGGAAAAGCAGCGCCGGCCGGTCGACCGCCGTCGCCAGCGCCGCGTCCAGCCATTGCAGCGTGGACGCTTCGAGCATGCCGTGCGGCTTGCCGGCGACGCTTGAATCAAGCAGCAGGAGATCGAGACCATTCACTTCGATCTTCTGGTCGAGCGGACCTGTTGCGCGAACAAAGGGCGCGGCCGGAAACGCTTCGCGCATCCACTCCCGCGAGTCGTGATTGCCGGGAATACCGGCAAACGACAGGCGCAGCGGCGCGAGCAATTGCTTGAGATAGTCGTATTCCTGGACCGACGGCGTATCGACAAGGTCGCCCGAGATGACGACGAAATCGGGCGCCGGCTCGAATGCGTTGAGCGCGGCCACACAGCGCTCAAGCGCCTTCGCGGTATCGACCCGGCCATAGGCCAGCGCTCCCGGCGGCTTGATGTGGAGGTCGGATATCTGTGCGATGAGAACCGGTTTCGTCGGCATCGATCAATCTCAGGGTTCGGACGGCAGGAGACGAAGCGCGTCGGGAGCGATGGACAACCCGATTCGATCGCCAACCTTGGCCTGGATGGTGTTGGGCGCGTCGACATTGAGCGGCTTGCCCGATGCACCACTCACCACAATTCGCTGCCGGTCGCCGATGAAGCTGACGGAATCGACGAGTCCCGAGAGCCCCGCCGCCCCGGCGCCCGTCACGCGAATGGTTTCGGGGCGGATCATGACGGTCGCGTTCGCAGTCATTATGCCACCCTCGATCGGCAATCGTCCGCCGGGCAGGATCAATACGCCGTTGTCGATCGGAGCTTCCACGATGTTCGCCGCGCCGATGAACTCCGCCACGAAGCGGTCCTTGGGTGCGAAGTAGACCTCGCGCGGCGTGCCGATCTGGGCGATCGCACCTTTCCGCATCACGACAATGCGGTCGCCCAATTCCATGGCTTCGGACTGATCATGGGTGACATAGATCGTCGTAATACCAAGTGCTCGCAACAGCCGGTTGAGTTCGCCTCGCAGCCGGTCCCGCAAGGCGGCATCAAGCGCGGTCAAGGGCTCGTCGAGCAGCAAGATGCCGGGCCGGATCGCTACGGCACGCGCCAGCGCCACGCGCTGACGTTGGCCGCCCGAAAGCTGGTCGATGCGGCGGTTCTCCAACCCGGTGATATTCGTGAGGGCAACCAGTTCGGCGACGCGTGCGGCACGCTCGTCCCTGGCAACACCCCGGATCTTCAGGCCGTAGGCGATATTGTCCGCCACCGTCATGTTGGGAAACAGGGCGTAGGACTGAAACACCATGCCGACATTGCGCCGTTCGATCGGGACCGAGGTCATATCCTTGCCGTCGAACAGCACCTTGCCGCCCGCATCCGGCAACTCGAGGCCCGCGATGATGCGCAGCATCGTGGTCTTGCCGCAACCGGATGGGCCGAGCAGCACCAGCGTCTCGCCGCGCGCGATGTCGAGGGTCGCAGGATCGAGCGCCCGCGTGCCGTCGGCAAAGGTCTTGCCGCATGCCTCGATCCGCACCGCCGCACCGTGCCCCGCCGTACTCATCGCTTGTGATCCTTGTCGGCCAGCAGTTGCATCGCGACCAGCAGCGGAATGATCATCACGAAGAAGATCAGCGTGTAGGCCGACGCCACTTCGAGCCGCATCGAGGCGTAGCTGTCGGCGAGTCCGATCGGCAGCGTTTTCGTCAACGGCGTATGCAGCATCCAGGTCAGGTTGAATTCGCCGAGCGACAGCGTGACCACCATCAGTGCACCGGCCAGAATTCCCGGCAGCGCATTCGGCACGATAACATCGCAGAATCGCCGCCATGGCGATGCCCCGAGCGAGGCAGCCCCCTCATCGAGCGTCTTGATGTCCACGGTCGCAAACACCGCCATGACCGAGCGCACCATGAACGGCATGGTGAAGATCACGTGGCCGACCAGGATAAAGAGCCAGGAGCGGCGAAAGCCGCCAAAGCTCCCATAGGCGAGCAGCAGCGCGAGCGCGATCGCAAGCCCGGGGATCGCCAAGGGCAGCGTAATGATCTCCTCGACGATGCGGGCCAGCCGGCCGCCCCGCGCATGCAGCGCGTACGCCGCGGGGACGCCGGCGAGCAGCGTAACGGCAAGCGTCGCGAATGCGATCACGAAGGAGAGCAGAATGGTGCCGGCATAAAGCTCCCAGACCTGGGCGACCCATTGCAGGGTCACACCGGACTGGATGCCCCGGAAATAGTTGACGGTCACGCCGGCGGAGATCGAAAGCCCTGCGGGCACCACCAGGAACGCCGCAACGAGCAGCGTGAAGATGAACTGGCCGGTGAAGATCAGGCGATCGCGCATGCGTTCACCCGGCCGCCGCGACCGCGCTGCCGCTGAAGGTGCGGGCCAGCGCAAGGATGAGCCAGGTGATCAGGCCGAGCCCCACCGACAGCGCGGCCGAGGTCGCGAAATTAGCGGCCAGGGTGAACTCGGTGTAGATCAGCATCGGCAGCACG
The DNA here is from genome assembly GCF_042258615.1 of Bradyrhizobium sp. Pha-3. Taxonomy (GTDB): domain Bacteria; phylum Pseudomonadota; class Alphaproteobacteria; order Rhizobiales; family Xanthobacteraceae; genus Bradyrhizobium. The sequence continues at coordinate 3,507,765 of NZ_CP170152.1, read as the reverse complement.
TCGATATTGGTCGCCAGCGTGAAGGCGGTGCCGAAGGCGCCCATCGCGGTCGCAAATGCGATCGCACCGGACGCGACGAAGGCCGGCGCCAGTGCCGGCAGCACGACGTCGCGCTGCACCGCCCACGGGCTGGCACCAAGCGAACGCGCGGCTTCCTCCAGACCGACATCGAGCTTTTGCACGGCCGCCATGATGGTGAGGATCACGCGCGGGATCGAGAAATAGAGATAGCCCAGGAAGAGCCCGTAGATCGAATAGGCGAACACGAACTTCTCGCCGAAGATCCGGTTCGACAGATCGCCGATCAGCCCTTGCCGGCCTGCCAGCAGGATGATCATGAAGCCGACCACCACGCCGGGAAAAGCCAACGGAAAGGTCAGCATCGCGATCAGCACGGCGCGCCCGGGAAAGCGGTGCCGCTGCAGAAACATTCCGGCGATCGTCGCCACGATCAGCGTGACGACCGTGGTTGCCGCCGCCAGCAGCACGGTGTTGATCAGCGTCGCGCGATAGCGGGCTTCGGTCAGGATGGCGAGATATCCAACAAGCCCGTGCGGCCCTTCGGCGCCCGCCACCACCAGCCGTGCCATCGGCAACAGGAAGAACGCCGCGGTCACCAGCACGAGCGGCAGCAGGCAGAGCCAAACGAAGGATTTTTGCGACATCGGAAGAATGGAGCCCCGTCGAAGGGCACCATATTGCCTCAGCGGACCTCGGCGAGATAGCGGTCGACGAAAGCTTTTTGCACGTTTTCCATCTCGCCCCAGTCAACGCTCTTGGCGCGGGCATAATCGCTGTCGGGGAGGAATTTGCCCTTCACGGACGCGGGCAACTCAATCGGACGGGCCGGACGCAGATAGGCATTGGTCCAGATCGCCTGCCCCTTGTCGGACAGCAGATAGTCCATCACCTTCTTCGCCTTCTCCTTGTCGGGCGCGTTCTTCACGAGACCGACAACATAGGGAAACACCACCGACCCCTCGCAGGGAATGACAAACTCGAAGTTGCCCTTCTCTGAATACTTCGCGCGATAGGCATTGAAGTCATAGTCGAACAGAATCGGCATCTCACCCGACACGACGCGGGCATACGACGTCTGCTTGGGCACGATCGGATCGTTCTTGCGCAGTTCCTTGAAGAAGGTGATCACCGGATCGAAGTTGGTGGGCGAACCGCCCAGCGCGAGATTGACGGCGACCGCGCCGACATAACCGACCGCCGCGGACGACGGGTCGAGATAGCCGACCATCCCCTTGTAGTCGGGCTTCAGCAGGTCCTTCCAGCAGGCCGGCACCGGCTTGCCGCCGAGCGCGTCCTTGTTCACAAACAGGCCGAGCGTGCCGGAGTGGATCGTGGTCCAATAGCCGTCGGGGTCCTTGAGGCCGGCGGGGACCTGATCCCAATGCGCCGGCTTGTAGGGCTCGAGCGCGTCCTGGGCCTTGGCCTTCATACCGAAGGTCACGCCGAAATAGCCGATATCGCCGACCGGATTGCTCTTCTCGGCCAGGATCTGAGCCAGCGCCTGACCGGAATTCTTGTTGTCATGCGGAATATCGTAGTTGAGGTCCGCCTTGATCGCCTTCAGCATCGACGCCCAATCTGCCCACTCCGGCGGGCAATTGTAGCAGATCACATCGGCCGCCCTGGCGGATTGCCACGGCGCGAGCAGTGTCAGCGCCAGCAACGCAAGGACAAGGCGGACGGTCTTCATGGGAGGCTCCGGTCTGGGAGAGGATGCAATGCGGATTTCAACATCAACAGTCCGACCAAGTATAGACCGCGCATGAAGGTTTTGCGACGCGCTTGCTGCCGTGCAGCAAATGCAACAGCCCGGGTGCCAACGATCGGAAGCTCGCGGCAGACCATCGTTTAGCGCTAGGCTGAGAGCCAAAAGAGGAAGCGCCCATGTACCAGCCGCCCGGCGTCAAGACATCGCCCGACCTTCCCGTCCCCGACCTGATGAAAGCCTGGGTCCTTGGTGACCCCGACCAGCTCCTGCTTCGCGAGACGCCGACGCCGATCCCATCGCGTGCCGAAGTGCTGGTGCGCATCGACGCGGTTGCGATCTGTGCCACCGATCTCGAAATCATCCATGCCGGGTCGCCGGCAAGCATTCAAGGCGGCGCGCCCTTCAACAAGAACTTTACGCCGGGTCACGAATACATGGGCACGGTTGCCGCGCTTGGCCCTGGTGTCGACGAGTTCAGGATCGGTGAGCGGGTCAGCGTCGAGATCCACGCCGGCTGCGGCCAATGCAAACGCTGCCGCCAGGGCATGTACACATCGTGCCTCAACTATGGAAAGCCGGAGAAGGGTCACCGCGCCAACGGCTTTACGACCGACGGCGGATTCGCCGAATACGCAGTCAACCACATCAATACGCTGGCGCGCGTCCCGGATACCATGAGCGACGCGGAAGCGACGCTCGTGGTGACTGCCGGGACATCGATGTACGGCTTGACGGAATTGGGGGGATTGGTGGCCGGCGAGAGCGTCGTGGTGATCGGCCCGGGGCCGATCGGACTTCTCGCAGTTGCTGTGGCCAAGGCGCTTGGCGCAAGCCCGGTCATCCTGACCGGGACGCGCAACAAGCGGCTGGCGATCGGCCGAGAACTGGGGGCCGATCGCGTCATCAACGTCAACGACGAAGACGTCGTTGACGTTGTGAAGCAACTAACAGGGGGGATCGGCGCGGACTATGTCGTCGAATGTGCCGGCACCGAAGCCACACTCAACCAGGGCATTCACATGACCAATCGCGGCGGCAAGATCTGTCTGGCCGCCTTCCCGCACGAGGCCGCGACGCTGGACATCGCGCACCTCGTTCGAAACAACATCTATGCCTACGGCATCCGCGGCGAAGGTCGCAGCGCCACGCACCGCGCGATGGAATTGATGGCAGCGAAGCGGTTCGACGCGACCAGGATCCACACGCATACGTTTCCGCTGGCCGACCTGCCGACGGCGCTCAGATATGCGCGGGACCGCGTTGATGACGCGATCAAGGTCGTCGTCACCAATCGGAGAGCCGATGCGATCGCGAGCGCTGCGGAATGAGGCCCGTTCGGGCCGCTCGCGGAAGCGACGAACCCGGCAACCTGCTCACACCGAGCAGTAGCGTTCCTTGATCTCGTCGTCGGCGAGCAGCGCCTGCGCAGAGGCCTGGTGCACTACCGCCCCCTGGTCCAGCACGTAGGCACGATCGGCAATGCCGAGCGCGAGCTCGACGTTCTGCTCGACCAGCAGAACCGTCGTTCCCTGCGCCTTCATGCTACGAAACAGCTCGAACATCTCGTCGACCAGGACCGGCATGATGCCCTCCGACGGCTCATCCAGCATGATCAGATCGGGCTTGGCGATCATCGCCCGCGCGATCGCCAGCATCTGCTGCTCGCCGCCGGACATCGTGACCGCCTCCTGGTCCATGCGCTCGGCCAGCCGCGGGAAGATCACCGCCATCTCGTCGATCAGCTCGGCTTCCCGCTTCTTCTCCTTCGAGGCAACCAGCCCGAGCCGCAAATTCTCCCGCACGGTCAGCCCCTGCACAATCCGCCGCTCCTCCGGAACGTAGGCCAGTCCCAACGCGAACCGTACATGCGCCGGCTGGCGCAGCAGCTCTTCACCCTTGAAGGTCACCGAGCCGCGCGTCCGCCCCATCAATCCCATGATCGATTTGAGCGTCGTGGTCTTGCCGGCACCGTTGCGCCCGATCAGGCAAACGACCTCGCCTCGGGTCACCTCGATACTGATGTCCTGCAACGCGTGGCTTGCGCCATACCAGGCATTGAGCTTGCTGATCTGCAGCATCCCGTCAATGCTCCCGCTGGCCGAGGTAGACCCGCTTCACCGCCTCGTTCTGCCGGACCTCCTGCGGCGTTCCCTCGGCGAGCAGTTCTCCGTGGTGCAGCACGAGGATGCGATCGCTGATCCCGAGCACCAGCTTCATCTTGTGCTCGACGAGGATGACCGTGCGCTCCCTGGCGAGTTTCACGATCAGATCCATCATGGTCCGGGTCTCTTCAGGGCTCATGCCGGCCGTCGGCTCGTCCAGCAGCAACAAGCGGGGCTGGCTGGCAAGCGCCATACCGATCTCGAGTGCCCGCTGCTCGCCATGCGCCAACGTCTTGGCCGCACGTTCCCGGGATTCCCACAACCCGACAAGAGCGAGCAGTTCGTCCGCCCGCTCGATCAATTCGGTCAGGCGCGCACGGGGTCGCCAGATATCGTATCGCGACACCAGCGCCTGCAGACCGACGCGGATGTTCTCTCTTGTCGTAAGCTGCGGAAACACGCTGGTGATCTGGAAGGATTTCGCGATCCCCATATGCGCAAAGCGGTGTTGCGGCAGACCGGTCACATCCTTGCCCTCGAACTCGACGCTGCCTTTCGTCGGCGGAAAGGCGCCGCACAGCAGGTTGAAGTAGGTGCTCTTTCCGGCCCCGTTCGGACCAATAATGGAGGTGATCGCTCCCCTGGAAAACTCGGCCGAGATATTGTTCAGGGCGACAAACTTCCCGAACGTCTTGCCGACGCCCCTGGTGCGCAGAATGATCTCCCCTGCCTCGCCTACTGCGGCGCTCATCGTCTGCCCCGCGCGATCAGCGTGCCCCAGATACCCGCCGGGAAGAACAACACGCATGCAATGAAGATGGCTCCCACGATCAGTTGCCAGTGAACGGTCCACACCGAGACCACATTCTCCAGGACCAGGAAGACCGCAGCACCGATCATCGGCCCGAAGAACGTCCCCATGCCGCCCAAGAGAGCGATCATCACGACCAGGCCCGAGGTCTCGTAATGCAGGATCTCGATCGGAACGATCGACAGGTGCAAGGCCTGCAACGCACCCGCGAGGCCGCAGAAACCGCCTGACAGGACGAAGGTCAGCAATCGCGTCAGGGTCACGTCGTAGCCGGACGCGCGGGCACGCCCCTCGTTCTCGCGCACCGCCTCGATGACGGCACCAAAGGGCGACGCCAGAATGCGTGACATCACGAAGAACGCGGCGATCACAAAAGCCGCGATGACGTAGTAACGGGTCATCGGATTGATGAAATCGATCCGCAGGCCGAACAGATCGATGGTGCGGACGTTGATGCCGCGAAGGCCGTTCTCGCCGCCGGTCAAGTCAACCGCCTGGTAGAAAAGGTAGTAGACGCATTGCGACAGCGCCATGGTCACCATGGCGAAGTAGATGCCGCGGGTCCTGATCGCGAGCACGCCAATCAACAGCGCCATCAACAGGCCGCCGGCGATCCCCGTCGCGATCGCCGAATACCATGGCCAGCCGAAGTGCGCGATGGCGATGCCACAGAGGTAAGCACCGGTCCCGAACAGCGCCGCATGACCGAACGACAGGAGACCCAGATAACCAAACACGAGGTTGAACCCGAGGGCGTAGAGCCCGTAGATCAGGATGTTCACGGCCAGCGCCGTGAACGGCATCACCAGCGGAAAGACCAGGATGACCGCCGCGACAATGCTGGCGCGGTGCCGGGTCACGAACTCATACCAACCGCCCGCCGCGGTACGGGGCTGTTTGATCGATTGAGCGGTTTCGGTCATGCCGGGGGCTCAGCTCATCAATCCGGCGCGGCCGAAGAACCCTTGGGGACGAACGATCAGAACGACCGCCATCAAGGCAAAGATCGAAACCTTGGCCATTTCGGGTGCGAACAGCGAGGTCATACTGACCACCACACCAACCAGCAGGCCTGCCAGGACGGCGCCGCCGATCGATCCCATCCCTCCTACGACGGTCACGACGAAGGCTTCGGCGAGGATCGTACCGCCCATCTCCGGAATGACGCCTTGAAGCGGCGCGGCCAACAGGCCGGCAAAGCCCGCGATCGCGGTACCTATGCCAAACACGATCAACCAGACCTTGGAAACATCGACCCCAAGAACACGGACGATCTCCGGATCGCGCGCCCCGGCGCGGATGATCAGCCCGAAGCTGGTCTTTTCCAGAAACAGCCAGAGCGCCAGCAGCACGACGGCCGTCGCGCCTATCACGAACAGGCGGTAGAGCGGGAAATAGCCGACACCGATATCGACGGCGCCCTGCAGCACTTCGGGCGTGTCGAAAGGATAGCCGGTCTTGCCAAAGGCGATGCGGACGCATTCGACCATCACGTAGCTGAGCCCGAAGGTCAGCAGCAGCGGATAGTCGATGCCGCGGCCGTAAAGCGGCCGGATCAGCACGCGCTCGACGGCAAGGCCGAACAGGCCGATTGCGATCGGCACAGCCACGAGGCAGATCCAGAAATTGCCTCCGATCGAGATCAGATAGAGCCCGACATAGGCGCCGACCATGTAGAACGCGCCATGGGCGAAGTTGACGACCGTCAACATCCCGAAGATCAGCGATAGCCCAATCGCAAACAGCACGTAGATGGCGCCGAGCGCCAACCCGGCAAACAGTTGCAGCGCAATCAGGTCAAAGCTCAGGCCCGCCATTTGTCCCCCTCAGCACGGCGCGCACCGACCCGCGGCGCACGCCGTCGCACGAGCTCAGCTCTTGTGCCCGAGCGCCTCGCAGGTGCGCAGGTTCTTCTCGTTGGGCTCTTCGGTCGACAGGACCTCGAACACATCGGACTCGTTCTTCATGTCCTTGGACTTCGACTTGATCACGAGCACCGATTGCACCGACTGGTGATCGCATTTCCGATAGTATTGTGGCCCCTTGTAGTAGTCGTACTTCAGCGCTTCCAATGCAGCGACGACCTTGTCGGTCTCGACGCTGCCGGCGCCCTTGACCGCCTCCAGCACCGTCCGAACACCGCCATAGCCGAGCGCACCGTAGTCGGTGGGCAGCTTGCCGTCGTACATCTTGCGGAACGCATCGTTGAATGCCTTGGTCGAGGCGAATTTGTCCTCGATGCCCCAGTAGAACGAACAGCCGCCGACGACGCCTTCGAATGCCTGGGGGCCAGCCGCGACGCGGCTGGCATGCGAGAGCAGCGGCGCGATGATCTGGATTGATTTCTTGATGCCAAAGTCGGTTGCCTGCTTCAGTGCGATCTGCTGGTCCCGGCCGAAATTGCTGATGCACAGAATATCGGGCTTCAGCGCCTGGAGACGCGGCAGCAGGGTGGAGAAGTCGGTCGTTCCCAGCGGATGGCGGACGTCGCCGAGGTTCTCGATGTTGAACTCCTTGCCGATCTCGAGGAAGCCGCGAACCATCTCGTGACCGTAGGCGTAATCCGCCGTGAGAAACGCAACCTTCTTGCCGAATTTGGCGAAGGCATAGCGGCCGACCGCGCCTGACGTCATGTGCGGGTTCAGCGCTTCGTGGAATGTGTACCTGCTGAAGTCGGCCGCCTCGTTGATGGCGTCGGACTGGCTGATCGAATTGAAGATGACGCCGCGCTCCTTGGTGACGTTGTTGATCGCGAGCTGAACCGCGGCCGACAGACTGCCGACGACGAAATTCACCTTCTCCTTCTCGACCAGCTCCAACGTCCGCGTCGCCGCCTCACCGGGATTGAGCTTGTCGTCGCGCACGACGAGCTCGGCCTTGCGGCCGTTCAGACCGCCCGCATCGTTGAACTGGGCAACGGCGAGCTGCCCCGCCCGCACCTGGTCCTGAGCCTCGGCGCCATACGGACCGGTCAAAGGAACGGGGAAGCCGATCTTGATGGGCGCTTCCTCGGCCTGGAGCAGATTGATGCGAAAAGGTGAGACGGCGAGAGCGGCGCCGGCGCTTGCCGTCGTCAGCAGACGACGCCGCGATATCGATCCAGCTTTGGTGACCTTGCTCGTCATGACTATTCCTCCCCAAGAACTGTCTGTGTTTTGCTTATCGTATTGTCTTTGCCCGGAACGTCTCCACCTCAGATTCGCCCCAAGGCCGTCAGGATAACCTGAGGCGTGAGCGGAATCTCGGTAATTGTTGCGCCGAACGGCCGCAGCGCGTCGTTGACGGCGTTGGCAACAGCAGCTGCCGCGCCGGCCGTACCTGCCTCGCCCGCTCCCTTGGCCCCCAGCTCCGATTCCTGCGTTGGAGACACGACGTGGCCAACCTCGATATCGGGCATCTCGCCGGACATCGGGACCAGGTAGTCCGCCATGTTGGCGTTGGTCAGCTGGCCGCGCTCGTCATAGATGCATTTCTCGAATAGCGCCGCGCCGAGCCCTTGCACGACCCCACCCCGGATCTGCTCGTCGACCAGTTGCGGGTTGATGATGGTGCCGCAGTCTTCGACAACCCAATGCTTCAGCAGCGTCACGAACCCGGTCTCGGTATCGACCTCAAGCCATGAGGCCTGAACCCCGTTGGTGAACGCGAAGGGATACTGGCGCGGCACGAAATGGCGGGTTGCCATCAGTTCGGGCTGGATGCCCGGCGGCAGGGTGTCCGGCCGAAAATATACGATCCGCGCCAACTCGCTCAGCTCGATGCGTGACGCACCGTCGTCGGCACTGACGATGCTGTTGTTGACAATATCGAGCCCGGCCGGCGTCGATTGCAGGACGGCCGCGGCGACATCCAGAATATTCCGGCGCAGAGCCTTGGCGGCCTGCAACGCGGCTTCACCGCCGATGCCGGCGCCGCGCGAGGCCCAAGTGCCGCCACCATAGGGCGTGTTGTCGGTGTCGCCCAGGATCACTCGGACCCGTTCCATCGAAACGCCCAGCACACTGCCCACGATCTGGGCAGTCAGCGACTCCGAGCCCTGCCCCTGCTCCGTGATGCTGGTCTGGCAGATCACCGAGCCTTGCGCGTCGAGCCGAACCGCGACGCCATCCTGCGACGAGATTTTCGCGCCGCCGACGCCGTAGAAGGCAGCGCTGGGATTGGTCACCTCGATGAAGCTGGCGATTCCGATGCCCCGGTGAATATTTCTGCCGCGCAATGCCGCTTGCTCGGCACGCAAGGCGGCGTAATCCATCATCTGCAGTAGCTTGGCCAGCGAGGCGTGATGCGAAAGCTGCTCGAATTTCATGCCCGAGGGTGATGCACAAGGATAGGCATCGTCGGCGATCAAGTTGCGCCGGCGGATCTCGATGGGGTCCATGCCGATCTTCGCTGCGGCAAGGTCGACCAGGCCTTCGGTGACCGAACAGGCAATCGGGTGTCCGACCGCCCGGTACTGACACATCACGTTCTTGTTCTGGAAGACGACCCGCGCTCGCGCCCGATAGTTCGCCGTGACATACGGCCCGCCAACCAGATTGACCACCTGATTGGCCTCGATGGCGCTGGTGCGTGGATACATCGAATAGGGACCGATCCCTGTGAGGTCGTCTATCTCGAAGGCCGTGATGGTGCCGTCCGGCCTTATGCCGATCCGGCCCCTGCATCGATGATCGCGGGCATGAATGTCCGTGTTGAAGCTCTCGACACGATCAGCCACGAACTTGATCGGCCGCCGTAACAGCTTGGACAGCGCATAGGTCGCCATTTCGTCGGCGTAGATATGAACCTTGATCCCGAACGAGCCGCCGACATCCTTGCAGACTACCCGGACCTGCGCCTCCCTTAGCCCGAGATGCAGGGCCGCGATATTCTGCACCATGTGGGGTGCCTGCGTGCCCTGATAGATCGTGAGCCGTGCCTCGGCTGCATTCCAGTCGGCCACCACCGCCCGCGGTTCAAGCGTCACGCCGGTGTGGCGCCCGAACACGAAGTCGGCCTCGACCACCTCAGAATTCGATAATGCTTGGTCGACATCGCCAGCATCAAGCGTCCGCTCAAAGGCGAGATTGTCGCCGAGCGAGGCGTGAATAACTGGCGTTGACGGATCGAGCGCAGTGCGCATGTCCGTGACTGCCTCGAGCTCCTCGTAGTCGACGACAACATGCTCCATCGCATCTTCGGCTGCGGCACGGCTGGTTGCCACAATCGCGGCAACAGCCTCACCCTGCCAGCAGGCCCGGTCGACCGCGATCGCGTGCTGCGGCGCCGACTTCAATCCCTTCAGATGCGAGAGCACACCGACCCACGGCGTGATGACATCCTCCAGCTCGCGGCCGGTGATGATGGAAACGACACCAGGCATGCGCCGTGCGGCGTCGGCGTCGATTGCGACAATTCTGGCGTGGGCATAGGGCGACCGCAGGAAAACCACGTGCGCCATCCGCGGCAATTCCAGGTCACTGACGTATTGTCCGCGCCCTTGCAGCAACCGGTCGAGGTTCGGCCGTGGCACCGTCTTGCCGATATAGGAATTCGGACGATCCAGCACCGAGAGTGTCTCTGCTGGCGTACGGATCACCGTCATGCGCGCCGCTCCGCGCGCGTCTTGGCTGTCGCCTCCACCGCATCCACGATGGCTTGATAGCCGGTGCAGCGGCAATAATTGCCGGAAAGATGTTCGCGGATCGCTTGGCGATCGGGCACGGGCAGATGCTTCAGCAGATCCTGCGCCGTCATCAGCATCCCAGGCGTGCAATAGCCGCACTGCAATGCATTGCGTTCGCGAAATGCCGCCTGAAGGTCGGCGATTTCGCCGCTGTCGGACAGCCCCTCGATTGTCTCGACCGACGAGCCCTGCGCCTGGACCGCCAGCATCAGACAAGAGCGGACGATCTCGCCATCGATCCGGACCGTACAGGCACCACAAACGCCATGCTCGCAACCGACATGGGTTCCGGTCAGCTTCAGATTTTCCCTGAGGAAGTCAGCGAGATTGAGACGCGGCAAGACAAACGCATCGATGGGCTCGCCGTTGACCAGCAGTGAGACCGGCACCGGAGCGCTCACCTGGTCACTCCCGCTTCCAGTTCGGGCCGCGCCAACAACCTGGCCACGCAGCGCCGGAGCAAGACTGTGGCGAGGTGTCGTCGCATCGCCGGGCTCGCCTGCTGGTCTTCCTGTGGATCGAGTTCATCGGCCAGCGCTGTCGCAGCTTCTGCAAGTAACGCAGGGGTCACGGATGCATTGATCAACCTGCTTGCACTCGCAGCCAACAGGGGCCGGTCGCCAACCGCAAAGAAGCCGAGCCGAAGATCAGTGAACCTGCCAGTAGCAACAACAGCACGTGCGGCAAGACCAACGACGGCGTAGTCACCATGTCGCCGGGCATACTCCTGAAAGAAAAATGTCGAGCCCGGGGCCGCCACTGGCAGCTCGATCGCGACAAGCAATTCGCCCGGCGACAGCGCCGTTTCGTAGATGCCCTTGAAAAACTCGGTCGCGGCAATCCGGCGCTCGCCCGTCGGGCCGCGAACAACGATCATGGCGTCAAGCGCGATAACACAGGCCGGCAGCTCCGATGCCGGATCGGCATGCGCAAGGCTGCCGCCTATCGTTCCGCGATTGCGAATAGCGGGATGAGCAATGTGGGCAACGGCATCCCGCAACAGCGGCGCGTGCAGCGCAATCTCCGGCGACCTGAGCAGGTCGACATGCCGCGTCAGCGCGCCAACGACCAGCACGCCTGCCCTCACGGCAATGCCACGCAACTCGGCAAGGCCGCCGATATCGACCAGAATGTCGGGGGAGATGAGCCGCAGGTTCATCGCCGGCATCAGGCTCTGGCCACCCGACAGAACCTTCGCCTTGTCGCCATGCGCGGCAAGCAACTCCAACGCATTCACGACGCTGGTCGCACGGGCGTAGGCGAAAGCCGCAGCTTTCATGTGGGCGTGGCCTCCCGGCCCAATTTTTGTTTGCCAGATTAGAGGGCCGCCCCCTTCAAACGTCAAGCTTGTTTATCGAGTGATTATTTGTACGGCAGGGCTTGTCTTCGCCTTGGGAAGGCCGCAGGTTCCTTGCCAACTAAAGTTCAACGTGCAGGGAGGCGGATGATGAAGCTCGGATTCTTTACGATGCCGATCCATCCTCTCGAAAAGGATTGGCGGCAATCGCTCCGCGAGGATCGGGAGGCCTTCCTGCTCGCGGACGAGCTCGGGTTCACGGAGGCGTATGTCGGCGAGCATGTCACCGACAAAGCCGAGAATATCACCTCCAGCATTGCGTTCATTGCCTGGCTCGCAGCCGCAACCAAGCAGATCAAGCTTGGAACCGGCACCATCAACATGCCGAACACTCATCCGGCCACGGTCGCCGCATCCGTCGCCATGCTCGATCACATGCTCGATGGCCGCTTCATACTCGGAATAAGCCCCGGCGGATTGCTGTCCGACGCGGAGGTTTTCGGCAATCTCGATGCCGACCGGAATGCCATGTTCCTCGAGGCGATCAATCTGGTTCTCGACATCTGGGCAGGCAAGCCGCCCTATGATTTGCAGGGCAGCTATTGGAATGTCTCGGTCCAGCGAACCCTGATCGAGGACATTGGCCAGGGATTGATAGCCCGCCCATTGCAAACGCCTCACCCGCCGATCGTGGTGACCGCGGTCGCCCCGTTCTCAAAAGGCGTCACGGAAGCCGCTGCGCGCGGCTGGGATCCGATCTCGGCGAACTTCCTGATGCCTGCCTGGGTGAAGAGCCACTGGCCAAAGTACGTCGAAGGTTGCAAGCGCGTGAACCGGGTAGCCGACCCCGCCAATTGGCGCGTCGCCAAGAGCGTGTTCGTGGCAAAGGACGCAGCAACGGCGAAGGCCTATGCCACGTCGCCCGATAGCCCCTACGTGTACTATTATCACCAGCTGTTCACGAAGCTGAAGCGGAGCGGCCGGCTCGAACTGTTCAAGACGCGGCGGGATCAACCAGACTCGGAGGTCACCCTCGAGTCGATCTGTGACAAGCTGATCATCTACGGCACGCCCGAAAGCGTAGCCGATCAACTGCTGGCGTTGCAGGAGGAGATCGGCTCCTTCGGAACCTTGCTCTATGCCGGCAAAGACTGGAAGGATCGCGAGCTTGGCCGCCAATCGATGATCCTGATGGCCGAAAAGGTCTTGCCGCGCATCAACGCCGCCGCCGGATCATCCGCGTGACCAAGGGAGTTTCGACGTGGCTTTCACTGATCGCATTCCGTACCAGGCTCAGGTCGACAGACCGAAACTGACATTGCCTGATGGCAAGAAGCTTGCTGTCTGGGTCATCCTCAATGTCGAGGAATGGCGTATCGAAAATGCGATGCCGCGCACTGTGCTGAGCCCACCGATGGGCCAGCCGCTGCTGCCCGACGTGCCGAACTGGTCGTGGCATGAATATGGGATGCGCGCCGGCTTCTGGCGGCAATTCAAAGCCCTCACCGACCGAAAGATACCGGTGACGCTGGCCGCGAATGCCAACGTCTGCAACAGCTATCCACGCGTCGCGTCCGCGGCGCGCGAGGCAGGCTTCGAATTCATGGGGCATGGGTTCGTGCAGGGCCCAATGCACAAGGTCGAGAACCAAGCAGATGCGATCAAGCGGGCTGTCGACACGATCGCCGCATTTACCGGCAAGCCGCCGCGATCGTGGGAAAGCCCCGGCCTGACCGAGACCGAAGAAACACTCGACCTCCTGCGCCTCAACGGGATCGAATACGTGGCCGATTGGGTGATCGACGATCTTCCTCAGGACATCGCGACACCGCACGGAACTGTGACGACGATTCCCTATTCCGTCGAGACGAACGACATTGTCATTCACGCGCTACAGCACCTGCCCTCGGAACAGTTCCTGACGCGTTGCACCGACCAGTTCGATCGGCTGTATCTCGAAGGCGCAGAGAACGCGCGGATCATGGCGATCTCGGTGCATCCTTACATCACGGGGGTACCACATCGAATCAAATATCTGGAGGCCCTGCTCGACTACGTCATCGGTCACGATGGCGTAGCGCTGATGACGGCGAGTGAAATCGGAGACTGGTATCGCGGCCAGATGGGAACAAAGCAGCCGGCTTAGCCGACGGCCTTGATCGGCGCCCGCCGACGATCGGTTGCCCCCTCCGCCATCCTCTCAAACCCCGCCAGAAAAAGATCCAGCGCATCACTGATCATCTGCGCCTTGTCCTCGAGGACGGGCGCTTCGTAGATGTACTTGCGTACACCGTAGTAGAAGATGCCGCCGTGAAACACCCAGGCCAGCTCCAGTTCGGCCGCACTGGGCCTGGTCTGCGTCGCGAGGCCGGCGTCGTGGCGGCATTCCCTGAGGATGCGTGTCAGGATCTTGTCCTTGACCATGCCGACGTACCAACGATTGATATCGAGACCCTTCAGGCCGGAGTAGAGATAGATCCTCAGCCATTTGCGGTTGAAGATCGCATCCGTATAGACTTCGTAGAATTCTTGCAGCCGCACGCGAAGCGGACGCGACCGGTCCGAGAGCAATTTCTCCCAGCCTATTTCAAGGGGCTCGAGATAGACCTTGCGGTAGACCTCCTTGATGAGATCGTCCTTGCTCGGAAAATAGCGATAGAGCAATGGTTGCGTCACACCGAGCCTGCGGGCGAGGGCACGCGTGCCGCCGCCGAATCCCTGCTCCGCAAAAAGCTCTGTCGCCTTGCTGACGAATTCACTGCGACGATCGTCGGCCGACAGCCGCCTCTGCTTGGCACGCGTTCGCTTGACCGGCGTCTTTCGATTCATGATGCGTTGCCGCCATCGTCGGCCAGGAACCGGCCAAAACCTCCCTGCGCGAACAGCAGCGGATTGTTCCGGTTATAGGCGTAGGCCTCCACCGCCCCAAGGAAAATGACGTGATCGCCGCCGTAGTAGCGGTTGGCAGCCCGGCATTGGAAATTTGCGACCACGTCGGCAAGCACAGGAGCGTTCCCGAGACCTGGTGACCAACTCACACCGGCGAATTTGTCACCCGACGATCTGGCAAACTTTGTCGCCAGCGTCTGCTGCGACGCGTCAAGAACGTTGACCGTGAAATGGCTGGCATTCTGGAAGATCGGCAGTCCCTGCGAAAACATCCCCAGGCTCCACAACACGAGTGGGGGATTGAGCGACACCGACGCAAAGGAATTGCAAGTGATTCCGTACGGACGTCCTTCGGCCGACATCGCGGTGACGATCGTCACACCGGTCGCAAACATACCGAGGGCATTGCGGAAGTCACGGGGATCGATCGTCGAGCTGTCGCTTGCGAGTTCACTGGCCGGGTCCGGCGGATGTTTGGGTGAGTCAGACATCCGGCTCGCCTCAAAGTGTAAGGTTTTCAGACGGCAACCCAAGAGCTACCCGCCCATAGTTGGTGCCAGCCGCGTCGAAATTGAAGGCGAGATGCGAGTTCACTGCATGCGCATCGCGAAACTGGCGCTGCAGTGCTCCCGAGGTGAACAGGCTGCGCGCCCCGCTCGCTGCAAACAGAAGAGAAACGGCTTCAGTGCACAAATTGACCGCGAACGCGCCATCGCGCCGCAGCTTCGTCTTCGCCGCAATGCTGGGGATATCACCACGCCTGACCTCTGCAAGCACGTCAACGCAGTTCGTGCGCATGATCAGCCGTGCGGCATCTATCTTCGCAGAAGCCTCGGCGATCTTGATCTGTGTACTCTGCAGGTCGCCGAGCTTGGCCCGGTTATATGTCGAGGCACGGTGTCGCGCGATCTCGACGTAATCATCAAGGCAAGCCTGGGCATTTCCCAGACCGACCCCAGACAGCACATAAGGGAACAACGAGAAAACGGGAAGCATGTAGAGCGCGTTCGGATTGACGACACTGCCTGGCGTTGCGCCCCCCGCAAGATCGCTGACGGCAACCGTCATGTGCTCGGCAACGAATGCGTCAGTTACTCGCACATCGTTAGATCCTGTTCCGCGCAGACCTGCCGCGTTCCAGGTGTCCTCGATGCTGTAGTCCCGTCTGTTCAACAGGAAGAGCCGATACTCGACGCCGTCGGCCTCATCATCCGAGGCAACCACGCTCGCGAGCATGTTCCACCCGGACGCTTCCACCCCAGATGAGAACGGCCAATGACCGCTCAGCAAATAACCGCCACTTGTCTTCCTGGCCCGTCCTGCCGGGAAAACAAAGGAAGACGCGATCAGCGTTTCGGGACTCTCGCCCCACACGGCGCTCTGCGCCTCGGGCGCGAACATACCCAGCATCCAGTGGTGGCTCGCAAGATTGGCAAAATTCCAGGAAACCGAGGCATCGCCCTGCCCGAGGGCGTCGGCGCAGTCGACCAGCGCAACATAGTCGAGCTCGCTGCCCCCGACCCGTTTGGGCTGCAGGATTCGGAACAGCCCACTATCGTGCAGATCCCGCTCGGTCTCGGGCGGCAAACGGCGCAGTTCTTCGGTCCGCGCCGCCCGTTCGCGCAAAGCCGGCGCCAGCGCTCGGGCTCGTGCGACCATGAGCGAATAATGATCCCGATCAGACCCTGGCGGCACCTTGGTGTCGAGCCCGCGGCCAACCTCAACCATGGTCTCTTCCTTCGTTCGATCTCCGAAACATTCGCGCGACGGGTCGTTCGGTTCAGTTTATCGGGCGATCACCAGAGATCAAGACGCGCAAGCCTCCGTCCGGCGAATTCAAGGCACAGAACTCTCAACTGCCGCCACCGGGCGTCCAGTGACGGGAACGCTCTCAGCCATGTTTCGTCCGCGCCGGACGCGGCACTCTAGCATTCTCCCGCCCAAGATTCGATGCGTGGCCAAGCTCCGGCCAACGACCGCGGCTTGCCGAAGGGTGCGGCCTTGCGAACCAGAAACGCCAAAAAGCCCGGCGGCCATTGGACCACCGGGCGCTCCACGTCGTCGAACTGTCGGCATTGGTCAGATCCACCTCGCAGGGTCTAGACGAGCTCCTTCCGCCAATACAGCGTGTGCTGCCATGCCCAGGGCGAGGCCGGTTCGAAGAGCCGATACCCCTGCCGGATAAAGTTGTTGGCCGAGAAACGATTGTCGGTCGTATCCGAGACGATCGCTTTCCAGCCGGACCGTCGCGCGCGCGCTTCCAGCGCGCGAGTGAGCCGCACTTGCAGCCCGTGGCCGCAGTGCGGCATCACGACGCCAACGCGGCACAGATATCCGGCGTTGGCGACATGGGTTGACGGAACGACGCCCGCGAATGCAATCGGCTTCAGCCCACGGAATGCAATCCACCAATACCCCTGTTCGAAGTCGGGCACACGAGTCCCATCGCAGAAAGTCAGCTGATGAAGCTCGGCGAGTGCATCCGCGACCTCCTCGTCCTGCGGATCAACCTCGCGTATCCTGTACATTCTTCGCACCTCAAGATTCTATTGTCCGCCAATGCACACTCGGTTCTCCAGCCTGGAGAGAGATGCGCCCGCTCCGGCTGCAACACGAATTACTTTCCGAGCGTGGCTTTGATCCCCAACCAAACCGCGCCGAGAACGCCGGTAGCGATCACGGTGATCACTGCCTTGAAAGTATAGCTTGGCAGTCATGCAAACCTCGTTGATCGGCCGTCAGCGCGCGATGCGGCCATCGAATGAATGTGCGGCAGATCGCGCAGCGGGCGGCGATCTTTGGGGCGCGAACCTTATCCCTGACGAGTGGGGCCGCGGGCGGCGCCGGCTTTCGCCGCGCCGCAGGACCGGCGCGTTCGCGCGCACCGGCCAATTTCGTGCTCGTTTCAATGGGTTCGGACGGCGGCTCGCTTGCGACGCTCAGGCGACGGGCTGGGAGGATGTGGCGTCGTGACGTTGCGGCCGCCGTCCGATTGGCGAAACGGCAAACAAAAAGCCCGCCGCGGATTGCTCCGCGCGGGCTCAACAATTTCTGATTTTCGGATTATGCCCCTGAGTTGCCCGACGTGTCAAACGTTTTTGCGAACTGAATGCGATCGGTAAAATGTGATGCGTCGGCTTCGACGGCGGGAAACCGCTTTGACCGAAACTCTGCGCCTGATCCGGAATCGCAACACGAGCCGGCGCCGATCGGCCGTATGCTTGTTGCGATGATGTCAGTGTGCCGCTGAGTTGCCCGACGCGTCAAGCGGACAAGCGGCTCACAACATTTGGATCGACATCAGGACAGTTTTGGCTCGCGTCGGTCGACCCGCGCCGCAGTTTGATTGCAAGGAGGAAGCGCCGATGTATTTCGTTGCTGCCGTGCTCGCGGTCCTGTCCGGTCTGTTCTATGCAGCGGGCCATCATGAGATCGGCTCGATCGGTGCCACCATGTGCCAGTATGGCGGTATC
The DNA here is from genome assembly GCF_042258615.1 of Bradyrhizobium sp. Pha-3. GTDB lineage: Bacteria > Pseudomonadota > Alphaproteobacteria > Rhizobiales > Xanthobacteraceae > Bradyrhizobium. Next base: position 3,489,799 of record NZ_CP170152.1, on the reverse strand, counting down.
TTCTGCGACAGTCCGGTGCTGGTGCTCGTCGGCGCCGGGTTCGCTGCGGCGTGGGGCATGCTCGTCAGCGTGCGCTGATCGTCCCGCGATATTTCGACTATAGCTTTGTGCCGCTGATTTGCCCGACGAGTCAATTCCTGCACTTTGGGTCAAGAACGCCCCGCATCTATTGCGGTGTGCTCGGATTTGCCGGCTGAGCGGGCTTTGGACCGGGTGGATCAGGCTCAATCGGTGTCTTGGGCCCGGTCGGTATCACCTTTGCTCCGGCCGCACGTGCCGCCTCGCCGGTCGTTGAGTAGTTGGCGGAAGCGGCCGGCTGCACGTTCGGCTTGCTCCACGGACCGTGGTCGACCATCAGCATGCCCAGCACGCCGAGGATCGCAACCAGGGCCGCGATCAACAGCGGCGTTCCGCCGTGCCGATTGCGGTGCTTGACCGAACGGCCATCCGATATGCCATGCGCCTGCATTGTCATCATCGTCTCCTCCACGGAAATAAACCGCGACCGGCGCGTAAGTTTCCGGTTCCCCGATGTGAAAGCGAGGCATGTCGGTGGAACCAATCCCCAGCTGCTGAATTTCCCCGATATGTGGCCGTCGCCACGCGCACGCGCGGATAGCCGGGGTAACGGCCACTCGCCCTTAGTGAAATCGCGGGACGACACATGAGCTCCGAAACACCCGAGTCTCCGCTTCAGCCCACACTCGGTGAGCGGGCGATCGACACCGCGACGGACGTCTCGCGTACCATCACGGAGGTGTCCGACGGACTTCGAGCGGCGGCCGATCGCCTCAGCGACGCGATCGCAACCTCGCGCCGGCCGGGCGGAGCCCTCGCCACCGTGAGCGCGGTCACGCGCGAAGCGCCGCTCGCGAGCCTGTTTGTCGCGTTTCTGCTCGGCGTTGCTGCAGCGCGCCGACGCTAGGCGTCGACCCGCCCGGAGGTGGCCCGCCCTAGAACTTGCCCTTCGCGGCGTCCTTGGTTGCGGACATCACGCTTCCGCTGATCTGCCGCATATGTTCGCCGGCGTTGGTGAACTGGCTGCGCAGAAATTCCGACTGGATCCGCATCGCCTCCTGCAGATCGGTCGCGTGCACGAGCTTGCGCGCGTGCTCGAACGCCGCCTTCATGTTCTGCTCGGTGAACGACAGCGCCTGTTTGGAAATCTCGGTCCCGGTGCCCGGCATCGACGTCATCGACTTGCTCGCGGCATCAAAGAACAGGCTGAAGGCCTTCTCGGCCTGGTCGATGGTCTTTTCCGCCAGATCGCGCAACTCGGCGGGAACTTCAAGCTTCGGCTCAATCATGATCGCGCCCCCTGAAATAAGCGTCTGCCGAGGTTAGCATAGATTGTGACGGCGTGAGCGCCGTATCGTCAAACCATGAGAGGCCCACTCGTTCCTGCACCCGAGGAAAATTTACCTAGCAGCACCGCAGACCGATTCCAATCATGTCAGCACTGTGGCATAGTGATTCGACCTCGTCGTTGGTCGCGTTCGCGTCTCTTGTGGGGAATAAGGGGATCCGATGCTGCGCGCCATTCGTCCAACACCGACCTGCACTCGCTTCAAGACCAGCATAGAGATGCCGTGCATGAAGTGCGGCACGCAAATGCGCCTTGCCTTGATCGAGCCGCGCGACCAAGTCTACGACGTGCTGACCTATCAGTGCGCACCCTGCAATTCCGGCGAAAGCTTCCTGAACGCACGCTAGGCTCGGCCCGTTCAGTCGTTCAGCACCGCGGCCCCCGCCTCCGTCAGCTCGGGCTCGTCGTCATAGAGTTGGACCAGACCGAGTTCGGTGAGGACGCGCAAATCCTCGTCACTGACCGGCGACAATTTGAGCCGGCCGGCCTGGATATCGCGGAGAGTCCAGCGCAAGGCGATCGCGCGTTCAAGTGAAAATTCAGCGAATGGATTATTTGCCATTCGCCTCGACTAGTGCGGCATTTGGATCAGACTTTGTCGTTGCCGCGGCAGCTTCATGGACACCACAGATTGACGGCGAACCGGCGCGATCGAGATGCCCGGCGTTCCGATCGCGTTATCGCTCCTTGCGTCTCGCTGCGGCTCAATAGCGGTAGGGGTCGATATCGAGCAGCGGGAATGCGCTGAACACGCTCGGCAGATTGGTCGGCGTCGCCGGATGCAGATAGGACTTGTCCAGTCCGGCGAAGCTGGTGACGCCGAGCAGCCCGAGGCAGCGGATCACCTCGTCCTCCAGCAATTCCAGCATCCGGACGATGCCTGCCTCGCCGGCCGCGGCGAGCGCCCAGCATTGCAGACGGCCGATCCCGACAAGGTCGGCCCCCGAGACGATGGCCTTGACGATATCAGTGCCGCGGCAGATCGAGCCGTCGACCATGATCTTGGCACGGCCGGCGACGGCCTGAACGATCTCGGGCAGGGCATGCATGGACCCACGGCCGTGGTCGAGCTGACGTCCGCCGTGATTTGAGACGTAGATCCAGTCGACGCCGTGATCGAGGGCGATCCTCGCGTCTTCGGCGGTGGCGATTCCCTTGAGGATGAGCGGAATCTTGAACTTGTCCTTGATCAACTTCACCGTCCGCCATTCCAGCCCCTTCTGGAAATCGCCGCCGGTGGCGCGGATCCGGCTTTCGCGCACATAGCGCTTGGCGATATCGCGCTCACGGCGGCTGTAATGGGCCGTGTCCACGGTGAGGCAGAACGCGGCGTAACCATTGTCGATGGTGCGGCTGACCGTATCCTCGACGAACGCATCGTCCCCGCGCACATAGAGCTGGAAGATGCGCAAGGCGTCAGGCGCCGCCTTGGCGGTGTTCTCCAGCCCTGGCTCCGACACCGAGCTCAGCATATGCGCCGCGCCGAACGTTCCGGCTCCGCGCGCGACGGCTGCGCCCGCCTCCGGATCGAAGATCTCGAGCGCGCCGACCGGGGCGATCATCACGGGAAGCCGGAGCTTGCGGCCGAAGACCTCGGTGGATGGATCCACATTGATGACATTGCGCAGCACGCGCGGCCGGAACGCGATCTCGTCGAGCGCCATCCTGTTGCGGCGCATCGTGGTCTCGGTTTCCGAGGCACCGACGATGTAGTCCCAGGCGTTCTGGTTCAGCCTGGCGCGGGCCTTTTGCGCGAATTCGTGCAGGTTCTGGAATTCCTCGCCGCTGGCGCCGAGTTCGACATTGCGCGCCTGCTGAATGGGGGTCCCGTCATTCATGGTCGTTTCTTCTCCCGATTTGGCCGGCACATTAGCCGCAGACAAACCGGAAAAGCTACCACCTTGACCGACGAATCCGGCCAGCGAAGGCCAGCTATTCGCTTGTGAGATAGATCGGATTTCGACACGAAGCGGCCGCCTCCGAACTGAGCCGCCCGATGCGAGCTAGCTGCCCGAAAACCGGTTTCTGTACTCGGTCGGCGACACGCCGAGGTGGCGCAGGAAGGCCCGCCGCATTCGTTCGTCATCGCCAAACCCCGCGCGCTTGGCGACCTCGACCACGCCGCCGATCTGGCGGCTTTCGAGCAGCAAGCGCGCGGTCTCAACGCGCAGCGCCTCGACGCCGCTAGCAGGTGTCATACCGGTGCGGCTGACATAGGTCCGGGCAAAGGTGCGCGGCGTCATCCCGGCCCTTTCCGCGAGAGTCTCGACCTTGAGGTCGCTCGTGATGTTCTCGATGATCCAGGCATGCAGCGCGCTGAAGCGTCCCTCGACGTCCGACGCCTGGGCCGCAAGGACGGTCGAGAACTGGCTCTGACCGCCCGGCCGCTTCAGAAACACCACAAGTCTGCGCGCGACATCGAGCGCGATGGTGTGGCCGAAATCCTCCTCGATCATCGCGAGCGCCAGATCGATGCCGGCGCTGACACCCGCCGACGACCAGACATGTCCGTCCTTGACGAAAATCGCGTTGGGCTCGACCCGGATGTCGGGAAAGCTGTCCTGCAAACGCGGACAATAGCGCCAGTGCGTTGCAGCACGCTTGCCGTCCAGAATCCCGGTCCAGGCCAAAGCAAATGCGCCGAGGCAGACTGATGCGATACGGCGCGCCTTCGGCAGCGCCTCCGCAATCCAGTTCATCAACTCGGCGTCGTTGCGGATCTTCCAGATACCGGGCCCCCCGGGGATCACCAGCGTGTCGACCTCGGCGGGCGCAACACTCGCGATCGGCGCCGTGTCAATCATCATCCCGACATCGGTCGGCACCAAGCCGCCTGAAGTCGACAGGTAGGATAGCGAATAGTCCGGCCCGGGCAGTTCGATCGCCTCCAGCTCCGCGAACACCTGAGCCGGCCCCGAGATGTCAAGCAAGGTCACGCCCGGAAAGGCAACGATCGCGATCCGCCGCGTCGCTTTCTTGTCGCGCGGCTCTGGCCGGGGCGGCTTGGCAGTTTTCGAGGGCATATTGTCCTTTAAGCCATTCGAGGCTGCCCTGTATAGCTTGCAATGGAATTCTGGAGTTCTGCCATGTCGCGAAATCTGGGCAGCGGATACGAGGCGATCAAATCGCCTTGGGCGGATTACGCGATCTACAGTCTACCCGATGCCTCCCGGATCGAAGCCTGCGACCGCCAGCCGCTGATGGACGCCATGAACGGCATCATCGCCGTCAACTGGCAGGCCACCGAGCCGCACTGGACGGCAACCTCCTCGCCCTTCGACCAGAAGTACAGCCTGATCCTCGTCTATGACGGCTCCGGCCTCGTGGCCTTCTCGGTCTACCGCATCCTGCAGATGTCCGCCGGACTTGGAATCTATCGCAGCGGGACAGAAGTACTCCCGGCGCATCAGGGCCGCGGCCTCTACGGCTTCTTTACGGCGGAAGTTCTGAAGTGCTCGGGCGCCGCCGAGAGGGCCGACGGCAACGTGCTCTACGGCTGGCGGACCCGTAATCCGATCGTCTGGGCAGCGAACGCTAAAATTTGCGAAAAAGTGACTCCATCGTTGCTCGATGATGCGCGGGACCCGGCGTTGCAGGCGGCCTGTGTCGAGATGTGCACCTCGCTCTATCCGGGCAAGCCGCTCGAACTGCCCGACATGATCATGCGGGGCGCTTACGGCCATATTAAGCACCATCGGCAGGCCTATCGTGGCACCGCATCGCTGGTCGATGCCGCGATGTCGCGGAAGATTCCGAATTCAGCGGATGCCCTGTTCTCCGTAGGTTACGCGAGGGTGTGATGTCGATGCTCGGACAACAAGCCGTTTACGCCCCGACGTCGCGCTTCACCGACCGCGCCTATCTCGCCTGGACCGCAGTGGCCATCGCCTACGCCATCGCCTTCCTGCAGCGGGTGTCACCGCAATCGGTAAGCCTCAGTTTCATGCGCGACTTCAATACCGATGCGGCCGGTGTAGCGATGCTCGCTTCGAGCTATTTCTGGGGCTACACCTTGATGCAGATTCCGGCCGGCCTGCTGGTCGATCGTTACGGCGTCAAGCGCGTCGTCCTCCTCAGCATGATCGCCTCGTCGCTCGGCAGCGCGGCGTTCGCGCTGGCGCCGAACCTGCTCGACGTTTTTGCTGCGCGCCTGATTGTCGCCTGCGGCGATGCGCTGGTCTTCACGGCACTCCTGAAGCTCGTGGCACAAAGCTTCGCTGACGAGCGGTTCGGCATGATGTCGGGCATCTCGCAGGTCTCCGGCTATGTCGGAGGCGTGATCGCGACCACGCCGCTCGCAGCAGCCGTCTCAGGGTTCGGCTGGCGGGCCTGCTTCCTGTTCATCGCCTGCATTGGTCTCGCCAACCTCGCCTTCGCCAAGCTCGCGCTCAAGCCTGATCCGGCATCGCACAGCAACAAGACGCTGAAGGGCGTCGCGATCGCTGCGCGGCAGTCGCTCGCCCATATCGCGAACTGGGGTTGTGCGATGACGTTCGCGTCGCACTTCGCGGTCGTGACGACGCTGTCGGGCGTCTGGGGCATTCCGATGGTCGCCCACTTCTTCCATATCTCCCCGACGGCCGCCGGTACGCCGCTGCTCGCCTTCATGATCGGCAATGCGCTCGGCTCGACCTTCCTCGGTCACGCCGCCGATCGTGCCGCTGCGGCGCTCGACCGCGCATTGGTCGGCATTTGCGTATTGCGCATGCTGCTGATCGCGATGCTGCTGCCGCAGGTCGCCCGAACATTTGGTCTCGCCTACGTCACCGTCGTGTTCACGGCCTTGGGGCTCGTCGCCGGCGGCACCGTCCCGCTGGTGCTGAAATGCGTGAAGAAGCTCTACACCTCCGACCTGATCGGTGTCGGCGCTTCGGTGAACACCACTGCTGCCGGGATCTTCGCCGGCGTCTCGCAGCCGATCATCGGCTTTGCGATGCTTGCCGCCAGCAACGCCTCCGGAACCGACGCCGTGCACAACACGGCCGCGATCGGCGACGGCGGTTACAGCGCCTTGATCGTCATTCTGCTTCTCATGTCGCTGCCGGGCATTGCCGGGCCGCTATTGATGAGAAGCAAGTTGATAGCTCGTTAGCGTCGTTATGAGTGTAGGGGGTGTTATGCAGCGCTTGTTCTTGAGAAAAGGCGAAGTCGCGTCAAACTTTCCGGTCAGCAGCTGGCAAAGCGTGATGTTCTCCGAGTTTGAAGCGCAGATGAGCAGCGAGGCAAGGCCGTTCCCTTGCGTGTTCGGGGTGACCGGACATCGCCAGGATCAGCTCCGCTATCTTTTCCTCGATCCGTATGACGTGGCGGTGCTCGGCGAGCAGCTCGCACAATATGTTTCGGAGGCGCGCTCGTTCGGTCCCAACACCTCGTTGATCGTGTTCACGCGGCCCCGCCCCGTGCAAACGCTCGACGCCTATTACCGCAAGATGTGGCTGACGCTCGACCAGCTCGCACGCCTGGACAAGAACCCGTGGCCGTCAGACATTCCGGAGCAGATCGACCATCCAATGTGGGAGTTCTCGTTCGCGGGCGAGCCGATCTTCGTCGTGTGCACGACGCCGGCCCATGTGATGCGCCAGAGCCGCCGATCCAGCGCCTTCATGCTCACGTTCCAGCCGCGCTGGGTGTTCGACAAGATCCTCGGGACGGAAAAGGCGGCGACCGCCGCGTTCGCCGAGGTGCGCAAGCGCCTGATCCCGTACGACAGCGCGAGCCCCTCTCCGCTTCTTGGCCGCTACGGCGCGACCGATGGCCGCGAATATCTGCAGTACTTTCTGCACGACGACAACAATGCGAGCGGAGGCTGTCCCTTTGCCAAGCTCGCGCAGAACAAGACGCCAGCTATCGCGAACAAGGAACAGGCAGCATGACCCAGATCATCGCGGGCACGAAGACTGAATTTGCCATCGATCCGGAGATCCTGAACCTGCTCCCGGCGCAGGGATCCGTCGAGCTGCAGCATGATGCAGCCGGCAAGGTGCATCACTTCCATACCCATCCGGTCGATGAAATCCTGATGATCATCAGCGGCCGGTTGAACTTCATCTGGGACGGCGGTGAGCGGATCGTCGGTGCCGGCGATACCATCCTGCTGCCTGCCGGCACCCGGCATCAATCCGAAGCGCTCGAGGGCGGTGCAATCTACGTGATCGCGACACAGCCGCCGGCGAGGCCAATGAACAACTGACGTCCAGGAAAAACGCGAACACCTCAGGACAGTGAGGGATCGCGCGGCGGCTCAACCGCCAAACGTTCGACCAGCTCGATGACCTCGGAACGCTGCTCGGGCGCAAGTCGAAGGAAAGCCTTCAACAATCGCAGGCTTTCCAGTGTCTCGCTCGATGGAGCTCCGAGCTTGTTCTGCAGCTCTGCAACGTATGTGGGATTTTTCATCTCGCACCTTAAGTGAGGATTACGAATGGCATACCCAGGTAAACGTGAAGGCTTGGCCCAGAAGGTCGACACCGCAGCGCAAGAGGCCGAACGCCTTGGCCTGACCACGGCAACCCTCATACTCCGGATGGCCCGTCTCGAGATTGATCGGGCGGAGCCCGAGGAAGTTGAAAGTATGCCAAGGAACAACTTGCGCAGCAAGCCGAACTGAGGTCCCGAACGGGCCAGTTCCGGGTCGAGGGCCGCCGGCACGCGGTGGACGCCCGTGACGTCTGAACGACGTCTTGCGAGGCGAGAGGCTTCCCTCTCGCCTCAGGTCAGGTGGTTGGCGCGTATCTGATTTTTTTGGTTCAGGCCAAACGGCTAGCCGGTGTTGCCTGGCTTGCCGAACGCGCCCGCCTCGGCCAAAGCGGCGATGCGGCGGTCGTCGTAGCCAAGCGTCTTGCTCAACACGTCCCGGGTGTGCTGACCGAGCAGCGGAGCCGCAACGGGATCGACCGTTGGCGTCAGGCTCATATTGACCGGCGACTCGATGTTCGGAACAGAGCCGGCGGTCGGATGCGCGATCTTGCTCAGGCGATGACGATCGCGCACCTCGGGTGCGTTGAAGCCTTCCTCGACCGTACGAAGATAGCCAACCGGAATATTGGCCTTCTTCATCTTTGCCATCCAGTGCTCGAGCGTGTCGCTCGCAAACACACTGGCAATGATGGCGCGCAGCTTCTCCTTGTTGGCGGTCCGCGCCTTGCGGTGAGCAAACTCAGGGTCGGTGACGAGATCGGGGCGTTCGAGCACGTCGGTGACAAGCCGGCGATAGAGCCGGTCGTTGGCGCAGGCCATATAGAGCGGCCCGTCGGAGGCCCGGTAGACGCCGACGGTCGGCGAACCGTTCGGTGAGTTGCCGAAACGGCCGGGGTTGTCGCCATTGATGAGATAGGCCATGCCGTAGAAGCCGGTCATCGACACCGCGGTGTCGATCAACGCAACCTCGACCTGCTGCCCGCGTCCGAGCCGGTCCCTCGCAATCAAGGCGAGCAGGATGGCGTTGCAGGCCGACAGACCGGTTGCCAGGTCCACGATCGGTGGCCCGGTGCGCACCGGTTCGCCATCCGGAAAGCCGTTGAGCGACATGAAGCCGCTTTCGGCCTGCGTAATCGGGTCGAAGCCCGGGCGAAGCGCGAAATCGCCCTTGCGGCCATAGGCGGAGATCGAGCAATAGATCAACCGCGGATTGGTCGGCGCCACCGACGCATAATCGAGGCCAAATTTCTTCATCACGCCGCCGGAGAAATTCTCGACCACGACGTCTGCCTTGGCAATCAACGCGCGCGCGACTTCAAGCGCGGCCGGATTGTTGAAATCGAGCGCGATCCCGCGCTTGTTGCGGTTGAGGCTCAGATACGCTGCGCTTTCCCCGCCAATTTCAGCGTGCTCATAGGCACGCGTGTCGTCCCCACCGTCCGGATTCTCGATCTTGATGACCTCGGCCCCGAAGTCGGCCAGCGTTTGCGTGCAGGCCGGGCCGGCGACGACGCGGGTGAAGTCGACCACCAGCAGGCCATCGAGCGCCGTCGGAACTCCCTCCCCGCGCGGCGCGCGCCCTGGCAATTCTGGTTTGGTCATGATCTGACGCTTCCTCTGTTATTTTGTCAGGTGAAATACGACGGCCCCTGCCAGGACCGGCACTGCCTGCCTTTTAGCGGAAGGGCGTCACCAAAACCAAACCCGGATTTTGCAGGGCGGGACCTTCGCCTGACATGGCTGTCACCGGCATAGGAGGTCCCGCAGTGCCGGCGGCGCCGACACGGTCAAACGATTCGAATGTCGGGGAAACCCGGATATCGGATCCGTCAGCGCGTCCGGCCAGCGGAAGAATGGACGTTGGCGGGTGGCGACGCTCCGTCGCCACCCGCTCGAGAACCCGTCGCGCTATTCGGCGATCATTTCGCCGGAGCCGCCGAACTCGGCCGGAAAGTCCTTCAGCTTCGGCAGGCCATCGCGTATCGGCAGCACCGCCTCTGAATAGTTGACGTGAACGCCGGGGCTAAACTTCAGCGTTGGGATCGTTGCCGTGAACACGTCGACCAGACCAAGCGTCGGGTGGTTCGTCATCAGGTGACCGCCGCACTTGGTGCAGTATTTGCGCTGGCTCATCGCGGTCTTCTCGAACGTCCCGAGATGATCGGCGCCCTTGGTGACTTCGACCGCCTCGGGCTTCCAGAGGCTGAACGCATTCACTGGGCCGCCGGACCAGGAACGGCATGAACGGCAGTGGCAGTAACCCATCGCCTCAGGCTCCCCAGTGACCTTGAGTTCGACGGCGCCGCAAAAACAGTTTCCAATGTGATTCATCGCTCGGTTCTCCTTGGGTGAATTGATCGGACTCCGCGCCGGCATCGACCCACGTTACTCGTGATGTTCGCGATGCAGGATAAGATCAAGGCGGGCGTAGCCGCTGCGAACTCCCTTGTGAACGTACCGGACCATTCGTCGCACAAGAGGCAATCACACTGCGCTCCAATGCGGGCAGGTCGTCGACGCGAGCGAAGTTACATGAGAGTCCGCGTGGCTGTCGACCGTCTTCGACGCAGATAAGGACGAGCTCAGTGTGAGGCAAAGCACAGCGCCGCAATGTGATGAATCGCTGTCGCGCCGGCTGCCTGCGCGGCAACCGGCACGTGAGCACATCACTTCAAGTCAGCATTGACGGCCCGTCACGGGAACTTGTTCGGCGTGGCAAGCCCGTACATCAGCGCCAGCCTATCCAGGCATTCCTTGAGGCGCCGCGCAAAATAGTCCTGCCAGCGCTGCGTACGCAACCCGCGCCGCTGCCCCACCTGCTCCATGGTCATGCCGAGGATCAGGACGTCGTGAACCAGCGCCGAACCGTCGGCACCAAGCTCATGCTCGGCGCGATTCAGGCGCAAGGTCGCTTGGCGCTGCCCCTCCGTGATCGGCTCACGTTGCTGGCCGCCATCAACGTATTCACGCGTCGTATCCACCGCGCGAGGGCCGCGCTCGGCCTTCTCCCAATCGTTCTGGAAGGTCCGACCGCTTCGGTACTGTGTGTCGTCGATCTGCCGGTGTGCATGCAACCGGCCGAGCGGGTCGTTGCGTATCGAGCGAAAGGCAACGATCTTCTCGCCCGGCGCGAGCGCGAGGGGATCGTCGATCTCGACGGTCGCGACCTCGGCGTTAAAGGGCAGATCCTGCGAGCGTCGATCATGTGTTCCAGCGGGATCGTACGGTTTGCGGCGTTTTGCGCGCGGCATTGGTGACCTCCGAAATGTGTCATGAAAGCGCGCGGCGTCTTCCGCGCGATCGCGGTTGTGTGGACCGACATCGATCGGTCGGAAGGTGAGCGGCCTCAGATGGCCCCGATGGCTTGAAGCCAGGCGTCGTTCAGTACCGGCCGGGCCGATGCCTCGGGATCGCAGCTCAGACGAAAATGCGGGGTGCAATAGCTCGAGCCCGGCCGGCGCGGGTGACCACAGAAGGTCATGGTTTCGCCGTCGGCATCCCCGCCATAGGGATAGCGGCAGTCTCCGCGCTTGAGATCGAACAACGACAGGTGCCGCGGCGCGACCGCCGCGCAACGAAGTTGGGGCATCTCCACCGTTTCGGTGAAGCTTTTCGGCCAGCGAAGCAGATCGAGCTTCAGCTCGGCCCGCCCTTCACGCGGGTGCCCGATCCTCGGTGCCTCCGGCAAGGCCGGCTCGGGTGGATCGAGGGGCCTTGGCAGCGACGGCTCGGGTCGATCGAGGCCCGCCAGCCCCATGCGCTGCGCCCGGCTGAGGGCCGCGTTGCGTGTATAGGCCGTACTGAAGGTTGCGTTGATCGTCTCAGCGATTTCCGAATAGGACAAGCCGCGGGCGCGCAGGTCCTGCAAGGCAGCCGAATGCTCCGGCAGCCAGTTCACCATATCCATTCCAAATTCCCATTTTTGTCATTCCGCCGGCGCCTCGCACACCTTCCGATATTCCGAATAAAAAGTCAAGCTTGAATTCTGATAATCGTAACGGTAAAGTGCATCCAGCTTTGGAGAGGATGCAACATGCTGGACGCGGCACTTATCGAACGGGCACTGGAAAAGACGGGAAAGAGCAAGGGCGGGCTTGCCCGCGCAATGGGCGTTCGGGCCGGAGCGGTGTCCGAAATCCTTTCGGGAATCCGCTTGATCAAGGCATCGGAGATCGCCCCGATCATGGAATACCTGGAGCTGAACGCGGTGCCGATCGTGGGCCGGGTCGGCGCCGGCGCCTCGATCCAGCCGGAGGCTGAGCAGGTCCCGCCGGAGGGACTCGGCGAGATCGAACTCCCGTTCCCGATGACGGAGGAAACCGTCGCTTTCGAGGTTTCGGGCGATTCGATGCTGCCGAAATACGAGAACGGCGATGTCATCGTGGTTTATCGCGAGCAGCGCTATCCGCTGTCGAGCTTCTACGGGGAGGAAGCCGCGGTCCGGCTGAAGACCGGTGAGCGCTATCTGAAGACGATCGAGCGGGGCAGTTCGTCCGGCACGGTCAACCTCAAGAGCTTCAATGCCAAGCCGATCAACGGCGTCAAGCTCGAATGGATCGGCGAGATCTGCGTCACCCTGCCCCGCGGCCAGATCGAAAGGCTGCGCGGCAAGACGGCGGCGAAGGGCCGCAAATCCGCCCGGGCACAGGGCGGACGGTCGTCCGAGAAATAGCAGCGCAGCTTCAGGGCCGCCGGCCTGACCGATTCGGATGCCTTCGGCCCGAATCGGTCGGAGCCCCTGCGTCGGAATTCCGGTTATCGTCAATTTCCCTTGACACAATTCCGATTATCGGAAATAATGGCCAACGAAAGTCAACGTATCGAACCGCCAGGCAATGCAGTATTTTGTTGTGATGATCGACTATGGCCGCCGTGGCCGCGAGGCGATCGTCGATCCCGAAATGACGCGGCGCGAGGTCGTCTCGCGGGTCGCATCAGGAGAATACACCAACATCAACTTCATCCATGAGGTTGCCGAGTGCACGGTCGAGGATGTCACGGACGACATCCTTGCCGAGGCCGCTCTGCCGGAAGTCCCCCTGACGGGCGCAAACCTGCAAGCCAACACACTGGATCACGCCCGCGACCTGCTCAAACACGAGCGGGTCTGACGGCGCTCACGCGGCGATTGCGAAAACGTGATCTTTCTTGAACCGGCCACTTGGCCGGAACCCGAAACGGACTAGATAGGGTTCACGCAGAGTCTATTCGGACCGGGCGTGGGTTCCCACTAGATTCGCGAAACCGATTTCTCGGGCCGGCAGATTTCAGCTTCAGATGACTTCGACAACAAACGCCGAGATCGCGAAAGCCGATGGCGATCTCAGGATCGCGCTGCTGCTTGGCATCGCAAACTGGTTTCTGTTTCTGGATCACGTTCCGCACAACGTCGTCAGCGCACTGAGCATGCGCAATTTCGGCTTTAGCGGCGCGACCGACCTTTTTGTATTCATCGGCGGCTATGCGGTGACGCTCATCTACGCCCGAATGGCGCTGGAACGCGGATTCGTGGTGGCTGCAACCCGGATCTTCAAGCGCGTATGGCAGCTCTATGCTGCCTACATCGTGCTGTTCGTGATCTATGTCGAGTTGATCAGCTATGTCGCCGCGCGGACCGCGGCGCCCGAGATCATCAGCGAGTTCAACATCACCGGTTTCATCGACCACCCGATCCGGACGCTGATCTACGGCCTGTTCCTGCAGGCCAAGCCGCTCAATCTCGACGTGCTGCAACTCATCATCGCCCTGATGGCCTTCCAGCCGATCGTCGTATTCGGACTGCTGTACGTGCCGAACGCGACCCTTCTCGCGTCCGTAGCCCTCTACGCCACCGCACGGCTGCTGGACTGGAACCTGACATCATATCCATACGGAGCCTGGTATCTCAATCCGTTCTGCTGGCAATTGCTGTTCGTGATGGGCGGCTGGCTCGCGCTCATCGGCACGCGATACGCACCCGCGATCCGCGCGATGCAGGCCATTGCCGTGCTGCGCGCCATGGCGTTGCTGTACCTGCTGTTCGCGCTGACGATCGTCTCCAGCAGCGATATCCCGGCACTCGCCCAAATGATGCCGAGCGGCCTGAGCGACATGCTGCTGCAGAACGACCGTGAGGATGTCGCGCCTCACCGTATCCTGCATTTCCTGACCCTGACGTTCCTGTTCACCTGGTTGGTGCCGCGCGACTGGGGGTATCTGCGATCTTACGCGCTGCAGCCGATCATCAAATGCGGCGAGGAATGGCTGGCCGTATTCTGCGCAGCCGTGTTCCTCTCCTTCGCCGCACATCTGATTCTGATCACCGGCCCGTACTCACTGACAAGGCAGGTCGCGGTCAGCCTCGCCGGTCTCGCGGCGATGACGGCTGTCGCCTATTACGTCTCGTGGTCGAAGCAACAGGACAACAGATCGACCGTCGGCGCGCATTCCTGAATCCATCGATCTAGTCAACCAGCAGCGCACGCCTTAGCCGCGTCTCGCTGTCGCGCAGCATGGCCGTGTCGAGACCCCCTCGAGCAGCTGCATCCGTCGCGCAAGCGAACAGGCGGTAGAATTGCAGCCCGTCATAAGCGACCAACAACAGATCGACGCCCGCATTCAACGCCTCCACGACCGCGATGCAGACATCGCTCTGATAGATCGCGCCCATCACCAGATCATCCGTCATGACGATGCCCTGGTAGTTCCAGGTCTTCCGGAGCAGCCCGTCGATGACGACCTTTGAGTGCGACGCCGGCCGTCCTGGGTCGAGCGCATTCACCGCCACGTGCCCCACCATCAGGCGCGCGCCGGTCGACGACAGCACATCGCGGAACGGACGCCAATCTGCCGTCTCGAGCTCGCCAACCGGCGTATCGAGATCGGCAGCGAAATGATGCGTATCGGCGCGCACGCGGCCCAGTCCCGGAAAGTGCTTCACGGTGGCACTGACGCCCGCAGACTCGAGGCCGTGAACATAGGCACCCGCGATCGCGCTCACCTTGGCCGGATCATCGGAGATCGCGCGTTGATTGATCAGCGTATTGAAATCGAGCCGGTTGCGCTTCGCCTCCGGCCGCAAATCGAGCACCGGGGCAAAATTCAGGTTGATGCCAAGCGACGCCAGCTCGCGTCCATGGATGCGACCGAACTCCTCGGCTTTCGCTTTTTGCTCATCCGGCGCCAGCTCAGCCAGGGAGGCCAGGGCGGGAAGTCCCGTGAGCGGCGGTGCCAGATGCGAAACGATGCCTCCCTCCTGATCCGTCGCGACCATCAGCGGCGGCAGCCTCGCGGTCCGCCGCCTCGCCTGCAATGTGGCGATTTCCGCCTTCAAGGCGTCGGTCGTCCTGCCGGCGATGTTACGCCGGGTGACATAAATGCCCGCAACGAACCCCTTCTCCACAAGCGGTGCGACCTCGTCGAACGACCGGTAGCCGACGATGAAATGCTGTCCGAGCGACTGCGCGAGAACCGGCTCAGTCTGCAGAACGCGGTGCTTCCGCACCTCGAACACACCATGCGCGGCAAGCATTGCGAGCGGCGGCAGGCACCACAGGATAACCAGCAACCGTGCTACCCACGTCCGCCTGCGCCAACCCGCACGGCGGAGCAACAGGACGACGAAGGCGACGCTCGTGATCACGAGCAGCAGATTGCCGATCCCGCGTAGCGGGACCAGATAGGGATCGTTGTTGTTGACGCCGGCCAAGACGAATACGAGCCCGACGATCCAGGCCAGGGTAATGCCGACGCGCTTGATGATTTGCATGGAGACGAGGGCTGAACGAACCGGACGCATTGTCCGTATCAGACCGGACTCGCCGCAGCGAGCGGATAAGGCCGCTCTGCACGCAATCTGCATAACAATCCTGAACTCCTGCTGATCGCCTTCCCGCTGTCTGCACGCGGCCAACCCAAGGTGCGCCCTGCCGCAGCCGGGTTCGCGTTCGCACACCCGTTGATCACGTCAACGCGACTGCCGAAGTCCACACGTCCTTCAATCCAGAGGTCATGATGACAAGCCTAGAGTCACCTGAAACCGAGACCCACTCGATCGCCAATGGTTTGCCGCCGGCCAAGCCCGCCGCGGCGCTTGCGCTCGCCGCGCTGGCCGATTGGTTGTTCTATGATCAGAATGCCGGGCTCTCGGTGGTCCTCTTCGCCTTCGCGCTGGCCAGCGTGTCACTGGCCGCCAACTTCGGTCACGTCGCTCGCCACAGGCTGCCGATCGCCGGCGCGATCGTTGTGGCTGGGCTGCTCCCTGCCCTGGAGGAGGTCAACGCAGCCTCGCTGGCCTTCGGCGTTCTTGCGCTCGGCACCGCGCTTGCGCTGACGACCAATCCCTGTCTCGACAGTGTGACCAGGGGAGCCGCCTCGCTGGTGGATCTCCTTCTGGTCAGCCCTTTCAGGTTGTTCCGGGACGTCGTCAGCGCATTCGACCTGCCGGGCCTCACCAGGGGGTTCATCCTATGGTTCGTGCCGTTGCTGCTCGGAACCGTTTTTGTCCTTCTGTTCGTCGCAGCCAATCCGGTGCTGGAAATATGGATCAGCCAGCTGAACCCGGGCAATCCCGCCGCCAGCCTCAGCCTCGGTCGCACATTGTTCTGGATCCTCGCGTTGGCGCTGGTCTGGCCGTTCGTCCATGTCAAATGGCGGCGCTACACCAACGTCGCGTCCAACGGACCGCGATCTTCCGCGCAGGGTCCGGCCGAACCCGATCATTTCATCGACTTGTTCGGCGCAGGCACCATCCTGCGCTCTCTGATCCTGTTCAACTTGCTGTTTTCGATTCAGACAATTCTCGATGCGGTCTATCTCTGGGGCAACGCAACGCTTCCCGCCGCCATCACTTACGCGTCCTACGCCCACCGTGGCGCCTATCCGCTGATGGTCACGGCTCTCCTGGCCGCGGCCTTCGTTCTGGTCGCGATGCGGCCGGACGGCCCGGCCGAACAATCGCGGGTGATCCGACCGCTCGTCTACCTCTGGGTCGGGCAGAATGTCCTGCTGGTGATCTCCGCGATGCTCCGGCTTGATCTCTATGTCCAAACCTATTTGCTCACCTACTGGCGCGTCGCGGCATTCGTCTGGATGCTGCTCGTCGCTATCGGGTTGATCCTGATATTGGTGCGCATTGCCCTACGGGCCTCGAACGAATGGCTGGTCCACGCCAACCTGTTGGTGCTGACCATCGCGCTCTATGTCTGCTCCCTGGTCAATTTCGCCGCCGTCATCGCCGATTATAATGTCAGTCACAGCCGCGAGGCCTCGGGCAGCAGCGTCAGTTTGGACATGGACTACCTGATCCAGCTCGGCCCGAACGCGCTTCCGGCCATCGACCGGGCGATCCAACTGCGTTACGCCAACCCGGTCCTTGTCTCTCGCCGCAATAGCCTTGTAGAACAGCAACGCCAGCAGATGGCCTCATGGCGCAGCTGGAGCTTTCGCGGCTGGCGGCTTCAGCGTTTCCTGGACGGGCGACAGCGCACCGTGCCGGGATAGTCGAAGCGCCGGTTTTCGGAGACGACTCGTGACGCACCACATCCTCATCGTCGACGACGACCTGCATATTCGCGAGGTCATCCGCGTCGCGCTCAAGAAAGCCGGCATGAACGTGGCCGAGGCCCGCGACGGCAAGGAGGCGCTGACCCGGTTTGCCGACGAGCCGCCGGACCTGATCGTGCTCGACATCGGTATGCCGGAGTTCGACGGCCTCGACGTCTGCCGCGAGATCCGCAAATCGTCCGACGTGCCGATCCTGTTCCTCTCCGCCCGCGATGAGGAGATCGACCGCATTCTCGGTCTCGAGATCGGGGGCGACGACTATGTGACCAAACCGTTCAGCCCGCGCGAGCTCGTCGCGCGGGTGAATGTCATCCTGCGGCGCCTGGCCCCGCGGAAGGCGGGGACAAGGACAGAGACCGGCGTGCTCTCCCGGGGACATCTCTCGGTTGACCCCGAGCAGCACGTAGCGGCATTCGCAGGCGTGCCGCTCCGCCTGACCGCGATCGAGTTCGGAATTCTGCGCGCTTTCCTCACGCGGCCAACGGCGGTGTTCAACCGCGAGCAGATCATGAGCGCGGCCTACCAGCTCAACATCCAGGTCTCCGACCGCACCATCGACAGCCACATCCGCAACATCCGGGCCAAGCTCGCAGCCGTGAACTGCGACAATGTTATCGAAACCGTTCACGGCGTCGGCTTCAAGCTCGGGCGCTGCGAGCAGCAAGCATGACATCGTTCCGCGCCCGCCAGAAGTGGCGACCGTCGCTTGGTCTGGTCATCTTCACCGTGCTCGCCTCGGTCGCGGCGCTGCCGCTGATGGGGCTGTTCTTCTTTCGCCTCTACGACAACCAACTGATTCACCAGACGCAGGCCGAGCTGATCGCGCAGAGCCGCGTGCTGGCCGCGATCTATGCGCGGGACGTGCAGGCACGGCTTGGCAATGGTATCCCGCTCGGCACTACGGTCCCTCAGGAGGCCCTGCCCGACCCCAACGACCAGGTGATACCGATTCGTCCCGCGCTCGATCTTGCCGGCAACGACCTGTTGCGGCGGCGGCCCGATGCGCTGCCGGCGGCGAAGCCGGCGGATCCGGCCTATGTCGAGATCGGCACCGCGCTCATGCCCATCATCCTGGAGACCCAAAAGGTCACGCTGGCAGGCTTCCGTATTCTCGATCCGCAAGGCGTGGTGATCGCCGGGCGCCAGGAGGTCGGGCAATCGCTTGCCCATATCGAGGAAGTGGCTGCGGCGCTGGGCGGCCAGTATAGCGCCGCGCTCCGTATCCGCATGCCGGACAAACCTCCGCCACCGATCTATTCGATCAGCCGCGGCGTCGGTGTCCATGTCTTCTCCGCGATGCCCGTGATCGTCAACGACCACGTCGCCGGCGTGATCTACACGTCGCGGACGCCGAGCAACATCTTCGATCATCTCTATCAGGAGCGCGGCAAGTTCCTGCTTGCCACACTGGCCGTGCTGCTGGCAACCATTGCGATCGGGCTGATGTTCTCACGAACCATCGCGCGTCCGATGCGCGAGCTCGTCGATCGCGCCGCGCGGATCGGCCGCGGCGACCGCAACGCGTTTCAGCCGCTACAGCACTATGGCACCCGCGAGCTCGCCCAGCTCTCCGACAGCTTTCTCGACATGGCCCAGCAGCTGTCGCGCCGCTCCGACTACATTGCCACCTTCTCGGCACACCTGACGCACGAACTGAAATCGCCGCTGACATCGATCAGGGGCGCAGCCGAGCTGCTGCAGGAGTCGCTTCAGAGCAAGTCGGACACGCTGACCCGATCCGAGCAACAGAGCTTCATCTCGAATATCCTTGGCGACGTCGAGCGGCTTGACGTGATGAGCCAGCGGCTGCGAGAGCTGGCCCGCGCAGAGAGCGCTCCACAGAACGAGCAGACCCCGCTCTCCGGCGTCATCGCGAACCTGAAGAGCCACTTTGCCGGGCGGACGATCGTAACCAGCGGCCACCTCGACCGCTCGATCGGAATGTCCGGCGAGAAGGCGCTGATCGTGCTGGCGCATCTTACCGACAACGCGTTCCGTCACAATGCCAGGTCGGTGCAGCTCGCAGCGACCGCCGAGGTATCGACCGTCAGGGTGACGGTGAGCAACGATGGCGACGCGATCTCCGACGCCAACAGCGACAAGATCTTCGATGCCTTCTTCACCACCCGCCGCGATAGCGGCGGCACGGGCATGGGGCTCGCCATCGCGCAAGCCGTCATGGTGACCCACGGCGGTACGATCCGTCTCCTGCCGTCCAGCCAGGGCGTCACTTTCGAGCTGGAGTTTCCCGCGGTCTGACCGGGATCAGACCCGCTCGATGATAACCGCGGCGCCATGCCGCCGGCGGCGGCGCCGAGCCGTTGACCACATCGGAGGAATTTCCCGCGCGGTGGACAAAATTGATGTCAATATCCGGGTGCTTCCCAGCGTCAGCTTTCAGTAGGTCGTCGTCGTCGACGGATCGAATCCTCTCGCGCGATCCCTTTCACCCTTCGCAATCGCGTTGGTGCATGACGGCCCGCGCTCTCCGGTTGTCCGATCGGGCATGCTCAGCCGAGCCCTGCTTGACGCGCAAATTCGTTTGTGCGCAGCTGCTCAAAACAACAAGGTTACTCAGGGGCAGGACATATGGGCGGGCTTCGGCAGGCGCTGGCCAGTTACGGCTTCCTCATCGCATCGATCAATCTGGCGGCAGCGGCGGAGCCGATCAAGCTGCGGGTGGCAGATTCCTTTCCGAAGGGACACTATCTCGTCCGCCTCGTGCTTGAGCCCTGGATGGCGGAGGTGCAGAAGCGCACCAACAACGCCGTGACGTTCGAGCACTATCCGGCCCAGCAGCTCGGCAAGGCCGCCGACATGCTCAAGCTGACACAAACCGGCGTCGCCGATATCGGCTATGTCGCGCCCGCCTATGTATCCGACAAGATGCCGGTCTCCGAAGTCGCGATGCTCCCCGGCGCGTTCGAGCATTCCTGCCAGGGCACGCTCGCCTATTGGAAGGCCGCGCGGAGCGGCGTGATTGCACAGCAGGATTATACCGCAAACGGCATCCGCCTGCTGCTCGCGGTCAGCCTGCCGCCCTATCGCATCCTGACCGTGAAGCAGCCGGTGAAGGACGTTGCTGACATCAATGGACTAAAGCTGCGATCGACCGGCGGCGCGCAAGACCTCACCTTGCGCGCGATCGGCGCGGTGCCGGTGCGCATGGCTGCCCCCGATGCCTATGAGTCGCTGTCGCGCGGCACGATGGACGGCCTGCTGTTTCCGCTCGAGAGCGTCGTCGCCTATGGCGCCGACAAGCTCGTGAAGCATTCCACCGACGGCTTTGGCTTCGCGAGCTTCGTGGTCGCCTATTCGATCAGCGAGAACGCCTGGAAGAAACTGTCGCCCGAGATCCAGAAGGCGATGATCGACACCGCCGAGGAGATCCTGCCGTCCGCCTGCAAGGAGGTGCAGAAGCAGGACAGCGAGACCATGAAGTCGATGGAAGCCGCGGGCGTCCACTTCGACCCCCTGCAACCAGACGTCGTCGCAAAGCTCAAGGACCTGACGAAAGGCGTGGGCAAGGCATGGGCCGACGGGCTCGATGCGCGCGGCAAGCACGGCAGCGACGCCCTGAAGGAATTCAGCGCCGCCGTTGCGGTCGTGCCGGCCCAGTAACGCGGACGGAGCCCAACGTGATCAAGACAAGCCTGAAGGCCCTGACCGCCATCGAGAAGGTGACCTCGGCGATCGCCGCGGCGTTGATGTTTGCGATCATGATCATCGTGTTCTCGGATGTCGTGATGCGCTACGTCTTTAACCGGCCGTTCTCCTGGGCCTATGATCTGATCTCGCTCTACGTGATGGCCGGCGTGTTCTTTCTCTCCCTCTCCGGCACCTACGCGGTGAACGGGCATATCAGCGTCGATATCCTGCTGCCGCGCTTCTCGGCGATCGTCCAGCGCCTCTGCGTCATCATCTCCAATACCGTTGGCCTCGCGATCTTCGTTCCAATCGCCTGGCTCGGTTATCAGCGCGCGCTCGACAATTATGTCTCGGGCGACGTCATGGCGGGTGCGATCCCGTGGCCGACCTGGGCGTCCTCGATCTTCGTGCCGGTCGGTGCCGGAATTCTCGCGCTGCGCCTTGCCGTTCATCTCATTGCCAACACCGCAAGCCTCCTGACCGGCGAGAATCTGTTGCCGCTGCCGGCCATCTCCGGCCATTCGGACAAGGCTGCCGGAGGTTTCGAATGATCCCGACCTTCATCCTCGCGCTGCTGTTCTTCCTGCTCGCGATCGGAACGCCGGTCGCGTTCGCCATGGCATTCTCCGGCGGGCTCGGCCTCTATCTGACCGGCGGCCTGCCGATCCTGCTCGGCGTGCTGCAGACGACACCGCTGTCGGCCGTCACCTCCTACGAGCTGATCACGATCCCGATGTTCCTGTTGATGGCAGACCTCGTGCTGCTGTCCGGCGTCGCCGACGACCTGTTCAAGACCGCCGCAGCGTGGGTCGGACGCATCCCCGGCGGCCTCGGCATGGCGACCGCGCTTGCCGGTGCGGGCTTCGGCTCGATCTGCGGCACCAGCACGGCCTCCGCCGCGACGCTGTCCTCGACCAGCCTGCCCGCGATGATCCGCCAGGGCTACGAGCCCAAGATGGCCGCCGGCGTCGTCGCGATCTCGGGCACTCTGGCGATGCTGCTGCCGACTTCGGTGGCGCTGGTCATCTTCGGCCTGCTTGCCGAGGTGAACATCGGAAAGCTGCTGATCAGCGGCATCATCCCGGCGATCTTCGTCACCATCATCATCATGTCGACGATCTATATCCTGGTGCTGCTCGATCCCAGCCGTGCACCGACGATATCGGCGGTGACGTGGTCGGAGCGCTTCAGCCTGCTCTGGCAGGTCAGCCCGATGGTGGTCCTGTTCTCGATCGTCACTGGCACGATCTATCTCGGGATCGCGACGCCGACGGAAGCCTCGGCTTTCGGTGCGTTCGGCGCCTTCTGTCTTGCCTGCTGGAAGCGCAAGATCAACCTGACGTCGCTCTACACGACGTTACGGTACGCCGCCCAGGGCACCTGCATGATCGTGCTGATCATCATGTGCGCGCACATTTTCGGCTACTTCTTCACCCTCACCCAGGTCACGCAGAACATCGTCGGATGGGTCGGCGGGCTCGACGTCTCGCGCTGGATCATCATCACGCTGATCCTGTGCGGCTACATCGTGCTAGGCTCGTTCATGGATCAGATCGCGATCCTGGTGCTGACGGTTCCGATCGTGCTGCCGCTGATCAAGTCGCTCGGCTTCGATCCGATCTGGTTCGGCGTCATCAAGATCGTGACTGCCGAGGTCGGCATGATCACACCGCCGATCGGATTGAACTGCTTCATCGTGGCGCGTTACGCACACCGCCCCGTGGGCGAGGTGTTCCACGGCACATTCCCGCATTTCATCGCGCATCTGATCGCCATCGCCATTTTCGTGGCATTCCCGGAGATCATCCTCTGGCTGCCGAACCACATGCAACATTGAAGAAGCCGTCGGTCGAGACGGCCATTTCTGGGAGACCATGATGAGTTTGTATTCCCGCTTCCTCGCTGGCGCAGTTGTCGCCACCGCCTTTCTGGCGGCTTCCGCATCACCGGGCCTTGCCCAGGAAAAGATCACCCTCCGCCTTGCCGACAGCCTGCCGTCCGGCCACGTGATCCATGAGCTCGTCGGCAAGCCGTTTTCCGAGCTCGTCACCAAGCTGACCAACGGCCAGGTCACGTTCCAGCACTTCCCGGCGGAGCAGCTCGGCAAAGCCAAGGACATGGCCCAGCTGACCGCGCTTGGCGTCGCCGACGTCTCCTACATCGTGCCGTCCTATTCGTCCGACAAGTTCCCGCTGACGGCGGTCGCGGAACTGCCCGGCATCTTCGACAGCGAATGCCAGGGCTCGCTTGCCTTCTACAAGGTCTCGCACAATGGCGGCATCCTGGAGACGAAGGAGTTCGCACCCAACCAGCTTCGGCCGCTGGTGACGCTCGCGCTGCCGGCCTACCAGGTCCAGCTTGCCACCAGCCGCGACGTGAAGACGGCAAAGGACCTCGAAGGCCTGAAGATCCGCACCACCGGCGGCGCAATGGACCTGATGATGCGTTCGATCGGCGGCGTGCCGGTGCGGATGGCCGCGCCCGAGATCTATGAATCGCTGACCCGCGGCACGCTCGATGGGCTGATTTTCTCCTACCAGAGCTCTGCGTCCTACGACTTCGGCAAGATCCTGAAGTCGGGCACCGAGGGGCTGAACTTCGGTACCGCGATCTTCACCTATTCGATCGGCGAGCTGAAGTTCAAGTCACTGCCCGAGAACGTCCGGAAGGCGCTGATCGAGGCAGGCGAGCAGACCACGCGCGAGGCCTGCAAGCGGTTCGAGGACGGCGAGAAAGCCGCTGCCGACAAGATCAAGTCGCAGGGCATGAAGGTCATCAACTTCAGCGCCGACGACAAGAAGGTGTTCGACACGGCCTTCAAGTCGGTGGCCCAGGATTGGGTGAAGGACGTCGACAAGCGCGGCAAGCCGGGCAGCGACATCTTCAAGGCTTTCACCGAAGCCTTGGCCGCCACTCATTGACCAAGGCACCGACGAGAGACAAACCACCAGCGCCTGCGGGCCCGCTCGCCGGCGTCAGGATCGTCGACCTCACCAGCGTAATGATGGGGCCCTACGCGACCATGATCCTCGGCGACTACGGCGCCGACGTGATCAAGGTCGAGAGCCCCGACGGCGATGTGATGCGCCATGCCGCCCCGATGCGCCATCCCGCGATGGGCGCGATGTACCTGCAGGGCAATCGCAACAAGCGCTCGATCGTGCTCGACCTGAAGAAGGCCGGCGGCCGCGCCGCGCTGCTACGCCTTGCCGCGGAAGCCGACGTGTTCGTCCACAACGTCCGCCCCGCGGCGATGGCGCGGCTGAAGCTCGGTGCCGGCGATCTGCTCGCCACCAACCCACGGCTCGTCTATGCCAGCCTGCACGGCTTCGGCGAGACCGGCCCTTATGCGGGCCGGCCCGCCTATGACGACCTGATCCAGGGGCTGACCGCCCTGCCCGCGCTGACCGGCAGGATCACCGGCGAGCCGCGCTACTCTCCGGCCACCATGGCCGACCGCATCGTTGGTCTCAACGCGGTCCACGCCATCCTGGCGGCGCTGTTCCACCGCGAGCGGACGGGTGAAGGCCAAGCGATCGAAATCCCGATGTTCGAGACCATGGCGCAGTTCGTGCTTGGCGATCATATGGCCGGCCGCAGCTTCGCGCCGCCGATCGGGTCACCGGGTTATTCCCGGCTGCTGTCGCCCGACCGCCGCCCGTATCAGACCAGCGACGGTTACATCTGTGCGCTGGTCTATTCCGACAAGCAGTGGAACGCGTTCTTCGCCAAGATCGGCCTCACCGATGAGGCCGACCGCGACGCGCGGCTGAATGGTATCTCGGCGCGAACGAGGAACTACGATTTCGTCTACGACTGGTTCTCGCAGATGATGAAGACCCGCAGCACCGCCGAATGGATGCGCTTCTTCGAAGAGGCCGACATTCCGCACGCGCCGCTGCATGACCTCGACAGCCTGATCGACGATCCGCATCTGGAAGCGGTCGGTTTGATCCAGTCGCTGGAACATCCGACCGAAGGCACGCTGCGCCTCGCCGGCCCGGCCGCCACCTGGAGCAAGACGCCGCCATCGATCCGGACCTATCCGCCGAACCTCGGCGAGCATGGTCGGGAGGTCCTGCGCGAGGCTGGACTTGCGGATGCGGAGATTGCCGCCCTCCTCAAGGAGGGCGCACTGATCGAGCCCGACCGCTGACTATTTCCTGCGCGACGCCAGGATCTTCTCGGCGGCGCGCAGATGCGGCTTGTCCAGCATCTTGCCGTCCATCTTGGCCACACCCGATGGGTTGTTGGCGAACGCGGCGATCACCCGCTCCGACCAGGCGATCTCCTCGTCCGTTGGCATGAAAGCCGCGTTGACGACATCGACATGCTTGGGATGGATCACGGCCTTGGCAAGAAAACCGTCCTGCCGCGCGGCAATCGCCTCGGCCTTCAACGCATCGAGATCGTTGATGTCGGTGGCGATGGTATCGATCGCAACCACGCCGGCCGCAGCCGCGCCGATCAGGCAGAGATCGCGGGCGAGGATGAAGGGCGAATGATAGCGGCCGTCGGTGCGGTTGCGCGTTGCGCCGAGCGAGGCCGCAAGGTCCTCCGCGCCCCACATCATGCCCCAGAGCCGCGGGCTCATGTTCTCGAAGTCCAGGATTTTCAGCACCGCGCGCGCCGTCTCGGTCGCGACCGTGACGATCCGCGTCGTACCCTGCGCGATACCTGAGGCGGCCTCGAATGCATCGAGATAAAGCGCGAGCTTGTTGACGTCGGCTGCGCCGGCGCATTTCGGCAGCACAATGCCATCGGGCTTTCCCGGCATCACGGCGGCGAGGTCGCCGAGTGTCAGGTCCGTGTCGAGCGCGTTGACGCGGATATAGAGCTTTTGCTCCGGATTGCGCGCATCGAGCATCTCGCGCGTGATGCCGCGCGCAACCACCTTCTGCTCCGGCGCGATGGAGTCCTCGAGGTCGAGGATCAATGCGTCGGCCGCGGTCTTCTTCGCGCTCTCATATTTCCGGGTGCTGTCGCCAGGAACGAACAGGAACGATCGCATCGTCTATGCCTTCGGCTTGCAGTGCATCAGGCCGGTGCGGCGGCAGCTTGCCACCACCTCGCCACGCTGGTTGGTCATGGTATGCTCAAACTCGACGATGCCCTGGGTCGGCCGCGATTTGCTGGCGCGCTTGCCGATGATCCTGGTGTGCGCTTTCAGCGTGTCGCCATGAAACACCGGTTTTGGAAACTTGACGTCGGTCATGCCGAGGTTTCCGACCGTGGTTCCCAAGGTCGTGTCGTACACGCTCATGCCGATCATGATGCCGAGCGTATAGAGGCTATTGAACAGCCGCTGGCCGAACTCGGTCTTCTCGGAGAAATGCGCATCGAGGTGCAGCGGCTGCGGGTTCATGGTCAGCAGGCTGAACATCGTATTGTCCATCTCCGTCACGGTCCGGCTGAACTCGTGATGGAATTCCTGCCCGACCTCGAACTCTTCGAAATACAATCCAGCCATTTACCGTCCCTTGTAGTTAGGTGTTCGCTTTTCAACGAACGCATTCAGCCCTTCCTGGCAGTCTTCGGTCGATGCGACCACCACGAAGCTTTCCGCCGTGTTCTCCACCGAACGGCGGAAATCGGCATCGACCGCGCGCATGAAGGCGTCGCGGCCGATCTTCATCACGATAGGCGATTTCGCCGCCAGCTTGCGCGCGATCTCGCGGGCACGCTCCAGCGCGGTGCCCTTCGGCACGACTTCGCTGAGCAGCCCCATGCGATAGGCGGTTGCGGCATCGAAGGGCTCGCCGAGGAACAACGGGCCGAACGCCTGGTGCTTCCCCACCAGCCGCGGCAACTGCACGAAATGGATCGCCGGGATCAGGCCGACATCGATCTCGGGATAGCCGAAGGTCGAGCTGTCGCCCGCGACGATCATGTCGCAGGAGATCGCGATCGTCATGCCGCCGGCGCGCACCGCGCCATCGATCACCGCGATCGTCGGCTTGCCCATCCGGTACTGCGTATCGTTCAGTGCGAAATACAGCCGCTCGAGAAATGCCTTGGTCTCGATCGCGGGCTTGCCCCTGACGATGTCGAGGTCGAGGCCGGCGCAAAACACCTTGTGGGCGCTGCAGACGATGACGGCGCGCACCGCACCATCATCGCGCGCTTTGGCCAGCGCCGCCAGCAACGCGTCGATCAAGGGGATGCTGAGCGCATTGACCGGCGCGCGATCCAGCACGATCTCCGCGATCTGCTCAGTGACCGAGTAACGAACGAGGTCCGTGCTCATGATGTCTTGCCTCCTGTCATCGCTTTGGCCTGCCGCACCGCGCCCGACAGCAGCAGGCCGTCGATCTCGACCGGACCAAAACCAGCCTCCGTCAGTACGGCGCGGCTATCCTGCCCAACATCCGGCGCCGGACAAAGATGATCCTCGGACAGGCTCGCGATCCCCGGCGTCCGCGGCGAATAGACCGCGCCGACGCCCGGCGTATCCTGGCGGACCGACGCCCTGGTCGCCTCGACGTGAGGGTTGCGCAGCCATTCGCCGGGATTGAATATCCGCTCCGCGATGATATCGGCCGCGTGCAGCCGCGCAAGCCAGGCATCCGTCGGCTGCGTCAGGAACGTCTCGCGCAGCTGCGGGATCAGCGTGTCGGCCGCGTCAGCACGCCGGGCGAAGTCGGCAAAGCGCGGATCGCTCGCGAGATCCTCGCGGCCGATCGCAGCGCACAGCCGCTTGTATTGCGGCTCGTTCACCAGCGTGACCATCATCCAACCGTCCTGCGTCTGGTAGGTGCCGGCCGGCACATTGAGCGCGCGCGGCGCACCGCCCTCGAGGACGAACTCCGCGACCTTGTGCCCGAGCAGCGCCGATGTCGACTGGCAGAGATTGACGTCGATCCAGCGCCCGGTGCCGACCGTGGCGCGCGCGAACAGGGTCGTCGCAATCGCCTGGAACGCGTAGACGCCGGTGACGACGTCGGAGATCGTGGTGCCGACCCGATGCGGCACACCATCGGTGCCGACATTGACCGAGACCAGCCCCGAGAACGCCTGCGCCACCGAATCCGAGCCGGGCCGCTTGGCATACGGCCCGCTCTGCCCGAAGCCGCTGACCGACAGATAGACCAGGCCCGGATTGTCGCGCGACAGGCTCTCATAGCCGAGCCCGAGCCGCTCCGCGACACCGGGGCGAAATCCTTCAATGAGTACATCGGCCTCGCGCGCCAGAAGCTGCGCGATCGCGATCCCGTCCTTGTGCTTCATATCAAGGCACAGGCTGCGCTTGCCGCGGTTGTAGACGGCCGACAGCGTCGTGTGATTGCCGTAGGTGGTGCCGAGATAGCGCGACCAGTCGCCCTCAGGCGGCTCGACCTTGACGACGTCGGCGCCATAGACCCCGAGCAGCATCGCGCAATAGGGCGAGGCGATCCCCTGCCCGAAATCGAGTACTTTTAGCCCGCGATACGGCGCCTCATGCGTCGGGGTCAGCTTGCGTTCGCCCGCCATTTGTCCTCCCATGACTTTCGAAGAGCCCTACAGCGCCAGGTAGCGCTGCCGGATGTTGTCGTTGGCCTTCAGCTCATCGATGGAGGATGTGTAGACGATCTGTCCCTTGTCGATAACCGTCGCGTGGCTCGCAAGGCCAAGGCAAAAATGCATGTTCTGCTCGGCGATCAATACTGTGGCACCGGTGCCGCGGAGCTGCCGCAGCAATTCGCCGATGCGCTGCACGATGATCGGCGCCAACCCCTCGCTCGGCTCGTCGAGCAGCAGCAGCACCGGGTTGCCCATCAGCGTGCGGGCGATCGCCAGCATCTGCTGCTCCCCGCCGGAGAGCCGGCCCGCGATCCGGTGCCGCAGCGGCTCCAGCAGCGGGAACACGTCATAGACGCGGCGGATCGACCACTCGTCCTCGCCGTCGGGCCCCTTCTTCTGGCCGATGACGAGATTGTCCTCGACCGTATGCTCGGGAAAGATCTGGCGATCCTCCGGCACGAAGCCGAGCCCGGCCCGCGCGATGTGATGCGGCCTCATTCCCGAGACCACATTGCCGCGCAAGGTCACCTTGCCGCGGCGCGCCGGCGCCAATCCCATAATGGCCTTCATGGTGGTCGACTTGCCGGCGCCATTGCGGCCCAGCAGCGCCATGGTCTCGCCCTTCCGCACGGACAGGCCGACACCGAACAGGATCTGGCTGGTGCCATAGTAGACGTCGAGGTCCTCGACTTGCACCACCGGCGGGGCGCTCATACCACTGCTCCCGCATGGTCGTCGCTGCCGAGATAGGCCTCGATGACGGCTTCATTCCTGCGGATCACATCGGGCGTCCCGGTTGCCAGGATCCGGCCGTAGCACAGCACGACGATCTGAGGCGCGATCTTGAACACGATATCCATGTCGTGCTCGATGAACACGACCGTGATCTTCTGCGTCTCCCAAAGCTCGCGCACCTTGTCGATCATGCGCCAGCGCTCCTCGGTGCCCATGCCGGCGGTCGGCTCATCGAGCAGCAACACCTTGGGATCGAGCACAAGCGCGAGCGCGATATCGAGCAGCTTCTGGTCGCCATGCGACAGCGTCGCCGCGGTCCTGTTGCGCTTGCCGGCAAGGCCGAGCAGCTCCATCGCGTGCTCGGCGCGGTCGCGCGTCTCGGCCAGCGGAAAGCGGCGGTGCATCACGCCGGCGCGGCGCTGATCGGCGCAAACTGCTGCCAGCATCGTCTCCTCGACCGTCAGCGACGGGAAGATGCTCGCGACCTGGAAGGCACGGCCGATGCCGTGGCGCACGATCTCCGGCGGCGCCTTGCCCGCCATGTCGACACCGTTGAGCAGGATCTGCCCGGCGTCCGGCCGCAGCGCGCCCGTGATCAGGTTGAAGAAGGTGCTCTTGCCCGCACCGTTGGGGCCGATCACGGCGGTGAGCGAACCGTCGGCAAAGTCGAGCGAGACGTTGTCAGTCGCCTTGACGCCGCCAAAGGATTTCGAGAGGGCGCGAATCTCCAGCATGGCTAACCGCGCCCCTCGCCGCGACGCTGCGCGAACCATTCGACGACGAAGTCCATCAGGCCCTTTCGCAGGCCGATGGCAAAGAACAGGATTACGATGCCGAGTACGATGCCGTGATACTCGGTCAGGCGGGTCACGGTGTCGTTGAGGATCAGCAACAGCACCGTTCCGACCATCGGCCCAAGGAAGGTGGTCACGCCGCCCAGCATGTTGATGAAGATGCCCTCGCCCGAGATCGTCCAGTAGGCGAATTCGGGATAGGCGCCGGAGACGAACAGCGCCATGATGATGCCGCCGGTCGCCGCGAACAGCGCCGCCAGCACGAAGATCACAAGCTTCGCGCGCCAGACGTCGATGCCGATGAAGCTCGCCCGCGTGGCATTGTCGCGGATCATGCGCAGCGTGTAACCGAACGGCGACTGCGCAATCTGGCGCATCAGGAGCAGCCCGATCACCAGCAGCGCGCAGCTCGTGATGTAGAGATGCAGATGGTTCGACAGGTCGATACCGAGGAACGGCGGCCGCGGAATGCCGCCGCGCAGGCCCTGGTCGCCGCCGGTCAGCGATTGCCACGACAGGATGGTCGAATGGATCAGCATCTGGAACGCCAGCGTGACGAAGGCAAAATAGATCTCCTTCAGCCGCACGCAGATCGCGCCGATGACGACGGCGACGACGAGGGTCATCGCCAGCGTGGCGACAAAAGCCACAGGGATCGGCACGCCGGTTTTCTGCATCATGAGCCCGAAACCATAGGCGCCGAGGCCGAAGAACATGCCGTGCCCGAACGAGATCAACCCGGTGTAGCCGACCAGAAGGTTGAGCGAGGTCGCGAACAGGCCGTAGGCCGCGCAGCGGATCACGAAGTCGAGCAGCTGCTTGCTGCCGAACAGCACCGGCAGCAGCGCGAGCAGGACAAAGGCGACAATCGCGATCAGCACATCGCGATAGCGCTGCGGCCTGGCGTCGATCCGGGGCACTTCGAGGGGCTGCGCACCTTGGCCTGCCTGCAACTCGGTCATGCGACCTCCTTGCCGAACAGGCCGGTCGGACGCGACACCAGCACGATCACCATGAAGAGATACATCAGCCCTTCAGTGAACAGCGGGAAGCCGAGCGATCCGAACGAGCGGATCAGGCCGATCAGGAGCGCGCCGATCAGCGCGCCAAGGATCGAGCCCATGCCGCCGATGACCGTGACGATGAAGGACTCGATCAGCACCGAGAAACCCATGCCCGGCGTCAGCGAGCGCACCGGCGCGGCAAGCGCCCCAGCCAGCCCCGCCAGCATGCCGCCCAGCGCGAACACGCCGCCATAGATCAGCCCGGTGTTGATGCCGAGCGCCGACACCATCCCGGGATTATGCGCGGCCGCACGGATCACCTTGCCGATCCGGGAACGCGCCAGCCCCAGCCCAAGAACCACCGCAGCCGCGAGCGCCACCCCGATCAGCAGCAGATAGTATGGCGGCACCACGCCGCCGGCGATGAACAACGGCGGCACCTGGAATGCGGCCGGCATGCCCATCGACTTGAATTCAGGTCCCCAGATCATGCGAACGATGTCGTCGAAGATCAGCACGAAGGCGTAGCACACCAGAAGCTGCATCAGCACGTCGCGGCCGTAGACGCGGCTCATGAACGCGCGTTCGAAGATCAGGCCGAGGAGCGCGGTGCCGACAGCGCCGCTCAGGATCGCCAGCGCAAAGCTGTCGGTGAGCTGATAGGCCGTCATCGCGAAATAGGCGCCGAACATGTAGAAGGCGCCGTGGCTGAAATTGACCACCTTGAGCACGCCGAAGATCAGCGTCAGCCCGACGGCGACGAGAAACAGCAGCATGCCGATGATCAGGCCGCTGGTGGTCTGCGTCACCAGGCATGCAGGACTGGTGAGGCAACTGGCGAGCGCGTCGAGGTCCACAAAGATTATCCATTACGGCGGGCCGCAACGCCGGCGCGCGACAAACATCAGACGAAAGGCGGAGGCAGCGGGTCGCGGCCTCCGCTCCGCATGCGGATCAGGTGTAGCCCTTGCTCTTCTTCCACTCGGCTTCGAGCTCGAAGATGGTCTTCCAGTCCCCGGCCTTCACGTCGGGCACATAAGGCTCCTGCGGGATCGTGGTGCCCCAGCCGATCGCGTAGCCGACCAGCGTGTGGTCGTCGGCGCGCATCGTGACGGTGCCGTCGGCACCGAACGGGCACTTGATGGTCAGCCCGGTGAGGGCCTCCGCGACCTTCTTGCCGTCAGTCGAGTTCGCCTTTTTGACGGCCTCGTTGAGGAACATGACCGCGGTCGCGTTCTGCCAGGACCAGTTGGTCGGGTACTCGTTGTACTTCGCCTTGTAGGCATCGCCCCAGGCTGCATTCTCCGGCGTCGGCGGGAACGTCTTGATGTAGCGATCGCCCGAGTGAATACCCTTCGGCAGGTTCTTCACCACCGTGAGCGCGGTGTAGTCGGCCATGTTGACCGCAAACACCTCCATCTGGGTGAACATCGCATAGATGTTGGCCTGGTCGATGTAAGAGGTGAGATCGCCGCCCCACAGGCAGGAATAGAGCGCCTGCGGCTTGGCCTGCAGGATCTTGGTCACCACCTCGGTGTAATCGGGCTGGAACAGCTTCGGCCAGGACTCGCTGATGACCTCGACATCGGGCGCGAACTTCTTCAGGTACAGCACGAACTCGCCGGTGGTGTCGCGGCCATAGGCATAATCGGGCGAACAGGTCGCCCATTTCTTCAGCCCCTTGGCCTTGGCGATTCCCGCCGCGTAGCCGGCGCCGACGATCGAGTCATGAATGCCCTGCCGCACGCAGCGGAAGGCGTTCGGGATGTGCTGCTTGGGATCGGCCGTCAGCGACGATGCTTCCGAGCAGGTATGGATGCAGAGCACTCCGAGATCGCGCGCCACCTCGTGAACCGCGAACGATCCCGACGATGCCTCGCCGTCGAGCAGCATCTCGCAGCCATCGGTGTTGACGAGCTCACGCGCGATGCGCGCGGCTTCCTGCGGCTGTCCTTTGGAATCGCGGATCACCATCTCGATCTGCCGCCCGGCAAGGCCGCCTGCGGCATTGACCTTCTCGACTTCCAGCATCACCGCATTGCGCGAGGACGTGCCGAGCTGCGCGACGCGACCCGACAGAATGGTCGGCATGCCGATCTTGATGGTCTTGGCCTGGGCGCGCGCCACCCATGGCGCAGCGAAGGTCGCCGCACCGGCGCTCATCAGCGCAAGTGTCGCACGCCGGCTGATGCCCGGTTTCCGGGTCCTCGTCATATTCCCCTCCCTGTCGGGTTCTCGTTCCCAAAATCCCTGTCGGAGATCGTTTCGTCTCCATGGCCGCAATGTTTTCAGAGCAAGGGGGGTGACGTCAAGCCAAAGATGAATTACGACTCATAATTCATCTAGGGAGAAAACGGCGCCGGAATTGGCCCGACGAGCGGCAAATGATCAATCTTTCCAGCTTCATCGCATTTCACTCCAGGCGGACTCCGGACCGCTGTGCGCTGAAATATCGCGGCGAGGACGTCTCGTATGCAGATTTTGATCTGCGGATTCGGCAGGTCGGCAGCTGGCTTACGACGCAGGGAATTGCGCCCGGCGACGTCGTCGCCGTCCTGATGAAGAACAGCACGGCCTTTCTCGAACTGGTGTTTGCGACCAGCCATATCGGTGCGGTGTTCCTGCCGATCAATTATCGCCTGTCGGCCGATGAGGTCGGCTACATCGTCGGCAATTCCGGCGCACGCCTGCTCGTCGCCGACGAGGAATTTGCAGCGATCGCAGCCGGCGATGCGCCGGTCGTGCTGCTCGATGAAGCCACACAGTCCAGCGTCACCAATTTTGCGCCCGACCTTGCGCCGGCGCCGATCCATGTGCGCCAGCCGCGCGACCTGATGCGGCTGATGTATACCTCGGGCACGACGGATCGCCCCAAGGGGGTGATGCTCACTTACGAGAACATCTACTGGAAATCCGCCGACCAGACTCTGGTGCTTGGGCTGAACGCCGACACCCGGCTGCTCGTCGTCGGCCCGCTCTATCATGTCGGCGCGCTCGACCTGCCCGGCATCGCCGTGCTCTGGCACGGCGGCATGCTGTGCATTCACCGCACCTTCGAGGCAGAGCCGGCGCTGGCCGCGATCGAGCGCGAGAAGCTGAACGCGGCGTGGTTTGCGCCGGTCATGACCACCGCCCTCCTCACCTGTCCGAACCGCGAGCGTTACGATGTCTCCAGCCTGCAATGGGCGATCGGCGGCGGCGAGAAGACGCCGGAGCTCCGCATCCGCGCCTTCTCTGACTATTTCAGGAATGCGCGCTACATCGATGCTTACGGCCTGACCGAAAGCTGCGGCGGCGATACCTTCATGGACGCGGGCCGCGAGATCGAGAAGATCGGCTCGACCGGCCGCGCCATCGCCCATGTCGAGATCGAGATCCGCGACGACGCCGGCAAGCGCCTGCCCGCCGGACAGAACGGCGAGATCTGCCTGCGCGGCCCGAAGGTCACGCAAGGCTACTGGAAGGATCCGGAGAAGACGGCATCCGCCTTCTTCGGCGACTGGTTCCGCACCGGCGATGTCGGCTATCTCGACGACGACGGCTTCCTCTATCTGACCGACCGCAAGAAGGACATGATCATCTCCGGCGGCGAGAACATCGCTTCCTCCGAGGTCGAGCGAGTCATCTATGAAATGCCTGAGGTGCGCGAGGTCGCGGTGATCGGCCTGCGCGACGAACGCTGGGGCGAGAAGCCGGTCGCCATCGTGGTGCTGGCGGACGACGCAAGGCTCGACCTGCCCGGTCTCACCGAATTCTGCCGTGCGCGGCTCGCAGGCTTCAAGGTGCCGCGGCAGTTGATCATCCGCGACAGCCTGCCGCGCAATCCATCCGGCAAGGTGCTCAAACGCGTGCTCCGCGCAGAACTCGAGGCCACCGCATGACGCAAGCGACATCCGCCAAAGTGACAAAACTCAACCGGGTCGAGCGCAACGCCTGGACCAAGCAGAAGATCTTCGACGCCGCGACCAAGGTCGTCGGCAAATACGGCTACGCCGAAGCCTCGGTTGCGCGGATCACGGAAGCTGCCGGCGTCGCGCAGGGCACCTTCTACAATCACTTCGAGAACCGCCAGGAACTGCTCGACCAGCTGCTGCCGAAGATCGGCCTCGACATGGTCCGCTTCATCCATGCGCGCACCGGCACTGCCAACGAAGCACGGCAGGAGGTCGAGCGCTTCAGCGCCTTCTTCGATTTCATCCGCGAGGTCCCCGAGTTTCTCCGCATTCTCAACGAAGCCGAGTTCTTTGCGCCGATCGGCTACCAGAAGCATTTCGACAACATCTCGAGCGCCTATGTCCGGATCCTGCAGCGCGCGCGGGCGGCGGGCGCCACCAACACCTTCAGCGACGAGGAATTCGAGGCCATCGTCCAGGTCCTGATGGGTGCGCGCGGTTATCTCAGCCGCCGCTATTCCTACTCCGAGCATGGCGTCACCGCCGTGCCCGATTACGTCATCACGGCCTACCAGAAGCTGGTCACGCGCGGTCTGTTCACCACGAGCGACAAGGGAAGAAAATCATGAGCGCCGACGGCATCATTCTCGTCACCGGCGGCAGCCGCGGCATTGGCGCTGCGACCGCAACGCTGCTCGCCGATCAGGGCCATCGCGTCGTCATCGTCGATATCGCGCCCGAGCCGCTGGTCGGAACGGCCGCCATCCTCTGGCCGGCGCCATTCGACGTCGCGCGCGAAGGTGCCGTCGTCACCGGCGTCGCCGATATCGAGAAGGCGCACGGCCCGATCACCGGCCTCGTCAACGCGGCCGGCGTGTTCGGCAAAATGCACAGGATCGAGCGGGTGCGGATGGAGCAATGGGACCGCGAGGTCAACATCGACCTGCGTGGCACGTTTCTGGTCGCGCGCAGCGTCGGCATCGGAATGGCAAAGCGGCGGCACGGCGCGATCGTCAATGTCGCCTCGGTCGCCGGCATGACGTCGGGTCCGATCCACGCCTATACCGCGGCGAAGGCCGGTGTCATCCAGATCACGCAGACGCTCGCCGCCGAATGGGGCCGTTCCGGCGTGCGCGTCAACGCGGTGTCGCCCGGGTTCACGCGCACGGCGGCGCTCGAGGCCGGCATCGCGTCGGGCGCGCTGAACAAGGATCTGCTGGCACGTCCGACTGCGATGAATCGCTTGGTCGAGCCGATGGAAGTCGCGCAGGCGATCGCCTGGCTGCTCTCGCCGCAGAGCAGCGGCGTGACCGGCATCAACCTGCCGGTCGATGCCGGCTACATCGCGGGCACCACCTGGGCCGCCTATGGCGGTCTGCCGGACGCACCGGCGAGCTGAGGGCAACGCATGAATATCGAGCTTTCGCGCAAACACCTCGATCTTTCCTCCGCCATCGCCGAGGGTGACATCCGCGTGCTGCTGATGGTGCTGGTGCACATGACCGGCGACGAGAAGTGGCTCGAGCCGCCGTACAAGCCGAAGCGCGACGTCCGCCTGATCCCCGATCCGGACGCCGGCGTGCCGAAGGAGATCCAGGACGATATCCGCGCGGCCGTGCTGAACCTGTTCGCCAACGGTACGCCGAAGCCCGTCATCACTGATCCCGGCGATGAGCTGATGCTGCGGATGATGCGCGCGACGCTCGGCGAGAACGTCGCGCCGGAATATGCCCCGCTGATGCGGGAAGAGATGGGGTTCGTTCCCCGCGACGCGCGCTGGCGCGAACGCCCGTCTGATGAGAGGCTTGCGCAGCAGCATGTGCTGATCGTCGGCGCCGGGGTCTGCGCGATCGCGCTCGGCGTTGCGCTCGGGCGGCTCGGCATTCCCTACACGATCGTCGAGAAGCAGGACGAGATCGGCGGCACCTGGTACGTCAACCGCTATCCCGGCTGCGGCGTCGACACGCCGAACCACTCCTATTCCTTCTCGTTCGGCGCCCGCAATCCGTGGACGCGCTATTTCGCACAGCGCCAGGAACTGCTCGACTATCTGCTCAAGGTCGTACACGAATACGGCATCCGCGAGCACGTCCGTCTTAGCACCGAGCTCGTCGCCTCGCGCTGGGACGAAGCCAAGCGCCGCTGGGTCTCGACGCTGAAGACCGCGAACGGCGAAGAGACCTTCGAGTCCACCGCGCTGGTCAGCGCGATCGGGCAACTCAATGATCCCTCGCCTGCCACTTTCAAGGGAGACGCGGATTTCACCGGCCTGACGGTTCATTCGGCGCTGTGGTCCGACGACATCGAGCTCGATGGCAAGCATGTCGCCGTGATCGGCACCGGGGCGACCGCGATGCAGCTGGTGCCGTCGATCGCCGACCAAGTCGCCTCGGTCACGGTCTACCAGCGCACCGCGCAGTGGGCGCGGCCGGTGAAGGGCTATTCCGATCCGATCACCGAAGGCGCGCAGTGGCTGCTCGCCCATCTGCCGTTCTATGTCCAGTGGTATCGCTTCAACATGTTCTGGCGCTACGGCGACGGCCTGCTGCCGTTCCTGCGCAAGGATCCGGCCTGGCCGCATCCGGAGCGCGCCGTCAACAAGGGCAATGACCGGCATCGCCAGGAGCTCGCCGACTTCATCCTCTCCGAGCTGAAGGACCGCCCTGATTTGATCGAGAAGTGCATGCCGACCTATCCGCCTTACGGCAAGCGCATCCTGCTCGACAACAACTGGTTCAAGACGCTGACCCGTCCGAATGTCGAGCTGGTCACCGACAAGATCGACCATTTCGCGGCTGGTGGCATCGTCACGGCCGACGGCACATCGCGGCAGCACGACGTCGTCGTGATCTCGACCGGCTTCAAGGTCTCGGAGATGGCGGCGCGCCTCAACATCACCGGGCGCGACGGCAAGAACCTCAAGCAGGCGTGGCGCGACGACAATCCGACCGCCTATCTCGGCCTCACCGTGCCTGACTTCCCCAATTTGTTTCTGATGCTCGGCCCCAACTCGGGACCCGCGCATGGCGGCAGCGTGATCTTCCAGTCGGAATGCCAGAGCCGCTACATCTCTGCCTGCCTCGTCGAGATGATCGAGAACGATATCGCTGCAATCGACGTGCATCCCAACGCGCACGACGAATACATCCGCAACGTTGATGCCGAGCATGAGCAACTGATCTGGACGCATCCGGGCATGACGACCTACTACCGCAACAGAAGCGGCCGTGTGTTCTCGGCAATGCCGTGGCGGTTTGTTGACTACTGGAAAATGACGCACGATCCGGACTTCACGCAGTATCGAAAGACCAAGGCGCGACAGGAAAGCTGACCTGAAATACCCCGCTCGTTAACTTGACAGCAGGCCATATCTGCCGCAGCATTTCGCCGACTGCACCTGTTGGGGTGCGGGAGCGCCTGCTCCCCGCGTCGCAGGAATTGACGGACGATTTTGGAATCGGCCGCCAGGCAGAGAAGCGGACAGAGGTCCGTCGGCCCACCCTTGGAGAGGAGCATGACGCCACCGGCGAAAGCCAGCGACCTTGCTCGGCAAGGTCTCGGTGCACGTTGAGGCGAACAGCAGCTGCTAGCCGCGTGTGCCGCCGACAATCTGAACATATCCGCAGGACGAGAGCGCAACGGCCAAGCGCTTTTAGGTCCCGAAACACCACTGGTCTACACCAGAGATCCTTCGCTAAAACGAAGTTGCAGGGCCCCGCGATGCTTGAATGCACCGGGGCCCGTTCGTTTGCACGCCATCTCTCTCTTGTCGCCCCGCATTGCATCACCGCGCAGGATCGGGAACAATTGTCCCGACCGGGTGAGGAACGATGATCGAAAAGCCGCGCGTACGCATCTACACCGACTACAAGTCTCCCTATGCCTATGTCGCCAACAAGCGGCTGTTCGAGCTCGAGGATGCCCTCGGCGTCGAGCTGGAGTGGCTTCCCTACACGCTTCGCATTCCCGAGTTCATGGGCACGGTCGAGGCGCGCACGCCGCACTTCTGGCGCAAGGTGCGCTACTCCTACATGGATGCGCGGCGGTTCGCGAATGCGCAGGGGCTCGTCATGAAGGGCCCGCGCCGGATCTATGACGCCTTCTACTCGAGCGCCGGGATGTTATTCGCGCAGCGCCATGGGCTGTTCCGGCCCTATCATGACACCGTGTTCCACAAGTTCTGGAACCACGAGCTGGAGATCGACGAGCTGTCTGAGATCGCCGGCGTGATCTCCGCGATCGGCGGTTCCGCAGATGCCTTCGAGGCCTATGTTCGCGGCCCTGCCCGCGCGGAACACGACCGCATCATCGACGAGGCCGAATCGCTCGGCGTATTCGGCGTGCCCAGCATGGTGTTCAACGGCGAGCTGTTCTGGGGCGGCGACCGCATCGACATGCTGATCGAGCGGATCAAGAAGCCGGAGACAATCGCCGCCGCACTCGGGAGCAGGCATAGGACCTAGGCTCACGCCGATTTGAAGCTGATTGGCGTCCCCGATCGATCAGCCTCCACTCAGGATCGCCCAGCATCCCGTGCGTTCCAGCACGGGCTTCAGCGCCCCGCGATCGCCGGCATCGAGCGCGGCAAACTTCTCGCACAACTGCTGCAGGCACTTGACCTGATATTTGAATGGCGCCAGCGCGTAAGGCAGCCCCCAGACGTTGATCTCCAGCCGTTCGAGGCCTTTCGCGAATGCATCGGCGTTAGCAGCCAAGAACGGCAGATAGAGCTCGCCCGCGATCCGCAGCAGCGCCTCGGCGAACCCGCCGAGCGCCTGCTCGCGCGGATACCAGATGCCTTCGACACCGGACGCATCATCGAGCCGCCGCACCCAGTGATCGGTGAACGGCGCGCGCTCGCGCATGATCCGCATCGGGGTCGGGTCGGTTGCCATCTCGCTGAGCTGGCCAAACCAAGCGAAGTCCGCCAGCGATGGCCGGCTGCCGAACAGGTAACTCGTCATGCCGACATGCGACTCAAACGCCGCAAGCGTCCGCCGATAGCTCTCCTCCAGCAGCGGGCGGTTCTCCTCGGTCGCGCCGAGAATGACCATCCGCGAAATCTGCCGCTGACGGAATTCCTCGATCTCCGCGCGGCTGCCGGCCTCGGCCTCCGACGTCGACCACTCCTCGCCGGCCCAGCGCGAGACATAGGCCTGGTCTTCCGGATCCCACCAGCGATACAGAAACAGCGGCTTCACCGCCCATTCGTCGGCGAGGTCCTCGAGCAGATCGCAGATGAAGGCTGTGGCCTTATCCTCCGGGATCACCGACCGCCCCTGGTGACGCGCTTCCAGATCGTAGGCCAGCGTCGTGGTCTCGCCGCGATAGCTGCCGTCGGGATATTGCAACACCGGGATCAACATCGGCTTCAGATGCGCGGTCGCTGCGCGCAGCGCCTTGGTCATGATCACCCAATCGTGCGGGATGCGCCGATAGCGCATCAGCGCCCGCAGCTTGATCGCATAAGGCGACGCGGTCGAACCGATCAGGCGGTAGCGGCCTTCCGTCATGACGACGCCTCCGAGAACGTGTTCTTGCGATCGCTCATTTTCGTGCGCCTCGGCTGTTTTTCCGCATAGTGGCATCGAACCTACCGCACGCCAATCCGCATTCGGTTTTTGCCCGCCAGACCTGCAAATAAGCAGACGCGGCACCGCTTGCCGCCGTGCCGATTCTGCTATGGTCCGCGCCAACAATCAGACCCCGCCCTCGCAGACATCTCAAGGAGAGAACGCCATGAATCCCCCCGTCAGCTCGCCCGCGATCAAGGTCGTGAAATCCGTTCGCGAGCAGGTGAGCGCCGAGGAGTGGCAGGCCCGTGTCGATCTCGCCGCCTGCTATCGGCTCACGGCGATGTACGGCATGACCGAGATGATCGCGAACCACATCTCCTGCCGCGTGCCCGGCACCACCGACCAGTTCCTGATCAATGCCTACGGCATGCTGTATGAGGAGATCGACGCCTCCAGCCTGATCAAGGTCGACGTCGAGGGCAACACGCTGCTCAACGCCACCGACTACGACGTCAACGTCGCGGGCTTCGTCATTCACAGCGCCATCCACATGGCCAAGCACGACATGGACTGCGTCGCGCATACCCACACGCCCGCCGGCATGGCGGTGTCCGCGATGGAATGCGGCCTGCTGCCGCTGGCGCAGACCTCGATGCGGTTCCTGCACATCGCCTATCACGACTTCGAAGGCATCGCCGACAATGTCGACGAGCGCGAACGGCTGGTCCGCGACCTCGGCGACAACGAGGCGATGATCCTGCGCAACCATGGCCTGCTCGTCGTCGGCCGCACCGTGCCCGGCGCCTTCAACGTGCTGTTCCGCCTCGAGCGCGCCTGCCAGACCCAGGTGATGGCGCTGTCCTGCAACACCAAGCTGATCTATCCGCCGCAGAACATTCTCGAAGACACTTATGAGCGTATGCTGCCCAAGCCCGGCCGCGCCGCCCGCAACGGCGAACTCGCCTGGCCGGCGCTGCTGCGCAAGCTCGATCGGGCCGATCCGTCATATCGGGACTGAGGTGAAAGCTCGCTTTCGCATCAACTTTGGGCGTCGCTTGCCCGCTATTTGAGCGCACGCTTTGCCGTGAGATCGCCGATGCTAGCCGTCGGCGAGACGGCAGGTGCGTGCGATGAAAACCTTCATTCGCGTGGTTGAACTGTGGGTGCCCGATCCAACGCGGACGCGGCTGGAATTCGGCCGCAGCCTCCACAGCACCGAGTTCGCCGAGTTCAACGCGGTCAGTGAGAACGCGCTGTTCGCCTATAACGAGGGCCTCTCCGGCAGGGCCTGGGCGAGCGGCCATCCGCTCATCCTGACCGAATTCACCAACTCCTGTTTCAAGCGAACCGACGAGGCGCGCGAAGCCGGCCTGACCTGCGGCGTCGCGCTTCCGGTGTTCGCCGGCGAATTCCTGATGGCCGTGATGGTGCTGCTCTGCGGTGACGACAGGAAGCATGTCGGGGCAATCGAGCTCTGGCACAACGATCCCGACAAATCCCACGAGATGGCGCTGGTCGACGGCTACTACGGCACCGCCGACATGTTCGAATTCAACTCGCGCCATACCAAATTCCCGCGCGGCTTCGGTCTGCCCGGCCGGACCTGGAAGGCCGGCATGCCGCTGATCATCAAGGATCTGCACAGTTCCAAGGGATTCCTGCGCAGGGAGGACGCATCCGCGATCGGCATCAATTGCGGGGTCGGCATCCCTTACATCATCGGCGACCAGACCTGGGTGGTGACATTCCTGTCGGGCCAGGCGACGCCGATCGCACGCCGGTTCGAGATCTGGGTGCCGAACGAGGAGCGGTCGGCGCTGGTGTTCCACTCCGGCGATTGCAGCGAGCAGTCCGACCTCGCCACGCTCTATGCGGCCAAGACGATCGGCCGCGGTGAAGGCTCTATCGGCGGCGCATGGGCCACCGGCATGCCCGCGCTCACCGAACATCTGAAGCAGGATGAATCGATCGCGGCTGCGCTGGCGCGTGGCTCCGGCATGAACCAGATGGTCGCGCTGCCGGTGATCGAGAACACCCGGCTCAAGGCGGTGCTGGCCTGGTATTTGTGATTGTTGGCTCGCCAACATTCGTCGTCCCTGCGAAGAAGCGCTTGCGCGTTTCGCGGGGAGACAGCAGCCACAGGGCGTCAGGACCACACGACTTCATCGTCCGCTTCTCATGCCTTCGTCGCTGGCATGATCCGGGTCAACCGCATCTCACCGCAACACTCGTGACGATCGCGACGCGCCCCTCAATCGGGTGAGACGGACGGAATTGGATCACTGATTTGCCCGGCGACGGAAGCGCCGATTTGCCCGTCGGGTTATCATGCCACAGGCGGATCGTTACCAGGTCATGCGGTCCGGAACCCTGGCTTCGCAATTTCACGACGGAAGCCGAAATCCGTTCAATCGCTATCGCTTGCATACTCGCGCAAGTTGCAGCCAAGGTATTGGCGCGGTCAAATCATGTCCACAAGCACCCGCAGCGTTTCCATAATCCTGCCCCGCGCATCGCGGCGACACAAATTATTTGGTGCCGGTCGCCATCGACGCGACATGAGGACCTTGCGCTTGACGTGCTGCCGATGGTCAACTCGCTGATCGGAATGTTCCTGCATCGTTGGGGGAAGCATGAAGTTCAAGATGATTGCGATCGCGGTTGGTCTCGGGCTCGCACTCGCCGCCACGGCGGAGGCCCAGACCCCGCGCAAGGGTGGGACCATTCGCATGACGGCACCCTATGGCTCCAGCTTCACCAGCATGGACATCCACACGACACCGCGCGCCCAGGACGAAATATACGCCAAGGGTCTGCACCGCTCGCTCTACATCTGGGATTCAACCGAGGGCAAGCCGGTGCTGGAACTTGCCAAGGAGGTCACCGTCTCGGGCGGAGGCCTCGTTCATACCTTCAAGCTGCGCGACGACGCGTATTTCCACAACGGCCGCAAGATGACGGCCGACGACATCATCTGGTCCTACAATCGCATTATGGACGGCACCAAGGCCTATCCCGGCGCGCGCTTTGTCCGCCTGATCGAGGGCGCCGCCGAGGTCGAGAAGGGCCAGGCCAAGGAAATCTCCGGCCTGAAGAAGATCGACGACTTCACCCTCGAAATGAAGCTGACCGAGAAAGTCGATCCCGCCTTCTATTTCTTCACGGCGTTGACCTCGATCTATCCCGCCGACGAGGGTGGCAAGGAGAGCTTCCTCCAGAAGCCGATC
Organism: Bradyrhizobium sp. Pha-3; assembly: GCF_042258615.1. GTDB lineage: Bacteria > Pseudomonadota > Alphaproteobacteria > Rhizobiales > Xanthobacteraceae > Bradyrhizobium. The sequence goes on along the minus strand of NZ_CP170152.1, from coordinate 3,446,156 downwards.
GGTCTTGGTCCGTTCAAATTCGTCGAGCACGTGCCGGGATCGCGCATCGTGCTTGAACGCTGGGACCGGTTCTACAAGGCCGGCAAGCCGTATGCCGACAAGCTCGTCATATCGCTGATGGGCGAAGCCGCGGCACGCGACGTCGCCTTCCGCAACAAGGAGATCGACACCTCGGTGCTTGGGCCCGCGCAGTATGTCGCCTATCAGGCCGACCCTAACCTCAAGGGCACCATCGTCGAGGTCGCCGAGGTTTTCACCCGCTATATGGGGATGAATCCCGCATTCAAGCCCTTCTCCGACAAGCGGGTTCGGCAGGCCGTCAACTACGCGATCGATGCCGATCTGATCATCAACAAGCTGGTCAAGGGCAAAGCCTATCGCGCCACGAGCTGGCTGCCCCTGACCTCGCCCGCCTACGACAAGGCCATGAAGCCCTACCCTTACGATCCTGCGAAGGCGAAGCAATTGCTTGCGGACGCGGGTTATCCCAACGGCTTTGAATTCGAATGGACCACCAGTCAGAACGAAAGCTGGGGCTTGCCGATCGTCGAAGCCGCGATCCCGATGCTGGACAAGGTGGGCATCAAGGTGAAGGTCAAGCAGGTCGAAACCGCGGTGCTAGCGGAGGTCATTCGCAAGGGCGACTTCCAGGCCTTCATCTATTCCCAGGCGACCGGCCCGGATCCGCAGGCGGCGCTCAAATGCTTCCACTCGGCGACGCCGCAATCGGCCTGCAACTACACGACCTTCAAGAACGCGGACTTCGACAAGATGATCGATGCAGCCGGCCAGGCCGACGACGCCGCAAAGCGCGTCCAGCTGCTGCAAAAGGCCAATGCGCTGCTCCAGGAGGAAGCGCCGATCTGGTTCTTCAACTACAACAAGGCTGTCATGGCGGTGCAGCCCTGGCTCAAGGGAATCCAACTGGACGCGACGGAACTGACCCATCAAAACGTCGAAGACCTCTGGGTCGACGACACCTCGCCCGCGAAGTGACAGGTGCCATCGCTCTCCCTCCATCGTGTGAAATGATGGAGAGAATGAGGAAAACGTCCAATGCTCTCCTTCGCGATCCGTCGAGTCCTGCAAACCATTCCGACCGTGCTGGCTGTCGTGCTGGTGATCTTCGTGCTGTTCAGCATCGTTCCGGGCAGCATCGTGTCGAGCATGGGTGATGACGGCCGGGGTCCGACGGACCCGCAGGTCGTCGAACGCATGAAAAAGCAGCTCGGCCTCGACGACCCCGTTTACGTGCGTTTCAGCTCCTATGTCGCCAAGCTCACGACAGGTGATTTCGGGACCTCGTTCCGGACCCGCGAACCGGTCACGACCATGGTCGCCAAGCGAATGTGGCCAACGCTGCAGCTGATCTTCGCAGCGCTCGCGTTTGCCATTGCGGTCGGCGTTCCGCTCGGTTTCATCGCCGCGCTGAAGCCGGGCAGCATCGTCGACACGCTCTCGATGGTGCTGGCGGTGTCGGGCCTCTCGATGGCCAAATTCTGGCTCGGGCTTTTGCTGATGTATCTGTTTGCATTGAAGCTCGGCTGGCTGCCGAGCTTCGGCTATGGCGATGGCAGCCTGAAATATCTGCTCCTGCCTGCCGTGACCCTCGGCGTCTCGCCGATGGCGCTGCTGGCGCGGACGACGCGGGCAGCCGTGCTCGAGATCATGACCGCGGATTTTGTCCGGACGGCACGCTCGAAGGGCATGAGCGAGACCCGGGTCGTGACGTGGCACGTGATGCGCAATGCCCTCGTCATCATTCTCACGGCGATCGGCCTGCAATTCGGCGTCGTGATGGGCCAAGCCGTCGTCGTCGAGAAATTGTTTTCCTGGCCGGGCATCGGCTCGCTGCTGGTCGACAGCGTCCTGCAGCGCGACATTCCCGCCGTGCAAGGCACCATTCTCGTGGTGGTGCTGTTCTTCCTCGCCGTCAATACATTGGTTGACCTGCTCTACGGCGTGATCGATCCGAGGATCAGATACGCATGAGCGGCAGCCAGTCTCATCACGCCCGCGCACGTTCGACCGTGCCCCCTGTTAGGGCGGAGCGGCCGCGATGAAGCTTGGGACCAGCGCGATCATCGGCGGGATGCTGTTCGCGCTTGCGATCTTCGTCGGCCTGTTCGCGCCCTGGCTGGCACACACCGATCCGGTGATGGGCGCCAACCTCATGAATGCGGAAGAGCCGCCGAGCTGGGTCTGGTGGTTCGGCACCGATGCGCAGGGCCGCGATATCTATTCCCGCGTCGTGCACGGCGCGCGCATCTCGCTGACGGTCGGCATCGTCTCGCAGCTCGTCAACAGCGTCATCGGCGTGACGCTGGGCCTGACCGCGGGCTATTGGGGCGGCTGGTGGGACGATGTCGTCAACGGGCTGACCAATCTGATGCTCGCCATCCCCTCGCTGATCTTCGCACTCGCCATCATGGCGGTGCTTGGGCCCGGCCTGACGAGCCTCCTGATCGCGCTCGGATTGACCAACTGGTCCTTCACCTGCCGGATCGCACGCGCCTCAACGCTGTCGCTCAAGAGCCAGGGCTATGTGCAGGCCGCAACAGTGCTCGGCTATGGGGACTTGCGCATCATGATCACGCAGTTGCTGCCGAACATGGTCGGCCCCATCATTGTCATCGGCACGCTCGGCATGGGCGGCGCGGTGCTGGCAGAAGCTTCTCTTTCGTTCCTCGGCCTCGGCATCCGTCCACCCTATCCGAGCTGGGGCAGCATGCTGTCGGAGGCGCGCGACCAGATCACCACGGCGCCGTGGCTGTCGGTCTTCCCCGGCCTCGCCATCTTCCTGACGGTGCTCGGCCTCAACCTGCTGGGCGATGGCTTGCGCGACGTGCTGGATCCCCAGTCGCGGAGCCGACGTGCATGACCGCCACTCCGCTGATCGACGTCGAGGACTTGCGCATCGATCTCTCCGACGGCGCCAACCACGTTGCAGCGGTCGAGGGCGTTTCATTCCGTATCGATCGCGGCGAGACATTCGGCCTTGTCGGCGAATCCGGCTGCGGCAAGAGCATTACTGCTCTCGCCTTGATCGGCCTGCTGCGCCGGCCGCTCTCGGTCGCCGCCGGCGCGATACGTTTCGAGGGCCGTGAGATTCAGGGACTTTCCGCGGCCGAGCAGCGGGCGCTGCGCGGCAACCGCATCGCCATGATTTTCCAGGAGCCGATGACGGCGCTCAATCCGGTCTCGCCGGTGGGCCGGCAGATCGCGGAGATGTTCGTGCTGCACAAGGGCAAGAGCTGGCGCGAGGCAAACCAGCTGGCTGTCGAAGCGCTGGCGAACGTGCGTGTCCCCGCACCGGAGCGGCGGGTGAAGGATTACCCACACCAGCTTTCCGGCGGCATGCGCCAGCGCGTGATGATCGCCATCGCGCTGGCATGCGATCCGGATCTTCTGATCGCCGACGAGCCGACCACCGCGCTCGACGTCACGATACAGGCGGAGATCATCGAACTGATGCGCAATCTGTGCGCCGAGCGAGGCACAGCGATCCTGATGATCAGCCACGATCTCGGCCTCGTCGCCAACGTCTGCCGCCGCGTTGGCGTCATGTATGCCGGTCGCATTGTCGAGGAACGCAGCTCGGACGACATCTTCCGCGCCTGCGCACATCCCTACACGCAAGGCCTGGTCGATTCGCTGCCGCGGCTGGGCAGCCGCGCAGCACTCGGCCGGTCGCGGCTCAGGGAAATCGCCGGCGTCGTCCCGGCGATCGCGGACTTTCCGAGCGGCTGTCGCTTCAATCCGCGTTGCGCGCAGGCGACCGAGATCTGCCGGACCACCGCACCGGAGACGACATGGCTCGGTGCAGGCGGGCTTGTCAGGTGCCACCACCATGCATGAACCGGCGGCGCGGCCCGGCGACGATATCATCCTCAGCGTCGAGGATCTCGCGGTCCATTTTCCGCTCGGCGGGGGCTTGCTGGGCGGCAGCCAGCGGCTGCTGCGCGCGGTCGACGGCATCGATCTCGAACTGAAGCGCGGCGAATGCCTCGGCCTCGTCGGCGAATCCGGCTGCGGCAAGTCGACCGTCGCCCTTTCGCTGCTTGGGCTGCTGACGCCGACGCGCGGCAGGATCGTGCTCGATGGCCACGTCGTGACGGGCCAGCGATCGATCGATCGAAAGCTGCTGGCTCGCACCGCCCAGATGGTGTTTCAGGATCCCTACGCCTCGCTCAATCCGCGTCAGACCGTTCGCCGCACGCTTGAAGACCCGCTACGCCTGCATGGCGTGACGACCAAGAGCGAGATCGACGGACGCATTGCGGCGATGCTCAAACATGTCGGCCTGCGGCCCGAACAGGCCGGCCGCTACCCGCATGAATTCTCGGGTGGCCAGCGCCAGCGCATCGGCATCGCCCGCGCGCTGATCCTCAATCCCAAGATCGTCATCTGCGACGAACCGGTCTCGGCGCTCGATGTCTCGATCCGTGCCCAGATCATCAATCTGCTGCTGGAATTGAAGGAGAGCCTAGGCCTCTCCTACATCATGATCAGTCACGACCTCGGCGTGGTCGAGCACATGAGCGACAGGGTGGCGGTGATGTATCTCGGCCGCATTGTGGAGACAGGCGGCTGGCGCGAGATCTTCGAACGGCCGGCACACCCGTATACGCAGACCCTGATCGCCGCCATTCCCGATCCGCTACGCCGCGCACCGCTTGCGACGACAAGGGGCGAGCTTCCCAATCCCCTCAATCCGCCGGATGGATGTGCATTCAGCCCACGCTGTCGCTACGCCGAAGCGGTGTGCCAGCGCGAGCCCGGGCCGTCGCTTGAAACGCGTCCGGACGGGCATGCGGTCCGGTGCTGGCGAGCTGACGAGATTGCCGATCAACCTCCAAGCTGAATGGTGCGCTCCAGCGCAGCGGCGAAGCCGTTGAGGGGGACATTGAACACGACGGGCTGCCCGTCACTGATGTTCTGCGCGGCAACGGTGAGCGTTTTGGCCTTGCCGATGGTGTCGGTCACAACCGTCGGAAAGGATACCGGTAGCAAACAGCCGTGCGCGGTGCAGGTGGGGAATCGGGTCTGCTCCAGATCCTCGCCGTCAAGCTTGAGGACGACCCCGGCGTCGAACTTCAGCCCGAACGGCATCAAGATGTTGCCATCGGCCTTTCCGTCCCTGGCAAGCAGCTCGATGACGACGAGAGCTGCGATCGCCCGAAGACGCCTGTCTATTGCGCTGACTCTCACCATGCCTTCGCTCCGCCTCGTCACATCTCGAAACCAAGATTCACTTTACGTGGGTATAATTCCCACGTATGAGAGGTACGTGTACTTGGAGAGCCGCCGACATGCAAGAGACTATCGCAGCCGCCGTGATTGTTGCGATTGTTGCATTCTGCGGCGGGTATTTCTGGGCTGTAGCGCGTGAAGCCAAGATTGCGAACAAGGCCTTGGACAAGCAACAGCGGAAATGGCCGCGGTGACCGACGGTCCCGGCAATCTATGACGACAGATCCGTCATTCCGGGGCTCGCGAAGCGAGAACCCGGAATCCATCCACAAAGCCAGCGGCCCGATCGATTTAGACCCGTGTCATCGATGGATCACCCGCCCTGCGCAGCTAGCCCGCCCCACCTTCCTCCCGTGATTTGCCCGCGGGACACGTTTTCAACTAAGGTCGCGGGATGGATATGCTCGTCAAGCTCTATGCCCTGCCCGATTCCCGGCCTGCCTACGATCGATTGCTCAAGGCCGGAATTGTCATGCGCCGGGCGCTCGCGCCCGAAAAGCACAAGGTCGTGGCCTGGGTGCGGGAAACCTTCAGCGAGGCATGGGCCAGCGAAACCGAGGTCGCGTTCAGCCGCGAGCCGGTCTCCTGCTTCATCGCGATCCAGCAAAAGAAGATCCTGGGATTCGCCTGCCACGACGCGGCCTGTCGCAACTTCTTCGGTCCGACCGGCGTCGCACCGAAGGCGCAGCAGGGCGGCATCGGCAAGGCGCTGCTGTTCGCCTGTCTCGAGGACATGAAACACCAAGGCTTCGGTTACGCCATCATCGGCGGCGTCGGACCGGCCGAATTCTATTCGAAGGCCGTCGGCGCGGTGGCCATCGAAGGCTCCGCGCCCGGGATTTATCGGGGACTTCTGTAGCCGCGCCGCAGTATCGCGCCAGCTCGTAGAAATGGATGGGCGCGCCTGGCGGTCGCAGCGGTCTTGCGCACCTAGCAGTGCACGTCGGAACATGGCACACTTGCGATCGGTCGCACCTTTCGTGAGGTCTCCTTCAGCTTGACGGTGGCCACGGTCTTGTCGCGCAGCGAGACAGACTGACAGTCGTTTTGTTCAAGAAGGTCGGATAACCCAAAGATGGGCGGCGGGTTGAAGATCACGACCGGCATCATCGCCGCGGTGCTGGTCACTGCGGCGGTGGCTCAGGCACGCAGTGTGCTCGCTCCGCTCGCGGCCGCCCTGTTCATCATTGCGATCGTCTGGCCCATTCAGGAACGGCTCCAGTCGTGGCTACCGAAACTCCTCGCGCTCGCCATCACGGTCGTTGTTACGACCGCAACCTGCGCCGCGTTTACCTCACTGGCGGCGTGGGGTTTCGGCCGCGTCGGGCGGTACCTGATTGCGGATGCGGCGCGGTATCAGGCCTTCTACGACGCCGCGGTGATCTGGCTGGATGGCCATGGCGTCTCGTTCGCCGGCCTTTGGGCGGAGCATTTCAATGTCGGCTGGCTGCTGCGCACCACGCAATACGTCACGGGCCGCATCAACACCACGTTGAGTTTCTGGCTCATCGCGCTGGTCTATGTTGTGCTCGGACTTCTCGAGGTCGACGATGCGGGTCGACGAATCCAGCGGCTGGAGAATCGCACGGCTGCGCGCGTGCTGCTCAAGGGCAGCAAAGCGACGGCCGCCAAGTTCCGGAAATATATGTTGGTACGGACGCAGATGAGCGCGGTCACGGGCCTGCTGGTCGGCCTGTTCGCTGCCGTGACCGGGCTGCCTTTCGCATTCGAATGGGGCGTGATCGCATTTGTCCTCAACTACATTCCTTTCATCGGCCCTTTCATCGCGACCCTGTTCCCCACCTTGTTGGCCATGACGCAGTTCGAGAGTTGGCCCGCGGTGTTTGGTGTCTTCGCCTGCCTCAACGTCATCCAGTTCGTGGTCGGCAGCTATGTCGAACCGCGGGTCGCCGGCTCGACGTTGTCGATCTCGCCGTTCCTGGTGCTGTTTGCGATCTTCTTCTGGAGTTCACTTTGGGGCCTGTTCGGGACTTTCATCGGTGTGCCGATCACGCTCGCTATTCTGACCTTCTGTGCTGAGAGCCCCTCAGCCGCCTGGATCGCTGATCTCTTCGGCGGATCGCACGAAGATGAGCCGGAAACGTCCTAGTTTTTGGCGATTTCCACTCGCTCGGGCTTCGCGAGGCAGAGCTTCCAATCCGGCCCGACTGTCATTCTGTGGATGTAAAAATAGGTGACTGCATCATCGGCGCCCATCACCGGCGACGGGGCCGAGACGATCCTCGACGCACCACATCTACCGATCCAATCGATATGACGGTGACCGTGCATCACGACCGAGCGATCGGAGAACTTTTGCAACCTGCGCACAAACCAGCTGCCGTTGATCAAGGCCGTCCCGATGCGCTCGGCAAAGGTCTTCACTGGCATGGGATATTCCATCAAGTGATGATGTAGCGCGATGGTCCAATACGCCGTCGGAAAATGACGAATCGCAGCTTCCAATCGCCGCGTTTGCGCTTCCGAAACCAATCCGAGCGCGTTGGTGAAGGAGAAATGAGTTTCGGCATTGGAGTTGAGAATGGCGATCCCTAGGCCGCCGTCCTGGTCCGGCGGCAAGATCATTGGAAACTGATCATCGAACAATCCGCGCAGCGCAGCTGCGCGGCGAACGCCGCCGTGCTGCGCAAATTTCGTTATCCGATCATGATAGGGCGCCAGCGCCTGATTCAGCGTCACCGATGGTTTGCCGGAACCGTCGATAACGCGCACGCGATCGCCCTGGACAGCCGCGATCGCTGATAGGGTACGCATCTGCCGCAACCGCTTGCCTGGGCTGAACGGAAGGTCGAGGCGCGCGGGATTGGCGCGGTCTACAACGTTAACGTCATGATTTCCCGGAAGCATGACGACGCGCGCGGCGAGTTCGGGATGACTTGCCAATGTATCAAGAAATTCGGCCCATTCGCCGGGCCGGCCGGCATCCGTCATGTCGCCGCTGATCAACACGTGGTCGAGCGGATCAACGGCGTGAATCTCGGCAAGCCTCGCCAGCACGCGATTGAAGCGTTCGTTTCCCTGCGGACCAGCCGTCCCGCTTTCGATGCGGAAACCGTATCGCTCGCCGACCACGTGGAGATCGGACAGATGTGCAAGGCGCCAGAGACGGCCTCCGGACGGCGTTGCGTCGAACGCGGCAAGATCAGCCGGTTGGTCCATACTGGCGTCGGCTACGCTCCAGGCCAACGATGCGACCGCAAGATAGCAGGACACGAGCACCACAGCGTTCGCGAACATCGGCATCACAAGACGATGGATCAGGACCAGGTCATTGATGGTCGCGGTCCATTGCGAAGCAGGCCAAGCCAGGACCGCGACCAAGGCCGCACCAGCAGCGAGCAGTATGCCAGCGCCGACAGAGCAGCCGCGGCGCAGCCTCATGCGCGAGGCAGGAGTTGCGCCAGTGCGCCAAAGCAGCTCCGCCAGATGGCCCAGCGCCTCGCGCGCGAACGCGTAGCTCGGTTGGATCGCGAGCGCGTTGAGTGACCAAAAGCTGGTTTCCGCGATTTGAATTAGCGGTCGGCCGCCGAGCCATCCTAACGCCGCGATCGCAACCAGCGCCAGCACGGCGCCCACTTCAGACAGTGCAAGAACGTGTTGCGAAAGGCTCGAAATCCAGACGGACGCGACCAGCGGCGCAAGGCCGAGCAGCACGCCCGGAAGCAGGATCGAAATCGTCCAGGCAAATAGCAGTTTCGCCGGGCTGATCTCGACGAGAAGGCTGCCCACGATCGCGAACAACGACCGCTGCTCGGGGCTGGCGGCATTGTCCTCAAAGTCGCCGTGGCGGGGATCAAGCAGCATGCCGACGTCCCTCCGTTGCACAGCGCATTCTGTCACAAACCGCCCCAGACCAACATACGCGCGATCGACCCTGGTGGCGGGTTGCGTCGTTGACATCAATGCTTGCCTGGAGGTTTCGCTGGGGCCTTGATCGGGAGGCTGAGGCGACCAAAAGCTGATCGATTCAGCGGTCACGACGCGTGCTGCTGACGAATAGGGTCGGCTAGGGCACAACATCTCTTGGTGGCGTCGTAGCGGAGCCAGTCCGTAGATGGGTGGAGCGTAGCGATACCATCATTCGCGCCTCGAATCTAAGTTGACGGGTATCGCTCCGCTCGCCCCATCCGCAGCTGGCGCAGCTTCCCGAAAAACTCCCGCACCTCGCCGACAAACAGCTCGGGCTGCTCGAACGCCGAGAAATGTCCGCCCTTCGGCATCTCGCGCCAGTGCTGGATGTTGGTGAAATTCGTCTCCATCCATTTGCGGACCGGCGTGACGATCTCCTTGGGGAACACGGCAACGCCGGTCGGCACGCCCACCTTGTGCGGGGTTCGCTTGCCCGGCCCAAAACTTTCCCAATAAAGTCGCGCCGACGATGCGGCCGTCTCGGTCACCCAGTACAGCATGACATTGTCGAGCAGTTCGTCGCGGCTGAGGATGTTTTCCGGATGGCCGTCGCAGTCGGTCCAGGCCCAGAACTTTTCCAGGATCCAGGCCGCCTGCCCGCTCGGCGAATCCGTCAGGGCGTAACCAAGCGTCTGCGGCCGGGTGGCCTGCTGCTTGGAATAGCCGGAATCCCAGTCGGCATAGTATTTGATGCCGTTGAGCGCACGGGTTTCCTCCGGCGTCGGCTGGCCCTCGACATTGGGCCGGGTCGACATCGCCAGCGTGATGTGAATGCCGGCGCAGTGCGCCGCGTCCTGCCCGCCGATCGCGGTCGTGACCGCGGAGCCCCAATCGCCGCCCTGCGCGAAATACCTGGCGTAGCCCAGCCGTTCCATCAGGACGGCCCAGGCGTTGGCGATGCGATCGATGCCCCAGCCTGTCGCAGTCGGCTTGGCCGAGAAGCCGAAGCCCGGCAATGACGGGCACACCACATGGAAGGCATCCGCCGCGCTGCCGCCATGCGCCGTCGGATCGGTCAGCGGTTCGATCACCTTGTGGAATTCGACCACCGATCCCGGCCAGCCATGGGTGATGAGCAATGGCCGCGCCTCAGGATGCCTGGAGCGGACATGGATGAAGTGGATGTCGAGCCCGTCGATTTCGGTCGTGAACTGGCTGAAGCGATTGAGCTGCGCCTCGCGCTGCCGCCAATCATAGGTCTCGGCCCAATAGTGGCAGACCTCCTTGATCCATTTCAGCGGCGCGCCCTGACTCCAATCGTCGACCAGTTCGGCCTCCGGCCAGCGGGTCCGGCGCAGCCGGGTGCGGAGATCCTCGAGGACATCGTCGCTGACGGCGATGCGAAACGGGCTGATGGCGGTAGTCATGGCGTCTCCCCGGGCTCGAAACCTGCCCGGGGAACATAGGGTCGGACCGTCAGCCGATCAAACCGTCAGGTGACGCTATTTGCCGATCGCCGTCTCCAGCAGCGCCTGGGCCTGCTTGGTGGCTTCGGCGAATGCCGGCTGCTCAGGGGCGTGCTGAACGAAGCAATGCTTGAACGCATCTTCGCCCTGCTGGCGCAGGTCGCCGAGTTTGTCATAGGCCTTCCGGGTGATCTGCTTGCGCTCGACCTTCTCGGCCGCTTCGCTTGCCTTCTTGTTGTAGTCGGTGCGGATCGTCGTACAGGCCGGCACCTGCACGATGGGCTCGATCTCGCCATAGGCGATGTAGAATTTGCCGTTGGCGAGCGCCGCGACGAACACCTCGTCGGCCGCCTCCGGGGTTGTGTCCTGAGTGCGGCCGGCGAGGAAACCGTAAGTGAGCGTGGCCGACGCGGGCTTGACGACCGGCAGCTCGTTGAAGTTGATCACCGCGGCATCGGTCGAAATCGCCTGCGTGTACAGGCCCTCGAACTTCAGAGCCGGTTCGATCTGCTGCGGCACGTTCTTGCTGCCCTTGTCCCACCATGTCTTGTGCTCGTGCAACCAGCGCGTGAACAAGGCTTCGGAGGTGACGATGATATGGGCTTTCGGCTCGACGAAGCTGCCGTCAGCGCGTTTTTCGCCGATCTTCCCGCCGTCCCTGCCCTTGTCCGCATCGAAGCGCAGGCCGTCCAGCATGCCGAACCCCGTGTCGCCCTTATATAGAGTGTCGAGATTGAGCTGCGCTGGCGCGAAGCCCGGCCGGACGGGCTGGGACAGGATCGCGATCAACTGCCCCTTCAGCTCGTCGCGCGCGGCCGCCTCGGCCTTGTCGACGGCCTCATTGATCTTGTTGTCGTTCGACAGCTTGGCGAACTTGGCGATCGCAGCGTCACGCGCGGCGATGTAGCGGTCCTCAGGCGACGCGGCGCGGGCCGGCGAAAGGACCAGGATCGGGGATAGGACGAAGGCAAGGCGGAAAATAAAATGCATGCCCTGTGGTCGCCCGCAGGGCATGCAAGGTTCAAGGTCACGGGTACTACCAGCATATCCGTCGCCGGCAGGCCTCTGCCGACACCGGATCTCGTCAGGGCCGGCCGGTCAGACCGCCCTTGTCAGGCTGCCGCGGTCAGGCCGCCTTGGATTTCGCCACGTGGGTGGCAATGGCGTCCATCAGCGCCGGCGACAGGCAGTCATAGGGCTCGAGCCCAAGCTCCTTCAGCCGCGACCTGATCCCGGCCATGTCGGCCGGCTTGACGCCGGACTCGATCACAGACGAGACGAAGGCGGCGAACCCGGGCGCTGCAGAGCCGGACTCCTGGAACAGCTCCGGATGGATGAAGTCGAGGCCATAGAACGGATGGCCCTTGTTCTCGATCCGGCCGTACATATGCGTGCCGCATCCGGTGCAGGCATGCCGCTGGATCACCGCGGCGCTATCCACGATCTTCAGCTTGTCGCCGTTCTCCAGCACGGTGACGTTCTCGCGCGGCACCACCGCGACCACCGAGAAGGTGGCGCCCGAAGGCTTCCAGCATTTGGTGCAGCCGCAGGCGTGGTTGTGGGCGACGTCGCCCTTGACCCCGACCTTGACCTTCTTGTCCGCGCATTTGCAGACCAGTGTGCCGCCGGCAAAACTGCCGGAGCCTTGCTTGACGCCGTTGTCGACTGACGGGTGGATATGAACAGTCATTGACCTATCCTCCTATTGCTTGGTGTTTTGATTTCAGAACACGACGACCGAACGGATCGACTTGCCCTCGTGCATCAGGTCGAAGCCCTTGTTGATCTCGTCGAGCTTCAGCACGTGGGTGATCATCGGATCGATCTGGATCTTTCCGTCCATGTACCAGTCGACGATCTTCGGCACGTCGGTGCGGCCGCGCGCGCCACCGAACGCGGTGCCCTTCCAGACGCGTCCGGTGACGAGCTGGAACGGCCGGGTTGCGATCTCCTTGCCGGATTCCGCGACGCCGATCACGACCGAGACGCCCCAGCCGCGGTGGCAGGCTTCCAGCGCCTGGCGCATCACGTTGGTGTTGCCGGTGCAGTCGAAAGTGTAGTCGGCGCCGCCGTCGGTCAGGCCAACCAGGTGCTGGACAATGTCGCCGCTCACCTTGGTCGGGTTGACGAAATGCGTCATGCCGAACTGGCGGCCCCAATTGTCCTTGGAGTCGTTGATATCGACGCCGATGATCTTGTCGGCCCCGACCATCTTGGCGCCCTGGATCACGTTGAGGCCGATGCCGCCGAGGCCGAACACGACGACGTTGGAGCCCGGCGTCACCTTGGCGGTGTTGACGACGGCACCGACGCCGGTGGTGACGCCGCAGCCGATGTAGCAGCTCTTGTCGAACGGCGCGTCCTCGCGGATCTTCGCCACCGCGATCTCAGGCAGCACGGTGAAATTCGAGAAGGTCGAGCAGCCCATGTAGTGGAAGACGGTCTTGCCCTTGTAGCTGAAGCGCGAGGTGCCGTCGGGCATCACGCCCTTGCCCTGGGTGGCGCGGATCGCGGTGCAGAGATTGGTCTTCTGGCTCAGGCAGCTTTTGCACTGGCGGCATTCCGGCGTGTAGAGCGGGATCACGTGATCGCCAGGCTTCACCGACGTCACGCCGGCGCCGACCTCGCGAACGATGCCGGCGCCTTCGTGGCCGAGGACCGAGGGGAAGATGCCTTCGCTGTCGAAGCCGTCGAGCGTGTAGGCATCGGTGTGGCAGATGCCCGTCGCCTTGATCTCGACAAGGACCTCGCCGGCCTTGGGGCCTTCCAGGTCGAGCTCGACGATCTCAAGCGGCTTCTTGGCTTCAAAAGCGACTGCGGCGCGGGTCTTCATCTTGGTCTCCACTAAACATCAAACAGGTTTGTCATTCGCGCCGGTCAGGCTCAGTTCTTGGTGCCCATGCAGGCGTCTTCCGCCTTTCCATAGGCATCCGACTTGTCTTCGTGCTTGGCCGGTCGAACACGCCCAACCGCATCATTGGCGCGGGCGCGCAGGTACACATAGAGGTCGTCCATGTAGCAGGCAACGTTCGGGTTATCGCCGAATGCCGGCATGACGTTTTCCTGCGACGTCGATACGTTCTTGCGCCCGCTCGCGACCACGCCCATGAAGTCGGCATAGCTCATGGTCTTCAGCGAATCCTTCAACGCCGGCGCATATGTCGAGCCCATGCCGTCGGGTCCGTGGCAGACGTGGCACTCCGAATGATAACGGCGGTAGCCGGAGTAGGTGTACCAGTCCACCGTACCGTCGGACGCGACCTTGAACGTCGGGTTTCCATCCTTGTCGAGATACTTGCCGTCCTCGGACTTGACGGCGGTTGGATCACCCACGTCCTCGGCGGAGGCAACTCCCCCTATTGCCACGACGAAGATCGCGGCAGTCACAAACCAAATCTTACGCAAAAGCATATCCTCGCGTGCGGATTGAAGACGGACCGGCGCATGGAGATCGCTCCATGCGCCGGAACGAGGGTTGCTCAGCTCACTGCGGCAGCGAGAACACGGTGAGCGTTCCGCCGAGCGCGGTGTAGTTGCTCAGCGCGGCATAGCCGCCGACTGCACCGAGACCGGCAGTCGGATCAGTCAGACCGGCCGCGAGGCCGATGCCTGCCCAACCGCCAACACCCGACAGCACGGCAATGTACTGCTTGCCGCCGTTCTCATAGGTGGTGACGTTGCCGATGATGCCGGACGGGGTCTTGAACTTGTAGAGCTCCTTGCCCGTCTTGGCGTCGACTGCCTTCAGGTAACCTTCGAGCGTGCCGTAGAACACCACGCCGCCGGCGGTCGCGAGTGCACCCGACCAGACCGAGAACTGCTCCTTGTTCGACCACACGATCTTGCCGGTCTTGCCGTCCCAGGCGATGAAGTTGCCCATGTTGGTCTCACCGGGAGGCGGATACATCGACAGCGTCGCGCCGACATAGGGCTGACCTGCGGTGTAGCTCACCTTGAACGGCTCATAGTCCATGCAGACGTGGTTGGTCGGCACGTAGAACAGCTGGGTGTCCGGCGAGTAGGCTGCCGGCTGCTCGTCCTTCGAACCCAGCGCCGCAGGGCAGATGCCCTTGACGTTGTGGTCCTCGCCGGCCTTGTCGGTCGACGCTGCGTCAAGAACCTTCGGACGACCATAGGTCGGCGAGCTCTTGTTCATGTCGACACCGGAGGTCCAGTTCACCTTCGGATCATACTTCTCGGCGACCAGCAATTCGCCGGTGACGCGATCGAGCGTGTAGCCGAGGCCGTTACGATCGAAATGCGTCAGCAGCTTGCGCGCCTTGCCGTCGATGTTCTGATCCGAGAGGATCATCTCGTTGACGCCGTCATAGTCCCATTCATCATGGGGCGTCATCTGATAGACCCACTTGGCAACGCCGGTGTCCGGATTGCGTGCCCAGATCGTCATCGACCACTTGTTGTCGCCGGGACGCTGCTTTGGATTCCAGGTCGAGGGGTTACCCGATCCGTAATACACGAGGTTGAGCTCGGGATCGTAGGAGATCCAGCCCCAGGTCGCGCCGCCGCCGATCTTCCACTGATCGCCTTGCCACGTCTTCAGGCTCGAGTCCTTGCCGATCGGCTTGCCAAGCTCGGTGGTCTTATCGTCGACCAGGATCTGGTCATCCGGACCTTCCGAGAATCCGCGCCAGACCAGCTTACCGGTCTTGAGGTCGTAAGCCGTCATGTGAGCCTGAACGCCGAACTCGCCGCCGGAGATGCCGACCAGGACCTTGTCCTTGACGACCATCGGCGCCGATGTACCGGTCGATCCCTTGCTCGGATCGCCGTTCTTGACGCTCCACTCCACCTTGCCGGTCTTCGCATCGAGCGCAACCAGCGTGGTGTCGGCCTGATGCAGGATGATCTTGCCGTCACCATAGGCGACGCCGCGATTAACTGTGTCGCAGCACATCACCGGAATGACGTTCGGATCCTGCTTCGGCTCGTACTTCCAGACGATCTGATTGTCCTTGGAAAGGTCAATAGCGTAGACCTTGTTCGGGAACGGCGTATGCACGTACATCATGTTGCCGATGATCAGCGGGCCGCCTTCGTGACCGCGCAGCACGCCGGTCGAAAACGTCCACGCTACCTGCAACTTTCCGACGTTCTGGGCGTTGATCTGATTAAGCTTCGAATAGCGCTGATTGGTGTAGTCGCCGGTCGGCATCACCCAATCTTTCGGGTTCTGCGCCATCTTGTGGAGTTCGTCATTGGCGTTGGCAGCTCCGGCGGCGAACACCGCCATTGCCCCAAGGCTGGTCGCGTAAAGCAGCTTGCGCATCGTGGATTTCCTCCCAGGTTCATGAGCTCAAGGGTTTCCGCCGAAACGGCCCCACTTCTTCCATTTTGGTAGCTCACTGGTAGTCCCATCGAACCGCGCTGACTTGCCCAGCAGCGAAGCGCCGTTTGCTCAGAAGCGAAGCATCGTCAGATTTTTGCGGTCGGTCCGCGAATTGGCAGGAAAGACTGCTTCATGTTGCAGGGCATCAAACGTCTTCAGTGCTGTTCCAGCGTCGGATAGAACCGGCCCAAGGTTGCGCTTGACGCGCCCAGAACTAAGTCGGAGGATCACCCGGCATTGTCCGGGAAGAAATCCCGCCGCCTCCCTAAGCTGTTCAGAATCAGGGAGAAGGCGCATCATCCCGGGCCAGATTTCAGCTCGGTGAGCAGTCACGTTGGGGATCGAATCGGTGGCTGGAAAGATGACCGATACAGTCCATTCACTCAGCACGAACGGATTGACGCCCAAGCGGCAGATCCAGCGCTGGTCGGATGCGCTCACTGACCTGTGCGGTCAGTTCGACGTCGATGCGCTGGAAGGATCCTCGCTCGAGGGCCGGATCAATTTCACGACGGTATCGCGACTGAAGCTGTGCCAGATCGAGGCAAGCCAGCACCGCATCGCCCATACCGTCTCGCGTATCAGGCTGAGCGAGCATCCCTACATCAAGATCGTCTTCCAGACCCACGGCGTCTCGCATTTCGAGCAGGACGGTCTGCACTTCGACATCATGCCGGGCGACTGCTTCGCCTACGACGTGTCGTGTCCGCATACGATCATCAGCCCGTCCCTGACGCGTCACGAGGTCGTCATCGTTCCGAAGGACCTGCTCAAGGAGCGCGGCTTCCAGCTCTCCAAGATGGCGCCGTGCAAGCTGTCGGCGCGCAACGGCACCGGCCGCATCGCCTATGATTTCGTCCATGCCGCGTTCGGCGAGGCGCCGACGCTGACCCCGGTCAACGCCGTCGGCGTGGCGGATGCGCTGATCGACCTGCTGCTGCTGCCGCTGCGCGAGACCGGCGCGATGTTCGACCGTGGCAGCGCCGAGGCGACCTATGTGCGGGCCCAGGGCTTCATCCGCGAGCATCTGCGCGATCCGGATCTCTGCATCGACCGCATTTCCACGGCGCTCGGCTGCTCGAAGCGCTATCTGCACATGCTGTTCAGCGATCGCGGCATGACGGTCAGCGACTACATCTGGAAGGCCCGGCTGCAGAATTGCCGGCAGGAGCTGGAATCCCAGAACGGCAAGACCATCACGGACGTCGCCTTCTCCTGGGGCTTCTCGAGCTCATCGCATTTCAGCCGCGTATTCCGGAAGTATTTTGGCATCGCGCCCTCCTCCGTGCACAAGGGTCTGCACGGTGGCATGCCGGTCGATGTGGTACTGGAATAGCGTTTCGCCTGGCGTGCAGGCGCCACGCCATGCCGTCCATCAAGCTATCCTCAATCAAAATTTCCTCAATCAAGGCTTGGGCGCGCAACCTCAAACGAGACAGCGTCGCCCTGTATCTCGCGTCGCGTGATCCGCGCATACCTTGGTACGCAAAGGCCCTCGCGGTCGCCATCGCGGCCTATGCGCTCTCACCCATCGACCTGATCCCGGATTTCATCCCGGTCATCGGCTATCTCGACGATCTCATCCTGCTGCCACTCGGCATCTGGCTTGCGATCTCGCTTGTTCCAGACGAGGTGATGGCAGAGTGCCGCGCCAATGCCAGTGCCGTCTTGCAGCGCCCGACCAGCCGGGCCGGGATGATCGCGATCATCGGGCTCTGGATCGCCGGCGCTCTCGCGCTGGCATGGGCCGCATACGCATACTGGCCGCGAAGCGCGCTCTAAGCCTGCGCGGCCTTTGGCACCAGCGCCTCGACCGTCACGCCGTCATCGGTGGAATTGATGTTGAGCGTGCCTCCGAGCGCGAGAATTCGCTCCTGCATGCCGGTCAAACCGCGGCCAAGCCGGTGATCCCTGAGCAGGCCGCGGCCGTTGTCGCGGACGCGCACCAGCGCGCAGCCACGGCTGCCGCGCAGGCCGGTCGGCCGCTCCGCAGGCTCGATCGAGATATTGACTGCCGTTGCGTCGGCATGGCGGAACACATTGGTGAGCGCTTCCTGGACGATGCGATAGATCGTCAGATCGGCCATCTCGCCGGTCTTGCCGAGATCAGGCGATATGCTGCTCTCGATCTCCACCTCCGGGTGGGTCTCGCTCCACAGCCGCACCAGCGCACCGAGCGCTTCCGCAAGCCCAAGCTCCGCCAATCCTACCGGACGCAATCGCTCCAGGATGCGGCGAGTGAACTGCTGAAGCGCGTTGACCTGCTCGAGGATGGCGTTGCCGTGCTTGCGTAGCGCAGAGGGATCCGGCTTTTCAACCTCCGAGAGCCGCGTCAGCGCGCCGGCATGCGCGCGCAGGGCGAACAGATAGGGCCCGAACTCATCGTGTAATTCGCGCGCGATCTCCTTGCGTTCGGAATCCTGCAGCGAGACCGCGCGCTCGGCCAGCTGCCGCTTGCTGTCCACGGCTTCGCCCAGGGTCGCCGCCAAATGGTTCAATCTGGCACAGATTGCGGCCAATTCAGGCGATCCGCCGGGCTCGACGCGCGCATCGTAATCCCCGGCCTCGATACCGGTCATGGCCTGCGACAGCGCCTCCAGCGGCGCAAGCGCGCGGCCGACCACCAGCATGGTCACCAGCAGCAGCGCCACCGCGATCGCGGAGCCGACCTCGAGCTGGGTGACGATGCCGTCCCAGATCTCGGCCATTTCGTCATCGGGATGCGACGTGATGACGAGCGATTGCGGCTTGCCGTGAACCGAGATCGGCACCCGCACCGAGGTCTGCTCGGGATGAACCAGCGCGACGAACCACTCCGGCGGGGCGCGCGGATCGCCTGCCTCCTCCAGGCGCGCGGGAGACTTTGCGGTCGCGTCATCTTGCCGCGTGATGCTGACATGACGCAGCCGGCTCAGATCCTGGACGATCTGGTCGAGCCGCGCATCCGGATCCGGCGCCTCGTGGAGACCGGCCACGATCGTCGCAACAAACTCGCGCGCCAACCGGATCACGCTCTGATCCTCGGCCTGTACGCGCGGGCCCGCTTCCAGCACGAGCCGCGCAATATTGATGCCCAGTCCAAGCGCCAGTATCAGCGCCAACAGCAGGTTGATCCGTGCGCGCAAGGATAGCTTTTGCCACATGACGTTGCCCCCGACCGCGATCCCTCCTCCGAGAGGATCGTTGACAGCCAAATTTGCCCGGCTATCTAATCGCACCCTATCGCAATCTCGTGCGAGGTGCACAACCGGTCGGAACCGAGGTGTTCTTCGTGCAAATCGATGTGACGATGAGCTAGTCGAAGCAGGTCGCCGGAACAATGCCATGCGCATTCTGATCGTTGATGATCACCCCATCGTTGCCTCCGGTTGTCGCACCGTGTTCGCCGATGATCCCGAGATCATCCTGCTGGAAGCTGCGGATGCCGAGAGCGGCGAACGGGCGTTCGTCGCGGAGAAGCCCGATCTCTGCGTGATCGACATCAACCTGCCGACGGTCTCCGGCTTCGAGTTGGCCCGCCGTATCCTGACCCGTGATGCATCCGCGCGCCTCATCATGTTCAGCATGAATGACGACCCGGTGTTCGCCGCCCGTGCCATCGACATCGGCGCCAAGG
Source organism: Bradyrhizobium sp. Pha-3 (assembly GCF_042258615.1). GTDB lineage: Bacteria > Pseudomonadota > Alphaproteobacteria > Rhizobiales > Xanthobacteraceae > Bradyrhizobium. Next base: position 3,426,604 of record NZ_CP170152.1, on the reverse strand, counting down.
GCTACGTCTCGAAGACCGGTGATCCCAACGATCTGGTGGAGGCGGTGCGCGAGGTCGGCAATGGCGGCGTCTACCTGCCGCCGGCGATCGCTCGCAACGTCGCCTTTGCGCGACCGGGCTTTGCGCAGAATCCGCTTTCCAAGCTGACCTCGCGCGAGATGGAGATCCTGCGCCTGCTCAGTTCCGGCAAGAGCCTGTCGGAGATCGCCTGGCTGGTGCATTCGTCATACAAGACGGTCGCGAACACGTCATCGATCATGCGCCAGAAGCTTGGCGTGCGCACTTCGGCAGAACTCGTGCGCCTCGCGATCGAGAGCGGCGTCGGCTGACACCGCGCGCCAACACAGAGGAATATGACTATGACGATGCAGACGATTTCCCAGAACAAGTCGCATGGCGGCACGCAAGGCGTTTACCGGCATCCGAGCCGCGAGACCAAGACCGATATGACCTTCTCGGTGTTCGTCCCTGATCATGCGGCCGGCGCCAAATTGCCCGTCGTCACCTACCTGTCGGGCCTGACCTGCACGCACGCCAATGTCACGGAGAAGGGTGAATTCCGGCAGGCCTGTGCCGAGCTCGGCCTGATCTTCGTCGCGCCCGACACCAGTCCGCGCGGCGAAGGCGTTCCCGGCGATCCCGCCAATGCCTACGATTTTGGCCTCGGCGCCGGCTTCTATGTCGATGCAACGGAGCAGCCGTTCGCGACCAATTACCGGATGTGGAGCTATGTCACCGAGGAATTGCCAAGACTGATCGCCGAGCAATTCCCGGTCGACACGGCGCGGCAATCGATTCTCGGTCACTCCATGGGCGGGCATGGCGCGCTGACGGTGGCGCTGCGCTATCCCGATCGCTATCGCGCGGCGAGCGCGTTTGCGCCGATCGTGGCGCCATCGCAGGTGCCGTGGGGCAACAAGGCGCTGGGCGGCTATCTCGGCAGCAACAGGCAGGCATGGCGAAAGCACGATGCGGTCGCATTGATCGAGGACGGCGCCCGCTTCTCCGATCTGCTGGTCGATTATGGCGATGCCGACGGATTTCTCACCGAACAGCTGCGGCCCGAGCTCCTGGAGGCCGCCTGTGAGAAGGCCAAGATTCCCCTCACCTTGCGGCGTCAACCCGGCTACGACCACAGCTATTACTTCATCTCGACCTTCATGGCCGATCACCTGCGCTGGCACGCGGCGCGGTTGAAGGCTTGAACGCTACCTCGCGGGAGACGAGGTAGTTCATCTCCGTCACCCTGAGGAGGCCGCGAAGTGGCCGTCTCGAAGGGTCGACGGCCCGACTTTCACCGCGTGGCTGTAGCCGGGCCGATTCATCCTTCGAGGCTCGCTCCGCTCGCACCTCAGGATGACGGTCGCACATTTGTGCGCGCAAGCTACCGTGCTTGCGGCGCGCCGTAGTTCGGCGCGAGCAGACGGTTGCGCACGAGGTAGTCAGTGGCGCGCGACCAGGATTCGTCGGTGTTGCCGCGCATGTCGGCGCTTGCAGCTGCCACCAATTGCCCGGTATGCACGTCGCGCAGGTAGAGATTGATGTTGAGGATCAGGTTGGAGACCTTCTGAACCACGCCGGTCATCGCAAGATCGGCGCCCAGCTCGCCGGCCAGCTTCACATCACATCCGCCGCAGGCCTGAAGATTGCTGCCGTGCGCCGCAGCATTGACGGGCGCGATGTCGAGCACCTGGAACCTGCCGGAATCCGCAAGCTCCTTGCGCACCTGTTCGCCGGTGTGGAGCAGCCGCGCCTGCTCGTCGGCCCGCGGCCCGTCCACCTCCCCCTGCAAGCTGGTGTCGATCATCTCGAGGTCGAACACCGCGAGCTTGGGCGGTTCGGCGCCCGCCGCTGCAGACATCAGCAGCAAAGATGCGACGAACGCGAACGTTGTTCTCATGATTGTGAACCAATCGAAGATTGGTACCTCGCAACGACAAAATGCGGGGTTGCAAGCCAGGCCAATTCCGGCATCTTGCACGTCAACGCATGGCCCGACAATGCCGTGCCGAGTGAAGAATGACTGCGGGAGGAATTATGTTCCGATGGCTGATCGGCACGATCGCGCTCAGCATGGTGGCGACTAGAGCGCTGGCGGCTGATCCCGTCGAGGTCCATATCGGCTATCTCGGCCATGCCGGCATCAAATCGACACTCTCACTGGTTGAGCAACCGGCCGACAATGACGGCATCGCCGGCGCACGGCTCGCGATCGAGGACAACAATACCACCGGGAAATTCCTCAACCAGCGCTTCGTGCTCGATGAGGTCAAGGTCAAGGACAGCGACGATGTCGCCAAGGTCGCGACCGATCTCGCTGGCCACAACGACTATATCATCACCGACCTGCCCGCCGACGCCCTGCTCAAGGTCGCCGACGCGCTGCGCGATCGCGGCACCGTGCTGCTGAATGCGGGCGCGATCGACGATCGGCTGCGCGAACAGGACTGCCGCGCCAACGTGATCCATGTTGCACCGACCCGCTCGATGCTGGCGGACGCGCTTGGCCAATACCTGGTGTGGAAGCAGTGGAAGCGCTGGCTGCTGGTGACTGGCTCGCATGATCAGGACAAGCTCTACGCCGATGCACTGCGCCGCGCCGCCACCCGCTTCGGCGCCAAGATCGTCCAGGAACGGACATTCGAGGACACCGGCGGCGCGCGCCGCACCGACTCTGGCGTGACGCTGATCCAACGTCAGATGCCGGTGTTCACACAGCAGGCGCCCGCCTACGATGTGCTAGTCGCCGCCGACGAGAGCGAGGTGTTCGCGAACTATCTGCCCTACCGGACCTGGGACGCGCGCCCCGTTGCAGGTTCGGCGGGCCTGGTGCCGACCAGCTGGGACGCGGCGCATGACCAATGGGGGGCGGTCCAGATCCAGAATCGCTTCGTCAAGCTGAACATGCGCCGCATGACGGCGCTCGACATGCAGGCCTGGACCGCTGCACGCATGATCGGCGAAGCCACGTCCCGCACCAATTCGGGGGATCCCAAGAAGGTCATCGCCTTCCTCAAGGGCAAGGATTTCTCGATCGCCGCCTTCAAGGGCACGCGATTGACCCTGCGAGACTGGAATCTGCAGCTCCGCCAGCCGATCCTGCTGGCCGATGGTCGTATGGTCGTTTCCGTCTCGCCGCAGGAAGGTTTCCTGCATCAGGTCTCCGAACTCGACACCCTCGGTGTTGACCGGCCGGAAACGAAATGCAAGCTGCAGTGAGGGAGATGAAACGCATGTGGCGCCGCCGTCTGTTGACCGGGATGCTCGTTTGGCTTGCCGCGACACCGGCGTCCGCCTTCGTTGCCTACGTCTCTAACGAGAAAGGCAACACCGTCACGGTGATCGACACCAGCAGCTGGACGGTGACCAAAACCATCAAGGTCGGCCAGCGGCCGCGCGGCATCGAATTCTCGCGCGACGGCAAGTTCGTGATGGTCGCGGTCGGCGACGACGACACGATCCAGGTGATCGATACCAAGACCCAGGAGATCGTCGACACCCTGCCCTCCGGCCCCGACCCGGAATTGTTCACCCAGGATGCCGCCGGCAAGACCATGTATGTCGCCAACGAGAACGACAACACGGTCACCGTGATCGATCTCGAGAAGCGCGCCCGGCTCGGCGACATCCAGGTCGGCGTCGAGCCCGAGGGCATGACGATCAGCCCGGACGGCAAGATCCTGATCAACACGTCCGAAACCACCAACATGGCGCATTTCATCGACACGACGACGCGCCAGATCGTCGCCAATGTGCTGGTCGATTCGCGGCCGCGCTTCGCCCAGTTCAAGCGCGACGGCTCCGAATTGTGGATCTCCTCCGAGATCGGCGGCACGGTGTCGATCATCGATCCGGTCAAGCGCGAGGTGACCGGCAAGATCACCTTCGACATCCCGGGCCTGCGCAACGAGGCGATCCAGCCCGTCGGCATCGGCATGACCAAGGACGGCAAGACCGCGTTCGTTGCGCTCGGCCCCGCCAACCGCGTCGCGGTCGTCGACGGCGCGACCCACAAGGTGCTCAAATATCTCCTGGTCGGCCAGCGGGTCTGGCACATGGATTTCACGCCGGACGAAAAATACCTGATGGTCACCAACGGGGTCTCGAACGACGTCTCGGTGATCGACGTCGCGGCCCAGAAGGTGATCAAGACCATTCAGGTCGGCGAACTGCCCTGGGGGATCACGATCGCGCAGCCATGACCGCAACCGACGCCCATATCGCGAGCCAGCCCTCGCCGGATGCAGGCCCTGTAACGACCGTGCAGCCGGCGCTGTCGATCGGCAATGTCAGCCACAGCTACGGTCCGCGGCGCGCCTTGATCGATGTCAATTTCACGGTGGCGCCCGCGAGCTTCACCGCATTGCTGGGCCTCAATGGCGCCGGCAAGAGCACGTTGTTCTCGCTGGTGACGCGGCTGTTCGGGATCCAGAACGGCCAGATCAAGATCTTCGGACATGACATCAGCCGGACGCCGGGTGAAGCGCTGCGGCTGATGGGCGTCGTGTTCCAGCCGCGCACGCTCGATCTCGATCTCTCGCTGACGCAGAATCTTCTGTATCACGCCGCGCTGCACGGCATCTCGCGGCGCGAGGCGCGGCTGCGCAGCGCCGAGGTGCTCGGCCGCATCGGTCTTGCCGACCGCGCCACCAGCAAGGTGCGCGATCTCTCGGGCGGCCAGATGCGGCGGCTCGAGATCGCCCGCGCGCTGCTGCACCGGCCGCGGCTCTTGCTGCTCGACGAGGCCACCGTCGGCCTCGACGTCAAGGCACGCGCCGACATTCTCGATCACGTCCGCCAGCTCGTCACCGAACAGGGTATCGGCGTGCTCTGGGCGACGCATCTGTTCGACGAGATCATGCCGGGCGACGACCTCGTGGTGCTGCATCAGGGCCGGATGCTGGCGCACGGCCCGATGTCGCGCGTGATCGCGGACGCAGGCGCCCAGGACGTCAACACCGCCTTCATGCGCCTGACCGGAACGGCAACCCTCACCGGAAAACCGCCAACATGAGCAGCACGACGGTCACGCCTGAGCGAAGCGGCTTCTCGGTGTCGGAATACATCGTCTGCCTGAACGGCATCGTGTGGCGCGAGGCGCTGCGCTTCCTGCATCAGCGCGAGCGTTTCGTCTCGGCGCTGGTCCGGCCGCTGGTCTGGCTGTTCATCTTCGCGGCCGGCTTCCGTCAGGTTCTCGGCATCTCGATCATCCCGCCCTATGAGACCTACATCCTCTACGAGGTCTATATCGCGCCCGGCCTGATGGCGATGATCCAGCTGTTCAACGGCATGCAATCGTCGCTGTCGATGGTCTATGACCGCGAGATGGGCAACATGCGCACCCTGCTGGTCAGTCCGCTGCCGCGCGGCTATCTGTTGTTCTGCAAGCTGCTCGCCGGCACGGCGGTGTCGCTGCTTCAGGTCTACGCCTTCCTGCTGATCGCGTGGTTCTGGGACATCACGCCGCCGACCATCGGCTACCTCACGGTGCTTCCGGCGCTGGTGCTGTCGGGCCTGATGCTCGGCGCACTGGGCATGCTGATCTCGGCCAGCATCAAGCAGCTGGAGAATTTTGCGGGCGTGATGAACTTTGTCATCTTCCCGATGTTCTTTGCATCGTCGGCCCTGTACCCGCTCTGGCGCGTGCAGGAAGGCAGCCCGATGCTGTATTATGTCTGCCAATGCAATCCGTTCACGCATGCGGTGGAGCTGATCCGGTTTGCGCTGTACGGCAAGATGAACTGGGTTTCGCTAGCGGTGGTCGGCGGCTGCACGGTGGTGTTCATGATCGGGGCGATCGTGGCTTACGATCCATCGCGCGGCCTGGTGCGCCGCGGACCCGGCGGAGGCGAGGCATGACAGGCTGGCGGCCAGCACTCGGTGCGCTGTTCGCGATGGTTCTGTCGAATCAGGTCGCGTTCGGTGCCGACCCGCGTTACCCCGACTGGCCTTGCCAACAGGCCAAGGTGCCCGAGATCTCGCTCGCCGCGGTCTGGGCCGGGCCGCCGCTCGGCGATGCCGAGACCAAATGGCGGGATGATCCGAAGATCAGCCAGCTTGCGACCAAGCTCGCGGCGCGCCGCATTCCGCTCGAGGATGCGCAGAAGGAGATCACCGAGTTCCTGTCGGCCGCAGCGGCCGACAAGGCCAATGCGGGAAAGCTGCTGTTCGCGGGCCTGTTCGATACGCTCAACGGCCAGCGGGCCTCGGTCATGAACGGGCTGGAGCGCGTGATGCGCAAGCAGCGCGAAGCGGCAGAAAAGATTCGCGACGATACGATCAAGCTGCAGGCGCTGCAGGACGCCACCCCTCCGGACCAGGCCAAGGTCGACGAGCTCGGCAACCAGCTGGTCTGGGAGACCCGGATATTCGAGGACCGTGGACGCGTGGTGAAATTCGTCTGCGAGGTGCCGACCATCATCGACCAGCGGCTGTTCGCGCTGGGCCGCACCATCCAGCAGGAACTGGATTGAGGCCTGCAACCGATCCCCCGGGGATCATTGATGCACCGCCGGAACAAACTGCGCTGCCCGCTCGTTGTCTCCAACTATATCTGAAGTTGGGAGACCTCGATGAGAGCAGCCAAGATCGTCATGACCAGCCTCGCCGCCGCGAGCCTGATCACCACAGCGGCTTTGGCCCAGCAATCCATGTCGGGAATGGTCACCAAGATTGACCGACTGAGTGGAACCATCTCGATCCAGCAGACGCAGAGCGGCACCGTTGGCGCGGCCGGCGGCGCGATTCAAGAGTACAAGGTGGCCAAAGGACAGTCGCTGGAGGAGCTTCACGCTGGTGACAAGGTGACGTTCACCGCCACGGACGCCGACGGCGGCAAGACCATCAACAAGCTCGACAAGCAGAAGTAGTTCGCTGAAGCGCTTCGCAGCCGTGTGAGGACGGGCTCACTACTCGCCCTCACGCGGCTCCGGCTCCGCATCCGCCAGCGGCAAATTGGCACGCCCCCAGCCGTCGGTTCCGTCCGGGTACCACGCCACATTGCGGTAGCCGTAAGAGAGCACGCGTTTGGCGGCGTTCCACGACATCCAGCAATTTTCCTGGCAGTAGATCACCAGCAATCGGGCCTTGTCGTCGCCCGAGGCGCGGGCGAGGCCGCGACGCAGATAGTCCTCGGTCGACGCGGCGAGCTTGCCGTAGCCGGTGTCGGGCAGCCAGATGCTGCCGGGAATATCGCGATGCGGCCGCTCGCGCCACACCGTGCCGGCCGGCAGATTTGGCTTCGGCGCCCGCGGCAGCACGTCGACGAAGGCGCCGGACTTGCCGCGCCAGATCACTTCTGCTTCCGCGGTCGTCAGCACCCGTGCGCCTGCAAGCGTGATCGGCACCGGCGCGCGATAATCCTCGGTTCGGTAGCCGTCGGGCTCTGCAGGCAGGTCCTGCGCGCGGACAGGCGAAGCGGCGAGCAATATCACCGCAAGCATGGCCGCGAGCCTGATCATGGCGATTTGGTCGCGGTCTCCGGCCCGATCGGACGGTCGTTCTCGTCAAGCAGCGGAACGCCGAAGTCGAGCAGGATCTTGTTGATTGCCGGCTGGTTCTCCTGGATCAGGCGATTGAGCTGCCGCTTCCAGTTCTGGTCGGACGCCCGCACGCCCATGCCGATGCGATAGACCAGCTTCGGTCCTGTGGTCTCTTTGAGCAGCGGCGTGACATGCAGCGGCGGATTGGCCTTCTTGGCATAAAAGCCGGCCATCGGCCCCCACAGGATGCCGGCGTCGATCTCGCCCTTTTCAAGGTCGTTCATCATCGCCTCGGCCGAGGAATCATAGCGCGTATCGATCATCAGCGGATAAGGCTTCGCATTGGTCATAAGGCCGTTGATCGCCATGTTGGTCGCGGGCGGTGTTCCGGCTACGATGCCGATATGTTTGCCCTTCAGCCGCTCATCCTCGAGCGTCGTGACCTCATCCAGTCCACTGCCCGGCTTGGCGACGATCGCGTAGGCCGTGCGGTAATACGGATTGGTGCCCTGCGCGAGGTCGTCGCCTTGCGGAAAGCCCATGATCACGTCGCAGCGATGCGAACCGAGCGTGACCCGCACGAAGCCGGTCGCCTGCGGGAAATACATGTAATCCAGCTTCTTTTGCAGCTTCTCGGCGAACAGCTCGCCGATCTTGTTCTCAAAGCCCTCGCCCTTGTCATTCGAGAACGGCAGGTTGCGCGGATCGGCGCAGATGCGAAGCACCTTGGGATCGACCAGCTCGATGGAGAGTTCGCCCTGCTCATTAACCTGCGCGCGCGCGACGTCGCGGCCGGCGAAACAGACGATGAAGCCGGCAAGCGCGAGCAGAACAGGACGGCATCCGATAACTCTCATTACGCGGTCTCCTCTTGATCGGGCAGATTGCCGCCATCCACCGATTGCCCGGCGCACCATGACGTGCAACAGGGATAATGATCGCGACGGTGCCGCGTTGCTTGTTGCAGCGCAAACTGGAGCGCGACGACATCGATCGCGTCCCGGAAAAACTGAGGCGGAAACATGGCTCATGGCGGTTCGGTGCTTGCGCTGCTCCTGATGCTTTGGGCGCCGACCATAGCGCGGGCTCAAGAGGCGGAATTGCCTGTGAGCGAAGTCGCCCCCGGAATATTCGTTCACACCGGGGTCACTGCATTGATGACGCGTGAGAACGAAGGCGCCATCGCCAATGTGTGCTTCGTGATCGGCGACACCGCCGTTGCCGTCATCGACACCGGCGGCAGCGTCCGCGAAGGGCGGCAATTGCTCGCCGCGGTGCGCAGCCATAGCGACAAGCCGATCCGCTACGTGATCAACACCCACGCGCATCCGGATCATAGCTTCGGCAACGCGGCGTTCGTGGCTGACGGGACCAGCTTTGTCGGCCACAAGGCCCTGCCCCAAGCGCTCGCGGCGCGCGGGCAATTCTATCTCGACGGCTTTCGCCGGACCATGGGCGACGCGTTGATCGACGAGGTCCGGATCATTCCGCCGACCATGCTCGTCGCGGACACGCTGAAGCTCGACCTCGGCGGACGGACCCTCACCTTGAAGGCATGGCCACCCGCCCACAGCGACAGCGACCTCACCGTCTTCGACGAACGCACCGGCACCCTGTTCGCCGGCGATCTGGTGTTCCTCGAGCATATTCCCGTGGTCGACGGCAGCCTCAAGGGCTGGCTGCATGCGCTCGACGACCTCCAGGCCATTCCCGCCGAGCGCGTGGTCCCCGGTCACGGACCCGTGAGTGCGTGGCCTGCAGCGCTTGGCGACGAGCGGCGTTATCTCGAGACGCTGGCCGCGGACGTTCGTGCGCTGGTCGCAAGCGGCAAGCCGATCATGGCAGCGGCGGAGCACGCCGCGGCGGCCGAGCGGCCGCGCTGGCAACTGTTCGACGATTACAACGCCCGCAACGCAACTGCAGCATTCTCGGAAATTGAGTGGGAGTAGCTGTTCGTTCTATAATGACGCGGCTGCATAGGATCTCGCGAACATGACTGGACACCGCGCCCGCCTGCTTTGCATCGCCAGCCTTCTGGCGACGATCGCGCTGGGTACACCGGCTGCGCCCGCGGCCGAGACCTATGATCCCTGGCCGGGCCTCGTCCAGGACATCTTCAGCAATCGTCCGATGAATGACGGCAACGATATCATCGGCATCGAGATGCCGGTGCGCGCGGAAGACGCGGCAATCGTTCCGGTGACGCTGCGCACCAAGCTGCAGCCTGGCGATAACCGCCGCGTCGTCGCGATCACGCTTGTGATCGACGAGAACCCGGCGCCGATGGCCGCGAAGTTCACGCTCGGCCCGGACGCCAACGTCACCGAAATATCGACCCGCGTCCGCGTCAACAACTACACCAATGTGCACGCCGTCGCGGAGCTCAGCGACGGCAAGCTCTATGTCAGCAAGGTGTATGTGAAAGCGTCCGGCGGTTGCTCGGCACCGGCCGGCAAGAACGTCGAGGAAGCGAAGAACCGGCTCGGCCAGATGCGCTACCGGCAATTCACGAAGTCCGAACAGGGGCCGGCGACGGGCACACGCGAAGCCCAGATCATGATCGGGCATCCGAACAACTCAGGCCTGCAGATGGACCAGGTCACGCAGCTCTACATCCCGGCCTTCTTCGTCAATGAGCTGCACATCTGGCAGGACGACAGTCCGGTGCTCACGATGGAGGGCGGGATCTCGATTTCCGAGGACCCCAACATTCGCTTCACCTACGTCTCGAATGGTGCCAAGCACTTCCGTGCCGAAGCCAAGGACACCGACGGGCACGTCTTCGACCACGAATGGAAGGTCGAGAATCCCGGGACCTGATGCACCGGCGAGCTCAACATCTCAACGCTAGAAGCACCTTACTTCGGCTTCTGCCTGCGCACGCCTGAGGTCGTTGAGCGCGTTGGCGGCCTGCTCGGACGAGCGGAACTGGCCGCCCAGGTTGCCGCGTACCTGCGCCATGCTCAGCACGGTCTCGGCGGTAACGTAGCGATCATAGGGAATGATCGAGGCGACCACGTCGATCGAGCAGGAACATTGTTCGATCGACTGCCGCGATTCGCCATTGGACTTCATGCAGCCGAACACATATTCGGCCCGCGCCGAGGTCGGATAGTCATTGACCTCCTGGGCCCGCACGCTGATGGTCGTCCCGGCGACCACGGCCAGGACGGCGACAATCGGTCGTAGCATGCCAGCTCCTGCCATGGTCCTGCTTCCTCTTCTCTTCCGGCAAGCTATGCTATGGATGTTGATCAGAAAAGAAAACATTCGGGGAAGTGGCTCAACAAACGATGATCATCTCTGTACGCACGGTGTTGGCTGCGGCAGTCGTGGCGGTTATGCAGTTCGGCACCTCGTGCACCGCGGAGACCATCCGCGTTGCAGCGCAGAAGACCGGAACGCTGGCCTGGGAACTGGCCGTCATTCGCTCCCATGGTCTCGACAAGAAGGCCAATCTGTCGATCGATGTCGTCGAGCTCGCCAGCCCCGAGGCCGGCAAGATCGCGCTGCGCTCCGGCTCGGCCGACGTGATGGTGTCCGACTGGCCCTGGGTGTCGCGCGAGCGCTCGCTCGGCGCCAGGCTGCAGTTTTATCCCTATTCGAGCGCGCTGGGCGCCGTGATGGTCCCGGCCGCCTCGCCGCTCAAGACGCTGGCCGACCTTAAGGGGCGCAAGCTCGCCGTTGCCGGCGGTGCGATCGACAAGAACTGGCTGCTGCTGCAGGCCGCATCGAAGCAGGACGGCGTCGACCTGAAGTCGCAGGCGACCGTCGTCTATGGCGCGCCGCCGCTGCTCGCCGCCAAGGCCCTCGGCGGCGAGATGGACGCGACGCTCAACTACTGGAATTTCTGCGCGGCGCTCGAAGCCAAGGGCTTTCGCCGGCTCGCCGGCATGGAAGAGATCCTGCAAAAGCTCGGCAGCAAGGGCCGCATCGCGATGATCGGCTACGTGTTCGACGAGGCCTGGGCCAATGCCAACAAGGATCTGGTGGCCCGCTTCATCGCCGTGACGCGCGCCGCCAAGGACATCCTCGCAACCTCGGATGCCGAATGGGACACGATTGCGCCGCTGACCGGTGCGCAGGATGCGGCGACGCTGCACGCTTATCGCGACCGCTACCGTGAGGGCATCCCGCGCCGTCCGATCGCCGACGAAGAGGCGGATGCACGCGTACTGTACCGGGTGCTGGCACAGCTCGGCGGCCGCGATCTCGTCGGCACCGCGACCGAGCTCGATTCCGGCACGTTCTATCAAGCGATCCCGGGAGACTAGCGGTGCTGCGCCTCCTGTCATTCGCGCTGTTCATCGCGACCTGGTGGATTGCCTCGCTGTTGATCGGCGATGCGAAGCTGCCGGCGCCGCCGGCAGTGCTGTCGGTCCTCATAGCCGAAGCGCGATCCGGCGCGCTGTTCGTCAATCTCGGCGCAACGCTGGCGCGCGTCGCGCTGGCCTTCACTCTCGCCATGGCGCTCGGCTCGGCGATCGGCTATCTGATGGGCCGCGTGTCGCTTGCCAATCGCCTTGGCGACCCATGGCTGATCCTGCTGCTCAACTTACCGGCGCTGGTCGTCATCGTGCTGGCCTATATCTGGGCCGGGCTGACCGAGGTCGCCGCGATCACGGCCATCGCCATTAACAAGCTGCCGACCGCCGTCGTCACCCTGCGCGAGGGCGCCCGCGCGCTCGACCCGGCGCTCGACGAGATGGCAACGGCGTTTGCCTTGCCGCGCGGCCGCGCCTTCCGGCATGTGATCCTGCCGCAGCTTGCGCCCTATATTGCAGCCGCTGCGCGCTCCGGGCTGTCGCTGGTCTGGAAGATCGTGTTGGTCGCCGAGTATCTCGGTCGCCCCAACGGGGTCGGCTTCGAGATCGGGGTCGCCTTCCAGCTGTTCGACATCCCGTTGCTGCTCGCCTACTCGCTGAGCTTTGCCGGTGTCGTGCTCGTCATCGAGACCCTGCTGGTGCAGCCGTTTGAAACCAGGCTAACGCGGTGGCGGCTCCGTGCAGCTTGAGGTCAATATCACAGGCAAGAGCTTTGCGAGCGCGGCCGGGAAGCGGCACGACGTGCTCGACAACGTCACCTTCTCGTTGAACGCCGGCGAGGTTGGCGTGCTGTTCGGCCCATCAGGCTGCGGCAAGAGCACCCTGCTCCGGATTCTCGCCGGGCTCGACGCCAACTACCAGGGCCATGTCGCGCGTTCCCCCGGCATGCGCCTCGGCATGGTGTTTCAGGAGCCGCGGCTGTTGCCCTGGCGCACCGTGGAGGAGAATGTGCGGATCGCCGCTCCGCATGTCGACGACGGCACGCTCTCGGCGCTGTTCGAGGTGCTCGAATTGAGCGTGCACCGCAACCACTTTCCCGGTGAGCTGTCGCTCGGCCTCGCCCGCCGCGTCGCGCTCGCCCGCGCCTTCGCCATCGAACCGGATTTCCTCATCCTCGACGAGCCACTGGCCTCGCTCGACAATGCACTTGCGGGACGGTTGCGCGACCAGGTCGCCACGCTGGTTGCCAGCCGCAAGATGATGACGCTGCTGGTCACCCACGATCTCGACGACGCAGTCCGACTCGGCGACCGCCTGTTCTTCCTGTCGCCGCGACCGGCCCGAATCCTTCACGTCGAAACCATCGCTGCGCCGCGCGCGGCGCGCAGCGAACCGGAGATCGACGAAATCAAGCGGCAGCTCTCACAGTTGGACCTTGCAAATATGTGAGACGCCGTCATCCTTGGACGAAAGCGTAAGGGAGAGATTGGATGGCGCGTGCGTTGATTGCTGTTGGTGTTGCGTTGCTTGTCCTGCCGGCGACAGCGCTTGCCCAAAGCAAGGGCAAAGGCATCCGGCTGTGGAATCTGACCAGCACCACGATTTCGAGCTTTGAGCTGTCGCCGGCGGGCAAGAACGAGTGGGGTCCGAACCAGACGCTCAACGACAAGGACAAGGAAGTCGACCACGACGAGCGCTTGCGGATCACCGGCGTCGAGCCCGGCCGCTACGATGCCAAGGTCGGCTACAGCGGCGCCAGGCAGTGCTTCGTTCGTGACATCGAGATCAAGGCCGATGCGGTGTTTTCGGTGTCCGACAAGGACCTGAAGGACTGCAACAAGTAGGAGCTAGCCCGCCGGCGGCTTGCCGTCCGTGCCGGCGCGATCGTTGCTGTGTGGATATTCGCAACGCCATCGCACCGCGGTCCATTTCGGATGTTCGCCGACCCATTGCGCGATGTAAGGCGGCGCGGCCATGGCGCATTGCTGCAGCGAACCGTTCCAGTTGAACACCAGATGCTGCTCCTCGCAGGTGGCGGGCGACAGCACAGCACAAACAGTGACGATCAGATCAATCGGGTTCATGCGCGATCCCTAAGCGTGCTCACGAAATAGATTACACGACGGAATACGTAGTCAGCCAAGTCAGGGTTTCACAGGCCCGTGACAGGCCTGGGAACCCGGCCCTAGAAGTTCAGACCGTACACCAGCCGGGCCTGGTGGCGCTCGAAATTGACCAGGTCGAGGGCAGCATTGCTGCCGGCCCGCTGCCCCCAGGCCTGGACGCTCCAGGTCGCAGTCAGGCGCGAACGCTCCGAGAGCTGGAAATAGACGGTGGGACCGATGAACAGCGCCTGCCCGGACAGTTCATCCAGGCCGATCCCCTCATACTTCCTGAAATAGCGCGCTTCGCCGCCGATCAGGATATCCGGCCGCACCTTGGCCATCAGGCCAAACGCGACGCCGATGGTGGCATCCTGCTCTGCGGTGCCGGTGCGCGGCATCCGCGTCCATTCCGGCTCATAGCTGACGTTCAGGGCCGCGACAGCAAAATTCGGGATCACTTCGCGGTCGAACGCCACCGTGAGTTCGGTGCCGTAGCTGCGGACCGCAGCGGCGGTCGTCTCGTCGACGCGGTCGGCATGTGTCTCCAGCGCAAGCGTCATGCCGAACGGCGCCGCCTCGCGATCGAGAAAGCGATAGCGCAAATCGACCGAGACGCCCTGCCACGACAATTGCCGGTGATCGTCAAAGCCCGGAACCCGATTGATATCGTACGCCATGAACGACGTTCCGAGTTCGACACGAAAGTTCGGCGCGGGGACGAGTTCGAGCTCCAGTTGCTGGTTGAGCGTACGATATTGGCCGCCGTCCTTGGCGAAGCGCCCGGTGGTCTGGCTCTGGAATTCCCGTTCGCCGGCCTCGCCCACGTCGGAGCCGATCATGAAGCCGAAGATGTGCTCGGTATCAAAACCCTCGGCATAGGCACCGAGCGGCAGCACCGCTGCGACGCCGGCAATCGCCGCGCACAGCACGCCCACCCAACGCCCTCGCCTGATTTCGAAACTCATCGTCCCCGGACCACCGCCTCACGCCGCACTGTAGGGCAAAGCAGGACGGCCCGCCAATCGCAGGTGGTCTCGATTTCAACGTGTTGTGGGAAGGATCTAGGGGAAATTGCAGCGGCGGCATCGCGACCGCGAAAGACGCCTGCCGCGGCTCGGTGCAGCGAGCTGCTCCGAGCCGGGCAAGCTGTCTCGCGTTACGTGTCTCGGATTACTTGCGGGCTGCGCAGGCGTACATGTTGATTTCCATGCCGACCGGCACTTCGACGATCTTCGGTGTTTTCCAGGCCATTTCCTTCTCCCAAGTATAAGTTGGCACAAGCGTCGCGCCGCGCGGCAAGCTAGGGTTGGCTGTTCCAGGGCGCAAGCCGGCCGGGTAAGGACCCGACTTCGCTGCTGGACATGCCGAAGCGGACGACGGCTCGCCGACGTCCGCCCGGCTTTGAAACAGTTGGGAAATCCCGACGCTGATCTGTCAGGCATTTTCCGGCTGCCGGCCGGCGACGCGCGCATAAGCAAACCCGATTGCGCCGGCCGAGTCTTGCCCAAGAGCGAAATCGCAATTTTTTTGTTATGCGCGGAATTCTGGATCAATAACCGGAATCCGCCCACCAAGATGCGCGGGCGCGGACCTATTTGAGCAGGCGCAGCAGTGCCCTGCCGGCGCGCGACTTCAACTCCTTCGCATCCAGCGTTCCGTCATTGTCGGGATCGGCGGCCTTGAAGCGCTGCTCGACGACCGCGAGATACTCGTCGAGCGTCAGGGTGCCGTCGTGATCGGGATCCGCCATCTTGAGCTCTTTCGCGGTCAGCCGTCCGCGCAATTCGCGGACGTCGAGCGTGCCGTCGTGATCGGGGTCGAGCTTCGCGAACAGATCGGCGGCAGCCTTCTTGGCTTCGGCAAGGTCGACCGTGCCGTCATTGTCGGGATCGAGCATCTTGAGCGCGCTGCGACCGCCCGATGCGGCCAGAGCGGGACCTGACAGCACGGCAAAAGCCAAAGTCAACGCAAGCGATCGGCGCGAAATCATCATTCGTCTCCCTTGAGTGCCGCTCCGGCAAGGATACCGAGCGCGTCCTGCGATCGAAGCCACCATAGCAGCTTCGACGAGGCTTCCTACAGCTAGTGCAATCAGCGGGACCTGTCGGGTTTCGGGTGGAAAGGTATTGCCTCGCGGATCATCTGTGGCGCTCGGCGGATGCCATCGTACTGGAACAAGCGAGGTGACCCATGCGCGATATTTGCAGAACCACGTTAGGCTGCCTCGTTGCGCTCGGTCTGACCGCGCCCGCGTCCGCGCAGAACAGGGCTCCTGCCCCATCGGCAGAGCATGTCCAGCAGCGCACGCTCACCGGCAAGGAGCGGCTCGGACGCAAGTGGACCGACGAGCAGCGCATCGACAATTGCAATGTGCCGCCGGACAAGCGGGGCACCAAGCCACGCCCGAGTGCCTGTTCGCATGCGCCGTCGAGCTGACCGAACCGTTCGCGCTGCGGCATTGCGGCAGGACGCACGCGGCGTTGCGTATTCCACGCGGCGGTAAGCTACGGAAGCATCAGCGAAAACCTGAAGCCTTCGACCGCCCTCCGGAGGCTGGCTGGGGTTCGTTCACGTTTTCGTATTGACCCTTTTTGGTTTCAGGCCGATGGTTCCGTCCGCAACGTCAGGAATAGGCGTGCAGAAAAAGGTTCATTGGGAGGATATGATGAGACGCATTGCGCTGGCCGCAAGCCTCGTGATTCTTGCATCTTATGGTGCAAGCGCTCAGACCAACGAGCAGTTGGTCAAGGGTGCGACTGATACATCGAACGTTCTCAATTATGGAATGGGCTACAACCTTCAGCGCTTCTCGACGCTGAACCAGATCAACAAGGACACCGTCAAGAATCTGGTCCCGGTCTGGAATTACAGCTTGAACGACGACCGCAGCGAGGAATCGCAGCCGCTCGTCTACCAGGGCGTCCTTTACGTCACCACCCACAATGCCACGATCGCGATCGACGCCAAGACCGGCAAGCAGATCTGGAAGACCAAGGTCGAGTATCCCGCCGAGACGCCGCGCATCGTTTGCTGCGGCATCATCAATCGCGGCGCGGCCCTGTATGACGGCAAGCTGTTCCGAACCACCCTCGACGCCAATGTGATCGCGCTTGATGCCAAGACCGGCAAGGAGCTGTGGCGTGAGAAGGCTGCGGACATCAAGGAAGGCTACTCGATGACGGTGGCCCCGCTGGTCGCCGACGGCGTCGTGATCACCGGCATCTCCGGCGCCGAATTCGGCACCCGCGGCTTCATCGACGGCTGGGATCCGGCGACCGGCAAGAAGCTCTGGCGTACCTACTCGATCCCGACTCCGGACGAGCCCGGCGGCGATACCTGGAAGGGCGACACCTGGAAGCTGGGCGGCGGATCGACCTGGATCACCGGCTCCTATGATGCCGAATTGAACACCGTGTATTGGGGCATCGGCAATCCCGGACCGTTCAACTCGGCCGTGCGTCCCGGCGACAACCTCTACACCTGCTCGGTGCTCGCGCTCGATCCGAAGACCGGCAAGATCAAGTGGCACTACCAGTTCTCGCCGAACAATCCGTTCGACTATGACTCGGTGGCCGAGATGGTGCTCGCCGACATGAATGTCGAGGGCAAGCCGACCAAGGTGCTGATGGATGCCAACCGCAACGGCTTCTTCTACGTGCTTGACCGCACCAACGGCAAGCTGCTCGCGGCTAATCCCTATGTGAACGTCAACTGGGCCACCGGGGTAGATTTGAAGACCGGACGGCCGATCGAGACCGACGTCGTCAAGGATGCACGTGATGGCAAGAAGGTCACGGTCTACCCGTCGATCCTCGGCGGCAAGAACTGGGAGCCGATGTCGTTCAATCCGCAAACCGGCCTCGCCTACGCCAACACGCTCGCCTTCGGCGGCCGCTACAAGTCCGAGCCGGTGACGTTCAAGCAGGGCGAGTGGTATCTCGGCATGGACCTCACCGATCCCTGGGAATGGGGCACCGGACCGCGCGGCCATCTCAAGGCGATCGATCCGATGACGGGCAAGGCGAAGTGGGAAGCGCCGAGCGACATTCCGCGCTTCTCCGGCGTGCTCTCGACGGCGGGCGGCGTGGTGTTCTCCGGTCAACTGACCGGCGAATTCGAGGCGTTCGACGCCGACACCGGCAAGAAGCTCTGGCAGTTCCAGACCGGCTCGGGCATCGAAGGACAACCCGTGACCTGGCAGCAGGACGGCGTGCAGTATGTCGCCGTCACCTCGGGCTATGGCGGAGTCTATTCGCTGTTCTCGGGCGACGAGCGGCTTGCCAAGGTCCCGCCCGGCGGCTCGCTGTGGGTTTTCGCGGTCAAGAACTGAGCGCGGAGCACACGTGACTGAAAGAGTAACCCTGTTGACGGCGGCGATCTTCGCCGCCGTCGCGGCGGCCTTGATCACGTTGATCCCGGCAGCCGCACAGCAAACCAGTGCAATCGACCTTCAGGGTCAGGCCGACCAGGGCAAGGTCACCTACGCCAAGAACTGCTCGCATTGCCACGGACCCAACATGGTCAACTCCGGCACCATCACGCCGGACCTGCGCGCGTTTCCGGACGACAAGACGCGCTTCGTGACCACCGTGAAGCAAGGCAAGAACGGCAAGATGCCGCCCTGGGCCGACATCCTGAGCGAGCAGGAGATCGCCGACGTCTGGGCGTTCCTGTCGAGCCGGAGGACCCAATGAAAGCCCTCCTGGCGGGCGCCGCGACAGCTTTGCTGCTCGCCATGACGGCGGCAGCGCATGCGGCCGGCGAGCCGCTCAAAGTATGCCTCGACGAGGATCTCCCGCCGTTGTCGGCGCATCATCGCGGCAAACCGGATACCGGTTTCGACGTCGCGCTCGCGCAGGCCATCGCCGAGCGGCTCGGACGGCCGCTCAAGATCCAGTGGTTCGAGAGCAAGCTCGACGAGGATTCGAGCCCCGCGCTGGAGGCCAATGCGTTGCTGTCGGACGGACGCTGCTCGCTGGTCGGCGGCTACGCCCTCACGACGGACTCGCTGAAGGCCCCCGGCGTCGCGACAGCCAAGCTGCCGGACTTCGATGGCGCCACCCGCGACGATCGCCGCCGGCGAATTCCGATCGGGGTGTTGGCGCCGAGCCAACCCTACCTCTATTCGCCGATGACCGTCGTGCTCGGTCCCAAGGCCAAGGACAAGATCAAGGACCGCAAGATCACCGACATCGGCGATCTCGCCGGCCTCCGCTTGACGATCGAAAGCGGCACGCTGGGCGATGCCATTCTGATGACCTTCGACAAGGGAAAGCTGATCGAAGACATCACCCACCTCGTTCCCGGGCGTAGCGATCTCCTGGGAGAGCTCGAGCGCGGTGAATTCGACGCCACGCTGCTCGACCTGCGCCGGTTCGACGCCTACCGCGCTGGTCATCCCGACACCAAAATCATCGCCTCCGGCTACTACTATCCGATCGGCGCCAACCGCGGCTATGTCGCGCTCGAAACCGACAAGGCGCTGCTGGAGGCCGTCAACCAGATGCTGTCCGAGTTGCAGGCCAAAGGCACCATCGCCGAGCTTGGCAAGGCAGCGGGCCTCACCTGGCTCGCGCCGCGCGAGCCGATCATCCTCGGCGATGTCTGGCTGAAGATCCTGAACCGCTGAGCCGCGCCGCGGCCCTGCTATTTCAGATAATTGGCCAGGTTCATGCTCTGGATCTTGGCGATCGCCGAATAGGATGCCGTCAGCTGCGCCTGATAGGTCGACAGCTGCGCCGTTACCGCAGCGACGTCGACGCTGGTGAGGTTGGTCGACAGGGTCTTCGCGAAATTCTGGTAGTCGCTCTGGTTGGTGCTGGCGGTCTCGATCTGCGACGCCGCGGTCGAAAGCTTTGCCTGCACCGTGGACGTTGCATCCAATGCATTGCTGGCGAGGTCGAGCGCCTGCGAGATATCGCTCGACGACAACGTCGTGCTGTTGCCGACGTATTTCAACAGCCGCATGACCTGCTCGAAGGCGGGATTGTCGGCGGTGACGCCATAGGAAACCGACTGGCTGTCCGAAACGCGCACCGACGCGATCTCGCTGTCACCCTTGTAGTAGCTGGTGTCTGATGTCGTCAGCGAGCCCGTGCCGGTGTCATAGCTCGACAGATCCACAGGCGCAGCGTCGGTGCGGGCGCCGCTGAAGACGTATTCGCCGTCATACTGGGTGTTGAGCAGCCCCTGCATCTGCGAGATCGCCTGCTGAGCATAGTTGATCACCGATGCCGTCGCCGTGCTGCTGCCGGTCGTGGCGGCGCTGAGCTGGGTCCGAAGCTGCGTGATGATATCGGTCACCGAGCCGACCGCCGAATACATCGCCTGCACCTTGTTGTCGGCAAGATTGCTGGCATCGATATAGGACTGGGCGCGCGTCACCGAGACCTGCAAATTGATCACGCGCCCGGCGCCCGAGCCGTAGCCGCCGAAATCCTCTGACTGCAGCCCGGAGGACTCCTGCACCTGCTCATTGACCATCACCGACTGCACGCGCAGCGCGCTCGATATCATCTGCTCCGATTGCGCGAAGGTGGCAACACGCATCATCATGACAACGCCCTCACACTCAGGCTGCGCCCATCGCGGTCATCAGCGCCGAGAACATGGAATTGATCGTCGTAATGATCTGGGATGCGGCAGCGTATTTGTTCTGCAACGCACTCAGATTCGCGCTTTCCTGGTCAATGTTGACGCCGGACTGCGACGACAGCGAACTCGCATAGGTCGACTGCGCGGTCTGCTTGGATGTGTAGGTTGCCGACGCCTGGCTCGCCTTGCCGGCGACGTTGGCAACGATCGATGCTGCATAATCGGTGAAAGAGCCGGTGGTGGCGCCCAGCCCACCCGCCATCGCGAAATTGGTCGACCCCGTCAGCGCGCTCGAGAGCGCATTCACCACCGTCGCCGAGCCCGACGACAGCACCGAGTTTCCGACCGTCAGGGTGGACGACGCATCGAGCGTCGCCGTCGGCAGCGTCGCCGTGCCGCTCAGGATGTCGCTGCGCACCGCGATGTTGGAGGCGCTGGTCCCCGTGATCAGGTCATTGAGCCCGAAATACTGGGAAAATCCCTCACCGCCGACCGAACTCGTCATCTGGTTGATGGCAATGCCATTGCCCGACCCGGTCGCCGAGATCGACAAATGTCCGTTGGCATCGACCGATGCCGATACGCCAGGGATAGTGTTGATCTTGGCGGCAAGAGCCCCCACCGTGGAATACGACGATAGATCGATATCCTGATACGATACGAGATTGCCGCTCTTGTCGGCGACTGCGATACGCACCGTGCCGGTGCCCGCGAACGATGTCGAATTGCTGACAGTCGCCGTACCGGTCAGGCTGGCCGGCGGCGGCACCGATGTGCCCTGGTTCGAGACCGCATTCACGCTCGAGGTCAGCTGCTGGGCAAGCTCGTCGAGCTGCGACTGCGCGGCCGTCAGAGTCTGGTCGCGCAGGGTAATCAGGGCGCTGACCTTGCCGGAGGAGATCTGCGAAGTGATGTCGACCCCGTTGACGGTGATTCCGCTGAAGCCGCTCGTCGCCGATCCCGCGCTATACGTCGTCGACGCCGTGACACTGGGCGCCGCCGTGTAGCTCAGCGGGTGCGCCGTGCTGTCGACCAGCGCCTGCCCCGACCCGGTATAGACCTGAAGATCACCGCTCGACGTGGTGAAATAACTCACATTCATCTGCGATGCGAGGTCCTGCAACGCGCTGTTGCGCTGGTCCTCGAGATCGGCGGTCGACTGGCCGGCGGCGGCTTCCTGCTTGATCTGCTTGTTGAGGTCGGAGATCTGCTGCAGATCGGAATTGATGTCGGTGACCGACGACGCGATGTCCTGGTCGGCGTTGGAGCGCAGTTTCTGAATGCCGCTCGAGGTCTGCTGCAGCTGATTGGTGACCGCCGCGAGCGAGCTGACGGCGTTCGATTGCAGCGACGCGCTGCTCGGCGTGCTGGCCAGCGAGGACAGCGCCGACTCGAATGCCGCGATCGTGTTGGCCAGCGAGGTGCCCGTCGTGGAACTGCCGCTGCTCGACGTGCTGCCATAGAGCTGTTGGAGCTCGGTCAGATAGTTGTTGTTGATGTCGGCCGCGCCGAGATCGGAATTGGCTCCGACCAGCGACTTCAGGAGCAGCTTGTCGACCGCGCTGGTGATCCCCGAGATCGTGACGCCGGTGCCGACCCCGCTGGTGACGCTGCTGCTCTGGTTGGCCGTCTTCTCGGTATAGCCCTTGGTGTCGGCATTGGAGATATTGGCCGAGGCGACGCTGATCTGCACCTGCGTGGCAGACAGCCCGCTGAATGCGATGCTTCGTGCAATATCGAGCGACGACACGACCCACTCCCTCCGGCGCCGGCGCGATCAGGCCCGCACGTTGGTGCCATAGGACATCGCGGATGTGACGCGACGGCCGCCGGCCCCATAGGGCGATACGTTGGCGATCTGCTCGCGGATCGCCTGCATGATCGCCTCGATCCTGCGGTTGCTGGCGTCGATCGCCGCGCGCAGCCGCATCACGTTCTCGTCCATCGCGACCCGCAGCTTCAGGATCCGATCCATCAGCTGCTCGCGCAGCACGCGATCCTGGACGTTGAGGTTGGCGGCCTTGCCGACGGCCTCCGCCACGCGCTGCTCGAACAGCGTGGCGAGGCGGTTCTTCTCGTCGACCTGTTTCAGCCGAGAGGCCGGCAGGCCCTTCGCGAGCTCGACGTTCTCCTCATTCACGATCTCGATCAGATTGTCGATCAGCGCGATCAACGACCTGGCGCGCTCGTCATTGCCCGCGGGATTGATCTTGATGTTGCGTTCCGGTGTCATGTCATCGCTCCCGTTCAAGCTAGTGTCCGCGCCGCAGGGCGCGAACCGATTGTGCGCTGCGCCCATACGCGGTGATTGCCGTTACCCGGACCGAGGCCCGGTTGAGTTCCTGGTCGAGCCGTGCGCACTCGCGCATCAGCAAGTCTCGCAATGTCTCGACGTCGTCGAGCAACGCAGTGAGTTGCGCCCGATCGTTCGGCTGAACCGAGGCGGCCCTCGCCTTCAGCCGCTGAAGCCTGACCAGCAGGCGGTCATTCTTCTTTTCAGTCGTCATCGCGACACCGCCGAAATCAGCGTGTCGAACATCTTGTTGACGGTGGTGATGACCTGCGATGCCGCCGAATAGGCCTGTTGCGCCGAGATCATGTTGGAGAACTGACCGCTGGTATCAGTGGTGCTCGATTCCAGCTCGCTGCCGTAGATCGTGCCGGCGCCGTTTGCCCCCGAGGTCTGCAACGTGGCGTTGCCGGAGGCTGCCGTCGCGGAGTACAGGCCGTCGCTGGCCGCGCTCAATCCGTTGGGGTCGCTGAAGGTCGCGACCGCAATCTTGTAGATCGCGATGGTCTGCCCGTTGGAGTAGGTCGCGTCGACCACGCCGCCCTTGCCGATCGCGATGCTGCTCAGCTTGCCGTAAGGCAGGCCGTCCGACGTGATGCTCGTGAGGTCGACGGAAGGCGTGGTCTGGCCCGACGAATATTGCGTGAGGCCGTCGGTCTTGCCGGCCGTGCCGAGATTGAGCGTGATGGCCGTACCGTTGGCGGTAGAGCTGTCGGCAGCGCCGTCCTTCCAGCCGGTTATCGAGATGGTCGGCGGGCTCGGCACCGTCGAGGCGAGCGAACCGTCGGGATTGAAGGTAATCGCCACCGTATCGGTGATCGCGTTGGCGCTAGCCGTGCTGGAGTCCGACGCAAGCTTCGGCTGCTCGAAGCTGGCCTGCCAGGCATTGTCGGCGGTCTTTTTCCAATCGATCTGGATCGTGCTTGCCGTACCAAGCGAATCATAGACCGTCATCGAGCTGTTGAACGTCGCGCCGATGGCGGCATCGGCCGGCAGGTTCGCCGCGACGGTGGTTTTGGTGGTGGCACTGCCGCTGGTGGAGGCCACCTGCGTATTGATCGGCCCGAGACTCGCGGCCGATGCATTGCCGAGGATGTTGCCTTGTGCGTCGGTGCGCCAGCCCTCGAGATAATTGCCGTTGTTGACGAGGTAGCCCGCATTGTCGGTGGTGAATGCACCGTTGCGCGTATAGGAGGTGGTGCCTCCGGTCGCTGCGTTGGTCGTGACGAAGAACCCGCTGCCCTGGATGGCAACGTCGGTGGCGTTGGTGGTCGCGGCCAGCAATCCCTGCTGGCTGATGTTGGCACGGCCGGACACGTTGACGCCGCCGGACGTGTACGAGGTGGCGCTGTTCGACGCCGTCACCAGATCTTCGAACATCGCCGACGTGGTCTTGTAGCCCGTGGTATCGGCGTTCGAGATGTTGTCGGAAATCATTGCCAGCGACTGGCTCTGCGAATTGAGCGCCGAGATCGCCGAGGAAAGTGCACCAGTAAGACTCATGATATTACTCCGGAAGCAATCAGGACGTGACGCCGATGATGTTGGCGGCGCTGACGGGAACACCGTTCACGAGCAGCGAAGGTGTCGAGCCGGAGGCATCGATCCCGGTCACCGTTCCCGTCATCGTGGTGTAGCTGAGCAGCGAGTTTCCGGCGGAGTCGGTCGCGGTCACCTTGATCGTGTACTGGCCGCCATTGCTGAGCTGGGTGCCGTTCGTGGTCTGGCCATTCCAGGTGAAGGTGTTCGAGCCCGCGTTGCCGGTCCCCTTGCCGCTCCACACCGTGTTGCCCGAGGAGTCCTGGATCGCGATCGCGACGTTGGAAGCGGCCGAAGTGAGCGAGTAGCCGAAGGTCGCCGAGCCGTTGGTCAGCTCCGCCGTGTTGGTCTTCGCCTCGACGGTGTGGCCGATATAGTTGACCGAGTTGAGCGTCACGAGGCTCGAGAACGAGCTCGCGAGCGACGTCATGCTGGCGTTGGTCGACTGCTGCTCGGTGAAGTTGGCGTAGGAGGTGAGTTGATTGATGAAGTCGGTCGTGCTGGTGGCGTTCAGCGGATCCTGGTTTTGCAGTTCGCTGACGAGCAGGTTGAGGAAATCGGTCGAGCTCATCCCCATCGACGCGCTGGTTGACGAACTCGACGAGGAGTTCGAGGCGGCCGAGGCTGCAGCAGAGGTTGCCGAGGAAACGGTCATGACAAGGCTCTCTTCGTCGCGGGCTAGGCGACGGAACGCGGTGAAACATTGGGATCGTGAAGTCGTTCGCAGATAAAACGGATGACGCGGTGATTTCAGGCGCGGATTCATCCGCGCGGAATCATTTGATTAATCGGCAGAATTTGCCGGTCGGCCGTGGCCCCGCGGCGCGCAAATGTGCATGCGGGCTAACCCGCCGCGGAAGGCCGCGGAGCGCTGCAAAGGGAATACGGAGAGCTTACAGCGAGAGACTGACCGGCAGATCCGGCTCGCCGAGCATCAATGCCGGCGGCCCCAATGCCGGCAACAGGCAGAGGGCCAGCAGCAGCGCAGGCAGCACCTTGCCTTGCTGGGCGGAATCGCCTGGAGCTTGCGCATCGTTCGGCTGCTCCTCGGGCGGGGCTGGCTCCGGGGCCGCAACTTCTGGCAGTTCCTTCTGGGGCAGTTTCGCCGCCGCGGTCACGATACGGTCGACAAGGCCCTTGGGTGCGCGAACCGGCGGCGCCGTAAGCGCCCGGCGTACCGCGCTTGCCTGCTCATAGAGCGTCCGCGCCTCGACCGAGGATGCGAGTAGCTGGACGGCCGCTAGACGTTGATCATCGGGCCAGCGGGACAGATCCTCCCCCAGCCGGTCGATCAGGTCTTCGAATGTCGCAACGTCCATCCCGCGCGCAGATCCAGCCTCGTCGCCAAGGCTGTCATAAAGCATTCGCGGGACGGCGGAAATCAATTTCCGCCGCCGTAGCGCCAGGTCCAGCATGGTGCGCACCGAGCGGCCCTTTTTCCCAACAGGACGCCCGCCCGGGCACCCTGCCCCTGCCGACGAAACGAGGTTCGCCGGCTGATTCGCCCGCTCAGCGGCCGGCAGCTGATTCGAGCGTCTTGTCGAGCGTCCTGGCCTTGGCGGCCTTGCCGGCGGTCGCCTCGACGAATTTCCAGGCGTCGCGGAGTTCCGTCAGGCTGGCAATGATGCGCCGGAAATTCTCCCTGGCGTGCGGCCGGCCGTAGGAGCGCAGGCACGCCATGATCAGGGCGTTGTAGGTCCGGAACAGGCGATCGGCCATCGCGCCACCGCGGGTGACGTCGAGATGGTGGCTCAGTCCCCGCAGGATCGCGGTCGCCCGCGTCAGATAGGTGTGCCCTTCCTCGAAGCGCTTCGCCTCGTGCGCATCCAGCGCCTTCTGCAGCAACGTGATGGCGCCGTCGCACAGCATCACCACCGCCTTCAACGGCGGGACCGCCACCGCGGCGGATCGATAGGCATTGTTGGCAAGGTAGGCCGTAGCATTCTGGGTCATTATTTACTCGATGATGCGTTCAGGAGGGCACTCAGGTAGCCCAGCGTGTTGTTCGCGCTTTCGATGGCGGCCTGATAATTGGCGTATTGAAGCTGCAGCTGCGCCTTGAACGTCGCCGCATTGCTCTGGATGTCACTGACTTGGGACTGCAGATCTGTATCGCGCGACTGCAGGTTGGTGATCATGGTCTGTAGCTGACCGCTGGTCCCGGAATTGGTCTGCGCGAGCTGATAAAGTTGCGCCGCAAGCCCGGACGATGACGTCACGGTGATCGATTGCGAGGTCGAGCCGGTGTAGGTGAATGCCATGCCGGCGTAGATCGTGCCCGAATTGCCGATGATGGAGTCGCCGACCACCGAAAAGCCGGAACTGTCGCCGCCGACCGAGGCGCCGGTCAGCGTGCCGGTCGAATCCACCGTGACATCGAGCGTGAACGATTGCGGCGACGTGCCGGTGTTAACGACGTTGAGCTGGCTGGACGAGGCCGTCGTCTGCGCGGACAGCAGCTTGGTGACGCCGGTCAGGTTTTGCGTCAGCACGGTCGACAGCGTACCGGTATCGAGCTGCAGCTCGTTGTTCTGGTTGAACGACAGGCCGAGGTCGGCCATCGTCATGCCGCCGACGGAGCCGCTGAGCACCTGCTGAAGCTGGGTCATGATATCGCGCATCGTGCTGTCGCCGAACAACACCGCGCTCGAGGCGGCCGTGCCGTCGGAGTTCTGCGCGGACTGCGCGATCACCTGGTCGCGAAACGCGTTGTAGTTGGTCACGAAGGTCTGCAGCGCCGAGGTGATCTGGCTGGTGTCCGTCGAGATACTGATGTTCAGGCTGGTGCCGCTCGGCGTCGGCTGCAGCAGGTCGAACGTGACGCCCGAGAGCACGTCGGAAATATCGTTGGTGTTGCGGGTGAGCGCGATGCCGTCGAGGGTGAATTCCGCCGATTGCGCCTTCTGCAACACGTCGGTGAAAGCCCCCGAGGTGTCGGCGACGCCGAGCTTGTTCAGGATGTCGTCGCCGGATGTCGACGAATAGGTGATGTTTGCGGCGTCCTGGGTCCCCGTCAGCACCATCTCATAGGACCCGCTCGACACCTGGACGATGGAGGCCTGGACATTGGTGCTCGAGGTCTGGGCGTTGATGGTGTCGACGATATCCTGCATCGACATGCCGCTGGTGATCGAGATCGCCGTGCTGCTGCCGCCGGCGAGCCCCAGCGAGAACGTTCCGGAGTAACCGAGTGCGGTCGAGCTACTCGACTGCGAAGTGCCGATCACCTTCTGCGCGGTTGCGAGCTGGGTGATCTGGAGCGTGTGATTGCCGGTCGCCGAGCCGCTGTTGACACTCATCGACAGCGCCGAGGAGGCACTGACGTCGCCGGTGGACGAAATCGTCGCCGAACGCGTGGCGAACGCATTGGTGGCGATCGAGTTGATGATCGATGTGCTGAGCGACGACAACCCGGTTGCCAGTGTCGACAGCTCGGTCTGCAAGGATTGGTAGGCGGTGACCTTGGCCTGGTTCGCGGTAATCTTGGTGGTGATCGTGGTCGCGGCCGTGAGCTTGGCGTTGACTTCGGCATTGATCAGGGCAGTCCAGTCGATACTGGCCGAATTGGTCGTGCCGGTCGTGGTCACCGTGCTGGCAGAGCTGGCGGAACTCGACGACGTCGCGCCGGATGTGCTCGAGGTGGCGCTGCTAACCGTCATGTCGACACCTCCGCCGTCGTGAGGATCGGGCCGGCACGACGCCGGCCCGATCTATCGTTCGAATTAGCCGAGCAGCTTGAGCAGGTACTGCGGCATCTGGTTCGCGGCGGTTTCCGCCGACACCGCGGCCTGGGTCTTCACTTCGGCCGACGACAGCGTCGCCTGCTCGGAAGCGATATCGACGTCCTTGATCGCCGAATTGGCGGACTGCAGGTTCTGGGTCTGGGTCGAGATCGAGTCGGCGCTGAAGTTGAAGCGCGATTCCTGGGCACCGATCTCGGCGCGGGCGGACGACACGGTGTCGATCGCGCTGTCGAGGGCCGACATCGCGCTGGTGGCGCTCGACAGGCTGGAGACGTCAAGCGAGGTCACGCCGAGCGAGGATGCCGTCAGGCTGGTCAGGGTGATCGTAATGGTGTCGGCCGAGGTCGAGCCGACCAGCACCGAGACGCCCGAGGAGAACACGCTCGAACCATCGAGCAGGCTCTGGCTGCTGTAGCGGGTGCCGGAGGCGATGGAGTCGATTTCGCCCTTCAGCTGCGTGAATTCCGAGTTGATGTAAGCGCGGCTGGAGTCGGCCACGGTGCCGGAGGCGGACTCGGAGGCCAGCGACTTCATGCGGGCCAGGATGTCCGAGATGTTGGACGCGCCGCCGTCTGCGGTCTGCAGGATCGAGGTCGCCTGCGCCGCGTTGGTGGCAGCCTGCTGCAGCGTCGTGATGTCGGAGGAGATGCGGGTCGAGATCGCGAGGCCGGCCGCGTCGTCGGAAGCGGAAGTGATGCGCGAGCCGCTCGACAGCTTCGACAGCGCGCTGGTTTCCTGCATCGAGTTGATGTTGAGGTAACGGACCGCGGAGTTGGCGGCTGTATTGGTGGAAATTGCGGGCATGAGTAGCTCCTGTGGTGATGGGGCATGGCATGCCGCATCGTGAGAAAGAGAGGTGACGCGGATCCAGCCCCCGTCCGACCGATCAAACGGGTCGGCCGCCGGCGGTCAGGCGCGAAATCTTCAGAAGCCGGAATTTATGGTTAGCAGTCGGTAAACGCGCCGCGCAGGTCGCGCTCGTGCCGCTTGAGCATTTCGCGCAGCTGTTGCCGCCCGCGCTTCAGCAGCGACTCGACCGCAGCCACGGTCGTATCCATCACCTCGGCGATCTCGCCGTTGCTCATGTTCTCGTGGTAGGAGAGGATCACCGCGACGCGCTGCTGCTCGGGCAGCCGCTGCATCGCGAGCTCCAGGAGATTGCCGATCTCGTTGCGCTCGATGACGGTCGAGGCGTCGAGCTGGGTGTCGGCGACCTCGGGCACGACATCGACATTCTCGGTGCGCGGCTTGCGGCGCAGATCGATGCAACGGTTGCTGACGACGCGATAGAGCCAGGTCGAGAACTTGGCGCGGCCATGCTGCCAGCGGCCGCGATGCGTCCACACCTTCAGCATGGTGTCCTGCACCACGTCTTCAGCATCTGCGGCGTTACCGACGATGCGCAACGCGATCGCGTAGGCGCGATCGACATGGCGTTCGACGAGAGCACGAAACGCCGCCTCGTCGCCGGCGGCAAGGCGGTCGAGCAGCTCCTTGTCCTCGTCCTGGATCTCGACGGTGTCGAGCGGGCCTGCATCGGCAACCGTGGGGACGTTGCTCCAGGCAGCAGTCGCTTCGACCGGCGCAGCCGTGGCCGCCGTGGCTTCCACCTCGACCGCTGCCATCACATCAAGCGCGTAACTCATCCGCCGCTCTCCAACCAACGCCGCAAGCTCACATCGCATGCGGCTTCTGAGCGTTGAACGGAGGGGCCAAACAAACCAGGCGAATTTTTTTCGTTATTTTTCAAATGCTTAGCTGGATTTTTTTGCCGACTGCCCGGCAAAAGCTGCCGCCGCGCGGAGGCGCAGGCAGCAATTCTACGGAGTCTGGAGCAGTCGTTCAGCATCGCCTTGCAAGCCCGCGGAAGAATTCGTCGCGCCGGAAAACGCTGTTGTCACATCAACTAACGCCACGCGAACACATGCATGCGCGGAGCATGCGAGTGACCCATCGCCGTTGGTCGCCATCTTGCATTCGACGATTGCGACTAGGCAATTTTTTCCGAATCACCATTTCGACGTTATCGGATTTTTTGAATCTGTCAGTCGCGAAGCGCGCGTTTTCGAATCCCGCATCAACTTTTTTGAATCGTCGCGCCTGATTTGTCTCACGCAAGCGTTCAACGCATGAGGACTGGCGGGAATTTTGCGCATGACGATCATGACGGTCGACGCAACGCGTCGAGCGCAGAATGTTTCTGCATGTTCATTCGATGTTTTCGATACATTTCTGTTGCGCGCCTGCACGACGCCGGATGGCGTATTTGAAAGGGTTTTTCAGCTTTCCCGCATTGCTGAAAAATTTCCAAATATGTCCGTCAGTTTCGTTCAGCATCGAATCCAGGCTGAGGCGCGTGCGCGCAAGCTGGCGCTGGAGCGTAGCGGCTCCACTGAAGTGCGCATCGCCGACATCTACAAGTACTTTCCGTTCAGACTGTTCGGCCTGAGCCGCGATGCGTTGGGCGATCTCGCGCAGATCGAATTCGAAGCCGAGCTCGAGCTGTGCCGCGCCAATCCGGAAATGCTCGAGCAATATCTGGACATGAAGCGCGGCGGCTTTCGCGTCGGCTTCATTTCCGACACCTATTGGAGCAGCGACCAGCTCGCGCAACTGCTGCGCTCCTCCAGTCCGGGACTGACCTGGGACTTCCTTTACGCATCCTGCGATCACGGCTCCGGCAAGAGCGAAGCACTGTTCGAGGCCTATCTCGCCGAGCAAGGCATCGATGCGGCAAGCTCGTTTCATGTCGGAGACAATCACAACGCCGATATCAAGGGTGCCCGCCGTCACGGCATCCGACCGCGCTACTATCCGCAGGCCAGCGCGGCATTGGCATCGAAGTTTCAGCGCGAATCGTCGATCTTCGAATTGCTGTGTCCCGATCAGCCGTCGCGGCTCGATTGCGGCGCCCGCACGCTGCGGCGCGCGGTGACGGCACGCAGTGCGGAGCATTCTCCCGCTTTCAACCTCGGCGTGACCGTGCTCGGCCCGGTGATGGCGGCGTTCGAGGCCTTCATCGAAGCGCGGCGCGCTGCGCTGGCGCGCGACGGCGCGCGCGTCGCGATCGGATTCCTCGGCCGCGACGGTCTGCTGCCGTATCGCGTCTGGCAGGCAAGCCATGGCGAGACCGGCGCCTATGTGGAGATCAATCGTCGCGTCAGCCTGGTCGGGTCCGCCGATACGCTTGAACCTCTCAGTGAGCTGCTGAGCCGCGTAGTCAAGATCGACGCGGCGACCTTTGTCGACATCGTCAAGGTGCAGCCGCCGGCGGTGATGAAGTTCTTCGCGCAGTATCCTGACGGCATTGCGAGCGGCCGCGAACTCGCCGACGCCCTGCCCGATCTGATGGATCCGCGCGAGATCACCGACATCGCTGCCGGTGTCCGCGCGCGCTTGCTCGCTTATCTTCAGGCGAAGATCGCGGATTTCGACGGCTGTACCGACCTCATCCTGGTCGACCTCGGCTATTCCGCCAGCGTGCAGAAGTCGCTGCGGCGGATCTTCGATCGCGAAGGCATTCGCATCCGCCTGCATGGCGCCTATCTGCTGACGCTTGACGATGCCTTCGACGACATCGCCGACGACGACACCGCGGAAGGCCTGATCTCGGATCGCGTCGTAACGCCGCACGTCAAGCGCATGCTGATCCGCAACGTCGCATTGCTTGAGCAGCTTTGCTGTTCCGATGAGGGATCGGCACGCGACTATCGCGGCGGTGAGGTGTTGCGCGAGGGCGATCAGCGCCCGGCCGCTCAGCTCGCGCTCGCGAACGAGGTGCAATCCGGGACGCTGGCCTATACATCGCGCGCCCGAGAGCTGGCCCCACGCTATGCCTTGCAGCCCGACGCGGATCCCGTTGTCGCGGCACGCTGGGCCGCCGCCGTGCTCGGACGCCTCCTGCTGCTGCCCGACGATGATGAGCTCGTGCTACTCGGTGGCATCAAGCATGACGTCAACCTTGGCACGCAGGCGCTCGCGCCGCTGCTCGACGCCGGCTTCATCAATAATTGCATTGTCGCGCGCGGCCTCTTGACCGCCTGCACGGCGCCGGCGCCGCCGATGTGGTTGGCCGGCAGCTTTGCCGCGTTGTCGCCGTCGCACGCCTATCTCTACACATTGTTCGGCGCCAATCGCCTGCCGGCGAACGTGTTCGGCGAGGCGCAATGCGGGACGCTGCAGGTCGGCCTGTTCGGGCCGGACGGCCAGGCGTCGCTGGAAGCCGTCAGCGTCTATCACACCGGGCTCGGTGACCTCCGCCTGCGGATTCCATTGTCGCGCCGCATGGCGGTTGCGACCATCGCGCTGCCGCTGGCAAAGCTCAGCCGCGCCGGGATGCTCCACGGCATCACGGTCCAGTACGGCGAGAGCGCGGCTAAGGCTGCGGAGAATTCGAACGTGAAGACGATCGCCGAGGGACGGCTGATCGATGCCGGCCTCGAGCGGAGCGGCCGTCAGTTCCGCGCCACCACTGAGGACGGCATGCTGCTGATCCCGGTCGATGGCTTCGAGGACGATGTTGCAATCTATACCGTCGCGCTGACCGCCCTCGACCATGACCGCATCCTTGCAGTCGAGGACCGCGACGGTAACGGAGCCCCCTCGGCCACGCTGACCTGGCGCAGCGCCAACGGTGCGCAGGCAACCAAGGGCGACTGATTGTCCGCCTGATCTGGCCGCCCCGCTCGTAGAAGGTTAACCAGGGGTAGTGCGGGCATGATTTCGGCTGACACGGTGCAAGCGGACGGCTTGCAGACGAATTTCGACCAATTACTGGCGACCAACAACATCCGGATGAGCGCGGCACAGCGCCGGCGGCTCGCATGGCTGTCCGAACGGCTCGGACGCGCAACCGTTCATCAGGCCGGTTCCGTGCCGGGACGGGACCATGGCGTCATCATCCTCGTCGAGCCGCCGAGCGGCCCCGCCGCCGAGATCCTCTATCGGTCGCTTCGCGCCGATTGTGCGGTCGTTATCCCCTTCGGCGAAAATCCAGCCTTCGATTTCCTGAAGTCCAAGCTGACCGACTTCGGGACGATCGGGCCGAGCTTCGATGGCCCGCACGAGATGTGGTGGGGCGGCCTCAACTGGCGTCCGATCGCTCCGGAAGAAGGCGCCCGATCCGACGCAGCGCTGCGCGTGGTCTCCTGCTATCCCCGCGCCTGTGGCGACGATCATGCCCGCGCGCTCCGGGAGAAGCTGGCCGAATTCGAGATCGCCTGCGACATCGCGCCGATCGACACCGCCGACGGCGCGCACATGCAGGCGTCCGAGAAATCCGCCTTCTTGCTGCGAATGTGGCAGGAGCACCGCGAGCCACTGCTGTTTATCGAGGCCGATGCAACGCTCTGCGAACCGCCAGTGCTGCCGTCCTCCCTCGACTGCGACTTCGCGCTCCACAAGTGGAACCGGTGGGAGATGTCGGCGCGCACTTTGTATCTCGGCCGCACCCCGGCCGCCGAAGCGCTGCTGCGCAACTGGCATCACATCGCGACCGCCTATCCCGCGGTCTGGGAGGGCTACCTGCTCGATCAGGCCTGGAGCCTGACGTCGTCGCAGATGGCGCTCGACACCGCCTGGCTGCCGCGCTCCTACCATGCCCCCGCCGAAGATGCCGGCACGCCCCGCCACACCACCGTCGTCCACAATCTGCCGACCGACCACAGCGACCTTGGGCCCGATGCCGAATTCGGTGTCACGATGCGCGCCGCGCGGCGCGCCAGCCGCAGCGGCGGCCGCGACGCCATGATCGTGATCAAGTCGCAGGCATCCTCGAGCAACGCGATCACCGTGATCATGCGCGATATCGCGACCAGCGA
Organism: Bradyrhizobium sp. Pha-3; assembly: GCF_042258615.1. Taxonomy (GTDB): domain Bacteria; phylum Pseudomonadota; class Alphaproteobacteria; order Rhizobiales; family Xanthobacteraceae; genus Bradyrhizobium. The sequence continues at coordinate 3,392,768 of NZ_CP170152.1, read as the reverse complement.
CGCACGCGAAATGGCCGCCAGCATCGAGGCCGTCACCGGCGCATTCGCCGCCGATTGCGGCGGGTTCGGCCGGCTCGAGCTCGCGCTCTGCCCCTGGCAGGACGATATCCGCGCGGCGAAATCGGCCGCCGCCAGCGCGAACAACCGGATCATCGAGATTGCACCCTGGCAAGCATTGCCGGCCGATCTGTTCCGCACCGTGGGTCAATCCCGCGATGCCGGCAGCGTTCTCGTCATGGCCGGGCAGCGCGGCTGAAACGACACAATCACCAAGCAAGAGAAGGACATCGACATCATGAAGACCATCATCCTTCTCACCGGCGTCGCCAACCAGCAATTCGCGCTCACCGAGCTGTTGAAGGCGCACAATCCGGCGCTGTCGTTCCGCTGCGCGGTGACGGCCGAGGACCTCGCGGCGATCGAGCCCGAGGTGTTGCGCGAGGGCCGGCTGCTGGCGTTCACCACCAGCGTCATCGTGCCTGAACGCATCCTGGCGGCGCTCGGCCATGGCGCCTATAATTTCCACCCCGGCCCGCCGCAATATCCAGGCTGGGCGCCGGCGCATTTCGCGCTCTATGACGGTGCGCGCACGTTCGGCGCGACGGCCCATGTGATGGCGGCGCGCGTCGATTCCGGTCCGATCGTCGGGGTCGAGTCCTTCATCATCCCCGACAAGATCAGCGTGCGCGGGCTCGAGCAGATCGCCTATGTGCGGCTTGCCCATCTGTTCTGGCGGATGTCGCGCGATCTCGCATGCGATCCCTCACCGCTGCAGGAACTGGAAATCGCCTGGTGCGGCATCAAAAGCACCCGGCAGATGTACCGTGACATGTGCGAGCTTCCCGCGGGCATCAGCGCCGGCGAGCTGGCCCGCCGGATCCGCGCCTTCCACGACGACTTCCGCGCCATCCCGCTGACCGTCTCGGTGCACGGCATCCGCTTCGAGCTGGCGACGACCGCGCCGCAGGCCCCCGAGGCACCGCAGGTGGTCTCGCCGCCGCTCGCTGCTGCGTCCTGAAGCGCGACGAGATCAGGTTGAAGCGTCACCGCGCTTGGGCTGTCCAAGCATGATCTGTTCGGAGAGTCGCTTCGCGCCTCTCCGGATCATGCTCTAATGCCGCCAAGGTTCACCCTGGGGATCGGCGAGCATTCCATTCAGGAGCGCTTCGGCCCGATGCAGCAACGGCTTCGTGCCACTGCTCGACGCAATCGCGATCGCTGCGCGCAACTGGTGCAGTATGGAAGCCTTGTCGTCCGCACTTGACGCCGGCGATACCGTCGCCTCTCCGAACAACGCCTCGGCTTCCAGGCCGGAAAAGCCCTGCTGCCGCGCGGTATTTCGGACCTCTCGCAGCATGTTCAGCGCGGTCGGCGCATCGCCGAGCCGGCTCAGAGCGAGTGCCTGGGCGATTGAAGTGCGCAGCATGATCGACGTATAGCCGACGGATTTGGCCGCCTCGTGCGCCCCGGCGAGCGTCATCCGGGCCTCTTCGAGGCGTCCCTGCTCGAGATAAGCGATGCCCAGATGGCACTCGACGACCGGCAGGAAGAGGCGAATTCCATACTTCTGCGCGACCGCGAAAGCCTCCTCCAAAATTGCCGCTGCGCCCTCGGGATTGCCTTGACCGAGCATCAGGAAGCCGCCGCTATATCCCGCGCCAACGCGATCAAACGGCCGGTTGCTCTCATCGGCGATCGCTGCTGCGCGCTGGTGAAATTCGATGCTGGTATCGAACTCTCCCAGAGTCGTGTGGGTTACGCTCTTCATCATGCAGCACAGCAACAGCAGCGTTCTCGGGGTCGTGCCGGGCGGCGCGCTGGCATCCGGCCCGGACAGCTGGACGCAGGCCTGGCCCAGCATCTGTTCGGCCTCGCGAAACCGGCCTGCGATGAAGTAGGCCTGGCCAAGGGTGTACTGAGCAAGGTTGAGCCAGCCCGCATTACCCCACTGCCCCGCCAGACGTACGACGTCCTCGCCAGTTGCGATCGCCTCGACCGGTGTGCTGTAGAAGTTCTGCGTGCCCGACCTGACGGTCATGGCCGCGACCTTGCGTCCGATGTCCCCGATCGCGTCAGCACGCCGCTCGGCCTCTCTGCCGAGATCAAATGATTCCGCCACCTTCCCCGACCACATGAACGCCACCCGCGCCTCGATCCGCAGGTCGACGGCATCCGTTTCCCGCAACGCCGAGAACGGCATCTTGTCGAGCGCCGTCATGGCGGTCTCGAAGTAGCTGGCCGCACCGGCGAATGCCGACCGTGTCAGACTTCTCCTTGCGGCGGCTCGTCCGTAGGTAAACGCCTTCGGCCAGTCCTTGGCACGCGTTGCATGATCACAAAGCCGGTTGGGTTCATCAAGCCAACGGCCGCTGCTCTCCAGTGTCGCCAGAATACGCGCATGGACGCTTTCTCGCACCTTCTCGACCATCGAATCGTAGGTCACCTGGCGAACCATCTCGTGCGGGAATTCGAGCAAACCATCCCGTTCGACATCGATCCTCACCAGAAACTCGGCGTGATCGAGCGCCATCAGGCAGCGCTGAAAAACCTCCTGCGGCAGGCCGGCCACCTCACGCAGTATGGATTCCGTCGACTGGGGTCCCAACGCCGCCGCGATCTGCAGCAGCGAACGCTCCTCCTTCGAGATGCGATCCAGACGCGTGGCGATGACGCCCTGGATGCTGCTTGGAATCCCGAGATCGCCAACCGGACGCGCAAGCGCCAGATCGCCCCAATGCCCCCGCAGAATCCCGCTGTCCTTGAGGCTGCGGCAAACCTCTTCGATGAAGAGCGGCACGCTGGCCGTGTGAAGAACGACGCGGTTCTTCAGATCGGCCATGTTCGCGGAAGAGCCCAGGATGTCGTCCAGCATCTCCCGTCCCGCATCCTCGTCGAGCGAACGCAACGCTGCGACTTCGGCGTTACAGCGCGCGACCCAATCCGGAATTCCGTTGGGCCTGCTGGTCAGAAGCACTAGAAGCCCGGGTATCTTCAGCGAAGCGAGTGCCGCCATGACGGTCTCGCTGGCGCGGTCAATCCAGTGCAGATCCTCGATGAGGATCACCGCGCGCCGGCGAACAACCAGGCCTTCGAGAATCGCGCAGCATGCTTCGCTGATGGCACGGCCACGCGCGTGCGGCTCCAGCTCGCCCCATTCCGGATCCGAGATCGGACGGTCCAGCACCGCATCGATGGCCGAACGCTGAACCCCTGTCAGGCGCGTCAGGACGTCGGTGTCGGCCGCCGTGCCCTCCAGGATCGAGAGCATCAGGGCCTTTAGCGTACTGAACGGCGCGCCTTGAAGATTCGGGCTGCATTCGGCGTGGAACGGAAGCCAGCCCTCCCGGGTGAGCTCGTCAACGAACTCATGCACCAGCCGCGATTTCCCGATACCGGGATCGCCAATCAACAGTGCCGTCTTCCGGTTCGGGTCGGCGTCCTGAGCCAGCCTCCTGAGCAGCGCCGTCTCCTTCAACCGATTGACGAACCGCGCAACGCTGCGTGCCCTGCGTACCCGCCAACTCGAGACATCGGTTGCGCCGGTCACGCGGTAGATCGGCAAGACCTCACTGAATCCCTTGAGCTGCCTGCGTCCGAGAAACTCGAATTGAACGTTGCCTTCAGCGAGCTTCTGACAGGCTTCGGATGCGTAGACCTGGTTCGGTTCGGCAGCCGCTTCGAGCCGCGCCGCCAGATGCTGTGCGGCGCCGCCGATTTCGTAAACCTTGGAATATTCGCTGGCGACCATGTAGGCCACGACGCGCCCCGAATGGAGCCCGACCCGGACCTGGAGCCCCGGATCGCCCAAACCGGCGACGCGCCGCACGAGTTCGATCGCCGCGTGGCAGGCCAGGGGCGCGTGGTTGTCGTCGGCGATCGGGGCGCCGAATACCGCGGCGATCCCGTCACCCAGCTCCTTGCTGACGATGCCACCGAACCGGCGCACCGCGCCGCGCATCGCGACCAAAGCCGGCTCCAGGCGGGAGACCGCTTCTTCCGGCTCGAGCTCAGCAACGAGCCCGGTGGAATCGACCACGTCGGCGCGCAGAATTGTTACGAATCGTCGTTCGCTATCGGGATCGGGGCGCTGCTGCGTCGCAGCTCCGCATTTGGAGCACCAACTATCGCCCTCTTCGATCGTCGATTGGCACGCGAAGCAGTGCATCCCCTCGTTCTCAATGCCCCAGCGTTTCCAGTCGGCTCAACATTCGCGAGCGCTCCCCAAGGGCATGTTTACCTATCCGGAGCGGCTTATCAATCGGGACCGCCTGTCGGCCCCGGCGCGTCCTCTCCGGGAGGTTGTTTCTCTGGACGAACCACAGGCTCTAGTGGTAGGGCGAATCCGCGCGAAAACGGACCTGCTTTTTCGGGTCCCGTGAGTTCAAATTTTCTACCCCGCCGAGCTTTGCAGAAGCGTCACCTTAACAAGGCAAACTAAGTCATACCCAGGAGAAACATACGATGAGCGGAAGAGTATTCAATAACCAGCAATTCAAAGATCATATCAACGCGCACTACTATCCTTTGCAGAACATGGTCAAGAGCGTCGCTATACTTAAGGCGTCGGATCTCATCCACATCGAGACGCTGGAATATGGCCAATACCAGCCGATCCTGTCGCCCCGGCACCAGTGGCCGGGCGGAAGCGGCAAGCTGTGGCAGAAGGAGATGGGCAAGGCGCGTCTGGACCTCGCCACTCAAGCAAGCACCGCGGCCCTCTCCAAGGACGAGGCCGGCGTCGTGCCGCTGACGAAATGCGCACTGCTGGATGCCGCCGTCCGCAAGTGCTTCAACTCCCAACCGCCGATCCCCATGAAGATCGATGTGAAGGAGAAAGACAAGAATGCGCCGAACGCCGATCGGCACGACATTCTGCTGACCTGGGAGCACGCCAATGGCGACAATCAGCCGCCAACGCTGCTGCTGCTGACGATGGTCTGCCCGGCCTGATCCCTGATCGCAGGCAGCACTTTCCGCAGGACGGTATTGTACCTCACGCGGCTGCCTGGTGGCAGCCGCATCAATCTTGGCCCACCGCTAATGCCGTGGGGATAATCTATGACGCGGGGCGGCGCTGCTGCAGCAGCGCCCTCACCGCACGCTCCGCGGCGCGCGCGGAGCCGAAATAGCCGCCATCGAGGCCGTCAAAGGCGCGATCCGAGGAGAAGAAGCAGAAGCCTCCGGCGTCGCTGACGACAATACCCGCGGTTCGATCCGATACTTCGATGACGTAAGCTTGGGACGTTTGGGCTTGAGACGTTTGGGCTTGGGAGATTTGGGCCTGGGACATGCGTGCTCGATCGCCGGATGACGGCGCTCCTGTCTGATTGTCGGGTGCTTGGATTTTTCTTAAGCGATCAACAACAGACGCCGGTCGCCGCCGAGACGCAGCGATGCTGCATGCGGCTTCGCATGTCGCACATCAAGCTGCGGTGGTGATGTCTCATGGCAGTGACCTTGAACAACGCGGGTTAGCGCGGATCAATATCCGGCCGAATCGCGCCGCGGTCAATGAAATGACCGACCAAAGATCACGGCCCGGCGCGAAGCCTCATTCGCGACGACCGGGAAAACAGCATGGTTTTGGTGATGACGGTTACGGGTCCGCCGAATTGGCCGACCTTGGCCGGGCACCGTGTGTCCTGGTGCCCGGCCGTGATCGCTCAAGGCAGGATCGGCGGGTGATAGGTGAAAGTCGCCATCAGGATCGCCGCCAGCAGCATCACGATCGGGAAGTGGATGAAGAACTGCACCGACGTATAACCGATCAGGTCCTTCGACTTCAGGCCGAGGATGCCGAGCAGCGGCAGCATCCAGAACGGGTTGATGAAGTTCGGCAGCGTCTCGGCGATGTTGTAGACCATCACCGTCCAGCCCAGATGCGCGCCGATATCGTTGGCCGCCTTCATGATGTAGGGCGCCTCGATGATCCACTTTCCGCCGGCCGACGGCACGAAGAAGCCGAGCAGCGCCGAATAGATTCCGACCAGGAACGAGAACACGGTGGAATTGCTGGAGGCGCCGACGAACCAGTGCGCGATCGTGTCCGACAGCGTAGTGCCGCTGCTGTTCGGCACCTTGGTCAGGATCTGCGCGATGCCGGCGTAGAACGGAAACTGCAGCAGCACGCCGGAGACGCTCGGCATCGCCTTGGAAAAGGACTCGATCAGGCTGCGCGGCCGCCAGTGCAGCACGATGCCGAGAATGAGGAAGACGAAATTGTAGGTGTTGAGCCCCGACAGCGTGATCAGCGGATTGCCCGACTGGAACGTCTGCCACAGCCAGCCGGCGGCAAGCAGCGCGATCAGGATCGTCAGCAGCGGACTGAACTCCAGCCAGTCGCCCGGACGGGCCGGCTTCCTGGCCTCGATCCGATCATCGCCGAGCGCAACGCCGAGGTCTTCCGCCGTCTTCGCCTGCTCGGGCGCGGGCGTCGTGAAATAGCAGATCGCCGCCGACACGACGCTCACCATCACGACGGTGACCATGTTCTGCCAGGTCAGGATGGTCTCCGAGAAGCCGATCACGCCGGTGATCGGTAGAAGCGATGCCGGAATGCTGCCGGCGTTGGCCTGGAGCTGTGCGGCCGACGACGTGATGCCGAGCGTGAAGCCGCAGCCGAGCCCGAGATAGCCGGCCGCGCCAGCCGCCCGATAATCGAGCCGAATGTCCGTGCGCCGTGCGATCTCCCGCACCAGCAGGCCGGAGAAGATCAGGCTCAGGCCCCAGTTCAGCAGCGAGAGAAAGATGCTGAGCATCCCGACAAAGACCACCGCGCCGCGCCCGGTCTTCGGCACGCTCGCGAGCCGCGCCAGCACGGCTGCAACCGGCGGCGACATCGCCACGACGTAGCCGCCGATCGCGACCAGCGCCATCTGCATCGTGAAGGGAATCAGATTCCAGAACCCGTCGCCGAAGGCGCGGCTAACGGCGAGCGGCGAGCCGCCATGCAGGATCGCGCCTGCGGCAACCGCGATCACGGCGATCAGGACGAAGACATACGCATCCGGAAACCAGCGCTCGGCGAACGCCACCAGGGCCTGCGAAAAGCGCGCCATGATGTTGTCAGCGACAGGTTTTCGCAGGCTCACGGTTTGGTCGTGCGTTGCATTCGTCATCAATCTGATCCCCCTCCGGTGATGCGGTTGGCCTTCAATCGTGTTTGGTCATCAAAGTGCGAGCGTGAGATCGGTGAGCGGCACGGCCTGGCAGGCGAGGCACTGCCCCTCGCTTCCGTCGACGGGGCCGAGATGGGTAAATTCCCCATCGATCACCTCGACCGCGCAGCTTTCGCATTGCCCGACGCGGCAGCCGCTCGGCAGTGCGACGCCCGCCGCACTTGCGGCGTCGAGCAGCGTCCCCTGCTCCGGTCCCCACGAGAAGCTCTGCTTGCTGCTCGCAAGCCGGATGGTTCGCGGCGCAAGGTCGCTCGGCACCGATGGCGGTGACACGAAGCTTTCGGCGAAGATGTCGAAGCGTGGCACGCCGAGCGCGGTCACGGCCTCGATCTGTGCCGCGACGAAATCCGGCGAGCCGCAGATATAGACGAGCGGACGGCGTGCCAACAACGGCTTGACCTGTTCGAAATCGAGCCGCCCCTTGCGCAACGACTGCGAAGCGACCGGGTCCTGCGCAAGCGGGGCCGAATAGAACGTCACCCGCGTCAGCCCCGGAGTCGCGGCTTCCAGTTCCGCTAGTCGCTGCGCGAACGGATGCTCGCGGCTGCTGCGGCAGCCGTGCAGCAGCAGGACTTCGGCAACGCGATCTTGTGGCGCTATGCGTTGCAGCGTCTCGAGATGGCTGATGAACGGCGTGATGCCGATGCCGGCAGCGAGGAAGACCAGCGGCCGCGGCCCCTTCAACGGCGGCGTGAAGATGCCGCCCGGCGGCTCCAGCAGCACCTCGTCTCCAACGGCAAGACCATGCAGACGATCCGGCATGAAGAATGGCGCGTCGCCGCTTCGAACCTCATTGAGGAAACGTCCTTTCACCGCGATCGACAGCGCATGCGGCAGGTTGCCCGATCCGGTCAGCGAATAGGCGCGCGCCTCCGCAGTGCCGGGCAACGCTGTCATCACATGCTGCCCCGGTAAGAAGTCGGGCAGCGGACCACCGTCAAGCGGCAGCAGGCTGAGAGCGATGACGTTATCGGTCTCGGCCGTGCGCTCGCCAACCACGAACCGCCGCCGGCCGCTCCAGACTCCGCGGCTGGCCACCTCGTCCCGCTTGATATCGCAGACGATCGCGCGCAGCGGAACGGAGCCGCTGACCGGATCGCGCGTATCGTCGTGCAGCACAGCGTTGATGTTGTGCGTGAGGGAGCCTGCCGCCGCCGAGCGATCACGGCCGAGCGGCGGACAATCCTCCCACCAGCCGAATTCGGCGACGACGACGCGATCGTCAAGCGCCGCATTGAGGCGCACCTTCAGGCGCACGGCACCGCCTCGTGTTTCCACCACGGCCCAGTCGCCCTCCACAAGTCCGCGCCGCTCGGCGAGTTGCGGGCTGATCTCGACGGCCGGATCGGGCGACTTCCGCCGCAGCGAGGCGACATGCCGCCAGGAGGAGTGAACGAACCAGCCGCTCTTGGCGGTGGAGAGCACGAGCGGAAAGCGCTCGTCCGCCGCTGTCGTGAGCGGGCTGCCGACCGGCTCGATATGATCGGGCAACGGGTCGTGGCCGTGTCCCAGCATCAGCTCGGAATAGATCTCGACACGGCGAGTCGGCGTCGCAAAACCCGCCGCCGTTCCGTCCTCGCGCGTAACGGCATATTTTTCATCGCGGAAGGCCTGCGGGAAGCGGCGTCCTTCGGGATGTTCGCGCAGATCCTCGACACCGATGCCGAGCGGCGCCAGCTGGTAATTCCAACCGGCCTCGATGTCTCCGCCGAAGAACAGGTTTCCCATACCGAGCTTGAGCGCGAGTGCGGCGGCGATCTCGTAATCGGCCTTCACTTCACCGATCGGCTCGACCATGCGCGGGCGAAACTGCACGGTTTCGACGGCTTCCTGCGTGATCTCGAACCCGATCTTCAGCGCGTCGCGCTCCCACGGCGTGCTGGCCGGCAGAACGAAATCAGCGCTCTCCGCGGTCGGGTTCATGAACATGTCGACATGAACCTGGAATTCCAGCGCGTTCAGCGCCGCGCGATTGCGTTCCGAATGGCCCTGCGACACGACGAAGTTGGTGCCGAAGGCGACCAGCGCGCGCACCCGGTAAGGCTCGCCCTCAAGCACGGCGCGGCTGAAATCGCGCGCCGTGATCCAGCCCTTCGCCGGCGGGCCGAGCGGCAGTTCGGCGAGGCCCAGCGCTTTCGCCTGCTGCTCCGGCGGCAGGATGTTGTAGTCGTTGAGAGGACGCGTCGGCGGCGGCACCGGCCAGCGATTGCCGCCGGGCCGATCGCAAGCGCCGGTCAGCGCGTAGAGCGACGCGATCGCGCGCTCGATCGCGGTGGCGTTGGTGTGCTGACCGACGCCGGTCCAGGAATGATAGGCGAGCCGCGGCCGGGCGGCGAGCAGCGCATTGAATGCGTCGATGTCATCGACACGCAGCCAGGTCAGTTCCGCCACGCGCGCCGGCGTGTAGGGCGCGGCTCGCTCGGCCAGCAATTCGAACGCGGTTGCCGCCGAGATCGTCCGGCCGTCGCGTGCGCGGACCGACAGCGCGCCGCGCAGCCGGCCGCCGCGCTCCGGCGCGTAACGGGTGTCGCAAGGCACCGGCGAGCCCAGCGCATCGAGACGAACGAACGCCTCAGGCGCGCCATCCGGCCACAACGCGTCGGCGCGCAGGAAGCGCCCGGTCGCGCGATCGACCAGCAGCGATCCGTTGGTCCATTGGTCGACGAAGTCAACATCGAAGCTACCGGTCGCGATGAGATGACGGATCGCACCCATAGCAAGCGCGCCATCGGCGCCGGGGCGAATGCGGAGCCAGAGATCGGCCTGCTGACCCGAGCCGTTCGGCTTGGGATCGACGACGACGACCTTGGCGCCGCGCCGCCGCGCGTCAGCGATCCGCGTCGCCTGGGCGAGCCAGGTGCGCGCGGGATTATGGCCCCACAGGATGATCGCATCGGCATTGTCGTAATCGGGAAAGCCTATGCCACGGCCGAAGGTCAGCGCGTGCGCATAGTCCTTGTGCCAGCCGCAGATCTCGACCGCGTAGATCAGGTTGGGACTGCCGAAGCCGCGGATGAAGCGCTCGACCCACTCAAAGCTGTCGACCATCGGCGTGCCGCTCGGCGTGGTGACGCCGAACGCCACCGCCTCGGCGCCGCTCTCGGCGCGGATCGTGCCCAGTCGGTCGGCGATCTCGGTCAGAGCCTCGTCCCAGGACACCTCGACCCAGCCCGGATCGGCGGCATCGCGCGGCCGGGTCCGCTTCAGCGGCACGGTCAGACGGCGCGGGCTGGCGACGATCTCGGGGGCGGCCCGGCCTTTGGCGCAAAGCGCGCCACCGGTCGGGTGGTTATCCAATACCTCAACGCCGACGAGACGCCCGTCCTCCACCACGGTGACGGAACCGCAGCGCGAGCGACAAAGCGTGCAATAGCCGGGTAGACGCTGTTTCACCGCCGTCTCATCATCAAGTCAGCCCAAGTGACGCACTCTTGTAATGCGTTACACATTTACGTCATACGCTACCGCCCCCGTCAAGGCTAAGTAATAATCAGGGGACGAATCGGACTTCGGAGCGAGAGGCGGCGCATTCACCCATGGACCAGAATTTGCGCGAACAGGTGCTGCAGCGGGTGCGCGCCGAGATCATTTCCGGGCAGAGCCTTCCCGGCACGATGTATTCGGTGCCTACTCTCGCGGCGAGCCTCGGCGTCTCCTCGACGCCGGTGCGCGAAGCGCTGCTCGAGCTCAGCCGCGGCGGCCTGGTCGAGCCGATGCGCAACCGCGGCTTCAAGGTGGTGGAACCGTCGCTGACCGAGCTGCGCAATTTATTCGACATGCGCGAGGTGCTGGAGTTGCACGCCGCCGTGCTGGTCGCCGCCAATCCTCCAAAGGATCTACCGGCCGTGCGCGGCTGGGCCGACCAGATCGCCAAGGCCGTCGAGACCGACGACGTCCAGCTCTATCTCGAGGCCGATCGCAACTATCATCGCGAGTTCATCGCGGCCGCCGGCAATGAACTGCTGACCGACATGGTGATGGGCCTGCGCGACAAGATGCGGCTCTACGGCATCAGCTCCCGCGCCGGCCTCGAGCGGCAGCAAGCCTCGGTGCCCGAGCACTACCGGCTGATCGAACTCGCGCTCGCCGGCGAGACCGAGGCGCTGCCGACCCTGCTGCGCAGCCATATCCGCTCCTGGGAGCCGATCTTCGTCGATGCCTTGATGCGCTCGAAGGAGTATGCGCGCGAGCCGCTCCGGCAGGCGCGCGGGTAACGCGCGGAGCGACGTAGGCAGCCGGTCACGCTGAACCGCTAGTCCAGAATGCTCTTGTAGTGCTCCGAGAAGACATCGCGGCCGATGATCAGCCGCATCACTTCGGAGCTTCCCGCCAGGATCCGATTGACGCGCGCGTCGGTGAACATCCGGCTGATCGGATATTCATCCATGTATCCCGCGCCGCCGTGCAGCTGGACGCCGAGGTCGAGCATCTTCCACTCGACTTCCGACGACATCATCTTGGCCTTGGCGCCCATGTTGCTGGTCAGGCGTCCCGCATTGTGCTCGGCCACGCAGTGATCGACATAGACCTGCACGAGGTCGATTTCGGCATCCATCTCCGCCATGCGGAACTGGGTGTTCTGCTGTTCGGCGAGCGGCTTTCCGAACAGCTTGCGCTCCATCACGTAAGCGCGCGTGATGTCGAACGCCTTGCGGCCGTTGGCGATCGATCCGACCGCGGAGATCAGCCGCTCCTCGGCAAGGCCCTCCATCAGATAATAGAAGCCCCTGCCCGGTTCTCCCAGCACGTTGGCCTTGGGCACCTTGACGTTTTGGAAGAACAGTTCGGCGGTGTCCTGCGCCGGCATGCCCATCTTCTTGAGATTGCGGCCGCGCTCGAAACCCTCCATGCCGCGCTCGACGATCAAGAGCACCATGGCGTGCTTCTTCTCGGCGCCTGCGAGCCTGGCCGCCACGATCACCACGTCGGAATTGATGCCGTTGGAAATATAGGTCTTCGATCCGTTGAGCAGGAAATGATCGCCGTTGTCTTCCGCGGTCGTCCGCATGCCCGCGAGGTCCGAGCCCGCGCCGGGCTCGGTCATCGCAATCGCCAGGATCGTCTCGCCGCTGACGCATTTGGGCAGGAAGCGGTCGCGCTGCTCCTCGGTGCCGAAGCGCTTGAAGTAAGAACCGACCAGGCGGCTGTGCAGGGTGTTGAACCAGCCCTTGCAGCCGGAGCGCGCAGTCTCCTCGATGATGATCTGCTCATAGCGGAAGTCCTCATCCCCCATGCCGCCGTATTTCTCCTCGGGCCAGATCATCAGGAAGCCGAGATCGCCGGCCTTCTTGAACGCGCTGCGGTCGACGATGCCGGCCTCCCGCCACTCCTCCATATGGGGCGCGATCTCGCTGGCGAGGAACTTGCGATAGGAGTCGCGAAAAATGACCTGGTCTTCGGTAAAGCTGCGCATCATTCACCCAATAGCGCTCTCAAGCGGCGCGGAACCGGCCGGTGGCGGGCACGGCCTTCACCAAAAAAATCGGAGCGCCGGTTCTGCTTCAATCAAAACCGGCGCTCCCTGATCGAAACAGTCGCTGCCTTACTTGCCCTTCCAGTTCGGCGCGCGCTTTTCTGCGAAGGCAGCCGCACCCTCGCGGGCATCCTCGGACACGAAGACCGGACCGACGATCTCCTGTTGCTTCTTCCACATCTGGTCCTCCGGCCAGAGCCGGGATTCCACGATCACCTGCTTGGATGCTTTCACCGCGAGCGGGCCGTTGGCGCCGATCGCGGCGGCGAGCTCGAGCGCAGCGTCGAGCGCCGGGCCGTCGGTCACGCGATTGATGATGCCGAGTTGATGGGCGCGCTCGGCGCCGAAGAACTCGCCCGTCAATGCGAACTCCATCGCCACACGGAACGGCATCTGGCGCGGCATGCGGATCAGGCCGCCGGCCGCAGCAGCCAGCCCGCGCTTCACCTCGGGGATTCCGAACTTGGCGGTGCGGTTGGCGACGATCATGTCGCACGACAGCGCGATTTCCATCCCGCCGGCGAGCGCGTAGCCGTCGACGGCCGCGATCAGCGGCTTCTTCGGCGGCGCCTCGGTGAGGCCGGCGAAGCCACGGCCCGGAATCGAGGGCCGCTCGCCCTTCAGGAACCCCTTGAGGTCCATGCCCGAGCAGAATGTGCCGCCGGCGCCGGTGATGATGCCGACGCTGAGGGCATCGTCGGCGTCGAGCCGGTCGATCGCCGCGGCCACGCCCTTGGAAAGGGCGAGGTTGGCCGCGTTCTTGGCTTCCGGCCGGTTCAGCGTGATGATCAGAATAGGTCCGCGGACTTCAGTGAGGACCGGAGTTTCTTCAGACATCGCTTGCGTCTCCTGTTGCCGTGCTTAGCGCGGGGCCATGCGGATGGCGCCATCGAGGCGAACGTCTTCACCGTTGAAGTAGCCGTTGGTGATCATGGTCAGCGCCAGATGCGCATACTCCTCCGGCATGCCGAGACGCTTCGGGAACGGCACCGAGGCGCTGAGCGCGGCCTTGACGTTCTCCGGGGCGCCCTGCAGCAGCGGCGTGTTGAAGATGCCCGGCAGGATGGTGTTGACGCGGATGCCCTCGGCCATCAGGTCGCGCGCGATCGGCAGGGTCATGCCGACGACGCCGGCCTTCGAGGCCGAATAGGCCGCCTGCCCCATCTGCCCGTCCTCGGCCGCGACCGACGCCGTGTTGACCACCGCGCCGCGCTCACCGTGCTCTAGCGGGGACAGCGACAGCATGCCCTGCGCCGACTTGGCGATGCAGCGGAAGGTGCCGACGAGGTTGATCTGGATGATGCGGTTGAAGGCGTCGATCGGGAAGTGGGTGGGTTCGCCGGTCTTCTTGTCCCGGCCGGCTGTCTTCACCGCGTTGCCGGTGCCTGCGCAGTTCACCAGGATGCGCTCCTGGCCGTGTGCCGCGCGGGCCTTGGCGAAGCCCGCGTCGACCTGCTCGTCGGAGGTGACATCGACCTTGCAGAACACGCCGCCGATTTCCTTGGCGATGGCTTCGCCCTTCTCTTCGTTGAAGTCGAAGATCGCGACCTTCACGCCTTGCGCAGCGAGCGCCCGCGAGGTGGCTGCGCCGAGGCCGGACGCGCCGCCGGTGACGACGGCGGCGACCGATGAATCGAGTTTCATGGCACTATCCTTTCGCGATCAGATGCGTTCGATGATGATGGCCGGCGCCATGCCGCCGGCGGCGCACATGGTGACGAGACCATAACGTCCGCCGCTCCGCTCGAGTTCGTCGAGCGCGGTGCCGATCAGGATCGATCCGGTGGCGCCGATCGGGTGGCCGAGCGCGATCGAGCCGCCATTGATGTTGACCTTTTCACGATTCAGGTCGAGGTCGCGGATGAACTTCTCGGCGACGACCGCGAAGGCCTCGTTGATCTCCCAGACGTCGATGTCGTCCTTGGTCAGGCCGGCCTTGGCGAGAACCTTCTTTGCCGCCGGGACCGGCGCGTTCAGCATCAAGGTCGGGTCGTCACCCTGGTTGGCATAGGCCACGATCCGGCCACGCGGCTTGAGGCCGTGCTTCTCGGCATATTGCTTCGACGTGATCAGCACCGCGGCGGCGCCGTCAACCACACCCGAACTGTTGCCGGCATGATGCACGCCCTTCCACTCGAGGCCCGGGTAGCGGCGCTGGATTTGCTTCTTGAACGTCGTGCCGTTGCCGAGGTCGAAATCGGCAAGCTGCTCGAAGCTCGGCTTCAGCGAAGCAAGGCCTTCGGCCGTGGTCTCGGGGCGCGGGAATTCCTCACGACCGAGGGCGACGCTGCCGTCGTCGTTGAGCACGGGGATCACCGACTTGGCGAAGCGGCCTTCGTCGATCGCCCGCTTGGCGCGCTGCTGGCTGACCAGCGCCAGCGCATCGCAGGCTTCGCGGCTGATTCCCTCACGCGTGGCAATGGCGTCGCCGCACACGCCCTGGTGCGACTGCGGGTGAATCTCGTCGAGCGCCGGATTGCCCGAACCCATCATCCGCGCCGGCTGCCCCGCCTTGGAGCGTTCGGCTGCGAGGGTCTGCTGATAGCTCATCATCTCGGTGCCGCCGGCGATGACGCAATCCTCCATTCCCGACATCACCGAAGCTGCCGCGAGATTCACCGACGTAATACCGCCGCCGCAGAAACGATCCAGCGTCGTGCCGCTGGCGTTGATGTCGTAGCCGGCGGCGAGCGCCGACATGCGTCCGAGATCGCCGCCCTGCTTGCCTTCCTGGGTCGAGGTCGACCAGATGATGTCATCGACGGTCGACGTATCGAGCTTGTTGCGCTCCTTGAGCGCGCCGAGCACCGTTGCTGCCAGCTGCTGCGGATGCAGATGCGACAGCGCACCCTTGCCCGGCTTGCCGATGCCGCGCGGCGTGCGGACCGCGTCAATGATGTATGCTTCAGACATGCGTTTCCCTCTACTTTGGATGTTTCTTGACTGTGAGCTCGTGCCGATTGGTCCCCGGTCGTTTCCGCGGCGTCTTCTGCCGCGGAACAAGCCGAGGCGTCAGCGGTGTGGCGTGACCGAAAGCAGCGCGGCAACCGGCTTGCGCTGATCTTCGAAGTACTCGAAGCGCGAGTTGATCAGCATCGACGGTTGCGCCGTTTCGCGCTCCCGCTCGTCGGCGCAGACGGGCTTGTCGCAACCCTCCGCAAACAACGGGACGCTCGGCGCGGCGGCGTGCGGGCCGAGAGCATACTTCTGCTCTTGCGGCAGGTAGATCAACTGGCCGATCTGGGTGAGGGTCAAGGTGAGACGGGAGACCGTCGATCGGGGAAGACCGCAGCGATCGGCGATGTCGCGATTGCCCAGGCGTATGCTTCGACCTTCGAAGCAACGCACGATGTCGAATGCGCGCGATACCACCTGTATCACGCGCCGATTGTCCGTGCCGGCGGTGTCTTGCGCCATCAGTACCTCAGATCGACGTCCCATCGTTTACGCCTCACTCCTCATTGTCATACGGGTGAATGAAACCCACCCTGGTTCGGGCAGGACGCGCCGGTCCGTGGCTCGCTGCCGAGCGCGCGACGCGATGCGAACGCACGCGCTAACGGACCTGCATGTGGGATCTGAAGGCAGCGATCGGCGCACGCCGCGTCGCCGCCCGTGGGGATCGAGCCGGCGCTGTGCCATGCCCGCGCGGCCACGAATTCGGCATGCCGGACAAAGGCCATTCCCGGCCTGTTCGAGGCCTGTCTGCATGGCGCCGGTGGGCGCCTGGCCGTCCAGACCGGTGAAGCCGCGACCGCGCGGGGTAAGCAGCTTCGGATAGCGACGGCCGGCCAGCATCAGGCGGATTCTTTCCCTAGGGTTTCAGACCTTAATTAATTGATTAATTAGTCAGGTGATTAAAGTGGGCGCTCCCCCCTGTCAACCGTCCTCGCCGCAGGGCGCCCCGCGCTCGGGTCGCACCTCACGCATCGCTCAAGCCGCTCGGGGCCGGTTTGTCAGAGCAGTGACTGCCAATCCGTCGTCACGAACTGCAGAGCGGTGCTGGACGGTGACGAACGAAATGCGCGGCACGAGAGCCCACCCGCAAGCGCCGACACGCAGCGACGGGGCATGCGGCTTCTTAGCTGCACATCAGCTTTCGTCGTTCGGTATGGCGCGCGCTCAAGCGGCTCTCGCTCCGCAAGCGCCGCTCTGATCTCGAAATGCTCTCGCCTATCGTCGATCGCTCCGAGAATGAATTTCCTTTGTCAGTTCGACGGGCGAAGCGACCGTTCCATAGAACCGGCATGGTTCGATTCATTGATTGCAAATTGGACGCGTTGATCATGCTCCGCGTTCGAGCTTGGCAAAGACGTGCTATTTTGCGGCGACGACTATTCGACGGAGGTTTTATGCGTCTCGCATCCTCTTGGCTTCACACCCTCGGTCGCATGACCCGACAACTCCAGCGGTGGCGCAGGAAGCTCGCCCGCGCCGCAAATCCCGACGGACAGCGCGATTTGCACGAGATCTTCCTGTTCGGGCCGCACGGCTAGTTGAGCAGGCCGCGCACAGGGCGCGCTGCGGTTTCGGCTGACCCGAGACACTTGCCCGAGACACTTGTCGAAGACACTTGCCGAAGACACATGCGGCCGACGTTCTCGCCGCGGCCGCCTGTCGACGTTTCCGAACATTTGACTCTTGGCTCTGCACGTTTCATGCAATCGAGTGGTTGGTGGAGGGCAGCATGACTAATACCGCTGGACGGCATGTCATCATCGTCGGCGGAGGTGCCAGCGGTGTCTTGCTGGCGTATCAATTGCTGCATCAGTCTTGCGATCTCCGCGTCACGTTGATCGAGCAGCGTCCGGATATCGGCCGCGGCATCGCTTACCACACCGGAAATCCCGATCATCTGCTCAACGTGCGCGCCGCGAATATGAGCGCGCTACCGGACCAGCCGGATCATTTCTGGCGTTGGCTGGTGTCACGCCAGCACGAGGTGCCGCTCTGTCCTGATCCCTATTGCTTTGTTCCCCGGCGGGTCTACGGCGATTACATCGCCAGCCTGCTTGAGCAAGGTGCGTCCGATCGCGCAGACGGGCAGCGTCTCACGATCGTGCGCGGCACCTGCGTCGACGTCAGCGAGCGCTCGGACGAGGCTATCGCGACGCTGGACGACGGCCGCTGCCTTGCGGGGGATGCCATCGTGCTTGCCACCGGGCACGACATGCGCGCAAGCAACCCGGGGCACGCGGATCCCTGGTCGCCGCCGTCGGCCGCTCCCATCGATGCCGACGCGACTGTCCTGATCCTCGGCACCGGACTCACGATGGTCGACTACGTCCTCTCGTTGCTGCGTGATGGACATCGCGGGCCGATCATTGCGATGTCGCGCCGCGGCCTGCTCGCCAAGCCACATCGCCGGGTCGATCCCGTTCGCATCGCCGAGACCGACGTTCCGTTCGGTGCCAGCGTCGGTCAATTGACGCGTTGGCTCCGCGCTCGTGTCGAGCGGCATGCCGCCGAGGGCGGCGACTGGCGCGGTGTGATCGACGGGCTTCGGCCCTACACGCAACGGCTATGGCGTGAGCTCCCGTTGACCTCGAAGCGCCGCTTTCTCGAGCATGCGCGAGCCTGGTGGGATGTGCATCGGCACCGGATGGCGCCGGAAGTCGAGGCCCGCATCACCGGGGCACTCCATGACGGACAGCTCAGCCTGACGGCGGCAAAGGTGGTTCGAATCGAACCGAACGACGCCGGCGCTGCGGTCGCATATCGTCTGCGCGGGAACGCCGAAACCAGGCAGCTGCAAGTCGGCACCGTCGTCGACTGCACCGGCATCGTGAAGGATCCCCGTGCGACGCCCAATCCGGCCGTGCGCAGCCTGTTTCAACGGGGCCTCGCCTGCGTCGACCGGCTCTGCATCGGCATCGAGACCGATCCCGATTGCGCCATCGTCGATCGTGAAGGCGTCCCTTCGCGCCGACTGTTCGCGGTGGGCCCGCTGACCCGCGCGGCGTTCTGGGAGATCATCGCGATTCCCGACATCCGCAATCAGTGTGCCGAACTCGCTGCCCTGCTCTCCCGCACTGAAGAAACAGGGCAGCACCCGCTCCGCCGTGAACTGACACGCGTTTAGCTGCTGAAGCCGGCCGGAATGAACGCCGGCAGCTTGTCCTCGATGAATTTCTTCACCTCGGGTGAGTTGAAGACCTGGATGAAGGCCTTGAGGCGCGGATCGTCCTTCCTGTCGGGCCGCGCCGTGAAGCGCAGCACCAGCCCGTCATCCACCGTGCGATCGATCAGCAGCGCCGATTTCGGATCGCCGCCCGCGGGGATCAAATAGGTGATGTTGACGAGTGCGAGCGTGACGTCGTCGAGCGAGCGATAGGTCTGCGCCGGATCCAGCTCGACGACCTTCAGATTCCTGGAATTCTCGATGATGTCGAACCGGCTCACCGCGAAGCCCTTGCCCGGTGTCAGCTTGATCAGGCCGGCCCGCTCGAGCAGAATCAATCCACGTGCGCCGTTGAGCGGCTCATTCGGGATCGCGACGCTGTCGCCGGGCTTGATCTCGTCGAGTGACTTGATCTTCTTCGAGAACAGCCCAACCGGTGCGATCACGCCGACCTTGTCGACCTGGACCAGATTGAAGCCGCGCTGCTTGTTCTGGATCGCAAGGTAGGTGCCATGCTGGAACAGGTTGGCGTCGACGTCGCCGCTGTTGACCACCTCGTTCAAGGCGACCCAATCGGACAGCTCGATGACCTTGACGTCCTGCCCCTTTTCCTTGGCCTGTTTAGCGGCGAACGCTGCGAGCTGGCCGACCGGACCGGCGCTGGTCGCGATCTTGAGGGGTTCGTCGGCGACGGCGCTCGCCGTCAGGGCAAGGAGAACGCCTGCCGCCTGCGCCAGGCGCAACAATGTCTTCATCATCTCAATCCTGTTTTGATTTTGCCGAGTGTGATCACGCCGCCTTGCGGGCGCTGCTGCCTGCCTCGACTTGAGCCAATGCCTGAACGAGGTCGGCGATGATGTCGTCAGGGTGCTCGATCCCGACCGAAAGCCGCACATAGCCGGGCGTGACGCCGGCCGCGATTTGCTCCTCGCCGGTAAGCTGCTGGTGGGTGGTCGAGGCCGGGTGGATCGCGAGCGACCTCGCATCGCCGATATTGGCGACATGATAGAACAGCTTCAGCGCATCGATGAAGCGGCGACCGGCCTCGACACCACCCTTCAGCTCGAAGCCGACCAGCGCGCCATAGCCGCCCTTCAAGTAGGTGTCGGCGCGGCGGCGATTCTCCCCGTCCTGCAATCCCGGGAAGATCACGTGGGAAACGCTGGGGTGCCTGGCCAGGAATTCCGCCACCTTGATGGCATTCTCATTATGCTGGCGAAGCCGCAGCGGCAGCGTCTCGAGCCCTTGGATGAACTGGAAGGCATTTTGCGGCGCGATCGCAGCGCCGAGATCGCGCAACAGCTTGACACGCGCGCGCAGGATGTAGGCGATCGGACCGAGCGGCTTGGCTGCTTCCGTCCAGATCGCGCCGTGATAGGCGGCGTCCGGCTGCGTGAGCAGCGGAAAGCGCTCGGCATTCGCCGCCCAGTCGAAATTGCCGCCATCGATGATCGCGCCACCGATCGACGTACCGTGGCCGCCGATATACTTCGTCGTCGAATAGACCACGATCGCGGCACCATGCTCGAACGGACGTGCAATCAACGGCACCGCCGTGTTGTCGAGGATCAGCGGCACGCCGACCGCGCGGCCGATATCGGCCACTTCCCTGATCGGGAACACGTTGAGCTTGGGATTGGGCAGAGTTTCGGCAAAATAGGCCCGGGTCTTCGCATCGGTGGCACGACGGAAATTCTCCGGATCGGCCGGATCGACGAACCGCACCTCGATGCCGAACTGTTTCAAGGTTTGCGACAGCAGCGTCCAGGTGCCGCCATAGAGATCGGTCGACGAGACGATGTTGTCGCCGGCTTGGGCGAGGTTGAAGATGGCAAAGGCCGAGGCGGTCTGGCCCGACGCCACGGCGAGTGCGCCAACGCCGCCTTCCAGCGCCGCCAGCCGTTCCTCGAGGGCGTCCGCCGTCGGGTTCTTGATCCTTGTGTAGATCTGCCCGATCGCTTCCAGCGCGAACAGCCGCGAGGCATGGTCGGTGTTCTCGAACTGGAACGAGGTGGTCTGATAGATCGGAACCGCCACCGCACCGGTTGCGGGATCGGACCGGTAGGACCCGCCATGCAGGGCGAGCGTCTCGAGATTCTTCGTGTCGACCGGCATTTCGAACTCTCCTGGGATCGGTGAACCAAGCGCGGCAAGTCGCGAAATGATGCGCAGCGACTTTGCTGCTGTCGAGATGTCCAGGAAAATAGCGATGGACGTGCTGACGTCTCGCGCAACGGCACCTTGAATTTTTCAGACGAAACATCCGGCACGACGCATTTGTTTCCTGTGCCTGCCGCCGGTCCCGGCGCATGAAATCGCGGATCGCACGGTGAGTGATGGCCCGCGGTCGGAGTTGCATCAACGCGTCCACCCCGCTTGCGCGCATCAATGAGCGTAACTTGCTATCGGAGAATTCCACTGCAGCAGGATTTTTGCGCAGACCGTTCGAATAGAAAACAAAGCCGCGCAAGCAAGCTGATACGTTGTCCCGACACGATAACTGTCGGAACAGGTCGATGGCAAAATCGAGAGAGCTTCACTTCAACGCGTTCAACATGATGGCGCCGAGCCACAATTGGGCCGGCCTGTGGTCGCATCCGCGCGACACCTCGCTCGACTACAACTCGCTCGATTACTGGGTCAATTATGCGAAGACCGCCGAGCGAGGACTGCTCGACGGCATCTTCCTGGCTGACGTGTTCGGCATCTATGACGTCTACGGCAACAATCCGGACACCGCGCTGCGGCACGCCGTTCAATTGCCGAATGCAGAGCCGACCTTGCTGGTCTCCGCCATGGCGCTCGTCACCAGGCATCTCGGCTTCGGCATCACGTCCAACCTCACCTATGAACACCCTTACCAGCTCGCGCGACGCTTCTCGACGCTCGATCATCTCACCAACGGGCGGATCGGCTGGAACATCGTGACCGGCTATCTCGACAGCGGCGCCCGCGGCATGGGCCTCGAGGCGAACCGCGCCCATGACGAACGCTACGAGGCGGCCGAGGAATTTCTCGCTGCAAGCTATAAATTATGGGAGGGCAGCTGGGAGGATGACGCCGTGCGCCGGGACCGTGCGGCTCGCATCTTCACCGATCCCTCCAAGATCCATCCCGTCCGTCATGAAGGACCTCACTACAAGGTCGACGGCATTCATCTCGCGGAGCCGTCCCCGCAACGCACGCCGCTGCTGTATCAGGCGGGCACCTCGAAGCGCGGCCGCGCCTTCGCGGCCCGGCATGCGGAGGCCATCTTCCTCAACGGGCAGACCAGGCCAATTCTCGCCCGCGCGGTCCGCGACATCAGGAGCGCCGCGAAGGAATTTGGGCGCGATCCCTATGATATCCGCCTGTTCGCCGGCGCGACCGTGATCGTCGCGCCGACCCGGGCGGAAGCCAAAGATCTGCTCGCCGACTATGCCGCACATGTCGACCAGACCGGGCAGCTCGCTCTGCTCTCGGGCTGGACCGGCATCGACTTCTCGACCTACCGCCCGGACCAAGCGGTGCAATATGTCGAGAGCAACGCGATCCAGTCGATGGTGGAGAACTTCACCCTGCGGAGCGAGCGCCCCGTCAAGGTCGGCGATCTTGCGACGCTGAGCCGCGTCGGCGCTCGATCCCCCTTCGTGGTCGGCTCGGCCCAGGATGTCGCCGACGAGCTGATCGCCTGGGCGGAAGACACCGACGTCGATGGCTTCAACCTGTTCCGCCTCGTCGCGCCCGAATCGCTCGACGCCTTTGTCGACCTCGTGGTGCCGGAACTGCAGTCACGTGGCGTGTACAAGACAGCCTATCGCGAAGGCACGCTGCGGGAAAAGCTGTTCCCGGAGCGCGGACCGCGTCTTCATGCCACGCATCCCGGTGCCGGCTACCGGCGGTCGGTCTCGAACACAGTCCGCTCCGACGCCGCCAAATAAGGTCACGGCCTGACTCCGGCCCGCGTGTTGTCGCCGGCCACGGCTACCAGCTCGGCAGCACGGCGCCCTTGAATTTGGTCAGGACAAACTCCTTGACCTCAGCCGTGTGATAGCTGTCCACAAGGATCTTGACCCGCGGCTTGTCCTTGTCCGCGGCGCGAACCGCGATCAGGTTGACGTAAGGCCCCTTCGGGTCCTCGCGCAGGATCGGGTCCTTGACCGGATCGAGGCCGGCCTGGGTCGCATAGTTCGTGTTGATCACGGCGGCATCGACATCGTCGAGCGCACGCGGCGCCTGGGCCGCATCGACCTCGACGAATTTGAGCTTCTTCGGGTTGTCGGTGACATCCAGGACTGTCGGCTTGAATCCGACGCCGTCCTTCAGCTTGATCGCACCCTTGTCGCGCAGCAGCAGCAGGGCGCGGCCGCCGTTAGTGGGATCATTCGGGATCGAGATCTTGCCGCCGTCCGGAATGACCGCCCAGCTCCTGTGCTTCTTGGAATAGACGCCGATCGGGAAGTTGACCGTCAGTCCCACCGCCTCGATCTTGTAACCGCGATCGGCCTTCTGGTTGTCGAGATAAGGCTGGTTCTGGAACGAATTGGCCTGGATATCGCCGGCGTCGAGCGCTGCGTTCGGCACCACATAGTCGGAGAACTCGACCAGCTGGATGTCGAGCCCGTTCTTTGCCGCGATCGGCTTCACGGCCTCGAGGATTTGCGCATGCGGCCCCGGCGTCACGCCGATCTTGATGGTTTCCGCCGCGGCAGACATCGACCAGAGCGTGAGCACGCTGGCAAACACAACAATGGAACGAAAGGACATTTGGCTCTCCACAGGAATTGTCAGTATTGCAAAAAGGGCGCCGAAGAGATCGTGTCCGGTCTCAGCGATGGCGCACGCGGCGGTTTACGCGGCGGGCGAGATAGTCGCCGGCCGTCTGCACCGTCTGCACCAGCGCGATCAGGACGACGACGACCGCGAGCATCATCTCGGGCATGAAACGCTGGTAGCCGTACCGGATGCCGAGGTCACCCAGCCCGCCGCCGCCGACCGCTCCGACCATCGCCGAATAGCCGAGCAGGCTGACGACCGCGAGTGTCAGTGCAAGCACCAGGCCGGGCAGCGCTTCCGGAATAAGGACCTTGAGCACGATTTGCAGAGGGCTGGCGCCAAACGACGACGCGGTCTCGATCAAGCCGGCATCGACCTCGCGGATCGCCGCCTCAACCAATCGCGCAATGAACGGCATCGCGGCGATGGTCAACGGCACGATCGCCGCGCCCGAGCCAATCGAGGTGCCCGCGATCAGGCGCGTGAACGGGATGATGGCAACCACGAGGATGATGAACGGCGTCGAGCGTGTCGCATTGACGATGATGCCCAGCACGCCGTTGACCGCCGGCGCCGCGAACAACTCCCCCTTGCGGCTGGTGGCCAGGAAGACGCCGATCGGCAGCCCGAACGCCGTGGCGATCAAGGCGGCGATCGACACCATGAACAGGCTCTCGCCGGTGGCCTGAACGATCAGGTTGAGGAGTTCATGCGACATAGCCGAGACGTTCCGCCGGGAGGTTGTTCTGGGAGAGATACGATGCCGCCTTGTCGGCCGCGGCCTCGCCGCCAGGAATACCCAGCGACAGCGAGCCGACATGTTGACCGCCGATCTCGTCGATCCGGGCCGACAGCAGCGCGACGTCGATCGAGAGTTCGCGCGCAAGGCGGGCGATGATGGTGTCGCCGGCATCGGCACCGCGAACCTGGACGCGAATGACGGCGCGACCACCGGCAACCGGCTGCGGTTGCAGGCGGCTTGCAAGCGACACCGGAACGCTGTCGCCGATCACCTCGGAGAGGAATGCCTGCGTGACCGGATGCGCGGGATGCGTGAAGATGTCGGCGACGTGACCACGCTCGACGATATGACCGCCGTCGATCACCACGACTTCCTTGGCGAGCTGACGCACCACCGACATTTCGTGGGTGATCAGGACGATGGTGACGCCAAGCTCGCGATTGATGTTGGCCAGGAGATCGAGGATCGAACGGGTCGTTTGCGGATCGAGCGCCGACGTCGCCTCGTCCGACAGCAGGACGTTCGGCCGCGTCGCCAGCGCGCGGGCGATACCGATGCGCTGCTTCTGGCCGCCCGACAGCTCGGACGGGTAGCGATCGTATTTGTCCGCGATGCCGACGAGCTCGAGCAGCTCCGCGACGCGGACCGCAATGTCGCGCCTCGACCAGCCCGCAATCTCGAGCGGCAGCGCGACATTGTCGGCGGCCGTGCGCGACGAGAGCAGGTTGAAATGCTGGAAGATCATGCCGATCGAGCGCTGCGCCAAGCGCAGATCGCGGCCCGAAAGTCCGGAGATATCGCGGCCGTCGACGACGACGCGGCCGCTCGATGGTTTCTCCAGCCCGTTGATCAGCCGCACCAGGCTGGACTTGCCGGCACCGGAACGCCCGATCACACCGGTGATCGAGCCACGTGGAATTGCGAAGTCGATGTCTTTCAGCGCCTGCACGCTCGGCTTGTCGCGGTAAGCCGGGTAGGCTTTCGCGACCTGCTCGAACCGGACCATGGCATCGGCCGTGGTCGGCGGATGCGCCAATGGCGACAGCGCCTCGACAGGCTCCGCTGCCGTCAGGGATTGATGCACGTTCATTCAGTCAGTCCATAAGGTCGTCTTGGTCGCGACGCGCGCGGCCGCGTCTCAATGACCAAAGAGCAAATAGCTGCGGTCGACGCCGCGGCGATCGCTGGTCTCATCGGTCCAGCCCACAGCCCGGCGATAGCTGCCCATGCTGTCCGCTTGCTTGAGCGCAACGACGTCGATCGGCTGCGCCTGATCCGCAAAGGGCGAAACATAGAGCGCATCCTCGGGACAATAGAGCTCGCAGAGGAAGCAGGTCTGGCAATCGCCTTGCCGGGCGACTACCGGAATTCCGTTCGTCTTGTCAAACACGTTGGTCGGGCAGACGTTGACACAGATATCGCAGGACGTGCAGCGCTCGCCATCAATGACCTCGATCACTCCGCAGCCTCCGCATAGCCGGCCTCGGCATGAGGCCGGGCCGAGGTCCAGATCTCGTCGAGGCCGCCGGTCGTCACGTAATGCCGCTGCCGGCTGTCCTGGTCGGGGAAGTCGTCGCGGCGATGCATGCCGCGACTTTCCTGACGGGCGAGCGCGCTGCGGTACATCCACCGCGCGGTCGCCAGCATCGCCGCGGCCTCGCGCGCCCGCACGATCTCGGATGTGTCGGCGGCGTCTGCTTCCGAAACATCGCGCCACGCCGCGTCAAGACGCCCGAGCGCGCCCTGCAATCGCGATGCCTCGCGGAAGTAGTTCAGTTCATACGGGAAGACCTCGGCCTGAACGGCCCTCGCCAGCGCGGCCGGTGCGAATGCACGGCGCGGCCGGCTTCGAAACGCCACGGCGGCGGCGGACGACAATCTGCGCCTGGCAGCCGGTCCGACCTGCGTGGCATAGTCAGCGGCGCCCTGCCCGGCCCATGCTCCCGACGACATCGCCCAGGCGGCATTGTGGCTGCCACCACCGGTGAAGCCACCGCAGATCAATTCGCGCGCCGCCGCGTCGCCCGCCGCATAGAGCCCCGGAACGCTGGTGGCGCAACTGTCGTCAACGATACGAATGCCGCCGGTACCCCTGACGGTCCCCTCCAGCCGCAACGTGACGGGAAAGCGGTGCTTGAAGGGATCGATCCCGGTGCGATCGAACGGCAGGAAGAAGTTCGGCTGCGACACGCGCATGTGATGCCGCACATCGTCATCCGCCTTGTCCAGCCGGGCATAGACCGGGCCTTCGAGCAGCGCACGCGCAATCGCCGATCGTCCGCCCTTCGACGCCGCGCCGGGCACCACGCTGCCGTCCTCATAGGTGAAGCTGGCCCAGCCGTAGAACAACGTCTTGGTCACCGAGCCGAACGCCGGTGAGATCGCGTACGGGTTGGAGAACTCCATGCTGCTGAATTCGGCACCGACCTCGGCGGCCATCAGATAGCCGTCGCCGGTCAGCACGTTCGATCCGAGCGTCTTGCTGAGGAATGCACAGCCGCCGGTGGCGATCACAACGGCCTTGGCTTGCACCGTCCAGCGATCCTGTTTCTGCCGGCGCACGCCGCTGGCGCCGGCGACGGCCCCGTCGTCGTCGACGAGCAGTTCGAGCGCCGGACTGTGGTCGAGAATGGTGACGCCGGCCTGCTTGGTGCGCTTGCGCATCAGGCGCATGTATTCGGGACCCTGCAGCGAGTTGCGCTGCGACTTGCCGCGGTCGTCCACGGGATAGGGATATCCCCAATCGGCCAGGCGATTGCTGCGCTGATAGGTGCTGTCGAGCACGCGCGCCATCCAGCGGCGATCCTGGAGATAGCCGCCCATCTTCTCACGACTGGCCATCGCGGCTTCGCGCAAGGCCGGATCCGGATCGATGTACCAGACGCCCGTTCCCGCCGCGGCGGTGGCGCCCGAGGTGCCGCAAAATCCCTTGTCGGCGAGCACCACCCGCGCGCCGCGCTCGGCGGCGCTGACCGCAGCCCAGGTCCCCGCGGGGCCGCCGCCGATCACCAGAACGTCGGCCTCGAACGCGACCGAGCCTTCAGGCGCGGATACGCGTTCGGCGCGATGAGGTGGGTTCGACATGATTGAAAGCTCCAGGCGGATCGGTCGCGGCGCAAGGCGCGCCACGACACATCGTTGCGCGCGCCAGCCCGACTGGCAATTTCAGATATTTGCGGAGAGTTGGACGAAGCTTTCAGCTGCCTTACCGCGCAAAGAAGATTCGTGTCGCCGCATGCCGGATGTTGCGCCATCGGCGAACAACGCGACACGAGCTTGCGCACAAGGCGCGCCGGCGGGGACGGATATTTCTTTCTGCCGGCTCCGGGGCGCGATGCATTTTCCCGCACGCGTCATGCCGATATCTAGCGACCAGCATCATCGCAGATACGGCCGCCATGTCTCATCGTCAGCTTCACCTCAACGTCAATCTTCTGCATTCCGGCGTCTATGCGTCGGCCTGGCGACTGCCCGACAGCTACCCGCGCGCCTGTTTCGACGTCGGCCACTACGTCCGCGTCGCCCAGATCGCAGAGCGCGGCAAGCTCGATGCGATCTTCCTGGCCGACACACCCGCCATCACCGACCGCATCGACTACCGCTCGTTCATGTCGCTGGAGCCGACCATTGTGCTGGCAACCGTCGCCGCCGCGACCAGCCATATCGGGTTGATCGCGACGGCGTCGACGACCTACAACGAGCCCTACAACATCGCGCGCCCCTGCGCGACGCTGGGTCTGACGAGCGGCGGCCGCGCCCTCGCCGCCGCGCAGGCCGAAGCGATGTTCACGCTGGCACAAACGATCGACGAAGGTGTCGCCTATGCGCGCGATCTGCGTGCCAGGGCTGCCGCGTACGGCCGCGCCGGAAGCTCCATCGTGATTCTGCCGGGACTTGCGACCGTCATCGGCAGCACGGAAGCGGAAGCCAAGCGGCGGCAAGACGAGCTCCGAGAAGAACTCAGGTCATTGTTCGCAGCCGGCGGCTTCGTCGCTTACCGCAGCGAGCTGCGCGCGCGGACCGACGTGCACGAGGACGTCAATTCGCTGCTGCGATGGTCTGAAGCCAGCGCCTTCGGCAACTTCCTCGAGGCCTTCTCACCATCGGAACGCGAACGGATCCGCGGCGCGTTTGCCCGCCTCGTCGAGACGAAACGAACACCGGAAGGGCTGCCTCTGGAGTGCTACCTGCGTTTCGCGTTTGCACACAAGCCGTCAACCGGCAACTGACCACCCCCAACATTCCGCGAGCCGCAGGCATGAGCGATCGACAGCTTTCTCTCAATCTCTTCATCTATCCGGGTGGCCATCACGAGGCCGCCTGGCGCTACAAGGGCTCCGCTGCGGAGCGGATCCTCGACGTCACCTACTATCAGGAGCTGGCGCAGAAGGCCGAGGCGCACAAGTTCGATGCGATCTTCTTTGCCGACGGGCCGGCTCTCGCCGCCAGCTCGTCCAGCGCCTGGCCGGCGCGCGCGGCCACTGGGTGATTGCAGGCCCGCCGGAAAAGATCGCCGACAACATCCAGACCTGGTTCGAGAACGGCGCCGCCGACGGCTTCAACGTCATGCCGCCCTGGCTGCCCGGCGGATTCGACGTCTTTGCCGAGCAGGTCGTCCCAATCCTGCGCAAGCGCGGCCTGTTCCGCGATGACTACGCCGGCGCGACACTGCGCGACCATTATGGCCTGCGCCGGCCGCCGAGCGTCTTCTCCAGCTCCATTCAAGCGATCGCGTGATCGCCCGACGTTCGCCAAGTGAAGCAAATCAGAGAGAACCGGCGCACGCGACGCGTTTAGCCGTCGACCGCGACCTTGCGAAGGTACTGGAAAAGAAGGTCTTTTCCTTTGGTGGGCGCACCAGGGCTCGAACCTGGGACCCGCTGATTAAGAGTCAGCTATAGATCGAGAACAATCAATGACTTAGCGATCACACAACGGGGCCTATCCGACCGAGAATAGGTATTCGTCGCACGATCATGGGGCATCTTTTCTCCAAGCCGATAGCCTCCCTTGACGCGTGCCTAGAAATAACTGGGGCACAATGAAGACACACGCGTCATCTCTAGGCGCTGAAACAGTAATCCATTGCGGTCCTTTGATCGGCCGGAGATGCCCTCACAACATCTACTGCGCCCCAGATCGTAACGAACTAACCTTGCGCAGCTCGACGGCTTGTGGCTCCTATCTTCGCCATTCAGAAAGCTAGCCGCCGCCGGCCCGGCTCTTGAGCCATACGACACCCGCGCCGATCAGAGCTGTCAGCGCACCACACCACCAGATTGACCGCGGCCGTGCCGCGCTGATCGAACTGAGGTACGGGAATGCTCCGAGCACGACACCATAGTGCTTACGAAACTCACCACTTCTGCTTGCGATTTCAACGAGGTCCGAGGACCTGACCTGCGGATCTGCCATCACGACCACCCAACCGTCGGAAGGCACCATGTACACTTTGGCCGTGGCCGAGGAATTTCGATCGTTTGAGACCCGGTGACTACGCACCGTTAGAACTCTGCGGATCGCCACATTTGACGGCGTCAGCGAGTCTCTGATTGGCGACCAGCTGCCCGCCGACTGAAAAGCGTTAGCGAAATCCTCCGGTGAGGTTCTCGCCGCCCCGAAATGCCGTCCGGGCCTAAGATGCAATGCCGTCAAGATCGACCATGTCTCCGATCGGCATCCAGTTGGTGCCGTCAAATTGGGTGATTTGGAGATTATGTATGGCGCGATAGTCTGTCGCCGAATTGCTGACCTTGATGCCGTCCAGGAAGAGCGGCGGCTGCTCATTGCTGAGCACGGTCGCATGCTTCAGCAGATTTTCTCGCGTCAGTTCGTCACCGCATCGCCTAAGGACCTGCTCGATCATGTAAGCGTTGTTGTAGCCTGGAGTCGCGGTGTTGTCGTCGATGCTCACCGACGGCATGTACCTCTTCATAAAATCAACATAGGCTTTGACACGAGGCTTGTCTCGCTGGTGTGGATCCGTCGCTATGACTTCCCACCAGGCCGAGACCAGCCCCTTGGCATTATCGAGGCCAGCCGGCGCCAACGTTCCTCCGGTCGAGCTGCAATTCGAATTGACAATGTGCAGGGGCTTCCAGCCGAGTGCAGCAACCTTTCGGATACCCTGCGCCGCGAACTTGGAATAAGTGAGCTGCACAAAGACGTTGGCGCCCGCCCCCTTGCAATCGGCGACCTGATTGTCGATCGTCGGTTCAGTGATCTCGTGACTGACTTCCTTGACGATGGCGCTGACGTTGCCGCCGAGCCCTTTCTTGAGACCGCGAAGGAAATCCTTACCGAGATCGTCGTTCACATACTGGACGGCGATCTTGGCATCCGGCTTCTGGTTCAGGATGAATGTGCCCAGCGCCGCTCCCTGCGCGACGTAGATCGGGTAGAACGGTACGATCCAGGGAAATTCCTTGGGGTCATTGAAGCGCTCGGCGCCCGACGTCAGGAACAGGTTCGGCACCTTCTTGGCATTGAGATACTTCTGCACGGCGGCATTGGTTGCCGTACCGAGAAATCCCGCGATCGCGAACACTTCCTCCGACTCGACCAGCTTGCGGGTTTGCTCGACCGCTTTCGGCGGCGAGAATGCATTATCGAGCGAGATCAGGTTGATCTTCCGACCGTTGATGCCACCATTGTCGTTGATCATCTGGAAGTAGGCGGTTTGCGCCTGTCCATAGACGCCGTAGCCGGAAGCCGGTCCGCTGTAAGGTGCAGTGGTCCCGAGCTTGATCTCCGTGTCGGTGACACCGGGTCCATAATTTCCTGCGGCACGCGCCCGCGGGCCGCTCCCCAATACGAGGGCGCTGGCTCCCAGGCCCGCGACCGCAGATCTTCTCGAAATCAATCCCATGATCAGCTCCTCCCCTTTCGATTGCTGGTAATCTTGAAGCTCTTGAACGGCTCCAATGATCTGTTGCGCGGGCTCGGCTACGTGAACGTCACGCTGACGGGGCCGAAACCGGAGATCGTCGCCTCGTAGACTTCGCCTACCGAGACCGGGCACACCGGGCCAAGGGCGCCCGTCAGTACGACGTCCCCGCTCCGCAACGGCTGGCCAGCGCGCGCCATGGCCCGCGCCAGCCAGAGTGCGGCACGGAGTGGGTGACCGAGACAAGCCGAGCCGCAGCCGATGGATGCGATCGCGCCGTTGCAGGTCATCGTCATGCCGCAGGCCCCGAGATCCACGTCGGTCAATCGTCGCGGCGATGCGCCGAGCACGTACCGCGCGCTCGAGCCGTTGTCTGCCACGGTATCGAGAATGCTGATCTTCCAATCCCGTATCCGGCTATCGACCACTTCGAGCGCAGCCACGGCATAAGCGGTCGATCGCATCAGCTCGCCGAGCGTGAGGTCTTCGCCAGCGAGATCGCGCTCGAGGACGAGCGCAATCTCGGCCTCAACGCGGGGCTGGATCAGCCGCGCAGCCGTGATCGCCTCTCCCGTCGGGACTTCCATGTCCGCGAACAAGGCGCCATAGTCGGGCTGATCGACACCAAGCTGCTGCTGCACGGCTTTCGACGTGAGGCCGATCTTGCGGCCAACCAATCGTCTCCCGCCTGCGATGCCCCGCCGGGTCACCTCGGACTGGACCGCGTAGGCAGCCTCAACGTTGCCCTCGCCGATCTCGCCTGCAAGCGGATCGATCGGTTGCCGGGCCGATTCCGCCTGCTGCAAGCGTGTTGCGAGCCTGTCAACGACCGCGTTCATGGTCGATCCAGGAAGTCGGCGACCAGCGCGTTGAACTCGTCGGCCTTTTCCCACTGCGCCCAGTGACCGCATTTGGGATAGACGTGAAGCTGCGCGTTCGGCATGGTCTTGAGTAGAATGAAAGCAGAATCGAGTGGCACGACGCGATCGTCACGTCCCCAGACGATCAGTGTCCGGTGCTTCAGTCCGGCGAGATTCTCGCGCCAAATGTCGAGCGGCGGTCGCTTGAAGATGTCGATGACGTCCTTGCGCATTGCGGCCTTCAATCGTTCCTCGAGCAATG
The DNA here is from genome assembly GCF_042258615.1 of Bradyrhizobium sp. Pha-3. Lineage (GTDB taxonomy): Bacteria > Pseudomonadota > Alphaproteobacteria > Rhizobiales > Xanthobacteraceae > Bradyrhizobium. The sequence continues at coordinate 3,360,491 of NZ_CP170152.1, read as the reverse complement.
CGTCCGTGATCGATTTCGAATCGAATACCAGGAGCTCGATGACGCCCCTCAACTTCTGCATCGAGGGTCCCTCGCCGCCGTGGAACATCGCCATGCGACGCAGGCCTTCCGTCGGCATCGGCGTAAAGATCGCCTGGCTGCCGCCCGTTCCCATCAGAACCAGACGATTGACCCGCTCAGGGGCGCGCAGCGCGACTGCGAGCGAAGTCGCGCCGCCCAGCGAGTTGCCGACGAAGCTTGCCGTCTGAACGCCAATCGCATCCATGAAGGCGCGAACGAACTCGCCCATCGCCTCGAAGATCGGTCCGTCCTGCAACTTGCCTTCGGTTTCGCCGAAGCCGGGCAAGTCGACGACGATAACACGGCGCCCGGCCGCGAGCGGCTCCACATTCTTGCGGTAGTTGCTGAGGCCGGATGCGCCGGGCCCACCGCCGTGGATCAAGATCGTCGGCTCTCCGTGTCCTACATCGTGGTAACGCGTGCGGGTCCCCGCGACGTCGACAAACTTATCACTCAGGTCCACTCTCGATCTCCTACTGGTAAAGTTGCTCAGACCGGCGCGACGCCGGATTGAAGATAGCCGTCTCGCAATTTCCGCTTGAATATCTTGCCGCTCACCTCGCGCGGCAGCGCGTCGTGGAAAACGAAGCGCTTTGGCACCTTGAAGCGCGCGAGACGCTGCTCGAGGAATACCTTGATGTCGGCCACCGCGGGCGTAGCGTCTGCTCGGCTTCGATCGCTGCGATCAGGCTTTCGCCGAACTCCTCATCGGGGACGCCGAACACCGCGCAGTCCCGCACACCGGGACAATTGACCAGAACGCTCTCGATCTCGGCCGGGTAGATGTTGACCCCGCCCGAGATGACCATGTCCCGCTTGCGATCGCAGATGTAGAGGAAACCGTCGACGTCGAGATAGCCGACATCTCCGCAGGTCACGAGCCCGGCGCGATCGACCTGCGCGCGCTGATCCGGACGGCCGTGATAGGTGAAATCCGAATAGGCTTCGGTGCGCAGGTAGATCTCGCCGATACCACCGGGAGCAACCTCGCCGCCGGCCTCGTCATAGATCCGCAGTTCAGTCCCCAGCATCGGCCGGCCGACCGTACCGGGATGAGCAAGCCATTCCTCCGCATTGCAGCCAACGGCGGCACCGGTCTCGGTCGCGCCATAGGTCTCGTGAATCACCGGCCCCCACCACTCGATCATCCCCCGCTTCACGGCCGGCGGGCAGGCCGCGCCGGTGTGCGTCACCCATCGGATCGACGACAGGTCGTAGCTCCGTCGCGTCGCATCGCTGAGCCGCAGCAGCCGGACAAACATCGTCGGCACCATCGTCAGATGCGTGATCCGGTGCTGGGCGATGACACGCAGCAGATCCTCGGGATCGAAGCTCTGCTGGAGCACCGTCAAATCGGCATGCTGGAAGGCCTGTCGCGCGAAGGCGCCAGGCGATGCGTGATAGAGCGGCCCGCAAACAAATGCCCGCATGCCATCCTCGATGCCGTAGATCTCGCGCAACAGCGCCGCGTTCTTCCCGATCTGCTCAGGCGTCATCGGCGCACGCCGAACGCCCTTGGGACGTCCTGTCGTGCCTGAGGTGTAGATCATCGTTCCCCGGGGCGCGCGCGCAGGCTGCTTCCATCGTGCGCCCCTGTCACGGAACTCGGGCCACGCCTGTGCGTGAGGCGGTGAGGCCGACAGCGACCGAGTGCCCGCGTCTGGATCTTCGATGACGAATGTCGGCAGTTCGGCAGGAACGACGCGTTCGACCGCCGCGATCAGGTCGCGATGCCCGATCAGGACCCGCGGGGTGCAGTCGGCCAGAATGTAGGCGATTTCGTCTGCTTTGCCGTGCCAATTCAGTGGAACCACGTAAGCCCCGAGCAACGCGGCCGCATGCAGGATCTCGAAGTAGCAGGGGTCGTTTCGGATCAGCAACGCGATCGCGTCGCCTTCGCGGACGCCGACCTCCTCAAGAACAGTGGCGGCACGACTGCCCTGGTCGAGCAAAGTCTGGCGCGCAACATGGTGCTCCCCAATCACGATTGTGCTGTCATGCATCGCGCTCACTCCAGACAAACCGTCACCTCGGCGCGTGCCGGGGGCAGCAAAATGCTGTCGAGAAAGCCAAACTCCTCGTCCGTCAACGCGAGCGGAGTTGAAAACGTCAGCGCGTCCATGTGACCGCTGAGGACGGCCGGGTACCACCATTGAGCTCTGGTAACCGTATGACCTCGACCGCGGAATTCGATCGCGAGCGGCTCGGGTAAGCTCGCACCGTGACCGCTCTGATAGCCATCTCCGATCGCGTAGACCTCGCATTCGAAGACGCCGGGAGCCCGACGCTGGACCGCAATCTCGATGTCGAGCAAACCGAATGCAGGATTGGCTGCATCGCCATTCTGGTAGAAATAGACGAACGGTATCCGTCCGTATTTGCTTGTGCCCCTCGCCGCGTCCGAAGGCACCTGCGCATCGCTGCGGCCAGGCGTTCGCGGCGGGATGGGACCGAGCAGGCACATCTGAGGCAGTGAGCGGCAATCAGCCATGGGATGGCCTCGCCTGTCCGCCCGTCGCTTGCGCCACTGCAAGTCCGAGCGGCTCCACGTCGTATCGCCGGCCGAGGAAGCCAAAGGAATTTTCCGCGAGCACCGCATCACTGCTCAGCGCGCGCTTTGCCAACGCGCCCGGCTGTTTCTGTCGTATCGCAAAGGGGTAGTCCGATCCGACAACGATGCGGCCCTCGCCCACCGCATTGCCAAGGAACGACAATGAAACCGGATCGTAGAGGATACTGTCGTACCAGAATTGCCGGGCAAGCTTCGAAGGCGCCCGCGTCATCTTGCCTTTCGCGCCGAGCGACCAGCCAAAATCCATCCGCGGCAGAATCCACGGCAGCGCTCCCCCGCCATGGCTGAGCAGGATCCGTAGCCGCGGAAATATCTCGGGGACGCCAGCCGCGAGCAGCGACACGGCAGCAAGCGCCGTTTCGAGCGGAAACACCGCCGTCGCAGCGAACTCTGGGCTGCCGCCCACGCGATCCATGCCGGCCGGATGCAGCGGATGCACAAAGATGCCGAGGCCGAGCGATTGAGCCGCTTCGTACACCGGAAACAGGCGCTCGCTGCCAAGCGCCACACCGTCGATGTGCGTACCGATCTCGATCCCAGCCAGGCCGAACGCCCTGACCTTCTCGAGCTGCCGGACGGCGCGCGCCACATCCTGCATGCACACCATCCCGATGCCGGCGAAGTTGCGTGGCGCGTACGCGATCATGGCCGCGATCTGGTCGTTCATGACCTCCGCGAGGTATTCCGCATCGTCAGCAGGCAGCCAGTGCGACAACAGTTCGGGCATCGGCGAGAGCACCTGCATGTCGGTGCCATCCTCGGCCATGTCTGCAAGGCGTCGCTCGACATCCCACGATCTCGTATCGATCTTTCGGAATACCTTGCCGGCGATCATCACCGCGGCCTGATCCCCCATCGAATGATTGACGCTTGGCCAGCGCACGTCCCGCCTCGGGTCCGCGGCCAGCCGCGGAGGCACAATATGCGTGTGAATATCAATCACCGTGCCCAATGCGCTCTCCCTGTCGCTTTATTGCGAGCTTCTTTGCGTGAACGCTGCCTGCGTTCGCGCGCGCCGCAGAAATCACTTTACAAACAGGAATGATTGTTTTTATTCTCGCTGTCAAGACGCCTCGGAGCGTCGTGATGGCGCAGCACGGAAAAGCCGCGCCAAGGGAGCGAATGACGTTGAGCCCGCAGCAAGCGCGCATCGTGATCGTTGGCGCCGGACAGGCAGGCGCCCGGGCCGCCGAGGCATTGCGCGCGGCCGGCCATCGCGGGTCGATCATCCTCGTGGGCGAGGAAGAGCACCTTCCCTACGAACGCCCGCAATTGTCGAAAGCCATTTTGATCGACCGGGACCCCAATCCGACACTGATCCGGCAGAGCCGGGAGTGGAATGAGCTCGATATCGCACTGCGCACGTCGTCGCGCGTGGTAGCAGCCGATGGGCAGAAACGCATCGTTGGCCTTGCGAACGGGCAGGAATTGCCATTCGACTGCCTGCTGCTCGCGACCGGGACCCGCGTGCGGCGCTTGATTGAACTCGAGAATGCTCCACTCCCGGTCCGCTACCTGCGAGGCATGGGCGACGCGCTCGCGCTGCGCGAGGAGCTGCAGCCCGGGCGCAGGGTCGCGCTGGTTGGCGGCGGGGTCGTCGGCCTCGAAGTCGCGTCGGCCGCGATCGGGCGCGGCTGTCTCGTCACGATCGTCGAGAAAGCCGACCGGCTGCTGCCTCAAATCGGCTCCGCGTCGCTTGGCCGATATCTTCAGCATCTGCATACGTCGCGAGACGCCGAGATCATTTGTGGCGGCTCAGTCAGGCAGGCGACATCTCGCGGATTGGAGCTCGGCGACGGTCGCTTCATTCCGGCCGATCTTGCTTTGGTCGGCGTCGGCGTCGAACCAGTCACCGAGCTTGCGCGTCAATTGGGCCTCGATGCCGAACGCGGCGTCCGCGTCACGTCGACCGGCGCAACCGCCGCCGATGGCATTTTTGCCGCTGGTGACGTCGCCGAGCAGTGGAGCCGAAGTCACGACCGCTGGATGCGCGTCGAGAACTGGGCCAACGCGCAGAACCAGGCGATCGCCACCGCAAAATCCATGGCTGGCGTCAGTACCGCCTATGATGCCCCGCCCTGGTTCTGGTCCGACCAGTACGACGCCAACATCCAGGTGGTCGGCAATCCGGCCGGCGGAGACGAGATCGTCAGGGGAGACGTTGCGGCTGGACGCTTCGTCAGCATCAGCGTCCGCGACGGCGAAGTCATCGGCGGCATTACCGTCAATTCCGCGCGAGACATGGCGGTGCTGCGCCGCCTCGTCGCCTCGCGCAAGCCCGTTCGAAAAAGCGACCTGGAAAATCCTGCATTCGAACTGAAGCGCTCACTCGCCGCCTAGGGAAGAGGACCCCAATGAACGCACAACACCAGCCCGCACTGCTCGTCGATCCGGCACAGCGCATTTTCAAGGTGGCGCGACGCAACTTCGTTGACCCCGAGATCTTCAGGGCCGAAAAGGAAATGATCTTCGACCGCTCGTGGCTCTACCTCGGGCATTCGTCCGAACTGCCGAAGCCGGGTGACTTCATCACCCGCAAGGTTGCGGGCCGCGGCGTCTTGTTTACCCGGGACAGCAAGGGCCAATTGCGCGCCCTGCTCAATACTTGCCCACACCGTGGCGCCCAGGTGTGCCGCGAGCGCAAGGGCAACGCCAAGTCGTTCCAGTGCTTCTACCACGGCTGGGTGTTCGGCGCAGACGGCAAGCTGCGCAGTCAGCCCGGTGAAGCCTCCTACCCCGAGGGCTTCAAAGGCCGCGACACCTCGAACATGCAGCCGGTGCCGCGGTTCGAAACCTATCGCGACTTCAACTTCATCTCGTTCGACAGCAACATCGTTCCGCTCGTCGACTATCTCGCCGGCGCCAAAGAATTCCTCGACGTCATCTGCGATCAGACCGATGCGGGAATGTCGATCGTCGCCGGCAGCCAAGAATATTCGATCCGGGCGAACTGGAAGCTGCTCACCGAGAACAGTATCGACGGCTATCATGCCGCAACCACCCATGCGACGTATTTCGACATCCTGATGAGCTCGACCGATAATCTTGCTGGCGGCATGGGCGGTGGCGGTTACGGATACGATCTCGGCAACGGCCACGCCGTGCTCGAATACGGCGCCCCGTGGGGACGCCCGGTTGCGCAATGGATTCCCGGATGGGGTGAAGCCGGCAAATCGGAGATCGACCAACTCTACGACAACCTCGTCAAGCGCCACGGCCAGGAACGCGCCGATCGGATCGCGCGCAAGAACCGCAATCTGTTCATTTTTCCGAACCTTGTCGTCAACGACATCATGGCGCTGACTGTGCGCACCTATTTCCCGGTGGCCCCCGACTACATGGTCATCAACGCCTGGGCGCTTGCGCCAAACGATGAATCGGCGTGGGCGCGGAAGTATCGTCTCAACAACTTCCTGGAATTCTTGGGCCCTGGCGGTTTCGCGACACCTGACGACGCCGAGGCGCTGGAACATTGCCAGCGCGGCTTCGAGAACTCCAAGGAAGCCCTCTGGAACGACATCTCGAAGGGAATGGGCAAGGACAAGGCGCATCACGACGACGAGTTGCAGATGCGGGCATTCTGGACTCAGTGGAACAAGCGGATGTTCCCTGCCCCAGCATCCGGCATCAAAGGCGTCGCGGCCTGAGGAGGACAACATGCAATCCCTGACCCGAACCGAAGTGGAAGACTTCCTGTTCAACGAGGCCGAGTTGCTCGATCAATGGCGTCTGCCGGAGTGGCTCACGCTGTTCACGGACGATGCGAAATATGAAGTGCCCTGCACCGATCTGCCGGCCGATGCCTCGTCGGACAGCAACCTGTTCTACATCGCGGACGATCGCTTGCGGCTCGGCGAACGGGTCAAGCGGCTGATGAAACGCACGGCGCACGCGGAGTTTCCGCATTCGAAGACAAGCCGCATCGTTGGCAACGTCCGGATCCAGGCAAGACGCGAGGACGAGATTGACGTCAGTTGTGTTTTCCAGACCCTGCGGACCAAGGATGGCGTCACCGATCTCTACTTCGGAACCAGCAGATATCGGCTGGCGGTCGACGGCGAGGGCCTCCGCATCCGGGAAAAGCGCTGCCTCCTCGCCGGTGACGGACTGCGCCCGAGCGGTCGCATCAGCATCGTGCTCTGACGGGTAAAATTACATGGCTTTACGGTTCGAAGGACAATCAATCGTGGTGACCGGCGCTGCCAGCGGCATTGGCGCAGTCATCGCCCGCCATTTCGCCGACGCCGGAGCCAAGCTCGTGCTTTCGGATATCGACGAGGGACGCCTCGGCGCCGTTGCGGATGACATCGCCGCGAGCGGCGCCGGGCGGGCAATCATGAAAGCCGGCGACCTGTCCCGGGAAGACGTCGCACGCGGCGTGATCAAGTCGGCGGTGGATAATTTCGGGGGTCTCGACATTCTGGTCAACAACGCCGGCGGTGGGATCATCAAGCCGTTTCTGGACCACACGCCCGACACGTTACGGACGACGATCGATCGCAATCTCTGGACTGCGCTGTGGTGCACCTGGCACGCCGTTCCGGTCATGAAAGCCCGGGGCTATGGACGCATCGTCAACATCGGGGCCGATTCGGTCCGCAACGGACTTTGGGATCACGCGGCCTATAATGCCGCCAAGGGCGGCGTGCATGCGATGGCGACCGGATTGGCGCGCGAGTTTGCCAAGGACGGCATCACCGTGAACGTCGTCGCTCCCTGTATCGTCGACACGCCCCAGGTGCGGGAGGCCACCCTCAGGGCGCCGAAGGCGTTGCAACGCTTCGTTGACGTCGTACCGATGGGGCGCGCAGCCGAGATGGACGAGGTGGCCTCGATGGTATGTTATCTCGCGTCGAAAGAGGCCTCGTTCGTCACCGGACAGGTCATCAGCGTCAACGGCGGAAGCACCATGCTATGACGACCACGATCAATGGTGTCCTCGTTGGCACGGTTCAGGACTTTCCGGAAGGTGAAATTCGTCCCGCGGCGATGCCCGACGGCACCAATCTTGCCATCTACAATGTGGAAGGAACGATCTACGCGACGGCGGACCTGTGCACCCATGGCGAGGCTTCGTTGTCCGAAGAGGGTATTCTGGCCGGAAACATCGTCGAATGTCCCTGGCATTTTGGTACATTCGACGTCACAAGCGGCGCGCCGACCGGCATGCCGTGTACGGTTCCGTTGAAGAGCTTTCCGGTCAAGGTGATAGCAGGCAGCGTCTATGTCGAATTCTGACGACCCCAAGCCCAGGACCCGGCGTGCCGCCGGCACGTCGCGGCCGCCCGCAACCCGACAGAAACTGAGATCGCGCCGCGACAGCACGGCGGAGCCGACATACGCGCTGCGGCGAACCCAGGCGGAGCGCAGCGAGACCACGCGCAAGCAGCTCATGGACGCAGCCGTCAAGCTGATCCGCCAGAATGGCTTCGGCGGCCTGCGAACCGTGGAGGTCGCCGACCTCGCAGGCGTTTCGCGCGGTGCGCTGATGCACCATTTTCCGAGCAAGCACGAGCTTGTGGTGGCCGTATTGACCTACGTCAACGAGATCACGTTCACCCAGAGCACACGCCGTGCGCAATCGGCGCGACACGATGGCGGCGATCCGATCGACAGTATCATCAAGGACGCCCAGGACTTCTTCTTCGGCGACTACTTCTTCATCGAGCTCGCCATCGGCATGAGCGACGAAAGCACGCGGCGGCTCAAACGAGAGACCCAGCAGTTTGCCCGGCAAACCCGCTTCTCGATCGAGGCAACCTGGCTCGACACGCTGATATCGTCGGGAATCCCGGAACAGCTCGCCAGGGACGTGCTCGCGCTCACGCTCAGCGTGGTTCGCGGCTTCTCGGTCCGAATGTTGATCGAGAACGATCCCGAGCATTTCTCGCGCCTGCTCGCGGTCTGGCGCAAGATCGTGCGGCAGCACATCGAGGATTCGATCCCCAAGCAGTCGAGAAAACGGCCATGACGGGACGCAATTCAGCTGACAGAGGTCCCCAAGGCCCTGTGATCGCGCTCTGCTACGTCAGACTCGCCGTCCGTGAGCCTCTCTTGGCGGCTGCTTTCGCGACCGATATTCTAGGCTTGCAGCCGGTGCCGGACCAACAGGCGCTGCTGTTCCGCTCGGACGATCGCTATCACACGCTGTCGCTGGTGCCGGCGCCCATGGCGTCCTCAGTCGGGATTGAGGTGTCGGACGAAGCCGCCCTCGAGCATGTCGAACATGCGCTACAGGGGGATGGCTTCGGCGTACGCCGGAGCAGCCGGGACGAATGTAAACAGCGGTTTGTGCGCGACGCGCTCATCGCGCAAGACGCTAGTGGCAACGAGATCGACCTGGTGTTGCGGCCGGCGCAAAGCGGCCGACGCTATTTTCCAAGCCGCGACGCGGGCGTCGCTGGACTACAGGGCGTGGGGCTACGCAGCTCGCAGTTGCGGGATGACCAGCGATTCTGGACCTCAATCCTGGGCGCCCGCATCAGTGACTGGGCTGGCGACATCACATATCTGAGGATCGACCAAAAGCACCACCGCATTGCGCTCTATCCATCCGACCGCCCAGGAATTCTCTATGTGAGCTACGGCGTCGAGAGCCTGGATGCGATCATGCAGAGCCACTATTTCGTGCAGGAGCGTCAGATCAGGATCCTGCACGGTCCCGGACGCGAGCCCGCGTCGGGACAGATCTTCCTGAGGTTTGAGGGACCCGAGGGACACGTCTTCTCGTACAGCCACGGCCTCAACGACGTCGAACCCGATCATCGCCCCCGGCAGTTTTCCACCCATCCTGACTCGCTCTGCGAGTGGGGCAGCCAATGCCAGGGCATCCCGGAACTGCAGCCAGCCGCCACTGATCAACGCTGAAGACGACGGAGCGCCAGATGATTGAATTGCGAGATCTCGCTTATGTACGGCTGGGCGCCTCCAACCTCGAGGATGCGCAGAGTTTCGCGACCAGGAGCCTCGGCCTGCAAATTGGCGAGCAGGCGAAGACCGCGCTCTATTTGCGATCCGACGACCGCGCTCATACGCTCTGCTATTTCGAAGGCGATCCGCGGGACCAGACGGTCGCCTTCGAGGTCACCGATGAGGACAAGCTCAACGCCGCCGGCGCGACGCTCGACGCTCTCGGCCATGCCGTCCGCGCCGGCACGCCGGACGAGTGCGTGCTCCGCAAGGTCAAGGCCTTCATCGGCTTCAAGGATCCGACCGGCAACCAGATCGAACTGGTCGTGCGGCCCGAGCGCAGCGGCAAGCGATATTTTGCCACCCGCGATGCCGGAATTACCGGCTTCAGCCATGTAGGTCTGTTTACCACCGATCCGCTGCGGGACGAGCGGTTCTGGACCCAAGTCTGCAACGCACGGGTCAGCGACCGCATCGGCGACATCGCACTCATGCGGGTCAATGCTATCCACCACACCGTGGCCCTGGCACCAGGACGGGGGCCAGGCGTTCAGCACATCAACCATCAGGTCGAGAGCAACGACGATGTATTGCGCTCGTACTACCATTTGTCCGGTCAGCGCGTCCCGATCGTCTTCGGTCCCGGTCGTCACCCGACGTCCGGCGCGCGCTTTCTGTATTTCCAAGGTCCGGACGGCATGGTTTTTGAGTATTCCGTCGGCGTCGACGAAATCGAGGATGAGGAAACCCATAGGCCCCGACAGTTCGGCTTCGAACCATCAAGCCTTTGCATGTGGGGCGCGAAATCAGCGCGTCCACGCTAGCTCGTCCGGCAGCAACGACACCGTATCAGCGCCCCGATCACCTCGGAAAGCCCATTCACGTTGGCCGTAGCGAGATTCTCCTGGACCTCCCGGCGGACACATCGTGCACACGCCGCCTTCTGACCACTTGGAAAACTTGAACTCTCTGTCCAATCCATCATATGCAAGTTTGAGCTAGCTCCAGCAATCGAAATCCAACGAGATTGATTCTTGCCGATCGGCATGGCGCGGTTCGACGGTGCGGGGGAACGGCGCTGTCCGTGACGATCCGTTTTGTGTAATCTCCCGCTGCACTCGACTTCTTTGGGAGGATTGCCATGAGAGCCTTCCTGCTCGCCTGTGTGGCCGCCGTCGCCGTGGCGGGAGTCGGCGCCGCGGTCCTTGATCGCGTGCAAGAGCCGGTCGCAGAGGCCTTTGCAACGACGGCCGTGCGACTTTAGCGATCTCGCCCCCGGGGGCGGCGTTACTCCGCCGCTGTGGCGGCCGGCTTCGAGCGCCCGTCTGCCGCGGCGCGCGCATCCTCCTCCTCGAGCCACAGGCTGTGGTGCTCTCTCGCCCAATTGACGTCCACGATGCCGCTGCCCATCGCCTCGAAGGCGCCTTGCATACCGATGGTGCCGATGTAGATGTGGGCCAGCATCACCGCGACGAACAGCACCGCCACGATCGAGTGGACGACCTGGGCGATTTGCATTCCTTCGATGCCGGACAGGTAGAACGGGAACATCAGCTCATATCCGGTGATTGCAACGGCCGCGCCGCCGATCACGACGATCCAGTAGACCGCCTTTTGGCCGGCGTTGAAACGATAGGCCGGCGGATGGTCGTGACCTACGATGCCGCCGCCGCGCTTGATCCACTCCACATCGACCTTGTTCGGGATATTGCCGCCGAGCCACATCAGGAAGATCAACGCAACTCCGATGGTGAACGGGAAGCTCAGATAGTTATGCGCGTACTTCGCCCATTGCGACCATTCGGAGAATGCCTCGTGGCCAATCAACGGCAATAGCAGCGGACGGCCGAAGGTGATGTTCAGTCCGGAGATCGCCAGAGTGATGAAGCAGGTCGCGGTCATCCAGTGTACGAAGCGCTCGAATGCGCTGAAGCGCACGATCGTGCGCCCCGCCCTCCCACCCTGCAGACGGACCATGCCGCAGGCGAGATAAAAGACGACGAGCACGGCAAGCGTGCCGAGAATGGCAATTCCGCCGATCCAGCGCAGGGTGACGTTGCGGAATTCCCGCCACTCGCGCCCTGCCGGCTGCTCCAGCACGCCCGACCGCTGATCCGGAATGCTGACGCGTCCTTGAATCCGGTTGAGCTCCTGCAGAAGCTGTTGCTCCTTCACCGCGCTGGCGGTCGGGTTGACTTGTTGGGCGATGGACGGCACCGACGCGCTGATCATCAACGAAAGCGCCCATGCGCCCAGGGCGAGACGGACGCATTTTGCAAGAGACGCCATGAGGTCCTCCCGAGATTTGCGCGAGTCTCGCGTTCAGGACGCGATGGTCTCGCGATAAGCGGTCTTCCAGCCCCAGGCGCCTGACCCGTAACCGCGCTTCATCACACGTTCCTTGTAGATCTGGGCGATGATCTCGCCATCACCGGCGAGCAACGATTTGGTGGAGCACATCTCGGCGCAGAGCGGCAATTTCCCCTCGGCGAGGCGATTGGCTCCGTATTTCTCGTACTCCTCCTTGCTGCCGTCGGCCTCGGGTCCGCCGGCGCAGAACGTGCACTTGTCCATCTTGCCGCGGGAGCCGAAATTACCGATCTTCGGATATTGCGGCGCGCCGAACGGACACGCATAGAAGCAATAGCCGCAACCGATGCACAGATCCTTGGAATGAAGCACCACGCCATCGGCGGTGGTGTAGAAGCAGTTCACGGGGCAGACCGCCGCGCAGGGCGCATCGGTGCAGTGCATGCAAGCCATCGAGATCGATCGCTCTCCGGGCTTACCGTCGTTGATTGTGACGACGCGGCGCCGGTTGATGCCCCAGGGCACCTCATGCTCATTCTTGCAGGCCGTGACGCAGGCATTGCACTCGATACAGCGGTCGGCGTCGCAGAGGAATTTCATCCGAGCCATGTGCGTTGCTCCTCTAGGCTGCGACGATCTGGCAGAGGGTGACTTTGGTCTCCTGCATGTTGGTTGCAGGATCATAGCCATAGGTCGTGATCGTATTGGCGCTTTCGCCAAGCACGATCGGGTCGGTCCCCTTCGGGTAATTGCCGCGAAGGTCCTTGCCCGCGAGCCAGCCGCCGAAATGGAAAGGCATCCAGGCAACGCCCTTGCCGACCCGTTCGGTCACCAGCGCCTTCATTCTGGCACGCGAGTTGTTTTCAGCACCGCTCACCCAGACCCAGCCGCCATCCTTGATGCCGCGATCGGCGGCATCGGCGGGGCTGATCTCGATGAACATGTCCTGCTGGAGTTCGGCGAGCCACGGATTGGTTCGCGTCTCTTCGCCGCCGCCCTCGTATTCGACCAGGCGGCCCGAGGAGAGGATGAGCGGGAATTGCTTGGCAATCCCCTTCTCCACCGCGGCCTTCTGCACGGAGAACCCGATATTGGGCATGCGGAACTGCTTGGCATCGGGAAGCGTCGGATATTTGGCGACCAGATCGACGCGCGGCGTGTAGATTGGCTCGCGGTGAACCGGAATGGGATCCGGCAAGCCGAACGCGTTCATGCGCGCCTTGCCGTTGCCATAGGGCACGCAGCCGTGCATCAGCGCGACGCGCTGAATGCCGCCCGAAAGGTCGAGCGACCACGACACCGCGTCTGGAGTGGCCGGATTGATCCTGTTGATCGCCGCCATCTCCGCTTCCGTCAGATCCTTGTCCCAGCCGAGCTTCTTCAGGCTCGCCAGCGTGAATTCTGGATAGCCGTCCTTGATTTCCGAATCCTTCGAATAGGACCCGTCGGCGAGCAGGCTGACCTTCCGCGTCGTGCCGTCGGCTAGCTTCTCCTCGCGTTCGATGCCAAAGCGCGGCCGGAACGTGCCGCCACCGTCCATCACGCCGAGATTTGTGTTGTAGAGCAGCGGCGTGCCCGGATGCCTGACCTCCGGCGAGCCCCAGCACGGCCAGGGCAGACCGTAATAGTCGCCGCCGACTTCCGGATCGTCCTTCGGAGCCCGCATCGTCAGCATGTCGAACTTCGCCTGGTTCTTCATATGCGCCTTGAGACGCTCGGGCGATTGCCCGCAATAGCCGGTCGACCAGCTGCCGCGATTCATTTCGCGCAGGATGTCCTCGGCCTCGGGCAAATTGTTCTCGACCTTGATGTTCTTGAACATCTTGTCGGCAAAGCCGAACCTCTTTGCCAGCAGATAGGTGATCTCGAGGTCGTCCTTGGATTCGAAGATCGGCTTCACGATCTGCTCGCCCCACTGCAGCGAGCGGTTCGAGGCGACACGAGACCCCTTGCACTCGAATTGTGTGGCGACCGGGAGAATGTAGAGACCGTCCTTGCGCCCGGCCTCCACGGCGAGCGAGGTCCAGGTGGTCGGATGCGGGTCGGCGATGACAAGCAGGTCGAGCGCCTTCAGACCCTTCAGGGATTCCGGAATGCGGGTGATGCTGTTGCTGGCGTGTCCCTGCACGAACACCGCCCGCACATTGTCTTTCTGGGCGACCTGGTCTTTCGGCAGCGTCACCGCCTCGAACCAGCGGGTTAGCGGGATGCCGGGCGCTTCCATGATCTGCTTGGAGTCGAAGCGCGACTTCAGGAAATCATAGTCGACTTCCCAAACGCGCGACCAGTGCTTCCACGCGCCCTCGGCGAGCCCGTAGTAGAACGGCAGCGTGACGATATCGAGCCCGACGTCGGTTGCTCCCTGAACATTGTCATGGCCGCGGAAGATGTTGGCGCCCATGCCCGGTCCGCCGACATTTCCGGTCATCAGGAGCAGGATGCAGCTCGCCCGCACATTGGCGGTGCCGACCGTCTTCTGAGTCTGACCCATGGCCCAGATCAGTGTCGACGGCTTTTCCGTCGCGAACATCTTCGCGACACGCTTGAGCTGCTCACCGGGAATGCCGGTAACGCGCTCGACCTCCTCCGGATTCCATTTTTCGACCTCCTTGCGAAGATCGTCGAAACCATAGACGCGCTGCCGGATGAATTCCTTGTCCTCCCAACCGTTCTGCAGGATGTGCCACATCATACCGTAGAGCACCGGAATGTCGGTGCCTGGACGCATGCGGACATACTCAGTCGCGTGCGCCGCGGTTCGCGTCAGACGCGGGTCGATGACGATGAAGTTGGCCTTCTGAAGTTCCTTACCCTCCAGCAGGTGCTGCAACGACACCGGATGCGCCTCGGCCGGATTGCCGCCCATGATCATCTGGGTCTTGGCGTTGCGGATGTCGTTGAAGCTGTTGGTCATCGCGCCGTAGCCCCAGGTGTTGGCCACGCCGGTGACGGTCGTCGAATGGCAGATACGCGCCTGATGGTCGGTGTTGTTGGTGCCCCAGAACGCGCCAAGCTTGCGGAATAGGTAGGAACCTTCGTTGGTCATCTTAGCCGACCCGAGCCAATAGACGGAATCGGGACCCGACTTCTCGCGGACCTCCAGCAGCTTGTCGCCGATCTCGTTGATCGCGGTCTCCCAGGAGACCCGGGTCCACTGCCCGCCCACGAGCTTCATCGGGTAGCGTAGCCGCCGCTCGCTGTGCACGAGCTCGCGCACGGAGGCGCCCTTGGCACAGTGCGATCCGCGATTGATAGGGGAATCCCAGGTCGGCTCCTGGCCAATCCATACGCCGTTCAGCACTTCCGCGGTCACGGTGCATCCAACCGAGCAATGCGTGCAGACGCTCTTGCGAACAGTCGCTCCCGCGGTGAGCGGCCCCGCGGCGGCAGCTTCCGCCTTGCGAACGCTGCCGAGAGGCAGCGTGCTGAGCGCTGCAAACGCCCCACCGGCAAGGCCGGACCGGCGTAGGAACGTGCGGCGGTCGAGACCGCCGGTTTGCCCGGACAGGAGGGCCGCGACGGATCCACGTCGGTCGGAATCGGAACGCGGTGTTCTCCTGATCAGCATGGCCGCTTCCCTCAACGCGGATAGCGATTGACGCGATAGTACGCCTTCACGTGGTCGGTTTCCCTGTAGCGGGCCTTGCGCTTCTCAACCTCGGTCTCGCTGTCGGCTTGCGCCGGCGCGATCAAGGGGGTTGCCAGCGTAGCGCCGGCGCCGACCGTGCCGAGTCCGACCTTGCGAAGGAAGTCGCGGCGGCTTGCCGTCATTTTCTTCTCGTCGCTCATTGCACCTCTCCTGGACCGGGCAACTGGTCAATTGGCGAACTTGAAGGCCTCTGTCTCAATCTCCAAAAACACGCATCCCAGCATCCCGACCGCGCGATAGAACTTGGCGCTTTCGGCCTTCGCCATGTCAGCGAACAAACCTCCGATCCAGCGGGACACATGCTTCTCGAAGAAGACGCGCTGTGCTGCGAGCGACACCGGGAAACGACCAGCCACAAGGCCCGCCATGATTTCGCATAGCGTCGCCGCATGGTCCTCTGGTTCTGGATTGCTCTCCACCCGCTCGATGCCAAGCGCGGCCAGATCGTCGCGAAGTCGCGACAACGGGCGCTCGTTGAGGAAGCCGGTCAAATAGTAGGACGCGTAGGGCAGTAGCTCGCCGCGCCCAACGCCGACGAACAGGTCAAAATATTCGCGTTCGACCTCGGTCGCGACCGCGATCGAAGCGGCCTCCGCAAGTGCGGCGTGGGCGCGCCCAAGCGGCGTCACATCGCCGCTCAGTTGTGCGATCTGCTCAAGCAAGGCTTGCGACGGCGCCGCCGAGAGCAGGGTCGCAAGCAGTGCGTATTCCTGCATACGTCCGACTTCGATCGGATCAAGCAGGTCCGATACCGCAAGCTCGCCATAGAGATCGGGACGAAGAATTTCTCGCGAGACGCCTGTCGCGATTTCGACCGCAATCACGCGTCGCGCCGGCACCTGATTCCAGTTCGAGACCGAGGGCTGGGCAATACCGATTTTCCGGGCTAGTTGGGCTACACCCCCGGCAGCATCGATGGCACGTTCAAGGCCCGCATCGCGCACACCGCCCTCCCATCCTGGGGCCAAGCGCTTGATTGCGTTTGCTTAACAAAGACTAGTCGGGTGGCGGAGGGCGGTCAATCGATCGGCATAGCCTATGACTATAGCATTTGGTCGCACCCTATCGGGGCAGCGCGCCGCCATGTGCGCGGCGCCGAACGGCAGACTCTTCGCTCGCGCCCTGCAGTTGCGGTGCAGCAGAGTTTGACGGAGGTCCCGCGCTTGCGGACTTGTCGGACAGCGGGAGATCCGCACACGCCCTCGCCGGATTTGGTGCTTGCGCCGAATCGTCGACGGCAGCAGCAGTCGGTCGCATGGCGTCTTCGACAGTCTCTTCGATCGCGTTGGTCGCGTTCTCGGCAGCCTGCACGAGGTCCCCGACAACGCGGCGGACGAGTTCGTCAACCTGCTCGGACGAATAGTCCAGTGGACCGAAACCGGGCATGGCCGACGGGTCGTTGAAGTCCCAGGCGTTTTCCGCCAACCCGATGAAATCGCGAATGGCAGGATCGGCGCTCCAGGCCCGACGAAGCGCCGCATGGCTCAATTCCCGCGGAATGCCCTCGCGAAGGAAAGGCGAGAGGTCGGTCGCGGCATCAATCGATTCGATGGGCGGCAGACTCGACAAGTCGAACTCGGTGGGACAGGGCTCCACCGTGTCAGGGGCAGCCATCGCCGAACCATTCGCCTCGGCGGGTTGTTCGGGTCTTGGTTCGGCGTGGCCGTCCCTCGCAGCCTGCTTGCGTCGCGACCAGCGCGCCAGAAAGTCGCCTTCGCTCATTCGTGCCCACCTTCATGGCGCCGTTGCGCCAGCGCCTCCGGATCGGCGCGGCTCCGCTCGCGCTTGAAGAACTCATTCTCGACGTAGTGCTTGGCGATGAAATCTTCAATCGCCCGGCGCAGCACCTCGGGCATCGGTACCGCTTCGACGAGATTGACACCGGCCCCCGTGAACGCCTCCCCTTCGGCGGGATCCGCCGTGACCGCGGAAAGGAGGTAGGGCGAGGCTCCCTCGGCAGGGCTCAACACGATCCAGATGCTGGGCGCACCAGAGGTGAGATTGTCGCGGTAGCGCTCGGTTTCCGAGCGGTAGAGATCGACTGTCGCGCTGCCGGCGTAAAACAGCGTCACTCCCTCCTGCTCGCGGATCACCGTCCACGGCGTCACCTCCGGCTCGTCCGGCAGCACGCCGATGCCGCGCCAGACGACGTCGATCCACGGAGAATCCGCTCTGCGGCGCTCGACCACAACGCCGACGGGGAGACGGACCAGCGGCTCTGCGACAGGGCTCATGTCGCAGCCTCCAGATGCTTGATTGGCAGTCCCGTCAGCAAGTTCTGCGGTTTCATCCGGACGACCTGATCGGACGTCATTGCAAGGATCAGATAGGCCGGCATGCGCCCCGCAGTGTCGACGACCAGGCCGGGATCCGCAAAGCTCAGCCGAAACAGCGCCAGCACGCGCCCCGCGGTGCGGTCGTCGAGGGATTCGCCCTGCCAAAGCCGGTCGCCGATGCGGGTCGCCTCGGAATCCAGGCCCACATACCAGGTGAGTGCTGCGTTGCGCACTTCGGTCAACGGCTCGATCGTCACATCGATCCCGAGCAGATGCGAGATCCAGCGCCGCATTGCGTCTGCCAACGCGGCGCGCCCCCGCCCTCCGCCGGTCAGATCAAGCGCCATATCGAACTGGTCATTGCGCTGCCAATAGCTGTCGGCGTTTTCCTGGCTGAGAACGTCGAATTGGGTATCGCTCGTCGCGCCCAGCATGGACATTAACGACAGCACCGGCGTCGGGCTACCCCCGCCAATGATTTCCTCGTCTCCCAGGAGCAGCAAATGCTCGTGCGGCAGGATTCGTTGCGGCCGAAAGAACAACTCGGCTGCGCGCAGCTGAAACGTATCCTCGCAGCGATCAAGCGCATTGCGCAGGATCACATGCACCAGCTGGTTCATGAACAGCGGCGGCAGAATGGCCGAGCCTGAACGAACCGTCGCGAGATAGGCGGCCTCCAGCGTCGGATGGCGCAGCAGGAGGTCACGAAATGCCAGCACGAATTGCCAGTTTTCCCGCGCGTCTGCATCGTCGATCGCGGCCACCTCCTTGTCCCCGACCGGGAGGCGCGGGTCGGCGAGCAATTGCCGGTGCAAGCGACGCTCGACCGCGCACGCGTCATCCGGCGGCATCAGCTCGGGGCGCGCGAAATAGGCTTTCAGGTATTCATCCGTGACAACGAGCCCTCCGCTCGCGTTGCGATCGAGCAGGTGGTGGCCGCAGGCGATCCAGAAATCCTTCATCGCCCCGGCTCCTTGCTCATGTCGGCAAGACTGAGATCGCCGCCGGGTTCGGCGTCATCCTCCACTTCCATGAACGAGAACGCCTTGCCGTGCCCTTGCCCCTCGCGCAGCCGCAAGCTTCGGAAGGACTCGCGAACCTCGCCATCGCGCACCGAGCGATGGACGGCAATCAGCGTACCAATCGGATGGGTGCAGAGCGATTGCGCAAAGGAAGCTTCCTCTTCCGCCGCCACCCGCGCGGTTGCAAGATCCGGCGCACCGAACCGTTCGACCAGCCGCTGCGCCAGGAGCTCCACCAGCGCGCGGCGATCGTCCGCGGTCGCGGGAACGATCTGCGCCAGCGTCGACCAACCCCAGGATTGCACTCCGAGAAAACCGCCGCGGAACGCAGAACGGTCCTTACCGTCCAGTTGCGCCAAATCCAGATCCAGGAAGCGGAACGCGCCCGACACCGCCCATTCGCCGGGCTCCGCGGACACGTCGAATACGAACGTGTCGGACGGATCGAGCGCAATGGTGCGCAAGAGCTTCACAGGCGTGGCCCTCCGAGCTTCGGATCGAGCCACGAGGACGATAGCAGGCATTTCCTCAAATCGCGCCGCTCGGTCCCAGTTGCTCCAACACGGCGCACCAGAAGATCGCCGTTGTCAGCGATCGCGCGAGAGGTCTGCGGTACGTCCGTCAGCCGGCTCAGGAACTCGCGTGCGATGGCGTCAAAACCGTCGACTTGCCAGGTTTCGGTCGCGAGCATCAGGTGCCGGGCAAAGCTTTCCGTGATTTGAACCGCGCCGGCCTCGCCAAAGCCCTCCTGATCGAGCGCCGAAGCAAGTGAATGGACGCCCGCCTCCGCATTTGTCATCGCAACCGTCCGGATCATGGCACCGAACACCAACCAGCGCGGCGGCTCATCCTCCTGCGCGGACGATGGCCAGCCAAGCCGGCCGCCACCGACGAGCCCGCCGTCGACACGGACCGCATCCGGCCAGTCGATGGCGACCTCCTTGTTCGGGGGTGCATAGGCGCGCAAGGCATCGGTCAATGCCACCATGGCGGCATAGAAGGCGCGGCGCGCGGTGCACAAGGGCTCGCGGGGTTCGAGCACGACCGCGAACTCGGCAAGATCGAACCGCCCCACATAAGTCAGCGTACCTGCCCCACTCTCCTCCGCGATATCGATCGCATGGGCGAAGGCGTCGCGCCTCTCGCGCAGCCTCACGAGCCTGAACGGCGGAGGCAGCTCAACGGGCTCCGCGATCGATGAGCGTATGCGGACGGTCGGCGACAGACGGACCTCCAGCTTCCATTTCTTCCCATGTGATAATAGCTTATCCGACCAAAGGGGACGGCGCGAGTCCGCCCCCCTCGTTGCCCGACCGCTTCGGGAGGTGAATAGCTGCACATGCCGGATTCGCCGAAGACGATCCTGATCTGCTCGTGCGAAGACACGATGCGTCTCGACACCGCAACGATCAAGCGAGGCTGCCGCAGCAGCTCGATCGCCGAATTCCGACACCTGTGCCGAGCCGAGCTGGATCGGTTTCGCGCTGCAGCGAAAGTTGCGGGCCCCATGATCGTCGGCTGCACCCAGGAGGCGCCGTTGTTTGCCGATGCGATGGAGGGCCGCTCGGAAACAACAGAGTTCGTCAACATTCGAGAGACCGCAGGGTGGTCCCTGGAAGGACGACAGGCGGGGCCGAAAATGGCAGGCCTGCTCGCCGCCGCGTCCGAGCCCGTGCCAGCCTACCCGTTTGTCACCCTGTCGAGCGACGGCGTGATCCTGATCTATGGCCGCGACGACGTCGCGGTTGAAGCGGGCCAGCTGCTTGCAGATCACCTCGACGTGACGGTCATGATCACGGGGCAAGCGCAGATTGCACCGCCGGCGACAACGTCGTTCCCGATCGTCAGGGGGACGATTCGCAACGCCAAGGGACATTTGGGCGCCTTCGAGCTTGTGATCGACGACTATGCCACGCCTCGCGCATCCTCGCGCGACACGCTGCTGTTCGAGGCTTCACGCAACGGCCTGACGTCGCGCTGCGACCTCATCCTGGATCTTTCCGGCGGGACGCCGCTTTTTCTCGCGCATGATTTGCGCGAAGGTTATCTCCGCGCCGACCCGGGCGATCCGCCCGCGATGCTGCGCGCGGTCCTCAAGGCTCGCGATCTCGTCGGCAGCTTCGACAAGCCGCAATACGTCAATTTCACAGCAGACCTCTGCGTGCATTCGCGGTCGAAGCTGACCGGTTGTCATCGCTGCCTCGATCTTTGCCCGACCGGGGCGATCACGCCGGATGGCGATCACGTCAGGATCAATGCGGAGGTCTGCGCCGGATGCGGCCAATGCGCTGCGGCCTGTCCGACCGGTGCGGCAACCTATACCCTGCCGCCGGCCGACGCGCTCTTGCACAAATTGCGCGCGATGCTTTCGTCCTATCACGCGGCCGGGGGCGCCCATGCCGTCGTCCTGTTCCACGATGGCCAGCACGGCAGCGCGTTGATCGATGCGCTCGCCCGCCATGGCGACGGGCTTCCGGCCAGCGTGCTGCCGCTCGCGGTGAACGAGGTGACGCAGGTTGGACTGGAGGCCGCCGTCGCTTCCTTCGCCTACGGTGCGGCTGGGATACGCTTTCTCCTGCGCGCAAAGCCGCGGCATGACGTCGCCGGCCTCTTCAAGACGATCGCGATGGCTCATGCGATTATCTCCGGGCTTGGGTTCGAAGGACGCAGGGTCGAAGCCATCGAAACCGACGATCCGGACGCACTCGGCAAGACGCTCTGGTCAATCGAGCCAGCGCCGACCGTCCAGCACCCAGCGACCTTCCGGTCCGTCGGCAAACGGCGCGAATTGCTCCGCCTCGCGCTTCACGAGTTGCACCGCCTCGCTCCCTCGCCGGCCGACGTCATCGCGCTGCCTGAAGGCGCACCGCTTGGCGCGATCAGCGTCAATGTGGAGGGATGCACCTTATGTCTGTCGTGTGTATCGGCCTGCCCGACCGGTGCGCTGCGCGACGATCCCGAACGCCCGGTGCTCAAATTCGTCGAAGATGCCTGCGTGCAGTGCGGTCTGTGCCAGAGCACATGCCCGGAAAAGGTGATCACGCTCAAGCCGCAGATCGACTTCCGGGCCGCCAGGGCCCCGGCAACGATCATCAAGGAGGAAGAGCCGGCGCTTTGCATCCGCTGCAACAAACCGTTTGGCGTGAAGAGCACGATTGAGAAGATCGCAGCGAAACTCGAGGGCCGGCACTGGATGTATCCCGCCGGCGACAAGCGGCTCGATACGGTAAGAATGTGCGCGGATTGCCGCGTGATCACCATGAGCGAGCAGCAGTTCGACCCGTTTGCCGGCGTGCCACAGCGCGCGGCGCCTCGCACGACCGATGATTATCTGCGCGAACGGGAAACCAAGAGTTAGAACCAATTGGGAGCAGCACTTGGGAAGGCGCACCATGTCTCATCTCACCAAAGCTCATTTTGCATTCATTGCCGTTGGAGTTGCCCTTGGTGCAGCGATGATCCCGGCGGCCGTCGAAGCCGCGCGCCTGTCGAACGCCGACAAGGTCGCCTTGAAACAGGCGATCGTTGCCTGCAAGGCGGAGGCGAAGGGCAGGAAGGTCAAATGGCTGGCGCGCCGGAAATATGTCAACAATTGCGTCTCCGAGGCCCTGAAGGAACATCCAAACGTCGACGTTGTCCGATTGATCAAGGGGTATCCAAACCCAACGAACCTTCCGGTAGAGAAATGGCCCGGCTTCTAACTGCATAAAGCTGTGTAACGGGCCGCTACCGTCGCCCCAACGTCGCACGCCCCAGGAAATCCGTGAGCGCCTTGCGGTCCTCGACCGAGCCGATCCGCTGCTCCGGCATTTTTGTGCCCGGCGTAAAGGTATTCGGGCCGAGCTCGAACAGTCTTGCCAGCGTTTCGGGGGTCCAGACGATATCCATTTTCGTCAGCGCGTCGGAGAAGCGATATCCCGGCAACGACGCAATCCTGCGACCGTACAGGCCATCGAGCGTAGGGCCGGCGCGCTGCGGCTCCTCCGCGGACAGTGTGTGACACGCGACACACGCCCTGAACACCTCGGCGCCACGATCTCCCGCATAGGCCGCCAGGGGATCGCTTTGCGCAGCCCGCAGCGACGACCCGATTGGATCGCCCGTTCGTGCGTTCCAGCGCCGGATCCTGCCGTCCGCGCCCCCCGTCAGCAACGTTGCATTGTCGGGCAGGAATGCCGCCGACCAAACCGGCGCGCCCTGAGTGGCCAGCGCTTGCACGATGCTCCGCGCCTTCCGGTCGATGACGGAAACTCCTCCGCCAATTTCCGTTGCCGCGATCAACGTGCCGTCCGTGGACATCGCCAACGCGACGATCGGGGTCGACCCGGCTAGGATCTCGCCGGTCTCATGTCTGCTCGACGTCAGAAATCGTACCTTTCCGTCGCCTCCGCCCGTTATGATCTCGTCGTCGGGCGCGACCGCCACAGCGTTGAGAGGCGACGGAAACAGGACGACATCCGGCGTTGCCGCCGCCATCGGCCAGATCCTCAACTCGCGATCGTAACCGACGCTGACCAGCGATTGTCCGTCCGCAGAAAAGGCAACTCCGTTTACGTTCTGGGTGTGCCCTTTCAGTATCTGCGACGCGCCACCGACGAGTGACCAGACGCCAACCGTATGGTCCCACGACGCCGTGGCGAGCTTCGTTCCGTCCGGCGAGACGACGAGCGAAACGATTGGCGCGAGATGGCCCTCGAAGACCTGATCCGGCTGCTCCCGGCCGGGTGTCCAGATCGCGATCCGCGCGTCGGCTCCGGCTGTCGCCATTCGTCCGTCCTTCAGGAACACGACTGCATTCACTGCATCGGAGTGAAAACGAAGGACTTGCTCTGCGGATTCGGTCTTGAGTGACCATCGAATGGCGGATGTGTCGAAACTGCCTGACAGAGCACCGTTGCCGTCACTCGAGATTGCAATCGCGCGGACGGGGCCGCCGTGACCCGCGAGTTGACCTTGCGCCGGCGTTAAATCAAATGCCCACAAGGCGGCAACGACGTACAGATTTGAGAGCCAGTTCATCGGCGGCTCGCGGGTCGGCTCCAGCACGTTGCCGTTACCTTGCAGGATAGCTTGCACGCGCTTGACCAGGGTCAACGACTGGAGCCGTTGTTCGGTTTCCATGCTGCGCCGCGGGATCGGAACGCCCCCGCTACGCAATGCCGCAATGGCGTCTTGTTGGCTTGAACTGAGGGTCACCGGCTCCTATGCTGAACATGAAGCGTCAAGGATGACGGCATGCAAATACGACCCAAAGCGTATCTGCATTTCATTTCGCTGTGGCGGTCACTTCGCAATTCGATTTCGCCACACGATGCCGACGTGCCCCGTGAAACGTCACCATCGCTCATTTTCGTCGCGGTCGTGCTGACGCTTCTCTCGGCTATCCTGGAGGCCGACCTTCATCGAGGTGAATTGGAATCGCTTGGTCTCCTCCGAAGCCACGACTCACCTCCAGCCGCCTTCTTGGGCCCGTAGCGTTCGTCGCCCGACCAGGTTTCAATCTGAAGCGCGCCCTCAGCGTTGATCCTGGCTGCGGGTCGCTTCGCCCGACAGGTGGTTGTCTACCGCGTCGTCTCTCTCGGAAAGACCAGGGACCGGTCGTCGAAGTCCTCGGCCGGCAACTTGGCTGCGCCGCGGGCGCCTTGCAGTTCTTGCAATGTCGCACTGCTTGCCAAGTCGGCACGCCCGACGGCCGAGACCGAGTGTGATCGCGGGAAGCCGAGCACCGCGGTAAGAAGTGCAAAAGCGGTGATGACCGCTACCATCAGACCCTTCATGCGAAATCTCCGTTCGGTTGGAGCTGTCCCCGAAGAAGTTTTGCAGTGATCTGATAGTGCTGACCGCAGCGTCGCGATGTGAACCGCCTCACATGCCCTGGAAATTTTCTACTGAAGCGCCTTTCCGGTTCCGCCCGATTGAAGTCGACGGCAATGGCTTCGTACGCGAGGATGTGGCCGACAAGAAAGCTGCCAAAATTGCCGGTGCAGTACCCGCGATTGAAGTTCAATCCGCGAGATGACCTTGCTTCTCCACCTTGTTGACATTTGGTCGAACCGTCGGCCTCGAAATCGATGCTCGCCAGCATTCTCGCAAGTTGCTTGCGCGCGCAAGTACGCGGCTCGTAGGCGGTAAACAAAATCGCAGAATCGATAGCGCGTGAGCAATTCATCCCGGCATCAACATTCCTCACCGTTACGTTTGAACGGCAGCCTCCTCCCCAATGGCGACACGAAGGCAGGTCGGTTCGCTAATGCCGACGGAACGACGCCAGCTTCTCGGTCGTCGGTAGCTGCCCTGCTCTCATCAATCCGATCGCGTCGAGCCGACGTCCGCGTCACGCCTCGAACGACTGTTCAGATTTGATTTTTCTTGATCTCCCGGTGCACACGTCATGCACACGCGGCTCACTAACCATTTGAAAAATTTCAGGTCTCGCTCCAATCCATCATGAGCAAGCTTGAGCTAGCTCCAGCAAATTACGTGCAACTTGGTCGTATCGACAATCGCGGCGTAACCCGGAGGTGGCACAAACCCGCCGAACTCAAAGGCCCGGCATCGCTGCCGGGCCTTTATGGTTGAGCTCTGAATATTCGGAGTTAGAAGTCCATACCGCCCATGCCACCCATCCCGCCCGCACTCGGAGGCATGCCGCCGCCACCCGCGTTCTTCTTCGGCACTTCGGCCACCATGGCTTCGGTGGTGATCAGAAGAGCCGCCACCGAGGACGCGTTCTGGATCGCCACCCGAACCACCTTGGTGGGATCGATGATGCCCTTCGAGATCAGGTTGCCGTACTCGCCGGTCTGCGAGTCGAAGCCGTAGGAGTATTGGTCCTTTTCGAGGATCTTGCCGATGATAACGGAACCGTCCTCACCGGCGTTAATCGCGATCTGGCGTGCCGGGTAGGACAACGCCTTGCGCACAATCTCGACGCCGGTCCTCTGGTCGTCGTTTTTGGTGCGAATGCCCTTGAGGTGCTCGGAAGCGCGCAGCAGCGCGACGCCGCCGCCTGGTACGATACCTTCCTCGACCGCCGCACGGGTCGCGTGCATCGCGTCATCCACGCGATCTTTGCGCTCCCTCACCTCGACTTCGGTCGCGCCGCCGACGCGGATCACCGCGACGCCGCCCGCTAGCTTGGCGAGACGCTCCTGCAGTTTCTCACGGTCGTAGTCCGAGGTGGTCTCCTCGATCTGCGCCTTGATCTGAGCGACGCGGGCCTCGATGTCGGCCTTCTTACCGGCGCCGCTGACGATCGTGGTGTTCTCCTTGTCGATCATAACCTTTTTGGCGCGGCCGAGCATCTGCAGCGTGACGTTCTCGAGCTTGATGCCGAGGTCTTCCGAGATGGCCTGGCCGCCGGTCAGGATCGCGATGTCCTGGAGCATGGCCTTGCGGCGATCGCCGAAGCCCGGAGCCTTGACGGCCGCGACCTTCAGGCCACCGCGCAGACGGTTCACCACAAGCGTGGCCAAAGCCTCTCCTTCGACGTCTTCAGCGATAATCACCAGCGGCTTGCCGCTCTGCACCACGGCTTCCAACAAGGGAAGCAATTCATTCAACTGAGATAACTTCTTCTCGTTGATCAGAACGTAGCCATCTTCCATTTCAACGCGCATCTTCTCGGCGTTCGTGACGAAGTAGGGCGAAATGTAGCCGCGGTCGAACTGCATACCTTCGACGACTTCGAGTTCGGTCTCCAGCGACTTGGCTTCCTCAACCGTGATGACGCCCTCGTTGCCGACCTTCTTCATGGCGTCGGCGATGAACTTGCCGATCTCGGCATCGCCGTTGGCGGAGATAGTGCCGACCTGGGCGATTTCCTCATTTGAAGTGACCTTCTTGGAGTTCTTGACGAGGTCGGCGACCACGGCCTCCACTGCGAGATCGATACCGCGTTTCAGATCCATCGGGTTCATGCCGGCGGCAACCGACTTGGCGCCTTCGCGGACGATCGCAGCCGCGAGCACGGTCGCGGTGGTGGTGCCGTCGCCGGCCGCGTCCGCCGACTTGGAGGCGACTTCGCGCACCATCTGCGCGCCCATGTTCTCGAACTTGTCGTCGAGCTCGATCTCCTTGGCGACCGTGACGCCGTCCTTGGTGATGCGGGGAGCGCCGAACGACTTCTCGAGCACGACGTTGCGGCCCTTGGGACCGAGCGTCACTTTCACCGCATTGTGGAGGATGTCGACACCGCGGAGCATGCGGTCGCGTGCATCGACGCCGAATTTGACTTCCTTGGCTGACATAATGATCTCCTTTTCAACTGGTCAGATCCCGACGCCGCGCGACTGGACCGGCTCCTGAGGGATGAGATTTGAATGGCCGGCCTCATCCCTCGAGATGCCGGCTGCCTCGGGCCTTAGGATGAGGAAACGGAGGCGTGGCATCGAACTCCAGGCAAACGATGTTATCAGCTGCATCGCACGTGGCGTGAATCATTGGGTCCCTCCGTTTCGTCGACACGGACCGTGTTCGCAAACGTCAACAGGTCACGTGAAAGAGCCCGATCCTCCTTGCGCGCGACCGGTTGAACATCCGGATTGCCTCGGGTGTGGGCTTCAACAGGACCTTGCAGCCCTTCCGTTCGAAATAGGCTTCAGCTTCCGGTGACAGGTGCACGTTGCCATACTGACCTGAGCCAATGACGACCTGGTCGCATCCCTTCTCGAAGAGGAATCTTGCCTCGTCTTCTGAAAGCACGTGCGAACTACCATAGAGCTTGTTTGATAGCTTCTTTTTCCGCTTCACAACTTCGCCGGAAAGCCGAACGACCACGTCGTGCTCATAGGTTTTTCCGTCGATCGTAATCGTGCCAAATGTGGTGCTGTCAATATTCATCGGGACCTCCTCCCAACTCTCGCTTCAACACGCAGCAGTGAGGTGCTTCGAGCCGGTGCCAGTAGCGTCCAGAAACGGCTTCCAAACGCTCGGGTTCGGTCATAGATTCGTCGTGTGGATCACTGGGCAATTCCCAGCTTTTGGCCAACAGCGTGACGGAGAGTTGCGCGACGATGTCCGGCCGGACCCGCCTGTGGGCACGAGCGCCCGCGGGCGTCGGCTCATTCTACTCCCGATCGGGCGAAGATCGTAAGCCGAACCGTCGACAATCTCGGCCGTTGAGGTCCAACAGGGTTCGCACCGCAACGTCGCGGCGTGCGGGCCACGAGCGCAAGCTGACAACATGATTGTGCTGTTCACGGATTTCGGATTGCACGGCCCCTATACGGGTCAGGTACAGGCGGTGCTGCACCAGATGGCGCCGGGCGTTCCCGCTATCGACCTCTTCGCGGATGCGCCGGTGGGCAATCCCAAGGCGTCCGCGTACCTCCTGGCGGTCTATGCCTCATGGTTTCCGGTGGGAACCGTCTTTCTCTGCCTCGTCGATCCCGACGTCGGCGGGACGTGCCCGGCCGTTGTGCGTGAGGCCGACGGCCGGTGGTACGCCGGTCCCGGCAACGGCTTGTTTGAGTTGGTTCAGCGCCGTGCCGCAAAGACATGCAGTTGGGATATCGACTGGAGGCCTGAGCGGCTCTCTGCCAGCTTTCACGGGCGCGACCTCTTCGCACCTGTCGCAGCCATTCTGGCGCTCGGCGAGCCACCACCCGGCCAGCCGCGGGGGGATGGCGCGGATCGCCGCGCAGACTGGCCGGACGACCTCCGTGAGATCGTCTACGTCGACCATTTTGGCAATGCCATGACTGGGTTGAGGGCGGCCATCCTCGCGCCCAACGCCAGGATTGCCGCCGCAGGTCGGCTACTGGAGCGCGAGAGGACCTTCAGTGATCGGCCGCCAGGCGCGGCCTTTTGGTATGAGAATTCGAACGGGCTCGCCGAAATAGCGGTCAACCAAGGGCGCGCGGACCGCGATCTCGGTCTCGCGATCGGCATTCCGGTCGAGATTGTCTCTTAAGGGGAGGCGGTCCCCTCACAACTTTGATCTGCAGCCATGCTCATGCCAAGAAAACACAGCTCGAGAACGGATTGGCTGAAGCCAAAAAAGCGCCGCGCGAAGCCACCTGCGACCGGCAACAGGCGATTGTCCGATCAGACCCGCAAGGTTCTCGGGAAGCATTATGCGAGCAAATATCGGGTGCAGTAATCGGGATCGCCTGGAACCCCAGTCCTATGAAAAGGCGGGCGCGGCACTTCGAAGGGTGAACTAGGATGTTCTTGGCCAGCGCCGTGCTGGTTACGGCTTCCGCTGCGCAGCAAGAGGCCGCCGATCGCCGACGGATGGTCGATGACGTCGACGCAATGCTGGCCTCGGCCGCGGGCAAGCTCGGTGTAGCGAAGCTCGGGCGACTCACGTCGCGCGACCCACACTGCAAGGCCGGCAAGCTCGAACGACGCGTTGCGCGTTCAAAAGCGAGATGTTTACCGAGAACCTTGTGTTGCACACGCGATCCGGGCTTAATGGCGTGATCAGCGACGGGCGGTACGCGGGCGGGCGCCGGTTGGTTATCGCTCGGTGCTAGGCAGGCCCACGATTAAGCGCCGGACGGATTTTAGCTGCCAATCGCGCGCCTGATTCTCACCATTGCCTGATCGAGGTCCGCTGCATTCGTGCAAATCCCGAACCCGAAGCGAAGGCGGTCGCCGCGGTGATCGCAGTGCACGTGGACTTCGGCAAGCTTTGCCTCAATCTCGCCTGCACGCGACGTCCGAAAGGTAAGAAAATTGCCGTGTTGGGCCTTGGAGCCCCATGGCGTAATCAAATCCGCAAACCGCAATCCCTCAATGGGCTGAAGCGCAAGCCCCTCGATGAACAACGTCATCAATGCCTGCGCGTGACAGTGGATTTGCTCAACCGCGATGCTCTCGCGGGCAAGCCAATCGAATACGGCTGCAAGCCGGTAGAGACCCGAGGGATCGAAGGTCGCGCCCAGGAATCGGCCGGCATCTCGCGGATACCCGACTGATTTCCCTGGAGGCGCTGCGAGGGAGCCGAAATCGGCGAACCAACCTGTGTCCCGGGGTCTCGGCCCATAGCCGGGCGGACAGTGCAGGAAGCAGCATCCCTCCCCTGCCATCGCATACTTGTAACCGCCTGAGAGATAGAACGTGCGGCTAGCAATCTCGGACAGATCGGTCGGACGGGCCAGAAAGCCGTGATAGCCGTCGATTACGATAAAAGTATCGCGCGAAGGTACCGCTTCGACCAGGACCTTGAGATTTCCCGAGGTTGCCGAGGAGGTGAAAAACACCTGGCTTACAAAGACAAGGTCATGTTCGCCCCTCCCGCACGCTGCATGAAAGCGTTCAGCGAAGGTCTCGAAGGGCTCGGCGGATATGCGCGTGACCGCAACCGAGCCGTCCTCCTCCAGGCGCTCGAACTGACGCTGTGCGGTATGGAACTCAGCGTCGCTCGTCAGGATTCGAATGGGCCGATCCGACGGAAAGCAGGACAATAGCCGGCGCAGGAACTCATGCGTGTTGGGCGCAACTGCGATTGTCGACGGGTCAGGTAGTTGAAGGTGCCGGGCGATTCCGGCCTGGACGCGCGGGATCAGTTCACCGAACACCAAGTCCCATTTTTCGCCGGCGAGCCGCGCCGCATCGTGCCAGCACTGCTCCTGCGCCGCGAGTGTCACGTCCGGCCAGTCGTGGTGGCTGTGCGCCGCTAGGTTGATCCGCTCAGGCGCCGCCGCGCGAAACTTCCCGAAGTGAGCGGTAAGATCGAGCACGGTCATGACGCGTACACGAAGCTCATCTGCCGTTGGATCGGAGCCGGAAGCTCGGGCACGGCTGAGCGCGGAATGAGGAAAGTGGACAGTCGGAACAGGTCAGCGAAAATGCGATGTCGCTCGGCCGTCATCCGAAGATAGTCGTGACCCGAGGAGCCGCCAGTACCGATCTTCAACCCGATCATGCGCTCCACCATGAGTGCATGCCGATATCGCCACAGAGTTATGGTTTCGTCGATGTCCATGAGCGCGGTCAAAACACGGAACGCCGACTGCACAGCGGGCTTGTCACGATAAAGCGTGATGAAAAGAGCGGCCTGAACTGATTGCGGCAACAGCCGCCAACTGCCTCCCTCGCCTGTTTCCGAGAAAATTTCCGAGAACGACGCTACCGCACGCTCGATATTCTTCAGTTCGCGGTCGCGCCTTTCCGACGGGATCGCAGAATCCGTGCGTACCAGCTCGGCATCGCGAGCCAGATGTTTTTCCACCGCAGCGCGATAGGCCTCGCGGAATGTCTCCCCTCCCCAGTCGAGAAACGGCGTTCGTGCAAGCCAACGATTGAGCAAGTCAAATAGCGATGGCCGAGCGCCGGCGGCTCGAAGAGCGTCGCGATCGGATTGGGAAAGACGCTCGTCGATCGCCTTCTCATCGAATGGAATGCGCGTTTCATGTGGCAGACCGAGCCGCGTCTCGATCAGCCGGAACTGCAGGGACTGGAAGCCCGAAGCCGGCATCAGCAGGTCGCGGAAGTCCAGGAAGTCAAATGGCGTCATGGTCTCCAGCACGTCAAGCTGGGCCACGACAAGCTTGAGGATTTCATGGATACGGTTGAGCCCGTGTATCACGCGGGCCATGGCATCATCGGTGACGGGGATCGTGCCGAAATCCGCCTCAACCCGATCGAGCTCATGCAGGATCTGCTTGAACCATAGCTCGTAGGCCTGGTGGACGATGATGAACAACATCTCGTCATGGGCATTGATACCAATTTTGGCGCTTTCGGGCTCCTGCGATGACAGGAGCCGGTCCAGCCGCAGGTAATCACCGTAGTAGACCGGTACGCGCATAGCTGATCTCCCATCGAAATGACGGACGACACCAACTCTTGCAGGTCATCATCCTCGCAATGCGGGTCCGCAGCAAGTGCACACTTCGCCAATCTACGCTTGAAACGTTCCCGGTACTGCGCGGCGCTCCTGATCATTGGCTCGGACCGATCGCGAGGCGCTCGAAGACCTGCCGATCGTGCGGATCAACGTTGTTGACGTTTTGGAATACCTCGCCAAGAAGAGGCATCGCGAGATGACCACCGTTTCTCTCTTGCCGGCATGGACAGTGCCCAGACTTAACGTCGTCCTTCGGTGGCGAAGGCGAAGCCATTGGTGCATTTAAGGCCATTTTCTTGTTCTGCAGCGAGTCATGTGGGTGACGACAGTCTCCGCGCCAATTCGACTTGCGGACGAATGTGATGAGTGCCTCGCGATGCCAATCGAGATGGAATAAACATCGATTGCGGCCGTTGGGGGCACGATCTCTAGCTTGAGAAAATTTCGTCATGCGAGTCGCCCCGAAATCACTTCCCCTGTCGCGAGGCCGATTCACACCAGACGTCGCAAGATCTTTCTTGATCTCCCGGTGCACACTTCGTGCACACGGGCCTTCTAACCAATTGAAAAAACCTGAACTCTCGCTCCAATCCATCATGGACCAATTTGAACGAGCTCAGACTGGTAGAAGCAATGCCCCGGGCAATAGATCGAAGGCACTCCCTTCTGCCATCGTCCAACTCACCATTGGCAAACAGCAATAACCTTCAACGATCGCGTCTCTTTGCAGGCTATTCCGCAATCATTAGGGGACGCTCGAATGCGGCCGAGCCTCGGCAGCTCGTATGCTTGTCGCAGAAATCTGGTGCACCGACTGATCGAGATCGAGACGATCGATTGTGTACCCGACATCTCTTCCGTACATGATGCTCGTTATATTGGGTACCCGAACGATAATGTATTGACCTTCGTAAGCACGTAGTCCGTGCTCGACTCGGGATCGCACATACTCGAAGTCGAAAGGGTTGTTTGCATCCACTCCAGTTGTGTCGCGCACGGCGATACAGGCTTGCCCGACCCGACATATACCCTCCGCGATCAGGGCCTTGTGACCGTCGTGAAACGGCTGATAGCGACCAACGAAGAGCGCTGTGGGCTTCTGTGAATTGAAGATCGGCCTTACCAGACGGCAAATTTGCTCCGCCCAATATTGGGGCGAACCTTCCGCATCGACGCGAACGCCAAACTGCTCGGGCGTGACGAACAGCCTGTTGGTGTCAGAAAATCGACTTTTCCGGATCCGGTCCAGCCAGACCACCAAGGCAGCGCCTCCCTTGAGAAAAGCTGCACGCGCCGCTGGTGTCGGACAGATAAAGTCCGCAATCGCGAAGCCCCCAGTCCGCACGACCTGGTCACACAACCAGCCCATGCGCAAGGCATGCTCAACACGATCGGCCTCACCAAAACCAAGATCCTTGTTGATATTGCTTCTCACCTCGTCGGCGTTAAAAACCACGGCGTTAAGCCGTGGTGCAAGTGCGTTAGCAAGAGTTGTTTTGCCGGCGCCCGGAAGCCCCATGATGAGGATTTTTCTCGGAGCTGCGAATCTCATCGTATTCCTCCAGGCTCACCATTAGCCCGCTCGCATTTCAACGTTGCGGGCTGCATACAAGGGCTCAGTGCCGCGCCTCTGAAATGTCTTGCCATTGGCTGCCTTGTCTCGACTCGAAGGGCCTATTCTGCGGATGCTCGTGGACCAGCAAACGATTGAAGTCATCGAGCCAGGGTTCGTACCGCTGCCACCGGGATACGGACGTGCCATAAATCGGCTGCCGCGCCTGCCACAAGCTCGCGGTCTTGATAACCCGTTGATTCCGCTCCGGCCGGAGACACGCCTCGTTCCATTCCAGGCCGCAGAAGTCGAGCATTCTTCGTATGACCGGCTCGGGTGCCCCCACCAGCTCTTCGTACTCGATCTCGAGTAGAAAGTCCGACGGCAGCACTTTCCGCCAATGGTCGGTCAGTCTCGCGTATTGCTCGTAGTAGTCGACAATCCAGGCCCGATCGAAGGAGAAGTCCATGCCGTTCGCAAAGTTGTTAAAATAGATCGAAAGGCAAGTATCGATCGGGTCGCGACGACAATGGATGACCCGAGCGCCAGGAAAGGTTGCATGTAGCAGACCGACGTTGTGGAAGTTCTGCGGCAGCTTGTCAGTGACCCTGCGCGCGTCGGGAGAAATCTGCCTCAGCATGACCTGATAAGCGCGTTGTGTTTCGCGCATCCATGCGCGATCTATCCTGCCTTCCCGATCCACCCCGAAATCAGGAGCGCGGTCGGTCCAAAAGGTCAGCTCGCCACCCGCTGCAACATCAGGATGACTTGAGAGAATTTGTTCAGCCAATGTGGTGCCTGAGCGCGGCATCCCAACGATGAGCACTGGCACATCCCACCGGCTCGCCATGTCCCGGTTGCGCGCGACGAACTGCGGCGTGAAGCGCTGGATCAATCGCTCGACCAGGGCCGCGTGCGCCCTGTGATCATATTGCTTGTTCCTGACGCGCTTCTTCAATGCATTGGCGCGGTCGAAGTGCTCAATGGCGTGACGATACCCGCCGAGATCGTCATAAGCCTTACCCAACGCGAAATGGACGAGAACCGCCTCGTGCCCAGTGATAGCCGGGTTTTCGAGCTTGAGCTCCAATTGCCCGATCAGGGGCCGATCCGCCTCTGAGAGGTGTTTCACCTCAACCAGACCTACCGGACCCAATACGTCCTGGGTGTTGAGTGCGTTGGCCAGATCGAATGATGCGGCGGCTTCCTCGAAGCGTCCTCGCTGCATTAGAATGGTACCCAGCATGGCATGCGCATCGCTCTTGCGCGGCTCGAGAGAAATGGCACGCCTGACAAGCTCTTCTGCCGCAGCATCATCGCCCGCGAAGCCCTGCACCCTGGCCTCACACAACAGCGCGAATGCCGTGCCAGCTCGCAGGGCGGCAGCAGCCCGGAAGCATTCGCCGGCACGCTCGCGATGACCCTCTTCTTCCAACAGCAAGCCAAGCTTAAAGTGTGCTTCCACAAGGCTTGGTCGCAGCCGCCTGGCTTCCTGATACCATGCCATGGCCGCGGGGAGCGAACCGAGCGCCTCCGACGCTAGCGCCATGTTGTAATGGATGAGTCCCGATTTCGGATCGAGCCGCAACGCCTCGGCGAAGCGATCCGCAGCTCGCTGGAACTCGCTCTTGGCCAGGTGGACTAGTCCGAGATCATTGTGGGCCTCGGCACTGTCCGGCTGAAGGCACAGCGCCGCATCAAGCTCCTTGATGGCATCCGCGAGACTGCCGCCCTGCCGAAGCAGGTTGGCCAATTGTATGTGAGTGGACGCCAGATTCGGATAGAGTGATACGGCTCGTTGCGCGATCTGCAGCGCAAGGGGCAGCCTGTCGGTTTGCCCGGCCACCGCGGCCAATATCTGCAGGCCCGCTAGATGATCTGGCTGCTGTACCAGAATCCTGCGCGTAAGCCGCTCCGCATCTTCACCCTGCCCGTTTCCGTACGCCTCGATCGCATCCCTCAGCAGTGTCGGGATGTCGGCGGACGATGCCGGCGACCGCGGCGCGCCGTCGGGCACCATGGCGTTGGGGTCACTCATGCTGGCTCAACGCTTCGATCAGGGGACCGAGATGTTTCTCGTAGTTCCGCCATCGCCCGACCGAGCTCTGGTACAGGGGCTGCCGGACCTGCCAGTAGCTGACGGTCGAGACCGCGCGTTCGGTAAGATGGAAGTCCAGGCAAGCGGACTCCCATTCCAAGCCGAGAAATGCGATCAGCCGCCGGCTTTGACCTTCCAGATCGGCGGTCAGAGCCTCATAGTTCATCTCGATCATCCGGTTGGGCAACAAGGTCATCCAGTGCCGAGCCAAGCGATCGATCAGCCGCGCCCTGTGCCCGCAATCAGCGAGGTCGTATGAAAAATGCTGGGCCCCTGGCGAGAACATCTGAAAGTAGCACGACAGCGCGGTGTCACGATTGTCGCGGCTGCACCAGACGATCCGTGCCCGAGGAAACAATCGCATGACAAGACCGACGTGAAGAATGTTGTCCGGCATCTTGTCTACGACGCGATGCGCGCCTTTCGCATCACCATACAGCTTGACGATATGCTCCTTGGCAAGCTGACGCGCTGTCTGACGAAACTTGTCTGCCGAGCCGGCAACATCCGGCCTGTTCAGGATGTTGTCGAGCCGAATGATATCGCCAAGCTCACCCGCTCCGAATACGCGCGAATGGCTGGCACAGATCTGCTCGACAAGCGTGGTGCCGGATCTCGGCATTCCCACGACGAATACCGGCAATTCCGACATGTTGCTGAAATCGGCCGGCTCAAGACGGGATCGATCCCCAAAGCATTCGATCAAGCGCTCGATCCGGATACTGAAGCCGTCCTTGTCAAATTGATCGGCCATCCTCGGCCAGATTTCGCGCACCAGCGCATTTGCACCCGCATATCGGGCAAACGCCTCGTCATATCGCCCTGCCTTGTCGAACAGGCGTCCGAGGCCGAAACCAGCGGTAATACGACCGTCAGGGCCAGTATCAGGCCGCTCCAGCAGCTCGGCGAGATGCAGCTCCTCTTCCGCCTCCAGCGCCTTACCCTCGCTGAAAACGTGCTTGTATGATCGCAGATCCCCGGGGCTGAGAGCGCGCACCTTGTGGGAATAACCATCGGCTTCTTCAAACCGCCCCAGCGATCGCAGCGCCCAACCGATACCAGTGAGCGCATCAGGCATGCCCGGTGAAAGCGCTTCCGCACGCTCGAAGCACCCCAACGCATCGTCAGCCCGGTTGAGGTAGATCAGCGTGGCGCCCTTCGCGCACAGGAATTCAGGAATGTCCGGCTTCAAGGCCAGCGCCTTGTTGTGGCACCGCAGTGCTTCCGGCAACTGTCCCATGTCCCTGAACTGCGTTCCAAGAACGTAGTAGGTTTCCGCTCTGTTGGGCGCCAGGGCGATGATTTCCGACCAGTGGCGTATGGCATCCTGCAATCGCCCGGCCCACCGAAAGGCAATAGCGAGCTGGATACGCGCCGGCATGGAACCGGGGTCGGTCGCGACCGCCGCCTCGGAATAGGAAACAGCTGCTTCATAGCGGCCGATCTCCATCAGCAGCCTTGAAAGTTCGGTATAGGCCAGGATCATGTCAGGCTTGAGCTTGATGGCGTGCTGATACGCGCTCATGGCCTCTTTGTTGTCGTTGATCGCTCGCAGCGCGGCTCCCAGGTTGACCCATGCCTCGGGATGGCCGGGATGAACCCCGATCGCTTGCCGGATCGTATCGATCGCCAGCTGGAAGTTGCCACGCTGCAATTCAATGGCTCCGAGCATATGCAGCGCCTGCGGATGGTTGGGCAGCCTTGCAAGGATGCCACGGTATCCGGCTTCCGCCTGCACCAGATTGCCGGATTGGTGCGCCGTGACCGCAGCGGAAAGCGCGTCGGCGATCTCTGTCACCTGATCGCGGAAGCCCTTGTTCTCCTGAAATAGCTGAACCAGTTGCGCGCGGAATTCTTCGGCAGGACCACGCCCGGTGTTCGTCATCGCAGTTGCTGGGGATGTGTTGCTCATCGCTCGCGCAGGCTCTCGTGTCGGTATCTCATGATCGGCGACAGGACGTACTCGATCACGCGCCGTTGTCCGGTTCTGATCTCGGCTGTCGCTCCCATGCCGGGCCCCAACTGCATTTGCCCCTGCTCGGTGTCGATCGCAGTCTCGTTCAGAGCAATGCGCACCATGTAAGAGGACTCGCGCTCCGAAGAACTTTGCGGAGGTTGTTCCTTCGCCGCGAGGGGATCCTTGCCGGATGCGTCAGCGGAAGGGCGCGCGTATCGCAAGGTATCGTGACCGACAAGCCGGACGATGCCGTGCAGGAGACCGTAGCGGGTATAGCTAAATGCCTCGATCTTAACTTCCGCGGGCTGGCCAATCTCGACGAACCCGACTTCACGGTTCGGCAGCACCGCCTCGATCTCGAGCTTTGACTCGCGAGGGACCACAGCCATCAACGTTTGCGCCGGCGTCACAATTCCGCCAATTGTGTGGACCGACAGCTGTTCAACGGTCCCGTCGACCGGTGACCGCAGCGTCTGCAAGACGGTGCGCTGTCGGGCCTTGATCCCGTCCTGCGACAATTGGGCGGCATTCTGGTTCGCCTTGACCAGTTCCTTGATATCCTGATCCCGCAACTCCTCATCGGTCTGCTTCCACTGTTGCGTTAACGCCGCGACCTGCGCGACCGTCGCGTCAACGTGATGTTCTGTTGCGGTGCGGGTGTGTTTTGCCTCGACCAGCTGTCGTTCGGACTCAAGCAGGTTAACCTTCGAGGTGAGACTCTTCTCCAGCAGTTCCCTGTACATCCGCACCTTCTCTTCGAGCAGAGGAAGGGTCGCATCAATTTTCGCGATGGTTGCCTTCGATTCGTCCCGCTCGGCCGCTTTGGCCTGAATCTGTTGGTCGATCCCGTCAAGCTTCGCCCGGTGCTGTGCCAGCTCGGTCAACAATTGCCGTCTTTCCGTCTCGACCAGTGCGGAGTCTGCGTCCGACGGGACAACGAAAGCGCCCGCGTCGCCGGTAAGTTGCGCCGACAGGCGTGCTGCGTCGAGTTTCGACTGCATCAGATCGCGCGCTATCCGCTCGACGTCTGCTCCGGTCGTGGTCGGATCGAGTTCAATCAGTACGTCACCGCGCCGGACCTGATCGCCTTCGGCAACCGCGATCCGCTTCACAACGCCGATCTCCAGCGGCTGGATCAGCTTCACTTCTCCGGCCGGAATCAGCCGCCCGCTCGCGACTGCGATGATGTCCACCTTACCAAGACAGGCCCAGGTCACCGCCACCGTCACCAAAAGGACGATGACCCCAATCATCAGGCGCCCGGCAGGCGAAGCCGGTGTATCGATGATCTCAAGCGCCCCGGGCAGGAACTCCCGCTCCGCAGCCCGCCGCTCGGTCGCCGAACGGCGCGGGAAGAGGATCAGTTTGCCGGCCGCACGACCGGCAGAAGCGTCCTTAGACGGCATTGGATATCCCCGACTGTAGCCGGTAGAGCTGCGCATAGCGTCCTGACCGCCGGAGCAATTCTTCGTGCGTGCCTTCCTCAACCTTTCGTCCGCGGTCGAGCGTGATGAGACAATCGGCGCCGCGGACCGTCGAGAGCCGGTGTGCGATCACGAGCACAGTCCGACCTGCAGCGATACGACGCATGTTTTCCTGGATGATACGCTCGCTTTCATAGTCGAGCGCGCTCGTTGCCTCATCGAAAATCAGGATCCGGGGATTTGCCATCAGCGCTCGGGCGATCGCGATGCGTTGGCGCTGACCACCGGACAATGATGCACCGCGTTCGCCAATCATCGTGTCGTAGCCGTGAGGTAGCTCCAAGATGAAGTCGTGTGCGCCCGACAGCGTCGCGACGCGGATGATCTGCTCGATCGGCGCGCCGGGATCGGCTAGCGCGATGTTCTCCCGCACCGAGCGATTAAACAGGACATTGTCCTGCAACACGACGCCGATCTGCTGGCGCAACCAGGACGTATCGATCATCCCAAGATCGGCTCCGTCGATCAGCACCCGGCCGGATTCTGGCGTATAGAGGCGCTGGACGAGCTTCGCCAGGGTGGACTTGCCCGATCCCGATGGTCCGACGATGCCGATCACCTGGCCCGGCGCCA
This sequence comes from Bradyrhizobium sp. Pha-3, assembly GCF_042258615.1. Classification (GTDB taxonomy): domain Bacteria; phylum Pseudomonadota; class Alphaproteobacteria; order Rhizobiales; family Xanthobacteraceae; genus Bradyrhizobium. Next base: position 3,321,233 of record NZ_CP170152.1, on the reverse strand, counting down.
CATGCAGCGACACGTCGGTCAGGACCGGTGGTGCGCTTGCCAGATAGCGGAACGTGACGTGTTCGAGCCGGATCTCGCCCTTGATTGACGGGAGTGCGGCCGCCCCCATTTGCGCTGGCTCACGTTGCGTATTCAGAATATCTCCCAAGCGAGCGATCGAGAGCCTGGTCTGTTGGAAATCCTGCCACAGCTGCGCGATGCGCAGCACAGGCTGGGCTACGCGACCAGCCAGCATATTGAAGGCGACCAGTTCGCCGACAGTGAGTTCGCCCGCCATCACGCCCTTGGCTCCCAAATAGAGAGTGACGACAATGGTGAATTTGTTGATGAACTGGACGATCTGTCCGCCGATGTTACCCAGCGTCTGGGTACGGAAGCTCGCCCGGACGTAGCCGGACAATTGTTCCTCCCATCGCCGCTGCATTTGCGGCTCGACCGCCATTGACTTGATGGTTTCGGCACCGCTGATCGACTCAACGAGGAAGGCCTGATTATCGGCACCTCGAGCGAACTTCTCATCCAGGCGGCGGCGCAACACCGGGGTCAAGATCAGGCTGATGATCACGTAGAGCGGCAACGACGCAACGACGATCCACGTCAACAAAGGGCTGTAGAGGTACATGACCCCGAGGAAGATGAAGGTAAAGAACAGATCGATGGTGAGCGTCAGCGCCGAGCCGGTGATGAAGTTGCGGATATTCTCCAGTTCGCGCACGCGCGCCACGGAATCACCGACACGGCGGTTGGCAAAATATGCCAGCGGCAAGCCGAGAAGATGATCGAACAGCCTCGCGCCCAGTTCGACATCGATGCGGTTCGTGGTGTGGCTGAATACATAGGTACGCAGCGCACCCAGCGTCACCTCGAACACCGATACCGTTGCGAGGCCGATCATCAGCACGTCAAGCGTGGACAGACCCCGATGCACCAGGACCTTGTCGACGACGACCTGGAAGAACACCGGCGACACGAGGCCGAGCAGTTGGAGGAAGAAGGATGCGACCAGGACTTCGGACAGTACGTAGCGATACCGGTGCACCGCGGAAAGAAACCAGCGAACGTCAAAGCTATTGACCAGCATCGTGGGCGACAAGCGTTTGCTGAGCAGAATCAGTTCGCCTGTCCATTCCTGCTCCAGCTCCGAGCGCTCCACGAGATGCGGGAGCGCGGCGCCCGCGGCGTGCACGGCGGCACGACCATCGACGAGACGGCTGACGATGCTGAATCGACCGTCCTTATTGACGAGAATCGCCGGCAGCGGCGTTTTCTCGAACCGGTCCCAACTTGTTTTTACCAAGCGCGCCCGTAATCCAAGACGTCGGGCGATGCGAATCAAGTCTTCATCGCTCGCGCTTTGCCCAGCCGCCAGGTGATGGCGGCCGATGGATACGGGGCTTGCCGGGACACCCAGGTGTCGAGCAATCTGGCAGAGCGCGAGCAGTCCCGTATCAGCCCCAGCGACGACTGATACGGGACCCGCTTGCTCTTGATCGACGTTTGTCACAGCCCAACTCAGCCAATTACATCGACACCTACACCGTCTGCGTTACGGTTTGCTGCCCGAAGCCATTCAACGCGAACGTCTTGTTGTAGATCGGCGGGAATGTGCCGAGTTGGACGGTCGTTCCGGCTTTGAATGCCGTGAACGAGCCGATGTGGCTGACTGATAGCGCCAGCGCGGTGATTGACGCATTCATGGTGGCACCGAGCGATGTCTTGTTTGTCAAGGTCGCTGCCGGCACCAAGCCGAGGTTGAGGTCGATCTTACCGTCGTGGTTCAAGTCGTGACTCGACGCGTCCGGAATCGTCAGCGGCGTGCCGAACGACAAGGGTTCGACCGTTCCATCCTCGAGGACCAGCGCGGGTACCAAGCCGGATGAATTGAGATCGAACTTCTGGACGACGTTCAGACCGATGCCCAGGATCAGGTCCAGCACATCGATCGACAACGGACCGACGTTGATATCGGTCACGTCGGAGCCAAGCAGGATGTTGCTTGCGATCGCGACGAGATCGCCCGAGAGGTTCACGATATCGTTGCTCGTTCCCGTACCCGAGATCGTACCGGGGTTCGGGTTGCCGCCGTTGGTGTTCACGTTGGGGAACGCGAGGGTCAGCGATCCCCCCTTTAGATCGATGGTCGTGCTCAGCTGGCTGCTTTTCAGACTGAACCCAAGGACCGGCTTGGTGAACGACCCGACGGTTACATTCACGCTGGGACCGGTACCGAAAACGGTGGCGTGTGCACCGGCCGAAAGGCCGAGATCCAACCCGAAGGTGAACGATCCACTTGGACCGTGGGCCGTGAAGTGCCCATTGCCCAGCTCCATGTCAGTCGCCATGATCTGCAGGGTGTCGGTCGTCTTGTTGTAATTGGAGTCCAATCCAACCTGGAACGGCAGCGTTGCGCTGATGTCGCCCGCCGTGATTTTCAGGTCCGCCTGCACCCCCGCCCTGAAGTGCAGATTGGCGCCCGCGCTTGCGATTGTAGTCGAGATGCCGAGTGTCCCAATCACAGCCTTTTTCGAGGTGCTGTAACTCTTGTCGATACCGAGGAACCCGGTGTTAAAGTCCTTGCTGAAGGCTGCTCCCGTATCCCAGATGCTCTGCCCGGACGTCTGGAAGTTCAGATCGTTCGATGTCTTGACGTTGTCGATCGCGATCGATTGGCTCGTGCTGTTCGAGGCGGTGACAGCGGGATTTTCGGTCTCAGCCGCCGTCGCCGTGACGCCCAGCGAATCCACAACCGAGGTGTCCGTCGGCATCAGGACGTCGATTTCGTCCTGAAAACTGCCCTGATTGGAGGAGTTGAGAGTGATTGTGTTGCCTGACAGCAATCCAAGCGTATCGGTGATCGAACTGGCGCTTGTGGTCCCGGTCAGGTTCAGCGCAATGCTTTGGATGAAGTCCGACCCCTGGTTCACGGTGCCAAAGTCGCCCGATTGAGAGGTGACTTGCAGGCGAACCTCGTTAATCGGGTCACCGGGATGCATCGGCAGGACTTTCACACTCACCGAAGGCGTGTCCGCCACCGGCGTTTCCTTGACGGTGAGCAAGGTGACGGCGTTGTTGCCGGCACCGTCGGAAGAATAGACCTGGAAAACATCCTGATCTCCGGTCGGCGTTCCGTTCACGATGTCGTCGAGGGTTGTCGGCGTATAGATGAGGCTCTGGCCGTCAGGTGCGATGCTGACCGTGCCGTATTTGGGCCCGAGCGGCCCTGGTGCGACCTGCGTGATCTTCATGTTCGCGCCACTGACCAGATTGCCGATCGGGATCGTGATCGGCGTATCCTCGAGCGTCGTCTCGGTATCGGCCGTAATGGCCTGACTTATGGTCGTGGAAGCGGTGGGCGGCGAGCCGGTGTTTTCGGTCTCGGCATTCGTTCCGGTCATCGACAGGCTGTCGTTGAACGTCGATCCGGAGGGTAATGAAACAACGAGTTCGTCCGTGAACTGTCCTGCATTGGCCGGGGCGTTGATCAGGTTGGCGGACAATAGGCCGGCGGTATCTGTGATGGTGATGCCGCTGGTGCTGGTACCGGTCAATGAAACTGCCAGACTCTTGATATAGTCCGACATTTGATCGATGGTGGCGAAGTCACCCGATGTCACTGTCACGTCGAACCGGACGGTGGTCGCTGCGTCTCCCACATGCGGCGCGGCGATCTGATCGGTCACCTTCGGCGGATCGGCAACGGGCGTGGCGTTCACCGTAACGAAGCTTGTGACTTCGCCGCCAAAACTGTCGGTCACACAGACCTGGAAAGCGTCCTGATTGCCGGTTAGAATCCCGTCGACCATGTAGTCGAGCGTCGTCGGCGTGTAGATCAGGCTTTGACCGTCCGGCGCGATGGTGACCGCACCGTACTGCGGTCCTTCTGCCCCCGAACCGATCTCGCTGATGCTCAGGGTCGCGCCGCCGTTCCTGTCGGTCGCAAGGGCACTCACCGGAATCACGATCGACGTATCTTCCAGCGTCGTCACCGTGTCGGGCGTCGCCGTCGGCGCATATGGCGCCACAGCTTCAAGTTTCTGCCCAACGCTCAGCGTCCTGATTCCGACGATGCCGGTCTCACCCGCCGGATGCAGGTCGTCAATTGACAAGTCATGAGCGCCATCGCTCAAGACGAAGCTGGCGGACTGGATATTCAGATGATCGCTACCTATGCCGGCCAACCCGAACTCCATTCCGACGTCAAACGCCGGCACCTTGGCGCCGTTCAGATTCACCCCATTCTTCAGGTTGATCACGCTGCCTGCGCCAGTCACGAACTGCGTGATCTGCGGGTCGCCACTGACAGTGAGGCTGGATAGCTTGTTGTTGGTAAGATCGAAGAAGAGCCCCGACAGGTCCGCCTTGGGCCCGAGCATGTTCACTGTGAAGTCGAGGCTGCCTCCGTCCTCAACAACCGTGACAGTCGCACCCGGCGAGCCCGGCACAGTGAACGTGATACTTCGGGGACATACCACCTCAGTTGCCGGTGGCGAGGTCGGATCGGTCGGAAGAAAAACTCCGTCTATTTTTCCGTAGAGCGCGGCTGGAAAACTGACGTCTAAGAGGTTTCCATCTGACCAATACCAGATGCCATCCTTGCTCTTGAGGACTAACGCCATCGTCGCCTCCCTCGATCACTGATGAAAATTGAATGACTACAACTGACTTCTCCTCGCGGAAGCTCCAAGAAACGGAGTCCGCGGCACTGCGCATTTCGGTCGATGGACCACAAATATTTCGGGTAAGCGTTATCAGCATTGCACAGTTGCTACGACCCCACAACACCTATCGTTTCAAGTTGTAATAAAACACCCTAGGATCGAAACAGCGAGCACGTGATCAGCGAAGAAGACAACCGACGCAAACGCGCGCTCTGACTTTCTCCGCATTGACGTGCGCCTGATCGTTCACGCGCAGCAACTTGTGTCGCCTCGCGATTGGCGGTGGCTGAGGGCCCTATGAACGGCGAGCAGGCTTTTTGCGTAGAACTTCGCCTCGTCGTGAATGACCGCGCGGCTCACATCGCCCGAGAGCGACAACTGGTCTTCCGCGACTCTTGAACCAGCCCTAGGCCAACCGGAAGCTTCCAAGCGGCCGTCGGAAAACAACCGGAGTAGTGCAAGATCGGTTGCTGGGAGTGGGTGAGCTTTCCTCACCGATCGCGTTTCACTGGAAGCTAAGTAACACGACCGCTACGACGATGCGTACTTCGCGATGATGCGAATATCAGGGCCGAAGATACCTGCAGAGCGGACACGAGAAGCGATAGCGAACTCGGACGTCGGCATGGATCGTCTCAATGCAGATCCACAGGCCCGCGCAGGCGAAATCACCGCGACACTAAGGCGAGACCTCGCCCAGGCGGATTCGCTCGGCCTGATGGAAATGCCGGCCTATATCACGGGACAATACCGAGTGACCTCGGCACTAAATTTTTGAGACCTTCAGGCACGTCGCAGCTGATGCACGAGTTCGCGAGCGGAGCGCAAAGCAATACGGAACACCCAATCAGGCCAGGCCGTTAGCAGTTCACTGGAGGCCTCATCGCTGCAACAGAGGTCGCCTGCTGCTGACGGCTTTTTCTTGATCTTTCGGTGCACACGTCGTGCACACGCGTCAGTCTAGCCTTTTGAAAAACTTGGCCTCTCGCTCCAATCCATCATGGGCAAGTTTGAGCTAACTCTGGCAAATGAGCTCCAAGGAGGCCGTATGAATATCTGAGCCGCCGGTTCGAGCGGGATGACGCTTCGGACAAAACGCCATCCCGCCGCGGGCTCACGCCGGAATGGGGGTGAAGGGAGAGTCATAGGCGACATTGCTGTGACCAATGCCAGTGGTCCGTATATTCATGCCGTCATCCAAAAGGACGGTCGGCTCCTTGTAGTCCGGCTGAAAGTGCACTTCGGTGAGCTGGCCACCGCTGACGGCGTCCAACTCGTTGTCCAGAAGAACTCGCTTGAGGCAGTTGCTCATGATCTCTCTCCGTTTGTGAGGTGGCCTCGTCGGCCGGTTTACAGTTCCACTGTCGTACTTGTGCCGCGGAAAGCGCCGGGCGTCGGGGCCATGCAGCGAAGGTCATTCGTTACACTGCGCTATTGGCTTGGACTTGTTCCCGATCTCCGATCTCTTCAGCGACACGACATCAGTAGCTCGAGGCGCCGAGGCGCTCCGTGATGCCGATCACAATTCGCAAGACCGTCCTGCGTGGTGCGCTTACCGTTCGCCGAACCGGCGACGTGATTTCCTTCGCCGAACAGCGGCCGGGGAACGTCGCAGTCGTACGATCAACGCTGTAGGCGCTGGTCGCAGTCTCTTCTCAGCCCACACGACTCACATGAGTCCGCGTCATCCACTTGCGTGGCGCATCAGCAGTTCGGCAATGCGGCTGTCGGCGCGACGGAGCCGCCGACAAAGCTCGCGATTGATGTTCTGCATCACGATCACATAGGCGTGGATGTCGGCCTTGTAGTACGTATAGAGGCTTCGGGCCGTGAGCTCGTACAATACGGCCGAGCTCTGCGCGACGACGGTCGCTGATCGGTTCTGCATTTCGATGAGCGTCATTTCGCCGAAAAAATCACCAGGTCCGAGATCCGCCATCCGAATGACGCGCCCCGAATCCCCGAGTTTGCCCACCAGGAGCTCGCCGGAATGAACAACGAACATTGAGCGCCCCGGTTCTCCTTCCGTTACGATGGTGGCGCCGACGTCGAAGCGGCGCTCGACCAGCATTGAGATCAGGAGATCGAGGCTCGCGTCTCCGAGGCCACCGAAGAAAGGTGTGGAGAGCAAGAACGCTTTCAGATCGGGCGAGCTGACAGCCATCGGCCAAATATACTCCCGCGCCCAGCGGCGGCAAGCGGACCAGGCTCTACGGGACGTGCGTACGCTCGCAATCGAACCTTGTGACGCGCATCACGGTCGATCTGAGCCAAATGACTATCGTGCTGCCCACGGATCGAGAGGGGACCGTCCTTCCCGAACACCTACATCAGGAGACAGCCATGAACCTCGAGTTTGAAATTCGCGAAATCTCGATCGAAACCCTCGATCATGTCGTCGGGGGCAAGAGCGGAGACGGCTCCGGCACGGGCACCGGTACCGGCCATGGCGGCGGCGGCCTCGTCCGAATTATCAGGCCGATCGTCGAGCCGATCGTCGACGCGCTCGGAAGCGTGCTCGGTGCACTGGGTCACATCTTCTGATCGCCGGCCATGTCGACTCTCCAATAGAGGCCGCTCCATTGGCGACCTCTTTTCTTTCCGAATCAGGAAGAATGATGCACGAGGCCGAGCTACTCCTTCAATCGCGCGATCGGCCCCGGCACGCATCTTCACAGACGTTCGCGAATGGAACTAAGGATTCCGGTCGTCGTATCGATGACCTTCAACGCCTCCTGTGCCTTTTCAAGCCCTACCGGATATCTGGCACACTGCTCGGACAATTGGACCAGCCGCTTCCTCTCGCCGATGAGAATGACGCTGGTTTTCTCAACCGCAAACTTGACGACGCCTCGCAACGGGTTGTCGTCGCCGACGTCAGTCAGGTCCTTCTCCATCGTGATCAGGTATTCGTAGCTAGCGAGTTCGTCGGAGATCTGCAGGAGCTCACGGATCGTCGAGTTGATGCAGCCAGCGTCTCCGCTCGGTACATCCGGGCGCTTTACGGCTTCGACGAGATCGTTCATCAGCCTCGCAAACAGCGGCCTCAGGCTCTCCGCCTGCTTGAGGTCGCTCTCGGACAGGACGCCGGCCCGTGAAACGGAGGACCATAGCAGGCCCACCGCAAGGCTCGCCGCAAGCATCACATGCCGTGCGTGCGCTGCAAACAGCCGCTTTGCGTTGCCGATCACCATGCGCATTCAAGCCCTGACGCCGGTTCCGCGCCGGCGTTTGTTGTTACCACGTCCGTTCTATGCGATGATCCCGGCATATTCATTCAATCAGTTGAACGCTTTGCGTGCAGATATGTCGGCCTCGGACACGCTCGGACAACCGGAGAATAGGAGGGCGACCCCCGAGCCGCAACGGGCATTTCGCGCCGCGGCAATCGACCGTGCGGCCTCTCCGGAGCAGCTTGATCATCTTGTCGTCGTCACCAGGCCCGCCGACTGGATTATCACGCTGGTGATCCTCGTTGCGGTGGCGGCCGCGTTGGTGTGGGGCATTTTCGGACGCGTGCCCTCCCGCGTCTCCGGCGAGGGAATCCTGATCAGCAATGGCGGCAACGTGGTCGACGCGGTATCCGCTGCTGCCGGCCGGCTCCAATCCGTTGCCGTCACGGTCGGCGACCACGTCGAGCTGGGTCAGCCGATCGCCCAGATCGTTCAGACCGACATCGAACAGAAGCACAAGTCGGCGGTCGAAGTGCTCCAAGAGCGCCAGCACGAATACGCCGACCTCAAATCGAAGGTAGCGAGCGAACTCGCCGCCAAGAGCCAGAACTTCGAGAAGCTGGAAGCCGCACTTGAACAGGTCATCAAGGCGACGGGCCAGCGCGTCGATTATCTTTCGGTCGACGTCAAGAACCTCGAAGGTTTGCTCGCGAAGGGCTACACGACGCGGCGCAATCTGGAGGAGCGGCGACAGGAATTGGCCGATGCGCAGCAACGCCGCCTCGACGCGCAGAACGAGATCCTGAAGCTCAGGTCGCAAAAGACGGATCTCGAGACGCAGCGCGAGCGCGAGATCCAGCAGTCCGAATTCACCCTGAACGAAGCGCGACGGCAGATGCATGCGGTCGCGGAGCAATTGAGCCAGAACACGCAGGTGCTTAGTCCGATTGAAGGGCGCGTCCTCGAGGTGAAGATCTCCCCCGGCTCCGTGCTCTCCGTCGGGATGCCGGTGGTCCAGATCGAAAGCGAAGGCAAGAAGCTCCAGGCCGTCGTCTACATCCCGGCCGAACATGGCAAGCAGATCAAGCCGGGAATGCAGGTTCATCTCGAGCCGAGCACCATCAAGCGTGAAGAGTTCGGCATGATGCTGGGTACTGTCTTGAACGTCTCCGACTTCCCGATGACGCCTCAAGGCATCAGCGCTGTGCTGCACAATGAAAGCCTGGTGTCCCGCTTCTCCCACAATGGCGCGCCGTATGCCGCCGAGGTGGCGCTTCAAGAGGATGCTTCCACTGCGACGGGCTATCGCTGGGCCGTGGGCAAGGGCCCGGACGCTCATTTGACGAGCGGGACCCTGGCGCGCGCGGAAATCACGACTCGGCGGCAACGACCGCTCGATCTGGTGATCCCCTTGATCAGGCATCTCACGGGAATTGATGGGTAGGCCCTCTCCTCACTCGGCCCGGGAAAGCCCGCAGCAGGGAAGCCGCATGCCAGAACTGTTGCGCAAGAAGGTAAAGCGGACGCCGATCATCCTGCAGATGGAGGCGGTCGAATGCGGCGCTGCGGCGCTCGCGATCATCCTCGCCTATCACGGCGCCTGGATTTCCCTGGAGCAGCTTCGCATCGCCTGCGGCGTGTCGCGGGACGGCAGCAAGGCTAGCAATATCGTCAGGGCAGCGCGCCGCTATGGCCTTGTCGCAAGGGGTTATAGCGTCGAGCCCCCGGCGCTGGCCCAGATTCCGAAGCCCTGCATCATCCACTGGAACTTCAATCACTTTGTGGTCCTGGAGGGCATCAAGGGCGGGCATGCCTACATCAACGATCCCGCGACCGGTCGCAGGCGCATCAGCATGGCCGAACTCGATCTCGCCTTCACCGGGGTCGTGTTGGCCTTCGAGTGCGGCGAAGAGTTCAAAAAGGTCGGCAGCAAGCCGAACGGGATCGGCCTGCTGCTGCGTGAGTTGCGTTACTCTCGGGTGGGGGTTGCCCTGCTGGTGATCGTAAGCATCGCGCTCGTCGTGCCAAATATCCTTGCCGCCGGCTTTTCCAAGATATTTGTCGACGACATCCTGATCCAGCACAACAATGGCTGGCTCATGCCGCTCCTGATCGGAATGGCATTGACGGCGGCCTGTCGCGCCGTGCTGGTCGCGGTTCGTCAGTCGGTCCTGCTGCGGCTGCAGGCCAAGCTCTCCGTCGTCATGACCAGCCGTTTCCTTTGGCGTCTGATGGCGCTGCCGCTGGAATTCTTCACCCAGCGCCATGCCGGCGATGTTGCGAGCCGCGTCGCGTCCAACGAGCAGGTGGCCCGGCTTTTGTCCGGCGGCGTCACGATGAACGCGCTCAGCCTGACGTCGGTGCTGCTGTTCGGTGCCGCGATGGCGGTCTACGATGTCAGCCTCACGTTGCTGTGCGCCGCGATCTCCCTCCTCAACGTGCTCCTGCTGCGCCTGGTTGCAGCACCGCGGCAAGACCTCAGCTACCGGCTCGCGGTCGAACAAGGCAAGCTCCTGGGCGCCACCGTGGGCATGGTGCGCACCATCGAGACCATCAAGGCGAGCGGCCTGGAGGACGATGCCTTCGGCAAATGGGCAGGCCTTCAGGCCAACAATTTGAATGCCGAGCAGAAGCTTGGCGTGTCGGCCATCATCCTGGACATGGTGCCGACGCTGCTCTCGGGCCTGATGGTCGCCGCGATCCTCGGCCTCGGTGGCTTGAGGGTCATCCAGGGCTCGCTGACGCTCGGTAGCCTGGTTGCGTTCCAGTCCCTGGCGGCGAACTTCTCCGAACCCTTCGCCAATCTCGTCAACTATTTCGGCGGCCTGCAGACCATCAAGGGAGCGCTCGAACGGCTCGAGGATATCTACAAATACCCCCTCCGCCCCGCGTCACTGCGCGACTCGGCCGATGATTTTCCGCCAAAACTCGCCGGCAGGGTCGAGCTTTGCAACGTCAACTTCGGCTATTCGGTCCTCGAGCCGCCGCTACTGGCCGATCTGTCGCTCGTGATACCTGCGGGATCTCGCGTGGCGCTTGTCGGCGTCTCCGGCAGCGGCAAGTCGACGCTCGGCAAGCTGATCTGCGGACTGTACGAGCCGTGGTCGGGGGAAATTCTCTTCGAACGATGGAAACTGGCGGACCTCCCGCCCGAAGAGTTCGCAAATTCCGTCTCTTATGTCGACCAGGACATCTTTCTGTTCGAGGGAAGCGCGCGAGACAATCTGACCCTTTGGGATTCGACGGTCGACGAGCGCGATCTGATCGCCGCCGCCAGGGATGCGCTGATCCATCATGATCTTGCCGCGCGCCCCGGAAACTACGACTGCCACGTCAATGAGGGCGGCAGTAATTTCAGCGGCGGTCAACGCCAGCGTATCGAGATCGCCCGAGCGCTGGTCTGCAATCCATCCATTCTCGTGCTGGATGAGGCAACCGCCGCCCTCGATCCGATCACGGAAAAGGCCATCGACGACAATTTGCGGCGCCGGGGCTGCACCTGCATCATCATCGCGCACCGGCTGAGCACGGTGCGCGACTGCGACGAAATCATCGTGCTGGAGCGTGGCCGGATCGTGGAACGCGGCACCCATGAACAACTCGTCGCACTCCAGGGCGCTTATGCAAGGCTCGTGGCAAGCGAATGAGTGACCCTCTCGCCAAGGATGAGTTTGCGACCGTAAGGCCAATTGCGGCCCCCGGCTCTCGCCGCGTGGCGATCGATCCACGCCGTCCCATTCTCCTCGACGAACGCGATCAGGTGCTGGAGGTGAGTACCGGTCACGTCGATATCTTCGCCGTCGAGACCGGGGGCGTCCGCCATCATCTGTTTCGATGTGAGGTGGGTGAGATCATCCTGGATCTGCACACCGCCTGCGAAAGATCGGCGAGCCGGCTGCAGATCGTCGCAGTCGGCGGGCCCGACGCCGAGATCATCGCGGTTTCGCGAAGCGAGATCGCCTCTTCCGACCGCATGTCCGGCTGGATTACCCAGCTGTGCATGCTCGCGGCTGGCTCGACCCGATCAGACAACAGTCCCGAATTGATCGGCGGCGAGGCGAGAGACCTGCAGCCGGGCGCGCGTAGTTGCGGCCCACGGCGGAGCATCGTCTGGGCCCGCATCGAAGCTGGCAGCGTAAAACCGCTGAACCTCGACCTCGAACTCGAAGCCGGAGATCTTCCCATCCCGCTCACGGCGGGGTTCTGGCTCGACGCGGGAGCACGCGGCTGCAGGATCGTGGCGGAGGCGACCGCGCTCGAAGCGCCGCTGGTCTGGCCCGCGATCGACCTTTTTCACGCGGTGGTTGTCGCCAGTCTGGAACGGTCGCTTGGACGCAATCTGTCGCTCGAACGGCAGCGGCTCGCCAGGCGAACCGAATTGACCCACGCGCGGACGCTCGATGCCTTCGAGCGCCTGTCCGAGGTCGTCTCCAGGCCAGCCGATCGCACCCAATTCGAACTGGATTCCGCCGATCCCCTGCTCTCCAGTTGCCGGATCGTCGCAGAGGCGCTGGGAAGCTCGATTGCACACTCCAGCCGAACCCGACCCGCAGGCCAGAGCTTCGGCGACATTCTGGAGGTCGCGCGTGCATCCCGATTGCGAATTCGCCGAGTGCAGCTGCGCGATCGCTGGTGGAAATCCGACGCCGGCCCCCTGTTGGGGTGGCATGGGCCGGAAAGCGACCCGGTCGCCCTGATCCGCGACCGGCGCGGCCGGTACATGATGGTCGATTCGAAGCAAGGACGGCGACACCCGGTCAGCCGCTCGGTCGCAAACGATTTGGCTCCGGAGGCCGTCAGCTTCTACAAGGCCCTGCCGGCACACAAGCTTCGCTATCGTGATCTGTTGTCATTCGCAACGGGAAGCCTGGCCGGCAGCATCGTCCGCATGGGGCTTGCGATCATCGCCATCGGGCTGCTGTCGCTGATACCGCCGCTCGTGACCAACCTGCTGGTCAATTCGGTGATCCCTCGCACCGAGATCGACCAGCTCGTCGTTTGCGCGGCGGCGCTCTCCGTCACCGCGATAGCCATGGCAAGCCTGCAGGGGATGCATGGAATGGTCACGCTCAGGCTCGAAGGCCTGCTCGACTACAAGCTCCAGGCTGCCCTCATCGATCGCTTGCTAAGGCTGCCCGCTCCCCTGTTTCGCGACCACACGACAGGCGATCTGGTCAACCGCTCGATGGGCATCGAGGCGGCGCGCCAGATCTTCACCGGACGTACCTTGCGGGGCTTCACGTCTGCTCTGTTCGGCCTCTTCAGCATTGGGCTCATGTTCTACTATGACCTCAGGCTCGGCAGCATCGCGCTCCTGATGATCGTGCTAAGGGCAGCGGCGATCGTCGCAACCAGCGCCGTGCGGATCTACTACGAGAGCAAGCACTTCAACCAGCAGGGCAAGGTCAGCGGGTTCGTCCTGCAACTGATCGCGGGCGTCAGCAAGCTTCGCGTGGCGAACGCCGCGGCGCGCGCGCAGGCCCGATGGTCGGGACAGTTTGCGACGCAGAAGCGCTACTTCATCGCCTCGCAACGGGCAGCCAACGTTCTGACGGTGTTCGAGACGGCCTTCCCGATGCTGGCGACGTTGAGCATTTTCGCGATCGCCTCGCGTACCAACAGTCAGCTCCTGACCAATCTCGGCGCCTTTCTTGGCTTCCTCGCCGCATTCGGGCAGACCGCGGCGGCCGTCGGCAACTGGGCCGCGAGCATGAGTGAATCGCTCGTGGCGATTCCACACCTCACCCGCATGAAGCCGATTCTCTTCACCGCGGCCGAGATAGCGGAAGATCGACGGGCGCCGGGAGATCTGTCGGGCGAGATCGAGTTTTCCGGCGTCACCTTCCGCTATATCGAGGGCGGACCGAAGATTCTCGAGGACATCACCCTACACATTCCGAGAGGGGAATACGTGGCGATTGTCGGGCCGTCGGGCAGCGGAAAATCGTCGCTGTTGCGCCTACTGCTTGGCTTCGAGCGGCCGGAAGCCGGGACCATCTTCTATGACGGCAAGGCGCTGAACACGATCGAGGTCAACGGCGTGCGCCGCCAGCTCGGGGTCGTGCTGCAGGACACCAAGCTGGCAACAGGCAGCATTTACGAAAACATCTGCGGCGGCGTCGAACTGACGCTGGACAAGGCATGGGAGGCTGCAAGGCTGGCGGCGCTCGACGCCGATATCAGGCAGATGCCGATGGGTATGCACACGCTGGTTGCTGAAGGGATCAACACGCTCTCCGGCGGGCAGCGTCAGCGCGTGTTGATCGCCCGCGCACTGGCGCGTTCTCCGCGCATCCTCCTGTTCGACGAGGCGACCAGCGCACTCGACAACCAGACCCAGGCGGTCGTGGGCACCTCGTTGCGGCAGCTGAGCATAACGCGAATTGTCATTGCCCACCGCCTCAGCACCATCCGCCATGCCGACCGCATCGTGATGTTGTCGGGCGGCAAGATCGTGCAATCCGGAGGCTATGGCGAGCTCATCAATGGAGCGGGACCGTTTGAAGAATTCGCGCGCCGGCAAATGGTCGGATAGGCTGGCTCGTGCGGTTAGGGCAATCTGATCCGGCGCACGGAGGTGCCGCGCGCCGAAGACCTTGGGCAGCAATAGGCCAGCGAGTTAAGCGCCCATGAGACCGGCGGCATCGCCAAAGCGCTAGCTGATGCTGCTGATCTTGCCGTTTACATCAAAGGTGAAAGTTATTCCCAAAACCGTGAAATTGCCACCTCGTGCGTCGATGACATCTTTGCTCACGTAGTTCGGGTCGGTTTTCATTCCGCCGCATACCGTATCGAGTTCGTCAGCGTTCAACTCCTGCAACGCGTCTTTCATGGCAGCCTCCGATTGTCTGTGACTTTGCAAAGTCGTCACCTATACGCGTCCAGCGGATGTCAACCCGCCATCAACACGTGATGTTAGCTGCCTTGATGTGTTCCCCAACCGCGCACGTCACCCACAGGTGGCCGCGGCCACCCGACACCTTGGATAGTTCTTCTTCGCTAAGCTCGGATTTGACATCATAGAATTCTTCAGTGCGGTTGATCGTTTCTTCCACGTCGGTTTTGCCGTTGCTCATGGCGTGATCCTCTTCTTTCGAATTGCATCAGTATGATGCTCTGTGCTCACGCGGATGTGGCCAAGGTCACCTTCCCGGGTCACAGGCCTCAGGAGAGTGCAGAGCCGCGATCCATTTCCGTTACGACATCTAGGCCAAGAGGTAGGTGACGGATGTCACAGTATGCCCGCCTGCGATGAGGCATATTGGCTCCGAAGTGACGGGACGCCCGGCACTCGATCCAACCACGCCCGGGAGGAATGCGATGACCACGATTAATCTTCGGAACCAGACGTCTATCGATCATTTCGAAACAGAGGTCCTCTCGCTCGAGCGACTGGAACAGGTGAGCGGCGGCCGTGGCGGCGAGGTCGTTATCATTGGCTGCACGACGCGCCCGCCCCTTGGGGGCTATCCGCCGGGCACCATCACATGGAATCCTTGGATCGGTCAGCCCTACCCGCAGCCGATCTGATCAGGGCGGGCTAACGACCCGTGGTCTTCCCTGTCCTGCACCAGCGTCGCACTCGTCCGTTAGCCGCCGCTTTGCTACAGCCTCACTCTCCAAAGCTGCGGCCTGCAGCGCAGGAGTGGCGCTTGCCACGTCCGACAAGCGATACTCGCCCTGGCTCCCCTGCCTTCGAACATTTTGATCGTGCACGTGCGCCAACCGGAGACGGATCCGCTCACTTCAGAAGGCTCGCTTACATTGGCGGTTACTAGATTTTTTTGGCTCTGCCGGTGCACACGTCGTGCACACGCCGTCTTCCAACCAATTGAAAGGCCTTGAACTCTCGCTCCAACCCATCATGGGCCAGTTTGGGCTAGCTCCAGCTACCGTTGTCCAATTCGATCCAATCAGAGATAGTGTCATCTCACCAATGACTGAACAGAAGACCGCCCTTTCCTCCCTGCCCGCGACCGATCACACCGCCGCAGGGTCGAGTAGAGGCGTCGATTGCCCGACGCCCCCCTCACAGATCCGGACGCCCAGCTTTCCCGCATCCGGCTCCGCTGACGAGTAACTTGATTCGGCCATTTGGTGACGCCAGTCGCGTACATGCCCAATCGGTATCGGGAAGACCTTCAGGATCGTGTTGAACCGCTCCCACGACCGCTTCGGCCGTTGGCTTCGTCGTAGCAGGACCCGCAGCCACGCCTTCGTTACCTGAAGACGGAAGCGACCGAGGCAGGTGCTATTGCCAGAGATGCCGAAGTAGGCGTAGTGCCCGCGCGGCACCGCAGCCAGCCACCTGTGCTGGTCGCGGAGCCGTTGGTGCATCCGTCGCTTCATCTCCTGGCGCAGCTCCTTCAGCTTGCGGATTCTCCGCTTCCTTTGGGTCTTCTGGCGGAGGAGAAAGCGTCCGTCTCTGGTTTTGCCGCAGTAGAGTCATAATCACTATGACGAGGTACTAGTCGCTGTTGCCGCGGATTGCTGCCAAACGGCCATGCCCTGCCCGATAGCAGGCGATCCGCTCATGCAGTCCCGATGGACTAAGAGATCGAACGAGATCGGCTAGATCGGCGTCATTCGTGTCAACGCCAGTAAGGCGCAGCACATTACCGGTTGCGTTGCGGGACAGCCCTTCATGCTGGATCGTCAGACGCTCGACTGTCGGAATCAGTTCCGGTTCGTCCACCAGATGGGTGAGGAGACCCACCTCAACTGCCTCTTTCGCCGACAATGTGCGGTCCTCAAGTAGGATCGCGCGCGCCCGGTCGGTTCCGACTATGTTCGTCAGCCGCCTTGTGCCGAGTGCGACGCCGAACCGAAAGCCCGGAAAGCGGAATTTCGCCCGAGGTGTCCCGATCCGGTAAGCGCACGCTGCAGCGAGATCCGCCCCGGCACCGAACGCGGCCCCGTTGAGAAGTGCAAATGAGACCACTGGCGTTGAGCTGACTGTCTGGAGCAGAAGCTCAATCCGCGCGAAGCGCAGCAGAAGATCACCTGCGCTCTCCCGTTCGATGCCCGTAAAATCAAAGCCGCCGCAGAAGACCTCTCCGTCACTGGCCAGCGCAAAGGGTTTGCCGTCGGCGACTGCATCAAGCACTGCCGCGTGCAAACCTGCGACCGTAGCGGTGTCAAGCGCATTTGCTTTCTCCGGCCGGTTGATCTTAAGCAGGCTTGGTACCCGACCAATGGCTGGACTCCTGCTGACAGAGATTGCGCTGAACGGCATTATGTCCATTCGTCGAAGACCTCTTCGTTGTGCTCGCCGAGTTGCGGCGGCGCGCGGGTGATTTCGAATGCAAACCTGGAAATGCCGATTGGAAATCCGACAGTTTCTGCCGTTGCACCATTCGGCATCGTGATCGATTGGACCCAGCCCATCTCGCGAACGTGCGGATCGGTGAGGATTTCGGCAAAGTTGTTGATCGGCGCACAGGGGATGCCCTTGGCATCGAAATCCGCCAACCAGTCGCTTGCAGTCCGGGAAGAAAATACCGGCTGGAGGATTGCGTTGAGTTGATCCTGGTTCTTCGCACGTAATGATTGAGTGGCGAAGCGGGGATCGTCTGGCAGGTCTGGCCGGCCCACGATCGCGCACGTGTCCCGCCAGAGCTTCTCGTTGCCGGCAGCGATGGTGAACGGCCTGTCGGAGCCCTCAAAACCAGCATAGGGCGCGTTGCGGGGATGGGCCGAGCCCAATCTGCGTGGCGGAACGCCGGTCCCGAAATACTCGCTCGTTTGCAAAGCGGCGATGCCCAGCAGAGAGCCGAGGATGGAGCAGTCGATGTGGGCTCCATGACCGGTGCGGCGTGCCCGCATCACTGCGGCAAGAATGACGAAAGCGGCATAAAGACCGGTCGCGAAGTCCCCGACCGGCACGCCGCACTTGACCGGCGATCCGCCAGGTTCGCCTGTGACGCTCATCATCCCGCTCATGGCCTGGACGGTGACGTCGAAGGCGCCCTTCTGAGCATAAGGGCCGGTTTGTCCATAGCCCGTGATCGAGCAGTAGACGAGCCGAGGATTGCGTGACTTAACCTCTTCATAGCCGAGACCGGCCCGAACAAGGACTCCCGGGCGAAAGTTCTCGATGAAGACGTCGGCGCTCTCGATCAAGGCGTAGAGGCGCTGTACGTCCGCCTCGCTTTTGATGTCGAGCGCGATCGACCGTTTGTTGCGATTTACCGAGGTGAAGTTGCCGCTAAATGGAGTTGCGTCGCTGTCACCCTGATGGAGCGGAGGCCACCCCCGCATGCCGTCGCCGCCATCTGGTCGCTCAACTTTGACGACATCTGCACCGAGGTCCGCGAGCAGACAACCCGTGAACGGGCCCGCGGCAATCTGGGCAAACTCCAGAACGCGGAGCCCGGCCAGCGGCTTAAGTAATGTAACCCCTTCCTCGCTCACGCAACCATCCTCTCACTTTCGAGAGCGGCGTAACCGCCCCGGTGATAAAGCAGCGGCTCGCCGCCAAAGATGTGGATGTTGTCGACTGCTCCGATGATGATGGCGTGATCTCCGCCCGAGCACACGTCGGACAACCTGCACTCGGCGGCCGCGACCACGCCCTCGATCAGAGGGCTGCCGTGAACCCCTCTTCGAAAACAGATGTTTGCGAATTTGTCGCTCTGCTTGGACGCGAAGATGCGCGATATCTCGGCTTGCTCGCGCGACAGGAAATGCAATCCGAAATGCCGGCTCGCGAGCAATGCCGCAAGTGTGTTTGACTTGTGGTCGAGACAAACAAGAAACAGTGGCGGGTCCAGCGAGAGCGAGGTCACCGCGTTGAGCGTCACGCCGTGCAGCGCGCCGTTGGGATGCGCGGTCGTGACGACAGCTACGCCTGTTGCAAAATGGCCGGCGAAATTGCGCAATTCCTTCGGTGAGATGTTGAGCGATGGGATAGCGGCAGGTTCTGTCATCTAAAGCACCTCGGATGTCGGGTCTCGCGCAGACTAAGCCGCGGCGGTGAACGTGGAGGGAAGTCGCAATCCCACCTCCTGCATCAACGGCAGCACGCGATCGCCGAAGAACTTCAGGTCGGGAATGAAATCGAAGAAGTTGATTTGGACGCCGTCGCATCCGGCTTCCTTCAATCGCCTGAACCCGTCGACCACCTGCGCCGGCGTACCCACGATGTGGACATTGCCGCCGATCGTCCATTCCTCGCGCGTGGCAGCTTTCCACGAGGTCTGATCGCCGCCGGTAAACGTCTTGTAGAACTTTTCCGCGGCAACGGGATCCTGGTGCTTAAGGATGGCCTGATATTGCGCCCATGCTTCTTCTTCCGTTTCGCGGCAGATTACGTGCGGGTTGATGAGAATGCGGACATCCCGATTTTGCGCCTTTGCCGCCTCCCTTATCTTCGCGGTATGAGCTGGAAGCGCGGCACAGGCCCTGTCTAGATTGGCGCCGGCGGGGCTCGTCACAAAGATCAGATCCGAGTGCTTCACCGCATACGCAAGACCGGCGCCAGAAGAGGACGCATTGACCAGCACGCATTTGCCACCGACCGGCTTGGGCGCGATGAAGGCATCCTTCATCTTCCAGAAGTGCCCCTCCATCGTCATGTTCTCGTCCTCTGACCATAGCCGCTTCATCATGGTGACGAATTCGTCCGCCATCACGTAGCGATCATCGTGCTCGATCGAGTCCAGCCCGAACATCTCGAATTCGCTTTTTTTGTAGCCGGTGACCATGTTGAGTCCCCAGCGTCCCCGGCTCATCTCCGAGATTGTCGCGCCGAACTTCGCCAAGTGGAGCGGGTGCCAGCCGTAGAGGATGTGCACCGTCGACACCAACAAAATCCGCTTGGTGAGCGCAGCGAGGCCCGCCGTTATCAAGAGCGGATCCGTCGCCATCTCGCGGAACTTCATCTCGCCACCGTAACCACCCTTCCCCATCCATTGGGCAAGTCCGAAGACCAGGTCGAAGCCTAGATTTTCCGCCATTACAGTGCAGCGGGCGTTGTACTCGAAAGTCCACGAAGTCTCTCGTGGAGCAAGTGAGGGGCTCCAGGCACCCGATTGGATCGGCAGAAACAACCCCAGCATCAGTGGCTGACGCTTGACGATGTCGAGCGGCGACAGTCTGGCGTTACTGTCAACGGATTTCTCTGACATGCAGTCCTCCCTCTTCTTGCCTTTGATCATTGCTGAGCTTTGCGATCGCGAAGCCATGCTGCGTTTTGACCACTCGACCTGCGTGCGATACTAGGTGACGTCACCTCGATTAAAAGCGATTGTTTTCGATGTGTTTCATTCGAAATAGTCGATGACGCCTGCATCATGAATTGCGGGCGCGGCAGAGACTGCCGCGCCCGTAAAGCCATTCCGGAGGCCAAGTTATGCTTGCGTCGACGAAGGAGCTATATTGGTGACAATGGTTGTGCGCTCTTCACGCACCCATCCTTCGTTGGTTGTGTAATCGTGCTGAGAGCGGTCGCGGAGGAATAGCGCAGACAGGAAACTGATGGCTGCAATAACGGCAAGGTACGCGCTGATCGCAGCTGATGTTCCGTACGTATGCAGCAAATATGCAGCAATCATCGGTGCAGGACCACCGGACGTAATCGACGCAAGCTGATAGCCAATCGACGATCCGGAGTAGCGCACGCTCGGTGGAAAGCTCTCCGCGATGAACGCCGCTTGTGGCGCGTACTGCATATCGTGGATCGGCAATGAAAGCAGAATCGCGAGCGCTATGAGGTACGGAATCTTGGTATCGATCATCCAGAAGTACGGGAATGCGAACACCATCATAGTGAAGGCACCGATGAGATACATGCGCCTTCGACCGATGCGATCCGAGACGTATCCGAACAATGGTGTAGTAAAAAGGGAGATAGCTGCCGCTGCCAAGACGCAGTTAAATAGGAACGGCTTTTGCACGCCTAGATGGCTCGTGCCGTAGGAAAGAAGGAATGTCGTGAACAGGACGAACGGCGCCTGTTGACCAGTCCGGATCAGACAAGTGAGGAGAATTTCTCGCCAGTACCCGCGAACGGCATCAATGATCGGCGCACGAACTATCTGCTTCTTTTCCTGCATCTGCTGGAACACCGGCGTTTCGAGGACGCCGAGCCGAATATAGAGCCCCACGGCGATAAGCGCAGCGCTGATCAGGAAGGGAACGCGCCAGCCGATCGTTTCGAACCATTCCGGAGAGCCAGCATATGAGGTAACCGTGAGCGCAGTTACCGCAAGCAGCATACCTAATGGAGATCCAAACTGCGGCCAGCTTGCGGCTAGGCCGCGCCGGCTATTGAACCTCGTCCATTCTGTCGCGACCGCGATCGCGCCCCCCCATTCTCCGCCGACGCCGATGCCTTGGAGCATGCGCAATACCGTGAGTGCTACCGCGCCCCAGATTCCGATCTGGTCATAGGTAGGGACGAGTCCGATGAGCACGGTGCTGATGCCCATCAGAAGCAGCGTCGCGACCAAGGTGCCTTTGCGCCCGATCCGATCGCCAAAATGGCCGAAGATCACGGCACCGATGGGACGGGCCGCGAAGCCAAGGAAGAATGTTGAGAAGGCAAGTAGCGTCGCGGAATAGGGATCCTGAGAAGGAAAATACAGCTTGCCGAAGATGAGTGCGGCAACGAGCCCGTACAGGTAAAAATCGTACCACTCGATCATTGTTCCCACGGTCGACGCAATGACGGCACGTCGGGCGTGTCGTGCAGAATCAATGTCGCTCAGGTGCGACCCGTTCGAACTCGAAGCCATTAAATCCTCCTTGGATTTTCCCCTATTTCGGAAGCAACGCGTTCCCCCCCATGCTTACACTGACGCGCACCGTCCCCGAGCCTTCTCGAGTTCAATGCGTCGCTCGCGGCATGGATAGCCGATGCGTTTCGCACACCGCGAAACTCAGCTTGTTTTTTTACTGGTGAAGCGCACTGGCGCCCCATCGGACACAGAGTAGGGGGCCAAGTTTGCAATTGAAAACGATTGTTTTCGATCAATACTCTACGAGATAATCGATAGGACGAGGGGAGCCGCTCAATGAACTTTCGTCAGCTTGAGACATTTCTGGAGATCGTCCGCCTCGGCAGCTTCGCAGCTGCAGCAAACAAGCTCAATGCGACGCAATCTACAATTTCGGCACGCATCCAGGAGCTCGAAAACGATCTCGGCGTGGTCTTGTTCGACCGAAACCAGCGGAAGGCTACAGTTACCGCCAAGGGACGCGAGTTGGTCGGCTACGCGCAACGCGCGCTGCATCTACAGTCGGAGATTCGGCAGCAGATCGTACCGAGCAGCTCGCTTTCCGGCATAGTCCGCGTTGGAGTTGCTGAACTCGTCGCGGTCACATGGCTTCCTATGCTCGTGGCGACGGTCCGTCAGCGCTATCCGAACATCACCCTCGAACTCGACGTTTCGCTGACCGTTCCGCTCCGGTCACGGCTTCAGTCCGGAGAACTGGATATCGCGCTCCTTCCGGGAGAATCATTTGACCCGGGGATGGCGGTCTACCCACTCGGGTCTGTCGTATTCCGCTGGATGAGAGGAGCGAATTTGGCTGTTCCGGATGACGCGCATGAGCCGACAGATTTTGCCTCCATCCGTGTTCTTTCGTTGGGAGAGGCCTCAGTCCACTATGAGATGGTGTCGTCCTGGCTAGAACAGAGCGGCTCCGTTCAGCGGCCGGATTTGTGCAACAGCATGACCGTTCTTTCGACTCTTACAATGGCCAATGTCGGTGTGAGCCTTCTGCCGCCGATCTGCTATGAGAGCGAACTACGCGAAGGACGACTGCGCATCATCCCCACCAGTTCGGAGCCTCGACCCGTTCCGTTCGCGGCCGTCCACAAGCGTAGTCGTCTCGCACTGCTACAAGGAATGATTGCTGAAGCGGCGATGGAGGTGAGCACGTTTTCGCGTGACACGCGTCCTACCCAGTAGCGAGACAACGAAGTCAGCGAATTCGCGAGCGTCGCTGCAGGCCGACCTCGCCAATCCGATACGCCTATTAGAGAGTGCTCGGTTTACCAACCAAATAGTTTTTGGGGTGACGGGTTCGTTGGAGAGCTAAGTTTCCCGAAAGGGTGGGAAGCCCCTGGTGTTGGGAAAAAGGTGGTAGCGGGGGTCCGCTACATCGCGAAACCCACTATTTCGGAGGCTCTGCTTTCTTATCGGAAAGCAGCCTAACTCCGAACGTCATGTCTTGATAGCCCGCCAAAAAGCCGCCGTTCGTGCGCGAGCTATCGCCGGCCTAAAAATGATGGCCGAGCAGATTCAAATCCCGGACATGCAGCCATCTCAAATTGCCATTTGGGGCAACGGGCTAAGGGACGGATCGGTCTGCCGATCCGTGGACAATATGAGAATTGAAACTGGAATGGCGGAATCAAAACCTGCTTGATATGCAATGATTTCAAAGGGCATTTGGAAGAAATGGCCAAGATGGCCTCCAGCAAATTCAATAGGTTGGCAGGCGTTTCCAAATGGCGAGGCCATCTTTTCGCTAATCTAACTCCGCGGATCAAGGCAGGCTAACACTGCAGGTGCCGAGCCGACGGGATCGCAAATCGACGAATGGAGCATTAAATTAGCGCTCGACAGCGCTCTTCGGAGCGCGGCCGTCGCAACGTGTGAGCGGCAGGCCGGTGATGCGAGCGATCTCTTCCGGAGCGTTGACCGTTCGGACACGCCCTTTGGCCGGTTTCGACCTCCTGCGGCAAATTCGGTTGCGGTATCTATGTCGGGCGATCGAGCAGGCCGACCGGCCACGGCGGCGCCAACGAGGCGCGTTCATTTGGCTCGTTCCATGTCGCCGCACCCAATCTTCCCGCACGCATGCACGCAATCTTTACAGGGCTGAGCACTGTCCAGGAATTCTCGGCGCCGTGTCGATTGCGAGGGATCACAATCCGCAACGTCCACCCCGACCAGCAAGGAACGGCCTCCGTCAATCCGATCTGCACCGTGGTGCGCCTCGCCCACCGCGCGCCGGTCTGGAAGAGTGCGACGGTACAGGCCGGACCCTACTGAGCCCTACGACCAAGCGAAACCATCGCGGTCAATGGAGCATAAGCGGACTATGTCTGGCAGTGGTGTTCATAGAACGCTGAGATTTGGTCCGTTCGAGCTTTCCAGTAGCAAGAGGGTGCTGCGTCGTGATGGGGTCACGCTTTCCCTTGGCAGTCGGGCATTCGAGATTTTGTTCTATCTCGCTGAACGTCCAGGCAAGGTTATCGGAAAGGCGGAGCTCATCGATCATGTCTGGTCGGACGTCACCGTGGAGGAGGGCAGCCTCCGGCCCCGCCGACGATCTCCACCAGCGGGATCAGATGCGGCGGATTGAACGGTGAGCGATCACGCAACGCTCCGGATGGGCCGCTGCGCCCTTCTGGATTTCGCTCATGGTGAGCCCCGACGAACTCGATGCGATGATCACATCGGGCTTCAGCAATTCGTCGAGCTGCCCGTACAGCTTCTGCTTGAAATCGATCCGCTCGGGCCCGTTCTCTTGAACGAGATCGGTCGCAACCACCTGCAATCCCCTCGCAAGATACAGCGCAGACCAGCTTGCGCCGATCACGCCGGTGCCGATGATTGCGATACGGCGAATGGGTTTGGTGTCGGTCATGTCGTATCTCCGATCGATTCGTTAGATTTCGGCGTAGGCAATGCCGGTAAGGTTGCCCTGCGCGAAGAGGACATTTCGCTCGCCGGATCCATCAAGCTGTGCGGAGTAGATCGAGCCGGCAAAATCGGTGACGAACATGCGGTCGTTCCGAACATCGAGTCCGATGCCGATCCCTTCCATAAGATGGGTCACCACGATCTCCGGCTCGGCCGGCTTGTTGTCGATCGAAGCGCGGTTCACGGTGTTGCCGCGCGGAGGATCGCCGCGGTCGGTCCAGTAGAGGACGCGGTTCTCGTGGTCGAGTTCGAGATCGATCGGCTCCGGCAGGCCGTCGTAGAAGATCTCGATGTCGGACCTGTTGGTTGCGGTCTGGCCTGTGGGGATTTCGACATTGGCCCGGAAGATGCGGCCGAGCCCGGCGTTGTCAGGCCCTTTCTGCGTCCAGTAGAGGTGTCCGAATTTCGGATCAATCGTCAGCCCGACGCACCATCGCGTCTGATCGCGGCTATCGGATTCGCCGCGTCCGGCCACGATCAGCGTCTCGAGCTGTGAACCATCGAGATTGCAGCGCATGACGCGCATTCCCTCGCGGTCGCACCAGTAGAGCTTGCCGACGCTGCTATCGAGAATGATCTGCTTGGGAGTGTGAGTGGCTCCCTGCGCGATGATGGTCTTGCGGTTCTTGCCGTCGAGGTCGGCGCGTTCGATGGTCCCGTCATTCAGGTTGGGGATGCCCATGTTGGTCCAGTAGATATGACCGGCTTCGGCATCGACGACGATGCCGTCCGGGAGATGGCAGCCGGTCACGATGGTCTTGCGATCGGAGCCATCCGTATTCATGGTGTGAATGCATCCGGCATTCAGTTCGAGCACGAACAGACGCGGCACTGTGACGTTTGCGGATGGGCTCGTAGCGGCTTTTCGCATATCGCACCTGCATTGGGGCCCGACCACGAACCGGTCAGGTGAGCGCGACTATGATCCGATCGCCGATGCGCGGCTTGGACAGGAATGTCTTCGCTGGGATGGGCTTGCTGCTCGATCCGCTGCGAGCCGTCCGTCGATCGGGACGGGATAAGCGCGAGAATCGTCCGGCCGCCAAATTCGGCTGCTTGCACCGAGATTCGTTCGCGGCAAGCGCAACGAAGTTGAGCACGCATCGCGACGACCATCGCCGATGCGAAGGCAGCAGCTTTCGCCAAACATTCAAGCGCGGCCGATGGACAAGCCGGATGGTTGAAGTTGTGTAGGTTGCATGCGCCGCCGCCGTACGGATGATCGTCGATGCGACGAGATCCGTTTTGTCAGAGCGGCTCGATGGGTTCGAACGAGAGCTGAGTAGCGCCCGATAGCCGGTGAGGCCGGCGCCGCGCCAAGACGCTGGCCAGGTAAGGCGACGCGCTGCAGGCCCGCTTCGAGCCGATGAGGTACCGCAGTCCGCGCTCACCGGAACCGGGAAGGCCTCAGCGCGTCTTTCGTGGCACCGGAAACATGCCCCAGTGAGAGCAGCTGATCCAATCCTCGTGATCCATCGCTAACGCAGATGCGGATGCTGTGGTCGTCATGATCGTCTCCTTGGTTGTGTGTACACTTTGAAAGTTGGGAGACCATCAACCCGTCACAACTAAAACTCTCGTTAGGGATCGCGCGGCTCGCGCATGATTGCCGACCGGCGCGAATTCAGTCACGCCGCGATGGCAGGGTTTGAGCCGGCACTTGGTCGCCTGAAGACCACGATCCGCGCGCGGCCGGTATGTCACGGCATACGTATTGTTGGGGCTCGGCCAGACGATCGCCAGGCGCCGCGCACGTTATGCGGCGCCAGTCCGACGAATGCGGCCCGGTCCTGCAGCAGAAACAATCGGTTTGATCGATCAGAATGTATAAATAAATCTGTTGGATCGATTTGTCGTCGCGAACCACAATTGGCGCAACCCAGGAGACACGCCAATGACCATGACGACAGACTCCAGCAACTTCTCAGCCAAGTCTTCCCTACGTGACACCCTCCTGCCGCATCTAAGGCCCGCCCTTACGATCGTCCCCGGCATCGCCCTGGCCACGATCATCGCTTTCGGCGCCAACCTGATGCGCGGCATTCCGCAGATCGCGACATTCAGCCCCATGATCCTGGCCATCGCGATCGGAATTGCGGTGCGCAATCTGGTCGGCACACCATCTTCCGTCCGCCCTGGAATCGCTTTCAGCATGCGCCGTCTGCTTCGATTCGCGATCGTCCTGCTGGGATTCCAGATCACGCTGACTCAGCTTGCAGCCGTGGGGGCAAAGGGACTCTTCATTGTTGCCGGCACACTCGTTGCCACGTTCGTCTTCACGCTTGCAGCCGGCCGCGCCCTGGGCGTCGAGCGAAAGCTGATCGAACTGATCGCCGCGGGCACCTCGATCTGCGGCGCCTCGGCGGTGGTCGCCACCAACAGCGTCACCGAGGCGTCCGACGAGGACGTCGCCTACGCGATCGCCTGCGTGACGATCTTCGGCTCGATCGCCATGTTCGTCTATCCATTGCTGCCCCGGCTTCTGCATCTCGACAGCCACGCCTACGGCCTCTGGAGCGGCGCATCGATCCATGAGATTGCACAAGTGGCTGCCGCTTCCTTCCAGAACAGCCAGCGCGCCGGCGAGAACGGAACGGTTTCCAAGCTCGCCCGCGTCCTGCTTCTCGCACCCGTCGTGCTGACCCTGAGCCTCGTGACCCGGTTCACGGTGCAGCGCACTCGCGAACAGTCCGCGAGGCCGCCGCTCCCCTGGTTCGCGCTCGGCTTCGTCGCGGTGGTCGCCGTCAACAGCGTCATCACCATCCCGGGCGGCGCCAAGAGCGCGATGATCTCCCTGGCGACATTCCTCCTTACCATCGCGCTCGCCGCCATGGGCCTCGAGACCGACGTGTCGAAACTCTACGCTGCAGGCCTGCGTCCGGCTATATTGGGCGCGCTGGCCTTCCTCTTCATCGCCAGCTTCAGTCTTGTGGTCATCAAGCTCATGGGATGATCTGCTCAATGACGCTCGAACAGCTCCGGGTCTTCGCCGCAGTCGCCGACAAGCAGCACGTGACGAAGGCTGCCCGCGAACTGAACCTCACCCAATCGGCTACGAGCGCGGCAATCGCCGCGCTCGAAGCGCGTTATGGCGTCAAATTGTTCGATCGGGTCGGCCGGGGCATCGTCCTCACGCATGAGGGCCGCACATTCCTTTCCGAGGCGCGGGCGGTGCTGGCGCGTGCCCACGACGCCGAGCAGGTTCTGAGGGATTTTGCCGGGCTCAAGGCCGGACAGTTGACGATTGCCGCGAGCCAGACGGTCGGCAGCTATTGGCTGCCCGCAAGGCTGCTCGCATTTCAGGCGGTCCATCCCGGTATCAAGATCGACGTGAGGATCGCCAATACCGAGCAGGTCGCAACCGACGTTCGCGAAGGCATGGCCGATGTCGGTTTCATCGAGGGCGACATCGACGACCCCGCATTGTCTGCGCGTCGCATCGATAGCGATTCGCTGGTCGCGGTGGTGGGCGCACAGCACCCGCTGGCGGAGCAGCGAAAGCTGCCGCCTGACTGGATGAGCAAGACGCCATGGATCCTTCGCGAACCCGGCTCCGGAACACGTGCAATGTTCGAGCGGGCGTTGAAGAAACGCGGGATACGCCTTTCCGATCTGACCGTCCAACTCGAACTGGCGTCGAACGAGGCGATTCGAACGGCGGTTGAAACGGGCCGCTGCGCCGCGGCCATTTCCGATCTGGTCGTCGAGAAGGCCGTCGCGGCAAAGCGGCTGGTCAAACTGGACAGCGAGTTGGCAAAGCGTTCGTTCTACGTCCTCCGTCACAAGGAGCGGCACGTGAGCAAGGCAGAAGCCGCACTGATGTCCAGCATTGCGACCGGCGCTGCCCCCTAGATATGCCGAGGAGGTGATTGGCGTACCGGGCTCGCGCGTTTCAATCGCCGCAGACGATCAGAATGACCTGACAATCGCGTTAGACCACGACGGAGCCAGGCTCTACGCTTCGGGACATGGCAAGCACATTGAAAATCGCAGCTTGCCAGAGCGCAATCAAAGGAGACCTACAATGCTTCGATCCCGTCATTCTCTTCTCGCTATTGCTTCGCTGGCCATCGCCGCTTGCACGCTGGGTGCGCCGGCCGCACTGGCCGCCACTAACGCTACGCATGTCCCGCACATCCGGGACGCCGTGCACGCCGAGCAACTTTTTCCCGGTGTGAACGTGCGAGTTCCGAACGCTCGTGCGCAGCAACCACGAATCCATGCCGACGCCCCCTTCGCCGACCTGATCCTCGGATAAGTGGCAGGGCAGAACGGGTCAACCCATCCCGAAAAGGAGCTATCGATGACACATCATCAAAGCGATGCACGTACTCAGGCTCTGTCTCGCCGTGCCCTGCTCCGCACCATGGGAATTGCAGGCATCACGCTTGCCAGCTCGTCGGCCTGGGCCGATCAGTCGATCCGGCTGCCGATTGCCGGGGAACCGCGGGAACGGCCCATGACGCACGAATTCCCGCAGAAACGGGACATGATCCTGCAGCGCACGCGACCGCCACTGCTGGAGACGCCGATGGAGGTGTTCGATCGGAGCGTATTCACCCCGAACGACCGGTTCTATGTGCGTTGGCACTGGGCCGTGATCCCCACCTCGGTCGATGCAGGCACCTTCAGGCTCACTGTGCGCGGGCACGTCAATCAGGTGCTGTCCTTGTCCATCGACGACCTGCTCAAGATGCCCCGGGTGGAGCTTGCCGCGGTCAATCAATGTTCGGGCAATTCGCGAGGCTTTTTTGCGCCCCGTGTTCCCGGCGCGCAATGGGCGCATGGAGCGATGGGCAATGCACGATGGACCGGCGTGCGGCTCAAGGACGTGCTGGATCGCGCGGGCGTCAAATCGGGAGGCATCCAGGTCCGCTTTAAGGGACTGGATGAACCCGTGGTGCCCGAGGCGCCAGACTTCAAGAAGTCGCTCGACATCGACCACGCCCGTGACGGCGAGGTCATGATCGCCTTTGCCATGAACGGCGAGCAGCTGCCGCTGCTGAACGGCTTCCCACTGCGTCTGATCGTGCCGGGGTGGTACTCGACGTACTGGGTCAAGATGCTGAGCGATATCGAAGTGCTTGATCGCCCGGACGACAATTACTGGATGGCCACCGCCTATACCATCCCAGATACCCCCGCACGCCAACGTCACACCCGGCCAGACCGGCGTGAAGATGGTCCCGATCAGCCGCATGACGCCGCGATCGTTCATCACCAACATCGCGGACGGCGCGTCACTGCCGTCGGGAGCAAGCGCCGAGATCCGGGGAATTGCCTTCGGCGGCGACACAGGTGTCGCCAAGGTCGAGTATTCCGTCGATGACGGCAAGACCTGGCAACCCGCGACGCTGGGCGAGGACCATGGCAAGTACAGCTTCCGCCGCTGGCAGACCAATCTCCCGCCGCTGGCGACGGGCCGTCATTCTCTCATGGCGCGCTGCACGAATCTGGCGGGCGATGTTCAACCGGCAGAGCCCAACTGGAACAACAGCGGCTTCATGCGCGACGTCATCGAGCCGGTTCACATCACGACGACCTAGGAGCAGCACGATGCGACACGCAGCTATCATCGTCGGCGTATTGTCCGCAGCCCTGCTGACGTCCACCCCCGCGTGGGTTCAACAAGCCCCCGCGATCACATCGACGACCGTTGAGCTTCCTTCGGGCGACCAAATGTTTCCCGGCGGCTCGGACGCGGATGCGATCAACAACAACTGCCTGGCCTGCCACTCGGCAGACATGGTGCTGAACCAGCCTCCCTTGCCAAAAGCGGCCTGGGAGTCCGAGGTCGGCAAGATGATCAAGGCCTACAAAGCTCCTGTTGATGAGAGCGATGTGCCTGCAATCGTCGACTATCTCGTCAAGACCAAGGGCAAGACCTAGCGCCAACCGCCGGGCCGCGGTCGTACGCTTCGGACTATCTCGAGCGCGCGAGAATGGTCGCGTCGCTAGGCCTGCGACCAGGACGAGCTGGCGTTGTCGAGCCAACGCTCGGTGTCTTCATCGGTCCAGCCGGGAACGGCGATTCGGGGTTGCCCACGTGTGAAGGCACCCGACGGCACCGCTTGTCCATGATGCGCGATCAACCGGTGCTGGTTGTACCTGCCATGCAGGTGCCAGCGGTCACATGGCCGGACATCGCGATCACAAAGGCCAAAGAGAAAAGAAAACGCATCGACGTGCTCCATCCCCTGCCCTCTCATCAAGTAGTGCATGTCGTACGCGCTCCCAACCCGCACGGGCCGCTCGGCGGTTCACGTTGGCGACATGCTCCCGCTCTCTCGTCCCTGTTACTTCCAGAGCTGGACGAGCGCAGGCGCAATGAACCCAATGATGAGACCATTGAGCCCGATGCCCAGTGCTGCGAACGCGGCGCCAAGCTCACTGCGGGCAGCCACCTCTGCAGCGGCAATGCCGCTCCCGGCAATTCCGGCAGCCAGACCATGGGCGCGCCAATCGTCGATCTTCAGCATGGTCAGCATCTTCCGACCGAGAGCCGCCGCCAGAATGCCGCCAAGGATCGCGAGTGCAGCCGTCAGCGCCGGAACGCCGCCGATCTGGCTGGAGACTGCGACCGCGATTGGCGTGGTGGCCGCCTTCGGCGCCATGGAAAGGGCAATCATGCGGGAGCCTCCGAAAAGCCACACCAGACCTATGCCGGAGCCGATCGAGGTAACCGAGCCGGCGAGCACCGCCAACCCGACTCCGAGCAGGTTCTCCCTGACCAGCCGGACGCTCCGCGCGAGCGGAACGGCCAACGCGACAGTCGCCGGTCCAAGGAGAAAGCTCATGAACTGGGTCTGCGCTGCGTAGACCTTGTAATCCGTCCCGCTCACCACGACGATTGAAGCCACGAGGATGATAGCCGCAAGCACTGGACTTGCGAGCGCCGAGCCGCCACACGCACGCTGCAGCGCGTTGCCGAGCATGTAAGCCCCCAGCGTCACGGCGAGCCAGAATACCTGCATCGCGCCGAGCGAAGTGCAGAGATGTTGAATAGCGCTCATGGCAGACGAGGCTCTCGCTCAGCTTCTCTCCGAGGCCTGCAGGACGACCGCCGACCGGTTCGCCGCGCGCCGGCGGATACTCCAATGCATGACCCATCCGGTGACCGCAAGGCTCAACAGTGTCGATCCAATCAAACCCGCAGCGATCGGCAACCATTGCAGCCGCAATGCTCCGATCTCCGTGATGATACCGACGCCGGCCGGCACAAACAGAAGTCCCACGTTACGGACCAGCGTCTCGGCAGTGTGTTCGAGGCCGTCGACTGTCGGCGACTTGCTGGTCGTCTTTCCCGCCCTGAACACCAGCACCACGGTCAGGATTGACATCC
Organism: Bradyrhizobium sp. Pha-3; assembly: GCF_042258615.1. Lineage (GTDB taxonomy): Bacteria > Pseudomonadota > Alphaproteobacteria > Rhizobiales > Xanthobacteraceae > Bradyrhizobium. The sequence goes on along the minus strand of NZ_CP170152.1, from coordinate 3,289,402 downwards.
CGATCACAGGTCCCGGCACGGGAAGCGCAAGGGCCTGGCGCAGCAGGTCGCCGGCGAGTTGGCACGCCAGCAGGATCAGAAATGCGGGTATTGTCATTCGTGGACAGGCTCAACATCCGCGACAGATCGAACTCTCGATCATCTTCTGAAGCTGTGCATCCTCCTGGTCGATGGCGGGGTTGGTGCCGAGCGGCGACCCCTTCATGGCATGGCCGCCGACACCGGACGAAGGAAGGGCCGTGCCCAACGAGTTCGTTCCTGGCGTCGCGGCGCTCGTGCCGAGCGCGCCACCCATGCCGAGCCCGCTACCCATCGACATATGCGACCCCATACCCCCCATACCGCCGCGGGCGAAAGCCTCGGTGCCGGAAAGGATGAGACAGAGGGCGAAAAAAAGAAGGGATATCAGCTTCATGATTGCTGCTCCAGATGCTGGGGTGATCTGAACTCGAATTTGGGCGCCACATGCGCGCGGGCCACGCACGATCGCGAGAGCGATCATGACAAAGAATACAGAGTCCGGCGTCGACAGTTCTCGCAGGAGTGATCCTCGTCAACGCCCGGCAACACCTACATGACCGTGTACAGAACAGTTCATCGGGAAGCGCTAGCGCCAGAGCAGCAGAGATCGCCAGTCGCAGATTCTCCGCACGAACAACACAACGGAGAACAGATATGACTATCTTCAAGACCTTGATTGGTGCGGCGCTGATCCTGACGGCAACAAGTCCATCAGCCTTTGCATCATGGTCCTTCGCAGACCAGGAGCCCGCCGCTTTCTCGGCGATGTACCCGAACCGGGATGCGCTCAATGGTGGCGCCTTGACGCCGGCGGGCCGGACGGGCCTCGAGTACCCCGGTGGCGCAGCACCGGTGTTCGTCGGCAAAAGCGCCCATCTCGGGATGCGGCATCGCTAAGCGGACGCCCCGGACAGGCATACGGAGTGCTGCTCGACCCGCAGCGCACTCCGCCTTTCGCGCGAACTTTGGGCGCCAATGACGTGGCAGCTCGCGTGCCGGATGGGTGCGTTTGACCAAGATCCGCGAAGGCGATTGTCAGCCGAAAGTGAATTGAGGCCAACGATCTCGCCGCTTACGTCCTGTTGCAACCGCCATCGAACGCCGGAGCTTCCAATGCGTGCACTCCTCTGTGCGACGGCAGCACTCATGCTGAGCGGCAACAGCTGTTTCGCGCAGGTCTCGACCATGGGCACGACCGCCATGGGAATTCCGACGACGCCTGGCGCGATTGTGTCATCGGCCCTGGCGGGACCGAGTCCATTTTCGAGTCTTTTCTCCGCCGCGACCGTTCCCGGAGCGCCGGCAACCACCTTGGCCTCACCTCCGTTGGCACAAGATCCAACGCTTCCCGGAACCAGCATCAGTTGCTCGCCCACCGAGGTGGAGCTTTCGCCTTCCGTCATGAGCGTTACCTCCACAAACACCAACACTCCTATAAGCCCGACTGCGATGAGCACGATGGGCAGCATCACCGGCATGCCGGGATCGACCCCGCCGATGACGAGCACAAGCCTGTCGCCGAGCTTGCCGGCAGCGATGTCCGTTACCATCGTGGGTCCGATCACGGGCAGCACGACCGGCACGATCGCACCGCCGTCTGCCCTCGGCAGCTCCACGCCGGGGAGCTCCTGCACGGCGGCACCCGGCAACACGGAGATCAGTGCCGCGGCGTTGCCCGTCTCCACGCCCGACATTCCGCCAAGTCCGCCGCCCGGGACCATCCAGTCGCCGATGGCCGATCCCGACACGACCAACACCAGCATAAGTCCCGCACCGAGCGTGATGCCGACACCGAACACGCCTGCGTGCACCGAAGCCGTTTCGATGAACCTCGCCAATCCGGCGTCGATGTTTTCTTCCAGCCCCAACGGCGCTTCGGCCACGCCGGGCACATCACTGCCTTCCGGTTGCTGAGCTGAACCTTCCTGCGGGGATATCGATTTTCGCGCACGTCTCGTGAAGGAGTCTGCCGATCACCGGCCGGCGCCTCACGAAATGCGCTGGTGGCCGCTAACGTCCAGAGAGGCCCCGGATCAAGGTCGAAAAATGGTGGACGTCTGAGCCGGAGCCCCCTCCTGAGCGGTCGCTTCGCGCATCGCGGCCATCGATCGCCAACGGAAATTCAGCTCGTCTGCGGCCCGCGTACCGTGACCCTGCTTCCCTCGGTCAGGTTCACCATCGGATTGAGAATGACTTGATCGCCTGGCTTGACGCCATCGTGCACTTCGACCTCCTTGCCGAAATCACGCGCGATCGAAATCTTGCGGAAATGAACTGCGCCGTCCTCCACGACCACGACATGCAGACCGTTCTCGTCGAAGACGACGGCATCGGCCGGTATGATCATCGACGGGGTCTTGCGCGGAATCAGCAGCTCGACGGTGCAATAGATCCCCGGCTGAAGCGCGCCGTCCGAGTTGGGCACGTCGATCTCGGTCAGCAATGTACGGCTGCCGGGCTGCAGCGCCGTCGCGATGCGTGTGACTTTTCCCGGAAACGCCCGCCCGGGGATTTCCGGAACCCGGATGACGGCGTCGACCCCGGGCTCCACGCTGAACGCCTCGTCCTGGGGCACGAATACCTGCGTGCGGATGACATCCGCGTGCATCAACGTGAACATGAAGGTCGAACCCGACTGCACGAGACTTCCGTTGTCGATATTGCGCTGGGTGATCACACCGTCGAATGGAGCCACCACGCGCTGATAGGTCTTGTCCTGTCCCAGAACCTTGATCTGGGCCTGCTGGGCCGCGATATTCGCCTTAGCCGCCTGTTCCGCGGCCTGCTGCGCACGCAGCGTGAGGCGGTCATTGTCTCCCTGTTGCGCGGTGAGCCAACCCTGCTTGACCAGATTGCTGTCGCGCCCGTTGGTGACCTCCGCGAGTTCGCGGCTCGCCTGGGTCTGCTGCAGGTTTCCCTGGCTCTGCGCCAGGGTGGCTTGGGCCTGTGCGATCTGGTGATCGAGCTCGGGAGCGACTATCTCGGCGAGCAACGCGCCCGCCTTGACCCGATCGCCGATATCGACATAGCGCTTTTCGACATAGCCGCTGGTCCGGGCGAAGATGTTGGCGGCCTCGAAAGCAGCCGTGGTCGCCGGCAATGTAGCCTTCATCGTGCTGTCGCTGGCACGAACTGCCGCGACGCGAACATCCGGCACAAACGTGCGCGCCTGCTCCGCCGTCGCGGCGACCTCGCGTTCCGCCTGGTAGTGGCGCCACCCGCCCGCACCAAGCCCGCCAACAAGCAACAGCAGCGCGGTCGCCCCGAAGATGGCTGTTCCGGATCTGCGTTCAGGTTTGCCCTCGGCCCTCAAGACTGGGCCGGTCGCGTTGCCCGGAGGCTCAAGGTCCCGGAAGTTCTCGTGCGGTCGTACATCAATCTCTGTCATGTCGGCAATTCCTCGAACACGCCATGGTGTGGCTTTCCGTCGTTGCCCTTGCGCAGCAAAGCAAACAGGTAGGGAACGATGAGCAGGGTCGTGGGCGTGGCGAACAACAATCCGCCGATGACGGCGCGCGCGAGTGCTGCGTTCTGCTCCTCTCCGGCGCCGCCGATCGCCATCGGGATCATGCCGACGATCATCGCAGCTGCCGTCATCAGCACCGGGCGGATGCGGGTGTGGCCGGCGCTCAATGCGGCCTCAAGCGCCGAATGCCCCTTCAGCTGCTGCTCGCGCGCGAACGTCACCAGCAGAATCGAGTTTGCCGAGGCAACGCCGACCGACATGATCGCGCCCATCAGCGAAGGGACGTTGAGCGTCGTTCCGGTGATGAACAGCATTGTCACGATCCCGCAGAGTGTCGCCGGCAGCGCCAGGATCACCACAAAGGGATCGCCGAAGTTCTGATAGTTCACGACCATCAGGAGATAGACGAACACCGCCGCGAACAACAGGCCGATGCCGAGATCCCGAAAGGAATCGTTCATGCTCTGGATCTGGCCAAGCACCTGAATGGAATTGCCCGGCTTCAATTGCTTTTGCAGGTCGGCGGTGACCTTGCCGATCTCCGCCGCCACGCTGCCGAGGTCGCGGCCCTGCACGCTGGCATAGACCTCATAGACCGGCTGGACGTTGCTCTGGTTGGCATTAGTGGGCACGGTATCGCGCTTGAACGTCGCGATGTTGCTGAGCATGCCCGGCACCGTCTGGCCGCTCGCCGCAATCGACGTCGAGACGGGCGTGTTGGCAAGCGCATTCAGCGAATTGATCCTGTATTCCGGCGTCTGCACGGCGAGGTAGTATGGAATGCCGGCGCTCAGATCGGTCCAGAAATTCGGCGACACCTGCACGGAAGAGCTGAGGCTCACGTTGATGTTGGTCGCCACCGTGCTGGCGTTGAGGCCGAGCTGGGCGGCCCGGGTCCGGTCGATATCCGTAAAGAACCCCGGACCGTCGATTTCCTGCTGGAGATGGGCATCAACGATGCCCGGAATGGCAGCAAGACGCTTCTGCAGTTGCTTGGCGACAACCAGATTGTTGGCGCCATAGCCGACGGTCCGGACATCGATCTGCGCCGGCAGCCCGAAGTTCAGGATCTGCGTGACGATATCGGCCGCCTGGAAATAGAAAGTGTCCTCGGGGAACGCCGCAGGCAATACCTGACGCAGCCTCTTGATATAGTCCGCGGTCGGCTTGTGGCCGTCCTTGAGCGAGACCAGGATGACGCCGTCGTTGACGCCGATTGTCGAGCCATCGGCGAAGGCCAGGTTGTAGGCCCGTGCCGGCAGCCCGATATTGTCAACGATCAGCGAGCGGTCATTCTCGGGAATGACCTCGCGGATCTTGTCCTCGACCTTCTGGAAGATCGCCTCGGTGCTTTCGATGCGTGTGCCCGCAGGCGCACGCACGTGAAGCTGGATCTGGCCGCCGTCGATCAGCGGAAAGAAATCCCTGCCGACGAGGGTGAGCATCACCGCGCCGAGGCCGAGGATCAGGACCGCAACGGCAGGCACGATGGCGCGACGGCGAAGCAACAGGGCCAGGAGCTGTGCGTAGCCGCCACGCAGCCGCTCGAAGCCGCGCTCGAAGGCCGCGGACATTCGCAAGAATATGCCGGTAGGGACTTCGCCATGAACATGCCGGCGCTCGCCCTTCAGCAGAAGTCCGATCGTGATCGGCGTCAGGGTTCGGGACAGCCCGTAGGACGCGAGCATCGCGAAAACGACGGCAAGACCCAGCGGGGTAAAGAGATACTTCGCGGGCCCCTCCAGAAACACCACCGAAGTGAACACGCAGCTGATCGCAAGCGTCGATACCAGCGTGGGGACGGCGATCTCGGCCGCGCCATGCAAGGTTGCGTCTGCGAGCGGCATGCCCTCCTCCGTCCACAGCCGATGGGTATTCTCGATCGTGACAGTTGAATCATCGACCAGTATGCCGACCGCCAGGGCGAGACCGCCCAGAGTCATCGTGTTCAAGGTCTCGCCGAGGAAATAGAGCACGACGAGCGACGACAGGATCGCCAGCGGGATAGAGATCATCACCACCAGGGTCGACCGCCAGGACCCCAGGAACAGCAGGATCATCATCGCGGTCAACCCCGCCGCGATGGCACCTTCCCGAAGCACGCCGTTGACCGAGTTCGTCACGAAGACCGACTGGTCGAACAGCTCGGTGATCTTGAGCCCGGCCGGAGCCGCGGCGCGAATGGACGTCAACGCCTTCTTCACCCCGTTGACGACCGCCAGAGTCGACGCATTTCCGTTCTTGATGATGCTGAGCAAAACCGCGCGGTGACCATCCTCGCGAACGATGTTTTGCTGCACCATCGATCCGTCACGCACCTGCGCTACGTCGCTCAGCAGGATGGTCGCACCGTTGGTAAACTTGACCGGCATCTTGTTGAGATCGTCGATGGTCGCCGGCGTCGCATTGGTGCGCACCGTATACTGGGTGTCTCCCATCTTGGCCGTACCCGACGGAAGCGTGAGGTTCTGGGTATTGACCGCGTTCACGATGTCGAGCGGTGTCAGGCCGCGAGACAGCAGCTTGTCAGGATCGATGTCCACCATGATCTGGCGGTACTTGCCGCCGGCGGGCGTCGGCAGCGTGACGCCCGGAACCGGAGCAAGCTGCTGGCGAACGCGATAGATACCGAAGTCATAGAGCTGCTGCTCGTTGAGACTGTCGGAGTTCAGGCTGAGCTGGAGCACGGGAACGCTCGAGGCGTTGAACTGAACGACGATCGGCGGCTGGATGCCCGGCGGCATCAACGCGCGAATGGAATTTGTCGCCGAGACGATCTGCGCGATGGCGAGGTCGAGATTGACGTCCGGCTGGAAGTAGATCTTCTGGACCGACAGACCGTTGAGGGTCTGCGATTCCATGTTCTTGATTCCATTAACGTTGGCACTGATGGAGTACTGGCTATAGGTGCTGACGCGCTGTTCCATCTCGGGCGTGGAAAGCCCGGTGTACTGCCAGATGACAGTCACCACCGGGATGCGAATTTCCGGAAAGATGTCAGTCGGCATCGACCACAGCGCGGCACCGCCGAGAAACAGGATCAGGGCCGCCACCACATAGAAGGTATGTGGAAATCTCAGCGCGAAGCGAACAATTCCCATGTCAAATCCTTGCCAGCTCCCGGTTGCGAGACCTCGGAGAGACATGAAGTCGATCAGTCGATCGCTCAACTGAAATGAAGTTTATTCGCGGTAATATGAACTGACGAAGCCCTCGCGCAGCCTCACAGTTCACTCATGATTCCGGCAGCCGTGATCGGCTGCGGCTCGTCTTTCAATCGAACGTGAGCGCGCGCGAACGCATGTCTCACGCGCTGCGCTCCCGTGGTCTACTCTTCCGTGGCTTCGGCGCCGGACCTGGTGGCCGCTATTGTCGCCCGCCTGACTTTCGCGAAGGCACGCGTTTCGATCTGCCGCACCCGCTCGCCCGAGATCGACAATTCGCAGCCGAGCTGATCGAGCGTCATCGGATGCTCGGCAAGACGCCTGGCCTCGAAGACGCGCCGCTCGCGCTCCGTCAGCACATCCAGCGCGGCGTGAAGAGCTCTCGACCTGCGGACCGTCTCATCGTGCTCCGCGACGATCGCCTCCACATCCGCGCTCTCGTCCACTAGCATTGACTCCCACTCGGTCGTCCGGTCTTCGTCCCCGACCCGTGTGTTCAACGAAAGATCGCCACTGAGTCGGCAATCCATTTCGACGACGTCACGGACGGTAACCTCCAGCTTGTCTGCAACAGCTTGCGCCATCTCCGGCGTAAGGGTCGCAACATCGCCCCCAAGCTTCCTCATTTCGCTGCGCAGCCGGAAGAAGAGCTTCTTTTGCGCGGCCGTCGTCCCGATCTTCACCAGCGACCAGGAGCGCAGGATGTATTCGTGGATGGTCGCCTTGATCCACCACAGGGCGTAGCTCGAGAACCGTGCGTCGCGTCCGGGTTCGAAGCGGCCTGCGGCGATCACGAGTCCGAGATTGGCCTCCGCGATCAAGTCCGCCATCGGAAGTCCGTAACCCTTGTAGCCTCGCGCCACCTTTGCGGCGAGGCGAAGATGACTCGTGATCAGCTCATCCGTCGCGCTCTTGTCGCGCCGCTCCTGCCAACGCCGCGCGAGCTGCTGCTCGCGGCCGCGTTCCAGCAGACCAAAACGCCTGATGGCCGTGGAATAGGCGCGAAGACCGACCGGCTGCGGAATCAGCGCTCCGGTCAGGTTGGTGTTGACGACGACGCTCTGAGATTGCATCTGCTGCTCCTGCGTTTTGGGTCCGGCACCTCAACTGTAGGAAGCCCCCAGCCGGAGCAGCCACTAAATTGGACTTCAGAAACCTGAATTCGCTTTTAGGCGGCGCCGAGAGCGCCCCGTCGCGCGAACCTTAAATCCGTATTTAATTGAGTGCGTCCATCACTCTTGGCATGTCTGAGGTGGGGATCGCCGCTGTGCGACATCCATCCGATCAATCAACGCCTTGGAGCCGGACGTGCCGCTGTTTTCCCGCAGATTCGTGCGCAGACGCGCCATCTCGCTGGCAACCAGCCTCTCGGTTACAGTGACGTCATTCGCGCTGGCCGAGCCTCCGAGGCATCGATCTCACGTCCTGACGGTGAGCGACATCGGCGAGCAGCAACTTCTCTTCGACAACGACCTCGCGATGAGCAACATGAACCGAAGCTTGCTCACCAGGCCGAGCGGCGACATCGATCGCGATTTCGTCGACATCATGGTTCCTCATCATCAGGGCGTCATCGACATGGCCCGCACTGAAATGAAGTACGGTCACAATGACGCGCTCCGACAGCTCGCCGAGAGAATAGTGAGGCAGGCAGAGCAGGATCTCGCCTGCATGCGGGGCACGAAGCCTGCCACCGCTGGCTCGACCCGGTCGAGCAGCACCGACCTCGACTTGAAGGCGCACAACTGACCACGCTTTCACGGCCTTTGCGCGCGATGGGGCAACTGTCGCTTCGCGACTTCGCCAAAGCGGCTTCGCGCTGCGTCGGTGTCTCGTCCGATCAGATTCGATCGAGCTTCATGAATCGCAATTTAGTGGGACCCGCAGCCGGCCGGCCTACCTAGGTCATGACCGCTTGATCCGAAATCCGCTTTGGGAGCGATTCGAATGTCAGTCCAGACTTGCAATCTGCAGCCCATGTTTGCGCAACCTGTCTCCGGCCGGAATGATGCTGGTGACAAGGTTGACTTCGCAAAAGGCTTGCCGGCGCTGCCGTGCGCATCCCACGAAATCGAATCCGATGACGACGTCATCCGGTCCTTGCTTCATGCCATGAAGGTGGCGCTGCAGGGCAATGACCGCCAATCCGCCGATGCGCTCCAGCTTGCAATCGCCGTCAGACAGTTTGGCCTGAGGCCGGCGCAGGGTGGAGCAGCGGCCGTTCGATCATCCACGAACGGCCGTCATATCCAGGCTCTGCAGAAATGGCGCCTCAAACGCGTCGTCGACTATATCGATGCCCGTATATCGTCCAGGATCACCTTGGCCGATCTGGCCGCTGTTGCGGGGCTCAGCCGGATGCACTTCGCTTCCCAGTTCCGCGTGGCGACGGGTCTGCGGCCGCACGAGTTTCTGCTGCGGCGGCGCGTTCGAAGGGCCGAGGAGCTGATCAGGGAAACAACGATGACCATCGTCGAGATCGCGCTCGCAGTCGGTTTTCAGACTCAGGCCCATTTCACGACTGTCTTTAAGCGGTTTGCAGGTTGCACGCCGAGACGCTGGCGCAGCATCAACGACCTGCCTGCGCTCACCAGCGGGAGCCTGTCGTTGCCGACTTCCCTTGAAAAGCGCGCCTGATCTGTCGATAGGCCCCCTCAGGAGCGCTGGCTGCGCGAGGGTGCCAAACGCCAGAAGTCAAGCCAAGATTCTGTCAGGTCAAGACTTCCGTCAGGCCTAGACTTCGCGAACGCCGAACCGCTTCTCGAACCCGGCGACATTGACGATCCCGCGGCGATGCGTGCCGTCGCCGATCTTTCCGAGATCGTTCCAGGCCTCGACCTCGAACGCCACGCATTTCCCCTCCACGCCGATGACCCGTGCAAACGCCCGGACCCTGCCCCCGATCGGCGTCGCGGCGAGATGTCTGATGTCCACGGACATTCCGACGCTGACGTAGCCCGGCGGCAACTCGGGAGCGATCGCCAAACCGGCGGCCATTTCCATGTGCAGGATCATCATCGGCGTCGCATAGACCTTCGGCATGCCCGCAACGAAATGTCCGCTGTCATCTCTGCCGTGACGACAATCGAGGTCTCGGCGGTCATGCCTAACGCCCGCATCTTGAGAAGCTCGCCTTGCATTGCACTATTCCTTGGCTGACAGATCGCCCGCAACGGTCGCGCTGCTGCGCTCGAGCCTGACCGGGATGCCCTTCGAGGACGGTGTGAAGCTCAGCGGATCGTGGGCGTAGAGCGGCACCAGCGGGTTGGTCTCCGGATAGTAGGCGGCGCAGCAGCCGTTCGGGAACGAGTATCCTACCACTCGGAAATTGCGCACCCGGCGCTCGATGCCATCGACCGATGCGGTCACCAGATCGACGCGATCGCCATCCTTGAATTCCCGCTTGTCCATTTCGAGCTGGTTGAGGAACACGATGTCGCGCTGGCCGTACACGCCGCGATAGCGGTCGGACAGCGAATATACCGTCGTGTTGTACTGATCGTGGCTGCGGATCGTGCTCAGCCAGAGCGTTTCCGGGTGGTCGTCGTTCGGATCCTCGCCGAGGCCGTCGAACACCAGGAAATTGGCCTTGCCGCTCGCCGTTGCCCAGACGCGCTCTCGCGCAGTCGGAACGAGGTGGAAACCGCCGGGTGCTCGGATTCGGGCGTTGAAGTCCTGGAAGATCGGCAACACATCCTCGATCGCATCACGGATACGGTCGTAGTCGGCGACGAGGCCATCCCAATCAACGACGGAACGGCCGCCCAGGGTCGCCCGCGCCATGCCCGCAACGATTGCGGGCTCGCTGAGCAGATGGTCGGAGGCCGGCTGATTGCGCCCGGCCGACGCGTGCACCATCGACATGGAATCTTCCACGGTGATGGATTGCGGGCCGGCTGCCTGGATGTCCACCTCCGTGCGGCCAAGGCAAGGCAGGATCAGGGCATCGCGCCCGTGGATCAGGTGACTGCGATTCAGTTTGGTGGAAATATGGACGGTGAGATCGAGGCTGCGGAGGGCGGCCTGTGTCAGCTGCCAGTCGGGGATCGCCGCGGCAAAGTTGCCGCCCATCGCGACGAACACCTTCACGTCACCGCAGATCATCGCCTCGAGCGCTGTAACGACATTGTGGCCATGTCCACGGGGCGGCTTGAAGCCAAAACGAAGCTCGAGCCGATCAAGGAAGTCTTGCGACGGCACCTCCGTGATGCCGACCGTGCGGTCGCCTTGCACATTCGAATGGCCACGGACCGGACAGATGCCTGCGCCCTCACGGCCGATATGGCCGCGCAGCAGGGCAAGATTGGCCAGTTGCTGAACGGCCTGCGCGCCACGCCGGTGCTGGGTGATGCCCATGCCGTAGACGATGATCGCGCGCTCGGCCTTCTTGTAGACGCTCGCGGCGTACTCGATGTCCGCGCGGCCAAGCCCGGAGCAGCGTTCAATCTCGGGCCATTGTGTCGCCTTCAGATCGCTCACCAGCGCGTCAAGCCCATCCGTGTGGTCACGGATGAAAGTCCAGTCCAGGACGGCCTGCCCGCCTTGCGCGCGCGCCGCGTCGTCTTCCTCGACCAGGATCTTCATGATGCCTTTGATGACGGCGACATCACCGCCGATGCGCACCTGGTAGAGCCGCGAGCTGATCTGCGTCGCGCTCAGGGTTGTCATCTCGATCGGGCTTTGCGGTGCCTGGAATCGCTCCAGGGCACGCTCACGGAACGGATTGAACGAGATGATGGACGCACCGCGGCGGGATGCGTTGCGCAGGTCGGTCATCATGCGCGGGCTGTTGGTGCCGGGGTTCTGGCCGAAGATGAGGATGCAATCCGTCTTGTCGAAATCCTCCAGCACGACGGTGCCCTTGCCGACGCCGATCGACTGCGGCAAGCCCACGCTGGTCGCCTCGTGGCACATATTCGAGCAATCGGGAAAGTTGTTGGTGCCGTACTCCCGAACGAAGAGCTGATAGAGAAAGGCAGCTTCGTTCGAGGTGCGGCCGGAAGTGTAGAACTCGGCCATGTTCGGGTCAGGCAGCGCGTTCAGATGGCGAGCGATGATCGAGAAGGCCTTGCTCCAGCTCACGGGAAGGTAGCGATCGGCGGCCCCGTCATAGGCCATCGGATGCGTGAGACGGCCGACCATTTCCAGATCGTAGTCGCTCCAGGCGGACAGTTCGGTCACCGTGTGATCGGCAAAGAACTCCGGCGTACAGCGCTTGGCGGTCGCCTCCCACGCCACGGCTTTCGCGCCGTTCTCGCAAAACTCGAACGACGACGTATGTTTCGGATCCGGCCAGGCACAACCCGGGCAATCGAACCCCTCTGGTTGGTTCATGCATCCGAGCGTGGCCGCGCCCTTCACCGGAATCCCCTGCTCGATCAGGTGTGCACCGACGGCCTTGAGCGCGCCCCATCCTCCGGCGGGATGGTGATAGGGCTGAATTGACTTCCGTTCCGACATCGCGGGGACCTCTGCGGATACCGATGTCAGATCAGTTACGTCGCTCGCCCGGAGCTTTCTTTCGAAAATGCCCGGATCGCAGCGGAGCGTCGGCCATGCGAGTTCGATCACGCACAATGCCGTAGTGCGTTCCGGAAAACCTGTCGCCTTTCCGGGATTGGGCCCTGCCAGCGTTCGCCTAAGTTGATGCAAGAGACCGCCGCTGGCGGCTCCAGAGCAATCCTTTTGAGGGTATGACCATGATTTCCAGACGTAACCTCCTGGCAGCCTCGGCGGTGGGCGCGGCCATGACGGTCTCCGCGGCAAAGGCGGCGACCTTTGGCAATCCGGACGAGCCGCCGCAGGGTGCAATCAACGCCAAGGGACCAGGGAATCTCGCTGATCCCGGTCCCCAGAGCCAGGCGCTCGGCAGTCAGTTTCCGTCGGCGCAAACGCCTCCGGCAACCGACGTCGGCGGCATGCCGACAACCTGGGCGTCATTCAACAATGCGCCGAAGCGAATTCAGAACGGCGGATGGGCGCGTCAGGTCACGGTCGATGATTTTGCCATCTCCAAGGAGATCGCCGGCGTCAACATGCGCCTCACCGCCGGCGGCATCCGCGAGTTGCACTGGCACCAGGCTGCCGAGTGGGCGATCATGACCTATGGTACTTGCCGCGTGACCGTTCTCGATGCGCAAGGCCGTCCATATGTTGCCGACGTCAAGGAAGGCGATCTCTGGTACTTCCCGCCGGGAGCGCCGCATTCACTTCAGGGCCTGGGTCCGGATGGATGCGAATTCGTCATCTGCTTCGATGACGGCCATGCCGACGAATTCAACACTTTGCTCGTCACCGACTGGTTTGCGCATACCCCACCCGAAGTGCTCGCCAAGAACTTCGGCGTCCCCGCCGAGACGTTCGCGAAAATTCCGTTGCACAATCTGTGGATCTTCCAGGGCACCGTCCCCGGCGATCTCGTCGCCGATCGTGCGGCCATTCAGAAGGATGCCCCCGCCGCAACGCATCCCTTCATCTTCCCGCTCGGATGCTCGCGCCCCGTCAAGTCGTCAGATACGGGATACCTCCAGGTCGCCGACAGCACCAACTTCAAGGTCTCCACCGGCGTCGCCGCGGCATTGGTCACGGTCCGGCCCGGCGGCATTCGCGAGATGCACTGGCACCCGAATGCGGACGAATGGCAGTATTACATCAAAGGCAAGGCGCGCATGACCGTGTTCGATACCGGACCGAACGCGCTGACGACGGACTTCAATGCCGGCGACATCGGCTATGTCAAACGCAATCTCGGTCATTATGTCGAAAATGTCGGCGATACCGACATGCAATTCGTCGCCGTGTTCCGCGCTTCCCGCTACGAAGAGGTCTCCCTCTCCAACTGGCTCACGCACACGCCGCCGGCGCTCGTGGCGCAGCATCTCAACGTCGACGAGGCTACGATCGCGAAATGGCCGGACACGGGCCCGGGCATCATGCCGAAGAGTTAGGCACGATCTCGTTCAATCAACGATCGCAGCCGAGCATGCCGGAAGCCATTGATCATTCCATCTCGATCAATGGCTTCCCGGACATTCAGCGGTCATCCGGAGTGCTCACAGGGCACGACGAGGCGACCGCGTCAAATCGGCTCGACGCCGACGTCGAACGAATTCGCAATCTGCTTCAACTTCGCCGCGAGCGTCGAAAACTCCGTTGCGCGCGGATCGCTTCTGCCCCAGGCGAGCCCTACCTTTCGGGAATAGGTCGAGCCCTGCAGCCGCGAATAAACCACCGCATCACGCTCAGACACGGCAAGCGCCGGCACGAGCGTGCAACCCTCGCCGGCGGCGACCATGTATTTCAGGGTTTCCAGGCTGGTTCCCAGGCGATTGCTCCGTCGCAAGGTCGAGCAACCGGCGAGCGCCTGCTCACGCAAGCAATGCCCCTCCTCCAGAAGCAGCCGTTCATCCACATCCAGTCCGTCCCAGGTCGGCCCGCCCCTCCGCGAGGCGGGATGTCCTTTCGGGCAAGCCAGCAGGAAGGGTTCTGAAAAGATGGCAGCCGTCGCCAACGCGGCGATCTGTCTGCGGCAGCGAGAGAAGCACGGCATCGATCTCGCCGCCGATCAGCTTCGGCACGAGATCGTCGGTCAGGCCTTCGCTGAGAACGAGGGAGACCTCGGAATAACGGCGATGGCGACGACATATTCGAGATCACGCAGCGACAGGCCACTCAGGTTCATCGCACCCGGCTCGCCGCAAGCTGACAACGGCCCAAGCACGCCATCACCCAATAGCGACACCGCCGTCACACGGGCGTGGTCGCGTGGAATGGCCTGCGTAGCTTCGGCGCGACGCTCGCTCGAGGATACCGACAGGCCGCCGCGGCGTGTGGCGTCGATCTTCCGGTTCACCAATCCCGATGTGAAGCGTTGCGTCCTCCGAGACGAATTAGCACCGCGCTCGAGCGAAATGCCGCGAACGTTTCGCGGACAATCTTGCCGGTTCAGTGGTGACCGGGCTTCGTTCCCACCTTGCCTCCGAACACGCGATATCCCATGGCTGCGTAGAGCAGCATCAGCGGAAAAACGAACAGACCTTCGCCCCAGAACATGAAGGCAAGACTGGCGTGAGGCGCGGCCGCCTCGTCAATCGTAATGGCAAATGGGATCATACAGGGCCAGAACGACAGCGCCAGGGTCCCAAAGGAGGCGCTGAAGATGACGGCGACGGCGAAGAACGGCCAGCGATCATTGTGATGCAGGATGCTGCTTGCCAGCACGACCGCGGCCGCAGCCCCGATCGCCGGAAAGACGAAGAGATAGGGTCGGTCGAGCCAGCGATGCATGATCGGAAGGTTCTCGATCAACGCGTGCACAAAGACAATGATCAGAAACGCCAGGACGGCGGTCGCCAGCACGGGAATCTGGCGGCGCGCCGCGTCACGGACTTCGGAATGGCACTTCTGGACCAGCCAGGAGGCGCCCAGCAGGGCATAGCCAAGACACAGCCCGACGCCGCACAGGACGGAAAACGGACTGAGCCATCCGAATATGCCGCCGGTATAGACCCCGTCGGTGAACTTCAATCCCTGCACGAGGGCGCCGACCGTGACGCCCTGCATGAAGCTCGCGGCCAGTGACCCGCCGACGAAGCTCAGGTCCCAGATCCAGCGAAACCGCGATGTCGCCCTGTGACGAAACTCGAACGCGACGCCGCGCAGAATCAGTCCAAGCAGCATGACCACGACGGGCAGATAGAAAGCCGACAACAGCGTGGCGTAGACGAGTGGAAACGCGCCCCACAGGATCACGCCGGCGACGACCAGCCAGGTTTCATTGCCATCCCAGACCGGCGCGACGGTGTTCAGCATTGTGTCCCGGTCCGCCTCGCTGCGGGTGAGACCGAACAGCATGCCGACACCGAGGTCAAAGCCGTCGAGCAGCAGATAGATGAGGATGCTGACGGCGAGAAGTGCAACCCAGAACAAGACCATCTCTATTCTCCTGCGGTCGCCGGTTCGACGAGTTCGGGTTCGGCCAGCGACAACGGACGATTTGGCGAGGCACCATGCGGCGGCTCGACCGCGAGTCGCGTCGGCCCGGCGCGCAGCAACCGGTAGATGTAGAAAGTGCCGAACGAAAAGATGAAGAGATAGACTGCGCCGAACAGCACGAGCGAGGTCATCGCCGCCGGCGCCGTCAGGAACGGCGTCACGGCATCCGCCGTGCGCAGCAGTCCGTAGATCACCCAGGGCTGCCGTCCCACCTCGGCGACATACCAGCCGGTGAGGATTGCGACGAACGGAAGCGGGAAGCAGAGAAAGATCGTCCAAAGCATCAAGCGGTTCCGCCGTAGGCGACGCCTGATGCTGAGGTAAGACCCGAGCCAGGCGACCGCGAGCATGATCAGCCCGCAGCCGACCATGATGCGGAATGTGAGAAACGGTATCAGCACCGGAGGACGATCCTGCGGCGGGAAATCGTCCAGTCCGACCTCCTTCGAGGACAGGCTCATGCTGCCGATAATGCTTCCGAGGATCGGCACCTTGACTTCGTACTTGTTGCTTCCGGTCGCCGCATCGGGCAGGCCGATCAGCACCTCGCTCGCCGATTGCTCATCGTGCCAGCGGCCTTCGATGGCCGCGAACTTTGCCGGCTGATAGTCGTGAACGTAATCGCCGACCAGATGACCGAACAGCAGCTGGACCGGGAGCAGCAGCGCTGCTAGGAAGAGACCCATTCGCAGCATCACCCTCGACTCCGCGTAGCAATCACCGCGGAGCACGTACCAGGCGCCGGTGGCGGCAACGCAGAACGCGCCGGTGAGATACGCCGCCAGCAACATGTGCGGAAAGCGCGACCAGACGACCGAATTGAAGATGATCCTGGTCCAGTCGTCCGGGACAAAGTAGCCGTTCTGGAGCAGATAGCCTACCGGCACCTGCATCCAGCTGTTGTTGACCATGATCCAGAAGGCGGACAGTGTCGTCCCGAGCGACACCATTGCGGTCGAGAACAGATAGAACCACGGCCGCACCCGCTTGCGACCGAAGATAAGGACTCCGAAGAAGCTGGCCTCCAGCATGAAGGCCGTGAAGGTCTCGTAGGAGAGCAGCGGTCCCTGGATCGGGCCGGACATCTTCGCAAGCACGCTCCAGTTCGTCCCGAACTGGAATCCCATGACGACCCCCGAGACGACACCCATTCCGAAGGCAACGCCAAAGATCTTGAGCCAGAATTCGAACAGCGACTGATAGACCGGACGGCCAGTCCGCAGGTGCATGGCCTCGAGCACGGTGAGCCAGGCCGCAAGGCCGATCGTGAAGGCCGGGAAGATGATGTGGAACGAGATGGTGAAGCCGAACTGTATCCGGGAGAGTAGCAGCGCCGTGGCGTCCATCTGATCTGTCCTTCACCTGACCGGCGGTATGTTTCCGCCTGGTTGCAGGTAGGCGGCCTTTCAAACGAGCCATTTCCGGAGCGAATGACTCTTGCGGATTTGCACGTGCGCAGCATCGCCTTGATGCGGCCGCGCGTGACCGCGCGCAGCGTTCAGGCTGCGACGGTGCGAGACTCCGAGAAGTCGATGCGATCGGGGTGGGTAAAGATCTCGTAGCCGTCCGCACGGGCAACCGCAATCAGGCAAATCCCGGCCTGATCCGCCGTCTCGATCGCAAGCGAAGTAGGGGCCGACACCGCGACGAGGACAGGCGCGCCGATCCGCGCGGTCTTCTGCACCATCTCGACCGACACCCGGCTGGTCAGGAGAACGGCTCCGTCGGCTCGCGCGATGTTCTGGCGCATGAGCGCGCCGGCGAGCTTGTCGAGTGCGTTGTGACGCCCGACATCTTCCCGCACCAGGCCGACGCCGCCGTGCGGTCGCCAGAACGCCGCTGCGTGAACGGCCTGTGTCTTCTGATTCAGCTGCTGCAACGGCGCGAGCGCCCCCATGGCTTGCAGGAGGTCGCGTGCATGAAATGTCGCCTGGCTCGATACGCTCGGCGGCGCCTGGCTGGCCTGCTCCAGACTCTCGATCCCGCACAATCCGCAACCGACCGGACCGACCATCGCGCGGCGACGCGCCCTGAGCTCATCGGAACGGTCGCGGTCCAGCCAGATTCGAACCTCGACCCCGAGGTCGCTCTCGATAAACTCGATGCTAGCGATCTCATCGGCGCGCTCGATGATCCCTTCAGTCAGGGCAAAGCCGAAGCCAAAATCTTCCAGATCGGCCGGCGTCGCCATCATCACGGCGTGGGTCGATCCGCCAAAGGTGAGCGCGATCGCCTTCTCCTCGGCAACGAGCCGCGATGACAGCGTGGGGTTTCCGCCCCGCCAGATGAGCTTGGCCCGTTGCTTGAGCGAACGATCGACGATCATTGCTGTCCTTCCGGCTTCCGTTGCTGGGCAGACTGCCCCGATCATAGACAAGTTATTTCACATCACGCCTGGCGATTTCCTGTTTGCACGATTGCGAATCCGCCGTTCCCGGATCGTGTCAGGTCGTGCGGCTGCGATGCGTGCGTGCGAATTCGAAAGATGATCCGCCCGAGGTGACGATACTTCCAGGACAGGCGCCTTCGTTTGGGCATGCGGGCCATAGAGCTGCTTCCTCCGGCGCAAGAGCGCGAACCTGAACCAACGGAGCAAACAACCGTGACCGAACTGAAAAGCACCGCCGATGCCGGCCAACGACGGGCAAAGCCCGACAGACAACCGATTCACCAGATACTGGTGCCCTTTCCAGTCGCCTACTTCGCCGCAGCGTTCGTCGCCGACCTGGCCTACTGGCGAACCGCCGAGGTGACGTGGGAACGCTTTTCCATCTGGCTGATAGCCGGAGGACTGGTCATGGCCGCGCTGGTCGCGCTCGTTGCCGTGATCGATCTCTTCCGTGGCCAGAGACCGGCATGGGTCCGTGCACTGGCCTACGCATCCGCGGCCGTGCTGTCCATTGTCAATGTCCTTGTTCACAGCCGCGACGGCTACACCGCGGTCGTCCCCACGGGGCTGATACTTTCGGGCCTAACCCTGGCCCTTCTGCTGTCGACGATCTCGCCGCGCTGGACCTTGACCAATCGCCGTCGCCTGGGAGCAAAAGCATGACCGAATTGAAGAAGAGCTTGCCGCGCGTCGCCGCCGTGATGGTCGCGGTCGCCGGCTTGGGACTTGCGGGTTGCGATGATACGGGCGGCGATCCGAAGCTGCAGATCGGCGCCAACCCGGCGTTGCCACCGCTGCACCAGTACCTGGTGCCTCCGATCCGGATCGCAACGCCCGTGGGCTGGGGATCCGAGACCCCTAAGGTGCCGCCAGGATTGCAGGTCCATGCCCTCGCCACCGGGCTGCAGCACCCGCGATCGCTCTACGTTCTGCCGAATGGCGACGTGCTGGTGGTCGAAAGTAACGGTCCGAAGGCGCCGGTTTTCCGTCCCAAGGACCTGATCACCGGTGTCGTTCAGTTGTTTGCCGGCGCCAAGGCGAAGGATGCCGATCGCATCACGCTGCTCCGCGACACCAATGGCGACGGCATCCCTGACACGCGCACCGTGTTCCTCGATCATCTCAACTCGCCGTTCGGCGTGGCCCTGGTCGGTCACGATCTCTATGTCGCGAACACCGATGCGATCATGCGCTATCCGTATCAGGACGGCCAGACCAGCATCACCGACAAGGGCACCAAGCTGACCGATCTTCCGGGCGGCCCGATCGATCACCACTGGACCAAGAGCCTGCTGGCGAGCCCGGACGGATCCAAGCTCTACGTCGGCGTCGGATCGAACAGCAACGTCGGAGAAAACGGCTTGCAGGCCGAATATGAGCGCGCCGCGATCTGGGAAGTTGATCGCGCCACCGGTGCTCACCGCATTTACGCCAGCGGCGTGCGCAACCCGACCGGGCTGCAATGGGAACCCACGACCGGCAAGCTGTGGGCGATTGCCAACGAACGCGACGAGATCGGACCAGACCTCGTGCCGGACTATCTCACCTCCGTGCAGGACGGAGGCTTTTACGGCTGGCCGTACAGCTACTATGGCCGGCATCTCGATCCGCGCGTTCAACCACAGCGGCCCGATCTGGTCGAGAAGGCGATTGTGCCCGACTACGCGCTCAGTTCGCACGTGGCACCTCTCGGATTGGCGATGTCGTCCGGGCACAATCTGCCCGCGAACTATCAGGCTGGCGCTTTCGTCGGAGAACATGGCAGCTGGGACCGCACGCCGCTCAACGGCTACAAGGTGGTTTTCGTGCCGTTCAAGGATGGCAAGCCCTCGGGCCCGCAGCAGGACGTGGTCACCGGTTTCCTTGACGGAAACAATCACACTCACGGCAGACCGGTTGGCCTGGCAGTGGATCGCTCCGGCGCGTTGCTCGTCGCTGACGACGTCGGCAATGCCGTGTGGCGCGTCTCATCCGCGGAGAAGCCAGCTGCAGCCAAGCCCGCCTCCTGACCGTCAGGGCCGGAAGGTCGACGTCGCCAACGGGCGACGCCGACCTCCTAGCGCAGGCGGTTGCGGGACTAGAGCGTTTCAAGCGAAGTGGACGCCCGTTCGCGTGCGGAAGCGCGTCAAGACAAAAAGCTGGAGCTTCGGTTCTGATTCAATCAGAACCGAAGCTCTAGTTGTCGTCCTTGTCAGGGCAGACGAGCTCGATGCGGCCGCCGGGACCGGGGTGGATCGTCAGCCGAAAACCGTGCAGCTTGACGATTGCAGACACAAGGCTCAGTCCGAGACCAACGCCGGCCGTGTTGCGGATCTTGTCTGAGCGGTAGAACCGACGCAGCACGGCTTCCCGCTCATGCTCGCTGATACCCGGTCCCGTGTCGGTCACACAAACAATAGTCTTGTTCTGGTCCCGCAACAGTTCAAGGCTCACCTTGCCACCGGATGGTGTGAACTTGATTGCGTTGTCGACCAGATTTGCGATGGCCTCGAACAGCAGATCCCGATCGCCCCAGACATGCAGGCTGCGATCGATATCGGCACCAAGATTGATGCCCTTGTCCTCGGCAATCGGCTCGTAGACGTCGCACACCTCGCGCAGGATTTCATGAAGGGCAACGTTGCCGAAGCCCGCCGAACGGCGGCTGTTTTCGATCTCCGTCAGTCGCAACAGCGCGGTGATGATCGCGAGCGACTGATCGATGCCTCCGATCGCCTTGTCCGCGACTTCCTGAAGTTGTTCCAGCGAGGTGGCATGGGTCCGGCCCCGTTCCAACGTCAGCCGGGCGCGCGTCAGGGGAGTTCGCAGGTCATGGGCAATGTCATTGCCGACGCCGGCAAGTGCGTTGATCATCGCTTCCATTTCATCGAGCATCCCGTTCACGATCGCAGCCAGCCTCGAGAACGGCTCGTTGATGTTACGATGCGGCAAACGCTCTCGCAGGTCGCCGGCAATGATCCGCCGCACCCGCTGATTGACTTCTTCCACGCGTCGTTGAGCGCGCAGGCTCAACCAGGCTCCCGCGATCAGACTGAGGCAGAAGGCCGGCAGCAGGCCGAGCGCAAGCGCCTGCCCGACAACACTCGATATCTCATGCGTCTCGTCGACGTTCCGCCCGACGACAAGCATATCGCCGCTTTCCAGACGCCTGCCGACCGCCCGAATCAGCGCATCACCACCTGCGGGTTGACCAACGCGCGCCGCTCGCAACGGCTGCACCGATCCATCGGCCTTGAAACCCTGGGGCAGACCTTCGAGATTGCCGGCAACCCGGTCGCCGGCGGAATCAAACAAGCCGGCGAACTGGACGCCGCGGGAGTCTTGCCCAAGGTGATCAGAGATCGCGTCCACGCGACGGCCGCTCGGAAGGGCCGCCATGAAATCGAGCTGCATGCTGATCATGCGATCGGATCTGGAAATCAGATAGCCGTCGATCTTCAAATAGATGAAACCAAAGAGCACGACCACGAATACCGCAAAAACCGCGGCTACCGCCGAAGCCAGGCGAAATGTGTTCGAACGTATGAACTGCAGCTGCTGCATCGGTCTCGCCGGTCGGTGTTCGTACCCATCCGATCGTCAGGCTGGGGCGCCGGTGACGCCTATTGGTGTGCCCGCAGAATGAACCCCGAGCCCCGGACGTTGTGAATCATCTGTGGCTCTCCCGCCCCATCGACCTTGTGCCGCAGGCGGCCCATATGCACGTCGACGAGGTTGGTCGTCGCCGGGACGAACTTGTAACTCCAGACCTCCTCGAGCAGCATCGCCCGCGTCAACAACTGACCGCTTCGCCGCATCATGTACTCAAGGAGCCGAAATTCACGCGGCAGGAGTTCAATGTCGCGTTCGCCGCGCCTTGCCGTCCGCTCGATCAGATCGAGCTCGAGAGGACCGACCCGCAACGTCGTCTCGCGGCTATCCGTCGGACGACGAAGCAAGGCTTCTATTCTTGCAATCAGCTCGACAACTGCAAAGGGCTTCGTGAGGTAGTCGTCCCCGCCGCTTCGCAGGCCCCGTACGCGGTCGTCGACCGCCCCGAGCGCACTCAGCACCAGCACCGGCGTGCCGACCTGGTCCTTCCGCAACGCCTCAATGACGGAGAGCCCGTCCATGCCAGGAAGCATTCGATCGACCACCAGGACATCAGGATGGGCTGTGCGGGCCTTGTCCAGGCCATCGATCCCGTTCGCCGCCCATTCTACCTCGAAGCCAAGCTCGCTGAGCTCGGCCACGATCTCCTCGGCCGTTCCGCTGTCGTCCTCGATCAGAAGAACCTTCGTCATCGCCTCGATCTCAGATATTCCAAAGCGCCCGGCCAACCTGCAGGAAATCATATGCTCGCTCGCTGGCAAAGTCATAGTTTGCCGCCAAGATGGTTAGAATGAGCCGGATCGCGCTACCCCGTTGACCTGCGCGAAAGTAGTGCGATCCACTTTCGGATGTACTCCGCCTTGGCAAAGCACGGCCGGGTACCCTCGACAGACATAGCCCTCCTTGCCAGGCCCAGCCATTAAATTGCGATTCAGAGAGTCTGGCAGACACCGCGCCAGGCGGCGCCGGGTCGGGGCCTTACGGCGTCCCTTGGGCATCCGCAATCCTTCCAGACACTGAACTCGAATTTAGACGACTTGTTTCCGCCGGCCGCCTACCGTTCATCGGCAAGCGATCAAGGGAGAGCCGCCATGTTGGACGATGTCGACGAAGGCGACGGCAAACGCAATCCGCACGTGGATGGGCTGAGGCCCGGGAAGATCGGGTTTGTCGGGCTCGGCCTGATGGGCTCGGCCATGGCCGCCAATCTGGCGGCCGACGGTCAGAACGTCTGTGCCTATGTGCGTCGCCCGGAACGCATCGGGGATCTGCAGGCACTGGCCGTGGCTGCCACCACGAGCCTGTCGGACTTGTTCGACAGCGACATCGTCATCACGATGTTGCCGGATGACGCCGCGGTACGGGACGTCTTCTTTGGATCATCCGGGATTGCGGACTGCCTGCAGCCTGGCGCGATCCATCTGTCGATGAGTACCATCAGCACCGCAGCGTCCACTGAGTTTCTGCATGCACATGAACGTCGTGGCCAGGGCTACGTTGCCGCACCCGTGTTCGGCAACCCGGATGCCGCCAAAGCCCGGCAGTTGTCGGTCATTCTCGCGGGTAGTGAGGCTTCCTGCGACCGTTGCCGGTCGGTGACGGACGCGCTGGGTCGGACCATCGTCATCGGAACCGATCCCGCGCAGGCCAATCTGATCAAGCTGCTCGGCAACATGATGACGGCAACGGCTCTCGAAGTACTCGGGGAGATCGTGACCGTGCTGCGCAAGCGTGGACAGGATCCTCAGCAGTTCGTGGATATCATGACGGGCACGATGTTCGACAGCCGCGTCCACAAGAGCTATGGCAACAGGCTTATCGCCGGCAGCTACAACGCCGGGTTGGCTCTGCCACTGGCTCTCAAGGACGTGCGCCTGGCGTTGGCCGAAGCCGAGCTTGCCGGCGCTCCGATGCCGTCCGTGGGGGTGGTGCGCGAGCGCCTGATCACCGGAATCGCGCGCGGTCACGGTCCGCTTGACTGGACCGCGCTCGGCCTCGTCGCTTCGGAGGAAGCCGGACTCTGATCCGCTGAGCCTTCCAGGACGCTCTCGAGCGTCGCCTCCCCTCGGTTCAGTTCTGTCGCGCACTGCTGCACCGAAGGCACGTCATCCCAGGATCATGTCGGCAAAGGGATCGTAATTCGGGTCCCGAGCGGGCGACACCTTCTGCACGGCAGCAGTCCTGTTTCGATGAGTAGGGAAATGCGACCGCATGACGTGATCAAGCCGCATGACATGATCCGGCCTCGGCACGCAACTGACGTACGAGGCGAGTGGTACACTGGTCGTCAACAGCGCCAACGCGACCAGAATTCTTCCAGATCTCCTGACAGACATAAGATACTCCTTTGAGTGCTGGCGCCGCGACTTCGAAGAACTCTGCGCGGCTCGCCTGATATCCCTCAAGTGCGGACGTATCGATGCCGATGTTGCGAGTTCGCACGCCTGGCGGCGGGTGCACTGCGAAGTGATCGATGAGCTGTGACGCAACGCGCGCCAGGACAATCCCAAGAGAACGCCAGGAGAATGCGCCCAACAATCACGAGCGGGATAACTCTCGCCACGATGCGTCTTGTCGATGCGCGGCTCACGCCGCGTTGAACTCGTGTGAGCACATCGTGTGTTTGGCTGATCCGTCGCGATCCCACTTGCAGATGCGGGCTGTCCATCGACCTGGCCCGCTGTTTCAACGGAGAAGCTCAATGACCAATCTCAAGATTCTGTCGGCCGGACTGATTGCGGTCGCAATGCTCGCTACGCCTGCAATGGCTCGCGAGCAAGGCGCCGCTACCCGGCGAGTCGCGGTAGAGACCAATGCCGCTGCCTCGGACGCGCCGATCTATCAGGGCGAACGCGCCTGCGTTCCGGCGCCGCGCGTCGGTTCTTTTGCGACGGCGCCGTGGACCGGCGACAACGTTCCCTGTGAACCGGGCACGGGTGCGTTCTAGTTCACCCCAACATGCGTCGGCCTGCTCTCGCACGTTGCGCGAGCGAAGCAACGCCGTTCTGAACTACGAAGCGGGCTGGACTCTGTTCCAGCCCGCTTCGTTGTTCGTTCGACCTCGGCGCTCAAGATCAGCGGCTCCTCAGCATCGCGCATTCTCAACTTGCCGCGATGACGCAGCCTTCCAGCCATTGTTGAAGGCAAATTTAATGGCAGGGCCGGCGATCGTTCCTAATTGTCTGGTCATCGCAGGGTCTGGTCGGTGACGCGGTGACGCTCCTGTCTAACGTTGACCGGCAAGACTCCAGGCACAGAGGAGTATTCTGATGAAACGAGCAATGATCATCCTGGCAACGGCCGCGCTTGTCTCCGCGCTGGCGGTCGGCGCGGCCGACGCACGGGGAGGCGGAGGCGGCGGAGGCGGCGGCGGCCATATGGGCGGATTTGGCGGCGGCGGTCACATGGGCGGATTTGGCGGCGGTGGCCACATGGGCGGGTTTGGCGGCGGCGCGCACCTCGGCGGCATCGGCGGCGGCGCTCATCTCGGCGGCATGGGTGCCATCGGCGGTATGCATGTCGGCGATATCGGCGGAGGCGTTCATACCGGCGGCGTGATCCACGTCGGAGGCGATCATCCTGGCGCCGGCTTCCACGACCACGCCATGCATCACGACGGCAGGTATTCGCGCGGGTACGGCGGCTATTACAGCGATCCCTCCTGCGTCGATTGGTATGCGCTGCATCCCGATCAGCCGTTGCCGCTGAGTTGCAGCTAGTGCGCAAGTCGCACTCAGCCTTCGGTCCGGATCCATTCGCGCGGGTCCGGATCGACGGCGGGGGCGAGCAGAAGCCGCCCTCAATCCAAAGTGACTATTCTGAAGTCCAGTTTAATGGACGTCGCGATCCTGGCGGCCATATCTCGGGCTTCGCAAGTGACCCATTCCAACACCGTCAATGTGTTGCACGCGCCATCGACGTCCGCGCAGGACGTCAGCGCACGCGCGAGTGGGCCTTAGATCAAGCAGGAACAAGCCATGACGATCGTCCAAGCACCCAGCACGAATATGGAATTCATCGACATTCCCGGCACGTCAATCCGTGCGTCCCGGATCGCACTCGGAACATGGGCGATCGGTGGCTGGATGTGGGGCGGGACCGATGAAGGCGATGCAATCAGGACGATCCGGGAAGCGCTCGACCGCGGGATCAATCTCATCGACACCGCGCCGGTCTATGGGTTTGGCCGTTCCGAGGAGATTGTTGGAAAGGCCCTTGCCGGCGGGCGCCGCCGCAACGCCGTCATAGCCACCAAGGTTGGCCTCGATTGGAAGAACGACAAGCCGTTCCGCGACGCCGGCAAGCTGCGCATCATTGAGGAAGTCGAAAATTCGCTGCGTCGACTTCGAACCGACGTCATCGATCTCTATCAGGTGCATTGGCCTGATCCGCATACACCCATTGCGGAAACCGCCGAAGCAATCGGCGCGCTGCACCGCGACGGCAAGATTCGCGCCGTCGGCGTCAGCAACTTCAGCCCATCGCAGATGGACGAATTCCGCAAGGTCGCGCCGCTGCATGCGGCTCAACCGCCCTACAATCTGTTCGAACGGTCGATCGAGCAGGACGTCCTGCCCTATTGCCGGGAGGAGAAGATCGCCCTCCTCGCCTACGGCTCGCTATGCCGCGGCCTGCTGTCCGGCAAGATGTCATCACCGAGCGCTTTCACCGGCGGCGACCTTCGCAAGAGCGACCCCAAGTTTCGATTGCCGCGTTATGAGCAGTACCTGGACGCCGTGAGGCGCCTTGACCAGTTCGCGCGAGATCGTTTCAACAGACGAGTGCTTCATCTGGCTGTGCGCTGGGTGCTCGATCGTGGCGAGTTGAACATTGCGTTGTGGGGCGCGCGACGCGCAGAACAGCTCTCGCCGATTGCCGACGCGCTCGGCTGGCGGATCGACGAGGCCGCGATGGCCGAGATCGACCGAATTCTGCAAGTGACCATCAAGGATCCTGTCGGGCCCGAATTCATGGCGCCTCCCGCTCGGGAGGCTGCATGATGCCCACCCAACCCATGATCCATGTCGTCACCCGGAATCGCTTCGACCTGGCGACGGCCCAAACATCCGGCGCCCAGCGCTATGCTGCGATTGGACCGTCGCTGGGCATCGCCTCGAGCATCTGGGGCGGACTCTTCGAAGTCGAGCCCGGCGCACGAACCGGGATCCATCACCACGGCGAACAGGAGACCATCGCGTTCGTCCTGTCAGGATGGTGCGAAGTCCGCTGGGGCGACAAGGGCGAGTTCTCCGCGCACGCCAAGGTCGGCGACTTCATTCACATTCCAGCCTTCGTTCCGCACATGGAGATCAATCCATCACGGCTCGAGCCTTTCCGTTGGGTCGTGGTGCGCAGCACGCCGATACCCATCGTCGTCAATCTTCCGGACACCTTCTGGTCATGAATCGGCAAGCGGGCCCAGGCGCGTACCGACGCGTACAACTCCTCGCGCGCCGGCTTGCTTCCCATCATGAAGTGTCCAGAT
Organism: Bradyrhizobium sp. Pha-3; assembly: GCF_042258615.1. GTDB lineage: Bacteria > Pseudomonadota > Alphaproteobacteria > Rhizobiales > Xanthobacteraceae > Bradyrhizobium. The sequence goes on along the minus strand of NZ_CP170152.1, from coordinate 3,262,292 downwards.
CGCTTACGAGGGGCGAACAACAGGAGCAAACCATGAGAACGATATCGACCGTCATCACATCCACTGCAATGCTTGTTGCACTTGCCGTGCCGGCTCTGGCGGAGAGCGCAGCCCATATGCCCCGCGAATCCGATCGGACTGTCGTCTACACATACAACCCGTATGCCGCGCGCGAATCGCAAATGCCGGCCTCGGCGTCCGCGCTCAATCAGCACGTCTATCATGGCGGTCCAAAACTGAACAACTGATGTTGCCGGGGCGATTTCAACGCCCATGCACGACGATGCCGCCGCAGGCACACCAGTGGCCAGAAGAATGGACCCGCTTCGGCGGGTCTCATTTTGGTCTTCTCCCAACCACCGGGCGATTTTCGTGCAAACGGGCAAGGGCCCGCGAGCGGCAATCGATAGATTTCCACTGAGCTCCCTCATGCCAATGGAGATGCACGTGAGAAGCTGGTTGATGGCCGTGTGTCTTGCCTTCTTCGCGTCAGGAACGGCGGTTGCGCAAGTGACCGGAATGGCTCTCCCGACTCCTGCGGTCGGTGCCACCTCTCCGCTCGGCAGCGTGACTGGAGCGCCGATTTCACCGGTGGGGATCGGCCTGGGCGCGACCGAACTGCCTTCGTCAGGTGTGAGCCCCGCGCCAACCGTCACCGGCAGCATTTCCGCTCCGGCGACCGGCAGCCCGTGTTCAATCCTCGGAGTCTCGCCAAGCGCAATGTATGGCTCGACGTCGACCTATGACGGCGGCGGAATTGCGATTGGCAGCTCAACCGTCGCGACGGCCGCCGGCAACACAGCCACGTCGGGCGACCTCACCTCATCGACTTCGGTCATGTCGGGCCTAATGCAAGGTTCGACGATGTCGACCTCGTCGGGCACGCTCGATACCGCCGGCATGTCGGGCATGTGCGGATCCGGCTCAACCAACGTCACCGCATCGTCTGCTCCCACCGCGACGTCTCCGATAACGCCCGGCGGAAACCCGCGAACCGGGGTACCCCTGGGTTCGACGGAGATTAGCAATCTCGGCGTCAGCTCTGCCGCGTTGCTTGCTACGCCGGCCGTGCCGGTCGCGACCGCCGGCGTCACGTTGACCGCCCCGATGGGGCCGACGATGACCGCTCCGGCGACGGCTTCGACTGTGCCGTCTCAATGACCGTCCTTCGGCACGTCCACGGGACTACCAGGCAGTTGCTGAGTGCACTTTGCCGTTGGGAGCAACATCCATGAAAACGAAAATCGTCATCTCCGCCGCGATACTGGTCGCTGCCATTGTGAGCGCCGCTCTGCTGCACTCTGCTGATCTCCATCCGATACGGAAAGCCGCGGCCGCTCCCGCTCCCCCTCGCGTTCCAGTCGTCGCCGGAACGGTGACGCAGCACGACGTTCCGATCTACCTGACCGGCGTCGGCACGGTGATTGCCTACAACACGGATATTGTGCGGGCGCAGATACAGGGGCAAATCATCAGCATCAACTTTACCGAGGGCCAACAGGTCCATGCCGGCGACCTGCTCGCACAGATCGATCCGCGGCCCTACCAGGCCCTGGTCGACCAATATACCGCCAATCTCGAGCGCGATCAGGCGCAGCTTGCGAACGCGCGGACCAATCAAACCCGATACAAGCAGTTGGGCGACAAGGGCTGGGCCACACCTCAGCTGATCGAGACCCAGGATGCCCAGGTTGGACAACTTCAGGCCGCGATCAAGGCCGACCAAGCTCTGATCGATGCCGCGAAAGTGCAGTTGAGCTTCACGCGCCTGACCTCCCCGATCAACGGCACCGTCGGCATTCGCCAAATCGACGTCGGCAACATCATCAGCCCGTCAAGCACCAACGGCCTGTGCGTCGTGACGCAATTGAACCCGATCTCGCTGATCTTCACGCTGCCCGAGACCGTGCTTCCGCAGATCCAGCAACAGCAACGAAAGACGAAAGCGCCTTTCACCGTTCTGGCCTACAATCAGGACAACACGGTCCGGCTCGGCGAGGGACAGCTTGGACTCGTCAACAACGAGATCCTGCAGACGACCGGCTCGATCCAGCTCAAGGCGAATTTCCCGAATGCCGAGCGGAGTCTCTGGCCCGGCGGGCTGGTTAATGCGCGACTGCTGCTCGACACGCGCCACAACGGCCTGACCGTTCCCGCCTCCGTCGTCCAGCAAGGACCGAACGGGGCATATGCCTATGTCGTCAATTCCGACGACACGGTCTCCATCCGTCAGATCAAGGTCGCGCAAATCAGCGACGGTCAGGCGCTGATCGTCTCCGGCCTCGAAGCCAATGAGCAGGTCGTGGTCGACGGTCAGTACAAGCTGCAACCGGGAACGCATGTGGTCCTGTTGCATGGCAAGGCCGCGCAGGAAGCCGCAGCACAGGACGCGATGCAGGCGCCGATCCCATGAATATCTCCGCCCCCTTCATCCGGCGCCCGATCGCAACCGCCCTGTTGATGGTCGGATTGCTGGCCGCAGGGCTTGTCGCCTACCCGCTGATGCCGGTGGCCGCATTGCCAAACGTCAACTATCCGTCGCTGACCGTCACCGCTCAGATGCCGGGTGCCGACCCGCAGACCATGGCGTCTTCGGTTGCCTCGCCGCTCGAGCTGCAATTCGGCGAGATACCCGGGCTCACGCAGATGACGTCGGCGAGCGCGCTTGGCTACACCCAGGTCACGCTTCAGTTCGATCTGAGCCGCCAGATCGACGGTGCGGTCAGCGATACGCTTTCGGCGATCAACGCGGCGAGCCCGTATTTGCCGACCGGCATGCCCTATCCGCCGACGATCCGGAAGGTCAATCCGGCCGACACACCGATCCTTGTGCTGGGTCTCACCTCGGACAGCCTGCCGCTCACCACGGTCGATGCGTATGCCGAAAACATTCTGCTGCAGAAGATCTCGCAGATCCAGGGCGTGGGCCTCGTCGGCATCGGCGGCCAGCAAAAGGCGGCGGTTCGCATCCAGGTCGATCCGCAGGCGCTTGCCGCACGCGGAATCAATCTGGAGGACGTACGCACCGTCCTCGGCCAGGCGAACGTCGATCTCGCCAAGGGGACGCTCAACAGCCCGCGCCAGACCTACACGCTCAATACCAACGACCAGCTGTTTCAGCCCGATCAGTATGCCGATCTCGTGATCGCCTATCGCAACGGATCGCCGGTGCGCATCCGCGACATCGGGCGCGCGGTCAGCGCCGGCGAAAACGATCTGATTGCGGGCTGGTACAACAACCATCGCGCCATCATGCTTTCGGTCCAGCGTCAGCCGGGAGCCAACGTCGTCGAGACGGTTCAGCGGATCAAGTCGCTGATGCCGACGCTCCAGGCGTCGATCCCCGCCGCGATCAAGATCAACGTCGTGTCGGACCGCACCCAGACGATCCGCGCTTCGGTTGCGGACGTGCAGTTCACGCTGCTGCTGACGGTCGCCCTTGTCGTGATGGTCATCTTCATCTTCCTTCGCAGCTTCTGGGCAACCATCATTCCAGCCGTCACCGTTCCGCTCTCGCTGATCGGCACTCTCGCGATCCTCTACGAAATGGGTTACAGCCTCGACAATCTGTCGCTGATGGCGCTGTCGATCGCCGTCGGATTCGTGGTCGACGACGCGGTGGTCGAGATCGAGAACATCACGCGGCACATCGAGGAGGGTTTGTCCCCCTACGACGCCGCAATGAAGGGATCCGGCGAGATCGGCTTCACCGTCATGGCGATCACGTTCTCGCTGATCGCCGTCTTCATTCCGCTCTTCCTGATGGGCGGCTATGTCGGTCTCCTGTTCCGTGAATTTGCAATCACGGTGAGCGTCGCGCTGGTGCTTTCCCTGGTGATCTCCCGAACGCTGACGCCGATGATGTGCGCCTATCTGCTCAAGCCGGAGAGCCACGAGCATGGGCGCCTGTATCGCTGGTCAGAGCGCGGTTTCGATCTGCTGCTCAATGCCTATGAGGAGGGCCTGAAGGTCGTGCTGCGGCATCGCTTCATCACCTTGATGGTGATGATCGCAACCATCGCGGTGACCGGATATCTCTACGTCATCATTCCCAAGGGCTTCTTTCCTCAACAGGATACCGGCCTGATCCTGGGTCAATCGGAAGCCGCTCAGGACATTTCGTTCCAGGCGATGGCGGAGCGCCAGCAGGCCATGCTCGATACGGTCGTGCGCGATCCCGCCGTGTCCACGGTTGGTTCGGCGGTCGGCGCCGGCGGAGGCACCACCACGGTCAACGACGGCCGCGTGTTCATTCAGCTCAAGCCAGCCGACCAGCGCGATCCGATCGACAAGGTTATCGCGCGGCTGCGCGCCAGCCTCGCCAAAATCCAGGGCATCACCCTCTATATGCAGCCCGCGCAGGACATCACCATCGGCGCGCGGCTGAACAAGACGCAATTCCAGTACACCATGAACGACGCCGATCCCGGCGAACTCAACCACTGGGCAAACCGGTTCCTCGACAGGATCAAGACATTGCCCACGGTCGCTGACGTGACGACCGATCAGCTCAATTCCGGGCCACTGCTCGACATCACGATCAAGCGCGACGTCGCCTCGTCCTACGGCATTCTGCCCTATACGATCGACAACACCCTCGATGACGCCTTCGGCCAGCGCATCGTCTCGACGATGTACACGACACTGCAGCAATACCATGTCGTTCTCGAGGTCGATCCGAAGTTCCAGTATGGGCCCGAGGCGCTCAACGGAATCTATGTCAAGTCATCAAGCGGTCAGCAGGTGCCGCTCTCGACGCTGGTCGATTCAGCCGTGAAGGTGGCGCCGCTCGTCGTGAATCATCAGGGGCAATTCCCGTCTGTGACGATCTCGTTCAATCTGGCGCCCGGGGCGGCGATCGGAGAAGCCGTGAACGGCATTCAAGCCATCGCAAAGCAGCTGCATCCGCCGCTGTCGCTGCAGACGAGTTTCCAGGGCAATGCACAGGCCTTCGGTGCCTCGTTGAAGAGCACGCCCGTCCTGATCGCTGCGTCGCTGTTCGTGATCTACCTCATCCTCGGCGTGCTCTATGAAAGTCTGATCCATCCGATCACCATCATCTCGACACTCCCGTCGGCTGGTGTCGGCGCGCTGCTGCTGCTGATGGCGGCGCATTTCGATCTGAGCGTGATCGCGGTAGTCGGAATCATCCTGCTGATCGGCATCGTCAAGAAGAACGGCATCATGCTCGTCGACTTCGCCATCCAAGCCGAGCAGCATGATGGGCTCGCACCGGAGGAGGCAATCTACCAGGCCTGCATCAAGCGCTTCCGCCCGATCCTGATGACGACGATGGCAGCGCTGCTGGGCGCCGTGCCGATGATGGTGGGCACCGGCGTCGGATCAGAGATCCGCCAGCCATTGGGTTACGCCATCGTTGGTGGTTTGGCCCTGTCGCAAGTCCTCACGCTCTACACCACGCCGATCGTCTATCTCTACCTCGATCGATTGCAGAACTGGCTGTTCGGCACGCGACGGCACCAGGCGGTGTCGCAGGATGTCTATCCGACGCCTGCGGAATAGACGCACGTATCTCATCGGCCCGGAAACACGCTCGCCTCCCCGCTCGCTCAGGCTTCCGGTCAAGCCCCGGACCCGTCTCTTCCGGTATCGAAGTCGACCGGTCCGGCGGAGCAACTGCCCGTCTGGGCTCTGCCGCAAGGTATGGCGGATCATGCGTCGGCTGCACCCGGAGCTATTCGACAAGAAACACCCGAGCCCCTGGGACGATTTCACCCTAAAGAGCCGTACCAGAACCAAGAAGCACGCGGTCACCCGCGAGGAGGTCTACAAGTTCGCGTGGGGCTGCCGGTCCGTCGGGGGTCCCTTACATCGCTAGACCCACTATTTTGGAAGCCCTGTTTTCTTATCGGCGGGCAGCCTAGCACGCGCGGTGGCTTCTTGATCGCTCGTCAAAGGCCGCCGTTCGCATGCAATTCAAGCAACTGCAGAGGGTCGTCATTCAAGCAGATCGTCGCTTACGGCCATTGCGCCGATGATCCGAACGTATTCGGGCGATACTCAAAGGGGACACCTGGAGAAGGACTCGGCTCAACGTCAACTATGTTATTCAGGCACGTATCGGACCGCCATCTCTTCGGCATCAAGGAGGCTAAACAATAATTTACGACGCCTCCGCCATCGCACACGCAGTGGCCTACCGATCTCAATTCGATCACGACCGCCACACGTGTCGAACGCTGATCTCATACAGGAAACTTCGTCACCTGCACCGTTCGCGCAAGTGTGATGTTCACTCCACGAAATTCCTTAGATGCACCACCTATATAACGGAGGTCGATAAAGTACTCGAAGGAAACGTTCTCAACAGAGCCGCAGTGATCGCTGGCGCAAGTTCTCCGCACACAACAACACGGAGAACGACTATGACGACGTTCAAACTTCTGATTACTACGACGCTGCTATCGATGACTGCGGTCACCGCCGCGCGCGCGCAGTTGCCCACCTGGGCGGCCAGCCATCCGGCCGCCTTTGACGCGCAATATCCGGACCGTAGTGTGCTAAACGATGGCGCGCTGACCCCTGCGGGCAGAATGGGCCTCGAACTGCCCGGCGGCGCGGCTCCCGTCTTCGGAGCGAACAACGCCTATGCTGCAGATCGCGCCATGGCTTCATCCTGCGCACATCATCTCCATCGCTCCTACGATCCCGCATCCGGCACCTTCCTCGGTTACGACGGCCATCGCCATGCCTGTGAGTGATGCTACTGGAGTTGGTTCGATGCGTAGATATGTTTTGGCCTTGGGCCTTTTGATCGGGTTCTGCGGGTCTGCCGGCGCTGCAACTGTGCATCACCTTCGACCACCACATCTCATCCTGCATCACAGCCATAGTGTGATTTCGCGTTTCGTCGTTACGATGCCCGGCTATGACGACACGCCACGCTATGACGATCCGTCCAAGTTTGGCGGTCAGTCGCTGGGGATGGATCCATAGAGCGGTGCTCGACACGACCGATCCAGCGCTCCGCGTTGGATCGTCGGTCGGGTGTTGATTTGCATAGGATTATGGCTGTCCCTGCGCGCGCAAGAATGCCTGGTAGCACCAATCGTCTCCTCGAATGCAAATAGGGTTCACATTCCGCCGTCACCATAAGGCGTTGCCGGAAGCCGGTGGATGGTTGTCAGATCACGTCCGCACTGGCGCTGCGGGGTTCGGTCACGATCGTCGTGGGAAACCTCAGCCGCGTTGAGATTGGCTGAAACTGCAACGGCGAGACGGTATCCCCGCCGTCGGTTTGATTGTTCTCCCAATTTGCTTTTGCGATCGTCATTATTAGTTTGCCGGCCGAAAGGCCTAGACTATCGAGTCTGGACCGCTGTCGTCGCTGTCAGCTTGGTCTACATGCTGTGGTGCTAGATCGCAGTCTCTATATTCGGGGCATCACCTATGAATTTGCTAGAGCAACTGGACGAAGTATTCCGCGAAACCATTGATGAGAGCGACGTTGAGATCAGAAGACGGAAGTTCAACGAGTTCACCAACAGAATGGAAGCTCAGGTTGCACGCCTGCCCCCGGAGGACCAACGAGGGGCAATGGAGCCGGTTGTACAACAGATGGCCGTCTACTGGGGTTTGATGCAACACGATAAAGAGGACCTGAGGGTCAGATTAGGTCTGCGTGGTCCATCGGCCGCCATCAATCGGTTAGGGCAACTCGCCGCCGAAAGCGCCTTGCCCAAGATGGACCTTCTGCCGCAAGTGGATCATTTGTGGCGCGAAATCCTTGGGCGCGACAGGAGTTTTGTTAAAGCGAGGCTAATTGAGTTCAACAACAGCGTGCAGGCTCAGGTTTCACATCTACCAAAAGCCGAACAAGAGAGGCTGCTTGCTCTGGTCTACATGAAGAACGAAGAGTACGGCCACGAGGCGCTGCGGGACCGATCTGGCCTGATAGCTAGAATGGGTGTGTCATCCTCCTCCCCGTCCGTCTCCACCAATCGCTTAGCTCAAGTCGCGGCCGAAACAGTCGTCCGCGCAACAATCTGGGAAAGCGTCATCGCGCTATTCAGAGCCTTTCGATGAGCGCGCCCCATTAGCCCGAGTGCCCGTCGAACCGAACGGCCCGAGACAACCCGCGCCTCATCGTCTCGTGCTGTATGCTGAACTTGGGTTGGGCCCCTAACAACGGCGGGGCCTGGCGTTTGACGCTGGGCCATTTTGCCGACGGCAGCCGCCTCGGGCTGAGGGCTCGCGACCTGGCACAGCAGACCGAGCAGTGATGAGGCCGACGTAACTTGGAAATGGCGGGGATCGACCTCACCATAAACGAGCGGAACCTTAGAACCCGCAGACTCCTCGTCGTTGACAACGACGACGGAGGATTTTGAACGTTGAGCGGATTTCAGACGGTAGCGGTCGCTCTCGCCTTGCACTCTTCGACGCCAACATTTGCTGCCGAAACGCTCCCGATCAATTCTGGGCGTTGGAATAGTGTGCACTACGCGCGGGCTGGTACGTGGATCACCGAATCACGCTGGCGCACTGAGAACAAGGCGGCCAGCGCAAAGAACGCTCCCGAGCCGATGCCGATGAAATCGGTCGCCAGAACCACGTGCGTCAGCGGCGCGGAGACGCCCTGTGCCGTGAGCACGTCGACCGCTCGGCCAGCCGACAGGTTTCCAAGGGCAATCGCAAAGACATTGATGCACAGCATCGTGAATCCGGCCACTGTGGAGCGCGTCTGTGACGGCACCATGCTCATGATCGCGGCATTTGCCGACCCATAGCAGGCCAGTGGAAGGAAAAATCCGGCGCACATGCCGACATAGAACGCCCATGAGCCCGGAGCCACGAAGCGATAAGCGACCATCGGGACGGCGCACATGGCAATGAACAGCACAATGACCGCCGGGTGGCCCCCGGGAAGTCGACGCGCCAGGCGATCGCCGACGATACCACCGACGAGAGACCCCGTGGCGCCAAACAGCAACTGGAATGTGCCGATGTGTGCCGCGATAGAAGACGCGTCCATGCCTCTCTCCTTCACCATCCATAGTTGAGTGAACGACAGACCGGCGAACAGGAGGTGAAGCAAGACGAACCCGATGATCAAGAACAACAGCGCCGGACGGCTCCGCATCAAGCCCAGCACCATACGGACTTGCTGAACGAACGGTGCACCGCGCTCGTGCGTCACCGTCTGGCTGCGATCTTCCTCCAGGAAGGCCAGCAGCACGGCGATGACAATTCCCATCGACCCCAAGGCATAGAACGTCGAGCGCCAACTATGCGACGCGCCCAACGTGCCGGCCAGCAGGAAACTAGCGCCGATCCCCATGGGAATGCCCATGAAGAAGATGCCCATAATCGTGCTGCGCCGCTGCTCCGAGAACAGTTCCGTCAGGATTGAGACGGCGGCAGGCACCAGGGCCGCCTCTCCGCTGGCGACGAAGAAGCGTGCCAACGCCATCTGCTCGAAGCTCTGGGCGTGACCGGAAGCCCAGGTGCAGAGACTCCAGATGAACACGCCGGCGGCGATGAGGCGTGGGCGGCTAAATCGATCGGCTAGCGACCCGAGGAAGAGGGCCATGAAGCCGAAGCTCAGGACCCACACCACTCCCACGAGAAAGCCGTACTGGGTGTTGCTGATCTTGAGGTCTGCGATGATCTGAGGCGAGAAGCCCAACAGCATATTGCGGTCGATGTGAGCCAGCACGTGAATGACCAGCAAGCTGGCCAGCGCCGCAGTGGGGCGCTTCTTCCAGAGCATTCTTGTCTCCAGTGGCATGATTACGCTCGCTACGAGTTTCTCGATCTTGATTGCATCGAGGCCCTAGATGGCTCCAAAGCGCTGCGCGTCATCGACGATCAGCATCGAACCGGTGATGAAGGCGCTGGCTGGCGAGGTGAGCAGCAAGATCGCGCCGTCCAACGCCTCAGGCGTACCCACGCGCTTGCGCGGCAACTGCTCAATCATCTTTTGTCCGGCCGGAGTTTGCAGCATGGCGCGGTTGATATCCGTCTCGATGAATCCCGGATTGATGGCGTTCACGTTGATGCCCTGCGCCGCCCATTCGCGCGCCATGGTGCGGGTCAGGTGCTCAAGTGCTGCCTTGCTGGCCCCGTAGATTCCCAGGCCCGCTGGATTCGACTGCGCAGCGAGCGAACAGATGTTGACAATGCGGCCCGGGGTGCGCGCCGCTGTGAGGCGCCGTGCGAAGGCCGTTGCCACGAACAGTGCCGCCTTGGTGTTCACGCCCAGGATAAGGTCAACTGCAGCTTCGCTGACCTCTGCGAGCGGGCTGCGTCCCCCGACGCCGGCGTTGTTGACCAGCGCCCACAACGGCGCCATGTCCCGCTGAATCCGATCCAGCACTTCGGCCAACGCCTTCTGGTCCGTTACATCCACCGAAAAGCTCCGTGCACGCCCACCTGCGCCAAGGATCTCAGCCTCGGTTTCCTTCAGTTGCTGCTCGCGGCGCCCCAGCAACGCCACCTCAGCGCCAGCGGCGGCCAGTGTCTTCGCCGCCTGCCGGCCGAGACCCGATCCGGCGCCCGTCACGATCGCCGTACGGCCCGTCAAACCGAAGCAATGAGTGAGAAAGTTCGTGTCGACACGATCCGTCATGGATACCTTCACTTCGTCGGGATGCGATTGATCAATCTCGGGCCACCGCAACCGCCTTGTCTGCACCGCAGCCACTCGCGGAGTAGGTGACCCGGATCATCGAGGCACGTTCAGCTCGCTGCGAGGTTCGCATTCGAGATCTGATTGCCGACACCGAACGGCTTGTCGCCGCAGATCGTGACACGGTGCCCATAGCGCCGATGCGGCCAGTAATCGAAGATTGCCTGGTGCTGTGCCGACCGATTGTCCCAGAAGGCGATCGAGTTCTTCTGCCATTTGAAGCGACAGGACAGCTTTGGCGTCTCGATGTGCTGGAACAGGAAGGAGAGCAGCGCGTCGCTCTCGGCCCGGCGAAGCTGCACGATGTTCGTGGTGAAGCCGCGATCGACGAACAGCAGCTTACGGCCGGTCACCGGGTGGATGCGCACCACGGGATGCTCGAAGCGCGGGAACTGCATATCGCTGCCCTCGCCGGGCTTGCGGTCCGAATGCGCCTTCCAGGAATCGTGGACTGCGGTCAACCCATCGAGCATCTTGCGAAGCGGTTCCGACAGGCTTTCATAGGCCTCGTACATGTTGGCGAACATCGTGTCGCCGCCACCGTCGGGCGGGATCTCCTGGATATAGAGGATCGAGCCCATCGGCGGCTCCTCATCGCAGGAAACATCCGAATGCCAGGATTCGCCCGCGACGCGCTTGCTGTTCTCGTCAGCCTTGATCACAAGGATTTCAGGGTGGTCCGGTAGGCCCTTCGGCGCGTTTGGATGGACATGCAGCTTGCCGAACCGGGCGCCGAACACCTTTTGCTGTTCGACCGTGAGCTGCTGGTCCCGAAAGAAGATGACGAGATTTTCCATCAGCGCCCGATGGATTTCGTCGAACTCGTGGTTGGTCAGTGGTTGCGAGAGATCGACGCCAAAGATCTCGGCACCGATCGTTGGCGTGGTTTTGCGTACCTCGATAGTTTCGTAGGCCATATCCGGCTCCAGTTTGGTCAGGTGGTTGGGTTGTTCTGGGAACAATCGTGGCGCACGTGCGAGTCGGGAGACACGCTCGTCAGAATGGCACTGAAGGCCGCTCGCTGACGCCAATTATCGCGCGTGCATCAAGCAGGCTTCGACAGGCGCCACACGACCCCAGACAGTTGCCAGGACGGCGCCCTTTAGGCGATTCCAATGATCGAGCAGCAGTGGCGGTGGTAGAGCATCGACGGTCATCGTCGGCGCGACGATCGAGATCAAGGCGGCGAGCTTGCTGTCGGTCGTGCCTATGCTGCGCTGCTCGGATCGTGCACATCGTCGTTCCGCCCTTTTCGCCCCGTTATGTCACCGGTTTCCGGTCGCTGTCTTTGGGGGTGACTGATCAATACTTCGGGCCTCGTCCCCGCGTTTGACGATTCATGACAGCCACTTTACATTTCGCGACAGGGAGGAGTTTTGCGATGGTCGACCTGATCCGCGCGGCCTGCCTGACGCACTATGCGGAGACCGCGCGCAGCGTCGGGCTTGATCCGGCGAGGATGTTGAAAAGCGTGGGCTTGCCGCCGTGCCTGACCGACCCCGACATCCGGATTCCGGGCCGCGGTGTACGCCGCCTTCTGGAGGCGTCCGCAGCCGCCGCGGGGATCGACGATTTCGGTCTTCGGCTGGCCGAGCGCGGCGGGTTTTCAAACCTCGGGCCAGTCGCCGTCATCGCGCGCGACCAGCCAACCGTCGGTGCAGCGATGGAGGCGATCGGACGCTACATGCATATCCACAATGAGTCCCTGCGGCAGCGCATCGAGCGAAACGGCGAGATCGCGGTGATCATACCCGAGCTATTGCTTGGCCGCCCAGTACCGGCGCGGCAGGCGGTAGAGCTTGCGGTAGGGGTCTCCTATCGCATTCTCAGCGCCTTTTTGGGACCGGGATGGCGGCCACTGGACGTGCACTTCACGTATCCCGCACCGCGCAGTCGTCAGACCTATCGGCGCTTCTTCAAGTGCAACGTCGCGTTCGGAGCCGAATTCGATGGGATCCTCTGCTCCAGCATCGACATGGATCGCCCGATGGCTACGGCAGACGCATCGATAGCGAGATACGCGCAGAGATATATTGAGACCGTTGCGGCGCGCTCATCGACGTTTGATGGCAAGGTTCGGGAATTGATCGCAACACTGCTGCCAAAGGGACACTGCTCGGTGGAGCGCGTGGCCCAGCACCTGGGCTGCGACGGTCGCACCGTGCAACGCAGGCTTGCCGAGAGCGGCAAGAGCTTTTCCGAGATTGTTGACGAACAGCGGGCCGCAGCAGTGGTTCGCCTTGTTGAGGAAAAGGACCGTTCACTCAGCGCTGTCGCCGCACTTCTGGGCTTCTCCGCGCAAAGCGCGCTCGCACGTTGGTTCCGAGACCGATTTGGGTGCAGCATTACGGAGTGGCGCCGGGACCCTCGGCATCGGTTGATAGATCAAAGGGCAGGCTAAGCCTGTCGTCACGGACCTTCCCCCGTATTGATTGGTGAAAAGCGACGGCCGACACTCGGCCGTCGTCGAGGTTGCCGATGTCCGATCGTCGCGAACGCTCCAGGGCTCGGCCACCACTCCAGGCGATCAAAGCCGGAATCCGTGAGATCGCGAATGTCCTCGTCGTCAATAAGGCGGATCTTCCGCTGATCGGACTCGCTGTCTGCTTCATTGTGCAGTCGGCCTGTGGCTGCTCATTTTTGTTGGCGTCGAGATGGCGAGGTATTACTACGGGTGAGCGCGATGACGCCCAACAACCGATGCGCGCATACCAGCGGAACACGCCCGAGCGGGCGCTGGATCGCCTCCATGGCCGGGCCACGAGATCATCCTGATGCAGCTTTTGTCAATTCGGCAAGCTCTGCATCTGCATCGACAATGCCTTGGGCGGCGGCCATTTCGAACCAGTAACTCGCCTGCTTGGGATCACTGTGGCCAGCCGCACCGCTTCGCAAATAGCGCCCGAGCATGAGTTGAGCTTGACCATGACCGCGCTCCGCGGCCGCACGAAACCAACGCTCGGCTTTGCTTCGATCCACGGGAATGGCATGGCCGCCGCTATACATAGCGCCTAGCGCAAACATTGCTCCAGCGTGGCCGTTCGCGGCGGCCCGCTCGCATAGTTTGAGCGCTGCAGGAGCATCTTGCGGGCCCCCTCGACCGTTCACGAGCATCTCAGCCAGAGCAACCTGAGCATCGGTGATGCCTCCCTCCGCCGCCCGCACGAACCAGCCTCGTGCTGCTTTCGGATCGGCCGGCAAGCCTCGTCCATCGGCAACAAGGCGGCCAATCATGAACTGCGCCTCTGGAACTCCTTCGGCCGCGCGCCGCAACCAGACTGCGGCCTGCTGTTCGTTGCGCTCGACACCTATGCCCTGGAGAAGGCAAACGCCGAGATTGAACGCGGCGACAAGATTGCCGCGTTGCGCTGTCTGCATGAACCAATCCGCGACCGGCGGACATTCCTCTCCTCTGACCGCTCGTTCCAGCAGGTCATTTCCGACGTCGACTTGAGCATCCAAATTTCCGGCCTCAGCGGCGATGCGCAACCAGCGGGCCGCTTCATGGTTGTCCTGAGGTACTCCGGCTCCGGTCATGTAAAACGAACTCAACGACTGAGCGGCCGCCGCGTTGCCACCCTCCGCCGCACGACGATACCAGTTTGCCGCTTCCACATAGTTCGGCGGCAATGCTCCGCCCTTGGCATAAAGGTTGCCGACCAGTTCCGCAGCACGAGCGTCACCTGCCAAGGCAGCACGACGAAGCCACGTCTCGCCCAACACCAGATCCCTGGCAACAACGGTACCTTCAATCAGCATCGTCCCCCATTTAATCTGCGCACCGCGGTGTCCCAACTCAGCAGCTTTACGGTAAAGTTCAGCGGTTGCAGTGGGATCGTGTTTGCCGCTGATCCCTCCTTCGGTGAGCACACCCAGCATGAAGACGGCCGTAGGAATTTCAGCAGCCGCCGCTGCTTGCATGTTTTCGACGATCTCGTCCCTGTGAGCGGCCCGGTTCGGGTCTCCGGCGAGCGACAGCGCATATCCCAACTGCCCTTGGGCGCAGCCTGCGGAGGCGGAGCGGCTATACCATTCCCTCGCCTGTATCTGGTCTCTGAGCGGTGGCGGACCATAGGTCAAAATGTAAGCGAGCAGAGCCTGCCCGTCGGGAGATCCGGCGTCAGCCGCCATGCGAGCCCATCTCAGGGCGGCGTCGAAATCTGGCTTTGACGTGCTGTCCTGCGAAAATAGTCGCGCTGCGGCGTCGCCGCGGTCCTCTCGCGCTTGCGAACCGAGCCCCTGGAGCAAGAGCGATGCCAGCATAGCCTGCGCCTCGACGTTGCCGTTCAACGCCGAGCGTTCCAACCAGCGCGCTCCCTCTGTCCGACTGTACGGTACGCCGGCGCCTTGAAGATAAAGCCTTCCGATATGATACGCAGCTTCCGCGCTGCCGGCTTCGGCCATTCGGGCCAGATGCGGCAACGCTTCAGCAAACCGCTCTTTCTCAATTAGAGCGATCGCTCGGCGCAGCCCCGCCTCGGGGGACGCCTTTCCGATCAAGCGATCAAAGAGCATTTCCCGAAGGCTCCATCTGTCAGCACTGCAGAGCCAAATCGCTCACGGCTCGCGCAACGCTTCCTGCGTCACCGGAAGCATCAGGCCGAGCATGTATGTTAGCACGGTCCGCTGACCAACCTTAATATCGGCGGTTACAGGCATGCCTGGCGTGAGTTGGAAGCCGGCCGGCACACCGTGCAGGGCCACGCGATCAATACTGATCCGAGTGCGGTAAAACGGTTCCAGGTTCGTCGTCGGAATGGCACTGGTGGGATTGCGTGCCTCAACCTGGGCATTGAAGCTATCCGGACTCACGACGCGTACGACTCCCTCGGCCATCCCGTATTGCGAGAATGGAAACGTGTCGAACTTGACAGACACCGGATCCTTGACATGCACGAAGCCGTTGTCTTTGCCCGCAATATTGGCCTCGACCTCAAGTGGCGCGTCCGCGGGCACGAGCGTAATGAATTGCTGCCCCGACTGCATGACGGAACCAACGGAGACCTTTGCGACGGATTGCACGATCGCATCAAGCCCGGCGCGGATCTCGACCAATTTGCGTCGCAGGTTGGCCTTGGTCAGCAGTTCCCGTGTGTCGGCCGCCTTGACACTGATCTCCTGCAACTTTTGCGAAGCGTCCGCCTTCCAACCGCGAATGTACGCGTCGCGGTCCGATGCAAGCGCCGATTGATCGCGCTTCGCGCCCTCCCCGGTAGCGACCGCGTTGGAGAGCGACCGCTGCATTTCAACGCGCGTATCCTTGGCGATCAGCGAATTCAGTCGGCTCCCGGTTTGGGTCGCCTCCAGCTGCCTGCGCATATCCTCGATGCTCTGTGCCACGCCGAGGCGGTCGCGATAGCCCACGGCATCGGACTCCGATCTCGCTATCACGGAGTTCAGTTCCTGCAGTCGATGCTCGTAGTTCTCAATCTTGGCGTCAAATTGCGCTTTGCGATGGCTGAAAATCGAAGCCTGCAAAGCCCAATTCGGATCATCGCCGGAGTACGTGAACGGCTGGCCATCCGCCTCGGCACGCAGCCGCGCGAGTTCGGGTTCAAGGCTGTTCAATTGCCCCTCTAAGGCCACTCGATCCGCTTCGGCGAAGGTCGGATCGAGACGCGCCAGCACATCGCCCGCACGCACATGCTGGCCTTCGCTCACGTCGATCGAACGGACGATTGCCGTTTCCAGCGGCTGTACGAGGACGGTGGAAGACCGCGAGACCACCAGGCCGCGCGCAGTGATGACCTGATCGACGGGCAATACCCCCGCAACAAGGACCAAGGCAGCGACCATGCTGGAGACGATCCAAATCGTGCCACGCGCCGCGCGCGGCACAGGAGCATTGATGATCGCCGTTGACGGTTGCTGAAACTCAAGGATCACCGGCAAGGTCGGATCGCTCTTCCTCGACTTGAACGGTAGTGGCAGCAAATTAGCTTGGACTTCGCTCATGGTTCGTTCGCTCCGCCCGAGACCAGCTTCGGAGTAACCGACTGGCGCGCCGGTTCGCTATGGCGGTTCTGCTGGTTCCAGAGTTGTCGATAGATCGCACAACGCTCCACCAAAACACTGTGAGCGCCGCAATCGACGATCTTACCCTGATCGAGAACCAAAATTTGATCGCATGCAACCAACGACGACAGCCGATGCGAAACGATGATCATCGTCCGTCCGCTCGCAATGCGCTCGAGGTTCGCCGTCACGACAGCTTCGCTTTCGGGATCGAGGGCACTGGTCGCTTCGTCCAATACCAGGATGCGCGGATCGGTGATGAGCGCTCGCGCGATCGCCAACCGCTGCCGTTGTCCGCCAGACAGGTTCGGAGATCCTTCTTCTATGTAGGTCTCAAAGCCATTGGGCATCCGCTCGATGAATTCCTCAGCGCCAGCGAGCCTTGCCGCATAGACAGCATCCGATAACGTCAAGCCCGGTCGACCGGCGATGATGTTATCTCTGATGGAGCCACGAAACAGGAAGTTCTCCTGCAAGACGACACCGAGGCTTTGCCGAAGGTGACGCAGATCAACATCGCGCAGGTCGGCGCCATCGATCTTCACAAATCCCTTATAGTCACGATTGATTCCCTGCAGTAGGCGCGTAACCGTCGACTTGCCCGATCCGCTGCGACCCACGATGCCCAGCGTCGATCCGGCCGGAACCGAGAAGCTGATCCTGTCGAGCGCCGGGATAGTCGTGTTGAGGTAAGTGAAGCTGACGTCCTGGAAGGCTATTTCGCCTGCGAACTTCGGTCTGAGGCCCGCCGCTCGCGCGCTGCTCTCGGCCGGCCGATTAAGTACGGAACTTGCCTCTCCGATCGCCGCCCCAACCTCCTCATAGTCCTCGATCAACCGCGCCAGCCCAACGAGTGGCTGAGCAACCCGCGCGCTCAGCATCAGGAACGCGAATAATCCGCCCACCATGTAGCCTGACGAGTCGTTCATCGCCAGATACGCACCGAGCATGGTCGTGCCGAGCACCATCAAGCGCTCGATCGGCGTAACCAAAGTCTGCGGCCAGTTGGACAGACGGCCGAATTCCAGCCGCCATTTGCCGGCCTCTGCAATCCGCTCATCCCAAAGAGCGCGACGTTGTGGTTCGAGAGCCAGAGCCTTGACCGTCTTGATGCCCACGATCGTCTCGCCGAGCGTCGCCGACTTCCACGTCTCGGCGGCAGTGACCCGTCCGTACATCTCGCGCATCGGCTTCAGGAATGCGATGATGATCAACAAGATTGCGCCGGCGCAGCCGAGCACAACGCTAGCCAGGATCGGGCTGAGATAGAACAGGAACGGGAGCAGCACGCAAAGCGTCATCAGGTCGAGAAACGTGGTCAGAAGGCGGCCGGTCAGAAATTCGCGAACACGATAGACCTGCGCGATACGGTACATCGTTTCACCCGCAGGATGCCGCTCGAAGTAATCGAGCGGCAGGCGAAGCAGTCGGTTGAAGACGTGCAGATTGAGTTTTGCGTCGAGCCTGGCGCCGACGACTGCGATGACATGACGACGCGCATGCCCCAACAGGGCTTCATAGACGATGACGACCGCCATGACGGCGGCAAGCATGACCAAGGTGGACGTACTGTGGAATTGCAGGACCTTGTTGACCATCGTCATCACCAGGAGCGGTGGGAAGATGGTCAGGAAGCTGATGGTGAGCGAAGCGATGCCGATGTCCCGCAACAAGCGCCGTTCATGCAGAACGAGGTCGAAGAGCCAGCGCAGGTCAAACGGCGCGTCAGCTGCAACGCGGCTTCGGCTCGCGCGCACCAGGATGGCCTCGCCGTTCCACACCTGCGAAAGGCGCAACTCGTCGACGGGAACGGCCCCGTCCGCAGCAGCGCCGGGATCCCTGAGCATGACGATATTCTGATCGGCGTTCGCACCAACCATAAGCGCGGCGCTACCGTCGGCGAACAGCAAGATGACGGGCCCGGCTTCGCTCATCCCGAGCAATTGGCGCCAGCTGGTTCGTACCGCACGTGACCATAGGCCGGCATTCTGCGCCCAGGCCGAGAGCTCTGCGGCCGATGGATAGACTTCGGATTCACCTGTTCTCAACTCGGCGACGTCGAGCTCGACCCCGTGATGACGCGCGACCTGGACAACCGCTTGCAGCCGCGCCTGGTATTGCGGACTGCGTTGCGCTTCCAGGCGATTGATCGAATGCCCTTGTTGCGGACCAACTCCGATTGATTTCGGCTCGGATGAGACGGCCCGCGGCTTTGACCGAGCCTCTACGTTGATCTTTGCGGCGAGATTCGCGCAAAACCGTTGCGCGGAGAGACGTGCGCGGACACCGAGATCGGTCAACGACTCGCTTCTTTCATGGAGAGAATCCATGAATGAATGCAGGTGATCGGACCATCGCGTTGCGAATTGCGCTTTCGTCGCTTGCCATGAGGCACGTCGCGATGTTCTCGGCTTTTGGGTAACGTGTGGACGGCCCTTCGGACGTGCAGTAGCAATATCCGGTGACACCGCAACCTGCGACCTATCGTCGTGCTGCGCGGGGATGACGTTCAGATCGCCGCGTATGTTGAGCGACTGTGTTCGCGCCGGTGCCGTTACGCCAAGGCGGGCCTGCCCTTCCACGCGCCACACCGCCTCATCGAAATCACTTTTCTCATTGTCGACTTGGGCTTGCGACAGATCGATTCTGGCGGCTAGCCGGCCGTCCAAAAGGGCGCGTGCCCGGCTGTAAAGCGCGTTGCGCGACGCCTCATCGCTCGCAGACAGATCGTCAATGGCGTTCTGCAGCAAGCGGACATACTTACCTGGCCCTGGCTCCCCAAAGGCGCCCCTATGCGGGTCCACGGTCACCCTCCAAAATCGACAACAGAATAAAATTTCTTCGCTATATCGCTGCAATCTAGACGAATTCGACGGGCCGTAACACCGAAATCCCCATAGTTGGTTGATGCGCTTGGGACCCCGTTTTCACCTACGTTTCACCCGACCGCGAACAATTGCCTTAGCCGGGATGGCAATTCGCCGGTGGAACCAATCGCAACACAGCTTTCTGTCCATAAGTCGAGATAACGCTCGATCGGAACGGATGTCCGTTCCGGCCAGCGGTTCAAGGCTCCCAAATCATCGAGGCAGGCCGGTTTGCCCAGCTTGACGTCCTCGTAGATATGAAGGACGCCGACCACGGCGGGGCCCCACGGAACTTCCTTTCCAGATCTGGCTTCCAGCTTCGTTCGATTTGTGCGGAACCACTCGGCCGGTGAAAGATCGTCAGCTTTGAACTTGTCCAGCAGCGCTGAGCCATATTGACGAATGGCGCGGGCAAAACCTGCGTCTCCCGCAAATGGCGGCGATCGCTCCCAACTGCCGGCAAGCAGCCGCAGACCGCGAACCGAAAATGTCTCCACCAGCACCTCTTCGAGCCATTGTGTCGGAGGCTGCGGTTTCGCGGAGAACTGCCAGCTGTTGCACAAGACGTGCCCGAGCTCATGACCGAATTGATAGGCGAGCCTGCACCAATCCGCATACCCGACGTTCACGACGACCGACGCCATGTCAGGTTGGTCGCTGTGCAACCAGATCGCCGGCGTGACTTCGTCGCGATTTTCGATACGGATCTTCTTGGGTTGCCGATCCGACAGCAATCGCAATCCTGATAGATCGACCTCCCGGATGCGGTTGAGCACACGCATCACGGCGTCGGTCGGCGCCGCATGCCAATCGCCCGCTAATTCGATCGGACCACTCAACAGGCCATCAGTCGGAGCGATCTCGCGTCCGAGAGCCCTCCTGCTGCCTTCCGTGGCGACAACGGCCGTGCTGCTCGCGAGAACGAGGAAGCGTCGGCGGTCGATCAGGGCAGTGCCAGCCATCGGCTACTTTCGGCCTGGTCGAAGAAGAAGCCAGGGATGCGCGATCCCTGGCTTCGTTTTCAGTCGTTTCTTTATCCGCCGACCTTAATGGTCGTTCTTCGGCAAGTTGAGGTTTGGCCGATTTGATTGATCGAATTGACCAATCGATCCGGCACCACCCGGACTGTTCTGATCGAAAGCTGAGCCGCCATCGGTGTTGCCCATGCGGGACAACAGCATCTGCGCCAAGCTCTTGATCGTCGTGAGATCGGCCTGCAACTGCTGGCCATTCATTGACCCTCCCGCCATTGCAAGCGCCAGGTCCGCGACTGCAGCCTCCAATTTTAGCAGCACCGGACTCAACGATCCAACGGTCGTATCGGGACTGATCGTCGTGGTCAGCGACGTCTGATCGTCATGATGACCGGACGTTCCTGTTGGGCCCGCCGAGCCTGTCGAGCCCGTCGCTCCAGCTCCCGTCGCACCGGTAGCTCCGGTCGAACTGGTAGCGCCTGGTGCGCCAGTCGCACCGGTTGCTCCCGTCGCTCCGGCAGTGCCCGTCGCACCCGTTGGGCCGGTATGACCCTTGTGGCCTCTCGGACCAGTCGGACCCTTCGGACCACGTGGACCGGTCGAGCCGGTCGCCCCGGTCGAGCCTGGCAAGCCTGTCGCACCCGTGGCTCCGCCTGCACCCGTCGAGCCCGTAGCACCGGTGGCCCCAGTAGCGCCAGGATCGCCGGTTGCCCCACTCGCTCCCGTCGCGCCGGTTGCCCCAGTGGCTCCCGTCGAGCCTGTAGCCCCCGTGGCTCCGGTACGACCTGTTGCGCCGGTTTTGCCTCGCGGACCTGTTGGTCCGGTCGGCCCCCTCGGGCCGGTTGCGCCGGTGGCTCCCGTTCGTCCGGTTGCCCCGGTCGATCCTGTTGCACCCGTCGAGCCGGTGGCTCCCGTGGCACCCGTCGAGCCGGTCGCACCAGTTGCGCCGGTCGAGCCCGTCGCTCCGGTCGCACCCGTCGACCCGGTGGCACCGGTTGCACCTGTCGAGCCGGTTGCACCCGTGGCACCCGTCGAGCCGGTTGCACCTGTCGAGCCCGTGGCTCCGGTCGCGCCCGTTGCTCCGGTTGCACCTGTCGAACCGGTGGCACCCGTGGCTCCCGTCGAGCCGGTCGCTCCCGTTGCACCGGTCGAGCCGGTTGCACCTGTGGCTCCGGTCGCGCCAGTCGCTCCCGTTGCACCTGTCGAACCAGTGGCCCCAGTCGAGCCGGTAGCACCAGTTGCACCCGTCGAACCGGTGGCACCCGTGGCTCCGGTCGCGCCAGTCGCTCCCGTTGCACCTGTCGAACCAGTGGCCCCAGTCGAGCCGGTAGCACCAGTTGCACCCGTCGAACCGGTGGCACCCGTGGCTCCCGTCGAGCCGGCCGCTCCCGTTGCACCGGTCGAGCCGGTTGCACCCGTGGCTCCGGTCGCGCCAGTCGCTCCCGTTGCACCTGTCGAACCAGTGGCCCCAGTCGAGCCGGTAGCACCAGTTGCACCCGTCGATCCGGTTGCGCCGGTAGCACCTGTCGAGCCGGTTGCACCTGTTGAGCCCGCGGCGCCGGTGGCACCCGTCGAGCCGGTTGCACCTGTCGAGCCGGTGGCTCCGGTCACACCTGTGGCTCCGGTCGCGCCGGTGTCACCTGTTGCTCCCGTTGCGCCTGTCGAACCAGTGGCCCCAGTCGAGCCGGTTGCACCAGTTGCACCTGTCGATCCGGTTGCGCCGGTCGAGCCGGTAGCTCCCGTCGAGCCGGTGGCTCCGGTCGCACCCGTCGTGCCGGTGGCGCCCGACGAACCCGTGGCCCCCGTCGAGCCGGTTGCTCCCGTATTGCCAGTTGCTCCTGTCGAGCCCGTGGCTCCGGTCGAACCCGTCGCCCCAGTGGCGCCGGTCGAACCCGTTGCACCGGTGCGACCTGTTGCACCAGTGTTGCCTCGCGGGCCTGTCGGTCCCGTAGGCCCTGTCGGTCCGGTCGCACCCGTCGCACCGGTCCGGCCGGTCGCACCAGTTGCACCCGTCGAGCCGGTGGCTCCCGTGGCGCCCGTCGAGCCGGTTGCTCCCGTGGCGCCCGTCGAGCCGGTTGCTCCCGTATTGCCAGTTGCTCCTGTCGAGCCCGTGGCTCCGGTCGAACCCGTTGCGCCAGGATCACCGGTCGCACCCGTTGCCCCTGTTACACCCGTGGCGCCAGTCGCACCTGTGGCTCCGGTTGCGCCAGTGTCGCCCGTCGCACCGGTCGATCCTGTTGCGCCGGTGTCACCAGTCGCACCCGTGGCGCCGGTCGCACCTGTGGCTCCAGTCGCGCCCGTGTCGCCCGTCGCACCGGTCGATCCTGTTGCGCCGGTGTCACCCGTCGCACCCGTGGCGCCGGTCGAACCTGTGGCTCCGGTTGCGCCGGTGTCACCTGTCGCACCCGTGGCGCCGGTCGAACCTGTGGCTCCGGTTGCGCCGGTGTCGCCCGTCGCACCCGTGGCGCCGGTCGAACCTGTGGCTCCGGTTGCGCCGGTGTCACCTGTCGCACCCGTGGCGCCGGTCGAACCTGTGGCTCCGGTTGCGCCGGTGTCACCTGTCGCACCCGTGGCGCCGGTCGAACCTGTGGCTCCGGTTGCGCCGGTGTCGCCCGTCGCACCCGTGGCGCCGGTCGATCCTGTGGCGCCGGTTGCGCCGGTATCGCCCGTTGCACCCGTGGCGCCGGTCAAACCTGTGGCGCCGGTTGCGCCGGTGGCGCCCGTCACACCTGTGGCTCCGGTTGCGCCAGTGTCGCCCGTCGCACCCGTGGCGCCGGTCGATCCTGTGGCGCCGGTTGCGCCGGTATCGCCCGTTGCACCCGTGGCGCCGGTCAAACCTGTGGCGCCGGTTGCGCCGGTGGCGCCCGTCACACCTGTGGCTCCGGTTGCGCCAGTGTCGCCCGTCGCACCGGTCGATCCTGTTGCGCCGGTGTCACCAGTCGCACCCGTGGCGCCAGTCGCACCTGTGGCGCCGGTTGCGCCAGTGTCGCCCGTCGCACCGGTCGATCCTGTTGCGCCGGTGTCACCCGTCGCACCCGTGGCGCCGGTCGCACCTGTGGCGCCGGTTGCGCCGGTGTCACCCGTCGCACCCGTGGCGCCGGTCAAACCTGTGGCGCCGGTTGCGCCGGTGTCACCTGTCGCACCCGTGGCGCCGGTCGAACCTGTGGCTCCGGTTGCGCCGGTGTCACCTGTCGCACCCGTGGCGCCGGTCGAACCTGTGGCTCCGGTTGCGCCGGTGTCGCCCGTCGCACCCGTGGCGCCGGTCGAACCTGTGGCTCCGGTTGCGCCGGTGTCACCTGTCGCACCCGTGGCGCCGGTCGAACCTGTGGCTCCGGTTGCGCCGGTGTCACCTGTCGCACCCGTGGCGCCGGTCGAACCTGTGGCTCCGGTTGCGCCGGTGTCGCCCGTCGCACCCGTGGCGCCGGTCGATCCTGTGGCACCGGTTGCGCCGGTATCGCCCGTTGCACCCGTGGCGCCGGTCAAACCTGTGGCGCCGGTTGCGCCGGTGGCGCCCGTCACACCTGTGGCTCCGGTTGCGCCAGTGTCGCCCGTCGCACCGGTCGATCCTGTTGCGCCGGTGTCACCAGTCGCACCCGTGGCGCCAGTCGCACCTGTGGCGCCGGTTGCGCCAGTGTCGCCCGTCGCACCGGTCGATCCTGTTGCGCCGGTGTCACCAGTCGCACCCGTGGCGCCGGTCGCACCTGTGGCGCCGGTTGCGCCGGTGTCACCCGTCGCACCCGTGGCGCCGGTCGATCCTGTGGCGCCGGTTGCGCCGGTGTCGCCCGTCGCACCCGTGGCGCCGGTCAAACCTGTGGCGCCGGTTGCGCCGGTATCGCCCGTCGCACCCGTGGCGCCGGTCGATCCTGTGGCGCCGGTTGCGCCGGTGTCGCCCGTCGCGCCTGTGGCTCCAGTCGAACCCGTACCGCCGGTCGCACCAGACGCGCCGGTGGCTCCAGTTGCCCCTGTACCGCCCGTTGCACCGCTGGCACCAGTGGCGCCCGCCGCACCGGTACCGCCCGTTGCGCCGCTGGCTCCGGTAGCGCCCGTCGCTCCTGTAGCGCCCGTACCACCCGTTGCACCGCTGGCGCCCGTCGCACCTGTAGCGCCGGTACCGCCCGTTGCGCCGCTGGCTCCCGTCGCACCGGTTGCGCCCGTTGCTCCGGTTGGGCCAGTCGCGCCAGTCGCGCCTAGCGAGGTCGAAACGCTTCCGGACGTGAATGTATCGCCGTTCGCCACGCCACCGCCCGAGAACACACCGTTCGTGATGGTTGCGACCGAGGTGTAGCTGTTCCCGCTAGAGTTGTAGTAAACTCCGTAGGTTCCCGTTGCGCTCGGAAGCAGGGTCTCAACGCTGAAACCCGAGACGTTACCCGTGCCCGCGCCGAACCCCTTTGACGGGAGTTGAAATGAGGACACAATTGTAAAGGTGCTGAGATCAACCACATAGAATGTGTTGTTAGCTACGGGCTGACCTGAGTTTCCGATCGTGCCATTGAGAGTCAAAACTGCCGAGAGCAAGCCTTGATAGCTTTGCGCACCGAGCACAGTCATCGGCGCTTCCGCGGAGCGGTCGTTGCTCTCGGAATCGAGCGTCCAACGACCACCTAGCGTCTCGGCTCCGATAGGATTGCTGGCGCCATGAACGGCCGCGCCGGTTGCATCTTCGAGCGCCTTCAGAAAACGGTCGCCTTCGTCGGCCAGCGCTGTACGACAGCTCCACAGGCGCAAGTCACCGCCTTGCTTGAGTGCACGACCGATCGTTGCAAGCTCACTCTCATCGCCCGCCAGCGTCGCCGACGACCATTCTCCTGAACTGAAGACCACTCGGCCCGGTGCACCATGCGCGACAACATGGATCGCGTCCAATCGCTCGGCGCCGCCCAGCGCTTCCGCCATCTGCTTCGCTGCGGGCCTTTCGCAATCGAGTACGACCGCACGAACCTCGGGTCGCAGATTTTCCAGCAGCGTGTTCAGATCGGGAACGAACGGATCAACGAACAGAAGCTCTGATTTATGGGCCATGAAATTGGTCCTGTTTTTAATGTACGACAATTCAAATCAGCCGAGCGCGGATTGCCGCCTCGACCCAAAATCAAAGTGCAGACGCTCTGCAGTACGGTCAGATCATCCGCTGCTTGGTTCGCCAGGTGATGAGAGATTCAGAGAACTGCGCACGGACAGAAACGGACAGACCGTAAACTCCCCGTTCGCATCAAAAGTGCCGACGTCGTAGGCGCTCGCATAGCGCCCGACCTTCATCCGCATCTCGACCGCGTTGAAGCGATCGGACGCATCTGGCAAAATGACTTGGGAAACGATCGTCTTCGTAGCTCGATCGACGACGAAGTAGGTTACGTTTTGCGTGGTCGCGCCTCGCGGCAGCGATCCGGTCACCGTGATCTCGTTCGAGATGCCCGCAGAGAGAAGCCCAGTATATTGAGCAACGCCTGCCGCCGTTATCGGAGGTGCGATGGACGGAAAGCTGTGGGAAATCGACGACTTGCCGGCTCGACCTGACTTAACCATGCGACGCCACCCAATACACGGACGAGGTCGACGCCCGGAGCCCCTTCGCCCGGAAACCGACGCCCGATCCAACTAGAAATAGTGGTTCAACCTTGGGTGGTTAGCCGCTACGCACACCTAAGCCATCAGCAAACAGCCAACGAACACATTCCAAGATTGAACGTCAGTCCAAATACCCCCGCCTGAAGCGCAGACGGACCGCAGAAATTAATAATCTCTTAAGCATAAGCAGATCGAGAAAAATAGCGCAAGAAGATTCAAAATCGAGCGCGAGTTATGTCAAATTATTTCGGTTAACGGGTTCCATTAACAACGATTTGGCTGCGCATCAGACGGCGCAACTTGCTGAATTTGCTGCCCGAACATTTTCAGCTACGTTGATTGGTGTTTCCGTTGATGGAACCAAAGGGCCGGCGCATGCCGTGTCGAACCGATCAACTCTTCTTCTAGTTTGAGCTTTTTGTAATTGCTTGCATCAACCTAAAAAGTTTGGCGGTGGCAGAAAATAAGCGCCTTTGCTTGAACATGATCGTCAAGAACGAGATGGCAAATCTCGAGCGCTGCCTGTCGGCGGTTGCTGATCACATCTCTTGCTGGGTCATCTGCGATACTGGCTCGTCCGACGGCACGCAGGACTTCATCAGAACATTCTTTGCCCGGCGCAATCTTCCGGGTGAACTCCATACGATTCCCTTCCACGATTTCGGCCAGGCCCGGAACGACGCGCTCGATCGCGCCTGCGCTTCAAAGCTCGATTTCGACTATGTCCTGTTCAACGACGCCGATATGGAGTTCATTGTCGACGACGCCAAGTTCAGCCGATCCCTTGCCGGTCCCGGCTATCGCCTCCTCCAACGCGCGTCGGGCGGATTGAGCTATTGGAACACGCGATTGGTGCGGCGTGACAGCGGCTCGAGGTATGTTGGAGTCACGCACGAATACATCGACGTCCCCGGAGACGTCGTTGAATTGCACGGCGCCTGGTATATCGATCACGCCAGCGGGGCGAACCGCGGAGATAAATCGGAACGGGATATACGACTGCTCAAAGCTGCACTCGAGCGAGAGCCCGATAACGCCCGATACTGGTTTTATCTTGCGTGGTCGTATCGAGATGCCGGCCAGTATGCCGAAGCCGCGGCAACTTTTGCCAAGCGCGCAGAGATGGGAGGCTGGGACGAAGAGGCGTGGATGGCACGGCTACAGCACGCGCGTTGCCTGCGAGATATGGGCGATGAAGACGCGTTCGTCAGCAAGGCGCTTGAGGCATTCAAGCAGCGGCCGACACGCGCCGAGCCCCTCTACGATTTAGCGCGATACTATCGGGAACGCGGCAGACATGAGACGAGCCTCCACTTTTCCGAGCTCGGACTTTCCATACCAGCTCCCGAGAGCGACATCCTTTTCATCGAAACCGACGTCTATCAGACCGGCCTGCATGAGGAATTCTCGATCGCTGCAAATTACAGTCAGGACGCTGCCCGCTGGGACCGTGGGTACTCAATCTGCAATGGATTAGCGCTCAACCGAGCAATTCCAGACGACCCACGCGAGCTCGCGCGGACAAATCTATTCTTTTACCTACAGTCAGCACGGCAGCTATTTGAATCGTTTTCGGCACGACCGGTGCAATACGATGTGCCTACAGGCTATCGGCCAACCAACCCATCCGTCTCGCGTCATGGAGATGAGCTCTACCTCGTGCAGCGCGCAGTGAATTTTCGTCTGCTCGAAGATGGCACCTATGAGACCGACAGCGGCGATCCCATTCGGACCCGTAACTTTCTGCTACGGCTGGACACGGATCTCGGCGTGCAAACGTCGGCCGAAATCTTGCCGCCCGCCGACTTCCCAATAGCCCAGTTCGAGGAAGTGCAAGGACTCGAGGATATCCGTTTGTTCAGTTGGAATGGCTCGCTGTGGGGCAGTTCATGCGTCCGCGAGTTGAATGCCGAAGGCTGGTGCGAACAGTTGATCGCCCGGATTGAACAGCGAAGCAGTTCGGAAACCCGGCTCGCCGAGTGGCGCGTGCTTCGTCCTGAGGGTCCTCGACTCCATGAAAAGAACTGGATGCCACAAGTCAATGGCGCAAGTCTGCGTTTCGTCTACTCGTGCGGCCCGACCAAGATCGTAAACGACAGGGGTGAACTTGTCTCAGAGAGCGATGCTGGCTTTGCCGTCGAACAGTTTCGAGGCGGAACGCCACTCATCGAATTCGACCAAGGATGGCTCGCGCTCGTCCACGAAGTTCAGTGGCAGAACGATCGAAGGTTCTATCAGCATCGCTTTGTCTGGTTTGATCGCGATAATCGCCTGCGCCGGCTTAGCCGACCGTTCTTTTTCAAGGACAAAGGCGTAGAATTTGCAGCTGGCCTGGCGTGGCATCCAGACGGCCGTCGGCTACTCGTGTCCTACGGGGTCGCCGACAGCGAGTCTTGGATCGCCTCGATCGATGCGACCGAGGTCCGCTCGGCACTTGAGAGCGATCCGGTGTCCCGGCCTAAGGTTTCGGCTGTGTCGCCTCCTCTGCCGTCAGAGAACACGCCCAGAAGCGAACAGCACGTGGCGAAGGAGCTTAGATTGCCGCAACGAGTCGGAAAGTCGATCGGCTTATGCATGATCGTTAAGAACGAGGCTGCGGTCATCGACCGCTGTCTCGACAGCGTTCGGCCATTGATCGACTATGTGCTGATCGAAGACACAGGATCAACCGACGGCACGCAAGACGTCATAAGGCAGTGGCTCGACAGAAATGGGCTGGCTGGCGAAGTCATCGACGAACCGTGGCGGGATTTCGCATACAACCGATCGCACGCGCTAGCTTGCCTTCGCCGCAGACCGGACGTCGACTACGCCTTCATCATCGACGCCGATGACGCACTCACCATCGAGCCGGGATTCGACGTTGCCGGCTTCAAGTCCGGCTTGTCCGCAGACCTCTATGACGTGGCGATCAACCACAACGGCATCCGTCACTATCGACCACACATTTGCAGCAACAAAAAGGAGTTCTATTTTCGGGGCGTGCTCCACGAATTCGTCGAGGCGCCGGCCGACGCTCATGGTCGAGAGACAGCTCCCGGCTTTGCGATCCAGATAGGCGGCGGGGGCGCGCGCAGCCAAGATCCTCAGAAGTACCGTAAGGATGCTACGCTGTTGGAACGTGCCCTTCAGAGCGAGACGGACGCGTTTCTTCGCTCCCGTTATACGTTCTATCTTGCCCAAAGCTATCGAGACTGCAATGAACCCGAAAAAGCACTCCCCCACTACTTGGCTCGTGCCGAAATGGGCTTCTGGCAGGAAGAGGTATTCATTTCCCTCTACAGCGCGGCACGGCTCAAGGAGGCTCTTGCCCACCCAGAGGACGACGTCATTGCGGCTTACCAGCGGGCCACCGACGCTCAACCCCTGAGGGCCGAAGCGTTACACGGTGCCAGCCGATACTGCCGTTCGAAGGGCCGCAACAAGCAGGGGGCCGACATCGCTCGCGGTGGCATCGATTTGCCGATCCCTATTGGAGCGCTATTCGTCGAAGAATGGATTTATGCATTCGGGCTCCTCGACGAATTCGCGGTCAATGCCTATTGGTCCGGCGATTATGAAGGCTGTATCGACGCCTGCCTTCGCATCCTTCAAACTCCATCGATCGATGAGGGTGTGAAGAGACGCGTAGAGGACAATCTGCGTTTTGCAAAGGACCGGATTTCCGAAAGGGTCAAGCTTGCGGATGCGCCCCGGCAGCCCGGCGCAGCAGATCTCCTTCCCAAAGTGCTGATAGCAATACTCGCCAAAAGCAAAGCTGGCCATCTGCCGCTGTACCTGGAATGCATCGAGGCGCTCGACTATCCGCCAGATAGGATTGCAATTCACATCCGCACCAACAACAATCAGGATGACACCGCCAACATTCTACAGGACTGGTTCAAACGTGTCGGATCGCGGTACTCGCACGTAGAATTCGATAGCAGCGACGTCGCCGAACGGGTCGAGGAATTTGCCGACCACGAGTGGAATGCCACCCGATTTTCTGTGCTGGGACGAATCCGCCAGCACAGCATGAACCGGACTTTGGCTCTGGGATGCGACTACTATCTCGTGGTCGACGTCGACAATTATCTGCGCCCTCTGACCCTGCGACAACTCATAGATTTGAATCGCCCGATCGTAGCGCCGCTGCTCAAATGTATAGATCAAGACAGACCGCTATATTCGAACTATCACCAAAAGATCGACGCGAACGGATATTTTCTGCCGAGCGACGAATACAACAATATCCTGAGCCGTTCGTCTCCAGGACTCCACGAAGTGCCGGTCGTTCATTGCACGTATCTGGTTCGCGCAGACGTCATACCACAACTGACCTACGATGATGGCTCCGGTCGGTACGAATATGTCGTATTCTCCCACAGCGCGCGTCGAGCCGGAGTTTCACAAGTGCTCGACACCCGAGAAGTTTATGGATGGCTGACCTTCGCATCCAACGGCGAGGCAATCCGACCGCTGATTGCCGGAGAACTTGCCGCAAGGCTCGCACGGGAAACACCGAGAACGGATATCGTTCCGGCAAGCAAGCCAAAAAGAATGATACGATTGAAGGAGTATCCTGCGAACGTATCCTTGTCTCACGCACCTTCAGACGACTATGTCCAAAGTCGGAATCATGCCCTAGTCCTGAAGCCATATCTTTTGGAGACTGACGCCCTCGGCTTCATTCGGGGAGCAAGTTCTCCAGCTACAGCAGCTCAAACTGTGATCGTTCTCGGCGACAGCGTTGTCGAAGGCATGTACCTCGATCCCGATGACCGGCTTTGTGCAAAGCTAGAGACGATTCTGCGTAGCGAGAGTGCTGTAGACGTGATCGTTAGAAACGGAGGCTACAGCGGAGCGACCACTCTCCATATGCTGAATCTGTTCCTCAACAAAATCATACCGCTTAAGCCGGACGTCGTCATTCTGATGACGGGAATTGTGGATGTGGATGTCGCGGGTCTTGAGGCCAGTTTCTGGAGCCGCGATTGTTGGCTCGAGCCGATCGTCGACCTCAACACGAACAACTCGTGGCGCGACCAAAACTTGCTTTCCGTACCGAGCGTCGTGGATCGTCGTCGGCTACTCGATCTCTTTTCCCTCGCGGCGCGATCGTTTGGCATCGAGCTTTGGTTTGCGACTATTCCCCATCTGCGGGGCGAACGTATCGATCCAGCCGTGGTGCGAACTCGTGCATTGGTCAACGAGACCACTCGCGCGGCCGCTCGTGCTGGAAAACATATCCTGTGCGATTTGGAAGCGCGATTAGCCGACCGCACTGACATTTTTCAAGACGCCTTTCACCTAAATCCAGTCGGCGCCGAGGCTGCGGCTCGCTCGATCGTATCAAATGGCTTGGGTACATTCCTGCTGGCGAAGGGGACAAACACGCAACCTCGAGCAGCGCAAGGGAACAAGCAATCAACGAATGACATCCATGTCATCAATTTGGACCGAAGCGCGGCCCGCTGGAATAAGTTCAAATCTCGCAACGCCAGACTCAGCAACGTCGAGCGAGTTTCAGCGATCGATGGCAGCAAGCTGGATCGCTCACGGCTCGAAAGGGAGGGGCTCATTGCCCCCGGACTTGACTACAGCGCGGGAGCCTTGGGTTGCGCGCTCTCTCACATACACCTTTGGCAAAAGGCAGCTTCTCACGACCAGCCTTTTACGATTTTCGAGGACGACGCGCTTAGTCATCCTGCATTCGATGAGCACCGATTGTCGGTGCTGGCCCAGATGCCCAACGATTGGGATATAGTCTTGTGGGGTTTCATTTACGATCCACTTTATCTCTGGATCGATCTTGGATTTTCCGCTTCGGAGCTTCGGTTCTACGATCGAACCGAACCTTTTTCCTGGAGTGATACTCTGGACGGCCGACCAACTTATCGCCCCCACCGGCTGAGGCACGCCTACGGAACACAGGCATACTCGATTAGTCCACGCGGGGCGCGGCGCTTCCTGGGGAGCGTTCTGCCGCTCAAGAAGCAGCTCGTACCGTTTCCTGGAACACCGATCGTCGATGAGGATCGAGGGATCGATGGAGCTATGAACCTGGCGTATCCCACAATGCAAAGCTACGTCTGCATCCCTCCCCTGGTGGTTCAGCGGGACGATGGTGTCAGCGACCGGCTGAGCACCAAATAGTCGCGAGTACCATCAACTTGACGCAATTCCGGAATGGCCTGGATAAAGCGAGCCAGTTTCGATCGAGAGAAAGTAGATGTCTTGAGACTGCAAAACGTCCCCTTGTTGGAAGTTCAAGCTCGGTGGGGCTATAGCGAGTTGACAGATTCTCCGGCCGCTCAGCACTATTCTGACCTGGCGCATCTCGCCGCAAAGCGGTTGAGTGGGACATCATTCGAGCAGCTCTCTGAGGCCGAACGATATGAGCTTGCCTTTGGCGCGGCGTGCGCGAGGCCCGTCCTGCTCGCATTTCTAACCGGCGTAATTTCGTTCGACGTTGTCGAGATCGGACGGGCCAGATTAGGCTCGATGTTCGTGCCTCCAAATGTGTGGGATCCCGAAAGCGAGGGACGTTTCATTTCGTTCGAGGAATACATGACAACGACGAGCCTCGATCTCGATGATCCTCGAAGCGTACTTCCCAAGGGAACGAGCTATGAATTTCCCGCGGATCCGATTACGTTTGGTCGCTCGTTCAGCTTTCCGATATTGATCGACGGCTTTCACCGCGCTGCGCGCTTCTGGAAGTACGGTCCACCGGCCGGAAAGTTGCTCGCTTACTTTCCGTCAGGTCTGGTGGTAGAGGACTGAATTTTCACTGGCATAGTTTCGATGCTTAGATGCTCGCCAGGTAGGGCGCACCATTCATCTCCATTACCGCAGCTCACACCGCAGCTGTTAGGAAAGCCAGATCATTTCAACAAGATTGACAGGACTCCCCTTCCGCCAAATCACGGGCGACGGGCACGACGCCCAAGCCACATTATTGCCGTTCAGCATAGACCGGGAAGCTTCGTAGATTCCCGGGTTGCTCTCCGCTGCGAGTGCGGGAGCTTTTCCGCCCTCCTGAAGGTGGGGCAAAATGGGCACTGTAGCTATCGGCGATCGATGAGCACGGAACGCAAAGGTCAGTCCGACCGTTCCGAACCGCTTGACGCGCTCAGGTTCACCCTCGTTACTGGCCCCAATGTCTGCTTTCGGTCACAGGCCGACTATGCGGCCCGCTTAACTTTGGTTGGTTTCTCTCTCAAAGGCGGACGTTGAAGCCTTCCGAGCACCCTTCAAAAGCGGAAGCCATGCGCTTACGCTGTTCGCCGATTGGCCCGACCTTTGCCGCGGCGACGCCGCGGCTTCTGACGACGGTTTTGAGGCAGATCGGATATTCTCACCGCATCTATCCCAAGCGGAGCGGCGGGTTCGCTCATCGGCGGATCGTCGATTGATCGGAGCGGCGATCTTTGAACGGCGACCGCCGTCTCGACGGCGGCCAAGAATTGCCGCCCCTCCTCAGTGATTTCCCAACCGTTAGCATCGCGCAACACGAACTTTGCGGAGAAGATATTGAGGTCCGGCGCATGTTCGGCCAACCGCTTCATGCGATCGGTCCAGTCCCTGCCGCTGTTCATTAGGATTGCAACGGCATTCCGGACTTCGGCAACGGTTGCTCGCCCGGCGGGCTGGCCGGCCAGCACTTTTAAGACGGTCAGTTGGAAGGACACTTCCACGTCTCCGGTCTGGCTGGCCGTGCAGTATGGACAAGACTGGTTAACCAGCAGTCAATAACCCGGTGCGCGAAAAAGCCTCGTGATGAAAGCCGATGATGACTGCCGTTACTCGGATTTGAGCGTGTACTCATCAATGCGGGATGACCGCTTCGATGTGTAAGCGGACATGTGGCGCGACTGTAGTGATGTCGTCTAGCGTCCCTAAGGCGATCTCGCCTCATTGCCCCATGATGATGCCCACCTAAGAATCCTTTTATCGACCGCATTCCCCTAGCCTGCGAGCATTTTGGCGTGGCGCAATGCTCCCATTGGAGAACCGATGTCCATGCTATCGACGGGCCAAAAATACTCCTAGCAGAAATGCGAGTGCGAGTGATCGAAGCGGAGCTGCTCTCGTCGCTTCAATCATATGGTGCAGCCACCGATCCTGCTGCGGTAGAGGTTCGAACACGGCGTCTTCAGCCATATGACGGATCGCTTCCGAGGCCTGATCTATTCGCTGCTCCGGCGTCGCAGTCTGTGCAATGGGGTCTCCATCTGTCATGTACGCTTCCTCGCGGCCGGTCAGGGCACTGGCGATTGTCCGTTATCACACGCACCAACGGACTTCTCGCAGCAGCGCTAACGTGCCGTGAACGCTAACTGTTCCTGGCGTTCGGGGTTCGCTCCCGGATATTTGCCTTGGGCCGAGTCCGGGCCCCAAGTTGGGGCCGTCCGTAACTTCGAAAAACGGACGGCCCCTGCCGGCCACTTCCAATTGCCCTGCCTCAAAACAGAAGCGACAGCCGACCAACCAGAAACGTAAATGAGGCTGCCCCAGTTTCGCGCCGCAACGCGGCCATTCGGTTTCATCTGACCCATTTGAGTTAAGACCGCTTCCATTCGCCCAGGACTTGGAAACCAAGAGTCTTCAGATGCACCGACGTTGCGCCCGCGCTTCAACTCTCTCTGCCTGGCCAGTATTTCGCCTTGGTAGCGATCCAACGCTCCGCATCGGCTTCCGTATCGAAGTCTCCGATGTGAGAATCCGGCCCATGGCCAGTCTTGACCGCCACAAACCAGCGACCATCCTTCGTCTTTTCAGGCTGAAAATAAGGTGTCTTCGCTAAACCCACTATTTTGGAAGCCCTGTTTTCCTATCGGCGGGCAGCCTAAACTCCCGAGCTGGCCTCTTGATAGCCCGTCAAAAGCCGCCGTTCGCGCGATTCCTCTCTACCCAAAACGGTGCTCGAATAGGTTCAAATCCCGGACCTGCAACCATCTCAAATTGGGAAATAATCCATCGCTTCCATCGACCCTGGCAGTGGGGGCTCTGGCGTTGAAGAACGGGCTCTTTCGTGCAGCAGCCTAGCCTGCCCTATCCCTGCGGCAGCTCGATGCGATTGACGTTCGCGGGATGGTTGACCGGAGCAACGGGGGCCCCCGTTTGCAGGTGAGATCGGCGTCAACAGGACGAGGCAGAGGCGCAGAATTTTCATGTTTTTGATCAAGTAACGATCCGGGCGTCTTTGCACTGCGCGATCGGAGAGTTTCAGTAAGCTCATCGAGTTGCCAGACAGAGGTCGTGACGAGCCTAGCGCAGTGTCGCATGTGAGGCCCGAAATGATGTTGATTCGGGGGATCGGTGACGCGGTACGCTAGTCGACTGCCAGGCAGACATCCGCCACCGCCCGTCCTCGCGGGTCCAAACATTCAAGTAGCGGTTACGAAGAACCTTCTCCTCGCCGTTCACCACGGCCCGCATGTCCGCGACGCCGGTGATCACCGCGACATCGCCGCGGACCCGGATATTCTCATCGCTCCGGTCGATCTCGAGATACCGCGTGGCCCTTTCAGTCAGTGCCGCAAGGAAGCTCGCCTTCGTGTCCTGGCGAGCAGACGAATGAGTCCAAAGCAGGTCATCGGAGAGGAGCTCTGCAATGCCTGCAATGTCCCCCTGGATCAAGGCCGCGCAACGGCGGTCCTCCAAGGACGATAATTCTGTTTTAGTATCGTGGGCCATCGCTCGGTCACCTAACGGGGGAGAAAGGGGCGGGAATCAGGATCTTGCTCTCCATCTCGCGGACAAGTGGAAGAAGCTTTTTGAGCAGCGCCTGCCATTCAGGCTTCGCGGCAAGCACCTCGCGACGCCGACGGCGATCCTCGAGGTCCTCGTAGGCCCATAGGTGCACCACCTGATTGAGCACGCCGAGTTCGCTGGTGAAATATCCAACCATCCGCCCGAGACAGCGGACCTGCATCTCGTAGCCTCGTTGCTGATAGACTTCGATCCACTCCGCGGCTTTGCCGGGGTGCAAGGTATAAGTGCGCTGCTCGACGATCATGCGACGCCTCCTTGCCAAGCCGGAGCGTCAGCGTCAGCGGTGATTTCGAAAGACAGCCGGCCCAGTCCATCGATCTCAGCCTCGACTATGTCACCAACCTTGAGAAAGGTGCCGGTCGCGAGGCCAACACCCGCAGGCGTGCCGGTCAGCAGAATGTCGCCGGGCTCCAGGGTGACGTGCTCCGAGACGGCCGCGATCTGCTCGGCCAAGGACCAGATCATGTCGCGTGTATTGGCGTCCTGCTTCAGGTCGCCATTGACCCACAGCTTCAACTGCAGGTTATCGTGAGCGACAAACCGCGCCGGCACGATCTTCGGCCCGACCGGACAGCTGTCGTCAAAGCCCTTGCCGCCAAAGAGATCAAACTTCACGAGGTGTTTCTCGTGGAATTGCCAGTCTCGGGCAGAGAGATCGACGCCGATCGTGTATCCGGCGACGTAATCCAAGGCGTTGGCTTCGCTGATCCGCCGTGCCCGCTTGCCGATGACCACCGCCAACTCGACCTCCCAATCGAACTTGTTCGACTGGCTGGGATAGCGGACGCTCTTGCCGGAGCCCACCAGCGTTGTGGTAGGCGGCTTGAAGAACAGAGTGGGGATCTTGTTCGCTTTGTCGAAATCACGGAATCCCGCGTCGTTATGCACATGGGAGTAATAGTTCGCTCCCATGAGCACGACCTTGGTCGGATACTGTAGCGGCGTCAGAAACTCATCGGGCTGGGGTGCACGAACCTGAGCCGAAGGGCGCGGCTGCGCGTTCAGGTCGGCCACGAGACGGTCGAGCGTGGACTGCCGCTCCGACCAGCGTTCAAAGACATTCACCAGCCCACGCTGCGGTGCAGGCTCGAGCAACTCCGGCGCGACCTTTGCAAGGTCGTAATAAGTTCCGGCGATCTCGATGACGGGGATCGCGCGTGCGTTTTGTCGGATGGTGGCGAGCGAATAAGTCATGGATAGTTCCTTGAATAGTGTGTCTCTTAGGCGGCGCGGTTCAAACCGCGCCCATGCAGGCCGGACGTGCTTGCGAAGAGGACGTCTGGATCCTCCTCGATACGAAGCAGTTGGTTGTACTTGGAGAGGCGCTCGGAATTACGCACGGAACCGATCTTGATTTGTCCGGCGCCGGTCCCTACGGCAAGGTCGGCTATGAACGCGTCCTCGGTCTCGCCGGAGCGCGCAGAAACAACCGTCGCAAAACCGGCCCTACGGGCGAGCCGCATAGCGTCCAGCGTGCCGCTGAGCGTTCCGTTCTGGTTGAGTTTGATCAGCACGGCGTTGCCGGCACCCTGCTCCACCCCGCGCGAGATCCGCTCCTGGTTCGTCACGAACAGATCGTCCCCGACAATCTGCAGGTCTGAAGCCGCGCCGGTGAATTGTCGCCAGTTCTCCCAGTCATCCTGATCCAGCGGATCCTCGACCGAGACGACCGGGTAATTCCGGACAAGATCGAGAACAAAGCTGGCCATCTCGCGACCGTCGAAATGGTGGCCCTCGCGAGGCAGGCTGTAACGTCCGCCCAGGAAGAGCTCGCTGGCTGCGACGTCGAGCGCGATTGCGATCTCTTCTCCCGGTCTGAATCCGGCGCGTGCAAAGGCGTCCATCATGAGGTCGAGCGCGGCACGTGCAGTTTCGAAGCCAGGGCTCAACCCGCCTTCGTCCGCGAGCAGCACCGATCCGCCTCGCTCCGCGAGCACCGCGGCGGCGGTCGACCTGACCTTGGCAAGCATGGACAGCGCGTCGGAGTAGGATTGCGCCCCCACCGGCACGGCAAGGAAATCCTGAATGTCCATGCCCCGGCCCGCGTGCGCCCCACCGCTGAGTATGTTGGTCATCGGCATGGGAAGCGTTATGGCGTTGTCGCTCGCCAGCATTCCGATGTGCCGGTATAGTGGACGACGCTTATGCACGGCCGCGGCGCGACAGGCTGCCAACGAAGTCGCCAGAACGGCGTTCGCGCCGAGACGGGACAAGTCGGAGGAACCGTCGACCTCTCGGAGATCCCGATCAACGCGTTCTTGATCCAGGGCGTCCCGTCCGATCAGTCCGACCGCGATATCAGCCATCACGTTGGCGACCGCCTTATGGACACTGCGGCCCTCGAAATCGTCCGGGTCGCCGTCTCGCAGTTCGTGCGCCTCATGGCGGCCCGTCGACGCGCCGGAGGGCGAGCATGCTCGTCCGAGACTGCCGTCATGCAGCTCCACATCGACCTCCACCGTCGGGCGGCCGCGTGAGTCGAGAATCTGCCGCGCATGAATGCGGGCGATCGCGGATGGGACAGTCATGACAATTCCTCCAGAGTTGTGCGTGCGCCCGGCAGCAGCGCCGGGGGCCGCAGGATCAGCCGCCGCGCACGGCGCTTGACGTGATTGAGGTCGAGATCAGCGAGGTAGTCGACGGGCGAATCCCCCTCGAGGCGGGCGAGGGTCAAGCATCCGACAAGCCGAGCAAGGTCTGCGTCGATGACTGCGGGCCCTGTCGAGGCATAGCCCTCGAGGACACGACCGGCGGCCTCGATCAGGGCGGCACGCGGCGCGCCTTTTCGGTCCGCCTTCAGAAGAAGATGGTGCAGGATGAATGCGAGGTCGAACCGCGGATCACCCCAGTGCGCAACCTCGCAATCGAGGAATACCACCTCCGTCCCTCTCGCCAGAATGTTCTTCGGACTGAAGTCGCCGTGAACGAGCGCCTCGTGCCGGGCTAGCAAGACCGCCGCAGCCTGATCAATGGCCGAGGCCAGATCGGGATTTCGCTCGGCTATGCTCTGCAAATAGGGTACGATCCGCAGTTCCCGAAAGAAGCGTTTTTCTGCGAACCGCTGCTCGAGATCACGTCGTCCGGATGATGCTGCATGCATGCGCCCAAGCAAGCGGCCGACGGTTGACGCGGTCTCGAGGTCGATCGTCCCATCCATCAGGTCACGCTTCCAGTTTCTCAGGCGCGAAGGGATAAGCTCCATGGCAAATTCGTGGCGCTCCGGATCCGTCCACAGGACACGAGGGACGTGGGGGGCGCCAATAAGCTCCCCGATCGCCTTGAGCGCCGCCGCCTCTACCAACGAACGCGCCGGATCGGAGAACCACTCGGCTGCAACGCGCAGCTTTCCAAGGGCACGCTTGATCACGACGGACCCTTCGGGGGCCTCGGCCGCGCGCAATTCGCTGGCGACGCCGCCGTCGAAACGAGGATCACGCGGGTCACCGGAAAGGGGCGCGTTGCACCCGTGGTGAGGCAGCTCACCGCGCAAGACCCGAACCACCTCCTCGCAAGCGCGTCGTCTTAATTCGATGAGCGATGCATCGGAGAGGAATGCGACGTGGGGTGTCACGATGATGTCAGGCCTTGTGAGGATTTCGGCAGACGGCGCAGGCTCGCCATCGACGACATCGAGGGCTGCGCCTCCAAGCAGGCCTGCGTCGAGGCCGCGCAGCAGGGCGGCATGGTCGATCAGGCCGCTTCGGCTCACGTTCACCAGAAGCGGCTTGCGCCGGCAGCCGCGGATGAAGGCGTCGTCGACAATCTTCCGGGTTTCATCGGTTAGCGGAAGATGCAGCACGACGGCGTCTGCCTGTTCTTGGATAACCTCCAGGCCGGCCGGCTCGGCACCCGGGAAATCAACAGCCGGCGCGCGATCGAAGACCAGGACACGACAGCCGAGGTCGGCCAGTCGCCGCGCCGTGGCTCGCCCAATCCGCCCGAAGCCGAGCACGCCGACCGTTAGTTGGCTAACTCGACGAAGGCTGGCTGAATCGGGGCGCCAGCCGAGGAGCTTGGCTTCCCGGTCGAGTGCCACGATGCCTCGGAAGTGCGCGAGCAAGAGCGCGACGGCGTGCGTCGACACCTCCTCAACGCAATAGTCCGGAACATTGGTCACCCATGCGCCGCGCGCCGTCGCGGCGCTCACAGCGATATTGTCGAGCCCGACCCCAAGCCGCGCGACGATCTTAAGATCCGTTGCGGCCGCCACCGCCGCCTCCGAGATAGTCGCCCAGCAGGTCATGATGGCGGCAGGGTCACATTCACGCGCGAGAGCTTCCACCTGCGATGCTGAGCTCGCCTCGACGGGGCCAGCGACGAGATCAAGTCCGGCGTTTCTAAAGACTGAACGCTCCAGCTCGAGGTCCGGCCATGGATGGTCAGTCAGCAGCACGCGGCGAGCCCGCGCATTTCGAACGGCCTGGGTCATCGCTGCTCTACCCCTTGCCGGCCGCCTGCCGCTCATTCGCGAGCAAGTCATCGAAATAGGATGGATCCGCCTCCGGATAGACGACATGAATTCGCCGTATCATTACGGACTCGAAGATGCCGGCCTTTGTGTACGGCTCGTCTCGCATGAAGGCCTCGACGGCTTCGCGCGTCGGGAAGTCGATGGCGAACACCATACCAACCCTTCGTTCGCCCGCCTCGTCCAGAAGCGCACCACCAATCTTCATCTTCGCACGGTACGGATTGATGTACTCGAGGTGCGCAAGACGCGTCCGGTCGCGGAGCTCCGCAGTGTCCGGCCGATCGATGCAGATCACAGCAAAAGTCATAGTGAACCTCATGAACTGCGGACGAGACTCGACCGCTCACTTCACATTCTCCGCTTCGCAGGAATTGGCTGAGCCCTTCCAGGCGGGAGGCGCTCCATAAAGCGTCATCGCTCGGACCAGCATCACCCGGCCAATTCCAGCTCCGGAACAGGTCGATTTCACTTAAGACGGTAGACAAGGCTCAGTGATCCTTGCTCCAGATTTCGTAGCCAATCTCCTTGGCGATCATCCCGTCGCGGATGTGGAAATTGTGGATCAGCCGCATACGCACGCGAGTACCGATCGGAAGGGGGGCGTTCTCGAAGCCGTCCCCGGCCAACTGAAATGTGAACACGCTGTCGTCAAGGACGCGATCGGGCGTCGCCCATCGTTCGATCGGAGTAAAGGAGAACTCGTGCGCCGATGCGAAAAGCCTGAGGTACATCTCCTTTATCTTCTGCGGTCCCTTGTAGGAGATGCGACGCGCTGGCGCTTCCCATTCCGCATCTCCGGTATACAGGCGGATGCACTCGTCGATCCGCTCCGGGTTTTCCGCTTCAAAATGCATGTGGACCAGGTCGAGCGCATGCTGAACCCGTTCCTCATAGGTCTGCAGTCCGTGGCGGCGTTCCAGAAGCTCGTCAACGGTCAGGCGGGCCTTCGTGAGGATCTCATTCATGGCAATCTCCCATTGCTGTGGACGCGGGTTTCAGTACCCGGACGACGCCAGGGGGCGGCGCTGTTGTCGCCCGCGCAACCAAGGTCGCGAGGCAGATCGACGTGTGTGGACGGTCGGAGACCTGCTTGGTTCGCAGCCTGTGCAAGAACCAGAGGCGGCAGAACGTGGTCAGTTCTCGCCGAGGCAATCGCGGGATGGTCAGGCTGTCGTTCGACCGCGGCCCGGCTGAGCACCTCATCAATCGTACGTTGGGCTTTGCTGAAACCGGTGGCCGCGGCTTCCGCGCTGATGTTCGCACCTTCAAAATGAATGAAGGTGACATCCATGATTCCTAGGAAACCCAGGACGCCACGCAAATACGGCGTCTGAAAATCGAGCGGCTGGGCCGGACCATCGCTGTAGACGCCCCCTCGCGCCGTGAGCACGAAAACCTTCTTGCCACTGAGCAGGCCCTGCGGTCCGGCCGCCGTGTAGATGAAAGTCTTGCCCAGCCGGGCGACGTGATCAATCCACGCTTTCAGCGTCGACGGGATCGATAAATTGTACATGGGCACGGCCAGCACAATCGTGTCGGCGGCCTTCACCTCGGCGACAAGCGCGTCTGAAAGGGCGACATGGGCCCTTTCCTCGCCTGTTAGTTCGGAATCGGGCTTGCCCATCGCGACATAGGTCTCGGCCATCAAGTGAGGCATTGTTGTGGGGGAAAGAACCCGTTCGACCAATGAGGCGTGCGGATAGCGTGACAGGAATTCGTTGGCCAGACGAATGGATTTCGAGTCTCGGCCGAATATGCTGGACCGGATAAGTAGGACTTTGTTCACGCGGCGGCTTCCTTTGTCAGCCGCCTACATGGACCAAAAGATACCCTCGCGATAAGATGGAATAATCCGAATGAACTTTACAGTAAAACTGAAAAATAGGTGCGGTTATGGGCGTCCCGGGATTTGCTGAAAGCGGCGTATTTCTTACGGTGCTCGAGCAGAAGAGCTTTACCAAAGCGGCCAAACGACACGGCCTTTCTCCTGCGCGGGTTAGCGACATTGTGCGGCGGATGGAGGACATGCTGGGAGTCAGGCTCATCGAGCGCACGACGCGGTCGGTGGCGCCGACCGCGGCGGGCGAGCGCCTCTCCGAACGACTACGCATTGTGCTCGCAGACTACGAGGCGGCATTGGACTCTATCAAAGAGCTCGGCGGCAGGCCGGCCGGAGCACTGCGGCTCAACGTTGCGCCGCCCGCCGCCGACCTGGTCATGGCACCGGCGCTCCCGCGATTTCTTGCGCGCTATCCCGAGATTTCGGTCGAGATCGTGGAAGATAGCGGCCTGACCGATATTGTGGCCGGCCGCTTCGACGCCGGCATCCGGCCCGGAGTGCGCCTCGCGCGCGACATGATCGCCGTGCGGATCAGCGAACGAATGCCAATGGTCGTGGTGGGGGCTCCCTCCTACTTCGCGGCAAGCGGCAGGCCCCGAGGTCCGCAGGATCTCGCGTCGCACGAATGCATCCGCTTTCGTCTATCGAACGGCACTCTCTTTCCCTGGAGCTTTCGGATCAAGCAGAAGAGGACCGAGGTGCAGGTGCAAGGGCGTTTGATCGCCCAAGGAATGGAGGTGGCCAAGGCTGCCGTAAGGGACGGAGCGGCAATCTTCCAGGTACCGCTTCCGTATGTGGCCAATGATCTGGCCGAGGGACGTCTCGAGAGGGTCCTGGACGACTGGGCCGACACGCCAATCGATGGCTTCTTTCTGTACTACCCGGCAAGCCGCCAACCGCGCCCCGCACTGAAGGCGCTCATGCAATTCTTGCGCACAACGCACACTTCATCCCCGGCAAGCCGCACCGGCAACGTTAGCAAGGGCGCTAGATCCCGTTGAATGGCGGCACTGTGCCGGTGGCGATGCATCGCCGGCGAACTTTCCGCCCGCCGGCGATTGCGCCTT
This sequence comes from Bradyrhizobium sp. Pha-3, assembly GCF_042258615.1. GTDB lineage: Bacteria > Pseudomonadota > Alphaproteobacteria > Rhizobiales > Xanthobacteraceae > Bradyrhizobium. The sequence goes on along the minus strand of NZ_CP170152.1, from coordinate 3,219,080 downwards.
CGGAAACGTCGAAGGGGCGCAGCTCCCTAACAAGGCTAGTCGGGGCGTTCGATGCAGTTACCGCTGCAGTCTCGCACCAGAGACGGCTTGAACGAAATGCAGCGCGTGCGATCAATCTCGAACTAAGCCGTAGTAAAATTAGCAAGACATTCCATAACCACGAAACCTCTTGCAGGTGACGCTCGTCTTACGGAATCGCCACTGACCTAAGCGAGTCCCGTCGCTCAACTCTGCGCGACCCACGCCTCATAAAATTTTTCGAAAAGCGCGATAGGGCGCGCTATGTGATGCTATCAAATCTGAGGTAGCAGCCCCCCTCTCGCGAGCCACTATGACGTGATCGCCCGGGATTCGTCCTTCCAGTTTTGACGCCGCCTCCGGCTTCCGAAGATTGGCGCAAGATCGCTACAATTGCAGCAATAGACCCTAAGTGTCCGCCAAGCAGGCCCATACATCTCCGCCGCACCCGGCTTCTCGCAAACGCAACTCCGTCAACAACCGGCGTTGCGAACGCAAGAGCCGTTGCCGCGAAGAGCGGCAGCGCTGCCGGGGATGTCAATGTCTCGCGATACAGGAGCAATCCGTGGCCAAACGCCCTACACTCACCACCGACAGCGGCATGCCAGTTTCCGACAACCAGAATAGCATCACGGCGGGGCCACGCGGTCCGTTGATGATGCAGGACTTCGTTCTATTCGAGAAACTTGCCCACCAAAACCGTGAGCGAATTCCCGAACGCGGCCAGCACGCCAAGGGCTCGGCTGCCTATGGCACGCTGACCATCACTCACGACATCTCAAGATACACCAAGGCAAAGGTGTTGCAGAAGGGCGCAAAAACCGAAGCGTTCCTGCGCTTCTCGACGGTTGCGGGCGAGCGCGGTGCCGCGGACGCAGAGCGTGACGTGCGCGGCTTCGCGCTGCGCTTCTATACCGAGGAAGGCAATTGGGACATGGTCGGCAACAATACGCCGATATTCTTCCTGCGCGACGCGCTGAAGTTCCCGGACTTCATTCACACGCAGAAGCGGCACCCGAGGACCAATATGCGCTCGCCGACCGCGATGTGGGATTTCTGGTCCCTGTCACCGGAGAGCCTGCACCAAGTGACCATCCTCATGTCGGATCGCGGCCTGCCGCAGAGTTATCGCAACATCGACGGCTTCGGCTCGCATACCTACTCGTTCATCAATGCCAGGAACGAACGCCATTGGGTCAAATTCCACTTCAAGACCATGCAGGGTATCAGGAACTGGACGAACGCCGAAGCCGCCGAGAAGGTCGCTTATGATCGCGAGACCCATCAGCGTGACCTGTTCGAATCGATCGAAAGGGGCGATTTCCCGAAGTGGAAGTTCTCTATCCAGATCATGCCGGAGAACGATGTCGACAAGCACTGGTACAACCCGTTCGATCTTACCAAAGTCTGGCCGCACAAGGATTACCCGCTGATCGAAGTCGGCATCCTCGAGCTGAACCGCAATCCGCAGAACTATTTCGCCGAGGTCGAACAGGCCGCGCTTTCGCCCGCCAATATCGTGCCTGGCATCGGCCATTCGCCAGACAAGATGCTGCAGGCGCGCATTTTCTCCTATGCCGACGCACACCGCTATCGCGTCGGCGTCAATGCGGATCAGCTTCCCGTCAACAGGCCGCGTTGTCCCGTCCACACCTACAACGTCGATGGCACCATGCGGCTCGCAGGCAATCCGAATCCTGACGCCTATTACGAGCCAAACTCGTTCAACGGCCCGGTGGAGGACGAGCGTTTCCGCGAGCCGCCGCTGAAAATTTCCGGCGATGCCGACCGCTACAATCACCGCGACGGCAACGACGACTATCGTCAGCCCGGCGACCTGTTCCGGCTCATGACCGCCGCCCAGAAGGAGCAGCTCTTCCAGAATTACAAGGCGGCGATGCAAGGCGTTCCGATCGAGATCGTCAAGCGGCAGATCGCCCACTGCTACAGGGCCGATCCCGAATACGGCGCCGGCGTCGCGAAGGCGATGGGCATCGATTTCAAACCGCAGACCATCGCGGCGGAGTAGGTCGCTCGCTTCACCTGCCGGCGGCGCTCCCTGCGCCGTCGGCCATCCCCAAGACCAACGGTTCTTTCCCGGCGCGAACCTGATCGCGCCGGGCGGTTAACCTCACTCTGGAGTCAACGATGTCCAACCGGATTGCACCAAAACTCCTTGCGGAGTTCATCGGCACTTTCGCGCTAATATTCATCGGCGCAGGCGCCGGAGCCGTGGTCGGCGATGGTGTCGGCCTGCCCGGTCTCGCCGCGATTGCCTTTGCGCACGGTTTGACCGTCATGGTCTTCGCCTTCGCCTACGGTCCCGTGTCGGGCGGCCATTTCAACCCCTCGGTTACCGTGGGAGTGCTCGCCGCCGGCGCCATGCGTGTCGGCGAGGCGGCTGGCTATATTGTCAGTCAGCTCATTGGCGGGATCGCTGGCGCGCTCCTGTTGCGGGCCGTATTGGGCGGTGCCGAGACCGGCCTTGGTACGCCCGCGCTCGCGCACAATGTCGCTTTGGGTGCCACGACCCTCACGGTCACGGCTTGGGCCGGCTTCGTGATCGAGGCCACCCTCGCCTTCTTCCTGGTCACTGTCGTGCTCAGTACCGCGGTGGCGGGCCGCGCCGGCGCCCTCGCGCCCTTGGCGATCGGTATGACCCTGACCCTCAACATCATCATGGGTGGTGCGCTCACAGGCGCGGCCTTCAACCCGGCGCGGGCGCTTGGCCCAATGGTCGCGACCGGCAATTTCAACGACGCCTGGCTGTACCTGACAGCCCCGATCGTCGGCGCCATCGTTGCTGCCATTGTGCACACCTGCCTCGCCCGGCTCGTCCAGCAGCGGACGCCGTCGCCCGGTGCCGCCCGGATGCCTGCCGAATGAGTCTCGCTTCGAAACGCACGTTACGAAGATCAGAGGAAATCGCGCCTGCTGCCGATCGGCAGCAGGCAAATCGCGGTGTCCTTCGATGATGCGTTTGCGAGCCGCGTCGCGCCGAGACGACCCAGTCGGTGCGTCGTATCACACGGCGTCCGCAACCCCGATCGCCTTAATCGAGACGGCGACGGTAATAGCTCGGAGTTTCGCCGGTCAGCTTGTGAAACGCGCTGGTGAATGTGCTGGTATCGCTGAAGCCGACCTCAAGTGCAATCGCCGTGACCGACCGTTCGCGATTCGCCAATAGCTGCTTGGCCCGCTCGATTCGGCGGGTCGCGTGATATCGGTGCGGCGGCAGGCCGAACGAACGTTTGAACGAGCGGGAGAAATGATATGGACTAAGCCGCGCCAGCTCGGCCAGCGTCGCGAGCGGAATATCGTCGGCCACATGCTCCTCGACATAAGCTGCTACCCGCTTCTGTTGCCAGAACGCAAGGCCGCCACGACTGACCGGCTGGTGCGGTTCCGTGTCACCGTTGAAGCGAACGAGCTCATGCGTCAGCACGATGCCGAGAGCTTCGGCGTATTGCCGATGCGTCGTGCTCGCGTTCTCGATTACTGACTTGAGTTTAAGAGCGGTTTGCCAGAGATCGCGATCGTAAAAGAACAGGCGCGGCTTGAATTCGATCTCCTCAAACCGCAGCGCGGGATCGGCGAGCGGTCCGCTCGGATCAATGTAGAAGTAGGTTGTGTGCGTTAATGCGCGCGGTCTCTGCCATCCGCGGAAGTCGTGCCCGGCAGGAACGAAAGTCAGCTTGTGCGTGAAATCGCGCAAGGTCGAACGCGGCAGGCCTTCGACAAAGGACTCCCCGTCGTAGCGCTCGGCGACTTCTGCCGCAATGAGCAGGTGCCATGGAGCCCGGAATCCGTATTCAAACTGCGTGTGCCGCGTGATCTGGACCGTCTCTCCGCGAAATCCCGACCAGGTCGTGGAGCGGCGCTTCGTGATCTCAGGCGGCGAAATATTGACGAGCAGATGTGGGAGGGTTGGAAAGGTCGATTCGGCGGAACTGGCCATTATTCGGTCTCCACGCGCCTGATACCCGTTTGTCTCCAGGCGTTGTCGGTAGGTTGGGCGCGGCTCGATCGGCAATCCCGGCCTGTATGTGACCGACGATCCGTGGCGAAGGAACAGGCTGCCAAACACGGCAACCTCGCCGTCGCCTCGGTCTCAACTGGGCAAAATCGCCCGTGCTCCATGGCGGCCAGACGCCGATGCTCAAATACAATCGGCAGTTCATGCAGGCGATACCTCGGGACAGCCTGTCCATCGCAGGGACTTCACTGTGGTTCAGGGAAAATGAGGCGAGCCTCGAAGCCGCCGCCGCGCCCCATGACGGGGGAAATAAGCGTCAGGCTGCCGCCGATCTGCTTCATGACGCCATCGACGATAGCGAGCCCAAGACCACCTCCGGCGCCGACCGAGCATCCACGAACGAAGGGATTCTTCAGGGTATCGAGGATATCCGATGGAATGACGGCGCCGCCGTTCAGCAGGCGAATCTGCCGGTCGTGGCCAACGACGAGCTCGATTGGCTCATCGGGGGCACCGTAACGAACCGCATTCTCGATGAGGTTGCGAAGCGTGATGCCGATGATGTCCAGTTCGCCCTGCACGATGAACTCGTCCGGACCTTCCGCGGTGACCACCAACCTGTCCCCGACGTCTTCGTGCCGGCGAAACTCGTCGACGAGGATCTGCACGACCGTCATGACGTCGACGCGTTCCCGCAGCATCCCAACGCCCGCGCCGCTGCGCGACAGTTGCAGCAACTTCTCGGCAAGGCTGCTGAGCCCCTTGATCTGGACGACGATTCGGGCCGAGCGTTCGGCGTGCGGAGTTCCGGCGAGCTGGGCCGACAGCAACTGCATCTGCGCCAGCACGGCGGCAATCGGCGTCCGCAACTCGTGGGCGCTGTTCGCCGCGAACTGGCGTTCAGTCGCCAACGCGCGCTCCAGCCGTTCAAGGAGCCGGTTGACTGCTGCCTGAATCGGCGCGAGCTCGGTCGGTAGCCCCATGTCGGAGATTTGCGACAGATTTGAGCCGTCGCGACGGCTGATCTCGCTCCGCAGCTGATCCAACGATCGCATGCTCCGAAGGACCGCCCAGCGGATCAGGAACCACAACAACGGCAGGAACAGCAGCAGCGGCCCGCCGGTCAATGCAGTTGCCCGCCACAGCGACTCGGCACGGTGTGCCCTGGGCTCGGCAACCTCGATGAAATAGCCATCGGCGGCGGCGGGTTGTGCATAGACGCGATACTGCGGCGTGTCGTGGAATCCGGCCTGGCGCGGCACCGGAAACGGTGTCTCAGGCGCATTCTCCGAGCGCATCGCGATTTCGCCTGTCGGTCCGACGATCTGATAGGCCAGGGCCCGTGGATCCATCGTGGCGACCAACTGCTTCGCCATTCGCTGCATGGCCTCCGGCTGTCGCACGGCCTCGTAGGTCGCCGGCAAGAGCCGCTGCGCGACCTCCTCGATCGCATCGTCTAGTCTTTCGTTGATCTCAAACACCGTGAGCGTGCCTGCGGCCACGCTGCCGAGGATCCACAGGGCCGCCATCGAGGATGCCAACAGCCAGATCAGCCGCGAAACAAGGCTTCCGTGCGCCACGTTTCACTCTCCCAGGCGGTAGCCGAGACCGCGCACCGTGCGGATGAAATCTCGCCCGAGCTTGCGGCGGACGCGGCTGACATAGACCTCGATGGTGTTGCTCTCGATCTCTTCGCCAAAGGCATAGAGCGCATCCTCGATCTGCTCTTTCGATACGATTGACTGTCGCCGCCGTCCGAGCACCTCGACCACGGCCCATTCCCGCGCACTGAGTTCGACGGGCCGCCCATCCAGTCGCGCGATTTTGAGTTCCCACTCCAATTCAACCGGGCCGATCTGAAGGATCGACGCCGCTTTTCCGAAATATCGGCGGCTGACGGCCTCCAAACGTGCATTCACTTCGTCGAGGTCGAACGGCTTGACGATGTAATCGTCGGCGCCCGCTTTCAACCCCTCGATGCGGTCACTGACAAGGTCGCGCGCGGTGAGGATGACGACTGGCAGCGCGTCACCACGGCGACGAAGTTTGCGCAGGAAATCCAGGCCGCGCCCATCGGGCAGGTGCAGATCAAGCAGCAGCGCGTCATAGGAGACCGTGCGCACCGCGTGCTCCGCCGGCTCCAGCCGCTCGAACCAGTCGACGGCATGTCCCGCCGCTCGAACATGCTCCTGCACGGCTGATCCGAGATGCGGTTCGTCTTCCACCAACAAGACTCGCATGGGTCCACCCGTCGTCATCAAGCGTAGGTGCAGGAAAAAGCTGAAGCCAACCTGAACGCCTCCGAGAGTAGGCTTCAGGCCGGCGTCAGGAAAGCCCGTTAACGAACCCTGCCGTGAAACATTCTCGGCAAGGAAAGGAGCAACTATCATGAGGAGCACTGTTTTGAGCTGGTTCGGAATGTTGGCCGTGGTTGTCACTGTCTTCGCGACTATGGCGCAGGCTGCCAAGACCGATCCAGCAAATGTAGCCGTTCAAGCCCATATAAGAGCATACGGCGTTGTTCACGGGATTGTTATTCCACCGTTCAACGGATAATCGGCGGCGGTGACTTCCGCCGCCGATTACTGTCAGTCGAACCGGATGCTCGATCAGGCCGCCTCTGAAAAAGGTATTCTGTGTAGCCTGTCCGACCGATCCCGATGCAGGTCTTCCCTTCAGCTGCTGTGGGTAAGCCGATCAACGAGCAAGACGCGGCTGGATCGACGTAAAGGATCTGTGCCGACGTAACGCATGACCTTGCAGCGTACTGCGCATCCATTTTGCCAAACACCATTTCCGCGCGCGGGCAAGAGGTCGGCTCCAGAACGAGGCTCGATCTCAGAGGTGCATGAAGCGCCTCAGCGCGGGAAAGCGCTGAGGCCAACGATCGTGGATGTTCAATGGATGCGCAGAAGTTAACACCAGCGAGTGATCAGCTGCACACGTGGCTCGGTCGTATGCGCCAGCCGTGCGCGGTGTGCACGCGCCGGTTTACGACGTAGCAGCTGCCGTTGTCGTAATACGAATCGTCGTAGCTGTAGGGATAGTCGTAGTAGGCATAGTCACCATAGTAGCCGTAGGGATAGAACCCATAGCCCTGCCCATAGCGGTGGTGACCGAAGTCGTGATCGTGACCTCCCCGAACGACAGGGCCGGGGCCAAAACCGCGGAAGCCGTCACCATTGTGGACGACGGCGGGGCCAGGGCCAAAGCCATGGAAGCCGCCGTTAAATCCGCCGCTGTGGAAGCCTCCGCCAGCAAGGCCACCGCCGTGGAAGCCACCACCGCCAAAGCCGCCACCGCCGCCATGGCCACCGCCGCCGCCTCCGCCACGTGCCAGCGCCATGGTCGGCGCGGCCAGGCCAACGGCCGCAACAGCCAACGCGATCATTGCCTTTCGCAACATCTCATTCTCCATTCAAGATTTAGCGCCCAGCACAAATCCGCAGATGGCGACTGTTCTGGAGCATTGCGATAAGCATCGGCATAGCGGCGGCTCAACTCGACGCGAGCCTGTCGTGAATTGCTGTGGCCGACTTGGTTCGATCCCACCAGTTGCTGGGAGCGCAGTCGGGCAGCACGGCGTCACCGCAGAGGCGCGTTTGGAGAAAGCTGAAGCCAGCCTGAACGTCATTGCAAATGGACTTCAGGCCTGTGTCAGAAAAGCCCGCTAGCGATGCGACCAACGTTTTCGTCGGAGCGGGAAAATGATGCATGCACGCCTGTTACAAGCAGCCCACGTTATCGCGATTGATGGGGCGGAGTCTCGTCATGGCCCATCGCCTCTTCGTCGGACATTGCCGCTTGTGAGGCTCCGTCTGCTTCTCGGTGTCGCGACGGTCGCTATCGCTTTAGCCGCGGGATTTGCGGCGGGCCGCTCGTTGCCGTCCGCCTCGATCGTGGCGCCCGTGAGCATCCCGGCGGCAGCTGCCGCCGATCCGGAACTGCCAGCCACGATTACTCTCTCCGAGCCGAAGCTTGCGAACCTGCAATTGCAGGTCGAGGAGGCGAAGTCCGGTCCGCTGGTTCATGCCGTGTTGGCGACGGGCAGCGTCGGCTACGATCAGCTCCATGTTGCGCGCATCAGGCCCGTGGCACGCGGCCGGATCGAATCGCTCGATGTAAACCCCGGCGATCGGGTCGTCGCAGGTCAACGGTTGGCGGTCCTCGATAATTTCGACCTCAGTGCCGCGCATAGCAGAGCTCTGAGTGCCGAGGCGGCGCTCGGTCAGGCACAGGCGCAACTCAGAGCGGCAAATGCCGCCTACGACCGCGCGACAAACCTCATTCGCACCGACCTCGTGACGCAGGCCGAGGTCGAGGCGCGGCGCGCCACCGTCGCCACCATGGAAGCCGATCTCCGTACCAGGCAAGCCGAGTTGCAGCAGTACAGGGAGGAAGAGGCGCGGCTCTTGCCGATGCGGGCCGACACCACAGGCGCAAGCGTCTCCGGCGATCAGTCGACGGCCGGCTCGCGGGGCGCCATCGTCGCGCCATTCGCCGGCGTGGTTGATTCGGTTTCTGTTGCGAAAGGCGAGATCACCGATCCGGCAACGCCGATACTGACCGTGTCGGACCTCTCGACGGTTTGGGTCCAGGCCGACGTCGCCGAGAAAGATCTCGGCGCAGTCAAGGTGGGCGATGCAGTCGAGGTGAGAGTAAGCGCCTTTCCAGGTCGCGCCTTTACCGGCCGTGTCACCTATATCCCCGACCAGATCGAGACGACGACGGGGATGGCCAAGGTGCGCTGCGCGATCCCTAACCCGGACGGCGCGCTGCGCGTCAATATGTTCGCCAACGTCACCATCCTCTCGCCGCAGGGCGGCGACGCTGTCCTGGTGCCGAGCGAAAGCCTGCAGGAAGTCAACGGGCAGAGCGTCGTGTTCATTCCAACAGGAGATCGCCAGTTCGCCTGGCGTGTGGTTCGTACCGGTCCGGTCGCAAACGGAAAAACCCAGATCACGAGCGGGCTTGCGGCCGGTACCGCAGTCGTCGGCGAGGGCAGTTATTGGCTGAAGGCGGCTCTGATGCAGTCCACCATTCCGGACCAGGGGTAGGGAGACATTACCGTGATCAACAAGATCGTCGATGCCGCCCTCGGCAACCGCATGCTCGTCCTGATGCTGGTCGTAGCTCTCGTCGCCGCCGGCCTCTTGAGCATGCAACGCCTGCCGTTCGACGCCGACCCGGATATCTCGCCGCTGCAGGTGCTGGTGACGACGCAGGCACCGGGGTTGGCGCCTCCGGATGTCGAGCGTTCGATCACCTTGCCGATCGAGCTCGCCTTGCAGGGTCTGCCGGGGATGACGAGCTACCGCTCGATCTCGCGCTACGGGCTGTCCGTCATCTATGTGAAATTCGCCGATGGCGGCGACATCCTGACCGACCGCACGCTGGTTGCGCAGCGGCTGAGCCAGGCAACGCTGCCCGCAGAGGCGGGAACGCCGAGGCTCGGGCCGCTGTCCGACGGCCTCTCCGAAATTTACCAGTTCAGGGTCGAAGGCAAGAACTACTCGCTCATGCAGTTGCGCTCGATCCTGGATTGGCAGGTCGCGCCGCAGCTCAAGCTGGTCCCCGGCATCACCGAGGTCAACGTCAACGGCGGCGAACTCAAGACCTACGAGGTTCGGGTTTCCGAGAACGCGCTAACGCATTTTGGTCTGTCGATCGAGGACATCTACAACGCGGTGGCGCAGAACAACCGCGCCATCGGCGGCGCGACGCTCGCCCGCAATGGTGAGCAGGCGGTCGTCCGCGGCGAAGGCTTGCTGCAATCGATCGGCGACATCGGCAACATCGTGCTGCGCACCGCAGCCGGCGGGGCGCCGCTTTACGTCAAGGACGTCGCAGAAGTCGTCGAGGCGCCGATGCCGCGGCTCGGCGCGGTGACCAGCCAAGGCGACGGCCAGGCGGTGGTTGGCGTCGCATTGATGACGTTGGGCGAGAACACGCGCGTGGTGGCCGAGCGGTTGGCCACCGCCGTGCAACAGATCAACAAGACCCTGCCGCCTGGTGTGAGCATCGTTCCCTATTACGATCGCGCCGACCTGATCGATCGGGTGCTACAGACGGTCGCGCACAACCTGACTGAGGGCGCCTTCCTGGTCATCATTGTGCTGCTCGCGTTGCTGGGCAATTTCCGCGCCGCAGTCATCGTGGCGCTGGCCATCCCGCTCTCGATGCTGGCCGCCGTCACGGCCATGTATTTCACCGGCCTGTCGGGCAACCTGATGAGCCTCGGCGCCATCGATTTCGGTCTGCTGGTCGACGGCGCGGTGGTGATGATCGAGAACATCGTGCGGCGGCGCGCGGAGGCGCCATCTCTCCCGGCCGAGCAGGTGGTGCGCGAAGCCGCGCACGACGTGGCGCGCCCCGTGGCCTTTGCGGTTGCGGTCATCACCTTGATCTATCTGCCGATCCTCAGCCTGCAGGGTGTCGAGGGCAAGATGTTCCGCCCGATGGCGCTCACCGTGATGTTCGCGCTGGCCGCCTCGCTGGCGCTGACGCTCACGCTGATGCCGGTGCTCGCTTCCTTCTTCCTGCACAGGCCGGTCGCCGAGCGGGACAGCCGTATCATCGGTGTGGCCAGGAGCGGTTACGCGCCGGTGCTGGCGAGGACGATGCGCCATCCCGCAATCACCATCCTTGTGGCGATCGTGATGCTGGGCAGCGCCCTGGCGATCGGCTCCCGTCTCGGCGCTGAGTTCCTGCCGCGCCTGGAGGAAGGCGCGCTCACTGTCACCACCACCAAACTGCCCGGCATCTCGCTCGAATCCGCGATCGCCACCCAGACCATGGTGGAGAAGACGCTCAAGACATTCCCAGAGGTCGAGACCGTCACCACGCTCGGTGGCAGTTCCGAGATTCCGACAGACCCGATGGGGGTCGAGCAAAGCGACACCTTCATCATTCTCAAGCCGAAATCGCAATGGCGCACCGCGCAGACCGAGGCCGGACTGATCGAAGCGTACAAGCAGGCGCTGGATCAGAGCGTGCCCGGCATTACGCAAAGCTGGGCGCAACCGATCGAGATGCGCATGGACGATCTCTTGCAGGGCGTGATGGCCGACCTCGCGATCGTCATCCGCGGGACCGACACGGCAACCCTCCGCGATCTCGCCGACCAGGTTGCGCGCGTGGTCTCGGCCGTTCCCGGAGCGGCCGACGTGCAGGCAAAGCAGACGGTTGGTCAGCCGTATCTCCGCGTCATTGTCGATCGTGGCGAGATCGCGCGCCGCGGCTTCAATGCGACCCAGGTGCTCGACCTCGTCGAAGCGCTGGGCGGACGCACCGTCGGCACCATGAAGGATGGCGACGAGCGGTACAATATCCGCGTCCGGCTCGCCCCGCAGGACCGCGACAGCATCGACCATATCCGGGCGCTGCGCGTGAACAACGGCGCCGGCGTCTCTGTGGCGCTCGGCGATCTGGCCGACATCCGCTGGGAGCCAGGCCCGGCCCAGATCGAGCGCGAGGAAGGCAGGCGCGTTGTCAAGGTGCAGGCCAATGTGCGCGCGCGGCCGCTCGCCAACTTCGTGGTCGACGCGCAGCAGGCGGTCGCGGCTCGGGTCCGCCTGCCGCCGGGCTACACGATCTCCTGGGGCGGCAGCTTCCAGGATCTGCAGCAAGGCATGGAACGGCTGTCCGTCGTGGTACCCGTGGCGCTCGCCGTCATCTTCCTGTTGCTCTATCTGATGTTCGGCAGCGCTCGGCTTGCGACGCTGATCTTTTTCAACGTGCCGTTTGCGGCGGTGGGCGGAATTTTCGCGCTCGCGCTGCGCGGCATGCCGTTCAGCATTTCGGCCGCGGTCGGCTTCATCGCCCTGTTCGGCATCGCCATTCTGAATGGCGTGGTGATGGTGAGCTACATGGAGGAACGTCGCAAGGAAGGGCTCACTGCTACAGTCGCGGCTTGGCAAGCTGCAATGACGCGGCTCCGCCCGGTGTTGATGACGGCGACCGTGGCCAGCCTCGGCTTCCTGCCGATGGCACTTTCGACGAATTCCGGCGCTGAAGTGCAGCGTCCGTTAGCGACCGTCGTCATCGGTGGCCTGATAAGCGCGACGGTGCTCACTTTGCTGGTGCTCCCGGCGCTTTATCCCTGGTTCTCCCGAATGCGCCGCTCCGTCAGCGCGACCGCACACGATGCCTCCTGCGCGCCGCAGCCGGCAGAGTGACGATAATGAAGGATCTAAGTCGCAACGATAGGAACGCCGCAGGCCTGCTTCCATCCAATCAATTCGCGTGGCCCGAATGGTGAGCCCCTCCATTCCCTTGCGGAAGTCGACCGGCAATAAACGACCTGACGCTAGTGAAAAGCGATGCCCGGCATGCTTGCGACCTTGGCTTTAGAAGAACGCTTTGGAATTGGTATTAGTTGCAGGTTCACTCGGCAGGTTGCGGCGCATAGGGGGCATCGCCCGCGGCCACACGGACTGACGGTCGTGCACGGCCGAACCAGGAATAGAGTGCGGGGAGCACCAGTAACGTGAGCAAGGTCGCGCTGATCAGGCCGTCAATGACACGGTAGCGAGCGGGCGCTGCACGAAGCCGTCGTCCTCGAGGGTCCGCAGGGTCTGCGCAAGCATCACGTCTCGCCGCCGAACCGCTCCCACGACAGCTTCGGCCGTTGGCTTCGCCGTAGCAGGACCCGCCGCCACGTCTTCATTACCTGAGGATGGAAGCGACCGAGGCAGGTGCTTGGGCGTTGTGCCCGCGCAGCACCGATGCCAGATGGATGTTAGTGCAGAGTGACCTTCGGAAGTACCATCACGATTCCGGCTTGACGCGCAATAAGGGACACGAAGATCGCTACTTTGCTGCAATCGACATTGCCCGTTTTAGGTACAAAAATCGGTACATACATAACAGCAGTAAAATTGCGCCGCCTCGCCCCAAATCGGCGTAGAGGTAAGCCGGATTTTTGGTCATGTTGAACGCTATTACTCCGGTGAAAAGCATATTGACAGAAATCAACAGAACGAAAGCGACCGCGACGGACAACTCTTTATGTATCAAGTAAGCGACAAGACCAGACATCAGACCCAATGTGATGAATAGTTTGCCGTACAATTGGGTGACCGAAAGCAGCGCAACGTTCGAACCCACATCACCTAGCTGTAGTGCATTCCCGATAAATGACGGATTAGCAAAGAGAATACACCCGTACACGATCTGAAACGCGGCACTCAAAAGTACTGCAAGTATCAACAAGTATTTGAAAATCCGCACGTCTCGTCTCCGCAGCACTGATCGATGGGTACGGGCATATCTGTCGACAGCTAACCATCAGTCCTTGGGCTCCGTCAGATCGCCGGCGATAAGGCATATTTTGAGGCATATTTTATTGACTGAAGTTATTGGGAACGGACCCAAGTTTGGGCTCTGCAAAAGACCCCCATCACGCATCCAGTTATTGACAGTGAGTTTTTTCCTGTGACTACAAGCCGTCCGGAATAGCTCTTTCCGTCTCTCGGGTTGTAAAGCTGGCCTTCAAAACCGTCTGCCGTCGGAGCAGGCGCCTGAAGGATCATCAAGCCTTCCAGCGGTCGTGTTCTTAGTCTCAGATCCGGGTTGTTTGCATCGACGGCACCTTTTGTGGCGTTGACGATGGATCCACAGTACCCGCGGCTACAGCGACTGATACGAACGGTCGAGCCCTGATCCTGCGTCAGCCAGATACCAGACAGATCACCGTCTGTTTGAGCGTTCGCGTTGCCAGATGTCGCAATTCCGATAACCAGCGCCAAACAAGCTGCCGTCATGCTTGAGACAAGTCCCATGGGGTCTACTCCTTCCTCTTCACGAGTTCGCGGGCGGGCTGGGCGTCGACGTTGTAGGCGCGCTGACGGGCGTTGATCATCCCCGCGTTCATTCTAGATGGACGCTTACGGTCGAGAGGACGAAATTCGTTGGATGACGACGACCTTCCCTTTAGCGCGACCGGTCTCAAGGTAAGCGAGGGCCTCGGCGATTTTGGCGAAGGGATAGGTTTTGTCGATGATGACCCGAAGGTGACCTTGTTCGATCAGGTCCGCGAGCAGAGCCAGATCGCTCCCACTCGGATGCATGAATAGGAATCTGTAGCCGACGCCCGCGCGCCGCGCATGCTGCCTGACGCCGTAGCTCATGGCCCAGAAGGCTACGGCCAGAATCCTGCGACCGCCCAGATCCTGCCGCGCGGTCTGCGGCTCCGGAACGGCGGCGACCGAGACGATCCTGGTCCCGGGCTTCATGATCTTGAACATCCGGTCCAAGGTCTCGCCCCCGATCAGATCAAAGCCCGCGTCGAAGTCCTTTCCGAACCTTGAGAGATCGTCGCTCGTATAGTCGATCACCTCATCGGCCCCGAGCGAGCGCACCGAGGCCTCTCCCCGCTTCGAAGCGGTCGTCGTCACATGCGCGCCCAGCCATTTGGCGATCTGGATCGCGAACGTGCCGACGCCGCCGGCACCGCCCGAAATGAAGACCTTCTGCCCCGGCTTCACGCCGAGTTCGTCCCTCAAGGCCTGGAGCGCGGTCAGCGCCGCAAGGGGTACGCCCGCCGCTTCCTCGAAATCCATATTGGAGGGCATATGGGCGGCGCAGTCTTCACCGACAGCTGCCTGTTCTGCGAAGGCGCCCAGCCGATCCTTCTCGACCCGGGCGAACACCCGATCGCCGGCGGAGAACCGTGTGACCTGACCGCCGACAGCGACCACCTCGCCTGCAAACTCATTGCCGAGCACCTGGGGAAGCTTCAGCCGATAAACGGGCCGGAGCTTTCCTTGCCGAAATCCGATGTCCACCGGATTCAGACCCGCCGCGCACACGTTGACGAGGATGTCACGCGGCCGAAGCTTTGGTTCCGGGAACTCCATCAACGCCGAGCCTTCCGGGCCGCCGTATCGCGTGAGGACGTATGCAAGCATTCGTTTTTCGCTCCTGGACTGCCTCGTCCGTAACATTTAAGTTAGGTTGAGGGTCAAGCGGCAGCATTGGAGAAATCATGCAAATCGGAGTACTCGCCAAACGCAGCGGGCTCACCGCATCCCGGATTCGTTTCTACGAAGCCCAAGGCCTGATCAGCGTCGACCGGCGGGCCAACGGCTATCGGATCTATTCGCCCGCTGCGCTCGTGGCGCTGAACATCATCACCAGCGCCCAAGAGGCCGGCTTCACCCTCGAAGAAATTCGCCGCCTCATGCCCGGTGACCTGTCCGGCGGCTACGATGGAGCTTTGCTCGACGCCCTGCGGAAAAAGGTCGACGACATCAGCGCGATGGAAAAGCGCCTGCGGCGGACGCGATTGCAGATCGAGGCCTTGATCGCTGATGTTGAGAACAGGCCTGAGGGGTTGACCTGTGAAGCGAACATCGACCGCGTTCTGAAGCAGTTCAAGGACCCGCAGCGGACGCAGGCCTTGGACAGGTAACGGATTGCGTTAGACCGCCATGGTCGGCGCCGCGAATGTCGATCGCACGTTCTCCGATTTGGCCGATTTCGCCATTACCGCTTGACCCTCAACCACACTTAAGGGTTAGGGCTGTGGCGATCAGTGTTCGCACCGCAGGCTGCGCGGCGGGACGAACAAGCCAGAGGACGAACATGTCTAAGACAGTTGTGGTGACCGGCGCGTCGACCGGTATCGGCTTTGCGACCAGCGTGGCCCTGGCCAAAGCGGGCTACGACGTCTTCGCTGGGGTGCGCTCAGAGGCCGCAAGCGAGCCGCTGCGCAAGGCCTCGGCCTCGACGCGGGGCAAGATCACCCCCATCATCCTGGAGGTCACCGATGCGGCCTCCGTCGTCGCCGCCGCCGAGCAGGTGAAGGCGGCGCTCGGCGGCGAATCGCTGTTCGGCCTGGTCAACAACGCCGGCATCGGCCTGGGCGGACCCTTGCTCTATCAGCCGATCAGCGCAATCCAGCAGGTGTTCGATGTCAATGTCATCGGTCTGCTGCGCGTGACCCAGGCCTTCGCCCCGCTGCTGGCGGCGACGCCGACCAGCCAGACGCGGCCCGGCCGGGTGATCAACATGAGCTCGATGGCCGGCAAGCTCGGCGCGCCCTTCGTCGGCGCGTACGTAGGCTCCAAACACGCGGTGGAGGGGCTGTCGGAGTCGCTGCGGCGCGAGCTGATGGTGTTCGGGATCGACGTGATCATCATCGGCCCGGGGGCGGTGGTCACCGCCATCTGGGACAAGGCCGAGGCCACCGATATCGGCTATCTCGCGGGCACCGTCTACGAGGGGCCGGCGAAACGGGTCAACGATTATTTCATCAAGACCGGCCGACAAGGACTGAAGCCCGAACGGCTGGGCGCCGTGGTGCTCATGGCGCTGACCGTCGACAAGCCGAAGACCCGCTACGCCGTAGTCAAGAACGCCCTGTTCAACTGGACCCTGCCGCGGCTGCTGCCCAAGCGGGCGGTGGACCGCATCTTCGCGAGGAAGCTGGGTCTGACGCCTCGATAACCCCGCGCGGTTCGTCAACGCGTCGACGACGATCGTGCCCTCCGATCAAAGCGGCCGGACCATCGCCCACCTGCCGGCCTGGGCCCTGCGTCTCCCGGACGAATCGGTAGCTTCCGCCGAACAGGTTCACGGCACGGCATACAGGCTCGCGCAGCCATAGTCGGTGTGTATGGCAAGGCATCCCGACCGAACCATACGATGGTGCTGCGCCTGATAACATGATCGACTGTGAACCGTAGTCGCCGCTGCATGCCAATGAGTTCAATGATGTCGACGGGATCGTTGTCGAATAGCGCCACCCTACCCCGAGGTCACAGCCCTCCGGGGAGTGCGATCACGTCCACTCCAAATCCAAAGCTGCGAACTTCGCAGCAATTCGGTGCGCCAGCGTGAGTAGCTGACGATCAGTACCGGGAGGTGTGATCAACGAAAGTCCATGTGGTGCATGGGACATGCGCAAGAACGGAAGCGTCACCTGAGGACATCCACCAAGGCCCGCCACACAAAGAAGACGCATGGCGTGCCGCCGATAGGCCTCAAGCGTTTCCACTGAAGCGGACCGCAGCGGGGCTGCACCGGGAACGGTGGGAACCACAATCACTTGTGTCCGCCGCCAGGTTCGCTCCAGTTGGCGGCGAATCTCGTCGCGCAGAGCCGCTGCGGCCGAGACCTGCTCAGCGGTCACGCTTCGAGCGAGTTTCATCCTCTCCGCAATACCGGGTCCGAGCGCGGGTGTTGCGGTCTCCAGCCAGTCCTTCAGCTGCGCCCAGACCTCCGCCAGTTGCAATGTCCGGAACGTCTCGAACCAGAGGTCGAGCCCCTGTTCGCTCACTTCTCCGTCCTCAAGCCGGATGTCTGGGGACACGAGACCGGCAATCTGAACGCGGTGCGATGGGTCACACACTTCCGGAATACTCCAAGCCTCGATATCCCAGTGGATTACCGATGATTCAAGACCGAGTTGGTCCGGCGGCAACAACACGTCTCCCACTCGTTCGAGTATCCCAGGCTTGCGCGCGCACCATCCGACTACGTCGAAGGAGGGCGCAAGTGCGCAGACCCCAGTAGTCGACACTACGCCATGGGTGGGGCGAAAGCCGAACAGACCGCAGAAGCTCGCGGGAGCACGGATGGAGCCGGCCGTATCCGTTCCCAGCGCGAAGTCGCAGAGCCCTGCGGCGACAGCCGCTGCCGACCCGCAGGATGAGCCTCCGGTCAGGCGATCGGGCGAAGCGCTGTTGAGCGGGGCGCCATAATGGTGATTGACGCCGCTGAGACTGAAGGCCAGCTCGTCCGAGATGGTCTTACCCACCACGCGCGCACCGCGAGAGAGCACACGCTCGACGGCCCAGGCATGCGCTGTTGCCGGCGGATGGGTTCGCGCCCAGACAGGATTGCCGAAGCCCGTTGTCGCTCCCGCAATATCGAAGACGTCTTTGACGCCACAGGTGAGGCCATCTAACGGTCCCGAGCCTGTGGGATCTATATGAAGACGCTCTCCTGGCATGAAAGCGCCGACAGGATCATCCCTACGAGGACGGGGTGGCGTGATAGGAGACATAATCAATCCTGCTGGAGGCTAATAACTCGATGCGCAGCGCGTTTCGTGGCGCGCTTGTTTTTGGGCCGATCAGATCCGGAATCGAAGCCCCCGGAACTCTGAAAGCGACGACTCGGTGACCGGCGCTTACTCCTCCGCCGATAGGGCCTGCATCATGGCCTTGTCGTCCAGTTCTCCTTGCCAACGCGACACGACGAGCGTTGCGAGCGCATTGCCGATGGTATTGGTTACCGCGCGGGCCTCGTTCATGAAGCGGTCGACCCCAAGAAGTAGCGCGAGCCCGGCGACAGGAAGCGCGTGAGTCGTGGCCAGCGTGGCCGCAAGAGCGATGAAAGCGGCCCCGGCCACACCAGCGGATCCTTTGGATGTCACAAGCATGACGGCAAGCAGGACGACCTGATCTGTCAGCGACAGACTGGTGTTCGTCGCTTGCGATATGAACAACGCCGCAAGGCTCAGATAGATCGCACTGCCGTCCGGGTTGAAGGTGATGCCCGCAGGCATCACCAGCCCGACGATAGGCTTGGGACATCCCGCGCGCTCCAGCTTCTCCATGAGCTGCGGCAGCACGCTCTCAGATGAGCAGGTGCCGAGAACGATGGCGATCTCGGCACGGATATAGTGCAGGAATTTCAGCATCGGCACACGAGCAATGCGCGCCACCGCTCCGAGTACAAACACAATGAAGAACGCTGCCGTTAGATACATGCAGGCCACAAGCAGCGCGAGATTGACAACGGAGCTGATGCCGTATTTACCGATCGTAAAGGCAAGGGCGCCAAACGCGCCAATGGGAGCGAGCCGCATGACAATGCGCATCACGCCGAAAAACCCATGAAGTGCGCTGTCCATCGCATCGACGGCGGACTGAGCGAATTTGCCGCTCAGAGAGAGCCCGACACCAAAGAGGACGGCAAAAATCAGGACAGGTAATATCTCTCCCTTGGACATGGCCCAAAGAATATTTTCCGGCACCAGTGTGAAGACCGTATCGGCAAGTGTCGTAGAGGTTTTCTGAAATGTAGTGATCGATGCGGTATCAATCTTGGAGACGTCAACATTGAATCCAGCGCCGGGCTGGACGAGATTGCCGACGATTAACCCAATCGCCAGAGCCATCGTCGAGATTACTTCGAAATAGAGGATCGTCTTAATTCCAACCGCACCGAGCCTTTTGATGTCGGTCATTCGGGCAACACCGACGGTGATGGTCAGAAAGATGATCGGGATAAGCACCATCTTGACGCAGCGAATGAAGAAATCGCCCAATACCTTCATTTCCGCGCCAAGCGCTGGGAGATACCATCCTAGCCCTATGCCGAATATCGCAGCGAAAACGACCTGGAAATAGATGGAACTCCAAACACGCGCCGGACTCTTCTTTGGCGCCATGCCCAGACCTTCGCTCAGAGAAATGGACATGTCTTGTTTCCTCGGTTGTCTGGAAGATTTGAAGGGATCGGTCGGCCTTTCAGGCCTTTCGGCAGTTTCAATCATTTGCGGTCTGCGGAGGCGCTCGGAGAAGAGAGGCCAGGTCGAACTTGGGATCTTCGGCCTGTTGCGGCCGGACCGGGACACTTGCGCCCAAGAGGCGCCGGGCGATCACGTGCTCTGCTGGAAAATTCAATGTTTCGACGCTAGCGAGCAGATCATTCTGAAAGGAAAATATCGAGAAGGATCGGTCATTTTTGGAGCGCCGCACCACCCGGTCGGCGCATTGCGGGACAAGCCCAACGATCTGCAGCTTGTCATCCGCCTGATCACTCCAGAACCAGGGAACAGCGGAGTATGAAGCCTTAACCCCGGAAAGGCGTCTGGCGACATACTTGGCCTGATCGGCCGAATTCTGAACAGAGGTGAGCACGATAGCTTGGGAGGCGTCGCAACGTGGAAATTGCGCGCAATCTCCGATCGCGCTAATTCGCGGATCGGATGTCAGAAGATCATGATCGACCATGATTCCGCTGCCCGTCTGAAGACCAGCTTGTTTCGCAAGCTCGATTCTCGGGGTGACTCCGACAGCTTCGACCACGAGATCGGCATCGATCTGCACGCCGTTGGACAGGGTGAGAACAAAGGCTGACGAAACAGGGGACCGGATCCCGATCACGCCGACATCGAGGATGATCTTGACGCCGCGCGACTGATGTCGATGCTCCAGATAACGGGATACGTCGCGCGACGCCGCCCGTTCAAGCACTCTTGCGGCCCGGTCGACGACCGTAACCTGTTTGCCAAGAGCCACCGCCGCAGCGGCGAACTCCATTCCGATGAAGCCGGCACCGATGATGGCCACGCGACGTGCGTTCGGCAGCGCGCCGCGCAGACGCTCGGCAGATTGCAGATCATTGAGATGGGCTAGGAACAGGCCTTCTGCCACAGCAAGCCGGTTTGGCTCGGCACCGACGGCGAGAATCAGATGCTCATACCGAAGCTCCTTCCCTCCGTCCAAATACAGCGTCTGGCCGGCCCGATCGATTTCTCTCACCCGTCCGCGGATCACATCGATCCCGGCGTTGGCGAATGCATTCGGCGAACGCAGAGGTGCCGCCGTGCCGTGCTGCAGGAAGGATTTCGAGAGAGGTGGGCGCTGGTAGGGCAACGTCTCTTCGCCATTGATCAGTGTGATCGGACCGTCCAGCCCCCCTAAGCGAAGCGCAAATACTGCCTCGGTGCCGGCATGGCCGGCGCCAACAATAACGATACCCCCGGACGACTGCGGATTGACGCTCATTTCGGACTAGAACTGTGTTGCAGGGATTTCGACGAACGACCCAGACAGGTCGGGCGTGACGGCAATCTGGCAGGCCAGCCGGCTATCGGACCTGCGCTCCGCCGCCACTACCTCGAGCATGCTGCTTTCAGCTTCCGAGGGACCCGGCAGAACGGCAGTCGCAGGCGCCGAGAGGTAGACATGGCAAGTGCCGCAGGAAAGCGCGCCGCCGCACTCGGCCTCGATCCCCGGAATCGCATGATTGCGTGCAACGGCCATCAGGGTCTCGCCGATCTCGGCTTCGCACTCGCGCTGTGTCCCCTGCGGCGTCCTGAAAACAATCCGTGCCATGGTCGTCCTGTGCGTTTGGTTGTCAGACAACTTCTTGGACCGCTCCCTGGAGCGGTCGTGACCCGAGCATGTCAGCGAGAAGCGCGCTGCGGGCTTCATCCGCATTGAGTCCGTGTTCAGCCAAAAGTGGCGCGCAGCTTTCCAGCGCGTCTTCTACGGAGGCAGCAAGTGCCAGCTTCTTGTAGGTGTCCTCGACGCGGATGCCGATGCTTTCGCCGATGATCTCGACCGCGTTGACGATTTCGAACGAAACGCCGTTTTCGAACTTGCAGAGTTCGCGCTGGCAGCCGTGAAAGATGGTTGCCAGCGTGGTGACGCCGGCGCGCGCCGCCGCCTCGAATTCCGTCACCCGCAGGCTTTCCTTGAACTTCGGCGTTACTGTCAGATAGGTGGACATCAGCCCGGCCCGCGGCACGTCGAGGTGCACGAGTTCGACGCCCGAAATCTCGCTCAACAACCGCTCGACGGAGTGCACAACGTCGGGTCTTCCGGGACGCTCGTTGATGGCGACCCGCTTACTCATGTCATGCTTCATGAGCGGCTTCAGCCGGTCGAGATGGCGTTCAAGGAAGACATAGAACGGCGTCATGTCGAGATCATCGCGCCCGGTCATGAGCTGGTGCGCGGGCAGGATGATGTGTTCGAACTGCGACTGGCAGCTCGGGCACCATGTCAAATTGGTGGTAGCCTGCTTGGCCTCGATCTGGCTCAGCGCGGCCATGCCTGCCCGTCCGGCGGTTTCGCCGTCGCCCGCGCGAAACTGGTTGATACCGCAGCAGGCGCTCGAACCGCCGATGATCTCACAGGAGAAGCCCATCGCCTGCAGGATCTCGACACACAGGAGGACGATGTGCGGCGTCTTGCCGACGTTGCAACCGATATAGAAAGCGATATCGGGCTCATCCCCGTTCGTGGCGGGCTTAAATTCCGGTTGCAGCCGGGCCACCTCGCTCCGATCCAGCTGCAGCCTGGATATGATCCTAAGCGACTTTGCGACCCGGCGGAAAGAGGCGGCTGCGTTTTTGCGGACCGCGTCGCCATCACGGCGGCGAACATTCTTGTAATTTGCCATCTTCACAAGAAAGAGGGGATCCACCCCATAGTCGCACGCCTCGCGGCAGTACCCGCTGCTCGAGCAGGCTCCGGCCCAACGTTGCGCGGCTTCGTTGCCTTCGCCGCCGCGGATCAGGTCGACAATGCCGCCGAGTACATGCTTTGGGTCAGCCTCGGAGAGGCCGATGGCCTCCTTCATTGGGCAAACCTCGAAACACTTGCCACAGCCGACACAAGCGGAGGCTACATCCTGCACGCGCGTGTTAAGCGTCTCAATAAAATCCATTCGCCGGCTCCTTCGAGCGTATCGGCCCGATTGGTCGACTATGGAGCGGCGCGCTGTGCGTGCGGAATTGCCAAAGCTCAAATGAGGATATAAAGACTCCTTATGCCTACGCGAAAAGATGCGCGAGGGATGCGGCTTGGACGCTCGCTGAAGCTGCGTGACCTCCACACCCTGACGGTCGTCGCCGAGCTCGGCAGCATGGCCAAAGCAGCGGCGTTTCTGTCGATCACGCAGCCGGCGGTTTCGCAGGCGATCGCGGACCTGGAACGTTTTGCGGGCGTTCGTCTGCTCGATCGAAACCCTCGCGGCGTCGTGCTCACGGTTGCGGGAGAAGCGATGGTCGCGCGCGGGCGTCAGGCGCTTGACACGCTTGACCTCGGCATGCGCGACATCGCGTTCCTAACGGATGGCGGCCGCGGCGTCGTGCGAGTAGGTGCCGACATGGCCTTCATCGCTGGTGGCCTGATGGCCGACATCATTATCCATCTGCGCAGCCGCCATCCCGGAATATCCGTGCATGTCTTCGAGACCAGCACGCGCGTTTCAGCGCCGGAATACCGAGAACTTCTCGAGCGTGGCATCGATGTCCTGCTCGGCCGGCGCTCACACGGAAACATCGATAGCGAATTGCTCGTCGAGCACCTGATGGAGGAGAAGCTCAAAGTCGTGACGAGCTCAACTCATCCGTTGGCAGCGCGGAAGCGGATCGACTGGGCGGACCTGACGGGGGAGAGCTGGATTCTGGCGGCCACCGACAGCATGGCCCGTATCACCCTAGAGGATGAATTCAGGCAGCGTGGCCTGAAGGTGCCGGATGCAGCGATAGCGACTTATTCCATGCAACTGCGCCAGCAACTCCTCACGACAGGAGAGTATCTCACCGTCATGACAGAATACTCTTTTCGCCATGGCGCCGACCGGTGGGGCCTGCACGCGCTGCCGCTCGAATGCTCACAACGCCTTCCAGTCGTCATCCAAAGGCTCAAGCACCGCGCGTCGACGCCCGTAGTCGAGAGATTCCTACGGTCGGCACGCGCCGTTATCCTCGAAACGGTACGAAAACGGTGAGACTCGCACAGTCTGCCCAAAACTGCGGCGAACGGTGCAACCGCTTATCCGAGCTGCTTCCTCTAAAATGGACATCGGATATCCTTCGGAAGACTATCCTTGTCGCAGCCTGCAAGTGCTGCGCTTGCAATAGGCTGAAAGCTGGCTCGACACCATGTGCTTACTAGATCACATCCAGTAGGAATGGTGACATAACATTTCGGCTTGTCGTGCCATCCTATCCAATATCACAACAAGCCAACGGGACAGCCCGCGTGAGCCGTCTATGCAGCCGCGCAGTTTGCGGACAATCCGATGGCATCGTCGAACCGTCGGCCGTTTGACGTCATCGATGCTAGCAGGTCTGCGTCGACCTCGCTCGACTGATAGCCATTCTCGCCTCCACCCAGCCACAGTTAAATCACATAGCCGCTTGACGTTTACCAACCAATATGGACCGTCCCACTATCGGGGAGCGTTCGGCCGACGTCGTGACCAACCCACACAGCCGTCGGCTCGCGGCGCGTAGTAGCCGCGCGAGAGAACCGCGTCCCGGCAGTTCGTCTTTCACACGATCACCCGGCTTCCTTGGGATCAGCGATGGCGCCACCACCGTGCATTGGTGGTCGAGCGACCGGATCAGGCCATAAAGACCATACCCAGTCGGGCCGGCTTCGTAACAGAAGTGGACGCGGTCAAACCGGTTGGCGATCCGCCCTAAGACGCGGCGCATGTTGGTGGCCGAAGCATCAACCTCGCCGAAGAACCGCACCTCCCCCTCCCGGCCTGCGTCCGCAATCGCGACGGCATTTCTCAGCTTGGCCACATCGATTCCGACAAATGCTTGCCTATAATCTGCCACGGCTCGTCCTCCTGTGATGAGGATCGGCTCGGTTCGGCCGAGCAACCCTCGGACGCGCAGTGTAGGGCGAGCCACCTCATCGGCAGAGGCGGACATACGGTCTTACAAGCAATCGATCACGCAGGCAGAGTCTAGAGGATAACGCTGGATGGTCCCGAGCAGCCCGAAAATCTAGCGTGCTCGGGACGGAGTACAGGGTGGACGACGTGAACCATCCTTGAGCAAAGATTAAGCGGACACTCGCCGAGGCGAATTAGGACCGCTCCGCCGCGTTCGCCGTTCTTAGTCGAAGTTGTTTCGCTTTCCTTGGCGCACGTAAGCTACGGTATCGGCGATATGGTTGCGGCCATGGGTCGGAGCATCTTTAGCCAAATGCGCAAACAGCTGAGTCGCAAAGCCAAAATCAAGACTGTCGGCGAGCTGCCGGCGCCAGGGTCGGCGAACGATCTGCGCCGTGCAGCGGCGCGTAGTGCGCGGTTGCGTCATGATATGGTCAGCGATCTTGTAGGCTCGCTCTATAAGTTTTTCGCGCGGCAATACCTCATTCACCATGCCGTATTCGAGCGCCTTTTTTGCGTCGATAGCCTCGCCAGTCAGGAGCGCATAAGCCGCGCGCTTCACGCCAAGGACCTCCTGAAAGCAACTGTGGATGCCATCCCCGGGCACCGATCCGATGTCGTAGTGCAGATCAAAGATGACAGCGTCTTCAGCACACAGTGTGATGTCGCACATAATGCACATCTCAGTATGGAATCCGGGGCCGTTGATAATGCCGATGGTCGGAATTTCTAGATCGTTGACCATCGAGGACACGTTGATGCGGCCGTCCTTGTAGCCATATTCGTAGGCCCAATTGGCGAGGTCCTGCTGCTCCAATACAAAGCCTTCAGGATCCGAGTCCATCATGAATTCCTTGCCCGATCCCGTAAAAATCATGATCTCGTTTTCCGGGTCTGCACCAACCGTCTTCAGCATTTGACCAACTGACCGATGGTTCTCAACGCTGAGCTGAATCGGCCCACCATTTGTGTGCGCCTCAACCAAGATCACCCCGTCCGGACGGCGGGACATCTTGTAGAAATCCTTGAAGCGCTCTTTGTATTCGTCGAATTTCGGTGTCGGAAGGAAGTTTGTAATGGACATTGTCCGGCTCCTTGAGCTCTCTGCGGCCATGATTTCTCTTCTACGAGCTTTCTAGTTCGTTATCGTTTCAGCAGTTAGGACTCTAAACTCGATTGATTGGATTTGCTCTTGAGGAGGGACGTGTCGGTCACGCCCTACGGTAATGAGGCCGTCCTGTAACGCGCTCGCGATCGCATTGAGTTCGCGCGTGGTGAACCCAATAGGACGCTGTCAGCACGCGTGAGCAAAGATTCCTTTTGTCACCTCATCAAGCATGTTGAGGCGCAAAAAGAGGCTTCAGCTCGATATCTGACCGTGCGCGGTGCGTTCCAACCTGTCCGGGCCTTCTTTGGGTTCCGAGAACACATCCAGCGGCGGCCCTGGGCTGGTTGGGCGGATAGTCGATCACACAACGCATCCTCTGCGTGACACACAAGAAGGCCCCGATGGGCATGTCGGAGCCTTCCTTGGAAGCTAACGGCTCTGTCTGTTCGACAGGGTCTTACCAGTTGCGCTGGGCACGGAGGAGCATGGTCACTGTGTCCTGATCCTTCAGCTCGTACAAAGCGGCTGGCTTGGCCAGAGAAGCGCTTGGCGCCGCGACGACACCAGCATACTTCTGATCGAGGTGGGTGTAGGTCACGTCGGCCGAGAAGGTCAGGTTCTTGACCGGGGTCCAGCGGGTGATCACGCCAACCTGCGCAACATTGTAGTCGGGATTGCAGCTAGTGATCCCGGTACCGGGGGCCGAAGCGAGAACCGTGCGGACCGAGCCACTGACGCCACAGAGCAAGGTCTTGGCTGTGTCGTTGTACATGATTGCAGCGTAGGCACCATAGATACCAGTGTTCCAATAGGGATCCCAATTGTGGGTGTAGCCTCCGCGGAAGCCCCAGGTTTTGATCGTCTGCTGCTGAGTACCGGCAGCGAAGATGGTGTCAGGCGCAACGCCAATACCGACGCTCTGGTAAATACCGGGTAGGCTGGTGCCCCCGTAGACCTGGGCTGCACCTGCCTGACCAGCCAGATCCTGGATATTGTAACGCGTCGCACCGTCCGTATAGACACCATTCAGGTTGACCGTGTCGCCAGGCCCAGTTGGGATGTTTTTGATCGACAGGGCCAACTGACCGGCCCAGCCCCACTTGTCATCCGGATGACCAGTCAACTCGGCGGCGCCGTAGTAGGCAGCATGGTTGTCATGCGCAGCAATCGACGCCTGGAGCAGACCCCAAGGCTGGTCGACACGGAGCATGGCAACAAAGTCCGGCGAGATCGTTCCGGCGTAGTCGCTCGTCCCGTAAGCGCCGCCTGCGCTGAGATTGTTCACACCGGCCTGGTAGTAGGTCGTCGGATCCTGTGCGGACAGAGATAGCGACAAGCCGCTGCCGAACTCAGCGGTATAGGTGAACTGGTTCACGCCAAGGATCGCGCCGCCTCCACCGACGAGACCGTCGAAGCTATTGGCCGGATAGTTGGTCCAGGGGGCGCTGAACTGAGAGATCGCCTTGCCGATGGTGAACCCCGCGAACTGCAGGAATGCATAATTGACACCGACCGCCCCGCCCGCGACTGCGCCGGCGTTGGCGTTGTTCGGCGCTGAGGCCGGGGACACGGCAGCACCGCCACCGATGGCCGAGTAGATGCTCGAGCCGGGCGCAGCCGCGTTCGGATTGTTTGTGTAACTGTCCGTAGTCCAGCTGAACGTCGCATCAAAGAAAACACGAAGCAGGCCGTACTCGGTCGCGGTGCGTGTATCGACGTTCAGATCTCCACGAGAACGCCAAGTGTAGCCGTTCGTGAAGCGGTTGTTCGCACCGGCGGGCAGGCCCGTGTTGCCCGTGGCGTCCGAGTTGGTGTTCGCTAGGACATCCACGCGCACGTAGCCACCCAACTTGATACAGGTGTCGGAGCCCGGGATGTAATAAAATCCGGGACCATACAGGGAGCACACTTTCACATACTCGACCGCTTTGGCGTTGACGGGAAGATCTGCTGCTTGCGCTCCACTCACGACAATGAGGCCCGCCGCGGAGCCCAAAGCAAGACACTTAACTATGTTCATCTTAACCCTCCAAATCGGAATGCAGACAGGCTTTTCGACCTTCATCTAGGCCACCCGCCGAACAATGTTCGATATCGACGTTTTCGCACCTCCGAGCACTTGATCTCGATCGACCAGCGTAAGCCTCCCTTTGTGCTTAACCAGAATTCCATCCACGATAACGGTGTCGACATTTTCAGGACCGGCAGCGTCAACGATCAGATCCGCGGGATCTTCGGAGAACCACC
The DNA here is from genome assembly GCF_042258615.1 of Bradyrhizobium sp. Pha-3. GTDB lineage: Bacteria > Pseudomonadota > Alphaproteobacteria > Rhizobiales > Xanthobacteraceae > Bradyrhizobium. The sequence continues at coordinate 3,191,349 of NZ_CP170152.1, read as the reverse complement.
CCATATTCCATGCGTTCGGATTGAGCATGATGAGGTCAGCCTTCTTTCCCGGCGTGATCGAACCGATCTCTTGGTCGAGCTTGACCGCCCTCGCGCCGTCAATTGTCGCGAGGGCGAGCAAGCTACGCGCGGAGATGACAGTTTCGTCCTTCCTTCGACCAGCCTCGATCAGCCGAAGCAGCCTCATAAGGGCAAACGGGTTCGAGTGTCCGGCCAGCGCATTCGAGTCGATTCCGATTCCGAGCCGTACGTCAGCATCCAGAAACTCTCCGAGCCGGGTGAAACCATAACCCATGCGAAGTTCGGTCAACGGCGTCAGCGCCACCGACGCTCCGCTGCGCTTGATCTCTCGAAATTGCAGAACGTTCACTCCTGTCATATGCACAAGCTGAACGTCCGACCGAAGCATGTCGAGCTCCGCGAGCGCGGCGAACTGAGACTCGGCGGTCTCGCCGCCAACGTGAACCGAAATCGGAAGGCAGAGTCTCCGTGCCGTATCAAGTTCGAAGGCAGCCACGTTCAGGCTGGCAGACCGCTGCCTCTCGCCAGAATTCTCGATCCCTGGCAGACCGCGCCACGCCAGCCCCAGCGTGAGCGGAGCGCCACCGACTAACCTCGTTACGCTGGCGACGTCCAGCGGCTTGATCGAGGGCGAACTTAGGACCGCAACGGAGAAGCCATACACCGCGAGAAATTCAGCCGCGGCGATTGCGCCTGGCACCATCATGCCGGATGCAATCAGGACGACCTCGTCGCCATCCCGAACCAAGTTTGCCTTGCCAAGCTCCAGGACATGGTCGTCGCTGAATATTTTCGGAATCTCGCCGCGCTTCAGGCGCAGGTATACGGGGCCGCGCTCCTGCGCAGCTAAATCCACCGCTTGTACGATCTCCGTTGCATCAGCGAGATCGAGCACCTTCATGTTCGGCAATACTCGCATCAAGGCGATGTCGTCTATTGCCTGGTGGCTCGGACCACCCGGCGTTGATATGCCCGGCATAAAACCGACGACCTTGACATTCAAATCGGGATACGAGACGGCCATCGCGAGCTGGTCAAAGCATCGCCGTGTGGCAAATACACCAAACGTATTGACATACACAGTACGGCCCGCGCGCGCCAGCCCGCCGGCAATGCCGACCATGTTGGCTTCCGCCATTCCGATGTTGAAGAACCTGTCCGGCAACTGATCTCTAAACAGATCCGTTTCCGTCTGCCTCGTTAGATCGGCCCCCAGGCACACGATGTCTGTTCGCGATCGCGCCAGACGCACAAGAGCCGCGCCATAGGGCTTCATGACCACATCGTATGGAGGCCGCCGGACTTTGCTTAGCGCAAGCATCTTACCTACCCGCTCAGGATGTTAGATTATGCAGGAATTCAAGACTTAGCATGTCGCCGCACCCTACCGTTTGGACTGAGCGATCAAACAATTTGACTCAGGCGGGCAACCCTCACGGCGTTCACCCACAAAGGAGAGTTGTGCTCCCGGCGCCAGCTCGTGCGGCAGATCGCGCCTGCTGACGGTTAGACCGCCCGCCGACGCAACTGGTCAATGCCGACCGCTATGAGCAACAGCAGGCCATGGGCGGCCATCTGGAGATAGCTGTTGACGCCAAGAAGTATCATTCCATTGTTGAGCACGCCGATGATGATTACGCCGAGAAGCGTGCCGCTGATCCGCCCTTCTCCGCCGTGCAGGCTGGTTCCGCCGAGCAGGACTGCCGTAAGGACAAGAAGCTCATATCCGACGCCCGCTCCGGGCATTGCCGCCGCGGCCTGCCCCATGAACAGGAGGGCTGCTATCGCAGCTGACGCACCGCTAGCGGCGAAGACGTAGTAGATGTGTCTGTTAATGGCTATGCCGCTCAGACGACTGGCGTTGACGTTCGATCCAATCGCGTAGATCGCACGCCCCAGCCGCGAGTACTTCGCCACAACGCCGCAAGCCAGGAATATGACGAGCATCAACAGGACGGAATACGGAACGCCTGCAATCCGGCCGGAACCAAGCTCCGAAATTGCCTCGTCCGTAATTACGGTCGTTCGTCCGTTAGTAATGACAAACGCGACGCCACGAATAATTGAAAGAGTCGCGATGGTGACAATGATGGAATCGATGCGCAGCCAGACAATGATACTGGCATTGATGAGACCGCATAACAAACCAAGACCAACAACGTAGGTGATCGTAATGAACGCGGGATATCCCTCTTCGAGTGCCATACCGCCGACGACGCATGTTAGCGCAAATATCGAACCCACGGAAAGATCGAGATTGCGAGAAATAAGAACCAGGGTCATGACAGGCGCCATTGCGCCCATGACCGCGACCGACAAGAGGATGTTGCGGAGATTGGAGAACGTCAGAAAGTGGGGCGACATCGACGCAAACATGGCGCAAAGAGACAGCAAGAAGAGCAGGAGCGCGAGGCTTTGCGCGTCGATGCGCACTTTCGCGCTTTGACGCGTCACGGTGCCATCGAGATGCACCGCCGCCGGCGGATTTTTCTCTCCGAGCTTTGGTCGAAGGTTCATAACACCACCTATCCGAGTGCTTCTTTTACCAAACGATTGACAGACAAGTTGTTCGCGCCAAGCTTCGCAACGATCTTGCCTTTCTGTAAAACGAAGGCAGAGTCGCAGACAGTCGCGATCTCCTCAGCATCGGAAGAAAACACCAGGCAACATCGCACATCCTTCTTGGCGAACTCCCGAATGTTCCTATAGATGTCGGCCTTGGCACCGACATCCACACCTCGCGTCGGTTCTTCGAGGAGGAGGATCCGCGCCTCGGCGGCAACCCATTTCGCCAGCACAATCTTTTGCTGATTGCCACCGCTTAGGTCCGCGACCGGTTGATCGATCTCGCGCATGCGAACATCGAACCGGGCGGCTAGATTCCCGCCGATTTGCCTTGCCAGGCGCCTATTGACGAAGCCGAGGCGGGTGACGTTCTGCATCGAGGCCAGAAGTATGTTTTCAAGAATCGAAAGGCCTAGAGCCAAACCGTCATATCTGCGATCTGCGGGGACATAACCGATGTTCCGCCGTATCGCGTCCGCGGGATTGAGTGGCAGCCCGGCTACCTGCTCTATGACGCACTTCTTCGCCTCGGCTCGCTCGTCAACACCGAACAATGACCGGGCGATCGAGCTCTGTCCCGCACCGAGCAGGCCAAAGAAGCCGATGACCTGGCCTTTTGGTGCATCAAAACTCACGTCATGTAGATCTTTGCCATTACGAAGGGATTCGACTGATACCAGATGCGGCGCGGTATCACTCACCTTTTCGAATTCGCTGGATGTAAGCTCTTCGCCGAGAATATGGGTAACCAGACTCTGTTTGGTGATTTCGCCTGGGACAAGCTCGGCGACCTTCCTTCCGTCCCTGAGCACAGTAATGCGATCGGCGATTTCCATGACCTCCTCGAGCCGATGGGAAATGTAGATGACCGCAACCCCTCGCGCTCGAAGCTTGCGAACTAACTCCAGTAAATTGGTCACCTCCACGGACGGAAGCGCCGCGGTCGGTTCATCAAGGAGCAGGACGCTTGCCTTTCGAACCAGTGCACGGGCGATTTCGACAATTTGCCGATCCGACACGTTGAGATCCCGTACCGTTGCTTGGGGATCAATGGCAGCTCCAAGCGAATTAAGAACCTCGCGGGCACGCTGCTCCATCTTGGAGCGGTCAACGAGCAGGCGTTTCCGCGGAAGGTCCCCCATAAAGATGTTTTCGGCGACCGAGAGCGTTGGAGCGAGTTCTAATTCCTGATGGACGCATTGGATCCCAAGCCTTTTTGCGTCTATGGGACTCGAAACGCGGATTGTGCGTCCGCGATGCATCAGTTCGCCACCATCCGGCTGAATAACACCCGACAGGATCTTGGAAAGCGTCGATTTCCCTGCACCGTTCTCGCCAACGAGCGCATGCACCTCGCCAGGGTACAACGCAATCGTGACCCCCTTTAGTGCGTACGTCGCCCCGAAACGCTTTTCGACATTCGCGGCCTGTAAGAGCGCCTGAACGGTCATTGAGGGTAGAACTGCGTAATGTTGTCCCGTGTAATAAACTCAGCTTGGGAAGGCCTGCTTTGTTCTGGTACCGGCTCGTTGAGAAGAATCTTCTCGGCAATACTCAAGATATCTTCGCCCCACAGTTCGGGGAAGAAGCTGTATGTTCCTATGAGAGCCGAGTTATCCTTACGAATTTCCGGAAATACGGCGGCATCTCCGCCAGTCGACGCAATTAGAACGTCGGATTCGCGCTTTGCATTTCTGGCTGCGGCTAGTACCGCCAAAGCCATTGAATCGAGATGAACCCAAATTACGATCTTTTGGCCTGGAAAGCGTGTCAGCGTGTCGAACACCAACTGCCGCGTGTTTCCGGCGTCATTCTTGCTCGAAAACTCCACAACGTTTAGGCCAGGAAAGCCCTCCTCAATTGTTTTCCTGGCAGCGTTTGCCCGTTCCTGAAAGATCGCGCCGAGTTCAGGCGAGCCAATCACCATCGCTACGGGCGCAGTGCCCGGCCACTTTTTCATCGCCTGCTCAACAAGAGCTCGCCCTCCCTCAGATCCCGATCGCCAATTGTCGACCATATAAATTGGATAACCAGGCAACGGCGTCTGAATCGACAGGGCCTTGATTTTTTCTTCGGAGAGTATGCCTGCGATAGGCCGATTGGCGGCTTGCTGCGAATTGTATTCGATGAACAAGTCATAGCCGCTCGACGCAACCGTGCGTGCAATCTCCACCGCTCGGGCGGCGTCGTTTCGATTATCTAACCAGGTCATCTCGAAGCGAGGTCGTTTTCTCGCGGCCTCTTTCAAGCCCTTCAGAACCGCGACCGCAAACGGAATTTCATCCGTTGTATTGGCGTAAGCTACGCGCCAAGGCCTCGTCGATACGAGGCCCTGCGCCAGCGATGGCACAATGCGAACGATAGGAGCCGCCCCCAGAATACCGAGGGCAACCCGCCGGCTAATCCTCTTTGCGACCATGACTCCCCCTCACCAGCTCAGCTTTTGCCGTGACCGCGAAGAACTAGAGAGCTTCTGACGTCGTTGCATCGACGTGCTCTTTGCCCGACCAACCGCGGAACGGGCGCAACTTTATGTGCTTCGCGAAAAAGCAGGTTAGGACAAGCAACTTAATCAGTAGGATTCTCGCACAAGACTTCCGCGCAGCGGTCGTCTACAATCTACACTTGCTATCGATCGATAGAGCTATCTTAGAATGAACTTGAGTCTGGTTGCTCGCGCTGCGATTCGACGCTGCAATGGCTTTCGGGTCTCGGCTACCATCAACCGCTCCCTTGCGCTCAACATGCGTCGCGATAATTAGTCCGGAGCCGGACTAGTGAGCTTCAACTACCGACTAGATGTGAGCCGGCTGCGAGAGTCCGCACTTCACTGGGCGGCCGCTGTGGGTCAGAGGGATGACAGCTAGCCTGACCAACCTACCAACATAGCTCCCGATTCGTCGCCACGGTGCCCCGGGAGAGAGGCGACCCGCCCTCCGACTGTTTCGTAAAGATAGGACTCTAGCGCACATCTATTGCAGTCGGCTTCACCGTCGATGGACAGCTCCAATGGCCAAACCTAACTTGCTGATGCGATGCTGGCGCGACCGTGTCAGGAAACATCGCAACGAGGCTCCCACCTGCGTTAACGCCCTGAGCAATGAAGAGCTTCGTACCGTGGACGCTCACAGAGGAAGGCGGAATGGTCAGTTTGCTTGAGCCGATATCGCTGGGAGACGTTCTCCTGCCAAATCGAATTGCAATGTCGCCTATGACCCGCAACAGAGTCTCGCAGGGCGTCGTGTCGCAATGGACGCCGGAGTACTACCGACAGCGCGCGACAGCCGGACTAATCGTTTCCGAGGCATCACAAGTATCGCCCGAGGGGCAGGGATACGACAACACGCCCGGCATCTATGCATCTGATCACGTCAAAAGGTGGAAGCAGGTCACCGAAGCCGTGCATGCCGCGGGCGGACGAATTTTTCTCCAGCTTTGGCACGTTGGTCGCGTCTCTCACGTGTTCTTGCAACCGCGCAATCAGCCGCCGCTGGCACCTTCGGCCATTGTCGCTAAGACAAAGGTCATGGCGGGAGGGGAGTTTCGCGGGACATCGATGCCGCGTGCTCTGACGACGGAGGAAATTCTCCACATCGTCGGTCAATTCAGGCGAGGCGCAGCCAACGCCATAGCAGCAGGCTTCGACGGTGTCGAAATACATGGATCGAATGGATATTTGCTCGACCAGTTCTTAAAGAAAGGTTCGAATGTCCGGAACGACAGATATGGTGGATCGATAGAAAATCGTGTGCGCTTTCCGATCGAGGTGGCTCAGGCCGTAGCCGAGGAGATCGGTAGGTCCCGCATCGGCTTTCGCATGGGTCCCGTGACGCCCGCAAACGATGTGTCGGATCCTGATCCGCAGCCCCTGTTTGAGCATCTTGCGGAGCGCTTGGGTGAAATTGGGATTGCTTACATCCACGTTGTGGAAGGAGCCGGGGGCATTACCCGCCGCAACATGCAATTTGACTACGGGAGACTGAGGAAGCTTTTTCGCGGAATCTATATCGCCAACAATTGCTATACGCCGGCTGACGCAAAGCTTGCCGTCGCGACCGGGGCGGCCGACATGGTGTCCTTCGGACGACCTTTCATCGCCAACCCCGATCTCGTCGCTCGCATCACCAGAGATGTTCCTCTGAATGCAGCAGATCCGAGCACCTTCTATGGTGGCAACAGTCAGGGCTACACCGACTATCCGACAGTGAGCTCTGGCCTCGACCCTGCGAATTCGGACGCTCGCGCTACTCGCGTGGAGGGCAACCAAGGTAACACCGCGAAATAGCGCATCAATCCGGACGACGAACCGCGGCACTACTTCCACATCTTCCCATCATGAACGGCTGCCGCTGACGCGGGTCGTAGAACGCAGGTTGCCCCATGACTCATCTTACTCGATTTCTTAACCAAATCGGCGGCCGGCCGTACGAAAGTACAACTGGACGCTGGCTACGCTCGACGAATCCCTTCACCGGTCAAGACTGGGCTGAGGTGCCACTTTGCGGGAAGGACGACGTCGAGACAGCGGTTGAAGCCGCCCACTTGGCCTTCACAAGGGGTCCATGGCCAAGTCTTAACCCCAGCGGCCGCGGCAAGCTCCTAAGGCGTCTCGGCGATTTGGTCGCGCGGGATGCTGAAAAGCTCGCAACCATCGAAGTCAAAGATAACGGCAAGCTGATTGCCGAAATGTTAGGGCAGCTTAGGTATATACCCGAATGGTTTTATTATTTTGGCGGACTGGCGGACAAGATTGAGGGCGGTGTTTTACCGTCGGACAAGACCGACGTGTTCGCGTTTACCAAGCAAGAGCCTCTTGGCGTTGTGGTAGCAATCACTCCCTGGAACTCGCCGCTGTTGCTTTTGACCTGGAAGCTGGCGCCTGCGTTAGCTGCTGGCAACACCGTCGTCATCAAGCCATCGGAGTTTACTTCTTGCTCCACTCTAGCGCTTATGGATTTGATCAAGGAGGCTGGCTTCCCCAATGGAGTCGTCAATACGGTGACAGGACTCGGCTCCGAAATCGGTGCCGCTCTGGTCGAGCATCCGAAAGTCGCGAAGGTCGCCTTTACCGGCGGAGATACCACGGGAGCGGCGGTCTATTCAGAAGCGGCCCGACATATTAAACACGTCACTCTCGAGCTGGGTGGCAAATCGCCCAATATCATCTTCGCTGATGCCAAAATCGATGACGCCGTAAAGGGCGCAATTTCAGGAATATTTGCGGCCTCAGGACAGACATGCATCGCTGGATCTCGCTTGTTGGTCCAACGTTCCGTTTATGATGAGGTATCCGCGAGGGTAGTGGACTTCGCCCGCTCGGCACGGCTCGGTAACCCTCTCGACGGAGCGACGCAAGTCGGCCCGATCACGACGCAACAGCAGCAAGAAAAAGTTCTGCATTATATCGACATTGGACGCGGCGAAGGAGCTCGTTGTCTTCTTGGCGGCGGCCGCCCCTCCGCGCCGGAGCTGGCTCAAGGTTGGTTCGTCGAGCCAACGATATTTGGCGATGTCTCCAATAACATGCGGATTGCCCGGGAAGAAATTTTCGGACCGGTCCTGTCGATCATTCCATTTGAGGATGAAGTTGAAGCCATTGCAATCGCCAATGACAGCATCTACGGGCTGGCTTGCGGTGTGTGGACCTCCAATATTCGTCGCTCCTTTGCCATGGCTAACGCAATTCGAGCCGGCACCGTGTGGGTGAACACATACCGTGCAGTGAGCTTCATGGCACCGTTTGGAGGTTACAAGAAAAGCGGCATCGGTCGCGAAAACGGGCAAGCTGCAATAAACGAATATCTGCAGACCAAATGCATATGGATCAACCTCGGCGAGAGCGTCCCAAATCCTTTCGTGCTCCGCTAGAACGCGAGCTTTGAACGAAATGCGCTCCTGAATGATGCAAATCGGATTGAGGGAAGAAGTGAGCAGCAGCTGTGTCAACGATAGTCAGGGAATGCGGGATGCTATCCGCATGCTCTGCGCAAGCGCCCGCTTCGACCACATCGTGAGGCTGCGCGCGATTCTATTCAGACTCTCTGGCCGGTGCCGGCGCATCGGATCGCGACAGAATTGCGCTTCATGCCCGTGAAGACCTGTATCAGTTGGAGCTGTGGACCGCTTGCAAAGGCAGTCGGTGGGAACCATCATGACTGACATACTCGACTTCGTCGCACCACTATTTGCACCTGCACATCGATCCGAGCGCTTCGAGAAGGCCGCCGCTTCAGGAGCTGACGCCATCATCCTCGACCTTGAGGACGGGGTGCCCCAGGATGTAAAACAACGCGCAAGGTCTGTCATAGATGCCAATTTTACCAGTCTTCCGGTTTTTGTGCGCATCAACGGCTCGCAAACAGAATGGCACGAAGCGGATCTCGCCGCAGCGCTGAGCGGACAATTTTCCGGAATTGTGCTGCCAAAGTCCGAGGCAGGGCCGGATCTCGACCGAGTGTGCGCACGCGCCTTGGAAGAGGGAATTCGAGTTATCGCCCTTGTTGAAACCGCTAAGGGTATCCGGGATGTACACGCGATCGCCAGAACGGAAGGAGTTGCACGCCTCGTGTTCGGCTCCGTCGACTTCTGCGCGGATATAGGGGCTGCCCATTCCCGTGAGGCGTTGCTTTCCGCGCGATCGGAGGTTGTTTTGGCATCTCGAACAGCGGGTATTCCATCCCCGGTGGATGGCGTAACGACAGCAATCAATGACCTGACGCTGGTGAAAAGCGATGCCCGGCATGCTTGCGACCTTGGCTTTAGAGGAAAGCTTTGCATTCATCCGAAGCAGGTCGAGCCGGTCAGAGCCGCCTTCCGCCCTACCGTTGAGGAAATTGCCTGGGCAACAGCCGTCCTTTCGAGCGGCGAGGGCGCGGTTATGCTGGGCGGCGACATGGTCGACGAGCCTGTGCGCATACGCGCACGTGCGATCATCACACGATCGAAATAGACTTACCGCCGAAGTTGCGAGCCGGTTCCGAGGAAAGAGGCCACCGAGGTCATGTAGTGCTGTGGGCACTGCACCGGACTTTTCATTCCGAAGGACTGGAAAGACAATGGCTCACAAGGCCCATCGCCCGCCGCTCGAAGCGTGCGGACGTCAACTTGCTCGCCAATATCGAGATGATTGAAGAGGGGCATCCCTGCGTGCAGATTGCTCAGCAGCTACAGGCTGCCGAGAGCGCGACCGAGAATGCCACGAAAGAGCGCATTCACGATCACACTAGCGAATGCATCGAGCAACCACGGAAGGAGCCCGTCTTCCGTACGTTGGCCGGACATTCGAAGTTCGTAGATGTTGTCGCGTTTTCGCCGGACGGCCGAACTGTCGCGTCGGGAAGCCTCGACAGTACGATCAAAATTTGGGACTTGGCGAACGGCAAGGAATTGAGAACGCGGCGACACGCCGGGGCCGTGGCCGCTGTCGCCGATGCCGGAGCACTGGGCTTCTTTGTGCTCACGCTAGACAACGTCTGCCATGCGGGTGGACAAAGCAACTGGACGAATACTGGACAAAAGGACAAATGCACCACGAAATTACCTGCAGCTGCGCATGATGCATACTCGTGGTGCGGGCGCCCTCTTCAACTATCCATTGCCTGTCCACTTTGCGCCGGAATTTACAGGCAAAGCGACGTACAGTTTCGCTTCAAGCTCTGCGTTGACGCTGAACCTTCACGACCGAGCTACACGGACAATGACTTACGTGGCATTTCAGACTGCAGCAATCGAGTTGATCCGAGCAATGGCCGTTGACCGTGGCACGCCCGGTACCTTTGAAGCGCATGTCATCCGCCGCATGACGGATCAGGAGCTTCAAGACCATTCATCGAACATTCTTGACGCGGTGGCTGATGCTGCCATCCCCGACAGTATTGGGGTCAGCGGTGACATGCGGTTCTGTAGATGGCGCCTGTGTCACAGTTCAGAGAGAGTGTTCGTCCATCGATGACGCGCGAAACGTATCCGTCGCTCCGCGCTAACTCGACGCAGGTGACATCGATCGAGCTTCGTCACCTGCGCTATTTCGTAGCGGCGGTCGAGCATGGAAGCTTTCGCAAAGCCAGCGCGGCGCTCGGCGTTCAGGAATCCGCAGTCAGCCGCCGCATCCGCGATCTTGAAGACCATCTCGGCGCATCCGTCTTCCAACGATACAATGGCGGCGTCCAACTAACCCTCGCCGGCGAACGCTTCCTGCACCGGGCCAAGCGCGCGCTTAGGCATGTGCATGAAGGTGTGGGCAGCGCCGCCGCGATCGGCCGGAGCGACGAGGGGAGGGTAAAAATCGGAATCTTTTCGTCGATCGCATCTGGCTTTCTCCCGACGCTTTTCAATACCTTCGCGAAACTGCATCCCAGTGTCGATGTCGAACTTATCGAAGGTAACCCATCGGAACATATTGCGGCTATCCGCCAACTCCGGCTCGACGTGGCGTTCATCACTGGAACGACACATTGGCCGGGCTGCGATACGGAACAGTTTTGGTCGGAACGGGTGTTCGTGGTGTTGCCGTGTGAACATCCGCTGTCCGCCAAGGTCCAGATCGATTGGATTGATCTCGCGGGCCAGAAGTTCATGGTCAGCGACGCGGCGCCCGGCCAAGAGATTCATGACTATCTGGTGCAGCGGCTCGCCGAGCTTGGTCGCCATCCTGAGATCAGGCGGCAATTCATCGGCAGGGACAGTCTTCTTGCGTCAGTGTCCGTCGGCCGTGGCCTGACGGTGGCAAGCGAGGCCACGACGGCAATGCAGCTTCCCGGTATCGCCTATCGGCCAATCCGCGATGAGATCCTGCCGTTCAGCGCCGTGTGGTCGACGAACAACGACAATCCGGCCGCCAGGAGGCTACTGAGCGTTGCCCGGACATTAGCGGGATCAAAGACATTGCGAGCGTCGCGGCCAAGGTCATGACGCAGTAGTCACACGCCGGGCTTTTGCGAATCCGCGATCGGTTACGATGAATCTCGCGAGCATGGGGACGATCAGTTTCACAGGATCGGCCGCGGACTGTCCGTTCTCCCGTGCCAAGATTTCGGCGTACACAGTTAGATCCCGATGGAGCGTTGCAGGCAACTCCACCGTGACTTTGACCGGCTTGTCGTCGGCGATCGGACCAAGTTTCAGCTTTGCCATGTCAGCCTCCGTAGGGTTCGAGCACGAGATCACGGGTCACGATGACCCGGACTGGGAAGCCTGGCCGGATCGTCAGCGTCGGCGCGATGTTGAGTTGGCGGCCGACGATCTGCTGGCCGATCTGGCTGGTGCTGTTCGAGGTCCCTTGTTGAAGCGCACGGGCGATGTCGCTCTCATTGCCCGAATAGCCGGCCTCGGAGCCGACACTGAGGATGGTAGAGAGCAAGGCGGCCTTGAACAATTCGCCCCAATGGTAATCAACGCCATCCTCAAGGCCGGCATAGCCTTGGGAGTCAGTCCCCGGTTGGCGTTCAAGAACGACGGACCGTCCGTTCGGGAATATCAACCGATTCCAAACGAGCAGCACGCGGCGCTGACCGAAGCCGACCCCGTTGTCATACTGGCCGATGACGCGGGTACCCTGCGGGATGAGCAGGATCTTGCCCGTGGGACTATCGTAGATGTTCTCCGTCACCTGCGCGGTGATCTGGCCTGGGAGATCGGAGCGAATGCCAGTGATGAGCGCTGCCGCGATAATAGCGCCGGCTTGCAGAACATTGGCGGAGGCGGGCGTGGCGACGCGATCGGGAGACACGGTGCGCTTATCCGGCACTTGATTGAGGAAGGCAAGCTGCCGGTCCTGTGCTGAGGGCGTCGCCGGCTGCGGCGCAAGGCCAAGGCTGGCCAGGTTGGTTTGTGGCGTGGACGCAGTTGTCGTGGGCTGGGCGGCAGACACATTGTTATTGTTTGCCGAGCTCGCCTCCGCGGACGCGAACAGACGCGCGGTGCGCGCAGCCTCCAGCTCCTGAGCCCGGCGTTGTTCCTCCTGGCTTCGGCCCAAGGATTCAGCGCTTGGCATGGCGATGGGCGGCGTGGGCACGGACTTGCCTGAATCCTGCGCGTTGAGGATCGGGCGCCCGAGATCGCCGGGAAGCGGCGGGCCAAGTTTTGGGACGCCGATATAATCCTTCGGCAGACCGGCAAGCCCATCCGGGGTTGTCCGGTTGTCGGTGGAATAGAGTTCCTGGCTCTGATAGGCGCTGTTACGGCTCTGGAGCGCATAGATCAGCGCACCGCCAACACCGAGACCCGCGGCAAGGCCCAGTCCTGCCAAGACCTTGCGCGACAGGCGCGTCACACGCGGCGGGTCAGAGCGCAGCCGCATGGACGCGACAGCCTCGCCAGTCGGTGACCGGGCGCCATCCCTACCCGGAGGCTCAGGCCGGGCTCCGTTCGGCGGCTCTCGCCACTCTTCCTTCTCGGGATCGAATTCACGCCTCACGATGATTGCCCTCCGCTTTCACCGCTGACAGGTGTTGCTTGCAATGACTGCCCGAGGCCTTGCAGCCATGAGAACGGACCGCTTCTCATGCCATCCGTGCGGGAAATGCGAACGCGCTTCTGATCCTTCTCCGCGCCAAACCGGAGTTCGGCCGCGGCAAACAGCCGGTCGACGATCATGTAATTGCCGCGCACTCGGTAATTCACGAGTTCAGAAGTGTCACCCTCGGGGCCAACGATGAAGAGCGGCGGCATCTCGCCCTGGCCGATGCCGCGCGGAAACTCGATGAACACTTGCTGACCATCATCGAATGCGCGCAGCGGTCGCCATGGCGCGCCGTCACCTATGACCTCGTAGCGGAAATTCACACGGGAAAGATCGACGCCTGTCGAAATCGGCTGAACCGCCTGCGCGGCCGCGTTCTGTTGGCGAAGCGCGATCAGCTGGTCCTGCGGATATTGCCATGAGACCGAGGCCATGTAGGTCTTCTCGGTCGAGCGCAGCTCCAGATGATAGGTGCGACGATCGGAGTTGATGACGAGATTGCTGAGCAACTCGGGCCGCGTCGGCTTAACGAGAATATGGACCTGCTTGCCCGCACCGCCCCCACTCTCGGTGTCGCCGATGATCCAGCGGACGGTGTCGCCGGCAGCAACCGGACCGGAGCCGACAAGTTGTTCGCCGGGCTGGAGCGCGATGTCGGTGATCTGCCCCGGTGAGGCGTAGACCTGATAGAGCGCGCCATCGACGAAGGGATAGACCTGCATGGAATTGATGAAACCGTTGCGAACGGGCTGAACGCGGGCGGCGGCATTCGCCTGATTGACGCGCATGGCTGGGTCTGCAGCCTCCGGCGCACGCTTGCCGTTCCTGCCGACCGGCTTTAACTGGCCGGGAAGCGGCAGAGGCTTCGGCAGTTCGACCACTCTAACAGGCGCTGGCGGGTCGGCGGTCTGCACCGCCGGCATCGCGCCCTCGTCGTATGAGATCTCTGGCGGCTTCACTGCGCAACCAGCAAGCGCAGACGTGCAGAGAAGGAAAAGCGGTAAACCGGATTTACGGAAAGCCGGGATTGTACGGATGAAGAAAGCCGGACGTCCTGCACTCCAGGGGGCGGCTTTGCGGAAGGCGGACGTCATTGACCAAGCTCCTTCGACCAGTTGATGGCGTTGATGTAGATTCCGAGGGGATTTTTCTTCAGCGTGTCGGCGTCGCGCGGCTGCTGCACAACGACGGTCACGATGGCGGACCAGCGGGCGGTATCGGCGAGGCTTCCGTCCTGATAACGGCGTTCGATCCAGGCGACACGGAATGAGCTGGGCGACGCCCTGATGACTGACGACACCTCAATGGCAATCTGCTGCTTGCCGATCTTGGCGAATGGATCGTTGGCGCGAGCATAGTCGTTGAGCGCCAGCGCCCCGCCCTGCGTGGTGAAATCGTACGCGCGGAGCCAGTTCTGCCGCACGATGATCGGGTCGACCGGAATCGAACGCACCTGCTCAATGAAATGCGCCAGGTAGAATGCGATCTGAGGGTCGTTGGGCTGATAGTCGGCCACAGCGGGCGCGATGGCCTGCGCCTGGCCGAGCCGATCGACCTGCACCACCCAAGGCACGATCGAACCGCTCATCGACTTCCAAACCAGCGCGGCGGATAGGCTGGCGGAGAGCAACAGCGAGCCGAAGGCCATGAACCGCCAGTTGCGGGCTTGCACGCGGGCAGAGCCGATACGATCGTCCCAAACTTGCGCGGCGCGTTGGTATGGCGTCTCGAACTGAGGGGCCTTGCCATAATGAGCCGATGGTCGCTTGAACATCTTCAATCGCCTTCCGAAAGATTGATGGAGGAGCCGCTGCCGTGCCCATCACCGGAGCGGACGGCGTGGGCCGCAGTCTGAACGCCGTGCGACATGGCTTGAGAGCGCTTCATGCGCTTGGCCCAGGCTGGTGGGCCGTCGGCAGCGGAGGAAGATGATGTCGTCGTAGATAAGGTCTCAGCGGCAGCGGCATTTCCGCTGACTGCGTCAGCAGAGGACGATCCGCCGGCTGTCTCGGGTGATGCGCGGGCGCCGGACTGATCGCTAGGCTTAGGACCGTCAGCGGCGCCACTTGCCGCCCGCTTCAATGGAGACGCCCCCCGTGAGCCTTCGTTGGCGACACTCCCGACACCCGGGGCGACGCCGGAAACGCCCGACTGGCCACCTGCGCCGAGGCTGTAGGCGGTGGAAGCGCCACCGGCGAGCGTGGCCCCGCCACGCGCCGCGGCGGCGACACCGCCAGCCAGAGCTGCACCGCCCGACGCCGCGGCACCGACCATAGCCATGCCGGCTGCGGCAACTCCGCCGGCGGCAAGCCCGGTTCCGATCGCCGCACCCGCCCCAAGCTGCGGCCCGCCGGAGACGAGGCCATTGGCGATGCCCGGTCCGAAGATACCGAGGCCGAGCAACGACAACGCGGCCAGCACGATCGCCATGGCGTCATCGATGGTCGGTTGCGTGCCGCTCGCGGTGGTGAACTGCGAGAACAGCGTTGAGCCGATCCCGACGATCACGGCCAGGACCATGACCTTGATGCCCGACGAGATGACATTGCCGAGAACCCGCTCAGCCATGAAGGCGGATTTGCCGAACAGGCCAAAGGGAATGAGGACGAAGCCGGCGAGCGTACTCAGCTTGAACTCGATGAGCGTCACGAACAGTTGCACAGCCAGAATGAAGAAGGCGAGCAGGACCATCACCCAGGCGAAGAGCAACACCGCGATCTGGATGAAGTTCTCGAAGAAGGAGACGTAGCCCATCAGGCCGGAGATGGAGGTGAGCAGCGGTCGACCGGCGTCGAGCCCGACTTGCGCGATACGGCCGGGATGGAGGAAATCGGCGGCCGACAGACTCGAGCCGCCCGCTTTCAGGCCAAGCCCCGAGAAGGAATTAAAGACGATCTGAGCGAGGTTGTTCCAGTTGCCGATCAGATAGGCGAAGACACCAACGAACAGAGTCTTCTTGACCAGGCGCGCCATGATGTCGTCATCCCCGCCCCACGACCAGAACAAAGCCGCAAGCGTGACGTCGATCACGATCAACGTGGAGGCAATGAAGGCCACCTCGGGCTTGAGCAAGCCAAACCCGCTATCGATGTACGTTGTGAAGGTGCTGAGGAACTGATCGATAACGCTTGTGCCGCCCATGTCAGCGAGCCTCCGGCCGTGCGGGTTCAATCGGCATGTCCGGTTGAGCCTGATCGCCCGGCATGCTCCCCTTTTGCGATCGCGCCACCCGGTGTTGTGGCCGACGGAGATATGGGGGACACGGTGGCCTGACCGAGGAAACGACGGCGGTTCTCGGCCCATGCCTTCAGACAGGCGGGATCACGCGCGCCGGCCTCGCCGATTTCCGAACAACGGAGCAATTCGGCGTCGAGTACATCAGGCGTCGTGACGGAGTGAGTCGGCACGACAAATGCGTCCAGACGACCGTCTTGACGGGCCATGTCGATCATCGTCGTTGTTATCGCGAGCGCCACGAACACGACGGCACCGAGCCGAGCGAAGGCTTTCTTGTCCACCGCCCGCCCCTCAATTCCCGTGGAACATCTGGACATTGCCCGGCTGATAGCCGGCACCTGGCGTGAGGAAGGTCTGACGCTGGACTCGGCCCTGATCCACCGCCGTCGCGCGCTCGGCTTGCAATAGCGCCTCGGCGCGGCCGTTAGCGGCGAGGACGGCGGTGATGTCGGCGAGCTGCTGAGCCTGAAGGGCGAGAAGTTGGTTGCCGGCCTGCGTCGCCTGTAGCGCGCCCACGGCGCCCTGGCTCTGGCCAACGAGTGCGGAGGTCTGCGTGCGGTTTGTGTCGAGATTATCGACGACGTTAGCCTGCACCCGCATCGCGTCCTGGAGGCCACTGACGCTGTTCTGCCAGCGCGTCTGCGCATCAATGACGAGTTTTTGGCTCGACGCCGTCATCGGGATTTTGCCGTACGTGGTTTGAAACGCGCCATCTATCTGCTGGACATTGAGGGCGATACCCTGTGCTTGGGCCAGAAGTTGCTGGGTCCGAGTGATCGATTGCTGGAGCTGCTGGAGCGAGGAGTAAGGCAGGCTTGTGAGATTGCGCCCCTGATTGATGAGCATCTGCGCCTGATTTTGCAGGCTGGTGATCTGGTTGGTGACTTGCTGAAGCGCGCGCGCCGCCGTCAGCACATTTTGAGCATAGTTCGACGGATCGAAGACGATCATGGCGAGAGCCGGAGCCGCCAGCATCGGCGGCAGCACAGCAGGGATGACAAGCAGGGATGTGGCGAACAACGCCGTGCGCGAGCGACGGATGATCATGAGGACGTCTCCAGGTTGGTGAGGTTGGGAATGAGGTCGGCGGCCCAGCCGGCGTCGCGACGGCGCAGCCAGGCGGCGAGGAAGCCGTCACGGCCGTGCTCGGCGAGGAGGTTTGCGATCGCGGCCTGGTCGGTTCGCGACGAGGCCGCGCACAGCGCCAGCGCCACATCCGACAACCCAAGCTCGAACAGGCGATTGCCGCGTCGCGACTGACAGTAGTAGTCCCGCTTGGGCATCGCGCGCGCGATGATCTCGATCTGGCGGTCGTTGAGACCGAAGCGGCGATAGATCGTCGTGATCTGTGGCTCGATCGCGCGTTCGTTTGGCAGGAGAAGCCGGGTCGGACAGCTCTCGATGATCGCGGGCGCGATCGCCGAATTGTCGATGTCGGAGAGCGATTGGGTGGCGAAGATGACGCTGGCGTTCTTCTTGCGCAGCGTCTTCAACCATTCGCGGAGTTGGCCGGCGAAACCGTCGTCGTCCAGCGCAAGCCAACCTTCATCGATAATGAGTAACGTCGGTCGTCCGTCAAGCCGATCGCCGATGCGATGGAAGAGATAGGACAGGACAGCGGGAGCTGCGCCCGTGCCGACCAGGCCTTCGATCTCGAACGCCTGGACGGTAGCAGATCCGAGATGCTCCCGTTCGGCGTCGAGCAGTCGCCCATAGGGGCCGCCGACACAGTACGGTCGCAACGCCTGCTTGAGATCGTTCGATTGAAGCAGCACGACCAGGCCGGTGATCGTGCGCTCCTCGAGCGGCGCAGACGCCAGCGAGGTCAGCGCCGTCCAAATATGCTCCTTCACCTCGGGCGTGATCGCCATGCCCTCGCGCGTCAGGATTGCAATAATCCAGTCAGCGACCCAAGCGCGCTCGGGAACATCGTAAATGCGAGCGAGCGGTTGAAGGCTGACGCTCTCAGTCGCTCCATCGCTGAGATCCCCACCAAGATCGTGCCAATCACCTCCCATGCCGAGCGCTGCGGCCCTGATCGAGCCGCCGAAATCAAAGGCAAAGACCTGCGATCGCTCATAGCGCCGGAACTGCAAAGCCATCAATGCCAGCAACACCGATTTGCCCGCGCCGGTCGGGCCGACGACCAGGGTGTGACCGACGTCGCCGACATGGATAGACAGCCGGAACGGGGTTGAGCCTTCGGTCTTGCCAAACAGCAAAGGTGGTGCGCCGAGATGCTCGTTGCGCACCTCGCCCGCCCACACCGCCGAAAGCGGGATCATATGGGCGAGATTGAGGGTGGAGACCGGCGGTTGCCGGACATTGGCATAGACATGGCCCGGCAGGCTGCCGAGCCAGGCGTCCACGGCGTTGATGGATTCGGCCATCGCGGTGAAGTCGCGCCCCTGGATGACCTTCTCGACCAGGCGAAGCTTTTCGTCGGCGGCACGGGCATCGATGTCCCACACCGTCACCGTGGCAGTGACATAGGCGGTGCCGGCATAGTCTTGCCCGAGTTCCTGGAGCGCGAGATCGGCGTCCGTCGCCTTGTTCGCCGCATCGGTATCTACGAGGGCGGATGGTTCATTGGTCATCACCTCCTTCAGGATGGCGGCGATGGACTTGCGCTTGGCGAACCATTGGCGGCGGATTTTCGTCAGCAGCTTTGTTGCGTCGGTCTTATCGAGCAGGATGGCGCGCGTGGACCAACGATACGGAAAGGCCAACCGGTTCAGCTCATCGAGCAGGCCGGGCGTCGTCACGGTCGGAAAGCCGGTGATGGTGAGGACGCGCAGATGCGACGCGCCCAATCTCGGCTCCAGCCCACCGGTCAGCGGTTGATCCGCAAGCAGCGCGTCCAGATACATCGGCGTCTCTGGGACACGCACCCGTTGCCGGTTGGTCGAGATAGAGTTGTGCAGGTAGGTCAACGTCTCGGCGTCATCGAGCCAGCGGCATTCCGGCATGAAGGCCTCGATGAGCTGAAGGATGCGGCCGGTTCGATTCACGAAACCGTGTAGCGCTTCTTTGGGATCTGCGCCCTGCGCCGCCCTTCCCTCATAGAGCCAACCTTCGGCCCGGGCCGCGTCCTCGGCGGGCGGCAGGTAGGTGAAGCTCAGGAAATAACTCGACTCATAATGCGCGCCGATCTCCTCGAAATCCGCCTTGCGTTCCGCATCAACGAGCGCCGAGGCGGCATCCGGAAACCGGCTGTCGGGATAGCGGTTCGAAGCATGACGCACCGACTCTACGAAGATGGCCCATCCGCTCCCCAATCTGCGGAAGGCGTTGTTGAGGCGTCCGGCGACGGCAACCAGTTCGGCGGGTACGGCGCTATCGAGATCTGGCCCACGAAAGCACGCGGTGCGCTGAAAGCTGCCGTCCTTGTTCAGTACGATACCGGGGCTGACCAGCGCCGCCCAAGGCAGGAAATCGGCAAGCCGGCTATTACGATTGCGATATTCGGCGAGGCTCATCATATGTGCGTGGCCTCGCTCAGACGGACAGATGCGTCGGAATGCGCAAATGCTGGCGCACCACATCGACAAAGAGCGGATCGCGCTTGGCGGCCCAAACGGAAGCGAAGTGGCCGATTGCCCAGATGGCGACACCAATAAGCCAAAGGCGAAGACCGAGGCCGATCGCCCCAGCCAACGTTCCGTTCATGATGGCGACCGCTCTTGGCGCACCGCCAAGCAGGATCGGCTCAGTCAGCGCCCGATGGACCGGAACGGCATAGCCTGGCGTCTCGACGCCCTGTTCGATCGCACCCGCCATTAGACGAGCGCTCCGCCGCTGAAGGAGAAGAAGGACAGGAAGAAGCTCGATGCTGCGAAGGCGATCGAAAGGCCGAACACGATCTGGATCAGGCGGCGGAAGCCGCCGGACATGTCACCAAAGGCCAGCGTCAAACCGGTCGTGATAATAATGATGACGGCGATGATCTTGGAGACCGGACCCTCGATCGACTGGAGGATCTGCTGAAGCGGCTGCTCCCACGGCATGGACGAGCCGGAGGCATGGGCGGCAGGCGACAACAGGACGCTGAGCGCGGCGGCGGGCGCCACGATCGCGATCCTGCGACGCAGAGTGGATAAGCTGTAGATCATGCGGGGTCTCCTGTCTGGGTTATGACGGCTGGGATGACGCGGTAGTCACCGTCGGCGCGCAGCCCCTCAACGCGAGCGAGTTCGGCGAGACGGCGGGCAGAGCCGCGACCCACGAGGACCGCCACGAGGTCGATGGTCTCGGCGATCAGAGCGCGCGGGACTGTGACGACCGCTTCCTGGATGAGTTGTTCGAGACGGCGCAACGCGCCGATAGCGCTGCCGGCGTGGATCGTCCCGACGCCGCCGGGGTGTCCTGTTCCCCAGGCCTTCAGGAGCTCTAACGCCTCGGCACCCCGCACCTCACCGACCGGAATGCGATCGGGACGCAGCCGCAACGAGGAGCGGACGAGGTCGGAGAGCGTGGCAACGCCATCCTTCGTGCGCATCGCCACGAGGTTCGGCGCCGCACATTGTAGTTCGCGCGTATCCTCGATGATGACGACACGATCGGCGGTCTTGGCGACCTCGGCCAACAGCGCGTTGGTCAACGTGGTCTTGCCGGTAGATGTCCCGCCCGCCACGAGAATATTGGCGCGCGCGGCGACGTTCTGGCGGAGCGTGTCGGCCTGTGCCGCCGACATGATTCCGGCAGTGACATAATCGTCGAGCGTGAAGACCGCGACGGCGGGCTTGCGGATCGCGAAGGTCGCTGCCATGACGACGGGCGGCAGCAAGCCCTCGAATCGTTCACCCGTGCTGGGCAACTCGGCGGAGACGCGCGGGGCGCCAGCGTGAACTTCGGCGCCAACATGGTGCGCGACCAGGCGGACGATGCGCTCGCCGTCTGCCGCCGACAATCGCTCGCCCGTGTCGACCAACCCCTCGGAAAGCCTGTCGATCCAGATCCGTCCATCGGGGTTGAGCATCACTTCGACGACGCCCGCGTCTTCCAGAAACCGGGCAATCGCGGGACCGAGCGCCGTACGCAGCATGCGCGCACCGCGCGCCAAACCTACAGAATTGTGATGCAAAGACCCCACCCTGCCCTCGTTGCAAACGGGGACAGACAGACGCTCCCCATGCGGGGTCGATTAAAAGAGCCGGATTGCGAGGCGATTCAACAAGGATTTATCGGAGTAGTAGTGTAGCGCGCAAATACAGGAGAACGGCGACGCGATGGTCGGGGATGCCGGAGGCAAACGAGGATGAAAGGGAGTGTTGAGAGCCCCGGCGTCACGCGTCGTCGCTGCGCCGGCGGACCGCGAAGGATTCGAATTCCACCGTAGGAGGGTAGCAGCGTAGATACAGTTTCATCCTCGTCTGCGACGGCGCGCCATTTGCGTACAAAACCACGAACATTTCCGTTCTCGGTCTGTTTGCCGGCGATAGCAGCCTGGAGGATATCCTTGCTGCCGACGACCCGGATGGCCTTGTCGTCGCCTTCGATAGCGCCGATGATTGAATGGATGTAACCCTTCCGGGTGTTGGTGTCCGCGGTGTCGAGCTTTTCGTTCATCATCTGCGCGAACGCGTCGATCTTTCCGGCATCAATGGCGGCTGCGGTACCGCGTTGGGCGCGGGCACGGTCCAGCGCTGTTCAAGCGCGTTCCCGCTGCGATTTGAGGGCGGTGGTACGTTCTCGCAGGATGTCGCCGAGTTCGACGATACCGTCCTCGATCGAGCGATAAAGCCGCTTCAGCCGTCTTCCGCATCACTAAGCTCCCGCTGCAGATCGAGCAGCCTCTGATCGGTGGAGGCGCTCTTGGTGGCTTGCCGTTCCATCAGCGACTTCAGGAGGTCGGCGATCCGGCCGGCGACGCGGTGCTTGCTATCGTGGGGCGGTGCATCGCAACGAGCGCCAAGCGCGCATCCGACCTCGGCGCGCGCTATGGCGGTGAAGAGTTTTCCGTGTTGCTGCCCGGCGTCGGCAAGGCCGGCGCGCTGGAGCTTGCTGAACAGTTACGCGCGATGCTGGTGACCGCTCGCGAGTCTCAGCACGAGTTGCCGACCGTCAGCATCGGATTGGCCAGTCTCGTCCCTGGCGACGAGCGCACGTCACGCGACCTCATTCGAGCTGCGGACCTCGCCCTCTACGACGCCAAGCATGAGGGTCGCGATCGCGTCGTTATCAGCCTGGTCGGATGGGACGCAGCAAGCAAACGACGCGTGGCTTGAACGCAACGGCGTCGCCGTCGGACACGGTTCCAGTGATTGTTGGAGCGCCCCTTTGTTGGGCATCGACTGGTGTTGAGCATCGGTTTGTCGAGTGAACCATCGCCTCCCGGTTCGTTAATTCTTCAGAAGTGTTCAAAAAGGAACAGCGGGAGGGTTCCAGAAGCCCCAAGCTGGCATAACCACCGCGCATCTCTCGGCATCGGTGATGAGAACGCCACCATGCGCTCCCGCCTTCTTCAAACAGAGGAGCAGCGGCATGCAGCGACGCCGTTACCAGCCCCAAGCCGAACCTCTATACAACCGCCTTACCGATGAGGCGGAGCGACTTCGCAAGCAAGCGAGGGGTACTCCGCCAGGAATTGAGCGTGAGAGGTTGATCCGGAGAGCGCGGCAAATTGAGACTGCCTCTCACATCAGCGAGTGGCTTGCATCGCCCGGCCTGAAGGCTCCGACCTAAATGCGCACCTCATTCAGCGATAACTACACATTGGGTAAGTTCAACCCGCCCTCCTACGCGAGCTGGCTCGCCGAACTTCGCACCCTGTTTCCTGTCCCGGATGAATTCCTTCTAGCGGATGCGATCTTCAGTTTCGCAAACGCATTCAAGGAAGGAAAGACGCCGCAACAGGCTTACGAGGTGTTCGATGTTTTCGTCAGCGCGGAGGCTTGCACTTGAACGACAACAGTGGCCTTTCTCATTCACAGATGAGATGCCAGTCGCCTCCTGGCCCAGGCTGTGTGAAAACGTTCTGTTTAGAGTGATTCGCGCGATAGGATTTCCCCGACTTTGCGGGGCATCAGATGAAGCGCTTTGTCGAAGGTTTGGATCGCGGGCAGACCACGCTGTTTCCGGCATTGCTCGATGACTATGTGAGCGAGGATAACCCGGTGCGAGCGGTCGACGTGTTTGTCGACGGTCTCAGTCTCGACAAGCTCGGGTTCGTCGGTGTCCAGCCACTCGACACCGGCCGACCCAGCTATCACCCCGGCACTATGCTCAAGCTCTACATCTACGGCTATCTTAATCGGATTCCGTCGAGCCGGCGCCTGGAGCGGGAATGCCAGCGTAATATCGAGATAATCTGGCTGACCGGGCAGCTAGCGCCGGACTTCAAGGCCATTGCGGACTTCCGCAAGGACAATGGCAAGGCCATTCGTGAGGTCTGTCGCGAGTTCGTGGCAGTGTGCCGCAAGCTTGAACTGTTCAGTGAAGCGAGCGTTGCCATTGATGGATCAAAGTTCAAGGCTGTCAACGCACGGGACAAGAACTTCACCGAGGCCAAGATGAAGAGGCGTTTTGAGCGGATCGATGAGAGCATCACCCGCTATCTCTCTCAGCTTGAAACCGCCGATCGGCACGGCGATGCGGTGCCAGAGGCGGAGGTTGAGCGATTGAAGGGCAAGATCGAGAAGCTCAAGGACGAGATCGTTCGACTCAACGCGATCAACACGGAGATGATGAAGAGCGAGGACAAGCAGATCTCGCTCTCTGATCCCGACGCCCGCTCGATGGCCACAAGTGGCAAGGACACCGGCATTGTCGGCTACAACGTACAGATTGCAGTTGATACGCAGCATCATCTCATTGTGGCCCACGAGGTGACCAACGTGGGCAGCGATCGGCACCAGCTCGCGAACATGGCCAGGCAGGCGCGTGACGAGATGGTTGTCGAGACGATCGATGCCGTTGCTGATCGCGGCTACTACGATGGTGAAGAGCTTCGTGCCTGCGAGGAGGCTGGCATCACGGTCACATTGCCAAAACCGCTGACCTCAGGTGCCAAAGCCGCCGGCCGTTTTGGCAAGCAAGACTTCATCTATGTTGCGGCGGAGGACATCTATCGCTGTCCTGCTGGCGAACGGCTGACGTATCGCTTCACCAACCAGGAAGATGGCAAGATGCTGCGCCGTTACTGGACGAACGCTTGCCAGAGCTGCGCGCTGAATGCTCAGTGCACGACTGGCCCTCAACGACGTATCTCTCGGTGGGAGCACGAGGCTGCGCTGGAGAAGGTTCAGCGGCTCGATCAAGACCCCAACAAGATGACTTTGCGCCGGCAGACCGTGGAGCATCCGTTCGGGACCATAAAGGACTGGATGGGTTCGACGCACTTCCTGATGCGAGGACGACACAAGGTAGCAACCGAGATGGCGCTCAATGTGCTCGCCTACAACATCAAACGCGCAATAGCGATTCGGGGCTGCGGACCACTCTTGGCGGCGATGCAGACCTAAGGGGCTGTTCTGGCACCTCAGAACATCCTGGCGACTCATTGGTTGCCCAGCGAGCCACCATCCGACGTGGGGGCATCTCGCCCATCAGTCCAAAGAGGGTTCTCACACAGCCTCGGCCCCTTTCGGACCTTATCGCGCGGATTGCGAATGTCCGCACACTTGGGCGGGAGCTGAACCTTACCGCCTGGCTACTCAGGAGCTTTTGGCTTACAGCGGGAGAAAGAGGCGCGGGTGCGAATAGAGGGCCCAGCGGTTTTCCTCGACATGAACGCACTTGGGGCAGTCGAACGTGCGGCCACGTCTGGGCCACGAGGGACTCCTGTTCCCCCTGCAGAAGGACTCCCTCTAGCCGGTCAAATCCCCTTGCTACGTAAGTCGCGGCTTCATTTCGGCGTTGGAACCCCTATAATGCGGGGCGCGCTCGTTCATCGGAGCAAAGGAGGCTCCAGTGGGGAAGCCAGCCAACAACGAGTTCGATCCCAAAGCCTTTCTCGCCAAGGTAGGGGCCGGCAAAGCGATCCTGAATCTGGAGAAGAATCAACGCGTCTTCCAGCAGGGAGACGTGGCAGATACGGTTTTTTACATTCAAAGAGGTCGGGTCAAGCTCACTGTCCTATCCGAGCAAGGCAAGGAAGCGGTCGTCGGAATTCTAGAACCGGGCCAGTTCTTCGGCGAGGGCTGCCTCAATGGCCATCCATTGCGCATCGCGACCACAACCGCGATGGAAGAATGCGTGATCACCTCCATCACCAAAGAGGCAATGATCGCCACCCTTCATACGGAGCCGAAATTTTCCGAGCTGTTCATGGCGTATCTCTTGACCCGGAACAGCCGAGTTGAAGAGGATTTGATCGATCAGCTTTTTAATTCGAGCGAGAAGCGGCTCGCCCGCCTTCTCCTTCTGCTCGCGCACTTCGGAAAGGAAGGCATACCTCAGCCAATTCTATTGGATATCAGCCAGGAAACGTTGGCTGAGATGATCGGAACGACCCGATCCCGGGTGAGCTACTTCATGAACAAATTCCGAAAACTCGGACTCATCAGCTACAATGGAAAGATAGAAGTTCATAATTCGCTTTTGAATGCCGTCTTGCATGAAAAGCCCGAGATAGAGCGGGACGATTCAACTAGCAAAGTCTAACGGCCCGGTGCTCGATGAGCGATCTATCAATAAGCATGTGTCCCTCTCGGCAATAAGGAAGCCCCGCTGGTTAGTGGGGCTTTCTCTAATTGGCCTCCAATTTGCCGATGTTTCTTCGAACCTGAACCAGTTGGTCCGATGGTTGTTCTAGATACCATGCTGCCGATAGTCGAATGCGGTCAACCCATGGATAGCCCGCTCGCATAGTTTGTTGGCGTCCCTCTCGCCGCTCTCTGCAGCCTGCAACACTCCTCTGGCAATGATTTCGCGATCTACTTCTAGCTGACCGATATTCTGAAGCGTTTGACATGCCAGATCGTATGCCTGGTTCACGGCAGCGACCGCCTCTGGATCGAACGACAGATCTTGGAAGAGCGGATTCAGATTAGACATGGTGCTCCCTGTAACAGGCACGAGCGCAAGCTCTCGGTCAGTTACCATAAGCAGCGGCAATCCGCTGAAAGCCGCCGGAGAAGATGTCGGCCGACGTGGTCCCGGTATCGCCTTGTTCCTTGCCATTATGTTGGTGCGCGACGTACTGATTTGAGCCGCTCTGGTTTGAAATTCGACATTTTTGAGTTTTCCTTGGTTTGTCTAACGCCGAACCAACGGTGCGCGTCGTCAATGGTTGCTCCAAAACGAGGGTTCCCGCTGTTCATTGCGCGATCTTTGTGTGTTCGCATGATGGCCTCGGAGTTCAGGCGCGCCGCAACCGCTGATGAGAAAACGATCAACGAGGGAATGCAAGTAGGGCGACGCGTTTGCAGCATGCGAACAAATCCGTGATCCGGAGCCGTTTCCGCAAGCTGCAATTTGCCGGCGCAACGGTGGCGAAAGGTGATCAATTTTGTACAGGACCACATTTCATAAGGCGTGCTCTTGCTGAAAAGCATCGCCCATTGAGCGAGCGACCGCACTGCGTTTGCGCTAATCGGAACATTCGTCGTCGCAAGGCATTGGCTCCAGAGTTTCCCATTCATAGGAGCACGCAATGATCAAGTACGTAGTAGCAGTAGCCGCCGTGGTGGGTATTTGCACCGCAATCCCTGCTGGAGCGGACGAAGTCGGAATCGGTGTGGGTCCTCATGGCGTGACGGTGGGCGAAGGTCATGGTGACCGTGATCGCGATCGTGACCGTGAACACTTTCGAGATCGGGACCGCCGAGATCGTGACGAAACGGTTATTATCAGGAAGGACCGTGACCACGACAGAGACAGAGACCACGACCGTCGTCCGGTTGTCATCGACCGCGACTAATCAATAATTGCGAGACACAAGCGGCCTTCCTTCGGGGAGGCCGCTTGTGTTTCGTCGTCTCAAAAAGTTGACCGCCACCGGCCCGCGACGTTCAGCTACAGCCGATCACCTCCGTCTCGCCGCCGCTGTTCAATTCTGCTCACTGGTTTAATTCGATAATTTTCAGAAGTGAGCAAAATGGAACAGCGTCCAGATGGCGGTCGTTCCAGGGTGACCTCATCAATTGAGCCAGCGCGTTGGTTGGATAACAGTGTTGGAGGACACAATGATTACGAGATTTTTCGTCGCCGCATTGCTCGGCACGGCGTTGATAACAGGCGTCGCCTCGGCGCAGACCACAACGACGACTACGACTGACAAAGCTACTACCGCCATGATGCACAAGGATGGCCAGTGGCGATCTACCAAGCTCATTGGTCTCGATGTTTACAACGATGCCAATGAAAAAATTGGTGACATTGAAGAGCTGATTGTCGATCAGTCCGGCAAGATCGATCACGTCGTTTTAGGGGTTGGCGGCTTTCTCGGTATGGGTGAGCACTACGTTGCAGTTGGCTTCGACAAGCTTAGGTGGGTGAACGAGGCCGTTCGTAGCACCGGCGCAAGTAGCGCGCCGACTACGACGACCGAGAAAACCACGACTGGCACGACGGCTACCACTACGACGACCAATACCAAGCAAGTACGAGCCGGTAACGAGCAGTGGTATCCAGATCATGCGACGTTAAATGCTACCAAGGATCAGCTAAAGGCAATGCCGCAATTCAAGTATAACTAAATCCGCTCGATTCCTTGTCAAAATCCACCCCGCCCCCGGCGCTCCCAGCGCCGCGGCGGGGCTTTTCTTTGATGCTCGCGGGATAGACGGAGAGGCGTCGAATAGCGACGTCCTCCAAGGGCGGAACCGGTTAGTCTTGCGGCGCTGACGGCTCGGCGGGAAAAGGCGCAAGCCGATGAGCGGCCTCACATCCTGCTGAGCCAATGTTGGACACGCTTAGGCGTTCCTCGACGATGTGTTTCCGTCTCAATTCGTGGCAGCTCAAAATCTTCGAAAGTGAGCAATATTGACCAGCGAGTCGCGACCCGAAACGACATGCTCGAATATCACCGGCCCATCGAGGCATCTACCGGTGACTGCGAGAGTTCTAACGCTGCCGCTTGATCCGAAACGAAGCGCCCCTGGCGGCGGGTCGCCGACATTTTTATGTCTGATCGTTTTTTCCGGAAATCCTAGTAGGAGACCAGTGGATGCGCATCGCGCAGATAGCCCCGCTCACGGAGGCGGTACCGCCTAAGCTTTATGGCGGCACTGAGCGAGTGGTGCACTGGCTCACGGAGGAACTGGTCGCACTTGGACACGATGTAACGCTATTCGCAAGCGGCGATTCCAGCACTTCCGCAAAACTGGACGCAACCTGGCCGAAAGCCCTGCGCCTCGATGGATCAGTACGCGATCCCAACGCTTTGCACATGATGATGCTGGAGAGGGTGCGACAGAAATGCGACGATGAAGCGTTTGATGTTCTGCACTTTCATTTGGACTACTATCCGTTCTCGCTGTTCTCCCGGCAGCCGACACCATTCCTGACCACGTTGCACGGCCGCCTCGATCTGCCCGAACTTCAGCCAGTTTTCACCACGTTCTCCTCGGTTCCGGTGATCTCGATTTCAACCGCACAGCGACGCCCCGTGCCGCAGGCAAGCTGGATCCGCACAATCCACCACGGAGTTCCGGAAAAGCTGCTGACGCCGCGATCCATCTCGCCGAGCTATCTCGCGGTGCTCGGTCGCATCGCGCCGGAGAAAGGCGTCGACCAAGCCATCAAGATAGCCATACGATGCGGTATTCCCCTGAAGATCGCCGCCAAGGTCGATCGCGGCGATCAGGAGTATTACGACGAAATCATTCGGCCGCTACTGCGCCACTCGCTGATCGAATATATCGGCGAGATCGGCGATCACGAGAAGTCGGATTTTCTCAGTGGTGCGATCGCCCTGTTGTTGCCGATCGATTGGCCGGAGCCCTTCGGTCTTGTGATGATCGAGGCCATGGCGTGCGGCACGCCCGTGATCGCGTACGACCGAGGTTCTGTCGCCGAAATCATCGATGAAGGCCTGACCGGTTTCGTCGTCGATGATGAGATCGGCGCTGTCGCGGCAGTCGGCCGCCTTGCACAGCTGGATCGCAGCGCGGTCCGAAAGCGGTTCGAGGCACGTTTCACCGCGCGCCGCATGGCGCTTGACTATCTTGCGGCGTATCGCACCCTGATGCATGCGGCTGAGCCGCGCATCAAGCTGGTGAGCAGCGCCGAGTAGCACGTGCTGCCTGTTTGCAGCAACTTGCATTCCTCGATAACGGGCCAGACCGACCCGGGTTGATCATGGCAATGTCCGCTCACGGCGCCCCTTCTCGAACATCGCGGGCCGGGACCCGACAAGTGCTTTGCATGTCCATCGTCGACATCAACGCGCAAAGGCTACTAGTGTCGTGGACCAGAAGTTCGCGATATCGAATCTGGATTTGGCGGAGCGTTGTACCGGCAGAAGCGTTCCATGGAGGCCAGGATGTCATCGGCGGACTTAGTCCAGCGGAACGGCTTGGGATCGGCGTTGTGCCGGTCGATGAAGGAAGCGATGTCTGCCCGGAGGGCGGCAACGCTTCGATAGATGCCGCGTCTGATCTTCTTGTCGGTCAGGAGTGCGAAGAAGCGCTCGACCTGGTTGAGCCATGACGAACTGGTCGGCGTCAGGTGCACGTGCCACCGGGGCCGCTTGGCGAGCCATCTTCGGATCAATGGCGTCTTGTGCGTGGCGTAATTGTCCATGATCAAATGGACGTCGAGGTCGCGCGGCACGGCAGCCTCGATCTCGTCGAGGAACTTGCGGAACTCGGCAGCACGATGGCGTCCGTAGCACTTGCCGATCACCCGTCCACTGGCAATGTCGAGGGCGGCGAACAGCGATGTTGTGCCGTGCCTTGTGTAGTCATGGCTCCTTCGGGCCGGCTGGCCGGGACGCATCGGCAGCATCGGCTGACTGCGGTCCAGTGCCTGGATTTGGGATTTCTCATCCACACATAGAACGATGGCGTGCTCCGGCGGCGAGACGTAAAGGCCCACGACGTCGCGCACTTTGGCCACGAAGTTTGGATCGGTCGAGAGCTTGAACGTCTCCATCCGGTGCGGCTGGAGCCCGAAGGCCCGCCAGATGCGTTGCACCGTCGACACCGACAGGCCGCTGGCCTTCGCCATGCCGCGGGAACTCCAATGGGTGGCGTTCTCGGGGCAACTCTCCAACGTCCTCACGATCATGGCTTCGATGCGGACATCGTCAACTGTACGTGGCGCCCCGGAGCGGGGCTCGTCATGCAGCCCGTCCACGCGCCGCTCCACAAAGCGCCGCCGCCACTTGCCTACCGTTGACCGGCCCAAGCCCAGCTTGGCCGCCACTTCCTTGTTTTGACCGCCTTCCGCGCAGGTCAGCACGATCCGAGCTCTCAGAGCCAGCGCCTGCGCCGTCTTCCGCCGCGTCGTCAGCGCCTTCAGTTCGGCGCGCTCTTCATCACTCAATGTCAGGCAGGCAAGTTGCCGGACCGCCATCAGATCCTCCGTCACTGCTGCTGCCTCCAGCCTTGGCACAGCGACGCGAACCTAATGCGAATCTACGATTGCGAACTTGTGACTCGGGACACTAGATCCGCCGAGCCATCAGCAGATCTGTTCACCCCGGCCGCGCCCTCAAACCATCACCGGCGGCGGGCGACGGCCACTCCTAACAGGAATGCGATTAGCAGCGAACCAAGAGGCGCTTCGCGCACGATGTTACTCAAGATGCTCAACGGCATCCCTGGCTTTCGACCCGCTTGTATCGCGCCGCTAACCCGGTGAACCGTCCCTTTCACGGCTTCGGAGACTTCCGCGATGGGGGATTTCGGTTCTGGAACGGGATCCGAGCCTTCGTGGGCGAAAGGGGCCAGCGGGATGTCATCACTCACGACTTGATCTCCAACAAGCAACCAATCAATCAAGGGGCGTGAACGGTTCCGATATCACCGTCTTGGCCGTTATCGCCCGCGCTGCAGCGGGCGGCGCGGGGTGCGCGTCAGCAATAGCGCCAACGCAAAGCCGATCCCGCCCGCGACCAAAATCGATCCGAGCGGATTGTCCTGCACCTTCTTCGCAGTTGCTTGTGAGCCGTCACGGATCGTATCGCCGCGGTTCTCATAAGCGTCTTTCGCGTAGTTGACGGTGGCATCCGAAGCTTCGCGCGCTGCATCCTTGGCTTGGCTGTATAGATTCTGCGCGGTGCTTGTCGCCTCGCGGATACGGCCCGCTGCCTCGGTCTTTGCGTCGCTGGCGATATCGCCTACGGCGCCCTCGAGCCTACCGGCGAAATCCTTCGCCGAGCCGGCAATTCGATTGTTCTCCATGGTGCACACTCCCTGGGCTGAAGTCCCGGAGAGCTAATCGACAAGGTCGGTCTATGTTCCTGCGCGCACAGAAACGGCTGGCAAATGTGGTGTGGCTTCAGGTTCTTACCGTCCCACACTCGCTGCTCCACTGCGCTGACGAGATGATCGAGTATCAGGAAACTGTCGCGATGCATGGGAAATCGACCTCAAACGGCCCCAGCGCCGCCTAGGTCTTGAGGGCAACCACAGCATGGCTGCGGCTTTCGTTGCAGCCGACCACATCGAACAGCGGCGCGCTGCTCACTTTTGCTCACTGTCCCATTTTCAAATTGCGGGGGTCCTAACTAGGACGGCACCGGACGGTGGGTACTGGCCTGTTTCCGAACGCAGTGTCCTCGTTTGAAAATAGCATAGCCTAGTTTGAAAGTGAGCGATTTTGAAGGAACGATCGCGGTACAAATCGGATGTTTTGGTAATCACCGGGGGATTGCACTGTCGGGACCTAATCCAACGCGACCAAGCATTCTGGGGCTTGGTGGCGTTGTGCTTTCCCAGGGCCCTAGTTCGTCATAACTGTTCGAAAGTGAGCAAAATGGACCAGCGCCGCGACAGCAATGGTCCCATGGTGACTCTATCACCGTCCAATCACGGCATCTAATCGGTGACTGAGAGTTCTGTAACGCTCCCGCCTGAGTTTAGGTGAGCCATCATGCCATCCTTGGCAGTCTTGTTCGACGCAAGCCGCATAGCAATTCAGCCCCATACCTGTCCCAAATGTTTGGGTCCAATGATCCTGACGCACATCAAGTCCTCTCGGATCGGATTCGAGATGCGCACGTTTCAGGGCGTCAATTGCGATCACGTCGATAAGGTCGTCAGCGAGACCAAATCGATGATGTGGATATCTTCCGGGCTGCGAGCGCCGGTTTAGAAATCCCCGGCATGCTCAGCGCGCTCAATGGCCCCTGCGCGAGTCTAGGACGGCGCTGGTGGGTCCGAGGCCGCCCCTCACGCGACCACGCGCGTTAAGGCCGGGAGCGGGGGTGACGAAGAACGCTGAGATTGATGACTGCAGCCGTCGTCCACGCAATCGATCTAACCGAGGGCAACTAAAGTCGGATCGATGCGAGTTTGAGGAAGGCCGGTCAGTTGGCCGCAAACTGGTCACATCGGGTCGCCACGCGCGCACCGGATTGTTCGGTCGAACTTCGATCAGAGCATGTTCAATGTGGGCTTATGATCGTGGCGCAGTGTTCGCGGTGTGTCGCCGGGGTTAGGTCAGCAGTCGATGATGCGACAAAGAGCAGGAAAGGGTCAAGTTTGTCACCAATGACCGCGACTGCGACCCCAGTATCCGCCGCCACCTAACAAGAGGACTATCAAAACGACGATCAGGATCATTTCCATGGGAATTCTCCGTTGATAGAGATAGGCATATTTGCCGTGTACAAGGCATCAACGGCGCCTTCAACGTATTGTTCCCGACAAGCGTGCAACCCCCCAATTGACGTGGCGGGGGTGTGAGCAATTTCGCTCACACCCTAGTTCAAGCGCGCGATGCGGTTCGGAAACAATCGCGCCCATCGTGGCGCCCGCGTTCAGAGAGCAACCGACTATCTGACAGAGCGCGGCTGCAAGGTGCGTTGACGTCTGTTTGAGGCCATTGCCGCTTAACAGCGGAACGTCTCTTCGTGCGGGTTGTTGGCTTCACACAACTCCAGAGGATAAATCCAATGACAAAGCTAAAACTTCTTGCCGCCGCTGCAGTGCTTTCAACCGTTATGGTCGCGCCAGCAATGGCCCAGCAAGTGTATTACAGAGGCCACGATGGTTATCGCGACCGAGGACCTGTTGATGCCGCCGCCGGCATAGCCGGGTTCGCAGTCGGAACAGCCGCCGCTATTGCGACAGCACCGTTCCGGGATTCATATGCCTACGATAACGGCTACGGCTACGATAATGGATATGCCAAGCGCAATGGCTTCGTTTGTCAGCCGGGAGCTTGGTTCCGTGGCGAAGACGGTCGCCGACACCTCTGTCAGTAGGCGCCATTGCGGTAAGGGCAGCCCGAAAGGGCCGCCTGCCCGCGCCGCGAAGGCAAGAATGACGCGACGGAGTTCCTTGCAAAGGCAGCGAGCAGCCCTGAAGGGCCAGGTGGTGCGCATCGCCGACGATTAGACGGTTAGCTTCTGGAGTCGATTTCCTGGTCGAGCTTGCGAAGGTACGACAGCCCGTGCACTGTCAATCGGTGCTCGTCTCTTTCGCCCTCGGCGTACATCTTCATCAAATGCTTGGAAAGCCCTTCGCGGGCGCCTTTTGTCTCGGAACGGTCTGCCAGAGTACCGTATTTGCTCAGCGCGCGATCGACGGGTAGAATGTTCATTGGATTGCCTCGGGATGGCTCGAGCCTCTGATAGGTAAGGATGATTTCTCCGTATCGTTCCGAGAAAGCAACTATCTTGTGCTGCAATTTCAGACGCGAGATTTGGCTGAGGTCATCGTGCGTTATTCGGGATGATTGGCGTTCACACCGTCGATGTCGGTTCGCTTCAGCAGATAGTCCAGTCCGCCAACGCGGTACCAACGATAGCCGAAGGCCTCGAGCATCAAAATGTGTTCACCTCGATCATTGGCTTCGCTGTGGTCTTCCGACAGTAGATTGATCAGGTGTTTTCCATCGTTACCGGAAAGTCCAACCGAGAGTGAAGCCTCGCGCGGCGTTTCGTCGAGATTGTGCACGAACAGCACCGAGTTATTTCGCCAATCGTAGCGAATAGCCAGAATGGCTGGATCTCGCGTCGCGATCACACGGAAGTCACCCCAGCCGATTTCCGGCACTTCCTTGCGCATCCGGATAATGCGCTCGGTCCAGTTCAGCATCGAGTTGGGATCCCGGCGCTGCTTGGCAACGTTGATCTGCTCGTACCCGTAAGGGCCTTCATCGATAACGGGTGAGCAGGGCTTGTCGCTTTCGGTGAAGCCGGCGTGTGGTTCGGTCGACCACTGCATCGGCGTTCGGGCGCAGTTGCGCTCTGGCAGATCAAGATTGTCGCCCATCCCGATTTCATCGCCATAGCGGATCACCGGGGTCCCCGGGAGCGTGCATAGCAGGCTGTAGGCGAGTTCGAGACGTCGGCGATCACCTCCGAGCATCGGCGCGAGGCGCCGCCGGATGCCCCGGTCGTACAACTGCATGTTCTTGTCGGGCCCAAAGTTTTTGAAGACCACGGCCTGTTGCACCTTGGTGAGCCGGCCAAGATCGAGTTCATCGTGATTACGCAGGAATAGCCCCCATTGGGCTGAAGCTGGTCGCGGCTTTGTAGCCTTGAGGGCCTTTGCCAGCGGACGGGCGTCGGCGGACGCCATTGCATAGAACAAATTCTGGTTGACGTGGAAATTGAACATCATGTGCATGCGATCGCCATCCTTGCCGAAGTATTCCATATCGGTTTCGGGTAGGACGTTGGCCTCAGCAAGAATGATAGCGTTGCCTTGCCGCCATTGCAGAAACTCACGCAGGGAGCGAAGCATGTCGTACTGTTCGACCGGCGTCCTGACCTTCGCGCCTTTGGTTGATATCACGAAGGGGACGGCATCCATCCGGAAGCCGGACACGCCGAGCTGAATCCAAAAGCCCATGATCTTGAGGATTTCGGCCTGGACGTATGGGTTCGACGTGTTGAGATCGGGCTGGAAATCGTAGAAGCGATGAAAGAACCAGGCCCTGGCTTCCTTGTCACGCGTCCATGTCGACTTCTGCACGCCGGGAAAAACCATTCCCTTGCTGGCGCTGGCGGGCCTCTTGTTAGCCCAGACGTACCAATCGCGGTGTTGCGAATCCGGTGAGCTTCGAGCGTCGAGAAACCACGGATGGGCGTCCGAGGTGTGATTGACGACGAGATCGATAATGACGCGAATGCCTCGTTGCAGGCAGCCGTGAGTGAATTCCACGAAGTCGCCGAGCGTGCCGTATCGCGGATTGACACCATAATAGTCGGAGATGTCGTAACCGTCGTCTCTGCCTGGCGACGGCTGGAATGGCATCAGCCAGATCGCGGTCACACCGAGTCCGTGCAGATAGTCGAGACGTCGCAGCAGCCCTTTGAAGTCGCCGATCCCGTCGCCGTTGGCATCCATATAAGTCCCGACGGATAGGCAATAGAACACGCCGTTCTTGTACCAAAGGTCGTCAATCATGAGGGATGCACCGGTAGACGACGAAAGCAGCTGCGGATTAGAAGTCCCGATCGGACCTATTTTGGCTTCATTAGCAGATCGCTTCACTGAAACCGGTAATTTCGAAGATGGTCGAGCTCGTGCTCGGAATATTTCAACGAGAAGGGGCCCAACCGGTTCCAAATCCAACCAGGCAGCGGTCGCAGAGCCTAGCAGTGATAGGAGCACGCGGTGATTGAGTATGCCGCAGTAATCCCGCCGCAGCTGGAGTTGCAATGCAATGCCCGCCGGGCAGAAGAGGTCGGGGCTGGTGCTGACCCTGTTGGCGTACGATTGGCGATCGGCGGTCGTGACAGGGATCGCGACTGCGCGTCCGCGACCGTGATCATCGCGATCGGGACAAGACCGCAGTATTTGAATGGGGATCACGACAGCGAGGTGGGCCACGATCTCAGACCGATTGCTGTCGACAGACAGCAATCCGCCAGCTCTAGGTCTCCGAACGAACGCGCGGCGTTTCGGCGTCTGCTCGGTCGGATGTCCTCTTCCGGAACAATTTGGGGTGCGGGCTTCAAGCCACCTGCCGAGGCGGCAGCGGAGGCGTCTTGCGTTTGCGCAACCAGCGTCCCACTAAGCGCCTGCGGCTATCAAGCGGAATCAGATCAATGTCGCTGACAAATCTCGCCCCGCCCTTGCGGCGCTCAAGGGTGATCTTGCGGCTGTGGAACGCCTCCAGTTCGGCGCGATGGGCAACGCTGACGACGGTCGCGTCCTTTAGTTCCTCGTTAAGCAGCTCCATCAGCTTGTCCTGACTCCGATCATCGAGCGCAGACGTCGCCTCATCAAGCACGATGATATCCGGGCGATGAAGAAAGAGCCGCGCGAAGGCAAGCCGCTGCTTTTCGCCGCCCGACAACGTCTGGTCCCAGGGAGCCTCCACTTCGATGCGCTCCTTCAGATGACCCAGCCCCACCTTGTCGAGCGCTTCCCCGATCTGCTCGATGCTCCAATCTTCGGCGGCCGCGGGATAAGCGGCAGCGCGACGCAGCGTGCCCGACGGCACATAGGGTTTTTGAGGCAACATGAACAAACGGCGATCCGCATGGAAATCGACGCTGCCGCCACCCCATGGCCAAAGTCCTGCAATGGCGCGCACCAATGTGCTCTTGCCAGTCCCGGACTCGCCTGCCACCAGAACCCGCTCGCCAGGTTCGATCAGAATTTCCGTCTCGCCAACCACGGCGGTGCCATCATCAAGTGTGACTGACAGATCATTCAAACGAAGCATTGTATTGCCCTCGGTGTCGCCGCGCTTGATCCGATTGAGGCTGTCGCCAGTTTCGGCACGCTCAAGCCCATCGAGGGACATCATCAGCGATGCAACGCGGCGGGCTCCTGCATTCCATTCTGCCAGGCGGGGATAATTGTCCACCAGCCAGCCGAATGCGCCTTGCACGATGGTGAACGCCGATGCCGCCTGCATCACCTGGCCTAGCGTCATGCTGCCTTCGAGAAACTTAGGCGCGCACAGCAATATTGGAATGACGGGGGCAATCAGGCTCGATCCCTGTGAGACGATGGTGGTGCGCATGTGCTGGCCGCACAGCAGCGCCCATTGCTGCAGAACTCCGCCGAGCGAACTGTCGATGCCGGAGCGCTCCTCTTCTTCACCGCCCAGAAGCGCAATGCTCTCACCGTTCTCGCGCACACGCATCAAGGCGTAACGGTACTCGGCTTCAGCCTGATTCTTGCGTTCCGAAATGGCCACGAAATTTCGCCCGATGACGACCATCGAGCCGCTCGCGATCGCCGCATACAGCACTGCCGCGACGACGAGAAAGCCTGGAATCGTCACGGTGGCGCCTGCAATTGTCAGCGTCAGCGCACCGCCGATCGTCCAGAGTACGACGATGAATGTCGTTGCCGACAGAAACGCGGACGTGACGCCGGTGGCGAAGTCTATCGGCGCGTCGGTCGCCACGCGCAAGTCCTCGGCAATGCGGTACTCCGGATTCTGATGATCGCCGCTGACCAGGTTGAGCTGGTAGTAGCGACCGTTCTTCAGCCAGCGAGAGATAACCGAACCGGTCAGCCAGGCCCGCCATCGCCTCTGGATGCCCATGCGGGTGTAGACCTGAACTACACCAAGCAGAACGCTGCCGACTGCCAGCGGAAAGAATACCCCTGTAAGACGCAGCGCGACGGCTGCATCTCTCTTCTCGATGGCATCGAAGATCGCTCTGTTCCAGAGGTTGATGCCGAACTGGAAAGAGAGCTGCAGGAAAATCAGCACCAGCAATCCGCCGGTGAGAACCCAGGCCAGCCTGCCGCCAGCCACTCCCCAAAAACCCTTGGCGCTGATCCAGAACCGCTTCAGCAAGTAGTCACGGCGAATCTGCTCGGCTTCTTCCGGAGACAGCCCTGGATCCGTTTCGAGAATCTCTGGTGGTGGGGCGTCGATCGTCTTGCCGCTTTCAGCGACAACGTCCTCGATCGGCTGCCGTTTCATGCGCCGTCAACGCAATTGGAACCTGAAAGTTCCATTGCACGTCGCGGCGCACCAATTCAGCGGTTCGGCTGACGATTGCACGGGGGCCGGACCGGCCAGGCCAGGCCAGGCTCGCGCAACCGATCGACGAGATCGCACCCATAATGGAGCTGGCCTTGCCCATTACCGGTCCACGTTTCATGGCTGCTCCCCGCTACTACAACAGATTTGCCTGACTCGCGATGATAGTGCGGTCAGCCGATCGAGGACCAGAACAGTGCCACAACAGTAACGGCCATTAGCGCTGTGCCAGCCCATCCGAAGAACGTGAGTGTCGGCCGAGCGCTGAAACGACCCATCACTGAAAGGCGCGTAACGACCACCATCATGACCGCCATGATCGGAACAGCAACAATGCCGTTGAGCACGGCGCTCCAGATCAGCATTCGGATGGGATCGATTGGCGTATAGCCGAGCGCGAGTCCCACCACTGTGGCGGCGGCGATGATGCTGTAAAACCCAACGGCATCCGGCGCTTTCGCCTCTAGGGTGGCGGGCCAGCCGAACGCCTCGGAAACGCAATACGCAGCCGAGCCGGCGAGCACCGGGACCGCAAGCAGCCCTGTGCCGACAATCCCGAGCGCAAACAAAACGAAGGTCAAATCACCGGCAAGTGGCCGCAGGGCTTCAGCCGCCTCGGCCGCGCTGTGGATGTTGGTCACGCCGCCGGCATTGAGCACGGCTGCTGTGGTCAAAATAATAGAGAAAGCGATGATGTTCGAAAACGCCATGCCCACGCTGGTGTCCAACGCGATGCGCTCAGTTTCGGATTCGCCGCCACGTAGTAGCTCCCTTAAAGGACGCCGTTCCTTTACCGGGCGCCGTGGCCGATTTTGTTTCATCTCCTCGACCTCCTGGGATGCCTGCCAGGAGAAGAGGTAGGGACTGATGGTCGTTCCGAGCACCGCCACGACCATGAGCAGATAATCGCGGTTAACCTCCGCAGCCGGCCACACTGCGCGCGCGAACGCCTCGCCCCACGGAATGTGGACGGTGAACGCGGTGGCAACGTAAAGGAATAACACCAAGGTGAGAAACTTCAGTGCGGGCGCATAACGCCGGTACCGCACAAACACCTGCAGCAGCACCGAGGTTGCCGCGAATATCAACGCGTGCTCGTGATTGAGGCCGCCGATCACGAGCGAGAGCGCTTCGCCCATTGCAGCGAGATCGGCCGCGATGTTGAACGTATTGGCCGTCACCAGCATGGATACGAGAGATATGACCAGCCACCGCGGGGCGAAGTCTTTTACGTTGGCGATGATACCTTTTCCCGTCACGCGGCCGATTTGAGCGCTGACAAGTTGGATCGCGATCATGAACGGCGTCGTCAGAAAAACCGTCCACAGCAGCCCATACCCAAATTGCGCTCCGGCTTGGGAATATGTCGCGATGCCGGACGGATCGTCGTCGGCGGCCCCCGTGACCAGCCCAGGCCCGAGCAGCCGCAACAAGATATTCCGACGTTTATGCGGCGATTTGTTGAGCTCGGTCTCGGAAGAATTCATGGCTCAAACTTCAAATATAGCCTTATGAATTACAAGATGATGATACGCCGAAACCGACTTTCATTCCGTTCGGCAGGCGCAGGGGCCGCATGTGATGCAAGACGAGCCGTCACGAACGTTTCCGTTGCTACGGGACATGCAAGCCAGCAGCGATGCTGCTATTCGCCTTCGAGGAAGTGCCCGAGGGCCTTTAACGGGCGCAACCTATCAGAAATGATCTTCAGGATAGCCAGCATGGGAACGGCCAGGATCGCGCCGAGTGCGCCCCACATCCAGAACCAGAACACCAGCGACAGGATGATCAACACGGGGTTCAGCGTGAAGCGTCGCGCCAGCAGCATTGGCGTCACTGTTTCACCCTCGACGAGGTGAATGCCGAAGTAGAGCACCGGCGGCAGCAGGGCCCACCATAAGCTTTCGAAGCTCAGCATTCCGACCAGCACGAAGATGCAGACCCCGAAAAGCGGTCCCAAAATCGGAATGTAGTTGAGAAGGAAGGCTGTGGTCCCCCACAGCAAAGGGTCTCCCAGGCCGCAAAGATACATCGCGGCCGCGGTCGTGACACCCACTGCGGCATTCATGGCCGTGATTGTCAGGAGATAGCCCGATATATCCTCTTGGATCTGCTGAGAGATATCGACGACTTGTCGCTTGTTGCCGAACGTCGGCAGGATTTCTACGATGCGTCGAAGGAATATGTCGCCCGCGACCAAGAGAAAATAGAGCACCAGAACCGTTGTAAACAGGCCATCGAGTACCGAGCGCGTCCCTGCGAAAAGTACCCCCGTTATGCCAAGATCGCGGCGAACCGAAACGATCGAGCCCCGACCAGGGGGTGCGTCCGCAGCTTGCTCGGCCTGTTCGATAACCTTTTGGAGTGCTTGGATTGGCCCTCTTATGACCTGCAGGTGCGCCTCCAGGCGCGGGATGCCTTCCGGCAGCCGCTCAGCCCAAGTCGCGGCCGGTACTGATAAGGCTGCCACAAGACCTATCAGCGCTCCAATAACCAGGAGGACGGTCAAGAGCGCTCCGACAGCGCGGGGCAAATGCATGCGTCCTAAAAGACGGACAGCGGGTTGAAGAAGGAGGTTCAACACGAAGGCCAGCACGACGGGAAGGATGATCGCGCTGGCCAAGTAGAGCACCGCAAAGACACCCAACGCGAACAAACCGCCGAGAAAGAATGTCTTCGGATCAGAAGGCAGCGGCATCTCCGTCTCGTCGGCAGCCTCCGTCACCGCGGCTTGTGGCTCCGGCAGATCAACATCCAGCATTGACGGCAAGGAGGGGCGCTGTGATGGCGGTATGGCGGCAACCATGGGTTTTCCCTCCGAATGAGAGCCTGTCATCGCCTTCGATGATAATCATACCCGCTTTGGCCGACCCAGGCTCGTCCGGAAGATGCTTGTGCGTAAAAAACGTGACCGGAGGAATAGATTCGAAAAACTGAGCAATATTGACCAGCGCCCAGCACTGCAAGGGGTCCAAAATGCACAAAGTGCCTTATCATCGCTCCGTGCGTGGCAGCTTTTCGGTTACTGAGAGTTTGGTAGCGCTCCCGCCCATTAATGTCGGGGGGAGCATCATGCCTTCTGTCCACCGAGTGCCGACGTTCGAGCAGCGTCACAGCATCGGGGAGTTTGTCCAGGTAAGGCGCAATATGTTGCGCTATGCCCACTCATTCCTGCCGGGGCTGACCGCAATAAAGCTTCGACAGATTGCCTTATCGCTCCGTGATATAAAACTAAGAGGCCGTCACATGAGGCGGCCTCTTTGAATATGCGATATCCGGGATTAGTGCCAACCGCGATGTCGCCCGCGCGACCAACCATAGTGATGTCCGCGACCGCCGCGGCCCATATGGCCACCTCCATGACCATGACCACCCCTGGCGAGGATGACGGCGCTATCGGTGCCCGCAACCAGCGTATCCGGTGTTGCACGCGGCATTGCCGATGCGGAAAGCATCGGCACCGCCGCGAACGCACAGGCGGCGAAGCAGATCAGCAGTAAACGTTTCATGTTGGTATTCTCCTTGAGGTAGCCGCGTTTCGCGGCAATGAAAGAATGTTCCGTGCACTGGGGAGTTCCATCTGAGGCGATCTTACTTCCGGGGTCTACGGTTTTGGTGAAGACCAAACCCGGCTGTCTGCGTCGCAGCGAAGCACGTCTGCCTTTTTTTGAGTGCCTCGGAGCGCGCCGGGGGCGGCGGCATCATGCGGTCAGCCGCAATCGCTTCCGCGGGCTGCGGCATCGCAATCATGAATTCTAGCGATGGAGAGAGAGCCTTGCTCTGCTCTGTAGGCGGCGCAATCAAGCGGAAGCACGAAGCTCACCTAAATGGCAACGAGGAGGGTTTCGTCGGCGCTGCACCGTGCGCATTCAAACGTGTGCAGATCGAAGCCCGGTTGGTCCGGCTCGATGCAGGTCAATCTCATCGGTTTGCCACATCGCGAGCAGATTGGAGCTTCAAACTCCGCAACATCCAAAATTGGGTTAGCTTGGATCGACAGCATGATACTCCCCTTAAGACCAGGCGGGAGCGCGACACTCTCAGTCACCGCTCGTTGCCAATGATGGGGCGGTGATGAAGCAATATACGCTTTGGGTTCCATCTACGCTGGTCAATATTGCTCGCTTTCATGTACTCTTCCGGAAGAGGGCAATTGGGCTCACCCCGCGGCAGTTGGTTCAGAAAATACGGGCGGCTCTTAAGCCGCCCTCTGGATTGTCTGTCGTTTGTTCGGCGAATTCGCTAACCTTCGATGATGTAGACGATCTCGTGGGTGTGTGGGCGAAGAACGATGTACTTGCCGTGCACAAGGATGAAATCGTATCCGCGCCATTCCGGATAGATTTCCACGATACGTGGCGGCATCGGGTGATAGCGGATACCCGCTGGGACAGCCGTCCCGATCGAGAGATTGAAGTTCACATTTGTCACTTCCTCGACTTTCTCCTGCTTGATCGCCGAGGTTATCTGTGTGCGCTTTTCGGCGGGAGGCGCCGATGTCGCCGAGGTTGCGGCGTTGCCGGTCGTTTTGCCGTCGGCTTTCGTCTCGCTAGCCGCCTTGTTGTCAGAAGGCGACTTCGTTTCGGCGGTCGGAGTCTTCATCTCCTTTGAAGTGGTATTCGGCGTGGTTGAGTCCGAAGCCTTTGACTTGCCATCGGCTTTCATGTCGCCGGTCGTCTTTGCATCCGGCTTGCCCTGCGCGTGTTGAGGCACTGCCTCCTTAGACCCAGGGCCGGGTGTTACGGTCTCGGCTCCCTTTGCGGGTGCATTCATCGGCGCTGCAGTATCACCTTTAGGCGAAGCAGCAGTTGGAGACTCCTTCGCGGCTCCTTGGTTAACGCCTTGTGCCGTCGCAAGCCCGGTCGCGGCCAATAGGGCCGCAACGGCCACAGAAACCATCAATGTCATTCTCATCTGATTTTCCAATTCAAACTGAATTCATGCCGACGAAGGTCGGCCATCGAGTGGAACGGCCCCAACAGCCTATAGTTCCGCTTCTATCTTGGGTTGGGAGGAAATGTTGCGAAATAACGCAAGTGGAATTGCGTCGATCGACAATGTCGCCAGCGACTTCCATCTCGGATCTCGCTCATCGTAATGCGAGCAACCGAGCTAGTCTGACGTTCCCAGTTTCAGAGTCATGATCAATACTGCTCAGTTTCGAATATTTTGTGCGATAGCCGCGCGCCGTTCCTCGACAGATGAAGCGGGATGATTGGAACGAAGATGATCGAACAACATTGGTTTTCGGCGGTCACGGTACCGACCAGGTGGAGGTTACCCATGAGAAAGATCAGCATTGCACTCTTGGCTGGCACGGGCGTTCTGTTCGCGAACAGCGCCATGGCTGCCGGCGTGCTTAGCAACGACGCCACGTATTTCGGCATGAATCAGCCGAGCGTGGAACAAGTTCGCCTCGTTTGCGACGACTCCGGTCGTTGCTACCGATCCCGTGGATCGCGGCGCGTGGTTATCCAGCGGGACTACAGCGATTCATACAACTACGCCCCCCGCGAAGAGTACATCGAGCGGCGCGGCTATTATTACGACCAGCCGCGCCCCGGCTTTGGCTCCAGCGCCCCGGGCGTGAGCATCGGTGTAGGCGTCGGCAACGATCGCTGGTAAGACACCCCACTGAACAGAAACCAGGCCGCAGACGACTTCTGCGGCCATTTTTTTGCTGTCGAGTCCACGCTCTCTCTTCGTGGCGCAATAGGTTCGCCGGCGCGAGGAACTTAATATCGTCGCAAGGCGTCTTCTATTTAGAGCATCGTGCTTTCAACCGAAGTCGCGCATGTCTCAATTGGAGTGTACAATGAACATTTTTTACATCATCGGAGTCGTGGTCGTCATAGTCATTGTTGCAGG
Source organism: Bradyrhizobium sp. Pha-3 (assembly GCF_042258615.1). Taxonomy (GTDB): domain Bacteria; phylum Pseudomonadota; class Alphaproteobacteria; order Rhizobiales; family Xanthobacteraceae; genus Bradyrhizobium. The sequence goes on along the minus strand of NZ_CP170152.1, from coordinate 3,147,182 downwards.
CTTCTTCGGACTGCACGCCTAAGCAAAGCATGATTTGACCTGATGTTAATACGATTTGGCGCGCTGACAGGGTAGCCTAGCGTCAGGACACTTTCGGCCTTTTTGGATTCCGGGATGTGTTTTGCCAGAAATTCGAGCTACCGCTTCATGCCGAAATCGTCGTTCCCGCGAACTGCGGGTCGAAGAACAGAATCTGACGGGGATCAGACCGGCCGGATATTTCAAAGCTCTATCCGTCGACCAATTTCGATCAACGTACTGGCCGGTATTTTGAACCGGTCGATGGCGTGCGCGGAGTTTCGAAACATAAAGAAAACAACGCCACGCGCCAACGCGATCATGGACTTCGATGCCGGCGACTAATGAGGTCGTTGCGCTCAATGTAGTATGTGGCCTGGTCCACGACCGGCAACCTTAATTCTTGTGCACCGCTGAGTGCTGACGGAATGTCCGGGATCTCCACAAAGCCAAAGTGAAGGGTTGCATGCCAAAAGTTGTCGTCAATTCGCTCCATGCGGACTCGATCATTCGATCGAACTCGCGGGACATTCTCAAAACTCACCGTCAGGACAATGACATTCTTCTGGAGAGATCGCCCCTGCTTCACATAGTTTACGATGAGCGGAGGTATCGATTTGACAAGTCGGGTTAGAAACACTGCGGTGCCCGCAACCCTCACGATCCCGTCGCGATGCAAACCGGCGAAGAACTCCCCTGGCTTTTGAGATCGCGCTGCGTTTCGCCGATGCACCGCCTCAACACCAGAATGCCACGTGGTCATAATGACGAAAACCAGCGTACCGAACATTAGCGGAATCCAACCACCTTCGAAAATCTTGAGCAGATTTGCCGAGAAGAAGGCCAAATCGACAACCAGCAGAACCCCCGCGGTGGCAACGACCTGATAAATCGACCAGCGCCACCGATGGAGTATCACCTGAGAGGAGCATCGTGGTTAGGACCATGGTCGTGGAGACCGCTGTCCCGTAAGCGCCCGCCAGCCGATCCGAACTGCCAAATCCGACGGTCAGGGCAACCGTAAAAAACATCATGGTCCAGTTGACGAAGGGGACGTAGATCTGTCCGTACTCTTCGGCCGATTGTCTGGCTAATCCGAACTCCTGGAAACCATCCGAGTTGCATCGCTTGCCTGGTCATCGAAAAGGACCCGGTAATGATGGCCTGACTTGCGATGATGGTCGCCAAGGTAGCGAGCGCAACCAAGGGATAGATCGCCCAGTCGGGCGCCAGCTTGAAAAACGGATTTGCTTCCAGATCGGGCGTGACAATGAAATTTGCCACTTGGCCAGCGTAGTTTAGGACAAGGGCCGGAAGTACGATGCAATACCAGGCAGTGTGGATGGGGTTTCGACCGATATGGCTCATATCCGCGTACAAAGCTTCGCCGCCCGTGAGTGCCAGAAAGATTCCACCGAGAACCGTGAACCCAATGGATCCATGCGTAGCTAAAAGCCGTGCAGCGTGAACCGGGTTGAGCGCTTCCAATACCTGCGGATGGCGCGCGATACCGCGGACGCCAAGCACACCCATTGTCACGAACCAAACCATCATGATTGGGCCCGAACGCCTTACCGACCGTTCCAGTCCCTCGACTTTGGATAGCGAAAAGGCAAATCAGGATAAAAACCGCAATTGACATCGTGTATGGTTTGAAGATGTCAGTCGCGGCATTAAAGCCTTCCACCGCACTTAAGACCGAAATAGCAGGGGTGATAATGCCGTCGCCGTAAATGAGGGCCGCCCCAAATAGACCCGCAATGACCAGCGAAGGTCCGCGGCCGTACCAACGTGCTCCGGTCAGAGTCATCAACGCAAGAATGCCTCCTTCGCCGTGATTGTCGGCTCGCATCACGAACAGGCAGTATTTGACCGATATGGTGATGATCAATGCCCAGAATATCAAGGACAGCGAGCCGATCGCTGCCTCCGGCGTAAATTGATCTCCCATGATGCGGGCGATTGTCTGGAGCGTATAGAGGGGACTTGTTCCAAGATCGCCGTAGACGATGCCAAGGGCGAGAAGTGCCGTTGAACCGGTGGTTTTTTGTTCAAATTTGGTGTGAGCCTCTCCTGCAAAACCGGTTGGGGCATTCAAAGCGGAAACGGTTGATATGGGCATGATCCATCCGACGATCTTGGTTTAACCGCTAATTCGGCTTTGAAGTCTTGCACCGGCCGCTTCTCGACTGCCGAGCTCGGAGGGACACACTTTCTTCGGTCTGACTGCAGGAGCTGAGCCCGCAAGCGCACTTTCGACGGCCAATATTACAATCTTGAGACCTCGGGTCTCGCGATCGTATGGCTATTCTCATCGGAGTTTGAGATTGCAGGATTTCGAGGGCTCTGGCGCGGAGCTTGCAATATCATTCCGGGATTCCCGCTGTCCTGCGTTTTCTACTCCATAACCATCAAAACTTGTTCGGACGCCTGCGCCGCAAGGCATATCGCCGGATCCAAACCGAACCAGCGATGCCTCGTGAGGTCATCTCGAGCCCCCACGAATAGGGAAGAGAATCGCTCTCGCTTTTGGGCCGCTGCAGGACGTCCTAATTGTCGCGTCGAAAAGAGTGCCAGTTTTTGAACACGAGCAATATTGACCAGCGTGGGTGGAACCCGAGGAGTATGCTGGTTCGACCACCGGCCACCACTGGCAACGATCGGTGACGGAGAGCGCTCCCGCCTGATCCGAGGAGAGTATCATGCTATCCACTCAACCAACTCCACTTTTTAGCGTTGCGGAGATCGGAGTTCTGAACTGTTCCGGATGCGGAAGGCCGATGAGGTTGGCCTGCATCGAGCCGGACAAACCCGGTTTCGATCTACGCACCTTTGAATGCCAAAAGTGCAATACCGATGAAATCTTCCTCATCGCCATCTAACCGGGCTCATCGTTCCGTTTGATTGCGCGGCAGAGGAGAGCAAGCTCGATCGCTAGAATTCATGTTCTATTCCGCAACATGAGATCAAGAGCCCCCAAGACTAACCATATCGCCTTCCACAAGGCTTCAGCGCTCACCAAGCTTGGCGATTCACGTCCCATTGTCAGGCGCGCTCGATAGCAAAAGCGATCGGCTGATGCGCATGAGCCCGCATTCTTGCTTGGCCGAGCGGCGGCGGCGCTCTAGGACAAAGCTCGTAATGAACCAATTTCTAGCGAGTTCGTTCTGATTTAGGGAACTAACATTCGGCCGTCTTGGTTGGCTGTTGCGGTGCAGATCTGCTTCTCCAACCCAGCCGGCGCTTGGCGCGACTTTCTAGATGGGAATGGATCGAGATCGCACCGGGCAAATTGTCGCTCTCGACAGCACAGACGAGACGACGGTCCGGCGGCTGGGTCACGGGCCAAATCACGACAACGCGGAACACCCGTATGGACATTAGCTTGAGCAAGAAACCGACGGCAGCGCCGGGCGCTCACTCGATCGACGAGCTCTGTATCAATACGATTCGCACGCTGTCCATGGACGCCGTGCAGCAGGCCGGATCCGGTCATCCTGGCACCCCGATGGCCCTAGTACTCAGTATCGCTGAAGTGTGAGTCGCATTCGGCCGTCATTGCGAGGAGCGTTAGCGACGAAGCAATCCATGCCTCCGCATATGCAGGCAGATGGATTGCTTCGCTTCGCTCGCAATGACGGTTGTGTCTCACGAATCTATGATTCCGGGTACTAGCACCGGTGGTTTATACCCTTTGGCAGCGCTTTCTGCGCTTCGATCCTACTCGTCCGACCTGGCCGAATCGCGATCGATTCGTGCTGTCCAACGGACACGCCTCGATGCTCCTTTATTCGATGCTGCATCTCGCTGGCGTCAAGGAGGTCAATGCCGAGTACGTGCATCGCGGCGAACTCGCGGTCACCCTTGACGACATCAAGCACTTCCGTGAGATCGACAGCAAATGCCCGGGGCACCCTGAATATCACCTGACCACTGGCGTTGAGGCGACAACCGGTCCTTTGGGTCAGGGCTGCGGGATGAGCGTCGGCATGGCGATCGCCGAGCGCTGGTTGGCGCAGCACTTCAACCGGCCGGGCTTTCCAGTGTTCGACTACGATGTTTATGCGATATGCGGCGACGGCGACATGATGGAGGGCGTCACAAGCGAAGCCGCCTCCCTCGCGGGTCATCTGATGCTCGGGAACCTTTGCTGGATCTACGACAGCAACCGCATCACGATCGAAGGTCACACAGATCTCGCCTTTACCGACGACGTCGCGGCGCGCTTTCTCGCCTACGGCTGGAACGTGCAGCGAGTTGGCGATGCCAATGACACCGAGCGGATAGCACAGGCAATCGAGACCTTCCGAAGCGCCAACGACGTGCCAACCCTGATCGTCGTCGACAGCCATATCGGATACGGCGCTCCGCACAAGCAGGATACCAGCGCCGCGCATGGCGAGCCGCTCGGAGTTGAAGAGATCCGCTTGGCCAAGCGCAGCTGCGGCTGGCCGGAGGATGCTAAGTTCCTTGTGCCGGACGGTGTGCGCGAGCACTTTTATGCGGGTACGGCGCGTTGGCGGGAGAACCATCATGACCCGAAAGACCTGGTTTATCACCGGCATCGCGCGTGGCCTCGGCCACGCAATCGCTCAGGCCGCACTGGCGCGGGGCGACGCCGTCATCGGCACCACCCGAGACGGCAATGCGCCCGCCGACCTCACGGGCGACCTCACCATGTTCGCGCTCGACATGCGCCAACTTGAGACCGTCGCCGATGTCGCCGCACGGGCGGCGGCCGTCCACGGCCGGCTCGATATCGTCGTCAACAATGCCGGCTACGGCCTGGTCGGACCGGTTGAGGCGGCGCAGAACGATGAGACCACCGAGCTCTTCCGCGTCAACGTGTTCGCACCGCTCGCGATGATCCGCGCGGTCCTGCCCATGATGCGCGCACAACGGTCGGGGCATATCGTCAACATTTCCTCGGTCGCCGGCATCGCGCCGGGGCGCAGCTTCGGGCGTCTATTCGGCAAGCAAGGCCGCGCTCGGCGCGCTGTCGCAGAGCCTGGCACAGGAAGTCGCGCCATTCGGTATTTGGGTGACGACCGTGTCGCCGGCATCGTTCCGCACCGATTTTCTGTCCGACCGCTCGTCGAAGCGCAGTGCGACTGAGATCGTCGATTACGCGGCGGGCGGCACGGTCGCATCGCTGCTCGCCAAGGACGGTCGCCAGATCGGCAATCCCGCCGCGGCCGCACAGGCGATCGTTCAGGCTGTCGATGCCGACGAGCCGCCGCTCGACCTGCTGCTCGGCAGCGATGCGCTGCAGCGCGCCCGCACGCGACTCGACCGCTTCGACGATGACATCCGCCGCTGGGAGGATGTCAGCCTCGCCACCGATTTTTCCGCCTGCCCCCCAGAAACCTAAACCCCACCAAGGAGACTTCTCATGAGCAGCTATACCAATCTCGCTTTCATCCGCGCTCAATCGGGCAAATCCGACGCACTCGGCCACGCTCTGCTCGCGCTCGTCGCGCCGTCGCGCGCTGAACCGGGCTGCGGCACCTACGACGTGCATCGCTCGAACGACGATGCGGATCTCTGGATGGTCTACGAGACCTGGCGGTCGGCCGACATTTCGCGCTGCCGCACATGCAGGGGTTCGTCGCGAAGATTCCGACGCTCGTTGCCGGCGACCTCGACCTGCGCGCCTTCACCCGCATCTCCGACCCGGCGTGAACGGCAGAGCTCACTTCATCGCATCAAAGGAGTATCACGATGACCAAGATCGTACTCATCACCGGCGCCAGTAGCGGCATCGGCGAGGCCACAGCCCGCCTTTTGGCGGAAACCGGCCACACCGTCGTACTCGGCGCGCGGCGCACCGATCGGCTTGAGACGCTGGTCGCCGAGTTCGAGAAGGCAGGTCACACCGCGTGCTACCGCCGGCTCGACGTGACCTCACGCGAGGACATGCAATCCTTCGTCGATGCGGCGATCGCCGAGTTCGGCCGGGTCGATGTCATCGTCAACAATGCCGGCATCATGCCGTTGTCGCCGATGGCCTCGCTCAAGGTCGACGAATGGGACGCGATGATCGACGTGAACATCCGTGGCGTCCTTCATGGCATCGCCGCGGTGCTGCCGTCGATGACGGCGCGCGGCTCGGGCCAGATCATCAACATGGCTTCGATCGGTGGCCATCGCGTGTCGCCGACCGCGGCGGTCTATTGCGCGACCAAGTTCGCGGTCCGGGCGATTTCGGACGGTCTGCGCCAGGAGAATGACAAGCTCAGGGTGACGGTGATCTCCCCCGGTGTGGTCGAATCCGAGCTGGCCGAGACCATCTCCGACGCCGCGGCCCGCGAGGGGATGAAGGCATACCGCGCCATCTCGATCAGCCCGTTCGCGATCGCGCGCGCGGTGCGGTTCGCGATCGAACAGCCTGACGATGTCGACACCAGCGAGATCGTCATCCGTCCGACCGCCAGCGCACATTGAACGCAGGCACGGGGCCGACTCGCCCTTCCTGAAAAGCAGAGAATTGCTGTCTCCGGACCGCTTTTCCTAATGTAGTGACGGCCGTGTCGCTCACCTGCCTTGTGCCAGCGCAACTTCCGGCCGCTCCCCGATAGAAGGGATCAACGATGGCAGACCATGATTATGTCGGCATGTGGGTGACGAAGGACGGGCATATCCGTCAAGAACTGTTGCCCAACGGCCGCTATGACGAAGCGCGCGGAACCAAGAAGAGCGCCTATCAAGGCAGCTACACCGTCACGGGCAACCACATCGACTATATCGACGATACCGGATTCACCGCGACCGGCGACGTGATCGACGGCGTGCTCTATCATGAGGAATTGGTGCTCTATCGCGAGCGATAGGGAGCGATCGACCCGAGTCGAACGCACGCTCCATCCACGACTAACTTTCATCGGGTTTCGGCGGCACGTCGTCGGAAATCTCCTGGCTCAGCTTCGGCCCTTTTGCCAGGCGACGGCCGAGCGCGACGACGAATTGATCATAGCGTTCGCCGGCCTTGGCGCGCGCGGCCTGTGCGGCTGGTTCCGGTAAGGCCGGTGTTGTGGCGACCCAGAACCGCACGAACACGGCCAGCATCTCGACGGAGATGCCGACGTCGCGTTCCATCCGCGTCATGCGGCGATCGAGTTGGTCGAGGCGCTTGGTGATCGCGGCTTCCTGCCGCTCGGCAGCATCAGGCGACAGGAAGGATTCGATGGCCGCCTCCGCAATTAGCGATCGGGAATGATCGCGCCGCGCAGCATGTTCGGCGAGGCGGCGCATCACGGCCGGATCGAGGTAGACCGACAAGCGCTGTTTCCTGGGTGGTTTCGTCACAATCACCTCACAGCTCCATGCCGTCACCGGGATCGAGCGATACCTGCCGCGCAACGCCCTGCACGAGGCGGTTCATCCGGCTGTTGCGGACCGCGTCATCTTGGGTGTCGTCGGTAAGGCTGATCTCGAACTCGTTCTCGATCGGCGCTTTCTTCTCGACAGGCTTAATGCGACTCAGTTCGGGCTGCTGGCGACGCTCGGATTCGGTCGGGTCTTCGTCACCTGTTTCCGTTCCCAGTTTTGCCTCGGCGATCTCGGGCCGCGTCGGGATCGGCAGCGCGGTCCAGTCGTCAGGGCGCCCTTGTTTCGGTTGCGTGGGCGGTGGCGGCGTCAGGATGCGTTCCTCGAAGCGAGCATCCTCGTAGTAGCGCGCCTTCTTTGCCCGGATCGGCGGCGTACCGGCGACCATGACAATCTCGTCGGTCGGCGGAAGTTGCATGATCTCACCGGGGGTGAGCAACTGGCGCGCGGTTTCGGAACGCGAGACCATCAGGTGCCCGAGCCAGGGCGACAGCCGGTGGCCGGCATAGTTCCGCATCGCCTTCATCTCAGTGGCGGTGCCAAGCGCGTCGGACACGCGCTTGGCCGTCCGCTCGTCGTTCGTCGCGAAACTGACGCGCACATGGCAGTTGTCGAGGATCGAATTGTTCGCGCCGTAGGCTTTCTCGATCTGGTTGAGGCTCTGGGCGATCAGGAAACTCTTGAGCCCATAGCCCGCCATGAAGGCCAGCGCCGACTCGAAGAAATCGAGACGGCCGAGCGCCGGAAACTCGTCGAGCATGAGTAGCAGCCGATGGCGGCTGGCCTTCGCCTGCAGATCCTCGGTCAGCCGGCGGCCGACTTGATTAAGGATCAGGCGGATCAGCGGCTTGGTGCGGTTGATGTCGGAGGGTGGCACGACGAGGTACAGCGTCGTCGGGTACTTGTCGCGCACGACGTCGGTGATGCGCCAGTCACAACGCCGCGTCACCTGAGCCACCACGGGGTCACGATAGAGGCCGAGGAACGACATGGCGGTGGACAGCACACCGGAACGTTCATTGTCGGATTTGTTGAGTAGCTCGCGAGCAGCGCTGGCGATGACGGGGTGGGGACCCGCCTCGCCAAGATGCGCCGTCTTCATCATCGCCGCCAGCGTCGCCTCGATCGGCCGCTTCGGATCGGAGAGGAAGGCGGCGACACCGGCGAGCGTCTTATCGGCCTCCGCATAGAGAACATGGAGGATCGCCCCGACCAGCAGGGCGTGGCTGGTCTTTTCCCAATGGTTGCGCTTTTCGAGACTTCCTTCGGGATCAACCAGAATGTCGGCGATGTTCTGGACGTCGCGCACCTCCCACTCGCCGCGGCGGACCTCGAGCAAGGGATTGTAGGCCGACGACTTGGCATTGGTTGGATCGAACAGCAGCACGCGGCCATGCCTCGCGCGGAAGCCGGCCGTCAGCGTCCAGTTTTCGCCTTTGATATCGTGGACGATCGCCGAGCCAGGCCAGGTCAGCAGCGAGGGGACGACAAGGCCGACGCCTTTGCCGGAACGGGTCGGCGCGAAGCACAGCACATGCTCCGGCCCGTCATGGCGGAGGTAATCGCGATCATAGCGGCCAAGCACGACGCCATCGGCGCCGAGCAGCCCAGCGCTCGCCACTTCCTCTTTCCCGGCCCACCGCGCCGAGCCATAGGTCTCGATGTTCTTGGCCTCGCGCGACCGCCAGACCGACAAGCCGATCGCGACCGCGATCGAGATGAAACCGCCCGATGCCGCGATGTAGGCGCCCTCGACAAAGATCGACGGCGCATAGGCGTCGAAGCCATACCACCACCAGAAGAAGGCGGGCGGCATATAGAAGGAAAATCCGAACAGCCGGAACCACGGCGCGCCGAGTTCGGGCTGGAAGGCGAGCCGCCAGGCAACCCATTCGGTGGCGCCCCAGGTCGTGACCAACACGATGACGAAGACGGCGAGGATCTGGCCCCAGAGAATTTTTGTAGCGGACATGGCGATGCGTCTTTCTGCAGGGGATCAGAGGCCGAGGCTCCGCTTGCGGCCAAAACTCCAGTCGACGCCGCCGTCATCGCGGGCGACGCCGGAGACGTGGCGGCCGAGTTGCTTTTCGAGGGAGGGCGTCCACGGCACGAGCTGGAAGCCGAGACCGTCGTCGATCATGGCGAAGCGGCCGGAGGCGAGCGTGAAGCGCTGGCGGTAGGAGCCGGCGACATATTCGCCGCTCGCGGAACGATTGAACGGCTGGCCGGTCTCGGCGGAAAGCTTCTCGCCGAGAGCCTCCAGCTCGCGCCGGCGCAGCGTGTCGATCAGATTGCGGCTGAAGGTGACGCGCTGGCCGTTACGCTCGCCGAAGCCCTGTCCGACCAGATGATCGGCGCGGCGCTCCAACGCCTGCCGCACCTCGGCGCCGAACCCGCCCTCCGATAGCGCGGCTGGTTCGCGGGCGATGTTCTGGCGATCGAGCCAGGTTGCACCCGATGCTGTGATCTGCTGGTCGATGTCGAGATCGGAACGCACAGCGATCGCCACGCGTCGCTGCCCCTGCGCGCCATCGAACTTGCGCAGCTCGACGATCGAGCCGGGCGCGCTGTCGCCAGCCGCATCGAGGTCGGGCAGCTTCATGTGATGCGTCCGGCCATCGACGCCATCGACCACGGCATAGGCGGTGCCTCTCAACTCATCGTCAAGGCCGCGATCGACCAGCCGGCCGATGATCGGCATGTCCAGGCTCTCTGCCGCCAGCACATAGTTCGTCGACCCCCGCTCGATGCCGTGCTCGGTCAGGGCACGGTGCATCCGCTTGATAATGTCGCCGCGCTCGCCCAGTTCGCGCAGCGTCGCCTCGGCTTTGTCGTCGATCATCCACTGGCCGGGACCGACCTGCTCCGCGAGGCCGAGCGTTTCTAGCTTGCGCAGCCGCCCGACCTTCAGTGCGTGATATTCATCGGGCTGTGAGTTCGGATCGCGGGCGAGATCGATGGCGCCGGTGTTGCGGCCATCCCGGACAAGCTGGCGGTCGAGCTGGGTCCAGCGCTCGGTGTCGACCTGACGCTCGAGGCTGCGACGGATGTCGAGATCGGTGCGCGGCCCCAACTCCTGGGTGATCAGGTCGCGCGCGCGATCACGCATGCCTTCCTTGATGTAGTCGCGCGAGATGACGAGGTCCTGGCCATCGTCACGCGACCCGCGCACGATCAGATGTACATGCGGATGCTCGGTGTTCCAGTGATCAACGGCAACCCAATCGAGCCGGGTGTCCAGATCCTTCTCCATCTGGCCGACCAGTTCGCGGGTGAAGGTTTTGAGGTCGGCCATCTCCAGAGCGTCGTCCGGCGAGACGATGAACCGGAAATGGTGGCGGTCATCCTGGCACCGTTCGGCGAAGGCTTTGGGATCGGCATCATCGCCGCCGGGCCCAAAGAGGTGAGCTTTCTCCCCGTCGCGAGTGACGCCCTCGCGGCGCAGATAGTTGAGGTGCGTGCCCAGCGGAGCAGATCGAGCGCCATGGCGCACAACACGCGCCTTGATCACGGTACCGCGCGAGCGTGAGGGAGAATACGAGCTGCCAGATTTCCGAGGGCACGGTGTGTCTCACGATGCCATGCGTGGCGTGGCAACCCGCGACGGCCGCCGGCGCGACGAAAACGAGCGCGATCAGCAGTTGCGCCCAGAGGGGACGGACGGTTCCAAGCAGGATTCTTGTTAGGCCGAGCGTCAACGCGGCCCCGATGATGCCGATGAGGATCGCACCAAGCCAGCCGACGCCGGCATGATAGGCCCAGGTGCCCGCGGTGACGCCAGCAAAGAACGGTAGCGCGAATACGGCAAGCGTGAAGAGGAGCCAGCAGAAGAAGCCGATCGCCGCAACGGATAGAATAATGCCGAGGAAGATCATGGTGGTGTCTCCGTGAGAGAATTTCTGACGGTTGCGCCTTCCACCACCACCGCGGCGCGATGCGAAGCATAGCAAAAGACAGCCTCGCGTGGGAGCGGAAACCGCTAGGGGTTTCCGCGTCGCCGGCGAGGCTCCCGTCATGGAGCGAACGGATCGACCTCATGGACGATCTCCGAGGCGTCGCCGTCATATTCGTTGGCGGGCGTGACCGACAGCGTGCCGTCGCCGGCGCGGAAGATAACGATGACGGCCATCAGCGTGGTGGCGAGGCTGAAGGCGAAGGCGTGAGCGTCGTTGAGGGACATCGATCCGGCTCCTGTTTCGAGCGGAGGACCATCCCCCGCTGACAGGCGCCCGACGTGTTCGGCCGATGGCCACGATCACCGCGTCGGCAAAGCCAGCGCGGCGGCACGCTATGCGTAGTCCGACCCCTTGCGGGTTGATGGCGTCAGGCCACCGGCTGAACCAAGGATCAGCGCAGATAAGCGGGGGTACGTCGCCCCGCACGGGGCCAGTAATCAGCTCTCCACGCCGTAGGCTTCGCTATGCCAAGTTGCGCCGTGTCGGCTACTCGATGATCTCGGCCGATCTGATCGGGTGCTCGACGGCACGCAACAAGGGGACCTGCGACAATCGCAAGAACATCCGGCGCGACCAGCTCGAGGCCCGCGTCCTAAACGCGTTGCGTCATCATCTGATGGACCCGGCCTTGTTCAAGGAATTCTGCGACGAGTTCACCCGCGAGATGAACCGGCTCCGCATAGAAGGCCGAGCGTCGATTGATGCGGCCGAGGCGGAGATCAAGAAAATCGACCGCGAGCTCGATACGCTCCTAAACGTGATCCTGAAAGGCGGAGCAGCCGACCGCCTCAACGAGAAGATGGTCATGCTCGAACGCCGCCAGAAGGAGCTAAAGACGTTCCTGCAGGAGGCGGAGGAGCCACCACCCCTCCTGCACCCGAACATGGCGCATCACTATCGCGTCCAGGTCAACGAGCTGTACGCAGCGCTTCAGGGGGATTCGGAGGAAAAGCGCATGACTGCGGCCGACCTGACCCGATCGCTTGTGAAGGAGATCATTCTGACGCCAGGAGACGGCGAGCTTCGGATCGACGTGCGGGGCGATCTGGCCGGAATCCTTGCGATTTCGCTTAAAAGCAAAAGGCCCGCCGGAGGGGCGGGCCGATCGCAAGTTGAGATGGTTGCGGGGATAGGATTTAAACCTATGACCTTCAGGTTATGAGCCAGACGATTGCCGAATGCTAACGCTGGCCGGCGCGCCAGCCCATCTCCCAGAAGTCTGCCTCGAGTCGGATGGCTTCCTTGAAGATCGCAATCAGCTCTGCCTCGCGGGCCGGCGTGGCGTACAGATCCGCGAGATGCTCCAGTTGCGCCTGCGCTTTCGCCGCGACCTCCTGGTATGGCAAGCTGGCGTACTCGTCGATCCAAACGCGATAGGGGTTAGTGCAGCGTCCGCGTGGGGTCGCGAGGCGAGCCGCGTTGCGATCTCCGCGTACCCAATCACGCAGGGGGCAAGTGCCACCTTGAGTGCCAGCAGATCGCCACGCATTCCGGCGTCCAGCACGTAGCGTGTGTAGGCCAGCGTCTCACTTGCCGGAGGGGTTCGTTCAAGGTCGCTCGGAGATAGACCCCAACCGGCACAGAGCTTCACATGAAGGTTCATCTCGACATCAAGGATGGACGAAAGGCCGGCCGCTGCTTCACGCATGTCGGCAAGCTTGGGCGACTTATAGACCGAGAGCGCATAAGCGCGCGCAAACTCGATGAGGAACAGGTAGTCCTGAACAAGATAGTGACGAAACGCCGCCTCGGCGAGCGATCCGTCTGCCAATCCGTTCGTAAAGGGATGCTCGGTATAGGCCCGCCACTCAGCGGATGCTTCTGTCTTTAGACGCTCGAAGAAACTCACGATCTATTTCGCCTAGCTTGCTTTCCGATGAACCTTTTTTGCTCGCTACCGATATCGCGCGGACCGGGACGCTGACCTGGACAGCCCGCGGCGATCCACCGGCATGATGGCATAAAGAATTCGCCTACCATCGGTCGCGGGGATCAGATTGCCTTCCCACGTTATCACTAACAGAACGCAACGCCCTAAGTCCAAGTTTCGATTGGACGAACTGCACCAGTTTCGCACCAGAAACAAACTCGACAGACCACAACGAATGAGACCGAAATCAACCGGAAAGGCAGCAAAATCAACGAACCTGATCGATAGTCTGCCGCTCATAACGGTCTGGTTGCAGGTTTGAGTCCTGACGGGCCCACCACAGAAATCCATCAATCGCTTATTCGGCCTTATTTGACCTGATCTGGACGACCGCACCAGATACGTGCTGTTTTCGCTCGTGCGCGGGCGCTCGGTATTCATGAACGAGATGACCGATAGTTGGGGTGACGGTATCCAGCTGCAATTTTCCGCAGGTTGAATTGCCACTCGCGACCAGTGGGTTCAATCCAACGGACGACCACGCGTCTCTGGCACGAGGCAAATAGCTACAACAAATGCGAAGCCGGACACGATCACCGGATACCACAATCCGAAGTACGGATTGCCGGAATACACATTCATTGCCGTGACGACGAAGGACAGCATACCTCCGACCCAGCCGGCACCAACATGGAACGGAAACGAGAGGGAGGTATATCGAATGCGCGCCGGAAACAGTTCGACCATGAAAGCCGCCATCGGGCCGTACACCATCGCCAGATAGAGCACGAGGACGAACAGAAGCCCAAATACAGCGGGACGATTGATCTTCGAAAGGTCGGCGGACGACGGCCATCCTGCCGAGACTAACGCCTGCCTAAGGCTATCGGGGTTGAAGCCTTCGACCACCTGTCCCGCGATCTTGACCGTGGTCGGTGCGCCCGGGGCTGCCTGCTCCGATCGATATTGGACACCCAGATCGGTCAGAAAACCGGTGACCTTGTCACATTCCGTCGTCGCCTCGGAAAACAGACGGAAGTTGCAGTCGCGAGCTGTGACGACGATGTCGGTGCGATCGAGGAAGTGCTCCAGGGCCGGATTTGCATAGTGGGTCAGGCCTTTGAAGATCGGCTGGATGGTGACAGCCGCGAGCAGGCAGGCCATCGCCATGATGGGCTTGCGGCCAATGCGATCGGACAACCAGCCGAAGAAGACATATAGCGGCGTGACCACCACCAGGGCTGGCCCGATCAGCAATTGCACCTCGTCCATCGGCACTTTCAGAGTCTTGTTGAGGAAGAACATCGAATAGAAGTGTCCAGTGCCGAAGATCGCGCCAAGGCCGGCAGCAACGACGAACAACAGGACGACGTATTTGAGGTTCGCGGCGCGCGTAAAGCTCTCCGTGACCGGTGCCTTGGACGTTGCGCCGGCAGCCTTCATGCGCTGGAACGTGGGCGATTCATGCAACTTCGCCCGGAAGTAAACCGATACGACCAGCAACAGCAGCGACAGCACGAATGGCAGACGCCAGCCCCAATCGTGGAACTGCGCATCGGAAAGGATGAGCTTCAACCCGAAGACGACGATGATGGAACTCAGAAGCCCAAGCGTCGCCGTGGTCTGAAGTGAACTGGTGTACGCGCCACGCCGGTTGACCGGCGAGTGCTCCGCGACATAAGTCACGGCTCCGCCAACCTCGCCGCCAAGCGCCAGCCCCTGCAGCAAGCGGCAAAGCACGAGCCCGTACGTCGCGGCTATTCCGATCTGATCGTAGGTCGGGAGCAATCCCACGCCGACCGTGGCGACGCCCATGAGGATAATGGTCACCAGAAAGGTCTTCTTGCGTCCGACCATGTCTCCCAGGCGGCCGAAGAACAGCGCGCCGATCGGGCGAATAAGGAAACCGGCACCAAACGTTGCGAGGCTTGCAAGGAATGCCGCCGTCTCATTGCCCTTCGGAAAGAACAGGTGCCCGAGTTGAACGGCAAGGGCCGCGTAGATGTAGAAGTCGTACCACTCGAGCAGCGCGCCGAAGGACGACGCCAGTACGACCTTCTTCTCCTCGGCGGTCATTGCGGAAGTCGCGCCAATGGCGCGCGCAGAATGCAGCGTGTCCGTCATCGTCCCCTCACCTCTTATGTTGCTTAATTGAGATGTATACTGAGCATATCATTTTTGCGACGGCAGACAATACGGAATCGACGCAGGGGTTAGATTCAGCTGATATTCCGCAAATGTTCCGCAAAATAACCTGATCAGAACAAGTTAGATGCGCAAAATTTCATCAGTATACAAACGAACTTTAGATCCTGATCGACGCCTGACGACTGACCTCTGCGTCAAACCTCGACCAGCGCGCGGGCAAAAAAAATCCCGCGGAGGCGCGGGATAGGCAGGGAGCTTGTTGTCGAAACGTGCGGACACGATCGCCGGCTTTGCGCAGTCGATTCTGCCGCCGAGCGGACGTTGATATCGCTAGCGGATGCCTGCGCTGCTACTCACAACGGCAGAACCAGCAGTCCTGGCTTCCACGAGCTTCAAGGTATCGGAGAGATCCATGACGACCGCGTACTTCTCCGACATGTCGAACAGGTTCGCCTCGTGTGGACCGATCGCACGGTCCCCGACGCAATCCTTGACCACGAGCGGAAGGAAGCCCAGCGACATCGCGTCAACGACGCTTGACCGCACACAGCCGCTGGTCACGCAACCAGCGACCACAAGCGAGCGGACGCCGCGCTGCGTCAGCCATGGTCCAAGTCCTGTCGCGAAGAATGCCGACGGCACGGTCTTTCGGACGATCAGCTCCCCCGGCTTCGGCGCAAGCTGCGGAACGATCGCGCTGTCGGAAGAAGACTCCTTCAGCGTGAGCAGCCCCGGCACCTTCATCGCGAACACGTTGCGGTCGGCGTCGTCGGCGGCGAATACGATCCTCGAATGCGCAACCGGCCACCTTCGCCGGCGCGCTTCGCCCAGCAATCCGACCGTCCTCTCCATCGCGGCAGCGATGTTGCCGCCGCCGAAAACGGCGGGATCGAGGAATCCGTTGACGAAATCGACGATCAGCAACCCGAACGGTGCATCGAGGTCCAGATCCTGACCGAAGCCCTGCCGGCGATATGTCGACGTGTCGTCGGTCATTCGGCAGCCTCCCGAACCGGTCCGCCATCAAGCACCTTTCCGTTTCGGACGACCTCCTCCCCGTCGAGCGCAATCGTGCAATTCCGCATAGGAATATCGATGTGACAGGCCGTTGTCCGGCTCCCGCCGGCCTCGTTGTTCGGGCCGAACGAGAACAGGAAATTGCCCTCGAACGCCCGCGCGTCCATGCCGATCGTGGCCTCCCGGTCATAGAGACCGAGCGTCGACCACTTGGCTCTCGGCTGCAGTCCCCAGCCGATGTGCGACATCGCATATGCGTCTCGATCATTGTACGAGGCCATGTACTCGCTCAGAATTTCGGCATCGACGCCGCCCTCGATCGAGGTCACAAAGCCCTTCTCGATCCTGAAGTGGATGCGATCCTGAATGTAGGACTTCATCGGAAGCAGAATATCGCCCCGCTCCATCACGATCGTTCCATCGGCCTCCCCCTCATTCGCCCAGGTCAAAGCGAAACCGCTCGGCCAATGATCCCACCGCCCGGGCTCGTCGACAAAGCCATATTCGCTGATGGCCGGGAACTGACCCAGTTTGAAGCGGACGTCCGTGCCGGCCAGCGACGTCACATGCATCTCCTTCGCTTTGCCGAGCTTCGCACTCGCGGCGGCAACGCGCGCACGGTCAGCCATTGTCGGCACCATGCGAACGAGGACTTCCGGCGGCTCGACAGCCAGCAGGATTTTCGTGCCCGCCTTCAAAATCTCGTGCTGTTCGGGAGAGAACAACAGGGTCATCAGGTCCAGGACGAGGTCGCTCTCCTTCAGTGCCGCGATCGCTGCGCGATTCCCGGTCAGGGGCGTCGTCCCGAGATAGGCCAGCGAGTCGCGGCTCAGGGCCTTCTCGCCGTTGACCGGCAGCAGATCGAGCCGGTTGACGATTGCACCCATCGACGCCGCCGCGAGGATTGCGGTCGACAGGGTCTGCGGATGCGTCGACGAGCTGGTGAGCACGGTCACGAGTTGACCTCGCTCCAGCTTGGAAAGCGAGAGAACCTGTTTCCAGGCCTGTATCAGATCGTGATCACTGACCGACATGTTGCTTCTCCTTGCTGATCGCAGCGCCGAGGGGAGCGCCAAGAAACTCCTCGAAGGCGGCGTAAAACCCCGCCTCATCATCCCACGGAATCATGTGCCCCGCCTCAGGGACGCGCGTGGTCGACGCGCTCGGCAACAGCCGCTGAATTTCGGCGACGTCCTCGTCGCGAATGACGTCACCGCGTCCTGCAGCGATCAGTCGGACGGGAACGGTGATCCGTCCGAGATCACTGTGAATGTCGTCATTGTGAAATCCGTCAAAACTCTCGCGCACCGCGCGCTCGTCGCAGGTGTGTAGCCACTCCGCACGCAGCTTCAGTTGATCCTCGGTCCAGGTCGGGCAGAACGCTCGCATCTTTTCAGCGTTGCAACCGGCAAGCGAGAGCCGGATGGAATCGACATACCAATCGAGCTTGGCCGGATAGGGACGCCGGCCCGGTCCCGAGACCGGCGGATCCACCAGGACGAGTCTGGCGAGACCGGGCAATCCGCTCCGTGCCGCACGAACCGCAATACGGGCCCCCATCGAGTGGCCGACCACGGTATATCGCGGCAATTTCAACGCCGCGGCCAGCTCGGCCAGATCGGCGGCCTGCGCGTCCAGGCTGTAGTCCAGAGCGGGGCCCGATTGCGACAGTCCCCGGCCCCTAATATCGAGAACGTAGGTCTCGAACTCGCGTCCAAACCGCTCGCCGACGAACCCCCAAGTGACGGCCGGACTGGTGATGCCTGGCAGGATGATGACCGGATCACGCCCCGCTCGCGCCTGCCCGTAGAGCAGATAGTGCAGCCGCACGCCGTTAGCCTGAACGTTTGCGCCGTATCGGAATGTACTCATCCGGCGGCCTGCAGCTTTGCGAGAGGGGTGGCCGCTGCATTGTTGCCAAAGGCGCCTGAGAGCAATGCGCCGGCACCTGGTACCCGCGTGTTCAGGTCGAGCGCCGTCAGCATAGCGTAAGTGGTCGCGACCGCCGCGGTGATCACAGGCCTGCCAGTTCTTGCCTCGACCTCGCCGATCGAAGGCAACGATGGCATCTGCACGCACGCTGACAGGACGATCGCGTCGGCGTCCTTCAGGTCCATCCCCGCCACGATCTTCGGCAGGTTCGCCGGATCGTGCCGGCCGACCATAATGTTGTCCGGAATCTCAAGCGCGCGGGAATCGGAGACCTTGATCCCTTCATGCTCGATATAGTCGATGACAAGCTGCGTCAGCGGTTTCATATACGGCGCGACGACGGCAATGCGCTTGGCACCGATGACATGCAGCGCATCAACGAGGGCGCCGGCGCTGGTCACAACGGGAGCCGGCGCGCCGTTCTCGACCGTCCGCCCATGGAGCCGCTCCTGCGAGACGCGGTGATACGACCTCCCCATGCTCATGATCGCAACCAGGCAGGCGTAGCCGAGGACGTCGACACGCGCATCCGAGAGCTCGAGCGCGCAGCGATCGGACTCGCTATCCATCGCGGCGAGCTCTTCCTTCTTGACAGTCTTCATCCGCATCCGGCTCGAATGGAAAGTGAAGCGCGTGCCGTGCGCGAGCGAATGCGCAGCAAGCATCGCAGGAATTTCAGTCTCCATGGTCGTATTCGAGCTCGGAACGATCTGGCCGATGCGATAGACCTTCTGCATGTGGTGTCTCCTCGGCCGATCAGGCCAGCTTCAGAATGCGCTCGGCGTTGCGCGAGCAGACCTGCGCGCGGACGTCCTCGGATATCGGTGCGCGCTCGATGAAATCCGCGGCGATAGCTGTCGATTCGTAGGGGTAGTCGACCGAAAACATCACCGCGTCGTTGCCCATCTCGGCAAGCGCGCAGGCAAGCGCCGCAGACGAGCAGACGCCTGACGTCGTGATGAAGATATTGCGTCCGAAATATTCGGACGGCTTGTGCGCAAGCCGAACGCCATGCGGGTACACCGCGAAGCGGCTGTCGAACCGCCAGAGCAGCATCGGCAGCCCCTCGCCCATATGGCCGAGGATGATCTTCAACCGCGGAAAGCGATCGAAGACTCCCCCGAACAGCAGTCTGAGCGCATGGGTCGCGGTCTCGACGCCCCACCCCCACACCGCGCCGGTGAGTTCAGGATGGCCGTCATAGGCTTTCGGAACCGGGCTTGGGTCCGTCGGATGCAGGTAGAGCGGCACGTCCAAATGTTGCATCCGCTCCCAGAACGCGTCGTAGGCCGGATCGTCATAATAGATCCCGCCCGTATGACCGTTGACCAGGGCACCCTTGAAGCCAAGAACTTCGACGGCACGGGTCAGCTCGCTCGCGGCCGCCCTCGGGGAATGCATCGGCAGCGATGCGAAGCCAGCATAGCGGGCCGGATGCCGCTGAATCTGCTGCGCCAAATAGTCATTGCCTTCGGCGGCGCGCCGGATGGCAACGTCTATGTTGGTTTCGGCCTGAACGCCTGGTCCGGTCTGCGACAGAACGACCTTGTCGATCCCGGCCCGGTCCATCTCACCGAGCCGCAAATCTTCGAAGTCCCTGAGTTGGGACGACAGCTTTGATTGCGCCGCGGCGTCCATGTGCTTCGTGAAGACCTTCGAATATTCCTCGAAGCCCGGCGCCGTGAAGTGCTCTTCGAGCGCGATCTTGCGGATTCTGGACGACATGAACTGCTCCTTGCGGATCTCGAACGTACGCGGATCCCGGTTACGGCTGGGACAAACGCGACCGGGACGGCCCTGACAGTTACTTCACCAGGGGGCATTCGCTTTCAGCCAGAGGCTTGAACGCCTCGGCCGCGGGAATGGTCGCCAGAACATTGTAGTAGTCCCACGGCGCTTTCGACTCCGACGGCTTCTTCACCTCGACGAGGTACATGTCGTGGATCATCCGTCCGTCGGCCCGCACCGAACCGGTCTGGGTAAAGGCATCCCGCACGGGCAGCTCGCGCATCTTTTCGGCGACCGCAATCCCGTCATCGGTGCCGGCCTCCTTCACCGCCTTCAGGTAGTGAAGCACGCCCGAATAGACGCCAGCCTGCGCCATCGTCGGCATCGCTTTACGCTTCTTGTAAAATTTCTCCGCGAACGCCCGGGTCTGATCGTTCAGATCCCAGTAGTAGCCCGTCACGAAGGTGAGCCCCTGAGCGACCTGAAGACCGAGACTATGCACGTCGGTGATGAACGTGACCGGCGTGACGATCGTCCGCCCGCCTTGCACGATCTGGAATTCATTGGCCTGCTTCACGGCATTGACCGTGTCGCCACCGGCGTTGGCGAACGCGATGACTTTTGCCTTGGAGGATTGAGCTTGGAGCAGGAAGGAGGAGAAATCCGGTGTGTTCAGCGGATGGCGCGCAGCTCCCACCACCTTGCCGCCGGCTGCCTTGACGGCTTTCGAGGCTTCCGCCTCGAGCGAAAGACCGAACGCATAATCGACCGTCAGGAAATACCAAGTGTCAAAGCCCTTCTTCACGAGGGCAGAGGCGACGCCCGCAGCATTCGAATAATTGTCGTAGGTCCACTGAAACCCGGTCGGCGAACAGGCCTTGCCGGTAAGGTCCATGGTTGCCGCCGTGGAATAGATCGCAATCTTCTTCTTCGCTCTTGCGACCTCCTGCACGGCCAGTGCCACGCCCGAGTTCGGGAAGTCGATCACCATGTCGACGTGGTCAACGTCGAACCATCGACGCGCCAGCTGCGAACCGACGTCGGCCTTGTTCTGGTGGTCTCCCGACATCACCTTGATCGGCTTGCCGATCACGGCTGGCCCGAACTCCTCCACCGCGATTTCCGCGGCCGCAACGGAGCCGGGCCCACCGAGATCCGAGTACACGCCACTAAGGTCGTTGAGGACACCGATCGTCACGGCGTCCGGGCCAGCCTTGGCCGGCCCCAGACCAGATATGAGGGTCAGCGCGAGAATTGATGATGCGAGCCTGTTCATGAGCCATCCTCCGTTTGCCTCGCGCGCCGCCATCTTATTGTTGTTATTCTCAGGTCAATCCTGGAATCGGCGGTACCGTTCGCGATAAAGAGATGTATACTGAGTAATTAAGCCGCCCGTCAAGGGGCCTTCGGCTCATTTGCTGACCGCGGACCGCTTGAAGAATGGAAGGAATGCACGTTGAAGAAGCAATCATCCACCAATTCCACGAGGTCCGATGTCAAGGTGGAGATGGCGCGGATGCCCCTGGCATCGCGCCCAGGCTACCTGGTCCGCCGCCTCCATCAGATCCACTCGGCGATCTTTCTCGAGGAGTGCCAGGAATTCGGCATCACGCCGGTGCAGTACGGCCTGATCACGACCCTGCTCAACAACCCTGGGATCGATCAGGTCACGTTGGGTGGTGAAGTGGGCATCGATCGCACGAATGTAGCAGATGTTCTGAACCGCCTGTCGGAACGCGGCCTGGTGCGGCGCGAACGCAGCCAAACCGACCGGCGTTCGATGGTAGCCTTCCTGACCAAGGAGGGCGAGGCGGTCGCAGACAAGATGTACGACAGCATGCGCCGTGCGCAGGATCGCTTCCTCGCGCCCCTGCGGCCCGAGTTCAGGGCCGCGTTTCTCGCGATGGTGACCGAATTGATCGAAGGCAACAGCAAATACAGCCTGCCCGACACCAACTCAGCATCCGGACGGCGGAAGTCGACGGCCAGCCGGGACGAATAACCGGAAACGACCCAATTTTAGTCAGTATACATCGTTATTACAGGAGTGAACCTGGGAGTTGTTCGGGAGATGGGGCCGCTTCGGCGGCCCTATCGCCGAGAGAACAAGCGCGCCTTGATGACGGACCAGATCAATCCGAGACCACCGAGCGTCTTTCGGCGAGGCGGAGCCGCCCCGGTAATGGCGGCTTCGAGATTCTCGGCGAACGTCGCCGCCAACCGACGCACAACGTCGTGCACCAGTCCGGCTCGGTTGAACTGGGCGAGCGGGCCACTCAGCTTCCAGGTCAGGACGACCGCAATCAGGGACGCGCTTGCCCCGTCAGCGATGACGGTCCAGCGCGCGCTGCCCTCCGCGGACGAGCCTTGCCCGGCATCACGCCCGCGGCCCGTCAGCCATCCCTCCCGCTTGGCGGGATCCATCCCGACCTTCGCCTGGCCATTGAAGGCGACCTTGATCGGGCCCAGGGAGATCCTGACCTTTCCGACAAGATCTTCTCCGTCGAGTGACGTGATCTCGGCTCCGGGCACACACGGGACCACTCGTTGGAGGTTCGAAAGCAGATTCCAAACCTTTTCGGCCGGCGCAGCCACCCGCACCCGCTCCTCAATTGACGTGCTGCCTGCGGATCCACCGGCCGATGGCACCATGGCTGGAACAGGCGTGCGCGTCACCGGGCCATTTGTCGGTGGAGACGACGGCGCCGGCGGCGACCTTGAGCCCTCGAACCTGCCGACGACCGGAGCCACAGCCGCCGCGACGTTGGGCTTCTTCCCTGCGGCAACTTTCTTGACCGCGGCGACGATCCCGACATAACCGGTGCAGCGGCAGAGATTGCCGGAAAGCTCCTCCCGCAGGGCGCGCTCATCGATATCGCCGAGCCGAAGCACGATATCTCGTGCCGTCGTCAGCATTCCCGGTGTGCAAAAGCCGCATTGCAGGGCGTGGTGCTCGGAAAACGCCTCGCGCAATTCCTGCATGGTTGGATCATCATCAAAGCCTTCGATCGTGGTGACGTTGGCGCCATTGCAATCGGCGGCAAATGTGATGCACGACCGCTGGATCCTGCCGTCGAGCACAACAGTACAGGCGCCGCAGACACCCTGCTCGCATCCGAGATGCGTTCCGGTGAGTTGCAGCTCACCGCGCAAAAAATCCGCCAAGAGGGTGCGTGGCTCAACATCCGCCGCGACGCTGCCTCCGTTGACCGTCATCGACACCTGCGTCATCGGCGTTGTCCTTCACCCAGGGTCGCCAGAGCCCGGCGAACCGCGACCGCATGCAATTCCTGCGTGTCGAGATCAAGATTCGGCAGAACGGCGCGGATTTCCTCCGCAACGTTCTCGCATGCCGCACGCGGCCCCGCCTCGGCGAGACGTGCGGCGGTATCGGGCAGCAGTGCCGGTGAACCGCTGGTTGCACCGGCAAGCACTCGCTGCAGGCCTGCCTTCGGATCGAGAACGACAACGCCGATCGCATTGGCGAATTCACCGGTCTTGCGGCAAATCTTGTGATAGGCCCAGGATGCATCCGCCGACAGCCGCGGCACCTCGATCGCGGAAATCACTTCGCTCTCGCCGAGCTTGGTCGCAAACGCTCCGTCGACGAAGCTCTCGGCGGCATGGCGCTTCGGCCGTTCGTCGCCGCCCTGGACGACGATCGTGGCCCCCAGTGCCGCCAGCGTCGAGACCCAGTCTGCGGCTGGATCGGCATGCGCCAGGCTTCCGCCCATGGTGCCGCGATTGCGCACCGCTCTGTAAGCAATTCCGTGTGCGACTGATCGCAGCAGCCCGCGCGTCGGATCCTCCAGCACACCATCCTCGATCTCGGCATGGGTCCATCCGGCACCGATCGAGAACACCCTGTCGTCGGCCGCAAGCTCCCGAAAGCCGGACGCGCGCTTGATGTCGACCAGCAGCTTGGGCCGGGCCAGCCTCAGGTTCAGCATCGGCACCAGCGACTGGCCGCCAGCCAACAGCTTGGCGTTGCCATCGGCAGCAGCGAGGAGTTCGGCTGCCTCACCGAGGGTCCGTGCATGCTTGAGCTCGAAAGCCGACGACTTCATCGCGCGGCGCCCGCTTCAGGACCTGTCGCCCACGACGGACGTGCGCGTCGAATTGCCTCGCGGATCCGCCGCGGGCTCGCAGGCACCTGCCGTATCACAGCGTTGAGAGGCGACAAGGCATCGTTGATCGCGTTGACGATCGCGGCAGGCGGCGCGATCGCTCCGCCCTCCCCAACACCCTTGATGCCGTGAGCCGAGTAAGGCGATAGCGTCTCGCGATGGTCGATGCGAAAGCTGGGCAGTTCGGTCGGACCGGGCAGAATGTAATCGAGCAGCGTCGAGGCTAGCGGTTGAGCGTTGTCGTCGTACGGGCTCTCCTCGAACAGCGCGGTCCCGATACCTTGCGCCGCCCCGCCATAGGTCTGCCCCTCGACAATCATCGGATTGACCATGCGTCCACAATCCTCGACGATCGCATAGTCGAGGATATCAACGAGACCGGTCTCGGCGTCAACCGCGAGCCGCACGGCGTGCGTGGCGTAGGAAAACACGCCCGTATCGACGTCCGGCTTGTATCCTTCGGTTGCCTCAAGGCCTGCCGTGTTCACGGTCTCGGGAAGCTGGTCCGGGCGAAGATACCAGGCACGTCCGACATCCTCGTAGGAGACACTGGCATTCGCCGCAAAGATCCGCCCCTCGGCAAATCCGACGGCGGCCGGCTCGACTTGCAGCAAATGGGCGGCAATCGATTTGATCCGGCCCGCAACGACCTCGGCAGCCCGCGAGACCGCGCCGCCCGACATGACGATCCCGCGCGATGCGTAGGCACCGGTGGAGAACGGTGTCGTCGCCGTATCGCCGAGCGTAACCCTGATGTGCTTGAGCGGAACACGCGTCTGTTCGTGAGCAATCTGCGCCAGCGTCGTTTCCAGACCCTGCCCGATGGTATGGATACCCGCCGCGACCTCCAGCGCGCCGTCCGGCGTCAGCTTCACATGTGCCTGATCGAACCCCGGCACCAACGGCAATCCCCAGGATGCAAACACCTTGGTGCCATGCGCGGACTGCTCTGTGAAACTTGCAAACCCGATGCCGAGGTAACGTCCCCTGTCGTCGCGCCTGGGCCCTGCGCGGAATGCCTCAAGACCGATCATGTTCTTGGCAGCAACGAGTGCCTCCGGGTAGTCACCGGAGTCGTAATGCTTGTTCGTGATGTTCGTGTACGGCATCGCCGAAGCCGGCACCAGATTGTCCCGGCGAACCTCCCAGGCTTCGCGGCTGACCTTCTGCGCGATCGCGTCAATGACCTGCTCCATCGCGAAGCAGACACCCGGCCGCGCGACACCGCGGTATGGCGCGAAAGGCGGCTTGTTGGTCGCAACCGAATAGGTACGGCACCGGTACGCAGCCAGATGATACGGTCCGGGCAGATTTCCTCCGGCCTGCGCGGCCTCCAGGCAGGCGGTGAACGGCCACACGGAGTAAGCGCCGGTGTCGACGGACACTTCCGCGTCCAGCGCGAGAAGCCGCCCCTGCGTGTCGGCATAGGCTTTGATATGGTATTCGTGCTGCCGCGCGTTGGCGCCGGCGACGAGATGCTCCCTGCGATCCTCGGTCCAGCGGAATGGCTTCTTGAAAGTTGCAGCCAGCCAGGCGACGGCAACCTCCTCGGGCTGCAACAGGCACTTGTAGCCGAAGCCGCCTCCGACGTCCGGCGGGGCGACCCTGATTTGCGCCTGCGCAATCCCAAGACACTCGGCGAGCCCGGCGCGTATCAAGTGCGGCACCTGGGTGGAGGTGTGCACCACGAGCTGATCGGCGCGATCATCCCACCAGGCCAGCACGCCCTTGCCTTCCATGGGATGCATCGTCTGTCGGGCGCATGACATCTCGAGCTCGACCAAGATCGGCGCCCGGGCGATGACCTCATCGACGCCGCTATCGAAGAAGGTCTCCAGGAACAGGTTATCGCCCCACTCCGGATGCAGAAGCTCGGCGTCGTCACGACGACCACCCGCACAAGAGGCGATGGCCGGAAGTTCGTCGTAGCCGATCTCGACTTGCTCGATCAGGTCTTCCGCGATCGCGCGATTTTTTGCCACGCACATGGCAACGGGCTCGCCGACGAAGCGCACCTTGTCGGTGGCCAGGATCGGATATTGCGAGACCTTGTACCCGGGAATGGAAGATCGCGTAACGATCGGCGCGACCCCGACCAGATCTTCGGAGAAGAAGGTATCGACGGCGTGATCCAGCGATCTTATCTTCGACAGAATCTTCGCATGCGCCACTGGACTGCGCAGGAACGCCACTTCCCGTAGCCCCGGCATCTGGATGTCACCGACGAACCGGCCGCGGCCGCGCAAGTGCCGGGCATCCTCCTTGCGCCGCGCTCGCGCCCCGATACCTTCACCGACCGTCCCGTCCGTGCTCATGATGATCCTCTCATGCGATCTGCCAAAACGTTCCCAGCGTCATGAAGGTCACAGTGATTGTCCCCTGATCGCAAGCGGCTCTACACCGGAATGCAAAGCGCGTTGGGAACGAGCAGATTGTCGTAAACGCAGCGGCGCTGCTTGAGCTTGAGGCCCTCGTCGGAACGCCGAAACACGTCGTGATAGGTTCCGACCTGATGAATGGTCGCGTCGGGGCGATCGAACAAGACCTGCAGGACGATATAGTTCGACCGGGCCTTGATGTTTCCGTGCTCATCTTCGCCGAGCAACTGCAAATTGCTGATCAAGTGACGAAGGTACCGCGGCGCAAACATGGCGGTTTTCTCCAGCGCGAACGCCCGATCGCGAATCATGCCCCTATTCTCGCAATAGATGAGACCGACCGGGTGGCCGCGATCTTCATTCTCGCGCGACAAAACGACATAGCTTGCGTCCGGCGTGAACATCTCGCTCCAGTCCGAGAGCCGCTGTTCGTCGAGGGCGGCCGCATATTCGCAGTTGAACTGCTCAATTGCGTTCCGAAGCAGCAGCTGGTGAATTTGTGCCGTGTAGGTGGGATCGGTGGCCAACATCTGAATAGCCCGCATCTCTCGTTAGAGCTCCATCGCGCTGCGCCAATGCTGATACATCGCGCGTATCGACGCCTCGGAGATCAAGGTGTCTGCGGTGCCGATAACCCCGGGATCCAGTTCGACCACATGTTGGCCGTCGGGGACCGCGAGCATGCCGTCCTGCACGAACTTGATCGCTTCGTTGTCTTCGAGGCCAAGGAAGCCTGCCGGCCCCATCAGATTGCCTTGCCGCAACCGATGGCGGGTCATTTCCTCATCGTCACCCTCGAAGCCGAACATGGTCCACTTCATGATGAACTCGTTCGGTCCCGTCGGGACGATCTGCCGAACGCCCAGGGTGTTCATCTCCCGTTGCACGATGAGATTGGGCCAGATCGTCGTCATGGTCACCGACCAGGGACTGTCGAACTCATTGACGAAATCCATGAAGCGCGGCTCCTCGAGCTGCATGCCTTCCTTGTAGGCACGCATTTCCTTCTTGGTGTTGTTGTCGAGCTTGCTGACGTCTGACTTTGCCGATGCCATCACGCCATGCCGACCGGAGGCGTCGGCGATCATCGACGACTTGTTGCCGGCCACCAGCAGGCCGAACGTCACCAGGAACGTATGCAGCAGCGTTGCGTGATACGGGTCCTTGAGGTTCTCGTGATAGAGCTTCCAGTTTCCCGGAAGGCTGTGGCGATAGTGACCGAGCACCTTCGGCTTCCGCCCATCGAACGTCGCCTCGAACTCGCGGAGAATCTCCGGTCCAAGATATTCGGCCAACGGCTCCATGTCGGCGCAATACGACGCAAACACGACACCACGATGGGTCGTGACTTTCAGCTGCCTCAGCCCATGGTCTGCATTCTTGAAATCGCGGGGCATTCCACCCTTGCCGTCGACCCCCCGGCGAAACGGCACCCCCGCCAGATTGCCTTTCAAGTCGTAGGACCACTGATGATAGGGACAGACGAACTCCTTGGCGTTGCCGCTCAGCTCGCGACAAAACTCGGCCGCGCGATGAGCACAGCGGTTCTCGAAGACGTTGATCGACCCGTCCTCGGCGCGAGATACCACGACAGGCGTCGGCCCCACGTTGGAACGGATGAAATCGCCAACGCCGGGAATCTCGCTCTCCAGCGCAACATAGTTCCAGGTTCGCCCGTGAAAGATCTTTTCGACTTCGCGCCGGTAGATGTCGTCGTCCGTGTAGACCCAATCAGGCACCCTGGTGAGCCCCTCGGATGGCCAGACGTATTGCTTCGACGCCGTCGTCACCAACCTCTCATTCACCACCTGGGTATTCTCCTCTTTGCCGTCTCTCGTGAGCAGAGCAGCGGAAACCTTGGCGATATCGAACATGTCAGGGTTTTCGAGCTGCTTGCGCGCCTGCCGTATCGCGGCGGGATCGGAAAACGCGACCACGCTGGTAAGCCGCCCGGTGTCCGGATCAATCGTGCGGTAGACGGCGCCAGGTTCGCCATCGCGGCCTGTGAGCGCGACCTTGTCGCCCGGTGACGAGACCCCGACTATCTGAATGTTCAGGCCGAACTGGTCGGTCCAGAACCAGGGAGCCTGCGCATCCGTGCTCGGCGCCGCCCCGGCAATCGACTGCCCTGCGGCTGCACCTTGCTGCTCCGCATTATGCCAACTCTCAAAGCGGTGGGAGCGCCCCCTGACCGGACGGCAATGCAGTGCGCAGTCGCCCGCTGCCCAGATTCCCGCGATGCTGGTCCTTTGTTCTGCGTCGACAACGATCCCCCCATCCACCTCGCAGCCGGCCGCGGCTGCCAGTTCCGTCTCGGGGGCCAAGCCGACACCGACGCAGACGGTATCTGCAGCGAAAGCGCCGGCGGAGGTATTGACCACCAGACCCTGACCGTCGTGGCCGATATCTAGAACCTGTACGCCCCGCAAAACGGAAACGCCGTGGCGCTCGGCAAGAGAGCGAAAACTGCGCCCCAATGATGGAGGCAGCACGCGGGCCATCAGTTCGGCTTCGCGTTCGAGGAGGACGGTGGCGACCCCAAGCGTCGCGGCGACCGAAGCAAGTTCAAGACCAATAAAGCCACCGCCGACGATGACGAGGCGTCTTGCAGTTGCGAGCGACTGCCTGATGGAGTTGGCATCCTCGATCGTGCGCAGATAGTGCACACCTGGCAGATCGGCACCGGCGATTGAAAGTCGCCGCGGAACTCCGCCGGTCGCCAGCAGAAGCGCATCATATCGAAGCTCAGTCCCGTTGCTCAGGAATGCGGTCCTGGCGGCTGGATCGATCCGGGTAACCGAGCACCCGAGGTGGGTCTTGACGTCGAGGGAAGCCGCATCGGCTTCAACCAGACGCCGGCAGGATTCGATTGCCGCTTTTCCAAGGAGAATATCCTTTGAAAGCGGTGGACGTTCGTACGGGAGGTGCTCCTCCCTACCGACGAGATCTATCGTGCCGGTGAAGCCGCTGGCCCGCATGCTGCGAATCGCCACTGCAGCCGCCTGACCGGCCCCCACGACGACGACCGCCCCGCGGGAAGGCGCCCCCCTCTTGGTGCAGACCTCCTCCTGATCCTTCGGCGCAGCCTTCTTGTCTCCATCGAGATCGATAAACACCTCGCCATCCCTGACCTTGACCGCGTAGGTCTCGAGGTCCTGCGTGACCGGCGAGCAGAGCGCCTTCCCCGATCTGATATCGAAGATGCCCTGGTGCAGCGGACACTCGATCGTGCCGCCGTCGACGAATCCATCTGCAAGAAAGGCGAGCGCGTGCGTGCATATGCCATGCGTGGCGAAGACCTCACCATCAAGGAGATAGAGCGCCACGGGCCTGCCGTCGATCTCGACACTCGCCACGCCGTTGGGCTTCAGCTCATCCACGGCAATTGCTTTTCGCCACGCCATCCCACACCTCGGAAACCACCCTGAATTTTACTCAGCATACATCTCTTTTTGAGCAATGCAAGGCAAACTCAACCCTCCAGGCAGAGCACGCTAAAGCGACATATTTGCACGATTTTATTCCGAGAATCCATTCATTTGGCTTGACGAACTGCCAGCATGCGGAATGCACATAAGGTGCTATACTGATTATATAGACGTGCGTGCAAAGCGGATGCCGAACTCCCCGGCTCTGCGCCGTAGCATCAAGGCTCAGGCACGCGCGCCAACTGACAAGCTTCCTGTACTCTCTCTATCAGTCTGCGATCCGAGTCCTTTAGACCAAACGTTATCAACGACGATTGGCTAAAGCAGTCTCCGCCGTCGGCGATGATGTCAGCCATCTCCGGTAAAAGCGGAAGTCAGCCATGACGCCAATCACGTCCGGTGAGGGCCAAAAGCAGTCGTTGGCACTTTAGTCCTTGTCGAGCTCTCCGATATGACGCTGGGCATATAGCTCGAGGCCGATCCTCGCGACGAGTTCGATCTGGGTTTCCAGAAAATCGATATGCTCTTCCTCATCGTGCATGAGTTGCTCAAACAGATCCCGTGTCACGTAGTCTTTGACCTGATGGCAATGGGTCGCAGCTTCAGCGTAGAGGGAGTGCGCCGACAATTCGGCTTGCAAATCGCTATCCAGCACGGCCTTCACGGTCTTCCCGATATGAAGGGATTCCAGCGTCTGCATATTGGGAGATCCATCGAGGAAGATGATGCGTTCGATGAGCTTGTCTGCATGTTGCATCTCTTCAATCGATTCCTTGCGCCACGCCTTGGCCAGCACCTTGTAGCCCCAATTGTCGAGCAGGCGGTAGTGCAGCCAGTACTGGTTCACCGCGGTGAGCTCGTGGCGCAGCGCCTTGTTGAGGTATTCGATAACGTCTTTATCGCCCTTCATGCTCCGCTCCTTTTCGCGGGTGCCACCGGGATCGATTGGTTGTGTGCGCGCCTGGATTTGATGTTTGGCCGGCGCGATGGAGAGTTTAGAGCGTCAGCACTTTCGGATCGAGCAGTTTGGGCATCTACCGCTCGCCGTGAGCGGCGACGCAAGGAAGGGGCGTTCGGCGTTGACTTGCTCGCCGTTCGACACACATGAGAGGTTAATCTCTGCGCCGCGACTACAAAAGGCGTAGGGAGATAGAACAGGGGAGTTTTGGCCATGATCGAGAGAGTCAGCGCGCTCACGCTGGGCACCCATGACATGCCACGAGCTGTCCGATTCTACCGAGCCCTGGGATTTGAGGTGCTGCATGGCGGCGAATGGTCACCGTTCACTAGCTTTCGAGCAGGTTTGAGCTACCTCAACTTCATCGACCAACCCGCCGAACGACGCTGGTCCTGGTGGGGTCGGGTCATCTTCTACGTCACCGATGTTGACGCACTTTACGAACGCGCGCTCGCGGCGGGGTACCAGCCGGCGACTGTGCCCCGCGATGCCGAATGGGGTGAGCGCTTCTTCCACCTAGCTGACCCCGACGGCCACGAACTCAGTTTCGCTCGACCTTTACTTCCGGCTTCCGTCCAATAGCGGATCGAAGCGGCCTGCATTCCAACCGTCGCTGCGAGAGGGTATTGTTCCGGCAGACGGCCATCGCCCGGACGTCAGCTTCGGCTCGGTCTATGGCGCGGTCTCTCGAGCAAGATCAAAGGATGACAACGAACGATCGCACCGTCACCGTATTCGGCGGAACCGGCTTTCTCGGCCGCCGCATCGTTCAGCATCTGCGCGATCACGAGTTTCCCGTCCGGATCGCGTCAAGGCATCCAGATCGCGGGCGTAGTCAGTTTGGCCCGCATGATTCCCAACTTATGTTCGTCCAGGCCGATATTCAGGACGAACGGTCTGTCGCAAATGCGCTTGCCGGCGCTTACGCCGCTGTCAACACCGTCAGCCTTTACGTCGAGCACGGACGTGAGACGTTTCATTCCGTTCATGTCGAGTCCGCCCAACGGGTAGCGGCCCAAGCGCACCGGGCCGGAGTCAAAAGACTCGTTCACTTGTCAGGCATCGGCGCCGATGCCGCGTCTCAATCGCGGTACATCCGAGCGCGCGGCGAAGGTGAACTGGTGGTCAGGGCTACGTTTGCCGGCGCACATATCATCCGACCAGCCGTCATGTTCGGACCGGACGATGCCTTTCTTACGACCATCCTCAACCTTCTCCGCCGGCTCCCAATCTACCCGATGTTCGGCCGCGGCTTGATGAGTCTGCAGCCGGCCTATGTGGAAGATGTGGCTGAGGCGACTGTCCGGATCATCCAGCGAGCCGAGACGCGACCGACGATCTTCGAGTGTGGCGGCCCTCGCGTTTATTCCTACGAAGAATTGGTCGGAATCGTCGCGCGTCAGGCTGGCCTTGCGCCCATCCTGGTCCCGATCCCGCTGGCCGTTTGGCACGCCTTGGCATGGGCTTCCGAAGTACTCCCGGACCCGATTCTCACGCGCAATCAGGTGGAGCTGATGCAGATCGATACAGTGTCATCGCCGGAGATGCCTGGCCTTGTCGAACTTGGGATTTCGCCGCTGCCGGTTGAGGCAATACTCCAAAAGATATTGTCAAAGTGCGGATGAAGAGGGCTCTTAAATCCGCTTCAGATGGCGCGTTCGCGCGCTACTGTTACAGGACGCGATGGCGTATCCGTCGTTCGACGGCGGCAATATGGCTGTGCGCCGTCGGCAGCTGCAGGTAGTTCGGGGTCAACTGACCTTGGACGCGTACCTCTAAATCCGGTTCGTGAGCGTAGCGCTCTATCCGCTTCAGTCCGAAAACGACTGAAGTGCGGCGTCGCCGCGAAATGACGCGATAGGTCAAAAGCTGACGGTGTCCGACCAAGAGACGGTGGTCCCCTATCGCTCGACAAGCAGACATGTAGCTTAGCATTCGGTCCCTTTTCCGCTATCGCTCAGACGTATCAACCGGGCGCGTCTCGGACGTTGTGCTAGCAAATGCCTTCGCGCGATCTCCTCACCAAATTCCCGAGCCGGATGCTCGCCCAGTGTGAGCTCATAGCGACGATGTGTCTCCATTTTGGGTTTGTGGTGCGCTCGGAGGGCGTTCGCATTTGCTGCGATCTCAGTCACTTATCCCAACGATGAAAATCAAAAGGTTCCTTATCAACCCCAAAGGGGCGTTTTAGCTCCCCGGCCATCCGCAGCCCTGCGTCCCGAACGTAAGCAGCAACCGAAATAATCAACAAAAACAACGAGGCTCGATCCTGATTGACGACCTTTATCGCTAAGAGTTTCGGTGGTCAATCGGTGGTTGGCGTCTGATCCAAGACGCGAGCGTTGCTTGTCAAATCGGCTACCAACGAACCCGTTCGTGGACATAACGATCCGTCGGCACTTGCAAGTCCGTCGGGGGTTCGAGTCAGGAGAGCGCTACCGCCTTTCCCCACACCCGACCAACTTGCGCTACCTTTATTTATTTGCACCACGATGCGCGACGTCGCTGGTTAGTAGCGCATCATGCGGCAGTAGAAGAGGCGCGCTTACAGTTTCACCGGTGCGTCACTTGTTCGGCGGCTTCCGTTCTCGCTGCCGAGCTGCGTACACGCCTCCCGAACCCGCATATCGTACAATCTAGCCTAGCCCCCTCTGCGTTCGACGACAATATTCGAGGTCATCTCTTTTTTGAGCGGCTTTCCAAGCAACTTGTCTGAAATGATCCTCTGCTGGATTTCGGACGTACCCTCGAAGATCTTGGTGAGACGTGCATCTCGCCAATAGCGTTCGACGGGGTGCAGCGTGGTGTATCCAGCGCCGCCGAGGATCTGCAACGCCTCGCTGGTGACGCGCTCAGCCATCTCCGAGGCGAAATATTTGACCATGGATGTCAGCATGCCGGCCGGCCGATCGGCATCGATTTCACAGCAGGTGTGGTACATCAGTTGCCGGGCCGCCTCAATCTCGGTCGCCATGGTTGCGATCTTGAAGCGAATTGCCTGAAAATTCGAAATTGGTTCACCGAACTGCACGCGCTCTTTAGCATAGGCCATAGCGTGATCGAGCGCGGCCTGCGCCAGACCGATCGAGCGCGCCGCGGTATGCGCCCGCGCCAGCTCCAGGCCAGCGGCCGCAGCCTGGAATGCACGCCCCTCCTCTTCTCTGTCGTTCTGCACGACAGGAACACGGACATTGTCGAAATGGAGCTCCCACGTCTTCCAGCCGAAGTAACCGATCTTTGGGATCGGCGAGCCTGTAACTCCCTTGGGCAATTCGCCTTTGGGCTTCTCCACTGAAACGCTCACCGTCCGTTCCGTCGGGCCGTCTGGACCGGATAGGCGGCATAACACGCGGATGAAGTCCGCCCCGTCCGCGAACGTGCACCAGTACTTGTTGCCGTTCACGATCCAGGTCTCGCCGTCGCGGCGCGCGCTGCACGCAACGCTCGACAAGTCGGACCCGGTTTGGGGCTCCGAGAGTGCTGCAGCACCAAGATAGCGGCCCTGGGCCATGAGTGCGATCTTCCTGCGACGCTCGTCAGGCGCCCCCGGCACAGCGGAATAGAATTTGTTGCCGCGCGCTATGATGCTCGCGACACTCATCCATCCGCGCGCAAGTTCTTCGGCTACCAAACAATATTCGAACGCTCCGAGTCCAAGTCCACCGAACTTCTCGGGAATGACAATCCCAAAGAAACCGAGATCGCCCATACGTTCGATCAGCTCGCGCGGTATGTCGCCCTTGATCGGATCGAGCTTGTTGGCGACGGGCACAATCTCTTTGAGAGTGAAATCACGCGCTACGCGTTGCATCGCGAGGCGCTCTTCAGTCATCCAGCCAGAAGACGTACCATCCGTCATTGTTGTTGGCATCCCCATTTCGTCGTATGCCCGCTCGTTGAGTGCGTTACCGTGCCGAACACGTCGGCGCTCCCGAGCGTCTGCCCCGCAGCCTGAGCCCCGGAGGCATCGATCGCGATCGTCACGGACGTGCCTCCCGGCGGCGGACGACGCCCGTTGTGAGAGGTCAACACGCCACGTTCACGTCCTGCTGCTCTTCAGAGCTGGCATAGCTGTAGCAAGCCATTGCCAAGCCGTGTCAGTTCCGCGCGGCCTCAAGTCGGTCACCGACGAATTCTGCCACTCGCCGGATAGCGGCCCGTCCCTCGGGCAGCAAGGATGCAAAGAAAGGCCAGATATGTATCATCTCGTCCCAGACTTCGATCGTCACCTGGGTATCCGCCTCGCGCGCCCTGTCCGCCAGACGCCTTGAATCGTCCAACAGCCGCTCGCTATCGCCGACCAGGATGAACAACGGCGGCAGATTTCCGAGATCAGCGTAAAGCGGCGAGATGAGCGGCTCTCGAACGCTTCGCTCACCCGCATAAGCCTTCGCATACCGGAGGGTCGTCTCAGGCGTAATGATCGGATCCACCGCCGCCCGGCTTTGCATTGACACGCCTTCCTTTGCCAGGTCGGTAGAGGGCGAGATCAGAAACGCCCCGCAGGGAGGCGGCTCTTCCGCGTCCCTAAGGCTAATGAGCAGGGCCATCGAAAGACCTCCGCCGGCCGAGTCTCCACCGACCACGATACTCTGGCGATGGTCCGACGCCCGCAGCCACCGGTAGGCCCGAATGGCATCATTCAGCGCCGCTGGAAACGGGTGCTCGGGAGCCAGCCGATACTCGACACTTAACACCCTGCAGCGCGTCGCCTTGGCAAGTCTGCCAACAAATTCCCGGTAGTCGCGAACCGATGCGATGCAATAACCGCCGCCGTGGAGAAAGAACAGCACTCCATGCGACTCAACGTCTGGCGGAACGCACCACTCCGCAGCTACGCCGTCCGCATCGACCGGCACGAACTGCAAGTCCGGATCCGGTACAAACTGAGCTGCCAACGTTGAAAACCGCTGCCGCAACTCGGCAATTGAGAGGCCGGTGGGCGCAGGCCTGGACCGCAAGGTGTTCAGAAACGCCGCGAATTCAGGACTTGCCATGTCAATTCCACCAGTTTCGAGTTAATTTCCGACCTGCGCGGCAAACGGGGTCCACTTGGTCCCGTCGAATTCGACGAACTGCAGATTGCGGATGATGTTGTAGTCTTCGGGAGAGTTCTCATAGGACACACCGGGAAGCCCCAACACCAGGGACACGCTCTTCAGATTTGTCGCGTGCTTCACGACATTCTCTCGCGTGAGCTCATCTCCACAGCTCTTCAGAATCGTCTCCATCAAATTCCCGACCATGTAGCCCGTCGCATAGGCGGTCTCTTCTGGATTCACACCGGGAAGGTATGTCTTGACGAAGTCGAGGTAGTCACGAACGTCCTTGTCGTCAGCCCATCTCGGATCCGTGGGATCCTTCTGCCATTGCGAACTTATCAAACCCTTTGCATTTTCCAGTCCCGCAGGCCGAAGAATTGCACCGATCGAACCGGAGATCGACGGCACGATCATTCTCGCATTCCACGCCATCTCTCGCGCACGGCGGATCGACTGCGAGGCGAACTTGGTCAACGCCGCGTTGAAGAACAGATCGGCACCGGACGAAGCGAGCTGGGCAACCTGGGAATCGATCGTTGGTGATGTGGACTCGTAGTTTGCCACCCTCACAATCATCGCGTCAGCCTTGTCGCCAAGGCCCGCGCGCAGACCTGCGAGATACTCCCGGCCGAGTTCGTCGTTCGGATACAGGACGGCGATCCTGGAGTTCGGCCAAGACTTCAGGATCAACCTGCCGAAGATCTGTCCTTCCGTGTAGAACGGGATGAAGAACCCGGTCGACCAGGGCGCATGCTTCGGGTCGTTGAATTTCCTGCTGCCCGAGATTTGAAACAGCTGCGGTACTCCGGCCTTGTTGAGGTAGGCCTGCGACGCCACACCGGTCGGCGAGCCGTTTGACCCGACAATTGCAAGCACACCGTCCTCTTCGACCAGTTTGCGCACCTGCTCGAAAGCCTTGGGCGGGCTATACCCATCGTCAAGCGATATCAGCTTGACCTTTCGACCATTGATGCCGCCCTTTTCGCGATTGATTTTTTCGAAGTAGGCGGCTGCCCCGCGGCCAAGCGCCGAGCTTGACGAGACAGGACCGCTATAGGGCTCAGTCTGCCCGAGCTTGATCTCCTGGTCTGTAACACCGGGGCCGTATTTCTTATCGCCCGATTGGGCGAAGGCATGCGCACAACTCACCGCAATCGTCAGCGCAAGAATAGTCGCTCTGATCACACCGTGCCTCCCTGAACCATCGTTCGCACCTCTCTGGACGCGCGTTACCTTGAACTTCTGACGAAGACGAGGAACGGTCAACAAAGCGGAGGTCACCGCCGTCGCATATTACGAGTGTGATCAGGGCCTGGCGGATGCCGTACGAGTAGCGCGAGTGTTGGGCGTCGCCGATGCCGCCGCGGTGATACGATGCGGCGCTTCTGCTCGCGCAAAAGCAAGTCATGAAAATCCGCCGTCCGGCAGCGCAACCGGACGTGGGCGACTTGCCTTCAACGTACCTTCTCTCGGCGGAAGCATTCGCTGGCTGGGCGGGATCGCCAGCACGGACACCGATCAACTCCGTTCGACCGGTTCGGGCACATGGTCCTCCACGAGGGTCAAGTGGGCACGATCGTCGACATCGACCAAGCCCGGGAAGATCAACATGCAGGACCAGGCGGCAATCAGAACCCGAAGACGATCACACTTGTAATAAACGGATCGTCTATTTTTATTACGTCATTTCAATATCTTACGACGCAGATCGGGCAGAACCCCGGGGTTGCACAAAACTCGATATGCAATACGATTGCGTATTATGCATTGGACTTGCAGCTTGGACTTTGCTGTCCGGCTGCCGCTTGGCCGATGCGCAACCGCCGCACAGCACGATCGGGGGACAGTCGCATGCAACGAGACACACAAGAGGTCATCAAGAAGGTATTGGGCACACTTGCCTTCGACTGCGATGAACTCAGATCAAGGTACGACGGCGAACGTGACAAGAGGGTCCTTGAGCAGGGCAACGCGCAGTATGTTCCGACGACGGGAAAGTTCGCACATTTCGACCGCGATCCCTGGACGACGCGAGGCTTCACCAGGGCATCGATCATCGAGCACACCGAAGTCATCGTGGCTGGCGCCGGTTTTGGCGGCCTTCTCGCCGGCGCGCGTCTGAGAGAAGCAGGCTTTCGCGATATCCGCATCGTCGATGAAGCGGGAGACTTCGGTGGGACCTGGTATTGGAACCGATACCCTGGCGCGATGTGCGACATCGAGGCTCACATCTATCTACCGCTGATCGAAGAACTCAATTATGCGCCGAAGCATCGATATGCCTATGCAGCCGAGATGCTCGAGCTCAGCCGCAATATCGGCCGCCACTATGATCTGTACCGAAAGGCCTGCTTTCAAACGACCATCACGGAGGCTCGCTGGATCGACGCAAAGCGGCATTGGCTCATCCAGACAAACCGAGGTGATCGACTGACCGCAGACTACCTGGTGCTCGCCTGCGGCAGGCAGAGCCTTCCCAAGCTTCCGGGCATCGCGGGCATCCAGGAATTCGAGGGGCATGCCTTCCACTCGAGCCGTTGGGACTACGATTATACGGGGGGAAGCGAGCAGGACTTCGCCCTCACCCGCCTTGTCGACAGGCGGGTTGCCGTCGTCGGCACCGGAGCGACTGCGATTCAGATCGTTCCGGAGCTCGGAAAATGGGCCAAGCAGCTTGTTGTCTTCCAACGAACCCCGTCGTCCGTGGGCGTCCGGGCCAACCAGCAAACCGGGCCAGATTGGGTCGGCGAGCGAACGCCTGGGTGGCAGAAGAGACGGCGTGATAATTTCCAGCGCCTTATGTCCGGTCTCACGCAGGATGTGAATCACGTCAATGACGGATGGACAGAGATTGCGGGATCTCTCAACCCGCTGAGACCAATCGAAATCGAAGAGCGGCTTGGTCGGAAACCAACGAAGGAAGAACGCGCCCTGCTCGGCGAGGTATTCGACTATCAGGTCATGAACAAGATCCGCGGACGCGTCGAGGAGGTCGTCAAGGATCGAGCCACCGCGGAAGCGTTGAAGCCATGGTATCGCTGGCTATGCAAACGGCCGTGTTTCCATGATGACTATCTGGAGACCTTCAACCGCCCCAACGTCATCCTGGTTGATACTCACGGACGCGGAGTGGAGCAAGTGACGAGAAGGGGCATCCTGGCTGATGGGTCCGAGTATCCCGTCGATTGCATTGTGTTTGCGACCGGCTTTGAGGCAGGAATTTCCTACACCCGACTGACCGGGTTCGAATTGTTCGGACGGAACGGACTTGCACTAAGCGAGCACTGGCGCGCAGGGGTTCGAACGTTCCACGGAATGACCACCGACCGGTTTCCCAACTGCTTCTTCATGGGTGGAAATCAGCAGACGGCAGCGGCCACGAACGCGGTCCAGTTGCTGGACGAACAGGCGATCCACGTGGCCTACACCTTGCGCAAGGTCAAAGCACTGTCGAAAGACTTCGTCGAACCAACCTCCGAAGCAGTCGACAACTATGTGCACGAAATTCGCGTGTCGCCGAAGAACATCGCCCAGGTCGCGTTTTATCAGCAGTGTACGCCAGGATACTATAACGCTGAAGGCAAGGCTGCGAAGAGCGAGGACATCTTCCAGGGCGGCCGATATGGCGATGGTCCGATGCCGTTCTACGCCATGCTTGAGTCGTGGCGGGCAAACGACCGGCTCGAAGGCATGCATTTCGAGCCACCGCGGCAAGACGACGTCCCGGAACAACCATCTGCCGCGGGACAAGCATCCTAGTTCAGAGCTGTGGCCGGATGAACAAAGGGATAGCAGCCAGGCATGCAGGCAGCTATCCTGCACTCGCCTCACCGATCGCGGAGTGTGCATCCAGCCACCACTTGATCCACTGAGCCTGGGAGAACGATGTGGCCGCCAAGCCCCCGAAGCGGAAGAAGCCAGCACCGGGCGCGGCGGAAGTGCTGGACTTGAGCCTGATAAAGTCGGTCGGGAAGGCTATCGCGGTTCTTCAGGAACTCTATCAGGCCGGCCGTCCGCTCCGCATCGTCGACCTCGCTGAATTGCTCGACACCTCATCAAGCACCGTCTCTCGTATGGTCAGCACGCTTGCCGCTGCAGGTCTGGTCGAGCAAGAAGCGGAGACCGGCCGGTGCTACCTCGGCCTGGGATTGGCGTTGCTCGGCAATTCGGCCCTGGGACGACGGGAGCTTGACCTCGTCGCGCTTCCCGCCATGGCCGAACTGTCCGCCGAGTTCAAGGAGTATATCAGCCTCAGCCGGCTGCATCGGTGGAAGGTCGTCATCATGCGTGGGCGCACGCTTGAGACCCTGCGGCGAGACATCACCATGGTGTCGGTCGTCCCGGTCCATGGCAGCGCGCCAGGAAAGGTTCTGGCGGCCTGGCAGGACGCTCGTTATGTCCGCCAGATGCTTGCCGAGAACGGAATGGATGCCTTCACCTCCAGGACGATCACGTCGGCTGACGCCTTCATGGCCGAGTTGGCCCGGGTCCGGAAGGCCGGATTCGCTCTCGACGACGAGGAGCTCATCCAGGGATTACGACATGTGGCGGCGCCGATCTATGATCATCGCGGACAGGTGGTCGCGACGATCTCGGCCGGCGGCTCAGCGCACCGCGTCAGCGGAGCACACCTGGAAAAGCTGACGGCCGCCACAATGCGCTGTGCCGCCGATGTGTCCCGCCTCCTCGGCTTTCGGCTGGCCACGGCCACCGGTTAGACGCTACGCGCGATGACGTGCCCCCTACAAGCCGTAGAGATCTGCCATGTCCAAGGTATTCTGAACGAGCCGAAGGACGGCCACATCGATCATGACGCCATCAACCTGCGCGGCTCCCAATCCTTTCGCCTCGGCCTCACGATAGGCCGCAGCCATCCGTCTCGCGCGTACGATCTCCTCCGATTTCGGTGAGAACACAGCCTGCGCAGGCGCAATCTGCGAAGGATGGATGGCCCACTTTCCGACCATGCCGAGCGCACGGGCCTTGTTGGCCTCAGCGCGATACCCCTCCTCATTCTTGAAGTTGGAATAAGGCCCGTCGACCGCATCAATGCCCGCCGCCCGCGCGGCCATTGTGATCCGGAAGCGGGCAAAATGGAAAATGTCACCCGGATAGCCGCCATTGCCGCCAATTTCGCGCGTATCGATGCCCTGCGACCCAGAATAGTCCCCCATCCCGAAAATAAGGCATTCGAGTCGATCGGAGCACTTCGCGATCTCCTCGACGTTCTGCAGGGCTTGAACCTCCTCGATCAGAACTTCGATACCGATGCGACGCGCAAGCTTCAGCTTCTTCTCGACCTGGGTCAGCAAACGATCCAGGAAGATGACGTCGGCCGCCGAATACGGCTTCGTCAACATAATCGTATCGAGGTTCTGACCGGCGCTCTCGACAATCGAAATCACGTCTCCATGACACCACTCGGTGGTCACGTCGTTGATGCGAACGCAGCGGGCCTTGTTGCCCCAATCAAGATTATTGAGCGCCCAGGCAATCTTGCCGCGAGCCTCGATCTTCGCGCTGGGCGCAACGGCGTCCTCGAGATCGCAGAACACATGGTCGGCATCCGACGCGGCCCCCTTTCTCAGCATCGCTTCATTGCTGCCAGGTACCGACAACTGGCAGCGCCGGGCTCGTCGAATACGCGTCGTCATCTGGATCTCCATACCGAAAAAGCAGAAGGCTCGCCGATCACGGCTGCCACGATTCACAAGTGCGCATATTTTCCCGTTCGATCGCAAGCATTCCGGGGCACGTCGGTGCGATGATTACGTCTGTGATGTTTCAGGGATGAAGGCAGAATCAATATCGCCGGTCCGCCCGGATGATATGGTCCAGTGTCGGCGTCGCGACGTGCCGCGTCTTTGGATCCGTCTTGCGCGGGTTGTGCGTCGACAGCGCGGTGGAGGCATTATCTCCGGGGAGAGGTCAAATTGAAACTGGAAGGCAAAGTAGCGATCGTAACCGGCGCAGCCGGCGGATTAGGCAGAGCCTATGTCAATCGATTGGCGTCACTTGGCGCCGATATCGGCGCGGTCGATCTCAGCTTCGACGATGCGGTCAGCGGTTTCCGCACCTCGGCCCGAACGATCGCCGACGAAGTTCAGTCCAAAGGACGGAGATGCGTGTCCTTCGAGGGCGACCTCGGCGAAAAAACGACCGCGAGGGCCGCGATTGATGCCGTCATGACGGCATTCGGGCGCATCGATGTCCTTGTCAACAATGCCGGGGGCGCCATTACGCCAGTTGAGCGAAGCTCTCCCTCCAATTGCCCTGAGGAAGACGTTTTCAAACTGTTTGGCGCGAACCTCTGGAGCACCATCTTCTGCTGCCAGGCGGCCGTCCCGATCATGAAATCCCAATCGTCCGGCTCCATCATCAACACGTCGTCCGTCGCTGCTCATTCCGTGGCGCCAAATGGGCGGCTCGCGCTCTACGGAGCCACAAAGGCGGCCGTCACCCACTACACGCGAAATCTGGCCGCCGAGGTTGGACCGCACGGCATCCGCGTGAACTGCATCGCGCCGGGGATCATCATGACACCGCGCGTGAAGGCTCAGTCGCAAGCGCGCGGGATCGGCGTGGACTCGGAGCTGAAAGGCATTCCGATGCGCCGCTTTGGCGAAGCCGAGGACTGCGCCGGCGTCATCGAATTTCTGGCGACCGACCTGTCTCGCTACGTCACTGGAGAGTGCATTTCCGCGAGCGGGGGCGCCCTGCTGACGCCTCATTAAAGCACCTGACAGGCCGACATGACCGGAGCCACAGGTCTAGGCCTGAGCCCCGAATGCACCCGCGGCCGACAGTTCGGCAATTCGATCCGGAGCGTACCCCAGCATATCCAGGACATCCCGCGTGTGCTGTCCGAGCGTCGGTGCGGCCACCGCAGCGACAACCGGAGTTGCCGCGAGCCGTATCGGACAGGCGATATCCGGGACGGTACCGGCGGTTGGGTGGGCGATCGTGCTCGCAATGCCGCGTGCGATCATTTCACCCGATTGAAAGGCTTGCTCGACAGTCCGAATGACGCCCGCGGGGACCTTATGCAGCCGCATCCGTTGCGCCCATACTTCGCTTCCGTCCGCGGCCAGCGCCCGCTCGAGGAGCGCCCTCAATTGATCACGATTTTCCATCCGGTCGCGATTGGTGTGAAAGCGTGGATCGTCGACCAGATCCGGACGGCTGAGCACATCCCGAACCAGCCGGCCATAGGTCCTGTCGTTGGCGCAAATGATGTAGAGTGTCCCGTCTGCCGTCGCAAATACTCCGGTCGGCATGGTGTCGGTCCCATCGTTGCCGACGCGATTGGGATTCTTTCCCGTCGCGAGATAGCCCAGCGCCTGAAATCCGAGCATCAAGGTGCCGACATCGAACAATGACGTTTCGACCTTCTGCCCGTCCCCTGTCCGCGATCTGGCGGCAAGTGCGCCAAGGACCGCGATCGTCGCCGAAAGCCCGGTCGCGATATCCATGACAGCCGGTCCCGTTCGCAGGCCGGGTCCGTCTGGGAATCCGTTCAGGGACATGAAACCTGTTTCTGCCTGCACCACAGAGTCAAATCCAAGGCGGTCCGCAAGCTCGCCCTCCCGGCCGTAAGCAGACACACTGCAATAGATCAGCTTCGGATTGAGTTCCTTGAGCGCATCATAACCCAGCCCGAAGCGCTCCATCACCCCGGTTGAAAAGTTCTCGACGAGAATGTCGGACGACCGCACGAGATCCATTGCGATCTGCCGGGCGTCGTCGCGGGAAAGATCGAGCGCCATTCCGCGCTTGTTACGGTTGGCCCACAGGAACGGCACACTCTGGCCGGCAAGTTTTGGCTCGAACCGCCGCAGATCGTCACCGGACGCTGCGTTCTCGATCTTGATCACGTCAGCACCCATATCAGCCAGAAATCGCGTGCACATCGGGCCGGCAATGAAATGAGAAAAGTCGGCGACCCGGATACCTTCGAGTGCCGCGGGTGCATCAGATCTCCGTGCACCGCGCGCAGATGCTTGATCGTTCATGGTCATGTTCTCCAAAGCAGCACAGGTCAGAAGGTCACTCGCGACGAGCAATCGTCAGGGGTGCGGTGCAACGCAGCACAAGCGTCGATGGCGGCGATCAGCGTGATACTTGAATGAGTGGCTCGAAGCTCGATAGTATGACGATCGTGATCGACGCGCAGAACGCTGCAAGCTTAAGGAAAAGGCCATGAGCGATCGTTCAATCAAATCGGCGGAGCGGACCCTTGCGATATTCGAGCTGTTCTCGGTTCGCCAGGAGATGCTGACCGTCGGCGACGTCAGCAAGAGCCTCGACATACCGCAACCAAGCGTCAGCATGCTGCTAAAGAACCTGACCAACATGGGTTACCTTGAATACGATGCCCCGCAGAGGCGGTACGCCCCCACGCTGAGAGTAATGCTGCTCAACAGCTGGCTGCTTGATCGATACGAAGGCACAGCGAAGTTTGTCCCAATCCTCAAGTCTCTGCTCCTCGAACTCCAGGAAACCGTTTTCATCGGGATGCAGAACAAGTCGACCGCCCAGTACATCCTTGTGATGACACCGAAGAACCGTGACAGCCTCCTGATAACCTCCGGGATGCATCGGTCACTCACCTGCTCCGCGATGGGCAGAATACTTCTGAGCATGACCGGCGAAGAGGAGCTTCATCGTTGGATTCGCCGATGCAATGCTGAAGCAACTGATCCGAGAT
Source organism: Bradyrhizobium sp. Pha-3 (assembly GCF_042258615.1). GTDB lineage: Bacteria > Pseudomonadota > Alphaproteobacteria > Rhizobiales > Xanthobacteraceae > Bradyrhizobium. The sequence continues at coordinate 3,102,547 of NZ_CP170152.1, read as the reverse complement.
TTCGCGTAAGAGAGGCTCCATATCTCGATCTCATAGCGGCCGATCGGAGCAAGGGATATGCCGAAACCGCTGGAGACATCTCACCCGGATTTGGCGCCATAGCCGTAGCGGTTCCTTCACCACTTGGAGGCACTCCCCTTGCGATCGGCGCGGGCGCTCGCGTCGAGCGCATCGCCCAAAAGCGCGGTTCAATTGTACTCGGTCTTCGCCATGCCGCTTCCCTGATCGCCACAAGGCAACCGCTGACCGATACGGATCGGCCTGCGGCTGAAGCGAGTGTCGAAGCCGAAGGCGCGCCAACCGCCGCCGGCGGCCCACAACTTTCGACCTTGCCTTCATGGTTCAGCAATCGGTTCACATGAACGTTCACGGCTCGCACACGACGTCCCGCGACAGGCTGCCCTAGCCGTCAGCTTCTTTTCCCCAATGATGTCGACGCTTGATTAGAACGCGGCGATCGCCTTCAAAGACCTGGCGATCCTCCTGATTGACGCCGTAGTGCCGAAACACGATGATGCCAACATCTGCCTGCGGACCATCTTCCTTGCTGAGCACTTCCGAGTACGCATACAGCGTGTCGCCGTGAAACACGGGTGCCATCAGACGGATATTGTCCAATCCAAGTTCGGCAAGCACATTCTCGCAGGTGTCCTGGCTCGCGAGCCCCATGATGATCGAGAAATTCACCCCTCCGTAGCTGATGCGCTGCTTGAAGGGAGAGACCGACATTGCGTGCTCGTTGAAGTGCCCCTGGGCGGTATTCATGACCAGATTGGTGATCAGGACGTTTTCGAGGGGCTCGATCGTCTTTCCGCGTGCATGACGAATGACCTGCCCTACCTCGAAGTCCTCGAAGTAGTTATCCGGCGACGTGAGGCGCCACCACTCCCTGCCCAGCGGCTTCATTTGTCATCCTTTCGGTGCGCGAAGGCGAACCAGGTTCGACCGCTCGAAGTCGAGCACCGGATCGTCATGTTGATTGCGCCCTTCGGTGTGCCAGGTAACAATGCCGTTGGCCGGATTGCTTGCTGACAGACGACAGGCGATGGTCCTGCTGCGCGAGTAAAGGGTATCGCCGGGAAATACCGGCTTATGATAGGTGAGCTTGCCCAATCCAACGAACGGACCGCCGATCTCGCTGCAGTCCTCGACGCTCAGGCCCAGGACCACGTTGAACACCAGAAGTGGGTTCACCACGATACTGTCGTGACCATGCGCCCTTGCGTACTCCGCGTTGAAGTAGAGAGGATTGAAGCTGAGCGTCAATGTCGAGAACGCGATTGTATCGCTCTCCATGATCGTTCGTCCCCAATGGTGTACAAACTCCTGACCGACGGAGAAGTCCTCGTAGAGGTGTCCTCTCGGCCTGAGCTTCGCACGCGCACGAAAATCCTTCGACATTTCATCCTTCCCGATCGTCACCTGCACTTCTTCAGCCGCAACAATGCACGAGCTGACGGCCGAAGGACACGGGCTTCGTCTCATATTGCATCCGTAATCGCTGCTGCGGACAAGATCGCCAATCAAAATGCATTTGTAATATCGATCGCTGACGGGCCTTGATCGCTGGCGCACGCGCAAGGGGCGCAATAGTGGTTTGCATGTAACCTTGGCGCAGGGAGAGTCGGCATGCGAAAATCATTTGGTGCTCTGTCGGACATCCGCATCCTGGATCTCACGCAGATGCTGGCCGGTCCGTATGCGACCATGGTTCTCGCAGATCAGGGTGCCGAGATCATAAAGATCGAACCTCCGGCTGGAGACGTTACCCGGGGCGGCCGGCATGCCGGCGACACGGAACCTCTCAGCACGTATTTTCAAAGCATAAACCGCAACAAGCGGTCAGTGTGCCTGGATCTCAAGTCCGAACAAGGTCGGGAGATATTCAAGACGCTTTGCAAGGAGGCGGACGCCGTCGTTGAGAACTTTCGTGCCGGCGTGATGGACCGGCTCGGCTTGAGCTATGAGGTTCTCTCCGAAATCAATCCCCGGCTCGTTTACGGCTCGCTCCGGGGATTCGGCGATCGGCGCACCGGCCCTTCGCCGTATGTGAACTGGCCGGCGTTCGATGTCGTTGCTCAGGCCATGGGTGGAATGATGGCAATCACCGGCGCGGAGCCCGGCGGAATGCCCACCAAGGTCGGACCTGGCGTCGGTGATACAATTCCGGGTTTGATGCTGGCGTTCGGTGTTTTGGCCGCGATACACAACGCCCGGCGCACTGGCCTTGGGCAGTTTGTGGATGTTTCGATGGTCGATGCCATTCTTTCGATCTGCGAACGCGCCGTTTGGCAACATACCGCCGAGGGACTGGTGCCCGGTCCGGAAGGAAACCATCATCCCTTCCTTTGTCCGTTCGGGATATTCCCCGCGGCCGACGGACACGTTGCGCTCGCAGCACACGATCAAGGCTTCTTCGACGTGCTCTGTCGTGAGCTTGATCTGCAGGCGCTTGCGCGGGATGTTCGCTTCTCGTCGAAAGGCAAGCGCGCGGACAATCGGAGGCTGCTGATCCCTCTGATCGGGCAGCACACCCGGAAGTTCACCAAGGCTGAGCTGACCGCCAGGCTGGGAGGACGCATGCCGTTTGGTCCTGTGATGAACGTTCTGGACATCGTTTCGGACCCCCACTTCAAAGCCCGCGACATGATCGTCGAGGTCGAGCATCCTGGTGGTGAACCGGCCAGGATCGCAGGTGTGCCGGTCAAGATGACGCTGACGCCCGGCGCAGTTCTGACCCGAAGCCCGTTCCTGGGCGAGCATACCGCGGAGGTGCTCCGTTCGATCGGAATGAGCGCCCCGGAGATTCGCTCGGCGCTCGACCGCAAGGTTGCGCACATCGAGAATGAAGTCTCTCCGGAGCAAATCCCTGCCGGCCTCGCGACATGAGACACCGAGCCACCTTCTTGCACCATCACGTGTCGGGCGGCTCGGCTGCAAGCCACGCTACGCCCGGCTCTAGGCATTGGCGCTGAGGTTCTTCAGGACGGCGAGGCATTCGGACTTCATATTGTCCATGATGTCATGGATCGAGCGTTCATCCTTGATCCTGCCAACGATCTGCCCCGCCATATAGCCCATGTAGTCGGCGGCATTCGCAAGCTCGAGCCGCTTCAGCGCCGGAGCAACAAGCAGCTTTTGCGCCGCAAGTGGCAGGGGTTGCGGCGCTCCCGGCGCATCCCACGCATCCGTCCACTTGCTGCGTAGACCCCGCAGCGGCTTGCCGGTGTCGTATTTCCTCTGGATCGCATCCTGCGAGCGCGCGGCAATAAATCGCTTGCGCATGTCAGGGGACAACTCGCTTTCGAAGGACCCGAGCCAAATGGTGCCGCACCACACACCCTCGGCGCCGAGCGCGAGCGCAGCCGCAATATGACGCCCGCTGCCAACACCGCCTGCAGCGAGGACCGGGATCGGAGAGACGGCATCGACCACCTCCGGCCACAGCACCATGGAGGAGATCGTACCGGTGTGCCCTCCGGCCTCGCTTCCTTGCGCGACGATCAGGTCGACGCCCGCGTGGACGTGCTTGAGCGCATGTTCCGCACTCCCGGCCATGGCGCCGACCTTGATGCCATGGCCGTGCAGCTTGTCGACGACATAGGCCGGAGGCGCTCCCATTGCGCTGAGCACAAACCGGGCCTGCGGATGTTTGACGACGATCTCCAGGACTTCAAGAACGCCTTCTTCCGTGTGGCCGTGGCCCGGCGGCTTTTCGCGCAGCATCTGCGCCTCGACATCGGGAGGCAACGTGGGGATCCCGGCATCGTCCAGAACTTTCTCGACGAAGTCGATGTGCCCCCTCGGCAGAGCCTTGAGACGCTCGGATAACGGCACCACCTCCCCGACTTTGTTGGCGAAGAGGACATCAATGCAATATGGACGCCCGCCGGTCTTCTCATCCATGTCAGTGAGAATCCGCTCAAGCTCGTCCGGTTGATAGTAGCTCGCCGCCAAGGCCCCCATGCCGCCGGCATTTGTCACCTCGATTGCGACTTCCGGCTTGTGGGTGAAGCCGAATATCGGGACCTCGATCCCGAACATGTCAGTGATGCGATTGCGCATGGGCACTCCAGTCTTCAAGTTGCAGGCAAAATCAGGGCTGACCGAATCTCGGCTTGCGCTTCTCCTTGAACGACATCGTCGCTTCCTTGTGGTCGGCGGTCTCGAACGTCACCTGCTCAAGCGCCATTGAGGCCTCCAGCAGCATGTTCACGCGCTCCTTGACGATCTGGTTGATCGACAGCTTGGTCCAGCGAATGGCCCAGGTCGGACCGTTCGCGAGCTCGACCGCAATCTCGCGGGCCTTGGCCAACACCTCCGCGCGCGGCGCGACGTGGTTGACCAGCCCGATCCGCTCCGCCTCCTTGCCCTTCAGGAGCGTGCCGCGGATCAGGAATTCCTTGGCCTTGTTGATGCCGATCAATAGCGGCCAGATCACCGTGCCGCCGTCGCCCGCAACCAGGCCGACGCGCGAGACATGGGTGTCGCCGATCCGCGCATCTTCGGCCATGACAGTGATGTCGCAGAGCAGCGCATGGGTCGCAGCAAGGCCGATGGCGTCGCCGTTGATCGCCGCAATGATCGGCTTGTCGAGCTCGAGCTGCCGGGTGACGCCGCGCCTGCTGACCATCGGATCGTGCACCTCACCTTCTTCGAGTACGTCCCCGCCTGGCCGCTCCGACATCGCCTTCACGTCGCCGCCAACGCTGAAGAAGTCGCCGGAACCGGTCAGCACCACGACATTGACGGCGTGATCGTCAGCCAGGTCGTCCCAGATCGTGCGTAGTTCGCGGATCAGTTTTTGATTGATCGCATTGCGTGCCTGCGGGCGGTTGAGGGTCACGGTCGCGATCTTGTCGGCAACCTCGACCTTCAGGCATTCATATTGGGCATACTGGCTCATCTTGTTCTCCGGACTGTGTACTTCTTCTCGTTTTGTGCCCGCGTGGTACCAATCAACCTGTTCGCCGCATTCTGGTGTCGCCAACGGCCTGCGCCGGCCGATCGTCAAACGGCCGCAGCTGGATCCGCCCGTCACAAGGCACGCGCAATCAGCTCCTTCATGACCTCATTGGAGCCGCCCCAGATCTTTTGAATGCGACCGTCGCTCCACATCCTGGCGATCGGATAGTCGAGCATGTAGCCGTAGCCGCCGTGCAGCTGGACACAATTGTCGATGACCTCGCACTGCTTTTCGGTTGCCCACCACTTCGCCATTGCGGCGGTCTCGGGATCCAGCGTTCCGGCGATCATCCGGTCGATGCAGCTTTCGACGAAAGTGCGCGTCACCACCATCGCGGTCCTGGCCTCGGCCAGCACCATCCGCGTGTTCTGGAAATCTAACAGGCGTTTGCCGAATACCTCGCGCTGCTTCACATACGCCACGGTTTCGGTTAGCGCTGCTTCGCCCAGGGCCAGCGCCTGCATCGCGATGTTGATGCGCTCCTTGGCAAGCTGCTCCATCAACTGATAGAAGCCACGGCCCTCGATGCCTCCCAGCAGATTGGAGACGGGAACGCGCGCATCTTCGAAAAACAGCTCCGCAGTGTCCTGTGCCTTGAGCCCGACCTTGTCCAGTCTGCGACCACGCTTGAACCCCGGGGTCTCGTCGGCTTCAATCAGCAGCAGGCTGAACCCGCGGACACCGTTGTCCTCGCTCGTATCGGTCTTGACAGCCAGGCAGATCAGATCGGCCGTGTGGCCATGAGTGATAAAGGTCTTCTGCCCATTGACGACGTACTCGTTGCCCTCGCGGCGCGCGCGGGTTCGAATGGCCCTCACATCGGAACCTGCACCCGGCTCACTCATCGCAAGTGCTGCGACCAGATCACCGCGCGCCATGCGCGGCAGCCAGCGCCGCTTTTGCTCTTCGGTGCCGTACTGCGCGAAGTACGGCGCCAGAATCACGTTCTGCAGGGGGACGCTGAAATCCGGAAACGCGATCCGCGCCAATTCCTCGATGATGACAGCCTCGTGCCGGAAGTTGCCTCCCCCGCCGCCGTATTCTTCCGGACTGCTGGCGCAGAGCAGCCCGAGCGCACCTGCCTTCCGCCACAGCTCGCGGTCGATGTATCCCCTTGTCCGCCAAAGGTCGGCATTCGGGACGACCTCGTCCGCCAGGAAACGGCGAACGGTCGCGCGGAACAGGTCGAGTTCACCGGTGTCGAATGATGCGGGCACAGGTCTTGTCCGCGATCATTGACTGATCAGAGGGCAGCCGCCCTGATCGAGTGGCCGGACCGCCTTGTCTGCCGGGATGACGGCAATCTGCTTGTAATAGTCCCACTCGCCCTTCGATTCCCTGGGCGACTTGACCTCGAACAGATACAGATCCCTCATCACGCGGCCATCGGCTCGCAGCCTGGCATTATGCGACATGAAGTCGTTGATCGGCATTTCCCGCATCTTGGCCATAACCTTGTCGGGGTCCTTCGAGCCCACCGCCTTGATCGCCTTCAGATAATGATTAACGACGCTGTAGGCGCCGGCTTGGACCTGCGTCGGCATGGCCCCCATCCGCTGGTAGAACCGCCTGGCGAAGGCCCGCGTCTCGTCGTTCTGGTCCCAGTAGAACGCCTCGGCCACGATGATGCCCTGCGCATCCTTGAGGCCGACGCCATGGATCGCGTCGATCGTGGCCATCAGTGCCGCGAAGCGTTGCCCACGCGCCTTCACACCGAATTCTTCGCCTTGCTTGAGAACGGTCGCGAGATCAGCTCCGGCCTCGACGAGGCCGATCACTTTGGCCCTGGAAGCCTGCGCCTGCAGCAGAAACGACGAGAAATCCGTCGATGCGGTCGGCGTGCGAACCGATCCGACCACCGTCCCGCCCTCGGCCTTGACCGCAGCGGAGGCATCGCCTTCGAGGCTGGCGCCGAACACGGTGTCGTTGGTCAGGAAGAACCAGCTGTTTGCACCGCGGCTGACGAGCCCGCTGGTTGGGCCGTGGCCGAGCGAATAGGTGTCGTAGGTCCATTGCGCCACATATGGCGAGCATTTCGCTCCGGTCAGCTCGGAGCTCGCCGCGGCGTTGAAGAGCGCGAGCTTCTTCTTTGTTCTGGTCATATCGGCGATGGCCAGCGCAAGGCCCGAAAACGGTACGTCGATGATCGCATCGACGTTGTCTTCGTCGTACCACTTTCTGGCGATTGCCACGCCAACATCGACCTTCAACTGGAAATCCGCCGAGACGATCTCGACGGGCTTTCCAAGCACCAATCCGGCATCTTCCGCAGCGAGCTTTGCTGCCTCGACGCTGCCGCGCCCGCCCGCGGCCGAGTAGACCGAAGACTGATCGCCCAGAACGCCGATCTTGACCGGGGTGTCTGACGCCGCTCGAGCCGCCGGAGCCAAGCCAGAGCCCACAACAACCAGCGATGTCACCGCAGCTCCCATCAACCTCCACAGCATGCTCACAACTCCCAGGCTCGTTCTGTCTTTTTTTGCTGCCGCCACTATGGCATAATTTGTCGGACGTTCAACAAAATTATTGTTGCCTTCTTGCGCCCCCGCTCTAGGATCGAACCCGACGCCGGAAAAACGAGGTTGGCCATCAACAGGGGCCCACCCATGAATTGGTGTGCGCGCACAAGCCGTGTGCCTGACCAATGACAAGACGGCGGTCGCGTGCGTCGTTCGTACGGGCCTCAGGCGCCCTGTCTGATCGCCACGCGACGAATGCAGGAGAACGACGACAGGTGGCCGATACGATTTTCGAAGCATTTCGGGCTAGCGCTGCCGCGGCGCCGCACAACCCGTTCGTCTGCGTACCGGAGGGAACATCCTATGCGCCCGATGGTCTTGAATGGACCTATCTCGAGGCGATGCAGCGCGTCTCAGCCCTCGTCGAGCGCTACAGACAGGCGAGATATGGACCTGGGCATCGCGTCGCCCTCCTCGTTGAGAACAGGCCGGACTATTTCCTTCACCTCCTCGCGCTCAACGCGGTCGGCTCAAGCGTGGTGCCCGTCAATCCCGACCATCGCCACGCCGAGCTGCTCTATCAGATGAGGCACAGTGGCGCCGTGCTCGCGGTCGCCCTTCGGCATCACGTCGACCGGCTGACTGCGGTCGCAGCCGAGCTGGCAAACCAGTTCGTTGTGATTGCAACCGACGATATGGAACAGTTGCCACCACCTGCCCGACGTGCTGCACCAGGACCTCTCGATCGCAACACCGAGGCTGGTGTTTTCTACACCTCTGGTACGACCGGACGCCCAAAGGGCTGCCTGGTAACAAACGATTACTGGCTCTCGGCCGGAGAATGGTTCTTCACACTGTCGAAGAGTGGTGGCCGTTTCTCGATCGAGCCTGGCAGGGATCGGCTGTTCAACCCGATGCCGGTATTCCATGTCCACGCCGGCGTGGTCGCGCTGATGCCGATGCTGTTGTCGCAGGGGTGCGTGATCCGCCCCGAGCATTTTTCGGCAAAGCGATGGTGGCGCGAGGTCTCGACCACCCGCGCAACGATCGTCCATTACATCGGAGCCGTGCCGCAGGCCCTGGTCGCGCTGGAGACATCCTCGGATGAGCGCGCGCACAGTGTGAGATTTGGCTTCGGAGCAGGAATGGAGCCGGCCATTCACCGCGAATTCGAGGAACGCTTTGGAATCCCGCACCTTGAGGTATGGGGCATGACCGAAGTTGGGCGCTGGACGGCAAACGATCAAGAGCCGCGTCCGATTGGCGTCCGTGCGATCGGACGTCCGGTCGCCCCCCTGGAGACGAAAGTGGTCGACGATCACGACCGCGACGTGGCCTCCGGCACCGAGGGTGAGCTTGTCGTGCGATTGGCGGGCGAGGATCCGCGACGAGGCTTCTTTGCCGGTTATCTCGACGACGCGACTGCGACCGAAGCGGGTTGGCGCGGCGGCTGGTGGCACTCGGGCGACATTGTCCGCCAGGACGTAACCGGGACCATCTATTTTGTCGACCGACGCAAGAACATGATCCGCCGATCCGGGGAGAACATTGCCGCCACCGAAGTGGAAACCGTGCTGTGCCGACATCCTGCCGTTCGCCAGATCGCGATCCTTGCCGTTCCTGACGAAAAGGCGGGAGAGGAGATCTTTGCCTGCGTGGTGCCGGCTCCGGGTCACACCGCCGATCTTCAGCTCGCGCGAGGCATCGTTGACTATTGCAATCACCAACTGGCCTACTACAAGGCACCCGGGTGGATGCTCTTTCTGGATCGGATGCCCGTGACGGCGACTGAAAAGATCAACAAGGCGCAGATTTTTGCACCCGGGCTGGACCCTCGAACCATTGTCGGCGCGATCGATTTGCGCGCGATGAAGAAGCGCAAATAGCGCGGCGATCCTCTGCTTCATCCAACGCGCGGGACTGGCGCTAAGGCGCCGCCCGTCGTGATGGAAAGAATGCGTCGAGCAGATCGTGGCATGCGGCCTCCCCCTCTGCGGCCGAGACCGTCTTCGGATCGGCCGCCCAACCGGACCACAATCCTTCTGTGAGCTGAGTGAGGGTTATCGCGAGGCGGTCAGGATTGATCTTTGCGCCGCGGGCATCCGCCGCGCGCTGCATGAGATGGGACAGTCCACGACGGTAGGGCCGATAAAGCTTTCGGTAGATCTCGGCGAGCTCGGGGGACCAGCGCGAGGTACTCGCAAGAGCGACCCAGACGAGGACCCGTTCCGGCGTGAATACCGGCGCGCGAAAGCTTGCAGTGACGATAGCGCGCAGGCGGTCGAGTGGATCCGGACCGGCCGCGTCGGCTGCAGCTCGGGTGGCTTGCTCGAATTCCTTGGCCACCTCACCCACGGCATGCAGAAGCAACGCGTCCTTGCCGGGGAAATAGTGCGCAATCAGGCCGCGCGAGAAACCGGCCGCCTCACAGATCGTCGCGACAGTCACATCCTTGTAGCCGTGTTCGGCAATCGCCTTCATCACCGCGACGACGAATTCCTGCCGTTTCACCCCCTGGTCCGACGACCCCACCGGCCGTCCGCGCGCCCGCTTCTCCGCTTTCTGCAAGCAGCGTTCTCCCTGTCATGTTGCCGCCGCCGCACTAAATCACCGAATTTATTTGGATGTCCATTCAATTTCCCGAAGATCGACCATAATGATGTTTTTTTGGTCTTGTCGGCGATACGTCGGCATCTTCTCCTTAAGGGCTGACGCTCCACACTGAGCCATGGACCATCGCCTTCTCTACGATTAACCGCGCTACAATGCTCCAATAGCGAAAACGCGGTGGAATGCCGACCTCGATCGGGATAAGCAAAGCTCGCGGCGCCGATCGACGTCCTCGGTGCCGGAGGAAGCGAGAACACTTCACCCAGCTACGCCAAACTGCGCGATAGCAGCCGGCCGCACTACTCCCACTCAATCATGTCGGACGACGTTTCGTCATTGATCTGCAAGCGTAAATTTTCAAGTCTGACGGACCAATGCCGACGGATACCGGCCGCAATTTTTTGATCTTGAATTCACAGAAAAAATTGCTCCTCGCGAAGCACTGGCAATCCCACTACCTATCGGAGTCAACCGACTGGATGGCGCGCCGCGTGCGCAATCAAGACTGACGCTGCTCGCACTGGCACAGAGCTTCAGATACCGTCAGAGGTCAGGAACACGCCTTTGGTCCCGGCGCCGCTCCCCCACTGCTGTGCGCCAGCCATGCAGGTCCGCTTCGCGATCAAAGGCCGCCCTCTCCGTCAGTTCGCTTCGTGACCCAAAGCGGTCATGCGCCTCGGAGCCCATTTGCTTCCGAGGTCAGCCCTTAGCGGGATGCGTTGCTGACCTCAAATGGTCGGCATCTGCGGCGACGCGCTTCTCGAGGAAGCTCATGACCGCCTTGATGCGGGCGATGTGCAGCAGATCCTCATGGACGGATAGCCAGATGTCGCGGACGGAGAAGTAGCTGGGCAGGATTGGGTGCAGGTCCTTGTTGTGGGCTGCCACATAGCACGGCAACATGGCGATGCCGAGCCCGTTCGATGCGGCCACGTACTGGGAGACCAGGCTGGTACTGCGGAACACGACATGAGCCGGCCGCAGGATGTCGGAGAGCCACCGGTTCTCCTTGAGCTGTATGTGCTCGTCAATGAAATCGATGAAGTCGTGGTTGTCGAGATCCTTCAGGGCAGACGGCGTGCCCGCGTGCTGCAAATAGGCACTGGAGGCGTAGAGAAAGATCCTGAATTCGCCGATCTTCTTGACCGAGAGCCGTCTTCCCTTTGGTTTGAAAAAGCTGATGAAGATGTCGGCCTCGCGGCGCGTCATGTCGAGGAGCCGTGTATCGGTGATCAATTCGACCTGAATCGAGGGCCAGGCCTTGCTGAAGGCGGCCATGCAGGTCGTCAGGTACATGCTGCCGATGCCCTCCATGGCGGCAATCCGCACCGCTCCAGCGGCGTCCGCCGTTTCGGACCCGACCACGGTCTCGATGATCGCGTTGGCGTTGTTCTCCATGCCTTCGGCAAACCGGAGCAGCCGCAGACCGGCTTCGGTGAGGGCGAAGCCTGCCTTGCTGCGCTTGAACAATGTGGTGTTGAGGCTACGTTCGAGCTCCTTCACGCGCCGACTCACCGTGGTGTGGTCGACCTTCAGCTTCTGGCCCGCGCGAATGAGATTTCGGGTCCGCGCCACCTCCAGGAAGAAGATGACGTCGTCCCAATTGTAACGCAGCGTTCGCGCAGCCTTTGCCACCTCGGCCGACCTGATATGCCCGTTCGCGAGCTTCGGCATCTAACGCTCGTTACTTTCGGGCAAATCGGCTGGCACGGAAATCGTCACGCGGCGATGATCGGAGCGTAGGTCTCGACGAGCCGATTGGCGAACATATCGACCTTGGGAATCATAAGTTTCTGCCGGCAGACTGCGAGATCGATGTGCTTGGGCATGACAGCACCGAGCTTGAGGCTACGCGGCGCGACGACATTGATGTCCCAGAGCGGAAAACCTGTCGCCGGGATCACGAGGCTACCGCCGGGATAGGGCGAATCCACCCGGTTTGCCAATACCACCGCCACGCGATTGTCCTCGGCCCTTGGAATGGCCAGCAACTCGCGTTCGAACGGCTCGCGCAGCGAGGCCGGCCACAGGATAATGTCCGCGGCCGCGATGCCGAGGCAGCGCGAGACTTCGGGGAATACGGCGTCGTAGCCGGACATAACGCCGATCCGACCGAAGGGCGTCTCGAACACCGGATAGTCGTCGCCCGCCTTGGCCCATTTCCGCTCTTCGGCGGTCAGATGTGTCTTGCGATATTTGCCGGCTTCCTTCCCATCAGGGCCGATGAGGAACGTCGTGACGTACAGTCCGGCTGCGGTACGCTCGACCGTCGGAAGCGCGATCAGGCATCGATAGCGAGACGAGATCGCAGCCGTTTTCGCCAGCAGAGCCGTCGTCTGATCGGCCAGTGCGGCGGCCTCCACCGCGTCGGGAATAGCGGAGCGACAGAATGCATATTCCGGCAGCGCAAGAACCCTGATGCCGAGCTTGGCGGCGTGATCCACCATGTCGAACACGTCATCGGCCGGACAGTCCTTCGTCACATGCATCTGCACGGCGGCAACCTTCGCCACAGACTTGGCAGGGATCAACGGCTTCTCGGCGAGACGGTAGACGGGCGTCCTCTCATACGGCAGCGCCATCAGCCCGTAAGTCTCGGGACGGCGATCGGCGATCTTGTCGTTCGCCGCGTAGATCGACTTCTCGTGGGCGGCATCCAGATCGACATCGGCGATGGCCATGCCGTGGGTATCGTAGGGCACCTTCGACAGCACGCGTCCCTTGGGGTCGACGATCATGCTGCCGCCGGGATAGTAGATCGACCGCTCATAGCCCGCCTTGGTGGCGGCCACGAGCCACACGCCGTTCTCATAGCTGCGGGCCGGTCCCCACATATCAGCCTGGTCCATGGCGAAGAAATTCGCCATGTCGACGATCACCTCCGCGCCCTGCATCGCCATCGCGCGGAAGATTTCGGGAATACGGCCGTCAAAGCAGATCAAGAGGCCGATCTTCCCGAGGTCCGTCTCCACCACGGGACAGCCGCGCTCGCCGAACGCAAACCAGTTCTGATCATGCGTCGCGAGAAACTGCTTGTGGTAATGGCAGACTGTTTCCCCGTCGCGGCCGAACATGATGCCGGTGTTGAAGATCTTCTCCTTGTCCGGGTCCCACTCGGTCACACCGCTGGCGATGTAGATGCGGTACTTCCGAGCGAGCGCGCCGAGCGCCGTCACGAACGGCCCATCCTTAATCGTTTCGGCAAGTTCGCGGCAGTGCTCGGCGGAGTCGAAGAGGTAGCCGGTGTCCATGCACTCGGGGAACACGACCAGCTCGGCTCCCTGTCTCACCGCGTCCTCGACATATTGAGTCGCCAGCGCGATGTTGTGGTCAAAATCCCCCAAACGGGCGAGCGTCTGGACGGCGGCAGCGCGGAAACGGCGCTTCGTCATGTTGGACTCCATCTTTTGAAGGTTGATCGGATCAGTCACGCTTGACTTCCCGCCAGAAGCGGTCGAGGCAATGGCGCTTCAGATTGATGAACTCCTCGCCCGTCGTGACGTCGAGGTCACGCGGCCAAGGCAGATCCACCGGAACGATTTCCGCCACCCGGGTCGGCCGGCGCGTCAGTAGGACGACCTGATCGGCGAGCTGTATGGCTTCCTCGAGATCGTGCGACACGAGCAGCATCGTCGTCTTCAGCTTCATGAAGACGTGCTGGAGCCGTTCACGCATAAACAGCGTCATCTCGTAATCCAGCGCAGAGAAGGGCTCGTCGAGGAACAGCACCTCGGGTTCGGTCACCAGCGCGCGCAAGATCGAAACCGTCTGCTGCTGGCCTCCGGACAACGTGTAGGGATAGGCGTTGAGGTCAAACGGCACGTCGAAATCGGCAAGCAGCTTCTCGACCCGCCGGAGGCGCTCCTTGCGATCCACCCCCATGACCTTCAGGGGATAGCGGATGTTGTCGATGGCGCGCATCCACGGAAACAGCGCCTCCCTGTAGTTCTGGAAAACGTAAGATATCCTGGTGTCGCGAATGGTCTGGCCGTCGTAGAGCACTTCACCCGCATCCATCGGCATCAGGCCGGAGATCATGTTGATGAAAGTGCTCTTGCCGCAACCGTTCGGGCCGAACACCGAGATCAACTTTCCCATCGGCAGGTCGATCGAGAAGTCGTCGTAGATCGTCGTGCCCTGGAATCGCTTGCTGAGCCCGCGAATGGTGACGTAGGCCTGCCGCGGCTTGGGCGACGGGTCGTGGGACATGTTGTCGGTGACGGGCCAGTCTGTGGTGCGGATCGCGGTCATGTTCCCCATCGGAATGCCCACTTAGTTTCCGAGATCGGACTTGGCGAGGATCTTGTCCTTGACGTTGATCGGACCCGCCACCACGCCTTCCTTGATGAAGACGTCGACCAGCGCCTGGTACGACTTCATGTCGGTCTCGTTCAGGTCCTTGAAGCCGCGCAGATAGGGCTGGGCCAGAAATTCGAGTTGATCCTCCTTGGTGGGCGTGTACTTGGTGAGGATCGGCTTGTACTTCGCGAAATTGGCGTTCACGAGATCGGTCGCCTCGTCGATGACTACGACTACCTTGCGCGCCACCTCGGGCCGCTCTTTCAGGAACTTCGTGGTGATCAGCGACGCCCCGGAATAAAAGGGATCGGCGATCACGCGCGCGACCGGATTGGTCATGGCGCGGGCGGCCTTGCCCGAGGCGACCGCGATCGATCCGACCGGCTCGAGCGACAGCGTCGCATCGACCGTCCCGCCGACGACGGCAGGCACCTGCATGGCGACTGCCAGGTCGACCAGCTTGACGTCGGTATCAGGATCGAGGCCCGCCGAACGAACCATGTAACGGGAGATGGTGCGCCACTGAATGCCCGGGACGTGGCCGAGCGACTTGCCCTTCAGGTCGGCAAAGCTCTTGATTGGGCTGTCCGGCTTGACGATCAGGCCGTCATTGATGCGATCAACCTCGATCCCTCCGCCTTGCAGGCCGAATACCTTCAGCTTGCCGGGAAACTTGGCCTCCGCGATCATGGCGATGCCGGCCGCGGCGCCCGGAGGGCCAAAATCGGCTCGTTCCGCGATCAACGCGTCGATGATCTGGTTCGGCGCTTCCATCTTGGTGGAAACGATCTCGATGCAGGCCTTTTCGAAAAGCTTCTCTTCGAGAGCGACATAATAGGCCGTAGTCTGCATGATCGGCAGCCAGACTGCCGTCACCTTCTCGGTTTTCTCGCAAGCCGCATGTACGCCGGTCGCGCCAAATAGGACCGTGGAAGTTGCGAATGCCGCGAGAAATCTCTTCATCTGCATGGTGGCCTCTTCGTTTGGATTGTGCTGGCTATCTGCCGGACCAGTGAATGAGCGAACGTTCGATCATCAGAAGCATGAGGTTGAGCCCGTATCCCATCGCGCCTGCGATTAGGATGGAGCCGTACATGTCGGTGAGCGAGTAGGAGATCTGCGCGTCGATGATGCGGTGGCCGATGCCGTCAGTCGCGCCGATGAACATCTCGGCGACGATGATCACCACCAGCGCAAGCGACACGGCGGTTCGCAGGCCGATGAACGTCTGGGGCAAGGTCTCGTAGAAGATGACGTCCTTGAAGATGCGGAGCGACGAGGCGCCCATCGAGCGCGCTGCCAGGATGCGGGTCTGGCGAGCATTCATCACGCCGTAGGCGACGTTGAAGACGATGACCAGCCAGGCGGCGAAAGCGGCAACTGCGATCTTGGCGAAATCGCCGAGGCCGAAGAGCAGCAGGAACAGCGGAAACATCGCGGTCGCCGGCGTGGAGCGAAAGAAGTCGACAAGGAATTCGACCGAGCGATAGATCGCGGCCTTGGCTCCAAGCACGATCCCGATGGGGATACCGGCCGCAACGGCGATCAGGGTCGAATAGCCAACGCGCGCGATGGTGTGGGCGAAATCGCCGGTCATCTTTCCGGCTGCGATGCTTGCCGCGGTATCGCGGAGCGTGTCGACCGGCGACGGCAGCAGGTCTTTGTTGACCAGCTGCCCCTTGAAGGCGATCCACCATAACGCGAACAGCAGCAGCGGCCCGATCGCGAGTTCGATCGCGCGCTTCGTCTTTGGACTCGAGATTGCCTCAGTGATCCGTTGCATCAACATCCTCGTGGCCTCCGCAGCTTTCCGCCGTGAGCACGAGAAGTGTTGGCTTCAGGGACGAGAAAGAAAATGGCGAGATGTGCAATCAATCGTGCAGGAATGCATATTGAAATCAATCGTTTGGGTGATCGATTTGCAGGCTTGCAGTGCACAGCGCTTGAGCAAATCGCGCATTTTCGCCCACGCGAACGGCAGCGAAGCAAATGAAGGCGATCGCCTTTCGCGGGCGAATCTTCCGGTGATCGAAGGGACGCCTAGGCCTGCTCTTGGCCCTTCTTAAGACATGCAGGACCGGCCGAACGTCCGGCCTGCGCCAGGAGTCGCCTTCCTTCAATTGAGGCTTAGGCCCACCAAGCTCCGACCTTTCTGCACGCCGCAATGCGCCACAATACTCGCCTAGCGAAAGCGGGATGAAAGTCTGACCCCGATCAGGCTAAGTTGAAGTCACAACTTTGAAGAGTGCCCGGCGATGAAAGGAAGCGGAGAACTGCCTCACCCAAACCTACGCCAGACCACCCGGTAGGAGCCGTTCCCACTATTCCCACTCAATCATTTAGGACGCAATTTCCACGTTGATTTGCAAGCACAAAATCTCAAAGCTGACGGTCAAATCCCGACGGTATACCCGCCCTAATTTTTCGGTCTTGAGTTCACAGGAAAATTTGCGCGGCTCGGAGGCATGGCAACTTCGGCAAGTATCGGAATCAATCGACGCAGTAGACGTATACCAAGCCGGAACGGCCTCCTCTTGGCCTCTCGCCAATTTCCGACCGATACCGTCAATAGTCAGTCGAACTGGGCATGGATGGTCCGGTTTGCGCCAAGAGCTGCCTCCCCGCAAGGTCTGCGTCGCATGGCTTCGCCAGCACCTGTTTCGGCGTAATTGTCGACTACTGAAGGACTGCAGTTAGACGTCTTTTCAATCCGGTGGCTCCAAACTGAACGCGATCACGCGTTCGCAGCGCAGGCGCTCCTAGTCCCTCGACTCTTCTCGTGTAAGAGCCATTGATCATGATCTTATTATCGGCGCGGCGAGCAGGACAACAGGCGACAGTACCGCCCACGAAACCAGCCATGAGCCGAGCCGGTGCCACAGGAAATGGCCGGTCGCAATCGCGGAAAGGCTCGCGATGCCTGCGGCGATAAAGGAAGTCAATCCCGATTGGATGACGCCAAAGATGAAGTGACTGTAGCGACGCTGGATTGCGAACATAACCTCCTCAGACTCAAAGTGCGCTCAGGCCGCCATCGACAACGAGATCAGCTCCGGCCACGTAGCTGCTTTCGTCAGAAGCCAGGAACAGCGCTGCGGCAGCAATCTCCTCCGGGCGACCAAGCCGGTTGAGCGGGGTGGCAGCCTTGAAGCTCTCCCTGATCGCGTCGGCGCCTTCTTTCGTTGCCGCCTGAGCGTCGATGATGGGCGTGTCGATCGCGCCCGGACTGATCACGTTGACCCGGATGCCGCGGTTCTTGAGTTCGGCAGTCCACGTTCGCACGAACGAGCGAACGCTGGCCTTGGTTGCGCTGTAGGCGGTGTAGCGCGGAATGCCCTTGAACGCCGCGATGGAGGAGATCAGGACGATGGCGCCCCCATCAGTAAAGAGAGGCAGCGCCTTCTGAACCGTAAAGAGAAGCCCGCGTACGTTGATGCCGAAGGTCTGATCGAAATTCTTCTCCGTGACCTCGACGAGCGGCTCCGGATCGATGAAACCGGCGTTTGCGACCAGGATATCGATCTTCCCTTTCTCGCTCTTGATCCGGTCGTAAAGCCGATCGAGATCCTCCAAGTTCTGCACGTCCCCTCGAACGGCGGCCGCACGGTCTCCAATATGAGCAACCGCCATATTGAGTTCGTCCTGCCGGCGGCCGGTGATGTAGACGAACGCCCCCTCCCTCGCAAACCGCCGGGCCGTCGCGAGCCCGAGGCCACTGCTGCCGCCTATAACCACTGCCACTTTGCCCTGTAGCCTGAGCATCCTTCTCATCCTTCTAATCCCCGCGATCGACGCGCCGCGCACAAATCCCGCATCACTTGGACGCCGGAGGCAGGAGTTTGCGGTCGATCAGAGACTGCAGCGCGGTGCAGAACGAGATCTCGGTGTCAACCGCCTTTGTGAACCCGGCCTGGCGCAGCTTGATGGTACTCACGAAGGCTCGCGGTCCCGCCGGTGCGCCATAGGCGAACGCGAAGTCCGCATGCTGGTCCCCTTGACCGATCAGCTCCCGCAGGTTCCGCGAGCGAAGACCATACTTCGCGACGATCTTGTCCCAGATCGCGGCGTTTTCGGCGAGGTAGGCCGTCACGCTCATCGGCGTGTCCGGTCTCGCCTCCGCGCCGAGGGTCTCGGCGATGCCCGGCCACACATTACGCCACTCGAACACGTCGCCATTGGTGATGTTGAAAGCCTCGTTCGCTGCCTGAGGCGATTGCGCGGCCCAGACCGCCACGTCCGCAACGAGATCAGCATCGGCGGCTTCCCAAACGAACGACGGACCTCCCGGGAAGCCGAACGGCTCTCCCTTCTCGCGGCGGATCGCCGCGTAGACTCCGATGGCAGGGAGAACGTTCAGAGCCCCTGGGGTCGGACCGGTGACGAGCTGCGGCCGTAGAGCCGTGTACTTGAAACCGTGCGTGGCACCCATCTCGCCGACATAGGCTTCCTGGTCGAAGAAGAAGTTCGGATGATCCTTGCGTGCATCGCGTTCGCGAGCCGGGATAGGAATGGGATGCAGGTGCACGCCATAGACCTTCGTCCCCTGCAGAATGCTGATGTGCTGGAAGTTGGGGGCGGTGCGCACGATCGGCTCCACCACGTTGTGCAGCATGGCATTGTTGGTCTCGATTTGGTCCTTGCTCGACCAGCCGGCGACCAGCTCGGGCTTTTCGTGCAGAGCCGTATAGGCGATGTGCGTGACGTCAGTCAGCGGTTCGAATGCGACTCTGGTCTTTTCCTGGTCCCGCAAATCGACCGACAGAAAGTCGACGTTGCGGCCGCTGGGCAGCTCGGGCTTGCGGCGTGAGACGCCAACCACCTCCCAGCCCGCGTCAACAAACCTCTCGATGGCCGCGACGCCCAGCAGGCCGCTTGCGCCTGTGATCAAGACCTTCTTCGGAACGTCTTTTCTCTGATTGGTCGCGCTCATGATTCCACACCTCGTTAGCATTACGCATGAAGTGATTATGCGGCCGTCGCTCTGGCTTCGAGCCACTTGACGATATTGGCCGCGGCATCGCCGTAGACGGTCCGATAGAGATCGTCGGTCACGTAGCCGATGTGAGGAGTCGCCAGAACGTTCTTCAGTTTCCGAAAGGGATGGTCGGGGGACAGTGGCTCCACGTCGAACACATCGACGCCGGCGCCGGCGATCCGGCGCGCCTGCAGCGCATCGATCAGAGCCGCTTCGTCGACAATCGGACCGCGCGATGTGTTGACGAGCCTCGCCGTCGGCTTCATCAGGGCGAACTCGGACCGCCCGATCAGGCCTCTGGTGCGCCCGCTCAGGACGAGATGCACCGTGACGACGTCCGCCTCGCGAAATAGCGTCGGCTTGTCGACGAGGGTGGCACCGGCGGCACTGGCCGTCTCCTCGGTCAGGTTCTGGCTCCAGGCGATCACCTTCATGCCGAAGGCAAGACCGATCCGCGCGACTTCTTTTCCGATGTTTCCCAACCCGACGACCGCCAGCGTCTTGCCCCGCAGGTTCGAGCCTAGCCCGATCTGCCACCCGCCCGCTTTGAGCGACGCCGCCTCCCGGTCGATGCCCCGCATGTTCGCCAGGATCAGCGACCAGGCGAACTCGATGGTCGGGGTCGAATCGTAGCCAGTCGCGGTAACCGCGATGCCGAGATCGGTCGCGGCCTGGCTGTCGATGGACGCGTTTCGCGGTCCTGTCGACGCTATCAGCTTGAGGTTCGGTAGCTGCTGCAGGATCTCCCTTGGAAGCGGCGTGCGTTCGCGCATCACGCACACCACATCGAACGGTCGCAACCGTTCGATGACTGCCGAGGGCTCGCCCACGTGGTCATTGAACACGTTGATCTCGGCGTGGCGACGGACGCCAGACCAGTCAGCGAGCTGAAGCGCCACGTCCTGGTAATCGTCCAGAATAGCAATCTTCATTGCAACCCTCCCTCAGCGTTCGGGGGCGAAGAACTCGGCCAGAGCTCCAGCTACCGCCTTGGGATCGTTCTCCATCGGAATATGGCCGGCCGACTTGATGCGGACGAGCCGCGTTTCTGGGATCTCCCGCGCATAGCGCTCGGCATAATCGATCGTCTGGAATGGGTCGTCCTCGCCCCACACCAGAAGCTTCGGCGTTTTCGACCGCAGCAGCGCCGGCAGCATCTCCATGGTGTAGCGGTGGTCGGCAGCGCCCGCGAGCGCCAGCCAGGATCGGGCGACCCTGGGATCCGTCCATGGGTCGAGATATTCGGCGATCTCGGCCTCGCTTGCCGGGCGCCCGAGCGCCTTTACGACGGATATGCGGCGCGCAGCCAGAACGTCGTCCCTCGTCGTTGCGGCGGCCACCGCCGGATCGCGGAAGCGGGCAACGCCGGGTACCGGCCACGAGTCGTACATGATCCCGTTCACCACAGCCACGCGCGGCACCTCCACACTTCCTGCGATCGCGAAATGCTGCGCCACGCCTCCGCCAATGTCGTGGCCCGCGACCATGACCGGTCCCCTATGCCCGAGGGCATCGAGGAATCGCACCAGCCAACCGGAGAGGCGCGGGACGGAAGCCTCGCTCACGGCGAGTTCGCCTCCGGAACGGCCGAAGCCGGGGAAATCGACCGCCACGGGGCGGAGACCAACCGCAGCGATGCCCTCGAGCACAGGCTGCCAGACGCGGCTCCAATAGGTGCCGTGAAGGAGAAGAACCAAGGGACCACCCTTGCCGGCGGTCAGGTAGCTGATCGGCACGCCACCCACATCGACAGTCTCTCGTCTCGTCATCGCACGATCCTCTTCACATGGTCCTTGCCGAGCCCGACGGCTTCGTAGTGCTGCATGGCGTGTTCGAGCTTGGTGAAGACATCTTCATATCCGAGCGCCTCGCCGTAAGGATCGACGTACGTGTACCCGCCCGTCACGTGGAAGAGCGTGGCCATCTCCTTGACGTCATCCGGAACGACCAGCGTGTGCGTCTCGCCGGGCGGCTCGAACGCATAGTCCCCGGGGGATGCAACCCAGTCATGCTCGAGGTATCGCCAGCTTCCGCGCAACGTGAAGGCATGTACCGGACCGGAATGCCGGTGGCGCGACAACAGACCCGAGGAGCGGACCCGAAGGATGTTGATGTAATAACCCTGGGTGACATTGAGCACGAGCGGCCTGAAGGCGACGGTCGGCGATTGCGGGACCCATTCCCGCTCGTCCCCGTCAAGCTCCAGCGCAGAGCCGATGAATACATCCGGCACCATGCCGACAGGCTGAGGCTTCTGGTATGCGATCTTGCTTTGATCCATGGACCGGCGTTCAGACGCCTGCATCTTCTCCGACGAGGACTTCATGGTTGTTCTCCTTCCATCGCGTGAAACGACGTTCTATCCCTCCGTCAGGCCACCGACGCCCTGCTCGCTGTTTGCCCGAAAAGGATCTTCTTTCCCTCCTCCGTAACCGCAGGGCGGCTCGAGTATGGTTCGCTTTTCGCGTAGGCCTGTTGAGTCCCGGGGCGCTGGCGCACCGCATCGAACCAGCGCCGCAGGTTCGGGAAGTCGTCGAGATTCTGTTGCTGGCGCTTCCACGGAACGACCCATGGATAGGACGCCATGTCGGCGATGCTGTAGGCGTCGCCGACGATGAATTCGCGGTTGTCGAGGTGCCGATCGAGGACCCCATAGAGACGGTTCGTCTCCTTGACATAGCGATCGGTCGCGTACGGGATCTTGGTCGGCGCGTAGACCCCGAAATGGTGGTTCTGTCCGGCCATCGGCCCTAAGCCACCGATCTGCCAGAACAGCCACTCCGTCGCGGTCTTGCGGCCGCGGATATCCCTCGGAAGGAAGCGGCCGGTCTTCTCGGCCAGATACAGCAGGATGGCGCCCGACTCGAACACGCTGATCGCCCTGCCTCCGTCGGCCGGCGCGGTGTCGACAATCGCCGGCATGCGATTATTCGGCGAGATCGCGAGAAAGTCGGGCTTGAACTGATCACCAGCGCTGATATCGACAGGATGGATCACGTATTCCAGCCCGGCTTCCTCCAGGAACATCGTGATCTTGTGGCCGTTCGGCGTGGGCCAATAGTAGAGCTCGATCATCTTCGGTCTCCTTGTACGCCAGCTGCCAAGGCTGCCCCCGCGCAATAGCGGGGGCAGCCTCGGTCGCGCATCAGGCGGCAGGCTTCAACTTGCCCGGCGCGTTCCACTCGGCGCCCTTCATGAACGAATCATTCGGGGTCTCGGCAAGATGGTTGGTGTAGTTGGAGATGAGCTTGGTCGCGGCGAGGACGAGCACGTCCAGCACCGACTGATTGTCATAGCCCGCGGCCTTGAAGGCGGCGACGTCGGCCTGGCTCACGACGCCGCGCTGCCGGGTGACCTTGGCCGCGAACTGGCGCAAGGCCTCGAGCTTCGCGTCGGCGATGGGGCGGCCCTCGCGGACGGCGGAGATCGCCTCCGGCTCCACCTTGGCCATGCGCGACAGATTGGTGTGACCGGCCATGCAATAAGTGCACTCGTTCTCGTAGATGATGGCGAGATAGACGATGTTGCGCTCTTGCGGAGTGAAACTCGTCTTTTCGGCGATCCCCCAAAGTGTGCTGTAGGCCTCAAGTGCTGCCGGACTCTGTGCGAGGACGCGGTGCAGGTTGGGCACGAAACCCCAAGACTTCTGAACGGCGTTGAGGATTTCGGCGGAAGCCGCTGGCGCGGTTTTCGTGTCGAGAAGCGTAAATCCGTTGATCATTTCTCTCTTCCTTCTTGTCGAAACGCAGGACCGCACCCTCACCCATTCCCCGGCTCTGCGGCAGGCGCGATCTGGCGATATTGTTTATTCCTATGGGGAATGGGCATCCTTCCGCAAACGAGCCATCAATTCCGTTGAGCGGCGACGATGGGCCGGGGAGCGCTCACGAGACATCTTCCCTATTGCCTCCGTTTCTCTCCCTGCGCGGAGTCCAGCTTCGTCCGATCCCTCTTCGGATCGCGTCGCGAAAATGGAAAAGCGCAGGCGCTAACGTCGCGCGACTTCTTCCCGGAGGCGAGTTAAACGTTCTAAGATTTTGTAAATCGTGACGGGCGAGCAAAACACTGCTGGAAATTGGAGGAACCCGACGGCTTGGCGAACGTCAGATATCGTGACGATTGCGCAGAATGATCAATTGGACAATGAGTTCGTTGTAGAGCGTGAAGTAGAAAGCCAGGGTAAGAGGGTCCGGCAAACCGCGCTTGTCGAAGTTTCCATCGACATTGGCAGTGACAATGAAATTGCCGTAGTGACACACGACTTTTGTAACCGCGATCGTCAATTTCTCGCCGACGATGTCCCGCTCCGCCCAGTTCCTAACGGCCGTCTTACCCCAGTAGTCGCGCAGCTGATCGTTGACGAGCGCGTCATGGGCAAATGTGGCCATCAACCGATCCAGATCGAAGCTATTCGCAGCCCCCACAAACTCCGAAATTAGAGGTGGAAGCGTAGTCGGTCCATTCGTCGAAGAACGGGGGCTTGGCATATGAATCAGCGACCGTCGGGATTGACATCATTCCCAACAAAATGCCCCAATCGCCGAACCTTTGCTCATTGTATGATGTAAAAACTTGTAAAATCGGGGCCCTTACACCTGTAGACCTCTGCTTAGCCTACGCAAGCTGCATCGACTTAGGTGCTATGCCGTTATGATCGCATGCGCCACTTTTAGATCCGCAGTATCGAAACCTTCCGTAAATCGGTCGTACACACCAGCTACGCATTGACGCGCTTCCGCACTCTCGCCTCCGTGCTGAAAAAGACGTGCGAGTGTCATGGCGGATCTGAGCTCAAGACTGAGCGCATGTTGTGTCTGAGCTTTAGCAATCGACTCCCGCACACATGTCGTCGCCGCAAGGTGGTCCTTTCGCGCTGCGAAGATTTGCCCTTTGATGCGCAACAATTCGGGCAAGTCAAATTCGGCGCCCGTTTCGATCGATCGAGAAATTGCACTATTCACCGTGAAGAGCGCGTCTTCCAACTCACCCATCTTTAGAAGGCCGCCTGCGAGCGCCCCCATGAGGGTGCCGCGAACCACGTTGTACTGCTCAACCTGCATGATTTCCAAAGCCTCCCTCAATGACTGTATTCCCGCCCGCACCTCATCGCTCGCGACCTGCAGTTCGCCCTTCAGCCCAATCCCCGCAGCACGATAGGGTCCCAACGAGTGTCGTCCGGCAAACTCGATCAACTGCTCGACCAATTTCCAAGTTCGAGTGAAATCACCTGTCCAGAAAATCACCGAACCGCCATAGAGAAGCGAGGTGCAAACAGAGACCGGATGATTTCGGCCGCGGCTCATTTCTTCAATCGCCTGCAGCGCAGTTCCTGTTGCCCGGCCGGGAAACCCGCGCAGCCACAGAACTCGAGCAAGAGCCACGATAGCTCCTATTCGATTGACAGTTCCGAAGTAGTTGGCGTGATGCGAGCCGAGTTCGGCTGCAAGCGACATTCCTCTTTCGAGATGGGACTGCGCCGCGGCTTGATCTCCACTCACGTGGTGCGAGACACCTATCATCCACTCGGCCCAGATGAGGCCCGTAGGGTCTGAAATTGCCTGTGCTACGCTCCTTCCCCGCTCGACAGCCGCCCTGGCGCCCTGAAGGTCACCTTTTCGGACGAGGAGGAGATTCAAGCTTGCCAGGAGCTGCAATTGGCGGGGCCTGTCCTCGAGCGCTTCGGCCAGCGCGAGCCCGCGATCGATTGCGGCGCGAACCGTGCCGTGGTTCCCACGGGTGTACATCGACGCGAGCGCCAGCGACTCCTGGAGAATCATCTCCGTTCTCGCGCAATCGCCGGTATCGTTGATAATGGCGAGGGCCCTTTCGCAGAAGCGCCTGCACTCTTCCAACAGAGATAGGCCGAGCAGAAGCGGCGCCGCCTGCGCAACAAGAGCCACTCCAAAGGCCGACTCGCGGCGATCGGACAGGGCCCACTCCAGCGCCGCACGCACGTTGCTGATGTGTGGTGCGTATACGGATAGGTCGTGCTTACCGATCCTTGAGCGGAGGATATCGTCGCTTTGGAGAAACTTGAAATAGAATTCCGCGTGAAGTCGGGCAACGTGAGCGACTTCCCCTCGTTCGTCGAGTTTTGCTCTGGCATATGCGCGTGTCGTGTCGAGCAGCCGGTGGAGCACGGACCCGACCACCTGAGTGGTCGACATCAGCGACTTCCCAAGTAGGCTTTGGATGGTCTCCGCAACGCGCGCCTCATCCAGGTCCGTTCCCGACGCAACAGCGCAGGCTGCTTCAATCGTGAAATCTCCCACGAAGACCGAGAGCCTCCGAAAGACCGTCTTTTCGTGATCGGGAAGGAGGTTGTAACTCCAATCGAGCATCGCGTTCAGCGTCTGATGTCGAGGGAGCGCGGTTCGGCGTCCATGCCAAAGCATACTGAAGCGATTGTCGAGCAATTCCGCGATTCCACGAATCCCAAGAGAGCCTGCGCGACCACCGGCGAGTTCGATGGCGAGGGCGATCCCATCGAGTCGACGACAGATCATTGCGACGGTCGGTGCATCTACGTCGCTCAACGCTGCGCGATAGCCACTCGCTACAGCCCGTTCCATGAAAAGCTGAGCTGCCGGAAATCTCAGCACTTCCGCGGCAGTGAGATCGGCATTCTCCGCGGGCGGACAATCGAGTGAATACAACAAATGGACGCGTTCACCCTCAACGCGCAGCGCTTCGCGGCTGGTCACCAGGATATGCGCTTGCGCTGCTTCGCCGATGACCCGTTCAGCTAGTTTCGCCGCCGCATCGATCACGTGCTCGCAGTTGTCGAGAACGAGGAGGATCTTCCTGTCGCCCAGGAACGCCACAAGGCTGCCGTAGGGATCGTGAGCCTGGATCATGAAGCCGAGCGCCGAGGCGACTGCGGCCGGAACGAGCTGGGCATTCGTCAACGCGCTCAGATCGACAAAGGAAATGGCACCACTGAAACCGCTCAACAATGCGTGCGCCACCGAAATGGCCACAGTGGTCTTGCCTATGCCGCCTGGACCGACGATGCTCACGAAACGGTCCGTGACGAGCTGCTCCGACACGGCTCGAACAGTTTCATCTCGACCGACCATCCGCGCCAATGGCGGCGGCAGTTTTCTGTGCTGCTCGCCGTCCTGAGATCCTCCCGCAACGGTCAGCCGCTCCGTCGAACGCGACACGGGCGCGACAAAACAATAGCCGCGACCGGCAACGTTCGATATGTAGCGAGCCCCTTGCTCTCCGCCGAGCGCTTTCCGCAAGGTTGCAATCTGAACGCGGAGATTGGCCTCATCCACTGTCACATTTGGCCACGCGAGCGAGATCAGTTCGCCGTAGCTAACGACCTGACCAGCCCGTTCCAACAGCGCGATGAGGACGTCGAGAGCGCGTCCGCCAAGCGATATCGTCTCGTCGTCCCTCTTGAGCAGCCTGCCTGCCACCAACAGACTGAACGGGCCAAAGGAAAGGACGTCTCCGGGCTGGATATCGCGACGACCGTTCATACAAGCATTCCGCGCTGTTGGCTCGGGATCGCGGCTCTCTTTGCGCAAGGCAGGTGCGCGTGGCGAGCCCGCCGTATTCTAGCGCGCGATCCCTACGAAGGGCGAGTCGGCCGCCTCCGACTCCACGCATCGGAGCGTCTGTCGGACACGGCCGAAATTGCAGTGCGAACAAGGCGGTAAAGCATACGCCTGCGGTGCGAGGTCGACAAGTTTGGAGCCAGGCGACGCGCGGTTTCAATTGTGAGAAAAGGCGCTCTCTGGGAGGCGCATACATCATGTATTCCAAGCGGGAATAAATGTTATTGCGATAGGCGCTCTGCCGAGATCGTCGCCCGCGTCGCAATTTGGTTGGCACGCGTTCTGTGCGCGTCATCTCGGCGGAGGCCTTTTCTCATGACATCGATGCATTCGGTAGTGATCGTTGAGCCGGTTCGAACGGCCATCGGAACATTCGGCGGCACCTTGAAGGATATTCCGGCCGTCGAACTGGGCGCGGCGGCCATCAACGGCGCTCTTCAGCGTTCCAACCTGCGGTCTGACGAGATCGGCACGGTGGTGATGGGAAACACGGTGCAGGCCGGCAACAAGATGAATCCCGCGCGCCAGGCCGCGATCCACGGGGGACTTCCGGTCCAGGTACCTGCCATGACGGTGAATCGCGTCTGCGGCTCCGGCGCACAGGCAATCGTTTCCGCGGCACACGAAATCCTGATGGGTTCGGTGGATGCAGCCATCGCCGGCGGCATGGAGAACATGGACGCAGCTCCGTACCTGGTCGCGCGCGGCCGATGGGGCCACCGCTTGGGGGACGCCACCCTCCACGACAGCGTGTTGCGCGACGGCCTCAACGATGCCTTCTCGGACGCGCACTCGGGCTGGCACACGGAAGACCTGGTCACGAAGTTTCAGATCAGCCGAGCAACGCAAGACGAATGGGCCCTGCGTTCGCATGCGCGCTTCTCCGCAGCGCAGAGCGCCGGCAAGTTCGAGGGCGAGATCGTCCCCGTCGAAGTTCGCGCCCGAAAGGGACCGAGCCCGTTCCGCGTCGACGAACATAACCGGCCGGACGCGACGATCGAGGCGCTGGCCAAGCTGAAGCCGGCTTTCCGCGATGACGGCACGATCACCGCCGGCAATGCCCCCGGCTTGAACACAGCCGCAGCGGCGATGGTCCTGGCGGGAGAGGATTGGGCCGCCAAACGCGGTCTGGCGCCGATTGCCCGGCTCGTGTCCTACGGCATCGCGGCGGTCGAGCCGGGCATGTTTGGCCTCGGCCCGATCCCCGCCGTCAGGCAGGCGCTGGCGCGCGCCGGCTGGAGCAATGATGACGTCGATCGCATCGAGATCAACGAAGCGTTTGCCGCCATAGCGCTTGCGGTCGTGCAGGAGCTCAAGCTCCCGCCCGAGATCGTGAATGTCGAGGGCGGCGCCATCGCGCACGGCCATCCGATCGGCGCGACCGGCGCCGTGCTGACCACCCGCCTCCTCCATTCGATGCGCCGGGACGGTCTCAGGAAAGGTGTCGTTACGATGTGCATCGGCGGTGGCCAGGGGATTGCTCTCGCCCTCGAGATGATCGCTTGACGACAACCGCAGGAGCCTTCCATGGTTCTTCTCGTGACGAGCGCCTCAGGCGCGAATGGCTCAGGTTACGGCAAGCTCCTGGCGTTCGATGCGGACGGCAAAGTGCTCGGTCCGTTCGGTGAAGACGCCCGGATCATCGACCCGCGCGGACTCGCCGTCGACGGTTCATTGCTCTTCCTCAACAGTGGCTCGGACCGCATTCTGGTGCTCGATAGCGGGACGCGTGTGGTGCGCGACACCGGCGTGATACCCGGGCTGAACCCAGGCGGCGGTAATTTCGGACCGGATGGCCGGTACTATGTCGGATTGCGCGCTGCACGGACGATCATGGCGTTTGCGGCGACGCTCGATGGTTCTGGCGAAGCTGTGCTCCCGACCGCAGTGGTTCCGTTCCCTCGCGGTTTCGCCTTCGGACAGGACGGCACTCTCTTTCTCGCATCGGGCATCGGCCCGGGCGGCGAAGGCGACAACAGCATTCTGGCGCTCGGTCCGGAGTGGGCGGTCAATCCCTCCTGGAAGGTCCAGGATCCGGAGCTCAGTCCGCTCGATCTCACGATCGCGCCAAACGGAAACGTGGTTGTCAGTAGTGAACATCCCTTCGGAGATCCTGATGCAGTGACGACCCTCCGCGAATATGATCGATCCAACGGCCGTCTTGTTCGCGTCCTTGCTCCGGATCGCGGACTTGGATTCAGGAAGCCGCGCGGCCTGCGCTTCGAGTCAGACGGAAACCTGTATTGCGTGGCCCAGGACGAGGTCGTCGCGTTCGATTTCGCGACGGGTAAATCTCTGGGGCCCGTGGTCAGGCTGCCGGGCCTCAACGGCCAGGCCGTCATCTTCTTTGGATAGGGAGGAAAAGGATGGAGGCGTCGGAAACAGCGCAGCGGTTCGCGCATGAGCAATGGCCGTACGGGCCGAAGTTCAAGCGCGTCAATGGCTGGCGCATGCACTACGTCGACGAGGGCGTCGGCGCCCCGGTGGTTCTCCTGCACGGCAACCCGGCCTGGGGATTTCTGTACCGGAAATTCATCAAGCCGCTGACAGCGGCCGGCAGGCGCGTGATCATTCCGGACATGATCGGCTTCGGACTGTCCGAGAAGCCTGTCCGCGAGCAGGCCCACACGCTCGACGGACACATCGCCAATTTGACCAGCCTTCTGCGACAGCTCGATGTGCGAAACGCCACCGTGGTCTGTCACGATTGGGGCGGACCGACCGGCCTCGGTTTTGCCCTATCGAATTCGGACCGCGTCCGCGCACTGATCATCATGAGCACGTGGGCATGGCCGTTACCTCCGGCCGAATTTCACAGGCGGATATTTCCGTGGCGCATGATGCATGCGCCCCTCGTCGGGCCCTATCTTCTTGGTCGCCACAACGCGCTTGCAGGTCGCGGGATGTATCTTTCCGTCGTCGACCGCAAGAAGTTCCGCGCGGAAGCCCAGAGCGTCTATGAGAACATCCTGCCCGATCCGGGATCGCGTCTGCTCACATGGACCTGGCCGCGCTGGATTCCGATGGACGAAAGCGCTCGCGGCTTGACGCGCTTCGAATGGCTGGAACGCGAGCTGAGGAAGTCGAAGCTTCCGACGCTGCTGGTCTGGGGGCGCGAAGACGAGGTCTTCGACTACAAGACGTTCGCGACGCGCTTCAAGGAGCTCTTACCGCATGCCGAAGGGCCCGAGTTGGTGACGGGCCGGCACTTTTTGCAGGAGGATTCTGGAGAGGAGATCGCCGGGAAGATCAACCGTTTCCTGGACCGCATCGAGGAAAGGCAGTCATGACACCTATTGAAGTCATCGAAAATCCGACGCTCGACAGCAAGAGGAGAGCGTTCGTGCTCGCGGAAGACCGCGTCGGGCACTACCCGGAATTCCGCGAATTCTTCGTCAGGCAGTTCTCTCTGGAAACGAACGCCCTATCGAACCCCGGCTATGTCCGGGCGCCCTCGGGAATGGTCTACGCGCTCGTCTTCATCGGCCGCAGCGGTGAACCGTTTCCTGACGGGATCGAGATCTACGCCCTGCCCGACGCGCTAGAGCCGCTGAACGAGCCGGAGGTCGACGCCGATCTTTGGGCATTGCTGACGTGGATGATAGCTGGCGTCGGCGGCGACTGGCGCACGGAGGACCTGGATGCGACCGGCCGGCTGTACCAATTGAGCGTGGCCGCGGGCTCCTAATGCCTCACGGGCTGATCCGTTCATTCGGCCGCGATCGCCGTCAGGTCTTTGGCTTCGTGAAGGATGACTCCCGACAGCGGGTCGAAATCGCCCGCCCAAGGCTTGCGCGCGAGCACGGCCTTGGTGTGCGCGTAGCCTGCTTCCCAACGCTGCTCGATTGCGGCCTGACTGAAATCGACGTCCTTGGTGTGGTCCTCATGATCCAGCTGCGGCCCTAGCAGTTGGACCACATGCATGCGGGTCTGGCAGCCATAGCCCAGCAACTCCCTGACCTCGGGCTTGTTGCGCTCGCTTTCGGGCAGTCGCGACGCGAGTTGGTTGATGACGTGACGCAACCGGTGCGCCTGCTGGTGTCGGATGATCTGGCTCGCGATGCGGCTGGAATACTGGACGTCCTTGTGGCGGTTGAGGACATCGGCCATGGTCGCCGGCTCGGCCCCTACCGGATTCCACAGATGGACAGAGAAGATCACCGAGTCCCTTCTCGGACTGTCGTCGAACACCGCCTCAGTGGGCGTATTGGAAAGGATGCCGCCGTCCCAGTAGAGTTCGCCGTCGATGCGCACAGGCGGAAAGGCGGGCGGAAGAGCGCCCGAAGCCATGATGTGCCTGACATCGATTCTTCCCTCACGGGTGTCGAAATAGCGCATCCGGCTGGTTCGGACGTGTGCGGCGCCAACCGTCAGGCGCGGCCTTCCCTGATTGATAAGGTCGAAGTTCACCAGCTCGGCAAGAGTGTGTTCGAGCGGCGCCGTCGAGTAGTAGCCGGCGCGGTCGGCGCCCAGTGGAAATGCATCCCCGGCATGGGCGAGCGGATTTGGCGTGAAGAAACCGGGAATGCCCTGGGTCAGCGTGGTCCAGTACGCCCATCGCGCGCCCAATCCGGGAAATGCGCCCTGAAAACTCCAGTGCCGGGCGCGCTGCACGCGGCTCCAGAACTCATCCAGCTGCTCGAGCCGGCGCTGCGGCTCGTTGCCGGCAATGAGGCTTGCGTTGATGGCGCCGATCGAGGTGCCGATGATCCAGTCGGGCTCGATCTCAGCTTCCTGCAATGCCTGATAGACACCGGCCTGATACGATCCCAGCGCACCACCGCCCTGCAGCACCAGCACGATCTGGCCCGGCAGCTCGCCTCGGGCGCTGCGCGGGTGATCCGAGGAGTGAGAAGAATAGGTCGGTCGCTGCATTCGAAGCCTCCTTCCGCTTGCCGGATGCGCTTGTCGCCCTTGTTTCAATGCCTGGCGAGGCGCTGTCAATCGCGGCAAACCTCGCCGTCGCGCTGCGCCGGTCTATCTATCCACGTCCATGGAAAACGCAGCGCAGCAGCACCTCAAAATGCGGCGCGGCGATGATGACGAGGCTTGCCACCGCGCTGCCCGTCATCGCATAGGCGAACAGCGCGTCCCTCACCATTCTGGACAGGGTCTGCACCGTTTCGAGGGCGATGGCTTTCGCGCGGACCGAGCCGCGGGAAGCTGTTCCGCCGCTGCAGACCGGCATCGCGGTCAGATTTTGATAGGTGTTCATCGATTCTCTCCTTGGTCGGCTCGGACGCGTGGAGAGATGGCCAATTCTCGCGCGGCATGGCAGATAGGACGGAGCGATATCGCTCATTCCTGCGGAGAATAGGATGGATCGTCTGGCATCAATGGAGACGTTCGTGCGGGTGGTCGAAACGGGGTCCTTCTCTGGCGCGGCGCGGCAGCTTCGGGTGGGGCAACCGGCCGTCTCCAAATCGGTCGCACAGCTGGAGGAGTATCTTGGAGTGAAGCTTCTGACGCGCTCGACCCGTGGCCTCACCCCGACGGAAGCAGGACTTGGCTATCTCGAGCGTGCCAGGCGCGCCCTCGAGGAAGCAGCCGAGGCCGAGCTCGCCGCGCGGGGAGCCGGAGCCGGACTCAAGGGGCGATTGCGGATCTGCGGTGCCGTTACTTTCGCCCGGATCCACCTCATTCCGCTGTTGCCGCAATTCATGGCGCAGAATCCGGACCTGGACCTCGAGGTTGTTCTGGACGACCGTCAGATCGACCTCGTCCAGGAGGGCATCGACGTGGCACTCCGGATGGGGAAGATGATGGACTCGACACTGACTGCTCGCCGAATCGCAAGGTGCAAGCGGCTCGTGCTGGGCACGCCAGGCTACTTCGATCGGGCGGGCACGCCGTCGACGCCGAGTGAACTGAGCAAGCACCAGGCCGTCGTCTATCTGCAGGGAGAAGGCAGCGTCTGGTCGTTCAGACGCGAAAGTACGGAACTGGCCGTTAGCGTTCAAAGCAGATTGCGAGTGACCGCTGCGGAAGGTGTAAGGGCGGCGGTGCTCGCACATGCAGGACTGACCATCGCGTCGGAGTGGATGTTCACACCCGAACTGCGATCGGGTGCCGTCCGTGCGGTCCTGTCGGAATGGACGCTCCCGCCACTTGACCTATGGGCGGTACTTCCGACTGGCCGTGCGGCGACGGCCAAAGCGAGAGCGTTCGTCGCCTTCTTCGAGCGTGCGTTCAATGCGTAAGCGATGCAGTCTCGGGGCGTAGTTGGCGCGGGTCGTGAGACGAACGAGCATGCCTTCGATCCCGACCAGCATTCAACGCTTCGGGTGAACGAGTACGGTGACAAGCAAGGGAGCTGCTCATCCCGAGCCTCCTGCGAAGGAGCGTCACCATGTCCCTCATCTCGATCCTGCAGCGCTCAGCTTACGCTGCCGCCGCTGCTGTTGCCCTCGCCGGCCTGCTTTCGCCGGCAAATGCAACCAGCCGGCACGATACCGTCGCCGTTTTCCCTGATGTGACGATCAGCGCCGCCACAGACCGTGCGCCGATCATGTTGACCTCGCGCTTGCCCTGGCTTGCTCCGGTCGGCCATCGGCAACCGCATCAGGCAGATGTCCCTCACCACGAAGCCGTCTCGGCGTGGGAACACCAGCAACAGCAGGTAGACCGGGAATTGGACCGTAAGCTGATCATCTGCCGCGGATGCTGACCCCGCTGCGCGCCATCATTCCCGAACGGAATAAGCTCTAGTCCGACGTGCCCGCTACCTCCTGTGGCGGTCTCCTTTAGGTTTTACGCGTGAGTTCAACGAAACGGGCGGCGCCGCCGTCCCCACGCAGACGCCAAAGGAGACCCGTCATGTCGCTTCAAGCCAGTCTCGACACCTTCAAAGCCGATTTTGAAGCCGGAAAGCCGCCCTACAATGTTCCCCCCGCCGTCATCGAGACGATGCACCGCGCCACGGCCGAGCTGATCCAGTCGGGAGCCGCCCGGCGCGCCAGGAAGGCAGGCGATGTCGCCCCGTCCTTCTCGCTGAAAGATCCGGAGGGCAACCTCGTCAACTCGACCGACCTCCTGAAGCGCGGTCCGCTGGTGCTCAGCTTCTACCGTGGCGTCTGGTGCCCGTACTGCAACATGGAGCTGCAGGCGCTCGAAGCCGCCAAGCCGGAGTTCGACAAATACGGCGCTTCGCTGGTGGCGATCTCGCCGCAGACCGCCCCCAACAGCCGCAAGTCGGTGCGCCAGAACAAGCTCTCGTTCCCTATCCTGTCGGACGTCAAGGGCAAGGTCGGCGCCGCGTTCGGCCTGCGCTTCGACCTGCCCGACTATCTGATCGAGCTCTACAAGCAGCTCAAGAACGATCTGCCGACGTTCAACGACGATCCGAGTTGGACGCTGCCGATGCCGGCCCGCTACGTCATCGGCCAGGACGGCGTGATCCTCTATTCCGAAGTGAACCCCGACTACACCCGCCGGCCCGAGCCTGAAGACATGATACCGGTCCTGCAGCGGGCGGTCGCCGTCAAGGCGTGACGGCGCATGAGGCGGCCGGTGGGGCGCAATGACCATCGGCCGCTGTCCTTCAACTCAAGCAACCGAAAGGAATATTCCCATGTCCAGGCTGTTCACGTCGACCCAGGTCGGTCCCTACAAATTGTCCCATCGCGTCGTGATGGCACCGCTGACGCGGATGCGCTCAGATCCAGGCGACATTCCGAGCGATCTGATGGTCGAATACTACACCCAGCGCGCGTCCAAGGGCGGCCTGATCATCTCCGAAGCGACACCGGTCTCGATCCGCGGCTATGGATATGCCGGTGCGCCTGGTATCTACTCGGACACCCAGATCGCAGGATGGCAACGCGTCACCAACGCGGTCCACGCCAAAGGCGGCCGTATCTTCCAGCAATTGTGGCACGTCGGCCGGCAGTCGCATGTCGACTTGCAGCCGAACGGAGATGCGCCGGTCGCGCCGTCCGCGATTGCGGCCGAGGGCTACGCGTACACCAAACATGGCGAAGCGCCCTTCTCGATGCCGCGCGCCCTGGAGCTGGATGAGATCCCCGGCATCATCGAAGAGTTCCGGTCGGGCGCCGAACGGGCGCTGCGGGCGGGTTTCGATGGTGTCGAGATTCACGGCGCAAACGGTTACCTCCCCGACCAGTTTCTTCAGGACGGCACCAACAAGCGCTGCGATGAATATGGCGGTCCCGTCGAAAACCGCGCGCGCTTCCTGCTGGAGATCACTCGAGCCGCGATCTCCGTCTGGGGAGCCGATCGCGTCGGCGTGCGGATTTCGCCGAGCAGCACCTACGGATCGATGTCGGACAGCGATCCGCAGACGACCTTCGGATACCTGACCGCCGAGCTCGATCGCCTCGCGATCGCCTATCTCCACGTCGTCGAACCGCGCATCAAGGGGACCGAGGACGTCGCGCACGGCGAGGCCGCCATCGGTGCCCGGCAGCTGCGGAAGACGTTCTCACGGACTCTGATCGCCGCCGGAGGCTTCACCCCGGCATCGGCAGAAGCCACCGTCACCTTTGGCGATGGCGATCTCGTCGCCTTCGGCCGCCACTTCATCGCCAACCCGGATCTGCCGGAGCGCATCCGGCAGGGACTGCCGCTCACTCGCTACGACCGCTCGACCTTCTATGGCGGCGACGCGCGCGGTTACACGGACTACCCGACCGCAGAAGCGGCGGCAGCAGCCTGAACCTGCTCGCGTCTGTCATCTCTCAGCCAGCGAGGGTGCATCGCCGCCCTTCGCTGGCCTACGCTCGCCAACCGTATCCGCTTCAGTAACCTTCGCCTGGTCCGCATCGGCGAGAGCCGCCGGCCTTGCGAAGATATCCCGACCCGACGGTTCTTGCATCTTGCGCCACTGCGCCGGAGTGACGCCCATGTGGCTGTTGAAGGCGCGCTGGAAGGCGGCTTCGGATTGATACCCCACCGCCTCCGCCACGGCCCCCGTCGAAAGAGACGACTTCCTTAGCTCGTTCGCCGCGACCGTCATCCGGATGCCAGCCAGAAGATCGGAGGCCGATCGCCCGAGCAGATCTCATTCGCCTCGCCCGGCCCTTGATCGATCCGTCATGGCGCGCCGTAGGAGCAGCGCAGATCGAGCCGCCCGCGCACCGGCATCGTCTCGAACAGCCTGCTGAGCCAATCCATGGCGACCTCCTTAACGAACCGATCTTGAGACGATAGAGCATACATTCGAGCTTCCTCGACATTCAAAGTCTCGCCTGACGCTCATACTGTCACTCCGCAATCGTTCACCACCTCAACAAAGGAGTGCCATCATGTCCCGTCTTTCCGTCCCCAATCTCGAATCCGACACCGGTCCGTCCGGCCAAGTCTACGCGCAGATCAAGAAGGCAATCGGCAGCGTGCCGAACACCTTCGCGGCTCTCGCCGCCCACGGCCCTGCTGCGCTCAAGTCGGTCCTCGCCGCTGATGCCGTGCTCGCGTCCGGCTCGCTCAGCAAGCGCGACCAGGAAACCATCAAGCTGATCATCAGCGGTGTGGCCGGCTGCGACTACTGCGAGGCTGCGCACAGCCTGCTCGGCAAGCTCGCAGGATTGAAGCCTGACGAGTTGAAGAGCATCCGCGATGGCAAGCCCACAGGCGATGCCAGGCGCGACGCACTCGCCCGCTTCGTCCGCAAGCTCGCGGAAGCCAGCGGCACCGTCAGCGACGAGGAGTTCGCCGCGATTAAGGCCGCCGGCTACAGCGACGCCCAGCTCGTCGAGATTAGCCTGGCCTTCGCGACCACCGTCTTCACCAACGTCTTCAACCGCATCAACGACACCGAGATCGACTTCCCCGCCGTCGCATGAAGCGACCGTGCGATCAGTCAGATCTTCAGCATGAAAGGATCACGACCATGGCTACGCTTTCCACCACCGTTCAGAATCCGCTCGTCCGGGCGCTGCACAGCTCCGGCCTGCTGGCCGAGGACCTCGACTACCACGTTGTCCGGGCCTCGATGGTGATCATGTTCGCCTTCTTCGGTTACCAGAAGTGGTTTCCGTATGAATTCGAACGACTGGTCCCGTTCATCAGCAACGGGCCGCTGATCTGGTGGCTCTATCCGGTCTTCGGCCACGCCGGCGCCAGTTACTTCCTGGGCGCCTCGGAGTGGACGTTCGGGACCCTGCTGCTCGCAGGCTTCTGGGACAAGCGGCTCGGCGTTCTTGGCGCACTGGGCTCGACAGGCACCTTCATCGCGACCGTCACCATCATTCCTTTCATGCCGGAGGGCTGGGACGTCGCTGCGGGAGGCTTCCCTGCGATGACCGGTAACGTGCCCTTCCTGATGAAGGACGTCGTCCTGCTCGCCGTCTCGCTCTACCTGCTGAGGCAGGACGTGGTTCGCCTGACGCGGCAATAGGGTGGCACCCTGCTGATGGCGAGGCGTCGCCGGCGAGAGTCACACCTCGCCGGCGATTGCGCGTTCCAAAATGCCGAAGGGGTGCTGCGGAAAATTGCGCGGCCATCAAACTGTTTGTTCCCGACGATCTGTGATGCACCTGGTTCGGCCGAATGTCCGCTTTGCCACCAAAACCTGCCGGTGCTCGAAGCTGGGGCTTTAGACGCCCCGCCCATCTGTACGATCAGGTGCGCTGCTATACTCCGTTAGCGAAAACGCGTTGGATTACCGACCTCGACCGGGATAAGCCAAGCTCACTACTTCGGTCAGCGTCCTCAATGCGAAAGGAAGCGAGAACAACTGCACCAGACTACGCAAAACTGCGCGATAGCAGCCGGCCGCCGCACTACCCACTCAATCATTTCGAACGACGTTTCGTACGTTGATTTGTAAGCACAAATTTTCAACTCTGACGGACAAATGCCGACGGTATACCCGCCGCAATCTTTTGGTCTTGAGTTCACAGAAAAATTCCAGCCGCTCGCAATGCTGGCGATTCCGCTACCTATCGGAGTCAATCGACTGATCAGCGCTGCGTGCCTAACCAAGACTGCCGTGCCCGCGCTGGTGCGGCGACGCTTCAAATACCGTCAGAGGCGCGGGCACTTGTGAACGTGATCGGCAACGGCGTGGCGACGATCGTGATTGCGCGGACCGAAGGCGAGCTCGATCCAGTCCGTTTGACTGATGTGCTCGACGCCAGGATGGCGGCCGCCGAAACGATGCGAGCTCCGGCGGCGCTGATCGATGATAACCCGCTCCCTGCTCACAACCAGGCCTAGACCTTTGTCCACCTGCCCCTCGCGGTCGCTCAATGGCGCCCGAGGGACGGGCCGGCGTCGATCATGGACTATCTGCCTTTGCTCTCGTAGCTTTTGACGAGTTCGAGCCATTCAAAACGCCGCTCCGACTTCAACATGTTCTTGAGCTTGCCCTCGTATTCGACTCGATACGCTTTCTTCAGGTGGCAATCTTGGAAATACTGCGCGCTGCATGCCCAGGTTTCGTAGAGTACTAGGGTATCGGCATCTTCCACCGAACGGTGAAGATAAGTGTTTACGAAGTCAGGTTCATTCGACATTTCGTCGAGCACCTTTACGAGGCTCGAATAGAGTGCTTCGCGTGCTTCGGCCTTGACGGGCAAATGAACGATGAATGAAATAGTCTGAGACATGGATAAGCTCCTAGAGTTGGACCAAGAGTGCTCAATCAACCGTCTCGGCGGCGTTCAGCTCGGCGCGGCCGTGGCGGACTTAAGCAGCTGATAATCTGCGATGACATCCCTGGCTCCTAGTGAGCGAAAAGCGATGCTGCAAGGGTAGAGTTGATCGTTTACCCCTTATGATTGGGATTGCGCTGTCCCTGGATGGGCTGCGAGGCGGACACCTTCGACGAGAAGCGCATAATCTTCGGGGCGCATCCAGGGTGGCCTTTCCTGCCACCTCTCAAGCTGCTCCACCGATTGCGGGGGAACACGTTCGAGCGCTTCGCGCGCCTCGTCCGAACGCCCGAGATGAGCAAGCGACGCTGCAATGTATTGGAAGGTGACAACGTAACCCGGACGCAGGCGAGCAACGTGGCGCAACGTCTGCAGCGCGGCCGTGAAATCGCGTGAAAAGAACTGCAAAAGCCCACGCCAGATCAACCAAAGCCAAATCAAGGGATCGTGTGGGCTGGCACGCAATGCCTGCTGCAGTCTTTCGAGTGCTTCCTCTCGATATCCGCCGAACCCGAGCACACAGCCAAGCATGCTGATGACAAACGCGCTGTTTGGATTGAGGGCAATTGCGGTGCGCGTTTCCGCGATCGCCGCTTCCCATTCGCTACCCCACATCATCATGTGTGCCAGTACGGCATGCGCCGTCGCATCCTTGTCATCGAGCGATACCGCGATTTGCGCTTCGTCACGCGCGGTTTCTTGAACCTCCACGAAAGGGCGGCTCGAAAAGTGCCAGATATCCCACTGGAGAGCCAGCGCATATCCATAGTGGCCGGGCGCGAAATGCGGATCGAGCGCGATAGCTTGGCGGAAGAAAGCCAGCGCGACCTTGTTCTCTTCCGGCCGATATTTGTGGAGGTGCCAAAGGCCGCGCTGATAGGCTTCCCACGCATCAAGCCGTTCCGGCGGCCTGCGGAGCACGCGCTCTTGCTCGGCGGCAGCCAGTGCCGGCTCTATCACCGCGGCGACGCTCCCGGCGATTTCATCCTGCACCGCGAAGATGTCGCTGATGTCGCGGTCATAGCGCTCGGCCCACAGATGCGCGCCTGTAAGCGCATCGATCAACTGTCCCGTGATTCGTATCCGGTCGCCGGCTTTGCGCACTGAGCCCTCGAGCACATAGCGAACTCCTAGCTCGCGCCCAGCCTGCTTCACGTCGACGGCACGCCCCTTGTAAGTAAAGCTCGAATTGCGGGCGATCACAAAGAGCCAGCGGATACGCGAGAGCGCGGTAATGATATCCTCGACCATACCGTCGGCAAAATATTCCTGTTCCGGATCGCCGCTCATATTTTGAAACGGCAGCACAGCGATCGACGGCTTGTCAGGTAGCGGGAGGACCTGAGGGCGCGGAGATTGTACGTCAGGTAAAACCGTCCCGAGATTACCACTCGACCTCGTTCCGTAGACGTGCACCGGGCGATTGATGTTCTTCAGCCTTTGCTCGCCAAAATCGGCGAACTCGACCGCGACCCTGCCACGAACCTGATCGTACACGGAAGCTGAGATACAGATGCCGCCCGGCTCCGCTACGCTCTCGAGTCGGGCCGCGACGTTGACGCCATCGCCAAGGATGTCATCCTCCTCGATCAGGATATCGCCAAGGTTGATCCCGATCCGAAACAGCATGCGCCGGCCCTCGGGGACTCTGTTGTTCCGCTGGGCCATCACCACTTGCATGGTCGCCGCGCATTCGACCGCATCTACTACCGAGTGAAACTCAAGCAGCACGCCGTCTCCGGTCGTCTTGACGATCCGACCGCCATGTTTGGCCACAAGCGCGTCAATCACCGCTCGGTGCTCTCGGAGGGTCCGGACGGTACCGACCTCGTCGAGGCCCATGAGTCGTGAATAGCCTGCGACGTCAGCCGCGACTATGGCCGCCAACCTGCGTCCGACCCGCGTCTCCGGCATATGTGCCCTCTGCTCCAGAACCGAGCATGTAGCGGTCTCGCGAGGACAGCCCGATACTCATCGATCGCTCGGCCGACTTCCGAAAGAAGTCTTTAGGCCTTCAATCCGATTCTGTCGGTCGGCATCGGCCTTGAATAGGCTCGCATCGACTGCAAGTCCATCCCTGCTGACTAGTCGCTCTTACTATAGCAGCACACGACGCTCCCGAACAGCCGATGGAACAGATCATCCGCGAACAAGCATCGTCCCACCGGTCAGAGTGTGCTCATGCCACCATCGACAATGAGTTCGCTACCGATGGTAAACGATGATTCATCTGAGGCGAAGAAGACGACGGCGTCAGCTACTTCCTTGGGCACGCCGCGGCGCCCCGCTGGGATTTGACCGACCAGGCCTTTGATCTCCGCATCGCCCAGGCCGATCTTGCCGTGCAAAGGCGTAGCGATTGGGCCGGAGCTCACTGCATTGACGCGAACGCCCCGCGGCAGGAGCTCGCCGGAAAGGGTGCGAGCGAGCGAAATTAATCCCGCTTTCGTCAACGCGTAGACGCTGGAATTCGGCATGCCAATGTGGGCGTTGATTGAGGTATTCAGCACAATCGAAGCCGGGTTGGCGAGAATCGGCAACAGAGCCTGGATCAGAAAAAAAGGCCCCTTCAAATTGACCGCCACCGAGCGGTCGAAGCCAGCATCGTCCCACTCGGCCAATGGACGGAAGTCGCCGATGCCGGCATTGATGAAGATTGCGTCGAGACCGCCGAAATTGTCCTGTATCTCAGCGGCTATCTTCTTCTGAGCGGCTACGTCGCCGGCATCCGCATGGATAACTTGCACGTTTCCGAGTTCCTTGCGAGCAGCTTCCAGCGAGGCCAAATTTCTGCCAGTAATGGCTACGCGGGCCCCTTCCTCGAGGAAGCGGCGAGCCGTCTCGAGCCCGATGCCGCTGCTGCCGCCCGTGACAAGAGTGCGCTTATTATTCAACCTGTTCATTTGTCAGGTCGTCCTCCGTTAAAGAGCTGTGCCGGTCCAACGGAGAAGCGCCGCAATGCGGTTGCACAAACAAGCACACCTGCGTCGATAGTCCGCGCGCGTTCTGAATTGCTCGCTACTTCCTGATGGTTTCCTGGAGCGGCGATTGATCGACCTCGATGCTCTAGGTCGGGACCATCACCGCACTCTTTGAGTGATCAATCGCTAGGAACGGAGTATAGAGCCCCTAAAATTGATGGCTCAATTGTACCATGGTGTGAACAATTCTTGTGCATACCAGCAGAGCTGAAGGCTTGCGAACGAAATCGTCGCGCAGGCGAGCAACCCTCCGATGCCACCGAGGTCACTCCCTCCCTACTCACCACCATGGACTTTTTGACGCCAGGCAGATGCGAAAGCTTCCAACTCCGCAGCCTGAAGCCTGGCCAGGCTGATCTTTGGAAGACCAAACCGCAAGGACCTTGATGTCCAGGTATTTTCCGAGATCTCCTCATGCACCGGCTATTCGATTATCGCTTGCGTTTGTTGCTCTGACGGCCTGCCACATCAGCCGCGACCCTGCGTCAGACCTGCGCCTCCAGCATGTGTGCGCTCTGCCAGTAACGAGCAATCTATAGGTAGAAATTGGGGCGAGCCCACGGGAGTATCAATGACTTCGGAGAGGATCGGCGGATAGGCAGCCGTTCAATAATGTCCGCTAGACTTTAAGCTCAGCAGCCACTTTCCTCACCTAACAAAACCATCGAATCGCGTCATATAAATCGGGTAAAAGTCCACGTTCGCCTTCTTGAACTCATCTGAAGGCGTGCCATAGATCACCCAGCGAGTGAGCTTGGCCACGGCGAAGAACTCTTTCGAGAACGGTGCGAAGCTTTCCACTTGATGGAAGAGGGCCGCCTTCGAATCCGCGTATCGTTCGAATAAGTCAACCGTCTTCTGGTCCTCACCGATACTGCACTCGAACTGCAGCGCGCCCGGCTCCTTCGCTGTCGCTGCAACAATCTTTGCTATCAGCGACGTGAACTTGTCCATCTGATCAACGGTAACAGTGAATATCCAGTACACCTGTTCGCTCTGCATCAGTGCTCCATCTTACCGCGCCTCAAGACACACACACGATGAC
Source organism: Bradyrhizobium sp. Pha-3 (assembly GCF_042258615.1). Lineage (GTDB taxonomy): Bacteria > Pseudomonadota > Alphaproteobacteria > Rhizobiales > Xanthobacteraceae > Bradyrhizobium. Next base: position 3,060,032 of record NZ_CP170152.1, on the reverse strand, counting down.
AATCGGCCCATTTGCCAACCACGAGTTTGCAAAACCAATTTTCGCAAGCCGCAATGTGACGTTCAGACAGGCCAATCTCTTGAAGGCTGTTGCCGACTTCTGTGAAACTTCTTGCTGTTTTTAGTTTCGAGAACGCTCGCACGCCTAGAATATCAACTCCTCTAAGCTCACGCTCCTGGAAGAAGCTATAGCTCATCGGATCCCCGGATTGATTTGGACCCGATGGATGCAGCAACGAAATGGCTTACCTTCGGCTCGGCCTTGGCGTCGTATTGACGAACGGCGTCTTGGACGACGCGGTCGGCGTTGGTAACACGCTGATGCTGCCGTAAGTGCTCAAGCCACGATGCGACGAGGAATGTTTCCAGGAATCGTCCCTCCTCGGCGGCGTCTTCAAAGATATCCCAGGCATACGCGCCGTCCCGTCGACGCTGCTGACCAAGTTCCTGGAGCGCTACCAAAAAGGCGCCGCGTCGTTCAGGATTGATGTGGTATTCAACGGTTATCAGCACTGGTCCCCGATCCGGCTCCGCGTCGATCGTCAAAACCGGAACGGGCCAATGCATGGAGGGCGTGAGATCAATTTCTGCACCGCTTTGCAGTTTCCATGGCCAGCTCAACACAATTCCAATCACGGCACCGGCAGCCGCGATGAAGTGCGCGGCCGGCAGGCTGAGCATCGAGGCAACTTGCCCCCAAATCGCGCTGCCCGCGGTCATGGCACCAAAAAAGACCGTTACGAACATGGCAAGCCCGCGGCCCCGTACCCAATCCGGCAGGGAAACCTGTGCTGAGACATTGAGGGTCGCGAGGACCGCGATCCAGGAAATACCAGCAACGATGCAGGCAACCAGCGCAGTCACGGAGTCACGTGCGAGGCCGAGCAGGATCAGGCTGACCACTGTGCCAACGGCGCCGAGTGCAACGAGCCGATCGGGCCCGAAGGTGGCTTTCATCCAGGGCAGGCCGAACGCTCCACTGACCGCGCCTGTTCCGATCGCGCCCAGCAATATGCCGTAAAGCGCCGGCCCCCCGGCGATCTGGTTGCGCGCAACAAGCGGAAGTAACGCCCAATAGGCACTCGCAAAAAAGAAGAAGCTCGCGGCTCTTATCAGTGTTGCTCGCAGATGCGGATTGTACCGGGCATGACGAAGTCCGATCACCAAGGCGCTTGTCAGACGTTCGGCAGGGAGCGCATGTCCGCCGGACGTTGACGGACGCCACCACCACAGGGCCCCGATAACGCCGAAATTGCTAAGCGCGTTCAACCAGAACGGCGCGGCAATTCCCAACCCGCCGATGATCACGCCGCCCAGTGCAGGTCCGATCGCCCTGCTGATGTTGACGCCAACCCCGTTGCTTGCCACCGCCGCAGCCAGATCCTGCCTCGGCACAAGGCTGGGTACCACCGATTGCCACGCTGGCGCGGTAAACGCTGCGCCCACGCCGAGGAGGAACGTAAACAGCAGCAGGATGGATGGATTGATGAGGCCCAGCCAGACGAGCACGGCACTCGCCGCCGCAACTAACGTGACGACGATTTCCGTAACGATCAGAAAGCGGCGTTTGTCGACGATGTCCGCCAGCGCGCCCGCCGGAAGCGCAAAGAGAAACATGGGCAGGCTGGCTGCGACTTGAACCAAAGATACGCTCAGCGGGTCGGCGTCCAGGCTCGTCATCAGCCAGCCGGACGCCGCATTATACATCCAGGTTCCGACATTGGAGACCACGGTCGCAATCCAAACCACCGTAAAGGCCGTGTGGCGAAATGCGTTCCAGGGCAACGTGCTCGGCGGGTTCGTCGTCCGCTTTGGTTGCTGATCCGTCGCCATCTTCATTCGCTCCACTCAGGTGTGGCAGTAACTGGTGCCTGACGTGAGCGGCAGCATCGCTCCCTGCCCCGCCGCAGTCTGCCAGCTACCGCAAGCTACCACTCTTCCTCCAAGAAGGACTCGACCAGAAGATCGCTGAGTAATCTTGGCCTTCACGGAGAAATGCCGGGTCGGAAGGTAGATCGGGTAACGAGTAAACGGCGCCGCCCTCATATCTCGATCTAATGGTTCGTCGGACCGAGGAACGCGCTATCGATCACATCCCCGATTGACAGCCATACATTTCCGTCAAATTGGACAAGCCGCAACTGCTTGATCGGCCGAAAGTCGTTTGGACCAGTGCTTATCGAAATTCCGGGGAGCGTGACCGAACTCTGAAAATCTTTCAACGATGCGGCCTGTCGCATGATGTTCTCGCGCGACAAGTCGTCACCGCATTGTTCGAGCACTCGGGACAGGGTCTGGGCAGCAGCATAACCAAAGAGAACGTTGCTATCCGCCTTGTCGCCGCCGGGATAATACCTGTCCATGAACGTTGAGAACTGTTTGATCCCTTCGTCGTCTTTCCAGACCGGGTCGGTCGCATTTTTCAGGAAAGACGTTGAGATCACCCCCACCGCGTTCTGTACGTCGGCCGACCCCAGCGCGCGCACGGCAGGTGCGGCCACGTTGTTGAGGATGACGACCGGGTGCCAATCGATTTCTGCCAACCGCCGTATGGCGAGTGCAGCCATATTCGGTGAACCCGCGAAAAGCAGGACTCCTGCTCCCGACGCTTTCAGGACATCGATCTGTCTATCGATCGATTTATCCGACATCTCGAAAGTACTGTCAGCTACGATCATACGCGTCCAGTCTCCCAGGCCTTCCTGCAGGCCTATCAACAGATCGCGCCCGAACTGATCGTTCTGCCAGAGGACTGCAAGCTTGTGGTCCGGATAAAACGCCTGCACAAAATTCCCATAGATGCGCCCCTCGGCGCGAAACGGAGGCTGCCAACCCATTGTCCAGGGAAACTCAGCAGGTTTACTCCATTCCTGGTCACCGGAAGCAACGAACAACTGTGGTATCTTATTCTCGTTCATATAAGCGCGTATGGCCAAATTGCCCGGTGTTCCGAACGAGCCAGAAATCAGCAACACATTATCATCTTCGATCAATTGGCGGGTCTGCTCCACGGCCTTCTTTGGATTCGACCCGTCATCACGCGAAATGAACCTCACCTTCCGGCCATTGATGCCTCCGCGATCGTTGATCATGTCGAAATAGGCAGATTCCGTCTTTCCAATAGAGGCAAATTCCGTCAACGGACCGCTATAGGGCATTATGTTGCCTATACGGATTTCGCCATCACCCGTGTCTTTCGTCTCCGAAGCCGCGAGAGGCAGCATCGGGGCGGCGAGCAGCGATGCTGCGAACACGATCTTTAGTCTCATGCGCATTTGTTTGGCTCCCCTCGCAAGATTGGTTTCGCTTCAGTCGCTATCGTAGAGCTATCCGAGACGGATCAGAGCGGCGTCGACATAGCAATTAAAACTTCAGCACCGCCTCAACGCCCACGAAGTGAGCCGTCTTGGATGGGCCTGTTTCCTGTATAAACTGCCGGGGCACGAATACAGAGTAGGACAGTGCAGCGCTGAACCAAGGGACCGGTTGCCACCCGAGGATCACGTCGGCCTGAGTTCCGATATAGCGGGAGCAGCTGTCATCCGAAGGTCGCACGAGGTCACCGCCGGGGCCGTAAATTCCGTCGCCAGGACTTTCGCGCCAGTAAAAGAATGTTGCCAGATCGAGGGTCCAATCCTTGTTCAATTGAAGGGTGAGCGTCGGGTGAGCATTGATGAGATTGTATGGCCCGATCAGGCCTATCTCGCCGAAATATTTTCCCTTCGGGAATAGTGGATTGAAGGTCTGAAGATAGGGATCATTAGGATTACGGTCGCCACTGATAATGTTGGCCCGCAAGCCAAGCCGCGGGCTGAAGGTCGCGCCGCGAACGTGTAGCCCGTATCGGAGGCAATCGACCAGGCGCGGATATCCCCGTGACCGAAATGGCCAAACTGGGCCATGCCTTCGTAGTTCCAGTCCCAACCATTTGCGGCGCCGAAAAAGCGACTGCCGATAGTGTGCCGCACCTCCTCTCCGCGTCCCTGATTGAATTCTGCGGCGGCATTTCCGTAGCCGATGTAGTAGAGATCAAGACCCGGCCTGGAACTGATCCCGGTCAATTGGCCAGTGGCATAGATCGACCAGAGTGATCGGTCTGGATCGAAGCGGTCATTGAAGCTGCCGATCAGGTTTCGGACCGGTCGCGCGTAAAGGGTGTCGATCCGCCATGGAGCTGATTGAATCGAAGCCAACGCCGTTTCAAAGGAACGAAGCACGTTCGGGCCGTACCGCAAGCTGATCAACCGCTCCGTGCCATAAGACAGAAGTTGTCGCCCTCCCCGCAAGGTTAGATCGGTGCCGCTGGCCAATGGCAGCTTGATATCCGCGAAGCCCTGGAGCAGCTCGGCCCCCGTTGCGTCGATGCCGCCAACTGCTTCCTTGTCGGTAACCCAAGCGCCAATCATTTGGCCGAACAGGCGCAGGTTCGGGCCGAAATGCAGGTCCGCATATGGCAACATCCGGTACCATTGATACTCGTTGACCGGAAGCTCACCCCAATTGAAGTTGCGATATGCCTCCTCCCTGAACCGAAGCTCCAAGCCGAGAGTGAGGAAGGCATCATCACCGAAATCGAGCGGAATGTACTTGTATGGCTCCCACCAGGCTCCGGTCCGTTTCGCCGGATCGCGCAAATAGGAATAGTCCTCGTCATAGCGCAGGAGCGTCGTCTTCAGCGGCGCGACATTCGCGTTTTCCGTTCCACTGACTTCCGCTGACAGGGCGTTGGCGGGTAGCGAGACGGCAACCGCAACGAAGATAGTGATCGCTGCGAGGACCGCGGCCCTATCGACTACCTTTTTGGTTCCGAAAAATCCGGAAGAGGTAGCATCTCCGACAGCGTCGATCTGCATCTCTGTTCGCTTCGAACTCGTCTTCGAATCTGGAAACAGACCGGAACGGTCAGATTTTCAGTGCTTCTTTCAGCTTCGGCTCCGTTAGTCGAGCAAGCAGCGAAAGTCCGCCCAATAGCGGTGGCACCACGAAACACCAAATGTCGTAGCGCGCATACAGGAGGGCCGCGGCGGCGCACCCGATGGCAAAGATGATGACGTTCTTCGACATCATTGCGACCCGCGACCTGATTTGGCCAGCTGGCACGTTGTCCCTCGCGTGGATCATATCTGCTAGATCGATCATGATCTGCGTCGTCGTGCCGGTCATCAGCGTCGAGGGAGGTGAACTTCCTAGATAAACCCGGTGTACGGCGTTCTGGATGGCCATGGCCGAAACGAGCACCATTCCGGTAATCACCGCTTGCCAGCTGTCGCCGTTCCGGAAAGGTCCGAACTCGATCGCGAGCGCGGCGCCGACGATCAGCAGGAGGACCTTAAGGCCGAGCATTGCTTCGAAGACGAAGCGCCAACGCTGCGTCAGGGCCGAGCTGAGCAGGCGGACAGCCATTACGACCGCACAGAAGACCGGAAGGGCCAGGAGTTTCGCAACGGCTCCCGACGTGCCGAGAGTAAGCGACGCGCCAAGGGTCACGAAATTCCCGGTAACATGGGCCGTGAAGAGACCTTGCAATGCGAGAAAGCCTGCCGTGTCGACATAGCCTGCGGTGAGGCTCAAGAGAAAAGGCACGATCATGGAATTTCCGCTCAACACCGGGGGCACTACCATCCCCGTTTGATCTCTACGCCGACATAGTTCGAGTCATGGCCGCCGGCGTTGCGCAATGCGTTACCGACCGCATAGTGCACCGCCTCGATTGCGAATGAAGTCGCGCGGTCTATGGTCCAATCGAGCCGAATTTGTCCGTAGCTTCCGGTATAGGCGCCCGGCCGCCCAGCGGTGTTCGGGACGGGTATGTCAGGTTGGGTATAGATCGCATCTGCGGTGTTCTGGCGCCACTGAACCGCAGCTGCGAACATAATCTTCAGCGACGAGGTAGGGCTCAGCGTCAGGGATGGCTTGACGTGAATGAGGTTGGTGTACCCGGTGTAACTCGCAAGCGTAAAATAATAGCCGTTGGGAAACAGTGGATTGAATGTCCCAAAGGTTCGTTTGGTGTTGCCGTCACCAGACGCCGCGTCGAGTTGAATACCCACCCTTGGGCTCCAATTCACGTCGGCAAAGGTGTAGCCAGCGAGTGAGCCAACAGCCCAGGCCTCGATCGGCTCTATTCCGATGCGTCCGGTCTGGTTCATCACTTCGAGGTCAAAATCAAAATGATTAGCGGTACCGTTCAGATGGACATCGAAAATGTCTCTCCGCTCGTCGCCGGACGTGTTCGCAAACTGCGCGTTCGCCTGTGTGAAATTGGCATAGTAGCCGGCGATAAACAGGGACTCGGAAAACTTATACTCTGCGCGCGCCATCCCGAAGGTCTGCGTGGAGACGCTGCTGTAATCATCGAATATCGTAACGTCGCGGACCTGGACCGGTAGGCTGTAAAACGTGATAAACCGCCAAGGTCCATTCTCGTAGTCAGCCCAAGCGGCGTCGTAAGATTGTCGGACGTTGGGGCCGTCGCGAACGGCCACAAAGCGTTGCAGGTCGAAGCCAAATTGCTGACGGCCGGCTCTCAATTTCAGCGTTCCGCCTCCCACCGGCTCGGTCAGAGCCACCCAAGCCTGCTCAAGATCAAGCCGGTCCCGATCGACGGGCGTCAACATGGTCTTCCACGGCGCATAGTCAGCTTGAAATTGCACGAACGCTTGGATTTGATTGTCTACGCGGAGATCGGCGTGGAATTCGTTTCGGCTAATAACGTAATTCTGGCTGCGGTTCGGCCCGGTGCCGAAGTTCGGCGCGTTGTTGGACTCGAAGCGATCACGCGTGTTGGCGCCGAATGAGAGATAGGTGTACGGATCGACGGTCCACAGCGGTACATATTTGAGTTCATCAAACGGCTCACGCGGCAAGCGTGGGTCCGCGAGCACCGACCAGTCTTCCTGCCAGCGGTTGAACATGATGGCCGGCCGCTGCGGCGTTGAAGCTTGAGACTGATCGTCCGCCCACGCCATCTGCGGCGCCGCCGCACATACTACGCCTGCCGCCCAGCACCTCCGCAAAAGCAATCGTCCCAGCAACAACGCCATCCCGCCTCCTCATTTCGGTAGGGTCGCGTGAACCTCCGCAATATATCCGCCGGGGAATTGTACCATGGCTTCGGACCGCCCGTCAGAGGTATAGGGCTCGACAAGCACGGTGGCGCCCGAGGCCTTAGCCTTCGTCAAAGTTCCCTGCAGATCTTTCACCTCGTAACCGGTCAGCTCCCGCCCGTAGGGGTAAGGCAGGTGGCCATCGGTGACGAACACCGTTATCTTTCCGAACGCCGATTCGATCCGGATGCGCCTGAAGGTATCCTTCGCTCGGCCGATCTCGACCCCGGCGGCATGTGCATCGTCGGAAACAACCTTCCCGTGTGAAAACCGGAGGAAGCTGCGGGTAAAGTCGTCCGCCCGCTCGGGAGAAACGTAGACGCGGTTCTCGGGGATGGCCTCGAACGCTGCATAGGACGGTTTCGTCGTGTGCCAATAGAGCTGCATATTGACACCGCCCGGCCACTGAATCACGGCGTCGCGCCCGATGGGATCGGGGAACGACGCCACCAGAACGTCAGCGCCAGACTCCTTTGCGACCTTGATGGCTTCGTCCATATCGGTGACCAGATAGCCCGTTCGCTCCGCTCCGAAGGGATAGGGGATCGGCGTCTTGAACCCGAACAGCGAGACGGTGCCGACCGGCGTCTGAAGAAGCTGGGAGGTCGTGCTGCTCGGAGTGGGTGTCACCGTTGCAACGACCTGTTTCGTGCTCTGGCCGCCGAAAGTGGCAATGAAGCTCACCACGAACTTGTCCACGTCTTCGGGCGCTACATAGACGTGGGTGGTATCGTATTGCGCGCCGACGCCGACTTTCGGCGAGGCAGACTCCGATTGATCACGCGCGATGGCGGCGGACGCGGTCGTCAGCAACGATGAAATCAGCAGGATCTCGATCAGATGATGTTTGCGGAACATGGAAACCTCGAACAGCAGAGTTGAGCGATAGTGATCAAGCGCTTTGCGAGCGTAACGACAGGATTGTCACAAGCACCAGGCCCGCGATCAGCCCCAAATGCTCGAAAAAGGCGTTCACGGCCAGGAAGCGATCGTGACCGGCCTTGGCCCAGAAATCGTTTGCGGTAAGCATGGCGACTGCCGTCAGCACGCCGAGCCCGCCGGCTCCCAGCCACACCCAGCGTCCAAGAATGACGAGCGCGGAGCCGCCGAGTTCGACGATGATGGCCGCCGTGGCCCAAAGCCACGCCGGCTGCAGTCCGAAATGCGCCTGCTCCGCAACGGCCCCGGGAAAATCGAGGGCTTTCTGAATTCCGCCGATCAGGAACGCCGAGACGAGCGCTATTCTGGCGGCCGCCGCAACCCATGACCAAGATAGGATTGTCGCGACCCAGCTCGGCATATCTGATTTGGCGAACATCTCACACCGCCCAGCAGGCACAACCGAGTGCACCCCAGAAACTCTTGAGATCCGAAATCGGCAGTCTGCCGGACCATGCGCGCGCATGATCATGACCGTGTACGCCGCACGCATTTGCGCAGCCACACATCTGCATCGCATTCGCGCGAACGGCCTGTGCTTTGCCGCCCTGCTCGGCCCAGTTGCCGTACCCACCGAAACTGCGCACTGGCGACCAGTCGGGCATGGCGGCTGGCGGCGCGTTCTCGTCGAGAGCCTTGAACTCTCCCGCGCCATAGACGATCCGTCCGCCGACTACCGTCAGATCGCTTGTGATGTCGTCAACTTCGCTCTCGGGGCAGGAGAAGAAATCGCGATCCGGAACCATCAGATCTGCAAATTGTCCGACCTGGATACGTCCCTTTTTCCCCTCCTCGTTCGAGAACCAAGTGACATTTTCGGTCCACATGCGCAGTGCGGTTTCACGATCGAGGCAGTTGCGCTGGGGGTACAGTCGCAGGCCGCCGACCGTCATGCCCGTTACGAGCCAGGCCAACGAGACCCAGGGATTGTAAGAGGCGACCCGCGTTGCGTCCGTGCCGGCCGAGATCTTCACGCCCTTGTCCATGATTTTCCTGACCGGCGGTGTCGCCTCGGCCGCGCCGAAGCCGTAGCGCTCGACGAAATATTCGCCCTGATAGGCCATGCGGTGCTGCACGGCTATACCGCCGCCTAGTGCTGCGATCCGGTCGATGGACTGGTCGGAGATCGTCTCGGCGTGGTCAAAGAACCAATGCAGACCATCCAGCGGTGTGTCCTGGTTGACCTTCTCGAATACGTCGAGCGCTCGCGAGATCGTCTCGTCGTAGGTCGCATGCAGGCGCCATGGCCATTTGTTCTGAGCCAGGATACGGACGACGTCTTCAAGCTCCCCCTCCATTTCCGGAGGCATATCCGGACGAGCAACGCGAAAATCCTCGAAGTCAGCTGCCGAGAACACCAACATCTCGCCGGCGCCGTTGTGGCGAAAGTAGTCGGTTCCTTGCTTGTACTTCGACGTCTTGGTCCAATTCAGGAAGTCCTGTTTTTCCCCTTTCGGCTTCTGGGTGAACAGGTTGTACGCCAGGCGGACGGTGAGCTGCCCGTCGTCCGACAGCTTCTGAATGACCGCGTAGTCCTCAGGATAGTTCTGGAAGCCGCCGCCGGCGTCAATCGCTCCGGTGACGCCGAGACGGTTCAACTCCCGCATGAAATGCCGGGTCGAGTTGACCTGATATTCGAACGGAAGCTTCGGTCCTTTGGCCAGCGTCGCGTAAAGGATGTTGGCATTCGGCTTTGCCAGGAGAAGCCCCGTCGGATTGCCCTTCGCATCGCGCACGATCTCGCCGCCGGGCGGCTCGGGCGTGTCCTTCGTGTATCCGATCACGCGCAGCGCCGCAGCGTTCAGCATCGCGCGGTCATAAAGATGAAGGATAAAGACAGGGGTGTCGGGCGCGACAGCGTTGAGCTCGTCGATGGTCGGCAGGCGCTTCTCCGCGAACTGATGCTCTGTGAATCCGCCAACAACTCGCACCCACTGCGGCGGCGGCGTGATCGCGACCTGCTTCTTCAACATGGCCATGGCATCGGAGAGTGACCAGACGCCATCCCAGCGCAGCTCCATATTGTAGTTAAGCCCTCCCCGGATGATATGGAGGTGATTGTCGATCAGACCCGGCAGCACGCGCCGCCCTTTCAGGTCGACGATCTTTGTCGAGGAACCGGCTAGCTTCATCACATCGCCAACGTGTCCCACGGCCGTAAACAGCCCGTCTTTGATCGCCACGGCGGTCGCCGCCGGATTCGAACGATCAAGTGTCGCGAACAGACCGTGATGCAGGATCAGGTCGGGGCCCTGCTTGCTCATGCTTGCTTCTCCGGATTCTTGAGGCCATCAATGGGACCGACCGTGCGTCGGCCCGGCAGCATTCCGAAAATGTGGGAATCGCAGCTCGAGAGATGGAATGCCTCGGAAAAGCTCGAGCCCCCGATGAGCAGTTTGGTGACCGGGACGACCTGCTCGCCAACCAGGATTCCTAGAAGCCCGACCAGCGCCACCAGAGGCGGCGCTGGCGAGCGGACGCTGAGGAAATTGTAGATCACTCCCACGAGGAGGCCTGCAGCCAGAGACAACACGTAGACCTTCATGACAGTCCTCCTATCTTCGGCGTTTCCGCGGTTACCGAGAGCCGGCCTCGGATGCGTGCTCGCCGAGAGCCCATTTCGAGAAGCGAACCTGAATGCCGTAAGGCGAATGAGCCCGCAGGATGTCCATCACGCCTTCGTACGTCTCCTGCCGCGCCCAATCCTGTTGCAGCTCGAACAGCAATTGCATCGATGTCAACGGAATGGCACCTGCCTGTACGAGACGATCCATAGCGCGGTTGTGCGCTTCGAGCGACAGGTCGCCGCAGGCATCCGCAGGGATCAATATCTCGAAGCCTTCTTTCAGCATATCGAGGCACGCAAACACCACGCAGGCCTCCGTCCAAAGCCCGGCGTAAATGATTCTCTTTCGGCCGGTCTCATGGACAGCCTTGCGGAAGTTCGGATCGAGCCAGGCGTTCATCGAGGTGCGGTCGACTATCGGGTTCTTTGGAAACAGTTCGGTGACCTCCGGCATGAACGGACCGGAGAACGTCTTTTCCGCCACCGTGGAGATAATGGTGGGCATGCCGAACAGCTTGGCGGCCTTTGCTACTACCTGTACGTTATTGAAGGGCACTAGCCGATCGTGTGACTGGACGCCCTGCCACATCGCCGGTTGATAGTCGATCAGAGCGACAGCACACTCGCTCGGCTTAACCATATCTTGTTTTGACATTTAGAGTCTCCTACGGTTGTCAAAGGTGGGGCAGGCGGTGGGGGTATGGGTTAGTCGCCTGGGCGGAGAGCCAAATGCACTTCATCCAAGCGCCATCCTGCAGCGCCGGATCCACCAGGTCTCTACTCGTTCGCTCTACTTTCACAGTGCACCGGCCTAACGCGTTAGCAATCTGTACAGATCAAGCCGGTGCCGGAAGTGAAACGATTTCAGCTAGTCGATGAACCCGCTGCATTTCCTCCAAGCGTTGTCTCGACACAGCCGCGACTGGCGGGGCGGCGCTTGCGGCTGCAACCTCCAAAACGGCTGAAGATATTCGAGCTCTAGGCGCCGATGCTTCCAGTGTTCGCGACCAAGACCAGGTCGAGGGAGCCCGACAGCAGTTCGACACGCAACGGGGAAACGCCCGCAAATAACGAAATCGTCGCTTGCGCGGAACGCAACCTCCGTGCGAAGGCGGATGCACTCCTAGGTGCATCGAAAGTTGCTTGCTCGCCTAGCGATATCTGGACCCACCAATAGTCCATCCATTCGTTCGCAAGCGCAGCACTTCGCGTGCCTCGGCCAAACGCCCTAGCTTCCACGCCGGACAATGTTTAGAATCTGGACAAAGCCGAGCTCGAATGGCGCACCGACGCCAAACTGCACCGGATTCATCTTGCTGGTGAAATCGTTTCAGTTTCGCCTGCCGCTTGAACTGGTAGAGCCCCCGGCCGGCGCCACTTCGAGCTATTGAATCAATAACATCGGCTTGTATAACGGACCGATCGGTCCAATATAATGCGTTTGGTTCAGGAGCGACAATGTCTCGAGCTCGAGAGTTTGATGAAACTGAGGTTTTGGATAAAGCGCTGCAGGTGTTCTGGCAGCAGGGATATGAAGGCACTTCGTTGAATGATCTTCTTGACGCGACGGGGCTTACGAAATCGAGCCTGTACGCGACGTTCGGCAGCAAAGAGGACTTATTTCATCGGATCGTAGAACGCTACTTGTCCAAACACGTGGAATTTCGTCAAGCATGCGCGCTCGCCGAACCGACACCTCGGCGGATTGTAGAACGTCTACTGTACGGCATGGCCGATCTACACGCTGGATCGCGTACGCCCCCGGGCTGCCTAATCACAGGCGCTGCGCTCGCATGTTCACCGGAAACTGAGTCGATCCGCCAACATCTCGTTCGCAGCCGAAATGAATTCGGTCAGATCCTACGCGAGAGGCTCGAAGCTGTGGCAAGCGCCGGGGCGCTGCCTCCCGGCATGACTGCGGCCGATGCGGCACGGCTTGTGGTATTGACCATTCAAGGCATGGCGGTTGAGGCAAAGGGCGGCGCGACAAGGAATGAGCTCCGGCGAATTGTGCAAACATTTTTGCTCAGCTGGCCGGAGAATTAATATTCGTCTCTGAGTACCGCTGGTTGACACGCCGGGCGCGCATCGACGCCGCTGCTGTGCCTGATCTCATGCACATCGGCAATCGCGATAAGCTGCGCTTCGAGTCGCGCTCACCGTGAAAGGTTGAGATGGTGAAAGCCCGGCATCGGTGTCTCACGGCTTCTTCGTCGGGTCGTCGGCTGGGTTCTCGTAGACAGTATCCGTCGGCCCTGAGCCGGTGATCAGCACAGTTACCGCCTCTTCGCCGGTCATCGCGAAGTGCGCAGCGCCTGACGGTTCGGTGTAAACTGACCCGACGGGAAGCGTTCGGAGCTCCGCCTTGCTAAAACTTGGACCGTAACCGAACATCCAGGTCCCCTGAAGCACAGTGCCGACCCGATCTCCTGCGTGATGATGCGCGGCAATGGCCGCATGGGGCGCGACCTTAAGCAGTTGGCTGTACGGCCCTGGCTTGGACGGATCGCCCAGGATCGTAACGACCTGGACCTTGGCGTTGCCCGACCCTCCCACGCCACCAGTGGGCGCGATAGCGGTCAATTCGTCAGGCGTCTTGGAATACTTTGGAAGTTGTGGCGCCGGCGGTTGCGCTGCCACGGCTGCGGCAGACATGATCGTGGCGACGGCGAACATCGCTTTGCTTCGGAGCATGGCTTCTTTTCCTTTCCCGGAATTGGCCGATCGAAACTCAGGGTGTCGCCTCGGGGCCACCTTTTGGATACTCAAGAAACTCGAGAGTCACGCCGTCCGGCCCACGCACGTAAACGAGGCGAAGTCCAGTGCGCTCCCCGGACTCCACCTTTTGGACTTCGTTTAAGGCGTTCCACCCCACAGCACTGATCCGCTCCAACAATGCGTCGATGTTCTCGACCTGGAAGGCCACGTGCACGGATCCCACATCGCAGGACCGGGGCTTCATTACCTTCCGGTCGGTCGGAGAGCGGTATTCCAGAAGCTCGATCAAATGACCGGGCGCCTTCACCATTGCTATACGCGCCGCTGCCACATTCACGCCGACCAATTCCTTGAGGAAAGAGCTTTCATCGAAGTCCCAGGTATACAGGTGATCGAAGCCCATCACGTCGACCCAGAACGAAAGCGCCTGGTCGAGCGACGAAACCGTGATGCCAGTATGCTCCGTACTCTTGATGCGAAATGGAAGGCTTGCTTCGATCATGCCGGTTACAACCTGATGCTCTTGTCCCAGAATTGACCGAGTTGCTCGCAAATGAAGTCTGTTTTTTCCTCGAACACCCAGTGTCCGCACTCTTCGATGACACCGCCCTCTGCCCGGTCCGAGAGTGCCTTGGCGCTGTCGAAGCAGTGTGACCCAAATGACCGGCGCCCTCCCCAGCCCATGGTCGGAATCGAAAGCTTCTTCTTAGCGAACTCGGCGAGTTGCGCCGCTTTCTCGTCGATGAAGGCGTAGTGGTTGAGGCTGGCCCGCAGGTTTCCGGGCTGCTTCATCTGAATAACGTACCGTTGCAGTTCGTCTTCGCTGATCGCGTTGGGATTGTAGGCAAAGTCCCGGAAGAAGTGGCGAAGATACTGTTCTTCTCGGCCTTCAATCAAGAATCGTGCAATATCCATATTTGCGTGCATCGACAGATGCCAATATGGCACTCGCGGATCCACGTAGTCCTTATAGTCGAGTCCGAAGAACGGCGTCTCGATCGTCGCTAGAGACAGCGCGCGCGATCCTGCCATGTAAGCAAGGGCGACGGACGGCGGCCCTCCAAGGTCGTGGCTGAGAATATGGAATCGGTCGACCTTTTCAACGTCGGCGAGCTCGAGCAAATCCTGGGCAATGGTGGCAGGCATATAGTCAGCATAGGGCTTGTCGCTGTCCGCGTACCCACGCAGGTCCGGGGCTATGAATCGGTAGCGCTCAGCACACTTCTCAAAGATCGGCAGGAACTCGCGGTGATTTTGAGGCCAGCCGTGGAGACATAGCACTGCAGGCCCGGAACCGACCGCTACGTAGTGCAGCGTCACGCTATTCACCAAAGCGCGCTTGCTATTCATCTGAGCTTCCACCATTGCCGAGCACCTCCCGTTGCTGTGCGAAAGCCAACAGCATCCATCGATGCTTATGTCCGGCCGCCGCCCCTAACCGTCGCGAAGTCGGTGCGGAAGTTGTGCAATTTAGCGAGCGCGCGGAAGTGAAACGATTTCAGCGCTCGGATGAGCAGGCTGCATTTCGGTCGGTCAGTGCTCGAATAGTGGTACACCAATGCCACGGACGGTCCGCGATGCGCGCTTCATCACCGCCTTGGCCATATTGACGCGTAACCGAGGCAGCAAAGAGCCAAGCGCTGTGACACCGCCACCAGCTCTCCAGTCAACGCTAAGGGTCCAGCTTTGGCGCGATGCTCACCAATTCGGCGAACGAGGTCACGTTCATCTTCCGCATTACCTGGCCTCGATGCGCTTTGACTGTTATCTCACTAATGCCTAGTTCGTGGGCCACCTGCTTGTTTAATACACCACGAACGATCAGACCCATCACCTGCCGCTCACGTCGACTGAGCAAGGCATAGCGATCTCGTAGCGCCTGCATCTCAGCCTCACGGCGAAGTGAGGCGTCGCTTCGATCGATGGCATCTCGAATTGCATCCAGCAACAAGGTATCACTGAATGGCTTAGTCAAAAATTCTACGGCTCCAGCCTTCATGGCTTGGACCGTCATCGGCACGTCCCCGTAACCCGTGATAAAGATGATCGGCATATCGGGGCGCTCGACTGCTACCCGCTTTTGCAATTCGAGGCCATTCAGCCCCGGAAGACGAACGTCTAAAATCAGGCAATGGGGAACAGACACGCGTGGGCGCGAGAGGAACGCCCGAGCGGACTCGAATGTCTCTGGCAGCCAGCCCCCGTTAAGGATCAGCAATTCTAGAGATTCGCGTACGGAGACGTCATCATCGATGACGAACACGATTGCGTTTTCGTGTGACATAGCAAGCAGCCCTTCCGCCATCGATTCCTTTCTAATACCTCTCATTCAGACGCGTGAGTACTTTCCACCTCAACTGACTCCGAAGGCAGCATTGAGCGCTTTCAGCAGAGCCTCGTCGCTGAACGGCTTGGAAAGGCACTCAATAGCGCCTTGCTCAAGCATTCGCGGACGCGTTGAATCATCTCCATGCGCGGTGATGAAGACAATTGGAATTCTTTGGTCGAGACGCGTCAGCTCTCTTTGGAGTTCGGGACCAGTCATGCCGGGCATCGCGATATCGAGAACGAGGCAACCCGTCTGCCCCACATACTCGGACCCCAGAAATTCTTCGGCCGAGGAAAACGCTAGAGCAGCGTAGCCAAATTCCCTCAGCAGGTCCGGTAGGGACTCCCGCACGGACTCATCGTCATCGACCACCGACACAAACGAACGTGTGACCATCATACATTCCTCGTGACGCCGCCCCTGGCGGGTGTTGCTTTGGCGTCAAGACTGTGCGCGCTGGTTATACCCTCTGCGCTTCGGGGGATTGAAAAAGAGAAGGTGGCCCCCGCACTGTCATTCGACGACGCCCATAGGCGCCCATGATGATTTTTAATAATAGAGCGACTGACCGACAATCCAATTCCCATACCGTCGTCCTTGGTCGTATAGAACGCGTCAAAAAGTTTTTCTACGGCCTCGACGTCAAAACCTCGCCCCGAATCCTGCACACTCAGCCGAATCCAATTACTTTGATCCCGCTCCGTCCTGATCGTCAGCGTTCTCGGTCGATCATTGATCATGCTCATCGCGTCCATGGCGTTTTGGAGCAAATTCAAGATCACTTGCTGAAGTTGCACCCGATCACCCGAGACAAGCGGAAGATCTTCGGCAAGCTCCATCCGCAAACTGATGCCATCACGATGAATCCGGTTTAGAAGTAGCGGAATGACCTCGCGTGTTGCCTCGTTCAGGTCCAGAGGTCGAGCTACAGGCGCCTTCCTATTGAAGAGCGATCGGAGGCGGCCGATGATATCGGACGCCCGGTTGCCGTCACGAAGCGTACGGCGCACGGTTTCGAGAGCACCCGTGACGTTTGGAGGATCCGCGGTTAACATGCGCAAGCAGGTACTTGCATTAGTGACGATGCCGGATAGCGGCTGGTTGACCTCGTGGGCTATGGATGCCGTGAGCTCACTCATCGTCGTCATACGCGCCATGTGCGCTAGTTTCGTTTGCGTATCGCGCAGTTGCTCCTCGGCACGCTTTCGGTCTTCTATGTCGGTATTGATTCCGAACCATTTGATGACATTTCCAGACCCGTCAAGTAATGGATTGGCGCGGAACAGAAACCATCGGTACGTGCCATCGACGCGCCGTAATCGCGCTTCCTTCTCTCCCGCCTTGCGCGACGCCATGAACGATTGCCACGCATGAGCGATACCGCTTCGGTCGTCGGGATGAATCGCCGCAATCCACCCAGACCCTTGGATCTGCTCCAAGCTAAGGCCCACATAATTCGCGTAGTGCTGATTGAAGAAGTCCGCAGAGCCGTCCGTACGAGCAGACCACACGAGCGCGGGAATTGTGTTGATGATGAGATTGAGATTGCGCTCGTTGGCTCGCAACGCTTCCTCAGCGCATTTGCGCTCCTCGACGTCGATTTGCAGTACACACCAGCGTACGATGTCTCCGTCCTTGTCTCGTAACGGAAAGCCGCGGACGTTGAACCATCGGTATACACCGTCGCTGCGGCGATGCCGGCTTTCCACTTCATATGGCTCACCGGTTTCGACCGCCCGCCTCCATGTGCTGATCGTCGCGGCTACGTCATCGGGATGAACGGCTCCAGTCGTGCTCCAACGCTTCAATTCGTCGGCGCCCATCCCGAAATATTCAAGGACAGGACGATTGACGGCCTCAACCTCTCCATCCGCGGTCATAATGGCTAGAGGAGCCGGAATTGCGTCCACTACCAACTGAATATCAATTTCTCGTACGCGAAGCGATTCCACCACTCGCCTGAGTTCGACAATCTCTTTTCTTCGATCTTCGCTAAGGGCAACAATCTCTTTGGTTCGCCGCCAAACCTCTTGATCTATAGTTTCGTCAATTCGTCCTCGTTGGCTGAAGAGCCGCGCCTCCTGTAGGCCGCTCGCAATTTGATTGGCTGCGATTCTGAGACGAAGCGTCTCTGCCTCTTCGGGAAACTCGGCACGATGAGACGCAGCCACCAACACTCCGGTGTCATCCGGGATCAACCCCAAGTGCAGCGATATTGTCGACAACTCTCTGTCGCCAATCGCAATTCGCTGGATCAATGGCGATGTTTTCGGGACTTGACCCAGCGAATTGCTTAGACCGCTGCTTACCTCCCGCGGCCCGATGGCTCCACCAGGTGATCTCGCTGTTCGCGCTACTTCAAGATATTCCATCTTGACTGGATCTTTGAGACGAACGTAAGCAAATTCCAGGTGGAGCATGTCCACCACCATGTCCAGCAAATCCGGAAGTATCCCGGAGAACGAGCCATCGCTCCAGATAGGAGGATGAGCAAGGATCCTATTCAGATCGTTGATACAGCACCGAGAGTACTGGTTCTGCTCGGCAGAATGTTTGCTGTTGACCACCATTTTGATCGCTGCCCAGGACAACCCGGCGTGCTCAACCTACGCTCGGAGATGTTTCCACCTGTCCGATTCCGGCGGCAGCAAAACCGAGATGTCCCTTCGGAGGCCGTCGACAACGATAGAGCACGATCGCATAACATAAGCTACCATGCCCCTCCCAACCGTCGCAAGTTTGCGCACGCAGAGGCCCCTTGTCGTTACGGCGACCACAGCGCCGACACTCACTGGCACTTCGGACTACGGTCATCGACTCATAGAACCTCCGGTCACGGCGCCGAACTGCCATGTCGTCCATCTTCGCTCCGCTGGCCGCTGGTCGGCCACGGGTCAATCCCTAGCCCGCCCACCCTTGGAGTTGCTGACTGACGGCTCCAACGAACGAGTTGACCAGCCCCTCACGGGAACTCCCGATACGGCGCTTGATGAAGGTCTTTACGAGGCTAGCCGTACTCCACGTCATTCCCTGAAAAATTCATACAGAGCCACAAATCAAGGTTGCGAACAAGGAAGGTTCGTCCCCTAGAATAGAGCGCCTCTTCGGCGACGGTCCATCGTACCTTAGTGTTGGTTTTCCGGAATACAGAGAGTCTTCGTCCTCCCTCACGCTTCCGCGGCAAGCTGCACCGATGGGCTTAATACGGGTCGCGCGGGGCGCGCAAACTCAAACAAACGAGCCCGCAGAGGCTCGGTAGCTCGGCTCAATGTGGCCCGCAGCCACTGTTGCGGCGCATCACCCTCGTTCCGTTCATGCCACAGAGCGCTAACGTTCTCCAAAGTCGTTCTGTATGGCAACTCGTGCATTGACAGTGGGTGTCTGTGGACCAGCAACTTGGCGAGCGGCCGCGGCACGATAGCCGTCAAATCCGCGTCCTCAAGTAGTGAGGGAAGCGCAAGAAAGTGAGGCAATGAGACAACTATACGCGGACTTCGCTTTGCCCCCGAGAAGGCCCGTTCGAAGGCGGCCCTATCGAACATCTCCGATCGCCGGGCCAGCCCACGTTCAGATACGTAGCCGTCGACAACTCCCTCATGCTCGCCATTCAACGAGACCACGGCTATGGAGAGGGCGGAGAATGCCTCAAGCGACAGCTCGCCGAGTCCCCGTGAAGAACTCGTGATGAGGACATCATCGTATGCAAAGAGCGCGCTTGATCCGAAACGCTCAGGCACATCTGAGAAAGTACCGATTGCTGCATCAATCTGTCCGAGATCTATCTCCTCGGCCAGATCGATCCAACTATTCGGCCGGATTACGAGATTAACGAGCGGCGCCTCCCGCCTTAACACGGTGAGGAGATATGGCAGCATCACCATGGTGGCAAAATCGCTCACCGCAATAGTGAACCGCCTCGTCGAACTACCTGGCTCGAATTTGGGTGGGTCGATCGCCGCCTCTAGTGATTTCCACGCCTGGCGCATCAAAGGGGCCATCGCAACCGAGCGCGCGGTCGGTTGCATCCCCGCGGCCGTGCGAACAAACAATTCGTCGTCGAGCAATTCTCTCAATCGGGCAAGAGCGTGACTAACGGCCGTAGGGCTGACACATATCCTCTGGCTGGCTCGCAGCACACTTCGTTCCTCCATGACCGCATCGAACACGCGCAAAAGATTCAGATCAAATCTGTTGAGGAACATGGTCATGGCCAAACAGCGAAGCTTCGTAGAGACATCATTGTTATAGATCTAGATGCTTTCGATCGGGATCATCTATACGCTCTCTCAGTCAGCTATCGCGAACAGCCGAGAGTAGAGCCCATGAAATTGAGGGCTCAATTGCACCTTGGTGTGAACAATCCTTGTGCGCGCCGGCAGAGCTGAAGCCGTCCGGACGAAGCGTCGCGCAGTTCCCGGCCCGGTCGGCGTCGTCCTGCGCCACATCATGCGCTCACATAGTCTGGTGGTACCCATCTTGTGGTACCGGGTTCCGGAAGGAACTAGGTCGCAGAAATGCCCTTGGAACGATCGAGCGTCGTGAACAGACCGCGGTGCAGGATGAGGTCCGGAAGACTCATGACAACTTCTCTTTCAGTTCTGCCGTATCTGCATCAGGGTGCTAGTTCGGTTGAGAGCCGTCTCGCTGAATACCAGCGCGACTCCAGATGGCGCACGCTTTGAGCCTGTCGTGCCAAAGAACGTTGCTCAGATCTCAGCAACGATCTGGAGGATGGATGTGGAGCACAAAGCGACAGTCGTCGTTCACGGCTTTGATGAATGTTCAAATTCTTGCGCAAAGGCACGCCGACTTTGGTATCGAACACAAGTTAGAACTGGCGGCACTTGATCAACTACGCCTATGGTAGGGATGGAACCCGGTGCTTGCTGCTCTTCGTTGGCGGACAGAAGACGTGTCCCGGGCGCGCGTACGCCATCGTGCGAAGCGATAATTGACCGGTGGTAACGCTGTGGGCGAACGAGGATCGACAACCCCTGAGAGTGTATCAGCTGATTGGGGCATCGATCCGATTGCAATTGCCTGGCCGGGGCGGACAGCTGGCCTGTCGGCCGGCGTGTTCGCGGGCCAAAACGCTCAGAGACTCGAAGTCGCATCGCCTTCAGATCCGACAACACACATTCTCGCGGTATCGACTTGCGGCCACCATGCCACCTACGCCGTGGATGGCCGCGAAGTACATGAGGGAATGTTTGAGGCTGGCGCGGTTCAATTGGTTCAGGCAGGCCAAGCACCTGCGGCGATGCTGACGGGCGACTGGCGCGTCATCCACATCTACTTTCCGGCCGCCGATCTCTGGCAACTCGGCGAAGACCTCGGACTCTCGGCAATAGACGCGCTTGGGCTAACCTTCACCCTACCCCATTTTGCCCGAGAGCCCGTGCTTGCTCGGATCGGACGCAGGCTCGAGCAGCGATTGCGGCGCGGCGATGTGCCTAGCCGCCTTGAGCTGGACGATCTTTCCTTGAGCGTCGGATGCCATCTCATTCGTACCCACGCAACGACAAAGCCTCCTCGTCGCCCGCGGTCCCGATCGCTTTCCGGACAAGAGTGCCAGCGCCTCTTTTCACTTCTTGGCGACGCTCAGGACCCCGGCCTCGACCAACTCGCCCGCGAGCTGGACAGGACTGGGACGGAAGCCAGATTGGCCTTTCATAACACCTTCTACGCTACGCCGCACGAGATCCGCGGCATCCTGAGACGAGGCCGCAGGCCGTGAGTTTGGTTGATCGGCCGCAACGCTGAACAGCTGACGTAAGCGCCTTCCGTCGCGGCAAATACCAACCCAGACTGTTCTTTGCGAGTGGCTCCTTACGCAGGCCTGATCTGCGTCGACTACGTGTACGCCAACGGCTTCGCCGCCATCGCAACAAATAGCCATGCACTATGGTGTAATCGACACCTCTCCCACTGTCTTAGTACGAGGCCGCATCGTGAATGCCCGCCCATGAGTCAACCCCTGAGCTATGCCGACTATTACCGTTCTATATATCCGTTCGAACAACAGCACAGATCCGTTGGCGGACTGAACTTGTTTCGTTCGCCGCGGCACCAAGCCGGTGAGTACGTCGAATCCGCCCATGGAGTATCGCTTCAGATTAGCCGCGCGCCTCGGGCGGGTCGGTCTGTCGTCGATCTGGGCGCAGGCCGTTTCAACGCGGATCTGTCCGCACCAAACTATTTCGTCGCGCCTCCCGATCATCCTTGCACGTACGACCTCACCTCCAACATCGATCTTCTCGTCATTGAATTTTCGTCCAAGGTTTTTTGGGACGATCCCTGGTGCCTCCAAGACTGCGGACCGCTCCATCATGGAGCACGCTATGACACGTTGCCGCTGCAGCTCGCCGAGCAACTCTGGGAACTAAGCGCGCATGGACTGACGCAATTGGAGGCCGACAGCTTTGGCATGGCGCTCGCGACTTTGCTCGCGCGAGCCTCGCAGCCGGCGCTTGGGGTTAAACTGGCGAAAGGCGGACTAACACCGAAGGAATTGAAGCTCCTCACTGAGTACATGAAGGGTCAACTCGCGAGTGACTTGTCGCTCGCCGAGCTTGCCGCACTTGTCTCTCGCTCTCCATATCATTTCGCGCGCGCCTTCAAGATCAGCACCGGAGTTCCGCCCCATCGGTATGTAATGATGCTTCGGATAGAACGCGCAAAGGAATTTCTGGTAGCAGCCCCCCTTAGCGTTACCCAGGTCGCGCACGCCTGTGGCTTTGCCTCGTCGCAGCACATGGCTACCGCTTTCCGCCGCATGGTCGGAACGACACCGACGGAGTATCGGCGCCAGAACGAAGTTTAGATCATGCGAATAACCACCGATTGACACCAAGCCTCTCAATTATGATCATTTCCTCACTCCGTTTCTGGCCGCGCAGTCCGCTCGTGCCGGAAGGCCTCCATCAGCCTGCGTAGGCGCCGGACCAATCTGCCGCACTGATGGGTTGTGATGGCAACCTTGCGCCACGCCGTCGAGCGGAGCAACCGAGCAGCGGTCGAAGCCGCATTCGTACTTTCCGATTCCGGTCAAAAGCGGCAGTGAAGCCGTCGAAAGCCTTCGTCCGGTTTACCCCCAACGGCTGACCTAGCGGCAATCGTTGCCATATCGGTTTAGGATCATGTGTGGACGGCTCCGGGTTGGTAAGAAGAACCTTCACTTTGCGGCGTTGGTCGGAGCGGCCATGTGTTCGGCCTGTTTGCCCGGTTCACATGACCGCTGGCCACAATGCTGCAACAACCATTCTCGCACTGTTCATTGTTTTTGCTGTCGCTTCGAACAGCCGGATACAGTGGAGAAGCGATGCGGCGGAGAGAGTGTCAGTCAATCCCCATTGAACGATAAAGCATTTTCCTCCTTCCTGGACCAAAACCCACCGTTTGAGCTACGGCCGAACATTGCCGTTCGCTCCAGTCCGTTCATGGAATCCGTCGTGGCTCATCCAAGTGCTGACCCAACACTTCAACTTCCGGCGGCGGCACATGGCGCGCTTGACGTCCGGTGCGCAGGGTGGGCCTTACTCTTTCGCTTCCGGATGAAGAGTCCGTTTTTCGGTTTGGTGCTGCTCGATCAAAAGAGCAATGCCGTCTAAGGTCTTCTGATCCGTGATCCACGCACGGAGTAAACGGTAGTGCGCGATCCGTTCGTCAATCTGGACACACATCTCGCACATCAGACCCTCCCGTCCACTAAGACGGGAGCGCGCAGCGTCTCTCAGTCACCGGTAATTGCCGAGGTCCGGTCGATGATGAATATTCAATGGCCCAGTGAGCTGACCGTTCCTACGCGGGTGATTCCGGGACAACACTGAGGCGGCCCAGACAAAATTACGCCGCCCGCTTGAAATAAATACAGACGGCGTTTCCCTAGCCCCGAGAGGGTACGAACAAAATCCCGGATAGTGCATCTTTCGAGTGCGATGACCTCTTTACTTGCGGAGCCTGTCCTTCTGTATCGCGGCAGAACTTCTGTCGGTCTGCCTGCTCCAGAAGTAATTCAGGACCGCCTTGATTGCCGTATCACTCTTGTTCGCCCATCGCCTGCGAAAATTGACTATCCTGCTCGCGCCGCTTTGCGCATGGGAATCGTATCGGCCCCTCATGTCGGCGTTCGCAAACCCGGCGACCGCAGCCAGTCGCTCAACTGTGAGCCGGTTTCGGCCAGACGAGCCTTGCGGATTAGGCGTTGGCGCTCGATGCCTGGGGGAGTTCCCCGAGCCTCCTTGCGGAGCCGCTCTGCCTGGATGCCAAGACGCTGTTCAAGTGATTGGGTGTGTATGAGATGTCGATTCATGGACATGGCGCACTCCATTCCGTTAGAGGAAGGCGGGAGCGCGATCGGGCGTTCTCGTCACCGATATAAGCCACGGGTTCGGGCGGTGATGGACTTACTGTCTGCCCGTTTGGAGCGAATAGCGAGCTGTTTATTTCAGGCCTATTGTCGCAACTCGCAGAGCGAATGGCGCCCAAAGGAACTGGTGGGGCCGGAACATTTGCGGGGGCTCTACGGTAAGGCCGCCAACTGAGGCGGCCTTAAGCGAGCAGCACGTAGACGAACCCGGCGGCGACTATCACCAGCCAAGCGAGCGAGAGACGGAAATGGAGTAGGTCGCGGTCCATGCCGCGCCTAGCCTAGATCGCTCGGCTGACATGAGCCTTGCGGGCTTGGATTTCATCAAACGCCGACGAACCGTACATGTACGGATATGCAGCGCCAGAGAAAGAGCGTCTTATCTTCCATTGCCTGATAGGGATATATTCGCGTTCGCCCGGCGCTTTGGCAAAGGCGCCGGGCTTTCGCCCTCGCTGCACGATAAAGGCGCCTGTGAGCGTTACTGCGGGCGAACAACGCCGCCCCGACGATCGCGACGCCAAGACAGATGCGCGCCGGTTCTTTCAACGATGCTGGCGAACCGCACGTCCGACAGCTTCAGGCGCGCGCCCGCGCAGGACCTTGACTTGCACTTTGTCTTTCAGATCAAGCGAATTGCGACAATAAGTGAGCTTGCGCTTGTTCCTGGGGCTACTCGCTCCTGGGGCTACTCGCTTATGGGTGGGGTACCGCCACCGGGCGGGCACCACGCTGCCTCGGTCGCTATGGCGACCGTCCCGCTCCTCGCGAAGACCCCGTCGCCACGAAGGCAACAGCTGGTGGAGACCAAACGTTGCAGCCCATTTCGAAAGTATCTTCGCTCGAAAAGTGGACTGTCGGTGAGGCGGAAGGAATCAGCCGTGAAAAGTTGTCAGGTCGAAGATACAGCTAATAAAGCTGATTCGGCCGGCCCCACACCTCGCAATTCGGCGAGCGTGTTCTTATGTTCTGAACATCACCGCCCAGCCCACGGCATTTACCGGTGACTGCGAGCTTCGCGCTCCCGCCTCAACCGAGCAGGCGGTTCGATGTCCGATACTCTAAAATCCAGTTTTCGTAGATGGCTTGTACCGCCGGTTCTGCTGCCGATCTTGATGGCCCTACTGGTCGCTACATCGGTCATTATGCACCGGGAAGCCATCTTTAACTGATTGGCAACTCGCGAAGTACATCGCGGACAGGAGACTGCATGTCGAACACGGCAACGATCAGGAACGCAAACGGACTTCCCGCGACATTCGCCGGATCAAAGACTGGGACAGATGATGCCCCATTTGTTTTTATCAAAGTCGGAGATGAAGAGCGACGCATGCGCTGGGCCGAATGGGACGCACTTCCAGCCTGGACCGGTCCACCTCCTCCACGAACTGTAAAGGCCTAAAGCCAGGCGATTTTTCCTGCCATTCACCGCGCATACCCCATTCCGACGAACGGAGATACCAAGTTGGCAGTCGTAAAGCGCATCGCGTTCATCGGAAACTCGTTACCCCGGCGCTGTGGCATCGCGACCTTTACCACCGATCTGCAGTGCGCCGTTGCGGCCTCGCGAAGTGATCTGGAAACCGTCATCGTTGCGATGACCGATCACGGTCAGCTCTACGATTACCCGAGTACGGTCGGCCTTCAGATCAATGATGATCGGCCGGATGACTACGTCCGCGCCGCCGAATACCTGAACAGCGGTGGGTTCGGGGCGGTGTCTCTACAGCATGAGTTCGGCATTTTCGGCGGCGAAGCCGGCAGTCAGATCATGAGCCTGCTGTCGCGCCTGACCATTCCGATCGTGACAACGCTACATACGGTGCTGCCCGAACCGACAAGGGCCCAGCGCGAGGTCATCGCACGGATCGTCGAGGCGTCATCCAAGGTCGTGGTGATGGCTGAGAAAGGCCGGGAGCTGTTACGCTCGGTCTATCAGGTCCCCGACGAGAAGATCGAAATCGTACCACACGGTATTCCGGAATTTGCATTCGCCGAACCCGACGCGGCCAAGGCGAGGCTCGGCTTCAGCAACAAGTCCGTCATCCTGACGTTCGGCCTGTTGTCGCCGAACAAGGGTATCGAAGTCATGATCGATGCGATGCCCGCGATCCTGAAAACCCGCCCAGATGCCGTTTACGTCGTGCTTGGTGCAACGCATCCGAATCTCGTACGCGATCAGGGTGAGGCCTATCGCGAGAGCCTATTGGCGCATGCACGCCAGGCTGGCGTCGAGGATCACGTGATTTTTCTCGATCAATTTGTCGACCAGAAGAAGTTGCTCGACTTTATCTCGATGGCCGATGTTTATGTGACGCCGTATCTGAACGAAGCCCAGATGACGTCGGGCACGCTCGCCTATAGTTTCGGGCTCGGCAAAGCCGTCGTTTCCACCCCGTATTGGCATGCCCGCGAACTGCTCGCTAATGGCCGCGGCATTCTGGTTCCCTTTGGCGACGCGGCCGCGATCGGCATTGAAATCGCGAAGCTCTTGACCAACGACGTGCTGCGGCAAGCAATGTGTAGGCGCGCCTATTCGACGAGCCGCTCCATGACTTGGGAAAGGACCGCCGAGCGCTATATGTCGGTTTTTGACAATGCCGGCTGGAAGCATCGGCTGAAGACAATTGCGCGTTCGGATACCAGTTCGCTGTTGCGCGACAGCCGTGCTCCGCCGGAAATGCGGATCGACCACTTCCTGTCGATGTGCGACGACACCGGGCTGTTTCAGCACGCCATTCACAGCGTACCGGACCGCACCCACGGCTACTGCGTCGACGACAATGCCCGCGCCCTGCTGGTCGCCTGCGCCCTCAACAACCCGGGTGAAGAGCGATTGCCAGAAGCCCTGACGGCCCGATTTGCCGCCTTCGTTCAGCACGCTTGGAATCCCGGCACGCAACGCTTTCGCAATTTCATGGGCTTCAATCGCTGCTGGCTGGAGGACAAAGGATCTGAGGATAGTCACGGACGAACGCTCTGGGCCCTGGGCGTTTGCGCGCTTACCGACGCCAACCTGTCGCGGCGCTCTTGGGCCGCATCGCTGTTTTCCGAGACGCTGGCCGCGGCGGAAGGGTTTCGCTCGCCGCGGGCATGGGCGTTTGTGTTGCTCGGCCTCGATGCCTACTGCTCTGCCGCTCCGGATGATTTGCGCGCGGCTCGTATGCGTACTGTCCTGGCCAATCAGCTGATCCTCATTTTCGATACCGTGGCAACTGATGACTGGGTCTGGTTCGAGGATGGGTTGGCCTATGATAACGCTCGATTGTCCCAGGCACTCATACTGACCGGTATGGCGAGCAAAGCATCGCGATATATCAATATCGGACTGGAGTCGCTGCGCTGGCTTGTGCGCCAACAAACCTCAGCGAAGGGTCAATTCCGCCCGATCGGCACGGCGGGATTTGGTGATCGACGGCAGCCGCCGCAAGCCTTCGACCAGCAGCCGCTGGAGGCTGCAGCGACCATTGCGGCTTGCCTTGCCGCCTGGCGCGTGGATCATGATGTACAATGGAAAAACGAGGCGGCGCGGGTATTCGCCTGGTTTCTCGGCAGTAATGATTTGTCGGTCTCCCTGGTTGATCTGGAGACGGGAAGTTGCCGCGATGGCCTGCACCCCGATCGTCCCAACGAAAACCGGGGTGGAGAATCCGTGGTGTCGTATCTGCTTGGACTTTCCGAGATCCGACAAATTGCCCGTTTGAGCGAAAGTCGCAGCAGGCCTGATCCGCTGGTCGCTTGAGGGCGCGCTGCTAACCATTGCGCATTCAATCATTCGAGGACCTCTTGTCGAAAATTCCCTTCCTAAACCGCCAAGCCATTCATCTGCGGCCTGATCCCGCGCGTGTTATCGTTCGGTCCTTCAAGCCCGCAACGGAGCCCCGCGACCTCAATCCGACGGACAAAACCCGTGCCAACCATATCGTTGAACGGGTTCTCGCGCTGGACCCCGACGTAGCAGACCGCCAATTGTCGGAGGTTATGGAGAACTTCCTCGGTCGTCACCGCAACCTCTTGCAGACCTTTGAGGCACGCGCCGCAGAGATGGAAGAAGCGTTGGCCGACCACGTAGCGTTCACGCAGACCCAGCGCCAACTCGTCGGCGCTTATTTCCTCAACGAATATTCGTTCGAAGCATCGGCCTTGTTCAATCCGAGCATCGTGCCACATCCCGATCAGTCGGTATCGCCTGATGGCAGTCTTCGCTTCATCCTCAGCCTTCGCGCCGTTGGCGAAGGTCATGTGTCCTCCCTGACATTCCGATCGGGGTTTGTTACGGCAGACGGGACCGTTAACATCGATCCGACGGCGCGTCTTGCGTCGAGCCCTGACGTCGTGAAGCTAACGTCGGGCGCAGGCAGCGACAATGTCGATGTCAGCTTCACGGTCGGAAACGACATCAGTGAGCGGGTGATCTTTCCGGTCACCGAGGCTCAATCAAACGGAATCGAGGACGCCCGCTTTGTGCAATTCGGCGGTGAGCCGAAGATCTACTACGCGACCTACACCGCATATAGCGGGCGGGCGATCCGATCAGAACTTCTCGAGACGTCCGATTTTGTATCGTTCCGGCTGACAAACTTGAAGGGTAGCGCCGCGCGCAACAAGGGCATGGCCCTATTCCCGCAGAAAATCGACGGAAAATACGCGATGATCGCGCGCCAGGACAACGAAAACCTATATCTGATCTACTCCGACGATCTTTATACTTGGGATGGCGGCCAACCAATCCTGAAGCCGCTCTACCCTTGGGAGTTCGTGCAGATAGGTAATTGTGGATCGCCGATCGAGCTCGATGAAGGGTGGCTGCTGCTCACGCACGGTGTCGGTCCGGTGCGCAAATATTCGATAGGAGCCGCGTTGCTTGACAAAAAGGATCCGTCGAAGGTGCTCGCGCGGCTGCGTGAACCGCTATTGCGTCCGCACCCTTCCGAACGCGAAGGTTATGTTCCGAACGTCGTCTACACTTGCGGTGCGATGCGCCATCATGACAAAATCATCTTTCCTTATGCCGTCTCGGACACCTTCTGCAATTTCGCGACGATCGATATTGCTTCTTTAATTTCAGCTATGGACAGAAGTGCACTGGGACAACGTTCGTCTTTCTTGAGCTTAGCTGGTCCGACGTGAGCCGGAGAACGCGTTGCCTTCGAGAAGCCTGCCTCGCTATCGGTCGATAGATCCGAATAGTCCCGCCCCTTCTAAGTCAGCCTATCCCGAGGCTGGTTAGTGCCAGGAGCGAGGCGTCTCATGTCCACTTAGGGTCAAACGCGTCGTTTTTGCAGTCGGCCACATACTTCCGGCCAACGCTCACTCTACTTGAGAAACTCAAGCTATCGTCAATATCGCGGGCGGAAGCCCTTGTGTCCCAATGGCGCGGTCTTATGTGGGGGATGGCTAGCACTCGTCCATTGCGACTGCCAATCCAGAAAATAATCAAAAGGCCAAGGAGGATCGCATGCAATTCCGTCCGCTCCACGACCGCGTCGTGGTCAAGCGCATCGACGCCGAAGAGAAGACCGCAGGCGGCATCATCATTCCCGACACAGTCAAGGAAAAGCCCTCCCAGGGCGAAGTCATCGCCGTCGGCCCCGGTGGCCGCGACGAGGCCGGCATGCTGATCCCGATCGACATCCAGGTCGGCGACCGCGTGCTATTCGGCAAGTGGTCGGGCACCGAGGTCAAGATCGACGACCAGGAGCTCTTGATCATGAAAGAGAGCGACATCATGGGCGTGCTCACCGACGCTCCCGCCTCCAAGAAGAAGGCCGCCTAAGCGCGAAAGTCGCCCTCACCCTGAGGAACCGGCGCAGCCGGCGCCTCGAAGGATGCGGCCGCAAGCTAGAATCTCATCCCTCAAGAGCTGGCGCGGTTGCGCGGCCCTTGGGATTGGGACAGCTGAAAACGGAGATCATTATGTCAGCCAAGGAAGTTAAATTCGGGGTCGACGCCCGCGACCGCATGCTGCGCGGTGTCGACATCCTCAACAACGCCGTAAAGGTTACGCTCGGTCCGAAGGGCCGCAACGTCGTGCTCGACAAGTCATTCGGCGCTCCCCGCATCACCAAGGACGGCGTCACCGTCGCCAAGGAGATCGAGCTCGAGGACAAGTTCGAGAACATGGGCGCCCAGATGGTGCGCGAAGTCGCCTCCAAGTCCGCGGACGCGGCCGGCGACGGCACCACCACCGCCACCGTGCTGGCGGCTGCGATCGTCCGTGAAGGCGCCAAGTCGGTTGCCGCCGGCATGAACCCGATGGACCTGAAGCGTGGTATCGACCTGGCTGTTGAAGCCGTGGTCGCCGACCTCGTCAAGAACTCGAAGAAGGTCACCTCGAACGAGGAGATCGCCCAGGTCGGCACCATTTCGGCCAACGGCGATGCCGAGATCGGCAAGTTCCTCGCCGACGCCATGAAGAAGGTTGGCCACGAGGGCGTGATTACGGTCGAGGAAGCCAAGTCGCTCGAGACCGAGCTCGATGTCGTCGAGGGCATGCAGTTCGACCGCGGCTACATCTCGCCCTACTTCGTCACCAACGCCGACAAGATGCGCGTTGAAATGGAAGATGCCTACGTCCTGATCAACGAGAAGAAGCTATCTCAGTTGAATGAATTGCTTCCGCTGCTGGAAGCCGTGGCGCAAAGCGGCAAGCCGCTTGTAATTGTCGCGGAAGACGTCGAAGGCGAAGCGCTCGCCACTCTCGTCGTTAACCGTCTGCGTGGCGGTCTGAAGGTCGCGGCCGTCAAGGCTCCGGGCTTCGGCGATCGCCGCAAGGCCATGCTGCAGGACATCGCGATCCTGACCGGCGGTCAGGCGATTTCGGAAGATCTCGGCATCAAGATGGAGAACGTCACGCTCGCCATGCTCGGTCGCGCCAAGAGGGTGATGATCGACAAGGAGAACACCACCATCATTAGCGGCGCCGGTAAGAAGGCCGACATCGAGGCCCGCGTGCAGCAAATCAAGGCGCAGATCGAGGAGACCACCTCGGACTACGACCGCGAGAAGCTGCAGGAACGTCTGGCCAAGCTCGCGGGCGGCGTCGCGGTGATCCGCGTCGGCGGTGCGACTGAGATCGAGGTAAAGGAGCGCAAGGATCGCGTTGATGACGCGATGCATGCGACCCGTGCGGCGGTTGAAGAAGGCATCGTGCCGGGCGGCGGCGTCGCCCTGCTCCGTGCTTCCCAGCACCTCAAGGGACTTCGCACCAAGAACGACGACCAGAAGACCGGCGTCGAGATCGTCCGCAAGGCGCTGTCCTATCCGGCTCGCCAGATCGCGATCAACGCGGGCGAGGACGGCTCCGTAATCGTCGGCAAGATCCTTGAGAAGGACCAGTACGGCTACGGCTACGACTCCCAGACCGGCGAATATGTCAATTTGATCTCCAAGGGCATCATCGACCCGACCAAGGTTGTTCGCGTAGCCATCCAGAACGCGGCCTCCGTTGCCGCGCTCCTGATTACCACCGAAGCCATGGTGGCCGAAGTACCGAAGAAGAACGCAGGCGCCGGCGGTATGCCTCCAGGCGGCGGTATGGGCGGTATGGATTTCTAACTCCAATCCGTTCAGTGCTTAAAAGAAAAAGAAAGGCCAGGCAGGGATGCCCGGCCTTTCTATCGTCGATGACGATAACAGGGATGGCAAGGTCTCAGGGGAGCAAGCCGAAATTTGAAAACGCCCATTTTCAAGGATGGCGCGGATAATGCGGACTGGACCATCAAGAAATGCGCGTGAAATCCTGGCGAGCGAGTGCGCCCCCTGCAACCCCTGCACTGCTTGGCGCTTCCGCGATCGTGCCGCTGGTCCGCTACTTTGAGCGCGCTTGTCGGCTACTCGCTTGGCGTCACCACCAGGAGAAGGTCCTAGATCCACAACGTCATCCCAGCTCGCGGTCCCTCTTTTCAGTGGCGGCTGCGGCTTTGGTGGCAGCTTCAATTCCTCCAGGGTCTTGATACCGTCTTGAATTACCTGCTCCGAGTACTTCCCGCCAAAATGCGGCTCTCGGCCAAGGACCTTAAGTGCTGCAAGACGCAGCGCTCCTTTGACGATGTCCATTCCGTGTTCGCGTAACCAGCGACGGTGCCGCCAATCCTCATCAGAGTAGTCCAGATCTGTGGTGGGAATACGAAGTATCTCCTGAAGCACCGCGACGGATACGCCGCGGCCCATCACCTCCCGAAACTTGTTCAGCGCTTCGATGAAGTCGGCAAGGCGCCGCATGAGATAGATCGACTCGGTCTCGGCCATCGTGCGAAGCAGTGCCGCAGTGAATCCGGAAAGCGTCCGCTCAACGTCGCTTTTCGCCCACTCTCGAGCGCGCTGTTTCTCAAGCTCCCGCTCTTGCTTCTCGCGCTCTTCTTTGTTGGGGCCGCTGCCCTCGATTATCCTGAAATCTGGCATGGCCGCTCTCCCTGCCCCCGCAGCCTGCCCTCAACCGCGTCCGCTGCCCAGCCCCAGGGAGCAGCCGCCGATGCCGCTAACAGCCGGCGGCGGACAGAGTTTGCTTGCACCCGCTAGTCGACAGGATCGAAAGCCATATCTATGCGTTGACTCGTTAAGCCCAAATGGGAGGTCAACAATGACTAACGACCGAAGTCGACGGGCACCAACAGCTGCAGACCGCGAAGCCCATAAGATCTTCAAAACGGTCAGGGCGAAGGAACCTATGACCGAATACGCAAAAGCGCAAAAAGCACTCCACGACAATCGAGAGCGCCTAAAGGCGGAACGGCTGGCGCGGGATGCTGAAGCGGCCAACCGCACAAAAGCAGGTTAAGCGTCATTCATCTGGACGACCGCGGAGGACCGAGCTTGGGCCCCTGCATGGTGGAGGGTGAAAATGGCCCTGCACTTTCGCCGCGTGGAAACTGCTGAGGATCTGGAAATTTGGATCGCAAGCAGCGACGACTATTCATTCGTTATCAGCAGCGAGAGCCGAAGTGTACCTGGCTTGCATGGAGAGCCCGGTTTTGTTGCGTCATATCGTCCAGACTTTCTGAATATGCCCGCGGCTCAGGTGTCCGGATCGCCCTTCAGCACGTTCGCTGAAGCCGAGCGGGCCTGCAATGCGTTCCTTGGTCGCCTCATTATCGAGGGATAACTACCGGAGCCTCCCGATCACGGAGAGGATCGGCGTCAATCGGGATTTCAGCGCCAATAGGATCGCGGGGCCAGAAAGCGAAGTGTGGCAGGATCACTGGCTTGTAGCTGGCCACCGTCGGCGCATAGTCCCCCGATGATCGAGCAGCGACCAGCTTTCATGGCTTGCAAGAATCCCGGCACCGGCTGGAGGATCGATATTCTGTGGCCCGATGGCGAAACGGAAGTCATCAAGGGTTTTGTTACGGAGCACGACGCGACCAAGTGGATTTCCGAGCACTCGACGACGTGGCAAGAAAATCCGAACCAACCGCGCTAGACGATTGACCCACCATTGGTGATCGCCACCCATAGGCGATCGATTCCTGGCGCTTCTCTCCACGCGCAATCGGCGCGATCATTCGCCGATGCCTCAACGCCGCTACACGAAACGGTCCGGCCGCTCCATTCCGCCTGGTAGCCCCGCGGAATGGCTCGCTGGCGGCCAGTCACCTGCAACATTCGGTGCCACGGAGGCTGCGATCGGATGGTGGATGTTCGTCTAGACGCCCTGTCGCAAGATCAGCCATGGTCGCGCGCCGGTTGGCGTTAGGCATGAACGCTGTGTGGCGGAAAGGCGTTAAATCACTTTCCGTTGGAGCATTTCCGATGACCAACCACCAAACTGCGCTGGTCCTCTTCGCGATTGCCGTCGCAGTCGCTATCCTCGCGGCAGCGCTTACGATCGCGGAAAACGTGAACGCGCGTATGGCCAGCAACGAGACACCGCTAAGGATAATCGAACAACCTCCGCTGCATCCGTTGCTGGATCGCCCGCCCGAACAGGAGCCAGAGCGTGTGGCGCCCGATCTGAGATAGTACCGGACCGCTGGAATGCACTGGTGGACCTATGTGAGCATCGCGATCGTATCTATCGCCGCCGACTTCGCCGTGGCTGCTGCGCGGGCGGGTCGGCGCGAGGACAGGCT
This sequence comes from Bradyrhizobium sp. Pha-3, assembly GCF_042258615.1. Lineage (GTDB taxonomy): Bacteria > Pseudomonadota > Alphaproteobacteria > Rhizobiales > Xanthobacteraceae > Bradyrhizobium. The sequence continues at coordinate 3,025,937 of NZ_CP170152.1, read as the reverse complement.
GCACGACGAGAACGTAAACCAGCGCATAGACGAGCGCCTCGAGGACATGGACCTGATGAGGCGACGGCCGTGAGACGCGCCGTAGATTATTCGCAAAAGCCGCCCTCGATACCTATCTCGGGCGCATGCGAAAGCCGTTCAGGCTGATGCGGTGATTGGCCAGTTCAACGCGGGCGGTTCAAAAAACGAACATGGCGACGATCGCCAATGAAGCCAATGCGATTACCAGGCATCCTGCGATGGTGATCCAGTCAGGGCGAATTCTCTTCATTCCAACGTCCATGGCCCGACCGGCCCCCAGCTCGAGAAGGGCATGAACTGGGGCTTAGCCAGCGTAGGTGGGTTGGGGTGGCCACCACCGCCTATGAAGTTATTCCTTTCCCTAGTTTGATCTAGCGGAATTCGCAATTGCTGCGGCGCGCTACCACCTTTGCACCATGCTGCGTTCATTTGAGTTTGCGTTAGCCCAGCGGGAAGAAGATCCCTCAGGACCGCAGCGCGTCGATGGCATGGGCAATGAGCACGCCAACGCTCACAATAATCAAGAGGGCGATTATGACGTTAAACATGACCTGCACGGAAACGTCTGGCCCGCGATCAGTCAAAAGATTTCCGTCATTAAGGTTGCTTCTTGTCCATGATTGGTGCGCTCAAGCCACGCCAGCATGCGATGCAAGGATTTAGTTCCTCGCGGCCTCATGTTCAGCAAACGCGGCCGTCGCGATAAGATGAGATCTCGCAAAGCCGGGCTCAACGACTTATTTCCCAAGCTATGCCAATCACGCAAAAGCCGCTCGATATTCCGCCGAGGATCGCCCGGCGGTTTGCCGCGGACATGCGGGCATTCCACGCCGAGGACGATCAGATCAAGCGTGATGAGATTGCGGCCAATACCCGGCACCTGCTCCTGGAGCATATGCCGAAAGGCACGAAGCTTCGGCTTGCTGATGTCCTCAAGCTATCTGAACTGATGCGATGACTAAGCCAGGATGCCATCCTCTTGCCGGAGCAGTCGCGGTTTGGCTCGTGCCTTTCGTCCTTGCCGCAAATGCGAATGCACAAAGCTGCCTCACGGGGCCCGCTAAAACGAAGGACGGCTCGTTGCAAACGTGGACTGTCGATAATCGTTGCGGCGCACTGGTAACGATGCGCTATTTGGTGAAGGGCTCCCCCGAGGGCGTTGCGAGACTCGCGGTCGTCCCGGCCTGCAGTAAGCAGCGAATTATTCAAACGTTCGAGACTGATCAGATCGATTTTCTAGGCAGGGCTTACAGTCCAGGGTGGGAGAAGATCTGCCCACCGTTGGACAATGAAAGTCGCTCCAAAAAGCGGATGGACAAGTCAGAACAGATCCCTTTTCCATCCATAAGTCCCGCACCTTTGGCCGGTCCCAAGCCAATAGGCCCTACGGGAGGGAAACCCATTCTCCAACGATAATTGGAGCGTTGGCTAGCTAGTCCACGACCCGCAGTAGCCGCTTTGTGTTCCGTGCCTCAATAGCTTGATGATTTGCCGCGCTCCTCGACTCCTGCTTTCTGGCCGGCATGGGCTCAAAATCTCGGGAGTACATGTTCGGCGCCACCGTCCGGCACCTGACCGAGCGGGCAGCCGAGGCTCGACGTGATGCTGATGGGCTCGCCTGCCAGGCGTCGAACGCCCGAATGCTCGCCTTCCAAGGGCCTGCCCAGCCCTCGCCCGCTCTCGGCGATGCGTTGAATGCCGGCTACCGCTATCTCGAAGTGAAGTGCCTTGGTTGCGAGATACCTCGTGAGCCCGGTCTCGATTCCTGCTCGTCTGTCGAATGGCACAGTCCTTGCCGTTGCCACACGACCGTTAAATTCAAATTGGGCGAGCCGGAATTCCGTTCACCCACGGAGAACCCTCGGTAACATCCGGTCGCTCAATGCGAGAACGGTTAGCGTCCTATGGAAAACGATGAGGCCGGAACAGTGAATAAGGTCTCTCAACAGTCCTACCGAGAACAACGGCCAAGCCATGGTTTCGGTTCGCTTAATCGGAATTAGGACACTCTCAAAATCAACTTAGGACACGGGGCTTAAATGCGGACAGCACCCCTTTCTGGAGGGCTGGGCTCTGGAGCTATTGAACGAACTCCATGGCAGCGAGTTGGCCCTTATGACGATACCCAAATCACCATCGACTGGCCCAATGAGAGTGCAGCTTACCGAGCATAGCTCGACAGCCGCTCAACAGCTGGCTATGGCTCCGACGGTCGGCGAGCAACAAGGGACGCCACTTCCGAAAAAGCAAAAGGCAAGGGCAGATGCCGTCCGCGCTGCGATCGCACGGATCATGCGTCGCAATTCCCTGCGGAAGCAGCGTGAAGCGCAGAGGCGCTAGCCCCGGGGCAGCGGGTTCCCTGCTCAATTGCTGGAATCGATCCTCCGATCCAGGTCGCGAAGGTACGACATACCGTGCACTGTCAATCGGTGCTGGTCTCTCTCGCCAGCGATGTACAGTTTCATCAGATGTCTGGAAAGCTGTTCACGGGATCCCTTCGTCTCGCAACGGTCGGCGAGGACGCCGTATATCCTTAGTGCGCGATCAACAGGAAGAATGGTCATGGGGGCAACTCTTGCGATCGTTTCAGCTCCGAAAAGGCAAGGTTCGCTGCTTCATATCGTTCCCAAAGAATAACTCATCTCACAATATGATTGTGAGCGGGTCGCTCGCTATCGCTCTCCCGGCCACCATGTCGACGGCGGGTTCGTGGTTGAGACCTTGTTCGTCCGCAATGCCACTAGGCGGCTGCGCTTGTAGGGGTGACCTTGCCGGCGCGAGCATTCCTTGCATCGCATGTACCGCTCCAACTCGTGGATCGGTGTCCACTTCGGCCGCCTGACAATATCGAGCGCAACCGTCTGATGGGTCGCCTCGTAGAGCAGCGCCTCGCTGCGGAGCCTGACGCCGACTCTAATTCGGAGTTGAAGAGGCTGCGGCGGATCATTGCCGATCTGGAACAGCAACTTGTCGAGCCAGACGAAAAGTAAGGCCATCACAGTTGGCGGCCGCTCTCGCCGCAAAGCGTCGCATTTTTATTTCGCTCGATTGCTCGACACGAACTGCACTGTCCCACGGAGTTCCATGAGCGTAGGCTTCAACCTCAACGCAGAGGTTGTGTTATGGGAAATGACATACTTGAAAGCGTTTGGATCGTACCATTTGGGCTAAGCCCGCTCGTCATCATTGGGGTGGCGATGTACGTGCAATAATTCGCAACCAGGTTCGGCGCATCGAGCCGGTAGATGGCCCCAGCAACTCGCCTCCCTTCACACAGGCCCCCAAAGGTTGCTGGGGCCGCTCAATCAGAGGCGCCTCAGTTGGCGGCCGCTTTCATTAGAACCGACGCCACGATGGATTGGCCCCAGCGAGGGTCGAACTGGGGCCGAGTTTTCACTTGGTATCATCCGGCACCGTCTGAGGCCGAACAGCACCGGACATACGGCAAACTTAACCGCCCACCTTCCTAATGGAAACGGCCTCAGCGCGTTCGAACGAACGCTGGGGCCGCCTCACCCGTCCGCCGAATAGAAAGGGGCCGACTCGCGTCGTGCGGCCCCGGCCGAGGGAAATTCTCGAAAAGCCTTGCGCGGTGAAAACAGGACTGCCCGGCAACCCGTCGCGCCAGCGGATAGATCCGACAAGCCAGCGGCCGGTCCGGATGAACGCTGCAACCGCGCTCGCCTAGAAACCCGCAATCGCCGTCTTCCTTTGACCGGAGCACGGTTCCTCCCGCCTCGGTGTGATTCTTGATGAACTGCGTTGTCGAGATGCCAAGATGCCTTGCAAGACGCAGTATTTCGCAGGGGTTCACGCGGATCGCTTTGTTGCGGCAAACCTGAAAGTGTCTTTCAGAAGGCCCAGTATGCCCTCCTCCAAAGGTCCTCCGCGCCTGGGAACCGGTCGGGGACTCCCAGCTCGCACCGAGTATCCGGCCGACAATGGCTCGAACGGACGGTCTTTGACCGCCTGGCACGCTGGCGAGAAGAGACATGGCGATGAAGCGAGCCAATGGACTGCAAGGCCTCTCCGTCTGAGCGAATGTCAGCTTCGGGTCAAAAGCGCCGGTTTGACTCTTTGGCGTTGACTTCCGACCTACCCGTATCAACGGAACGTTCAGAGCCGGTAAGCATGCTCAAACGGGCCAACTCCGGACTCATGCACCGCAACATGATCGGCACAAAAGGAAGGACAGCCTCGAGCGCAGGGGCGCTTTTTTTCGTTACGCGGGGGCGGTCTCGGCGACGGTCTCAAGCGGCAGCACCTCGACCGAGCCACCTGCGGCCGCGCGGGTCTGCTCGTTATAGCGCTTGAACCAGTCGCGGCTTTGCAGCGCCTTGACTGCGGCGTCGTCCGTTGGCGTCGCAAGGTGCATATATTCGTCGCTGTCGCGCACCTTCATGCACCGGTAGGAGATCCGTCCGCGCAATTCCGGATCGGCCTCGATCTGCGCGATGAAGCGCTTGATGTCCTCTTGCCAGGCTTCGGCGGTAGCGGACGTGCGGCGATAACGGATCAGGAACTGCTTCATCTGATGGTCTTCCGCTAATCCTCCATGTTTGATCTCGTGATCGAGCGTTTGCTCTCGTGCTCGTCGCAGCATTCTTTGATCCAACGCCCCGCGAAGGAAAACCGCTGTTTGCTCACGAGAGGCCCTCCTTATGAGGTGAGGCCCCGTATTGAAATAAAATTTGATGGGATAAGTCTAAAAGACGACTTGATCTTTCAGCCTCCTTGATAGCGCGACTCTCCCTCCATTCAAATGGGTAAGAAGCGATGACCGATCAACAGTTGGCACTTCAGGCCGTCAGCGAAGCCCTGTGCATATTGGACAAATACCTTCAGCCCCGCCCCCACGACAGTGAAAGCATCCTCGACAAGTTGGTTGAGGTTCTCGAGCGGCCCGATTTGGTCGTTGCCGTAAGCCGATTGCGGCAACGAAGTAGTCTCTGAGTACTCCGATGACGAAACAATCTCCATTTATCCCTTTGGCCGCTTGCATCGCTACTTTCTTATTAATTGGAACGCCGACTGCGCAGGCGAAACAACAATGCAGTGCCGCGGTGCCACCAAATCCGCGCGAGTATTGGTCTTGGCGCCTCATCGACGGACGAAAATGCTGGTACGAAGGCAAGCCCATGCTTTCAAAATCATTATTGGAGTGGCCTGCGCAGGTTTCGACGCAGCCGCGCCCCACTGAAGAGCTTGCAAGCGCCCTGATTGAGAAGCCTAGCGATCCGATCGGTTCAGAAGAATTGGCGCCGGCTCACCAGAATACTTTCGATGCCCTGTGGCGCACCAGGGTTGAAGAGCGGTAGACCTTGACCTTCAAATAAAGTGAGGCCGAGTTTCTCGTCATTGCTAAGGCTACTGCCTGGGCAATCCGCAGAGCAGGTAATGTCGGCAATGGTGGACGGCATCTCATCGAAGGTGCGCCCCCCGATATTGCCTGCCGGTACGGCCCTTGCGAACGCCGCCCTATCGTTTGAAGAAAAAAGCCGTCCTCGCTTCGCGACACATGCTCTCTATCGCGCGAACCCACCCCTCACTCATTGGTCGAGAACGTGGGCCGCCCCAACCCCTAACGATTTGCCTGAAATTTAGTGGCCCGATTCTCCCTCCGCCGCGATCGCCGATGCGCGTTAGATTGTCGCCCTGATAATGGACGTGGCGGCGATTTGTGCGCCGCTCTGTTGAGGGCACATTTGCGGACCCTTGAACCGCACAAGAGAGTCCTATTTCGATCACCTCGCCGGCGCGAGCGAGCGGCGTTGGTGGGGCCTCCGATGCGGGTGGTGGTCGTGGGGCGCCACGGCCGAAAAAATGGAGACTACTCGTTCAGCGTGGCGTTTACTTGCTGAGCGCGGCGCGCGCGGTCTTGATGTGGTCCTTCCATCTGCGAGCGACGGCCGTTCGCTTCCGGTCTACCCCTCTAATCGGACGGACCCAGTGTCGGCCGCCACTTCGTAGAAGGCCAAGAAGCGACGTTCGAAGTTTTTATTTGTTGGCCGCCGAATCCAATTTCATCAGGCCATCATCGATCCCCCGCACCGCATTTCGATGGTTAAACGATCCCGGAACGTGCATCACCAAAGAGGCCTAGTCGGCGATAGCGGGCCGCCTCCGGCCTGCGGTAGCCCCGGATCATCAGCACCCTTTGGCGCGCCCAAGTAACCCGCACGAGGTGGTGACGGTGTCCCAGACCCGGTTGACCCCTCGCACCCGCGCCCGACGCTGGTTCCCCGTGGCACCGTTTAGGGCCGTTAGAGCACCCCACGCGTTGAGGCCCATCGAGGGGCTGAACGCGGAGGTGGGTTATGTGCGACGTTCCTCGGGACTTGCAAAGGAAGTTCGAACAGCGGTGGGCCGCCAGATTTGCGCCGCGAGTTCCGACGGGAGCGCCTGAAAAGCATCAGCCCGAAAGGCAGGCCGGACCACCGGCGCCAGCGCTTGACCAAGCCAAGGAAAAAAACCGCCAGATTGAGGCGGCGTGTTTGAAGCAGCCTGCAGCGGCGGCGTGAGCGCTGGACCGCAACCCGCCCTGTTTCCTTCTATCGTCCAAGCCGCCGGCGCAGGCGCGCTGTGTCAGCTCCGCATGCCTGCCGAGTGGCTAACGGGTTCTGCAACGATCTCAGGAGCTATAAGCGGACTTTCAGCCCACTTCACCGCGGGGTCGTCACAGCTTATGCATTGAAGGTCGGTGCGGCCGGACAAGGTGACAACCGGCACCCGTCGTTTTCCGCATTTGGGGCAGTGCGTTATCGGATCCATGAGACCCTCCTGATTTTTTCACCCCCCTAACTCGGAACTGTAATTTTTGCTCCATGCTGCGTTTAGGGCGCGTGACCGAAGTGTCCGCGCTCGGCATTCGTCCTTATCGCACATCCTCCTTCAGCACCCAGCGCCGGTTCCGTGCGTCATAGCTGTAGATTGCCGGGTCTGGCTGCGCGTGCTCCCGCTTGCCTGCCATTCCTCCAGCGTGATGACGCGCTTCCGTCCGGGATGCAACGGATCGATGCGGCGATAAGGCGAGATATGCGCGATCGGCTCGACAGTCGGGGGAATCTTCATCTGCGACCCCCATCGGTTGCGTGGTCGGACTTTAGCATATTCCCTGCATGAAAATCAGTACGGCAGTGATTGCGCTGCCAAAAAATCGCGCCCCTCGCCCAGGCATTTGGCGGTGCCGGCGCGACATAAGACGCCAGCGCCGCCGAGGTTTCGGATAAGCTACCGTCTCAGTCGCCTGGCCTGCGCCGCCAGCCTCTGCCGGTTGCGCTTACCGGGCTTGCATGCACACCGAGAAGGCCTACTGCTCGGATGAAGCCAAATAACCTTTGCCCACTGCGGGACCGCTTCGCGCTTTTTTCAGCCGCTGAAGGCTTGTCACGGGCGGCCGGTCACTTTCGGCCTCCCCGATAATCGGACGTCTTCGGTGCCCGCCGCTACCTCGAAAAGGGCCATGACCGGACACGGTAGTCCGAACCGCGAAGTGATCGACTTTGTTAAATATCTGCTCTTGACGCTCACCGGCCCCAGCGGTCCTGCCACAACTTTTCACCGATCAAACAGGGCACCCGCGGCTGTTTCTCAGCTGCCGTGACGATCCGGCGCTCCGGCGTACGGCCCGCGACCTCAAGCAGGAGTTTTGCGCGGATCGCCTCCTTGAATTTTTCCCGATCCTTGATCGGCACCACGAATGAGCCAGGGCCGCCGATCACGCAGTCCTCATAATACCAATCGAGATTGTCGATATCCATGGTCGAATAGGACGGCTCTTTCACCATGATTGGCAAACCGTTGATGACGATGCCCTTCGACAGCGCCTCGTCGCGCGCGCCGGTCACGGGCGCGCCGTTGTTGTTGGGGCCGTCGCCGGAGATGTCGATGACGCGGCGCAAGCCGCGATAGGGATCCTCATCGAACAGCGGCATCGCGAAATAGATCGCACCTGAGATCGAGGTGCGCGAGCCCCGGCGAACCGGCGCACTCATGATTTCGTTGGCTACTGCATCAGCCGATTCCGGACCATCAATCAACCGCCACGGAATGATGATCTTCTGGTCGCTCGAAGCCGACCACTCGAAATAGGTCACAGCCACGTTGCTGTGGGGACCAGCCTTCATCGCCTGAAGAAAATCTTTCGAGACGAAAGCTAGCGCGTAGCCCTCGCGCTGAACAGCAAGCTCGTCCAAGTCCATCGAATAGGAAACATCGACGGCGATCACAAGCTCGACGTCAACGGACGGCACACCGCCGTTGGGGTCGGCCTGTTGAGAGTTGGGCCCCGGGGCTGCAGCGCCCGTTAAGTCGCTCCCCGCCATCGCTCCGGCCACAAGCGCTGCTCCGATCGAGACACTCCAGCGCATGGCAACCCTCCCGTCGTTGCGAAGGGATGGTGACACGCAAAACGCGCCGCGAAAAGCGGCAACATATTCTGCTTTTCACATTTCGGTTAGTCACGTGGGCGAGTTGGCTCGGCCCACTGCCGCTGTGGGTCAATCGCTCCACTTTGACAGTCGGTGACCCGCTTCCGGTTTTCCGCTAACTCCGGACATGACGCCGCACTGCGCCAACTACCGCTGGGGGCCAATATCGGAGGTAACGGACACGACGTTGCGGCGTACGCAGAAGCAGCGTTCAATCTGACAGACGAGGAACGCGACGTATGGGTGCGAGCGCCATGGGATATGTTACAGCCTAGCTTGGCGAACGGGCACGATGCCTCATGACTTAGGAGCGCCGCCAACGCATTCTGAGTTACACCGGCTGTTAGCCACCAGACCGTGTCAAATACGGATCCAAAGATCCAGCTAGTCGGTCCGCTACTTGTCTGGCGGACAGCGTGGACTGCTTTTCGGGATGAAGCGAGCCGACGGAATTCACGACCAGCCCACTACAAGCGGCAAGAACAGCTATCGCGATCGCAGCGAGATATTTGGTCCTCATGACGATGGTCCCTTCATCGCCCCATGAACTAACTGGGCATTCTCATAAATGGTTCCCGCGCGCAACGATGGCGCCGAGCGCGAACTCGGTAAGCCTTGTGGGATGCGTCGACCTCCCACTCCGGGTTCCTCCGAATGGAACATCGCGTCGCGATCGGAGATCAAAGGAACGAAAGCGCATGCGGGGCTTTAGAGGAATACGAGACCGCCGCACGCTGGTAAAAAGCCGGCGCATGTCGCGGATAGCCAAAGGTCGTTACCAAAGACCCGCTGTTGTCAAAACGAGCGCTCGCGCAGATAGCCAAAAGCGGCGGTCTCCGGTTCCATTCAAAAGTTGCTGGCCGTGCCTCCATTGAGGTTGCGGAGGGGTGGCTACGATGTTGGACATGGCTGGCGTTGCCATTACCGGAACGAAAGCAATTGCATGGACCATGGCGTTGACCTTGACCACACGCACAGCCGCGCCATCGTTCGAGAGATCGGCGAGAGATTGGGCGATTCGCTGAAGCCAGAGCCGGGACTACCAGAGGGACTTAGACAGCAAATCGACCGGCTCCGCGAATTGGATGAGCAATCACCATCGATCTTTCCAGCGACTGAGCGCTGGGACAAGGTTCGCCGCTTGAGCCAAAGACGGTTCGGCCGAATTGGATGAGCAATGCCATCGGTGAAGCGCCGTGCGTCAAAAATCCTGAATGAGTACGGCGAGGCGCAAGCCGAATTGATCGGCAAAGCCGTCGTCCTTACCGATGGCAAAGCAGGCACGGTCGAGCACGTTTGGCTGGACGAATTGCACGGGCTTCGGATTTCGATCAAAGGTCATGACGGAAGATGGCCGGTCTCAACCATCAGGATCACCGAGAACTAGACCCTGGCTGCGCGCTGTACAGCACGGCGCGATCATTTCAGATCAGTCCAATCAAGATAAAAAGAGCGATTTCGGCCAGGAAAGTAACGCTCATGATCGCGACCGTAAGGAATACGTCGCTCGCCGAGAGAGGGTTCATGAATGCGTCGCATCTTGCGAAGCCCCAAGAGTAAATCATTCAGGCCAGAAAATGTTTCGGTTCCCGCAGACGCGATGCGAGCGGCGCGGACATCCGAGGCGGCCTAAGGGCAACGCCCGCTTAGGGTCAGTCGCGTCGGTTTGACCGCTCGGCGATAGATTCTGATTTACCCCCGGCATCGGACATAATCGGCGTCCGGCGCTACTTCGCAAAGTGCCAGAACAGGACGTCACGCAATCCTTTGACGCCGGCTCATGGACCCGCTCAATTGGTTTCCGGTACCAGTCACATTGGTCTGGTCGCGCAACGGTGCTTGCTGCCGAAATCGGGCCTGTACAGTTGTTCTCATCATGCCATGCGCTTCTTGGTAGCGAACATCCGTACTAACGCACCACCTTGGCAAATAATCGAAGGCCCACGCAGGCGAACTGCTGTAAACAAGACGTGCTATTCCGGAAACATCGGGATAACGTTTCTTCGCTGTGGTGTAAAATTCGGCCGGCCGTCAACCAGATGTCGGTGGAGCCAATGCAGCAGATTGCGGAGTGGCTCGAGAAGCTTGGGCTTGGGCAATACGCGCAGCGCTTTGCCGAGAACGACATTGATCCAAGCGTTCTGCGCGATCTGACCGACCATGACCTCGAAAAAATCGGTGTATCGCTCGGCCATCGCAGGAAGATATTGCGCGCGATTGCGGAATTCGATGAGGCCGGACCGAGACCCACGCCTGCTCCTCGGACCGCGGCCGAGAGACGTCATCTCACGCTGATGTTCGCTGATCTTGTTGGTTCGACAGCGCTCTCGACAACGCTCGACCCTGAGGACTTGCAGGAAATCATGGGCGCGTACCATCGCTGCTGCGCCGAGCAGATCGAGAAATTTGGCGGGTTCGTTGCCAGATACATGGGCGACGGCGTGCTCGCATATTTCGGCTATCCGCGGGCGGATGAGGACGATGCTGAGCGCGCGGTATGCGCCGGGCTGGCATTGGTCGCGGCCGTGGCAGGACTCGATGTCGGTTCGGGGGCAAGATTGCGAGTGCGAGTTGGCATTGCCACCGGGTTGGTGATCGTCGGCGATCTCATCGGGGATGGCGCGTCCCAGCAGCATGAGGTGGTGGGCGAGACCCCCAATCTGGCCTCGCGGCTTCAGGCGCTGGCCGAGCCGGACACGGTGGTCATCGACGGCAGCACCCGCCGCCTCGTCGGAGGACTCTTCGAGTATCTCGCTCTCGGGACCGTGTCCATCAGAGGATTCAGCGACCCGGTGCCGGTCTGGCGAGTCATGGGCGCGAGCGCGGTCGATAGCCGCTTCGAGGCCTTGCGCGTAGGCAGAACGCCACTGCTTGGCCGCGATGAGGAGATCGAGCTGCTGATGTGCCGCTGGCAGCAGATAAAACGCGGCGATGGCTCGGTCGTGCTGATATCGGGTGAGCCCGGCATCGGCAAATCGCGCCTCGCCGAGACCGCGGTGGAGCGGCTGAGCGATGATCCACACATCCGCTTGCGCCGTTTCTGCTCGCCGCACCATCAGGACAGCGCGCTTTTCCCGACCATCTCACAGCTCGAGCGGGCAGCGGGATTCCGGCGTGACGATACGGACCAGCAGTGGTTGGACAAGCTCGAGGCGTTGCTTGCGGAGGCAAACGTTGACCTCAGCGAGGCCGTCCCTCTGATCGCGGACCTGCTATCCGTGCCGATCGGCAATCGCTATCCACCGCTCAGCCTCACACCACAGAAGCGCAAGGAGAATACGCTTCGGGCCCTCCTAGCCCAGCTCGAGGGACTGGCGGCGCGTCGGCCCGTACTGATGGTGTTCGAGGATGTGCACTGGATCGACCCCACTTCGCTCGACCTGTTGGACCTCATCGTCGACCGGGTGGCCACCCTCCGGGCCTTGCTGGTCATCACCTTCCGGCCAGAGTTCGCGCCGGCCTGGATGGGGCGCTCGCACGTGACACAGATCAGTCTCGGTCGTCTGCCGCGTCGACAGCGCGCCGAAATGGTCATGCGGGTGACCGGCGGCAAAGCGCTGCCCGAGGAGGTCGCCGAACATATCATCGATCGGACCGATGGCGTGCCGCTGTTCATCGAGGAATTGACCAAGGCGGTGATCGAGAGCGGCATGCTGACCGACGCCGGCGACCGCTTTGATGCGAGGGGGCCCGTGCTTCGGCTTGCCATCCCTACCTCGCTCCAAGCCTCGCTCCTGGCACGGCTCGATCGCTTGGCACCCGTGCGCGAGGTGGCGCAGATCGGTGCGGCCCTCGGGCGGTCGTTCTCGCATGAGCTGATCAGCGCCGTCGCGGCTGTGCCGCAGCACCAGGTGGACGGGGCCCTGGCCCAGCTCGTAGGCGCCGAGTTGGTCTTCCAGCGTGGCACCCCACCCGATGCAGAGTACACCTTCAAGCACGCGCTGGTGCAGGACGCAGTCTATAGCACCCTGTTGCGCGGTCGACGCCAGCAGATCCATGCCCGCATTTCAACGGTGATGGAGAGTCAGTTCCCCGAAATCGTGGCCGCTCAGCCGCAACTCATGGCCCATCATTGCGCCGAGGCCGGTTTCAACGAGAAGGCGGTAAGCTATCGGCTCAAGTCCGGCCAGCAAGCGGTCGCGCGGTCGGCGATGACGGAAGCGGTGGCGCAGTTGCAGAAGGGCCTGGAATTGCTGGCGCACATGCCTGAGAACTCCCGGCCCGTGCAGCACGAACTCGACCTGCAAATTGCCCTGGGGCGGGCGCTGATGGCAGCTCGAGGGTATTCGGCGCCGGTGGTGGGCGATACCCTCGTCAGGGCGCGAGCGCTCGCTGAGCGGTTCGATCGGCCGGATCGCGTCGTCCCGCTGCTCTATTCCCAATGGGGTTTCCATATGGTTCGGTCCGAGCACGAACTGGCGGTGTCCCTTGCCGAGCAGATGGAGAAATTTGGCGAGACTAGAAAAGATCAGGTCGCTCTGCTGCTGGGTCACTATATCCACGGCGCCAGTTGCTACTTTCGCGGGGAGTTTGTGACAGCGCGCGCCCTTCTCGATCTGTGTGATGGCCTGAGAGATCCGGCCGCTCGCGCGATTTGCGCCGCCATAGCGGTGGCCGATCCGTACGCTGCGAGCCTGGGTCACTTGGCGTTGACATTGGCGCTTCTGGGCCACATCGATCAGGGACGCGCGCGCGTGGACGAGGCGTTGTCGGAAGCCCGCGGGCTCGACCATCCGTTTACGGTGGCCTTTGTGTTGAGCAAGGCGTGTGCGGTGGAGACGGCCGCCGGCTTGCTGCATGACGCACGGCGGCACGCGGAAGAGTTGGTCGCTCTCTCGGACGAGCACGGTTTTCCGCTCTGGTTGGGCGTCGGACTTCTCCAGCATGGTCGCTCATTGACAGCACTTGGACAGGCGCAGGATGGCGTCGCGACGCTCGCGAGGGGGCTCTTGGTGCTTCGTGGTGCCGGAGCCGTCGTGCACACGCCGCGCGCGCTCTGCTTTCTCGCCGAGGCTCACGCCAAGGTCGGGGATCTGCAGGAGGGACAGAATTGCCTCGTCGAGGCTGCGCAGCTCATCGAGACGACCCACGAGCGGTCCGGTGAGGTCGAGCTGCATCGAATTCGAGGCGATATGATGAATGCGCGAGGCGACCAAGCCGCTGCGGAGCAGAATTATCATCGAGCGCTCGCTGTGGCGGAGCGCCAGAGCGCGAAGACGTTTGGGCTGCGCGCTGCGTCCAGCCTCGCCCGCCTATGGCGCGATCAAGGCAAGTGCACGGAAGCTCACGACCTCCTCGCGCTGGTGTATGGCTGGTTCACCGAAGGCTTCGACACGCCAGTCCTGCGGGACGCTAAGGCGCTGCGCGACCGGCTGGCCTGATGCAGTCCACTTCTTGCGTGGCGGGATAGCTGCTGGTCGCCGCAGGCGCAGGTGGTTTAGAATCGCACGTTTTTTTCAACGATGTCCGGTCAGGGTCAAAATCCGACTTCGGTTGCGGGCGCGTCGAAGTCTGCTTAGGGCCAAATGCGGACTCTCGTCTTTCGACTACGATGCGGTATCTCGTTACGCGAGCATGCGCGGTTCGCACAGCGACAAGTTGTCACACGACTATCGTCGCGCGCGTCGCAGCAGTGGCAAGTTCCACTTGCAGCCAAGCTCAATTCGCATTCCTCCGAAATTGCCTAGCGTTCGAAATACAAGCTCATAAGGCATTGCAATCACCGCGATTTGGCTAACGCGGTGACCATATCTGAGGTTGCATGCATGCAGCGTTCGAGTCCGACCGCACAGCTTCCCGAAAATTCGAGTCACAATTTAGTTCGATTGTCTCGCAAATCCACGCATCGGCTATTTAAACAACCTTAGGCTTTGCCGCTCTAGTTCGTTTCTGGACGCGACAATGCGTCTCGATAGAAACTGGGCAGGTGCAATGATGAAGACTGTTTTTGGTGCATTCTTGAAGAATGAGTCGGGTGCTACGGCCATTGAGTACGGGCTGATTGCGACTGGCATTGCGATTGCGATCATCGGGGCAGTCAGCGGTGTTGGTACGAACCTGAAGACGACCTTTGAGACCGTTAAAACGGCTTTGACGGCCGGGTCGTGATAGCTTAGGGCGCCAACCCCTTGACCAAAGCGTTCTCAGCGCACCGTGGCTGGTCAAGGCGTTGCACCGGGTGTCCCGTGTCACCCGGTGCGTTTGCCCAAAAGATAAACCGATCAAAGTCTGCCTTGGATCAAGCCGGGTGTGAAGTCGCCCCGACCAACGGCAGTTCAGGTTGCTGGCAAACAACCACGTCTGCGCAATGTCGATCGCGTCTTCTGGAATGTCTGCAAAGGGTCTTGGCCGTGTAAAAACACCTTCCCCGGGAAGTCAGTGAGAAGCCAGGACTGGTTCGGTCTCAGGCCACCATCGCAGCCATCAGCGGCTTGGTCCCGACGATGTTCATGACCCGTGTCAAATTGTAGGCCAGGACCGAGAGAGCCATTTCAGCGGTTACTTTAGGGAGCGTTTTGGTGAGGAAGTGTGTCGCTCCCATGCGGGCCTTCATCGTGCCGAACGGATGCTCGACCGTCTCGCGACGCAGGCGCATGGCTTGTGGATTTGCATCAAGGCGCTGCTGCGCAGCTTCTAGCAGATGCTCATGCTCCCATCGTGGAATCCGCCGCTCTGGCCCTGTCGTACACTGCGGCTTAAGCGAACAATCTTGACAGGCTGTAGTCCAGTGGCGCCGTAGCCGCTTGCCATCCTCCTCGCTCGTAAAGCGATATGGCAGTTGTTCTCCGGCTGGACAGCGATAGGCGTCCTCCTCCGGCAAATAGACAAAGTCCTGCTTGCCGAAGCGGCCATCTGACTTGGCACCCGACGTCTGCGGCTTGGGCAGAGTTACCGTGGTGCCCGCCTCGTGACATGCGAGGACCTCCAGGCTGCTGAAGTAGCCGCGATCGGCAACGGCCTCGAGCGTCTCGGTCTTGAGAACAGCCTTGGCCTGCCTGGCCATATTGGCCAGTTGAGCCCGATCCGAGCCGCTGTTCGTCACCTCATGCGTCACAATCAGATGATGCTCGGTATCCACGGCGACCTGCACATTGTAGCCGACGACACCGGAACCACGTCCGCTCGTCGCCATCGAACGGCTATCAGGATCGGTCCGTGAGATTTGCTGGTCAGGCGAAGCAAGCATCTGCTTCTCGTAAACGGCAAGCTTGCCCATCTCCTCCTTCAGCTTGGTCAGTTTCTCGGTAAGCCTCGTCACCTTCGCGGCCAGTGCCTCCGTCGGCTCTTGCCGGTCGGCCGTGTCAAGTTGGCTCAGATAGCGCGCGACGCTCTCCTGGGCACGCCGCCGTTGCACCTTCGCCCGCGTGAAGTTCTTGTCGCGGTTATTCACGGCCTTGAACTTGCTGCCATCGATGGCAACGCTCGCCGCCGCGAGGAGGCCCATCTCGCGGCAGAGTTCGACGAAGCGCGCACATACCCTGCGCAGCGCCAGGCCATTGTCTTTGCGGAAGTCCGCGATCGTCTTGTGATCAGGTGCGAGCCGACCCAGCAGCCACATGACTTCGACATTGCGGCCGGCCTCGCGTTCGAGCCGTCGGCTCGACTGCACCCGGTTCAGATAGCCGTAGATGTAAAGCTTGAGGAGAACCGAGGGGTGGTACGATGGCCGACCAGTCGCCGCTGGTTCCACCCCCTCAAAGCTCATCTCAGCCAAATCGAGCGCATCGACAAACACGTCGATCACGCGAACAGGGTTGCTCTCGTCAATGAAATCGTCGAGGCATCCGGGCAATAGCGTCCATTGCCCACGATCCGCCTGCTCAACGAAGCGCCGCATCAGCTTCCCCCGCAGAATCACGAGAGAATCATAGCAAAGCAGCAGCGTTTTCACACAGCCAGGGTCAATCACGTCGGCTCGACGATGTCCGAGCCACTTCCGTTTGTCCTCTGATAATGGCTGTATAGCGGGACATTGTGACCGCCAAGCCTCTTCCAACTCGGTCCGGCTGACGAATTGGGCCAGATTGGTGTCGGTAACGGCGTCAAGCCCGCCGGCGCCATCAGCCCGCTTGCCCGCTTTCTAGCCGGCGCCGGCAACGATAAGCGCGGGCTGGTTCTGTCTCAATTCCGCAACAAACGAGGAGGTTCGTCCGTCAAAATGCAGTTACGACTCGTCACGTCACGCAAATCCGGCTCAAGTCCGTGGCCAGAATAATTTCGAGGGGGGCAATTCGTGAGCGAAGCAAACGAGCGACCACAGCCGTTAAAGTCGAAAAAGCAAACCGCGACCATGAAGCGGAGAGCCCTGAAACCAAAATCCATCAAAGCCGCTGCTATACCGATGAAGGTGCGGAGCCCGGAGGTTCCGCGCCCTTGAGTACACGTCCGGTTGTGAAGCAGCCGCAGCCGGTAAGCGCATGAGCAACAAGCCCGATCAGGCGCAGTCGTTGCCCCGATCAGAGTGACAACAGGAGCCGACTTTTTCACCGGCTCGTCGACGGCGAGGAAAGCGCGTCACCGGACTGACCCAAGGCTTGGCCGGGCAGTAGAGAAAGTGGCGCAGGTGCAGACTTCTTACCCTGACCACAGCCCGTTCGCCCCTTGAGAGGCGGAATCGGAGCCGACTGAGTCGCCGGCGCTTCGATCGCGCTAATGAACTCTGCAAAACGAGCGTTCGATGACCATTCCACGTAGCGAACGAGCGCAAAACTCAACACGAGCATAATAAGGAGGACAGCGACCACCGTGGCGCTTGTTCCATTCTGGCTGCTGAATAATAGCATCGCGATTCTCCCGATACTGGGTGGCGCTCGGTCGTTACATCAAATCGCGTTTTTCGAATGTGAACGGCCTTACACGTCACGCGCACTTGATCTTGGGACAAACCACAGTTGCGTTCACATTGAGCTTCCTACTGTGCGCAACGTTCCAGAGTGCCACAGGAGGAGACCATGAGGCTCAAATTTGCACTTGTTGGACTTGCTGCCCTCGGTAGCCTTGCTACCGGAGGAACAGCGTCCGCACTGCCTGCCGCAGTGCCGAATGCTCTCGGCGGCGACAATGCTATCATCCATGTCAGGGGCGGTCATGGCCATGGCCATGGGTGGGGCCACCGCGGCGGTCGTGGGCATCACTACGGCTGGGGCCGCGGCTACCACTATGGTTGGGAGCACCATCGCCACTGAGCGGCCACCTTGCGCTCGCTCAAAAATAGAAAGCCCGCCGGGCATGAACCGGCGGGTTGGGCGGTGCGACTGACGGCAGTTTCTGATCTAGGCGATCATGCTGCCCAGCGCCGTCGTGAACTGCTCGCGCAGCTGCTCACTCGGCTCGCCCCCGACGAGTTCGAATAAAAGCTCACGGGTCTCTTTGATCTTCCATTCGGCCTTGTCGTCCGCCTTGAGCCATTCGCGTGGCATTACGCAATTCAATAGAACCGAAGCCTTCGCGCCGGCCATCAGCCGTTACCTTGATCGATTTCATCTCGTGTATGATGGCATCCACCCGATCCCAGTGCGGTTGGGCGCAGAGACGAATGTAATCCTTGAACTCGGGCATCTGCGCTACGCGCTTCCAGTGGTCGTCATCCGCAAGGATACCTCTTCGGCGCGGAGCCGCTTCAGCTCGTCTCGACAAATGTTGTCGAGCCGAGCTATTTCGACGTCGTTGGCGTGCGCCAGTTCGAACTGGTGGAAGATCTCCTCCTCCAGGGCCGGCAGTTCAGCATCTGTCGCCTCGTTTGCCCGCGCCGAATGGTACGCCAGGCTGCAAATCGTCACCCCGGGATCCCCCATGTGGATCCAATCAAGGCTCTGACCGTGCGAACTGAAGAATTCTAGCGCTTGATAGTGTGTGCAGCCGTGTCCTTGTCTTCATCCTTGAAGGCGGGTCCATGGACGTGTCTTCGGAAGCAGTCCAGAGCCCGCGCCGCGCCGTCCTCATCTATTTTCCATCCGTCGCAGATGTATCGCGTGCGCAGCAGGTCGATGATTTGCTCGACACGGGCCAAG
The DNA here is from genome assembly GCF_042258615.1 of Bradyrhizobium sp. Pha-3. GTDB lineage: Bacteria > Pseudomonadota > Alphaproteobacteria > Rhizobiales > Xanthobacteraceae > Bradyrhizobium. Next base: position 3,007,477 of record NZ_CP170152.1, on the reverse strand, counting down.
ATGCCTTTGTGATCGATCGCAAGCGGCTCATCGGCGGGCGAGCTCTTGGCAGCAGCGGGCGCCGCGGCGACCGCCGCGGTCGAGACGAACATATTCATTAGGAGCCTCCTGCTTACAGTCGGCGCCCCAGCCCGCCCCGTAAAAGTCGGCTGCGTGGTGTTCGGTTTACTCGCTCCTTGCCGACCGGCTGGTCTGATCGGAATCAGAGACCGCGAGTTGCCCGCTAGCCGACAGGATCGAAAACCATATCTATGCGTTAACTCATCGAGCCCAATGGGAGGTCAACCAATGATTAACGACCGAAACCGCCGGGCGCCGCCAGCTGCAGAACGCGAAGCCCATAAGATCTTTAAAACGGTCAGGGCGAAGGAAACTATGACCGAATACGCGAAAGCGCAAAAAGCACTTCACGACAATCGAGAGCGCCTAAAGGCGGAACGGCTGGCGCGGGAGGCTGAAGCGGCCAACCGCACAAGAGCAGGTTAAGCGTCATCTGGATGACGGCGGAGGACCAAGCTTGGACCCCTGCCTGGTGGAGGGTGAAATGGCCCTGCACTTTCGCCGCGTGGAAACTGCTGAGGATCTGGAAATTTGGATCGCAAGCAGCGACGACTATTCATTCGTCATCAGCAGCGAGAGCCGAAGTGGACCTGGCCTACATGGAGAGCCCGGCTTTGTTGCGTCATATCGCCCAGACTTTCTGAATATGCCCGCGGCTCAAGTGTCCGGATCGCCCTTCAGCACGTTCGCTGAAGCCGAGCAGGCCTGCAATGCGTTCCTGGGTCGCCTCATTATCGAGGGATGACTACCGGAGCCTCCCGATCACGGAAAGGATCGGCGTTGATCGGGATTTCAGCGGCAGTAGGATTGCGGGGCCAGAAAGCGAAGTGTGGCAGGATCACTGGCTTGTAGCCGGCCACCGTCGGCGCATAGTCCCCCGATGATCGAGCAGCAACCAGCTTTCATGGCTTGCAAGAATCCCGGCACCGGCTGGAGGATCGATATCCTATGGCCCGATGGCGAAACGGAAGTCATCAAGGGTTTTGTTACGGAGCACGACGCGACCAGGTGGATTTTTGAGCACTCGACGACGTGGAAAGAAAATCCGGACCAATCGCGCTAGGCGATTGACCCACCATTGGTGATCGCCGCCCATAGGCGACCGATTCCTAGCAGCTTCTCTCCGAACGCGGTCGGCGCGATCATCTGGCCCATGCACCAGCGTCGATCCACGAAATGGTCCGGCCGCCACCCGCCGGGCAGTCCGGCTGATTGGCTCGCGGACGGCCACGTTACCTGCAATATCCAATGCCACGGCGGTTGCGATCGGTTGGTCGATTTTACGCCGGACGCCCTGCCCCAAGATCAACCTGGTCGCGCATCGGCTGGCGCTTGGCGTGCGCGGTTTGTGGCGCCGCAGTGTGGGATGGAAGTCGTGCTTCCCCGCCGATGAAACTCACTGCAGAGCGTCCTTACGCCAGTCCCGAGAAAGCCGCGCGCAGGCTCATGGAGCACGCTCGAGCGGTCGAGCCCGTCCAGGACGGCCGGATCTACATCGAGAAGATCAACTACCCGATGATCGACCAGGACAGGGCGACGCCGGCCGAATATTGGGCTGGCCTGCAAACGCAAAAAATCAGGGCTGGCTCGAGTACCACGAGAGCGGAGCGTTCGTGAGCATCCTGCAGGCTGGGAACCACCTGTTCGCTTAGCCGTAGGCCTGGCCGGTGTTCTCGGTAGGACTACTGAGACCCTATTCACTTTTCTGGGCACATAGATCTCTATAGGTCGCAATTCGTTCTTCACGCTCCGTGACGCCGGTTCATCCGCGGGAACTTTTTGCTTCCCGGTGCTTTTTGATTCCGTTTTCGGGGCAGCAACGTCAGCTTTGGAGAGAGGAGCCATGAAGCGACGACGCCGGGTTCAACAGATATTCCCCCTTGAAGAACGCCTCACCAATGAAGCCGAAACGCTACGCCAACGAGCAAGGGAACTTCCCCCATGTCGAGAGCGAGAAGTCTTGCTGAGGAAAGCGCGGCATGATGAGACCGCCGCCCGTTTGACGGAGTGGCTGATGTCCCCCGGTCCACGGGCGCCGATCTAGGAGGCGCCGATGCACCCAGATCACCACCCAATTGACGGCACCGAGGCTGCATTTGTTTGCACAGCGGCGGTGTCTTTTGTGGCCCTGATCGCAAGCGTGGCTTGGCTTATGATGGGATGACAAGGCCCGCAGTTAAAAGCTCGGCATGAAACAAGCGATTTCGATCCGCGTAGAAACTGAGATATTGGCGCGTGCGCGTGAACGCGCAGAGCGAGAAAACCGGACTCTGACCAATTTTATTGAGACGGTCCTGAAGAGCGCCTTGAGGCCGACCACAAAGGGAAGCGACGCTAAAGAGTAGTGTAGGGCCGCCTCAGTGCCCCGGCAGGCCGTCGTCAGCATATGTTTGGGCACAAGGAGGTGCGTTATGGCGACAACAGCTACCCAAGTCGTTCTTGATACGCAGGCGGCGGAGTTCCGGCTTCCGGCCACCGACGGCAAGACTTACGCACTGGACGACGTTGCGGGCGAAAAAGGCACGGTCGTCGTCTTCATCTGCAACCATTGTCCCTATGTTAAAGCGGTGATCGACCGCATGGTTTCGGACGCCCGCGTGCTGATGTCGGAGAGCATAGGCTTTGCGGCGATTTGCTCGAACGATGCGGCGAGCTATCCCGAAGACTCATTTGAGAATATGAAGCGTTTCGCGAAGGCTCATGATTTCCCGTTTCCATATCTCCACGACGAGACCCAGATAGTCGCTCGGGCGTATGGGGCGGTCTGTACGCCGGACTTCTTCGGTTACAATGCCGATCGCAAGCTCAAGTATCGCGGCCGGCTCGACGAAGGCCGCACAACTCCGCCTCGCGCGGGGGCGCCCCGAGAGCTTGTCGAGGCCATCCGCGCGATTGCGACCACCGGTCTGGCTCCGGCTGACCAAAAGGCGTCGATTGGCTGCTCGATCAAATGGAAGGACGAATAAAGCCGAGCCCTGTTAACATGTTTCGTATCTGAGACTGCCGCGTGCGGCAGCATTTGCTGCACATGTGCGATTTGACTAGCGGCATCACGAAGGCCCGGCGGCGGCTGGAGTCGCAATTCGTCCCGTCTGCTTCAGGTCTGCTTCCGGGGCAACACGGACATCAACCGGTGAGATAACCGGCTAAGTCGATCGAAAATGACCTTGAGCTGACTTGGGCCAGACCTACCGGGGCCGATACCGTAGCAGTCAATGGGAGGGCGAGGCAGGGCTGGCGCCGATCACGACCGGGATTCGCTCGATCTGCGCAAGCATCGCGTCGCCGTTGACAACGATCTCGACCATGACGTCGTACCGGTTGGGCGGCAGCTTGCCGTCAAACTCAATCTGGAACATCAGGTCCTCCCTTAGACGAGCAGCGCCCGTCAGCACGACCCGACCGTCAGCGTTCAGCACCACGTAGCGGCATTCCGGGGCAGCACGCTTGAGGAGAACGGCGTCAACCGACTGCATCGGTCGGCGCAGGATGCGGTAGTCGCGCATGAACCTCTCGAGAATTTCAATATCGGCGGAGAGGCGCAGTCCGCCGCCATCGCTCTCGACTTTGGTGACGTAGCCTCGGCGCGGAATGGCGTAGGCGTCGTAGGAACCCACTCCCAAGGGGTAGCTGAGATCCCGGAACGCCTGGAGCGTTGCGCTGTCGCCCGCCCAGCTCTTGAGCTGATAGGGACCGTTGGTCACCAGAAAATGCCCGTGGTCTCGGTAGAACGCCGCCATCGCTGCCCAGCGCTTGCGCGCCTCCTCGGCGCTTACCTGCGATCGCAGGATTTCGGGACGAAACCCCTCCTGTTCGAATTGATCGGTGAGCGCCGCGAGCCGCGCTTTCAGTGTATCGGAACGCACGAGATCGAGCCATTCGATGCCGCGGCGGGCAGCTTCCGCTTGCGAGAACGCGGCCCAGTCGCGGCTGACTGCCTCTTCCATCAGCACGAGCAAATGCCAGGGTAGCGTACTCCACGGCGGTGCGAAGACCGCGTCCTGCTCGGCATCCTCCGGCGAAATATTGGCGTAGACGTCGACCACGACCAACTCGCGGACGAAATTGACGTCGCCCACCCGGAACGACTTCGACGCCGTATCGACACCCGCGACCCGCACGCCGGCGAGTCGCTGCCGCAGCGGGGCGGTCGCCGCGGCGATTACGGGGTCGTAATGAGAATCCGCTTCGCCGCGGACGGCCCAGCGATAGGCGAACATGTAGGCATAGAGCAGGTCCGCGAAGGTCGCGCGCGTCCCGTCATGAAATACCGAGCCGAGCACGCGGTAGGTCAATTTCAAGGTGGCGAATCGGCCCGCCCCAACCGGCCGCAACCGGCCGGTCCCAGGCTCGGGAATAAGCGCGTCTTCGGGAACGGTCAGGGCCTCCGGTACCGTTGCGGTCGGTTGCGCTGGCACGCGGCGCTCAACGATCGGCTCGGCGAGAATCGACAAACTTACGAACGTGTAGACCACCATCAGCGCGGTCAACGGCACCTGCGAGCGCAGCGCGGCGCCACGCGTTTCGAGGATCTGGTGTGCCCTCACATCGGCGAGATAGACGGCGGCGATGTGGCCAAGCACGATCGACGTCACCGCGGTATACCATGCAAACCGCGCGCCGACGACGGCGATGTCGACGCGGTATCCCGCGGTGTCAAAGAGATTCCAGCCATATCCGAATGGATCGGATGCGAGCGGCACGATGTATTGTCCCTGGGTCAGCAGGTACACGAGGTAATGCGCGAGGTGATAGGCGATCGCGATCGGGACCAGAGTGAAGGCAAAGTTCCGTGCTATTTCCCAGGGCGAGTGGAAGGCTGCCACCATGCTCATGACTGCGCTTACGGCCACATAGGCGCCGAAGAACAAAGCCCAGAACGCAACGAGGCCGATAGTCCTGACGATGATGGAATCAGCTTCCCCAAGACCGGGCAGCACACCGAGGAGTTGGCGCTCGACCTCCGCCCATTCCGGCGTGCTCAGCAACCCGTCATAGAGAACACTTGACAACACGAGCAGGACGAAGGCGACCATCGAGGTGGAGGCCGGCTCGTTGGCGAGCAGACCCGCTCCGAAGGGCCTTAGCGCCAATCCATGTTCGCCGGAACGATCGCGGATGCTCGGTTCGGTCGGCGCAAAGCGAGCAAATGCGCCGAAGAAAACGCTAAAGACCTCGCCATGCTTGACCCAGGCCTCGCTGCCGAACGCGGCCATGCCGGCCCAGGTGAGTAGCGAATAGAATAGAGCCAACCAGGCGATGTTGGCTGGCACCGCCGGGCTCGGAAATACGAGCTCCGTCCAGGAAACGGCAAACAGCAAAGCGAATGCCGGCCACACTGCGAGCGCCTCGGGATAGGGCCAGCGCAAGCCCAAACCGCGGCCGCCGCCGGTCCGGTAGAGCCGATCGGCCCAGTCGAAAAGGGTACGCCATGGATTGATCAATACCCACAGGTCTCCGAAGAAAGCCGAGAACACCGCGAGCCCTACCCACCAGATCACCCACACAAGCGTCGGCGCGATGTTCTGATACGGGTTCTGGCTTCCGTAAAACCCGGCGATCACGGTCAAGACCAACAGGCTGATCGAGAAGAGCTTAAGAAAGGTCCCAAGCGCGCGCGCAATCTGCCGGCGCAGCCGGTGCGCCAGGAGGTCGATGCGCGGGTAGCCACTCGCGCCTGGCGCATGGCGGGCGAATAACCCGACGATGACGAACGACAGAACGACGGCCGCCGCCGTGCCGAACAGATAGAGCGACAGCGGCAGGGGTAGGTCGTAACGCTGGCCGAAGCCATGGGCATGTGCCGGGAAAGCGAGCGAGCAAACACCCGCCACGACGGCGGCGAAGGTGAAGGCCGGCCGTTTCACGTGGCCGAACCGTACGGCTTCGTTGTTTTCAGGCCCGCCATGGAGCAGGGAGGCGATGAGAGCCTGGGTCACGAAAGACATCCGAACATATGCTCACCGGCAGGACGCAGCTTTGCCGCATGGTCTAGCGCGGATAAACCTCGATATTCACCAGCGGTTCTTCCTCGTGCGTGTGACCGTCGGGGCGCCCCCCTTGCGCGTGGACGTGAACCGGAAATCGCCCCGTCGCAGAAGCCGCGAATGTGAGATCGGTGGTGGTGCCCGGTTCGACGTGTTTCTCGATATCATAGCCGTGCAGATGCAGGGTGAGCGGTTGATCCGCGCTCCATCGCAGCCTTACGACATCGCCCTGCCTGACACGGATGAGCCGCATGGAGTCGGGAACGCGACCATGCGCCACCCTGAGGTCGAAGGTAAGCTCCGCGGCAAGAGCGCCGAAGAACGCGCTGCCCGCCGCGATCAGCAAGAACGCCCATACAAACGTGGCGAGCACGAAGCGGACGTGAAACATTGGCTCCCCTCGCTCTTCACCGACCGGAATTCGATTGAACGTCCGAGACGCGATTGAGCATCCAGCCCGAATCATAAGGTGCGGGCACTAGGGCCGGATCGCCGACCGCCGACCAAAGCAGCCGTCCGAAGCTGTCGTTAAATCCTGCGATCGGATTCCAGGCTGCGTTCGGCGCTTTGTCGATCCCTACCATGAGCCAACCGTTCCACGGAAAGTTCTTGAGCTTCACCGTGCGTATGAACATCGGCGAATTGAGGCCCTCAATGGAATCGAATCCGATATTCTCGATGCCGTCCCTGAATTCGACGCTGATATACTGCCGCTTCACGGTGTATCCGACGACGAGCTTGCGACAACTGCTAGTGAGCGTGGTCACGAGGTCGCGTTGCAAGTTTATCCGCTCGACCGCATCGCGATAATCGCTCGCCTCGATCCGCCCCACCATGGCGTCAGCGCGAGCCCTCGTATCGCCATCCTCGATCGCATCAGCCAGGATGCGCTCGGCGTGAAACCACCCGGCCTTCACCCACGGAGGCCCGAGCCAACCATTGACCGAGGTCATCGATGAGGCGACGAGGTCCGCCGCGCTGACCTCCTGGACCGCGACATCCCATTCCGGACCCTGTGCAATCCATTCGGGACGAATGAGATGTTGCAACGCGCCGTCGGCCTTGACTCTAAGATTTGCGGGCGCCGCCGATGTCCGGGCGCGCGCACGCAGAAAGCGCGCCTTCGCGGCCTCGGCGAGATCGGCGTAATAGAGATAATCGCCGTGAAAAAGCGTGATCGGATAGGGATGAAATACAAAGCCTTGCTTTCCGGCGATGTCGCCGACGACCGTCTCGACGGCAGCACACGCGGACGCGGCGTCTGTGGGCGCTGGCGCGGCGGGATTGCGCAGCACGATGACGAAACTGCCGAGCGACTCCACCGCACGGATCGAGACCGGCACGTCGCCGGAAAAGCGCGGCTGCGGACCGAGATAGGCTTGAATCTTGTTTTCGAGCAGCAACGGAGCGGCGCGCTCAGGCGGTATGGTCTCGATGGCGATCTCGTGCGGATAATAGGACGGGTACATTGGCAGCTCGTGGCCGCCCCTCCCCGCGGTTGCGATCGCCAATGTCGCCGCTACCGCAACGAGCAGGCTCAGCGGCTTCACCATGGGACGCGGCCTGGAAGAACCGGACATGGCCATCACCCGCGCAGCGTGCGCATCACCTGGTCATCGGCGAGCGCCTGCTGCGGCTTGCCATGGAAGACGATCTCGCCGCGATCGACCACGTAGAGCCGATCGGCCATCGTCGCCGCACTCACGAGATTCGATTCGGCGATCAGCAGCGAGATTCCCATGGCCTTGATAGTCATGACCGCCTCGCGGAAACGTTTCACGACGGCGGGTGCGAGCCCTTCGAAAGCCTCGTCTAGGATCAAGAGATAAGGGGCGAGCGCCATGGCCCTGGCGATCGCCACCATTTTCTTCTGGCCGCCACTCAAATTCTGCCCCTGTCGGTCGACAAGCTGGCGTACCTCAGGAAATACGGTGAACGCCCGCGCTTCGGTGTTGCCATTGCCTGCGGCGCCGCGCTCCGTTTTTCGCGCGAGCCAACGGCTGATCATCAGGTTCTCGGCGACCGTCAACTCGGGAAAAATGCCGGAGTTCTCCGGCGCGTAGCCGATGCCGCGTTTGGCGCGCCGATGCGGTGGCAACGAGGTGATCTCCTCATCGCGAAAGCGGATCTGGCCTGAACGGACGGGGAGCAGGCCGGTGACGCTCTCGATGATGGTCGTGCGTCCGGCTCCGTTGCGTCCGACCAGGGCCACGACCTCGTCCGTATCGACGCTGATCGACACGCCGCGCAGGATATGGGCAGGGCCTCGATAGGTGTTGATGTCCTTGACCTCGAGCAGCATCAGCTTTTCTCGCCTCAACTCGCCAGCGGCGCGCCAAGCAGAATGCTGGCAACGTCCTTGTTCGCGCGGATCTCGTCGGGCGTGCCATCGGCGAGGAAGGAGCCCTCATGCATCATCACGATGCGATCCGAGTAGCGAAACACCACGTCCATGTCGTGCTCGATGACGACCGCGGTCACCATTCCTCTGCGCACCACCGACGACACGGTATCCATGATCTGCGCCTTCTCGTGGGTGCTCACGCCGCTGGTCGGCTCGTCGAGAAACAGCAGCCGGGGACGCAGCGCGTAGGCGACCGCCACGTCGAGCAGCTTGCGATCGCCCTGCGCGAGGCCCCCCGCCGGAACCTCGATCTTATTCGTCAAGCCGAACTCGCCCAGCACTTCGATCGTCTCGCGGCGCACATCATAGTCGTGGTCGGCCAAGGTCGCCATCTGCACGGCCTTGCCGTCACGCGAGAAGATCGACAGTGCGACGTTGTCGAAAACCGAAAGTCCGTCGAACAGGTTGACGATCTGGAAGCTGCGGACAATTCCCGCCTTGATGCGGTCGGTCACCGTAGTAAAGGTGATGTCGCGATCCTCGAACAGGATTTGACCGCTGTCCGGCTGCAGATGTGCGCTGATCAGGTTGACGAGCGTGGTCTTGCCCGCGCCGTTCGATCCCACAAGGGACAAGAATTCACCCTGGTTCACCACGAAATTGACGCCGTCGCAGGCGCGGGTCTCGCCAAACTGCTTCCTCAGGTCAACTGTCTTGAGAAGGGGCATGTCAGGATCTCCCCTTCCTCAGCCTCAGCCCGAGCGTCGACAGCGCCCCGACGATGCCTGTTGGCAGCACCAGCACGAGAGTGACCAGAACCACGCCAAGCAGAAGTTGCCAATATTCGGTCGTGGCCACCGCGTAGGTCTTCAAATAAGTGAACACGATGCCGCCGACGATCGGGCCGGTAAAGTTGCGGAAGCCGCCGAGCAGCGCAGAGAACACGATCTCGCCCGAGAAGGTCCAGTAGAGGACGTCGGGTGTCGTTAAGCCGTTGAGCGGCACCCAGAGAATGCCCGCGAGCCCGGTGAAAGTTCCGGAAACGAGAAAGGATATCCAGCGGAACCGGCGGATCCTCAGGCCGAGAAAGCGCGCGCGGACCTCGTTATCTCGTATGGCCTGAAGCGCTTTGCCGAACGGCGAGTGCACGACCACCCACATCAGGACGACGCATACGACGAAGATGGCCAGTACGTAGTAATAATAGGACGTGATGAATTGCTGGAAGCCGCGGGGGCCCGAGAAATTGAACAAGCCCAGCAACAGAGCCGGACGGGGTACCCGCAGACCGTCGCTGCCGCCGGTCACCCAATACAACTTTAGCGCCAGGCTGTAGACCACCTGCGAAATCGCCAGCGTAAGAATGCCGAAGAAGATTCGGGTATGCCGGACGCAGACATAACCGAACAGCGCCGACGCAATCGCGACGACCGGAATCCCGATCAGGATATAGAACTCCATGGAATGCGGTCCGAGACGCTGCACCACGAAGGCGACGGTGTAGGCGCCGAGGCCGAAATAGGCGGAATGACCGAACGACAACAGACCTGTGTAGCCGAGCAGCAGATTGAACCCGAGCGCGGCGATCGCCGCGATCAGCCCGTACGTCACGAGCTGGATCTGATACGTCTCGACGAAGGTCGGCAGCAAGATCAACAGGAGCAGGACCGGCGCCATCGCGGCTGCGAGCCGTGCCAACGAATGATCGCGCGGCGCGTTTGGATCGGATTTCATCACGCGGTTCCAAACAGCCCGGTCGGCCGCACCAGCAGCACCAGGGCGGCGATGAGGTACAGCACCGCCAACTCGAGCTCCGGGAAGAACTGAATTCCTGCGGTCCGCACGAAGCTCACGACCAAGGCCCCGACCAGAGCCCCCTTGAGGCTGCCTAGCCCGCCGATCACCACGACCACGAAGGCGATGACCAGCGCATCGATCCCCATGCCAAGCACGGCCGCCTGGGTCGGAACCACGATGGCTCCGCCGAGACCCGCCATGAAGCAGCCGATCCCGAACGCCATCACATAGACGAGGCCCACATTGAGGCCGAGCGCCGAAGCCATGCGCCGATCTTGGGACGTCGCTCGCAACATGACGCCGAACTTGGTGTGATAGATTGCCACCCAGAGGGCCAAGGCCGCCACCGCGCCGATCCCGATCACCACCAGATTGTAGGCAGGATAGAGCAGGCCGCCGATATGGATGATCGGCAGCGCGTCCATCAGCGCGTCCGCGGAGAGGGGCGTCCCGCCCCAGATGAAACGGATCGAATCCTCGAGGATCTGAATGAGGCCGAAGGTGACGAGCAACTGGTATTCCTCGGCGCGGCGATAGAAGGGTCGAAGCAACAAAGGTTCTATGACGATGCCGATGAGAGCCACCGACAGCGCCCCCAAGGGCAGCAGGAGGAACAGCCAGCCCGGCGGCAGGCCCAGCGCAATCCCCCGGCCGACCAGCCACGCGGTGACGTAGGCGCCAACAGCATAGAGGTTGCCATGCGCCAGATTGATGATCCGCATGACCCCGAAGATCAGGCTGAGACCAGCGGCAATGAGGAAGAGCACCGAGGCATAGAGCAACGAGTTCAGGATCTGAATCGTCAGGAAGGCCACCCGGTGCTCCTCCGCCTTGGCGCTTATGACGCAACCCTGGATCCTGGCGCGAGGTCGCCGCGAAGGTCCGGGACACCCAAGCTTCCGCGAACCGCCGGTTCACGGGTCACGTGACACAGCTTCGTGCAATTATCGCCGACACGCGCCCCTCGCGCCCGTTTGCAAGGGCGCGAGGGGATTTCACTGAAGTCACTTCGCCGAGGTCACCCGACCACCTTCGGCCAGGTGGTCTTGATCCAGTTCGCCGCCGCGGTCGACTCGTTGTGCGTCGTGCCGGGCTTCGGCCAGCCGAGCGGTGCGGTGATGTTCCGGATCGGAATGGTGATGATCCGGGCCGGATCCCAGCTCGCGAACTCATAATCGGGAAGGTTCTTGCTGAACCCGGTGACCGCGTCCTTGTAGGCCTGGTGGTCGGGCCGCATGTAGAGATAGCCCGATGGAGCATCTATGCCGAGGCCCTCGAGCTGGCTAATGATCGCTTCGTCCTCGGGCCAGCCGCCGGTCAGCCTGTTGGCCCGCTCGATGGCGGCTTTCAGTAGGTAGAGCGCCATGTACGCGCCCTCCGACTGGAAGTTGGGGTACTCGTTCCAGCGCTTGAAGTAGCGCTGGACGAAGCTCTTGTTCAGCGGCCAGCGGTCGCCGCCCGGATAGGTGAAGTAATAGTTGGAGTGGACCCCGGCGAGCACACCCTCGGGGTGATCCTTGCCGATCGCGTGCGGGGCAACGCCAAAGGCGATTGTGCTCGCGACCTTCATCTTGTCAAACAGGCCGTAGCGCAGCGCCTGCTTGTAGAAGGCCACATAGTCGCCGCCCCACACCGAAGCCACCAAAAGGTCGGGCTGCGCCGACATGATCTTGGTGATGTGGGCAGTGAAGTCGGTGGTGAAGAGCTTCGGCCAGCTTTCCGAGACGACCTCGGTTCCAGGCACCAGCCGCTCGAGCGCGAGAGTGAAATGCTCGGACGCGTTGCGGCCGTAGGCGTAGTCCGGATGGATATGGGCGATCTTGCGGACATGCGGCCAGGTCTGCGCCACGCCGATGGCGGCCGTGATCCCGTCCGACGACTGGATGTTGGTGATGCGGAAGACGTATTTGGGATTGGGAATCGCCTTGTCGAACAGGAAGTCGGTGCATCCGTCCGTCAGGATCGTCAGCAGTCCGAGCTCCTCGGCAACCGGACCAACCGCCGGGCTGGTCCCGCTGGATATGACGCCGGTGAACATGTCGATCTTGGCGTCGAGCTTCATCCGCCGCACCTCTTTCACACAGGCGTCGGTACCGGCGGCTTCATCGGCGGTAATGGTTTCGATCTTGCGCTTGCCCAGCAGCCCGCCCTGCGCGTTGATTTCTTCCGCCGCCATGGTGTGGCCCTTGATCGACGGCTCGCCCAGCACCGCGCCGGCGCCGGTCAAGAACGTCATATGGCCGGTTCTGAAGGGCGTGTCGGGAACCCGTCCCTTGGCAGGATCTTGCGCGGCCTTGAGCAATTGTGAGCCGCCGACCAGGCCGGCGCCGATGAGGCCTGTCCCGCCTACGGTCACGCCCAACGTATTGAGAAAGGCGCGACGATTTACTGTAGGTGTTACTGTAGGTGTCTTCTCCATGATGGTTCCTCCCTCTGAAGGAAGACCAACGGCGGATCGTCTCCTTGGCGATCCGTGAACGTTGCAATCTTACCGCAGTTCTTACCAACTTAGAACAGCCAAATGGTCGCGTCCTGGGCGGACGACGATAGGGTCACGCTTGGTGATGGCGCTCAACTGAAGCGAATGGCGAATTGCGGGTGACAAGAGGGGTGCAGTCTCCCTCACTGCTCGCCACTCGCTCACTGGATCAGCTTCAGCGTTCGAAAGCTCGCATGCCCGTTCTTGCCGACGATGATGTTGGTCATACACCGACATTCCGAGCGGGCCGGCGATGTCGATGATCGCCTTGGTCATCTGGGTATCCGCCTGTGAGGGCGAAGGATCGCCGGACGGATGATTGTGCGCTCAAGGCGAAATTTCATTCAGGTGGTAATTGCTGCGCTGCGCGAGTCTCCTGTTGACCCGACTCGGACATTGGCTCCGGCCAGAGCGGCTTCCCGTGATCAAGGTGAACTTGGCCTCTTTCGAGAATACGATTTGCTTAGATCGCGTCGCGTTGCAGGTCTGATCAGGTGCGTCATGCTCCCCCAATGACTTAACTCTTGCCTCGCTCCGCAGTCGCCGAGCGAGGCATTTTTTCTCGTCGCTGCTGCGGTCTCTCAAACCATGTTTGTTGGAAAATTGAAAAGCTCCGGCAATTGGCGCCCCGCTTTTGACAAACGAAAAATGCCAAAACAACTGTCTGTGAAGTCAGCTCCATGTCAATTTCTGATAACATCGTTGGCGATAAAGGCGCGCCTGCACAACAACCAACAATCAAGAGAAGCAGGAGCCGTGAGCAAAACAGAACTGTCGAACAGATCGTGCAATGAAGTCTGTCAGCCTTCCTGACACGATGAGCTCGTGCGGGAAGTCGAAGCGGTTGATGCAGGCGAATGGATGCCTGTTCCGCTTGCACCGAACCAGACGTCAGTAGCTCAAGAGGAGCGAGAAACGATCATGATCAAGTTGAAGATTAATGGCCAAGAACAAAACTGGGATGGCGACCCAGATCTTTCGCTGCTTTGGTTTCTCCGTGATGAGGTGGGCCTGACCGGGACCAAGTATGGCTGCGGCGTGGCGCTGTGCGGTGCGTGTACCGTCATCGTCGACAAGGAAGCGGTACGCGCCTGCATCACCTCCGTTTCCGACGTGGTCGGCCGTGAGGTCACCACCATCGAAGGCCTTCACCCGACCGGCGACCATCGGGTTCAGAAGGCTTGGCGACAACTCAACGTCCCGCAATGCGGTTATTGCCAGGTCGGCCAAATCATGCAGGCGGCCGCGTTGCTGATACAAAATCCAAAACCGTCCCACGATCAGATAGTTGAAGCGATGTCCGGCAACATCTGCCGCTGCGGCTGTTACCAGCGCATCGAAAACGCAGTGCATCTCGCATCGACGGGGGTGTGACCATGACCATCAATACGAACCCCAAAAAACTCCGCGGCTTTGAACAGTTCATCAAGGTCAAGGTTGAGAACGTTTCGCGTCGCAGCATCCTGAAGGGCCTCGGCATCGCCGGAGGCTTCGTGCTCGCCGCTCCCGTGATGTCACGCCGCGCTTTCGCCGCGTACGAGACCGGCGCGAGCAAGATGCCGCACGGCACCGTGGTCGACCCTCGTGTCTTCGTGTCGATCGCACCGGATGGCTTGGTTACGATCCTCGCACACCGTGCCGAGATGGGAACGGGCGTCAGAACCAGCCTGCCGTTGATCGTAGCCGAAGAGATGGGAGCCGACTGGTCGCGCGTCCGCGTCCAGCAGGCCCATGGCGACGAAGTCAGATACGGCAACCAGGATACTGACGGATCGCGCAGCACACGGCACTATCTGATCCCGATGCGCCAGATCGGCGCCTCGGCTCGCACGATGCTTGAAACCGCTGCGGCGAAACGCTGGGGCGTACCGGCGACCGAAGTGAAGGCCGCCAATCACGAAGTGGTCCACAATGCGAGTGGACGCCGCATCGGATTCGGCGATCTGGCTGCCGATGCGGCGAAGGAGCCAGTGCCGAGTATCGAAGGCCTGAAGCTGAAGGACCCGAAGGATTTTCGCTATCTCGGCAAAGGCGAGATCGGCATCGTCGACCTGCGCGACATCACCACCGGCGCGGCGCATTACGGCTCCGACACGCGCCTGCCCGGCATGAAGTACGCCGTCATCGCGCGGCCTCCGGTCACCGGCGGCAAGCTCGCGTCGTTCGACGCAGCAGAGGCCATGAAGGTTTCCGGCGTCGAAAAGGTCATGGAAGTGAAAGGATGGCCGTGGCCCTCCAAGTTCCAGCCGCTCGGCGGGGTCGCCGTGATTGCTCGCAACACCGGTGCTGCGATCAAGGGCCGCGATGCGCTAAAGGTTGTCTGGGACGACGGACCTAATGGCAAATACGACTCGGTCGCCTATCGGGCCGAACTTGAGGAGGCCGCGCGCAAGCCAGGGCTGATCGTGCGCAAGGAGGGCGACGTCGATGCCGCCTTGAAGGGGGCCGACAAGGTGATCGTGGGTGAATATTACCTGCCGCACCTTGCCCATGTCGCCATGGAGACGCCCGTCGCGGTCGCCGACGTCAAAGGCGACAAGGCCGATATCTGGGCGCCTGTGCAAAGTGCGGGTGGAACCCGCGAAGACGTCGCGAAGACGCTCGGCATTCCCGAGGAGAACGTGACCGTCAACGTCACGCTGCTAGGCGGCGGATTCGGACGAAAGTCGAAGTGCGATTTCGCGCTGGAAGCGGCCCTGCTTTCGAAGGAACTCGGTGCGCCGGTCAAGGTGCAATGGACGCGGGGCGACGATATTCGTCACGGCTTCCTTCACACCGTTTCGGTGGAACGCATTGAGGCCGGCCTTGATAAGAAGGGCAAGGTGATCGCCTGGCGGCACCGCAGTGTCGCACCGAGCATCGCATCGACATTTGCGGCGGGTACGGTGCATCAGGCACCTTTCGAACTCGGCATGGGACTTGTCGACATGCCCTTCGAGATCGCCAATATCCAGTGCGAGAACCCGGAAGTGGCCGCACACACCCGCATTGGCTGGTTCCGCTCGGTGTCGAATATCCCGCGCGCCTTCGCCGTGCAGTCCATGGTTGGCGAGCTCGCGCAGGCCACCAACCGCGATCAGAAGGAAATGTTGTTGGACCTCATCGGCTCTCCGCGAATCGTTGACCTGTCTTCCGTGAAGGATCTCTGGAACTATGGCGAGCCGTACTCCAGCTATCCCATCGACACGGCGCGGCTGCGGCGTGTCGTCGAGCTGGTCGCTGAGAAGGGCGAATGGGGGCGGTCGGTGCCCAAAGGCCATGGGCTCGGGATTGCTGTCCACCGTAGTTTTGTCAGCTATATCGCGACCATTGTCGAGGTGGCCGTGGACGACAAGGGCAAGTTCACGGTGCCTCGGGTCGACACCGCGATCGACTGCGGCACATATGTGAACCCCGAGCGAATCCAGTCCCAGATCGAGGGCGCCGCGATCATGGGAATGAGCCTTGCCAAATATGGCGAGATCACGTTCAAGGACGGCAAGGTACAGCAGCGCAACTATGACGACTTCCAGGTGATCCGAATTGACGAGGCTCCCCGCGTGACCAACGTCTACATCGTGCCTCCTGGCCCCGACACGCCGCCGAGCGGCGTCGGCGAGCCGGGCGTGCCGCCCTTCGCCCCGGCATTGGCCAACGCCATCTTTGCCGCGACCGGCAAGCGTATTCGGGTGCTGCCAATCGGCAAGCAACTGGAGACGTAGAGGCATTGCTCGCAGAGACCGGTTCATCGACCCGACGGCGAAACGGTCGCTCAAACAAAAGGAATGCGGCGGATATGTTCGGCCGCATTTTCTTGTTCTCGAATACCGCGCTCGGCGGTTGGTGCTGGGCTACTTCTTGACGGCGAACACCCAGACCACGCCGCCTTGGAGCACGTTGTTTCGAGACCGATGTTGTTGGTCGGAGTTGGTCTTCTGCTCCTAGAGCAGTTCGCCCGTCGTGGCGTCGAAGGCCCGGAAGTTGCGGTCGTTGGTCCCGCCGGCGAAGAAGAGCTCGCCTGCAGTCGCTGTGACCGAACCAAACAACTGCGATTTTGGGAAATTGTACGACCAGGTCTTCGTTCCCGGGTGGGATCCCACGCTTGCACTTCACCATAATGATCGGCGCCCCGAGCGCACCTTGAGGCCTTAGAGCTTACGGGGATCCAGCGGTAGCTTCGCGCCGCTGAAACCTCTGCGGCAGTTGTCGTTGGCGGTCTATCGGCGCTCGGACGGTCGCAATGTGAGGCGCAGATCAGCCCTGCGTGGCACCGACGCGACCCGAAAAGGTCGAAGCGACCATCACGACGCCGTCCTTGAGCTTCAGCCCGAGCGCCGCAAGCGGACGCGGAGCCGGCCCACCGATCACCTCAGCGGCGTTTCGGGGGTCGTAGATGGCGCCGTGGCAGGAACAGACGAACGCGCTTCGCTCATTCGACCACGCGTTCACGGGGCAGCCCTGGTGCGTGCAAATCGCCGAATAGGCAACGACGCCGTCTGCGGCGCGCGCCCGCGTCTCGTCGGTCAGTGCGGCGGGGTCGAACCTCGCCAGGATCACCAGATTGAGGCGGCTGTCGCTGCGCACCGTGCCGTCCGGAGCCATCGGATAGGCCTGTACCTGCGGGCCACCGCGCGCAAGGTCCTCGGCCCGCGCCACTTGTCCCTTCTTCGGACCGGTCAAAAACGCGAAGCGATCGTCCGGCGCCGGGGGCTTGGCGCCCTCGCCCTCTTCGGCCGTGCGCGCGGGGCCGGCCAACAGCAGCGGCGCTAGCGCCAGCCCGAGGATCGTTCGACGCTTGTAGCAGCGACAGTGCAGCCAGTCATCGCAAGGCATGTGCTCGCTCCTTCCATTATTCGGTTCCATTGACGTTCGCGATCAGGCGCAGCGACACCATTGCCAGCTCATCGGGGCCATGGATGTAGCCGACCCTGAAGTAGCCGTTGATCGGGTGTCTGCCGGGCTTTGTGGCCCGGACGCCGATCGCGAAGTCGAGCCCACCCTCCCGGATGGTGCCTCGCACCACGCGACGCTCGAACGCCACCCCATCGTCAAACGACGAGAGCTCGATCACGCGATTGTTGTAACCCTGGAGAACGCGGTAGCCGTCGCGAATATGCAACGTGGCGTGCAGCACTGCCGGCTCGCCGACCTTGGCGGACACGTCGGTCACCTCGACCACGTAGGCAGGCGAATCATCGGCTCGCGCCTGTTCGAACCCCAGCCAGGCCAGAGAGGTCGCCAGCGCGGCGACCAGTGAAAAGGCAGAGAAGCGGATCATCGTCAGAATCCCTAACGGGTGAGACCCGACCAGGTCGCTTGACAAGACAACGCCCACCGGCCGAGAAACCGGCCGCCATTGCTGGCGGCCGGTCGCGAACCAAGATGGACTCACTTGGAGACGGCGAAGACCCAGACGACGCCGCCCTGCGGCACATCCTTCTGCCAACCGACCAACTGGCTCATCAGCTCCTGCTGGAAGGCCGGGTCGACTCCGTAGCCGGACTGCACCGACACATATTGCACGCCGTCGACCTCGTAGGTCGAAGGCGGCGCCATGATGCCGGAGTTAGTCTTGAACCGCCAAAGTTGCTCGCCGGTCCTGGCATCGTAGGCGCGGAACTCACGGTCGTTGGTGCCGCCCGTGAAGAGCAGGCCGCCGCCGGTCGCGAGCACCGAGCCCCACATCATCGAGGCCGGATACAGGTTGCGCCAAACCCGCTTACCGCTGTTAACGTCGTACGCTTGGAGCTCGCCGTAGAAGCTCGCCTTGGTGTCGACCGAGAAGTGAAAATCCGGGATGGCAACGCCCGTCCACCACTGTCCGGGGACGCGCTCCTCGACCTTGCCTTCAAGGTTGTTGCAGTGGTTCTCGTTGGACGGAATGTAGACCATTCCGGTCTTGGGGTTATAGGCCTCGTACGGCCAGTCCTTGCCGCCCCACAGGCCGGGGCAGAACTGGGCCGCCTTGCCGGTGGCCGGCTTGTGGGCCATGTCGACCTCAGGCCGCCCGGTCTTTGGATCGATGCTCTTGAAGACGTTCTGCGGCACGTAGGCCTGGGCGTTGATGTAGGAGATCACGCCGTCCGGATTGCGCTTGAGCCAGTAAATGTAGCCATTGCGCGCCACTTTCAGCAGGCCCTTGGTGGTGGCGCCGTCCTTCTGGAAGTCCACCAGCAACGGGGCGCCCATCTCGTCCCAGTCCCACGACTCGTTCTGTTGGTACTGGAAATAGCCCTTGATCTTGCCGGTATCACCATCGAGCGCGACCGTGGAGGCGGTGTACAGGTTATCGCCCGGCCGCTGATCGCCGAACCATGGCGAGGCGTTGCCGGTCCCCCAATAGACCGTGTTGGACTCGGCGTCATAGGTGCCGGTCATCCAGGTGGAGGCACCGCCGGTCTTCCAGGTGTCGGGCTTCTGCCAGGTATCGCTTCCCGGCTCGCCGGGTGCCGGAACCGTGTAGGTCTTCCACACCGACTTGCCGGACTCGGCGTCGAATGCCTGCACGAAGCCGCGCACGCCGAACTCGCCGCCCGCCACGCCGACCAGAATCTTGCCTTTCACGGCCAGGGGCGCCATGGTCATGTAGTAGCCGGTCTTCCAATCCTCGACCTTCGCCTGCCAGGCGACCTTGCCGGTTTTGGCGTCGAGCGCGACCAGTACGGCATCGAGCCCGGCGTGGTAAACCTTGTCGCCGTACAGCGCCACGCCACGGTTGGTGTTGTGTAGGGCGCTGAACCCTTCGGGAAGCTTGGGCTTATAGCGCCAGAGCAGCTCGCCAGTGGCCGCATCCAGCGCGATCACCTGACTGTACGGCGTCGAGATAAACATCACTCCGTTGTTCACGATCGGCGGCGCTTCGTGACCAGAATCCACACCCGTGGAGAAGCTCCACACCGGTACGAGCGACTTCACGTTGCTGGTGTTAATCTGATCAAGCGAGCTGTAGCTCCACCCCTTGTAGTCGCCGCGCGTCATCAGCCAGTTGCCCGGCTCCGGATTTTCCAGCCGGGCTGCGGTCACCGGGCTGTAATTCTCGATCGATCCTGCGCCGGCAGCGGTCGAAACAAGGGTTGTGAACGCGACAACGCTCGATAGAAGCCATTGCTTTCTGGTCATAGCCATCTCCCTATGTTCCTCACCCACCCCATGGTGGGTGGTGCGATCGTTTGGGCGCCGGCGACCGCGCCCCCTCATCCCGGTTGCGGAGCGCCTACCTTTCCAACGAATGTTGCAGCTACTCTTTCTCGTTGCTCGCCACCTGCCTGGATTGCTCCAAAACCAGCGTTGCCAACGGCCCCTGCGCCATCGCGCCATAGCTTTGCAGCGCAGGGGCATGTGGGTTTTGCATAATCAACACAAACATCCGCTGATCGTTCTGTCGCCTGCCAATCTTATTGTAGCATGCGATGATCCCCCGAGTGCTTGACACGGCGGCACGCGCGGTCGGCGCGGCAAATTTCAATGCGGACCAGATGCGCGGCATGGCCGATCACCTCGCAAGGGCAGGCGTTCCGCTCGCCCCCAATCAGGTCAACTACGCCGACGAGCAGCGGAAACAAATGGCGTGCTCGAAGCCTGCAGTGAGCTCGATGTGGCACGGTCGCGTATTTTCCCCTTGCGTCCGGCCGCCTCACGCAGCCGTCGGAGAGCATGGATACGAAAGTGCTGCTGACGTGTCTCGCCGATATTGCCGGCGCGCACGACGCCAGCATCAGCCGGGTCGCCTTGAACTGGCTGTTGGCGCGCGACAGTCACGTGATTCCCATTCCCGGCGCAACCAAGCCTCATCACGCCAGGGCCAATCTCGATGCACTCGGTAGGCGCTTGAGTGAGGCCGAGCTCGACGCAATCGACCGAGCCTCAGCAGAGAGTGGAAAATGAATCCGGCGCCTTTCGTCCCTCACCTCAGCGATGACCCGCCCCTTGAAGCGGCGCGACCGATGCCCCCGCTCGCCTGGCTCTTGGAAGTCCGGAAGTGAAGCCGGCGTTCGAAGTCAAAATGCGCCTCGTCCGCTGACGGGAGCACACTGTGCTCTCCGATGGTCCCGTAGAGCGTTTTGGTCTAGCATGAAGCTGGGGCAGCGTTCGAACTCCCGAGTGGACGGCGATCTTGCGGTCCGACCGCGATGCTCCAGCGCGTACAATGGGCGGAGCCGCCTCTCTGGGCGGCGTCGGGTGGCCGTGGCCATGGGCCGTGCTGGCGTGGACCGCGCTGCTGGTGGCGATCGTCGTGTCGTTCAGGCCGACGGTCCCGGTTATCTGGGGCGACACGCCGCCCTTCGTTGAATCTGCGCTTCTTACGCTCGAGACCGGAAAGCCGACCGTGGCGGGTGGGCGCGATCCGGGTTACCCGGCGCTCCTGGCCGTGACGTTCGCGTTCGGAGGTGACCTCAGTACGGTGGTGCGGCTGCAGCAGGCGGCGTGGGCCGTCCTGATGTTGGCACTTGCAGCAACCGCCCAGACGGCGACGCGCAATGCCGCTGGGCTCGTGCCGATCATCCTTGTGGCTTTGTATCCGGGCCTGCTGCTGTTCAGGCACGTCCTCACCGCAGACCTTCTCTTTGCGGTGTTCGTCAATCTGGCAACGGCTGGATTGCTCGTTGCCACCTGCGCCGGCAGAACGGCGCGGTGCTGCGCGGTCGCAGCCGCCGTCCTGTGTGCAGCAGTCGCGGCGTGCCTCAGGTCGCAGGGAATGCTGGTCCCAATCGCCGTCGTCCTGGTGGGTGCTTGCGTCGCCCGGCCAGACACGCCCGCGCGCCTTGCCGTGATCGCCCTGTCCGTCGCGGCGGCGCTGGCCCTCCTCGCCGCCGGTTCCCGGTTCGGGGCTTCCGACTCCGACCAGTCGTCCACTGTGTTCCTCCCCAAGACACTGTTCTGCAATCACCTGAACATCGTACTTGCAAGCGATGCAGCGCGACGCGAGATAGTGTCGGCGGCCGGCGACCGCGCCGACGCCACGATGGCACGGCTTGCCGCCGACTTCGCTGCGGAGCCGGGTCGCTGGCCCGTGCTCGGGTTCTTCGGCGACGCGTGCCTCTTCGACGCTGCACTGGATCGAGACGTCGCCGACGATACCGGGAGTGCTGTCGGCGCGGCCTCAGCCTATCGCAGCATTTTCCTAGCCGCCGTGCGCGATCGGCCGCTGGCCTACGCTGGCAAATTCGTCCATCAGATGGCCTATGGAGCGTCGGTCGCATGGCCGCCCTACGGACTCGAGCCCGCCATACCGGTGTCGACCGACGACGTGCCGCTCGTGTCCGACATCATAACGCGGCACGGCCGGGCGGCTCAGCCCATCGATCGGCAAGGCGCACCAGTTCGGATCGGCCTATTGTCCGACCTCCCTGGCATCTCCGCCTATCTGTTCAAGGCGTTATCCACCGCCTTCGTTATCGCCGTCATATTTTGGGCGGTGACCGCCGTGTGGCGTCGGCGCCCCGAGTTCTCGGCGCGCGCAGGGATCGTGGTTGTGATGTGGGCGGCTTCGATCATGACCGCCGCCGGCGCCCACACCCTCGATGTCTGGCGATATTTGGTTCCCGCAGTGCCGATGGTGAGTCTCATGCTGTCCCTTTGCGCCGTCGAACTGGCCGCATGCCGGCGGAGGGACTAGTTGCGCCACTCGCGAGTCTCGTGTGCGCGGAAGACCCGGGCGCATCGCCTGCGTGGGACGGGTCCTGACGGGACGCCGATCGGGACAGATCGAATGACGTCTCTCGCCCCGGAGGGCGCAGGGCCAAATAAGCAAGCCGCCGCAACTCGCGGCGGCCACGCACGACGGTGTCGAGAATCATTCCAGTGAAGAAGCTAAGGAAGGCGAGTATCATCAGTCCTGTCGAAAGAACCGCGGTGGGCAAACGCGGCACCAAGCCGATCTCAGCATACGTGACGGCAACAGGCACCGCGATCACGATCGAAACGAATCCGAGCACCGCGCCGGCTGTACCGAAGAAGAACATCGGCTCTTCGATTCGAAACAGCGTCAGGATTGTTAACAAGATGCGCCAACCGTCGCGGAATGTGGAGAGCTTGGACGTCGAACCTTCCGGCCGTACTTTGTAATCAGTCACGACCTCGGCCACCGGCATGTGCAACTCCAGAGCATGGATGCTCATCTCCGTCTCTGCCTCAAAACCCTCCGAGAGAGCTGGGAAGCTTTTTACGAACCGGCGCGAGAATACGCGGTAACCCGACAGGACATCGTTGAACGAGCGACCGAAGATACGCGACAACATTCCAGTGAGGATCGCATTGCCGAGGCGATGGCCTGGCCGATACGCGGTCTTCGCGATCGAACTTCGTGCCCCTACCACCATGTCTAGCCGACTTTCGATCAACTCCCGTACCATCGTCGGAGCAGCCGCTGCGTCATAGGTCGCGTCGCCGTCGGCCATCACATAGACGTCGGCATCAATGTCTGCAAACATCCGGCGGACGACATTGCCCTTTCCTGGCGTCAGTTCTGTTCGAACTATCGCGCCAGCAGCGCGAGCTACATTCACAGTGCTATCAGTCGAATTGTTATCGTAGACATAAATGACGGCGTCAGGCAAAGCCGCACGGAATGCTGTTACCGTGGCGCCAACGGCCGCCTCTTCATTGCGACAAGGAAGGATTACCGCCACGCTGTGTTGCTTCATGGCCTGACCATAAGGCCTGCAGTCTGCTCATCCAGTTCGCCCGGATCCACCGTATGAGTCATGGGGACTTGCAAATCAACACCAGCATCCGCTGATCGTTCCGTCGCCTGCCAAATTCATTGCGGCGTGCGATGATCCCCCGAGGGGTTTGCCACGCGATCCTCCCGCGGCTCCCAGGCAGATGCTCCGCCCCCGAGCAGATGCTCGCGCGACGCCGGAACGCACTCTGGGTGCGTTGGAGTGTTCGGGGGCCGTCGCACACACACCGAGCTACGAGAACGCGCGCCAGGGGCGCCAGGGTCTTCCAGTCCCTTCGATCACGGATCCGTCTGCGCTGCACGTCGAATTCGTTGTCGAACTCTTGCATGGTCCTCGTACCTGCATGCCGTGGCCCGCGAAGATGTAGAGCGGCACCCGCATGCCAAGATACAGACGCAACCAATCAGCCCTATCATTGCGTTAGAGGAGGGGTAGCGACACCGCCGATATCGAGGGCGCCAAAACTGTGACGTGCAGACAATGACCTGGAGCTCGTCGAGCGTCAGTGCTTTTATCTTGCGCTCTCCCCCTCTTCACGCTCACTTCGCTCAAGCTTCCTCTCTCCGCCGTGACAAGGTCCTTGCATCGACACCACGTGGCGTCGCAGGCCGCGAAAATCCCGGTGCGCCGTGCCGGTTTCCGCGCCCATCAACGGCACAATTTCGCTGCAGCAAGGGGCCGTCGTCGCTCCTGCAAGCTGACGAAATATCACCTCCTGAGATCGAAAATCCGAGTCAGATCCGACGCAATATTCCGATCGCTCAGCCCAAAATACCGGCTCAAAATCCGTCCAATTGATCGCATTTTGCAGGCGGCGAAGCCCCTCTTCCGAACGCAAAGGCGCTCCTCCTCCCTCTCAAAGCGGCGCAAGCAACGAAAAAAAGGCCCCGCCTCGGAGGAGCGGGACCGATGATCCGATTGGATCAGTCGCCGCTGCGGCGCGACCAGATCAGGGTGAAATCCTCGTCGCCTTCGACCTTGACCAGCGAGGCGTAGATCGGAGCCGGGTCATGGCGTTGCCGAAATGATCGACGTACACGATCTCGCAGAGGTCGTCCGGCCAATCCGGGTGGCGATTCGCGTCATCCTGACATGGCTGGCCCTGAGGCGGCTCCCCGCGCGCCAGCCTGGCTGCAACCGGTGCGAAGAGATCGCGACCGTGAAGACTGGCCGAGAGGCGCTCCGGCTTCCAGTCGATGTGCCAGCTCCGCGTCTGTCCGGCACGGCGCTGGACCAGTTCGAACAATCCGTTGCCCGGGCCGACATACCAGCGGCCGTCGGCCTCGACGATGACAGGCGGGCGTGCCCCGCCGACGCCGGGATCGACCACGCCAAGAAAAACGGTACCCGCCGGAAATCATGCGGCATAGGCCGCCAGCAGGTAGGCCGAAGCCTTGGGATTACCAACCGGCGCATCAGCAAACAGGTCAATAATGGATGTGCCCGGCGCCATCTGGTCCAGCACCGCCTTCATCTGACCCACATACGGGCCGAGCAACCCGAAGTCCGTGAACAGCACAATCAAAGTTGCCAGCTAACCTCCGTGCGTCCTGCCGCAATGGGCTCGAGCATCATAGCGCGACGGCGAAACAATAGTGCGCATCTTCAGCGGCCATGGCGCGGCAATGATATCAGTGGGTTAGTTGAAAATTTCCGATTTCATTGTGTTGCGCTTGCTGCGTCGGATTTCCACCTATTCTCAAGCGTGCCCCTGCACTCTCGGCGGACACAACCCTCCGCCGATGTAAATGGCAAGTGCGGCCCCTTGGAGGCCCGAGGCCGGCATGCGCGGGCGAACCGCACCATCCGTAGGTTGCCCGCTGAAAAGTGACCTGTAGCCTGGCCGGCCGAACGTTAGGAGAGGTCGGTGGTCAAGAAGACGAAGAAGGCCGCCAAGTCCGCGAAGAAGCGCAAGCCGGCCCCAAAAAAGGCAGCGCCGAAGACGACCCAACGCGACCGGTCGATCTCGGAGCGATTGCATGCTATCGGCAAGGTGCGCAAGGCGGCCGAGGAATTTCTCAAGATCCAACTCGAGATCGATCATGCATGCGGCAAAGGCGGTCAACTCGCGTTCGGCGAGTTCGGCGCGCGGTTGGCGGCCGCCAAGAGTGCTTGGGAAGTTGCGATCTTGAACTCGGACGATGTCACGGACTGGATTGCAGCTGCGCGTAAAGCCGCACATCTGCCTTAGGTGTTCGGCAGGAGCTTCGATACGCTCGCCGTTTTGGTAGGCTAGGCGCGGCAGTTCCGTTTCCAACAGATCGGCAACGGATCGACCAGGGGCGCTTCGTTTGGCCGGTGATGCCAGGTTACGACGGTTCGATCAGGCTGACACCGGCACAACTTGCGATGCTGATCGAGGGCATCGACTGGCGCGCGCCAGAACGTGTGTGGAAGCCAGCTCTTGCCGGCTTAACCGCCAAAATCCCGATGAAATAAGGTGAAGCTGCTTCTTCGAATCAGCGTGTTCGACAAGACTCGGACATACAGCTCGACCTCGACGATCTCCGACAGATACAGCACTTCTGCATCGCACGGTTCGCGATATTGTCGGCGGAATCGAACATCGCAACAGCGCGATTGAGCGCCTCAAATCGCTTATCAAGCAATTGCAGCGCACGCAGTTCGGCCGCCGCTCCGAGCGCCTCGATCCGGATCAGCTCGCGCTTGCGCTCGAAGATCTTGACGGCGTAATTAGGGACAACGGTAGTCCGTTGACATCGCGCGCGATGTTGCGATGCAACATGCCATTGTCGAAATAAATACATTGATCAGAAGTATTGGGAAAACTAAAATACAACTGGGAATTCAGTTGCAGCCATTACTACTAAGCTCCACTTTTGCGATCCGAAGCGCCTTCTCCTGACGTTCGTCGCCCCAAGTTCAAGAGCAAGTCCTCGACTAAAACGGCGCAATCCATCCCGATCCTGCTGTGACCCGAGTTCCCTAGTACCCGGCAGTATCGCGAGAGGATTACAAAGGATGAGACGCGTGGGAGCCGCCGTGGCGGGCCTCCTCCTTCTAATGTTCGGACTGAGTAACCACGCTTTGGCTTCCGAGCCGCGGCGCGTGTTGCTGTTGCACGCGTTCGGTCATCCCTTCTCGCCGTGGAGCGACATGGCCGGAAGCTTCCGTGCGGAGCTGATCAAGACATCCTCAGATCCGATCGATCTCTTCGAGGTCTCGCTGGACACTGCGAAGAAGATTCGCAGTCCCGAGGACGAGGCTCCGTTCATTGAATATATTCGAACTCTCCTTTCGGGACATAGGCCCGACCTGATCGTGCCAGTAGGAGCGCCGGCTGCATTCTTCATGCAGCGCCATCGGCAGGAGCTGTTTCCGATGACGCCGATGCTAATCGTTGGAGCGGACACGCGTCGCATACCCGACGCTACTCTGACCGAAAGAGATACGGGCGTTCTGCTGGACCTCGACCTTCCCGCCTATCTTGAGAACGTTCTGCGCCTACGACCTGAAACAACAGATATCGCCGTCGTTGTTGGAGATTCGCCCGTTGAAAGATACTGGACCACCGAACTTCAACGTGATTTTCAGCGACTAGCCGATCGAGTGAAAATTGAATGGTTAAATGATTTGACGTTCAGCGAAATGCTCGACCGCGCTGCTGCGATGCCGCCGTCCTCTGCGATCTTTTGGTTCCTACTCTCGGAAGACGCAGCAGGCGTCCCTTACTCGCAAGACCGCGCGCTCGAAAAAATGCGCGAAGTTGCCGCCGTCCCCATTTTCGGCATGGGCGATTACGAGCTGGGCCGAGGCATTGTCGGCGGCCCTTTGATGCAAACACAGTTTCTCGGCCAGGAGGCGGCGGCGGCAGCCCTGCGTATCTTGGGGGGGGAGGCGCCCGGCGGCATAAAGCCTCCCCCTGTGGTGTTCGGGGCACCAATGTACGACTGGAGGGAACTGCAGAGATGGGACATAAGTGAGAACCGATTGCCCGCCGGCAGCGTGGTTGGGTACCGGGAGCCCACCATATTGGAGCAATATCGCTGGTATCTGATCGGAGCGGTTTCCTTTATTCTATTTCAAGCCCTCCTTATTGTGGGTCTTTTCCTGCAACGAGCCCGCCGCCAAGCGGCGGAGATCGACCTTCGAAGCAAGGAGAGCGCCCTTCGCTTTAGCTACGAACAAGTTCGGCAACTGGCCGGGCGACTCATCAACGCACAGGAGGAGGAACGGGCCCGTATCGCTAGGGAACTGCACGATGACGTCGGGCAGCGCGTTGCATCGCTCTCCATCGGACTAAGCGGTCTGAAGGGCCGCGTGCCGGATTCTGAGGAGGCCGTAAGGCGCGAATTGTCCCGGCTTCAGCAGCAGACGGTAAATCTGGCCGGAGACTTGCGAGACTTGTCGCACGAGTTGCATCAAGGCGTGCTCGATCACGTTGCATTGCCTGAGGCTTTGCGCGAGCGATGCGATGAAATAAGCGCCACGTCAGGCACTCAGATGTGGCTCGAAGTGCCTGATCGATGGTTGGAAGTCAAGGACGACGTCAAACTCTGTCTTTACCGGGTCGCACAGGAAGCGCTTCGCAACATCGCCAAGCATGCCCATGCCAAGACAGGGCGCATCTCGCTCGCGCGCTTCAACGGTCATGTTGTGATGAGCATATCCGACGACGGGCTTGGGTTCAAAACGAACGGCGCGATCGACCAACGTGGGATAGGTCTTCTGAGCATGCGTGAACGCGTCAGAATGCTGGGAGGCCGTCTTGAGGTGACGTCGTCGCCCAATGCAGGCACAGTCGCTACCGTGACCATCCCGACGGAAGACGGACCGGGAGACAGACATTGAGACCTCAGATTATTCTCGCGGACGACCATCTGATGGTTGCCGAAGGACTCGGTCGTTTGATCGGCGATGTGGCCGATTTGATAGCGCAAGTTACGGATGGTCGACAACTCGTCGATGCTGTGCGGCGACTTCAGCCTGACATCGTTGTATCAGATATTACGATGCCTGTACTGAGCGGCCTCGACGCCATGCGCGAGCTCAAAGCGGCGGGCTCGCGGTCCCGCTTCATATTTTTGACAGTCCATACTGAGCCGCAAGTCGCCGCGGAAGCGCTGCGCGCAGGCGCGAGCGGATATCTTCTCAAAGCCGCAGCAGGCGAGGAGCTTTTTGAAGCGATCCGGGCTGTCATGGCCGGCCGCGTATATCTGACTCCGCACGTCACCAAAGACGTTCTACGGGCAATTTCGCAGCCCGAGGGTAAGGAAGCAAGCCACTTGACGCAGCGCCAGCGAGAGGTCCTTCAACTCATTGCGCAAGGCAAGCGCATGAAGGCAATTGCGGCGGAGCTGCACATCTCCATAAGGACTGTTGAAGACCACAAGTCGCAATTGCTCCATACCCTCGACGCGAATAGCACTGCCGATCTCATAAAACTTGCTCTCAAGCTGGGGCTCGTTTCCGAGTAGTCCGACATCGGGGAAATCCGGTTGGTGGCCCCCGTGATTCCCACGCCTGACAGACCGGGGCCTTCCCCGATGCACTGATTAGTTGCGCGCGTAGTCTCATCGCGCGGCCGTAGGGGCCACCACGGTCCCCTATAATCACTCGCTGGCGGACGCAGAGGGTGCTCAATGTCAAGAGCCATTACCTTTCCCACCCCTTCCGTGAGCGTTTGCGTCGTCTTCTACACCGCAGCGGCCCTGATGGTGTCAGCGCAGGCCATTGCAGTCGTACTCTGAACCACACCCAAGAGGGAGACTAAGGGAGTGCAAATGCGACAAGGGTAACCGAGTTGGCTGACCATCGTTTGAGAAAGACAGCTATGTGACACGGATACGCGTCGTCCTGGCCGAGGATCATCCTGCGATGGCTCAGCAACTCCGCGCGCTGATCAGCTCCGATTGCGACGTTCAGGTCGTACAGGATGCACAATCGTTGATGGTGGCTGTTGGGTTAGAGATGCCTGACATCGTCATCACTGACATCACCATGCCAGGCAACAGCGGACTGGCAGCGGCCCGGGACATCCTCGCCGCGCATCCCGAAGCTCGCATTATTTTCGTTTCAGTTCGGGTCGAGCCGGCCGTTATCAGACAAGCCATGGCACAAGGAGCACGCGGATACGTGGTCAAGGCCGACGCCGGCGATGAATTGGCGAATGCGGTTCAAGCCGTTCTTGATGGCGGCAGCTATGTGTCTGCTTCTGCGCAAGACGTGCTGAAGCGCGGGCGATAAGCCATCGAGACACATTCGAACCGGGCGGACGAAGGGATTGAGCATTCAATTAGCACTTCAGGTCTGATTTTGATTCTGTACTGGAGGAGACGGCAGTGTTCTTGCGTAGAGTTTTAAGCTTTGCGGATCCGCTGGCCTGCGAAGCGGCTATTGGGACTGCCGATGTCGAGCTATTTCCCACAACGAAGGGAAATTTTCATGCCAAGATTACGCAAATTGGCATGAACGGGCTCTTGATGCATCGAGTTCACATATCCCTCCCAGAGATTAGTACGGTCGCTGTGAAGCGCGGTCGTAGATCGATTGGCTTTCTTACCGAACCTGATTCAGCGCCGTTGCTGCACTGCGGCTTGGAGGTCCTCCCCGGTGACATCGTCTTGAACAGATCCGATGTCGTACACCAACGATCTGAAGCTAACTTCCGTTATGGCACGCTGTCTCTTCCGCTTGATGGGCTGGTTATTGCTGCCAAGGCCATAATCGGTCGTGAGCTACCAAAGATGTCGCAGAAGCCGGTTATCCGCCCACCCGCTGCGCTGATGCACCGACTCCTGAGCCTGCACAGAAGTGTCGGACAGCTCGCCCATGATACGCCGGACATACTCGAGCAACCGGGGGTACGTCGCGCGCTGGAACAGCAGCTAATCCACGCGATGGTACGGTGCCTCGCCGAAGGCGCCGGCGCTGAAATGACAAAGGGTGCATGGCGCCACGATGTCATTATGCGGCTGTTCGGGGAATTCTTGGCGGCAAATCGTGACCGGCCGCTCTATCTGACCGAAATTTGCGCAGGCATCGCGGTTGCGGAACGAACACTCCGGGCTTCCTGCAAAGAGCATCTCGGTATGGGACCGATCCGTTATCTGACTTTGCGCCGACTGCATCTCGTGCGACGAGCGCTGTTGAAAGCAGATGTCCGCGATACAACCGTCACCCGCCTTGTCACCGACCACGGCTTCTGGGAGCTTGGCCGTTTTTCGGTTGTTTACAGGCAGCTTTTTGGGGAGTGTCCCTCGGAGACCTTGCGCCGGCCCCAGCAGCAAACCGCAATCTATCTCAATCGTACATCACCACTCGATACCAATGCTTGGTCGTTCCACTGACGGCGCGTCTAAGGCTCACTGGCGAATGGTTGCCGGCCTTGTGCGAGGCTATCAATGGCGTTTGAAGAACCCTGTAAATCGGTTGTTCGTCCAGGATCCGCGTTAATGTTAGAACTGCGCACGCTCCACATAGCCGACCACATGGAGCGAGCCCCGCTCGAACTCGCAGACCACCTGCGGCTTTGCCGTTGAGAGCCGCCGAATCTGCATAGTCAGTGGCTGCGAAGTTGACATAACTTGGCTTGGCTTGAACTTGGCAAAGCTTGTCGACGGCCGCCCGCACCCTATGGAGGGGTTGCCATGTTCCTTAAACCGTTCTGCGTCCTTGCCGTCGCCGCAGCGGCCTTGGCAATGACCGTATCCGCATCGGCGCAGGCAACGCGTACGACGCATGCGCCAGCTCAGGATGCGTGGAAAATTCCAGCACCAGCTGGTAGCGGCAAGATCCCTTTCGCATTCAGGCAGGATTTGTTCGACCGAAATGACCCGAACAACCTGCGATCTGATTATCCTGGCCCACCTACTCAACCTGGCGCAGCCCGATAGGGTAGCTGCTCGCGGTCGCCCTAAACAATTCCTAGTCGTGATACAGTATGGCTAAAGAGAGTGTAGCGCGAGCTTTCGGCCCCTAGCGGAGCTGAGGAAGGTCCTTCAGTCCGTGAACCGGCACCGAGACAACGTTGGAGGTTCCCCAAGCCGTCGAAATTCGTATTCGGCGGGATGCCCACTCCAAACTTTAAGTAAACACGTTGCTGATAGCCGCCGCAACGCGACCGCCGCAATCGATGACCGGTGCTCCCGAGGCACCGTGATCGATGACAAGACGGATGTCACCTTCATACATTTCCAGAAGCACGGTGCCCGCGAGCCAATGGCGGAAGAACGC
The DNA here is from genome assembly GCF_042258615.1 of Bradyrhizobium sp. Pha-3. Taxonomy (GTDB): domain Bacteria; phylum Pseudomonadota; class Alphaproteobacteria; order Rhizobiales; family Xanthobacteraceae; genus Bradyrhizobium. The sequence continues at coordinate 2,975,953 of NZ_CP170152.1, read as the reverse complement.
GATCGTTGTCTTGCCACCGGCATGCACGCTCATACCAGGGCCAACAGCTCGCAAAGAAGCTGAACAAACAAGTATCGTCGTTGCGCCAGTCCGGAAAGCGCACGGCATTCTTCGTTCGAAGACGCTTTGTTCGAAATCGTCTGACGTTGGAGGCGTCCCATGAAAGCCCGTCAACATCTCCAGAGCCTTGCTGTTTTGACTCCTGTTCTTCTGGCTCCTAGCGTGAGCTTCCTCTCCATCGTTTCCATTCTGATTGTTGCCGGTGGCCTGATCGGATCGCCTGCACAGGCCGCGGGCGAAACGCCGAAGGACATGCTGGCTGCACAGATTCGCATGCAAGGCGTTTCCTGTGACAAACCACTCAGCGCTGTGAGGGACGCGAAGCGATCGAAGCCGGATCACGAAGTCTGGGTTCTCAAATGTAGCAACGCGACATATCGGATAAGCCGCTTTCCTGACATGGAGGCGCAAGTGGAACGACTTCGATAGCGCTTGCAGAGGACCTATTCGATCACCTCGTCGGCGCGGATCAGCAGCGTCAGCAGAATTTCAGCGCCGGGCGCCCTCGTGCCTCGGCAAATATCCTCAACAGACTCGCCGTCCTTGCCATTATTGCATAGCGGCTGCGGCCGCGCTTCCCGGATTATCGTCGGCCCGACTCGGAATACGGTATCCGGGCTGTCAGGCAGTCTTTCAATTGATAGCGGCACAAGGTCAAGATCGCCTGCCGTCTTGCCGGAATTGCATATTCGTCGGACGCCCCCGCCACCTGTCGATCTTCCGAACCCGCATAGTCGAAAGCGGCCAATTGCTTGATGCTGCCTGCCGCGGTGAGACCAATAGCTTCAACAAGTCGCAAGAACTGTCCGCCGGTCCGACGGGACGGGGCATATGGCAGAAAACGGCACACTTTCGTTCAGCGATCCTGATGGTTACGCCGCCGGATTCGGCGATGCACGTGTCAATCTCACGATAACGGGTGCCGGAGATTTCAAAGCACGGCTGACACGGCTGAAGTTGACAGATCTGGAAATCTATCGGTGTTGCGAAAGCCTCCCGCGCATTGCTTATATCTCACTGCCCCCCGAGCAGATGTTCCTCTCGTTTCCGGTCGGTACGGTATCTCTGATCTCCGACGGATTTGCGTTGCGAAACGACGACATCGTTTTGCACGGTCGCGGCCAGCGCACGCATCAACGATCTAACGAAGCATGCCAATGGGGGTTGATATCGCTATCGCCCGAGCAATTCGCGAGTTGCGGCAAGGCATTGACCGGCCAGGCGATCGCGCCGCCGCAAGCAAGCAGAATACTCCGCCCTGCGCGCGCGGAGATATCAAGATTCCAGCGCCTTTTTGCGCAGGCCTGCCATCTTGCGGAAGCCAGACAAAAATTGATCGAGCGCCCGGAGGTCGCAAGAGCGCTGGAGCAGGAAATGCTTCACGCGATCATCAATTGCCTGGTCGCCAACGAGACGTACGGCAATGCCAAAACAAGACACCATCACGCCGCTGTCATGGTTCGTTTCGAAGAAGCGCTAGACAAACACATTGACCAAAAACTCAGCATGCCCGCGCTTTGTGCGGAACTCGGCGTGCCGGCACGAACGCTACGGATGTGTTGCGCCGACTTCCTCGGCGTAAGCCCCACGCGCTATCTCTTGTTGCAACGATTGAACCAAGCTCGCTCGGCGCTGCGGCGTGCCGATCCTGCCACAGCGAGCGTCGCGGAGGTCGCCCGAAGTCATCGCTTCCTTGAGCTTGGGCGCTTTGCGGTGACGTACCGCACCACCTTCGGTGAATCGCCGTCAGCCACACTGCAACGTGATCCGCAAACATAGGCGCAAGTTGCCGAAAGCGCATAGCGCATGCAGAGCAACCACTGGAAAATCGCCGGATCGACAACGGAGCGGACGGCCTGGTGGTGGCCGGCGGCGAAGAGCCACGACCTCTTGCCGCGCTCCGCATAGGCAATCCGAAAACGCTGCCCATTACCGGTCAGAACTCGCAACGGAGGATCTGGAATCATGAAGATCAGTAAACGGATAGGGAGAAGCACCTGGACCAGCCTGTTGGCATCGTTCGCCGCCTTGATGGTGGCAAGCGTTCCGGCGGCCGCGCAGAAGAAGCCCAACATCGTCATGCTCATGACCGATGACACCGGATGGAACGACTTCGGTGCCTATTCAGGAGGCGGCGCGGCCCTCGGCCACCCGACTCCGAACATCGACCGGATCGCCAAGGAAGGCGCGGTGTTCACTAACTGGTACGGTCAGGCGAGCTGCACGGCGGGCCGCGCCTCGTTCATAACTGGGCGCATCCCGATTCGATCCGCGCTCTCGATCGTGGTGGCCCCGGGTGACGAAAATGCGCTGAAGAAGGAAACGCCCACCATCGCCGAATTCTTCCAGAAGAACGGCTATTCGACGTATTTTTCCGGCAAATGGCATCTCGGCGACAAGGCTGCGGCCTACCCGATCGAGCACGGCTTCGACGAGATGAAGGAGTTTGCCGCATACTATCCGGGCGTCTACACCTATAGCGACACCTCTCGGTACTTCCATCCGTGGTTCCCCTCGTACAATCCAGAGTTCAAGAATGCCTATTTCGACGTCGTGAACATGTACGAATGGGAGGGAGTTGCCGGTCAACCAGCGAAGAAAGTTTCGGAAATCACCTATGACTATCTGACGACTTTCGATACTCGGCAAGCCGACTCCGCCATTGACTACATCAAGAAGCACGCGAGAGACGCCAAGCCATTCTTCATGGACGTCAACTTTATGAAGATGCACAACCCGACCAATCCCGCGGCAAAGTTCGCTGGGAAGTCGCGTCTTGGCGACTACTCGGATGCGCTCTTGGAGCTTGATGACGACATTGGCCGGATCATGGATGCCATTCGCGCGGAGGCACCCGACACAATCGTCATCGTGACGGCGGACAACGGTGCTTGGCAGGACGCCTATCCTGACGCTGGCACCACGCCGTTCCGTGGCGAAAAAGGTACAGCGTTTGAAGGCGGGTGGCGCGTGCCGGGCTTGATGTGGTGGCCCGCACACGTCCCTGCCGGCGCGAGGTACGACGAAATGATGTCGCATATCGACTGCTGGTCGACGCTGGCCAAGATGGTCGGGCTCACCCCGCCGCCACAGGGCGCGTGGACAGACAATAACGGCAAGCCGATCTACTTCGACAGCATCGACAACAGTGCTTACATCCTCGGCCAGGCAAAGCATTCTGCCCGGAGATCGTGGATCTACGTCGATGGCGAAAATTTCATGGGAGCGCGCGTGGACGTCGGCGGTGATCCAAGCAATCCAGATCTGAGCATCGCGTGGAAATACCTGTGGACGGCTAAGGACACCTGGCTCGGTTCCGAGCAAAACCTCGGCTCAATCGGCGCGGTCTACAATCTCACCATGGACCCGTTCGAGAAATACGACATGGTCTTCAATGGCGCGGTCGCCGCGCGCCTGGCCCAGACCTCGCCCGGCAAGTATGCGGGGCAGGACAACGGCTGGATCTTGGCACTGATTGTTCCTGTCGTGATGGAGTTCAACAAGTCGATTGTTGAGTATCCGAGCATCAAGCGGACGCCCGGAGGAGCCTCGAACGACTGGAGGCCCAACCTCCAGGAGCCCAACAACCCTGTGCCGCTGCTGGATATGAAGAATCCGCCACGAGTCAAGGGCGGCGGCGGCTAGTCGCGGCACGCAGCGCCGGTAGCGGCGGGTCGTTGGCGCGATCCGCCGCTGCGCATGCGCACTTCCGCTTCTTGCCTCGCCGCCAATGAAACGGACGACAATCCCAAAGCAATACACCATCACGCCGCTGTCATGGTTCGTTTCGAAGAAGCACTATCGCCGCTGCCGGCGAACCCGATATCAAGAACAGGTTGTTGCAGGACTATGATGCGGTGGACAAGAATTTCAGGGTTCACCTCGATGGCGACGACCAGCGCGATCTCGTCGCCGGACCCGGCTCGCTCACGGTCGAGCAAGCCGTGGAGAAGCTCAGAAATCCTCCGTCGAACAAATTAGCAGATGAACACTCCCGATCGATGGATTGCGATGTCCTGACGCGTCGCCAGGACCTTGGAGATTTGCCGAAAGTGCATAGCCCGAATGGGCTGCTTCGACCAACCTTCCGTTGAGCAGCTCAGCAATTTGCGGATAGAAACAGTGGCGCGCAACAAGGGCCGGGCTGACAGGAGCGACAAGCTATCGAAGCGCGCCGCGACCTCGAAACCGGTTGGAATCGCGGCAGACGCTCGGAGCGACGGTACCAGCGCCTTACCCCTTCGCTCGTGGAGGTCGATGCCGCGGATAGCCATGCTGACGGCAGTCATCGTCGTCGCGATGGGTGGTCTGGCCTGGCTGTTGGTCGCCGAGGGCGAATTCGCCTTGCCTGGAGCGCTGCGTACCAGCAGCGCCGCCCCTGCCCCCGCCTTTGTCGGCAGCGAAGCCTGCGCCGGATGCCACCAAACCGAAACGGCGTTGTGGAAAGACTCCCAGCACAAGCATGCCATGCAGCACGCCAGTGCCGCTACCATACTTGGAAATTTTGACGACGCAGGCTTCGACTATTTCGGCGTCCATACGCGCTTCTTCAAAAAGGACAACAAGTTCTTCGTCGAGACGGATGGGCGCGACGGCAAGCTTGCGACCTTTGAGGTGAAGTACACGTTCGGTGTAGAACCTTTGCAGCAATATCTGATCGAATTTCCCGACGGCCGGATACAGGCGCTTTCAGTCGCCTGGGACAGCCGACCGAAGGACCAGGGCGGCGAACGCTGGTTTCATCTCTATCCCAACGAAGAAATCAAACACGACGACATTCTGCACTGGACCAAGCTCAATCAAAACTGGAACTTCATGTGCGCCGAATGCCATTCGACCGGCGTGCAGAAAAACTACGATGCGGCCAATGATCGCTTCCACACGACGTGGACGGAAATCAGCGTTGGCTGCGAAGCCTGCCACGGCAAAGGCTCACGTCACGTCGACTGGGCGCATGGCCAGCATAGCTGGTGGCCGTTCGGGCGAAATGAGGACCCGTTGAAAGGGCTTGCGGTCTTCTTGAATGAACGTGATGGCGTCACGTGGCAACACGACCCCAAAACCGGCAATCCACAGCGCAGTGTCGCCCCTGCGGTTACGCGCAGGGAAGTTGAGACCTGCGGGTTGTGCCATGCGCGACGCGGGGAATTTTCGGAAGACTGGATCCCGGGACAGCCGTTGTCGGATACTCACATGGTCTCCACCCTCGCTCGCGGGCTTTACCATGCAGACGGGCAGATGCTCGGCGAGGTCTACAACTACGGCTCGTTCAAGCAGAGCAAGATGTTCGCAGCCGGTGTTACCTGCAGCGATTGTCACGAACCGCACTCCGCCAAGCTCCGTGCTTCAGGCGACGGCGTTTGCTTGCAATGTCACGCCGCCGACAAATATGAAGTTGTCTCACACACCCGCCACGAAGGCGTGACGCCGACGGTGACCTGCGCGTCATGCCATATGCCCGTCAGCACATACATGGTGATCGACAAGCGACACGACCACAGCCTTCGAATTCCCAGGGCGGATCTGTCGGTGAAGCTTGGCACCCCGAATGCCTGCAACAGCTGTCATGCCGACAGATCCCCGCAATGGGCAGCCGACACGATCGAGCAGTGGCACGGACCGGCGCGGAAAGGCTTCCAGACCTACGCTGAGGCGTTCCATGCTTCCTGGAGCGACCGTTCGGATGCGGCGGCGCTGCTGGCGGTGGTCGCCGCCAGCCCGACAACGCCGGCGATCGCGCGGGCGAGCGCCCTGAGCGAACTCCATTCGCGGGTTTCGCCCGCCAACATCGAACTGGCTCGCAAGGGCCTGGCGGATGTCGATCCGATGGTGAGAATTGCGGCGCTCGACATGCTTGATGGTCTTCCAGGCAATCGGATCTGGCCCCTTGTCTCGCCGCTTTTCTCCGATCCCAGCCGCGGCGTTCGCATCAGAGCGGCATCGGTGCTGGCCGCCATGCCGGTAGCCAACCAGCCTGCGACCGACCGCGAAGCTTTCGAACGCGCGGCAGCCGAATTTATCGCGGCGCAGCGATTCAACGCCGATCGGCCCGAAGCCCGCTCGACGCTCGGAAACTTCTATGCGCTTCGCGGGCTTACCGCCGAGGCCGAGAACGAATACAAGGCGGGACTGCGGCTCAGCCCGCAATATGCGCTTGCCGCGATCAATCTGGCGGATTTGTATCGGCGGCTTGGCCGGGATGGCGACGCGGAGACCTTGCTGAGGACGGCGATTGCGTCTTCACGCCAGGACGCCGGCTTGCACCATGTGCTCGGGCTAACCCTGACCCGACAAAAACGGCCTGATGACGCCCTCGCTGAATTCCGCACGGCGGCCGAGCTTGAACCTGATCGTTCCCGATACGGCTATGTCTATGCCATCGCGCTGCATTCGTCGGGCCGGATCGACGAATCGATGAAGGTCCTGAAGGAAAACCTGGCCCGGCATCCGGACGATCGCGAAACCATTTTGGCCCTCGTCACGTTCAACCGCGATGTCGGAGATATCAATGCCGCCCTCGAATACGCCGAGCAGCTCTCTCGCCTTACCCCGAATGATCGTGATTTGACCCGATTGACCGACGATCTTCGCGCACGCTTGAAACGATAAAGCTCGACACACATCGTGACGATTATTGGCTGACCGCACTCCTGACGCCGTGCCACACTTCATCCTTCAGCGCGATAAGCGGGGGCGGCGGTAGTGTCACCGGTGCCTCTGTTCGCTTGACGCCGTCGATGACTAGACTGGCGACGTCGATTTCGCCATCCGTACAGTACGGATCGCCTTCGCCGTTTCGGCCAAATAGTGTCGGACCCGTTCCGGAAATCTTGAAGAAAGCCTGAACCATTCCCGCTTCGCGCAGATCGTGCATCAGGAGATCGCGCTCGGCATCAATGTCGGGCGCAATGTGATGGGTGACCTGCCCCGTATCGCGGCTGAGGCCCACCCCGCGGTCGAACGTAATTGAACCAAGCCAGACCGGACGGCCGTCCGTTCCCTTTTCCAGGACCTGCCAAAAGCGGACGTGATGTCGCTTGTCGGCGCTTCTGCCGTCCGGCTTTTCGAACGCGAACAGCTCCTTTTTTCCATCGTAATAGAGTGGGCTGACCGGCGCATCGTGGTATGGCCGGTCAAGCACCACGCTGCCGACGATGTCGATGCTCGTGCGCAACGTAATCGGGTCGGCCGGAAACCAGCCGGCCGCATGCATGGCGCGGAGAACATCTTCCTTGCTGCCGACAAGCCCGACATTGAGCGCGTCTCCCGGAATACCGTCAGCGGTACGCGTTACCATGGGCACGGAAGCGAGGCCCGGCTCATGTTCGAGATGGCTCCACAGGGCGGGCAGGATGATATAGGCCAGCATCAGGTATGCGATGAGCACGCCCGCAAGAACAATCCACCACCGTCGGCTACCTGCAATGTGCTTCATGCGTTGCCGCCGCGAAATTCGTTTTGCAGCAACCTGGCTGTCGCAGTTTCCGGCACGGCGCTCACCTCCCACAAACTCACGCTGGTTCGCCAGCGCGGCGCATGGTCAATCAGTCAACACGATACTCATTTCGTCACCATGTGCCGGGTCGGCGTCACGGTGCTTTCAGGCGGTGCCTCGGAAATCGCGAACGTCAGCCAGGTATTCCAACCCGAGGGCCGGTTTGCCGCATCGAATTCACCGTAGCCTTTCAAGTTCAAATATCCTTGCATCTTTCCGATCGGGAAAATGTAGCCCACTTGGGGGCCGATGCCGATCACCCGGGATTCGAAAGGTCCCAGAATCGGGTGTTGACCGGAATCGGCAGTCACCTGCTGATAAGCGTAGCCGACGAGGCCCACAAAATACTGCTTTGAGAGGAGCTGCGACGCACCCCAGTCAAAATAGAAATCAATTCCGCTCTGATGTTGCGTATCCGTGTTCTTGAAATTGTAAGTGAAGCCGGCCACTCCGGAAAATTCATGCCCCGTCGCGGGGTTGAGATAGTGCCTTGGACGCCACAGCTCGCCACTTATGTTTGCCGTTTTCGCATAGCCGCACACGATCGATTCTCGCAAAATGGATCGAAACGGAGGTCGTATCAATCTCCTGAATCGACGAGTTGTCGCGGTCGACTGCAGCCGCGACGGCGTTTTGGCCACCTTACCTGGAGCCTACCAGAGACGCGCCATACTCTTCGCCGCGCGCAGTTGCTAGGGCGTGAACCCATAAATCTGTAGCAGTCGACGGAGTCCGCTTGGGTGCGCACAACGGACTCAAGTCGGACATTGCTCCATGTCCGAAAAGTGCCAACAGCCACCGTGATAAAAGAAACCGCCAACTGCGACGGCCTTACCTTCTCCTCTGCTAAAGCGGTTCGTTGATTGGCGCGATCGTTTCGTTCTCCGCTTGATGGACCGGTTCGAAATACAGGCAGCTGCAGTTTTTTATGGCTCAGCTGTCGTCACGGGGGGCAACGACGGCAAGATCTGATCGTCGTATTCCGGCGCATTGCGCCATCATGAACTTCGCCAGGGAATCCTCGGGAAACTCGCTCAGGATGTCACGATAGGCACGCTCTGCTGCAGGAAAATTGCCAGTCTCAAACTTTTGCGAGGCCTGCCAGGTCATCGCGCTCAGTTGCTCATCTCGATCGCGGACCTTCAGGTCCGGATCGTCACCGGCGCGAATAGCGAGCAATTCATAGATCATAAACTCGGTCTTGCGGCCCTTTACCTGAACCCGCTTGATCGGCCGCGCGAGTATGTCGGCCTTCGCCTGGTCGTAGATGCTGTCGCTGATGCAGATGGTGGTGCCAAACAGTTTGTTGATGCCTTCGAGGCGGGCGGCGACGTTCACGCCGTCTCCCAGGGCGGTGTAGCTCAGCCGGGCCGAAGAGCCGACATTGCCGACCAGGACGGTAGCGCAATTGAGCCCGACCCTGATACGGATTCGTGGCCGTCCTTCCGCTTCCCAGCTATCGTTGACGCGCTCCATGCGCCGTGCCGCCCGCAACGCGCCGGCGCAGGCGCGCAACACGTGGTCGGGGCATTGGACCGGGGCATTCCAGAACGCCATGACGCCATCGCCGATGAATTTGTCGACGGTCCCGCCTTCTTGCGCGATCGCGGCGGAAACCTGCTCGAGATAGGTCGAGATCTGCACCAGCAAATCGTCCGGCGCCAAGGTTTCGGAGTGCGTGGAAAAACTTTCGAGGTCGGAAAAGAACACGGTGAGGAATCGCGGTTCGACGCCGAGCGTCAGCGGAATGCCCGACTTGATGAGCTGGCGGACGATATCCAGCGGCACAAACGACGAGAACGATTGCAGCGAGTTGCGAAGCAGTGAAGCCGCGGATTCGAGCCTAGCGATCTCCCGAATATTGGATGGCCGCGCCGCCGGCACGTCGAATCGCAGGCCTTCGATCGCCTGCAATTGCTCCGCCACGTTCTCGACAGGCCGCGACAGCCGGGTGGACGCGATATAGATGAAGAACAGCTCGATCATGGTGAGGATGATGATGACCACCATGATCAACCGATTGGTCGCCTTCAACGTGCCCACGAAATCATCGATCGGCGTTACTGTGATCACCTGCCAGGACCGGCCGAAACTATCGGGGAAATTGGCGAACGCCGCGATCAGATCCTCTCCATTGGTCGGGGATAGGAACACGAAATCGTCGGTATCGGCGCTGGCGTGCTGGCGATATGCCTCGCGCACATCCGGATCGTCGATATCGGCCAGGGTCGCGATCTTGAGCTTGTCATTCTCGACGCGCACGCTCTTTTGCATATTCGGGAAGGCGATAATCTTGCCATTGTTGCGGTCGGCGATCAGGGTGGTGCTGCGTGCGCTGGCGCGGTGCTTATCGAGGAAGCGCGACAGCACGTCCATGGTGATGTTGGCCGACGCGCAGCCGATGAAATCGACACCACGGAATATTGGAACGCGCAGGGAGAGAATAGGGAAACCGGTGTCGGGATTGATTGCCGGCTCGGTCACCGCGAGCGTCCGCGTTGTCTTGGCCACCTGGTAACCGGGTAAAGTCCTGATGTCGAGGTCGGTTGCAACATCGCGGCCGCCGATCAAATGCGGCCAGACGTCAAAAAATTTACGATGCCGTACCCGCGAGAGCGCAAAGGTGATCGCATCGATGTAGCTCGCGTGCCAATTCGCCGCCCCAGGAATACGAGGGTCGCTACGCCTGCGGTCCTCGTCGATCCGGGTGACGACCCGATGATAGCCATCCTCGAAGCTGACGTAGACGGCGTCGATATGCGACGCCGAAGTCAGCGCGCGGTACAAGAGATCATTGCTTTGCTCGGTGCGGAAATAGCCGGGATCCGCCGCGGCCACCTCGGCGAGAAAGCGCAGCGGAGTTTCTGTACTATCGATCAAATTCTCGGTGCGCTCGACACCGGCCCGGCTGGTCTGCGCGACCGCGTCGTTCAGGATCGACACCATACCGGCCGAATTCTTGTTGTAGTTGTAGATCAGGATGAAAATGAGAACGGGAATGCTGAGGCCGATGAACAGCAACGACATGACCAAACTCAGCCTTGGCCGCCCCATCCCGGCGGCGAGCGCAAACGCTCCCAACCGGGCCAATGCCCCCTGCAGGGAGTGGCGGCTCCGGTACCCGACCAGCGCCGCAATCGCCAATCCGACTGGCACAAGCAATAGTGGGATCAGCCAGCGCCCCTCGAGGACGTCCTCTCCGGTCCACATCAGTCCCGCGGGCAGCGTATCGTCAGCCAACAACCCGAGCTTGTGGTACGTCGTGGCGATTTTTTGCCAATGCTCAGCATCCTGATGACCAATATCGCCGGATCCGCGCCGGACCATCGGATCCGTGCGGGCTGCTTCGAACAGCAGGGCCTCGGGGCTCTTTTTTGCCGAATAGGTTTTCAGGATCAGATCGACCGTCGCCTCCTTGTGCGCCAGCGCATAGGCCCAGCCTTCCAGGCTCGCCGTCCTGAATGCCGCCACCCGGTCCGGGTGGGCCTTCACCTCCGCTTCGGAGGTGCACAGATTGTCGCCGTAAAAATCGACACCGTATGCGGCGGGCGAGAAGGTGCGGAACGCGGCGCCGAGCTGTTCAAGGACGAACGGTTCGTTGGTGCTGTAGGCGACCATCGCGTCGGCCATGCCGACCAGGAGATCGCGCGGGTCGCCCCGGTGGTCGGCGCGCGGCAGTGCCGCATAATCGACCCCTTCGTACTTTAGCATCGCTGCGATTTCATCGCTGCCCGGCGCGTCCATCAGCGTGCGGCCGCGCAAATCCGAAACGCTTCTGATGTCGGCCCGGCGCGGCACCAGAATGATGGCCGGGGTTTGCTGGAAGATGACGGCCAGCACGACCAGGTGGTGGCCCATCACCCATTCGCGCAGGACGCTGGAACTGCAGACGCCGAAATCTGCCTTGCCGCTGGCAACCGCCTCAGTGGCGTCGATATCAGGACCGCCCTCTCGGATGGTGACGTCGAGACCGGCGTCACGGTAAAAGCCCTGCTCCAGCGCAGCGTAGTAGCCGGCAAACTGGAACTGGTGTTTCCATTTGAGCTGCAAGGACACCGGATCGCGCGCAACGGCAGGATGCGATGCGAGCAGGACCAGGCAAACGGCTATGGCCAGCCGTCTCAACATGTCCGGTTGCTGCGCAAGCGCGGCGAGCGGCCAAGCTGCCGCTGCACCGCCAAAGCACTTGATGAACTCGCGCCTTCGCATGTGGCCTCGCCGAGGACGTGCCATGCGCAATCCCTGAACTATAGCAGCCTAGAGCCGTCCTGTGGGTGACAAATGGCAGCTACCAGTCTCAGGCGCGGATCAGGTTTCATGTCCGGCATGGGTCAATCGCGTCCCAATAGCAGCGTCTTTGACCGTCAACCGCACATTCCGGTTCAGCCCGATAAGCAGACAATTCTCAAGCCGATTGGCATGTCTCAAACGTGCCAACAGGAGAGACTCATGCTCCGCAGCAAATGGCCTCGCTAATCCGATGACCAACGTCGGCGATATCTCACGCCCGCGCGCACTCCCAGTCACATTGATGGCTAACTTAGTGTAAGGGGCTACGCATTGCCTCAACCTGTAAGCGGCCGAGCGGCCGGCCCTGACCTCCCTCACAGGACGTGCTTCGCGCCGGGAATTTTTCGCAAAGCCGCCGTCACAGCCCAGCTTAGGGCCACGGTAAGCACGAAAGCGACCAGCGCCTCGACGATGGCGGGAAAATCGACGTCGAAAAGCCAGTACTGAATCCAGAGCACGATCGGGTAGTGCACCAGGAACATGCCGCAGGCGTCAGGCCGCATATCCTCGCGTAGGCTAGGTGCCATTCAGTTGGAAGCTATGCAAAATCGGCAGCAACGTGAGAAATATTGTGAAGCGTCCGTCGTGCGAAAGGCAATTGGTTCTCTCCTCCGGGATCCAACGCACACGGAAAAACGTGGAATTGCTAGGTGGAGCCTCAGCCGACTACCGCCCAGAACACCGGTAAACAAATCATTTGGATAGAGGACTTTCAGGTCCTTTGCAGTTGTGTCGATATCTCGAAAGGATACAGCCCTATTTTTTCTTGATTCAATCGCATGCCCTCCCAGTTCTAGGCCGCCCCTTCTCAGAACTTGCGGCAAAACATTAGACGGCGACCTCCGCGCGTCATTCTCGATGGCCTAGTAACGCTGCACACGGCCGAACCGTTTGTCGCTCGGCTGCACGTTACCAGAAAGGGCCGCCCCAGCGGTTAAACCGGAACAGTGAGTGAGCTATAACAAAAGTGGTTGCGGGGACCTGCAACCATCTCAAATTGCGAAACAATCCCCTGCTTCCTTCGACCCTGGCAGTGGGGGCTCTGGCGTTGAAGAACGGGCTCTTTCGTGCAGCGGCCTAAAAATGCTCTCGGGGCCAAGATCATCGATCGCAGGATGTCCTGCCGACGCAGAACCGTTGCCCTGCGAAGGCACGCGTCAAGCCGGCTGGTGTGAAAGTGACGAAGAAAGAGTGTTGGACGACAAACGCTTGCGCGAGCGCCCGTGAGGATTAGGCTTCCCAACTGCCGACGCACTGCAACTGCGGCTGGAAGAAGGCCTACTGAAGCGCCTGGTCAATGCGAACAACAACTCATTCAACACCGACTTGGCACAAGCTCTCAAACAATCTCGCAACGGCTTCTGCCCCCGGGTCGGCATGTCCTTGCAGCTGTTCCGCGCTGATGTAGGTGGCTCTTCCAGCATGCGCCCTGGACATGGTGGCCGTCCGGTTCGCCCCCTCTCTTGCTGCGCGGGCTGCATAGGCCAACCCCCGTGGCAAGGCATCAAGGCCGGGCAGCAGCGCGTCGATCATGGTTCGGTCACCCGGTTGCGCGCCACCCACATCCTGCATCCTTGCCAATCCAACCTTCAGCGCACCCATCAGGCTGTGCCCGCTTGATGCCGCATCCCCTGCGGCAGCGAAGAAGATCGCGAGCAGGACCCCCGAAGAGCCGCCCATGGTCTGGCTGAGTTCTTGCCCCAGCGCGCGACAGAGTTGCGTGGGGTCCGACAGCGGAAGCAGACCAATGTTTTGGATCAAGGCTCGCGCCGCCCTGGCCAGGGTTGTTCCGGTATCGCCGTCTCCCGCTCTTGTATCGAGCGCATTCAGATCGGCCTCAGCCGCGATCAGCGCCTTGCAACACCGGATGAGGAGTGCCTCGGTTGCTGGATCGGCGGATGGCGTTGGACGCAGGGGAGCCAACCCATCAGGCAACGGCACGATGCGGGGCGCCGTGAAAGGCTTAAGCCCCGGCCAGGTACGCAGTGGCGTTTCTGTGGTCAGCAGCTTTTCGTCCTCAGTGTTCAGCGAATAGAGCGTCAGCGAAAAGCCGTGCATGTCCAGTGCCGTCATCATCGAGGCAGGACCGACGATATGGGAAATCGCGGGTCCGATGGCGGACTGCCGCAACTCTCCGGCAAGGATGGACATTTCAAGCTCGGTCGTAGAGCCGAGGTTGTTCAGGAGCGCTGCGTAGCTGCTGCTGCCGTTCATTCTTGGGAGGAGCTTTGCAACAGCATCCGCCATAGCCTGACGTGCGCCAAGATACGGGATGTGCGAAGCGCCGGCTTCGCCGTGGATGCCAAGCCCCAGCTCGATCTCTCCCGGGCGGATTCGGTTTTCCTTGCGCGAACCGGGCACCGTGCAGGTATCCAGCGACATGCCGATGCTCATGACATTGGAGGCCGCCCGGCGTGCTGCTGCAGTCACGGCATCCAGGTCGCCTCCGCGCTCGGACACCGCGCCGGCAAGCTTGTGCACGAAGAGAGTTCCAGCGACGCCGCGAGGACGGCTGATGTCCGGGATGGCGATATCGTCTTGGACGATGACCATGTTGACTTTCTTGCCGAGGGCCCGAGCCCGTTCAGCGGCAAGACCGAAGTTCAGCCTGTCGCCGGTGTAGTTCTTGACGATCAGGACACAGCCGGCATGTCCGGTCACAGCAAGGATTCCTGCCAGGACCGCCTCGACGGATGGAGAGGCAAAGATGTCGCCGCAGACTGCCGCCGTCAGCATGCCCGGGCCGACAAAGCCTGCATGTGCTGGTTCATGCCCCGCCCCGCCGCCGGAGATCACCGCCACACGGGATCCGTCCCAATCCGACCGAGCGACGACCCGGATGAACGGATACCCGCTCAACCTGACGAGTTGTCCACCGGAAGCGGCGACGAGGCCGTCGATCGCCTCTTGAACAATGTCTTCCTTGGAATTGATGAACTGCGCCATTCTGATCGTCTCCTTGTTTGCGACATCAACCCGAATGCAACTCCTCACCGGGCACCGGGAGGTAGGTGCCCGGCGAGGTGGCATGGCTGATGCCTGTTCCCGGTCCTTCACGTGACCGAGATCGCGCCATGCTTCGGTGCGCACGCCGCCAGCGCCGCGGTTCTGTCAGTTGATCACGTTGCTGTAGAACTTCGCTTCGACGTCAGCCATGTCGATCGCCGCGAGTTCCTTGGGCAGCGCATAAGCATCGGCATCGGCATGAACCTTCGCCTTGTCGAAGTCGTTCGCTCCCGCGATGAATTCATTGGTGACATAGCGGGTGGTATCGATGTCGATGCTCGACTGGCCGATGGTCTTGAGTGTCTTGAAGAACTTGTCCCAAGCCGGAATGTTGTGCTCGCCCCAGCCTGCGCGTGCCGCCATATTGCCCTTGAAGGTGCGGTGGATCTGCATGAGGCTTTCCGTGCCTGCTCGCGGACCGTAGTTGGCCTTGGTCGTCGGCAACGCCTTGAACACGATATCGGCGGCGGCGCGCGGGTTGCGGTCGGCGAACTCGCTGCCCATGGCCCAGCCCTTCAGGTACTTCTTCAGGAACTTCAGCCGATCCGGATCCTCCAGATCGGACCGCCGCACGACCAACGAATTCGACGGCAGAGGTGAGCCGCGCATGCCCAGCCAGTAGTCGAAATTGAGACCCTTTGCGCCCAGATCGGCCCTGAGGCCTTCCCAGGCGAGGCAGGCATGCCCCTGTCCGCTGGCAAGCGCAGTTGTCCAGGTCGGCCAGCCCGCCTCCACATAGGTGATCTTCTTGGGATTCACGCCGACGGCGGCAAACATTGGGTCGCAGATCGACTGCCAAGCGGCCGACCCCACAAGCACGGTCTTGCCTTCGAGTAGCTTCAGATCCTTGACTCCTTCGCCTTTGCGGAAGGCGACGTTGAAGAGATCGAGACAGCCGCTGCCGAACACCGAGACAAGGTCCATCCCCGCGTTGACCGCAAAGGAAAGAACGCCCGGCGAGGGAAAACCGATATCGGCCTGTTGCACCGCCAGGAATTTCACCACCGCGGTCCCGTCCGAAGGGCCCGGCTCCATAGCGGTCTCTACTCCGAGGTCACCGAAGTAGCCCTTCTCCCTGGCGACCCAGTAAGGGTAGTCGTCCATCACCTCGATGGTGCCCCGTGGCGAAATCCAGGTGAAGGGAGACTTGTAGGGCCTGGCCTGGGCCGCGCCCGAGGTCAGCAGTCCGCCGCCGAGAACGGTGGTTGTCACAAGGCCGGTGGCGCTGACTTGCAGCAGCCGCCGACGCGTCATCATTTGGTGAGTCATAGGATCTCCTCCCTCGTTGGTTAGGCCGCGATGTTGGTATGTCCCGGGTCGAGCGCGGCGTTTCGCCCGTTTCTGGTCAGCTTTCCCAGCCGGCCAGCCTTTTCCCGAGCCAGAAGAAAAAGGCGTAGATCGTGATCCCGGTGACAGCGAGGATCACGATGCAAGCAAAGAATTCCGGCATGCGAAGCGTCGAAGAATAGGTTGTCAGGCGGCTGCCAAGCCCGAACCCACCGCCCGACATCTCGGCGCCGACCGCGGTGATCATGCCGAAGATCGCTCCGATCATCAGGCCTACGATCACCATCGGCATGGCCATCGGAATGCGGATCTTTGTGAATATCTGCAGGGTCGATGCTCCGCAGGATCGCGCCAGCGCAATCTTCATCGTGTCGACGCGCCGAAATCCGGTGGCTGCGTTGATCATCACCATCGGACCGGACGCGAGAGCAACGGCGATGATCCTCGGTGTGAATCCGAAGCCGAAGTTCAGGATCAAGAGCGGCACCAGTGCCAGCATCGGCGTGGTCACCAGCAACAGGATGTACGGCGTGATCACCTTTTCCACGAACGGAAATTGCGTGATGACCGCAGCCAGGACCAACCCGATCGACGCTCCGATGGCATAGCCTGCCAACAGTTCGATGAGCGTGTAGGAATAGTGTTCGCAGATGGTCGAGATTTCGTGCGAGAAGAACACGCTGGCGATAGCCGATGGAGTGGGCAGAATGTATTGCGGCACGCCAAACAGGCGCAAAAGCAGCTCTCCGCCACCGACGACGAGCAGAGCCACAGCGATGATCGCGGCCACTTCCTTGACCCCTTGGTCACCAAGTCCGCTGGCAATTCCTGTTGCACCCGCGATGCCCGAACCGGTCTGAGTTGTCTGGCTCATGGTGTTGCCCTCATCTCGCCGCAGCAACCGCAAGCCTGGCCGGCGGCTGGTGCTGGATGTCGTGCTTGATCATGTTGACGAGTTCGAAGAACTCGCGCGTTTCCATCAGGTCCAGCGACCGTGGCCGCGGAAATGGAATGTCCACCATTCGCGCGATCTGACCGGGGCGGGCGCTCATGATGTAGACCTTGTCGGCCAGAAACACCGCCTCAGCGATGGAATGGGTAATCAGCATCACCGTCTTGCGGGATTCCAGCCAGATCTCCTCGACCAGCTTGTTCATCTCGTCGCGGGTGAAAGCGTCAAGCGCCCCGAAGGGCTCGTCCATCAAAAGAACCGTGGGATCACTGGCCAGCGCGCGCACGATGGACGCGCGCTGCTGCATGCCTCCGGACAGTTCGCGGGGCATCTTGTCGCCGAAACTGCCCAGCCCCACACGCAGCAGGAATGTATCGATCCGCGCGGTATCCGGGCGATGTCCCCGGATCTCGAACGGAAGCTCGATGTTCTTGCGGATCGTCCGCCAAGGCAGAAGGTTTGCCTCCTGAAACATCATCCCGATGCTGGGATGTGGGCCGGTAATCCATTCCTCGCCAAGAGCGATGGCGCCGGAGGTTAGCTTGTGCAATCCCGCGATCGACCATAGCAGCGTGGTCTTGCCGCAACCGGAGGGTCCAACGACCGAGATGAACTCGCCCGGCCGCACCGTCAGATCGACGTCCTTCAGGGCATGAACTTCGCCCGATTGGGTCGTGTAGGTCTTGGTGGCAGCTCTGACGTTGAGAGCCTTGCTCTTGATCTGTTGCATCTTGAACGCGTCCTCCGGCGCGGTCGTCGGGGCATGCCCCTCCGTTCCCCGGCGCCACAGCACTCGGGGGCGGTCAAAATTGATTTTGGAAGTCGTCAGGTGGCTAGCAGTTCATTCAGATGGCGGTCCACCTGCTCCATGTATCCCGGCTCGAACCCATTCAGGCCCATGTGACCCTCGGGGGACTGGATCACCCGAAACAGAGCGCCCCGCACAAGGCGACAGTCGGCCTCGCATTCCTGCGGGGGGAAGAAACTGTCATGACTGATGGGCATGACCATTGTCCTTGCCTTGACCTGAGCCAGCGCTCGAGCAAGATCGCCCCCTGCGTGCCGCGACACGTCAGCCCGCTGCCATTTGTGCATCTCACACAATAGGACATTGGGATCCATCGGCTCGAAATAGGCCTTCATCACGCCGTTGATGAAATCGTCAAGCGACGACATGCCAACGACGCTGCGCCAACGTTCTTCTTGGTAGAACTGCGTAGACCAGCCGAGTGTCGCCACGATCCGCGCCATCCGGTCCATGCCCTCGCGCACAACGAGGCCCGAGGCGTACCAGCCGCCGTTCCAGCAGGGGTCGGACGTGATCGCCTCTTTGAGAGTTTCGACAAAGACCTGCTGGTGCAGCGAAATACGGGCCGTCGCAGCTATCGGCGCCGCCCGTTCAACCATCAGCGGATAGGCGACCGCCCATTCATAGACCTGCTGCCCGCCCATCGACCCGCCGACCACAAGCACCAGCCGTTCGATTCCGAACAGGTCTGTCAACATCTGGTGCTGCGCGCGGACATCGTCGCCAATTGTAAGCTTCGGAAACTTCGCCATCGCCTGTGGCGCGGGGGTGTTCTGTGGCGACGACGACACGCCGCTGCCAAGCTGATCCACAATGACAATGAAGTATCGGTCCGGATCAAGCGCGTGGCTCTGGCCGACATATACGTCCTGCATCACCTTGCCGGTTCCCGAGAACCAGGTTGTCACCAGAATGGCGTTGGATTTTTCTGCGTTCAGCTTGCCGAAGGTGCGATAGGCCAGCTTTGCGCCACGCAGCGTTTCGCCGCTTTCAAGGATGAGGTTGCCGAGTTCGTAAAGCTTGAACTCGCCCTGCGTTTCGCGGCCGTAAAACGGGTTCTCGATCATGGCGCCACTCAGTTCAGGCTTTCTGAAACTGCATTAAGGCCCGCTTGCGCGCAGCTTTCGTCCTGGTCCTCGCTGCCGCCGCTGACACCAATCCCGCCGACGACATCGCCCGTCCCGGTCTTTATCGGTAGGCCGCCTGCAAACGCCACAAGGCCAGGAACAAACGCCGCGCCTGGCAATAGGGCGTTCACGCCATCGCGCTTAGCGCCAAAGGACAGATCGGCGAATGCCCGGGTTGGCGCGGCATACAGCGACGACGTGATCGCCTTGTTCTCCGCAATGCCGGTGCAGGCCTTGCAGGCCCCATCCTGTCGCGCGGCGGCGATCAGACGCCCCCCGTCGTCGACCACGACGATATTGACCTTCGCATACCCGGCGGCCGCCTGCGCAGCGAAACAGGCCGCAATCATCTTTTCGGCTGCGCCGTAGGTAAGTATGGGCTTGCCTTTTAAGCCCTCGGCCATGCCGAGCGTTGGCAGGCAAGCCATGAGCATTGTTGCCGCAAGCAATTGCTTGGTCATCTCGTCTCCCCCGCCCTTCGCAAAACCCCCATCTGAGATGGTTCAGCGCGGCACGATGATTTGCGTGCAATACGGGTCTACCAAGAGACGTGCGGAGCCATCTATCGCGAAGGTTCGCGATACCGATCAGGATCGGTGAAGCATGGCTTCATCGATCTAACATCTTGGGAATGCTGGTTTTCGTCAGGAGTAGACGTTCGCTCCCCGACGTTGCGAATGTGGTCGGCGCGACGTCCGCTGCTCTTCAGGCCAGCGGCAAGCCGGTCCGCGCCAGCAGGCTGACCAAGGCGGAGGTGCTTGAAACGCCGGTCTTCTGCCGGATGCTTCTGAGTTGATGATCGATAGTGGAAAAGGACCTGCGGCGAATTCTAGCGATTTCCTTGTAGCTCAGGCCCTTCGCGACCAGTCTGGCGACCTCGACTTCTGAATCCGTAAGGGTTGCTAGCCACGCAGTCGCTGAAAGGCTCATGGATAAGGTCAGTGGATAGCTACCCTGCGCCTCTCCATTCCGACTCGTCGGGTCTCGATCGGCAATCTCTTTGGCAACGGCAACGATCGGGCTAAGGACATCGACCACCGTCTGCTCGAAGCAATCATAAAGGCCGGATTCCCAAGGGGCAAAATGCTCGGTCCAGTCGGCGCAGATCAGGCCGTAGCTGCCGCGTCCGGCCCGGAGCGCCCAAGCGAACTTTGATTTCGTCCGCGCCCCCGAAAGCCTCTGCCGCAGTCGCATCGTGATGCGGCTGTCCTGCTTGATATCGGCAAAGATCACCGGGCGGGGATCCAGCCACATCGCCTGCATCGCGACATCCCGATTGTCGACGGCTTTGCCGCCGAACGAGGGAACATCGTAGTCTGCGTCCTTTGCTTCCGCAAAGCCGGGGAAATAGTCCCTGGCCTCGCGCATTCCGAAACCGGTGTCGACGCGCTGACATCGAAGTTCGGCCCGCAGCCAGTTGGTGGCAATCGACCAGCAGCCCGACAGGTCATCAAGATGAAGAAGCATGTGTGCGGCTAGATCGCGCGCGTGGGCGTAGCGGATTGCACCACGATCAAGAAGCCGGGTGCGCAGCTTCCGCTGCTTTGCAAAGACATCCTCGCGGATATCCTCTGCAAGGGCGGGGGCATGCCACGCTTCCTGGCTTTGTGTGCCCAACAACTCCTCCCGATTCCGACTTCCCATCTCGCGGGCCTACGCCTGGCGAAATTCACGGCAGATGGGCACCGGGCGACAAAACGCCCTTCATTCGATCTTATGCCAGCTCCCTTCTAAGTCAAATCCGGATCGGCCAGTTAAAGATCGGCGGAGTTGTTGGATGGTCTGTGGACAGATGCCTTGATTGAGCTGGATACGCTCCTCGAAGAGGCGGTCGCACCTTTGAATGCAGGGTGGCCAAAACCGCACATTCGGCTGGCGTTCCGAAAAAAGCCCGCACTTGTGGGAAGTGCGGGCTCGGTCATGAAGGTCATGACCAGTTTCGGGAGGAACGTCCCATGCGGGACCACGGAGCGCACGCGGCGCAACCGCGACGCAATTCGCAAATGCGGCTGATGGCAACTGATCCCTTGAGGTTGAGGCACCATCTTGTCTGGCGTGAATGCAGACTACGTTAAGACCTTCTCGCGTTTCGCGGTCGTGGCAAAGATATCCGCTACCTTCCCGGCAAGCGCTCTTCCAAGGTCCGCGTTATTCTTGGCGGTGAAGTGAATTCCATCCACACCGTCGGTTGAGATCACGCTACCAGCATCGAAGAAGTCGACCTTCATGAAGGCGGCGAGCGCACTATACTGATTGGCGAGTTCGATGGTCTTCTCGTGCCCGCCCTCAAACATTCCCTGGAACCACGGGTCCGGCAATTTGGCGAGTGGCGGCGGCGAGACGATGAGCACTTTGGGCGCGGGATAGATGGTGCCGACTCCGCCGCCCGAAGTGAGCACCTGTCCCACCAGCTTCGACATACCGACCGCAATCTCGTAGGGCGTGCGGTGGAAATAGCTCTTGGTATCGTTGGTCCCGAGCATGATGATGGCGAGATCCAGCGGAAGATGACTTGCGAGAGCTGATGGAAGATAGGCTGAACCGTTCAGTCGCGGATCAGCCGGATCATCGATCGATGTCGTACGTGCGCTTAACCCCTCCTCGATGATCTCGTAGTCGGGTCCCAGCTTCGCAGCCATGACGCCCGTCCATCGCTCCGCATAGGGAAAACGGGTCGTGGGCGAGCCTTCGGGGACGGCAACCCATCCCCAGGTGAGCGAGTCTCCAAAGCACAGGATACGTTTCGTCATCGGTCCCTCATGAGTTTGATTTGGAACGAACGCCGTAGAAGATCGCGGCGAGAAGGATGATCAGCCCCTGAGCGATAAGCTTGCCTGGCTCCTGCACGCCCATGGTCGTCATGACCACGAACAGAAGGGCGAAGCAGAGGACGCCGACGAACGGGCCCCACACAAGCGCAGGTCGGCCGAAGACCACGCCGCCCAATATGGTCGCCGCGATCGAATTCATGACGAGCTCGGGTCCGAATCGCACGCTCCCGACCGCGATCGAGGACGTCTGAACCAGCGCGGCCACGGCAGACATGAGTCCACAGATCGTGTGCGCAAGCACGACCGTGCGTTCGACGGGCACGCCCGAGAAATGTGCGGATATCGGATTGCTACCGATCGACCAGACGAATCTGCCGAACACGGATCTGCCGAGAAACGCGCTCATAAGTCCGGCGAGCGCGAACCAGAAGATGACCGGGGCCGGCAGCGTCCAGAACCTTAGGTTATAGAGCTCGCGGAAATACTTCGGCACATCTCCCGGCGGCTTGCCGTTCGCGAGATATTCGACCAATCCGATAAGAATGATGTTCAGCGCAAGCGTCACGATGACGGCGGAGGCTCTGCGCTTGCCCACGAGTAGGCCATTTGCAAGACCGACCGACAACCCGACACCAAGGCACAGAAGAATGACCAGACAAACGGGCCAGTCGTAAAGAAGGCCGGAAGATATCAGATAATTGACGAGCAGAACGACACCGCCCGCGGACAGGTCGATGGAGCGCGAGGAGATTACAAGGAGCTGTCCGAGAACGACGATCCCGAGCGGCACGACCTGACGCGCAAACGTACCGAGGATCGCGACATTCATCAGGTTGGGCCGCATCACCCACAGCGTGACAAGGAGCACTGCGAAAACGATATAGGAAGGCGGTACTCGCAAAGCCGCGCGGGACAGATTGAAAAGTCTGTTCATGACCTACAGGCCAATTGTCTTGCGTGGCTGGAGCGAGATTACGGCAAGCAGGATCAGACCTTTCACGATCGTCTGGATGAAGGCCGAGACGTTGAGCAGGTTCATGCCATTTGCGATGACCGCCAGAAGCGCGCAGCCGATGACAGTGCCGTGGAGGCTGCCGATTCCCCCGGCAAGCTGGGTGCCGCCAAGCGCAACGGCGGTGATCGAGTCGACCGCATATTGCGTCCCGATGTTTGGATCCCCCGAAACGATGCGACCCGCCAGAAAGATGCCGGCCACGGCGGCGAAACAGGAGCTCAGGACATACGCGGCGAGGACATTGCGCTGTTCGTCGATGCCGAAAGTACCTGCCGTTTCACCTCCGCCGATCGCGACGAGGTGCAAACCGAAACGGGAGCCGTGCACCACTTTCCACGCCACCAGTATTGCAACGATCACCCAAATGACCGGCATGTAGATGCCAAAAAGCCGACCACTCACGAGAGCAAGAATCTCCGGTGGGACCGTGCCTCCAGCGGAGGGCCTGACAAACATCGTAACGCCCTGCACAATGCCCATCATGGAGAGGGTTGCGATGATTGGGTGCACTCTGAACGTGGTTACCGAGATCCCGTTCAGGAGGCCGATCGCTGCTGCCGCGAGCATGACCGCGGGCACCGAAACGTAGACCGGGACATTAAGCGACAGAATCCCCGTGGTCAGACTTACGACAGAGCCGACTGATAGATCGAGGCCTCTGACAAGGATCACGATCATCTGTCCGATGCTCACGAGGATGAGCGGCGCCGCCTGTGCGATCAGGTTGAGGATATTCTCTGAGCTCGCGAACTCAGCCGTCGAGAAAGCCAGGCCTGCACAACAGGCTAGAGCGACGATCAACGGGACCGTCCACAACCCGTCCCGCGAGTTTGTTCCTAGAAACATGCGACCAAATTGGCTCATCGCTGTTGTGTTCCCCTCAACCATGCAGAGCGGCTTCGAGAATGGCGTGCTCGGTAGCCGATTTGGCGGGCATCTCGGCAACCACATGTTTGTCATGGATGACGTACAGCCGGTCGCAAAGCCCAATCAGCTCCAGGGTCTCGCGCGAGAGGACAACGACTGAACCGCCGGCGTTCGCATAGTCGCGAAGGAGCTTGTAGATCTCTGCTTTCGCGCCGACGTCGACACCTCGTGTCGGTTCCTCGATGATCAATATGTCGGCCCCCAGGGCCAGATATCGTCCCAGAAGAACCTTTTGCTGGTTTCCGCCGGAGAGCGCGTTCACCGGCAGCGACGGCCTTGCAGCCTTTATGGAAAGGCTCTTCATCGAGTTTGCAATCACCTCGCGATGAGCCGCAGCCGGCTTCAGTTCGAAATGCCGGCTGTGCAGTCCGATGGTGAGATTGTGCGCGAGCGAGAGATCAAGAAACAAGCCTTCGAGCTTTCTGTCCTCAGGCACAAAGCCGAGGCCTAGCGCCTGCATCTGGCGAATGCCGCGCTCTTCTGAGAGCGGGAAGGCGAACTCGCGTCCTCTGACGGCGACCTTGCCGCCGTGGGGCACGTATTCGCCGACGAGCGACCTGACAAGCTCCCTCTGCCCCTGCCCTTCCAGACCTGCAAGCGCGACAATCTCGCCGCGCCGGAGCACGATTGAACACGGCGTCGCGTCGGCAGTCAGTCGAAGCCCCTCAATCGAGAGAACGACCTCGCCCTGCGTTTGATCCGGCCTTGGCGGGAATAGCTCGCTCAGCTCGCGGCCGACCATCATCGCGATCAGCTGTTTGGGACGGATTGACGAAACTGGCACGGTGTCCACGT
The DNA here is from genome assembly GCF_042258615.1 of Bradyrhizobium sp. Pha-3. Classification (GTDB taxonomy): domain Bacteria; phylum Pseudomonadota; class Alphaproteobacteria; order Rhizobiales; family Xanthobacteraceae; genus Bradyrhizobium. The sequence continues at coordinate 2,951,420 of NZ_CP170152.1, read as the reverse complement.
TGCGACCATCCTTCAGCACGGTGATAGTGTCGCAGACCTTGAATATCTCTTCCATGCGGTGCGAGATGTAGACGACAGCTTTCTGCTGCTTCTTGAGCGACAGAATCTGAGTATTGAGAACTTCGACGTCCGCGGCATTAAGCGCGGCCGTTGGTTCGTCGAGAATGACCACGTCGGCGCGTGCCGAAATGCCGCGGGCGATCTCCACAAACTGCCTCTCCGCGATCGAGAGATTTCCGACGAGGGACGCTGGATCGAGTTTCAAGCCAAGACCGTACAAGACCTCCTTCGCTTCCCGCTCCATCCGGGCCCTGTCGGTTACGCCGAACCTGGTGACTGGCTCCTTGCCAAGGAACATGTTCTCGGCAATCGACAGATTGGGAAGCAGCGAATGTTCCTGAAACACCGTCGATACACCGGCATCAAGCGCCTCGCGAGGCGAGTCGAAGCGGACGATCTGCCCGTTCTTCCGAATCATGCCGCCGTCAGACTGAACGACGCCAGCCAAGATCTTCATGAGGGTCGATTTGCCGGCTCCGTTCTCGCCCATGAGCGCGTGAACGGATCCGGGAAGCAGTTGAAAATCGACGTTCTCGAGCGCGGCAATCCCCCCGAAAGATTTCGAGACGGATGTCATCTGGACAAGCGGCTGCATGGTCATCGCTTCGATCCAAGGAGGAATAAGTGGAATTGGTGCCGGCGCACCAAATGGGCGCCGGCACCAACGGAGATCAGTGCTTGCCGTAATACTTCTGCAGATCCTGCTCGGTCAGGCTTGTGGGGAACCAGGCATTCGCGCTCAGATCCTTGCGATAATATTTCTTGGCTTTCTCCAAATCCCAGCCTTCGGGCTCATAGATGTAGCGCTTATGGAGTGGCTTGCCCTCGAGCAGAGCGACCGCGGCGCGCACGCCGGCAGCGCCCTGTTCCGGACCGTACTCCGGCGAGATGGAAGGGAAACCGAGTTCAATCCACCTGGCAAAGAAGCCGTTGTTGCCTTCACCGGTGATAGGCGGAATCTTTGCGCCATATTGCTGAAAGACATCGACGCAGGCGCGGGTCATATCGGCACCCGATGACCAGATGCCATCGACCTGCGGATTGTTCAGATAGAGGGTCTCGCAGACCTGCTTGCCGACGTCATATTGCCACTTGCCGGCATCTTCCGCGATGATCTTGACGTCGGTACCCTTGATCGCTTCCAAAAGCCCCTTGTAGCGGTTGATGTCCTCAGGGTGCGCCGGAAGCCCACGCAAGACCCAGATCTTTCCCTTGCCGCCGAGCTGCTTGACAAGGAAGTCCCCCATCACTTTTCCGAAGTGGACACCTCCGCCCTGGATGTCGACGGTGTATTTATCTGTCTCGGTCAGGCCTGTGTGGACGATAACGGGAATGCCGGCGGCGACGGCTTTTTCGATACCGGCATCGGCAGAGGTTGGCGTCAGCGGTGTCACGATGATCGCATCGACCTTTTGCGCAACCAGATCTTCGATGTCGGCGACTTGCTTGGCCTGACTGATGTTGGCATCGAGCAGGATGAATTGACCAACTCGCTTGTCGAGCTTAGCGGCCGCTTCCGCGTCATGCGCCATCTGGACTGTCCAGGTGTTGGCGTTCACGCCAAAATGGCTCATCCCGATCTTCCATGGCCCGTCCTTCTTGAACTGGTTCGGTGCCGTCGTGCGCTCATCGCCCGGCCGTGGCGTGACGCCATTCATCAAGTTGACTTCCTGAGCGCGAGCCTGCGTCCAGGCAGCCAACGTCGCGGCGACTAGTCCAATTCCGAGAAGTTTAAGTCCCTGGTGCATGAATCCCTCCTTCAACGCAGTGGAAGCGCCAATTCTCTTTGGTAGGGAAAGCAGAGCGCAGGTCAGCGCGCGTCCGCCGCAGCACGGCGTACGTTGTCGCATCCATTCAAGTTGATGGATCGGCTCTTCTCGACGAAGAGCTTGCCTCTTGACGTTCTACTCCCAGTGCTGGCGGGCTTTTCAGTCCGCCGCGAGCCTACGATGCACAGCGTCAATCCTCGTGTCAATAGTTATTCAGATTGAATGATCAATTGATCTGTTGCAGATTCTTGACTGCGCAGACAATGATGGCACCGAAAAAGCACAGGGATTCAGGACGATGCGGGTGCGTTCGGTTCTATGTTTCGGCGATTCCAATACCCACGGCCAAATGCCGGGTCGCGGACCGCTTGAGCGCTACGATCGACACATTCGATGGCCGGGTGTGCTTCAGGCCGAGCTGGGGCCGAAATGGTACGTCATCGAGGAAGGTCTGAGCGGCAGAACGACCGTTCATGACGATCCCATTGAGGGAGCGCACAAGAACGGCCGGACCTATCTGCGCCCGTGCATCCAGAGCCACACCATTCTCGACCTCGTCATCATCATGCTGGGCACCAATGACCTCAAGGTGCGCTTCAACAAGCCACCTTCGGAGGTCGCGATGGGAATGGGGTGTCTGATTTACGACATACGAGAACTGGCGCCAGGACCCGGAGGAAGCGTACCCGAGATCATGATCGTTGCACCTCCTCCGATGCTCGACGACATCAAGGAGTGGAAATCAATCTTTGCAGGGGGACCAGAGAAGTCACGACAGCTTGCCCTTGAATTCGAAATCATGGCGGATTCCCTGGGCGTGCATTTCTTCAACGCGGGGGCGATATGCCAATGCGACGAAGCAGACGGATTTCACCTGAACGCCGAGGCGCATCGTGCGCTGGGAGCAGCGCTGGCGCAGGAGATCGACGCGATCGGATGGCCTAGCGAGTCCCAGCGCTGAGTGAAATCCCGCCTGAGTTCTTCAGAGAGGAGCAGTTCCTTGCCTGACATGCGATTTGCGCCACCGAACCCGCTGCGGATCGCAGATCGGGCGAGCGGCCTGAATGCGCCTAGCGTGAGAAGCTACAATGAACGCCTGGTACTCTCACTGCTGTTGCAGAGCTCTGGAATTTCTCGCCTCGAGATCGGCGAGAAAACCGGTCTTTCCGCACAGACCGTATCTGTCATCGTGCGTTCGCTCGAGCAGGAAGGCCTTGTCTCGAAAGGTGAGGCCCAGCGTGGTCGCGTCGGGCCGCCGACGATTCCCCTCTCCCTCAATCCCGAGGGAGCATTCTCAATCGGCGTGAGCTTCGGCGAGAGCGCGGCCGATATTGCCGTCATCGATTTCGTCGGCGAGGTGCAGCACCACGCTGCGCATCCATATTCGGCCTTGCAGGGATCCGGCGCGCTCGCTGCGAAGATCGAGGAGACTCTCGCGGCGCTTCCGCCATCGAGCCGAACCCGAGTTGCGGGCATCGGACTGGCGGCTCCCAACGAAGCAGGCTCACCACGTCATGTGAGAGAGCTCTTGGGGAGTGACCTGCCAAGTCTACAGGCTAGCATTGAGAGCGCTCTTAATCTTTCCGTATACATCCAGGATGACATAACGGCGGCTGCAGGCGGGGAAAGCCTGTTCGGCGTAGCGCGCTCGCTGCCCGATTTTCTCTTCTTTTATCTGGGTTCTCACCTGCACAGCCGACTCGTCCTGAACTATCAAATTCACAGCGGCAGGTTCGGCATGAGTCATGACGTCGGACTGCTGCGCCTGCGCGAGGAATTGAAGCGGCATGGGCTCGTGCTGAGTGACATCGGACGGGAAACCCTGCCGCCGGCTGCCGCAGAGTACTACGCCGAATGGCGTCGCCTGTATTGCCGCCACCTCGTCGGGGCTGTCCGTTCACTCCTGAGCTTTGTCAGTTTCAACTCAGTGGTCATATCAAGTTACGCACCGCCGAAACTCGGGCAGACGCTATGCTCCGAACTTCATGAGGAGGTACCCGAGGTAGACTTCCTCTACGGCGCGAACTCTGTTGCACCAAAGGCTGTGGGAGCAGCCAACCTACCGTATCACTCGCGCTTTATGGTGCAGTAGGAGTTGCATCTGCAGTGACTTTGTGAGGCCTATGCGCGAGACGTAAGCATGCAGCAGCAGACGGAGCACCAATGCTGGAGCTGTGGGTGGGCAACTGCTTCCTGCTGCTGCTCAACGTGCCGCTGGTGCGGTTCTGGCTGTCGGTCTTCAAGATCCCCTACAACGTGCTGTTTCCGTCGATCCTCTTCTTCTGCTGCATCGGCACCTTCAGCATCAACAACAGTCTCCACGACATCTACACGACGGCGGCTTTCGGGCTGATCGGCTACATCCTGATGCGGCTGTCCTTCGATCCGGCACCGCTGATGCTCGGTTTCATCCTAGGGCCCATGCTGGAGGAGTATTTCAGGCGATCGATGATCATCAGCCGTGGCAACTTCCTGACCTTCTTCGAGCATCCGATCAGCGCGACACTGCTCTCCGTGCTCGGGCTCTTTATTTCCTGGCAAATCTTCGCCTCGCTGAAAGCATGGCGCGCAGCGCTCGCCTCCGACGCGAACGCGGCATCAGACTGATCAGGGCCGCAGGAGAGGGAGGGATTCGAACTAACGTGTCACCGTGCTTGCCAGGCTTACCAGGTCTATGGAGGGCCTTTGAGGGCTATGGAGGAGATATAGTTCTCATCATCACCCGGTGCGGTGCGCCAGTTTTTCTCAGATTTACAGCGCGATATGCGCGCCCGAACCGAAATTGCAGTTCTGCCCCATTCGAGCGAGTAAGCAATCAGGAGAATTCGTCGCCGAGTTTAGCCAGTTGTTCGGGAGTTTTGAAGCAAAGGCCTCTGGCCAATCTCACCGCCTGCGGGTTGCTGCCCAGCGTCAGGTCCGCTTTTCCGAGCGAGAAATCTGGATGCGCCAGCAGCGAGCCTTACTCTGCACCAAGAACGATACCGCCAAGGCGATCAACTACCTTCTCAACCGCTGGACAGTGTTCACCCGCTTCCTCGACGACGGTCGTGGCTGCTTGTCAAACAACGCAACCAAACGTGCCTTGCGTGGCATCGCGATCGGAGACTCTTGCCGGCCCGGACGCTGGCGGTGATCTATACGTTGATCGAGACCTGCAAAATGAATGATGTTGATCCGCAACCTTGGCTGGCCGGCGTGCTGGCGCGGCTTCCTGATCATCCCGCCAGCCAAGTCGCCGAGCTGCTTCCGCGGACTTGGAAAGCCGCTCAGCAATCCAAGACTGCCGCCGCCGCCTAAACGCGCTCAAGCTCCGCGGCCGGGGTCTTCGCCGGACGCGTACGAAATGGACGACCACACTGCGATAGGATTGGCTGAGCGGGCACAGATGGAAGCGGCCGTTGCACAAAACCATTTCTACTGCGCGATCTTGTAGAGGGTAAGAGCGATAAGTTAGGCAACGAAGGCGAGGAGATTCTGTTAATTGGCCAAAACTACGCGGTCTACCGGCAAGGTCTTCTCGCCGCGGCAACGACTGGACCCGCCGCTTCAAAAAGATCGCTAACGACGCCTATCTGCTCAACGCGGGATCCGCGACCGACGTGAAGAAACGCGATTGGACCTTTGTGACGCTGTGCCTCGCTGGAGCGATTTTAGCGGCCGTCGGGAGTTTCAAGGTCGCAATGGGTTATAGGGCCCATCGTGCCGCATCGGACTACAGCAGTTCGCATCGGCCCCGCTACCCCCCTCGACATGGCGCGGCCTACCCGCTCTTGGGGGCGTTTCGGGTTTGGTTCCCCTCCACGCCTTGGTTTATTTTGTGGCATGTCCCGGATTTAGGGCGCACAATCACCATGTCACCGCCCGGTACCGTGGCAAACATCGGTGATGAGAACGCCGGTCGCGCTCCCGCCAATCCCGAAGGGATGGAGCAGCGCATGCATAGGCATCGTCGTATTCAACAATCTGAAATGCGTCAAATTAGACTGACGCTAGCGGCTGTTCGTTTGCGCCAACAAGCGACGGGCCCTCTGCCGCGCATCAAACGCGAGCGCCTTATCTGCAGAGCCCAACAAGCCGATACGGCCTCCCAGATGAACGAGTGGCTTTCCTCGCCCCGGGGCTGAGCACACTGGGTTGAAGCGGGCCGCCGCACCGCCGCGACGCCTCCTAGAACGAAAAGCCCGGCCACGAGGGCCGGGCTGATCGGAAATATATTCGAAGATGGACAATCCATAGAACTAACGCGTATCGACCCTGCAGTCGATGCACAAAGCGACAGCAAACGGCCGTAACACCACGGTGTCCTGAACAGGGCGTGACCTGCGAGTGCTCCCGCCGCCGCCACGACATCGCCGGTGCCGAGAATGTTGACGATGGCTATAGCCGACGAGCGCTTCGGTCTTAATCCTTGACTAAGCGACGCAGGTGGAAAGGATCTGCCATGCATCGTAACCTCGATGTTTTCAAGGACGCCTTGTTTTGGGGTGCAATGGCCTTCGGCGTGTCGCCAATCGTCTTGAGTGGCGCGCTTCTAGTGTGGCTACATTGACAAGTCTCCGAATTGGAGCAGCGCAAGGCCGGCTCGGCTGCTGGCGATCTTCCGGTCCGTCCAGTCCTTCCGCGCCGCGTGAACACCATCGCCGCGAGATTGGCGATGTGGTTCTGAACGCGGTAACCGTCGAACTTGATTTCGTGAATCCATTGTTTGCCGGAGGGCACGCGGTCGATCAAGGGCGCCAGAGAAACGGCCTCAGAGCAGGTGGCATCTGAGGCCGCTTGAAACCTTCCGCCGGGCATTGAGCAAAATGTCGACCGGTCAGTAGGCTAGGCTCTCGGAGATAAGATCACCGATTGCTGAGGACCAAGAACTCCAAAGATCGTTCGTTCCGTCGTAATCTGAAATATTTGAGTGTTCTAACTAAACCTGGCCTCACCTCCCCAACTGGGGCGCGCTCGCGCCTCGCAGCCGCTCGACAAACCAGAACGCCCAGATCATGAAAAAGGAGAGGAGGAAAATTCCTCCACACGCAAGGAACATCGACGCAAAATCTGTAACCATGACGTCTTCTCAGGAGGTTGATCGCGTGTAGTCTCGATTCGAATCTAGCGCCGCTGTCCCAATGTCTTTCAGCGATCGGATCATCGAGACCAGCGTTGCTCCGCCGTTTCGAACCTTTCGCCAATCAAGACCGAGGCTCCGCCACAGATACTCGCTCAAAAATTAGCGGCGACCAGATCGTAGGAACCCCTGCTTCCGCGAACGTAGACCTTGGCAGCGGCGGCGCATATCCGATCACGGTTGGAATCGAACGCGGTCAGAAGACCCGACTCGTCAGGATGGGCCTCTGGTTGGATGCGCCTCAACGCGCCTTCGTCTATGAAAAACGATGCCTCTATCGCGCTATCGTGTCCCCAAAATCGCACGGCATGCCGCGTTCGATCATATGAACGACTGTGATTTGGAAACTCAATCATGTGGCTGTGACCGATCAGCTTGTCGGTGTACGAGGCGCCCTGCCCGTTTGCAGACCCGCGCAGCGGGAGTGTGACTGAAGCGATCCGGTCGCGGTCACGTACAGATGGCTACGCCGGAATCGGATTACAACCCTGCTCGATCCAGCCCCGACAAATAAGTTTCAACCAACCTCGCTATTCAGCGACGTGTCACTATATCTTCCATATCACCGCGCGCTTCCCCGGCCGTCATCGGTGACTGAGAGCATTGCGTTCCCGCCGCAACCAAAAGGCGGCCGATATGTTCAATCTCTACAAGTTCAGTGTTCGCGAGTGGCTGGTGCCCCCGGTATTGCTGCCGATCTTTTTTGTGGTGCTGATCGCCGCCGCGATGCTCATTCAAGGGTAGTCTACTTCGGCGGGCCGACACAATCGGCTCAGGCAGACAGCTCGTTCGCCTCGACGAAAAGAACCCGGCCATCGTTGGCTAAGGAGCTGGACGCCAGAGCGGTGGCCGCCCTGGATGAAGCTCGCCGGGAGATCAGCGGAGGCAATGAACAAGGCAATGGTCATGCGAAATGCCGCTGAAATGCACGAGCATTTCTTCAGCAAGAGCGGCGCGCCGGCACAATGACGGCCGTTTAGTGCGACTTCCTTCCCGATCCACCGTTCACGCATAGTGATTGGCTCGCGCATTCAGGAAAAGAGCGCTCTGGCATTGATCATATGGGCGCCAAGATGCTTGTCCCTGATCGACCGCCTGTCCGAGTCGATAGCCGTTGTCGTGGACGCCCATCCGATGGTGCTCGATCCTTCATGCGTTCCAGCCGTCGTACTCATCGTCGAGGACGAGATGATGCTCCGTATGCGCGCAGTCGAAATGGTGGAAGACGCCGGCTACACGCCGGTTGAAGGCCTGGATGCCGACGAAGCCATCGCGATCATGGAATCCAGGTCCGACATCGCGCTGATGTGCACCGACATCCAGATGCCCGGCAGCATGGACGGCCTGGGACTTGCACGTGCCGTGCATGAACGTTGGCCGTCGATCAAGATCATTGTGGTGTCGGGAAAATTGAACCCGTCGAACAGCGATCTGCCTGCCTGCAGCAAGTTTTTCGGCAAGCCACTCGACGCCAGGCAAATGATAGCCCAGATGCAGAGCATGATCGGCCAGACCTGGCGACGGCAGCCTTCACGTCGAATGCCGGCAACGTCGTATGATGGCGTCGTCAGAGCCGCCGAAGATCGGTGCGGCAACCAACTCAGAGTGATACAATTGGGGATGGCTGAAGACGATTTCCACACAGACCAGCGCGCCGGGAGCGGTGCAGAACCGCACCAGGACTTTCTGGCGGCGGAGAATGTCAGCCTGCGGCTTCTGCTTGCGCAGGCCGAGATCAATACCCGCAGTCTGCTTGCATTAAGGCGCGGGAGCGCGAGGCGTCCGACAAGTTGCAGAGGCTGATCCTTGAAGAGCTGCACCACCGCATCAAGAACACGCTCGCGACCGTGGGGGCCATCGTCTCCCAGAGCCTGCGCACTTTGCAGGGAGCTGAACACGCGCAGCACGCGATCGGAGGCCGGCTGCTGGCGCTCGGACGAGCGCACGATCTCCTTCTACAGGCAAGATGGACCAGCGCAGATCTTGGCACCGTCGTCCGCGGCGCCACCGAAGCCTTTGACAGTCCGGATGCGCCGAAATTCTCGATTTCGGGACCAGATATCCGGATGACGCCGGGTGCCGTCATCGCCCTCGCGATGACGCTTAACGAGCTTTGCACGAACACCACGAAGTTTGGCGCCCTGTCGGTCCCGGAGGGACACGTCGACATCGCCTGGGCGCTGGATCCACAGACACAGCGCTTGCACATTGCATGGACCGAGAAAAGCGGTCCGGCAGTCCAGCCTCCAGAAAAGCGCAGCTTCGGCACGAGGCTGATAGAGACGCTGGGCAAGCAGCTCAAGGGCGACGTGCGGTTGACCTACGAGCCGACCGGTTTCGTGTACGCATTCGACGTGCCGATCGCTTCTCTGACTTCGCCGGCGGCGTAAGTCCGTATTCAGATCGATTGACGGAGCCAGGGGATATTGCTGGTCCGGTAAACAACGGCCCCAGCAGGGGGAAGAACTGGGGCCGTCATTCGTCGGATACCAAGGGGGACGGCATCCGGTCACCTCTTACCTGGTTTGTCCCCTTGAAATTGGTTCCAGCCTCCGTTCGAGAGCAACGGGGCGAGCGTGAACCTTGGCACACTCAGTGCAGACAGATAGCTACCGGAGGATTGCAATGTCCGGACTGACACAACGCCGCCACGCGTTATTCGGCCTGGCGGCGTTGTGCGTCCTAATTCCGGACTCTTGAGCCACCACAGCCATCGGTAGCTGTGCCTCGAGCACGTGCGGCCGTCCAGGTCACCAGCTTTTTCGGCGCGCGCGATCGACCTCAGTCGAATGCGGATGGAAGCTCACCCTTGCGAAAGATGACGGTTGGCTCGTCGTCATAGTCACCCATCTCGGGATCGCCGGTGGATGAGAAGGCAATGACGCCGAGCTTACTTAACGCCAGTCTCTCTGCCGTCTGCAGTGCGCCCCTTGCCGTCTTGCAGGCGATCGGAGCATCGGCTTTCAGGAATCCTCCCCGGCCGGCGTTGAACGCCTGGACGAAGTAGCTTGTTTCGCGAGCCATGCGCGTCTCCTTGGCCCTCTCTTTGGGGCGCTTCTTTGAGCGCGCAGGTCGCACCGTGCGATTTCGGATTCAGGACATCGACTGCAGCAGCGCAGAAATCTTGATGGTCGCGAAATTGGAGAAGGTGTCCGATACGGCGTACGGCAGAATGAGTTGATCGTTGTGGGTCATCGCCCCGCAGGTATAGACCACGTTGGGAACGTATCCTTCGCGTTCGCCTGGTTCGGGCCGCAACAACGGCTCGCTCGAACGCGCCAGCACCCTGGATGGCGCGCGCTTGTCGAGCAGCACGGCGCCAATCGAATATTTCCGGACCGGGCCGACACCGTGCGTCAACAGCAGCCAGCCTTCCTGCAGTTCGATCGGTGATCCGCAGTTGCCGATCTGCACAAACTCCCAGGGAAACTGCGGCTTCAGGATCGCCTGACCGCCTTCCCACCTGTACAGATCGTCCGAATAGACCAGATAGAGGTTCTCGTTATCCTGTCGCGCGATCATAGCGTACTTGCCGTCGATCCTGCGCGGGAACAGCGCCATGCCCTTGTTGCGAGCGGCGGCACCATGCAGGGGCGACATGCGAACTGATAGGAAGTCACTTGTCTCGATCAATTCCGATCGAATCGCCGTGCCCTTGTAGGCGGTATAGGTTGCATAATAGGTCGTCCGTCCGCCATCGCTGAATTCGACGAAGCGGGCGTCTTCGATGCCGTTGGACTGGGATTCCGTAACCGGAAAGATAACGCGTTCGCTGATATCCTGCTCCGGCCTGAAGATTACCTCAACTTCGTCGCCGATCGGTCCGGGTGCCCGATATCCGATCCTTGGACTCGAGGCGAGCCGGGCCGTCGGATCGACCGTAATGCTGCCGTCGGCCGCGATGGTGCCAGCGCGAAACGTCAGAGACGACACATGTCCTTCGCCGACGGCACGGAGGCTGAGAATGAAGCGCAGGCTGCCTGGCGGGGCTTCCGACTGGTCGGGGTGCGGAACGATGCTGGGATTGAACAGCGCCGATGCTTCGAACGAATACTCATGCAAGAAATAGGCGCCAATGAGCTGGCGCTGGACTTCGGAAAAAGTGCCGTGCGTCGTAAGCGCCTCTTCCATTTCGTCGGCCCGGAGCTCAAACGTCTTCAGGAGGTTAGGGTGCCGGCCCTGGAAGTTCTCCAGCACGTCCGCCAGTTGGCCCGCTGCTGTCTTCGCGTCGAGCGCAAGAACGCGCTCGACGATATGGTTGGCGCGCGTCTTGTCGGTCGGATTAAGATCGCGCGGTTCGGTCGCCGGCTTGAACGGGCGCACGATCACGCGGGCGGGGTCGGGACGCAGATGAAGTGCCTGCCGATTCAGAAAAGTGGCTTGCAATGAAGTTCCTCTGTTCGCCCGAGTCATGCCAGATCAGGTGCCAACGGCCCGAAGCGATACCGGGTTTTTTGGGTTGACATCAGCGCGCCCAAGCTGACGGATATCGGCAACCGCCAGGAGATAGGATACGACAGACTCGCCCCCGCAATTTTCATTGGCACGATCGGGGTGCAGACCGTCGCGGCAACTGCCAGTCTCGGAATCGACGAGCGCAACCGACAGATCGTTGCTGCCGAGAAACCAGCAGAACACCTTCGTTGCGAGCGCCTTCCATTCTGCATCGCCGTCCGCGCGCCACGCGGTCAAGCAGGCCGCAATCGTCGCTGTGGCCTCCAACGGCTGTTGATCGAACGCACGAGGGGGTTTTCGCCGATCGCCGAACCCGGCCGTACCGACCGGCCTGAAATGGCCCGTTGCCCCCTGTTGGGTCGTCAGCCAGCGCAGGGATCTTAGCCCGGCCTCGACATAGCTGGGTGTTTGCGTCGCCATACCTGTGGCGACCAAAGCCTGAGGCAAGCGCGCATTGTCGTAAGCGAGGCCGTCCTCGAACCACACCCAGTCCGTCGTCTCGACCGACGACAGACTGGACATCAGCTTGCCGGCAAGAAGATGACGGATTTCCCGGGCGTGAAGATCATCGGGAGCGGTCGCACAATAGGCGTCCAGACCAAGCAACGTGAAGGCCCATGCGCGAGGTGAACGAAACGCTGCCGCGGCAGGTAGTGCTTCGGCAAACAGGGTAGCGGCCCAGCGACGCCGTGACACGCTGGCGTCCTTGCGCGCGCAACCGCCCAGAGCCCACAACGTTCGCCCGTGACTGTCCTCGGACCCTCTGTCTTCGAGCCAGGTCCGGTTGAAGCCCATGAAGTTACGAAATCGTCTGGTGTCGGGATTCCAGGCATGCTGCACGAAAGCCGCAAAGCAGCCCGTCAGAATTTCCGGAAGGGGCTGCTCGCCCGGTTCATTGAGTGCGCAAGCCAATAGCAACGCGCGGGCGTTGTCGTCCACGCAATAACCGTGCGCGCGATCGGGTACCGAATGCACGGCGTGCTGGAACAGGCCGGTATCGTCGCACATCGATAGAAAGTGCTCCAATCGCATGTCAGGCGCTCCCGCGGGGCTGAGCGGCGCGATCGCCTCAGGCGCTGCGCGCGCGATCACCTTCAGACGGTGGCCCTGCCGCGCATGCTCGAAGGTGGTTATGTAACGCTCGGCGGTGCGCTCCCATGTCATCGACCGGCTGGTGGCATAGGCCCGCTTGCGCATCGCCTGCCGGCGGGGGGCGTCGGTGAGCAATTCAGCGATTTCGTGGCCGATCCCCGCTGCATCCCCAAAGGAAACGAGGATGCCGCGCCCATCGGCCAGTAGCTCGCGCGCATGCCAATAGGGTGTCGAGACGACAGGTTTGCCGAGGCCAAAGCTGTAGGCCAGCGTACCCGACGTCATCTGCGCTTCGTTGAGGTAGGGCGTGACGTAAACATCGCACATTGAGATGAACTCGAGCAGCGTGGCCTGATCAACGAACTGGTTGAGAAATACGACGTGATCTTCAACGCCGAGTTCGCGCACGCGTGCCGTCAGGCTTTCGCGATAGGCTTCGCCTTGATCGCGAACCAGGTTGGGATGCGTCGCGCCGAGCACGACGTAGACCGCATCCGGTCGTCGTCTCAGGATCGAAGGCATGGCGTCGATCATGACCTCGATGCCCTTGCTGGGCGACAACAGCCCGAATGTCAGAATGACGGAGCGGCCGCTGAATCCCAATCTTGCTTTTGCCGTGTCTGGCGCGACAAACGGAAAGTCGGGAATGCCATGGGCAATGACTTCGATCTTCTCGTGCGGCACCCGATAGACGCTATGCAGTAGCTCACGGCCCTTGTCGGCCATCACGACGACCTTCGCGGACGCCTCGACGATTCGCTCCGTTACCGTGCGCTGGATTGCGCTGGGGCTTGCCAGAACGGTGTGCAGTGTGGTGACGACCGGCACGGTTAGGCGCGTCAGCAATTCGAGGATGTAGGCGCCGGCGTCGCCGCCGAAAATCCCGAATTCGTGCTGCAGGCAGACGACGTCAAATCGACCGGCGTTGAGGGAAGCTGCGGCGCGGGCATACTCCTGAAGGTTGTCGTCCCTGATCTGCAGGACGACCGACGCAGGATAGTCATAGGCCTGATCGCGGTCGGTCATCGCCACGACGCAGGCCTGCAGGTTTGGCCCTGAATTCGAGATCGCGCGTAGCAGGTCGGTCGTGAACGTCGCAATGCCGCAGCGGCGAGGCAGCGAATTGCCGATCAGCGCAATCCTGCGGGGCGGCGTCACGTACGCGCCTTTGCCAGGGCGATCAGATCAGCGGGCGCGGCTGATTGAACGAGTGGGGTCGAAAGCTCGCAGAGCCTCTGCAAAAGCGAATCGATTGGCTGGGCCGCTGGATACGCAATCAGGGCGGTCAACCCATTGGCGCCAACCTCGATGCTGCTGCGGCCACCGCCAACGAATACCGCCTGCCCGATTGATACCGTGGCCAATCCGATCGCCGCATGGCCGTCGAGAACAAGAATCCACGTCTCCGGTTCCGCAACCAGTGCCCAGCTTGAAGCCTCCTGCAGGTCAACGCGCTCGAGCACGAAATGCCGGCTGGCGACGAGAACCGTCCGTTCATCGGTGAGGCGGGTCGGGACGGCTGGGGGTCGAAGCGGCCAGGTGTTGGCAACCGCGACGCCGTTTTCGATGTGCAATTCACGCGCTCTGTCATAGTCGAACAGGCGGAACGTGGTGTCGCTGCGCTGCTGAATTTCGGCCAGCACGATGCCGGCGCCGAGAGCGTGGATGGTGCCGGCCGGGATGAAGATGACATCGTCTTTCGCAACTGGACGCCATTGAACTAGTTCGACGATCAAGCCGTTCGTGATCGACGCCCGCAATTCCTGTGGCGTTACCCGGCGCTTCAAACCCATGCCGATCTGCGCGCCCGGTTTCGCCGAGATGATGTACCACGCTTCGCTCTTGCCGTTCGGCATCCCCATCGCGCGCGCGAAGGTGTCGTCCGGATGGACCTGGATGGACAATGGCTCGCTTGTGAACAACAGCTTGAGCAGCAGCGCAGGGACAGGAGCGCTCTTGTCGGCCCGCTCGAACCGCAGCTCCCCCACGGCGTCACGCGTACCGTCGATGTCGCTCCAAGGCTGGAGATCGCTGACGCCCCAGGGCTTGTGCATGGCCCGCACGGAAGCGTGTTCGATGGGCATAGGTTGTCCTGACGGGTGACGCGCACGCCGGAGCGACGTGCCGCTGCTCGATCTCGTCGATTAAGATTTGCTTGGCTAAGGCGTCGCGTCTTCGAACACGCCTTCTTGCAGGAAGTCGGTGACGCTATCAGTCATATGGAGACTGGTGCACCCTATAGCAAGCTCCGCGCGATGCGCGCGGTCGATATAATGGAAACAGTGCTTACAGCCTTGCCTTGGCGATTTCTCTCGACATCCTGCAAGAAAGGGCGTCTGCTGCAATTATCACCGTCCACCCTTGGCTGCTATCGGTGACTGAGAGACCAGTACTCCCGCCACAAAGTGGGCGGTCAGTATGTCCACCATCCAAAAATTCAAACTGCATGAGTGGTTCGTCCCTCCAATCATAGTGCCGGTTTTCCTCGGTCTGATGATTGCCGGCGCGGTCATTATCCAGTGGTGATGCCGCGGCAGCGGGCAATGCCAGGCGCGGTGCGCCCTTGAGGCCCGCCGCCCCGTCGTGGTGGGCGAAGGCCTCGTTCCGCGAGGAGTCGCAGTGCGAACGTGCGCCAACAAGAGGAGGACTCCATGTCGCTTACACAATTCCGCGTCGATGACGGAATGCATGCCATGGACGGGTTACGGTGTTTTGCCCGAGATGGAACTGAACCGGTCGAAGCGTTCATCGGCCGCAAGGTGATGGACGTCTGGGCCGAGTCGATTGAGCACCTTGGAGGAAGACAAAGTCTGTTCCGCAGTCAATACAATGCGCTTGGCAAGCTGAACCTTGCGGTGCTTGAGCGGATCGTGAGCGCGAAATACCAGCGCGGCGCCGCGGCCAACCGCCAGCATCCCTTTGTCGAGGTCCTGTTCTCGGACATCACGGAAAGCGGCGAGGTCCTGAACTTGAGTGAACTCGTCCGTGAGCCCTTGCCGCCGGCATTTCATAGGCTGACTTGAGATCTGCACTGCGAACAGACGACGGATGTTCCGTGAGAGGCGTGACATGGCGCTCACGCGAGGAGGATTTCGGCACGACGACTATGACCGGATGGTGGTTTGGAAGTGGCATGCGCAATTCAGCTCCGCTACCATGGACAACCTGGATGGATGAACTGGAATGCATCCATCACCACATCGCCGGTGCGTACCTTTTGCAGTACGCTCAAGAGCGGTCTTGGAGAGGGACAACGGCCGTTTGTCGAACGGTGAGCAAGTCAACCGCCTCGCAGCTTTGTCTTTGAAGCGTGGCGAGTCAATTGATTTTGGCAGCTATCGGCCGCGGCACTCGAAAGATGTTCATGCCCAAGCAAAAGCTTCACGCGCACGAAGAAGTCTTTAAAGATCATGTCTCCGGTCAGTATGACGAAACCATATTTCGTTTCAGAGTGCCGGGTGGTTGGATTTATACGCACACTATTATCCGGTTTGGTTCGGTCGATAAAAACTATGTAGCCGATACATTCGTTCCTGACTCTACAGTGGACGTGGATATTCCAATTCATCCCACGGATGATCCGCGACGCGATCTATGACTTGGTCGCGCGCAACCGCTATCGCTGGTTCGGCCGTCGAGACGCTTGCATCCTGCCGAATTCGGATCGTTCGTGGCCATCGTGAGCCGCCCCGAAACTGCAGGACGATGGCGCCTGGCGCCGGCCGGCATGACGAAGGAAACAGCGTTACTGCTTTTCAACTCAGTCCGTATCACCGAGATCATGCCAATCACCACCCATGGCGAGGGCGGCCGCCCGGATCGAACCACCGAAGTCAAACGCAAAGACCTGAGAGTTCGGATAACGCCTGAACTGTAGCGCCATCAGCGCGAGCAGCACTGATTTGCCGGCGCCTGTCGGTCCCACCACAAGGGTATGACCGACGTCGCCGACGTGGAGCGAGAATCGGAACGGCGTCGATCCCTCGGTCTTGCCGAACAGAAGCGGCGGACCCTTGAAATGGAGGTCCCTCGCCTCACCAGCCCAAACGGCCGACATCGGAATCATATGAGCGAGGTTGAGAGTCGATACCGGTGGCTGCCGCACGTTGGCGTAGACGTGCCCGGGCAAACTGCCAAGCCAGGCTTCGACGGCGTTCACCGTCTCGATCATGCAGGTGAAATCGCGGCCCTGAATGACCTTCTCGACCAGCCTCAGCTTTTCATCGGCAGCACTGGGATCGCGATCCCAGACGGTAATGGTTGCCGTGACAAAGGCTTGTCCGATCTGATCCGACCCCAGTTCCTGCAACGCCGCGTCGGCATCAAGCGCCTTGTTATGGGCGTCGGTATCAAGCAGCGTCGATGCCTCGTTCGTCATGACCTCCTTGAGGATGGCGCCGATGGATTTTCGCTTGGCAAACCACTGCCGACGAATCTTGGTCAGCAGCTTGGTGGCATCAGTCTTGTCGAGCATAGACGATCGCCCGCGCCCGATGAACAAGGCTCCCAAATTATCCGACTCGTCGCACGGCGTGCGACGTACGACCACCAAAAGCGTCGCACGAGACCCGGTTTGTTCTGCCGAGAAATCTAAAAAAGCCCTTGCGGGCCAGTCTCTTAAGGGTGGTGGGCGCACCAGGGCTCGAACCTGGGACCCGCTGATTAAGAGTCAGCTGCTCTACCAACTGAGCTATGCGCCCGGAACTTGTCCGGAAATGACCCTCGCAAGAGAGGCCGTCGTTTAGCAAAGCGATTCCGCGATGTCCAGCAAGCTGGCGCAACTTTTCCCGACTTTCTGACAGCCGAAAGGCCGCCGGATTCCGGCGGCCTTTCATGGGCTTGGCGAGGATGCCGGCGGCTGGCTCTCAGAGCCGGCCGGAGCGCTCCTGATCCGGACCGTCATCGCGGTCGAAATGATGGTCGCGGCCGCCGCGCTCCCAGCGGTCCATGCCGCGCTCGAGGCGATGGCGGCGCCAGCCCTCGGCGCCGAAGCCGCGCCCTTCCATGTGGGTGAGCATGGTCAGCCGCCGCTTCTGGTTGTCGTCGAGCGTCTTGTAGAGCGGGTCGGCGGCATCGACGATCTTCTTCAACGACGTCGCGGTCGCCGCCATGTTGTCGGCGCGCTCGCGCAGCCGCGCCACCGGATCATCCGGCCTGTCGGCCTTGTCCGCATCGGGCTTCTCGGCGGCCATCCGCGCATTGGCGCGATCGATCCGCATCTTGGCGAAGTCGCGCACCGCGGCCTCGACCGGCGGCCACAGCTTCTCCTGATCCGCGGTCAGCTTGAGCCCGGCGTGCACCGCGGCAATGCGCGCGTCGAGGAAGGCGGCCCGATCCTCGGGGCTCATCCGCGTCTGGCCATGGATCCACGGGCGATGCTGGGCATAGACCGCGGTCGAACCGGCAATCGTGAGCGCCGCGAGACCGGCGAGCAGAACTTTCTTCATCCAAACCTCCTTTGAAGTTTGCCTGAGGATGATACCGCCTGCCGCGGCCATCAACTTACGGATTGGACAGAGAGACCTTTCTTGCCAAGATGTAATCCGCTTCATTGCCCGTCAGAAACATCCAAAGCGCGAGGTCGCGCTTTGGATTTCTGATTGTTTGCGCATGATCTTGCCGGAAAACCGCTTCACACTTTTCCGGATCATGCGCTGGCTAGATCATTCCCAACAATCGCGGCAGCCACAGCGATATCTCCGGCACGTAGGTGATCAGGCCGAGGAACACCAGCATCGCGCACAGCCACGGCAGGACCGAGATCGTGATCTCGCTGATGCCCATCTTGGCGATACTGCTCGCGATGTAGAGGTTGAGCCCGACCGGCGGATGGCACAGCCCGACCTCGGTGTTGACGATCATCAGGATGCCGAGATGCACCGGATGCACGCCGAGCTTGGTCGCCAGCGGAAACAGGATCGGCGCCATGATCAGCAGGATCGACGACGGGTCCATCACATTGCCGGCGAGCAGCAGGATGACGTTGACGACCAGCAGGAACATCCAGACCGAGAAGTTCTTGTCGATGATCCAGGCCGCCATCTCCTGCGGGATCTGTTCATGCGTCATCAGGAACGAGAACAGCACCGCGTTGGTGATGATGTAGAGCAGCATCGAGCTCATGCTCGCCGCCTGCAGCAGCACCTTCGGCACCTCGGAGAGTTTTAGCTCCTTGTAGACGAACACGGTGATGAAGAAAGCATAGGTGGCGGCGACCGCGGCCGCTTCCGTCGGCGTGAAGATGCCGCCATAGATGCCGCCGAGCACGATTGCAATCAGCGACAGCCCCCAGATGCTTTCACGGAACGCCGTGAACTGCTGGCCGATGGTCGCGCGCGGCATCTTCGGATAGCCGTTGCGCCGCGCCACGAAGAAGGTCACCGCGGCCAGCATCAGCGCGAGCAGGACGCCCGGCACGATGCCGGCCATGAACAGCGCGCCGATCGAGGTGTTGGTCGAGACACCGTACAGCACCAGGATGATCGAGGGCGGCACCAGGATGCCGAGCGCGCCCGATGTCGAGATCACGCCGACGCCGAAACGCTTCGGATAGCCGTGATCGACCATCGCCGGCATCATGATCGAGCCGATCGCAACCACGGTGGCAACGCTCGAGCCCGAGATCGCCGCGAACATCGCGCAAGCCGCGACGCCGGCAAGGCCAAGGCCGCCCGGCAGATGCCCGACCAGCGAGGTCGTGAACGCGATCATGCGCCGCGCGACGCCGCCGCGGGTCAGGAAGGTTCCGGCCAGGATGAAGAACGGGATCGCCATGATGCCGAAATTGTCGAGGCCCGAAAACAGCTTCAGGCCGACGCTCTCGATCGGCACCTCGGTCATCGTGAACAGGAAGGTGAGCACGGTCAGGCCGAGCGAGATCGAGATCGGCATGCCCGTCAGCATCAGGGCAAACAGCAGTCCGAAGATAAGTGCTGCGCTCATCACGCTTCTCCGAGCGCGACGGGCGCGGTCTTGCTGGTCTCGACGCCGTCGACATGGGAGGCGTCATGGTGCGGCAGTTCGCCGGTCTTCCAGTAGGTCCAGCACACTTGCAGGAAGCGGAAGCACATCAGATAGGAGCCGAGCGGGATGCAGGCGTAGACGATCCAGCTCGGGATCTCCATGTCCGGCGAGACCTGGTCGGTGTGCATCAGCTCGAACACGAACTTGGCGCCCATGGTGCCGACGATCGCGGTGAACAGCGCACCGCCGAGCAGGCCGAAGCTGATGGTGCGCTTGCGCCAGGCGTCATTGAGGCGGTTGATCAGCACGTCGACGCCGACATGGATGCCGGTGCGCACGCCATAGGCGGCGCCGAACTTCGCCATCCAGATGAACATGTAGATGCAGAGTTCCTGCGACCAAGCGAGATTGATGCCGAACAGATACGGATAGAGCACCGGCACGTCGACCAGGAAGCGGTGCACGACGGTGATGAAGGTCAAAAGCGTCGCAGCGCCCATCAGGCTCGCGATGATGATTTCCTCGAGCCGGTCCAGAATTTTCAGCAGCATTGATCTCCCCTGACATGGCCTGATGCGGCAACCGGCCACGGCACCCAGTCCGCGGCCTCACGCGGCCGCGGCGTTCGTTAGATTTGCGGTTCAGATCCGCGATTTGTTGAGCATGATCTATCCGGAAAACCGGAGCCCACTTTTCCGGATCACGCCTCAGTTCATCGGGCTGCGGCCCGTTTCCTTCAGGAATTCGTCGATCAGCGGCTGGCCGACGCGCGAGGCGACGTCCTTGTAGACCGGCATCATCGCCTTGCGCATCGCCTCGTCCTGCTCCGGCGTCAAGGTGACGATCTCGGTCTTGCCGGCCTTCTTGATCTCGGCCAGTGCGTCCTCGTTCTCCTTGGCCGACTGGTTGTTGCCGAACTCGGTGGCTTCCTTCATCGCCTTGTTGAGTTCGTCGCGGATGTCGGCCGGCAGGCCGTCCCAGAACTTCTTGTTCACGACCACGACGTAGCCGATGTAGCCGTGATTGGTGACGGTCGCGTACTTCTGCACCTCATGCATTTTCTGGGTGTAGATGTTCGACCAGGTGTTCTCCTGGCCGTCGACCACGCCGGTCTGCAGCGCCTGGTAGACGTCCGAGAACGCCATCACCTGCGGAATCGAACCGAGCGCGCGGAACTGGGCCTCCAGCACCTTCGACGACTGGATGCGGAACTTGAGTCCCTTGTAGTCGGCGGGCGCGACCAGCTTCTTGTTCGCGCTCATCTGCTTGAAGCCGTTGTCCCAATAGGCGAGACCGGTCATGCCCTTGGAATCCAGCTTCTTGAGCAGCTGGGCGCCGAGCGGACCGTCGGTCACCTTGCGCAGCGATTTCAGGTCGGGAAGGATGTAGGGCAGATCGAAGACTTCGAATTCCTTGATGCCGATCGGGCCGAACTTCGAGTTCGACGGCGCCAGCATCTGCACCGCGCCGAGTTGCAATGCCTCGAGCTCTTCCTTGTCCTTGTAGAGCGTCGAGTTCGGATAGACCTCGACCTTCACCTTGCCGCCGGTGTACTTCTCGGCGAGTTCCTTGAACTTGTCGGCCGCCTTGCCCTTCGGCGTATCCGAGGCCACCACGTGGCTGAACTTGATGACGATCGGCGACTGCGCCGAGGCCGGTCCGACAAAGGTCAAGGCCACGATCGATGCCGCAGCCAAAATGAACTTACGCATGTTTCCTCCCGCGTAATTGCGGAGCACGAAATACCGGCCCCGAGACATCCGGTCGCACCATTACAGACAAGCAACGACGATTGCCATTGCCCCTTTAGCAGGGGCTGATTTGCCCCATTGCTGCACTGCAAAAATCGATACGGCGGTATCCCCTTCGGCTCTTGCGACCGTTCAATGACCCCGCCCGCACGCTGTGCCCGGCCATGGCGGTGCGGTCAATGCGAAGTTTGGCAATGGCGAGTTCGCCGGGCACGAAGGCTGGGGCCATAGCTGGCTGTCGACGCGCGACAATTCTCAATTGGGATAATGGGTCCTGGCTTTGGCCAGGACGACACCGATTGTATCGCACGACCCACATCCACAGTCGTCGTCCCGGCGAAGGCCGGGGCCCATACTCCGCAGCGGAAGTTGGGAGCGGGACTCGTCGTTCCAGCATCGTGAATCAATGACCACCGGTGGTTATGGATCCCGGCCTGCGCAGGGACGACACTGAGTTTGTTGCGTCACCTGTGAATCATACATCCGCGTTCTCGCGACATGATTGTCCGAGTCTTGCTCTTCGTTCCGCCCTCCTCTCACAGAGGGCGCAGGGAAAGCCGGGTGCCGATCGCACCCATGGGCCCCGAGCAATGGAGATAAGCTCGGGGGTAGGACCACAGGTGTAACCGGAGACTCCGGCTTTCCCTGCGCGATGGGCTACGGCTTACTTCGTGCTCTCCCCGGCGAGACTGGGCTTGCTTGTCACCGTCTTCGCAACGCGCATCGCGCAATTCGAAAAGACACCTGCCGCTAGGGCGTCAGGACCACACGACTTCGCCGTCCGCCTCATGCGCACTCGTCAGTCGCGCAATCAGCGTCCACCGCATCTCACCGCAACACCCGTGACGATCGCGAAGCGCCCCTCGATCGGGTGAGACGGGCGGATTCATACGCTGAGTTGGTCTTCGGATAAAGCGAAATATTTTTGCGCCCGAGGATTGACAGGATTTTGCTGAGTTGCCCGTCGTGTCCAATGCGCAACACAATTCCGGACGAACCCGGTCGCGTTGCGCCGCGGACGAGGTGGGCGAGCCAGCTCCGTCATCCCCGCGCAGGCGGATCTCATCCAGATTCCCTGCCGGCCAGCCTGCTCAATCAAGCTTGAACGTCTCTTTCAAGAACGCCTTGACAGCTCGGGTGGCCGCTTCGGTGGCAGCGGGATCGTGGCCCAGATGCGGACCATGCACGACGCAAGCATCCTTGTAGTTGAATGGCCGCTGGGTCTCGACGTTGACAAGAATTCCGCCGGACGCTTCCTGAATCCTGCAATTGCGCACGCTCTCATACGTCGGTGAAACCGCCGCCGGCTGGGCGCCGAGCGGATTGTCGAAAGCATGCGAGGCATTTGGATATTCGGTCAACGCCACATCATGACCCGAGCCCTTCAATCGTTCGACGTAAGCCTTGCAGGCTGAAATCGGATTGTAATCGTCTGCCGTGCCGCCGAAGATACGGATCGGCCGGTTCTCGACATCAGTGTCGCCGACGTAGGTCGTCATGCAATCCGGATAGAACGGCAGATACGCAGCAAAATCGACGCCAGACTTATTCCACATCTGATGAAACCGCTTCAGGCTGGCATAGAGCGTGGCCTGACCGCCTCGTGAAAAACCCATCAGAGCGATGCGCTGCGGGTCGACGCGCGGATGCGCTGCGAGAACGTCGAGCGCGCGATAGTTGTCGAGGACGAAATTCAGGCGGCCAAGCAAGGCCTGGTTGCTGTTCACTTCCGTAAGGCCGCGCCCCGTGAAGCCGTCGAGAGCAAAGGTTGAAATACC
Source organism: Bradyrhizobium sp. Pha-3 (assembly GCF_042258615.1). Taxonomy (GTDB): domain Bacteria; phylum Pseudomonadota; class Alphaproteobacteria; order Rhizobiales; family Xanthobacteraceae; genus Bradyrhizobium. The sequence goes on along the minus strand of NZ_CP170152.1, from coordinate 2,928,433 downwards.
GACGGCGTTGAACTCTCGCGACCAGTACTCGATGTTGGGCGCGAAGCCGCTGGAGCCATGTTGGAGCACGACGACCGGCAGGCGGCCAGCCCCTTGGGCGATGCGAAGCTGACCGACGAGAGTCGTGGGCTTGCCGGTGGTGTCACCTGTAAGGAATTGCTCGTCGGTGAGCGTCAATGTCTGGATGGCCCGCAGTTCGGTTCGGGCAGCAAAGTCCTTGGTTCCGATCTCCGCTGCGCAGGCGGATGATGAGACACCTATCAGGATTGCGATCGCAGCGATCTGGCGCATGCTTCACCCCACGTGCTTGCTCACCCAGGGAGTTACCGCAGCCCGAATATAGGACTATTCCCACGAAGAGTGGAGAGCAAACGAACGGTTTGGGTCAAATAGCGACGTCGTTCCACACCTCGGCGCTGATTGCTCTGGCCAAAACATTGGAAGGCCGCGCCGTCCGGTTCGCGGCGACCGAGAAGATTGCGCGGGTGTACCACCCCCACCGCAGGGACGCAGCCAATTGCTGCGTCCCCTCACCTGTCCTCACCGCGACGCGGTGCTGATGTTCTCGCCAAAGAACTTCCACGTCTTGCCGTCGAACTTCGCGAGCTTGAACGTGTCGAAGGTGGAATAGTCCGTCGGTGACACCGATACCGTGATGCCCGGCAGCAACAGCGGCAGCGATACCTTGCTCAGGTTCGTGGCCTGCTTCAGCAGATTCTCGCGGGTCAGCACGTCTCCGCAGTTCTTCAGGATGATGGCCGTGAACTGCGCCGACAGATAACCGATCTGGTTGCTGCCATCGATCGGATTGCCTTCCGGATACCATTGCTTCATGAAGGCGAGATAGTCCTGCACGCCCTTGTCGGTGTCCCACGCGGGATCGCCCACCACCTTGGTCGCCAGCGCCGTCATGAGGCCGGTGGATGCTTCCAGGCCGGCAGGCTCGAGCACACCGCCGATCGAGCTTGCGACGGACACGATGAAGTGCGTCGGCTTCCAGCCGAGATCGGCGACCTTGCGGATCGCCTGCGCGCCGAACTTCGGCGTCGTGATCGTCATCAGCACGTCGGCGCCCGCGGCCTTCAGATTGACGATCTGGGAATCGATCGTGGGATCGGTCACCTCGTAGCTGAGCTCCTTGACGATGAGACCGGCCTTCTCTCCCAGCCCCTCCTTGAAGCCCTTCAGATAGTCCTTGCCGAAGTCGTCATTCTGGTAGATCACGCCGATCTTCGCGTTGGGCAGCTCCTTGCCGATATACTTGGCGTAGATCTTCGCTTCCTGCGCATACGGCGGATAGAACGGCGTGGTCCAGGGGAATTCCTTCGGATCGTTCCACTTCGAGGCCCCGGTGGAGATCAACAGATGCGGGATCTTCTTGCCGTTCAGATATTTCTGGATCGAGGAATTCGTCGGCGTGCCCAGTGAGCCGATATTGGCAAGGATCTCATCCTGCTCCACGAGCTTGCGCGTCTGCTCCACCGTCTTCGGCGGGCTATAGCCGTCGTCCATGCTCAGCAGCGTGATCTTCCGGCCGTTGATTCCGCCCTGGCTGTTGATCATCTTCCAGTATGCGGCTTCGGCCCTGCCCTGCGTGCCATACGCCGAAGCCGGACCGCTGTAAGGCATGGTCTGCCCGATCTTGATTTCGGTATCGCTGGCGCCGGGATCGTACTTCTTGTCGGCAGCGAGAACCGCCGCAGTGGAAACAAGGCTGAGTGCGGCGACCGCCGCGAGCGTGATGCAACGCATGTGTTCTCCCCATTCGCGTCGCTGTTTGCCGCGACGTCCGGCGAGATAATGATCATGCCCGCGCGAGATGTCGACCCCTGAAGTCGGGAGGTCTCGCTGCATTCGTGTGCTAAATGCGAAGTTCGTGCGATTTCGCGGCAGCCGCTTTCACGAACTTCGCATTCATAAAGCACACTAGAATCATAAGTTTGCTAGTGTCCTTATCGAATCCGAAGTTCGCTCCGAAGGTGCGGCGAATGATACGAACTTCGGATTCGGGACACTAGCCGTCACAGCCCCATCCAGTTCATCACGGCTCCGAACGTTGCCCAGAGCGTCCATCCGAGCCCGAGCAGGCAGATCAGCGCAGCCGCCATCGCAATCGTCAGCAGCAGGCCATCCTCCTGCAGGTAGGCGACCGCGATCAGGACGACCACCATTCCCGGAATGACGTTGACCAGAGGTAGCGGCCAGCCTGCCGAGAAGGCCAGGAGAAACACGACCAATCCGACGAGGCGGTCGATCACGTCGCGACGCGCGTCCCAGCGCGGCCGGCTGACGCGCTCGATTGCCTGCAGCATCGGGCGGACAAGGACGGTGAACCGCTTGAAGCGCTTGAAGTCGAACTGTCGCTTCGACAGGAAGCGCGGAAACGACGGCGCGCTGCGGCCACGCATCATCTCGACCGCCGGAAACAGCAGCGCCAGCGTCGCAACCGTTGCGACGCCGGGGATGATCACCAGCAGACCCAGGAGCAGCAGGAGCAGGCCGAACGACCGCTTGTCCAGGTTGCTGAGGAGCCATTCGAGATCGACGGGGCCGTCCGGTGCTTGAGCGACGAGTTCCTCAAGAAGTTGGGACGTGTGCGTGGGCGCCAATGGGGCTCCGGACGAGGGGGACATAGCTGCCAAAGTGGTCAGACTCGGCATCGATTGCAACAGCTGCCGAAGCAGACTAGGAAGCATGGGTGACCAACGATTCCGACCAGGCATGGCAGCACCATGCGCCGTCAAGCCCGATTCCCGCCGCTCGCCGCCGCTGGCCGTGGTTCCTGCTGGTCGTCATCCTCGCCTGTGCGGGCGCCGGGGGTGTCTACGCCTGGCCTCAGATCGCGCCGCTGGTCCCGTCCCTGGGCAACGAAGCGGCGAGCGAAAAGGTGGCCGCAGGCGACAAGGAGACGTTGCCGGACCTGCTCGCGACCCAGCAGAAGCTCGAGGATGACATCGGCGCGCTCAGCAAGTCGGTGGCGGACCAGCAGGAGCAGCTGAAGACCGTCGTCGACCGGTTGGCGGCCCTGACGTCGAAGGTCGACGCGCTCCAGCGGCCCGCTCCGGCCCCCGTGCCATCGCCGGCCACAGCAGCGGCCGACCAGCCGCATGCGCCGGCCGCGCAGGCGGCCCCGAAGCCGAGAAGGCCGCCGCCGGTTCGCGCGCCAAAACCGGCAGGTCCGATTTCGACCGGTGGCGCGCCGCTCAACGTGGCGCCCGGCGCCGGGGATCGCTGAGCCGCGCCGCGGTCAGCGCAAGATCAACGCAACCAGTTGGTGACGGCAGCCTATCCGCGCGGCCGCTCCATGCCCGCCCGCCTGATGGCCGCGCGCAGGATAGCGGTATCCGAGGAAAGAAAATCGATCAGGCGTATGGCGGCATCAGGCGACTTTGAGTCGCTGACGACAGCGGCCGTGAAGGTCTGCACAAGTTGCAGATCCGCAGGCAGCAGGCCGACGACCTCGATACCGGTCTCCTGCACCAGCTCGCTGGTCGGACCGATCGAGAAATTCGCCTTGCCCGCGCGCAGCGCCTCGGCCGCCTCGGTGCCGCGCGCCTCGAGGGTGAGCTGCACCGTGTCCGGCAGGTTCAGTCCTGGGAAGATCTTGTCGCGGACGAATTGTCCGCTGGTGCTGCTTGGCGCCACGACCCGGCCCGCATCGATCAAGGCTGTCCTGAGCGCGGCAGCGGTGCCGATGTCCGGCTTCGGAGAGCCTGACCGAACCGCGGCCGCCAAAGGGGCCGTCGCGAGGCCGATGTCGGATCCCGCGCGGATCCGTCCGTCTTCGTTCAGCCTGCGAAGCCCCTCTCGCGAAAGGATCACCGCATCCGCCTTGGTGCCGTGCGCGAGCTGGTGCCTGATCGTCTTCGGGCCGGTGCCCTCCGATGCGCCGGATCCGGTCTCCACCTTGATGCCGGTGCTGCGCTCGAACTCGGGCAGGACTTCCCGGTAGACCGCAGCGAAGCCACCGGAAATGATGACCTTGATCGTTTCCGCGGTATTGGGGATGGCGGGCGTCAAGGCGGCAGCACCATGTCGGCGGCCCGCCTGTTCATTTCTGAAGGGTCGCGGCAAACAGCTTGGCCGCCTCGGCCTTCGATTCCTGATCGGCCTTGGCGTCGTATCGGAGTGGCAGGTTGAACTTCTTGCCGAGTTCTGTGGCTTCGGGATTCGTGAACGCGTGCACGGCGCCCGGATATTCGATGATCCGGTAATCGGCCTTCGCTGCGTCGAAATCCTTCTTCAGCGCATCGTACTGCTCGCGTTTCACGAACGGGTCGTCGGCGCCGTTCAGAATCAGGATTTTCGCCTTGACGGTGCCCGGCGCCGGTGCCGGCGTGTTGAGACCGAGCGTCGCGTGAAAGCCCGCAACGGCGGTAAGATCGGCGCCGGCACGCGCCATGTTCAGCACCACCGCGCCGCCGAAGCAGTAACCGACGGCGCCGATCCGCTGGGGATTGACCGAAGCCTGCTTGGCGAGTTGCTCGCGGGCGGCGTTGAAGCGCTGCTCCATCACCTTCGCATCCTTCATCACCGCCCCCGCGAGCGCGCCGGCATCCTTCGGGTTGTCGGCGGTCTTGGCGTCGCCGTACATGTCCGCAATGAAGGCTGTGTAGCCCTGCTCCGCGAACTTCCGCGCCTCGCTATGAATATGCGGGGTGATGCCCCACCATTCGTGCACCATGACGATGCCGGGCCGCTTGGCCGTCGTCGCGTCGTCATAGACCACGAAGCCCTTCATCGTGGTCTCGCCGTCCGAGTAGGTGACCGGCTCTTCCTTGACCGCGGCGTGTGCGCTCGCGACCATTGCGATGGCGCAGAGTGCTCCGACGATGATCGTTCGCATGCTGATCTCCCTGCGGGTTGGCGTCGCCGCGTTGCGTTTGTTTTGGCCGAACGGCTATTCCGCCGCCGTCCGGATATCGATCTTCTCGGCGCGGACCGCGCAGAACTTGAATTCCGGAATCTTGCCGAACGGATCGAGCGCCGGGTTGGTCAGCAGGTTGGCGGCCGCCTCCGCGTAGCAGAACGGCATGAAGACCATGTTCTCGGGCACGTCGCGGTCGGCGCGTACCTTGACCTCGACCGCGCCGCGGCGCGTCTCGAGGCGGATGAAGTCGCCGGGCGCGAGCCCCTTCTTGCGCATGTCCTTCGGTGTCATGAACGCGACCGCCTCGGGCTCGATCTGGTCGAGCACCTGCGCGCGGCGCGTCATCGAACCGGTGTGCCAGTGCTCGAGCACGCGGCCGGTCGACAGCACCATCGGGTACTCGTCGTCGGGCAATTCATCCGGCGGGATCACCTTGGCCGGCACGATCTTGCCGCGGCCGCTCTCGGTCGGGAAGCCGGTCGTGAAGATGATCTCATTGCCCGGCTTGTCGGGATCGTCGACCGGATAGGTCACGGCGCCCTCGCGGACCAGCCGCTCCCAGGTGATGTTCTTCAGCGACGGCATCAGCTGCGCCATCTCGGTGAAGACCTCGCCCGGCCCCGCATAGTTCCAGGGCAGTCCCATGCGCTTGGCGATTTCCTGGATGATCCAGAGATCCTGCCTTGCATCGCCCGGCGGCTTGATCACCTCGCGCGCCAGCTGGACGCGGCGGTCCGTGTTGGTGAACGAGCCGGACTTTTCGGCGAACGCCGAGGCTGGCAGGATGACGTCGGCGTGGAACGCCGTCTCGGTGACGAACAGATCCTGCACGACGAGATGATCGAGCTTGGCCAGCGCCTGGCGCGCGTGCTGCAGATCCGGATCGGACATCGCGGGATTTTCGCCCTCGACATACATGCCGTGGATTTCGCCGGCGTGGATCGCGTTCATGATCTCGACGACGGTCAGCCCGCGCACCGGATCGAGCTCCTGCCCCCACAGTTTCTCGAAGGCGCCGCGCATGTCATCGCGGCCGACCGGCTGATAGTCCGGCAGGAACATCGGGATCAGGCCGGCGTCGGAAGCGCCCTGCACGTTGTTCTGGCCGCGCAGCGGATGCAGCCCGGTGCCGGGACGGCCGACCTGGCCGGTGATCAGGGCGAGCGCGATCAGGCAGCGCGCATTGTCGGTGCCGTGGACATGCTGGCTGATGCCCATGCCCCAGAAGATGATCGACGATTTGGCGCGGGCATAGGCACGCGCCACCTCGCGCAGCGTCTCGGCGGGAATGCCGCAGATCGGCGACATGCGCTCCGGCGTGAACTCCTGGATCTTCGCCTTCAGCTCGTCATAGCCCTCGGTATAGCCGGCGATGTACTGCTCGTCGGTCAGGCCTTCGGTGATGATCGTGTGGATCATCGCGTTCAGCATCGCGACGTCGCTGCCCGGCTTGAAGGCGAGGTGCTGCGTGGCGTGGCGCGACAGCGCCTGGCGGCGCGGGTCCATCACGTACAGCTTGGCGCCGCGCTTGGCCGCGTTCTTGATGAAGGTCGCGGCGACCGGATGGTTCACCGTCGGATTGGCGCCGATCACCCAGATCACCTCGGCGTCGGCCGCGGCCGAGAACGGCGCCGACACCGCGCCGGAGCTCAGTCCCTCGAACAACGCCGCCACCGACGAGGCGTGACACAGCCGCGTGCAGTGATCGACATTGTTGGAGCCGAAGCCGGTGCGGACCAGCTTCTGGAACAGGTAGGCTTCCTCGTTCGAGCCCTTGGCCGAACCGAACCCGGCGAGCGCCTTGGCGCCCTTCTCGTCGCGGATTTTCTCCAAGCCGGCCGCGGCAAAATCGAGCGCCTCTTCCCAGGATGCTTCGCGGAAATGGGTGTAGGGATTTGCGGGGTCGACCTGGTCGTTGGCATCCTTCTTCACGCCCGGCAGCCGCACCAGCGGCTTGGTCAGCCGGTTCGGATGATGGATGTAGTCGAAGCCGAAGCGGCCCTTGACGCAGAGCCGGTTGTGATTGGCGGGACCGTCACGTCCCTCCGCGTAGATCACCTTCTCGTCCTTGACCTCGTAGGTGACCTGGCAGCCGACGCCGCAATACGGGCACAGCGAGTCCACCTTGCGGTCGGGCCAGGTGACGCGCGTCTGCTTGTCGTCGAGCATCACCGCCGGCATCAGGGCCCCGGTCGGACACGCCTGGACGCATTCGCCGCAGGCGACGCAAGTTGATTCGCCCATCGGATCGTCGAAGTCGAATACGATTTTCGAGCCGTGATTGCGATAAGCCATGCCGATCACGTCGTTGACCTGCACCTCGCGGCACGCCCGCACGCAGAGGCCGCACTGGATGCAGGCATCGAGATTGACGCGCATCGCCGGGTGGCTGGTGTCGGCGTGCCAACGCTCGGTGGCGGGGAAGCGGCTTTCGGTGACGCCGGTCTTCTCGGCCCAGTGCCAGAATTTCGAGTCCGGATCGTGCGAGGTCTCGCGCGCCGGCTGATCGGCGACGAGCAGCTCCATCACCATCTTCTGCGCCGCGACGGCGCGCTGGCTCGCCGACTTCACCTTCATGCCGACCGAAGGCGTCCGCTTGCAGGACGCCGCCAGCACGCGCTCGCCTTCGATCTCGACCATGCAGGCGCGGCAATTGCCGTCCGGCCGGTAGTCCGGCGCGGGCGAATAGCAGAGATGCGGGATCTCGGTGCCCTGGCGCTTGGCGACCTGCCAGATGGTTTCGCCAGCCCGCGCCTCGACCTGGTGGCCGTCGAGCTCGAACTGGATCGTCGGGCCGGAGTTGTGATCGTTGCTCATTCAAAATCCTCGTCGAAGTTCGCCCTGCCCGGCCCGCCTATTCGGCGGCTTGCTGCGGACGAAACCCGTCCGGAAAATATTTGATCACGGATGCCAGCGGATTGGAGGCCGCTTGCCCGAGGCCACAGATCGACGCATCGCGCATCGCCTGGCTCAATTGGTCGAGCAGCTCCTTGTTCCAGACCGGCTGCTGCATCAAGAGCACGGCCTTCTCGGTTCCGGCGCGGCAGGGCGTGCATTGCCCGCAGCTCTCGTCCTCGAAGAACTTCATCAGATTGAGCGCGGCATCCCTGACGTCATCGGCCTGCGAGAGCACGACGACCGCGGCCGAGCCGATGAAGCAACCGTATTTTTCCAGCGTACCGAAATCGAGCGGGATGTCCTCCATCGAGGCCGGCAGGATGCCGCCGGACGCACCGCCCGGCAGATAGGCCTGCAAGGTGTGGCCGTCGGCCATGCCGCCGCAATACTCGTCGATCAACTGGCGCAGGGTGATGCCGGCGGGCGCGAGCTTGACGCCGGGATCCTTGACGCGTCCCGACACCGAAAAGCTGCGCAGGCCGTGGCGCTCGTTGCGGCCGTGGCTCTTCCACCAGTCGGCGCCCTTCTCGACGATGTCGCGCACCCACCACAACGTCTCGATGTTGTTGATCAGCGTCGGCAGGCCGAACAGCCCGACCTGGAACGGATATGGCGGCTTGTGCCGCGGCAGGCCGCGCTTGCCCTCGATCGATTCCAGCAGCGAGGATTCCTCGCCGCAGATATAGGCGCCGGCGCCGCGCCGCAGATGCAGCACGGGACCACCTGGCGGAAGCTTTGCGATCTCGCGCGCGAGGATCTCGCGGCACGCCGGGTACTCGTCGCGGATGTAGATGTAGACTTCGGGCGCCTCGACCACGAGGGCCCCGATCAGCATGCCCTCGAGGAAACGATGCGGATCGGTCTCGATATAGTAGCGGTCCTTGAACGTGCCGGGCTCGCCTTCGTCGCCGTTCACCGCCATCAGCCGCGGACCGGGCTCGCCGAGCACGGCGCGCCATTTGCGGCCGGTCGGGAAACCGGCACCGCCGAGACCGCGCAGCGAGGCATCGTCGAGCGCCTTCAGCAGGTCGTCCCGCGGCAGCTCGCCCGCGCGCAGCCGCGTCAGCAGTTTGTATCCGCCGTCGGCGACATAAGCGTCGTAATCGACGTAGGGCGGGAGATGCACATGGGTGTCGCCGCTCTTCGCCGCAGCGAGCACGTTGCTGACGGTCGCATGGTCGACGAAGTTGTGGCCGACCTCCGCAGTGGGTGCGGTGTCGCATCGGCCGACGCACGGCGCCCGCACGACGCGGATGCCCGGGCCGGCGCGATTCTGGAGATCCTTCAAAAGCTGCTCACCGCCGAGCATCGCGCAGGTGAGCGAATCGCAGACACGCACGGTGAGCGGCGCGATGTCAGGCTCGCCTTCCTTCACGATGTCGAAATGCGCATAGAAGGTCGCGGTTTCGAACACTTCGGCGAATGACAGCTTCATCTCGTCCGCGAGCGCGGCAAGATGCGCCGCCGAGATCTGATGGTATTTGTCCTGGATCAGATGGAGATATTCGATCAGCAGGTCGCGACGCCGCGGCCGGTCCGCGAGCAGCGCCTCGATCTCATGAGCGGCCGCGGGATCGACCTGGCGTCCCTTGGGCGTGGCTTTCGCCCGCTTCCTGCCGGCTCCGGGATGCTCGAACGCGCGGACCTTGTGAACGTCGTCTCCACTCATGAAACCTCGCCTTGGAACCCGGCTTTGCGCAAGTTGCGCCGGTTCAACCCAACTCTATTCTCTGGCATGCCACAGGCAAGCACATTTAGAACGCCTCTAGCAGCGTCGGGTTGCCGCGCAGGCCGTTGTTAATGTTTGCCTATCGGTCGATCTGATTTTTCAATCGCGCGAGCATCCGGCTCGGGCGATCTCGACCGCGTCTGTGGCCTCAGAGCAGGTCGGCGTAGCCGAGAAAGCCGACCGCATCGCCCGGCTCGACCCGCACGATGGACTCGCCGAGCTCGATCAGCCCGTCCGTCTCGATCAGCGACGACAGCAGGCCGGCCCCTTCGCGGGGAAACTTGGTCGCCTCCAGCGCGCCGTCCGCCGCCCGGCGCAGCGAGGCGCGGACATATTCGCGGCGGCCGCTCTTCTTCTTGTAGCTGAAGGCGGCCCGGACCGGCATCGGCAGCAGGGCAGACGGCACCGCGCCCGACAGCGCCTGCACCGTCGGCCGCACCACATGGACGAAGGTGACGAAACTCGCCACCGGATTGCCCGGCAGACCGATCAGCGGCGTGCCGTCGATGATTCCCATCGCCACCGGACGGCCCGGCTTGATCGCCATCCGCCACAGCACCAGCGAGCCGGCCTGTTCGATACCGGCCTTGACGTGGTCCTCTTCGCCGGTCGAGACGCCGCCCGTGGTCAGGATCAGGTCGTAGCGTCGCGCGACCTGCTTGAGCGCGGCAGCAAGTTCGGCGCGTTCGTCGCGCAGGATGCCGAGATCGCCGACCTCGCAGCCGAGCCGCCGCAACATCGCCATCAGCATGAAGCGGTTGGAATCGAACAATTGAGCTTCAGCACGCGGGCTCCCCGGCGCGGCCAGCTCGTCGCCGGTGGAGAACACCCCGACGCGCAGGCGCCGCACCACATCGAGCGTGGTGAGCCCGAAGGCCGCGGCAACGGCGATGTCCTGCGGACGCAGCCGCCGGCCCGCCGCCAGTGCGACGTGGCCGCGCGCAATGTCCTCGCCGGCAGGACGCACATTGGCGCCGGCCTTCAGGCCTGACGGCAGGATCACGTTGCCCGCATCGTCGATCCGCACGTCTTCCTGCATGAACACGGTGTCGGTGCCCTCAGGCATCGGCGCACCGGTGAATATCCGCACCGCCTGGCCGCGCCGCGCGGGCTGTGCCGGCGCTCCCGCCTGCACGCGCCCAACGATGGGAAACGCACGCTCGCCGCTCGCCGGCAGGTCCGTGCCGGACAGCGCATAGCCGTCGACGGCGGAATTCATGAACGGCGGTAGCGGCAGGGGCGCCGCCACGTCGCGGCCGAGGATGCGCCCGTCGGCGTCCACCAGGGTAACGGCTTCCGTCTCGCCGACAGGCTTGACGCGCGAGGCGATGATCGAGACGGCCTCGTCGACCGACATCATCGGTCCGCCGAACGCGAAGCAGTCGTCGGAAAGCTGCGCCATGATGTCCTCAGTCCTCGGCCATCGACAGTATTTGTTCGATCCACATCGCGAACTGCGGCGTTATCCTCGAAGCCGGACCATCCGTGACGAATCCCTGGCAGTTCCGGCGAAGCGGCGGAGAGTGGCCAGTCCGTCTCCGATCGTGCTTATATCCCCTGCTTCGCTGCCATGTGAACCCATTGGGACGCCGACCGTGACCGAGAAGACCACCGCTCCCATTATTGTTCCGGACCCGGACGATCCGCGACTGACGGAGCGCGTCACAGGCGTCGATCAGACCGGCGCGTCGACCGAGATCAGGGTACCGGTCGAGCGGCCGCTGACGCTGTACCTCAACGCGCAGGAGATCGTCACGATGATGACGATCAACGACTATCCCGAATACCTCGCGCTCGGCTACCTCTTGAACCAGAACATGCTCAAATACGACGACGTCGTCACCGAGGTCGAATATGACGACGATCTCCAGGTGGTGGTGGTCCGCACGGCGCACCACACCAATTTCGAGGCGAAGCTGAAGAAGCGTACGCAGACCTCGGGCTGCGCGCAGGGAACGGCATTCGGCGATCTGCTCGAAGCCGTCGAGAAGGTCGCGCTGCCGAAGGCCGAACTGCGGACCTCCTGGCTCTACCGGATGACGCACACCATCAACACGATGCCGTCGCTCTATCTGGAAGCGGGCGCCATTCACGGCTGCGTGCTGTGCAAGGAGAGCACCCCGGTCTGCTACACCGAGGATGTCGGCCGGCACAACGCCGTCGACAAGATTGCAGGCTGGATCTATCGCCACAATGTCGATCCGGCCGACAAGATCCTCTACACCACGGGGCGGTTGACCTCCGAGATGGTGATCAAGACGGTGCGGATGGGCATCCCGATCCTGGTCTCCCGCTCCGGTTTCACCGCCTGGGGCGTCGATCTGGCGCGGCAGGTCGGATTGACGCTGGTCGGGCGCGCGCGCGGCAAGCGCTTCATCGCGCTGTCCGGCCAGGAGCGGATCGTCTACGACCAGAACCTCGACTATGTCGAAGAGGAATCGATGCGGCACAAGCGCAAGGGAGAGGCCGACAATGACTGACATCCCGGGCGTGCTGCTGGCCGGCGGCCTCGCGCGGCGGATGGGCGGCGGCGACAAGCCGATGCGCAAGATCGCCGGCCGAACCATTCTGCAACGGGTGATCGACCGTCTCGCCCCACAATGCAGCGGGCTGATCATCAACGCCAATGGCGACCCCGCGCGCTTCGCCGCCTTCGGCCTTCCCGTCGTCGCCGACGATGTCGCGGATTATCCGGGCCCCCTCGCCGGCATCCTCGCCGCGCTGGACTGGACCGCGGCCAACCGGCCGGATGCGAAATGGGTGCTGAGCGCGGCAGGCGACTGTCCGTTTCTGCCGCGCGATCTTGTCGCACGCCTGGAGCAGGCGCGCACCACAGAGAATGCCGAGCTCGCGGTCGCTTCATCCGGTGGGCAGACGCATCCGGTCATCGGTCTCTGGAGCGTGCGTCTGCGGAACGAATTGCGCCACGCGCTCGTCGAGGAGGACGTGCGCAAGATCGATCGCTGGACCGCGCGCTATCCGCTGGCAACGGTCGAGTGGCCGACCGAGCCGCTGGATCCGTTCTTCAATGCCAACACCGTTGAAGACATCGCGGAAGCCGATCGCCTCGCCGCACTCGACGGCGGATGAGACGCGCGCCTGCGCTTGCGTCCGGAACGAACATCCCCGGCTGCGAGCACGCACGCAGCTAAAGCCTGATGAGATTAGGTTGAGCTGGAACGGCGTCGAAAGTTCACCTCTCCCTTGGGAGAGGTCGATTTGCGCAGCAAATCGGGTGAGGGGTTACGGTCTATCGAGGAGCAAGAGCCCTCACCCGGATTGCTTCGCAATCCGACCTCTCCCCGACGGGGAGAGGTGAACCGAGACCGCACCAAGCCGATTCAACCAAAACTCATCCCGCTTTAGTGTCCCGAATCCGAAGTTCGTATCATTCGCCGCACCTTCGGAGCGAACGTCGGATTCGATAAGGACACTAGCAAACTTATGATTCTAGTGTGCTTTATGAATGCGACGTTCGTGAAAGCGGCTACCGCGAAATCGCACGAACTTCGGATTCGGCACACTAGCCGAGCTGCCCGCCGGCCCGCCCTCTCCGATCCGTTTCCACGGCGCGCAGATAGTCGAGCATCAGGCGACCGGTTCCGGAAAGATGCGCGGCATCGCGGACCACGATCTTCAGCTCGCGCCGCCCCCAATCGTCACGCAGCGGGATGGCGCGAAGCCCCATGCCGGCGCCAACGACCGCGAAGGCGCGATCGGGGATCAGGCCGAGCCCCATATTGGCCTGCACCATGCGGCAAACCGCATCGAAGCCGGGCACATTGATGCGCAGCCGCATCGTCTTGCCGGCTTGCGACGCCGCATATTGCGAGCGCAGATAGATCGAGCTCGCGGTGTGCAGGCCGATATGGTCGAAATCGAGCGTCTCGGTGAACAACAGTTTCTCGCGGCCGGCCAGCGGATGGTCGCCCCGCATCACCACCACCAGATTGTCGTAGCGATAATGGAAGGCTTCGAGCGCGCGGCTGTCGGCCTCGGCCGAGCAGATGCCGATCTCGGCGGCGCCGTCCTCGATACCGCGGATCACCTGCCCGCTCGGCCGCTCCTGCAGATCGACGCGAAGCAGCTCATGCGCCGCGAAGAAGGCGGAGAGGTCCTCCGGCAAATACTGCACGATCGCCGAGAGGTTGGCGAGCATGCGGACATAGCCGCGCACGCCTTGCGAATATTCCGACAGCTCGACCGCGATCTTCTCGACATTGAGCAGCGTGACCCGGGCGTGATGCAGCAGCGCCTCGCCGGCCGGCGTCAGCGCCATGCCCTTGGCGAGCCGCTTGAACAGCGTGACGCCGAACGTCAGCTCGAAATCGTTCATCCGCTTCGACACCGCGGAGGCCGCAATCCCCTCGCGCTGCGCGGCGCGAGTGAGATTCTGCTCGTCGCAGACGGCGACGAACAGGCGGAGCGTGGTGAGGTCCACCCGCCGCGTCAGCGCGGTCTCCGCCCGCGTGGCGGCGCGCGGGATGTCGACGTCGATGGAGGCAAGCGGCATGGGCGGCGTCCCCGGGGAAAGAACGCAGCGTAGCGCTGGAGATGGCGCTGAAGATTCCAAAGCGGTGCGGGATGCGGCGGATTATTGGGAAATGATTCCAAGAATTGAACAAAAAGACGAATTCGAATCCAATGCGCGAAACGCAGGGCAGGTCGCGAAGCGTAACCCGCTGTCTTCGGTCTGCGCGACAGGCGGCGGGTCACGGATGCGCCTAACTCGCCCTGCGAACTATCGAGCCTCTCCCTGCGCATGAAGCGCCAGGCGCGCCGCTTCCAACGCGCCGATGATGCGATCCAACTCCTCTGCTCCGAATACGACCTCGATATCTCCGTTCTTTCGCAGCGAGACGGCCAGTCCGACTGCGGCTCCGGTCACGCGGACAAGCACAACCCCCTCGTCTCCGGAGTCTTTGTCGACAAAGCTGATCGGAGGAACGTTCACGATGCACTCCATGCGGTTCGAGGCAGAACTGTACGGCGGTTAGCGAAACGTAACCCGCCGTCTTCGGTGCGCGCAACAAGTGGCGGGTTTACGGCTGCGCCTAACCCGCCCTACCGACTGCACACAATCTCTCACCGTCACCCTGAGGAGCGCGGAACGCGCGTCTCGAAGGGCTACGGCCCGGCTCTTGCCGCGAGGCGATTGTTGCGCGCTGAAGCAGCGGGGACCGATTCATCCTTCGAGACGCCGCTTCGCGGCTCCTCAGGATGACGGGTCTGAATGTGCGCGTTCAAAACAAAAACGCGGCGCCGGGGCGCCGCGTTTTACGAATGCGTTGATCGAGCGAACCGTCAGCCCACGACCTTGGCGGCCGGGACGTCGCGCTGGCGCTTCATCACGATCTTGTTCAGCGCGCCGAGATAGGCCTTGGCGGAGGCGACCAGCGTGTCCGGATCGGCGGCGCGCGCGGTCATCGAGCGGCCTTCGTGGGCGAGACGCACCGAGACTTCGGCCTGCGCGTCGGTGCCTTCGGTCACCGCGTGGACCTGATAGAGCTCCAGCTTGGCCTCATGCGGCACCAGGCGCTTGATGCAGTTGAAGACGGCGTCGACCGGGCCGTTGCCCTCGGCTTCCTCGATCTTGATCTGGCCGTCGACATCGAGCTTCATGGTCGCGCGCTGCGGGCCATGGGTGCCGGCGATCACGGTCAGCGAGGTCAGCTTGATGCGGTCGTGGGCGGCGGCCATCTCCTGATCGACCAGCGCCTCGATGTCCTCGTCGTAGATGTCCTTCTTGCGGTCGGCCAGCGCCTTCATCCGCGTAAAGGCATCCTCCAGCTGGTTGGCGCCGAGCTTGTAGCCCATCTCCTCCAGCTTGTGGATGAAGGCGTGGCGGCCGGAATGCTTGCCGAGCACCAGCGAGGACTGCTTCAGGCCGACCATCTCGGGCCGCATGATCTCGTAGGTCGAGGCGTCCTTCAGCACGCCGTCCTGATGGATGCCGCTCTCATGGGCGAACGCGTTACGGCCGACGATCGCCTTGTTGTACTGCACCGGGAACGAGGTGGCCGCCGACACGACTTTCGAGGCGCGGGTCAGCTGCGTGGTGTCGATCTTGTTCCAGTACGGAAACTTGTCGTTCCGCACGTTGATCGCCATCACGATCTCTTCCAGCGCGGCATTGCCGGCGCGCTCGCCGATGCCGTTGACGGTGCACTCGACCTGCCGCGCGCCGCCGACGATGCCGGCCAGCGAGTTCGCCACCGCCATACCGAGGTCGTTGTGGCAATGCACCGAGAAGATCGCCTTGTCGGAGTTCGGCACCCGTTCGATCAAGGTCCGCATGAAGTGGGTGTATTCCTCCGGCACCGTGTAGCCGACGGTGTCGGGGATGTTCACCGTGGTGGCGCCGGCCTTGATCACGGCTTCAACGATCCGGCACAGATAATCCATCTCGCTGCGGGTTCCGTCCTCGGCCGACCATTCGACGTCGTCGATCTGGTTGCGGGCGCGGGCGACCATCGCGACCGAGGTCTCGATGACCTCCTCGGGGGTCTTGTTCAACTTCACCCGCATGTGCAGCGGC
This sequence comes from Bradyrhizobium sp. Pha-3, assembly GCF_042258615.1. Taxonomy (GTDB): domain Bacteria; phylum Pseudomonadota; class Alphaproteobacteria; order Rhizobiales; family Xanthobacteraceae; genus Bradyrhizobium. The sequence goes on along the minus strand of NZ_CP170152.1, from coordinate 2,912,398 downwards.
GAGGTCGCGATCACGGTGTGGACGCGGCCGCGGCGGGCGAACTTCACGGCTTCGGCGCAGCGGTCGATGTCGGCCGGATGGGCGCGGGAGAGCCCCGCGATGACCGAGTTCTTGGAGCGGCGGGCGATCTCGCTGACCGCCTGGAAGTCGCCCTCCGAGGTGATCGGGAAGCCGGCCTCGATGACGTCGACGCCCATATCGTCCAGCAACTCGGCGACCTCGAGCTTCTCCTCGAAGGTCATGGTGGCGCCGGGGCACTGCTCGCCGTCGCGCAGGGTGGTGTCGAAAATGATGACGCGGTCCTTCTCGGACTTGTTCACGGTGGCCATGTCAGAAATTCCTTTAAGCTTTGCGCCCGTCATGTTGCTCCTTGAGCAATTGCTTGGGCGATATCAGGGTCCGGTGATCTCGTACAAACCCCTGAGTGCCCAGGCGCAAACGCCCAGCCGGCCCTCAGGGGCAGGTAAGAAGCAGGCCGCCAATAAGCAGGGTGGGCGCCGCGGCCGGGATCGTGGCGGTAGCCTGGGCCACCTCCCCTGAAATCCCATCGATTTGGCCGCGAATCAGCATTGCCAGACCCTGTTGAGCGCCGAAATCCTCGGTCAAAACCCTTGACGGTTGGTTGCCGGGAGCGCTTGGACGCCGTCGTTCTAGACGATTATGGCAAGCCGCCGCAATGGGTAAAGATGGTCAGTGGGGTTGACCTTATCGTACCGCATGGCTCCGCCCCGTCCCTGTCCTCTCACCTCCGCCCGCGCGAGGACGCGCGCAGGCTCGACGGCGAGCGGCCGTAGAGGTCGGCGAAAGCGGCGTTGAAACGGCGGACGCTGCCGAAGCCGGCACGGAAGGCGATCTCGGTCATCGCGTCATCCGTGGTGTCGATCAGGCGCTTGGCGCGCTGGACGCGGCGGGTGGTCGCGACCTGCTGCGGGCTGGCGCCGACGTGGCGCTCGAACAGCCGCCCGAGATGGCGGGAGGTGATGCCGAGCCGGTCGGCCAAAGCGGCAACCGAGCCGCGCTCGAGCGCGCCGCCGTCGATCAGCTTCAGCGCGCGCGCAACCGTAGAGCGGGTGCCGTTCCACGCCGGACAGAACGGCGCGGTTTCGGGACGGCAGCGCAAGCACGGCCGATAGCCCGCCGCTTCGGCCGCGGCGGCCGTCGGGTAGTAGGTGACGTTGCGCGGCAGCGGATGCTTCACCGGACAGACCGGGCGGCAATAGATCCGGGTGGTCTTCACCGCGGTGAAGAAGCGGCCGTCATAGCGCGCGTCGCGCCGCAGCCGCGCAGCGTTGCAGACCTCGAAGCTGAGCATGTCCGCACACTAGCGCATCACGCGATCGGGGAAAGTGGCGGGCAGTGATGAGGTCCGATTCCGGCCAGCAGGTCTCGCCACGCTGACCTAGATCGTGCCGATCGATCACCCCTGGAGACATCGCATGACGAGCCCAACCAACAAGGAAATCGTCCTCAACGCCTGGCAGACGTTCAGGACCCGCGACACCGACCTGATTGCTGCCGTGTTCGCACCGGATGCCGAATGGATCGCGCCGGCCCGCAACGCCACCGCGGTCGCGCTCGATCACACCGATCACATGATTGGCGCGGAGGCGATCGCCCGCTTCATCGCAACCGAGATGCATCGCCTGTTCACCGAGATCGACATCGCGTTCCGCGCCGTTCATGCCGACGGCGACAGCGTGATCGTCGAGGAGCGCATGCGCGCAACGCTGCCGGACGGCCGGCGCTACGACAATGACTACTGCTTCGTGTTCGTGGTCGAGGCAGGCCGCATCAAGCAGGTTCGGGAATACATGGATACCCGCAAGGGCTGGCAGATGGTGTTTGGAGAAGCCGCGGCGTGAGTGGCGCGAGGCCTACGTTTAGACTCTAGCACCACTTCGCCTACCTCTCGTGAGGGACGCACCAACGAAAGGGTTCCCTCCCCCTTGTGGCCCCCCGCAAGGGGGGAGGGAGCCGAAGAGAGTGCTCGCCTCACGTGACCCCCTGTCGCTCCTCACATGGACAATCGATGCCGGGACAAACCCGGCATGGCACGCTCGCAGCGAAACCTTTCCTACACCATGACTCCGTGCATGGCCTCGGCGACAACCGCGGCGCGTGCGCGGCTGGGTAAATCAATCTTTGCTCAACTGGTTGCATCTAGTCTGCCGGCGTTTTGGTGACGATTTTGATGGTTAAGGAGATATCGGGATCATGCCCGCGACGAACGTGGCCGAAGGGCCCAATCAGCGCCAAGCCGGCTTCAATCTCTTCCTCGTCGGATTCCTGATCCTGTTTCTCGAGCTGGCCTGCATCCGCTGGTTCTCGGCCAAGGTCGTGTTCCTGCAATTCTTCACCAATATCGTGCTGCTGGCGGCCTTTCTCGGCATGTCGTGCGGCTGCCTTGCCGCGCGGCGGACGACCAACTGGCTTGCGCTGTTTCCGGGGCTCGCCCTCGTGACCTTCGCTGCCGTGGTCACGATCATGATGCTGTATTCCAACTGGGGCCAGTTCGCGGTCGACGTCGGCCATCAGGCATCGCCGCAGGAAGTGTTTTTCGGCACCGAGTATCGCAACCCGGATCTCGCCAAGTTCGTCGTGCCGATCGAGGCGATCGCCGGGCTGTTCTTCGTGCTGATCGCGCTGATGTTCGTGGGCCTCGGCCAGACGCTCGGCCGCGCCTTCGACGCCTACCCCAACCGCGTCGCCGGCTATTCGCTGAATATCGGCGGCAGCCTCGCGGGCATCGTCGGGTTCTCGCTGCTGTCGTTCGCCCAGGCGCCGCCGGTGGTCTGGTTCGGGGTCAGCTGCGCCGGCATCGTCTACCTGCTCTACCAGGACAAGGCGCTGTCGATCCTGCGCCTTGCGACGATCATCATCGTGGTGGGATTTACCGCCTTCTACACCGATCGTTCCGGCAGCCACGACATCCGCTGGTCGCCCTATTACGCCGTCGACCTCAACAAATCGAACGGCGTGATCACCGTCAACAGCATCGGCCATCAGGAAATGATGCCGTTCAGCGAACGCGGCTCGTCCTATTCGCTGATCCACCTGCTGCAGAAGCACAGCGGCGGCGCGCCGTTCAAGGACGTCATGATCATCGGCGCCGGCTCCGGCAACGACCTGGCGCACGCCTTGCGCTTCGGCGTCGAGCGCATCGATGCGGTCGAGATCGATCCGGTGATCCAGGCCATCGGCATCCAAAACCATCCCGACAAGCCCTATCAGGATCCGAGGGTGGTGCCGCATCTCGACGACGGCCGGCATTTCCTGCGCACCACCGAGCGCAAGTACGATCTGGTCGTGTATGCGCTCGTCGACTCGCTGATCCTGCACAGCGGCTACGCCAATATCCGCCTCGAAAGCTATCTGTTCACCGAACAGGCGTTCCAGGACGTCCGCCGCGTGCTGAAGCAGGACGGCGTCTTCGTGATGTACAACTACTATCGCCAGGGCTGGATCGTGCAGCGCGTCGCCGAGATGGCGAAGCAGGTGTTCGGCTGCGATCCGCTGGTGCTGCCGCTGCCCTACAAGGAAACGCTGACCTCGTCCGAAGCGGTCGGCTTCACCACCATCATCGCGGGCTGCAATCCGCGCATCTCCACCGCGTTCCGCGACCGCGGCCAGTTCTGGCTGAACAGCATTCCGCCGGAGAACCTGGCGGTCGACGGCTTCGAGAAGCCACAGGACAAGGCTGCCGTCCAGCACGGCGATTGGGTGCCGCTGGCGCCGGCGAAGCTGGTGGTCGACAATGAAGGCGCCAGGCAATCGACCAGCGACGACTGGCCGTTCCTCTATGTCAGCGGCAGGCTGATCCCCGACCTGACCGTTCGCTCGATGATCCTGCTCGGCGTGCTCGGGCTTGGCCTCGTCTACCTGTTCAAGCCGAAGGGCGCCTGGCGGCCCAATAACCGGATGTTCTTCCTCGGCGCGGCCTTCATGCTGCTCGAGACCAAGGCGGTGGTGCAGATGGCGCTGCTGTTCGGCAGCACCTGGCTGGTCAACTCGGCGGTGTTCTTCACCGCGCTGCTGTTGATCCTCGCCGCCAATCTGTACGTGATCAAGGTACCGTCGATCCGGCTGGTGCGACACTATGCCGGGCTGCTGGCGCTGCTGGCGGTCTCGGTGCTGGTGCCGCTGGACACGTTCCTGAGCGGCGGCATCGTCTGGCGCTACGCGATCCCGTGCGCGCTGGCGCTCGGCCCGATGTTCTTCGCCGGCGTGATCTTCGCCCGCTCGTTCCGCGACGAAGCCAATCCCGATCAGGCGTTCGGATCCAACATCGCGGGATCGGTCATCGGCGGCCTCGCCGAATCGTGCTCGACCCTGCTCGGCTTCCGCTATCTCCTGATCGTCGCGATCGGCTTCTATCTGCTGTCCGCCTGGATGCCCTCGCGCAAGGGATAGCGATCGCGCGGCGCGAACGGCAGACGGCGCGCGCTACTTCTTGGCGGGCGCCTTCTTCTCGGCCGCAGCGCCCTTGCCTTCGGCTTCCAGCGCCGCGCGGACGCGCTTGAATTCGCTGAGGTCCGCCTTGTCGACCTCGGGGAATTTCAGCTCGAGCCGGTCGAGTGCATTGACGATGGTCGAGCCGATCACGACGCGGGCGAACCATTTGTGGTCGGCCGGCACGATGTGCCAGGGCGCCTCCCCGGTCGCGGTGTGGTGGATCATGTCCTGATAGGCCGCCTGGTACTTGGCCCACAGCGCGCGCTCGGTGACGTCGGCCATCGAGAACTTCCAGTTCTTGGCCGGCTCCTCGAGCCGGTCGAGGAAGCGGCGGCGCTGCTCCTCCTTGGAAACGTTGAGGAAGAATTTCAGGATCACGGTGCCGTTGCGCGACAGATAGCGCTCGATCGCGGCAATGTCCTCGAAGCGCTGGCGCCAGATATCCTTGGTCACCAGCTTCTTCGGCAGCTTCTGCTTGCCGAGCACCTCCGGATGCACCCGCACGATCAGGCACTCCTCGTAATAGGAGCGGTTGAAGATGCCGATGTGGCCGCGCTCCGGCAGCGCGATCATGGCCCGCCACATGTAGTCGTGGTCGAGCTCTTTCGTCGAGGGCTGCTTGAAGGAGGAGACCTCGCAACCCTGCGGATTGACGCCCTCGAACACGCTCTTGATCGCACTGTCCTTGCCGGCGGCGTCCATGCCCTGGAAGATCAGCAGCAGCGACCAGCGGTCCTGGGCGTAGAGCTTCTCCTGGAAGTCGTTCAGCCGCGTGCGGTTGGCTTCGATGATCTTGCCGCCGGCGTCCTTGTCGATGCCGCCCTTCTCGGCGGTCGGATACGACTTGAGGTGAAATTCGCCTGCTCCGCCGAAGCGGAACGGTGCGACGAAGGGCTTCAGTTCATCGGCGAGCGATGGGGACGGTTTGTTGTTCATGGCCTCTCGACGGCTTGCGTGGCGATTTGATCCGGTCGATCAGGCTACCAAGAATGCCCTTGGGCAGGAAGATGATGAAAAGCACCAGCAGCACACCATAGACCAGGTTGTCCCAGCCGACCGCCTTGGTGCCGAACGAAATGCGCAGCACCTCGGCCAGCACGATGGTGATGACGGCGCCGACCGTCGGCCCCAGCGCCACATAGACGCCGCCGACGATCGCCGCGAACACCATCTGCAGCGAGACCGCGATGCCGCTCACCGTGTCCGGCGAGATGAACATCTGGTACTGGCAGTAGAGCGCACCGGCGAGCGCGGTCATCAGCGCGCTGATCAGGGTGATCTTGAGCTTCTCGGCGGTGACGTTGACGCCGGCGGCTGCGGCCGCATCCTCATCCTCCGAGATCGCCTCCATGGCGTGGCGGATCATGCTGCGGTCGATCGCCCGCCAGATCACGAGACCTGCGACCCAGACCGCGAGCGCAATCAGGTACCAGGTGATCTTGTCGTCGAATTGCAGTGCGAGCAGCCCCTTGCCGCTCGACGCCCGCTGCGGCGTGTAGCCGAGCGAGCCGCCGGTATAGTCGCGGGTCGCGGTGATGACCTGCAGCACGATGCCGGACAGCGCCAGGGTCACCAGCACGAAATAATGCCCGGTGATGCGGAAGCGGAAGCAGGGATAGGCGACGACGAGTGCGAGCACGCCCGCGGTCGCCATGCTCAGCGGGATGCCGATCCAGGGCGAGACGCCGAGGTGATTCCACAGCAGCGCGGTGACATAGGCGCCGATGCCCATGAAGCCGCCATGGCCGAGCGAGACCAGGCCGAAGCGGCCCATGATCGACCACGAGGTGTAGGCGAACGACCAGATCAGGATCAGCACCAGCACGTGCAGGTGATAGGGGTCGCGGTGCACGAACGGCAGCACGACGAGTGCAAGCAGCGCGATGATCCAGCCGGCGGCCTGTCTGTTCACGAGCGCCTCGCGAGCAGGCCCGCGGGCCGGATGAACATCATGACGATGAAGAAGGCGAAGGCCAGCACGTAGCCCCATTCGAGATCGGAGAACAGGCCGCCGAGCGAGATGATCTCGGCGAACACGAAGGCGGCGATGAAGCCGCCGATGAAATTGCCGAGCCCCCCGAGCACGCAGATCAGGAAGGTGATCGGCCCGAACGACAGCCCGACGAACGGATGCACGTCATATTGCAGCACCAGGAGGCAGGCGGCGAGCCCGGCCAGCCCGCCGCCGATCGCCGAGGTGACGAGATAGATGCGCTTGGGGTCGACGCCCATCAGCGGCATGATCTGGCGGTCCTGCGCGATGGCGCGGATCGCGGTGCCGGTGAAGGTGCGGGTCAGGAACAGATAGACGCCGATCATGCCGACCAGCGCCGCGCCGAACGACAATAGTCGCGCGTAGCTGAAATTCATCTCGCCGAGCGCCAGCACCGGCAGGCGGATGCCGAGATTGCGGAAGTCGATGCCGAAGGCAACGGTGGCAAAACTCTGCAGGATGAACAGCACGCCGCCGGTGGCGAGCAGCTGGTTGATCGGCGGCGCCGTCAACAGCGGCGCGATGACCAGGAAATGCAGCGCGGCACCGAGCAGCGCCACCAAGAGGATGACGAGCGGCGCGGCGGCCCAGTACGGCAAATGAAAAACCTGCACGAGATAGTACATGCCGTACATGCCGATCATCACCAGCTCGGCGTAGCAGATCCAGGTGACGTCGATGACACCGAAGATCAAATTGAGCCCGAGCGCCAAGAGCGCCAGCACGCCGCCGAGCAGGATGCCGTTGATCACGGCCTCCAGCAGGTAGATGTCGAAGATGTCGAGGAAGGATTGCATGGTGGCCCTGCCTTAGACCGAGGCGTCGGCTAGCTGAAATAGCTCGACCGTCATCCTGAGGTGCGAGCGGAGCGAGCCTCGAAGGATGAATCGGCCACTAGCGGGGCCGTCGATCCTTCGAGACGCGCGCAAGTGCGCGCTCCTCAGGATAACGGAACGATGTATGAGCGTGCCTGCGATATCTGCGATCATCATCCCCTAGACCCCGAGATACGCCTGCTTGATGGTGTCGCTGGCCGCGAGCTCCGCCGCTGACCCGGCGGCGCGGATGCTGCCGGCTTCCAGGAGATAGGCGCGGTCGACCACGCGCAGCACCTGCTGCACGTTCTGCTCGACGATCAGCACGGTCAGCCCGCTGGCGCGGATGCGCTTGACGAGCTCGAACACCTGCTGCACCACGACCGGCGCGAGCCCGGCCGAGGGCTCATCGAGCAGCAGCAGTTTCGGGTTCGACATCAGCGCGCGGCCGATCGCGCACATCTGCTGCTCGCCGCCCGACATGGTGCCGGCCATCTGGTGGCGACGCTCCTTCATGCGCGGGAACAGCTCGAACACGAAATCGAGCCGCTCGGCGTAATGCGCGCGCGCCCCGGGCATGTAGGCGCCCATCTTCAGATTGTCGTCGACGGTGAGCCGCGGAAACAGCCGGCGGTTCTCCGGCACATGTGCAATCCCGAGGCTGACGATGCGATGCGCCGGGGTCTTGACGACGTCGGCCCCCTCCATCGATATCTTGCCGTTACTCGGCCGGATCAGGCCGGAGATCACGCGCATCAGGGTGGTCTTGCCGGCGCCGTTCGGGCCGATCACGCCGACCGCCTCGCCCGCCTTGACGTCGAGGCTGACGTCGAACAGCGCCTGGAAGCTGCCATAGCCCGCGTCGATCGATCGGAGCTCCAGCATGCCGGTTACGCCCCGATCCGGCGGCGCGCCTGCTCGGCGACGGCGGCAGCCAAGCTCGCGTCCGCATCGGTGCCGAGATAGACCTCGATCACTTTTGCATCGCCGGCGACATCGGCCGGCAGGCCCTCGGCGATCTTCTCGCCGTGATCCAGCACCATCACGCGATCGACCACCCGCATCAAGACACCCATGATGTGCTCGACCCATATGATGGTGACGCCGAGCTCGTCGCGGATCCGGCGCAGCATGTCGGCGGCCTGGTCCATCTCGGTTTCGTCGAGTCCGCCGAGGCTTTCATCGGCCAACAACAATTTCGGACCGGTGGCAAGCGCCTTGGCGAGTTCAAGCTTCTTCAACCCGGCGGCGCCCAAGCCTTCGACGCTGGCCTGGCGATCGGTCGGCAGGCCGACCATCGCCAGCGCGCGCTCGGCCGCTTCCTCGGCCTTGCTGCGGCTGTGCCGGCCCTGGCCGTAGAAGCCGGCGAGCACGACATTCTCGAAAATGCTCAGCCGATGAAACGGCCGCGGGATCTGGAAGGTGCGGCCGATGCCGCCGACGATGATCCGGTGCGGGGCGAGACCTGCGATCTCCCGGCCGTCGAACAGGATCGAGCCCTCGGTTGGCGGCAGCGTGCCCGAGAGCATGTTGAAGATCGTGCTCTTGCCCGAGCCGTTCGGGCCGATCAGGCCGAGGATCTCGCCCTGCTCGACGCGGAACGACACGTTGTTGACGGCGCGAAAGCCGCCAAACCGCTTGACCAGGCCTTCGACGGCGAGCACGGCGTCCCTTTCGCGAGCGAGCTATTTGTAGCTGTAGGTGGTGCCGGCCGGCAGCGGCAGCACGGTCTCGCGCTGCATCTGGCTCTTCGGCCACACCACATAGGATTTGTCGTCGATATATTGCAGCACCACCGGGAATGAGCGCGCGTTCTGCCCGGCGTACTGCTCACCCTCGCCGTAGAACTTCACGCCGTAACCGAGCATGGTGCCGCCCTCGGGAATGTCGGTGTCGAGCGCCGCCTTGCGCAACGCATCCGGATCGACGCCGCCATACTTCTTGATCGCGCGCGGCAGCACGTCGTCGAGGAACACGTAGGCGTTGGCTGCGCCGATGCCGACATGGGCGGAGCGGATCGGCACGCCCGGCTTCAGCCGATCGAACTCCTCACCGACCATCTTGATGACCGGCGGCAGCTTGGCATCCATGCCGTTCTGGTTGGCGAGCCAGATCGAGATCGGGTCGGTGTTGAAGAGATAGTTGGCGTCGGCGCCGAGACCTTCCTTCAGCTTCTCGTAGACACCGTAGCCGGCGCCGTGACCGACGATGGCGCCGAACTTCAGCCCCTGCTCGCGCGCCTGGCGGAACAAGAGCGTAATGTCCGGATTGTAGCCGGTGTGGAAGATCACGTCGGGCTTGGCGCGTTTCAGCTTGGTGACGAGCGCCGAGAGGTCCGGCGCGGTCGCCGAATAGCCTTCCTTGAGCACGACGTTGAAGCCGGCTTTCTTCGCACCGGCCTCGTTGCCCTTGGCGACGTCGACGCCATAGGCGCCGTCCTCATGGATGATGGCAACGCGGAGGTCCTTCGGCTCCTTGCCGAACTTGGACATCGAGTATTGCGCGATGAAGTCGGTCGTCATCATGCCGTACTGGTTGCCGGCGGCTTGCGGGCGGAACACGTATCTGTAGTTCTTGCCGTCGAACACGCCCGAGGAGATGCAGGTCGTGATCCACATGAACTTCTTCATCTGGTCGACCCGGGCCGCCACCGGCACGCATTGCGCCGAGGAGAAGAAGCCCATCACCATATCGACCTTCTCCTGCTCCAGCAGGCGGACGGCCTCGTTGATGGCGATGTCGGGCTTGCTCTGCGCGTCGGCATAGACCGCCTCGACCTTGTACCCCTCGACGCCGGTCTTGGCGTAATGGTCGAGCATGATCTTGACGCCGGTATATTGCAGCTCGGAGCCGCCGCCGGCCAGCGGCCCGGTCAAATCGAAGATCACGCCAATCTTGATCTTCTTGTCCTGCGCCTGCGCGGCACCAGCCACGCCCAGCGCCGCAAGCGCGACAGACAGACCCGCGAGCCAGCGGGCGGCCCTCCTGACCGGCATGAATCCCTCCCCAGAGATTGTGCACTGCATTTTTGTTTTCGTGCCGCCCCATCACAGAGGGAGCTGCCGATGATGTCAAGCACGATGGCTGCGTCGCCACGGCGCAGGCTTGCGCAAAGTTTCGGCGGAACGGTGCGGACGACCTTTCAGACCGGAGAACTACGGAAGGCAGCCTCGTTATTTCTGACTTATCCTGAGGCCAGCGAAGTAATTGTCATTGGAGGCGACACATGACTCACATGCTTTGCAGAACGAGACTCATCTCGTGGTTCGGTGCGTGCGTGCTTGGATTGGGAGCGTGGCTTGCCGCTTCGTCGGCTGCCGTGGCGCAGAATTCACCCTCCGCGGAGGCCAGGCTGAAGGAGTTGAACATCACGCTGCCGCCCGTGCCTGTTCCCGTCGCCAACTACGTCGATGCGGTCCGGGTCGGCAATCTGCTCTTCCTTGCGGGAAACACGCCGGCTGCCGACTGGAAGTACAAGGGCAAGGTGGGCAAGGACCTCACCGTGCAGGAAGGCTACGACACGGCCCGCCAGGTCGGCCTGATCATGTTGGCGAAGGTACGCGTCGCACTTGGGAGCCTCGATCGCGTCAAGCGCGTGGTCAAGGTCTTCGGGATGGTCAATTCGGCCGACGGCTTTGGTGACCAGCCGAAAGTCGTGAACGGCTTCTCCGATTTGATGGTGCAGGTCTTCGGCGAGGCGGCGGGCAAACACGCGCGATCTGCTGTCGGGATGGCAGGCCTTCCATTCAACAACGCTGTGGAGGTCGAGATGATCGTTGAAGTGGCCGAATGACCAGCCGCTTCGAGTCAGAAGCCGTCGACAGCCGGTCCTAGCCACGACGCTCCCCTTCAGAAGCGCCAGTCCGTGGTCTACGCCGGCAGCTGCGTCTCGATGAACGCGGTGACGAAGCGCGGCATTGCGGCGGTGAGATCGGCGCGACTGCGGACCAGATGGATGCCGACGAGTTCGGGATTTTTCTGGCGCGCCAGATTGGACTCGATCCGCGCACGCAGCGCGTCAGCGGACATGTCGACGCGCAGGATCTGCATCATTGCGAGCGCAACGCCGGTGTAGATGCAGTGCCAATCGGCATCCGCGCGGCAATCTGCTGCGGTAAGCCCGGTTTCCTCCTCGAGCTCCCGCATCACACTGCCGGCGATATCGACGCTCTCGCCGCTGATGTCGTCGAGATCTGGCGTGCCGGAGGGGAAATAGATGCGGCCGGCGTTCGCCGTCCGCTCGCCCATCACCCCGCACACGAAGGCGCCGTCGCTCGAGAGCAGCGCGCCCATGCCGAAGCCGTTGAAGATCTCCTTGTCCGGAAAACCCCAGTCGCGCCAGGCGAGGAAGCTTGCGAAATCGGTCTCGAAATAGCTCGCGCTGAGCCGCTCGCCGGCAAACACCGGATCGCGCCCGAGCAGGACGCGGCCGTTCCACAGGTTCGGGTTGAGCCGCTGCTGCTCGGCGAAATGCGCGTCGATCTCGCCGCGCCGCTCGTCCGCGAACGGCCAGGGACGCCGCTGCAGCGCCAGGTCGAGCGCGGTGACGCGACAAATCAGCGGAGACTGCATGTCACTCACCGCAAACTCATTTCGGTATGATCTCTGCGCAAATTATTTCGCGCTTCCGGTCGTCTTCTTGACCTGATCGACGAACTTGTTGGTGTAGGTCTTGGTGACGTCGATGCCGGCCTTCGCCACTTCGGGTGAACCCTCGCTGAACACGGCGAGCACCGCCTCCGCGCCCTTGGGATCCATCTTGCCGGTCTCCGAATACATCGGGATCGTGTTCTTCAGCGCTGCGAGATACTGCGCCCTGTCCTTTCCGACGATCTCGTCCGGCATCTTGGCCATGATGTCTTCGGCGGTGTGCGAATGGATCCAGGCCAGCGTCGCCATGATGGCATTGGTCAGCGCCTGCACCTCCTTCTCGTGGCCGTTGACCCAGGCCGCGGTCGAATAGAGCGCGCCACCGGGATATTCGCCGCCGAACACCGCAAGCGTATCGTGCTGGGTGCGGGTGTCGCTCAGGATCTTGAGATCGGAATGGCTGCCCTGCAGCACGGTGACGGCGGGATCGAGCATCACGGCGGCGTCGATCTGGCCCTGCTCCATCGCCGCGACCGCGGTGGCGCCGAGGCCGACGCCGATCACGGCGGTACCGGCCGGATCGAGGCCGTTCTTCTTCAGCATGTATTTCAGGAAGAAGTCGGTCGAGGAGCCCGGCGCGCTGACGCCGACCTTCTTGCCGGCGAGATCCTTGATCGAGTTGATCTCGCCGGTGTGCTTCGGCGAGACCACCAGCACGAGGCCGGGATAGCGATCGTAGACCACGAAGGCCTGCAGCTCCTGCTTCTTGGCCGCGAGGTTGACGCAGTGATCGAAATAGCCGGAGACGACGTCGGCGCTGCCGCCGAGCACGGCTTTCAGCGCATCCGAGCCACCCTTGAGGTCGACCAGCTCGACCGCAAGCCCGGCCTTGTCATATTCGCCAAGCTGCTTGGCCAGCACAGTGGGCAAATAGCACAGGCAGGCTCCGCCCCCGACCGCGATGGTGATCTTGCTTTGCGCCGCGGCAAGGCCCGTGGAAAGGGACAGCGCCAGCAGCGTTCCGGCAAACTTGCCCAGCAGTTTGTTCATGACGTCCTCCGTTCGACTGGCCGGCAAGATAGAGGAGCAGGCCTGCCTTGAGAAGGCGACTTTCCGGTTACTGGTCAAGCCTGCGGCCACGGCATAGCATCGCGGATACAGGAAAACGCCAAAGAAGCACCAAGAATATTTCAAGGGAAACACCAAGGGAGGTCTTCATGAATCGAATTGCAACCGCGCTGTCGATCGCCGCGGCCTTCGCCGCCGGCTGTGGCGTCACCCATCTGCTGCGGCCGGCGCTCGCAGCCGAGAGCATCACGGCGCAGGTCATCCACACCGGCGAGATGGAGGGCGACAAGCTCGGCGACGCCAACAAGGTCGGCTTCCGCTCCAAGACGTTCGTCTCGGCCGACGGCGCCACCGTCTCGATCCAGGACGGCAACGTGCCGAAGCACATGCACCCCAACACCAACGAGATGCAGTTCGTGCTCGAAGGCACCGGCACGGTCTGGCTCGGCGACAAGGAAGTGACGGTCAAGCCGGGCGATTTGATCGTGATCCCGAAGGGCACGCCGCATGGCGGCACCAAGCCGAACGGCCGCGCCATCAAGGCGATCGCGATCAAGACGCCGCCGCAGGCGCCGGATGATACGAAGCTGCTGGATTGACGACGGCTTCGTCCGGCTCATTGCGAGAAGGCTCCAACCATACAAGCACCGTCACCCTGAGGTGGCCGCTTCTTCAGCGGCCCTCGAAGGGTCGACGGCCCGACTGTGGCCGATTCATCCTTCGAGGCTCGCTCCGCTCGCACCTCAGGGTGACGGGGTGATTGCTCAGCTTGCTCAGTGTCATCACCCGCGCATGCGGGTGATCCAGTATCCCAGAGACCGCGGTGCTTGAGCCGGGAGGTCGCGGCGTACTGGATCGCCCGGTCAAGCCGGGCGATGACAGCGGTGGACGAGGATATAGCCTCACATCCTCTCAGGATGACGGAGCTGAGATCATTGCGCGCGTGCAAAGCGTTCTCCAGGCATACGCGGATCTGTCACCTCGGCAGCGGTTCCATTACATGACGATCGACATATAATTCACTTGCCTCACGTCCACTCGCTCAATAGTATGATGATCGTCATTTATAGAGAGCATCACGATGAGCCTGGACGATCACCCCACGGTCAGGGCGGTGCGCGCGCGCAGCAGCAAGCACGTTCACGGCGTCCCGGTCTCTTCGGAACTGCTCAAGCGGATCGCGCGCGAGTGCGGCGCCGATGACGTCGGCATCATCGAGTTCGACCGGGCCGCCATCGCGCCGCAGCGCGACTTCATTCGTAAAGTCTACGGCCGGACGCGTTCCCTGCTTGCGATCGTCTGCCACATGAACCGCGAGCCGGTGCGCTCGCCTTCGCGCTCGGTCGCCAACGAGGAATTTCACGGCACCTACGACCACGTCAACGAGACCGCGCGCGCCATCGTTCGCGCACTCGACGAGCACGGCATCCCGGCCTGCAATTCAGTCGCCGCCTTTCCGATGGAGATGGACCTGCCCCGGATCATGATGGTCCAGCACAAGCCGATCGCGGTGGAAGCCGGGCTCGGGCGGATGGGCATTCATCGCAGCATCATCCACCCGAAATTCGGCAGCTTCGTCCTGCTCGGCACCGTCCTGCTCGGATCCGAGGTGGACGCCTATGACCAGCCGATCGACTACAATCCCTGCCTGGAGTGCAAGCTGTGCGTCGCAGCCTGCCCGGTCGGCGCCATCAAGCCGGACGGCGGCTTCGATTTCCTGTCCTGCCACACCCACAATTATCACGACTTCCTCGGCAACTTCACGCAGTGGGTGGAGAAGGTCGCGGATTCCAAGGACGCCAGGGATTATCGCGCCCGCGTCCCCCGCACCGAGACGCTGAACATCTGGCAATCGCTGTCGTTCAAGCCGGGCTACAAGGCAGCCTATTGCATCTCGGCCTGCCCGGCCGGCGAAGACGTGATCGGCCCCTTCCTGCATGATCGCGACGCCCATTTCGCCGATGTCGTGCAGCCGCTGATCGACAAGGACGAGTTCGTCTATGTGATCCCGGATACCGACGCGGAGGACACCGTGACGCGGCGCTTTCCGCACAAGAAAGTCCAGCATGTCACGTCGGGCCGCCATACCGGCAGCATCCAGGCCTACGTCTTCTCGCTCTCGCTCGGATTTCAGCGCGGCAGGGCGCGCGGTCTGGATTTCGTGACGCATCTGCGCTTCACCGGGGCAAGCGCGCTCGATATGACGGTCGTGATCAAAGGCAAGGACCTGCAGGTGGTGCCGGGGCGGCACGTTGGAGAGCCCGCCCTGACCATCACCGCCGATACCCAGGCCTGGCTGCGCACCCAGAACCGCGACCTCGAACTGGCCGACGCGATTGCCTCAGGGCTCGTGAGCTACAGCGATGAGGAGCTGTTCGCGGCCTACATGCGGTGCTTTCCGCTCTGACGATCACACCAACAGACCACCGCCATCCACCGCAAGAATCTGCCCGGTCACGTAGCTGTTCAGCATCAGATAGACATAAGCCGCGGCGGCCTCGCTCGGCGATGCAGCGCGCGGCAGCGGCAAGCCCGCCACGTAGCCGCGCACCCTCTCCTCCGGCATCTGCTTGACGCGCTCGGTGAGAATGAGCCCCGGGCAGACGGCATTGACGCGGACCGGCGCAAGATCGACGGCAAGGCCGCGGGCCAGGCTCTCCATCGCACCCGCGGCTGCGGTAACAAACGGCATCCCCTTTTGCGGGCGGTGTGCCAGCAGGCCGCCGGTCAGTGCAATCGATCCGTTCGCAGCGATCGCACGGCTGGCGTGCTTGACCGCCGCGAGCGAGCCCCAGAAACGAAGTGTGAGAGCCTCGCGCGCCGCAACGAGATCAAGGTCACGCGTGGCACCGAACGCCGGGAGGCCCTGATCGCCCGCCGTGATCGCGAGGTGATCGAAGCTGCCGACCTGGTCGAAGAAGCGCGACACGTCGGCTTCATCCCGCAGATCGACGGTCATGCCCGAAGATCCCGGCAGCCGCGCGACCGCCGCATCGACGTTGGCCGGCTTGCTGGAGGCAATCACCACCTCCGCGCCCTGCTCCCGCGCGAGCGCAGCGACCGCGAAGCCGATCCCCGACGATCCTCCGATTGCGATCACGCGCTTGCCGTCGAGCGACATCTTGGCGTCTGTCATGGTCCGTTCTCCGCTGCAGCTAGGCGAAATAAGCGGGATGATCGATGTCCGCGATCAGCCCGGGCTGTTGCGGCTGCCAGTCGAGCCGCGTCCGCGTCCGTGCGCTCGAGGCCGGCACGTCGGCACCGGCAAACCTGCCCAGGAAGCCGAAATGCGCGACCGCTTCCTCCGGCGATTTCGACACCAGGGGAATGTTGAGCCGCCGCGCGATCACCTCGGCGATCGCCTTAAACGGCACGCCCTCGTCGGCAATGGCATGGAAGGGGCCACCTTCGACGCCGCGTTCGAGCGCGAGACGATAGAGCCGGGCCGCATCGAGACGATGCACGCCCGGCCAGCGATTGAGCCCTTCGCCGACATAGGCGGAGACCCCTTTCTCGCGCGCAATGGTGATGAGGCGCGGCACGAAGCCGTGATCGCCATGGCCGTGCACCGACGGCGCAAGCCGGACGACGCCGGCGCGCACGCCACGCGCCGCCACCGCTGTCGTGGCCGCTTCGGTCATGCGCGGCAGAGCGGGCGAAGGCGGATGCGGCGTGTCCTCCTCGGTGGCGACGCGGCCCTGCGCCATGGTTGCAACGCCCGACGTGGTGATCAGCTGCCGGTCTGATCCTGCAAGCACGGCGCCGAACACCTCGATGGCGCGCCGGTCATCCTCGGAGTTCTGGGCGAACCTCGAAAAGTCGTGGTTGAAGGCGCAGTGGATCACCGCATCCGCCTGCGCGGCGCCGCTCCTCAGGCTGTCGTGATCCTCCAGCGTTCCGTAATGAACTTCGGCGCCGGCAGCGGCGAGCGCTTCCGCGCCCTTGTCGGAACGGGTCATGCCGAGCACCTGATGGCCGGCGGCAATCAGATCGTCGGTAACGGCCGAGCCGACCCAGCCGGTGGCTCCAGTGACAAACACGCGCATCAGCAAGTCTCCAGGTTTTGCTGGAGACAAATCTGGGTCGTCGCGCTATCGTGGTAAAGTAGTGACCTTATCATGGTATAATGGCTAACAGGATGAGCGAGCCGCTCGCCCATGAGAACCTGCTCGGCGCCTATCTGAAGGACCGCCGCAGCAAGCTCGATCCTGCAACGTTCGGCTTTCCGCCGGAGCGGCGGCGCACGCCGGGGCTGCGCCGCGAGGAAGTGGCGCACCGCGCCAACATCTCGGCGACCTGGTACACCTGGCTCGAACAGGGCCGCGGCGGCGCGCCGTCAGCCGATGTGCTCGACCGCATCGCGCGCGCACTGATGCTGACCGAGGTCGAGCGCGAGCATCTGTTCCTGCTCGGCCTCGGCCGCACGCCCGAGGTGCGCTACCACAGAAGCGAGGGCGTGACGCCACGGCTGCAGCGCGTGCTCGACGCGCTGGAGCCGCGCCCCGCCATCATCAGGACCGCGATATGGGACGTCGTCGCCTGGAACCGGGCGGCGACCGTGATGCTGACGGACTACGGATCGCTGCCGGCGCGGGAGCGCAACGTGCTGCGCTTCATGTTCCTCGATCCGCGCGTCCGTGCTGCGCAACACGACTGGGCAAGCGTGGCGCGCTTCGTCGTCGGCGCCTTCAGGGTGGACGCGGCGCGCGCTGGGGCTGCCGCCGAGGTGCAACCCTTTGTCGATGAGCTCTGCCGGCTCAGCCCGGAATTCGCGGCGCTGTGGCGCGACAACGACGTGCGAACCCATGGCGAGGGCGTCAAGCAGCTCCGCCACCCGATCCTCGGCCCGCTCAAGTTCGAATATTCGGCGTTCGCGGTCGATGGCCGGTCAGACCTCAGCATGATCGTCTACAATCCTGTTGATCCGGAAGTGACGGAGAAGATCCGCGCGCTGATCGACGCCGCGCCGGCAGTGCTCTAAGGCGGGATGAGTTTGGTTGAATCGGCTTGGCGCGGTCTCGGTTCACCTCTCCCCGTTGGGGAGAGGTCGGATTGCTCTCGGCGATGCGAAGCATCGTCCGGTGCAATCCGGGTGAGGGCTCTTGCTCTCGATAGACCGTAACCCCTCACCCGATTTGCTGCGCAAATCGACCTCTCCCAAGGGAGAGGTGAACTTTCGACGCCGTTCCAGCTCAACCTAATCTCATCATCTCTAGTCCCGCGCCGCCGCCGTCGGCCGCCAGACCAGCAGCCGCTTCTCCACGACAGTCACCGCCATGTCGATCAGGATGACGAAGGCCGACAGCACGAACATGCCGGCGAACACGCCGGCGACGTCGAACACCCCTTCGGCCTGCTGGATCAGGTAGCCGAGACCGGCGGCGGAGCCGAGATATTCGCCGACCACGGCACCGACCACCGCAAAGCCGACCGAGGTGTGCAGCGAGGAGAACATCCAGGACAGCGCCGAGGGCCAGTAGACGTGGCGCATCAGCTGCCGCTCGTTCATGCCGAGCATGCGGCCATTGTCGAGCACCGTGGTCGGCACTTCCTTGACGCCCTGGTAGACGTTGAAGAACACGATGAAGAACACCAGGGTCACGCCGAGCGCGACCTTGGACGAGACGCCGAGCCCGAACCACAACGCGAAGATCGGCGCCAGCACGACGCGGGGCAGTGCGTTGACCATCTTCACATAGGGATCGAACACCGCGGCGACGCGCGGCTGCCGCGCGAACCAGAAGCCGACCAGGATGCCGCCGGCCGAGCCGATCACGAAGGCCAGGATCGATTCCCACAAGGTGATCGCAAGATGCTTCCAAATCACCCCGGTCGAGAACCATTTTACAATTTGGCTGAAGACGTCGACCGGATTGGAAAAAAAGAACGGCGGCAGCAGCACCTTGCCGAAAACGGGCACGGTTGAGAAGAACTGCCAGAGCGCCAGCGTAACGACCGCGACCAGGACCTGCAGGGACAGCAACGTGACACGCGACATCAGGCGGCTCCCGCCTGCGTCGACTGCACATAGCCCTTCATCACCTCGTCTTTCAGCACGCCCCAGATCTCGCGGTGCAGGGCGTGGAAATCCTTCTCCATCCGGACTTCAGCGATATCGCGCGGCCGCGGCAGCGTGATGCGCCAGTCGCCGATGATGCGCGCAGAAGGACCTGCCGACATGATCACGACGCGGTCGGCGAGCGCGATCGCCTCCTCGAGGTCGTGGGTGACGAACAACACCGCCTTGCGGTCGGCGGTCCACAATTCCAGCAGCAGGTTGCCCATGATCTGCCGGGTCTGGGCGTCGAGCGGGCCGAACGGCTCGTCCATCAGCAGGATCTTCGGATCGCGGATCAGGACCTGCGCGAGCGCAACGCGCTTGCGCTGACCGCCCGACAGCATGTGCGGATAGCGGCCGGCGAAGGCGCCGAGCCCGACCGAGGTCAGCCATTGCTGCGCGCGCGCGAGCGCATCGGCGCGCGGCGTACCTCGGATCTCGAGCCCGATCGCCACATTGTCGATCGCCGTCTTCCACGGGAACAGCGCATCGGCCTGAAAGAGATAGCCGGCGTCGCGGTTGAGCCCACTGAGCGGCTTGTCGAAAATCCGCGCCGACCCGGCGGCCGGTTTCAGCAGCCCCGCGGTGACGTTGAGCAGCGTCGACTTTCCACATCCGGTGGGGCCGACAATGGCGACGAACTCGCCGTGATCAACCAAAAGATTGGCCTGCTCGACCGCGGTATAGACGCGTCCATCCGCCAACCGAAACGCCACCGTCGCACCGTCAAGCGCGACCGCCGTCGGCTCCGTCATCGCCACGCATTCCTCCCGAACGTCAGGCAAATGGCTTAGCGGTTCGCTCGGGCAAGTTCAACGCAGGAAGAAGGCGCATGCTGCAGTCACGCAGTTTTCAGACAAGCCGGGTTGCGCACGGCGCAACCGGGTTACGCACTGCGTAACCGGGGTTGCGTAGCGCGCCGACTTCGTCGAGGCTGCGGGCCAAAGCTTTGGACAAGGAGACAATGATGCGGATCGCAGTGGTCGGCGCCGGAGGCGTCGGGGGCGGTTTTGGTGCAGCGCTGGCGCATGCCGGCGCCGACGTCACCTTCATCGCGCGCGGCGCGCACCTCGCCGCCATGCGCAGCGAAGGTCTGAAAGTTCAGGGCGGCCGCGGGGAAACTCACCTCGTCCCGACCCAGGCGACCGACGACCCCGCAAGCGTCGGCCCGGTCGATATCGTGCTGTTCTGCGTCAAGCTGTGGGACGTCGAGAGCGCCGGGGTGCACATCAAGCCGATGGTTGGTCCCGACACCGCCGTGATCCCGCTGCAGAACGGCATTGATGCGCCGGACCGGCTGATCCCGATCCTCGGGCACAACGCCGTGATGGGCGGCGTGGCGCAGATTTCCGCCTCGATTATCAAGCCCGGCGTGATCAACCAGGTCGGCACCTTCATGCGCATGATCTTCGGCGAGCTCGACGGCCGCATCACGCCGCGCGGCAAGGCGCTGCTCGAGCTCTGCCTGAAGGCCGGCTTCGATGCCACGCTGAGCGAGCAGATCAACACCGAGCTGTGGATGAAGTTCGTCGGGCTGGCCACCAATGCCGGCATGACCGCGGTCACGCGCCAGCCGATCGGCAGGCTGCGCGACGATCCCGACCTGCGCCCGCTCTTCGTGTCGGCCTGCGAGGAGATCATCGCCATCGCCCATGCCAGCGGCATCAAGCTGCCGCCGGACCCGCTTGCGAAGGTGCTCGACTTCATCGGCCATGCGCCGCCCGCAATGAAAGCGTCGATGGCGCTCGATCTCGAGCGCGGCAACCGGCTCGAACTGCCCTGGCTGAGCGGCAAGGTGGTCGAGCTCGGGCGCAAGCTCGGCGTGCCGACCCCGACGCACGACTTCCTCTATGCCGTGCTGAAGCCCTATGCGATGGGCACGCCGTCGTAGGCAGGCGGCCGCGCGCCGGAGCAGCCGCGCCGCTCAGGCATGTTGCGGTGGAGCAAGCGTGGCGACCTGATCGGGATGCACCGTGATGCTCGTGCCGCCATGTCCATCGCTCGCGGCGATGAAGGTGGATGCCATGTAGTTTCCGAGCAAGGCGATGCTGGCGGCGTGGACGCCGTCCGAGACGGAGAGCGATCCGCCCGCGATGTTGCCGGCAAAGCCCACGGTTTGCCCAGCCGCAAAATCAATATTGGCGAAATCGATCGCATCGGCCCCCGTCATGCCGGCGACGGTGCCGGAGAAGCCTGTGGGATCATCGAGCTTCAATGTCCCGGAGCTTGCTGCAAAGGAGATTTGCGCCGAGCTCGCCGACGCAAGCTCGAGGGTCTGTCCGGCTGGAATGACCGAGGGATCGCTGATCGTGAAGGCGCTGGACCAGGCGCCCCAGACGGTTCCGTCATTGGCTTTGATCCAGAGCGTGTCGGTGGCCGACCCGACGTGATACGCGAGCTGGGAGAGCTGCGAGGCCGCGACGACGTTGTCCTGATTTGCTCCGAGCGCAACATTGTTCAGCATGAAGTAGCCGTTGCCGCCTCCGCTATTCCAGACGTCATACGATGTTGCGGAACTGCCGAACGGATCCGAATAGGTGAAGAGCGAGGAGACCGAGAACGTCTGGCCTTGAACGGACAGCGTGCTCGAATTGGTCGGTGTCACCACCGGACCGCTGTCGAGCGGCGCAGTCACGGTGAAGGCACTCGACCATGATCCCCAGACGGTGCCGTCGTTCGCGCGGACCCACAGCGTGTCCGCGCCCGAGCCGGATTGATAGCTCAGCGACGCAAGCTGGGCTGCCGTGACGTAATTGTCCTGGTTGGGTGCGAGCGTCACCCCGCTCAAGACAAAGTGCCCGCCGCCTGTGCCCGTATCCCAGACGTCATATTGGGTCGCAGCGCTGCCAAACGGGTCGCTGTAGGTAAACAGCGACGAGGCTGCATAGCTCTGACCGTGGGCAGCAACGATGTTCGACACCGTCTCGACGGGTCCGCTGTCAAGGGGAGCATTGACGGTGAAGGCGTTCGACCACGTCCCCCACACCGTGCCGTCATTGGCGCGGATCCAAAGCTTGTCGATACCGGAGCCCGATTGATAGCTCAGCGACGCCAGCTGGGCGGCCGTGATGTAGTTGTCCTGATTGGCCGGCAGCGCCACGCCGTTCAGAACGAAGCTCCCGCCGACGGTGCCGGTATCCCAGACGTCATATTGGGTCGCAGCGCTGCCAAACGGGTCGCTGTAGGTGAACAGCGACGAGGCTGCATAGCTTTGACCGTGGGCAGCAACGATGTTCGACACCGTCTCGACGGGTCCACTGTCAAGGGGAGCAGTGACGGTGAAGGCGCTCGACCACGCCCCCCACACCGTGCCGTCATTGGCGCGGATCCAGAACGTGTCGATACCGGAGCCCGATTGATAGCTCAGCGACGCCAGTTGGGCGGCCGTGATGTAGTTGTGCTGATTGGCTGGCAGTGCCACGCCGTTCAGAACGAAGCTCCCGCCGACGGTACCGCTATCCCAGACGTCATATTGGGTCGCGGCGCTGTTGAACGGATCGCTGTAGGTAAACAGCGACGAAGCCGCATAGCTTTGACCGTGGGCAGCAACGATGTTCGACACCGTCTCGACGGGTCCACTGTCAAGGGGAGCAGTGACGGTGAAGGCGTTCGACCACGCCCCCCACACCGTGCCGTCATTGGCGCGGATCCAGAGCGTGTCGATACCGGAGCCCGATTGATAGCTCAGCGACGCCAGTTGGGCGGCCGTGATGTAGTTGTGCTGATTGGCTGGCAGTGCCACGCCGTTCAGAATGAAGCTCCCGCCGACGGTACCGCTATCCCAGACGTCATATTGCGTTGCAGGACTGTTGAACGGATCGCTGTAGGTGAACAAGGACGAGGCCGCATAGCTCTGGCCATGAGCCGCGACGATGCTCGATACCGCCTCGACGGGACCGCTGTCGACCGGCGCGGTGACGGTGAAGGCGTTCGACCACTGGCCCCACACCGTGCCGTCATTGGCGCGGATCCAGAGCGTGTCGATGCCGGAGCCGGATTGATAGCTCAACGAGGCCAGCTGGGCGGACGTGATGTAGTTGTCCTGGTTGGCGGGGAGCGCCACCCCGTTCAGAACGAAGTGGCCGCCACCCGTTCCCGCGTCCCAGACGTCATATTGCGTTGCAGGACTGTTGAACGGATCGCTGTAGGTGAACAAGGACGAGGCCGCATAGCTCTGGCCATGCGCCGCGACAATGCTCGATACCGCCTCGACGGGACCGCTGTCGACCGGCGCGGTGACGGTGAAGGCGTTCGACCACTGGCCCCACACCGTGCTGTCATTGGCCCGGATCCAGAGCGTGTCCGCGCCGGAGCCGGATTGATAAGTCAATGACGACAGCTGCGCGGCCGTGATGTAGTTGCCCTGATTGGCGGCAAGTGCCACCCCGTTCAGAACGAAGTGGCCGCCACCTGTGCCGCTATCCCAGACATCGTATTCGGTGGCCGCGAGGCCGAACGGGTCGTAATAGCTGAACAGCGAGGACACGGCAAAGCTCTGGCCGTGCGTTGCCGTCACGTTTGCGGCCGTCACCACGGGCCCTTCCGGGGTTGCCGTAAATTCGGTCCAGGTGCTCCAGAATACGCCGTTGAACGCCTCCACCCACAGCTGGTCGCTCGCGGGACCGAACTGGTAGGCAACGCTGGACCATTGTGAGGCAGCGACGTCGATCTCGACCCCGCTCGCCTGCGCCACCCCGCCCACGGTGAAGTGCCCGTTACCCGTGGAGTCCCAAAGCGCATATTCGATGATGGGCAGAGTACCGCCCGTCACATAGAGCATGGACGACGCTGCAATCGAGGTTTGCACGCGGCCGGTTATGTTTGACGCGACCACCGTGGGCGCGACGTCGACGGCGCCGGAATTGTCGATGACGAAGTCGCCGCCCTCGCTGGCGATCTGTGTCAGCGAAACTTCAAATTGCACATCCCAGTTCTGGCCGGGATAGCTATTTCCCCATGGATTACGAACGACGAAATTGCCCGTCGCGCTGTCATAGCCGACGACCCCGAACGCGTGATCCGGGACCAGCTGGATGTTTCCGGCACTGTCATACGTGTACGGAGACGTTGAAGGAATCTCGAGGATGACGTCGTCGTGGCTGGAGAGTGCCGCGATATAGACGGACTTGTTGCTGTACCAATTGGACGCGCTGCTCAGATAATAGTTGACGCTCGTCGCGTCGGTCAGATTCTCGAAGACATTCGTCGGGGGATCGGCGGAGATATTGTTGTAGCTGTTGACGGCCGGGTGCCCGATCTGCCCCGTCGCGCTGAGCTGCGCGTAGGCCTTTTCCACCAAGGCAACCCACATCGCGGTGGGTTGCTCATTGTAGTTGTGGCCATAGTCAAGTTCGGTGCCACTGACGACCGGAAACTCGTCATTGACGGTTTCCCATGTCTCCTGACCATTGACATAGAAGCGCACGCCATAGGTGCCGTTTCCATTGTCCACGATCATGGAACTCATGACCTGAGGATGAAAGACGACGACGTCGATCAATCCCGACATCAACTCGCAATCGCCGTCTGCTCCCTGACAGATGTCGTTGATGGTGGCCGCGCCCGCCGAAGAATACAACGGCCCGACAACCGCGCTGTAGCCCTGTAATGTCCAGCCGCTCCCGCCTGCATCGGGCGGCAAAGTCGGATCCGGAAGATCGGTCCCCTGAAACCACTTTCCGATCAGTTCAGACATCTGCGTCGACGTCGTGCCAACCTGCAGATTGCCGAGCGTGATTTGAGCGGTGCCGCCCCCTGTCCAGGTGGCGTTCGCCGGATTCCCATCGACGAGCTGGACGAAAAGATGGGAGACATAGTCCGATGTGTAGAGGCCGTTGTTCAGATTGGCCGCAATCAGCTGCAGCGAGTTCAGCTCGTTCGCGGTGACGCTCCCGCGATTGGCGACATCCGCCAGCAACTGGATGGCTTCAGCGTCGGTGAAGACGCCGTCCGTAGCAAAGTTGAGCATGTCGGACTTGACGCCACTGTCGACCAGGGAATTGACCCAGCTTGCCGTCATGGATTTCCTTCGCAAATCTTGACGCGATACGATTGCTGTCGGCCAGGCCTGTCCTGGCGAGGTTGCGCGCGTCCCGTCGCGACGAATCCAGCAATAGATTGCGTAACTATCGCCATAGTTGTGAACGAATTCGGGACCTGTGTCGATCTTGCCGACCGCGGCCGTCAGGGAACCCGCACTATCGTGAAGATTCGTTAATGTCTGCCTGATACGGCGCCGACCATCGGAGATAGCGGCAGGGTCAGCTCCCCCGACCCGCCACGGCAGGCGTTCGAGCTGCCGGGTGTTCCCGCATCAGTGGGCACGATGCCGTCCGCGGTGTGCCCGGCGCTTCGGAGGCGGCGGCGGTGCGAAGAAGGGATTCTCCGAGCACATCGCACCCCGGCCCGAGGCCGACGCCTGGCACTGCGGGATCGAGGTAAAGCTGCAATCGATGTAGCTGCCGCCGAATTTGCCCTGAAAGACGTGCATGCACACCGGATAATTCGGATCATAGGCCTGCCCGGCGGCAGGTCCGGCCAGGGCGACCGCAAATGCGGCGATCGCGAACAATTTCAGGCGCATCGGTGTCTCCTTCTCGCTCGGTTCCCAACCGCCGGAGTCAGTCAACTGCGCCAGCGACGCGACGGCGCGCTAATTGGCGGGCTGACGCGGTCGTTGACCCCGCTCCCTGGTCGGCTTTTTTGGACCTTTGTAGAACGGATTGACCGAGCATGTCGCCGATCGTCCGGAGGCCGTTGCCTGGCATTGCGGAAGCGACGTGAAGCTGCAATCGATGTACTCGGGTGTCAGCCTGCCGCCATAGACTTCCATGCAGACCGGATAATTCGGATCGTACATTTGCGCCGCGGCAGGCCCGGCGATGCCGACGCCAATGGCGGCGATGATGGTGAATTTCGAGCGCATCGAATTCTCCTCAAGCTTGCTCCGCAACGCCGGGCGCGCGGCTATCGCTGTTCGCCGGCCGGCTTGCCGTCGTCCTCGCCGAGACAACGGATCATGAAGGCCGTGGTGTCCCGCGGCAGGACCTGCGCGGCCCGCGCCTTGAGGCGGCATTCGAGCTGTGCGATCTGGCGTGCCCGTTGCCGTTCCGACGGCAGAGTCGATTGCCGCAGCCGGCGCAAGGTCATCGGCGAGCCATCCGACTCGAAGCTCAGCTCGTACCTCTTGCCGTTCTGGTCGGTGGCGGCGCAGGTGATGGTGGACACCTGCCGCGTGATGAAGCTTCCGATCTGACGGCAGGAGCCTGTCGACATCTCGACCAGCGGCACCGGCAGCCCATCGACACGCGGACGGTCGCTCGACTTCAGCAGCATGCGGTCGACCGCGAGCTCGAACAGATTATCCTGGGTGCGCTCGGTGCTCTCGCCGGAGAACGAGACGATGTGGCTCTTGTCGGCGGGGTCGTCGAGCACCACGGTGAACTCGGAACGGCCGCGCAAGGTGTGGAAGTAGGCCACCGCCTTGCAGGTATAGTTGCGGCCGGCGACGCTGACATTGCGGCAGGTGCCGGACATCAACGCATACAGGTCGACGTCGTAGACCGGGCCGGCGGCAACGGCGAGCGCAGGCCAGCACACGATAGCAATCGCAATCAATTGAGCGAAACGGGAGATCATGCTGAAACGATCGAGAACACGGTCGATGGAGAGGTCCATGGCGCAAGGTCGCCGATTTCCACGGACTGTGCAACGATGAAGCAGGCCCAAATGTGGACGCCCGACATCGACCGGGGAATGCAGGCGACCCGCGCTGAAACGCCGCGACGCTGGTGCCGTGCGTCAGATTTGCGGGCCGGACAGGGTGACCTCGCGCTCGGCGCGGAAGACGTTGCTGTAGAGGTTCGCGATCCATTGACGGCCGCTTGCCGTCATGTTCAGGCAGTTGATGGCGCCCTGGATGTGCGGCGCGACCATGTTCCAGTAGAATTGCGGATAGCGGTCGACGATATCGGCCGGCGATTCATAGCCGAGCTGGCGGTTGATGCCGACTTCCTCGAACTCG
Source organism: Bradyrhizobium sp. Pha-3 (assembly GCF_042258615.1). Lineage (GTDB taxonomy): Bacteria > Pseudomonadota > Alphaproteobacteria > Rhizobiales > Xanthobacteraceae > Bradyrhizobium. The sequence goes on along the minus strand of NZ_CP170152.1, from coordinate 2,885,399 downwards.
TGATACAGCGCGTTGGCCTTCCTGATGTAGTTGGGATCGCCGAGCTGCCCGATGAAATCGGCGGCCCGAACGATCGCCGCCTCGTCGTCATATTGCTGGCCTTCGGGTGCCGGAAACCGCGTGCCTTCGATGTTGCGTGCAACGCGCTCGCGATCGAGCGGGAGGACGGCCTCGAGCCTGTCGAGCACATAGAGCTTCGAGCGGTCGACGTGATACGGCATCAGGCCGGCATCCGACGAGCCGCGCGGCAGCACCACCTTCTTGCCGGAGGCATCGATGACATAACCATCCGGTCCGTCGCCCTTCAGCAGGCCGCGCACATAGCCGATGTCGTGCGTCAGGCAGGCGATCATCGTGTGGGTGTAATCCTCCGCGGTGACATGGGTGTGCAGCGCGCGACCGCGGATGATGTCATGTCCGGCCAGCGTGACCAGCATGGTGTGCTCGACATTGTGGTAGAGCGCATCGCTGTTGCCGATGCATTCCAGCGCGATGCGCGCGGCGGCGGGCAGCAGTTCGCCAAATCGCGCCTGCGAAGCCCCAAAGGTGCGGCTGACCCATGTGGCGAGAAACTTCTCCAAAGCACCTGCCGCCAACTCAGGTAACGTCATCATCGATGCAGCCCCCGACCGCGCAACGTTCCTCACTCGCCCCGATCTCACGTCGTAGTTGGGGAGCAACTATAGCGCATCTGCGGGCGTGCGGCTACGCGCCGGCGAGCGCGCGATTCGTTCCGCCGTACTTTCCCGGTCTTGCCGGCTGCGACACCAAAGCCGCTGATAATGGCATGAACCGTGCATGATTCGGTTCAGACCGGGTTAATCTTACGGATAAAGACCATCATGCTTGTTACGCTCGTCGCCATCCTTTGCAATGCTCAGCTCTGCATGGAAAAGGTCGTCACCAACAGCGACCAATCCGGCATCACCATGGGCGCCTGCGCTGTGAGCGCCCAAATCGGCATCGCCGACTGGCTCGCCAAGGGGCCGTATCACGATTGGCGCTTGCAGAGCTATAAGTGCATCATGGGCAAATACGTACCCAAGAACGAAGTGTGATGTGTGCTCACAGCCCCCGAAGGGGCTGACCCGCTTCGCGTGCCCAACTGGAACAGCCTGCGAAACCGCGTGAAGCAGGCGCGTGCACCTCGAGTCAAAGTCCATTTTATGGGCTATCACTGTCGTTCACGATAGTGAGACGTGAGGTCGCCCAGGAATGGCCCGAGAATGCCCACAACGCCGTTGATTGCCTACGCGCATGTCGGCAAGAGTTTTGACAATGGTCGCGTGGTGGCGGTCGACGACGTCTCGCTTGACGTCGCCGAGGGTGAATTCCTGGCTGTTGTCGGCGGCTCGGGCTCCGGCAAGACGACGCTGCTCAGGCTGGCCAACCGCCTGATCGAGGCCGACCGCGGCCGGATCGCCGTCGAGGGCGAAGACGTCAGCTGCATCGACCCGATCCTGCTGCGCCGCCGCATCGGCTATGTCTTCCAGAGCGGCGGACTGTTTCCGCATCTCACCGTCGCCGGCAATGTCGGCATCACGCCAAAGCTGCTCGGCTGGCCGCAGGCCGAGATCTCAGCGCGGGTCGACGAGCTGCTCGACCTCGTGCGGCTCGACCGCGCGCAGCATCGCGACCGTCTGCCGCACGAACTCTCCGGCGGTCAGCACCAACGCGTCGGCGTCGCGCGTGCGCTGGCTGCGAAGCCGCGCATCGTGCTGATGGACGAGCCGTTCGGCGCACTCGATCCGCTGACCCGCGACGCGCTCGGAGACGATTACCGAACCCTGCACCGCGAGCTCGGCCTGACCACGGTCATGATCACCCACGACATGACCGAAGCGCTGCTGCTGGCCGATCGTGTCGCGGTGATGCGCGGCGGCAAGCTGCTCGCTTTGGGCACGCCGGCGGAACTCGCGGGCAACACCGACGCCTATGTCGGCGAACTCTTGCGTACGCCGCGGCGACAGGCGGAACGGCTGGGCGCATTGCTGCCGCGGGACGGCACGGCATGAGCGATCCACGCTGGAGCGAGGCGCTTGCGCATCTGCCCGACTATCTCGGCAATCATGTCCGGGTCAGCGTCGCCGCGCTGGCGCTCGGGCTTCTGGTCAGCCTGCCGCTTGCGATCATCGCGCGCAACCGGCCGGTGCTGCGGGGCACGCTGCTCGGGCTTGCCAGCATCGTGCAGACGGTGCCCGGTCTCGCGCTGCTCGCGCTGTTCTATCCATTGCTGCTGGCGCTCGCTGCTGTGACCGCGGCGTGGCTCGGCTTCAGCTTCTCCGCGTTCGGCTTCCTGCCGGCGGTGCTGGCGCTCGCGCTCTATTCGATGCTGCCGGTGTTGCGCAACACCATCACAGGCCTGTCGGGTGTCGATCCGGCGGTGCTGGAGGCCGCCCAGGGCGTGGGCATGACGCCGCGGCAATCGCTCACCACGGTCGAGTTGCCGCTGGCGCTACCGGTGATGATGGCGGGTATCCGCACCGCCGCGGTGTGGGTGATCGGCACCGCGACGCTGTCGACGCCGATCGGCCAGACCAGCCTCGGCAACTACATCTTCGCGGGGCTGCAGACCCAGAACTGGGTGTTCGTGCTGTTCGGCTGCTTCGCCGCCGCCGTGCTCGCGCTTGTCGTCGACCAATTGCTGGCGCTGATCGAGAATGGCCTGCGCAATCGCAGCCGCGCCCGGACCGCACTCGGCGGGCTCGGCATTGCCGCCCTGATCGCGGCAACGCTGGTGCCCGCGATCGCGCGGCCGCAGGCGCGCTACGTCGTCGGCGCCAAGACGTTCACCGAGCAATATGTGCTGTCGGCGCTGATCGCGCAGCGGCTGCAAGCGGCCGGACTGCCGACGACGACCCGCGCCGGCCTCGGCTCCAACGTGATCTTCGATGCGCTCGCGGCCGGCGATATTGATGTCTATGTCGACTATTCCGGCACACTGTGGGCGAACCAGTTCCACCACACCGACATCAGGCCCCGCGCCGAGTTGCTGGGCGAACTGAAGACGACGCTGGCGAAGCAGGACATCACGCTGTTCGGCGAGCTCGGCTTCGAGAATGCCTATGCGCTGGTGATGCCGAAGAAGCGCGCCGATCAGCTCGGCATCCATTCGATCGCCGACCTGGCGTCGCAGGCTGCGACGATGTCGATCGCCGGCGACTATGAATTCTTCTCGCGGCCGGAATGGGCCGGCATCCAGAAGGCCTATCGGCTGACGTTCCGCGCCCAGCGGCAGATGCAGCCGGATTTCATGTATGCCGCGGTCGCCTCCGGCGAGGTCGACGTCATCGCTGGCTACACCAGCGACGGGCTGATCGCGAAATACGGCCTGGTTGCGCTTGCGGACGACAGGCACGCGATCCCGCCCTATGACGCGATCGTGCTGCTGTCGCCAAAGCGGCGTGACGACGAGGTCCTCAAGGCGGCGCTGCGGCCACTGCTCGGCAAGATCGATATCGCGGAGATACGCGAGGCGAACCTGCGCGCATCGGGCAACGACGCATCATCGTCGCCCGCCGCCGTAGCGCGCTGGCTGTGGGAGAAGGTCGGAGGAAAACCGTAGGATGGGTAGAGCGAAGCGAAACCCGTCCTACAATCATCGGGTGACGCGCCTACAATCCCTTGATGATCCCGGCGTCGATCAACAGGCGGTTGAAGCGGCGCGCTTCTGCGCCGTCCTTGCAGGAATAGAACGCGCCGCCACAGCGAAGCATGATCGCCTTCTGCTCCTCGAACGACGGATCGAGCGGAATGCCCGCGGCTTCCTGAATCACCAACGGCAGATAGGCGGCGTCGATCGTGTCCATCGCCGTCGGGCTCTTCACCGGTTCGAAGTTGATGGCGTCGATCGCGTAATATGTCGCGTAGTAGCGCGGATCGTAGTCCATCAGCTTCTTGCCTATGCCGGCCTCGTCGAGCCCGGGATCGAGCAGCTGCGGCGAGAACTCCGGCTGATGATCGCCGTAGCGCACGATCAGGAACGGCTGCGCCGGAAACTTCTTCTTCAGTGCGGCAACAAAGCCGGCATAGTCGTTGGCGCTCATCGTCTGCCGGCGCAGATATTCGTCGATCGACGGCGTGTTGCCCGGCCGCTTCCATGCCGGCAGCAGTTCGGGGCGGAATTTCGTCTCCCACGGGAAATGATTGGCGGCGAGATAGACGAAGGTGAACAGCGGCGTGCCGAGCGTCTTCTGCTCGGCCATCAGCTTCATCGCCTTGTCGTAGAAGAAGCTGTCGGGTTCGACGTCCTTCGCATGCAAATCATGCGCGTCGTAGAATTGCTGGATGCCGGTCGTGGTCTGGAAGCTGCGCGCGCTCATGAAGGCGCCGAACGCCGGATAGAGCGACAGCGTGTCGTAGCCGCAGCGGCGCAGCGCCAGCGGCAGGCCGCGCTCGACCCGGCCCGATGCGATGCGGGTGACGAAATAGGCGAACCGGCCGAACGAGCGCGAGGACAATCCCGCCAGCACGTTGTACTCGGTGAACCAGCTCGGTCCGCCATTGCTCTCGGCGAGGAATTTTCGTTCGACACCGTCGTAGGACTTGAACTGGCTGCCGTAGCCCGACGGAACCTTGACGCCGGAAGCAGCCCGGATGTCGAAGCTCGATTCATCATGGATCATGATGATGTTCGGCCGCCGTCCGACGGGGTGGCAGGCGTCGACCAGGGGCATCTTGAGCTGGTCGCTCGCACTCGGATCCGACTCCATGAAGCCATAGGCGACGAAGTCTGACACCGCCGTCACGCCGGAGCGCGCGAATTTCGACAGATAGCCGTCGTCGTAATAGCCGCGCCAGGCCTCGTCCGGCCAGGCGAAGGCATAGCCCGAGAGCGCCGCGGTGCAGGCAAGGCAGGCGGCCGCGGCCGGCAGGCGGCGGATGCGGAACGGATCGAGCCACCACAGCGCATACATCAGGGGCAGCGTGACGAGGCCGGCGCCGATGATCGACCAGCGCAGGTTCGGAAAGATCGTGAGCAGGAACGCTGCGGTGTCGCGATCGATCACCATCAGGTCGACAAAGTTCGCGGTCATCTGCACCACGTCGTGCTTGAACCGCGACAGCAGCACCAGCACCACGACGAGCGTCAGCGACAGCGCGCCCGACAGCGCCGGCCGGCGCAGCAGCGCAATGAACAGGAAGTTCAGAATTCCCCAGGAGAGCAGGAAGCAGAGCCGCGAGCCGAAATCGGTCTCGGTCCGCAGCATCACGATCAGCGCGCCGAGATGCGGCGCAGCGACCGCCAGCAACCGCCAGATGCCGATCGCGGCGAGACCGCCGGCCAGCGCGGCAACCGAAGAGTTCTGCTGAGGCGCGGGCGCCATGGGCGGGACGCAATACAACCCGGCGCAATGGCACGGCCTTGACTGGCAATGGCCAGGAGGCACACCGCACAGCCGGTGTCTGCGCCGTGTCATGAAACCGTAATTGAATCGTCATGAACGCGCAATGAATTTGCCCGCCCTGGGTACACCCGGCCGGCGCGACGCGCCTCAGGCCTTCGCCGCAGGCCTTGCAATGCCGGCGATAAAGAGGTCGACGATGTCGGCGGCCATCTGCTCGGCCTCCGCTTCGACGACTCCCCAGCGCGGCAAATGGCCGTCGATATGCATCCGCGCAAAGCCATAAACCAGCGCGCGGCCGGCGATCTGGACCTGCTTCAGGTCGCGCGCCGCGAGCTGCCCCGCCGAAAAGGCCTCCGCCAGCGTGCGCTCGGTCAGGCCGATCAACTCCGCATTGTCGCTGGAGACGCCGGCCGAGCGGTCGTGGTCGAAGAAGCGGCGGCTGGAGATGATCTCGAAATGGGTCGGGTTCTTCATCGCCCAGCGCAGATAGGCGATCCCGAGGCAGCGAAAGCGGCCGAGCGGATCGCCTGATGGCGCATCGGCCAGCGCCGTCTCGATCTCGGCGCGGAAGCGGCGCTGCGCCTCCTCGGCCACCGCATGCATCAGGGCATCCCGGCTCGGAAAATGCCGGAACGGCGCGCCCGGCGAAACCCCGGCGCGGCGGGCAGCCTCGCGGACGCTGACCGCCTCCGGCCCGCCCTCGCCGACCAGCTGCATGGCAGCCTCGATCAGGACCCGGCGGAGGTCGCCGTGGTGGTACGACTTGGCCGCCGGCGCCCGCGCCGCGGGCGGACGCGGCTTGGCGGACCGGCGTGCGATCGGCGGATTCTTGGCGGGGCGGCGCATGGCGCTTTGGCTCTTTGATTGAGCATGATCTTCTCGGAAAACCGCTTCGCACTTTTCCGGATCATGCTCTAGCATCACCCGCTTGTGAATGTAAGCAATGATTACACGGATTGACCGCGCTCCATCGCGAAATGTAACTGGCGATTACATAAACGATGGGAGGCAGGATATGACGACACGTCGAAACTGGTTCGAGGGATGGCGGCTGTTCGGCCTGCTCACCCTGACCCTGATCGGGCTTTCGATCTGGATCGCCGCGATGCGGCAGTTCGAGGTCGAGGGCGTGCGGATGGTGATCCGTTTCACGGCGCGGACCTCGCTGCTTTTCTTCTGCCTCGCCTTTTCCGCGGCGGCGCTGGCGCGGCTCTGGCCGAACGGCTGGACGCACTGGCAGCGCCGCAACCGCCGATATCTCGGCGTCACCTTCGCCGCCTCGCACGCCATCCACGCGGTCGCGATATCAGCGTTCGCAATGCTCGATCCAGCCGGCTTCGCCGCCGCAACCTCTGCAGTCTCCTACATCTTCGGCGGCATCGGCTATCTCGTCATCATCGCGCTGACCGCGACCTCGTTCGATCGCACGGCTGCGCTGCTGGGCACGCACGCCTGGCGCAGGCTGCATCTGATCGGCGGCTACTATCTGCTGCTGCAGTTCACGGTCTCGTTCGGCAAGCGGATTCCCGAGATGCCGCTCTACGCGCTGTTCCTCGTGCCGCTCGCCACGGTGTTCGCGCTCAGGATGATCAGCATGGCCGCGCGGCCCGCGCCACGTCAGGCACAGGCGAGCTGAAATCAGGCCGCCTCACACCAGGTGAAACTTGCGGCCGAGCCGGCGATGAACCGACAGCACCGCGCGGTCGACGTCGCTGATCAGGCTGTCGCCGAGCACGACGTTCGGAATCTCCCAGTTGCGCCCGACCTGCCCATCGGGCAGCGCGGCGACCGCCGGCACGCGGGCGGTCTCGCAGCCGGGCTGGGCGCGCAGCGCGTCCTCCGCAAGCTGGGTCAGTTCGTCCTGGCTCTTTCCGTCAGTCATGACCCCGGTCCTGACTCCGGAAGATGGCTCACTGATGGCCGAGGTTTTCCAGTTCCTTGGCACGGACTTCCGTCATGCTGCGCATGCATTCGCCGGCATCGAGCCGGGCGATGGTGCCCTCGCCGAGGTCGTAATACAGGCAGTTGGCGTCACGGTACTGGATCCAAAACCGTTGCGCGGTGCGCAGCTGTTCGCGCTGCTTGTCGCCGGCGGCATCTTTCAGCGCCTGCTGATAGGCGACGTTCATCCGTTTGTCCCACTGCGCGGTCTTGGCCTTGAGGCACTCGACCATCTGGTAGGTGCTGCCGTCGCAGGACTGCTCTCCATCGCCCTGGTCGCCGGCCCAGGCCGATGGGGTGGCGATGATGAAAACGGCCGCAACCAGGGGCCTGAGCCTGCACACGCCTGTCGTCGGAGCCGATGTCATGCCGCCTTCCCTTTCCGATGGATGCCGTAGCCGGGCCATACGTTAGTGCGGCCGTAGCACATCCCGTTCATATCAACCGCACCGCGGCTGGCCTTCCCGATCCGCGCAGGATATTTCATGGGCGTGGAGGAACCATGCGGCGCGCGGTGACGCCTGCGATCGTTCTGGCCGTGTTCGGCCTGCTCGTCGGTGGGCTCTTTCGCTATGCCTTCGACGAATCCAACGAAGCCTCCGTCGCGAACTATGTGCGCAGCGCCCTCGACGGCGCCGCCCTCACTCTGATCGTCTGGGCCACGCATCTCTATCTGACTACGCGCAGCGGCTGGCTGCGGCGGCGACCGCTCGTCGTCGAGTTGATCGCCCGCTCCGTGATCCTCGCCGTGATCGTCGCGGCCGCCTCGATTGTGCTGGAGGTCGTGCTCTACGGGCATGGCGTCGAGGCGAAGTGGATTCGCGAGACTTTCTTCAAGATTATCGGTGTCGGCCTGCTGCTGTCGATCCCGGTCACCACGATCTACGAACTGGTCCGGATGATCGGCGGCCATACGCTGCTCAGCATCGTGCTCGGACGCTACCGCCAGCCGGTGCGCGAGGAACGCGTGCTGCTGTTCCTCGACCTGGTCGGCTCGACGACGCTGGCGGAGGCGATGGGCGAGCTGCGCGTGCAGGAGCTGTTGACGCGCTTCTTCTTCGACATCGATGAGCCGATCGTGGCGCATGGCGGCGAGGTTCATGCCTATGTCGGCGACGAGGTCATCGTGACCTGGCCGGCCGACACGGGCCAGCCGTCGCGGCGCTACCTCGACTGCGTGTTCGCGATCGAAGACCGCCTCGCCAAGCGGGCCGACCATTATCGCAAGGAGTTCGGCGTGGTGCCGGCGTTTCGTGCCGGCCTGCATGCCGGCCCTGTCGTCATCAGCGAATGCGGCGACTCGCGGCGGCAGATCGCCTATTTCGGCGACACCGTGAACGTCACGGCGCGGCTGCAGGCGCATTGCAAGGAGGCCGGCCGGCCGCTGCTGATCTCGGGCGAGCTACGTCGCCTGCTGCCCCCGGACCCGGATTTTGTCATCGAGCCGCTCGGCTCGACGCAATTGCGCGGGCGCGCTGCTTCGATCGACCTGTTTGCCGTCGCGCGGCGCGCATCGTCCTAAACAATCCCTTAAGACGTACTGCCATTGCGGCGAAAGCACCAATTGAGCCTTGTCCGGTCGTCGCCCGTTAAGGATGCGATGGGCCCGTATTTGCACCGGGTTCCACCTTAACGCAGGTGTAAGACGACGCCATGCATGGTGCACGGACAGGTGTCATTCAACAAAAACAAGGTCGCCCATCGATGGCGCAACAGGCGTCACAATCGATTATTGCCGAACTCGAGGATGCGGTCCGGGACGGGACATCCGCCAAACGCGTGCAGACGCTGCGGCAGGTCACCGATCTGTTCCTGAACGACGGCGACCGCCTCAACGATGAACAGGTCAAGGTGTTCGACGACGTGCTCTGCCTGCTCGTCGCGCGCGTCGAGACGCGTGCGCGGGCCGAGCTCAGCAAGCGGCTCGCGCCGCTCGACTATGCGCCGTTTGAGGTGATTCAGCATCTCGCCTGGGACGACGACATCGGCGTCGCCGGCGACGTGCTGACCCACTCCAGCCGCCTCTCGAACGACGCACTGCGCGAGATCGCCGCCAGCAAGGGCCAGGACCATCTGTTCGCGATCTCGGCGCGGGAGAACCTGCCGGCTTCCGTCACCGACGTGATCATCGATCGCGGCGAGGACAAGGTGATCCGGCGTCTCGCCAAGAACGCCGGCGCGCAGTTCTCCGACAACGGCTATTCCTCGATCGTCGCCCGCGCCGAAGGCGACGACGAGCTGGTCGAGATCCTCGGGCTGCGTATCGATATTCCGGCCAAGCTGCTGCGCGACCTGCTGCAGCGCGCCAAGGAAACGGTGCGCGCGCGCCTGCTCGCGCTCGCATCGCCCAGGGCACGCGAGGAGATCAGCCAGGTGCTGAACGACATCGCGCAGGAAGAGGCCGCCGCCCCGCGCCGCAACTACGGCATCGCCGAAGAGCTGGTCAAGCTGATGAAGCAGCTGAACGAGCTCGACGATGTGGCGGTCTACAAATTCGCCGAAGACGGCAAGTTCGACGAGGTCACGGTTGCGCTCGCCGTTCTCAACGACATGCCGATCGCAATGATCGAGCGCCTGATGCTCGGGCTGCGCTCCGACCTGCTGCTGATCCCGTGCCGCTCGGCGCGGCTCAACTGGCCGACGGTCGAAACCATCCTGCGCAAGCGGCCGCTGCCGCATCAGATCGACCATGCGACGCTCGAGATCGCGCACCGCGATTACAGGCGGCTGTCGCTGGAAACCGCACAGCGCACCGTGCGGTTCTGGCAGCTGCACAACAGGATCGAGAAGCAGCCGATGGCGGCCGGTTAGCGGCCGCTGCTTCCTCGCGACAAAGAAAAAGGGTGGGCAACGCGCCCACCCTTTTTGATTCGATGCGTAGGGTGGGTTAGCGAAGCGTAACCCACCACGTCTCCGCGGAACGAATTGGTGGGTGACGCTTTCGCCTAACCCACCCTACACGCCCGAGCTTAGTTCTTGCTCTTGTCGACCAGCGCGCCCTTCTTGATCCAGGGCATCATGTCGCGCAGCTTGGCGCCGACTTCCTCGATCGGATGCTGGGCGAGCTTGGCACGGGTCGCCTTGAACGAGGTCTGGTTGACCTTGTTCTCCAGCATCCAGTCGCGGGCGAACTTGCCGCCCTGGATATCGGCGAGCACGCGCTTCATCTCCGCCTTGGTCTCGGCCGTGACGATGCGCGGACCGGTGACATACTCGCCGTATTCGGCGGTGTTGGAGATCGAGTAGTTCATGTTGGCGATGCCGCCTTCATAGATCAGGTCGACGATCAGCTTCACTTCGTGCAGGCACTCGAAATAGGCCATCTCCGGCGCGTAGCCGGCCTCGACCAGCGTCTCGTAGCCGCCCTTGATCAGCTCGACCAGGCCGCCGCAGAGCACCACCTGCTCGCCGAACAGGTCGGTCTCGCACTCTTCCTTGAAGGTGGTCTCGATGATGCCGGCACGGCCGCCGCCGATCGCCGAGGCGTAGCTGAGGCCGAGGTCATGGGCGTTGCCCGACGAATCCTTGGCGATCGCGATCAGGCAGGGCACGCCGCCGCCGCGCTGATATTCCGAGCGCACGGTATGGCCGGGGCCCTTCGGCGCGATCATCAGCACGTCGAGGTCGGCACGCGGATCGAGCAGGTTGAAGTGCACGTTGAGGCCGTGGGCGAACACGAGCGCCGCGCCCTTCTTCATGTTGTCGTGCAGGTGCTCGCGATAGATGTCGCCCTGCAGCTCGTCCGGGGTCAGCATCATGACGAGGTCGGCCCACTTGGCGGCCTCGGCGACTTCCATCACCTTGAAGCCGGCGTTCTCGGCCTTCTTGGCCGAGGCCGAACCCTTGCGCAGCGCAATCGCCACTTCCTTGACGCCGGAATCCTTCAGGTTCAGCGCGTGGGCGTGGCCCTGGCTGCCGTAGCCGACGATGGCGACCTTCTTGCCCTTGATCAGGTTCAGGTCGGCATCGCGATCGTAGTAAACTCGCATCGTGTTTTCCTCGTTTGAAGGGGGCCAAAATCGGCCGATGAATCAGGCTTTCGGAAGGTCAGAACCGCCGGGCGCCCGCGAATTTCCGGCGTTGTCTAGAGCATTTTCCCCCTCAGGGGAAACCCCCATCTCGCATGGCGCGGTGCGGCATCATGCGTCCATGAAGACCGGGTAGAGCGAGGCCAGCAGCAGGATGGCCATGATTACGTTGAAGGCACGGATCGCCCGGGGCGAGGTCAGGACCGGCCGCAGGGCGGTGCCGAACAGCGCCCAGACGATGCAGGAGAGCGTCCCCAGGACCAGGCTCAGGCCGACCTGGATCGCGATGTTCCAGGGGAAGGCGGCAATCGCCGCATAGGCCGTGATGGTGCCGATCACCATCACCCAGCCCTTGGCATTGATCCACTGGAACATGGCCGCGCCCCAGAAGGTCATGGGACCGCGGCCGGCCTTGTCGTCCTTGTCCGCCGAGGGCGGCTCGGCCATGGCGATGACGGCCGCGAGATAGACCAGATAGGCGATACCGCCATATTTGAGGATCGTCTGCAGCACCGGATAGGCAGTGAAGACCGCCCCGAGCCCGACGCCGATCGCGCCGACCATGAAGGCGAAGCCGACCGTAATGCCGGCGATGTGGGGCACCGTGCGGCGGAAGCCGTGGGTCAGCCCCGACGACAGCAGCATGATGTTGTTGGGCCCCGGCGTGAAGAACATCACGACGGCAAACACGACAAAGGCGAACAGCAGCGAATGCGACATGGTGCCCTCACGCGACTTTCGGCAGAGCTTTTGGCCGCTTCGACAGCAGCATCACGGCGATGCCGGCGATGACCGTGAGCATGCCGGCGAGCCGCAGCGGCCCGAACCTCTCGCCGAACACGATGCTGGAAGCGGCGGAGCCGACGAACGGCACCAGCAGCGCGAACGGCACCACCTGTGCCGCCGGATAATCCCTGAGCAGCCGGCCCCACAGCCAATAGGCGATGCTGGTGGAAACGGTGCCGACAAACAGCATCGAGATAATGCCGGCCGGCGACAGATGCGACAGCGCCTGCCACATCGGCTTCGCGCCCAGCGTCAGCAGCGACAGGCCGAACAGCGGGATCGCGGCACACAGGCACAGCCATGCGAACAGGTCGAACATGCGCGCGCCCTGCGCCGGCCGCAGCAGCAGGTTTCCGATTGCGAACGAGATCGGCGAGATCATCAGGATGGCAAAGGCGGTGACGCTGAAATCGTATCCGACGGTGCCGCAGATCATCAGCAGGCCGATCGCGGCGATGGCGATGCCGACGGTCTGCAAGCGCGACGGCAATTCGCCGAACAAAACCGCGGCAAAGCCGATGGTGAACAGCGCCTGGCTCTGCACGATCACGCTGGTAAGCCCGACCGGCATGCCATGCGCGATGGCGACGGATTGCGCAAGGAACTGGCCGAGGAACAAGGTGAGGCTGATTCCGATCAAAAGCGGCCACGAGACTTGACTTGGCCTCGGCAGGAACAGGCACGGCACCGCCGCGATGCCGAAGCGCAGTGCCGTCATCAATTCAGGCGGCAGCTCATCGAGCGCGATCCGGCTCGCGACGAACGCAAGTCCCCAGATCACCGCGACCATGACGGCGATGCCAACATCGGCCGGCTTCATTGTTCTTCTTCTTTGGTTCGGTTTGGCTCTGTCGATGCGAGGATCTAGATCTGTTCGTCCGGCTTCGGTTTGCGCAGCAGATAGGTGCCGTGCAGCGGCGCGTGGTAGTCGGCGGTGACCAGCGTGAAACCGGTCTCGATCAGCATGCGCTCCATCACCCAGCCGAAGGTCGAGTATTCGTCGCGCATGTGGGTCATCACGCTTTCGCGCTCGAAATCGTGATTCTTGATCGAGAAATCGGCCCAACCCTCGACATCGCGATCGACCCCGTCGGGCATGCTGACGAACACCATGTCGCGCAGATAGAAATTCGCGCCGGGCTTCAGCGCGTTGAAGATCCGCGACAGCGCCACCGCTTTCCAGAAGTCCGGCAGATGATGCAGCGTGAACTCGCTGACGATGAGGTCATAGGAGTTCGGCTGATAGGCAAAGGACAACAGCCCGGCCGGCTGGGTCCGGATCTTCGCCTTGCGGTCCCGCGCATAGATTTCAGCAAGCCCGATCATTGCCGGCGAGATGTCGATGGCGTCGACCGCGGCGCCCATCAGCGCCGCCTCGGTCGCCAGCACGCCGTTGCCGCAGCCGATATCGGCGATCCGCCAACCCGGCTTGACGCCGAGCATAGTCAGCGCCTGGCGGGCCCGGGCGTCGCTGTCCTCGCTGACGTCATAGATCGAGGCAACCGCGGTATCGAGACCGACCTGCCGCCGTTGCGTGTAGTACCAGTCGCGCGCCAACATGATTCACATCCCTTCCGGCCCACGCGTGATCGCGGCCACCCCGGTTCGTGACACCTCGACCAGGCCCAGCGGGCGCATCAGGTCGATGAACTGACTGATCTTGGACGAGTTGCCCGTGATCTCGAACACGAAGCTCTCGGTCGTGGCATCGATCACCCGGGCGCGGAACGCGTCCGCCAGCCGCAGCGCCTCGACCCGGTGATCGCCACCGCCCCTCACCTTGACCATCGCAAGCTCGCGCTCGATCGAGCTGCCGGTCAGCGTCATGTCGACGACGCGGTAGACCGGGATCATGCGGTCGAGCTGATGCTTGATCTGCTGGATCACCATCGGCGTGCCCGTGGTGACGATGGTGATCCGCGAGAGGTGTTTCTGGCTCTCGGTTTCCGAAACCGTGAGACTCTCGATGTTGTAACCGCGGCCGGAGAACAGCCCGATCACGCGCGCGAGCACGCCGGGCTCGTTCTGCACGAGGACGGACAGCGTGTGCGTCTCGTTCGGATCGTGACGCTCTTCGAGGAAGTAGGCGGATGCGGGCTGGTTCATTGGTCGTCCCCTTGCATTCTCTTCACGCCACCGCCCGCTGGGCGGACGGCGCAGCATCCGTCCCGATCCAGGTTCGGAACAGATCGAAATCGATATTGCCGCCGCTCAGGATCAGGCCGACCCGCTTGCCGGCGAGCTTGCTCTTTTCCTGCAGCGCGGCTGCGAGCGCCGCAGCGCCTGCGCCCTCGACGAGATTGTGGGTGTCGGTCCAGTAGGCACGGATCGCCTGCCCGAGCTCGTCGTCGGTGACCTGCACGATGCGGGAGGCGCCCTTGCGGATCAGGGCGAATGCATCCGCGTCCGGAATCCGCGTCGCCATGCCGTCGGCAAAGGTGTTGCAGGTCTCGGTGGTCACGATCTTTCCGGCCGCAAGCGACAGCGCGTAGGACGGCGCCTCGGTCGACTGCACGCCGACGATCTCGGTCTTCAGGCCGAGCAGGTCGCGCGCCATGATGCATCCGGAGATGCCGGAGCCCTGCCCGATCGGCACATAGAGAATGTCGAGGTCGGGCGCGGTGCGGAATAATTCCAGCGCGTAGGTCGCGACACCCAGGACCAGGTCCGGATGGAACGACGGCACCATGTGCAGGCCGGCGAACTGGGCACGGCGCTCGGCCTCTTCGCGCGCGGCCTGAAAGTCCTCGCCGTGCTCGACGAGCTCGGCACCGAACGCGTGCATGGCGCGGTTCTTCTCGACCGAATTGCCGCGCGGCACGTAGATCACGGCCGGCACGCCATGGCGGCTCGCGGCAAATGCCAGGCTCTGGCCGTGATTGCCGCGCGTCGCCGAGATGATGCCGGGCACATCGGGCCGCTCGCGCTTCAGCCGCTCGAGATAGACCAGGCCGCCGCGCACCTTGAAGGCGCCGATCGGCGTGTGGTTCTCATGCTTGACCACGACCTCGGTGCCGAGCCGGTCGGCCAGCAACGGCCAGGCATGAGCCGGCGTCGCCGGCACCGCGGTGCCGACGATCCTGTGCGCGCGCTCGAGCTCGTTGAGGTCAAACATGGGAGCCGCCCTCCATCCGAGCGTGCGATAGGCTCCCTCGCCCCGCTCTTCGCGGGGAGAGGGTTGGGGTGAGGGGCTGCCTCCAAGGCAATGGTGAGAGACGGACTCGCGGAGACTCCCCCTCACCCGGATTGCGCTGACGCGCAATCCGACCTCTCCCCGCAAGCGGGGCGAGGTGAAGAGAGAGTGCTCCGCGCCGATCCATCATCACACCAGCGCCTTGCCGCCGGCGAAGGCCTTGGCGGTGGCCTCGTCGGTCGCTTCTTCCGGCAGCAGCATCTCGTTGTGCGCCTTGCCCGACGGGATCATCGGGAAGCAGTTCTCCAGCGCCGCGACGCGGCAGTCGAACAGCACCGGGCGCTTGATCGAGATCATCTCCTTGATCGCGCCGTCGAGATCGGACGGCTTGGTCGCCTGCAAGCCGACGCAGCCGTAGGCGTCGGCGAGCTTCACGAAGTCCGGCAGCGCCTCGGAGTACGAATGCGACAGGCGGTTGCCGTGCAGCAGCTGCTGCCACTGCCGCACCATGCCCATGTACTGGTTGTTCAGGATGAAGATCTTGATCGGCAGCTCGAACTGAACCGCCGTCGACATCTCCTGGATCGTCATCTGCACCGAGGCGTCGCCGGCGATGTCGATCACCAGGCTGTCCGGATGCGCCACCTGCACGCCGACCGCGGCCGGCAGGCCGTAGCCCATGGTGCCGAGACCGCCCGAGGTCATCCAGCGATGCGGGTCCTCGAAGCCGAAGAACTGCGCCGCCCACATCTGGTGCTGACCGACTTCGGTCGTGATGTAGGTGTCCTTGCCGCGGGTCAGCTCGAACAGGCGCTGGATCGCGTATTGCGGCAGGATGATATCGTTGTTCTTCCGGTAGGACAGCGAGTTGCGCGCGCGCCATTGCGCGATCTGCTGCCACCACGCCTTGATGTCGGGCTTCTTGGCCTCCGCCTTGAACACCTGCAGCAGGTCGCCGAGCACATTGCCGGCGTCGCCGATGATCGGCACGTCGACGCGGATGTTCTTGTTGATCGAGGACGGGTCGATATCGATGTGGATCTTCTTCGAGCCCGGCGAGAACGCATCGACGCGGCCGGTGATGCGGTCGTCGAAGCGCGCGCCGACGCACAGCATGACGTCGCAATCATGCATCGTCATGTTGGCCTCATAGGTGCCGTGCATGCCCAGCATGCCGAGCCAGTTCGGTCCCGACGCCGGATAGGCGCCCAGCCCCATCAGGGTCGAGGTGATCGGGAAGCCGGTCGCCTCCACCAGCTGACGCAGCAGTTGCGAGGCCTCCGGACCCGAATTGATCACGCCGCCGCCGGAATAGATCACGGGACGTTTTGCATTGGCGAGCAGCGCCACCGCCTTGCGGATCTGGGTCGCATCGCCCTTCACGCGCGGCGTGTAGGAGATGTGAACGTCCGACTTGCGCGGCGGATGATAGGTGCCGGTCGCGAACTGCACGTCCTTCGGCACGTCGACCAGCACCGGACCGGGGCGGCCGGTGGTGGCGACATAGAAGGCTTCGTGCAGCACCCTGGCGAGGTCGTTGACGTCGCGCACCAGCCAGTTGTGCTTGGTGGCGGGCCGCGTGATGCCGACGGTGTCGCATTCCTGGAAGGCGTCGTTGCCGATCAGATGGGTCGGCACCTGGCCGGTGATGCAGACCAGCGGGATCGAGTCCATCAGCGCGTCGGTCAGCGGCGTCACCATGTTGGTGGCGCCGGGCCCCGACGTCACCAGCACCACGCCGGGCTTGCCGGTCGAGCGGGCATAGCCTTCGGCGGCATGGCCGGCACCCTGCTCGTGGCGGACCAGGATGTGCTCGACTTCGCTTTGCTGGAAAATCTCGTCGTAGATCGGAAGCACCGCGCCGCCGGGATAGCCGAAGACATGCTGCACGCCGTGATCGATGAGCGCGCGCACGATCATCGCGGCGCCGGTCATCTGATTGGGATCGTGGCTCTTGTCGGTCATGGTTCGCTCCGGATGCGCTTGTTTTTGCGCGGCTTTTGTCAGTTCTCGTCAGTTCTGCTTCGGGCAATAAAAAGGGGCCCCAGAGGCCCCATGCACACCGCCCGAATTTGGATGGCCGCTAGCCATCCCCGGCGGTGTGCCTGGGTACGACGGCGATAAGCAGTTTGGTAATAATGTTGCGCACGAGAGGACCCAGTCTTCCCAAAGGTTGCGCGAACATAGCGGCCAAAGCCCGAATGTCAAGGCAAGGCAAGCAATTTCGCGATTTTTGAAGTGTAACGGGGTTCCAGCCGTTCGGCGAGCGTTTTTGCGCGGCGCAACGCGCATGGCAGACGGGCGCGCGGCGGCGCCGCAGTCCGAGAGGCCGTAGCCCGGATGGAGCGAAGCGCAATCCGGGGGCGGCGTCTCCGCGGAGGAGGCTCCCGGATTGCGCTGCGCTCCATCCGGGCTACGGGATAAGACCCTCCAGCCACTCCCTCGCCGCCTCAGGCGCGACCCATTCGAATTCCGGGAGCTGGTGGCGAAACCAGGTGAACTGGCGTTTGGCGTAGTGGCGGGTGTCGGCCCGGCCGACCTCGGCGGCCTCCTCCCGGCTGATCTCTCCCTTGAGGTGCCGGATCAGCGCCGGAACGCCATGGGCCTTCATGGCCGGCAGCAGCGGATCGAGCCCGCGCGCGGCCAGCGCCGCGACCTCGTCGAGCGCGCCTCCATCGAGCATCACGCCGAACCGCGCGTCGATCCGCGCATAGAGCCGCTCGCGCTCCGGCGCGAGAAACAGCGCGTGGAATTGGCCCGGCGGCAGCAGCGGCGGCAGGCCATCGCGATGCCAGTCCGGCAGCGGGCGGCCGGTGGCCTGGACGACCTCGAGCGCCCGCGCGATGCGGGTGCGGTCGCGCGGCTTCAGCCGTTCGGCCGACACCGGATCGCGCAGTGCAAGCTCGGCATGCAGAGCCTCGACGCCATGCTGCTCCAGCCTTGCGCGGACGCCGTCGCGCACATCAGGCGGGATCGGCGGCACCGCCGATAGCCCGCGCGTCAGCGCCTTGAAATACAGGCCCGAACCGCCGATCAAGATTGGCAACCGTCCCTGCTGACGCGCCTCACTCAGCACTTTTGCCGCGTCGGTCACCCAGGCCCCCGCGGAGAAATTCAAGCCGGCGTCGACATGGCCATAGAGCCTGTGCGGAACCTGTGCCTCCTCGGCGGCGGTCGGCCGCGCGGTGATGATCCGGAGGTCGCGATAGACCTGCATGGAGTCGGTGTTGATCACGACCCCGCCGGTCCGCTGCGCAAGCTCGAGCGCCAGCGCCGACTTGCCGCTGGCGGTCGGCCCTGCGATAAGCACTGCCTTGTCCAACAATCCTGAATGCGCCTGCATGTCCCTCGTTGCCACGCTGATCTGCAATCCTGCAAGCCCCGCGCTCGACTCCACCATCGTCGACGGCGCGCGGGCCGTGCTGCCCTCACCTGGCCCGGCGCAGTGGCTGTTCAACGAAGTCGCCGTCGATATTCCGTTCGAGCGTCAGGACGCCAGCAGGGACGACATCAAGGCCATCGAGGAGCGGCTGCGCCAGGCCCGCGGCGACCTGCCGATCGACATTGTCGTGCAGCCTCGGATCGGCCGGCGCAAGAAGCTTTTTCTGGCCGACATGGATTCGACCATGATCGGCCAGGAGTGCATCGACGAGCTCGCCGACTTCGCCGGGCTGAAGGCTCATGTCGCTGCCATTACCGAGCGCGCGATGCGCGGCGAGATCGAGTTCGAGTCCGCGCTGCGCGAGCGCGTCGCGCTGCTCAAGGGCCTGCCGGTCGGCGTCGTCGACGAGGTGCTGGAGAAGCGCATCACGCCGACGCCGGGCGGCCGCGCGCTGGTCATGACCATGCGCGCGCACGGCGCCTATACCTGCCTGATCTCCGGCGGCTTCACCCTGTTCACCAAGGTGGTCGCGGAGAACATCGGCTTCCAGGAAAACCGCGCCAACCGGTTGCAGGTCGCGGACGGCAAGTTGACCGGCGAAGTGGTCGAGCCGATCCTCGGCCGTGCCACCAAGCTCGCCACCCTGGTCGAGCTGACAGAATCCTTCGACCTCGACGACATCGACACGCTGGTCACGGGCGACGGTGCCAACGATCTCGGCATGATCCAGGCCGCAGGTCTCGGCGTCGCCTATCACGCCAAGCCCGCGGTCGCAGCCGCCGCGGCGGCGCGGATCGATCACGGCGACCTCACCGCGCTGCTGTATGCGCAGGGCTATCGGCGGGATGAATTCGTCGAGAGCTAACTGATTACTGGCTCGTCATGCCCGGGCTTGACCCGGGCATCCATCTCACTTCGCAAAAGCTTCGTCAGGTGATGGATTGCCGGGTCAAGCCCGGCAATGACCACAGTCTTACTGCACGCCGAGCGCGACGAAGCGCAGTTCGCCGTCGCCGTTCGAAACCAGCAGCAGCACCGACTTCTTGCCGTCCTTCTTCAGCTGGTCGACGCGCTTCTTGATGTCGGCGGCGCTGGACACCGCCTCCTGCGCCACCTCGACGATGACGTCGCCGGCTGACAGCCGCTTCTCGGCCGCGTCGGAGGCATTGTCGACGCCGGTGACGACGACGCCCTTCACGCTGTCCTTGATCTTGTACTTGGTGCGCAGATCCTTGCTCAACGCCGCCAGGTCGAGACCGAGCGCCTTCTGGGTCACCAGCTTCTCGGCGGTGTCGTCCTTGGGCTTGGCATTGGCCTGCTGCACCTTGTCGTTGTCCTCGAGCCGGCCGAGCGTGACCTTGCGGGTCTCTTCATTGCCCTTGCGAATGATGACGACGTCGACTTCCTTGCCGACCGCGGTGTCGGCGACAACGCGTGACAGATCCTTGGGGTCCTTGACGTCCTTGCCGTCGAACTTGACGACGACGTCGCCGGGCTCGATGCCGGCCGGCTTGGCCGGGCCCTTGTCGTCGACACCGGCAACCAGCGCGCCGCGTGCCGGCTTGATGTTGAGGCTGTCGGCGATCTCGTCGGTGACCTGCTGGATGCGCACGCCGAGCCAGCCGCGGCGCAGCTCGCCGAACTTCTGCAACTGGTCGACGACGCCGGCCACCGTCTTCGACGGCACGGCGAAACCGAGGCCGATCGAGCCGCCGGTCGGGGAGATGATCAGCGTGTTGACGCCGATCACCTCGCCATCGAGGTTGAACAGCGGGCCGCCGGAATTGCCGCGATTGATGGCGGCGTCGGTCTGGATGTAGCTGTCATACGGGCCCTGGCTGATGTCGCGGTTCTTGGCCGAGACGATGCCCGCGGTCACCGTGCCGCCGAGACTGAACGGGTTGCCGATCGCGACCACCCAGTCGCCGAGGCGGATCTTGTCGCTGTCGCCGAACTTGACCGCGGTAAGCGGCTTCGGCGGCTTGAACTTCAGCACCGCGAGGTCGGTCTTCTTGTCGACCCCGACCAGTTCGGCCTTGATCTTGGTGCCGTCGTTGAGGATGACGTTGATCTCGTCGGCATCGGCGATGACGTGGTTGTTGGTGACGACGATACCCGCAGTGTCGACGATGAAGCCCGAGCCGAGCGAGTTGGTCTTGCGCGGCTGGAACTCGCCGCTCTTGTCGCCGCCCTTGCCAGGCGGGCCGCGGCGATTCTTGAAGAAGTCGTCGAAGAATTCCTCGAACGGCGAGCCGGGCGGCAATTGCGGCATCGTCCGGTCCTTGGCCTCGATCGTCTGCGACGTCGAGATGTTGACGACGGCGTCGATCACCTTCTCGGCGATGTCGGCTATGCCCTCGGGGCCGCGTGCGGACGCCGGCCCGGAGCTCAGCATGCTCGCAGCACCGATTGAGATCGCAGCTCCCATCATGCGGAGGCGACGGCTCAGGGCTGGTCTGGCAGCGGTCATGTCGGAAATTCTCCAGGCAAACAGGTTCAAATTAGCTGATCGCAGAGTGCGCCCGAACGGGCATATGGCGCAAGCATCTCAGCCGGGCATTCCGGCGAAAAACCTGCTGCGAGAGGCTCACGATTATGTTCAGTCTTGTTTGTCATTCCGGGATGGTCCGAAGGACCAGACCTCAGGGGCGCAATTGCGCCCTGGGGAATCTCGAGGTTCCCCGGAGCGCAATTGCGCTCCTGAGGTTCATGCTTCGCATGCCCCGGAACGACAGCTAAATCTAGCGCCGCACCAGCCAGATCAGGATCAGTCCCGCGACCGCCGAGCCGATGCCGACGATGCGCAGGATGTTGTCGGGCGTGGCCAGCGCGCTCTTCATCGCGCGGCGCATCCAGGCGGGGCTTGCCGCAAACAGGATGCCTTCGAGCACGAACAGGATTCCCAACCCGATGAGGAAGTCGCCGAACGCTATGGACTTCATCGGATGGCAGCCTCCCGCTCGATGCTTGTTGTTGTTGAGTGGCGGCGACGCGGTGTCCGCATCGCCGCCAAATCTTGATATTCAGGTCGTGGTGTTCAAGTCGTGACGTTCAGATCTTGACGTTACTGTTTCGGCGCGGCGGCCGCCTCAGGCGCCTTGCCGTTCGCATTGCCGAAGTATCTGAAGAATTCCGAGTCCGGCCGCAACAGGAAACGTGTGTCGCCGGAACGCAGACTATTCTCATAGGCCGTCATCGAGCGATAGAACGCGAAGAAGTCCTTGTCCTTGCCATAGGCCTCGGCGAACAGGCGGTTGCGCTCGGCATCGCCCGCACCGCGGGTTTGCTCCGCGGTCGAGTTCGCCTCGGCGACAATCACCGTTGCTTCGCGGTCGGCCTTGGAGCGGATCTCCTGCGCCTTCTGGTCGCCCTGGGCACGGAACTCGGCCGCTTCGCGCTGACGCTCGGACTTCATCCGGTCGTACACCGCCTGGCTGTTCTGCTCCGGCAGGTCGGCGCGGCGGATCCGGACGTCGACGACCTCGATGCCGTAGCCGTCAGCCTCCTTGTCGAGCTGCTCGCGAATCCGTGCCATCAGCTTCTCGCGCTCGTCACGCACCACCGTGATGAAGGTGACCTCGCCGAGCACGCGGCGCAGCGCAGCGTTGAGCAGCGTCGTCAGCTGCAGATTGGCGGCCTGGATAGAGCCGACGCTGGTGTAGTAGCGCAGCGCATTCTTGATGCGATAGCGCGCGAAGGCGTCGACCACCAGCCGCTTCTGGTCGGAGGCGATCACCTCCTGCGACGGGTTTTCGAGATCGAGGATGCGCTTGTCGACGTTGATCACCGAATTCCACGGCGCCTTGAAGTGCAGGCCGGGATCGGTGACGACCTCAACCGGCTCGCCGAACCGCAGCACGATGGTCTGCTCGGTCTGCGCCACGGTGAACATCGAGCTGTAGCCGACGGCGAGCACGATGAAGAGGATGATCAGGGACACAATGCCGGTGACAGGGGACCTCATCGGGTGGCTCCCTGCTGCTGGCCGGTCGTGGCCGGCGCTGCCGGCGGACGCCGCGGCGTCAGTTCGCCGAGCGGAAGGTAGGGCACGATGTTCTGGCCCTGGCCGCCGTCATAGACCAGCTTCTCGGAGCTGCCGAGCACGCGTTCCATGGTCTCAAGATAGATGCGCTCGCGCGTCACTTCGGGTGCCTTCTTGTATTCATCATAGACTTTCAGGAAGCGTGCGCTCTGGCCCTTGGCCTCGGCGACCGCCTGCTCCTTGTAGCCCTCGGCGGCCTGCAGGATCTGCGCGGAACGACCACGCGCTTCCGGAACGATCCGGTTGGCGTAGGTCTGCGCCTCGTTCTGCTTGCGCTCGAGGTCGGAGCGCGCCGCCTGCACATCGCGGAATGCGTCGATCACCTGCGCCGGCGGATCGACCTTCTGCATCTGCACCTGGGTGATCTGGATGCCCGCGCTGTAATTGTCGAGCGTCTTCTGCATCAGCTCCTGGACGTTCTGCTCGGTGACGTTGCGCGCCCCGGTCAGGATCGGCTGGATCTGCGAGCGGCCGATCACCTCACGCATCGCGCTTTCGGCAACCGCCTTCACGGTGCCTTCGGGATTCTGGATGTTGAACAGGTAGGCGCCGGCCCCGCCCGGCTTGATGCGCCAGAGCACGGTGAAGTCGACGTCGACGATGTTCTCGTCGCCGGTCAGCATCAGGCTCTCTTCCGGCACGTCACGCATGGTGCGGCCGCGCCGTGCGGGATCGTCGATCAGGGTCATGCCGATCGAGATCGTGTTGACGCGCAGCGCCTTCGGCAGCAGCACCGTCTCGATCGGGTACGGCAGATGATAGCGCAGGCCCGGCTGGGCATCGCGGACGTATTTGCCGAAGCGCAGCACGACGCCGAGCTCTTCGGACTGGACGCGGAAGATCCCGGTCGCAAACCAGATCGCCAGCGCGGCGACCAGCACCAGCGCGATGCCCATGCCGCTGAAATGACCGCCGGGCAACCACTGCTGCAGCCGGTCCTGGCCGCGCCGCAGCAGATCCTCAAGATCCGGCGGCCTTGGCCCGGCTGACTGCGGACCTGTGCCCCATGGTCCTTTCGGACCCGAGCCCCATGGCCCCCCGCCTTGATTTTTCCACGGCATCAAACATCTCCTCGGCAAGTCCGGACGGGACGCCCGGCCTCGAATGTCCGGCCCGGTTATAGGGGACCGCTCAGGCCCTTACAACGCAAGCTTCCTTGCCGGACGAGCTATGCGCCGGGGCATAATTGTCAATGCAAACATTGGTTAACCCCGGCCGCGCCGACGATATGTCACATAGGAGAAGTCGGCGCTGTCGCCCTCGCCTGCCGGATTTCGCACGCGCGCGACCTCGTCCCACTCTTTCGCGTCGATTGTGTCGAACCGTGTGTCGCCGTCCGGCCGGGCGTGAACCTCGGTGATCTCCAGGCGATCGGCCGTGCCCATCCATTGCGCATAGATCTCCGCGCCACCGATGACGGCAATTTCAGTGGCGAAACGCCGCAGCGCGTCACCAAGCGCGATGGCGCGGGCGTTCTCGAACGACGTGGTGACGATGGCGCCGCGCGCGCGGTAGTTCGCATCGCGCGTCACCACGATATTGGTGCGACCCGGAAGCGGTCTGCGCAGGGATTCGAACGTCTTGCGTCCCATCACGACGGGCTTGTTCAGCGTGATTGCCTTGAAGCGCTGCTGATCGGTCTTCAGCCGCCACGGGATTGCGTTGGCATTTCCGATCACGCCGTTCTCGGCGACCGCAACGACGAGCACGATCTCCATCAGCGCGCTCCTTCCGCGAGCGCCGACAGCGCCTCGCCGGAGACGCGGCAAATCGTCCACTCGTCCATCATCTCGGCGCCGAGCGACTTGTAGAAGGCGATCGACGGCGCGTTCCAGTCGAGCACCGCCCACTGCAGGCGCGCCCAGCCATTGGCGAGGCATTGCTTCGCCAGATGCACCAGGAGCGCCTTGCCGATGCCCTTGCCGCGCAGCGCCGGGCGCACGAAGAGATCTTCGAGATAGATGCCGTGGCGGCCGGCGAAGGTCGAGAAGTTGACGAACCAGACCGCGAAGCCGGCCGGCTCGCCGTTCCATTCGGCGATGTCGCAAGTAAGCCGCGGGTTCGTTCCGAACAGCGCGTCAGCGATGTCAGCCTCGCTGGCGTGGACCTCGTGCAGGAGCTTTTCGTAGTCGGCGAGCTCGCGGACCAGCGAGAACACCAGTCCGGCCTCATCGGGCCGCGCGCGGCGGATGGTCAGCGACATGCAATCCCTCAGACCGCGACTTCAGCCTTGATGTGCGGATGCGGGTCGTAACCCTCGAGCTTGAAGTCCTCGTAGCGGAACGCGAAGATATCCTTCACGTCGGGATTGATCGCCATCGTCGGCAACGGCCGCGTCGGCCGCGTCAATTGCAACCGCGCCTGTTCGAGGTGGTTCGAGTAGAGATGCGCGTCGCCCAGCGAGTGCACGAAATCTCCGGGCTTGAGGCCGGTCACCTGCGCCACCATCATGGTCAGCAGCGCATAGGAGGCGATGTTGAAGGGCACGCCGAGGAAGACGTCGGCCGAGCGCTGATAGAGCTGGCAGGACAACTTGCCGTTCGCGACATAGAACTGGAACAGGCAGTGGCACGGCGGCAGCGCCATCTTGTCGACCTCGGCCGGATTCCAGGCGCTGACGATCAGCCGCCGCGAATCCGGATTGCGCTTGATCATCTCGATCACACCAGCGATCTGGTCGATGCTGCGGCCATCGGGCGCCGGCCACGACCGCCATTGCGAGCCGTAGACCGGGCCGAGATCGCCATTGGCGTCGGCCCATTCGTCCCAGATCGTGACGCCGTTGTCGTTGAGATATTTGATGTTGGTGTCGCCGGCGAGGAACCAGAGCAGCTCGTGCACGATCGCCTTCAGCGGCAACCGCTTGGTGGTCAGCATCGGGAAGCCGGCCGACAGGTTGAAGCGCATCTGGTGGCCGAAGATCGACAGCGTGCCGGTGCCGGTGCGGTCGTGCTTCTCCGCGCCATCGGCGAGGATGCGTTCGAGCAGGTCGTGATACTGGTTCATGGCGTTGGTTTCGGACCCTTCGGGGGAAGCGGCGAACTTAACGGCCGAGGCTGCCAACCGACATGCCGATTCGGCTGATTGCACCGATTATACCCCGAAAAATGAGCACCCTTGAGCCAAACGACAAGGGGCGGAACTTGCGTTCCGCCCCTGCCCTATCCGATTGATCGCGTTGGCTTAACTTGCCGGCTTGAGCACCGGGGTCCACTTCGCGATCTCGCTTTTGACGAGGGTCGCGAGCGCCTCCGGCGTGCGGTTGGCGGGCGCCGGGATCACGCTGCCGAGCTCGAGCAGCCGCTTGCGCACGTTGTCGTCGTCGAGCGCCTTGATGGCCGCGGCATTCAGCGTGGCGATGATCGCGGGCGAAGTTCCCTTCGGCGCGAAGATCGCGTTCCAGGCTTGGGCCTGGAACGCCGGCAAGCCGGCCTCTGCCGTGGTCGGGACATTGGGCAGCGACGGATTGCGCTCGGGGGTGGCGATCGCATAGGCCTTGATGGTGCCGGCGTTGATCTGCGGCACCGCGTTGACGATCTGGTCGCACATGTAATCGACCTGGCCGCCGACCAGTGCATTCATGGCAGGGCCGGTGCCGTTGAACGGCACGCCCACCGGCTTGACGTCGAGGATCGAGTTCAGCAACTCGCAGGACGCGTGCGAGACCGAACCGATGCCGGCATGCGCGGCGTTGACCTTGTCGGCATTGGCCTTCACGTAGGCGACGAATTCCTTCAGGTCCTTCGGCGGGAAATCCTTGCGGGCAAGGATCAGGATCGGCGTGCCGGCGAGCAGCGCGACGGGTTCGAAATCCTTTTCCGGGTGATAGGCGAGTTTCGGATAGAGCGGCACCGACGCCGCGTGCGTGCCCATATGTCCGGTGACCAGCGTGTAGCCATCATTGGCGGCGCGTGCGGCGCGCGTCGTCGCCGTGGTGCCGCCGGCGCCGACCACGTTCTCGATGACGATGCTCTGTCCGAGCGTCTGCGCCATGTGCGCGGTGACGATGCGCGAGATGACGTCGGTCGGACCGCCGGCTGCGAACGGCACGATCATGGTGATGGTGCGGGTCGGATAGGTTTGCGCGGAGGCCGGCACGGCGAATGCGCCCAGCGCGGCAAATGCCGAAAGGCATGCGCCCGCAAGCGAGCGAACGGACATTATCTCAATTCCTCCCGGGAACGTTTTGACCAAATAAAAATGCCGGCCAAATCGGCCGGCATTTTCATTTCATGAGACGACATCGAGTGTCGATTCGACTTCCGCCTGCGGCGCGCCGACGCAGGGCCGGCTGAGCGTACTCAGCCCTCGGACTCCACGAACACTTCGTCGCGCTTGGCACGCAAGGTCGGCAGCACGGCGAGCACCAGCAGACCCGCCGCGATCGCCAGCAGCACTGCCGACAGCGGCCGCGACAGGAACACGCTCCAGTCGCCGCGCGAGATCAGGAGTGCGCGACGCAGGTTCTCTTCCATCAGCGGGCCCAGCACCATGCCGAGCAGCAGCGGTGCCGGCTCGAAATCGTGCTTGATCAGCCAGTAGCCGACCAGACCGAACGCGCCTGCGAGCACGACGTCGACCGGCGCGTTGTTCACCGAGTAGATGCCGATTGCGCAGAACACCACGATCGAGGGGAACATCAGCCGGTACGGCACGCGCAGCAGACGGACCCAGATGCCGACCAGCGGCAGGTTGATGATGATCAGCATCAGGTTGCCGATCCACATCGAGGCGATCATGCCCCAGACCAGGTCAGGCTGCTTCACCATCACCTGTGGACCCGGCACGATACCGTGAATGGTCATCGCACCGACCATCAGCGCCATCACCGCATTCGGCGGGATGCCGAGGGTAAGCAACGGGATGAACGAGGTCTGCGCTGCGGCGTTGTTGGCGCTCTCCGGCGCCGCCACGCCCTCGATCGCACCGCGGCCGAACCGCGACGGATCCTTTGCCAGCTTCTTCTCCAGCGTGTAGGCCGCGAACGAGGCGATCACGGCGCCGCCGCCCGGCAGGATGCCGAGGATCGAGCCGAGCACGGTGCCGCGGATGATCGCCGGCGTGGAATCCACCAGATCCTTTCTGGTCGGCATCAGACCGGTGATCTTCTGCTGGACCAGGTCGCGGCTCACCTCGGCACCCGCGTCGAGGTTGCGGATGATCTCCGCAAAGCCGAACACGCCCATCGCCACCGTCGCGAAGCCGAGACCGTCGGCAAGCTCGGGGATGTTGAAGGCCATGCGCGAGGCGCCGGTCTCGATGTCGGAGCCGACCATCGACAGCAACAGGCCGAACACGATCATCGCGATCGCCTTCAGCACCGAGCCCTTGGCGAGCACCACCGCAAAAATCAGGCCGAGCACCATCAACGAGAAATATTCGGCCGGTCCGAACGCCAGCGCGAGCTTGGTCAGCGGCGCGCCGAGCACGGCGATCAGCACGGTCGCGACGCAACCGGCGAAGAACGAGCCGATCGCAGCGATCGCGAGCGCCGGGCCGGCGCGGCCCTGTCGCGCCATCTGGTGGCCGTCGAGCGCGGTGACAACGGAGGTCGCCTCACCCGGAATATTGACCAGGATCGAGGTGGTCGAGCCGCCATACTGGGCGCCGTAATAGATGCCGGCGAGCATGATCAGCGCGCCGACCGGCGGCAGGCCGAAGGTGATGGGCAGCAGCATCGCGACGGTCGCGATGGTGCCGATGCCCGGCAACACGCCGACCAGCGTGCCGACCAGCGCACCGATCAGACACATCAGAAGATTGATCGGCGAGAACGCGACCACGAAACCGTGGGCGAGATTGGCAAACAGTTCCATCACGCCCTCACTGAATCAGGAAACGCGGGAACATCGGCATCGGAAGTCCCAGCACGTAGGGGAAAAGCAGCGCGCAACCGAGCGTCAGGCAGCCGCCGACGATGATGGCCTCGAGCCATTTCGTCTCATGCGAGCCCATCGCCGCGATCAGGAAGGCGGCAAAGGCGGAGACGACGAGCCCGAGCGGGCGGATCGCCACTGCGAAGAACACGATTGCCGCCGACACGAACAGCGGCCCGCGCCAGGAATAGGCCGCGATCTGCGGACCATCCTGCAAAACTCCCACCAGCGCGACAGCGCCGCCGAGCAACAGCAGCAGCACGGCGAACATGCGCGGCGCGGTTCCGGCGCCGAACGAGAATCCGTGCATGCCCTGCAGATCGCTGGAGGCCCACAGGGCAAACAGCGCAACCGCCATCATGGCGAGCCCGCCGACAAAGTCCTGCGGACCGCGTACCCATTCAGGCAAGATCGATTTGACCGGCGCCTCGCTCGGCGTATCGCTCATGACTTCGCTTCCCCCGTCAGGGCTGTCCCGCCCGTTGTGATTGAATGGCTTGGCTTGTGGTGCGTTGACCGAAAGCCTTGCTAGCGATTTTCGTCAGACAACGCCAGCAAAACCCAAGAGACCTCCGGCAAGCAACATCCACAAAGGATTGATCCGCGTCGCAAAAGCAAGCGCGGCTGCGACAATGGTGATCAGGACTGCGATCCAACTTTGGTCTGATGTCTGCGCCACGATCAGACCGGAGGCGGCCATCAGACCGATCGACAGCGGAACCAATGCGGCCTGAATGATCGCCGGCCAGCGCGCATCGCGCGAGCGATCGAGGAAACGGCTCACATAATAGGCAAGCAGCGCGGTCGGTCCGCACATCGCGACGGTTGCGGCCAGCGCCCCGGCGACGCCTGCGACAGAATAGCCTATCAGCGTCACGATCAGCACGTTCGGCCCAGGCGAGAGCTGCGAGATCGCGAACACGTCGGCGAACTGCTTGTCGGTGAGCCAGTGATGCACGTCGACGGCGGCGCGGTGCATTTCGGGAATCGCCGAATTGGCCCCGCCGACCGCAAACAGCGACATCAGGCCGAAGGTCCAGAGCAGCGCTGCGATCGGGCTGGACTCCGTATTCATGCCTTCACCATGCGTCGCGCCAGGACTGTCGTCGCAATGCTGAGCGGGATCGCCACCAGCAGCACGATCTGGAGCGGCCATCGGATCAGTCCGATCGCGACGAAGACCGCGGACAGAATGACGAGGCCTGTGACATCACGCCGCTTCAACAGCGGCATCATCATCTTGAGGACGACGGCGAACAGCAGCCCGACCGCGGCACAGGCGACGCCGGCGAGTGTCCGGCGCAGCACGTCGATATCGCCGTAGCGGGCGTAGAGTGCGGCAAGAACGGTCGCGATCACCATCGGCGGCCCGACCAGTCCGGCGAAGGCCGCAAGGCCGCCGGCGACGCCGCGAAAGCGCGAGCCGAATACGACCGACAGATTGACGATGTTCGGACCTGGCAGGAAATGGCACAGCGCGAAGGTCTCGTTGAACTCCTCAGCCGTCATCCAGCGGTGCTGTTCGACGATCGACCGCCGGGCCCAGACCAGGACCCCGCCAAAGCCGGCCAGCGACATCTTGGCAAAGGCCAGGAACAGCTCGAACAGGCCGGGCTGGAGGGGCGGAGACGGTGCGGAGGCATCCGGCGCCGGGGCGGCAACCGGCGGGGATTCCGGGGGCATGGGCAAAATCTAGAACGGCGCCGAGACAGCGCCAAGACCTGACCAAGACCTGACCAAGACCTGACCAAGATCCCCGGCCAAGACGCCGGCTAACCCAAATCGGCGTGTTTCACATCTGAACAAGCCTGAATCGGCTCTATTTTTCTCCGTCCGCGCCGCCTATATTGGGGGTGCCGGTTCGCCGGCTATGGAAATAAATGGCCGTCGCAATAAACCATTCGGACCCGGGGGCGGTACCCGGCGCCTCCACCAAAACCCATCCGAGCCTCTAGCTTTGGTGGCTTTTGGCGGGGGCGAAATAGGATCGACGAGGGCGTAAAGGGCGTGTTTTTTCTCGGTATGGTTCCGCCGTTATCGGGCTAATGCAATAGTTGCCAACGACAACTTTGCTCCGGTTGCTCAGGCTGCGTAACGCAGTTTGAAAGACCATCTTAAAGTCCTAACGGGTTAAGCTCCGTTAGGCGGGGTTCGGAGGCACCTGGCAACAGAAGCCTCCACTTTATTTCCCGATCGGGCGTCCGCCCGCATTTTCCGCTGCCAGCCCTGCTGATTTCCGGGTCCCGGCGGAGTAGCATGGCCAAAAGGGCGAGTCGGACGGGTCCGGCGATGCCTTGCCGGCATTTTCGAAGCGACAGGAATACGATGGCGACCGATCACATCCGATATGACGTGCTGGCGCGCGACGCGCTGCGCGGGGTGCTGCGCCGGGTCTTGTCCGACGCTGCCGAACATGGCCTGCCGGGTGAGCACCATTTCTACATCACCTTCCTCTCGCACGGCGATGGCGTGAAGCTGTCGCCGCGGCTGCTCGCGCAGTATCCGGAAGAGATGACCATCATCCTGCAGCACCAGTTCTGGGATCTGGTGGTGACCGAGGACCGGTTCGAGGTCGGCCTGTCGTTCGGCGGGATTCCCGAGCGGCTGAACGTGCCGTTCGCCGCGGTGACCCGCTTCCTCGATCCGTCCGCTCCGTTCGATCTGCGGTTCGACGTCTCGGACGCGTTGGCCGAGGAGACCCCGCCCGCGACGGCACCGGCTGCTCCCCTTCCCGCACCGGCCGCCCGAGCGGCCGAGACCGAGACGGCCGAGACCGAGCAGGAGCCCGCGAAGCCCAGCGAGGGCGCCGAGGTCGTGCGGCTGGACCGCTTCCGCAAGAAATAATCTAAACGCAGATCGATCCTCGACCTTGTAGGATGCTTGCGAGGGTCGGGATGACAGATCGTCATCCCGGATTATCTTCATGAACGTGCTTCCGCGCGGACGCTTTCGCATGGCCGCGCCGGAAAGCCGGCGCCTCGCCGGACCACGTTCTGATGACGCAACGGAGAGCATGCATGGCTCAATCGACGACACCATCCAACGCCGCCACCCGCAGCGAGACCGACAGCTTCGGTCCGATCGACGTCGCCGCCGATCGCTACTGGGGCGCTCAGACCGAGCGCTCGCGGCAGAATTTCAAGATCGGCCACGACCGGATGCCGATCGCGATCATTCATGCACTCGCCATCGTCAAGCTCGCCGCAGCCGAGACCAATCGCGAACTCGGCCAGCTCGATGCCCGCCGCGCCGACGCCATCGTCAGCGCAGCCAGGGAAGTGATCCAGGGCAAGCTCGACGATCATTTTCCGCTGGTCGTGTTTCAGACCGGTTCAGGCACGCAAACCAACATGAACGTGAACGAGGTGATCGCCAACCGCGCCAACCAGATGCTCGGCGGCGAGCTCGGCGCCAAGCAGCCGATCCATCCGAACGATCACGTCAACATGAGTCAGTCGTCGAACGACTCGTTCCCGACCGCGATGCACATCGCAGCGGCCGGCCGCATCATCGCCGACCTGATCCCTGCCCTCACCGAGCTGCATCAGGCGCTGCACCAGAAGCAGGAAGCGTTTGCCAAGATCGTCAAGATCGGGCGAACGCATACCCAGGACGCGACACCGCTGACGCTCGGCCAGGAATTCTCCGGCTACGCCGCGCAGGTCGAGAGCGGCATCGCGCGGCTGCGCACCGCGGTGAAGGAGCTGTTCCCTCTGGCGCAGGGCGGCACTGCCGTTGGCACCGGCCTCAACTCGAAGCCGGAATTCGCCAACGCCTTCGCCAAGCATGTCGCCGAGATCACCAAGCTGCCGTTCACGAGCGCAGCAAACAAGTTCGAGGCGCTCGCTTCCAACGACGCCTATGTGCTGGTGCACGGCGCGATCAATTCGGTGGCGACCGGCCTGTTCAAGATCGCCAACGATATCCGCTTCCTCGGCTCGGGCCCGCGCTCCGGCCTCGGCGAGCTGATCCTGCCCGAGAACGAGCCGGGCTCGTCGATCATGCCGGGCAAGGTCAATCCGACCCAATGCGAGGCCATGACCATGGTCTGCTGCCAGGTGTTCGGCAATCAGACCACGATCACCGTCGCCGGCAGCCAGGGCCATTTCGAACTCAACGTGTACAAGCCCGTGTTGGCATATTGTATGATAAATTCCATTCAGTTGCTGTCTGATGTTGTCCGCTCATTTACTGAGCATTGCGTTGTCGGAATACGCGCCGACGAAAAGCGCATCAACGAACTGATGCAGCGCTCGCTGATGCTGGTGACGGCGCTCGCGCCGAAGATCGGTTACGACAACGCAGCCAAGGTCGCGAAGTCGGCGCACGCGCACGGAACGACGTTGAAGGAAGAGGCTTTGCGGCTCGGATTCGTAACTGCCGACGAATTTGATCGCCTCGTGCAGCCGGACAAAATGACACACCCCGGCTGAAGCGAAGCGCGCAATGTCCGGATAATTACGGTCAGTGCGCGTGATATAATTATGGATCATAACGCCTAAAGGCTAAGGCTGTTTGCCTATCAGCTCTGCGCTGGCGCGTGGTACAGACGTCTAGTTTTCGCAGAGCGAAACGGATTCTTTGATGCTATCACAAGCATCAAATGGGGATTCGGGATGGATATCGAGCCGGGCGCTTAGCGCGATCGCTCTTGCTTTCGTCACGATGCATCACCAAGTCCGCTGTGGGGACGATGAGGACGACGAGCATGGGCGACGTGGTCAACCTGAAACGATTCAAGAAGCGCGGTGAGCGCGAACAAGCAGTAAAGCAGGCCGAAGCCAATCGTGCGCTATTCGGTCGCACCAAATCCGAACGAGCGCGTGACGAATTTCTCGGCGAGCGCAGTACGCGCGTGCTCGATCAGCACCGCATCGAAAGTGGTGACGCATCATGAAGTCTCCCGTCGTCAAGCGGTCGATCGTCGTCGCTGGTCACAAGACCAGCGTCAGCCTCGAAGAAGCCTTCTGGAACGGCATGAAGGAGATTTCCGGTCTGCGGAACATGACGCTGTCGGAGTTGGTCGGCGAGATCGACAACAACCGTCAGCAGGGCAATCTGTCCTCCGCGATCCGGCTTTTCGTGCTCGACTATTTCCGCTCGCGCGCCACCCCGGCCGTGCCGACGGATGTCAGGCCGCAGCAGGTCGACACGCGCCAGCAGGCCTGATGGCCTTGCCGACCGTCGCTTCGGCAGACGGTCGTTCCGCCGCGTGGACTTCAGCATGAAAGTCAATCGCATCGTCGCGAACGTTACCGCATCAGATGTCGCGGCAGCGAAATCGTTCTATCGCGACATCCTCGGCCTCGAGCCGCTGATGGATTTCGGTTGGGTTGCGACCTACGGCTCATCCGAAACGATGCAGGTTCAAATCAGCTTCGCTTCCGAAGGCGGCTCCGGCACGCCGGTGCCCGATCCCTCGATCGAGGTCGACGACCTCGACGAAGCGCTGCGCCGGATGCAGGCCGCCGGCATCGCGATCGGCTACGGACCGGCGGACCGGCGGACGAGCCATGGGGCGTGCGGCGCTTCTTCGTCCGCGATCCATTCGGCCGGCTGATCAATATTCTCCAGCACCGATCGTAAGCTCTGGATTCCTGTTCTGACGCGTTTTCGTCACGCGAACCGGTACCCGCCTCACGTGAAAACGCATTCTAGTTCTGCATCGCCGGCCGCGGCGGCGGATTGGCGACCTGCGGCGTCAGCGACAGTGGCGGCCGCAGCGGCCTCGACCTGGCCGCGCCGGGCACCGGCTTGACCTCGATCGGCGGCGGCAGCGGCGCCAGTTGCGGCTGGCTCGCAACCGGCGCAGGCGGCACAGCGGCAGGTGCTGTGGCAGCGGGCGGGATGACCGGCGGCCGGGGCGCTACGATCTTCGGCTTCGCCGGCACATGGTGCGGATCCGGGCCGGGCACCGGCAAATTGGCAGAAGGCGTTCCCGCCGAATTTGGATTGGACGCATCCGGCGCCGGCGCGGCGGGCGGCGGAAGGGCCGCCGGGGTCGGCGGCGGCACCGGTTCGCCGCGCTCGATCGCGTCGAGCCGCTTGGTCTCCCGGTCGATCGCGCGCACCGCAAGCCACGACGACAACGCCGCAATGTCGACGCTGCGCGACAATCCGTCGGGCGTGCCCACGGCGAGCAGCTGGATCTCCGGACGGCTGTTTGCGGTGCCGACCTGCGTCGAGGCCAGCGCGGCGCGGATGTCGGCCTGGTCGGCCGGAATGTCGTAGCCGCCGGACACGATGACGTTGGCACCGCTCGCCGCAAGCGTGGTGGTGCCGAACCGGATGCGGCCGTCACGGATGTTGAAGGGAATCTGGGCCGAAACGACCGACAGCCCGCCGGCGGCGAGCGCCGGCTCGACGATCTGCCTCAGCCGCGTATCGTCGGTCGCCTGCCCGGAATCGCTGGCGCGGATCGCGACGTCGAACGCGCGCGGATCGAGACCCGGAAGGTTCAGCCCCTCCAGCGTCACGGCGCCGCTGCCGGACAGCGCACCGATCAGCGCCGAAGCGCTGCGGCCCTGCGTCAACAACGTCATCTGCATCGAAGCGCGTCCCTTGGGCATCGCGAGACTGCGATAGCGCAGGGCCGAACCGTCGACGCCCGAGAGCTGCACATTTGCATTTAAGGCGAGTCCGTTGACGCCCTGTCGCGCATCGATGGAGGCGGTCGCCTCGCCGCCGCCGATCTTGCCCTTGACGCCGTCGAAGGTCAGCGACTGCCCATCCGACCTGATGGTGCCGCTGACCGGCTGCAGCTCGGCGCCGCCCGGCAGCAGACCGTGCAGCGCTTCGAACGTGACCTTGCCGCGCCAGGCGCCCGTCAGTCCCTGGCCGAGCGGCTCCGTCGCATCGTGACCGGCCGCGCCGATCGCCGCCGCGAAAATCGGCGCCAGTGTGATCTGATCGAGGCCGACTTCGCCGTCGATGCTCTTCTGATCGGCGAGCGTCAGCGCCAGCCGGCCGCGCAGCCGCGAACCGGCGACGATGCTGTCGAGATCATCGAAGGTCAGCCTGTCACCCGCAAGCGTGATCCGCGACGACAGGCGGATGTTTGCCGCCGGATCGGATGATTTGAGATGGAGCAGCGGACTGATGTCGGCGCTGCGGACACGGAGGCTGACACTCGATTTGCTCTCGCTCGCGCCGTTCCTGGACCACGGCTCCACGGTCCCTTCCGCATCCGCGTCGAGCCCGGCGCCCCAGAGCCTCGCCTTCAGCCGCAACGGCGCCTGCCACGCGCCGCTCGCGGTGCCCTCGAACCGCGTCGGGCCCGCACCGGCTGCGACCGCGCGGTCAAGCCCAAGCAGTGCCAGCAGCGCATTGCCCTCGCCGGCGGAGAATTTCGCTTCGGCCGTCACCTCGCTTTTGCGAAGTGCGTCGACATCCAGCGCACGGATCGCAGCCACCGACGGGGTCGCCGAGATCACCGTATTGCCCTTGAGCTGCGGCGTGTCGAGATCGACCGTCGCGCGCGCGCTGCCGCGATCGGCGGCCTTGCCCTTGCCGAGGTCGAGCGCAAGCCTGGCACGGACCGGACCGGCATCCGCGCGCAGCACGCCAAGCCGCGCGGCAAGCGCCGGTGCGAACGGCTGAACCACAGCCGTCAACCGGCCAAGCGACGCGGCGGTCGCATCGACCGCGAGCTTGCCGGTCGAATTGACGCGATCGAAATTGCCGCTGCCGTCAAGCGTGACATTGTCGGGCTGACCGATCTTGACGCGCTCGAGCACGATGTTGTTCGGGCTGTAGGCGATCTTCGCGAGCAGCGGCCGCAATTCCTGCCCCGAGGAGACCGCGCGCCCGATGTCGAGCGACAGCTGCGCCTCGTCCGGCCATTCAGCTTGCGGGCCGGCGAGCGATCGGATGAAGGCTGCGGTCGCATCGAGATCGAGCCGCTCCGCCTTCAACTGCGCCTCGACCTTCGAGCCGCTCGTCGCCTCGCGATGCGCGACCGCGACGCGGCCCTCGACCGTGCCGCTCTCGATCTCCGCCTTCATCGCGTCGATCGAAAAACCGGCCGGCGACACCGTGACGTCGCCGCGCAACCGCAGCGGCTTCTGGCTGCGATAGGCGATGTCGCTCCGCCCCTGCAGCCAGCTCATCAGCGTATCGGGGTCGGACGATTCGATATTGAGCGCGGTCTTGAAGCTGTTCGAGGCTCCCCCTTGCGCGCTCGCGCCGCTCATCGAGACCCGCGTCGATCCCGGTGCGCGAAACTCCAGTCGGCGCACGGTCCATGACTTCGCATCCGATTGCAGCTCCGCCGAGATGTCCTGCAGCGGGCGGCCGCCGAGCATGATCTGCTCGGACGTGAGCTCGACCTGTGCCGGTATCGGGCTTTGCGGAAGACTCGACAACACCGCGCGCATCGCCGGCAGCACGCGCACCGGCTCGACATTGCCGTTATTGCCGTCTTTGGCGCTGTCTTTTGCGGCAAACTTGTCGCCATCGAGCTGTCGTGCCGAAAGCGAGGCGCGCAGCAGCGGCGATGCACCGAACTTGAGATCGCCATTTCCCGCGAGCTTCAGCGCGCGGTCCTCGCCGCCATAGCTCACCTCGACCTGGTCGAGACGCGCAGCCGAATAATCCGATTTGATCTTGGCGGCGATCCGCCAGGGCGGCATGTCGCTGCCGCCGCGCTGGCCAGGCGTGCCCGCGAGCGTCACGCTCCCCTCGAACCGCGGCGCGCGGGCCTCGAAGGTCAGGATGCCGTCGAGATCGGCCGACACTGGCCGTTGCCCGGGATCGATGTTGAAATGCAGGCGGGTGCCGCTGCCATCAGTGCTTTGCCCCGAGGAGATCCGAAACGGGTAGCGGTTGCCGTCGAACATGAAATTGCCGTCACCGCGGACGGCGCCGGCAAGCGAGCGGACATCGCCGCTGAAGGCAATGTCGTTCAGCTCGAGCGTGCTGCGGCTTGTGGCATCGTGCAGCGCGACGCGGCCGGTCAGATTGAGGCGGTCGATCGCCAGCGAAGCCAGGTTGAAGCTCCCGCTCGACGGCGACCAGTCGATCCGCCCCTTCGGATCGAGCCCGAGGTCGAGCGACACGCCGTTGATGGTGAGTTCGTTGGCGCGCCACTCGCCGCGCATCAGCGAGCTCAGGCTGAACTCGACGTCGAGATTGGCGGCCCGGACCTTGCCGCGGTCGTTGGCGCCGCCGACAGTGACGGTTTTCAACCGCAGCGAGGGCGCAGGCAGCAGGCGCGCGTCGAGATTGCCGGCGACACGAACCGGCATGCCGATCATCTTCGACGCCTCCGCCTCGAACTGCGGCCTGAACTGGTTCCAGTCAACGAAATACGGACCGACCAGCGCAGCGACCAGTGCAAGAATGAAGGCGATTGCCAGGCCGAGCAGCGTCGTCTGCACGGTGTCTCCCTTTGAGCCCGCTCCGCGGTGCTGAACGCTCGGCCGGAGCAACCCAAATATAGAGACAAGTATGGCGAAGTCACAGCGGCTTTACCGCTGCGACGTCAGGCGGATGACGGTTTTCCGCTCAAGCGTGCGTGCACACCGGCCTTCCGCGGCAGGGTTACTGCCCTGCCGCGCATCCCGGACGTCACAACATCCGGGATGTCACCAGCTCGCAGGGAGCCGCTTCAGCCCGCGCAGCACGAAGGTCGGCCGCCACTCCGGATTCTCCGCGTCATCGAGCCGCAGGTCGGGAATCCGGCGCAGCAGCGTCGAGATCGCGATCTCGGCCTCGATCCGCGCCAGCTGGGCGCCGAGACAGAAATGGATGCCGCCGCCGAACGACAGCGGCTTCACGTTCGGCCGCTGGATGTCGAGCTTCTCGGGGTGATTGGGGTAGACAGCCTCGTCGTGGTTGGCCGATCCCAGCAGGCACAGCACGCTCTCCCCCTTCGGGATGCGCTTGCCGCCGAGATCGTCGATGTCCTCCAGCGCGACCCGGCCGGTCAGCTGCACCGAGGAATCGTAGCGCAGGAACTCCTCGATCGCGTTGGTGATCAGGCCGGGATTGGCCTTGAGCAGCGCGAGCTGGTCCGGGTTGCGGAACAGCGCGAGCAGGCCGTTGCCGATCAGGTTCACGGTCGTCTCGTGGCCGGCGCCGAACAGCAGGATGATGTTGGCGGTGAGCTCCTCGTTGGTCAGCTTCTGGCCGTTCTCCTCGGCCTGCACCAGTTGCGTGGTGAGGTCGTCGCCGGGCTGCTTTCGGCGCAGCTCGAACAGCTGGTGGAAGTACATCGCGGCCATCGCGTTGCCGGCGTTGCCCTGCTTGATCTCCTCCGCCGACAGCGGCACCGGCTCGAGCAGACGGCCGCCGTCGCGCGAGCCATTGTAAAAGGCATCGCGATGCTCCTCGGGGATGCCGAGCATGTCGCAGATGATCGTCACCGGCAGGCGGAACGCGAAATCCTCGATCAGGTCCATCCTCCCTTGCGGAATGATGCGGTCGAGCGTCTCGTCGACGACGTGCTGGATGCGCGGACGCATATCCTCGACCCGGCGTGCGGTGAACGCCTTGACGACGAGCCCGCGCAGGCGGGTGTGGTCGGGCGGGTCCTGCTGCAGCATCCAGTGGCTCATGCTGCGAATGACCGGCTCCTCCATGATCTTGGGGCCGTAACGGCGGATCGAGCGCTCGACATAGTCCTTGCCGAACCGCTTGTCGCGCAGCACGAGGCTGGCTTCCGCGTGACGGCTGGCCACGAATGCGCCGTGCGCGTTGACATGCATCGGATCGAGGCGGCGCAGCCGCTCATAATACGGATAGGGATTGCGAATGAATTCGGGCGCCAGTGGATTGAAAAGCGGCTCGCCGCTGGCCGGCTGAACTTGCTCGTTCATGGTGACCTCGTTCGTGCGCTACGCCGGTGCCTGCACTCTGGCGCGCCTTGGTGTCATCCTCAAGACCGCACCAACACGGGTACGGCCATTCTGGTTTTAGCAACTCTGGTTTTGGCAATGCAACTCGATACACTCTTGTATCGAGTTGCATTGTGCCCTAAACTGCGCTGATGTCAAGGGTTCGAACCAGACCGACACGGGACGACACCTGCGAGAAGCTGTTCGAGGCGGCGGCGCGGGTGTTCGAGGAACAAGGAATTGGCGGCGCCAGCATTGAAGCGATCGCGGCTGCGGCGGGCTTCAGCCGCGGCGCCTTCTATTCGAACTTCAAGAGCAAGGACGAGCTGATCTTCGCGATGCTCGAGGATCACGTCGAGCAATCGATCCGGCGCAATCTCGATTTGCTCGCCAAGCACAAGGACCTCGCCGATTTCCTGGAGGCGCTGCGCACCATGGATCGCAGCCGCCAGGATCCGCTCGGCCGCTCGCCTCTCCTGCATATGGAGATGATCCTGTTCGTGGCGCGCGCCGAGAAGCGCAGGCCCGAGCTTGCCAAGCGCCTGCGCGCGCGGCGCAAGCTGATCGCCGACATCGTCGAGACCGCGCAGAAGAACAGCGGCAGGAACGCCAGACTCAATCCGGACTGGACCGGCGCGATCGTGCTGGCGCTGGAAGATGGTTTCCGCCTGCACCGCCTGATCGATCCGGAGACCACCCCCGCCGACAGTTGCCTGCGCGCGATCACCGACCTGCAGCGGGCAATCGGCGTTTCATCCGCCTGATGCGTCAGGCCGCGCTGGCGGCCTTGTGCATCTGGCCGGCGACGGCACGGACCTTGCGCGGCGCAGCCTGCCAGATCGCAAATGCCGACAGCAGGCTGACGGCAATGCCGAGCAGGAACGCGCTCGTGTAGCTGCCCGAGAGATCGTAGAGCTGGCCCGTGATCCACGGGCCCGCGGCTCCGCCGGCGAGCGCGGCCAGCATCACGGTGCCGAAAATGCTGCCGTAGTGCCTGCCCTGGAAGATCTCGAGCACCACCGGTCCCATCACGGATGTCAGGCCATAGCCGAGCGCGCCCTGGGTGAACACCATGAGATAGATCAGCGCCATGCTCGGCCAGTATTTCAAGGCGGCGAGCGCGGCAAAGCAGATCACGAAGCCGAAGCAGGAGATCGCCCACACCCATTCGCGTCCGATGCGATCGGAGAGATGCCCGAGCCAGATCTGCCCGGGTATGCCGAGCAGGCTGACGACGCCAAGCGCCCAGACGCTGACATTGGAGCTGAAGCCGATGTCGAGCAGGAATTTGGTCTGGTGCACCTGCACGGCGTACCAGATGTACAGGCCGCAGAAATAGCCGATCGCGATCCACCAGAACCGCGCGGTGCGCAGCGCACGCGACAGCGTCCAATCGGTGCCGGCCCACACCGGATCGACGATGTTCGATGCCGGCCTGGCCGACGTCGCCGTCGGCGCGGCATCACCGTCCGGCTGCAGGCCGATGTCCTCCGGCTTCTTGTGCAGCAACAGGTTGATCGGCGCGAGCACGACCAGCACCACGATCCCCATCGCGGTGCAGGCGGTGCGCCAGCCGGTGTGCTCGATCATGTGCTGCACCCACGGCAGCAATGTCACCGAGCCGATGCCGACGCCCGCGAAGGCGAGCCCGATCGCGAGGCCACGGCGGCGCAGGAACCAGTTCGGCACGAACAGCGATTGGCCGGAGTAGCCGAGGCAGACGCTGCCAGCGCCGACCAGCACGCCGATGGTGAGATAGAGGTGCCAGGGCTGCGTCGTCAGCGGCGCCAGCAGCAGGCCGGAGCCCATCAACAGGACGCCAAGCTCCATCACCGCGCGCGGGCCGCCGCGGTCCATCAGCCGGCCGATCAGCGGGCTTGCGATCGCCGAGGCAACAAAGCCGAACGAGAATGCGCCCGCGGTGACGCCGCGCTCCCAGCCGAATTCGGAGATGATCGGCGGATAGAACAGCGAGAATGCCGTCCGTGCGTTGACGCCGATCGCCATCGTGACGAAGGTCACCGCGACGATGACCCAGCCGTAGAAAAAGGGAAGTCGCATGGGGGTCTTCGTTGCCAGGGTTGGAGGACGAATACCTGTTTCAGCCCGCGCCCGCTGACGGTCAAGTCCCACGGACCGACAAGGTGGCTTCAAGGGCGGATATTCCACCGGCCCGCGTCAATTCGCCCAACGGCCCCATTGTGTGAAGCAATTCATAGACAATCAGGCCTGGCGCGGCAGACTCGCGCGCGATGTCAACCACCTCGGCCATGTCAGTGACCTTCTGTTATCTGCGGGACTTCCGAGCACGCTCCATCGGGCGACTGGCAGCACCGAATACGACGATCGCGATCGCCCCAGCGATAACGCCGCGCTCCCGGCTAAACTCGCCCGTGATCGGCGGGAAGAAAGGAGAACACCGTTCCCGCATTGACGTAGATCAATGGAGACGCGTTTCGCTGCGACGATGATCCAGCCATGAAGCCAAGGGACGCATTTGCGTTACATGTTCAAGGCGCGAATGCCTGCTTGGTCCGCACCGTATCCACCCGTCGGGCGGATCGCGATTGCGCGCCCACGGACACCCCCTCAAAGGTTGCAAACATCATACTGTACCAGCGCACTTGGCTGGCACAGCCCACCGGATGGAGCCTTCCTTTATGATCTTGATGAAGATATCCTTTTCGCGTTCTTCGTGCCGGATTTTAGCCGCGTATCAGTAAAATTTTGCAGAAGTATCAATAATATGATGACCCCATCGGTCCCGGAAGTTCGCCGACGTCTCGCGGCAATCCTTGCGGCGGACGTGGTCGGGTATACGCGCCTGATGGAGGCGCACGAGGAAAACACCCATACCCGGCTGATGCGATTGCGCTCGGAAGTCCTCGACCCGGGCGTCACGGCGCAGAACGGAAGGATCGTCAAGAACACCGGCGACGGCTTCCTTGCGACATTCGATACCGCGCGCGATGCAACGCGGTGCGCGCTTTCGCTGCAAGAAGCTCTCGCCATGAATACAGCCGCGATGCCCGCCGACGAGCGCATCAGCTTTCGCATCGGGCTGAATGCCGCGGACATCATCGTCGAAGAAGATGACGTCTATGGCGAGGGCGTGAACATTGCGGCGCGCCTTCAGAACTATGCGCAAGCGGGCGGCGTCGTGGTGTCGGGAGCCGTTGCGGAGCAGATCGGCCAGGACCTGGACGTCAGCGTGATCGATCTTGGCGATCTGCATCTTCGCAACATGGGTCGACCTGTCCGCGTGTATGCGCTCCACCGACCCATGCAGCCCGCGAAGCTGGTTGGCGAAGCCCCGGTGGGCTCGGAACCCCGCCCCTCGATTGCCGTGCTGCCGTTCCGCATGAACCTGGCCACTCCGGAAGAGGGCTATTTCGCCGATGGTGTCGTCGACGACATCATTCGCGGCCTGGCCGGGCTCAAGGAGCTTTTTGTCGTATCGCGCGGCTCCAGCCTCGGCTTCAGCGGCCGCAACGTCGACGTCCGCGAGATCGGACGTCGGCTCGGGGTTCGCTATGTCCTCTATGGCGGGATTCAGAGGACGATGACCTCAGTCCGCATCGTGACCGAGCTCAGCGACGCCGAGTCGGGCGAAGTCATTCGTTCGGATTTGCACGAAGGCGACCTTGGCGAGCTGTTTGCGCTCCAGGATCGGATTGCCGTCAATGTCGTAAGACAGATCGCGCCGCAGGTTCGCGAGCGCGAGCTGATGCGATCGATGCGCAAACATCCGCAGAACCTGACCGCGTACGACCTCGTGTTGCAGGCGCTCGATCTGCTGTACCGGATGGACTACGATTCCTTCTCCAAAGCGCGTGGCCTGCTCGAGCAAGCCATTTCATACGACCCTAATTTTTCGCTGGCCTATTCCTACGTCGCGCTGTGGTATGTGTTCCGGATCGGGGAAATCGGATCGCCGGATCCCGAGGCTGACGTCATCGCCGGCGCCAGATACGCCAAGGAGGCGATCGATCGAGGCGGTGACGATGCATTCGCGTTGGCGGTGTATGGTCACGTCCAATCATTCTTGCTGCACGACTTTCAAAGCGCAAGGATAGCCCTCGACCGCGCCGTTGCCGCCGGCCCGAGTTCAGCCATGGCCTGGACCATGGCAAGCGCAACATCCGGCTTTCTCGGTGACGGCCCTGCCGCTCTGCGCCAGGGCGAGCAGGGCGTCCGGCTCTCGCCGCTCGACGCGCGCTCGTTCTGGCACGAGGGATTATTCGGC
Source organism: Bradyrhizobium sp. Pha-3 (assembly GCF_042258615.1). Lineage (GTDB taxonomy): Bacteria > Pseudomonadota > Alphaproteobacteria > Rhizobiales > Xanthobacteraceae > Bradyrhizobium. Next base: position 2,841,782 of record NZ_CP170152.1, on the reverse strand, counting down.
CAGGCTCACTACGTGAATGGCGACTATGAGCAGGCATTGGAGTGGGTGCGCGGCGCACTGAATCGCAACGGACTTATTCGCTTCAATCATCGCCTGCTCATCGCCACGCTCGGTGCCTTGGGCCGACGTGAAGAAGCAGCGGAGGCGGCACGCCGCTACCTGGAGATTCAACCCGGATTCCGTATTTCGTCCTACGCGCCGCACTGCCCGTTTCGTGGCGATGCATTGGACACCTGGCTCGGCCATCTGCGATCGGCGGGGCTTCCTGATTGACTGGTATTGCTGACGACAACTGCCGAACAAGGGAGAGACGTCAATGACTGGCAACACAGGTAACACGGGCAATACCGGAAACACCGGCAATACGGGAAACACCGGCAACGTCGGAGGGGGCGGCTGGCTTATTTCAGACCGCGTCGACTTGCCGTTCGTCACGAGGCTCGACCCCTCCGGCACAAACGAGCTTGGCACCCTGCGGCGGACGCCGCCGGCGCACTTCGGCAGCCGGCAATGGTCTGCAGAATGGTATGCGTGGCGTGTCCTGCATCAGTTCGTCGCCAATGTCCCCGGCTGGGCAGCGACCGTCGACGCCGACGCCACCCTCACGCAGATTCGGGCCGACCTGGTCGCCGGCTATACCGCTCAGATAGATAACCTCGTACTCGCCGCGCGGGATGAACGGCCGGATGCCATGGGCCTGATCCTCTCGCAGGACGTTGAATTCTTCACGGATTTTCTGGCTGTGCTGACCGCGCGGCCCGGCTCGCATACGCAAACCTGGCGCCTGTTGAACATCGCGAGTTTGATTGGGTCCTTTGCGGCATTGTATTTCAAGGACAGATACGATTTGCCTCGGCCGTCGCAGCTTTGTCCCGCATTGCTGCCGCCGATCCAGGTCCCCGGCCACTCATCCTGGCCGAGCGGGCATTCCACCCAGGCCCATTTCATGAAGAACTGCATGCTTCGGGTGTTCGCCGCGGCGGCGGTGTCTGCGGCCGACCAGGCCGTATGGAAATCCGACCTGTCGATTCTGGCGGATTCGATCGCCCGAAACCGCGAGATCGCCGGTGTGCACTATCCGAAGGATTCGGAAGGCGGCGCCAGAATCGCCGATCTGCTGGACACCGTCATTCTGACGCCGGCCGTCGTGCCGATGTTTGACAGCGCAATCGCGGCTGCCGCGGGCGAATGGCAATGAGCACCCGGGACGGGCGGAGCCCCACATACGACACCGAAGGCCTGAAGAAGGTCATCAGGGATTCGACGACCAGCGTGCTTCCTCCCACCGGATTTCGCACGATGGTCGCGTCGCAGGACGAGCTGAAGGCGCTCGGCTTTCCAAGACGACCGGACCCGGTGCTGCAGCCGGCCGAGTACGCATTCTGGCAGAAGATGTTTAGTCCGACGGTGGCGTTCGAGGCGTTCGATTTCCAAGTGCTTTCCCCCGTCACGGCGGGCCTTCGCCGATCGTTCGACCAATCGCCGCGGCGGGAAAGCAGCCTCAACTGGTCCGGTGCCTACATCACGCCGAGGGATGGCACCATATTCTCGTCGGTCTGGGGGAAGTTTCAGGTGCCGACGCCAACCCAGCCGGCGAGCGGCCGCGCCAGCGAGACATACCACAGTTCGACGTGGATCGGCTTTGATGGACAACGTCGATATTACCGATCGACGCTGCCGCAGATCGGCACCGCGCAGAACATCGATCCTGCCGCGGGCGGGGGCAGCCCGACGACCTCGTTCTTCGCGTGGTGGCAATGGTGGGTCAGGGGCGATCCGGCCCAGGCGCATCCGATCACGCTCGTGTCGCCGAAGATTCATGCCGGCGATCTGATCATGTGCCTCATGCAGGTGGCGCCGGATCGCACCGGCGTGTCGTTCGTGATCACGAACCTCACGACCAGTCGCTCCGTGCAGTTTTTTCAAACCGCACCCATGACCCAACTGGGGCAACCCTTCAGGATTCCCGGCGCAACGGCGGAATGGGTGATGGAGCGGTCGGCCCTCCCGGGAAATCCAACGCCGCTGCAGCTCCCGGACTACGGCACCGTGGTCTTCCACGACTGCGGCGCGTCGGCAATCAACATGGATACCGGAGCGACGGTGGAGCGCAATCTCTCCGGCGCGAAGCTCATCGACATGTACGTCGTGAAGGAAGGCCCGGAAAGGACCGAGAAGCCCTCCATTGCGAGACCGATTGATTCGACGGAGTTCCTTACCTACTTCCGCTAGCGCGCGTTCGACAACCCGCTGGGCGGAGGCCGCCGACATGCGGGGTTGTTGATCTATATTTCTGATAAAGCGAAATATTCTTGCACGAGGCGGTTGACGGGTTCCGCTGCGTTGCCCGTCGGGTTGCTTTGTCGCAGCCAAGACATCCGCGACGCCGCTATTTCGACCGTGCCACGGTGGTGCCGTCCCAATCCTCATCGGTGGGGTTGGCGAGCTGATGCCTGCATCGCGCGATCATCTGTGTCGAGGCCGCATCCGTGCCGCGGAGTTGCAAGGACCTCTCGAACGCGGCGATCGCTGCGGTGAAATCACCGGCGCGCCAGGCCGAAAGCCCGGCCTCATAGGGCGCGATCCAGTCGCGCGCGATCGGGCCCTCGTCGGCCATTGCGATCAACTCGTAGATTTCCAGCCCGCCGGCGCGGCCGTAGACGGCGAGCCGGTCGAGCTCGCGAACGACGATGCGGTCACCGGCCAGACGCCGCGTCTCCGGACCGATGATGATGGTCGATCCATAGACCTTGTTGGTGCCTTCGAGGCGGCTCGCGATGTTCACGGCATCGCCGATCACGGTGTAGTTGAGCCGCACTTCCGAGCCGATGTTGCCGACCAGCATGTCGCCGGAATTGATGCCGATGCGGATCCTGACCGCCTCTCCCTTGTCGTCGGCGAGGCCGGCCTGCGCGACCGCGCGCTGGCAGGCGAGCGCCGCCCGGCAGCAATCGGCGGCATGATCCGGATTGGCCGCCGGCGCGCCCCAGAACGCCATGACGGCGTCGCCGATGAACTTGTCGATGGTGCCGCTCTCCTGCTGGACCGCGGCGGAGACGATGTCGAAGTAGCGCGACAGCAACGGAATGATCTTGTCACCCAGCCGTTCCGACATGCCTGTGAAACCGGCGAGGTCGACGAACATCACGCTCATCGGCCGCACGGCGCCGCCGAGCCGCGCGCCGTTGCCGTCGCTGACCAGTCGCCGCACCAGATCGGCCGGAATGTATTTGCGGAACGCGGCGAGCCCCTGCGCCATGTCGCCGATCGCACCCGACAGGTTCTCGATCTCGGCAAGGCGCGACGGATGCCGCTCGACCTTGTCGAGGTCGAAGCGCTCGATATGCCTGATCTCGCCGACCACCTTGATCAGGGGCGCCGCGATCAGGCGCTGCGCCAGCCAGGCCGACAACAGCCCGGCGGCCGCGATCAGGGCCGCGAGCCCGATCAGGAGGCTGCGGATCGTCATTCGCACCGGGCCGAGGAATTCGGATTCCGGCACCACCGTCACCAGCGACCAGCCCGGGAACGATATCGGCGTCAACACCGCCTGATAGGCCTGCCCGTCCCGCGTCACCTGGGAGCGGTACGCCTCGCCCTCGCCGGGATCGTAGGCCTTGCCGGCCTGCCTGATCGCGGCGACCGCGACCGGCAGCAGCGGGTGATCGGTCTTCAGCGCATTCAGCTCGTCGGCGTCGGCATCGGGGGACGCGATCACGCCGCCGTCGCGATCGAGCAGGAAGGCGCCCGCCGACTTGCCGACCGTCAGTTGCGAGAGGAAGTTCGACACCCGGGTCAGCTCGATGATGATGGCGAGCACGCCGGTGCGCTCGCCGTCGACATCGATCGGCACCGACAGCATCGCGGCCAGCCGCTCGCCGCGGGGCAGCGTGGTCAGCGTCGACCATTGCTGGTCGCGGGCTGCGATCGCATCGCGAAACCAGGGCTGCTCCGTGACCAGATATTTGCCGTCCTCGACGGTGCTGCCCCTCGGCTTGATGTCGATGCCGGCATAGTCGTATTGATCGGCCCGCAGCTTGCGGTCGGGCGAGATGGTCAGCATCTCGACGCCGGCGTCGCCGAGCTTGTGGGCGCCAAAAAACGAGCCGTCCGGCCAGCCGAACGCGACCCACGAAATGGTCGGTTGCGACTGCAACTGCGACAGGAACACGAACTGCCGCTTGCGCGCGTCGCGGGCGTCCAGCACCTTCTCGGTCAACAGCGTCCGCACCGCCGTCATCGACGAGCGCGCTTCGGTCGTGATCGACTGCAGTTCGTCGCCGACCGCGGAGACGATCTGGTCGTTGATGGTGTCGGCCAGCGTCTGGCTCACCCGTTGTGCGGTGCGCCACCACAACAGATGCACGCCGACGGCGCTGACCACGATCGAGGTCAGGACGAGGGCGGAGATGGCGCTGCGGATGCCGATGCGCATCGATGAGGTCCGGATCAGCGGTTGCTTTACCGCATTACGGAACATATCCGCGATTGTTTCACCAGCGCAGGACGCAACGCAGCCCCCGGACACGGGCCTGTGACCATAGTTGAAGGCCTCAGTGACGAAACTTCTGGATTGTTGGCCGCGTACACGCCAAGACAAGCCAGCTATCTTCGAAGGTTCCTTGATGCACGACGTCACGATCCCGGCGGCCCTGATCGCCGGTCTAGTCAGCTTCCTGTCGCCCTGCGTGCTGCCGCTGGTGCCGCCCTATCTGATCTACCTGACCGGTGCGACCATCGAGCAGGTGAACCAGGACGGCGCCACCGCGGCCTCCAAGCGCGCCGTGATGATCTCGGCGCTGATGTTCGTGCTCGGCTTCTCGACCGTGTTCGTGGCGCTCGGCGCCAGCGCCTCGATCGTCGGCGGGCTGGTGCGCGCCTGGTCGGCCGAGCTCTCGATCCTGGCCGGCATCGTGATCATCATCATGGGCCTGCACTTCCTCGGCATCACCCGGATCGGACTGTTGATGCGCGAGGGGCGGCTGACCGCGCCCAAGCCGGTCGGGCTGTGGGGCGCCTATGTCATGGGCCTTGCGTTCGCGTTCGGCTGGACGCCCTGCATCGGGCCGATCCTCGCCGCGATCCTCTCGATTGCGGCCGCGGAGGCCACGGTGACAAAGGGCGCCGGCCTGCTTGCGGTGTATTCCGCCGGGCTCGGCATCCCCTTCCTGCTCGCCGCCTTCATGGTCAAGCAGTTCTCCTCGGTGTTCGCGCGGATGAAGCGCCATCTCGACACCGTCGAGCGCGTGATGGGCGTGCTGATGGTGATCACCGGCGTCGGCTTCCTGACCGGCGCGGTGTCCGGCGTCAGCGTCTGGCTGCTGGAAACCTTCCCGGCGCTGCAAAATATCGGCTAGGGCCCGTAACAAGCCCGCCTCGCCGGCGAAACTCCCACCATGACGCAGCCGTAGCTTTTGGCTCGTGCCTTCGCGTTCGCATCGAACGCCGGCGCAGGCTGCATGGCGGAATATTGGGAGGGTTTCGCATGAATTTCATCGTCAACCTGCTTATTTTGCTGCCGGCGCGGATCGCCTCGCATTTCGCCTGGGCCGGGCCGCTGATCATGCGGATCATCGTCGGCTACACCTTCATGCTGGCCGGCTGGGGCAAGCTCACCAACCTCGCCCAGGTCACCGAGAATTTCGTCGGCTGGGGCATCCCCTTCCCGACCATCCTCACCCCCTTCGTGTCCGGCGTCGAATGCTTCGGCGGCGCGATGCTGATCCTCGGCCTGTTCACCCGCATCCCGGCCGCGATGCTCGCGGTGGTGATGATCGTCGCGATCAAGTCGGCAAAATGGGGCGACGTCGACTCGCTGGAGACCTTGCTCGGGTTCGAGGAAGCGACCTACTTCGCCGCCTTCATATGGCTTGCGATCGCGGGTCCCGGCGCCGCCTCGCTGGACCGCCTGCTGGTCAACGCGACCGAGAGCCAGAAGGCGCCGACCTGAGAGCAGCCCGGCAGGCCGGCTCACAATACCGTGACATGGCGAGCCCCGATCCCAGCGGCCCCGTAGCTCAGACGACCCTCGCCTTCGGGAGCGCGCCATGAGACTTGTCCGCAGCATCGCAATTCTCATCGCGTTGAACGCGTCGCCCTCACTTGCGGCGGACGCCCCGGCATGGACCGGCTGGAGCCACGATCTGTTCGCGCGCGCCACGACCGAGCAGCGGTTCGTCATCCTCGATCTCGAAGCGGTGTGGTGCCACTGGTGCCACGTGATGGAGAAGACCACCTACGCCGACCCCAAGGTGCAGGAGCTGCTTGCGGCGAAATATCTCCCGGTCCGCGTCGACCAGGACGCCAATCCGGACCTCTCGAGCCGCTACGGCGACTGGGGCTGGCCTGCGACCATCGTGTTCGCGCCTGACGGCAGCGAGATCGCCAAGATCAGGGGCTATATCGAGCCCGAGCGGATGCAGTCGCTGCTCAAGGCCATCATCGACGATCCCTCGCCGGGCCCGTCGGTCGGCGAGGCGTTCGAGATCAAGCCCGCCACCTCGGCCTTTCTCGGCAAGGCGCAACGTGCAGAGCTGACCAGGACGTTCGACGAATCCTACGACGACAAGCTCGGCGGCTGGGGCGAGAACCAGAAATATATCGACGCCGACAGCCTCGACCTTGCGATCAGCCGGGCCGAAGCCGGCGACACGACGGCAACAAAGCGCGCAAGGCAGACCCTCGATGCCGCGGTCGCGCTGATCGATCCGGTGTGGGGCGGCGTGTTCCAGTATTCCGAGGCCGGCTCCTGGAGCCATCCGCATTTCGAGAAGATCATCTCGTTCCAGTCACAATACCTGCGGCAGTACAGCCAGGCCTATGCGCAATGGAAGGCGGCGAAATATCTCGCGGCCGCGCGCGATGTCGAACGTTACCTCACGGACGTCCTGCTGAGCCCCGACGGCGCCTTCTATGTCAGCCAGGACGCCGATCTCAATCACGACGTCGACGGCCACGCCTATTATGCGCTTGATGATGCCGCGCGCCGCAAGCTTGGTCTGCCTCGCATCGACAAGAACCTCTATGCGCGCGAGAACGGCTGGGCGATCTCGGGCCTCGTGGCCTATTACGACGCGAGCGCCGATCCCAAGGCGCTGGCGATCGCCGAGCGCGCAGCGAAATGGGTGCTCGCCAATCGCTCGCTGCCGGACGGCGGTTTCCGCCATGGCGACAAGGATCGCGGCGGCCCCTTCCTCGGCGACACCGTCGCGATGGGACAGGCCCTGCTCGATCTTTACGCCGCGACCGGCAATCGCGACTGGCTGACGTCGGCGGTGGGAGCCGGCGACTTCGCCGCGACGTTCCGTGACGACGCCGGCGGCTTCTTCACCTCGAAGACGTCGGAAGGACAGGCCGGCGTGTTCGCCAGGCCCGCCAAGCTGATCGACGACCAGATCCAGGTCGCGCGCTTCATGAACATGCTCGATCGCTATGTCGGTAGCGACGGCACCCGTGAACTGGCTGCGCATGCGATGCGCTATCTCGGTGCAGCATCGGCCGAGATGCCGCGGCCGATGCCCGGCGTGCTGCTCGCCGATGAGGAGCTGGCCACCGAGCCGACGCATGTCACCATCGTCGGACACAAGGACGACGCCCGCGCGCAACGACTGCATGCGATCGCCCGCGCCCTGCCCGCTCGCTACAAGCGGCTCGAATGGCTCGACCTGCGCGAGGGCAAGCTGCCCAACCCGGACGTCGACTATCCAGATCTTGGCGAGCCCGCGGCCTTTGCCTGCAGCAACCGCATCTGCTCCTTCCCGGCGTTCAGCGCCGAGGAGTTGCAGGCGAACGTGGCGCAGATGGCAAAGCTGAAGCCGGCGCGCGCCGCGCAAAATTGATTAAGATGCACGCAGTGCAATGCAGCAAACCGGTCGACTTGGCGCAATGAATACTCTTTGGCCGACGGTGTTTGATATGAACCGGGCGTCAGACCCGGACCAAACAAAATTTTCTTTTGAAACGCTGTAACCAAATCGCCTGATACCTCGTAGCTGATCTTGGACGAGCACTCAAATCGCGGGAAGCACCGCGCCGCGGACGCCCCTGCGATCTGATTGCTCTCCGAATGCCCATCCGTTGTGCGGTCCGGGATCGAACGATCGAAGGATGCTCACGGCGCCATGTTTTTTGCTTTCAAATGATCACCGAGGAGATCGTCATGAAGTTGAGTTCGAAGTCCGGCGCAACGCTCGCCGTCGCTGCGGCCACCCTGTTCCTCGCCGGCTCCGTGGTTTCGACCACCTCGACGCCCGCGAATGCCGCCACGGGCAAGTGCATGGCCGGCAATGCCTGCAAGGGCCAGAGCGCCTGCAAAGGCGGCGCCAATTCCTGCAAGGGCCTGAACGCCTGCAAGGGCACCGGCTTCTCGCTGAGCTCCGAAAAGCAGTGCAACGCGATGGGCGGCAAGTTCGTCAAGGGCTGATCCCATCGTCCCAAGAGGGCCCGGCGACGGCGCCGGGCCATTTCACGCCAAGGCGTGGATAAATGATCCCGGCATGAGTAACCAAAGCGGACCATATCCGTAGCTATCTTTGGGTGCAGCCTTCGGCCAACTCACACGGTTTGCAGGCGGCGCACCTTCAACCATCTTGCACAAGGAGACGCTCATGAAGCTTACAACCAAGTCCGGTGCCACACTCGCCGCCGCCGCCGCCACGCTTTTCCTGGCCGGAGCCGTGGTGTCGACGCAGTCTTACGCTGCGAGCGAAGGCAAATGCGTTGGCGCCAATGCCTGCAAGGGCCAGAGCGCCTGCAAGGGCGGCAACCACGCCTGCAAGGGTCAGAATGCCTGCAAGGGCCAGGGCTTTGCGGAGATGACGAAGGCCGACTGCACCGCGGCGAAGGGCAAGTTCAAGGCCGGGTGAACGGATCGGACCAGGCGGGGCCCGGTGTAGGCCGGGCCTCGTTTCCATGATAGTTTTCTGAAGTTGGGCGCCACGATCCTGGCGCCGGAAGCGCGGAGCCGCCATGAACGTTGCGAGCCGATCACCGGACAAGTCGGTGCTCGCAGAGCGCCCGCTGCAATCAGCCAAGCCGCCGTTCCTCGGTTTTGGCCTCGGCCTGCGCGCCCAGCACTACGACGAGATCCTGAGCGGTAACCCGCCGATCGACTGGTTCGAGGTGATCAGCGAGAACTACATGCTGCCGGGCGGCCAGCCGCTGCGCATCCTCGACCGGATCTGCGCGCGCTATCCCGTGGTGATGCACGGCGTCTCGCTGTCGATCGCCTCCACCGCGCCACCGAATTTCGACTATCTGCAAAGCCTGAAGGACCTCGCACAACGCGTGCAGCCGAAATGGGTGTCGGACCATCTGTGCTGGACCGGCGTGCACGGCAAGAACCTGCACGACCTGCTGCCGATCCCCTACACACAAGAGGCGCTCGATCACGTCGTGAGCCGCGTGCAGCTGGTGCAGGATTTCCTCGGCCGCGCCATCGTGCTCGAGAATGTCTCGACCTATGTCCAGTTCGACAATTCCGAGATGACGGAGTGGGAATTCCTCTCCGAGCTGTCGCGCCGCTCCGGCTGCTGGCTGCTGTTCGACATCAACAATGTCTATGTCAGCGCCTTCAACCACGGCTACGATCCGATGGCCTTCCTCAACGGCATTCCGCCCGATCGCGTGGTGCAATTCCACATGGCGGGCCACAGCCATATGGGCACCCACATCATCGACACGCACGACCATCCGGTGTGCGAGGATGTCTGGGACCTCTATGTTGCGGCTTTGAAGCGGTTCGGACGCGTTTCGACCATGATCGAACGCGACGACAACATCCCGCCGCTCGACGAATTGCTGCGCGAGGTCGAGCGCACCCGCGAGATCGCCGGGCAGGTGCTGCCTGCGGGCGCGCCCGCGGCATGAGCGACTTCGCGCGCCAGCAGGGTGACTTCCAGCACGCCATCCTCACCGGCGACGAGGGCATCCTGACCGAAATCCTCGACAGCCCCAGGGAGACGCGCGCGACGCTGTTCGGCGTCTACCGCCATGCCTATGGCTCGCGGCTGGTCGAGGCGATGCGTAACGACCACGAGCTGCTGCATCGCTTTCTCGGCGACGAGATGTTCGACGAGATGGGCCATGCCTACGTCAAGGCACGGCCGTCCGAGCACCCGAACCTGCGCTGGTTCTCGCAAGGATTGCCGGATTTCCTGAAGGCCACCGCCCCCTACAGCAACCATCCGGTGCTCGCCGACCTCGCCGCGCTGGAGAAGGCGTTGAACGACGCGTTCGACGCCGCCGAGGGCGCCGTGCTCGCGCTGGAGGCGATGGCCGGTTTCGCGCCCGAGCAGTGGAACGATCTTGTGTTCCAGCCGCATCCGAGCGCTGCGAGGATCGACCTGTTGACCAATGCCGCTTCGATCTGGATGGCACTGAAGAACGACGAGACGCCGCCCGAGACGGAGACGCTCGCCGAGCCTGCGCGTCTCCTGATCTGGCGCCAGGACACGACGCCGATGTTCCGCGAGCTGCCGACGGAGGAAGCGATGATGTGGGACGAAGCCTCCGATGGCGTTCCGTTCGGCGTGCTCTGCGAGATGCTCGCGACCTACGACGATCCCGACAATGCCGCAGCGCGCGGCGCCGGCTATCTGCACGGCTGGATCACGGCGGGGCTTCTGACAGCGGCATCCATCTGCAAATAGCGGGCCCGCGACATGACGCGATGAAAAGCATCCCGACATATCGCGTGATCGCCGCCGCGATGCTGGTCGCGGCGATCCTCATCGGCATCGCATCGTGTCACGTCGAGGCGCAGTCCGAGTTCATGCGCGGCGAGGGCATGCCTTACGACGCCTTCGACCGGCTGCCCAAGACCGATCTCGACATCGCTGGCGCCACCATTCATGTCGGGTTCGCACCCGGCGAGATAGCGCTGCCCAAGGAAAGGATATTCGACTGGATCAAGGCGTCCGCCCGCGCGGTCTCGATCTATTACGGACGGTTTCCCGTCAGCTCGTTGCGGCTCTTGATCGTGCCGGTCGACGGTTCGCGCGTGCGCGGCGGCACCACATGGGGCTATCGCGGCGCCGCGATCCGGCTGCCGATCGGCCGCGACGCGGGCGTGGACGATCTCAAGCGCGACTGGGTGATCGTGCACGAGATGGTGCACACCGCCCTGCCCGATCTCGACGACCGTTATGCCTGGCTGTCGGAAGGGCTCGCGGTCTATGTCGAGCCGGTCGCGCGGGTGCAGGCCGGCGATCTCACGGCGCGGGAAATCTGGACGGCTATGCTGCGCGACATGCCCAAAGGCCTGCCGCAGGCCGGCGATGAGGGCCTCGACAAGACCGACACCTGGGGCCGGAAATACTGGGGCGGCGCGATGTTCTGCCTGTTCGCCGACGTCGAGATCCGCAAACGCACCGGCAATAAATTCGGCTTGCAGGATGCGATGCGCGGCGTGCTCACCGCCGGCGGCAACCACGAAAAGGACTGGCCGCTCGTGCGCGTGCTGTCGACCGCCGACAAGGCGGTCGGCGTCGACGTGCTGACGCGGCTGCATGGCGAATGGGGATCGAAACCCGTGACGCCCGATCTCGCCGGACTATGGCGCGACCTCGGCGTCAGGCTCCAGGGCGACAGCGTCGAATTCGACGACCGCGCACCACTGGCCGATATCCGCAAGGCGATCACCGAAGCGCGCGCGCGCTGAAGCGCGCTTTTTTGAGCGTGATCTCCGCGCAAACGCTTTGCGTTTGTCGCGAGGGAAAACCGCTTCGCACTTTTCCGGATCATGCTGCAGCGCCCCGTTTCGCGGCTGCACACAGGCCAACGCCGCTGGATTTTGCCGGCGCGATGTCGGACTATCGGGGAATCGCCGCAATCCTCACGGGAGACCGATGGCCGACGTTCATCAAACACGCGCCAACTGGCCGATCTTCCGTTCGCTGGCGAGCTTTCAGCCGAGCAATTTGCCCGGAGATCTGATCGCCGGGCTGACGCTGGCCGCAATCGCGATCCCCGAGCAGATGGCGACCGCCCGGCTCGGCGGCTTCTCGCCGCAGATCGGCTTCTTTGCCTTCATGGCCGGCTCGCTCGGCTTTGCGATGTTCGGCGCCAACCGCTTCCTGTCCTGCGGCGCCGATTCCACCATCACGCCGATCTTCGCCGGCGGCCTGGCGCTTATGGCAACCGCTGGCTCGCCCGACTATCAGTCGCTGGCGATGGCACTGGCGCTGATGGTCGGCGCGATCATGATCGCGGGCGGCCTGTTCAAGCTCGGCTGGGTTGCCAATTTGCTGTCGACGCCGGTCACGGTCGGCTTCCTCGCCGGCATCTCCGTGCACATCCTGGTCTCGCAATTACCCGGCGTGCTTGGCCTGACCACCCCGGACGGCCCGACGCTCTACAAGCTCGGCGTGCTCGCCGAGAAGATCGGCCAGACCAATGTCTACACACTGGTGATCGGCCTCGGCGTGCTGGCGCTGGTCGCCGGATGCGAGAAAGTCAGCGCCCGCATCCCCGGCGCGCTGATCGGCCTGGTGGCGGCCACCGTCGCCGTGATCGCCGGCCATCTCGAAAGCAAGGGCGTCAAGGTGGTCGGCACCGTGCCGGGGACATTGCCAACGCCGTCGCTTCCCGTTGTCGCTCCCGAGCGATGGGTCAAGCTGGCGTCGCTCGCGATCCTGATCGCCGTCGTCGTCATGGTGCAGACGGCGGCGACCACGCGCTCGTTCCTCTCAGACCCGAACAAGCCGGCCGATGTCGACCGCGACTTCCTCGGCGCCGGCGCCGGCAGCCTGTTGTCCGGGCTGTTCGGCGCGTTTCCGGTCAATGCCTCGCCGCCGCGCACCGGCATCGTGTCGGAGACCGGCGGCCGCACCCAGCTCGCCGGGCTGTTTGCCGCCGCGATCGTGCTCGCGCTGCTCGCCTTCGGCGCGACGCTGCTGCAACACGTACCGGATGCGGCGCTCGGCGGCGTGCTGCTGTTCGTCGCGCTGCGCATCATCCGCGTCAAACAGATCGCCACGATCTTCAAGCAATCCTTCTACGAATTCTTGCTGGTGGTAGCGACGGCGGCCGCGATCATCGTGCTGCCGATCGAGCAAGGCGTCGCCGTCGGCATTGCCCTGTCGCTGCTGCACGGCATCTGGACCACGACGCAGGGCCAGCTGGTGGAGTTCGTCCATGTGCCCGGCACCACGATCTGGTGGCCGACCGGACCGCACGTCACCGGCGAGCGCAAGCCCGGCATTGCCGTGGTCGGGCTTCAGGCCCCCTTGTCGTTCCTCAACGCGGAAGGTTTTCACGGCGGCGTGCTCAAGGCCATCGGCCGCGCGACGCCCAAGCCGAAACTGCTGGTGATCGAGGCCAGCGGCATGGTCGAGATCGACTTCACGGCCGCGCAGGCGCTGCGCGACCTGTTTCGCGAATGCCGCGATGACGGTGTGACATTGGCGGTGGCGCGGCTCGAATCCACCCGCGCGCAGGACGCATTCGAGCGCTTCGATCTCTACGACGTGCTGCCGAGGGATCACGTCTTCCACAGCGTCGATGAAGCGGTGCGGGCGCTGGGCGGGCAGAGCTAGAAATTGGTGAGATCGGGAGCTGCGTAGCCCGGATGGAGCGAAGCGTAATCCGGGATTCTCTCGCTCGTCGATGAACCGTCCCGGATTTCGCTTCGCTCCATCCGGGCTACTGGCTCTCCACTCGGCCGGATCGATTCAAGCCTGCTCGCCCTCAAGCGTCGGATGCTCTTTCAGCACTTCCGCCTTGATCGAGCCCGCGTTGATGGCGCGGAACGCACGGATCCGCTGCGCGGCCTCGATGTCGCCGAGCGGCTGCGCGGCGGGGTCGTCCCAGATATCCTTCCGCTTGGCCTTGCTGAACCACGACATCGCGACGTCCTGTGGCCGGGATATCCGATTGGTTAAGCCGCAGGAACGATTTTGCCGGGATTGAAAATATTCTGCGGATCGAGCGCCTGCTTCAGCGCCCGCATCGCGTCGAGCGCTTCCGGGCCGAGCTCGGCCTTCAGATATTTCTGCTTGCCCTGGCCGATGCCGTGCTCGCCGGTGCAGGTGCCGCCCATGGCCTGGGCCCGTTCGACCAGGCGGTGCATGAACTCCTCGCCGCGCGCCATCTCGTCCGCGTTGTTGACGTCGCAGACCAGCGAACAGTGGAAATTGCCGTCGCCGACATGGCCGACGATCGGCGATAGCAGGTTGAGCCGCTTCAGATCGTCCTCGGTCTCGGTGACGCAGTCGGCAAGCCGCGAGATCGGCACGCAGACGTCGGTCGCGACAACGCCGATGCTGTCGCCGGGACGGATCGCCTTCACCGACCAATAGGCATCGTGCCTGGCCTGCCATAGCTTCGTGCGGTCCTCCGGCTTGGTGGTCCAGGTGAACTCGCCGCCGCCGCACTCGGCGGCGATGTCGCGGAAATTCTTCGACTGCTCGGCGACCTCGACCTCGCTGCCGTGGAATTCCAACAGCAACAGCGGCGTCTCCGGCAGCGACAGCTTCGAATAATTGTTGCAGGCCTTCACCTGCGCGGCATTGAGCAGCTCGATCCGCGCGACCGGGATGCCGGTCTGGATCGCGAGGATGGTGGCCTGGCAGGCGCCGCGCACGGTCTCGAACGAACAGGCGGCGGCCGCGATCGTGTCGGGAATGCCGCGCAGGCGAATAGTCAGCTCGGAGATGATGCCGAGCGTGCCTTCGGCGCCCACGAACAGATGCGTCAGGTCGTAACCGGCCGACGACTTCTTTGCGCGCGTGCCGGTCGTGATGATCTCGCCGTCACCGCGCACCACCTTCAACGCCAGCACGTTCTCGCGCATGGTGCCGTAGCGCACCGCGTTGGTGCCGGAGGCGCGGGTCGAGGTCATGCCGCCGAGCGAGGCATCGGCGCCGGGATCGATCGGAAAGAACAGGCCCTGGTCGCGCAGATGCTCGTTCAGCGCCTTGCGGGTCACACCGGGCTGGATCACACAGTCGAGGTCCTCGGCATGCACCTCGAGCACCTTGTTCATATCGCGCAGGTCGATGCAGACGCCGCCGGCGGGCGCGTTGACCTGGCCTTCCAGCGAGGTTCCGGTACCGAACGCGATGACGGGCACGCGATTGGCAGCGCAGATCCGCACCACGTCCTGGATGTCGGCGGTTTCCTGCGCCATCACCACCGCATCCGGCGGCTGGGTCGGCAGCCAGGTGGTGGTATGGGCGTGCTGTTCGCGCACGGCTAAAGACGTCACGAGCCGGTTGCCGAACCGCGCCGCCAGCGCGTCGATCGCGCGCTTCAGGGCCTGCGGCTCAGGTCGCGTCAGATTGCTCGAAATCGTTGTCGCCACGTCGAATTTCCTCCCGGCTTTAGCCGACCGTGGCAAAGCTTGTATAAGGGGTCAAGAGAGCCTGACTTGAAAAAGTGGACGCCGGAGCCACAGAAAAGTTCATGCTCGAACGCCAGCGAACCGGGGATGGATGATGACTTCAGCGACTACCACGAGCGAGATGCCACTTCCGGCCGCCCCGTTCAAATCTTCGGTGATGCAGATCGAGCCGCAATGGATCGATTATAACGGCCATCTCAACATGGCCTATTACAATGTGATGTTCGACCGCGCCATCGACGAGATGTGGCTGCAGCTCGGCATCGGGCCGGCCTACATGAAGGAACGGCACTGCTCGACCTTCACCGCCGAATGCCACGTCCGGTACTTGCGAGAAATTCATCTCGGCGATCCCGTGCAGGTCCAGGTGTTCCTGCTCGGCGCCGACGAGAAGCGGCTGCACACGTTCGAGGAGCTGCGCCACGCCACCGAGGGCTGGCTTTCCGCGACCTCGGAAAACCTCACGCTGCACATCGACATGGAGGCGCGCAAGGTGGCGCCATTTCCACCTGATATTCGCGCCCGCGCTCAGAAGATCGTGGATAGCTACGCGGGCGTGCCGCGGCCCGAGGGCATCGGCCGCAACGTGGCGATGCCCTCGAAGTAGGCTGAAGGTCTCGCCGAGAACTCCTCACCTCTCCCATCGGGAGAGGTCGATTTGCGCAGCAAATCGGGTGAGGGGTTCAGGTCCCACGAGAGAGCTTAACCCCTCACCCGCGCCTTCGGCGCGACCTCTCCCAATGGGAGAGGTTTTGCACTGCCGTTGTGGCACCAATCTCATTCCTCGCTAGTGTGCTGAATGCGAAGTTCGTGCGATTTCGCGGCAGCCGCTTTCACGAACTTCGCATTCATAAAGCACACTAGAATCATAAGTTTGCTAGTGTCCTTATCGAATCCGAAGTTCGCTCCGAAGGTGCGGCGAATGATACGAACTTCGGATTCGGGACACTAGACCCTTGTGCGACCGCGCGCCAATCCGACCACCGCCGACACCAGGAACAGGATGATGGCGATGAAGAAGATCGCCTTGGCGATTTCGATCGAGGCGCCGGCGATGCCGCCGAAGCCCAGAATGCCCGCGATCAGGGCGATGACCAGGAATGTGACGACCCAGCTCAGCATGATCAAACCTCTCGCTTCGTTTTCTCGTTCGATTCCTGACGCGGGCGTTTAGCCGGCGCCGCATTTGTTGAAACAATCCTGCGGGGAAACGCTGGTTCCTGACCGCGAAACCGCGAAATTTTCGCCGATTTCAGGAACCAGGCTGGTTGTGCACTGCTGCCAAAACCGTTCCAGTCGGCCGCGATAAAACCTGTCAAAACGGCCGATCAGGCCCTATATGGCCTTCAATCCCTGTTAAGAAGGCTCCCCTTCACCGTCCCACGGTGCCATCGTGGGGCCGAGACGATTCGCCAATGACCGAGCCGAGCAAACTGCCCCATCACGGCGTTCCCGAGCACCAGCCGGTGGCTGGCGGCATCGCCGCGCGTGCGCGGGCGGCGGCGGGCGCTCCGCAATATCTCAACGGCCTCAATCCGGAGCAGCGCGAGGCGGTCGAGACGCTCGACGGTCCCGTGCTGGTGCTTGCCGGCGCCGGCACCGGCAAGACGCGCGTCCTGACCACCCGCATCGCGCATATCCTGAGTCAGGGCCGCGCGCGGCCGCAAGAGATCCTGTCGGTGACCTTCACCAACAAGGCGGCGCGCGAGATGAAGCTGCGGCTCGGCCAGATGCTGGGCCAGGCGGTCGAGGGCATGCCGTGGCTCGGCACCTTCCACTCGATCGGCGGCCGCATCCTGCGCATCCATGCCGAGCTGGTGCAGCTCAAATCCAACTTCACGGTGCTCGACGTCGACGACCAGGTGCGGCTGTTGAAGCAGTTGCTGCAGGCCGAGAACATCGACGACAAGCGCTGGCCGGCGCGGATGCTGGCCGGCCTGATCGACAGCTGGAAGAACCGCGGGCTGTCGCCGTCGCAGGTGCCCGCGGGCGAAGCCGCCTCGTTCGGCAACGGCAAGGGCGGCAAGATCTACGCGACCTATCAGGAGCGGCTGAAGATCCTCAACGCGGCCGATTTCGGTGATCTCCTGCTCGAGAACATCAGGCTGTTCCGCGAAAATCCGGATGTGCTGCGGCAGTACCAGAACCGCTTCAAGTTCATCCTGGTCGACGAATATCAGGACACCAACGTGGCGCAGTATCTGTGGCTGCGGCTGCTGTCGCAGGCGCCGTCGCGGCCGGGGCGATCGCTCGCTGATGTCATTCCGGGTGCCGTCAATTCTCCCGTCATTCCGGGGCGCATCGAAGATGCGAACTCTGGTGCGCAATTGCGCACCGGAGAATCTCGAGGAGAAGAGGACTCATCCCGAGATTCCGGGTCTGCGCCTGCGGCGCATTCCGGCATGACGGAAGGAGCTCCTCTCAAGAACATCTGCTGCGTCGGCGACGACGACCAGTCGATCTATGGCTGGCGCGGCGCCGAGGTCGACAACATCCTGCGCTTCGATCACGATTTCCCCGGCGCCAAGGTGATCCGCCTCGAGCGCAATTACCGCTCCACCGGCCACATCCTGGCCGCGGCCTCGCATCTGATCGCGCACAATGAGGGCCGGCTCGGCAAGACACTGCGCACCGAGGATGTCGACGGCGAGAAGGTCACCGTCACCGGCTCATGGGATTCGGAGGAGGAAGCGCGCGCAATCGGCGAGGAGCTCGAGGAGCTGCAGCGCACGGGCGAAAACCTCAACGACGTCGCCATCCTGGTCCGCGCCTCGTTCCAGATGCGCGAGTTCGAGGATCGCTTCGTCACGCTCGGCCTGCCCTACCGCGTGATCGGCGGCCCCAGATTCTACGAGCGCGCCGAAATCCGCGATGCGCTGGCCTATTTGCGCACCATCAATTCGCCGGCCGACGATCTCGCCTTCGAGCGCATCGTCAACGTGCCGAAACGGGGGCTCGGCGATGCCACCGTGCAGCTGCTGCACGACCATGCCCGCAAGCGCCGCATTCCGCTGTTCGAGGCGGCGCGCGCCGTGGTCGAGACCGACGAGCTGAAGCCGAAGGCGCGCGGGTCGTTGCGCGATCTCGTGATGCAGTTCGACCGCTGGCGCGCCCAGCGCGAGGTCACCTCGCATACCGAGCTCGCCGAGATCGTGCTCGACGAGAGCGGCTATACCGAGATGTGGCAGAAGGACCGCTCGGCGGACGCCGCGGGCCGGCTCGACAACCTCAAGGAGTTGGTGCGTTCGATGGAGGAATTCGAGAACCTGCAAGGGTTTCTCGAACATATCTCGCTGGTGATGGACCGTGACGGCGAGGCCGGCGACGAAGCCGTGTCGCTGATGACGCTGCATTCGGCCAAGGGCCTCGAATTCGACAACGTGTTCCTGCCGGGCTGGGAGGAAGGCCTGTTCCCGAGCCAGCGCACGCTGGACGAACAGGGCCGCGCCGGGCTCGAGGAAGAGCGCCGCCTCGCCCATGTCGGGCTGACCCGCGCCCGCCGCCGCGCAAAAATCTATTTCGCGACCAACCGCCGCATCCATGGCACCTGGTCGACCACGATCCCGTCGCGCTTCCTCGACGAGTTGCCGGCGCACAATGTCGAGATCACCGAATCCAAGGGCGGATCGGGCTGGGGCGGCAGCGGCGGCTATGGCGCCTCGCGCTTCGACAATCTCGAATCGTTCGGCTCGAGCTATTCGACCCCGGGCTGGCAGCGCGCCCAGGCCAACCGCAACCGCGGTGGCGGGGGACGCAGCGGCGGCTTCGAGGAGCGGCAGTCGTCGTTTTCAGGTTCGCGCAGCGATACCTCCTCCGACAGCTTCAGCCGCACCAAGCGCGGCCCCATGGTGATCGAGGGCGAACTGGTGGCGAAATCCACCGGCACGACGTCGGAATTTTCACTGGAGGACCGGGTGTTTCACCAGAAATTCGGCTACGGCCATGTCGTGAAGATCGACGGCAACAAGCTGACCATCGCCTTCGAAAAGGCCGGCGAGAAGAAGGTGGTCGACAGCTTTGTGGAACGGGCGTGACAGCGAGGCCTTCCTTGGCGACCTTCCTTCGGCGGCCTTCTCTGTTCGTAGCCCTTGACCATCGCTGATTTCACGGGTTGAGATGGCCCTATGGTCCGGGGTGGGTTTTTCCTTTTTGTCATCGCGCTCACTGCGCCGTCGCTGGCGGTCGCAGAGACGATCAGCTTTGGCGATTCCGCAGCGCAGCTCGCCAAGGCCTGCGGCGCCGACATCACCGCCAATTGCCGCGGCGTCAACCTCGACTCCAACCGCCTCAAGGAGTGCCTGTCGCGCAACCGCGACGTGATATCGCCGCAGTGCAAGGAGAGCTACTTCTCCACCCTCGATGCGATCCAGAAGCGGATCTCGGCGCGCGTGACCGTTGCCAACGCATGCACCCGCGAGATCGTCAAGGTCTGCGGCGGCTCGACCAAGGAGACCAGCAAATCGGTACCCTGTCTCGTCAGCGCCAAGGGCCTCAGCCGCAATTGCGCCCAGGCGATCAATGACGCGGGGTATCAATGATACGCCTGATGACGCGAGGCTTGCGCGATCCTGGCCTTTTGGGCGTGCTCGGCACGCTGGTGTTGCTGGCGATGCCGCTTGCGCCAGCTCAGGCGCAAACCGCCATCACGCGCGACGACGTCATCGCCAAGCTCAATCACTACGAGACGGACGCAACGATCGACGTCCCCGCATTGCGCCAGCAGGTGCTGGAACGATCGCGGTCGCGAGCGAAGAACGAGCCGCCGCCGCAAAAGCGGCCGCCGATCGCCCCCGACCTGACCAACCTGCCGACATTCAATGCCGACATCCAGTTTGATGTCGACACGCCGATCGTGCTGCCGGACTCCTACCAGTCCGTGGGGCGCATCGCCGACGCGCTGACGCACTCTTCGCTGCTGCCCTACACGTTCCTGATCGTCGGTCACATCGAATCGACCGGGCGGCGCGAGAACAACGTGCTGCTGAGCCAGCGGCGCGCCGACGCGATCCGCGACATCCTGGTCAACACCTTCAAGATCACGGCGAAGCGGCTGCAGTCGGTCGGGCTTGGCGAAGAGCAATTGCTCGACTCTGCCCGCCCCAACGCGCCGGTCAACAACCAGGTGCAGATCATGCTGGTCGGCAAGGTCGCCGATACCGCGCCGCCCGCGCACCCCACCCCGGCGGCGGCCGCCAAGAAGCCGGCGAAACCGGCGAAGCGGCACTGATAGGATTGAATCGCGGGCGTCGGAACCCGCGTCCCCTCCCGCCTGTATGCGATGGCCCCGGAGCGGAGGGCGTCTCCACGACTTCGGAATACTAGAAGAGTACCGCTGATTTGCCCGACTGGTCAAATTGCAATGTCGGCCGCCAGCCCCCGGCTACTTTGCATGGGGTTGTTTTCGATATTTTGGCAGGGCGCCCCTAAGGCGCGCCGCAGAATAAATTTCTCCCTCGCCGACCGATTGCAGAACGGACCGTGCGTTCATATCTGGGCTGAACCCGCATCACGCCCCCCGCGCGCCCGGGCTCCAATCCGCGCGCACCCTTCCCTCACGCTTCCGATCCTCCATGTCGCCGATCATTTCCGTATCCAATCTTTCAAAGACCTATGGCTCCGGCTTCAAGGCGCTGAAGGGCATCAATCTCGACATCGTCAAGGGCGAGATCTTCGCGCTGCTCGGACCGAACGGCGCCGGCAAGACCACGCTGATCAGCATCATCTGCGGCATCGCCAATCCGAGCGAGGGCCGCGTTTCGATCGGCGGACACGACATCATCGCCGATTATCGCGCGGCGCGGTCGATGATCGGGCTGGTTCCGCAGGAACTGCACACCGATGCCTTCGAGACGGTCTGGGCAACCGTCAGCTTCAGCCGCGGCCTGTTCGGCAAGCCGAAGAATCCCGATCATATCGAGAAGGTGCTCAAAGACCTGTCGCTGTGGGACAAGAAGGACAGCAAGATCATCACGCTGTCAGGCGGCATGAAGCGCCGCGTGATGATCGCCAAGGCGCTGTCGCACGAGCCGCAGATCCTGTTCCTCGACGAGCCCACCGCCGGTGTCGACGTCGAATTGCGCAAGGGGATGTGGGAAGTGGTCCGCACACTGCAGGCGGCCGGCGTCACCATCATCCTGACCACGCATTACATCGAAGAAGCCGAGGAGATGGCCGACCGCATCGGCGTCATCAACAAGGGCGAGATCATCCTGATCGAGGACAAGGCGACCTTGATGCAGAAGCTCGGCAAGAAGCAGCTGACGCTGCAATTGCAGAGCAAGCTCGACGCCGTTCCGCAGGCGCTCGCCACCTACAATCTCGAACTCTCCGACGACGGCCACGCGGTGACCTACGACTACGACACCAAGGGCGATCGCACCGGCATCACCAGCCTGCTCAACGATCTGCGCAATGCCGGCGTCCGGATCTCCGATCTCGATACCAGGCAGAGCTCCCTCGAAGACATCTTCGTCAGCCTCGTGAGGGCGCCATGAACTACCGCGCAATCCGGGCGATCTATCTGTTCGAAATGGCGCGCACCTGGCGCACGCTGCTGCAGAGCATCGTCTCGCCGGTGGTCTCGACCTCGCTGTATTTCGTGGTGTTCGGCGCCGCGATCGGCTCGCGCATCACCGAGGTCGAGGGCGTCAGCTACGGCACCTTCATCGTGCCGGGGCTCGTGATGCTGTCGGTGCTGACCCAGAGCATCTCGAACGCCTCGTTCGGCATCTACTTCCCGAAATTCGCCGGCACGATCTACGAGATCCTGTCGGCGCCGATCTCCTATTTCGAGATCGTCATCGGCTATGTCGGCGCGGCCGCCACCAAGTCGATCATCCTCGGCCTGATCATCCTGGCGACCGCGGGACTTTTCGTACCTCTGCATATCCAGCATCCGGTGTGGATGCTGACCTTCCTGGTGCTGACGGCCGTCACCTTCAGCCTGTTCGGCTTCATCATCGGCATCTGGGCCGACGGCTTCGAGAAGCTGCAGATGATCCCGATGCTGGTGGTGACGCCGCTCACCTTCCTCGGCGGCAGCTTCTACTCAGTGAACATGCTGCCGTCGGGCTGGCGCACGCTCACGCTGTTCAATCCGGTGGTCTATCTGATCTCCGGCTTCCGCTGGAGCTTCTACGAGATCGCCGATGTCAGCGTCGGACTGAGCCTCGGCATGACCGCGGGCTTCCTGATCGCGTGCATGGTGATCGTGGCCTGGATCTTCCGGACCGGCTACCGGCTGAAGAATTGACGTTTGTTGCCCGGATGAAGCGCAGCCAGATCCGGGACCTTTATCGCCAAGCCTGCAGAACCCGGATTTCGCTTCGCTCCATCCGGGCTACGCACCTCGCAGTCAGTAGCAATGGAAATGGCCGTGGCGATAATAGCCGCGGCAGCGGTGGCCACGGCGGTAGCCGCGATCCGGGATACCGAACACGCCCTTGACCGCACCCATGGCGCCGCCGACGCCGGCGCCGACGGCTCCGCCAACCACACCGCCCACCGGACCGGCGACCCGATTACCCTCATAGGCGCCTTCATGCGCCCCGCGGACGATGCCCTGGGCATGGCCGGCATGGGGGACAGTCACCAGCGCCAAAGCGAGGGCTGCGGCCGCAAGCAGGAGCCGTGCGGAGAGGCCTACTGGGACGACGGCCGCGGTCTTAACCTTGGTGTTGTTCATCTTGGTTCCTTGATGCGAGGCGCGAATGCGCCGCCGGGGCGGGATCGTGAAACGCCCATGCGGCCAAATGGTTGCGTAGCGGTGACCGATTGGGGCCGTTGTCGCGGCCTGCTCGCGAAAATGTCAGTCCGCCGTGACAGGAGAGCCCGGCTTCGGCCTTGTTTGCGCCGCGTGCGGGATTAACGATGCATGAGGTCCGCGACTGGAACCAAATTCGGATTCCGTGCATATTGGTTGCGGGGACGGAGAGCCGCTACTGCGATCGGGCCCGGAGGCCAAAGGTAAAATGCGTTCGTTCCTCATTGCGTTCACTTCCGTGATGCTTTTCACGGCCGGCGCCGCGCAGGCCAAGGTCGATATCACCATCGACAAGGACAACCAGCAGATGACCGTCGCGGTCGACGGCGTCGCGCGCTATCGCTGGCCGGTCTCGAGCGGCATCCCCTCGCGCGAAACCCCGAACGGCACCTTCCGCGCCTTCCGTATGGAAGAGGATCACTACTCCAAGGAATTCGACGATGCGCCGATGCCGCACTCGATCTTCTTCACCAAGATCGGGCACGCGATCCACGGCACCGACTCGGTCGGCCGCCTCGGCACACCGGCCTCGCATGGCTGCGTGCGGCTGTCGCGCGACAACGCATCGACGCTCTACGCGCTGGTCCAGAAGGAAGGCGTGCTCAACACCACGGTGACGCTGACCGGCTCGGCGCAGGTCGCGCTGGCACGCAATCCGCGTGGGCGCAACGGCACCGCCGTCGCCCGCCGCGCGCCGCAGCCGGACGAGCAGTATGGCACCGCCGCCGCCGGCGACCCGGTCGTCCTGACGCCGCAGCCGCGCGAATATCCGGCGCAGGCCCGCGTCGACGACGGCTACATCTATCCGGCCGACGGCAGCTCGACCGCGCAGCGCTACCCGGCGCCGCCGTCAAGCCGCCGCGTCTACGACGCGCAGGCCTATGGCCAGCAGCAATACTACGGCAACCAGGGCTACGCGGCGGCGCCGCAAGGCACCTATCAGCCGCGGCCGTACTACCAGCAGCAGCGCAGCTTCTACGGCAACAACTATCAGGACTGAGACGCGGTCTCCTTATCCGCTGACGGCGCCGCGCCCGGAGCGCCGTCAGTTCACGCTCCCCTCACCCGCTTGTGACCGCCGCAAAAGGCCCGCGTCGTCCTGCGCCGTGGCCCGTCGTCGCGCCGTCATCTGATTGTAAAATTAGCCCGATATTCGGCGGCAAGAGCGCCCGCCCGGCCCCTGGAGGCCGATTCACGCGGAATGCCCCATGAAACCAGGGCGAGAAGCGCGGGTCGCGTAGGCAATATCAGAGGTCGACATGAAACGGGGCATCATTGTCCTTTGCCTGTGCATCGTGGCGATGGCCGGCTATTTCACCACGGACAGATGGGCCATCCGTCACACGACGCTGACGTTCCACGACGTGCTGCGCGACGACCGCAACGTCACGGTCGAGGTCGCGGTCCGGCGCGACCGGCAAATGCAGGCGATGGCCGAGATGATCGAGCTGCCGGTCGCGATCCTGAGCCACGGCAACACCGTCAGGAATACCGAGTACTCGTTCCTCACCAACGTGTTCGCCTCACGCGGCTACCTCGTGGTCAGCATCCAGCATGATCTCGACACCGATGCACCGATGGTGACGAAGGTCGGCGAGGAATATGTCGGCCGCCGCATGCAATACAATCGCGGCGCCTTCAACATCATGTATGCGATCGACGAGCTGAAGAAGCTCTATCCGAACGCAAACTTTCGCGCGCTGACCTTGATCGGTCACTCCAACGGCGGCGACATCTCGATGTTCTTCGCCAAGCAGCATCCTGACCTCGTCAAGAAGGTCGTGACGCTGGACAATCTGCGCGTCCCCTTCATCACCGACAGCAGGATCAAGATCCTGTCGTTCCGTTCCAGGGACCCGGTGTTCAAGGCCGATCCGGGCGTCGTGCCTGACGACGAGACTTGCGCCAGACTCGGCATCAAGGTGGTCAGAACCGAATTCCAGCACAACGACCTCAGCGACCGCGGCCCCGACAGCGCGAAATCGTCGATCCAGGCGGGCGTGGCGCAATTCCTCGACGAGGACGCCGGCGAGAGCACGCCGGCGATGCCGCTGCTCGCCGCTTCGACACCCGCCTCCGCGACGACAGCACCGGAGAAGAAATAGCTATCGCGCAGACGTCGACTGGCGCTCTCCGATGCTGCAAGTCGGCGCCTAGGCACGGGCGCTGCGATGGGCCCTGGCAACGAGCCAGATCGCCGAAAGCAGGAAATAGAACGCGCCGAATCCCGCATAGGGAGCGACGTCCAGAATCGTCGGCGCGACGGTGCCTATCGATCGGCTGATCATGTAGCCGCCGGCGAGTGCCGACTGCGCACCGCTGAGGATCATCGCCCATTGCGCGCCAACATGGCGCCAGCGCCTGACGCCGGTGTACAATTGCAGCACACCCGCGAGGATCGCCCAAACCCCAAACACCGCGAGAACGCCATAGATGTTGTGGCTCATCGCCACTATGACGGCGAGCGTGGTTATTGCGCTGACCGCGACATTCAATGCCTGGGATGGGTTGGCTATCAGCCCGCCGTTGACCCGGGCGTCAGCCAGATTGGCGATGGCGTCCCATGCCGGGTAGATCACGAGCAGAAACGCGGCGGGGCCCGCTTGCCCACTGAAAAGAACGGCGGCGGCGACCCAGGCGATCGAGAAGATCGCGCGCCCGAAATAGTAGGATTGCAGCCAGCTGGATTGGGCCGAAAGTCGGCTTTGCATTGATTGACTCCCATGTTTATCTACCTACTAGTAGGTATATAAACATCTCAGGTCAATCGGGCGCAGGGACACCTTCTTGTGTCGAACAGGTGCACCACCCCGCCTTGACAACTTACCTACCGGGAGGTAGGCGCCGCTATGAGCTCAACAATTTCGACTTCAGAGCGGATTCTCGATGTCGCACAATCTCTCATCGTGGCGGGCGGCTATAACGGGTTCAGCTATGCCGACATCTCGGATGCGATCGGCATCAGGAAGGCGAGCATCCACCATCACTTCCCGACCAAGGCCGAACTGGTTTCGGCGCTGGTCGATCGCTACCGGCAGCAGACGGAGCTGGGCCTGAACGCGCTTCGGGAGCAGTCCGCCAGTCCGGTCGACCAACTGCAGTCCTATGTGAACTTCTGGCAGGCGTGCATTCGCGATGCCACGCTGCCGTTCTGCGTCTGCGCAATGCTTGCCGGCGAGATGCCGATGTTGCCGGACGAGGTCGCATCGCGCGTCCGCGCCCATTTTGATCATCTCGTGGGATGGCTTACGTCGGTGCTGAAGGCTGGTGCAGATCAGCACCTGCTCCGGCCGGACGAGGAGGCCCAGATGCTGATGGCATCGGTCCATGGCGCTATGCTCTCGGCGCGCGCTTTCGACGATCCCGGACTGTTCGCCGCAATCGTCAAGCCTCAGGTCGCAAGGCTGCTGGCCGCGGATCACTAGAAAGCCCTTTCGCAGGTTGTCAGCGTCACGGCGGAAACAAAGGCAAGCCGAACAGGCCTTGCGATCATAGGCGCGGGTGCAACCTCCCGGCGAGGTCTTGATTTCGTTCTCTATTTGTTCTATCATCAATTCTGCCCTTTGTTTCGTTGGTGGTTGCTGCTGTTGATGCTTGGTTCGTTTTCTCAAACGCTGCGTGCTGCGTATTTCGTCGCTTGCGTGGCAATGTTTGCACCGCCGGCTTTTAGCGATCCGGTGAATGCCCAAGAGAGCCGACAGTCGCCCACGCCTGTCCCGACATTTGAGTCGCTGCCTCACACCACATTTTCGAGGGCGCTTTTCAACGGCTGGTGCGGCCAGCAGGACCGATACCTGCTCGACGAAAACGGAGCGGTGAATGCCTATGAGGCCGGCGCCAAGATCGCGGCATTAGCGATTTCGCCCGGTAATCCATACCAATGTAGCAGCGACGGCCGGCAGTTGATCAACATCCATTGACGGCACGTGTTCATGGTTGATATTGCAAGCGGCGACAGTCAATGGATTGCGTCGTATGATCGCGCGATAGCGTTCTCGCCGGATCTTAAGAGCGTCGCGAGCTCCGGTCCGCTCGAACTGAAACCGCAGGCACCCCAGCTCAGGGTTGTTCTGGTCAAGGACAAGCGGACGATAGGCCAGACGCAGCGGCCTGAGTGGATCAAATGGAGCGCGAATGGCTCGAGGATCGCCGTCGTCTATCCGACGTCCGTCGACATTCTGGACCGCAATGGCGTGAATATCGCCTCGATGACGAAATCAGATATCGGATGGGTCAAGAACGGTTGGTTCGAAGACGATCAACGAACACTGACACTTTTTATCGAATCCGGGCAGCCCCCAGGATCCATTCTCAAGTGTAACGTCGCTGGAAAACGCTGCCTTGCCCGCCCGCGAATTGAGTCCTTACGTTGCTCCAAAACCGACGCGGCCATTCGAACGGAGCTCCGGTTACGAACCGAGGATACATCCCGTCACGCACAAGGAGATATTCCATGGTTACGGAAACACGGTCATCGTGAAGACGACGAACGGCTACGGACTTTTACGCACACATGGATGAGTTGAATCGTCATCGCGCTTTGGCTCGGTGTTTGAGCATGATCTTTTCGGAAGACCGCTTCACACTGTTCCGGATCAAGCTCTAACGCGACCGCTGCGAAACCAATAACGACGTTCGGCGCACAAATTGTGTGCGCCATCTGTGCTTCGCCCTACTGCTCGCCGTCGCGCAGGCGCCGGTACACCGCGCCCAGCACGTTCGAATAGTCGTCGGTCCAGACCCGCTGCTTCTCGTTGGCGTCAGTCTCAGTCCAGACGTCAGACGATGCGAGCTTGCCGACATCGGCGTCCTCGCGGGCGGAAACCACGACCGAGGTCGAGAAGATGTACTCGTTGTCGCGCCCGGAATCCTCGCTGTAGACCCAGCTCTTCATGTCGTTGGCATCGGCGATGCCGACCACGACGCTGGCAAGTTCGAGGTGCCGGTTGGAGACGTGCATCACGACCGCGCCCTGCGGCGCCAGCTTCTCCTTGTAGATCGCCATCGCCTCCTCGGTCGCGAGATGGATCGGGATCGCGTCCGACGAATAGGCGTCGACGATGATGAGATCGTAGACGCCGTCCGGCTCCTTGGCGAAGGTCAGCCGCGCGTCGCCGATCACAGGCTTGAGGTTCGGCTCGCAGCTCTGGATGTAGGTGAAGTATTTCGGGTCGCGTGCGGTATCGACCATCGACTGGTCGATCTCGAAGAAGCGCCAATCCTCGCCGGGAGCCGATGCACAAGTCAGCGTCCCCGAGCCGAGACCGATGACGGCCACTTTCAGCGGCGCGCCTTTGCGCTCGCGCATTGCGCTGATGGCCTGCCCGATGCCGCCGTCCTTGTGATAGTAGCTGATCGGTTCGGGCTTTCCGGTGACCGGCGTGCCGTCGTCGTTCTTGAACTTCTCGGCGCCGTGGATCGTGGTGCCGTGCATCAGCACGTGATACTGCCCGTTCGCCGTCACCACGATCTTGTGCACGCCGAAGAAGCTGCGCACGGTCTCGACGCGGCCATCGTCGGACGGATAGGCGCGCAGCACCACCAGTGCGACCACGACGGTGGCGAAGATCTTCCAGCGGTTGGCATTCAGTGCGAGCGCGAGCAGCGCCGAGAGCACGCCGACTGCGCCGATCACCCACACCCGGTGGTCGTCGAACCAGCTGAAGATGTCGCCGGCCGAATAGCTCGGTGCGATCAGCGCCACCGCCAGCACCGCAAGGAACGGCCAGTACCAGGCGCTCCAGCGCGGCAGCCGCTCCGCGCCGCCGGGCGGACGGCACAGCGCCGCGAGCGCCAGCAGGATCGGGTATTCGGCGATCCATGAGAAGGTGAACGGCGCGATCAGCCCGGCGAACAGGCCGCCGACCATGCCGCCGAACGACAGCGCGACATAAAAGCCGGTGAGGTATTTCGCCGCCGGACGGGTGCGCGCGAGCTCGCCATGGCAGGCCATCGCGATGATGAAGAAGCAGAGCTGATGGCCGCCGAGCGTGAGCAGCAGGTTCTGCTCGCCGCCAACCGCGAGCAGGATCACGACGCCGGCAATCGCCAGCGGCTGCGCCAGCAGCATCCATTTGTGCGGCAGCAGCGGCCGCGACTGGAACACCAGCACCCAGGTCAACAGATACAGCGACAGCGGCAGCACCCAGAGCAAGGGGGCGGCCGCGACGTCGGTCGAGATATGCGCCGTCACTGCGATCAGCAGGCCGGACGGCACGGCAGCCAGGAAGATCCAGCGTGCGCGCCGCGACCAGGACGGCGCCGGCGCATTGGCATCATCGGCTTGCAGATCGAGCGCGGCGGCACGGGCGGGCGATCGCAGCAGCAGCACGCCGCAAGCCGCGATCAGAGCGATCAGCAGGCCATAGCCGCCGGTCCAGATCAGGTTCTGGGTGCGCAATGTGAACATCGGCTCGAGCAGCACCGGATAGGACAGCAGCGCCAGGAAGCTGCCGATGTTCGAGGATGCATAGAGAAAATACGGATCGGGGCCGTTGGGGTGGCCGGTGCGCACGAACCAGGCCTGCAGCAGCGGGTTGTTGGCCGCGAGCGCGAAGAACGGCAGGCCGATCGAGACCGCGAACAGGCCGAGCAGCCAGACCGCATAGCCCGAGGTCGGCGGCTCGCCCCAGCCGCTCCTGATCGACAGCGGCAATGTCAGCAGCGCCACGACGAGCAGCACGAGATGCACCACGATCGGCACCACGCGGCTGTTCAGCTTCATCAGCAGATGTGCGTAGGCGTAACCGCCGAGCAGCAGCGACTGGAAAAACACCATCGCCACCGACCACACCGCCGGCGAGCCGCCGAGCCGCGGCAGCACCATCTTGGTGAACAGCGGCTGCACCGAGAACAGCAGCAGGGCGCTGACGAAAATCGCCGCGGTATAGACAACCAGCACCAGCCGGTTTCGCGAGGCGGACGGCTCAGATGTCATGAAAGCTCCGGCATGGGCCCGGCGGGCGCCGGAGGCGGACGGTCCGGCGGCAGCGCACCGGAGCAATTGAATTGAGCATATGGCAGTATCACGGACAAGAAACCGCGGTCACGTGGACTTGACGACGCGGCGTTGCGGCGCCAAGCACGCTGGATCTTTCGGCTGAGCTCGATCCCCGCGCAAAAGCTTCGCGTTTGTCGCGGATAATCCGGCTTCTTCTCTTCCGGATCATGCTCTAATCACTCCTTGTTGAAGCGGACATGAACGAAACAGACGTCGTCATCATCGGTGCGGGGCATAACGGCCTCACCTGCGCGGCCTATCTTGCGATGGCAGGGCTGCGGGTGAAGGTCGTGGAACGCCGCAAGGTGGTCGGCGGCGCCGCCGTCACCGAGGAGTTCTGTCCGGGCTTCCGCAATTCGGTCGCCGCCTACACGGTGAGCCTGCTCAACCCGCAGATTATTTCTGACCTGAAACTTGCCGACCACGGCCTCAAGATCGTCGAGCGACGCGCGCAGAACTTCCTCCCCGCACCCGACGGCAGTTACCTGCTGACCGGCGAAGGCCGCACCCAGCAGTCGGTCGCGAAACTCAGCCAGCGGGATGCGGCAACCATCAGCGTGTTCTCGGGGGAACTCGAAGCCATCGCCGACGTGCTGCGCCAATTGGTGCTGCGCGCACCGCCGAACCTCGTCGAAGGCTTTGGCCTCGGCGCAATGAGTGAAGCCTTCAACGCGCTTGGCACCGCCAACATCCTGCGGCGGCTGTCGCTCGAGCAGCAGCGCAATCTGCTCGACCTGTTCACCCGCTCGGCCGGCGAGATGCTCGACGAGCGTTTCGAGAACGACCTCGTCAAGGCGCTGTTCGGCTTCGACGCCATCGTCGGCAATTACGCCAGTCCCTACGCGGCCGGCTCGGCCTATGTGATGCTGCACCATGCGTTCGGCGAGGTGAACGGCAAGAAGGGTGTCTGGGGCCACGCGATCGGCGGCATGGGCGCGATCACCCAGGCGATGGCACGCGCCGCGCGCAGCCATGGTGTCGAGATCGAGACCGATGCTGGTGTCCGCGAGGTGATCGTCGAGAAGGATCGCGCCATTGGCGTCATCCTCGACAATGGCGAGACGGTGCGCGCCAAGTATGTCGTCTCGAACGTCAACCCGAAGCTGCTCTACACGCGCCTGGTGCCGGAGGGCGCGCTGGCGAGCGAATTCCGCACGCGCATCTCGCGATGGCAGAACGGCTCCGGCACGTTCAGGATGAACGTGGCGCTTGATACCCTGCCCTCGTTCACCGCGCTGCCCGGCCCGGGCGATCACCTCACCGCCGGCATCATCATCGCGCCTGGTCTCGGCTACATGGATCGCGCCTGGCGCGATGCGCGGGAGTTCGGCTGGAGCCGCGCGCCCGTCGTCGAGGTGCTGATCCCCTCGACGCTCGACGACAGTTTGAGCCCGCCGGGCCAGCACGTCGCGAGCCTGTTCTGCCAGCACGTCGCGCCGCAATTGCCCGACGGCAAATCATGGGACGACCATCGCGAAGAGGTCGCCGACCTGATGATCGCAACCGTCGACAACTACGCCCCCGGCTTCGCAGGCAGTGTGGTCGGCCGCCAGATCCTGTCGCCGCTCGACCTCGAGCGGCAGTTCGGCCTCATCGGCGGCGACATCTTTCACGGCGCGTTGACGCTGAACCAGTTGTTCTCGGCGCGTCCGATGCTCGGCCATGCCGATTACCGCGGACCGCTGCGCGGTCTCTACCATTGCGGTTCCGGCGCCCATCCCGGCGGCGGGGTCACCGGCGCCCCCGGCCACAACGCCGCGCGGGCCGTCCTCGCCGACCATCGCGCACTGTTCGCATAAAGCGGACGCCGCATCGGGCGCCGCGGTCATGGCCCGGGCCAGGCTGTGCACAGGTCTGTTGAGAAGCTGTGGGTCGATTGCGGTCAGACCTGGTGTCCCTTGGCGGGACAATCGGTGCGTATCCCGGTGGACTGCTTGTGGAATAGAGGCCGACAACCCCGGGACGAGGAGCTTGACGTCTTGTAGACAGGCTGCGTGAGGCTCTGTGGACAACCTGTCAAAAAGAAAACACCGGGCCTCATTGCCCGGTGCTTGCTCGAGAACGCCGTCTGCGAAATTACTTGAGCGAGCTGGCGACCGTGTTGAACGTCCCGCTCAAGTTCGTGCCGACGCCATTCACCGCAGCGATGATGGCGATGGCGATACCGGTCGCAATCAGTCCGTATTCGATGGCGGTCGCGCCGGATTCATTCTTCAAAAATCTAACGAAAAGAGTCTTCATTGCAGCGTTGCCCTCGGTTGTGATGCCCTGGAACAGGGGAGTTCCCGGTTCCGAAACCGGTACTACTACGGTGAAATCTAAAGTTGCCTGAATCGGGAACCTATCAATTCTCGCGATATTCGATTGAATCCGGCTTGAAATTTTAACAAAAACCGCGCTACCGGCCTCCGATGACCCCGCCCACACACCGCGCCAGCATCACCCTTCCAGACGAATCGACCGCAAAACGCGTGGTCGACACGCTTTCCGAGCTGTTTTTCGAGGATCAGGCGGCATTTGCGGCCTTCGAGCGGCCGGATGGCCGCTGGGACGTCACCGTTCATTTTGCCGAGCCGCCGGACCAAACCTTGCTGTGCGAGATGGTCGGACAGGCTGTGCGGCCCGATGTCGCATCAACTTTGGTCTTGGATACCGTGGAGGCGAAGGACTGGGTCAAGGCCAGCCTGGAAGATTTGGTCCCGGTCGCAGCCGGCCGGTTTATCGTCCACGGCCAGCATGACCGGTACAGGATACCGCCGAACAAGCTCGGGATCGAGATCGAGGCGGCGCTCGCCTTTGGCACCGGCCATCACGGCACCACGCGAGGCTGCCTGCTGCTGCTCGACCACGTGCTGAAGGCGTATCAGCCCCGGCGGGTGCTCGATCTCGGCACCGGGACCGGCGTGCTGGGGATCGCCGCCGCCAAGGCACAGCATCGCAAGGTGCTGGCGAGCGACATCGACCCGCCGTCAGTCCGGGTCGCCGACGAGAATGCCCAGCTGAACGGGGCCGGACATCTGGTCGATGTGATCCGTGCCACCGGCTTTGCATCGCCGCGGTTTGCCGAGGACGGGCCGTTCGATCTGGTGCTCGCCAACATCCTTGCCAATCCGCTGCGCCAGCTGGCGGGGCCGATGGCCCGGCACCTCGCATCGTCGGCGCAGGTCATCCTTTCGGGCTTGCTGACGCATCAGGCGCCGGCGGTCATCGCCGCCTATCGCGCCCGCGGCCTGGTGCCGCTGCGGCATCTGAAGATCGAGGGCTGGAGCAGCCTGCTGCTGCGCTCGGTCAGGTGAAATGACCGCCACCGGCAGACAGTGCGGCGACTGCACGCTCTGCTGCAAGGTGATGGCGATCGAGGAGCTGGCGAAGCCGGCCAACGCATGGTGTGCGCATTGCAGGCCGGGGCGCGGCTGCCGGATCTATCCAAGCCGGCCGGCGGAGTGCCGCGCGTTCAGCTGCGTCTGGCTGGTCAACGAATTGCTGGAGGAGCACTGGAAGCCCTCTAGATCGAAGCTCGTCCTGACCACATCGGACGACGGCCTCGAGGTCCGATGCGATCCGGGCTTCCCGGATGCCTGGCGCAGGCAGCCGTTTCGCAACGAGCTCAGGGAATGGGCGATATCCGGCGAGCCGCTCGACATGACCGTCGTCGTCATCGTCGGTCAGCGCATCACGCTGCTGACGGCGGAGCGCGAATTCGATCTGGGTGTCGTCGGCCCCGATGAGCGGATCGTGCGCGAACTCGAGGGCACCAAGGTCGTGAATGTAACGGTGGCGAAGGTGTCCGACCTCGCACCGTAAACGCGATCCGCGGATTGGCTATTCAGGTGCTGCGGAATCGCGGCCGGCCGTCTCGGCCTTGTCCTGACCGGCTGCGCGCCTGGCGCGCGCCGCGACCAAACGGTCGAGCATCTGCACGATGACGCCACGTTGCTTCTGCTCGATCGGCGCGATCGGCCCGCGACGGACCGGCGGCGAGATCTTCTCAAACGTGAATGCAGGCATCGTGCATCTCCTCACCGTTGAGTTGAGACACTCCTGGACACCCCCCGTACGCTGACCGTCGATGGTGGACATCGTCCGGTCACTTCCACTATGCCATGATTCAAGCATAAGTTATGCCAAAAATGTGGTCATGCCTCAGCGCGTCGGCGCGAAGTTCATGCTGCATCCGAAGAGAGTGCAAAGGCGATGTTCGAAGCCCATTTCCAAACGTTCGAAGAGCCCGAAGGCGGCGTGGCGCTAACTGCGCGCTTGAGCGCGCTGCGCGAGGAACTGGCACGGCGCAAGCTGACCGGGTTCGTGGTTCCG
This sequence comes from Bradyrhizobium sp. Pha-3, assembly GCF_042258615.1. Taxonomy (GTDB): domain Bacteria; phylum Pseudomonadota; class Alphaproteobacteria; order Rhizobiales; family Xanthobacteraceae; genus Bradyrhizobium. The sequence continues at coordinate 2,807,366 of NZ_CP170152.1, read as the reverse complement.
CGCGCCGATCAGCAGCAGAATGAGTATGTTGCGGCGTCCGAGGAGCGGCTGGCCTGGCTGACCGGCTTCACCGGATCGGCCGGACTGGCGATCGTGCTGAGCAAGGAAGCTGCCCTGTTCGTCGACGGGCGCTACACGCTGCAGGCCGGCAAGCAGGTCGACGCTAAGGCATGGCAGGTCGAGCCGCTGGTCGATCCGCCACCGGAGCACTGGCTGACCCGGCATCTGGCAGCCGGCGACCGCCTAGGATTTGACCCCTGGCTGCACACTTCTGCGGCAGCCGAACGGCTGGCGGCGGCTTGCGCCAAGGCCGGCGCCGAGCTGGTCGCCGTCGACGGCAACCCGATCGATACGATCTGGCACGAACGGCCGGCCCCGCCGCTCGGCCCGGTCGCGATCCACGGCGCCCAGTTCTCCGGCGAGATCGAGGCCGAGAAGCTGAAGCGCATCCGGCTCGAGATCAACAAGCTCGGGGTCGATGCGCTGGTGCTCTCCGACAGCCATGCGGTGGCCTGGACCTTCAACATCCGCGGCGCCGACGTCTCGCACACGCCGCTGCCGCTGTCCTACGCGCTGGTGCCGAAGGAAGGCCGGCCGCTGGTGTTCATCGATCACCGCAAGCTGTCCAACGCGACCCGCGACCATCTCGAGCAATCCGCCGATGTCGAGGAGCCGGCGGCGCTGACGCCGAAACTGACCGAGCTCGCCAAGCGCGGCGCCTCGATCGCGCTGGACAGCGCGACCGCGGCCGACGCATTGAGCCGCCTGATCTCCGGCGCCGGCGGCAAGCCGGTGCGCGGCAACGATCCGGTCAGCCTGCTGAAGGCGGTCAAGAACCGCACCGAGATCGACGGCACGCGCACGGCGCATCAGCGCGACGCGGTGGCGCTGACCCGCTTCCTCGCCTGGATCGACCGCGAGGCGCCCGCAGGCCACCTCACCGAGATCGACACCGTCGAGGCGCTGGAGACCTTCCGCCGCCAGACCGGCGCGCTCAAGGATGTCTCGTTCCCGACCATCGCCGGCACCGGACCGAATGGCGCCATCGTGCATTATCGCGTGACGCGCAAGAGCAACCGCCGCATCGAGCCCGGCGACCTCCTGCTGATCGATTCCGGCGCGCAATATGAGGACGGCACCACCGACGTCACCCGCACCATCGCCATCGGCAAGCCGACCGACGAGATGCGGGACCGCTTCACCCGCGTGCTGCGCGGCCATATCGCGATCGCCCGCGCGATCTTCCCCGACGGCACCACCGGCGCGCAGCTCGACAGCTTCGCGCGGCAACATCTCTGGCAGGCCGGGATCGATTTCGAGCACGGCACCGGCCACGGCGTCGGCAGCTATCTCAGCGTCCATGAGGGGCCGGCGCGGATCTCCAAGCTCGGCACCACGCCGCTGAAGCGCGGCATGATCCTGTCCAACGAGCCCGGCTACTACAAGACCGACGCCTACGGCATCAGGATCGAGAACCTCGAGCTGGTGATCGGCACCGACATCGCCGGCGCCGAGAAGCCGGTCAACGCATTCGAGACGCTGACCCTGGCGCCGATCGATCGCCGCCTGATCGAGGTCAGCATGCTGAGCGCAGGCGAGTTGAGCTGGCTCAACGACTACCACGCCCGCGTCGCCCGCGTGGTGCGTCCGCATCTCGACGACAATGCCACCAAGCTGTGGCTCGACGAGGCGACGGCGGCGCTGAAGTAGCAGCGTCGAGTTTAGCGTTCCCCGCTCCTCACACTCGGTGTCATCCCCCCGAAAGCGGGGGATCCAGTACGCCGCGGCCCATCGGTTCAAACACGCCTGCCTCTGGAATACTGGGTCCCCCGCTTTCGCGGAGGACGACAGCCGCGCTTGTTGCGCGAGACGAAACATCATCGCTTCGCCGCCCGAAATGCATGGGCGTATGTCGAAACACCCGTATTCCGCGCGAACGGGCACGCTACAGTCGTTCCACAATGCTGGATCGGACCTGAATGCACGGCGTGATGGGCAAGCCGCCCGGCGCGGCCCAAGGCAACACCAAAGACAACAACATCGCGACATCGAAGGTCATGCTGCTGATGCTCGTCGTGATGACGGGCGTCGCGCCGATCTCGCTCTACATGCTGGTTCCGGCGCTGCCGGTGCTGGCGACCACGTTCGGCCGCGACATCGGGGTCGCGCAGATGACCGTGTCGCTCTATATGGTCGGCATCGCGCTCTCGCAGCTGATCATGGGACCGCTGTCCGACAAGTTCGGCCGCCGCCCTGTGCTGCTCGCAGGCCTCGGCCTGATGGTGGTGGCCGGCATCGGCTCGGTGTTCGCGGAGACCCTGCCGCAACTGATCGCCGCGCGCTTCTTCCAGGCGCTTGGCGGCGCCAGCGGCATGGTGATCAGCCGCGCCATCATCCGCGATCTCTATCCGCGCGAGCGGGTCGGCGCCATGATCAGCCTTGTCGTCGCCGCGCTGATGATCGCGCAGATGGTGAGCCCGCTGACCGGCGGTCTTTTGGAGACCACATTCGGCTGGCGCGCGATCCTCTATCTCATCACCGGGGCGTCGCTGACCGTCACGATCTTCATTGCGCTCGCGCTGCCTGAAACCCGCCGCGACCGCACCGACAGCTCCAGCTTCCGCGGCGACCTCGGCAGGCTGATGCGAAGCCGCGCCTTCGTCGGCTATCTGCTGTGCCAGGTGCTGGCCTCGCAGATCATCTTCGCCTTCGCCGGCGGCGGTCCCTACATCGTGGTGACCCAGATGGGCCGCAGCAGCGCCGAATATGGCGCGTGGTTCGCGATGACGGGATTCGGCTACTTCGTCGGCAATCTGCTCTGCGTGCGCTTTGCGCCGCGGCACTCGCTGGAGAAGCTGATCTGGTTCGGGCTCGCGCTGCAGGTCGGCGGCAGTCTTTTGAACCTGATCTGGAGTTTCGCCGGGCTGAACCAGGCGCCGCTCTGGCTGTTCGGCACCCAGATGATCGTGATGGTCGCCAATGCCTTCGTGATGGCCAATTCGGCCGCCGGCGCCATCAGCATCCGCCCCGAGGCCGCCGGCACCGCCTCCGGCGCCATGGGCTTCCTGCAGCAGGGCATCGGTTCGCTGATCTCGCAGTTCGGCGCCTATCTCGGCGGCCACTCGACCACGACGTTGCCGCTGACCTCGGCGCTCTTCGCGATCTCGCTCGCCTGCGCCTGCACCATGATCTTCGTCGTGCCGCGGCGGAACGTGGTGGTGAGCGAAGAGCTGATCGCGCAGGCCGAGGAGGACGAGCAGGGGATGATGTGAGGGGTGCATCACCCTCACCTCGTCATCCCCCGCGCATGCGGGGGATCCAGTACGCCGCGGCCTATCGGCCCAACAATGACTGTCTCTGGAATACTGGGTCCCCCGCTTTCGCGGAGGACGACAGTGGAGAACGCGGCGCTACTGCGCGCGCCTCACTCCTCGATCAGCTTCAGCCACTCGTCTTCGGTCAGCACCGCAACGCCGAGCTCGCGCGCCTTGGTCAGCTTCGAGCCGGCGTCTTCGCCGGCGACGACGTAATCCGTCTTTTTTGACACCGAGCCCGCGACCTTGGCGCCGAGACGTTCGGCCATCGCCTTGGCTTCGTCACGGGTGAATTTCGTCAGCGACCCCGTGAACACCACGGTCTTGTCCGAGACCGGCGAGCTCTTGCGCGGCTGCTCGGCGGGCTTCACTTCGATCTGGTGCAACAGCTCACCGAGCGCCTTGACGTTGCGCGGCTCGGCAAAGAATTCGACCACCGCATCGGCGACGATCTCGCCGATGCCATCGATATCGTTGAGGTCCTGGTAGGCTTCGGTGGTGTTCTCCTCGTCCGTGCTGCCCTTGGCGGCGGCCAGCATCGCCTCACGGAAACTCTCGATCGTGTGATAGTGCCGCGCCAGCAGCTTGGCATTGCCTTCGCCGACATGGCGAATGCCGAGCGCAAAGATCAGCCGGTGCAGTTCGATGTTGCGGCGGGCGTCAATCGCGTCGAACAGGTTGCGCACCGAGGTTTCGCCGTAACCTTCGCGCTCCATCAATTTGCTGGTCGAACGCTTGTCGCGCTCGCGAAGGGTGAAGATGTCGACCGGCGACATCACCAGTCCATCCTCGTAGAATTCCTGGATCTGCTTCTCGCCGAGACCATCGATATCGAAGGCAAGGCGCGACACGAAATGCTTCAACCGCTCGACCGCCTGCGCCGGACAGATCAGCGCGCCGGTGCAGCGGCGCACCGCCTCGCCCTCCTCGCGAATCGCGTGACTGCCGCACACCGGACAGGTGTCCGGAAACTTGTACGGCTTGGCACTCTTGGGCCGCTTGTCCAGAACGACGCTGACGACCTGGGGGATGACGTCGCCGGCGCGCTGCACGACGACGGTGTCGTCGACGCGGAGATCGACGCCATCCCGGATCGGATTGCCGTCGTTGCCGATGCCCTTGATGTAGTCCTCGTTGTGCAGGGTCGCGTTCGAGACCACGACGCCGCCGACCGTCACCGGATCGAGCCGCGCGACCGGCGTCATCGCTCCGGTGCGCCCCACCTGGATGTCGATGCCCCTGAGAATGGTCGTTGCCTGTTCGGCCGCGAACTTGTGTGCGATGGCCCAGCGCGGGCTGCGCGACACGAAGCCGAGCCGCTCCTGCCAGTCGAGGCGGTCGACCTTGTAGACCACGCCGTCAATGTCGTAGCCGAGCGAAGCCCGCTGCTCGCCGATCTTGTTGTAGAATTTCAGGACGTCGTCGATACTCTTGCAGAGTGTGATCAGCGGATTGACCACAAAGCCTGCCTTGTCCATCCACTCCAGCATGCCGTGCTGGGTGTCGGCGGGCGGCTCGCTCATCTCGCCCCATGTATAGGCGAAGAATTTCAGCGGTCGTGACGCGGTGATCGACACGTCCTTCTGACGCAGCGAACCCGCCGCCGAATTGCGCGGATTGGCAAAGACCGTGTCGTCGGCCGCGGCCTGCTTCTTGTTCAGCTCAAGGAAGTCCTTCTTGAGCATATAGACTTCGCCGCGCATTTCGCAGGCTGCCGGAACGTTGCGTCCCTTCAGGGTGTGCGGAATGTCCTTGATGGTACGGACGTTGGCGGTGACATCCTCGCCGGTGAAGCCGTCGCCACGGGTTGCGGCGCGGATCAGTTCGCCATTTTCGTAGCGCAGCGAGAGGGACAGGCCATCGATCTTCGGTTCGGCGACCAGCGCCGGAATGTGGTCGGCATCCAGCTTGAGAAAGCGCCTGATCCGTTCGACGAATTCGGTAACGTCCTCGTCACTGAATGCGTTGCCGAGCGACAGCATCGGAACGACATGCTGCACCTTGGCAAAGCCGCGGGCCGGCGCAGCGCCGACCGTCTGCGTCGGCGAGTCCCTGGTGACGAGATCGGGAAACCTGGCCTCGATTGCCTCCAGGCGCTGCCGCAGGGCGTCGTAGGCCGCGTCCGATACGGTCGGCGCGTCCTTCTGGTAGTAGCGCTCGTTGTGCGCCTCGATCTCGAGTGAAAGCCGCATGTGCTCGACCTTGGCCTGGGCCTTGGTGAGCTTGTCGACGTCGACCAGCGCTTTCTTCGCCTTGGTGGCCATGGGCGCAACTAGCTCGCCGCCCTGAGCAGCCGTTCCGCCGCTGCCCTCGCCTCCGCGGTGATCTCGGCGCCGGCCAGCATGCGTGCGATCTCCTCGCGGCGGTGGTCGGCGGCGAGTGCGTTGACGCGGGTGGCGACGCGTTTGCCCTTGTCGAGCGCGTCCTTGGAGATCAGAAGATGCTGGCTGGCGCGGGCCGCGACCTGCGGCGCATGCGTCACCGCCATCACCTGCACCTTGCCGGCGAGGCGCGCCAGCCGCGAGCCGATCGCGTCCGCCACCGCGCCGCCGACACCGGTGTCGATTTCGTCGAACACCAGGGTCGGCGCCGAGCCGCGATCGGCCAGCACGACCTTCAGCGCCAGCAGGAAGCGCGACAGCTCGCCGCCGGAGGCGACCTTCATCATCGGCCCCGGCTTGGTCCCCGGATTGGTCTGGACCCAGAACTCGACGCGGTCGATGCCCTGCGGCCCCGGCGCGGCGGCATTGGCCTCGACCTGGGTCATGAATTTCGCACGCTCGAGCTTGAGCGGCGCGAGCTCGGCATTGACGGCCTTGTTGAGCTTCTCGGCCGCCTTGGCGCGCGCCGCCGACAGCTTTGCCGCCGCGGCAGCATAGCGCTTGTCGGCCTCAGCGGCGGCCGCTTCCAGCTTCTTCAGCTGGTCGGCGCCGGCATCGATCAGCGCGACGTCATCAGCGTATTGCGCAGCCAGCGCCGCCAGCAGATCGACCGGCGTCGAATATTTGCGCGAGGCGGCGCGCAGCGCGAACAACCGCTCCTCGATGCGCTCGAGCTCGGCCGGATCGAAATCGGTCGCCGCCAGTGCCGCGTGGAGATGCTGGTCGGCCTCTTCCAGCGCGTTGATCGCGATATCGATCGCCTTCACCGCCGGCTCGATCAATCCCGGCGCATTGGCGGCGCGCCGCTCCAGCCGCCGTACAGCCGCGGACAGGGCCGACACCGGCGAATGCGAGCCGCCGATCGCCTCCTGCGCCTCGCGCAGATCGGTCGCGATCTTCTCGCCCTGCATCATGGTGGTGCGGCGGTTGGCGAGCTCGGTCTCCTCGCCCTCCTTCGGCGCCAGCGTCTTCAGCTCCTGGGAGGCATGGCGCAGATAGTCGGCCTCGCGGGCGGCGCGCTCCATGCCGGCGCGATGCTCCTCGAGGCCGGCGTTGGCGGTCCGCCTGATATCCCACAGCGCCTCCAGCGCCGCGACGTCCTTCTCGTGGCCGGCGAAGGCGTCGAGCAGCTGGCGGTGGGTGGAGGCGTCGACCAAAGCGCGCTCGTCGTGCTGGCCGTGGATCTCGACCAGAACAGAGCCGACCGCTTTCAGGGTCTGCACGCTGATCGCCTGATCGTTGATGAAGGCGCGGGTGCGGCCGTCGGCGAGTTGCACGCGGCGCAGGATCATCTCGCAACCTTGTTCAGAACTCGTGTCGTCGAGGCCGTTCTCGGCGAGGATCCCGGCCGCCGGATGCCCCTTCGGGACATCGAACGTGGCGGTGACCTGGCCCTGCTCGGCGCCATGGCGCACCAGCCCGGCATCGCCGCGGCCGCCGAGCGCCAGCGCAAAGGCATCAAGCAGGATGGATTTGCCGGCGCCGGTTTCGCCGGTCAGCACCGCCAGGCCACGGGAAAATTCGATATCGAGCCGTTCGATCAGGACGATGTCACGGATCGACAGACGGGCCAGCATGCGAGGACAATTCCTAGCCGAGACCTATCTTCTTGAAGGTCCTGCTGATCCAGGATCCCTGATTCTCGCTCGGCTCGAGACCGCCGGACTTTACTAGATTATATGCGTCCTTGTACCAGCGGCTGTCCGGAAAATTGTGGCCGAGCACCGCGGCCGCGGTCTGCGCCTCGCCGGCGATGCCGATCGCCATATAGGCCTCGGTCAGCCGGTAGAGCGCCTCTTCGACGTGGCGTGTGGTCTGGTACTGGGTGACCACGGTCTTGAAGCGGTTGATCGCGGCGGTGAAGTCGCGCTTCTCGATGTAATAGCGCCCGACCGCCATCTCCTTGCCGGCGAGCTGGTCGCGCGCGGCCTGGATCTTGTTCTTGGCCTGGGTGGCGTATTCGGAGGTCGGATATTTGCGCACCACCTCTTCGAGCGCCGCGATCGCCTTCTCGGTGCGGCTCTGGTCGCGCGAGATGTCCGGGATCTGGTCGAAATGCGATGCCGCGATCAGGTACTGGGCATAGGACGCGTCCGGGCTGCCGGGATGCAGCGTCACGTAGCGAGTGGCGGAGCCGATGCAGCTGTCGTAGTCGCCCGCCTGATAGTACGAATAGGCCGACATCAGGAGCGATTTGCGCGCCCAGTCCGAATAAGGATGCTGACGGTCGACTTCCTCGAATTTCTTCGAAGCGGCCTTCAGGTCCTTCTTCTCGTTCATCATGTACAAGCCCTCATTGTAGAGCTTGTCCGCGGGCTCATCGACGAACGTGTCGTCCTTGGCCATGAACTTGTCCCACAGCGCGCCGGTGCCGCAGCCGCTCAGCGGCAGTGCCAGCACGATCAAGCCCGCCGCGAAACGCAGCGTGCGCGCAGCCTTGGTCAGGCCGGAGACGTCAGAAGAGGAGCGTGGTTCGAGCGCCATACGCATTGCCGACATGGATTGTAAAACCTGACGCCTTTGATGCGGTTAACGGCGACCCCACTCCACCCATGAACCGCGATCATGGATGCAATATCTCTCGCGCCTTTGGCGCCGTATCAAGGCAACCGCGGGCCTGTTTAACCGAAAAATGACCGTCGACCAACCGAATAGGGAGCCAATCCGCCGGGAATAAGGCGACCCGGCGAAGCTCACAGCCTGCTGTGGTTATTACGGAAATCGGGCTGACCGGCTAGGCGATCAGGACCTAGGCGATCAGGACCTGGGCGATCAGGACACGTCCGGTCCGTAGGCCGGGGCGACGAGGCCGCCCACCGCGCTGGCACCGGCCTCGACATGGCCGCGGACCGGCCGCCGGGCGGTTTCCGATTCGACCACGCGCCAGGCGCTGCGGTCGGCGAGCAGCGCCTTCAGCACCGCGTTGTTGAGCTTGTGGCCGCCGCGGACCGAACGGTAGCTGCCGAGCAACGGCAGGCCGGCCAGCGCGAGATCGCCGATCACGTCGAGCACCTTGTGACGGGCGCATTCGTTGGCGTAGCGCAGCCCCTCGGCGTTGAGCAGGCGGGCCTCGTCGAACACCACCGTGTTGTCGAAGGAGGCGCCGAGCGCGAAGCCAGCGCCCCACAGCCGCGCCACATCATTCATGCAGCCGAAGGTACGGGCCCGCGCGACTTCGCGGCGGAAGCCTTCCGGCGACAGATCGAAGGAGTAGGTCTGGTGACCGATCACCTTGTTGGCGAAATTGATTTCGACTTCGGCGCGGAACCCGCCGGCGAACGGACGCAGCTCGCCCATCGCATCGCCGATCTTGACCTGCACCGGCTTCAGCACCTGGATGAAGCGGCGGACGGCGGGCTGGGTCACAATGCCGGCCTGATCGATGGCTGCGACGAACGCCGCAGCGCTGCCGTCCATGATCGGAACTTCCGCACCGTCGACTTCGATCGTGGCGTTGTCGACGCCCATGCCGCGCAGCGCGGCAAGGACATGCTCCGCGGTCGAGACCAGCGGACCTTCGCGGTCACCCAGCACCGTCGCGAACTCGGTTGCGATCACAGCGTCGGCGGTGGCGGTAACTTCGCGGTCGGCACCGTCGAGACCGGTGCGGACAAAAATAAAACCCGCATCGACGGGTGCAGGTCCCAGCGTGAGACTGACAGGAAGACCGGAATGAACGCCTACGCCAGTCACGGTGGCTTGCGACCGAAGCGTTGTCTGACGGCTGAACTTCATTCGATAATGCCCACTACCCGACTTCGCTCAACATCAAGTGGCCAAACTTCCCCAAGGCCGACTCGCATGAGCTCCCCAAGTCCCGGCAGACCATAGTCACAGCCCCAAACCGCGCCAACTCACGCTTCTTTACCGATTGTTACCCCATCTCCGCCGTATTCGCGCCCAAGGTTAACCAAATTGCGGCAGCGAAAACGGCCTTCGGCGAGTGGCCATCTGACCACCGAAATAATAATTAATCATTTAAAATCAGCTGCTTGTTTACCCGATGCAACCGCCTGCCCGCCAAAAGGAGAAGGCCCCGGCGGTTCCCCGCCGAGGCCTTCTTCGTCGCCAAGGTTGTAACAAACTTCAGTTTGCCTGCCGGCGCAGGAAGGCCGGGATATCAAGATGGTCGTCACCCTGTGGCGCCGGGGCAACAGGCGCTTGGCGGCCATGGGCGTCCAATCCCTGCGGTGCCGGGCGCTTCGCATATTCCGATACCGGCGATTCGTTCGCCGAAATCTGTTGGGCGACGCTGCGGGCCGGCTTGCGGTCGGGCAGCGGCGGCATCGTCGGCATCGCCGGACCGGAGGCACGGGCCGCGATCGGCGGCTCGGTCTCTTCGTCGCGGCGGCCGAGGCCGACATTGGCCAGCCGCTGCAGCAGCGACAGCCGGGTCTTCTGCGGGTGTTCCGCCTCGCCGTCACCGCTGGCCTGGCGGATCTCGGCCTGCGCCGGCATCGGCAGATCCTCGAACTTCGGCATCCGCGGGGCACGGACCGGCGACCGCTCCGCCGCCTTCGGGATGAAGGTCTCGGGCGGCATCGGCTCGTGCTGTTCGGCGCGGGCCGCCTCGTGGTCCGGGAACAGCGTCGGCTTCTGGGCGATCGGCCGCACGGTGACGTCACCGTAGGACCCCGGCTGCATCGGCGCTTGAGCCGGTGCGCTGTCCGGGGCGACCGCGGCAGCGATTGCCGCCAGCGCGGCGCGCTCGACGGCCGGCCGCTGCTGGGGTGCGGCGGGAGCAGCGATCGGAGCAACCGTCACGCCCGTCGGCGGTTCCAGCTTTTGGGCGCGCTCGGCCATCCGCTGATTGTCGGCACGCAGGCGAGCGGTCAGATCGGCCAGCCGGCTCTCGGGCGAGCCGCCCGGCTGCTGCGCCGGAGCCTGGGCACGGGAAGCGATCGCGGCCTGCTCGATACCGGTTGCGACCACCGAGACGCGAATGACGCCGTCGAGCGATTCGTCGAAGGTGGCGCCGACGATGATGTTGGCGTCGGCATCGACCTCTTCGCGGATGCGGGTTGCGGCTTCGTCGACCTCGAACAAAGTGAGGTCCTTGCCGCCTGTGATCGAGATCAACAGGCCGCGGGCGCCCTTCATCGAGCTATCGTCGATCAACGGGTTGGCGATCGCAGCTTCGGCAGCGGTCAGCGCGCGCTTCTCGCCGGTGGCCTCGCCGGTGCCCATCATCGCCTTGCCCATTTCCCGCATCACGGCGCGGACGTCGGCGAAGTCGAGGTTGATCAGGCCTTCCTTGACCATCAGGTCGGTGATGCAGGCGACGCCCGAGTACAGCACCTGGTCCGCCATCGCGAAGGCGTCGGCGAAGGTGGTCTTCTCGTTGGCGACCCGGAACAGGTTCTGGTTCGGGATGATCAGCAGCGTGTCGACCACCTTGTGGAGCTCGGAAATGCCGTGCTCGGCGGTGCGCATCCGGCGCTGACCCTCGAAGTGGAACGGCTTCGTCACCACGCCGACGGTGAGGATTCCCATCTCGCGGGCAGCCTTGGCGATCACGGGCGCAGCCCCGGTGCCGGTGCCGCCACCCATGCCGGCGGTGACGAACACCATGTTGGCGCCGGTCAGGTGATCACGCAGCTCGTCCATGACCTCCTGCGCGGCCGCAGCACCGACATCGGGCTGCGATCCGGCGCCGAGGCCCTGGGTGACCTGGGTGCCCATCTGGATGATGCGCTGCGCCTTCGACATGGTCAGCGCCTGCGCGTCGGTGTTGGCGACGACGAAGTCGACGCCCTGCAACCCGGCGGTGATCATGTTGTTGACGGCATTACCACCCGCGCCGCCGACGCCGAAGACGGTGATCCGCGGTTTCAGCTCGCTGATGTCAGGGGGTGTCAGATTGAGTGCCATGGTTGCCTCTCTCGATTATGCGCGCGTTGGTTCGTCCCGGCCGCTGGCCGCAGGAGCTGGTGAAAATGCAATGAGCCGGGGTGTGGTCATCAGAAGCCCTCGCGAAGCCATCGTCCGACCTTTCCGAAGTAACCGTCTGTCCCTGTCCTGAGCTGCCGCGTGCGCCGCGGTTCGACATGTTCAAGATGTGCGTATTGCGGATAGACCAACAGGCCCGTCGGCACCGAGAACGAGGCGCCCTTCGCCTCGTTCGGCAGCCGGCCGAAGCCGAGCGGGCGGCCGATGCGGACCTGACGGTTCAGGATGCGGGTGGCAAGCTCGACGGTGCCGGTGAGCTGCGACGCGCCGCCGCTCAATACGACGCGCGCCCTCGGCTCTGCCGCAAAGGGGGAATCCGCGAGCCGGTCACGGACCATTTCGAAAATCTCCTCGGCGCGATGCCGGACAATGTTCGCGATCGTGGCGCGGGACACGATTTGCGGAGTCTCCCGATCATCGCCTGCAGTGGGAACGGACATCAGCTCGCGCGAGTCCGAACCGCCGGTCAGCACCGTGCCGTATAAAGTCTTGATTCGCTCGGCATCCGCAATGCACGCGCCGATGCCGCGCGCAAGATCCATCGTGATGTGTTGCCCGCCGAGCGCAAATCCGGATGCGTGGACGAGGCGGCCACCGGAATAGGTCGCGATCGTCGTCGATCCCGCGCCCATCTCGACGACGGCAGCGCCGAGATCGGCTTCGTCATCGGTCAGCACCGACAGGCCCGCGACATAGGGGCTCGACGCCATGGCTTCGACGTTGAGATGGCAGCGCTCGACCACCAGCATCAGGTTCTTGGCAACCGTCGCATCCGACGTCACCACGTTCATGTCGACGCCGAACTGGCGCGCCACCATGCCTCTGGGATCGCGGATGCCCTTGACGCCGTCGAGCGCGTAGCCGACCGGCAGCGCGTGCAACACGGTGCGGCCGGCGCCGGCGGCGTGGCGCATGCCCGCCGAGGTGACGCGGCTGATATCGTCCGCGGTCACCGAGCCGCCGCGGATATCGGCCGCGGCTTCAACCAGCTGGCCATGCAGCCGGCCGCCGGAGACCGACAGCAGGACGGATTCGACACGGACCTTCGCCATGCGCTCGGCCAGCGCCACGGCATGGCGCACCGCCTTCTCGCATTCGGCGAGATCGACGACGGAGCCGGCCTTGACGCCGCGCGACTGGATCTGGCTGTAACCGATCAGTTCGACCGCATGGGTGCGGCCGCGCAGCGCCTCGTTCGGCGGCGACGGCTTGAGCCGCGCGATCATGCAGGCGATCTTGCTGGAGCCGACGTCGAGCGAAGCCACCATCGCGGTGCGCTTCTGCATCGGGCGGGTCTTCGGGGTCAAATTGCGATCGAGGCCGGTCATGCGGAGTCACCCGGCTTCTTCTTGGACTTCTTGTCCTTGAACAGCTCGTCGCGCGCCTTGCCGGCTTCCTCGGACAATTGCACGATCAGCCGATCGGGCAGGCGCATGTCGACGGCGACGATGTCGCGCGAGAACAGCTTCTCGTCCTTGTCGAGCCTGGAGAGCGCGGCCAGCGCGTTGCCGACATCGTTCTCCGGCAAGCGGACGTCGAGGCCGTCCTTGAGGCGCAGGTTCCAACGCCGCTCGCCGACGAAGATCGCAGCCTTGGTCACCGAGCGCACCTGCGGATAACGGTCGAGCAGCGCCAGGAAGTCCTGAGCCCGCGTATCGGCGCCCTTGCCCACCACCAGCGGCAGGTTGAGGAAGCGGCGCGAGACATAGGGCTCGAGCACCGCGCCGTCGGAGGCAATCACCGACAGGCGGCCGTTCTGCTGCCACAGCGCGAAGGCGGTGCGCTCGACGATGTCGATCTGCAGCCGGCCCGGATAGAGCTTGAGGATCGTGGCGTCGGCGATCCAGGGATTGGTCTTCAGCTTGGCGCGCACGGTATCGGCGTCGAGAAACAACAGCGAGGAGCGGCCATTGACGCCGCCGATCGCAAGCACCTCGTCCTGGCTCAGCTGCTTGCGGCCGTTGATGCCGACGGTGGTGATGCGGAAGCCCGCGGAATTGGCCAGCGCGTTGCGGGTGTCGCTGAGCGCGGTGGTGAACTCCTCGAGATGGCCGCCCCTGACGATGCCGAAGCCCAGGCTGCCGAACAGGATCGCGAGCGTCGCGACCAGGCCGATGCGGCGCGGCAGGTAGCGTTCGACCAGCAGGATGTAGCGGTTCGGCGGCTCGCGATCGATTATCTGCGGGCGCTTGGCGGGACGCCGGCGGCGACGGGCGAGATGGGCGCCGACATACTCGCGCAGCAGCACTGCCGCTCCAATAGCGGCTGCTCTCAGGTCAGCTTGAGGCCCCAGCGATCGCAGCGATCGGGTGAGGCGTCCTGCACCATCCATTGCACGAGCTCGTCACATGTTGCGCCCGCAAACCCTGCGGGGTCCCGGCACAAATCACGTCTCGGCTAGACCGGTGGGATTAGAGTGGCCCCCTGTTCCCTGGTTGCGATCCTCGAAGCGGTATTCCGCGACAGCTCACGCCCCGGCAGCCAAGCGCTACATGCGCCGCCAGCGTTAACCTTCGGGCTTCCTGGTAAACAAATGGTAAAGGAGTTCAGCCTGGAGTGTATTTTGATCAACGCTCTGAATACTTTGCCGCGAACCCGTTAGCATTTTAGCAACAGCGCCCGGGTTCCATCCGGCCGAGTCGGGCGGGTTCCCGCCCGGTTGCCCTCAACTCCTGGCGCGGCGGCGGCCGAGCTCAATCTGGTCGGCCAGGAAGTCGGCAAAGGCGATGCCCTGTGCTTTCAAGGCCTTAGGGTACAGCGATGCCGCGGTGAGGCCGGGCAGCGTGTTGGTCTCGAGGTAGACCGGGCCATTGGCCGACACGATGAAATCGCTGCGCGAGTATCCGGAGCAGGACAATGCGCGGTGCGCCCGCAACGCATGGTCCATGATCGCGGCGCTGACCTCGGGCGCGAAGCGGCCGGGGCAGATCTCCTGGGTCGACTTCAGGAGGTATTTGGCTGTGTAATCGAAGCCCCCCTCTGCTGGCACGATCTCGATCGGCGGCAGCGCGAACACCGTGCCGTCGGATTGCTCCAGCACGCCGCAGGTCGCCTCCACGCCCGACACGAACGGCTCGATCAAATAGTCTTCATGCTTCGCCGCATTGCGGACCGCGACGAGGTCCTGTTTCGCGTTGACGAAGATCAGCCCGTAGCTCGATCCGTCCTTTGCGGGTTTTGCGATCAGCCTGCCGTGCTTTGCGAAGGCATCGTCGATCTCGTCGACAGTGATGCCCTGCGGCGCGTTGAGGCCCGCGATCGCGGCGAAGCGCTTGGCCTGTGGCTTGTCGAACGCCAAATGCGACGACGCCGAGCCGGAGCCGGTGAACGCGACGCCGCGCATCTCGCACATCGCCTGCAATTCGCCGTTCTCGGCGCGGCCACCGTGCAGGCCGAGCACCAGCACGCGCTGCTCGGCGCCTGCTCTGTCGAGTGCCTGATCAAGCGCGATGCCGCGACCGTCGGGCTTGAAGTCAATCTCGAAGGGCCGCGTGTGGCCGAGCAGCCGTTCCGGCGTCACCGCATGCACGGTGTCGTCGACGTCCCAGAACCAGAGGTCAGCGTCGGGCAGTGCGCGGTGCAGCGCCTGCGCGCTCGCCACCGAGACCAGCCGCTCCTTGTTGGTGCCGCCGAACAGAATGGTCACCTGCATCAGCTCTTCCCGATCCGCTTGATTTCCCAGTGCAGCTCAATTCCGCTGGTCTGCCTGACCCGTTCGCGGACCGTCTCGCCGAGCATCTCGATGTCATGCCCGGTGGCGTTGCCGGTGTTGATCAGGAAATTGCAGTGCATCTCCGACACCTGCGCGCCGCCGACCTTGAGGCCGCGGCAACCGGCGGCGTCGATCAACTTCCAGGCGCTGTTGCCGGGCGGATTCTTGAAGGTCGAGCCGCCGGTCTTCTCGCGTATCGGCTGCGCGGTCTCGCGATGGGCCTGCACTTCATTCATGCGGGCGCGGATCGTCTCGGCATCGGTGATCCTGCCGCGAAAGCGCGCCGAGGTGAACACGATCGACGGATCGACGCCAGAGTTGCGATAGACGAACTTCATGTCGGCATTGCTGAACCTATGCTTCGTGCCGTCGCGGCCGATACCGGTGGCCTCCACCAGCACGTCCTTGGTCTCGCCGCCATTGGCGCCGGCGTTCATGCGCAGCGCGCCGCCGACCGTGCCGGGAATGCCGAAGAAGAATTCCATGCCGCCGATGTCAGCCGCTGCCGCCGTCTCGGCGACGCGCTTGTCGAGCGCCGCGGCGCCGGCGGTGACGACATCGCCGGCTGCGCTGGTCTCGCCAAAGGCACGCGGCGCCAGCCGGATCACGACACCCGGCATGCCGCCGTCGCGCACGATCAGATTGGAGCCGACGCCGACGACATAGACCGGCAACTCCTGCGGCAGGTGCTTCAGGAAATAGGCGAGATCATCCTCATCGGCCGGCGTGAACAGGACCTGCGCCGGACCGCCGACACGAAACCAGGTCAGCTCCGCCAGTGACTGGTTCGCCAGCAGCCGCCCGCGCAGCTCCGGCATCGCGGCTTTCAGGTCGAGCGTGATGTCGGGGAAGGTCATACGTGACCTCTCCATCCGTCATGGCCGGGCTTGTCCCGGCCATCCACGTCTTGCAGTATCTCCACATGGCAGGTGGATACGTCTACTTTCTGACCAACCGTCCGAACGGTGTGCTCTACGTCGGGGTAACGAGCGATCTCGTCCGCCGGATATTCGAGCATCGTTCCGGCTTCGTCGATGGCTTCACCAAGCGATACGGACTGAAGCGGCTGGTCTATTTTGAGCAATTTGACGACATCCGTACCGCCATCCAGCGCGAACACACCATCAAGCATTGGCCGCGCGCTTGGAAGATCCGCAAGATCATCGCAGCGAATCCGAACTGGGAAGACCTGTACGACACGATAGTGCAGTGAAGACGTGGATGGCCGGGACAAGCCCGGCCATGACGTGGTGAGATACGAGGCCTCCATCACCCCAGCGCCTTCAATTCGCCGGGCAGTGCGTAGGCCCATTGCGTGATGTTGCCGGCGCCGAGGCAGACGACGAGGTCGCCGGACTTGGCAATGCCGTGCACGATCTTCGCGAGCTCGCCCGCATTAGGCAGCGGGACAACGTTGCGATGGCCGTGGGCACGCAGGCCGGCGGCGAAATGATCGCGGTCGATGCCTACGATCGGCGCCTCGCCGGCCGGATAGACCTCGGCGACCACGACCGCATCGGCATCGTTGAAGCAGGTGCAGAATTCCTCGAACAAGGATTGCAGGCGGGTGTAGCGATGCGGCTGCACCACGGCGACGATCTTGCCGTTGGTGGATTCCCGCGCCGCCTTCAGCACGGCCGCGATCTCGACCGGATGATGACCGTAATCGTCGATCACGGTGATGCCGTTCCACTCGCCGGTCTTGGTGAAGCGCCGCTTGACGCCGCCGAAGCCGGCCATGGCCTGGCGGATCACGTCGTCGGACACGCCGAGCTGATGCGCGACCGCGATCGCCGCCGTCGCGTTCGACGCGTTGTGGCGCCCCGGCATCGGCAGCATGATGTCCGCGATCTCGTGCGTCGTACCCGACTGGCGATTGCGGATCGCGACCTTGAACTTCGAGCCGCCGCCCATCGGCGTCAGATCCAGGAGCTGCGCATCGGCCTGCGGATTCTGCCCGTAGGTGATGATGCGGCAGTCCTCGATCTTGCCGACCAGAGTCTGCACCACGGGATGATCGGTGCACATCACGGCAAAGCCGTAGAACGGAACGTTCTCGACGAAATTGCGGAACGCGTCCTGGATCGCCTCGAAGGTCTTGAAGTGATCGAGATGCTCGGGATCGATATTGGTGACGATGACGACATCGGACGGCAGCTTCAGGAAGGTGCCGTCGCTCTCGTCGGCCTCGACCACCATCCAGTCGCCGGCCCCGAGCCGCGCGTTGGAGCCGTAGGCATTGATGATGCCGCCGTTGATCACAGTCGGATCGAGCCCGCCGGCATCGAGCAATGTCGCCACCATCGTGGTCGTGGTGGTCTTGCCATGGGTGCCGGCGATCGCAACGCAGCTCTTCAGCCGCATCAATTCCGCCAGCATCTCGGCGCGCCGCACCACAGGAATGCGCCGCGCCCGGGCCGCCATCAGCTCGGGATTGTCGCGCTTGATCGCGGTCGAGACGACGACGACATCGGCGCCATCGACATTCTCGGCGGTGTGGCCGACCGAGACCTTGGCGCCCTTCTTGCGCAGCCGGTCGAGGTTGTAATTGTCGGACGCGTCGGAGCCCTGCACGGTGTAGCCGAGATTGATCAGCACCTCGGCGATCCCGCTCATGCCGATGCCGCCGATCCCGACGAAGTGAATGGGTCCGATCTCGCGCGGCAGTCTCATGATCCGGTTCCTGATATCATCGTTCCTGTGCGCCTCACATCGGTCGCGCTGGGTACTGGATGCCCCGCTTTTCCCATGCGTGACAAGGGCTTTTTCCACCCCGCAGCCGCGGAAATGTCGCTGTTGTCAGCTGCCGGCCGGTGCTGGTGATCTGACGTCACGGACATCTCCATCCGGGCCCGGCGGCTACGCCGCTCCCGACCGCACAGCGCGCGCCGCGAACTCATCCTGCATGTCGATGACGCGAAGATAGTTGCGTAGCCGGTTGGTCTCGAGCGCACGCAGCAGCTTGTTCTGGTGATAGGGCAGCACGAGCTCGGCAAGCTGCGCGCTCCAGCTGGCGTTCATGTCGAACAACACCCCGAGGCCGAACACGGCGGGGATCTCGGCGAAGCCGAACTCCCTGCCCTGCGCCAGCTGTTCCGCCAGGAAGTCATCGATCGCGGTCATCACGCCGTTGCGCGCACCGCCGGCAACGTTCGCGAATGCGGCGAAACCCGCGCCGCGAAATCCACGCCCCTCGACCAGCACCGGGCGATCCAGCGTGGCGCCGGCGTCGAA
Source organism: Bradyrhizobium sp. Pha-3 (assembly GCF_042258615.1). Classification (GTDB taxonomy): domain Bacteria; phylum Pseudomonadota; class Alphaproteobacteria; order Rhizobiales; family Xanthobacteraceae; genus Bradyrhizobium. The sequence goes on along the minus strand of NZ_CP170152.1, from coordinate 2,788,776 downwards.
ACTGTGTGGGTGACGAAACTCGGCGGGAATCTGGCCGGGCGCGTAATACATGTCGCGCCGCCCGCAGGGCCAGCCGACATCGTGGAGGAAGACCAGAACCGGCTTGCCGGCGCGGCGGCTGATCGCCTCGATCTGCCGGAGCTCGTGATACACGGTGTACCAGTTGTGGTCGCCATCGACGATCCAGGCGTCGGCGGCATCCAGGTCGCCGAATGCATCGAGGCTCGTCTTCGCCAGGTGACGCACATCCGGATTGGCATTCACCCAGTCGAGGAATTCGCGCTTCGGCGCCGGATCGATGCTGGTGAGCTGACCGCCGCGGGCCCGGCAGTGATCGGCGAGCAGCGCCGACATGCCGCCATGCTCCGCACCGATCTCGACGATGTCTTGCGCATCCGAAAGGCGCAGCGCTTCGAGGATCAGGTCCGAGAATTCCGAGACGGAGTGAATCAAAAGACCCGTCATCATCTAGTCTCCCCCGGCGTCCTGCCGGATTGGCGCATCAAATCCCGGCCACCTTGGCAACCAGATCGGCCAGCCGCTCGGCAGCATCGAGCCGGCCGACGCTGCGCGCGGCGTCCGCCATCGCGGTCAGTCTCTCGGGCTCGGCGGCGAAGGCCGAGATCTCGGCCGCGAGCCGTTCCGACGTGAAGTCGCCCTGCGTGATGCGGAGCGCGCCGTTCGCCTGCGACAGCACGCCGGCATTGGCGAACTGGTCCTGATCGATCGCGCCCGGCAGCGGAACCAGGATCGAGGGCCGGCCGATCGCGGCGAGCTCGGCCACCGTGCCGGCCCCGGAGCGCGAGATCACGAGCTGGCTCGAAGCCAGCCGCGCCGGCAAATCGGCGAAGAACGGCGCCAGCTCGGCATTGACCTTGAGCCGGTCGTAGACCGCGCGCACCCGATCCATGTCCTCTTCGCGCACCTGCTGGGTGATGATCAGCCGGCTCCACAGCGCGGGCGCGAGCTGCTCGATCGCTGGCGGCACGATGTCGCTCATCACCCGCGCGCCCTGGCTGCCGCCGACGACGAGCAGGCGCAGCGGCCCATCCACCTCGGGCGGGGTGTATTTCACCGCGGCGGCGGCGAGGATCGCCGGCCGCATCGGCGTCCCGACGGTGGTGGCCTTGCCGGCGAGCGCGGGATCGCGGTCGAGCACGCCGGGCAGCGAGGTCGCGATCGCGTTGACGCGGCCGGAGAGGAATCGGTTGGCGCGGCCGAGCACCGCATTGGCATCGTGAATGATGCCGGGGACACCGAGCATCCGCGCCGCCATCAGCGGCGGCAAGGTCGGGTAACCGCCGAAGCCGACGACGGCCGACGGCTTCAGCCGGCGCACCACATTGGCGGCGACCAGCGTGCCGTAGCCGAGCATCAGCACGGTCCGCGCCAGCGAGATCGGGTTGCGGCTGCGCACGGTCGCGCTCGGCACGAGCTCGATGCTCTCCCTGCCGAACAGGCCGGAGTAGCGCAGCGCGCGGCCGTCGGTCGCAAGCCGCACCCGCAGGCCGCGTCTGATCAGTTCCACGGCGAGCGCTTCGGCCGGGAACAAATGGCCGCCGGTGCCACCGGCCGCCAGCAGAATCAGGGGCGCGTTGTCCATATCGTGCAAGTACATGGCTTCCAGATAACCGACACCGCCGTCACAGTCACCTACGCGTAGGCGCGCCGGGCGCTGGCGCCTTCCATCGATTCGATCTCGGTGCGCGGCCGCTGCCGCGTCAGCGCCAGCATCATGCCGACGCCATAGGCGAGCGAGACGAACGAGGAGCCGCCATAGGAGATGAACGGCAGCGTCATGCCCTTGGCCGGGATCAGTTGCAGGTTGACCGCCATGTTGATGGTCGCCTGCACGCCGAACAGGATCGCGAGCCCCGATGCCGCAAAGCGCGAGAACATGTCCTCGGTGGCATAGGCGCGGGTCAGCGTGCGGATCACGATGAAGCCGAACAGCGCGACCAGCATCAGGCAGAGGATGATGCCGAATTCTTCCGCCGCCACCGCGAACACGAAGTCGGTGTGGCTGTCCGGCAGGCTGCGCTTGGCGATGCCCTCGCCCGGCCCGAGCCCGAACCAGCCGCCATTCCAGAACGCTTCCATCGCGGTGTCGACCTGGAAGGTGTCGCCGGAGGCGGGATTCATGAAGCGCTTGATGCGGCCGGCGACGTGCGGCACCAGCAAATACGCACCGAACAGGCCGGCGCCGGCAGCGCCGGCGAGCCCGAACACCCAGATCATCCGCATGCCCGCGATGAAGAACAGCGCGCCCCACACGGTGAGGATCAGCATGGTCTGGCCGAAATCTGGCTCCATCACCAGCAGCGTGACCAGCATCATCAACAGCACCAGCGCCATCGAGGTCGCCGGCATCTCCGGCCGCTTGGTCGATTCCGCAAACAGCCAGGCCGCGACGATGACGAAGGCGGGCTTGGCGGCTTCGGAGGCCTGGATGTTGACGCCGAGCAGCGTGATCCAGCGTCGCGAGCCCTTGACCTCGGGCCCGATCAAGAGCGTGAGCACTATCAACACGATCGAGACCGCGAACACGATCAGCGCGGTGCGCCGGATCTGCCGCGGCGTCATGAACGACACCCCGATCAGCACGATCAGCGACGGCGCCAGGAACATGACGTGGCGGTTGAAGAAGTGGAACGGATCGAGCCCGATCCGGGCCGCGACCGGCGGGCTCGCCGCCAGCGACAGGATGACCCCGGCCAGCATCAACGCGGCGATCGCGACAAGCAGCAGCTTGTCGACGGTCCACCACCAGTCCGAGAACGGGGTGCGTTGGTCACGGGCGAGCATGGGCGTCCCCAGATGGCAGAGATAACGTCCATTCGTGGCGCAGGATGGTTTCCAAGGGGTTAACGGGTTGGGTAACTTTTGAGGGAGGTAGGTTGGGGGCTCGCGACGCCTCCGGTGTCGCCATCCGGGCATGCGGTCGCCTCACACAGCCGTCGTCCTGGCGAAAGCCAGGACCTATAACCACCGCATTCAATGATGAAAAGGATGGCGGCCCCAGCGTCGCGCAACAATTGAGATTTGGGGTAATGGGTCCTGGCTTTCGCCAGGACGACGATGAATGTGTGGCGCGGTCTGATGGGTTTCGCTGCGCTCTACCCAACCTGCGATTCTACAATCAGTCGTCACACCACCGGCTTCACACCCGGCAGCGCCTGGACGATGTCGCGGAAGGCAGTGCCGCGGATTTCGAAATTGCGGTACTGGTCGAACGAGGCGCAGGCGGGCGACAGCAGCACGACCGCCTCGGCAAGCCCCGACGCCTCGGCATCGCGCGCGGCGCTGGCGATCGCGACGTCGAGCGTGCCGGACATTTCGTGCGCGACGCGGTCGCCGAGCGTCCCGGAGAATTCGGCCGCCGCCTCGCCGATCAGATAGGCCTTGCGGATGCGCGGAAAATATTCGGTGAGGCCCGTGATGCCGCCGGCCTTCGGCTTGCCGCCGGCGATCCAGTAGATGTCGGCGAACGACGACAACGCGTGCGCGGCAGCATCCGCGTTGGTGCCCTTGGAGTCGTTGACGAACAGCACGTTGCCGCGGCGGCCGACCTGCTCCATGCGATGCGCGAGGCCCGGGAAGCTGCGCAGGGCGTTCTGCAACACATCGGTCGCGATCCCCATCGCCAGCGCGCAGGCCGAGGCGCAGGCGGCGTTCTGCGCATTGTGCTGGCCGCGCAGCGAACCGATGCCGCCGAGGCGCGCGATCTCGCTGCGCGCCGCGCCCGAGGCGCGCACGATGGTCTCGTGCTCGACATAGAGGCCGTCGGGCAGCGGGTTCCTCACCGAGATGCGCACCACGCGCTTGCCGGCGCGATCGAGCCGGTCGGCGATGTCGCGGCACCAGCCATCATCGACGCCGACGATCGCGGTGCCGCCCTGCTGCACGCCCGCGACCAGCCGTTCCTTGACCGCGGCGTAATGCTCCAGCGTGCCGTGGCGATCGATATGGTCTTCGCTGATGTTGATCAGGATGCCGACCGAGGGATCGAGCGAGGGGGCGAGGTCGATCTGGTAGGACGACATCTCGATGACATGGACGCGGCCCATGCGCGGCGGCTCCAGCGACAGGATTGCGGTGCCGATATTGCCGCCCATCTGGGTGTCGTAGCCGGCGACCTTCATCAGGTGCGCGATCAGCGCTGTCGTGGTCGACTTGCCGTTGGTGCCGGTGATGGCGACGAACGGCGCGTTCGGCGCATGGCGGCGACGCTCGCGGCAGAACAATTCGACGTCGCCGATCACCTCGCAGCCCGCCTCGCGCGCCTTCAGCACGCTCCAGTGCGGCGCCGGATGGGTCAGCGGCGCGCCGGGAGTCAGGATCAGCGCGGCGAAATTCGCCCACGACACGGTGCGCAGATCGGCGGTGGTGAAGCCGGCCTGTGCCGCCCTGGCGACGTTATCGGCACTGTCGTCGGCCGCGATCACCTCCGCGCCGCCGGCCTTCAGCGCCTGGCAGCTCGCAAGCCCGGAGCCGCCGAGCCCGAACACCGCGACCGTCTTGCCCGAGAAGGAGGTGACCGGGATCATGATGACGCTCAGCGCAGCTTGAGGGTGGAGAGGCCGGCGAGCGCCAGCATCACCGAGATGATCCAGAACCTGATCACGATCTGCGGCTCGGTCCAGCCCTTCTGCTCGAAATGATGGTGCAGCGGCGCCATCCGGAACACGCGTTTTCCCGTGAGCTTGAACGAGGTGACCTGCACGATGACCGAGACCGCCTCCAGCACGAACAGGCCGCCGATCACCGCAAGCACGATCTCGTGCTTCACCGCGACCGCGGTGGCACCCAGCATGCCGCCGAGCGCAAGCGAGCCGGTGTCGCCCATGAAGATCGAGGCCGGCGGTGCGTTGAACCACAGAAAGCCCAAGCCCGCGCCAAGCACCGCGCCGCATAGCACCGCCAGTTCGCCGGTGCCGGCGACGTAATTGATCTGCAGATAATCCGAGAACACCGCGTTGCCGGTGAGATAGGAGATCATGCCGAAGCTCGCGGCCGCGATCATCACCGGCACGATGGCAAGGCCGTCGAGGCCGTCGGTGAGATTCACTGCATTGCCGGCGCCGACCATCACGAAGGCGCCGAAGATCACGAAGAACCAGCCGAAATTGATCACGAGGTCCTTGAAGAAAGGAATCACGAGCGACGTCGAGGACACGTCGCGCCCGAGCCGGACCAGCGCGTAGGTGGCGGCGAGCCCGATCACCGCCTCGATCAGGAGCCTGAGCTTGCCGGCGAAGCCGCTGTGCGACTGCTTTGTGACCTTCAGATAATCGTCATAGAAGCCGACGAAGCCGAAGCCGAGCGTCACCGCGAGCACGATCCAGACATAGGGATTCAGCGGGTTGGCCCAGAGCAGCGTCGACACCACGAGCCCGGACAGGATCATCAGCCCGCCCATGGTGGGCGTGCCCTTCTTGGAGATCAGGTGCGACTGCGGACCATCGGTGCGGATCGGCTGGCCCTTGCCCTGCCGCAGCCTCAAGTGATCGATGATCCAGGGCCCGAACAGGAACACGAACAGCGCGCCGGTCACCATCGCGCCGCCGGTGCGGAAGGTGATGTAGCGGAACACGTTCAGAGCGCTGCGGAATGCCCCAAACCCCGGAACGGTGTTGGACAGTTCGATCAACCAGTAGAACATTCAAAAAGTCCTATACCGCTTCTTCGTGCGCGGCCTTGTCGGGGAAGCGTTTTTCCAGCGCGCTGACAATGAGCTTCATCTTCGACCCCAGCGAGCCCTTCACCATGATCACGTCACCGGCACGGACCGCGGCGACCGCCTGCGCTTCGAGCGCCGCCGAACTCTCGGCATAGCCTCCCCGCTTGCCGGTGGAAAGGGCATCCCACAGATTCCGCATCAGCGGACCACAACAATATACGAGGTCGATGCGGTTGCCGGTCACGGCTTCGTTGAGGCCGCGGTGCAATTCGGGCCCGGTCGGCCCGAGCTCGAGCATGTCGCCGAGCACGGCGATGCGGCGGCCGTGCGGCCCGGTCTGGGCCTGGCCGAGCACGTTGAGCGCGGCGCCCATCGAGGCCGGGTTGGCGTTGTAGCTCTCGTCGATCAGCGTCGCCTCGCCGTGGCCGACCTCGAGCGTGCGGCGAAGACCGCGGCCGGTCGGCGCCTCGAGCTGCGACAGCGACAGCGCCGCACGCGCGATATCGGCGCCGAGCAGCGAGGCGCCCGCGAGCACCGCGAGCGAATTCATCGCCATGTGGCGGCCGGGCATGCCGATCTTGTAGGTGATGTCATGGTCCAGAATATCGGCATGCACCGCCGAGCAGGTCGCGTGCAGCGAGAGGTCGATCAGCCGCGCCTCGGCGCGCTTGTCGGCGCCGAACGAGACGATGCGCGAGACGCCGGCCTTCTTCGCCTGCTTCTGCAGCCGCGCGAATTGCCCGTTATCGCGGTTGAGCACGACTGCGCCATTGGGCTCCAGCCCTGCGAAGATCTCCGCCTTGGCGTCGGCGATCGCCTCGATGCCGGAGAAGAATTCCAGATGCACCGGCTCGATCGTGGTGATGACGGCAACGTGCGGCCGCACCATCTTGACCAGCGGCGTGATCTCGCCGGCATGGTTCATGCCGATCTCGAATACCGCGAAGCGCGCGCTCGCCGGGCAGCGCGCCAGCGACAGCGGCACGCCCCAGTGATTGTTGAACGATGCGACCGAGGCATGGGTCTCGCCCTGCGCCGACAGCACGCGCCGCAGCGCCTCCTTGGTCGAGGTCTTGCCGACCGAACCGGTCACCGCGATGATCTGCGCGTTGAGCCGCGCCCGCGAGGCATGCGCGAGCTCGACGAGGCCGGCGAGCACGTCGTCGACCACCAGCAGCGGCGCGTCGGCGGGAAATTTCTCGCGTTGCGCAGTCTCGACCACGGCTAGCCCGGCGCCGGCCTTCAGCGCCGCCGCGACGAAGGCATGACCGTCATGGACGTCGCCCTTGATGGCAAAATACGCGTCGCCTTTTGCAACGGTGCGGCTGTCGATCGAGAGTCCGGTGACGCCGTCCGGCAGCGTGCCTTGCGTGGCGGCGCGCATCGCCGCTGCCATCGCATCCGAGGTCCACAACATCATGCTCATGCGCCCTCCTCGGCCAAAGCATTCGCGACCGCTTCATGATCGCTGAACGGCAGCGTCGTGCTGCCGACGATCTGCCCGACCTCATGGCCCTTACCGGCCACGACCAACGCATCACCCGGCTCGAGGCCGGCGATCCCGGCCCGGATCGCTGCGGCGCGGTCGCCGATCTCGCGCGCGCCCTTCGCCGTCGCCATGATCGCGGCGCGGATCGCCTCGGGCTTCTCGCTGCGCGGATTGTCGTCGGTGACAATGATCTGATCGGCATTCTCGGCGGCGATCGCGCCCATGATCGGACGCTTGCCGGCGTCGCGGTCGCCGCCGGCGCCGAAGATCACGACCAGCCTGCGCTTGGCATAGGGCCGCAGCGCCTGCAGCGCCTTGGCGAGCGCATCGGGCTTGTGGGCGTAGTCGACGAAGATCGGCGCGCCATTATGCTCGCCGACGAATTCCAGCCGGCCTTTGGCGCCTTCGAGATGTTCGAGCGTACCGAACACGTCATCGGCGGCGCTGCCGGTGCCGATCGCAAGGCCCGCCGCGACCAGCGCATTCTCGATCTGGAATTCGCCGACCAGCGGCAGCCGGATCGCGTGTTTGCGGCCGCGGTGCTCGATCGCGAGCTGCTGGGCAAAGCCTTCGATCGCCGCATCGGTGAGCTTGATGCCATCGGTGGCGTCGACATTGCGCCCGACCGTGATGATGCGCAGGCCGTGCGCCCGCGCCGCATCGATCACCTCAGCCGAGCAGTCGTGATCGGCCGAGATCACGGCAGTGCCGCCGTCGGCGACGAGATCGCGGAACAGCCGCAGCTTTGCGTTCAGGTAATGCGCGACGTCGGGATGATAATCCATGTGGTCGCGCGACAGATTGGTGAAGCCGCCGGCCGCGATGCGCACGCCGTCGAGCCGATACTGGTCGAGGCCATGCGAGGACGCCTCGAAGGCGAGATGGGTGACGCCGTCGCGCGCGATCTCGTCGAGCTGGCGATGCAGCGCGATCGGATCGGGCGTTGTCAGCGAGCCGTAGACGGTGCGCTTGTCCGAGACGAGACCGATGGTGCCGATGCTCGCGGAGCAGTGACCGAGCCGCTGCCAGATCTGGCGCGTGAACGCCGCGACCGAGGTCTTGCCGCTGGTGCCGGTCACCGCCGCGATCGTCGCGGGCTGGCGCGGATAGAATGTGGCGGCGGCGAGCGCAAGCGCGCGGCGTGGATTCGGCGTGATGACGAACGGAACACGGCCGTGACCTTGCGGCAGTTGGTCGCTGGCGACCGCGACTGCGCCCGCGGCGATCGCCGCATCGACGAAGCGTGCGCCGTCGGTCCTGCTGCCGGCCAGCGCAAAGAACAGGTCGCCCGGCTTCACCGCACGGCTGTCGACCGCAAGCCCTCCGACGACAACAGCGTCGGCACTTGGATCGATCGTGGCATCGGCGCTGAAGAGGTCGCGAAGTCTCATGATCTTCCAGTCTGGCCGGCGCCGTTCTGGCGCCGCGTGATTATACGCCTTACTGGGTTGTTCTGGATGCCGCAAGAATAAGGCGGTCGGACGGCGGCAGGTCGAAGCGCGGTTCAACGCCCAAAAGCGGCGCAATTCGGGCGATCACGTTGCCGCCGGTCGGCACCGCATTCCAGCCCGAGGTGATGAAGCCATAGGTCTCCTTCAGGGGCTGCGGCTCGTCGAGCATGATCAACAGCTGGTATTTCGGATTGTCGGCGGGCAGGATCGCGGTGAAGGCGTTCAGCACCCGCTTCTTGGCGTAGCGGCCGTTGATCACCTTCTCCGCGGTGCCGGTCTTGCCGCCGATATAGTAGCCCTTGACGTCGGCCTTCTTCGCGGTGCCGATCTCGGCATTGAGCCGCATCAGATAGCGCATCTTGTCCGAGGTCTCGGGCTTGATGACGCGCTTGGCCAGCGCCATCGCCTCCTGCTCGGTGCGCTTGAGGAAGGTCGGCGGGATCAGGTAGCCGCCATTGACCAGCGCGTCGATGCCCATCACCGCCTGCAGCGGCGCCACCGCGATGCCGTGACCGAACGAGATGGTGACGGTGTTCAACTCGCCCCACTTCTTCGGCACGATCGGCGAGGCGCTCTCCGGCAATTCGGTGCGCAGCCGCTCGAGCTGCCCCATCTTGCGCAGGAAGGCCTTGTGCGCATCGACGCCCATCGCCAGCGCAATGCGCCCGGCGCCGATGTTGGAGGAATAGTAGAACACCTCCTTCATGTTGATCATGCGGCCCATGTTGTGATCGTCATGGATCGCGAACTTGCCGTAGTGCAGCGGGCCGCGCGCATCCCACATCGAGTTGAGGTCGAACCGGCCGCTATCCAGCGCCATCGCCAGCGTGAACGCCTTGAAGGTCGAGCCCATCTCGTAGACGCCGGTGGTCAGGCGGTTGATGCGATCAGGATCGTGCGCCTCCTTCGGATTGTTCGGATCGAAATCCGGCAGCGACACCATCGCCACGATCTCGCCGGTGCGCACGTTGGAGACGAGGCCGGAGGCGGCCTTGGCCTTGAACTTCTCCTTCGCCTTGATCAGTTCGTCGCGCAGCGCGTGCTCGACGCGCAGGTCGACCGACAGCTCCACCGGCTTCTGCAGCCGGTCGGTGGCGAAGCCCGCACGATGCAGATCGGCCAGACCGTTATTGTCCAGCCACTTCTCCATGCCGGCGATGCCCTGGTTGTCGATATTGACGAGGCCGATCAGGTGGGCGACTTCATTGCCCGTCGGATAGACGCGCTTGTTCTCGCGCAGGAAGCCGACGCCGGGAAGGCCGAGGCGGTGGATGTCGAGCTGCTGCTTCGGCGTGATCTCGCGCTTGAGCCAGACGAACCCCTTGCGCGACGACAGGCGGTCGCGCACTTCGCTGGTGTCGATATCCGGCAAGGCCGCGGTCAAGAGCTCGATCGCCTCGTCCTTGTCGATCAGGCGGCGTGGCTCGGCGAACAGGCTCGGCGCCTTGACGTCGGTGGCGAGAATTTCGCCGTTGCGGTCGGTGATGTCGGGCCGGGCGGTGGCGATCGCGTCCTGCGAGGCGGTGCGCCGTGCGCCATGGCTGTCGGCACCGACGGCGAACAGCACCAGCCGTCCGGCCAGCACGCAATAGACCGCGGCAAACGCGATGATCGCAAGACCGACGCGTGCGCGCGCCTTCGCGGCACGGTCGACATTGCTTCCGTACAGCAGCGTGCGGATCAGCCGCGTGCGCCAGGGTTCGGCGGATTTCTCAGCCGGCTTGCTGGCGGGTGCCGGATCGGTCATGGCAGGTCCGGTCATTGCTGGTCTCCCCCACCCTGCTCGGACTCTTCGGGCGCGGGCTGGTCGGCGGCCGGCTGGTCGGTCGCCGGCTTGTCGATCGATCCGGTCGTGCTGTCGGGCGCGGCGGCGGCCTCGATGGTGTCGATCATCGCGCCGATCGGATCGCGCGAACCGGGCCGCGTGAAGCTCGGCGGCCGCTCCGGCAGGTTCTTCAGGGAATCGTACTGGTTGGCGTTGATCGGCTTCAGCGGCAGATGCCGTTCGGCAAGCCCCTGCAGCCGCAGCGGCGCATCGAGCTTGGCCCATTCCGCGCGCAAGGTGGCGATCGCGTTGCGCTGCTCGCGGATCTCGGCATTGAGCTGCAGCACGCGTTCGACGCGCGCGGTCGATTCCATCTTGATGCGGTAGACATAGGATGCCGCGAAGATCAGCATGCCGATGACAAGGAGATGGAGGAGGCGCATCGTCAGCCCCCCCGCTTCAGATCGGACAGCCGCGGCCATGACGGCAGGTCGTCGTCCGCATGCGCCGGCTCCGCGGTGCGCTCGGCCGCGCGCAGCTTGGCCGACCGGGCGCGCGGATTGGCCGATATCTCCGCCTCGCCGGGCGTCACTGGCCGCTTGGTCAGGATCTGAAAGCTCGGCGCGGATTGCGCCACTTCGGGCAGATGCCGCGAGCCGCCGGAAACCTTGCCGCGCTCGGTGAGGAAATTCTTGACGATGCGGTCTTCCAGCGAGTGGAACGAGACCACGGCGAGCCGCCCGCCCGGCTTCAGCACGCGCTCGGCCGCGGCCAGCGCCCGATGCAGCTCATCGAGTTCCTCATTGACGAAGATGCGCAGCGCCTGAAAGGTCCGCGTCGCCGGATGGATCTCGTTCGGCTTGGCGCGCACGACTTTCCCGACGATGTCGGCGAGCGCCTCGGTCGTCGTGATCGGCGCGTCCTTGCGCGCGGCCACGATAGCGCGGGCGACGCCGCGCGAATGCCGCTCCTCGCCGAAGATATAGATGATGTCGGCGAGCTGCTTCTCGGAAGCGGTGGCGACCACATCGGCCGCGGTCGGACCGCTCTGTGCCATCCGCATGTCGAGCGGGCCACCGAGGCGAAACGAGAAGCCGCGCTCGGCCTGGTCGAGCTGCATCGAGGAGACGCCGACATCCATCACGATGCCGTCGACCTGATCCGCCCCCTGCGATGCGCAGACCTCGGCGAGATTGGAGAAGCGGTCCTCGACCAGCGTCAACCGGCCGTCCGAGCCGTCGACCAGATCGAAGCCGCCTGTTATCGCGGTGCGGTCGCGGTCGATGCCGATGACGCGCGTATCGGCGACATCGAGAATCATGCGGCTGTAGCCGCCGGCGCCGAAGGTCGCGTCGACATAAATGCCGCCGGCGCGCGGCTCGAGACAGGCGACCGCCTCGCGGCCCAGCACCGAAATGTGACGGGGAGCACGCTCGCTCATGCGCCGCCCCCGGACAGGGCCGCGTTGCTGGCATGCAAGCTGGCTGCGCGCCGACTCATAGCGTCTCGAATCCTCGCGCTGGCTGTTCCGGCAAAAAGGCCGCTGCGTAATACCAGCGCCAACTCCCGTCCTCGGCCGCAAATCCTGATATCCGACCGGAATTGGGAGGGTTTCCATGGGATTTCGCGCAACAGCGGACCTTGGCCGTCCCCCGAAACCGGTTCGGCACTTCACCTCTCAGTAACGGCACTTAACGTTAAGAAAACGTTGATGATCGGTTAGCGGAATCGCGCGACTTTGATCCGCATTCGAATGATACCCTCGGCCCTCGCTCCGGGCATCATTGCGCGGCTCATGGAGCGGACCCTGGAACCGGCAGGGCCGATTGCGCGGCCCGCACGGTAAAGGAATAGTAAACGCCTATTTGTTTATCCATATGTCAAAATGCTTTCTCCTGGTTCGGGTTTTGAGTGATTCGTATGGCTTCTGGTTCGTCCTCGTCCGGCAACGCTGATTCGAAGCGTCAGCGCGTCCTTCCTGTTCCGAAGGGCGTGGCCGACGTGGAGACGTTCACGCCGGATTCCTCGATCGCCTCCGACGTGATCCCGTCGGCGAACTTCGGCGACCGCGCCAACAACCGGCAGCCCGACATGATCGTGCTGCACTACACTGGCATGCCCGACGTCGAGGGCGCGATCGCCCAGCTCTGCACCGCCGGCACCGAAGTCTCGGCACATTACATCGTGCTCGAGGACGGCCGCATCGTGCAGTGCGTGCCGGAGAGCAAGCGCGCCTGGCACGCCGGCGTCTCGGCCTGGGCCGGCGAGGACGACATCAACTCCTGTTCGATCGGCGTCGAGATCGTCAATCGCGGCCACGATTGGGGCTATCCCGACTTCCCGCTGCGCCAGATCGCGGCCGTCATCGCGCTGTGCCGCGGCATCATGCTTCGGCGCAAGGTGGTCTCGCATCGCGTGCTCGGCCATTCCGACGTGGCGCCGGGACGCAAGAAGGATCCCGGCGAGAAATTCCCCTGGCACTCGCTGGCCAATTCCGGCGTCGGGCATTGGGTGCAGCCGGCGCCGATCGTGCGTGGCGACGCGCTGCAGCTCGGTGCGATCAGTGACAGCGTCTCCAACATGCAGGCCGCGTTCCGGCGCTACGGCTACAACATCCCGACCAACGGCAAGTTCGACGGCCCAACGATGGAGGTCGTCACCGCCTTCCAGCGTCACTTCCGCCCCGAGCGCGTCGACGGGATCGCCGACCGCTCCACCATGGCGACGCTGCACGCGCTGCTCGAGAGTCTGCCGCCGGACGCGGCGAGGTAGGCTCGGTCTTTCCATCGTCATTGCGAGGCGCCAACGGGTCGCGCGAAATGCGCGCCCGATGACAGGCTCCGCGACGACTTGTCCGCCGAAGCCTCGGCGAAGGCGGAAGCAATCCACGTTTCGGCGTGCGGCGCGATGGATTGCTTCGCTCCGCTCGCAATGACGCTTCCGGCCAAATCCTCACGCGCAAACTGGAACTTTTTTCCGTGTCCCGCCTTCTTATTTGGGGCGGTCTGAGTGGAGATTCGTCCATGTTCAAAACACTCATCACCGGAGCTGTCGCCATCGGCCTCATCGCAGCTCCAGTAGCCGCAGGTGCGATGTCGACCCAGGACAAGTCCATGTCGACCCATCACAAGACCCACAAGGTCCATCACGCGCAGAAGAAGATGATGGCGCCCGGCACCACGACCGGCATGTCGAGTGGAACGACGACCGGGCAATCGACCGGCGCCAAGGCCAAGACAGGGTACTGAGCACGTTCGACGCCGCGCGGCACACGGACCAGTGTTGATGCGAGAGGCGTGCCCTCGCGGACAGCGCACGAGATGAGGCGACGTCAGCCCATCTCGGCGATGCGGCGCGCGTAAAGCCGCCGCAACGGCTCCAGTTGCGTCGCGGCGGTGGCCGCAAGATAGGCCTGCCGCGCCTCGTCCTTGCGGCCGAGGCGGCGCAGCAGGTCGGCGCGCACCGCGGGCAGCTGGTCGTATCCCTTCAGGCTGCCGCGCGCGTCCAGCGCGTCGATCAGATCGAGCGCGCGCGCCGGGCCGTCGACCATCGACACCGCAGCGGCATGATTGAGCTCGATCACCGGTGACGGGCTGATGCGGAGCAGCACCTCATAGAGACCGGCGATCTGCGGCCAGTCGGTATCCTCATAGCTCGGCGCCCGCGCATGCAGCGCGGCGATCGCGGCCTGCACCGCGTAGGATTGCGGCCGGCCCGGCATCTGCAGCGCCGCCTCGACCAGCCTCACACCTTCGGCGATCTGCTGGAAATCCCATAGCGAACGGTCCTGCTCCTCGAGCAGCACGATGTCGCCATCCGCGGTCTGGCGGCCGGCGCGCCGCGCATCGTGCAGCAGCATCAATGCCAGCAGGCCCTTGATCTCGCCGCGCGCCGGAATCAACCCGTCGAGCAGCCGCGCCAGCCGGATCGCCTCACGCGCGAGATCGGGCCGCATCAGATCCTCGCCGGCGGTCGCGGCATAGCCTTCGGTGAAGACGAGATAGATCACCGCCAGCACGCCCGTAAGCCGCGGCTCCAGCGCCTCGCGCTCCGGCACCTCATAGGGAATGCCGGCGAGCTTGATCTTCTGCTTGGCGCGCAACAGGCGCTGCGCCATCGCGTCCTCGCTGACCAGGAACGCGCGCGCGACCTGCGCCGTGGTCAGACCGCACACCGTGCGCAAGGTCAGCGCAACCTGGACCTCCGCCGCAAACGACGGATGGCAGCAGGTGAAGATCAGCCTCAGCATGTCGTCATCGAGCGTTGCATCGGCCGGCTCGGGCGCCGCCTCCGCATCGAGCAGCAAGTGATGCGTCAATTCCTGCTGCTTGCCGCGAAACGAAACCGCGCGGCGGACGCGGTCGATCGCCTTGTTGCGGCCGACATTGACCAGCCAGGCGCGCGGATTGGCGGGGAATTCACCGATCGACCAGCGCTCGAGCGCGACCGCGAAGGCCTCCTGCAGGGAATCCTCGGCCAGGTCGAAATCGCCGACGAGACGGATCAGCGTTGCGAGCGCCCGGCCCGCCTCGTCGCGGAAGGTTTTCTCGATCTGGCTGGGGGTCATGGCCATCAATCGTTGCTCAACGGCCGCGCCAGGCGACGCGGCCGCTGCATTCATGATGCGATAATGCCGTCATCACGGGTTGTCGTAGATCATCACCGGCCTGACTTCGATCGAGCCGGTCTTGGCGCCGGGAATCCGCGCCGCGAGGCCGAGCGCGGTGTCGAGATCCTTGGCCTCGACCAGATAGTAGCCGCCGAGCTGTTCGCGGGTTTCCGCGAACGGCCCATCGGTCGTCAGCGTCTTGCCGTCGCGGACCCGCACGGTGGTTGCCGTCGACACCGGCTGCAGCCCGTCGCCGGCCTTGAAGTGCCCGCTCTGGATGATGGACTGGGTGTAGGCGCCGTACTCCGCCGTCACGGCCTTGCGGTCTTCAGCGGACATGTGGGCGTATTGCGCGTCGCTCCGGTAGATCAGCAGCAAATATTGCATCTCGTCTCTCCTCTTGATCGGCTGGATCGCCGACACCCAGTCGAACGGGCGGCCTGCAGGACGACAGGGGCAGGATAAATTATTTTGGCCGGCCCGCGCGAGCGCATCTGCGGCCCCGGCGGCGGGCGGACCGACTGATGCTTATATCTGATAATCCGATATCAACCGCCAATATTATTCGTTTGTTTAATTCATTGCCGCGCGTAGCCTTGGGCGGGATATCAGGAGGACAGGCCATGACATTACTGCCGCAGACTGCGACGCGCCTTTCGCGGCTCCTGCTGTGGGTGCTGTACCGGATCCTGCGCGGCCGGATCGTCGCGCAACCGGGCCACCGTGCCAGCCAGGTCGCCTCTGCGATCGCCGCGGCCGGCAATCCGCTCGGCGTGTGAACAGGCCATGCGACGAGGCATCACGCACCTGACGGCGCTGCGTCGGCTGATCGCCGATGAGGGGCTGACCATCGCGATCCTTGCGGCGGTCGCCTCGGCGACGGGAATCGCGTTTGGCTTCGGTGCGGAAGCCGACATTGTCGCCTCGATGCTGATCATCGGCCTCGTGACGGCGTTCGCGGAAGCCCGCCTGCGATCAGGAAAATAGCTGGCGTTGCCACCAGCAGCCTTACGAGGATGGGCCGCCCTGCTGCGCCGCGCGGCGCCGCAAGGCCTTCAGCTCATCGAACCGCTTGGTCACGTCGCGCATCACCGCCACGGTGCCGGCGACCTTGTGCTCCGCGTCATGCAGCATCACGATGGTGAATTCGACGGAGATGCGCGCGCCATCCTTGGTCAGCGCAGGCACCGACAACAGATCGCCCTGACCGTAACGGCTCGTCCCGGTCGCCATCGTGTGGCGGAAGCCGGCCCAGTGACGCGCGCGCAAGGCTTCCGGAATGATCAGGTCGAGCGATTGTCCGACGGCCTCCTCAGGCGTGAAGCCGAATACCCTGACCGCGCCGGGATTCCACACGGTGATGCGGCCTCTCGCATCGGTCGCAACGATCGCGTCGGACGCACCGTTGAGCAACGCATCTCCCACCGCTGCCGCAATGTCCATCGCCTGACCTCCTGCTGATCCCGATCCTGCTCTGGACTCTGACGAACGCGCTGACAAGCGAAGAATGCCGATGCAACCGATCGGCGATGCCGATATCAATCGCGGTCAGCGCCGCCGCCGCGTGCCGGGCCTGGCCCGCGGGGCCTCGGTGGCGGCCTGGACCTGAGATGCGGCGAGGCGATGCATGATCGCGATCGCGCGCGCCAGATGGTCGTCCTGGCGATCGGCCGGATAGGCGACATAGGCCGGCATTGCAAAGGTAGGAGCGCCGGCGACGGCGTGCAGCCGCCGCGCCTTCAGGAGCGGCTCCACGATGCGGCGCGCGAAGAAGCCGGAGCCGCCATTCTCCAGCACATGCTGCAATCCGAGCCAGCCGATATTCACCGTCAGCGCAGGACCAGCGAAGTTCGGAAACAGCGTCGCGTGACGCGCGTAGAATTCCGGCCCCCAGTCGACATAGACATAGCCCTGTCCCGGCTCCGGTGCACTCCTGGGATCGGTCGACACCAGGATGAGTTGCTCCTCGAACAGCTGCTCGACCTTGAGGCCGGGGCGGCTCTGCGGCGTGTACATCACGCCGATATCGATGCGTCCCTCGACCAGCCCCTGCATCAGTTCAGGCTCGAGCGCGCTCTCGGCGCGGATCGAGATGTCGGGATGCGCCCGCGTCATCAGCGGCAGCCAGCGCAGCAGATACTCTTCCCAAAGCCCGATGCGGCCGCCGACCACCAGGGTTGCGGAAAACCCCTTGGGGATTCCGACATCGTGGCGCGCCTGCTCGACGGTGCGGACCAGCACCGAGGCATGCCGCTGAAACTGCCGGCCGGCCGGCGTCAGGGTGGTGCGGCCTTGTTGCGCACGAACAGCACGCAGCCGAGCTGCTGCTCGAGGGTGTGAATGCGGGTGCTCACCGTCGACTGGCTGACATGAAGCCGTTCCGCCGCGGTGATAAAGTTGCCGGCGCTCACCACCGTCAGGAACGTCCGGGCCAGTTCGGTGTCCATGGCGCCTCAACCTTTGGTTCGATCAAGTCGATATCAAAGGCCTCACCTTCGCGGATGTCAAAATCGAGGGCCGGCGTCCGGTTAACCATCGCAATCGCTTGACGCGGGCGGCCAAAGCTCGCATGCACAGGCCGTCAGTCGGCCGGACGGCCGCTCCCGCTGGTGCCGAAAGGCCGCGGGGGAGGAAAGTCCGGGCTCCATCGACATGCGGTGCCGGATAACGTCCGGCGGGGGCGA
This sequence comes from Bradyrhizobium sp. Pha-3, assembly GCF_042258615.1. Lineage (GTDB taxonomy): Bacteria > Pseudomonadota > Alphaproteobacteria > Rhizobiales > Xanthobacteraceae > Bradyrhizobium. The sequence goes on along the minus strand of NZ_CP170152.1, from coordinate 2,771,098 downwards.
CCCCAGGGAAAGTGCCACAGAGAACGAACCGCTTCCTCCCCGGAGGAAGCAAGGGTGAAAAGGTGCGGTAAGAGCGCACCGCGTGTCCGGCAACGGAGACGGCATGGCAAACCACACCGGGAGCAAAACCGAATAGGGACGGCAACGCGGTTAGTTCGCGCACGCGCGATAACACCGCAGGGCGATGTCAGGCCCGCTGTCCGGGTAGGTTGCTCGAGGCAAGGTGCAAACCTTGTCCCAGAGGAATGGCCGTCGCGTACCATTCGCAAGAATGGTGCCCTACAGAACCCGGCTTACAGGCCGGCTGATATTTTGGAGTATGAAGGGCTCGGCGCAACACGCCGGGCCCTTCGCCATTTCCAGCAACTTCATTCCAGCTACGCGCGCCCGCGGCCGGTCGAGCCGCCCCATCGCCTTGCATCAGAACGACCCGAACGCGGTGCCGATTGCGATCACCGCGGCGAGAGCAATGACGGAACTCGCAATGCCGACCATGACGATGTCGAGATAGCTGTCGCGATGCTTGAGCCCGCAGATCGCAAGCAGGCTAACGACCGCGCCGTTGTGAGGCAGAATGTCCAGTGTTCCCGAGCCGATCACCGCGACGCGATGCAGAAGGCCGGGATCAATACCCGCCTCGGCGGCAAGAGCCATATAGGTCTTGCCCAGCGCATCGAGCGCAATCGTCAAGCCGCCAGAAGCCGACCCCGTCAGCGCGGCAAGGATGTTCGTCGCGACTGCGAGCGACACCAATGGGCCGCCCTCAATTCGCAACACCCACTCCCGCACCACGCCGAAAGCGGGAAGCGAGGCGATAACGGCGCCGAATCCGACAAGGCTTGCGACGCTCAGCGCCGGCAGCACCGACGCATTCGCACCGGCATCCATGGTTCGTCGTAGTGCGGGCAGTCGCGTCCAGTTGCAGAGTATGACCGTCACGATCGCCCCCGCCAACGCCACGACAACCGACCAGACGCCGGCCACGGCTGCCAGTGATGTATTTCCCCATCGCTGTTCGGCCAGGAACGAGAAATCAAGCCGGGGCAGGACAACGAGCGACATCAGCAGATTGACTGCGACAACGACGATCAAGGGAAGGATGGCGTTGAAGACCGGGACTGCCGCGTCGCTGTGATGTCCGTGGCGGATCTCCGCCGGGTCGAATTCTCGCGCCGTCGTCGCCCGCTCGCGCAACAACTCATCGTCGGCTGCATCCGCCGAAACCGGCGGCTCGTCGCCATAGCCCTCATTTGCGCGACGCGCCGCGTTCTCTGCGCGAAGAAGCCACCACAGCCCGACAACAAGCATGATCATCGATGCGACAACGCCAAGGCCCGGTGCGGCAAACGGAGTCGTGCCGAAGAAAGGCATCGGTATCGCATTCTGTATCGACGGCGTGCCCGGCAGCGCCGACATGGTAAAGGTCGAAGTCCCGAGAATAACCGCCGCCGGCACCAAACGACGCGGAATCCCTGCCGTGCGAAACAGCGACTGGGCCATCGGAACGATGACGAAGAACGCGACGAAGAGGCTGACGCCGCCGTAGGTGACTAGTGCACCCGCGAGCACGACCGCGAGGATGACACGGCGTTCGCCCAGACATCGGGAGATGAAGCCCGCGACCGCAGCGACCGCGCCGCTGTCATCCATGAGTTTCCCGAACACGGCGCCAAGCAGAAAAATAGGAAAGAACTGCGCGAGAAACTCCGACGCGCTGGCCATAAAGGTCTGCGTCCAGTTGGCAAGCAACGGCTCGCCACCGAAGGCTGCGGCCACCAACGCACAGAGCGGCGCGAGCAGCAGGACGCTCCAACCGCGGAACGCAAGACCGACCAGCAGTCCAAGCCCGACGAGAATGCCGAGTAGACCCATCGGCTCAGCACTCCGCCAGCAGAATATCCAGATCGGCGGTCGAGCGCTCACCGATATCGGCGCCATGCGCGTCGAGGAATTCGCCGGCGGCACGCCGCCCCTCCTCGTGCAGCTTGGTCACGAACGCCCATTCGGCATTGAGCTTGGATGATGAACCGAACGTCGCAAGCATGTCGCTCTTGATCCGATGCGTTTTCATCTGGGCCCAGCGGGCGCCCTCTCCGGTGCCGGGGTCGGCAACCTGACGAAGCAACGCGATCATCCGCAGCTCCTTTGCCAGCGGCGAATTGAATGAGATCTCGTTGAGCCGGTTGAGAATGTCAGCGGCCGTGCGCGGCTGCTCCGGCCGCTCGGTCGGGTTGATCTGGACCACGACCGTATCGTGTGCGTCGGTCTCGCGGACCAGCGGCGTGACCGTGGGATTGCCCGCATAGCCGCCGTCCCAATAGGGCTCGCCATCGATCTCGATCGCAGGAAACATCGTTGGCAGGCAGGCCGACGCGAGCAGGACATCCGCGGTAATCTCCGCGTTGCGAAAAATCCGCCCTCGCCCCGTACGGACCCGTGTGGCGGTTATGAAGAGCTTGATCGGCGCGCGCGCAAGACGCTCGAAATCGATGCTGTCGTTCAATATGTCGCGCAGCGGATTGAAGCCGAGGGGATTGAGGTCGTAGGGTGAAAGCATCCGCGACATCAAATCCGTGAAGAGATAGGCCGGAGAGCTGTCGAGCGACCAGCGTCCCATCAGACGGTCGAGCGGCGACCGTTGCAACGGACTGAATGCGGCGGCGCGTGAGACGCTTCGCCAGTACTTTTCAAGCGCTTCGCGTGCGCCCGCAGCGCCGCCCGCGGTCCAGCCATCCGCCAGCACGGCAGCATTCATCGCTCCGGCCGATGTTCCGGATATGCCCGCGATCTGAAACCATGATTCTTCAAGGAGCCGATCCAGGACACCCCATGTGAACGCGCCATGCGAGCCTCCACCTTGGAGCGCCAGATCTACGAGCACGGGGCTGCGGTTCATGAGGCCATGTTCACCAGCACGCGGGACGCTGATTATGTCGCGGTTTGGCGAAACATGCGAGACAAAGTTGCGGTGACCGTCCGGTCCCGATGGCGGACTTCGCGAAGGATGTTGCTTCATCGCGCCGCGAAGCGAACCAATCGCGTTGGTGCCGCCATAGGCGCACGTTTCTTAAAAGGCGACATAATGGGTTGGCGGGCGTAGGATATCTGCCTCGCGGAGGAACGCCGATGGACCTTCAGAAGATCATGGCGAAGGCACGAGATATCGCCAAGAGCACCGGCACGATCACGACCGAACAACTCAACGGGATGTGTCCCAACAATATGGAGCCCGAAGACATCGCGGCTCTCTTTACGGCCCTGCGGGCCGAGGGAATTCGCCTCAAGGACGACGATGCGGAAAAGTAGGAGTTCCGTGCCCGCACACTACGGCAAAGCGGCCGATCGTCGTGACCGAGGTGCTAGCCAAATTTGAGTCCCCGGCGGCGCTGGAGCTATGATCTGCTGAAGCTGGACGTGTCCTTCTGCCCGGATTCAAGAAATCAAGAGGAGGAATGGTAATGTCGGTCGCCTGCAAGTTCGAGCGCAGCATTCTCAACCACGAAGAATATGAAGCAATCCGCCTGACGCATCATCCCGCCATCTATGGCGTCGAGGTATCCGAGCTTGAAGCCATGCGCCCCCGCTTGCGCAAGATGCGCGACAAGGAGCGAACGGTCGGCCGGCAAAAGCAGCGAGAGAGCCGCGGAAAAGCCGAGGCTCGCGGGACAAGCTTTCCGGGAACCGCCAAGCATGCTTCAGAGCGGAAGCAAGTGTTCGCAGCGGCGTTGAAGCGGGTGAACACGGAGCTCAGGCGTCAGCACAATCTGGCGACCCGGACCGCGCATGTCGAAGCAGCTCGAAAGGCCCTCGCGCTGCACCGAGCCGCGAACTTCACGACCCGTCCTCCGGCCGGATCGACCGCAGGCGAAGGCATGGCTTCGAAGCCGAGCGAACGCCGAAGGAAGATCATTGCGGGCGCGAAAATCGGACGCGTGTCGCAAGCGACGAAAGTCGCTCAGGCGGTGCGCGACACGCGTGGCGCATGAGCCCGGGCGAACAAGCGCACCCGATCGATTCCGGGACGATTCGCATCGCCCCGGAATGACGGCTCGTCAGGAAACGATCTCCTGCAGCAGCGCCATCAGCGCCTCAGGCGCCGTGACGTTCGGCGAGTGGCTGGCGTCAATCTCGAAATAGCGCCAGCCGGGTTCATTCTTGATGCGCCTGGCGAACTGGCCGAACGTATCGGCTTGGGTGGTGCGGGTGGCGTAGACGTAGCTGCGCGGCAATTTCGTCTCGCCGTGTTGCAGCTTCAGCTTTTGCTCGAAGCATTTGATCGGCATGTCGACGCGGCGCGCGGTGAGCCACTCGACATCTGCGGCAGACGTATCCGGCGGCGTCGGCATCGGCGGGATGCGCCAGCCGTCGCCGTCGCTTGCGAGCTCGCGCATGGTCTCGATCGACGGCTCGTTGAGGTCGAACAGGGACTGGCCGTCGCGCGGCACGAAGGCGTCGATATAGATCATCTGCACGATGCGCTCGCGCACCCGGTCGGCGACGCCGGTCGCGACCATGCCGCCATAGGAATGGCCGATCAGCACGATGTCGCGCAGATCTTCGTACGAAATGACGCTGAGCACGTCCTGGATATGCGCCTCGAGGTCGAGTCCTTGATGCGCAAGGTGCGCGCGCTCGCCGAGCCCGGTGTAGCTCGGCGTAACCAGCCGGTGCCCGGCAGCCTGCATCAGGGGATGCATCTTCTTCCACGCCCATCCGGCTGACCAGGCGCCGTGACAGATCAGAAAGGTTTTGGACGAACTCGCAGTCATGCTCGCAGTCATGGGGATGCTTCCATTCCGATTATCGTTGATGGGCCGCGATTTTGAAGTGTACCCGCCGGCTGCGTCGTGTAAACGTCGCGGCAATGAACAAAACAACGAGACGAGGATGAACCCGGCAAGCTACGCGGTCCTGTTCTTCGGCGCGCTTGCCGGCGGCTTCGTTTCCGGTCTTGCCGGCTTCGGCACCGCGCTGATGGCGCTCGGCATCTGGCTCTATGTGCTGCCGCCGACGCTTGCGGTGCCGCTGGTGCTGGTGTGCTCGGTCATCGCGCAGGTTTCGACGCTGCCGTCGATCTGGAAGACCATCGACTTCCGCCTGGTCTGGCCGTTCGTCATCTGCGGCCTCGCCGGCGTGCCGATCGGCATCTTGCTGATCGCCCGCGCCGACCCCGAGGTCTTCAAGCTGACGATCGGCGTCTTTCTGCTGGTGTTCCCGACCTTGCTGTTCCTGCAGCGCAAACCGATGTCGATCGCCTTCGGCGGCAAATGGGCCGATGGCGCGATCGGATTTGCCGGCGGCATCCTCGGCGGCCTCGCCGGACTGTCCGGCCCGCTCCCGATCCTGTGGGCGAGCCTGCGCGGCTGGGGCAAGCAGCAACGCCGCGGCGTGTTTCAGATCTTCAACTTCACGATCCTGGCCGCCGCGCTTCTGGTCCAGATCGTAAGCGGCCTGGTGAACCCCGAATTGATCTGGCTCGTGGCCTGCGCGTTTCCGGGAACGCTGCTCGGCGCCTGGCTCGGCTCGCGGCTCTACCACGCGCTCAGCGACCGCAATTTTTCCGACGTCGTGCTGGTGCTGCTGTTCCTGTCCGGCGTGGCGCTGGTGTGGAACGGGCTGGCGCCGCGGTAGCGCGCGGCGCGTGGCTGCCGGAGATCAATCCGCCAGCCACGCGCCACTGCCTTATTCCGCCGCCGCCTGGCCGAACTCGGTCGCTTGCCGCTCGAACAGGCCGCGGTAGATGCCGCCCTGTCGTGCGGCAAGCACATCGTGCGTGCCCTGCTCGACGATCTCGCCGCGATCGAACACCAGGATGCGATCCATGCTGCGCACGGTCGACAGCCGGTGCGCGATCACGATCGAGGTGCGGCCCTTCATCAGCCGCTCCATCGCCTGCTGGATCAGCGCCTCGGATTCCGAATCGAGGCTCGAGGTCGCCTCGTCCAGGATCAGGATCGGCGCATCCGCCAGGAAGGCACGCGCCAGCGCCACGCGCTGCCGCTCGCCGCCCGACAGCTTGACGCCGCGCTCGCCCACCAGCGTGCCGTAATCCTTCGGCAGCCGCATGATGAAGTCGTGAGCATTGGCAAGCCGCGCCGACTGCTCGATCGCGTCCATGCTGGCGCCGGGCCGGCCATAGGCGATGTTCTCCGCCAGCGTGCGATGAAACAGGATCGGCTCCTGCTGCACGATCGCGATCTGGCTGCGCAGCGATTGCTGCGTCGCCTTGGCGATATCCTGACCGTCGATCAGGATCCGGCCGGCGGAGACGTCGTAGAGCCGCTGCACCAGCTTGACGAAGGTCGTCTTGCCGGAGCCGGAGCGCCCGACGAGGCCAACGCGCTCGCCGGCATCGATGTCGACCGACAGCCCGTCATAGAGCGGCAAGCGATGGCCGCCATAGTGGAACGTGACGTCGTCGAACACGATGCGGCCGCCCTGGATGTCGATCGTCCTGGCATCGACGGCATCGACGATGCCGAGCGGCTCGCCATGGATCTGCACCAGCTCCTCCATGTCGTTGACCGAACGCTGCAGGTTGTTGATGTGCATGCCGACATCGCGCAGATACGCGTGGATGATGTAGTAGCTGGTCAGCACATAGGTGACGTCGCCCGGCGTGGCGCGGCCGGCCGCCCACAGCAGGATCGCGCCGCCGATCACCGAAGCGCGGAAGCACAACAGCACCAGCAGCTGCGCCGTCGAGGTGTGGTTGTAGCGGAGCCAGGTCCGCCGCACCCGCCGGCGCCAGCGGCTGATGACGCCGTCGAGCCGCACGTCCTCGCGCGTCTCGGCGCCGAACGACTTCACCACCGCGTTGCAGGTCAAGGCGTCGGCCAGCGTGCCGCCGACCTTGGTGTCCCACGCATTGGAGACGCGCGCGGCTGGCGCGACGTAGCGCACCTGGAACACCATGGTCATCGCGACATAGATCACCGAACCCACGGCGATCACCGCGCCGAGCTGCGGCCAGTGCAGCCCGAGCAGGATCATCGAGCCGAGCAGCACGACGAGCGACGGCAACAGCGCCATCAGGATGGTGTCGTTCAACAGGTCGAGCGCCCACATGCCGCGCGTGATCTTGCGCACGGTGGAGCCCGCGAACGAATTGGCGTGCCAGTCGGTCGAGAAGCGCTGCACGCGCATGAAGGCCTGCTGCCCGACATCGGACATCGTCTTCAACGTGAACGGCACGATGGTCTGGATACCGACCAGCCGCAGCAGCAGGGACAGCGCGCCGAGGCCGACGATGGCGCCGAACGCCAGCATCGCCGCATGGCGCGCGGCGGCATCCGTCGCCCCCGCGGTCAGCGCGTCGACCAGATGACCGGAAAACACCGGCATGAACAGGTCGGCGGCGGTTGCACCGAGGAAGCCCGCCGTCACGGCGAAGGCGCGCAGCGGCTGCTCCAGCCAATGGCGGAACACGAATGGCAGGACGATCCGGATCGCGGCCGGTCGCTTGGTCGTCAGAGAGGTCATGGCACATTCCGGCCACGCTTCTGCAGCGCAAGCCGGCTCCATCTGAGGCGACATGCGGACGGAATCCGGCCGCTTATGTCGCTGGAAATTGTAGATAACGTGCTGGGAAGTTTGGGTGATCGGGGATCAGGCCCGATCAGCGCCGGGAGCTAACGCGAAGGCGCGTCAAGCACCGTCGAACGCGGGCGCGCGATCTGCGAAATAAACGACTTCATGCGCATCTCCCGGGTTCGAGTAAGGAATGGGCTGCTTATAAATGCATCACGCGCGATTGGCAAGATGACAAGCGCGTGAGTGCGCCAATGTGTCGGCGATGCAACGCTCTGCACGCGACCGGGCGGACTGCGCGCGAAGCCGACGCGCTCAATGCGCGTCGCCGCCGCCTGCGGTCATCGACGGCGGCTTGTTGACGAACAGCACCAGCAGGCTGAGGCCGACATAGAACAACGACAGCATGAAGAAGGCGTCGCCATAGCTCATCACCTGGGCCTGGCGGTGCACGAGCTGCGAGAGCTGCTTCATCGCCATGGTGGCGGAATCGCCCATGCCCTGCAGGCGCTGGGCGAAATTGTTGAGGGTCTCGACCGCGGTGGCGTTGCCCCAAGTCACCCGATCCTGCAGCCGCGAGATGTGCAGATCGGTGCGGTCGTTGAGCGCCTCGTTGATCACGGCGAGCCCGACCGCGCCGCCGAGATTGCGCATCAGGTTGAACAGGCCGGAGGCGTTCTTGACGCGGTCCTGCGGCAGCGTGGCGAGCGCGATGTTGTTGGTCGGCACCATCGCGCACATCATGCCGATGCCGCGCAGGATCTGCGGCACCAGGAGCTCGTAGAAATCGTACTCGCGCGTGATCCAGGTCATCTGCCAGGAGCCGAGCGCGAAGGTGACGAGGCCGAAGGCGATGATGTAGCGCAGATCGACCTTCTGCATCAGACGGCCGACCACCGGCGCCATGAAGAACATCGTCATGCCGGAGATGAACATGGTCTCGCCGATCATCAGCGCGCTGTAGCCGCGGATCTCGGCGAGATAGCGCGGATAGACGTAGGTCAGGCCGTAGAGCCCGATGCCGATGCAGAACTGCAGCACGCAGCCGACCGCGAAGTTGCGGTTGGAGAAGGCATAGAGATCGACGATCGGCTCCTCCGCGGTCAGCACCCGCCAGAAGAAGGCGACCGCCGAGACGAAGCCGATCGCGGCGCAGATCGCCACCGAAGTGTCCTGCAGCCACTCATATTGCGGGCCTTCCTCGAGCACATATTCGAGCGAGCCTAGGAAGCCGCCCATGAAGATCAGCCCCCACCAGTCGAAGCGCTCGAGCAGCGCGAAGTTCGGCTGGTCGAAATCGATCAGCGCGAGCACGCCGATGGTGATGATGACGCCGGGCACGATGTTGATGAAGAACAGCCAGTGCCACGACATCAGATCCGTGATGTAGCCGCCGACGGTCGGCCCAACGGTCGGCGCCAGCGTCGCGACCAGCCCGATGATCGGCGCCACGATGTAGAACTTGGAGCGCGGGAAGATCGTGTAGGCCGAGGCGAACACGGTCGGGATCATGCCGGCGCCGAGGAAGCCCTGCAGCGCGCGCCACAGGATCATCTGCTCGATCGAGGAGGCGAAGCCGCACAAGAGGCTGGACGCCGTGAAGCCGAACGCCGAGATCGCAAACAGCAGCCGGGTGCCGAGCGCGCGCGACAGGAAGCCGGACAGCGGGATCGCGATCACCTCGGCGATCAGATAGGCGGTCTGCACCCACGACACTTCGGTCGAAGATGCCGACAGGCCGGCCTGGATCTCGGTGAGCGAGGCCGAGACGATCTGGATGTCCAGGATCGACATGAACATGCCGAACACCATGATGATGAAGGCGACCACCCGCTTGGGCTGGAGCCGCTCGGACTCCGAAGCGCCGGTCATCATCGAGGGCGAAGCAGTGGTCGCGTCGGCCATGGGCTCATCAGGCTCCGCGCTTCGAACCCGCGGTTCGAAGCTTCAAGGCATCACTGCGGATGGATCATCATCGGCGCGTCGAGGTCGGTATCGGCGTCCGCGTCGGCCGCGCCCTCTCGCGTGTCGACGGTGGTGTATACCGACATCCCGGCGCGCAGCATGCCCTGCTTCGCGACGCTGTTCGGCACCCGGATGCGGACCGGCAGGCGCTGCACGATCTTGGTGAAGTTGCCGGTGGCGTTGTCGGGCGGCAGCAGCGTGAACACCGAGCCTGCCGCCGGCGAGATGCTGTCGACGATGCCGGTGAACTTGCGGAAGCCGTAGGCGTCGACCTTGATCGTCACCCGCTGTCCGGTGCGGATGCGCTTGAGCTGGGTCTCTTTGTAGTTCGCGTCGATGAAGACGCCGTCGAGCGGCACCACATTGCCGAGCCGCTGGCCGACATTGATGTAATCGCCGGTGTTGACCAGGCGGTTGGAGAAGGTGCCGTCGACCGGCGCACGCACCTTCGTGAAATCGAGATCGCGCTCGGCCCTGGCGAGCTGGGTCTGCAATTCGGCGAGCTGGGCGCGGGCCTCGGCCTGCTGCGCCTTGGTCACCTCGACATTGTCCTTGGCCGCATCATAGGCCGCCTGCGCCGAGCGCACCGCAGCCGCACCCTGGTCGCGGCCCGCTTCCGACACTTCGAAGGTGGCGCGCGAGGCGAAGCCCTTGGTGCTCAGCGCCTGCTGGCGATCGAAATCGAGATCGGCGCGCTTCAGACCAGCCTGGGCGGAGACGAGCTGCGCCTGCGCCTGCTCGACCGCGCTCACCGCGGCGGCAACCTGGCGGCCGATGCGCTCGATCGTCGCCTGCTGGGTCCCGATCCTGGTGCGGGCGGCGTCGACCGCGATGCGATAGTCGCCGTCGTCGATCCGGAAGATCACATCGCCGGCGCGCACCACCGCGTTGTCGCCGGGCAGGATCGCCGCGATATGGCCCGCGACGCGCGCGCCGAGCATGGTGTTGTTGGCGCGGACATAGGCGTCGTCGGTCGAGATGTAGAAGCGCCCGACCATCAGATAGTAGGCGGCATAGCTCGCGGCGGCGAGCGCCAGCAGCCCGACCACGCCCATCATCACGAATTTGCGCTTGCCGGACTTCGGCGCTGCGGCGGCGGGCGATGCCGCCGGCTGCGCGGGCGCAGAAGCGGGCGGCGCCTCAGCAGGACGTTTGTCACCGGGACCCTTGTCGCCGGGACTCTTGGCCTCGTCGGTTCTGGCCTGCTCGCTGAGATCGGCGGATGCGTCGCGCGCGATCGCGTCCTCAGCCATTTCAGGCTCGGAACGAACAATGCGTGCAGCCTGATCCCGCGCTGCGGCCATAACCGAGGCTCCCCAGAAAAAATCTCGACGCCCGCAATGGCGGAAGAAGGGCCGTGCGGCGCATCGTCACTCCCACCAATACCATTGACCGAACGGTTCGGTCAATCTACATTCCCGCCCAGCGGATTATAAGGCTTCGATTCTTCCCGGACTGATTCTGGGTTGGGTTCTTTCGTGAGAAGCTAAATCAATGGTTGCAGCGCCCACAAACCCCCTCCACCTCGTCGTCGGCGACGAGGAGTCCTCGAAGCGTCGCCAGATCCTGGACGGCGCCCGCAAGGTATTCCTGGAGCTCGGCTTCGACGGCGCCAGCATGGGCGAGATCGCCCGCGCCGCCGCCGTCTCCAAGGGCACGCTGTACGTGTATTTCCCCGACAAGGCCGGGCTGTTCGCGGCGATCGTTGAGGAGGAAAAGCGCGAGCAGGGCAAGGTCGCCTTCAACTTCGATCCGGCACGCGACGTCGACACCACCCTCCCCGAATTCGGCCGTGCCTATGTCGCGGTGCTGTGCCGGCCCGGCGGCGGCTCGGCGATCCGCACCGTGATGGCGATCGCCGAGCGGATGCCCGAGCTCGGCAGCCGGTTCTACACCCATGTGATCGCCCACACCGTCGACCGCTTCGCCGCCTATCTCGAGGCGCGCGCCGCGCTCGGCGAGCTCGTGATCGACGACTATCAGCTCGCGGCCTGGCAGTTCATGCAGATGTGCCAGGCCACGCTGTTCCAGGCGTTTATCTTCCAGGCCAATCCGTCGCCCTCGCCGGAGCGGATCGCTGATGTCGTCGACAGCGCGGCGCGGGTGTTCTTCGCGGCGTACCGGCCAAAGCAAGCTGATTGAACCCCCGCCGTCGCAAGACAGGCGAGTGACGACCCAATACGACTATTTCCTTTGGCAGGACCGCAACTTGGCGCTTGTCGCGCGACGCCACCTCGCGCAACAATTCCCTGCATGAACGGGGATATCGACCCAGATCGAATGTCCAGCGTGATGGCGCGGCTGGGGGACGCAGTGGTCGACCCGACGGCGTGGACCGACATCATGACGTCGATCTGCGAAGCGGTGGGCGCAACCGGCGCCGTGCTGCTGCAAAGCGACGTGCGGACACCGGACGTGCCGCGCACCGCGTCGACCGAAGAGATGGTGCAGCATTACTTCGCACACAACTGGCATGAGCAGGATTCGCGCGCTTCGGGCGTTCCGCGAGCAATGGCCGGCGAAGTGATCACCGATCAGGACTTGCTGACGCCCGAGCAGATCCGGTCGGATCCGATGTACAATGAGGTGCTGTATCCGTTCGGCTTCAAATGGTTCGCCGGCATCGGCTTCTGGGCCGACAGCGCACCGTGGGTGCTGACGTTGCAGCGCACCGGAGAGGAAGGACATTTCGAGACACGCGAGACGCGGCTGCTGACGCAGCTGGGGCCGCGCCTGACGGAGACAGCGACACTGTCGACTGCGGTCGGCCGCATCGCGCTCGCCTCCATGACCGGCATTCTCGACCGGGTGCGGCAGCCGGCCGTCGCACTCGATCGCGCGGGCCTCGTGATCGATCGCAACGAAGCCGCCGATGCCGGCTTCGATGCGGACATCAGGATCAGGGATCGCCGGCTGATCGTGCGCGACAGAGCGGCACAGGCGCGGCTTGATCAGGTCGTCGATCTGATCCGCGCCGCACCCGAGCGCATGGCGCTGCCAATCGAGCCAATCCTGATCCGCCGTACGCAAAAGGGGCCGGTGGTTCTGCGCGTGTTGCCGGTCGACGGTGCGGCACGCAACGTCTTCCTCGGCGCGCGGGCGATGCTGGTCTTCGTCAATTTGACGCCACACCCGATGCCCGAGCCCGGCTTGATCGCGCAGGCATTCGACCTCACGCCGGCAGAAGCGCGGCTGGTGGCGCTGCTCGCGGGCGGCCTCTCGATCGCCGACGCTGCCGAACGGCTCGGGATCGTTCGCGACACGGCACGCAACCAGTTGAAGTCGGCCTTCGCCAAAACCGGCACGCACCGCCAGCCCGAACTGGTCAGCCTCGTCCTTCGGATCGCCTGAGCATGGCGCCGCACCGGCGCGGTCCCTGCGGCCCCCTCAGCTTGACTGACCCGCACTCTTTAGGCCTCCAAGGGGGATTGTTCTCCCGCCGTCGATGTGCACGATCAACAACACCGGCGCGAAGAGATCATCGGCCATGAACGAGATCATCATACGCACGATGCATTCCGACGAAATCGCGCTCGCGATCGACTGGGCCGCGGCGGAGGGATGGAATCCCGGTCTCGCCGATGCGGCCTGCTTTGCCGCCGAAGACCCACAGGGCTTCTTCATCGGCGAACTCGACGGCCAGCCTGCCGCTGTGATCTCCTGCGTCAACTACGGCGCGGGTTTCGCTTTCCTCGGCTTCTACATCGTGCGCCCGGATCTGCGCGGCCGCGGTTACGGTCTGAAGATCTGGAATGCGGCCATCGCGCACGCGGGGCCGCGCGTGATCGGGCTCGATGGCGTGGTGGCGCAGCAGGCGAACTACCAAAAGTCCGGCTTCGCGCTCGCTTACGCCAACGTGCGCTACGGCGGCACGGTCGCAGCACCTCCGGCGCCGAACGCCGGCATCGTCGCGCTGGCCGATCTGCCTGTCACGCTGGTCGAGGCCGACGACGCCACGGCGTTTCCCGCGCCGCGTCCGGCCTTCCTGCGTGCCTGGATCAATACGCCGGGACATGTCGGGCGCGCGCTGATGCGCGACGGCAGGCTGGCCGGCTGGGGTGTGATCCGTCCGTGCCGCACCGGCCGCAAGATCGGTCCGCTGGTCGCCGACGACCGCGCCGGCGCGGAGACCATCCTGTCGGCATTGCTCGCGAGCGCAGGCGGCGGCGAGATATTCCTCGATGTCCCCGCGGTCAACCGCGACGCCGTGGCGCTGGCGCAGGACCTCGGACTGTCGCCGGTGTTCGAGACCGCGCGGATGTACACCGGCGCGATTCCGCCATTGCGGATCGATCGCGTGTTCGGCGTCACGACGTTCGAGCTCGGCTAGTGTCCCGAATCCGAAGTTCGTATCATTCGCCGCACCTTCGGAGCGAACTTCGGATTCGATAAGGACACTAGCAAACTTATGATTCTAGTGTGCTTTATGAATGCGAAGTTCGTGAAAGCGGCTGCCGCGAAATCGCACGAACTTCGCATTCAGCACACTAGAGAAACCTCTGCGTTCAAATGCCGCACGATCGCGGACGCGGTTCCTGTGAAGCGGCTCATAACGCGATTATTCAATAGGGGAATACACCTCTGGTTGAGCGAGAGAGCCAGTTCGGCGCACTTCCGCGCGCTGCGCTCGTCCGCAACAGAAGGAGGTGTCGCATGGCGTTCCTGTTTTTCAATTTCCGCAGCATGGGCCTCAGCGAGGCGCTCGCCAATGTCGGCGAGCTCAAGGGCGTCGTCGCCAACACGCTGAAGCAGAACGGCTTCACCGATGTCGTCAATACCCAGTCGGAGGTCGCCGGCAACAAGAACGGCGTTCGCGTGTCCATCCTGCATCTGCACAATGTCGATCGGCAGTTCTGGCAGGTGTTCATGGCCGGCGGCGATACCGCGGCCACCAAGCAGACGCTCGACGACGTCGTGAACAAGGTCGAGCACCTCGCCTTTCTCTAGAACCGGTCCTGATTGAATCGGAGCTCCGGAGTCCGAGTCGTGCGAAATCCCCGCGGGCAAGCCGCGGGGATTTGCACCCCCCTAGTTCGCCGCGGCGTTGACCTTCGGCGCCGCGACGTTGTCCTGCTCCAGCTCCTCGGGCAGTCCGGCGAAACGCCTTAGCGCCTTCGCCATCTTCACGCGACCGGCAACGCCGGTGATGATGACGTCGACCATCACGAACGACGAGTGGAAGTGGCCGTGTGCCTTGAGCTGCTCGACCTTGACGCCGGCTTTCGCGAGCGCGTCGCCATAGGCAATGCCCTCGTCGCGCAGCGGATCGAACTCGCTGGTCGCGATGAATGCCGGCGGCAGTCCCTCGAGCTTGCCGCGCAACGGCGCGACACGCGGATCGGTGCGATCGGCCGGCGAGCAGTACAGGTCCCAGAACCAGAACATCAGCCCGCGGGTCAGGAAGTAGCCGGCCGCGTTGTCGACATAGGACGGCCGGTCGAACGAGGAATCGGTGACCGGGCAGATCAAGAGCTGGCCTGCGATCTCGGGCCCGCCGCGATCGCGCGCGAGCTGGCAGGTGACGGCCGCGATGTTGCCGCCGGCGCTCCAGCCCGCGACCAGCACCGGCCCTGCCCGGCCGCCGAGCTCGGCGGTGTGGGCTGCGATCCAGCGCGTCGCCGCATAGCCGTCCTCGGCCGCAGCCGGGAAGCGATGCTCGGGCGCGTGGCGATAGCCCACGCTGACGATGATCATGCCGGTGCGCCGGCACAGATCGCGGCAGAACGGATCGTCCGACAGCTCGTCGCCGAGCACCCAGCCGCCGCCGTGGAAATACACCACGATCGGATGCGGCCCCGGCGTCGCCGGCCGGTAGAGCTTGTACGGCAGCGGACCGTCGGCGCCTTGCAGCATGCCGGTGCCGACCTCACCGACCGGACGGCCGGCAGGACGGCCCTTGTTGAACTCGTTGAGGAAGTCGCGCGCGCCTTGCGCGCCCATCGTCTCGATCGGCGGCAGGTTCATCTCGCCGAGCATGCCCAGCACCAGCCGCACATCGGGCTGCAAGCGCACCACCTCGCCGTCATTGCACTGCTCGGCAACGCCGGGACCGGAGAGCTTGAAGCCGAGCATGCCGCGCCCGACAACCTCGTTGCAGATGCTGCGATACGGGCCGACGCCACCGGTATAGGGCATCACGCCCTGCGGTTTGCCGGGCACGTTGGCGCCTGTGTACCAGGTGTTGGCGAGCCGGTGCAGCGTCAGTGTCGCGCAATCGGCCATGTGGCGTTCCCAGCCGGCCTGCGCGGTCTCGGTGGCTTCCATCGTGGTGAAGCCGGCGTCGCGCAGCGCGGCGATGCGGTCGACCACCCAGTCGACATGCTGCTCGATCGAGACAGCCATGTTCGACAGCACCGACGGGCTGCCGGGACCGGTGATCATGAACAGATTGGGGAAGCCCGCGACGGTGACGCCGAGATAGGTCTGCGGTCCGTGCGACCATAAATCCGACAGCGACTTGCCGCCGCGGCCGGAGATCGGATGCACCGCCATGATCGCGCCGGTCATCGCGTCGAAGCCGGTGGCGAACACGATGACGTCGACATCGAAGCTGCGCTTGTCGGTCGAGATGCCGCCGGCGGTGATCGCCTTGATCGGCTCCTGCCGCAGATTGACCAGAGTCACGTTCGGACGGTTGTAGGTCGCATAGTAGTTGGTATCGAGGCAGGGGCGCTTGGCGCCGAACGGATGATCGTGCGGGGCGAGCGCCGCGGCCGTCTCCGGATCCTTGACCACGGCACCGATCTTCTCGCGGATCAGATCCGCGACCAGCCGGTTGCCGTCGACATCGACCGCCTGGTCGGCCCAGAGCTGGGAAAGGATGTGGACGAGGTCGCCCGCCGCCCACGCCTTCTCGAACCGCTCGCGGCGCTCGGCATCGCTCAATTGCCAGCTCACCACGGTCTGCTGCGGATACGGCACGCCGGCCATCGACCAGCGCGCCTGCTCGCGATAGGCTGCGCGGTCGGTCTCGAAGAAGGTCTTGCGATCCTCCGGCGCCGGACCGTTGCCGGCCGGCAATGCGAAGTTCGGCGTGCGCTGGAACACGGTGAGTTGCGCGGCCTGCTCGGCGATCAGCGGGATCGACTGAATGCCCGACGATCCGGTGCCGATCACGGCAACGCGCTTGCCCTTCAGATCCACACCCTGATGCGGCCAGCGGCCGGTGAAATAGATCTCGCCCTTGAAATCCTTGACGCCGTCGATCTCCGGCGGCTTCGGCGACGACAGGCAGCCGGTCGCCATGATGTAGTAACGGCACGAGACGTTGGCGCCGTTGTTGGTGGAGATCTGCCAGCGCGCAGTCGCATCATCCCAGGTCGCCTGCGTGACCTTGGTGCCGAACCTGATGTCACGGCGGAGATCGTAGCGGTCGGCGACGAAGCCGAGATAGCGCAGGATTTCCGGCTGCGTCGCGTACTTCTCCGACCAGGTCCACGCCTGATCGAGCTCGGGATCGAACGTGTAGCTGTAATCGATCGTCTGGATGTCGCAGCGCGCGCCGGGATACCGGTTCCAGTACCAGGTGCCGCCGACATCGGCGCCCTCTTCGAGCGCAACCGCCGAGAAGCCCGCCTTGCGCAGCCGATGCAGCAGATAGAGACCGGCGAAACCAGCGCCGACGACCGCGACGTCGACCTGCTGCGTGGTTCCGCTGTGCGTGGAGTCCGAAGCGCGTGCTGCAACTGCTGCGTCTGGCATGCCATTCCTCCCGTATGTTTTGATTTGACGGAAGGCTAGCCCTGCGCTTTCAGTTTGTCATCACGACAAACGCAATCTGAGGTCGCCGCAATTGTGACGCGTGCAGCCTGGAGTGTGACGCGCAGCGCGTAGACGCAAGTGGTGAGCGGGCACGTTGCGGCAAGGCCGTGTCAAAGTCGAGCGATCGAATCTAGACCCGTCACCCTGAGGAGGCCGCGCAGCGGCCGTCTCGAAGGGTGGATGGCCCGGCTGTAGCGTCGGGGGCCGTGCATCCTTCGAGACGCGCGCAAGAGCGCGCTCCTCAGGATGACGGGGTGATTGCTCAGCTTGCTCAGTGTCATCACCCGCGCATGCGGGTGATCCAGTATTCCAGAGACCGCGGTGCTTGAGCCGAGAGGTCGCGGCGTACTGGATCGCCCGGTCAAGCCGGGCGATGACAGCGGTGGACGAAGATATAGCCTCACATCCTCTCAGGATGACGGATTCGCAGTCGTACTTTACACCGACCGCATCAAACCGCCATCGACGCGAATGTTCTGGCCGGTGATGTAGCCCGCGCCGTCGGAGACGAGGAACGCGATCGTCGCGGCGATCTCCTCCGCCTTGCCGTAGCGCTTCATCGGCACACTGTCGCGGCGTGCGTCGGTTGCCGGCAGGCTGTCGATCCAGCCCGGCAGCACATTGTTCATGCGGACGTTGTCGGCCGCGTAGCTGTCGGTGAACAGTTTTGTGAACGCGGCGAGCCCGGCGCGGAACACCGCAGAGGTCGGAAACATCGCGCTCGGCTCGAATGCCCAGGCAGTGGAGATGTTGACGATCGCGCCCGACTTCTGCGCCTGCATGTGAGGTGCGACGAGACGCGTCGGGCGGATCACGTTCATCAGATAGACGTCGAGACCGGTGTGCCACTGCTCGTCGGTCAATTCCAGCACACCGGCGCGCGGGCCGTGGCCGGCGCTGTTGACCAGCGCATCGATGCGGCCCCAGCGCGCCATCACGCCGTCGACGGCGCGCTTCAGATCGTCGTTCGAACGGTTCGAGCCGGTGAAGCCGATGCCGCCGAGCTCGGCCGCCAGCGCCTCGCCCTTGCCCGACGACGACAGGATCGCCACGCGAAATCCATCTGCGGCGAGCCGCCGCGCCGCCGCCGCTCCCATGCCGCTGCCGCCCGCGGCGACGAGTGCGACCTTCTCTGTTGTCATGATCGAGATCCCATTGATGACGAACCCGAAGCAAGGTCTATCATCAGGAATCGCGCGGCGCGACACCCCGGGGCGGCGCTCAGGACGAGGCCGCGGCAAGACCTATCAAGGCGACAAAGACGCCAAGTGGCACAAGATGAGAAAAATCACGGTGGCGCAGAACAGTGAAAACTGCGGCCGCGATGATGATCGCCCCAAGCGCCAGGCCAACAATGCGACTGACTGGAAGTGCAATCAGAACGGCGCTTATGATCTCCAGTCCACCGGTTAAAGCGCCCCACCAGCGCGGGTAGCCCCATCGAGCGAAATCGCTTTGCGTTGCGGACGTGCTGATCGCGTTGAAAAGGCCTGCGCCGAAGAAGCCGGCGACAAGCAGCCAGATTGGAAGAGCATGCATCATCTCAGGGCACACCAATGATCAGGGGCATCGCCGCAAGGACCATGATCACCGCCGTGAGACCGTGCATGCCGAAGGCGCTTTTGGTCGAGCCTTTCGCTGCAAGAATGAGCAGCATGTCCCCGACGGGGATGACGGCTTCAACCAGCAGGATGATGCCGACCTCGCGCGGCGCGCCGAACACCATGAACGCCAATACGGCCAGTCCCGCGACAATGTCGCGCACCCCCTTGAGGCGAAGCCACCAGGCGATGTTGGTGCCGGTTTCAGGAAGCGGCAGGCCGAAACTGCGTGTCGCGGTTGTCGGACTCACGACATAGCTGGTGCCGATCGCGATAATTCCCAGGGCCAGGAGCAATCCCGTTCCGAGCGCAAGCCAATGCATCACACTGTCCTCACCTGCCTTAGAACAATATCTAGCAATGCTAGATATATAGCATTGCTAGAATATCAAGCAGCGGTATAATATTGATATATTTGGACCTTCACGGTCCAGGAGATCGACGATTGGGTACCACGGAGCGAAAAGGCAGGGACCGGGCTGCGCGCGAGCATCGCATTGTCGCGGCAGCGCGGGTGATTGCAGAGCGCGAAGGATGGGATGCCGTTACGGTCCGCCGTCTCGCCGACGAGATCGAATATAGCCAGCCCGTCCTCTATTCACATTTCAAGAACCGGGATGCGATTGTTGCGGCAGTTGCAGTCGAGGGCTTCAAGGAACTCACGGTCGCACTTCGCGAAGCAGCGAGCGGATCGACAGGACGAAACGCCCTCAAGAATGTCGCCGTGGCCTATCTCGCCTTTGCGCTGGATCGTCCCGCGCTTTACGACGCCATGTTTGTTCTGCCAACGGATTTGCGGTTCGCCGAATCTGGCACCAGACCCGAACTGCGGGCCGGTTTCGAAGCACTTGCGGCGGTCGTCGCGCCGTTTTGCGCCGAGGTAGCTGACGTGACCGAGACTTTTTGGGCAGCCCTTCATGGGGTCGCCACACTCGAACGTTCAGGCAGAATTCGGCCCAGCGCGCGCAACGAGCGCATCGCGCTGATTGTGCGAGCGATCGTCGTTTCAGGAAAAAGCCCGCGTACTGGCGGCTGAGGTCGTTCGGTCGAAGGACTGCTTCGACGCATTGGGACGACGGCTGTGCACTTATGAGTCTACGCGCTCATCTGCCGCGCCGCGTCCCACTACTTCCGGAACACCTGCTTCGAACAAGCGTCGAACCTGGCGACCGGCCGGTCCATCTGCCACAGTTCAATATCATGGCGGTCAACAAGACGGCTGGCCGATGTGACGGCCGCATCGTCATCGCTGCAATCCATGTTGACCACGCCGATGGATCGGCTGTGCGGTCCGACGATATAGGCGCGATAGGTCGTCATCTTCGTTCTCCGGTTGTTGCGGCGAAGATGAACGCGAGCACGTATGAATTCGAGAAGAACCGCGAGGAGATCTTATAAAGACGGAATAAGCGCCTGCCGCGTGTCAACTGCTACGCACGGCAGGTCGATCGAAGCCGCCGTCAGGCCGGTGCGCCGTTCTTGAGCAGCTTCGCCACGGCCGCAACCAGCTCATCGGGCGAGAACGGCTTGTTCAGCAGCACGCTGTCCGGCACTCCCCGGGTCGGCCACTCGTCGCCGCCACCGCCGGTGATGTAGAGCACCGGGAAAGACGGATCGATCTCGCGGGCGCCGCGCGCCACACGCCAGCCGTCGAGCCGGCCGAGCAGGCGAATGTCGGTGACCAGCGCGCTGTATTTGGTGCGGAACGCCTTCAGCAGCGTCAGTGCTTCCTCACCCGAGCCCGCGATCGCCGGCTCATAGCCGCCGTCCCTCAGGGCGTCCTCCACCATCATCTGAAGATCACGATCGTCTTCGATGACGAGAATGATCGGCACGTCTTGCAAAGCAATCCCCCAGAAATCAGCCGGGTGCGCCGGCTCCGCGAGCATATGCAGCAAATAGTGGCTACCGTTTGCACGGCACCCCCAGTAAAAATACGGGTATCAGACGCGTCCTATTCGTCGGCGAATTCGTCTTCTTCGTTGACCCCCGCCTTACCCCGCGGAGCCGGCTTTCTGCCGCCAAGCGATCCTGTGACATAAGGTTCGCGCGCTGCATAGGGGCTACGGCCGCCGGCACGCGCCGCGACCTCTTCGCCGGAGACAGCAGCGGGCTGGCAGATCAGGCGCCGGCTGGCCCGGCGCATCAGATCCACATGGATGTGGTCGTAGTGATAGACGTTGGAACCCGGCGCCAGCACCGTGGTGAATTGCTGGCAGGCGGCGGCCTGGACATCGCGCAGAAAGCCCTGCTCCTCCGGCAGTCCCTTCCAGCCATCCTTCACCGAGATGCGTCGGCCATCAGAGAGCGTGAAGGCCGCGATATCGAGCGCATTGCCGAAGGCGTGCTCGGAGATATGGGCGTGCGAATTGCCGTTCATGCCGCGGCAGGAATAGGCCGAGATCTGCTTGATCTCGACGACGCGCGCGCCGAACCAGCGCTGCGCCGCCGGCTGCACGGAATCGGCGAGCCAGCGCTCCAGCACCGAGACGATCGGGCACGCCAGCGTTGCCGCCGGCTTCACTGCGACCGGACCGACCGTCATCACCGGATTGCCGCTCGGCAGGCCGAGCCGCGGCGGCGGCGCCGCGCCGGATGGCTGCTGGGAATAGGGCGCAGGTGAATAAGGCGCGGCCGCGCCCTCGCGCTGCGGATTACGGGGCAGGCCCGGATAATAAGGTCGCTCGCCGCGGGCATCGGGCGAGCCATCCGGCGGCAGGTCAATCTCGCCCTGCTGCGGCGGCACGCCGGGCGCCGACAGCGACACCGGTCCGTTCGGCTGGCCGCCATAGTTCGGCTGGCCGACCGCCTGTTCGGAGTACGGCGCCTGCGCGGGCGGCGGGCTCGGCTGACGATTGATCGGCCAACGCGGCTGGTTGCCGATCGACGCCGGTGGACGCAGGCTGTCGTCGGCAAATCCGTAGGCTGAACTGGCTTCGCCGAGCGCGGCGACCTTGAGCGGGAACTCGGCGCCGCAGACGCCGGGGCCGGAAATCGGATCGATGCGGACGAGGTCCGGGCCTTCCTTGACCGCGCCGGATTTCAGGCAAGCGGCCTCGGCCTCGGCCCGCCACGGTTCGCGCTCGGCAGTCTGGAACAGACCGCGGCCGCAACCAGCAAGCGACACAAGGACAAGGGAGCCGACGAGATACAAACGAACTCCACGCGTCATGGCGCGGAGGTTCTGCGAATTTGATTAAAGACTCTTCAACGCATTTCGACCGATCGATTTCAGGTGTCTTTAACCATGCGGCGGAACCCGGCAAGGCAGTTCGCGCGCGACCGCATCGATCTTGTTGTGTCACCAACTGTGCGATGCGCCGCATCACGTCGCAGCGGAGCGAGGTGATCGCCACCGCATTGTTGTGATCGAGAATGCATGAGGTTCGACATCCTGCGCCCGGCGCCGCCATTCACCTTTTGATTGTGTTTACAAGCACCACAATCCTGCTGAGATCCGACAGACGGTATCCGGGACCGGTGGCCCATCCGGAACCCGCAACGCCGCGCAATTTATTTGCAGGTGCTTCAACGCCTTGATTCGCCGCCTGTTTGAGCCGGGCATCGCAATGCGGCATTACAGGGGAACATCGAGCTTGGCAGCAAGGCTGACTTTTTCGGCCAGGAACCTCTTGCTAGCTTTTGCGTTAATGCGGGCAGCGTTGTGAACCGAGGGAGTTTCCCAATGGATTTCGCGAGTCCTCTGCTGAGCAAGCTGAGCATTGTGGCCGCGTACATCGCGTTCGCCTTCGTCGGCGCCATCATTCTCGGCGTGTTCTAGTATTCGACTTCTAGACATTCGACTTGGCATGAGTTCAGCGCCCGGCAGCCGCCCCCCGCCGGGCGCTTTGCTTTTCTCATCGACGCTACCACCCCGTCACCCTGAGGAGCGCGAAGCGCGTCTCGAAGGGTCGACGGCCACCAGCCGGGCCGTTCATCCTTCGAGACGCCCGCAAGCGCGGGCTCCTCAGGATGACGGTGATAGACTGCGCATCGCCTACCCTCAAAAATTCAAGCAGCTCGATCCCGTGATGCCGCCGATTGTGAAATCGTGGCAGACGAGGCCCGGATTGTCGGGATCGGGATAGCCGTCGTCACGCCGGCGCAGCGCGCCGAACTCTGCATCGCAAACCGCAGTATCGGCATGCAGCGCGTCGTCGCCGCGCTTTTGTTTCAGCATGTTGGTGTAGATGTCGTTGTCAGCATGGGCGGCGGCGACGCTGCCAGCGAGCAGCAGCGCGACCAGGCTCAGGCGTTTCATCTTTGCCTCCATCGCTCTTGAAGACGGTGCTGACCTCCATCGGTCGCGCGAGGCGGCAAACGGTTAGAAGGCACCCGGTTACAAATTGGACAGCTGGGCGGTCAGGAGCGCGGCTCGCCCCTAGGCTGCCCCTGCGTGATCACGCGCTGCCGTGCGTGCGAGACGCGGACCCAGTCGGTACCGGTACAGTAGATGCGGCCGAGCATGCAGGACTCGACCCGCAGCTTGTCGGCCGCCTTCAATTCGATCGTGCCGTAACGGATGTGGCCGCTGTCCTGGCTGGTGACGCCGCCATTCCAGCGTGCGCCGCTCTTCGGCTTCATGTTGATCAGCACCGCTTCACCGAGATCGCGCGTGGTCCTGTCGAGCGCATAGCCGCACAGCGCCGTGCCGCAGAGACGGATGCGCACCAAATTGTTGGCTTCGGTCTGCCAGTCGCCGATCGGACCGTCGTCGGGCTCGTCGGCCTCGCGCGAGACACGCACCACCGGCGGCGCCGGACGCGCGGGCACCACGACCGGCGGCGGAGGCGGAGCTGCGACGACCGGCGGTGGCTGGGGCGTCATCACCCGGGGCGGCGACGGCGCTGACGGTGGCGACGTGGCAGCGGGCGCGACTGGGGCGGGCTTGTACACGATGATCGGCGGCGGCGCGGGAGGCGCTGCCGGCACGGGCGCGGGCAGCGCGCTCGCGGCCGGCGTGGCAGGGATCACTGCCGTCGTCGCCGGCGCGGGCATCGGTTTCAGCGTGCGGCCGTTGTCACCGCCGTCGTCGCGCCTGGAGCCGCCCGAGACCGAGACGCAGGACAGCGAGCGGCATCGCGTCGAATCCAGATGGACGCGGTGGCCGCCGATCGAGAACGAGATGCCCTCGCCGGCATGGGCGAATGGCGTGAACAGCATCAGCGCGACGAGCAGGCAGAAGCGCTTCATCGAAGCCTCCAAAACGTCCGATGACGCTAGGAGCGCCGTGCTCCCGGCGCAGTGATCTCGGTCACCCGTGGCGAGCCATTCGGTTCAACCCGCAACGTGATGCACATCACGGAAACGGGAGCCGGCGGCGCGTAGCGTCCAGACCAATCGCTGCCCCCCGCTCAACGCCATGGAGACTTAAGATGAAGAAGCTCGTTGCGATCGCCGTGCTGCTGATGGCCACAACATCAGCGCATGCCGGCGGCACCGGCATCACCTTCCAGATCGACGGCCAGCGCATCCATGTCGAGGCGCCGCGCAATTGCAGCGCGCTGTCCTGCATCCGCATCTCGGCGCCGGGCTATAACGGCACGATCGGCGGCATCAGCAAGACTCTCGGCTCGAAGTCCGACGATGATGACGATGTCGCCTCGTCGACGAGTTCTCCCCCACCCGCGCCCGCACCTGCATCTTCTCTTGCGCCGGTCCAGGCCGCTGCGCCGCAGCCTGCCGCGCCGGTCGCCGCCGCTGTCCCGCCGCCGCCTCCCCCGCCGCCTGCGCCGCCGGCAACGGTTGCGAGCATGGCCCCCGCGTCGATCGACGCCGCGCCCGCGGCACCTGCGCCAGTCCCGGTCGCCGCACAGCCCGCGCCGCAGCCGCAAGCCGCTCCGGTTGCCGCCGCACCGGCAGCGGCGCCGACCGGACCGATCGGCATCTGGGCCACCGAGGAGAATAAGGGCAATGTCCGCGTCGAAGCCTGCGGTGCCAATCTGTGCGGCTACTCCGAGAAGAGCAACGAACGCATCCTGATCAACATGAAGCCCGACGGCAGCAAATGGAGCGGCCGCATCCACGATCCCGACTCCGGCCGCAACTACGACTCGACGATCGCGATGAAGGGCCCGAATGCGATGCGCGTGCAGGGCTGCGCCTTCGGCGGCATGTTCTGCGGCGGCCAGACCTGGAAGCGGGTCAGCTAGCACGCCAACCCGGCACGATCTGATGTCCGCTGCCGCGCAAGCGGCGGGCGGACATCAGGTTGTCTGCTTCTCCGATGGTCGCTTCATGTCGATCGCCGGACGCGCTATAAGCGTCGCCCTGTCGAGTTGAATCGAACCTGCAGGCGGCTTGCGATGGCGATGACGGCTCTTGAACTCGGTCTGCGCGGCGCGGTGGTCGCGCTGTTCCTGGTGGTTTGCGCGGTGCTGCTGCTGCGCTACGCGGCGGCGCATCGCGCCGCGCATCTCGGTGCCGCGATGGGCGTGGCCGGCGCGGCCTACGCGATCACGACCGCCCCGTTCTTTCCCGCATCGTCATTCGGCTGGAGCTCTCCGTTCATCGCCTTCGCGATGGGCTCGCCGGTGATCTTCTGGCTGTGGGCGCGCGCGATGTTCGACGAGCGGTTTGCCTTGCGGCCGTGGCACGCGGCGGTGTGGACGCTGCTCGCCGGCCTTGGCGTCGTGAGCCACAATTGCTGGACGATCTGGCCCGATCTCGCCGGGCCGTGCGGCCGCGCCCTGGCGCTGGCAACGATCGCCTTCGCCGTGCTCGGGATCGCGCAAATTCCGAAGGGATGGCGCACCGCCGTGACCACGGCACGCGGCCGGATCATGATCGCGCTGCTGATCGGCATCGGCCTTCAGATGATGTTCGCCGCTGCGGCCGGGCTCGCCGCAATTCCGGCCCGGTCCATCAGCCTCAGCGCCGCGCTCGCCCTTGGGGCATTCGCGCTGATTGCGATCTGGATGATGCTGTTCGATCCGCCCGAGGGCCAGCCGGCGGTTGCCGGCGCTGGCGGCGGAAGGGACCAGGCCGCACCGGTCACGCGTTCGCTCGCCAATGCCGGTCCGCCGCCGTCCAGCCAGGCCGCGCTCAATCACCTCAAGCACCTGATGGCGACCGAGCGGACCTACCGGCAGGAGGGGCTGACCATCGGCGTGCTGGCGGTCAAGCTCGGCATGCCGGAATACCGGCTGCGGGCGCTGATCAATAACGGGCTCGGCCACCGCAACTTCAACGCCTTCCTCAACCGCTACCGGCTCGACGAAGCCAAGGCGGCGCTCGCCGATGCCGGCCAGGCCGAGGTGCCGGTGCTGACGATTGCGCTCGATGCCGGGTTCCAGTCGCTGGCGCCGTTCAACCGTGCCTTCAAGGCCGACACCGGGCTGACGCCGACCGAGTTTCGGCGCCGGGCGACCGCTGCGCAAACCACGGACGCTGCGGAAATCCCTCGGTCGGAGTGAATTCACTCCTCGATTTCAGAAATCGATAGGCTTGCGGCCCCACAATCTGCCTAGCTGTGCCGGCACGGGCGCGGATCGCGCCAAGGCGTGACATGACAACGTGACCTGGCAAGCGGAGTTCGACGGCCGATGAAGCACTTTTTTACCGCGGCAAGGCTGCTCGCCCTCGACCTGGCGTCGACCTTTGTCTTTCTCGGCCTGTTCCTGCTGACGCACAACACCGCGCTCTCGGTCGGCCTCGGCATCGCATTCGGCGTCGTGCAGATCGGCATCCAGATCATGCGGCGGAGGCGGATCGACACCATGGAATGGCTGAGCCTGTTCCTGGTCGTCACCGCCGGCACCGCGACCTTACTCACGAATGACCCGCGTTTCGTGCTGTTCAAGCCGAGCGTGATCTACGCAATCGTCGGCGTCGTGATGTTGAAGCGAGGTTGGCTCAACCGCTATCTGCCCGAGATCGCTCAGACCGTCGTGCCTGATGTCGCCGTCATGGTCGGCTACGTCTGGGCAGCCCTGATGTTCACCTCCGCCGCCGTGAATGCCTTCGTCGCACTGACCTGCGAGATCACGACATGGGCTGTCGTGATGCCGATCTTCGGCATTGTGAGCAAGATCGTGGTGTTCCTCGGCGGCTTTGCCGTGCTCCGCCTCACCGCTAGGCGCCGCATTCGCGCCATGCCCGAGGCCCAGCGCGAGGCCGTGCTCGCGCTCGAGGGGGCTCCGGCGGCCCGCGGTGCCGCAAGGGCGGATCTCACCCCGTCCGCGAGTGGTTGACGAAACAAACCGGCGCGCGACGAAACCATTTTGCCGTGCGCACGAAGAATCGCCGAAACCAAGCCTCCCTCATGATGGCCTCGACGACGCGCTGCATCGGCGCGTTCACCACAAGGGGGACATGATGGCTTTCACCGCATCCGCGCTTCGTCACGGCACACTGCTGGCGGCAACTGCGTTCACGCTCGGCCTGTTGACCTCGGCGTCCCATGCCTACACCGACGAGCAGCAGCAGATGTGCACCGGCGATGCGATGCGGCTGTGCAGCTCGGAAATCCCCGATGTCGATCGCGTCACCGCCTGCATGGTCCGGCAACGCGCGCTGCTCAGCGACGGCTGCAAGGCGGTGTTCCACTACGTGCCGCCCGCAACCGCCGCACAACCTGCAAGCTATGCCCCCGCGGCCAAGGCGGCGAAGCCACTCAACATCACTCCTCACAAGCGCGGCTAAAACCCCAACAACGACCAAGCGCCGCGCTTCCATTCGGGAGTGCGGTGCTTGATCGTTCGGGTCCGCCATGACAACAAGGCAGGACCGTTCATTCGGCATTCAGCCTGACGCGGCTCAATTGCCGGTCCCCAATGCCTCCCGGGAATCGATGGTGATGCGCCGCGCCCTCCTTTATGCGCTTCTGCTTGGTGCCGGCGTCACGATGGGTTGGCATACAACGGCCAATGCCGCGCCGGGCCTGACGCAGCTCGCGCAGGCGCAGCCTGCACCGGCGCCTTCGGCCGCCCCGGCGCCGAGCGCGACACCGTCGACGCCAGCGACTGCCACGCCTGCACCCGCTCCAGCCGCCGCGCCGCAGGCCACAGCGCCCGAGCCGATCGGCAACGTCGCAACACTGACCGGAACCGCCACAGTCATCCGCAACAACACCACGACGCCGCTGCAGATCCGCGACGACATCTTTGCCAATGACGACGTCGCCACATCCGCGACCTCCTCGCTCGGCATCACCTTCAACGACGGCACCACGTTCAACCTGCGAGCCAACGCCAGGATCACGATCGACAATTATGTCTACGAGGACGGCGGCCAGCAAAACAGCGCGCTGTTCAACGTCGCCAAGGGAACGGCGGCGTTCGTCGCCGCCGCCGTCGCCAAGACCGGCGACATGAAGATCTCGACGCCGACCGCGACGCTCGGCATCCGCGGCACCACCGGCCTTGTCGAGGTGCCCGAAGGCGCGACCGCGACCAGCAACAATGTCGGCATCAAGCTCTATCCCGACGCCGACGGACATGTCGGCCGCATCGAGGTCAACGACCGCGGCGGCGCCTCGCTCGGCGTGCTGACGCGCGGGGCGAGCGGGTTTGCGATTCGCCCCGGCACCGGCGGCGCCCGCTTCGCAGCCGTGCCGCTGACGATCTCGCCGCAACAGATGACGCGTGACCAGGGCTTTGTGCGCGCGGTGCATTCCGCACAGACGCTGGGCCGCCAGGTGGTGACCGAGCAGCGTGACTTCCGGCGCGCCAATCCCGACTTCCGCAGGGCCAATCCGGCGGCGCCCTATCCGAATCGTGGCCAGCCGGTGCAGCCGAACCCGCAGCGCCAGAACGGCCTGCCGGGCCAGAACCGCAATGCGCCGCAGCAGCCGGGTCAGCAAAACCGTCCGGGCCAGCCGCAGCAGCCCGGCCAGCCGAACCGTCCGGGCCAACCGCAGCAACCGGGCACGCAACCGGGCACACCTGGCCGGCAGGGCTCGCAGCAGCAGCCGGGCACGCAGCAGCAAGGCGGCGCACAGCACGCACTGCCCGGCCAGCCCGGCGGCACGACGCTGCCGCACGCGCCCGGCGTCCAGACGCCAGCCGGACAGCCGCCTGCGGGACAACAGCCCGCGCGTCAGGGCGGCGCGACACCACCCGCCGGACAACAATCGCCTGCACGTCAAGGCGGCCTGCAACCGGGACGCACGCAGGTCCCGGGCAGCGTTCGCCAGCCGGGACAACCAGCTCAGCCGGGCGTGCCGCGACAAGGCGCGGCGCAGCCTGCGGCGCCGGCACCGGGCCAGGCGCGGCCCGGCATCCAGCAGGCCGCACCTGGCGTCCGCCCCGGCGTGCAACGGCCCGCAGTGCAGCCACGCCCCGCCTTCCAGCAACGACGCGCACCGCCGCCGCGCGCCGCGAAGCCGCCGCCCAAGAACAAGCGTCAGTAACCGAACGAAGTGGCACCGGCGACAAGGGCCGGCGCCCCATTCCGAACTGCGAACCGCAGATCAGCGCTGCCTGGTGATCACCGCCTCCAGATATTCGCTGGGGATGACCAGCGTCCCATCCTTGGCGACATTGAACTGGTCCATCAGGCGGAACAGGTCGGCGGCGAGCATTTGCTGCTTGACGGCATCGATCGCGCCGAAGGCTTTCAGCACCGGACCGTAATAGGTGCGGAAGATGTCGAGGAAATGCTCGCGCGACCTGTAACGGAAATTGAAGTGCTTGTGCTTGGCGTCAACCGTCGCCTGCGGGCCGAACAGCGCGGCGAGATGCGCCTCGGTGCCCCATAGCGCGGGAGACTTCACGCCCGGCGCCGGCGGCACATATTTGCCGATGGTCTTGAATACCTGGCCGATGAACCCCTCCGGCGTCCAGCTCGCAAGGCCGATCCTGCCGCCGACGCGGCAGACGCGGCGCAGTTCATTCGCTGCCTGCTCCTGGTCGGCGGTGAACATGACGCCGAAGGTCGACAGCACGACATCGAAGCTCGCGTCGGCGAACGGCAACCTCTCCGCGTCCGCCTCCTGGAACGTGACGGGTAGACGCTCCGCAGCTGCCCGCTCACGGCCGCGCTCGAGCAACGCTCCGACGTAATCGGTCGAGACCACATCGGCAAAGCGCCGCGCCGCGGCCAGCGTCGCATTGCCGTTGCCGGCGGCGACGTCGAGCACCATTTGATTGCTCCGCAGGTCGACCGCCTCGCAGAGCGTTTCGCCGACGATCTGAAGCGTGGTGCCGACGATCGCATAATCTCCCGACCTCCAGGTGGCTTGCTGGCGCGCCTTGACGGCGGCGAGATCGACGGCAGGCATTTCGGTTTGAACGTTCATGTGTATCTCCTTGGGAAAAATGTGGTGCGGCTCACGGCGAGGCCGCTGGCTTCGCCGCAGGTCCGCGGTTGCGCTAATTGGCGTCGTGACGTGCAATGACTTCAATGTGCTACGAGCTAGCTGCGACGGTCGAGCAGGACCGGGATGCGAGATGCGGCGACAATGCTCCAATCCGAACGATGCCTGCAGCCATGCCTGAGCTGAGGCCAGACGGCCTGCTGCGCTTGAGCTGCACGATGCTCCCGAACCACAGGCTCCTCCGCTCGGGTGAACACAGGTGAGGACAAACCCGCGATCATCAGCCCGAGCAGCGCGCTGCGAATGATCGGCCGAGAGCCGCGGTAGCCGGCGCCCTTCGATCGCCCGCCGCCGAGATCGCGCGACATCAGGCAATTTGCCTGCCGCTCGCGGCGTGCAAGCATCCCCGCGACCGACTGATTGACGATCCGGCGGATGCGCAAAAGCAGAATGGAAAAATGCCTTCGCACCGGATTGTAAAGGGACTCCATGAATGAAATCGGCATAATCGTTTCCTTGATCGAAGTGTGATGGCGCCCCGAGCAATAGTTTGGCCGGGATGCGCCATGCGACGCCTCGCAGGCGTCATTCGGCTGCAATGGGCGGTTGGATCGGATCACCACGCACCACCACCGTGGTCGCGACCTTGTAGAATTCCTCGCCCGGCATGCCGACGCAGCGCGCATGATCGCGGATCGAGTCACCGTCACGCGCCTCATAGATGCAGAAAGTGCCAATGCGACCATCTGCCTCATGCACCACGTAGCTGCGGATCCAGCGGACGCGGTCCGGCATCTGCTCGTCGCCGATCCGGGCGGAGGTTGCGCCGGCGAGTTCCAGCTCGGCCATGTTTGCCCAGGCGCTCGGACGGCGAATGACATAGAGTTCCATCGAAATCTCCTCGGTTGCGACGGTTGAACAGCAGGCTGCGGCAATCGCGGCCATGGTCAGCTATAGGCGCGGTCAACGCCAACTGTCCTTACCGCGGGCTGATCATTGTCTGATCTTTGCCTGAACCTTTTCCGGCGCTCCCGAACTCATACACATGGCATTCTCATTTGGACTGTTCGAGCTTGATGAAGCTGGACGCGTGCTGCTGTGCGCGCGGCAGGAAGTCGCTTTGCAGCCGCGTGTGTTCGATCTGCTGGTCTACCTTGTCCATCACCGCGATCGGGTCGTCTCCAAGGACGAGTTGCTCGAAGCCGTCTGGCCGGATGTCACGGTCACCGACAACTCGCTGCAGCGGGCGGTGAGTTCGTTGCGCGCCGCGCTGCGCCAGGGCGGCATGGACGGCGCGATCCGGAATCTGCCGGGCAAAGGATATCGGTTCTTCGTTGATTCCGGGATCACGCAACCGGAACGTGCCGATCGCAATCAAGACGGAACACGCGGTGCAATCGGAGCAATCGGCCTCGCCCGACGTGCTGCGGTCGGACATCTATGGCTGCAGGCCGCAACGCTCTTTCAGAGCGCCGACGGAGACGGCCAGCTCAGCGCCGAAGATTTTCACGATTGGGCGCTTGCCCTGCAATGCCTCGGCAGGACCGCGGCCGCCATTCCGATTCTGGTTCGCGCGGTCGCCGCGCACAGCGAGGCCGGCGACGCCGCCGGAGCGGCGGTCGACGCCATCGCGCTCTCGGGCCTGCATTTCGAGAGCGGTCAGGCCGCGATCGGAAAGGGCTGGCTGGCGCGCGCGGAAGATTGGGCCTCGAGGCTCGACGATCCTCCGACGACGGCGCTGCTGTTATGGATGAAGTCCAAACTGGCTGCCTTCGATGGCGAGCCTGAACAGGCCCTCGCGTTGGCCGACGCGGCCTACACTGCCGTCAGATTCAAGGACGCGCTCAACATCGAAGCGCTGAGCCTGGCCTATCGCGGCTTCTATCGGTTATGCCTCGGCGACACGCACGGCGGATTGGCCGATCAGGATCATGCCGCCGCGGTCGCACTATCCAGCACCAATCTGGATCCGATCATGGGCGGCAGCCTCTATTGCAACATTCTCTGGGCAGCCCGGATGTTCGGAGATTGGGCGCGGGCCGACCAGTGGACGCGGAACTACCAGAACTTCTGCTCGAGCAGCGGCATGGAACTGACAGGTTCATGCCAGCTGCATCGTTCCGAGGTACTCGGCATCAGGGGCTCGCTCGACGAAGCGCTGGCTCGCATCCAGGATGCGCTCGCGCGCCTGACGAGCGATGCGCCATGGTCGATGGGCGATGCCAACCGGGTGCTGGGCGATATTCTTGCAGCGATCGGCAATGACGACGCAGCGCTCGAAGCCTATGACAGGGCGTATACGATGGGCTGGTGCCCGGAGCCGGGCCGCGCGATGTTGCTGCTCGCAAGAGGCGAAGCGGAAGCCGCCCATGCGAGCCTCGAACGGAGCTTGATCGGCAAGTCCTGGTGGACATTGCAGCGCCGGGGAATCCTGCTCGCACACCTGGCGCTGGTTGCAGCACACACGCATCGGAGCGGCCAGGCGAAGGCATTGATCTGCGAACTTTCGGGAAGTGCGGATCGCTGGCCGATGCCCTCGATCCGCGCACTCACCAACGAAGCGCAGGCGATCCTCGCTCTGTCCCGGCAGGATCACGAAGCAGCCATGCGGCATCTCCATCTCGCCCGTCAGCTGTGGTCGAGCATCGACGGGCGGGTCCAGATCGTGCGACTCAGACTTCAGATCTCCCGCCTCCAGCTCGAGCGTGGCGACATTCGCGGCGCCATGGCCGAGGTTCATGCGGCACAGCTCGTGGCTGGTGAATTGGGTTCGCCCAAGCTCCGCGCCGACTGCATGGCCTTGCAGCATGACATCGACGGCTGGCAACCAGCCGTACGACGTCAAAGCATCGGCCGGTGATCAAGCCGCGCGGCGCAGCCAGTCGCGCACACGATCGATCAGGTTCTTGCGCGGCGTGGGCTGAACGGCCGTCGCAACCGGCTCGATCTGGCGCGCGGATGACGGCGGCGCTTCGGATGCAACCACCTCAGCGGCAGGCGCCGTCTCGACCACTTCGCCGGCGTCTGCAACGGGGTGTTCCGGCACCGTGGCGAGCGTATCGGGTTCGCTCCGCGCCAGCGCCGCCTCTTCGATGGCTGGTATCTCCGTCGGCGCGGGCACATCAGCGACGTCAAGCGCGCGGGCGACCTCGCGCTCCTCGATAACCGGCGGCACCATCGCCGCGCGGCTGCGCCGTCGCTCCGCGGCCGCAATCCGCAACTGCGCGCGCCGCTCGCGCTCGGCGGTCGCCGCGGCCTGCAACGCGATCGGGCCGACATTTTCCAGGAACGCCCGTTCATAGCTGCGCGACAGGCGTTCGAGCGCTGCATCGAGCGGCAGCCAGTCGACTTCCCTGATGTCGCTCATCAACGCGCGCACCGGCTTGCCGCCGGCATCCATGCGCCAGTAATGCACCACCTTCGAGCGGCCGCCTGAATCATAGACCAGCGTGCCGAGGAATTCGTGCACCTCGACATCGTGGCCGGTTTCCTCCAGCACCTCGCGTTCGGCGGCGTCGCGCGGCGTCTCGCCATCGTCGAGCTTGCCCTTCGGCAACACCCATTCGTTGCGCTTGCGCAGGCGCACGACGGCAAAGCGCTGCGGCGCGTCCCGCCGCAGCACAATGCCTCCCGCCGCCAGAACAGGCGTCCGCGCCATCTCGTGTCCATCAGGTTTACGATTTAGGATCGTCGCGCGACGATCCCGCGCATCTTAAAGCATGATCCGGAAAAGTGGAAACCGGTTTTCCAGGCAGACATGCTCAAAGAATGACGCGCTGGAAACAGCGAGATCAGTTCGAGGGCTTTTTCAACAACGGTTCGCCGCATTTGATACGTGTTCCCTCCGCGACATTGTCGCAGAATTCGAAATTGCCGGGCGCGAGCACGATGATGGTCGAGCCATGCTCGAACCAGCCGAGCTCATCGCCCTTCTTGACATGCGCGTCACAGGGGAAATCCACCGGGCCGCGCGACTGCGCGTTCAGCGTGATGTCGAGGAAATGCAGGCGGAGGCTGGCGACGAGGATCGCGGCGACCGGAACCAGCGTCAGCGCCTCGCCGGTCGGCAGCTTCGCGCGCAGCACCGCGCGCTCGTTCTTGCAGAACAGCCGCTCGACCCGCTTCAGCGCGATCGGATTGACGTTCCAGACGTCGCCGTGAATGAACGTGACCTTGTCGATCGCAAGATCATAGGGCGCGTGAAAGCGGTGATACATGCTCGAGGTCAGCCGCAGCGTGACGAAGCGGCCGTTGCGGTGCTGCTCCACCAGCGCGGGATCACCGACCAGATCGAGCAGCGAATAGGGCGCGCCCTTGACCTGGAACAACTGCCCATCCTCGATCCGCCCATGCGCGCCGATGATCGCATCCGACGGGCTCGCGATGATGGCGGGATCGGCCGCCGCCGGGCGCAGGCCGGGCTTGAGCTCGCGGGTAAAGCAATCGTGCAAACTCTTGAACTCGGTCTTCTTCGCCTCGGACAGATCGAGGTCGGAGAACAGCTTCCAGCAGGCGATCGAGGCGTCGCGCACCAGGGGGTTCTCGACCTTGGAGAACCAGCCCATGAAGCGGGTGATCGCCGCCCGCGGAATCCGGTTGGTTAGCAGGAAATTGAGGTCTTCCTGCTGGGTGAATGCCGAGATCAGGCCCTTGACTGTCATGAATTTGTTAGGTGCCGAGGCTAGCGCTTCTGTCATGGAAACATCCCTTCCGATTCTCTCGCTGTCCGCCGCCGCGCTTGCCGGCGCCGCCGCAGCTTTCCCCAAAATTCAGGCCCGCCTCGCGCTGTCGCGGGCCAAGCACCGCTCGCTGACCGGACATTCCAAGATGTCCAAGATGGTGGCGCGCATGGTGCCGCACTACGAATTCGACATCGACGAGTTCTTCCGCTCCGACGGAGCACCGAAGGACGTCGCGATGCAGCGGCAGGACGGCTTCTTCCGCCTCGCCGGCCTCTACGCGGATCGCTACCCCAAGGGCCGCGCGCTGACCGCCGAGGTGACGGAGCGGATCTCCGACCTGCAGTTCACCGAAACCTACCGCGTGCCGTTCCAGTACAGCCGCCTGGTGCGCGAGCATCTCGGCACCTCGGCCTTCGTCGAGGCGTCCAGCGGCGTCACCGTCACCGACGTCGACGGCAATGTGTCCTACGACCTGACCGGCTCCTACGGCGTCAACATCTTCGGCAACGACTTCTACAAGGAGTGCATCGCCGAGGGTGAGAAGCGGGCGCACGCGCTCGGTCCCGTGCTCGGCCCCTACCACCCGATCATTGCCGACAACGTCAAGCGCCTCTGCGAGATCTCCGGCCTCGACGAGGTCTCGTTCCACATGTCCGGCACCGAGGCCGTGATGCAGGCGGTGCGGCTCGCGCGCTACCACACCAAGCGGACGCATCTGGTCCGTTTCGCCGGCGCCTATCACGGCTGGTGGGGCGAGGTGCAGCCCGGCGTCGGCAACCCGGTGTCGCCGCACGAGACCTTCACGCTCGCCGACATGTCGGAGAAGACGCTGCATCTGCTGCGCACCCGCAAGGACATCGCCTGCGTGCTGGTCAATCCGCTGCAGGCGCTGCACCCGAACGGCAACGCGCCCGGCGATTCCGCGCTGGTCGATTCGTCGCGCTCCTCGAGGTACGACCGCGCCGCCTACACCGAATGGCTGAAGAAGCTGCGCGAGGTCTGCACCGAGCGCGGCATCGTGCTGATCTTCGACGAGGTGTTCGTCGGCTTCCGCCTCGCCGCCGGCGGCGCCCAGGAATATTTCGGCGTCAAGGCCGACATGGCGACCTACGGCAAGAGCCTTGCGGGCGGGCTTCCGGTCGGCGTGGTGTGCGGCCGCAAGGATTTGATGCGCCGTTTCCGCGACGATCGGCCGGCTGACATCTGCTTCGCGCGCGGCACCTTCAACTCGCACCCCTATGTGATGACGGCGATGGACGAGTTCTTGAGCCGGCTCGCCAGCCCGAACTTCCGTTCGATCTACAATGGGCTCGACGAGACCTGGAACGGCCGCGCCAAGGCGCTCAACGACCGCCTTGCGTCGCAGGACCTGCCGGTTCGCGTCGGCAACATCTCGTCGATCTGGACGGTCTATTACACCGAGCCGTCCCGCTACAACTGGATGCTGCAATACTATCTGCGGGCCGAAGGACTGGCGCTGAGCTGGGTCGGCACCGGCCGCCT
This sequence comes from Bradyrhizobium sp. Pha-3, assembly GCF_042258615.1. Taxonomy (GTDB): domain Bacteria; phylum Pseudomonadota; class Alphaproteobacteria; order Rhizobiales; family Xanthobacteraceae; genus Bradyrhizobium. The sequence goes on along the minus strand of NZ_CP170152.1, from coordinate 2,734,799 downwards.
GATCTTCAGCCTGAACTACACCGACGCCGACTTCGTCGAGGTCGCCGACCGCTTCGTCGCGGCAGCCGAGAAGATGAAGCGCGACGGCTGGTGGTGGCACAAGGAAGGCCTCACCAACAAGAACATCAAGCGGCAGATCCTGAAAGAGATGGTCGCCGTGAGGTTCGGGCGCTAAATCCCGGTACCGCCCTCTCGCTGCCTCACCCCGCTGCTGTCCTTCTTTCACCTCTCCCGCTTGCGGGAGTCTAGACGAGCGCAGCTCGCTCTTAGGTCGGATCGCATCGAACGATGCGATCCGGGTGAGGGTTCTCTCCCCAAAACGACCATCGCAAGCGGTGACACCCCCACCCCAACCCTCCCCCGCAAGCGGGAGAGGGAGCGCAGTCCCGTCGTGGCGTACAGCTCGGCCAAGTCTCTTCACAGGTGTCCCAAGACGTAGATGCCCGGGACGAGCCCGGGCATGACGCAGTTCAAAGACGTTGGGAGCAACGATCAGGCGTGCCTGACGTGCTTCTCGAGACCCGGATCGATCAGTTCGCCCTTCATCAGGAACAGCGGCGCCTTGTGATAGAGCTTCAGATCATGGAAGGGGTCGGTGACGATCTTGGTCATCCAGACGAGGCCGGTCTCGATGTCGCGGATGAAGAACAGGTGGATGGTGCGGAACAGGAGGCCACCGATGCCGACCACGAGCCACACCTTGGCGACCTGACGGGTGAAGTCGCCCATCGTGACCCAGGGCTTGAACAGGCCGAACAGCGTCGGATCGAAGTACAGCACCATCGGCGACAGCGCCCAGATCGCCATCAGCACGACCTTGCGCTGCAGGTTGTAGCCGACCTTGATGTCTTCCTTGTGCTCGTGGGTCGCCTGGTTGACATGGTCATACCCCTTCGGCTCGAAGAAGAAGTGACCGGCCTGGCGCGAGGTCATCGAGACCAGCCAGCCGACCAGCGCCGACACGACCGGATCGAAGAACAGCATCACATAGGCGAACAGGAAGCTCAGCGCGCTGACGAAGTGCAGGCTCTGGTTGATCCGGCTGTGATGGTAGAAGCGATGGTCATCCCAGCGCTGGGTACGCAGCTCTTGCAGAAAATTCTTGATCATTGGTTCCCCCAACATCTTTCGGGACAGGATTTACAGGGATTCGATGTATCGCGTGTGACATCATCATAATGACATATGACAATGCGGAGCGACGCCTTGACGCAACCGGAGAAGGGTCTCGCCTCATCCCGGCGAGGTTTGCGGGGATGAGGCAGAGGAGATCGTAGCCTCCAGGCTAGGGGCGCGCTGTGCGCCACCTCACCCGGGAGGACCGGCGGGCTGAGCCGCCTGGCCAACCGCCTCAGGCTGCCTGTTTAAGCCGCCTTGGCGACGTCCGCCTTGCGGAAGCGGACCAGCGAGAAGTGGCCGAGCGGCGGGATCAGGCGGCGCTCCGCGAGCTCCATGCCACGCGCGCCGGCCAGCCACTTGGTGTAGCGCGACCAGGCGAATTCGGCGGTCCGGAACCCGAGCGGGCGCACCACCGGCTGCAGCTTCTGCTCGATGAAGCGGCGGACGCCGGCATCGGCGCTGACGCGGGTCAGGATGATCAGCTCGCCGCCCGGGCGCACCACGCGGGCGAATTCGTCGAGCGCGGCTTCCGGGTTCGGCACCGCCGACAGCACGTACTGCGCCATCACGACGTCGAACGAATTGTCGGGGAATTCGAGCTTCTCGGCGTCCATCACCGCGAGGCCCTCGACATTCTTCAGGCCCTGCTCGACAACCCGCTTCTTCGCCTTCTCCAGCATCGCCTCGGAGATGTCGGTGCCGAAGATACGCACATTCTGGCTATAGAGCGGCAGCGAGATGCCGGTGCCGACGCCGACCTCGAGCACACGGCCGCCGATCTTGTTGGTGGCCTGGATGGCAGCCTGCCGGCCCTTGCTGAACACGCCGCCGAACACGAGGTCGTAGATCGGCGCCCAGCGGTCATAGGCCTGCTCGACCGTTTCGCGGTCGAAGTCCATGGAACGGTCGGCGCCCAGCTTGATGATTTCAGCCATAGATAAGTCTCTCGTCTTTCGTTCGTTTGAGCTGTTAATTCGGAACCGCACTGCGGCCGGCGACGCGGCGGGCGGGCCGCGGTGCGCGGCTCGGCTGCAACGTGGCCAGATTGCCGATGAACTGACGCGCACTGTTTTCCCAGGAACGCTCCAACGCAAAATTGCGGCAGTCGGCGCGCGACATGTTCAGCGCGCGCAGGCAGGCGCTGCGCAGATCGTTGTCGATCGCGCCGATCGGATGATCCGCGATGACGTCCTTTGGGCCGGTGACCGGGAACGCCGCGACCGGCGTGCCGCAGGCCAGCGCCTCGAGCTGCACGACGCCGAAGGTGTCGGTCAGGCTCGGGAACACGAAGACGTCGGCGGCGGCGAGGTGCGAGGTCAAATCCTGGCCCTTCTTCTCGCCGAGGAAAATCGCGTCGGGATATTTCTGTTCCAACGCCGCCCGTTGCGGGCCGTCGCCGACCACGACCTTCGAGCCCGGCAGGTCCAGCGACAGGAAGGCGTCGAGATTCTTCTCCACCGCGACGCGGCCCATGGTCATGAAGATCGGCCGCGGCAGATCGAGCAGCGCCGGCTGGTCAGGATTGAAGATCCTGGTGTCGACGCCGCGGGTCCAGAAGCCGAGCTTGCGGAAGCCGCGCTCGGCAAGCTCTGTGCGCAGCGAGTCAGTCGCGACCATGGTCATCGACCCTGCGGCGTGGAAGTGGCGCAGCACGGCATAGCCGACGCTGTCGGGAATTCCAGTGCGCACTGAAACATATTCCGGGAAGCGCGTTGTATAGGATGTGGTGAAGGCGAGCTTGTTGCGCTGGCAATAGCCGCGCACTGCCCAGCCGATCGGTCCTTCGGTCGCGATGTGGATCGCCTCGGGCGCGGCCTCCTCGATCCGGCGCGCGATCTCGCGGCGGTTCGGCAGCGCCATGCGCAGGCCCGGATAGGTCGGCACGCCGACCGAACGGAAGCCGTCGGGGGTGAGGAATTCGATCTCGGCGCCGAGGGTCGCGGCGCTACGCGCAAGCGACGTCAGCGTCCGAACCACGCCGTTGACTTGCGGATGCCAGGCATCGGTCGCAACGAGTATGCGCATCGCAGGAGACCCAAATCGTTAATCTTGATTCTGCTCGCACGACGTTCTGACATGGATGTTTCAAACGTATGACGTCATCGAAATGTTAGGTTGTTTTTCACGGCAGACTGCCGGTTTTTCGTGTAACATGACAGCCAGATGTCAGAGCAGCAGAGTGAACATCCCGGCACCACGCGTCGCAGGCTCAAACGGCGAAACTCCTCGCTCCTGATCCTGGCGGCCGGCATCTTCGTGTTTGCCGTCGCCGCCGGCCTGCTGTTCTACGCGCTGCGGCCGGTGACGCTGAAGATCGCAGTCGGCCCGACCGGCAGTGACGACGTCAAGCTCATCCAGGGCTTCGCGCAGGCCTTTGCGCGTGACGGCAGTTCGGTGCGGCTGAAGCCGGTCACGACACAGGGCGCCGCCGAAAGCATCGCGCTGTTCACCGCGAACAAGGTCGACCTCGCGGTCGTGCGCGGCGATCTCAGTCTGCCGGCGAGCGCCGAGTCGGTTGCGATCCTGCGCAAGAATGTCGTTGTGCTGTGGGCACCGTCGGGCGGGAGAGGCAAGCCGCGGTCTGCGAAGATCAAGAGCATCGACGATCTCGCCGGTCACAAGGTCGGTGTCGTCGGCAGCACCCAGGCCAACGTCACGCTGTTGCGCGTGATCCTGACCGAGTCCGGCATCAACCCCGACAAGGTCGCGATCAGCCAGTTCGCCGTCAACAAGGTCGCCGATCTCGCACGCGATCCCTCGCTCGATGCCTACATGACCGTCGGGCCGCTCGACAGCAAGATCACGGCGGACGCCATCGCGGCGACAGCGGCGGCGCGCGGCGAGCCGAAATTCCTCCCCATCGATGTCTCGGAGGCGATCGCGCAGAAGCATCCGCTCTATGAGTCCGAGGAGATCGCCGGCAGCATCTTTTCCTCGTCGCCGGCCCGGCCCGAAGACAAGGTCGAGACCGTCGGCGTCAATCACCTCATCATCGCGCAGCACGCGCTGCACGAAGCGACCGTCGGCACGCTCGACCGGCAATTGTTCACGCAGCGGCTTCAGCTCGCGCGCGACCTGCCGGCGGCGGCCAAGATGGAGAAGCCGGATACCGACAAGGATGCGGCACTGCCGGCGCATCAGGGCGCGGCCGCCTATATCGACGGCACCGAGCGCACTTTCCTCGAAAAATACTCCGACTACATCTGGGGCGGAATCCTGCTGGTCTCCGGCCTCGGCACGGCGGGCGCCTGGCTGCGCCACTACGTGAAGCGCGACGAGCGCGAGCGCTACATCACCCATCGCGACGGTCTGCTGACGCTGATCTCGCGGGTGCGCGGCGCCGAGACGCCGGAAGAACTCGCGGCAATGCAGGGCGACGCCGATGCGCTGCTGCGCGAGGCGCTCGATTGCTACGACGACGGCGCAATCGAGGAAGGCGATCTCACGGTGATCGGGCTGACGCTCGAGCAATTCCATCACGCGGTCTCCGACCGCCGCGCGGTGATCAACGGCGACCGGTCGGGCCTGCCGAGGATGCGCGCCGGCTAGGCGCGCAAGCCGATTGCACCGAGAGCAATGTGCACCGAGAGCAATGTTCGGATTGCGCGTGCATGCGCGCGTGGCCATGTTGAGTACGACCACAACGCTCGGCACGACACCATGATCGCATCCCTCATCGCAGACCTGCCCTCGCCGTTCGTGCTCGCGGTCGCGCTGGCCGGCGTCTTCCTGATCTCCTTCATGAAGGGCGCATTCGGCGGCGGCTTTGCTATCGTCGGCATTCCGCTGCTCTCGCTCGCGATGGACCCGATTGCGGCCGGCGCGCTGCTTGCGCCATTGTTTATCGTCATGGACCTTACGGCGTTGCGTTTCTGGCGCCCGAGCACCTGGTCGCGCGTCGACCTCGCGATGCTGCTGCCGGCGCTCGTGGTCGGCATCGTTCTCGGCTATTTCGCGCTGCGCGATCTCGACCGGCATGCCGTCGAGATCGTGATGGGCATGGTGACGCTGGCGTTCGCCGCGTTGTGGTTTGTCGGCGGCGGCGAGATCAAGCCGCGGCCGCGCTCGACGATCAAGGCGACGCTCGCCGGTCTCTCTTCCGGCGTCACAACGATGGTTGCCCATTCGGGCGGACCACCCCTTGCGATGTACTTGCTGCCGCTCGGCATGCCGAAGGCGCTCTACGCCGGCACCACCAGCCTGTTCTTCACGGTCGGCAATTTGCTGAAGGCCGGCCCGTGGCTGGTGCTCGCCACGCCGTCGCGAAGCCTGTGGATGCTGATGGCGCTTTGCGTGCCGGCCGTGCCGGTCGGCGTCTGGGCCGGCTGGCGGCTGCACGAACGCCTCGACCAGCGTGCGCTGTACCGCGCCTGCTACGCCATTCTCGTCATCACCGCGGCCAAGCTGCTGTGGGACGGACTGGCCGGATACGTCCAGCTCTGAGCGGGGCGACGTCGTTGCTGCCCGTCAGGAAGATCGCGCGCTCCGGCTGCCGCTCACGCTGACGGCGAGTGGCCCGATCCCCTCGAGCGTTCGGGCCATATCGTCCGGTTCGAGCCGCTTGCGCGCCACGAACGAGAAATGGCGGCGCAGCTTCAGGACCGGCTTCTCGATCCAGTGCCAGGAGAACGCCGCGAACGCCGTGATCAGCACCAGCGCGACGGCGAACTGGACAATCAGCAAGGCGTTCGGCAGCCACACCTTCACCACCTGCTGCATCGGAAAACCGCACAGATAGATCCCGTAGGAATAGTCGCCCCTTGAAAACAGCGGCAGCCGCGGCAGCTTCGAGACACCGAGGAAAACGGTGATGTAGACCAGCGCCGGAGCAATGACGGCATTGAGGACAGGCTGGGTGATCCAGGCGGCCGGTCCGAGCAACGCGGCCCCGAGGCAGAGCGCGCAGCAGACGGCGAGAATGCGCCCGTCATAGGGAATGCGGTCGCGGTAAAGGTAGATCGCGATCCCGAGCAGGCAGGCAACCGGCAGTTTCGCGCCGCGCCCGAGGAACAGCGCCGTGCTGAAGATCTTGTCGTACAGCGCGCCCGCGACGCCGGGAGGCAGTTGCGACGGCGTTGCGGCATGCCCCGTGATCTGCACGGCAAAGCCGATACCGACCAGGACGACAGCGCCGAGCACGATCAACGCCGGCCTGCGCAGCAGCCCCAAGGTCATGATGACTGCCATCACCGCGTAGCAGCCATATTCGAACGGCACGGTCCACAGCGAACTGTTGACCTCCGGCGCGGGATTGCCGCTGAACACGCCCGGCAGGGTGTAGTTCACCAGGCCGACGACATTCGTGAAATATTTGTAGGTGCCGGCGCTGGTGAAATAGTCCCAGAGCGGCAGCGTGGTGAAGATCGGCCCGAGGATCAACGCCGACAGCACGATCTCGACCGCAAGCGCCGGAATGATGCGCATTCCGCGATTGATCAGGAACTCCTTCAGGCTGAGCCGCAGCCCGCTTGCGGCGATCAGAAATCCGCTCAATGCGAAGAACATCACGAGGATGGCAAATTGCGGAAACCAGAGGACCCACGTCGGATCGGCATCGCCGCGACCGGTGGCGACATAGGACGTATGGCCTGCGACGACCGAGATCGCGAGCGCAACGCGGAGAAAATCGAACCCGGGACCAAAGCCTTTCTGCTGATCCAGCATGCTGCCGATCGAAGGCGCTGGCATGATTTCCACTCCATTCCAAACCACGCCTTCGGACAGCAAGCCTCGTGCCAGGATAGATGTCCTGATGCGGTACAACCTACCCGGCAACGCGCCCTTAACCGTGCGACGAAACACCGACGAAACAATTCCCTAACGGCACGAAACCATTTTGGCGGTTTCGTGCAAACGTCCTGAAACGCCTCACCTGTACTGGTTTGACCCAACGACGCGCCGGAACCGGCGCGCAGGGCGCAAACAACAGGGGTCGACAATGTTCAATTCCATCAAGCTGAACGCACGTCTCGCTGCCGCCGCCTTCGGTGCGCTGGCGATCGGCACCGTCGCTTTCTCGAACTCCGCCGCGGCCGCTCCGCTGCCGATGTTCCCCTTCATCCTGACGCCGCCGACTGAGGCCATGCAGCCGCCCGTGCAGTCGATGCCGCAGGCGCGGGACGAAGGCCGTTCGGTCGAGCTGCCCGCCCGCCTGCGCCGCCAGGTGGTCGCCTATCCGACACGCGAAGCGCCCGGCACCATCATCATCGATACGCCGCACACCTATCTCTATCTCGTGCTGGGAGGCGGCCAGGCCATGCGCTACGGCATCGGCGTCGGCCGCGACGGCTTCACCTGGTCGGGCACCCAGACCATCACCAAGAAGGCTGAGTGGCCGGATTGGACCCCCCCGCCGGAAATGATCGCCCGCCAGCCCTATCTGCCGCGCCAGATGGCCGGCGGCCCGGGCAACCCGCTCGGCGCCCGCGCCATGTATCTCGGCGGCACCGTGTACCGCATCCACGGCACCAACGCGCCGGAGACGATCGGCACCCACGTCTCGTCCGGCTGCCTGCGGCTCACCAATGAGGACGTCACCGACCTCTATTCGCGGGTCAGCGTCGGCACCAAGGTGATCGTGCTGCCGATGACCGACCGCCGCGCCGACCTCGGCTCGGCCGTCCGCTAAGGCCCGACACATTCAGACATTGACGACGGCTCCGGCATCATGCCGGGGCCGTCGTCGTGTTCATAATCGTTAACGTCAGATCGTTAACTTCCAGGTGATCTCGGGCGACCGGCCCGCATCCGCCCCCGAAGCAGCTTGATCCCGCCACACTGGCGCCCTCGTCGGCGGGCCTGTACAACCCGTCAAGTTGATTTCATCCGGGGGAATGATGCGTCTACCGATGCATCCAAGAACGATCGCGCTCGGGCTCACGGTGGTGCTGGTCTCGTTCGCGATCAGTCTCAAGGCCATGGATTGGCTCGCGCCGAGCGTCACGGTGCAGACACCGCCGCTCGTGCAGTTGCCGCCGCTGCCGCAGGCGCCGCGCTCCTCGACAGTCGTGGCGCAGGTCTCGGTCGCGCTGGCGGCGATCCGCGATGCCGCCGAACGCGGCGCGCCAAAGACCTTCGGCGGCAAGGCCGACAACCCGGTCCAACAAATCCTGCAGAATGCCGACATCGGCTGGACCGCCTCGCGCGGGCCAATCGCAGCCACCGGCGCGCAGGACGTGCTGACGCTGACGACCCCGATCAACGGCACGCTCAAGGTCACCGGCTCGCTGTCGGCGAAGGCGACCGGCGCGGTCAACGACGCGCTCGGCAGCCTGCTCGGCGGCAACGTCGCCAAGCAGATCGGCGCCGTGAACATCAAGAACGTCAACGCCAATGCCGACATCAAGGGCAGCGTCACGCTGACCGCGCGGCCGAAGCTGGGCGCGTCCTGGCGGATCGAGCCGAACCTGCAGGCGCAGGTCAATCTCGGCGACACCAGCCTGTCGGCGGCCGGCGTCCGCATCAGCGTGCCGGCCCAGGTCAAGCCCGTGATCGACAAGGCGGTCGCCGACCAGATTTCCGTGGTCGAGGCCCGATTGCACAACGACCCGGTGTTCCAGAACGCCGCCCGCACGCAATGGACCAAGGCCTGCCGCTCGATCCCGCTGCAGGGCACTGGCGGCACGGCGTCGATGCCGCCAATGTGGCTCGAGCTGCGGCCGACCCGCGCGATCGCCGCGCAGCCGAAGGTCGATGCGTCCTCGCTGATCCTGACCATGGGGATCGAGGCCGAGACGCGGATCACGGAGACGCAGACCACGCCGAACTGCCCGTTCCCCGACAAGCTCTCGATCGTGCCGCCGATGCCGAGCCAGGTCGCGGTCGGCCTGCCGGTCGACATGTCCTTCACCACGCTGACGCAGCTGGTCGAGGCACAGTTGAAGGGCAAGACTTTCCCCGAGGACGGCTCCGGCCCGGTCGACGTGACCGTCAAGAGCGCGAGCATCGCCGCCTCCGGCGACCGGCTCTTGATCTCGCTTCTGGTGCACGCCAAGGAGAAGAAGAGCTTCTTCGGCCTCGGCGCCGAGGCGACCGTGCACATCTGGGGCCGGCCACGGCTCGACCAGGCGGCGCAGACGTTGCGGCTCGCCGACGTCGAGCTGGCGGTCGAGTCCGAGGCCGCGTTCGGCCTGCTCGGCGCTGCCGCGCGCGCGGCGATCCCGCATTTGCAGCAGGCGCTCGCCGACCGGCTGGTCGTCGACCTCAAGCCATTCGCAACCAACGCGCAGCGGAAGATCACCGCCGCCATCGCCGATCTGCAGAAGAACGAGGAAGGCATCCGCGTCGACGCCGACGTCAACAGCATCCGCCTTGCCGGCATCGCGTTCGATTCGAAGACGCTGCGGGTGATCGTGGAGACCAACGGCACCATCACGGCCGCCGTCACCGCGCTACCGGCGCTGTAGGGCGCAGATTCCGGCGTTCCATCCGCCGGGCGCCGCGCATGCCCAAAAAGTCGTCTTTGCGACAGGTTGCCGCACCGGATAGAAGGTGCCTCGTGGAAGCAACCTCGAACGAAAAATCAGGGAGAGAAACACGATGAAATCGCTCTTGGCCGCAGCAGCGGCCGGCCTCGCGCTTGCGGTCTCCGGCACCGCGGCGAACGCCCAGATCTCCGACGACGTCGTCAAGCTCGGCGTGCTCACCGACATGTCGAGCCTCTATGCGGACGCCACCGGCAAGGGCTCGGTCGCCGCGGTCGAGATGGCGGTCGCAGATTACGGCGGCAAGGTGAAGGGCAAGCCGATCCAGGTCGTGGTGGCCGATCACCAGAACAAGCCCGACGTCGGCGTCAACATCGCGCGCAATTGGTACGACAACGACAAGGTCGATGCGATCCTCGACGTGCCGACCTCATCGGTCGCCCTGCCGATCTCGGCGCTGACGCGCGAGAAGAACAAGATCAACATCAATTCCGGCGGCGGCTCCTCCGATATCACCGGGACCGCCTGCTCGCCCAACACCGTGCACTGGACCTACGACACCTACGCGCTGTCGAACGTCGCCGGCAAGGCGATGGTCAAACGCGGCGAGGACACCTGGTTCTTCGTCACCGCCGACTACGCCTTCGGCATGGCGCTGCAACGTGACGCCGCCAACGTCGTCAAGGAGAGCGGCGGCAAGGTGCTCGGCGAGGTGCGAGCTCCGCTGAACTCGCCGGACTTCTCGTCCTTCCTGCTGCAGGCGCAGGCCTCCAAGGCCAAGGTCGTGGCGCTGGCGAATGCCGGGGGCGACACCACCACCGCACTGAAGCAGGCCGCCGAGTTCGGTCTCGCCCAGGGCGGGCAAAAGATGATCGCTCTGCTGATGGAAATCACCGACACCCATGCACTGGGCCTGAAGGCGACGCAGGGCCTGATCGTCACCGACGCGTTCTACTGGGACATGAACGACGAGACCCGTGCCTTCTCGAAGCGCTTCAACGAGAAGGTCGGCCACATGCCGACCATGATCCAGGCCGGCCTCTACTCGGCGACCATGCATTACCTGAAGGCGATCGAGGCGATCGGCACCGACGAGGCGCCGAAGGTGATGGAGCAGATGCGCAAGACCCCGGTCAACGACTTCTTCGCCAAGAACGGCCATATCCGCATCGACGGCCGCATGGTGCACGACATGTACCTGTTCGAAACCAAGAAGCCCGAGGAATCCAAGGGCGAGTGGGATCTCTACAAGCTGATCGCCACCGTGCCCGGCGACGAAGCCTTCCGTCCGCTCGACAAGGGCGGCTGCCCGCTGGTGAAGTCGAACTGACGAGCACGCGGGCCGGGTTGCCCGGATGTGCGCGTGATGACTGTCAACAAGAAATGCGCCCGGCCGGCACCGGGCGCATTTTTCTTTCCGCGTTTCTTTCCGCGGCAGGTCCCGGTAATCGCCCGCGTCAGCCGGCGCTACTCGCCATCCGCGCGCGGGATCATCCAGGTCGAATACGTCTGCCAGACGCCGTCGCCCAGATTGCGTTGATAGGCGATGAAATCGGCATGGTCGCCGTGCACGAGCTCATAGCGATAGTACCTTGAGAGGTCGTCGATCTGCTTGGTCATGGAACGTCTCCGTCGTAAGGGGAAGCAATTCTATTTCGACGTAGTCGAGCCGCGCCGGCGATCAATAGAATGATAGTTTTCATTCAATCACAGACACGAGAGTCGGTCTGATCCGGTTTCAGGATGGGGGTCGATCGACGCACTCCTCTTTGCTGGGCCTCTGCGCCCGGCACGATGCGCACTGCGGCCCGGCATGTGAACGACGCCGATGCCACTCTCCTGCGCCTGCAGCGCTTGCAGCACCGCGGGCGGCAGCAGCACCAGCCTTGCGGCCGGCGTCGGCGCACCGTTGTTGAGCACGTCCCGGTACGGATACAGCGCCTGGTAGGCTGCCGGCTCGGAGATCGCGGCCTGCGCCGAGGCTGCCGTCGCCGTGATGGCCGACAGCGCTGCCGCCAGCACGATGGTTCTGAACGCCGTGGTTCTGAACGTCCTGGCGAAGTGGGAAATCCTGGTAGTCATGGTAACGCTCCCGCGATTTACATCGCATACGATTAATTCGCTCGCGCCTGATAAAGGCATGGCGCGACCGGCCTTCAAGTATCCCGATTTAATCGGATGCGATTTATTCGGGCGCGGGGCTTCAAATGTCCGTGTGAGCGGCGACGCTATGCGCCGCCCGCAATGGCGGCCTGCTCGGGCCGCGCGGCCGGTGCCCAGGTTGCGGCGGCCGGCGCGCTGGTGATCGCAACAGCGCCAGGCACTCGGGCCCCGGGCTCCGAGACGTCCGACGCGCCAATTCCCGCTGCCGGAATTGTGCATGCAATCGCCCGTCGATGAGAAACATTGAGGCGAAATGTTTTCGGCGGCACCGGACGCGGTTGCTCCGGTCAAATTCGAGCCGGATCGGACAGGCTGCCGAGGTTGGCAGGATTTAACATCCACGCCATAGTGAATGACTATCCTGGTCATGAGCCAATGTGGGGTCAGCTATGGACGTGTCACCTTCTGGTAACGAGAGCCGAAGCACGTCGGAGCCACCACAGGCAGCGCGCGAGGACAGCGCGCACGCTGCGACGCGCATGCCGGCCATCATTGTCGGCGTCGTTGCCGCGATCATCGTTGCGCTGTCGGTCTATTACCTGCTGCGGCCCGAGCCGCTGCTCGTGCAGGGCGAAGTCGATGCAACGCGGCTCGATATCGCCGCGCGCGTCGACGGACGGGTCAAGGAGATCCCGGTCGAGCGTGGTCAGAACGTGGCGGCGGGCGCCGTCCTGGTGAGCATCGACAATCCGGAAACGCTGGCAAAGCAGGACCAGATGCGCGCCGCCAAGGCCGTTGCGGATGCGCAGCTCGCCAATGTCATGGTCGGAACGCGGGTGGAAACCATTGCCGCGCGGAAGGCGGAAATGGAGCGCGCGGAGGCCGCGCAGGTGCTGGCGCAGAAGACCTTTGATCGCGCCAAGACACTGACCGAGCAAGGCAACGCGCCACAGGCCCGCCTCGACCAGACCACCGATGCGCTGCACGAAGCCGAGCGCGGGCTCGATCAGGCGAAATCGGCTTACGAGCAGGCGGTCAACGGCTACACCAAGGAAGAGCGCGCGATCGCGAAAGCCAACGTCGAGAAGGCCGAAGCGGACATTCAGAGCGTCCAGTCGGTCATCGATCAGCTCGCGGTCTATGCGCCGGTCGCAGCGCAGGTCTATCAGCGCAACGTCGAGCCGGGCGAGTTCGTCTCGCCGGGCGTGCCGTTGGTGACGTTGATCAATCTCGGCGATCTCTGGATCCATTTCGATCTGCGCGAGGACCTGGTGAAGGGCCTGAAGGTCGGCGACAAGTTCGACGTCCGTATCCCGGCGCTCGACGACCGCCATGTCACGGTCGAGGTCAAGCTCATCGCCAGCAAGGGCGAATATGCGAGCTGGCGCGCGACCCGCACCACCGGCGATTTCGACTTGCGGACATTCTCGATCCGCGCCTATCCGGTGCAGCCGGTGCCCGAGCTGCGGCCCGGCATGAGCGCCTATCTCGACTGGCGGTCGCGGCAATGAGGCTGGCCTCAAAGCCCGGGTTCTGGCGGGTCGCACAGCGCGAGTGCCAGTGGCTGTTGCGCGACCGCGTGGCCTTGCTGCTGATCTTCGGCGTGCCGCTGTTCGCCTTCGTGGTGCTCACGACCGTGTTCAGCCAACCGGTGATCCGCGGCCTCGGCGTCACGATCGTTGACGCCGACAAGTCGGATGCCTCCCGCGCGCTGACGCAGCTCGTGGCGGCGTCGCCGAACCTGAGAATCGTCGACGACTCCGGGTCGCTGTTGACCGCCGTACATGACATCCGGTCCGGCAAGGCGATTTCGGCGATCTTCATCCCGCCGAATTTCGAGCGCGACCTGAGGGCCGATCGCCGCCCGCAGGTGGTCGGCTTCTACAACCAGCAATTCCTGACGGCCGCCGGCATCGCGTCGTCAGGGCTCAGCGATGGACTGACCGCCGCGACGAACGCCGCCGCGCCCGCCAGGCGCGCCGCCGCGGCGCCGGCTGCGATCGGCACGCTGAGCGCGGAGACCATCGCACTGGTCAATCCGCAGAAGAACTACGCGCAGTTCCTGCTGCGCGCGCTGCTGCCGACCATCATCCACGTGGTGATCACCCTCGCTGCGGGCTATTCGGTCGGCTCCGAATTCCGCCGCCGCGACGCGCGGGCGTGGCTCGCAAGCGCCGGCGGCGATCCGGTCGCCGCGCTGGCCGGCAAGCTGGCGCCGCTGTTCTGCATCTTCGTCGCGATCATGCTGGCAGTGACGCTTGCGCTGGAGGGTGTGCTGCGAATCCCCTTCAAGGGCGACGTACTGCTGATGATCGCGGCCGGCTCACTTCTGATCATCGCCTATCTGTCGCTTGGCGCGCTGTTGCAGCTTCTGGTCGGCGATCTCGCAACGGGGCTGGGACTCGCCGGTCTGATCGCCTCCCCTGCCTTCGGCTTTGCGGGTGTCGGCTTTCCGACCATCGGCATGAACACATTCGCGCAGGTCTGGAGTGCGATCCTGCCGCTGCGCTGGTACATGGCGGTCCTGATGGGACAGGCGGCGCGCGGGTTGCCGCCCTCGGAATCCGCCGCTCCCTTTGCGGCGCTCGCCGGCCTCACATTGCTGTTCGCCGGCCTCACATGGCTGCGCATGGCGAGCCTCACGCGCAGGGGCTGGTTCGAGACGGCGCGACCCGCCGAACAGCCGGCGGGCGGTCCGACAGCGCCAGGCGTCGGCGGCGCCTTCATGGCGGAGTGGCGGCGCGTGCTCGGAACGCGCAGCGCCTTCACCTTGCTGTTCCTGGCTCCCGTGATCTACGGCATCTATTATCCGCAACCCTATCTCAACCAGATCCTGCGCAAGCTACCCGTCGCAATCGTCGACGACGATCTGAGCGAACTCTCTCGCCAGATCGTCGAGACGCTCGATGCCAGCGGAACGTTGAGCGTGACGGTCCGCGCCCGCACGCTTGCGGAGGCGCGCACCGCGATCGATCGCGGCGACGCGCTGGCCGCGATCCAGATTCCGCCCGGCACCGAGCGCGACGTGCTCAAGGGCCTGACGGCTCATATCCCGGTCTACGCTGACGCCACCTATCTGTTCGTCTTCAGATCGACCGCAAGCAGCGTCGCCACCGCGATCGGCACGCTGACATCGGAGCTGGCTTCGCGGGGTGCCCGTTCCGAGGGGAGTCTTGCCAAGGCAAGGCTGGCGAGCCTCAGCCCGGGCAACGTATTGCTGCAACCGATCTTCAATCCGGTCGGCGGCTACGCGAGCTACATCGTCCCGGCGGCCTTCATATTGATCCTGCAGCAGACGCTCCTGATCGGCGCGGCGATGCTGACCGGCACGGCGCTGGCGGGCTCCCGCGGCGCAGTCGCCGGCGTGTTCGGGCGCGGCATTGCCCATCTGACCATCTATCTGCCGGCGCTCGCGCTCTACCTGATCGTGCTGCCGCGCGTATATGGTTTTTCCGCGCTGGGGCATTTGCCGGAGCTGTTCGCGCTCGCGACGGTCTTCATTCTGGCCACGAGTTTCATGGGACAGGCGATCGGCGCCTGGTTCACACGGCCGGAAAACGCCACCATCCTGCTGCTGGCGACCAGCCTGCCGCAATTCTTCACCGCCGGCTTCGCATGGCCGCGCGAAGCCATCCCCCCTGCGGCCACAGCGCTCGGCCGGCTGTTTCCGGCGGACTCGGCGATCGACGGCCTCGTGCGGATCAACCAGCTCGGCGCGAGCATCTGGGAAGTCTCGCATGACTGGCTCGGACTGTGGTGCCTGGCGCTGGGCTATTTCGTGCTCGCCGTGATCTCCGCGCTGGTGTTCAGGAGAGGACAGCAACATGCCCAACGCTAGGCGCGTCGCCATTGTCGCGATCCCGCTTGTGCTCGTCGCGGGTGCGCTGATCTACGCCGAGAGCCGCGCGACGCCGGCGCCCGCAATCGTCGGCGTGGTCCGGTCGACCGAGGTCAGGATCGAGCCGGAAGTGAACGGCCAGCTGGTGTCGATCGCGGTCGAGAAAGGCGCCAAGGTGCACGCGGGCGACGTCCTCGCCAAACTTTCCGCGGTCGAGTTGACCGCACAGGCGGACCAGGCGCGGGCCGCGCATGCTGCCGCGGTGGCGAGCCGCAACAACGTCTATGCCGGCGTCCGCCGCGAGCAGATCGACTCGCTCAAGGCTGCGATCTCCAAGGCCAATTCACGGCTCGACTATGTGGAGACCCAGCTCAAGCGGATCACCACGCTGGCGAGCCAAAGCTTTGAAACCCAGCAGGCGCTCGACCAGGCCGAGAACGACGTTGCCGCAGCGCGCGCCGGCGTGGCCGCGGCCCAGGCGAACTACGATGCCGCCGTGGCGGGGCCGACCAGGGAGGAGCGCGCCATCGCCGACGCGCAGGTGCAGGCGGCCGCGGCCGCCGTCGCAGTGCTCGAGCGCCGTCTCGACAAGATGGTGCTGCGCGCACCGGTCGACGGCGTGGTCAGCGTGATCGCTGCGGAATTGGGCGAGAATGTTCGCGCGGGTCAGCCGATCATGGCGGTCGCGGCGGCCGGCAAGCAATGGCTCTCGTTCAATGTGCGCGAGGATCACCTCAACGGTCTTGCAGTCGGAAACACCGTGAACGTGATTCGCAGCGCCGGCGTCGCCACCAAGGCTGCCGTCACCGAGTTGCGGCCGCTTGGGGTGTTCGCCACCTGGCAGGCCGAGCGCGTGATCGGCGATCACGACCGCAACACGCTGCGTCTGCGTCTCGACCCCGCGGGCGCCGCGGACGGTCTCGAGCCCGGGATGAGCGTCCGGATCGAGCGTTGACCGGCACAACGCCCGGCCGCGAACCGCGATGAGCTGCGCCCTCCGGCGCGTCCCGGAAGCTTCTCTGCTCGCCTTGGCCAACAGTCATCGGACTGTCAGAAGATTGAGACAAGAAGACAACAGCGGCGGCCCTGTGCGGCCCGGCCCTTACGGCATCGCCCCGATGCCACGCAAAAGATGGAGATTTGGCCGTGAGGCAGATTCGTTCGCGACGGAAGATGCATGTTGGCGCGATGCTGCTCGGCGCGGCGGCTTTGGCGGTCCTGCTGCCGCCGATGGCGTCAGCGCAAACCGCCTCGGCGCCGGCCGGCGCCAAGCCGTTCCTGACCGTCGACGGCAAGCAGCCGCTCGTGATCGGGCATCGCGGCGTGCCGGGCCTGGTGCCCGAGGAGACCGAGGCATCGTATGAGCTGGCCGCCGACCTCGGCACCGACGCGCTCGAAGAGGACCTGCATTTGACCAAGGATTGCGTGCTGGTGGCACGCCACAATCCATGGCTTGGCGACAACACCAACGTCGCCGAAGTGGCGAAGACCAATGCGGAAGTCGCGAAACGCAAGCGCACCGCGCCGGGCGTTGCCGTCAAGGTGAAATGGGCGCAAACGCCGACCAGCGGGCCGGCCGAATATCCCACCGACCTCATCGATCCGGCCGATCCCAAATCGGTGCTGAAGGCGCTGATCGTCGACGGCGACGACCACACCAATGATTGGTCGATCACCGATTTCACCATGGACGAGCTGAAGAGCTGGATCGCCGGCACCACCTATGATGCGGCCAACGAAAGGCCGAAGCTGTTCAACGGCAAATTTCCGATCATCAGCTTCCAGGACATCATCGATATCGCCAAAGCCAAGAGCAAGGCGACGGGGCGTCCGATCGCGGTCTATCCAGAAACCAAGAATCCGACCTGGAACAATGCCCAGGCGATCGCCAATGGCTGCGGCGCGCCCGGCAGCCACCCGCTCGAGGATGCCCTGATCAAGATCATCAGGGAGAACGGCCTCAACGCGAAGGACGCGCCGATCATCGTTCAGAGCTTCGAGCCCGGCAGTCTGAAATACATGCGCGGCCATGGACTGGAAACGCGGCAGGTCCAGCTGATCGATGGAAACGGCGTCGACTTCAAGACCGGCAAGGTGCTGCTCAACAACATCGCCAATTCCCGTCCGTACGACTGGACGGTCGCGGGTGACAGCCGCACCTTCGATGCGATGCTGACGCCTGCGGGCCTCGCGGAGATCAAGACCTATGCCGACGGCATCGGCCCGTGGAAGGCTTACATCGTCCCCTACAAGATCTCACCCTGGAAGGACAACAACGCCGACGGCACGCCCTACAAGGGATCGACGGCGGAGGCTTCAACGCAGGAGGCCACCAGCGTCATTGCCGACGCGCACAAGCTCGGCCTGTTCGTGCATGTCTTCACGTTTCGGAACGAGAAGAAATACCTGGCTGCCGACTATCGCAGCGATCCGGGCCTGGAATATCTGAAGTTCTTCCGCCTCGGCGTGGACGGGGTCTTTACGGACTTCACCCACACCGGCGTCGCCGCCCGCGCGGCCTATCTGCGCGAACTCGGCTGGTGAGATCGGCAACAGACGCGGATTTCATGCCGCTTACGACAAAATGCGCCCGGCATCGCCGGGCGCATTCGTCTTTCAGTCAACGTAATGCGCGTTACTCGGTCGCGTATTTGAACTCGGGCATCGCCTTCAGCTCATCCTTGGTCGCGCTGAACACCGCATGATCCGGATACCAGGGATTCGGCTTCGACGCCGCCGCCGCGGGCGCCGCGCCCGTGGTGGTCGTCGACTTGATCGTGCTGCCGGTGTTCGAGGCGCCGGTGTAGGCAACCGGCTCGCTGACGAACTTCACCTTGTCGAGCGGCACGGCGACCAGATGCTCGCCGACGCCAAGGAAGCCGCCGACGCCGATCACGACCGCCTTGATGGCTCCGTCCTTGTCCATCAGGAGATCATTGATCGAGCCGACGCTCTCGCTCTTGTCGTTGTACACGCTGAGGCCGACGACCTTCGACGCGCGCCAGTTACCTTGATACGAGGTGGCAGATGTGGTCGACGTTGATGTCGACGCCGCAGGAGCCATCTTGTCGCCCTTGTCGGTGGGTGTCTGCGCAATCGCGACGGTTGCAAGCAAGGCGGAGCCGGCCACGCCGGCGATGATGGATTTGACCAACATTGTTGCGCTCTCCTCAGTTCGCAAAATCGATGCGGGGAGAACCCGTGATATGCGCGGCCGTTCCTAATGAGCCTGCGCTCAAAAGCCGCCCCGATGCTTGGGAACGCCATGCTGGGGAACGCCATGCTCTGAACGCTGTGGAAGCGATGCGGCAAGCCCGAGGGTTGCGCACGTTCCGACGCATGGAACGTTGCCGTCCTTGACGAGAGCGACCGTGATCTCTCAAGTAAGCCGCGGTTGAGCCTCACGACTGCGCCGGACGCGCAGTCCCTGATGTGACGATGTTTGGCTCACTAAGTCGTCCCGGCGAACCGCGCTCATTCGCACGCGCCGGTCGCAGCACACCACGCAAGCTGATCGAGCGCGACGTGCCGCGCTCAGAAGCCGCCCCAATAGGGCGGCACGCCGTAGAAGCGATGCAGCTCGACTTCCTGCGAGCGGTCGCCCCAATCGAAATCCTTGTCGGCACGGAACGACGGCGCGCGCTTCAATTCGTCATCCTCGATGTCGAGCTCGTAGGCCTCGAACTTCGTATTGTAGTGCAGCCGGCCCCACGGCAGCGGAAGCAGATTGGTTCCGATACCGAGGAAACCACCGAAGCTCAGCACCGCGTACGACACCTTGCCCGAGATCTTGTCGATCATCAGCCGCTCGATATGGCCGATCATGTCGCCATTGGCCCGGCGCACCGCCGTGCCCTCGACGCGATCGCTTGCAATGAGCTGATGCGGCCTTGCCCTGACCTCGACAGCCATCTCACCCTCCTGGCCTGAAAGAGAAACAACGCGGCGCCCGCGTAACGGGTTCCGGCACTGGATATGACAGCCGCCCTTCCCTTTTCGGACCGGCCATGGCGCCGCGGCACCGACGTGCGGCATCGGAGACTTCCGCCCGCATTTCAACGGATTAGGCTTGATGACAGAACGATAACTTTTCTCCACAGCGCCGACCTGTTAACTCGTTATGCCGGGCAAGATTGCAGAAATATACTGAAACAAAATTCCTGAGCCGCAACCCCCGAATCACGGACAAAAGAGTCGGTATGACCCAGGCTGCGCCCAATATCCTCGTCGTCGAGGACGACCGCGAAACGCGGTCTCTCATCGCAAAATATCTCCGCACCAATTCCTGCCATGTCACGACCGCCTCCGACGGCCGCGAGATGGCCAAGGCCATGACCGACCACCGCGTGGATCTCCTGGTGCTCGACGTCATGCTGCCCGGCGAGGACGGTCTCAGCCTGTGCCGCAAGGTGCGCGCGGAGTCGCAGACGCCGATCATCATGCTGACCGCGCGCGGCGAGGACGTCGACCGCATCCTCGGCCTCGAGATGGGCGCCGACGATTATTTGGCCAAGCCGTTCAACCCGCGCGAGCTGCTGGCGCGCATCAACGCGGTGCTGCGCCGGCAGGCTGCCGCGCGCAACGCCAGCGCGATCGAGGGTGCGACCACGCTGACCTTCCTCGGCTGGCGCATCGACATCCGCCTGCGCGAGCTGCGCAACCCCGAAGGCGCGCGCGTCGCCATGACCAGCGCCGAGTTCGACCTGCTGCGCACCTTCTGCGAACGGCCCGGCCGCGTGCTGTCGCGCGACAGCCTGCTCGATCTGACGCAGGGCCGCAGCGCCGGCTCGTTCGAGCGTTCGATCGACGTGCTGGTCAGCCGCATCAGACGCAAGATCGAGCCTGATCCGCAGGAAGCCACCATGATCAAGACGGTGCGTTCCGGCGGCTATGTGTTCACTCCGAGGGTGGAGGCGGTTGCCGCCACGAGCAACTGACCATGAAGCTGCTGCGCGTGCTGAGTCTGCGGGGGATCGGCGCCCAGATGGCGGCGCTGGTCGTCGTCTCGATCGTCGCGCTGCACCTGATCATCACCGCCACCTTCCTGATCCATCGCCCGGATCGGCCGGAGCCGTCCGACCGCTGGCACACCCAGCTCGCCGCCGCCGCGCAACTGCTCGGGCACGCGCCGGCATCGGAGCGGCCGCGGCTCCAGGCCGACGTCATCAGAGCCTTCCCGCAGCTGGCGATCGGTGACTTCACGTCCGATACCAGGGCCCTCACCGAGACCGACACGCCGAGCCTGCACGCGCTGCGCCGGCTCGGCGCCGGCTATCGCGTCTTCCAGCTGCCGCGCGAGGCAGGCGGCACACCGCGTGACAACGAGATCCGCCGCGTCGCGATCCGCCTGCCCGACGGCGCCATGTTCGCCGCGAACCTGATGCCGGACCAGCACATGCGGCCGTTCTGGGGCGGGCCGTGGATGATGACGGTGCTGTTCGCCGTCATCAGCGTCACCCTGCTCGGCCTGTGGGCGGCGTGGGCGCTGACGGCGCCGCTGTCATCCTTCGTCAAGGCCGCGGAGACCTTCAGCCTGAACGGCGCCGCTGCGCCGCTGCCCGAGCGCGGCCCCGAGGAGATCCGCTCGCTGGCCAAGGCGCTGAACCGGATGCGCGAGCGGATCACGGCATTGATCGACGACCGCACCAAGATGCTGGCCGCGATCAGCCACGACCTGCGCACGCCGATCACGCGGATGCGGCTGCGCGCCGAATTCATCGAGGACGAGACCCATCGCCACCGCATGCTGCGCGACCTCGACCAGATGCGCTCGATGCTGGAATCGGTGCTGTCGTTCCTGCGCAACGACCGCAAGCTCGAGGAGATGACGCTGGTCGACATCGCGAGCACGCTGCACCTCGTCACCGACCAGTTCGCCGACATGGGACACAAGGTCAGCTACGAAGGGCCGCAGCACGCGATGGCGACCGCGCGGCCGGCCGACCTGCATCGCAGCATCACCAATCTGGTTGATAATGCCGTGCGCTTCGGCGGCGAAGTCGCCGTTCGCCTCGACGTCGAGCCGGATCGCCTCGTCATCGACATCGAGGATGACGGCCCCGGCATTTCGGACGCGCACAAGGCAAGCGTGCTGGAGCCGTTCGTGCGCGGCGACCATGCGCGCAACATGGACGAGGCTGAAGGCTTTGGCCTTGGCCTGTCGATCGCCAACGCCATCGTGCTCGCGCATGGCGGCACGCTGTCGCTGCACGATTGCAAGCCGCACGGGCTCGTGGTCCGGATCGAACTGCCGGCGCGGCAGCAGCAGCTGCAATCGCCGCGGAAATCGGCGGCCTGATCAGGCTGATCTGATCGGCGACGAAGCTGACCGATAACTAAAGCATCAGGCGGCGAGTGGCGTGAGCTGCGCTGTGTCGTAGATCGCAATCGCCTCGAAGCGGTAATTGCAGGCGCGGCAATTCCACAGGAACGACGTGCGCCCCTCACTGTGCTCCACCCAATCGGGGCGGGCAATCGGCTTGCCGCATTGCGCGCACGGATTTTCGCGAGGCATGTAGCCGGTGTCCTGTCGGACCATGGCGCATCTCCCGAATGTTGTTTCTTGCGTGCTTTTGAATGGACAGACGTGCTGACTCAACACGCTCGCTGTCACTGACGAGTGTAAACCTTCATCGAGTCGTTTGCACGACAATCCGCTGTGGATAGTGTGCAGCAAAAAGTGGCCGAGAAAATCGGCGGCCAAGAAGATCGCAGACAATTTTCGGCTGAAGCAATTGAAGCAAACAATTTGAAGCATCCGTCTTCGCAATCGCGTTGGCCGCTTCACCCGCACCCGGACAATCACGGATGCAGAACGTTTCGCCGATGCGAAGGTTCTGCCACATTCCTGCCCGCTCGCCGTACCAATGAGACCGCAGAACCGACGCGCGTTTGATCACCCGGGCGACCCGAGATGAAGACCCTTCAGAGCCTTAGCTACCTTGCCGCCGTCATCGCGGTGCTGGCGCCCTGCGCCGGTGCGCGTGCACAATCGCGGGCGCAATATGAGGCGATGGTGGCGGCCGAGGCCCAGGCGAACCTCGTGCCGGAAGAGCTGGTGCATCGCGTCATCGTGCGTGAGAGCAAGTACCATCCGCAGCTGATCGGACGCGGCGGCGCCATCGGGATGATGCAGATCAAGCTCGCGACCGCCCGCGGGGTCGGCTACACCGGTACCGCCGAAGGTCTGCGCGACGCCGCGACCAACCTCAAATACGGCGTCAAATACCTCGCCGGCGCCTATCGCGCCGCCAATGGCGATTTCGACCGAGCCGTGCGTTATTTCGCGGGCGGGTATTACTACGTCGCAAAGCGGCAGCGCGGCGGTCACCTCAAGGAGGCGATGCATGGCGGCGCAAGTGCGCCACCGAAGGAACTCGCCAAGCAGGACCGGATGCCGGACCAAATGTCGGCCGATACCGCCGAGCCGAAGCCGGAACAGGCTGCCAAATAGGTGCTTGCGTGTCCCGGACGCGGTACACGCGCAAGCGTTGTTCCGCAGAGCCGGG
The DNA here is from genome assembly GCF_042258615.1 of Bradyrhizobium sp. Pha-3. Taxonomy (GTDB): domain Bacteria; phylum Pseudomonadota; class Alphaproteobacteria; order Rhizobiales; family Xanthobacteraceae; genus Bradyrhizobium. Next base: position 2,711,808 of record NZ_CP170152.1, on the reverse strand, counting down.
ACCTGCGTTTCGAAAGAATGGGCCCGGCTCTGCAGCGCACCGCTGTCGCGCTGCGCTGCGTCCGGGGCACGAGCGCTTTGCGCGTGCCGCGGTGCCGCTCCTGGCATACAAGTTGACACGTCCGCCCATCCGCCTACATTAGGGGCGTTCCGAGGGGTGCTCCGAAGGAGGAGCTGAGATACCGCAAGCTTGGACTTCGCCATCACGGCGATTGGTTCGGGACCGCGGTGACCCTTTGAACCTGATCCGGGTCATGCCGGCGAAGGGACAGGGATGTACCAGACGTCAAGACCGCGGGGGGATTCCCCCGTCTCCATCATCGGCGCAGGCATAACCGGCGCCTGGCATGCGCTGTTGCTCGCAGAGGCCGGACGTGCCGTCACCCTGCATGAGCGCAGTGACGCTGCGATGACGCAATCCACAAGCCACTTCGCCGGCGGAATGCTGGCGCCCTGGTGCGAGGCGGAGGCCTCCGAGCCTGTGATCTCGCGGCTCGGCATTCGCTCGCTCGACCTGTGGCGGCAGCATCTCCCGGAAACGGCCTTCAACGGCTCGCTGGTGGTGGCGCATCCGCGCGACCGCGCCGATTACGAGCGCTTCGCCCGCCTCACGTCAGGTTATCGCCGGCTCGACGCCGACGGCGTCCGCGCGCTCGAGCCGTCGCTCGAGGGCCGCTTCCGCGACGGCCTGTTCTATCCCGACGAGGGCCATGTCGAGCCGCGCCGCGTGCTGCCGCGGCTGCATGCCGCGATCGCGAAGGCCGGCGGCGATATCAAGTTCGGCAACGACGCCGAGGCCGATGATCTCGACGGCCTCGTGATCGACTGCCGCGGTCTTACCGCGCGCGACCGCGAGCCGAGCCTGCGCGGCGTCAAGGGCGAGATGATCGTCATCGAAACCGCCGAGGTCGAATTGTTGCGCCCGGTGCGGCTGATCCATCCGCGCTGGCCGCTTTACGTGATCCCGCGCGGCGACGGCCGCTTCATGCTGGGCGCGACCTCGATCGAGGCCGAGGACAACGGCGTCAGCGTGCGCTCGGCGCTCGAGCTGTTAGGGGCCGCCTACGTGGTGCATCCGGCGTTCGGCGAAGCACGCATCGTCGAATTCGGCGCTGGCCTGCGCCCGGCCTTTCCGGACAATCTGCCGAAAATCAGGATCGAGCCGGAACGCATCACGGTGAATGGACTCTACCGTCACGGCTTCCTGCTGGCGCCGGCGCTGGCCGAGCTGACGCTCGCCTATCTTTCGCGCGGCGAAATCGACAATGAGGTGATGCAATGCGCGTGATCGTCCAATGCGTGTGATCATAAACGGCGAGCAACGGGAGATCGCGGCTTCCAGCGTCGATGCGCTCTTGGCCGAGCTCGACTACGAGGGCACCCATTTCGCAATCGCCCTGAACTACGACGTGGTGCCGAAGAGCCGCTGGGCCGAGACCCATCTCAAGGCCGGCGACGAGATCGAGATCATCACGCCGCGACAGGGAGGGTGATGGGATGCCGTTTCATGCAGGCTCTCTCCCCACGTCGTCCCGGCCGAGTGCGCGCTTGCGCACGGAGCCGGGACCCATACGCCGCGGCCCTTCCTTGGGCACACTTGGAGACGCTCGTCGCAACAACACCCGGTCGTGGTTATGGGTCCCGGCTTTCGCCGGGACGACGGCATAGTGTGAGGAGACACATGGTCACCTTCTACGGCAAATCCTTCCCCTCGCGCCTGCTGATCGGCACGGCGCTGTATGCCTCGCCTGCGATCATGCAAGGCGCGATCCGCGCCTCCGGCGCCAGCATCGTTACCGTATCGCTCCGCCGAGAAGCCGCGGGCGGCAAGACCGGCGATGCGTTCTGGGCGCTGATCCGCGAGCTCGGCGTCACCGTGCTGCCGAACACCGCGGGCTGCCGCAGCGTGCGCGAGGCGGTGACCACCGCAAAGCTGGCGCGCGAACTGTTCGGCACGCCCTGGATCAAGCTCGAGGTGATCGCCGACAACGACACGCTGCAGCCCGACGTGGTCGGCCTGGTCGAAGCCGCCACCATCCTGGTCAAGGACGGTTTTGAAGTGTTCCCCTATTGCACCGAGGATTTCTCGGTCGCCTCGCGGCTGGTCGAGGCCGGCTGCAAGGTGGTGATGCCGTGGGCCGCGCCGATAGGAAGTGCAAAAGGCATCACCAACCGCGACGCGCTGAAGCTTTTGCGCGACCGCCTGCCCGACATCACGCTGGTGGTCGACGCGGGCTTGGGTGCGCCGTCGCACGCCGCCGAAGCGCTCGAACTCGGTTACGACGCCGTGCTGCTCAACACAGCGGTGGCGAAAGCCGCCGATCCCGTTGCGATGGCCAATGCCTTCCGCCTCGGCGTCGAGGCCGGCCGCACCGCCTATGAAGCCGGGCTGATGGAAGCCCGCGACTTCGCCTCCCCCTCCACCCCTGTCGTTGGGACCCCGTTCTGGCATGCCGTATCCTGATCCGTTCTATCCCGTCGTCGACAGCATCAAGTGGGTCGAACGACTGACCAAACTCGGCGTCGGCACCATCCAGCTGCGCGCCAAAGAGCTCGACGATGCCGAGGCGCTGCAGATCGTCACCGACGCGCTGGCGGTGACCAAGGGCACGCCGACCAAGCTCGTGGTCAACGATTACTGGCGCGCGGCGATCGTCGCCGGCGCCGAGCATCTGCATCTCGGCCAGGAAGACCTTGCCGACGCGGACCTCTCTGAAATTCGCAAGGCAAAACTCACGCTCGGCGTCTCCACCCATGACGACGCCGAACTCGCCACCGCACTCGCCGCCAAGCCCGATTACGTCGCGCTCGGTCCGATCTTCTTCACCACGCTGAAGTCGATGCGGTTCGCGCCGCAGGGCATCCCGAAGATCACCGAGTGGAAGAAGCGGATCGGCGCGATCCCCCTTGTCGCGATCGGCGGCATCAAGTTCGAGCACGCCGCCGAGATCTTCGCCGCCGGCGCAGATTCGATCGCCGTCGTCAGTGACGTCACCCAGAACGCCGACCCCGACGCGCGGGTGCGGCAATGGCTCGGCCTCAGCGCGGAGGCCGCGTGATGAGAATACCGACACTCGTTCACCGTCACCCTGAGGTGGCCGCCTCTTCGGCGGCCCTCGAAGGGCGACGGCCCGGCTCGTCGACCCTTCGAGGCGCGCTGACGCGCGCACCTCAGGGTGACGAGAACAACCCTTTCGCAAGAGATTAAAACGGAGGATCCCATGAACATCCGCTCCAACCCCGACACCACGCTTCCCGCCGTCACCACCGGTTCGCTGCCCTCCTCGCGCAAGATCTTCGCGACGCCAGAAGCCGCGCCCGACATCCGCGTGCCGCTGCGCGAGATCATCCTCTCTGAGGGCGCCGGCGAGCCGAACCTGCCGGTCTATGACACCTCGGGCCCCTACACCGATCCGGCCGTGACGATCGACGTCAACAGCGGCCTGCCGCGCAATCGCCTCGCCTGGGTCAAGGAGCGCGGCGGCGTCGAAGAATATCAGGGCCGCACCATCAAGCCGGAAGACAACGGCAATGTCGGCGCATCCCACGCCGCCAAGGCGTTCACCGCGCACCACAAGCCGCTGCGCGGCCTCGACGGCCACAAGATCACGCAACTCGAATTCGCCCGCGCCGGCATCATCACCAAGGAGATGATCTACGTCGCCGAGCGCGAAAATCTCGGCCGCAAGCAGCAGCTCGAGCGCGCCGAAGCGGCACTCGCCGACGGCGAGAGCTTCGGTGCCGCGGTGCCCGCGTTCATCACGCCGGAATTCGTCCGCAGCGAGATCGCGCGCGGCCGCGCCATCATCCCCTCGAACATCAACCATGCCGAGCTCGAGCCGATGATCATCGGCCGCAACTTCCTCACAAAAATCAACGCCAATATCGGCAACTCGGCGGTGACCTCGTCGGTCGAGGAAGAGGTCGACAAGATGGTGTGGGCGATCCGCTGGGGCGCCGACACCGTGATGGACCTCTCGACGGGGCGCAACATCCACACCACCCGCGAATGGATCCTGCGCAACTCGCCGGTGCCGATCGGCACCGTGCCGATCTACCAGGCGCTGGAGAAGTGCGAAGGCGATCCCGTCAAGCTGACCTGGGAGCTCTACAAGGACACCCTGATCGAGCAGTGCGAACAGGGCGTCGACTATTTCACGATCCATGCCGGCGTGCGGCTGTCCTACATCCACCTCACGGCGAACCGCGTCACCGGCATCGTGTCGCGCGGCGGCTCGATCATGGCGAAGTGGTGCCTCGCGCATCATAAGGAGAGCTTCCTCTACACCCATTTCGACGAGATCTGCGACCTCATGCGCAAGTATGACGTCTCGTTCTCGCTCGGCGACGGCCTGCGCCCCGGCTCGATCGCCGACGCGAACGACCGTGCGCAGTTTGCCGAACTGGAGACGCTCGGCGAACTGACAAAAATCGCGTGGGACAAGGGCTGCCAGGTCATGATCGAGGGCCCCGGCCACGTGCCGATGCACAAGATCAAGATCAACATGGACAAGCAGCTCAAGGAATGCGGCGAGGCGCCGTTCTATACCCTCGGGCCGCTGACCACCGACATCGCACCGGGCTATGACCACATCACCTCGGGCATCGGTGCTGCGATGATCGGCTGGTTCGGCTGCGCGATGCTCTGCTACGTCACGCCGAAGGAACATCTCGGCCTGCCCGATCGCAACGACGTCAAGGTCGGCGTCATCACCTACAAGATCGCGGCCCACGCGTCTGACCTGGCCAAGGGCCACCCCGCGGCGCAGCTGCGCGACGATGCGCTGTCGCGCGCCCGCTTCGACTTCCGCTGGCAGGACCAGTTCAACCTCGGCCTCGACCCCGAGACCGCGAAGAACTTCCACGACGAGACCCTACCGAAGGAAGCCCACAAGGTCGCGCATTTCTGCTCGATGTGCGGCCCGAAATTCTGCTCGATGAAGATCACCCAGGACGTCCGCGACTACGCCGCGACGCTCAACGACCCGACCGGCGTCGGCGCGTCGATCTCAGGCACCATCGAGGACGGCATGGCGACGATGAGCGCCAAGTTCAAGGAGATGGGCGAGAACCTGTATCTCGATGCGGACAAGGTGAAGGAGAGCAATCGGGTGTTGTGAGGGGCCATGCAAGGGGTTGCGCTGTTTTATAAGGGAGGGCGCCGGCTACTGCTTGCCGGCGCCCTCATGCTTTCTGGCACCTTGATCAGTTCAGCCCAAGAGAAGCTCCAGCCGCCAAACGGACACCTCGTGGCCCCAGCCGAGGTCGTTCTCTACATTCATCCCGACCTCAAGAGTACTGACTTCGTACAGCCGTTGGTTTGCGCGCTGCAACGCGTACTGGCTGCCCCGGTGACCACGCAAGTTCTGGATATCCCGTTGGACTCTTCCCTGCGTGCAACGCCATCACAGTTCGATGTTGGAAAGGTCGGTGACCGCTTCATTCGAGCGACAGCAACCGGCGCAACGCCAGCCTCTTTCAAGTATCTCTTCCTGCCTTACGACCTGAAGAGCGAACCTTGGCGTTATGTGTTCGCAACCAGCTTCGGCGACGAGACGACCTCGTATCACGCCGGCATCATTTCAACCAAGCGGCTCGACGCGAGCGACCCCGCGCATTGGCATCATCAGGGCTTCGAGTTGACTGCCCAGCGCGCCTATAAGCTCGTGCTCAAGTCGATCGCGCGGCTGGCTGGGCTGCGAAGTCCCGACAAGTGCGTTCTTGCCTTTCCTCGCAGTCTCGAACAGCTCGACGAAAAATCTTCCGAATTCTGTCCATCTGACCATGCCGCACTCGTTGCAGCCGGCGTCCTGAAGGCCGCCGAAAGTCAGCATGGGAGCGACTGCCTTACCATCTCAAGAACGACACCAACCAGTCTTCACGCCCAAATGGCACAAGCACCGTAGCAGGCGTAGCCCGGATGAGCGGAGCGACATCCGGGGTTGCGCCGTCCCGCATATCGCTAGGCTCATGCGGGCTACCAGCGATAACCAAATGCCTACGCTGACGCTCCAACCTGCTGCTACATGCTCCGCTTGGGACTCCACGCCTTATGCACGAACTCAAGACGATTGCCGTCGAAGTCGGCGACGTTGGCGGCGTAGTAGCCAGGGGCGAAGTAGGTGCGATCTGCTGGTTTGCCCTCGTCGATGCCGCCAGCCTTGATTGCAGCTGTGTAGGCGGCGTCGACGAGCTCATTGGTGTCGCAGACAATCCCGAGATACAGCCCGGTCTCGCCGGGTTTGCGTTGCCGAAGCCAGATGCTCGATCCGACCGCCTTTCCACTGCCGTACATATCGTCAACAATGCCGTAAAGATCGGGGACGCCCTCGGGGCCAGAAGCGGAGTCGTAGTTGCCGAAGACCTTCCAGCCGAGCGGCTTCAAGGCTTCAGAGTAGAAGACCAGTGACTTCTCGATGTTGGTGACGGAGATGTAGACGTGGTCGATCATTTGGCCGCCTTCGATGTGGATCGCGTTGTCTGTTTAGGACAATGTTTTATGTAGGGTGGCTTAGCCGAAGGCGTACCCCACCGACTGGGCGGCGAGAAGATGGTGGGTTACGCTGCGCTAACCCACCGTCTACGGCACCGACGCGCCAACATTTGCCACCTGCGCGCCGCCGTGCGCCCCCGCCCCAAACTCAATCTCCCGATACCCCTCCGCCGCCACGCCGTTGATGATCCCCAGAAACTTCGGCGTGCCGCCGTTGTAGACGAAGTAGCGGACCGTTCCCTCCTCGTGGCCGGCGACGTTGGAGTTGTAGCCGGTGAACCAGCCCTTGGCTTTGCGCATCAGCATGATCTCGTACATTTTCGCGACATGCCTGGTCCAGCGCTGCTGTGCCTCTTCCGTCGCATCGGCGCGGGTCAGGCCGCGGTCCCACATGTATTGCAGGAGATTGGTGCACCAGTTGACGCCGTTCTCGATGCCGCGCGGGAAATTCGTCGACGCGGAGGCGCTTTGCGGACCGGTCGGCATCAGCAAATTCGGGAAGCCGTGCACCATCATGCCGAGGAAGGTCGACGGCGCATGCTTCCATTTGTCTGATAGCTTCGCGCCACCGATACCGGTGATGTCGATCAGGTCGTATGCGCCGGTGATGGCGTCGAAGCCGGTGGCGTAGACGATGATGTCGAAGTCGTAGTCGCGCGCCGTGGTGCGCAGCCCGGTCTCGGTGACGCGCACCAGCGGCGTCTCGCTGAGGTCGACGAGATGCACGTTTTCGCGATTGTAGGCCTCGAAATACCTGGTCTCCAGCGGCAGCCGCTGCACGCCGAAGCCGTGATCGCGCGGGATCAGTTTTTCGGCGACCTTCGGATCCCTCACGCGGCGGCGGATGCGATCGGCGATGTACTCGGAGAGCTCGGCATTGGCGGCTTCATCCATAAAAATCTCGCGGAAATTCGCGAGCCAGATGCCGAAGCCGGGCTCGTCGTAGAGCCTGTCCCACAGCTTAAGCCGCTCCTCGCGGCTCACCTCGTAGAAGCCGCGCTTGTCGGGCCCGTGCACGAAGCTGCCGGGCGTCAACGCGCAGGCGGCGAATATCTCATCGTAGCGCGCGCGGATGTCGGCCATCTCCGCTTCCGAGATCTCGCTATTGTTGAGCGGCGCGCTCCAGTTCGGCCGGCGCTGGAACACCGTGAGCTCGCCGACCTTGTCGGCGATCTCGCCGATCACCTGAATGCCGGTCGCGCCGGTGCCGATCACGGCGACCTTCTTGCCCGCGAGATCGACCGGCTCGTGCGGCCAATAGTAAGTGTGGAAAGAAAGTCCCTTGAAGTCGGAGGTGCCCGGCACGCGCGGCATGGTCGGCGCCGAGAGCAGGCCGATCCCGAGCACAACGAAACGGCAGGTCAGCTCGCGGCCGTCGCTGATCCTGAGCTGCCAGAGATCGCGCGTCTCGTCGAACTGCATCGCCTCGACCTTGCAGCCAAACTGCATGTGCTTGCGCAGGTCGAACTTGTCGGCGACGTAGTTGAGGTAGCGCAGATTCTCGGGCTGGCCGGAGAAGCGCTCCTTCCAGTGCCACTCGTCGAGCAGCTCGCGCGAGAATGAGAAGCCGTAGGTGTAGCTCTCCGAATCGAAACGACAGCCCGGATAACGGTTCCAGTACCAGGTGCCGCCGAGATCGGCCGCGGCTTCGAGCACGGTGGCCTCAACGCCGAGATCGGCGAGCCGCTTGATCTGGTAGATGCCGGCGACGCCGGCGCCGACCACGATCACCTCGAAATGGGTTTTCGCCTCTCCCGTCATTGTCAGCTCCCAAAATTCTTCTTGATCTGTTGGGCTGGATTACAGACCCTTTTGACTGATCAGGCAACCGGGCGCGACGTGCCTTCCGCTCTCGCGGACTTGCGTTGAGGCGCTGCCTGCACCACATCGATCACTGCAATTCGACGCACGCGATCCGGACGAGCAGCATGACCGACAATCTCACCGGCGTCTGGGACGGCAGCTATGTTCAGCCAGGCGGCATGGTCACGTTCCTGGCGACGCTGATCGACGCCGGCGGCGCGCTCGGCGGCAGTGTGACCGAACCCTGCGTGATGCCGAGCTGCCCGCTCAGCACCCACAACGCCTCGCTCGCGGGCCACCGCGCCGGCAGCGTTGTGTCGTTCGTCAAACGCTACGAGCCGCCGGGCTACGGCTATGACACGGTCCACTATGAAGGCGCGGTCAATGCCGACGCCACCGAGATCGACGGACGCTGGAGCATTCGCGGCACGGCGTACTCGGGAACGTTTCTGATGGTGCGTTCGACGCCGCCGGCGCAAGCGGTCACGACTGAAGACGAGGTCAAGGAGCCGGTGCGTTAGCGCGCAGCCGTACACCTTCGGAATCGACCATGCCCCAGCGCAGCGCCGGTTTGCTGATGTTTCGCCGCAGACGCGGCATCACGGAAGTGCTGCTGGTGCATCCGGGCGGCCCGTTCTGGGCGAAGAAGGACGATGGCGCATGGTCGATCCCGAAAGGTCTCTATGAAGAGGGCGAAAATCCCCTGAGCGCCGCGAAACGCGAATTCGAGGAGGAGACGGGACAGCGGCCAGCCGGCACCTTCATCGAGCTCGGCGTGTTCAAGCAACCGAGCGGCAAGCATGTCAGCGCATGGGCGTTCGAGGGCGAGTTCGACCTCGCTGCGTTCAAGAGCAACACGTTCGCGATCGAGTGGCCGCCACGATCTGGCCGCCTCGCTGAATTCCCCGAGGCGGATCGCGCGGGCTGGTTTGCATTGAAGGAGGCGTTCAGGAAGATTACCAAGGGACAGCTGCCCGTCCTGAACAGACTGGTCGATAAGTTCGGCCTGCCGAAAGACGATTTCGTGTAGGCAGGATCGCCCCGCTGCTCTGCTCCGTCCTTGTGCGATGCCCGATAGCAATACCCACCGCCTCCCCGACCAGCTCCACGCCAATCTGCGCCTGGTGTTCGTCGGCACCGCGGCCAGCACGCGCTCGGCCGCGGTCGGGCATTACTACGCGCATCCCGGCAATCGCTTCTGGCGCGCGCTGCATGAGGCCGGTATCACGCCGCGGCGCTATCGGCCGGATGAGTTCACGGCACTGCTCGAACTCGGCATCGGATTCACCGATCTCTCCAAGACCGGTGCCGGGATGGATCATGAGATCGCGCGGGACTCGTTCGATGTCGCGGGCTTCAGGACAAAGATCGAGATGGTTCGGCCGAAGACCATCGCTTTCACCAGCAGGAAGGCGGCGAGCCTGTTTTACGACAAGCCGACCAGCGCGCTTGCGCTCGGCCGGCAGCCGGCCGTGAATGGATTTCCTGACGTGTTCGTGCTGCCGTCGCCGTCGGGTGCGGCGTCCGGGCACTGGACGTTGCAGCCGTGGCGTGAGCTGGCGCGGTGGATCGCAGGTTCGTAGTGTGGGTTAGCGCAGCGTAACCCACCATCTTCAAATCGCGGATGCGAGTCGGTGGGTTACGCCTCCGGCTAACCCACCTACGAACCGCGACGCCCCTTATTCCTTCAACGTGATCGCAAGCCCGCTGAGGTCGACATTGGCCATCAGCCCGATCTGCTTGCCGCTCAGTTCGAGCACCGCGCCGTTCTGGTTGGTCAAGAGAATGCCGCGCACACCGGCGCCGAGCGCAACGCCCATGCCCGCCGCGGCATAGACGCCGGCGATATCCTGGGCGCGGCGGATGTTGCGCACCCGCCCCTGCAACGTGGTCTGGGAGCCGCCGAACACGAGGCCATAGTCCAGCCCGCCGGCGGTGAGCCCGTAGGTCTGGCCGTGGAAGGTCAGGACGCCCTTGCCCGCGGAGCCACCGAAGAACCAGCCGCCCTTGAAGATGACGAGCGTCACCGCGCCCTCGTCGGCCAGTGCAGCGGACGATCCGGTGAGCAGCGCCAGCGCGAACAGCACGGCGCGGGCGGCGGATGACAATCTCATGGGGGTTCTCCGGACGAAGTGAAGCGAATCGCGGCAATCCAACCGAGCGGCGGCACGTCGAAATGCCGGCAAGACACGCGGGATTGCGCTTGTTCCTGTTATTGCGGAGTCTATCATCGGGCGTGTAGTCGCGCGACCATTGGCGCCCGCGCCCAGCGCTTTGCGCCATCGCTGAGGAGTTTGCGCAACAGGGACCCGCATCGATGCACGATTTCACCCCACTTTCCGGCCTCGCCGGCGGCGCACTGATCGGCCTCGCCGCGGCGCTGCTGATGCTGCTGACCGGGCGGATCGCCGGCGTCACCGGCATCGTCGGCGGCCTGCTCCAGCCCGATACCGCCGACCGCACTGCCGACCGCACTCCCGACCGCTCCTGGCGCATCGCGTTCATCGCGGGGCTGATCGCGGCGCCTCTGATTGCGGCATTGATCGGCGCGCCGCTGCCGCGGCCGGCGATGAATGCGAGCCTTGCGGTGATCGCGATCGCGGGCCTTCTGGTCGGGTTCGGCACAAGGATGGGCAATGGCTGCACCTCGGGCCATGGCGTCTGCGGCTTCGCGCGGCTGTCCGGCCGCTCGATCGTGGCCACGTTCATCTTCATGACGGCGGCGATCATAACGGTTGCGATCGTCAGGCACGGGATCGGAGGCTAGCGATGGCACTTCTCGCAAGCTTCGTCTGCGGCCTGATCTTCGGCGCGGGCCTTCTGATCTCGGGCATGACCGACCCGCAGAAGGTGCTCGGCTTCCTCGATCTGTTCGGCGCCTGGGATGCGACGCTCGCATTCGTGATGGCGGGTGCGGTTGTGGTCGCAGCATCCGGCTTTGCGATCGCGCGGCAGCGCACCGCGCCTGCGTTCTCGGCGCGCTTCCTGTGGCCCGATCGCAACGACATCGATGCGCCGCTGGTCGGCGGTGCAATCCTGTTCGGCGTCGGCTGGGGCCTCGCCGGCATCTGCCCCGGGCCTGCGCTGGTCAATCTTGCCGGGCTTTCGCTGCCGATCGTGGTGTTCGTCGTCGCGATGCTGGCAGGCATGATCGGCCAGAATCTGTTCGGCAAGAATCTTCTGCGCCGGCGCACGCTGGCGCCGCGCATCGAAAATCCACCACTTCCATCTCGCGCAGACGGGTGACTCCATGACAGCGATCAAGCACTTCCCTCCTCCGCACGGCGTCACGGCGCCGCCGCTCTCGTTCGGCGCTCGCGTCGGCGACCTCCTGTTCATCTCAGGCATTCCCGGCTTCGATGCCAACCGCGAGCTGCCCGACAGCTTCGAGGCGCAGTTCGCCAATGTCGCCACCAATTTCCGGCGCGTGCTGACCGAGGCCGGCGCCACGATGCGCGATCTCGTCAAGGTCAACGTGCTGCTGACCCGCGCCAGCGACGTCGCGACGATGAACGTTCTGTATGCCGGCGCGTTCGGCCCTGCGCCGTATCCCGCACGCACCACCTGCGTCGTGGTGGCGCTGCCCAATCCGAAGATGCTGATCGAGATCGAGGGCGTGGCGTCGGTGAAGGGGTGATCCCCTCCTGAGCGCTCGCTTTCACAGGCCTTGCAACAAACTCAGTGTCGTCCCTGCGAAAGCAGGGACCCATAACCACCGAAACGTATTGTTGTGCGACGCTGGAACGACAAGTCCCATTCACAACGCCCGCCGCGGAGTATGGGTCCCTGCTTTCGCAGGGACGACGATGTGGAGAGAGCCGCACTTCAATCCTGGCGCCAGCTGCGCAGCCGTGCAGACATGAGCTAAAACAACGACCCCTGCCCGTCGTCCTCGCGCACCGGCGCCTTGCGCGCTGCTGTCTTCTTCGCCGCCGGAGCGTCCTCCGCGGCGATCTCTTCCGCGGTCATCGGCAGCAGCAATTGCGCGTCGTCGTTGGCGACGGCATTCACGCGCATCGTCACCTGGTGCCAGGCGAACTCGCCGACATCGGGCCCCTTCAGCATCGGCATCACGTCGTCGACATCGTTGGGCAGGCAGTCGAGCCAGCGCGCGAATTGCTCGGGCCTGATCGTGACGGGCACGCGGTGATGTAGTTGCGCGAGGTCGGGGCTCGCGGGCGCAGTGACGATCGCGACGGTGTCCTGCTCCTCGCCGTTCGGTCCCATCCAGGTCTCGGCGAGCGCGGCGAAGGCGACCGGGTGTCCGTCGCGGCGATGGATGAAGAACGGCCGCTTGCGGCCGCCGGCATCCTGCCATTCGTAATAGCCGTCGGCCGGGATCAGCGCGCGGCGCCGTTTGATCGCGTTCTTGAAGGCCGGCTTCTCCCGCACCGTCTCGGAGCGGGCGTTGATGAGCAGCGAGAACGTGCGGGGATCCTTGACCCAGGACGGGATCAGGCCCCAGCGCATCAGTTGAAAATGCCGGCCGCCATTCTGCAGCAGCACCACCGGGATCGGCTGGGTCGGCGCAACATTATACCGCGGCGGAAAATTCGGCTGCTCGATGTAGCCGAACATCTCTCGCAAGGCCGCCGGCGGCGAGGTAATGACAAAGCGTCCGCACATATCCTGTCCAGGATGGTATCCGTTTATTCCGCCTTAACTTGGACCGTTAAAGACTGCGACCAATGACCTCAACGGCCGCCATAGCGGGCTCTTCCCCGCGACCGACGTACCCCGACGAGGCGCGGGCGGCGTTGTTGCGCGCCGCCAACATCAATCCCCGCACCGGGCTTGCAACCGACTACCTCAATCACTTCAACGAAGCCATCATGCTGCTGGAGATGGTGCCGGACCTGCCGGAATGCGCCAGCGATTTCCTGGAATGGCAGCCACTGTCCTATGCCGAGCATTTCACCGCGTCCAATTTTCGGGCGCGCGACCTCGCGATCGAATCCTATCAGATGGCGGATGCCGGGATCCGGGCCGAATTCGACCAGCTCACCGACAGCATGACCAAGATCCTGACCGAGGTCGGCGCCGCGATGCGGCAGCTGCACCAGGACAAGAGCAGGGTCGCGCTCGCCGAGCAGGCGATCGTCTGGGTCAAGCCGCTGGTGATGCAGACCGCCGGTGTCATCAACGGCGCCGCAGAGGCCGATGTCGACAGCATCATGGCGGGCGCCTGATTTATCGGGCATGATGATGCTCGAACCTGATTGTTGATTGCCTTGAACCCTCCCGAACCTCCGATCCGCCCGCAGCTCGCCGTCTCCGGCGTGATTTTCCGCGACGGCAAGGTGCTGCTGGTGCGCCGCGCCCGCTCGCCGGGCAAGGGCTTCTATTCGCTGCCCGGCGGCCGGGTCGAATTCGGCGAAACGCTGCACACCGCCCTGCACCGGGAGATCGACGAGGAGACCGCCCTGCGGGTCGAGATCTTGGGCCTGGCCGGCTGGCGCGAGGTGCTGCCGACCGGGCCCGGCACCGGGCATTATCTGATCATGACGTTTGCGGCGCGCTGGGCCTCCCGCGAGCCTGTGCTGAACGACGAGCACGACGATTTCAAATGGCTGGCGCCGGAGGAGATCGGCGATCTCAGGGTCACCGGCGGGCTGCACGAGGTCATTGCGGCCGCCCGGCGGCTGGTCTGAGGCCTGTTTGGGAGCGGTATTGGGGCCTTGCCGCCTTGCCTCCGGCGCATTGAGGGGGCATACCACGGCGATTCCGGAACCCCTGATGATCAGAGCCTTTCTCGCCGTTGTGATCCTGATGTCGGCATGCCTCGCGACGCCCGCCCGGGCGCAGGACGCGGCTGCGCCGTTCGACGGCGACCTGCAGCGGCTGGCCGAGATCCTCGGCGCCCTGCACTACCTGCGCGGCATCTGCGGCTCCAACGAGGGCGCCAAATGGCGCAACGAGATGCAGGCGCTGATCGACGCCGAGACTCCCTCCGGCGACCGCCGCGCTCGCATGATCGCGGGCTTCAACCGCGGCTACAACGGCTTCCAGCAGACCTACCGGACCTGCACCCCCGCGGCATCCGTCGCGATCCGCCGCTATATCGAGGAAGGCTCGAAGATCTCCCGCGACCTGACGGCCCGCTATGCCAACTGAACGCGCGATCTTCTTCGACCTCGACGGCACCCTGACCGACCCGAAGCCCGGCATCACCGGCTCGATCCAGTATGCGCTGGGCAAGCTCGGCCGACCGGTTCCATCGCAGGACGAACTGACCTGGTGCATCGGGCCGCCGCTCAGAGCGAGCTTTGCGATGCTGCTCGGCGGCGAGGAGCTCGCCGACCGCGCCGTCGAGCTCTACCGCGAGCGGTTCGGCGATATCGGGCTGTTCGAGAACAGCGTCTATCCCGATATCGCGGACGTGCTGGCGGAACTACGGAAGGCGCCGGGGCGCATATTCGTGGCGACCTCGAAGCCGCACGTGTTCGCGACGCGGATCGTCGTGCATTTCGGCCTGAGCGGATATTTCGACCACGTGTTCGGCTCGGAGCTCGACGGAACCCGGGTCAACAAGGTCGACCTGCTGGCCTATGCGCTGGAGCAGACCGGGGCCGATCCGGCTGGGGCCGTGATGATCGGCGACCGCAGCCACGACGTGATCGGCGCTGTCAGCAACGGCATCCGCGCGATCGGCGTCACCTATGGCTACGGCACGCCGGAGGAGCTGGTCGCGGCCGGCGCCAGCCATCTGTGCGCCTCGCCGCGCGCCGTGCTGGACCATATCCACAGTTCATTTGGCTGACGGCGGCGGCGCTATCCGGAATTCCCCTTTAAATGCCGTGGCGGGCGTTAACCTTTTCGAAAGATGTGGGCTAGGCGGTACCCGCATGCGTGATAAATCTCGCGCGTCGCAGTGGTTCGCTCCTCGGACCGCGCGCAGCCATTTTGCAGAGTTTCATGCGCCATCCAGCGTCCTTTCCCCATCACCAAGACCCGCGTCCCGATCACGAACAGAAGCAGGCCGCGCTAGGCTATCTGAACGAGGCCTGGGCAGAAGCGCGTCACGACGGCGTCGATGGCGACTGCCTCGCGCAGGCGAGCCTGTTTGCGGCGCTCGCCGAGCTCGTCGGCACCTATGGCGAGGACGCGGTGGCGAAATTCGCCGAGGGTCTCGCCGCGCGGGTGCGCAACGGCGAGTTCTCGCTGGCATTGGCCCGGCAGTAATCCCGCAAAGCGTTTTCGAGCGAAGTGGGCACCGGTTCGCGTAAAGAAGACGCGTCAAGCAAGAATCTAGCGCATTTGATGCGCTAGCTAGGCCTTCAGCGTCTCGAGGAACCGGACCGGCTCGCCCGTCGACGGCGTCGTCACTTCTCCCTGCCACATCACCCGCTTGCCGCGCACGAAGGTGCCGACCGGCCAGCCCTGCACCCGTACGCCGTCATAGGGTGTCCAGGCTGCGCGCGAGGCGATCCATGTGTTGGTGATGGTCTCGCTGCGCTTCAGATCGACCACGGTGAAGTCGGCGTCATAACCCGCCGCGATGCGGCCCTTGCAGGCGATGTTGAACAGCCGCGCCGGGCCAGCACTGGTCAGATCGACAAACCGCTGTAGCGACAGCCGCCCGGCGTTGACGTGATCGAGCATCAAGGGCACCAGCGTCTGCACGCCGGTCATGCCCGATGGCGAGGCCGGATAGGTCTTGGCCTTCTCCTCCAGCGTATGCGGCGCGTGGTCGGAGCCGAGCACGTCGATGATGCCTTGCTCGATGCCGTACCAGATGCCGGTGCGGTGGTCGGCCGAGCGCACCGGCGGGTTCATCTGGGCCAGCGTGCCGAGCCGCTCATAGCACTCCGGCGCGGCCATGGTGAGGTGGTGCGGCGTCGCCTCGCAGGACGCGACATCCTTGTGGTCGCGGAGGTACAGAATCTCTTCCTTGGTCGAGATGTGCAGCACGTGGATGCGCTTGCCGGTCTCGCGCGCGAGATTGACCAGCCGCTCGGTCGCCATCAGCGCCGCGGTCTCGTCGCGCCACACCGGATGCGAGCGCGGATCGCCTTCGATCCGCAGCGGCTTGCGCTCGTTGAGGCGGTACTCGTCCTCGGCATGGAACGCGGCGCGGCGCCGGATCACCTGGAAGATTCGCCGCAGGCTCTCGTCGTCCTCGACCAAAAGCGCGCCGGTCGAGGAGCCGATGAACACCTTGACGCCGGCGCAGCCCGGCGCGCGCTCGAGCTCCGGCAGGTCCTGCACGTTCTCGCGGGTGCCGCCGATGAAGAATGCGAAATCGCAATGCATGCGATGGTGGCCGCGCTTGATCTTGTCGGTGAACGCCTCTTCGGTGACCGTCAGCGGGTTGGTGTTCGGCATCTCGAACACCGCGGTGACGCCGCCCATCACAGCGCTGCGCGAGCCGGTCTCGAGATCTTCCTTCTGCGTCAGTCCGGGCTCGCGAAAATGCACCTGGGTGTCCATCACGCCCGGCAGGATGTGCAGGCCCTTGCAGTCGATCACCTCACCGGCTGAGGCCTGGCCGAGCGAGCCGATCGCGGCGATGCGGCCGCCTGTGATACCAATATCGCGTACGCCCTCGCCGTCCTGATTGACCACGGTGCCGGATTTTAGAATGGTGTCGAAATGCTGATTCATCGGTCCTCGGCGCCCGCTTTCGGCTGTCGCGCGGGCCTTGTTCGGCGCACTCTAGCGCCTTAGCTTGGCAGGGGATATCCGCGCGCCGCGCGTTTCCCAAGGAACTTGGAAAAAGAGCCAATTTTGCGAATGAAAGCAGCGTTTCTTCCAGATCGGGGCGTGATCAAGGTCTCTGGCGAGGACGCCCGCAACTTCCTCAACGGCCTCATCACGACCGATGTCGAGCAGTTGGCCCCGGGGCAGGCCCGGTTTGGCGCGCTGCTGACGCCGCAGGGCAAGATCATCGTCGATTTCCTGATCACCGAGATACCCACAGGCCACGGCGGCGGCTTCCTGATCGATGCGCCCCGTGCGCTCGCCAAGGGGCTTGCCGACAAGCTCGGCTTCTACAAGCTGCGCGCCAAGGTCGTGGTCGAGAACCTCTCCGACAGCCTCGGCGTGCTGGCAGCCTGGGATGGTGAGCCGGCGGCGATCCCCGATCTCGCTTTCGCCGATCCGCGCAACGTAGCGCTCGGCTGGCGCATTCTGATCCCGGAGGATCTGAAGCAGAAACTCTCCGAGTTGATCGGCGCCGATCTCGTCGATAGCAGCGCCTATGAGGCGCATCGGATCGCGACCGGCGTGCCGCGCGGCGGGCTCGACTTCATGTATGGCGACGCCTTCCCGCACGAGACCAATATGGACCGCCTCAACGGCGTCGATTTCGACAAGGGCTGCTATGTCGGCCAGGAGGTGGTGTCGCGCATGCAGCACCGCGGCACGGCGCGCACCCGCACGGTGAAGATCATTCTCGACGGCCCCTCCCCCGAAACCGGTGCGACAATCCAGGCCGGCGACAAGCAGGTCGGCACCATGGGTTCGACCGCCGGCGAGAAAGGCCTCGCGCTGGTGCGCATCGATCGCGTCGCCGATGCGCTCGATGCCGGCCTGCCGCTGACCGCGGGCGGGCTCGCGCTTCATCTCGCCGAGCCGGACGCTGTCCGCATCACCCCCAAGCAGACCGTCGCATGAGCCGTACCGCGCAGCTGCATCCCGACGGCAAGACGCGCTGCCCGTGGCCGGGCGAGGACGCGTTCTACGTCGCCTATCACGACAATGAATGGGGCGTGCCGGAATATGACGACCGCGCGCTCTATGAAAAGCTGATCCTCGACGGCTTCCAGGCCGGTCTGTCCTGGATCACGATCCTGCGCAAGCGCGAGAATTTCCGCAAAGCCTTCGACGATTTCCAGCCCGAGAAGATCGCGCGCTACACCGACAAGAAGGTGCATGCGCTGATGAACGACGCCGGCATCGTCCGCAACCGCGCCAAGATCGAAGGCACGGTGGCGAGCGCCAAGTCGTATCTCGAGATCATGGAGAAGGGCCCCGGCTTCTCGAAATTCCTGTGGGACTTCGTCGACGGCAAGCCGAAGGTCAATCAGTTCAAGACCACCGCGAGCGTGCCGGCCTCGACGCCGGTCTCGATCAAGGTCTCCAAGGAGCTCGGCGCCCGCGGCTTCAAATTCGTCGGCCCCACCATCGTCTACGCCTTCATGCAGGCGACCGGCATGGTCAACGATCATCTCGTGACCTGCTTCTGCCACGAGGCCTGCAGCGGCAAGCTCCGCACACCGCGGCTCAAGAAGAAATGACTGCGCGTCGATCGACGGAGACCACCCGCGCCTGGCAGCGGATGTTGTCTGGGCGCCGGCTCGACCTGCTCGATCCGTCGCCGCTCGATATCGAGATCGTCGACATCGCGCACGGATTGGCGCGGGTCGCGCGCTGGAATGGCCAGACCAGCGGCGCGCACATCTTCTCGGTGGCCCAGCACACGCTACTGGTCGAGGCCGTGATGCGTCAGCAGACGCCGCGCATCGATATCAGCCATCGTCTCGCTGCATTGCTGCACGATGCACCCGAATACGTCATCGGCGACATGATCTCGCCGTTCAAGGCGGTGCTGTCAGGCGAATACAAGGCGGTGGAGAAGCGGCTGCTATCGGCGATCCATATCCGCTTCGGCCTGCCCGCGGTGCTGGCGGACGAGATCACCCAGCAGATCAAGGCCGCGGATCGCGGTGCCGCCTATCTTGAGGCGACGCATCTGGCGGGGTTTTCGCAAGCCGAAGCCAGCCGGCTGTTCGGCCGCGATCCGGAATTGCCCGAGGCCACCGAGCGCGACTATCTGACGCCATGGACCGCTGCCAGGGCTGAAAAGCAGTTCCTCGAACGCTTCAAGGCATTACACACATCATAGGCGCGGCACCGCGAAGCGTGCGCCGCAAAACGAAGAGCAGGCATGGCGCCGCCCACCTTTGCCCACCCATGAGCAGCCGTTATAGTCGGGCGCACCGATAGCCAAGGACCACCATGCTTCACGTCTGCTCGCTTGCCGCGCTCTCCGACACGGTTCGTGCCACCGGCGCCAGCCATGTGCTGACCGTGATGGCCAATGTCGACCAGGTGCAGCGGCCGCCCTCCGTGCTTCCGGCCAACCATCTAAAGGTGTCAATGGACGACATCGTCGAACAGATGGACGGATTCGTTGCGCCGAACGAGACGCATATCGAGCGCGTGCTGACCTTCGTGCGCGGCTGGGATCGCCGCGCACCGATGGTGGTTCATTGCTACGCCGGCATCAGCCGCTCGACCGCGAGCGCCTTTGCCACCGTCTGCGCGCTCAATCCGCACCGCGACGAAATGTCCATCGCCCGGCTGATCCGCGAGGCCTCACCGATCGCGGCGCCCAACCGGCTGATCGTCAGCCTCGCCGACAAGGCGCTGGGGCGCGAGGGCCGGATGCTGCGCGCGCTCGATGCGATGGGCCCCGGCAGCATGAGCGTCGAAGGCCGGCCCTTCCACATCGACCTGGACTAGCGCAGCCTGCCGAGGCCGATCGCTTGAACTTCCATTCCCCTCACCTGCACTACTAGAGCGGGACGACTTTTCTTCGAATCGTCATCCCGCTCTAGTTCTTTGATTTGAGCATGGTCTTTTCGGAAAACCGCACACACTTTTCCGGATCATGCTTTAGGTTGCGACGGGCGGCCGGCTGGCCGATGGTCCGGCGCGTCCCGCCGGAGGCCCGATGTTCGATTCGCCGTTCGACTTCCTCACGCTCGTCATCGCGATTGTTGCGATCATTTTTGCGCGCAAGGCGCTGGGCCAGATTGCGGTGCTGCAGCGCCGGCTGGATGCGATCGAGACTGCGGGTACAGCCGCCGCGCGGACGGCCGTGCCGCCACCGCTGGCGCCTCTCGAGGCGTTCGAGCAGACGCTGCCGGCAGCGCCTCCCATCGCGCCGCCGCCGCTGCCCGAAGCGGCTGCGAGCCAGCCGGCTGCGCGTGCAGAGGCAGCCGCGGACGCGGCAATCGCCGCCCCGCCGTCGCTGCCAGAACCACCCGCCCCGCCGCCCCCGGCGCCCGGCTTCGAGGAGACGCTCGGCACGCGCTGGGTGGTGTGGATCGGCGGCCTGACGCTCGCGCTCGGCGGCTTCTTCATGGTGCGCTATTCGATCGAGGCCGGGCTGCTCGGCCCTGGCGTGCGCACGTTGCTCGGCGGACTATTTGCGCTCGCCCTGCTCGGCGCCGGCGAGTGGACGCGGCGCAAGGAGAGCATCTCCAGCATCGCGGCACTGCCGGTCGCCAACATTCCGGCGATCCTCACCGCCGCCGGCACCGCGGTGGCGTTCGCCACGGTCTACGCCGCCTACGCGCTGTATGATTTCCTCGCACCGGCAACCGCCTTCATCCTGCTCGGCATGGTCGCGCTCGGCACGCTCGCGGCCGCGCTGCTGCACGGACCTGCGCTGGCAGGGCTCGGCATCGTCGGCGCCTTCGTCACGCCGATCCTGGTCTCGTCCGACAAGCCCGACTTCTGGTCGCTCTACATCTATCTTGCCATCGTCACGGCGGCGGCGTTCGGCCTCGCGCGGATCCGGCTGTGGCGCTGGCTTGCCGTCACGACGATCGCCTTCGCGCTGCTGTGGACCTTCCCGTGCCTGCAATGCGGGCCGGAGATGATCGCGCCGCATGTCTTCCACGTCATCGCGGGCTTCGTGCTGGCGGCGCTGCTCGTGGTCTGCGGCTTCATGTTCGGCCCCGACGGCGATGGCGAGGAGATCGAGCCGATCTCCTCCGGCTCGCTCGCGGCCTATCTGTTCGGCGCGATGCTGATCGTGCTCAACAGCGCGCACGCCGACAGCGCGATGATCGGCTTTGCGCTGCTGACCGCGGCCAGCCTCGCCGTGGCCTGGCGTGCGCCCGCCGCTGCCGGCGCGATCGCCGCCGCGTCCGCATTCGTCTTCATCGTGTTCGGCGAGTGGGCCGTCCGCCGCAACGTCGACATGCTGGTGCTGCCGGGCGGTGCGATCCCGGGCATCGGCCCGTCCGCGACCGACGGCTCGGTCTCGCTGCATCTCGTCACCGCCGCGCTGTTCGCGGCCGCCTTCGGCATCGCCGGCTTCCTCGCGCAATTCCGTTTTGCCACCACGAAGATCACGGTGACCTGGGCCGCGGCGGCCGTGTTCACGCCGGTCGCGCTGCTGGTCGCACTCTATGCGCGCATCGCGCATCTCGATCGCTCGATCCCGCTCGCGATCCTCGCCGTGCTGCTCGCAGCCGCCTACGCGGCCGCGACCGAAGCACTGAACCGGCGCGGCGAGCGGCCGGAGCTGTCGCCCTCGATCGCACTGTCGGCCACCGGCGCCCTCGCCTCGCTGGCGCTGGCGCTGACCTTCGCACTCGACAAGGGCTGGCTCACCATCGCGCTGGCGCTGGTGTCGATGGGCACGGCGTGGCTGTCGGTGCAGCGGCCGATCCCGTTCCTGCGCTGGCTCGCCGCGATCCTGGCCGGCATCGTGGTGCTGCGGATCGGTTATGAGCCGCGGATCGCGGGCGACGCCGTCGGCACCACGCCGATCTTCAACTGGCTGCTGTGGGGCTATGGCGTTCCAGCGCTGTCATTCTGGGCGGGAAGCCATTTCCTGCGCCGCAACGGCGACGACGTCCCGCTGCGCATGGTCGAATCGGCCGCGATCCTGTTCACGGTGCTGCTCGCCTTCATGGAGATCCGTCATGCGGTCAATAGCGGCGACGTCTATCGCGACAGCGCCGGGCTGACCGAGGTCGGGTTGCAGGTCGGCGTGACGCTTGCGATGGCGATCGGGCTGGAGCGGCTGCGGCTGCGCAGCGGCAGCATCGTCCACAATGTCGGCGCGGTGCTGCTGACCGCGTTCGCCGGGCTTGCCAGCCTGTTCGGGCTGCTGGGGCTGGAGAACCCGATGCTGTGGTGGCAGGACGTCGGCGGCAGCTTCATCAATCTGCTGCTGCTCGGCTATGCATTTCCCGCCGTGCTGGCGCTGCTGTTGTCCTACGCGGTGGCGGGGCATCGTCCCGCTGCATACGCCAACACGATCGCCGCCGGCGCGCTGGTGCTGGCGCTCGCTTACGTCACGTTCGAAATCCGCAGGCTCTATCATGGACCGGTGCTGACGCGCGGCGAGACCACGGGCGCGGAGCAATACACCTATTCGATCGCCTGGCTGATGTTCGGCGTCGCGCTGCTCGGCATCGGCATCGTCGTCAACTCGCAGCGGGCGCGGCTCGCCTCCGCTGCGGTGATCGGGCTTACGATCCTGAAGGCGTTCCTGGTCGACATGTCGACGCTCACCGGAGTCTACCGGGCGCTGTCGTTCATGTGCCTTGGCATTGTGCTGGTCGCGATCGGCTGGCTGTATCAGCGGATCCTGTTCCGCAGGCGGGCCGCTCCGCCTGTCTCGCAGGCTGAGGCTTGAAGCTTGTTGTCCTGAACGGCGAGCGCCTCAGTCGACGGATTCGGCAACCAGCCGAATCCTGAACACGGGCTTCCGACTCTCGTCGAGCAGCTCCATGTGCCATTCGCTGTCTTGCTTCATGTTGCGCGAAATGCTGCCAAGGAAATTACCGCAGACCTTGGTCATCTCGGCCCAGGCCACGTCACGGCTCTCGAATTCCGTCGCGTGGTCGGACGCACCAGCGTAATCGCCATCACTGATACGGAAAAAATACTGCGCCATATGACTACTCAAATCGGTGCCCTCGTCATCCCGCCTGTCGGCGAACGCTAAGGTATTGAGTAGCTATCAACGCGTGGCGACCGCCATCCGTATGACTACGGCTTGGCGTTATTCCCGCTAGCGAGCAGATGAGACGTCAGAGCGTTTTCGAGCGAAGCCTGTCCCGCACTTGATGCGGGATGGATACCGGTTCGCGTGAAGAAAACGCGTCAAAACAAGAATCTAGAGCCCCGTTCCGATTCAATCCGAACGGATCGGCTCTAGTCGGTGGAACGGCGCAATTCCGGCGCGCTCTCGACCTTGGCGGGCTCGGCCTTGACCGGCTCGAGCTTCGCCCTTTCGACCTGCGGCGTCTCGACGCGCGACACTTCGGGCGGCGAGGCATCCGCGGATCGGGTGCGCGGGTGCAGCGAACGCGGACGCGCCACCGCGCGTGCCATCAGCATCTGCTGGCCGCCCTGGTGATGGAAATCGCAGTAGGCGAAGCCCATGCCTGAGACCGAGCCGCGGAACGTGCGGTCGTCCTGCTTGTCGAGATTGAAGCAAGGTTCGAACGGAATGCCCTTCAGCGAGGCGCACACGCTCTGACCGCGGATTTGCAGCGTATTGCCGGGCAGGCGCACGCGGCGGATGGGTCCGGAGCCAGAGAACTGGATCGAGCCTGCCGCACCCAGATCGTCGAGGATACGGCCAGCGCCGCGGGTGCCGTCGAAACAGGTGAACGCGAACACCTTGCCGGCGACGAATTTGCGGGCCTCATCGGCGTTCATCATGCCTGCGAACGCCGGCACGACCATCGCTCCGGCCGTGACGGCCCCCAACACCAAACGCGCAAGCATGAGCTACTCCACTTACGAGCGCGGGCACCCGCTCCTTGTTGAGCATGATCCCCGCGACCGACGCTTCACGACGTCTGCGCGAGGACACCCGGCCCCCCGGGATCATGCTGCAAGTCTCTTTACCCGCTGCTTACCATACCAACCGTGGCAACATTGGAGCAGCTTGGTTGGTAAAGTCTGAACGTCCTCAGACTATTTTTACCACGATACGGCCGCGGACCTGGCCAGCGAGGATTTTCGCACCATAACCCATGACTTCGTCCAAGGCGATTTCATGAGTGATATCAGCCAGTTTTGCCTTATCCAGATCGCTGGCAAGGCGCCGCCAGGCGGTCCTGCGAAGCTCGATCGGGCACATCACGGAATCGATGCCGAGAAGGCACACACCGCGCAAAATGAAGGGCGCGACCGACGACGGCAGGTCCATCCCGGCCGCCAGGCCGCAGGCCGCGATGGCGCCGCCGTACTTTGTCATCGAAAGCAGATTGGCGAGCGTGGTCGACCCGACGCTGTCGACGCCGCCGGTCCAGCGCTCCTTCGCAAGCGCCTTGGGGGCACCCGACAGCTCGGCGCGATCGATCACCTCGGTGGCACCGAGCCCCTTGAGATAGTCGGCCTCCGGCATCCGCCCGGTCGAGGCGATGACGTGATAGCCGAGCTTCGAGAGCACGGCGATCGCGACCGAGCCGACGCCGCCGGCGGCGCCGGTGACCACCACCGGGCCACTCTTCGGCGTGAGACCGTGCTTCTCCAGCGCCAGCACCGAGAGCATTGCGGTATAGCCGGCGGTGCCGACCGCCATCGCGTCACGGGCCGAAATGCCGTCCGGCAGCCGCACCAGCCAGTCGCCCTTGACGCGGGCCTTTTCCGCATAGGCGCCGAGATGGGTTTCGCCCATGCCCCAGCCGTTGCAGACGACCTTGTCGCCTGGCTTCCAGTCGGGATGGCTGGATTGTTCGACGGTACCGGCGAAATCGATGCCGGCGATCATCGGGAAGCGGCGCACCACGGGCGCCTTGCCGGTCAGCGCCAGGCCGTCCTTGTAGTTCAGCGTCGACCATTCGACGCGGACGGTGACGTCGCCGTCCATCAATTCCGCGTCGTCGAATTGGGTCAGTGCGGCGGTGGTACCCTTGTCCGCCTTGTCGATCCTGATTGCCTTGAACGTTGCCACGATGAGCACTCCCCGTAATTCTGGTTTCGGGGAGTGTTTAGAGCATGATCCGGAAAAGTGGAAACCGGTTTTCCCTCGCGACAAACGCGGAACGCGTTTGCGCGGAGATCATGCTCAGACAAGAGAGCATCAGGCAGGCTGCGCAACCGGGCGCACGACCGGCTTTTCGACGATCGGCAGGTTGATCAGCGCCGACAGCACGCCGAACAGCACCGACAGCCACCAGATCGGCGCGTAGGAACCATACTGCTCGAACACGATGCCGCCGAGCCAAACCCCGAGGAAGCCGCCCACCTGATGGCTGACGAAGGCGAAGCCATAGAGGGTGGAGAACCAGCGGGTGCCGAACATCAGCGCGACCAGCGCCGAGGTCGGGGGCACGCTCGACAGCCATAGCAGCCCCGAGACCGCGCCGAATGCAATCGCCGAGAACGGCGTCACCGGGAACGAGATGAAGGCGACGGTCGCCAGCGCGCGCGAAAGGTAGATCACCGAGAGGAGGTACCGCTTCGGGAAGAAGTTCTGCAGCCAGCCGACGCTGAGCGAGCCCACGATGTTGAACAGGCCGATCGCCGCAACCACCCAACCGCCGGTGGTCGCCGGAATGCCGCGGTCTGCGAGATAGGCCGGCAGATGGATGGTGATGAAGGCAAGCTGGAAGCCGCAAGTGAAGAAACCGAGCACCAGCAGCACGTAGGAGCGATGGCCGAAAGCTTCGGCGAGCGCGGTCTTGAACGACTGCTGGTCGGCGGCCGGCACATTGCCGGTCTCGGCGGGCGGCGTCGCAAGCGCGAGCGAGAGCGGCACGATCAACAGCATCAGCGCGCTGAACACGACAAGCGCGGTCTGCCAGCCGAAATTGTCGATCATCGCAACGCCAAACGGCGCAAACAGGAACTGGCCGAACGAGCCGGCCGCGGTGCCGGCGCCCAGCGCGAAGCCGCGCTTCTCGGGCGGCAACAGCTTGCTGAACGCCGCCAGCACCAGATTGAACGACGAGCCCGACAGGCCGAAGCCGATCAGCACGCCGGCGCTGATGTCGAGCGACAATGAGGTGGTCGAGTAGCGCATCAGCAGCAGGCCGGCGGCGTACAGCAAGGCGCCGACGATCATGACGCGCAGCAGGCCGAAGCGGTCGGCAATGGCGCCTGCGATCGGCTGGCCGAGACCCCACAACAGGTTCTGCAGCGCGATGGCAAGGCCGAACACGTCGCGGCCCCAGGCGAATTCGCGGCCCATCGGCTGCACGAAGAAGCCGAGGCTGGAGCGCGGGCCGAAACTCAGCAGCGCGATCGCACAGCCGCAGACGACGATGACGAGCGGCGTGCGCCAGGTGCCGGACGTCGGTCGAAGATCCCCGGTGGTAACGGCCATCTTGTCTTCCCCCGCAAACGCTGCGGGGGAACCGCCCCGCGAAACATTACCGGGAGTTAATGCATTTGCATGAAAAGCCCAAGAGGCGGCGGAGAAAAATATTCGCTCGCAAGGCAGCTCTGCAGAATCCGGGAGGATGATGAGCGTCATTCCGAGGCATGGCGGACCCGGAACGGAAAGGCTGGAGGCGTTATCGCTTGGCGCTGGCCTGCTCGGCCGAGCTCTGGGCGGCTTCGGCGAGTTGCGCCGAGATCTTGGCGGTCTCGGCCGGATTGCCCCAACTCGGCGCGTCGCTGCCGTCGCCCCAGGCGCGCGGGCGATAGAAGGTGTGGACGCCGAACTTGTACGTCTTCTTCATTTCGCTGACCCAGGACGGCCGCACCCAATAGGCGTGGTAGTGGGTCGAGCGATCGACTTCCGGCAGCCACAATTTGCCGTCGAGGATCGCCTTCGAGATCTTCTTCGCACGGTCCCACATGTCGGGCTCGCGGACGACGTCGGGGATGTTGTCGCAGGCGAAGGTGAACTGACAGGCGTAGTGGCGATTCTTGTTCTGGTAGACCACGCCGCACACCGTCTCCGGATATCTGCCGGAGAAGGCGCGGTTCAGCACCACCTGGGCGACTGCGATCTGGCCGCGCACCGCTTCGCCGCGCGCTTCGAAATAGACCGCCTCGGCGAGGCACTTCTCCGACTTGGCGCGCGATTTCTCGTCGAACAGGCCGAGCCGTTCCGCCGGCGTCTTGGTGTGCTGATCATCGGCATTGACCTCGCCTTTCGGCGCGACGCTCTCGCCCATCTCGCCGGCCTTGACCGGGCCGTCGGCATCGACCGGCAGTGACGCCATCACCTTCATGTCGGGATCGGGCTGCGCTGCGGGCGCCACGACGACCGGCGCCTCGCCGGGCTGCCAGCGTTCGAGATTCTCGGGCGTGCCGAGCGACGAGCCGAAGAACAGGCTGGCGGTCTTGAATGCAAACGGGTCGCGCGCGTGCGTTGCATCGACAGGCGGCGCGGCGGCAGGCTTGGCGGGCACAGGCTTCAGGTCATCGAGCGGGCTGGCCTCGAGCGACATCGACACGTCGTATTGCTGCGGCGACGGCTTGGTATATTGCGGCAGTGGCGGCGCACGCAGCGCCTCCTGCAATTCGGGATCGAGCGGCGCGTTGTCGGCCGGCGCGGTCGCGGTCTTCATGCCCTTGACCGACGCATTCGATGTCGCGGGATCCTCGTTCGCCGGAGCCGGGTTCGCGGGCTGTGCAGGATCGACCTGGTCCGGCCGACCGACGACGAGACGATCGCCCTTCAGGGTGCGATCGACCTTGGGAAAATCGGATGCCTGGTAGCGCGGCGGCGTTGCTGTGATCGGATTGTGCGTCACCGTGCCGGTGATGTCGACGCCCGGACTGTCCAGCCTTGCGAGCAGGATTTGCGGATCCTGCGGCGCAGAAGTTCCGATCGGACGGCCGAAGCTGTAGGTCGCGACCTGGATGGAGCCGACCGCGGAGGCGAAGACGCGCTTCTGCCAGCGCTCGGCGACGCCGGGCTGCCGGGCCAAAAGCGACGCAATATCCTGATATCCGAGCTCGGTCGGCATCAGTGCGAAGATGCTAAGACCGAGACCGAAGAGCGCAAGACGTGCGCCCTTCGGCTGGTTACGCGACACAAACATCGTACGCTCACGCAACGCTTACTGAGTGCAATCGAACGCGGTACATCCGCGCAATTCGACCTTTCTCGTTGCTAACTTGTTTAGGTTGCCGCGGAGTTAATCGGCGTTGCACGCGCGCTACACTCAAGCGATCGCACAGGCGGCGCACGCTGCATCACGCGGCTTGGTAAATGCGCGGCGCATGAAAGTCGTAAACGACGGGTGAACGGAGATGGTGAACAAAGTGTTGCCACCCCATCGTCATTGCGAGAAGCGACAGCGACGAAGCAATCCATCGGTCTGCATATGCCCCTCGCTGTCATCACCCGCGAAAGCGGGTGATCCAGTATTCCAGAGGCAACAGTGCTTGAGCCGAGAGGCCGCGGCGTACTGGATCGCCCGGTCCATGTGCGCAATTGCGCACAAGCCGGGCGATGACAGCGGAGAGTGGTGAGTGGACGGCTCTTCCTGGTGAGATGGATTGTTTCACGGAGCCTGTCATCGGGCGCGCGTTCGCGCGACCCGTTGGCTCGCAATGACGAAGTCTTCTGTCGGTGCTCAAGAAACGAGAATGGCCGGGACTTGGTCCCGGCCATTGCACTCTCTAATGACTTGATCGCTCACGCCTGGCTGGCGATCTCCTTGCCGAGCGCGGCCTGGGCTGCGGCGAGACGCGCGATCGGCACGCGATAGGGCGAGCAGGAGACGTAGTCGAGCCCGACCTCGTGGCAGAACGCGACCGAGGCGGGATCGCCGCCATGCTCGCCGCAGATGCCGACCTTGAGGTTCGGCCGCGTCTTGCGGCCGCGCGTGACACCGATCCTGACCAACTCGCCGACGCCGTCGCGATCGACCGAGATGAACGGGTCGATCTCGAGAATGCCCTTGGCGACATAGGTGCCGAGGAAGCTCGCGGCGTCGTCGCGGCTGATGCCGTAGGTGGTCTGCGTCAGGTCGTTGGTGCCGAAGGAGAAGAACTCCGCGGTCTCCGCCACCTGGCCCGCCATCAGGCAGGCGCGCGGCAACTCGATCATGGTGCCGACCTGGTAGGTCAGCTTGACGCCGGTTTCCTTCATCACCGCCTTGGCCATGGCATCGATCCGCGCCTTGACCAGATCGAACTCGGCCTTGGTCGCGATCAGCGGCACCATCACCTCGAGACCGACCGGCTTGCCGGTGCGCTTGCCGGCTTCGACCGCCGCCTCGAAGATCGCGCGCGCCTGCATCTCGGCGATTTCAGGATAGGCGATCGCGAGACGGCAGCCGCGGAAGCCGAGCATCGGGTTGAACTCGGACAGTTCGCGGGCGCGGTCGGCGAGCTTGCGCGGATCGGTGTTCATGGCGCGCGCCACTTCCTCGATCTCGGCCTGGGTGTGCGGCAGGAACTCGTGCAGCGGCGGATCGAGCAAGCGGATCGTAACGGGCAGGCCCTTCATGATCTCGAACAGCTCGACAAAGTCGGCGCGCTGCATCGGCAACAGCTTCGACAGCGCGGCGCGGCGCGACTGCTCGTCCTCGGAGAGGATCATCTCGCGCACGGTGCGGATACGGGTCTCCTCGAAGAACATGTGCTCGGTGCGGCAGAGGCCGATGCCTTCGGCACCGAACTTCACCGCGGTGCGCGCGTCATCGGGCGTGTCGCCGTTGACGCGGACGCCGAGCTTGCGGACCTCGTCGGCCCAGCCCATCAGCGTGCCGAACTCGCCGGACAGCTCCGGCTCGATCATCGGCATGCGGCCGGCCAGCACCTGCCCGACCGAGCCGTCGATGGTGATGACGTCGCCGGTCTTGTAGGTGCGCGAGCCGACGCTCATCGTGCCGCGGCCGTAGTCGACACGAATGGTGCCGCAGCCGGAGACGCAGGGCTTGCCCATGCCGCGCGCGACCACCGCCGCATGCGACGTCATGCCGCCGCGGGTGGTCAGGATGCCTTCCGCGGCGTGCATGCCGTGGATGTCTTCCGGGCTGGTCTCGATGCGGACCAGGATCACCTTGCGCCCGTCGGCCTGCAGCTTGGCCGCTTCGTCCGACGAGAACACGATCTCGCCGGAGGCAGCACCGGGCGACGCCGGCAGGCCGGTCGCGATCACGTCGCGCTTGGCGGCGGGATCGATGGTCGGGTGCAGCAGCTGGTCCAGCGAAGCCGGATCGATCCGCGTCACCGCGTCCTTGCGCGAGATCAGGCCTTCATTGGCGAGTTCGACCGCGATGCGCAGCGCCGCCTTGGCGGTTCGCTTGCCGCCGCGGGTCTGCAGCATCCACAGCTTGCCCTGCTCGACCGTGAACTCCATGTCCTGCATGTCGCGGTAGTGCTTCTCGAGCAGCGTGTAGATCCGCGTCAGCTCCTTGAAGGCGTGCGGCATCGCGGCTTCCATCGACAGCTTGTCGGAGCCGGATTCCTGGCGCGCCTCTTCGGTGATGTCCTGCGGCGTGCGGATGCCGGCGACGACGTCCTCGCCCTGCGCGTTGATCAGGAACTCGCCGTACAGCTTGCTCTCGCCGGTCGAGGGGTTGCGGGTGAAGGCGACGCCGGTCGCCGACGTCTCGCCCATGTTGCCGAACACCATCGCCTGCACGTTGACCGCAGTGCCCCAGGATTCCGGGATGTCATGCAGCTTGCGGTAGGTCACCGCGCGCGCGTTCATCCAGGATGAGAACACGGCACCAATGGCGCCCCACAGCTGGTCGTGCGGATCCTGCGGGAATTCGTGGCCGGTCTCCCTGGCGACCGCCTCCTTGTACTTGCCGACCAGCTCGACCCAGTCGTCGCCGGTGAGGTCGGTGTCGAGCGAGTAACCCTGGCCGTCCTTGAAGGTGTCGAGGATGTCCTCGAAGTGATGATGCTCGAAGCCGAGCACCACGTCCGAATACATCGTGATGAAGCGGCGATAGCTGTCATAGGCAAAGCGGCGGTCGCCGGAGAGCTCGGCGAGCGCTTCGACCGTGCGGTCGTTGAGGCCGAGATTGAGCACGGTGTCCATCATGCCCGGCATCGAGGCGCGCGCGCCCGAGCGGACCGAGACCAGCAGCGGGTTCTTGGCGTCGCCGAAGGTCTTGCCGGTCAGCTTGCCGACATAGTCGAGCGCCTTCTCAACCTGTGCCTTCAGTTCCTTCGGATAGGTCTTGTCGTGGTCGTAGAAATAGGTGCAGACCGAGGTCGGAATGGTGAAGCCGGGAGGCACCGGAAGGCCGAGATTGGCCATTTCCGCGAGGTTGGCGCCCTTGCCGCCGAGCAGATCGCGCAAGGTCGCCTGGCCCTCGGCCTTGCCGTCGCCGAACGTATAGACCCACTTGCCGGCCTTGATCGCGGGCGGAGCCGCCTTTTTCGCAGCGGTGACGGCCTTTACCGGCGCCTTGCTGGCGGGCTTTGCAGCCGGCTTCGCAGTCGATTTGGCGGCCGGTTTCGGCACCGCCTTCGGGACGCTCTTCTTCAGCGCCTTGCGGGCTGGAGCGGCTTTCCGGGCCGGAGCCGAGGACTTTGATTTCGCTGCGGTTTTCTCGGCAGTTTTCTTGGACTTCGCGACGGCTTTGGCCATGTCAGACAACAATCCGAAAAGAGGGGTCGAAGATGCGCGCCTTACACCATTTTGGGGGGTTCCGCGCAAGCCGCGAAACCCCGCTTTCCCGCTACAGGTGCAGCCAGCGCAGCAGGCCCATCCCGACGAGCCCGACGAAGATCAGGTAGATCGCGACGATGTAGTTGAGCAGCCGCGGCATGATCAGGATCAGAACGCCTGCGATCAGAGCGACAATGTGCGGCAAATGCCCAGCGGTGATGACCATTGAAGTGTTTCTCCGGCGGTTTTTGGAGGAGCGAATCGAGCGGCAGTTTATCCGCTGCGGGGGGTTGCACATCAAGACGTCCGTCACGGCCTGAGAGTTCCCGCAACTCACGAAAATTGCTCCAAAATGCCGCGTATGTGGCGGCGGTTTTTCCGGAACATCACCACACCAGATGCATTGGCTCGGCGTGCGCATCGGCGAAGGTCGGCGCGCGCATCAAAAGAATGGAGCGAGCCATGCGAAACAGAATACTTGCCGTTGCAGCGGTTGCTGCTGCGATCACGGTGCCGGCTGTTGCCGCACAGGCCCAGACCGTCGGCGTTGTCCGCGGTGGCCCGCCGGTTGCAGTCGAGGATGACGAGGGCATTGCGGTCGAGCAGCGCCCGGCGTTCCGCGAATACATCGTACGCGAGCGCGTGCCGAACTACGCCGTTCCGGATCGCGTCGTGGTCGGCACCGTACTGCCGGATGCCGGCGTCACGTATTACGACGTGCCGCAGCGGTTCGGCGCGACGCCCTATCGCTACACCGTCGTGAATGGCGAGACCGTTCTGGTCGAGCCGCGTTCGCGGCGGATCGTTCAGGTGGTGGAGTAGCTCAGCGTTAGCACGATCGCCTGAACGAACAGTCCGGGCGCCGCGCAAGCGGATGTGCGCGAAGTTCGACCGGACCAGAAAGCCCCGCCCGGCCTCCCCACCGGGCGGGGCTCTTCTGTTTTGTCGTTGAAAATATCGCGCGATCTACGATTTCAGGATCGAGAGCAGCGTCGAGGTCGACTTGTAGTTTTTGATCGCGGCGTCCTGGAAATCCTGCGTCCAGTTGGCCGCCTGGCGTTCCTCCGCGCTCATCGAGGAATATTGCTTGAGGATGCCGAGGCTGAATTGGCGCGGATCGCCGGCCGACTGGCTCTGCTTCAGCGCATCGAGCACCGCAAGACGCGTCCGCGTGTTGAGTTCCTGCTTGGCCGCGAAGATCTCCTCGCCTGAAAACTTCTTGTCCTGGTTCAGCGAGATCGCCGACAGCGAGCGGTTGTCGAGCGAGGACAGGTCCGCGAGCTGTCCGGTCTTGCGGCGAGAGTCGTACACCAGTTCCTTGCCCTTGCTCGCCGCCTCGCTCTTCTGCCGATCGAGGAAGGCGCGCACGTCGCTCGCCACGCTGCCGAAGTCGCGCGTGTTCCCCGTTGTGGGAGGCGTGCTTCCCGCCAGCGCGGCCGCGACCGGGTCTCCGGTAATTCCTGTCGGCGCCTTGTTCGGATCCTGCTGCGTCGCCTGAACCCCCTTCAGCACCGCGGCGCGCTGGCTGGCCCAGGTCGCGGTTGCCTTCTCCTCGTCGCTGGCGCCGTCGAGATAGTCGAGCGCCGCCTTGTAGCTGACGCTGTAGTCGCCGGTCAGGCGGGTGGTCGCAAGCGACGGCGCCAAGGCCTTGTCGAAGCGCTGCTTCAGTTCGGTGGCGGCGACCGCCTGCTCGTCCGGCGTGAACTTGCCGCCATTGTTGGTCGAGATCGCAAACAGCGAGCGGCGATCAAGCGTCGAGAGATCGATCGTGGTCTTGCCGTCGACGATCGGCTTCTTCACGCCCGCGGCCGTGTAGAGCCTGTCGAGCGTGACGCGCGCATCGTTGGTGACGGTCGCGAAATCCGGCAGCGGCGCCTTGGCGAGCTGCGCGCGGGCAGCGTCCGACAGCGTGAGGTTGGTTGCAGCGCTGGATGTCGAGGGCGCCGACAGGTCGCCGGCCGTGCCGTCGCCCGACAACGTCGCCGCCAGCGAGGGCGTCGCGGCGGCCCGCGCATAGGCCGAACCATATTGGGCGTAGGGATTGGGCGTGGTGCCGATCGAGGTCATCGGGGAGGTCCCTGCATTGGCGCGAGGGGCGATTTCTTAAGAAATCGTTGACTCGCCAGGACCCTCGCAGGGGATGGTTAATAAATTGCGAATTGTGTCGAAATATTTCCGAGGGCCGGATCAGGCGCGCTTCCGCGCCACGACACGGTGAATGACCTTGCCGGACGACGTGCTCACGACTTCCGCGTCGAGCAGCAATTCGGCCGCCGCCAGCTCAGCCCGCACCAGCGCGGTATCGAACGCCGCGTAGAGCCGGCCATGCGCATCGCGCGCATCGTCACGTGCGGTGACGCGCCAGCTCAGATAGAAAATACCGCCGGGCTTCACGAGTTCGAACATGCGGCGCACCGACGGCGCGATCAGCGCGTGATCGAGATGCATGATCACGGTCTCGCACAGCACATTGTCGAAGCTGTCGGCGGCGATGCCGGATAGCGCGGGCAATTCGGCGTGGGTAAAGCGCAGCGCCGGGTAGCGGGCATGAGCTTCCGCGAGCAGGCCCTCGGAGGCATCAAAGCCTTCGGCCGGGAAGCCGTTGGCATTGAGCCACGCCACCTCGCGGCCGCTGCCGCAGCCGATATCGGCGGTCGCGCCGCCCTTGATGAAGAATTGCCCGACGATCTCCTGCAGGTCGCGAGGTGCCGGCTGCTCGTGCCAGTCCAGCGCAAACGCCGCCGCCTCCTTGTCGTAGGCGGCGAGCGTTGCGCGGTCCATCGGTCAGCCCTCGATCCGGGAGAAGTCCGCCACCGCGCGCGTCGCGGCGCGGATCTCGTTGAGCAGCTTCAGGCGGTTTTCGCGCACCTTCGGGTCGTCGTCGTTGACCTTGACCTTGTCGAAGAACGCATCGACCGCCGGACGCAGCTTGGCCATCGCGCTCATCGCTCCGGCGAAGTCTTCCTTGGCGACGGCCGCGGAGGCCTCGGCCTTCACCTGGTCGATCGCCTTCGCAAGAATCTTCTCTTCGTCGAGCTTGTAGAGCGCAGCATCAGGCGCACCGTCGAAGGTGCGCTTGTCCTTCTTCTCCTCGATGGCGAGGATGTTGCTGGCGCGTTTGGTGCCGGCAAGCAGGTTCTTGCCGTCGTCGCTGTCGAGGAATTTGCCGAGCGCCTCGACGCGGCGAACCACGAGCAAGAGATCGTCCTGGCCGCCGAGCGAGAACACGGCATCGACGAGATCGTGACGCGCGCCCTGGTCGCGGAGCTGAACCTTCAGGCGGTCGGCGAAGAAGGCGAGCAGATCGACAATCGCATCAACGATCGAATCCGCGATTGCGTCTGTCTGAGAATCACGCGCCGGGTCCTTGCGAAAGCCTTCGAGAACGGCGATGGCGATTTCAGCGTTCGCAGTCTGCTTCGCGACATCTTTGAGCAGAGGCCTCAAATTCTCAAACGTTACCGACGCAAAAGTCCGTGCTGCGGCGCGGCCGGCCTCCTTCAGAGCGACAAGAAGCGAGAGGCGAAGTTCATTCTCTACTATCAGCCGAACAACGCCGAGCGCGGCACGACGCAGCGCGTAAGGGTCTTTCGATCCCGTGGGCTTCTCGCCGATCGCCCAGAAACCAACTAGTGTATCGATCTTGTCCGCCAGCGCCACCGCAACGCTGACCGGATCAGTCGGGACGCGGTCGGTCGGCCCCTGCGGCTTCCAGTGCTCCTCGCTTGCAGCCGCCACGGACGCATCCTCGCCCTGCGCCAGCGCGTAGTACTTGCCCATCAGGCCCTGCAGTTCGGGGAATTCGCCGACGACCTCCGTCAACAAATCCGCCTTCGCGAGCCGCGCGGCGCGCTTGGTCTTCTCGACGTCGGCGCCGACCAGCGGTGCGATCTCGGCGGCGAGCCGTTCGATCCGCTTGATCCGCTCTGCCTGCGTCCCGAGCTTCTCATGGAACACTATCTGCTCGAACTTCGGCAGCCGGTCTTCCAGCTTGGTCTTGAGATCGGTCTCGTAGAAGAACTTCGCGTCCGACAGCCGCGGGCGGATCACGCGCTCGTTGCCGG
The DNA here is from genome assembly GCF_042258615.1 of Bradyrhizobium sp. Pha-3. GTDB lineage: Bacteria > Pseudomonadota > Alphaproteobacteria > Rhizobiales > Xanthobacteraceae > Bradyrhizobium. The sequence goes on along the minus strand of NZ_CP170152.1, from coordinate 2,676,210 downwards.
CGACGATGGTCTTGCCGCCGTCGGGCGCCTCGATGTTGGCAGTCAGCACGAACTTGTTGGTCAGCTTCCCCGTCTTGGAATCCTTGACCACGAAGCACTTCTGGTTGTTGCGGATGGTGGCGCGGATCACCTCATCCGGGATCGACAAAAATTCCTTCTCGAACGATCCCATCATCACGACCGGCCATTCGACGAGGCCGGAGACCTCATCGAGCAGCACCTGGTCCTCGACCAGCTCGAGGCCCTGCGCGAACGCCAGCTCCTTGGCGTCCTCGAGGATGATGTCCTTGCGCGCCTGCGGATCGAGGATGACCTTGGCGGCCTTCAGCTTGGCCTCGTAGTCCTCGAAGCGGCGCACGCTGATCGCACCAGGTGCCATGAAGCGATGGCCGTAGGTGGTCTGCCCGGCCTCGATGCCGTCGACCGAGAACTTGACGATGTCAGGCTCCTCGGTCTCCAGACCGAAGGTCGCGGTGATGGCGTGCAGCGGCCGCACCCAGGTCAGCGAGCCTGATTTCGCCGAGCGCGCGCCCCAGCGCATCGATTTCGGCCAGGGGAAGGTGCGGATGATCACCGGGATCATCTCCGCGATCACGTCGATCGCGGCGCGGCCGGGCTTCTCGATCAGCGCGATGTAGAAATCGCCCTTCTTCGGGTCGGTCTGGATCTTGGCCTCGCTGATCGAGGTGAGACCAGTGGCCTTCAGGAAGCCCTGGATCGCAGGCTCAGGCCCGCCGACGCGCGGGCCGCGGCGCTCGTCCTTCAGATCGGGCTGGCGGGCGGGAATGCCGTGCACGGTCAGTGCAAGGCGGCGCGGGGTCGCGAACGCCTTGGCGCCCTCATAGACGAGGCCCTCGGCGACGAGCTTGTCGGTTACCATGCGGCGCAGATCGTCCGCCGCCTTGGCCTGCATGCGCGCGGGAATTTCTTCGGAGAACAGTTCGAGGAGGAGATCGGGCATCAGACCGCCCTGCCCGTTTCAGTGTGGATCCAGGCCTCGCCGCAGGCCTTCGCCAGATCGCGCACGCGGCCGATATAGCTCTGCCGCTCCGTTACCGAGATGACCCCGCGGGCGTCGAGCAGGTTGAACACGTGGCTCGCCTTGATGCACTGGTCGTAGGCCGGCAAGGCCATCAGATGTTCCTTCGAATTGCTTCCCTCGCGCCAGCCGGCGGCGAGATATTTGCGGCAGGCCTCTTCCGCCATCCTGAACTGCTCGAACAGCATCGCGGTGTCGGCGTACTCGAAATTGTGCCGCGAATATTCCTGCTCGGCTTGCAGGAAGACGTCGCCATAGGTGACCTTCTCGGCGCCCTCGCGGCCGTTGAAGTTGAGGTCGTAGACGCGGTCGACGCCCTGCACATACATCGCGAGCCGCTCGAGCCCGTAGGTGAGCTCGCCCGCGACCGGCGCGCATTCGACCCCGGCGACCTGCTGGAAGTAGGTGAACTGGCTGACTTCCATGCCGTCGCACCAGCATTCCCACCCCAAGCCCCAGGCGCCCAAGGTCGGGCTCTCCCAATCGTCCTCGACGAAGCGGATGTCATGGACGGCGGCGTCGATGCCGATCGCGGCCAGCGACTTCAGGTACAATTCCTGAAGGTTCGGCGGCGACGGCTTCATGATCACCTGGAACTGGTAGTAGTGCTGCATCCGGTTGGGATTTTCGCCGTAGCGGCCGTCCTTGGGCCGCCGCGAGGGCTGCACATAGGCCGCGTTCCAGGGCTTTGGCCCCAGCGCGCGCAGCGTGGTCGCGGGATGGAAGGTGCCGGCGCCCATTTCCATGTCGTAGGGCTGCAGGATGACGCAACCCTGCTCGGCCCAGAATCGCTGGAGAGCCAGGATGAAGCCCTGGAACGAACGTTCCGGGCGCATGTGGTCAGGCAGGGCGTCCATCGTCTCTACAGGTCTCGCGAGGGGGTTTTGAAGCGCGCGGGACCGTATCGGCGGCGGCCAATTGAATCAAGGCGATGCCGGAAAATCCGGCACCGCCATCTTGCGGTTTTCAGAGCAAACTAGCCCGGGCGATAGGCCCCGGTCACGGGGTCGCGGCGCAGGGTCTTGATTTCGCTCGCACGCGTGGTCTCGGCCACGCGGGACAATCGCGCCTCTTCCAGTTCCTGGTTGATCCGGACGGCCGTCTTGTATGCCCAGCGGACCACGGCCAGGCCACCCAGGACGCCTGCGAATGCAATCAGCGGCGGCATCGGTCGATCCTTGTCGTTCACGTCTGTCAGGCCCCCAATGGAAGGTATTCTCGCGCAACCCGGCCTGCGCCGCAATCGTGCTTTTGGGGCTAAATGGCGCGCTCAAATCCCCGTGTTCACAGCCCGAATCTGGCCCAAATCGCCCTTGTTTCGACCGCGGAGATCAGGTCGTCCGGCAAGCGTGCCAGCCCGTCCAGCGCTGCCATCGACCCCGCCCCCGGCGCCCGCCGGCCGAGCAGGCCGGACAGCATGCCGCTCGCGGGCGCGATCACCGGGGTCAGCACCTTCTCGCCATAGCGGGCCCGCAGCGTCGCGCGCAGGTCGCCGATGCCATCGGCAAGCCCGAGCCCGATCGCGGTCTCGCCCGCCCAGTATTCGCCGGTGAACAGCTCCTCGTCGGGCCCCTTCAGGCGGCTGCCGCGACTCTGTTTCACCAGCGCAATGAAGATCGCGTGGATCTCGCGCTGGATCGACTTCAGCCGGGCGACGTCGTCGGGGTTCTCGGGAAGGAACGGATCGAGCATCGCCTTGTGGCTGCCGGCCGTATAGAGCCGCCGCTCGACCCCGATCTTCTTGATCAACCCCTCGAGGCCGAAGCTGCCGCCGACCACGCCGATCGAACCCAGGATCGAGGACGGGTCGCAATAGATCTCGTCGCCGGCGCAGGCGATCATGTAGCCGCCGGAGGCCGCGACGTCTTCGACGAACACCAGCACCGGCAGCTTCTTCTCGGCGGCCAGCTGCCGGATGCGCAGATAGATCTGCCGGGACTGCACCGGCGAGCCGCCCGGCGAATTGATCACCAGCGCCACCGCCTTGGCATTCCGCGTGCCAAAGGCGCGCTCCAGCATCTTGGCGACGCCGGCGAGCGACATGCCGGGCCGCAGCGGCGTCACCGCGCCGATCACGCCCGACAACCGCACCACCGGCACGACAGCCATGCCGCGCCTGAACCGCGCCGGAAGCATTCCCTGCGCGCGCTCGAGCCATCCCGAACGTGCCCCAGAACGTCCAGCGCGATCACTAATTTGTTCACTCATGCCGTTACCTCGAATTAACCACTTTTTATCACGCCAGTGTCATTGGATTTCGTGGAACGCGTTTTGCATTTTGTCTTTGGGGTTGCAACGCGCGGGCGGAGAGGGACCCATGAAGATCTACCTGCTGATTTTGCTGATCGGTACGCTCCTCACGGCGATCCACTTCACGTCCAGGCCGGATCGCCAGTCGGAAACGGCCTCGCAGTGATTTAGTGCCACTACGACGCGGGCAGCGCGCCTGCCCGTTAGCGCCGCGCCAGCGGCAATTCTCCCCTTCCAGCCAAAACCTCCTGCACCCATTTATTGGGCACACCTGACTCTTCCTTGAGCAACAGCGCGGCAAGCAGCCGCGCCGGCGCCCGGCCGCCTTTGGTGGCCCGCACCAGGATTCGAATCGCCGGCGAGGCCGCGTCGCCATGAACCGGCAGGATCTCGAGGCTGCCAAAGCCGCGGTCCAGCGCGGCCAGCACCTCGGCAATCCCGTCGGCCCGCCAGATCATCGCAAGCTGCCCGTTCGACTTGAGTATCCGCCGCGCCACGTGCACCCAGCCAGCCAGCGTGGTCGCGGTCGCGACATGGGCGCGCTGCCGCACGCCGTCCGGCGAGGCGCGGTGCCTGGTGGAATCGTTGAACGGCGGGTTCATCAGCACGACGTCGGCGCTGTCGGGCGCGAGTCCGGCGTCATCGAAGGCGGAGGCGCCGGCCTCGACGTCGAGCACGATCACCTCGGCCATGATCGCGTTGGCGCTGGCATTATTCCGGGCAAGCTCGGCCAATGCAGGGTCGATTTCGACCAGAACCAGATCGATCCCGCTGACCCGCCGCGCCACCGCCAGCCCGGCGGCGCCGACGCCGGAGCCGAGATCGACGACCCGGTCGCCTGATCGCGCCGGCGTCGCCGCGGCCAGCAGGATCGCGTCATGGCCGGCGCGGTGGCCGCTGCGCGGCTGCCGCAGCCGCAATTGCCCACCGAGGAAGCCATCTTCGGTGATCTCGGCGCCCGCAGACTCGTTTTTTGACGCGTTTTCTTCACGCGAACCGGGGCCCACTTCGCTTGAAAACGCTCTAGTCATCGGCCCGCAATTCGTGGCCCAGGCCGGCATCGGTCAGGAGCTGGCGGGCCTCGTGGTTGTCGTCCTCGTGCACCAGGATCCGCCGCGGCAGCACGCCGAGCGAGCCCTCGATGATGCTCATGTTCTGGTCCAGCACCAGATGATGGATGTTAGCGCTGTCGAGCAGCGCGCCGACGGCGGAGACCAGCACCACGTCATTGGTCCGTACCAATTCCCGCAAAATCCACTCTCCTCTCCGCCCGGCTGTGCGGCCAATGCGTCACATGTCAACAACTTCGTGGCCTTGCCGCATACCTTCGCAGTTTCTATTGTTATAGCTGAGCTAGTGCGAATTCGGCAAAATTGGAGACCAGCGTGGCGGTTATTGTACCCTTCGAAAGCCCGTCCAATGCTTCGATCGACGGGCTGGTGGGACTTGTCGCCGCCGACATGGAGCGCGTCAACGCGACCATCCTTTCGCGGACCGGCTCCGAGGTCACCATGATCCCCGAGGTCGCCAATCATCTGATCTCCTCCGGCGGCAAGCGGCTGCGCCCGATGCTGACCCTGGCGATGGCCCAGCTCGCCGACTATTCCGGCGACGGCCATATCAAGCTCGCCGCCGCGGTCGAGTTCATGCACACCGCGACCCTGCTGCACGACGACGTGGTCGATGAGAGCGAACTGCGCCGCGGCAAATTGTCCGCGCGGATGCTGTGGGGCAACGAGGCCAGCGTGCTGGTCGGCGACTTCCTGCTCGGCCAGGCGTTCCGCATGATGGTCGAGGTCGGCTCGCTGCGCGCGCTCGACATTCTCTCCGCGGCCGCCGCCACCATCGCCGAGGGCGAGGTCATGCAGCTTGCCGCCGCCAAGAACACCGCGACCACCGAGGACGAATACCTCGCCGTGATCCGCGGCAAGACGGCGGAGCTGTTCGCCGCCGCCTGCGAGGTCGGTCCCGTGATCGCCAACCGGCCCAAGGCCGAGCAGACCGCCTGCCGCTCGGTCGGCATGAATCTCGGCATTGCCTTCCAGCTCGTCGACGACGTGCTCGACTACGGCGGCAAGTCGGCCAAGCTCGGCAAGAATGTCGGCGACGATTTCCGCGAGGGCAAGATCACGCTCCCGGTGGTGCTCGCCTTCCGCCGCGGCAACGACACCGAGCGCCAGTTCTGGATCCGCGCACTGGAGCGCGGCGAGATCGGATCGGCCGATCTCGATCACGCGATCGGGCTGATGACCAAGCACCGCGCGCTGGAGGACACCATCAGCCGCGCCCAGCACTACGGCGCAATGGCGGTCGACGCGCTGGCGCTGTTTCCGTCCTCGCCGATGAAGACGGCGCTGGAAGAGGTCGTGGCGTTCTGCCTCGCAAGATCGCACTGAGTTCGCGGAGCAAACCGCGCCCGCATACACGGTGTCGTCCCTGCGAAAGCAGGGACCCATACGCCGCGGCGGGTGTTGTAGGCGGGATTCGTCATTCTTGCGTCGCACGATAATCAGCATCGGTGGTTATGGGTCCCTGCTTTCGCAGGGACGACGGCGAGTTTGTTGCGCCGCCTGTCGCAAATGTCGTCGTCCTGGCGAAAGCCAGGACCCATAGCCACCGAATTTGATTGCGAAGGAGATCGTGGCCCCAGCGTCGCACAACAATTGCCATTTGGGGTAATGGGTCCTGGCCTTCGCCAGGACGACGCTGAGGATGGTTCTCGATTCAACCTGTCAAACAGCATGCTCGGTGTCATCACCCGCGCATGTGCATGCGGGTGATCCAGTATTCCAGAGACGCCTGCGCATAAGCCAAGAGGCCGCGGCGTCCCGAGGCTCACGATACCAGCTTTCGCCCGGTCACGGACATGCGAGCCGCCGCCGAGAGCTAGAGCGGGATGATTTTTGGTTGAATCGGCTTGCCGCGGGTTCGGTTCACCTCTCCCCGTCGGGGAGAGGTCGGATTGCTCTCGGCGATGCGAAGCATCGTCCGGTGCAATCCGGGTGAGGGCTCTTGCTCTCTCGATAGACCGTAACCCCTCACCCGATTTGCTGCGCAAATCGACCTCTCCAAGGGAGAGGTGAACCTCCGATGCCGATCCAGCTCAACCTAATCTCATCACGCTTTAGTTGAAGGCAAACCAGGCCTTCGCAACGAACGTAGCGCCGCACCAATTCGAGACCAGGCCGTCAGGGTTGGTGACGGGATTCATGTGGCCACCCGAACGCGCATTTGGATCGCCTGTAAATACAAAGCAGTTCTCCTTCGACAGATTGGTGTCGTAGTAGCGCAGATCGAGATTGAAAGCCTTGTGTGTGACGGTCACGCCCGCCTGCCAGTTGAGATAGGCAGGCAGCGGGAAGCCGCCGAGTTGCGCGGCCTGATTGCCGAACCAGGAATAGCCGGCAGCAGCCGTGAACGACACGGCGAGGTCCTGCGGCAGCAGTCGGCCCGGCACATCGTAGCCGATGCCGGCCGCGGCATACTGGCTCCAGGCGCCGGTGTTCGAGACGTCAGGCGAATAGGCGTAGCCGGCCGCGACATGGACGTTTTCGCTGATGCGACGATCGCCGCGAATAACCGCTTCCCAATAGTTGATGCCATTCGTTTCGCCGGGAAGCCGTTCACTGGGATAGGCGAAATAAGTGACGCCAAGATCGAAATCGATGTTTGCGATCTTCGGGCGGACCCCGCCGGCAAAGGTCAACTCGGCGGCCGGCTGGGTCGGTAGCTTGACGGTGGCCACCGTAGTTCCGGCGTATACCGCACCAAATCTCGTTTCGAAGGCCGCACCTGCCGCGGGCCCATGATCGGAAAGCGTGGTCCCGCGATAGATGTAGTCGGATGCAACGCCCGCGCGGGCGCTGAATTCGAGTTCGTTTGCCGAGGTATCACGGTTGGGATCGGCAGCCGACCATCCGCGGTTGCCAAGGCCGATCGCACTGCCCGGACCTGGGGGATTGGCTTGTGCCAGAGCGCCGGTCACTGGTGCAAGGCACATCCCGACCAACGCGGCGCATGAGGCATCGCGTAACCGCCGAACCGATGCGACACCAGGCCGCCTCACCGTCGCTATCCTCCAAGAGCCACCGCGATGCCAACCAGCGCACCGCCAACAACCACCATCGCAAGGCCAGCGGCCCAGGGCCGTAACCCGCTTTGAATTCCGAACACGTGACCGCAGCAAAACAGCATGACGATAGCGACGGCGTAGGAGACGCGCAGCGCCAATCTGGCGTCGCTCAGGAATAGAAACGGGATGACGACCGGGAAGGTCGAAAGGAAGCTCAGCAAGCACAGACCCAGTGCCCCGATCCAATCACGATTCGTCAGTTTCGGGCTATCGGACGTCTCGGGCAAACTTTGCAATTTCTGCCGTATCGCTTCCAATTGCTGCGCAGGCAAAAACACCGCCAATTCCGGTGCCAGTGCTTCAGCGATGATGCTGCGCGCTGTCTCGGAATCCGGCGCCTGCCGCAGCGCGTGGAGCATTCGAAGCTTGCCTCCCCGACTGTTGATCCGGCCCAGCAGATAAAGACCGCCGTCAACGATGCCCCAGGCAAGGTTGCAGCCGAGCGCACCGATCAGCATGGTCCGAAGGTTGATGCTTGTCCCGGTTGCGATACCGAGCGAGCAGATGAAGGTGAGAGCCATGATCAGGCCGAACAGGGTTTCGGAGATCCGTTCCATCGGATCCAGCACGCTACCGAACAGCGAATCCGAAGCTTCTGACATCTCAGTCCGCCAGTTCCGAGCCATCTGCCGAAATGAGAATATGCCGATACATGCCCCATCTCCCGACCGCCTGGACGTATCGCAGGCTTGCGAGCAAGGCTGGTTCGGCATTTCGAACGGAGATGGAGATAGATCAATGCACCGGCCCATCGCGCTGAACGGAGGTCCGCAGTGCAACAGTCCGAGTTGTTTCGGTTGGTTTCCGAGGCACAAAGTGCACTAGCTCGCCGAGTTCCACCGGGTGTAGGTTCCAGCTCCAACGCAGGAGTTGCGTCATGGGCAGTGACACACTTGAGAGCGTTTGCATTGTTCTGATGGGGCTAAGCCCACTCGTCATTATCGGCATTGCGATGTTCGTGTCGTGAAGGCGTCCCATGCTGCTGCTGAGCCCGCGCGAAAAGAAGCTCCTGAGGCGCATGGCCCTCGGGCGGCGTGATGCCCAGATTGCTGCGCAGATCGGCGGGACCGAAGCGCAGATATCGGTCCAGCGCGTTCGCCTGCTCAGGAAGCTGAAAATCCACTCACATATTCAGATCATGGATGCGGCCAAGAGATTGGCTCGGTGGCCCGCGTCGCAACAGCCGCCATAGCCTTGGTCCGAGTGGAGCCCTCGCGAACCTGCTCGGCGCATCGGGCCGGTAGATGGCCCCAGCAGCCGCCGCATCAGGCCCCCAAAGGCTGCTGGGGTCGCTCGATGGCAACCGTTCCACGCTCGGAGCAAGCGCCCTACCCTTCGACCGGCACCAGATCTCGAGCCCGCCATTGCCGCTGTTCTTGTCGAACTTCTCGTCGTAGCGCTCGAAGTTCGGCGCGTCGGCGACCTTCATGCCGGATTGCGGCAGCCAGCGATTCCAGATCGTGTTGACGGTGCGGCGGATGGTCGAGATATGGTCGGCGTGGGTGAACACCACGTATTTCTGCGCCGGGATGCGGACCCGCGCGAACTCGCGCGGCAGGTCGGAGAAATCGGCAACCTCGACACCTGCGATGTAGTCGAAATTGCCGGCATCGTCGCCGTTGCAGCAGACACCATAGGCAACGTCACCGACCCGGCGAGGAATATGCGCGCATTGCTGGTGGAAACCATGCCACTGGTTCGGGATGCCGGCCGTGCTGTCATTGGCGTGGTTGTAGCGCTCACCGACGCCGGCGACGAGGAATGCCTTGCCGGTCGCAATGCGCGGCGGATCGATGTGATCGAGAGCGGTCGAGATCATGGTGATCGGCTCCTGGAGCTTGAGCTTGGTCAGACACGTCGTCGCGCGCACCGTTTCCGGCGTGACGCCGAAATGGTCGCGAAACGCGCGGGTGAATGCCTCGTGGGAGCCGTAGTCCGCATCCAGCGCGAGCGTGAGAATGTCGGGCGCGCCGGCCGCGAGCTCGCGCGCGGCCTCGCTCAATCGCCGGGCCCGCACATAGCGCATCACCGAAAACCCGGTCGCCTCCGCGAACGCGCGCACCAGATGGAAGCGCGAGACCCCGGCAACAACAGCGATATCATCCAGCGTCAGCGACGTGCGCAGGTGGCTTTCGATGTACCAGAGCGCCTTCTGGGCTGGATTCATGGACGACGGCCTTCCTGCAAAGCTCGGGCATCATGCACGGCCGCCGCGCGCGGCATTTGACAGTCCTTGCTGCGCGGCGGCGAAACTGTGATTCCGCTCTACGAAATTTTACCGCAAAGCCGTCGCTGGCAACACCGCTGCAATCGTGCATACTCGCAGTTGCATCGATCCGACGGCTCACCAAGCTGCCCGAAAATCAAGACTGCACGAGCCGCGGCCAGCATGTCAGGGAGGACAATGATGCACCACCACCGCCTGAGCTATGTCAACGGCGTCAAGTCTGCGGCGCTTGCGGGGCTTTTGACGATCGCCGTCGCCAGCGCAGCCAACGCCCAGAAGAAATACGATCCGGGCGCGACCGACACCGAGATCAAGGTCGGCAACATCATGCCCTATTCGGGCCCGGCATCCGCCTACGCCACGATCGGCAAGACGGAAGCGGCCTACTTCAACAAGCTCAACAGCGAGGGTGGCATCAACGGCCGCAAGATCAACTTCGTCTCCTACGACGACGGCTACAGCCCGCCGAAGATGGTCGAGCAGGCCCGCAAGCTGGTCGAGAGCGACGAGGTGCTGTTGATCTTCAATCCGCTGGGCACGCCGGGCAACACCGCGATCCAGAAATACATGAACGCCAAGAAGGTGCCGCAGCTGTTCGTCTCCACCGGCGCCGCCAAGTGGAACGATCCGAAGAACTTTCCGTGGACCATGGGCTGGCAGCCGAGCTACCAGGTCGAGGCGCGCATCTATGCCAAATACATTCTGCAGAAATATCCCGGCAAGACCATCGGCGTGCTCTACCAGAACGACGATTTCGGCAAGGACTATCTGATCGGCCTGCATGACGGGCTCGGCGACGCGGCCAAGAAGCTGATCGTCGTCGAATCCTCCTACGAGACCACGTCGCCGACGGTGGATTCGCAGATCGTGCAGATCAAGGGCGCCAACCCCGACATCTTCGTCAACATCGCGACGCCGAAATTCGCGGCGCAGGCGATCAAGAAGGCCGCCGAGCTGGATTGGCATCCGGTCCAGTTCCTGACCAACGTCTCGGTCTCGATCGGCGGCGTGATGAAGCCGGCCGGCTATGAGGCGAGCCAGGACATCCTGTCGACCCAGTATCTGAAGGATCCCGCGGATCACGAGTGGAGGACCGATCAGGCCATGAACGAGTGGCGCGCCTTCATGACCAAGTGGTATCCCGAGGGTGACCAGAACGACGCCTCGACCGTGTTCGGCTACGGCGTCGCCAAGGGGCTCGAGCAGGTGCTGCGGCAATGCGGCGACAACCTCACCCGCGAGAACCTGATGAAGCAGGCGGCGAGCCTCAACTTCGAGATCGGCATCTATCTGCCCGGCACTAAGATCAAGACCGGACCGGACGACTACGCACCGATCGAGCAGTTGCAGATGATGCGCTTCAAGGGCGAGAGCTGGGAGCGGTTCGGCCCCATCATGAGCGGCGAGAAGAGCTCGTAGCAGCCTTCTCCACGGTTCGGAGTTCGTGATGCCCGGCGCCGCGCCGGGCATCCACGTCTTCGACACGATTCACGCGCAAGACTCGTCACGAGCAACACTCGCCACAAGCAAGGCTTTACAACCAAGACCTGCGATGGCTGGAACCCAGGCGAGCCGAAGCAACACCGTCCAGGCTGCCGCGTCCGGCCATCATGAGCTCCAGGGACATCCTGCTGCATCCTGCGATCGGAAGGACAACAACAATGAAAATCACCGACGTCCGCGCCCACCATATCCGCATTCCCTATGACGCAGGCCCCGCGAGCTTCCGCCAGGGCGCCTCCGCGATCTCGGCGCTCGACATGGTGCTGGTCGAGGTTTCGACCGATGCAGGCCTGACCGGCTGGGGCGATGCCTTCGCCTATGTCTGCCCGAAGACGAGTTGCGCGGCGGTGGCCGAGATGATCGCGCCGCAGGCCCGCGGCCTCGAGGTACCCGATGCGGCCAGCATTCCCGCCGCGATGGAGCAGATCCAGCGCAATCTGCATCTGTTCGGCCGCTACGGGATCACGATGTTTGCGATCTCGGCGCTCGACATCGCGCTGTGGGATCTCGCCGGCAAGGTCAAGGGCGTGCCGCTGCATCAACTGATCGGCGGCGCCAAGCGCGGCACGATTCCGGCCTATGCGAGCCTGATGCGGATCGGCAGTCCCGCGCACATCGCCGCCGAATGCAAGAAGGCGATCAAGCTCGGCTATGCCGCGATCAAGCTGCACGAGACCACGGTGCCGGCGGTCGCTGCCGCGCGCGAAGCGATCGGCCCCGGCGTGCCGCTGATGGTCGACATGAATTGTCCGCTGGATGGACCGGCGGCGATCCAGTTCGCCCGCGACTGCAAGCAGGCCGCGCCGATGTTCCTGGAGGAGCCGGTCTGGCCGCCGGAGGATTTTGCAACGCTTGCGGAGGTGCGCAGAGAAGGCCGGCTCGATATCGCCGCCGGCGAGAACGCCTGCACCGTGCATCAATTCCGCCAGATGATGACGACGGGCGCGGTCAGTCACGCCCAGCCGTCGGTGATCAAGGTCGGCGGCGTCACCGAATTTTTGCGCGTGGCCGTGCTCGCCGACGAGTTCGGCGTCCAGGTGATTCCGCACTCGCCCTATTTCGGGCCGGGCTTCCTCGCCACGCTGCATCTGATGGCGATCCGCGACGAAGGCCTGATCGAGGTGTTCTTCATGAAGCGCCCCGCTTGCCTGTGGGGCGACCGCATCGACGTCGACGCCAATGGCCACGTCGCCGTGCCGCAGGGCCCCGGGCTCGGCTATGAGCCGGATCGCGATGTGATGGAGACGTATCGGGTGGCCTGAGCCGAGACGCGCTTCCCGTCATTGCGAGCCAACGGGTCGCGCGAACGCGCGCCCGATGACAGGCTCCGCGAAGCAATCCATCGATCCGCGCACGAGGAGAGATGGATTGCTTCGTCGCTTCGCTCCTCGCAATGACGATTTCCTACTTGGTCCCGTCCTTCGCAACAGGCGTCGCATCCTTCGCCGGCGGGGCGTCGGCTTTCTTCTTCATATCTTCGGTCAGCTTGACCTGCGCCGCCTGCAAATCGGTGACGAGCTTCTGCAAGCTTGCGACCGAACCCTTCAGGCTCTCGATCTGCCGGTTGGCGGCGTCGAGCTTCTGCTGCTGATCCGATGTGAGCTTGCTGATCGTCTTCTGCAGGAAATCGACGTTGCTCTGCAGGCAGCTGGTGCGCCGCTCCATCGTCTTCTCGACGGTGCAGATCTCGATGCCGGGAACGTCCTGCGCATGCGCGGTTCCGACGACGCCGAGTACAAGCGGCACGAGCAAGGCAACAACGAAACGCGCGATCATCGACATCCCCAATCACATGCGTCATTCACAGTTTTGTGCTCGCGACGCTGAAAGCCAGGCAGACATACCACACTGAAACCGCATTCAAGCGGTGTGCTTGACCCATTACGGGGACTACTCGTGGGACGGGGGCCTTCGGAACTTGTTTGGTTCGACCCCTTTTGGCTCGACCTTGGGCAGTGGAGACAGATCGTATGGCTACGCGCGAAAAACGGCTGGCGCAATTCGACGGCAATGGTGAACCTTCGCCGGAACAACGCGTGGAAGTGCTTTGCGAGGATCACAGCGGAACGTATCAGCTGCCGTTCGCCTGCCGCTTTATCGACGGCCAGTGGCGTAACGACACGACAGGCGGCGCGCTGGAGGTCAATGTCATTGCCTGGCGCATGCCGCGCGTGAAGCAGGCGGGCATGGCCTGACGCGCGCATTGGCGCGCGCTGTTTCAAAACGCGACGCGCACGCGAGGCGTTTTAAGATTTGGAACGCGGGTGGAACGAACCGCGTCCGAATCACTGATCGAGCAACGTACTCCGTTGTTCACGGCTAGATGTGGCCATCAGTCCGAGGCGGCGCACCACATACAGAAGCATGACGATCGGCCGCAGCCAGCGGCCGACGACAAAGGTTAATTCCTCCGCAGACGACATTTGCGGCCCCCTCTCTTATCCTCTCCTTGGCGATCATTTCCACGGCGTCACCGGCGGCACCGTCTCGGTCGCAGGCGGCACATCCACGGTCTTGAAATCGGCGGGGCTGACGATCTCGAGGTATTCCATGTCCTTCGAGTAATCGAACAGATAGTGGGTGATGCCGGGCCGCTGATGGATCACGTCGCCGGCCTCGACCAGCGTCTCCTTGTCCTCGTACATGAAGCGCGCCCAGCCCTTGGTCATGATGACGATCTGAAAATCGCACAGATGCTTGTGCCAGCCGGTGCCCTCTTCCGGCGGCAGGTCGGGATTGGCCTTGACCAGATGGCAGATCACCTGCCCGCCGGTGGCATCGGCGATGCCGAGATCGCGATACAGGAAGAAGTCGCGCAGACCTCCGCCCTTGAACTCGGTGTCACCGGGTTTGACGTGGGAGAATTTGCTGACGATGGCGTGCTGGTTCATTTCAAGCCTCCACGGTTCTCGTGTTCGCGAGATCGCGGCGCGGGCTCAGCGTCCAAATTTTCGGCAGCGTCGCATCGTCGCGGTCACAGCTCGTTTGTTGCTATGCGAAATCCTTGCCAGCCCGGTTGTGCTGCGGCGATCGGCCTCGCCATGCGCCGCCATCGCACCGGAAGCATTTGGAGCAAGGCCTGAATTTGCGTTCGGCGCGGGCTGCACCCGATCGCCGTCGGCGCCGATGCCCGGCGCCGACGGCACGTCCATTGAGCAAGGCTTGCCTGGAGCTTGAGCCGCCGCGCCGGCAGGTCCCGGCGCACGCTGCCTAATATTCGACCTCGAGCTCCTCGACGTCGGCAGGCTCGGCCTTCGCGGCCTCGATCCATTCCTGCATCTCGGGCATCGCCATGATGGTGCTGGCATACGTCGCAAGGACGGGGTCGAGCTTCACGTCATAGGTCATGAAACGGGTCACGACAGGGGCATACATCGCGTCCGCCATGGTGCGGCGTTCGCCGAACAGGAACGGTCCGCCTGATAGGCCGAGGCAATCGCGCCAGATGGTGCAGACACGGTCGATATCGGCCTGGGCCCGCGACCAGATCTTGAAGCCGGGAAAATGCCCCTTGAGGTTGACCGGCAGCGACGAGCGCAACGTGGTGAAGCCGGAATGGATTTCGCCCGAGATCGAGCGGCAATGCGCGCGCTGGATCCGGTCCTCCGGCAGCAGCCCGGCATGGGGCATGATCTCGTTGAGATACTCGCCGATCGCCAGCGTGTCCCAGACGGTCGCGCCCTCGTGGCGCAGGCAGGGCACCAGGATCGACGACGACAGCAGCAGCAGCTCGGCCCGCGCCGTGGGGTCATCGGGCGCGGTGACCACCTCCTCGAACTCGAGCCCGGCGAATTTCGCCAGCAGCCAGCCCCGCAGCGACCAGGACGAATAATTCTTGCTGCTGATGGTGAGTGTCGCTTTCGCCATGCCGGTCCCTCACGCCCTGAACGCGTCCTTGGCCCCCGACGCCGCGCGCCGGTCCAAGCCGCCGCGCCCCGAAGCCGTTCATTTTTGCAGCAAGCCACGTGCCAATTTGCCGGGCAGGCCGCCCCCTCTCTGGCGTCGATATTGCATATCCAGCCGGGCCAGGGGCGGATGCGTATGATGTCAATGATGTACCAGGCCTATCAGAACCACATGGACCTCACGGCGCCGTGGCGGACCGGGGCTGCAGCGGCGCTGAAATACCTCAATCTGGTGCCGCAGGGCGCCACCGACCGGGTGTACGGCCGGCTCGCGGCGGCGCTCGAGCTGATCTCGCGTTCCAGTCTGACCTACGCCCGTCCCGACTACGCCATCGGCAGCGTGACCGCCGGCAACCGGGAATACCAGGTGACCGAGGAGGTCGCCTATGCGACGCCGTTCGGCTCGCTGCTGCACTTCAGGAAGGTGGACGGCCCCGAGCAGCCACGGCTGCTGCTGGTGGCGCCGATGTCCGGACATTTTGCCACGCTGCTGCGCGGCACCGTGAAGACACTGCTGCAGGACCACGACGTCTACATCACCGATTGGCACAATCCGCGCGACATCCCGCGCACGGAGGGCCGCTTCGGGCTCGAGGACTACACCGACCATCTAATCGACTTCCTCGGCCAGCTCGGCCCGCGCGCGCATATGGTGGCGATCTGCCAGCCCTCGGTGTCGGCGCTGGCGGCTGCCGCGGTGATGTCCGAAGAGGATCATCCGGCGCGGCCGGCGTCGCTGACCCTGATGGCCGGGCCGATCGACACGCGGATCCTGCCGACCAAGGTGAACGAATTCGCCAAGAGCAAGCCAATCAAATGGTTCGAGGACAATCTGATCAACTACGTGCCGATGCAGTGCAAGGGCGCGCTGCGTCAGGTCTATCCCGGCTTCGTGCAGCTGACGGCGTTCGTATCGATGAACCTGGAGCGCCACATCAAGCAGCACATCGACCTCGCCGACCATCTCGCCAAGGGCGAGACCGCCAAGGCCGAGGTGATCAAGACCTTCTACGACGAGTATTTCGCCGTGATGGATCTGCCGGCGGAATTCTATATCGAGACGGTGCGTGACGTGTTTCAGGAGCATCTGCTGCCGCAGGGCATGCTGATGCATCGCGGCCGCCCGGTGAACCCGGCGGCGATCCGGCGCATGGGCCTGATGACGGTGGAAGGCGAGAAGGACGACATCTGCTCGATCGGCCAGACGCTCGCCGCCCAGGACCTCTGCACCGGCGTGCGCACCTATCGCAAGGTGCACCACATGCAGGCCGGCGTCGGCCATTACGGCGTGTTCTCCGGCAAGCGCTGGAACAACGAGATCTACCCGCTGCTGCGCGATTTCGTGCATGTGAATTCGTGAGTGGATCCGGTAGCCCGGATGAAGCGAAGCGCAATCCGGGGAAGTGTTTCCGCGGAGAAGCCGGCCCCGGATTACGCGGAGCCTGTCATCGGGCGCGCGTTCGCGCGACCCGTTGGCTTCATCCGGGCTACGACATCTCGCCTCCGGACACTGCTCCATCTGCGTCATTGCGCGCCTCGCAAAGACGCAGCGGCTAGCCACGCCTCCTCCCGAACGATAGTCTCCCCGGCCACGACGACCCGCTTTCCAAGAATCGTCCAGGGAGAAACTCCATGCGCGCTGCCACCGCCTTCCGCGCCCTGGTGCTCGCCGTCATCGGCGCCCTCGTCCTCACATCAGCCGCATCCGCCGCCGAAGTCCATGTCATGATCTCGGGCGGGCTGACCGCAGCCTACAAGGCGCTGGTGCCGGAGTTCGAGCGCAAGACCGGGCACAAGGTGGTGACCGCCTTCGGGCCGTCGATGGGCACCACGACCAACGCCATTCCGGTGCGGCTGGCGCGCGGCGAACCGGCCGACGTGCTGATCATGGTCGGCTATGCGCTGGGTGACCTCGTCAAGCAGGGCAAGGTGGTGGCCGACAGCCGCGTCGACCTCGTGAAGTCGCCGATCGGGATTGCGGTGAAATCAGGCGCACCGAAGCCGGACATCAGTTCGGCCGACAGCGTCAAGCAGGCGTTGCTTTCGGCGAAGTCGGTCGTCTATTCGGACAGCGCCAGCGGCGTCTATGTCTCGACCGAGATGTTCGGCAAACTCGGCATCGCCGATCAGATGAAGGACAAGGCGCGGATGATTCCGGCCACCCCGGTCGGCGAGATCGTGGCCAAGGGCGAGGCCGAGATCGGCTTGCAGCAGATCTCGGAGTTGAAGCCGGTTGCCGGCATCGACATCATAGGTCCGCTGCCGGAGCCGCTGCAGAAGATCACGGTGTTCTCCGCCGGCATCGCGACCGCCTCGAAGGAGCTTGAGGCCGGCAAGGCGCTGATCAGCTTCCTCGCCTCATCAGATGCCCGCGACGCGCTGGTCAAGAGCGGGCTGGATCCGATCGCCACCGGCGCGACGCATTGAAGTCAGTCTTCTAACCCGTCATCCTGCTCTCTGCCCGTCATCCTGAGGAGCGCGGAACGCGCGTCTCGAAGGATGAATCGGCCACCAGTTGGGCCGTGCATCCTTCGAGACGCGCTGCGCGCTCCTCAGGATGACGGGAATCGGCTGGCCGAATCCCTACCGCAAACGATGCGCCCCATAGGCCAGCAGCAGAACCACGACGAGCGCCAGCACCAGCGTGGTCGACTTCCAGAACAGCACCGGGTTGCGCTCGATCAGCGGGGTCGATGACGTGGTCAAATATCTCGCGTTGGGATTGCGCAGGTCGAACAGGAACTCGGAGAAGCTGTCGTAGCGCTTCAGCGGATTGACGTGCACGGCGCGTTCCAGCGTGCCGTCGACCCAGTTCGGGGTATCGCGGCCGCCATGCGCGGCCGGACGATAGACCAGCCGGTTGAAATCGGATCGGGTGCGGGCGCGCGCGATCTGCCCGCCGTAAGGCAAGCGGCCCGTGAGCATCTGATAGGTCACGACACCGAGCGAGAACAGGTCGGAGCGCGCCGTGCCGCCCTCGCCCAGGAAATACTCCGGCGCTGTGTATTGCTGGGTGCCCAGAATGTCCTCGACGCCCGCCGGTACCGCCTCGGCGACACCCGAGATCCGCGTCGAGCCGAAATCGATGATCTTCACCGTCCCGGTGCTGTCGACCATGATGTTGTCGGGCCTGACGTCCTGGTGCAGCATCTCCTTGCGGTGAAACGCGCGCAGCCCTTTTGCAATTTGCTCGGTGATGTCGCGTACCGTCTCCAGCGCGGGAGCCGGATTGTCGATCATCCACTGCGTCAGGGTCTGGCCGTCGACATACTCCATCGCAACGTAGAGAAAGTTGCGCTTGCGCTGCGGCAGAAACGGCTTCAGCACATGCGGGCTGTCGATCCGCCTGGCGACCCACTCCTCCATCACAAAGCGCTTCAGATAGGCGCCATCGTCGCGCAGGTCGATCGAGGGGATCTTGATCGTGACCGTGGTGCCGCTCTCCTCGTCGACCGCAAGATAGATGTGGCTGCGGTGCGATGCATGCAGCTCGCGGACGATGCGGTAGCCGTCGAACAGCATCCGCGCATCGAGCAGCGGCGGCAGCGGCAGTTCGGCGGGCTGGCCGAACACCTCGCTGACGTCGCCGTCGGGCAATTCGTCGATCCGGATGATCTGCGCGGTGAGATTGTCCGGGCTGCCGTTCTCATAGGCCTGCTCGACGATCGACTTCGCCGCAGCATCGAGATCGGCAGTGCCATCCCGGATCGTCTTCGCCAGCTGCCGCGCGGGAACGTGCTCGTAGATGCCGTCGGTCACCAGCAGGAAAGTGTCGCCCCGCTCCAGCCGCAGATTCTGGTAGTCGATCTCGAGCTGCGGGTTCACGCCGAGCGCGCGGCCGAGATAACTTTGCTGCGACGACAGCACGACGCGGTGGTCGTTGGTCAATTGCTCGAGGCTGTTGCCCGCGACGCGGTAGATCCTGCTGTCGCCGACATGGAACAAATGCGCAGTGGTCGACCGGATGACCAGCGCGCTCAGCGTGCAGACGTAACCCTTGTCCTTGTCGTAGGGGTTCTGGCTGCGCCTAGTCTGGGCGTGCAGCCAGGAATTGGTCGCCTCCAGCACCCGCTGCGCCGAGGTCTTCACCGACCAGGATTCCGAGGTGCAGTAGTAATCGGTCAGGAAGCTCTTGACCGCGGACTCGGCGGCGATGCGGCTGACGCTACTCGAGGAGATGCCGTCGGCAAGCACCACGGCGATGCCCTTCAGGCCGAGCAGCGGCTCGTCGGGGATCAAGACGCCGTGGAAATCCTGATTGGTGTCCTTGCGGCCCTGATCAGAGAATTGCCCGACCGATATTGTCAGTGCGCGCGGCATCGACCGTCCCAAGGCGAATGGGGCCTCCGTGACAGGAGGCCCCATAAGCCGGCCGGGATCAAGCCGCGAGGCGCTGGCGCTTCGGCGCCGTCTTCACATGCGTCGTGTAGAGCGTGAGCCCGGTGAAGGCGAGGCCGCCGGCGAGATTGCCGAGCACGGTCGGGATTTCGTTCCAGATCAGGTAGTCCATGATCGAGAACTTGGCATGGAGCATCAGTCCCGACGGGAACAGGAACATGTTCACCACCGAATGCTCGAACACCATGTAGAAGAACACCAGGATCGGCATCCACATCGCGATGACCTTGCCGGGCACCGTCGTGGAGATCATGGCGCCGACGACGCCGGTGGAAACCATCCAGTTGCAGAGCATGCCGCGGATGAAGAGTGTGGCCATGCCCGCCGCACCATGCGCCGCGTAGCCCAGCGTTCGTGCCTCACCGACGTTTCCGATGGTCATGCCGACCTTGTCGGGCTCCTGCGTGAAGCCGAAGGTCGTCACGAACGCCATCATGAACGCGACTGTCAGCGCGCCGGCGAAGTTGCCGATGAAGACGAGGCCCCAGTTTCGCAGCACGCCGCCGAGCGTGACGCCGGGGCGCTTGTCGAGCAGCGCGAGCGGCGACAGGACGAACACTCCCGTCAGCAGGTCGAAGCCGAGCAGATAGAGCATCACGAAGCCGACCGGAAACAGCAATGCGCCGACGATCGGCTGACCCGTGTTGACGTTGATCGTCACGGCAAACCAGGCCGCCAGCGCGAGGATCGCACCGGCCATGTAGGCGCGGATCACGGTGTCGCGCGTCGACATGAAGATCTTGGATTCGCCGGCGTCCACCATCTTGGTGACGAATTCGGACGGTGCGAGATAGGCCATTCGTAAAGTCCCCTTGCGCAATTCGGCCGCGCCGGTTGCCTGCCGGAAGCGACGCGGGTTGGTTGAATTGCTCGTCCGTCCGGGGGAGTTAGGGGGTGCAACGATTGCTCGCGGCGCCCGGCGGGGCGCCTTGATCCCCTCACCTCGGCCAGCATTGGCTTCGGCGATCCGGAGGACGGCAGTCGTCATTGACTGGTGCAATAAAAGCAATGGATGTGCCAACCGGAGACGGCCGCAGGCGGCTTTAAATCCCTGTTAATCCAATGAGTTAGGCAGGTGGCGCAGAAGCCACCCCGCGCGATGGCGCGGAATTATGCAGCATGCCCAGATGTCACCCACGCCGGATGCGCGCCTCTCCCTCCCCGTCACCCTGAGGAGCCGCGGAGCGGCGTCTCGAAGGGTCGACGGCCACCAGCCGGGCCGTTCATCCTTCGAGACGCGCGCAAGAGCGCGCTCCTCAGGATGACGGGGATAGGGTCAATACGCCGCTACTTCACCTCGGTACGGACCGGGGAGCCCTTCAGCCCATTGTTGTCGTAGGCCTTGCGCAGCGTGCCGTTGGCGATCGCGTCGGTCATGAACCTGGTGACGAACGCCGCGGCCAGCGGATGGTTGAGCGGCACCGCAACCGCAGTGACGGTCTGCTTGAAGGTCTCGTCCAGCACGCGGGTGCCCGGGATCTTCCTGGCCATCGCATTGAGCTGATCGCGCGACAAGGCGAACGCGTCGATCTCACCGCTCTTCAGGAGATTGAAGATCTCGTCATAGGTCTGATAGCCCGTGACCTTGGCGTGCTTGAGATGCGCGATCGCGCCGCGCATCGTGGTGGTGGCGTTGACGGCGGCGACCTTGACGCCGTCCTGGTCCAGCGCGGCGAAATTCGCAATCGTTGACCCCGGCTTGACGATATAGGTGGCGTCGGCGACCTCGTAGATCGGCCCGAACGTCATCCTGGTCTCGCGCTCGGGATCCTTGGGCAGGAAGGTGATGTCCCAGCTGTTGCTCGACGCCGCGTCGGTGATCTGGCCGGAATTCTGGTGCACGACATAGTCGACGGGAACGCCGAGTTGCGCAGCCATCTCCCTGCCGAGATCGACGGGAACGCCGGCATAGCCGTTCTCGGTCCGGGTCGACCAGAACGCGCCGCCCGCCGGGCTGATCGCGATCGCGACCCGGAGCTTTCCGGTCGGTGCGATCTGATCCTTCAATGCGTCGGCATTGGCTGAAGTGGCCATGACAATCACTCCCAGAACGAGGCCAGCCAGACGCAGCAGTCGAGACAACATCCGAGGCCCTCCACACCGGGTCTTGCGCCCGGCGGCGCGCAACAAACCGCACGAGGCCGCTTTGCGCAAGCGGCGGTTCGCGCAAGGGAGCTATCCGTATCGGCCTATTTGACCCGGATGGTGATTTTTTCGGAGACGACCGGCGGGTTGAATGGATAGTGCTTGGCGTCGCCCAGCACCAGCTGCAAGGTATGCTTGCCGGGCGCCAGATCGAGCTGTGTCTCGGTCTGGCCCGCGCCGAAGTGCTGGTGAGACTTGTCCGACGGGATCGGCTCGTTCGGATTCAACGGCTCATCCACATCGACCAGAAGATGATGATGGCCACTGTTCGGGAAGTCGTCGCCGGCATGCGTGACGCCCATGTTGCGCAGCCCAAAGCGGCACCAGAACGGGCTTTTGACCCTGGCTCCGTCGTGCGGCCAGATGAAATACAGCTTGGTGTCTTTCCCCGCCGGTTTGTTTTGCGCGCCGGCCGGACCAGCGAGCAATGTCAGTGCCGCAGCGAGCGCGATCAAGCCTGCACTTTTCATAACCCCTCCAAACCTGGCGATTGCTCAGGGAGACAGCGCGACCCGGAAACCGTGGGTCGGGTAGCGAACATTGGTGTCGTAATTGTCGCGATTGGCCGGACGGACGTAGCGCGCGTCATTCTTCCAGGAGCCGGAACGAATGACATGGGAGGCGCAGTCGCCGCCGGACCACACCGCACCGTCGGCCGGGGCGCCCTGGTAGTTCCTGTGCCAGCAATCCTCGACCCACTGATCGACCCCACCGCCCATGTCGTAAAGACCGAACGGATTCGGCTTGAGGCTGCCGACCTTGACCGGCTGTTCGGCGGCACCGTCACCGCCCCCGCAATCCTTGCAACCGGCGTTGCCCGATTGCACCTGGTCGCCCCACCAGTATTTCGATTGCGTTCCGCCGCGCGCCGCATATTCCCATTCGGCTTCGCTCGGCAGCCGGTAGGCCTTCCCGGTGCGCTCGGCGAGCCACGCCAGATACTGTTTCGCGTCACTCCAGCTCACATTGGTGACCGGAGCTTCGTCCTTGCCGCTGGCGGTGAAGCTGCACGCCTTCGCCGCCGCGCAGGCATTCCATTCCCGCACCGTGACCGGATATTTGCCCATCGCGAACGGCTTGACCGTCACCCTGCGGATCGGCCGTTCCGAGGGATCGTCATTGCTGCCCATCGAGAAGCTGCCGCCCTGGAGCGTAATCATTTCGGGCTCCGGCGCGGACACCGCGGGATTTGCCGAGGGTATGACTTGCGGCGTCGCTTGCTGTGCCGGCGCGGCACCTGGGCTCGGACTTGAAGCCTGGCCCGGCGTCTGAGCTGGAGCCGCGCTTGGCGCCGGCTGCGGAACGGCAGGCGATGCCGTCGGCGCGGAAGGCGCCCGCGCCACCTCGGCCAACTTGCCGCGCGGTTGCGCGAGCATGTACCAGAGCGCACCTGCCGCGATGATTGCGATCGCCAATCCGAGCAGCGTGAGCAGGATGGATTCACGACGCCTGCGCGTTCTTTGGTACGCGGCGGCGTCCGGCAGCACGCGATAAACCCGCACCGGATCGGTGATGTTCTTGACCTTCTTGTCGCCGAGCGATTCGTATCCGCAGACCATCTTGTGCTTGATCTGCTCGTAGATGCCGCCGGAAATGAAGACTTCACCGGGCGCTGCAATCCCTTCCAGGCGCGAGGCCACATTGACGCCGTCGCCAAAGATATCGTCGGCCTCGATGATGACGTCGCCGAGATTGACGCCGATCCGGTACTCGATCCAGCGATCTCTCGCTATCGCCGCGTTGCGGCCGATCATGTTCTGCTGGATCACGATGCTGCAGCGGACGGCCTCGACCGGACTGTCGAACATCGCGATGAAGCCGTCGCCGGTGGTCTTGACGAGCTTGCCATGGTGCTCGGCAATGGTGGGCTCGATGAGATCGCGCTCGGCCCGCTTGACGCGGGTATGCGTGCCCTCTTCATCGAGCTGCATCAGGCGGCTGTAGCCGGCGATGTCGCCGGCAACGATCGCGGCAAGGCGGCGCGGCATCGCGTCGCCGGGCGGTGGCTTGCCCGGCTTGCCGGATCTGAAGTCGCGAATTTCGCCCATGGCTTCGGCTGCTCCACGAACCACAAATGGCAGTGATCGGCGCAACCGGCGCCTTGAGCCCGAAGGCCCGCGTGGAGCGTATCACACCGCCGGGTCCGGACAAAGTTTACGGATGCATTTTTGCTGTGCGCGAAAAAGCGCCATCCGCTTGCGGCGGATGGGTGCTTGGGGCTCATTTCAGACGGAAATGCCGCGGCGGAATGACCGCGTCAGTTCACCTGCGTGGCGGGCGTCCGGATCTCGCGCGGCAGGATGATCGCGGCGGCAATCGCCAGCAGGCACAGCGCCGCGAAGGCGCGCAGCATCGTCGAGAAGCCGCCCTGGTCATACAGCCAAGCCACCAGGCCGACGGAGGCGCCCGCCGCGGTGAAGCCGACGAAATAGCGCACCGCATAGGCGCGCGAGCGCCATTCCTCGGTGGTGTACTTGCCGACCATGGCATCGTTCACCGTGACCTGGCCGAACGCGCCCATCACGATGCCGATCGAGACCACGATCAGCGGCAGGTTGGACAGGCTCGCCGCCAGATAGAGGAACGGCGCCAGCATGAACGACAGCGGCAGCGCCACCGTCTTCAGCGAATGTTTGTCGAGCAGCTTGCCGATCGTGTACTGCGTCATCGCGCCGAACACATAGACGCCGGCCGCGATCACGCCGAGCAGCGCCGGGCTCCTGGTCAGATCGGCGAGCCGTTCGGCGAACAGCTTCGGCAGCGCCACCGTCACCGCGTTGAAGGTGGTCGAGATCGCGATCACCACGATCAGCAGCGACAGCACCACGCGCCACATATCTTCCTTGGCGACCCGCACCTGCGCTGCGGCCTGCCTGGAGCCCTTGCGGTCCTCATGCACCACCGTCATCGCAAAGGCGATGCCGACCAGCACGGTGACCGTGCCGGGCACGATGAAGGCCCAGCGCCAGCCGAGATACTGGCCGATCACGCCGGTGACCAGTGCCGAGGAAGCGACGCCGAGATTGCCCCAGACGCCGTTGATCCCCATCTGGGCGCCGAGCTTCTCGGCATAGGACACGATCATCGCGGTGCCGACCGGATGGTAGATCGAGGCGAAGATGCCGATCGCGAGCAGCGCCGCGCCGAGTTGCAGCGGCGTCTGCACGAAGCCGACCGAGATCATCGACAGGCCGATGCCGACGAAGAAGATCACCATCATGTGGCGGCGGCTCCAGCGATCGCCGAGCCAGCCCGTGATCAGCGAACCGGCGCCGAAGGCGATGAAGCCCGGCGTCGCATAAGGCAGCAGTTCCGAATAGGCCATGCCGAGCGCCGGACCCATGATGATGACGGCGGCCGCGAAAATCAGCATCGCATAGTGGTCGATGAAATGGCCGGCGTTGACGAAGCTGATCACCCGGCTTGGATTGTTGGTTGGGCTGCTCATGAGGCACGTCTCTCACGCGATTCTTCAATTGCTCGAAAATAGGTTATAGGTGCTTGTCCTGACGGGATGTCGCCAATGACTATCGCTGAGCCGCCAATAAGAGCCCTCCACAAGGACCGGCGCGTCACCGGCGACGGCGTGCACATGGTCGCGCGCAGCTACCGGAAGGGCGTCCGGCTCGACCCGCACATGCACCGCGAAGCGCAGCTGGTCTATGCCGCGAGCGGCACCATGCAGGTGACGACGCCGAAGGGCCGCTGGCTGGTGCCGCCCGACCGCGCGGTGTGGGTCCCAGCGCTACTCCCCCACGCGATCGACGTGCTCGCCGACATCGAGATGCGCACGCTGTATTTCGACCGGGCCTGGCTCGCGCGCGAGGCGCGCAGCGACAGCCTCGGTCATGAATTCGTGGTGCGGGTGTCGCCGCTGGTGCACCAGGCGATCCTTGCGCTGTTCGACGCGACATGCGGACGCGAGCGCACCGACCTGTTGATCAGGCTCGTGATGCTGGAACTGCACCAGGCCGAGGATTCCGCGACCTTCATCCCGCTGCCGCAGGAGCCGCGCTGCCGCCGCGCCGCCGACATCGTGCTGGCCGATCCGACCAAGGACCACGAGATCGATGCGCTGGCGCGCACGGTCGGCACCTCGGCGCGGACGCTGTCGCGGCTGTTCTCGGCGGAGACGCAACTGTCTTTCAAGAGCTGGTGCCAGCGCGCCCGCATCGCGGCCGCGATCGAACGCCTGTCGACCAGCGCGAATGTTTCGGTCAAGCAGGTCGCCTCCGACCTCGGTTATGCCAGCGTGCCGGCATTTTCCCATGCGTTCCGCCAGGTCACCGGCAAGACACCGACCGCGTTCGCGGAGAAAACGTGAACGCGATTTGTCACCGGCCGCAGCGATGACGGATTATACCGTTGTCGCCTTGCGACATATTTCCGTACGATCCATGCGCTTGATTGCAGTCCTCCCGACCTTAAATCCCGTGTAAGGTCCGGCTTCACTGAATACGACCCGCTGGATGCGACCCGCTCATGGCCAACGCCTTCTTCTCCGATCTGCTCTCGACGATTTCCGAACGCGGCCGCGTCCTGCTCGGCCGCGCCAGCCCGGCCGACGACAAGCAGGATGCGTCGGAGCTGCTGGAATTGTGCGAGGCGCTGCTGTCCGGTCGCGGCGAAGCCTCCGGCACCGCGATGGCGCGCGAGGTGCTCGACCGCTACCACCACCTCGATGCCGCCGGCCGCCTGTCGTTCTTCCAGACGCTGGCGCGCGATTTCGGACCCGATCACGCCAGGCTGGCGCAGGCGATCGAGAGCTGGCGGGCCAAAGCCAATGGCGACGACGCCAGCGACCTGCATTTCGCCTCCGAGCCGCGCCGCCAGGAATTGATTCGCCGGCTCAACCGCGCGCCGGGCGGCACCGGCGAGCTGGTGTCGATCCGCTCGGATCTGCTTTCATTGATGAAGGGCAACAAGGACCTCGCCGCGCTCGATCGCGACGTGGTGCATCTGCTCTCGTCCTGGTTCAACAGGGGATTTCTCGTGCTGCGCAGGATAGACTGGTCGTCGCCGGCCAATATTCTGGAGAAGATCATCCGCTATGAGGCCGTGCACGAGATCCGCGATTGGGACGATCTGCGCCGCCGCATCGATCCGATGGATCGCCGCTGCTACGCGTTCTTCCACCCGGCGCTGGCCGACGAGCCGCTGATCTTCGTCGAGGTCGCGCTGACCGAAGCCATTCCGGGAGCGATCGCGCCGCTGCTTGCGGAAGAACGCGAGCCGGTCGCCGTCGAGCGGGCCCGCACCGCGGTGTTCTATTCGATCTCCAACACCCAGCGCGGGCTCGGCGGCATCTCGTTCGGCAGCTTCCTGATCAAGCAGGTGGTCGAGGAGCTGCGCCGCGAACTGCCGAAGCTCGACAATTTCGTGACGCTGTCGCCGGTGACGGGCTTCATGCAATGGGTGAAGCAGGCCGATGACGTGCCGCTGTCAGATGAGGACCGCCAACTGCTGGAAAGCCTCGGCAAGCCCGACTGGTTCGAGAACGCCGAGCTCGCCACGCAGCTGCGCGCCGTGCTGGAGCCGCTCGCCGCCTACTATTTCCTGAAGGCGCGCACGCCGAAGGGACGGCTGATCGATTCGGTCGCGCGCTTCCATCTCGGCAACGGCGCCCGGCTGGAGCGGATCAACTGGCTCGGCGACCTCTCGCCGAAGGGCCTGCGCGAATCCGCCGGCGTCATGGTCAACTACCTCTACCGCCTCGACGACATCGAGAAGAACCACGAGGCCTACGCCAACAATGGCGAGGTGATCGCCTCGAGCGCGGTGAAGAAGCTGTTGAAGGGCGAAGGCCGGCGGCTGCTCGACATGCGGCTGTCGTAGGACGCCGCTCCCTCCCCCTCCGCTATCGCGAGAGCACGATCACAGCCGTCATGAGGCCCGGGCTTGTCGCGGGCCTCACGCCATTGCAGACCGCGGCCGCAGCCCCGCCGGCAGATGCGCGGCGAGCCAGGCGGCGATCGCGCGCTCGTTGCGATGGTAGAGCAGGCCTGCGGCGATCACGGCAATTCCGATCAGCGACAGCGAGAACGGAAACCACAGCGAGTCCTTGAAGACGACGTCGGCGAGATGTCCGAGATAGAGGCAGATGCCGAACGCGCCGAACACCGCATAGGCGCGCCGCGCCAGGATCACCGCAATCGCGACGAGACCGACGTTGAGCAGGCAATAGACCGCTTTCGAGAGTTCGGTCGACCCTTCGGACGCGGTAATGCCGCCCCAGAACGCCATCAGGCCGAACAGATGCAGCCAGAACGCAAAGTCACCATTGCGGCTGCGATAGTCGACGATCCAGGCCACCGCGAGGACGGCCAATCCGAACCACACCGACACCCGGCGCCGCGTCTCGAAGTCGGCATAATTCGTGCCGCTGAACCATGGCGCCAGATCCATCGACATGAACCACAGCGCGAACGCGATGATCGCGACGATGAAGGCGAAGCGGAAATAGCGCAGCGCGACGAGGCCGGCGACAACGGTCGCGATCTCCATGAAGATCCAGCTGCCCTTCACCCAGACGTAGAAGTCCTGCACGGTTCCGGGCTTGCCGAACTTGCCCCACCAGCCGAGTTCATCCTGGACGCCGTAGACCGCAAGCGGCGCCATCGAGACCGCGATCGCGATCAGCAAGCCGCCGGGAACCCGCAGATCCTTGCCGTACCAGAGATGGTGACCGGCCACGGCGAATGCGGTGGCGTAGGCGATCGCGCAGGCTGTGAGGGCCCGTCCGCCCATCTGGGTGAACGCCAGGGTCGAGAACAGGCCCATGGCGCCGATCACGATCAGCGCGCCGGCGTACCAGAGCACGTGCGCAGCATCGAACCTCGCCGGCGGGCTGGCGTCACCCGCCGCGCCCTGCCCCTCATGGCTTGCCAGGAAGGCGAGCAGCCGGTCCAGATCAGCCGCGCTGATTACGCCGGCATCGGCGGCGTCCCGGAGATTCTTCGCTGAATACGGCATGCGGCTATCCTCACGATTCCGCGCCTCCCCCCAATGACCCGGAAAGGGGCGTCTCTCCAGCATGAGTATACTGGAACGTGAGCAACGTTCAATATTATATTGAGCGACGCTCATTTTTGTTTGCAAGCGGACTCGCGCCGACCGGGCTGGCCGGATTGGCACCGGCTACGCCGCCAGCGCCTTCATTTCCGCATAGAGGTCGGACTTGCCCTCGAAGCCGATGCCGGGAAGGTCGGGCATGACGATGTGGCCGCCCTCGACGCGCACGCCGTCCGGGAAGCCGCCATAGGGCTGGAACAGGTCGGGATAGCTTTCATTGCCGCCGAGGCCGAGGCCGGCCGCGATGTTGAGCGACATCTGGTGGCCACCATGCGGGATGCAGCGGCTCGGCGACCAGCCGTGGGTCTTCAGCACCGCGAGCGTGCGCTGGTACTCGCAGAGCCCGTAGGACAGCGCGCAGTCGAATTGCAGCCAGTCGCGGTCCGGCCGCATGCCGCCGTAGCGGATCAGGTTCCGCGCATCCTGGTGGCTGAACAGGTTCTCGCCGGTCGCCATCGGGCCCGGATAGAACTCGGCCAGCGCCGCCTGCAATGCGTAATCGAGTGGATCGCCGGCCTCCTCGTACCAGAACAGCGGATACTCCCGCAGCATCTTGGCGTAGGCGATCGCGGTCTCCAGATCGAAGCGGCCATTGGCGTCGACCGCAAGCTGCGCATCGCGGCCGATCTCCTTCAGCACCGCCTCGATGCGCTCGCGGTCCTCGGCGAGCGGTGCGCCGCCGATCTTCATCTTCACGACATTGTAGCCGCGGTCGAGATAGCCGCGCATCTCCTTGCGTAAGCTCCCGAGGTCCTTGCCCGGATAGTAGTAGCCGCCGGCGGCATAGACGAACACGCGCGGATTGGCTGATAGCCCGTGACGCTCGGCAAGCAGCCGGAACAGCGGCTTGCCCGCGATCTTCGCCACCGCGTCCCACACCGCCATGTCGATGGTGCCGACCGCAACCGAACGCTCGCCATGGCCGCCCGGCTTCTCGTTCGACATCAGCGTCGACCAGACCTTGTCGGGATCGAGGTTGGCGCCGGAGGTATCGAGCAGCGATTTCGGGTCGGCATCGAGCAGACGCGGCGCAAAGCGCTCGCGGATCAGCCCGCCCTGCCCGTAACGGCCGTTGGAATTGAAGCCGTAGCCGACCACCCGCCTGCCGTCGCGCACCACATCGGTGACCACCGCAACTAGGCTCGTGGTCATCTTGGTGAAGTCGATATAGGCGTTGCGGATCGGCGAGGAGATCGGCTTTGTAATTTCGCGGACGTCGACGATGCGGACGGACATGGTGCTCAATCCTTTGACGCGTGAGTGCTTAACTTCCCGTCATGCCCGGGCTTGTCCCGGGCATCCACGTCTTTCTTTCGGTGGCGCCCAAGACGTGGATGGCCGGGACAAGCCCGGCCATGACGGTCCTCCATGCGCGCGATCAGGACTTCGCCTTATCCCGGAAATACGGCTCGACCGGTCCGTGCACCTTGATGGTCAGCGGATTGCCGTAGCGGTCCTTGGCGTTGCCGGCGGTGACCCGCACCCAGCCTTCGCTGATGCAGTACTCCTCGACATTGGTCTTCTCGGCACCCTTGAAGCGGATGCCGACGTCGCGCGAAAGAATCTCCGCGTTGTAGTACGGGCTGTTCGGATCGACCGAGAGGCGGTCAGGGAATTGGTCATTGGTGTCGTCGCTCATAGCAGCGCCTCGATTTCCTTCTTCAATCCTTCGGGCCGGGCGGTCGGCGCATGCCGCGCCACGACCTTGCCGGCGCGATCGACCAGGAACTTGGTGAAGTTCCATTTGATCGCCGGCCCGAGCAGCCCCGACTTCTCACGTTTCAGGTGCTCGTACAATGGATGCGCACCTGAGCCATTGACGTCGATCTTGGCGAACATCGGAAACGTCACGGCGTAGTTGGTCTCGCAGAACGAAGCGATCTGCTTCGCATCGCCCGGCTCCTGCGCACCGAACTGGTTGCAGGGAAAGCCGAGCACGGCAAAGCCGCGCGACGAGAGACCGGCGTGCAGCTCCTGCAGGCCCTTGTATTGCGGCGTGAACCCGCAGGCGCTCGCGGTGTTCACGATCAGCAGCACCTGTCCCTCGAACCGCTGCAGCGGCACCTCGTCGCCGGTGAGCGACTTTGCGGTGAAATCATAGACCGTTGCCATCTCAAATCACCGGATCGATCGGCGACGACGGCGTGCCGCCGGCCTCGACCGCCTCGCCTGCGGCCAGACAAAGGTCCTCGCGATAGCGCCCGGCCACCAGTTGCACGCCGACCGGAATCCGCCCCACGAGGCCTGTGGAGACGACCAGCCCGGGAAGCCCCATGAAGGGGATCGCGATCTGCGGCAGCTGCGCGTGCCACACCCGCGCGAACGACGCCTCGTCCTTGCGGTCGAGATGATCGGGGAACGGCAGTTCGCCGGAGACCGGCATCAGCAGCACCGGATATTTGTCGAGGAAGGCAAACCATTCGCGCGTCAAGGTCGCGCGGCGGGTCAGCGCCTGCGACAGGTCGAACGGATGCACCCTGGCGCGGACGCCGCGCAGGCAGGCCAGCGCGCCGGGATCGCCCTCGCGTTCCGCGAACGCAAGCTGGGCTTCATAGCCGTCGCCGAGCCAGAGCCGGGTCTGGATCTCGGCCGCCTCGCGCAAGGACGGCGTGTCGGCGATCTCCTCGACGATCCAGCCTGCCTCTCGCAATCGCCTGCCGGCATCGGCCACCGCGGCGACCACCTCCGGCACCGGGTTGAGGCCATCGGGATTGAGGCACATCGCAACGCGCTTCTCGCGCGGCGGTCCCTCGAGCGGCACCGGCGCGTACCAGGGATCGCGATAGTCGGGCGCCGACATCGCCGCGAGCGAAATGCGCAGATCGTTGACGGTGCGCGCCAGCGGGCCCGACACCGCGCTGATCTGCGGGCCGATCGGGCGCTCCGGCAAGGCCGCGTTGAAGGCGGGAATGCGGCCCATGCTCGGCCGCAGGCCGTGCACGCCGCAGGCATAGGCCGGATAGCGGACCGAGCCCGCGATATCGGTGCCGTGCGCAATGTGACCGATGCCGGCCGCGACCGCGGAGCCCGCGCCGCCCGACGAGCCGCCCGGCGTGATGCCGCCATCGCGCGGGTTCTTGGTGTCGCCGTGGATGAGATTGGTGGTGAACCAGCGATAGGACACCGCCGGACAATTGGTGCGGCCGAGCAGCACCGCGCCGGCCTTGCGCAGATTGGCGACCACCGGATTGTCGACCTTGGCGATGAGGTCGCGCTGCGCCTTCAGCCCGTTGGTGGTGGCGTAGCCCTCCTGGTCGACATTGACCTTGATCGTAACAGGCACGCCGGCAAGAGGTCCGACGGCCTCACCGCGCGCAATTGCCGCATCGATCTTGGCTGCCTGCGCCAGCACGTCGTCCGGCCGGTGATCGACCACCGCGTTGATCTTGGGGTTGACGGCGTCGAGCCGGGCGAGCCCGGCCTCGGCCGCCTCCTTCGCCGATACCTTCTTCGATTTGATGAGGCTGGCGAGCTCAGCCGCCGACAGACGCCAAAGATCCTGCATGAGACACTCCGTGTGACGGACGCGTTTTAGCGCCGCACGAAGGCCAAGACCAGACGTCCGCCGCCCGATGTTTCAGCGGACATGCGCGATGTAATAGGCAAGGTCGCCGATCTGCTCCTTGGTGACCGTCTGCATCACATCCGCCATGGTGGCGTCGTAGCCGTGGCGGCTGTTGTCCTTGTATTCGGCCAGCGTCTTGGCGAGGTAATCCTCGCGCTGGTTGGCGATGCGGGGGACGTTGTCCTTGCCGGAAAAATCGGTGTTGTGGCAGGTGTTGCAGCGGTTCTGTTGCACCAGCGCCTGGCCGCGCGCCATCCGCGCCGGATCGCCGGCCTCCGCCGGCGGCGCAGGCTTCGGCAAGGTGGCGATGAAATCCGAGAAGGTGCGCAGATCGTCGTCGGTCATCGGCTTCGCCATCTCGTTCATCGGGTCGAATACCCTGAGCTTCTCCCGGAACATGAACAGCTGGATCAGCGCATAGGGCGCCTGCTGGCCGCCGAGCGAGGGCGTGTTCTCGGTTTCCGACGTGCCATGCTCGCCATGGCAGGCAAAGCACGCGACCGTGCGTTCCTGGATGGTCTCGGCGTTTGCGGAAAATGCGATCGAGGCAAGTGCCAGGGTGGCGATGATGGTTTTGTGCATTGGCCGCTCCGGGCATGTTCCGTCATTGCGAGGATGCTCGCGACAAAATTGCGAAGCAATTTTGCGCTGGAGCGACGAGGCAATCCACGTCGCCGCAAGTGGCGGTATGGATTGCTTCGCTTCGCTCGCAATGACGACGATTGATGCTTACTGGTTGGCGACCTTCGGCTTGCCGTAGCTGATGCGATAGACCGCGCCATTCCAGTCGTCGGAGACGAGCAGCGAGCCATCCTTCAGCAGCATCACGTCGACCGGACGGCCGACATACTTGTTGTCCTCGAGGAAGCCGGTCATGAACGGCTCGACCGACTTCACGGTGCCGTCCTTGTTCAGCTTGACGACGACGACGTCACCGCCCTGCTTCTGCGACTTGTTCCAGGAGCCGTGGCGCGCGACGAAGATCGCGTTCTTGTAGGTCTTCGGGAACATGCTTCCGGTGTAGAAGCGCATGCCGAGCGAGGCGGTGTGCGGACCCATCAGGCCGACCGGCGGCGTGTAGTCCTTGCAGTTCTTGCCCCAGCCGAGCTCCTGGTCGATGATGTTGCCCTGGTAGCAGAACGGCGCGCCGAAATCCTCGCCTGCCTTGGTGACGCGGTTGAGCTCGTCTTCCGGCACCGTCTCCGACAGCCAGTCGCGGCCGTTGTCGGTGAAGTACATCTGCTTGGTCTCGGGATTCCAGTCGAAGCCGACCGAATTGCGCACGCCGAGCGCGTAGACCTCGGCGCCGGAGCCGTCGAGATTCATGCGGCGGATCTGGCCGTGGTCGGCATCGTGCAGCACGTTGTTGCCGGGCTGGCCGACCGGGACATAGAGCTTGTTGTCGGGACCGATGGCGATGAACTTCCAGCCATGCGCCTCGTCCTTCGGCAGCTTGTCGTAGATCACGGTCGGCTTCGGCGGGTTGTCGAGATTGTCCTCGATCTTGTCGATCTTGGAGACCTGCGACAGTTCGGCGATGTAGAGCGTGCCGTCCTTGAAGGCGACGCCGTTCGGACGGTAGAGGCCGGAGGCGATCACCTTGACCGAACGTTTGCCGTCCTTGTTGACGATCGCATAGACCTTGTCGACGAGCCGGCTGCCGACGAACACGGTGCCCTTGTCGCCGAGCGCCAGCGAACGCGCATTGGCCATGCCGGCGGCATAGACCTCGACATTGAAGCCGGCCGGCACCTTGAGCTTGGCGAGCGGCAGCTTGTCCGGCGCGGCCGGAATCGGCGGGGGCGCCACCGGCGCGAGCTTGGCGGCGGCTTCATTGTCCGGACGCCCGATCATGGGCGAGCCCGGCGGCAGCGGCTGGGCGGCCGGTGCAGCACCTGCGGCGGGCGCGGCCGCCGGCTGTTGCGCCGCAGCGGAGAGCGTGAACGCTCCCAGCATGGCCCCCGCGAGCAGCAGGCTGCGCGGTGCGAACGAGTGTTTTTTCATGATGATCTCCCCTGGGTGGAAGCCGTTTGTTCATTGCGCCATTGAGGTCGACCGGCGCTATCAGGCTTTCCGTTCATAGTCTTGCGAATTTGTCCGGACAATTGCAATCGGAAACATGCGGACATCGGCCAACGCATGGTTGTGGCCGCGCGACCGGGTCGGTGTGCCTCTGTGTCGGTGTCGCTCAGTGCCTAGTCATCGAGTGGTCCGGGCGATCGAGAATCGCCTCGGTGAAAGGAAACTCCAGCACGATCTCGCCCTCGTCGTCGGTCACCTCGATCACCGCGCTGAGCAGCGCACCGTCGGCCCCCTCGGTCTTCAGCAGTTCGCGAATCATCGCCCGCGCCATTTCCCACGCGCGATCCGGGTCGCGGAGGATTTCGCCGTCGGGGTCGGAGATCAGCTCGTCGCCGATACGGGTATTGAAGAAATAGCGTGGCATCGGCTGAACTCGGCTCGGTTAGTCGGCTCCCGTCACCGGGAAGCACAGAATCGTCATCAGGACCTTTGGAGGACCGCGTGGTCCCCGTCTCTTAGTCCAAGATCACCATTCAGCGTGTGGCGAACAACAGGAAAAAGGTCTGATCCCACCGGGTTTTGACCAGAAATGCGCGCACAAATTTGTGAGTGCGTCGGATTTGCTTCCCGCAGTGCAGCATGCACCTCCGCAGGGCAGCTTGCAAAAAATTTAAGTGGCGAACTTTCCGAACCGCAGTACTTTAACTTGCAGGGCGGAAAGTTCGTCCGGTTGCAACAAGGAGAGCCTAATGGCCTGGAAAGCACCGAAGATCGTCGAAGTGTCGGTCGGCATGGAAATCAACATGTATATGTGCGCCACCCGCAAGTAAGCGGCAGCGCCCTATACACGTTTAGCGTTTTAGCGCAGGTGGACATCCGGGCGTAACGCGCTCCCGAGC
The DNA here is from genome assembly GCF_042258615.1 of Bradyrhizobium sp. Pha-3. Taxonomy (GTDB): domain Bacteria; phylum Pseudomonadota; class Alphaproteobacteria; order Rhizobiales; family Xanthobacteraceae; genus Bradyrhizobium. The sequence goes on along the minus strand of NZ_CP170152.1, from coordinate 2,641,054 downwards.
ATTGGGGGTGCGTTCCAAAGCCGGGGTCCACCTCGTAACGTTTCTGGGCCGGATTTTTGGCTCCGAGTTAAACGTCTCCAGGGGACGGATCATGCTTCGTGTCGTCGTCCTGGGTGCCGCGGCGGGTGGCGGCGTTCCGCAGTGGAACTGCGGATGTGCCGTCTGCAGGACGGCGCGTAGCGACCATCCCGAATTGCAGAGCACGCAGGCCTCGATTGCCGTCAGCGGCGATGGCGCGCACTGGTTCCTGGTCAACGCCTCCCCGGATCTGCGTCAGCAGCTGATCGCGACGCCGCAGCTGCATCCGAAGCACGGCGCCCTGCGCCACAGCCCGATCGCGGGCGTCATCCTCACCAATAGCGAGATCGATGCCGTCGCCGGGCTGTTGTCGATGCGCGAAGGCTCGCCGTTCGCGATCTACGCCCATGAGCGGGTGCTGGCGATCCTGCGCGCGAACAGCATCTTCAACGTGCTGAGCGAAAAGAACGTCGCCCGCCGGCCGATCGCGGTCGACCAGGCCTTCGAGCCGGCCCTGCCCGACGGATCGCCGTCCGGGCTCGAGGTGCTGCCGTTCGAGGTTCCCGGCAAGGGCGCCTGGTATCTCGAGGGCAAGGCGCATCCGGCGGGTGCCGACGGCGTCGGCGATACGCTGGGCCTGCGTATTGCGGACAAGCGCAGCGGCAAATACTTCTACTTCCTGGCCGCCTGCGCCCGGGTGACCGACGACCTGAAGTCCCGGCTCAGGGGCGCGCCGCTGGTGTTCTTCGACGGCACGGTGTGGCGCGACGACGAGCTGATCGCAGCGGGCCTCGGCAACAAGACCGGCCAGGGCATGGGACATATCGCGATGTCAGGCGATCAAGGCGCGATCGCAAGCCTCGCCGGGCTCGACATCGGACGAAAAGTGTTTTTGCATATCAACAACTCCAACCCGGCGCTGCTTGGGACCTCGGCCGAACGCAAGGCGGCCGAACAGGCGGGCTGGCAGATTCCCTCCGACGGAACGGAGATCGTGCTGTGAATGCCGTGCCTACCTCTGGAATGACTGCGCTTTCGATCGGCAAGGGCATTACGCTCGACAGTGCCGAGGCGATGGAATCCGTGCTGCGCACGATCGGCGCGACGCGCTATCACAGCCTGCATCCGTTCCACCGCCTGCTGCACGGCGGCAAGCTCAACAAGGGCCAGGTGCAGGCCTGGGCGCTGAACCGCTATTATTACCAGAGCACCATCCCGCTGAAGGACGCGATGGTGATCTCGCGCTTCCGCGACCGCAACACACGGATCGAATGGCGCCATCGCATCGAGGATCATGACGGCGATCTCGGCAACGAGGGCGGCATCGAGCGCTGGCTGAAGCTGACCGAAGGCCTCGGCCTCGACACCGCCTATGTCGAGTCCACCGAAGGCATTCTGCCGGCGACGCGCTTTGCCGTGGAAGCCTATGTGCATTTCTGCCGCGACCGCACGCCGCTGGAGGCGATCGCCTCCTCGCTCACCGAATTGTTCGCGCCGAATCTGCACGAGGAGCGCATCTCGGGGATGCTGAAGCATTACGACTTCGTCAACCCCGACATCATGAGCTATTTCAGCCGCCGCCTGACCCAGGCGCCGCGCGACGCCGGCTTCGCGCTCGACTACGTCAAGCAGCATGCCAGGACGCCCGCCGAGCGCGAGGCGGTCTGCAACGCGCTGATCTTCAAGACCAACGTGCTGTGGGTACAGCTCGACGCGCTTTATCACGCCTATGTCGATGGCCAGATCCCGCCCGGCGCCTTCGTGCCGAAGACGAGCTAGAGAGTAAAATGGCAAGCCGCAATATCAGCGTCAGCGAGACCAGCCGGCCGAAACTGCCGCGCCATACCAGGCTGAAGTTCGACGAAACGCGGCAGGTCTGGGTGATCCTGGCGCCGGAGCGCGTGCTGGCGCCCGATGAAATCGCGGTCGAGGTGCTGCAGCTCTGCGACGGCGTGCGCAGCGTCGCCCAGATGGTGGACCAGCTCGCCGAAAAATACGCCGCGCCACGCGAGGCGATCGCGACCGACGTGATCGCGATGTTGCAGGATCTGGCCGACAAGGGCTTTCTCACCGAAGCGCGCGAGAGCACAGCATGAGCGACACGCTCGCCGGTAACAAGACAACGACAGCAGGCCCGACCGACGGGCTCGCGGTGCTCGAGCAGACGCGCTCGGCGGCTGAGACTTACGGCATCCCGCTCGCGGTGCTGCTCGAGATCACCCACCGCTGTCCGTTGCAATGTCCGTATTGCTCGAACCCGGTCGAGCTCGACCGCGGCTCGACCGAGCTCACGTCAGACGAATGGAAGAAGGTGCTGGGCGAGCTTGCCGAGCTCGGCGTGCTGCAAGTTCATTTCTCCGGCGGCGAGCCCACCGCGCGCAAGGATATCGTCGAGCTGGTGCAGCACGCGACCGATGTCGGGCTCTATTCCAACCTGATCACCTCGGCCGTGCTGCTGACCAGGGACAAGCTGTCGGCGCTGGCCGATGCTGGCCTCAGCCATGTGCAGATCAGCTTCCAGGGCAACGAACCCATGGTTGCCGATCGCGTTGCCGGCCTGAAGGATGCGCATCGCAAGAAGCTCGAAGTCGCGAAATGGACGCGCGAGCTCGACATGCCGCTCACGGTGAATGCGGTGATGCATCGCCAGAACCTGCATCAGCTGTCCGACATCATCCAGATGGCGGTCGACCTCGACGCCGACCGGCTCGAAGTCGCCAACGTGCAGTATTACGGCTGGGCACTGAAGAACCGCGCCGCGCTGATGCCGACGATCGAGCAGATCGAGGAAACCAGCCGCATCGTCGAGGAAGCGCAAATGCGCCTGAAGGGCACGCTTGCGATCGACTATGTGGTGCCGGATTACTACGCGCTGCGGCCGAAGAAATGCATGGGCGGCTGGGGCCGCCAGTTCTTCAACATCTCGCCGGCCGGCAAGGTGCTGCCGTGCCACGCCGCCGAAAGCATCACCGGGCTCGAATTCGAGTCGGTGCGCTCGAACCATTCGATCGCCTGGATCTGGCAGAACTCGGAAGCCTTCAACCGCTATCGCGGCACCGGCTGGATGCCGGAGCCGTGCAAGAGCTGCGAATTCCGCGAGGTCGACTACGGCGGCTGCCGCTGCCAGGCCTTTGCGCTGACCGGCGATGCCGGCAACACCGATCCGGCCTGTGCGCTGTCGCCGCGGCATGAAGAGATCTTCAAGCAGGCCGAGCGGGAATCCGCCGGCACGCAGAACCGCTTCCTCTACCGCAACTTCGCCGGCGGCACGCTGGAGGCGGACGAACACCAGGACAAACCTCATGGCGCCTGACGCCGACGCCGGCAAGGCTGCACGGCGCGCCGATCCGTTTGCTCCCCTGACATCGGAATGGCTCGATGTCGGCGACGGCCACGAGCTCCATGTCGAGAGCGTCGGACGCGAAGGCGGCATCGCTGCGGTCTATCTGCATGGCGGCCCGGGCAGCGGCTGCCAGCCCGATCATCGCCGGCTGTTCGATCCCGAGCGCTTTCACGCCGTGCTGTTCGACCAGCGCGGTTGCGGCCGCAGCCGGCCGAAGGGCAGCCGCGACAACAACACGACGCAGCATCTGATCGCCGACATGGAAAAGATCCGCGAACGCTTCGGCTTCGCGCGCTGGATGGTAGTCGGCGGCTCCTGGGGCGCGACGCTGGCGCTGGCCTACGCGCAAGCCCACTCCGAGCGGGTCAGCGGGCTGGTGCTGCGTGCGACGTTTCTCGGCACCCGCGAAGAGCTCGAAGACGTGTTCCTGCGTGCCCTGCCGCGCTTCTATCCCGGCCTCTCCGAGGATTTTCTCAACTTCCTGCCCGAGAACGAGCGCGCAACCCCGCTTGCGGCCTATTATCGCCGCATCCTCGATCCCGATGCCGCCGTGCATGCGCCGGCCGCACGCGCCTGGCACGACACAGAACGCACGCTGTCGGAGCACACGCCGAAGCAGACGCGGCTCGATCTCAAGACAGCGGGCGCCCTGCCCTCGACGCCGTTCATGGAGGCGCATTACTTCGCCAACGATTGCTTCATGCGGCCGAACCAGTTGATGAGCGAAGCCGGCAAGCTCGCCGGCATTCCCGGCATCCTGGTGCAGGGCCGCTACGACCTGCTGTGCCCGCCCGCGACATCGCACGCGCTCGCCGCGCGCTGGCCGGGCAGCGAGGTCCGCATCATCGATGGCGCCGGCCACATCCTCTACGATCCCGGCATCCGCAACGCGGTGATGAAGGCGATCGCGGATCTGGCGGCGAAGGCGACGTGAGATTGAGTCCACAAGCAACCGCAGTGGGATTGCGCTCCCTCGCCCCGTTCTTACGGGGAGAGGGTTGGGGTGAGGGGCTGTCTCCGCAAAGACAGCAATAATTGAACTCGTGGAAGCTCCCCCTCACCCGGAACGCATCTGACGATGCGTTCCGGCCTCTCCCCGCAAGCGGGGCGAGGCGAAGATGGCACCGCCGCTTGCTGGATCAGACCGGCGAAGAACGCGGTCAGAGACAGCGTCGCCCGCGCGACCTGGACCCGTTCGCCCCGGCCATGCGGCCGCCGTGCACGATTTCTGAATAATAGAATAATACCGTTGAGTTGCCCGACGTGTCAAGTTGCCGGGTCGAACACCGGCAACCGGCTACTTTGCATGGGGTTGTTTTCGATATTTTAGCAGTGGCCCTTCAAACCAGGTTCAGGTCCTTCGGCTTGATGCCGGTGAAGATGCGCTCGAGGCTTGCCTGCTGCAGGCCGTAGACGTGCTGGATCAGGCCGGCGAAGAACGCCTTGTAGTCGGTCAGAACAGGAAAATCGCGGTTCTGGAACAGCGTCGCCTGCGCGACCTGGACCTGCTCGCCGGCCATGCGTCCGCCGTTGATGCCGCCGCCCATCACCCAGTAGACGCTGCCATGGCCATGATCGGTGCCGCGGTCGCCGTTCTCGCGGAAGGTGCGGCCGAATTCGGAGATCACGACCACGACGGTGTCGCGCCACATCGCAGGACCGATCTCCTCGGAGAAGCCGGCGAGGCCCCTGCCGAGTTCGCCGAGACGGTCGGCGAGATAGCCGGTCGCCGCACCCTGGTTGACGTGGGTGTCCCAGCCGCCGACGTCGACGAAGCCGAGGTTGAACTGCTCGCGCATCAGCCGGCCGATCCGCCGCGCCGACAGCTCGAAGCCGCGCGGCGACACGGCGCCGCGATTGGCCGCCATCATCTCCTCGGAGACCGATTTGTAGACGTCGTCGCGGACCCGAAAGCCTTCCGACACCGAATTGGCGAGATCGCCCTTCGCATACATCTCCCGGATCAACCGCGCCTGCCGGTCGTCGACACCCGGCTTGCTGACGCTGGCGATGCCGATGTTCGGGATCTGGTTCTGGCCGCGGAAGATCAGCGGCAATTGGTCGGTGAAGGAGATCGGCTTCACCCGTGTCAATTCGGTCGCGAGCCGGCTCATGAAGCCGGAGCGGTAGTCGCGGCTGCCGCCGACCGCCTGCCCGAGCTCGATCGTGTCCTGGGTCTCGAAATGGCTGCGCGAGAGGTCATCGCTGGTGCCGGCAAACGGGACGAACGCAATCTCGCGCTTGGCCCACAGCGGATAGATCGAATCGCGCAAGCTTGGATGCAGCCCCCATCCGGCGTCGAGCGCCAGCGCCGCATTCGGATTGCCGGCGTCGGGCCGCGCGACCGCAAGCGTCGGGCGCGAGGCGTAGTAGAACTCGCTGCCGACGGGCACCACCACATTGGCAGCATCGTAGGCGCCGCGCAGGAACACCACGAGCAGCCGCGCGTCGGTCGCGGGCGCCGCCCAGACCCGGCCGGCAAGGGTGAGCGAAGCGGAAGCGGCGAAGGCCTTGATCAGTTCACGGCGGTTCATTGCCGAACCTCCCTTTCAGTGCATGAACTCGGGCGACGACAGAAACAGCGTATTCCAGTCCTGCGGCGAGACGGCCTGGTCGAGCGCGGCGAGCGTGGTCGGGCTCAGCGTCTGCCTGATGTTGCTGAAATAGAGCCCGTTCATGACCAGCGGAAACGCCGGCTGGTCGACGGCGTTGGGCTCGTTCGGCTTGAACAGCCCGGCCGATCCCGAGCCGATCGCGCGCGCGATCTCGAACCGCAGCATCATCTGCCCGGGGCCGTTCCAGGCCGCCGACAGCATCGAATAGCCGTCGGGCGTCTCGTGATTGAACAGGCCCTCGGAGAGGCGATTGAGCCAGCCCTGGATCGGCAGCGTATTGAGGACGACCTTGCTGTCGTAGGCGAGCCGCACCGACGACATCACGTAGAGCATCGGGTCCTTGAACTTGGCGCCGCCCTTCAAACTGGCTGCGAATTCCGGCGCATGAACCAGCGTCGACATCACGGCCGCGATATCGCCGTCGGTCTTCTGGAAGGTCTGCGCCATCTGCTGCACCAGCGCGGCCGGCGGATTGTCCGACACGAAATAGGTCGCAAGCTGCTTTGCGATGTGCGCGGCGGTCGCGGGATGACGGCAGAGGATGTCGAGGGCCTCGTCGACCTCGGCGAGACCGCGACCCTTGATCTGGTGGCCAAGGAACGTCTTGTCGCCGAAATCGTGGCGCGCCGGATTGAACTCGAAGGCGCCCTCGCGGACCAGCTGCGATTGCTGCTCGGGCTTCAGCTTCGGGTCCTCCGGCCTGAAGTCGATGCCGACGCCGGTGAGGATCCGCGCCAGCGCCTCGACATCGGCCTGGGTGTAGCCGGAGCCGACGCCCATGGTGTGCAGCTCCATGATCTCGCGGGCGTAGTTCTCGTTGAGATGGCCGGCGGCGTTGTCGGCATTGTCGAGATAACGCAGCATCACGGGATGATGCAGCGTCGCCGACAGCAGGTTGCGGAATTTGCCGAGCGCGTTGGCGCGGATCGCGCGATCCTCGTAGTCGCCGACCAGCACGCGGATGTTGGCCTTGTACTGGTGGACATTGAAGTGGTTGAACCAGAACCAGGTCAGGCGTTCGCGCAATTGGTCCGGCGCGTAAAGCGCGTGCAGGATGGTGCGGGCCGCGGCCTGCCTGGCGCGGTCGTTCATGGCCTGCTGATAGACCTGTTGCGCCGCCTTCTTCTGCTCCGGATCGGCGACCTGGTTGGCGGATTTGCCCTGCTGGTCGAACGAGGCGGCAATGTCGAACGGGAAGCGATGCACGTCCGGCATCGCCTCGATCTGCTTTTGGACGGCGGCCGGCAATGCAGTGTTGGCCGGATGCAGCTGCTCCTGCAACCAGCGTTCGGTGCCGACCTCGCGCAGATGCGCCGCGCTCGAGGCGCTGACGCCCCAGGTCAGGCGGTCGAGCAGCGCGATGTCCTGCGCCGCGAGTTCGGCCGCCCGCGCCGGCTGGTGGAACGCCACCAGCCCCGCGATCGTACCGATCATCAATTTCGCTGACGTCCGCGATCCGAGTGTGGCCGTGATGCTCATGAAGGCTGACCTGCCCGGTTCATGATGTCATGCCCTCAGTGTTTGCATTTGCCGGGAGGGCATGCCGGCGCGGCCCGGGGTGCTGCTGCGGGCCTTGGCGGCGGTGCAGGCCGAGGCGGCGGCGGTGCTGCGCGCTGCGCCTGCACAGCCGGCCGTGGCGGCGGCGGCGGCGCGGCACGCGGAGCCGGTGCCGGATGCGGCGCAACGGCTGCGGCGCGGGGCGGCGGGGGAGCCGCGCGGGGCGGAGCTGCGGCCCGCGCCGGCGCAGGCCGCGAGACCGGTGCCGGCGACACCGCGGCATGCGCGGGTGCCGAACGCGCAGCCGGCGTCTGCCGTGCCGGCGGCGTGCGGCTCGCCGGCGACGGCGCCGTTGCGGGCTTCACGTTTGCGGTCGGCGCGGTCGCGGCATGCGAGAGCGGTTGCGCGCCCGGCTTGCCGGCGGTCGCGGGCGCGGCCGGCGCGTTGGTCGCGGGGGCAGCGCCGGGCTTGGCCGGGGGAGCCGGCTGCGCGTTGGCAGGCGCCATGGCTGTCGCCGGCTTGCCTGGCGTCAACGCGTTCGGCTTTGCCCCGGGCTGCGCGGCACCAGGCTGCGCGGCGCCAGGTTGGACGGCGCTAGGTTGGACGGCGCCCGGCTGCACAGCGCCATGCTGCTGTGTCGGGTTGGCCGGCGCGGTCGCCGACTGCGGCAGCGGCGGTCCATTCTTGGCGCCCGGCAAAGTGTGCGCACCCGGCGCACCCATCGCGTTCGGCGCGGCGGCTGCGTTCGGCGCAGCGCCCGGCGCTCCCATGGCCGCGCCTTGTGCCGGCGTGGCGCCGGCCGGCGTCAGATTGGCGCGTTGCATCGCCGCGGCCGGCAGCTGCGGTGCCGCCGTGACCGGTGCGCCGCCCATTGCCGCCGTCACCCCGGCCGCATGGAGCTGCGCCGGCGTCGGGTTGGGATTGTTGATCACCGTGTTGATGACAGTCGTGTTGTGGATGTTGTTGAACACGATGTTGTTCTGCGGCGGCACGACATAGGCCGGTGCGGCGACATAGGCCGGCATCGCCACGAAGAACGGCGTCGGCAGCACGAACAGGCCGATCGGCGGCGGCGGCGGCGGCAGCACGACGAAGTCCGGCGGCGGCGGCGGCAGGAAGAAGATCGGCGGCGGCGGAGGCGGCGCGAAGGCGAACACCGGATCGCTGTAGTACAGCACCGGGCGATCGACATAGACGATCTCGTCGGGCGGCGGCGGCGGCACGTCGTAGTCGATCGCCGCGAATTGCGGCGGCGGCTCCAGCGCGGCCGACAGATAGGCGAGCCGGCGCCGGGCGTCATATGAATGCGGCCCGCGCGGATAACGGTGCAGATACGACCAATACGCATCAGGCGTGTCGGCGCTGTAGGTGCGCCGCCAGGTGATGGCCTCGCGCCGCGCCGCCACGATCGCGCGCACGCGCCCGGCCAGCGGATCGGTCGGATAGGCCTGCAGATAATCCTCGTAGCCCTGCAGCGTGTCGCGCTCCAGCGCCGCGGCATAGGCGTCGTGCGCCGGGAAATCGCGGATCGGCTTGGTGCGCAGTCCGGCATCGACCTGCTGCGGCGGCGCATCCGGCTTGCGCTCGAAGAACATGAAGGGCGCGTCGACCTTCTGGGCATTCCACGGGATCTCGGCGCCCTTGGTCATCTCGTTGACGCGCAGGCGAACGCGGTCGAACACCTCGGGCAGGGTCAGGCCGCCGGCGCGAATCATTTCCGCCAATGCCTGAGCGTACGGCCCGTAAGGCGGCGCACCGTCAGGGGCGACGGTGCCGGGCGCGGAATTGAAGGCGATCAGCAGCTTCGGATCGGGATCGACCAGCGCAAGGCCGCCGGCCAGCGGCTGGCCGTCCTTGGCGAAGGGATTGCTGCGCGCCGCATCGAGCACGATGACGCCGGCCTTGATCGGCAGTGCCGAGAGCTGATGGCTGTAGTCGGAGAGGCGGATCGCCTCGACCGGCACGTCGATGTCGCGGGCGATCTTGGCGTCCACAGGCACGAAGTAGTTCTCGCCGGTCAGCTGCACGCCATAACCGGCGAGATAGACGAAGGCCACCGCATTGGGCCCTGCGTCCTGCACCTTCTGGATGAAGTCGCGGAACGATTTGCGCAGCGTCTCGCTATCGAGATCGCGCGCACCGACCACGTCGAAGCCGGCGGCCTGCAATGTCTGCGCGATCAATCCGGCATCGTTTGCGGCAGTCTGCAACGCGCCGGCCTGATAGGCACCGTTGCCGACCACGAGCGCGAGACGTTTCTCCTGATCCTGCGCATGGACGGGAAGCGACGAGAGCGACACCAGACCGACGATCAATGCCCACAGAATGCGCGTCATAGTGGTCGTCCCTTTTCTTCTCGAGAGTTGGCGTTACGGATGGAAAGGTTACTTCCGTGAATGCGCGCTGAACAGGATTGCGGCAATTGTGGCAATCCTTGGTCGGCACGGTCGCGGGCACCCCGGAATCGGCTTCCCGGGCGCGGGTGATCAGGCGATATTACGCAGATAAAACAGGCAAAAAAGGAGCACTCGATGCCAATCGCCGGACAAGGCATGCTGCTGACCTCGATGGATATCGACAGCTTACACGAAGCTGAATTCAACCGCTGGTATGATCGCGAGCATCTGGAAGAACGAGTCGCGATCGACGGCTTCCTGGAGGCCCGCCGCTACGTCGCCCATGACGGCAAGCCGAAATATCTCAGTCTCTACTCGACCGCGACCTTCGAGGTGCTCGAGAGCCCCGCCTACCGCACGGCGCTCGCCAACCAGACCGACTGGTCGAAGGCCAACATCGCGCGCTTCAAGAACATGATCCGCGGGGTCGCGCGCATCACGATCAGCCGCGGCGTCGGCCGAGGCGCAGCGCTCGGCATCATCCGCCTGCGCCCGCCGGCCGAGGGGGCGGACAAACTCCGCGCTGCATTGCGGGAGCAACTCGATCCAGCCCCGCGCGACGGCATCATCTCGATGCACCTGCTCGAGAACGACCCCGTACTGTCGAAGCCGCTCACAACGGACGCCGGGAAAGCCGATCCAGGTGCCGGCGACTGGTTCGTGCTGATCGACGCCACCGATGTCGGCGCGGTCCCCGCAGTCGCGGCAAGCATCACCGGCAACGCAGCCTTGAAGCCGCAGGTCATCACCAGCGGCGTGTATCGGCTGTTGTGGGATGTCGCAAAGAGCGATCTTCCGCGCGGCTGAAGCAAACGCGCAACGTTTGCATGGAGATTCATACTCAAACACGAGCGGCGCGGCGGTGCAGATCATGCTGCACCGCCACATAACGCAATCGAGATTAACGCTACACGCGCATCAGCCGCGCGAAAGCTGATGATCGGACAATTTAGCCTTTGCCTTCTCTGGAACGGCTCTAATAAGATAAGCCTATGATCCAATTCAAAAACCAGAACAACGCCGCGTGAGCGTTCGTCGTCAACGATAAGGCCGCGCGGGTAGGCATTTTTCGCGCGGGTCAAAGGTAGGAATGAAACCGACTGATATCTCGGCGCCGGATTACTTTCATAAAGTAGTCGATTGCCAATGGGCTTGCCCCGCACACACCCCCGTTCCCGAGTACATCCGGTTGATTGCTGAGGGGCGTTACAGCGACGCCTATATGATCAATTGGCAGTCCAACGTGTTCCCCGGGATTCTCGGGCGCACCTGTGACCGTCCATGCGAGCCGGCGTGCCGCCGCGGCCGGGTCGAGGAAACGCCGGTCGCGATCTGCCGCCTGAAGCGCGTCGCCGCCGACTTCAAGGACGACATCAAGCATCGCCTGCCGAAGCCGGGGCCGAAGAACGGCAAGCGCATCGCGCTGGTCGGCGGCGGCCCCGCCTCGCTTGCGGTGGCGCGCGATCTCGCGCCGCTCGGCTATCACTGCACCGTGTTCGACGGCGATCCCAAGGCCGGCGGCATGATGCGCAGCCAGATTCCAAAATTCCGTCTGCCCGACAACGTGATCGACGAGGAGACGGACTACATCCTCAACCTCGGCGTCGATTTCAAGGGCGGCCAGCGCGTCGACAGCCTGAAGCAGCTGCTCTCCGAGAACTATGACGCGATCTTTGTCGGAAGCGGCGCGCCGCGCGGCCGCGAGCTCGACATTCCAGGCCGCAAGGAAGCCGCCGCCAACATCCATATCGGCATCGAGTGGCTGTCCAACGTGTCGTTCGGCCATGTCGACAAGATCGGCCGCCGCGTCATCGTGCTCGGCGGCGGCAACACCGCGATGGATTGCTGCCGTACTGCGCGCCGCCTCGGCGGCGAGAGCGTCAAGGTGATCGTCCGCTCCGGCTTCGAGGAAATGAAGGCCTCGCCGTGGGAGAAGGAAGACGCGCTTCACGAGGACATCCCGATCCTCAACTACATGGTGCCGGTGGCATTCAAGCATGTGGCCGGCAAGCTGATTGGCGTCACCTTCCAGAAGGTGAAGGCCGAATACGACGCCAAGGGCCGGCGCAATCTGGTGCCCTCGGGCGAGCCTGACGAGACCGTGTCCTGCGACGATGTGCTCGTTGCGGTCGGCCAGGAGAATGCATTTCCCTGGATCGAAGCCGATTGCGGCATCGAATTCGACAAGTGGCACATGCCGAAGGTCGATCCCAAGACGTTCGTCTCGACCAATCCGAAGGTGTTCTTCGGCGGCGACGCGGCGTTCGGGCCGAAGAACATCATCTGGGCGGTGGCGCACGGCCATGACGCCGCGCTGTCGATCCACCGGATGCTGTCCGGCGAGGACATCAACGAGCGTCCGCTGCCCGAGGTGCAGATCTCCTCGCAGAAGATGGGCATCCACGAGTGGAGCTACGACAACGACATCTCCACCGACAAGCGCTTCAAGGTGCCGCATCGCGACAAGGTCATCGCGCTGAAGGACATCCGCGCCGAGGTCGAGTTGGGTTACGATCTCAAGCTCGCGCTCGGCGAGGCGGAGCGCTGCCTGAATTGCGACGTGCAGACGGTGTTCTCCGCGCCGCTTTGCATCGAATGCGACGCCTGCGTCGACATCTGTCCGATGGACTGCATCACCTTCACCGAGAACGGTGAAGAGGATGATGTGCGGCAGCGCCTGAAGGCCCCCTCGCCGCATCACGACCAGGCGCTCTACGTCTCCGGTGACCTGAAGACCGGCCGCGTCATGGTGAAAGACGAAGACGTCTGCCTGCATTGCGGACTGTGTGCCGAGCGCTGCCCGACCGGCGCCTGGGACATGCAGAAGTACCTCATCGATATGGTTCAAGCGGGATCAACATGTCAGTCCAAAGCCCGATCAGCAGCGTAAACGACTTCGTCGTCCGCTTCGCCAACGTCAACGGTTCGGGCTCGGCCTCCGCCAACGAACTATTCGCGCGCTCGATCCTGCGTCACGGCGTGCCGGTCTCGCCACGCAACATCTTCCCGTCCAACATCCAGGGCCTGCCAACCTGGTATGAAGTGCGCGTCACCGAGGACGGCCATCTCGGCGCCCGCGGCGGCGTCGACATGATGGTGGCGATGAACCCGCAGACCTGGGACAAGGACGTCGCCTCGATCGAGCCCGGCGGCTACCTGTTCTACGATTCGACCAAGCCGATGCCGACGTCGAAATTCCGCGAGGACATCACCGTCATCGGCGTGCCGCTGACCGCGATCACCAACTCGACCTATACCGATCCACGGCAGCGCCAGCTGTTCAAGAACATCATCTATCTCGGCGCGCTCTGCGCGCTGCTCGACCTCGATCCCAAGCTGGTCGAGCAGCTGATCGGCGAGCAGTACAAGGGCAAGGAGAAGCTGCTCTCCTCCAACGTCCATGCGCTGCATCTCGGCCGCGACTGGGCGCTGCAGAACCTGAAATGCCCGATCGGGCTCCGGGTCAAGAAGTCCGACAAGGTCGGCGACCGCATCTTCGTGGAAGGCAACAGCGCGGCTGCGCTCGGCGCCGTCTATGGCGGCGCCACCGTGTGCGCCTGGTATCCGATCACGCCATCATCGTCGGTGGCGGAAGCCTTCACCAGCCACTGCCAGAAGTACCGTCACGATCCCGAGACCGGCAAGGCGAAATACGCCATCGTGCAGGGCGAGGACGAGCTCGCCTCGATCGGCATCGTGATCGGCGCGTCCTGGAACGGCGCGCGGGCCTTCACCGCGACCTCCGGTCCCGGCATTTCGCTGATGACCGAGTTCATCGGCCTGTCGTACTTCGCCGAGATCCCGGCCGTGATCATGAACATCCAGCGCGCCGGCCCCTCGACCGGCATGCCGACCCGCACCCAGCAATGCGACGTGATCGCCTGCGCCTATGCCTCGCATGGCGACACCAAGCACGTGCTGCTGTTCCCGGAGGACCCGGCGGAAGCGTTCGAGTTCGCCGCCGCCGCCTTCGATCTCGCCGAGCGATTGCAGACCACGATCTTCCTGATGCTCGATCTCGACATCGGCATGAATCATCGGCTGTGCCGCCCGCTGAAGTGGGACGACGCCAAGCAATACGACCGCGGCAAGGTGATGACGGCGGAGATGCTCGAGGAAGGCCGCGACTTCGGCCGTTATCTCGACGTCGACGGCGACGGCATCCCCTATCGCACCTATCCCGGCACGCATCCGACCAAGGGCTCCTACTTCACGCGCGGCACCTCGCGCGACCGCTACGCGCGGTATTCCGAGGAAGGCGCTGTTTACGCCGACAACATGCAGCGCCTGGTGCGCAAGTTCGAGACCGCGCAGGACATGGTGCCGCGGCCGCTGCAGGCCAATGCGGCGAAGCCGACCAAGTATGGCGTGCTGTATTTCGGCTCGACCTCGCCCGCGATGGACGAGGCGATCGGGATTTTGGAGGCACGCGGCCATCAGCTCGACCGCATGCGCATCCGCGCCTTCCCGTTCCACTCCAGCGTCGCGAGCTTCATCGCCGATCACGACTTCGTCTACGTGGTCGAGCAGAACCGCGACGCGCAGCTCCGTCAGCTGATCGTCAACGAGAACGGCATCGACCCGGTGCGGCTGGTGCCGATCCTGCACTACGACGGCACGCCGATCACCGCGCGCTTCATCGCCAACGCGATCGCCGACCATCAGGATCATCTCAAGGTGACCCCTCTCCGCAAGGCCGTGACATGATTGATCATCTGATCTCTCCGGCGTCATGCCCGGGCTTGTCCCGGGCATCCACGACTTTCTTTCTCCTGGCCAAGACGTGGATGGCCGGGACAAGCCCGGCCATGACGTGGCGGGGAGCGCAGGTGTTGTCATGACCTACATTGCAAAGCCGAAGTTTCATCATCCCGGCCTGAAGAAGAACGAGCTGGGCTATACCCATCGCGACTACGAGGGGAAGATCTCGACCCTGTGCGCCGGCTGCGGCCACGATTCGATCACCGCCTCGATCATCGAAGCCTGCTACGAGCTCTCGATCGAGCCGCACCGGGTGGCGAAGATTTCCGGCATCGGCTGCTCGTCGAAGACGCCGGACTATTTCCTCGGCAATTCGCACGGCTTCAACTCGGTGCATGGCCGCATGCCGTCGGTCCTGACCGGCGCCAATCTCGCCAACCGCGACCTGATCTATCTCGGCGTCTCCGGCGACGGCGACAGCGCCTCGATCGGCTTCGGCCAGTTCGCGCATTCGATCCGGCGCGCCGTCAACATGACCTACATCGTCGAGAACAACGGCGTGTACGGCTTGACCAAGGGCCAGTTCTCGGCCACCGCCGACCGCGGCTCGAAGTCCAAGAAGGGCGTCACCAACACCGACAACGCGATCGACCTGGTTGCGATCGCACTGCAGCTTGGCGCCACCTTCGTCGCGCGCAGCTTCTCCGGCGACAAGACGCAATTGGTTCCCTTGATTGCCGCTGCGATCCGCCACAAGGGCGCGTCCTTCATCGACGTGATCAGCCCCTGCATCGCCTTCAACAACCACGCCGGGTCGACCAAGAGCTTCGACTATGTCCGCGAGCACAACGACGCGGTGAACCGTCTCGACGTGCTGGTCGGCCGCGAGCCGATCAGCGTCGATTACGCGCCCGGCACCGTGCAGGTGGTCGAGCAGCATGACGGCACGCGGCTCGCGCTGCGCAAGCTCGACGCCGACTACGATCCGCATGATCGGCTGGGCGCGATGACCTTCCTGCAGAAGCATGCGGCCAAGGGCCAGATCGTCACCGGGCTGCTTTATGTCGATCCCGACGCCGAGGATCTGCACACCCATCTCGACACCGTCGAGACGCCGCTCAACACGCTGGACGAGAAGGCGCTGTGCCCCGGCTCGGCGGTGCTGGACAAGATCAACGCCAGCCTACGCTGACATTCAATTTGGCTTCGAATCGGGCCTCTTGGCACTGCCAAGGGGCCCGATTTCCGTTTGGAGCTACTTGTCACTCAACACGTCACCGAACAGCGCCCAGGACTTGCCGTCGAACCGCGCCATCTGGATCTGGCGGATCGGCGTCACGTTGTCGGGCTCGGTCTGCACCTTGATGCCCGGCAGCAGCATCGGCAGTTCGAGCGCCTTCAGATTGGTCGCCTGCTTGATGATGTTGTCGCGGCTGAAATCGCCGTTGCAGTTCTTCAGCACCGCCGTCATGACCTGCGCGACGGTATAGCCCTGCACGTTGAAGAGGTCGCCCGGGCTCGCATTCGGCTGATATTTCTTCATCCAGGCCGAGAACTCCTTCTGCGCCGGATCGTCGGCCCAGCGCGGATCGGTCGGGTCCTTCAGATAGAGCCCGGTGACGACACCGATGACGTTCTCGAGCCCCGCCGGCTCAAGCACCGCAGAGACGGAGTTGGAGACGGTCGGCAGAATCGTGAGCGGCTTCCAGCCCATGCTCGCCGCCTTGCGCAGCGCCTGGGCCGCGAATTTCGGCGTTGCTTCGGCGAAGAACACGTCGGCACCGGACTCTCGCATCGTCACCATCTGGGAATCGATGGTCGGATCGGTCGTGAGATACGTGGTCTCCGCAACGATCTGGCCGACATGCTCGCCGAGCCCGTCCTTGAAGCCCCTGAGATAGTCCTTGCCGGCGTCTTCGTTCGGCGTGATCACGGCGATCTTCGCGTCCGGCTTGGTCTTCAGGATGTACTTTGCATAGAGCCGGCCTTCGAGCTCGTAGGTCGGATTGAAACCGACCGTCCACGGGAACTGCTTCGGATCGTTCCAGCGCGTCGCGCCCGAGGACACGAACAGCTGGGGCACGTGCTTGATGTTGAGATATTTCTGCACCGAGATGTTGGGTGCGGTGCCGACCGCGCTGAAGATCGCGAGCACCTCGTCCTGCTCGACGAGCTTGCGGGTCTGCTCGACGGTCTTCGACGGCGAATAGGCGTCGTCGAGACTCTCGAAGTCGATCTTGCGGCCGCTGATGCCGCCCTGATCGTTGAGCATCTGGAAGTACGCGGCTTCGGCACGTGCGATCGTGCCGTAGGCGGATGCCGGGCCGCTATAGGGCGCAGTGTTTCCTATTCTGATCGCGGAATCGGCGGCAACGGACGGCGAGATCGACGAGGCCGTGAGCGCAGTGAAGGTGAGAAAGCCCGCCAGGCGGGAGCGAGTTGACAAGAGCATATCCTTTTCTTGGTTTTCTTGACGCGGCGCACATTATCAATCGCGCCCGCGCAGGCAATCGCCAAGAAGACTGCAATGAGATTTACGCATGCCGGCAATCACGTTCGCGCGTGGAACATGATGCGCTTTCAATATCGGAATGTTGCCGGGATGTTCATGATGCGAACCTTCGACGGACGCGAAGGTTCACCAAGCAAGACTCGCATTCCGCGCGACGGTCACCGCGCACTGATCGCTGCGTGAGCGCACGCCTCAGGCAGCGACCGCAGCCGCGCGCGGGCTGACGACGTATTCCTTCAGCACCTTGTCGGTGCCGTCGAGTTCGGTGAGTGCGACGTCGTAGGACCAGAGATCGGCGAGATGCTGCAGCACGCGGCGCGCGTCGGTCTCGTTGAGCTGCGCGCCCTTCACGGTGGTGTGACGCAGCATCAGGCGGCGATCGCCGTCGAGATCGACATCCACGACCTCGATATTGGCGTCGACGAAGCCGACGTCGTATTGCCGCGCCAGCTCGCGGCGCACCCTGCGGTAGCCACGCTCGTCATGGATCGCATCGACCTTGATGCCCTGGCTTTCGGCCGGGTCGTCGTGCAGATGGAACATGCGGAAGCGCCGGATCAGCGCCGGTGAGAGGAACTGGTTGATGAAGCTCTCGTCGCGGTAGTTGCTCCAGATCTCGCGCAGTACGCCCTCGACGTCGCCCTTGCCGGCGATATCGGGGAACCAGGCGCGGTCCTCGTCCTCCGGAGTCTTCACGATCCGCTCGATGTCCTGCATCATGGCAAAGCCGAGCGCGTATGGATTGAAGCCGGAATAGCGGCGATCATCGAACTCGGGCTGAAACACCACATTGGTGTGCGACTGCAGGAATTCGAGGAAATTGCCGTCGGTGAGCCGGCCCTGCTGGTGCAGCCGGCTCATGATGCGGTAATGGACGTAGGTCGCGGTGCCCTCGTTCATCACCTTGGTCTGGCCCTGCGGATAGAAGTACTGCGCGATGTGGCGCACGATGCGAATGAGCTCGCGCTGCCAGGGTGCGAGACGCGGCGCGGTCTTCTCCAGGAAGTAGAGGATGTTCTCCTGCGGCAAACCAAGCAGCGCGTGGCGGCGCTCGGCGGTGAGCGTGGCCTTGCTCTTGGCCTTGGTGTTCGGCACCGTCCGCCACAGATCGTTGAACACGCTTTCCTCGTGCTGCCGTCGCTCGCCGGCGCGCTTCTCCTCGGCCCGCAGGTCGAGCGTCTTCTTGCCGGGATAGCGGTCGACACCATGCGACATCAGCGCATGCGCGGCATCGATCGTCCTCTCCACCGTCTCGCGGCCATGGCGGTCCTCGCAGACCGCGATGTAGCCCTTGGCGAATTCGAGATAGTCGAGGATGCCGTCGGCGTCGGTCCACTGCTTGAACAGGTAGTTGTTCTTGAAGAAGTGATTATGCCCGAACGCCGCGTGAGCGATCACGAGCGTCTGCATCGTCGCCGTGTTCTCCTCCATCAGATAGGAAATGCACGGCGAGGAATTGATCACGATCTCATAGGCGAGGCCCATCAGGCCCTTGCGATAGGAGGCTTCCTGGAAGGCGAACTGCTTGCCGAACGACCAGTGCTTGTAGAACAGCGGCATGCCGACCGAGGAATAGGCGTCGAGCATCTGCTCGGCGGTGATCACCTCGATCTGGTTGGGATAGACGTCGAGCCCGAGTTCCTTGCGCGCGACCTGCTCGCAGGCGTCGTGGACCCGCTGCAGCGTCTGGAAATCCCAGTCGGCACCCTCGAACAGCCGTCCGTCGGAAGAACCCATTACGCTAAACCCTTTCCTGCTGCTTGCTGCGGCGCTTGAACAGGTCCTGGAACACCGGGAAGATCTCCCCGCGCTCGCTCACCTTGCGCATCGACAGCGGCGCGCCCTCGTTGCGCAGCCGCTCATAGAGCGTCCACAGCGAGGAGTCGGGCATGTCGAAGGTGTAGTTGGCGGCTTCGCCGACCTCGAGATAGGCGAAGAACTGGCAGACCGGCAGGATCTTGTCAGTCAGGAGATGCCCGGTCACCCCGCTGTCGGACGTCATGTTATCGCCGTCCGAAGCCTGGGCCGCATAGATGTTCCAGTCGGCGGGACGGAAGCGGGTGCGGACGATGTCGTTCATCGCAACCAGCGCGCTCGACACCAGCGTGCCGCCGGACGCCGGTCCATGGAAGAACGTATCCTCATCCACTTCCTCGGCGCGGTCGGTGTGCCGGATGAACACGATCTCGACATGCTTGTAGCGCCGCTTCAGGAACACGTAGAGCAGCATGTAGAACC
Source organism: Bradyrhizobium sp. Pha-3 (assembly GCF_042258615.1). Classification (GTDB taxonomy): domain Bacteria; phylum Pseudomonadota; class Alphaproteobacteria; order Rhizobiales; family Xanthobacteraceae; genus Bradyrhizobium. The sequence goes on along the minus strand of NZ_CP170152.1, from coordinate 2,621,734 downwards.
GCTTTGCCAGATCCTTCATGTGCTCGGACATCGAGCCTGAGACGTCCATCAGGCAGAACATCACGGCCTGCGCCACCGGCTTCGGCACCGTCTCGAAGCGGCGGTAGCGGATGTCGATCGGATCGATGAACGGGATGCGCTTGACTTTGGCCTTCAGCGCTTCGAGCAGCGCCAGCAGTTCGCGGCGGCGCGTATCGTCCTCGCATTCCGCAAGCTCGGCCTCGAGCGTCTCGATCTCGTCCTTGCGCGGCCGGCGCAGCGCCACACGCCGCGCCAGCGCCCGGCTCACCGTGCGGCTGATCGAGATGTTGGCGGGCGAGCCCGATGTCGCATAACCCGCGCGCCGGAGGCCCTCGCTCTCGGTTTCCGCGAGCTTGCGCTTTTCAAGGTCGGGCAATTCGAGGTCGTCGAGGAAAAGGTCGACGAACTCCTCGCGGCTGAGCACGAAGCGGAAGGCGTCCTCGCTGTCGCCCTCGCCAGCGCCGGAGCCCTTGGCACCGCTCTGGTTCGGCCGCTGCAGCCAGTCGCCCTCGACGAACTTCTTGTTGCCGGGCAGCACCATGTCGCGCGTGCCGCCCTCGCGCCGGAACCGCGGCTCGTCCATGCCGTCCAGCGGGATCGTCACCTCGCCGCCCTCCAGGACATCCTTGATGTCCCGGTCCTGCGACGACTTCTTGACAGCTCCCTGCACCAGCGCCTTGGCGCGCCGCAGGAAGCGCTGCCGGTTCTCCAGGCTCTTGCTACCCGGGTTCAACCGCCGATCGACGATATGCATGACCACGTTGCATCTGCCTCGCGCCGGATGCGATCATGTCGCATCGCATTCTTATTGGACGGGACCGAACGAGACGGAAAGCCGCTGCCGGCTTTCCGGATCGCGCACTAGCCGGCCTGCTTCACCCGCATGTACCACTCGACGAGCCGACGGACCTGGCGCTCGGTATAACCGCGCTCCACCATCCGCTCGACGAACTCGCCGTGCTTCTTCTCGGTCTCGCCGTCCTTCTTCGAACCGAACGAGATCACCGGAAGCAGATCCTCGACCTGCGAGAATATCCGCTTCTCGATCACGTCGCGAACCTTTTCGTAGGAGGTCCAGCTCGGGTTCTTGCCATTGTTGTGCGCCCGCGAACGCAGCGAGAACTTGACGACCTCGTTGCGGAAGTCCTTCGGGTTGGCGATGCCGGCCGGCTTCTCGATCTTGGTCAGCTCCTGGTTCAGGAGTTCGCGGTTCATCAGCTGGCCGGTGTCGGGATCCTTGAAGTCCTGATCCTCGATCCAGGCATCGGCGTAGTCGACATAGCGGTCGAACAGGTTCTGGCCGTAGTCGGCGTAGGATTCCAGATAGGCCTTCTGGATCTCGTTGCCGATGAACTCGGCGTAGCGCGGCGCGAGATCGGCCTTGATGAATTCGAGATAGCGCTTCTCGGTCTCGTCAGGCAGCTGCTCGCGGCGGATCGCCTGCTCCAGCACATACATCAGGTGCACCGCATCGGCGCCGACCTCGGTGGTGTCATGGTTGAAGGTCGAGGCCAGCACCTTGAAGGCAAAGCGGGTGGATACGCCGTCCATGCCCTCGTCGACGCCGGCCGCGTCCTTGTACTCCTGGACGCTGCGTGCCTTCGGGTCGGATTCCTTCAGGCTCTCGCCGTCATAGACCCGCATCTTGCCGAACAGCGTCGAGTTCTCGTGCTTGCGCAGCCGCGACATCACCGAAAAGCGCGCCATCGTCTCCAGCGTCGCCGGAGCGCATGGCGCGGCGGCGAGTTCGGAGGTCTGGATCAGCTTCTCGTAGATCTTCTGCTCCTCGGTCACCCGCAGAACGTACGGGACCTTGATGACGCAGATGCGGTCGATGAAGGCCTCGTTGTTCTTGTTGGTCTTGAAGCTCTGCCACTCGGCTTCGTTGGAATGCGCGAGGATGATGCCGGTGAACGGGATCGCACCGATGTTCTCGGTGCCGATGTAGTTGCCCTCCTGCGTCGCCGTCAGCAGCGGGTGCAGCATCTTGATCGGCGCCTTGAACATTTCGACGAACTCGAGCACGCCCTGGTTGGCGCGGTTGAGGCCGCCGGAATAGCTGTAGGCGTCGGGGTCGTTCTGGGCGTAGGTCTCGAGCTTGCGGATGTCGACCTTGCCGACCAGCGAGGAGATGTCCTGGTTGTTCTCGTCACCAGGCTCGGTCTTGGCGACCGCGATCTGGCGCAGCCGGGAGGGCTGGATGCGCGCGACGCGGAATTGCGAGATGTCGCCGCCGAAGGCTTCGAGCCGCTTGTAGGCCCAGGGCGACATAAGCCCGCTGAGCCTGCGGCGCGGAATGCCGTACTTCTCCTCGATCATCGGTCCGAGCTGCTCGGGGTCGAACAGCCCGAGCGGGCTCTCGAACACCGGCGACAGCTCGTCACCCGCCTTCAGCACGTAGATCGGATGGATTTCCATCAGCGCCTTGATGCGCTCGGCGAGCGACGACTTGCCGCCACCGACCGGTCCGAGCAAATAGAGGATCTGCTTGCGCTCTTCGAGGCCCTGTGCGGCGTGACGGAAGAAGCCGACGAGGCGTTCGATCGTGTCCTCCATGCCGAAGAAGCCGGCGAAGGCTGGATACGACCTGATCGTACGGTTCAAAAAGATACGGCCAAGGCGTGGGTCCTTGGCCGTGTCGATCATCTGGGGCTCACCGATTGCCGCTAATAACCGCTCGGCCGCATTGGCGTATCGCATCGGGTCACTTCGACACGACTCCAAATACTCGGCCATCGACATGTCGGTCTGGCTTCGCGCTTCAAACGACCTTGCGAAGGCGTTGAACAAAGAATCGTTGTACATGATCCCTCTCTCCACGATATGTATCGCCGCACGACTGACACGAGTCGTAACCAGAGCGTCCTAGGATCGAATCAGCGTCGGCACGCTGGGTCCATTGGACACTCGACCGACTCATTTCGGCAATGCACGGCGCGTGCAGCCTCTGCCTTATCAACAGGCAGGAAGCTTAATGGTTCATCAATATCCCCTTGTTTTTGGTGTCTGTAACCCCCTCGCCACATCCGTGGTTTACCGGGGCCCAGGCTCCGAAGCGGACATCCAAGCGGGGCAACTTCCCCGTCCGGCGATGAACGTTGGCCTCCCTGAAAAGGTGTGACTGTCCAGCCTTGGCGTCAAGATGCGCACGTCACAGACTCGCATGAACAATCTGTCAGACGAGGTTGAACGTGCCTCCTTGTCGCCGCGACTAAGGCAACGAGCCCGCGCAGTTCCACGCGGCACCATTGCCGCGCATTAAAGATGACACCTTGGAGGCGCGGGCTATTCCCGAGGCGGTCATGAAGCAGACGTTCCTTGTTGTCGCACTTGTCGCCGCAGCCTGCGCCGGCGCGGCGTTAACCGTTCAGGCGCAGGAAGGCGTCGACAAGGCCAAGGCGGCCGCCTTCGACAACAGGATGTTCGCAGGCCCGCCCGGCGCGAAAGCCTATGCCTGCTTCGTGCGGCGATACGATGCAAATCATCTGGCGCAGCATCCGAAGCAGAAGGTCAGCGCGATGAAGCTGCTCGTCGCCGGCGAGGATGCGCCGGAGGACAAAGCCACCAACTACTCGTTCCGGCTTGGCGTCAGTTACCGCCACCGCCCCGGCAATTTCGACTCCAGCGGCTACTGCAACCACGCGCTCGCGACCGAAACCGGACACGAGATACGCTTCGAATGCAGCGTGGATTGTGAGGGCGGCGGTATCACCGTGGCGCTGTCGAAGGACGACAAATCCGCGATCGCGCGCCTTGGCCGCATCGTGGTGTGGAATCGCAACAAGCCCGACGACGATGCGGGCGAGGCGCTGCTCGCCGGCGCCGACGACAAGATATTTCGCGTCGATCGTGCGGACTTGAGCGAATGCGCCGAACTTGTGACCGACCGCAAGGAACTCGCTGCGCTCCGCCACAAGTGATAGGTTTTGCGCCGGTCGACAATCATTGCGCGAGGGACGCCATGCACCGACGCAGCATCCTGTGGGGCACGCTCTCGGCGATCGGCGCTGCCCTCGCAACGTCACGGGCGAACGCCGCTACTGAGACCCCACCACCGGGAAAGCTGAAGGTGGTCTATCACCTCGACGACCTCGGCAAGGTCAATTTCGTGATCGGCAGCATCCAGAACCATCTCGACGGCGTCGGCGGTCCCGGCAATGTGACGATCGCGCTCGTGGTGCATGGCCAGGCGCTGAAAGCGTTCCATTCGGCGACCGCCAATCCCGACCTGTCGAAGCATGTCGGGCAGTTCAGGAAGGACGGGATCGAGCTCGCCGCCTGCGGCAACACCATGAAATCGCAGAACATCACCCTCGCCGACCTGCTCCCGGGCTTCGTCGCCGCCGAGCGCGGCGGCGTGGTCCGCCTCGCCGAGCTGCAATCCCAGGGCTACCTCTACCTGCGGCCCTGACGCGCGGCCGCGCGCCCGCAACGCGTCATAAAAATGTGCCGAGATCGGGGTCTGCTCGCACCCGCGTCCGAGGGGATCGAACTGTTGTGAATGGCGTTATCCCTTGGGAATGCTGATATTCCGCCCGGGCCCCCAGTCATGTTGACAATCCGCCTCCGCCCCCGAAAGCTGCCCGGGAACCCAAAAATCGACCCTCGATCGAACGAGAACAGGCACCCATGAACCCCGTCAAAGCACTCGAAAATCACCGCCAGGCCGTCTGGCTGGACTTCCTTGCCCGCGGCTTCGTCGCCAACGGCGACCTGAAGCGGCTGATCGAGACCGACGGCGTCAAAGGCGTGACGTCAAACCCCTCGATCTTCGAGAAGGCGATCGGCAGCTCGGACGAGTATGACGGGGCGATCGGCCAGGCCCTCAAGAAGGGCGACCGCTCGGTCGCCGACCTGTTCGAACACCTTGCCGTCGTGGATATCCAACATGCCGCCGACGTGCTGCGCCCGGTCTACGACCAGAGCCATGGCGGCGACGGCTTCGTCAGCCTCGAAGTGTCGCCCTATCTGGCGATGGACACCAAGGGCACGATCGCGGAAGCCGAGCGGCTCTGGAAGGACGTCCACCGCAAGAACCTGATGGTCAAGGTGCCGGCGACGCCGGAGGGCCTGCCCGCGATCGAGTATCTGATCGGCGAAGGCATCAGCATCAACATCACGCTGCTGTTTTCGCAGAAGGTCTATCGCCAGGTCGCGGAAGCCTATCTCAAGGGCCTGGAGAAGTACGTCGCCAAGGGCGGCGATCCCTCCCATGTCGCGAGCGTCGCCAGCTTCTTCGTCAGCCGCATCGATTCTGCCGTCGACAAGCAGCTCGACGAGAAGATCGCACGCGCCAACGACCCGTCCGAGAAGGAGCGGCTCGCCGCCCTGAAGGGCAAGGTCGCGATCGCCAATGCAAAGCTCGCCTACCAGGACTACAAGCGCCTGTTCTCCGGTCCGCGCTGGGACAAGCTCACGGCCAAGGGCGCCAAGCCGCAGCGGTTGCTGTGGGCGTCGACCGGCACCAAGAACAAGGACTACAGCGACGTGCTCTATGTCGAGGAGCTGATCGGCCCCGACACCGTCAACACCGTGCCGCCGGCGACGCTCGATGCCTTCCGCGACCACGGCAAGGTCCGCGACAGCCTCGAGGAGAATGTCGAGGACGCCCGCCACGTTCTGGAAGAGCTGGAGAGGTCCGGCATCTCGCTCGATGCGATCACCGAGGAGCTGGTCAAGGACGGCGTCAAGCTGTTCGCCGACGCCGCCGACAAGCTGTACGGCGCGGTCGCCCACAAGCGCGCGACCTCGCTCGGCGGCGGCATCGACCACCAGAAGCTTGCGCTCGGCGCCGGCATCGAGAAGGCGGTCGAGAAAAGCACCGAGGAGTGGCGCACATCGGCCAAGATCCGAAGGCTCTGGCACAAGGACAAGTCGGTCTGGACCGACGATGACGAGGACAAATGGCTGGGCTGGCTGACCAGCGCTGCGACCGCCGACGTCGCCGACTACGAGGATTTCGCCAAGCGCGTGAAGGGACAGAACTTCACCGACGCCGTCGTGCTCGGCATGGGCGGATCGAGCCTCGGGCCGGAGGTGCTGGCGCAAACCTTCCCGCACAAGTCCGGCTTCCCGCGGCTGCATGTGCTCGACTCCACCGATCCGGCGCAGGTGCGCGCGATGGAGGAGTATGTCGACATCGCCAAGACGCTGTTCATCGTCTCCTCCAAATCCGGCGGCACCACCGAGCCGAACGTGATGAAGGACTATTTCTTCGACCGGGTCGCCAAGGCGATCGGCAAGGACAAGGCCGGCCATCGCTTCATCGCGGTGACCGATCCCGGCTCGTCGCTGCAGAAGGTCGCGATCAAGCAAGGCTTTGCCCGCATCTTCTACGGCGACCCTGCGATCGGCGGCCGCTATTCCGTGCTGTCGCCGTTCGGCCTGGTGCCGGCCGCGGCCGCGGGCATCGACGTCCGCAGCCTGCTCGGCCATACGCTCGCCATGGTGCGCTCCTGCGGCGCCGACGTGCCGCCGCAGGAAAACCCGGGCGTCCAGCTCGGGCTGGCGATGGGCCTCGCCGGGCTCGAAGGCCGCGACAAGGTGACGATCTTCGCCTCCCCGGACGTCGCCGATTTCGGCGCCTGGGCCGAGCAGCTGATCGCGGAATCGACCGGCAAGGACGGCAAGGGCCTGATCCCGATCGAGGGCGAGACCATCGGCGACGCCGCGGTCTACGGCAACGACCGCTTCTTCGTCGACCTCCGCACCGAGGGCGAGACCGATGCCGCGCATGAGGCCAAGCTCGCCGCGCTCGAAGCCGCCGGCCATCCCGTGGTTCGCATCGTGATGAAATCGATCGACCATATCGGCCAGGAGTTCTTCCGGTTCGAGATCGCAACCGCGGTGGCAGGCTCGATCCTCGGCATCAACCCGTTCAACCAGCCCGACGTCGAGGCCGCCAAGATCAAGACGCGCGAGCTGACCGCGGCGTTCGAGAAGACCGGATCGCTGCCGGCCGAGCAGCCGGTGGTGTCGGGAGCCGACGTCGATCTCTATACCGACGCGCAGAACGCCGAGGAGCTGCGCAAGGCCGGCGCCAATGGCGATCTCAATTCCTGGATCAAGGCCCACCTGTCGCGCTCCGGCCGTGGCGACTATCTCGCCCTGCTCGCCTACATCGAGCGCGATGGCGACACCATCGACGCCATGCAGGCGATGCGGCTCAAGGTACGCGACGCAAAACACCTTGCGACCTGCGCCGAATTCGGCCCGCGCTTTCTGCATTCGACCGGACAGGCCTACAAGGGCGGGCCCGACAGCGGTGTGTTCCTGCAGGTCACGACCGACGACAGCAAGGATTTGGCCGTACCCGGCCAGAAGGCGAGCTTCGGCGTGATCAAGTCGGCCCAGGCGCGCGGTGATTTCGACGTGCTCACCGAGCGCGGCCGGCGGGCGCTGCGCGTTCACCTCAAGGGCGACCTCACCTCCGGGCTTGCGGCACTCGATGCCGCAATCTCGGCCGCACTGAACTGACGGAGGCGGGCAATGCAACTCGGCATGATCGGCCTCGGGCGGATGGGCGGCAACATCGTCCGCCGCCTTATGACCCAGGGTCACACCACCGTGGTCTACGACAAGGATCCGAAGGCGGTCGCGGCGCTCGTCGCCGACAACGCCACCGGTTCCTCGTCGCTGGAGGATTTCGTCCTCAAGCTGGAAGCGCCGCGCACCGCCTGGGTGATGCTGCCGGCCGGCAAGATCACCGAAGCCACCATCGAGGCGCTGTCGAAGCTGATGCAGCCCGGCGACGTCATCATCGACGGCGGCAACACCTTCTGGCAGGACGACGTCCGCCGCGGCAAGGCGCTGCGGGAGCGTGGACTGCACTATGTCGACGTCGGCACCAGCGGCGGCATCTGGGGCATCGAGCGCGGTTACTGCATGATGATCGGCGGCGACAAGCCCGTCGTCGACCGGCTCGATCCGATCTTCAAGACGCTGGCACCCGGCATCGGCGACATCCCGCGCACCTCCGGCCGCGAGGGCCGCGATGTCAGGATCGAACAGGGCTACATCCACGCCGGTCCGATCGGCGCCGGGCACTTCGTCAAGATGATCCATAACGGCATCGAATACGGCCTGATGCAGGCCTATGCCGAAGGCTTCGACATCCTGAAGAACGCCAATATCGAGGCGCTGCCGGCGGAGCATCGCTTCGATCTCGACATCGCCGACATCGCCGAAGTCTGGCGGCGCGGCAGCGTGATCCCGTCCTGGCTGCTCGACCTCACCGCCTCGGCGCTGGCACAGAACCACACGCTCGACAACTACTCCGGCTTTGTCGAGGATTCCGGCGAAGGCCGCTGGACCGTCAACGCCGCGGTCGACGAGGCGGTGCCGGCCGAGGTGCTGACGGCGGCGCTCTACACCCGCTTCCGCTCGCGCAAGGACCACACCTTCGCCGAGAAGATCCTCTCGGCGATGCGCGCAGGGTTTGGCGGCCACAAGGAGCCGCCGAAGAAGGCTTAAATCGAACCGCGGAAGGTCACGTGCAGAAGAAACCAGATCCTTGCTCCTTCATCATCTTCGGCGCCACCGGTGATCTGACACACCGGCTGGTCATCCCGGCACTCTACAATCTCGCCGCCGGCAATCTGCTGCCGGAGAAATTCTGCGTCGTCGGCATTGTCCGCAAGGGCATGTCGAGCGAGCAGCTGACCGACAGCCTGATGCAGGGGCTACGCAAGTTCGCCACCCGCCCCGTCGACGAGGCGATCGCGAAGCGGCTGTTTGAATGCGTCACCGCGATCGAGGCCGATCCGCGCGATCCCGCCTCGTTCGATGCCATGAACGCACGGCTCGACAAGCTCGAGAAGGCGCGCGACACCGGCGGCAACCGGCTGTTCTATCTCGCGACCCCGCCAAGCGCCTTCCTGCCGATCAGCGAGCAGCTCGGACGCACTCGCATGCTGGAGGAGAACGGCGCCTGGCGGCGGCTGATCATCGAAAAACCGTTCGGCACCGATCTGGCGTCGGCCAGGGCGCTGAATGCCGCGCTGCTCAAGCTGATGGACGAGCACCAGATCTACCGGATCGACCATTACCTCGGCAAGGAAACCGTCCAGAACATTTTGGTGCTGCGCTTTGCCAACGGCATGTTCGAGCCGATCTGGAACCGCAACCATATCGACCACATCCAGATCACCGTCGACGAGAAACTCGGCGTCGGCCATCGCGGCAGCTTCTACGATGCCACCGGCGCGCTGCGCGACATGGTGCCGAACCATCTGTTCCAGCTGCTGTCGCTGGTGACGATGGAGCCGCCGGCGCGCTTCGACGCCCATGCGGTGCGCTCGGAGAAGGCCGAGGTGCTGAGCGCGATCCAGATCCAGAGCGAGCAGGAGGCGCTGTCCAATTCGGTGCGCGGCCAGTATCGCGGCGGCCGGATCGGCGACACCGAGATCGAGGACTTTCTCAAGACACCGGACGTCAGGCCCGACAGCTCGACCGAGACCTATGCCGCGCTGAAGCTGACGATCGACAATTGGCGCTGGGCCGGCGTGCCGTTCTACCTGCGCACCGGCAAGGCGCTGACCAGCAAACGCACCGAGATCGCGATCAAGTTCAAGCAGGCTCCGTTCGCGATGTTCCGCGACACCGCGGTCGACCGCCTGTCGCAGAACTACCTGGTCATCTCGACCGAGCCGACCGAAGGCATCGAGCTGCAATTCAACACCAAGGTGCCTGGCCCGGCCATCAACATCGACGGCGTCGAGATGAAGTTCCGCTACAAGGACTACTTCAAGGCCGAGCCGTCGACCGGCTACGAGACGCTGATCTATGACTGCATGATCGGCGACAATCTGCTGTTCCAGCGCGCCGACAGCGTCGAGGCCGGATGGCAGGCGGTGCAGCCCTTCCTCGACGCCTGGAAGACTGCCGGCGGGCGTGGCCTGCAACCCTACAAGGCCGGCAGCGAAGGCCCGGAGGCCGCCAACGCGCTATTGACGCGCGACGGCCGCAGCTGGCGGAAGCTGGGCTGACCATGACCGCGAGCGGCGAGCGCAAGATCATCACGGTCGCCGATCCGGCCGCACTGGCGCAGACCGCCGCCGAACGGGTGATCGCCAGGACCGACCAGAACAGCGGCCGGATAGCGATCTGCCTCACCGGCGGCTCCAGCCCCAAGGCGCTCTACCAGCTGCTGGCGACGCCGGACTATCGCCGGAGGATTCCGTGGGATCGCATCGACTGGTTCATCGGCGATGAGCGCCTGGTGCCGCGCAAGGACCCACTGCACAATATGAGCATGGCGCGCCAGGCCTTCCTCGACCGCTGCGCCCCGGCCGCGAATGTCCATCCGATCGCAACCGACACCGCCGATCTCAGGGATCCCGACGTCAGTGCGGCGCTGTACGAGAACGAGCTGATGGCCTTCTACGGCGCCGAACAGTTCGATCCGAGGCGGCCGCTGTTCGACCTGGTGCTGATGGGCATCGGGCCCGATGGCCACACCGCCTCGCTGTTTCCCGGCTTCCCCGCGGTCGAGGAAACCCAGCGCTGGGTGGTCGGGGTGCCCAAGGCCAATGTCGAGCCGTTCGTGCCGCGGGTCTCCCTGACCCTGCCTGCCCTCGCCTCCTGCCGCGAGATGCTGTTCGAGGTCGCGGGCGAAAACAAGCGCGCGATCTTGACGCGCCTGTTCGCAGGCGAGAACCTGCCGGCAAACCGCGCACGATCGCTGGGCGAAACCGTCTGGCTGATCGATCAGGCCGCGCTGCCGGAGGACTTTCGTGGATGATCTTCTTGGGTGACTTTCTTGGGTGACGGGCAAAACCCCTGCGCACTGGTCGTGATGGGCGTCTCCGGCTCGGGCAAGAGCACCATCGCCGACCGCCTCGCGATCAGGATCGGCTGGCGCTTCGAGGACGGTGACAGTTTTCACCCGCCGAGCAATGTCGCGAAGATGCATTCCGGCCAGCCGCTCACCGACGAGGATCGCTGGCCCTGGCTGCGCGCCATCGCCAATGAGATCGACCGCACCTGCGGCGTCCGCGAACGGGCCGTCATCGCCTGCTCCGCGCTGAAGCGCGCCTATCGCGACATCCTGGTGCACGGCCGCGACGATATCCGCATCGTCTTCCTCGACGGCACGCAGGATCTGATCGCCACGCGGCTCGCCGGGCGCAAGGACCATTTCATGCCGCCGGGCCTGCTCGCCAGCCAGTTCAAGACGCTGGAGCCGCCGACGCCCGACGAACGCCCGATCACGGTTGCGATCGACCGTTCGGTCGACACCATCGTCGAAGACATTGTCAGTCAACTGAGGTTGGACCGCTCATGACCCGCATCGCTCTTGTCGTATCCGACGTCGACGGAACGCTGCTCACCAAGGACAAGACCTTGACCGACGACGCCATGACCGCGGTGCGCAGGCTGCATGAGGCCGGTATCGGCTTCACCATCGTCTCGAGCCGGCCGACCATCGGGATGGGTTTCCTGGTCGCGCCGCTCGCGATCACGCTGCCGATCGGCGCCTTCAACGGCTCTTCGATCGTCGATCCGCAATTGAAGCCGATCGAGCAGCATTTGATCCCCCCTGCCGTCGCCAAACGCAGCATCGATTTGCTCCGCGAGCGCGGCGTCGATATCTGGCTGTTCACCAACGACCGCTGGCTGACGCGCAAACCTGACGGCGAGTACAACGCGCACGAAAGGCGCGCGATCAAGCATGATCCGACCATCGTCAGCGATTTCACGCCCTATCTCGACCAGGCCTGCAAGATCGTCGGCGCGAGCTCGGATGCGCCCCTGCTGCAGCGCTGCGAGGCGGAGATGCAGCAGATGGTCGGCAATGATGCGACCGCGGTCCGCTCGCAGACCTACTATCTGGACGTCACCCCGCCCGGCCACGACAAGGGCACCTTCGTCGAGGGCATCGCGAAACGCCTCGGCGTGTCGCTGGAGAATGTCGCCACGATCGGCGACATGCAGAACGATCTGCCGATGTTCGCGCGAAGCGGCGTCTCGTTCGCGATGGGCAATGCCAGCGACGACGTGAAGGCGCGCGCCACCCATGTCACCGAAACCAACGAGCACAACGGTTTCGCGCGCGCGATGGACACGGTGCTGACGATGTGCCGTTAAGGCATGATGAGATTAGGTTGAGCTAGAACGGCGTCGAAGGTTCACCTCTCCCTTGGGAGAGGTCGATTTGCGCAGCAAATCGGGTGAGGGGTTACGGTCTATCGAGAGGGCAAGAGCCCTCACCCGGATTGCTCTGGACGATGCTTCGCATCGCCAGGCCCAATCCGACCTCTCCCCGACGGGGAGAGGTGAAACAAGACCGCGCCAAGCCGATTCAACCAAAACTCATCCCGCTTTAAACCACCATCAGGTCGACCGCTGCACTGCCGGCTTCTCGGCGTCGGCCCTGGCGGCGCTGAGATTGTGCGCCGTGTTGATCAGCGCGATATGGGTCAGCGCCTGCGGAAAGTTGCCGGTCTGCCGGCCGGCGCCGGAATCGAACTCCTCCGCCAGCAGCCCGAGATCGTTGGCGACCGCCACCACACGGTCGAACACGGTTTGCGCCTTGTCGAGATCTCCCGCCAGCACATGGGCGTCGGCAAGCCACAGGCTGCAAGCCAGGAACGCACCCTCGATCGGCTGGATTTCGTCGGACACCTCGCGCGGATCGTGCCGCAGCACGAACCCGTCGCGCATCATGTGCCGCTCGACCGCCGCGATCGTGCCGCGGATGCGCGGATCGTCCGGCGGCAGGAAGCCGACCGACGGCAGCAGCAGCAGGCTGGCGTCGAGCAGCTTTGAGCCATAGCTCTCGACGAAGCTGTTGAGACCAGGATCGAAGCCCTGCCGGCAGACGTCGCGATGGATGGCCTCGCGCAGCACCCGCCATTTGACCAACGGTCCCTTGAAGCCGAACCGCTCCGCGCTCTTGATGGCGCGATCGAAGGCGACCCAGCACATCACCTTGGAGAACACGTAGTGCCTGGGAGTGCCGCGGCGCTCCCAGATGCCGTGATCCGGCTGGTCCCACACGTCGGCGAGATGAGCGACGACGGTGCATTCGAGCGACCAGCTCTCATCATCGAGCTTCAGCTTGGCCATGCGGGACTGGTGGAAGGCGTCGATCAGCTCGCCGTAGACGTCGAGCTGCAGCTGCGCATGTGCGGCATTGCCGACGCGGACCGGTTGCGCCCCCTCATAGCCGGGCAGCCATCCGGCTTCCCATTCCAAGAGGCGCCGCTGCCCCCGGATGCCGTACATGATCTGCATGTTGGCGGGAGCGCCGGCCGCGGCCCGCAGCAGCCAATTGTGCCAGGCCGCCGCCTCCTCGGTGTAACCCGAATTCATCAGCGCCAGCAGCGTGAAGGTGGCGTCGCGCAGCCAGCAGAACCGGTAGTCCCAGTTGCGCGCGCCGCCGAGCTTTTCCGGCAACGACGTGGTCGGTGCCGCGACGATGCCGCCGGTCGGCCTGAAGGTCAGCGCCTTCAGCGTGATCAGCGAGCGCATCACGAGGTCGCGCCGATAGCTGCCGTCATAGGTGGAACGGCTGCACCATTCCTTCCAGTATGCCTCGGTGTCCTTCAGCGCTGCCTCGGGGTCGATCGGCTCCGGCACCGGCTGATACGACGCACCATATGTCAGGACGAACGGCACGGTGTCGCCCTCGCCGATCTCGAAATCGGCGATCGTGGTCAGGTCCTTGCCCGACGTCTTGACTGGGGTGCGCAGCACGGTCATGTCCTGCCCGCTGATCGCCAGCAGCCCCTCGCCGTCCGGGTTCTTCTTCACCCAGGGGACATCGACCCCGAAGCCGAAGCGGATCACCAGCTCCATGTGCATCTTGACGCGGCCACTGATGCCACGAACCAGGCGGACCACGTCGGAGGCATTGCCGCGCGGCGGCATGAAGTCGATCAGCGCGACCACGCCGTCCTCGGTCTCGAACCGCGTCTCCAGGATCAGCGTATCGTCCCAATAGCGGCGGGAGGTCTGCCTGATCTCGCCGGCGGGCGCCAGCAGCCAGCGGCCGTTGCGTGACGTGCCGAGCAGCGCCGCGAAGCAGGCGTCGGAATCGAACGCCGGCCAGCACAGCCAGTCGATCGAGCCGTCACGGCCGACCAGTGCTGCGGTCTCGCAATCGCCGATCAGTCCATAGTCTTCGATACGAGAGGCCACGCGCCATGCTCCGCGTTAGCCTGCGTGCGACCGCTCGCGGGTTGCACGCTTGAGCGCGTCGATGTCGATCGCCGACGCGAGATGCTCGATCGAGACCGGCAGCCGCCGTTTCCAGTTCGGATGCTCGTAGACGGTGCCCGGGATGTTCGGCTGTTCGGCAATGCCGAGCAAATCCTCCATCGAGACCGCCATCATCCGCGACCGCGTCCGTGCCATGAAGTTCACCACCGAATAGAAATCATTGTGGTGGATGTCGTGACGGCGCAGCACGTCGTCGAGATGGCCGAGCGCATCCCAGCGCCCCTGGTCGGTCTCGCCGGGATCGATCCCGAGCGCGCGCTTGGTCTTGAGGTCGCTGAACGAGCGCCAGCCGGCATAGGTCGACAGGTCGTGCGTGTTGAACGTCACCAGCGCGTTCGGCAGATAGTAGTCGGCGTTGCGGAATAGGCCCTGGTCGTCGGTCTCGAACATCATTACGAGATAGGACCAGATGCCCCAGCCGTTCATCTGCTCGCGGAAGCCCGGAGGCACGGTGCCGAGATCCTCGCCGATCACGACGCAGCGGTTTGCCGTGCTCTCCTGCGCGGTCGCCGCCAGCAACGCCTCGAACGGCATCAGCACATAGGCGCCGTTGGCCGGACCGAATCCGCGCGGCACCAGATAGAGCCGCTTCAGCCCGAACGCATGATCGAGCCTGATCGCGCCGGCATGGTGCATCGAGGCGCGCAGCATCTGCCTGAACGGCTCGAACGAGCGCTGCTCGAGGCCCGCGGCATTGAAGCCGGCAAGCCCCCAGTCCTGGCCCGCGGTGTTGAGCGGGTCCGGCGGCGCGCCGACGCCGAGATGACGCGAGATCGCGGTCTGCTCATTCCAGGCGTCGAAGCCATCCGACTGCACGCCGACGGCGACGTCGAGATAGAGCCCGACCCGCATGCCGAGCTTGTGCGCGAGCGCCTGGCAGGCGCCGAGCTGCCGGTCCGCGGTCCATTGCACGAATTCGACGAACTCGACCTCGATGGCCGTGTCGCGCGCGCGGCGCAATTTCGCGCATGCCGTATCATCGGGCTGCCGCCACTCGTCCGGCCATTCCCACCACGGCGTGTTGAATTTGTGCCGCATCACCTCGAAGCAGGCGAAGCGCGACAGCAGCACGCCCTGCTCCTTGCGATAGGCTTCGAAATCCTGCCAGCGGCCGAGGCCGGGATTGGCCTTGAAGGCCGCGAAGGCCGCACGCAGCGCCGGCCATTTCAGCGTCGCGGCACCGACATAGTCGACCATGTCACGGCTGCGGAGCTGCGCCAGCGCGGCCTGCGTCTCCGGATCGTTGCGGAATTCGGGAACCTTCTCGACGTCGATATAGAGCGCATTGAGGAACAGCCGGCTGTTCGGCGAGTATGGGCTGCAATCGCCGGGCCGATCATCGAACAGCGCGTGCAGCGGATTGAGCCCGATGCCGTCGGCGCCGAGCCGATGGGCGAATTCGAGCAAGCCCTGCAGATCGGTGAAGTCGCCGATGCCCCAGTTGCGCGCGGACCGCACGCCATAGAGCTGGACCGCGATCACCCAGCAGCGGTCGAACGCGCCGCCGAATGCGCCGTCCGGCGCCACCAGAAGCGGCAGCTCCTCGCTGCCCGATGCGTCCGTCAGCTGCAACCGGTGCACGCCCTCGGGCAGGCCGGACGGCCATGTCACACTGCGCTCATGCGCCTCGCCTTGCGCGAGCACCGCAGTGCCGTTGGTGAGCTTCCATTGCACCGGAAGCCGGGCCGTCTCGGAGAGCTGCGTCTGTCCGCCATGGCCGCCTCTGACGACCACGGGATCGGCGATCATCCGCTGCGGCGTCTGGGGCGGCAACGCCGCGAGGATCGCCGTCAGCGCCTCGGGGGTTGTCACACGGCGGTGACCGCTACCATCGATATACTCGGTCTGGATTCCCAGGGTCTGGGCTTTGGCGTAAAGGTCCATTCGGCACGCTGCCTGCTCGCAACGGTATTGGGATCGTTGCTAAATTGTACAGATACGGGAAAGGGATAGTTGATGTTCAACGCTCTACCCTATCCGGCGTTCCCACCGGGAACCATTGCCCGGCGAGCGGCTTTCTATATGGGTCTGGCGTGCCTCCTTCCCGGCGCCGGGACTTCATTTGCCTATTCAATGGCGGCATCACCGTGAACAAAACCGCCCGGCCTGTCGAGAGTGCCAACAGCACTTTTCATATTACCGATGTCTATCCATCGGTTGATGGCGGCCGCTTTGCGGTCAAGCGCATCGCCGGTGAACCCGTCGAGGTGTGGGCCGACATCTACCGCGATGGACATGATGTGATCGCGGCGGCATTGGTGTGGCGGCACGAAGGCGACGGCGAATGGCAACACGCGCCGATGACGCCGCACAGCGATGACCGTTGGGGCGGCGCCTTCGTGCCCGACCGACCCGGCCGCTACAGCTTCGCGATCGAGGCCTGGACCGACGAATTCGCCAGCTGGCGGCACCGCTTCGAGCAGAAGCAGCGCGACGGCGGCGACCACACGCTCGATGCCGTCGAAGGCGCGGGCATGCTGACCCGGGCGCAGGCCGGTGGCCCGGCCGCGGCCGCAATCATCATCAGGCAGTGCGAGATCTTCCTGCAGACCGGCGAGCCGGGCGCGCTGCTCGCACCCGAATTGCGGGAGGCGATGGCCGGCAGCCAGTTTCGCCGCGACCTGGTACGATCGCAGCTCTATCCCCTCATCGCGGACCGGCCGCGGGCGCGCAGCGGCGCCTGGTACCAGATGTTTCCGCGCAGCCAGGGCAGGACACCGGGCGTGCACGCAACCTTCAACGACTGCATCGCGCGGCTGCCCGATATCACGGCGATGGGCTTCGACGTCGTGCTGCTGGCGCCGATCCACCCGATCGGGCGGACCCATCGCAAGGGCCGCAACAATGCCGCCATCGCGCAGCCCGGCGATCCCGGCAGCCCCTATGCGATCGGCGCTGCGGAGGGCGGCCACGATGCCGTGCATCCGGAGCTCGGCACGCTCGACGATTTCCGCGCCTTCTTGGCGGCGTGCCGGGCCCACGGCCTCGAGGTCGCGCTCGATTTCGCCGTGCAATGCTCGCCCGATCATCCCTGGCTGACCGAGCATCCGGAGTGGTTCAAACGGCGCCCGGACGGATCGATACGCACGGCCGAACATGCGCCGCAGCGCTGGGACGATGTCGTCAGTCCGGATTTCGGATCCGAGGACGCGGCGGCGCTGTGGCGCGCGCTGCGCGATGTGGTGCTGTTCTGGGTCGAACAGGGCGTCAAGATCTTCCGGGTCGACAATCCGCACACCAAGCCGCTGGCATTCTGGGAGTGGCTGATCCGCGAGGTACAGGACCGCGATGCGGAGGTGCTGTTCCTTTCGGAGGCCTTCGCGCGGCCGAAACTGATGAAGGGTCTCGCCAAGCTCGGCTTCACGCAGTCCTATACCTACTTCACCTGGCGCACGCAGCGCTCCGAGCTCGAACAGTATCTCGGCGAGTTGATCTCGTATCCCGATCGCGACTTCTTTCGGCCGAATTTCTTCGTCAACACACCTGACATCCTGCCCTTCCACCTGCAAAGCGGCGAATCCTGGATGTTCAAGTCGCGTCTCGCGCTGGCCGCGACGCTTTCAGGCAGCTACGGCATCACGAGCGGCTTCGAATTGCTCGAGCACACGCCGGTGCCCGGCCGCGAGGAATATCTCAACTCCGAGAAATACGAGATCAGGGTTCGCGACTGGGATCGGGTCGGGAACATCAAGCCCTATATCGCGGTCCTCAACCAGATCAGACGCGGCAATCCGGCCCTGCAACAATTCGCCAGTCTGCGCTTTATCAATGTCGATGACGGCGGCGTGATCGGCTTCGTCAAGGAGGCGGCCGATCAGGGCAATGTGATCGCGGCCGCGGTTGCGTTGTCGTCCGAGCCGCGCGACGTCTGGCTTCCGCTCGGCGACGTCATGGTCGGCCGCGGCGATGCCCGCCGCCCCGTCACGGCCGTGGAAGACCTTGTCACCGGCGCGCGTCATGCGCTCGAATGGGGAGGCATCCGCCTGCATCTAGATCCTGCGCGCGATCCCGCGTTGCTGCTGCGCTGTGTCGCCTGAAGGAGCCGCCATGAACGTATTTTCCTCCGTCGACAGCGAGGTGAAGGTCGCGACCGAGACCGCGGACCAGCTGTGGTACAAGGACGCCATCATCTACCAGCTGCACGTCAAGGCGTTCGCCGACAGCAACAATGACGGCATCGGCGATTTCACAGGCCTGACGGAGAAGCTCGGCTACCTGCAGGAGCTCGGCGTCACCGCGCTGTGGCTGCTGCCGTTCTATCCCTCCCCCGGCCGCGACGACGGCTACGACATCGGCGATTATGGCGACATCAATCCCGATTTCGGGACGATGAAGGACTTCAAGCGCTTCATCCAGGAGGCCAAGCGGCGCGGCCTGCGCGTCATCACCGAGCTCGTGATCAACCACACCTCGGACCAGCACGCCTGGTTCAAGCGCGCGCGCCGCAGCCCGCCGAATTCGAGCGCGCGCAGCTGGTACGTCTGGAGCGACACCGACCAGAAATACCTCGATACCCGCATCATTTTCACGGATACCGAAAAGTCGAACTGGACCTGGGATCCGGAAGCCGGCCAGTTCTACTGGCATCGCTTCTTCTCGCACCAGCCGGACCTGAATTTCGACAATCCGCGCGTGGTGCGCGCCATCGTGCAGGTGATGAAGCGCTGGCTCGACACCGGCGTCGACGGCTTCCGGCTCGACGCCATTCCCTATCTGTGCGAGCGCGACGGCACCAACAACGAGAACCTGCCGGAGACGCATGCCATCATCAAGCGGCTGCGCCAGGAGCTCGACGCCTATGCCAAGGGCAAGATCCTGCTGGCCGAAGCCAATCAATGGCCGGAGGACGTGCAGGCATATTTCGGCCATGGCGACGAATGCCACATGGCCTATCATTTCCCGCTGATGCCGCGCATCTACATGGCGATCGCGCAGGAAGACCGCTTTCCGATCACCGACATCCTCAGGCAGACGCCCGACATTCCGGCAGCTGCGCAGTGGGCGCTGTTCCTGCGCAACCACGACGAGCTGACCCTGGAAATGGTCACCGACGTCGAGCGCGACTATCTGTGGTCGACCTACGCCAACGACCCGCGCGCCCGCATCAATGTCGGCATCCGCCGCCGCCTTGCGCCGCTGATGGACAATGACCGGCGCAAGATCGAGCTGATGAACTCGCTGCTGCTGTCGTTCCCCGGCACGCCGATCATCTATTACGGCGACGAGATCGGCATGGGCGACAACATCTATCTCGGCGACCGCAACGGCGTGCGGACGCCGATGCAATGGTCGCCGGACCGCAACGGCGGCTTCTCGCGCGCCGACCCCGCGCGGCTCTACGCGCCGATGATCATGGACCCGGTCTACGGCTACGAATCCGTCAATGTCGAGGCGCAGTCGCGCAGCCTGTCGTCGCTGCTGTCGGCGACCAAGCGGCTGATCGCGGTGCGTAAGTCGACGCTTGCCTTCGGGCGCGGCACCATGACCTTCATCCGCCCCGAGAACCGCTCGGTGCTCGCCTATGTCAGGCAGTACCAGGGCGAGGCGATCCTGTGCGTCGCCAATCTGTCGCGCTCGGCGCAAGCCACCGAGCTCGACCTCTCCGCCTTCAAGGACCGCATTCCGCTCGAGATGCTCGGACGCACGCGCTTCCCCGCGATCGGCGAATTGCCCTACATGATCACGCTGGCGCCTTACGGCTTCTACTGGTTCCAGCTGCAGGAGCGCGACAAGTCCGAGCCGGTGAAGCCGCGAGCGGTGCCGGAATTCGAGACGCTGGTGGTGCCGCTCGGTTCGACCTGGACGTCGCTGGCGCGGGAGCGCGGCGTGTTCGAGCATGACGTGCTGCCCGGCCACCTTGCCCGCACGCGCTGGTACCCGGAGCATTCCGCGAAGGCGATCCAGCCGACGCTGGTGTCGGCGATCCCGTTCTGCGACATCGGCGACAACCGGCCCTGGCTGATCTTCTTCGAAACCACGGAGCGCGGCACCACCAGCCGCTACGTGCTGCCGATGCAGATCGAATGGGTGCGGTTCGACCGCGAGCGCTACAACCCGCGCGCCTTTGCCGCGGTCCGTCAGGGCGCGCGCGAGGGCACGCTGCTCGATGTCGCCACCGACCAGATCTTCACCGGCCTGTTCCTGCGCAATCTCAGGGAGAACCTCACGGTCGACGAGGGCGAGCAGGGCCTGAAGCTCGAATTCCGGCCGACCAGCCGCTTCTCCGACCGCCCGGTGCGGCAGCCCGAGCGGATTCGCGTCTTCGAGAACGATCAGCCGCATTCGACCGCGCTGGTCGATAACGAGTATGTCACCAAGATCTACCGGAAGCTCGAGGTCGGCATCAATCCGGAGATCGAGATGGGCCGCTTCCTCACCGAGGTGGTCAATTTCCCCAACACACCCGCATTGCTCGGCACATCGGAACTGGTGGAGGGTGACAATCGCAGCGCGATCGCAGTGCTGCACACCATGGTGGTCAACCAGGGCGATCTCTGGACCGTGGCCGCTGCGCACCTCGATCGCCTCGTCGAGCGGCAGCGCCTGCTGGCGGCGAGCGAACATCCGGAGGAGAACGGCGATCAGGCCACCTATCTGTGGCACATGTCGCACAGCGGAAAGCGTCTCGCCGAGTTGCACATCGCGCTCGCCAGCAACCGCGACCTGCCGGACTTCGCGCCCGAACCGACCAGGCCCGAAGACCTGCAGCGCTGGAGCGACGAGATCATGGCGCGCGCCGAACGCGTGTTCGACACGCTGAAGCAGCGGCGAGGCTCCCTGCGAGAAGCCGACCGGCTGCTGGCCGATCAGTTGCAGGCCCAGCACGACCTGCTGCCGGAGCGGCTGAAGGCGCTGCTGCCGCGCGAGACCGACGGGCTCAGCATCCGCCATCATGGCGACCTGCATCTCGGCCAGTTGCTGGTCGTCAAGGACGACGTCTTCATCATCGATTTCGACGGCGGGCCGGGTCGCACCATCGCCGAGCGGCGGCGCAAGGCGCCGCCGGCGCGCGACGTCGCCGGCCTGATCCGCTCGATCGATTATGCGGCGACCGCCGCGCTGGAACGGGCACTCAAGGTCGCCCCCGACGAGAGCGGCAGGCTGAGGCTCGCTTTGGCCGAATGGCGCGACCAGGCCGCGGATGCCCTGCTGGCGGCCTATCGCGAGACCACGGCCGGCCAGCGACTGTGGCCCGCCGGCGCCAGGGCGGCCGATCGCCTGCTCAACTTTTTCCTGCTTGAGAAAGCCTTCTACGAGATCGAGTATGAGTTGGCCAACCGCCCGGATTGGCTCCGCGTCCCACTGACTGGCCTGTTGAGACTCCTGGCCCAACAGCCGCATGAGGTTGCATGACCAAACTGCCCGCCGAGGCCTATGCCATCATCGAGGGCCGCCACTCCGATCCGTTCCACTATCTCGGCCTCCACGCCGAGGGGGATCGCAACGTCGTGCGCGCCTTCCTGCCTGATGCCAGCAATGTCGAGGCGATCGGGGAGCATGGCGAGGCGGCGCCGCTGGCCAAAATCCATGACGCCGGCCTGTTCGCGGGTCCCTTGCCGAACGGTTCGACGCGCTACCAGCTCCGTGCCCGCTTCGGCGACAACGTCGTCGAACTGGAGGACGCCTACCGCTTTCCGCCGATCCTGAGCGATTTCGACCTCTATCTGCTCGGCGAGGGGACGCATCTGCGCGTCTACGACACGCTTGGTGCCCATCCGATGACGCTCGACGGCGTCGACGGCATCGGCTTCGTGGTGCTCGCGCCGAATGCACGGCGGGTCAGCGTGGTCGGCGACTTCAATTTCTGGGATGGAAGGCGGCATCCGATGCGGGTGCGCGGCCCAGGCTACTGGGAGCTGTTCATCCCGCGCGCCCGCGTCGGCGACCACTACAAGTTCGAGATCATCGGGCGCAACGGCCAGCATCTGCCGCTGAAGTCCGATCCGCTGGCGTTCGCCGCCGAGGTGCGGCCGAAGACCGCCTCGATCGTGATCGACGAGCGCAGGATCCCGCACCCGCGCCCGGCGCCCGATCGCGTCAACGCGCTGACGTCGCCGATGTCGATCTACGAGGTTCATCTCGGCTCGTGGCGCCGCAAGGGCCGCAATGAGTGGCTGACCTATCGCGAGATGGCGGAGCAGCTTCCGGCCTACGCCAGCGACATGGGCTTCACCCATATCGAATTCCTGCCCATCACCGAGCATCCGTTCGACGGCTCCTGGGGCTACCAGCCGACCGGCATGTTCGCCCCGACCAGCCGTTTCGGCTCGCCCGATGATTTCGCCGCGTTGATCGACGCTTGCCACGGTGCCGGACTTGCCGTGCTGCTCGACTGGGTCCCCGGGCATTTCCCCGACGATCCGCACGGCCTCGGCAATTTCGACGGCACCGCGCTCTACGAGCACGCCAATCCGCTGCAGGGCCGGCACCTCGACTGGGGCACGCTGATCTATAATTACGGGCGCACCGAGGTCACCAACTTCCTGGTGTCGAACGCGCTGTTCTGGCTCGACCGCTATGGCATCGACGGGCTGCGCGTCGATGCCGTCGCCTCCATGCTCTATCTCGACTACAGCCGCCCCGCCGGCGGCTGGATTCCGAACAAATATGGCGGCCGCGAGAACATCGAGGCGATCGACTTCCTGCGCCGCTTCAACACCGAGCTATTCGCGCATTTTCCCCAGGCGACGACGGCGGCTGAGGAATCCACCGCGTGGCCACAGGTGTCGCGTCCGGTCGAATATGGCGGGCTCGGCTTCGGCTACAAGTGGAACATGGGCTGGATGCACGACACGCTGAAATACATCGGCAAGGATCCCATCCACCGCAAATTCCATCACGGCGACATCCTGTTCGGCCTGCACTACGCCTTCTCGGAAAACTTCATCCTGCCGCTGTCCCACGACGAGGTTGTGCACGGCAAGCGCTCGATCCTCGGCCGCATGCCCGGCGACGACTGGCAGCGCTTCGCGAACCTGCGCGCCTATTACAGCTTCATGTTCGGGCATCCCGGCAAGAAGCTGATGTTCATGGGTTGTGAATTCGGCCAGGAGCGCGAGTGGAATCACGACTACTCGATCGATTGGCATCTGTTGGATCAACCCAAGCACAAGGGCATCCAGAACCTGGTCCGCGACCTCAACCGGCTGTATCGCGCGCTGCCGGCGCTGCACGAGCTCGACTGCGATCAGGCCGGCTTCGAATGGGTCATCACCGACGACGCCAGCAACAATGTGTTCGGCTGGATCCGCAAGGGCAACGATGCGCGCGCGCGCTGCCTCGTGGTCCTGAACTTCTCGCCCAACGTCTATCGCAACTATCGCGTCCGTGTGCCGTTCGCGGGCAAGTGGCACGAGGTATTCAACTCGGATTCCTCCCATTACGGCGGCACCAATGTCGGCAATATCGGCGAGGTCCGCGCCTCGGAGGGCGCCACGCCCGAGCTGAGCCTGACCATTCCGCCGCTGGCAGCGATCTTCCTCGTACCGGAAAGCTGATTCATGCGACTGACCGGGGGTACGTCCGCACGGCTCGGTGCAAGCTGGGACGGCAGAGGCACCAATTTTGCGCTGTTCTCGGCGAATGCGGAGAAGGTGGAGCTGTGCCTGTTCGACGGCCAGGGCCGCCGCGAGCTCGAGCGGATCGAGATGCCGGAGCGCACCGAGGACGTCTGGCACTGCTATCTCAACGACGTCTCGCCGGGCCAGCTTTACGGCTATCGCGTCTATGGACCGTACGCGCCGGAGCGCGGCCACCGTTTCAACGCCAACAAGCTGCTGCTCGATCCCTATGCCAAGCGGCTGGCCGGCCGGCTGGTGTGGAGCGATGCGCATTTCGCCTACCGCACCGGCAGCGCGCGCGAGGACCTTTCTTTCGACCGGCGCGACAATGCCCGTGGCATGCCGAAGGCGGTGGTGGTCGACGAGACCTTCAACTGGGGTCGCCGCGAGATCCGGCCGCATATTCCCTGGGCAGACACCATCATCTATGAGGCCCACGTCAAGGGCCTGACGCAGAAGCGCGACGACGTGCCGCCGAACCTGCGCGGCACCTATGGCGGCCTGTCATCACCGGCGATGATCAATCACCTCAAGCGGCTCGGCGTCACCACGATCGAGCTGTTGCCGATGCACGGCCTGATCGACGACCGTGTCCTGGTCGAGAAGAAGCTTTCGAATTACTGGGGCTACAACACCATCGCCTTCTTCGCGCCGGAGGCACGCTACGCCCAGGACAATGCGCTGGACTCGTTCCGCACCACGGTGGCGCGGCTGCACGATGCCGGCATCGAGGTGCTGCTCGACGTCGTCTACAACCACACCGCCGAGGGCAACCATATGGGCCCGACGCTGTGCTTCCGCGGCATCGACAACGCCTCCTACTACTGGCTGAACCGCGAGAACCCGCGCTTCTACGACGACTTCACCGGCTGCGGCAGCTCGGTCAACCTCACCCATCCGCGCGTGTTGCAGATGGTGATGGACTCGCTGCGCTACTGGGTCGAGGTCTGCCATGTCGACGGCTTCCGCTTCGATCTCGCCACGACCCTGGCGCGCGGACCGAACGGGTTCGATCGCAACCATCCCTTCCTCACCGCGATCCGCCAGGATCCGGTGCTGGCGACCGCGAAGATGGTCGCGGAGCCCTGGGATCTCGGTCTCGGCGGCTACCAGGTCGGCGCGTTTCCGTCGCAATGGTCGGAGTGGAACGACCGCTATCGCAGCGCGATGCGGCGCTACTGGAGCGGCGAAGGCAGCCTGATCGGCGACATCTCGGGCCGCATGACCGCGTCCTCGGATTTGTTTCACCACGACAACCGCGCGACCCGCGCCAGCGTCAACCACATCACGGTGCATGACGGCTTCACGCTCGCCGACCTCTTCAGCTACAACGAGAAGCACAATGAGGCCAATGGCGAGAACAATCGCGACGGTTCCAACGACAATCACAGCAACAATTGCGGCCATGAAGGCCCGACCGACGATCCCGACATCATCGCGCTGCGCCGCCAGCTCAGGAAGAACGCTCTGGCCTGCCTGCTGCTCGCGCAGGGCACCCCGCTGATCCTCGCCGGCGACGAAGTCGCCAACACGCAAGCCGGCAACAACAACGCCTATTGCCAGGACAATGAGACCGGCTGGATCGGCTGGGAGAACCTCGGCACGGACGACGACGCCATCGCCTTCATCGGTCATCTCACCGCGCTGCGCCAGCGCTTCGGCCAGATCCGCTGCCAGAGCTGGCTCGACGGCCGCCGCGCCGACGGCAGCTATGGCGTGATCTGGCTGACGCCATCAGCGGAGGAAATGAAGGAGTCCGACTGGAAATTCCCGGAAAGCCGGTTTCTCGCCTACGTGCTGGGGCCGATGGAACAAGGGCAGGCGCCGATCTTTATCGTGCTGAATGCCGCGCCGCAGGAGATCGTATTCAGGATGCCGCGGATGGCGGAATACAGGAGCTGGCAACAGGTCTTGAACACAACCATGGCAGAACAGACGGCCGAGCAGTTTGCAGCCGGCGCCGACGCCACGGCACCGCCGCGCTCGGTGCTGGCATTCGCAGGCTCCGCATGAGCGCGCAGCACTTCGGACTCGAACTGACCGCTGATGGCGCGCGCTTCCGGCTCTGGGCGCCGGCAGCTAAGCGCGTCGACCTCCTGCTCGACAAGCCGCATACGCGAAGCCGCGATGCGCATGCGCTCACACGGGATGCCGCCGGCTGGTACATCGCCGAGATCCCGGGCGCGCGCGCGGGCACGCGCTACAAATTCCGCATCGACGACGAAGTCGATGTGCCGGATCCGGCCTCCGCGTTCCAGCCGGACGACGTGTTCGGCCCGAGCGAGGTGATCGATCATTCAGCCTTCAAATGGCGCGCGACCGAGTGGCGCGGCCGTCCCTGGCATGAGGCCGTCATTCTCGAGGCCCATGTCGGGACCTTCACGCCGGACGGCACCTACCGCGCCATGATCGACAAGCTCGATCATCTCGTCGCCACCGGCATCACCGCGCTCGAACTGATGCCGCTGGCGGATTTCGCAGGGAAGCGCAACTGGGGCTACGACGGCGTGCTGTGGTACGCGCCCGACAGCGCCTATGGCCGGCCAGAAGACCTCAAGACCCTGATCGACGAAGCGCATCTGCGTGGGCTGATGGTGATGCTCGACGTGGTCTACAACCATTTCGGCCCGGAAGGGAATTACCTCGGCCGCTATGCGCCCACCTTCTTCAGCGACGCGCATACGCCATGGGGCAGCGCGATCGATTATCGCGTGCCCGAGGTGCGCGCGTTTACGATCGGCAGCGTCGTCAGCTGGCTGCGCGACTATCGCTTCGACGGGCTGCGCTTCGACGCGGTCAACACCATCGTCGAAGCCGGCGAAATCTCCATCCTGTATGACTTCAGCAAGGCCGCCGGCAAGCTCGCCATGGAGACTGGCCGGCACATCAACCTCGTGCTCGAGAACGGCGACAACATTGCAAGCCTGCTCGATGCCGCCGAAGGCCCGCCGCGCGGCAAATTCCGTGGCCAGTGGAACGACGATTATCATCACGCCTGGCATGTGCTGCTGACCGGAGAAACCCAGGGCTACTACGGCGACTACCGCACGCCGAAGCAGGACCTCGCACGGGCTCTGTCGTCCGGCTACATCTACCAGGGCGAAGTCTCGGAGTTCTGGGGCGGCAAGGCCCGCGGCGAACCGAGCGGCGCGCTGTCGCCGACCTGCTTCATCAACTTCCTGCAGAACCACGACCAGATCGGCAACCGGCCGCTGGGCGATCGGCTCGAGAGCATCGCAAAGCCCAAGGCGATCGAGGCGGCGCTGGCAGTCACATTGATCGCGCCGACCACGCCGATGCTGTTCATGGGCGAGGAATGGGGCGCGACGACACCCTTCCCGTTCTTCTGCGATTTCAAGGGCGACCTCGCCAACGCCGTCCGCGCCGGCCGCCGCAAGGAATTCGCCTGGGCCTATGCCAAATATGGCGACGACATTCCCGACCCGCTTGCCGAGGAGACGGTGCGATCGGCGGTGCTCGACTGGGCGGCGCTTGGGCACGATCCAGCGCGCGCGCGGCTCGCGCTGGTGCGCGACCTGCTCGCCGTGCGGCGGCGCGAGATCACGCCGCGGCTCATCGGGGCACGCTTCGGCGGCGACCGCGTCACGGGCGATCTCTTGACTGCGCATTGGCGGATGGGCGATGGCCGCACGCTATGGCTGACAGTCAATCTGTCGGACCGGGCGATCACCGGCGCAGCGGAACCGAAGGGAACTGCGATCTGGGGCGCCGCGTTGTCGAGCGACCTCCCCGGCTGGGCGGTGCGCTGGCACATCGGATAGCACAATGCCTCCGGCGATCCCGATCGCGACCTACCGACTGCAACTCACTGCCGATTTCGACTTCGATGCCGCCGCAGCCGTGGCGCCGTATCTGAAGGCGCTCGGCATCAGCCATGTCTATGCCTCGCCGTTCATGAAGGCGCGCAAGGGCTCGACCCATGGCTATGATGTCGTCGACCACACCAAATTCAATCCGGAGCTCGGCGGCGAAGAAGGCTTTGCGCGATTCAGCGATGCGTTGAAGAGCAACGGCCTCGGCCTGATCCTGGATTTCGTGCCGAACCATGTCGGCGTGCATTTTGCCGACAACCCGTGGTGGCTCGACGTGCTGGAATGGGGACCGGTGTCACCGCATGCGGTCTCCTTCGACATCGACTGGGACCTCTTGCCCTATCGCGCGCGCGGCGGCGTGCTGCTGCCGATCCTCGGCTCGTCCTATGGCCAGGCGCTGGAGCGCGGCGAGATCGAGCTGCGCTACGACGCAAGCGAAGGCAGTTTCTCGGCCTGGTATTTCGAGCACCGCCTGCCGATCGCGCCGGAGCGCTATGGCGAGGTGCTGCGGAGCATCGTCCGCGAGGCCGGCGCAGAAGGCAGCGCAGCCGGACGGGCGATGCTCGAACTCGCGGCGCGGTACCGCGGGCTGCGTCACCCGAACCGGCAGGAGGCGCCGACGCTGAAGGCCGCGATCAAGGCGATCGCGGGCAGTTCCGAGATCATCGCGCGCGGGCTCGATGCCTATCGCGCCGCCGAGGACCGGCCCACCCAGACACTGGCGCTGCATCATCTTCTGGAGCGCCAGCACTACAAGCTCGGCCACTGGCGGCTTGCCTCCAGCGACATCAACTATCGCCGCTTCTTCGACGTCAACACGTTGGCCGGCCTCAGGGTCGAGGACGCCGCCACCTTCGAGGCGAGCCACAGCCTCGTGAAGCGGCTGATCGCGGAAGACCGGCTGCAAGGCCTGCGGCTCGACCATATCGACGGCCTGCGCGACCCTGCCCAGTACTTCCAGCGGCTGCGCCGCCTGATCCGCAACGCCCAAGGCGCCAAGGCAAAGCCGTTCTACATGGTGATCGAGAAGATCCTCGGCGAGGACGAGAAGTTGACGAAATTCAGCGGCGTCCATGGCACCACCGGCTATGAATGGATGAACACGATCAGCCAGGTGCTGGTCGACGGCAGCGGGCTCGATCCGCTCAACGAGATCTGGCGCCAGATCAGCAACCAGTCACCGAATTTGACGCCGGTGCTGCGCGAGGCCAAGCGCCGCGTGCTGGAGACCTTGCTGACCAGCGAATTCACCGTGCTGGCGCGGCTGCTCGCGCGCATTGCCAGCGGGCACTATTCGACCCGCGACTTCTCCGCCGACAGCCTGCGGCAGGCGCTCGAGCTCTATGTGCTGCACTTCCCGGTCTATCGCACCTATCTCACCGCCTCCGGCCCGACCGCGCATGACCGCGCACTGATCAGCGCGACCATCGAGCGCGCCCGCGCCGACTGGTTCGCCGCCGACGAAGGCATCTTCGATTTCCTGCGCGATGCCCTGACCATGGACCTCCTGAAGCCCGGCCGGCCGCCGCACAGTGCGCCACGGGTACGGCGCTTCGCGCTGAAGGTGCAGCAATTCACCGGGCCGATGATGGCGAAGTCGCTGGAGGACACCACCTTCTATCGCTACCATCGCTTGCTGGCGCTCAACGAGGTCGGCGGCGATCCGGCGGCGAGCGCGATCGCGCCCGAGACCTTCCACGCCATGATGCAGACCCGTGCCCGCGAATGGCCGCACGGCATAACGGCGACCGCGACCCACGACACCAAGCGCGGCGAGGACGCCCGCGCCCGGATCATGGCGCTTGCGGAGATCCCCGGCGAATGGACCAGCGCGGTGGCACGCTGGAAGGTTCTGAACGCGCCGCATCTTGTGCTGGACGGCAAGACGCGCGCCCCGTCGGCGACATTCGAATACATGCTCTACCAGGCCCTGCTTGGCGCCTGGGATCCGGATGACAAATCGCTGGTCGGGCGCATCCAGGCCTATGCGCTGAAAGCCGCGCGCGAGGGCAAGCAGGAGACCAGCTGGCTCAATCCGCACGAAGCTTACGAGGCGGGCGTGAAAACCTTCATCGAGCGGGTCCTCGATCGCAAGGCCTCGCCTGAATTCCTCGATGCGCTGGAGACGCTGGCAGAGCGCACCGCGTTGATCGGCGCGCTGAATTCGCTGAGCCAGATCACCCTGAAGGCGACGATGCCTGGCGTGCCCGATTTCTACCAGGGTACCGAAAGCTGGGATCTTTCGCTTGTCGACCCCGACAACCGCCGTCCGGTCGACTTTGCCGGACGCGCGGACATGCTCGCGGCGCTGGAGGCGCCGGACTGGGACGCGCTGACGCAAAGCTGGCGCGATGGCCGCCTGAAGTTCGCATGGACGCGGCACCTGCTGCGGCTGCGCAACGAGCTGCCCGAGGTCTTCACCAGCGGCGACTACCAGCCGCTCACGGTCAGCGGCGCGCATCGCGATCACGTCATCGCCTTCGCACGGCGTCATGGCCGCGACGCGGTCATCGTCGCGGTGGCGAAATCATTTGCCCCGTTCACGCAGGGCGGGCGCAGCTGGCCGCGCCCCGAAGCCTTTGAAGGCGAGATCGATGTGGCTGGATATGCGCTCCCGGGCGGCCAAGACAGGATTCAGCTCTCGACGCTGTTCGCCAGGCTGCCGGTCGCGGTACTGAAGGCGAAGGCCGCGGCTGGAACGAAGCAAGCCCCAAGACGTGCACGCGCGCACGGCTAACGTCACGCGTCAGCGCTTGGTCAGCAGCAACTGCCCGCTCTTCTTAATGGCGGCCTGCGCGACCTCGGCGAAGCGTTGCAGCAGCCACGGCAGCGTCACTTCCAGGCGCACATGGCTGTCCTCGACATCGAGATGTCCGGTGGCGACCTGCCCCAGCGCGCGGACGCGGAAGCTCATGCGGTTATTCTCCCAGCGCTCCTCGTCGACGCTCATGACAGGCACGTTCGCCGCTGCGCGCGACAGGCCTGTTTTCAGGCGGCGCATCGCCTCGTCGCGGCCGAGGCTGTGGGGAATCGAGACAATCAGCGGAGCCGACATCGCGGTGCACTCCTCCATGGATTCCGTTGATGTAATTCTGTTCCACCGCAAATGGAAGATCACACAGTTTTATCGCGCCGCTCAAACCGGAACCTTCACAGTTGCGGGTTGTTTCCTCCCCCGAAGGGCAGAGACGACAGGCCCGCGGGGCTGAGGAGGACTGAGATGTCACTTGGAACGATCATTCTTATTATTCTGGTCATTGCGCTGCTTGGCGGCTTCAGCGGCATCGGCGGCGGACCGTTCTACGGCACCGGCTACTACGGCGGCGGCGGCCTCGGCCTCGTGATCGTGATCCTGCTGATCCTGCTGCTGCTCGGACGCCTGTAGCGCCGGGGCGTGGTGTAGCGCGCCATCACCGCCGCTACGAACGTCATCGCCCGCGAAAGCGGGCGATCCAGTATTCCAGAGGCGCCGATGATTGAACCGATAGGCCGCGGCGTACTGGATACCCTGCTTTCGCGGGGTATGACGGGGAGAACGCTCGCTTGACGCTTCTCACTGCGCCGCGAGCTTCTTCATCGCCGCCTTGATCGACGAGGCGGCATCCTCATAGCCGTCCCACGCCTTGCTCTTCGCGAGCAGCGCCGGCACCGATCGCACCGTGTATCTCTTCGGATCGAGGTCGCCGCGCACCTGGCTCCAGGTCAGCGGCATCGACACCGTCGCGCCCGGACGCGCCCGTGGCGACAACACCGCGACCGCGGTCGAGAGCCGGTCGTTGCGCAGATAGTCGAGGAAGATCTTTCCGGTGCGCTTGGCCTTCGACATGTTGATCAGATAGCGCTCGGGATCGTCCTGCGCCATCCACTGGCAGATCGCCTGCGCGAACGCCTTGGCCTCCTTCCAGGTCACCTTGTCCCTGGCGCCTGCGAGCAGCGGCGCCACGACATGAAGGCCCTTGCCGCCGGTGGTCTTGCAGAAGCTCTCGAGACCGACCGCAGTCAGCCGCTGGCGCATGTCCTTGGCGGCGTCGATCACGTCGGAGAACGCGACGTCGGGCGCGGGATCGAGATCGAACACCAGCCGGCCCGGCGTGTCATAGGCATCGGGCGCGCAATTCCAGGGATGCAGCTCGAGACCGCCGAGCTGCGCGACCGCAGCCAGACCCTCGACCTGGTCGATCTGCAGATATGGCTTGCGGTCGCCGGAGACCTTGGCGAGCTTCAGGAGCTTCGACGTGCCGGCCATCGCGTGGCGCTGGAAGAAGGTCTCGCCCTTGATGCCGTCAGGCGCGCGCACGATCGAGCATGGCCGGCCCTTGAGGTAGGAGATCATCCATGCGCCGACCGCCTCGAAATAGGTGGCGAGATCTAGCTTCGTCACCGGCGCGCCATCGCCGGCGTCCGGCCACAATGCCTTGTCCGGGTGGGAGATGGCGACGCCCATGACCTCGCTGGATTTTGCTTTCGCCATCGGCTTCACCACTCTGGTTACGACCGGCCGTTCGGCCTCGACCTCATGCGCCGGCTTGTCCTGGCGCAGGCCCTTGAACGCCGCCTGGCGGATATTGCCGGCGTCGGTCCAGCCGGCGAACTCGATCTCGGCGACCAGCTCCGGCTTCAGCCAGTGCACGTCGCGGGTCTTCTTCGGCGCATCCTTGCCGCCGAACGGGTTGGTGTCGGACGCCGCAGCCTTCAGCGCCGGCATGATGCGGCGAACCGTGTCCTGGCCGAAGCCGGTGCCGACCATGCCGACAAAGGCCAGATGATCACCGCGATAGACACCCGCCATCAACGAGCGGAATTTGCCGTTGGTGGTCTTCCAGCCGCCGATCACCACCTCATGGCCGGCACGGATTTTCGCTTTCGTCCAGTCGTCCGAGCGCCCGGAGCGATAGGCGCCGTCGAGCCGCTTGGAGACGATGCCTTCCAGCCCGAGCTTGCGCGCTGAATCCAGCACCGCATCGCCGCGCTCCTCGAAATGCTCGACATAGCGGATCAGCTTGCCCTTGCGCGCCGCGAGCAGCGTCTTGAGCCGCGCCTTGCGCTCGGTCAGCGGCAGCGGGCGGAGATCCTCGTTGCCGGCAAACAGCAGGTCGAACGCGTAGAAGACCAGCTGGTCGGTCTTGCCGTCGGAGAGTGCCGCCTGCAGCGTCGAGAAATGCGGCATGCCGTTCTCATCGAGCGCGACGATCTCGCCGTCGATCAGGGCATCCGGCAGCTTGCCGGCCTCCTTCACGATCGCGCCGAACTTGTCGGTCCAGTCGAGCCCCTTGCGGGTCTTCACCACGGCCTCACCATCCTCGATACGAAGCTGCACGCGGTAGCCGTCGAACTTGATCTCGTGGCACCAGCCCGCGCCATTGGGCGGACTCTCGACCGCGGCACAGAGCTGCGGCGAAACGAAGTCCGGCATCTCCGCCACCTGCTTCGGTTGCGCCTTCGGCCTCGCCTTCAATTGCGCTTTCACCTTTTCTTGGGGCGCCGGCGCCTTGGTCCTGGCGCGCGCATCCGCGGCCATGCCGTGATTGGACTGCCAGACCGCATCTGCCTTGATTGTCGCCCTGGCCTTGCCGTTGCCCTTGGCCAGCATGAACGGCTTCGGCGCCCGGCCCTTGCCGGCTGCGATCTCTGCCATCGAGCGGCCCGAGGCGACCGAGCGGTCCTCATCAAGGATCGCTTCGCCGTTACCATCAACGGCATACTCATCGCGATGCTTGATCAACAGCCAGTTGGTGCGCTTGCCGCCAAAGCGGTCGTTCTTCATCCGCACCAGCACCCAGCTGCCGTGCAGCTTGTCGCCATGCAGCGTGAATTTCAGGTCGCCCTTCTTGAAACCTCGGTCGGGATCGTCGGACTCCCAGGTGCCGCGATCCCAGAGCTGCACCGTGCCGCCGCCATACTGGCCTTCCGGAATCGTGCCTTCGAAGTCGCCATAGTCGAGCGGATGATCCTCGACCTCGACCGCGAGCCGCTTGTCATGCGGGTCGAGCGAGGGCCCGCGCGTCACCGCCCAGGACTTGAAGACGCCATCGAACTCCAGCCTGAGATCATAGTGCAGCCGCGTCGCGTCATGCTTCTGGATCACGAAGCGCCGCTGCTTGCCGGGTGCGACCTTGACGTCGCCCGACGGCTCGTTGGTCTTCTCGAAGTCGCGCTTCTTGCGATAGGTGGTGAGATTTCTCAGCGACACGTGATTTCTCAGCGACACATCCAGGCCTCGGCGCAAACCCCGGCCGCCACCCCGGCGCGGCCATCAGGAACCGAAACCTACGGTATCCGTTCAAGTTCCAAACTCAAGCTGTTTGGATGAGCTGGACCGATGCGTCATCGCCCGGCTTCGCGGCCCTCTTCGTCGCCGGGAAGAAAGATACCAGGGTCAGCCCGGGCACGACGAAGGAATGCAGGCTAGCGATCCTACCGCTTCTTCGCGGCTTTGCGCTTCTTGGTCGTCTTGCGATTCGTCGACGTCTTCCGCGCGGCCTTCTTCGGTACCTTGCGGCCCTTGGCGCGCGCCTCCGACAGTCCGATCGCGATCGCCTGCTTGCGGCTCGTCACCTTCTTCTTGGAGCGGCCGCTGCGCAACGTTCCTGCCTTGCGCTTCTTCATCACGCGCTCGACATCGCTTGATGCCTTCCGCGAGTATTTTCTTGCCATGGCTTCTCTCCCGGTAACGGAAAACAAGCCTTGATGTGAGTGAAAGTTCCGGGAGCCGTCATCGCCCGGCTTGACCGGGCGATCCAGTATTCCAGAGACGCCAGCGATTGAACCGATGGGCCGCGGCGTACTGGATGCCCCGCCTTCGCGGGGCATGACACCGGAGGGAGCTAATCCGCCGCGCGCAGCCGATAGCCGATGCCGGTCTCGGTCAGCACGAATTGCGGACGCTCGGGGTCGGCCTCGATCTTCTGGCGGAGCTGGCGCACATAGACGCGCAGATACTGCGCGTCGGTCAGTTCGTCCCACAATTCCTTCAAGAGGAAGCGGTGGGTCAGCACCTTGCCGGCATGCTGCACCAGCACGCGCAGCAGGTCGTACTCCTTCGGCGACAGCTTGATCTCCTTGTCGCCGACCTTGACGATCCGGCGCACCAGATCGACCGAGAGATCGCCGGAGCGGAACACCGGGCGCTCGCCCTGCACCTGCAACTGGTGGCGCAGCGCGGCCCGCAGCCGCGCCAGCAATTCGTCCATGCCGAACGGCTTGGTCAGATAATCGTCGGCGCCGAGATCGAGCGCCTGCACCTTGCCGGCCTCGTCACCGCGGCTCGACAGCACCACGATCGGCACACCCTCGTTGCGGCCGCGGATCATGCGCAAGAGGTCGTGGCCCTGGATGTCGGGCAATCCGAGATCGAGGATGATCAGCGACGGCCCCTCGCCCAGCATCTCCAGAGCCATCTTGCCGTTGGAGGCCTCGAGGATGTCGTAGCCCTGCGTGCTCAGCCCCATCCGCAGCAGCTTGCGGATCGGCGGCTCGTCGTCGATGACCAGGACCTTGATGGGCGTCGCGTTCATGCAGCAGTGTCCAGCGCGTTGGTGTCGGCCGGGATCGGCAGGCGGATGGTGATGACGGCGCCGCTGCGGTCGGAGCGGTTGGCCGCCGCGATCGTGCCGCGCATCGCCTCGACGAAGCCGCGCGAGATCGCAAGGCCGAGGCCGGTGCCGGGGCGGACATGGTCACCCTTCTCGGC
Source organism: Bradyrhizobium sp. Pha-3 (assembly GCF_042258615.1). Classification (GTDB taxonomy): domain Bacteria; phylum Pseudomonadota; class Alphaproteobacteria; order Rhizobiales; family Xanthobacteraceae; genus Bradyrhizobium. The sequence continues at coordinate 2,586,407 of NZ_CP170152.1, read as the reverse complement.
GCGATAGAACTTGTCGAACACGCTCTCGAGCTCGGCGGCCGGAATGCCGTTGCCTTCATCGAGGATCTGCAACGCGATGGTGTCGCGGTCGCGCGCGCCGCGGATCGAGATCGTGGTGTCCGAGGGGGCATATTTGGCGGCGTTGTCGAGCAGGTTGAACAGCACCTGCTCGAACAGCACGGCGTCGAGCTCCAGCATCGGCAGGTCCGCCGCGAGCTCCAGCGACACCCGGTGATGCACCAGGATCTTGGCGGCGCGGCGTAGCGCGCTGCCGACGATCTCGCCGACATCGTGCCGCGCGGTATTAGGCACGATCGCACCGGATTCCAGCTTGGTCATGTCGAGCAGATTGGCGATGAAGCGATTCAGCCGCTCGGACTCGTCGATCACGGTCGCGAGCAGATCATGCTTCTGGGATTCGCTCAGGCTGGCACCGAGATCGCGCAGCGCCGAAGCCGAGCCGAGCACCGAGGCAAGCGGCGTCTTGAGGTCGTGCGAGATCGAGGTCAACAGCGCGCCACGCAGCCGATCGGATTCCACCGTGCGCTTGACACGATCCATGTCCTCGACCAGCAGCACGCGCTCGATCGCGAGCGCGCCCTGGTCGACCAGCGCATCGAGCAGCCGGCGCTGGTCCGGCGTCAGTAGCGGGCCGGTGCGGTCGTCGTCGATGCCGATCACGCCGATCGGGCCGCGGCCGGTGCGCATCGGCAGGAACAACCGCTTGCCGCCCGGCAGCGTATCGGAGCCGCGGCCGGCCGGGCGATCATTGCCCCATGCCCAGTTGGCGGCGGCGAGATCGGCCTGATCGAGCTGGTCCTCCGGCGGATAGCCGCTCTTGACCGTCAGCATGCCGTCCTCCGGCAGCAGCAGCACCACGCGCACCTTCAGCATCAGGGCGATCTGGTAGGCGGTCGCCCACAGCACGTCGTCGAGCGTGGCGGTGCCGGCGAGCTTGCGGCTGAACGCATAGAGCGACTCGGTGGTGCGGACGCGGCCGATCGCGGTATCGGCCTGGACGCGCACCCGCGCCGCGACGTTGGAGACCAGCAGCGCGATCAGCATGAAGAAGAAGAACGCCGCGACATTGGTCGGGTCGGTGATGGTGAAAGTGTAGACCGGCGGCAGGAAGAAGAAATTGTAGCACAGCGAGGCCGCGACGCTGGCCAGCAGCGACGGCCACAGGCCGTAGCGCGCCGCCGCACCGACCACCGCGGTGATGAAGACCAGGTCGACATTCTCGATGCCGAAGAACGGCTGGATCAGCTTGGCCGCGCCGAGCCCGATGGCCGTCAGCAGCAGCGCCATCAGATAGGGCCGCGGATTGAACGGCTCCTGCCGTTGCGCGGTCTGCACCGCCGCCTTGCCGACCGGCAGCTCGTCGCCGGCGATCACGTTGACGCTGATATTGCCGGCCCGGCGCACCAGATCGTGCACCACCGAGCCATGCGTCAGCTCGAACCAGCGCGAACGCGTCGACTTGCCGATGATGATCTGGGTGACGTTGTTGGCCTGGGCGAAATTGATGACGTCGTCGGCGATGCGGCGGCCGACGCCGGGAAGCGTCAGCGCCTCGCCGCCGAGCGATTCCGCAAGCCGCATGGTGTCGGAAAGCCGGTCGCGCTGCTCGTCACTCAATTGCAGGCTGCGCCGCGTCTCGATGCTGACCGCGGTCCATTGCGCATGCAGCCGGTCGGCCAGGCGCTTGGTGTAGCGCACGAGGCCGGCCGCGCGCGGGTCCTCGCTCAGGCAGACCAGGATGCGCTCGCCTGCGGCCCAGGGCCCCTGGATCGCATTGGCCTGCATGTGGGTGAGCAATTGCTCGTCGACCCGCTCGGCAGTACGCCGCAGCGCCAGCTCGCGCAGCGCGGTGAGATTGCCGGGCGAGAAATAGTGCTCCAGCGCGCGTTCGGCCTGCTTCGGCACATAGACCTTGCCCTCCTTCAGCCGCTGGATCAGGTCGTCGGGCGTGAGGTCGATCAGTTCGATGGCATCGGCGCGATCGACCACCGAGTCGGGGACGGTCTCGCGCACCCGCACATGGGTGATCTGCGCGACGACGTCGTTGAGGCTCTCGATATGCTGGATGTTGATCGCGGTGTAGACGTCGATGCCGTGCGACAGCAGCTCCTCGACGTCGAGATAGCGCTTGGGATGCCGGCTGCCCGGCGCGTTGGTATGGGCGAGCTCGTCGACCAGCGCGAGCTGCGGCCGCCGCGCGATCAGGGCGTCGAGGTCCATCTCCTCGAGCGTCTGGTCGCGATAGGCCAGCCGCTTCCGCGGTATCACCTCGAGCCCCCTGAGCAGCGCCTCGGTCTCCACCCGTCCGTGGGTTTCGACGACACCGACCACGACGTCGACGCCCGCCTTGAGGCGGGCGTGGGCGCTCTGCAACATCTCGTAGGTCTTGCCGACGCCGGGGGCGGCGCCGATGAAGATCTTCAGCCGCCCCGATCGATCGGTCTCCCGGCGCGCCGCCTCCAGCAGCGCATCCGGCGAGGGTCGTTTATTGGGATCACGCTGATTGGCCATACCGCAATATAGTCATCCTGCGAGAGCGGGCCTACTCCCCTATTTCGCCTTTGCCGCATCGAGCGCCAGGTTGAGCGCAAGAACGTTAACGCGGGGCTCACCGATCACGCCGGCGAAGCGGCCTTGGGTGTTCTGCGTCACCAGCTCGCGCACCGCGTCCTCGGACATGCTGCGCGCCTTGGCGACCCGCGGCACCTGGAACAGCGCGGCGTCCGGCGAGATGTCGGGATCAAGCCCGCTGGCCGAGGTGGTGACGAGATCGACCGGCACGCTGGCGGACGCGTTCTCCGCCTTCAGCTTCTCGACATCCTCCTTGACCCGGTCGTTCAGCGCCTTGCTGGTCGGGCCGAGGTTGGAGCCGCCGGAATTGGCCGCGTTGTAGGGCGCCGGCACGGTCTTGGAGGAATCGTTCGGATCCGGCGCGAGCGTCGCCGACGGCCGGCCGTGGAAGTATTTATCCTCCTTGAACTCCTGCCCGATCAGGGCGGAGCCGATCACCTTGCCATCCTTCTCGATCAGGCTGCCTTGCGCCTGCTTCGGAAAGATGACGCCGGCGATCGCCGTCATGGCGAGCGGATAGGCAAGACCCGTGATCGCGGTCAGCAGGACCAGCACGAGGATGGCGGGACGGATTTCTCTCAACATGATTGCGGCTCCTTAAGCCAGGCCCAGGGCGGCGACGATGAGGTCGATCGCCTTGATGCCGATGAACGGGATGATGATGCCACCCAAGCCATAGATCATCAGGTTGCGGCTGAGCAGCGCGCCGGCGCCGACCGCGCGATACTTGACGCCCTTCAGCGCCAAGGGAATCAGCGCGATGATGATCAGCGCGTTGAAGATGATCGCCGACAGGATCGCGCTCTGCGGGCTCGCCAGGTGCATGATATTCAGCACCTGAAGCTGCGGATAGAATGCGAGGAACATCGCCGGGATGATCGCAAAGTACTTTGCGACGTCGTTGGCGATCGAGAACGTGGTCAGCGCGCCGCGGGTCATCAGGAGCTGCTTGCCGATCTCGACCACCTCGATCAGCTTGGTCGGGTTGGAGTCGAGGTCGACCATGTTGCCGGCCTCGCGGGCGGCCTGCGTGCCGGTGTTCATGGCGACGCCGACGTCGGCCTGCGCAAGCGCCGGCGCGTCGTTGGTGCCGTCGCCGCACATCGCGACCAGCTTGCCCTTGGACTGCTCGTCGCGGATCAGCTTGAGCTTGTCCTCGGGGGTTGCCTGCGCCAGGAAGTCGTCGACACCGGCTTCGGCTGCGATCGCTGCCGCGGTCATCGGGTTGTCGCCGGTGATCATCACGGTGCGGATGCCCATGCGGCGCAATTCGGCAAAACGCTCGCGGATGCCGCCCTTGACGATGTCCTTCAGGTGCACGACGCCGAGCAGCTTGCCGTCCTTGGCGACCGCCAGCGGCGTGCCGCCGGCCTTGGCGATCTCGTCGGCAATCGACTGGACCTCGCGGGCTTCCGCACTCATCGTCGCTGCGACCGCACGGACGGTATTGCCCGATGCGACGGTGCGGGGCGAGCCGCCGTCGACATAGGCGAGAATGGCGTCTACCGCACCCTTGCGGACCGACGAGGTGCCGGCATCGATGCCGCTCATGCGGGTCTGCGCGGTGAACGGCACGAAGGTCGCCGCAAGATCGTGCATGTCGCGGCCGCGGATGCCGTACTTCTCCTTGGCAAGCACCACGATCGAGCGGCCCTCCGGCGTTTCGTCGGCCAGCGAGGCGAGCTGCGCCGCATCGGCGAGGTCCTGCTCGGAGACGCCGCGGATCGGACGGAACGCGGTCGCCTGGCGGTTGCCGAGCGTGATGGTGCCGGTCTTGTCCAGCAGCAGCGTGTCGACGTCGCCGGCGGCTTCCACCGCGCGGCCGGACATCGCCAGCACGTTGAAGCGCACCAGGCGGTCCATGCCGGCGATGCCGATCGCCGACAACAGCGCACCGATCGTGGTCGGGATCAGCGTGACGAACAGCGCCACCAACACCACGACCGAGATCGAACCACCGGCATAGGCGGCATAGCTCGGGATCGTCACCGTTGCGAACACGAAGATGATGGTGAGGCCCGCCAGCAGGATGTTGAGCGCGATCTCATTCGGCGTCTTCTGCCGCTCGGCGCCCTCCACCAGCCTGATCATGCGGTCGATGAAGGTCGAGCCCTGCGCCGCGGTGATGCGGACACGGATCCAGTCCGACAGCACCTGGGTGCCGCCGGTGACCGCCGAACGGTCGCCGCCGGACTCGCGAATCACCGGCGCGGATTCGCCGGTGATGGCGGCCTCGTTGACCGATGCCACGCCCTCGATCACCTCGCCGTCGGACGGGATATTATCGCCGGCCTCGACCAGCACGATGTCGCCGACCTTCAGCGAGGTGCCGGGCACCATGCGATAGGTCCGGTCGGTGCCGGTGAGCAGCTTGGCCTGGCTCTCGGTGCGGGTCTTCTTCAGCGATTCCGCCTGCGCCTTGCCGCGGCCCTCGGCGACCGCCTCGGCGAAGTTGGCGAACAGCACCGTGAACCAGAGCCAGAGGATGATCTGGAAGGTGAAGCCGAGGTTGGCGCCGCCGGTGACGAGGTCGCGTACGAAGATGATTGTGGTCAATGCGGCCACCACCTCCACCACGAACATCACGGGGTTCTTCATCATCAGCCGGGGATCGAGCTTGACGAAGGCCGACCAGATCGCCGGCACCAGGATTTTCGGGTCGAGCATGGTCGACGCCGTCACCTGCTTCTGCAGTTTCATGGTTTCCATGGATGTCACTCCGAACGTATTCGATCAGAACAGGGTGTTGGCGTTCATGGCGAGGTGCTCGACGATCGGCCCGAGCGCAAGCGCCGGGAAGAAGGTCAGGCCGCCGATGATCAGGATCACGCCGATGACGAGGCCGACGAACAGGCCGCCGGTGGTCGGGAAGGTGCCCGCCGAGGCCGGGATCGACTTCTTTTCGACCAGCGAACCCGCGATCGCCATCGCCGGCACGATCATGAAGAAGCGGCCGACGAACATCGCGGACGCGAGCGTCAGATTGTAGAACAGGGTGTTGCCGGACAGGCCCGCGAAGGCCGAGCCGTTATTGCCGGTCGAGGACGTGTAGGCATAAAGCACCTCGGTGAAGCCGTGCGGGCCGGCATTGGCCATCGAGGCCACCGCCGACGGCAGCACCACGCCGACCGCGGTCCAGCCGAGATACATCAGCGGCAGCACCAGGATCGCGAGCATCGCCATCTTGACCTCGCGCGCCTCGATCTTCTTGCCGACATACTCCGGGGTGCGGCCAACCATCAGGCCGGCGACGAAGATCGCCAGCACGACGAACAGCAGCATGCCGTAGAAGCCGGCTCCGACGCCGCCGACGATGATTTCGCCGAGCTGCATGTTGATCAGCGGGATCATGCCGCCGAGCGCCGTGAAGCTGTCATGCATGGCGTTGACCGCACCGCAGGACGCAGCGGTGGTGACGACGGCGAACAGCGAGGACGCGACGATGCCGAAGCGGACCTCCTTGCCCTCCATATTGCCGCCGGTGAGACCAAGCGCCTGCAGCGCCGAGGTGCCGTTGGCTTCCGCCCAGTAGGTGACGGTGACGCCGGCGATGAACAGGATGCCCATCACGGCCAGGATCGCCCAGCCCTGTCGCTCATTGCCGACCATGCGGCCGAACACGTTGGTCAGCGCGGCGCCGAGCGCAAAGATCGAGATCATCTGCACGAGGTTCGACAGCGCGGTCGGGTTCTCGAACGGATGCGCGGCGTTGGCGTTGAAGAAGCCGCCGCCATTGGTGCCGAGCATCTTGATCGCAACCTGCGAAGCCACCGGCCCCAGTGCGATGGTCTGCTTGCCGCCCTCCAGCGTGGTGGCGTCGACATAGGCGCCGAGCGTCTGCGGCATGCCCTGCGAGACCAGGAACAGCGCATAGACGATGCAGATCGGCAGCAGGACGTACAGCGTGCAGCGCGTGACATCGACCCAGAAATTGCCGACCGTGCGCATCGACGAACGGGTGAAGCCGCGGATCAGCGCCATCGCCAGCGCGATGCCGGTCGCCGCCGACAGGAAGTTCTGGTGGGTCAGGCCCAGCATCTGGACCAGATAGGACAGCGTGCTCTCGCCGCCGTAGTTCTGCCAGTTGGTGTTGGTGATGAAGGAGATCGCGGTGTTGAAGGAGAGATCTTCTGATACCGCGGTCTGGCCGGCCGGGTTGAACGGCAGCACCGCCTGCAGTCGCATCAGGCCGTAAATGAGGGCGAAGCCGCCGACATGGAACAGCAGCATGGCGACCGTATAGGTCAGCCAGTGCTGCTCGCGCCGCTCGTCGACGCCGCCGACCCAGTAGATGCCGCGCTCCACCGGGCGCAGCACGGGCGAGAGGAAGGTGCGCTCGCCGTTGAACACGCGGGTCATGTACCAGCCGAGCGGTTTGACCAGCGCGACCACGATCGCGCAGAACAGAATAATTTGAATCCAACCGATGACGGTCATTGCGTCATACCTTTCGAATGGGTGCGAAGCGCAGCAGCGACGCGAACACGCCGAGCAACAGCCCGGTCAGCACCGCGTCGGCCAACAGAATTGTGCAAAGCGCTGACATCGCGAACCGCCTAGAAGCGTTCGGGCCGCAGCAATGCGTAGGTGAGGTAGAACAGCAGGCCGAGCGAGACGAGGCCGGCGAGCGAGTAATCGAAGTTCATCGCCGCCTCCCCTATAGCCGTTCGCAGGCGTAGGCGTAGCCGATGCCGGCCGCGAAGAAGCCGATCGCGAGCGCCGCCATGAGAATGTCCATCATGAGAGACTCCTATGCGTCCGAGGGGCGCGGGACGACCGTATAAGCGCTCCGCGCCGGATGACCGTGAGGTGCCATCCGCGGCATAGGTTTTCGAGAGGTGGCGCATAAGGACGTTATAGGAATCCTATAAGTGCGACGGAGGCTCTCCGCTGTCGTCCTGCACCACATCGACCCAAAGATGGTACTGATTCACCCTCCCCTGGAGGGTGAGGGTCGGTTCGCGTGGAGCGAAGCGGAATGCGAGACGGTTGGGGTGATCTCCCAGCACGGACGCTGTCAGACGCGGAGGGACCGTCACCCCACCCCGCTTCGCATCGCTGACGCGATGTGAAGCGACCCTCCCCCTCCAGGGGAGGGTGAAGGGCGGTCCTAACCGGCTACATAGGTAACAGAATAGACCGGCGACATGGGTAACAGGTCAACTGATCGGCAAGGAGGAGCTTGCCGATGGGGTGGATGGAGACCTGTGCTGTGGATGAGCGGATGCGGTTTGTGGTTGCGGCGCAAAAGCACGAGGAGTCATTTGCGGCGGTGTGTCGGCGGTTCGGAGTGAGCCGTCGGGTGGGCTACAAATGGCTTGCACGGTTCGAGGAAGAAGGCGCGGCCGGACTGTTCGATCGTCCGCGAGCTCCTCTGCATCGTCCGCAAAGCGTTGCGGAGGAGATCGCCGAGCGCTGCCTTGAGGTGCGTCGGGCGCATCCGACCTGGGGGCCGATCAAGGTGCTGGCCTTTCTTGAACGGAAGTCACCTCGGACGGCATGGCCTGCGGCAAGCACGATCGGCGAGCTGTTCGATCGTGAGGGCCTGACGGTGAAGCGCAAGCTGCGCCGGCGTAGCCCGCCCTCGAGCGCGCCCTTTGCCGGTTGCGATGCAGCCAACGATACCTGGTGCATCGACTTCAAGGGCTGGTTCCTGACCGGGGACGGCATGCGCTGCGAGCCGCTGACGATCACCGATGCCTACAGCCGCTACCTGCTGCGCTGCCAGGTTCTGGCGCGCACCGACACGGATCATGTCTGGCCGGTGCTGGACGCGGCGTTCCGCGAGTTTGGGTTGCCGCATTACATGCGCTCGGACAACGGCTCGCCGTTTGCCTCGCGCGGCGCCGGAGGATTGTCGCGGCTGTCGGTCAAGCTGATCAAAGCCGGCGTGACGCCAGAGCGCATTGCACCGGGCAAACCTCAGCAGAACGGCCGCCATGAACGCATGCATCTGACCCTGCTGCAAGACGTTGCCAGTCCGCCGGCTCCCACCATGCGCGAGCAGCTCAAGCGCTTGCACAGCTTCCAGCATCTCTACAACCAAGAACGTCCGCACCAATCGCTCGACAACGCCACGCCAGCCGACCGTTACCAAGCCTCCTCGCGCCGCTTCCACGGTGTCTTGCGCGAGCCGGAATACGCTGACGATCAGGAGGTCCGCTCGGTCCGGCAGAACGGAGAGATCAAGTGGCTGGGCAACACGATCTACATCAGCGAAGCGCTGATCGGTGAGCCCGTCGGCCTGGCCGAGGACCAAGACGGCTGGACCGTCAGCTATGGCCCGATCGTGCTCGGCACGATCGCTCGCCGCGGTGACCAACTCCGCAGGCCGAGACGCAAAGCAAGAGGCTGTGGACTTGAGGACAACGCTGCGCGTTGCCCTCAGGGTCCACAGCCTCAACAACAACAGACCTGAACGAAACGAGAATTGTGTTACCCATGTCGTCGGTCTGAACTGTTACCCATGTTGCCGGTTGCTCAGGGCCCGTTCCATCTTTATGGAATCCCTATATCTCCGCCCTCTGCCTCATCTCGTTTTCAAATGGCCATCGGGCCATTTTGGGCCTGCGGCCAATACCTTGGGCCGTGCTTCGACGAGAAGACGCCATGTCCGTGCTATCCCAACCCACCTCCACCGACCTCGGCGAACGGCTGCGCGACGCCTATACAGTGACTGCCGAGTTCATGGCCGACATCGTAAGCCAGGCCTGCCGCCGCTTTCCCTCGGTCGGACAGAGCGGCAAGAGCGCCCGTGTCGAGCGACTGATCCAGTCCGGCGCATGGACTGATGCCGCGATCGCGCTGCTCGACCTCGAGCTGCCGCAATGGCAGATCCGCCGCCTGGTCTATGACGAGGGCGAGTGGCACTGCGCATTGTCGCGCGAACGCGAGCTGCCCGACTGGCTCGACCAGTCGATCGAGACCCGCCATGTGGATCTCGCGCTCGCGATCCTCAGCGGCTTCGTCGAGGCGCAGCGGATCTCGGCGCCCGAGAACCGCACCAGCGTGCCCACTGTCCGTCGCAACGCCAGCTCGCTTTACGAGCCGCTGTTCGTCGACAATATCGGTTGATGGCGGCGCCGTCGTGAACGCCAAACAACTGCCGCAGCAGCTGCAGTCGGTCCAGGTGATGGTCCGGTTCGGTTTCCGGCTTGCCATCATGATCGGCTTTGCCGTGTTCGCCGGCGCAGGCTTCGGCAGGGGCCTCGTCACGCTGCTGTGGATGTCGGCGCTGATCTGCGCACTCGCCGGGCTGTTCAAGCGCGAGATGCCGTTCGCCGCAAATCTCAATCACTGGGACGAGATGACCGCCTATGTCGCGCTGTGCGCGCTCGGCACCGGCATCGTCCAACACATCTAAGCCCCCCTCAAATCCTATGCCGCTCCTATGAAGTCGGCCGTCCTCCGCGCTCGATTTCATATCCGGCAAGACAGACATTGAACGCGTGACTTCCACCTGAAGGACTACAATCGTGAAATTCGTCGAACCTCCCTCGTGTAGCGCAGCGTCCACCATTGTCTTCATCGGCCGCAACCACCGCGGCCAGTGGGTCGCCCAGCAGCAGAACGGCCTCTATGGCGGCCTGTTCGTCAACCGCGCCCAGGCCGTCAAATACGCGCTGTTCGAGAACGGCCAGCACCCCGAAATGATCGTCGAGCTGTCGCGCGAGCTCGAACTCGATATGCGCGGCGAAACCGCGCCCCTCCCCGCAAGCCGCGTGGCCTGAGCCACTCACCCCATGACTGCGAAAGTCACTTCGAAAGCGGGTTCGACGGCGTGGCTGTCCGGCTTCATCCCCGATCTTCCGACCCCCTTCAACCACCTGGACGAGATCGACACTGATGCGTTCGGCCGGCTGTGCGAGCGCCAGATCGCGGCCGGCGCCTCGGCGCTGGTGGTCGGCGAGACTGCGGGTGAAAACTCGACGCTGGAGCCCGCGGAGCGCGCGCAGCTGGTCCGCATCGCGGCCAGTGTCGCGCGCAAGCGGGTCCGCATCATCGCCGGCGCCGGGTCGAACGCGACGGATCGCGCCGTCACGTTCACGCGCGCGGCGGAAGCGGCCGGCGCCGACGCCATCATGTCGGTCGTGCCCTATTACAACAAGCCGATGCCACGGGGCATGGCGGCGCATTTCCGCGCCGTCGCCGCCGCCACGACACTGCCCGTGATCCTGCACGACATCCCGTCGCGGACGGTGAAGGGGCTGCCGGACGAGATACTACTGGAGCTGGCGCACACCCCACGCTTCATCGGACTGCGCGACGGCAGCAGCGATGTCGCGCGCCTCAGGCGCCTGCGCCCACGCCTGCCGGCAACATTCCGGATGCTGACCGGCGACGACACCGTGTCGCTCGCCTATATGGCCGCCGGCGGTGACGGCTGCATCTCATCGGTCTCGAACCTCGCGCCCGATCTGTGCGTGGCCGTAGCCCGGCATCTGCGCGAGGGCCGGCTGTATCAGGCGCGCGAGTTGCATCAGCGCCTGGTCCCGCTCGCGACGCTGCTGGAGCGCGAGCATCCCGCGGCCCTGAAATTCGCGCTGGCGCTGCTGGGGTTCATGCAGCCGGCGACGCGACTGCCGATCGTTCAGCTCGACCGATCAGCAAAGGCCGAGGTCGCGCAGGCGATGACCGACATCGCCGACGAATATCTGGCCGTCGCGCACTGAGCGTGCCGCAACGCAGGCCATCGCAACGCACAATGGAATCAGCCCACCGCGTCCGTGACACCGCGCCATATTGAGGTTCCCGAGCGGCATCCCATATCCACGGCAAGGGAGTGCTTGCCGTGCAGACCTTCAAGGCGGCTCTCGTTGTGGCGACCACCCTGGTCGCCTTGGTTGTTTCCATTGGTCCCGGCGCGGCCGCGGACAACAACCGTCTTGCCCTGACTATTTCAATCGACGGAGCGATCGGGCCGGCATCGGCCAGCTACGTCAAGGACGGCCTGGCCAAGGCGGCCGAGCGACACGCCGAGATCGTCATTCTGCGCCTGAATACGCCGGGCGGCCTCAACACCAGCATGCGCGAGATCATCACCGACGTGCTGGCCTCGCCCGTTCCCGTCGTCGGCTACGTCGCGCCCTCCGGCGCCCATGCCGCGAGCGCCGGGACCTACATTCTTTATGCGACCCATCTCGCGGCCATGGCGCCCGGCACCAATATCGGCGCCGCGACGCCGGTGCAGATCGGCGGCCCGATGCCGGGTCTGCCGGGCAGCACCCCGGACAAGGACGGCAAGGACCAGAAGGACGGCGGCAACCCGTCGACGACCAAAGATACCATGACGGCGAAGGTGACGAACGATGCCGTCGCCTTCATCCGCAGCCTCGCCGAACTGCGCGGCCGCGATGCCGACTGGGCCGAGAAGGCGGTCCGCGACGCCGCCACGCTCTCCGCCAACGCCGCGTTGCAGGCCCATGTCATCGAGTTCACCGCGCATGATCCGGCCGACCTGCTCAGGCAGATCGACGGCCGGACGGTGGAGCTTGCCGGCGGCAAGACGCAACGGCTGGCGACGAAGGACGCCGTGATCGAAGCCATCGATCCCACCTGGCTCTCGCGCGTGCTTGCTGTCATCACCGATCCCAACATCGCATTCGTTCTCCTGATGGTCGGCATCTACGGCCTGATCTTCGAATTCATGTCCCCCGGCGCCGTGGCACCCGGAGTCGTCGGCACGATCTGCCTGCTGCTCGGGCTCTACGCGCTCAACATGCTGCCGATCAACTACGCCGGCTTCGCCTTGATGCTGGTCGGGATGGCGCTGCTCGCGATCGAAGCCTTCAACCCGACCATCGTGATCGGCCTCGGAGGCATCGTCGCCCTTGTGCTGGGAGCCGCCTTGTTGTTCCGGATCGAGGCGCCCGGATACCACCTGTCATGGTCGGTCATCGGCATCGTCGCTGCGATGTTCGCAGGTCTCATTCTCGTCGTGCTCGGGGCGCTGCGCCGCGCGCGCAACGGTCCGCTCCGGACAGGTGCGCAGGCCATGCGCGGGCTACCGGCCGAGGTGCTCGATTGGTCCGAGACATCAGGTCACGTCTTCACCAACGGCGAACGCTGGCAGGCGCGCGGCACCGAGGCGTTCAAGGCGGGAGAGACTGTCGAGGTGGCCAACATCGTCAATTTGACGCTGGTGGTCCAGCGTGCGCCGGCTTCTGCCGGCGATGGAGGTACAGCATGATGCTTGATTATTTCACCTATGCGGCGGTCGTCCTGCTTGTCATCATATTCCTGACCCAGGCCGTGCGCGTGCTGCGCGAATACGAGCGCGGCGTCATCTTCACGCTCGGCCGCTTTACCGGGGTGAAGGGCCCCGGGCTCATCATCCTGATTCCAGTGGTGCAGCAGCTCGTGAAGGTCGACCTCAGGGTGATGGTTCAGGTGGTGCCGCCGCAGGACGTGATTTCCCGCGACAACGTCTCGGTCAAGGTCAACGCCGTGCTCTACTTCCGCATCGTCGATCCCGAGCGCGCCATCATCAAGGTCGGCGACTACATGGCGGCGACCAGCCAGCTTGCCCAGACCACGCTGCGCTCGGTGCTCGGCAAGCACGAGCTCGACGAGATGCTGGCGGAACGCGACAAGTTGAACGCCGATATCCAAGAGACCCTCGACAAGCAGACCGACGTCTGGGGCATCAAGGTCACCGCGGTCGAGATCAAGGACATCGATATCAACGAGACGATGGTGCGGGCGATCGCCAAGCAGGCCGAGGCGGAACGGTTGCGGCGCGCCAAGGTGATCAACGCGATGGGCGAGCAGCAGGCCGCCGAGAAGCTCGTCGAGGCCGGCCGGATCCTCGCCCAGGAGCCGCAGGCGATGCAGCTCCGCTATTTCGCGGCGCTGCATGACATTGCCGGCGAACGCTCCTCGACCGTGGTCTTCCCGCTGCCGATGAATCTGCTCGATCACCTGACGCGGCGGGGTGGAACGACGTAATCCGGTTTGCTAGCGTGAGAGTAGGTTGAGCCCGAACGGCGAAGACTCACCTCTCCCTTTGGGAGAGGTCGATTTGCGCAGCAAATCGGGTGAGGGGTTACGGTCTATCGAGAGAGCAAGAGCCCTCACCCGGATTGCTTCGCAATCCGACCTCTCCCCGGCGGGGAGAGGTGAAACGAAACTGCAGCGAGCCGATTCAACCAAAGCTCATCCCGCTTTAATGCCGGTGATGCTTGGCCCGCCACGCCGGTCCCGGGCCGCGCATGTAATGCGCCTCGGGCCGGTAGCCGCTGATCGGCTCCTCGCCGATCCAGGCGAGGAATTTGAGCAGTCCCTCTGCCACGCGGCGCAGCAGGGCCGCGATGAATGAAGCTGCGCGCATCTCAGTAATCCCACTTCTCGCCGAGCACGACCGGCGGGCGGGGATATTTCTCGGCATCGCCGCCGAGCATGCCGACATGGAGATGGCTGCGCGCCCAGTCCTCATGGCCGCGATGCAGCAACAGCTCGTTGCGCAGCCGGTGGATCTTGGCGGCGGCAATGGCGCGGTGAACGGTCCTGAAGGCGAGGCCGATCCGCCGGATCGTCCGCCGCAGCACGAGGGGCGTGGCACCGGCCGAACCGTGCGGCCGGGCATCGTGGTAATGGAGCAAGGTCATGTCCCACCTTCCTGTTGGCGGCGCGCGCGAGCGCACCGCGTCACGCCAGAACATGCTGGGACGGCCGTAGGAATTCGAGAGGACCCGCAGCCCTGTCACATAGCCGCGGCATAAGCGGCCCGGCTGTGGCCGGCGCTTCGCGACGATGTGCAAATCGCGAACATTTGGGACAATTTTTCCCTCGAACGATCCCGCCCGAACCCGGTTTACCGTCGGCGGCAAGACCGGTAACGTCGCCTCCCAATGCGACGTGGAGAGTGCCCATGCGGCCCAAGGATCAGATCAACTGGATGCTGACGGATGCGATCGAGGCGCTCGCCCGCGCCGAACGGTTGCACCAGAGCTTCCTCAATTTGCACCCGAGCGCGGGCGGCAGCGAGCCGAGCTGGGAACCGCCGATGGACGTGATCGAGACCGAGCAGGAAATCCTGATCCTGGTCGCGCTGCCCGGGGTCGACCCCGATGAGGTCGAGGCCGCGCTCGACGGCGGCACACTGGTGATCTCCGGCCGCCGTATCCTGCCCGCCGAGCTGCGCAACGCCCGCATCCTACGCCTCGAGCTGCCGCAGGGCCGCTTCGAGCGCCGCATCACGCTGCCGACCGGCCGCTACACCATCAGCCGCTTTGCCGCGCATGGCTGCGTCGGCCTGCGGCTCGGAAAATCGAGCTGAGGGATTTCGACATGGCTGCTTCAGACGTTTCAAGCCCGGTCAATCCGGCGCCGATCCCGAGCGACGCAACGATCATCGTCCCGGTGCGCAACACCGTGCTGTTCCCGGACGTCATCATCCCGATCACGATCGCGCGCGCGACCTCGATTGCCGCGGCCCAGCAGGCGGTGCGCGAGCAGCGGCCGATCGGTATCCTGCTGCAGCGTAATCCCGAGGCCAACGATCCCGGCCCCGACGGGCTCTATCGCGTCGGCACCGTCGCCAACATCGTGCGCTACATCACCGGCGCCGACGACAGCCATCACCTGGTCTGCCAGGGCGTGCAGCGCATGCGCGTGCTCGACTATCTGCCCGGCACGCCGTTCCTCGCCGCCCGCGTGCTGCAGATCCCGGAGCCGACCACGACCTCGCCGGAGATCGAGGCGCGCTTCCTCAATCTGCAGCGCCAGGCGCTGGAGGCCGCGCAATTGCTGCCGCAGACGCCGCCCGAGCTGATCGCCGCGCTGCAGGGCACGACGTCGCCGGCGACGCTCGCGGACCTTGCGACCTCCTACATGGACATCAAGCCGGCGGAGAAGCAGGACATCCTCGAGACCGTCGATCTCGTGGCGCGGATGGACAAGGTCTCGCGGCATCTCGCCGAGCGCATCGAGGTGCTCAGGCTCAGCCAGGAGATCGGGCAAAAGACCAAGGCCGTATTCGACGAGCGGCAGCGCGAGGCGATCCTGCGCGAGCAGATGGCGACGATCCAGCGCCAGCTCGGCGAAGGCGACGGCAAGGCCGCCGAGGTTGCCGAGCTGACCAAGGCGATTGCAGACGCCAAGATGCCGCCGGAGGCCGAGAGCCAGGCGCAGAAGGAATTGCGCCGCTACGAGCGGATGCCGGAGGCGGCGGCCGAATCCGGCATGGTGCGCAGCTATCTCGACTGGCTGATCGACCTGCCCTGGAGCATTCCCGAGGAGAAGCCGATCGACATCGCCGAGGCGCGCAAGATCCTCGACCAGGACCATTATGGCCTCGAGAAGATCAAGAGCCGCATCATCGAATATCTCGCGGTGCGCAAGCTCGCGCCCGGTGGCAAGGCGCCGATCCTCTGCTTCCTCGGGCCGCCCGGCGTCGGCAAGACCTCGCTCGGGCAATCGATCGCACGCGCGATGTCGCGGCCGTTCGTTCGCGTCTCGCTCGGCGGCGTGCATGACGAGGCCGAGATCCGCGGCCATCGCCGCACCTATATCGGCGCGCTGCCCGGCAACATCATCCAGGCCATCAAGAAGGCCGGCGCGCGCAATTGCGTGATGATGCTGGACGAGATCGACAAGATGGGCCGCGGCATCCAGGGCGATCCGTCGGCGGCGATGCTCGAAGTGCTCGACCCCGAGCAGAACAGCACCTTCCGCGACAACTACCTCGGCGTGCCGTTCGACCTCTCGCGCGTCGTCTTCATCGCCACCGCCAACATGCTCGACGGCGTTCCCGGGCCGCTGCTCGACCGCATGGAGCTGATCAGCCTCGCCGGCTACACCGAGGACGAAAAGCTCGAGATCGCCAAGCGCTATCTGGTGCGCCGCCAGCTCGAGGCCAACGGGATCAAGGCCGAGCAGGTCGAGATCGAACCGGACGCGCTGCGGCTGATCATCAAGAGCTACACCCGCGAGGCCGGCGTCCGCAGTCTGGAGCGCGAGATCGGCAAGGTGCTGCGCAACGTCGCGGTGCAGATCGCCGACGGCAGCACGAGCCACGTCACGATCGCGCCGAAGGACATCGTCTCTCTGCTCGGCCAGCCGAGGTTCGAGAACGAGATCGCGATGCGCACCAGCATCCCCGGCGTTGCCACCGGGCTTGCATGGACGCCGGTCGGCGGCGACATCCTGTTCATCGAGGCCTCGCGCACGCCGGGCCGCGGCGCGCTGATGATCACCGGCCAGCTCGGCGACGTGATGCGCGAGAGCGTGCAGGCCGCGCTGACGCTGGTGAAGAGCCGCGCGTCCCAGCTCGGCATCGACCCCGCCGTGTTCGAGAAGAGCGACATCCACGTCCACGTTCCCGCCGGCGCCACGCCGAAGGACGGCCCGAGCGCGGGCGTCGCGATGTTCACCGCCCTCACCTCGCTCCTGACCGATCGCACCGTGCGCAGCGACACCGCGATGACCGGCGAGATCTCGCTGCGCGGCCTCGTGCTGCCGGTCGGCGGCATCAAGGAGAAGGTGGTCGCCGCCGCGGCCGCAGGCCTGACGCGGGTGATGCTGCCGGCGCGCAACAAGCGCGACTACGACGACATCCCCGCCGGCGCCCGCGCCAAGCTCGAGTTCATCTGGCTGGAGCGCGTCGACGAGGCGATTGCGGCAGCGCTGGAGCCCGCCAAGGCGACCCCCGCCGCCGCGGAGTGACCGCTTCTCAACAGCAAAAGGGGCGTGCAGCGACCGCTGTCACGCCCCTTGAAACCAGCGCATTCCGGAGCGGCCGATTCTCAGCTCTTCTCAGCTCTTGGCCATGCAGTCCGAGATATAGAACCAGCGGTCGTCGCCGATCAGTCCCTTCTGCTTCACCTCTTTGCGGCAGGCCTTGAGCTTGGGCTTGTTGGCGCGCCACTGCGCCTTCATGGCCTTCAGCTTCTCCATCGTCAGCTTGATCTTCGACGGCTTGGCCGTGGTGGTGGCGGCCGGTGCTGGTGCTGCCGGTGCCGCGGTCTGGGCTGACGCGGCATGCAGTCCCAGGACGAGCAGCGCGGCGGCAAGGCAAATCCGGGTGCGAAACATTGAAATCCCCCAATCCGATTTCTGTTCGTGAAATAGAGCGAATGCCGCGGGCGCCGGGAATCGACGGCCCGCGGGGATGATGGTCGCGCTCAGAGGATTTTGACCGCGCTGAGCAGCGTCATGTAGATGCCCCAGGCCAGCGGAATGCCGACGAACAGCCAGAACAGCGCTGCTCTGCCGTCCAGACCGCCCTTGCCGATGCCGAACGATCCGGTTGCGCCGTTGCCGCCGGTCGCCGTCGCTGCCTGCAGCTTCGCCACCTCGGCCTCGCTCATGTGCCACTTCGGGTCGACCGGCTTGATCATGTAATTGCAGATGAAGCCGGCGATCAGCATGGCGCACAGGATGTACATCGTGGTGTTGTAGAGCTGGTCGCGCGGCACGCCGGCGGCGAGCTGGAATTCGCGGATGTAGTTCACCACGACGGGGCCGATGATGCCCGCGGTCGACCAGGCCGTCAGCAGACGGCCATGGATCGCGCCGACGAACTGGGTGCCGAACATGTCGGCGAGATAGGCCGGCACGGTGGCGAAGCCACCGCCATACATCGACAGGATGATGCCGAAGCCAAGCACGAACAACAGCTTCGACCCCATCGCGGCAAAGGTCGGCGCCAGCGCGTAGAGCAAGATGCCGAGCACGAAGAACGTGTAGTAGGTGTTCTTGCGGCCGATCTTGTCCGACAGCGACGCCCAGAAGAAACGGCCGCCGATGTTGAACAGCGACAGCAAGCCGGCGAAGCCGGCGGCGATCGCCGCGATCTGCGCCTTCTGCGACGCGTCGAGCGCGTTGAAGCCGACATTGGGCAGCCCGATCAGCTTGCCGGCGAAGATCTCCTGCAGCATCGGTGAGGCCATGCCGATCACGCCGATGCCGGCCGACACGTTCAGGCACAGCACCCCCCAGATCAGCCAGAACTGTGGCGTCTTGTGCGCGTTATCGAGATGGACGTTCTTGCTCGAGATCATCGCGTTGGCTTTCGCCGGCGGTGTCCAGCCGTCCGGTTGCCAGCCGGTCGGCGGGAGGCGATAGCGGAACGCCCCGATCATCATGAACACGAAATAGATCGCGCCCATGGCGAGGAAAGTCTCCCAAACGCCGACCGAGGTCGGGGTCTTGAAATAATTCATCAGCTTGTCGGCGAGCGGCGCGCCGATCATCGCGCCGCCGCCGAAGCCCATGATCGCCATGCCGGTTGCCATGCCGCGCCGGTCAGGGAACCATTTCACCAGCGTCGACACCGGTGAGATGTAGCCGAGGCCGAGGCCGACACCGCCGATTACGCCGGAGCCGAGCCACATCAGCCAGAGCTGGTGCGTGTATACGCCCAGCGCGCCGATCACGAGACCGCCGGCCCAGCACAGCGCTGCGACGAAGCCGGCCTTGCGCGGACCGACCTTCTCGAGCCAGCCGCCCCAGATCGCGGCGGAGACGCCGAGCAGTACGAAGAACAGCGTATACATCCAGCCGAGACTCGCGACCTTCCAGTCGCAGGTCGTCGTGAACAATTCCTGCACCAGCGAGATATCGGGGCACGCCTTCGGCGCGGTCAGCCCGATCGCGCGCGACAGCGGCAGCCAAAACACCGAGAAGCCATAGGCCATGCCGATGCACAGATGGATGCACAGCGCCGCCGGCGGCACCAGCCAGCGGTTGAAGCCGGCGGTCGCGATCGTGTGTTCCTTGTCGAGGAAACCTGCGCCTGCCGCGGATACGCGTGCCGCGCTGCTCACTGTGGTCATTGACTTCTCCCCTGCAGCCGCCGTTACGTCAGGCGCGTCTGCGTCTTCGATCCCATCTCAGCCCTTTGCGGCCACCGTCCGGCGGCCGCGCCGCACATTTCCTCGATGCGCCGGGACCAACCACGCGCATTCCGCAAAATGCTAACCCCCAATACGACCGGAT
The DNA here is from genome assembly GCF_042258615.1 of Bradyrhizobium sp. Pha-3. GTDB lineage: Bacteria > Pseudomonadota > Alphaproteobacteria > Rhizobiales > Xanthobacteraceae > Bradyrhizobium. Next base: position 2,566,877 of record NZ_CP170152.1, on the reverse strand, counting down.
ATGCCCAGCTGTGCAGCCGGTGATCTGGACGCAGGGCCGACCATCGTGCGTCGATGGGCCCAAATTCGGGCACACCTCCATCTCCGCAACCCCGCAGAGATTATCAATTCGCGCAGAATGGAAAATAGGTGTCGATTGGCAAAAGGTAGATATCAAGCCGGATCTAGCGCGTACGCGGCGCTGCAGCATTTGAGTTATCTATCGTTCCATTCGCCTTTTCGATCAGGAAAACGATCCGAACGCCGCTTCGTTCGGTGATCTCGACCCTGTCGCCGGTCTCCTGGATGAGCGCCGGGATATCGATCACCGAAAGCGGGTCGGTGCAGTGCACTTCGAGGAAATCTCCCGCCGTCACGCTCTTCAGCGCCTTGCGCGTCTTCAGCGCGGGGAGCGGGCATTTCAGGCCGGTGAGATCGAGCTTCGTCGTTGTCATGGTTCGACCATGGCGAAGCCGTCATGCATCGTCAACGGCGGCACCTTCTCGCCCTGTTCAGCTTTCCGCTGCGGCCGAAGCCAGCACATCGTCGACCGGAATAGCCGAGCGCAGCATCAATTCGGCGACGTCCTCGATGTCGTCGAGATGCACGACCGGCAGCCTGGTTTCGACCGCGACGTCGCTGGCGATCCCGACCACGCGCGGGTCGTCGGGGAACAGCAGCGGCTTGCCGTTGGCGGCGCGATACACCTCGATCTTGCTGACCGGCTCACGCTTGAAGCCCTCGACCACGACCAGATCGACCTGCGCCATCTTGGCGAGCAGTTCCGGCAGCCGCGGCTCGCTCGCGCCGCGCAGCTCGTGCATCAGCGCCCAGCGCCGCGTCGAGGACACCAGCACCTCGGTCGCGCCGGCCTGGCGGTGCACCCAGGAGTCCTTGCCGGGGACGTCGACATCGAATTCGTGATGAGCGTGCTTGATCACGGAGACGCGCAAGGCCCGGCCAAGCAGATAGGGGATCACCCGCGACAGCAGGGTGGTCTTGCCGGCTCCGCTCCAGCCCGCGAGGCCTATCACTTTCATACGCAATCTCCGCAGACATATAACGTCCAATGCTGCTTATATCAGCCTTGACGCAATGTCATGCCAGCCCCGCCAGCGGATCGTGATCGATCAGGCTCCCGGGAGGATCGCCTTGGGAAGCTCCTGGAGCAGCTGCGCCCGCAGCAGCGCAAATGCGAGCAGACCGCCTATAAGGGCAATATTAACGGCATTTGCCGTACCAGTTCTCCCGATCAATGGGAGGCCTGTCCAGTGCCCAATCGTGATGGTGTTCGAGACGCCATAAGCCTGAAGAACCGGGCTCTGGTCACCGCGATCTTCCTGGCATCGGGCGCGGCATCCCTGATCCTCCAGGTTCTCTGGTTCAAGCAACTGCAATTCGTGCTGGGAAGCGCGACCGTCTCCGTAAGCGTTACGGTGGCGAGCTTCTTTTTCGGCCTCTCCCTGGGCAGCGCTTTCGGGGGCCGGATCGCCGACACGGTCAGCCGCCCCCTGAAAATCTACGGCTTGCTCGAACTTGCGCTCGCGGTCGTTTCCCTGGCGGTGACCGCGTTCTTGTCGCACTGGTCGACATGGGTCGGCTGGCTGTCGCCCATGTTGGACCTGGAGTCTCCATTCCGGTTGCCGCTGATGGTCGCGCTGTCGCTCGCCATCCTGTCGCTGCCGACGATGCTGATGGGCGCGACCCTGCCCTTCCTGGTGAAGTTCCTGACCCGCACGCAAACCGACCTCGCCAATCGCATCGGCCTGCTCTACGGGTTCAATACCCTGGGCGCCGCGATTGGCACCCTGGCCGTCGGCTTTGTCCTGATGGGCCTCTGGGGGATCACAGGATCGAGCCTGGTCGCAGCAGGCCTGTATGTCTGCGTCGGCGGCGTGGCCCTGCTCCTCGCGCACGGCGCAAGCCCCCTGTCGCCGGTCACGGCAGAAGCCCCGGTGCAATCCGCCGGGCCGGGGCATCGCGGGACGTCCATCCTCATCGCGATCTTCGCGTGCTCCGGATTCGTGTCCATCGCCTATGAGGTCGTCTGGTTCCGCTTCCTGACCAATGTCAGCACCTCGAGTGTCTACGCCTTCTCGGGCATGCTCGGTGTTTACCTGCTTGGGCTGGTGATCGGCGCCCTGATCTGCGCCAGGCTGCTCGCACCCCGCAAGGATCAATTGCTGCGGTACTTCGCCGTAACGCAGCTGCTCATCGCGGTTGCGGCCACGCTGACCGTGGGAATACTCGGCAAGGCGCGCACCGTGGAAGCCGCGCTGTCTCCCATCGTACCGGGGATAGTTCCAGTCCCGGCGCAGGAGCTTCTGGGGGGTGATGTTTCATTCTTCCTGATCTGTGCCGTTGCGCTGTTGCTGCCGACCACGCTGATCGGCATCAGCTTTCCCCTGGCGAGCGAACTGACCGTGATGCAGATGAGCGCGCTGGGCCGCCGGATCGGCACGCTCTACGCCTTGAACACGATTGGCGGCGTGGTGGGCTCCCTGTCGGCAGGGTTTCTTCTGATCCCCTATCTAGGCAGCCAGGGGGCGCTCACCGCCCTGATTGTTCTGAACGTCTTGCTCTTTGTCGCGACGACCGTATCGCAACCGGGCCTTCTGAAAGAAAGCAGCCTGTGGCGGCAAGGGGCCGTCGCTGCAAGCATCATCGCCGCAGCGCTCCTGCTGTTCACCCCACACTATCTGGAGCGGGTCCTGACCGCGATCGAAGGCGGCAATGTCCTCGAGCTGCGCGAGACCAAACAAGCAACATTTGCGGTGGTCGAGTATCGCGAGAAGGCGGCGGGCACCTATCAGCAACTGGTGGTGAATTCGAAGAGCTATGCCAACAACCGTCCCGAGGGCCGACGCTACATGGCTGCGATGGGGCATTATCCCATTCTGCTGCACCCGAGCCCGGTCGAAACGGCTGTCGTCATTTGCATCGGGACCGGAACCACGGTGGGTGCGGTCAGCACCCATCAGGAACTAAAATCCATCGACGCGGTCGATCTGGCCTCGACGGTTTTCGAGTTTGCGCCCCACTTCGTGCCGATCAACAAGCAGTTCTATCAAAATCCCAAGGTCCATCAGATCGTCGCGGACGGGCGCCACTTCCTGCTGGGGACAAACGAGACATTCGACGTCATCACCCTCGAGCCCCCGCCGCCCCATGACGCCGGCGTCATTAACCTCTACACAGAGGAATTCTATGCGCTGGCAAAGCAGAAGATGCGCCCCGGCGCCGTTCTCGCGCAGTGGGTGCCGCTGGATTTCAACCGCGGCATTCTTCCGAAGATGATCCTCAAGGCCATGATGGGCCAGTTCAAGCACGTCTCCCTGTGGTTGCCGTCCAGAATGGAAGGCGTGGCCATCGCCTCCGATGAACCGCTGAAAATCGATCCTCGCGTGCTCGCCACGCGCATGTCCAAGCCTGGGGTGGCTGACGACCTGACAGCCAACGGTCTGCGCTCGCCCGAGGATTTCCTGGCGACGTTCATCGCCGCTGATGAAAAGCTCGCGGCCTTTGTCAGGGATGTGCCGAGCCTCACGGACGATCGGCCGCGTCTCGAATATTACAACTGGTATCCTCTGAATTCGGTCAGCGTGGACGAACTGAAGCGCCTCCGCGAGCCGGTGGAAACTTATCTTGCCGACAAATCCATCGACGAGGCCCGTCTCGACACCGCGCGCACGGTGGCCAATGCGATTCTGGATGAGCACCAAGCCACGGCTGAGGGCGACAAGTCCGCCGCCCGTGCCGCGCTTCGCCTGGCCGTCAAACTGGATCCCGACAACTCCTATGTCGGCTTCCTGGACCGCAAGCTGCGCGAGTGATCGGGCGACCTCCCGGCAGAGCGCCTTCGGAAACTCCTGGAGTAGCTGCGCCCACGGCAACGCGAACGCGACCAGTCCGCAGACACCGAGCGCCACGACGGATTGTGTCGCGGCAATCCCGAACCAGTTCAGGGGCCACCGCCAGGCGCGAGCTCACGCCGCCGCGGCTCACTATCCCGCAGGATCAATCACGTCACGCGTCATCCGACGATCCAGCGGATATACCTCGAAGTTTCCAATGCACGGCACGACTGGAACGCGATAATGTGAACCGCCGGAGCACCACCAATGCCTCGCTCGCCTTCGATCGTGCCGCACCAAATCGACCACGACACCTATCTGGTGTTGAACGATTTCGGTCGGCTTGGCCGCGCCTGGTGCGAAACCGATGAAGAAGGCACCGACCGGAAAACGCTGATCCGCCGCCTGCTGGATGACCATTACAGCCATCCGGTCCGCATCGTGGCCTTCAACACCAGCGAAGGATGGTCACGCGACGTCACGACCGATATTGCCGACGAGTTGCGGCGCCGTTTCGTCGAATACGATGAGGTCCCGCGCTCCGTGCTGGAGTTCGTCGAGACGGCCATGCGGCACTGAGCTGGATCCGCAGTCGCAGCGAGACCTGCGGCAAAACAACCCGACGGGCAACTCAGCAAAAACCTGTCAATCCTCGGTCGCAAAAATATTTCGCTTTATCCGAAGACCAACTCAGCGTATGAATCCGTCCGTCTCACCCGATCGAGGGGCGCTTCGCGGTCGTCACGAACGTGGGTCGAGATGCGGTGGACGCTGATTGCGCGACTGACGAGTGCGCATGAGGCGGACGGCGAAGTCGTGTGGTCCTGACGCCCTAGCGGCAGGTGTCTTTTCGAATTGCGCGATGCGCGTTGCGAAGACGGTGACAAGCAAGCCCAGTCTCGCCGGGGAGAGCACGAAGTAAGCCGTAGCCCATCGCGCAGGGAAAGCCGGAGTCTCCGGTTACACCTGTGGTCCTACCCCCGAGCTTTCTACCCATTGCTCGGGGCCCATGGGTGCGATCGGCACCCGGCTTTCCCTGCGCCCTCTGTGAGAGGAGGGCGGAACGAAGAGCAAGACTCGGACAATCATGTCGCGAGAACGCGGATGTATGATTCACAGGTGACGCAACAAACTCAGTGTCGTCCGGGCGCAGGCCGGGATCCATAACCACCGGTGGTCATTGATTCACGATGCTGGAACGACGAGTCCCGCTCCCAACTTCCGCTGCGGAGTATGGGTCCCGGCTTTCGCCGGGACGACGACTGTGGATGTAGGTCGTGCCATACAATCGGTGTCGTCCTGGCCAAAGCCAGGACCCATTACCCCAAATCTCAATTGTTGCGGGACGCTGGGGGCCACAGCTCTCTTCAACAACACAACCCTGTGGTTATGGGTCCCTTTCGCAGGGACGACAGCGGTGAATGTCGTGGATCGCCTAGGCCGGCCTGAACCCCGCCGCCGTCAACGCCGCCCGCCCCTCATCCGATACCAGTGCGTCGAGAAAGGCCTGCACCGCGGGCCGCTGCTTGCGCACTGTGACCAGCGCGAAGTCGTAGTGCTCTTCGGCAAGCGGAATGAAACCGAGCCCGGACGCGCGGGCGACCGGCGCGATGGTCATGCCCCAGTCGGCGCGATGCTGCGCCACCGCGGCCGCAACCGCATTGTGCGAGCGCGGCTGATTCCAGTAACCGTCGGGCCGGCTGCCTGCCAGCAGGCGATCGATCAGGATGCGGGTGCCGGCACCCTGGTTGCGGTTGACCATGATGCAGGCGGGATCGGCGAGCGCGGCGCGCACCGCCTGCTCCGCGCTCAGACCGGCAAAACGCGAGTCGTCCTTGCGGAACACGATGCCCTGCATGCGCCGCCAGCCCGGCACGAGCTCGAGGCCATCGGCCAGATACGGCGTGTTGTAGGTCTCAGTCTTGTCGTCGAACAGGTGGATCGGGGCGAGATCGCATTCGCCGCGTTTGGCGGCGGCGAGCCCGCCGAGACTGCCGACCGCGATCGAACGCACCACCAGGCCGGCACGCGCCAGCGGCGCCGTGACGAGATCGAGCCCGGTGCAATGGCTGCCGACGATGACGAGATCGGGCACCCGCACATGCGGCGTGAACAGCGTCACCTCGGCGTCGCTGCCGGCCGGCAGCTGGTCGGCCAGCGCCTCGATCTTCAGGAAACCGTCAGCCTGCGCAAACGACGTGATCGCGCCCGAGCCCTTGCCGCTGGGATAGGCGATCAGGCCGTCGGCGCCTTCGACCAGCGACACCATCACGAACTCGGTGCGCCCGAGTTCGGAGGCGATGCGCACCGGCACCTTCGCTGCCACCCTGGCATCCGGCCGTGGCGGCAGGCCGGACATCCGCCGCAGCACCGGGACGATCATGTCGTGGAAGGTGAACATCGCCGAGGTCGGAAAGCCCGGCAGGATGATCACCGGCTTGCCGTCGCAGACCGCGAGGCACAGCGGCTTGCCCGGCTTCAGCGCCACGCCATGCGCGACGATACCGGGCTTGCCGAGCCTTGTGACGATCCGGTGCGAGACGTCGCCCGCGCCCTTGGAGGTGCCGCCCGACAGCACCAGCATGTCACTCTCCGCCAATGCCTTGCGCATCGCGGCTTCGAGCATCGCCTCATCGTCAGCGATCGCGCCGAGGAACGACGCGTCGCCGCCATTCTCGGCAATCGCCGCGGTGACGATCGCACCATTGGTGTCGTAGATCGCGGCCGGCCGCAGCGTCTCACCCGGCTGCACCAGTTCGTCGCCGGTCGAGAGGATCGCGACGTGCGGACGGCGCACCACCCGAACGTCGGCGATGCCGCAGGCCGCGAGCATGCCGATCTCGCGCGACCCGATGATCGTTCCCGCGCGCAACAGCGCCTCCCCGCGCGCGATGTCGGAGCCGGCATAGGACACGAACTGCCCCGGCGATGCCGCGCGCCGGACCTCGATGGCACCACCATTGCCGGCCGGTTGGGTGTGCTCGACCATCACGATCGCATCCGCGCCGCGCGGCACCGGACCGCCGGTCGCAATCGCCGTCGCGGTGCCCGGCAGCACCGGCCGGGCCGGCGCGGTGCCGCACGAAATGATCTCGTCGTTCAGCGCGAGTTGCGCCGGTGTGGCTTCGCCGGCGTTTGCGAGATCGGCCGAGCGCACGGCAAAGCCGTCGACATTGGAGCGATCGAACGGCGGCACGTCGATCGGCGCCACCACGTCCTCCGCCAGCGCACGGCCGAGCGCATCAGCGAGCAGCCGTGTCTCGGACGGCAATTGGCGCGGGAACAGCGCCGCCTCGAAGCGCGCGATCGCCTCCTCGCGCGACAGGATGGTCAGGAACTGATCCTGCTCGACGGACGGGTTGGGTTTCGGCGTGAAGATACTGGTCATCTCGGGAACTCACTCCCGCAACATATAGGCATCGACAGACGTGCCCGCAGCGAAGCCCTCTGCGGTGCCGGGCACGATCAGCAGGCCTTCGGCGCGCGCGATCGCATCGAGCGACAGGTCCCCGATCGCAAGCGGGGTCCAGGAATCTTGCTGAGGACCCTGCTGACGCGTCAGCAATACGACCTCCGCAATGCCGACGCCGGAGGCGATCTTGCGTTCCAGCGGCATCGCCAGCGTTCTACGCGGTCGCCGGCCCGACAGGCGGTCGAGCACCGGAAGCGCAATCGCCCACCAGGCCGCGAAAGCCTGATCCGGCGCGCCCGGCAAGGCGACGACCGGCGTCGCACCGATCCGGCCGACCGCTGCGCTGCGCCCGGGCTGCAGGGCAATGCCGTGCGCGATCAGCGTGCCGCACCTCGCCAGCGCATTCACCGTCGCATCGGTGTGACCAACGCCGGTGCCACCGATCGTGATGATCAGGTCGCAGCCGGCGGTCTCGAGTGCGTCGGCAATTGCCGCCGCATCCGGTGCTGCCTCGGCATAGACGACCTCAGCGCCCGCGAGGCGCGCGGTGTCGGCGATCAGTTGCGCGGTCAGCTGACCATTGCAGACGTTGACGATGCGAAGCCGAGGCCGCCGGACGCGCAACAGCTCCAGCCCGGCCGCGCGCGCGAGCAGCAGGCCGCGCGGCAGCACCGACTTTCCCGCCGCGATCACGGCACGCCCAACCCCAATGTCGCTGCCGGCACGCCGCACGCCCTGCCCCGGGATCGCTTCGGCGAGCACCTGCGGAAGCGGACCGGAGCTATCGACGGCATCGGCATCGACCACGCAGTCGGTGCCATCGGGCATCGCCGCGCCGGCCGCCACCCAGACCGGAAGTCCGGCCAGCGGCAGCGGCGCATAGGACGACGCGCCGACCAAATCATCGGCGCGCATCGCCCAGCCGTCGCCGACGGCGACATCGTGCGGTGGATAGGCGCGCAACGCCGGCATCTCGGCTGCAATGCAGCGCAAGGCGTCGGTCGGCGGCAGCTCGATCGGCTGGACCGGCACGAGGTCGCGCAGCACGGCGGCCAGCACCGCATCGAGCGGGGTGAGCGAAGCCGGAAGGCGCTGGGCGGTGACCATGGCCCGCTATGGACCGAATCGGCGGCGAAAGAAACCGCCTCGGGCCGGTCCGGACCTCCGTCATTAGACCGATGGCGCGTTGACGCGGACCCCAAACTAGTTGCAAAAGAAACCAATATGACCGGGTCCCGGAGGCCCGGCACAACCATAATGGCCAATGCGCCAATTCAGGAGGGAGACAGAATGATCGCCACCAGACTAGCCATGTTCGGGACGCTCGCAGCCGCGCTGCTGGCCTCCTCGGCCGTATCGGCGCAGGTATCCGACGACATCGTCAAGATCGGCGTGCTGACCGACATGAACGGCCCGGCCTCGACACCGACCGGACAGGGCTCGGTCACCGCCGCGCAGATGGCGGTCGACGATTTCGGCGGCAAGGTGCTCGGCAAGCCGATCTCGGTGATCGTCGGCGATCATCAGCTCAAGCCGGATATCGGCGCGACCATCGCGCGGCGCTGGTATGACGTCGATCAGGTCGATCTCATCGTCGACGTGCCGGTGTCGGCGGTCGGGCTCGCGGTGCAGAACATCGCCAACGAGAAGAAAAAGCTGTTCATCACGCATTCGACCGGCGCGACCGACTTCCACGGCAAGTTCTGCTCGCCTTATGCGATGCAGTGGGTGTTCGACACCCGCGCGCTCGCCGTCGGCACCGCGCAGGAGGTGGTGAAGCGCGGCGGCGACAGCTGGTTCTTCATCACCGACGACTATGCGTTCGGCCATTCGCTGGAGAAGGACGCCTCCGCGATCGTGACCAAGACCGGCGGCAAGGTGCTCGGCGCGGTGCGGCCGCCGTTTGCGACGCCTGATCTGTCGTCCTTCATCCTGCAGGCGCAGGCCTCGAAGGCCAAGATCATCGGCATTGCCGGCGGACCGCCGAACAACACCAACGAGATCAAGACCGCCGCCGAGTTCGGTGTCTTCGCCGGCGGGCAGCAGATGGCCGCGCTGCTGGCACTGATCACCGACGTCCACTCGATCGGGCTGTCGGCCGCGCAGGGCCTGTTGCTGACCACCTCGTTCTACTGGGACATGGACGACAAGACGAGGGAATGGTCGAAGCGCTATTTCGCCAAGATGAACCGGATGCCGACGATGTGGCAGGCCGGCGTCTATTCCTCGGTGACCGCCTATCTGAACGCCATCAAGGACGGCGGCACCGACGATCCGCTCAAGGTCGCGGCCAAGATGCGCGAGAAACCGGTCGAGGATTTCTTCGCCCGCAACGGCAAACTGCGCGAGGACAATCTGATGGTGCACGATCTCTGGCTTGTGCAGGTCAAGACCCCGGCCGAATCGAAGTATCCGTGGGACTACTACAAGATCCTGGCCAAGATCTCGGGCGAGGATGCATTCGGTCCGCCGGACCCGGCCTGCCCGATGATCAAGAAGTGACAACCGAAGGTCGTCATTCCGGGATGGTGCGCAAGCACCAGACCTCAGATGCGCGCTGCGCATCGGGGAATCTCGATGTTCCCCAGGGCGCAATTGCGCCCCGGAACGACTGTGCCAATGACATGCCTCGCGGCGCGCTAGCGCGCCACCCCGATCTCCCTGAAATACTTCAGCACGCCGGGGTGGATCAGATTGATATCGGGCGCGGCAGCGACAGTGTTCGCTGCCGTGGTCTCGCAAGCCTGGGCGAGCTTCTTGCAGAAGGTCGCCTCGACGCCATGCAGCGTCTTCGCCAGCCGGTAGGCAACATCCTCTGGCAGGCTCTCGCGCACCAGGATGTAGCTCCAGGAGCCGACCGAGGCGATCGCTTCGGTCTGCTTCGGGTAGCTGCCGGCCGGGATCGTCAGCGGCTTCAGGAAGGTGTGCTTGGCGCGGATGCGGGCGATCTCGTCCGCGGCCGGCGCGATGAAGCGCGCGCCGGTCGTGCTCTCGGCCATCTTGGTGAAACCGGGCCAGCCGATGCCGGCGCCCCACAGCGCCGCAGCGCGGCCGTCCTCGACCATCGCGGGCCCGTCGCCAGCGCGATCGAGATAGATCGACTTGAAGTCCTCGTCCTGCTTCAGCCCGATGCCGTCGAGGATGTAGCGCGACAGGATCGGCAGGCCGGAGCCCTTGGCGCCGAACGCGACCGGCTGGCCGACCAGATCCTGGATCGTCCTGTAGGGACTGTCGGCACGCACCACGAACATGCCGGGGCTCGAATACATCGCGGTGAGAATCTTCAGCCTGGTCGCCTTCGGCCGGCCGATGCCCATGAAGGCCTCGTAGGACGGCTCGCCGGCAACGGTTGCGATGTCGACGCTGCCGGCCTCGAGCAGCGGGATGTTCTCGTTGGAGCCCTTGGTGTTGCGCGGTTCGATCGACAGCGTCGCATCGGACGCGTTCATCACCTCGGCGAGGGCGTTGCCATAGAGCGGAAAGCCGCCACCCGGCGTCGCCGTGGCGAAACTGATCGTGGTTTTGGAAATGGTCTTGCTCCCCTCTTGCGCCGCTGCGCCGCCCGCGAGCAGCAGCGCGCCGGCGCAGATCATAACAGCGAATTTCATCTCGAGCCTCAAGCATTGCACATGAGCGCGACTATCGTCGCACGGGCGGGGTCGTAGGCAAAGCCAGCGTTTTGTGAAACCATGACGGCAACAGTCACAAGAAGACGACGGGAGAGACGATGTTCCGGTTCGCACGTGCCGCGTTGCTTGGTTTGATCTGCTGCCTTGCCTTCGTTGCCCCCTCATCCGCATCCGACTATCCGAACCGTCCGGTGCGCTGGCTGATCGGCTTTGCCGCCGGCGGGCCGGTCGACATCGTGGCGCGCATCATGAGCCAGTGGCTGTCGGATCATCTCGGTCAGCAATTCGTGGTCGAGAACCGCGCCGGCTCCGGCGGCAACATCGCAGCCGCCGCCGCGATCAACTCGCCGGCGGACGGTTATACGCTGCTGTTCGTCGCGCCCAACAATGCGATCTCGACCTCGCTTTACAAGAAGCTGCCCTACGACTTCCTGCGCGACACCACCCCGGTCGCCAGCATCATGCAGCTCACCAACATGCTGGTGGTCTCGAACGCGATGCCGGTGAAGACCGTTCAGGAGTTCATCGACTACTGCAAGGCCAATCCGGGCAAGATCGCCTACGCCTCGTCCGGCAACGGCACCTCGGTGCACATGTCGGCCGAGCTGTTCAAGGCGATGACCAAGTGCGACATGCAGCACGTGCCGTATCGGGGATCCGCGATCGCCTTCCCCGACATCATCTCCAATAAGGTGCAGCTGATCTTCGACAATCTGCCGTCGGCGCTGGAGCAGTCGCGCGGCGGCAGCGTCCGCGCGCTCGGCGTCACCTCGCCGCAGCGCTGGCCGGGCGTGCCCGACGTGCCGGCGATCGCCGAGACCGTGCCGGGCTTCGAGGCGGTCGGCTTCTACGGCATATCTGCGCCGAAGGGCACGCCGCCGGAAGTCATCGACACCCTCAACAAGGCGGTCGGCGAGGCCCTCAAGGACCCCAAGCTCGTCGCGCGCCTCGCCGAGGTCGGCGGCATCCCGAAGCCGATGACCCCGGCCGAATTCGGCAGGCTGGTGGCCGACGAGACCGAGAAATGGCGCAAGGTGGTGGAATTCGCCGGCGTCTCGGTGGACTGAGCGGCCGATGATGCGGCGGCGCTGGGGCCTCGCGGCGGCATTGCCGAAACCCCACACACCCTGTAAACGGAGCCCGCACCGTTGCCGGCCGCGCCCCGCGGCCCGCAAGGCGGCGGGGCCTGTAGCTCAATGGTTAGAGCCGGCCGCTCATAACGGTCTGGTTGCAGGTTCGAGTCCTGCCGGGCCCACCATTTCTCGAAAGATCAAAGCCTTGCCTCTTGGATGCTCTCTGGTGGGACATTCTGGTGAGGCATTTTGTCGTGTTCGTTCCTTCCTATCTGGCGGTGTCGCGTCATGGCATCTACTATTTTCGATGGCCTTTGCGCCTTACGAACCCAGCCGAGCGCAAATCATCGAGCGTAAAGATTTCACTACAGACGCGCGATCCGAAGGAAGCATTGCGCGTGTCGCGCGTACTGAGCTATTGGGCTCAACAACTAGTCCGGCACGGCACTGAGCGCGGAATGACGTTTGAAGAAATACGAAGGCTGTTGACCACTCATTTCAGTCAAATGTTGGCGCAGCGCAAGCTACAGATCGCGACCACCGGTCGTCTCGCGCAAATTGAGGCGATGGCCTTAGAGAATGGATCGGCATTTGCTGCTGAGGCTGTACAGGATGGGGCTTCGCTATTCCCCGGTGGCAATGACGATGACTTAGTTGCTCGCTTTATGGAGCGATACGAGCTCAATCTTCAACCCGGCACGGACGCACATACGACACTTCGCACAGAGCTAAAGCGAGCTTATCGAGATTACTGCTCATCGGTGCTCGCCTACGATCGGTCACTTGAGAACTATCAATTTGAGAACAAGACAGATAGCGCAGCGAGTGCAGATCACGTAGTCGGCCTGCCGTACATTTCGCTTCAGCAACTCATAGATCGCCATACGAAGGACAGCAATCTCGGCTCGCAATGGACGCAAAAGACGCAACATGAGAAGGGAGATCATTTCGCGCTTCTCGTTGAACTACTGACCGCAGACAAAGACGTCACGAAAATCTCAATTGCGGATGCACATCGCGTGAAAGAGACACTGACGAAGTATCCCAAGAACCGTCGTAAAGACCGCAGGACTCGTGATTTGGCTTTGCTGGATGCACTCAACATTCCTGGCGTATCGACGATCAATGTGCAGACCATCAACAAGTACCTACAGACTTACGGTACTATGTTTGGCTGGGCAAAGCGCAACGGGCTCGTCAGCAGCAATGTATTTGAAGGGCTACATACCCTGCAAATCAGGACAGCGAGAGGATTTGGGGTAGTCCGCAGACGGCACTGCGTATAATCGTTAACCAGGAATTGAACACCACAAACGCAAACGTCGCTCAGCCTGAGAACTTGGCTCGCGGCATGTTCGATGCATTTATCAACACATGCCAACGGTGGCGACTTGAGAGAAACTCACAGCTTAGGCTCCTAGGGTTTCCTGAAGGCGATTTTCTGGGCTCGCAACTACTGATGGGCCGAGTTCCAGCGCGCACTCAGGACGTAAAGGACAGGATAGGCTACGTCCTTGCAGTTAGTCTTGGACTTGGCACAATTTTCAATGAAGCGGTTGCGCCCGAACTTGACTGGCTTACCAATATCCATCCAAAGCTTAGAGAGAGCCCTCTTCAGCACATGTTGGGAGGCAGAATGATTCATCTAATTGCAGTGGCCGGTCTCGTTGCGGCCGAAAGAAACCTTTGATCGAACTATTTCCACAGCAGACCATCTCTGCCCAAATAGTGCTCCGACTTGCCGGACTGCATCAAACCTCGATTGAAATCGTGTTGTTGAAGCGAGGCGTTCGTCCAGAAAACATTGCGGAGACTCAGGCCGCCTTGCAACTGAGCGGCGCACCGTTTTCTGTCGAGGAAATGGTCGATAACACCTTTGTCGCTAAGCCCGAGTATCCAACCCCCTTCCCGATTGGAAGATATGGGAATGGCCAATGGCCCGTCTACTACGCCGCGCAGTCCATCGAGACTTGCGCGGCTGAAGTCGGCTATCATTTGGGGGCGCAGGCAATCGAAGGCCGCTACTACACGCTGGTGTCGTGCCAGTTCGACGGTGAGGCACTCGATCTCACCGGACGTCAAAACGAATATCCCGATCTTGTTAGCTCAACAAACGCGGGGTACCCGTTCTGTCAGCAGATTGGGAATGAAGCGCGTGCAACAGTGAGCGGCCTTCATGTTCCATCAGCACGACACGTGGAAGGCATGTGCGTTCCCATTTTCATCAAGTCCTCGATCTCTCAGCCACGCAAGCTGAGTTACGGCAGATTCGTTCTGGCCAGCAATACGCAAGTTCAGTTTCAAGCCATTTGAGAAGGCTTCCGGACGCAGTCTCGCGGATTCAAAAAGGTAAGAGAGCCGCGCGGCTCCCGTCGAGACCTTCCAACAACGCGAGCCCCCATACCCGGCTAAGGCCAGCCCAAGTCTCGTGACGTCTGGCAATGGAAGCAAGTCTACATCAAATACAAACGGATACTGATAGCATCATGGACGGCAGCGGGGGACATTCAAGAACTGCTCCATGTTGAATCCCCGCTCAAAAATTTCTGTCAAATCTGCCATCTCAAAGCTGGCGTATTGCGGATTGGGCCGGACGATAGCACGTAGCGAAATCTCGGGTCTGGCCGAGCTAGTCGATGTTGCTTAAAAAAATCCCGGGCTTAGGCAGGAAGAACCTTCCACTTGTCCTCGAACTTTTCAGCTCTCTTCCAAGGTATCCCGGGGAAGGCTCCCGCTCGCTCCGTGGAACGCCCTTTCTTCACCGCGTTCGCACGTGCGACTGCATAATCAGCTTTAATCTCTTCATTGACCTGCGCTTGGCTGAGTATGAAGAACCGGTTGGACCCGTCGTCAGGTACGTATGCAAGTACGTAGAACAGACCCTCTTTAACTTTCTTCGGACTGACGGCCCAAAAGTTTTTCTTGTACAGACCCTTCACGTCGATAGAGAACGCACACCCACTCGGGCTGTTGACCATCAGATCGACTGACGGATGATTGCCCATCGTGAAGGCTACCTCGTAGCCTTGCTTACATAACTCGCTCGCTACGGCGAACTGCGCCGCCCACTGTGTACGATGCACCGAACGGCGCTTCTTACCATCTTCAATTGTCTGATCCATGCACTGCCCCCTGCGGCTCCTCTCTAAGCTAACCGATGAAGTAGCAGACACACAATGCAGAGGTACGACCCTATCTTAGGCAACGGGTGGGAGAATCTAGATTGCGGAGGATTAGACAGGCGGTATGTACTCGGCCGCCACTTCAATCCCTGCAGAGTCACGAACGCGAGCTACTCGTGAGGAAAGTTGCAAAGGAGTATCCCGCTCGGCTATTGATGAAGCAAGAAGGTGAGACATCCTGTTTCGCCTCCCGTCTATCGCGCCTGGGAATCAAGGCTTTATGAGCGATGGTGGATGCTCCTGCCGGGCCCACCATTCGATCAAAGGCACCCATGCGCGCTGCGTCGATCGAGCCGTTCGGCATCACCGGCTACCATCTTCGCTGCGGTCAATTCACTCCCAGGCGGCCTGGAAAATGGCGCGGTAGCCGTCGGCATCCACAGGACGCGGATTGGTGGCGGTGGAATGATCCTTCGCCGCCTTCTCCGCCATGGCGTCCAGCACCGAGGCCGGCACGCCCATGGCGCGCAGGCCGCGCGGCAGATTGAGTTCGGCATTGAGCGCATCGAAGAACGCGGCGATGTCGGCACCATCAGCCAGACCGAGCGCCCGCCTCAGCCGCGGCAGCTTGCCCGCGATCGCCGGACCATTGTGGCGCATCACCGCAGGCATCAGCACGGCATTGAGCGTGCCGTGATGCAGGCTCGGCGACGCGAGGCTGCCAAGCGCGTGCGACAGACCGTGCACCGCGCCGAGGCCTTTCTGGAAGCACAGGCCGCCCTGCAGCGCGCCCATCATCACTTCGGCGCGGGCGTGGCGGTCATCGCCCTGCCTCACGGCCTGCTTGAGATGACCGACGATGCGCGATGCGCCATCGAGGGCGATCGCATCCGCCGGTGGATTGAAGCGCGGCGACAGAAAAGTCTCGACGCAATGCGACAGTGCGTCCATGCCGGTCGCGGCCGTCAACGCCGGCGGGAGGCCGAGCGTCAGCAGCGGATCGCAGATGGCGCGCGCCGGGATGAGATGCGGACTGATCAGGCCGACCTTGCGGCCGTCCTCGAGCGTGATGAGGGCCGCGCGGCCGACCTCGCTTCCGGTGCCCGCAGTGGTCGGAATCGCGATCACCGGCGCGACGGCGGCGGTGATCCGCGCGACACCGCCATCGATCGCGGCATATTGCGCCAGCGGGCCTTCGTGGGTGGCGAGCAGCGCCATCGCCTTGGCGAGATCGATCGGCGAGCCGCCGCCGAGCGCGACGAGGCCGTCGCATCCGGCCTCGCGATAGCGTGCGAGCGCCTGCAGCGTCGCACGCTCGGTCCGATTCGGCGGCGTCGCGTCGAACACGACCGGCGCAGTGCCAAGCGGGGCGGTCACGCGCTCCGCGAGGCCCGCCGCGACAATGCCGCGGTCGGTGACGAGCATCGGCCGACGGATACCGAGCGCTGCGATCTCATCGCCTAGCGCGTCCGCCTCGCCGAAGCCGAAGCGAATGGTGGTGAGATAGGTGATCAGCGCCATGGCCTGTCGTCCGTCGCGTCGATCGATCAGAGATCGGTGCGTTCTTCGGCGATGTCGCGACGCTGCTCCATGTTGAAGCGCCCCGCATAGATCGGCCGCCCGCCGGTGGTCGGACCGGGATATTGCACGATCAGGATATCGCCTCCGGTCGCGGTCTCGAACTTGCCTTCGAAATGGGGGTCCGGATGAAAGATCATCGTGCCCGGCGTGTACAGATTGTCGTCGATCCTGAATTCGCCGCTCAGGATGTACCAGACCTGCGCGAACTCGTGATTGTGGATCGGATGATGCGCGCCCGGCTCCAGCCGCAGGATACCCGCGTTGGGCTCGGTCGGCCGTTCCGGCCGCGGGTGGAACAGCATCTTGCCGGTCTCGCCAGGCCAGCGGATGGTCTCCCACTCCACATCGTCGATGTGCTTCGCCTCATACGGCAGGTGCCTGCCGGTCGCGGTTGCGGTCTGCATGGATCAGTCTCCTTGGGGCTTGCTCTTGGGTGATCGAGGTGGGGCGGCGGCGCTCGGCACGCGCCACCAGTCGAAATGCTCGGCCTTCTGCGGCGACTTCGCGACCACCATCAGGATGCGCGCTTCGTCCTCGCTGATATTGTCGGCGCGGTGCGGCAGCTCGGAATTGAGGAAAATGCCTTCGCCAGGCGCGAGATCGAACGCCTCGGCGCCGACGTGGAAGCGGATGCGCCCGCTGATCACGTAGCAGTATTCCTGCCCCGGATGCGACACCATCAGGTCCATCCGGTTCTTGCGCGGGAACGAGAGGTGAAACACCTCCAGATCATCGTTCGGCATGCCGCCCGCGAACAATCGCCAGCGATAGCCGGTGCTCGGGATGCTCTGGTCCTCACCATCGTCGCCGTGGCGATGCAGCGTGACGTGGCTGCGCGGCTGATCCTGCGGCGCGGCGAACAATTCGCTGACGCCGATATCGAGCGCCTGCGCGATCTGGATCAGATTGGCAACGGAGCTCGACACCTGGCCGCGCTCGAGGCGCGACACGAAGGCGTCGGACAGCCCGGTGGTGTCGGCCAGATCCTTCAGCTTCATGCCACGCTCCTCCCGCAGCGAGCGAATACGCGCTCCAAGCCTCGCCAGCGTCTCGTCCTGCGTTTTCATTGCTCCGACCCTCTCCTGAATTTGCTTCCCTGTCAACAAAAATTGCTCTACACACAATTTTTGATGCAACCGGTGTTGAAACGACGGGAAATCCCGTTGGTTCTCCGCATCGGTGCACAAGCGAATTGCGTACCACGCAACAAAACCAAACAGCAAACAACACGCCCCGGAGGAGCACCCGACCATGACGACCACTCTCAGAACGCTATGCGCGGCGATGACCGCGACGCTGCTGCACATCCACGTCGCGCACGCCGCGATGTCCGACAATGTGATCCGCATCGGCGTTCTCAGCGACCGCTCCGGCGCCTATGCCGACCTCGGTGGCGAAGGCTCGGTCGTCGCGGCGAAGATGGCGGCGGAGGAGTTCGGCAACGCGATCGGTGGCGTGCCGATCGAGATCGTCTCGGCCGATCACCAGAACAAGCCAGACATCGGACTTGGCATCGTGCGGCGCTGGTTCGACACGGAGAAAGTCGATGCCGTTGCCGACATTTCCAATTCCGGCGTCGGCTTCGCGGTGACCGCGCTCGCCAAGGAGCGCAACAAGATCGTGCTGAACGCGTCGGCCTCCTCGGACTTCACCGGCAAGGCCTGCACCCGGACCTCGTTCCAGTGGGTCTACACGAGCTATACCAACGGCTACGGCCTCGCGCGGGCGCTGACGGCGCAGAAGCTCGACAGCTGGTTCCTGATCACGGTGGACTATTCGTTCGGCCACGCCTTCGCCGCCGACATGCGCCGCGCGGTCGAGAATAGCGGCGGCAAGGTGATCGGCGAGGTGCGCCACCCGCTCAACACCGCCGACTTCAGTTCGGTGCTGCTGCAGGCGCAGGCGTCCGGCGCCAAGGTGATCGCGTTGGCCAACGCCGGCGCCGACATGACCAACTCGGTGAAGCAGGCAGCGGAGTTCGGCATCACCCACGGGCAGGCATTGGTGGCACCGACCGTATTCCTCACCGATGTCGACGCGATGGGCCTCGCGGCCGCACAGAACCTGCAGTTCGTCACCGCATATTACTGGGACCGCGATGCCGAGTCGCGAGCGTGGGCCAAAAGATTCTTTGAGAAGGTCGGGCGGATGCCGACCATGACCCAGGCCGGCGTCTATTCGGCCGTGCGTCACTACTTGCGTGCGGTGCAGGCCGCAAATTCCGACGATGGCCTCGCTGTCGCAGCCAAGATACGCGAATTGCCGGTTGCCGACGCGTTCGCTCGCGGCACGGTCCGTGCAGACGGCCAGTTCGTGCACGACATGTACCTGGCGCGCGTCAAGACACCGGCGGCCTCGAACCGACGATGGGACTACTACGATATCGTCGCGACGATTCCCGCCGAGCAGGCCTTCCGCCCGCTCAGCGAGGGTGGCTGCGAGCTGGTCTCGCAGTGACGACGCAGGCGGACGGTGATAACACCACCGTCCGCCATCGCCCATAACGGCCTGCATGCAGTTTAGCGAGCGACGTCTCTTGGGCTACGTCAGGCGCACCTTCGCCATCGAAGCCTGAACTCGATGGACCGACGCCCGGCGCTCAACCGCCGAAATCAGCAGCGCGCCTCGCGCCGAAGAAATTGAGCAATCGGCGTCAAAGCGTCGATCGAAGGCAAACCCGTGCGCGCCTCATCGTATGACGACCAGGGATAGGGGATAGTCGAAAGCCATTGCAGGACGGGCGTCTGATAGACAGCCGGCAGCACGCACATGAACTCGATCTTGATGAGCAGCCGCTTGACGCGACCGTCGCCGGCGGCATCAAAATCCCAGGTGTACTCACCGCAACCGACGCGAACGTCGCCGTCGGACTTGTTTGACATCCCCACCAGCCAGTCGCATTGAAACCGTGGAAGGCGATTGGACTCAGGGCGCGAGAGGCAGAAGGTGCGCACATTCTCATACTGCAATCCAAAGTCTCGTACGAGAACGTCGGTGACGCTCTCCAATCCGCGAGCGGAGCTTGGAAAAGAGATTGCGTCGGTCAGGAGCTGCAACTGGAGCTCACAATCCTGCACGAACGCACGCTTCATGAGCTGGGGCAGGTTTCGGTCCTTTGCCTCGATGTAAGTGCTGATCGCCTCGGCTGCTGTGATCGATTGGGGTTGACTCAAGTCTTCTCTCCAGAGTGACGCAGCGGCGGCAAGGGCGCGACAGGAAACAGCAACGCAAGCGCAGCTAACCCGGCCTCACAATATACCGCAAGCTTGATATCTTCACCCTCACACCGCTGCGAAAGACGATCGCGATCAGGCTGCCGGAAATGCCGAGCAACGATCTGCTTGAATAGCAATGCCGACGGGTGTCCCCATCGGCCAGCGCAGAACGGCCTGCTCACCCGCCGATCGCACCAGCAACCGCTCCCCGGCGCCTCCAGAGCACTCGATCTGAAGATCGACGTGGCCACCCTGGTAAATCTGGGCAACAACGCTGCCCTTGATCGCGCACGGCTCCTCGGGCGTCACAACGCTGAACTGCTCGGGTCGGACGAACAAGTCAACCGGCGCGGACTTCTCCAATCCGGACAGGCTCTCGCCCGGCACGTTCACAAGGGCATCGCCGAGCGCGACGATCGCTTGCCTGGCCTGCATACTCACAAGCTGGCCACGCAGCCTGTTGTTGTCGCCGACAAAGCCGGCCACGAACGGGTCCGCCGGGCTGCGATAGACGTCAACGGGGCTTCCGAGTTGCCTGATACGGCCCTCGGACATGACAGCCACGCGATCGGACATGCTCAAGGCCTCGCCTTGGTCATGCGTCACAAAGATGGTGGTCAGACCCAGCTTGCGCTGAATTTCGCGCAGCTCCACCTGCATCGAGGTCCGCAGGCTCTTGTCGAGCGCCGAGAACGGCTCATCGAGCAGCAAGACGGTCGGATTGATGACGAGAGCACGCGCAAGCGCAACGCGCTGCTGCTGGCCGCCGGACAATTGCCGGGGCTTGCGGTTCTCCATACCCTTCAGCTTGACCAGCGCCAGCGCATCGGCGACGCGCTTGTCCCTGTCTGCCTTGGGGACGCGCCGCGTCTTCAGGCCATAGGCGACGTTTTCCGCCACACTCATGTGCGGAAACAGCGCGTAGTTCTGAAACATCATGCCGATGCCGCGCTGGTAGGTCGGAATGTCGTTCACGCGCTCGCCTTCGATCGAGATCGAACCGCCGTCCGGCCCCAGAAAGCCCGCGGCCAGCTTGAGCAACGTGGTCTTGCCGCATCCCGATGGACCAAGCAGCGTCACGAACTCGCTACGGCCCACGCCGAGCGTAACGGCGTTCAGGGCCACGACATCATCAAACCGTTTGGTCACGGCGTCGAAATGGACCGCCGTTTGTTCCCCTCCACCATTTGCAGACGTCTTCAAGATCCGTGCTCCCTAGTGAGACTGCTCGATATTGAGGACCTTGCCGAGCCCGAGGAACGTATTGGCAAAAGCGATCAAGGCGGCGGTGCCGACGATATACATGACCGATAATGCCGCCATCGACGGATCAGCGAACTCGCGCACGTAATTGTACATCGCGACAGGAAGCGTTTGAGTACGCTGCGAGGTCACGAACAGCGAGGCCGTGAACTCGTTGAACGAGAGGATCGCCGCGAACAGCCACCCGCTGACGAGCCCGGGCAGCAACAGCGGCAGGGTGACGGTGGTCAGGACACGAAGCGGTCCGGCGCCGAGGCTCGCTGCAGCGTGTTCGTAGCTCTGATCGAGGTTCCTCAGCGACACATACACGCTGCGCAACACGAACGGCAGCACCAGGACGACGTGGCAGATCACGACGACTGCAAAACCGCGGCTCAGGCCGACTTGCGCCGCGAGGACGAGAAAGCCGAGCCCTACCGTGAAGTGCGGAATCACCAGGGGCGAAATCAGGATTCCCTCGATGGCGGACTTGAGCGGAAACTTGTACCGGTCGATGACAAAAGCGAACATGGCGCCAACACAAAGCGCGATCGTCGAACTCCAGGCCGTGACGATCAGGCCGTTGAAGAATCCTTGCCGGAAGTCTTCATAGGCGAGGGCCCGACCGAACCATCGCCACGACCAGGTCTGCGGCGGAAACGACAGGATAGGCTTGTCGTTGAACGCGGCGATCGTCACGACCGCCGCAGGCAAGACGAGAAAGGCGACGATGACGAGCACCGTCAGCAGTCCAGCCCAGCCGAGCACTTTCTGATAGGTCGAGCGCGGGATCATCAATGCACCTCGATCTTCCGAAGCGGGCGGGAGGCAAGCTGAAGCAATCCAAGCACCAGGGCCGTCAAAGCCAGCCCAGCCACGCACAAGGTCGCGGCGAACGGAAAGTTGAAGCTCGAAAATCCAAGCTGGTAGACCAGATTGGAGATCATATTGACACGGCCGCCGCCGATGAGCTGTGGCGTGGCGAATGCCGAGAACGTCCAGGCGAATGCCGTCGTGGTGCCAGCGACCACGCCCGGCAAGGATAGCGGCAATGTCACGGTCAGGAACACGCGGATGGGACCGGCTCCCAGGCTCTCAGCCGCTCGGGAATAGTCGCGATCGATATGGGACAATCCAGCGGCCAGCATGATGACCATGACCGGCAGCGTGACGTGCACGAGAGCAACCACAACGCCGAATGGCGTGAACATCAGCTGCAGCGGCTTGCCGATGAGGCCGAGCGACATCAACAAGGAATTGATGAACCCATTGTTGCCAAGGACGATGATCCACGCATAGGTGCGAACGACCTCGCCCAGAAACAGCGGCGTCACGACAATCACGAGGAGGATGGAGCGCAGGATCGGCTGCTCGACGCGCACAAGCGCATAGGCCAGCGGATATCCGACGATCAACGTCACGACCGCGGTCATCGCGCATACGGCGACCGTCTCGAGAAACACGCGCGCATAGAGCGGTTTCAGAAGGTCGGCGAAATTCGCCAGCGTAAACCCGCCGGGATCGAGCGATCCCGGCACGTAGGCCCTGAGGCTGTATTGCAGAACCGCAACCATTGCCGCGACGAATCCGATGGCACACAACGTCGCCGGCGCCGTGAAGATGCGCATAAATGGCTGCTGATTCATGATGCGGGCCGATCTGGCAACGGATCAGTTCATGATGTTTTCGGCAAACCATTTGCGCCATTCCGCCGTCTTGTTGGCGCGCAGCTTGGCGTCGATGTTGATCTGCTGCTTCCATTGCTCCGCCGACGTGAAGACGCCCGGAAGCTTGGCGATTTCAGGATCGATCTTGGCGTTGAGGACTGCCGGGCTCCCCTTCTTCTGCTTCGAAATCTCGGCCTGGATATCGGGGTCATAGAGCGTATTGATGAACTTGTAGGCGAGATCGACCTTCTTCGACCCCTTCATGATCGCAACGGTGTCGATTCCCAGCACCGCACCCTCCTTCGGCATCGCGAGCGCAATCGGAATGCCCTGCCCGATCATGTAGTAGGCGTTCATCGAGAGGACGATCTGCACCGGCGTCTCACCGCTCGCGAGCAGTTGCTGGCTGTTGGCGTCATTGGTGTAGAACGCCTTGAAGTTCGGCTTGAGCGCCTTGAGCTTCTCCTCGCCTTGTTCCCAGTGCGCCGGGTCGGCGCCGGCAAGAATGGCGGCGACCGCAATGATGTGACCGGGATCGAAATCCGGAGCGGCGAGCTTGTCCTTCAGCTCCGGCTTCCAGAGATCATTCCAGCTCTCAAACTTGGTGTCCTTGATCAGATCGGGGCGGTAGCCGATCGTGTAGACATAGGCCCAGGCGCCGAGGTGGTAGGGACTGATCCGCGCCTCGTCCGCGAGATTCTTCGCATTGGGTATCTTCGAGGTATCGATCGTCTCGAACAACCCGTCATTGGCATAGAGCCACCCGACATGTGACGTCGTGAACGTCACGTCGCTTTCGGGATTTCCCTTGGCGAGCTTTTCCTTGTTCAGTCGATCGATGGTGCCGCCGGTGATGAATTCGACGGGGACGCCGGTTTCGGCGGTGAATTTCCTGGCAACCGTCTCGGCCACCAGATCACGCCAACTGCCGCCCCAGATACTGACAACGAGCTTGTCTTGTGCGTGAGCCGGCAATGCAATCAGAACAGCGATCAACACAGACCAAAGGCGAAGCATAGGTGCAGTCTCCCTCCAGCGACAGAATGCAGCGCCGGCTCCAGCTGCAATCCTCGGTCATGAAATTAAACTTATCATCTGCTTAATAGTACCTTTTATCAGGCACGCTTTCGGCCTGCAATAGGTTTGTCTTATCGACAATAGTACCTTTTGCGATTAGCCTGCGCCGCACGTTGGTTGAAATCACGGAGGCAGTCGATGACGACATCGACGGAAGCTTTAGAGGCCCATCGGCCGTCTGCCGTTCTCGATACGCTCAAGCGTCTTGGTTTCGGCACCGTCGTCTCCGTCCCCGACAGCTGGCTGGGCGAAATCCTTATTCGCATCGACCAGGAGCCGGGCATGACGCTGGTGCGGGCAACGCATGAAGAAGAGGCGCTTGCAATCGCTTGTGGAAGCCGGCTCGGTGGCATTCGCACCGCCCTGCTCGTGCAGAACGCCGGCGTGCTCAGCATGGGCGCGGGCATGGTGTCGCTCGCGCAGCGTTATCAATTTCCGCTTCTGATGCTGGTGTCCTACCGTGGCACCCCGGATGATCCGGTCTTCTATCATGTGCCGAAGGGCCGAGCGACGGAGCCGGTCTTCCGCGGCATCGGCCTCGCCCATGCCTGCACCGATCGATACCGCCCGATCGGCCCCCAGATCGAACATGCCGCAACCTATGCGGAAGAAGCTTCGTGTCCGTTTGCCCTGCTGATGGGTCGGGAGGATATCCAGTGGTGACCAATACACGACCGACCCGGGCGGATCACTACAGGGCGCTTGCCAGCAGTCTGTCTTCCCGTGCGCTCGTCGTGACGTCGCTCGGCAATGCTTCGTATTTGTGGGCATCGCTGCATCACGCACCGGAGAACTTCTACTTCGAAGACGCCATGGGACTGACACTCCCTCTGGCGCTGGGCCTGGCGCTCGCTCAACCGGATCGTCCGGTCATTGCGGTTGAGGGCGACGGCGCCCTGCTCATGCATATGGGCGCGCTCGTTACGATTGGCGCGATGAACCCGTCAAATCTCACCATCCTGCTGATCCAGAACGGTGTTCACGCAGCTTCAGGCGGCCAAGCCTTGACCAACGCAGCGCTCGATCTGGCACAGCTGGCGCGCGCCTCGGGAATCAAGCACGCCGAGAACCTGAATGCGCCGAGCGCACTTGCCGCCAGCATCGCCGCGGCCGAAAAGCGCGATGGCGTCGGAGTTCTGGTTCTGGCGACGGAGCCCGATGTCGAAGTCGTGCGGCCGCCCATCTCACTCGATCCGGTCGCGACAAAACATCGCTTCATGGCGGCGATTGAGGCACCACGTTACATCCCGACGCTGTTCGGCGGCGGGATGCTCGAGCGACCCTAGTCGACCGGCATTTCCCTTGCACAAATCCATGGCGGTGCGCTTGGTTGCCGAAGCGGGCCGCTTTTTTACGCGCTCCCCATGCCACCAGGCTATCGGAAGGCGCTCCGATCTTAGGCACAGGACGTCGAAATTTTGAACTTGTCCGCCGTTCATCACTTAGTACGATGTATTGACGATGGACTATTCGCTGGTTCGCTCGCTCTTGATGAAGGACGACGACAACGATGCACAGCAACCAGGACGCCTTGCGGATTGATGTGGCCGCGTCGATCTCCGTCGGCATGCCAGTTATTCACTTCAATGACGGCGGCTCCCCGGACCGAACAAATGAGTTTGACGAGACGGCGGATGCGGATCATCCGCAACGCGGCGAGCGTCGAATGCCGGTGTCTCAGGCCTTGCTGATGTGGATTTGCTCGTTATCCGGTGAGGCATGGCCTTCCCTCGAGCTCATCCTGGGCCACACTCCGTCGCCGCGAGACCCGATCGGATCCCGCGCTTCATAGGTCATCTGCTTCCGGGCTGGCCGATCGCAGGGCCCTGGCACAGGCAGGCGCCATTCACTGCCCGCCTTACATCGCCTTGACGATGTTCTCGGTGACCTTCTTGGCGTCGCCGAGCAGCATCATGGTGTTGTCGCGGTAGAACAGCGGGTTGTCGATGCCGGCATAGCCCGACGCCAGCGAGCGCTTGATGAACATCACGGTGCCGGCCTTCCAGACCTGCAGCACCGGCATGCCGTAGATCGGCGAGGTCTTGTCCTCTTCCGCCGCCGGGTTGGTGACGTCGTTGGCCCCGATCACGAAGGCGATGTCGGCCTGGGCGAATTCCGAGTTGATGTCCTCGAGCTCGAACACCTCGTCATAGGGCACGTTGGCTTCGGCCAGCAGCACGTTCATGTGGCCGGGCATGCGCCCTGCCACCGGGTGAATGGCGTATTTCACCTCGACGCCTTCCTTCTTCAGGAGGTCGGCCATCTCGCGCAGCGCGTGCTGGGCCTGCGCCACCGCCATGCCGTAGCCGGGCACGATGATGACCTTGGAGGCGTTCTTCATGATGAAGGCGGCATCGTCCGCCGAGCCGAGTTTTGCGGGCTTCTGCTCGCCCGAGCCGCCGCCGGCCGCCGCGGTCTCGCCGCCGAAGCCGCCGAGGATCACCGAGATGAACGAGCGGTTCATCGCATGGCACATGATGTAGGACAGGATCGCGCCGCTTGAGCCGACCAGCGCGCCGGTGATGATCAGCGCCGAGTTGCCGAGCGTGAAGCCGATGCCGGCCGCGGCCCAGCCCGAGTAGGAGTTCAGCATCGAGATCACGACCGGCATGTCGGCGCCGCCGATCGGGATGATCATCAAGACGCCGAGCGCCAGCGCGATGATCGTGATCAGCCAGAAGTCGAGCGCGCTGCCGCTCATCACGAGGCCGACGATGAAGAACACCAGCGCCAAGGCCAGCACGATGTTGATGACGTGGCGGAACGGCAGGATGATCGGCGCGCCGCTCATGCGGGCCGACAGCTTCAGGAACGCGATCACCGAGCCGGTGAAGGTCAGGGCGCCGATCGCAACGCCGAGCGACATCTCGACCAGGCTCTGCGGATGGATGTTGCCGGGCGTGCCGATATCGAACGCCTCGGGCGCGTAGAACGCGCCGGCGGCGACCAGCACCGCGGCCATGCCGACCAGCGAGTGGAACGCGGCGACCAGCTCCGGCATCGAGGTCATCGGCACCCGCCGCGCGATCACCGCACCGATGCCGCCGCCGATCGCGATCGCGACGATCACCAA
Organism: Bradyrhizobium sp. Pha-3; assembly: GCF_042258615.1. Classification (GTDB taxonomy): domain Bacteria; phylum Pseudomonadota; class Alphaproteobacteria; order Rhizobiales; family Xanthobacteraceae; genus Bradyrhizobium. Next base: position 2,539,954 of record NZ_CP170152.1, on the reverse strand, counting down.
GAGCCAGGCGATGCCGTCGGCCGGCGGATGGCTCGCCAGCGTGGTGGCGACCGCGATCGCCATGCCGATCATGCCGAACATGTTGCCCTGGCGCGAAGAGGCCGGGCTCGACAGGCCGCGCAGCGACAGGATGAACAGCACCCCCGCCACGAGGTACAGAACAGCAGCCAGATTGGCGTTCATCTCAGGTCCCCCTTTGTCTTCGTCACCCCGAGGTGCACGCCGCTCACTTGGCTTTCTTCTTGTACATCGCCAGCATGCGCTGGGTGACCAGGAAGCCGCCGAAGATGTTCACGCAGGCGAAGATCAGCGCGACGAAGCCGAAGCCGCGGGCCCAGCCCGAGCCGCTCGACACCATGCCGACGCCGACCGCGAGCAGCGCGCCGACCACGATCACCGACGAGATCGCGTTGGTCACGCTCATCAGCGGGGTATGCAGCGCGGGGGTCACCGACCACACCACGAAGTAGCCGACGAACACGGCAAGAACGAAGATCGACAGCCGGAACACGAACGGATCGACGGCCTGCGCGAGATGCTCCATGGCTTGTCTCCTTACTTCGGCTGGAAGTTGGGATGGATGACGGCGCCGTCTTTGGTCAGCGCGGTGGCCTTCACCAGCTCGTCGTCCCAATTGACCGCGAGCGCCTTGTTGGCCTTGTCGACCATCGTCTCGATGAACGAGAACAGGTTGCGCGCATAGAGGCTCGAGGCCGAGGCGGCGACGCGGCCGGCGACGTTGGTGTAGCCGACGATCTTGATGCCGTCGGTTTCGACCACCTCGCCGGGCCTTGCGCCCTCGACATTGCCGCCGCGCTCGACCGCGAGATCGACCAGCACCGAGCCCGGCTTCATCGACTTCACCATCTCGCCCGACACCAGCTTCGGCGCCGGACGGCCCGGGATCAGCGCGGTGGTGATCACGATGTCCTGCTTCTTGATGTGCTCGGCGGTCAGCGCGGCCTGCTTGGCCTGGTATTCTTTCGACATCTCCTTGGCGTAGCCGCCGGCGGTCTGCGCGTTCTTGAACTCCTCGTCCTCGACGGCGAGGAATTTGGCGCCGAGGCTCTCCACCTGCTCCTTGGTGGCAGGCCGCACGTCGGTCGCGGTGACGACGGCGCCGAGACGGCGCGCCGTCGCGATCGCCTGCAGGCCGGCGACGCCGACCCCCATCACGAACACCTTGGCGGCCGGCACGGTGCCGGCGGCGGTCATCATCATCGGGAAAGCGCGGCCGAAGGCTTCGGCGCCCTCGATCACCGCCCGGTAGCCGGCCAGATTGGCCTGCGAGGACAGCACGTCCATCACCTGGGCGCGGGTGATGCGCGGCATCAGCTCCATCGCGAAGGCCGACACGCCGGCATCGGCCATCGCCTTCAGCGCGGCCTCGTTGCCATAGGGGTCCATGATCGCGATCACCAGCGCGCCGCGCTTGTACTTCGCGAGCTCGGAGGCCTCGGGCCGCTTCACCTTGATGATGATGTCGGCGTCCTTGAGCGCATCGGCGCTGACGGTCGCGCCCGCCGCGACAAGCTCCGAATCGGGCAGCCCCGACTTGACGCCCGCGCCCGGCTCAACGGCGACCTCGGCGCCGATCGCCTTGAACTTCTTGATGGTATCGGGCGAAACCGCAACCCGCGGCTCGGACGCATCGATTTCCTTGGCAACGGCGATCTTCACGCTCACAGCACCACTCTTGAGAACCAACGAGGTCATTCACCAAATCAGCGACGCAAGCGCGGCATTGCCCGGAGGATCGTCCTCGATCCCAGCGTGCCCGCCTGCGTCGCAGGATTTTCCAACTTGCCAACGCCGACGCATCAATCGCGTGGCGTATCGAGCCCAAAGGAGACAATTCCGCCGGGCTCGAAGTCGGCGCATCGTTGCGCGAACTTGACGATCTCGGCGCGCGCCTTTCGATCCCGCACCCTCATGAACGACGCGAGAAGAACCAGACATTCGTCGGAACCCACCTCGTCTCTCGCTCGCGCCGCACCGCCCACGAGAGTGTCGTCATTCCTGCTCACCTACGGTTATCCACCCAAGTAGGCAGATCGCACGTGTTCATCGTCGATCAGATCCTTGCCGCTGCCGGAAAGAACGATCGAACCGGTCTCCAGAAGATAGGCGTAGTCGCACATCTCGAGCGCCGAGTAGGCGTTCTGTTCGACCATCAAGACCGTCGTTCCGGATTTCCTGATGCCATCGATGATCGAGAACACCTGTTCGACGATGTTGGGCGCCAGGCCGAGCGATGGTTCGTCAAACATCATGAGCCTGGGCTTGGACATGATCGCGCGCCCGATCGCCAGCATCTGCTGCTCGCCACCGGATAGTGTTCCCGCCACCTGATGCCGGCGCTCCGCCAGTCGCGGAAACATCCCGAAGATCCGCTCCCGGTCCGCCGCGATCTCCCGACGGTCGGACCGCAGATACGCGCCCATATCGAGGTTTTCGTCGACGGTCATGTCAGGGAATACGCGACGTCCCTCGGGGCAATGGGCGATTCCCTTGCCCAGGATTTCCCGTGCCGAACACTTCGTAATATCGTGCCCATCGAACGTAATCCGTCCGGCGGACGACGGCAGGATTCCCGAGATCGCCCGCAACGTCGTGCTCTTGCCCGCACCGTTCGCTCCGATCAGAGCGACCAGCTGCCCCTGCCCGATCGACAAGGTGACGCCCTTGAGGGCCTCGACCTTGCCATAGCGGCAAACCAGACCATTAATGTGCAGCATGCCGGCTGGCTCCTTCACCGAGATAGGCGCGAATGACCTCGGGATTGCCGCGGATCGCCGCGGGAGGCCCTTCCGCGATGATGCGGCCGTAGTTGAGCACGACGATGCGATCGGAGACGCCCATGACCATGGGCACATCGTGCTCCACCAGCAGGATCGACATGCCGCGGCTGTGCAGCCTGTTGAGCAGTTCCATGAACCGGGCGGTTTCCGTCGCGTTCATGCCCGACACCGGCTCATCCAGCAGCAGCATCGAAGGGTCTGTAGCAAGGGCAAGCGCGACGCCGAGCAGACGCTGGTCGCCGTAAGACAGCGACCCGGCGAGTTCGTCCGCACGGCGCGCGATCCCGACGATCTCGAGCAGCTCGTGCGCAAGATTCCTCAACTCCGCCTCCGCCCGCCCTTCACGCGGCAGCGCCAGCAGCGTATCCAGCAGCGTCGACCGGCTCCGTCGGTGCAAGCCGATCATCACGTTCTCGAAGACAGTCACGCTCTGGAACACGCTGGTGCGCTGGAAGGTCCGCGCCAGGCCGAGCGACGTGACTTCATGCGGCTTGAGGTTGCTGAGCGACGTATTCTTGTAGCGCACCTCGCCCTTGGTCGGCCGCAGAAAGCCGGTGATGACGTTGAAAGCCGTCGTCTTGCCGGCGCCGTTTGGTCCGATCAGGCTGACAATCTCACCCTGGTTGACGACGAAACTCATATCGGTGATCGCAATCAGTCCGCCGAAATGCACGGCGATATGCTCGACGGACAGAACCGGCTGGGGGGCGTTGGAGGGCATGGTGCTCATGGCGTGTCGTGCATCTTGGCTTGGAGAGGTTCCGGATCCGCGCGGCTGCTGGGAGCTGCGAACCACTTCTCGATGGCAGGAACGATCCCCTTCGGCAACACGAAGACGATGATGATCATCAGCAGGCCATAGAGGATCCACTGAATCTCGGGCGTGGCGAAAGAACGGGCGGCGACGGGAATGAAGCCGAAGATAAGGCCGCCAACGATGGGTCCCGCAAGGGTGCCCTTGCCGCCCGAGATCACCATGATCACCATCGTGACCGTGTAAAGAAACGCAAACACGTCGGGATCGATGATCTTGAGGTAATGGGCGTAGAGGCTGCCGGCGGCCCCCGCAATGCCGGCCGAGAAGACCGCGGCCAGCACCAAATAGCGGGTCACGTCGATCCCGACCGAGACCGCGAGCGACTCGTTCTCCTTGAGCGCAATCATTGCGCGCCCGACACGGGAGTAAACGAGACGCTGGATGACGATGTAGGACACCACAAGGACGGCAAGCACGAGATAATAGTTGGATTGCTTGCTGTAGAAGTCGAGGTAGCCAACTCCGGGGAATCCGAGCGTCATCGGCGGGATCGAGGTCAAGGCCAGCGGGCCTTGCGTCAACTCGACCCAGTTCAGCGCGACCAGCCGGACAACTTCCGCAAAGCTGATGGTCACGATGACGAAGTAGGCACCTCGTACCTTGAAGGACAGCTTCCCGACGGCGTAGCCGCAGAGCGCTGCAACCAGGGTGCCGATCACAAACCCGGTCCAGACCGGCCAGGGTTCGTGAACCACGCGGATACCGCCGATCAACTCGACATCGAAGCCCAGCGACACGAGCGCGCTCGTGTAGGCTCCGATGCCAAAGAATGCGACGTGACCAAGACTCAGCTGTCCCGTGAACCCGAGCAGGAGATTGAGGCTCATCGCCGCGATAATGAGGATACCCGTCGTGATGAAGGCGTTCAGCAGATACGGATCGTGCAGCCAAAACGGGACCGACGCGAACGCTGCGAGCGCAATATAGGGGATCAAGCGCTTCATCCGATCCGCTCCGCGCGTGCAAACAGGCCAGTCGGCTTGAAGAGGAGAACGACGATGATGATCAGAAAGCCCATAGCATCGCGGTAGCCCGATGAAACGTATCCAGCACCAAGCTCCTCGGCCAACGCCAGCAAGAAGCCACCGATGGTGGCCCCGCCGATGCTGCCGAGACCGCCCAGGATGACGATGGCGAAAGCCTTCAACGAAGCGAGATTGCCCATTTGCGGGGAGATGACGTAGACGGGCCCGAGCAGTGCACCCGCCGCCGCCGCGAGGCTCGAGCCGATCGCGAACGTCGCCATGTAGATGAACTGGATGTTGACGCCCATGAGCGAAGCAGCGTCACGATCCTGGAAGGTGGCCCGCATCGCCTTTCCGAGTTTTGTGCGGTTGATCAGGAGATAGGACACGCCGATCAGGGCAAGGGCGGCGCAGAAGACGAACAGGCGCAACCAGGACACCGAAATCGAACCAATGACGAGCGGAAGTTCCGGGAACGGCGTCGAAACCGACTTCGCGACACCACCCCAGATGAACTGCTCACCATTCTGCATCACGATCATGGCGCCGATCATGACCAGCATGGTCGTATCGATATCCGCGCCACGCATCGGGCGCAGCAAGATGACCTCGATCAGCGCACCGGCAAAGCAGCCCAGGACGACCGCCACGATCAGCGCAAGAAAGAAGTTGAGGCCGAGCATCACGCCGACGAAATACAGCGCATACGCCCCGAAGGAGTAGAGCTCACCATGCGCGAAATTGACGACGCGCATGATGCCAAAGATGAGCGTGAGCCCAATGCCCAGCAGCGCGTAGGTGCTGCCCAGAATGAGCGTGTTGACGATGTGTTGCAGAAACTCGGTCATGCTGATTTTTTCGGCCGAAAGACCGCTGATCCTCTCTTCAGAGCATGTTCAATGGGCGAGGCGATGCCAAGGCGCCACCCGTTCTGGTGGCGCCTTCCGCAATCGTCGAGCTCAGGAGCCCGACAGGATGATCTTTTCGTTCTCGATCTTGATCAGATAGAGGTTGGGCATGCTCTGGCCGCTTTCCTTGCCGGCCGGCCCCTGCTTCTGGAACTTGATCTGACCATTCAGGCCGGGAAAGTCGGTCGTCCAAAGCGCATCGGTGATCGCCGCGGGCTCTGCCTTGCCGGCCCGCTGGATCGCATTGGCGATCGTGCGAATGCCGTCGTAGCCGCGGAAGCTTTCGGTCGCGCCGGCGATCGCAAAGCCACGTTTCTTCCACTCGCCGAGGAAATACTTCGTCGCTGCCGGATCCGGGGTCTTGTCCGGATACCAGGGCGCGAAGGTCGTCAGATGCATCGAGCCGTTCGCTGCGGCGCCGGCCTGCTCGATCAGTTGATCCGGATTCTGCGAGCCGCCGGTGGTGACGATCCGCTTGGTGATGCCGAGCGCTGCGGCCTGCTTCAATACCAGGGTGAGCTGCTCGACCGCGGTCGTGACCATGATCGTGTCCGAGTCGGTTGCCTTGATCTTGGCAAGCTGGGCGCTCATGTCCTGGGCCGCCTGATCCATGATCTCGACGAGACCGACCTGAATGTTCTGGGACTTCATGATCTTGCCGAAGTCCTCGGCTGATCCACGGCCCCAGTCATTGTTGATGACGAGGAAGTCGGCCTTCTTGATGCCGAGCGACGGCATTATGGACTTGAACTCGGTCGCCTCCACTGACGAGGGCGGCGAGATGCGAAAGATGTAGGAATTGCCGGACGTCGTGATCTTGCTCGAGGAGGAGGTCTCCACCACCATCGGGACCTTGTATTCCATGAGCTTCGGCATCACCGCGAGCGTCAGGCTCGAGCCCCAGGCACCCATGATCACGGGCACCTTGTCGCCGGTGATCAGCTTCTCGGCGACGGCCGCGGCCTCCGTCGGATTGCTCTTGTTGTCCTCGATGACCAGCTCGATCTTGCGACCGAGCAAGCCGCCCTTGGCATTGATTTCGTCGGCGGCAATCTTGGCGCCGTTCACGACATAGGTACCGGAAGCGGCGAACGGACCGGTGAGCGGCTCATTGACACCGATCTTGATGGTCTGTGCCGCGGCGCCCGTCGCCAGTGCGGCCGACATTGCCGCGGCGAGGGCCGCGCCCGTAATCAATCCGTGTGCTCGCTTCATCTTTCCTCCTGTGCTCGCTTGAGCCTGCCTAGGGAACGAAACACCAGTGCAGCGCGCCAGCTTATGGGTGCTGGCCATTCGTCACCGCCGGGATGATCCTATCATCCTATTCTTAGTATCTTAAAGATACTTCCAATCTGTCGTCAAGCAGGCGCCCTGCTCTATTTTTGTTTTCGCGGTGCCCTCATTTGACGCAGCCGCTCATCATTTGCGCGTTTGCTTTCGCCTAGACCAATTTCGAAACTCCTTCGACGGACACGATGCCGCGCGTGCCGATCAAGCGTTCGCCAAATTCGCTTCTTTGTTGAACTCGATGGTGAGTTGATCCCATTCGCCCAGGCTGTCCTGAATCCTGCTCCAGAAGGACTGCGACCGGCGCCGCTCGAAATCGGCGACTGAAACTCCCTGCTGCTCGACCCAGGTGTAGTACCCCAGGTTGAAGACGGCGCGGCGCGAAAGCTCCGTCAGCTCGACGACATTGTCGGAGGCGGCACCGAGCAGGCAGGCGCCGAAGATTTCGGCGGCGTTCACTTGATCAAGGCCACGCGCGTAGTGCTTCTCTTCGAACTGCCTGCGTTCGCTGCCGTACATGGCAGCGCTGTCCGTCGCCACGGTGACGATGGCCTTCTCGGGCCCGTAATTCATCTGCTTTGCCAGCTTGATCGAGGCGATGATGTTGGCGAGCCCGGAGATTCCGACATGGTCAAAGGCGCGGACCAGCGCCGGTTCGAGACCGCGGCGCGTCTCGAGATAATCCCGGCCCGCTTTCGAGCCGAACAGCAGATTGAGCTGGTCCGTGGTTCGGTCCGAGACCCCGACGACGAAGTCGAGGTTCATGACATTGTGGATGAGCGGGATGTGCTTGTCGCCGATCCCCTGAATGTTGTGCTCGCCATAGCCATTGTTGAGCATCGTCGGACACTCGAGCGCCTCCACGGCAACGACCTTCGAGCCCCAGCGGGTCTTGAGAAAATCACCCGCGGCGATCGTTCCCGACGACCCGGTTGCCGAAACGAAGGCCGCCAGTTCGTGGTTATCGTCTCGATTGAACGCCTTGAAGGCGTCTTCCGCCGCGCGCCCCGTGCATTCATAGTGGATGAGATAGTTCGAGAACGACGAGAACTGGTTGAGAATGACGTTGCTGTCGTCCCGCCTGAGCTCCGCGCACTTGTCGTAGATCTCCTTGACGTTGCTCTCGGTGCCGGGTGTCCGGATGATATCGCCCGGATCCGTCACCCACCTCTCGAGCCATTCGAAGCGTTCGCGGCTCATCCCTTCGGGTAAAACAGCAACGCCGCGGCAGCCGAGGATCCGTGAAACTGCGACACCGCCGCGACAATAATTGCCGGTGGAAGGCCAGACAGCCTTCTGTTTGGATGGATCGAAGCGCCCCGTGACGAGCTGCTCGATCAAGGCGGCATAGGCCGGCAGGACCTTGTGCGCGCCAATCATCGGGAAGCGATTGCCGAGCAGCACGATGATCTTGGCATCGACGCCGGTGATCTCCTTTGGCAGCACGATATGGCCGGGCACCAGGTCCCTGCCCCTGCGGTTTTCCGCATTGTACCAGTGCATGCGCCAGAGGTTCGCGGCGCTCGGCTCATCCGGCCCGACCGCCGCGATGTCTTCCCATACCTTGGCCGAGGGGAGCGGTGGATGCGCGAGCTGAGAGAAGGTCGGCAGCTTCAGGTTAAGTTTGCGCGCTTGCGCGGCGGCTTGCCGCCAGCCTTTCCTGTCGACAACATTCGGCTCGATTACGAACGCCATTTTCAATTATCCCTGTTGAATCGCACGGCCTCGCCCGGGGTCCCTTTAGCACCCCGCGGATCGCATGCCCGTGCTGGCCTGCCGCTCGTGGACCGCGTCAAATGAACGCTGCCTCCGAACGTCATCCGCGACGCCATACGTCGTCGTGCGCTGACGCGGCACACGACCTGCCGAAATGATGATCGATTCGAGCTCCTGCGGCGTCATTTCCTGGCCGTGCGAGGCACCGGCCGACCGCGAGATGCTCTCATCCATCAGCGTTCCGCCGAGGTCGTTGACGCCAGCCGAAAGGCAGTGCCGCAGCCCCTCCGGTCCCAACTTTACCCAGGACGCCTGGATATTGGTGATGTGGGGGTTGAGGACGAGGCGCGACACTGCATGCATCAAGACCGCCTCGCGGAATGTCGGGCCCGGACGCGCCCGGCCCTTGAGATAGACCGGCGCTTCCATGTGAACGAACGGCAACGGTACGAGCTCGGTAAATCCACCGGTCTCCGCCTGCAAGCGCCGCACCCGGAGCAGATGCCGCGCCCAATGGTCGTAACGCTCGATATGGCCGAACATGATGGTGGCCGTCGATCGGAGCCCGATCGAATGCGCCGTACGCATGACGTCGAGCCACTGCTGGGTCCTGATCTTGTCGGCGCAGAGCGTCTCGCGCACCTCGTCGTCGAGGATTTCAGCGGCCGTTCCCGGCAGGGTGCCGAGGCCTGCCGCCTTCAGCTCCTGCAGGAATTCCGCGACAGAGATGCCAAGCGTGTGCGCGCCTTGATGGATTTCGAGCGGCGAGAACGCGTGGAGATGCATGGCCGGGACGGCGCCCTTCACGGCCCGACAGATATCCAGATACTTCTGCCCCGTATAGGAAGGATGGATACCGCCCTGCATGCACACCTCGGAGGCGCCGCGGTCCCAGGCCTCGGTGACCCGCTGCGCGACTTCGGACATCTCGAGGTCGTACGGCCGGCCGCGCAGATTCTCGCTCATCTTCCCCTTCGAGAAGGCGCAGAACTGGCATTTGAACGAGCAGATGTTGGTGTAGTTGATGTTGCGGCATACGACGTAGGACACCACGTCGCCGTTGACGCTGCTTCGCAGTTCGTCGGCCGCCCGGCAGATGCTGGTAAAGTCGCGCTCGTGAGAGCGGAACATCCTGACGATCTCGCCCTCTGAAAGCTCATCGCCGCGCTGGGCCTTGGCAACGACCGATGTGACCTCGCTGGCGTGCGCGGTGCGCGGAGCGGATTTCAACCACCCGAGCTCGCGCGATGGAAGCCCGCCGATGTGGCCGGGGTGCCAGTCATCGGTGCGAGGAAAGCCGTCACCATCGATGCGATCGAGGACCGACTTCAGCAGCTTGTTGTCGAGCCAGCGCGAAGGATAGCGTGCGAAGCCCGGATAGATCGGCAGCCGCTTCTCGAGCCGCTTGCCGGTTGACCGCGTTGCAGCCTCCAGCAGCCGCAGATGCGGCCATGGTGCTTCGGGATTGACGTGGTCCGGCGTGACGGGCGACACGCCGCCCCAATCGTTGATCCCCGCTGCAACGACGCGCCCCAGGGCCGCCGGGCTCAAGTTCGGCGGCGCCTGAATGTTCATCCCCGGCTCGAATATCAAGCGGGCGACAGCGATGGTCCAGAGATGATCGTCGACGGAAGGCGCCGGCGCATTGGCCATGCGCGTCCCTACCTTTGGCCGGAAGTTCTGGACGATGATCTCCTGCAGATGGCCGTGCGCATCGTTCAGGTCCCGCAGGGCGAGCAATGCGTCGATCCGTTCGGCCCTAGTCTCCCCGATGCCGATCAGGATTCCGGATGTGAAGGGAACGGCCTGCTCACCGGCAGTCTTGATTGTCTGAAGCCTGACGGCCGGCACCTTGTCCGGCGATCCGAAGTGGGGACCGCCCTTCGCGCAAAGCCGATCGGACGCGGATTCCAGCATGATCCCCTGCGAGACCGATACCTTGCGCAGCATGGCAAGGTCGAGCTCGCTCATGATCCCGGGATTGACGTGGGGGAGCAGGCCGGTTTGCTCGAAGACAGCCCTGGCCACTTCGGCGAGATACGACAGCGAAGATTCGTGGCCCAGCCTTGTCAGCTCCTCACGCGCGACGCGGTAACGAAGCTCCGGCTTGTCGCCGAGCGTAAATAACGCCTCGTGACAGCCTGCCTCCTTGCCGGCCTTGGCGATGGCGACCGCTTCCTCGATCGAGAGATACGGCTTCACGTTCGAGCGCGGTGCATGAGCGAACGTGCAGTAGTGGCAGACATCGCGGCAAAGCTGGGTGAGCGGGATGAACACCTTGGGCGAATAAGTAATGACATCGCCGTGCGCGGCATCCCTTCGCCTGGCGGCGGCCGTCAGGAGTTCGTCGATGTCAGCAAGATCGATGAGCCCGTAGGCTTCGCTTCGGGACAGGCGGCGGTCGAACGGGAGATTCAAGACGGACGTCATCAGAACAGCCTCACGGGAACGGGATGGTCGTCACTGCCGAAACGCTCGGCGATCCTGAGCTCATCAAGGAGCGAGCCTGTCGTTCCGAGATCTTGCGACGAGATCAGATACGGACCAAAATCGATCGGGCAGTCGATGTCCTTGCCGATGCCATGGGACTTGAACACGCTGCAGCTCAGTTGCCGCTGTCGCGCCAGGGCGCGGTGCGCGCGGAAACTCTCTTCGCCAAATCGAGGCTCCAGCATGTCGGGCGACCGCATCGCCAGCGCATTTGTGCCACCGTCGTAAAGCGCAGGTACCAGCACGATCGGCGTGTGGTCCAGCAACCGGATGACGTGTTCGAAGTCCTCCGGACGGGCGAACGGAATATCGGCGGGCACAACAAGAACCCGCCGCCCGTACGGTTGGAACGCATCGAGGCCACGCTGCACGGCGGCATTTACGCCGGTCTCGACCTCATCAAAGATCATGGCCGCGCCAAAGCGCTTGGCGATTGCAAACGCTTCCGGATCGGCGCTCACCACGGCGATGCCGGCCAGCGAGCGCGTATCCCGCAGGTTTCCGAGAACATCGCACAGCATCGCTTGCGCCAGTTTTGCACGCTCGGTCGCCACCAGGATGTCGCCCAGCCTGCTCTTTGCTTGACTGAACCGTTTGACAGGCACCAGGGCCCAGGTTTCGGAATCGTCCATCGCTTCGCTCAGCTTCTTAGTCGGTCCAGAAAGCGGAGACACTCGCGTGCCAGCTCAACGCGCTCATCCTTCGAGCGCATGATCGTGTTCGTCACATGCACGGGAATGCCGACCGCATCGGCGTCGGCCTGGTCCTCGCGATCCATCACCAGACCATCGAGGAAGCCATAGTGCCTGACGATCGAGGCGCAGTTCGTCGCGACGCCGAGCTCGTTCATGATCTTTGCGGTCGGTCCCTTGATGGCGCGGCCGCCGACCAGCGGCGAGATTGCGACGATGGGAGCCCTCGTCTCGTCCAAGGCAGCCCGGATACCGGGTACAGCCAGGATCGGATCGATGCTGAGATACGGGTTCGACGGACAGACAATGATGGCATCGGCGGCGCCGATAGCCCGCAATGCGGCGCTGGTCGCCGTTCCACCACTGGGGCTCTGGAATTCGATCTTCCTCACCTCGGGCCGCGCCTGCAACTCGACGAAATAGCGTTGAAACGCGAGCTTCTGATCGGCCGTCACGACGATCGTCGCAAACGGATCGTCTGTCATCGGCAGGATGCTCGCTTCAATGCCGAGATGCGATGCAATCCTGCCCGTGAAATCGGTCAAGGTTACGCCGGCGCTCAGCGCGCGCGAGCGCAAGACGTGCATGGCAAGATCGCGGTCACCGAGACGAAACCATGTCTCGCCCTTCAGGCCGCCGAGCGCCTCCATGAAGTTCCAGCTTTCGCCGGCTCGCCCCCAACCCCGCTCTTCGTCGGCAAGCTCGCCCAGCGTATAGACGACCGTGTCGATATCCGGCGAGATCGTGAGACCGAGATGCTGGAAGTCGTCGCCTGTGTTGACGATGACGGCGAGGTTGGCGCCCAGCGAGCGATTGAGGCCATAGGCAAGCTTGGCGCCCCCGACCCCGCCGCAAAGCGCAACAACGTTGAGCTCACCGCCACTCATCGGAACATGTCCTGGCTCTTGGGTCGCGCGAGCGCGGCCGCAGGTGAGACCGGTCCATCAAGCGCAAGGCCACGGACGAGAATGATCGGCATCCCCTCGCCCGCTTGCCCCATCAGGAGTGAAGCGGCGCCGGCGATCTCATCGGCGATGGCGATCTCGGTGACGCGCATCGCCCGGCCGAACATGTCGGGGACGCCGATTTGGCTCAACAGCGAGGGAATGCCGGCAGCGCCGATCGCCACGCCGACGACACCATTGCGCCAGGGACGGCCGAAGCTGTCGTTGATGATGATTCCAAGATCGAGGTCGCCGGCTGCGTCCAGCGCGACCTTCAGCCCTTGCGCGGATCCGTCGGGATCTTTGGGCAGCAGCAGGACGCGCTCTTCGCCTTCACGGTGTTCGATGTTCGATTGATCGATGCCGGCGTTGGCCATGACGAAGCCGAGCCGGTGCGCGGTGATGACGACGTTCGGCCGCGTCTTGACGACCTCCGCGGATTCGCGCAGCACGACCTCAAGGAAGCGCGGGTCCTTGCCGACGGTCGCCGCGAGTTCGAGCGCCTCGGGCGACGGCTCGACGTCGCTCAGCCGAACGTACCGCCCTTCCGATTTCGAGACGATTTTCTGCGCAATGACGAGGATGTCGCCCCGCTGCAGCTCGAGGGACATTCCGGCCAGGCCCTGCCTGATGAGCGCGGCAAGATCCTCGCCCGGCTCGACGCGCCGAATGTCCTGCAGGGCGATGTATTCGACTCGCGTCCCCACAGACATCGATCAGGTACCCGGGCTAGCGGACAGACCGGTGATGCGGATGCCGGCGCCGGGCACCTTGTAGCGCCGATTGATCCCGATCAGCACGGATGTCAGCGCCTCAGCCGCCGCCGAGTTCGCCAGCACGCCGCCGTCGATGCCTGCGGATGCAACTTCGTTCGCGAGACCGATGACGACGTCGCGCGCCGCCTTGTCGTCGCCGAAGACCAGAACGTCGCAATCCGCCCGGCTGCCCTGATGCAGCTTGGTCGCGCCCACATTGTGGAAGGCGGAGACGACCCGCACGCCGGGCCCCAGCAACTGCTGCGCGATCTGCGCGGCCGAGCCGGCGGACGGAAGCTGGACGACGGACACTTTCGGCGGCACCAGCGGGACCGCGGCATCCACGACGATCTTGCCTTGAACCACGTCCTTGACTTCGTTCAGCGTCGCATCATGGCTCGCGAACGGCACGGCAACGACCACGATGTCGGCAGCCCGGGCGGCGGAGGAATTGTCGTCGCCCGCGACGTTGCCGGTCATGGTCTGGGCCGCGCTCCTGGCCTTCTCCGCAGAGCGTGAACCGAGAATGACTTTGTATCCCGCCGCAAGCCAGCATTTCGCGAGGCCGGATCCCAAGTCGCCGGTTCCCCCAAGGATGGCAATCGTCGGTTTCGTGTTCATGTCTCGGTGGCCTTTCCAGGATTAGTCGAGGGGCATTTCGGTGAGCGGCACGAGCTTGACGCCGGCCTTCTCGAGGCCTTCCCGCACCGCGCGGGCCGTGGCGACGCCCGTGGGCTCGTCGCCATGGACGCACAGCGAGTGGACCTTGCATTTGATCTTCTTGCCGTTGCGGGAGGTGATGGTGTTGTTCAGCACCATGTCGAGCACCTGCCGGGTGGCGACCGCCGCGTCCTTGATGACCGAGCCCGCGATCTTGCGCGAGGTCAGATTGCCATCGTCGTCGTACTGGCGATCGCAGAAGCCTTCGATGGCGACGGGAAGTCCGAGCTTGCGGCCGGCCTTCTCCATCTCCGACCCCGCGAGAGCCACATAGATGATGCGCGGATCGACGGCCTTGATGGCGCGGCCGATCGCCAGCGCGTATTCGGCGTCTTCGGCGGCCATGTTGTTGAGCGCGCCGTGCGGCTTGAGGTGGGTGACCCGCTCGCCTTCATAGGCCGCCATCGCCTGCAGCGCACCAATCTGGTAGGCGACCATGTATTCGAGGTCATCGGGGCGCATATCGATGCGCCGGCGCCCGAAGCCCCAGAGATCGTTGAAACCGGGATGGGCACCGATCGTGACGCCGAGCCGCTTGGCTTCGCGCACGACGTTGCGCATCACCCGCGGGTCACCGGCGTGAAAGCCGCAGGCGATATTGGCCGATCCGATGATCTTGAGGATTCCGGCGTCGTCACCGACGTCGTAGGCGCCGAACCCTTCGGCCATGTCGGCGTTCAAGTTGATCGATATGGTCATCCGTCACCTCGTCTGCTTGAGCTATAATGTCCTATCATTAGTAAGACAATCCCTTTCGCAAACAATTTTTCCCGTTTTCCCGAAGATCGCTTTTGGAGCGACCACAGCAGGCGGCGTCTCACGAGAACCGTATTGAACCATCATCCCAATGATAGTATGTATCTCCAATCCTGGCAAGTTACGCTGCCCGATCGCGACACGTCCGATCAGCGGCGGCAGGTTCCACCAAACAACCCATCGCGAAGGCCGGTTCGAATGTTCCTGTCGAATACAAGTTCATCTCACGACCAACCGCTTGACCCGGCGGATGCCGCCACGCTGTCGCGTCAAGAAGCCAACGAAGTCGAGCGCTTTCTCACCTTTCGACCGAACCACGCGGAAACGCCGCTGCGATCGCTGCCGGCGCTCGCCCGCGAATTCGAGGTGAAGTCCATCCACATCAAGGACGAATCGCATCGGCTCGGCCTCGGCAGCTTCAAGGCACTGGGCGGATCCTACGCCGTCGTCAGGCTACTGCTGGAGCATGCCGGCAACAAGCTGGGCCGCGCGGTGGATATCAGCGAGATCGGGACGCCTGCGATACGCGAAATCGCGCGCGGCCTGACGGTCGGCTGCGCCACCGACGGAAATCATGGGCGATCGGTCGCGGCCGGCGCGCAGATGGTCGGAGCCAAGGCGGTCATTTTCGTGCATTCCGGAGTCACGGATGAGCGCGTGCAGGCAATTGCCCGCTTCGGCGCGGAAATCGTGAGGGTGCCCGGCACCTACGACGACTCCGTCGCGGTCGCCGACAAGGTCTGCCAGGACAATCATTGGATCGTCGTCTCGGATACGTCCTGGCCCGGCTATGAGCGCATCCCCGGACTGGTCATGCAGGGCTATACGGCGATGCTGAACGAGATCCTCCGGCAGCAGCCGGAGCCGCCCACCCACGTCTTCATCCAGGCCGGCGTCGGCGGCCTCGCGGCCGCGGTTGCGGGTTACTTTGATGTCGTCTTCGGCAAGAGCCGGCCGACATTCGTGGTCGTGGAGCCCGAACGGGCTGCCTGCCTCTATCAAAGCGCCATCGCGGGCGCGCCGATCAAGATCGCTCATGGCGAGCCGACGATCATGGCGATGCTCGAATGCTACGAGCCTTCTCTGGTCGCCTGGCGCATCCTGTCGCGGAAGGCGGACGCGTTCATGATGGTCGGCGAAGAAGGTGCCGCGGCGGCAATGCGCCGGCTCGCACACCCGACAGGCGACGATCCCGCCATTGTGGCCGGCGAAAGCGGCGCTGCCGGATTGGCCGGCCTTTGGCGAGCCGCCAAGAGCAGCACCGCGCGTGAATCGCTGGGCTTGAACCAGGCATCGCGCGTCCTGCTGATCAACACCGAAGGTGCGACCGACCAGAAGCGCTACACGGAGATCGTGGGAGCCTCGCCGGCGAGCATCCTCGCCTAGCGACAATGCGGAGCGGGCCTTGCGCCCGCTCCTTCGTCAGGCCTTCGTTCGCTTCTTCGATTTTTCGAGAAGATCGGAACGGAGCGCGAAGCAGCTGCGATGATAATGGATATTGGCGACATAGACGGCGATGTCGTTGCTGTCGACCAGCACAAGGCGACAATCGGCCGTTGGTTCACCGAGGCCGATCTTGAGCAGTTCGGCCGTTTCGGGATCGGCCACGCCGATCGTCACAACCTGATGAGCATGGGCGAGCGTTATGTCGTCCATCTCCATGATTTTGGTCAGCGCGGCGGTGTGGGTGAAGCGCTTGCGGTCCTTGAGGTAGAGGTTGCGCGCCAGATGGAGATTGACGACGGAAAACGGCTCGTCCTCGTTGTATTGCACGCTTCTGAGGAAAGCGTAGCTGGCTGCAGGCCGCCCTTCATGCGCAGCGAGCCGGGGCGGCTCCGCGTTCTCCTCGACATAGACGCGCTTGAGGACGTTGTTCCTGACGGAATCGACCATCGACTCGAAATCATTGGCCAGGTTCAGCCAGTGACGATTCTTGGGTCTTCCGGACACGAACGTCCCGCGACCCTGCTGCGCGTCAAGGAGACCTTCGTTCCGCAACATCTCGATCGCCTGCCGGACCGTAACGCGCGCGACGCCGAATTCGGTTTCGAGTTCCTCGATGGTCGAGATCTTGTCGCCCTCTTGCCATTGCCCGGACTCGACCCGCTGACGCATGACCGATGCCACCTGCACATAGAGGGGGACCCGGCTGCGCTCGTAGTTTGGGACTAGCTTATTCATGATAGTAAGATAGTCCATTTCATCGCCAAAGGCGAGTTTTTATCACCGAACAACTAGGATCGTCGCAAGAGCCATCGCAACGCTCGCCTCACATAGTCCAATGCCATCGATCGCATGAGCGCGCCGGCGTCGAATTCCCTGACCATGGCCGGCTCACCCTCGTCTCCTCCCGATCGATGGGAGAGCCTCGTCTCGAGGTTCTGGACAAAAACAGCGATGATTCGTCCGGCCACATCCTGGATCAAGCCGGAGCGGCTGAACTGCGCCAGGGCCCCGGTCAAGGTGAAGCCAATGCTGAGATCGACCCTGGTTTGGTTTTCCACATCACCCGGCTTGACGGCATAGCCGATCAGACCGCGGGTTGAGGAGTTGCTGCGCTTGTCCTTGCCTGCGCCGACAATCGTGCCCGTGCGGGTCGCATCATCGCGCGTCACGTCGGCGATGCCTTGAAATTCGGCAGAGATCGGCCCGACCTTGATCTTGATCTGGCCGTCGACGTGACCGTCGACCGGCTCTCCGGCCAATGATGCGCCCGGCAGACAGGCCGCGACCGCACCGATGTCGGAGAAGAAATTCCAGACGTCATCGACCGGATGCCCGACGGTGAAACTCTGCGTGAAGGTCGTTTGCGGCTTCCAGCTCGCATCCCTGAGCGAGGCCGCCGCCGCTGCCGGAGCTTCCGCCTTTTTCGCCGTTAGTGCGGCGTATGCCTTGGGCCGAGCCTCAGCCGCGGCAACCGCGGTCGCATTGCCAGAACCCGACGGACCAAGACGCGTCCGGTTTCCGTTTGGAATCGCCGCGATCCCTCGCCCCCTGCGGTCTGCGATTACACTCTGGATTGCGCGGACGATGCCGACATAGCCGGTGCAGCGGCAAAGGTTTCCGCTCATGGCCACGCGAATATCGCGCTCGGTGGGGTCCTGCATGCGCAGCACGACATCGCGAGCCGACACGACCATCCCCGGCGTGCAATAGCCGCATTGCAGGCCGTGCTCCCGTGTGAAGGCGGCACGCAGCTCGCGCGTGATCTCGTCGTCGTCGAGCCCCTCGATCGTCGTGACGTCGGCCTGCTGGCAAGCCATCGCGAAGGTAATGCAGGAGCGCGTGGGCACACCATCGACAAGCAGTGTGCATGCGCCGCAGACGCCGTGCTCGCAACCCAGATGGGTGCCGGTCAGATTGAGCTTCTCGCGGAGAAGGTCCGCAAGATGCGTCCGCGGCTGGATCTCCGCGCTGACGGCGCTCCCGTTGACGTTCAGATTGCAGGTGCTCATTGCGGCCGTGCCTGCTCGACCGCGCGGCGCAGCGCGACGACATGGGTTTGCTTGTCCAGGGGATCGACCATCCCTGCCTTCTCCAGAATCTCGTCGACGGCCCCGCCGTCGAAACTGTCGCTCAGCCGCGGAGCGCGGCCGTCGCCGATCACATTGCCTGCCTCGGCAATGACGATCGGACGGCTTTCCGTTGCGCCGATCACCGCACGGCTGATGCCGCGATCGGGGTCGGTCATGAAGGCGCCGATCGCGTGGGCAAACTCGCCCGTCTTGCGGCAACTCTTGTAATAGCCCCAGCGCGCCGATTTGCTCAGTCGCGGCACCACGACGCGAACGAGAACTTCACCGAGCCGAAGGTCGGCTTCAAGGGCGCCCACCATGTAGTCCTCAACGGCCACGGTCCGCTCTCCGGCCGGGCCACGCAGCACGACCTTTGCCCCAACCGCGGCGAGGATCGAGTGCCAGTCGGCGGACGGATCGGCATGCGTCAAGCTTCCGCCGATGGTGCCGCGATTGCGCACCGCGCGATAAGCGATGCCATTGGCCACCGTCGGCAGCGCACCGCGCGTGACGTCGGTGACGCGGAGATCCTCGATATCGGCATGCGTGACGCAAGCCCCGATCGAGATCTCGTCCGCCCCGTCACTGAAACAACGGAGCTCTTCGATCCCGGTCAGGTCGACGATCAGATCGGGCTGCACGAGCCTGAGGTTCAACATCGGCCCGAGCGACTGGCTCCCGGCCATCATCTTGACGGTTCTGCTGTCGTCCGCGATGAGCCTGATGACCGCATCGACCGCATCGGGGCGCGCATAGTCGAAATTGACAGGTTTCACGCCGGCAAACCTTCCGCCAGTTCGGGCGCTTTCGCCTTGCGGCGCCCCGCCGCGGCCTGAATGGCTTCGAGAACGCGCCGTGGCGTCATTGGTGTGTGCAAGACCTGGGCTCCAAGAGGCCGCAATGCGTCATTGACCGCGTTGCCGATTGCTCCAGGAGGCGCGATAGCACCGCCCTCGCCGATGCCTTTGACACCGAACTCCGTATAGGGCGCCAACGTCTCCATGTGGCCAAGCTTGGGCGCCGGCACCTCGGTCGGGCCCGGCAGCAGATAGTCGGCAAAGGTCGATGCCAGCGGCTGCCCCGAGGCATCAAAATTCATCTCTTCATACATTGCGGTGCCGATGCCTTGCGCCAGCCCGCCATAGATTTGCCCGTCGACAACCATGGGATTGATCAGCTGGCCGCCGTCTTCGACGACCACATAGTCGATCAGCTCGATATCGCCCAATTCCGGATCGACGGCGACCACCGCGATATGGGTCGCGTAGCTGAACGTGCCGGAATCGCGCGCCGGCTTGTAGCCGATGGTGACCTCGAGGCCCCTTGGATCGACAGTTGCCGGCAAGTCCTGCGGCCGGCGGTACCAGGTGTGCGCGATTTCGTCGATCTTCACGCTGTTGGATGGACCAACGACCGCGCCGTTCTCGAGCTTGACGTTCTCCACTTCGGTCTGCAGCAGATGCGCGCCAATCCCCTTGATGAGCTTGGCGAGTTCGCGCGAAGCCGTCGCAACGGCGCCGCCGGACATCACCGCGCAGCGCGATCCCCAGCTACCCGTCGAGTAAGGCGTGTACTCGGTGTCGCCGTGAACCAGCTTGATGCGCGCGATGTCGATGCCGAGGATCTCGTGCGCGACCTGCGGAAGCGTGGTCTCCATGCTCTGACCATGCGAATGCGCACCGATGCGCAGCTCGAGGCCACCGTCGGGGGTCATACGGGCGGTTGCCTGTTCGTGCCCCGGAACCATCGGGATGCCCCAGCCTGCGTAGACCGAGGTGCCGTGGGCGCCCTGCTCGCAATAGACTGAAAGCCCGACCCCGATCAAACGACCGTCCGGCTCGCCCTTTTTTTGGCGCGCGCGGAGGCCGGCCAAATCGATCTTTGCCAGAGCCAGCCGCAGCGATTCCGGATAGTTTCCGCTGTCGAAGTGCTTCTTGGTGATGTTGTCGAACGGCATCTGCTCCGGCCGCACCAGATTCTTGAGCCTCACCTCGTAGGGCTCGAGACCGCATTCGTGTGCGACGGCGTCCATCATCAGTTCGATCGCGTAGCAAACGCCGGTGCGGGCAACGCCGCGGTAAGGCAGGATCGGGCACTTGTTGGTGGAGACCGACCAGGTGCGGCAGCGATAGGATGGGAAATCGTACGGCCCGGGCAGGATGCTGGCGATCTGCGCAGCCTCCAGGCATGCCGAAAACGGATAGGACGAATAGGCGCCGGAATCGACCGAGGCCTCGCACTCGACACCGCGCAGTTTCCCGTCGCGATCGGCATAGACGGTGATGTTATAATGATGCTCGCGGCAATTCGCGCCTGCCGTCAAGTGCTCGCGACGATCCTCGATCCAGCGCACCGGATAGCCGCAGCGCATGGCGAGCCAGCCAAGACAAACATCCTCCGTCAGCACGATACCCTTGTAGCCGAAGCCGCCGCCGACATCGGGCGAGACGATGCGGATCTTCAGCTGCTCGAGATTGAGGCACTCCGACAGGCCGTTGCGCACGATATGCGGCTGCTGATTGCCGGTGTAGAGGACGAGCTGATCCATACGCTTGTGCCAGACCGCGACTGTGCCGCGGCCTTCCATCGGCGCCATGCTCTGCCGCGCAGTCGATATTTCGCGCGTGATCTTGATCGGAGCGTCGTAGGCCGCTTCCATGTTGATGTCGACAAACGTCTCGAGGAAGACATTGTCGCCCCACTCTTCGTGCACCAGGGCCGAGCCCGGACGCCGCGCCAGCAGCATGTCATGCACGGCCGGCAGTTCCTCGAAATCGACTTCGACCGCAGCCGCAATGTCCTCGGCTTCCGCGCGGGCATCGGCGACGCACATCGCGATCAATTCGCCGACTTGACGGACCTTCTCGAACGCAAGGATCGGCTGATCGGAAGGCTTGAAGCCCGGCAGTCCGGACACAGCGCGAATGGGACGGGTGTCGGCTGCGATGTCTGACGCAATGAATACGCTGCTGCGGAGATGCGGCGGGATACGGATATCCTTGATCCGCGCATGTGCAAGCGGACTACGGACGAACGCGACGTCGCGCATGCCGGGCAAACGAATATCGCCGACATATTCGCCTCGTCCGCGGAGAAAGCGATCATCTTCCTTTCGGGGAATGGAAGCTCCAACGCCCTGCTTTGCCACTCCGTCTCCCCTCTTGTCGTCGGTGCCCGGAGCGATCGACAGCTCGAACATCAAATTCATTCTATTATCGCAAAGATAGCATCACTAGCATCGAGCGTCGAGTCTCGAGAACCCTCCCGCGTGCGACAATAACGAGTTCGCACCACCGACGCCGCCAAAAAAGAGGGGCCCAAACCATGGGCCCCTCCTGGATCGATCCGGCCCTTGATTACTTGGTTGGGGCGGAATTGCACCAGTCGTAGATGCTGAGCGCCATGACCTTGATGGCCGTCAGATAGTCATCAATCGAGACGTACTCGTCGTTCGCGTGCATGACCGCCGTCGAACCGGGTCCGAAGATCACGGTCGGCGTATTCGCGTACTTGTTCAAGAACCGCGTATCCGCCGCACCCTGGCGCCCCGAGATCGTCGGCTTCTTGCCGGTCACTTCCGTATAGACGTCGCAGACGGTCTGCACGATCGGATGCTGGACCGGAATCTCCGAAGCCTCGGCGTCGTAGCCGACGAACTTCACTACGGGCGGATGGTCCTTCATCCAGGGATCCTGGGCCGCAACTTCGGCAATCTTCCTGACGAGGCTCTGCTTGACGCCCTCGTGGTCCTCGCTCGGCACCGTACCGATCGACCCCTTCAGAACCGCGCTCGCCGGAAAGGCGCTCGGATAGTTGCCGGCCTGGAAGCTGCCGATAATACAAGGCAAGGAGTCGATGGCGCTCGGGTAGAGCGCGTGCTTGACGTTCGCCACGCGTTCGTCTTCCAGCTCCTGCACGGCTTTCACGATCTTGTTGCCGAGCTCGATGGCGCTGATGCCGAGATAGCGCTGCTGGATACCGGCGGGCTTGCCTTCGATGTCGATCTGGAACCAGATGCGCCCGATGCAGGCCGGCTGCACGAAGAGGTCGCTGGTTTCGCCGGAAATGCCGGCATCCGCCTTGTAGCCGCGGATGACGGTGTCGAGCGTGCCGTGTCCGCTGACTTCCTCGTCGATGACGATGTTGATCATGACATCGCCCTTCGGGGTGAGCCCAAGCTCCTTCAAGTACTGGACCGCGAGCACGTGGCTGGCAACGCCGCTCTTCATGTCGCACGAACCGCGGCCATAGATGCGCCCGTTCTTGATCGAGGCCGACCACGGATTGTCGCTCCATCCCTCGCCGTTGCCGACAGGGATCACGTCGGTATGGCCGTTGAGAAGCAGCGAGCGACCACCGCCGGTGCCCTTCAGGGTCGCAACGATATTGGGACGGTTCTCGTAGCCGCGGTCGACCGGGCGATAGCCGGGATGTTTCTTCAGCTCGTCCCAATTGGTCTCCCACATGTCGACCTCAAGACCGACCTCGGTCAGGTAGCCGTGCATGTGCTTCTGGATCGCGGCTTCGTCGCCGGTCACGCTCGGGATCGCGACCATATCCTGGAGGAACTTGATCGCGTGATCTTTCGAAGCGTCGACTTTGTCGATGATCTTCTTGCGTACGGGGTCAGTCATCTGCTTGTCGCCTGTGTTGATCGTTTCCGGGTTCGTTACTTGGCGCGCAGGCGCGGGATGATCTCGCGCGCGATGGTCTCGACCTGGTCCGCCTGATACTTGTACGGCACGAAGATGATCTTCTGGACGCCCAGCGCGATGTGCTCGCGAAGCTGGGCAACGCACTCATCGACCGAGCCCATGATGGCGCTCTCGCGGCTGCAATCGCTGTGAGCCGGGAAATCCCACTCCTTGTTGAGCCAGTCCATCATGTCGGCTTCGACCGCCTGCCGCGATTTGCCGATCATGATCGGCAATTGCGAGGCGTTCTTCAAAGTCGACGGATCCTTGCCGCCCTCCTTGGCGAAGTTGATGATCTTGTCCCAGGACTTCTTGAAGTCGGCGGGACGATAGAAGTAGGTGAGCCAGCCATCCCCGTTCAAGGCGGCGCGCTTCAACACGGGATCGGCGTATCCGCCGATCAACAGCGGAATTTGCGGCTGCGCCGGCTTCGGGTACATCACCGCCTTCGAAATGTTGTGACGCATGTATTCGCCCGAAACCGACTCTTCGGTCCACAGCCGGCGCATGATCTCAAGATTTTCATCCATGATCTTGCCGCGCTTCTCGAAGGGAATGCCGAGCGCGTCGAACTCGCGCTTGTACCATCCGGACGCCATGCCCATGATCAGACGGCCCTCGGACAGCTGATCCATGCTCGAGAGCTGCTTGGCGAGGGCCACCGCGTTGCGCAGCGGCAGAACCAGGATGCCGGTGCCCATCTTGATCCGCTTCGTGCGCGCGGCAATGCCCGTCAGCGTCGTCAGGGAGTCGATGATCGGGAAGTTCGGATCCACCCCGAGAAGCATGTGATCCCAGACCCAGACCGAATCATAGCCCAGTTCCTCGACCCGAACGCCATACTCGACGAGTGCCCGGGCGTTGGGCATTTCGGGATAAGCGGTGAAGTTGCGCGCGGCAATACCAAACGTGTTGGCGAGCGTGGTCATCAATAGATCTCCGGACTTGGTGTAGCTTTAAGCGGTGAAGAGACGGTCGGGATCGAGCATCCGCAGCGTCTCGAGTTCGTGATCGGTCGGCGGCGACGTGACGTGGAGCTTCTCGTCGAAGTCGAGCCTGAAACCGGTATTGTCCTGCACCTCCTCGCGGCTGACGCCGGGATTGAGCGCCAGCACCTTGATGCGCCGGGTCCTGTCATCGAAGCCGAACACCGCGAGCTCGGTAATCACGCGCCACATGCCGCCGCTGGGCAGACCGGAATCGCGCCGGCTGGTGCCGCCGCGGATGAAGCCGGGGCTGGTGATGAAGTCGACCTTTTCGACGAAGCGACGCTTCTCGTGCTTCATCGCGACGATCATGTTGGTCAGGCTGGAGATGTCATTGCCGCCGCCGGTACCTGGCAGCCGCGTCTTCGGCTTCGCCGGGTCGCCGATGAACGACGAGTTCAGATTGCCGAACTGATCGATCTGGGCGCCGCCCATGAAGCCGACATCGACGTAACCGCGCTGGAGCAGCAGCAAGACATCGGCGCTGCCGAGGACCATGTTGGCGCGCTTTGTGCAGCGCTGGTCGTTGGTCGACGGCGGCAATTTGCCCGGCTCGACGAAGGCGCCGACCACGCCGCCCTCGAACAGAATAGTCAGGGCTGGACAGCGGGTGCGCTGAGCCAGGGTTGCAGCGAGCAGCGGCACGCCGATGCCGGCGAAGACCACCTGCCCGTCCTGCAGCTGGCGCGCGCTCAAGATCGCGAGGATTTCGCTTGCGGTGTAGCGCTGCGCCTCAGTCATTATAGATGCTCCTGCCCTTCTGCGTTGCCTCCAACACCTCATCCATGCCGATCAGCGAGAGATATTCGTTCCAGGACTTCGGGCTGTAGAAATAGCGGTCGAGATATTCCTGCATGCCCTTCACGGGATCCGCGTTGACCTGCGCGACATAGGCTTCCATGTGCCGCATCATCGGTTCATAGAGGCCGTAGCACTCGTGCGGAGCCGATCCGTAGGGAACCTCGACCACGGCATCGACGCAGAAGAACGGAATTTTCGTCTGGTCCGGCGCGCGCCGGATCTGGTCATTCGAGACGATCCGCTCGGTCGTGAGGATCACGCTGTTGGCAGCGAGCGCGAGATCGATGTCCATGAATTGCAGGCCGTCGATCTGGGCGTTGCCGTAGGGGTCGCAGCGCTGGACGTGGATCAGCGCGACGTCGGGGTTGAGCGCGGGGACCAGCAACACTTTTTCGCCGGTGAACGGACAATCGATCTGCTTGGCTTCGGGACGCTGACCAACGATATCCGACCCCAACATGGCGCGGGTCGGCAGGAACGGAACACCCATGCCGCCGGCGCGAAAGCGCATGCCGACAGCCATGTGGCTCCATTCCTCATAGCGCTTGCCGCCATTTTCCACGTGATGCCGCATTACCTTGGACAAACCCCAGAGAATCCCCTGGGCGAACCAGCTGGTGACGACGTGGTTCGCGATGCCGGATCCGAACACGAGGTCGCCGTCCGTCGAGACGATGCAGCGCGAAATCGAAAGATCCTTGCGATGCTGGCGGATCAGCTCCCAGAGCAGCGCCATCGGCGTGCGGGACATGGTCGACCCGCCAACACCCACTTTCATGCCATCTTGGACGAAGCCTGCCGCCTCCTCGAGCGACACCACCTTTTCGCGCAGGCTGCGGTCGCGCTGCGCCATCTTCTCTCTGAGCCGCGTATACGGCTCCACCAGGGTATCCGGCAAAACATCCTCCTTGTCGGCAACCGGCAGCGGCTGAGGAGCGAACCGCAGGCCCTTCCTGCCAATTGAACCTATCGTACTAATGTTAGTCCCATACGTCTAGCGGAATCTTCGCAACGGTCCATCGTGACGGATTCAGCTGGAGCGCTTGAAAGACGCCACGGCATCATTTGTGCCGCTTGGCGATCCCAAACCTGTCAGTCGAGCATAATGACCATGAACCTATAGATAGGACGTCCTGCCAAACATCTCGGTGCTTGGCACAAATCATGCTTATGCAAATCATGCTTATGAGCGAGGCGGCACTTTCGAAAGCATCGCCATGGAGCGCCTGCTTCGACAGCGATCACTCGGCTGCCACCGCCGCGTGGCGCGGCAGCGGGCGCAGAGGCATCAACAAGAACCAATAAGAAAGGATGGACCGTGGAGCATTATCTTACCTCGACACCAGATCATCTTCATTGGGGACTGTGGGATGGCCGGCTCAGTCCCGTCATCCGAATTGCGTCTGGTGATCGGGTGACGATCGAAACGCTCTCGGCCGAGCCGGATGAAGCGTTCGATCTTGTGAGCGACCTGGTCGAACCGCTTGGCGGCAGCGACATCCCCGCATCCCACGGAGCCGCACCGCGGCTATTGACCGGACCGATCCACATCGAGGACGCCGAACCGGGTGACGTGCTCGAGGTTCGTGTCCTCGATGTCCGCTTGCGATCGGACTGGGGTTGGAACATGAGCGCCCCGACGAGCGCTGCGCGGGAAACGTCATTGGACTTTTGCTGCCGGCATGTCCCGCTCGATCGCACGCGCAATATCGCGCGCCTGCCCTGGGGACGGGAGCTGAGGTTATCGCCGTGCTTTGGCAACTTTGGTGTCGCGCCGCCGGCGAACTGGGACCCCCGCAAGCCGAACGAAGCGAATGGTTTTAGCGGGCGCATCGACAACAGGGATCTCGGCGTCGGATGCACCGCCTATTTGCCGGTTTTCGTCGCGGGCGCATTGTTCTCGGCGGGGCATGGCCACGCGCTCCTCGACGATGGAGATACGCACCTCTCCGCCATCGAAACGGCGCTCGCCGGCACGTTCGAGTTTCACATTCGACGCAATCTGCATCTTGCGACCCCTCAGGTCGAGACCACATCCGCGTCGGTCAGCCCATCGATCGTCAATGCGCTCACACCGCAAGGCCGCAGCCGCCGCACGAACTAATGCTGCGCGCCGCGCACAGCGTCTTGGCTCATCCTCGCCCGTGCAATGACACTGTCTACTGCTGCTGCAACGCCCGCTCAACGATAGCCACGGCTTCCGGAGGAGCCTTGGCCTTCCACATTGCGATTGGTGCCGACGCACCTTGCTTCAGCGCCGTGAGAACAGCGGCCGGCGCCGGCTCTGTGATCTGAACCCCGTTGGCACGCATGCGCGCGTAATTCTCGGCCGTGCGATTGGCAAGAAGCTGGAACTGGCTTTCTTCCGTCTCGGCGGCCACCTGCATCACCTGGCGTTGAACCGATTCCGGGAGCGCTTCAAAGGCATCGGTCCTTACAAAGGCAATCGAGATCGGGATCGCGTAGTTGATCGCCGTGAAATGAGTTAGATCCTCCCAGAGCTTTCGGCCGGCCCCGCCGTCGCCCGACGTCAGGATAGCATTCAGCGCATGGCTTCTTACCCTGGCGATTGCCTCGTTGAACGGAAGATACTCCGCGGTTGCACCGACCGCGCGTATCACCTCGGCCGAATTGTAGTCATACGTCCGCGCGGCAATGGATCGCAGGTCCGCCGGCGTCGAGATTGGCTGGACACTCCAGAGGCCGGTGGACGGCCAAATGGTGATGTACAGGAGCTTGAGGCCCTGCGCGGCCAACGCCTTCTCGTAGAGTGGCCGCGCGCGCGCGTTGATGGTCTGCGCCGCCTCGATGGACTGGACGACAAACGGCAGCGACGGCAGACCAAATACCGGATCGGACGCTTCGAGCGGCCCCGCAAATGCGTCGCCACCGGCAATCCGTCCCTCTCGGGCCGCACGCAACATTTCGCCGGAGCCGATCTTCAACTCGTTATCGAACGCATTGCGGACCGTAACGTATCCGCTCGTCTGTGCGGACACGAGCTCCGCGAACTTTGCCAAGCCAACTCCCGAGATATTGCTTCGAGGATATTCCGTCGCCATTTGCCACGTCACTTGAGCGGACGCAGGCGCGCTGAAGATGACCGTCGACGCAATGAGAAGCGCCGCCATGGCAGACCGTAAGCCAGCCCAACTGGTCGGCGAAGGCAAAGCAGAATCCGAATTGAGCACCGGAAATGACCCGCAAGCACAGTTTGACTTCGATCAGTCTTGCCTATGCCGACGGGGCCGTCAAATGGCCCAGCTATCTGCACATGCCGTCCTAGACCGGCGAGTGCCCGTCATCGCTTGCTGCTACGCCGTTCTCGGCGCGGCGCGGGGCCGCCTTTGCCGTCGCGCGGGCCTTGCTCGGCTTGGGCGCCTGCAACCCGTAGGTGGAGAAACCCTTTGCGGTGTCGGCGATCTCCTCGTCGCTCAGGATGATCCGCGAGTCGAGCGCAAGCGAGAGGTAGTATTGCCGCGCGAGGGTCTCGAGCTCGAGTGCGAGCCACATTGCCTTGTCGAGATTGGCGCCGAGCGCGATCATGCCGTGATTGGCGAGCAGACAGCCATTGCACCGCCAACCGTCCTCTTTACTCTGGACCTGCGTAGGACCTCGCCGCTTCATCCCTTCTCGGCGGAGAGGAACAGGCGATAGGCCGGATTCTCGCTCTCGTTCCAATAGGGATAGCCGAGCGCGTCGAGCGCCTGAACGAACCGGGCGCGCTCGCCAGGCTTGACCTCGATGCCTGCCAGGATGCGTCCGTAGTCGGCGCCGTGATTCCGGTAGTGGAACAGCGAAATGTTCCAGTCAGGCGCCAGGCTCTCGAGGAATTTCAGCAATGCGCCGGGACGCTCCGGAAACTCGAAGCGGTAGATCACCTCGTCCTTGAGAAGCGGCGCGCGACCGCCCACCATGTAGCGTACATGGTCCTTGGCCATCTCGTTCTCGCTCAGATCCAGGATCGGATAGCCCTCGCGCCGCAGCAGCTCCATGACTTCCCGCTTCTCCGCCTCGCCGCGGCTCAGCGCGATGCCGACGAAGAGCTGCGCCGGCGCCGTCGTCTCGGCGAAGCGGTAGTTGAATTCCGTGATCGCCCGCGAACCAAGAATACGGATGAAGTGCCGATAGCTGCCCGGCTTCTCCGGCACAGTCACCGCAAGCAGCGCCTCCCGGTGTTCGCCGACCTCGGCGCGATCGGCGATGGTGCGCAGCCGGTCGAAATTCAGATTGGCCCCGCTGTTGACGGCAATCAGGCTGCCGTCGCTGAGTGCGCCGCGCTCGGCGTAGGCCTTGAGGCCAGCGAGCGCCAACGCCCCCGAGGGCTCGGCAACGGATCGCACGTCGTCGAAGATATCCTTGATGGCGGCGCACATGGCGTCGGTGTCCACGGTGACGACCTCGTCGAGCAGGTCGCGGCAGAGGCGGAACGTCTCCGCTCCGACCTTGCGGACGGCGACGCCATCGGCGAACAGCCCGACCTGATCCAGCGCGACAACGCTGTCCTTGGCGAGCGCGGCCGCCATCGAGGCTGCGTCGGCCGGCTCCACGCCGACGACCTTGATCGAAGGGTTGAGGAATTTCACGAAGGCGGCGACGCCAGCCGCCAGCCCGCCCCCGCCGATCGGCACGAAGATCGCCTCGATCGGATCGGGATGCTGCCGCAGGATCTCCATCCCGACGGTCCCTTGGCCTGCAATCACGTCCGGATCGTCGAACGGATGCACGAAGGTCAGGCCGCGCGCGACCTCGATCTCCCTGGCCTTGGTTTGGGCATCGTCGAACGTGTCGCCATGCAGCACAACGTCGCCGCCCAGACGCCGGACGGCCTCGACCTTGATCGCGGGCGTCGTCCTCGGCATCACGATCGTCGCGGGAATGCCGAGCTTGCGCGCCGACAGCGCCACGCCCTGCGCGTGATTACCCGCCGACGCGCAGATGACGCCCTGTCTTCGCTGCGCGTCCGGCAGCCTGACGATCTTGTTGTAGGCGCCGCGAAGCTTGAAGGAGAAGATCGGCTGGAAGTCCTCCCGCTTCAGCAAGACGGCGCGCGACAGGCGCTCCGAGAGCCGCGGCATCGGGTCGAGCGGCGTCTCCACCGCCACGTCGTAGACACGGGCGGTCAGGATGCTTTGGGCGTAGTCGCGGAGCGCGTTGGCGGCAGTGGTCATCGGGTCGCTTCTGTCGATGGGGAGGCAATCCATATCGGTTGCACCTGCCCATCGTCGGCGCCGACCTGGCGAGCAGACGGCGTGGAGCCGGCCGCTGCATCCAGCGCGAAGCATCGCATGACCGGAGGCTCGCGTGAAGCAAAGACCGCCGGATCAATCGCCTGGCCGAGCGCATATGAAGTCATCTGGGCCGTCGCAGGGGGCGCTGCCAAAATATCGAAAACAACCCCATGCAAAGTAGCCGGCGGCGGCCGGCGTCGACCGGGCAACTTGACACGTCGGGCAACTCAGGGATATATTTCTAGTATTCCGAAACTCGCCAGCGAGCGCCTCCAGCACCGCAGCTGAAGCGGTGACCCAGCCAAAAATGCGGTCGTGGCGTTGACCGGGTTCACGTCATGAGATGCAACGAATTCCATCCCCTGCCATGGTCACCGGGCGCTTCCCAGCCCGATTCGGAGACGAGCAGCGTGTCCTCGAGCTTGATGTAGCCGCGCTGCGGATGTAGCAGCGCGGTTTCGATCGAGATCACCATCCCGCATTCGAGCGGCCGGTCGGCGTCATAGGGCGCGTAAGGGACCGGGCCGGTCGCGGTGAGGCGCGGCGCTTCGTGGCTGACAAGCCCGATGCCGTGCGCGGTGAAGTCGAGCACGGCGCGATGCGGCGAGGTTTTGACGGCTGCCTCGCCCGCCGCGATAATGTCGCCCCCCATCGCGCCCGGCCGGATTGGGCGCCGGGCCACCTGCTGGATGTCCTCGATTTCTTGCAGCAACTCGCGCAGCTCACTGTCGGGCTCCCCCAGAAGTCCCATGCGGCTGAGGTCGCCGATATAGCCCCGGTAGTTTCCGCCGGAATCGATCGAGATCACGTCGCCCTCCGCAAGAAGCTGGTTCGACGGTGCGCGGTTATGACTCTTGCCCGCGGCAATCAGGCCATATTCGAACACGAGATCGCGCTCCTGCTCCTCACGGCGCAGACGGGCGACGACGTCGTTCTTGGTCATGCCCGGTGCACAGCATTTGAACGTCGCCATCATAGCATCGACGACCCGCTCGGAAGCCTCTCTGATGAGATCCAACTCGGCCGGAGACTTTACGGCGCGAAGGCGCTCGAGCGTGAAATGAGCCTCGCGGAACTCGACGTTGCCAAGACCGGCAAGCAGGTGATCCCTGGCCTCGGCCGGCAGGAAACCTGCCTCGATGCCGACGCGCTTGGCGCCGCCCCCGAGCTTTTTCACGTGATCAAGGGCGAGGCCGATCGCATCGATCGTTCCCCACGCGCCCGCTTTAACGTTCGGCGCCGATATCCGTCCGAGCTCATGCTCGAACTTTTCCATGCGGTTACCAATGTAGGCGGAATTTTCAGGGTGCCCCTTCTGATAGACGAACACCGGCAGATAGCGGCTGGTGCCGATCGCTTCCATGACGTCGAAGAAGAAGAAGCGATAACCACCGAGCAGGTACTGCACATTGTGACGCGAGGTGACGACCAAAATGTCGAGCCCCGCCTCATCCATCAGCCGATCGAGTTTTGCAGTATCGAACGGCGCCGCCGCCGCGACCATGTCGTGCGCATTGTCCATTGTAAATCCTTCCGTCTTTCACTGTCCTGCCGCCGCTTTTGCGGCCAGCGGCTTCGGTGCGGCGCTCGCGGCCTTATTGTCGCCAAACAGAGCCACCGGGTGTCCGTGCGGCTCGACGCCGAGGAACGTAAAGGCAAGTCCGATCAGGAGACCCGCGCCGGCAAGAAACAAAAACGCCGGCGCCACCGCCGAGGCGGTTGCGCTGGGGTGCACGACATTGTCCGCGCCGGCGATCAACGCGAGGCACAGGGGACCTACGATCTTGCCGACGCCGTTCGAAAGCTGGGCAAGGCCGACCGCGCGTCCCGAAAGCTGGACCGGAAAAATCTCCGCGGGATAGGGCCCGATATTCGAAAATCCACCGTCGAAGAACACGGCGCCGACGATCAGGAAGACCAGGAACAGCGGGACCGAGCCGGCAAAGTCGTTGTGAAAATAGGCCGCCAGTGCCAGTGAAACCGCAGTGCCATAGCCCATCAACTGGCCACACGGCTTGCGGCCGATCCGGTGCGCCAGAAACGCAAAGCCGGTCCGGCCGACAACGCCGGCGAGGCTGACATAGATGAACATCTTCGCCGCATCCTGGGGCGCGACGCCAAGCAGCAGCGCCACGATCGTCGGTCCCCACAGGAAAACGCCGTAATTCGCCGTGCTGGCGCCGAACCAGATCAGGACTGTCAGCCAGAAGCGCCGCTGCTCGGCAAACAGATCGGCAAATGTCGCCGGGCTTGCCGGCGGCAGCGTAGGCAAGACAAATGACTCGCCGCCGACCCGATAGAGCTTTCGGATATTCGTCTGCGCCTCGCGCACGCGGCCCTTGCTGATCAGCCAGCGCGGCGATTCCGGCATGATGATCATGGTCAGAATTGCGAGGATGATCGGCAGGAATCCGACCGCGGCCAATCCGCGCCAGCCGACCAGCGGCAGCAGGAAGCTCACCGTCACCGACGCCGACAGCACGCCAAAGGCGACCGGAACGACCACGAGGCTCGTGACCAGCGTGCGATGACGGGTCGGCGCGAATTCGACGATGGCAGGGACTGCCGCCGCCGCGCCCGCGGCAAGGCCGAAGCCGACGAAAAAGCGCAGGATCGCGAACGCAACCCAGCCGTCTTCCGGAATGAACGCGATCGCGCCCGAGGTCAGGCCGCAAAGCAGAACGCCGGCAACCGCCAGCGGCTTGCGCCCGAAGCGATCGGCGAGGACTCCTGCAGCGAACGCCCCCAGCATCGCCCCGATGCCGGCGCTCATCAGCATGATCGAGGTCTGGCCGAACGTCAGGTGCCATTTCGGCGCCAGCACCGAGACCAGAAACCCGACCACAAAGAAATCGAAGAAATCCACCACGCCGGAGATGGCGAAGATGATGATCGATAGCCAATAGCGCGTCGTCACCGGCGCTTCGTCGAACGGCACAGCGCTCGCTTGCTCAGCCATGGTCTCCCCCTGTTGTTGTCAAGCCGCCTTCTTTTTTGAATTCAGGAATGCCGTCACCGCCTCCGCCACCCGCTCGGGGGCCTGGATCGATGCGACATGGCCGACGTCCGCGATGGTCCTCGTCTCGACGCACGCAAGATCGCGGGCGAGCGCAAATGTCTCCGCGTTCGGGATCAGCCGGTCGTCAGCACCTGCCAGCAGCAGCGTCGGGCGATCAAAGCCCGTCAGATCGGCAGCGACGGGCTGCGCGAGCAAGGCGCCACGTCGCGCCTTCTGGCCGTCATCGCGGCTCGAGCCACGGAAGATATCGATCAGTTCGGGCCGCGCGCGCAGATAGTCCGGCGGGAAGAAGAACTCCGCGATCTTCGGCGCGTTGCCTGCGGTGTCGGCGCGGTACGACGCGAGTGTGCGGAACACATCCGCATTGACCTCCAGCGGGCTCCTGTTGACCTTCCAGGTGCTGCTCAGGATCAGGCGATCAATGCGGCCGGGATGGCGGGCCGCCAGCACTTGCGCGATCAGCCCGCCCAGCGAGGTCCCGAAGACATGGACACGATCGTAGCCGAGCCCTCCGATCAAGGCCGCGGCATCATCAGCCAGGTCCGCCAGCGAATAGGACGACGGAGGATTCCTGGTGGCGCCGGAATCGCGCTGGTCATACGCGATCACGGTGAAATCCGCCGCCAGCGCAGGCGCAAGGCCGTCAAACATCGAATGATCGGCCTCGCCGCCATGCAGCAGCACGATCGGTTCGCCGCGTCCGGTTTTCTCGAATGCCGTGACGATGCCGCTCGATTCGAACGATTGCATGGGAGCCTCCGCTAGTGCAGCAAGGTCGAGAGCGCGCCGGCCAGTTCCTTCGCCGGATCCGACGGCACCCACGGCATCCGCCACGCCACGTGTCCGTCGGGGCGCACCAGCACCGCGCCGCGCATGCCCAGCTGGAATCCGTCGGCCGGGTCAGCTGACGGCAGTTGTTTCAGCGAGAGCGGCAGGCCGGTCTTCTCCGCCACCTGCTTCCCTGCCTCCAGCCACTCGCTGCCGAGCGGACCCGTGACGACGGTGAATTCCTTGTCGAACCAGTCGAGCGTGGATTTCTTGCGCGAAGGCTCGAGCCACATATGCGGAAAGCGCGCGCCGGGACGGTCGGTCGGCGTGTAGTAGCGGGAGTTCAACGCCTTCGCGACGGTGCCGTCGGGGATCACCGCGCCATCCTCGTAATTGTGTCCGAGGTTCTGCCCGATGCTGTGCAGGTGATTGTCCATATCGTTGATCCAGAACCTGATCCGGTCCGGGTTGCGCGATCGTACGGCGTCGTCGGTCAGCCCAAAGCGCAGCCGATTGCCGTAGCTGAAATTGGCATTGGATTGCGCGATCGGGCGGCGCTCGCTGGAATAGCTGTCGAGCAGCTTTTCGTCCGCGAGTCCCTTCAACACGAAGGCGAGTTTCCAGGCGAGATTATGCGCGTCCTGCACACCGGAGTTCAGGCCGAAGCCGCCGGTCGGCGGAAAGCGGTGCGCGCAGTCGCCGACCAGAAACACCCGGCCCTTTCGAAAGGTCTCGGCCACCTGCATGCTGACGCGCCAGATCGAACGGTTGAGAAGCGTGACGTCGAGGTCCGGAATGCCGACATGGCCGCGCGCGATCTCGATGAACTCCTGGTCGGTCCATGGCCGCTCGCGATCGTCCTTGGTCAGGCCGATTTGCCTCACGGTGAGCCAGCGGTCCCGGCCATTGGTGTTCAGGATGCCGGCGCGCGGCAGATCGGGTCTGTCCGGGACGATGATGAAGCCGGCGGCCTCGCGTGCGATCGGCAAACGCGACAGATCGGCCCGCCAATACTCGTTCGACATCACCGCCAGCGTGGACGGCCCGACCATGTCGATCCCGGCGCTGCGCCGCGTCTGGCTGCCCGCGCCATCGGCGGCGATCAGGTAGGTCGCCGTCCACTGCGTCACTTCGCCGGTCTTTTCACAACGTGTCGTGACGTTGACGCCGCTGTTGGTCTCCTCGAACGATTCACAGGCCGTGTTGAACAGGGCCGTGGCGTGCTTGGACTTCTCGACCACCCGCAGAATTTCCTCCTCGACGGCATCCTGGGCGACCAGGCTCTTCCAGGCGGGGGTATGCCCGACATTCGGTTCGGGACGGGTGCGGCCGAACTCGTGACCCGCGATGCTGTCGAGGAACACGAACATGTCGGAGTTGTCCTGTAGGCCGCGGTCGCGGATCGCCTGCTCGATCCCCCACTGCCGGAAGATCTCCATGGTGCGGACCCAGCAGCCGCGCGACTTGGGATGATCTGTTGTCGTCGGACTCTTCTCGACCACGACGCAGTCGATGCCGAACCGATCGAGCAGCAGCGACATCGCAAGGCCGACCGGCCCGCCGCCGGCGATGAATACGGACGTCTGGCGTGCCTCATCGGTGGCGATGCCCATGCTCGTCTCTCCTCCGTTCTGATCGTTGCGAGGAGACTGCTCCTTTTTTGGTATCTCACAAGAATATGTTTGATATGGTATCCATCTCGAATTGAGATGGAGCGCCGATCATGGACCTGCGGCAGATCCGCTATTTCGTTGCCGTCGCCGAGCGTGGCGGCTTTGCCGCCGCAGCGAGCACGTTGAACGTCGCCCAGTCGGCGCTCAGCCGCCACGTCAAGGAACTCGAAGACGAATTGGGCGGCGCCTTGCTCGAACGCGGCGCGCGCGGTGTCTCGGTTACGGAATCCGGCAAGGTGCTGCTCGCGCGCGGGCGCTGGCTGCTCGGCACGATCGACGACATCAAGGCCGAGGTGCGCACGGAAAATCGCGAGCCCAGCGGTACGGTCCGGATCGGCGCGCCGCCAAGCCTCGGCGATATCCTCTACCCGCCGCTGGCCCAGACATTCGTGAAGCAATTTCCACGGGTGCGGCTCGAGCTCAGTGAAGGCTTGACGGAAAACGCATCCGAACGCCTGCTGCGCGGTGAGCTCGATCTCGCGATCGTGACGACGCCGCCCCCCAACGATCACCTCGACTATGAACTGCTCATGGTCGAACAGGTGTTCCTGATCGGACCGGCGCGGGATCCGCTGCTGAAGCGCGGCCGACTGACCCGCAAGCAGTTCGACGCCCTGCCATCCGCCGTGGGCCCGCTCAGCCGCAACCCGTTCCCTTCGACAATGCTCTGCGCGGTACGGGTCGACAACAGCACCCCGATGAAGCGCATGGTGGCCGCGGGCCTCGGCTATGCATTGCTGCCGTTCTCCGGCATTCACCAGGAAGTCGCCACCGGCGCGCTGTCGGCAGCGCTGTTGCCATGGATGCGCGCCGACCGCGTCCTGGCATTGCCGCGCGGACGGCCGGTCAGCCGGGCAACGCGTGAAGCGATTGCAACCTTGAAGAAGATCTGTCGCGCCCTGATCGATGAGGGAATTATCCTGACTGCGCCCGCGCACAAGACCTGAACACGCCACTCCCTGCCAAACGATCCGCTCATTCCGCGCGGAAGCCCTGCGCACGGGCAGGCCGAAAGACGGCGATCGCGCAGGCACAAATTCGAGTCACGGAGCGGTGAGCGCACGAAGGAACCGGGCGTAATTTAGGTTTCAGTAAGCAAGTTGTAGCTAAAGTCGATCAGTGAGTTGCGTATAGGAGACTTCCAGTGATCGACTTTGACGAACTTCGTAGTATCGCCGCGGATGTTCGTATCTTTATCGATGCTTCGGAAGACAAGGGTGGCGCGTTGAAGGCCATCGTCGACGCCTACGATGTCGTCCTCGGCATCTTCCCCGCCGGCCCCGGAATGGACCTTCACGTGGTCAAGGGCACCGAGGTCCTCAATCACATCGCGCAGACCCAGGCCTCGTCGGGCTTCACGCATACCGCCATCGCTTTCCAGACCCGCGAGCAGGCTGTTGCGCTTGAGCACCTGATGGCGGCCTAGCCACCGGCGCAGAGCCGCTGAAAACTGCACATTTTGCTTTGAGATCAAGCGATTGCCCCCCATGCGGCGGGGACGATATGCACTTTGTGCCAGCCTCGCCCCCAAGGCGTGCGGTCCTGACAAAACGACGTCCCGACCGATCAATCCCTTGCCGTCGTCCGCGTTGCCTTCCGGGCCAAAACCGGCAAAAATCCCGTCCATGATTCCGCCGTGGAACGCGTGGATATGGGCCAGCAGCTGACGGTTCACAGCGGCGAGCTTGACGGCTTCGAGGGACTCCACGACGCCGTCAAAGGCTCGCATGTCGAGGTCATGCAGCTCGAGCGGGGCAAGCTGCGCGGGACGTTGTCCCATGTCGGGATCGGCGATTTTTCGCTCAGCATCGGCGCATTCAATGTCGGGGTCCGTACCCAGCGCACTTCGACCGATGACAAGCTGATCATCGGAATGCTGCTGAACGCCACGGATCGCGTCACGCATTGGGCATTCGACATGCAGCCGGCCGACGTGCTGGTGATCCCTCCGTCGATCGAGCATGACGGCGTCTTTCACAAGGCCTCGTCCTATGCCGCCATTCGCTTCGACATGGCCGATTTGCCCGACATATTCGGCGGTGAGCCGCGGCTCGCCGATGCCGAAACATGGAGCGTCAAGAACCATTTTCGCGCGGACCGCACGATCGGCATGAGCGCGGCGGACAGGCTGCCGAAAATCATCGCGCATCTCGCGCGCTATCCGGACGCCTTGTCGCATGCGTCGGCCGAATTCTGGAAACGCGCGATCATCGACTGCGTGACGGCGACGGTCGTCACGTCGCTGCCGCCTGACGGAACCAGCTATCTGCCGTCGGCGATGAAGCTGGTGCGTGACGTCGAGGACTATCTGCTCGCCGCGGGTGCCCGCCCGGTCCATGTCTCGGAAATCTGCACCGAGCTCCGGCTGTCGCGACGCAGCCTGCACCGCGCCTTCCACGAGGTGTTCGGCGTCGGCCCGGTGACGTTCCTGCGCTACAAGCGGCTCTGCACGATCCGTTCGATCCTGCGCGAAAGCACGCCGGAGCAGACCACCGTTTCCAAGGTCGCGATCGAACAGGGCTTCATCGAGCTCGGGCGCTTCTCGCAATACTACCGCGCGATGTTCGGAGAATACCCGTCGCACACGCTCGGCTACGCCGGCTAGGGCGTTTTCGAGCGAAGTGGATACCGGTTCGCGTGAAGAAAACGCGTCAAAACAAGAATCTAGAGCCCGTTCCGATTCAATCGGAACGGGATAAGCTTAGAGCGCGCAGGCTCATTTCGATCGTCCCGGATCGCCATTGCCCGACAGCACCTGCGCGGCACCGCCGACGCCGCGCCGGAAGGCCTCATCGAAGGTGACGCCGCGAAACTGCCATTTGTAGTCCTTGCCGCGCCACACCATCCGCCATTGCGTGGTCCAGCCGAGATCGTTGTCGTCCCAGACCAGCTGCCCGACCAGGATGGCCTCGCCGCCCTGCGGCGCCACGATCGAACTCAGCTGCGCGGTCGGCATCTTCAGGAGCCCGGCCGCCGTGACGTTGGCACTCGTCAACGCGGCCGTATCGGGCAGCACGACGCGCATGCCGCGCTTGCCGGCGGCAGCCGCGAGCGCATCGCGCTGCAAATCGGACTGCGGCCCGTCAGATGTGACGATGAAGTCCTTCGGGCCGTGCAGCATCCCGACGAACACGCCGAGCGCCGGCCGCTGCGATCGCCACGGCTTGAGGCCGAGCTCGGCGAGAATGCCGTCGATCCTGTTCTGGTCGAAAGCCACCGTCAGGTCGTAAGGCCGGTCGCGGGTGCCCTGCTCGTCATGATGCGGCTTGCCGGCATACTGGTCGTGATAGTCGAAACTGCTGACGAACTCACTGGCCCTGGATTTGTAGCCAGCGAGCCGATGGTCGCTTGCCAGCATCGGCTGGCCGGAGACCTTGATCAGGACGTCCTCCAGACATGCACCGAAGCCGATGATGCGGTTCGGCTCGCCCTGGCCGGTGACGACGGTCTGCGCGCGGTAGAGGTCGTCATCCGCCGCCATCGCACCACTGCAACAGATCAGCGCAACGGCAAGCAGCGTTCGGACCACGCCACGTGCGAACGCGGCGATCGGATTGCGTTTCGTCTCAAGCAAGGCAGCCATCGTCACCTCCGCTCGGTCACTTCATCAACGGCACATTGGCGGTATTTTCGGGCAGCTCCAATCTGTTCGAGCGTGGGCGCCATTCCATCGGCCGCCACGCGCGCTATGGCCACACGCCGCAGGCCTGACATATGCTCGGTGGATGCGCGGCGGCGCCCGGTGCGTCGCCCAAGACAACAAGCCCCCGACAGGAGACGTCCCGTGAAATGCTATGAGTTGCAAGGCCCCGGCGGCGTCGACGCGCTTGCACTGGTCGACAAGCCGGTTCCGCAGGCCGGTCCCGGCGAGGTCCTGGTGCGGCTGAAGGCGGCAACGCTGAACTATCGCGACCTGCTGACGGTCAAGGGCGGCTACGGCTCGCGCCAGAAATTTCCGCTGGTGCCGGTCTCCGACGGCGCCGGTGTGGTCGAAGCGGTCGGCGCCGGGGTCAGGAGTTTCGCACCCGGCGATCGCGTGATCGGCAGCTTCTTCGAAAGCTGGCTCGGCGGCGAGCCGAGCGAGGCGCGGATGCGCGCGGCGCTCGGCGGCAGCGTCGACGGCGTGCTGACCGAGTACCGGGTATTCCCGGCGCACGCGCTGGTGCGCACGCCGGACCATCTCAACGATATCGAAGCCGCGGCACTGCCGTGCGCCGGGCTCACGGCGTGGAGCGCAGTGGTCAAGCTCGGCGACATCAAGCCGGGACAGACCGTGCTGACCCAGGGCACCGGCGGCGTCTCGCTGTTCGCGCTGCAATTCGCCAAGATGTGCGGCGCCCGCGTCATCGCGACCTCTTCCAGCGACGCCAAGATCGTGCGGCTGAAGCAGCTCGGCGCCGATGTCACGCTCAACTACAAGACCACGCCCGACTGGGGCAAGAAGGCGCGCGAGCTGACCGGGCGCGGCGTCGATCTCGTCGTCGAGGTCGGCGGCGTCGGCACGCTGAACGAGTCGATCCGCGCGACCAAAATCGGCGGCACCATCGCCTTCATCGGCGTGCTCGCCGGTCCCGCCTCGTCCGACACCAGGTTGCCGCTGATGGTGATGCAGCAGCAGCGGCTGCAGGGCGTCACCGTCGGCTCGATCGAGGATCTGCAGGCGCTGTGCGACGGCATCAGCATGCACGGCGTCAAGCCCGTGATCGACAAGGTGTTCGCGTTCGACCAGGTCAGGGATGCGTTCGCCCACATGGCGAGCGGCGCGCATTTCGGCAAGATCGCAATTGCGATCGGCTGATTTGCCCACCAGCAAGGCCTAGCGCCCCGTGAACTGGGCCTTGCGCTTCTCGACGAAGGCTTGGCGGCCTTCCTTCGCGTCGGCGCTTTCGCGGATCACCTGCTGCAGCTCGATCTCGCGGCGGAACTGATCGGCGTAGCTTGCGTGCTCGCTCTCCTCGAGCAACTGCCGCGTCGCGACCAGCGCGCGGGTCGGACCATCGGCGAGGCGGCCGGCGAGCACTTTCGCCTCGTCGAGCAGCCTTGCGTCGTCGACCACATCGCGCACCAATCCCCACTCTTTGGCCCGCTCGGCCGACAACGGCTCGTTCAGCAGCATCAGCTCGAGCGCGCGCTGGCGCCCGATCAGGCGCGGCAAGAGCCAGGTCGAGCCGAGGTCGGGCACCAGGCCGATCCGGCTGAACACCTGGATGAAGCTCGCCGAGCGCGCGGCCAGGATGATGTCGCCGGACATCGCAAGGCTGAAGCCGCCGCCGGCCGCGACGCCGTTGACGGCGACCACCACCGGCATCCGGCACTCGCGCAAGGCCTGCATCGCCGGCCAGTAATGCTTCATGACGCCGGTATAGATATTGTCGCCGAGCGAGTTGAACGCCTTGAGATTCTGCCCGGAGCAGAAGCCGCGCCCCTCCCCGGTCAGGACCAGCGCGCGGATGCCGGGCTCGACGCCCATCTCGCCGATGGCGCGTGCGAGATCGCCGAGCAGTTCCGGCGTCATGGCATTCAGGCTGGCGGGATCGTTCAGGGTCAGAATGCCGACCTTGCCGTCCCGTTCACGCTTCACACTGCTCATTTTCCGCTCCCCGAAATTGGTTGTTGTTGCACTGACAGTGCCTTGCTTGGCATGCTACGCCAACGCGACCCGCCCGCAACAAGAACAGCGAAAGCAACGCCATGTCCGACCAGTTCTCCAACTCGCAAGTGATCCGCAAGCCGGCCGTCAGCGCCAAGGGCGGCATCGTCGCAGCGCAATCGCGCAAGGCGGCCGAAGTCGGCGCAGAGGTATTGGCAGCGGGCGGCGATTGCGTCGACGCCGTGATTGCAACCACCTTTGCCCTCGGCGTGCTGGAGCCGTGGATGAGCGGCGCCGGCGGCGGCGGCGCGATGGTGCTGTACCGCGCCAGGGAGAACCGCGTCGAGGTGATCGACTACGGCATGCGCGCGCCCGACGGCCTGCGCCTCGAGGATTATCCGTTGACCGGCGGCGCGGCCTCCGACCTGTTTCCCTGGGCGCGGGTCAAGGACGACCGAAATCTGCACGGCCCGGGCTCGATCGCGGTGCCCGGCGTCGTCGCCGGCATGGAAGAGGCGCATCGCCGCCACGCCAAGATGCCGTGGAAGGACCTGCTGGCGCCGAGCGTCAAGCTCGCCGGCGAAGGCCTGCTGGTGGATTGGTGGACCACCGACATGATCGCAAGCTCGGCCGCGGATCTGCGGCGCTATCCCGCCAGCGCCGCGGCGTATCTGCTGGACGGCCTGCCGCCGAATGCGCAATGGGGCATCAAGTCGGTGGTCCGCATGCCGCAGGACAGGCTGAAGGCGACGATGGCGCAGCTTGCCGCGGCCGGCCCGCGCGACTTCTACGAGGGCGATCTGGCGCGCAGCATCGCCGACGACATCCAGGCCGCCGGCGGCGCGCTGTCGGTGCGCGATCTCGCCGCCTTCCGCGCCCATCTGCGCGAGCCGCTCAGGATTCCCTATCGCGGCGGCACCGTGTATGCGACGCCGGAGCTGACCGCAGGTCCCACCATGGCCCGCACGCTCGGTCTGCTGCAAAAGGCGTTGGCGCCCGCGCAGGGCGGCCCGGATGCGACCGCCTATGCTGCCTACGCCGAGGCGCTGCAGGCCGCCTATCGCGAGCGGCTGAAGGACATGGGTGACGTTGACGGCCGCCGCGCGCTCGGTGCGGAGGCGATCGCGCCATCCTGCACCACGCATTTCTCGGCGGTCGACCGCAACGGCAACATGGCGGCAGTGACGCAGACGCTGCTGTCGACCTTCGGCTCCAAATTCGTGACGCCGAACACTGGCCTCACCATGAACAACGGCATCATGTGGTTCGATCCGACACAAGGCAATCCGAACTCGCTCGCGCCCGGCAAGCGCTGCCTGACCAATTACACGCCCGTGGTGGCAGAGGCGGCCGACGGCCGCCGTCTTGCCGCCGGCGCATCCGGCGGCCGCCGCATCCTGCCCGCGGTGTCGCAACTGCTCTCCTTCGTGATGGATTTCGGCATGGATCTCGACGCGGCGATCCATCAGCCACGCATCGACGCCAGCGAAGGCGCCGTCGTGATCGGCGATGTCCGCCTGCCGCAGGCTGTGCGTGAGGTGCTGCGCGGCAGCTTCGACTATGAGGAGGCACGCATCCAGACCCAGCCAAAGAAGTTCGCCTGCCCCAGCATCGTGCTGCGCGATGGCACGACAAACAGCGGCGCCACCGAGCCGTTTCATCCGTGGAGCGACGCAATCGCGGAGGCGTGAACCGATCACGGCGCGCATTACAACAAGCATCCCGGGGAGGCCGTCATGAGCTACGAACACATCACGTGCGACATCGACGGCTCCCTGACGATCGTCACGCTCAATCGCCCCGACAAGCTCAATGCCTATACCGGCACGATGGGTGCAGAGATCGCCGACGCGTTTCTGCGCGCTGACGAAGACGACAACGTCCGCGCCATCATCGTCACCGGTGCGGGCCGTGCCTTCTGCGCCGGTGCCGACGTCTCCGGCGGCGCCAAGAGCTTCGACACGTCCGGCAGCCACGGTGCGGGCGTGTTCGCAAGCGCTGGCCAGCGCAGCGGCCGCTTCGTCGAGGCGATCTTCAACTGCCGAAAGCCCTCGATCGCCGCGATCAACGGCGCTGCGGTCGGCGTCGGCATCACCATGACGCTGCCGATGGATATCCGCATCGCCGCTCGCGGCGCCAAGATCGGCTTCATCTTCGCGCGCCGCGGGCTGGTGCCGGAGGCCGGCAGTGCGTGGTTCTTGCCAAAGCTCGTCGGCCTGCCGCAATCGCTGCGCTGGTGTCTCTCCGGCCGCACCTTCGATGCGGACGAGGCGCTGGCGGGCGGCCTCGTCAGCGAGGTGGCCGAGCCGGACGCCTTGCTCGAGCGGGCGCGGCAGATCGCCCAC
The DNA here is from genome assembly GCF_042258615.1 of Bradyrhizobium sp. Pha-3. Lineage (GTDB taxonomy): Bacteria > Pseudomonadota > Alphaproteobacteria > Rhizobiales > Xanthobacteraceae > Bradyrhizobium. The sequence continues at coordinate 2,496,481 of NZ_CP170152.1, read as the reverse complement.
GAGATGACGGCGGAGACGTCGGCCGTGTCGGTGGCGTTGACCCGCCAGATGCTCTGGCGCTTCGCCGGCGCGCCTGATCCGTTCGAATTGCTCGCGATCGACAAACCGATGTCGGTCGAGCGCGGCGGCCACGCCGACGTGCGCGAGGGCGTGCAGTCCTTCATCGAGAAGCGAAAGCCGGCGTTTCCGGGCAAGGTCTCGCAAGACATGCCGAGCCAGTATCCGTGGTGGCCGCCCTCGGAATGACGGGGATCGCGGCGTGGACCGTCGTGCTGTGAGACAATGTCGCATCTCACGCACCACCGTCGTCCCGGCGAAAGCCGGGACCCAACCACAGGGTGGCGTTGTTGAAGAAGGCTGTGGCCCCAGCGTCGCGCAACGATTGAGACTTGGGGTAATGGGTCCCGGCTTTCGCCGGGACGACGATGAGGATAGTTCTCGATTCGAGGCGTCGCACCACGCGGTATCATCACCCGCGCATGCAGTAATTGACGCCTTCGCGATGGCGCGCCGAGGGACATTGCAGGACGCAAATGGGCTGATACATTTCGGCCCGACAACGAACAATGGTGACCGGCTTGAGCGATGCAAGCGCAGACGTGCCGCCGGGCGCCCAGCTCCTTGGACGCGAGTGGCTGGGCTTCGACGGCGAAATCCCCTCGATCCGCTTTGTGGCGCAGCCCCTGTTCACCAACCGGCACGGAACGATCCAGGGCGGCTTCCTGGCGGCGATGCTGGATTCGGCCACCGGCCTCGGGGCCCTCGCTGTACTTCCGTCAACCAGGACCGTGGTGACCAGAACCCTCACCACCCGCTTTCTCAAGCCGGCGCGCGTCGGTCCGATCACGGCCAAGGCCAAGGTCGTCTCGCAGACCGACCGCGACATGATCGTCGAGGCCGATCTGATCGACGCCGACAATGTGACGGTTGCCAGCGCCACGGCCGAATTGCGGATTCTGGACAAGTGATAGCCATGCGTTGTGCGCCCTTCGTGTTGTCCGCTCTGTCGTTGCTTGCTGTCTCTGTGGCGCACGCGGCTGGACTTCGGCACTTCGATGTTCCCGCCGATCCCGACGGGCCTGCGATCAGAGGGGTGGCCTGGCACCCGTGCGCCGAGCCCCCGCGCGAGATCGATGCCCGCGGCGGCAGAACGTTCTTCGGCGTCAACGACTGCCCGATCGTGGGAGACAAGCTGCCGCTGATCGTGATCTCGCATGGAAGGCGTGGCTGGCTCGGCGGGCATCACGACACCGCCGCTGCGCTGGCGGATGCCGGTTTCATCGTCGTGACGATCAATCATCCGACCGATACCGAACGCGACACCAGCGGCACCGACAGCCTTGCCGTCACGGTCGAGCGGCCCGCCGACATCAAGCGTGCGATCGACTACGCGCTCGGAGCCTGGCCTGACGCAGCCCACATCGATGCCGGACGCATCGGTCTCTATGGTTTCTCCTGGGGCGGTTATACAGGCATCGCGGCGGTGGGCGGTGAGCCCGATCTCCGCAAGGGCTTGCCGAACTGCCAGACATCGAGCTTGCGGGCCTGCAAGGAGCTCGAAGGCGGCGAGAAGCCGAGCGGACCGGTCGTGCACGATCCGCGGATCAAGGCCGCGATCATCGTCGATCCCTTTCCCGTGCTGTTCTTTGCCGCCGAGAACTTGAAAGCCGTGACGATCCCGATTCAACTGTGGAGCTCGGACCCCGCGCAGAATGGCGACGGTCTGTCCGGGTGCTGTGCGGCCGCCATCAACGACCGGCTTCCGTCCAAACCGGACTTTCACCTGGTGAAGGATGCCAAGCACTTCTCCTTCCTCGCGACCTGCACACCGGCGGAGACAGCGAAGATGGCGGGCATCTGCGCCGACGCGCCGGGCTTCGACCGCGTCGCGTTTCATCAGCGCTTCCACGCCGCGGCCATCGCGTTCTTCAGAACGCACCTTGGCGAGGCCGCGACGCGCTAGTGTGCTGAATGCGAAGTTCGTGCGATTTCGCGGCAGCCGCTTTCACGAACTTCGCATTCATAAAGCACACTAGAATCATAAGTTTGCTAGTGTCCTTATCGAATCCGAAGTTCGCTCCGAAAGTGCGGCGAATGATACGGACTTCGGATTCGGGACACTAGCGGCAGCTACACCCCAAGCTTGTCCCTTACCCGCCCGGTCAGCACCGCCGTGGTGACGCCGACGCGCCAGAAGGCGTGCATCGGAATCGGCTTGATGCCGGTCACGGGCATGTCGATCTCGGCCTTGGTGCCTCCGATCAGGCGGCGGGCGAGTTGCGCGCCCATCGCGGTCGAGAGTGCGACGCCGCGGCCGTTGCAGCCGAGCGAGATCAGCAAATTCTCCGCGGGCTCGTGGACATGCGGATAGTGATCGGCGGTGATGGCAAGGCGGCTGTTCCAACCATGGGTCCAGCGGACGCCTTTGAGCTGCGGCCACAACCGCTCGGCGTAGCGGATCAGATAGGCGACGTCGGTCGGCTTGCTGATCCAGCGCATCGGGCCACGGCCGCCCATCAGCAGCCGGTTGTGCTGGTCGATGCGGTAATAGACCGTGATATGGCCGCTCTCGTAGAGCACCGGACGCGTTGGCATGATCGCACGCGCGACCTCCTCGGACAGCGGCGCGGTCGCCGCGATCGACGAGAACACCGGCACGATGGTGCGGCGGAGCGCCGGCCAGAGATCATCGGTAAAGCCATTGGTCGCGAGCAGCACCTTGTCGGCGTGCACGATTGCGCGCGGGGTCTCGATCCGCCAGCGGTTGCCGTCACGGCGAAGCGACAGCGCCGGCGTCTCGCCATGGACGGCGACGCCTGCGCCAATCGCGGCGCGCGCCAGCCCGCGCGCGTAACTCAACGGATGCAGATCGCCGCCGCGCGCATCCAGCATGGCGCAGAGGTAGCGGTCGCTGCCGGTCATCTCGCGCATCTCGGCGGCGTTGAGCAGCTTGACCGGCATGCCGCGCCGGATGCACTGCTTCGCCGTGGTCTCGATCGCGGTCGCGCTGGCCTCATTGTACGCGGCGCGCAGCGTGCCGTTCTGCCGCGCCTCGCAGGGAATCTGGTAGCGGCGGATCAGGTCATGCGTGAAATTCGTGGTGCCGTAGGAGAATTCGATGATGCGGCGGCCGAGATCGGCGCCGAAATCCCGTTCGATCTGGTCGGGGTCGTGCTTCAGCCCGGGATTGGTCTGCCCGCCATTGTTGCCGGAGGCGCCCCAGCCCGGCTCCTGTGCCTCCAGCACCGTCGCAAGCACGCCCTGCTCGGCAAGATGCAGCGCGGTCGACAGGCCGGTGAAGCCACCGCCGATGATCGCGACCGGCACGCTCTTGTCTGACGTCAGCGGCGGTGTCGGCGTCGCCTCCACCGCGGTGTCGGCGTAGAGGCTCGGTGGCAGCGGCAGGCGCGAGGTTGGGGTCATGACTGGGGCTCGCGTTTCACCTCTCCCCATCGGGGAGAGGTCGCGCCGAAGGCGCGGGTGAGGGGTTCAGGTCCCACGAGAGAGCGTAACCCCTCACCCGGATTGCATCTGACGATGCAATCCGACCTCTCCCACAAGGGGAGAGGTGAACCGTTGATGCGGTAACGACTCGACCGGATGACATCATTTTCCGATCACAGCGGGTGCAGCACGCGGCGCAGGAAATCCTGGGTGCGCGGGTGTTGCGGTTGGTTGAGGACGGATTTGGCGGCGCCCTGCTCGACGATGATGCCGCCATCGATGAACAGCACGCGGTCGGCGACGTCGCGGGCAAAGCCCATCTCATGCGTGACAACGACCATGGTCATGCCGTCATCGGCGAGCTTGCGCATCACCGAGAGCACCTCGCCGACCAGTTCGGGATCGAGCGCCGAGGTCGGCTCGTCGAACAGGATCGCCTTCGGCTGCATCGCCAGCGCCCGCGCAATCGCGACGCGCTGCTGCTGGCCGCCGGAGAGCTTTGGCGGATGCACCTCGGCCTTGTCGGCGAGGCCGACCTGCGCGAGCAGCGCGCGGCCGCGGGCAATCGCCGCCTCGCGCGGCTCCTTCTTCACATAGAGCGGCCCCTCGATGACGTTCTCGAGCGCGGTGCGATGCGGAAACAGGTTGAAGCGCTGGAACACCATCGAGACCTGGGTGCGGATCGCCACGATCGAGCGGTTGCCCTGATCGACGCGCGCGCCCTCGACGCTGATCTCGCCGCGATCGTAGCTCTCGAGCCCGTTGATGCAGCGCAGGATGGTCGACTTGCCGGAGCCCGACGGGCCGATGATGCAGACCACCTCGCTCTTGGCGACCGAGGCGGTGATGCCTTTCAGCACCTCGACCTTGCCAAAACTCTTGTGGACGTCGTTGAGCTCGATCATTTGCGGTTCGCCTTGTTCTCGAAGTGCCGAACCAGCAGGATGAGCGGAATGCTCATGGTGAGGTACATCAGCGCCACCAGGGTGAACACGCTGGTGTTCTTGAAGGTCGAGGAGGCGATCAGCTTGCCCTGCAGCGCGAGCTCGGCGACCGTGATGGTGGAGGCTTGCGAAGAATCCTTCAGCATCATGATCATGATGTTGCCGTAGGGCGGCAGGATGATCCTGACCGCCTGCGGCAGCACCACGCGGTGCATGGTGAGCCACCAGCCCATCCCGATGGTCTGCGCCGCCTCGATCTGTCCCTTGTCGATCGCCTCGATACCGGCGCGGAAATTTTCCGCCTGATAGGCCGAATAGGCGATGCCGAGCCCGATGATCGCGGCCTGCAGCGCCGACAGCGCGATGCCGAAATCGGGCATCACGAAATAGATGTAGAACAGCAGCACGATGATCGGGATGCCGCGGATCACGTTGATCAGCGCGGCACTGAGGCCGACAAGGATGCGAATTCCGGACACCCGCATCAAGGCCCAGACCAGCCCGAGCACGGTCGAGAGCAAGAGCGAGCCGACGGTGACGACGATGGTCAGCCAGACGCCCTGCAACAGGATCGGCACGAACTCGACGGCGTCATGGAAGAATTTTTGCATCGGCTAATCGTGTGCAGTCCGGTTACCTACTCGAATTTCATCTCCGTCATCCTGAGGAGCGGCGTCTTCGCCGCGTCTCGAAGGATGCACGGCCCGGCTGGTGGCCGTCGACCCTTCGAGACGCGCTACGCGCTCCTCAGGGTGACGGGTCTCCATCGGGGTACCCGCGCGTCACGACGCGCTGGCCTTCTGGCCCCATTTCTCCAGGATCTTCGCGATCGTGCCGTTTGCCTTCAGCTTCGCCAGCGAGGCGTTGATCTTCGCCAGCAGCTCGGTGTCGCTCTTGCGGACGCCGATCGCGACCGTCCCCACGGTGACGGGCTTGTAGCCATCGACCAGCCGGACATCGGCGAAATTGCCCTGCTGCAGATTGTAGGCGAGGATCGGATAGTCGGCGAAGCCGGCCTTGAGGCGGCCGGCATTCACGTCGCGCAGGATATCGGGAATGGTGTCGTAGACCTTGACCTCGCTGAACAGCCCGGTCTTCTTCAGCGCGTCGACGAACGCGGTGCCGACCTGGGCGCCGACCACGGTGCCCTTCAGGTCCTCCTGCGAGGCGTAAGCCTTGGTGTCGGCCTTCGGCACCACGAGGCCCTCGCCATAGGTGTAGACAGGTTCGGAGAAGTCGATCACCTCCTTGCGCGCGGCGGTGGCGAACATCGCGGCCGCAATGATGTCGATCTTGTTTGCGGTCAGCGAGGGGATCAGCGCCGAGAACTGCATCGGCTCGATCTGCACGGAGAAGCCGGCGTCCTTGCCGATCTCGGTGGCGAGATCGACCATGATGCCCTGGATCGAATTGGTCTTGGTGTCGAGAAAGGTGAAGGGGATGCCGGTCGGCGTCGAGCCGACTTTCAGCACCTGCTGCGCCCCCGACGGCGCGCTCAAGGCAAGGGCAAGCACCGCGACCGCGGCCTGAACGAGACGCAGAAAGGACATCGCAACACCTCCCGAAGCTGGCCTCGGCGCCGCATCGCCCTGCTTTTCGAGCTAGATGTTGCGGGCGACGCCGTTCCGGCCTATTTTCACCAATATGAAATTGTGGTCACGAAACCGCGGCCAATGCAAGCGGTTTTCATGCACATGAAGGAAGCGGACTGACGTGAGCGGCGGCAAGAGAATGCGCAAAGGCGCGGCAGCGCGGCCCGTGACGGCACGCCGCGCGGTCAAAAAACCGGCCAGGAAGCCGGCCGAGCCTGCGATGGATCTCGCGGTCGGACGCCGCATCCGCGACCTGCGCCGCTCCAAGCAGATGTCGCTGGAGGTGGTCGCCGCGCGTACCGAGCTGTCGATCGGCTTCATCAGCCAGATCGAGCGCGGCCTGTCGTCGCCCTCGCTGCGCGTGCTGGCGACGCTGGCCGACGTGCTCGGCGTCGGCATCGCCGCGCTGTTCGGCGCGGCGCCGAAAGACGACAGCGCCGGCGGCATCGTGACCCGCGAGGTGCAGCGCGCCGAGCTGAAGCTGTGGCGCACCGGCATTTCTAAGCAGTTGCTCAGCCCCGCGGGCAGCGAGAGCCGGCTCAATCTGTTCCTGGTGCATCTCGAACCCGGCGGCAACACCGGCGACGAGTTCTATACCCATGACGGCGAAGAGGCCGGCCTCGTGCTGTCAGGCGAGATGACGCTGACGGTCGACACCGAGACCTGGACGCTGAAGCAAGGCGACAGCTTCCGCTTCGCCAGCCGGCGCCCGCATCGGTTCTCCAATCCGGCCCACGATGCCAAGGCCGTGGTGCTGTGGGTGAACTGCGTGACGGCGGTGGGGTGAGGCCCCGCTGCCACCCTACCCTGGAGGGGGAGGGTCGGATCGCGTTGAGCGCAGCGAAATGCGAGCCGGGGTGGGGTGATCTCTCCCCACGGGCAGCACACGCGTGGAGGGACCGTCACCCCACCCCGCTAAGCATCTTGCTTCGCGCGATGCTTATCGACCCTCCCCCTCCAGGTCCCCTCCAGGGGAAGGTGAAGCACCTATCCTGCCAACCCCATCACAATTTCCTCGATCTTGATCGGGAAATTCCGCACCCGGATGCCGGTGGCGTGGAAGACGGCATTGGCGACTGCGCCGGCGCTGCCGGTGATGCCGATCTCGCCGACGCCCTTGATGCCGAGCGCATTCACATGCGGATCGTGCTCGTCGACCGTGATCACCTCCATCGGCGGCACGTCGGCATTCACAGGCACATGATACTCGGCGAGGTTCGCATTCAGGATGCGGCCCGAACGATGGTCCATCACCGCCTCCTCGTGCAGCGCGAAGGAGAGGCCCCAGATCATGCCGCCGTAGAGCTGGCTCTGCACCAGCAACGGATTGACGATACGGCCGGCGGCGAACGCGCCGACCAGCCGCGTGGCGCGGATCTGGCCGAGCTCCGGATCGACCTTGACCTCGGCAAACACCGCGCCATGCGCATGCATCGCATATTGCGACTGTGCCGCCGCATCGGCTGCGCCGCTGCCGGTGGCGTCGACCTCGGCGAGGCCGGCGCGCGCCAGGATGTCGGCATAGCCTTCGCTGCGCGAATCGTCGTCGTGGCGATGCAGCCGGCCGGCCCGCGCCACCACGCCGGCATTGCCGGCGCCGAACAACGGCGAGCGCTGGTCCGCGGTCGCGAGCTCGGCGAGTTTTGCGATCACGGCCGCACCTGCGTTGTGGATCGCGGCACCGACGGTTGCGGTATGCCCCGAACCGCCGGCAATGCCGGCATCGGGCAGATCGGAGCTGCCGGATCGGAACGTCAGCTGATCGAAATCCAGACCGAGCGAGTCGGCCGAGATCTGCGCCAGCGCGGTCCAGGCGCCCTGCCCCATGTCGTGCGCGCCGGTCTCCATCACGCCCTTGCCGTCGGCGCGGATCACCGCGCGCGCATTGCCCTGGAACATGATGGCCGGGAAGGTTGCGGTACCTACGCCCCAGCCGACCAGAAAGCCGTTCTCGTCACGCATCTGCTTGGGCTGCAGCGGACGGCCCGCCCAGCCGAAGCGTTCGGCGGCCTTTGCGTAGCACTGGCGCAGCGCCTTGGAGGAAAACGGCTTGCCGGTGGTCGGCTCGACCTCGGCGTAGTTCTTCAGCCGAAATTCCAGCGGATCGATGCCGCAAGCGAACGCCGCCTCGTCGATCGCGCTTTCCAGCACGATCGATCCGGTGGCCTCGCCCGGCGCGCGCATGAACAGCGGCGTGCCGGTGTCGACGCGCACCGCCTCATGCGCGGTGCGGATCGCGGGGCTGGCATAGAGCGTGTGCGAGGCATCGGCCGCGGGCTCGTAGAAATCGTCGAAGCTCGACGTCGTGATCCGCGCCTCATGATTGATCGCGGTGAGCGCGCCGGCCTCGTCGGTGCCGATCCGGATGCGCTGGCGGGTCGGCGGACGATGGCCGACCGGGCCATACATCTGGCTGCGGCGCAGCACGAGCTTGACCGGACGGCCGATCAACTTGGCGGCCATGATGCCGAGCACCTGCGGCCCGGAGATCAGCCCCTTGGAGCCGAAGCCGCCGCCGAGGAACGGGCTGTTGATGTGGATGTTCGCGGGCGGAATGCCGAACAGCCCGGCGATGCGCATCTGTGCGAACCCCATGCCCTGGCTCGGCGTGTCGATGAACAGGCGGTCGCCGTCCCACACCGCGACGATCGCATGCGGCTCCATCGCGTTGTGATACTGCGCCGGCGTCTCGTAGGTCGCATCTGTCAGTTTCGCAGCCGCAGCCATGCCGGCGTCGATGTCGCCGTGGCGGACTTCGGCGGGATTGCCGATGCCGACCACGGGTGGCGCGTAGGCCTCCCCGGCGTCGAGGCCGACGCGCGCGATCTCGACCTGGTAACGCGGCGACAGCAGCGCTGCGCCTTCGGTCGCGGCTTCCAGCGTCTCCGCGATCACGACCGCGATCGCCTGGTTGGCGTAGCGCACCTTATCGCTCTGCAACAGCTCCATGCGGAACGCGAACGGGTTGCCCTTGGCGTCGGGGTCTTCCGCAAGCTCGGGCTTGTGCGCCGGCGTCATCACGTCGATGACGCCGGGATGGCGCTTGGCGGCGGCAACGTCGAGCGCGGTGACGCGGCCGCGCGCGATGCAGCTGGTTGCGATCACAGCATAGACCATGCCGGGCGGATGATTGTCCGCGGCATAGCGGGCCTTGCCGGTGACCTTCAGCACGCCGTCGGTGCGGGTCATCGGCTGGCCGATATTCGAGCCATGCCTGATATGGGCGGGGTCGCGGGTCAGACTGAGTTCAACCGTCATGCGTTACGCTCCTGCAACGGATGAGAAGGGAGAGCCGGGCAGCGCGGGAATGCGGTCCGGCGTGCCTGCGGCGGCAACGGTGAGCGCGCGCACGACGATGCGCTGCGCGAGCTCGATCTTGAAGGCGTTGTCGCCGGACGGTTTTGCGCCGGCGAGCGCAGCGCGCGCCGCCTCGCGGTAGACCGCCGCATCGGGCGCGGCGCCGGCGAGCACCTGCTCGGCCTCGCGCGCCCGCCACGGCTTTGCCGCAACGCCGCCGAGCGCGAGCCGCGCCTCGCGGATCTTGCCATGCTCGATGCGCAGGCTAGCTGCGGCCGAGACCACGGCGAAGGCATAGGAGGTGCGTTCGCGCACCTTGATGTAGCGGGCATGGCGAGCGAAGCCTTGCGCCTCGGCCGGCAGCCGCAGCGCGACGATCAGGTCGCCGCGCTCCAGCGCGGTCTCGCGCTCCGGCGTCTCGCCGGGCAGCCGATGCAGCGCCTCGAGCGGCAGCTCGCGCCGGCCGCCCTTGCCTTCGATCTCGACGATTGCATCGAGCGCGACCAGCGGCACGCAGAAGTCCGACGGATGGGTTGCGATGCAGCCCTCGCTCCAGCCGAGCACCGCATGCAGGCGGTTCTCGCCCTTCAGCGCGTCGCAGCCGGCGCCCGGCCAGCGCCGGTTGCAGGCGCTGCCGGCGTCGTAGAAATAGGCGCAGCGCGTCCGCTGCATCAGGTTGCCGCCGACCGTCGCGGCATTGCGCAGCTGCGCGGATGCGCCCGACAGCAGCGCCTCGGCGATCGCCGGGTAGTTGCGCGCGAACTCGGCGTCATGGGCGAGATCGGCATTGCGCACCAGCGCGCCGATGCGCAGGCTGCCGTCGGGGAGATGCTCGATGCGATCGAGCCCGGGCAGATGCGTGACATCGACGAGACGGCTCGGCCGGCTGACGCCGCCCTTCATCAGGTCGAGCAGGTTGGTGCCGGACGCAAGGTAGCTCGCGCCCTTCTCGGACGCGGCCGCGATCGCGTCCGCGACGCTGGCCGGCCTGACATAATCGAAGTTCATCATGCGGAGCGCCTCTGCTTGCTGGCGGTCATGCTGGATTGTGCCTCGAGCACGGCCTCGGTGATTCCCTGATAGGCGCCGCAGCGGCAGAGATTGCCGCTCATGCATTCGCGCACGCGCTCGGGGTCGTCGCCGGCCTGCCCTTCCTGGATCAGGCCGATGCCGCTCATGATCTGGCCCGGGGTGCAGAAGCCGCACTGGAAGCCGTCATGGGCGATGAAGGCGGCCTGCACCGGGTGCAGCTCGCCGCCGTGCCCGACGCCTTCGATGGTGGTGATCCCGGCACCGTCATGGCTGACGGCGAGCGCGAGGCAGGAATTGATGCGGCGGCCGTCGACCAGGATGGTGCACGCGCCGCACTGGCCGCGGTCGCATCCCTTCTTGGTTCCGGTGAGGTCGAGCCGCTCGCGCAGCAGGTCGAGCAGGGTGACGCGGGGGTCGTCGAGGGCAATGTCGCGGCGGACGCCGTTGATGGTGAGACTGAGTGGGAGATTCATGCAGGGCTCCGATCCGTGTATGGTCGGGTTGAATCGAGGCAACGCGAACCCGTGGCCGCCGATCCATGATCGGCGCGCCTTGTCAGGCCCGGTGCTGGTCGCCATATACGGAGGCATCCTCCGTTTACAAGGGAGGGTAAAAAGAAAAAGGAATGGCCGGGTCATCACCAGAAATTGTCCGCAAGCCGCGCGCCGACGCCGTGCGCAATCGCGAGCGCGTGCTCGAAGCGGCCAAGGCCGTGTTCTCGGCCGGCGGCAGCGAGGCGAGCCTCGAGGCCGTCGCGCGCCATGCCGGCGTCGGCATCGGCACGCTGTATCGGCACTTCCCGACCCGCGAGGCGCTGTACGAGGCGGTCTATCGCCGCGAGGTCGAGCAGCTCGGCGACCTTGCCGAGCAGCTGCAATGCGCCCCCGAGCCGGTCGAGGCGCTGCGCCGCTGGATGCGCGCCAATGTGCAATTCGTCGCGACCAAGAAGGGCATGGTCGCAGCGCTGGCGCTGGTCGCGCATGGCTCGACCGAACTATACGCCTATTCGTTCGATCGCCTCACCAAGGCGATCGGCACCCTGCTCGCGCGCGCGGTCGCCGCCGGCGCGATCCGCGACGACATCAGCGCCGAGGACGTGCTGCGCGCGCTGATCGGCATGTGCTACATGCACGACCAGCCGGGCTGGCAGACCACGGCGCTGCGGCTATTGGATGTGTTCGTGGACGGTTTGCGGGTGCAGCCGACGGGTGCAGCGGCATCCGCGGCAAAGCCTGCAAAGAAGAGGGCCAGGCGGCCGCGCTCGCGGTAGCTGCCACAAATATATCGTAATCAGATATACTTCGCGCGGAGGACACGTTTGGACGCGCGGATTCCGACCTATTGAACGAAGGTCGAATGGGCGATCCGGTGTTTCCATTCGCGCCGTCCCCGGGAATGATTATGCTGGCAAAAAACAGGTAGACGCGAACTCCGCGATCTGCCGATTGGCCATGGCGAGGAAAACGCGCGTTCGCGCTCGAGCGTTCGAGGACGACTCCCGGCATTCGGGAAAAGATGCGCCTGCCGTTCATTTGGATTGCTGAAATGAACGAGAGCATCTCATCTCCGTTTATCCGCTACCCTATTGGCACCTCGCTGCTGATGGCCGGCATTCTGTTCGTCGGCATGGTCGCCTATCCTTTGCTGCCGGTCGCACCACTGCCGCAGGTCGACTTTCCGACCATCCAGATCTCGGCGAGCCTGCCGGGCGCCAGCCCCGAAACCATGGCCTCCTCCGTGGCGCAGCCGCTGGAGCGGCAATTCGCGCAGATTCCCGGCATTGCCCAGATGACCTCGACGAGTTCGCTCGGGTCGACCGCGGTCACCATCCAGTTCGATCTGAACCGCAACATCGACGGCGCCGCCAACGACATCCAGGCCGCGATCAACGCAGCCGGCGGCCAGCTGCCCAAGAACCTGCCGTCGCCGCCGACCTATCGCAAGGTCAACCCGGCGGACTCGCCGATCCTGCTGTTGTCGGCGACCTCCGACACCCTGCCGCTGATCCGGGTGAGCGATGCGGTCGACGCCCAGCTCGGGCAACAGATCAGTCAGATTTCGGGTGTCGCCCAGGTGTTCATCGGCGGACAGCAGAAGCCCGCGATCCGCGTGCAGATCGATCCCGCCAAGCTGGTCGCCAAGGGGCTCTCGCTGGAAGACATCCGCGGCCAGATCGCCATCACAACGGTCGACAGCCCGAAGGGCAACATCGACGGCGCGAGCCGCGCCTACACGATCTACGCCAACGATCAGCTTCCGGATGCCAACGACTGGAACGACGTCATCGTCGCCTACCGCAACGGCGGCCCGTTGCGGATTCGTGACATCGGCCGGGCCATCGCCGGGCCGGAAGACATGAAGCAGGCCGCCTGGGCGGACGGCAAGCGCGGTGTGTTCCTCGTCATCTTCAAGCAACCCGGCGCCAATGTCATCGGCACGGTCGACAGGATCAAGGCGCAGCTTCCGAGGCTGATTGCCGCCATTCCGCCCGCCATCACGATCAAGATCATCAGCGACCGGACATTGACCATCCGCGCCGCCGTCGAGGACGTGCAGATCACGCTGCTGATCACCATCGTTCTGGTCGTCATGGTGATCTTCGCCTTCCTGCGCAGCTTCTGGGCCACAGTGATTCCCGCCGTGACCGTGCCGCTCGCGCTGCTCGGCGCCTGCGCGCTGATGTGGGTGTTCGGCTATACGCTCGACAATCTTTCGCTGATGGCGCTGACGATTGCGGTCGGCTTCGTGGTCGACGACGCCATCGTCATGCTGGAGAACATCACGCGATACGTCGAGCAGGGCGAACGGCCGCTTGCCGCGGCACTGCGAGGCGCCGGCGAGATCGGATTCACGATCCTGTCGATCAGCATCTCATTGGTCGCGGTGCTGATCCCGCTGCTCCTGATGGGGGGCGTCATCGGCCGGCTGTTCCGCGAGTTTGCGGTGACCCTGGCGATGGCGATCTTCGTCTCGCTGGTGGTGTCGCTGACGCTGACGCCGATGATGGCATCGCGCTTCCTGCGCGCGCACGGCGAAACCAGGCACGGCCGGCTCTACCAATGGAGCGAGGCGGCATTCGACCGGATGCTGCATGGCTATGAGCGCGGCCTCGATCTGGCGCTGGGCTGGAGCCGGACCACGCTGTGCATCTTCTTCGCGACGGTGGCACTGTCGGTCTATCTGTTCGTGATCATTCCCAAGGGATTCTTCCCGCAACAGGACAACGGCTTCCTGAACGCCGTCTCGGAGATGGCCCAGGACATCTCGTTTGCCGACATGAAGCAGCATCAGGAAGAGCTCAGCCGGATCGTCCGGGCCGATCCGGCGGTCGACAGCATGGCCGAGTTCATCGGCGGCGGCGGCACTGCGCTGAATTCGGGCCGCATGTACATCACGCTGAAGCCGCACGAGGAGCGCGACGCGGATGCGCAACAAATCATCGCGCGGCTGCGGCCGAAGCTCGAGGCGGTCGAGGGAGCACGGCTCTACATGCAGGCCTCGCAGGACGTCCGGCTCGGCGGCCGCGCCACGCGGACGCAGTTCGAATACACGCTGCAGGATGCCAACCTCGCCGAGCTGAACCAATGGGCGCCGAAGATCCTGGCCAGCATGAAGACCCTGCCGGAGTTGCGCGACGTCGCCACCGACCAGCAGACCGAGGGAACGACGCTGACGATGACCATCGATCGCGACACCGCGTCGCGCTACGGCATCCAGCCGCAACTGATCGACGACACGCTGTACGACGCGTTCGGCCAGCGCCAGGTGACCCAGTACTTCACCCAGCTCAACAGCTATCACGTCATCCTGGAGATCCTCCCCGAATTGCAGGGCAAGCTCGACACGCTCAACAAGCTCTACATCAAGTCGCCGGCGACGGGCGACGAGGTACCGCTCTCGGTGTTCTGCAAATGGACGACGGTTCCGGTGCGTCCGCTCGCAATCGCCCACCAGGGGCAGTTTCCCGCGACCACGATCAGCTTCAACCTCGCGCAGGGCGTGGCGCTCGGCCAGGCCACCGATGCGATTCAGGACGCGGTCGCCAATCTGGGGGCTCCGGCCACACTCAGCTCGAGCTTCCAGGGCACCGCACAGGCCTTCCAGCAATCACTGAGCTCGGTGCCGCTGCTGATCCTGGCCGCGCTGGTCGTGGTCTATCTGATCCTCGGCATGCTCTATGAAAGCTACATCCATCCGCTCACGATCCTTTCCACGCTGCCGTCGGCCGGCGTCGGTGCGCTGGCGATCCTGATGGCGTTCGGGTTCGATTTCAGCCTGATCGCGCTGATCGGCATCATCCTCCTGATCGGGATCGTGAAGAAGAACGGCATCATGATGGTCGACTTCGCGATCGCCGCCGAACGCGAGGAGCATCTGTCGCCGCGTCAATCGATCCGGAAAGCGGCGCTCTTACGTTTCCGTCCGATCATGATGACGACGATGGCCGCCCTGCTCGGCGGCGTCCCGCTGATGCTGGGCACCGGAACGGGATCGGAAATCCGTCAGCCGCTCGGCTACGCGATGGTTGGCGGCCTGATCGTGAGCCAGGCGCTGACGCTGTTCACGACGCCGGTCGTGTATCTCTATCTCGACCGATTCTCGAACGCGCTTTCGAATTGGACGGCGACGAGGCGAGACGACGATGTCGAACCGTCCGTGGACCGGGATGCCGCCGAATAGCGTAGCTCAACCGCGTTGTGCCTCCGCCACCAGCCAGTCCCGGAAGGCGACCAGCGCGGGATTGGACTCCGAGGACGTCGGATAGACCGCATAGTGGCAATAGGCCACGCGCAGACTGTGGTCGGACAGGCGCACCAGTTTACCCGCCAGCATGTCCGATCGTGTGATCGAGAGGCGCCCGAGCGCAATGCCCTGCCCGGTTACGGCCGCCTCCATCAGCGCGTTGGTATCGGTGAAGGACGTACCGACGATATCGCGATCGAGCTTCAGGCCCGCCGACTTGAACCAGGCGCGCCATGACAGATTGCGATCGATCAGGAGCGGCTCCGACAGCATCGCCACCGGGTCCCTCGGCAACCGGCCGCCGTTGAGGCTCGGGCTACACACCGGGAAAAACTCTTCACCAAACAGCTTGATGGCACGAAGCCCCTTCCAGTCGCCGGTGCCGAACCGGATCGCGATGTCGACGCCGTCGGATTTGAAATTGGCCAGCGCCTGACCGGTCTTGATGTGCAGGTTGATGGTGGGATAGCGGGCCGTGAAGCGCGACAGCCGCGGAACCAGCCAGCGCGCAGCCATCACCGGCAACAGGCTCACGGTCAGCTCGGCGTCGGCGCGACGCGTATGAAGGCTGCCGAGCGCCGCGTTCAATTCCGAGAAGGCGCCCTTGACGCCGGCCTGCAGCCGAAGCCCGGCCGGCGTCGGCACCATCTTGTTGCCCTGCCGCTCGAACAGCGTGAGGCCGAGCTCCTCTTCGAGCTGCCGGATGCGCTGGCTCACCGCACTGTGCGTCACATGCAGCTCGCGCGCCGCTTCCGAGTAGCTGCCGTGACGGCAAGCCACCTCGAATACGCGCAGGGTCTCCAACGGCGGCAACGGGGCCATCCGGCAATTGTTAGGAACGCTAACAAGTGCTGTCAAATCATATCGTTCGCCCCGTCGCCGCGGCGGGACTAGTTGAGCAGGTGCCGAGACCGAGCACCCTGGAGCACCCGCGATGTCCTCTGCCGCTGCCCTATTGCGCCGAACCGGAGCACCGGCCAACGCGCGTTGCCCGCATCGTCACGCAAGCCCACCGTCGCGCGCCGCGGCCGCCGACCTCGATCCGCGCACCCGCATGCTGCTGGAGCAGCCGATCGCGCCGCTGATCCTGCGGCTTGCGCTGCCCAACGCCACCGTCATGACCGTGCAGATCCTGATCGGCTTGCTGGAGGTCTATTTCGTCTCGCGCACCGGCGTCGATGCGCTGGCCGGCGTCGCGCCGGTGTTTCCGCTGGTGTCGCTCGTGGTAGCGATCGCGCAGGGTGCGATCGGCGGCGGCTTCGTCACGACAGTCGCGCGTGCGCTCGGCACCGGCCGGATCGGCGACGCCAGCGACTACGCCTGGTACGCCGTGGCGCTCGGCGTCCTGCTTGGCCTCGCGACATCGGTCGTGATGCTGACGTTGGGCTCGCAGCTCTACGGCACGATGGGCATCTCGGGCAACGCGCTTGCGATCGCGCTGTCCTACTCCAGCATCATTTTTGCCGGCGCGATCCCGATCTGGCTGTTCAATCTGCTGCTGGCCGTGGTGCGCGGTACCGGCAATCTGCTGGTCCCTGTGATCGTGGTGTGCAGCGGCGCGTTGATCCTGCTGCCGCTGTCGCCGGCGCTGATCTTCGGCGCCTTCGGCCATCAGGGCCTCGGCCCCGCGGGCGGCGCCGTCGCGATGCTGGTGTACTACACCTTCGGAACGCTGGCCTACGCCATCTATCTCTGGGGTCGGTTCGGCGCGCTCAAGCCATCGTTTCGCATCCCGGCGCTCTCGCTTGCGCCAATGCTGGCGATCCTTCGCGTCGGAGGCATGTCGGCCATCGTGTCAGCCACCACCAATCTGACGCTTGCCATCGTCACCGCCTATGTCGCGATCGGCGGCGTGGAGGCGCTGGCCGGCTACGGCGCGGGCTCGCGGCTTGAGTTTCTGCTGGTGCCGCTCGCCTACGGCATCGGCGGGCCGGTCGGCATTATCATCAGCGCCAATCTCGGCGCCGGCCGGATCGACCGCGCGCTGAAGACGTCGTGGATCGGGATTGCGATGGCCTGCACGCTCACTGAGCTGATCGGGCTGGCTGCGGCGGCCTTCCCCGAAGCCTGGATCGGACTGTTCAGCCAGGACCCGGCCGTGCTGCAGATCGGCGCGGAGTACCTGCACCGTGTCGGACCGTTCTTCGGATTCTTCGGGCTCGGCTACGTGCTCTACTGTGCCGGCCAGGCGACCCGGCGAATGGAGGCGTCGGTGCTCGCCGCATTGCTCAGGGCCGCGATCGCCGTCGCCGGAGGCTACGCGGTGATCGCGTTGAAGGCTGATGTCACCTGGAATTTCGCCGCCGTCGCAGTCGGCATGGTCGCGTTCGGCCTGTTCGCACTGCCGCCGTTGATCCGGCGTGCGGGCTACGAATAGCCCGCTCGCTTTCACCCGAAGCGGTGATCGTAGCGCTTGATCGACAGCTCCTTGGTGTCGATCTCGGGCTTCTTGCCGGAGATCATGTCCGCCAGCACCCGGCCCGAGCCGCAGGCCATGGTCCAGCCGAGCGTGCCGTGGCCGGTGTTGAGGTGCAGATTGGCAAAGCGCGTCGCGCCGATCACCGGTGGGCCGTCCGGCGTCATCGGGCGCAGGCCGCACCAGAAGGTGGCCTTGGGAAGGTCGCCGCCGCGCGGAAACAGATCGGTCAGCGAGTGATCCAGCGTCGCGCGGCGCGCGTCATAGAGCTTGGTCGAGTAGCCAGAGATCTCAGCGGTGCCGCCGACCCGGATGCGATCGCCGAGCCGGGTGATCGCGACCTTGTAGCTCTCGTCCATCACGGTCGATTCCGGCGCGCCGGCGGCGTCCTTGATCGGCACCGTGATCGAATAGCCCTTCACCGGATAGACCGGGAGCGAGATGCCGAGCGGCCGCACCAGATGCGGCGAGTAGCTGCCCAGCGCCAGCACGTAGGCGTCGGCCTGCATCATGCCGGCGCTGGTCGCAACGCCGGTGATGCGGGTGGCATCCGCGTTCAAGCCGTCGATGCCGACATTGAAATTGAAGCGCACGCCGATCTTCTCGGCCTCCAGCGCCAGCGCCTGCGTGAACATGTGGCAGTCGCCGGTCTCGTCATGCGGCAACCGCAGCCCGCCGGCGAATTTCTGCTTCACGCCGGCCAGCGCGGGCTCGGCCTTGATGCAGCCGTCGCGGTCGAGCACCTCGAACGGCACACCGTATTGCTTCAACACCGCGATGTCATCGCCGGTGTGATCGAGCTGGCCCTGCTCGCGAAACAGCTGCAGCGTGCCGCGCGCGCGCTCGTCGTAGCGGATGCCGATCTCGCTGCGCAGCGCCTCCAGGCAGTCGCGGCTGTATTCCGCGATCGGAATCATCCGGCTCTTGTTCACCGCGTAGCGCGACGTGGTGCAGTTGCGCAGCATCTTCAGAAGCCAGAGCCACATCACGGGATCGAGCTTCGGTCGGATCACCAGCGGGCCGTGCTTCATCAGCAGCCACTTCACCGCCTTCACCGGCACGCCGGGGCCGGCCCAGGGCGACGAATAGCCCGGCGACACCTCGCCGGCATTGGCAAACGAGGTTTCGAGCGCAGGCTTCGGCTGGCGGTCGATCACGGTCACCTCATGGCCGGCACGCGCAAGGTAATAGGCGGAGGTGACGCCGATCACGCCACTGCCGAGAACAAGGACCTTCACTTTTCCTCACATCCTGCAGCGAAAACGCAATCGCCGCTGCGAAATCACTCTGCTTCGCAACGGCGACAGCAATTTGTAGAGCTAGCTATAATTTAGCTAGAGCTCGTTCCGATCCAATCGGAACGAGCTCTAGCTTCTAGTTCGCCGCGTTTTCTTCACGCGAACCGGTTTCCACTTCGCTCGAAAACGCTTTGCAATTATCAGGCCACGCGCTTGATGGCGTCGCCGAGGATCGAGACGATGTCGTCGATATGCGACTTCTCGACGATCAGGGGCGGCGACAGCGCCAGCGAGTCGCCGCTCATGCGGAAGTACAGGCCGCGATTGAAGCAATCGACCATGACGTCGTAGCCGCGCGCACCGACGACGCCGTCACGCGGCGAGAGCTCGACCGCGCCCATCAGGCCCTGGTTGCGGATGTCGACGACGTTCGGCAGGCCCTTCAGCGAATGCAGGCCATCGCGCCAGTAATCGGAGAGCGAGGCACCGCGGGTCAACAGACCCTCGTCCTTGTAGATGTCGAGCGTGGCAAGACCTGCCGCGCAGGCCACCGGGTGCGCCGAATAGGTGTAGCCGTGGAACAGTTCCATGGCGTTGTCCGGGCCGACCATCAGCCCGTCATGGACCTGGCGGCTGGCGAACACCGCGCCGCACGGCACCGTGCCGTTGGTGATGCCCTTGGCGGTCGTCATCATGTCGGGCGTCACGCCGTAGAAATTGGCGGCGAACGGCGTGCCGAGGCGACCGAAGCCGGTGATGACCTCGTCGAAGATCAACAGGATGCCGTGCTTGGTGCAGAGCTCGCGCAGGCGCTGCAGATAGCCCTTCGGCGCCGGCAGCACTGCGGTCGAACCGGGCACCGGCTCGACGATCACGGCCGCGATGGTGTCTGCGCCATGCAGCGCGACCATCCGCTCGACGTCGTCGGCGAGTTCGGCGCCATGATCCGGCTGGTCCTTGGCGAAGGCGTTGCGGGCGAGATCATGGGTATGACGGATGTGGTCGACACCCGGCAGATGGGTCGCGAACTGGCGGCGGTTGGCGACCATGCCGCCGACCGACATGCCGCCGAAGCCGACGCCATGATAGCCGCGCTCGCGGCCGATCAAACGGGTGCGGGTCGGCTGGCCGGCGGCGCGATGATAGGCCAGCGCGATCTTCAGCGCGGTATCGACCGATTCAGAACCCGAATTGGTGAAGAAGATCCGATCCAGCCCCTTCGGGGCGATCTCGGCGAGGCGCTCGGCGAAATCGAACGCCAGCGGGTGGCCCATGTTGAAGGAAGGCGCGAAGTCCAGCGTGGACAGCTGGCGCTCGACGGCGGCCGCAATCTGCGGGCGGCCATGACCGGCGTTGACGCACCAGAGGCCGGCGGAGCCGTCGATTACCTGCCGGCCGTCGACCGAGGTGTAGTACATGCCCTTGGCGGAGGAGAACAGCCGCGGCGCTTTCTTGAACTGCCGGTTGGCCGTGAAGGGCATCCAGAACGAATCGGTCTTGATGGTGTTCGGAATCTGATGAACGGTCACGGTGCACTCCATGGGCTGGGGATGCGTAGTCGGACCACTCTTCACGGTACTCAACAAGTCCTTTTCTGTCGCAGCGCAAGCCATTGATCTTGTTGAGGCGGTCTGCGACTATTTGTTCGATCCGCAACACCTGCAACAGGGATCTGTTCATGAGCGTCGACATCGGCGGTCGGCTTCGATTCATCCGCGCGCGGCACAAGCTGTCGCAGCGCGAGCTCGCCAAGCGCTCCGGCGTGACCAATTCGACGATTTCGCTGATCGAATCCAACCAGATGAACCCGTCGGTCGGCGCGCTCAAGCGCATCCTCGACGGCATTCCGATGGGGCTTGCGGAATTCTTCGCAATCGAGCCGGAGCGGCCGCGCAAGGCGTTCTACCGCGCCGACGAACTGACCGAGATCGGCAAGAAGCCGATCTCCTACCTCCAGATCGGCGACAGCCTGTTCGGACGCGCGTTGCAGATCCTGAAAGAGCGCTACGAGCCCGGCAGCGACACCGGCCGGGTGCCGCTGGTGCATGAAGGCGAGGAAGGCGGCATCGTGGTCTCGGGCCGGCTCGAGGTCACGGTCGACGACGAGCGGCGGGTGCTCAACGCCGGCGACGCCTATTACTTCGAAAGCCGCCGCCCGCACCGCTTCCGCTGCATCGGCGCCAAGCCGTGCGAGGTGATTTCGGCCTGCACGCCGCCGACATTTTGAACCCGGCGCAGGCGGTGCGCGACCCAAGCCGCAAGGGCCGCATGTCGCGGCCTTGCGGGTGACGTCGATGGCTTGCTTCCCACGGCTTGCGGCCGCCGCGGCCGCGATCTCGGTCCTTGCGCCCGGCGCGTCGGCTGCGATGGACGATTTCCTGCGCGCATCGAGCAGCGCGCCGACCGCGATCAGCCTGTGCGGCGATGGCGGCGATAACCGGATCAAGACCGCGGACTGCAGGAAGGCCGGCACCGACAGACTGGTGGCGCAGATCGACAAGGCATTCGACGCGGCGCTTCCCAAGCTGCCGGCGAACGTCAGGCCGCTGTTGAAGCGCGACCAGGCCTGGTTCAACGAGATGCTCATCGACGCCGCGGAGGTGCTCGCCGATACCGACGCGGATGAGCTGAAGGCGGGTTTTGCCGCGGCCTTGCGCCGCCGCGCGGCCGCGCTTGACGGACTGGCATCCGGCCGTCCCGGCATCGCGGGCCACTGGGTCAATGCCTTCGGCTACCTCACGCTGACGCCGACTGAGGGCGGCGCCTATCGCCTCGCCGCCGATCTGCGCGGCGACTATGGCGGCGATCGCAGGCGAACCTGCAAGCTGACCGCCGATCTGAAGCCTTCGGGGACCGGCTGGCTCTCCGGCCCGGTGGTGATCGAGGCGGAGACAGCGGCCGACAAGCCGAAAACGGACACAGCGGCCGCTCCCGCCAAGCCGCCGTCAATCAAACTCCGCCGCCAGGGCGAGACCTTGCGGATCGTCGGCACCATCGATGACGAGGAGTTTGACGGGCTCAACGACTGCTCGTCGATGTGGCAGGTCACCGGCAGCTATTTTGCCGCCGGCAAGGATGCGGCATCCGACAAGGCCGACACCGCGTTCGTCGCGCCGACCTTCGACTGCACCAGGCCCGAGACCGCGACCGACGAGGAAATCTGCGCCGATCCTGATCTGGCCGACAACGACCAGCGGCTGAACCGCGCCTGGAAGGCGCTGCAGCCGCGGCTCGACGAGGCGACGCGGCGCGCGCTGATCGACGACCAGCGCAACTGGGTGAAAAGCCAGACCGAACAATTCCCGGAGTTCCTGCATCCGGCCTGGAACAAGCAGAGCTCGCAGGTCCACTTCACCGTCGATGCGCGCGATCACGTCAACGGCTTGCAGCGCGAACGCCTGGCGCTGCTCGAAGGCTTTGACGACAAGCGCAGCGGGCTTGCCGGCGTCTGGCTTGCCCATAACGCCATCCTCAAGGTCACCACCGACGGCAACGGCACGCTGAAGGCGACGGGATGGAAGTGGGACCAAGGCGACTGGAAGGCCGGCTGCGACTACGAGATGACGGGCAAGATCACCGGCGGCGCGTTCCGCTCCGACGAGCAGCGCAAGAATCCGGATACGCTCGAGCGCGACCACGCGATGCTGATCGTCAACCGGCGGGACGATGCCTTCGCCAGGAAGCGCACTGGGAAGGACGGCACCGAAGACAGCGCCGACGAGGCAAAATGCAAGCGCCGGCTCGACAATTCCTCGACCGCGCGGCTGTTTCCAGCCCGCCCCTCGCCCGACATCGACAATTTCAAGGGCTCGATCAGGTAGCTGCGCGGCCGGACGGCTGCGCCATCACAAGTTGCGGGTCTGGTGGTCGCCATAGGCGATCACGAACGCGACCGTCGCGAACATCATGGTCACGGCGATGACGACGAGAATGGTATCCAGGGTCATGGCGGTCCTCCAAGATTGGCAAAACAAGGTTAGTGCGCCGGCCGGAGGAAGCGTTGCGGCAGATCAATTTTTCGACGGGAATCGATCGCGCGCGAAACCACGCCGGATCTGCCGCGTAAGCTCGAGGATCGACCAGGGAGCCTTCCGATGCGCGCGATCGCCCTCATTGCCGCCATTCTGTTCGCCATCGCCTCGCCGGCCATGGCCGATGACGTCGCCGCGGCGCAAGGCGTGATCCGCGCCCAGGAGCAGGCGTTCGGCCGCGACGACGCCGCGGCGGCCTATTCCTATGCCGCACCCGCGATCCGGCAGATCTTTCCGCAGGCCGATATCTTCATGTCGATGGTGCAGAATCAATACGCGCCGGTCTATCGCCACAGGAGCTTCGAGTTCGGCGAGGCCCGCAGCGAAGGCGACCGGATCGCGCAGCGCGTTCAGATCGTCGACACAAATGGCGAGGCGTGGGAGGCGCTCTACACGCTGGAGCGGCAGGCCGACGGCAGTCTGAAGATCACCGGCTGCTCATTGCTGAAGGCCGGTCAGGCGGTGTGATCGCACGGATAGAAGAACCTTCTGCGCCGCAAGAGCTCGACCGAGGATGCCCGGGTCGTGAACCTGTCGCTGACCGAGCACGCCAAGAAGCAAATGGCGAACCTGTCCGCGCAACGCAAAGAGTTGAACGAGTTCGTCTATGCCGACCTCGATCTGCGGGAGCTGCAGCAACTGACCGGCAAGATGGATTCCATCAAGAGCCGCCTGGAAAAGGCGATCGCGAGGATCTCGGTCGATCTTTAGGAAGTTGCCGAACCCGCAGTCCGGATCATGCTATCGCCAGCCCGCTGTCGCGACCGCATCAGGAGCAGCAGGATGATGCTGACATTGAGCAGGTTCCAGGCCAGGCCGTTGGCGAAGGCCGCGGCATAGGAACCGGTGGCGTCGAAGATCACGCCCGAGATCCAGCCGCCGAACGACATGCCGAACACCGAGGCGAAGATCACGATGCCGATCCGGGTTGCAGCCTCGGAGGCCGGCATCGCCTCGCGCACGATGATGGCGTAGCTCGGCACGATGCCGCCCTGGAACAGGCCGAACATCGCCGAGATGATGTAGAGCGAGGTCAGGCTGTCGAAGAACAGGTAGAACAGCAGCGCCGCTCCCTGCGCGATCGCGCCGATCAGCAGCGTGCGGATGCCGCCGATCCTGTCGGCGAGGAAGCCGGAGCCGATCCGGCTGATGATGCCGAAGCCCAGCATCAGCGAGAGCATCTCGGCGCCGCGCGCCACGCCGTAACCGAGATCGCCGCAATAGGCGACGATGTGAACCTGCGGCATCGACATCGCCACGCAGCAGGAGATCGACGCGAGCGACAGGATCGCGGTCAGCGCGTTGGTGGAGAGCCGCATGTCGACCCGCGGCGGCGCGGCGTTGACATGGCTGCGCCGGGTCGCCGCCCCCATCAACAGACGCAGCACCACGAGCGCGAGCGCCATTGCGATCGCGGTGAAGATGCCGATCGCAATATGAGTGGTGCGCCAGCCGATGCTCTGCATGCCAAAATTGACCAGCGGCGGCCACACCGTGCCGCCGACATAATTGCCGCTGGCGGCGATCGCGACCGCGAGGCCGCGGTAGCGCTCGAACCAGTGCGAGGCCTCCGCCATCAGGGGACCGAAGGTCGCGGCCGACGACAGGCCGATCGCGAAATGCAGCAGGATGAAGGCCCAGATCGACGGCGCGTAGCCGGCGCAGATATAGCCGAGACCGAGAATGCCGATCCCGGCGCCGATTGCAGCGACGATACCGTAGCGGTCGCTGATCTTGCCGGTCACGACCTGGCCGACGCCGAAACCGAGCATCACCATCGTGAAGGCGAGCGAGGCCGTTCCGCGGGTCGCGCCGAAGTCGGTCTGCACCGCCGGCAACGCCACCACGACCGACCACATGCCGACGCTGCCGAGCGAGCCGATCACCACGGCTATGGCAAGGCGCAGCCATGCCCGGCGCGAGTCGGGAATAAACACTGCGGCTTCAGGGGAAAATTCAGAAGAAATTACCACGGCACGCGGAACTTCGTCGGCATTTGCCTCCGGGTCAAGCCACATGCCGAGAGATTAGGCATGCGTCAGCAAGGGGACGCAGCGCTTTCACCGGCGCGTGAGGCGCCTCAATTGCCGTAGTTGGGATCCTGCGCCTGGAACGGGCCGCACTTCGCGCCGATGCCGAAGCGCTGATCGAAATCCACGGTGCCGCCGCCGACCGGTATGCGGGTCGGCGGCAAGCCGCGCGTGTACTGGTCGACGGTGACGGACTTCTTGTCCGCGCTCATCGTCACATGCACCGGCTCGAGATCCTTGCCCTTGTTGAGCTCGGTCAGATCGAGCGTGTAGTAGCCGTCCGCCGTCTTGCCCGCGGCCATGCCGCCATGTGGCGCGAAGACGACGGATTGCGGCAGGAAAACCTCCATCAGGACGCCATTACCCTTGCAGGCGATCATGCGGATCATCCAGGCCCGGTCGTCCGGCAGCGTCACGGCGGACGCCGGCGCCGCCAGCAGCGCGATCGCGGCAGCAATGCCTGCTGTCATGGTTCGACCTGCCCGGTTCGACATCGATGCCTCTGGCGGCTGAGTTACGTTGCTGGCGTTTGGTCGGAGGCCGGGCCGCGAAAGTTCAATCCGCATCGTGCACTGCAGCGATCGCAGCGGACCGATCGAGCGGGAATATCGTCCGTCGAACCGTGATCCATGCTGATGAGAAAAACTGCTACAATGCGAGCTGGTTCACATTGGCGGCTCGCCATCCGGACCTATCATCGCGCCCGGATGGCGCGCAGCTCGCAAGGTAAAGGATCGAAGCGAACACTGTCGGAGGATCGTCATGCATTCGTCGTCAGCAGAGTGGTTACCCGTTGCGTCAGCGCCGTCGAACAGGGAGCTCGAGGTCTGTGTCCTCGACTATGACGGCATGGTCCACGCGCTGATGTTCCCGTGCCACCGGGACGGCGCCGAATGGGTCGACCACGCCGGCAGCAAGCATCTCGACATCCAGCCGACGCATTGGCGCAAATGGATGCTATCAGCCGATTGACGCCGCCATGATCGGTGTCGGGCAGCTGACACCGATCTCGCGCCGGTCCGGACATTGAGCTAGAATTGCCACGTCAGGTTCAAGGCGGGGCCAGGAGGCTCGTCATGGAATCACACGTGATCCCTTTCGAGAATCGCTGGACCAACGGCAAGCATGCCTGGGAGTGGCATTGCGAGCTCGAGCGGCTGGGCGTACCGACGGTCCGCACGATGTACTGCGAGCATGAGACGCACCATCGCGACGAGCCTGCCGTGGTGTTCGACATTCCCGCGGGCTTCGTTCGCGACTGGCTGGCCTTCCATGACCAGCGTGCCGCCCGGCACCAATTGCTGTGGCGCGCCAGCGTCATCACGCTCGGCCTCATCGCCGCATCGGGCGTCGTGCTCGGCGCGCTCAGATAGAGGCAGCGAACCGGCTCCGGGCGCTCCAACCCGCCCACCCCGCCCTGGAATCCCCATGCCCGGCGCCTGCGACGACCCGCGCCCCCCCCCGCAAAACGCACTTATTAACCCTTTGCTAACCATACACCCGGCAAGAATTGCCGAGTGAAGTCGAGTGTCGTCGAACGCGTATGACGGGTGGAGATCCCCGTGGACGCCAGCGCGGTGCCTCACTTTCGGAACGGCGGCCCTGCGGCCGTCGCGCAGACGCTTGGCGGCCGCAGCCGCCAGTCGCGGGGGAGAGCGGCTACCATGGTCGACGTCACGGCGGGTCAGGGCACGGCAGGCAAGAGCGGATTGCCTGGTCTCGGCGAGATCGGCGACATCCTCAAGCGCGGCGATCTCGCGCTGGCGCTCGGCGTTCTCACCATCCTGGTGGTGCTGATCCTGCCGCTGCCCTCGATCGTGCTCGACCTCTTTTTGGCGGTCTCGATCACGATCTCGATCCTGATCCTGATGACCTCGCTGTTCATCCAGGCGCCGCTGGAATTCTCGTCGTTTCCGACCATCCTGCTGATCTCGACCATGATGCGGCTGTCGCTGAACATGGCCTCGACCCGGCTGATCCTGAGCCACGGCCACGAGGGCACGGCCGCCGCTGGCCACGTCATCGAGGCGTTCGGCAACTTCGTGATGGGCGGCAACTTCGTGATCGGCATCATCGTGTTCGCGATCCTGGTGATCGTGAACTTCGTGGTCATCACCAAGGGTTCGGGCCGTATCGCCGAAGTCGCGGCGCGCTTCCAATTGGACTCGATGCCCGGCAAGCAGATGGCGATCGACGCCGACCTCTCCGCCGGTCTGATCGACGAGAAGGCCGCCAAGGAGCGTCGCAAGGCGCTGGAAGACGAGAGCGGCTTCTTCGGCGCAATGGACGGCGCCTCGAAGTTCGTCCGCGGCGACGCCATCGCCGGACTTTTGATCGTCGGCATCAACATCGTCGGCGGCATCATTATCGGCGTTGCCCAGCAGGGCCTCTCCTTCGGTGAAGCCGCCCGCACCTACACGGTGCTGACGGTCGGCGACGGTCTCGTCACCCAGGTGCCGGCGCTGATCGTCTCGACCGCAGCCGGCCTCCTGGTCTCCAAGGCCGGCATCACCGGCGCCGCCGACAAGGCGCTGATGCGCCAGCTCTCCGGCTATCCGCAGGCGCTCGGCATGTCGGCCGGCGTCATGCTGGTGCTGGCGCTGTTGCCGGGCATTCCGACGCTGCCGTTCCTGGCGCTGGGCTCCGGCGCCGCGGCGCTGGCCTGGAACGCGCGCAAGAAGAAGCGGGTCGCCAACGCCGCCGAGGCCGCCGCCGCTGCCGCCCCGGCTGCAGCCGCGGCCGCCGCCGCTGCGGCCGCGGAAGAGCCGATCGCCGCCGCGTTGAAGATCGACGACCTCAAGATCGAGCTCGGCTACGCACTGCTGCCGCTGGTCAACGGTCCCGACGGCACCGACCGCCTCACCGAGCAGATCAAGGCGCTGCGACGTTCGCTCGCGATCGAGATGGGCTTCGTGATGCCGGCGGTGCGTATCCTCGACAATGTGCAGCTCGAGGCCAACAGCTACGCCATCAAGATCAAGGAAGTCGACGCCGGCACCGGCAAGATCTGGCCGAGCCAGTTCATGGTCATGGATCCCGCCGGCAGCCAGGTGCAGCTGCCGGGCATCCACACCATCGAACCGACCTTCGGCCTGCCGGCGACCTGGGTCGATGCCGGTCTGAAGGAAGAGGCTGCGCTGAAGGGCTACACCGTGGTCGACGCTGCGACCGTGCTGTCGACGCACCTGACCGAGTTGCTCAAGACCAACATGGCGGACTTGCTGTCCTATGGCGAGGTGCAGAAGCTCTTGAAGGACCTGCCGAAGGAGCAGGGCGAGCTGATCAAGGACATCGTGCCGAGCCAGGTCACGGTGTCGGGCATCCAGCGCGTGCTGCAATTGCTGCTCGCCGAGCGGATTTCGATCCGCGACCTTTCCACCATCCTCGAGGGCATCGCCGACGCGCTGGCGTTCTCGCGCAATCCCGCCACCATGGTCGAGCATGTCCGTGCCCGGCTGGCGCGGCAGATCTGCGCCCAGAACACCTCGCCGAACGGCTATCTGCCGCTGATCGCGCTGTCGGCGCGCTGGGAACAGGCGTTTGCCGAGTCGATCGTCGGCACCGGCGACGACCGCAGCCTGGCGATGCAACCCTCCAAGCTGTCGGAATTCATGACCGCGGTGCGCAACGCCTTCGAGCAGGCGGCGCGCGAGGGCGAGGCGCCGGTGCTGGTGACCTCGGCCGCGATCCGGCCGTTCGTTCGCTCGCTGGTGGAACGGTTCCGCTCGCAGACCACCGTTTTGTCGCAGGCCGAGATCCATCCCCGGGCCCGGCTGAAGACCGTCGGCAGCGTGTAGGGCTTCTTGTTTGGACGCGTTTTCTTCACGCGAACCGGCGTCCATCCCGCATCAAGTGCGGGACAGGCTTCGGTTGAAAATGCTCTAGCCGGCGCAAATCACTTGCGTTTTCGCCTGTGCTTTCTCGCCACAGGCAACTGATTTATATGGAACAGTCCGGAACGGCCCTATCCGGGGTAATATGATCCGGTTTCTAGGCAAGCTACTGATATTACATTCAGTTAATGTGGATTTCGGGAGCCGGCGACGGTTTTGATCGCGCCCGATCACGTCTCATCACGCCCTTGTGATGACCCCTAGGGAACGGAATCGTCAAATCCTACGTTGGTGGGGCACGAGACGTTGAACCGGGCAGCAGACCAAACCGACAGATTTATTGAGAGCAGGAAGGCGGCAGGAGACTTCCATGAACCACTCGATCTACAGCGCTGATCGTACGACGCACCTGAAGATTGTGGTCGTGGCCTTGGTCGCCGGTATCCTGGTCGCTGGTTTCGGCATCACCGCGCACAATTCGTCGGACGAGGGTTACACGCAGACGGCACGTGTCATGAAGGCCGGCAAGCCGGTCGCGATCACGAGCTCGAGCAACTCGCTGGTCCGCTAACAGGAGAGTTTCACGAATTCACGTAGTGTTCTTTACAGCCCCCCAAAGTCGCTGCGTGGATATTTAAGACCCCCAACTACCCCCAAGTTGACTATCGAAAACGCCCGCTCCCCACGGGCGTTTTCTTTTTTTGTGCGGACCTCCGACGCGCTTCCGGCCAGAACGAATTGAAATCGCCGTCCAGTCAGGCAGTTCGCGTCTCGCTATGGGGCCGAGCCAGCAGGCGTAACGGAGAGCCCGAAGAATTTCTCAGCCGCAGGTGCGCATGCGTCGGCGCATGTCAGATGGATCGGCATCGTCATGTCGAAGCCGGGCGGCAGATCGGCGAATGACACGGTTCGCGGCTTGATCCGCTCGAGACTGGTTTGCACAATGGCCAGACCAAGACCGGCGCCGACCATTTCCAGTACGGCCAAGGGATCAGCGGCTTCATAGCGGATATCCGGTTCGAAGCCCGCAGACCGACATACCTTGACGAGTTCGCCCCGTCCGCCGCCGGCGCTCGATCCCGGCAACGCGATGAACTTTGCCTTGCTCAGCGCACGTGCCGAAGGCGCTGCAGCGAACTTGCTTGCCCTGGGGACGGCGAGCTTGAATGCTTCCCCGTAGATCAGCTTCGATCGCAGCGGCTCGTCCTGGCCCGGGGGTGCGTGCGCGAATCCAATATCGATCTCGCCGGCAACAAGCTGCCGGTGCTGATCGTGCGATCGCAAGTTCTTCAGCTCGATCTCGACGTCCGGCGCACCTTGACAATATGTCCTCAACCACCGCGCCAGGACGCCGGCATGCAGCGCACCGGTGACGTAGCCGATCACGAGCGAGCCAGCCGACCCCGTCGCGATTGCACGTGCGCGACCTTCGACCCGTGCGCCATGCGACAGCAACGCCTTCGCTTCAACCAGAAGATCGCGTCCCGCAGTGGTCAGCCTGAGCCGCTTCTTGGTGCGCTGGAACAGCATGACGCCAAGATCAGCTTCGAGACTCTGAATCTGCCTGCTGAGCGGCGACTGCGTCAGATGCAGCAATTTTGCCGCCCGTCCGACGTTCTCCAGCTCCGCGACAGCGACAAAGTACCTGAGCCTTTGAAGATCAAGCATCAGTCCGATTCAGTCTCAACCAGGTCCCAATTCGCATTGGACAGGACTATAGCCGGTCGGCCATCTGGGAGTCGATGAGGCACGCTGCCCGATCAGCGGAGCTCTGACCCATAGGAGACGTTCTGGTGGCTCTCACAAAATTTGGCTTCGTTGTTACCGGCGGCGGGCTCGACCCAACCCAACACCGTACGGTGATGAAATCAGATCATTTCGAGATGATCGCAATCGGCGTCAGCGAGCCGTCGCAAGGACTCGCGGTCGCCGAGGAACTGGTTGGGGAAGGCGTTCAGTTGCTTGAACTGTGCGGCGGCTTCGGTCCGGTTTGGACGGCGCAGGTGATCGAGGCGATCGGCGGCAAGATACCGGTGGGCTCGGTCGGATATGGCCCGGAGGCGATTACGCTCATGCATGAGCTGTTCCGCGATTGATCCGCGAGGTCGCAATCGATGGGACGCAGCTCGCGGCCTCAAGCACTTTTCGGATGGCCTCGCTTGGGACTACCGCGGCGTGCCCGAGCCGCCCGGCACGGTCTCGATCAGCTTGCCGGTGAAGATCGGCGCCGAGGTCGGCTGGCCATTCGGCGAACCGCCGGCCTGCTCGACGGTCACCGCGTAGGTGGCGCCGTTGATCACGTCGGGATCGTAACCCGACAGCACCGGACGCGCGGTGAAATCATCGGCGCCGATCACGCCGAGCGAGCGCGGCTGCGGCAGCTTGTCGGAGATCAGCCAGAGCTCAAAGCTCTTGCCGGGCTCCGACGGAGCGCCGACCTTTCGCACGGTGAAATTCTTGGTCGCGCCGTCGATCGTCATGATGAAGGCCGGCCCGCCATTCTGTCCCTGCAACAGCGCGACATACTGCGCCGACGGCGCGAGCACCGGCGCCGGCGTCTTCACTTCCACGGTCTGGATGCGCGGCTTCGGACGGATCGCATTCGGCAAGGCGTCCGGCCGGTAAATCTGCAAGCCGAGCGTGACCAACAGCGCGGCCGCGATCGCGGTCGCGGCCGATGCGATGCCGCGCCAGCGTTTCACGCGGCTCGCAAGCGCGGTCACGTTGCGTTCGTCGAAGATGACCCGTGGCTGTCGGGTCTCGGGCAGCCTCCGGATCTCGGGTGCCTGCGAAGGCTCCGGATCGAACGCCGAACCGAATTCGGGATCGTCGGTTATTGGCGAAGGTGGCGGCGTCACCGTCGCGGCCGGCGTCTCGGGCAGCACCAGCGGCGCCTGCGGCGCGCCGGCATGGCCGATCGCCGCCTTGATGTTTTCCCAGACCACCGGGCGCGGCTCGACCAGGCCGACCATCTGGTTCAGCGGCCCGAGCCTGAACTCCCAGGCGTGCACGAGCGCTGCGAACTCGGTGTCGACGGCCATCATGGTCTCGACCTGCACGCGCTCGTCGGCATCGAGCGTACCGAGCGCATATTCCGCGGCGAGCGCGATATGGTCTTCGCTATAGGCCATCAATCAGAGTCCAAGACACTCCCGGATATCCATCAGGCTGCGGCGCAGCCAGGTCTTCACCGTGTTCACCGGTGTCTCGAACTTTGCGGCGAGCTGCTCGCGGCTCCAGCCGTTGTAATAGGCGAGCAGCACGAGCTTCTGACGATCGGGCTCCAGACGACCGACGCACTCCAGCAACCGCTTCAACTCTTCCGTCATTTCCCGTCGCGCCAGCGGATCGGGCGAGTCGGCGGCGACTTCCATCGCCGCAGGCTCATCTTCCAGCGAGGACTCGCCTCGCTTGCGCACCACATCGATGGCGCGGTTGCGCGCGATCGACGCCATCCACGTGATCGGGGACGACAGGGCCGGGTTGAACTGCCCTGCGCTGTTCCAGATCTTGACGTAAGCCTCCTGAATGACCTCCTCGGCGAGGTCCTGACGCCGCAAGATACGGAGTACGACGCCAAAGAGTTTCGAGCGGGTTGCGGCGTACAGCCGCTCAAAGGCGGCCTGATCCCCCTTCGCGACGGCGGCGATCAGCCAGACGAGCTCAGCCGGCGTCAGCATTCAGCGCCCTCCAAGCCTGCATCCCACGTCGCCCCCATTGCCACCGCGCCGCCGATCATCATCTGGTCTGGACCGGTGGTAGCATATTTTGGGACAGCACCATCCGCCAAGTGGCCGACAAGAGGTGTCAGTAGCTCGTGATCTGTCGCCTGTTTGTAGCTCGTGAAGTGTCGTGTTTTCGGTGCCCCGGAACAAAGGGGGCACGATGGGCACGGCATCCATTCACGAGGGTGTACGACGGATGCGGTTTTCAAGTTTGTTGGAGCGGACGGAGGCCAAGGAGCTGACGCAGGAGGCGGCGTCAGAGGTTCTGGGGATCAGCGTGCGGACCTTTCAACGTTGGGCAGAACGCTTTGAGGCGGAGGGCGATGACGGGCTTGTCGACCGGCGGATGGGTCAGCGCTCGCCGAGGCGGGCGCCGGAGGAAGAACTGGAGCGGATGCTGGGGCTGTTCCGGGACAAGTACGCGGACTTCACGGTGAAGCATTTCCACGAGCAGCTGCAAAAGCGGCATGACTATATGCTGGGCTATACGGTGACCAAGCTGGCCTTGCACGCGGCGGGGTTGGTGCGGAAGGCGCCGAAGCGTTCGGCGCACCGCAAGAAGCGCCCACGCCGGCCGCTTCGGGGCATGCTGCTGCACCAGGACGGATCGCGCCACGTCTGGATCGAAGGTCTGCCCGCGAAGGACCTGATCGTCACGATGGACGATGCGACCAGCGAGATCTACTCGATGGTGCTGGTCGAGGAAGAAGGAACGGCCTCGACCTTCCAGGCCTTGCGCGAAGTGATTGGCGAGCACGGCCTGTTCTGCGCGCTCTACACCGACCGCGGCAGCCATTATTTCCTGACCCCAAAAGCTGGCGAGAAGGTCTCCAAGACGCAACAAACCCAGGTGGGACGGGCTTTGTCGCATCTTGGGATCGAGCATATCGCAGCCTATTCGCCGCAGGCGCGCGGGCGCTCCGAGCGGGTGTTCGGCACGTTGCAGGATCGGCTGCCGAAGGAGCTGCGGCTTGCCGGGATCACGACGCTCGAAGCCGCCAACACGTGGCTGAAGACGCATTACATCGCCGGGCACAACGCCGCGTTTGCGATCAAGCCCGAACAGGACGGCACGGCATTCGTGGCCGACCGCCATGAGGCCTGGCGCGAGGCGCTGTGCGTGATCGAGGAGCGAACCGTCGCCAACGATAATACCGTTGCATGGAACGGTCGGCGGCTGCAGCTGCCGCAGAGCCGGCTCAGGCCTCACTTCGTCAAGGCTGTGGTGCGCCTACATGAGTATCCCGATGGCACCGTCAGCGTGTTCCTCGGACCGCATCGGTTGGCGATGTTCAGCGCCAACGGACACCAGATCAGCCCCGACGCGCCTCAGCCTGGCAGCGTGCTCGGAGCCGTCAAGGACAAGCCCTTGCGGGCGCGCAAGCGCGCGTCCTTGACCGCTCCTGCGCGCGCCGCCGTCGAGACAGCGCGGGTCGGGGCGGAGAAACGGGCTTCAAGTCGAACAAAGAAACCGACCCGGAGGGCTAAAACCGCCGCAACAGCCATGGCATGATCAATCAGGGAAAGCCGTCCCCGCCTTCCGGCTCCCCTGCAAATCTGAAACGAAGGCGACAGATCACGAGCTACAAAAACACGACATCTTCACCCGCTACGGACAGTGGCCGACAAGAGGCCGGCTTGTGGACAGCACCCAGCAAAAAGCCCGGGCGATCGGCCCGGGCTCTCAAGATGGTCAGCGGAGGGAGCGAGATATCAGGCGATGACGCCGAGACGGGCCCGCATCAGGCCGATCGAATCCATGTCGGCTTGCTCGCGGGCGCTCTCCTCCGCGCGTTCGCGCGCCTGGTCGCGCTCGTCGAGCAACTCGACCTTCTTCAGCTCCTCGAAGGCTTCCGACAGCAGCGCCTTGGCGTCGTCGAGCTGGGCACGCAGCTCGTCGGCCGAACGGGTCAGGTTCTCGCGGCGCTGGATCGCGGCCTTGGCGTAGGTCGGATAGGCGAAGTGCGAGGGATCATTGATCCCGGCGCGCTCCTGCTCGGTCTGGATCTCGCGCTCGAGCTCGACGGACATGCGCTGGAAGTCGGCGATCATGCCTTCGATCTGGGTAACCCGACGGCGCTTTTCATCGACCTGAAACTTCTTCAGGCGGATCAGCGTTTCACGTGACTTCATCGACTCATACTCCCCAGAAGTCCCAATTATGAACGCGGGACAGAACCGGCTCCCCCCTGGGCCCCACCGGCATAGCTATGGTGTGCCGGGGATGATGGCCTGACAAAGTTAGCGTTCCGTTTCCAAACCCGACAGGATTTGAGCGAGTTGCCGGTAGCCGTCGCCCAGGCTGGTCGCCTCGTCCTTGGCCTGGCGCAGGAAGCTTTCCAAGGGTTCGTGCAGCCGGATCGCCTCGTCGACCTCGGGGCTGGAACCCGGCCGGTAGGCGCCGAGCCGGATCAGTTCCTCCATGTCGGCATAGGTCGCCATCACCTGCCGCGCCTTGTTGATGAAGGGCAGGAAGTCGGGGTCGGCGGACCGCGGCATGGTGCGCGAGACCGACTTGAGGATGTTGACCGCGGGATAGCGGCCGCGCTCGGCGATCGCCCGCTGCATCACGATATGGCCGTCGAGGATGCCGCGCACCGCGTCCGCGATCGGCTCATTGTGATCGTCGCCGTCGACCAGCACGGTGAAGATCGCGGTGATGGTGCCGACGCCGGTGCCCGGCCCTGCCCGCTCCAACAGCTTCGGCAATTCGGTGAACACGGTCGGCGTGTAGCCCTTGGCGGTCGGCGGCTCGCCCGCCGAAAGGCCGATCTCGCGCTGCGCCATCGCAAAGCGCGTCACCGAGTCCATCAGGCACAGCACGTCCCGGTCCTCGTCGCGGAAATACTCCGCGATGGCGAGGGTCAGATACGCCGCCTGGCGCCGCATCAGCGCCGGCTCGTCCGATGTGGCGACCACCACGACCGAGCGCGCCAGCCCCTCCTCGCCGAGATCCTCCTGGAGGAATTCCTGCACCTCGCGGCCGCGTTCGCCGATCAGCCCGATCACCGAGATCGCGGCATCGACATTGCGCGCCAGCATCGACAGCAGCACCGACTTGCCGACGCCGGAGCCCGCGAAGATGCCCAGCCGCTGGCCGCGGCAGCAGGTCAGGAAAGTATTAAGACCGCGCACGCCGAGGTCGAGCGGCGGACCGACCCGCCTGCGCGAATGTGCCGGCGGCGGCGAGTTGCGGTAGGACATCGGCGAGGCGCCCTGTTGCAGCGGACCCTTGCCGTCGATCGGTTCGCCCATCGCATTGACGACGCGGCCGAGCCAGGCCGGCGACGGCCGCACCTGGCTCGCCGCGTTGGCGATCACGGCGCGGCAACCGCGCCTGACGCCATCGAGCCCGCCGAACGGCATCACCACCGCGTTCTCGCCGGAGAAGCCGATCACCTCGGCCGGGATGAAGCGGCCGGCGCCGACGTCGATCACGATGCGGGCGCCGACCGACATCGCGTGAATCGGGCCGGCGATCTCGACCATGAGCCCGCGGACGCCGACCACACGGCCATAAATATTGACGCCGTCGATGTCCCCGATCTGCTCCGCGAGCGCCTTCATTGCGAAAACCTTAAGTTTCCGCAATTTTGCGCCGGCCGCTTAACTTCGTGTTTACCCGCATCATTAATCATTGCGTCACTGTCTTTGGTGACTGAGGTCGCTCGCCCATCAGAAGAAGGGCGAGTCGCGAGAGTCGGTTAGGCCCGGCTCTTAATGTGGAAACTGAACGAGCGCGGTTAGGAAAAGCTTCTTCTACGCAATATCTTAGGGCGATTCGACAAAAATTGCACGGTTAGAGCTTGCGTCGAGGAA
This sequence comes from Bradyrhizobium sp. Pha-3, assembly GCF_042258615.1. Taxonomy (GTDB): domain Bacteria; phylum Pseudomonadota; class Alphaproteobacteria; order Rhizobiales; family Xanthobacteraceae; genus Bradyrhizobium. The sequence continues at coordinate 2,460,337 of NZ_CP170152.1, read as the reverse complement.
TCAGTTTTTGTTAACCATATCTCGTCAGGATCCGAATCAGTTGTTCAAAGGCGTTTTGTGAGTGCCGCAAGTGCGGCCGACCTGACGCCCGGAGCGGCGACTATAGGGGACTGGCATGCGCGTTTTGCTGATTGAAGATGATAGCGCCGTCGCGCAGTCGATCGAATTGATGCTCAAATCCGAGAGTTTCAACGTCTACACGACGGATCTCGGTGAAGAAGGCGTCGATCTCGGCAAGCTTTACGACTACGACATCATCCTGCTCGACCTCAACCTGCCCGACATGTCCGGCTACGACGTGCTCAAGCAGCTCCGGGTTTCGAAGATCAAAACCCCCATTCTGATCCTCTCCGGCCTCGCCGGCATCGAGGACAAGGTCAAGGGTCTCGGCGTCGGCGCCGACGACTACATGACCAAACCCTTCCACAAGGACGAGCTGGTCGCCCGCATCCACGCGATCGTGCGCCGCTCCAAGGGTCACGCCCAGTCGGTCATCCAGACCGGCGATCTCGTGGTCAATCTGGACACCAAGACGGTCGAGGTCGGCGGTCAGCGCGTGCACCTCACCGGCAAGGAATACCAGATGCTGGAGCTGCTCTCGCTCCGCAAGGGCACCACGCTCACCAAGGAAATGTTCCTCAACCATCTCTACGGCGGCATGGATGAGCCGGAGCTGAAGATCATCGACGTCTTCATCTGCAAGCTCCGCAAGAAGCTCGCCAACGCCTCCGAGGGCCGCAACTTCATCGAGACCGTGTGGGGCCGCGGCTATGTGCTGCGCGAGCCGCACGAGGCCGACGAGCGCATTCCCGCCTGACGCTTCGCCTTCTTGAGCAAACCTCCTGAACCCCGCCGCGAATGGCGGGGTTTTTGTTTGGGAAGTTACGCCACCGGGATCGCGGTCAGGGCGGCGAGCAGATCCGCGCCTTTCGGAACGCCGAGCCCGGTGCAGGCGCTCCAGCCGGGGCCGGCATCGTAGCCCTTGCCGCCGACGCGGTTGTTGCCCTGCACGACCGCACGGAATGCGCCGGGATTGGAATAAAGCGCGGCGTTGAGAAAGCCGATCTGCTCGCCGCGCGCGGCGACGGCTATTGCGACCAGGGCAGCCCATAGCGGCGTCGCGGCGCTGGTCCCGCTCATCGCCATCGCCTGTCCGTTGACGATGATCCGATAGCCCGGGCTTGCCGCGGCCGCGCAGGCGACGTCCGGAACGCCGCGCCTGATAGCACCGTCGTTCTGCGATTTCGGCAGCGTCAAATGCGACTGATAGTCGGGGACGGGAAACGCGTCGCTGATGCCGCCGCCGGTGCCGACCGCACCGGCATTCCAGACCGCCTCCGCTGCAGCCGACCCATTGCCCGCGGCAAGCACGGGCTGCGTGCCCCCGCAACTCGTCGCATAGGGGCTCGAGGCGGGAAACCAGACATGGAGCTTGCCGTCGGTCAGGCCGCTCGTCGCGAGCTGATCGCCAGAGGCGAACAGCACGCTGACGCGCAGCCGGGCGGCATCGGCCAGCACCGCCTGCATCGCGTCTCGCCCCGGCTCGGTCCAGTATTTCTCGGCACTGCCCCAGCTGACGGAGACCACCTGAGGCGCATGCACTTCATCGAACACCGCCTGATGGATCGCGTCCGTCAGACCGGCGGCGGAGTTCTCGGCAAAGTAGACCACGATCTTGCCCTGCGGCAGCAGGCCGGCGAGCACCTGGAGGTCGAGCGCGATCTCCTGGTCGGCGACATCGTTGCTGCCGAAGCTGCCATCATTGCCGGTCGGCGGCACATTCACGACCACCGGCGGCGGCCGGTTCATGCCGGCCACCGCCCTGGCGAGATCGCTCGCGAGATAGCCACCGCCGAGAGCGATGATGCCGACACAGATCGACGACACGTCGCGATCCAGCGGAATGCCGTAGAGGGCCGCGATGTCGGTCGGCCACAGCCCGCTGCCGCTGCCAGTGTCCGCCTGGGCCTGCACAAGCGGCGTCCTGGTCCGCAGCGGCCGCTGATCGAAGCCGAGAATGGCGCGGGTCCATGGCGCGATCTCGGCCGGCACCGTCAGGCCGCCGACGCGGGCGCGAAACGTGCGCTCGCCGTCGCGGTAGGTGCGAAGCGTCGCGCCGAAGATCTCGGCCATCTGCCGCGCGGTGCCTTCCAGCTCGACCGTGCGCGCGACGGGATCGCTGCGGCCGACGGTCAAGCCCCGCTCTGCCGCCAGCCGCACCACACGGGCGATGGCGCGCGCATGGCTGCGGTGGCGCTGGGTCGCGAGCTGGTGCCGCGTGATCGGCCCAGCGAGCCGGGCCAGATCACCGGCGCTGCCCGGCGGAAACTGGTCGGGGGTGCGCCGCTTCACATAGACCACGATGGGGATCCGCTCGTCGGGATCGACATCGCCAACCAGCGTCGCATCGACCGGCGCGGCGCGGTTGCTGCCGGCAAGCGGAACCCTGCGCTCGCGGCTGCCTGCCATCAGTGCGGTCTCACTTTCCGGCACATGGGCTCGGCTGCGCCGGATTCTGCGTATCGTCGTAGGCGCAGAACGGGATCGACCACACGAAGTCGGCCGCGGTCGCGATGCGCGTGAGAGCCGGCTTGCCTTCGAAGATCGGCGGCTGGCCCGAGAATTTCCAGTACCATTCGGGCAGCAGCGGCCCGAGCGGAGCAACCGGGCCATTCGGACCGAACGACAGGAATCCCGCCTGCGACGCCGGCGTGCCGTCCGCCTTGAAGGCCGCGCGGCCGTGGCAGGTGATGCAGGACGACGTCGCGACGAAGCCGTCCTCGGTGACGGAATTGCCGACCCTGATGTCGAGCCCGACATTGTCCACGAAATCCACCTGCGACCCCTTCAGGCAGTAGTTGTTGTAGACCGGATCGATATCCGCGCTCGACAGCAACGCCGTCAGCGCGGCCGTCTTCACGCAATCCGGATAGCCCTGGCCGGCGGTCCGGTTCGACGGCACGAACGCGGTCTGCGCGCCGAAATTGTCACGACAGCCGATGATGTCGCAGCGGTTCGGATTGAAGCGGTGCTCGAATGTCGCCCAGGTCCAGTTCGGCACCTGCTTGCTGATCACATGCATCGAGACCAGGGCGTATTGCACGCCGGCGGCGCTGTTGACGTGATAGAGCTGCGGCACCTGCGCCACCGTCACCTTGTTGTTGGTGAATTGCGGAATGTCGCTGACCGGCAGCCAATTTCCCTTCACCTCGATGGAATCGACCGGAAACGACAGCGCCTTGCCGAATGCGGCCTTCACGCCCGACAGCTTGTAGAGGTTGTTCTGGACGATGAAGTCGAACGTCGGCTTGTTGTGACGCGTCTCCTCCATCTGCCCCTGCGCGGCGCCCGGCGGCAGCGCCGGCAGCAACCCGCCGCTCTGCTGCACGCCTTCGCGCGCCACCTGCGGCAGGATCGGCGGACGCAGCGACGGCGGCGTCGGAGCCGCCGGGAACTGCGGATTGGGCTGGAACAGATCGGTATCGCTTGCCCAGGTCTCGAACGTCGAATTGCTGCCGCCGGCGCGGCCGTTGGCCTGGATGAAGAGCTGCCAGGCGACCTGATCGGGCGCGGTCATCGCGGGATTCGGCGAGGATTGCGCCGCGGCCGGAAGGGCGGGAAGCACAAGCAGACCACAGACGAGCAGCGTATCGATCGACCTTCTCATCTTGCTCTCCACATTGGATTCAAGGTTGGGGTTCAAGGTTGGAATCCGTCCCCTATCCAGCTCGCATAGACATCGAGCGCGTCCTGCGACCATCGGTGACCGGGCGGCATGAAGCCGGACGACAGCGCAGCGAAGACGCGGCGTGCGTTGGCGTGATCGGCAAAGTCATCATTGCCGGCCGGATCGCAGATCCACCCGGCGTCGCCGAGCCGAACGCCCTTAGCCGTCATGCAGGCGATGTCGCCCGGTCGAAACATCGGCAGGATGTCGTTGCCAAAACTGGTCGTCATCGGGATCACCGAGCCCATTTCTCGACATGCACTTCTGGTTGCATATCGTATAGACGACCATCGCGAGGGCCGCTGTGAAGCGGCTCACATCCTCGCGCAGCAATTTTCCGGCGGCCGTCCGCGGCCACCGGAGCCCACAGGCCAGATCGAACCGAAGCTTCGCGAACCGCGACCAATCAGCTATAGGATGACCATCTAGGGCTGTTCGGGCGCATCACATGATCCTGCAATCCCTCGCCGGCCTGCCGGCGTTCCTGGTCTATTTCTGCACGGCGCTGATCGCCGTGGTCGCCTACCTCTTCGTCTACACCCGCGTCACCCCGCATGACGAATTCCAGCTGATCCGCGACAACGATCCGGCGGCAGCGATTGCCCTCGGTCTCAGCCTGCTCGGCTTCGTGCTGCCGGTGGTCAGCGCCATCGCCCATTCCGCCAATGTGGTGGACTGCCTGATCTGGAGCATCATCGCGCTGATCGTGCAGATCATCGTCTATTACATCGTGAAGATCCCGGTGCCGAACCTGTCGGCGCGGATCGCCTCCGGCGAAATGGCGGCGGCGATCTGGCTCGGACTGTCCTCGCTGGCCGCAGGCGCGCTGAACGCGGCCTGCATGATCTACTGAGCCACTGAACCAAACCATGGCGCGCAAACCAAATCCGGAATTCGGCAAACGGCGGCCAAGCGTGCCGGCGGTGGCGACGCGGCCGGAGCCGCCTTCCAAGCGCTCCAATCATGTCGCGCTGCTGATGATGGGCACGCTCGCGGTCGGCGGCGGCGCCTACGCGCTGATGCCGCGGCAGAATTGCCAGCCCATCCAGCCGCCACCGGGCGTGACCACGCCGGCCGGCCTGCAACCCGGCGCCGACTGCGCGCCGCGCAGTTCGTCGTCCGGGTCGGGCGGCGGCGGCTCATCGCACAGCAGCTTCTACAGCGGCAGCTCCTCATCAGGCGGCTCTTCATCCTCGTCGAGTTCATCGTCAAGCTCGTCGGTCAGCCGCGGCGGCTTCGGCTCGTTCGCGCATGCGTTCGGCTTCGGCGGTGGCTGACAAGCACTTTGCCGTGTCGTCATGCGCTTTCGCTTGCCCGGCGATCGGAGCTGACGGACACTCGGCGCGGCTCCGCAGAAGGCAAGGATCGCGTCCATGAAACGCTCGCGACGGGTCTGGCTGAAACTGATGGGAAGCGTCGCGATCGGCGCAGCCTCGATGGGCCTGACGCCAGGCCATGCCCGCAGTCATCACCACGCGGGGCACAAGGCCAAGCGGAAGCCCGAGCAGATATCACCTTCCGGCGGCTTCGGCGGCGCGCCACGCACCATCGCCCGCTACGACAACGGTCCCCCACATGGCGGCGGCTGACAGCGAGCTGACGCGCATCGTCTGAAGATCACGGATCCCTTCATGCAACGCATCGCATGTTCCGAGCGCGACGATTGGCAGGCAACTGCCGAAAGCGCCGGCTTCACCTTCCACACCATCGACGGCGAACGTTACTGGGACGAGCGCGCCTATTACGCCTTCACGCTCGACGAGATCGAGCGCGATATCGAGGCGCCGACCGGCGAGATCGACGCGATGTGCCTCGAGCTCGCCGGACGCGCGGTCAAGGATGAACAATATCTGCGCCGGCTGAAGATACCGGAAGCGTTCTGGGACCTGATCGCGGCGAGCTGGCGGCGCGAGGACCCGAGCCTCTACGGCCGGCTCGACCTCAAATTCAGCGGCGGCGGCCCGGCCAAGCTGCTCGAATACAATGCCGACACACCGACCTCGATCTTCGAGGCCGCGGTGTTTCAATGGACCTGGCTCGAACAGGCGATCGAACGCAACATCATCCCGAAGCGCGCCGACCAGTTCAACTCGATCCACGAGGCGCTGATCGAGGCCTGGAAGACGATCGGCGCGACCCAGCCGCTGCATCTCACCGGGCTGACCGGCAATGCCGAGGATGCCGGCACGCTCGCCTATCTCGAGGACACCGCGGCGCAGGCCGGGCTGAAGACCACGCTGCTCGACATCGAACAGATCGGACTGCGCAGTGACGGCCAGTTCGTCGACCTCGACGAAAGCCCGATCGCGCTCGCCTTCAAGCTCTATCCATGGGAATGGATGTTCCACGATGCGTTCGGCAAGAACCTCAGCTCGGCGCCGACGCAATGGATCGAGCCGCCCTGGAAGGCGATCCTGTCCAACAAGGGCATCCTGCCGCTGTTGTGGGAGCTGTTCCCGAACCACCCCAATTTGCTGCCGGCCTATTTCGAGGACGACCCGCAGGCCGCGCAGCTCGGCACCTCGTTCGTGCGCAAGCCGATCTATTCGCGCGAAGGCGCCAATGTCGAGCTGGTCAGCGCCGGCATCACGCTGGTCGCGGAAGAAGGTCCCTACGGCGCCGAGGGCTTCATCCGGCAGGCCCTCGCGCCGCTGCCGAATTTCTCCGGGCAGTACCCCGTGCTCGGAAGCTGGCTGGTCGACCACACGCCCTGCGGGCTCTCGATCCGCGAGGACGAGAACCCGATAACCGGCAACGCATCGCGCTTCCTGCCGCACGCGATTTTGTAGCTCAGACTCGATGAGACGATCATAGCCCTTGCACCGTCATCCTGAGGAGCCGCGCAGCGGCGTCTCGAAGGATCGACGGCCCGGCCGGTGGCCGTTCATCCTTCGAGACGCGCTACGCGCTCCTCAGGATGACGGTATTGGCAGTATCGCGCTGCCAATTCGGAAGATCCAGCTCACCGCGCCGCGGACGCGACCGCCTTCAGCACATGCGCGGCGCCGGCGCGCGCGACTGGAGCGGTGCTGGGCTGATAGCCCGCGCCGGTCGGGGTAGGGCCTGAACAGATCACCGGCAACACCTCGCGCTTCCTGCCGCACGCGATTTTGTGAGGACGTCGAGAATCTTTGTCCCGTCATCCTGAGGAGCCGCGCAGCGGCGTCTCGAAGGATCGACGGCCCGGCCGGTGGCCGTTCATCCTTCGAGACGCGCTACGCGCTCCTCAGGATGACGGTATTGGCAGTATCGCGCTGCCAATTCGGAAGATCCAGCTCAACGCGCAGCCGACGCGACCGCCTTCAGCACATGCGCGGCGCCGGCGCGCGCGACTGGCGCGGTGCTGGGCTGATAGAGCCCGCGACGGTCCGGATAGGGCCTGAACAAATTGGTGATGCCGACCACGGATTCAGCCGCGCCAAGCGCCAGCACGCCGTCGGTCTCGAGCATCCGGGAGATCTTGCCGAAGATGCCTGCCTTGGTCTGCTGATCGAAATAGATCAGCACGTTGCGGCAGAAGATCACGTCGAAGGTGCCGAGATGCGAAATGTCCTGCAGCAGATTGAGCTGGCGATGCTGCACCATGCCGCGGATATCGGCGTTGAGCTGCCAGAGCTCGCCCTTCTGCACGAAGTGCTTGACCAGCAGCTGGATCGGCAGGCCGCGCTGCACCTCGAACTGGCTGAACAGGCCGGCCTTCGACTTTTCCAGCACCGCCTGCGACAGGTCGGTGGCGATGATCTCGATGCGCCAGCCGGCGAACAGCGCGGTCATTTCCTTCAGCAGCATCGCGATCGAATAGGGCTCCTGCCCGGTCGACGAGGCCGCGCACCAGACGCGCAAGCTGCGCCGCGCGGCACGGGCCTGCGCCAGCGCCGGCAGCACCGCTTCCTTGAGATGATCGAACGGGATCTTGTCGCGAAAGAAGAAGGTCTCGTTGGTGGTCATCGCCTCGACCACCTCCGACGTCAGCACCTCGGCGCCGGCCTTCATTTTCTGGACGAGCTCGGGAATGCCGGCAAGATTCGACCGGCGCGCCAAGGGCAGCAGGCGGCTCTCGACGAGATATTGCTTGTCGGCCGACAGATCGAGGCCGGAACGTTCCTTCAGCAGCTTACGCAGATACTCGTAGTCCAGCGGCGTCACGAACGGTCTCCCGCAAACACGCGAACAAGCTTCGGTGCGATCTGATTGAGCGGCAGCACGGCCGCGCAGATGCCGGCATTGACCGCCGCACCAGGCATGCCCCACACCACGCTGCTCGCTTCATCCTGGGCGATCACGCTGCCGCCGGCGGCGACGATGTCCTTGCCGCCGCGCATGCCGTCGGAGCCCATGCCGGTCAGGATCACCGACATGATGCTGCCCTGCCAGACATCGATCGCGGAGGTGAACATCGGATCGACCGCAGGCTTGCAGAAATTGACCGGCGGCCCGTCGTCGAGCGCGATCGTGGCATCGATGCCGTGGCGGGCGATCCGCATGTGGCGTCCGCCCGGCGCCAGATAGATCTGACCCGGCCTGATGCTCTCGCCGTCGACCCCCTCATGCGCCGGCCGCTTGCTGGTGCGCGCCAGATGCTCGGCGAGAATGGTGGTGAAGGTCGGTGGCATGTGCTGGGTGATCAGCACCGGGACGCGATCGATCACAGGGCCGATCTCTGCGACCAGCGACATCAGCGCCTGCGGGCCGCCGGTGGAGGAGCCGATCAGCAGCACCTTCGGCTGCAGCAGGCCGAACGAGCGGCGCACGACCTGCGCGGGTGCTGCGGCGGGGGCCAGCCCCGTGCGCGGCTTGTCGTGCCCCGGCGCGAGCGGCGGGCTCGCCGTCGTATGGACCGGGCTGCGCCGCGCCTTGGCGCCGAGATGACGGATCTTCTGGATCAGGTCGTGACGAAAGGTTTCCGCAGCGGTCGCCTCGCGCGTGCTCTCCGGCTTCGGAATGTAGTCGGACGCGCCGAGCGAGAGCGCCTTCAGGCTGATCTCCGCGTTGCGGCGGGTCAGCGTCGAGGCCATGATGATGACGAGGTCGCGCTTCTTCGCCAGCAGCTGCGGCAGCGCCGAGATGCCGTCGAGGTCGGGCATCTCGATATCGAGCACCGCAATGTCGGGGTTGAAGCGCTCGAGCTGGTTGACGGCATCGAGGCCGGTGCGCAGCGAGGCCACGACCTCCATGTCGGGCTCGGCGCCGATCCAGCGCGAGATCATCCCTCGGATGACCACGGAATCGTCAACGACCATCACCCGCACCTTGTCGGAACGGGTCGATGTCGGGACCGCAGTACTTGTCAACGCAACACTCATGACTTCACCAGCGACGCAACACGACGCACAACAACCGTTGAGCCGAAGGCTTCTGCCGCCGGATCGAACGTAGAGTTAAATCAAGCCGACTTCCTGGAACTTCGCAGTGACGATGTCCCGGTCGAACGGCTTCATGATGTATTCGTTGGCACCGGCATGCAGCGCGCGTGCGATATGCGCGACGTCATTTTCGGTGGTGCAGAACACGACCTTGGGCTGATCGCCGCCGGGCATGCGGCGGAGATTGCCGAGGAACTCGTAGCCGTCCATCACCGGCATGTTCCAGTCGAGCAGCACGGCCTCGGGCATCGCGCGCTTGCAGGCCTCGAGCGCCTTGGCGCCGTCCTCGGCCTCGACGATCTGGAAATCGAGCCCTTCCAGGATACGGCGGGCAACCTTGCGAATGACGCTTGAGTCATCGACAACAAGACACGTTCTCATCTGCGACCTCTACTTCCTCATCCCCGGTGGGATGTTTCAGTTCTTCGATTCTGTCGGCCCGTCTCAGGCCGCTTTGGCATCAGGCACCAGTTCGAGCACGCGATCGATATCGAGGACGACCATGAGCTGTCCGTCGAGGCGGTGAACACCGCCGGCGAGCCTGGCCATGCGGGGGTCGAGGTTGACCGGGTTGTCCTCGCGGCCGTCGTTGGGCAACCGCAGCACCTCGCCGATCTGGTCGATCAAGAGGCCATAGGATTCGCCGCGCTGGTCGACGCCGACCGCCATCGGCGGCGTGCCGTCGTCGGCCTTCGGCAGGCCAAGCCGGGCGCGCATGTCGATCACGGTGACGATGCGGCCGCGCAGATTGAGCACGCCGGCGATCTCGCTGGAGGCCAGCGGTACCCGCGTCAGCCGCTCCGGCATGAACACGTCCTGCACCCGCGAGATCGGTAGGCCGAACAGCTGGCCGCCGATCACGGCGGTGACGTATTCGGCCATCGCGCCTTCACTGGTCTCGGTCTTGCTGGTCATCACTCTCGTTTCCTCTAAGCGGCGCGGCGCAGTTCGGCGGTCTGCTCTTTCAGCGCCGCGATCAGCCCGGGACGGTCGAACTTGGCGACATAGTCGTGGAAGCCGGCCTGCCGGCCGCGCTCGATCGCCGCCGGCGACACCATCGCCGACAGCGCGATGATCGGCAGCCCGATGAGGTTGTGGTCGCTCCGGATGTTCTCGGCGAACTCAAAGCCGTTCATCTCGGGCATCTCGATGTCGGTCAGCACGACGTCGAAGGCCTGCCCCGAGCGCAGCGCCGCGAGCCCTTCCTGCGCGCCTCCCGCGGTCCGCACCTTGTAGCCGGCGGCCTTCAGCACCGGCGCCAGCATGTTGCGGAAGAACGCTGAGTCATCGACCAGCAGCACCGACTGCGCCGAAGCCGACGGGCGCATCTCCTTGCGCGAGAACCAGTCGGCAAACGCCATCGGCAGGAAGTGGCCGACGTCGATCACCTCGGTGGCCTGGCCCTTGATCACGGCCGAACCCAAAATGCCGTCCTGGGAGCCCGCGACCTCGATGTTGAGTCGCTCCTCGACGATGTCGATGATCTCGTCGACCACGAGCCCCATCGAGCGGCCGTCGTCGGCGAACACCAGGATCGGCTGCGCGCCTTGCGTCTGCACCTCGACGCCTATCATCTGCACCAGCGGCATCAGCTGCTCGCGGTACTGCACCATGTAGCGGCCGTTCGAGAGCTCGATCTTGTCGGTTGCGATCTCCTCCAGCCGCGTGACGAGGCCGAGCGGCACCGCCTTGGGCTGGCTCGAGCCGGCGCGGAACACCAGCAGCGAGGTGAGCTGCTCGCCGCTCGAGGCATGCGCCGCGGCATTGTCGTCGGCCATGTCATGGGCCGAGGAGCCGGACGCGCCGAGCGCCTTGGCGATCCCGTTGGGGTCGATGATCATGATCACGGCGCCATCGCCCAGAATGGTGTTGCCGGAGAACATGTCGATGTGCCGCAGTTTCGTGGACATCGGCTTGACCACGATCTCCTCGGTGTGGAACACGCCGTCGACCACGATACCGAAGGTCTGGCTGCCCACTTGAGTGACCACGATGAAGCCGTTCTCGGCATCGCTGGTGGTCGCGCCATCGTCGATCTTGAGCAGCTTCTTCAGATGGATCAGCGGCAGCAGCTTGTTGCGCAGCCGCAGCACCGCGGTGTCCTTGATCCGCTCGATGCGGTGCTCGGAGTTGGCGCGCGCGCGCACCAGCTCGACCACGGACAATTGGGGAATTGCAAAGCGGTCGCCGCCGGCTTCCACGATCAAGGCGGAGACGATCGCCAAGGTCAGCGGGATCTTGATGGTGACCGAGGCGCCCTCGCCGGCCACGCTCTTGATGTCGATGGTGCCGCCGATCTGGTCGATATTGGTGCGCACCACGTCCATGCCGACGCCGCGGCCGGACACCGAGGTCACTTGCGCGGCGGTCGAGAAGCCCGGCGCGAAGATGAACTTGTGGATCTGGGCCTCGGTCATCTTCTCCAGTTCAGCCTCGGTGACGAGACCGTTCTGGAGCGCCTTGGCCTTGATCCGCTCGGTGTTGAGCCCGCGGCCATTGTCGGCGATGCAGATGATGATGTGGCCGCCCTCGTGATAGGCGGACAGGCGAATGGTGCCCTGCTCGGGCTTGCCGCTAGCGACCCGCTCGGCGGTGGTCTCCAGGCCATGATCGGCGGAGTTGCGCACCATGTGCGTCAACGGATCCTTGATCAGGTCGAGCACCTGGCGGTCGAGCTCGGTGTCGGCGCCGTGCATCTCGAGCTCGATCTGCTTGCCGAGTTCGCCGGAGAGATCTCGGACGATGCGCGGCAGCTTCTGCCAGGCATTGCCGATCGGCTGCATGCGCGTCTTCATGACGCCTTCCTGCAGCTCGGCGGTGACGTTGGAGAGCCGCTGCAGCGGCACCTTGAACTCGGTGTCCTCGTTGCGGCGTGAGATCTCCAAAAGCTGGTTGCGGGTCAGCACCAGCTCGGAGACCATGGTCATGAGGTGTTCGAGGGTGTCGACGTTGACCCGGATCGACTGGTTGGCGATCTTGTCGCCCTCCTGGACAGCATCCTCGGCGGCGGCCTTGCGGGCCGGCTTCTTTGCAGCCTCGGCCGGCTCGGCTGCGGGCTTCGCGACCGGCGCGGGCGCAGGCGCTGCGACTTCAATGTCGGTCTCGCGGAAGGCGCGCTCGAGCTCGTCGAGCGAGACCTCGCCCGGGCGCAGCGGACGCTCCAGCGTCTGCACCACCAGCGTGCCTTCGCTCATCGCTGCCTGCACGGATGGAGATTCAACGACAGGCATGTCTTCAGCAGCAGCCTCACCGGCAGCCATGGCGGCCATGCCGTGCTCGACCATCGCTTCCAGCTGATCGATCAGGTCGCGGTCGTTGCCTTCGGGCTCGGCCTCGGTCGCCTCGAGCCCGCCAAGGATCTCCTTGATGCGGTCGATCGAGGACAGGATCAGCGTCACGGCTTCCGCCTTCACCGGCATGCCGTCGCGGAATTTGCCCATCAGGGTCTCGCCGGCATGCGCCAGCGCTTCCAGCCGCGGCAGCCCGAGGAAGCCGCAGGTCCCCTTGATCGTGTGCACAAGCCGGAAAATATTATCCAGGATCTTCGCGTTGTTCGGATCCTGCTCGAACTGCACCAGCTGGTTGTCGACCGTATCCAGGCTCTCGCTGCTCTCCGTCAGGAACTCGCGCAACAGATCGTCCATGAAACCAACCTTCGAAAAACGCCGAAAACGCTGCGGCGCGCGACATCAACGCGCCGGCCGGAACTTAGGTCAGCTTCTCCGCAAAGCGTTTAAGTTTGGTTGAGTAATTGGAAAAGAACGGGATCAACAAAGAGATAAGGCCGCACGATCGAATCGCGCGGCCGTTCGTAACCTTTGCTTAATGATGTTCCGGCGGCCGCGGTCAGGACGCCAAGATGATGACCTTGTCGCCGTCGAGCGTGAGCGTCACTTTCAACCCGCAGGCCTCAGCCAGCAGGCGCGTGTAATGCGGCTGCACGGCATGCGCATCGACCGTGTTCGACGAGCTTGCATTGAGCAGGTCGACGATGTTCTGCGGCACCCGCGCATTGAGGCCCGCGGCCAGGATGCGGAAGCTCATCGTCTCACCCTCGCCGACCGGATCGATGGCGAGCGTGCCGCCGCGCGGGATGGTCTGCTGCGCGATGACCAGCATGTTCAACAGCAGCTTGACCCGGTTCTTGGGCAGCAGCAGCCGCGGCAAGTTCCAGGTCAGCGTCACCTTGCCGTCCTCGATATGCCCCTTCGCCATGTTCTGGGCATCGCCGAGGTCGATCTGCGCGCCGGAGGAACCCGCGGCTCCGAACGCCAGCCGGCAGAACTGCAGCCGCGCCGAAGCGGTCTTGGCGCTCTTGCGGATCAGATCGAGCGCGAAGTCGCGGTCTTCGGGCTTGGGATTGTCGTCAAGCACCTCAAGCCCATTGACGATCGCGCCGACCGGACTGATGAGATCGTGACAGACCCGCGAGCACAGCAGCGCCGCGAGTTCGAGTGCATCGGGAGCGGGACCGGGAGACGAAGTGCCAGACATCAATTGTTTCCTGGAAAGCCGCACGCCGCGGGAGGAGTGCGAATCACGCATGCCAGTGGGCTTGATACACCGCGCAGACGGATGCTGCCAGCTTGCGGCGGGACTGATAAAGCATGATCCGGAAAAGTGGAAACCGGTTTTCCGAAAAGATCATGCTCAAACAAGGGGATGAGATCGCGATGCGATGCCTTGCATCGCATTGCGATCTCAGGGAACACAAACAGGATATGAGACCCGCCCATGAATAAGGCACAGCCGTCCCTGATCGGCTGCGAGGCCGCCGCCACGCTGCTCGAATCGCTGACCGAACTGGTGATCCAGGCCGGCGAGGCGATTCTTGCGGTCAACCGATCCGCCATGAACGTGACAGGCAAAAGTGACGGATCGCCGGTCACGGAGGCCGATCTCGCCGCCGACCACATCATCGTCGAAGGGCTGACGCGGCTGACGCCACATGTGTCGCTGCTGTCGGAGGAGCGCGTCCAACTGGCGACGCCGCCCTACAAGGACAGTTTCTTCCTGATCGATCCACTCGACGGCACCAAGGAGTTCGTCGCCGGCCGCAACGAGTTCACCGTCAACGTGGCGCTGGTCACGCAAGGCGTGCCGCTGCTCGGCATCGTCGGTGCGCCCGCGCTGGGGCTGATCTGGCGCGGCATCGTCGGCAAGGGCGCCGAGCGATTGACATTGCAGGGCGGCGCGGTTTCGCAGGCGGTGCCGATCAAGAGCCGTCCCTGCCCGCCACGCGGCGCGCCCTGGACCGTCGCGGTCAGCCGCTCACACGGCGATGCGCGCACCGAAGCCTTCATCGACGAACGCGGCGGCGCGGTGCGCGCCGTGCTGGGCTCGGCCGTCAAGTTCGGCCGTGTCGCCGAGGGCGAGGTCGATATCTATCCCCGCCTCTCGCCGACGTCCGAATGGGACGTGGCGGCCGGTCACGCGGTGGTCGTTGCGGCCGGCGGCAAGGTCACCGATTCGAAGGGGCGCCAATTGCATTTCGGGCTCGGCCGCGAAGACTTTCTGGTGCCCGAATTCATTGCGTGGGGCGACCCGTCCGCGGCGGCGTGATTATTGCGCGAGGCTTTCTTCCAGCTCCCCCCAGCGCGCCGCAGCTTCCTTCAGGAAGCGCGCGGGGTCGGCGGCGAAGGTGTCGCGGCTGTGTTCCCGGTTGAACAGATAAAGCCTGTTCCCGACGACAGCCCAGAAGCGCGGATTGCCCGCGCATGTCACGCCCCGCACCAGGTCGGTCGGATCGTAGCCGCCGAACTGCGGGCCATAGATTTCAGGATGCGCCACGAACGAGGCGCGGTTGCCTTCGTTGCGGAAACGCCAGACCGCGCCGCTGTCGGCGGCCTCGAATTCCGGCCGTCCCTGGGTGGCGGCGGCGTCGGTGAAATAGGCGACGGGATCGAATCCCTCGATCGCGAGGCCAGAGTAGCGGTTCGTCACCACGCGCTCGGTCGTCGTGGCCTGAACAGGCAGAGAGGGCCAGATGGCCGCCAAAATGCCCGCCAACAGGCCGAAAAACGCCATGCCCCGGCACGATCCATATCTTTCCTGCCGTTGTGCCGTCATAGTTGATACCGATAACATCCGAGTCGAGGGGACACTGGGCGCAACCTAGAGCCGTGCCTGTTGGCATCAGGTTAAAGGGCAACGCCCGGATTTCGATAGCAGGGGTTCTTAATGACTTTCGCATCACGCCTTGCCGCGGTCGCGTTTGCCGCGCTGATGTGCTGGAGCGCAGGGGCGTCCGCGCAGCAGCCCCCACCGCCGCAATATCCACCGCCGCAGCGTGAGCAGACCCCGTATACTTACGGGCCAGATGAACTGGTCGGCGCCGGACACAAATTCTTCGGCAACGTCTCGCGCGGGCTCGCCTCGGTGATCGAGCGCGCGGTCAGCCAATGGGGCCTGCCCAACGGCTACGTGCTCGGTGAGGAAGGCTCCGGCGCTTTCGTGGCCGGGCTGCGCTATGGCGAAGGCACGCTCTACACCAAGAACGCCGGCGACCTGCGGGTCTATTGGCAGGGTCCCTCGGTCGGCTTCGACTGGGGCGGCGACGGCGCCCGGACCATGACGCTGGTCTACAACCTGCCCTCGACGCAGGCGATCTATCAGCGCTTCGTCGGCATCGACGGCTCGGCCTATATCGTCGGCGGCTTCGGCATGACGGCGCTGACCGCCAACAACATCGTGCTGGTCCCGATTCGCTCGGGCATCGGCTTGCGGCTCGGCGCCAGCGTCGGCTATCTCAAATTCACCCCGCGCGCGACCTGGAACCCGTTCTAGGTCGCTGCGCCGATCGGGTGATTGTGCCGGGCGCTCCGGAACGGTTAGCGATTCAGGTTAACGCGGCAAACGGGCTGGCCTTTGGCCGGCCCGCCGTGGCATTGTGATTAACAAATTCCTGCTTTCTTTGGAGTGACCCTTCATGATCGAGCCGATCATGTACGCGGCGATCGGTTTCCTGATCTCGATGCTGTGTGGCCTGATGATCGTTCCGCTGGTGCATAACCGGGCGGTGCGGCTGACCACGCGCCGCATGGAGGCGGCGACCCCGCTGTCGATGGCCGAGATCCAGGCCGACAAGGACCAGCTCCGCGCCGAATTCGCGATGTCGGCCCGCCGGCTCGAGATGAGCGTCGACCAGCTCAAGAGCAAGACCACGAGCCAGCTCGCCGAGCTCGGCAAGAAGACCGATGCGATCAACCGCATGAAGATCGAGCTGGGCGAGAAGAACGCCGCCATCTTCGCGCTGGAAGCGCGCGAGAAGGCGATGAAGGAGCAGCTTCGCGCCACCGAGGAAGAGTTTTCCGCCAAGACCGAGCTGTTGCGCAACGCCGAGCAGGCGCTGACCGACAAGCAGGGCGAGCTTGGCAAGATCAACGCCGAGCTCAGCGACCGCTCGATGACGGCGGACAGCCGCCAGGTCGAACTGGTCGCGGTGCGGACCCAGGTCGAGGAATTGAAGAACCGCGTCGGCGATGCCGCCAGGGAGTTCGCGGCGACCGAGGCCCGCCTCGCCCAGGAGCGCAACCAGTCGGAGACCGCGACGCGCGAGCTCACCGACGCGCGCGGCCGGGTCGAGAATCTGAGCCAGCGGGTCACCGATCTCGACCGCCAGCTGATCGTCCAGGTCAAGGAAGCCGAGATGCTCGGCAACCGCGTCACCGACCTCGAGACCCGGCTTGCGACCCAGGGCAAACTGCTTGCCGAGCGTGAGTTCGAGAACGGCCAGCTCAAGCAGGCCAACGCCGCCGCCGAGCGGACCGTGCAGGAGCTGCGCGAGGAGATCGCGGCGACGAGCGGCGGCAAATCGTCGGTGCTCGAGAGGCTGCGTCAGGAGAAGGCGGCGATCGAGGAGCAGCTGCGCATCGCCCGCGACGATCGCGGCAAGCTGCAGCGCGACATCAACGCGATCCAGCAGCAGGCCGAGAGCTCCTGGGCGACCGAGCGGATGGAGAACGCGCTGCTGCGCGAGCGCATCAACGACATCGCCGCCGAGGTGGCCAAGCTCGCGATCCAGCTCGAGGGCCCCAATTCGGCGATCGAGGCGATGCTGGCGGCGGAGCCGACCGTGCCGGCCAAGGCGGCCGCCAAACCAGCCAACGGTGCCGCAAATGGCATCCCGCCGGGCAGCGGGATGCCCGAAGGCGGCGGCACACTCGCCGAGCGCATCCGTGCCCTGCAGTCACACGCTTCCCGCGCCCGTCAGCAAGGCGCCTGATTCCCGCAGGGTTTGGCTTGACACCCCTACCCGGCACTTCGTAAATCGCACGCTCTGACGAAGCGCCACTTTTCGACCGGCCGCCGACCAGCGGCCTTTGGCACGTCAGATCCCGGACGCATAGCTCAGCGGGAGAGCGTTCCCTTCACACGGGAGAGGTCCAAGGTTCGATCCCTTGTGCGTCCACCATTTCCCTTCCTGAACCGCCAAGTGCGGACGATTGTCGACATTCTGGCGCCCTTCGGGACCGCCTCATCAAAAATGTCGAAAACAACCCCATGCAAAGTAGCCGAGGCAAGTCGGATCAATGGGTTACGCCATTTCTGAACTTGATTGCGCCCGCGTTGCCCTCCAAAGCCAAGCTTGGGTGCATCTATGTCGGATTACGGCCAGAACGGGCATCGGGTCCGCAGTCTGGACTGGGAACTCGCACCGAACTGTAATCTATGGATTACAATCACTACATGATCGACGTTCGCGAAACGCCTGACTTCACCAACTGGCTTGCCGCGCTGGAAATCGCCGAGACATTGGAGGATTGAGGATGAAAGTCAGCAAGCTGAAGAAGTTCGATGCCACCGAACACCTTCGCACAGCGGAGGCGCGAGCTGAGTATCTGAACATTGTTCTCGCCGATGGCGATCCTGCAGAGGTTCGTGACGCCCTCAATCTCGTTGCCCGAGCACAAGGCATGAGCGAGGTTGCAAAGGCCGCTGGCGTGACCAGAGAGGGGCTTTACAAGACGCTTGGCGAGAATGGCAACCCGGAGTTCGCAACGATCCTGCGCATCATCGGGGCAATGGGAATCCGGCTTACGGCAAAACCGGCCAAGAGCAAGCCGAAGAAGAAAGCCGTGGCGTAGTGGCAAAGTCCGGCGGCAATGACGCTCGGCACAGGAGCGTGCGGCGGGAGAGGCATAAGTCCTACGTGCGGACAGACCTCGGGCTTGCCCGCGCCCCCGCGCACACCGATAGTGTGAACTGCCTCGGCAAGGAACATCGAGTGGGCACGCATGTCACAGACCCAAGTTCACTCGGGCGGAAATGACGAGTTCGCCAAGCTGGACGCTATCGCCCAAGCCGATCTGGTCCGATCTGGTCAGATCAGCACCAGCGAGCTTGTCGAAGCTGCTATCGCGCGGATCGAGGCGACTAACCCAGCGCTCAACGCTGTCACGCACAAACTCTATTCGCAAGCACGAGAGCGATCTGCAAGCGCAGCCCTGTCGGGTCCTTTCGCAGGCGTTCCGTTTCTGATCAAGGATGTACTGTCGGTGGCGGGCACGCCGAACACGTTTGGATGCCGCGCGCTCCGCAACTTCATCCCGCCGGTCAGTTCCCCGTACGCCCTCGCACTGGAGGCTGTCGGCTTGGTCACGGTCGGGCGCACAAACACGCCGGAGTTCGCCTTGATCGACGCGACCGAACCCAAACTCTTCGGTCCAACCCACAATCCGTGGGACCTCGCGCGCTCGCCCGGCGGATCTTCAGGGGGCGCCGGAGCGGCGGTCGCAGCCGGGATGACTCCCATGGCGCATGCCAGCGATGGGGGCGGATCAATCCGTCATCCCGCGTGCCACAACGGCGTCTTCGGCCTCAAGCCGAGCCGTGGCCGCAATCGAAGCGATGGCGCTCCACCCATGCCATTCGACTTGCCCGACGTCGCAGTCAATCATGTCCTTACCCGGTCGGTGCGCGATAGCGCGCTCATGCTTAGCCTCACGGAAGACCCGGACACCAAGCTCGGCCCGTTGGGGTTCGTGCGCGATCCGATCAGCAAACCGCTTCGCGTCGGTCTGATACAGGAGGGCTTCAGCGGCAACCGCCCTGCCACCGACGTGGACGACGCGCTGGTCTCCACTGCCCGACTTTGCGAGAGCCTGGGCCACCATGCGGAACCGACGGCGTGGCCATTCTCCGGCCCGGCAGCGATCGAAGCCTTCCTCGACGCATGGATGGTGCTGGCCGCCAGCGCAGTCCAAGCGACTTGCGCATGGATCGGATGCGACGCCGACACCGAACACTTTGAGCCCTGGACGCTGGGGCTCGCAAGCCGAGGGGCGGCGCTTTCGCCGGAGCGGATCGCTGGTGCGGTCGCTCAGCTGACGCAAGCCAGCCGAGCCTTGGACGCATTTTTTGAAGCCTACGATGTGCTGCTGTCGCCTGTGGCGCGTCATCCGGCGAAGCTTCTGGGCGAACACGCAACAGACCTGCCGTTCGACACTCTGTTCGAGCGCGCCGTCGATAATTCGGACTTCACCCCGCTGATCAACGCGGCGGGCATCCCGGCGATGAGCATTCCGCTGTACTGGAGCGCGAACAACCTGCCGATCGGCTCCCACTTCGCCGCGCGCGCAGGCGCGGAGGCCACGCTGTTCGGCCTGGCCTATCAGCTCGAGGCGGCGCGCCCCTGGGCGGATCGCTGGCCACCGGCGAGCTATCAGGAAGTTGCGCGCGTGGCTTAGGCCTTGAGAGGGGCGATGGCTGCGACAGCTACCGCCCTCGAGCCGAGTGACTTCGGGACAATCAGAACCGTCGGCAGCTGCTGCGATGCCGCGGCCATGCCGGCTCACTGCCGGCGGCGGTGTGGGGCGGATTACGGCCTGGCGGTGCGCCGGCCGAGTTCGCCGAGCAGGTCGCGAACCGCGCCGTCGAGTTCATCGGGAGGGGTGGCGTGATCGGCCTGTTGCGTGTGGGGAGGCCAGCGCCGACCGCGCACCGAGACGTCATCATTCGCGGCAAGCAGCGCCGCAGCGGTATCACCGTCCGGCGCCTGGCGCCGCGCGGCCCTGACCTGCGGCTGGGACCGCCGTCTGCGGCGCGAGATCAGCTCGCGCACGCCGTACCCCGATACGAACCCGATCCCGGTGACCAACACGACAATCAGCAATTCCAGCATTGTGTCGTCCCACCATCGCCCTGCCGCAATGCAATAAGCGCGACAATGCGGCAGTGGCTTGACCGGGCCGGTTCCTTTTCACTGTGCCGAGCACAACGCTGACCCTCGGAGTCCTACGGGGTTTTGTTTGCAGGCCTCCTCGGCTACCTTCCCGGGACTCGCGGAGGCCGGGACGTCTCGATGCGCAAGGGCAACGACTACATTCTGAAGCTGCGGCCTTGGTCGTTGTCGACGTTCGTCGTCGCCCTGCTGGCCGTGGTGCTCGCCACCGCAACGCAGGAGATGTTCGCGAGCTTCGGCATGCAGTTCTATTTCGCGGCCTTCGTGCCGGCGATCCTGATCGCCGGGCTGATGGGCGGCGCGCCGGCCGGCGCCTTTGCCACCATCATCACGGTGCCGATCGTGTGGTGGGTGTTCATGCCCCCCTATTTCGAGTTCGCCTGGCCGACGGCCGACGACTATGACAGCATCGCGACGTTCCTGCTGTCGAGCGCGCTCTTGCTCGGTTTTTCGCAGCTCTACCGGGAAGCGCTGGCCATTTTGCGGAAATAGTTGACCGGCGCAGGCCACGACGGCCCCGCCGGCGCTGGCAAGCCGATTGCCTGCACGGATCGTTCGCCCTCAGATCCCGAACATCCAGACCGCGACGATGGTGGCCAGTGTCGCCAGCCCGCTGATGGTCCAGCCCACCGTGTAGAAGGTATCCTCGGGGGCGGTGTCGAGCACCGTATTGGTGGTTTCCGTCATTGACCGCCAGCGCATGGCGTCTCTCCTCGGAACTCCTGCCCAGCGACATAACGCGGCTCGTGGTTCCCGGTTCCGCCCACCTCGCAGCGGCTGCGCCGTTCACGCACAGCTCACGGACTGCTGATCGGCGCCGCGGAACCTGCGACATTCTGTCCCGTTGAGGGGCGCCGGAAAACCAACTTGGGAGAACCATCCGATGCGAACACTGATCCTCGCCGTCACGGCGCTTGCTTTCGTCTCGTCCACTGCGCTCGCGCAGGACAAGGCCGCCAGCCCGGCCCCCGCGGCGCAAAGCGGCGACACGGCGACCAAGGGCGAGGCAACCAAGATGGCGCCGAAGAAGAAAGCCAAGAAGACCGCCAAGAAATCGAGCGCCAAGGGAGGCGCCAAGGCTGGCGCCGCCACGACCGGCGACGACGCGGCCAAGCAATAAACAGAAACAATCGCGGTAGCCGATCGCGAACCTGGCCATCACGGAAAAGGCCGCCCGCAGGCGGCCTTTTTGTTGCTGTCTCGGTGCGGATGCCGCCTCGCCCGTCGCGTCGCGATCAAATGCGCTGGCCGCCTGGGGCAGTGAACGTTGGAGCAGTGAGAACTGAACCAGAGAATTCAAGTGCGGGAGAGGGAGCGAAAGAGGCGCAGAGCCGGTAATCCGCACCGCCATCGGATCGTTCTGAAAAATGACCACCAGCTCCAGAAATTGCTCCACCTCCCGCACCTTCTGTTGTGACGCGCGTGCAGCGGCAACGCATGATCCAAACGGGCTATCACTGCGATGCAGAGCAAGATTCATCGCGATGGATATAAAGCATGATGAGATTAGGTTGAGCTGGTGCGGCATCGAAGGTTCACCTCTCCCTTGGGAGAGGTCGATTTGCGCAGCAAATCGGGTGAGGGGTTGCAGTCTATCGAGAGAGCGAGAGCCCTCACCCGGATTGCACTGGACGATGCTTCGCATCGCCAGGCGCAATCCGACCTCTCCCCAACGGGGAGAGGTGGACCGAAATCGCGGCAAGCCGCTTCAACCCAATCTCATCTGGCTTTAGTGCTGAGCGCCATCGTCGCGCCTGCCTGCGAGCCCGCTCTCGCGTATGCGCGCCGCAAACCAGCGCGACGTGGCGCTGTCGATGGCGCCGCCGGCATAGACTTCGGAAAAGCTCACGCCGTGCTGTCCGACGATCACCAGAACGCCCATCGCATAGGCAAACCAGACATTCGGATCGGTCAGCGCCTGCAGCTTGCGCTGGTCGTGCTCGAGCGGCTGGTGGTTGCTGTCCTTGCGCAGTTCGATGGCCAGGAGATTGTTCGGGATGTCGCGCTGATGCACGACGATATCGGGATAGATCGACTTGCCGAGATGGTCGTCGGTCGAACTCCCCGAGCCGCGCGGCAGCCGCAGCGTGCGCTCGCCGAGCCGATCATAGTTGCAGTCGACCTGCCAGCCGGGAAACTCCCGCTCGACATAGACAGCCAGCCGGTGAGTGAGCGTTCGCTCGCCGAGATCCCGCTCCAGCAGGAACGTCTCCTGCGCATAAAACTCCTGCACGGCGGCGATCACCTTGTTCAGCTCGGTCTGCATTGACGCCTCCGACTGGACGGGCCGCCGCCGCGGCCTTTGAAACGCACTCTAGTTGCGCATGATCTCGCCGGAAAACCGCTTCGCACTTTTCCGGATCATGCGCCTACATCTGCACTTCGATCAGCCGCGGGCCCGGCTCGGCGACGGCATTCGCCAGCGCCTTGTTGAACTCATCCGCTGATGTGACCGCCACCGCCGGCACGCCCATGCCCTTCGCGAGCGCGACGAAATCGAGCGTCGGCCGATCGATCTTCAGCATGTCCTGCGCCCGCTTGCCCGGCTCGCCGGCGCCGACGCCGTCGAACTCGCCGCGCAGGATCTGGTAGATCCGGTTGGCGAACACGATGGTGACGACGTTGAGCCCTTCGCGCGCCTGCGTCCACAACGACTGGATGGTGTACATCGCGCTGCCGTCGCCCACCATGCAGATCACTTTGCGGTCGGGACAGGCGACCGCGGCGCCGGTCGCGACCGGCGTCGAGAAGCCGATCGAGCCGCCCATGTTCTGCAGCCAGTCGTGCGGCGCGGCCGCCGCCGTCGGCGGGAAGAAGCCCCGGCCGGTGGTAACGGACTCATCGACCATGATGGCGTTCTCGGGGATCGCGCACGCGATCGCCTGCGCGATCGTGGCGTGGTTGAGCGCGCCGGTCGGCTTGACCAGCTCCTGGTGCTGCTGCGGCTTGACGTCCTGCGCCGTCGCATGCAGCGCATTGGCAAGCGCCCCGAGGGCTGCGACCGAATTCTCGCCCCAGGCGGTCATGCGATGCACCTCGCAGCCTTCCGCCTTCAGCATGCTCGGCTTGTTCGGATAGGCGAAGAACGCCACCGGATCGTTGGCCTCGACCAGCACGATGTGACGGAAATTCTTCAGGATCGGCAGCGCCTGCTCGATCACATAGGGGATGCGGTTGATCGAGAAGCGGCCGCGGCCGCGCGCCATGCGCGGGTGATAGGTCTGGCCCATCACGGTGCAGCCGGTCTTGCCGGCGATCCGCTCGGCGAGCGCCAAGCCCTGCTCGGTCAGCGCGCTGCCGGTGACGAGCAGCAGCGTGCGCGCGGCATCGCCGTGCAGGATTTTCGCCGCGGTGTCGACCGCCTGCGGCGAATAGCTCGGGCGCTGCGCATCCACAGGCACCTCGGCGATGCCGTCGGTCTCGTTCCAGGCGGTATCGGCCGGCAGGATCAGCGTTGCGATCTGGGGCGGCGCGCTCTTGGCCGCGGCGATCGCGGCCGCGCCATCGGCCGCCACCGACTTGGCGTCGGGCGATGTGCGCACCCAGGACGACATCGGCCGCGCGAGACCCTCGATATCGGAGGTCAGCGGCGCGTTGTAGCCGATGTGGTAGGTCGCGTGCTGACCCACGATGTTGACGATGCCGGAATGCGCCTTCTTGGCGTTGTGCAGATTGGCGAGGCCGTTGGCGAGACCGGGCCCGAGATGCAGCAGCGTCGAGGCCGGCGTGCCCTTCATGCGGAAATAGCCGTCGGCCGCACCGGTCACCACACCTTCGAACAGGCCGAGCACGCAGCGCATGCCGGGGACCTTGTCCAGTGCTGCGACGAAATGCATCTCCGAGGTGCCGGGATTGGTAAAGCAGACGTCCACGCCGCCCGCGACCAATGTCCGCACCAGACTTTCCGCACCGTTCATGCTCACGCTCCCGTTTCGAGATGTTCTTGAGGTCGCTGAGAGCATGATCCGATCCGATTAAATCGGATCATGCTCGTATCCTTTTGTTTGGTCGCGTTTTCTTCACGCGAACCGCTGCCCACTTCGCTTGAAAACGCTCCAGCTTTTGTTTGGTCGCGTTTTCTCGACGCGAACCGGTACCCCACTTCGCTTGAAAACGCTCCAGATCAACCATTCTTCATCCGCTTCGTCAAAGGTTTGGCGGGACAATGCAGGTATCGCTTCCGGTCTGTTGCCTTTTTAAACCGTGTTGTCGAAAATGGCTGATGTCACGGCTTCGTCGCTTGCGAAACGCTGGCGATTATGGCCTTTTTGGCTTCATATTTGATTGTTCGCGAGGACGACGACGATGCGCAAGATTGCCTTGATGTTTGCCGCGCTCACGATCCTGGCAGGTGCCGGCCAGGCCCAGGCCCAGTTCTTCGACTCCCGGGGCTACCAGTCAGACATCCCGAGCTTCTTCGGCGGTGGCGGCTCGAGCCCGATCCCGCGCACCACCGTCAACTACCCGACCAACTATGCCCCCGGCACCATCGTGGTGAACACCGCCGAGCGCCGGCTCTATCTGGTGCAGGCCAACGGCCAGGCGCTGCGCTACGGCATCGGCGTCGGCCGCGACGGCTTCCGCTGGAGCGGCGTGCACCGCATCTCCGCGAAGAAGGAATGGCCGTCCTGGACACCGCCCTCGGACATGCTGCGCCGGCGCCCCGATCTGCCGCGCCACATGGCCGGCGGCATCGAGAACCCGCTCGGCGCGCGCGCGATGTATCTCGGCTCGACGCTGTATCGCATCCACGGCTCGAACGAGCCGGAGACGATCGGCCAGGCGGTCTCGTCGGGCTGTTTCCGGATGACCAATGAGGACGTCAAGGACCTCTATGATCGCGTCTCGGTCGGCGCCACCGTCGTGGTGAAGAACTGATCGCTTCGACTTCGACGGAACCGGGCGCTTCCATCAGGTGAGATCGCCGATCGCACCTTGCGCTGCCGCAAACCTTGCGGCAGCGTTGTCGTAATGTCTCAGCACCGTCCTTCGATACTTCTCCTTCTCGCCGCAGCGCTCGCCGTTTGCCTCACCGATAGCACCGTGCCGGCCGCCGCCGAGGTACCGGCCATCGTGGCGCGCCAGCGCAACGAGAAGAAAATCTTCACCGACGCCGAGATCGTCGAGGGCTTTCTGAAGACCGCGTTCGGCGCGGAATATCATCTCGCCGGTCGGGTCGACCGCATCCGCAAATACGACAGGCCGGTGCGCGTGTTCGCCGACGGCAACCGCGCCGACCGCAAGGTCCAGCTCGCCAAGGTCATCGCCGACATCCGAGCCAAGGTGCAGCATCTCGACATCGCGATGACCGACAACAACGACGCGGCCAATGTCGTGGTCAAGATGGTGCGCGACCGCGAGCTCTACCGCACGATCGCGACCTTCTACGGCCAGGAGCGCGCCAAGGAGATCCGCACCTCGCTCGACCCGCAATGCCTGTCCGGCTTCCGCAAGAACGAGAACTACGAGATCGAGCATTCCGACGTCATCCTCACCGTCGACAATGGCGATTTCGTCTTCCTCGACTGCGCCTATGAGGAGTTGTTGCAGTCGCTCGGCCCGATCAACGACACTGCGACCGTGCCGTGGACCATGTTCAACGACAGCGTCTCGATGGGCTTCTTCGACGTCTACGACCAGTACCTGCTCAACCTGCTCTACGACCCCCGCATCAAGTCCGGCATGAACGTGCAGGAGGTCAAGGCCGCGCTGCCCGCCGTGCTCACCGACGTCCGCGCCTGGGTGGCGAAGGTGAACCATCTGGAATGAGGGTGGGCCGCCGCAATAGGCAGGGACGTTCGCGACAAGCACCGCTGTCGTCCCTGCGAAAGCAGGGACCCATATGTGGACGGCCCCCGTGGCACAAGAGCTTTCTGAGTAGATCGGATCGCTGCATCCATATGTCCGGCCTGTTGATGCGACACGCAATGGTCGCTGGCCAAGATGGGTTGCGCGACGCGAGCTCCAAACAACCCCGCGACCTGTTGGCGGCCAATGGGTCCCACGGACTGTCTCGCATCGTTGATCGACCGATTGCTCCATCTGCTCTTGCAGCTTCCGGGTCGGCTGGTGGGCGAACCCGCCGGCCGGCCAATCTGTTAGGCGGCGGCCGCCATGGCATTGAGCCGCGCGGCATCGTAACTCTCGCCCGTCGCCATCAGCTTCCAGGCGATGCGGGCAACCTTGTTGGCGAGCGCCACGGCGGCCAGCTTCGGCGGCTTGCGCTTGAGCAGCGCCAGCAGCCAGCGCGACGGATGGCCTCGGCCCCGCCGAACCTGCTGGATGACCGCAGTCGCCCCAACCACGAACAAGCGGCGCAGGTCTTCGTCACCGGCCCGCGTGATCTTGCCGAGCCTGGTCTTGCCGCCGGTGGAATGATCCTTCGGTGTGAGGCCGAGCCAGGCCGCAAAATGCCGGCCGGAGCGGAACGCATGCGGATCGGGCGTCTTCATCACCAGCCGTGTTGCGGTGATCGGGCCGACGGATGGGATCTGCGCCAGACGCCGGCTCAGCGCATCGGCGCGGTGCCAGGCCATCAGCCTAACCTCGAGTTGCTTGAGCTCGGCTTGCAGAGCAGCGTATTGGCGTCCCTGCACCGCAAACACCTCGCGCGCCATGGTGGGCAAGCTCTCGTCCTGCGCGATCCGCGCCAGCAGCGGCTCGATCTTGTCGAGCCCCTTGGGCGCGATCAGGCCGAGCTCCGCCGCATAGCCGCGGATCGCGTTGCTCAGCTGGGTGCGCCGGGCGATCAATCCATCGCGCAGCCCCGCCAGCATCAGCGCGGCCTGTTGCTCGGCCGTCTTGACCGGCACAAAGCGCATGTTCGGCCGGTCCATCGCTTCACATAGCCCTTCTGCATCGCGCCCGTCATTCTTGTTCCGCATCACGTAAGGCTTCACCAATTGCGGGGCCATCAGCCTCACCTCGTGACCGAGCTTGCCAAGCTCCCGCGCCCAATACTGCGAAGCTCCGCAGGCCTCCATCCCGATCACGGTCGGCGGCAATTTGGCGAAGAACTCCAGCACTTGCTTGCGCGATAGCTTCTTGCGCAGCACCACCTGCTCCGCCGCATCAACCCCATGCAGCACAAAAATATGCTTCGACGTATCCATTCCAATGCGGATAATCTCTCCCACGGACGGCTCCTTTGTCTGAGATTTGCAACAACCTCATTCTGGCACACTGATGCCGTAGGGGGCCGTCCACACCATCAACTCCGCGGCCTTGGTTGTTGAAGGGACTCGTCGTTCCAGCAACGCAAGATGATCAGCATCGGTGGTTATGGGTCCCTGCTTTCGCAGGGACGACGATGAGGATGAGGCGCGATTTAAGATGTCAAGCAACGCGGTGTCATCACCCGCGCATGCGGGTGATCCAGTATTCCAGAGACGTCTGTGCTTGAGCTGAGAGGCCGCGGCTTACTGGATCGCCCGGTCCCGTCTCCGCCAAGGCTTCGACGAGGCTACGAGTCATAGGCGCGCCGAAGCTTTAGCGGAGGCGGCGAGCCGGGCGACGACAGTTGTGGATGGGGACGCAGCTTCGCATTCTCGCGCGACGCACGCGTAAGGGACGCACCGGCGCCAGGGTTCCCTCTCCCCTTGCGGGAGAGGGTTAGGGAGAGGGGTGCCACACGACATGCTCTCTCCGTATGCATGCGTCACAACGAGAAGCGAACGCAGCCGCGAGGGCCGTGCCATCATCAATCATCTCGCCCGGGGCCACCCCTCTCCCCACCCTCTCCCGCAAGGGGAGAGGGAGCCTGAGAGGCGTGCTCACCTCACTGCTCACTTCGCAGGATGCGGAATCACCATCCTCCCCGCTTGACCTTGCCCCTGCGGCCGCCTCCATAGAAGCGCGGTCAGACGACGCGAGGTGATTCGATGAATGCTCCTGCTGCCCGTTTCCTCAGCCCGTCCGAAGCTGCAAGGCAGCTCGGGATCACGGCGAAAGCGCTGCGCCTCTACGAGGAGCGCGGCCTGATCGCACCCGGCCGCACGCCGGCCGGATGGCGCGCCTATGGTGCGGCCGAGATGGCGCGCGGCGCCGAAATCGTCGCGCTGCGCGCGCTCGGCCTCAGCATCAATGAAGTGGCGCGGATCCTGAGCGGCGACGCCGTCATTCTCGATCGCGTGCTGGCCGCGCACGAGGCCACGCTCGAAGCACGCATCCGCCAATCCGGCGACAGCATCGCCAGGGTGCGCCGGCTGCGCACCGACCTCGGCCGCGGCAAGATGCCAGCGACATGCGACCTCATCGGTGCGGTCAGGACACGACCGGCGATCGGTGTCGCGTTCGATCTGCCATGGCCGTGGGGCGGCGAGCGTTTCGAACTGCGCGACGTCAAGCTGCTGAACTACATCGTCGGTCCGCTCGGCAGCGGCAAGACGCGCCTCGCGCAGCGGCTGGCCGAAGCGCTGCCCGACGCCAGCTTCGTGGGGCTGGACCGCACCGCCGACGGCGGCGCGGCCGTTCGCGCGCGACTCGATGCCGACCCGGCGCACAAGGCGAAGGTCGAGGCGAGCCTTGCCGTCCTCCTCGCCGATGGCGCGGTGGACTCAGCCGCACTGACCACCCTGCTCGCCGTTCTCGAGGCCGATGGCGACACGATCCTGGTGATCGACATGCTCGAGCAAGGGCTCGATGCGGCCAGCCAGGAGGCCGTGATCGCGCATCTGCGCCGTCGCGGGCCCGAGGCGCGGCCACTGTTCTTCCTCACGCGCTCCAACACGATCCTGGACCTCGACGCGGTCGGCGACGATGAAGCGATCATCCTGTGCCCCGCCAATCACAGCGTGCCGATCTCTGTCACGCCCGTGCCCGGCGCGCCCGGCTATGAGGCAGTTGCGAGCTGCCTCGCCTCGCCGGAGGTGCGCGCGCGCACCGAAGGCATGGTTGCGTGGCGGCCATCCTGATTTCTCGCATTGGTTGTATTATAGTCACGCAACAAGGTCGGATGCACGGCAGGAAAACTGTGCTATAAGCTCACACAATGAGCGAGCTTCCCCGTACCCAGGCCTTGCGTTGCTTCATCACGGTTGCCCGTGAGGGCACCGTGTCGCGCGCTGCAGCGATGCTGAAACTGACCCAGCCGGCGGTCAGCCTGCAACTCAAGGCGCTGGAGGAAAGCACCGGGCTGCAGCTGTTCAACCGCACACCCAGCGGCTTCACATTGACCGATGCCGGCGCCGCGCTGCTGCCGCTGGCGCACCGGGCGGTGGCCGCGGCATCCGACTTCAAGGCGATGGCGGACTCGCTGAACGAGGCGCAGCGCGGCACGCTGCGCGTCGGCACCATCCTCGACCCCGAATTCACCCGGCTCGGGCCGTTCGTGCGCAGCCTTGCGATGTCCTCGCAACGCACCGAAGTGTTTCTGCGCCATGGCGTCAGCGACGACGTGCTGGCGCAGGTCGGCCGTAGCGAGCTCGACGTCGGCTACTATGTCGACGCCACGCCGCCGGAGCAGCTGGTCCATCACAGCTTCACCGAGCGCACCATCGCCGACGGCCGCTACCAGCTGGCGCCACTGCTCAGCTACCACTACCGCGTGATCGCGCCGATCGGCTGGCGCGACCGGGTGATCGGCAAGGACTGGGCGGAGCTTGCCGAGCTGCCCTGGCTCGCGACACCGCCGCATTCCAGCCATCGCCGGCTGCTCGACGACATCTTCCGCCCGCTCGGCGCCTTGCCGAAGCGGGTCGGCTACACCGACCAGGAAGAGGCGATGATCGACTTCGTCGAATCCGGCCTCTGCCTCGCCCTCGCGCGCGACAGCGTGCTGGCGCCGCGGATGGCGCGCCCGCATCAGTTCGTGGTCGCTGACAAGGTAAAGCTCAGCTGTGATCTCTCTTTCGCCTGCCTTGCCGCCCGCCGCCAGGAGCCGGTGATCGCGCACGCCTTCGCGGCGGTGCGCGCGGTGTGGAATATCAAGCCGGCGATCGCCGGCGCCGGACCGACGCGGACGCGCAAGGTCGCGAAGAACGTTTAAGCGGACTTGTGCCCTTCACTTCAAAGCCGGGCTGGTGCAATACGGTCGGAGATATTGGCCGTTACGGCCCATCACACTATGGTGTGACACCGGGGTTGTTGCCCATGGCGTGGACGACAGCGGAGCGAGAAGCGATTTCGTGAGAAAATATCGAGGCTCGCGCATCGTCGCGCTCTGCGTCGCCCTCGCGATGCTTGCGCTGGATCAGCTGACAAAGCATTGGGCGCTTCGATCGCTGGAAACCGGCGCCACCGTCAAGCTGCCCGGCCCCATCGACCTCACGCTCGTGTTCAATCGCAGCAACGCGTTCGGTCTCATTCCCGACTACGGTGCGTTGTCGCGGTGGGCGCTCGCGTCCGTCGGACTTGCCGCTGCGGCGGCTCTGCTCGGATCGATCCTGCGGCGATCGACATCGGCCATCAACGCCTTCGGATTCGCCCTGATCGGCGCCGGAGCGGCCGGAAATGCGATCGACCGTCTTCGGTTGGGTGCCGTCGTCGACCTGTTCGATGCCTCGAAACTTCGATTTGTCTGGATCTTCAACGTCGCCGACGTTTCGATCGATTTGGGAGTCGGGCTCATTTTGCTTGCTGTGCTGCTGCCGCCGCAGGAAGCGCCCAAGGCGGAGGCAGCAGGCCTCGGCGGCAGCTAGGCTGGTCCTAGGCCGCGACGACCAGCGGCCGCGTCATCTCCGCCATTGCCGGCACCAGCGACGGCGCCTCGCAATCCTGCAGGGCGAGTTCGTTCACGAGTTCGCGCAGCCTCGGCGGCAAATCGGCGTAATCGTCGCGCAGCGCATGGCGCAGCCGCTCGCCGATCTCTTCGCAAATGGCGCGGGCGTGCTCGGGCACGATCGGATGGGGCTCAATCATGGACGTGGACCGCTTGCGACGGCTGCGCGCCGTCAAACTGCACGCCTGCAACCACGGATCCCGCATCGGCAGATGCGATCAAGACGAGGATCCGAACAATGCTGAACATGTTCGTACTCCCTTTTCCTGTCCTTCAATAACAGGAGGACGTTGCCGCCCGATTAGGGAAACTGGTTCGCGCGGCCTTTAGGAAATTGGTAAACGCGAGGTTCACGACTGCGCCGCAGCCGGATCGAAATCTGCGGGACGGGGTCGGCTTCCCTGAAGGCGCGAGCCCTTCCCGGGGCGCCGCCCGGGTGTCCCCAATCAGGGGGACAGACGCATCGGGCGGAATCAATAAGATGCCGAACCGGACGCCGGTCGGCTATCATCGGCCGCGCATTATAGAAAAAAGACTTGCTGGGAGGATTTGCAATGAAGCTGGCCATGGCCGGACTCTGGGTACTTGCGGGCGCACTCATGGTCGCGCCGGACGCGCGGGCCGACATCAAGGTCGGCGTCGTGGTGTCCGCATCCGGGCCGGGCTCGGCGCTCGGCCAGCCGCAGATGCGCACCATCGCCGCGCTGCCGAAGGAGATCGGCGGCGAGAAGGTGGTCTATATCGCGCTCGACGACGAGTCCGATCCGACCAAGGGCACGCAGAATGCCCGCCGCCTCGTGATCCAGGACGGCGTCGATATCCTGATCGGCTCCTCGCTCACCCCCGTGACCATGCCGATGCTCGACGTCGCCTTCGAATCCAAGACGCCGATCATCTCGCTGGCGGCGGCGACCGCGATCGTGCGGCCGATGGACGAGCGCCGCCGCTGGGCGTTCAAGGTAGTCCCCAATGACGACCTGATGGCGGCGGCGATCCTGAAATACATCGCGAAATCCGGCATCAAGACGCTCGGCTATATCGGCGTGTCCGACGGCTATGGCGAAGGCTACTACAATGAGGTGTCACGGCTGGCACCCACGCTCGGCCTCACCGTCACGACGCATGAGGTCTATGCGCGTGCCGACACCAGCGCGATGGGCCAGGCGCTGAAGGTGATCGCGACCAATCCGGAGGCGGTGTTCATCGCGTCCGCGGGCACCCCGGCGGTGCTGCCGCAGGAGGCGCTGCGCAGCCGCGGCTATGCCGGAAAGATCTTCCAGACCCACGGCGTTGCGTCGGAGGAATTCATCAAGCTCGGCGGCGCTAATGTCGAGGGTGCGATCTTCACCGGCGAGGCCTTCACCATCGCCGACGATCTGCCGGCGAACGATCCGTTCCGCCAGGCGCGCGACGCGTTCGTGTCGTCCTACGAGAAGGTCAACGGGCAAAAGCCGAACATCTTCGGCGCGCATCTGTGGGACGCCGTCACGCTGTTCAAGCGGGCGGCGGCAAGCGCGCTGAAGACGGCGAAGCCCGGCACGCCGGAATTCCGCGCCGCGCTGCGCGACGAGCTGGAGCGCGGCAAGGACGTCTATCTGAACAACGGCCTCTCGACGATGAGCCCGACCGACCACAACGGCTATGACGAGCGGTCGGCGTTCCTGATCAAGGTCGAGGGCGGCAAGTTCAGGCTGGTGAAGTAGCTGCAGGAGAATGGGTTAGTCGCCGCCCCATCGCCAGCGCGGCGGCTCGCCCTTCCACCAGCACACGCCGATGAGCAGAACGCTCAGCACAGCAACACAGCCAATGAAGCCGGTGTGGGAGCGCGGGAGGATCGTCGCGGCGCCGACGGCAATCAGGGCCGCAAAGCCCGCGACGACCGACCAGCCCTGCCAGTTGTTCGGAGGACCCCAGCCCCAGCCATACCGCTTGGCGGGAAACCAGTATCTGCCATCACGCGGCATGGGATTGCACCAGGCTCGAAATCCCTTGTTCTCGAAATCCCTTGCCTCACACCTTGCCCTTGGCCGATCCGCAAACGCTCCTCAGCGCCTGCCATTCGGCGGTCGACAGCAGCGGCGGGCCGTTGGGCCGGCTGCCGGCGTCGGCCTTGTCCATCCGCGCGAGGCGGTCCTCGGTCAGCGGATGGCTGGAGACGAGCGAGAGCCCCTTGCCGCCTTCCTTGCCGGTGACGCGGAACATCAGTTCACCCATCGGCTTCGCCGGGCGGCCGAGCTTGTGCATGGTCTCGATCGCAAAGCTGTCGGCATTGGTCTCGGCGTCGCGCGAATAGGACGACGTCACCAGCGAGCGCGACGCGAAGATCAGCGCGCCGGACCCGGTGATGTCGCCGAACAGCAGCCCGATCAGGAACGAGGTGCCGCCATTGTGGATCAGCTCGCGCATGCTGTCGCGGTGGCGGAGATGGCCGAGCTCGTGCGCCAGGACGCCGGCGATCTCGTCGGGGTTCTCGGCCTTATCCAGCAGCCCCTCGAACAGATAGACCTTGCCGCCCGGCAACGCGAAGGCGTTCGGCACGGGCGTCGCCAGCACGCCCGACTGCACGGAGGTGTCGAGGCCCGCGGTCTCCCGCAGCTTGCCGACCAGCTTCTCGAATGCCGCCTGGCCGGCCGCGTTGCTGCACGGCTTGCCGTCGAACACCACCTTGACCTGCGCCTCCGCGACGTCGCCGAGCCGCCGCTCGAAGGAGTCGGGCACCAGCGGCGTCAGCCGGTCGGCGGCGAGCGGCACGCCGAACAGCACCACCAGCACGATCGACACCGCGGCCGCGAGCGACCAGCCGACGATCGCGGCGACGCCCCTGCGGTTCGGCAGGTCCGCCTCGAGCTTGTCGCAGCGCGCGGCAAGCGCGGCAATCAGCGGCGCGTCGCGGATTTCGAGCCGCGCCAGAGGCGGTGCGGTCAGGCAACTCAGCCGCAACAGGCCGGACGGGCTGTCGGCGCGGCGGATGTCGGCAAACGCCCAGCGCGCGAGCAACTCGCCGCCTTCCCGGATCTCCAGCGCATCGGACAGTGCGAGCGCGACGATGCGCCGCCGGTTCGACAGGCCGTCAAAGAAGACGCCGCCGGGTTCCGGCGTCGCCGCGGAGTTTGTCTCACTGGAATCGGTTTCCATGGTGCTAGAAACCACCGACGTCGAGGCCGTCGGCGAAGCCTTCACCGAGCGCATTGGCGAGCTCGCCGCGCGCGGTGACGTTGGCCGCCGCCTCGATGTTGTGCACGATGGTCGACGACAGCACCCGGACCCAGAGATCGCGCATCAGATAGACCCGCATCACCACGTTCATCGCCAGCGCATAGGCGAGATAGCCGATGCCGAGCAGCACGATCAGGGGAATGCTCCTGGCGAACGCCTCGGTCTTGAAGAAGGTCGCGATCGAGGAGCCGTCCATGCTGGCGACCAGGAAGATGGACGCCAAGAGATAGGCCGCGAACACCATGAACAGCAGCACGACCCAGCCGATCACCTTCCAGTACAGGCCGATCAGCGCGCTGCGCGGAAGCGTCGATTCCAGCCGGACCTCGCCGAAGCGGATGCCTGACAGCCACCAGCGCCACTCGATCGCCTTGAACGCGGCATAGGCGAACGGGGCGAAGACGTAGGAAGACAGCGCGAACGGCATCAGCAGCCAGAGCCACCAGCCCCGCTTGAAGAAATCCCAGCCGCGGCCTTCGAAGGAGCCTTGCAGGTCGCCGTAATAGGAATGCCGCATCTTGTAGCGTTCGAGCGCGGCCTCGCGCCATGGCAGCGCGAGACCGAGCGTGATCACGACCAGCAGGCCCCAGAGCGAGGCCTTGAGCGCATAGAACCAGCCCGAGCCGCTCATCCAGAAGCGAACGCCGCGCCATACCGTGCGGGTCAGGCGGTAGCGCCGCGCGCGATAGATCGCGAACTGGCCGAACAGATAGAAGAAGGCGACCAGCGGCAGCGAGGCGAACGCCTTGAGATGCTCCGCCTCGATGCCGATCAGAAAATAGCCGAGATAGATCGGCAGCAGGATCGCGAGCGCGACCAGAAAGCCGATCAGGAGTTCCTTGCCGCGGCCGGTATATTCCGGCGCGTCACCGTCGATCTGGGTGTTCGACCAAAGGTGCCGGCGGATGTCGGTGGTGAGCCAGAACCGGTAGAAGCCGACCGTGACGAGTTCGAGCCCGGCGCCGCGCGCGATGAGGCGGAAGAACTCCTTCCGATTCCCCGAGAATGCCACCGGCATCGGCGGCGGAACCGGGGGCGGCTGCGGCGGCCCCAGCGGGGTCCAGCTCATGTCATTCACGGGATAACTCCAGGACGGGACAATCTCTGCGCATCAAAAGCACAGGTTTGTCGCTGCGAGTGTGATCCAGGTTTCACACAAGGTCGAGATCGCGGGGCGATTTTTGGCAGGGCGCGGTTGGCTTTGCCTTAACGGGACCGCTGAAGATCGGCCGCGAGCCGAACTGCCACCCCTTTCTCACCCGGGTCGCGCGCTTCGAACCCAAAGCGGCAATTTGCCGACTTAACCGACAAGCCGAACGGCAAAGACGCCGCCGCAAGCGCGAGGATACTTTAGCGATGAACAAATGGATCCTGTCGGCGTGCTTCCTGGCGCTTGCGGCAGCTCCGGCCGCTGCCGTCGATGTGCGGCTGGATTCCTATCGCAATCCGAAGAATGAGAACTTTCGCATCTTCAATCATATGTACCTGGACGGCGTCAGGGGCGGCCTGATGGCTTCCAATGCCTGGTTGAAACGGCATGGCGGCCAATTGCTGTTCTGCATGCCCGACACCCTCGCGCTGACCAGCGAGCAGACCGAAGAGATCATGCTCAAAGCGGCCGACAAGCGGTCCGCGAAAGGCGAGATGGTGGTCGCGCTCCTGCTGCTCTGGGGCATGCAGGACACCTACCCCTGCGAAAAGCCCGGCAGCCAATAGACGGCGCCCGCGCCGCCCGACCGAATCAAACGCCGTTTCAAACAGCGTTGGCCGCCGCCTTGCCCCCTCCGCCGGCGAATAGCCCGGATTCGGCCGCTTTGGCCTGACATCAATGCGGCCAAATGTGCGCCGAGAGCCCTTGCGCAAACCGCGGAATGAGAATGTAATTCGGTAAAACATGCCGCGCCGGCGATGCCCCGGTCGCGAAACGGTTGAGGAGCCGCTCATGCACGGGACCATCGATCTGGTCGACGACACCAATCTGGATGCCGCACGCGAACGCGCCAACACGCTGCCGCTCGCAGACTACGATCCCGGCCATCCCGAGCTGTTCAAGACCGATACCTTCTGGCCGTATTTCGACCGGCTGCGCCGCGAGGATCCGGTGCACTACTGCAAGGATTCGATGTTCGGTCCGTACTGGTCGATCACCCGCTACAACGACATCATGGACATCGAGACCAACCACGCGGTGTTCTCCTCGGCCGCATCGCTCGGCGGCATCACCATCCGCGACGTGCCGCCCGACCTGCGCCGCGAAAGCTTCATCGCGATGGACCAGCCGCGCCACTCGGCGCAACGCAAGACTGTGGCGCCGATGTTCACGCCGACGCACCTTGACGAGCTTGCCATCAACATCCGCAGGCGCTCGACCGAGTGCCTCGACAATCTGCCGCGCGGCGAGGTGTTCGACTGGGTCGACAAGGTCTCGATCGAGCTGACGACGCAGATGCTCGCGGTGCTGTTCGACTTCCCCTGGGAGGATCGCCGCAAGCTGACCCGCTGGTCCGATGTCGCGACCACCCTGCCCGGCGCCGGCGGCCTCGTCGCCACCGAGGACGAGCGGCAGGCCGAACTAATGGAATGCGCGACCTATTTCGCAAGACTGTGGAAGGAGCGAGCTGACCAGCCGCCGAAGAGCGACCTGCTCTCGATGATGGCGCACAGCGACGCCACGCGGAACATGGATCCGAAGAACTTCCTCGGCAACCTGATCCTGTTGATCGTCGGCGGCAACGATACCACGCGCAACACGCTGTCCGGCAGCATCTACGCGCTCAGCAAGCATCCGGAGCAATACCGCAAGCTCAAGGAGAACCCTGATCTGATCGACAGTTTCGTGCCCGAGGTGATCCGCTGGCAGACGCCGCTCGCCCATATGCGGCGCACCGCGCTCGCCGACTTCGAGTTCCGGGGACGCCAGATCAAGAAGGGCGACAAGGTCGTGATGTGGTACGTCTCGGGCAATCGCGACGAGGAAGCGATCGAGAAGCCCTACGAGTTCCTGATCGACCGCGCCCGGCCGCGCACCCACATCTCGTTCGGCTTCGGCATCCACCGCTGCGTCGGCCTGCGTCTCGCCGAGCTGCAGCTCAAGATCATCTGGGAAGAGATCCTCAAGCGCTTCGACACGATCGAGGTGGTGGAGGAGCCGCAGCGGGTGTATTCCAGCTTCATCAAGGGCTACGAGACGTTGCCGGTGCGCATTGCCGCCTGACGCCTCGCCAGCCAACCGGGATCAAGAATCATGAACGTCCAGACCTCCATCCGTGCCGACCGGGCCGAGCTGCAGCGCCTCGCCCGCGAGGAAGCCTATGCGACGCCCCTGAAGGATTTTCATCCCGGCGCGCCGCGGTTATTCCAGAGCGACACCTTGTGGCCGTGGTTCGAGCGGCTGCGCAAGGAAGAGCCGGTGCACTACTGCACCAATTCGCCGATCGAGCCCTATTGGTCGGTCGTGAAGTACAACGACATCATGCATGTCGACACCAGCCACGGCATCTTCTCCTCGGACTCCACGCTCGGCGGCATCTCGATCCGCGACGTGCCGCCCGGCTACGACTATCCGAGCTTCATCGCGATGGACCAGCCGAAGCACGCCCATCAGCGCAAGACCGTGTCGCCGATGTTCACGCCCAATCATCTCGACGAGCTGGCAAAGCTGATCCGCCAGCGCTCGGCGAGCGTGCTCGACAACCTGCCGCGCAACGAGACCTTCAATTTCGTCGAGCGCGTCTCGATCGAACTGACCACGCAGATGCTGGCGACATTGTTCGACTTCCCCTGGGAAGAACGGCGCAAGCTGACGCGCTGGTCCGACGTCTCCACCGCGCTGCCGAAGAGCGGCATCGTGAATTCGCCGGAAGAGCGGCGGCAGGAAATGGACGAGTGCTACGCCTATTTCTCGAAACTGTGGAACGAGCGCGTCAACGCGCCGCCGAAGAACGACCTGCTGTCGATGATGGCGCACAGCGACGCCACCCGGCACATGGACCCCGACAATCTGATGGGCAACATCATCCTGCTCATCGTCGGCGGCAACGACACCACGCGCAACACCATGAGCGGCTCGGTGCTGGCGCTGCACGAACATCCCGACCAGTTCAGGAAGCTGAAGGAGAATCCCGCGCTGATCGACACCATGGTGCCGGAGGTGATCCGCTGGCAGACGCCGCTGGCGCACATGCGGCGCACCGCGCTTCAGGACACCGAAATCGGCGGCAAGACGATCAGGAAGGGCGACCGCGTCGTGATGTGGTACGTCTCCGGCAACCGCGACGACCAGGTGATCGACCGTCCGGACGAATTCATCATCGATCGCGCCCGGCCGCGCATCCATCTGTCGTTCGGCTTCGGCATCCACCGCTGCGTCGGCATGCGGCTCGCCGAGCTGCAGCTCAAGATCGTCTGGCAGGAGATGCTGAAGCGCTTCGACCGCATCGAGGTGGTCGGAGAGCCGAAGCGGGTCTATTCCAGCTTCGTGCGCGGCATCGAGAACCTGCTGGTGCGGATCCCGGGCTGAGCCTGGAGCCGATCGGCGCGCTGTCCGGCAGCATCTTGCAGTTTGGGCCAGTTGACGGAACATGAACCGAAAAGAACGGCGTGCGGCCGGCAAGCGACGGGACGAGTCCGCCGGAAGCGCTCCCGCTTTCGGCTCCGCGGGCGTCAGCGTCGCCGGCCTTGCCGTTGAGGCGAGCCGCTTCTACGGGATGCGCCGCTTCAACGAAGCGCAGGAGATCTGCCGGCAAATTCTCGCGCGTGAGCCCGGCCATGTGCAGAGCCTGAACCTTGTCGGCCTGATCGCGCAGGCATCCGGCGATCACCGCGGCGCCGCGAAGATGTTCACAAAGGCCATTGCCTCCGACGAGGTCAACGCCGCCTGCCATTACAACGCCGGAAATTCCTACCAGGCGCTGGGCAATCGCGCCAAGGCCGCAGCGCATTTCACCAAGGCGCTTGCGCTCGGCATGGATGCGAAGGCTGTCGGCTTCATCCTGCAAAGCCCAACCGTCACCGCCTATGTCGGGCGGATCGCCGGCAAGTGGCCGCTGCCGGTCACGAACGCCGAGCTGTTCGGCGCTGACAGCGTCGCCCCGCTTGCGCGCGACCTGTTCCTGCGCTCGGCAATGGAAGCGACGACGCTGGCGAACATGCAGCTCGAGGTGCTGCTGGGATATGCGCGGGCCGAACTGTTGCGGCTCGCGAACAATCATGACGCAGAGGACGACGACATCGTTGGCTTTGCCTGCGCGCTTGCCCGGCAATGCTTCATCAACGAATATGCCTATGGGCAGGCCGAGCAGGAAAGCGAACTTGCGGGCGCATTGCGCGATCGATTGCTGCACCACCTGGCATCAGGGGCCGCGATCACGCCGCTCCTGCTCGCGGTCGTCGCAGCCTATTTCCCGCTTCATGCGCTCCCACAGGCGGACGCGCTGCTGCGGCGGGATTGGCCTGCGACCGTCGCCGGCCTGTTGCGGGTGCAGCTCCGCGAGCCGCGCGAGGAGACGGAAGATCGCAGCTCTATTCCAACGCTCACCTCGATTAGGAACGACGTTTCCGTCGAGGTGATGCGCCAGTACGAGGAAAATCCCTATCCGCGCTGGACTGTGAACCCGCTGACGGCATTCGCGGCCGACCGGGCGCGGGGACGAACCGTCGCGACGGCCGAACAGCAAGCCAGGCTGGATATCCTGATCGCGGGCTGCGGCACCGGCTCGCATGCGATCCAGATCGCGCAGGTGTATCCGAACGCCCGCTTGCTCGCGGTCGACATCAGCATGACCAGCCTCGCCTATGCGCGCCGCAAGACGCGCGAGCTGGGCTTGACCAACATCGAATATGCGCAGGCGGATATCCTGGAATTGGGCACGATCGACCGCACCTTCGACAGCATCGAGTCGGTCGGCGTGCTGCACCATCTTGCCGAGCCTTTTGCCGGCTGGCGCGTGCTGGTCTCGCTGCTGCGGCCGGGCGGCTCGATGCGCATCGGCCTGTACAGCGAGCTGGCGCGCCGCGTCATCGTGGAGGCCCGCGCCCGCATCGCCGCGCGCAATTATCGCGCCACCGCCGCCGACATCAGACGATGCCGCCAGGACATCTTCCGCGAAGCCGAGCAATGGAAGCCGCTGATCGGCGCCAAGGATTTCTACAGCATGAGCGGCTGCCGCGATCTGCTGTTCAACGTCATGGAACATCGGCTCACGATTCCCGAGATCGCGGCTTTCCTGAACGAGCATGGCCTGTCGTTCGGGGGCTTCGAGCCGTTTGACGATCCCGCGGTGCTCGAGCAATTCCGCAGGCAGTTTCCGGGCACGGCCGACGAGACCAATCTGGACCAGTGGCACCGCTTCGAGGTCGATCATCCCGAGACGTTCTGGGACATGTACGTCTTCACGGCGACCAACGCACACTGACGGCAAACTATGCCGATGCCGGCGCCGACGGCATTTTTGTGCCGGGCTTGACTGACCTCGCGCTGATCGAGCAGCTCGTTGAACTGACGCCGCTGCCCGTCAACATCATGGTGACGCGGGGCAATCCCGAAATCGCGGAGCTCGCCCGCGCCGGATCAGCCTTGGGCCGTGGCCGATGATGGCGGCGATGCGCGCCATCGGAGACGCCGCCGCCGCGGTGGTCGCGAGCAAGCAGTACGGCACGTTTCTGCAGCCGAATGGCTGAGCCGGGATAGCGCCAGCCCCCTCGTCATTGCGAGGAGCGAAGCGACGAAGCAATCCATCCCTCCGCGCATGCGGACAGATGGATTGCTTCGCGGAGCCTGTCATCGGGCGCGCGTTCGCGCGACCCGTTGGCTCGCAATGACGGAGATATACAATTCCGGCATAGCTGCGCGACACAGATACGACGGGAGTTGATCGTCCTCGCGCGCTAAGCCTTCGGTGTGAGGACGCGCCACTGCGCGCCCCTAGCCGAGGCCATGATGGACCAGATTG
This sequence comes from Bradyrhizobium sp. Pha-3, assembly GCF_042258615.1. Lineage (GTDB taxonomy): Bacteria > Pseudomonadota > Alphaproteobacteria > Rhizobiales > Xanthobacteraceae > Bradyrhizobium. The sequence goes on along the minus strand of NZ_CP170152.1, from coordinate 2,419,182 downwards.
CCGTTCACCAGGACAGCGCGACCAGCACCGACTGGCCGGTTGCGATCTACCGCACGCTGAAGGATTTCGGCGTCGCGCAAGTGTGCTACGTCCCCGACGCCGGACATTCCAAGCTGATCAAGCTGTCGCACGCCGATGCCGACATCAAGACCACGGTGCTGACCACCGAGGAGGAAGGCGTGGCGTTGTCCGCCGGTGCCTGGCTCGGCGGCGATCGCGCGGTGCTGTTGATGCAATCGAGCGGCGTCGGCAATTGCGTCAACATGCTGTCGCTGATGGCGAGCTGCCGCTTCCCGCTGCTGACCCTGGTGACGATGCGCGGCGAATGGGCCGAGTTCAATCCCTGGCAGATCCCGATGGGCCGCGCGACGCCGCAGGCGTTCGAGATCATGGGCACCACCGTGCTGCGGCTGGAGAACCCCGACGACGCCGAGGAGGTGATCTCGGCCGCCGCCTCGCTCGCCTATGACGGCGACCAGCAGGTCGCGGTGCTGATCTCACAGCGCATGATCGGCCGCAAGAAGTGGACCAGGGAGACGCACTGATGTCGGCACCAACAGGCACGCTCGATCGCCGCGCCGCCGTGAAGGCGCTGCTCGCCGACCGCGGCGATTTGCTCGTGATCTCCGGGCTCGGCTCCTCGTCCTACGACGTGTTCGATGCCGGCGACCACGCGAGCAATTTCTATCTCTGGGGCGCGATGGGCGGCGCCGCGATGGTCGGGCTCGGCCTCGCGCTGGCGCAGCCGAAGCGGCCGGTGCTGGTCGTCACCGGCGACGGCGAGCAGCTGATGGGCATCGGCAGTCTCTTGACCATCGCCACCAAGCAGCCCGGCAATCTCTCGATCGCGGTGCTCGACAACGGCCATTTCGGCGAGACCGGGATGCAGCTCAGCCACTCCGGCCTTGGTGCGAAGCTCGAGGTGATCGCTGATGGCGCGGGCATCGGCAGCGTCTCCGACATCGCCGACATGGCCGGCATCGAACGCTTCCGGAATAGCTTGCGCGATCTCGGCGGCGGCCCGCGGCTGGCGCGCATCCGCATCGCGGCCGGAGAAGTCGAGCGCGCGCTGCCGCCGCGTGACGGCACCTACCTCAAGAACCGCTTCCGCGGTCATCTCGGCTTCCAGGTGAAGTGATGCGAAGCCGCGCTCAGGCGAGCTGGATATCCCAGAGCCCCTCGGCGCGGCACGCGGCGACCTCGTCGCGCAGCAATTTGGCGATCAGCGTGATCGCATTGGAGCCGGGATGCTCGACAGGCGAGGCCAGGGTCAGCTCGCGCCGCGGCGCCGGCCGCGCGATCGGCGCGGTCTCGAGCCGGCCGTCGGCGACCTCGCCGCGCACCGAGGACGGCGGCAGCATGGTGTATCCGAGCCCCTCCTCGACCAGGCTCGTCAGCACCCGGAACGAATCCGCCTCGAGCTTGACGTCGAGCGTGACCTTCTTCTTCGCCGCCGCATGCTCGATCATGGCGCGGAGCCCGTGCGAATGACTTGGCAGCACCAGGCGCTGGCGCAGCAGCCAGCCGATATCGACCTGCTTCTTGTGCTTCAGTCCGCTGCCGCGCGGGCCGACCGCGACGATGCTATCGCGGCCAAGGCTCTGCACCGCCAGATGCAGATCGACCGACGGGCCGTAGATCACCGCAAGGTCCATCTCGCCGCGATGCAGCCACTCGATCAGATGGCCGCTGTAGCTCTCCACGATGCAGAGCGAGATGCCGGGATAGCGTTCCACCGTGCGGCGCGCCAGCCGCGCCGAGATCACGCAGCTCACCGTCGGCACCAGCCCGAGCACGACGCGCCCGGATGGCGCGCCGCCCGCGGACTGGATGTCGTCGCGGATCTGGTCGATCTGCCGCACGATACCGCCGGTGCGCGCCAGCAGCAGCCGGCCGGCATCGGTCAGCACCATGCCGCGGCCGTTGCGCGTGAACAATTCGGTGCGCAGCTCATGCTCCAGCAGCTTGATCTGCCGGCTCAGCGCCGGCTGCGCGACCCGCAAGGTATCGGATGCCTTGCTCAGACTCCCGAGTTCCGCGACGCACGCAAAGGTCCTAAGCTGGCGGAAATCCATACTTGCCAATCCTGGAAGGCAGGTTCATACGCTATAAAAAAACAGCATAGGGAGTTTACCGGGACCCCACAACAGCGGGCGTTTTCCTCACGCGAACCGGTTTCCGCTTCGCTCGACAACGCTCTGGCGCAACCTCTCGGCAAAACGAAATCATGACCGCACACGAACAACACACCGACGACCACACAGACATCCGCGACGCCGTCGCAAAGCTCTGCGCGCAGTTTCCCGGCGAATACTGGCGCAAGCTCGACCGCCAGATGGCCTATCCGAAGGAGTTCGTCGATGCGCTGACGGAGGCCGGCTATCTCTCGGTGCTGATCCCCGAGGAATATGGCGGTGCGGGCCTGAAGCTGTCGGCCGCGGCGGCGATCCTGGAAGAGATCCAGCGCGCCGGCTGCAACGGCGGCGGTTGCCACGCCCAGATGTACACGATGGGCACCGTGCTGCGGCACGGCAACGACGCGCAGAAGGCGAAATATCTGCCGAAGGTCGCGACCGGCGAATTGCGGCTGCAGGCGTTCGGCGTCACCGAGCCGACCAGCGGCACCGATACCTCGTCGCTGAAGACCTTCGCGCGCCGCGACGGCGACCACTACGTCGTCAACGGCCAGAAGATCTGGACCAGCCGCGCCGAATATTCCGACCTGATGATCCTGCTGGCGCGCACCACGCCGAAGGAGCAGTCGAGGAAGCGCACCGACGGGCTCTCGGTGTTCATCGTCGACATGCGCGAGGTGAAGGGCAAGGGTCTGGAGATCCGCCCGATCCGCACCATGATGAACCACGCCACGACCGAAGTGTTCTTCACCGACATGAAGGTGCCGGCTGAGAACCTGATCGGCGAGGAAGGCAAGGGCTTCCGCTACATCCTGTCCGGCATGAATGCCGAGCGCATCCTGATCGCGGCCGAGTGCATCGGCGATGCCAAGTGGTTCATCGCCAAGGCCACCAACTACGCCAAGGAGCGCAGCGTGTTCGGCCGGCCGATCGGCCAGAATCAAGGCATCCAGTTCCCGATCGCGAAAGCTTACGCCTCGATGCGCGCAGCCGAATTGATGGTGAAGGAAGCCACCCGCAAATATGAAGCGGGCCTCGACTGCGGCGCTGAGGCCAACATGGCCAAGATGCTGGCGGCGGATGCGTCCTGGGAAGCGGCCAATGCCTGCGTGCAGACCCATGGCGGCTTCGGTTTCGCCGAGGAGTACGACGTCGAGCGCAAGTTCCGCGAGACGCGGCTCTATCAGGTGGCGCCGATCTCGACCAATCTGATCCTGTCGTTCGTCGCCGAGCACGTGCTCGGCATGCCCCGCTCCTACTGAGTTCTCAGATCATGCTGCCGCTTGAGGGATTGACCGTCATCGCCGTCGAACAGGCGGTTGCCGCGCCGTTCTGCTCGTCACGCCTGGCGGATGCCGGCGCCCATGTCATCAAGATCGAGCGGCCGGAGGGCGATTTCGCCCGCGGCTACGACGCCGCGGCGAAGGGCCAGAGCAGCTATTTCGTCTGGCTCAATCGCGGCAAGGATTCCGCCGTGGTCGATCTCGCCACCAAGGAAGGCCGTGCCCAGCTCGAGGAGCTGATCGCGGGCGCCGACGTGCTGCTGCAGAATTTGAAGCCGGGCTCGATGGACAAGCTCGGCTTCTCGCGCGAGCGGCTGCGCAAGGCCTATCCGAAGCTGATCATGTGCACCATCACCGGCTATGGCGACACCGGCCCGTACGCCGATCGCAAGGCCTATGACCTCCTGATCCAGGCCGAGAGCGGTCTCGCCTCGATCACCGGCGGCCCCGAAGGCGCCTCGCGCGTCGGCATGTCGATCGTCGACGTCGCGACCGGCGCCACTGCGCATGCTGCCATTCTCGAGGCGCTGATCGGCCGCGGCCGCACCGGAGATGGTGCCGATATCCGCATTTCAATGTTCGATGTGATGGCCGACTGGCTCACCGTGCCGCTGCTCAATGCCGAGGACGGCAAGTCACCGAAGCGGATCGGCCTCGCCCATCCCTCGATCGCGCCCTACGGCGTGTTCCGCTCGAAGGACGGCAAGGAGATCCTGATCTCGATCCAGAGCGAGCGCGAGTGGAAGACGCTGTGCGCCAAGGTGCTGGGCCAGCCCGGCCTGCCCGACGATCCGCGCTTTGCCAACATGGTCGAGCGCGTGCGCAACCGCGCGCTGACCGACCAGATCGTCAGCGACAGTTTCGGCAAGCTGACGCGCGAGGACTTGCTGGGCAAGCTCGCCGAGGCCGACATCGCTTTTGCCGAGGTCAACAGCATGGACGACCTCGCCAAACATCCGCATCTGCGCCGCATCGAGGTCGACACGCCGAACGGCCGTGTCAGCTATCCGGCGCCGGCCGCGATCGTCGTCGGCGAGGACAGGCACTACGGCAAGGTGCCCGCGATCGGCGAGCGCATCAAACGATCCTGAGATCCCTCCTACCCGGGCAACCCAGTCATGACCGATAAACTCGACCTCGATCATCTCCGCCAGTGGATCGGCAAGACCATCGAGGCCTCCGACGTCGTCACGAAGTATCTCGTGATGGGGCTGCGCGCGACGCTGTTCCAGGAGATCGGCGAGCCGAAGGTCGGCGACGCCGCGCCGTGGACCACGCATTGGTGCCTGGCGCAGCCGGTGTTTCCGATGTCGCAGCTTGGCCCCGACGGCCACCCGACCCGCGGCGGCTTCCTGCCGCCGGTGCCGCTGCCGCGCCGGATGTGGGCCGGCGGCGAGCTCGAATTCTTCGACGCGCTGCGTATTGGTGATGAAGCCAAACGCACCTCGAAGATCGCCGACGTCACGGTGAAATCGGGCTCGACCGGCACGCTGTGCTTCGTCTCGGTCCATCACGAGGTGACGACCTCGCGCGGGCTTGCGGTCCGCGAACGGCAGGACATCGTCTATCGCGAGATGACGAGCACGCCGTCCGCCGCACCCGCCAAGGCGCCGCCGCCTCCCCCGGCCGCGCAGCATCGCGAGAGCCACGTCTCCGATCCGGTGCTGCTGTTTCGTTATTCGGCGCTGACCTTCAACGGCCACCGCATCCACTACGATCGCGACTACGTCACCAAGGTCGAGGGCTATCCGGGCCTGATCTTCCACGGCCCGCTGCAGGCCTCCTTCATCGTCGAGCTCGCCGCGAAGCTCCGCGGCGGCAAGCCGCCGAAGAAGCTCACCTATCGCGGCGTGCAGCCGCTGTTCGAGGGCAGCGAGTTCTCGATCAATGCCAACGAGAAGGACGGCGGCATGGAGCTGTGGACCGCGAACGCCGAGGGCCAGCCGACCATGAAGGGCACGGCGACCTGGTAAGGCACCAGCGCGACGCAGATCGGAATGCGAGGAAACAACGAGGCGCTTTCATCAGCGCCTCGTATTCCGTATTGTGACCGCATTCATCCCAGGATCACGAGATCATGAGTCGCTTCTGGAGTTCGGTCGTCCACAATCTGTCGCCCTACGTGCCCGGCGAGCAGCCGAAGATCGACGGCCTCATCAAGCTCAACACCAACGAGAATCCCTACCCGCCCTCGCCGCGCGCGGTAGCGGCGATCGCCGCGACCACGGATCGGCTGCGGCTCTATCCGGACCCGCGCGCATCCGCGCTGCGCGAGGCGATCGCGACGCGCTATGGCGTCACCGCTGACGAAGTGTTCGTCGGCAACGGCTCGGACGAGGTGCTGGCCCACGCCTTTCCGGCGCTGCTGAAGCACGATGCGCCGCTGCTGTTCCCCGACATCACGTACAGCTTCTACCCCGTCTATTGCCGCCTCTATGGTGTCGGCTACGAGGCGGTCCCGCTCGATGCCGCGATGCGGATCAACCTTGCCGACTACCGGCGGCTGGGTAGCGCCATCCTGCTGTGCAATCCCAACGCACCGACCGGCATCGCGCTGCCGCGCGCCGCGATCGAGGCGCTGGTGACCGAGCATCCCGACCGTCTCGTGGTGGTCGACGAGGCCTATGTCGACTTCGGCGCCGAAAGCGCCGTGCCGCTGGTCGCGCGCCATGACAATCTCCTGGTGATCCAGACGCTGTCCAAATCGCGCGCACTGGCGGGACTGCGCGTCGGCTTCGCCATCGGCCAGCGCCCGCTGATCGAGGCGCTGGAACGCGTCAAGGACAGCTTCAACTCCTATCCGCTGGATTGCTTCGCGATCGCGGGTGCAGTCGCCTCGATCGCGGACGACGCCTGGTTTGAAGAGACCCGGCAACGCATCATCAGGAGTCGCGAGGCGCTTGCCCGCGGCCTCACCGAGCTCGGCTTCGAAGTGCTGCCGTCGCATGCGAACTTCGTGTTCGCCCGCCATGGCGCCCATCGCGGCGCGGATCTCGCCGCAAAACTGCGGGAGCGCGGCGTGCTGGTGCGGCATTTCCAGAAGCCGCGGATCGATGATTTCCTGCGCATCACGGTCGGCACGGACGATGAATGCGGCCGCCTGATCGGCTTGTTGCGTCAGATGGTCTGATCCCCTGCGACAAAGCCGGCGACAAGGTCGTCTACTCCGCGGGCGTGCACCGCGTCGCTGATATCTTGATGCCGAGCCCCGCGGACTCCTCGCGAAACTGCGCGATCGAACGCGCATTGCGATGCGCCTCGAACGCCGCGTCATCCTGGTAGACCTCGTAGATCAGGAGCTTCGCGGTATCCTCGCGTGGCACCAGGATATCGAAGTGCAGCGTGCCCGGTTCATCCCTGAGCGAACGGGCGCCGTGCGCCGACAGCAGCGGCAGCACCTGATCCCGCTTCTCCGGCGCGACCTCGACGGTGGCGATGAGTGCGAGTTTCGGCATGATGAATACTCCTTTCGGTCCCTTTGAATGTTCAGATCAGCTGCGCAGCGGCCGAAACGCGTCCCGAACCTCTCGGCTGAAGATGTCCGGCTGTTCCCATGCGGCGAAGTGACCGCCGGCTTCGGCCTGATGGAAGTAGATCAGCTTGTGGTAGGCCTTTTCCGCCCAGCTCCGCGGCGCCACAAAGCTCTCGCCGGGAAACGCGGTTACGGCGGCCGGGATCGTGACATTGGCGGGCAGATAGAGGTTGGTCTTGTTCTCCCAGTACAGGCGGCCCGACGAGACGGCCGTGTTGGTCAGCCAGTAGAGCGTGATGTTGTCGAGCACGTCGTCGCGGGTCAGTGCGCCGGCGGAATGCCCGTTGACCGCGTGCCCGAGCACGGCTGATTGCATCGCGGAGGCCGGCTGGGCGTAGCCGTCGCCGTGATCGAGCAGCCAGGCGGCAAGGCCGGCCGGCGAATCCGCAAAGGCCGCGAGCGACTGCGGGCGCGTGCCCATGATCTGCGCGTAGGCGCGCCGTTTCGCGAACTGAAGCTTGATCTGGTCGAAGGCGTGCTGCTCCTCCGCGGACATGTTGTCCGGCGCAGGGCCGCCGGTGCTGACCGCCTTGAAGACCTCGGGCGGAACAACACCGGGCAGATTGACGTGGATGCCGAGCAACTCCGGCGCACCCAGCTTGGCCATCTCATTGGAGACCGGCGAACCCCAGTCGCCGCCCTGCGCCACGAACTTGCCGTAGCCAAGCCGCTTCATCAATTGAACCCAGGCCTGCGCGATGCGCTGGGGATCCCAGCCGACCGTGGTCGGTTTGCCGGAGAAGCCGTAGCCCGGCATCGACGGGATCACGAGATGGAACGCATCCGACGCGCTGCCGCCATGCGCGGTGGGATCGGTCAGGGGGTCGATGATCTTCATCTGCTCGATGACCGAACCCGGCCAGCCATGCGTGACGATCAGGGGCAATGCATTGTCGTGCTTCGAGCGAACATGAATGAAATGGATGTCCAGCCCGTCGATTTCGGTGATGAACTGCGGCAGCGCGTTGAGCCGCGCCTCCACCTTCCGCCAGTCGTAGTCGGTCTGCCAGTAGCGGACGAGATCGCGCAGCATCGCCTGCGGAACACCCTGAGAGTCGTCATTGACGGTTTCCTTGTCGGACCATCGGGTCGCGGCCAGACGGCGGCGAAGGTCGACAAGGTCTTCCTCGGGAATGTTGATGCGGAATGGCCGGATCGCATCACTGCTGGCTGCCGCGGCGGGATGCGCGGGAAACAGGCTGGCGGCACCGGCAGCAGCCAGGCCCAGCGCCGCGCCGGTCAGCAGCCTGCGCCGGGTTTGGTCGATGGCCTCCTGGGTCGATTGGCCTATTGCGATTGCAGCTGGTGTCTTCGACGTCGTGGTCATTTGACTGTCTCCTTGGAATGAGAGGCTGCCGGCAACGCCGCGATCGCCTCCGCGGTTGTCAGGATGGAATGGGCGTAGGTCGGGCCATTCAGCTCGTGAGCGGCGTGCATCATGTCGTGCGAGAAGGCGGCGGTGGCATCGCGCACCAGCGTCACGTGGTAGCCGAGCTCCATCGCGAAACGGGCGGTCGACTCGATGCAGGTGTTGGCCAGCAGCCCGACCACGATCACATGCGTGATGCCCTTCTGCTTGAGCAGAAAATCGAGATTTGTGTTGGCGAACCCGCTCTGCCCCCAGTGCTCCTGAGCGATCAGATCGCCGGGCTTGGGCGCAAAGTCCGGATGCCAATCCCCGCCCCATTCGCCGCGCGCAAAGCTATGGCGCTGCATGATCAAGCGCTGGGTCGGATTGGGATGATCCCAATCCTCATAATCGCCCGGCTCCCAGCGGCGGTGCGGGACGATCACCACCTGGATGCCGGCGGCCCGGACCGCGCCGTCGAGCTGGCGCAGATTGTCGAGCAACCCGACCTCGTCGGCGATCGGCTTGATGCGCGGAAAGACCATGCCGCCCTCGGAGAGGAAATCATTGTAGGGATCGACGAGAAGCAGAGCGGTTCGCTCGCGTGGATAGGTGATCTGGGACATCGATCGCTCCTTGGGCATCAGGCGCCCGTTGGATTTGCTTCAATGACGCGCTCCGCTTACTCGGGCAGCGGCTTGCCGGCCTGTTCGCGGACGATGTACTCGGCGTACCAATCGGGCCAATTCGCATCGTGGCCGCCGGTTCGCTTCTCGTGCTCGCCATGGGCTGCTGCCGCGCGGCGCAGCGCGGCAGCGAGATCGGCCGATGAGGAGAAATTCGTGCTGTCGCCGTCGACCCGCCCGGGCAGGCGTTGCGTCACCTGCTGCAGCAGCCAGACGTTTCCGTCGGGATCGTTGAACGTGGCGAGCGACCCGTAGCTCGGTCGTTCCGGGTCCGGCCCCTTGATGCGGCCTTCCGCGCCGCGGTGAAACACCTCACTGACATCGGCGCCGCGCGCGATCAGCTCGGCGCGTGCCGCTTCGATATCATTGACGATCAGGAAGCGCGGCAGCGCGGATCCCGAGCCGAGATGGATCGAGGTCGGCGAACCCGGCGGCGTCAGTTGCACGGCGCGCGAACCGTCGGGCCTGACGAAATCGGCATCAAGCCGCCAGCCCAGGTCCTGATAGAAGCGCTTGGCGCGGTCGACATCCGAGACCGGAATGACGGCGACTTCGAGCTTCAAATCGACTTTGGCCGCTGTCGGCCCCTGTTCGGTGGTCATGGCTCGCTCCCTGGTGATGACAAACCGGCCCATCAACGGCCCATTGCATTTGCGACGATGCGGAGCCATATTGCTATGAAAATCATAGTAACAAGTCAGATGAAGAAAACGTGATGACCAAAATGAAGGACAACACGGCTGACCAAACGCTGTGCCCTGTCGCTCGCGCCGAAACCGTTGTGGGCGACCGCTGGACAGTACTTGTTCTGCGCGAACTGTTCGCGCGGAATCATCGCTTCGAGGAGATCCAGGCGCAGTCCGGCGGCACGCCGCAGATGATCACGGCACGGCTGAAAAAGCTGGAAGCGGACGGTCTGGTGACCCGGCGCGTCTACAACAAGCGCCCGCTGCGCCACGAATATCACCTCACCGAGAAGGGCGAAGCGTTCTTTCCGGTGCTGATGGCGCTGCGCGCCTGGGGCGAGACCTGGTGCAAGTCACCGCGGGAAGGCCGCGCAATGAACTACACCCATCTCGTCTGCGGCAAGCCGGCCGGGCTCGGTCCGGTCTGCGAGTCCTGCGGCGAGCCGGTCCGCCGCGCCGACATGGTCGGCGAACGGACGCCCAAATACCAAAGAGAGCGCGATGCGCGATGGGAGGCCTTCAAGGCGACCCGCTGAATTTCCGGACGCCGCCCGCGCTGGCGGACGATGCGAGAGCTCGCACCGTCGCAGCGTCTCGATCACACGGGGCCGATCCGGCCGAGCCCCGATAACACAGGAGACCACCATGCCATTCGTTCGTATCGACCTGAAGCGCGGCAAGTCCGCCGAATATCGCAAGACGCTGGGCGAGATCGTCTACAAGGCGATGCGCGAGGTGATCAACGTGCCCGAGAATGACAAGTTTCAGGTCATCACCGAGCACGATCGCGGCGACCTGAATTACGCCGACAGCTATCTCGGCAACACTTACAGCGACGATCTCATCTTGATCCAGATCACGCTGAATGCCGGGCGCACGGTCGAGATGAAGAAGGCGTTCTACAAGCGGATCGTGGACGATTTCCAGAGCCAGCTGCAGGGACGCCCGGACGATATCTTCATCAACCTGGTCGAGGTCGCCAAGGAAAACTGGTCGTTCGGCAACGGCATCGCACAATATGCGAGCTGAACGCGGAACAGGCATGCGCCGGACAGGCAGTGGCATGTCCGGCGGCCTGCCGTCCGTATCTTGCGATCGGCGTTACCGGCACGCATAGTGCGCTCCCGTGCGCAAACAACAACAAATGGGGAGGCAACCATGAGGACGATCGCAGCCGCGCTGTGCGCGCTCGCGCTGATCGCAACCGGGGCGCAAGCACAGACGCTCAAGGATTTCATGGCAACGGTCATGAAGAAATGGACCGCACCGTTCGAACCCTTCCAGCTGGTCGACAACATCTACTACGTGGGCACCGACGGGATCGCGGTCTATGTCATCAAGACGTCGCAAGGGCTGATCCTGATGGATACGGCGATGCAACAGTCGACCGGCATGATCAAGGACAACATCGCCAAGCTCGGCTTCAAGGTCGCCGACATCAAATACATCCTCAACACCCACGCCCATCTCGACCACACCGGCGGCTTCGCGGAGATCAAGCAGGAGACCGGCGCACAACTGATCGCCGGCGAGCGCGACAAGCCCCTGCTCGAGGGCGGCTACTATCCTGGAGACGAGAACAACGCCGATCTTGCCTTTGCGCCGGTCAAGGTCGACCGCACGGTCAAGGAAGGCGACAAGGTCACGCTCGGCGACGTGATGCTGACCGCGCACACCACGCCCGGCCATTCGCCCGGCTGCACCAGCTGGGAGATGACGGTCAAGGACGGCAACCAGCAACGCAACGTGCTGTTCTTCTGCAGCGGAACGGTGGCGCTGAACCGGCTGGTCGGCCGCCCGACCTATCCCGGCATCGTCGACGACTACCGCTCGACCCTCGCCAAGGTCAAGGCGATGAAGGTCGACGTCCTGCTCGGGCCGCATCCGGAGGTCTACGACATGCAGGCCAAGCGTGCGCAGATGAAGGACGGCGCACCGAATCCGTTCGTCAAGCCGGGCGAAAACGCCACCTATGTGGCAGGGCTGGAGCAGGATTTCGACAAGCAGCTCGCCAAGCAGACCGCCGCGCTCCAGAAGGCCAATTAGGGAGCACAGCGAAGCGTCATCCGTCATCCTGAGGAGGCCGCAACGCGGCCGTCTCGAAGGATCGACGGCCACCAGCGGGGCCACGCATCCTTCGAGGCTCGCTCCGCTCGCACCTCAGGACGACGTGGACTAACCGCCGACGCAATTTGTAGCCGTTGCCGCGGCAACTATGGGCGCAGCGGCTTGACATCGTCAGGCAATCCATCGAGAGGTGGATTGCCTTTCCGCCTTTGCCGCCCGCAATGACGGAACGTAACAAGAAAGCAATGGGAGCCGCCCGATGTCCTCGCGCAAACCCGCCGCCAGCAAAGGCAAGACCGTTACCGTCAAGGACGCCACCTTCGGCCTCCTGCGCGCATGGGGCATCCGGCGCGTGTTCGGCAATCCCGGTTCGACCGAGCTGCCGTTCCTGAGCGACTGGCCCGACGACATCGATTACGTGCTCGGCCTGCAGGAGGCTTCCGTGGTCGGCATGGCCGACGGCTATGCGCTGGCGACGCGCAATGCCGGTTTCGTCAATCTGCATTCGGCGGCCGGCGTCGGCAACGCGCTCGGCAACATCTACAACGCCTATCGCAACCAGACCCCGCTCGTGATCACCGCCGGCCAGCAGGCGCGCTCGATCATGCCGCTGCAAGCCTTTCTCTACGCCGAACGCGCCTCCGAATTCCCGCGGCCTTACGTGAAATTCGCGGTCGAGCCGGCGCGCGCCGAGGACGTGCCGGCGGCGATCGCGCGCGCCTATTATGTCGCGATGCAGCCGCCCTGCGGGCCGACCTTCGTCTCGGTGCCGATCGACGACTGGGCGCATGCGACGCAGCCGCTCGACGCGCGCCAGGTCAGCCGCGAGGTCGGCCCCGATGCGACCGCGATGCAGGCGCTGGCGGCCGCGCTCGGCGAGGCCAAGCGTCCTGCCCTCGTCGTCGGCCCCGCCGTCGATCGCGCGGAGGCTGTCGACCTGATGGTGAAGGTCGCCGAGAAAACCAAGGCCGCGGTCTGGGTCAGCCCGTTCTCGGCGCGCTGCTCGTTCCCCGAGCGGCACCCGCAGTTTGCCGGCTTCCTGCATGCCGCACCGGGCCAGCTCTCCGACGCGCTGCGCGATCACGATCTCGTCGTTGTGGTCGGCGCGCCGGTCTTCACCTTCCATGTCGAGGGCCATGCCGCGATCTTCGACGGCGCGACCACGATCTTCCAGATCACCGACGATCCCGACGCCGCCGCGATGACGCCGACCGGCCACAGCATCATTGCGACCATGAAGCCGGCGCTGTCGGCGCTGCTCGAGATGCTGCCGGAGACCAAGCGGGCAGCATCAGCGGGCCGCGTCCTGCCGCCGGCGCCCGCGGCCGGCGATCCGATCCCCGCCGAATACGCGTTGCACGCGCTCTCGGCCGCGATGGGACCGCACGATGCGCTGGTCGAGGAGGTGCCGTCGCATCGCCCGCTGATGCAGAAGGCGATGCCGATGCGCGGCCAGGACAGCTTTTACACGATGGCGAGCGGCGGCCTCGGCTACAGCCTGCCGGCCGCGGTCGGCATGGCGCTCGGCCGCAACACAGGGCGTACGGTCTGCCTGATCGGCGACGGCTCGGCGATGTATTCAATCCAAGCGCTGTGGACCGCCGCGCAACGCAAGCTGCCGCTGACGGTCGTCGTGATGAACAATTCCGGCTACGGCGCGATGCGTTCGTTCAGCCAGGTGATGCAGGTGCGCAACGTGCCGGGCCTCGACCTGCCCGGCATCGATTTCGTCAAGCTCGCCGAAGGCATGGGCTGCGACGCAACGCGGGTGACGAAATCAGCCGAGCTCGCGAGCGCCTACAAGCGCGGCCTGTCGCATCAGGGCACCAGCCTGATCGAGGTGATGGTCGATTCCGCGGTGCCGCTGCTCTACGCGCAGAAGGGGTGAAGATCGCGCTGATCAAGTGAGGGGTTCCCGAAAGACGTAGTGAGGGAGCCACCGGCGGCAGGGTTCCCTCCCCCCTTGCGGGGGAGGGTTAGGGAGAGGGGTGCCACACGGCACGCTCTCTCAAAAATGAGTCTCGACGTAACGCGATCGAGATTGCGAAAGAGAGACTCACTTCGATATCTTGCCCGGGGCTTACCCCTCTCCCCAGCCCTCCCCCGCAAGGTCCCCGCAAGGGGGGAGGGAGCCTGACGAGCGTGCTCACCTCACGAGATCAGATACCTGTTCCAGCACCCGCTCTGCCGGCGCCGGCACTTCGCAGCCGGTGGCGCAGCAGCGGCCGGGCTGCTTCGACACCCGCTGTCCCCCGTCGACGAGGCCGCGGCCGAGCAAATTCTCGACCAGCTCGGCCTTCTCCATCACCGGATAGTTGCGCCAGATCTCGCGCTTCATCGCCTCCGGCGAGCCGCCGCCGTGCAGCGAGATCACCGAGTACCAGCCGGCCTCGTGCGAGACGGTGAGGTCCTCGATCAGCCGCGCCACCTCGGCGCGCTGCTCGGCCGGAATGTCGGGCCGCCCGCCCATCACAGCGGCGAGCGAGGCGCGCGTCTCCGGATTGTGGTCCTCGTCAGGACCCGGCAGCGCGACGATCAGGCCGCCGGACACGTAATGCGCGACGCGATGCATGTCGTAGATCTTGGTCGCCAGCAGCAGCTTGCCGATGTTGGAGAATACCGCATCCGGCATCACCGAGCCGGCCGGATCTCTGGTGCAGTACACAGATGAGGCGACGCCGCAGGCATAGAAGCTCTCGGTGATGGTGATGAGCTCGACCATCGCCTCGCGGATATGGGCGTGCTTCTCGGCATCGAGCCCGTTGGCCTCGATCATCAGCGCGCCGGCGCCGATCAACAGATCACCGAAGCCGGCACGCGCGCCGATGCAGGAATGGCGGTGATGCGTGGCGTAGGACGTGGTGAGGAACCCGCCCTCCTCGGTCTCGCCGGCGAGGAAGACGCGGTCATGCGGCACGAATACGTCGTCGAACATCACGACGCCGACCGACTGGCCATACTTGGCCGAGAATTTCGCCGATGCATCGCCGGGCCGGCCCGCGGGGCGCGCGACGATGGTGACGCCGGGCGCATCGACCGGCACGGCGCAACAGACCGCAAAATCCTTGTCGGCAGGCACATGGGTGCGGCAGGGCATGACCAGGAATTCGTGCATGTAAGGCGCGCCTGTCACGATCGCCTTGGTGCCGCGGATCACGATGCCGTCGGGGCGGCGCTCCTTGATGTGGACATAGACGTCCGGATTGGCCTGCAGGCCCGGGCGCCTGGAGCGATCGCCCTTGGCATCGGTCATGGCGACGCCGAGCGTGAGGTCCTGGTCCTGCACCTCGTGCAGGTAATTGCGGAAGCGCTGGCTGTAGTCGGTGCCGTGGCGATCGTCGGTCAGCTTGGTCGCCTGATAGAGGCCGTTGAGCGCATCATGGGTGAGATAGCGCTGGGCGCAGCCCGATGTCCTGCACACCAGCCGCACCGCCTCGAGCTTGTAGAGCAGGTCCTGCGCGCTCTCATTGATGTGGAGCATGCGGTTGACGGTCTTGCCCGAGGTGCCCTGCCGCGCCGTCATGATCGGCGCGTGCTCGGCGCGATGCGCGAAATCATAGGTCACGCCGACCCCAGCCACGCCCGGCGCCAGCAACGGCTCGTCGGCAACGCTCGCAATCGCCTCACCGTTGACGAACACCCGCGGCTTGTAGCGGCGCAAGGATTCCCGGTAGTCCGCAGCCGTCATCAGCATGGCGCTTCTCCCTTGCTCATTTATTTTTACATTGTTAAATTATTGAACACTGTTAGAATTGAGTCAAGGACGGAATCGCCGGATGCAGATGCGCGAGAGCAGGAAGGAAGCGGTCAGCCGCCACAAGCGGGAGCTGATCCTCGATGCGGCGCGCAGCGTGTTTGCCGAGGAAGGCCTCGAGGGCGCGAGCCTGCGGGCGATCGCCACCCGGGCCGGCTACACCCCGGCGGCGCTGTATTTCCACTTCGATTCAAAGGAAGCGATCTATGCCGAGGTGCTGCGGCAGTCGCTGGCCGCGCTCGGCGAAGCCGTCAGCGCGGCGGTCGCGACCACGCGCGGCGCCAGGCAGAGGCTGCTTGCCGCGGGCATGGCCTTCTTCCGCTATTATGCCGACAACCCGCGGGACCTCGACCTCGGCTTCTATTTGTTCCGCGGCGGCATGAAGCCGGCCGGGCTCGGCCATGACCGCGACCACGCGCTGAACGCCGCGCTCGAGGGCGCGCTGCATCCGATCGCGGAGGCCGCCGAGGCGCTGGGCGCGTCGAGGCAGAAGGCCAACACGGTGATGGTCGACTGCTTCGCGCACGCGACCGGCCTCTTGCTGTTGCTGCACACCGGCCGCATCCGAATGTTCGGCGCCTCCGCTCCCGATTTGATGGACGCCTATCTGCGCGAGAAGATCGTACAACTCGCCAGGGAGTGAGCCTTACCTCACGCAATCTGCAAGAATCGTAGCCCGGATGGAGCGCAGCGCAATCCGGGATTCACCCAACGACGTTCGACCCGGATTACGCTTCGCTCCATCCGGGCTACCGGTCTCACTTCCCCTGTGCTTCCCGCATCTTGGCCTGGATCTTGGCCATGCCGCCGATCCAGCGGTCGTAGTTCTCGGTCTTCTTGCGCATGTAGCCGAGCACCTGTGGATGCGGCAGGATCAGGAAGGTCTCCTGCTCGATGCCCTTGAGCGCATCCTGCGCGACCTGCTCGGCGGAAAGATCGCCGTCGCCGGATTGCGGGCCCTTCGGGATCGAACGCAGCATGTTGGTGTCGACGCCCTGCGGGCAGAGGATCGAGACCTTGATGTTGTCGGCGCGGTGCGAGATCGCGAGGTTTTCGGCAAAGCCGACCGCGGCGTGCTTGGTGGTCGAATAGGCCGGACTGCCGACCTGGGACAACAGGCCCGCGGCCGAGATCGTGTTGAGGAAGTAGCCGCCGCCGCGCGCCTTCATGCGCGGCACCAGGTGCCGCGCCGCATAGACATGCGCCATCACATGGATCGCCCAGCTTCGGGACCACGGCTCGTCCGAGGTGCCGCCGGCATTTTTCGACAGCGGATCGAAGCCGCCCCCGATGCCCGCGTTGGAGCAGAACAGCGCGATCGGGCCGAACATGCGTTCGGTCTCGTCGACCACGTGCAGGATGTTCTTCTCCTGTCCGACGTCGCATTTGAACGCGGCGCCGCCGACCGAGGCCGCGACCTTCTCGGCCGCCGCATGATCGAGGTCGACCACCACGACCTTGGACGCGCCCGCGGCGTGGAACGCCTCGCACAGCGCCTTGCCGATGCCATTGCCACCGCCGGTGACCACCACAACCTTACCTGCCACCTGCATGGCTATCCTCCCGATATCTTTGCTTGCACACGTCGCTTTTGCTCACCCGCTCCTGCACGTCCCGTCACCCTGAGGAGCGCGGCACGCGCGTCTCGAAGGGTCGACGGCCACCAGCCGGGCCGTGCATCCTTCGAGACGCGCTCCGCGCTCCTCAGGATGACGGGACAAAGCGGAACGGGCGCATCACGAAGCATGATAGCCCATCCGCCGCAGATGGCGAGAACTTCAGCTCGCCAGCACGACGTCGAACACCGCCGTATAGTGGCAGGCGGCCCCGAGCAGCACGAAGCCGTGCCAGATTGCGTTCTGGAAGCGCAACCGCCGCCAGGAGTGGAAGATCACCCCGAAACTGTAGAGGATGCCGCCCGCCAGCACGAAGCCGAGCGCCTTCGCCGGCAGCGCCTTCACGACGGCGTCGTAAAGCATGATGCCGCTCCAGCCCATCGCGAGATAAAGCCCGACCGCGAGCCGGTCGAAGCGGCCGGGATAGGCGAGCTTCAGCCAGATCCCGACGATCGCGACACACCACACGCCGGTCAGCAGCGCGATCGCGAAGTAGCTGTCCTTCAGTTCCACGATGAACGGCGTGTAGGTCGCGGCGATCAACAGGTAGATCGCGGAGTGATCGAAGCGCCGGAGGATCCATTTGGCGCGCGACACCGGCCAGAGATTATAGGTCGCCGACAGCGTCAGCATCGCGAGCAGGCCCGCAACATAGACCGAGACCACGGCAATATCGAACGGGCCGGCATAGACCGCGGTCAGCACGATCAGCGCGGTGGCGGCAACCAGCCCGAAACAGACGCCGACGAGATGGACGACGCCGTCGGCGATCAGCTCGGCGCGGTCATAGTTCCACAGCGCGGCGCCGGCCGCGTGGATCGAGGACGAGGCAAGTTGCTTCAGGCGAAAGACCGTCATCAGGCTTTCCTGTGGGCCGATGGACCATGGGTAACGCGAGTGGTGCGACGCGTTCAATCCCGCTGCAATTCACTTGGCAATCCCTCGCCTGCAAAGGCGCCGGAAATGTGAAGCTTGATTTTGGCCCGATAATCGCCACCTTGCGGGTGTTCGCCCGCCCCTTTTGGCTCCTCCTGCCGGGTCTTTTCGTTAACCCTCCATGCCCCCCCGCTTCTCTGATATCGTCGAGGAAGCGCGTCTGTCGGCGCGGGCGCTGCTCGACTATAGCGAGGGCCTTTTCAAGCCGACGGTGCGGCTCGGCGTCACCGGCCTGTCGCGGGCCGGCAAGACCGTGTTCATCACCGCGCTGGTGCATGGCCTGACCCGTGGCGGCCGCTTCCCGGTGTTCGAGGCCTATGCCTCAGGGCGGATCGCGCGCGCCTATCTCGCCCCGCAGCCTGACGATGCGGTGCCGCGCTTTGCCTACGAGAACCATGTCCGCACCCTGATCGAGGAGCGGACCTGGCCGAGCTCGACCACCGACATCTCCGAGCTTCGCCTCGTGATCGAATATCAGCGGCAAAATGGCGCGGACCGCACGCTGACCCTCGACATCGTCGACTATCCCGGCGAGTGGCTGCTCGACCTGCCGCTGCTCAACAAGAGCTACGAGCAATGGTCGGCGGAGAGCCTTGCGCTGTCGCGCGAGCCGCTGCGCGCAAAGCTCGCGGCGCCCTGGCACGCGCATCTCGCAACGCTGAAGCCCGAGGCCAAGGAGGACGAGCAGGCCGCGCGCACCGAGGCAAGATTGTTCACCGATTATCTGCGCGCCTGCCGCGACGAGCGGTTCGCGATGAGCCTCTTGCCGCCCGGCCGCTTCCTGATGCCGGGCAATCTCGCCGATACGCCGGCGCTGACCTTCGCGCCGCTCGACGTGCCCGTGGACGGCAGCGCGCCCGACGGCTCGCTGTGGGCGATGATGCGGCGGCGTTACGAGGCCTACAAGGACGTCGTGGTGCGGCCGTTCTTCCGCGACCACTTCGCGCGGCTCGACCGCCAGATCGTGCTGGCCGATGCGCTTGCCGCATTCAATGCCGGCCCCGAGGCGCTGCACGACCTCGAGGCCGCGCTCGCCGGCATCCTCGACTGCTTCCGGATCGGCCGCGGCACGATCCTGAGTTCGCTGTTCCGGCCGCGCATCGACCGCATCCTGTTCGCGGCGACCAAGGCCGACCATCTGCATCATCAGAGCCACGACCGGCTGGAAGCCGTGCTGCGGCGGATCGTGGCCAAGGCCGCCGAGCGCGCCGAATATGCCGGCGCTGCCATCGACGTGGTGGCGCTTGCCGCGGTGCGCGCGACGCGCGAGGCGCAGGTCGCACGCGGCCGCGACCGGCTGCCGTCGATCCTCGGCACGCCGGCGTCGGGCGAACTCGCCAATGGCGGGACATTGGACGGCGAAACTGAAGTTGCGACCTTTCCGGGCGACCTGCCCGACAATCCGGAGGAGCTGTTCAACGGCGGATTCTGCGGCCTCTCGAGCGCCGGCGCCGAGGCCGCCGATTATCGTTTCCTGCGCTTCCGGCCGCCGAAGCTGGAACGAAACGGCGATGCGGAGCCCACGCTGCCTCACATCCGCCTTGACCGCGCCCTCCAGTTCCTGATCGGAGACAAACTGCAATGAACGAGAAGACGCCCCCGCGGCGGCCGGCGACGTTCAAGCTCGACGATCCCGGCGTGGTCGTGATGGATCCCGACGACAGCGGCCGCCTTACCCGCGGCACGATCCAGATCGTGCCTGAGGCCGAGCCCGCGCAGCTTCCGGTGCCGGTCGATACGCCGCTGCTGCCGGCACGCCGCGGCTTCCGCTGGGGCACGCTGTTCTGGAGCGCGGTCGCGGGCCTCGTGGTGCTCGGCACCGGGCTTGGCGTCATCAACCTGGTCGAGGATCTGTTCGCGCGCAACGAAGGCCTCGGCGTCCTCGGGCTCGGGCTCGCCGTCATCGCCACGGTGGCACTGGCCGTCGTGACCACGCGCGAGCTGGTCGGCCTGGCGCGGCTTGCGACCATCGAGAAGCTGCATCTGCGCGCCGCCGAGGTCTTGATCAGCGACGACCGCACCGCGAGCCGCGCGATCGTTGCCGACCTGCTCAAGCTCGCGCACCAGACCCCGCAGCTCGCCCGCGCCCGCAGCGCGCTGCAGAGCCACACCGACGACATCATCGACGGCGCCGACATGATCCGCCTCGCCGAGCGTGAACTGATGACGCCGCTCGACGAGGAGGCGCGGCGCCTGGTGTCGACGGCCGCGCAGCGCGTCTCGGTCGTCACCGCGGTCAGCCCGCGCGCGCTGATCGACGTGCTGTTCGTGTTCGTGGCGTCGTTGCGGATGATCCGGCAGCTGGCGCGGCTCTATGGCGGCCGGCCCGGCGCGCTCGGCATGATCCGCCTGCTGCGCCACGTCATCGCGCATCTGGCGATCACCGGCGGCATGGCCGCGAGCGACAGCCTGATCCAGCAGATGCTCGGTCACGGCATCGCGGCAAAGCTGTCGCAGCGGCTCGGCGAAGGCATGCTCAACGGCCTGTTGACCGCCCGCCTCGGCCTCGCCGCGATCGACGTCACCCGCCCGCTCCCCTTCAACGCGCTGCCCCGCCCGGCGCTGACCGATCTGGCAAAGGACCTGATCCGCAAGCGCGAGGAAGAGGAATAGCGCGCGGCGCGCCTGTGCGCACCACCTTCTCTCACAAAGGAAGCCTTTGAGGGTCGTTAGGCTGTACACGCCCCGTCATCCTGAGGAGCCGCGAAGCGGCGTCTCGAAGGATGCACGGCCCGGCTGGTGGCCGCCGATCCTTCGAGGCTCGCTCCGCTCGCACCTCAGGATGACGGGGTAGGAGACGGGTGCACGTTTCCGTCCGTCGTCCTGGCGAAAGCCAGGGGAGAAGGAAGGCGCATCGCCAGCACGCGCCAGCGGAAGAACGTGGTGTCCGGCGGCGGCGACAGATCGGGTGTCCAGCCGCTGATCTTCTCCAGCGCATAGGTGTCCATCACCATGCCGCGCCAGCTTCGCGTCACGCGCTCCAGCGGCTGGCGCACCGCTGATGTCTCGCTCCACAGCGGCAGATTGTTCTCGGGCTCGCGCCCGACATAGATGCCGATGTGATCGCGGATCTTGCTCATGCCGGGATCGGCAAAGCCCTGGAAGCGGCCGCGCTCGTTGACCTCGACGACCGGCACCCGCCCGCGCAGCATCCAGCGCAGCATCGCATAGGTGCGATAATCCGTGGTCGCGACCCAGGTCGCGCCGGTCGCCTGCACCTGCGCCAGGGTGCGCGCAGCTACCACATCATAGCCTGCCTCGGTGCCGATCGGATCGGTGCGACCGATCAGATTCCACGGCGCGAACATGTAATAGAGGAACACACAGACGACGAAGACGATGCCCGACGTGATCGCAGTCCGCGCCCAAGAGACCGTCGATTTGATAAGGCCGGCCGACCAGCCCTCGAACGGCATCCGCGTGACATTGATCGCAACCGCCGCAAAGCCCGCCGGCCACAGAAACATCGGCCAGGTGTCGCCGACCCGCAAGGTCAGCGACTTCCAGAGGAAATAGGCGAACGGCACCAGCACCGCGGTTGCGAGCAGGATCGCGACCGGCTCGCGCCTGACATAGCCGCGCCATGCCGTCAGCACTGTCCCGAACAGCGTCACCGGCAGCAGCACGAAGCCGACCAGGCCGAACTGCATGCCGATGAACTCGCCGAGCGTACGCAGCGTGAGATCGCGCTCGACGGTGGCGCGCACCGCCTGGAAGCGGAACGAAGCCCAGTCATGCTCCGCGTTCCAGATCAGCACCGGCGAGAACACGACGATCGCGATCAGCGCAGCAAGGTAAGGATACGGGCTGCGCAGCCAGCGCCAGCGCCAGTCCGGCACCAGCGCAAAGGCGAGCACCGCCGGCGCGAACATGATCGCGGTGAATTTCGACAGCAGCGACAGCCCGGCAAACAGCCCTGCGGCGAGCCACCAGCGCCCGTCGTTGCTTTGCGCGAGCCGCACCAGCGACCACAACATTGCAACCGAAAATGGGATCAGCGCCGTGTCGGGCGCGACCTTGGCCATTAACAACCCGTAATAAAGCGCTGCCTCCGGCAACAGCAGCGCCAGCATCACGGCACGGACATTGTTCGATGTCACGCGGCGGACGATGTCGGCGAGCAGGAGCTGGGTGGCCAGCATCGCCACGATGCCACCGAGGCGGACGCCGAGATTGGTGTCGCCGAGGATAGCTGTGCCAAAACGAATGAACCAGGCAACCATCGGCGGATGGTCGAGGAAGGACAGCACGTTCTCCTTCGACCAGGTCCAGTAATAGGCCTCGTCGGTACGCAGATCGAGCGCATAGGCATAGACCAGCCGCATCGCGGTCATGGCTGCCATCACGGCGATGACGCCACGCCAATCCGGCGCGCGCGAACGGGCCGGCTTAACGCTGATGTTATCGGTTCCGGATTCGGCTTGGGCTATCGTCACGGCGCTTTTTGTTCGACTCTTAACGGAGTGTCAACGTGACGGCCAGCTACCGCGGCCCGTCCGGGCCCGCGGTGGTGTTCAGCGCGGGAATTAAGCACTAGAATTGCCGATATGAATCACATGGCCTCCGCTTCGCGCGAACATTTGCAGGAAATGGCCCGCGGCATTGGCCAGCGGCAGGTTCGCCTGGTCACGGGAGCGATCATCTTCGCCTACCTGGTCAGCCATTTCCTCAACCACGCGCTCGGCAATATCTCGACCGAGGCGATGGCGATCGGGGTGCACTACCACACCGAATTCTGGCAGTTCCTGCCGGTCGCGATCGTGTTCTACGGCGCCTGCCTGGTGCATACCGGGCTCGGCATCTGGGCGCTGTATCAACGCCGCGAGTTCCACTGGAAGGCGATCGAGCCGCTGCAGCTGGTGCTCGGCCTGAACATCCCGGTCTTCATCATCATCCACATCGTCGGCGTGCGGCTCGGCCAGACCCTGTACGGGCACGAAAAGCTCTACCCGCAGGAGCTCTACACCTTCTTCATCGCCTCGCCGGTCCGGCTGTGGTTGATGTTTGCGGTGCTGCTGATCGCCTGGGTGCATGGCTGCATCGGGCTGTATTTCTGGCTCCGGCTGCGCGCGTTTTTCCGGTGGGCCGCGCCGTTCCTGCTGGCCACAGCCGTGCTGATCCCGACGCTGGCAATGCTCGGCATCTATCAGGGCGGCCGCGCCACGATAGAGGACTATCAGGATCCCGACTGGCGGCGCGAGGAGCTGTCGGCGCAGAAGCTCGGCACGGCGGCCCAGGCTGCCACGCTCGAGAAGATCACGGGTGGCCTGACGTTCGGCTATCTCGGCCTGCTCGCCCTCGTGCTGCTGGCGCGGGGCGCGCGTGCCCTGCTTGAGCGCCGCGGCGGCACGATCGCGCTGTCCTACGGCAACGGCCGCACGCTGCGGGTGCCGAAGGGACTGAGCGTGCTGGAAGCGAGCCTGCGCTACAACGTGCCGCATGCGAGTGTCTGCGGCGGCCGTGCGCGCTGTTCGACCTGCCGCATCCGGATCATCGGCGATCACGCCGCCCTCCCCGAGCCTTCCCCGCGCGAAGCCTTCGTGCTGCACCGGGTCGGCACCGACGATCCGTCGATCCGGCTGGCCTGCCAGCTGCGGCCGACTGGCGACCTGACCTTCTTCCAGTTGTTCCTGCCGCACACGATGTCGGCGAACGCGCACGCCGCCAATCCGACGCGGGTCGGCCAGGAGCGTTATCTGGTCAGCATGTTCGTCGACATGCGCGGCTCGACACAGCTTGCCGAGAAGCGGCTGCCGTTCGACACCGTGTTCATCGTCAACCGTTTCCTCGGCGCGGTGTCGCAGGCGGTGCTGGAAGCCGGCGGGCGGCCCAACCAGTTCATCGGCGACGGCATGCTGGCGCTGTTCGGGCTCAGCACCGACCGGCAGGTGGCCTGCCGCCAGGCGCTGCGCGCGGCGGCGCTGATCGCAGCCAATATCGACGAGCTGAACCAGTTTCTCAGCCATGATTTGCGCGAGCCGATCCGCTTCGGCATCGGCATCCATGGCGGCGAGGTGATCGTCGGCGATATCGGCTATCGCGACCATATGGTGTTCACCGCGCTCGGCGACGCCGTCAACGTCGCGGCACGGCTGCAGGACATGACGAAGGCGCTGGCCTGCGAGGCGGTGATCTCCGACGAGGTGCGCGTCACTGCGGGCCTTGCCGACGATGCCCTGCCGGTGCAGCAGGTCGCGATCCGCGGCCGCAACGAGCCGATGACCGTGCGCACCGTCGAGGCGACGCGCGTCCTGTCCACGCTGGTCGACGACCGGCGTGCCGTCGCGGCCTGACCCGTTCATCTTCCCCTTCACCCGAATGTGACCTGCCGCACATCCGAAGCTGCGCTCAGCAGAGATGCTCGAACGTGCCCGGTGCCGGATGCGACTGACTGGCGATGGGCAACACCAGCAACCGCGCCGCGACAGAGGTCAACGCGCATCTGAAGGAGACGACCATGCTTCGCAAAGTCACGCTTGCTCTCGCGACTGCCGCAACGCTTGCTGCCGCCGCGCTGGCGCCGACCTCGGCTTCGGCCAAGCCGTTCTTCTGGCATCCGTATCACCATCACTTCTGGGGCGGCCCGGGCATCTCCGTCGGCTTCGTCGATTCAGGCTGCTACGTCACCCGCCTGGTGCTGACGCCCTACGGCTATCGCTATCGCACCGTGAACGTCTGCTACTGATCGAACCTTCGTCTTGATGGAAATGCCCCGGTCGCCGCATGCGATCGGGGCTTTTCGTTGTTGCGACGCAACGCTGCGAAAGCTCAATTGACTTGGGATTGTCAGGTGCGACATTTGTCGCCGCGCGCATTCCATGATGCGAAGGCGCGCAAGCCAAGGTGAGCATGGTGATGACCAGCTCACGACAGAACAGCTTCGGAGGAAGCGGAATGCTCGATCGACGAGACTTGATGAAGCGCGCCGGCCTGGCCGCTTTGGCGACGGGGCTGGGATCGAGGGGCGCATTCGCCCTCGACACCGTGACGATGCCTTTCGGCAATGGCGAACGGCCGCTGGTGCACTACCCGCAGAAGCGCCCGATGATCGGCCAGACCAGCCGGCCGCCGCAGCTGGAAACGCCATTTGCGGTCTTCAACGACGGGCCGCTCACGCCGAACAACGCGTTCTTCGTCCGCTATCACCTCGCCGGCATCCCCTACGATCTGGATCCGGACAAGTTCACGCTGGAGATCAAGGGCAAGGTCGACAAGCCCGTGAGTCTGTCGCTGAAGGATATCCGGAAGCTGAAGGCTGTCGAGCTCGTCGCCGTCAACCAGTGCTCCGGCAACAGCCGCGGCTTCTTCAACCCGCGCGTCGCCGGCGGCCAGCTCGGCAACGGCGCGATGGGCTGTGCACGCTGGCACGGCGTGCCGCTGAAGACCGTGCTCGACATGGCCGGCGTGCAGGCCGGCGCCAAGCAGGTCACCTTCAACGGCATGGACGTTCCGGTGATGGACACGACGCCCGACTTCGTGAAGGCACTCGACATCGACCATGCGCGCGACGGCGAGGTGATGCTGGCCTGGGGCATGAACGGCGAGGACCTGCCGTTCCTCAACGGCTTTCCGCTCCGCCTCGTGGTGCCCGGCTACTACGGCACCTATTGGGTGAAGCACCTCAACGAGATCACCGTGATCGACAGCGTGTTCGACGGCTTCTGGATGAAGTCGGCCTACCGGATTCCGGATACGCCGAACAATGCGGTCGAGCCCGGCACCGCACCAAAGGCGACGATCCCGATCAACCGCTTCACGGTGCGCTCGTTCATCACCAGCGTTGCCGACGGCGCCAAGCTGAAGGCCGGCCGCACCACGCTGCGCGGCATCGCCTTCGACGGCGGCAAGGGCATCAAGGAGGTCGTGGTCTCGACCGACGGCGGCAAGAGCTGGACACCGGCCAAGCTCGGCAAGGATCTCGGCAAATACGCCTTCCGCGAATGGAAGCTGAAGGTCGCGCTCCCGGCCGGCGCCTCGGAGCTGAAGGTGCGCGCCACCAACAATGCGGGCGACACCCAGCCGATGGATCCGTTGTGGAATCCGGCCGGCTATCTGCGCAACGTCGTCGAAACCGTGCGCGTCACCGCGGCGTGAGGAGAAGCATCATGACCAACAAGCTGCTTCCCTCCCTCGCCGCGATCGCCGTGCTGTCGATCGGAGCTACGATGGCCGCGCCCGTCAACTACACGCTTCCCGAGGAGACCGCGGCGTTCAAGCCGGGTCCCAACCTCGACGTGGTGCAGAACAACTGCACCGCCTGCCACTCGGCCGACTACATCAAGACCCAGCCGCAAGGCGAGAAGTTCAAGAAGGACTTCTGGCAAGCCGAGGTGACCAAGATGATCAAGGTCTACGGCGCGCCGATCGACCAGGCCGACGTCGGCAAGATCGTCGAGTATCTCTCCGCGACCTATTGAGACGCGGCCTGCCCATCTCCCCGCGCACTGGCCGAAAGCCCGCGCGCGGGGGCCATTGATCCAATTCGGTTCAGTGGAACCGATCCTTTTTTGCAGCGCATCAATTGACCACGAAACAGGCAATCCGGCAGCAAAACCCTGCAAAGCGGGTTGTTTCCGGGCAAAAACACACCGTGGTTTGATCTACCCAGCTTTTTTCAAACTGCTATCCTGTGCGGTACGGACAAGCCGGTTTGTGCGGGGACCGACTGGTCTGTTTTCGATTGATTCCGCGGAGACGACTGGAATGCCCAAAGGTACAGTGAAGTGGTTCAACCCGACCAAGGGTTATGGATTCATCCAGCCCGCAACAGGCGGCAAGGACATTTTCGTTCATATTTCAGCAGTTCAGAAGGCCGGTCTTCAGAGCCTCAACGAAGGCCAGTCTGTTGAATACGAAGAGATCGCCAATCGCGGCAAGACGTCAGCCGAGAACCTCAAGGTCTAGCGCTCCGCGCGAGATCCAGCGGCGCACTCTCGGACACGATCCGGGAGTGAGGGCCGATCCAACATCACACGACGTGACGTTCGGCGGAGCGGGCACGGCGCCCGCGCGCCACGGCGTTGAACTTTTTTCGGCCGCGATCGATCGCGTGCCGCTATCGGCCATTTGCCCGCACATCCGGGACCGCCCAATTGCTGCGGCGCGCCGCGTGTGAACTCCCTGGCAATCGCGGGCATGTCTCTCTCCATCATGCCCGGGTCGTGACGGAAAATGCTGCACCTGAGCGGAGCGTGCGCGGCGGGAATGTTCAGCCGCTCAATCTTCCGTCACCCATTTGGCGACGGTCATGACGTCAGGCGGTTGCAGATAGCCGCGGGGCCAGAGATCGACGGCCCATTCCACCTTGGTGGCGCGTTCGAGCAAGACCGCGGTGTTGTGCGGCGTCTGCCCCCACGAGAATCCGCGATAGTGGGGATCCCCGACGTCGTGGAACTTGAACAGGTTCCACGACTGCATCACCAGCATCAGGCTGGTCGTGTTGCGCGTGGTGTCCCAGCAATCGTAATTGTGCTTGTCGTCGTTTGCGCGGAAGTCCGCTTTCGCCACGCGCTTGTCGGTGCCGAGGATCGGCCCCATCCGGCGGTCGAACCAGATCACGGCCTTCTGCACGGCAGCGCGTTCGGCGGCGGCGTTGGCACGGCCCGTGGCCATGATCCTGGTCAGGGCCGCCCTGTCGGCCGCGCTGAAGTCGAGCATCTCGCGGCGCCGGCAGACGAAGCCGTAGCACACCGTCATCGTCGAGGCCGACGGCGGATAGATCGAGACCGATGTATAGAGCTGCATGATGCCGGAGCTGAACTCGGCCGCGCGCGACGGCGTCATCGCGGACAGGGACAGAACGGCTGCGCATAACGCGCCGGCAACCCCGCTTCGCTTCGCACCTATCGGCTGATTGGCATCATCCATGTCGCGGCCCCCAATTGGGGAGAGAATTATCGCGGGTGCGCCGCGATGCCAAGACATCCTGCGCATGGCTGTGGATCAGATCCGGAGCATATCAGCCGACCGGCAGCGGCGCGTCGCGCTTGACTTCCTCCATCACCGCGTAGGTTCGCGTCTCGCGCACGCCCGGCAGCGCCAGCAGGGTCTCGCCGAGAAACCTGCGATAGGCGGTCATGTTGGCAACGCGCGCCTTGACCAGATAGTCGAAGCCGCCGGCCACCATGTGACACTCCAGCACTTCCGGCGCGATCTGGACTGCCTTGGCGAAGCGCTCGAACACATCGGGCGTGGTCTTGTCGAGCAGCACCTCGACGAACACCAGGAGGCCGAGGCCGAGCCGGTGCGGGTTGAGCCGCGCGCCATAGCCTTCGACGAAGCCGTCGCGCTGCAGCCGCTTCAGCCGTTCGCCGACCGAGGTCGGCGACAGGCCGATCCTCTCGGCCAGCTCCACGTTGGCAATCCGGCCATCCCCTTGCAGGATCGAGAGGATTTTGCGGTCTATCTTGTCAATCTCTGTCATATCCACGGCAGTATCTGAAATGATCCGGATTTTCTAAGGCAAATCTGCTAATTTGTCTATCGAACTACGGTGCGACCGCGCGTAGGTGTTCCGGTGCAACCCCAAGGAACCGCCAAGGACCCATCATGCCTGACCCGTCCCCGCTCCCGCCGCCGTTCGGCGCGCCCTACGCCCCCGATGACACCGCGATCGCCGGCCGCCTGCGCCAGGACGCCAGGCTTGGCGCAGACCAGGAGGCTGGGGTCGACCGCACCGCGCGGCGCCTGATCGAGGCGATCAGGGCCAACGACGATCCGCTCGGCGGGGTCGAGGACATGCTGCGTGAGTTCGCGCTGTCGACCAAGGAGGGTCTGGCGCTGATGGTGCTGGCGGAGGCGCTGCTCCGGGTGCCCGACGCGCGCACTGCCGACCAGTTCATCGAGGACAAGCTCGGCCAGGGCGACTTCGTCAACCACGAGACCAGATCGAGCGCGTTCATGGTCAACGCCTCGGTCTGGGCGCTCGGCATGTCGGCCCGCGTGATCCAGCCCGGCGAGACGCCGCAGGGTACGATCGGGCGGCTGACCAAGCGGCTCGGCGCGCCGGCGGTGCGCGCCGCGACGCGGCAGGCGATGCGGCTGATGGGCAGCCATTTCGTGCTCGGCGAGACCATCGAGGCGGCGCTGTCGCGGGCGCAATCGCACACGGCGCGCGGCTCGCGCTATTCCTTCGACATGCTTGGCGAGGGCGCCCGCACCGCCGACGATGCCCGTCGCTATTTCGAATCCTACGCCCGCGCGATCGACGCGATCGGCAGGGCGGCCGGCGATCAGGCCCTGCCCGACCGGCCCGGCATCTCCGTCAAGCTCTCGGCGCTGCATCCGCGCTTCGAGGCGGTCAGCCACGCCCGGGTGATGACCGAGCTGGTGCCGCAGCTCATCGACCTCGCGCGCCGCGCCAAGGCGTTCGACCTCAACTTCACCGTCGATGCCGAGGAAGCCGACCGGCTGGAGCTGTCGCTCGACGTCATCGCAGCTGCCTTCGCCGACCCGTCGTTCGCCGGCTGGAGCGGCTTTGGGCTTGCGATCCAGGCCTATCAGAAGCGCGCGGGCGACGTGATCGATTATATCGACGCACTCACGCGGGCGCTCGACCGCAAGATGATGGTGCGCCTGGTCAAGGGCGCCTATTGGGACACCGAGATCAAACGCGCGCAGGAGCGCGGGCTCGACGGCTATCCGGTGTTCACCCGCAAGGCGATGACCGACCTGAATTACGTCGCCTGCGCGCGCAAGCTGCTGGCGCTGCGGCCGCGGCTGTTTCCGCAATTCGCCACCCACAACGCGTTGACGGTCGCGACGATCCTCGAATTGTCAGACGATCCTGCGAGCTTCGAATTCCAGCGGCTGCACGGCATGGGCGAAGCGCTCTACGCCCAGCTCGGCGACGACAGGCCTGAGATCGCCCACCGCACTTATGCGCCGGTCGGCAGCCACCGCGATCTGCTCGCCTATCTGGTGCGCCGGCTGCTCGAGAACGGCGCCAACTCGTCCTTCGTGGCGCTGGCCGCGGATAATCGCGTATCCATCGTGGACCTGCTGCGCCGCCCGGCCGAGATCATAGGTGCCGACGACAAGGCTTCTCACTCCGGAATTCCATTGCCGGCCGATCTCTATCGGCCGCAGCGCGAGAATTCGCACGGCATCGAATTCGGCGAACGGAAGGCACTCGACGCGCTGACGTCTTCGATTGCCATCGAATCCAGGGTCGCGTCCGGCATGGTCGCGACCTCGACGGTCGAACAGGCGAATGCCGCGGTCGCCGCCGCCCGCGGCGGCTTCAAGGCGTGGGATGGCACCCCGGCCACCCAACGTGCGGCGACCCTCGACAAGGCCGCGGACCTGCTCGAGCAGCGCCGCGCGCACTTCCTCGCCTTGCTGCAGAGCGAAGGCGGCAAGACGCTCGACGACGCGCTCTCGGAGGTGCGCGAGGCGATCGACTTCTGCCGCTACTATGCAGCGCTCGGCCGGAAGCTGTTCGGGCAAGGCGAGGCGATGCCCGGGCCGACCGGCGAAAGCAACATGCTGGAGTTGCGCGGCCGCGGCGCATTCGTCGCGATCTCGCCATGGAATTTCCCGCTCGCGATCTTCCTCGGCCAGGTGACGGCAGCGCTGATGGCCGGCAATGCGGTGATCGCAAAGCCGGCCGAGCAGACCCCGCGGATCGCGGCCGAGGCCATCGCCCTGCTGCATCAGGCGGGCGTTCCGGAAACGGCCGTGCATTTGGTCCAGGGTGACGGTGCGGCCGGTGCCGCGCTGGTCAGGCATCCCGCCATCGCCGGCGTGGTCTTCACCGGCTCGACAGAGGTGGCGCGATCGATCAACCGGACGCTTGCGGCCAAGGATGGGCCGATCGTGCCGCTGATCGCGGAGACCGGCGGCATCAATGCAATGATCGTCGATGCCACCGCGCTGCCCGAGCAGGTCGCCGACGATGTCGTGACCTCGGCGTTCCGCTCCGCCGGCCAGCGCTGCTCGGCGCTGCGGCTGCTGTTCGTGCAGGACGACGTCGCCGATCGCATGATCGAGATGATCGCGGGCGCCGCACGCGAACTGAAGATCGGCGATCCCACGCAACCGTCGACGCACATCGGACCCGTGATCGATGCGGAAGCCAAGCAGCGGCTCGACGCGCATATCGCGCGGATGAAGCAGGAGGCGCGCGTGCATCTCGCCGGCGAGGCGCCGGCAGGCAATTTCGTCGCGCCGCATATCTTCGAGCTCTCGGCGGCGAGCCAACTGCGTGAGGAGGTGTTCGGCCCGATCCTGCATGTCGTGCGCTATCGCGCCGAGCGGCTCGGCGACGTTCTGGCGGCGATCGAGGCGACTGGATTTGGGCTGACGCTCGGCATCCATTCGCGCATCGACGACACGATCGAGCACGTGATCGACCGTCTCCAGGTCGGCAACATCTATGTCAACCGCAACATGATCGGCGCGGTCGTCGGCGTGCAGCCGTTCGGCGGCAGCGGCCTCTCCGGCACCGGCCCCAAGGCCGGCGGCCCGCATTACCTCACACGCTTCGCCACCGAGCAGACGGTGACGATCAACACCGCCGCCGCGGGCGGCAATGCCGCGCTGATGGCGGGCGTGGAGTAAGCGCTTCACCCTCCCCTGGAGGGCCCCTCCAGGGGAGGGTAAAGGATAGGGTAAGAAAGTGCCGTTGCATCGTGCCCCCGAGATGGGCCAAATGGCGGTCCGATCGGAATGATCGCACACGATAATTCCAGCTACCGGAAAAACACCAACAAGCGCCACGGGAGCGACGGCACGATGGAAAAAGGCATTTTTGACGGGCTCAAGGTCCTGGACTGCGCGAGCTTCATCGCGGCGCCCGCGGCCGCCACCGTGCTGTCCGACTTCGGCGCCGACGTCATCAAGATCGAGCCGCCGGGCGCCGGCGACCCTTACCGCAATCTGCCTAACCTGCCCGGCTATCCCGCGAGCGAGCACAATTTCGCGTGGATGCTCGAGGCCCGCAACAAGAAGAGCCTCGCGCTCGACCTCACCAAGCCTGACGCGCAGCAGGTGCTCTACAAGCTGGTCGCCGAGGCCGACGTGTTCATCACCAACATGCCGCCGCAGGTGCGGGCGAAGCTCGGCATCACCTACGATCATCTTGCCCATCTCAACGACCGGCTGATCTATGCTTCCTTCACCGGCTACGGCGAGAAGGGCGAAGAGGCCAACAAGCCCGGCTTCGACTCCAACGCCTATTGGGCCCGCTCCGGCCTGATGGACCTGGTGCGTGCCGACGAGGACACCACGCCGGCCCGTTCGGTCGCCGGCATGGGCGACCACCCCTGCGCGATGGCGTTCTACGGCGCGATCGTCACCGCGCTGTTCCAGCGCGAGAAGACCGGCAAGGGCTCGCACGTCTCGACCAATCTGATGGCCAACGGCGTCTGGGCCAACGGCGTGCTGGCGCAGGCCAAGCTCGCCGGCGCCAAGTTCAAGAAGCGCAAGCCGCGCGAAGAGGCGCTCAACGCCGTCACCAACCACTACAAATGCAAGGACGGCCGCTGGCTGATCCTGTCGCTGCTCAACGAGGACCGGCAGTGGCCGACCTTGGCGCGCTGCATGGGCCGCGAGGATCTCGTCGCCGACGCCCGCTTTGCCACCAAGGCGGACCGCCATGCACGCTCGATCGAGCTGATCAAGATCTTCGACGAGGTGTTCGCCGGCAAGGACCTCGCCGAATGGCGCAAGATCCTCGACGGCAACGGCCTGGTGTTCGGCGTCGTCGGCATCCTCGACGACATCCCGAACGACAAGCAGATGATCGAGAACGAGGTGCTGGTGCGCTTCGAGAACGACACCATGCTGACCGTCAACAGCCCGATCTTCATCGACGGCGCCAAGAAGGTGCAGCCGCGCAAGCCGCCCGAAGTCGGCGAGCACTCCGACGAGATCCTGCGCCAGGCCGGCTATGACGAAGCCACGATCCAGAAGCTGCGCGCCTCCGGCGCGGTGGCGTAGACGGGTAGGCTTCCGTCGTCATCGCGAGCGATGCGCACAACGCCGTCCGTAGCCCGGATGAAGCGAAGCGAAATCCGGGGGCCGGCCTTGCGACCGGATCGCGCCGTCCCGGATTGCGCTGCGCTCCATCCGGGCTACGCGGTCCGCGAGTTTTCTTTCATCGGAAGGCGTCCAACATGCCCCGCTACCGCCTGCATTACTTCCCGGAATCCGGCAACAGCTACAAGCTCGCGCTGATGCTCACGCTGTGCGGCGAGACGTTCGAGCCGGTGTGGACCGATTTCGGCGGCGGCATCACGCGGACCGCGCAATGGCGCGCCAACGTGAACGAGATGGGTGAGATCCCGGTGCTCGAGGTCGACGGCGAGCGCCGCACCCAGACCGCGCCGATCCTGCTGCAGCTTGCCGAGCAGTACGGAAAATTCGGCGGCGAGACGCCGGCGGAGAAGTACGAGTTGTTGCGCTGGCTGTTCTGGGACAACCAGAAGCTCTCCGGCTACATGGCGACCTATCGTTTCATGCGCACCTTCACGCCGTCAGCCGATCCGAAGGTGCTGAAATATTTCCGCGCGCGGCTCGACGATTTCCTCGGCATCCTCGACCAGCATGTCGGCAACAAAGCTTTCATGGTCGGGGCGCGGCCGACGGTGTCGGATTTCTCGATGATGGCCTATCTGCACTATCCCAGCGACGAGACCGGCTACGATTTCGCGACCAGCCATCCCAATATCAGCGCCTGGCTCGGCCGCATCGCCACCCTGCCCGGCTGGAAATCGGCCTATGACCTGCTGCCCGGCCCGCGCCTGAAGCACTACGCTTAAATCTTGACGCGTTTTCTTCACGCGAACCGGTGCCCACTTCGCTTGAAAACGCTATGGCGAATCAGCGCTTCAGCCAGGACCAGACAACGGCCACAACGATGATGCCGATGATGACCGCAAGCCCGATCGCCCAGCTGCTGACGCGGACGGCGCTCACCGCCTGACGCTCGGCCTCGTTGGCCGCGATCTCGCGGTTGCGCTGCTTGTCCTGCTCGGGAGCACTCATCGGGCCGGTCTCCGCTCAAGGGCTGGGCTGTTCGGGTCGTGGTCGCGAACCGCAATGTAGCATCAAATAATGACGCGCAGCCGCTTCGGTTCCGGCTGGAATTACCGCCCCTTCACGAAGCACATCCCCATCCGCGAGGCCTTCCCCGCAACCTGGCAGGCAAGCCCCTCGGCGCAGGTCCAGCCGCGGAAGCTGCGGTCGGTCTCGGCCGGCCTGTTGCCCGGCAGATAGCAATGTGCGCCCCAGCCGTCGCTGTATTCGGTGCCGGCAAGCTCGGTGCTGCTGCGCAGTTGCGGCCGGCTGGAGAAGCCGCGCGAGAAGTCCGGCGCCTTGCCGTCGCGGAAGCTCGTGAGGATGTCGCGGCGACGCACCTGGTCGCCGAAGAAATGCGGCGAAGCCGGCACCACGGTGGAGTTCGACGGCTTCGCCGCCATCCAGTCGACGCCGGGGAAATGGAAGCCGCCAATGCCACGGGTCTGGTGGCAGCCGGCGCAGGTGACATCGTTCAGCCGCCGCTCGAAGCCGGCCAGCGACTGGATGTTCTGCAGTTTCGTTCCGTCCGCCGCGGCCTTCTGCAACGCGCCGACCACGTCACCTTCCGAGAAGACTGCCGTGCCGGCCGTCCCCTCGCCCTGCACCACCCCGAACTCCGGCTCCAGGTCGCTGACGTCAAAACCGGTCGGCGTCGGTGCGACCGCGCCGGTCGCGAGGAAGCGATCGGGGATCAGCAGGGTGCCGCGATCGAGCTCGGCAAAATGCCCGGGATCGAGCAGCCACGCCTTGAAGTCGCGCTTCAGCGCCTCGTCGGCCAGAATGCGATCGCGATCGATCTGGTTCTCCAGCGGCGCCTCGGCAAAGCGCTTTGCCGCGCCGTCATAGTCGAACACTTTCAGGAGATAGTCGGTACGGAAGTCGCGCACCGCGGATTTCGGCGCGTGCGCGATCTGCAGATTGGTCTCGATGCGATCGATGTTCCGCGCATCGATCAGGTTGAGCGGCCCGTCCTTGCCGAACAATTTCTCCATCGCCGGCGGTGCGCTGGCGGTCGCGAGCCAGTGCCGCGCGATCTCGCGGCAGCTGAGCGATACATCATTGCCGTCGCCCTTCGCCTTCAGCACCAGGTTCAACGTCATCGGCAGCCGCTGCGACACCGCGTTCTCGCCGATCAGCGGCACGTCGGTGCGGGTCAGCCGGTAGATCAGCCGGATCTCTCCGCAGCTGTTCGGCGCCACATAGGCGCGGTCCATGCGGTTGACGATGCCGGACAGCACGAAGCGAACGTCGGGGGATTCAAACAGCGCGCGGTCGAACAGCTGGAATGCAAAGCCGTCGCCGACCCCGATGCTCTCGTTCGGCAGGCTTGCCTTGTGCTTCGCGACATAGCGATCGAATTCGCGATCGAGCGCCTCGCGCACCGGCACCATCGCAGGCAATCCGAACAGCTCGCGGTTGGACAGCGGCGTGTCGGCGGAACGCTCCGGCGCGAGCATCCGACCGAGACTGAGGCGGCCATGATCGAGCTCGCGCAGGCTCGCGGGATCGATCACCGCCGCGCCGCGCTCGAGCGCGCGATCCTCCGCGGCGCGCGCAGGCACGGCGCCACCGAGCAGAACGGACATCACCAGGAGGCATTTCAGCGCGCGGCTCATGCTCCACTAACACCGCACGGCAAACCCTATTCAAGAAAAAAGGCGCTTCACATCGCGGTGAAGCGCCTTGCTGTTGTCGTGTTTGGCCGAAGATAGCGTTTTCGAGCGAAGTGGACGCCGGTTCGCGTGAAGAAAACGCGTCCAAACAACAAGCTAGAGGTTCGGTTCTGATTCAATCAGAACCGAAGCTCTAGCGCGAGACGATCAGGCCCTTGCTGGTGACGACCACCCAACGGCCATCCTGCTTGCGGATCGCGTCGACGCGGCCGAGGCCGGGGACGGGATCGCCGGCATAAACCTCGTAGATGCCGCCGCGGCCCTCGATCAGCGCGCCGCCATTGCCGACGTCGCGCAGCGCCCAGCCGTCGACCACCGGCATGCGGCCGACCTCGGGCCTTGGGGCCGCAGGCGCTGCCGCGGCAGTCGCCGGGGTGATTGAGCCCGTGACCTCGCGGGCGGGCGTCGCTGCGGCGACGGTCGTCTGCGGGGCGCGGAGCTTGTCGACGGTCTCGCTGAGCTTGTTGAGCCTGGCGATCGGCTCGGCCTGGGCCTTCTCGACCTTCTCGATCCGGTCGCTGGCCTTGCTGAACTGGGCCTGGCCGGCCTTGGCGGTCTGCTCCACGCTGGCCTTGAGCGCCGTGATCTCGGATTCGATCCGGGCGAGGGCGGCGTCGGCCGCTTCCTTGGCGGCGGCGTCCTTCGCAGCGTCGCTGGCGGCCACATCCCTGACGGAGGCAACGGCGGGAGCGGCAAGATGGCCGAGCCCGGCGGTCGCGAGCGCGCCACCGATGGCGCCTGCCACGGTCGCCAGCGCAATCACCGCGGCCATTGCCCCGAACCGGCGCGTGCCGGCCGGTTTGCCTGCTGTCTTGGCGCCCTGCTCGGCGCCCGGCTTGGAGGCGGTCGCCTCATGGTCCCAGGTCCGGTCACCGGGCGCCATGATCATCAGCTTGCCCGGGAAACGCGGCTCTTCCCGCTTACCAGTCCCGACCTTGGGCACGTCCATGTTGGTCGGCTCGATCTTCGCGTCGATCTTGGCCTCGATCATGGGATCGAGCCGGGAGGGCTCAGCCTTGGGGGATTCAACCTTCGGCGCGTCCATCCTGGGCGCGTCGGCCTTTGGCGAGGTCTCTTCCTGATCGGGCGCGAGCCTGACAGCCTCGACACCGGCCACGGCCATCGCGGGCTCGCTCTTCGCCGCCGTTTCGGCGCCGGCTTGACCGCTGACCGGCTCGCTCTGCTGCTCACTCACGTTCAAAGTCTCCAGACTGGGTTGACAATTCGGTAACTTTTATTGCTTGCGAAATGGTTACCCTGCTCCGCCATTACCTAAATTTTAGGGAGTTTTCCGGGCCGGATTCGGGCGATGTTGCCATGCGGCAATCTGCGTCAGCTCCGTTTGCGCGCGGCGCTTTCCCGATTAACATACCGCCGTCTTCCAGCCAGAAGGCAGGAGAGCGCCATGACGATCGAGAAATGCATCAATGAATTTGATGTCGATGACGTCATTTTTGAGGAAGGTTCGACCGGCCGCGAGCTGTTTGTCGTGCTCGACGGCACCGTCGACATCGCCAAGATCGATGGCGGACACAAAACGATCATCGTCAGCCTCGGCAAGGGCGAGTTCTTCGGCGAGATGGCCGTGATCGACGGCTCGGCGCGCTCCGCAACCGCCATCGCCTCCGCGCCCGCGACGCGGGTGATGCGGATCAACCACGCCCGCTTCGTCTATCTCGTCAGCCAGCAGCCG
Source organism: Bradyrhizobium sp. Pha-3 (assembly GCF_042258615.1). GTDB lineage: Bacteria > Pseudomonadota > Alphaproteobacteria > Rhizobiales > Xanthobacteraceae > Bradyrhizobium. The sequence goes on along the minus strand of NZ_CP170152.1, from coordinate 2,381,753 downwards.
GCCTTCGCGCTGATGGTGATGGATGCGCTCTCGAAGCGCCTGCGCGCGTCCAACGCCGTCACCTACCGAGCGGCGGCCACCCCATGAGCGAGCGCAAGCCTAGCCCCTTCAAGACGCTGTTCGAGGCCGACGTCGCCACGCTGATCCAGGCGGCCGACGACGTCTATCAGATCCGCTTCAAGAACCGCGCGGCGAACGCCTATCTCGTGCGCGGCAGCAAGCGGACCATCATGATCGATGTCGGGCTGTCGACCAACTATCCGTCGCTCGTCGCTTGCCTCAACCATCTCGGGGTGACGCCCGACATGATCGACATGGTGGTGCTGAGCCACGAGCATCTCGATCATATCGGCGCGGCCTATCATTTCCACGGCAGCGCCTACATCGCCGCGCACCGGCTTGCCGCCAACAAGATCATGCTGCGCGACGACTTCTCGATGCTGCGCAAGATGTTCAACGAACCGAACGTACCGATCGATATCGACATCTGGCTCGAGGAAGGCAATTTGATCGACCTCGGCAATTTCCGCCTTAGCGTGATGTACACGCCGGGCCATACCTCGGCCTGCATCTCGCTGTTCGATCAGGACAAGGGGCTGTTGTTCGCCGCGGACACGCTGATGCCGGGCGGCGTGATGGGCGGCGTGTTCGGCTCCGGCTCGATCGCCGACTACATCCAGTCGCTGGAGCGGCTGAAGGGCCTCAATTCGAAGATCCTGCTGTCGGGTCATGGCCGGCTGTCCGACACGCCGCAGGACGACGTGCGGATCGCGCTGCAGCGCTCGCATGCCCTGCTCGAGGACACCGCGCAACTGTTCGACGCACTCGATGCGCGCTCGAATTTCGAGCCGATCATGCAGTCGGTGCGCGATCTCAACAAGCTCGACGATTGACGCCCGGACCGAGCCCAAGGCCACCCGCCCAAGGCCACCCGTTGTGGCCTGCCGCGACTTTGCACTAGGATCGGCCCACAACGATAAGAATCACGGACTCGGCGATGCAAGCCGTTGCCGATAGCGGGGAGACGAAACGAATGCAGGTCGACACGATGGCGCAGATGCGCCGCCGGGTGGTGATCTCCTCCACGATCGGCAATGCGCTGGAATGGTTCGACTTCACCGTTTTTGGCCTGTTCGCCGGCATCCTCAGCAAGCTGTTCTTTCCGGCGGACAATCCGCACTCCTCGCTGCTGCTGACTTTCGCGACATTCGGGATCGCCTTCGCAGCCAGGCCGTTGGGTGGCCTGGTGTTCGGGCTCTATTCCGACAAGCACGGCCGCAAGAAGGCACTGGTCGTGATGATATCGCTGATGGCAGTCGGCACCGGCCTGCTCGGCCTGCTGCCGACCTATGGCGCGATCGGAATCGCGGCACCGCTATTGCTGCTGCTGGCGCGGCTGATCCAGGGTTTTTCCGCCGGCGGCGAGTTCGGCAGCGCAAGCGCCATGCTGATCGAATTCGCGCCGCCCGGCCGGCGCGGCTTATACGGCTCGTTCCAGATGGTGTCGCAATCGCTGGCGTTTGGCCTCGGTGCGGCGATGGCGATTGGTCTCAATCTCGGCCTGTCGCCCGACGCCTTCGCGAGCTGGGGTTGGCGCGTGCCGTTCATCCTCGGCATTCTGATCGGGCCGACCGGATGGTATCTGCGCCGCAGGTGCGACGAGTCGCCCGAATTCCAGGCCTATCTCGCCGAGAAGGCCGCGACGGCGCAGCCGAGCAGGCAGACCACGCTCGGCCAATTGTTCTCCGAACATCCACGCGAGTTGATTGCCTCGTTCTGCCTGATCGCGGCCGGAACGGCGATCAACTATGTCAATGCGATCTTTCTACCCACTTATGCGGTCGCCGAGCTGAAGCTGCCGATCCTGAATGCACAGCTCGGCCTGCTCGTCGTCAGCCTCGTCAATGCGGCGGTGGCGGTGGCCAGCGGCGCCCTCTCCGACCGGATCGGTCGTCGCGCGGTGCTCGTTCCGGCGCTGATCGTCTACAGCCTGCTGTTCTATGTGATCTTGCAGCGGCTCGTCGCCGCCCCGACCACCGCGAACCTCTGGCAGTTGCAGATCGTTGCGGTCCTGCTCGGAGCCCTGGCCGGCCCGATGCCGGCCTTCATGACCGAGATTTTTCCCGTCGGCGTGCGCTCGACTGGAGCATCGCTGATGTACAATCTCGCCGTGATGCTGTTCGGCGGGCTGGCGCCGTTCATCAACACCTGGCTGGTCCAGGTGACGGGCGACAAGGCGGCGCCCGTCTACTACATCCTGTTCGCTGCGGCAGTGGGTCTCGTGGGTCTGGCGGTCTATCGCGGGCGACCGTCCGTGCCGGGCATCGCAACTCAACCGGCGCAATGACGACAAGCAGACCACGCGGTCGGCGCGCGACCGGTACGACCGACGCCCGCGCGACCGCACATGTGACGGGTCATTTGACAAATCCGCGCGTGGCCTGTTCAACAGCGGCAAGAACAACGCTGAAGAACAGGGAGCGAGGACCATGAAGCTTTACGACTCGATCGGACCCAATCCGCGCATCGTGCGCATGTTCATGGCGGAGAAGGGCATCGAGATCCCCAAACAGACTGTCGATCTGCGCAAGGGTGAGAACCGCGAGGAAGCGCATCTGAAGCGCAATCCGCACGGCCAGATGCCGGCGCTCGAGCTCGACTGCGGCAACTACCTCTCGGAGATCACGGCGATCTGCGAATATCTCGAAGAGAAGCACCCCTCACCCGCCATGATCGGCACGACACCGGAAGAGCGCGCGGAATGCCGGATGTGGACGCGCCGCGTCGATCTCAACATCGCCGAGCCGCTCGCCAACGGCTACCGCTTCGGCGAGGCGCTGAAGTTCTTCGAGAAGCGCATTCCGGTGGCGCCCGAGGCTTCGCCCGGGCTGAAGATGATCGCCGCCAACCGCATCAAATGGCTAAACGACCAGATGGCCGACGGCCGCGACTACATCTGCGGCCAGCGCTTCACGCTCGCCGACATGCTGCTCTATTGCTGGCTCGATTTCGGCAACCAGGTCGGCCAGCCGCTCGACCAGTCGAACGCCAACATCGTGGCCTGGTTCAACCGTGTGGGTGAGCGGCCTTCGGTGAAGGCGTAGGCCTCTTCTTATCCTCCCCTGGAGGGGGAGGATCGGTTCGCATGAAGCGTAGCGCAATGCGAGCCGAGGTGGGGTGATCTCTCCACCCGGGCAGCGCTCACGCGAAGAGACCTTCACCCCACCTCGCCGCTCATTGCATTCGCGTCGATCCTCCCCCTCCAGGGGAGGATGAGAGCACCGGACCAAATCGTTGGTCGCCCTAAATCACCACCGGCTTGTCCGGCAGCTCGTTCGGGCCTCCGGCGACATGCGGGAAATACCGCGCGAGTTCCCGCGACACCGCCTCGATCCCCTTGATCACGCCCTGCTCGAACCGGCCGGCGCGAAAGTCCGCTTCCATCGCGCGGCAAATCGCTTCCCAGCCGGCGCGGCCGACCTTCGCATCGATGCCGCGATCGGCCACGATCTCGACGTCGCGGTCGGCAAGCAAAAGATAAATCAGTACGCCGTTGTTGTGATGGGTATCCCAGATCCGCAAGTGCGCGAATACGTCGAGCGCCCGCTCCCGCGCCGGCTGATCGCGGAACAGCGGCACGCCGTCGAGCGCGCCCTCGACGACGAAGCGGATCTGGCCGGAATGGGTCGCCTCCCCCGCCGTGATCGCCCGCTCGATGGCGTCGAGCACGCGCGGCGGAAACTCGCGCCGCACGCGCCAGCGATGTTCGAGCAGATGCTTGCCGATGCGCCTGATGCCCATGTGCCTACCAGCTCCCCGAAGCGCCGCCGCCGCCGAAGCTGCCGCCTCCGCCGCTGAAGCCGCCGCTGTCGCTCGAGCTCGAGCCGCTGCTCCAGCCTCCGCCGCCCGACCAGCCGCCGGAATAGCCGCCGCCGCGCCGGTACGGTCCCGAGCCGGCCGCCGGACCACCAAAATTCAATCCGCCGAAAATCAGCGCCGCAACTGCAGCGAACAGCCCAACCACCAGGGCCGTGGCGAGCGAGCCGGCTACCATCCAGGCGAAGACGCCGACGATGCCGCCGGTCGCGGCCGAGCCCAATAGCCGCCCCAGCATCGCGCGCAGCACGCTGGCCACGATGATGACGACAAAGATCGTCACCGGATTGGCGAGATCGACGAGATTGGGGCCCTGCCAGTGCTCGGGCTCCGGCGCCGGCAATTGCTCGCCATTGACCAGGCGGATCATGCGGTCGACGCCGGCCGAGATGCCGCCGGTGAAATCGCCGGCCTTGAACTTCGGCGTGATGTCCTCGTCGATGATGCGGTGGGTGATGACGTCGCTCAGCACGCCTTCGAGGCCGTAGCCGACCTCGATGCGCAAATGCCGGTCGTTCTTGGCGACCACCAGCAGCGCGCCGTCGTCGACCTTCTTGCGCCCGATCTTCCAGGCCTCGGCAACGCGGATCGAGAACTGCTCGATCGTTTCCTCACCAGTGGTCGGCACGATCAAGACCGCGATCTGGCTGCCCTTGCGGGTCTCCAGATCCTTCAGTCTGTCGTTCAGCGACGCAACGTCACTCGCCGACAGCGTCCCGGTCTGATCGACGATGCGGCCGGTGAGCTGAGGCACCGCGACCTCGGCCCACGCCGGGCACACGAAGCCCAGCAGGAAGGCGAGCAGGATGATGCGTGCGGCGGTCATCGCGATCGGCGCCTGGCGGCGCTATTTCGACGGCGCGGGCGCAGGCGCAGGCGCCGGATTGAAATCGACCTTCGGCGCGGTCGAAATCTCCTTCTCGTTCTCGACCGTGAAGTTGGGCTTCTCCTTGTAGCCGAACACCATCGCGGTCAGATTGTTCGGGAAGGTGCGGATGCCGACATTATAGTCCTGCACCGCCTTGATGTAGCGGTTGCGCGCCACGGTGATGCGGTTCTCGGTGCCTTCGAGCTGCGCCATCAAATCGCGGAACAGCGCATCCGATTTCAGCTGCGGGTAATTTTCGGTGACGACCAGGAGCCGCGACAGCGCGCTGGTCAGCTCGCCCTGCGCCTGCGTGAACTTCTGGAACGCGGCCGGATCGTTGAGCACCTCGGGCGTCGCCTGGATGCTGCCGACCTTGGCGCGCGCGTTGGTGACCCCGAGCAGCACGTCCTTCTCCTGCTGCGCAAAGCCCTTCACCGAGTTGACCAGGTTCGGAACGAGGTCGGCGCGCCGCTGGTACTGGTTCACCACCTCCGACCAGCTCGACTTGACCGTCTCGTCATTGGTCTGGATCGCGTTGTAGCCGCAGTTGGTCAGGCTCAAGGTCGCCAGCGCTGCCAGCACGGTCCAAAGCTTGCGCATGAAGATGGTCCTCCCGGTGGATTCTCGATCAGAGTAACAGATTTTCGCCCGACAATCCCGCGTGGCGGGATTCGCGGCGGATTTTGCCGATGATGGCCCTTGCCTATCCCTCCTTGCGCCGTTCATCATGCCAAGAAAATCGATCCTGGGAGGATCCATTGGCGTCTGAACAATTCGAGACGATTGTCGTCGAACGGCCTGATCCTGCAATTGCGCGGATCGTGATGAACCGCCCCGAGGCGCGCAACGCCCAGAACCTGCAGATGACCTACGACCTCAACGCCGCCTTCGACCACGCGGTGCAGGACGACGCAATCAAGGTCATCATTCTCGCCGGCAACGGCCCGCATTTCTCGGCCGGTCACGATCTCAGGCCTGGGGCTAAGAACCAGGCGGGCGTCGATTTCCCGCCAGTCGGAAATTGGGGCGGCTTCGCCGAACCCAACGCCCATGGCCGCTTCGCGCGCGAGCAGGAGATCTACCTGCAGATCACAAGGCGCTGGCGCAATCTCGCCAAGCCGACGATCGCGGAGGTGCATGGCAAGTGCATCGCCGGCGGGCTGATGCTGGCCTGGGCCTGCGACCTGATCGTCGCGAGCAGCGATGCCGAGTTCTGCGATCCCGTGGTGACGATGGGCGTCTGCGGCGTCGAATGGTTCGTGCATCCCTGGGAGCTCGGCGCGCGCAAGGCCAAGGAGATGCTGTTCACCGCCGATGTCTGGAGCGCCGACGAGGCGCATCGCCTCGGCATGGTCAATCATGTGGTGCCGCGCGGCGATCTCTCCTCCTTCACGCTGGCGCTGGCAGGCAGGATTGCCGCCAAGCCTGCCTTCGCACTGAAGCTCTCCAAGGAGGCGGTGAACCGCTCGATCGACATCATGGGCCAGCCGGCGGCGATCGATCAGGCCTTCGCGCTGCATCAGCTCTGCCACGCGCACAATCTTCAGGAATTCGGAATGGTGGTGGACCCCGCGGGTTTGCATCCCTCCGTCAAGAAAACCGCCAACGTGAAGTGACCAGATGGACCTTACCCTCAGCGACGAGCAGCGCCTGCTGCGCGAAAGTGCCGACCGCTTCGTGGCGGAAACCTTCACATCAGACCATCGCAAGAAGGCGGCGAACGACCCGCTCGGCTATTCGCCTGCGGTCTGGAAACAATTCGCCGAGCTTGGCTGGCTGGCGCTGCCGATCGCCGAAGCCCATGGCGGGCTCGGCGGCGGCGCCATCGAGATTGGACTACTGATGGAAGCGTTCGGCCGCGGACTGGTGTCCGAGCCTTTCCTCTCGACGGTCGTGATTGGCGCTGCGCTGATCGCCGAATGCGGCACCGAGGCGCAGCAGCAAGCCATCCTGCCCAAGGTTGCCGAGGGAGCGCTCACGCTCGCCTTCGCGCATTCGGAGCGCGCCGCGCGCTTCGACCTCGCCCATGTCGACACGACGGCCACGAGGACCGCCGACGGCTGGCGGTTGAACGGCAGCAAGATCGCAGTGCTGGACGGCGCGGCCGCCAGCCAGATCATCGTCTCCGCCCGCGTTGCCAACGCCAACGGCGCATCCGGCAAGCTCGGCCTGTTCCTGGTGCCCGCCGGGACGCCCGGCCTCACCTTGCGCGACTACGCGCGGCTTGGTGGCGGGCGCGGCTGCAACCTCGATCTGAAGGATCTGCAATTGCCGGCCGACGCGCTGCTCGGCGACGGGCAGGATGCGCTGCCCGCGATCGAGACCGTGGTCGACCGCGCGATGGCCGCGCTCGGCGCCGAGGCGGTCGGCATCATGCAGACACTGCTCGACACCACGCTCGAATACACCAAGATTCGAAAACAGTTCGGCCGGCCGCTGTCGGCCAATCAGGTGATCCGCCATCGCCTCGCCGACGTCGCGATGCAGGTCGACGAAGCGCGCTCGATGGCATTACGCGCTGCGCTGATGGCCAACGCCGAGCCCGTGGCGCGGAGCCGCGCGGCGTCCGGTGCCAAGGCAAAAATCGGCAAATGCGCGCGCTTCGTCGCCGAACAGGCGGTGCAGCTGCATGGCGCCATGGGCGTCACGGAAGAACTCGACATCGGCGCCTATTTCAAGCGGCTGCTCGCCTTCGACACGCTGTTCGGCGGCAGCGCCCATCACTATCGCCGCCACGCCGCCCTGAGCGGCCGCGCCCACGGCTAACGGAGAGCGCACCATGGATCTCACCTTCAGTGCCGAGGAACGCGCTTTCGAAAAGGAAGTGCGCGACTACATCGCCGAGAGCCTGACGCCGGAAATGAAGCGCGCCACCGCGCTGACGCCGTCGGTGTTCTCCGACCCCGATATCGGCATGGCCTGGCAACGTGCGTTGCACAGGAAGGGCTGGGGCGCGCCGGGCTGGCCGGTTGACCATGGGGGTCCGGACTGGACGCCGGCGCAGCGCTGGATCTTCGAGGCCGAATGCGCCCGCGCCGGCGTGCCGAATGTCAACGTGATGGGCGTCAAGATGGTCGGCCCCGTCATCATCGGCTTCGGCTCCCCGGAGCAGAAGAACTTTTACCTGCCGCGAATCCTCTCGGGTGAAGACTACTGGTGCCAGGGCTATTCCGAGCCGGGTTCTGGCTCCGATCTCTCGTCGCTGAAGACCCGCGCGGTGCGCGACGGCGACGACTACCTCATCAACGGCACCAAGATCTGGACCACGCATGCGCATCACGCCAACCGCATGTTCGCGCTGGTGCGCACCAACGAGGGCGAGCGGCAGCAGGACGGCATCAGCTTCATCCTGATCGACATGAAGACGCCTGGAATCACCACGCGCCCGATCCTGACCATCGGCGGCGACCACGAGGTCAACCAGGTGTTCTTCGACGACGTCCGGGTGCCCGTCGCCAACCGCGTCGGCGAGGAAGGCAAGGGCTGGACCTACGGCAAATATCTGCTCGAGTTCGAGCGCGGCTCCGGCATCGCCTCGGCCAAGCTGCGCGAGGCGCTGAATACGATCTCCGATCTCGCAGGCTCCGAAGTCACCGGCCGCGCCATCGAGGACCCCGACATCGCGATGCGGATGTCGGAGGTCGAGGTCGATATCGATGCGCTCGAGATGACCGAGCTCAGGGTACTGTCGGCGCTGCAGACCGGGCAGAACCCCGGCGCGGTGTCGTCGCTGATCAAGCTGCGGGTCAGCGAGATCCGCCAGGCCGTGACGCGGCTCGGCGTCGACGTGATCGGCAATGACGGTCTTGCCGTCGAACCGGCGCGGCCGTTCTACCGGCTCAACCACGAGCCGGCGATCCCTGAGGAGCTCTTGCCGGTGGTGCCGGAATATCTCAACGGGCGGGCCTATACGATCTTCGGCGGCTCGTCGGAGATCCAGCGCGACATCATCGCGAAGATGGTGCTGGGGTTGTAGGCGGGCGCGCGCAGCGCCAGCCCGGAATCTCGCGCGACAACTTCGAGGTTCCGGGTTCGATGCTGCGCATCGCCCCGGAATGACGGCTAAGCAGCCGTCACCTTCGCGTCCTGGATCGCCTGCCAGATCTTCACCGGCGTCAGCGGCGTGTTCAGCTGGGTGATCCCGACCTCGCTCAAAGCATCCATCACGCCGTTGGTGATGCAGGGCGGCCCGCCGATCGCGCCCGACTCGCCGCAGCCCTTGGCGCCCAGCGGATTGGTCTTGCACGGCGCGGAGGGATCGAGCGTCACCGTGATCGGCGGAACGTCGGAGGCGCGCGGGATGCAGTAGTCCTGATAGCTCGCGGTCAGAAGCTGGCCTTCCTCGCTGTAGGCCACGCCTTCGTACAGGGCCTGGCCGATGCCCTGGACGACGCCGCCATGCACCTGCCCCGTCACCAGCATCGGATTGACCGCAACGCCGACGTCGTCGACCGTGGTGTAGCGCACGACCCGCGTCACGCCGGTCTCGGGATCGATCTCGACCTCGCAGATATGGGTGCCGTTCGGCCAGCTCGGGCCGTCGACATTGCCCTCGCTCTCGACCGAGAGCTTGGCGCCGCTTTCCTTCTTCGCGATCTCGAACAGGCTGATGCGCCTGTCGGTGCCGACCACGGTGAGGAAGCCGTCGCGATACTCGATGTCGCCGACGGAGGCTTCGAGCAGGTGGGAGGCCTTGTCGCGCGCCTTGTTGATCATGTCGTTGGTGGAGACCGCGACCGCGGTGCCGCCGACGAACAGCGAGCGCGAGCCGACGCTGCCGAAGCCGGTGGCAAGATCCGTGTCGCCCTGGATGACGTCGATCTTGTCCATGGCAATGCCGAGCGTATCGGCGATCATCTGGGTGTAGGTGGTGGCGAGGCCCTGCCCCATCGCCATGGTGCCGGAATGCAGGATGACGCGGCCTTCGGCGGTCGCATGCAGCGAGACGTTTTCGGTGTGGGCGCGGCCGCCGGTCCATTCGATGTAGCTGGTCAGGCCGCGGCCGTAGAGCAGGCCTTTCTTCTTCGCCGCCTTCTTGCGCGCGGCAAAGCCGTTCCAGTCGGCCAAATCGGACGCGCGCTCCAGCATGTGGGTGAAGGCGCCGGAGTCATACACCTGCCCGACCGCGTTGGTGTAGGGCAGCTGCGCCGGCTTGATGTAGTTGACCTTTCGGATGGTGCGCGGGTCCATGCCGATCTGGCGCGCGGCGGCATCGAACAGCCGCTCGACGATGAACACCGCCTCGGGCCTGCCGGCGCCACGATAGGCGCCGACCGGCGCGGTGTTGGTCATCACCGACTTCACCTCGAAATGCACCAGCGGCAGATCGTAGACGCCGGTCTGCACGAACGGGCCGAGCACCAGCGGAATGATGTTGGCGGTACCCGACGAATAAGCGCCGGTGCCGCCGATCGAGCGCACGCGGTAAGCCAGCACGCGGCCCTTGGCGTCGAGCGCGAACTCGCCGGTCGAGGTCAGGTCGCGGCCATGGGTGCCGCCGACGAACTCGTCGGTGCGGTCGCCGCGCCAGCGGATCTTTTCGTTCAGCTTGGTCGCGGCATAGGCGACGATGCCGTCTTCGGGATACAGGCTGGTCTTCTGGCCGAAGCCGCCGCCGATATCGCCGACCAGCACGCGCACACTGTCCTTCGGACGCTTCAGGATCGATTCCGCCAGGAGATCACGGGTCGAGCCCGGGGTCTGCGACTGCACATGCAGAATGAGCCGGCCGGTCTTCTTCTCGATCTCGGCAATGGTCGAGCGCGGCTCCATCGCCGACGGCACGAGGCGCTGGCTGACCAGGTCAAGCGACACCTTGTGCGCCGCGCTGGCGAACGCTTCCTCGACCTTGGCGGCGTCGCCATAGCTCATCGCGGCCACGATGTTGTCGGGGGCCTCCGGCCAGACCGCCGGCGCGCCGGGCTTGATCGCCTCGACCGGATCGACCACCGAGGACAGCACCTCGTAATCGATCTCGATCGCCTCGGCCGCGGTCTGCGCCAGCACGCGCGAGGTCGCGACCACAGCCGCGACACCCTCGCCGGCGTAGCGCACGACTTCGTGTGCCAGCAGGCGCCGCGGCGGCACGGTCATCGGCGAGCCATCGGGCCGCTTGAAGATCGCGAGCGTCGGCAGCGTGCCGATATCGTCCTTCACGAGATCGGCGCCGGTATAGACCGCCTTGACGCCGGGCATCTCGAGCGCTGCCTTGGCGTCGATCGATTTGATGTTGGCGTGAGCGTGCGGCGAGCGCAGCACGTGCAGCCAGAGCGCGCCGTCCTGCGGCTTGTCGTCGATGAAATGCCCTGTCCCGGTGAGCAGCCGCTGGTCTTCCAGACGCTTGACCGGCTGGCCCGCACCAAAACGCATATTGCCGGGAAGAATGTTCATCGGAGGGTCCTTGATTTCAGAAATTTCGGCGGGTTTTAACGGATTTTCGGCGCGACACAACACGCCCGGAAACGACGACGTAATGCGCCTTATGCAACGCCAGTTTCAGCCGAGATCGCGCAACGCGTCCTCGACCACCTTGCGCTGCTCGGCCGTGAGCGGCGCCTGCGGCGGCACGGGGTCGCCGACGTCGTAGCCCTGGATCGCGAGCCCGGCCTTGATGCAGGCCGCGAGGTTGAAGCGGGCGAACGCCTCGTTGATGCGCCAGAGCCTGCGCTGCAGGGCCATCGCCTCGTCCCAGCGGGCGCGGCGGCAGAGGTCGTAGAGCTCGACGCTTTGCCGCGGGATGATGCAGGCCGGCCCGGCCATCCAGCCATGGCCGCCGATCAGCATCACCGCAGCCGGAATATGGGCGGAGGCCGAGAACACTTTCAAGCTGTCGCCGCAGCGGTTCATGATCGACAGCAGCCGGCCGGTATTGGTCGAGGCGTCCTTGATGTAGCCGATCCGCGAATGCGCGGCGAGGCGCGCGATGACGTCGAGCGTGAGGTCGGAGCGCTGGAAGTTCGGATTGGTGTAGATCACGACCGGGATGTCGACGGCGTCGGCGATGGCGCGGAAATAGGATTCCACCTGCGCGTCACTGAGCGGAAAATACGCCTCCAGGATCGCGAGAATGCCGGCAGCACCCCGCTTCTGATAGGCCTTGGCCTGCGCCACCGCATCCGCCGTCGAGGTCGAGGCGACGCCGGCGACAACAGGCACGCGGCCCTGCGCGGCCTCGATCGTGGTCGCCACCACCTGCATGCGCTGCGCATTGTTGAGATAGGCGAACTCGCCGGTCGAGCCGAGCGGCGTCAGCCCGTGGACCCCGGCCTTGATCAGGTCGTCGCAGAGCCGGCCCAGCACCTCGGTGCGGACATGACCGGCGGGATCGACCGGGGACACCAGATACGGGAAGACGCCGTGGAAATCAGCCATTTGCGAGCCTCGTTGACGGCGAGACATAATCGGGATCGTGCGCAAAGGGAAGCGGCTCGCCGCTGCGCAGGGCGCCGAGCACCACTGCAAAGTCGGTTACCGCGCGGAAACCGAGCAGCCGTTCGGCCTTGCGCGCGTCGTAGATCCGGCCGATCGATTTCGGCAAATGCCAGCCTTGGCGCTCGAACAGCGCCGGCGCATCTGGGAACGTGCGCGCGATCACGCCGGCCGCATCTGTCTTCAGGTCAGCGACGTCGCTGCGCGCAAACGGCGTCGGCGCGCTGATCACGAACACTTCGAAGCCGCGGATCTGCTCCAGCGCCACGACATGGGCGTCGGCGGCATCCTCGACCGTCAGGCGGCGATACAGCAGCTCGGTCGCCTTCAGGTTCTCGCCGTGGATATCGCGGATCGTGTCGTCGTCCTCGGGGAAGAAGCGGCTGGTGCGCAGCACCGCGCAGTTCAGCCCATGCTCGCGGCTGTACAGCCGGCACAGCCCTTCGGCGGCCAGTTTCGTCACTCCGTAGATGTTGCGCGGCTCGAGCGGCCCCTTTGCCTCGTCGAGCCACACCGCCGCATGGCCTTCCTCGTCGCGGATCGCCTGCGAGATCATCAGCGAGGTCGTCGAGGTGAAGACGAAGCGGTCATGGCCGGCGGATGCGGCCGCCTGTAGCAGATTGAGCGTGCCTGACAGGTTGACGTCGACAAAGGCCTGCGGCGCGAACCGCGCGATGTCAGGCTTGTGCAGCGCGCCGCCATGGATCACCGCCTCGATGCCGTGATCGCCGAACACCCGGTCGACCACCGACCGGTCGGCCACCGAGCCGACCACATCGGTCGCCTCGCCCGGGACGACGTCGAGGCCGGTCACGTCGTGGCCGGCCTGTCGAAGCCGCGGCGCGAGGAAGCGGCCGAGCCAGCCGGAGGAGCCGGTCAACAATACGCGCATTGAATTCCGCCCGGCCCCGCGCCTTCAGAACACCTTTGCGATCGCGGCCTGCGCATCGCCCTGGATCTTTTTCAGATGGTCCGGCCCGCGGAAGCTCTCGGCATAGATCTTGTAGACATCCTCGGTGCCGGAGGGACGCGCGGCAAACCAACCGGCCTCGGTCTCGACCTTGATGCCGCCGAACGGCTGGTCGTTGCCGGGCGCCTTGGTCCTGACCGCGCGCACGGCATCGCCGGCGAGCTCGGTCATGTTGAGCTGCTCGGGCCCGAGCGCCTTCAGCGCGTTCTTCTGCTTCGGCGTCGCCGCGACATCGATGCGCTCGTAGTAGGGCACGCCGAGCTCGGCGGTCAGCTCCTTGAACAATTCGCTGGGATCACGTCCGGTCTTGGCGATGATCTCCGCCGCCAGCAGGCCGAGGATGATGCCGTCCTTGTCGGTGGTCCACGCCGAGCCGTCGCGCTTGAGGAACGATGCGCCGGCGCTCTCCTCGCCGGCGAAGCCGAAGCCGCCGCTGCCGAGCCCCTCGACGAACCATTTGAAGCCGACCGGCGTCTCCACCAGCTTCCTGTTCAGCTTCTTCGCCACGCGGTCGATGATCGAGCTCGACACGATGGTCTTGCCGATCGCGGCATCCTTGCTCCATTGCGGCCGGTGCGCGAACAGATAGGCGATCGCGGTGGCGAGGAAGTGGTTCGGGTTCATCAGCCCGTTCGAGCGGGTCACGATGCCATGGCGATCGGCGTCGGTATCGTTGGCAAAGGCGACGTCGAACCGGTCCCGCATCCCGATCAGGCTCGCCATCGCGTAGGGCGATGAACAATCCATCCGGATCTTGCCGTCCCAATCCGCGGTCATGAAGCGGAAGGTCGGATCGACCGCGTCATTGACGACTGACGCGGTGATGCCGTAGCGCGCGATGATCGGCTGCCAGTAATGCACCGCCGCGCCGCCGAGCGGATCGATGCCGATCCTGACGCCGGCGGACTTGATCAGCGCGAGATCGACGGTGTTGCCGAGATCGGCAACATAAGGGGTAATGTAGTCGTGCAGATGCGTGGTCGCGGCCTTGCGCGCGCGATCATAGGGCATCCGCGCGACGCCCTTGAGGCCGGCCTCGATGTAGCGGTTGGCATTCTTCTCGACCACGGCCGTGACGTCGGTGTCGGCGGGGCCGCCATGTGGCGGATTGTATTTGTAGCCGCCGTCCTCCGGCGGGTTGTGTGACGGGGTGATGACGACGCCGTCGGCAAGGCCGCTGCTGCGGCCCTTGTTGTAGCTCAGGATCGCGTGCGAGATGACGGGCGTCGGAGTGTAGCCGCCCTGCGCGTCGATCATGATCTCGACGCCGTTCGCCGCGAATACTTCCACCGCACTCGCCAGCGCCGGCTCGGCCAGCGCATGGGTATCGATGCCGATGAACAGCGGCCCGGTAAGCCCCTTCTCGCGGCGGTAATCGCAGATCGCCTGCGTGGTGGCGAGGATGTGATCCTCGTTGAAGGAATTCTTCAGCGACGAGCCGCGATGGCCGGAGGTACCGAAAGCAACCCGCTGGGTGGGATCGCCGGCGTCGGGCTTGCCGGCAAAATAGGCCGTGACCAGCCGCGGCACATTGACAAGCGCTGAGGGATCGATGGGTTTGCCGGCGGCAGGATTTGGTGCAGTCACGTGACCTCTCAGATCTGGTATCGCCGACTATCAGCACAACGAGTGATACTCATTGCGTAACATCCTGGCGTGCTACCATGGCGGCTTACGTTCAATCAAGCCGAGGGCTTTTCGTTCCGTGTCATCAGCGGCAATCCGCTATTCGACGTCGATCTGCTTTACCTTCTCGCGCAGCTCGTCGACCAGCACGCGCTTGTTCTCGGTATAGTCGATCGGCACCACGACGAGATGCACGCCGCCGCCGGAGAAGGCGCGCTCGAGGGTCGGGACGATCGCCTCCGTGCTCTCGATCCGCGAGCCCTTGGCGCCGTAGCTTTCGGCATATTTGACGAAATCCGGGTTGCCGAAGGTCAGGCCGAAATCGGGGAAGTTGTCGACCGCCTGCTTCCAGCGGATCATGCCGTAGGCGGAGTCCTCCAGGATCAGGATCACCAGGTTGAGCTTGAGGCGGACCGCGGTCTCGAGCTCCTGCGAGTTCATCATGAAACCGCCGTCGCCGCAGACCGCAAGCACGCGGTTGTTCGGATAGAGCATCGCCGCCATCATCGCCGACGGCAGGCCGGCGCCCATGGTGGCGAGCGCGTTGTCGAGCAGCAGCGAGTTCGCGAGCAGCGTGCGGTAGTTGCGCGCGAACCAGATCTTGTACATGCCGTTGTCGAGCGCGACGATGCCGTCCTCGGGAATGACCTGCCGTACATCGTGCACGATGCGCTGCGGCGTCGGCGGCCAGCGGCCCTCGGTGGCGCGATCGGTGATCTTCGCCAGGATGCCTTCACGCAGGCTGAGCAGCGCGCTGGCCGACGGCAGCTTTCCCGCGACACGGTCGGCCAGCAGTTCGAGGCTCGGTCCGACATCGCCGATCACCTCGCATTGCGGGAAGTAGACCTGCTCGACATTCGCCGCCGTGTAGCTGACATGGATCACCTGCGGCCCCTTCGGGCCCATGATGAACGGCGGCTTCTCGATCGTGTCGTGACCGATCGCGATGATCAGGTCGGCGCGGTCGATCGCCTCATGCACATAGTCGCGCTCGCTCAGCGCGGCCGTCCCCATATATTGATTGGTGCCGCCGGACACCGTGCCCTTCCCCATCTGGGTCGTGAAGAACGGGATCTTGGTCCGCCGCACGAAGTCGCCGATCCCGGCGGTCGAGCGGGGGCGCGATGCCGCCGCGCCAAGCATGATCAGCGGACGCTGCGCCTTCAAAATCATGTCGGCGGCGCGGTCGAGCGCAGCCGCATGCGCGATCGGAATCTCGATCGGGTGCGGCGGCACGATCTCGACCGGCGCAATCTCCTCGCGCGCGATATCCTCGGGCAGTTCGAGCAGCACCGGCCCCGGCCGTTCCTGCGTCGCGATCCGGAACGCGTCGCGGACCAGCGTCGGAATGGTGGCGCCGCTGACGATCTGCAGCGACAGCTTGGTCAGCGGCCGGAATGTGTTGACGATGTCGACGATCTGGAACTTGGCCTGCCGGCTGCTCAAGATGCCCTTCTGGCCCGTGAGCATCACCATCGGCATCGCACCGAGCAGCGCATAGGCCGCACCCGTGGTCAGGTTGAGCGCGCCGGGGCCGAGCGTCGTCATGCAGACGCCGGGCTTTCCGGTCAGCCTGCCATAGGTCGCCGCCATGAACGCTGCGGCCTGCTCGTGGCGGGTCACAATCAGCTTGATCGAGGATTTGCGCAGGCTCTCGACGACGTCGAGATTCTCCTCGCCGGGAACACCGAACACCCGTTCCACACCCTCATTCTCGAGGGCCGCGACCAGCAAATCGGAACCTTTGACCATCTCAGCCTCGCATCGTTGATTGCATGCCGCGCACGGAGCATAGCCGCATCGCGCGCCGCCGGAAACTCCCTCGCGATCTCACGGCTTGTGCGCCCTGATCCAGGCCTCAGTGGCGGGGAGCACACGTGCGGCAAGATCGGCCGAGATCGCGATCGCCTGCAAGGAGCGCGCCACCGTCACCCGCCCGCCGCTGGTCGATTGCGACGGGGCAAACGCGGCGAGCTGTGCCGCGTGGTGCTGATCGGTAAAATTGATCATGAAGTTCGGCACGAACTGGTCGCGGAAGTTCGGCCCCTGCCTGGCCAGCAACGTATCGAAATTGGTCTGGACGAAGTCCCAGGCAAGCTGCGGCTGCTCGCCTGCGGACGCAACCGCGTTGATCATCCCTGTGACGATCGTGTCGGGCAACTCGCTGGTCAGCGTCAATGCCAGCGTCGCGCGCGCCAGTTCCGCATCGCGGGCGCTGGCCGCGGCGAAATAATACCGCAGCCGTTCATTGGTCGCCGTGCTGTTGCGCGCGAGCGCCAGCAGTTTGTCATACGTCGCCCGATCAGCCGTGATGCCGGCGATATGGGTGACGGCGTCGCGCAGCGTGGTCGGCAGCGATTTGGGATCATCGAGAAACGCCGCAAAGCGCCGCTTCGCCTCGGCGACGATTGCCGGGTCACCGAGGTCGCCGAGCGTCGAGATCAGGCTCGCGCGCAGCAGCGCGGTGTCGTCGTCGCCCAGACCGCCGCCATCCCATCCGATCCGGTCGAATACCGGGCGCAGCTTGGCGCGGGCATAGGCCTGGACCACCGGTCGCTCGCTGCGGTCGCGCGACAGGCGGTTGAGCGCAGCGAATGTCGAGATCACCTGGTCCCACACCGCGCGATGGTCGCCGGCATCGAGCGCGTCGAGCAGCGCGAGATAGGACGGCGCCTCGGCGCGGCCGGCCTGCACCAGCGCCCAGCTGTCGGTGACGACATTGAGCCGGTCAACGACCTGCATTTGCGGGAAAGCATTCAGCAATGCGGCACGGTTCTTGAGGCCGTATTCGACCCTGAAGTAGCCGACGTCGCCGAGATTGACCTTGATCGCATCGCCGCAACCGCCGGCCGGGATATCGGCACTGCCCTTCAACAGAAGCTCGTCAAACGGCCTGCCTTGCGCAGGTCCGACCGCAACCGGGATCTGCCAGCTGTGGGCCGGCAGCGGCGGATCGTTGGCCGGGGCGATCACGAACCGATCTTGCTGCAACGTCAGGCGTTGCGCCGTGCCATCGCAGACGGTCTCGGCCACGACCAACGGCACGCCATCCTGCTCGGTGAAGGAGGCGGCGATGCCGCTCACCGTCTTCCCGCCGGACGTCTCGAGCGCCTGCCAGAGATCGGCCGTGGTGGAATTGCTGTAGGCATGCGCGGCCATGTATTTGCGGATGCCGTCGCGGAACGCCTGCTCGCCGAGATAGGTCTCGAGCATGCGGATCAGCGCCTGGCCCTTGTTGTAGGTGATGGCGTCGAACGCCGTGACCGCTTCGCTGTGGTCCGCGATCGGCTGCTGCACCGGATGCGAGGTGCGGCGCGCATCGAGCGCCATGGCAAACTGCTTCGCGCTGGTGCCGTTCAGCCAGCTCTGCCATTGTGGATAGAACTGCTCCGAGGCCTTGGTCGCCATCCAGCTGGCAAAGCCCTCGTTGAGCCAGAGATTGTCCCACCACGCCATGGTGACGAGATCGCCGAACCACATATGCGCCATCTCGTGCGCGATGATGGCGAAGATGCCGCGCCGCGCCGTCTCCGCATTCGTCGCGGGGTCGAACAGCAGCCGGCTCTCGAAGAAGGTGATGCCGCCCCAGTTCTCCATCGCGCCGCCGAACCCGCCGGGAACGGCGATCAGATCGAGCTTTGGCAGCGGATATTTGACGCCGAAATAGTCGTTGTAATAGCCGAGCAGTTTCACCGCGCTGTCGAGCGCGAACCGGCCCTGTCCGCTCTTGCCCTCCGTCGTCACCACGCCGATGGTGACGCCGCCGGCATCCGCCGTGACCCGCTCGAGCTCGCCCGCGGTAAGCACGAACAGATAGCTCGACATCTTCGGCGTCGGCGCAAACGTGACCTTCTTGAGATCGCCGGCGACCGGCGCCTCGCTCGCGATGGGCATGTTGCCGACCGCGAGCAGATTGCGCGGGATCACGACGGTCAGCGCGAAGTTCGCCTTGAACGACGGCTCGTCCCAGCACGGAAAGATCCGCCTCGCGTCGGCCGGCTCCAGCTTGCTGGAGATCAGCCGCTTGATCCCGGTCGGGGTCGGATAGTCGACCACAAACAGCCCGGTACCGAACTTGTTGATCTGCGCCGTGAACACGATGCGGAGCTTGTGGCGGCCCACTGCGAGCGGCTGGGGAAAGCTCAGCGTCGCGGTCTGCGCGGTGGCGTCGGTCACGACCTCCGCGCGTTGCGCGCCGTCATCGATCGTGGCCTCGGCGAACGTCGTGTTGATCGCGTTCAGCGTCAGTTGCGCCGTAGCCTCACGCACCTCGATGTCGACCGTCTCCACACCAGGCAGCGCCAGGCTGGTGATATCGGGCGTCAGCTCGACCGCGTAGCTCAACGGGACAACCGTCTTCGGCAGCTTTCCGGGCGTGCTGTCGAACGAAAATGTCTGCTCGGCCTGCACGCCCGCGCCCATCGCCAGCAACAAGCCGATTGCCGTGGCAAGACGACGCAGCATAGCGGTTCGGACTTGGGTCGCAGGCTTGTTCATCGCGCAGCTCACCGGGATCTCGGGATTTTCGGATGTCATTGCGGAAGGACGTAGCAGGCAATCTAGTAGAGAAGATGTCGCCACAAAACTGACAACTCCGCGACATCTGACGTCGCATTGGCTCGCATCGATCGACGCGCACACGCATCGGCCTACCGGCCCTTGTTGCTCAACGGCAGGGAGGAAGGTTAACCTGCGGCTGGCATTCTAGCCGCGGCATCCGGCGACGGGAGACAATAATGTTCGGAAAGTTCTCGCGCCGGCAGTTTGCGGGCCTTGCAGGCTTCTCGGCGCTCGGTTTGACCGGCCCTGCCGAGGCAGCGAACCACGCTCCGCGGCCGAATGGCACGAACTTTCCCGCCGGCTTCGTCTGGGGCACCGCGACCTCGTCCTACCAGGTCGAGGGCGCGGTCAATGAGGACGGCCGCGGCCCGTCGATCTGGGACACATTCACCCATACATCGGGCAAGATCGAGGACGGCTCGACCGGCGATCGCGCCAACGACCACTATCACCGCTACAAGGAGGATGTCCGCCTCATCAGGGATCTCGGCGCCAAGGCCTATCGCTTCTCGATCGCCTGGCCGCGGGTGTTTCCCGATGGCACCGGCACGCCCAATCCGAAGGGCCTCGACTTCTACAACCGCCTGGTCGACGAGCTGCTCGCCAACGGCATCGAGCCCTATGCCACGCTCTATCACTGGGACCTGCCGCAGGCATTGCAGGACCGCGTCGGCGGCTGGCGCTCGCGCGACACATCGAAGGCGTTCGGCGACTACGCCGGCTATGTGGCGCAGCGGTTGACCGACCGGGTCAAGAACATCTTCACCCTCAACGAGGTCGGGCGTTTCCTCCCCTTCGGCTATGCGCTCGGCGTCGACGCGCCGGGGCTGACGCTGCCGCCGGCCGAGGTGAACCAGGCACGCCACCACGTCGCGCTGGCGCATGGCCTCGCGGTGCAGGCGATCCGCGCCAGGGGCCGGCCCGGCACGCGGGTCGGCCCAGCCGAAAACATCACCGCCTGCGTGCCCGCGGTCAACACACCGGAGAACATCCGCGCCACCGAGATCGCGACGCGCGAGCTCAATGCAGGTTTCCTCGGCGTCGTCCTCGAAGGCAAGTACACCGAGGGCTTCCTGCAATATGCCGGCGCTGACGCGCCCAAATTCACCGCCGAAGAGCTGAAGATCATCGCGCAGCCCAACGATTTCGTCGGGCTCAACATCTACGCGCCGCACTGCTATGTCCTCGCCACCGGCTCAGCCCCCGGCTGGAAGCCGCTGCCGATGCCGGCCTCGTTCCCGCATATGAGTTCGGATTGGCTGCGGATCGCGCCGGAGACGATCTACTGGGCGCCGCGGATTGCCGCCAAGCTCTGGAACATCAAGAGCATCTATATCAGCGAGAACGGCACCTCCGGCGACGACAAGGTAGAGCCGGACGGGCAGATCTACGATCTCGACCGCATCATGTTCCTGCGCAACTACCTCGCCCAATTGCAGCGCGCGACCGCCGACGGCGTTCCGGTCCACGGCTATTTCCTGTGGAGCCTGATGGACAATTTCGAATGGATCTTCGGCTATGCGAAGCGCTTCGGCCTGTATCGGGTGGATTTCGAGACCCAGGCGCGGGTGCCGAAACTGAGCGCTGCGTTCTATCGCGACGTGATCGCGCGCAACGCCATCGGCGTATGACCTACCCGGCCTGCGGCCGCGCGCCCGACCACGCACGCCGGAGCAGGTCGCAGATCGCGCGCTCCTCGATCGGCCGCGGATTCCAGTAAGGATTTTTGGTGGCGAGTGCGGCCGCCTTTGCGATGGCGTCCTCGGGCATGCCGATCTCCGCGAGGGAACGCGGCGCGCCGAGCCTTTCGGACAGATCGAACAGACCGTCAGCCGCATCAGCAACCCCAAGCGCCCGCGCGGCGCGGCCGATCGCATCGCGCGCGGCCGGCGTGTTGTAGGCGATGGTATGCGGCAGCAGCACCGCATGGGTTTCGGCATGCGGCAGGTCGAACAGCGCGCCGACGGTGTGGCAGAGCTTGTGATGCAACGCCATCCCGACGGTGCCGAGACAGACCGCGCACAGCCAGGCGCCATAGAGCGCATCGGACCGCGCGTCGAGATCGTGCGGCCGTGCGATGACGTCCGGCAGCGACGCCGCGAGCTTCGCAATCGCCTCCTCCGCCATCAGCGAGGTGATCGGATTGCCGTCCCGCGCATACAGCGCCTCGGCCGCATGCGCGATCGCGTTGAGGCCGGATATCGCGGAGAACTTTGCCGGCATCGAGATCGTCTGGTTGACGTCGTAGATCACGGCCTCGGGCAATATCTTCGGCGAGGATTGCGTGGTCTTGACGCCGTCGACCGTCTCGCCGAGCACCGGGGTCATCTCCGAGCCGGCATAGCTGGTCGGCACGATCAGTTGCGGCAGGTCGGTGCGCAGCGCGATCGCCTTGCTGAGACCGGTCGCGGCACCCGCGCCGATCGCAACCACGCCGTCGGGCTTCAGCTCGCGCACCATCTGCATCGCACGTTCGGTGACCGCGACCGGGGTGTGCACGACAGCGCCATCGAACGCGCCGGCCATACGGCCGCCGGTCAAGTCTGAGAGATCGCCGAGCTCGGCCTGTTGCCGCCGGCTCGCCAGCACCAGCGCACGGCTGATGCCGAGCCGGCCGAGTTCGTCCGCCAGCTGCGCGACCGCGCCGACGCCGAACACGACCCGCATCGGGCTGACTTCATAAGTGAATGGCTGTGGCATCAGGCGCTCCAGCTGTTGCCTCCGGCGTACGCCACCGGGCGGCAACAGTGTTTCACCTACCTTCTCGCCAAGGTCAATCGAGACTCACGCCACCGCCTTGTATTCAGGCGCGGTCGCGAGGAAGCGCGCATAGGCGTCCGCGTCCGGCGGCGTGAACTTTTCGACGAGCGGGTTGCGGCGCGACGCCTTGGTGCCGATGTCCGTCAACAGCTCGTCGAAATGCTTGAAGTGATACGGCGCGACGCACAGCCCGCCATAGACGCCCGCCGCCGGCCGCTCGACCCGCTTGAAGTTCAGCATCATCGCGATGTTGTCGTGCATTTCGGCCGCGCTCGGCTGCCGCGCGAGCTGGCCGTCGGCATAGCGTACCAGCCAGTTCGCGGCGAGATCCGCGCATAGCACGGTGCAGAAGCTCGAATTGAAGCCGACAAATCCCATGTCAGGCAGATCCGGATTGGCGATCAGCCGATAGAGCCGGTACTGCCCGTCGGGCTCGACCAGCTTGTTCTGATACTCCTTAGGGAGGAACGGCACGCCGAGCTTGTAGCCGATCGCGAGCACCGCGACGTCGGCCGCGACACGCTGGCCGCCGCTCATCACGATGGTCTTGCCGTCATAATGATCGAAGGTGCCCTGCACCGCCTTGATCCGGCCGTCGGCAACCATCGGATAGAAGCCGGGGGTCGCGATCGGCACCGAGCAGTTGATGCCGTCCTCGATCCGCTCCTTCGGCACCATGCCGCACTGCTTCAGCTTGAGCTGCATCTTCAGCATGCTCTCGAGCCCGCGCCAGTTCGCCCAGACGAACGGCTTCGCCGCGGCATGGGCGAGCCGTGACATCGGCCCGATGCCCCAGCTCGCAAACATCTGTTCCTGCGCGCGGATGTAGAGGATGCGCTTGAAGTTGACGAGACCGCCGACGAAATAGGGGATCCGCCACACCGGCTCGCGAAACACGATGGTGACCTCGCTGGCGCCGGAATTGACCGCGTTCACCGCGATGTCGGTCGCCGATTTCGAGCCGCCGAGCACGACCACCTTGTGGCCCTTGGCGAGATCAGGATCGCCATATTGCGACGAGTGCAGGATATGGCCGCCCTGCGCCTTGAAGCCGTCCTCGCCGGGCAGCGGCAGCGTCTGCGGTTCGTTGAATTGCCCGGTGCAGACCGCGACGAAGTCGAAATCCTCATGGCCGGTCGCGCCGTCGGTCGAGCGGAGTTCGAGCGTCCAGCCTGGTCTGCCGTCGGCGCGGCGCTTCATGCCCTCGACCCTGGTGTCGAACCGCATCGCGCCGTCGAGCCCATGGCTGCGGGCGTAGTCGCGCAGATAGGCATGCACCTGCGGCCCCTTTGGCCACTCCGGATAGGACTCCGGCATCGCCTGGTCGGTGTAGCGATAGAGCTCCTTCGGGCTTTGGGTCTGGACGTCGGGATAGGAGCGCGCCGGCTCCCAGACCCCGCCGAGATCGCCGCTGCGCTCGATGATGGTCACTCGGTGACCGCGACCGGCAAAGGCCTTGCCGGCGGCGAGCCCGGAAATGCCGGCGCCGATCACGCACACATGCTTCTGCTTGACCATGAAACCGCTCCGAATTGAATGAACAGGTCCAATTTTCGAACGCACGCATGCCCGTCATCGCCGGAGCCAACCCCGGCGATTGCCGCCTTACATACGCGTCGTGTCTTTGTCGCCCGCCTGGAGTCCCGTTCCGATAAGATCGGAACGGGGCTCCAGATTCTTGTTTTGACGCGTTTTCTTTACGCGAACCGGTATCCACTTCGTTCGAAAACGCTTTACTCGTTGGCTTCCGGCGGCAGGAAGTCCACCTCGTGCTCGGCGGAAATGCGCACCACCTCGACCGGGTCCTGCAGATTGTGCAGCTTCTCGAACAGCGCCTCGAGCTTCTGCATCGGCGACACCCAGAACAGCGCCCGCGCCGGCTTGTCCGACTTGTTGAAATAGCCGTGCGGAATACCGCGCGGCATGCGCACAAGGTCGCCGGCCTTGGCCTGCACCCAGACGCCGTCGAGCTTGAGGTCGAGCACGCCTTCCTGCACCAGGATGAATTCGTCCTGGGTCGGGTGGATATGCACCGGCACGAACTGGCCGGGATCGCTGTTGGTCTCGAACGCGAAGGTCGAGTCGGTGACCGCCTTCGGATAGTAGACTTGGCCCAGGATATTCCAGGTCTTGCCGCCGTAGCCGGTGCCGGTTCGGGTAATGCCTTTTTCGAGCGTGCCCATGTCAGCCTCTCCAGTTTTATGCGTATTGCCGACACGGAGCCTGTCGCCGGCTGAAAGGGCTGTCTAGCCGATAAACGAATCCGCAGCCGGCGCGACCATGCTGCAATGCGGGAGCATCGAGCCCGGCGGCGCCTGCCCAATGCCGCCGCATCCGCCTGCGCGCCGATCGGGCAGATTGCACGACGAAACGGCGTTCCCCTTTGCCGACGGATGCACTAGGCTGCATGATGTTTTAGACCTCAAACAACTCCGGACGGCCGGCGTGAGAGCTGTTGGCAACGAGGTTTCGGCAAGGGCAAATTCGGCAAGGCTCAAGGATTTCGCGCGCGTCGCGACGGCGCGCGTCGACGACGCGGCTGAAGCGATCGGCCGCATCTTCTGTCCGCACGATCTGACACCGGTCGATCGTTCGGAGCGCGATTTTTCCGCGCATCACAATTGCGCAGGCTTCGACGGGTTCTCCGTCAACTATGTCGCCTATGGCGGATCGGTCGCGATCAATCCGGGCTGCCTTGACCGCTTCTTCCTGTTGCAGATGCCGCTGTCCGGCTCGGCCGCGGTACGGACCGCCGCCCGCGAGCTCACCACCGGACCACAACGCTGTGCCTCCCTGCTGTCGCCGACGATTCCGACCGAGATGACCTGGCGCGACGATTGCGCCCAGCTCATCGTGCTGCTCGACCGCAAGCTGGTCGAGCATCGCGCCGCAGCGCTTGGCGGCGTGGCGGTCCGGCCGGTCGAGTTCGATCCGGCCGTCGCGTTGAACGGACCGCTCGGGCAGACGCTCTCGGCCCGGATCGGGCAGCTCGTGACGACGGCCGAGCAGCTCGGGCCACGCAAATCGTTATCCGCGGTCGCGGCGGCCGATTGGCGCGAGCAGTTTCTCAATGTCCTGCTCAACGAGCAACGGCACAGCCTGAGCTCGGCGATCGATGTCTTCAACGGCCGCACCGAGGCGCAGCCCGCGGCGCTGAAGCGCGTGCGGGCTTACCTCGAGACCCGTACGACCGAACCGCTGGATCTTGCCGAGCTTGCGGAGATCGCCGGCACCGGCATCCGCGCCTTGCAACTCGGCTTCCGCCGTCACTTCGGCACCACCGTGTCCGAGATGCTGCTCGACATCCGCCTCGCTCATCTCAACGCCCGTCTCAAGACGGCGCGGCCGGGCGAACGCATCGTCGATATTGCGTTCGATCTCGGCTTTACCCATCTGAGCCGGATGGCGAGCGCCTACCGCGCCAAGTTCGGTGAAAGCCCGAAGGTAACCCTGCAGCGGCTGAGCTGAGCGGAGGTTCCAATCGGCAGGGCCCGGCCCTGCCCATCCGGCCAGTTTCACCGCCGGGCGCAACATCCCAGATTGGGGGAAGCCAACGGAGTTTCCCATGACTGAACCAACCACCCTCGCTTCGCTGTCATCAGCCCTTTCCGAGACCATTGCGCGCGCTGCACCTGCGATCGTCTCCGTGCATTCGCACCGCGCGCGCGCCTCCGGCTTCGTCTGGAAGACCGGCCTGGTCGTGACTGCCGACGAAGCGCTCGCCGACGAGGGCGAGATCGAAATCCAGCTTGCCGACGGCAGCCGCAGGCAAGCCACCGTCGCCGGACGCGACCACACCACCGACATCGCGCTGCTGCGCGTTGAGGGCGACGTCGCGCCGATCAAGCTGTCGACCGAAATCCCCGCGCTCGGATCGCTCGCGGTGATCGTCGCAGCCGACCGCGGCGCGCCGATCGCGCGGCTCGGCATGGTCTCGCGGTCGGGCGCCGCCTGGCGCAGCCTGCGCGGCGGCGAGATCGACGCGCGGATCGAACTCGACGTCCGGCTGCGACACAGCCAGCAGGGCGGGCTGGCGCTGAATGCCGCAGGTGCGCCGTTCGGCATGGCGGTGCTCGGCCCGCGCCGCGTGCTGACGATCCCTGCCGCGACCGTCGAGCGGGTCGCAGCCCAGCTCGAGAAGAGCGGCCGCATCGCGCGCGGATATCTTGGCGTCGGGCTGCAGCCGGTGCGTCTCGACGACGACCTCGGCGCAATGGTGATGGATGTCGACAAGGCCGGCCCCTCGGCTACCGCCGGCATCCGCCAGGGCGACGTGATCATTGCCGTCAACGGCGAGAAGCTGTCGGGCGTGCGGGCGCTGTCGCGCGGCCTCGGGCCGCAGAGCGTCGGCACCGTCGTCGAACTCACCGTGCATCGCGGCGGCGAGCCGTTGAACTTCAAGGTGACAGTCGGCGAAAGGCCCGAGACGTGAGCAGCGAGCCTGCCTCCGACATCATCATCGCACTCGAGATCGACGACCCCGCCCTCGCCGACCGGCTGGCGACGTTGCTCGGCAGCGTCGCCGGCCTGCGGCTTGCCGCGCCGGGCGAACAGGCGACAGCGACGATCGTCGCACGCAACCGCGAGACCGCCGGCGGCGCCGACTTCGAGCTGACGCCGCGCGAGCTCGACGTGCTGGCGCTGCTGGCCGAAGGCGCATCCAACAAGATGATCGCGCAACGGCTCGGGATTTCGGTCCACACCGCCAAGTTTCATGTCGGCTCCCTGCTCGACAAGCTCGACGCCACCGGCCGCACCGACGCCGTCGCGCATGCGGCGCGTCGCGGGGTGATCAATTTGTGAGGGCGGGACGTACAAGATTGAGTCTGGCGGATTGAGATCTATCCCATCGTGGTCCTGGCGACGATGGGGATGCTTCTCGCTTCAAGATGTCGAACAACGCGGGGTCATCACCCGCGCATGCGGGTGATCCAGTATTCCAGAGGCAGCGGGGCTTGAGCCGAGAGGCCGCGGCGTACCGGATCGCCCGGTCCCGTCTCCGCCAAGGCTTCGACGAGGCCATGGATCCCTGGCGCGCCGAAGCCTTAGCGAAGGCGGCGAGCCGGGCGATGACATATGAGAATGGGGATACACATCTGCATTCGCGCGACATGATCACGCAGGCACTGGACGACGCCCCCAACTCAGTGATTGCGAAAATTCCGCGGTGCGGACGCTTAGACCAATTGTGTAAGTAGTCGTCCGGATACAGGCGCCTCCTCGATCTGGTTATGCAATCTTCAGCCAACAAAACGAAACGGCATGAAGAAGCTGATCGATCGTCACCGAGACATTCAATACACGCTCACCAACATCGAACCCGACCTCTGGAGCTGGTCATTCGAGATCAACGGCAAGATCCGGCACGGCACCACGCGCGCGCGGCTCGGCCTGCTGGCGCAGCGGCGGGTCTGCACGCTGATCGATCGCGAATTGAAAAGCGCGGAACGCGACAAGCCGAAGAAGCCTGACTAGGCCACCCGCGTCCTCGCTCCGCTTCTCGGCCCGGCGGGCGCCGCCGACTTTGGCTCACGACAATGCGATCACGGTCGCAGCGAGGTCGAGCCGTGGTCCGGCATATCGCCTGTCGTCCGATCCATGCTGTCCGCACCCGATGCTCCAGAGCGCGGGCCATGAGAACCGCTCGAGCCCCGTCGCCGATATCGCCGCGAACGACGTCCAGCTGATGTCACCGCGGCGTCGCCACAGCACGCCGCCCGGTCCCATATCCGGATAGAAGGCGATGTCGAGGTCGAAATCCCGCTCATCGCCGAGATCGGGGCCGACCCAGTAGTGCGGACTTCGCCCGCGCTCGCGCCCGAGGATCAGGGTGAGCGTCTGGTTCGGCCCGCGCAGCCCGAGCCAGAGCGGCGCGATCATGTCAGGCACGGGCGTACACAGCAGCGTTTGCGGCGCGGCGCTTGCCGCGGCGGTGCGGCCCGACAATTTCAGGGCAACGACCGTCGCGGGTGCCGGCATCCCGGACAATGGCGCGGTGCTGGTCCCGTGCGGCAACGGCGACCACACGGCGCGGTCGAGAGATGGCAGCGGCCATGCGAGCTGCTCGCGCACGGCGCCTTCGGTGTCGAGCACCTGATAGCGAAGACCGTCCTGATCGAGCGCCACTTGCACGCAATGCAGATACTCGATGCCTTCGGGCATCCGGTGCGCGGTGCCCGCGCCCGCCGTGCATATCTGCAGCACGCCGCGATGGACCTGAACATCGAATGCGAGGATGTGGCTGCACAGATAGGCGGTCACGCCGGCGCTGACCAGGATATCCCAGAAGCGCGCGCTGTATTCATGGCCGATCTCGCGCTGATAGCTGCCGCTGAAGCCATTGATGGGGTACACGGGATGATGACCCAGCACCAGCTTGTGCCTGGCATCGCTGTGCTGTGCGAGGACCGCTTGCAGCCAGTCGGTCTCGACATGCCCCTCGCCGCCCAGCCCGCTCCACAGCGTGTGCACGAACACCATCAACAGATCGTCGCGGCGGACCCAGTAGGACAGGCCCTCCTGACCCGGCGGACCATTGCGCGGCAGCTTAAGCACCTCGCGAAACACCGCCTCGCTCATCTCGTCGTAAGTCGTGTGGTTGCCGGTCGTGTGCCACAGCGGCACCGTGCGCCGGTCGAGCCAGCCCATTTCGGTGTCGAGCCAATGCCGCCACTGTGCGCGCAACTCCTCGGCATCGGCGGTGAGGCCGATGATCTCATCGCCGGGGAAGAGGATGAATTCGGGCGCAGGATTGAGCCGGCGAACCACATTGTTCACCGACGCGAAGGTGCGCTCGTGCAGCGCGCCTGCTACGCCTGAGCAGGCGTCGGCATAGATCACGAACTGGTGGCCCAAATTTCTCGGCAGCAGAGACGGAATTGCATCATCCATGATCGGGCCACGTCCTCGCGTGCCACATCATAGAGGAAGGCGGACTGATCGCTCAAGGTAGACATGCGCACGCAAGGTTGCAGCCGGCCTCTGCAGCAGACATGTACTCTGCACACCAAGACGTGACGCTGCGGAAAAGCTGGTCTGCCGGCACCGGCTAGGCGGCGCTGCGCCAAGCTGCTAGCCTTTTGCGCTTCAGATTGGCCAAAGCGCGATGAATCGTCATCGCACTTTGGCTCATTGTCCGGGCATGATCTTTTCGGAAAACCGCTTCACACTTTTCCGGATCATGCTCCAGCGAGCCAAGGGACCGAAGCAAATGGACAACCGTAATGATGTTTGGCGCGGCGTCGACACGATCAAGCCGCGTTTCATCGAATTGAGCGACCGGGTCTGGGCGATGCCCGAGGTCTGCTACACCGAGGCGCGCTCATCCGCCGAACATCTGGCCGAACTGCGCCACCAGGGTTTCCGCATCACCGAGAACCTCGCCGACATCCCGACCGCGGTGATGGGCGAATGGGGCGAGGGCGGCCCGGTCATCGCCTTCCTCGGCGAATATGACGCCCTGCCCGGCCTCAGCCAGGAGGCCGGAATTGCCGAACATCGTCCGGTCGAGACCGGCGGCCACGGCCACGGCTGCGGTCACAATCTGCTCGGCTCCTCCGCGCTGCTCGCGGCGACCGCGGTGAAGGACTGGCTCGCCGCCAACAAGGTGCCGGGCCGGGTGCGCTATTACGGCTGTCCGGCCGAGGAAGGCGGCGCGGCAAAGGCCTTCATGGTGCGCTGTGGCGCGTTCGAGGACGCCGACATCGCCATTACCTGGCATCCGCACAGTTTCTGGGAGGTGGCGGTGACGCCGTCGCTCGCCAACACCCGTGCCGATTTCATCTTCACCGGGCGGACTTCGCATGCGGCAGCCTCGCCGCATCTCGGCCGCAGCGCGCTCGATGCGGTGGAGTTGATGAATGTCGGCGTCAACTACATGCGCGAGCACATGCCGAGCGATGCTCGCGTGCATTACGCGCTGCTCGACACCGGCGGGATTGCACCCAATGTGGTGCAGGCCCATGCCCGCGTGCGCTACTCGATCCGTGCCCGCGACCTGCCCGGCATGAATGAGCTGGTCGAACGCGTGAACAAGATCGCGCAGGGCGCAGCGCTGATGACCGAGACCAGGATGGAGATGAAGATCATCTCCGCGGTCTCCAACATCCTGCCCAACACCCCGCTGGAGCAGACGCTGCACCGGATCATGGAAGATCTCGGCCCGCCGCATTTCGACGATGCCGACAAGGATTTCGCCGGCAAGATCCGCGCGACCCTGACCGACAAGGACATCGCCACGGTCTATTACGCGATCGGCATGGAGCCGACCGACCGGCCGCTGGCCGATTTCCTGGTCCCGATCGACGCCAAGCGCAATCCGCTGATCGGCTCGACCGATGTCGGCGACGTCAGCTGGGTGGTGCCGACGGTGCAGGTCCATGCACCGACGGTTGCAATCGGCACGCCGTTCCACACCTGGCAGGTTGTGGCGCAGGGCAAGACGCCGGCCGCGCACAAGGCGATGGTGCAGGCCGCCAAGGCGATGGCCGGCCTCGGCGTCAAGGCGCTGATGGAGCCGGAGCTGATCGCGGCCGCCAAGGCCGACCTCAAGAAGCGGACCACGCGAACGCCCTATGTCAGTCCGCTGCCGGCGAATGTTGCACCGCCGTTGGACATGTCGGTCGCCTGAGCGCAGCATCTGCGGCCGGGCCTGCGCTTCGATGCGAGGCCCGGCTAGCGCCGATCCCGTTCCGATTGGATCGGAACGGGGCTCTGGATTCTTGCTTTGACGTGTTTTCCTCACGCGAACCGGCGTCCACTTCGCGCGAAAACGCGCGCGCGTGACAAAAAAGCATCTCGGAACAAAGGATAACGAACAAATTTTCCGCACTGCGAGGCGCACGCAGGTGCGCTTTGGCACCGAAATGCCGAACCGATGTGCGGTGCGGAGCGGTTCTGCACAAGCGATAGCCAAAAGACCTAGTCGCTGAACCTCGGCAGGCGTTGACCTGCGCGGTCATTCGGTGTGCCATCTGCCGCCAGCACGGCGGCCGGTTCCAAGGCCCGCCGCAATCACACGTGAGCCGGACCGAGGGGACAATGTTCGACAACAATCTGCGCGGGATGATCGACGACGTAAAGGACGGACGGATGGACCGCCGCGCCTTCGTCAAGCGAATGATTGCCGTCGGCCTCACCGCGCCGTTGGCCAACCAGATTCTGGCGATCGGCGGCGTCGCGATGGCGCAAAGCCCCAATCCCTACAAACCGACCAAGCGCGGCGGCGGCGGTCCGCTGAAGCTGTTGTGGTGGCAGGGCCCGACCCTGCTCAATCCGCATTTCGCCACCGGCACCAAGGACCAGGACGGCTCGCGCATCTTCTATGAGCCGCTGGCCAGCTGGGACGTCGACGGCCATCTCAACCCGATCCTCGCCGCAGAGATCCCCTCGATCCAGAACGGCGGACTCGCCGCCGACGCCAAATCGGTGGTCTGGAAACTCAAACCCGGCGTCAAATGGCATGACGGGAAGCCGTTCAGCGCCGACGACGTCGTCTTCACCTGGGAATATGCCAGCGACCCCGCGAC
This sequence comes from Bradyrhizobium sp. Pha-3, assembly GCF_042258615.1. GTDB lineage: Bacteria > Pseudomonadota > Alphaproteobacteria > Rhizobiales > Xanthobacteraceae > Bradyrhizobium. Next base: position 2,350,138 of record NZ_CP170152.1, on the reverse strand, counting down.
GGCAGCGGTCTCGAGTGCGACTTACGCCGGCATGACCGTGGAGAAGGTCGACGACCTCACGGTCCGCATCAAGTTCAAGGATCCGACGCCGTTCTGGGCCAACGCGTTCGTCGGTGCCTATGGCTGCATCATTCCGAAACACCTGTTCGCGGAATTCAAGGGCGGCAAGTCGCGCGAGGCGCCGACCAATCTGAAGCCGGTCGGCACCGGACCCTACAAGTTCATCGAATTCAAGCCGGGCGACCTGATCCGCGGCGAGATCAACCCCAACTACCACATGGCGAACCGGCCCTATTTCGACACGATCGAGATGAAGGGCGGCGGCGACGCGGTGTCGGCGGCGCGCGCGGTGATCCAGACCGGCGAATATGATTTCGCCTGGAACATCCAGGTCGAGGACGAGGTGCTGCTGCGGCTGGAGAAGGGCGGCAAGGGCAAGACGCTCTATGCCGTCGGCGGCGACATCGAGTTCATCGCCATCAACTTCACCGATCCCAACACCGAGGTCGACGGCGAACGCTCGTCGATGAAGACCAAGCATCCGATCCTGTCCGACCCGCGCGTGCGCCAGGCGCTCGCGCTGCTGGTCGACCGCGACTCCATCAAGAAGGTGATCTACGGCCGCGCCGGCCGCGCCACCGCCAACTATCTCAACGGCCCCGAGGAGTTCGTCTCCAAGAACACCAAATGGGAGTTCTCGGTCGAGAAGGCGAGCGCGCTGCTCGAGCAGGCCGGCTGCAAGGCGGGCTCCGACGGCATCCGCGAGAAGGACGGCAAGAAGCTGAAGTTGCTGTACCAGACCTCGATCAACGGGCCGCGGCAGAAGACCCAGGCGATCGTCAAGCAGGCCTGCCAGAAGGCCGGCATCGACGTCGAGCTGAAATCGGTGGTGGCCTCGGTGTTCTTCTCCTCCGACGTCGCCAACCCCGACACCTACTCCCATTTCTATGCCGACATCGAGATGTTCCAGATCCCGATGACGCAACCCGATCCGGCCCTGCACATGCGTCGCTATCATTCGCGCAACGTCGCCACCAAGGAGAACAAGTGGCAGGGACCGAACTTCCCGCGCTGGGTCAACAAGGATTTCGACGCCGCAGTCGATGCTGCCGATACCGAGACCGATCCGATCAAGCGCGCGGATCTCTACATCAAGTGCAACGATCTGATGTGGCAGGACACGGTGATGATCCCCGTGATGCATCGGCTTGCGGTGGAAGCCTGCTCCAACACGGTGCGGCCCGCGCTCTCCGGCTGGGCCAACCAAACCGACAATCTGCAAGATTGGTATCGTGAAACCTGAGACACGGGGACAGGTTCGGAGTTGAGTGGGTGCATCTTCTCCCTCCCCCCGTTCTTGCGAGGAGAGGGGCTCCAACCGCAAATGCCGTGAGAGATGAGTTCTTGGAGAGTCCCCTCACCTGGAATTCAAGCTGTGCTTGAATTCCGACCTCTCCCTGCACGCGGTGCGAGGTGAAGCTCGCCTTTCGACTGGAAGCAAGATCAACGTGCTCAAGGTGCGAGCGTTAGTCAGATGATCTCTCGATGAGTCAGTATATCCTGCGCCGTCTGTTGATCGCGATCCCGAGCCTGCTCGGGATTTCGGTCGTGCTGTTCGTCGTGCTGGCGCTCGCGCCGGGCGATCCGTTCAGCGAGCTCGCGACCAATCCGAACGTGCCGCCCGAGGTGCAGGCCGCGCTGCGCACCAAGTTCGGGCTCGATGATCCGATCTACCTGCGCTATTTGCACTGGCTTGCGGCGATGGCGCAGGGCGACTGGGGCTTCTCCTTTGTCAGCCGGATCAACGTCGACACGCTGATCCTGCAGCGGCTGCCGACCACGCTCTACGTGATCGGCTCGGCGCAGCTGCTGGCGCTGCTGATCGCAATCCCGGTCGGCGTCTACGCCGCCACCCGGCCCTATTCGCTGTTCGACCAGCTCGCCAACACCTTCGCTTTCATCGGCTTTTCGCTGCCGACCTTCTTCACCGGCATCCTGTTCATCCTGGTGTTCTCGGTGAAGTTGGACTGGCTGCCCTTCGTCTACACCGACGTGCCCGGCAGCGGCATCCCCTGGCTATTGGAGATGATCCGGCAGGCCATCATGCCGGTGATGGTGCTCGGCCTGTTCCAGGCGGCGTCGATGACCCGCTTCGTGCGCTCGGCGATGCTCGACGTGATCCGGCTCGACTATGTGACCACCGCGCGCGCCAAGGGGCTCGGGCAGGCCAAGGTGATCGTCAAGCATGTGATGCGCAATGCGATGATCCCGGTCGTCACGCTGATCGCACTCCAGATGCCTGCGGTGTTCGGCGGCGCCATCGTCACCGAGCAGATCTTCCGGATTCCCGGCATCGGCTCGCTCCTGATTTCTTCCATCCTCGCCAACGATACGCCGGTCGTGATGGCCGTGACCTTCGTCTTCGCGTGTCTCGTGGTGCTCTTCAACCTGATTGCAGATGTCCTCTATGGCTGGCTTGACCCTCGCATCTCCTTCCGCTGAGCGGCGCGGCTACTCGCCCTGGCGCGAAACCTGGCGGCGCTACCGCCGGCACCGGCCGGCCGTGGTCAGCGCCGTGCTGCTGCTGCTGCTGATCGCCGCCGTGGTGATCGGCCCGTTCATCTGGCGGGTCTCGATCAGCGACATCGACGTGGTGGCGGGCCTGCAGGGCCCCTCGCTGGCGCATCCGTTCGGCACCGACGATCTCGGCCAAGACCTGCTCGCCCGCATGATCTATGGCGGCCGCATCTCGCTTGCGGTCGGGCTCGCCGCGATGCTGGTCTCGGTGTTCGTCGGCACGCTGATCGGTGCGCTCGCCGGCATGTCGCGCGGCCCGCTCGGCTATGCGCTGATGTGGCTGACCGACCTGTTCCTGTCGCTGCCGCAACTGCCGCTCCTGCTGATGCTGATCTATCTGTTCCGCGACGGGCTCAAGGCCGTGTTCGGCCCTGAGGGCGGCATCTTTATCCTGATCGTGCTTGTGATCGGCGGCCTGCGCTGGATGCCGGTCGCCCGCCTGGTGCGAGCCCAGTTTCTCTCCCTGCGCGAGAAGGAATTCGTCGAGGCGGCGCGCGCGCTCGGCGCGAGCCCGGTGCGGCAGGTGGTGCGCCACATCCTGCCCAATGCGCTGGGACCTGTGATCATCGCCGGCACGATCGACGTCGCCGCCGCGATCATCGCCGAATCGACGCTCTCGTTCCTCGGCCTCGGCTTCCCGCCGGATACGCCGACCTGGGGCCGCATCCTCTATGACGCCAAGGACTTTCTCGATATCGGCCCGCACTGGGCGCTGTTTCCGGGCGGCGCGATCTTCATCGCGGTCGTCGCCATCAATTTCATCGGCGACGGGCTGCGCGATGCGCTCGACGCCCGCAAGGTGATCTGATGGCGCTGCTCGACATCAAGGGCCTGAAAACCCATTTCACCACCGACGAGGGCATCGTCCAGGCGGTCGACGGCGTCGACATCAGCATCAACCGCGGCGAGACGCTCTGTGTGGTCGGCGAATCCGGCTGCGGCAAGACCGTCACCGCGATGTCGATCCTGAAGCTGATCGCGATGCCGCCGGGCAAGATCGTCGCCGGCGAGATCATGTTCGAGGGCCGCGACCTGGCACCGCTGACCAGCCATGAGCTCGACGACATCAGGGCCAAGGAGATCGGCTTCATCTTCCAGGAGCCGATGACCTCGCTCAACCCGGTGCTGACCATCGGCGAGCAGATCGCCGAGAGCCTGCGCCGCCACGAGGCGGTGACCAGGAAGCAGGCGCTCGAGCGCACCATCGAGATGCTGAAGCTGGTGCAGATCCCCAATGCCGCGGGCCGCGTGCATCACTATCCGCACCAGTTCTCCGGCGGCATGCGCCAGCGCGTGATGATCGCGATGGCGCTGGCCTGCCGGCCCAAGCTCGTGATCGCGGACGAGCCCACCACCGCGCTCGACGTCACCATCCAGGCACAAATCCTCGACCTGCTGCAGGACATGAAGGAGCGCCTCGGCATGGCGGTGATGCTGATCACGCACGCGATGGGCGTGGTCGCCGAGACCGCGCAGCGCGTCGTCGTGATGTATGCCGGCAAGGTGGTGGAAGAGGCGGCGGTCGACGAATTGTTCGGCAATCCGAGCCATCCCTACACCCAGGGCCTGATCCGCTCGATCCCGCGCATCGATCTCGACGCCGAGCACAAGACCCGGCTGGAAGCGATCGGTGGCTCGGTGCCGATCCTGATCAACCCGCCGCCCGGCTGCCGTTTTGCTTCCCGCTGCAAACACGCCATGCGTATCTGCACCGATCAGGAGCCACGGCTGCGCCAGATCGCGCCCGGCCATCGCATGGCCTGCCACCTCGGAGACGCGTCATGAGCGAGCCGCTGCTGCGCGTCAGCAATCTGAAGAAGCACTTTCCGGTGCTCGGCGGCCTCCTGTCGCGCGAGGTCGGGCAAGTCTATGCGGTCGACGGGGTGTCGTTTGCGGTCAACCGCGGCGAGACGCTGGGGCTGGTCGGCGAATCCGGTTGCGGCAAGTCGACCACCGGGCGTTGCGTGCTGCGGCTGATCGAGCCGACCTCGGGCGAAGTCGTGTTCGACGGCCAGAACGTGATCGGGCTCGGCGGCGGCGATCTGCGCGCCATGCGGCGCAACATGCAGCTGGTGTTCCAGGACCCGTTCGCCTCGCTCAATCCGCGCATGACGGTCGGCGCAATCCTCGGCGAGCCCTTCATCATCCATAACCTCGTGACCTCGGCCAGCGAGCGCGAGGACCGCGTCGCGCGCCTTCTGGTCAAGGTCGGGCTGAAGGCCGAGCACATGCGGCGCTATCCGCATGAATTCTCCGGCGGCCAGCGCCAGCGCATCGCGATCGCCCGCGCGCTGACCCTGGAGCCGAAGCTGATCGTGTGCGACGAGCCGGTCTCGGCGCTCGACGTCTCGATCCAGGCCCAGGTCATCAACCTGCTCGAGGATCTGCAGGCCGAGCTGAACCTCACCTATCTGTTCGTCGCCCACGATCTCTCTGTCGTCGAACACATCTCCGACCGCGTCGCCGTGATGTATCTCGGCCGCATCGTCGAGCTCGCCAAAGCCAGCGATCTCTACCGCAACCCGCAGCATCCCTACACCAAGGCGCTGCTCTCGGCGGTGCCGGTGGCGGATCCCAAGGCCAAAAAGCTGCGCATCCGCCTGAAGGGCGACGTGCCGAGCCCGATGAACCCGCCGAAGGGCTGCCATTTCCACACCCGCTGCCCGATCGCCGAAGAGCGCTGCCGTCAGAGCGCGCCTGAGCTGCGCGAAGGCAGCAACGGGCATTTTGTGGCGTGCCATCTGGCATAGGCGGATTGCTCCGCAGCGCACGCTGCTCCTGGACCGTCACCCTAAGAGGATGTGAGGCTATATCCTCGTCCACCGCGGTCATCGCCCGGCCTGTGCGCAATTGCGCACATGGACCGGGCGATCCAGTACGCCGCGGCCCCTCGGCTCGAGCACTGCGGTCTCTGGAATACTGGATCACCCGCATGCGCGGGTGATGACACTGAGCAAGCAGAGCAATCACCCCGTCACCCTGAGGAGCGCGTAGCGCGTCTCGAAGGGTCGACGGCCACCAGCCGGGCCGTGCATCCTTCGAGACGCCGCTTCGCGGCTCCTCAGGATGACGGGCTAGATGAACTTCGACTAGCGTCGCCGCTTCTTCGCGGGCTTTGTTCTGGCCTTCGCTTTAGCTTTCGGCTTGGGCCGTGCGGCAGGCACCTGTGGCGCATCCCTCACCTCCTCCGTCTCACTCACCTCCGCCCGCAGCGTGTCGAGCAGCCAGTCGCGGAAGGCGCGCATGCCGGGCGTCACCTCGCGCGACTTGAGCCAGGTCAGCCAATAGGACCCCGCCGGGACTTCGGCCGCGAACGGCCGCACCAGCCGGCCGGACGCCAGCTCATTGCCAAACATCGCTGTCGGCACCAGCCCGACGCCGACGCCGCGCGCCGCGGCCTCGGCCATCGCAACCGAACTGTCGAAGATCGGTCCCTGGATTTTCGGGCACGGCGCGCCGGCCACCGCAAACCACAGCGGCCATTCCTCGGCGCGGTAGGAGCGCAGCAAAAACTCCTGCGCGAGATCGGACGGCTTGCGCAGCCGACCCGCCACGTCAGCGCAGCACACCGGCGACAGCGGCGCGGACAACAGATGGATCGCCTCGGTGCCGTGCCAGGAGCCGTCGCCGAAGCGCAGCGCGAGATCGAGCCCGTCGCCCGCGATGTCGACGCGGTTGTTGTTGGTGAGCAGGCGCAGGTCGATATAGGGATGCGCGCGCTTGAAGCGATCGACCCGCTGCAACAGCCATCCGGTCGCGAACGTCGTGACGCAGCCGACGGTGACGACCTCGCGCGTGCCCTTGGCTTCGATGCGGTCGATCGCCGCCCCGATCCGGTCGAGCGCGTCGGTCAGCACCGGCAGCAGCGCCAGCCCTTCGTCGGTAAGCACCAGCCCGCGCGGCAGGCGGCGGAACAGACTCGCGCCCAGCAGATCCTCGAGCTGCTTGACCTGGTGGCTGATCGCGGTCTGCGTCACGCGCAATTCCAGGCCCGCGCGGGTGAAGCTCAACAGCCGCGCGGAGGCCTCGAAGGCACGCAACGCGTTCAGCGGGAGATGCCGGCGCACGACGTCATGACCAAGTTTTTCTCATGCCTCGCTGTATAAATGATTGTTTGTCGATCGTCACGCCGCCCGGCAGGTTCGCGCCGCCAACGGGAGACGAGACATGCTGACGAGACGGACACTTGGATTGCGCGCGCTGGGCCTTGCGGCGTCCTGCACCTTGCCGCGGCCAAGCGCCGCGGCAGGACAGAGCGCAGCGGCGGGACCAAACGGACCGGCGCAGCGGCTGCAAGAGGAGTTTGCACGCATCGAGCTCGCGACCAGCGGCAGGCTCGGCGTCGCCGCGCTCGACATGGAGACCGGATTGCGCGCGAGCCTGCGCGGCGACGAGCGGTTCCCGATGTGCAGCACCTTCAAGGCGCTGGCCTCGGCCGCGGTGCTGCACCGGGTCGACCGCGGTGAATCCAGCCTCGACCAGCGCGTGCGGTTCGAGGCCAAGGATATCTTGGCCAATTCGCCCGTGACCAAGGAGCATGTCGCGTCGGGCATGACGCTCGCCGAAATCTGCGAGGCTGCCATCACGCGGAGCGACAACACCGCGGGCAACATGATCCTCCGCGAGATCGGCGGGCCGGCCGGCTTGACCGGCTTCTTCCGCACTATCGGCGACAATGTGAGCCGGCTCGACCGCTGGGAGCTGGCGCTGAACGAGGGGGTATCGGGCGATCCGCGCGACACGACGAGCCCGGTCGCGATGCTGAAGAGTCTGCAGCGCGTGGTGATCGGCGATGCCCTGCAGGCCGCCTCGCGCCAGAAGCTCGTGGACTGGATGGTCGCCAACAAGACCGGCGACACGAGGCTGCGCGCCGGCGTGCCCCGCGACTGGCAGGTTGGCGACAAGACCGGCACCGGCGAGCGCGGCACCTATAACGATATCGGGGTGTTCTGGCCGCCCGGCCGCAAGCCGATCGTGGTGACGGTCTACCTGACCGGGGCAAGTGCTCCGATGGAGAAGTGCAACGAGGTGATCGCCAATGTCGGGCGCGCCGTTGCCAATGCGAGCACCGGGCAGACCGGCTAGAGCGGCAGGACAACGCCGCGCGGCACGACATCGCTGCGCGGCCTCAAATCGCTGCGCGGCTTGGCAGCTGCTGGCGCACGGCGCCGACGGCCGCAAGGCTGACGACACCGGCAAGCCACCGGTGGTGTATGCGGCGGCCGGCGGTCAGCTCGGCATCGTCAAGCAGCTGCTTGCGCTCGATATCGACATCAATGCGCGCTACGCCAACGATCTCACGCTCCTGATGTGGGCGGCCGGGCCGGATGAGACCGTGCCGGAGGCACAAGCGCTCGAGGTCGTCTCCTATCTCCTGGACGCAGGCGCCAAGGTCGACGAACGCGACGCCCGCGGCCGCACGGCGCTGATGATCGCCGCCGAAGGCAACCACCCGGCGATCGCGAAGGCGCTGCTCGCCCACGGCGCCGATGCGGCGCTGGCCGACAAGGCCGGCAAGCACGCCGCCGATCTCACCATCCTGTCGGCGCTGCGCGAGGAGCTGACGCCGCGCTGAGGCATGATGCGATGGACTCATTGGTTGCGAAAGGTCCGCGGATCGGCTAAATTTTTCTGTACGAAGAGTCTCTGTGCTCATTCGTCCTGTCGCGCGACTGGCGAGCTAACGTGGAATCGACCACGGGGAAGCGCGAAGGGTTCCAACGCCGATCGCCTGGGCAACCAATCTGCTGGAAAAACAGCGTGTTGAGGAGCCCGAGCATGCCGTCATTTCACACCGAACTGTCCATCAACGATCAAGAGATCGCTGCCGCTCTTGTAGGGGAAGAGCGCCGTCAACAGGACGGCGTCGAACTGATCCCGTCCGAGAATTACACCTACCCGGAGGTGCTTGAACTGCTCGGATCGGTCTTCACCAATAAATACTCCGAGGGATATCCGGGACGCAGATACTACGGCGGCCAGCAGTATACCGACAGCATCGAGAACCTCGCACGCCAGCGGGCCTGCTCGCTTTTTCGTGCCGAGCACGCCAACGTTCAGCCGCTTTCCGGATCACCGATGAATCAGGCCGTCTATCTCGGCCTGTTGCAGCCCGGCGACACGATTCTCGCCATGGACCTGTCCCACGGCGGTCATCTCACCCACGGCGCGCCGGTGTCCCACATGGGACGCTTGTTCAACTTCGTTCGCTACAAGACGGCCCCGTCAAACGGCGCGATCGATTTCGATGAATTGCGCGCGATTGCGCGTGAAGCGCGTCCGAAGATGGTGTTGTGCGGCTACAGCTCCTATCCGCGCGACCTGGACTATGCGGCATTCAAGAGTATCGCCGACGAAGTTGGCGCGCTCACGATGGCTGACGTGAGCCACTATGGCGGGTTGGTTGCCGCGAATGTCATGCGCAATCCGCTTGATGCCGGCTTCGACATCATGACGACGACATCCCACAAGACACTGCGCGGCCCCCGCGGCGGGATCATCCTGTGCCGGAAGGAAAATGCCGGCCGGATCGATGCTTCCGTCTTTCCAGGTTTGCAGGGCGGACCTCACATGAACGTCGTGGCCGGGATTGCCGTGACGCTCAAGAAGGCGGCGACCGCGGATTTCCAAATTTACGCGCGGCAGGTTTTGCACAACGCGAAGGTTCTTGCCGGCGCGCTGATGGAACGCGGGATGAAGCTGGTCACGGACGGGACGGACAATCACATGATGGTCGTCGATACAGTCGCGTCCGTCGGACTGGACGGGCGAGCAGCCGAGGACGTGCTCGATGCCATCGCCATCACCACAAACAAGCAGGTTATTCCAGACGATCCGCGCCCGCCGCTCAGGCCAAGCGGTATTCGCCTTGGGACACCGGCGGCGACCACGCGTGGCATGGGAGATTCCGAAATGCGCCGTATCGGCGAGTTCATTGCGGCGGCCCTGCAGGCGAACGGAGACGATGCGGTCCTCGCGCGTCTCAGGTCGGAGTGCATCGAGATGTGCCGAGCCTTTCCTGTTCCAGGCGTGGTGTCCAGGTCTCGACCGAACTGATCGGTTGTACGGCAACCGGAACTTGACGCACAGATATGCAGAACGGGGTCGGTGCGCCGGCGCCCACCCTCGATCGCCAAAGGCGCATATCCGATAGCCCTGCCCCCTAAAGCCCCGCCAGATAGTCCACCAGCGCGGCGAGGTCGTCGGGCGACGTCGCCAGCATCAGGTCGGACATGCCGGGATTGTTGCCGCGCGCGCGGGTGCGGAAATCGGCGGTGGTCTTGGCGAGGTAATCACGTCCCATCCCGGCAAGCCGCGGCACCGTGCCGTCGCCCTGGAAGCGATCGAGATCGCAGGCCGGGCAACCGACGGAAGCGCTGGCACTGAGCGCCTTCGCTGCGACGTCCTTGGGTGCGCTCGACGTCGCGCGAGGCGCGGCGCCGGCTGAGGCCATTGGTCTTCGCCGGCGCGATCGCCTGCTCCCGAATCCCGGGTTACTCCCAAGCCCAGGTCGAGAAATCATTCTCGAATTGCGGCACGTCCTTCCACACGCCCTTCAGCTTCTTGCTGGCGATCGTGATCAATTGCGGCTGGAACAGGAAGCCGGCGACCGCATCGGTTGCCAGCATGCGCTGCGCGTCGCCGAGCAGCTTTGCCCGGCCGGCCTCGTCAGGCGTCGCCATGATCTGCTGATAGAGCGCGTTGAACGCCTCGGACTTGTAGCCGAGATAGTAATCCGGCTCGGTCAGCTTCACGAGGTCGAACGGCTCGACATGCGCAACGATGGTGAGGTCGTAATTGTGCGGGCCGGTGAAGACCTGCGACAGCCACTGCGCCCACTCCACGTTCTCGATCTTGGCAACAATCCCGACCTTGGCGAGCTGCGCCGCGAGCACCTCGCCGCCCTGCCGCGCGTAGGACGGCGGCGGCAGTTTCAGGCTGAGTTCGAGCGGCGTCTTGACGCCGGCCTCGGCCAGCAGCTTCTTGGCGAGTTCCGGATCGTAGGGATTGATGCCGGTGGTATCGACATAGCCGAGCGATCCCGGCGTGTAAAAGCTGCCAATCGGCGTGCCGAAGCCGTCGACCGCGCCGTCGATCATCGCCTTGCGGTCGATCGCCGCCAGGATGGCGCGGCGAACACGGACGTCGTCCAGCGGTTTCTTGCGCTCGTTGATGCCGACGATGGTTTTTGTTCGCGAGCCGCCGATCAGCACGTTGAAGCGCGGATCGGCCTTGAACTGCGCGAGGCTGCGCGCCGCCGCAACCCGCGGAAACGCGTCGACGTCGCCCGACAGCAGCGCCGCGACCTGCGCGGCGGGATCGCCGATGAACCGGATCGTCACCTTGGAAAGCTTGATCGCGGCAGCGTTGCGGTACGCCGGCCATTTCACCAGCGTGATCGACGAGCCCTTGGCCCAGCTGCCGAGCGTATAGGGCCCGGTGCCGACCGGCTGCGTCGCATCGGTCGGCGCGCTCTTCGGCTCGACGATCGAGCCTGACGCCTGGCCGAGCAGGAACGGCAGGTTCGGCTCGGCGTACTTCAACGCGACGACGATCGTCTCCGGGTCCGGCGCCGTCACCGACGCGAAGGCCTGGTACAGGCTCCTGTCCTTGTTGGTCGAGGTCGGCGCCGCGGCGCGGTCGAACGTGAACTTGACCGCCGCGGAATCGAACGGCTCGCCATTGTGGAATTTGACGCCCTTGCGAAGCTTGAAGGTGTAGGTCTTGAGATCCGGCGCGGCCTGCCAGCTCTCGGCGAGCAGCGGCGACACCGAGCCGTCCTCGTTGATCTTGGTCAGCGTCTCATAGACGTTGTAGAGCGTCACTTCGGCGATCGCCGCGGCGGCCGCGTTGGTGGGATCGAGTCCCGGCGGCTCCAGCGTCATACCCATCACGACGCTGTCCTTCTTGCCCTGCGCGAGGCTCGGCAATGGCGCTGCAGCGAGTGCGGCAGCGGCCGCGATGACGCACAATTTCCTCAACATCGGTCTGCTCCCCGGACGTGCTCTTTGATCAGCCTAGGTCAACCCTACAGAAAAGACTAACCGGCCTCGGCGACCACCGGCGGCAGCGCCATCACGGCTTCGGCGTAATGGCAGGCCGCCAGATGGGCGTCACCCACGCTGCGTAGCGCAGGCGCGGTCTCGCGACAATGCTGGTCGGCCAGGGGGCAGCGCGGCGCGTAAGGACAGCCGGCCGTGACCGAGGACTGCGAAACGATCGCCTGCGCTCCGCGGCGCCGCCGGACACCACCGGCCCGGGCGCGCGGAACCGCATCGAGCAGCGCGCGCGTGTAGGGATGGGCGCTGTGGGCGAACAGATCGGCGGGACGCCCCTGCTCGACGATCCGCCCGAGATACATCACCGCGATCTCGTCGCAGAGCAGATCGACCACGGCGAGATCATGGCTGATCAGGATGTAACTCAGACCGAACTCGTCCTGCAGATCCTGCATCAGATTGAGCACCTGCGCCTGCACCGAGACGTCGAGCGCCGAGACCGGCTCGTCGGCGACGATCAGCTTCGGCTGGGTGATCAGCGCACGCGCGATCGCGATGCGCTGGCGCTGGCCGCCGGAGAATTCGTGCGGGAACTTGTCCATGTCGGCATCGCGCAGCCCGACCTGCCGCAGCACGGCGGCGACGCGCTCGCGCAGGCTGCTGCGATCGATGCGCCCGGGCGCAGTCAGCGGCTCGGCAACGATGCGCGCGATGGTCTGCCGCGGATCGAGCGAGCCATAGGGGTCCTGGAACACCATCTGGAAATCGCGGCGGGCGTGGCGCAGCTCGTCCGGCGGCATCCGGTTGAGGTCGCGGCCCATCATGACGACCTGCCCCGACGACGGCCGCTCCAGCGCCATCACAAGCCGCGCAAGGGTCGATTTACCCGAACCGGACTCGCCGACCACGCCGAGGCTCTTGCCCGGCATGACCTGCGCCGTGACGCCATTGAGCGCGTGCACCTGCGCCGCCGGCTTGAACAGGCTTTCACGCGGCAAGGTGTAGCGTTGCGCGAGATCCCTCACCTCGAGCAACGGTGTCGCGGGCGCGGGCTGGGGCTGATCGAGCACAGTCATGTGCCAACGCCCCCGGCCGCCATCGAGACGTCGGTCCTGATGCAACGCACGCCATGGCTTCCGCCGACATCGACGACGGCCGGCAGCGTCGCGCGGCAACGCGCCTCCACGATCGCGCAGCGATCGGCGAAGGTGCAGCCCGCGGGCAGGTCAGCCAGTTCCGGCACAGTGCCGGCGATGGTCGTGAGCCGCGTCCCCTTGCGCGCGCCGAGCCGCGGCCGGGCGCGGAACAGGCCCTGCGTATAGGGATGGCCCATCCGCGTGAACACGGCATCGGTGGCGCCGCTTTCGACGACGGTGCCGCCATACATCACCATCATGCGCTCGACATTCTCGGCGATCACGCCGAGATCGTGCGAGATCAGGATCATCGACATGCCGCGCTCCGCGACGAGACCTGCGATCAGATCGAGGATCTGGCCCTGGATCGTGACGTCGAGTGCCGTGGTCGGCTCGTCGGCGATCAAGACGTCAGGCTGGCAGGCCAGTGCCATCGCGATCGTGATGCGCTGGCGCTGGCCGCCGGAAAACTGGTGCGGATAGGCATCGACACGCTTCGCCGCATCGGGTAGCCCGACGCGATCGAGCAAGGCGATGGCTTCCTGTCGCGCTTCGGCTGCCGAGACACCGGTGTGGCGCAGCAAGGGCTCGGCGACCTGGTGCCCGATCGTGTGCATCGGATTGAGCGCGGTCATCGGCTCCTGGAAGATCATGCTGATGCGGTTGCCGCGCAGCTTGCAGTAGGCTGCGTCCGGCAGGCCGACCAGCTCCGTGCCATCGAGCCGGATGCTGCCGCTGATCGCGGCGCTGTCGGGCAGCAGCCCCATCAGGGCCAGCGCCGTGACCGACTTGCCGCAACCGGACTCGCCGACCAGCCCGAGCGTCTCGCCGCGGCGAAGCGCAAAGCTGACGCCGCGGACGGCCTGCGCCGGGCCGCGGCTGGTGTTTAGCCGGACGCCCAGGTCCTTCACCTCGATCAGCGGCGCGCCTGCCTCACGCATGCTCAACGCTCCCGCGCCAGACGGGGATCGAGCAGATCGCGAAGGCCGTCACCGAGCAGGTTGAGCCCGAGCACCGCGATCGCGATCGCGACACCCGGATAGACCGCGAGCATCGGCGACTGGAACAGCAGGGTCTGCGCGTCATTGAGCATGCGGCCCCAGGACGGCTGCGGCGGCTGGGTGCCGAGCCCGAGATAGGACAGCGCGGCCTCGGCGAGGATCGCGAGCGCGAACTGGATCGTCGCCTGCACGATCAGGATCGACAGGATGTTCGGCAGCACATGCTCGATCGTGATGCGGAACGAGCCCTTGCCCGCGGCGCGCGCGGCCAGCACGAATTCGCGGGCCCAGATCGCATTGGCCGAGCCGCGGGTGACGCGGACGAAGGTCGGGATCTGGAAGATGCCGATCGCGGTGATCGACGTCACCATGCCGGGGCCCGCGACCGCGGCAAGCATGATGGCCGACAGCACGGCGGGAAACGCGAAGGTGAAGTCGCTCATCCGCATGATGAGCTCCTCGGTCCAGCCCTTGCGGGCAGCCGCGATCAGGCCAAGGCCAACGCCGAAGGTCAGGCCGATGCCGACGGCAATGACGCCGACCATGATGGTGGCGCGCGCGCCGACCAAAAGCAGCGAGACGATGTCGCGGCCGAGCACGTCGGTGCCGAGCCAGTGCGCCGCCGATGGCGGGTGCAGTTTCGAGGCGACGTCGATGTCATAGGCCGACCACGGCGTCCAGACCAGCGACAGCAGCGCCGCGCCGAGCACGACGAGGCTGAGCACCGCGCCGAGCACGAAGCTGCGATGACGCAGCGCGCGGCGCCAGAAGCCGGTCGCAGGCCTTGCGCCGGGTGCGATCGCCGCCGTGCCGGCGGATGCGGTCAGCGGCGCGCTCACAGGTTGGCAACCTTGATGCGCGGATCGATGAAGGCATAGAGCACATCGACCACGAAATTGACTGTCACGACCATCGCAGCGAGCAGCATCACGCAGTTGCGCACCACGATCAGGTCGCGGTTGGCGATCGATTGGAAGATCAGCCGGCCGAGGCCCGGCAGATAAAACACGTTCTCGATCACGATGGTGCCGGCCAGCAGATTGGCGAATTGCAGGCCCATGACCGTCATGACCGGGATCATGGCGTTGCGCAGCACGTGCCGCCACAGCACCTCGCGCTTGCCGAGCCCTTTTGCACGCGCCGTGCGGACGAAATCTTCGCGCAGCACCTCCAACACCGCCGATCGGGTGACGCGGGCGAGGATTGCGGCCTGCACCACGGCAAGCGAGATCGCGGGCAGCAGCAGCGAGCGAATCCCCGCCCAGATGCCGTCATCCCAGCCGGCGAATCCGCCGGCCGACAGCAATTGCAGCTTCACCGAGAACAGCAGGATCAAGAGGATCGCGAACCAGAAATTCGGCAGCGCGATGCCGATCTGGGTCAGCGACATCACGCCGACATCGCCGAGCTTGTTGTGGTTGGCCGCGGTGTAGATGCCGGCCGCGAGCGCCAGCACCACCGTGATCAGCATCGACATGATCGCGAGCGGTATCGTCAGCACCAGCCGTTCGGCGATCAGGCCCGCCACCGGCGTGCCATAGACATAGCTGTTGCCGAGATCGCCGACCGCCATGCCCTTGAGCCAGAGCAGATAGCGAACCATGAGCGGCTGGTCGAGGCCGAGCTTGACGGTGAGCGCACGCACCGCATCGGGCGAGGCGTCGGCGCCCATCAGCATCTGCGCCGCATTGCCGGGCAGTGCGTCGAGCACCAGGAAAATGATCACCGAGGCCGCGACCAGCGTCGCCACCAGGGTCAGGATCCGCCGCAGGAAGAATACGCTCATGCCCGCCTAAAGTCGGTGCAAGATTTGATCGAACTGGAGCGGCATCGAACGCTCACCTCTCCCTTGGGAGAGGTCGGCGCGCAGCGCCGGGTGAGGGGTTATGCTCTCTCGTTGGAGCAGAGCCCCTCACCCGATTTGCTGCGCAAATCGACCTCTCCCCGTCGGGGAGAGGTGAATTGAGCGCGCGGCCGAACCGATTCAATCAAGATCCGTGACCTTTGTACCTGTCTGAAGCCACGTTTCAACATGTTCGCGAACGAATGCAAGCCCTTCGCCGCACCTTTCATGATGCCAGCGCCGGCCAGCGGCCGAGCAGGTCGCTCGCCTCTTCGAACAGCGCTGCAACCCGCAGCAGGTCCGCGTCGGCCCGGAAGCGTCCGACCAGATGCAGGCCGATCGGCAGGCCGTCGCGGCCGAAGCCTGAGGGAATGCTGACCGCGGGATGCCCGGTCATGTTGAACAGCATGGTCCAGGGAAACCAGTGCGGCCGGACGCTGTCGAAGCTCTCGCCGTCGATCTCGATGGTGCCGAACAGATCCTGGTCGATCGGCAGCGCCGTGCGGGTCAGCGTCGGCATCGCCAGGAGGTCGCCGCGCGCAAGCAGCGACTGCACGCGGCGGAACAGCGCGGTGCGGTCGAACATCGCCTGCTGGTACTCGACGCCACTCACCTTCGCGGCCAGCGCGAGCTGCTTCAGGAAGGTCGGGCTCAGGTCATCGGGATGATCGGCCGCGAGCTTCTCGAAGCGGGTGCGCCAGACCGTGTGATTGATGGCGCGCCAGATCGGCTCGATGTCGAAGCCGTCGCCGGAAAACTCCTCGAGTTCCGCGCCGAGGCTCGCCAGCAGGTCGAGGCTCGCCTTGAAGTTAGCAGCAACATCCGCGGTCACCGGTCGGCCCGGCGGCGACAGGCAGTACAGCGCCCGCCTGCCCCGGAGATCGCCGCGCGGCGCCGCGCGATCGAGATAATCAGGCACCGGCACGCCGATCGACCACGGATCGGACGGGTCCTCGCCGGCCATCGCCTGCATCATCAGCGCGGTGTCGGCGACGGTGCGGGTGGTCGGCGTGACATAGGTCTGGTTGCCGAAGGCGTCCTGCACCTGGCTGTGCGGGATCACGCCGTTGCTCTGCTTGATCCCGACCACGCCGTTGCAGGCGGCCGGAATCCGGGTCGAGCCGCCACCATCGGTCGCAACCGCCAGCGGCGCGATGCCGCTTGCGACTGCCACCGCCGCGCCGCCGCTGGAACCGCCGCTCGACCGCTCGGCACTCCAGGCATTGCGGGTGCGGCCGAACAAAGGCGAGTCGGTCAGGCACTTGCTGCCGAACTCCGGCGTCGTGGTCTTGCCGAGCAATATTCCGCCCTGCGCACGGAGCCGGGCCACCGCCACGGCGTCATGATCGGGCACGTTGTTCCGGTACGGCACCGCGCCGAAGGTCGTGCGCACGCCCTTGGTGCTGACGATGTCCTTCACCGTGAAGGGGATGCCGTGCAGCAGGCCGAGCGGCTCGCCGGCCATGACCTGCCGCTCCGCGACCTTCGCCTGCGCCATCGCCGCCTCGCCGCACAGCGTGATGAAGCAGTTCAGCTCGCCCTGCAGCCGCTCGGCGCGGGCCAGCACCGCGGCGGTGAGCTCGACGGGAGAGACCTCCTTGCGAGCGATCCGCGCACGAAGCTCGACGGCAGGCAGCAGGCACAGATCTTCGCTCATCTTGGGAACGGGCTCGTATTGGACGTGGTCGACGACCCGCATCGTGCCGCGCCGGATGCGTCAAGTCCATCGCCTCGCGCGCATGATGGCACGTGGCGCGGCGGCGGTCGCGCATGGCCTACCAAGTGCCCGCGGGCAACTCCCGGCTCCGCGGCGGATCGGCGCCCGCGCGCGTGCAGGTGAAGGCCGCGCATTTGCAGGCAAACGACAGCGCGCGCGTGAGCTCGGCCGTGCTAATCTCGCGCAGTTGCTGCCGCGCGATCCGGTCCAGCCGATGCAATGCGGCGAGCAGCGCCGCCTGAAAGCTGTCGCCGGCGCCGATCGTATCCACGACATTCACCACCGGCGATTCGACCTCGATCGGTCCGGCCTGGCGATGCCAGGCAGAGGCGCCATCATTGCCACGCGTGATGACGACGAGTGACGCGCCGCTGGACAGCAGCGCCCCGGCCCTCGCCGCATAGGCCTGATCGCCGAACAGATGGGCGAAGTCGACGTCGGACATCTTGACGATATCCGCCTTGCCGCAGAACGCCAGCATGCGGGCGCGATAGGCGTCCTTGTCGTTGACGAGGTTCGGCCGGCAATTCGGATCGAGCGAG
Organism: Bradyrhizobium sp. Pha-3; assembly: GCF_042258615.1. Lineage (GTDB taxonomy): Bacteria > Pseudomonadota > Alphaproteobacteria > Rhizobiales > Xanthobacteraceae > Bradyrhizobium. The sequence continues at coordinate 2,332,323 of NZ_CP170152.1, read as the reverse complement.
ATCGTCACTTTCGCCCGCGCATCTTCGATGAAAGCCAGCGTCTCGGCCGCGCCCTTGTCATGGACCAGCGTGGTCGAGCCGGTGTGCAGGCATGTGACGCCGTCGAGCGCGATCGCCTCGCGCCGATAGCTCCAGTTCCGCGACGCGGTGTCGGCGTCATAGAAGGCGTATTGCGTCTCAGTGCCGATGACGCGCGCAAAGGCCAGCGTGGCCTGGCGGTCGCTGCGTGTCGCACGGCCGAGATCGACGCCGGACGCCGCGGCGTGATCGGCGATCATCCTGCCGAAGGTGTCGGTCGAGATGCCGCCGACAAAGCCGGTGGGAACATCGAGCCGGGCGCTGCCGATCGCGATGTTGAGGCAGGAGCCGCCGACCGCGGGCGTCAGGGCTTCGCGTCCGTCCGCCGTCCGCGACGGCAGGAAATCGATCAGTGCATCTCCGCAACTCAGCAGCATGCGAACACCTCAACCCGGCGCCGCGCCGGGCGCCCGCTTCATCGCCTCGCGGCTGTCGCGATCAAGCCGGCGCAGCATCTTGTGCACGCCGCGCTTCCGGCGATGGAAATCGGCAAGCTCGGGCCTGGTCGGCTCGCTCAACCGCCCGAGCGCCGACATGCCGGCCATCGCCGCATTGATCGAATTGTGCGCACCGCTGGCGACAGCGCCGAGCATGGCGGCGCCGAGCAAGACGGGTTCTTGCGTCTGCGGGAGCGCCACCACATAGCCGGTGGTGTCGGCCATGATCTGGCGCACCAGCGGGCTGCGGCTCGCGCCGCCGCCGATCACGATGGTCTTGCCAGTGACGCCGTGGGCCTGCAGCGCCTCGATGACATCGGCAAGGCCATAGGCCAGCCCGCACAGGCCGGCGATGAACAGCCGCTCCAGCGCCGACACATCGGTGTCGAGATCGAGCCCCGCGATCACGGCGCGCGAGCCCGGATCGGCATAGGGCGAACGATTGCCGAGGAATTCCGGCAGGACATGAACGTTGCGCGCGAGCAGCGCGGCCGCGCCGGCATTGCCGCTGCGCGCCAGGATGCGCTTCTCAAGGTACTCGATGACATCGACGCCGTCGTTCTTCGCAGCCAGCAAGACCTCGGCATGCGCCGGATGCGATTTGAGCAGATGATCGATCGCGGCACCCGCCGCCGATTGACCGCCCTCGTTCAGCCAGAAGCCCGGCACCATGCCTTCGAAATAAGGGCCCCAGACCCCGGGCACGAAGCAAGGATCGACGGTGGTCGCCATGATGCAGGCCGACGTCCCCATGATGTAGGCCAATCGCTGGCAGACATCGACGTCGGCGCCGGACCCGTCACGGCCGCCGATCGCGCCGACGCCGCCGGCGTGGGCGTCGATCAGCGAGGCGCCGACCGCAGTTCCCGGCGCAAGGCCAAGATCGCGCGCGGCATCTTCCGACAAGCCGCGGCCGAGCGGCGAGCCGGGCGGGACGATCTCGGTACCGATGCGGGCAAAGCGATCGGCGGCGAGCGCCTCCAACCCGACGCGCTTCAGGAACGATTCGCTCCAGCCGCCCTCACCGGCCACATAGGTCCATTTGCACGTGACCGTGCAGGTCGAGCGCGCCAGTGAGCCGGAGGCGCGGAACGAAAGATAGTCGGCGAGATCAAAGAAGTGCCCGGCGGCCTCGAAGGTCGCCGGCAGATGCCGCTTCAGCCAGAGGATCTTCGGGATCTCCATCTCCGGCGAGATGGCGCCGCCGACATAACGCAGCACGCGGTCGCCGGTCGCGTTGACGAATTCGGTCTCATCGATCGCGCGGTGGTCCATCCAGACCACGACATTGCGCGCGGGATCGCCGGACGGGCTGACGGTGAGCGGCCGGCCTTCCCTGTCGAGCACGACCAGCGAGCAGGTCGCGTCAAAGCCGATGCCCTTGACCTGCTCGGCCCCGACCGCGGCCTCGCGCATCGCGTTACGCACGGACGTCACGCAGGCCGCCCAGATGTCATCGGACGATTGCTCGACGATATCGCCGGGCTCGTGCCAGACCCGGATCGGATGCCGGGCCGAACCCAATAGCTTTCCGGCCTCGTCGAATACCCCCGCCCGGGCGCTGGTGCTCCCGACGTCCACCCCGATATAGGCTTGCCGCATGGCCGCTCCGTTATTTCCGGCGCGATCCTACCAGCAAGTGTAGCCGCCATCGACCAGAACGATGCTTCCGGTCATCAGGCTCGCCGCCTCGGAGGCCAGGAACAGCACCACGGAGGCGATCTCGTCGACCTGCCCCATCCGCGCCATCGGGGTTCCACCGATCCAGGCGTCGTACATCCGGGGGCTGTTCTTCACAAAGGCGTTCAGCGGCGTCTCGATATAGGTCGGCGCCACGGCGTTGACGCGAACCCCGCGCGCGCCCCATTCGGCGGCGAGCGATTTGGTCAAATGATGTACCGCGGCCTTGGAGGCATTGTAGAAGCACTGCTCCTGCGGCTTGTTGACGATGAAGCCGGACATCGAGCCGACATTGACAATGGTGCCGGACTTCGCCTTCAGCATGTGGTTGCCGAACGCGCGGCAGCACCAGAAGGTGCCGTTCAGATTGACGTCGATGACGTTGAGCCAATGCTCGTCGGTCACGGTCTCGGCCGGCGTCTCGCTGCGCGCGATGCCGGCATTGTTGACGAGGATATCGACCTTGCCGTAGTTGCGGATCAGCTCGTCGGCGACGGCCGAGACGCGCCCGGAATCCGTCACGTCCATCAGCGCGATATCGGCGTCGAAGCCCTTGGCCTTCAGCGCCGCCTGCGCGTCATGGGCCGCCTTGGCATCGCGGTCGCCGATGATGACCTTGGCGCCGGCTTCCGCCAGCGCCTCGGCACATGCGAGCCCGATGCCCTGACCGGCGCCGGTGATGATGGCGGTCTTGCCGCCGAGCCTGAATTTCTCGAGATACATTTTCTTCTTCCTTTGCCTAGAGCCTGCATTTTCGCGGGCGTGCCGCCCCGGCCAGAGCGAGATCAACTGCGGCGACCATCCATGCTCTACGCGTGGATCGATTTGCCGCTGTCGTCGAAACGATGGATGCGCGCCGGATCCGGGATCAGCGACACCTTGTCGCCGGGATGCAGGTCGAGCTCGCCGACATAGCGCGCGGTCAGCGTTCCCAATGCCGCAGCGTCGACATAGAGAAAGGTATCGCTGCCGAGATGCTCGGCGACCGCGACCGTACCGTGCCAGCCGCCCTGCCCGTCGCGCTCGACCTTCAAATGCTCGGGCCGCACGCCGATGGTCGCAGCGCCCTGCTGCCTGGCGAGCTCACCAGTGACGAAATTCATCTTCGGCGAGCCGATGAAGCCGGCGACGAACAGGTTGTTAGGCTTCTCGTAGAGCTCGAGCGGCGAACCGTATTGCTCGATCTTGCCGCCGTTCAGCACCACGATCTTGTCGGCCATGGTCATGGCCTCGACCTGGTCGTGGGTGACGTAGATCGCCGTGGTGCCGAGCTGTTTCTGCAACCGCGTCACCTCGAGCCGCATCTGCACCCGCAGCGCGGCGTCGAGGTTGGACAGCGGCTCGTCGAACAGGAACGCCTTCGGCTCGCGCACGATGGCACGGCCGATCGCGACCCGCTGGCGCTGGCCGCCGGAGAGCTCGCGCGGCTTGCGGTCAAGATAGGGCGTCAGGTTGAGCGTCGCCGCAGCAGCCTCGACCTTGCGGTTGATCTCGTCCTTGGCGATCCCGGCCATCTTCAGGCCGAACGCGATGTTGCCGCGCACGCTCATATGCGGATAGAGCGCGTAGGACTGGAACACCATCGACAGCCCGCGTTTGGCCGGCGGCACGTCGACCACGTTGCGTCCGTCGATCAGGATGGCGCCGCCGGTGACATCCTCGAGCCCCGCGATCAACCGCAGCAGCGTGGTCTTGCCGCAGCCCGACGGACCGACGAAGACGACGAAGGAACCGTCAGAGATCTCGAGGTCGGCGCCCTTGATGATGTGGACCGGCCCGAACGACTTTTGCACACCCTGCAGCGTAATCTGACCCATGGGACAAGCCTTTCTGCTACTTGACCGCGCCGAAGGTCAGGCCGCGGACGAGTTGCCGCTGACTGAACCAGCCGAGCACGAGAATGGGCGCGATCGCGAGCGTCGACGCCGCCGACAATTTCGCCCAGAACAATCCTTCCGGGCTGGAATAGGATGCGATGAACACGGTGAGCGGCGCGGCCTCAAGCGTCGACAAATTGAGGGTCCAGAACGCCTCATTCCACGCCAGGATCAGATTGAGCAGCAATGTCGAGGCCAGCCCCGGCACCGCCATTGGCGTCAGCACATAGATCAGCTCGCGCCCGATCGTGGCGCCGTCCATTCGCGCCGCCTCGAGAATGTCCTTCGGGATCTCCTTGAAATAGGTGAACAGCATCCAGATCACGATCGGCAGATTGCCGAGGCACAGGATGAAGATCAGGCCAGTTCGGGTATCGAGCAGGCCGAAATTCCGATAGATCAGGTAGATCGGCACCAGCACGCCGACCGGCGGCATCATCTTGGTGGACAGCATCCAGAGCAAGACATCCTTGGTCCGCTTGGTCGGCGAGAACGCCATCGACCATGCCGCCGGGATCGCGATCAGCATCGCGATCAATGTCGAGCCGCCGGCGATGATGATCGAGTTGAGCGCGTGGTGGAGGTAGTCGCTGCGCTCCTGCACCGTGACGTAATTCTCCGTCGTCCAGTGGAAGAACAGGAACGACGGCGGGATCGCGAACGCCTCAAGCTCGGTCTTGAAGCTCGCCAGCACCATCCAGAGGATCGGGAAGAAGATCAGGAAGCCGACCAGCCAGGCTGCCGCCGTCGAGATCACCTTGTTCCGGGTCGTGACCATCCGCGCCATGACGTTACGCCTCCAGGTTCCGGCCGACGATACGAACGAGGAAGAACGCGACGATGTTGGCGAGCACCACCGCGACCAGACCGCCCGCCGACGCGCTGCCGACGTCGTACTGGATCAGCGCCTGCGAATAGATCAGGAAGGCGATGTTGGTGGTCTGCAGGCCGGGGCCGCCGCCGGTGGTGACGAAGATCTCGGCGAACACCGTGAGCAGGAAGATGGTCTCGATCAGGATCACCACCGTGATCGGGCGCGCCAGATGCGGCAGCGTGATGTAGATGAAGGTCGAGATCGCGCTCGCGCCGTCCATCTCGGCCGCCTCCTTCTGCTCCTCGTCGAGCGATTGCAGCGCGGTGAGCAGGATCAGGGTCGCGAACGGCAGCCATTGCCAGGAGATGATCAGGATCACCGAGAACAGCGGCGCATCGTTGAACCAGTCGATCGCCGGCAACCCGAACAGATGCGCGATCCAGGCGAAAAGTCCAGATACCGGATGCATCAAGAGGTTCTTCCAGACCAGCGCGCTCACCGTCGGCATCACGAAGAACGGCGCGATCACCATCAGCCGGACGATCGAAAGCCCGACCACCTGCTGATCGAGCAGCAGCGCCAGCGGCACGCCGAGGATGATCGTAATCGCGAGCACCGAGCCGACCAGCACCAGGGTGTTCTGCAGCGAGGCGAGGAAGGCCGGATCGGTGAGGAAGTAGCGGAAGTTCTCCATCCCGACGAAGGATTCGGAGCCGGGATCGAGCAGATTGTAGTGCAGGGTCGCGAAGTAGATCGTGAGCGCCAGCGGCACGATCATCCAGATGAACAGCAGCGCCACGGCGGGCGTGAGCAGCGTGCGTGCTAGCAGTTGGGTCTGCTGGGTCGCCATCCCCGCCTCCTTCTTTGGGAAAGGAGCGACCATCCCGCTGCGGGACAGGATGGTCGCAAGTAGCCCAGCTCGGGAGGTTGGAGCTGGTCGGGCGGCCAGGGCGCGTGCTGCGCCCCGGCTTCATCTCGGCGTTGTTTACTTGATGTAGCCCGCGCGCTTCATTTCGCGCTCGGTCGCGGACTGCGCGGCGGCGAGCGCAGCGTCGACGGTCGTCGAACCGGAGAGCGCGGCCGAGAATTGCTGGCCGACCTGGGTGCCGATGCCCTGGAATTCAGGAATCGCCGCATACTGCACGCCCACGTAAGGCACCGGCTTGACGGTCGGATGGCTGGGGTCAGCCGCATCGATCGAGGCAAGCGTCATCTTGGCGAACGGTGCCGCCTTCAGATAGTCGGGATTCTTGTAGAGCGAGGTGCGCGTTCCGGGAGGTGCGGCGGCCCAGCCCTGCTTGTCCGCGACGAGCTTGGTGTAATCCTTGCTGGTCGCCCAGGCGATGAACTTCTCGGCCGCCTCGACCTTCTTCGAGCCGGCGGGGATCGCGAGGCTCCATGCCCACAGCCAGTTGGCGTTCTTGCCGAGCCCGGTGTTCGGGGCCAGCGCGAAGCCGACCTTGTCGGCAACCTTGGAATCCTTCGGATTGGTCACCATGGACGCCGCCACCGTGGCGTCGATCCACATCGCGCATTTGCCGGCGCTGAACAGCGCGAGGTTCTCGTTGAAGCCGTTGGACGAGGCGCCGGGAGGTCCGGCCTGCTTCATCAGGTCGACATAGGTCGTCAGCGTCTTCTTCCATTCCGGCGAATTGAACTGCGGCTCCCACTTCTCGTCGAACCAACGCGCGCCGAACGAGTTGGACATCGCGGTCAGGAACGCCATGTTCTCGCCCCAGCCGGCCTTGCCGCGCAGGCAGATGCCGTAGACGCCGCCCGACTTGTCGGTCAGCTTCCTGGCGGCATCGACCACGAAGTCCCAGGTCGGGCTTTCCGGCATCTTCAGGCCGGCCTTGTCGAACAGGTCGGTGCGATACATCACCATCGAGCTCTCGCCGTAGAACGGCGCGGCGTAGAGCTTGCCGTCGACCGAGACGGCATCCTTGATCTTCGGCAGCAGGTCGCCAACGTCGTAGTCGGCGCCGAGCTTGTCGAGCGGCACCAGCCAGCTCTTCTTGGCCCAGATCGGCACCTCGTAGGTGCCGATGGTGAGCACGTCGAACTGGCCGCCCTTGGTGGCGATGTCGGTGGTCACGCGCTGGCGCAGCACGTTCTCTTCCAGCGTCACCCATTTGACCGTGATGTCCGGATTCTTCGCGGTGAACTCGCTGGTGAGCCCCTGCATGCGGATCATGTCGCTGTTGTTGACGGTCGCGACCGTCAACGTGGTCTGGGCGATCGAGGGGGCAGAGATCAAAAGACTGGCCGCGCCCACAACGGCGCAAAGGACGTTTTTCAAGGTGACCTCCCTTATGTCACGTTGAGCATATGCCCACGTGTTGAGCGTATGTTCATCCCGTCGTTAAAATTTGTCAAGCACGCGGAGACGCCGTCTCGCGCGATTGCGGGTTCCACCACAGCCTGGGATGGCGGTTTTCGCGGAGGGGGAGCGGCTAGCGCCGAGAACGCGGATTGATCTCGCAACCGCAACGGGACTGCGCTCCCTCGCCCCGTTCTTACGGGGAGAGGGTTGGGGTGAGGGGCTCACTCCGCGGATACGAAACCAGAGGAATACGTGGGGACTCCCCCTCACCCGGAATGCATCTAGCGATGCATTCCGGCCTCTCCCCGCACGCGGGGCGAGGCGAAGTGCGGCACGTTTCTCGACTCGATTGTCGCGGCCTAGCGATCCAGCACCGCGCGTGCGGTGGCCTCGTCCGTGATGAGGCCGTTGATCACCCGGCCCGCCAGCGCGGCCTTGATCGACGGCACCTTGGCGGCGCCGACGGCCGCGGCGATCGTGGTCGATACCGCGGGGATCTGCGGCGGAATGCTGGTGAGGCGCTTGTTGGTGCCGCCCTTGATCAGTTTGCCCTTGACGTCATAGGCCCAGCCGGTCACCTCGCCGACCGCGCCGAGCCGCATCATCTCCAGCAATTCCTCGCGGGTGACGAAGCCGTCGACATGGACCTGGGCCTTCTGGTCCATCTGGCCGATGCCGATCAGGCGCAGATCGGCCTTGGCGGCGACCGCCCTCACCCGCGCGATCGGATCGATCCGGATCATGCGGTTGCGCTCGTCCTCGCTCGACATCAGGAACGGCAGCGGCATCGGGTAGTGGCGTGCACCGGTGCGATCGGCGAGCCGTCCGACCGTGTCGTAGAAGCTTGCCGAGCCGTCCGCCGAGATGTTGCCGACCAGCGAGACGATCTGGTGGTCGGGCCGCTCGATCGGCGAGACCCGCTCGACCGCGGCGCGCACCGCGCGACCGGTGCCGAGCGCCACGATGACAGGCGTCTCCGAGCGCAGCGTCAGCTCCAGCAGATTGGCGCTGCGCTCGGCGATCCCGGCATTCGACAGCGGCGCCGCCGGATCCGATGGCACGACGTCGCAATGCACCAGATCGAACCGCTCCTTCAGCCGCGATGCGAGCTCCATGCAGGCCGCAATGGGGTGCTCGAGACGAAACGTGATCAACCGCTCGGCAAGACACAGCGAAACCAGGCGCTGCGCCGAGGCGCGCGATACCTGCAGCATTTTTGCAATTTCGTCCTGGGTGTGGCCCGCGATGAAGTACAGCCAGCCGGCGCGCGCCGCATCGTCGAGGCGAGACTTTTCGTTGTCGGGCGCAGCCATGATCTTGCGTCAGCCTTCGTTCCAGAAATCCGTCATCGCGGCGAAGATTCGATCCGCCCCCGCCTGCTTCAGCAGAGCACTGCCGTCCGCCAGCCGATAGTGGGAGCCGCCGACAAATCCCCACACTTTCATGCCCGCGGCCTTCGCCGCCATCACCCCGCTGACGCTATCCTCGATGACCAGCGTGCGGCGCGGATCGGCTCTCATTCTGCCGGCGGCAAACAGAAAGAGATCCGGCGCCGGCTTGCCGTGCTCGACCATCTGCGCGGTGTAGAGCCGCGGCCCGAAGCGCGACGCAAGACCGGTCAGCTCCAGCGAATACTTCACCCGCTCGAGATCACTCGATGAGGCGACACAATACGGCAGGTGCAATTCCGCGAGCACGGCGGCGATGCCGGCAATCGGCTTGAGCTGCGAACGGAAGGTCTCGCGGACCTGCTGCGCCAATTCGGGCAGGAACGTCGCAGGCAACGGCTTGCCCACGCCCCGGCAATAGTCCACCAGGGCCGTGGTGCTGCGCCCGAGGAAGAGTTCGAGCGCCCGCTCGGTGCTCATCTCGATGCCGGCCTTCACCATCGCCTCGGCGAGGCAGCGACAGCTCAATTCTTCGCTGTCGACGAGCACGCCGTCACAGTCGAAGATGACCAGATCGGTCTCGGGAAGCTGCGGATCCATCCCGGCATGAGATCATATGCTCACACGATGAGCAATAGATCACAGCTCGCGCGCGGAATGCCGCGCCTCAAATGGTCGCGGTGCACCGCCAACCATGCTGTGCGACAAGGCGAAATGCCGCATGACACACCTCTGATCGCGACCGTCGTCGCGGGTCTTGGATTAGCCTTCGTCTTCGGAACCATCGCCCAGCGCTTTCGGGTTCCGCCACTCGTCGGTTATCTGCTCGCGGGCGTCGCCGCGGGTCCGTTCACGCCGGGCTTCGTCGCAGATCAGGCGCTGGCAACCGAGCTCGCGGAGCTCGGCATCATTCTCCTGATGTTCGGCGTCGGCCTGCATTTCTCGCTGAACGACCTGCTGTCGGTGCGCGCGATCGCGGTGCCCGGCGCCATTGCGCAGATTGCGGTCGCCACGCTGTTGGGCCTCGGCCTCGCGCTGTTGATGGGCTGGACCGTCGGCGCCGGGCTGGTGTTCGGGCTCGCGCTGTCGGTCGCAAGTACCGTCGTGCTGTTGCGCGCGCTGCAGGAGCGCCGCCTGATGGACACCGAACGCGGCAAGATCGCGGTCGGCTGGCTGATCGTCGAGGACCTCGCCATGGTGCTCGCGCTGGTGCTGTTCCCGGCGGTGGCGAGCTTCCAGGGCGGTGATGGCGCTGTGCTCGTCTCCGACCCGCTCGCCACCCGCTTCGGCCTCGGGCTGACCGGCGTGCTGGTGCTGACGCTGATCAAGATCGCCGTGTTCATCGCGCTGATGCTGGTGGTCGGACGCCGGCTGATCCCGTGGGCCCTGCACTACATCGCGCATACCGGGTCGCGCGAGCTGTTCCGGCTGGCCGTGCTCGCGATCGCGCTCTGCATCGCGTTCGGCGCGACCAAGCTGTTCGGGGTGTCGCTGGCGCTCGGCGCCTTCTTTGCCGGGATGATGCTGCGGGAATCGCCGCTGAGCCAGCGCGCCGCCCAGGAAACCCTGCCGCTGCGCGACGCATTCGCGGTGCTGTTCTTCGTCTCGGTCGGCATGCTGTTCGATCCGCTCAGCGTGGTGCGCGAACCCTGGCCGTTTCTCGCGACGCTGTTCGTGATCATGGTCGGCAAGTCGCTCGCCGCGCTCTTGATCGTTCTGCTGTTCCGTCACCCGATGGCGACCGCCCTGATGATCTCGGCGAGCCTCGCCCAGATCGGCGAATTCTCCTTCATCCTCGCGGAGCTCGGCGTTGCCCTCAACCTGCTGCCGAAGGCCGGCCGCGACCTGATCCTGGCCGGCGCGATCTTCTCGATCATGCTCAACCCGCTGGTGTTCGCGGTGGTCGACTGGCTGACCTCGCGGCTCGAGAAGCCGCAGGCTTCCTCGCCAACCGTTGCAACCGCTGAACCGATCCCGATCACCGACTTGCAGGATCACACCATCCTGGTCGGCTACGGCCGGGTCGGCAGCATCGTCGGCGATGCGCTGCATCAGCGCAACGCGCCGTTCCTCGCGGTCGAGGCGTCCGACGACATGGTCGCAAAGCTCAGGCAGCGCGGCATCGAAGCCCTGATGGGCAACGCCGCCCGCGCCAGCGTGCTGCGCGCGACCAATCCGGCCGGCGCACGCTCGCTGGTGATCGCCATTCCCGAGGCGTTCGAGGCCGGACAGATCGTCGAGCAGGCGCGCGCGGCGAATGCCGACATCCAGATCATCGCGCGGGCGCATTCCGACGCCGAGGTCGATCATCTGACGAGCCTCGGGGCCGACATCGTGATCATGGGCGAGCGCGAGATTGCCCGCGGCATGATCGAGGAGCTCGACCGCAGACACTCTGGTGTGGTCACGCAAAATGCTGCGAGCGCAAGGGAAGATTCCGCAGCCTGAGGTAATGGCGCCCGCTGCGCGATGAAAGGAGATCAGGACATGGCGTTCAAGAGCCCGCACGTTTCGCTGGTGTCGTTCTCGATCGAGCTCGGCGCCGAGGCCACGACCAATGTGATGCAGATCGAGACCGATTTGCATCTGAACACCCGTCATCCGAGCTATGACGCCGCGGCGATCGAGCGTCTGGTGTGCGACGCGCAGTCCTATCTCGCCGGCAACGCCGACCAGATCACGCAAATCCGGCTGGTCTCCAACCGCAGCGGCCAGACCTGACGACATCAACCGCCGAGGAATGCCGGCGCCAGATCTTCCTGCACGATGATGTTGGCGGCTTCCGTCGTCAGCTCGCTACCGACAAGGTCCAGATTTTTCGCGGCCTCGAACAGCATCGCGCGGACGTCGTCCGGCGTCAGCACGCCCTTTGCGATCAGCTTGCGCACCAGCGCCTGCAAAATCAGAACGTCGATCTCGCCATGAGCCAGCGGCGTCGGCTTGTCCGTCATGATGGTCTCCCGGGACTGCGGCTCGCCGCAAGCGAGGCGGCTAGCGCGGCGATGACGCGATATTCTTGTGCAATTCTTCGAACGCGCGGCGCAGACCGTGCAGCTGGTCGACCAGATGGAGGATGACGTCGATCCCCTCATCGTTGACGCCGAAGTCACCCTTCAGATCCCGGATCAGATGCGCGCGCGCGACGTCTGTGTCGGAAAAGCTGATCTCGTGCGTGGTCTCGTCCGGAACGAGCCATTGCTGCTCGATCCAGAACTCCAGGGTCTGCACCTCCAGACCCGCATCGATGAGGAACTGCTGCTTGTTCATGATGCACCATCATCGCGTGGATTGAATCCCTTGCGATCCCAGCTCGACACGAACGCCTCGAGCGCGGGATCGGGTCCCTTGGGCAGGACCACCCTGAGCTTGACGAACTCATCGCCATGACCGCCGCCGACCTTGGGCGCGCCCTTGCCGCGCAACCGCAGCGTCGTGCCGGTGTTCGAGCCCTTCGGAACCGTCATGGTGACCGCGCCGGTCGGGGTTGGAACGTTGACCTTGCCGCCGAGCACAGCCTCCGACAACGAGATCGGCAATTCCAGCGAGATGTCGTCGCCCTCGCGGGTGAAGCGCGGATCGGGCCTGATCTCCACTTCGATCAGCGCGTCGCCAGGGCCGCCCTTGCCGGTGCCGGGCATGCCCTTGCCGCGCAGACGAATGACCTGGCCGTCGATCAGTCCCGGCGGGATCGTCACATCGAGCGTGCCGCCATCGGGAAGCGTCAGGCGCTTGCTCGCGCCGGCGATCGCTTCGGCGAAATCGATCACGAGGCTGTAGTGCAGGTCGCGGCCGCGCCGGTTCGCACGCGCCTGCTCGGTGCGCCGAAGCAACTCGGCAAACGCGTCGTCCTGGTCCATATAGTCGGCATAGCCCGAACTATCGGCATAGGGATGCCCGCCATCCGCGGTGGCGAAATCCCGGTAGTAGCGATGCTGCGGCCGCTCGGTGCCATCGGCGTCGATCTCGCCGGCGTCGAAGCGCTTGCGCTTGTCGGCATCGCTGAGCAGATCGTTCGCCGCAGCGACTTCCTTGAATTTCTCTTCGGCCGCCTTGTCACCCGGATTGAGATCCGGATGCAGCTTCTTCGCCAGCTTTCGATAGGCCTTCTGGATATCGACTGAAGACGCCGTCGGGGCAACGCCAAGAACCTCGTACGGATTTCTCACAACCTGCTCCGCAACACCGTGAGTGCACCTGCAATCATGAGGGCGCAAAAGCAGGCGATTTGCAAGTGCGCTCGCACGTCGCCCTGCAACGGGCGACGCAGCCTGCGCTCAGATCGCGGGCGCTATGAGGTATGTCCGGGATCGAGATAGTTCGGCATGTTCTTCTTCTGCTGCGGCGTCATCCTGGCGGGATCCGGCTTGCCCGGCACGCCCCGCGGACCGAGCAGGGCTCGCTGCATGTCGTCCTCGCTCAGGCGTGGCTTGCCGTCGTCAAGCTGTCCGCTACCACCGTGACTCTGTGCCATGACCGACCTCCAGTGATGATCGCTTGCGCGCGGGCGGAAGAGAGAACGCGCTCCGCCGAAACGAGCCGGCGGAGCGCGATCTTACCTCAGTGTTGCTCCTGGCGCTTCTCCTCCGCGGGATGCCCCCCGGCAGGCGCAGCATGCGGCGGCGCCTGAACGTGGGGCGGCGCCTGAACGTGCGGCGCGGCCTGGACGTGTGGCTCCGGCCGGGCCGCCGGCTCCGGTCGTGGTTCAGGGCGTGCTGCCTGCTCCGGCCGCGCGACGGGCTTTGCGGCAGGCTCGAGCCGCGGCTCCGCCTTGCGTACCTCTTCGGGCCGCCGCTCCGGTGCGGCAGGCCGCGCCGCTTCCGTTGCAGGCCGCGGTTCAGCCTTCGGCTCGGCGGCAGGCGCAGCGCGCTTCTCCTCGACCGCAGGCTTGTTCACCTCAGCGGGCGGATGCGCGGCCACGCCCTTCTCGGGGACTGGAAGCGCGTGCGCTCCGGCAGCCGCCGGCGCAGCAGGGTGCGGCTCAACCTTGGTCTCGGGAGCGGGAGCTGCGCGCTTCTCCTCGGCCGCGGGCTTGGTCTCCTGAGCCGTCGGATGCGCCGCCGGAAGCTCCTTCCCTGGGACCGGGAGCGCGTGCGAGTCAGCCGGTGTCGTCGCAGGTGCAGCCGCAGTTCCCGGCCGCGCCGGCTCCGCTGCCGCCGGCTTGGCGGCGTTGGCCGGCACCGCCTCGCCGGCCGGCCGTGCGCGGACCACGCCCGGTCCCTTCAACTCGCCGGGACGCGCCGTTGCGGCGACCGCGGGCACGCCATTGTTGGCCCGCTTGAACAGGCTCGGATCCTGGCTTGCGGTCTCGACCTGCTTGCGTTGCAACGGCGTCGCGGCGAAGTGCTGCTCCTTGGCGATCGTACGTTCGGCGGGAGTCGGTCGCACCTCGATGCCGCCGCGGCCGCCATTGTAGCTGACGTTGTTGATGGTGGTCTGATTGATCGTGACGTTCTTCTCGTAGACGTTGGTGATCCGCGCGCCTTCCAGATTGTTCACGGTGCGATTGTAGAAGAAATTGCCGCGATCCCAGCGGCCGCCTTCGTAGCCTGAACCACCATAGCCGAATCCGTAGTTGATGCCGCCGTAGAAGCCGACGCGATCACCCCAATAGCCCTGATGGAAAATGAAGCCGCCGCCGAACGCGCCCCAGTATCCGGGAGTCCACAGCAGCCCGACGCGCGGCGGCTGCACCCAGGTGCCCGGCACCCAGTAGTAATCGCCGCGATCCTCGTCCCACGACCAATTGCCCGGCGACCACATGTAGCCGGGCCCGGGCACCGGCGGCTGATCGTAGGTCGGCAACGGCGGCGGCGCGGCCTCGACGGCAGAGACCGGCGCGCATGCCGCATCCTGCGCGATTGCCGGCACGGCGGTCGCATAGAACAGCGCCGTGGCAATCGCTGCACACGACGTGGTCGCAAGGAGACGAGTGGTCATTGGGAGCCTCTTCGATGAGCACGTTCAACGTGAGAACCGGAACAAAAGTTCCGAGCGTCGGCAACGCACCGACACACTTCATCGCTAGCGCCCTGACCTTACATCAACCTGAAACAGCGCCAAACGCATCACGCAGCTATTCATCGACGGTTCAGGGTGTGTAGTGACTCATCATCGCGCGATTCATTGGAACACTGCGCGACGCACGTCTGCATCATCGCGTGCACTACACGAGGTGCGAGATCGCCGTTACCGAAATCTCGAGCATGACTTCGGCTCTCGCACGATTGCAACCATCCGGGATCGTCGCGCCGCTCATTTCGCAAGCATCACGATCAGCCGAGCCGCCATCGGCGTGATGCCGAACCCCGATTTGTCGGTGCGTCCGTGGCAGTGGCACCGGATGAGTGCCAGAAGCGAACACCGCAACACCTCGAAAGCGGTATGCCGGCGGCCGCGCTCCGCGATTGACACACCCCTGAAACGACCACACGATACGAGCAGCGGTGGCGTCAGGCCCGCGGTTCTCGGCCCGGCACGATTGGACGCCTGACGCTTGATGGATGTCATCGTTCCGCCATCTGTCGCCGGCGGCAATGCGTGGCATGACTTGATCTCGACGAGCCTGTGCTGCCTTGAGGTGCCACCATGAACATTGAAAAATATACCGATCGCGTCCGCGGCTTCGTTCAGTCGGCACAATCGCTCGCGATGCGCGAGGGGCACCAGCAGTTTTCGACGCTCCATATCCTGAAGGTGCTGCTCGATGACCCTGAAGGCCTCGCGGCCGGCCTGATCGACCGTGCCGGCGGCAACTCGCGCGCGATCCTCAAGGCGACCGAAGACGCGCTGGCAAAGGTGCCGAAGGTCAGCGGCGCCGGCTCCGGACAGATTTACCTCGCGCCGGAGACAGCGCGCGCCTTCGCCGCGGCGGAACAGGCTGCCGATAAGGCCGGCGACAGCTTTGTCTCGGTCGAACGCCTGCTGCAGGCGCTCGCCGCCGACAAGGACAGCGACGCCGGCAAGCTGCTCGCCAAGGGCGGCGTCAATCCTCAGAACCTGAACGCGGCGATCAACGCGCTGCGCAAGGGCCGCACCGCCGACAGCGTGTCGGCCGAGAATGCCTATGACGCGCTGAAGAAATACGCCCGCGATCTCACCCAGGCTGCGCGCGACGGTAAGCTCGATCCGGTGATCGGTCGCGACGAGGAGATCCGCCGCACGATTCAGGTGCTGTCCCGCCGCACCAAGAACAATCCCGTCCTGATCGGTGAGCCCGGCGTCGGCAAGACCGCGATCGTCGAGGGCCTGGCGCTCCGCATCGTCAACGGCGACGTGCCGGAGAGCCTGCAGGACAAGGCGCTGCTCGCGCTCGACCTCGGCGCGCTGATCGCCGGCGCCAAGTATCGCGGCGAGTTCGAGGAACGGCTCAAGGCGGTGCTGCAGGAGGTGACGTCCGCCGAGGGCGGCATCATCCTGTTCATCGACGAGATGCACACGCTGATCGGCGCTGGCAAGGGCGACGGCGCGATGGACGCATCGAACCTGCTGAAACCCGCGCTCGCCCGCGGCGAGCTGCACTGCATCGGCGCCACCACGCTCGACGAATACCGCAAGCATGTCGAGAAGGACGCGGCGCTGGCCCGGCGGTTCCAGCCGGTGTTCGTCTCCGAGCCGACGGTCGAGGACACCATCTCGATCCTGCGCGGCCTCAAGGACAAATACGAGCAGCATCACGGCGTGCGCATCGCGGACTCGGCGCTGGTCGCGGCCGCGACGCTGTCGAACCGCTACATCACCGACCGCTTCCTGCCCGACAAGGCCATCGACCTGATGGACGAGGCCGCAGCGCGGCTGAAGATGCAGGTCGATTCCAAGCCTGAGGAGCTCGACTCGCTCGACCGCGAGATCATCCGCCTCAAGATCGAGCAGGAGGCGCTGAAGAAGGAGACCGATCTCGGCTCAAGGAGCCGCCTGCAAACCCTCGAAAAGGATCTCGTCGACCTCGAGAAGAAGTCGGCGGACATGACGTCGAGATGGCGGTCGGAGAAGAGCAAGCTCTCCGACGCGCAGAAGATGAAGGGCGAGCTCGAGCAGTTGCGCACCGAGCTTGCCAACGCGCAGCGCAAGGGCGAATTCCAGAAGGCGGGCGAGCTGGCCTATGGCCGCATTCCCGAACTCGAGAAGAAGCTCGCTGCGGTCGAGGCCAGCGAGACCTCGTCCGCCAGCGAGACCGTGACCGCCGACAATATCGCGGCTGTGGTATCTCGCTGGACCGGCGTCCCCGTCGACAAGATGCTGGAAGGCGAGAAGGACAAGCTGCTGCGCATGGAGGAGATGCTCGGCAAGCGCGTCGTCGGCCAGGCCGAGGCCGTGCGTGCGGTGTCGACCGCGGTGCGGCGCGCCCGCGCCGGGCTGCAGGATCCGAATCGGCCGATCGGCTCGTTCATGTTCCTAGGCCCCACCGGCGTCGGCAAGACCGAGCTCGCAAAAGCGCTCGCCGAATATCTGTTCGACGACGAGACCGCGATGATCCGGCTCGACATGTCCGAATACATGGAGAAGCACTCGGTCTCGCGGCTGATCGGCGCGCCGCCCGGCTATGTCGGTTATGACGAGGGCGGCGCACTGACCGAAGCCGTGAGGCGGCGGCCTTACCAGGTCGTGTTGTTCGACGAGATCGAGAAAGCGCATCCCGATGTCTTCAACGTGCTGCTGCAGGTGCTCGACGACGGCCGCCTCACCGACGGCCAGGGCCGCACCGTCGATTTCCGCAACACGCTGATCATCATGACCTCGAACATCGGCGCGGAGTACCTCGTCAATCAGCCCGAGGGCCAGAGCACCAGCGCGGTGCGCGAGCAGGTGATGAACATGGTGCGGGCGCATTTCCGTCCCGAGTTCCTCAACCGCATCGACGAGATCATCCTGTTCCACCGGCTGCAAAAGAGCGACATGGGCCGCATCGTCGAGATTCAGTTCGCGCGACTGCGCAAGCTGCTCGAGGATCGCAAGATCGAGCTCGAGCTCGATCCGAAGGCGCGCGACTGGCTGGCGGAGAAGGGCTGGGATCCGGCCTATGGCGCCCGTCCGTTGAAACGGGTGATCCAGCGCAGCGTGCAGGATCCGCTCGCCGAGATGATCCTCGCCGGCGACGTCCGCGACGGCTCGCAGGTGAAGCTCTCCGCCACCAAGGCCGGCCTCACCTTCAACGGCAAGAAGCCCGAGAACGCTGCCGCTGACGAATTCGAACCGGTGTGAGAGAAGCCCGGATTGTCAACGACGCGCCGTCATCGTCGCGTCGTCCGGGCGCTTCATATGCAAGCTGAATGAACAAGCTGACCTGCAACCAGGGAGAGCGCCATGACGCAGCAGAACATCAAGGACAACATGGAGGTCATCGGCGCCGACGGCGTGCATGTCGGCACCGTCGATCACGTGGAAGGCAACCGTATCAAGCTCAAGAAAAGCGAAAGCGACGGCTTCCACAAGGGCCATCACCACTATATCGAGCTCGGCTTCGTCGCCGGTGTCGAAGGCTCCAAGGTTCGGCTCTCAGCCAACGCCGCCATTGCCGTGACCCTCGAGGAGGAGAAGTCCGGCAAGCCGGTTGGTCCGTCCGCGGAAGCCTAGCAATCCGGGCTCTTGTAAAGGCTCCGATGGCATGCTCCTCTCCCCGGTATCTGGACGTCAATCCGGCGTCCAGCCCCGCCTTTTGTCGTCGTGGAAGTGCCGTTAGTTAAGGAGAGATGCGTGCCATCAGCCGTTCCGCAACCGGTCGCTGCGAAGCTGACGCGCGCGGCCATCTTCCTTGCGGTCACGATCAAGCCCAATCCGGAATTTGATACCGTGGTGCGGTCGCTGTGTGCCGATCTGGCTGCGCTGGTGCGCGCGGTCGGCTTCCGCGATCTCGAGGGCCGGCTGACCTGCGTCATGGGCATCGGCTCGGATGCATGGGACCGGCTGTTCGGCGCGCCGAAGCCGCAAGGCCTGCATCCGTTCCGCGAGATCAACGGCGTCCACCACGCCGTCGCGACGCCGGGCGACCTGCTGTTTCACATCCGCGCCGTGCCGATGGACCTGTGCTTCGAGCTCGCGACACAGATCATGTCACGGCTCGGCGATGCGGTTGCCACCTCGGACGAGGTGCACGGATTCAAATATTTCGACGAGCGCGACCTGCTCGGCTTCGTCGACGGCACGGAAAATCCGGAGGACCAGGCGGCGACCAAGGCCACGATCATCGGCGACGAGGACTTAGCCTTCGCCGGCGGCAGCTATGTGATCGTGCAGAAATACCTGCACGATCTGAAGAAGTGGAACGAGCTGCCGGTCGAGATGCAGGAGAAGATCATCGGCCGCACCAAGCTGTCCGACATCGAGCTCGACGATGCCGTGAAGCCGAGCTACGCGCACAACGCCCTGACGACGATCGTCGAGAATGGCGAGGAGCTCGATATCGTCCGCGACAACATGCCGTTCGGCAACATCAGCAAGGGCGAATTCGGCACCTATTTCATCGGCTATGCCAAGTCCCCGCACCGGATCGAGCAGATGCTGGAGAACATGTTCGTCGGAAAGCCGCCGGGCAATTACGACCGCCTGCTCGACTTCAGCCGCGCCGTGACCGGCACGCTGTTCTTCATCCCGTCGGCGACCTTCCTGGAGGATGTCACCAGCGAACCACCTGCGCCCGCGCCGGCTGAGCCGTCGCTGGATGACGCCGGGGCTGACGAGCCCCCTGCACAAAAAATACCGCCGTCCGACGGATCGCTCGGGATCGGCTCACTCAAAGGAGAGGCTGGACATGAATAATCTTCATCGGGGACTGGCCCCCATCTCAGACGCGGCATGGGCCCAGATCGAAGAGGAAGCCTCGCGGACGTTGAAGCGCCATCTGGCGGCGCGCCGTGTCGTCGATGTCGATGGTCCAAAGGGAACGGACTTCTCTGCGGTCGGCACCGGCCATCTCAAGAAAATTGCGACACCCGGTGACGGGGTCGAGGCGACACAACGTGACGTCCGCGCGCTGGTCGAGCTGCGCGTGCCGTTCGAGCTCTCGCGGCAGGCGATCGACGACGTCGAACGCGGCTCCAATGATTCCGACTGGGATCCGCTCAAGGAAGCCGCGCGAAAGATCGCCTTCGCCGAGGATCGCGCGGTGTTCGATGGCTACACGGCCGCCGGCATCCAGGGCATCCGTCAGGGCACCAGCAACCCGGTGCTGAAGCTGCCGTCGAGCATCAAGAATTACCCCGCCGTGGTCGCGCAGGCGGTCAGCCAGTTGCGGCTCGCCGGCGTCAACGGTCCCTATACGCTCCTGCTCGGCACCGAACCCTACACCGCGATCGGCGGTGCGACCGACGACGGCTATCCTGTGCTGCAGCACATCCAGCGCCTGATCGACGGCAAGATCATCTGGGCGCCTGCGATCGAGGGCGGCGTGCTGCTGACCACCCGCGGCGGCGATTTCCAGCTCTCGATCGGCCAGGACCTTTCGATCGGCTATCTCAGCCACTCCGCGACCTCGGTCCAGCTGTATTTCCAGGAGACCATCACCTTCCTGATGCTGACCAGCGAAGCGTCGGTGGTGCTTGCGCCGGAGGCGAAGAAACCCGCCTAGACCCGCCGGCGTTGACTCTTCCAGGAAGCCTCTGGCCAATCTGTGCCGGAGCTTCCGTTGAACTTCAACGAAGAGGAGGCGCGCAATGGACTACGATCTCTACATCAACCCGAAGAAGGCGTCGGTCGGCCTTTATGTCCGCAAGGGCGCCGGCCTCCCCGATCTCGGCGACGCCAAAGACTGGGTGTTCGACGGCACCTCGGCGCAAGCCAATCTGCCGCCGCAGCTCGTGAAGGAGATCGAGGCCAACGGCCACGCCTTTCGCGACATGGACTGAGCTCAGCGGTTACTTCTCGCCGACCTTCACCGGAGCGGTCTCGGGCATCAGGCTCATCGCCAGGACGCCGACCGCCGCCGCGAGCAGCAGATACCAGGACGGCGCCAGCGGATCTCCGGTCACATGCAGCAGCCATGTGACCACGAGTTGCGCGGTGCCGCCGAAAGTCGCGATCGCGACCGCGTAGATCGTGGCGAACACGCCGCCACGGATGTTCTGCGGCAAAGCTTCGGTGAAGGCGGCATAGAACGCGGTGAACGGCAGCGATCCGATGAATGACAGGATGCCGAAGCCGAACAGCAGCGACCACGCGCCGGGATCCCGGACGATCCACAGGAAGGCCGGATAGGTCAGCACCAGCACGACCAGCTGCGGCCAGATCATGATCGGTTTGCGGCCAAGCCGGTCGGCAAGCCAGCCGCCCAGCACCGCGCCGATGATCTGAAGTCCGTTGCTCACCAACGAGACGGTAAACGCCAGCGACGGCGACACGTGCAGCGTGTTCTTGGCGTAGGTCGTCATGTATTGCGTCACGTAGGTCGAGATCGTGCCGCTAGCCAGGATCATCACGGCCAGCAGGATCACGCGAAGATGCCGGCGCGCCAGCATGACATGGTTCGAGCGCTCGACGCTCGCGGCAGCGTGCTCGCCGTGAGGGACCGTTTCCGGCAGCGTGCGGCGCATCCATATGCCGAACGGCAGGCACACCGCCCCGAGCAGGAACGCGACGCGCCATCCATAAGCCTGGAGCATGTCAGGCGCCATCGTGCTGCTCAGGATGACACCGACGAGGGCGCCGACGGTCGCCGCGACCTCCTGGCTGGCGGGCTGCCATGCCACCACCAGGCCGCGCTTCCTGGGCGCTGCGATTTCGATGAGATAGGCCGTGGTCGGTCCGACTTCGCCGCCGAGCGCGAATCCCTGCACCATCCGCGCCAGGATCACGATGATCGGAGCCACGACGCCGATCGCGGCATAGGATGGCGTCAGCGCGATGGTCAGGATCGCGCCACCCATCAGCGCGAAGCTCAGCAGCATCGCCGGCCGCCGGCCGACCCGGTCGGAGAAGATGCCGAGCACGACACCGCCGATCGGCCGCGTCAGGAACCCGGCGCCGAAGGTCGCAAGCGACAGCATGAGGCTGCCGTATTCGCTATGCGCGGGGAAGAAGGTGCGCCCGATCTCGGTCGCAAAGAAGCTGTAGGTGATGAAGTCGTAGAACTCCAGCATGTTGCCGATAGTCGCGGCAAAGGCTGCGCGCTTGACATCGAACTCTTCCCTGCTCGCAATGTCCGGCAACGCTCTCGATTCCTTAAGCTTGGCTGTCCGGAGCGAGTATTGTTCCTCAGGCCATGCAAGGCAAGGCAGGGCGTACCGCGCGATCCCAGATCAGCGCCGCGCACAGGCCGCAAGGGTTCATCGAACCGGAGGAATGATCGCGCGGAGGATATCCCTGTTCCAGCGCTGCCGGGCGCCGTCGAATGCCGCGAAATCGTGATCGAATTGCCAATAGGCCCACGCCCAGCCTAAGCTTTCGGCGCGCCTCGCCACGAACGACAGGTACTTCGCCCGGCTCTCCGCTGGCGCGCGTTCGTAGACGCCGAACTCGCCGAGATAGATCGGGCGCTGCTCCCTCTCCGACCAGGACCTGACCTTGTCGAAATCGGCGGCGGCCTTGGCTTCGTCCTCCGCGGAGCCCCAATTCAACGGGCCGATCTTCGAGAAGGTTGCCGACCACGGCGCGCCTTGATGGGTGAATCGCAGCGGCAAATAATAGTGGAACGTGACGATGAGATTCCTGTCGGCGGCCGGCAGCGTCAGGTCCTCGACCGGCAGCGCCTCGGTGTTCAGGACGGCGGCAACCACATTCCGCTTCGGATTGGTGCCCCTGACGATGGCGAGGCACTCGCCGAGCAGCGCGTTCCACTCGGCCGACGTCATGTTCCCGCCGGGCTCGTTCAGGATCTCGAACACCAGCGCCGGATATTTGCCCGCGTAGCGCGACGCGATCTGGCGCCAGAACGCCTTGAGCTTCGCCGTGCATTCCGGCACGTCGCGTTGGCAGAGATCGGTGTCGTGCTCATCGAGGATCGGGATCAGTCTGCTCGCCAGCACCTGCTCAATCACGGCGTCGAGGCGCCGCAAGACGGCTTCATCCAGGATGTTGCCGGAATCCATGTGCTTGAAGCCGAAGAAGTTGATCCGGACGTGTGAAAAGCCCGCCTTGCGGATGGCGGTGAGGTTTTCCAGGCGGAAGGGCGCGTTCTGGTAACCTTCCCAGATGCCGTCATAGCCAAGAATATTGATGCCGCGCCCCAACGCCGCGACGTCCGGGGACGCCCCCTGCCCGGCCGCACGCGCGGGCGAGAGCAACACGGCAGAAAGCACTGCCGCCAGCAGCGCGCTCAACACTCTTTGCGAAAGACATCGGAACCCGCTCATGTCTGCTCCAGTTCGCGCGGCTGCAGGCGCGACGACGGCAACGACCGGCAAGCGGCGAGGAAAAAGGCGATCAGCAGCACCGATGTGAACATCGTCGAACGCAGGAACACCGTTTCGGTAAAATTGGTCTGACAGTTGAGGAAAACGAACCCGATGATCAGCGCACAATGCAGACGGTCGATCGCCCGCTCAGCGATCAGGCAGAGCATCTTGTACGAAAACAGAAAGACGCTCGCCATGAACAGGACATAGCCCAGAAATCCGGTTTCGACGAGAATGGCGATGTAGCCGTTGTGGTAGTTGTCGAGCACCCAGCCATGGTTCTGGTTGAAATAGTCGTAGATCTCGGGTCTGGTCCAGAACCCGTTGATGCCAAATCCGAACAGCGGCGCATCATCGAAATGGCTGATGGCGTACTGCCAGATGAAGGTTCTCTCGGTAAAATTGATCGTCGTATCGAACACGTGGATCGAGTCGTACCCGGTCGTGTAGAAGTACAGCATCAGCAACGCGGCCGCGACGCACATGGCACATGGCAGCATCGCGTAGACTTGCATGCACCTGACTGACCACAGGGAGGTCAGCAGCAGCGCACAGGCGACCAGCGACAAGGCGCCGGCGCCACGCGACTCCGAGAAGACGACGCAAGTCGAGGCCAGCGCGAACGTCACGATGAACGGCAGCCATCCCTGTCCGGTTATCTTTCGATAACAGGCAAAGAACATGAGATAGGCGCCAGCAAAGCCCAGGGTCTGTTTCGACTCGAAGACGCCCTGCCATTGCCCATTGTGCATCCAGGTCTGATCCACACCGATGTCCGGGAGCGCGACCGCACAAACCGCTGAGCCCGCGATCAGGACGAAGAGGCCGCGGATGGTCGATTTCACGATGTCGTCGATGTCGACGCAACTGACCATGCAGAACGCGCCCAGCGTCGTGACAGCGAGCGCAGCGGCCTTCATCAAGGCCGCCACGTCCAGATTGGTCCAGAGCACCGAAATCGTGGCGAACGCATAGAATCCGACAATCACGAGCGCGTCGAGATTGAAGGCCAGCCGCAGGCAGGGACGAATGAACAGGCTCGCATAGATCAGCACGCCCCACATCAGCAGGGCGACGGCCTGCTGAACCAGCGTCACCTCGGTCGGAAGCAGCGCGGGGTGGAACGTCCCCATCGACATGATCACGTTGACGGTGATCGACCAATTGACGACGGTCCGAGCGAAATTTTCCGCATCAACGCCCGGCGCCTGCCAGACCGAGCTATCGGCTGCTCGACCGTCCATATCAGTTGTACTCCGCTCATTGAAGAGCTCGCCGCTCCGGTGGATCGGAGCGGCAAAATTGCACTCAGTACGGATTCAGTCCTTGGTCGCCGAGGACCGGGTCCGGTTGAACAGCAGATAGAGGGCGTGCGGATTGGTCGTCAGATAGCGCCAGAACAGCCGGCGCGGCTCGAGCCAGACACGCCAGGCCCATTCGAGCCCGACGATCTGCATCCATCTCGGCGCGCGCGGCCGCGATCCGGACAGGAAGTTGAACAATCCGCCTGACGTCTTGATGACGCCGACATTGCCAAGCCGCGACATGAATTCGTCGACGAAGGCCTGCTCGTAGGGCACGCCAAGCGCGACCCAGAGAAAGTCCGGCGCCAGGGCGTTGATCTCATCCACCTTGGCGCGAAGCGCGTCGCCGCGCAGATAGCCGTGCGAATGGCCGACGATCTTGAGAGCCGGATAGGCCCGGCGGACATTGGCGATTGCCGCCTTGTTTTCGGCCTCGTTCGCGCCAAACAGGTAGAAGGTCAGCCCGCGTTCTTCCGCCTTGCGCGCGACGTTGTGGAACAGATCCGTGGTCGCAACGCGCTCGGGAAGCGGGTTCGGCGACCGCAGCTTCGACACCATGACCAGCGGCTGCCCGTCGGCATTGATCAGGTCGGCAGCACGGAACAACCGATCGGTCATCGGCTCGGTGGAGCAGCGCGACAACACCTCGCCATTGGCTGATGTCAGATACAGCGGCCGATTGATGCGCCGGTTCGGATACACCGCCTCGACCATGAAGTCCGCGGTCTGCTCGCGATCGAGCACGGCGAGCCGCAGCCCGCCGATGGTCGCCCGCACAACGCTGGCGGTCGCAGCCCTGCCGACGGGATTGGTGCGCCGCTCCAGCACACCGTTCGGCATCGATGATCCGGCTGACACATCCGTGGAGAAAACCGGCTGCCCGGCGCTCGAAGTGTTGCAAATCCGGACAGATGGAGCAGCCATATCCGAATTGAGACGCCGAGGCCGCTCGCGATCGGCCTGCGCAGGCGAAATTGCGTCGGAAACGCGGGCTTTTTGGCTGTTCGTCAACATTTCAGCAGGGCTCCAGGACTTACGTGCCCATAACTGCAATATCCGGTCCAGACCACATGCGATATCGCCGCAGCAGTCTGATTCGACACAGGCCGTAGAGAAATTGTTAACGATGCCGGCCGCCGGGCACGGCGACAGCATCACGCTGGATTCCGCGAGGCCGGCGACGTTCGCGCAGCAACACTGCGCAAAGGTCCACGCTCTACATTAATACAAATCGTATTCTACCGGTGCCCGAGGTCATCAGCCTTGCTATAACGGCGACGCGCTGGCTTGACCGGCGCTTTTAAAACTCAGTTTGTTTGGTTTCACATGAATAAGAATGATGACGCGTTCGATGTGTGCATCGACGACGCATTCGACTTCCTGTCTGAAGAATACGCGACATTGTTTGAAGGCTCGGACGCGACCGCCTTCCAGCATCCGTTATGGCTGGACACGCTCTATCGCAAGCTCGCTCCCGCCGCGGCAGCGAAGCCGTTGGTCGTCGTCGTCCGTCATCGCACGAACAGCGCGCTTGCGGCCGTGCTGCCGCTGCTGCGCGTGCGGCGCGGCCCGATGCGCACGGTCGAATTCGCGGACCTTCGCGTGTCCGACTATTTGTCGCCGGTCTGCACGGCGGAGACATTCGCCGACCTGCTGCAGGACCGGCAGGCCTGCGAGAAGCTTCGCAAACTGGTCCGGCCGTTCGACCTGCTGCGCATTCCCAAGCTGCTCGATGCCAGGATGCCGATCGAGAATTTGCTCGGGGCGCCTCACCGCAGCCTGATGGACACCAATGCCTATGCGACGGTCCTGGTCGCGCCGTTCGAGCAATGGCGGATCAACGCGCTGGGAAAATCCTATCAGAAGGAACTGGCAAAGAAATGGCGCCAGATCCTCAAAAAGGGCACGCTCACCTTTTCATGCTGCAACGACGGCGCTTCCATCGGCGAGGCCATGGACGTGATGAGGAAGTTTCGCGGCCCGCGTTTCCAGGCACACGGCGACGGTGACCTGCTGCAGCGTCCGGAATATTTCGATTTCTACTCGAGCGTGGCGCTTCGCGGCATGGGCTGTTTTACCCGGCTCTATGCCATGAAGATGGATGGCGAGGTCATCGCCACCGCCCTTGGGCTGGCCCACCGCGGCAGCCTGCTCGTCGTCATGACAGCTTTCGACATCGAGGGATACAAGAGCCAGTCGATCGGCGCGCTGACGTTCGAAAGTGTTGCCAAGGATTGCATCGAGCGCGGAGACCGGGTGCTGGATTTCACCATCGGTGACGAGCCCTACAAGATGCAGTTCGGCGGCCAGCCCACGCCGATGTCGAGCGTGACGCAGGCCGGCAGTGCGGCCGGATCGCTTGCATTGTTTGCGCTGAAGCAGGCGCCCTGGATCAAGCAGGCGGCGAAGCGGGTGACCGACCTCAGGCCGATCCGCACCTCGACCGGTACGCGGTAAGGCCGGCTGGAAAAGCCTACCGTCCCTTTACCGAAGCGCGCTGCGGACGCGCATGACCCATCCCGGATGAATCTGGTCCACCTGATGCGTGATCATGCGGCGCAGGAAGTGCAGCTTCCGCTGCATGGTCCAGCGTACGTCGGTGTTGGCGGTCAAAGCCTCGCGGAAGCGCGCCAGTTGCAGTGAATGCCGGTCGGCGGCAAGCTTGTCGTGATCGGAATAGAACTGCGCGATCTTCTCCGTGCCCACGCCGTCGGTCTCGAGCCAGCGCGGCACATATTCGGTGCAGAGACGCTCGACATCCACCAGCAGGCGGCTCACGCCGGTTCCGGCCGCAGGACAGTTGGTCTGGTAGGCATCGCCGATCAGCACGACGCCCGGCTGCAGATGGCCCTCGGTCACCGACAGGTCCATGACCCAGTTGTGCACCTGGCCGACGATCCCGAAATCACCGAGGTAGGTCTGCAGTCCCGGCATCAGACGGAGCAGCGTCCGCCTGGTGTCGCGGCGCAGCTCGCGCATGATCGGATCGGTCGGATCGCGGAACATGAACAGGTTCGCGCGCATGCCGCCCGACATCGGAAACAGGCTGAGATAGTCGACGCCGTCAGCCGCCTTCTTACCGTAGCAGGTCAGCGCGTCGAAGCCGAACGGCGCCTTGTCCGGCTTTGCAATGGTAAACCCGAACGAAATCGAGTGGCGCTCGGCGAGCACCTGCCGGCGCATTCCGAGATTGTAGCCAAGCGCGCCCGCCATGCCGGTGGCCAGAACGACCAGGCGGGAGACGACGCGCTTTCCGGAGGCCAGCGTCAGTTGCTGACGATCCGCGCTGCAGCTGACATGGGTCACCTGGTCGAGCAGGAAGCCCGACGCATCAGGCGTCAGGCCGCGGGCCATGTCGACGAGGTTGGCATAGGAAATCCCGTAGGACCGGCCGACGCCGATATCGACCAGCTTGCCGTCCCTGATGTTGAGCACCCGGTCATAGGACGAGGCGATGGCCTCGAGGTCGTCGATGAAGCCCAGGCGACGGAAGATATCGATCTGCCGCCCGGCAATCTTTTCGACCCGGAATTCATCCGGCGGGATCGAGCGCTTGTCGATCAGGACGACCCGATACCCGGCACGCGTAAGGACGGCCCGCGCGAGCGAGCCGGCCAGACCGGCGCCAACAATGGCGACGTCCGCTTCGATCGTTTCAGCCTCGCAGGGTGCGATCGGCTGGGTCATGCATTCCTCGGCAATCATCTTTGTCCGCTCCGACGGCTAATTGGCCACGGAACTGCAATTTCCTTGCCTGCCCTGCCGCCTTGCAGAACGGACACAACAAGTTCCACTGTTGAGGTTAACGGCAACGCCCCATCGCGATCAGCCGCTTCCCGGCACATGGCTTGCAACCACGGCGGTCATGAAACTGATGTTTTCGACGCTCCGCAGCAGGCTGGCGGAGCAATTGCGTGGCCGTGGTGTTTCGACCGTGCCGTTGACGCGCTAACGCGGCTTCAACCAACGCGGCCCACACTGTCGAACCGGACGGCGTGGAAAAATCCGATCTGCGCCGTTTGGACACAGTGAGGACGTCAGCGTTCCAGAATGGAGCAGCGCGACATATTGGCCAGGTTCACGACCGCGTGGCGCCTGGAGGCCGGTTGGAAGGAACGGATTTTTAGCAAGAGAACATTAACACTCCCGACCTCACCGACTGCTACGGTCAACAGCCTGACAGGATATTGAGACGCCTCTGGTGATTGCCTCTGTTCTCCAAATGCTACGGCGCGACGTCACGCGCGGCGTTGCCGGGACCATCCTGCTCAAGGTTGGCAGCGGCGGACTCGCGTTCGCCCTGTTCTCGCTGGCGGCGCGGACGATGACGCCTGACGCGTTCGGAGACTTCGCAACCTTGCTCTCCATCGCCCAGATCGCCGCGGTCGTGGGCCTGGTCGGCCAGGAGCTGCTGCTGGTTCGCTTCCTCAATGAGTACGAGGTACGCGGCGAGGCCGAGTTCACCAAGGGTGTGCTGCTGTCGAGCCTGAAGTACTCGGCGATCGGAATGCTGATCTCGATCGCCGCGATCGCCGCGGTGGCAAGCATTCGCGGCGAATGGTGGCTCTTGATCCTCTCCGTCTCGGCGTTCACCGCCGTCAATGCCGGGCTGATGCTCGGCAGCCAGATCGCACGATCACTGGTCAGCATCCTGATGGGCGAAGGCAATCGCGAATTCTTCTGGCGGGTTGCAATTGTCCTGGTCCTGATCGCGGCGCTGTTCGGCCACCGCCAGCTCACCCCCGCCGAACTGTTCGCCGCGATGACGGTCGCGATGGCGTTGGGGCTGGTCGTGCAGATCGTGTCGATCGTGCGCGTGCTGCCGAATCTGCGCAGGGTCACGGCGCGTTTCGAGACATCGCGCTGGAACCGCAGCGCGTTCCGCTTCTGGCTCGCATCGATTCTCGAAGCGGCGAACCAGTATTTCGACGTCATCCTGGTCTACTGGATGCTGGATCCAGCTACTGCGGGCGTCTATTTCGCGGCCTCGCGCCTGGCCAACATCTTCGCGATGCTTTCGGCCGCGCTCTACACGTTCGGCGCACGCCGGCTGCCCTCGCTGTATTTCAGCAAAAATCACCGCGAGCTTGAACATACGCTGAAGCTGATGGCCGAGGTGACCGCGCTCTGCGTGCTCAGCGGGCTCGTCATCGTCTGGGTCGGCGCCCCCTACCTTCTCGGCCTGTTCGGACCGCATTTCGCCGCGCAGCAGTGGGTGTTGATCGTGCTCGCGATCGGAACGGCCTTCCAGGCGGCCGGCGGGCCGTCGGCCGCGGTCCTGCAGCTGACCGGGCATGAGCGCGATTATGTTCCTGTTGTTGCCGCCAACGTGGCGTTGCGGCTGGTCGGATTTGTCGTGCTGATCCCCTGGCTCGGCGTGCTCGGGGCGGCGATCTCGGCGACGGTTTCCCTGGTGCTCGCCACCATCGCGCTCAATGTGCTGTGCCGCCGGCGGACCGGCGTCGACCCGTCAATTCTGGTGCTGTCGCATCTGTCGTCGTCGAAGGCTGGCGCTTACGCAGTCCGTGTTGCGGATAGCAAGGACTAGGGGGTTTTCAAGCGTAGCGGGCGCCGGTTCGCGTGAAGAAAACGCGTATCCAGCGCTTCAGCTTGCCAATCCCAGGGCTTCGCGCTGCGGGTTGCTGACCGCGGCATTGGCCGCCACGCGATTGACGACGAGCGCAATCGGGACCGAACCGAACCTGGACAGATCGGCCCGCGTCTTGCCGATCGCAGCCGTGTTGGCGGCGCCCTCGCGAACCACGAGGATCACCAGGTCCGCTTGGGCGGCCACCGCGACCGCGGCCGGCTGCATGGCAAGCGACGACGCGTCGACGATGATCAGGCCGAAATCGGCGCGAATGTCGTCCTGCGGATAGGGCGGCGCCTTGCAGCTGGCGCCGAGCAGTTCGACGACCGACGGCAGATCGGCCTTGATGATCCCCGCACCTTGCGGCGGCGCGGCTTCGGCGCGGCTGGTTTCCATCTCGATCAGGACGCTGAGCATCCCGTTCGTGACGGCGGACCGGTTGAGCGACCGTGCGACGGTGCTGCCGCCCGCACCGGTTTCGACCGACAGCAGCAGCGCCACCTTGCCGTGCTCACCCGGAAGCTGCTCGATGTTCTCGATCAGCAACTGAAGATGCGGACTGAGATCGGGCTCGGCCGTCGCCGAAATCGGGGTCTGCCAGACGCTCCTGACTGCATCTGGCGACACCATGTTGGGGATGCGGGCCAGCACCG
Organism: Bradyrhizobium sp. Pha-3; assembly: GCF_042258615.1. Classification (GTDB taxonomy): domain Bacteria; phylum Pseudomonadota; class Alphaproteobacteria; order Rhizobiales; family Xanthobacteraceae; genus Bradyrhizobium. The sequence goes on along the minus strand of NZ_CP170152.1, from coordinate 2,301,858 downwards.
GCAAGCCCGGCGGCAATGCAGATTGCGGCGCGGCCGGCGTCGGTGCCGGTGCGGGCGCCTCGGCTCTGCGAAGCGGCGGAATGCTCTTGATCGGGAGCTGCTTCAGATCGAGGCCGGGCACGGCGACGATCGCTGTCGACGTCAGCAGCGAGACGATCGCGAGCGCGACGAGCAACAGGGGAAGCGGCGGAAGCGTCGAACGCACCGGCGGCGTCGCGGGCGATGCCACCTTGGTCTGCGAGTTCTGAAGACCGCGCTGCTCGTCGGTCGTCCTGTAGCGCGACAGGAACTGCTCGTAGATATTCTTGTTGGCATCGGCATCGCGCTGCAATTCCTGCAGCTTGACCAGCGCCTGGCCGTCGACAAGGATCTGCTGCTCGGCCGCCTTCAGCTGCTCTTCGAGCGCCTTCTGCTGGTCGCGCTGCGCCTCGTATTCCGACTTAGCGGTGTCGATGTTCTTCTTGCGCTCGATCTCGATCTGCCGGTTGAGATCGCTCAACTGGCTGAGCGCCATCACGAGGTCGGGATGACGATCGCCGAGCACCCCGCGCTTCTGCGCAATCTGGTCGTTGAGCGCGGAGCGCTGGGCACGCAGCGCACTCAGCAGATCCTGCTTGACCGGCCCGTCGACATTGGCCTTCAGGTCGCGCTGCAGCTGCTCATAGCGTGCCTTGGCTTCCTCGCTGCGGGCGCGCGCCGCGGCGACCTGCTGCGTCAGGTCGGTGACGCGCAATTGCTGCGTGGTGGATTCCTTGCCGGCGTTGACGATCCGGTGCTCGAGCTTGAACTTGGCAACGGCATCTTCCGACGATCGCAGCCGGTCGTTCAAGGTCTTGAGCCGGCTCTTCAGCCAGTCGGCGGCCTCGTCGGTTGCCACGCTGCGCGTCCCGCGCTGGCTTGCGACGAAGGCCTCGGCCACCGCATTGGCGTAGTACGCGGCGCGCTGCGGATTGTTGGACGTGAACTTGATGGCGATAACATAGGTTAATCCGCGCCTTGAGATATCGAGCCGGCTGCGAAACCGGTCGAGCAGGCGCGTCGCGTCGGTTTTGCCGCCGGAGATGTCGCTGTCCTCGGCGACCTTGAGCTGATCGATCAACGGCCCGAGAAATCCATCGGATTTGGCGATCTCGACGTAGCTTTGCAGAGCTGCGGCGTCTTGACCGATCCCCGGCAGGACGTCCTGGTCGGCGGTTACGCGCTGCTCGCGCGGGTCGACGACGACGAGCGCCGTCGCGGCGTAACGCGCCGGGATCAACATCAACAAGATGATACCGACCGCGAAGATGACCGCGGCGAGCATCAGGATGCGTTGACCTTTCTCACGAAAAAAAGCCACCACGCCTGGAATGCTAAGGACGCCCTTGGTGGTTTCCGCCGAAGATTGGCCAGCCGGCACGCCGGCAGTTTCCCACGACGCTGCGGGTTCCGTGACTTCGGAACGTCTCGGGCCTATGCGGCTACCGAACTTCATGGGTTCTGACTCGAATTCAACTGACAGTACTGCCCCAACGTAAATATCTATGGTTAATCGCCGGTTACCCCCTCTTTGCGTCGCCGTAACCAATTAGTTAACGAGCCGGCTGTACCCTATCCGTGAGACAATAGCTCTCGATTGCTGACACATGTCTGATTGCTAAATGAGCAATAACCTCAACACGCGCTACTCGATGCACGAGCACGCCTCCCGTGATAGTTACGCGCGCAGAAACGAAGGAGACAAATCCACTCCTTCGACGGGTGAGGAATCCGTGCTCCAACGCACGCCAAGCACAGAGTTGCGCGAGGCATCGACCGCATCACGCGATCGACCGAACGAGAGCAAGCGAAAGCTGCGCGTTGTCCTGGTGCAGACCCAGGCCGAGAACGCCGGCGCGCAGGAGATTTCGCGGCTGCTCGGCGCCGGCCTCACCGCCCGCGGCTACGATGTCGCCAACCTGTTCTTCTACCGCAAATCGGATTCCTTCGACGAGCCGCCCAATACGTTCTATTGCGCGCAGACCCGTCCGGGAAATCCGGTGGCGCTGCTGCGCATGCTGTGGGCGCTTGCCGGCCATCTCAGGACCTTCAAGCCCGACGTCGTCCTGACCTTCCAGCACTTCGGCAACGTGATCGGCGGCGGTGTGTCGCGCCTCGTCAGCCGCGCCCCCGTGATCGCGAACCAGGTATCCTCGGCGCTCTCGATGAGCATGCCGGTGCGTGCTGCCGACATCATCATGGGCTCTACCGGTTTCTTCCAGTGCATCACGCTGAACTCGCGGGACATGGAGCGTGAATACGCACGCTATCCCGCTCCGTATCGGTCGCGCATGAAGCACGTCCCGCACGGCTTCGACGACAAGTCGCACAGCCTGCCGAAGGATGTTGCGCGGCAGCAGTTCAAGCTGCCGCCGGACCGTACCCTGCTCGGCTGCGCGGCAAGGCTGCACCCGCACAAGCGGCTCGATGCGGCAATTCGCCTGCTGGCTGCCGATCCATCCTGGCACCTTGCGCTCGCCGGCCAGGGCGCGGATGAAGGGCGGCTGAGAGCCCTGGCGGATGAGCTAAAGGTCTCGGACAGGCTGCATTTCATCGGCGAGATTCCACCGCGCCAGATGGCCGATTTCCTGGCTTGCCTCGACGTGTTCGTCTTCCCGACGCAGGCCGAAACCTTCGGCCTTGCCGCGGTCGAAGCCGCGAGCGCCGGCATTCCCTGCGTCGTCAACGATCTCCCAGTGCTGCGCGAGGTGCTGTCCTGCCAGGGACAGCCCGCAGCGGTGTTCGTTGACGCTTGGAACGAGGCCGAATTCTCGGCCGCCGTGTCGACGGTCCTGACCGATCGCGTGCTGAGCGACCAGCTGCGGCAAAGCGCCGTCGGCCTGAAGTCGCGCTATTCGTTGGATGCCATGATAGAGGAATACGTCCGCATTCTCGGCGACGCTGTGGGGGCGGACGCGCACTAGGAAGTTGGGCTGGCCATGATTATCGAGTTTCGCTGCGATCGCGCGCAGCCGCGGCTCTGGATGTGCCGCGAGTCGTTGCGCGTCAACGATCAGGATATTCCCGTTCAAATCGCCTGGACCACGACGCCGGAGCCCCGCCCCGCCGGCCTCGACATGCTGTTCGAGCTCGAGCGCATCGTCCTGCGCAAGGGCAAGACCGGCGGCGCCGACCCGTTGAAGACGATCCCGCAGCGTCCGCGCGCCGGCAACCCCGACGTGGTGGTCGACTTCACCAGTGCCATGCGGGATCCGAGCTGCGCCGCCAAGCTCTATCTCCGTCCACGCTTCAACGGCCGCACGGGAGAAAGTGCCGCGCTGGCGGCCATTCTCGCCGGTGATCTGCCGGTGATCGAAATCGTCAATGAGCTCGACGGCTCGGTGATGGACCGCGGCCATCCCTCCGCGGAAATCGCGGCTGGCTTGAGCGGCGGGCTCGATGCGGTGATGGCGCGCACGCTGTCGATGCTGCCGCCGATACTCTCAGGGGCTCCGCGGCTGGTGCCGCAATTGGCAGCTCCGGCGAGCGGCGGTGCAACGCCAAATCCTGCGCCCATTGTCGTGCGCGGCGTGGCGGCTTCAATCGCGAAGGAAATCTATCGCCTGTGCTGCTACGCGCCGCATTGGCATGTCGGCTGGCGCTTCGCCGGGAACACGGATATCTGGCGCACCGGCGACCTCTCGGGACCTGCCTGGAACGTGCTCGGCGATCCCGGCAACCACTTCTATGCCGATCCGTTCCCAGTGAAATGGCAGGGCAGGACGTTCGTCTTCTTCGAGGACCTCGACCACCGGACCGGCAAGGGCATCATTTCCGCGATGGAATTCGACGGCAGCGGGCCGATCGGCACGGCGATGCCGGTGCTCGAAGAGCCCTGGCATCTGTCCTACCCGTTCCTGATCGAGGACAATGGCGAGCTCTGGATGATCCCGGAAAGCACCGCGCATCGGGACGTTCCGATCTACAAATGCATCCGCTTTCCGGACAAGTGGGAGCGGCATTCGACGCTGCTGTCCGGCCTCGAACTTGCCGACGTGACGATCACGCAGCACAACGGCCTCCATTACATGTTCGGCGCCTGGCGCGACGGCACCGGCGGATATTCCGACACGCTGGCGATCTATTACGCCGGGCAGTTGCTCGGCCCCTGGCAGCCGCATGCGGCCAACCCGATCCTGATGGATCGCGCGACCACGCGACCTGCCGGCAACTTCGTGACCGTCAATGGAAAACTGTGGCGGCCGGTGCAGGACTGCACCAATGGATACGGCGCGGCGCTCGGACTTGCCGAAGTGCTCGAACTGTCGCCGACGACCTACAAGCAGGCCGTTCGACATCTGCTCAAGCCCGGGCCGCTATGGACCGGGCGCAAACTCCACACGCTCAACCGCTGCGGCCAGCTCGAGGTGATCGACGGCTCGCGGGTGCAGCCGAAGACCACGGCGTTCCTGGCGAGCCTGCGGTCGAGCGGCCCATCATCGCAATGGGGTTGGCATGGTGCGCTGGCGAAGCCGATCGCACGACGGCTCTACTAGCCCACAATCGATGTGGCGGCTCAGTTCGGCTCGGCGCTCAGCACGCCGCCGAACTGTTCCCAGGAGCTTCCGGTCCAGCGCTGCAGCTGAAGCTGCGTATAGGCCATGCTGTTGGCGGGGCCGGTGTTGATCGTGATGCCCGGCATCAAGGTCGGCAGCACCAGCCCCTTGATGTTGCGCGCCTGCTTGACGATGTTCTCGCGCGACAGGTCGTCGCCGCACTGTTTCAGCACCTGCTCCAGAATCTGGCCCTGCTGGGTCCCGAACAGGTAGTTGTTGTCGCCGATATCGGCGCCGGGAAGATATTTCTCGAAATGGGCGCGATACCATTTCATGCCGGCATCGTCGGCCCATTTCTTGTCGTTGGGATCCTTGGTAATGGTCGCCACGACGACGCCCACTGCCTTATCCGCGCCGGCCGGCACGATCGTCGCCGAGACCGAGCTCGACACGTAATTGACGATGGTGAGCGGCGTCCAGCCGATCTCGCTCGCCTTCTTGATCGCCTGTGCCGCGAATTTCGGCGTGCCGGCGATCAGGAATGCCTGGGCGCCCGACGCCTTCAGCGTCACCACGCGGGATTCGATCGTGGGCTCGGTGACCTCATAGGGAGAGGTCACCACCTTCTTGTCGAACTCACCCTTCAGGGTTTCCTTGAACGCGGCCACGAAGTCCCGGCCGAGATCGTCGTTCTGGTAGAGGATCGCGATCTTTGCGTCGGGCGCCGTCTGGGAGATGTATTTGGCGTAGATCTTTCCTTCGGTGTTGTAGCTCGGTAGCCCCGTGGTGGTCAGCGGAAACTCGGCGAAGTTGGCAAACTTGGTCACACCGCTGACGACGAAGAGGTGCGGCACCTTCTTCGCGGTCACGTATTTGATGGTTGCGCCGATGCCGGGTGTCCCCAGCGGGCTGAACAGGAACGCCACCTCGTCGCTCTCGATCAGCTTGCGGGTCTGCTCCACCGCCTTGGGCGGCGAATAGGCATCGTCATAGGTGATGAGGTTGATCTTGCGGCCGTTGATGCCGCCGCGATCATTGATGGAATGCACGTAGGCGATCAGGCCCTTGCCAGTATTGCTGAGCGGGGACGCCGGGCCGCTGAACGGGAACGTCGCCCCGATCCTGATTTCCGATTCCGAGACGCCGGGCGTTTCGGCGCGGACCGCAGTTGCGGCAACGGCCGCCAGCATCGCAATGGACACGGCAAACGTCTTCAACGACATGAATTCCCCCTGAGCTTATGAATTAAACGGCGCTTGCGACCGCCGCGCGGCGTCTACCAGGCTTCGCCGAACGGCCTGATCTCGACGTTGAACGACCACGCGCTGCGGTCCTGATGGGCGACGTGCCAGACCTCGTCCGCGATCGCGCGCGGCTTGATGAAGAAGTCGTCCGGCCGCTCCGGCCAGCGCTTTCGCGTCCATTCCAGATCGATCACCGCGTCGATCACGAGATAGGCGACGTGGACGCCTTGCGGCCCGAGGTCGCGCGCCATCGCTTCGGCCAGGATGCGCTGCGCCGCCTTGGTCGGCGCGAAACCGGCGAAACCGGCCTTGCCGCGCAACGCCGAGGTGTTGCCGGTCGCAACGATGGCGCCCTTGCCGGCAGCGATCATCGCGGGAGTAAATCGCCGCGCCAGGTACAACAGGCCCATCGTGTTAACCTGGAAGTTGCGATTGAGAATCTGCGGATCGATCTCGCGGAAGGTGCCGAACGCCCCGCCGACGGCGTTGTGGATCACAACGCCGGGATTGCCGAGATCGCGCTCCACGGCCGACGCCACCGCCTCGACTTGCACAGGGTCGGACACATCGCATCGATAGGCCTTTGCACCCGGCAACTGCTTCTCGAGCGCGGCGAGACGCTCGTCGTTCCTGGCAAGAAGCGCGACGCGATAGCCGCCTTCAGCGAACCTCCTGGCGAGTGCCGAACCGGTGCCGGGCCCAACGCCGGATATCAGACAGACGGGTGCGGTCATGCAGTCAATCCTCCGCGTTGCAGCCAATCATTCTCGAGATCAAGCGGCCGCCTTCGACAGCAGCTTCTCGACGTAAGGCTTGAGGTCCGGCCTAAAATGCGCGTGCTCGACCAGCCGGGCGAAGTGAGCGAACATCAGCGGATATTCGTCCCGTACGCCGGGATGCAGTATTTTCTCCAGCCCCTGCTTGCGCAGTTGCTCGGCCCGCCCATGCTCGTTCATGAACAGCGCAAGCTCGGCGGCAAGGCAGATGTCGGCAATCGAGATGCCGTTCCCGACCAGCGCCTCTCGCCGTGGCGACAGTGCCTGCTCGATCCCCGAGGCATAGATCGCGAACGCATCCTTGGCGCGGGCATGAATGGCCGCATCGACCGTGCCGCCCGACAGCGCGAGCAGATAGATCTGCGTGTCCCGCGCGAAGACCAGGCTGACGTCGAGAAAGCTGTCGATCCTGGACGCCTCATAGGCGTCACGTCCGTACAGCGGAAACTTCGCTTCGCCGAGCCGCGCCACTGCCCGCATGATGCTGTTCGATTCGAATATCCCGACTTTGCCGTCGGCGCCGAACGCGGCCGGCACATTGCCGAACGGCTGCGCCGCCATGAACGCATCGGTCTTGAAGAGCTGCGCGCCGGTCAGGCCGACCCGGCCGGTCCGCGCCAGCGAGGCGAGCTCGGCGCGTTCCTGCTCCGCCAGCGGACGGGCATCGTAGTCCCACAGCCAGTCGCGCAACTCCTTGCCGGACGCGCCCCTGACCTCGACGTCGACGCCGCAGAACCGCGCCGCAATGGTTGCCTTCCAGACCCGCGGGTTCGGCAGATAGGAGAAGATGCGCAAGGCGGCCATGGTGGCTGCTCCGGGTGCTGTTGCCTCAGGCGGCCAGTTTCAGGATCTTGACGACGTCGCCGGGCTCGCGGATCGGCTGCGGATTGGTCCGGGTGAAGATCGACAGCATGGCGTTCCGGCCGATCAGCTCGAAGCGGTCTTCGGCGACACCGACATCGGCAAGCCGCCGCGGCAGGCCGAGCTCCGCGATGAAGCCGGCGAATGCCTCGCTCGCGTCGCGGCCGGGCGCACCAAGCGCGGCGGCGATCGCTTGCTGTGCGGCTTCCGTCGCGGGGCGGTTGTAGCGCAGCACGCTCGGCATCATCACTGCCGTGCAGAAGTAATGCGGGACGTCGCAGGTGCCGCCGAGCACATGGCCGATGGCGTGACTCGCGCCCATCGGCACCCGCGACTGCAATCCGAAGGCCGACAGCCACGAGCCCAATTGGCAGCTCAGCCGCGCCGCCTCGTCGTCGGGATTGGCCTTGGTACGCAGCAGGCCGTGATGCAGATAGCGCAGTCCCTGCTGGCACACCGCATCGACCAGCACGTTGGGCCGGCTGGAGCAGATCGCCTCGATGCCGTGATCCATCGCGCGCGTGCCGGAGCCGAGCCAAAGCTTCTCCGGCGTGTATCTGGTGATCGCGGGATCGAGGATGATGCTGCGCGGCATCATCATCGGGTGATTGAAAATCTGCTTCAGCTTGCGGCCGGTGTCGGTGACCAGCGCGCCGGAGTTATATTCGCCACCCGAGAGCGTGCTGGGGATCGCGATCATCCGGACCTTGGGCGTGCGGAACGGGCCGAAGCGGCGGTCCGGCGTGGTCTCGAAGCCGTCGAGGCCATCAGGTTCGAAGATCTCGTGCTCCATGCACATCAGCACGATCTTCGCGGCATCGACCACCGAGCCGCCGCCGATCGCGACGATGAGATCGGCCTTGGCTTCGCTTGCCTGCCGTGCGATCTGGGTCACCACATCCCGCGTCGTGTGCTGCGGCACGCCATCGAAGGTCGCAGCATGGCGATCGCCGAGCGCTTTGCGGATCTTCTCGATCTCGTCGGTCGTGGTGTTCAGCGTGCGGCTGGCGATCAGATAGACGCGTTTCGCGCCCAGCCGCTCGGCCTCCTCGCGCAGCGCCTCGGCTGCCGGCTTGCCGTAGATCACGGATTCCATGCTGGGATATTGATGGCTGCCGACGACGCCCATGCTGTTCACTCCCTCGATGTGTCCGTGAGTTGCGCTGCCGGTCAGACCGACAGCTTGGTGAAATCAGGCTGGCGCCGTTCGGCGAAGGCGGCGAAGGCCTCGCGCGCCTCCGGCGTCGTCAGCCGCTCCTTGAACAACACGCCTTCCTCGGCGATCTGCGCCGCGATCCGCTGCTGCTCGCGCATCAGCTTCTTGGTCAGGCTGAGCGAACCGGCCGGCCGCTTGGTCAACGCGACCGCCGCGTCATGCGCCTTCTTGCGCAGATCGGCCTGCGGCACCACGGCATTGGCGAGACCGGATGCCAGCGCGCCCTGTGCATCCATCGGCTCGCCGAGCGCAAACATCGCATAGGCGCGCGCGTGCCCGATCCTTAAGGGAAGCAGCCAGCTCGAGGCCGCCTCCGGCACCAGAGCGAGGTTGACGAACGGCGTGATCAGCCGTGCGTTCTCGGCGAGATAAACGAGGTCGCAATGCAGCAGCATGGTGGTGCCGACGCCGACCGCATTGCCCTGCACGGCCGCGACCAGCGGCTTGCCGACCTTGCTGATGGTCTCGATGAAGCGATGCGCGGGGCTGTCGACCGCGCTCTCGCCGCGCGCCTGGCTCGCGAAGTCGGCCAGGTCGTTGCCCGCGGTGAAGCTGTCGCCGTCGCCCTGGAACAGGATCACGCGGACGGATGGATCCGCCTCGGCCTGCTTCAGCGCATTCGACATCGCGTCATACATGGCGCCGGTCAGCGCGTTCTTCTTCTCGGGCCGCTGCAAGGTCAGCGTCATGACGCCGGCGGCGACCTCCACTTTGACATGCTCGGTCATGGCACTCTCCCGTCAGGCGACCGCGCGGGCCGCCGTGGTTTCAAACTTGCCGTCGAGGAAGCCGGTCAGCCGCTGCCGGATGATCGCTTCGGCCTCGCTCATGATGCGGTCGATCAGCTCCTTGACCGTCGGAATGTCATGGATCAGGCCGACCACCATGCCGCAGCTCCAGGCGCCGGCATCCATCTCGCCGTCGATCATCACCTTCGGGTAGACGCCGGCGACCTGCTCGTGGATGTCTTCGATCTTGAGCTTGCCGCCCTTCTCGCGCTCGATCACGAGCAGCTCGTCGACGCCCTTGTTCTTGAGCACCCGCTCGGTGTTGCGCAGCGCCCGCATCACCAGGCGCGTATCGAGCTCGTCGGCATCGAGCAGCGCCTGCTTCACATTGGCATGGACCGGCGCCTCCTTGGTCGCGATGAAGCGCGTGCCCATGTTCATGCCGGACGCGCCCATCGACAGCGCGGCGACGAGGCTGCGCGCATCCGCCATGCCGCCCGAGGCCACGAACGGGATTGTCAGTTCGTCCGCCGCGCGCGGCAGCAGGATCATGTTCGGGATGTCGTCCTCGCCGGGATGACCGCCGCACTCGAAGCCGTCGACGCTGACCGCGTCGCAGCCGATCTTCTCGGCCTTCAACGAATGCCGCACCGAGGTGCATTTGTGGATCACCTTGATGCCGGCCGCTTTCAGCGCCGGCATGTATTGTTCCGGGCTGCGGCCGGCGGTTTCCACCGCCTTGACGCCGCCCTCGCGGATAGCCGCGATATACTCGGGATAGGGCGGTGCGGTGAAGCTCGGCAGGAAGGTGAGGTTCACGCCGATCGGCTTGTCGGTCATGTCGCGGCAGCGCGCAATCTCCTTCGCCAGCAGCTCCGGCGTCCGCTGGGTCAGGCCGGTGATGATGCCGAGGCCGCCAGCATTGGACACCGCGGCCGCCATCTCGGCGAAGCCGACATAATGCATGCCGCCCTGGATGATCGGATGCTGGATACCGAACAGTTCAGTGATTGCTGTCTTCACAAGTTTCTCCCGCGTTGCCGATCAGTGGATGATTTCGAACAGTCCGGCCGCGCCCATGCCGCCGCCGATGCACATGGTCACCACGCCGTATTTCGCCTTGCGCCGCCGGCCCTCGATCAGGAGGTGGCCAGTGAGCCGCGCCCCGGTCATGCCATAGGGATGGCCGATCGCGATCGAGCCGCCATTGACGTTCAGCTTGTCCGGATCGATGCCGAGCTTGTCGCGGCAATAAATCACCTGCACCGCGTAGGCCTCGTTGAGCTCCCACAGATCGATGTCGTCGATCTTCAGATTGTGCCGCTTCAACAGCCGCGGGATCGCGGCAACCGGGCCGACGCCCATCTCGTCCGGCTCGACGCCGGCGGCGACGAAGCCACGGAAGATGCCGAGCGGCTTCAGGCCCTTCTGCGCGGCGATCTTGTCGCTCATGATCACGCAAGCCGAGGCGCCGTCGGAGAGCTGGCTGGCATTGCCAGCGCTGATGGTCTTGCCCTCGAACACCGGCTTGATCTTGGCGAGTCCGTCCGCCGTGGTGTCGGGCCGCGGGCCTTCATCCTTCGCCAGCGTCACCTGCTGGAAGCTGAGTTCCTTGGTGTCCTTGTTGACTACGGCCATCTTCGTCGTGATCGGAACGATCTCGTCGTTGAAGCGGCCGCCCTGCAATGCGGCGCCGACGCGGCGCTGGCATTCAAGGCTATACTCGTCCTGCTTGTCGCGGCCGATCCCGTAGCGCTCGGCGACGACCTCGGCCGTCTCCAGCATCGACATGTACATCTCGGGCTTCATCGCCATCAGCTCGTCGTCGACGGCGTGGAACCGGTTCATGTGCTCGTTCTGCACCAGGCTGATCGACTCGATGCCGCCGCCGATCGCGATCTCGACGCCGTCGAGCATCACCGAACGCGCAGCGACCGCGATCGCCTGCAGGCCGGAGGCGCATTGCCGGTCAATGGTGGTGCCGGCAACCGTGACCGGGAGGCCGGCGCGGATCGCGCCCTTGCGCGCAACGTTCATCACCATGGTGCCCTGCTGCATGGCGCAGCCCATCACCACGTCCTCGACCTCGCCGGGCGCGATGCCGGCGCGCTTGACGGCCTCGGCCATCACATGGCCGGCCAGCGTCGGACCGTCGGTGTTGTTGAGCGCGCCGCGATAGGCCTTGCCGACGCCGGTGCGCGCGGTGGAAACGATGACTGCATCCTGTGACATGCTTGCCTCTCTGGCTTTATGCGACCGCGTCGAGCTGCGCGAAGCGCAGCACGTGGTAGGCGGGATCGCCGAACTGGATGTTGATGGAGGAAATCCGCTTGAAGTAGTGGCCGACATTGAGCTCGTCGGTCATGCCCATGCCGCCGTGCAGCTGCACCGCCAGGTCGGCCACGAACTTGCCGGCATAGCCGATCTTGGATTTGGCGCCCGAAGCCAGCCGGGAGATGCCCGCCTCATCGTCGTTGAGGCTGAGGCTGAGATGCTGCATCAGGGACAACGCCTCCTGATGCGCGATGAACATGTCGACCATCCGGTGCTGCAGCACCTGGAAGCTGCCGATCGTTACGCCGAACTGCTTGCGCGTCTTGGAGTAGTCGAGTGTCGCGTCGTTCAGCTCGCCGATCGCGCCGACTGCCTCGGCACAGAGTGCGCCGATGGCCCGGTTGCGGCAGGCTTCCAGCGCCGCGACGCCCTCGCCTTCCCGGCCGAGCAGTTCGCCGCGTACGCCGCGCAAGCTGATCTCGGCCGCCCGGCGGCCATCGATCGTCCTGAAGCTCTGCAGATCGAGATTGGCGGCGCGGCGATCGACCACGAACAGGCTGACGCCGCCGCGATCGTGGCGATGGCCCGAAGTGCGGGCGGAGACGATCAGATAATCTGCCCAGGGCGCCGCCATCACCGCCGTCTTCTCGCCGGTGAGGACATAGTCGTTGCCCTCCCGGCGGGCCGTCGTGGTGACGGTGGCGAGATCGAAGCGCGAGCCCCTCTCGGTCCACGCCAGTGCCCACAGCTTCGATCCCGCGATGATGTCGGCGATATGGGCCTGCTGCTGCGCGTCGGAGCCTGCCTGCTCGAGCAGGCCACCCGCAACGACAACAGTCTCGACGAACGGCTCGACCACGAGATGGCGGCCAAACTCCTGCATGATGATCATGGTCGACAGCGGTCCGCCACCGAGCCCGCCGACGGCTTCCGAGAACGGTGCCGCGAGCAGGCCAAGCTCGGCGAGTTCAGCCCAATGCTTGCGGCTGAAGCCCTCCTCGCTGGCGACGATCTTGCGGCGCGCATCGAAGTCATACCGGTCGCGCAGCAGCCGCTGCACGCTGGACCGCAACAATTCCTGCTCTTCCGTGAACTGGATATCCATCCGATCCTCTCGTGCCGCTACTGCTAGAGCGCGATGAGATGCGCTCTGGGTCCCTGTTTGAGCATCATGCTCTAGAGCCCAAGCACCGCCTTCGCGATGATGTTGCGCTGGATCTCGTTCGATCCGCCGTAGATCGAGAGCTTGCGCGAATTGAGATATTTCTCCGATGCCGTGTGGCCGTAATCCGGGCCCGGCATGAAGCGATTGGCGCTGACCGGATGCTCGCGGATCGCAAGGCCGTCATTGCCGATCGCGCGATGGGTCAGCTCGGTGATATTCTGAAAGATCTCGGTGCCGCGGATCTTGAACAGCGAGGCCGTGGGTCCCGGATCGATGCCACGCGCCATCTGGGCGACGACCCGAAGCTCGGTCGCCTCCAGCGCCAGCACGTCGAGCTCGACGCGAGCGATGTCCCTGATGAATTCGAGATGCGCCGGATCGTCTTCCGGGATCTCGGCCTTCACGATCTTCTTCAGCCGCGCGATGTAGCGCGTCGAGCGGCCGATGCCGGCCATGCTGGTGCGCTCATTGCCGAGCAGGAATTTGGCGTAGGTCCAGCCCTTGTTTTCCTCGCCGATCAGATTCTCGGCGGGAACACGGACGTTCTCCAGAAAGACGTCGTTGACCTCGTGCGAGCCGTCGATGGTGATGATCGGCCGCACCGTGACGCCCGGCGACTTCATGTCGATCAGGAGGAACGAGATGCCGGATTGCGGTTTGGCGGCCGGATCGGTGCGAACCAGACAGAAGATCCAGTCGGCATGCTGCGCCAGCGTGGTCCAGGTCTTATGCCCGTTGACGATGTAGTGGTCGCCGTCGCGCACCGCCTTGGTGCGGACAGTGGCGAGATCGGAGCCGGAGCCCGGCTCCGAATAACCCTGGCACCACCAATCCTCGCCGGACAGGATGCGCGGCAAGTATCTCTTCTTCTGCGCGTCGTTGCCGAAGGTGTAGATGACCGGACCGACCATGGTGACGCTGAACGCCAGCGGCGGCATCGTGCCGGCGCGCGTCGTCTCCTGCTCGAAGATGAAGCGGCGGGTGATCGACCAGCCGGGTCCGCCGTATTCCCTGGGCCAAAGCGGCGCGATCCAGCCCTTCTCGTGAAGGATGCGATGCCACAGCAGCATCTGCTCCTTGGAGAGATCGGTCTCCGGATTAGGGACGCGCATCTCCGCCGGGTAGTTATCCTTGATGAAGGCGCGGACTTCGTCACGAAACGCCGCGTCTTCAGGAGAGAGCGCGAGCTCCATCTGTAATGCTCCTTACCACTTCTCGCCGAAGGGGCGGATTTCCAGCTCGAAGGTCCAGGCGCTCTTCGGCTGCTGGTAGAGCTGCCAGTAGGACGTCGCGACCGAAGCCGGCGGCATCAGCAGGTCGGGATTGTCGAGTGCCTCCTTGCCCCAGAGCTGCTCGCGGCGCTCGCGCACCCAGGCCGTATCGACGCCGGAATCGATGATCAGATGCGCAACATGGATGTTCTTCGGACCAAGCTCGCGCGCCATCGCCTGCGCCACCGCGCGCAGGCCGAACTTGGCGCTGGCGAACGCAGCATAGCCGCTGCCACCGCGCAGCGACGCGGTCGCCCCCGTGAAGAAGATGTTGCCCTCGCCACGCGCTGTCATCAGCCGCGCCGCCTCGCGCCCCGCCAGGAAGCCGGAATAGCAGGCCATCTCCCAGACCTTGCGGAACACGCGCTCGGTGGTCTCCAGGATCGGGAAGTTGACGTTGGCGCCGATGTTGAAGATGCAGACCTCCAGCGGCGCATGCTTGTCGGCGTCGTTGAGGAACGAGATGATTTCCTCTTCCTTGCGCGCATCGAGCGAGCGCGCATGAATCTCGCCACCGGCAGCCTCGATCTCCTTGACCAGCGGCGCGAGCTTGTCGCCGTTGCGGCGGCCGGCGAAGACCGTGAAGCCTTCGGAGGCGAATTTCTTGGCGATCTCGCCGCCGATGAAATCACCGGCACCAATGACGGCCACCGTCTTGTTTCTCTTCTGCATGGTGTACTCCGGTCTTGTTCGAGTGAACGATGTTGCGGGCGACGCGGCAGGCTCAACTGCGCAACGATTCCGCGAGCTTGTGCTTCAGCAGCTTGCCCGTCGATGTCGCGGGCAGCGCGTCCATCAGGATAATCTCGGACGGGCGCTTGTACGAGGTCAATTGCGGTGCGATGTGGGCCATCAAGTCCTGCACGGTGGCGGTCGAACCCTTGATCAGCTGCACAAAGGCAATGACCTCCTCATTGCCCTCAACCGGGCGGCCGACCACGGCGCACTGCACCACGGCGTCGTGCGTGCTCAGCACCGCCTCGATCTCGGCCGGATAGACGTTGAACCCGGAGCGGATGATCATCTCCTTGGTGCGCCCGACGATGTAGAGGATGTCATTCTCGAAGCGAGC
Organism: Bradyrhizobium sp. Pha-3; assembly: GCF_042258615.1. GTDB lineage: Bacteria > Pseudomonadota > Alphaproteobacteria > Rhizobiales > Xanthobacteraceae > Bradyrhizobium. The sequence goes on along the minus strand of NZ_CP170152.1, from coordinate 2,286,737 downwards.
GAGATCGCCGGTGTTGAACCAGCCGTCGGGGTCGATCGCCTTGGCGGTCAGATCGGGCGCGCGATAATAGCCGCGCATCACGTTCGGGCCGCGAACATGGAGCTCGCCGACTTCGCCCGGCGCGACCGGCTTGAGGTCGCGGCCGACCAGCTTTGCCTCGAGGCCCGGCATCACGGCGCCGACCGCGTGGTCGGCTCGCGGGTTATCGGGCCGGACACCGGAGATGCCGGGCGAGCATTCGGTGATGCCGTAGCCATTGAGCAGCGGCAGCCCGAGTTCCTGCTCGACCCTGGATTTAAGCTCGAGGTCGAGTGGCGCGCCGGCCACCGAGATCACCCGCAACCGGCCGCGATCGAGCTTCGGCAGGCCGGCATTGCGCCGGTATTCGAGCAGACGCTGATAGGTGGCGGGCACGCCGTTCAGGATCGTGATGCCCTCCTCGGCCATCGCCTTGACCAGCGCGGCCGGGTCGTACTTGGCGACCAGCCGCACGGTGGCGCCGACCATCAAGGTCATCGTCAGCAGCGAGATGCCGACGATATGCGAGATCGGCAGCACGCAATATTGCACGTCGTCGGCCGCCATCTTGCGGAAGCCGGCGGTGCCGCGGGCGCTGAACAGCAGATTGCGATGCGTCAGCATCACGCCCTTCGGCGTGCCCGTGGTGCCGGACGTGTAGATCAGGACCGCGACCTGGTTGGCGCCGTCGGCCTCGACCGGCTCAACCGTGGTCGCCAGGTTCAGGCCAGTGACGGCAACGCCGCGGAGCGGGCCGACATCCTGCACAACAGCCTCATAGCGCGCAGCATGCGCGGCCGCCTCTTGGGATACATCGGCAGTCAGCAACACACGGCGGGCGCCGCTGTGATCCCTGATCTGATCCAGCTCGCGCGGCGACAGCCGCGGATTGACCACGATTGACCAGACATCGAGCCGGCTTGCCGCCAGCAGCAGGCAGGCCAGCGGAATCGAATTCTCGCTCACGATCATCATGCGGTCGCCGGCACGGATGCCCAGCGCCTGTAATGCCTCGGCGACACGGCCGACCGTTCGATCGAGCTCGCGATAGGTCAACTGCGTGTTGTCGTCGACCAGCGCAGGATGATCCGGCGTCGCCGTGACGTGGTGATCGATCACCTCGTGGATACGGTTCGGCAAGCCTTCCACACTTCCTTCGATAATCCGGATCGGCGCCTGCACTGAAACCTCCCTGTCGCTACCCTTCGGGCTTGTTGTGTTGAGGATTTCTCCACTCACGCGGTCTTGCGCTGCCCCGCAGCCAGCTGCGCGACGATTTCTTCCTCGACCTCGCGTACCTTGTCCTTGCCGAAGAATATCTCGTTGCCGACATAGAAAGTCGGCGATCCGAACGAGCCGCGCGCGACCGCGTCGCTGGTGTTGTCGATCAGCTTCTTCTTGACGTCGTCCTGCTGGGCGCGGGCAATCAGACGATCGATGTCGATCCCCGAGGACAGGAATGCTTCGCGGAAGACCTGCGGGTCGTCCATCTTCTTGGGCTCAACCCACATGTGGTTGTAAGCCGCGCGAAAATAGGGCTCGAACACGCCTTCAAACTGTGCGGCCACCGCACCGCGCATCAACGCCAGCGTGTTCACCGGAAAGAACGGGTTCATGGCGAATTTCGTGATGTTGTAACGGCGCAGGAAGCGCTCGGTCTCGAGCGCGTTGTATTCGGGCTTGTTCTTGATGCCGCGCAGCGACTCGCCGGGCGACATGTTGCCGGTCGCCTTGTAGACGCCGCCGAGCAGCACCGGGACGTAGTCGAACTTGACGCCGGTGCGCTTCTCGATCCCGGGCAGCGCGAGCTCGGCGAGATAGGCGTTGGGGCTTCCGAAATCGAAGTGGAATTCGACCTTGAGCGGAGCAGCCATGGAACGCCCTTCCCTTCGATGGGCGGCAATGCCTGTTGCCGCCCGGTTGATCGTGGCCCGGACCATAAGTTCTATTTTAGAACTGTCAATATGATATTTGTCATCCAATGACCGAGTGGCGGCCATTGCGTAGGCATCCTGTTGAAATGACGTAAGTTCTGTTTTAGAATTTTATGTGCGATGCCGTCGCAGATCGCAGGAGACGCCGATGAAATGGGATACCCTCGAGGAGGAGCCGTGCTCGCTGGCCCGTACAGTGGCCGTGATCGGCGACCGCTGGAGCCTGTTGATCCTGCGCGAATGTTTCCTGCGCATCCGACGGTTCGATGACTTCCAGGCATCGCTCGGGATCACACGGCATCTGCTCGCCGACCGGCTGAAGAAGCTGGTGCGGTTCGGCGTGCTGCGCAAGATTCCCTATCAGGAGGCGCCGAAGCGCTACGAATACATCCTGACGCAGAAGGGTCTCGATCTCTATCCGATCATCATGTCGATCGTGCACTGGGGCAACGTCCACATGGTCGATGCGCGCGGCCGGCCGTTGCTGCACGAACACAAGACCTGCGGGAAGATGTTCGACCCTGTCATGGTCTGCTCGGAATGCGGCGAGCCGCTGAGCGCGAAGGCGGTCCATGTGCATCCGGGCCCCGGTGCTCGGAAATCGTCGCCGGTGCACGCCAGCGCGCGGGAGCGCGCCAAGCGCGCCGCGGAATCGAGCTAGCTCATTCAGTGTGACGGCGCAGCCATCAGCGCGACATTGCCGCCGAGCAGGCAACCGACAGGACGGCCGCCGGCAAAGCCGATGCGGACGCGGATCTCCGACAGACGCCCCATCGCCCGGCCCTGCAGGATTCGAATCTCGTCGTCGTTCGGCGCGACCAGACCATAATCGAGCAGACCGAACGCCAGCGCCGCGGCCGCGATGCCGGTTGCGGCATCTTCGCGATAACCGGACGCGCGCGGGAATTGCCGCGCCTCGAACAGACGCGCCTTCTGGTCGATCACCGCGAATGGATAGAGCCCGGTCGATCTGATCCGGCCGCAGACCGCTTCGACGGCCTCGGCGGCGGGATCCAGCGCATTCAGCGCCTCGGGAGAGCGCATCGGAATCAGGGTCTTGATCCGCGATGTGACCGCATTGCAGGGCGTTGGCGCGCCGATCGCATCCGGCCCGACCGCGAGCGCCCGAAGCACGTCATCGCGCTGCCCATCGGTGAGCGGAACGGTCTTCCCGGCCGGCTGGGTGATCTCGACACTCGGCTCGCCGTTGCGATCCCGGCTGATGAAGCCGGTGACAGGGCCGCTGCGCGTCGAGATCCGGATCGTATCGCCGGGCAGCTTGCCATGGCGCGCCAGCAGCCAGAGCGCGCCGATGGTGGCGTGGCCGCACATCTCCATTTCATGGTTCGGGACGAAGAAGCGGAACGTGGCGTCGAAATCGTCGCTCTGCGCTGGCAACACGAATCCGGACTCGTGACCATGGCGGCGGGCAACGTCCTGCATCTCGGACGCGCTCATGCCGCTCGCATCGACCACGATCGGACAGGGATTGCCGCCCTGCCCATCCACCGTGAACACGCTGACCATCTCGGCTGTCGTCATGATGTCGCCCGCTTGTCTCGCGTTGCTATTTGACCAGCGTCGCTCCGGTTTCCGGATGCTGCAGCCAGCCGAGCAACGCCGCGTGGAAGCGCGCCGGCGCCTGGATCTGCGGCGAGTGGCCAAGGTCAGGGAATTCGATCAGCTGCGCATGCGGAATCCGCTTCGCGGCCTCCTTGCCCAGCACCGGATAATTGCCGAGCGTCTTGCGGATCTCCGGCGGCGCGGTGTCCTTGCCGATCGCGGTGGTGTCCTTGTCGCCGACGAACAGCAAGGTCGGCGGCTTGATCTGCTCGAATTCGTAGAACACCGGCTGGGTCGCGATCATGTCGTAGAGCCGCGCCGAGCTCGACGCCACGGCGGCGCGGCCCTCCCCGCGATACATGCCGGCCAGCATCTGCACCCACGTCTCGTAGGATGGATCCCAGGTATCGGCATAGTAAGTGGCGCGCTCATAGGCGCGAATGCTGTCCGCGGTGACGCGGGTCTCGCGCTGCATCCAGCCGTCGAGGCTGAGCCAGGGCACGCCCTTGGCCTTCCAGTCTTCCAGCCCGATCGGATCGACGAGCACCAGGCGGTCGGTGGCCTCCGGATACATCAGGGCGTAGCGCATCGCCAGCATGCCGCCGGTCGAGTGACCGACCATGATCGCGTGTTCGATCCCAAGCGAAGCCAGCAGCGCGCGGCTGTTGCCGGCGAGCTGCTGGAAGGTGAACTGATAACGTTCGGGCTTACTGGATTTGCAGAAACCGATCTGGTCCATCGCGATCACGCGATAGCCGGCGCCGCTGAGCGCCTTGATGGTGCCGTCCCAGGTCGCGGCACAGAAATTCTTGCCGTGCAGCAGCACCGCGGTCTGGCCGTTCGGCGTCGCCGGCTTGACGTCGAGATAGGCCATATCGAGCTCCTGCCCCTGCGAGCTGAAGCGATAATGCTCGACCGGATAGGGATAGTCGAAGCCCTGTAGTTCCGGTCCATAGGCCGGTTCGGCGGCCGATTGCGCGAATGCGCTGGACGCGCCGAGCACGATAATCGCAGTGACGGCAAGATGAAGCAGGGCTTTCAGGTACATCTCAGCAAATCCAGAACTCAGGGACAACTTCGTGATGCCGTAGCCGAACGGCTGGGCGCCATCCAGCGCCCAGCGATGATTTGTTCGTGATCTCCGCGCAAACGCGACGCGTTTGTCGCGAAACCGCTTCGCACTTTTCCGGATCATGCTCTACGCCGGATCGAACGCCCGGATCGGCGGCAGATTGCCGTTGAAACGCTCGACCTCGACGGTCGTGAGCTGGCCGGTGCAGCCCTGTGCGAAGGATGACGTGCCGATGTCACGGGTCAGCACGTTCGGATTGCCGTGCACGCAGAGCGAGGCCTCCTCCTCGGGGTCCATCGGATCGTACCAGGCGCCGGTCGGCAGCTGCACCACGCCGGGCGCGATGCCGTCGGTGACATGCACCGCGGCAAGGCAGGCGCCGCGCGCGTTGAAGATGCGGATGATGTCGCCCTCAGTGATGCCGCGCGCGGTCGCATCGCGCGGGTTCATGCACGCGACCTCGCGGCCGCGATGCTTGGCCCCTAGCGAATGGCCGCCGAAATCGAGCTGGCTGTGCAGGCGCGTCACCGGCTGGTTGGCGACAAGGAAGCACGGCGCACCTGATGTCGGCGTGTCGGTCTTCTCGAGCCAGACCGGATGGCCCGGACAATCGGCATCGCCGTGATCCGCGATCTTCTGCGAGAAGATCTCGATGCGGCCGCTTCGTGTCGGCAACGGCCGCGCGAGGGGGTCCTCGCGGAAGCGGCGCAGCGAGCCCCCGTCGTCGAGATGCTGCGGCACAACCAGGCTGCCGCGTTCCCAGAATTCCTCGAAGTGAGGGGCCTCGAGCCCGCGCGCGGCGAGCGCCTTACGGGTCGGCTCATAGAGATGTTCGAGCCACTGCCGCGACGTGCGCCCTTCGGTGAAGGGCTCGCGGGCCCCTAACCGCTCGGCGAGATCGGCGAAGATCTCGTAGTCGTCGCGCGCAAGGCCGAACGGCTCGGCGATCCGGTGCATGGCGACCATCAGCGGATCGTTGCTGGAATAGCCGATGTCCTCGCGCTCCAGCGTCATGGTCGAGGGCAGCACGATGTCGGCGTGGCGCGCGGTGGCGGTCCATGCGAGCTCATGCACCACCAGCGTATCGAGCCGCGCAAAGGCCTTGCGCAGGCGGTTGAGGTCCTGGTGATGGTGGAACGGATTGCCGCCGGCCCAATAGACGAGGCGGATATCCGGATAGGTCCGCGTCTCGCCATTGTAGCGATAGCTGGTGCCGGGATTGAGCAGCATGTCGGCGATGCGCGCCACCGGAATGAAGTCGGCGACGCCGTTGCGGCCTTGCCCCAGCGTCGGTCCCGGCACCGCATTGACGCGACGCCCGTAATAGCCGATCGCGCCGAGCGAATAGGCGTAGCCGCCGCCGGGCAGGCCGATCTGGCCGAGCGCTGCCGCCAGCACCATGCCCATCCACACCGGCTGCTCGCCATGCTCGGCGCGCTGCAATGAATGCGACACGGTGATCAGCGCACGCCGCCCGGCAAGCCGACGCGCGAGCGTCCTGATCGCCTCAGTGTCGATGCCGCAGATCGCGGCGGCCCATTCGGCGCTCTTGGGCACACCGTCGCTCTCGCCGGTCAGATAGCGCAGGAACTCCGGCCAGCCCTCGGTGTAGCGATCGAGGAACGCCTGATCGTGCAGGCCTTCGCTGACCAGGGTGTGGACGATGCCGATCATCAGCGCGGTATCGGTGCCGGGTGTCGCCGTCAGCCATTCGGCGCCGGCCTCGACAGGCAGATCGTCGCGCAGCGGGCTGACCAGGATGAACCGGCAGCCGCGCCGCTGCGCCGCTTCCATCGCGCCGCGCTCGACATGCTTGCTGATCGAGCCGCCGGCCACCATCGAGTTCTTCAGCGCCATGCCGCCGAACGCCAGCACGATGTCGGTCTCGGCTGCAATCTGCTCCCAGGTGACGTTGCGCTTGGTGATGTCCTCGTAGCCTGTCAGAATCTGTGGCAGCAGCACCGAGGACGCGCCTGAGGAATAGGAGTTCACCGAACGGACATAGCCGCCGAGTGCGATGTTGAGGAAGCGGTGCACCTGGCTCTGCGCGTGATGGAAGCGGCCCGCGCTGGACCAGCCATAGGACCCGCCGAACACCGCGCCCGGGCCGAGCGTGTCGCGGATCCGCGCGAGCTCGCCGCCGAGCAGATCGAGCGCCTGCTCCCAGCTGACCGAGACGAACTCGTCGCGGCCGCGACGATCGTCGGGCCCGGGGCCGCGCTCGAGCCAGCCGCGGCGGATCGCAGGCTGGGCAATGCGCGCCTGGTGGCGCAGCGCGCCGGGGAAGTTATTGATGATGCCGTTCGGATCGGGATCGCCGCCATAGGGCCGGACTTCGAGACCCTGCTTGCCGAGCCGCGCCGAGAACACGCCCCAATGCGAGGTATGCGGCTTGAAACCATCGGACAGATCGAGGCCGGGATCGGGGTAGCCCAAGATTTCGTTCATCGGGTTTCGCTCATCGAGTGTCCTTCATCCGCGGGCCGGCGCCAAGGCCGCGCCGGTCGCAACGCTCGGGCCAGTATAGTGATCCAGTCGGCACGCGATACCCGCCAGCCGGTTATCCGCCCGTGCCGTGCCGGCATGACTGCGCCTAACGGTGACGGAACTCCCCGCCGCGGGGGCGCGCGGCCAAAATATCGAAAACAACCCCATGCACAGTAAGCGGCCGGCTGCCGGCGTTCGACGAGGCAACTGCGTTCGACGAGGCAACTGTCCGTAGCGGGTGAAGATGTCGTGTTTTTGTAGCTCGTGATCTGTCGCCTTCGTTTCAGATTTGCAGGGGAGCCGGAAGGCGGGGACGGCTTTCCCTGATTGATCATGCCATGGCTGTTGCGGCGGTTTTAGCCCTCCGGGTCGGTTTCTTTGTTCGACTTGAAGCCCGTTTCTCCGCCCCGACCCGCGCTGTCTCGACGGCGGCGCGCGCAGGAGCGGTCAAGGACGCGCGCTTGCGCGCCCGCAAGGGCTTGTCCTTGACGGCTCCGAGCACGCTGCCAGGCTGAGGCGCGTCGGGGCTGATCTGGTGTCCGTTGGCGCTGAACATCGCCAACCGATGCGGTCCGAGGAACACGCTGACGGTGCCATCGGGATACTCATGTAGGCGCACCACAGCCTTGACGAAGTGAGGCCTGAGCCGGCTCTGCGGCAGCTGCAGCCGCCGACCGTTCCATGCAACGGTATTATCGTTGGCGACGGTTCGCTCCTCGATCACGCACAGCGCCTCGCGCCAGGCCTCATGGCGGTCGGCCACGAATGCCGTGCCGTCCTGTTCGGGCTTGATCGCAAACGCGGCGTTGTGCCCGGCGATGTAATGCGTCTTCAGCCACGTGTTGGCGGCTTCGAGCGTCGTGATCCCGGCAAGCCGCAGCTCCTTCGGCAGCCGATCCTGCAACGTGCCGAACACCCGCTCGGAGCGCCCGCGCGCCTGCGGCGAATAGGCTGCGATATGCTCGATCCCAAGATGCGACAAAGCCCGTCCCACCTGGGTTTGTTGCGTCTTGGAGACCTTCTCGCCAGCTTTTGGGGTCAGGAAATAATGGCTGCCGCGGTCGGTGTAGAGCGCGCAGAACAGGCCGTGCTCGCCAATCACTTCGCGCAAGGCCTGGAAGGTCGAGGCCGTTCCTTCTTCCTCGACCAGCACCATCGAGTAGATCTCGCTGGTCGCATCGTCCATCGTGACGATCAGGTCCTTCGCGGGCAGACCTTCGATCCAGACGTGGCGCGATCCGTCCTGGTGCAGCAGCATGCCCCGAAGCGGCCGGCGTGGGCGCTTCTTGCGGTGCGCCGAACGCTTCGGCGCCTTCCGCACCAACCCCGCCGCGTGCAAGGCCAGCTTGGTCACCGTATAGCCCAGCATATAGTCATGCCGCTTTTGCAGCTGCTCGTGGAAATGCTTCACCGTGAAGTCCGCGTACTTGTCCCGGAACAGCCCCAGCATCCGCTCCAGTTCTTCCTCCGGCGCCCGCCTCGGCGAGCGCTGACCCATCCGCCGGTCGACAAGCCCGTCATCGCCCTCCGCCTCAAAGCGTTCTGCCCAACGTTGAAAGGTCCGCACGCTGATCCCCAGAACCTCTGACGCCGCCTCCTGCGTCAGCTCCTTGGCCTCCGTCCGCTCCAACAAACTTGAAAACCGCATCCGTCGTACACCCTCGTGAATGGATGCCGTGCCCATCGTGCCCCCTTTGTTCCGGGGCACCGAAAACACGACACTTCACGAGCTACAAACAGGCGACAGATCACGAGCTACTGACACGTTCGACGAGGCAACTTGACACGTCGGGCAAATCAGGGGTAAATTTCCAATATTCCGAAATCGTGCAAGTGCCCCCTCTCCGCAGCAGCGGGCGCGACGATCGCGCTTGCGGCCGAACCCCTCCCAACAATCGACATCGCACCGGCTGGCGCAGCGAGCGATCGCCTGCGCGCATGCCGCGCGCGCCCCAAGGACCATCGACATGACGACTGCACCTGACATCACCGTGCCGACGATGCCCGCCGCAACCGGCCAGAGCCACGCCACCGCGACGCCGCGCATAAAGCTCTCGCGGCGCGGATACGCCATCGACCACCCCGACCCGAAGCTCGGCGAAGCGCTGATGGCGAACGCGCTGGGGGCCGCCGATCGCGACGCGATGGACGGCATCCTGCGGCAACTGGTCAAGGCCAGCGTGAGCGGCGGCAAGCCCTGCGAGGTCAACCTCGCCTTCATGATCTCGATGGTGAAGAGCCTCAAGCCGCGGGATTCCGTCGAGGCCATGCTGGTGGCGCAGATGGTCTCGGTCCATGTGATGGCGATGCGCTGCGCCCATCACCTCGCGCATGCCGACGACCTCGCCCAGCACGACAGCGCCGCGCGCGCGCTCGGCCGGCTCACCCGCACCTTTCCCGCCCAGATCGACGCGCTGACCCGCTATCGCAGCCAGCGCGAGCCCGCCATCACCGTGCAGAACGTGAAAGTGGAGGACGGCGGCAACGCCATCGTCGGCAACGTCACCCAGCATGCGAGCGTGATCGTTTCCGACCAGACCCGGGCAGCGGCGACGCGGGCACTGAGGCCCGCGCGCGCCAGGCGACGGCATGATGCCGCGGATGCCGGGCCGGACGCACCGGCATGAGCGATCACATCAGAACCACCGGAGCGATGCTGGCGAGCCGGCGCTGCGGCGCCAAGACCCGCACCGGCGGCGCGTGCCGCGCGCCGGCTGTACGCGACAAGACGCGCTGCCGCATGCACGGCGGCGCCGAGGGATCCGGCGCGCCAAGGGCAAACCGGAACGCACGCAAGCACGGCCTGTTCACGAGGGACGCGATCGCAGAGCGGAGGGAGATTCGGGCGTTGTTAGGCGATGTGCGGAGGGTGCTGGAGGGAATGAGGTGATTAGTTTCGGGGACGGCGCACTAATGATCTGCGCCATTGAAAGATTCCGCGCGTGATCCGCTTTCGCGCTGTCACCGCAATTCTTGCTTCTGGCGAAGCCCTCGATCTGTATCGCTAAGCGACGAAAATATGATGGATGGGAAAAGCGCCCGGGTCCCGCCGCGCTGCGCTGTGCCCGACGCCGAACTGGCATCGGGCAATTTTGAGATAAGGGCACGGCCTATCATCACTTAGTATTCTGCACGATCCATGAACTGTGATCGAACCGATAGTGCGCGCCGTCTCGCTTCTCCGTTCGCGCAAAATGCCCTTTGTACATCAGGCAATTCGCGCAATACGGATGGCCGTTGTTCCCCTGGCCACTGATGAAGACGTTCCGAACATTGTTAAACAGCTTGCTCCGCGAGCGGACCGCAAAAATGTCTTCCTCGTCAAACGCGTTCCCAATAGGAATCCGTTCTGATCCACATGCGGCGCAAAGGCTGATGTTTCCGTTCGAATAGATTTCCAACGTTTGAAACAGGAAAGAACACGGCACCTCGTGCGACTCGACACCATGATCCGGACCCGATGTGCTATATTGGTAGTCATACGTCACGTGCTTCGTCGCGCGATTGAGGACGTGCGTTGGCCCTATGAGCATGATATCGACTTTATCGATCCACCCGCGAGTGTACTCATCGATTGAGTCCTTGTTGGTCTCCGTGATTGTGCAGTTGAGCTGAAGGAAGGTGGGAGAGCCATTTTTTCGCAATTGGCTTGCGTGCTCGATATTGGCGATGATCTTGTTGAATTTTGTATTGCGCCTCGTCCGATAGTTTTCCTCTTTCGTGGTCGCGTCCAGGCTGATCGTCAGGTGATCAAGGAGCCCATCCTTCATCACCGTATCCAATATCTCTGTGGAGAGGATGGAGGCATTTGAACAGACGTAAGACCTGAGACCGGCCTCATGGATGATCTCAAGCGCACGCTTCCAGTCATGGGACAGGAAGAATTCACCGCGGGAAAATGGCGCGATAGTTACGACGTGTTCGGAATATTTCCTTGGCCACGCTGCAATCTGCTTTACGATTTTCTCGAAATTCTCCAGCGACATCTCTGTCGCCTTGGCCTTCCCGAGATAGCGCGGGTCAGTCTGATCATCGCCGTGGAAGGGACAATAACCGCACTTGAAGTTGCAGGTGCTGTTCAGCTCGAGAATGACGGTGTTCGGAAGATGCGTGTCGGCAAATACCCGATATGCATCGAGGACATCGTCATCTGTGACGGGAAGCAATTTCTCTGATGGAACCGCATCTCCACCAGAGTAACGAGCGCTGACGTCGAAGGCCAGTCCCATGCTATACACGAACATGGCCTTCTCAAAATCGAAGCGTACGTTCGACTTGCTTTCGAGCGCGGCAGCCACAAGACGCTTGACGTGACTGCTCGTCACATGCAGGTCGCCCGAAGTGCATGCGATATCGACAAATTCCTTGGCCCTATCGAGTCCAGTCGAATGGACGACATTTGACCCATTTGGCCAGGCGACCTCTACGGATGAGGCGCCGGCCTCGACCAGGCTGGCTGTGATCAATTTGATCCGGTTCTTTTCTGTCTCCTTCGGGTCGCCCGACGAGGCGCTAATCCTCGCACGAACGAGCATTTCAGCCTCGACAATGGCGGGGGGAGAAGAAAATCGGGCAGGAAACATCAGCCTGCGAAGTGCGGTAGCCAACATCTCAACAATCCTGCTTTCCACCAGCGTCGTGGAATGACCATATGTGGTCGGGCTCATACAGATAGGTGTACGGACGGGGCAGTCGTCTCCTCACCGAGAAACTCGCGGCCTTGCGCCAGAAAAACAGCTCTTCCTCAAGCTCCTGAGCCGCGTAGCTGCGGACAATTGCGCAGCTGATCTCGTATTCGTTCAACCCGAGTTTCATATCCGGAATTTCGAGACGCATGACCTGCTTGGTGCCGCTCATGGTGAGCGTTGTGCCAGATTCAAGCGAGTTCATCCCCACAACAGGAATGCCGGCAGCCGTCCGGATGCCAACGACCAAGTGCACGGGGTCTTCGCATTGGCCATCGACCGTGAGTTCGATCGAGAGATCATCACCTTGGCGCACAACGGCAACATCGTTGCCTGCGCTGTCGCAGCATCTCACTTGCGAGATTTTGATAGGAGCCCTAGCGAACGAGTATTCGCCGCCATAGAGAGTCGCGTTGAAAGTAGTAGCGGCCCTCGTACCGTAATTTTCGGTGTAGCGGCGTTCGAGTTCCAATTCATAGGCCGCACAAACCTCTTTCGCTGGCCCGTAGTTGACCATGGAACCTTTTTCGATCCAGAGGGCCTTGGAGCATAGCTCTTCGATCAACCCTGTGGAGTGGGTGACCATCAGAGCCGTCACCCCTGACGTGCAGATTTCTCGGATGCGAGCGAGCGACTTTCTGACAAAGTAGGGGTCTCCGGCCGCCAGAGCTTCGTCTACGATGAAAATCTCGGGATCGACGCTGATTGCTGTGGCGAAGGTTAGTCTTGCCTGCATGCCGCTCGAATACGTTCGGAACGGCTGATCGATGACATCTTGCAGTTCACTGAATTCGATTATCCACGGAACCTTCTTCTCGATCTCGGCGCGGCTGAATCCGATGCACAGGCCGCCCATGATGATGTTCTCTCGCCCAGTAACGTCTGGATGAAAGCCGGTTCCAAGTTCAAGGATAGCTGAAATTCGACCGTTGGTGAAAACGGTCCCCGATGTCGAGTCCAACAGGCCAGCGATGATACGAAGGAGCGTGCTCTTACCAGAGCCGTTAGAGCCCAGAATGCCGAGGATCTCGCCCTTTCCTACCTCAAAGCTGACGTCCCGAAGAGCCCAAATGCTCTCGTGATGCTTTCCTCCAAGGAGGGCTTCCTTCAAAAAGTCTAGGGGCTTTGGATAAAGATTGTAGGCCTTTGCAAGATTCCGAACGACAATCGCTGGTTCTGCTCTGTTAGCGACTGACAGGCGGCCCGACAGACCTGGTAAATCGACAATGCTCATCGCGCACCCTGAAACAAATAACGGTTACACAATACCACTGATTGTGCAGCCAGTTTGTTCGCATGCATGAAAAGCAAGGAGCTAGCAAGACGCCCTTAGATCAACTCTGCGCTGCATTGCCCAAAGAGGGCAATTTCTCGGCCGTTAACCAATGAGTGTTGCTGTTTTACAACTCCGCGTCCTCTCCGGTCGCAAAGGCATTCGGGTGGTCACGATCGCCAACATCCTGCTGGCATCGGTGCAAACCCAGACTGTAGTCAACGCATCAGTTCGAACAATTCGAGGACATCGGCAAGCCGCGGTTTTGCGTCCCCGACTCGCGTCGCAGCGATCCGCTCGCGCTGCCGTGGGCGTTACGTTGACAGTGCACTAATCTATGCGCGCAGGTGAGATTCATCCGAGCGTGATCCGCCCCACACGTGTCGAGCCGAAAACCCCAATTGAGATCGATCGCAGCAACGACACGTATTTGAGTGCATTGTCATCGCAATTCAGATCGATAGCCCAAAGAAAAGCATCCCTCAACTTACTGATTTCAGCTGCCTTTTCGTTCATGGGATCGTGCTATATTGTCGAGATGGACAAGGTAACCGCCTCCTCGACCGCAGAGCACATCCGGGCCCTCGCCCGGACGTTCCACGTGTCCTATTCCGAGGGTCCAAACGACCGCTTGGCCCATCATATCTCGCGCCTGGCCGGGGATACGGTCGAGCTGGACGAGATCGAGCGGTTGCTCGTCGGCCTGGTACGCGCGGAGCGGATTACGCGCCCGGAAATGATCCTTCTTCAGGCCCGCTATCTGCGTGAAGCCAGGCCGTGACGTTTGATCCGTTCGAATTACGGTGACATGCACCAATTTGTGCGCGCAGGTGAGATGTCATCCGAGCGTGATCCGCTCCACACGTGTTGAGCAGAGCCGTGATCGAGATCGATCGCAGCAACGACAGATATTTGAGTAGACTGTCACCGCAATTGCGAAGAACGAAGCGAGGGTCTTGGCCGATTATAGGAAGGCTCAGGGGCGCCTAGCCGGCCTTCCGCTTTACGATCTTCACCAAAGCCTCGTCTATTTGGCTCTGCCACCCTTTGCCCTTCGCCTTAAAATGCTCGAGGACAACAGGGCTGAGCCGCAGCGTGACCTGCTTTTTGGTTGGCGCCTTGTTGGGACCGCGGCCCTTCCTGAGCTTGGGCAAGAGTTCATCAAAGGGAACAGCCTTCGCGAAGTCGGCCTTTGTCCATTCCGGATTGTCGCTCACAGCGCGCATATCCGCCTTTGTGTAGGCTTTTTTAGCGACGGTTTTCTTCATACAGGTCCCTTTCTGCCTTGCTGGCGGCCCGCATGCTGATGATGCTGACGGCTTCCACGCCGTAGACCGCGAAGACCACCGAAATCACGCCGCGAATGTTGACGCCGATCGCTTGATATCGATTGAGCCTGGCCTTGCGAACCAGAGCCGTATCGAAGAACCGCTCGTCGAGATCAGCGAAATCCATCCCGTGCTTGTCGAGATTGGCGCGGCGCTTCGGTTCGTCCCAAATGATCTTCACGAATTATTTCGTAGTTACAAAATACTTTGATGTCAAGCGCTGAGCGAGCCTCATTTATGCGAACAGATCATTGCCGGGCGCGCCGTCAGTGGCCGACGGAGCGTCGGTTCATTTCCTCCAGCGGCTCGCGCAGGCCATCGAACTGGGTGCCGAACCCCTGCCAGTCTCCGGCCTTCAATCGCTCCACCGCCTGGTTGTAGCGATCGAGCGCCTGCTGCGCCGGGCTCGCCGTCACGCCTGCGGGGGACACCGCTTCTGTCGCGTTGAGAACCTTTGGCCCCGCACCGGGCTCCGCGAACAATGCGGTCAGGGCATCGGCGAGCGTCTCCTTCATCACGACATGCTCACCGTAGGCCGCGATCACGCGTTTCAGTTCCGGCAGGTGTCCGAGCTCGGCGCGCAAATAGAGCGGCGAGACATAAAGGATCGAGTTCTCGATCGGAATCACCAGCAGGTTCGCACCGCGTATCACCCGCGAGCCCATCTGGTTCCACAGCGTGAGTTGTTGCGTGATCTCGGTATTCTGATTGATCCGCGCCTCGATCTGAAACGGCCCGTAGACCAGCTTGTCCTTGGGGAATTCGTAGACGATCAGCTTGCCGTAGTCGGGCGCGTCGCAACGCGCAGCGAGCCACGCGATCATGTTGTCGCGACGGCTCGGCACCATCGGAACCATCAGGAAGAACTCGGCCTGCGGCTCGCCGGGCAGCCGCATGATGATGTAATAGGGAGTCATCACCGAAGTGCCGTCGCCACCCGGCTGCCGCGGAAACTGCCAGAAGTCCTCGCGGTTGTAGAAAGTTTCGGCCTGCTCCATGTGGTAGGTCTGATACAGCCGCGCCTGAATCAGGAACAGATCCTCCGGATAGCGAATGTGCTTCTGCAAATCCGCCGGCATGGCCGTGAACGGCTTGAACAGGCCCGGAAAGATGCGCTGGTAGGTCGCTGCGATGGGGTCGCGCGGGTCGATCAGATAAAAATCGACCGTCCCGTTATAGGCATCGACGACAATTTTCACCGAATTCCTGATGTAGTTGAGATCGAGCTCCGGCACGGGCTGCGCCGAGGGGAAATAGGAGCTCGTGGTGTAGGCATCCTGCATCCAGAACATTCGCCCGTTGCTGACGACCAGATAGGGATCATGATCGAGCCTAAGGAATGGCGCGATCGTGCGCACCCGTTCCGTGATATTGCGCCGGATCATGATCCGGCTGTCGGCCGTGATGTAGCTCGAGAGAACCAGGTTCGCGTCGTTGAAGTAGTAGGCGAACAGCGTTCTCCATCCCAATGCGCCGATCGGCACGCCGCCAGTGCCGTCATAGGCTGCATAGACGTTGTCCTTCCCCTTCGGATAATCGAACTCCGGGATGCTGGCCTTGACGACGACGTAGTCGTCGCTCTCTTCGCCGAAATAGATGCGCGGTTCGTCGATCTTGGGACCGCCGTCGGCAACGGGCGGAATATCGCGCAAATAGAAGAACGGCAGTCCTTCCGTGCTCTTGCGGGTGACCGGGCTCATCACCGCGCCGTTGCCGTGCGTGAACAGCACGTGGCGGTTGACCCAGGTCTGCGCATTCGCGGGCAACAGCGAGGCCCGCAGCTCGCGGGCCGAGAGCATCACGCTCTGATAGGCGCCGTCGAGCCAGTAGCGGTCGACGTCGAGATCGTGGAATTTGTAGTAGGTGCGGATCTCCTGCAGCTGCGCGTAGGTATTCGACAGCGGCAGCCAGTCCCAGAGCCGGATGTTGTCGATGGTCGCCTTGTTCGCTTCCAGCGTCTTGAAGGTCAGCCTCTGTTCGGCGGCAAACGGCTTGGCTGCGATCCGGTCGAGATTGTAGGCCTGCCGGGTGAGCGCGATGTTGCGTTCGATGTAGGGCTTCTCCAGCTGCAACTCCGTCGGCTTGACGACGAAGTGCCGGAACAGCGAAGGGACGACGCTCGACAGCACGACAGAGCCGGCGCCGACCAGGATGAAGCCGGCGGCAAGCAGCCGGTAAGTGCGGGCCCGCAGATTGGCCCATGCGATGAACGCCGCGATGATCGAAAGCACGATCATCAGCCACAGGGCCGGCAGCCCCAAATGGACGTCGGTGTAGCTCGCCCCGACCACGACACCATTGTCGCCGTAGAGCAACAGATAGCGGTCGAGCCCATAGGACCAGGCCTTCACCGCGAACAGAAGGCCTACCAGCGCCGAGCCATGCGCGATCGCCGTCGGCGAGATTGATCGGTTGTGAAGGTCGTACTCGATGTCGCCGCGCGCCCAGTAGATCGCTCCGGCAAACAGCGCGCTGAGGACGATTGCGAGCAGCATCCAGTTCTTGATCGCGAGATAGGCGGGTAGCGCAAAGAGATAGAAGCCGATGTCCTTGTTGTAGAGCGGATCCTCCGCGCCATAGGGCACCTGGTAGAGAAACTGCAGGAAGATGCTCCAATTACCGGCTTCGCTTGCGGCAACCGGCACGGCGAGCAAACCCGCACCGAGCGCGATAAACCACGGCCGGGTCAGTCGATCGCGCAGCATTGCGGACGGATCGGGCGACAGCGCGATACCGGCCACCCGCCACGGGGCGGCCGGGTTCTGTCGCGGCTGCTGCATGGCAAACCGCGCCGCCAGCACTCCGTTCAACGAGAGGACGACGGTGGTCGCCGCCAAGACGGCGAAAACGACGATCGCCTTGGCGCCGATCGCGGTCAGAAAAACCTGCAGGTAGCCGATCGAGGAAAACCACAGCCAATCGACCAGGAAGTCGCTCGCGAGCGAGACCAGGACCAGGCAAATCGCGATGACGACGGCCGCAACGATCAGCCTGACCACGCCGCTCTGCCGTGGCACCTTCCGGCCGGGTCCGGTAATCCCGATCGTCATGGCTTGATCATAGCGGAAATGAGGAACGCGCGCCGCTTGTTTCGTGGGACAAATTGCCCGCCAGGCGAAGGGAGCGCTCCGAGGGAAGTCAATACCTTGACGTCCGCCCGGTCGAGACAATAGATGATGTTCATAATATAAAACAAACCCGACGCCCCGGGCGGTTGCGGATCCCGGCCATGCCGGTTCGCACCAAGGGCGCGACAGGAGAACCATGCGTCGAATTGTTGTGACGGGCCTGGGGACGGTGTCCCCGCTGGGCTGTGGCACCGAACTGGTCTGGTCGAGGCTGCTTGCGGGGCGTTCCGGGCTCGGCGCATTGCCGGCGTGGGCGGCCGCGCTGCCGGGGCGCATCGCAGGACAGGTCCCTGACAAGGCCCGGGGATGCCGAGGGCGGCTTCGATCCTGATTCCGCGGCGCCGCGCAAGGACCAGAAGAAGATGGACCGGTTCATCCTGTTCGCGCTGCTGGCCGCGGCGGAAGCCGTGGCGCAGGCCGGCTGGATGCCGGCCGAGGCGCGGGCCGAGGAGCGCACCGCGACCGTGATCGCATCCGGGATCGGCGGGTTTCCCGCGATCGCAGACGCCGTGCGCACCGCGGAAAAGAGCGGGCTGCGCCGGCTGTTGCCGTTCACCGTTCCCTCCTTCCTGGCCAATCTCGCGGCCGGGCACATCTCGATCCGCTACGGCTACAAGGGTCCGATCGGCGCGCCGGTGACCGCCTGCGCGGCGAGCGTGCAAGCCATCGGCGACGGCGCGCGGCTGATCAGGTCCGGCGAAGCCGATGTCGCGATCTGCGGCGGCGCGGAGGCCTGCATCGATCCCGTGAGCCTTGGCGGCTTTGCGGCGGCGCGGGCGCTGTCGACGTCGTTCAACGACACGCCGGAGCGGGCGTCGCGGCCGTTCGACCGCGACCGGGACGGTTTTGTGATGGGCGAAGGCGCCGGCGTGCTCGTGATCGAGGAGCTCGACCACGCGCTGCGGCGCGGCGCGAAGCCGATCGCCGAGATCATCGGCTACGGCACGACGGCGGACGCGTATCACATCACCGCAGGTCCCGAAGACGGCGACGGCGCCCGGCGCGCCATGGAGGCGGCGTTGCAGCAGGCCGGGTTGCGACCCGGCCAGATCCAGCATCTCAACGCGCATTCGACATCGACGCCGGTCGGCGATCTCGGCGAACTCGAGGCCATCAAGCGCGTGTTCGGGCGCGAGGGAAGCGTTGCCGTCAGCGCGACCAAGTCGGCGACGGGACATCTGCTCGGCGCAGCCGGCGGCGTCGAGGCGATCTTCACGATCCTGGCGCTGCGCGACCAGGTCGCGCCGCCCACCCTCAACCTGGAGAACGCCGATCCGGCTGCCGAGGGCATCGACCTCGTCGCCAACGTCGCGCGGCCGATGGCCATCGAACACGCGATTTCGAACGGTTTCGGATTTGGCGGCGTCAACGCCAGCCTGGTGTTTCGACGGTGGTCCTGAACCGGCAGGCGGTTCCGCAAACCTGTCAGTTCAGGCGCGCTCACCCGCTTCCGCGGGTCATCCAGCTCACGCCTTCGCCACGCTCGCATCGATCACGAGCTTGGCCACCGTGAGCGCCGACTGCGCCGGCCCCTCTTCCGACTGCTGGCCGGTGACATAGATGCCTTCGATCAGCAGCAGCAGGGCATCGCCGAGCACGGCGGGATGACGCGCGCCCATGCCGGCTGCGAGCTCGCGCAGGCGCTTGCGAAACACCTTCTTGTGCGCCTCGGCGACCTGCCGCGCGGGATTGTCGCGCGCCGGATATTCCACGGTCGCGTTGCTGAGGCCGCAGCCGCGATAGCCCTTGCGCACGGCGCGCGTCGACAGCTCGCGGATATAGGCGAGCACGTGCTCGCGCGCATCGCCGTAGGATTTTCCGCCGGGCTTCTCGAACCGCTCCCAGAAGTCGTGCTCGTAGTCGCGCATATAGGCGGCGGCGAGATCGTCCTTGGAGGCGAAGCTGCGATAGAGGCTCGGCTTGGTGACGCCGGCCCGGTCGACCACCTCGTCGACGCCGACGGCGCGGATGCCCTCGCGATAGAACAGCTCGCTCGCGGAGGCGCGGATCCGGTCGGCAGCCCGGACCGGGCGTTCCGCGGATGGTTCGACGGTTTTCTTCATGACGGCTCTCCGCATCCTCCCGCGCACGGCACGCTTGACAATGTTACTGACCGGTACGTATACATGCCGCATCGCAATACGTACCGGTAAGTAACATGCCAGAACCATCCATTCAAGCCGCCCCCACCTCGAGACGGCCGTTCGGCCAGAATTACGCGTTCGTCGTCGTCGCCGTGATCTTCCTTGCGCTGCTCGCCTCCGCCGGCCTGCGCGCGACGCCCGGCGTGCTGATGCTGCCGCTGCAGCACGCCTTCGGCTGGGACGTCGGCGTGATCTCTTCATCCGCCGCGGTCGGCATCTTCCTCTACGGCCTCGCGGGCCCGTTCGCCGCGGCCGTGATGCAGCGCTTCGGCATCCGCCGCACGGTGCTGGGCGCACTCGTGCTGATGTCGGCGTCGACCGGCGCCAGCTATTTCATGACCGCGCCGTGGCAATTGTTCCTGAGCTGGGGACTGCTCTCCGGCATCGGCTCGGGCGCGGTCGCCAACGTGCTCGGCGCCACCATCGTCAATCGCTGGTTCACCACCAATCGCGGCCTCGTCATGGGGCTGCTGACGGCGAGTACCGCGACCGGCACGCTGATCTTCATGCCGGGCCTCGCGGCGCTGGTGGAATGGGGCGGCTGGAAGCCGGTGGTGTTGACGGTGGCCGCCTGCTGCGCGGCGCTGATTCCGCTGGTGTATTTTCTGGTGCCCGAGCGGCCGGCGTCGGTCGGCCTGCGCTCGTTCGGCAGCCAGCACGACGATCATGCCGCGCCGCCGGCACAAGGCAACCCGTTCACCGCCGCGTTCAGCAACCTGGCACGGGCGGCGAAGACGCGGGCGTTCTGGTTCCTGTTCGCCACCTTCTTCATCTGCGGCTTCACCACCAACGGCCTGGTCGGCACCCATCTGATCGCGTTCTGCGGCGACCATGGCATCGTCGAGGTGCAGGCGGCGAGCCTGCTCGCATTGATGGGTTTCTTCGACCTGTTCGGCACCACGCTCTCGGGCTGGCTCACCGACCGCTTCGATCCGCGCAAGCTGCTGTTCCTGTATTACGGGCTGCGCGGCCTGTCGCTGATCTACCTGCCCTACTCGGATTTCTCGCTCGTCAGCCTGTCGGTATTCGCGGTGTTCTATGGTCTCGACTGGATCGCGACCGTGCCGCCGACCGTGCGGATCGCCAACGAGGCGTTCGGCGACAAGAATGCGCCGATGGTGTTCGGCTGGGTGGTCGCAGGCCATCAGCTCGGCGCCGCCTGCGCCGCGTTCTTCGCGGGCTTCATGCGCTCGGCCCAGGGCGATTATCTGCAGGCCTTCATGATCGCCGGCGTAACCGGCATCGTCGCGGCCGTCCTGTCACTGATGATCATCCGACGGCCGGCGCAACCGGTCCTCGTGGCAGCGTGAACACGCGCTGACCTCGTTGGCGTATCGACGAACTGCAATTGAGAAGCATCCCGGTTTTCCGGCGGACGCGCAGGTCGCCCATTGCGAATGGGTGTCCCACGTCCGCCGGTTGCCTTCGAGGCAGAACAGATATCAGTTGGCAGGCAGCCGGCAGGCTGGCCAGGGACCACCGGTTTCAGCCCGACCATTCCTCGAATTATTGCTTGAAGCCGTTGCGCGATCGAGGGCGATCTGCCAGTTTTTCAACCTTTCATAGACGGGCGATCCCTATCGCGGGGCATCCGACTTGTCTGGTAGCGTCAGGGCCAAGGCCTGAAGCTACTGACACGCTTGTTGCAACTGCTTCTGAAGACCCGGATCGGACACGGAGCGCGTGAAGAAGTCGATGCCCGATACAGGTGAACCTCAAAAATCCAATTCGACCGCCCTTCAGCTCGCCTTCGCGCAGGCTGTCGCGCTGCATCAGCGGGGACAGTTGGCGGCAGCAGAGAATATCTACGAAGACATTCTGCGACAGCAGCCAAACAACTTCGATGCGCTGCATCTGTTGGGCCTGATTTCCGCACAGACCGGCCGTAGCCAGCGCGGCGCTGACCTGATCCGGCGAGCGATCAGGCTCAACGGCAACGTCGCGGACGCGCACAACAACCTGGGCAACACGCTGCGCGATTTGCGTCGCCTCGACGAGGCGCTCGCGAGCTTCGACAGGGCAACCGCGCTCAAGCCAAACCTTGCGCCGGCGCTCTACAATCGCGGACTTACGCTCGCGGAGCTTGGACGCCACGAGGAGGCGCTCGCAAGCTACGATCGCGTGATCGCGCTCGTGGCAGACCATGCAGACGCCCATCGAAACAGGGGCGCGACGCTGAGAAAGCTGGAGCGGCTCGAGGAGGCCCTGGCGAGCCTGGACCGGGCGATCGCGCTCAAGCCCAACGATGGCGGTGCACACAACGATCGTGGCAACGTGCTCAATGACCTCGAAAGGTTCGATGATGCGCTCGCGAGCTACGACCGGGCGCCGGGAATTGCCGGCGCGTGTTACAACCGCGGCAACGTGCTGATCAAACTGGATCGTCTCGAAGAGGCGATCGCGAGTTACGACCAAGCGATCGCACTGCGGCCCGACTATGCCGAGGCCTACAACAACCGCGGCACGGCGCTGTTGAAGCTCATGCAGCATGAGGCGGCGCTCGCCAGCATCGACAAGGCGATCCAGTACAAGGGCGACGATGCGGCTGCCTACGCCAACCGCGGCAAGGTTCTATCCACTTTGGCGCGCTATGACGCGGCACTCGCTGCCTATGACAAGGCTATCGCGCTCAAACCGGACCAGGCCGAGATCGAAGGCTATCGTCTGCACGCCAAATCCCACATGTGCGACTGGGTCGACTTCGATGCCGAGTGCAGCCAATTGATCGAGTCGATCAGGAATCGGGACGCGGCGACGCCGCCATTCCTGTTTTGTAACGTTCCTTCATCGGTTGCCGACCAACTGCTCTGCGCCACGCGATGGACCGCGAAGAATCATCCACCGTCTGAAAGACAGCGCTGGCGGGGCGAGCGCTACCATCACGATCGAATTCGCATCGGCTATTTCTCGTCGGATTTTTGCAACCACGCGACATCGCTCTTGATGGCAGGGATGTTCGAGTGCCACGACAGGTCGAAATTCGAGACGGTGGCAATCTCATGGTCGCCCAACGACCCTACGGAGATGCGCCGACGGCTCGAGGTGTCGTTCGATCGATTTGTCGAGGTCCGTGAGATAAACGACGATGAGGTCGCCGACCTGATCCGACGATTGGAAATCGACATCCTGGTTGATTTGAAAGGCTTTACCGCGGGATCCCGCACCCGGGTCCTTGGCCGCCGGCCTGCCCCCATCCAGGTCAATTATCTGGGTTACCCGGGAACGCTCGGTGCCCCGTTCATCGACTACATCATCGCCGATCGTATGGTGATCCCGGATCATCATCGCGAATTCTACAGCGAAAAGGTGGTCGCTCTGCCGGGCAGCTATCAGGCCAACGACGACAAGCGGATCATTGCCGATCGCGTGTTTACGCGCGGCGAGGTCGGGCTGGCACCGACGGGCTTCGTGTTCTGTTGCTTCAACAACAACCACAAGATCACGCCCGACATGTTCGAGCGGTGGATGAGGATTCTCGGCCGTGTCCAGGGCAGCATGCTGTGGCTGCTCGAAGGCAACGCGCGCGCTGCCGCAAATCTGCGCAAGGAGGCGGTCGCGCGCGGCGTCGCTGCGGAGCGCCTTGTGTTCGCACCGCGCCTGTCGATACCCGACCACCTCGCCCGCCATCGCCTCGCCGGCCTGTTCCTCGACAGCACTCCCTACAACGCCCACACGACCGCCAGCGACGCGCTATGGGCCGGCCTGCCGGTGCTGACCATTCTCGGCGACACGTTTGCCAGCCGGGTCGCGGCGAGCCTGCTCCACGCGATCGGCCTGCCCGAGCTTGTTGCGGAATCGCCGGAGGCTTACGAGCACATGGCGGTCGATCTTGCGACCCATCCGGAAAAGCTCGCGGCGCTCAGCGCCAGGCTGGCGGCCAACCGGCCGACGGCACCGTTGTTCGATACCAAACGTTTCACCCGGCACATCGAGGCCGCTTACACCGCGATGCATGAGCGTCACCGGGCGGGCATGGCGCCGGACCATATCGTCGTCCCGGCGTGATCGGTCAAGCTCCCGGCGTCCGAACCAGCATTCTGTCGAACGACATCTCGACTACGGCTGCATCTGACGGCGTCGATCCGCAATCAGCTGCTTCGCTTCGTCGATCGTCATCTCCCCGGCTCCCAGCACCTGATAGCCGCTGTCGGGATTTTGGCTGCGCCGCTCACGATGCATTGACGACCTGCAGCGCCGCGAGGTTGACGTTGCCCGACACGCGAATGCCGGCTTCACCCGCATCGATGGTGCCGAGCGGCGCGATCAAATCGACATTGCCGGGCGGCACCTCGGGGATCGGGTTGAGCGTTGCGATGCCCGCGCCGGTGGTGGGGACGCTGGGAGACAATGTCACCCGTCCATAATTGTCATGGACGCGCTTCGGCGGCGTATAGACCTGGGTCGTCTTGGAGGCGCCGCACTTTGTTGGCTCAGGTTTGATCTGGCGCAAAAAGGCGAAACTGGCTTCGGCCTACCTTGGCTACCGGGGTGTCTCCTCTGAGGAGGGCGATGCAGTGATTATCGATCTCTTGCGCCGAGAGCATCGCAATATTGATTTGCTCCTCACGATCCTTGAGCGAGAACTTGAGCTCTTTGAGCACGGGCGTCGCCCCGACTATGAGGTTATTCGGGCAATTATCAGCTATTTCGAAGTCTACCCGGAGGTGTACCATCATCCCCAGGAAGACTTGATCTTCTCCAAGTTAACGCTTCGCGATCCGGACGCGGCTGCAAACGTCGGTAATCTCGCACGTGAGCACGCAGACGGAGCCGAGCGTTTGCGCCGCTTCGCTGAAGCGATCGACGGCGTTCGCGCGGATCGCGAGCTTCCTCGACAGGAGGTCGGCTACATTATGCGAGATTTTATAGTGAACGAGCGCCACCATATGATGGTGGAAGAGCGCGATTTCTTCCCGGCAGCCCTCAAGGCCCTACTGCCCCAGGATTGGGCGGAGGTCGCTTCAGCCCTAACCGATCATGAAGATCCGCTATTTAGCGACGCCGCCGAAGAAACCTTCGATGCCTTAAGAGCGCACATTCTGCGACTAGAGCAAGAAGCTGAAGCGGAACGACACCAAGTCAAGCATTGATCCCCGATCTGTCATCGCCGTCTCAGAGCTTGCGAGCGCTGCACAGGAGCGGGGCGTAAGCGAGCGCGAATCCCAGAAATGCACCCGTCCATGCGATACCCGCGATCGCGAGCAGCGGGATCGAATAGGTCGGATCGACAGCCGCGCATATCCGCGCCAGCGCTGCGACAGTGATCGAGGCGTAAACGGCCTGAGTGGCAGGGGATGCCGAAAGCGCCTGCCCCGTATGACCGAGCGACGCCCGTGTCATCACCGCGATCGTCATCGAACCGATCGCGCCGCCGGTCCAGGCATGGATCCCTGCGCTGGGGGCGACGAGGTCTAGTGAAGATAGCGCCGCCAGGAAAAACCCGGCGGGCACGAACGCGTAGGCAACGTGGAGGATCAGGACGAGCCGGTCCGATATCGTTCGATGACCCGCCCAGCGAGCAAGGCGGACGACGTGGAGCACTCCAGCAATTCCCAGGGCGCCTGCGAGCGCGCGACCGGAAGGAACCACCGCCCATGCACCCAACGCGCACGCACCGAAAGCGATCGTCGCCGCGTCGAATCGGCCGAAGGGAACGGGCAGCCGGCCCGGCTTTTGGCGCGAGAGCCAGTTGCGCGTGAAGCTCGGAACGATCCGCCCTCCGATCACGCAAATCAGCGTAACGACAAGACCAACACCGGCTCGCGCTGAATAGTCCGCGACGCCATTGAAATGTGCCTCGACATGGAAAGCGATGTTGGTGGCCGCAAGCAGCGACACGATGCCCACCAGTTTCAGATTGCCCCACTTTCGTCCAGCGATGATCTCGCGGGCGGCTGCGGCGGCGAGCAAGAGCAAGAACGCAGCGTCGATCGCAAGCGCGAATTGCCAGCCGATGATGCCTGAGAATGTCGCTGCCAGCCTTCCGGCAAGCCAGGTGGCGAACAGGGCGCCGAGCGGACCGCCCTGGATTGGAAGGCGTCCTGTCCAGTTCGGAACGGCGGTCAGCAGGAAGCCTGCTATCACCGCACCCACATAGCCGAACAGCATCTCATGCACATGCCAGTCCCGTGGCGCGAACGCGGTTGGAAGGCTGATATCTCCTGCGAAGATCGCCAGCCACAGGGGAACGATCGCACCGGCGTAAATGGCGCCGAACAGAAAGAACGGCCGAAAGCCGTAGGAGAACAGTGCCAGACCCCGGTAGCCCCTTAACCTTTGCATCGTCGCCATGGACGTCTTCCTTGTTCAGCGGCTGTCAGCGGGGGGCTGACGCGATACACGATGCAAGTTAATCGCGTCGCCGCGAGCCCTGAATTGATCTGGGTCAATCTGGCCAGCGGACGCTGCGGCTGGCCGACATCCTCAGAACTTGTTGCGGGTCGCCTGCAGGCGCTGCGGCCGGACCGTCGAGATCCAGAACATCGATGCCATCCCGACTGGCTGGGCGAGTTCGTAGCGCATGATTCGAGCCCCCAGTTTGGAAGTTTGAATCACAGGAGTCTGGTCAGACGCAACGCTTCCGGGCAGGCCCCGGTTGGACGCTCACGGGGTAGAAGCGGACATCAGCCAGCCGACAATCTCCGCTGAAGCCGTCGAAAATGATCCGATTCGGACCTGCGAGCGTTTTGATGCTATACAAATTGAGATCGAACCAACGGCGATGGATTTTTCCATGGCGAGCGGCGACGACGACGATCACGAACATCACCACCAGCACGGCTCGGAGCTGTCCGAGACCCAGCTTCGGGTTCGCGCGCTGGAAACGGTGCTGACCGAGAAAGGTTACATCGAACCGGCGGCCATGGACGCCATCGTCGAGGCCTATGAGACCAAGATCGGTCCGCGCAACGGCGCCGCGGTGATCGCAAAGGCCTGGGCCGATCCGGCATTCAAGAAGGCGCTGCTGGATAACGCCACCCAAGCGGTCGCCTCGATGGGCTATCTGAGCGGGGTCAGCGACTATCTGGTGGCGGTCGAGAACACGCCGAAGCGCCACAACATGATCGTGTGCACGCTGTGCTCCTGCTACCCGTGGGAGCTGCTCGGCTTGCCGCCGACCTGGTACAAGTCCGCGCCGTACCGCTCCCGCACCGTCAAGGACCCTCGGAGCGTGCTGGCCGACTTCGGCGTTACGCTGCCGAGCGACACGGAAATTCGGGTGTGGGATTCGACCGCCGAAACGCGCTTTATCGTGCTGCCGATGCGGCCCGCCGGCACTGAAGGCTGGAGTACAGAACGGCTCGCCGATCTGGTGACGCGCAATTCGATGATCGGCACCGGCCTCGCCCTCAATCCCGGGGAGAAGCCCTGATGGACGGTGTTCACGACATGGGCGGCATGGACGGCTTCGGCAAAGTCGAGGCCGAGCGGGGCGAGCCTGTCTTCCACGCGCCTTGGGAGGGCCGCGTGCTGGCGATGTCGCGCTCGATGGGATACGCCGGCGTGTACAGCGCCGACCATTCCCGCTTTGCACAGGAGCGGCTCCCGCCGACGACCTATCTGGGCGCGTCCTATTACCAGCGCTGGCAACTGGGGATGGAAAAGTACCTACTGGAGCGGGGGTACGTAACGGCCGAAGAACTCGCCACCGGCCACGCACTGCAACCAGGGAAGCCACTCAAGCGCAAGTTAACCCTCGATGTGGTCAGCGCCGGTCTGGCGCGCCCGTCGTTCCATCGGCAACAGCAGGCTCCGCAGCGCTTCAAGCCGGGTGATCGCGTTCGTACCAGAAACCTCCACCCCGTCACCCACACGCGGCTGCCTCGCTATGCGCGCGACAAGCTCGGCGTGATCGAGAGTTGCCGCGGCTGCCAAGTCTATCCCGACTCTTTCGCAGCCGATCGTGGCGTTGATCCGCAGTGGCTCTACACCGTGGTGTTTATCGGCCAGGAACTGTGGGGCCCCGACGCCGACCCGACGATCACGATCACGATCGACGCGTTCGAGCCTTATCTCGATCCGGCGTGACATGACATCCATCGATCCGGCCGCCGCGGAGCGCGCAACGCTGGCAATACCCGGTATCCCGTGCGCCGCCGAAGGGCCGGTGTTCCGTGAACCTTGGGAGGCCGCAGGCCTTCGCCATGGCGCTAGAGAGATGTTGTTGCTCGACCGCTCTTTCAACCTGTTCCTTCGTGCGCCTGCCTGCGCGACAAGCTTCAGTCGCCTCCAACGCGCGACCACGTGTACCTCTGCTTGGTCGAGCCACGCTCCTGTTGATAGAGTTTGCGAAGCACTTTGAGGGCTGCGCGTTGTTCGTCGACGTATTGCCGCACTGATTGCCGAAGCTCAGCGGATAGCAACTCGGCAGTGTCGCGCTCAATTTCGTCGAGTATTGCTTCGGCATCGGCTAGCAGTATCATCACTCTCTCGACGTGCCTGACGAGCCTCGTTATTTGAGACGACAGGTTCCAGCGATGGAACGGGAATTGGTCGAACTAGAATGTCAATCTATCGCGGATCGATGGAAGCGCATTGACCTGGCACAAGGCTTGGGGGACTTCCCCATTTTGGGGACATTGCGGGCCGAATTACCGGACCAGGTAAGCTGTGGCGGCGCCTTCGCAGCCGAGATGCTCGAGCAAAGCCTCAATCGTTTCATCGAAAGCGTCGGATTCCAGCTGCGCAATTGCGCCACGTCAACCGTTCCAGCGAGTGAGCGTGTCACGATCAATGCTTCAGCGGAGTGACTTGCGATATGCGTAGGCTCTTGACCTCGACGATTCGAGCGCTGACTTTGTTGGGATGGCGGGATATCGCGTCCGCCCCGTTCGGCTGCGCGATCCAGCTTGCCGTAATCGATGACGATCAACATCCGCTCGGTTTCCCCTGTGTCCGGCAGGCTGACGGATGGTTCGATGCCACCACGATGCAACCCGTCACAGTGTCCGCGACACACTGGCGCTACTGGCAGCCTGACGTGCTGCCGATGTGCTGTTGCTGATAATGGCGCGGTTTGGTGCCATCAACCGGCTGGTCGCGGTCCTGCTCCTGCGGTCTCGGGTGCCGCAATCGCGGCGGACGGACTGGACACTCCTGCTGGCGCTCGCCTGCACCGCGTTGACCATCGCATCGGCGGTTTCACTCGTGTATTTTCATTATTTGGACTGACCCTGACCGCTGACGGGCTCATCGTCGGCGATGGCGCGCCATGCCGCGCCATCGAGGTCGTCATATTGGCCGCTCTTGAGCGACCACAGGAAGCCGAGTAGCCCGGCAAAGCCAAGCGCGAGCGCCAGCGGCACCAGAATGACCAGAACTTCCATCAGCCCGTCTCCGTCGTTCGTGCTCTCAGCGCGTTCAGCATCACGATCACCGATGAGCCCGACATCGCCGCCGCGGCGATCAGCGGTGTGACCAGGCCGGCGATCGCGATCGGCACGGCCAGCACGTTGTAGACGACGGCAAGCCAGAGATTCTGCCGCATCAGCCGCAGCGCCTTGCGGGACACCTTGACGGCGGCCAGCACTGGCGCGAGACGTTCGCCGAGAAAGACCGCATCGGCGACCGCCTGGCTCATATGCGTCGCCGTAACGGGCGACATCGAGGCGTGTGCGGCAGCCAGCGCCGGCGCATCGTTCAAGCCATCGCCGACCATCAGTACCTTGCAGCCTTGGCGCGCCAGCTCCTCGATCCGGTCGATCTTGTCGACCGGAGACACCCCGGCACGCCATTCATGCACGCCGAGCACCTCGGCCGCGAGCCGGACCGCGGGTTCGCGATCTCCGGACACGATCTCGACGGCGATCCCCATGCGCGCCAGCCCTGCCACCACCTCGGCCGCGTCCGGCCGCAGCCGTTGCCGAACCGCGAAGGCATATCTGCTCTCGCCATACCTGAATGCGACGACGGATGCTTCCGTATCGTGGCACAGGATCTCGTTGGCGAGATCATCGGCGCCGCAGAATGACGGGCGGCCCAGCCGGATCGGACGCCCCTCGTAAAGACCGTAGACACCC
This sequence comes from Bradyrhizobium sp. Pha-3, assembly GCF_042258615.1. Lineage (GTDB taxonomy): Bacteria > Pseudomonadota > Alphaproteobacteria > Rhizobiales > Xanthobacteraceae > Bradyrhizobium. The sequence goes on along the minus strand of NZ_CP170152.1, from coordinate 2,257,086 downwards.
TGCCCCGGCTCTTCCTGGATATCGGGCAACGGTGAGGCCGCACCCGCCTTGCGCGCGACCGCGGCAGCGACCGGATGACGGCTCGAGAGCGCCAGCCGGCCTGCAAGCTTCACGACATCGTCCGGGATTTCCGCGAGATTGGCGACATCGAGTTCGGGCAGCGTCAATGTACCTGTCTTGTCGAAGATCACCCGGTCGATCTCGGCAATCCGCTCGATCGCATCGCCGGCGTTGAGCAGCACGCCAGAGCCGAACAGCGCGCCGGACGCGACGGTCTGCACCGCCGGAATGGCAAGACCCAGTGCGCAGGGACAGGTGATGATCAAGACGGCAATCGCTGTCACGATCGAATCATGAAAGCTCGCGCCATAGGCCAGCCAGCCCAGCATCGTGAGCAACGCGGTCGCGTGCACCACCGGGGCATAGAGCCTCGAAGCCCGCTCCGCCAATCGAAGATAGCGCGAGCGCGCCTGCAGCGCGCGATCGAGCAGCTGGGATATCTCATCCAGCAATGTACCGCCCGAGGCGGCCGATGCACGGACGCGCAATGTTCCGGTACGGATCAGCGTGCCCGCGAACACAGCGCTGCCAGGCGTCGCCATCGCCGGCAAGGTCTCGCCCGTGATCAGGCTCTGGTCGATCTCCGAGCGGCCCTCGATCACGTTGCCGTCGACCGAACAGCGTTCGCCGGGCCGCAGCAGCACGATGTCGCCGGGCCGGATCGCAGCCGCCGGAACCGTTCTGATCTCGGTCGGACTGATGAACTTCGTCGCCGTCTCCGCCTTGAGGGCAGCCAGGTTGCCGGCAAAGGCACGGGTACGCCGCCGCATGTTCTGGTCGAGGTAGCGGCCAGCGAGCAGGAATGCGATCAGCATGATAGCGGCATCGAAATAGGCGTGTTCGGCGTGATTGAGGGTCTCGATCACCGAGGTCGCCAGCGCGAGCACGATGCCGATGCTGATCGGCACGTCCATGTTGACGCCGCGCGCCCGCAGTGCTGACAGCGCCGACGAAAAGAAGGGCTGCGCCGAATAGGCGGCGGCCGGCAGCACGATCAGCGCCGACAGCCAGTGAAAGAAGTCGCGCTGTTCCGGCAGCATGTCGGAGACGTTGCCGGACCATACCGGGACCGACAGCATCATGACATTCATCGCGGCAAAGGCCGCGACGCCCAGTCGTCGCAGCAAGCCTTGCGCGCGCTGCGCTTCCAGCGTTTCGGCATCATTCCGCTCGAACGGATAGGCCTTGTAGCCGAGCTCCGCGAGCCGGCTTACGAACAGCGCCGGATCAAGTGCACCCGCCTTCCATTCCAGTGCCAGGCGGCTGTCGGTCAGGTTTACGCGGGCCGAGGTGACGTCCGGTATGGTCGAAAGGTTGCGCTCGATCTTGGCCATGCAGCCCGCGCAATTGATGCCCTCGACTGCGAGATCGAGATGGATGAGCCCGGTGCCCGCGCTCTTCAGATAGTGAGAGAAATCGATATCCGCCTGCATGGGATGCACCCTCAGTTCAGGAGGATTCGGTTCTTCGACAGAAACATGCGGCGGCCATCCGCGTCGCCCTCGATCACGAGGTCCCACTGCCCCGCGGCGACGCCGTCGGCGCGGCCGCGATAGGTGCCAACGCCCGCCTCTCCGATCTCGATCGCCCGATCGGCGCGACGATCGATCGGTCGTTCGAGGCGAGCGAGGAAGCTCAATCCGGTCAGAGGTGCGCCGGCGTGGTCGCGCGCCTCGAGTGCGATTCCGGCCGTCCCATCAGGCCGCCGATCGATATGCGCCTGGACCTGCCAATCGCGCTCGTTCTGCTGTCTTGCCGCATCGATCTCGCGCTGATAGGCGAGGCTGGCGCTGTAGGCGCTGTCGACCTCAGTGCCCGGAAGCGTCGTGATGGCAAGGCGCATCATGACCATGTTCACGCCGATGACGACGGCAAAGAACGCGATCGTCGTGATCAGGACGAAACGTCCGGTGATGGGTCGCGCGACTGGACTTGAGGCTGCCATGGGTAGATTCCATCGTTATGGAAGGACGAAGTGGTCGGTCGCGGAGGCGACCTCTCCGAGACCGATGTCGGTGACGCGAAACGTGACCGGCACCGACTTTTCCGCCTTTTCATCCAGCGGTGCCGTCACCAGCACGCGAAGTTCGGTGGTGGTGTCGCGGCCAAGGACGATCATCGGACGGTCTGGCGTCACTGAGTCCGCACCGATGACGTGCAGCTTCGCGTCGGCCGGTCCATCGACATCGATCGCGATCACGCGATCAAAGCCGCGCTTGTTGAGGAAGCGCAGCGTGTATCCGTTGCGGATCGAGCCGTCGCTGAGACGCACCGCGATCGGGTTGCGGTCGTGCAGCACATTGACGTCGAGCAGGGTCCGCGACATCAACGCGTAAAGCATCACGGCGCAGACGATGGTGATCAGGCTGGCGTAGACGACGGTACGGGCGCGAACGGGCTTGAAAATCTCCTGCTTGCCGGCAACGCGCCGCTGAACGTTGATATCGTTGTCGTAACCGATCAGACCGGTCTTGCGGCTGACCTTGGTCATGACGGCGTCACAGGCATCGATGCACAGGCCGCACTGGATGCAGCCAAGCTGCGCGCCATCACGGATGTCGATTCCGGTCGGGCACACGGCAACGCACTGGTTGCAATCGATGCAATCGCCGGCCTTCTCGCCGAGCGAGCGAATGTCGAACGCCTTCTTGACCGAGCAACGCGGCTCACCGCGATCGTATTTGTATGTGACGTTGAGTGCCCACTCGTCGGTCAGCGCGGCCTGTATCCGCGGCCACGGGCACATATAGACGCAGACCTGCTCGCGCATATAGCCGGCCAGCAGATAGGTCGATGCGGTCAGAATCGCAATCCAGACATAGGCGATCGCCGGCGCCTGAAAGGTCGCAAGGTCGCGCACCAGGGTCGGCGCATCGGCGAAGTAGAGCACCCAGGCGCCACCCGTCCACCAGGCGATCATCAGCCAGATTGCGTGCTTCAACGCACGGCGACCGGCTCGCTTAGCGGTCATTGGGCCGGCGTCGGCCTTCATCTGCGCGCGGCGGTCGCCTTCGACCAGCCGCTCGACCGCATAGAACAGATCGGTCCAGACCGTCTGCGGACAGAGATAGCCGCACCAGATCCGCCCACCCAGCGCATTCATCAGGAACAAGGCGAGCGCCGCCAGCACCAAAAGGCCGGTGAAATAGTAGATTTCCTGCGGCCACAGCTCGATGAAGAAGAAATAGAAGCGTCGGTTTGGAAAATCGATCAGGACCGCCTGGTCGGGCGCGCCGAGGCCCCGATGCCAGCGCACGAACGGCAGCAGATAGTAGACGCCGAGACAGACGGCCATCAGCCGCCATTTGATCGAGCGGAATCGGCCCGAGACGCTCTGCGGATATACCTTCTTGCGGGGCGCGTAGAGCGGCCCGTCTTCGTCGGTTATGAGTTCATCAGGCGGCACGGGCTTGTTCATGGGTTGCTCGAGTGAGGCTCTGGTTGAAACCTACATCCCCGCACCATGTCCGGGTTTGACCTCGGTCAATGAACCCGGACTCCCTCGCGGTGGCGGCTACTTGCCGCCCCCCAGCGAGTGCACATAGACCGTCAGCGCCTTGACGGTGACCGGGTCCAGCCGGCCGACCCAGGCCGGCATGACGCCGGCGCGGCCGTTGGTGATGGTCTCGACCAGCGTCTCCTCGTCGGAGCCATAGAGCCAGATCTGGTCGGTCAGATTCGGCGCGCCGAGTTCCGGGTTGCCCTTGCCGTTGTCACCGTGGCAGCTGGTGCAGTTCTCGGTGAATATCTTCTTTCCGGTAGCGGGGTCGAACTTCGGCGCGGTGGAGAGGCCGGAAAGCGAGCGCACATAGTTGGCGACGGTCACGATCTCGTCCCTCTTGAGGACGCCGTCGCGGCCGAATGCCAGCATCTGCCCTTCGTGGGCCTTTGCGTGTCCCGAGCGTGCGCCGAACTGGATGGTCTGCATGATCTGGTCAAGCGAACCGCCCCACAGCCAGTCGTCGTCGTTCAGATTCGGATAGCCCTTTGCGCCCGCGCCGCCACTGCCGTGGCAGGGAGCGCAATTGTCGGCGAACACGGTCTTGCCGCGGGCACGCGCCAGCGCCAGCAAGGCCGGATCCTTCTCGATGTCGGCCAGCGACGCGTTGCCGAGCACCGCCATCTTCTCGCCGCGCAGCTTCTCGAGATCGGCAAGGTCGGTCGCGACACTGGCACGGGTGGAATATTGGAACAGACCGGTGGTGTAGCCCGAGACCAGCGGCCAGGCCGGATAGACGACCCAGTAGCCGATCGCCCAGACGATCGTCGCATAGAATGTCAGGACCCACCACCGTGGCAGCGGTGTATTCAGCTCCTTGATGCCGTCCCACTCATGACCGGTCGTGCTGCGGCCGGAAACGCGGTCGATCTCATTGTGCTCGCTCATGATCGGTCAGTCCTCCCGCAGCGGCATCCGGGCTGCGGCGTCGAAGAGAGATTTGTTGCGGGGCCACAGCGCGTAGGCGACGATGGCGATGAAGATTCCAACGAAGATGGGCGTCCAGAGAGTGCCGACCAGGCTCGATGCAATATTCTCGACTTGAATGATCGCTTTCATGCTCGTGCCCTCAGCGCAGATTGGCTTTTTCGTTGTAAAGCTTGAAGTCGACGAGCGTGCCGAGCATCTGCAGGTAGGCGATCAGCGCGTCGAGCTCGGTCGGATTGCCGGCCTTGCCGTCGAAGTTACGGACCACCGCCTTCGGATAGCGCTTCTGGAACGCGTCGGAGCCGGGGCCGTCGGGATCGACCTGTGCTTTCAGATCGGCGGCCGCGTTGGCGATCTGCTCGTCGGTATAGGGCACGCCGACCGCGCGGTTGGTCCGCAGATGAGCCGCAGCGTCGGACGGGTCGAGCTCCGTCTTGGCGAGCGCCGGGTACCCGGGCATCACTGACTGCGGCACGATCGAGCGCGGATTGATCAGGTGCGTGACGTGCCAGTCGTCGGAATACTTGCCGCCGACGCGCGCAAGGTCCGGTCCGGTGCGTTTGGAGCCCCACTGGAACGGATGGTCGTACATGCTCTCGGCAGCGAGCGAATAGTGGCCGTAGCGCTCGACCTCGTCGCGCAGCGGCCGGATCATCTGCGAATGGCAGAGATAGCAGCCCTCGCGGACGTAGATGTTGCGGCCGGCGAGCTCGAGCGGCGTATAGGGGCGTACGCCATCGACCGCCTCGATCGTGCTCTTCAGGTAGAACAACGGCGTGATCTCGACCAAGCCGCCGATGGCAATGACGACGAGAATGCCGACGATCAGGATGATCGAGTTCTTCTCAAAGATCTTGTGTCTGTTCCAGAGAGACATGTCGTGACCTATTCGGCAGGCTGGAGAGCAGCGGCGCCCTCGGTTTCGCTGGCTCGGCCAGCATTGACCGTCATCCAGAGATTGAAGGCCATGATCAGGGCGCCGACCAGGAACAGCGCGCCGCCGGCCGCGCGGATGATGTAGAAGGGATGCATGGCCTCGACGGACTCGATGAAGGAGTATTCGAGGAAGCCGAGCGAGGTGTAGGCACGCCACATCAGGCCCTGCAGGATTCCCGACACCCACATCGCGGAAATGTAGAGCACGATGCCGATCGTCGAGATCCAGAAGTGCCAGTTGACGAGCTTCAGGCTGTAGAGTTGGCGATTCCAGAGCCACGGGACGAGGCAGTACAGCGCGCCGAACGACACGAAACCGACCCAGCCCAATGCACCGGAGTGCACATGGCCGATGGTCCAGTCGGTGTAGTGGCTCAGCGAATTGACCACCTTGATCGACATCATCGGGCCTTCGAAGGTCGACATGCCGTAGAAGGCGACCGAAACCACCATCATGCGCAGGACGGGATCGGTGCGCAGCTTGTCCCAGGCTCCCGACAGCGTCATCAGGCCGTTGATCATGCCGCCCCAGGACGGCATCCAGAGCATGATCGAGAACGTCATGCCGAGCGTCTGCGCCCAGTCCGGCAGCGCCGTGTAGTGCAGGTGGTGCGGGCCGGCCCAGATGTAGAGGAAGATCAGCGCCCAGAAATGAATGATCGAAAGCCGGTAGGAATAAACCGGACGCTCGGCCCGCTTCGGAATGAAGTAGTACATGATCGCCAGGAAGCCGGCGGTCAGGAAGAAGCCAACCGCATTGTGGCCGTACCACCACTGAAACATCGCATCCTGCACGCCGCCCCAGGCGATGTAGGACTTCGAGCCGAGGAAGGAGACCGGCAGCGCGGGGTTGTTGCCGAGATGCAGCACCGCGATCGTGATGATGAACGCGAGGTAGAACCAGTTCGCGACGAAGATATGCGGTTCCTTGCGCTTCACCAGCGTCATCAGGAACACGAGCAGATACGTCACCCAGACGATCGTCAGCCAGAGGTCGGCGTACCACTCCGGCTCGGCGTATTCCTTCGACTGGGTCACGCCGAGCAGGTAGCCGGTGCCGGCGATCAGGATGAAGAAGTTGTAGCCGACCACGACGAACCAGGGCGACAGGTCGCCTGCAAGGCGCGTGCGGCAGGTCTTTTGCACGACATAGAACGACGTCGCGATCAGGACGTTACCACCGAACGCGAAGATCACGGCCGACGTATGCAGCGGCCTCAGGCGGCCGAATGTCGTCCAGGGCAGGTCGAAATTGAGCGCCGGCCACGCCAGCTGCATCGCGATGATGAGACCGACGGTGAAACCCGCGATACCCCAGAACATCGCCATGGCGGAAGCGAACTTGATCGGGCCGAGATTGTAATTGGGGCGCCCGCCGATCTCCGCCGGAGGCAGCTGGGCCGGCCGGTCAAGGTAGCGATTGCCAATCACGATCACGGAGATCAGGCTGGCGACGCAAGCAAGCGACGCGTGAAAACTGAACGCCGCATCGTGCCCCATCGCCGCGCCGAGAAAGCTGACGAAGGCGAGAACTGCGAGTGCCGACGTCAAGCCGGCTTCGCCCATCGTCATCGACTTTGAAACGGATGATGGACCTGTCATGTGGAGGCTTTCTTTGGCTGCGATGACGTCATGGAAACCACAATCTCCCTGCCAGCCGCTTGATCGGTATCAATTCCCGCGCCATGCCGCGTGCCGGTGGCGCCGCGGCTCAGCGCGGTCAGGGTCAATTCGTTCGGACAATATTTTGCCGGGCTGGCCCGCCGCTCCCGCGCGAGATCCTCGGCACAACGTGCCTTCTCACGGCATAGACCGCACACCCGCTGCAGATCACGCAACACATCGCAATGGGAAGACGCGAGCATCTGCTCGGACAGACCTGCGTGCTCGAGACGTTTGCTCAGCAACTCCGGCGAGCCTTGCTCGCGGGCAAGCAAACGAAGGTCCGACGTCGAGAGATTGAGCTCGTGAGCGATCTCGTCGACCTCTCGAGGAGTCATCAGATCGAATTCGTGTCGCCGAGCAAGAAATGCTCGCAAGCGGGCTAGAAGATTCTCGAATTGCGGCGAGCGATTGCCAGCTGATCGGTCGGTCATTTCTCAAGCCCCATCTTGGTCTACCTCTAGCGGAAGGACCCGATCTCCGATTTGATCCTGGTCAAACGCGCGTTGTCGCGGCAATCGATCGCGACCGCCGCCTAAGATCGTTAGCCGCCCCAGGCTGATTGCAATGCCGGCGGCGTTCGAAGCTCCATGGAGTCGGCAAAGATCGTCCAGTCGCGAACACCCTTCTGTCTGCAGAAGTCGGCCTCGGCCAGCTGTGCGGCCGCAGAAAGCGAGGCAGCGTCGACCTTGAACGCTGCCTGGCAGGCGCGATGTTCGTGGCCGGTATCGTCGCAAACCGTTTTGATGAAGCGAACGTCAAATGATGGCATGGCACCCTCGCATGGGCTGATTCCCTGTTGCTGACGCTGCCATCAGTGCGGCACGCCCGTATTGATCTGTCGCAACGGCTTGCTCTGTGTTGCGGATGTCTCTTTGCAGAGAATATCGACGGCGAGCAGAGCCTTGAACGATCTCGATCGCGCGGACCACGCGCATTTCGTGCGGCTCACGGTGATCAGGAACGACAACCGGACCGGACGAGGTACTATTTGTGGCGAGATTTCCAGTTTGCGGATGACGGCTGGACTGCCGGTATTGATGTCGCCTTTCGGCTAACGGTCCATCCGGCGGCAACGATCGCGAAGCCCACGATCGCGCAGATCGCAAGCAGCGTTGCGGCGAATCCCACGACATCGGCGCTGACCACCGCGGTCGCGATCAACGGGATCAGTATGAATGCGGGGCGAACGATCATCCTGCCATCTCCTTCGCCGCTTTGGCGGCAGCCGCTCGCTCGTCCTCCGCAGACTGGATATAGAAGCCGGAATAGGTGTCGACGTAGCACAGATGATCGTGCACTTCCTTGACGCCGGCGGCATTCTCCGCGGCGACGATCGCCGCCTGCCTCGCCCGCTCATCCATGATGACCCCACGGAGATGCACCACGCCGTCGCGCACCGAGACTTGCAGTCCGAGCGGACACCAGTTTGCACCGTCGAGTGCCCGTACGATGCGATCGTGGATGTGCTCGTCATCCGCCGTGGGATCCGGAATCTGGTGCGCGATGGACGCTACTGCCCTCAGCAGGTCCGCGCGTGTCACGAGGCCAACGAGCCGCCCGTCGTTCATCACCGGCAGCCGCTTGACGCCCTTCTTCTCCATGAGATCGACCAGATCAGGCAAGGGCGTGTCTTCCGTCACGGTGACGGGATCGCACGACATGATCTCTCCGACCTTCCGCCCGCGCTCGTGGACGAAGTCCGCGGCTGCATGGCCGGAGCCGAGAAGGAACTGAAACCAGCGGCCACGCCGGCGTTGCGTGCCGATCTCGCTTCGCCGCAGAAAATCGCTCTCCGACAGGATTCCGACCAGCCTTCCAGCCGCATCGACCACCGGCAAGCCGCTGATATGGTGATCCATCATCAGCTTCGCGGCGTCGAGAATGGATGTCTCGGTTCCGACAGTGATGACGTGTCTCGCCATGATCTGATGTGCACGCATTGCTGTTCTCCTTCCATCGCCTGCCACCAAGGTCACACGCAATCGGCTCATCTGCTTTGATTTCCCTCAACGCCTGCGCTTGACGGGAATCAAGGCGACGCGACCGATGATCGACGATGCTGACGTCCTGTCAGGAGATCGAAATCATGTTGCAGAACCTGCTTGCCTCGATGGGAGTGCTGGCGATTGTCGTCGTGACGTTCGCCAGGATGCGCTTGCCGCCAAGGCGGCCGCTAAGGCAGCCCGCCAGGTCAAGCACCCACCAGCTCCGTCGGCGCCGACCGTTCTAGGCCGCCGCCTGCCCCGATCCGACCACCCGACCGGAATTTTGACCTGCGTCAAAACGGAGCGCCGCGCCACCGTTAAGATGCTCATCCGTCAGGATCGTGCAAATGGCAGACATAAGGGCTTGGCGCCCCATCATCTTCTCGTGTCCAAATACCGGCGATCGAGTTCAAGGCTTGCTACCCGACGACGCATCCGAGCCCTTGGCTGACGAGCTGCACTCGATCTCCTGCGCTGCCTGCGACGGCGTCCACTTCATCAATCTGCGAACCGGTGCCGTCGTCAGTCCCAAGCGCAGCTAGTGTCCCGAATCCGAAGTTCGTATCATTCGCCGCACCTTCGGAGCGAACTTCGGATTCGATAAGGACACTAGCAAATTTATGATTCTAGTGTGCTTTATGAATGCGAAGTTCGTGAAAGCGGCTGCCGCGAAATCGCACGAACTTCGCATTCAGCACACTAGCCTGGTCGCGAGAACCAGCGCAGGCCGGAAGCCATCAAGTTGACGCGCGTCAACGCGCAGGCGCCGCCCGGATGAGAAACAATACTTCCCTCAACGAAGGATGTTGGACATGACAGACCATAGCGAAGCCCGTCCCGTCTCCGACGCCATCCAGAGCTACGCGAAGCGGGCGATGGCGGTCCAGTCGGAATTCTCGGAGAAACTGATCGAGGCAAACCGGCACTGGTTCGAGCAGATGCAGATCGAATCGAACGAAGCCTGGGAGCTTTTCCGCAAGTTCAATTCCACCGCCTCGGTGGCCGAGAAGATCACGGCTCTGCAGGACTGGGCCAAGGGCGTCACCGCGCGCGGCGCGAACGACGCGACGTACGCGATCGAGACCGCACGTTCGCTGGGCACGATCGAGCTGAACCTGCTCGCACGAAAGACCAGCAGTCTCGACGAGGCTGCTCAGAAGGCCGCCTGACGTGCCGGCACGCGACGCTCCCGAACGCCCTGAGGCAGGCGTCAGCGCGACATGGGAGGGGGTCGCGATGGCCCCCTTCGGTCGAGATCTTGAACTCGCCGTGATCGAGGGCAACGCCATTCACAAGCTCGTCTTTCCATGCCGCCGCATCCCGGGCGGCTGGGTAAAGGCGGAGACCGCCGAACGCATCATGGTGCAGCCGACGCATTGGCGTGCCTGGATCAGATAGACCTGTCCCCGCCGCCGTGGCCGGCTCGTGCCGAGCGCCGATGGCTTCGGCCGTCCGAACGTTGTAGTATCGATCCAGCTGAGGGCTTCGCCGGGGAAATATGTCCGATCGCATCTGGTACCGCTATGGCACTGCCGTGGCAGCGGCCGCGCTCGTATTCGCGGTGCGCGCGGGGCTCGATAATTATTTCGAAGACCGGACCTTCACGATCATCTTCGTGCCCGCCGTACTGTTTGCGGCATTCACTGGCGGCCGTGGCCCGGCGATCCTCACCACCCTGCTCTGCCTCATCGTCAGCGCCAAATTCCTCGGCAAAAGCCTGGTCACTGAACCCGCGAATCTGATGGATATCGCTTGCTTTGCCATCCTCGGCCCGGTCCTCGGCTTCATGGGCGACCGGCTGTTGAGGGAAAGCGATCAGGCGCGAAATCGACAGGCCCATCTGCAATCGATTCTGGACACGGTCCCTGACGCCATGATCGTCATCGACGACCACGGTATCATTCGCTCCTTCAGCGCGGCAGCCGAGCGCCTGTTTGGCTGGAAGGCGGACCAGGTCGTCGGACAGAACGTTTCGAGCCTGATGCCTCAACCGTATCGCGGCGAGCACGACCGGTACCTCGAACGTTACCTTACGACGGGCGAACGGCGCATCATCGGCATTGGCCGCATCGTGGTCGGAGAACGGAGCGACGGCTCGACCTTTCCGATGGAGCTCGCCGTCGGCGAGGCCAAGGTACGCGGAGAGCGCTTTTTCACCGGCTTTATCCGCGATCTCACCGAGCGCCGCGCGCAGGAACGGCGGCTTCAGGAGCTGCAGTCCGAGCTGGTCCATGTGTCGCGACTGACCGCCATGGGGGAGATGGCGTCCTCAATCGCGCATGAGATCAACCAGCCGCTCTCGGCCATCACGAACTACATGCGCGGTGCGAGGGCGCTGCTGGCGCCGGAAACGCCGGAAGCTGCCCGCATCCGCGACGCGCTCGAGCGGGCCGCGCAGCAAGCGCTACGGGCCGGCGACATCATCAAGCGCCTGCGCGAATTCGTCGCCAAGGGCGAAACGCAACACTCCCTGGAGAGCCCCGCCACCCTGCTCGAAGAGGCCGTCGCGCTTGCGCTGCTCGGCGCCAAGGAGCAGGGGATTCGGGTGGCGATCCGCAGCGACCGGGACATGCCCTCGATTATCGTCGACAAGATCCAGATTCAGCAGGTCGTGCTCAACCTGGTTCGCAATGCGATCGAGGCGATGGCCTCCAGCCCGCGCCGCGAATTGACCGTCGGCGTCACCAAGGCTAACGGTGTAGCGACGTTCACCATTGCCGATACCGGTCCCGGCATCAGCCCTGACATCGCCGACCGCCTGTTTCAGCCCTTTATCACGACAAAGGAGCATGGCATGGGCGTCGGCCTCTCGATCTGCCGGACCATCATCGAATCCCATGGTGGACGCATCGATGTGATGCCAAATTCTGGAGGCGGCACGGTTTTTCAGTTCATCCTCCCGTTCGCGGAGGACGGAGAAGAAGCATGACGACGCGGCGTACAATTCTTGTCATCGACGACGATCCGGCGATGCGGGACTCACTGGCCTTCCTGCTCGATGTCAACGGCTTTGCCGTCACGACCTACGAAACGGCAACCGAATTTCTCGATCATTTCGCCAATGGCACGGTCGACTGCATCGTATCCGACATCCGCATGCCCGGCATGAGCGGCCTTGAGCTCGTCCGCAAACTCAAGGCTGACGCAGCGGCATGCCCCGTCATCCTGATGACTGGCCATGGCGACGTCGCACTCGCGGTCGAGGCGATGAAGGCTGGCGCGGTTGACTTCATCGAAAAGCCGTTCGAGGACGAAGCGCTGTTGCGTGCGATCGGCGAAGCCCTGCAAACGCAGTCGGCGGGACCGGCCGACGGTACGGTCAAGCGCGAGGCCGAAGCTCGTCTGGTGGACCTCTCGCCGCGCGAACGTGACGTCCTGCGAGGGCTCGTTGCAGGCAAGATCAACAAGGTGATCGCCCACGACCTTGGCATCAGCCCGCGCACGGTCGAAGTCTACAGGGCGAACCTGATGGCCAAGACCAATGTCCGCAGCATGTCGGAGCTGATGCGGATCGCGATCGCTGCCGGACTCTAGCCGAGCAGCCAACGCTTCCCGAGGCATAAGTAATTGTACGTCATTTCAATTGGGCGCCGCCGGTACAATAATCCGCGGATCGCCCAATCGAGTTACAGCAAATGCTTTTCGACGGCCTCTCTGCATCCGCCCGCGCTCGAACTGCAGGCCTATGCCGACATCGGTCATTTCCGCGAAAGTGAGCGTTATGTGCGGGCTAATGGGGCTGCCCACCATGTGGGCCGACATCAATCGCCGATCAGCGCTCGTGCATGCTGTCGCGCGACCGCAAGGCGACCGAGTAGCTGGTCGTGCTGCTGCTGCAGCTTCGTCCTGACCGCTCCGGCCGGACACCCGGCGACCAAGCCGCTGATCTGGAGCAGTTGCAGTTCGAGCATCAACAACACTTGACGGAAGGAATGGCGAATGTCCGCTCCCGACGCCACCTCTTCGCGGTTCGCCCGACGCGATTCCGGAAAGTGCACGAGGTTTCCCATTGCCCTGACCAGCCCATATTCGAGAGGAGGAAGCTCAATGGCAAGCAAGCTCCCTTACGAGCCACCAGCAGAAACGAGATGCGCCTGTTTCGCCTTGATCCGGATCAAACGAAATGAGCTGAGGCAGATCAAGATAGCCGCCACCACACAATGCTCTGCTTGGTGAGGTTGAGCGAACGAGAAAGGGGCATCGATGGACGAGATCACGCATTTCATTGCCCTGCCGTACGACCGGGCCGATGGCGGGCTCGTTCCGGGCCAGCAGACCAAATGCGCCAGCCCAGCCGCGGCGATTGAGCACGCCAAACACTTATGGAAGACGTTCGGCCACGCTGGTGCTGCGGCAATCGTCCGTACCGGCCATCCGGAGACGAAAACGACCGTGCTGAGGACATATGGCATGGTGCCAAATGACCTGGAGCAAGAACCATCCGCTCCCCATTTGCGGTGAGGGGCAATCTTGCGATTTCTTGCGCTGGATCAAAACGCCGCGGGCCGCCGCATGCTCGCATACTAAGACGAGCACCCCATACTCCCGTGAGGTTGTCTCGATATTCAATGCCCGGCCCTTGCCGGGCATCTTTTTGTGGACGTTGCGGCCGGAATTGGCCTGCATCTTTGAGCTGGCTCAAGCCATTCCCGTCATATTCGCCCTCTAACGTGGAACCGATAGCGGCGTCCGAGGTCATCTTCGAATCCCGGGAGAACGACATGCAATCTGCGACCACTCCAAACGAGCCAGCACGCACGGATGATCTTGAGCTGCTCGATCGATATTGGCGAGCCGCCAATTATCTCTCCGTTGGACAGATCTATCTGCTGGCGAATCCGCTGTTGAGAGAGCCGCTGAAGCCCGAGCACATCAAGCCGCGCCTACTCGGACATTGGGGCACCACGCCGGGGCTCAATTTCATCTATGCCCACCTCAATCGCGCAATCCGCGCTTCCGACCTCGACGTCATCTACATCTGCGGTCCCGGCCATGGCGGTCCCGGCATGGTCGCCAACACCTATCTCGAAGGCACATACACGGAAGTTTACCCGGAGGTGACGCGCGACGCGGATGGCTTGCGCAAACTGTTCCGCCAGTTCTCCTTCCCCGGCGGTATTCCGAGCCACGCGGCGCCTGAGACGCCCGGCTCGATCCACGAAGGCGGCGAGCTCGGCTATGCACTGGTTCACGCGTATGGCGCAGTGTTCGACAACCCCGATTTGATTGCCGTTTGCGTCGTCGGCGACGGCGAGGCGGAGACCGGCCCGCTCGCGGCGTCCTGGCATTCCAACAAGTTCTTGAACCCGGTACATGACGGCGCAGTGCTGCCAATCCTGCACCTCAATGGCTACAAGATTGCCAATCCCACCGTGCTGGGGCGGATGGATGACGAGGAAGTCCGCAGCCTCTTCATCGGCTACGGCTACGAGCCGCTATTCGTCGAAGGCGACGATCCGCGTGCCATGCATCGGTTGATGGCCGACGCGCTCGACACCGCGCTCGCCGGCATCCGCTCGATCCAACAAGCCGCGCGCCAGCAGGCCGGCGGCCTCAAGCGGCCGCGATGGCCGATGATCGTGCTGCGCAGCCCGAAGGGCTGGACCGGACCGAAGGAAGTCGACGGGCTGAAGGTCGAAGGCTTCTGGCGTGCACATCAGGTGCCGATCGCCAACGCGCGCGGCAACCCCGAGCACCTGAAACTGCTCGAACATTGGATGAGCTCCTACGAGCCCGACAAGCTGTTCGATTCGAATGGCCGGCTCGTACCTGAACTGCAAGCCCTTGCGCCCGCAGGCGACCGTCGGATGGGGGCGAACCCGCACGCCAATGGGGGCCTCCTGAAGCGGGAGCTGAAGCTGCCGGATTTCCGTGCGTATGCGGTCGAGGTCACCGCTCCGGGTGACGCCGTCGCCGAAGCCACGCGAGAACTCGGCAAGTTCTTGCGCGAAGTCGTGGAGCTGAATGCGGAGGCGCGCAATTTCCGCATCATGGGTCCGGACGAAACCGCATCCAACCGGCTCGACGCAGTCTTCGAGGCCACCGACCGGGTCTGGATGGAGGGCATCGAGCCCTATGACGTCCATCTGGCTCATGACGGGCGAGTGATGGAGGTCCTGAGCGAACACCTCTGCCAAGGTTGGCTTGAAGGCTATCTGCTCACCGGCCGCCACGGCTTCTTCTCGTGCTATGAGGCCTTCATCCACATTGTGGATTCGATGTTCAACCAGCACGCCAAATGGCTGAAGGTCTCGCGCGAGTTGCCCTGGCGGCGGCCGATCGCGTCGTTGAACTATCTCCTCACCTCTCATGTCTGGCGCCAGGATCACAATGGATTCAGCCACCAGGATCCCGGCTTCGTCGATCTCGTCACCAACAAGAAGGCCGACATCGTCCGCGTCTACTTCCCGCCGGATGCCAACACCCTGCTCTGGGTCGCCGATCATTGCCTGCGTACCTATGACCGAATCAACGTGATCGTCGCGGGCAAGCAGCCGGGACCGCAATGGCTGTCGATGCGCGAAGCAATCACCCACTGCGAAGCCGGCATCGGCATCTGGAATTGGGCCGGCACCGAGCTTCTCGACACAGAGCCCGACGTGGTGATGGCCTGCGCAGGCGATGTTCCGACGCTGGAGACCCTCGCCGCCGTCGACCTGCTGCGCAAGACATTGCCGGACCTGAAGATCCGCGTCGTCAACGTGGTCGACCTGATGACGCTGCAGCCGGCGGAGCAGCATCCGCACGGGCTGTCCGACCGCGACTTCGACAGCCTGTTCACCAGCGACAAGCCTGTCATCTTCGCCTATCACGGCTATCCCTATCTGATCCATCGCCTGACCTACAGCCGCACCAATCACGATGGAATGCACGTGCGGGGCTTTGCGGAGGAAGGCACCACCACGACGCCGTTCGACATGGTGGTGTTGAACGGGCTCGACCGCTTCCATCTCGCCATCGAAGCGATCGAGCGGGTGCCGGGGCTCGACATCGCAGCCGCGCACGTCAAGCAGCAATTCCGTGACGCCCTGATCGAGCATACGCGCTACGTGCGCGAGCATGGCGAGGACATGCCGCAGATCCGTGACTGGGTCTGGCCCTACGGCACAACAGACCACAAATCCGTTGACTGAGACAGCGAACACGCGAGAGAGACCGTCTATGTCCGACAGCGTCCTGGTGCTCAACGCCGGCTCGTCCAGCATCAAGTTCGGCCTGTTCGACATCGCGCCGGCCGAGCCAAAGCTGCAATGCAAAGGCCTGCTTGACGAGCAGGAGAAAGTCCCACGCATCGTGGTGAGCGACGCTTCGGGCGGGCAGCTGTTCGAGAAGCGCCGCGCGAGCGGCACGCCGGAAGACAACGGCCTGTTCGGCGATATCTTTGCCTGGATCGAGGACTATCTCGACGGCGGCAGGCTCGCCGCCGTCGGCCATCGCATCGTCCATGGCGGCCGCGAGTTCTACGGGCCGGTCGTCATCACAGGGCAGACCCTCGCCGCGCTCGAGGCGTTGACGCCGCTGGCGCCGCTGCACCAGCCGCGCTGCCTGGTGCCGGTCCGGGCCGTGCAGTCACTGCAACCCAGGCTGACGCAGATCGCCTGCTTCGACACGGCCTTTCATCACGGCCTGACGCCGCCGGTGAGCCGCTTTGCCATCCCGCGGCAGTTTGAGCAGCGCGGCATCCGCCGCTACGGTTTCCACGGCCTCTCCTTCGAATACGTCGCGAGCCGGATCGCTGTGATCGCGCCGGAATGGGCCGACAAGCGCGTCGTCGTGGCGCATCTCGGCAATGGCGCGAGCCTCTGTGCCTTGCAGAAGGGCAGCAGCGTCGACACCACCATGGGATTGACCCCACTCGACGGTCTCGTGATGGGGACACGCTGTGGAACGATCGACCCCGGCGTGCTGCTTTATCTCATGCAGCAAGAGAAAATGTCGGTCGATGACGTGCAGCACCTGCTGTACGAACGTTCGGGTCTGCTCGGCGTCTCCGGGGTGTCAGCCGATATGCGCGCCCTGCTGGCTAGCCACGATCCTGCGGCTCGCGAAGCCGTCGATCTCTTCACATTTCGTGTCGCCGCAGAAGTCGCCGTGATGGCGAATTCGCTTGCCGGCCTCGATGGCCTCGTGTTCACCGGCGGCATTGGCGAGCATGCCGTGGAAATCCGGCAGCGCGTCTGCGATCGCCTCTCATGGCTCGGCGTCAGCATCGATACGGCCGCAAATGCTCAGGGCGCGCAGCGTATCGCCGCGAAGGGCAGCCCGGTCGATGTACTGATCATTCCGACCAATGAGGAAGTCAGTATTGCGCGGCACTGCCGCAGCCTGCTGGTCACAGGTCGTTAGGTCGCGACGACCTTGGCTTGGCGGCTGCCGCCGGGCAAGTCTGGTCCAGGATGATCATTGTGCGACGCTGCAACGGTCTGGTTCAGTCCGTCGCCGCAATCCACGTCACGAGCTCCCTTGCGAGGGTCCCGAAAGCCTTATCGAATGCGGCGGCCGCCTCGGACGGCGTCAGCGAGTTGATTCCTTCAGATTGCTCGAGAAGCCTTGCAGCCTTGACCTGACCATTTCGATCCACGATCTTCGCGGACAAGGAGATCGTCGCGCGCGGTTGAGGTCCCTGCACAATTTCGAACCGGCGCAGGTCGATCAGCAGACGCAGCGCGCCTTCTACGCCGCTGTCGGCGCGCAGTGGCGCATGCTCGACGTCGTAATTCTCGAAGCTCTGCAGCAACCGTGCCTGCACCAGCACCGGGAGACTGTCGCTCCACTGCGCAGCTTCGAATCCCTGAGTTTCCTCATCCGGCGTGAACAAAAAGCGCTGGGTCTGGAGGCGGGCGATCGCGGTCGGCTCCGCCATGACCAGCTGCTCGGGCAGATTCGCATGGCGTTGCGCGCCGAAGCTGTCCACCGCGTGAAGGTCGTACGCCACCTTGCGCGGCGCGGGCGCACCGCCGGTCATGCGCTCAAGTCCGGCCACAATTCCATCGAGCTTCGGCGTGTTGTGCGCAAGCCCTTCGGCGAACGTGCTGAGATTGTCGATCGTGCTGTGCAGCGGCGCGGCGTTCTCGGACAGGACGGTATCGACCCGGCGTAGCGCATCGCGCGCAGCCTGCGTCATGCTCCGCCCGGCCCCCTTTTCAGCCACCAGCGGTTCGCGCGCCGGCGGCGCCTGGAGATCGTCACCGCCTTCCAGCGCGATCACCGGGACACCGGTCAACCCCTGGAAATCGAGGCCGACACGCGTGTCGGTATGCACCGGCGTCCGCTCGGCGACTGCGATCCTGGCGCGAACCTCGCGCGGGCGTTCCGGAACCAGTTCAAGGGCTGTGACCTCGCCGACGCGGATACCGTTGAAGAGAACACCTGCCCCGACGAGCAGACCCGGCACGGGATCGGTAAAGACGAGCTGATACGTCTCCCGCTTTCCGATTCCACCGAAATTGTTCAGCCAGTAGACAAAGCCGAACACGGCGACGATTGCCGATAATACGAATGCACCAATGACAATGTAGGGCGCGCGGATTTCCATATGCGTCTCTCTCTGCCTAATTGCCGAGGCCAAGCTTCTGCGCCCGGGCTCCGTGAAAGTAAGCCTGGACCCAGGGGTGATCGGACTTGAGTACCGATGACAGCCGCCCGATTGCTGCGATCTTGCCGTCGGCAAGCGCGGCGACGCGGTCGCAGACGGCTTGCAGGCTGTTCAAGTCGTGCGTCACCATGAACACGGTGAAACGCAACGTCCGGTGCAACGTCCGGATCAAGGTATCGAATTCGCCCGCAGCGATGGGATCGAGCCCGGACGTTGGCTCATCGAGAAACAGGAGCGAGGGGTCGAGCGCCAGTGCCCGCGCGAGCGCAACCCGCTTGGTCATGCCGCCCGAGAGCTCGGACGGATACTTGTCCCCGTCTTCGCGCGAAAGCCCGACCATCTCGAGCTTCGCGTCCGCAATTTCGTCCAGCAGCCCTGGCGACAGCCGCGCGCGCTCGCGCAGCGGAAACTGGATGTTCTGGCGAGCCGTCAAGGCCGAGAACAGCGCGCCCTGCTGGAACAGCACGCCCCAGCGACGTTCGTCATCGCCGTCGCCCGCGAAATCGATCTGCCCGCTCCGCTTCGGAAGCAGGCCGACCAATGTCCGCATCAGCACCGACTTTCCGCCGCCCGACGCGCCCACGAGGCCGAGAATTTCGCCGTCGTTCACGTCGAGATCGAGATGATCGAGGATGATCTTCTCGCCGAAGCCGACCACGAGGTCGCGGATATGGATCGCTGGCGTGTCGGCCATGGTTACATCCCGATCGAGGCGAAGAAGACCGCGAACAACCCGTCGAGTACGATCACCAGGAAGATCGATTTTACGACCGAGGCTGTCGTCTGCTGTCCCAGCGATTCCGCGCTGCCCTTGACACTCAATCCCTCCACCGCCGCGACAAGCCCAATCACGAGTGCCATGAATGGCGCTTTGATGATGCCGACGTCGAAATGAGTGATTGAAACCGCGTCGTGAAGGCGTGCGATGAAGATCGCCGGACTCATGCCGCCATAGAGCCAGGCGATGAGCCCGCCGCCATAGAGCGCCGCGAGCGAGCCGAGAAAGGCGAGGATCGGCAGCGCCACCACCAGTGCCAGGATTCGCGGCAGGATCAGGACTGCGACGGGATCGAGCCCCATGGTGCTGAGCGCATCGATCTCCTCGCGCATCTTCATCGCACCGATCTCGGCGGTATAGGCACTGCCCGAGCGTCCGGCCACCATGATGGCCACGATCAGCACGCCAATCTCGCGCAGCACGAGGATGCCGACCATGTCGACGACGTAGGATTCCGCGCCGAAGCGGCGGAAATGGAAGATCCCCTGTTGAGCAATGATGGCGCCGATCAGGAATGTGATCAGCGCCATGATCGGCACCGCTTGCCAGCCCACCCGGCCGAGTTGATAGACGGTCGACGTCAATCGGAACGATCGCGGATGCCTGAGAATGCCGAGCAGCGCTGCGCTGAAGGCGCCGAGCATATGCAGGAATGCCGCCGAATCGGACGCCAGCCGCCTGCTGCCGCGGCCGAGCTGGTCGAGCCTCTGCAGCAACGGGTTGACTGATCTGCGTTCGCCGGGGCCGGAACGGTTCAGCCCGCGCACCTCTTCCAGCAGGTCGCCATATGGACCATCGGCTCCGGTGAGCGCTGCCCTGGCCGCACCGCCGCGGGCCAGCCTTTCGAGAAGCCAAGCCCCGACGGTATCGAGCGCGGTGACGCGACGTACATCGATCGAGCCGATATCGGTACGCGCGGCGTTCGCACACAGCCGCTCCAGCGCTTCGACGTTGGCAACGTTCCAGGCCCCACATGCGGTAAGCACGCGCGGATCGTCCGCATTCGCTGTCAGGGCCGGGGCGTTGAGCAAGATTCGGACTCCAATTTGCAGTTCACCTTAGGCTGCTGGAGACGGCTGTGTTTGACCCAGCGCAACCGGCCTCGCGGTGCCCCCCGGACATGCGCTTGAGCCAAATCAACGGCTTGGCGAGCCGCGGCACTAGAATTGGATAGGTTGCCCGGCAGCCTCGGGCATGTTCAGGGAGACTTCTGATGAATCGCGCCGCCTTCACGCCTCTGCAAAACACTGCGTTGCCGCACTCGTTCAGGCAGGTTCGGCTCGAACGCGCGCGCGAGCATGATCACCCCGAAGGCACGTCCGCGATCGGCTATATCATCGTCGCCCCGCTCGACACGGCATCGCGGATCGATGTCGAAGCCTGGAAAGCCCACCGCGAGGCGTGCCGCGTCGTTCGTCAGCGCCCCGCGGAAGACGACCAGCTCGGTCACCTCGTTCATGGTCCGGGCGGCAACTGGCGCTTCCATTACGACGTGACCGGTTCGACAGCCGATGAAGCCGGCTATCATTTCGGCAATGAGCGCTTCCGGCTCGGCGAGTATGTCTCCGTCCGCGAGGCGGATGGCATGCATCCCTATCGTGTCGTTGCCGTCACGCCGCTTTGATCGCGACTGCGCCGGATCAGGATGTCGACGCCCAAGGCATCCACCGCCGGAAGAGAGAGGTCGAGGACGACATTGACGATCCTGTGATCGGTCGGCTCCGTGGCCGCGGTGAACCCGATCTCATGGCACATGCACAGCATGGTGGCGTTCTCGGCCAGTACTTCGCCGGACAGCCGCTTCAGCCCTTCCGACTTCGCATAACGGATCAGGAGCTGCATCAGCGCCCATCCAAGTCCTTTGCCCTTGAGATCAGACTGCAACAGGATAGCATACTCGGCATTCTCATAGAGCGAGTCCGAATGAAGCTGGACCGCTCCGACCATAGCACCCGTACCTGGATCCAGCGCCGCAAAGGCCATCGCACGCGCGTAGTCGAGTTGGGTCAGCCGCGCAATAAACGCGTGCGAAAAATTCTTCATCGCCTGAAAGAAGCGAAGCCTGAGATCCTCGGCGCTCACTCGCTTGAAGAAGCTCTCGACCATGGGCTCATCTTCCGGCCGCAACGGCCTTACCACCACGCGCGAGCCATCCCTTAGGGCAAGCTCGCCCTCCCACTGCGACGGGTAGGGTCGCACTGCGAGACGAGTCTGGCCGGCAAACAAGCGCGTAGGCTTGCGGATTGCCACGCGTGCATCGAGCGCCAGCACGCCGGCCTCGTCCGCCAGTAGCGGATTGATGTCGAGCTCTGCGACTTCCGGAATATCGGCCGCCATCTGCGCCAGCTTGACGAGGGTGAGGGGCACGACCTCGGCCGGGACAGCGGGCACATCGCGATAGGCAGCCAGAAGCCGCGAGACCCGTGTCCGGCTCACCAGGTCGCACGCCAGGTTCATGTCGAGCGGTGGCAGCGCCAGCGCCTTGTCGTTGATCACCTCGACCGCGGTGCCACCGCGGCCAAACACGATCACGGGACCGAAGGTCGGATCGTCGGCAATGCCGAGGAGCAATTCGCGTGCCGCCCGTCGCTCGATCATCGGCTGGATCGTCACGCCTTGCAGGACGGCATCCGGCCGCGCGGCACGAGCGCGCGACAATACTACCCTCGCTGCCTCGACGACACGTTCGCGCGTCCGCAAGCCGAGGATGACGCCGCCGACATCCGACTTGTGGCTGATGTCGCGGGAGAACACCTTGACCGCAACCGCAAGTCCCTGGGCCAGAAACGGCGCAGCCTTGTCTGCGGCATCGTCGGCGTCACGGGCGGCGACCGTCGGAACGATTGGAATATCGTACGCCTTGAACAGGGCCACGATTTCGACTGGGTCGAGCCATCCCCGCCCCTCGGACAGCGCTTTCGCGATCACGCGCCGCGCCGCCGCCGTCTCCGGCGCAAACGTCGAGGCGATACTCGGCGGAGTTGCCGCCAGCGCGATGGAGGCCTCACGATATCTCACCAAATACATGAAAGCGCGCACCGCGTCATCTTCGGTGGGAAAATGCGGGACGCGGGCAGCTTCGAAGGTTGCCGCGGTGCGCTCGTCGGCACCATCCCACGATGCAAGCACCAGCGCGGCAACGTCACTCTTCCCGGTCCGACGGTCCCGAACACATTGTGCCACCGCTTCGGCGATTCCTTCGGTCGGCGCGACCGCCGTTTCCACATTCATGACCAGCACGGCGTCGCTGTTGGCGTCCTCAAGCAGCACGCCGAGTGCAGATACGTAGCGGGCCGCATCGGCATCGCCGGAGATATCGACGGGGTTGGCGCGAGACCAGCCTTGCCGCAGAACCCGATCGAGCGCCGCAATCGTCTCCGCCGACAGGCTCGCCGGAACGCCCCCGAGCTCAACGAGCCGGTCGATCGCGAGGATGCCGAGCCCGCCGCCATTGGTCAGGATCGACAGCCGGTTGCCGCGCGGAACGAAGCCGCGGCCAAGCAACTCGGCGCAGTCGAACAATTCCCGAAGGTCGTATACGCGCAGCATGCCGGCCCTTCGGAACGCCGCATCATAGACGGCGTCCGAACCGGCCAGCGCTCCGGTATGGGTGGCTGCGGCCTTGGCACCCTGCGCCATCCGGCCCGCTTTCACGACAATCAGAGGCTTGATCCGCGCCGCGGCGCGCGCGGCCGACATGAACTTGCGCGCGTCCTTGACGGCCTCGATGTAGAGCAGGATCGCGTTGGTGTGATCGTCCTGCGCGAAATAGTCGAGCAAATCAGCGACATCGACGTCGAGCTGGTCTCCGATCGATACGACGCCGGAAAAGCCGAGCCGCCGCTCTGCCGCCCATTCGATCATCGCTGCAGCGACGGCCCCGGACTGCGAGATCAGGGCAAGACGCCCTTCGGCGGGCTGATGCGCGGCAAAGCTCGCATTGAGCTTTGCGCGCGGCACCATGACGCCGAGACAGTTCGGTCCGATCAGGCGCATACCGTGCTTGCGCGCCGTCTCCGCGACCGTCTCGGCAAGCGAGCCGGCGCCGTGCCCGAGACCGGCGGACAGGATCACCGCACCGGCGACACCGACCGCAGCAGCGTCCGCGATGATTCCGGGAATCGCGGCCGCGGGCGCCGTGATCGCAAGGAGGTCCGGAACGAATGGAAGTGACTTGAGATCCGGGAATGTAACCTCGCCGTCGATCGCAGAGTAGTTCGGATTGACCACGGCGATGCGGCCGGGAAGGCCGCACGCCTTGAGGTTCATGAGCACCGCCAGGCCGAGCGAAGATGGACGCGAACTGCCGCCGACAAGCGCGACCGTTCGAGGCGAAAGAACCCGTTCTAGACCAAACGTAGACATCGGACGGTCTCGCAGGGAACGAGCGGAGGCGCCTGCCGCTTCGTGCAGCGCGCCAGAGCCCGCATGACATCCTCGCGAGCAATGATTCCAACCAGGTGGCGATACTTGTCAATCACGGGCAGGCTCTTGAGCCGATGTGCGACCAACATCTGCAGAACACGCTGCAGATTTGTGTCCGGCTCGACCGCGATCACATCTGATGACATGATCTCATCGACCGTCGTTCCCATCCGATCGTCGTAACGTGGCAAGATGTGATCGGTCGGACAGGCGAACACCTTCAGGGCGTCGAGTTTCGTGACGAACCCGACCACGACATCGTCGCGGAGCACGGGATAGGCGTCATAGTCGTCTTCTGCGAACAACCGGTACAAGTCGCCGACGGTCATCTCGGGGGCGACACTTCGCACCGACTTCGTCATATTGCTCGCGACGGTTTCCTGGAGAAACTCGTACATGGCTGATCCCCTTGGATAGATGGCTATTTGGCGGGCACGTCGCTCGCCGACGGGCGACGCGCTCGCAAGGCGGTTACGCCGCCGTCTTGATGTCGATCTGCTTGCTCTGCCTGGGAGCCGGCTTCTTGACGGTGACCTTGAGCACGCCCTTGGCGATTTCGGCGCTGACATCCTCCGCCTTGACGCCCTCGGGCAATGCAACGGACCGCGAGAATGCGCCGAAGCTGCGCTCGATCAGGTGATAGTCCTTGTCCTGCTCCTCGCGCTCGCTCTTCTTCTCGCCCCGGATCGTGAGCATGTTGTCGGCAAGGTTGAGTTGAACGTCTTTGGTCTCGAGGCCGGGCAGCTCGGCGGAGATCTCGACGGTCTTGTCGGTCTCGCTGACGTCCATGCGCGGCATCATCGCCTGCGGCGCGGCGAACGCCGGGAAGTTGCGACCGAATCCATCGAACAGCCGGTCGATCTCCTGCTGCAGAAATGTGAAGGGGTTATTTTCCCGCCGCGCCATGGCGCGCTCGGTTCCAACGGGGATCACGTCCTTGACCATCAGGACCTCCTGTTTGGGAGTTGCTCGCTACGCAAAGCTAATCAGGAACAGCCGCCCGGCCGTTGACCAGGATCAAAACCGGGTCAATGTCATGTGATCAAAGGAAGGGCGAAGACCCTAGCGAGTTCCGTCATGCACGCCATGATCCTGCCCGCGCGCGGCGCGCGGCTGCAATATACCGAGCGGCCCGATCCGATTCCTGGCCCGGGCGAGGTGCGCGTCAAGATCAATGCGTGTGGCGTTTGCCGCACCGACCTGCATGTCGTCGACGGAGAACTGCCCGACATCGCCTATCCGATCGTTCCCGGCCATGAGGTGGTTGGCCGTATCGACGCGATCGGTGACGGCGTAGACGGTCTGCATCTCGGTGCACGCGTCGGCGTCCCCTGGCTCGGATCGACCTGCGGGCATTGTCCCTACTGCCGGGAAGGCAAGGAAAACCTCTGCGACGCTCCTCTGTTCACCGGCTATACGCGGGACGGCGGCTTTGCCACCCACCTGGTGGCAGACGCGCGCTACTGCTTTCCGCTCGGCGAAGACGGCGAGGATGCGGAGCTGGCACCCCTGCTGTGCGCCGGCCTGATCGGCTGGCGCTCCCTGGTGATGGCTGGCGACGGCCGCAAACTCGGCATCTACGGTTTTGGCGCGGCGGGACATATCGTCGCGCAAGTGGCGCGTTGGCAAGGGCGGGATGTGTACGCTTTCACCCGCGCAGGCGACACCGAGGCCCAGCACTTGGCATTATCGCTCGGCGCATGCTGGGCGGGAGCTTCAGAAGATCGGCCGCCGGCCGAGCTTGATGCCGCAATCATCTATGCCCCGGCCGGGCCGCTTGTCCCGCTTGCGCTGCGCGCGCTACGAAAGGGCGGACGCGTGGTCTGTGCCGGCATTCACATGTCGGATATCCCGAGCTTTCCCTACGACATCCTTTGGGGTGAACGGCAGATCGTCTCCGTTGCCAACCTGACGCGACAGGATGGCATCGACTTTCTCAAGACGGCGGCAAAGGCCGGAATCCGGACGCACGTCACCGTCTTTCCCTTGGATCAGGCGAATGAAGCACTTGCGAGCTTGCGGGACGGCAAGTTCGTCGGTGCAGCCGTCTTGAAGCCATGATGAAGCCGGCATCACCGACCGAGGCTGCCACAGGCGAGACTGGCCAGGCCGCCGTATTGTCGTTTTTGGCCGGCGATATCCAGCCGCATGGACCGGTGCAACGGATCGACACCCATTGTTCGATCGTCTTTCTCGAACCTTCGCGCGTCCTGAAGATCAAGCGAGCGGTCAAGCTGCCCTATCTCGACTTCTCGACATTGGAGAAGCGGCGGCGGGCTTGCGAGGATGAGATTGCGGTCAACAAGCGCCACGCCCCTTCCATCTATCGCAGGCTGGTTCCGATCACGCGTGGACGCGATGGTCTTGCGATCGGGGGGACCGGACCGGTTGTCGAATGGGCCGTCGAAATGGCTCGCTTCGACGAAAACAAGACGCTCGATCATCTTGCCCAGCAAGATGCAATCCGGCCGGAGTTCGGCGAGAGACTGGCCGCTATCCTGCTCGAATCCCACCGGACTGCAACCGGACACGAAGGATCCCCATGGCTTGCCTCGCTCCCTGTCATCATCGATCGCAATACGAAGCAGTTTTGCGCCGAGCCAGTTCTCTCCCGGGAGGAAGTCGATAGATTGCACGAACTGAGTCATCAGGCCCTCGCGCGCAACCTCGAACTGCTGCGCCGCCGCGCCGCAGCTGGGCAGGTCCGGCACTGTCACGGCGACGCACATCTCGGCAACATCGTCCTGCTCGACGGCGAGCCCATTCTGTTCGATGCGATCGAGTTCGACCCCAATATCGCGACGACCGACGTCCTCTACGACCTCGCATTCCCCGTGATGGACCTGCTGTACTTCAGACGGGAGACCGTGGCCAACAGGCTGTTCAATAGCTACATGCAGACCGCCTGGGACACGCAATCAGGTGCGTTGTGTTTGCTGCCACTGTTCCTATCAATGCGCGCAGCGATCCGGGCCAACGTGCTCTTCACCAAGGCACGGCAACACCAGCTCGATCAAGCGATCGGCGCCCAAGCTAGGCGCTATTTCGAGCTTGCACGCCGGCTCATTGAACCGGAGCCGCCCCGCCTAATTGCAGTTGGCGGGAAGTCCGGCACCGGCAAGAGCGTGCTGGCGCGCGACATGGCGCATCTGATCGCGCCGCCGCCGGGCGCGCTCGTCCTACGATCGGACGTCATTCGCAAACAAATCCACGGCGTGAGCGAGCACACAGTTTTACCCGCAACGACATATACGGCCGATGCTTCCGATCGCGTCTATCGGGCCATGCTCAAGCATGCCGCGTACACATTAGGCCAGGGAGTTTCGGTCATACTCGATGCGGCCTTCCTGAAGCCGGTGGAGCGTGATGCCGCGGAAGCGGTTGCTCGCGACGCCAAAGTCGACTTTCGCGGCATTTTCTTGACCGCCGGGCGCGCCGCACGGCTGCACCGCGTGGCATCGCGGCAAAACGACGCGTCGGACGCGACGTCCGATGTAGTCCTGATCCAGGACAACATTGAAACCGGAATGATCGATTGGGGTATCGTAGACGCTTCCGGCACGCCCGCCACCACGCTTGAACGCAGTACTTCCCGCCTGCTGGCGTCCCCGACAGAACGGGCGAGCGGTACATCGCCTAAGGGAAACTCCTGAATTGGTCGATGCCGTCAGGTCTGGCAACATTGTCCCATTGACAGGAGGAGTTCCATGAAGCGGCGATTAACCTTCATCTTTGTCGGTAGTGCGATCCTCGCGGTCGTGCTCGCTCTATTCTGCAATTGGTACTTTCCGGACGTGATACCGCTTGCCTCGACCGAGCCGGCACCCACAAGCTGGCGGCTTGACGCCGTCTTTGCCGTCTCCACCGTCAGATGGACCGCGGCATTTGTTGCTGCCGCGTCTGCAATAGCCCTGATGTTCATGAACATCACCAAGGGTTCTAATGAGCTCGAAGGACGATAGACGTTTCCATTCCGGATGTATCGACGCCATCCGCCACCTGCTTTCCGAAGGCCGGCCTGAACAGCCGGCCCTCGGCGGGCGGATCGCCCCGTGGCGATACCGTTCCGAACTGGGCCGAAACGATCTGGGCCAACCCAGCGAAGCCCTCTTCGACCTCCCCTCCGATTAGGATCCGACGCCGCGCGCCCAGTCGTTTCGAGCCCTACTGCATCACCGATCCAACGCGCACGTGAAGTGCAATAGCAAATATTATGGGCGAATGGCGCCGATACCAGCGAACCATAACGGACGCCCCAATCCCAAGGCCATCGACCGAGCTCGAGCTGTCACGTTTGTCGCCACAGGCTCCAGAGACTGCCGGCCAACACGAGCCCGATCACGAACAGGATAGCCACGAACATTTGCATGATGTCAAAGTTCAGAGAATCGCGCGCGACGAACAGCGCGGCGATGGATCCCGCAAGTATGAAGAAAACGCGAAGGATCAGACTCATGGCTTTCTCGCTGCAACCTGATGCGACCTTTTCCATCCTAGCGGCTCGCGGCGGTGAGGATTTGCGACAGATCAAGCCGGTGCGACGTTTCAATGCTGGAGGACGTACTGTCCCGGCGCATCACCGAGCGACGGTACACCCTCGGGCGCGTGAAGCGCCGACTGCGCCGGCACCCACGCACCCGAATGCGCCGTGAGGAAGCGAACCCACTCCAGCCACCAGGATCCGTCGCGATGGGCCGCCTTCCGCAGCCACTCGTCCGGGCCGACATAGGGTTGATCCGCCCTCTTCTCCAACAACTGATAGCTGTGCCCCTCCTCCGACGGTGGAGCAACGATGCCGGCGTTGTGACCGCCGCTCGCCAGCACGAAGGCGATGTCGGCATCGGCCAACAGGTGAATCTTGTGAACCGACCGCCAGGGCGCGACGTGATCGCGGACAGTGCCGACCGCGAACATGGGAACACGAAGATCGGAAAGCGCTACCGGCTGTCCGTCCACCAAATAGCGGCCCTCGGCAAGGTCGTTATTGAGAAACAGCTTGCGCAGATAGTCCGAATGCATCCGGTAGGGCATGCGCGTGGCGTCGGCATTCCATGACATCAGGTCACTCGGCGTGGCGCGCTCGCCTATGAGATAGTCACGCACCAGGCGCGACCAGATCATGTCGTTCGACCGCAGCAACTGGAACGCACCGGCCATCTGCGCCGTCTCGAGCACGCCGCGCTGCCGCATCATATCCTCGAGGAACGCGACCTGGCTTTCATTGATGAAGAGCGTCAGCTCGCCGGCGTCGGTGAAATCGACCTGGGCTGCCAAGAGCGTTACCGAGCGCAGGCAGCCGGGCCGCTCCTTCTGCAGCCGAGCTGCTGCTATTGCGAGCAGCGTCCCACCGAGGCAGTAGCCAGCGGCATGGATTGCGCGTTCAGGGGCGAGCCGATTGATCACGTCGATCGCCGCGTCGACCCCGAGCTTGCGATAGTGATCGAGGCTAAGGTCGCGATCGGCCGGGCCAGGATTTCGCCACGAGATCATGAACACGGTGAAGCCGCGCTCGACCAGGAACCGTACGAGCGAATTCTGCGGCGAGAGATCGAGGATGTAGTACTTCATGATCCACGCCGGCACGATAAGTACCGGTTCGGGGCAAACGTCGGCCGTCTCGGGTGCGTATTGGATGAGCTCGATCAGCTCATTCCGGTAGACAACCTTGCCCTTGGTCGCGGCAACGTCCTTGCCGACCACAAATGGGGCCGGTCCGGACGGCCTGGCGCTCAACAGGTCCCGGCAATCTTCCAGCCAGTTATGCCAGCCCGACACGAAGTTGCCGCCACCTGAATCCATTGCCCGCCGCAGCACCTCGGGATTGCTGAACGCAAAGTTGGACGGCGCCACGACATCGAAACATTGGCGGACGGTGAACTCCACGACCGCTGCATTTGCTTTTGTGACGCCGCGCAGGCCGCTGGTCGCCGAATGCCACCATTGCTCACCCAGCAGGAATGCCTGCGCCATGACGTTGAAGGCCGGCAATGTCCAGTCTTGGCCGGCGAACCGGTTGTCGCCCGGTTGAGGCTTGACCATGAACCAGGGCTGCCAGGCAGCATGCGGCGTCGACACCATGCGCGCGAAACGCGAGCCTTCAGCAACCGCATCCAGCGCCAGCTGAAGCCGTTTGCCGGGTGAGGCCGCCAGATGGAGTTGCCAATCGGCGAAAGCGAGCGCGAGGCTGGCCGGTGAAAGCCCCCCGGTCCATCGCGCCATTGCCGCGTGAACCAGTTGGTCGATCGATTCCGCAGCAACTAGTGCCTCGCCCTGGGGCGGCGCCGAAGCAGGCGCTCTCGCAGCCGCCACGTCGTCGTTAGCGGCAGATGTGGGTTGGTCGAGAACTGCTTGGACTGTCATCGCTCGCCTCCTTGCCCGAGCCGGATGGGCTCGGGCGCAATCAATCTTTCGGTCTGGCAACTGTTCAGACGCCGGGCCGTTGCCGCTCAGCCAAGGCGGAACCGCTTCCGACCCATCGCCACGATCTCCGCGTCGGTGGGATGATCGCTCGGCTCAACATGCAAATTGAGGTCGGGCCGCTCCGCCTTGAGATACTGCGTCAGCTCGGCCTTCTCGATACCTGGACCGATGACGAGCAAATCGCTGCAACCGCTTACGGCCTCCCCTACCCGGGCGAGAAATGTTGCATCGGCCTGCACGCGGCCATCGCCGACGGTATTCGCCTTGTGATGCAGGTGCTGCGAGGGCAAGTGAGCGTGGACGGCCGTCGCGCTTATGCCTGTCAGCCCGATGCCGAAGATCTTCGCAATAAGGTGGTCGATCCAAACGACGGCGTGTGAATGCGATTGGACAGCTATCTCGCTCATGAAGTCACTCCGGTGCTTGCTTTCTCTGCTTCTCTTAATCGGATCGCCAATGCCGCCAGTAGCTCCCGGCGACTAACGATACCGACGACGGTTCCGGCGCAGATCACCGGGATCTGGGCAACGTCGTAGATATCCATTTGCGCGACGACGTCCTCGATCGATGCCTCGACATCGACGGTGATCGGAGAAGAACTCATGAGCGAACCGACCCGCAGGGTACGCATGCGCTCGCGTTCAGGCGTATTCTCCGCAATGCCGAGCAGAGACTCCAGCCAGTTTCCCGACGGCGGGCTGATACCAAGCTCGTCGCGGTGGAGGAAATCGCCCTCGGACACCATGCCGACGAGGTCGCCGGCATCGTCGATCACCGGCAGGCCGCGCTGATCGGTTTCAAGCAGCAGCTCGACGGCGTTGAGCACCGTGGCAGTCGGCTTGATCGACGCGAATGAACTGCGCATCACATCGGTTGCGAGCATCGTCATCCCTCCTCTTCAGCACATGTATTGGCCGCCGTTGATCGACAGCGTCGACCCGGTGATGAACCCAGCTTCGTCGGCGGCAAGAAACGCAACGGCACGGGCAATTTCTTCCGGCTGTCCCAGCCGCCCGACCGGGATCTGCGGCAGAATGGAGTTCTGCATGACATCGGCCGGCACCGCGGCCTGCATCTCGGTATTGATGTAACCGGGGCAGATTGCATTGACCGTGATCCCGAACCGGGCGCTTTCAAGCGCGAGCGCGCGGGTAAAGCCGAGTTCGGCGGCCTTCGCCGCGGCATAATTCGTCTGGCCGATCTGGCCCTTCTGCCCATTGATCGAGGAGATGTTGATGATCCGCCCGAACCTGCGCGCCAGCATGCCCTCGATGAGGGGCCGGCACATGTTGAACAGCGAATCGAGATCGGTTCGGATCACCGCGTCCCATTGCGGCTTGGTCATTCGATGCAGTGTGGCGTCGCGCACGATACCGGCATTGTTGACCAGGATATCGATCGGGCCCAGCGCCGCTTCCACCTCGCGGACACCGGCCGCGCACGCCTGGAAGTTCGCGACATCCCACCGGAATACGGGAATTCCGGTTTGATCCTGAAACGACAATGCGGCTCCTGCGTTTCCGGGATAGCAGGCCGCAACCCGACATCCGGCAGCAGCGAGGGCGCGCGAAATCGCCGCGCCAATTCCCCTGCTCCCCCCCGTAACCAATGCGACGCGCGCCATGCCGGCTCCTCCAAGCTGCGCGCAACATTTGCGCGAAGTACACGCGCAATGAATTGATCTCGCTCAATCAGAATCCACGAACGCGCATGAGGCAGATCAAATTGGGCCGCCTCGACCCGTGCTCAGATGGCACTTGCTCGTCCACCCCTTTTGGAGAACGGCCCATGTTCAAGAACATCCTGGTCCACATTCCGACCGAGCTGTCGCCGCGTCCCGCGGTCGACGGATCGATTTCACTCGCGCGCGGCATCGGCGCGCATCTCGATGCAATGGCGATCGGCTACGAGACCGCCAGCGTACCGTTCGTCGTTGAAGGGAGCGTGGCGGTTGCCTCGCTGTTCGAGATTGAACATGCACGGGCGCTCGAACGCGCGGAGGCGGCGCTGCGCGTCTTCGATATCGAGGCACGGAATGCAGGGATATCCTACACGGCCCGCGCCGTGGGTGCGCTCCCCATCGATGCTCGCGAGATCATCTGCGCGAGCGCGCGACTGCATGACCTGACCGTGGTGGTGCAGCCGCTGGGCGAATACGACAGCTACGACAACGTGATCCCGCGGGAGCTATTATTCCAGGCTGGCGGTCCCGTCCTGTTCATGCCCTACACGTTCCACGGCGCATTTTCGGCGAAGCGAATCGGGATCTGCTGGGACGGCAGCCGGCTTGCTGCCCGCGCCCTTCGCGATGCAATGCCGCTGCTGCGCGCAGCCGATACTCTCGCCGTGATCACCATCGACGGCTCTGATCCAATTCCCGCGGAAAGCTCCACCAATCATCTGGTGCGCTATCTTGCGAAGGAAGGGCTTCCGGCCAAGATCACGTCGTTGCCGGCGTCAAAGTCGGAAGTTCAGTCGATCCTGCTGTCGATCGCGGCGGATGAGAGCCTCGACCTTCTGGTGATGGGCGGATACGGCCACTCCCGCCTGCAGGAAACGCTGCTCGGCGGTGTGACGCGCGACATGCTGCGTGCGATGACCGTCCCGGTCCTGATGTCCCACTAAGCGCGAGCCTTCTCGTGAAACATCCTGCCAGGACATTTCAGCATCATGTCGCTCCCGGCCTCGCCATCATCGGCGCAATCTGCGCCGCGCTGACTCCGGCCGCCGCCGACCAGGAACAAGGCCGTCGCCTTGCGCAGCTCTACTGCGCCCGCTGCCATTCAATCGACCGGGTAAGCCCGAGTCCGCTGAAGATCGCACCACCGTTCCGTACATTGCACGAACGCTATCCGGTCGAGATGCTGCAGGAAGCGCTGGCGGAAGGGATCGTCACCGGCCATCCGACGATG
Source organism: Bradyrhizobium sp. Pha-3 (assembly GCF_042258615.1). Taxonomy (GTDB): domain Bacteria; phylum Pseudomonadota; class Alphaproteobacteria; order Rhizobiales; family Xanthobacteraceae; genus Bradyrhizobium. Next base: position 2,223,884 of record NZ_CP170152.1, on the reverse strand, counting down.
CCCCAGTTCAGCTTCGAGCCGGACCAGGTGGGCGACTTCATGCTGTTCTTGAAATCTCTGGAGCGCGGCCCGGCAGACCGTTGAGCCAGGTCAACTTGCGGGGCACGCGAAGCTTTATTGTTCGTTTCTCAACACGGAGGTCCGACATGCGCGCGCATCAGATCATGACCAAGCATATCATCGCCGTCAGTCCGCACACGAAGATCCTGGATGCGGCCAACATCATGCTGCGTTGCCACCTCAGCGGTCTGCCGGTGATGGACGAAGACGGCACGCTCAGGGGCATGGTGTCCGAGGGAGATTTCCTGCAGCGCGGCGAGATCGGCACGGGACACAAGCGCTCAGCATGGCTGGAACTGTTCACCGGCGTGGGTCGTGCCGCGACCGATTTCGTGCACGAGCGCGGTCGCAAGGTCGAGGATGTCATGACGGCGAACCCGATCACCGTCGAGGAGCAGACGCCGCTCGAGGAGATCGTGCATCTGATGCACAAGCATGGCGTGAAGCGGGTGCCGGTCGTGAACGGCAAGACCATGGTCGGAATCGTCACCCGGGCGGACATCCTGCAGGCTGTTGCATCGCTGGCGCGCGAAGTTCCCGATCCGACCGCCGATGACGGCCATATCCGCGAACGCATCCTGCGCGAAATCAACGCCACCGGCTGGCGTCCCGCCGGCTTCCAGGTCTGGGTGCGCAACGGCGTCGTGCATCTGCACGGCCTGATCTTCGATGACCGCGCGCGCCAGGCCGCGATCGTGCTCGCCGAGAACACCTCGGGCGTCAAGGAGGTCCATGATCACCTCTGCTTCGTCGACGGTTATTCCGGCTACTATGTGGAATCGCCGGAAGACATCAAGGCGGCCGGCTGATCAGATCGAGGAGCTCAACATGGCAATGAGCACGCTGCTTGTCGTCACAGCCGTCTGTCTCATCTTCTCGATCTTTGCGCTCGTGCTTGCCCTGGCCGATCGCAGCACGACGCGCTGGCGTCAGGAACAGGACGGGAATCGCGCCACGACACGCGCTGCCTATCCCGACAAGAATCGGACCTAGCCCCGCTTTTCGCCTCGCGCCAAGGGACCGATGTCTCGGCACGAAGCTGCTGTATCCGGGAGCTACGTATAAATACGTAAGTGGCTTCTACTTAGGGGAAACATCCAAATTTCCCGATCCAGGAGATGCGATCAATCTGCCTCCATCGATCTTCCCATCCATGGAGTGCCGGCATGCAGACCCAGAACGCCGTTTCTATCGAGAATAGCCGTTACACGACCAGCATCCTCAGCCGGCAGGCGCGCGTTGAAGGGCCCTTCGGCATGATTGGGACGCCGATGCGGTTCGCACGCAACAGCGAGATCTACGGCGAGGACGAGGCCGCGGAATACCTCTACCAGGTCGTTTCCGGCGCCGTCCGAACCTACAAGGTTCTGGAGGACGGACGTCGCCAGATCGGCGCATTTTATCTGCCCGGGGATATCTTCGGCTTCGAGGCTGGCGAGACCCATATCTCCTCGGCCGAGGCCGTCTCCGAGACGCGGGTCATCGTGGTCAAGCGCGCCGCGCTCATGGTCCGTGCGACTCACGAAAAGGACCTCGCACGGCAGCTGTGGGATGCTACGGCCCAGGAATTGCGTCGTTTCCAGGAGCATCTGATGCTGCTGATCTGCAGCGCCGAAGATCGTGTCGTCGGATTCCTTCATGACATGGCGCGCCGCGCCGTCAAGAATGCCGCCATCGAGCTTCCGATGTCGCGCCAGGATATCGCCGACTATCTCGGCCTGACGATCGAAACGGTGTCACGCACCTTTACCCAGCTCGAACAGAACGGCGTGATCTCGCTTCCGACCTCGCGCCGAGTGGAACTGCGCAAGTGTGCGCTGTCGAACCGAACCATGGCGGCGTGAGCGAAGGGCGCGCCAGGCTCCGATGACCGGCCACGAGTGAGAGGCGAGGAATCGAATGCGGTCGAACCTGGCGATCACCTATGGGCAGGACAGGCTGCCGCGCTACACCAGCTATCCCACGGCTCCGCATTTTTCTGCGGAGGTCGGCGAGGCCGATTACCGGACATGGCTGAGGTCGGTTCCAGCCCGCCGGCCGGCCTCGATCTACCTGCATGTACCGTTTTGCCGGTCGATGTGCTGGTACTGCGGGTGCCACACCTCGATCACCAATCGCGACGAACCGGTCGCCATTTACGCCGCCGGCCTTCGCACCGAAGCACACCTCGTTGCGGAAGCGGTCGGTCAGCGACTGCCCGTCTCCCACATCCATTTCGGTGGCGGCACCCCGACGATCATGACGCCCGAAACCTTCGCCGATCTCGTCAGCGCGCTGCGTTACTCGTTCTTCGTGCAGCCCGACGCCGAGATCGCCGTCGAGATCGATCCGCGCACCCTGACCGAGCCGATGGCGGAGGCATTGGGCTACAGCGGCGTCAACCGCGCGAGCCTTGGCGTCCAGAGCTTCGACCCCGTCGTTCAGCACGCCATCAATCGTTCGCAGAGCCTTGAGCAGACCGCGCAAGCGGTCGAGCGGCTACGCCGTGCTGCTGTCGGTCGCATCAACTTCGACCTGCTCTACGGCCTGCCCTCTCAGACTGTCGCTTCCTGCCTGGATACTGTCGACAAATGCGTCGCGCTGCGGCCCGACCGGTTTTCCGTGTTCGGATATGCCCATATTCCCTCCTTCAAGAAGCACCAGCGCGTGATCGACGAAGCGTCGCTGCCGGACAGTCTCGAGCGGCATCGTCAGTCCGAAGCAATCGCGCAGGCGCTGACCGATGCCGGATACATCCGCATCGGCCTCGACCATTTCGCGCTCCCCGGCGACAATCTGGCCATGGCAAAGCGCGAGGGCCGGCTGCGGCGTAACTTCCAGGGCTACACCGATGATTCTGCCGAGACCCTGATTGGTCTCGGCGCCAGCGCGATCGGCCGCATGCCGCGGGGCTTCGTGCAGAATGCAGTCGCGACACGCGACTACCTTGCGCGCATCGCCGAGGACCGGCTTGCCACCGTCAAGGGCTACATGCTGACCGCAGAGGACCGTTTCCGTGCCGATATCATCGAGCGCATCATGTGCGACATGGCCGTCGACCTGCCGGGAATGTGCCGCCGGCACCGCTGGGATCTTGGTTCGGCCGTCGTCGATCGTTCCCGGCTCGACAGGCTGATCGCGGACGGCGCCGTGACGATGATGGGTGATCGCCTCTCGATTAGCGATGACGCGGAATTCCTGGTTCGAAGCGTCGCCTCGGCATTCGACGCTCACCTTGGCCGCGCCACGGCCCGGCACAGCCGAGCGGTCTAGGTTGTGACCATGGCGGGCAATATTTTCGACGAGGGAGCGACGGGACGCGTGTGCTAGAGCATAGTGAGATCCGCGAGCTTATGTTCGTGGTTCGCGAGGCCAAGCTCGAGATCGACTATGCTGGCTCGTTGCTTTTGGGTCCAACGGGTCGCCGCACCAGATGCGTGCACTCTTCGTTCGTGAGCTGGTTTGCGCTCCGCTGCGCACCAATTGCAGCAGGCCGCCCGGAACGTCGTGCTGCGCTCGCACGAACGACCTGGCCATCGTTCACAGATAGCGCTCGAACGCTTCGCGTTGCGCGCGCGTCAGGTGCAGACCGTGCTTGGTCCGGCGCTCGAGGATATCAGCGGTCGTCGTCGCCCACTCGGTCTGACGTAGAAAGTCCACCTCGCGCTCGTAGAGGTTCGCGCCGAAGTGGCGGCCGAGATCGGCGGGGCTACGGGCCGATCCGAGCAGATCCCGAGCCCGCGTGCCGTAAAGGCGCGCATAGTGACCGATCACGGGCCCGGGAAGATCGGGATATGCGCGTGCCAGCTCGGCTGCGAAATCATCGAATGTGCCGGCAATGTCGCCGCCGGGCAGCACCCGTCCCGCCGTCCATGCCGGCAACATCTTTGGAAACCACGACGCCAACCGGCCGAGCGCATGTTCCGCGAGCCGGCGATAGGTGGTGATCTTGCCGCCGAAGATCGCCAGCAGCGGTGGTTCGTCCGGGGTGCCGTGCACCTCGAACACATAGTCGCGCGTCACCGCCGAGGGATTGTCCGAATTATCATCATAGAGCGGCCGCACACCGGAAAACGCGTGCAGGATGTCGCCCTGCTGGGGCGATGCACGAAAGTAGCGGCGCAGGATGGCAAGCAGGTAGGCGGTCTCGTCGGCGTCGATCGCGACGTCCTCCGCCCGGCCGTCATAGGGAATATCGGTGGTGCCGATCAGCGCCAGATTGTCCTCATAGGGATTGACAAAGATGACGCGGCGGTCCTCGTTCTGGAGCAGATAGGCCTGCGGCCCGCTCCAGAACTTCGGCACCACGATATGGCTCCCCTTGACCAACCGCACATTGTGCGACGAGTTCAGCCCCGCGACGCCCTGCATGACATCGCTCACCCAGGGGCCAGCCGCATTGACGAGCGCCCGTGCGCACACCACCTCATGGCCGCCAGTCTCGCTTTGCATTTCCAGGCGCCATGCACCCTGCTCGCGTCGTGCGCTGACCGCACGTGTCCGCGGCAGGATCGTTGCGCCGTTGCGGGCGGCATCGATGAGATTGAGGATCACCAGTCGCGCATCGTCGACCCAGCAATCCGAGTATTCGAAGCCGCGGCGGAATTCCGGACGCAGCGGTGCGCCGTCAGGCGCATGCGACAAATCGAGCCCGCGGCTCGGCGGCAGTTGCTTGCGGCCGCCCAGATGGTCGTAGAGAAACAATCCGGTCCGGATCAACCAGGCCGGTCGCTGCTCGGGCGAATGCGGCAACACAAAGCGCATCGGCCAGATGATGTGCGGCGCCGACGCCAATAACACCTCGCGCTCGATCAGCGCTTCGCGTACCAGGCGAAATTCGTAATACTCGAGATAACGCAGGCCGCCATGAACGAGCTTGCCGGAGCGCGACGACGTGCCTTCGGCAAAGTCGCCCTTCTCGCACAGCAGCACCTTGAGGCCGCGGCCGGCCGCATCCCGGGCGATGCCGGCGCCATTGATGCCGCCGCCAATGATGGCGATATCGACGAGCCCATGGTCCGCGCCCGGTTCCGCAGCCGTCATCGCGTCCTGCTGCGCTTCTTCTCGACCCGGCGCCGCGCTGCGGCCTTCGTTGCGCGCGCCTTCGCAGCTTTCGGCTTCGGCGCATGCAGACCATAGGTCGAGAAGCCCTGCGCGGTTTCGGCGATCTGCTGCTCGCTGAGGATGTGCGGGCCGTCGAGCGCGAGCGAGAGATAATACTGACGCGCGATAGTCTCGAGCTCGACCGCGAGCCACATCGCCTTGTCCAGATCGGCGCCGACCGCAATCATGCCGTGATTGGCCAACAGGCAACCGTTGCGGCCCTCGAGCGCAGCGAGGGCATGCTCGGACAGTTCCGGCGTGCCGTAGCGCGCATAGCCGGCGCAGCGGATGTCATGGCCGCCGAATGCCGCCATCATGTAATGGCACGCCGGAATCGATTTGCGTGCGATCGCAAGCACGGTCGCGTAGGTCGAGTGCGTGTGCACGACGGCGCCGACGTCGGGCCGGCCGCGCATGATATCGAGATGGAAACGCCATTCCGTCGATGGCTGCAACGGCCCGTCCCAGGAGCCGTAGTCGCCCTCGATCGGCATTGACGCAATCATGGCAGGTTTCATCGCGTCGTAGGGCGTCGCCGAGGGCGTGATCAGCATCCTGTCCTTGTAGCGGGCGGAGATGTTTCCCGATGTCCCCTGGTTGAGACCCGACGCATTCATCCAGCGGCACTTGGAGATGATGGCTTCGCGCAGCTGTCGTTCCTCATGGGTCATATCAAGGCACCTTTCGTCTTCAGCACGGATTGAGTGGCGGCTCGCCGCTCAGGAAGCGGCGAACCTCTTCCGCCGCCTGATCGGCGGCAAAGGTCACGGTGCGCACGGAGGCGCCGGCGATATGCGGCGTCAGCGTGACATTGGGCAATTGCAGCAGCGGCCAGTCCGGCGGCACCGGCTCCACCGCGAAGGTGTCCAGCATTGCGCCGCTCAGCCGTCCCGCCGACAGGGCCTCGGTGAGTGCGTCATAGTCAACCAGCGGGCCGCGCGCGGTATTTATGAAATACGCGTCCGGCTTCATCCGCGCGAGCGCCGTGCGATCGATGAAACGCGTGGTCTCCGCCGTGACCCGCGCATGCATGCTGATCACGTCGGCGCGCGTCAAGAGATCGGCCAGCGCCACATGCTCGACGCCGTCATTGCGATCCTGCGCGCTGAGCTGGACGTAGGGATCGGCCACCAGGATCTTGCAGCCGAAGGCCTTGAGCAGCTTCACCACCCGGCTGCCGATCGCGCCATAGCCGACGATCCCGACGGTCATCTCGCTGAGCTCGCGCCCGGTACGATCGGCGCGGTAGAGATCGCCGCGCCATTGGCCGCCGCGCAAGGATTCATGGCCACTGCGGATCAGGCGCGTCTCGGCAAGAATGGCGCCGATGGTGAACTCGGCCACCGCACTCGCATTGCGCCCGGGCGTATTGACGACCAGCACATTGCGATCCCGCGCCGCCTGCATGTCGATATTGACAGGCCCGCCGCGCGACACCGCGATGAATTTGAGGCTTGGCAGCCGCTCCAGCATCGCGCGCGAGATCGGCGCCAGGTGAGTGACCAGCATCGGCGCATCGGCGATGAAGTCGGCGATCTCGTTTGGATCGCCCATGAACTCCTTCAATCCGTCGAGCTTGGAGCCGGCATAACCATGCTCCATCGGCTCATCCGGCCATCGCAGCTCCAGGGTACGAATGTCGATCGCGTTGCCGCAAGTCGCCGCGATCCGCTCGGCAAACACGGACGGCAGCATGAAGCGATCACCGATGATGGCGATGGTGTCAGACATGGCCACCTCCTGCGCGCAGTGCCGCGAGCTGCTTCCAGACCGGCCGCGCCGCGAGCCTGGCCTCGAGATAGGTTGGGAAGATACGCGAATAGCGCGCGGCAAGGTTCGGATCATGCGTCTGCGGGGCATTGAGACAAGGTCTCACCCAATCCTCCGCGCAAGCCGTCATGTTGGGATAGATGCCGGTCGCCACCGCCGCGATCATCGCAGCGCCGGCGGCACCAGCCTCGCTCCGGCTGCAAACCCGCACATTGCATTCGAGTGCGGCACCGAAAATTGAACCAAGCGCCCGGCTTCGCGACGCTCCGCCGGTGATCCGCAGGTCACGCGGCAAGCTGCCCATCGCCGCATAGCAATCGCGCGCCGCGAAGGCAAGCCCCTCCATCACCGCCCGCATCAAGTCCCAATAGCCGTGCCGCGTACGCAGGCCCAGAAACTGCGCGCTGGCCTCATGCGACACAAACGGACCGCGCTCTCCGGCATCCGAAATAAACGGATGGAACAGCAATTCGCCCGGCCGCGCCTCGAGCACGCGTGCGTCCAACCCGTGGATCAGATCGGCGCGCGAACGCGTCACGCCTTCGGCGGACAAGAGGTCGCGCGCAAGATCGATCAGCCAGTCGATGTTGAGCGTCGCCGCCATGTTCGACTGCATCTGCGCGTAGTGACCGGGAACCGGAAACGGCATGGTGTAGCCGGTGGCGGCAGGATTGAGCACGACAGCGTCGGCGCTGGATGCGAGCCGCATGTGCATGCCGGTCGAGCCGATGATGGTGCAGCCGACATCGGGCGCCGGATCATAGAGCCCCGCCCCCAGAGCATTGCAGATCACGTCGACATAGCCGAGCGAGACCGGGACGCCCTGGGGCAACCCGGTCTCCAACGCAGCGGCCGCGCTCAGCGGATGCGTCGTCACGACACCGTCGACCACCGCTGGAAACAACGCCATGCGATCGGAGATGCCGATCAGCTTCGCGGTCTCCGCGTCAAAACCGCGCTTGCGGAAATTGCCGCAGGTAAAGCTCGCCTCCGACGGATCGGTCGCCCGTTGGCGGGTGAGCAGGAAGTAGAGCCAATCCTTGCAGTGAAACGCGGTGCTGGCGCGCGCAAGGGTTTGCGGCGCGTGGGATTGCAGCCAGGCGAGTTGCGGCCCTTGCTGACAGGCGCTGAGCCCGGAGCCGGTGCGCTGGTAGAGCGCGGCGTTGCGGTCACTGGACCGGATTCCCTCGACCAGGTCGCCGGCGCGTGAGTCGAGCCAGAGCAACGCCGGCGCAACCGGACGGCCGTCATCATCGATCAACCAGGTGCCGTCGCCCTGCCCGGTGACGGCGACGGCCGCCACCCGCGACGCGAAGTCCGGCACCGCCACCGCAAGACCGCGTAACGCGGCGACGGAGTCGGTCCAGGTCCGCGCCATATCCTGCTCGACCCGGCCGCCAGGCGCGGTGCTGTAGCTGTTGGGCAGCGAGAAATCGGCCAGCTGCCGGCCATCACGCGTGAACGCAACGGTCTTGATCAGGGACGTTCCGGCGTCGATGCCGATGATGACGTCGCGGCGCTGCGGGATCGACATGATCAGATCGCCTCCGCATGGCGAATGCAGACCCCGTCGGCACCGAAGATGTGCAAATGCCGCGGTTCCAGCGCAAATGGAATGATATCACCCGGCCGCGCCGCAACCCGGCTCGACGTCACCGCGATCAGCAGATGGCCGGCGCACTCGCCGGCAACATGCGACTGGTCACCCAGCCATTGATTGGACATCACGCGCACTTGCACGTCACCGCTGCCGACGGCGATCTTCTGCGGCCGGATGCCGACCTGGACGCGCTTGCTCTGCGCCAGCGCCTCGCGCGCGGTCTGATCGAGCGAGCTGCCTGGAATATGGAAGGTGATGTCGGGCCCGACCGACAAGCGGAAGCCGCCATCCGCGGATGCCACCTCGGTCTCCAGCAGGTTCATCGGCGGCTCTCCGATGAAGCTGGCTACGAACAGGTTCGCCGGCCGATTCTTCAATTCCTTCTCGCTCGCGAACTGCTGCAGCACACCGTCTTCCATCACCGCGATGCGGTCGGCCAGCGCACTCGCCTCGGTCTGGTCGTGGGTCACGAAGATCGCAGTCATGCCACGCTCGGTCAGCAGGCCCTTGATCCGCCCGCGCAGCACCGCGCGCAGTTGCGGCTCGAGCTGTCCCATCGGCTCGTCGAGCAGATAGAGATCGGCATCCCGCACCAGCGCCCGCGCCAGCGACACACGCTGCTGCTGGCCGCCCGAGATCGAGCGCGGATATTTGTCGAGCGTATCCTCGATCTCGACCAGCTGCGCAATCGCATTGACGCGGCGCGAGACCTCACCGTGCGATAGCTGCTGCGCCTTCAACGCAAAGGCGATGTTCTCGCGCACCGTGAGCGGCGGATAGAGCGAATAGCCCTCGAAGGCCATCGCGACCTTGCGCCGCGCCGGCGGCAGTTCGTCGATCCGGCGCCGGCTCAACGTGATCGCGCCCGACGTAACACGTTCGAAACCCGCGATCATGCGCAAGGTCGAGGTCTTTCCGCAACCGGAAGACCCCAACAGCGCGACGATCTCACCCTTGCCGACCGCCATATCGAGCGCGCGCACGGCATGGACCGGCGGCTTGCCACGGCTCTGATAGACCTTGTCGACATTGCGGATTTCGAGCATGCCCATGGTCACGATCCCCTCATCCCGCCTGCCGCCGATCGGCCTGTCCGACGCGAAGCCCTGTCGCGCGATCGAACAGCAATGCCGTTTGCGGCGCAAACCCGACGAACACGTCGTTATCGGCGCTTGCTACCGGCGCATCCGCGGGCAGCGCTGCCAGCCATTCGGACCCATCGCCGAAACGAAGCAGCAGCACCGCGCGCTCATGCATCGGCGTGACTGCGACGACGCGAGCCGGAATGGCATCATCGCCGCCGCTGCGGCTGATACGCAGATCGTCCGGGCGAACCCCGAGCCAGCAGGGGCCGTGAACCGCCGGCTGATCGGTCGCATCGAGCCGTACCCGGGTGCCGGCCACGTCGGCGCTCAGGCCGCCCTGGCCGAACTGCGGCTCGACCTCGGCGAGGTTGATGCTGGGATCGCCGAATAGCCTCGCCACCGCGACCGATACCGGCTTCGCATAGATCTCCTCCGGTCGGGCGAGTTGGACCAGCCGGCCGCCGACCAGCACCGCAATCCGGTCCGCAATCGCCATGGCCTCGCGATAGTCCTGAGTGACATAGAGCACGGCCGCAGAGCTGCGGCGCAAGAGGCTCGGCAGCTCCAGCCGCATCTCGTAGCGCAGTTTCGCGTCGACGTTGCGCAGCGGATCGTCCAGCAGCAGCACGTCGGGATTGCCGATCAAGGCGCGCGCCAGCGCGGTGCGTTGCTTCTGTCCGTTGGACAGTTCGCGGGGCATATGGCCGAGGACATGCTCGATCTTCAGCAGCTTGCTGATCGCCTTGACCCGCCCGGCGAGGTCGGAATCGCCAGCCTTCGCTCGCAGGCCGCTCGCGATGTTGTCGCGCGCCGTCATGTGCGGAAACAGCGCGAAATTCTGGAACGCCATGCCGATCCCGCGCCGCTCCGGCGGCGCGCCGACGATCGATTGCCCGCCGACCAGGATGTCGCCCTCGTCGGGCTCGTACATGCCGGCGATCATGCGCAGCAGCATGGTCTTGCCGCTGCCCGAGGGGCCGAACACCGCGACGATCTCGCCGGGCTCGACCGTGAAGGACAATCCGTCGGCGCAGCGGACCGGGCCGAACGACTTGCCGAGGGCGTTGATGTCGAGACGTACCATGCTTTCAGCCCTTCACCGCACCGAGCGACAGACCCTCGACCAGATAGCGCTGCGCATAGAGCGCGAGCAGCAGGGTCGGCGTGACCGACAGCACGATGGCCGCTGCGATCTGCCCGTATTGGATGCCGGACGCCGTGACGAAAGCCAGTGCGCCCACCGTCACCGGCTGCTTGTCGGCGGAAGCCAGGATCAGCGCGAAGACGAAATTGTTCCAGCAGAAGATGAAGGATAGCAGGCCGGCAGCCGCGATGCCCGGCCCCGCGAGCGGCACCGCGATGCGTGTGAAGGTCTCGCGCCAGGAATGTCCGGCCAGGCGATAGGCGTGCTCGATGTCGGGGCTGATGTCCTCGAAATAGCCGCGCACGATCCACAGGATCAGGGGCAAGGCGATCAGCTGATACACCCAGACAATGCCGAAGTAAGTGTCGCTGAGGCCCAGCTCCTGATAGTACAGCGACAACGGCAGCAGCACGAGCAGCGGCGGCGCAAAGCGAAACGACAGCAGCGTAAAGGCGATGGTTTCGCCGAGCCGGAACTTGAACCGCGCGAAGGCGTAGGCCGCCGGCACGCCGAGCACCAGCGCCAGGATCACCGCTGCGCTCGACAGCACGAAGCTGTTCATGAGGTTGCGCATGAAGGAGATCTCGAGATTGCCGGCCGTGGTCTGCAGTTGTCCGGAGATCAGCGCCTGGTAATTGCTCAGCGTCGGCTCGAACAGGATCCGCGGCGGAATGCGGAGGATCTGATCATTGCTCTGGAACGACATCAGGAAGATCCAGACGATCGGAAACATGAAGAACACCAGCACGAGCGCCAGCGCCACGCCCCGGAAGATCCGACCTGCAAGACTGGAATGGTCCATCGCCGCCTCCATCGCCTACGCGTGGGCATGGGCGCGCGCACGCAGCCGCAGCCAGTTCTTGATGAAGATGTTCGACAGGATATTGGTGATGAGCCAGAGGATCATCAACAGCGCCGCCGAGCGTCCGACATTGGTGTACTGAAAGAATTCGAGATAGGCCTGAACCTGGAACACCATCAGCCGGTCGCCGGGACCACCCTGCGTCATCGCATAGATGATGTCGAACTGCTGGATCGAATCGAGCAGCCGGAACAGCGATGCCGTGATGATGTAGGGCGCGAGCATCGGCAGCGTGATGCGGAAGAACACGAAGCTTGCCGGCACGCCATCCAGCGCGGCCGCCTCGAATGGCTGGCGCGGCAGCGAACGCAACCCGGCCAGCAGCAGGATCATGATGAAGGGCGTGTAGACCCAGACATCGACTAGCACTACCGTGAACAGCGCGGTCGACGGATCGGACGCCCATTTGAAATCGTGGATACCGAACAGACTGACCACATAGGACAAGATGCCGAAGCTCGGGTTGGTCATCAGCTTCCACATCAGCGCAGCGATCGCCGGAGCCGTCATCAGCGGCAGCAGCAGCATGATCGAGACCGCATTGTGAAAGCGTGTCGGGCGACGCAGCAGCAGGGCGATCCCGAGGCCGAGCAACAGCTCCAGCACCACGGTCACCGCCGTATAGACCAGCGAGATACGCAGCGTGTTCCAGAATGCCGGATCGGTGAGGAAGTCGATGTAATTGTCGGCCCAGATAAAGCCGCGCAAATAGGGCAGGTTCAGCCGATAGCGCTGCAGCGAATAGATCGCCGCCGTCACGAACGGCACGAGGATCGCGATGCAGACCAGCAGCGCCGGGAGGCTCAGAAGATAGGGCAGCAGGCGGCCGCGCGACCTTGGGCTGCGGCGCGGGACGGCGTTGGTCTGGGACAACTGGGCCATGCTCATGATGACAGAGCTCACTTGTTCGCTGCGACATCGCCGGTTCGGATCGGAGCGCGATCCGAACCGGCGGGTTGTCGTGGTGCGGAGGAATCAGGGCACCACGCAAATCGTCACCCGAGGCCGGCCTGCTTGAGCTGCCGGTTGATGCTCTCGGCAAGCTTGTCGAGGCCTTCATCGACGCTGACTTCCTTGGCGACCATCTTCTGCAAGGAGGCGGCCCATTCGGTGGTCAGGTCGAAGAACAGCGGCTGCGCGGTGAAGTAGATCTTGGCGCCGGGCGAGGAGACGTCATGCTGCTCGAGATAGCCCGGATAGGACTTTGCGATACGGTCGCGGAACTCGCTGTCCTTCCACACCGAGGCGCGCACCGGATTGACGAAGTCCATCTTGCGGGCGCCGAACAGGCCATGCTCGGTCGAGGCCGCCCACTGCATGAACAACCACGCCGCGTCTTTCTGCTTGGAGAAGCTCGACAGCGCGAGCGACCAGATCCAGACATTCGGCGTCGGCGCCTTGGCGGCCGGATTGGCGGCGAACGGCGTATAGCCGAGATGCCCCTTCTCCTTGTTGTCGCCGCCGTTCATGAAGTAGCCGAGGATGTCGGCATCGTAGATCATGCCGGACGCGCCCGCGCCGAGATCGGTGCCGACCTGATACCAGGTGTAGGTCGACCAGTTCTTCGGACCCGAGCCCTGGATCATCTTGACCCATTTCTCGTGGAAGTCCTTCGACGCCTTGGTGTTCATGGCGGCCTTCAGCTTGCCGCCTTCCATCACGAAATCCTTCTGACCGAAGTTCGAATAGGCGGACAGGAAGCCGGGATGGATGGTCGCCCAGGAGCGCGACCCACGCACGCCGATGCCATACGGGCCGCCGGCATCCTTGGTGATCTTCGCGGCGACCTCGAGCAGGTCATCGAGATTCTTCGGCGGCTTGACGCCGACCTTGTCGAAGATGTTGCGGTTGTAGGTGATGCTGTTGAGCTCATAGCCCCACGGGATACACCACTGCTTGGCCTTGCCCGAGCCGAGTTCGGAGCCGGCCACACCGTCCCATGCCGTCGAGGCGCGCAGGCCGGGCAGCACATCGTCCCAGGCGAAAGCCGGATTGGTCTTGACCGGATCCTTGATATAGGCGTTCAGATCCTCGATCCAGCCCGCCGGACCGTAGGTCCAGGTCATGTAGGCGCCGGTCATGAAGGCATCGTACTGATCCGATTTCGAGGAGAGCGCCGCGGTCACCTTGTCGAAATAGACGTCCTCCGGGAAGATGTCATAGGTGACGTTCATCCCCGTGAGCGTCTTGAACGCTTCGAGATCGCCGATCATCGCATCGACGTAGGGGTGCTTGTTCAAGAGCAGCTTGACGCTCTTGCCGCTATGGGCCTTCCAGTTGAAGTCCGCCGCCATCGCCCGCGATACCGAGGATGCGAAGGCGGCGTTGGCTGCGACGCCGGCGATGCCGAGCTTGGCGGCGCCATCAAGCAGATCACGCCGGCTGATGCGTTTGGCGGCGTAGGAATCGAACAGATTCTTCTCGCGATCGTGCATTATTACCTCCCATTGTGCGCGTTTACTTTCCCTTGCGACCCTTGTTCTTGGTCTTGCCGGATGTTGCCCCCGGCTTATCGGTTGTGAGTGCCTGAGCGGTCGCTTCGTCGATGATGAGGCCGTGCAGCAAGCCGCTGCGCAGCACGGCGCGCAACGCGGTCACCTTGGCCAATCCACCACCGATGGCGACGATGCGGTGCTTCCTGAGATCTTCCGGTGCCATCGACGTGGCACGCGCGGACAGTTCGAGATCGAGCACCTTGCCGTCGGCGCTAAAGAAATGTCCGAGCAGGTCGGCGCAGGCCCCGGCGCGCTTCAGCTCGACGAGTTCATCCGGCTTGATCATGCCGCTCGAGACCAGGAACCCGTCGGGGTGGATCTGGCCGATACCGACGAACAGCAGCGATGCCTGGCGCGCGAGCGCAAACACGTCCGCAATGCCGTATTGCTTCATCAGCACCGCACGGTCCGCGACTGAATTGGCGAACACCGGCACCGGCAGGAGATAGGCTTCGGCCCCGGTGCGCTCCGCCAGCCGATGGATCACATCGAACGGGTTGGCGGCGAACTTGCGCGTCAATCCGCCAAGCAGCGACACGAACTGCATGCCGCGCGCCGGCGTCTGCGGCATTTGCTCGACCACGGCTGCGAGCGTGCGGCCGTGGCCGACGCCGATGATGTTGTGCTCGCCGCGCTCGAGGATCTGGCGCAAGAAGCTCGCTCCCTCGAGCGCGAGCGCCTTCAACGGCCAATCGCCCTCGCCGAGGTCGGGCGCTACGCGGCAGAAGCCCAGTCCGTAGCGTTCGGTCAGCGTGTTCTCCAGCGCCATGCATTCGGCGACCGGTCCCTCGACGAAGACCCGGATCATGCCTTCGCGGCTCGCGCGCGCGATCAGCCGGTGCGCCTTGGTGCTCTGGATGTTGAGCCGGTCGGCCACCTCGGACTGCGTCAACCCGGCGGCGAAATAGAGCCATGCCGCGCGTGTCGCAAGCGACGCCTCGCCATCAACCATCGGCACCCTGTCGGAGGAGGTCACCACGCCGCAAAAGCCCACTTGCAAATTTCTTCAGACACTGCAAAAAATTGCAGACGCGACCCGGGACGTCAATCCCCCAAACGTGCTGCGGTGCAATGACGCTCTCGAACGGCGCGGTCCGCGAGGTGTTACGACGCGGTCGCCAATCGTGGTGAAGTCGGATGGCAGGCTTGTTCCTCGGAATTGACGTCGGCACCGGTGGTGTCCGCGCCTGCGCGATCGATGCGCACGGCAAGATCCGGAGCATGGAGTCCACCCCCCTGCCGCCGCCGCGACAGGATGGCAACGCGATCGATCAGGATCCGGAACTCTGGTGGCAGGCGACGATCGCGGCGATCGGCAAGCTCGCGGGCAAGATCGATCTCACAAACGTCGAACGGATATCCGTCGACGGCACCTCCGGCACACTGCTGCTGATCGATGCCGACGGCCGGCCGCGCACGCCCGGACTGATGTACAACGACGCGCGCGCCGCGGCGGAGGCTGCCCGCATCGCGGCGGCGGCACCCGCCGAAAGCGGCGCGCATGGCGCGAGCAGC
Source organism: Bradyrhizobium sp. Pha-3 (assembly GCF_042258615.1). Lineage (GTDB taxonomy): Bacteria > Pseudomonadota > Alphaproteobacteria > Rhizobiales > Xanthobacteraceae > Bradyrhizobium. Next base: position 2,208,271 of record NZ_CP170152.1, on the reverse strand, counting down.
GCGCTGGCGAAGCTGCTTCACCTGCTGAATCGGGGAGCAGCCGACGGCGCACGCCTTGCCGTGCATCAGGCGGACTGGATCGCCGGCCGGCTGGCCGGGCAGCACGGCATCAGCGACGAGAACAATGTGTTGAAGCTTGGCTATGATCCGGTGACACAGACCTGGCCCGCCTGGCTGGATCATCTCGACGTTCCCCGCAAACTTCTGCCGAAGGTGCTGGTGCCGGGAACAACCTTTGCCGAGATCGATCCCACAATTGCGGCTTCGCTCGGCCTGCCGTCGTCGGCGCGCATTGCTGCGGGCACCACCGATGGCGTCGCGGCCTTTATCGCCACCCGCGCCGATACGCCGGGCGATGCCGTCACCTCGTTGGGCACCACGCTGGTGGTCAAGCTGCTCGCAACACGGCCGATCTTTGCTGCGAGCCAAGGCGTCTATTCGCACCGGCTTGGTGACAGCTGGCTTGCCGGCGGCGCCTCCAACACAGGGGGCGGTGCGCTGCTTGCGCATTTCAGCGCCGCTGACATGGAGCGCCTGACGCCGGAACTGCGGCCCGAGGTGCCAACCGGCCTCGACTATTATCCGCTGGCCAAGCCGGGCGAGCGATTTCCGATCGCCGATCCCGCGATGCCGCCACGGGTCACGCCGCGGCCACCGGAGGATCATCGCTTCTTCCAAGCGCTGCTGGAGGGCATCGCCTCGGTCGAGGCACTCGCCTATCGGCAGTTGTCCAACCTCGGCGCGCCGCCGCTGCGCCGGGTGATCAGCATCGGCGGCGGCGCGAAGAACGAGGCGTGGACCAAGATCAGGCACCGCGCGCTCGGCGTCCCCGTGACCGTCGCCGAACAGACCGAAGCCAGCTATGGCGCGGCGCTGCTGGCGCTGCGGGGCGGCCCGGCATGAAGCAGGGTTCGATCGACATCGAAGGTCTTCACGTCATCATCGACCGGTTCGATCATGTACTGCTCGACCAATGGGGCACGTTGCATGAGGGACAGTCGATCTTTCCGGTGGCACTGGACTGCGTGACGCGGCTGCGGCAGGCCGGCAAGCGGGTGCTGGTGCTCTCGAATTCCGGCAAGCGCGCCAGCAGCAATGCGCAACGCCTAGCCTCATTGGGTCTGAAGCCAGACGCCTATGACGGCATCCTCACGTCCGGCGAAGCCACCTGGATCGGCCTCAAGACGCGCGCGCACGCACCATTCAATGAGCTGGGCCACAAGTGCTTCCTGATCAGCCGCGGCAGCGATCGCACGGTCGTCGACGGGCTCGATCTTGCGGTCGTCAACGAGGTGGAGAAATCCGACTTCATCCTTCTCGCAGGCCTCGACGATGCCGCGGCCGAGCCCGAACATTGGCGGCGGTGCCTGACCACGGCCGCAGCGTGTGGCCTGCCGATGCTGTGCGCCAATCCCGATCTCGCGATGTTCGGCGCGAAGGGACTGATCCCCGCGCCGGGCGCGCTGGCGCACTTCTATGAGCAAATCGGCGGTCGCGTCACATTCGTCGGCAAGCCGCATGCTCCGATCTTTGCCACGGCACTTCAACGACTGGGCCACCCCGCGCCTGCGCGTGTGCTGATGGTCGGCGATTCCCTCGACCATGACATTGCCGGCGGACGTGCCGCCGGCATGCTGACGCTGTTCCTGTGCAACGGCGTGCATCGGGATGGTGCTTCGAGTTCCCTCGAGACGATGACCGACGGAAGCACCCGCCCACCGCATTGGACCATGACGCGCTTAGCCTGGTGAGACCCGAACGATGCAACAGCCCACCCAAATCAATGACCTCCGCGAGGTGTCGGCGCGCGTCGGCAGGAACATCCTCTTGGTGCAGGGCGCCGGCGGCAACTCGTCGGTGAAGGATGGCGACACGCTCTGGGTCAAGGCCTCCGGCACCTGGCTGTCCGACGCCAACGACAAGGACATCTTCGTTCCGGTTGCGCTGTCGGCTGCCCTCACGGCGCTCGAGCAGGGCGACGAGCGCGTACCGCTCGCACCGGGCGCCACGACGACGCTGCGCGCTTCGATCGAGACCTCGCTGCACGCGCTGATGCCGCATCCCGTCGTGCTGCATGTCCACTCCGTCAACACGATCGCCTGGGCGGTGCGGACCGACGCGCCCGCCGAGCTCGCACGGCGGCTCGATGGCCTCAACTGGCGCTATCTCGATTATTGCCATCCGGGATTGCCGCTGGCCCAGGCTGTGAGCGCGGCGATCGCAAGCGAACCCGTCGACATCCTGATCCTCGGCAACCACGGCCTCGTGGTCGGCGCAGCCACCTGCGAGGGCGCGGAAGCGATGGTGGCCGATGTTGAACGGCGCCTGGCGCTGGCGCCGCGCGACGCGCTGGCCGCGGACCATGATGCGCTGCGCACGATCTGCGCCGGGACCGATTATCGGGTGCCGTCAGATCCGCGCTGCCACGGCATCGCCACCGACCTGCACAATCTCGCGGTCGCCGCCGGCGGCTCGCTCTACCCTGACCATGTCGTATTCCTGGGACCGGCCATGCCGACCCTGGAGAATGGCCGCAGTCTCCGCGCCGCCGACCTGCCAAGGGACGATGGACCGCCGCCCGTCGCAATCCTCGTTCCCGGCATCGGCAGCGTCATCCGCAAGGATGCGAGCGCGGGAGCCGAAGCGATGCTGAGCTGCCTTGCGCTCGTGACCTGCCGGCTGCCTCCGAATGCGCCGATCCATTACCTGACGGCGCAGAACGAAAACGCCCTGCTCAACTGGGACGCCGAGCGCTATCGCCAGCAATTGACCGCCAGCCGCTGACCGCGGCTGCGCTACGGGCGGGCCTGTCGCACGGCTCTGTCAGCGGCTCCTGCCGTCGCGGCAGGAGGTTGCCGGCCGAGGATGAAATCGGCGCCCTTCTCCGCGATCATGACCGTCGGCGCGTTGGTGTTGCCCGACACCAGGCGCGGCATGATCGACGCGTCGATGACGCGCAGTCCCTGCAGGCCGTGCACGCGAAGCTGATCGTCGACGACGGCCAGCGGATCCGAACCCATCTTGCAGGTGCCGACCGGGTGATAGATGGTCTCGCAATTCTGGCGAACATAGCTGTCAATGTCGGCATCCGACATTGCGCGGGAGCCCGGCGCATATTCCTCGCCGCGATAGGGATCGAACGCCTTCTGGGCGATCAGCTCGCGGCCGATCCTGATGCCGTCGCGCATGTTGCTGATATCCTCCGGCGCTTCCAGATAGTTCGGGCGGATCGACGGATGCCTGAGAGGATCGGTCGCCGCCGTTGTCTCCGGGTTGGATACCCGGAATCGCCTCCGCGCTTGATCGGATGCGGCCCGGATGTCCATAGCTGCGGCTGGTGTGGATGGCCGAAGATATTGGCGAGCGCCGTCCAATTCCCTGATGCTGCGCCGCACTACAGCGCGCCTAGCGCCAATTTTCGAACATATCCAGCCGCGGCCCGACGGAACTTCGATCGCTACCTTTGCTAGAACCATTCGAAAAGGATAGGCTGATCTGGTCAACGGGTACGAGAGAAAAGCCTGGGACGTTAGGGACGTGGGACGCTGAAGGGGTTGCTTGATCGGAAGGCGCGGTCGTCTTGACGGCGGGTCCGACGGAATGGAATCCGATCAGACGGCCGTTACGGCGGCCTGGACGGGTCTTGCCGTCGGACTTTGCGTGAGCGAACCGGCAGTTGCGGCAGGCATTCCCCCGCATGCAAGTGAATGATCGCAGGGCCCGTCATGAGCGGGTGCAGCACCTTTCGCGTCGGAGGAGCCGGGATGGACCAACGAGAAGTGCTGGCGGCATGGGAGAAGTTCGTCGAGCGCGGAGCGTTGTCATCCGACTTGAGATCATCGGTCGCAGCGTCGTGGCAGCGATCCAGGAACCATCGCGTCACCGTCGACCGTGCGCGAGCGCCGCTCGTCGCGGACGCCGAGTTGTTTCGTCGTCGCTCCAAATACGCGCCACTCCGTCATGCCGCCCGCTGCGCTCTCGAAAATTCAAAAACATTTCTATGCGATGCAAACTCAATCATGATCCTCACCGATCCGAGTGGGCTGATCGTCGATACGCAGGGCGACGACAGGGTCATTGACGCCGGCCGCGCAGTCCATCTCGAACACGGAGGTCGCTGGAGCGAAGCCGACATTGGCACCAACGCGATTGGTGCCGCGATAGCTGAATCGAAACCTGTCCAGATTCACGGTACAGAGCATTTCTGCTCGGAGGTGCAGCGGTGGACTTGCGCTGCCGTCCCGGTTCATGACCCGACCGATGGCGAACTGCTTGGCGTGGTCGACATCTCGGGTCCTGCGAGCACCTTCAATCCGCAGAGCCTGGCTTTGGCCGTCGCGGTCGGCCACCACGTGGAAAGCGTTCTGGCTCAATCAGTCCGACAGGAACACGAGGAGTTGCTGTGCCGCTTTCTCGGCAAGAGACCGCAATGGGCGAACGATGAATGCATCGTGCTGGATCGTCGTGGCATGATCCTCCACGCCACCGAGCGTGCTCTCAACGCACTCCAGCATGATCGCCACGGCATTCACACCGACGCGCCAACCCGCTTTTTGAAGACGGTTCCCTTCGATGAGTGGCCGAGCAGGCTGAAGCAGCTGCTTCCCAACGCGAGCTTCAACTTCGTCGAGCACGAACGCTCCTGCATCGGCGCAATCGTGGTGCTGCATACGCGCCGACGCCAGTTGATTACGCATCCCGACGCCCGGAAATCGAGGTCCGAATCCGAAGGCAGCGAGACCGCGAGTTCATCATCCGCCCGAAAGGATTCAAAGCCGGAACCACGGTCTCTTCAGAGCATGGCCGCCAGCTTCGTTGCGCACGACCCGGCGGTCCGAGCCATCGTCCGTCAAGTCGAGACCGCGGCAGCACGCAAGATGCCCATCCTCATCCGCGGCGAGACCGGAACCGGCAAGGAACAGCTTGCCCGCCACGCCCATATCGCGAGTGGGCGGACCGGCGCGTTCGTTCCAGTGAATTGCGCCGCCCTGCCGGAAAGCCTGATCGAGAGCGAGCTGTTTGGCTATGCCGAAGGAGCATTCACTGGGGCGCGGCGCGGCGGCTCGATTGGACTGGTCAAGGAGGCCGACGGCGGCACGCTGTTCCTTGACGAGATCGGCGACATGCCCGTCGCGCTGCAGGCGGTGCTTCTACGCCTGCTCGACGACTGGACCGTGCGCCCCGTCGGCGGCGTCAGATCGAAGGTCGATGTCTTTCTCATCTCCGCCACCAACGCCAGGTTGGACAAGGCCATCGTCGAAGGCCGATTCCGATCCGACCTGCTCTATCGTCTCAATACGCTCGAGGTCACTCTGCCGCGACTTCGGGATCGAAACGACTTTGATGCCATCGTTCGCCATCTGCTCAATACGATCGACCCGAATTGCGAAATCGGGCCGACCGACATTGCGCATCTCGCCGCACGTCCCTGGCCCGGCAACGTCCGCGAGCTCCGCAACGTTCTGACGCGATTCAGCCTTGCCGCCGCGGACGGATCTATCAACGGAGCCAGCGCGGAGAACATCGTTCACCCCGCCGGAACGGAGTCCGGATCACTCCACGACATCCATCGCGCGCGAATCCTGGTGGTTTATGCCGAGACCGCCGGAAACGTCAGCGAAACCGCGCGCCGTCTCGGCGTCTCAAGAAACACCATCTATCGCGCTCTCGGGCAGAAGAAGCCCGAGTGACGCCATAGCGCCTCGAATCGTGGGATGTTGCGAGTATCGCAGCATGCCCGGCTATCGACGGCGCCGGTCGCTTCGAACCGACGATCCGCTCCGTTCAGAGCAGCTCAGCACCACCACCTCGGGCCGGGCCGGCGGTTGGATCGTAATCATCCGGCTTTTTGGCGATCAAGGTCTGCGTCGTCAGAATCAGTCCGGCCACCGATGCCGCATTGCGAACCGCGCTGTAGCAAACCTTGACCGGGTCGATGATGCCAGCTTCGACAAGATCGACCGCCGAGCCATTGCGCACGTCGAGCCCGTGGCCATTCCTGGCCTTGGCAATTTTCGCAACCTCCGCCTCTCCGTTCAGGCCGGCATTGGCGGCGATGTAGAAAAGCGGCCGACTGAGTGCGCGTTGCAGCAGTTCGGCGCCCTGCCTGGCGCCTCCGTCCAGGCGATTGATCAATTCGTCGAGCCTTGCAGCGATCCTCAGCAATGCCACTCCGCCGCCCGGCACAATACCTTCTTCGAGCGCAGCGCGGGTCGCGTTGATTGCATCCTCGATCAACTGGGTCCGGCGTTTTTGCTCAACCGGCGTCGCGCCGCCGGCGAGAATCATCGCCGTGCCGCCGGACAGTTTTGCGATGCGCTCCTGGAACTTGTCCCGTTCGATATTTTCGGGAGCAGCATCGTATTGGCGTAACACCTGTTCGCGTCGCGCCGCGATGGTCTTCTGATCGCCACCTCCCGCCGTGATCAGGGTCTTGGAGGCGGAAATGCGCACCTGGCGTGCGGACCCAAGGTCGTGCAGCTCCGCCTTCTCGAGCCTTCCGCCCAGATCAGCCGAGATGACGCGCCCTCCGGTCGTGATCGCAATGTCCTCAAGCAGGGCCTTGCGCCAATGGCCGAACTCCGGCGGGTGAATCGCGGCGACCTTGAAATTGGATTTCTCCCGACGCGCCAGCAATTGCATGATAACCGATGGCGCCACTTCCTCGGCTATGATCAGCAAAGGTCGCCCACTCTTCTCGATGAGCGAGATCACACCAGCGAGTTGCTCCCCCGCCTGGACCTTGAGATCGGTCATGACGATGAACGGATTGTCGAGAACCACCTGCATTTTCTCGACATCGGTGACCATGTGATGTGAAAGATAGCCGCGATCGAAGGCCATGCCTTCGACGATTTCCAGCGTCGTCTCGACCGTGTTGCCGAATTCCACCGCGACGATACCGTGATTGCCGGCGCGCTCGAAGGCTTCGCCTACCATGTCGCCGAGCGCTGTGTCGTTGGCGGCAATGCTCGCAACGGCCCGCAGGCCGGCAGGCCCCTGCAGCGGTCTCGCCGACCGTCGTAACGCCGTAATGGTTTCAGTAACCGCCAGTTCCAGCCCTTCAACCAGCTCGACCGGATTGGCGCCGGCCGCCAGACATTTCAGGCCTTCCTGCACAAGAACATCGGCGAGCACGGTGGCCGTGGTGGTGCCGTCCCCCGCCACCTCATTGGTTCGCGCTGAAACCTCGCGCAACACCTGCGCGCCCATATTCTCAAACGGGCATTCAAGTTCGATTTCGCTGGCAATGCTGACGCCATCGCGCGACACGATCGGCGTTCCGATCGGTCGGTCCATGATCGCGTTCATGCCCTTCGGACCCAGCGTCCCGCGTACCGCCTTGGCGAGCTTGGCGACGCCCCGGCCGAGCGCGGCCCGCGCAGCTTCATCGTGCAACATGATCTTCGGCATTCTAAATCCCCGACTTTGCCTTGAGGTCGTCTGGTCTGGACTGGTTACCGATGCTGCGCACCGGCATCACGGCCCCTGTTGCGTGCCCGGCGACGCCGGTATCGTCCTCGATTTCGGTACGAACGGTGTCTCGAGGTCGAACCGCGCGGCAAGCAGGCCACGGCACAGCGCGCCGTTGAATTCGGCATTGATGCCGACACGCCGTAGATTCGATACGTATCCGGCAAGACTGTCGGCGCTTAGCCGTGCTCCGTTCGCATCGACAAAGGCAGGCCCATCGCCGCTTGCCGGGCCCACGACGGCACGCCGCTCAAGATAGCGCCGAATCAACTTCTCACCTGCATCGTCGAGCGGCAGGCAACCCAGCTCCCTCAACGTCAGGCTCACGATCTGTGCTGGCGACTGCCCGAGCGCAACGAGGTGGCTGAGCAGTGCCACCTGCCGGCGCTGGAACGCCTTGACGAGGAATGTCTGACGCAGATCATCCAGGCTGCCATCGGCCTCGGCGCCAAACGTTTCCTGGAACGAGCGCCCCTGGGCGAGGCCCGCATTGATCTTGTCGGCATACATGTGCTCGCCCAAGACCACGCTGACGCCCTTGACCCAGTCCAACGCGCTGATGGCCCGGCGCATGTCGTCTGCCATCAGGAATGAGAAATTGGCAGCGCACCAATAGGTCGGCAAGCGAAACTCGATGTGGACGTGGCCCTCGGGGTCGACATCGGCCCTGGTCACGAAATTCAACTCGGTGACGGACTCGTCGAGTTCCGGATCCATCACGCCTTGCAAGCAGGCCCATATCTGGGACTGCTTGTCATCTGACGAGCGGCTTCTCGGCCGCTCCCTCCCCTCAACGCCACGCTTCATGACCATCACCTCGGCGCGTGAACGGCTTCGGGCAAATGGGCATAACCGCCGCCGGCTCGGATCTTCTTCTTCTGCGCCTCCACATCGATGCCGTAGATGCGGGCGGCGTTGAGGCCGAGAATCTTGGTCTTGGCCTCCATCGACAACACCGAACCGGTCTCCTTGGTGACGTCGGCCGGAATCTCAAATGCCATGAACTTGTCGATCAGCCATTTCGGCGTCCAGATGCCGTAATCGCTACCGTAAAGGATCTTGTCCGGTCCAACCCAGAACAACAGTTCGGAAATCACATGGGCGAAATAACCCGGCCGCGAATGGATGAAGGGCAGCGCCACCGCAAGACCCGCATAGACGTTGGTCTCCTGGGTCGCGATCCAGCAGAAATCGTCGAGCCGCGGCAAGCCGCAATGCTCGACGATGAAATTCAGGTCCTGGAACGAGGTCGCGACATCATCGATGTCGGCCACATCGAACGCATCGCGGTTGAGCGGGATGATCGTCGGTCCCTTGTGGACGTGGATGTTCTTGATGCCGAGCTTTTGCGCGGCCTCGAGATATTGGTAGGACGCCTTGTCGGTCAGCTTGTAGCCCTTTGATTCGCCGCGCCATTCCGCCGTGTAGAGCTTGACGCCCTTGAGTTTGTGCTTCTCGGACAGCGCATGAAGAGCTTCCAGGCCCTTGGTGCCGTCACGCGGATCGAACGCGCCATTCAGGATGAAACGATCAGGATGGCTCTTCTTCATCGCCGAATTTCGTTCAGTGGTGTTGAAACCACTCTTGTAGAAATCGGTGAGATAGGTCGGTTGCAGGATCGCCATGTCGTCATAGCCGGTGACGAACAGGTCGTCGAACATCGTCTTGGCATCGTATTTCTCGAACTTCTCCTTCTGCCATTTCTCCGAGGGCGGGCTCAGGTTCGAGTGGTAGGCGTAGAAGCAGTCGATGAACTGCTTGCCGTGGATGTTCTTCTGGTTTGCCGGACTTCCATCCCAGAAATGCGTATGCCCATCGATGACAAAAATCTCTTCACCTTTGGCTGTCCTGTACATGGCGTTTCTCCCGATCCCGCTGGATGGCGTGTTGTTACGAGGCGCGCGATTAATGTCGTCGAACGAGCCCGGCCGGCGTCGCGCCGGCCAGGGTTTGTTCGCAGGCGGTCATCAGACGATGTATTTCATCATCTCGTTCATGTCGCCGAACAGCATGACAGTGTTGTCATCCGTCATCACCATGCGACCGTAATGCGTCGAGGTCGAGATCTCGAAGAGATGCGGGGTCATGACCCGGCCGAGCTCTTCCGAGATCTCGTCCATCTTGAATTCCATCTTGCCGTCGCCATCGATGCGAATCATCGCCGGCATGTATGTCACCTTGATGTGGTCGTGACGGCTCATGACTTCGGCAATGGCACGCGCCTCGACACTATCGTTCATGGTGACCCCGCATTGATGCGACACCGTGTCCTCGAACGTGATGTCTTTCATCGATTTGAAGATGTTGTCATTCTCGTGCAGCATGTCGATCTCCTGAAGAATTGAGTGAGGATGTGAAGCGGTGTTGGTTACGACGCGAGATTTTCCGGAACCGTCAGGCCAAGCTCGGCAGCGATGCCCCTGATGCGATTCTTCGCGTGCGCCAACGCGTCGGCGAACGCCGCGACCTTGACACGCGGCTGCGACCAGATCGGCTGCAGATGATTGGCGGCATCGAGCGCGAGATCGGCATGCCTGGCCAACCATTTGTTGAACAACGCAAGGTTCTGCGCCGCATAGGTCGGATCGGTGCCGAGGATGTGGAACAGCTCGACTGTGTTGGCGAGATTTCGCTCATAGTCGGCTTCCGCGGCGGAGACGACAGCCGGAGTGATGAAGTCGTTCTGCGCAGATGCCGCCTGCATCAGGAAGCCTGAACGGAACAGTTCTCCGATAAGCGGCTCGAACACCACATTGGTCGCAAAATATTGCTCCAGATAGTCGTTTGAACCCATCACCGACTCAACCGACTTGCGCACGCCTTGCCAGATCGGATCTTCCAGCCAGTGCTTCTTGCCGGCGGCAATGTCGAAGCCTGGAAGGTCGAGGCCGATTTCGCTCAGATAGAGAGTGATGTCCTGCGCGAAGCGAAGCTTGTAGGATGAGTTGGTCAGGATCGCATTGTTGACCATCTGCGTGTAACCGTAACGCTGCGCCTGCATCGTGGAGGTGCCGAGACCGAACTCGGCATGCTTGTAGGCGCCGAGATGGTTCTGCAAAATCTTCACCCAGGCCGGATCGAAGCGGGTTGGCGCGCCCGATTTCCGGCCATTCTCGATGGTGTTCTGCACCATCCCGCAAATCGTCGACTGGCGTTGATAGTGCGTACGCTCCCATTCCTGGTCGACGGCGCGGAACTTGTGCCAGTTCGAACTTTTCGCAGCCGTCCAATCCTTGGAATAGGTCGGCGTTCCGTCCGGGAAGGAGATGATCCAGTCCTGCAGCAGATAGCGCTCCGGATCCGGTTGAACGTCGACCGTCATGTCCTCGTAGTGGGTCGCCTTGCGGCCCTTGGGTTCGAAGTAGTTGTACTTGCGACTGTCAGAGCCGGGGAACACTGCGGCCCCCGCCGCCCCCGATTTGACGATTGCTGCCGGCTTGGTTGCTGCTGCTCTACTTGCTTGCGCGCTCATTGCTCACTCCCTCTTGCCATTCTGTTCTGCGACGAACTTTTGAACGCCGTCATCGCACCGCCGGCGTAAACTTGTCGAAGTAGATGTGTTCGGGCTCGACCCCGTTCATTTGCAGGACGGGCAACACGGCGTCGATCATCGGCGTCGGCCCGCACGCATACGCGTCTATTGCACCGCTCAATTTCTCCTGGCGCAGATGCCGCTGCACGACCTCGTGGATCAGCCCGGTCTCGCCGTCCCAGCCATCGCCCGCCTCGGCATGCGACAGCGCCGGTACGAACTTGAAATCGTCGAGCCGCGCGGCGATCGCCGCGAGCTCTTCGAGATAGAACAGGTCGGCACGGGTACGCGCACCATAGAAGAACCGCACCGGCCGCTGCTCGCCGCTGCCGATGTGATCGGCCAGGATCGACCACAGCGGCGACATGCCCGAACCGCCTCCGATCAGCAGCATCGGCCCCGGCCGCTCCACGCGCCGGAAGCAGGTGCCGTAAGGCCCCTTGGCGGTCACCGCATCCCCGACGCCGAGCTTCCCGTCGAGCTGGGCCGAGAACGCCCCGTTCGGGTATTTCTTGATGATGAAGCGGAGACGGGTCGCTTCAGACGGCGGGTTCGCCATCGAGAATGCGCGCGTGATGCTGCCATCCTCCAGCGTCAGATCGACATACTGGCCGGCCCAGAACTTCATCGGTTTGTCGATGTCGATCTCCAGCAGCCTGATGTCGGACGTCAGCGCCGTCACATCAGTCACGCGGCCGGCAAACGCCTTCACCGCGATCGAGCGGCTGAGCAGATCCTCGTCATAATTGAGCAGCTCGACGCTGATGTCGCTGTAGACATGCGTCCGGCACAGCAGCACGTGGCCGGTGTCGCTTTCGTAGTCCGGCAAGGCGAAGGTCGAATATTTCAGCAGTTCGATGTCGCCGTCGACCAGCCTGGACTTGCAGCTCCCGCACTGGCCCTCCTTGCAGCCATGCATCAGCGAGATGCCCTGGCGAAACGCCGCGTCGAGCACCGTCTCGCCCTCTTCCACTTCCATCTCGATGCCCACCGGCTCGAAACGAACCTTATGAACCAGCACGTCCGTCATCGTCCCCGCCTTGTCTTCACGGCAATTGAACAGAACAGCCGGACGAGCCTTCGCCGGCCGCCGGCAGGAGGGACCGCGAAGCGCGGCCCCTCCCATCGTCACGCTTAGTTGCAGGGGTTGATCTTGAAGCCCTTGCGATATTCCGCCGTCGCGACCTCACGTTCGGCAGGCGAGAGCGCCCGGAACCCGCGCAACGGACTGCCGAGCGTGTGGCCGCGCACGTGATCGAGCGTCCACATGTCCTTGGCGTCGAAGCGCAGATGCGGCTGTGCGATCATGGTCTTGCCGTCAGGCCGGACAAAACCGAGATCCTTGATCGCATCGGCGACATCCCAGCCGTGGTAGCAGTCTTCCCATTCGCGGCGACCGCTGAAGCGGCCCATCGCCGGCGTCGCCCGCCCCTCGTATTCGGCGGCGAACGCCACCTTGTGGGTCCAACGGCAGCCTTCCGAGCAGTAGGTGTAGATCTTGCCGTCGACCTCGTCGCAGACGAAGTCCTCGCGGATCAGGCACGGAACCATGCAGCTCCAGCATCGATGCGGGTACACGTAGCCCACTTCGCTGTTGAAGAGGATGTTGGTTTCGCCGGGCACACTGAGCTTTGCGTGCCACTTCCAGAAGTCGCCGAATTCGGCGTACCAGCCCGGATATTTATGCTCGAACCACTCGAAGTCCCGCTCGGTCTGGGCCTCGATGCGCCAGAAGTTCACCGACCAGCCGACCGTGAAGAACTGCGCGGTCTTGTGGACGTAGTTCTTCTTGACGATCCGGTCCCAGGCGGCCGCGACGTCGTCGTGATGGATCTTGATGCCGTACTTCTCGAGCGGCAGCATGTAGGTCCGGTAGTAGTCCTCGTAGATCCAGCGATGCCAGAGCTCCGCGTAGGACTCCTTGTTCTTGTCGCGGTTGGTCGTGCCGTATTCGATGAAGGTGCCGATCGCCGCGTCGACGATCGCGTGGTTCTGCCAGAAGGCGTATTTCAGGTCGCGTTCCAGCAATTGGTGGTTCGACGGATCGTTGATCATTGCCATCAGCATCGAGTGGCCGTTGCCGATGTGGCGGGATTCGTCCGACTGAACCGACAGGAACACGGTCGGCAGCGCATAGTCGCCGTTGCGGGCGGCTTCTGAGGGCATCGCCACGAACAGGGTGTTCGTGAAGGCGGTTTCCGCGACCACGGTCAGGTAGACGTTGGCGGCGGTGATCGCGTCACCGGTCAGGAAGCCTTCGGCGAACTGGCGGCCGATCGTGGTCGCATAGCACTTGCCGAACGCGGCTTCGGTGATATCGAACCCGGCGGGATCGATATAGTTCTCCATGTACCACTTCTTGAGGTTCATCTGGATCGTCGAGTGACGGAACTCGTCGACCATCTGCATGGTGAAGCCGGTGCGCAGTTCCTCGCCGGGCGCGAGCCGCCCGACCATCGCCATCGAACGCGCCGCCGAAATCTCCGGGAACGGGATGATCGCCAGGAACAGCTTCATCCACTCGACCCAGCGCGGCTCGACATTGCGGAACATGTCGCCGCGTAATGCGGCATCCAGCGCGCCGTAAACCCGGTTGTCCTTTTCCTCCTGCATCGGGAAATAGGACCGCAGCACCTGCTTCATCGGGTCACGCGGCGTCTTCGAGATCTTGTAGTCGGTCGGGAACGTCATCGCCTCCTGCACGTAGCTTGGCGTCCAGCCAAGATCCGCGACGCGGTTGGCCGCTTCAGCGATGCTGATCCCTTTCTGCGCGGTTATCTTGTTCAGTGTCAGACTTGCGGTCATTTCCAGCTCCTTTGAACGTTGCGTTGCTTCCGGCATTCTCGTTTTGATCAGAGGTCAAAACCCCTGGTTCGTTCTGTTGAAATTCTCGGCTGCAAAACTCACTTTGAGTCCGTTAAATGGATTGATCGATCTGCTGACTTCGTCGTTCCTCGTCACCCTCCGCTGGCCCGTTTGATGAGAGGTTTTCCTTCGGCGACGAATTTCGCCGAGAGAACCAGTGCGCCCGTGGCGAAATCCTTGCCGTGAGCGGCGATCATGGCTTCCGCGATCTCGGCCAGCTGGATGAAGAAGGCGTCTTTCGACCTGTCCTCCTCGCTCATGCCCGGTTGCGGAGACGGCATTTGCTTCTGCTCCTCTGATGCAATCATGGTCGCCTCGTTCGTCATGCGTGCCCCGAACGTTCGTGTTCGCCGGGTGACGGGCCGTCGTCGATCTCGCGCAGTGACGTATTGAGCCACTCGCGCTCGGCCACCAGGCGCCGATCCTCCTCCCGGAGCAGCTCCAGCCGTGCGATCGCCCGCTCCAGCTCCGCATGCGCCTCAGTCCCGGCTTCGGCACGCGCCGCGCCACGCACGGCACAGGCGAGCTCGATTTCGGCGCCACCGCGGGCATGCTCGTTGGTGATCCGCCGCTCGTTGTTGTCGACCATCTCGTCGATCACCTTGTCCCGGGCGATCATCCGGTCGCGGGCGCGCCGCAGTTCGGCCGCATCCCCGGCGGTGATCTGTGGCCTTGGCGGGCTGTCGTCTGTCACTCGCGCCACTCTCGCTCGACGATCCGGACTGAAGCTTTGCATCTCGCGGCACATGCCCTAGGGGATCAGCACCGCACGGCCATGAATGCGCCCATGATGCAGATCATGAAGCGCCTCATTGGCCTCGCTGAGCCGGTATTCCCTGGTGTGGAGTTCGACGAGGCCGCGGTCCGCGAGCGCCATCAGCTCGACCAGTTCGGCATAGGTACCGACCAGATTGCCGACGATTGTCTTTTCCGACGTGATCATGTCGATGGTCGGGATATCGATCTTCCCGCCATACCCGACGATGTAGTAGTAGCCGGCGTTCGCCGTCATCGACAGGCCCTTGGCGATAGCGTCACCCTCGCCGACAAAATCGATCACAGCCTCCGCACCCCGCCCGCCGGTCAGCGCCAGCACGGCTTCAACTTCATTGCCGTCAGCCTTCACGAGATGATGCGCGCCACACTTCCTGGCGAGCTCGAGCGAGTCGGCAACGCGATCGATCACGATGATCTCTGCCGCGCAGAGCGCTGCCAGAACCTGGATGCCGATATGGCCCAGCCCGCCGGCGCCGATCACCGCGACATATTCACCCGGCAGCAGATGGCGGGATGCCTTCTTGGCGGCGCGATAGGCCGTGAGGCCGGCGTCGGTGTAGGGAGCGACGTCCTTCGGTGCGAGCGACTTCGGCAACTTGATCAGCGAGCGCTGGCCGGTCAGCAGATACTGCGCATAGCCGCCATTGGCGTTGATGCCGGGAAACGAACTATCCAGCGCGTGCATGTCGTCGCCGCGGCGGCACGCCAGACAATGCCCGCTGGTCACCAGCGGATGGCAGATCACGCTGTCGCCGACCTTGACCCCTTCGACACCCGGCCCGATCGCCTCGACCCAGCCGGCATTCTCGTGACCCATGATGTAAGGCAACTTGACGTCGACCTTGCTGCGCCAAATGCCTTCGACAATATGCAGGTCGGTCCGACAGACGCCGGCGCCGCCGATGCGCACGATCACGTCCATCGGACGCGAGATCTTCGGGTCGGTCACGTCCTCGAACCTGACGAACTCCTTTGCCGTCAGCTTCTCGTCGAACTCATGCAGCACCGCCGCTTTCATTGAAAAGGCCTCCCCAAAAATTTTTGATTCTGTCGATCGGACGCGATCGCCATCTCGCTGAATAAGTCAGCAAGGGCTGTGCCAAGCCCACAAAGGCCTGATCTTCCTATCGTTCTTGCGATCGCCGGCGTGCGCGCGCCGATCCGCCACGGAGCAGGCTTTGCGCGCAACTGTTCCGAGTCGGAACAGTTCGATGAGCGCGACAACGACGGCGCCGAAATTTGGATTTTCGATTGCTTGATCTATGATTGTGAAAACTGCGTCGCGCGAACAACACGAGCCGAGCGACGCGACCAAGAGGAAAACGCCAAGCCGCGACTCTGGGAGGAGCCAGAATGCTGACATCCGGCCGACGCATCGACAGTACTTGGATGACGCTCGAGCAGCGCGGTGCACTGCCGGCCGAACTTCTGTCCGCGGACATCTACGATAGCTGGATGCGCTGCATTTCGCTTGGCCTCGACACCCTGCGTCCGCCATCGCCCGAACTCGTGAGCAGCGCCGTGCTGCGCCATGAACAGCAGCGCTGCTCACTGATCCGCGGCCTGGCGCTCGCGGAGATGCACACCTTGCATCAGCAGATCGCCGGCTCGAATTTCATGATCGCGTTTGCGAATGCCGACGGCCTGCTGCTCGACATCATCTCGGACTCGAGCTTCAGTGACACCTCCGACGCCGCGAGTATCCGGCCCGGCACGGTGTGGAGCGAAGCCAGCTGCGGCACCAACGGCCTCGGCACGGCGGCTTATCTCAAGCGGGCCATCGTCGTTCACGGACGCGAGCACTTCTTCCCGCGCTACAGCAACCTCACATGCATCGCGGCCCCGATCTTCGCGCCCGACGGAGAACTGGCAGGAATCTTGGATGCGTCATCGGATTGCATGTCGCGCCAGGCTCACACCCAGGCGCTGGTGGCGATGGCGGCAACCCAGATCGAGAATGGCCTGTTCCGCGAGTATCACCGCGGCAACATCCTGATCGCCTTCCACAACCGCGGCGAATACCTGCACACTCTGAGCGCCGGCCTGCTCGCCGTCGACAATGAGGGCCGTATCCTTGCGGCGAACCGCGCCGCGAGCGTCCTGCTGCATGGCCTGCCCGCCTCACCGGGGCGCCGCTTCGCCGACGTGTTTCGCACCAAGTTCAGCGCCTTTGTCGATGAAGGGCGGCACAAAGAACGCCAGCGCCTGCAAGATGAGGTCGGCAGCCAGTTCGTCGCAACCATCGAGAACGCGCGCCAGTTCTCGATGATCCAGGCGATCTCGCGGCCCCGGCCTCCGGCACCCAAGGGCGTCGCCACGCAATTCGTGTCGGCGGATCCCGCGATCGCCTCCGTGGTCCAGCAGGTCGGCATCGCGGCCGTCCGGAAGATGCCGATCCTCATCCGCGGCGAAACCGGCACCGGCAAGGAGCAACTCGCCCGCCATGCTCATGCCGCCAGTGGACGGGCTGGCACTTTCGTCCCGGTGAATTGCGCAGCGCTCCCCGACAGCCTGATCGAGGCCGAGTTGTTCGGCTATGCCGAAGGCGCTTTCACGGGAGCCAAAAAGGGCGGGGCTGCGGGACTGTTCAAGGAAGCGGACGGCGGAACGCTCTTCCTCGACGAGATCGGCGACATGCCGGTGACGTTGCAGGCCGTGCTGTTGCGCTTTCTGGATGACTGGACTGTCCGGCCGGTCGGTGGCACTAAACGTCAGGTCGACGTTCTCCTGGTGTCTGCCACCAATGCCAATCTCGACGACTCGATAGCGAAGGGCCGATTCCGATCGGATTTGCTGTTTCGCCTCAACACGCTGGAGGTGACGTTGCCGCCTTTGCGCGAGCGTTCCGATTTCGCCGAGATCGCGCGGCATTTGATCCACAAGATCGATCCGTTGATGGATTTGACCGAAGGGGCGATCGATCGTTTGGCCGAACTCGATTGGGATGGAAACATCCGCGAACTGCGCAACGTGCTTTCCCGATTGTCACTGGCCGAGCCGGGAGATCTGATCTGCGAGACATCGGTCGAGTCCGTCCTTGCACATTCCGGCGGCGGGCGCCTGACCGGCAAGGCGGCGGCTGGTGGGCTCAAGGCCAATCTGCACGAGATTCAACGCTCGCACGTGCTGACCACGTACACCGAAACCGGCAACAACATCAGCAAGACTGCGCGCCGCCTCGGCGTGTCGCGCAATACGATCTATCGCGCCCTGCGCGGCAACAAGGACTAGCACGATCGCGGCTGAGGAGCCGCGACAACTCGATCCGGCTGTAACTGAAGGCTCTGAAGTCCAGCCCCTCGCCGGGTCCAATTGGGAGTGTCGCCATGTTCGAACCGGAAAACAGTCTCGAGGCCCTGATGCAGGCCGCCGCAAGGGACGCCAGCATCGTTCCCGCATTCTATCGCGCGTTGCTCGAGACGGAGATTTACATTCTGACGCCGGAGGCGCCGATGAAACCTGGACGCCGTCGCTCGCTCAAGTTTCAGGAGGAGATCAATGTCGCAACGGTCGATTTCCAGAACATGAGATGGCACCCCGCCTTCACCTCGAAGAAGCGCATCTACGACTACATCAAGGAGCCTGAGGTGTGCCTTGGCGCCGCTGCGCGCAATCTGTTCGAAATGTTGCCTGACTCTAATTTCTGGCTCAATCCGTTATCCGAATGTCAGAAGCCGATGCCCGCCACTGAAATCGCTCTCCTCATGAGTGGCAAGATCTTTGGCATGCCGATGAAGTCCGCGCGATAGGCGCGGTACTCGTGCAACAACGTATCGGCACGACCAGCCAGCACGGCAGGCCACGTCGAACTCGTCGCTGTCACACTCAGCTCGGACCGCAAGGCGCTCGATGGACCCGTTCGCAGGACGCGTTCTAAGCGGCCAAGCACCAGATGGGATCGAATCTGCGCCCGTGGGCCGCATATCGATATTTCTCCAGCTCCAAGTTTCACGGCAAGGGTTGTCGTCTTCGGGCCGTCGACGCTCATGGTCATATTGAACCCACCCCGCGGCACGGCAACCAGTTCGCTAGCTAGCCGGCCCTGAGGCGATCAAGGCCAGTTTTGGTCTCACCCGTCAAGGATGATGGCGCGATTTTTCACGCGCTGTTCCCGACTGTTCGTGTCGTCGATCGACAGATGTAGTCATCACGGTAGAAGATCATATCGGCGCAACGAATGTGACCGCTCATTTTGCCTAAGCTTTGGCCAGCGGAAGCTTGAAGGAGAACACGGCCCCGCGAGGGCGGTTCTCAGCCCAGAGCTCGCCACCATAACTTTCAAGGATCGTTCGCGCGATCGGGAGTCCCAGCCCCGTCCCTTGCGGCTTCGTTGTGACGAATGCATTGAAGATGCTGGCCAGCTTGTTGTTGGGAATGCCCGGTCCTGAGTCGGATATCCGGACTTCGACGCTATCCGCGTCCGCCAGCGCCGTCCGGATCGAAAGATTGCGCAGGACCACCTCGTCCATCGCATCCACGCCATTCATCACAAGGTTCATGAGGACTTGTTGCAGATGAATCGGATCACACCGCACCCGTAACGGCTCGGGCGCGAGAATGGTACGCAAGTTCACGCCCCGCCTTGTAATTTCAGGAGACACAATTTTGACTACGTCTCGCACAGAATCGTTCAAATCGAACGTTCGCAGATCGGATTCCGTCCTATTGTTCAGCAAATTTCGCAACCCGCCGATGATGCCGCTGGCCCGTTGTTCGTCCCGGACGATGTCGGAGAGGATCTCACCGAGCTGAGCAATGTCAGGTGGATTCGCCCTCAGCAGCACCTGCGCAGCTTCGGTATTGCTCAAAATCGCTCCGAGCGGCTGGTTGAGTTCATGCGTTATCGATGACGACAGAACGCTGGCGGTTGTAACGCGGTTCAAGCGGACCACTTCCTGACGACGACTGCTAGCCTCGGCTTGAGCGACATGGCGCCGGCGCCGCTCGACCAGCAGCAATCCAATGATACCGGCCTGCAGCAGGATAGCGGCCGTAACAGCTGACACTTCCAGCCGATACTGCTCCCACACGCTCGGCACGCGAAACATTACCCGACTGCCTGGAGGCAATTGGCTCTCGCTGATGTTCCAGCGCTTCAGCTCCCTCCAGTCGTATCTCGGCGATGCAGCGGGGATCGGAGGCGTTTTTATGTTACCCGGCGACTCCCCACCCAGGATCCGCACCGCAACTGCGGCGGTCTGTCGACTGATGTCGGCTATGTCCGACATCCGGCCGCCGACGATCCCTCGACCAAAGAACGTGTCTTGCTCCGAAAACATAGGCGCGTTGGCGACCGCGTGAAGCCGATCTATGGCATGACCGCCTTCGTAAACGACGCCAGCGGCGTCCACCAACATCTGCCCATAGACGATGATGGTCCGGGGTGGCAGGACAGCCACCCGCTTGAGTATCTCCTCTAGCGACAGTTCGTTGAAATAGGTTATCTCGACCCGGTTTGTCAGCGGCTGATACAGCTTGTGCATCTCCTCGAGCCAAAGCTTCTCGATCGGAGAATTCCCGATCACGACGACGACTTTGTTCGCGTCCGGAAATAACTGTAGACCTTGGTCGAGAGTGCCGAATATGTCGACCGAAACCGGGACCATCGCGTCCGCCTCCGATATGTTCGGAGACATTCGTGGGTCAAAGGCAGCATAGAGGGTTGGGACGGAAGGAAAGATCCTTTGCCGGTTCTTCCGAAAGAACGCAGCCGCGGGACCCCCGATCGTCATGATCAGGTCGAGTTTGCGCTCGGAAAACACCGCATTCAAATAGCTGACAAAGGCGTCTTCATTGCCGTCGGGGAAGCGGGCCGTCGACAGCGACACCTCGAAGATATCGATGGGATCTTTCGACTGAAGCCTCAGCTCCTCGCGGATCTTTCGTGCGTAGTCATCCCACGGCGAAAAATCGCGACCGACGGAATGAACAATCAGCACCCGCTTCGGCTCGGAAAACGCGGCACCGGTCATCGCCAGGAGCAGAACGATCGAACTGAAAAGTAGTCGAATTATCATGCGATAAGGCGGCCATTTACCCGTGATGTCACATCATGACCGAGAACCCAATCCTACTCGACTTGCCCAGCGCCTGGGAGAGCACTTATAAACATCAACTTCCGCGATAATCCCCTGCAATCGTTAAGAAATTGAGCTCCATTCCTTAGGGAATCCTGCCGATGGCATCGATGAGCAGTTTTGACAGAAACGGCTTCTTCAAATACGCAACGCAGCCCGCGTCGAATGCCTCCTGCCGGCTGACCTCATTATCGATGGCCGTCATTATAATGACTGGTAGTTCCCTACCTGACGCGATCAACTGCCGTTGCAGGTCGATGCCTGAGATTCCGCCAAGGTGAATATCGAGAAGCAAACAATCCGCTTCGCACTCGACATAGGCCTCCAAAAAAGCCTCCGCCGATGCAAACGTCCTGACGTGAAAGCCGTGGGCCGACAAAAGGCGGTTTAGACCTTGCAGCAAGCTGGGATTGTCATCGACGACAGCTATGGTGCGCATGACGAAACGATCATTGGCTGTTTGCAGCTACCCCCTCGGCAAAAAAAATTTGCCCTGGATACGGACCGCGATGAGGTTACCAGCGCGCGGCTTGCAAACAGCCTTTCTGCACCGATGTCCCTTTTGTCACTATGCAAAATCCGCCCCTGTGGCAAAGGGCACCGCGACCTTAGTGGCTGTACCAGGCCGTCAGCCGGTCGGCATCGCCTTGCCAGGTCCCGGCGAGTTGGGCGCATGTCAGCGTCTGCACATTCAAGAACCCGTTGGCGTCAGCATAGGTGCTCAAATCAACCTCGCGGGCGACCGGAATCGCCATCGTGGACATATCGTTGCGAAAATCAGGGCCCTACACCGTGCGCTCCATTTCGTTTTTGGTTGTGGATGAGACGTCGGCGCCGAAGCGCCGACGCCGCCGCTGGTTCAGGCGACTTTCTTCACCGGCGGGATCGTCCAGGAGCCATTGATGATCGAAGGGGTCTTCTCCTGCGGCCAGTACATGCGCAGCATCAGGATGAAATCGCCCGCTGGCGCAGGCAGCCAGTTCGATTCCTTGTCTTTGCCCGGCGAGTCTTTTTGCAGATACAGATCGATCGACCCGTCCGGGTTGGCTTTCAGTTGCTGCCGCGCGCTGATGGAGTACCGGTTGATCGGATTCTCCACGAAGAAATAATCCTTGTCGTACATGGTCAGTGACCAGAAGCCCTCCGCGGGTGGCAATTGCCCCTTGGCAAACTTCATGACGTACTTGTTTGTGCCACTATAGGCCTGCCCTTCGGCATCCTTCTGCGAGACCGGGTAGATGGCGTCCTGCGGACGGTTCATCCCCAGCCCGATCGCGCAGCACAGCGCGCGGAACAAGTATTCCGTGCCGTATACGCCGCCCTTGGTGGTGTAGGCCCAGCCGTTCTCGTCCTTTATGTCCTTGCTGACCTTGAACTGGAGCATGATGCGGTCCACAGCCACTTCCGGCACACGCTTGAGGAAATCCGCTTTCAACTTGCTGGCGTCGAAATCCTGGCCGGGCACGATGCCGATTTTGGCAAATTTGGCGATCTGGCCAGCGTCCGCGGCCGGCGGCGGATTGGTCTTCATCAACTCGCAAAGCATCTTGAAATAGGCCACCGCGTCCATCCGGTTGACCTGGTCGCGCACGGCCGTCTTCATGTCGATGGACGGATCGACCGTCCCCGCCGGCGGGGTATAGGGTTTGCCGTACGAACTCAGCGGAACGAGCTTGAACTCATCCTGCAGTTTGTGAACTTCGGCGTAGTCTTCCGGCGTACCGGTGCAATAGATGCGGCCAAGCAGCCAGACCATGCTGGTCGGCGACTTCAACTCCTTGACGCCGGCGGGCAGAGAGCCCTTCCAGCCCGGTCCGCTGATGGCGTAAGTCTGTGCACCGGTGCCGGTCGTGCGCTTGCCGGGGACCTGGAATACATCGGTCCAGCCGTCCAGCATGGGCATCAGGAAATAGCGACCCTTCATATCCGGAATGCTGAGGACCCACGGCTCCTTGCCGACGTCGAAAAACGACGTCGTGTAAAGCGTGTCGGCGTTCGGCGCAGTAACGACGCGGAACGATGCATTGGGATATTCCCGCAGCTTGATGATCTGGCCCATCGGAGCGTGCATCCCGACCGCTGACGCAGTGTTGGTGACCACGCGCCGCGTCATCTCCATGGTCACGAGCGGATAGCCATAGACATAGGCGTCGGTCGCGAGCCAGAAGTCTTCGAGACCTTCGCCGAGACCCAGGGCCTCGCCGAACTCGGCGCGGCTCAAGGTGGTCATCGAAGCACTGGCGAGAAGGCTCAGGCCGCCCATCGCAAGGCTACGGCGGGTGATATTCATTGCAATCTCCATTCTACTGGCTGGCTTTTTGTGTGGGGTCGTCGATCGAAAACGAAATCGATTGAAAGCGGGGAAATGCGCCTCCCCGGCTGCTCTCGTCTCAATAGCAGGGCGGATACGGGTAATAGCCGCAGGCCGGACGGGGATAGGCGTAAGCGTACGGGTGGTAGTAGGCAGCCGCCCCATACGCGGCCGCCCCGACCGCACCGGCATACATCGCGCCCCGGAATGCCGTGCGGCGGGCGACGCCGGCAAACGACAGCGGCGTGAACGGCCGGCCGATGATATCGATGAAAAGCGCGGCCGCGCCGTCAGCACCTGCCAGATCGCCTTCGAGGGTCTGGACATTGAAAGTGAGCTTGTCGCCCTCAAGTTTCGGATTCTTCAGCACCACGACGGCGTCCTTGACCGAGCCATCCTTACCCAGCACCGACACGGTCGCGTTCGGTGGATTCTTGGCAAAGCTGTCGTCGCCCGATCCCCATTCCGCGATGACGTCGGCGGTGAGCTGATGGCCGGCGGATCGCACCGGGCGGTCGGCAAATATGATGGAACTCGGGGCAATGCCCGTCAGCACCAGCGTCTCGCCCTGCAACGTCGCCGCACGGGAATTGAGCACGAACAGCGAGGGGACGATCTCAGGCTTGGCTGCGGCGGACGGCGCACCAATCGTTTTCAACGCAGACGGCGCCTGTGCGGTTTGGGCACTGGCCGTTGCCATGCTGCCCAGTATCGCCGTCACCGCGAGCAGCCCGGCCATCTGAAACAATCTTGCAGTCGTCATCTCTCCATCTCCTGTTGGGACTCGGGTTATCACCAATGTCAGCAGCGGTCGGCCGCGCTAACCGGCACTATGGGTGCGCGATGACGCACCGACTATGCAAAAACCAACCGACCGGAAACATAAAGCGAGCCGCCTCGCCATTGGACGACGCATCATCAATCGTCCGTACCGCCACGAGCCGCAACAAGCGCATCCATGACCCTATGCCAGACGCCGGCCAGTCGCCACCGACCGAAGCGATCGTAGCAGTTAGTGCGGGGATCACAGGTCTCCGGCAGGTCACGCTCTCGACCGGTACCGGTTGCAGCCCGAAGCTTCTGTTCGATCCGCCGACCAGAACGTTTGCCCCGACACCAAGTCCCAATGCCAAATCACCGCTTGCACCAACATAGGTGCCAGCCAGAGCGCCGACAGGAACGCCAGCGGTAGACGCCAGAACGCCCTACGGTGGATGACGCTGGCTGAAGCGCATCGCTTCATCGCGCTCCTTGCACCCGCGACCTTGCCACCGTCTCCGACGGACGTCAGCAACTCCGCGTCTTCCTGCCAGGTGCTCGCAAGCTGAACGCAGGCCAACGTCTGAGCGCCGGTATATCTCCTAGTTGGTCACGATGATTCCGACGTGGTCTCGCTCGCCGGCCACCATGGAGAGGTCACGCTACGTCGACTATGCAAAAACAAGCACGGCGATCGTTTGGTACGAAGATTTTCACGACGCCGATTTTGCATAGCACGCATTGATCGATTGCCGGCAAATGGCGATCTCGTGCCCAAACGACGGGGGACCCGTGGTCATCATCCTGTGCCTTTATATTGCTGCGATGTGGGTCGTGTTTTCCAGGTTCAAGCTCGTGCGCTGGGGTTGGCTATCGGGAACGATTTCGACACTGATCGGCGCACTTATTCTCGCGATATTCCTCGCGCTGTTTAATAATCTGACACCGTCGGGCAAGGTGACGGTCGCTGGCCGGGTGGTCGAGGTGACGCCGAATGTGACGGGTCAGGTGGTAACGATTCCGGTAAAGCCGAACGTGCCGCTGAAGTCAGGTGACATCCTGTTTCAAATCGATCCGGCACCATTTCAATACAAGGTAACACAGTTGCAGGCGTCGCTTGCTGCCGCAAAACAGCAAACCGAGATCCTGAAATCCAACTACGAGCAAGCCACCGCCAACGTTGTTGGTTTGACCTCGCAGGTCGCGTTCAACGCAAAACGTCTCGCGGACATACTGAAGCTCGTCACTGATGATGCCAACACACAATTCCAGGGGCAGGATCGCCAGAATCAATATGAGACGTCACTGGCGCAGCTCAATGTGGCCAAGGCCGCCCAGCAGAGCGCCAAGCTCGCCCTGGATTCGGAAATCGGTGGAGTGAACACCTCCGTTGCCCAGATTCAGGCCCAGCTGGAGAATGCCAATTGGGAGTTATCGCAGACAACCATTCGCGCGCCGGCCGACGGCCTTGTCACATCTGCTGCACTCACTGTCGGCGATCGTGCCCTGCAGGCACGCTCAACGATGTCGTTTATCGTTGAGAATGAAATTACGATTGTCGGAATGTTTTCACAAAACGGCTTCCAGACGGTCAAGGCCGGCGCGCCCGTCGATATCGTGTTCGACAACGCCCCCGGACGAATCTATCACGCAAAAATCACGGAAATTCCAAAGGGGATAGGCCAGGGACAGATTGCCGCATCCGGCACCCTGGCGCGGACCAATGCGATCGGTGGGGCGTCGGTCTTTCCGGCCGTGATCTCCATTCCGGACGAAATGAGCCGCGACTCGCTCCGGCTCGGGATGTCCGGCAGCGCAACCGCCTTTGCTGCGAATGCGGGCGTTATCGGGCTGCTCGCCTCCATTCTGGTCTGGGTCAGTTCCTACACAGCCTACCTTTAGCCGATGCCGCCTCCTTGGTTGCCCGACCACGGAAGGTATCAGGCAGATTCCGGCATGCTGAAAGAACGGACAGCGCATGAGGAATGGATCGAATATCCGGGAGATTGCGACGCTGGAATCGGCGGCTTCGCTGCTGCCTCGTTCTTCCCTGGCAACGGTCACGAACAGACCGCTTTCGCTGATCGTGTCTATTTCGGCATCGCGCCGTCCGTCTATGCAAACCACGAAACGATGACGCGCGCGATATCGGCACCTCGTTCCCTCATCCGAACAATTCGGTCTCCACGATTTGCCCGATTCTGCATAGCGGATGATGTCACATCGTGAAAATTTAAACCGAGGTAGAAGGACGGCCATGACCAGGTAATCAGGAATGCCGCATTCGAAATCCGCCGCAACGACCACCGCTTCGGTCGGCGAAGTCTCTAAAGAGAACCGTGCGAAGAGCGGGCAGTTGACTCGCCTGGTTCTTGACCTTCTCAGGCCGTACCGTGGCTGGCTAATCATTGTGTTCGTCGCGATGTTGGTCGAAATCGCCATGAGCCTGGCAGCACCGTGGCCACTCAAGCTAGTGCTCGACGACGCCCTCGGACACCACAAGCTCCCGGACTGGCTCGCCTGGGCACACGACTACGGCTTTGGACGCCATACGCTCGGCGTCGCCCTGTTCGCAGGGGTCGCAACCCTGCTGATCGCCATCTTCGGAGCAATCGCCACTTACATCGACAATTACTACACCACAAGCGTTGGGCAATGGGTGGCAAACGACCTTCGTATTCGCATATACGAGCATCTCCATCGCCTTTCGCTGCGTTACTATGACAACGTCAAGACCGGCGCGCTGATGTCCACGATCACCGGCGACGTTGCAACGATTCAAAGTTTTGCATCGTCATCGACGCTCGATATCGTCGTTGACCTGATCACGATCATTTTCATGGTCGGGCTGATGTTCTGGCTCGACTGGGATTTCACCCTGATTGCCGTCGGTTTCACGCCCTTCCTGGTGGTGTTCCTCTTCCACTTCAAGAAGGCGGTGAAGGACGTCACACGAACCGTGCGTGCGCGCCAGAGCGAGATCGTTGCCGTTGTCCAGGAGGGGCTGGGTTCCGTTCGGGCCGTCAAGGCGTTCGGACGGCAGGATCTCGAGGTTTCCCATCTGGAGGCCGCGAGCCACGCCACCGTTGAAGCTGCACTGAAGGCGCGACAGGTGAAATCCCTGCTGTCGCCGATGGTCAATATCGTGGTGGCGGTCTGTACGGGGATCGTGCTGTGGAAAGGGACTTCCCTGATCGTCGCAGGGACGATGACCGCAGGCGCTTTGACCGTTTATTTGGCCTATCTGTCAAAGTTCTTCAAACCTGTCAAAGACCTCGCGAGCATGACAAGCGCCATCGCGCAAACGACGGTGGCCCTGGAACGCATACAAACCATTTTGTCCGCCGATGACATCATCCAAGAGCATGCGGATGCCACAGATCCTGGTCGCCTCAAGGGCGCTATAACGTTCGATCATGTCGCATTCGGCTATGGCGACGACGCTCCAGTGTTGCGCGACGTTTCGTTCAGTATCGAGCCCGGACAGGTCGTGGGAATTGTCGGCCCAACGGGTTCTGGCAAATCGACGGTGCTGAGCCTGGTCCCCCGCTTCTACAATCCCACCGGCGGACGAGTGCTGATCGACGGCGCCGACATCTCCACGTACAAGCTCGCGTCGCTGCGTTCTCAGGTTGGTTTCGTCTTGCAGGAAACGGTGCTGTTTCGCGGAACCATTCGCGAGAACATCGCTTATGGACGCCCCGGGGCCACGAATGACGAGGTCATCGCTGCCGCGAAAATTGCCAACGCGGACGAGTTCATTAGTCGGATGCCGCACGGCTACGACTCCCCTGTCGGCGAGCGTGGCGACACGCTTTCGGGCGGCCAACGGCAGCGCATCGGCATCGCGCGTGCGGTCATTCGCAACAGTCCAATCATGATCCTTGACGAGCCCACGGCGGCGCTCGATACGGAATCCGAACGTCTGGTCATTGAAGGCCTGGAGCGTCTAATGAAGGGACGCACGGTCATCATGATCGCGCATCGCCTCAGCACCATCGTCGACGCCGACAAGATCGTCGTCCTGAAGGACGGCGTCGTCGCGGAAGAAGGCTCAAATGACGAATTGATTGCACGCGGGGGAGTCTACGCCGAACTGCACCGCGCCCAATATGAACCGTCCACCGCAAGACTGGCCGGCACCCCGTAGCTTCCGGTCGGCCATCTCGCTTTATGATTTTTCGGAGCTAAGGCAATGTCGCACAGGCTAATCGTTCTCCCGGATGACACCGCCAAATCGATCCTTGACCCGATCAATGCGGCTCAACATTCGCTCAACATTCGAATGTTTCTGTTCACCGATCCGACACTGTTGCGTGCCGTGATTGCGGCGCAACACCGCGGCGTCAATGTCCGCGTGATGCTGAACCCGGCGCGACGCGACGGGGAAAGCGATAACGAAAAGGCGCGCAAGCTATTACTCAAAGCAGGAGTCAAGGTCCGGAACAGCAGCGAGAAGTTTGCACTAACCCATCAGAAATCGATGGTAGTTGATGATACGTCTGGATTTGTGGAGTCTCTCAACTGGGAGACACGGGACCTTACGGAAACTCGCGACTACGCCGTCGTAACGACCAGCAAGCGCGAAGTTGCGGAGATGATAGCGTGTTTCAACGCCGATTGGTCACGAAAGCCGTTCAAGCCGGCCCCCAAGTCGCGGCTCATCTGGTGTCCCAACGATGGCCGCGAACGTATTGCGGCTTTCATCGACGGGGCCAAGAAAAGCCTCTGGATTCAAAACGAGCGCTACCAGGACACGGTAATTATCGAAAGGCTGGTTCAAGCCTTAAATCGTGGCGTTCGCGTCCGAATCATGGCGCGGCCCGCGCACAAGCTGAAGCGGAACAAGCTCGTCGAAGCGGTCGGCGGTCTCCGCATCATGCACGACGTCGGTGCAAAGATTCATAAACTCAAAGACCTCAAGCTGCACGGCAAGATGCTGCTCGCGGACGAGAAGCGCGCGATTGTAGGATCGATCAACCTCACGCCGGGAAGTTTCGATGCAAGACGGGAACTCGCCGTCGAGACAGACGCCAAGCATGTCGTGAAACGGCTCGTCAAGACGTCGCGCCAGGATTGGAAAAATTCAAAAAAGCTCGATTTGTCTGACGAGGGAATTCTGGCCGATTTCGAAAAGCACGGGACCAAGGGAGCGGAGACGCTTGCCATAAGCAAGAAGCCAAAGAAGCGTTCCTCTTAAACAAGGGGGCAGCCGCGATAGCCCCACGGAAACAAATGCCGGCGCAGAACTGGACTCGTACGCTGCGCCGAGTTGAACGGTTGCGTTCAGGCAAACACTGGGTGCTACGCGGGCAACTAAGAGGGAGAAGACGGATTCCTCAGCTTCCTCAGGCTCTCTCGATGGCGCGTTGATGGATCAACTGATCGTTGAGATCTGCGGATGAAGTGGTTGGTCGAGATTTGCCCAGCGCGGGCGTGACGGCTGCTAAAGGAGCGAGCCACATAGCAGCGAACAGGCCTAAGCCGAGCAGCGCAAGGTGCGACGCGTAACGGTAATGAATGTCTCCAATTGCTTTATCCGAAAGCCGGTGTGCGGCACGAATTACTCGACCCGCTCGACGTCGTATTCGGCAGCATGATCCGTTCCAGAATCGGGGACTTCCTGGGCCCAGGCACATGATGGGACCGAATGGAGGCCAGCCGAATTGGCCGGCCTCCTCTCTTGATCAGTAACCGAACTTGTAGTTGACGCGGAGCGCGAGCAGATTCGCATCCGTCTTGGTGTTGGTGGTGATCGACGCGATGGGCCCCAATGACGGCGTCGGGAAGGTGTTGCTCTCGTTCACCCGCCACAGATAGTCGTACTCGATGCCGGCCGTCCAATTCGGAGAGAAGCCGTACTCGAAGCCGACACCCACGACGCCACCCCAGCGGGTCCGGTTCGCAAAAGCAAGGCCCGTGCCGGTCACGTTGTTGATGAGGGCAAAATTCTGGCTACCAACCGCGGCGCCGCCCTTGACGTAGAACAGAGCCTCATTGGCCGCGTAGCCGATTTGACCCGTGAAGAGGCCCAAACCGTTAAGGGTCGACTTGAAGGTGTTGGCCGGGTTCTGCAAGCTGGCGCGCGAGTTGCGAAGGTTGGCCCAGTCGCCCTGCGCTTCCAGACCGTACACCAATTGTCCAGCCTGCCAGCGATAGCCAAACTGACCACCGATGATGCCGCCGCCTTTGCTGTTGCAGCCTTCCGCGAAGATGCCGCCAATTCCGTTGATGGCGGTGACATCGATGCACTGGTTGCTCCAGCCATATCCCCCGTTCGCGCCGAGATAGAAGCCGGACCAGTTGTACATCATCGGCGCTGCGATCGGCGCTGCCTTGTAGGTTGGTCTCTGAGGAAGGTCAGCGGCCTTTGCAATACCCGTCAGTGAAACGGACGTCACCGCCGCTGCGGCGAGTAAACTGAATTTTTTCATCGTCTGTGAGCCTTTTCGAAGGTGGAAAATAGTCTAGCCATTTGCCATCGCTCCCGGCTCATCTGATATGCAGAAACTGTCACCGCCGAGCATTTCACCGCGGTGTTGCACCAAAACACCACGCCGGACTCACAGCGAGTTGCCAGACTTCACTGCGCGAAACCGGCGATATGTCTCGGATGGCAACTCGCCGAACAGCGACCGGTAGTGGCCGGCAAACCTGCCGAAC
This sequence comes from Bradyrhizobium sp. Pha-3, assembly GCF_042258615.1. GTDB lineage: Bacteria > Pseudomonadota > Alphaproteobacteria > Rhizobiales > Xanthobacteraceae > Bradyrhizobium. The sequence goes on along the minus strand of NZ_CP170152.1, from coordinate 2,177,814 downwards.
TCGGTGACGCCGTGGGCCGCCAGGATATCGCCGAGCCTGGCGGATGCACCATTCCCGCGACGGATCTCATGGTAAACTAAGTTTAGCTGTCGCAGCTTCAGATAATGCTTTGGCGAGAAGCCGAGATAGCGCTCGAAAGCGCGCAGCAAGGTTCGGTACTCCACCCTGGTAGCTTTCACGATATCCTTGATATGGACGATGCTCTCCGGCTTTCTCCGCACGAATTCGAGTGCCTCCAGAACGACTCGCTCGGACGAGAGGGTGTACTTGTTTGGCAGGAGTGTTTCGCTCACGCGATTGTCCCAGACGTAAGCCAGCTCATCCATCAAAGCCCGCTCCGTCTCACAGGCAATCATGGGCCGATCGGCGGGAGCGGAATCGGAGATGGAACGCAGGGCCCGCCTCAATGCTTCGACCAATCCCGATGCGATCGGTATCGGCAACCGGACGCGATGCTTGGCGGTGTTCGGCGATTCCCGACTTGTGGCCACGGGAAGGATCTTCCTCGCGACGTCCCCATCCCCCGGCAGCGACCATGCTATCCACTCGACGTGACCGAACCGGACAAACGTAAATTGACAGTCCGGGGGCATAATGACCAGGTCCGACACATGGCATGGCACGCCATCGAGCACGACGCGATCATCGAAACTGGACGACTGGATCATCACCGTCGTCAAATTCGGGGCGGTGACGCCATGAGATATCCCCGGGCCGCCGTCGGCTCCGAACTGAAGGACCGTGCGATTCAAGGGGAGATACTTCACCTCCCAACGGTGGGACGATGGGGCGGATTTCAGAAATGTCACCGTCGCACCCCGAATGGCGTCGGTGTATTGCCCGAAATCATTCAAATCTAGAATCCCGGCTCGTCAGAGCGGCATCTCACATGAAATGGATGGCAGGCTGTGCGGCTTTGGCAAAGCAGCATAAGGGGACAGGTCTGCAGCCGCGACGACGCCGTTTCCGGGACGATCTACTTCATCTGGATGCCCATCAGCTCCCGCTCCGCTTTGAATACGACAGCGATAGCATCGATGATGCGCTTGTCCGGATTGGCCTTGCAGTAGACAATGACTTCGTGCTCGACGAGCTTGCCCTTGCGCAGATCAAGGAAATGCTTCTTGGCAAGGCCATTGTACCATCCGCTGTACCAAGCTGTCAGCGCATCGGCGTCCTCCTGGTAAGTCCCTGCGAGTTGCGCGCAGGTCAGCGTCTGGACGTCGATGAATCCGTTCGCATCGACATAGGACGACAGCGGCACTTGGGCCTTGGCTGAAGCCATGCCGGCGGCAAGCAGAGCGGCGGAAAGCAGTAGTTTCGAACGCATTGGGAGCCCTCATTTGGAATGAATCAGATGTGGAAAGACTTCAGATGACTTTCAGCGCCCGGGCGCCTTCGCGGGCGACCGGCATCCGAGCTGAAAACCATCGGCTCGGATGCGCGATCGGGACCCATGCAGCACTATCGGATGATTGAGGCGGCGCATCGCGCATCGAACACGACCGAATGCGTCATCAATGCCGCTCCATTCAGAATCGATAGTTGACGCCGCCACGCACGACATTCAGTTGATCCGTGCTGATTCCACTGCCGACGACTTTCGTGTAGAGATACTCGGCCTTCACGGACCAGTTCGGCGTAAAGCCATATTCCAGGCCCAGCCCCGCGGTGATGCCCGGACGCCAGGATGAGCCGGAACAATCCGGCAAGACACCAAGCGTGCCGCAGGGTACGCCCGCGATGCTCGATGCGCTGGCGGTCGACTTAACGAAGGCTCCGCCGCCGGTGGCGTAGATCAACACGTTGTTCATGGCGACACCGACACGCGCCCTCACCGTTGCCAAGGCGCTGATGCTCGACGACGTGTTGAGTGTGACGCCCTGCCCGATGCCGAGAACGCGGGGTGTTACGACGGACGAGCCCTTGATGTTGGCCCAGTCCACATCACCTTCCAAGCCGAGCACGACATATCCCTGCTGAATCTGCGCGCCAAACGTGCCGCCGATCATGCCGCCATTGATGTCGAAACTTGCACGATCGAACCTGTTGGAGAACAGCACAAGCGGGTCCTGGTTACCCCAGCCATAACCGCCGTTGCCGCCGACATAGAATCCCGTCCAGTTGTAGACGGCCGCAACCGGGACCGGCGCCTTGTAGGCGGGCGCCGCCGGCAAATCCGCCGCGGCTGCGTAGCCACCCATCATTACCGAAGCCGCGATCGCAACTGCCAGCTTTCCAATCTTGTTCATAGCCCCACCTGATTGATTGAAGAAATTCATGCAGCATCAAATCGCATCGAACTCGCGCAACCCGCTATGCAGAATCTGACGCCCGCCTTCAGTTTTCCCGACTGTGGCCAAGTTGCCGCAGCGGAAGCACACGCGCCATTGGTGTTGACCACGGGCCACCTTCGCGAATGGCCTCTGGGTGTCAGGCGAGCGAGCTGACGAATATGCAAATACTGACAATCTGGCTGATGCCAGTGATGCGGCCAAGCTGATTGATCGAGGGAGGGGCGGACAATATCTCGGTCAAACCTTGCGTTGTCCGTCGTCCAGCGAACCCTGCTCTACATTCCGGGAGATTGCTGGATGTTCGAACCAGATCGACAACTCGCCGGAACGGTCTGTGCAAAATCTGCCAATGCATGGGCACCGCATCACGGCAAGCTCCTATGGCAGATCCCGCTCCTTGGTATCCTCGAATGAGGCCGGTTCGACAAATGGCGGCTCGGACATTTCCGCAAACCAGTGATGAATGAGCGTCGAAGGAATTGCGCGTCGCGGTGTGCAGGGATTGATGGTACCCGCGGTCACGACGTATCCTTGCTCGAATTTCTGGCGAGCAAACCTCTGGGCGTCGAACTCGGTCGGAAAGCTCTCACTTCGTCTCGGACGTCGCTGCGCCGACGCTTTGCGCACCTTCTTCGGCACCTCAAATGAAACATACCATGTTTTCGGCAGGTCAGTTGGCACCGGGGTTTCCGATTTTCTTTCCCTGTGGGCTCGCCTATCTCTGCGAGCTCGCTCCCGCAATGCGCTTTCGGCATCACGAACTGGGCCACGTCCCATCCCGTCACGCCAAAGAGGCGCGGAGCTTCAATAGATCGGACGCAGCTGCAGGCCGGAAAGGCCGACAGTGACATCGATAGCAATCGATCCCTCTACGGAAACGGGCTGCAACGCAAATGACCGCGCCGAGCCACCGACAAGCACATTGACGCCGGCACCCAAGCCGAGGCCGATATCACCTGACGCTCCGACATATTCGCCGGCGAGAGCTCCGACCGGAGGGCCTGCCGTCGGGGCAAACACCGCCCAGGCGAGTGCGCCTCCGGCCGAAACGCCGATATCGATTCCGACGGTGTTGAGCGCGCCTTCATAAAGTTGAAGCGGGAACGGCGGATTTTGTGTAAAGCGACACGACATCGATTGATGGCCAAATATGACGAATCCGACGCTGGGGTCGACCTTGCACGCCAGCATGCCGATTTGAGTCCACGATGCCTGTTGGGCACCTGCGGAAGACACGGAGCCGGACCATGCGCAGATGGCGCAGAGAACAGCCAGAACTCGTAGATGCGCTCGCTTCCCGATCATCTCGCACCACCTCGTTGATCGCGGGCAGGCGCTTGGCCCTGAACCGCCTTCTGCTTTTCATAGAGCAGCATGCGCGAAGCCGAGACTATGCAATATCGGCACGACTAACTCTCCGAGAGCAAAAAGATTGCGCCCTTGGCTCACGGCACCGAATTCGTAGCAAATCCGTGGCTTCGAAATTCAAACGCCTCAGCGCTCCAACCTTCCATCGTTCCCGTGATACCGAGACCTCTCTGTAGCCGGATGCGCCAACGCGTCGAAAATTGCCTTTTTGTTCGTCATGACAGCTTCATTGATCGGAAGTTGCATGCGATATTGAATTTCAACTCTACTTTTGGAATGCTGCGTTAATTTCGAGCGATCTTTCTGAGACATCCAACTATTGCAGGAGCATCCGAAGTGTTTTGGGTCAGAACGATGAGGATCGAAGATCCGCTGCTTTGCCCGAGTGCCGTTCAAGGATGCGAGCTCAACGTATTTCCGACAAAGCGTGGTGAGTTTGATCTAAAGATAGAGCAGATTGGATTGAATCGGCTTTGGATGAGTCGATACGAGGTCAATCTACCTCAAGTTAACAAACTTGCCGTCCGGCCGGGCCGCAGATCCATCAGCTTTCTGACGCAATTGGAAGGCCCTTCAATTCAACACTGCGGCATGGACGTCTCGCCGGGTGATATCATCATCGACAAGTTCGACGTGTCGCACAAGCGTTCCGGCGCCAACCATCGCCATGGTGGGATGTCCCTCTCCGAGGAGGATATGAATGCAACCCTCGCGACCGTCATCGGAGCTGACTTTCTGGAAAAATTGACAACCCGCGTGGTTCGGCCCCGCCCGGAGTTGATGTCGCGCCTGTTGAAGGTGCACCAGACCGTCGGCGATTTGGCTCATACGGCGCCGGACGCACTGGAATCGCCGGAGCTGCTTCGCGGGTTCGAACAACAATTGTCTCATCTGATGGTTCGTTGCCTTGCGGAAGGCGCCGGCATCGAGATTACCGCCGGCAGGCTGCGTCGCAATGCGATCATCGCGCGGCTTGAGGATCATCTGGCCGCAAATCCGGACCGGGCCATCTATCTGACCGAACTCTGCGCTGCGACTGGCGTTTCCGAGCGGACGCTGCGATCGGCTTGCGAAGAACATCTCGGCATGGCCCCAATGCGCTATCTCGCCTTGCGAAGAATGTATCTGGTCCGGCGCGCGCTGCTGCGTGCTGACGCATCCAAAGCCACCGTTACCCGCATCGTGACCGACTACGGGTTCTGGGAGCTCGGGCGTTTCTCGGTCGCCTACCGCCAGCTCTTTGGAGAATTGCCGTCGGAAACACTGCGACGGCCCGCGCAGGATCCCGATATCCATCTCAATCGTCCCACGAGCCTGCCGACCGAGATCATCGTGGGACGCCTTCACTAACACAGCATACCCAACCCAACCGCGAAAACCGGCCGGCCGATTTGCACAGCGCAGCTTTCGCTCGAAGTATCCTTCCGTGCTTCTTGAAGCGCGCCATTTCGTGTCACGACGCCGGAATTGCATAGTCGACGCCTATCAGTTGACTGATGGTGCCTCGTCGAGGGATACCCACGGGCATCAAAAGGCCGTAAGAGCCGTTCGCCCGTCCGATGGAACACCGGATATGGCTGAGCGCTCTATTCTAAGCTTTGACGATCCTGGAGCATACGAAGCCGGTTTTGGCGACACCAGGCTCAATCTCACAATAACCGGTCCCGGAGATTTCGAAGCAGAGCTGCTGCGGCTGAAACTGAACCACCTCGTCATCATGCGGCTGCGCGAATGGCTGCCGCGCATTGGCTGCATTTCGCTTGCAACCGACAGGGTTTTTCTGTCCTTTCCAGTTGGCCGGGCGAGCCTGGAATGCGACGGGTTTGCTTTTCAAAGTGACCAGATCGCTTTTCATGGCCCAGGCCAGCAGATGCACCAGCTATCGAGCGGGAAATGCCAATGGGGCCTGATATCCCTGCCCCTGGATCAACTCGCAAGCAGTGCTGCGGCATTGACCGGCCAGCCGATCCTCGCACCGCGCTCCACCAGACTGCTCCACCCTTGCGGCGCGGACCTGTCCCGCTTTCGACGCCTATTCCAACACGCCTGTCACCTGGCGGCCCCCACAAGCAAACTAATTGAGCAACCCGAAGTGGCAAGAGCACTCGAACAAGACACGCTTCATGCCGTGATCCATTGCCTGACCGGCGACGGGACTGAAGACAGTCCCGGGACACGCTCCAAGCACACCTCCTTGATGACCCGCTTCGAAACGGCGCTACTCAAATCCGTCGACCGGAAGGTCGCGCTGGCTGATCTTTGCACCGAAATCGGCGTGGCCGAACGCACATTGCGGATGTGCTGTCGCGAGTTTCTCGGCGTCAGCCCGATGCGATACCTCTTGTTGCGCAGGCTGAACAAGGCCCGCGCTGCGCTACGGCGTGCCGATCCGTCCGCGGCGAGCGTCGCGAGCATCGCGCGGGACCATCAATTCTTCGAGCTCGGACGCTTCGCCGCGACGTATCGTTCCGCTTTCGGAGAAGCGCCGTTGACGACGCTGCAACGCAAGGCTTAGCTAGGTTCGGAGAACTGCCCGATGACCGCAATCAAACTACCGGCCTGGCTACGTATCGTAATGGTGAGCGGCGCTTTCCTTCTGGCCATTGGCGCCGGGCTGTTCGCCTATCTCTGGTATGTCCGTCCGGTCTCACTGACAGTTGCCGTCGGATCGCTTGATGGCGAAGCCGACAAAATCCTGTCTGCCATCGCCAATCGGCTGACCGCGACGGGGGCACCGGTACGGCTGCGGATCGTCAAGCAACCGGGCACGCTCGACGCCGCCAAGGCCTTTTCATCGGGCAAGGTCGATCTCGCCGTCGTCCGTGGCGACGTCGGTGACCTGTCGCAGGCCCAGGCCGTCCTCGTACTTACCCACGCCGTCGTGCTGGTTTTGGCCCCTCCCGGTTCGTCGCTGACTGATGTGCCGAGCCTGAAAGGCCACAGCGTCGGCGTGGTCGGCGGGGAGATCAACAGAACCGTCGTCGACGCGCTGCGTCAGGAATATGATCTCGACCGCGCGAAAGTCACCTTCAAGGATATCCCGGCGCCTGACGTACGCCGCGCTATCGCCTCGAGGAGCGTCGACGCCCTTCTGCTTGTGCTTCCCCTGACCGAAAAATACCTGGCGCTGGCGCGCAGCCTCTTCCCGCAAAATGCGAAATCCCAGCCGGTGCTCATTCCGATCGAATCGGCCGGGGCAATCGCGGGAAGCCATCGCGCGTATGAGAGCTTCGATGTGCCGAAGGGCACGCTGCGCGGCGCACCGCCACTTCCGAGCGACGACCTGACGACATTGCGTGTGTCATTCTACCTGGTCGCGCAAAAAAAACTCAATCCTGACACCATTGCCGACCTGACGAAATCGCTTCTCGCCGCGCGGCGCGACCTTATCCGCGAACTGCCGATGCTCGCCCAGGTCACCGCTCCCGACACGGATCCCGACGCCTTCCTGCCGGTCCATGCGGGGGCGGCCGAGTACTTCAATGGCACCCAGCAGAGCTTTTTGGACGAATGGAGCAATGCGATCTACCTGACGCCGATGATCCTTGGCGGATTGGCCTCGATTCTCGCAGCGGCCTGGCGGTTCATCGGCCTGCGGACATCGAAACCGGATGAAGCGGCACTCGACTCGTTCTATGGCCTGGCTCGTCGGGTTCGCAAGGCGGAGCGCGAGGAGGAATTGTCAGAGATAGAGAACCGGATTGATGACATCTTGAGCGACCAGCGCCTCAAAATTGCGGATGGGGACGAGAATGCAGCAGATATGGCGACGTTGAACGTTGCCGCCAACAGGGTTGAGGGCCTCATACAAGCGCGCCGGGCCATGCTGAAAGCGTCATAGTCGGTCTGCGTTATCTCTATCGATTTTGCATCGGCGGCCCGCCTGGTGGTGACCACGCCAACTACTGGCACGAAACTCCAGCAATTGCCGCTCGTTCCGCAGCCGCCGTTTGTGGTCATTATGCGCGTGAACGGCCGTTTCGGCGGCCCGTCGTCGCCCGTTACAGTTTCATTCTAATCTTCAGCAAACTTGAGCTCCGACCCGGGGCGCTTTTGCTGGGCGCACGTCTCGGAGAGACCCGACGAACCAGCCAGAGTGGCCATCCCGGCTAGCTTGGCACAGCGACCTACTTTGCGCTGGCAATGCTAATTCTGTGGCGCGCTGACATTTTCTTTTGCTCACTGTCCGCTTTTGCATAGTCGACGCCACGAGGCTTCTGATAATCACGTCAAGCCTGATCTGTACAAAGTAGCGCGACAACATCGATAGCGCCGGAGAAGAGAATGTCACCGATTATTCGTGTCATGGCTTTAAGTCTCACCGTAATTCTCGGTCTCGTCACCTTTGGTGGTGGTCGGAGCGAAGCGTACTATAGAGCAGGCGCGGCGGGATGTGGGCCAAGAGGTTGCGCTGCAGCTCGTTGCGGGCCACGGGGATGCGCGGCGGTTGGAGTTGGCCGGTATGGATACCGAAGGGGAGCCGTTGGAGTGCGTCGATACTGACAGGCGCGCACGGTCGGGGTTATCTATCAAGCGAGACGCGGACGCGTGTCGTGCCTCCAAGCTCTCCCGCGAAGTGGTAGAGATGGCGCTGGTCCATGTGATCGACCCCTTCGGGGTTCTTCTCTACAGCGTGCGGTCGCCGTGCCCGACAAGAAGCAGGAGCACCTAGTGTGAATTCTCAAGAGGAGTTGGCGGGTTGCCTGTTACAATTGACAGACGCTCTGACGCGTCGGCTTTCAATCGTGCGGGATAGCAACAAGCCGTGCGTCGTCGACGCGCAAGAGCGCGATGAGGACAGGATAACGGCGGCAATCCGCGGGCCAGCACGCCCCAATGGTACCTGCGGAGTTTTGCCGCTAGTCTTGCGGTAGCAGCCACGTCGAGCTTTCAAATTACGGCGCGGTCTGTTTTTGCATAGAGCGATCCGATCAGGCTGCGATCGGTGTCGCGCTATTCGCTGGGATCGCGACGCTGGCTATTGCCATCTTCGGTGCGGTAGCAAGCTGTGTCGACAACACACGACAAGCGTCGGGCAGTGGGTGGCCGTTGTGCTGTGGAAGGGAAGGTCGCTGATTATCGCTGGGGCGATGACGGCAGGTGCTCTGGCGGTCTATCTCGCTTACCTCACGAAGTCCTGAAGCTCATCAAGCCTGCGAAAGACCTCGGGAGCATGACTGAACGGTCGATTCCGATTTCGCATAGACGGGGACTAACGCTCCACTACATTTGCGGACAGCCAAGCGAACCATCGCCTTGAGCCAGATATTTCAATGACTTATCAGCGCGCAACTTCTAAATTGCCGATTGGTGTGCCAATGCGCGCCGCTCGGCGGGACAACAGGATTTCCAGCAACGATCTCGATCCCGGAAGAGATGAGCCGCGGCTCGCTGCGACTAGGAATGTCTGGAGATGCCACGGCATTTGCCGCGAACGCTGGCGTCATCGGCCCGGTGGCGTCAATTCGGGAATGGTCAGCTCCTACACGGCGTACCTGTAACCAGCCTCGCTGGCTTGGCACAAATTGCATATTCCGGCAGCCAGGCACAGACTTGTATAATCCATACATGTACACTCCACGTTGACTGCCCGGGGGCCACCCACTTATTCTCGCGTTTCCGGATATTTCTTGCTGCGGTGCTTAGTTGAGCCTTGGTCTGCCCGCAGCAAATCGTTTCCGGAGATCTTTCGGGGACTTAGCCGACGAGCCACGACGAGGGCGAGAGATTGGGAATAGCGGGCGCTCCCATAGTTCATATCGTGGACGATGACGCAGCGTTTCGCAGCGCGATTTCCCGGGTGTTGAAAGCTTCAGGCTATGCCGTTGCCGACTACGATTCGGCGGCGAGCTTTTTAGAAGCCACCAACGCCGAGCCCGGCTGCCTTCTCCTCGACGTGCAGATGCCTGCACTCGGCGGTCTGGAGCTTCAGCAGGAGCTGGCAAAATTGTCGCATCGCTGGCCGATCATCTTCATGACCGGTCACGGCGACATTCCCACGAGCGTTCGCGCCATCAAGGCCGGCGCAGAGGACTTTCTCTCCAAGCCGATCCTCAAGCAGACGCTGTTGGAAGCGATTGAGCGCGCGCTGTCACGCTTCCGGGAGGTCCAACGGAATCAGAGCCGGCTCGATGCGTTAAAGGCGCTGATTGCGCAACTAACTCCTCGCGAGATCGAAGTGTTCGCGCTGATGGTCCGCGGCAAGATGAACAAGCAGATTGCCTATTCGCTGGGTACCTCAGAGCGAACCATCAAATATCATCGGCAGATGATCATGCAAAAGCTTCAGGTCGGCTCGTTTGCGGAGGCAGTCTCTGTGGCGGAGCGCGCTGGGATGCTGACGCCTGAGCCCTCGCTTGACCTCAAAGGCGCTTCATAACTATCGCCGGATGAGTGCCTAGTCCACTCGACCAGGCACCGTTTGCCCCCAGGTACAGTAGCGCGCCCCCACGGCTTGATGCTTTGTTGTCGACAGGTCAAGCGCTTGTACCGCGATCGTATAGTCGGGGGCACTAATGACTATCCGTTATTGGTCAGAAAACTTTTCAGACGTTTCCTACCAATCAGCTAGCAGAACCTGGCGCAGTCTCGTCGACCGGGCCGAGGCGATCGCGCTCGCAGAGCCCGACTCGCCGCTGCACATTTCGGCTCTCTGCGACGCTCTCGCCGTCAGCGAGCGCACGCTGCGCAAGGCATTTCATACCGTTCACGGCGCCCCCCCGTGCCGCCATCTTCGTATGCAGCGGCTGTCGCAGGCCAGGCGCGCGCTTCTGTCCGCCGACGGCAATCTCGCAACGGTAACCGAGATCGCCACTCTTTTCGGCTTCGTGGAATTGGGCCGATTCTCGGTCGAGTATCGCAAGGTGTATGGCGAAAGTCCTTCGAAAACCCTGCAGCGGAGTGCCACAGGTCAGGCCCATGCCGACAGCAGAGAGCAGGCTTCAGCGAAATCCGGAATAATACAATTCCAGCGTGATCTTGCTGATACAGTGAGGACGAAATTCAGAACCGAGCCGAATTTTGCATAGCATTGGCCCGAGTTGAGACGTCCGATCGTTGCGCTTATCCACGCCGCCATCGGGGGGGCAGGCAGATGATCCGCAGTAGTCGCGCGTGCACTGCATCGGCCCTCAGGTTGGCTTCCTGTTTCCCGTCGGCGACATGTAGGGGTACCTCAACCCGAACGCCTATGGCGAGATCGAAGCGCAGAAACAGCCATCCGGCTTGAATGCCTAGATGGCGTTCGCGGTCTCGCCGATGGCGCCCACCAGCACGGTCACGCCGACGCGGCGGATCGTGACGAAGTAAGCGACTTACCCGGAGCTGGGTCGCGTCACCCGGCCGCAGTATAGGCTCGCAGATATTGCGTCGACTGCCACGATCAAATTTCGAAGGCGGTACCATGAATGTCGATCCAGGAGGACTCGGACGCCGCTATTTGCTATTCCCAGCAGCGGTGATCGCTTGTTACGTCACGATCAGCTACCTGATTCTGCCTGCGACATGGTCGCGGATCGAGCACGAGCGCGGACTCTCGCATCGGCCGATGCTGACTGCGACGGCGCAGGGAATTCCAGGCGGTCCCATCAACGTCGGCCTCGTTGGAAGCCGTGAAGACGTCGTTTCTGCATTTCATGCCGCCGGCTGGTATCCCGCAGACCCGATTACGTTACGCACGAGCGCAGAAATCGTGGGCAGCGTATTATTTGACCGGCCTTACAAGGACGCGCCTGTTAGTCCGCTCTTCTTCGAAGGCCGGCGTGAGGACTTGGCGTTTGAAAAACCCGACGGAGTGAGCGCCGACCGCCGGCAACACGTCCGGCTATGGCTGGTCCTCGAGAACGGGGCAGATGCAAGGCCGGTGTGGCTTGGCTCTGCTACTTTCGATGAGGGAGTGACGCTGAGCCGCGACACCGGTCAGGTGACGCACAAGATCGCACCGAACATTGATGAAGAGCGCGACCAATTGGTTGACGGTCTGAACCAGGCGCAGATGGTCACCGGCATTTATCAAATGAGAGGGATCGGTCCCACGCTCTATGGACGGAATGGCGAGGGAGACCCCTATTATACGGATGGAGAGATATGGGTGGCCAGGCTTGTTCGCCGAGGCAACAAGGCGGACGAGGTTGCCACGGCGCTGCCGCCGCCGGCATTGATTCAGATAAAGGATGCCGTATTTTCCTGGGCGACTCCGGGCCACACTGACCGCTCCGGTGCGCCCTAATTGACCTCCGCAACTCGCTTGGTCGCCGGCGTCTTCCGAAGCAGCGTGCGGCGGTGGCTCATCAGATATTGCAGCCTTTGAGCCGCAAGACCAAGCGCAGCCATGTCCGTGCTGTCGGCACCATCACCATTCGCGTTCCTGGCAAGCTCCGCTTTCAGAATGTCATCAATCTTCCTTTCGATTTCATCCAGCTCGGCCTCACTCTGCGCGCCCTTGATCTCATTCCCGAGCTCGTAGAGCGGTTCGAGCATGCTTTGCGATGCGATGCCCGAGCCGGTAAAACGCCACGCCGCGACAATGACTGAGATCAGCGATCCGATCAGCAATGAGGTGTAGTAGAGCTTGTCATCGTATCTATCGAGAAAACTCTGCTGATTTCCGTTGTAGTAGGTAGCCGCTCCTGGATGGATCGGAATCAGCGCGTCGGTATCGGTGCTCGGCTCGGCGGCTTGCGCCAGTATCGGATATTGCGACAGCAAATCCCTGCGAACGTCGACCAGCTCCTGCGTCAGGTCGGTGATAGTGTCGGCGTTCACCGATTTATTGGCGACAAGATAGAATGCAACGCGTAGCGACGTCAGATCATCCGAAGGAACGGGCGGCGCACCGCGCAACGTACCCTTTGGAATGTCGTAGCTTTCATAATATTGCGCAACGTTTGCCACAGCGCCGGCCGATTCGATCTCGATCAGTTTTGGAGCCGATCCCTTGGCACCACTTGGCTGGAAAAACTGCCGGACTTTTGCGAGATATTTCTCGGTGAGAGGAACAACGACAAAGAGCGCGTGAACCTGTCCCGACAACAGCGCAGAAGCTCCCTCCCCTATGGCTACGTCCTTGAAACGGACATTGGCGCGATCGAACGGATAGACTTGCTTCAAGGCTTCGACCGCGGGCGGGTTGATGGCCCCTCCAATGACGCCAATCGTGGTGTTTCGCAGATCAGCGAGACGATCGGCATTCGCCGACGAAGGCGCCATGATCAAAACCACACCGTGGGTCAGAAGAAGCACGCTCCGCGCATCCGACAGCCCGCCGGTATCGCCACGAACCACGGCGAGGTGAGCTTTGCCTCCAGCCAACATTTCGGCCGCCTTCGCGGACGTCCCGGCATCGACGACCTTCAAGCGAACGTGCGCGCCCGATGTCGTCAGGCGCGCAGCGATCGCTGAGGTGAGCACAAGCGCTTCACCGTCGGCCGACCCAGCGGCGACGGTGAGGAAAACCGGGTTTGCGAAATAGCGATACGCGAACCAGCCGGAGCCGATGACGGCGGCGGCTACGACCCCGACGATCATGATCCTGAGCCATCGCGGCCATAGATGGACTGGAAGGCTGGTCATGACGTTCCTGACATGATCAATCGCTTTTTCCGGACCCTACCCGGCTCACCGCGAAGGTGAACCGGGCCGGCGAACCACGTCTAGTACGAACCCGCAGGGTGGCCTGGCTATGCAAAATCCGGCGCTGAGGCGCGAAATACTTGCGCTCATTCTGGGAGTTTTGCGAACTGGTTTCTCGAAGTTAAGCAGACGCACTCGCGTTGTCTGATTCTGCATAGTCGTTCGCGCAGGGTAGACTTATCTTGGTCAACTGGACTTCGCACGTGGCGCATGGGCGTTCACGTACGGATTGAACCAAGAAGGGGTCGGAAAGTGGACGAGACTCGACCTGCTTCGTTCCACCGCACCTACCAGTGTCGAGGAGAGGTTCAAATGAAGCCTGCCGTTGTCATTGCAGCGGCCCTTCTGCTGCTGCTTCTGCTCGCCCCTGCCCGTGCCTAAACCCCTTACCCGACCTGGACTTGCCACGGCATGAAGGCACCCTCACCATGTCCAGATCCCGGGTAATGGCGGACAGCAGCGCGCACCCCCGACGTAGCGAGACAGTGTAACGCATAGGCTCAGCTCGATGTTGCCAGATACCCCAACGGTCAGTCAGCTCTCGCATGTGATTTCGCAGGCGGCGGCGCCGGCGTTTCTTCTCGGTGCATTGGCGGCCTTCATCGCGGTGCTGATATCCCGACTAAACAGGATCATCGATAGATCAATCTTCCTGAACGGGATCCCCGACGAAGACACGGCCAGAAGCCGGCTCAAAGCCGACCTGCCACGTCTTGTTCAACGCGCCGTCATGATGAACAGGGCCATCTTCTGGGCGGTCATCGGCAGTATCTCAATAAGTATTCTCATCATCGTCGCGTTCGTGACGGCGTTCTTTGAGGTTCAACACGAGCGCGGGGTTGCTATCCTGTTCATTGTCTCGCTCGGGGCTTTCACGGTATCGCTGGTTGATTTTGCCCGAGAGGTCCGCATAGCGCTAAGCGAGTACGATCATTACGGGTAGCGCATCCGATCGATTACCGAGCCCATTGGCTCATCTGGAGGCATGTGAGCAAGCTGACGTAACTCGGCGTACCTCCAACGCTTTCATCCGCGGTGCAGCTCGCCCTGTTTGACGCCGGGAATTTGGACCACTGGCTTGCGAGCTGCTGCCGTGCTCTCTGTTCATCGCTTATGCAACGCTTTATTGGTTGATCGACAGTAAGCCTGGCTGTAGCGGCAACATCGAGCTTGCAGCTCCGCGCGACATCGAACCTCGGCACATTGTCGGCCACGGCCACGACCAATTGCGAGTTCAGAATAATCATCGAAAATGAGATGGGCATTCGTCCCTCCCGATTATCACGGCGGCTAGCAGGCCCTCAAACGAGCGCTCAAACGCTCGTCCAATTCAATTTGTACTTAAGGTGGGCCGCTTTCGACTATGCAAAATCCGACAACAGGGCCTCGTTTCCGGTCCTGGTGGAACGCTAGGCCAATCTGCTGGGCGTATCCGACCACGCAGCCGATTTCGCATAGTCTGCCGCGTCCGCTTTGATAACCTTGTGCTTCAGGATCAGCGCCCCGGGGACGAGCGCCGTGCCTAAGCCGTCTCCGGATGCGTCTGTGAAATTGCCGGGTTTGAGCGCCGCGAGCGAAGACAAACTGCCGCTGTGCGACGCGACCGGTAACAGCCAGCAGGAGGCATTCGTTGTCCAAGAATCCGAATAGCGGTGCGGCTGCGGTGAAGTCGTCGTCTGTCGTGCTGTTTCCTCAGCAACCTGTTCTGCAACTGATTTACGACACGGCGCCTATCGGCCTCGCTTGCCTTTCACCCGACTGCCGTTATCTGCAAATCAACCAGCGCCTCACCGAGATATGCGGCATCTCTATCGAGGATCATCTGGGACGCTCGGTTAGGGATTGCGTGCCGGCTTTGGCCGAGGCAGTCGAGGGCATTGTCGGCTCAATCATGCAAACTGGCGAACCGGTGATAGGTATCGAGGTTGCGGGCCAGCGCGCCGACCAGGCCGACGAACGGTTTTGGATCACCTATTGGCATCCGCTGCGCAGCCCGAGTGGTGAAATTGTTGCCGTCAACGTCGCGGCCGAGGAGATCACCGAGCGCAAGCGTGCCGAGGCCGCGCTGCGCGCGACCCAAAACAGCCTTATCGAAGCAGAAAAACTCGCGGCACTCGGACGGCTGGTGGCCGGTGTTGCGCATGAAATCAACAATCCTGTTGGCACGAGTCTGACCGTCGCCTCTACCTTAGAACGCAAGATTGCCTCGATCGCGGCGGAACTTGCGCAGGACCGTCTCAGGCGATCAAATCTGACGGAATTTCTCGAGATCAGTCGCGAGGCGTCATCGCAATTGGTTGCCAATCTGCAGCACGCAGCCGAACTGATCGAGTCGTTCAAGCAGGTGGCAACCGACCGGGGCTATTCGAATCGACGCGTATTCGACCTTGGCCATCTGACCGAACAATTCGCGATAAGCCTCCGGTCAGGGCTTGGGAAACGTAATCTGATCCTGAACGTCGATTGCCAACCCAATCTTACGATGGACAGCTATCCCGGACCGTACGGACAGGCGCTCACCAACCTTTTTCTCAACGCAACTGCCCATGCGTTTCCCGACGGCAAGGGTGGCACCGTCGACATCAAGGTAACGGCTGCGGAAGATGACTGCGTTGAAATTGTCTTTTCCGACAATGGCTGCGGCATGAGCCTTGATGTCAGGCGCAAGGCGTTCGATCCGTTCTTCACGACGCGCCGCGATCAAGGCAACACTGGCCTCGGTCTCCACATCGTCCACACCGTCGTTACGAATTGCTTGGGCGGCAGGCTGCATCTCGATAGCGAACCCGGCGCTGGAACAACAATTCAACTCGTCCTTCCGCGGGTGGCGCCAGCTCAGCTTGGCCCGGACGGCCGCCAAACCCGCACGTCGATCGATGCGCGCGCATAATGCGCCTCCTGAGGCAGGACGTAGTCCGCCTGATGCGGCAATAAGGTGGCTTTTGCTGATGGCGGAGCGTCGTCGGCGAGCCTCCCGCTCGCCGGCGAAGACAAGCTGGTCGCCTAGTTACTCACCCGACTTCGCGCGGCGGTATTTCCTATAATTTCCGTCTCCGTAAGAGTATGTCAGACCATCTGCGGAACACGAAAATTCAGTCTTCGTTTCCGTATTGCGAATGTGCGAGCCATCCGTGTCAAAAGCGTACGGCCGCAAGCCTTGCCAAGGCACCTTGCGGGACACGGACAGACCTGCGTCGGTCCGTGCGTATGCTTCGTATTCGTCGTACCCGTATGCGAATGAGCTTTGATCGAGCGTATATCGCCCAAAGGCGGTCGTGCTCGTCTCTTTTGACGGTTGCGTCCGGTCATTGAATATCCAGATGATAACGCCGTCCATTAGCACATATCGGCCACTCACCTGCGGCGGCCTAAAGACTTCACCATCTCTCTTAAACTCTTCGAGCGTGTATACGCCTTCGAAGCATCTCGCGTCTTGTCTGTTTGGTTGAGCGTTTAGCGGCGTCGCTGCAAAGAGAATTGTTATAATGGTTGCCTCAAGGAGAATAGCGTAAGCAGGATTTTGACTAGCCATGGTCGGCCCCAATGGTTGCCTGAGACCACCTCATCCTGACGTAAAGGGGTTGGCCAAGCAATTCCAGGCCCGCTGGTGCCGTACCCGGCAGCGTCTTCGACTTCGACGCATAGATATTTGAGCTCGACGTAATCATCGGCTCCATATTTCGAACCCTCACGTCCCATACCCGACTGCTTCACGCCACCAAAGGGGCGACTTCGGTCGATATGAGACCGGTATTGACGCCGATCATGCATACTCGAGAGCTTCCGCGACCCTACCTCAACAAAGCACGACGAACGCAATCAAATTCGAATGAAAACTCAGCAAAATCAACGAACCTGATCGATAGTCTGCCGCTCATGAAGACGAATCCAGACAAGGCGATCTTACGCCTTGCGCGCGTACTTGCTGGTCCGGCCGCGAGGGAAATCGCCCGCGCTAGATTTTTTTGACTAGTCTCCTTCGCCCTGCGGCACTGAAGACGCCATTACTTCGTACGCTTGAACGCCGCGTGATAGCTCGCCACCAAGTGGTTCTTTTCTGCTCAGCCTTCCAGAGCGTTCTTCTAGTTAACCGCCAACTGCGGCGGCCCAGCTGAAGTGAGCACCCAAAACTTCATTGCGACAACAGCGACAAGAACGCAGATGATTTGCAACAACGTTCTGGTCGAGAACACTCTATTGAAGAGCGTCATCATGCCGCCTTCTAGCGCTGGTGACCGAGCCGGATTCCAAGCTTGAGCGCCTTTTGGCGGAGTGAGCCTTCGGAGCGCTTTGTGAGCTTCGCGATTTTTGCAACCGGTGTCTTCGCTTTCGAATGAGCGCGCAGCTCCTTCACGTCAGCCTTTGTGTATTCGCGACGCGCAGGTTTCTTCTTCGTAGCCGTCTTCTTTGCCTTCTTCGCCACTTTTAGCTCCTCGATTCGAGAGTGGGCGTACTAGCACAGCTGCATTGAGGCGCAACCCTCCATCAGCTCACACTGGTGGCACTAACTTCACCCCTTAAGTCGCACGTCCATTAGTTCGACATGTTAGTGTCAAGGAGGCACCAGAGGTGAGCGCACCACTACTAGTCGCCGACGTCCGATTGTTGTCGTGACGATAAGCCCAGTTCCCATCAACTCGTAAAGCTTCGTGCGTCCCAAGCCGATCACTTCGCATGCTTCGTCAATCGTGCAGGTGAGCCGCTGGGCGAATGGCATCGTGCTCGGTTCTGCGGCTTTCGGAGCGGATAGACTGACGTGTGAATGTTGTCGCCAGTTTTCTCTCGTCGATTGTATCTCACGTGGCCCTCCTATTCGCACAAAGCTCGACAGGACGAGAGTTGGCTGTGCGACGAGCAACGTCAATGCGAACATCCGAGGGCACTCGCGTACGAAAGCGCACGTCAGCGGCGGTTTGAATATTTCCGGACACGACGAGGAAATTTTTCGCGAATGCGCCAGCCACAGTGAGGCATCGCGCCGAGGCAATTTGGCGAAGGTCGGCAGCGAATTCCGCAAGCGTTCGCCGCTGTTCACCAGCGTCTTATTCAACAATTATTCGACGAACGCGGCTGATGGCAAGCTAAGTGCCTGAGTTTGCTGGCACGCCACTCAGAACAAAACTGCTAACTCATACACAATTGAAATTGCTTGTTATTTTGTCTTGCCAGTGATCCGGCGGCCGCCAGCGCCGACTTCGGCCTCACGCGCTGCAGCAGGGCATCTCAGCACTTCTCACGACAGCATGCGCCTTGGATAGCTTTGGGATCGGAGTATTGTCGTCGGGAGTTGTCGCAGCTTTGAGACCGGGGATTTCGCGTACGCGCTCGATCGCGGTCAAGGCTGTGGCGCTCGAAGCGATGCACTCCAGAATCAAGCTGATGATCCGCGATCGGACGGCGCGGCAAATGGAGGACATTATGGCTTGGCGTGACGATAAGGCCCGTTCAACCCTGATCCGCGATGCAGCGGGAAGCGTGCAGCCGGGCAAGGCGCCCCGGAGCTTTGCCGAACTTCTGTTCGGCTACACCAATGTCGAGGACCTCGCCAATCACGATGCCCTGTCGCTGGCCTTCCTGGCGGAACAAGCCTGGGAGCACGTGCAGCGGCGTACGGCCGGCGGCGCCGATATCCGCGTCGTCAATCCGATGATGCCGGACGGGCGCGAGATTTCCGTGCTCGAGATTCTCAACGACAACATGCCCTTCCTGTTCGATTCGACGACGGCGGAGCTGGCCGAGCAAGGCATCGAAGTCACCCTCGTCGCTCACCCGATCCTCGCGGTGGAGCGCGATGACCAAGGCAAGCTCCTGCGCTTCCACGGCGAAACTCTGCCGGAGGGGGCAAACGGCACGCGGGAAAGCCTGATTCATCTCCACATCACCCGCCTGGACGCCGACGCCGATCGCCAAAAGCTGATCGACGGCCTCACCAGGACGTTGAACGACGTCCGCGCCTGCGTCACCGACTGGCGTGCCATGCGCGACCGGGTCGAGGACGCAATCAAGACCTTCTCTTCCAATCCGCCGCCGCTGCCGATCGACGAGGTCGCCGAGGCCAACCAGTTCCTGCAATGGCTTTGCGCGGACAATTTCACCTTCCTCGGCGTGCGCGAATATCGCTTCTCGCCCGACAGCGATGCGTCCGACGACATCACGACCGGAAAAGGCCTCGGCGTCCTCCGCGATCCCGATGCGAAGGTGCTGCGCCGCGGTAGCGAAATGGTGGTGATGACGTCGGAAATACGCGAGTTCATGCACGACCCCACCCTGCTCATCGTCATCAAGGCCAACGTCTCCAGCCGCGTTCATCGTCGCATTCGCATGGATTATGTCGGCATCAAGCTCTATACGCCCGACGGCCGGCTGGAGGGCGAATTGCGGGTCGTCGGCCTGTTCACCTCGGGCGCCTATACCCGCTCCGCACGGCAGATTCCTTATGTCCGCCACAAGGTGACGCGGGCGCTGCAACGCGCCGGCTTCGACCCGAACAGCCATTCGGGCAAGGCCCTCATGCATATTCTCGAAGAATATCCGCGTGACGAACTGTTCCAGATCGATGTCGACACGCTCTACAATTTCGTCATGGAGATCCTGATCCTCTACGAGCGTCCGCGCGTCCGCGCGCTGGCGCGGGTGGACAAGTTCGATCGCTTCGTCTCCATCCTCACCTTCATTCCGCGCGAGAAATACGACACGGACGTCCGCACGCGCGTCGGTGCCTTCCTGTCGCAGGTCTACAAGGGGACGCTGTCGGCCTCCTACGTTTCATTCCCTGAAGGGGCGCTTGTGCGCGTCCACTACATCATCGGACGCTATGATGGCAAAACTCCCGTCGTCGAACGCGCCACGCTCGAAGCCGGGATCAGCGCCATTGCCGCAACCTGGGCCGACAAGCTGAAGGCCGCGCTCACTGCCTCCACCGACGGCATGCGGGCACGCATGCTCACCAACCGATATGCCCAGGCCTTTAGCGGCGGCTATACCGAGGTGTTCGCCGCGGAACAGGCGATCACCGATATCGCCACCATCGAAAAGCTTACGCCAGCCCGCCCCGTGGCGATTTCGGTTCACCGTGACGAAAGCGAGGCCGATCCCAAGCGCTTCGGACTGAGGGTGTTCTCGCACGGCGCGCCCCTGTCGCTGTCCTACCGCGTGCCTGTAATCGAAAATCACGGCCTGCGCGTGGTCAACGAACGCACCTATCAGATCGCGCCGCGCGCCACGCCGGCGCCTTCGCCGGTTTGGCTCCACGAAATGACGATCGAGACCAGCGACGGCCAGCCGATCATGATCAGCTCGGAATTCAGCCATCGCCTGGAAGCCTCGATCATGGCGGTGGTCCGCGATCACGCTGAATCCGATGGATACAACGGCCTGATCCTGCGCACCGCCCTGGGCTGGCGGGAAGTCTCGACCATCCGGGCGTTGTCGCGTTACCTGCACCAGATCCGCGCGCCGTTCACCCAGGATTACATGTGGGAGACCTTGCGCAAGAACGCCGCGATCACGGCCAGCCTCGTCGCGCTGTTCCAGACCCGCCTCGATCCACGCCTCGCTTCCACGGATGCCGAGCGCTCGGCACGCGAAACCGCCCTGTTTGCCGAGGTCGAGGAGCAACTCAAATCCGTCGCCTCTCTGGACGAAGACCGCATCCTGCGCCGTTTCACCAACCTGGTGCAGTCGACGATACGCACCAATCTGTGGCAGATCGGCGAGGATGGACATCCGCGTCCGGTGATCTCCTTCAAGTTCGACGCGCGCCGGATCGACGACCTGCCGGCTCCACGACCTCTCTACGAAATCTTCGTCTATTCACCTCGTGTCGAAGGTATTCACCTGCGCTTCGGCAAGGTTGCGCGCGGCGGCTTGCGCTGGTCCGACCGGCCGCAGGATTTCCGCACCGAGATCCTCGGCCTCGTGAAAGCACAGCAGGTCAAGAACGCCGTGATCGTGCCGGTCGGCGCCAAGGGTGGCTTCGTGCCCAAGCGCCTGCCGCCGCCTTCCAATCGCGACGCCTGGCTCGCGGAAGGCACCGAAGCCTATCGCATCTTCGTTCGCTCGCTGCTGGAGCTCACCGACAATCTCGACGGCGACATCGTCGTGCCGCCCGAATCCACCGTGCGCCATGACGGCGACGACCCTTACCTCGTCGTCGCCGCCGACAAGGGCACCGCGACCTTCTCCGACGTCGCCAACGCGATCTCGGCCGAGAAGAACCATTGGCTCGGCGATGCCTTCGCTTCCGGCGGCAGCCAGGGCTACGACCACAAGAAGATGGGGATCACGGCGCGCGGCGCCTGGGAAGCGGTCAAGCGCCACTTCCGCGAGCTCGGCACCGACATTCAGACCACGCCGTTCACCGCGGTCGGCGTCGGCGACATGTCCGGCGACGTTTTCGGCAATGGCATGCTGCTCTCGCCGGCGACAAAGCTTGTGGCGGCTTTCGATCACCGCGACATCTTCATCGATCCCTCGCCTGATCCTGCGATCAGCCTCGCCGAGCGCAAGCGCCTGTTCGACCTGCCGCGATCGAGCTGGCAGGACTACAACAAGTCGCTGATCTCGGCAGGTGGCGGCGTGTTCTCGCGCCAGCTCAAGGCGATCCCGCTCGCTCCGCAGGTACGCGCCCTGCTCGATCTCGACAAGCCGCAAGCGACGCCTTTCGAGGTGATGACGGCGATCCTGAAGGCGCGCGCGGATCTCCTGTGGTTTGGCGGCATCGGTACCTATGTCCGTTCCGCCGGGGAAAGCGACGATCAGGCCGGCGACCGCGCCAACGATCCCATCCGCATCACAGGCAGCGACGTGCGGGCCCGGGTGATCGGCGAAGGCGCCAATCTCGGCGTCACCCAACGCGGCCGCATCGAAGCGGCGCAGAAGGGCGTCAAACTCAACACCGACGCCATTGACAACTCGGCCGGCGTGAACACGTCCGACGTCGAGGTCAATATCAAGATCGCACTGGCGCGGCTCGAGCGCGAGGGCAGGCTTAGCCCCGCGGACCGCAACAGCCTGCTGGCCGCGATGACCGACGAGGTCGGCACGCTGGTGCTGCGCAACAACTATCTGCAGTCGCTGGCGCTCTCGCTCGCCGAACGCAAGGGCGTGGCCGAGACCGGCTTCCTCACGCGGCTGATGCAGTCGCTCGAGCAGCGCGATTTGCTCAGCCGCGCGGTGGAGTTTCTGCCCGACGACGCAGCACTCACCGAGCGCACACGGCGCGGCCAGTCCCTCGCGCGGCCCGAGCTTGCCGTGCTGCTCGCCTACGCCAAACTGACGCTTTACGACGACTTGCTCGTTACCAGCGTGCCGGATGATCCCTATCTTGCCCGGGAACTCTCTCAGTATTTTCCACGCGAAGTTCAGGACAAATACCCGAGAGCGGTCGAATCCCATCGCCTGCGGCGGGAGATCATCGCGACTAGCCTCGCCAATGCGGTGATCAACCGCGGCGGCCCGGCCTGTGTCGTGCGCCTGATCGACGAGACGGACGCCGATATCCCGACCATCGTCATGGCCTATGTGGCAGTCGATGAATGCTACGGGCTCAAGTGGCTCAGTGACGCGATCGATGCACTCGATACCTGCATCGACGGGCAGGTGCAGCTGTCGCTCTACGCTTCTGTCCAGGACCTCCTGCTCTCCCGCATGGTCTGGTACGTACGCAATGTCGATTTCAAGGACGGGCTGGAGGCCGTCGTCGCGCGCTTCGGCCCGGCGATCCGCCAGATCGTCGCCGGGCTCGACACCGCGCTGCCGCCGGACTTGCAGGCCGCACGTGCCAAGCGTCGGCAGGACCTGACCGATGCCGGTGTCCCGGCCGGCCTCGCCGGCGAGCTCGCCGATCTCGACGCCCTGGTCTCGGCACCCGATATCGTGACGGTTGCGGAGCGCACCGCCCGCCCCATCGGCGACGCCGCCGCGACCTTCTTCGCCGCCGAGGCGAATTTCCGCCTCGACCGCATCGTCGCTGCCGCGCGCAGCGTGCCGGCAAACGATTATTTCGAACGCATGGCGATCGATCGCGCCGTTGAGCAGATCGCTGGCGCCGAAAGAAGACTGGCCGCGGATATGCTGGCAACCGGCCAATCCGGCCAGCTCGCTGTCGAAACCTGGCTCGCGGCTCACCCCGAGGCGACGCGCATCCGCCGCTCGGTCGAGGAGATCGCAGCCAGCGGCCTGACGCTCGCCAAGCTGGCAGTGGCGGCGAACCTGCTGGGGGACCTGGTCAAAGCTTGAGCCGTGCGAGGCAGTGATGTGAAACTCTCAAGAGCAACGCTGGCGCAGGTTGTTAGCCGGCGAACGGAGGAATCCGATGATCCACGCGACTTGCCATACCGCCGATAATGTCCGCTGCATCGAGTTCGATGCCACACCTTGGTTCAGCGAGGCTGATGCTCCGAGCATTATCGATCTGGCCCAGCGAGGATGGGCCAGCACGGCGATTGCAGATTCCCTTGAGCGCCGACGAGGCTATGAACGCTTGCACGACCTCGTTGAGTATGCGGCGAAGCGACTGCAACCGGAATCCCTGGAGGACCCAACCTGGGAAACCTTCGCGTGCGTCGTCGATGGGCCCGACGCCGTGGCCTGGCTCGAGAGCAACCGGCCGGAGGTTGTGGCAAGAATCCGGAACGCCACGGGAGGCGCCAGCAATTGCGACGATTGATCGGCCGCATCGCAAGCTAAGCGGGCATGGAGCGCCATTCAGAATAAAACTGCGAAGTCTTATGTCATTGAAATTGTAATATAATTTCGGCCGCCGCATGAAGCGGCGAAAGCCGCCTACAGGGCAGTCCAGGCGAACCCCGCTCACAGTATCAACTATGTCATTCTGATTGAGCCGCTGGTTGCCCTCGGCCGGCTCGACGAGGCGAAATCCGCGGCGGCGCGTGTCATCGATTGCAGCCAGCCTTCCGCTTCAGCCTGCAGTTCGCTGGAGTCGATTGCGCACCAGAGCTAGCGTCGAAGCCAGGCGGCTCATTGAGCAAGGTGGGGCTGCCGGAATAAAGTATGATGAGACCTGTTTGGATATTACCGCGCTCTCGGTATTCGATCGAGCATGATCCTTCGCAAGGCCGTTGCCTTTGCGTGATGGCCTCAAGAGATGACCCGACCATGCAAACTGCAGCTTGCAACGGAGAGGATGATGCCCCGTAAGGACAGCAGGCTGCGAAAATCTTAGTAACTCGTCGCTCTCGATTGAGATACACTTGGTCAGCACGACGGAGGCGAACGTGCATGTCAGACGCGTCCTGCCGCATCCGGCGCTTCGCGGCATCATCAGGTCCTTCGGCGAGCGGCGCGGCTCCCTTGGCTCGAAGGTCCTGACCTAGCCGCTCACCGCACGGCCGCACCAGATCATCGACATCCAGCTGAAGGATCGGCATCGACTGCGAATCGAAGGCGGACCGTTGCAGATGTCCCCGGAAACGGTGGTGGTCGGACCGCAGGGGTCGCGCCGCATCCAGATGCATGTCTCCGGCGAGATCCATCTCTTCAACATCCTGCTGCAGCCCTCGGCGCGGATCATGTCATCGAGATCGACGGACAGGTCCATCCTTACCTGTCGCTGATCGTGTGGGCGACACTTGCCACGCCACCGGGCCTGCCCGCGACCGTCATGCCGATCGCGCGCACCTCCACCGGACTACCGATGGGTGCGCAGATCGTCGGACCATTTCTGGAAGACAGGACGCCGCTGACCTTTGTGCGGCTGCTCGAACGCGAATTCGGCGGGTTCGTCGCACCATCGAGGAACAGCGGCTAGTCCCAGACCAGCGAATACATGGCTCTTTGGCAGTAGGACACGCGCCGCGTTTTTCTGCTCCATTGGACACCTCAACCGAGGCGAACACCTTCACCATCGATATCGCGCGATCGCGCGCCGGCGCGGCGTCGTCAGTTCGATTTCAGCTTGACGTACCTGCCGGGCGCCGGCTCGATAACCCCGTATCTCTCGTTGCCGGCCTGCGTCGGGGCCGGAGCCGTTCCACTTGAATGCCGCTTCATCCACGCATCCCAGTCAGGCCACCAGCTTCCGGGCCTCTCCTCGGCGCGGCCGAGCCAGTCATTGGCTTCACAATTGAGATCGTCATTCAGCCAGTGGCTGCGCTTGTTGCGGGCGGGCGGATTGATCACGCCGGCGACGTGGCCGCTCGCAGCAAGCACAAAGCGGGGATGCGCACCTATGAGATCCTTTGAGCGGAATGCGCTCTGCCACGGCACGATGTGGTCCTCGCGCGAAGCGAGCACATAGAGCGGAGCCTGGACGCGCGAGAGGTCGATCGGCAGTCCGCACTGCGTGGTCTTGCCCGGCTCCCTGATCTTGTTTTCAAGATACGTGTTGCGCGTATACCAGCAATACATCGGGCCTGGCAGGCTGACGCTGTCCGAATCCCAGTACAACAGGTCGAATACGTCGGGCGTTGCCCCCTTCATGTAACTGTCCACGACATAGCGCCATATCAGGTCGTTGGCGCGTAATGTTCCGAAGGTGAATGCGAGCTCCTTGCCGGGTAGGATGCCACCCCGGCCGATGGTTGCCTCGCGCAGCGCGACCGAACCTTCGTCGATCAGGAGCCCGATGTCGCCGGTATCGGTGAAGTCAAGCATCGTCGTCAGCAGCGTAAGACTCGTGAGCTTGTTCTCGCCGCGCGCTGCCAGCACCCCCGCGGCGCAGCTCATGATCGTGCCGCCGACGCAAAACCCAAGTGCATGGACCTGCTCCACCTTCGCGATGTCGCGTACCACGTCGATCGCCTGCAAGGCGCCTTTTGTCAGATAGTCGTCCCATGTGAGACGGCCAATTTCAGGAACCGCGCTGCGCCAAGAGATGAGGAAGACCTGATGTCCTTGCGCAACGGCGTATTCGACGAGCGAATTGCCCTTGCCGAGGTCGAGAAGATAGTACTTGTTGATGCAGGGTGGCACGATCAGCAGCGGCGTTCGCTCGACCTCGGCGGTCTGCGGCGTGTACTGAATGAGCTGTATCAATTCGTTCTCGAAGACGACCGAACCGGGCGTGACCGCAAGATTGCCGCCGACTTCAAACGCGGATTCATCGACGCGCGTAATACGACCCTTCCTTATGTCGTCGATAAGGTTGGCCATCCCGCTGGCAAGGCTGGCCGAACGTGTCTCGATGGCGGTCCGGATCACCTCGGGATTGGTTGCCGGAAAATTTGACGGGCTCATCGCATCGATGAATTGCCGGGCGTAGAAGCGGAGCTGCAACTTCGTCTTGTTGTCGACCTGGGCGCCTTCGACCAGTTCGTGCATTTGCCTGGCCGCCAGCAGGTAGGATTGCTTGAGGAGATCGTAATAGGGCGTCTCCTGCCACGCCTTATCCTTGAAGCGCTTGTCGCCGCGTGCCGGCTGGATCTCGGACTTGGTCCCGAGGGTGAATGTCCTGATCGCCGCGGCGTTCCAGAAACGCCAGATCTGCGTCAGGTATTCGCGCTGCATGTCCACGGCAAACGCAAACGGCGAGAACGCCTGCCCTGCCGGAGCCGGATTTTTGCCGCGCACGCCCATCGTCGTCGCCAGCGCCTCGTCGAATTGCTTCATCGACTGCTGACCGACCTGCATCAAGCGCTCGAGATACTCGGACGGATCCCCTGGCGATGTGAAGCCGTTCATGTGTGTCTCCTCCGCAGTCGATTGGCAGCTAGGTTTGTATTGTTTGTCCAGAGCTGCTCTTCCGACAACATAAATTGTTGTCGACCTTAGTCGCGCGGTCCCGTTCACTGCTATTGCATCGCAACAAGTCAACGCCAATGCGCCGACGCACGGAGTTGGTTTCGCAGGACAAGCCTACGGAGTACGTGTCGTTCTGCGTCGCACCAGCACCGATGAACGGACGAGTATCGACATCCCCGATAGTTTCTACAATGTCCAAAACTAACCTGAACACCGGCGTTTCGAACCTTTTGCGACGATACATCGGCCAAATATAGTGGGGCCTCGCAGCGCGTACGAAGGTTCTCGCTCGGGCTGTTTCGTGCGCGGCGTGTATTATCGGGTCGGTGAGCCCTGGACGAGTTCGAGTGATCGACAACCAAGTTGCCAAGAGAAGCGCCGATCGAGGTGGCGAGTGGGCGCCTGCGATCTCGTCGCCTGTTTGATCCGTACAAGTCGTTCGATATCCGTTGGCCGCCGCGCGTCCCTTTAGCGTACGGCGGCTTCGACTAGGTGCGAGACGGCCTTTCCCCTCGCACTTCGCCCGGGCTCGCTCATCTTCATCGGCAATGGCGTTGCTCCCGGCGCATCCTCGACGGCGTCAATACGCCGCCCTACCATCTCAACGACGAGATCCTGACGCTCGGCTCCGCCTATTGGGTCAACCTTGTCCAGCAAGAGCTTTCTGGGAGTATGGCGTAACGTCTCCGAAGCACTTCGGCCGGTAACGATAGTGAGACCGAGATTGTTAGGCGGTCGGTGCAATATGACCTGGAGGAAGGGGATAGCGGGCTGCAGAAGCATTCAGGACTCACCACTTCCGACGAGGCAAAGCGGTCAACGCGCCCGCTATCGCAACGGAGATCGGCCGGGGCGATGTGGCACAAATCTCGCAACGTTTGGTTGACGCAGACGTAACGGATCGAAAAGACTGGGTCGCGTCTCAAAAACTCAAAATTAAAAAAACTCAAAATTAGTTGCCGAAGCTCATCACAGGTGTCAGATTCAGCGGCAGGCATTGAGGTCATCCAATTTGCCGGAAACCACGCTGCCTGATCGTCCCGCCACCTAACGTCCCACAAGACGACAACGCCGGTGGGTGCATCGGGCATAGATGCTGCCCCGCCGCCAAGGAAGCCAATGCATGAGTACGGCATCTCCCACCATCATCTACACGCTGACCGACGAGGCGCCGGCGTTGGCGACCGCAGCGTTCTTGCCCATCGTGCGCGCATTCACGGCTCCCGTCGGTATCAACGTCGTCACCAGCGACATCTCGGTGGCGAGCCGCATCCTCGGCGAATTCCCGGAGTTCCTGACCGAAGAGCAGCGCTTGCCCGACAATCTGGCCGAACTAGGCCGGCTGACGCTGCTGCCGGGCACCAATATCATCAAGTTGCCTAACATCAGCGCCTCGGTCGCGCAGCTGATGGCTGCGATCAAGGAGCTGCAGGACAAGGGCTACAAGATTCCCGACTATCCCGAGAGTCCAAAGTCGGACGAAGAGAAGGTGATCCGGGCACGCTACGCCAAATGCACCGGCAGTGCCGTGAATCCGGTGTTGCGCGAAGGTAATTCCGATCGCCGCGCTCCGCTCGCCGTGAAGAACTACGCGCGCAAAAATCCGCACAGCATGGGCGAATGGAGCCAGGCTTCGCGCTCGCACGTCTCGCACATGCATCACGGCGACTTCTACCATGGTGAGAAATCCATGACGCTCGACAAGGCGCGTGACGTCAAGATGGAGTTGATCACCAAGAGCGGCAAAACCATCGTACTCAAGCCCAAGGTATCACTTCAGGACCGCGAGGTCATCGACTCGATGTTCATGAGCAAGAAGGCGCTCCTGGAGTTCTACGAGCAGCAAATCGAAGACGCGTACAAGACCGGCGTGATGTTCTCGCTGCACGTGAAAGCCACCATGATGAAGGTGTCGCACCCCATCGTGTTCGGCCACTGCGTGAGGATATTCTATCGTGACGCTTTCGCCAAACACGGCCAGCTGTTTGAAGAACTCGGCGTGAACGTCAACAACGGCATGGTCGACCTGTACAACAAGATCAGCAGCCTGCCCCAGAGCAAGCAGGATGAGATCAAGCGCGACCTGCACGCCTGCCACGAGCACCGGCCCGAACTGGCGATGGTTGACTCGGCCAAGGGTATTACCAACTTTCATTCGCCCAACGACGTCATCGTCGACGCATCGATGCCGGCCATGATCCGGAACAGCGGCAAGATGTGGGGGGCCGACGGCCGCCTGAAGGACGTCAAGGCCGTGATGCCGGAGAGCACCTTCGCGCGCATCTATCAGGAGATGATCAACTTCTGTAAGTGGCATGGCGCCTTCGACCCAAGGACCATGGGCACCGTGCCCAACGTCGGCCTGATGGCGCAGCAGGCCGAGGAGTATGGCTCGCATGACAAGACCTTCGAGATTCCCGAGGATGGCGTCGCCAACATCACCGACATCGCCACCGGCGAGGTGCTCCTGAGCCAAGACGTGGAGCAGGGTGACATCTGGCGCATGTGCCAGGTGAAGGACGCCGCCATCCGCGACTGGGTCAAGCTGGCCGTCAATCGCGCTCGTCATTCCGGAATGCCGGTTCTGTTCTGGCTGGACCCGTACCGCCCCCACGAGGCGCAGCTCATCACCAAGGTCAAGATGTACCTGCACGAGCACGACACCACCGGCTTGGATATCCAGATCATGAGCCAGGTGCGGGCCATGCGCTACACGCTGGAGCGCGTGATCCGCGGCCAGGACACGATCAGCGCCACGGGCAACATTCTGCGCGACTATCTGACCGACCTGTTTCCCATCATGGAGCTGGGCACGTCGGCCAAGATGCTATCCATCGTGCCGTTGATGGCCGGCGGCGGCATGTACGAAACCGGCGCTGGAGGCTCGGCGCCCAAACACGTGCAGCAACTGGTGGAAGAAAACCACCTGCGCTGGGACTCGCTCGGCGAATTCTTGGCCCTCGCAGTATCACTGGAAGATCTCGGCCTGAAGACAGGCAACCAGAAAGCCAAGCTGCTGGCCAAGACCCTGGACGCCGCCACGGGAAAGCTGCTGGACAACCGGAAGTCGCCCTCGCCGCGTACCGGCGAGTTGGATAACCGCGGGAGCCAGTTCTACCTCGCGATGTATTGGGCACAGGAACTCGCTGCACAGACTGAGGACGCGACATTGCAGGCGCAATTCAAACCGCTGGCCGAGATACTGACCCGCAATCAAGACAAGATCGTTGCCGAACTCGCAGCCGTGCAAGGCAAGCCTGCCGACATCGGTGGCTACTACCTGCCTGACTCGCACAAATGCGAAACCGTGATGCGCCCAAGTCCGACGCTCAATGCGGCACTGGCTCAGATGGGAGGCTCGTAGAGGCTCCAAGCTTGCCAAGCGGCACAACGCCTACTGTGAACTCGATTTCACGGCAGCGAGGCCGATCATTGGAGCGGGCGCAAGGCCATTCGCGGAATTGCCCTCGGCCGACGGCCAGCAGACGGCTGGAGTGGCGGCGCATAGGAGGAATTCAGCGTGTCGCTGACAAAACAGCGTCGAGAGCTATTTGGCATGGAACGACGCGCAGTTGTCACTGGCGGAATAGACCCGGAACAAGTTGCGCTCGACGAACCGTTGCACAGAACGCGCTGTTGTCATCGATTCGAGCATCGCGAGTTAAAGAGACGAGCCAGAAGAAAGCTTCGTCGATCCAACGCTGTGAAGCATCGGCGGCGTGACGCTGCGATTTTCCTACATGCGTCGGTGTTTGGCTGCGGTGTTTTGAATCGTACGCGTCCGGTGACGGCCCCTGGTTAGCTCATCCTGAGCGGACGGCTGACCGCGCTTAAGTGACGTGAGCGACGTTTTGAGGTCGCCTATTCCAGGGCATGAGTTCGTGGATGCGCTTGGCGGGATGATCCGGCAGGCGAGCTAGCACGTCTGCGAGCCAAGCCTGTGGATCGATGTCGTTGAGTTTTGCGGTGACGATGAGGGTGTAGATCGCAGCTGCACGCCGGCCGCCCTCATCGGAGCCGGCAAAGGTCTAATTTCTTCTGCCCACGGCGACAGCCCGAAGCTCGCGCTCGGCGGCATTGTTCGACATGCAAAGCCGTCCGTCATCGAGGAAGCGGCTGAATGCATCCCAGCGACTGAGGCAGTAATTGATCGCCTCGGTCGTGTCGTTGTTCCTGGAGAGCTTGGCGCGGATACCTTTCGGGTAGACCATCGTCATTCGGCTCGTCCGGCGGTTTCAGCAACGCGGTGGCCAGCTCAGCCTTCCAATGACCGGCCCAGCTCGGTTCGTGGGTGGCGATGAGGTTCTCAAGTTCGAGAAGGGCTTGGTCTAAAGTGATCAACTCGCCAGCCACATGTTCCTCCTTCGGCGAAGTCTCAAACAAGACTGCACCGTTAGCCGCGATGAGGAGAATTCAGTGCTGTTTATCGGTTAGGTGACTTGAAGAAAAGTTGAAGAAGCGATCAAGCACACGCCTCTAGGTAAACCTAACCGATTGAATTTGCTGGCGCTCCCTAGGGGAATCGAACCCCTGTTTCAGCCTTGAGAGGGCCAAGTAATGGCTCCATCGCCATCCGCCCCCGTTCGCCAACATTCAATAATTTCAATAGCTTGAATGTCCATATTCCAGTATTGTTCGCCGACGTACACCGTCGGATATTCGACGGATATTCGACGTGTAACGGTGCAACAGGCGATATGTCGAAGACACTCACCGAGGCTCAGGTCACGACGGCTAAAGCGCGCTCCAGGCTCGAACTCGGCGTGCATTGGCGTCGCCTCGATGCGGAAGCGCATCTGGGCTATCGCAAAGGAAAACAAAGCGGCGTTTGGTTTGTCCGCTGGCGTAATCACCACGAAGGCGGCAACTACAAGCAGGAGCCAGTCGGCGTCGCCAACGACATCAATGACAAGCCCGCCGACGGGATTCTGACCTTCGAACAGGCCGTGAGAACGGCACGGGAGGCCGTAGCTCGAGCCAGGACAGAAGCCGCGTCGCAGGCGGCGGGCCCGGCTCCTACCGTGCGATCGGCCGTTGAGGCCTACGTCAAGGAACGAGACGCTCGAGAAAGACGCCGAACAGGTCGCGACGTCCGGTCCGACGCCGGCACCAAGCTGCGACGCTACGTTCTTGGTCAAGAAAAGAGCGGCAATCAGGAAGCTGCTCCTCTTGCATCGGTGCGTCTGCATGCCTTGAAAGAAGACGACTTGATAACGTGGCGTGAGAGTTTGCCAGACGACTTAAAGGTCACGACCAAACAGCGGTTCGTGAATGACCTCAAGGCCGCACTAAATGCCGCGTGGCCGCGGCTTTCCGCAGAACGGAAGAAACTAAACCCGACGTTCCTCGCCATCGTGAAGGCCGGCTTCAAAGCGGAGCGGATCGATGATGATGATGATGCGTCGGTTGCTCGGGACAACCAGATTCTGGGGGATGAGGAGGTTGGCGCCATCCTTCAAGCTGCGTGTGAAGTCGATCAGAAGCAAGGATTTGATGGCGA
Source organism: Bradyrhizobium sp. Pha-3 (assembly GCF_042258615.1). Lineage (GTDB taxonomy): Bacteria > Pseudomonadota > Alphaproteobacteria > Rhizobiales > Xanthobacteraceae > Bradyrhizobium. The sequence continues at coordinate 2,145,318 of NZ_CP170152.1, read as the reverse complement.
TCTATATCGGATCGTCGTCTGTCTGGCCGCGACCGGCGCGCGGTATGCCCAGGTCAGGCGAATGCGCGTGGGCGACGTGCAGGTTTCTGCACGGCGCCTGATGGTGCCAGGCTCCTACAAGGGGCGCGGTGGCAATAGCGGCTCAGACCCGGTCCCGGTAGGCGACGATGTGATTGAGGTGCTTTTGCCCGCAATCGGCGGGCGCCCAGGCGACGCACCTCTTTTCGAGCGATGGATCCATGAACAGGAGCCGGGGGGCATCGCGTGGAAGAAGTCTGAACGCGGTCCGTGGAAAAGAGGCGAACTTGCACGTCCGTGGAAGGCCATTCGGGAGCGCGCTGGTATGCCGGAGGTGATTCCCTATGCTTTGCGGCACTCGAGCATCGTGCGCGGTCTCCGAAAGGGCTTGCCCATCCAACAGGTCGCCAAACTGCACAACACCTCAGTCAAAATGATCGAGCGACACTACGCGAAATACATTGCGACCGCCTTGGAAGACCTCGCAAGAGCTGCAGTCGTGTCCCTGGTGCGGCGGAGTGATGGAAACGTGGTGCCGATGGGAAAACGCGCGTAGGCGCCCTTCCCGAGCCTGATTCCAAAAGTGACGTGTCCTTATCGGTCGCGGGACGGCGGTCTGCGTACGAACGGCCGCTTTGCGCCCCAGAAGCGGCCGTTCGATACCCGACCGGACCAAGTAACGACTGGGTGAAGAAGACCTGCGCGAAGCGGGAGATGCTGGTGGACCGCCGCGCACCCGCAGACAGGTCGAGATGCGACAAGCGTGCCTTCCCGTCGGTCAGGTCGCACCAGTCGCTCCCTATCAGGGCTTCGTGAAACGGTAGGCGAAGCGATCGGTCTCGCCCTTGATCGAGGGATCGAACACCTTGACCGAGTGTGGATCGTCTTTGTTCGCGAGCATGGCGCTTTCCGCGTCCAGTACGAAGCCGGCCGCCTCCACCTCCACGCGAACGGATGCAGGCTCAATCCGATGCAGCGACTGGGCGTCGCTCGTGCCCGCCCGGACGGCGGCGGCGTGGTCTACGATGACGTAAAACCCACCGGGCTTCAGCCGTTCGTAGACCGCTCGATTGAACTGGGCCGCCGTCGCGCCCCTGGCCTGGATCAGCTCGGTGTGGAGATCGTGGTAGAATAGGTGCAGCCACAGTACGTCCGCTGGTTGGGTGGCCTCCGGCATCGCGACCAGGTCCGCCGAGACGGCTTCGACGTTCTCTCGGCCCGGCTCCTTCGCAAGCGTCCGCATGCGGCCGACCGGATCGTTCTTGAAGTGGGCGACTTCGGCCGGCACGAAGCTGTAGACCCGTCCTTCGGGTCCCACGACGTCGGAGAAGAGACGGGTCCAATCGCCGTCGCCTGGGTAAACGTCGATGACAGTGGAACCCGCATTTACGCGTGCGAACCGGATCAACTCGGACAGCCTGGATTGGTCATACATTGGGATCTCCGTTACGGTTGGGTATTTGACGAGCGCGCGGCCTGCGAGCCGGCGATCCACGGCTCATTCACCTTCGACCCCGAACCGGCGGCCGCAGACGGCCAGCGCTTTCACTGTTCGCTTCGAAGCCTGGACTTAGGCCCAGCGGCCGGCCTCCTCAAAACTAGGGCGAGGGTTGCGCGGGAACACGGAAGCTGGATCGCCGTGCCCAATATTGCAGATGAAGTTCGACCGAACCCGCGTGCCTGAGAAGAACGCCTTATCCACGCCAGCGTTGTCGAAGCCGGACATGGGCCCGCAGTCCAGTCCCAACGCCCGCGCAGCGACGATGAGGTAAGCACCCTGCAGCGTTCCGTTTCGTATTGCCGTCACCTCGGCCACGTCTGGTGCCGCAAAGTATTTTTGCATGACCTCGGCAGCGTGAGGCAAAAGCTTTGGCAGTTCGCTGGCGAAATCCAAATCGTGGCCGATAATGACCGTGACAGGAGCCTCCAGAATCTTCGGCTTATTCGGTTCCGCAGCAAGCCCGGCGAGCCGTGCCTTTCCATCGGGGCTACGCACCCAGACAAACCGCGCGGGGCTGCCGTTCGCAGATGTCGGGCCCATTTCAGGAGGTCATAGATCTCGCGTACCTGATCGTCCCCTACAGGAAGATCTGCCCATCCGTTGGGGGTGCGAGCGGAGCGAAAGATCTGATCAAGCGACTCATCGTTTAAAGCGGAAGTCATAGGCGGGAGCCTTTTCAGGAAATGGATGATGGTCGGCACAACATCGTGTCATGCCATCACGACGCACATGTCGAACTTGACTAGGTTCTTGCGTCGATCTGCGAGGCCCGCGCCAGTGCTTGCGTGTCGATGTACTCCTGGATGCGGGCGACTTTGCCGTCCCGAACGGTAATGTCGAAGACCCATTTGTCCTTGAACGGCCTATTCGTGGCTTTGATTTTTCCCGTAGCGACGCCGACGACCATAACCCGGTCTCCCTGCGCCACGAATTCGGGGGGCTTCGGGTATTGCGTTTCCACCTCTTCGGACGCCTTCTTGAGCACAGCCGCCAACTCCGCGTGCCCGCGGTGCGTGCCTGCCAGCGGCCAGCCTTCGCCCGGAATGATCCACTCGATATCTTCGGCAGCCAACGCCAGCAGATCGCGCGCGTTGCTGCTGCCCATGACTGCAAAGAAATTCTTCACAAGCTTGACATTCTCTTCGGTGCTCATCGTATCTCTCCGTTTTCGCTCGGCGCGAATTCAGATGGCCGAGAAGCCGCCGTCGACGGACAACTCCACCCCGTTCACGAAGCTCGAATCGTCTGAAGCAAGAAACAGCGCGGCCGTCGCAATTTCCTCGGGACGACCCATCTTTCCCCGCGGGATCAGGGATTCGAACATCCGCTTCGCTTCCTCGGTGAGAACTTGGTCCTGCATCGGTGTGGCGATCGGCCCTGGGTGCAGCACGTTCACCCGGATATTCCTGCCCTTGAGTTCGTTGAGCCACCCGCGTGCGAATGCGTGCAGCGCCGCCTTGCTCGCCGCATACACGCTGTAACCAGGAAAACCTTTGATCGAAGCAACTGACCCGGTCATGAAGATCGATCCGCCGTCGTTGAACAGCGGCAACGCCTTCTGGACCGTAAACAGCGTACCGCGCGTATTCAGGCCGAAGGTCGCGTCGAAATGCTGCTCGGTAATCTCGCCCAGTGGGACGGCTTCGCCCGTGCCAGCGCTCGCGTACAGGATGTCGATCCTGCCCTTTTCCCGCTTGACCGTGTCGAACAGACGGTCGAGGTCGTCGAGATTGGCCGCGTCGCCGCGCACGCCGGTCACGTTCCGGCCGATCAGTTTGACGGCCTGGTCCAGCGCCTCCTGTTTCCGGCCCGTGATGAAAACATAGGCGCCTTCTTCAACGAACCGCCGGGCGCTCGCCAGCGCCATGCCGCTCGATCCACCCGTGATGACTGCAACCTTACCTTCAAGCTTTCCCATGACTGCTTCCTTCCAGGCTTCCGCCTCTGATCGTTTGGGGACGCCCCCGAGAACCTCGACATAGGTCCGCCGGGGTCAGGCGTTGAGTGCGGAAAAGCGCACATCGGTGGTGCGAAAACGATCCGGGTCGGCGATTGACGCCGGCCGCGATGATCCATGGGTGCCGGTCTGATTTGGGTCGGGCTCGTCGCCCCCAAGCTATAATTTCCGCCAATACTGCTATACGATCCGTTAGATACGAGCTTTTGGAAGGCGCACCGCGTGGTGCTGGATTGCACCATGATCGACTGGGATGACATTCGCTTCTTTCTTGCCGTCTCGCGCGGAGGCTCCGTGCGGGCTGCCGCCAAGAGCCTTGGTGTGAACCACGCGACCGTGCTGCGACGCATCGCCCAGCTTGAGGAACGTCTTGGGGCGCTCATGTTCGAAAAGCTGCCCGCGGGCTACCGCCTGACGGCTGCGGGCGAGGAGGTCCTCGAGCTCGCGAAGCAGATGGAAGCGTCGTCGCTTAAATTGGAGACACGCGTCTTGGGTCGCGACCAGGCCGTCCGCGGGCTTTTGCGGGTGACGCTCGCGCCGCCGCTCGCGACACACCTGCTCATGCCGGATTTCGCCGATTTCGCGCGTCTGCACCCGGAGATCGAGATGGAAATCTTGTCGTCCGGCGAACTGGCAAATCTGACCAACCGGGAGGCCGATGTCGCGATCCGCGTCGTCTATGACCGCAAAACCTTGCCGCTCAATCTTCACGGACTCAAGGGACCGGACCTGTTCGGCGGCGTTTACATTTCTCGCGATCGCCTAGCCGCGTGGCGTTCGGGCGCATCGGATCCCGTCCGCTGGATAGTCATAAGCGTTCATGGAATTCCCGATTGGGCAAGCGAGGGCGAGGTTCGCACAACGGGAGTTCCATTCAGGATCATAGACGCCGTGGCGCAGATCGCCGCTGTACGGCAAGGGCTCGGGATCACGACACTGCCGTGCTTCATCGGAGATGCCGACCCCCTGCTGGTGAGAGTGCCGGGCACCGACCTGCACATGTACGGGACGCTCTGGCTTCTTACACAGGGGGAGACACGCAAGACGAAGCGCGTACGGCTCTTTACGGAGTTCGTATCCCGCAGGCTCACCGAGTACGCTCCGCTTCTCGCGGGATTGTCTGTATCGCGCGGCTGATCTGCAGAAGTTCGCGACCGACGGCGGCCTCTATGTCCGCTCCACAAGCGCCGGTCAGAAACGGCCGCTTGGAAGAGATCAGCGGTCAAGACGTGGTCTTCGGCTCGTTATAGAGCGACACCGAGGGCGGGATGGCGGAGGAACTGTCATGCCTACGCCGCGATCGGCATCCCGGGAATGCCGCGGAAGTTCGGCGGTCCCAACTTTGCAAGGGGAAGCGCTTTCGATTCGGAGATAATTTCATCAAGGATAGAATCACTGATTCGCGGCAGTTCGAGGCTGGCGACCCGCCTCGATCGCGTCAGTGACAGGCAGCATCTGCAGGGAGAACACGTATGACTAATTCCGAGGATAACCCGCCTCCGGCAGTCGGGGCCTATTGGATCAAGGAGGAAGATTATGCAGCGTTGCTGCAACTTTTCGACGACGCCGACAAGATGCCGCCGAGCTGGAAAGAATGGCTGAAGATGGCCGAGGAAATGGAGCAGGGGCTCAAGGCCTATGGACACGTTGTGCTCCGTGTTTACATCGACCCCGCCACATTCCCAGACTGGTGCACCGCCCATGGCACAAGCCCGGGCAGCGCCGGACGCAAGAAGTTGGTCGCGGCGGCGGTAACCGAGAGATATGGCCGACAGGCCTGACCAGAACCGTTTTGGCCGGCCGCCGCCCCATCGCCAGCCCAGCCTCGAACAGCACGTTCGGCCGCACCTGCCCTTGAGGCTTCCTGGTGATCGCGTTAGTTGTTTCGTTGCGCGGTCAAATATCCCGAGCAGCGCCCACCCGCTGCGTGGCCGCTCCAGGTCCCGCGGCCGGCGTCTCGCGTCAGCCTCCCCGATCCTGATGCGTATTTGTCGTGGACCGTCACCGACGCGCGAACCGCGCCCGATCTTGCAACGTGCCCGCTAAACTTCACCAGATTGGGATGCGTCACAATGCCGTCGTTGATGTTCACCGAGAAATTATAGCTCGGATCGCAGCTTCCGCGTTGCGTAACGAAGGTGAGATTCCAGGGACCGTCGTAAGAGGTTCGGGCTTCGGCAGCCGTCGCCAGCATAAGGCAAGCACAGCCAATGACATTCGCAATCAGTCGCTTGTTCATGATCTTCTCTCCAGAGGAATTCGTTGATGTTAGTAGGCAGCAGTCGTAGGTGCTCGGTTGTCTTCTCTTGATCTATCGCAGCGGTTCGTCGGCCGTCTTTTTTCACCGTGCGTTTTGAGAGCCAGGGTGTATTTCGGCGGGCCCTACCCGGCCGTCCAACCGCCGTCGATTGAGAGGTTGGCGCCGGTGATTTGCGCGGCGCCTTCGCCACACAGGAACAGCGCCAGTGAAGCCACCTGCTCGACCGTGACGAACTCCTTCGTCGGCTGGGCCGCGAGCAGGACGTCGTTGATCACCTGATCCCTGCTCATGTTGCGCGCGTTCATCGTGTTCGGGATCTGCTTCTCCACTAGCGGCGTCCAGACGTAGCCGGGGCTGATGCAGTTGCAGGTGATCTTCGACCGGGCGAGTTCCAGCGCCACCGTCTTGGTGAGTCCCACGATGCCATGCTTCGCCGTGACGTAGGCCGACTTGAAGGGCGACGCGACCTGCGAATGCGCCGAGGCCGTGGTGATGATACGACCCCAGCCCCGTTGCTTCATGCCAGGAGTAACGGCACGGATCGCATGAAATGCGGAAGAGAGGTTGATTGCGATGACTGCGTCCCACTTTTCGACCGGAAAATCCTCGATCGGGGAGACATGCTGGATGCCCGCATTGTTGACGAGCACGTCCACGCTGCCAAACGTCCTCTCGGCAAACGAGATCATGTTGGCGATTTCCACTGGCTCGGCCATATTCGCGGGCGAATAGATGGCCTTCACCTCGAAGTCGTTCTCGATTGCAATTCGCGTTTTTTCGACATCGGCCGGTGCCCCAATCCCGTTGAGCACGATGTTGGCGCCAGCACCCGCGAATGCCCGCGCATACGCGAGACCGATGCCGCTCGTCGAGCCGGTCACAACGGCCGTCTTGCCCTTCAGAATACTCAATTCACTCTCCTTCTGTTGTATGCCTTCATGTTCAGCCGACCAGACTCATCTCGCGGGCTTCGAGGAGACGTCGGCTTGGCTGTTGCAGGTAGTCGTGAACGACCTTGCCCAGCCCCAGGGTTAGGTCTGCGCGAATGTGAACCGCGGACACGATCTCGAGAACCGGCAACTCGGCCACGGGAGCCAGGGCGTGAGGCGTCAAGGCGAGAGCCGCGGGTCCGGTCCACGCCCCTTTCAAGACAAGTTGCTCGAGGTGATATTCGACAAGCTCGCAGATCCGCGGACTGCCGTCGACGTGCGGAATGATCTTGAGAAGGAAGTTCGGCTCCTCGAGAGCGGCCTTGACTTGCGCCAGGTCGGCTTCGCGGTGCTTGTATCCCATCGTGCCGGTTGCCACCCGCAACGGACCGTAATCCAGGGCGCCAATCAGCGTATCGACCTCGGTCCGCAAGGTTGGCTGGCCGAGTTTCTTTGGAAAGCCCCAGAGCTCCCGGCCACCGGCGATCGGTCCCTCATCGTTCAGGAACATGCAGTGGGTGTAGCCGCCCTTGCGACCGCGGAACGACACCGGGATGACTTGGCCGCTCTCGGTGTAGTCGCCAAAACCATTGGAATCCGGCATGCGGATGAACTCGTATTTGACCAGCGCTTCGCGTTCATCAAATTCGAGCGGAGCCGGAACGACCGATCGCAGCTTCGCCGGATCGGTGCGATATGTGATGATCAGGTATTCGCGGTTGACGAAGCGATACGGTCCCGGCGGATAGGCCGGATTGGTGAGCGGCATCGCAAATGCCCGCCTCACCACTTCATTCTCGTGCATTCAATTTCTCCTGTGACTGGGAATAACCGGCTGGCTGGCCTATTCGCGACCGTCCTGCTCAAGATCGAAGGTGGAGACGCCGTCCGCACTGGTCGGGCGGGCCAGCACCTCGGGATGACGAAGGGTGCGCAATGCATCGTGATACCCGGCGCGCCAATGATCCTGCATCGAGAGGCGGGAAAACTCGTAGTCCTTGGAGTGGCCTTCGTAGTCCCGCGCGCGATAGATCAGGTGGACGAGGCTGTGCACGTTGTGAGAGGCGGCCGTCCTGAGCAACCTGACGTCCTCCTTCTCGCGCAGGTTCTCGGGCAGCTTGCTCAACAGCGCCGCCAAATCTCGCTGCAACCGGTGCAGGCTCTTGAATTGGTCTGTGCTCGCGCGCGTGCGGCTCGAGTATTGAATCTCCTTTTGACGCGTAACGACGTCAGCCATATTGCGCGGATTCTGGCCGCGCGCGCTCCAGAGATCGACCTGAAACACGAGCGTGTCCTGACGGTCGCCACACTCGATCACATATTGCAGCGGTGTGTTCGAGACCAAGCCGCCATCCCAATAATGTTCACCATCGATTTCGACCGCCGGAAAGCCCGGCGGCAGCGCCCCGCTAGCGAGGATGTGCTCGGGCCGAATCGTATGCGTGGCAGTGTCGAAATAGACCAGATTGCCGGTCCGCACATTGACGGCTCCTGCGCTGAACCGCGTCATGCCGGCGTTGATGCGATCGAAATCGACGAGGCGCTCCAGTGTCGTCTTCAGCGCGCTAGTGTCGTAGATGCTCGTGGCGGCAAGCGTTCCACCCGCTTGTAGCCATGGCGCTAGTGGCCGCGCAGAAAAGAATCCGCTTGCGCCAAACATCGCCGCAAAGCTCGCATTCACCTGATTGAGAAAATTGCGGGTGTGATCGCTATTCATCAGATCGGTGAACGGAGCGTCCAGCGTCACCTGCGTCCAAAACTCGCGAAGCCGGTCAACGCGGGAATTGGGCGGATTGCCCGCGATGATTGCAGCGTTGATCGCGCCAATCGAAATGCCGGCAATCCAGTCCGGATGGATGTTGGCTTCCGCCAGAGCCTCGTAGACGCCTCCCTGGTAAGCGCCCAGAGCGCCGCCGCCCTGCAATAGCAACGCGATGCAATCGAATGGCAGACGCCGGTCCGCGGTCGTGAGATCTGGTCGAGGCTGAAAGTTCATGATTTTCGTACTCTTGGTTTGCGGTTGCTCAGGCCCGCGTTCTGTCCGGATCGCGGTCGTGGCGAGCTTCATCCAGCTTAATAAAATATACCGTATAGTTTATTAAAGTTCCGGTCAAGCGAACTCGTTCACAAGCTCGTGCTGCAACTGATTGAGTCCCACGTTCGCCCGACGCTGTTGGTGGCCCGACCAACTCGACATGCTGAAGCAACGCCAAGGTCCGCGCGACGTCGCGCAACTGCGGTTAACGAGCCGGTCTCCGTCACGGGCACCAGCGAATCCAAGGCGCTTACAATATCCACCGCAGCGTTCGCAGGTGAGGTCGGTCCGCCGCTAAAGTGCGCTGAGATTTGGATGAATCGTCATCGCGCTTTAGGTCTTTGTTTGAGCATGACATTTCGGAAAGCCGCGTCATACTTTTTCTGGATCATGCTCTAGTTGCAAATCAGAACGCGTCGTTGGCGACTGTAGGCGTAATAGCAGTCGCTATCGGAATAATTGCCATCGTTAGCGCTGCCATAGGCATAACCGGCATAGGCTCCTGCGGCGTAGGCTGCACCATAACCGTATCGCCGCCCGCCATAGCCATGGCTGAAGCGACCGGAATGGCTGTAGCCGACCGATGCGGAGCGAGCCTCGACCGAGCGTGCAACCGCAGGTCCGTCACGACCGCCGGCACGGACGCCGCCAGGCCCCCTTAGATCGCCGCGAGGACCGCCGGCGCCCAGCCGGGGAGCCGGACCGCCGAAGCCGGCATGGGGCACACCGCCAGGCCCCATGGGAGGCGGACCTGCGAATGCGGGACCGCCGGCAGCGATCGGCGGAGGGCCGCCCGGCCCCATTGGAGGCGGACCGGGGAATTGCGCAAACACCGCAGTTGGCACCAATGAAATCGTTGCGAGCATTACGCTGACGGACAGCGGCAAGAGTGTCTTCCTGGACATGATAGCCTCCGTTTCAGATTTGCGTTTCAAGGACCGGCACCGGCGCGGCCGGCGCAAGAGTCGGGTTCGACGAATGAGTCTCGTACGCAGGCTCAACCGTCTCAGACATTGGCCGGCCATCGTCTTGGACAGGGTGGATCCGGAACCACGCCACGTAGAGCGCCGGCAGAAAGAGCAGCGTCAGCAGCGTGCCGACGATGATGCCCCCCATCATCGCGTAGGCCATCGGACCCCAGAAAATCTCGCGCGCGATTGGAATCAGCGCGAGACTTGCGGCGGCCGCCGTCAGCAGGATCGGACGCATGCGATGCTCGGTCGCTTCCACAACGGCATCCCAGGCCGGACGCCCTTGCTTCCTTAGATCCTCGATCTGCACGATCAGGATCACCGAGTTTCGGACCAGGATGCCGATCAGCGCCAGCACACCCAGGATGGCAACGAAGCCGAGAGGTGCGCCGCTCGGCAACAGGGCCATGACGACGCCGATCACGGCGAGCGGTGCGACCGCGAACACCAGGAACAGGCGGTGGAAGCTCTGCAACTGAACCATCAGGACGGTAGCCATGACAAACAGCATGAGCGGAACGACGGCCACGATCGGCGACTGGCTCTTGGCGCTTTCCTCCACGGAGCCGCCGATCGCCACCGAATAGCCCGCCGGCAGTGCTTTGCTGAACTCCGCCACCCTTGGTGCCAACTGATCCATGATTGTCTTCGGCTGGACGTTGGTGACGATGCCAGCCTTCAGCGTGATCGTGGGAATGCGCGCGCGACGCCAGATGGTCGGCTGCTCGATCTCATAGCGCAGGTTGGCCACGGCCCCGAGCGGCACCGACTGCCCACCCTGCCCGGTCAACTGCAGATCTCGGAGCGTATCGATCGAGCCGCGATCGACCGCGGTCGCGCGTCCAGTGACATTGACAAGATAGATGCTGTCGCGAACCTGTGTGATCGGCGAGCCATCGAGCACCGAGTTCACGGCCGTGGCGATGTCTTCCGACGTCACGCCGAGTTGGCGCGCCTTGTCCTGGAGAACGTCGACCTTGACGACGCGCCCGGGTTCCATCCAGTCGAACACGACGTGGCCGAGATCGGGGTTGCTCCGGACGATGCCAGCGAGCTGCTGCGAGAGGTCTCTCACCTTTGCGATGTCGGGTCCGCTCACGCGGTATTGCACGGGACGTCCCACGGGGGGGCCGACCTCGAGCAACTTGACGTAGGTATCGGTCCCGGGGAACGTTTTCCTCAGATAGGTCTCGAACTGCGCCTTGATGCGGTCGCGGGCCTTGATACCGCCCTTGGTCACGACCACCATTTCGCCGAACCATGTATTCGCGGTCTGCACGTCGAATGAGAGCACGAAGCGCGGGGCGCCAGTACCGACGTAAGACGACCAATGCTCCACGGAGCCATTGCCCTGCAGCTGTTCGCGCTCGAAGCGCGCCATCTGCGCATTGGTGTCGGCGATCGAAGCGTTTTGCGGCAGATTCCAGTCGATCACGAGCTCGTCACGGTCCGACGAGGGGAAGAACTGCTGCTGCACGAATGTCATGCCGAACAAGGCGACAAAGAAGGCTGCAACCGTCACGCCGACCGTGATCCTGCGGTGATGCATGCAGACGAGCAGCAGCCGGGAGAACATCTGCGCCAGCCGGCCCTTCGCCTCATGATGGCCCTTCATCTTTGCCGGCAGGATGGTGACGCCGAGCAGCGGGGTGAACAGCACCGCCACGACCCACGACACGATCAGGGAGACCGCAATCACCACGAACAGGGTGAAGGTGAACTCGCCGGCATTGCTGCTGTTCAGCCCGATCGGGATGAAGCCCGCGACGGTGACCAGCGTGCCCGTCAGCATGGGAAAGGCGGTCGACGTATAGACGTGGGTTGCCGCCTTTTCCAGGGGATCGCCGACTTCCAGCCGAGCCACCATCATTTCGACGGCGATCATGGCGTCATCGACCAGCAGGCCGAGCGCGATGATCAAAGCGCCAAGCGAAATTCTCTGCAATGAAATGCCGGTATAGTTCATCACCACGAAGGTAATGGCGAGAACCAGCGGGATCGCGATTGCGACGACGAGCCCGGCGCGCATGCCCAGGCTGAGAAAGCTGATGGCGAGAACAATAACCACGGCCTCAAACAGCGCTTCGGTGAAGCCTGACACCGCATGCTCGACGACGACCGGCTGATTGGCGACCAGATGAACGCCGACGCCGATCGGCAGGTCGGCAATGACCTTCGTCATTTGCTCCTTCAGCGCCTCGCCGAAGTGAAGCAGGTTTGCGCCGGACTTCATGCCGATGGCAAGCCCGATGGCAGGCTGGCCGTTGTACCTGAACAAGGTCTTGGCCGGATCGGCATAACCGCGCGTGATGGTGGCGACGTCAGTCAGCGGAAAGAAGCGGTCGTTGATACGCAGATTGACCGCGTTCAGGCTTGCCTCCGACGTGAAACGGCCGTTCACCCGCACGCTGATCCGCTCTGCCCCCTCCTGAAACACCCCGGACGGCGCGACCGCGTTTTGTGCCTGCAGGGAGGCCATGATCGAGCGGACGTCGAGGCCAAGGGCCGCGATCTTCCGGGTGGAGAATTCGAGATAGATCACTTCGTCCTGGGCGCCCAGAATATCGACCTTGCCCACATCCGGCACGGTCAAGACCTTGGCGCGGATACCCTCGACCTCGTCGCGCAGCTGACGCTGGGTCAAGCCATCGCTGGTGAAGGCATAGATGTTACCGAACACGTCGCCGAAGCGATCGTTGAAGCCCGGTCCGATCACTCCTTGCGGAAAATCCCCCTTGATGTCCGCGATCATGTTGCGGACCCGGACCCAGGTCGGCTTGACGTCAGCCGCCTTTGTCGTGTCTCGCAGATAAACGAACACGGTGGTCTGGCCCGCGACCGTCACGCTCTTGGTGTAGTCGAGCGATTCCAGCTCCTCGAGCTTCTTTTCGATCCTGTCGGTGACCTGGCGCGTCATCTCTTCAGGCGATGCGCCCGGCCACTGCGCCTGGATCACCATGGTCTTGATGGTGAAGTCGGGATCTTCCTGACGACCCAGCTGAAGGTAGGCAAAGAGGCCTGCCGCCATGAAAGCGATCATGAAGTACCAGACGAGCGAACGATGGTGGAGCGCCCAGTCGGAAAGGTTGAACGACTTCATGGCTTCTGATCCTGTTCGATACGGACGTGTTGTCCTTGCTTGAGGCTATGGATTCCGGCGGTCACGATTCGCGCACCGGGGGTAAGCCCGTCGGTGACGCGGGCACCTGCGGGGTCTACGGTGAGCTCGACTTTCTGCAGCGACACGGAGCTCGCAGGCAGATCGACGACCCAGACGAAATTCGCGCCATCCTTGGCGAGCACCGCTGAGGCGGGGATGTGCAATGTCGGACTTTGCGCTTTGCCGACCTTCGCCGTAACGGTCGTACCCAAGCGGAAGCTTTCAGGGGGTTTGTTCAGGGCGATGCGGACTCGCCGCAGGCGCGTCACGGGGTCTGCCTGCGGGGCGATCTCTCGAACCTTGCCTTCGACCTGAACGGCGGGGAGCAGCTGCAAGCCGACAATGAATGGCAAGCCAATTTCAAGTGGCATCGGGAAATCATCCCCGATATCGACCACCGCCTCCCGGATGTCGGGCTTCGCAACCGTCACGACATTTTGGCCAGGAGAGACCACCTGTCCGACTTCTGCGCTCACCGCAGTGACGACGCCGGCGAAATCGGCCTTGAGCTGGGCATAGCCGCGTTGCTCGATGGCCTTGATCAGGTTTGCCTGTGCGTGCGCCACCGACGCGGCGGCACCGGCCCGCGCCTGCTCGGCATTGTCCAGCGTCTGCTTCGTGGTGGCGTCTGTTGTGATGAGGGTTCGCTGCCGCTCTTCCGTTGCTGTTGTGGTCGAAAGCTGCGCCTCGGCCTTCGTCAGCTCAGCCTTGGCGGAGCGTACCGCAAGCTCGAGAGCCGTGGGATCGATGACACCTACAGTTTGTCCTTCGCTGACGAGGTCGCCAACCGAGACGGGACGCCCGGTCAAACGTCCCAAGACGCGGAACGCGAGATTGGTCTTGTACTGCGGCTCAACAATGCCCACGGCGACCATGCCGTCCGTGCGGCTCGGCTCCAGGACCGTCGACAGCACGGGTCGTACAGGGTCGGGCGCTTTCGCTTCCTGCTGACATCCAGCCAGCACTAGGGCGGAAGCAAATGTGCCGGCTGCAATCATGGCTCGCTTCTTCATGATGGGTCTCCCTCAAATGTCACGGCCTGGCCAACGCTCAGCAGCTTGCCGCCATCGATCACGACGCGCTCGCCTGGCTCGAGGCCGGCCTTGATCAGCACTTCGCGGGCTTCATAACCGCCGATCGTCACCGGCTTGAGCGCAGCCGTTTTTGTCGCCGGATCAACGGTCCAAACCGCGGGCTTCGATCCCGCCGCCGCCAATGCGCTCCAGGGCAATGCGATCTGCTGCCGGGCTTTCGCTTTGACGGTTCCTGCAACAGCGCTTCCCAGCGTCATCGCTGTCGGCGGATCCTGAATGGCAACCTTGACGCGGATGGTCGCGCTCTTCGCGTCAATCGCGGGCGAGACTTCCCTGACGTATCCGCTCGCCGTCACGCGTGTGTCGGAGACAAGCGCCAGCGATACGCGGCTGTCGTCGAGATCACCAAACAAGAGGGATTCGTAGATGTCGAACACGGCATCCCGCTCCCCGTCCTGCGCCAGCGAGAAAACGGGCTGCGCGGCCTGTACGACCTGGCCGACTTCCAGATTGCGCGCAGTGACCACGCCTGCCGCTTCTGCGCGCAGCGCGGTAAATCCAAGGGCGTCTTTCGACGTTCCGAGCTCCGCTTTTGCTGCTTCAAGCGCACCTTCTGCGGTTCGCAATCCTTCCTGCGCCTGATCGTAGACCGTCCGCGTGGTGAAACCGCTCGCGATCAGCGCCTTCTGTCGTTCGAAGGTTACCTTGGCCACGCGCAGCTGGGACTCTGCGGCGAGCACCGCCGCGGTCGCGGCATCAACGTCGGCCTGCTGCTCCGCCGGATCGAGCAGAACCAGGACTTCGCCAGCCTGGACGCGGGCGCCGACATCGACATAGCGCGCAAGCACACGTCCGCTGACGCGGAACGAGAGGTCGGCGCGGAAACGGGCTTGGATTTCGCCGGTGAGGGTGACGGAGGCTTGCCGGTCGCGCGGTTGCACGATCTCCGTGCGCACGATTGCCGCGCGCGTGACGGGAGCGGAGGCATGGTCGTTGCAGCCACTCAGCGCGATTGCGAAGAGCGCGACCACAAGGCAACCAGGCCCCCTCAACTTGCCCTTGCGGGCAGTTCCAACGACTTCAGTTTGGTTCGTGTTGTGTTTCATGACACATCCATGCGGTGGCGGGGTGACAACAACTCGCCCAGCACATCCGCCGCGGGTCTGGCAGAGACCGGCTGGGCTTCGCGAGTCGCAATTGGATCGGGTCGTGGTGCAACGGGGCTGCCCCGATCCCGGGAGCTTGCTTGCGTGCAAAGCGCCGGGCCTTCGGGTGGGTTGACTTTCGACCGGCGGGGCGAGCGTATGATGCGACGCTTTTCGATCGCACAGTTCGCCTGCCGCTCACGCTCTCTCAGCGGAAATGAAAGGACGACGGATGTGAATTCGTCGCCAAAGCCGTGTTCGACCCGGCCGCCGAGACCCTTGGCAAGATCATTACTGATCCGGTGTTCGCGCCCCTCGGCGCCCCGTGCCGACCGCGACCCATTGTCCAGAATGACGCAATTCACCAGCGTGCCGATTCGTGACAGTTTGATCCTGATTTCTCCGGTCCGCGTCTCGAAGCACGCATGCTTCGCGGCGTCAGCTACGAGCCCATGGACGATCAATCCGAGCCGCCGGCATCGATCTGGTTGGAGCGGAAGAGATTCGGTGGCGAGTACCAACCCGATATTCATTCGATCCAGCAGCGAACGGCGCATGGCGCTGCCCATCATGCGGACGTATGTCGCGGCGTCGATCAGCGCCTTGCCTTTGGGTATGGCGAGCGCCTGCTGCACATCGGCATGACCATGCAACAGTTCGACCACGTCGCTTAGGGCGCGCTTGGCCTCCGCCCCCTCAACCCGGACGGCCGCGGCCGAGACCAGGCTGATTGCCGACGCGAGCCCATTATTGATCCGGTGATTCAATTCACGCAGCAGAATGCCCTGCTCCACGATCGGCGAGTCCGGGCTGCACACACTCACTGTGATCTCCTCTGGTTGTCCGGATGATCAGCGGCCGAATGCGCATTTGGCGGCCCGCCGGTCGTCTGGATGAGTCGCCGCAGACCCAAGCAATCAAAGCCGTCCGCAGCGATTTAAACTACACTAAACCGTATATTTTCTTTTTCTTGCATTTTCTTTCCGTGCATGTCAAGCGGGATTTACAAACTCGCAATTAGGAGATCGTGATGGCGAAGAACAAAAGCCCGAAACGCGGCAGACCGTCCAAGGACCTTGCCGGCGACGTCCAGGCGCGGATTCTCGATGCAGCCCAGCAGCTCTTTCTCGAGAAGGGCTTTCGGAGTGCCAGCATCGACGACATCTCCGCGTTGGCCCCTGCGAGCAAACCGACCATCTATGCCCATTTCTCCGACAAGGAGGCGCTGTTCGTGGCTGTGGTGGCCCGGACCATCAGCGGATTGACGGATTTTGAGGGATTCACGCCGGCAGGCCGCACCATCCAGGAAAAGCTCACCAATCTTGGCATCGAGATCGTGGAGAGATTCGTCGAGGACACGTTGGATTTGACTCGTGCGACGATCGCCGAGGCGCGGCGATTTCCCGAACTGAGCCGAAATGTTCACGACGCGGCGCGCGACCGTGCGGCTGGGGCGGTATCGCAGCTCTTGAACGAGGCAACGCAGAAGGTCGCGCGCTCACCCAAGGGACCTTTCAGCGCAAAGCGCAGCGTAGCGACCGCGCAGATGTTCATGGACCTCATTCTGCTTCCGATGCTCATGAGATCGCTGATGGGTGAGGAATTGAAGGACCTCAGAAAAGAGCTGCCGACGTTCCTGCACGAACGGGTCAATTTCTTTCTCGCGGCTTGCGAGGCGGACTGGAGGCCGTGAATCAACCACCTCGCTCGCTATCCTTGGGCCACGGCTTGGGGACTTAAGTCGGCGCCCAGGTCGATCGACTGAACCCAAGGTACGTGATGCAGGGCGCTTGCGCAGAAATCCATCATCTCGTCAAACGTGGGACTAACGGTAGTCGCGATGATACGCGACGGATTGAGATATCCGTCCATTGATTCAAGCAGGCAACATGTCATCGCCATCGGACTACCCGGTCGCAGTTCGCCGCTCGCCTGTCCGCCAGCAATGATCGTGCGCACCAGCCCTCGGATCCGGTCTGCGTAAGACAGCGCGACTGCCCAATTCCCGCGTACCGCCGCGGCGACCAATTCGTGTAGCTTGCGGTCGTTCTCCAGCCGATGTTCGTGCAGCTGCGCGATTGCGCTCAATGCGGCCGTTAGACGTTCCAGAGCCGAGCCGCTCAAGAGAGCCGCAAGCGTTGCGGCCGCTGAGACCTGTTTGAACAAATCCGCCACGACCGCCTCCTCGATCGCCTGCTTTGAAGCAAAGAAGCGGTAGACGTTGGCGGGCGACATCGACGCTCCGCGAGCGATATCGGCGACGGTGGTCTTTTTGAACCCGATTTGGCGGTACAATCGGATCGCTGCTTGTAGGATTCTCTGACGAATGCACGGCGATCCGGGCTGAGGTATGCGTTCCTTCATTGCCTGGGACCTCAGTGAGATGGGATCGAATGCAGTTCGCGTCGGCAGGCTTCTCCGAAGCCACGCAAAGGATCCATTTCCTCCAGAAATTCAGGAAGATCGCCAAATTCCCGGTTAGGTGACAGGTAGGTTTCGATGATCAGGCGACCTGCTCGCTCCGCGGCCTGTACCACTTGATCGCTGGACAGAATCCGCATCCGCCCGATGAGCGCATACAGATTGACCAGTTGCAGAATCTCGGATCGGTCACTGACGAGCGCGTCGGCGTAGACTCGGGAGGCTTCCTCGATGAAGCTTCGATAGAGCCGCTCGCGCTTGGAAATCGACCGGGAATAGTGACGCTCGCGAAGCCTGCGGCGCCGGGTCACCCATCCAGTTATGATCGTGGAGATCGCGCCGAAGGCCGAGCCGCCGAACGCGGCGAAAGCGGGAGCATAAATCGTGTTCAGAAGCGGTGTTCAACCCGATTTTCACTGCCCTGAATGCCATGCCGCGCATTGCGCTGGCGCCGCTGTTCATCATCTGGTTTGGTCTCGGACTCGGATCCAAAGTCGCAGTCGGCTTCAGCCTCACCTTTTTCATCGTGCTGACCTCGACTGTGGCGGGCGGCCGTGGCGTCAATCCGGATCACACCACGCTGGCGCACACGCTAGGCGCAAGCGAAAGCCAGATCTTCCGTAAATTCGTGCTGCCTAGCGCCGTGCCGGTGATCTTCAATGGGCTCAGACTCGGTCTCGTGTTCGCGCTTCTCGGCGTGATCGGCGCGGAGATCTTCGCATCCGAGCATGGCCTTGGTCAGACGTTGTCGGTGCTCGCTGCCAGCTTCAAGACGGATGGCGTGTTTGGCATCATCTTCCTGTTGTCGATGATCGGCGTTGGCATCAGCTGGGGTATGACCTCGCTGGAAAACCGCCTGCTCAGGTGGCGATAAGAAGGATGATGTTCATCCCACCACAAATTTGACCGCGAACAGCACGGCGAGACACGGCAACGCGGCGTACTTTAAAAAATCTAGGCGAATGCACGAGGGCGGCTGTCTGCGCGCCTAGGGAGGTAAACCAAATGACTGAATTTTCCGGGCCGCTGTCAGGCATCAAGGTACTCGATCTCACGACCGTCTTCATGGGGCCCTCTGCGACACAGATGCTGGGCGACCTCGGCGCCGATGTCATCAAGGTGGAGGCGCCCGGTGGCGACTCGACCCGGACACTTGGGCCGAACGGCGAGCATGGTCTGGGGCCGCTGTTTCTTGGCCTCAACCGCAACAAGCGCAGCATCGTCATCGACCTGAAGTCGGCTGCCGGCGCGGAGTTGCTGCTCGAACTTACCAAGTCTGCGGACGTGCTTGCCACCAACATCCGACCCGCGGCGATGGCGCGGCTCGGCCTCGGATACGCGCGCCTGGCCGAACTGAACCCGCAGCTCATCTACGCCAGCATGGTCGGCTTCTCGCAGAGGGGGCCCTACGGTCCGAAGGCCGCATACGACGACATGATGCAGGCGGCGACCGGTTTGGCCGCGGTGATGGGTCAGCAGGCTGAGGGCGAACCGCGTTATATGCCGCTGGCGATCGCCGATCGCTCGGTAGGCCTCTACGCTTTCGGCGTCATTGCCGCGGCGCTCTACGCGCGAACTCGGACCGGCAAGGGGCAATGCGTCGACATTCCGATGTTCGAGACGATGGTGCCGTATGTGTTGGGGGACCACCTCTACGGTCACACGTTCGTTCCCAGCCAGGGGGAGTTCGGGTATCCGCGGCTGACGGCAAAGAACCGCCGTCCGTACAAGACCAAGGACGGGTATGTGTGTTGTCTCATCTACACCGACCGGCAATGGAAGATCTTCCTGACGGCGGTGGGCAAGGGCGATCTGCTGAAGACGGATCCGCGCTTCGCCGACATCCGTAACCGCACGGCGCACATCGACGAGCTTTACCAGTTGGTCTCTGAAGAACTCGAGCAGCGGACCACGCGCGAATGGCTCGAGCTCCTGCCGGAAAACGAGATTCCGATCTTCCCGATGCACACGCTGGAAACACTTCTCGAGGACGAGCACCTGGCCGCCACGGGCTTCTTCACGGAGGTGGAGCATCCGATCGTCGGAAGGATCCGCGAGACCGCGGTTCCGAGCGAGTGGTCAGGCACCGTACCGCTCAATCGACATCCGGCGGCCGCGCTCGGCGAACACACGGTCGATGTCTTGCGTGAGGCGGGGCTCGGCGAGCAGCGGATCCATCAACTGGTGGCAGACAACATCGTATTCCAGCGGCCGGTCGTGCTCCAGCCGCCGCAAGCTGCCTGAGCTCATATCTCGCTTCGCGTTCGATCCGCATCCGGGGGATTCATGACCAACCCTTCTTCAGAACTGCTCGATGAGCGCCGCGGCGATGTCCTCTGGCTCACGATATCGAGGGAGGCGCGCCGCAACGCGATCAGTCCAGGTGTGCTCAGAGGCCTTTGCGATGCGATCGAGCGTGTCCAACATGAACGCGATGTGCGGGCTGTCGTCCTCACGGGTGCCGGAGACAAGGCCTTCTGCGCCGGAGCCGACCTTGCGGCCGGCACGGCCTTTCGCTTTGACCATTCCGAGCCCTATGCAGCTTTTGCAGATCTGCTCCGGCTGGCGCGACGTAGCATTGTCCCGCTGGTCGCCCGCGTGAACGGCGCCTGCATGGCCGGCGGCATGGGCTTGCTGGCCATGTGCGATCTCGCTGTGGCAGCACCGCACGCGGTGTTCGGCCTGCCCGAAGTGAAAGTCGGCCTGCTCCCGGCGCAGGTCCTGAGCGTACTCGATGATCTGCTGCCTCGGCGCGCACTGGCGCAGATGTGCCTGACGGGCGAACCCATCTCCGCAGCGCAGGCGCTGAACTGGGGGCTAGTCAATACGGTCGTCGACGACCTGGATACAGGCCTGCAGGCCCTGCTGGGCCGTATTCTCGACAAGTCGCCGGCCGCGATCCGTCGCGGCCTGTACACGATGAAAGCCATCGAAGCGATGTCGTTCGAAGAGTCGATGCGCTTCACCGAGAGCCAAATCGCAGTGTTTGCTTTGACGGAAGATGCTGCGGAGGGGCAGCTCGCATTCCGCGAAAAGCGGGCGCCGAACTGGACCGGACGCTGATGACGCACGAGCAATTGACGAGGAGATGGCAGTGAACCTATCGCCGCAACAACGAACCGTCCGCATTGGTGGAGCCTCGGGATTCTGGGGCGACAGTAGCGTAGGTGCGCCGCAGCTCGTTGCCAGCGGGCAAATCGACTATCTGGTCTTCGACTATCTGGCCGAACTGACCATGTCGATCTTGGCCGCGGCGCGGCAGAAGAACGCCGCGCTCGGCTACGCGACCGACTTCGTGACCGTGGCCATGCGCGCCGTCCTGAAAGACGTCGTCCAGCGTGGGATCCGCGTGGTCAGCAATGCGGGCGGCGTCAACCCGCAGGCCTGCGCGGCGGCACTTCAGACCCTCGCCGAGGAACTGGGGGTGAACGTGAAGATCGCGGTGGTCACCGGTGACGACGTTATGCCACTCATCCCGCAGCTGCGAGAGGCGAACGAGCCCCCGCGCGAGCTGCAAAGCGGCGTGCTACTCCCCGAGCGCGTCGTCTCGGCGAATGCGTACCTCGGTGCCTTGCCGGTCAAGGCGGCATTAGATGCGGGGGCCGACGTGGTGATCACCGGTCGGTGCGTCGACTCTGCCGTGACATTGGGCGTGTTGATGCACGAGTTCGGCTGGTCCGTCGACGACCTCGATCGACTCGCGGCAGGTAGCCTTGCTGGCCACATCCTCGAATGCGGCTGTCAGGCTACCGGGGGTCTCTTCACCGACTGGGATTGCGTGCCTGACTGGGCGCACATCGGCTACCCGATCGTCGAATGCAGCCTCAATGGCGACTTCACTGTCACGAAGCCGGCGGGAACCGGTGGCCTCGTCGCACCGGCAGTGCTGGCGGAGCAGATACTGTATGAGATCGGCGATCCCTCCGCCTACCTGCTGCCGGACGTCACCTGCGACTTCACTGGCGTTACGCTGAACACCGAAGGGGCGGACCGTGTCCGCGTGAGTGGTGCCCGCGGTCGCGCGCCAACTTCGACGTACAAGGTCTGCGCCACGTACGTGAATGGATTCAAGCTCTCCGCGCAACTGACCATCGTCGGCTTCGATGCCAACGCCAAGGCCCGGCGGACCGGCGAGGCGATTCTCGAGCGCACCAGCGAGTTGCTAAGCGCGCGCGGACTCCCGCCCTATACCGAGACGATGATCGAGATGCTCGGCACGGAATCCTGCTACGGGCCCCATGCGCGCGCGGGCGGAACGCGCGAAGCGGTGCTACGGCTGACGGCGACGCACCGCGACAAGGCGGCACTCGAACTGCTGGCCCGCGAGGTGGCCCCGGCGGGAACGTCCTGGGCGCCCGGCACGACGGGCGGGGGCGGCCGCGCTTCGGCTTCGCCGTCCATCAGTCAATACGCGTTCCTGCTCGACAAATCCCGGTTGCGGCCGCGGGTTCTCATCGACGGCCGCACTCTGAATGTTCGCGTGCCTGAGGGCACGGCGCAGGGCGTCGCGGCGCCCCGCGCGCCCGCTGCGCCCCAGGACGTTGCGGATTCCGGCATGGACGCGATCGAGCTTCCACTGATCCGCGTGGCTTGGGGACGCAGCGGCGACAAGGGCGATAGCTCGAACATCGGCATCATCGCGCGGCATCCCCGGTTGCTGCCGTTCCTTCGCGGCCAGCTCACGCCCGAGCGCGTCGCAGGGCACCTGGCGCATCTGGTCCGTGGCCCCGTCACGCGCCACGAAGTGCCGGGCATCCACGCCTTCAATTTCGTTTGCGAGCAGGCGCTCCGCGGCGGCGGCATGAAGTCCCTGCGCAACGATGCGCTGGGCAAGGGCATGGCGCAGATTCTCCTGGCAATGCCCGTGCGCATTCCGGTTGCCCTCTTGTCTCTCGTTCGCACCGTCAATGGACCCACCCAAGGAACAGGCCAATGAACACCTCGCCTCACGTCCTCTACCCCGATCAGGTCGCCCCCTATCAGCCGGCCAATCACACGGGTACTTCGAATCGCCGTATTATCAGCCGCGACACTGTTGGCGCGCGGCACCTGGAAGTGTTGATCGGAACCATCTCCAAGGGACACGGCGCGCAACGACACGCCCACCCGCCCCTCGAACAGGCCTCCTATCTGCTGCGCGGCGCCGGCGTTAGCGAGGTATACGGGCAAGAGCAGCACCTCAGTGCAGGCGACTGGGGCTTTAGCCCGAAGGGCGTGTTCCACTCCTTCACAGTCACCAGCGAAGAACCGGCGCAGGTGCTCGTCGTCTACGCGCCACCTTACCAGGAGAATCCGCAGGCCGTCGTCGTGCACAACCCGGCGTATCCGCAGCCGGAGCCTCGGCCACCGGTAAAGACTGCTGTGGCGCCGGTACCCGTCCGTTGGGAAGGCACCGAGGGCGCGCGGGTTGAGACCATTGTGGACACCGCTACCGAAGGCGCGCAGCACCTTGCGATCCATCGCGTCGTTGCAGTTGCCGGCGCCCGCGGGCGCGCGAGACAATTGGAGAACCAGGAGCGCGTGCTCTACGTTCTCGAGGGCGCGGTCGAGGGGCAGGCGGATCAACGCGCCTTCGAAGCGGGCGCCGGGAGCTTGGTTTTCATTCCGGAGGGGGCTGTTTGGCAATGGCGATCCGGCCGGGCGGGCTCGACGTTCTTCGTGATCGACGGCTTTGCCGCGAACCCTTTACCGATCTGACCTGCAGCTACTTTCCGCATCACGCCGCGTGCAAAGCCGAGTTAGCCCGGGCGACGTTGTTGCCGCGCCGCAAAGCAATTTGACGCGCTTTGGGCCGCCATGATCTCGCAGCACGGCGCGACGGCGGTATAGGCCGGCTCAGAGGTGGCCTTCTTCGAATTCTGCCGGCGCGCTCCGAAATGGTGACCACTCTGATCGCGCAGATGTCCGATTTGCTCGCCCCAATATCCAAATCTACGACGCCCACGTAGTCGACCTGTACCAGTGGGTCTGTGCGCGGTACCTCTTTTCTGTGAAGGGTGCAGAAACTAGCTGGCTGGCGCTCCCTAGGGAACTGCGGGAAAACGGCGATATCAACTACTTAGCTGGAATTTTGGGGAAATCGACTTCCACTGATTTCCAATGCTTTTCAGCAAAGAGCCCCAAACCGCGTTTAACAATGCAGATTGCGGCGGCATTCGTCTACTAAGACGAAGCGTCAGAGCCTGCTCCGCGCAAATCTCGTTCCTTCCTCCTCAGTTCTATCAAGTCAGGATGATTGATGGTCTCAACTATTTTTTCGACGGGAATAACGATAGCAATGCCGGTATGTACCCCGTCCCTCAACCGGTCTTCTTCAGTGACCACATCTTCGTTTAGGTTCTTCACATCGAAATGGCCGTGAACCATGCCGAGCAGCGCCATAGGCTGCAAACACACCGTCCTCTTTGACAGAGCATTCGAGAATTCGAACCCTTGATCCGCATGCGCGAAAACGGGTGAGCCACTTAAACCTCCTACGGAACGGGCTTCTATTAGGTAGGCTTTGATATCGCCGGCGAGGGTGGACACAGGCTCACCGGGCAGCATTGAGATATTTCCGACACGGACAATCGGCACATTTCGCTTCTGCCCAAAATGACTACGAAACAAACCGATTATAGATATCTGTCCCCCGCGACCCATATGGCGCCTTTTGAATTCTTCTTCGGGTAACAGCCCATCTTTTTGGTTCAGTGCAATTGAAACAGTATCGATCTTGACCACATTGCCTTGGTCATCTTTGAGAGCGTTCGCTCTAAACGGCATCACGGCAACATCTGCGGCTTCCCGTGCGTTGTCCGGATGAAATCGAAATTCGGTCGCATCTACCTGAAACTCGGCAACTCCGTCACCCATTAGATTAACACGCACAAAGATATCGTTATTAGTTCTGACTAAGCCGGCTACGACGTGCTCGGCAGTAACCAGATGCGTCAAGCTGATCTGGTCCTCCAGCCAGTCGACAAAAAAACCGGTGGCACGCGGTTGAAACCGCCCATCCTTCATTACGCCTATGAAGGCAACACATTTCAAAGCAGCGTCGGTGATGTTCATGTTACGCACCCCCTCAACCGGATCGGAATGCGCCATGCATCCGCGAGATTTGAACTTTCAACGTCATCAAAAATCACCGGCTTGCCCGCGTCGAATAGAGCTTTCGCCTTTTTCATTGCCTCATCGGAGGGCGGCCAGTAACTGACGCTAGTCATTATTCGGGGGACGCGAACCCGCGTCACGAGCGACATCGGCTCTTTGTGAACGATGTCCGACAAGGCTCCCTCGGAATTGACTGGCTCCAGTGTTAGTGGCCCTTTAATCTCGCCGAATTTGGCGGTGACGCGCAGCCGTTCGATTTCTCCCGCTTCAGCATTTTTCAGGATGCTACGGCTGAACGTACCCGGTACCGAAGCAATTAACCCCGTGACGGTCACAGCACCGACTACCTGCCACGTCGCCTCTGCGCTCTTTGCCTTTAGATTTACGATGTGATCGCCAATCCTCGCGGGGATCACGCCGGATACCCAAAGCTGCCACAGGCACGAAAATAGTTCGGGTGCAGATGGTTCACCCTTGGTATCGAGGACCGCATTGACGAATTGCGGACCGTCATCAAAACTGTCGTCCACGTAGGGCAGCAGGTTGAGATTTATTTGCGTAATCAGCAAAAAGACCATGGACTGGATCGCGGTGTTGATTTCCTGACTAAGACGATCAGCATTGAGACCCTCAAAAACGAGTGTCCTGATCCCACAAAGGGTTGCTGCGTCCTGAGCATCGCGCGTGTACCCCTTGGCACTGACGAGTATTCCTTGCTGCACGGGAATGCCGACTTCCTTCAGGATGCGAACGAAGTTGTCTACTGCCGCAGTATCAAGAGCTTTGGCCTCGTTCTTACATCCAATCGCAATGCGCACCGGATAGCCCGCCACATGGGACGTGATCAGAACGTCAACTTCTCTACGGCGCTTCTTTTCACTGCGAAGTACGGGAAGCTTCTTCCGCTTCTCGACAACAACCCCCGGCACCTCGTGCATCATCGCAACGAGGTCTTCCAAGATTTTTCCCTTGCGCTTGGCAGTCACGTCTCTCCCCACGAAACTCCCCAACTTCCAAACCCATATCACGGACTAGCCGGATAGGCGGTAGACACCCCGACCTCCGGCGGTGATGGACGATCTAGCCGCTCTCCGCACGACAGCGTACTACGTTCACGATCTTGCCAGCCCGATTGGCTTGCGCCAAGTGTCTAGACGCCGGACGGCGAGCGCCC
Source organism: Bradyrhizobium sp. Pha-3 (assembly GCF_042258615.1). Classification (GTDB taxonomy): domain Bacteria; phylum Pseudomonadota; class Alphaproteobacteria; order Rhizobiales; family Xanthobacteraceae; genus Bradyrhizobium. The sequence goes on along the minus strand of NZ_CP170152.1, from coordinate 2,119,618 downwards.
ACCGGGACGTGCAACTTCTGCCCTGTCGTGCGACGGACACATCGTCGAGGTGAATAACATCATTGCAGGCACCGGCTCTGTTCATCCCAACTGCCGCGCCGTCTGGGTTGCGATCATAAAAGACGAGGCCGAGCTGCCGAAGATCACAGGCGCTCGATCCGCAACCTCATTGGCGACGAGACGTGCAGCAGCCGTCAAAACCCATCGTCAAAAAAGGTCACGCCGGCATCGAAAGAGGCGGAAAAGCGGGAGTAAGTTGTGTAGTGTGCCGCCCATGCAGAGCCGTTGCGGGGGTGTTTCGTGCAAATCAGCCGAAAAGAGGAAACTGAAGATTACGTCCGTCACGAGTGCGGGCACTGGCTCTTAGCAAAGATCCTCGGCTTCCCAACAGAGGAAATTCGATTACAGGAGGAGAAGGCGTACTCCGCGCTCAAAGTCTTTCCCGTCATCAAGGACTTGGGTGACATGCGGGAGTTCATCGAACGCCGCGTCATTGTCCTGTACGGGGGCGCCATCGCTCAGTCGATGCGCGGCCGTAAGATGATGAACGAAATCACTCACGAGTTCATCCGCACCACGGCAAGCGACGACAAGTCAAAGCTCGATCAACTGATCCGGATGCATGCGGCAACCGCTTGGGACGGGTCGGATAAGGATCACTACGAAAAGGTTTCAAGCGAAATCGAGAGCCGGCTCTACAACGAAGCCGCATCGCTGCTTGAAAACAACGCCGATGTGCTCCACGGCCTAACCAAGCATTTTATGAAACTCTACAAAAAGGCCGGCAAGCCAAAGGACTTCCAGTGTTCCAATGAGGAGCTCGGACAGTTCGAGCCGCTGCAAACCCTCACTCTCGGACGTTTGCCAGCGGATGATGTGCCGACGAAGGAGTAAATACGTGAAGTTCGACTGGGGCATGATGAACGGCGAGCTGTCAGCCTTGCGTTGGGTTCTCGGGGATGAATGGGGGCATGCTCGATACATGAAATAGGAGACCCGCGAAGCCCGCCTCCATCTGCACCGTTGCTGCGCGACGCGAGGCTGGATCGACGGTTTATTCTTGCCTCATTCGACATGCGATTTCAGCATCAACCAAGTTTACAACGCGAGCTTCCATTGCCTTCCCACCCTCCCACAAACTAAACGCTGCACGATAGCCCGTTACGCTTCTTCGGACGCCTAGCAGTTGCTTAACAGAAGTAGCATTCACGAGGGTGCCTACGTATGCGGCAACAAGGCGGCTGGAGAGGTCGTCGCCCGGGCCAGAGCAGAAGCGGCAGCGCAGGCAGCGGGGCCTGCCCCCACCGTACGATCGGCCGTTGAAGGCTACATCAAGGAACGGGACGCGCGCGAACAGCGCCGAGCAGGTCGTGACGTGCGCTCTGACGCCGCCAACAAACTCCGGCGCTACGTTCTTGGCCAAGACAAGCGCGGCAATCAGCGAGCCATCGAAGCTGCGCCTCTCGCGGCGGTGAAGCTACATGCGTTGAAGGAAGACGATTTGCTCACCTGGCGTGAAGGATTGCCGAAGGAGCTCAAGGTCACGACAAAGCGGCGGCTCATGAATGACCTGACGCCTCATGGCCGCGGCTCACCGCGGTTCGAAAGAAGCTAAATCCCATGTTCCTCACCGACGTGAGAGCCGGCTTCAAAGCCGAGCGGATCGATGACAATGATGAAACATCGGTCGCTCGTGACAATCAGATCCTCACGGATCAACAGGTCGCTAAGATACTTCAAGCAGCATTCGAGGTTGACGAGGAGCAAGGATTCGAGGGCGATTTGTACCGGATTGTCGTATGTCTGGCGGCGACCGGTGCGCGGTATGCCCAGGTCAGGCGTATGCGCGTATGTGACCTACAAACCTCTCAGCGTCGTCTTATGGTCCAGGCTCGTACAAAGGGCGCGGCGGCAATGGCGGCTCAGTCCCCCTGCCGGTCGGTGACGATGTCATTGAGGCACTTTTGCCCGCAACCGTCGGACGGCCTAGTGATGCGACACTATTCCAGCGCTGGCTCCACAAACAGGAGCCGAACGGCATAGACTGGAAAAGGTCCGAACGTGGCTCATGGAAAAGAGCTGAGCTTACACGTCCTTGGAGCGCTATTCGCGAACGCACCGCTATGCCCGACATTATTCCCTATGCGTTACGGCACTCGAGCATTGTGCGCGGCCTCCGAAAGGGTCTATCGATCCAGCAGGTCGCCAAACTGCACAACACCTCCGTCAAAATGATCGAGCGGCACTACGCGAAGTACATTGCAACAGCGCTGGAAGAGCTCGCCAGGGCGGCAGTGGTGCCACTGATACCTAGGAGCGGAAGCAATGTGGTGCCTATGGGAAAACGGGCATAAAGACCAGGCGATATAGGGCCCGACCGCGATGATGCCGGTCGCTTACTGCTTTCCCTCGGCGACGCAGTTGCCGCCTATCGCGCGGCTCTTACGGAAAGAACTCGTGAGCTGGTCCCTCTCGAGTGGGCCATGACCCAGCACAACCTCGGCAACGCGCTCCGGGAGCTGGGCGAGCTACAAGGCGGCACTGCCCGGCTTGAGGAGGCGATTGCCGCGTATCGCTCGGCGCTTACGGAAAGAAGCCATGAGCGCGTTCCGCACCTATGGGCTATAACCCAGCACAACCTCGGCGCGGCGCTCCTAGAGTTGGGTATGCGAGAGAGTGGCACGACCGAGCTCAAGGAGTCGATTGCCGCTTATCAGGCGGCTCTCACGGAATACACCCGTGAGCGCTCACCTCTCGATTGGGCGCAGTTCACAAAAACATCGGTGTTGGACAAATACTACTTGCCGAGCGAACCGACGATATACAAATGGCTCAGACGGCATTTTCTCAAATTGAGCTTGCTCTCGCCACGGCGCGCAGCAACGGTGATTCAAGGATTGTCAAGTACTGCTCGACTCAGCTGCCTCGGTTTCAAGCGACTATCGTGCGATTGACCAACCGTTGATCGCTGGGAGCGTCCCTTATGGGTTAAACTCGGAAGTCGGACCGCGCAGCCGTGAGGTCCGCTCCACCCCCCGACACCGGACTTTCGGTAGCAAGCGCGGCACATCCGAAAAGGGCCTATTGTGTTGAAAAACTCGACCGTTGAATCCGAAGGAGATCACTGATTCATTCTGTCGGTGTGGGCGGGAGACTTGAATCGATGATGGGTCCGCGGCAAGTCGATCAGGCGGCGCTGTTCTACGAGTTCTCACTTGAACGACATGTTCCGGCCGCTCACTCGCTGAGGGCGATCGACCGGTTCGTCGATTTGTCAGAGGTTCGGAGCCACTTGGCTCCATTTTACGGCTCGACTGGCCGGCCTTCGATTGATCCCGAACTGCTCGTGCGGATGCTGCTGGTTGGCTACTGCTACGGCATTCGTTCCGAACGGCGGTTATGCGAGGAGGTGCACCTGAACCTTGCCTACCGCTGGTTCTGTCGGCTCGGGCTTGGCGGCGAGGTGCCGGACCACTCGACATTCTCCAAAAACAGGCATGGCCGCTTCCGTGATTGCGATCTGCTGCGCAAGCTGTTCGAGACCGTGGTTCGGCGCTGCATGGTAGAAGGGTTGATAGACGGGGCAGCTTTTGCGGTCGATGCCAGCCTGATTGCCGCTGACGCCAACAAGCAGCGTTCTGCTGCTGGGTCTGACGAGGTTGACTGGCAAGCCATTGCCAGGACGCGTCGATCCGTCCGGGAGTATCTCGACACCCTGGATGAGGCAGCATGGGGCGCGGCGAGCGAAACTGTGCCGAAGTTCATCTCGAAGTCGGATCCGGCCGCGCAATGGACTGGCGCTCACAAAGGACATGCCTTCTTTGCCTACGCCAACAACTACCTCATCGACCTGAAGGTCGCGATCATCGTCGACGTCGAGGCGCGACGCGAGCGATCCGGCAGGCCGAGGTCGGCGCGGCACGCACAATGACTGAGCGCACTGAAGAGCGCCTTGAACTCTGTCCCGAGCGCCTGGCCGCCGATAGTGCCTACGGCTCGGCGGAGATGCTGGGATGGCTAGTCAACGAGCGGGCGATTGAACCGCACATTCCGGTGTTCGACAAGTCGGCTCGCACCGATGGAACGTTCGCGCGGAAAGACTTCGCCTACGATCAACAAAGCGACGTTTACATCTGCCCGGCTGGCAAGGTGCTGACTTCCACGGGGACCCTGGTGAATGATGGAGCAACACTGCTCTATCGCGCCGTCAAACATGATTGCGACGCCTGCGAGCTTAAGCCACGTTGCTGTCCGAAGATGCCCGCCCGCAAGGTCCCACGTTCAATCCACGAAAAGGCCCGGGACGTTGCGCGCGATATTGCCAAGACTGATGCCTATGTCAGGTCCCGGCGCGAACGGAAGAAGATTGAGATGCTCTTCGCGCACCTCAAGCGCATCCTGCGCCTCGACCGTCTCAGGCTAAGAGGCCCGTTGGGCGCTCGTGACGAGTTCCTCCTTGCCGCAACGGCGCAGAACCTCAGGAAGCTCGCAAAGCTGATCCCGATTCCTGCGCTCCAGCCCGCCTAGGCGCAATCAAGCACCCGTGCGCCGGTCGCATTGCCCGATCCCAAATTGCCAGTTCGCGGACTTCTTCAACACAATCGGCCAACAGCAGACATGGATTGCTATTCGATCAGATCGTCGGCGAACCCAATCAGCGCATGCGAGACGTTGAGACGAAGGGAATTCGGTGGCTTGGGATTGACCATCGTGGATAAGCATCTTTGGCCGGGCCCGTGCGGCTCGTGGGAAATCCTGGCTTAGACCAATGAATCAGCCGAGCTCATCGAGCAACATTTTTGCCTGTCGCAGATCAAGCGTTCCGAAGCCCTCGCCAAACCGATCATACACGCCCGCAAGCAATCCTCGGGCCCTGGCGCGCTCGCCTCGATCGCGCCAAAGCCGCGCCAGGCTCTTGGCTGCCCGAAGCTCCCAGGATTTAGCCTGCTGTTTCCGCGCGACCACGAGCGCCCGATCGAAATGCATTTCCGCTTTGTTGATGTCGGGCTCGGGCGCAAGTAATGCGATTTCGCCGGCGATGCGACGTATATCGGACTCGCACCACGTTTCACCGGTCTTTTCAATCGCTCTCAAAGCTTCGGCCATGTGTCGCCATGCCTCGTCGAACCGGCCCAGTTCGGCATGGGCCCGCGCCATGTGAGCCACATACCAGGGAACGAAAACGACAGAGCCGCTCGATTTCCAGGCGGCTATGCCTGCGGGGATGATAGCCATCGCAGCCGAGGCTTTGCCCGTCAGCGCCTGGATGCAACCCCGGTGCATCATGCCACCTCCCCTCCATTGTGCGGCATTTTTCTCCGTCGCCAGCGGTATCAGCTCGTCGAGCTGTGCGTCGGCGGCTTGGTAATCCCCGCAATGGATAAAAGCATATGACGTGAAATAGAGCGAATACATCAACGGCACGCCCTGACCTACCTCGCGCGCTTCTGCGACTGCACTTTTCGCATCAGCGAGAGCGCCTTCGGGATATCCGAGCATCCAGCGGATCCACGAACGATAACAGAGTGCGGCGACCCGGATATCCTGGCCAAATCGCGCCGAAAGTTGGCGATGTTCAGCGGGATTATAAGACGCGATCGCGCGATCGAACTGTATGAGCGCTTCCGGAAGATTTCCAATCGTCGCCTGAGAAACGCCAACGAGCCGTTGCCCAAGCATCTGCAGCGTTGCTTCCTTCTGCTCTTCGGCGCGCTTGAGAAATTGCGCGGCGAGCTCGGTCACGGTGCTCGCGTGAAAACTGTTGAAGTTCGCAACCCAGAAACTATAGAGCACCGAAAAAAGCAGAAACGAGTCTTCAGGAGCCTCACCACGCGCTTCCGCGTGTTCGATCAATGTCCGGGCGCGCAGGGCGGCAGCCTTGGTTTCGGGAGCGCCATAACCCCTGAAGTGCATGAGCGGGGTTATCAACGCGACCTGCAGCTTGATTTCTTCTCGTCGAAGAGCTGATGTTGAAGGCAAGGTGGCTATTTGAGACAGTGCGCGATTTAGCTGCTCGGCCGCTTCCGGCAATGCCGCACGCTCCAGGGAGCGTTGTCCGGCCTTCGCCCAGAGCCCCGCCGCCTTTTCGATCAGCCCGGCGTCGGTGCAGTGGCGTGCCAGAAGTTCTGGCTGGCGTTCGACGACATCGGCAAACCGGGTCTCCAGCGCCTGTGCGATCCTGCCATGCAGTTCGCGGCGATGCTCGCGGAGCAACGTGCCGTAGGCCGCATCCTGCACCAACGCGTGCTTGAACACATAGGTCGCGTGTGGCGGGACGCCTTTGCGGAACAGCAAGCCGGCGCTAATCAGCCGATTCAACGCTCCTTCCAATTCCGCCTGTGACTTGCCTGCCGCGGCCTCTATCAGGGCATGCGAGAATTCGCGGCCGATTGCAGAGGCAACCTGCGCCAGCTCCTTGGCGGCACCTAGCCGGTCGAGACGGGCCATCAAGGAGGCGTGAAGCGTCGCGGGAATTTCAAGCCTCGTCGACGGAATTGCTGCCGCTGTTCGCCGTGCCTCTTCTTCGTTCTCCGCTTCCAGCACCGCCTTTGCCATCTCCTCGATGAACAGCGGAATGCCGTCGGTACGATCAATCATCTCCTCGCGGATGCCGGTTGGCAAAAACTTGTTGCCTATGATGCGGTCAATGATGGCATCGATGTCCTTGCGTCCCAGCCGATTGACTGTGACAGCAGTGACATGTGGAAGCCCGATCCAGGGCGGCGCGAACTCGGGCCGGAACGTAATAATCAGCAACACGGGGAGTTCTACGATGCGCTCCAGGATGCGGCCGAGCAGTTCGAGACTGCTTGGATCGGTCCAGTGCGCATCCTCGAAGATCATCAGCACGGGCTCGGAGCGCGAAAGCGCCTCGACTTGAGTGACAAAGGCCTCGAGCGTTTTCTTCCGACGCTGCTGCGGGTCAAGGTTCAAGGTCGGGTAGCGGCCGTCGTTCGGAAGCGATAGCAGTTCAGCAAACAGCGCCGAATCAGCAGTTGACGTCGCGCTCCGGGCCAGCACGGCATCGAGCTTGTCCAGTTTCACCCGCACGGGATCGTCGTGCGCCAGCCTGGCTGCGCGTTCCAACTGGCCGATCATAGAATAGAGCGCGCTATCGGTGCGTTGTGGCGAGCAAAAGCAGCGCAAGCGTGCGTGAGGTTCTTCGCTGATTTGTTGCAACAACACCGCTGTCAGCCGCGATTTTCCTATCCCAGCTTCACCGGAAATCAGCACCACCTGGCCCTCGCCGGTCTTTGCTCTCTTCCAGCGCCGCAGCAAGAGCTGCGATTCCTCTTCCCTTCCGACAAAGGACGTGAGGTTGCCGGGGTGATGAAAAGCCTCGAACCGACCTTCCACGGACGCCGGCCGCAGCGCCGCCCAAACCTGAACAGCACCGGCGATGCCTTTGAGCTCCTGCAGGCCAAGATCCCGCGCTTCGAACAGATTGCCGAGAAGACGCTTTGTCGTGTCCGCGAAAACTACCATGTCCGGCTCGGCAAGTCCTTGCAGCCGGGCCGCGAGGTTGGGCGTCTCGCCAACGATTCCCCGTTCCTGGGCCTGTCCCGATCCCACGAGATCGCCAACAACAACCAGCCCCGTGGCGATGCCAACACGGGTTTGCAGCGGCGTACCTGTGTTCAATTTCGCAACTTCCGCGACGAGGTCCAGCCCCGATCGCACGGCCCTCTCGGCGTCGTCCTCATGTGCCTCCGGATAACCGAAATAGACCAGCACACCGTCGCCCATATATTTGGCGACAAATCCGCCGAAGCGACGGACGGTTTCGGTGACGCATTTCTGATAGGCCGAGATGAGTTTGCGTAGGTCTTCGGGGTCCATCCGCGTCGACATCGCCGTCGAGCCCACGAGATCGCTGAACAGTACGGTGATTTGCCGGCCGCTCAGCCGAGTCGGCGGGCGAGGCCTCGACCGAGACCGACCCCCGAGGTTGTTTCGCACTTTCCTTTGCAAGCCCGGCAATCGCCGCGAGAAGCTTGATCCGGGCTCCGAGCGGAAGACCAAGTTCGCGCAGGTGATCCTGGGTCAGATGCGGCAGAACCGATTCATCGATCGCGTTGTCGCGAAACGCAGCCTCAAAGCGTTCGAGACCTTGGTTCCGCAGCAAAGTCGTGAGGTCCATGACGGCATCTCCCTCGTCAAGGTCAGCAGCAAAGCCTCGCGCCCCTCGACCCAGGACGGGCGAATTGTGACGTCCGCTTTACCCTAGACAACGGACATCACCAGACGGAAGCGTGACGTCCGCTAGGGTAAGGTCTCCGGCCGGGCCTCGAAGAAGGAATGCCGGACCGGATTGCTGTGGCATCAGTTGTTCGCGCCGGCGCGGGCGTGCCGAATGACCTGATGCTCCTCGCTGGTGAGCTGCACTGGCCCGACCTTGAAGGTGAGCTTGTCAAGCTTGCCGGTGAAGCGGAAGGGCACCTGATAATCCTTGTCTTCGACGCCGGTGCGGGTATCGACACCCACGTCGAAGGTTTCCTCGACCGGAATGATGAATGCCATGGTGTGCGGGATTTTTCTGGTGGCGACCTCCTTGCCGTCAACCTTCAGGACACCGGTGCCTCCCTTTCCGAAGCCGGGTCCATCGTATGTGAAATCGAACACGATGGTGTGCTTGCCGGGCGCGATCGCGTCCTGGCCTTCCCAGCGGAAGCGTTCGAGATCAAGGAAATTGTAGAGAAATACCGGCTTGCCTTTGAGCAGATACAGGCCGTAGCCACCGAAGCGTCCCCCTCCGGTGACAATCATCCCTTCGCTTCCGTCTTGTGAGCCCGCACGCCCAACGGTCGAACCAGCACTGCCCGGAATGTCCAATTCGGCGGTGATCGTATAGGACCTGTTCAGGATGCTGGGCGCATCGCTCTCGGGCAAGCCCGATATCTCGCCCGGGTAAGTGAAGGTGTTCCGACCTGCAGTAGCACTGGGCCGTGGTGTGATGATGCGCGAAAGGACCGAGTTATCCAGTGGAAACACGCCGTACTTTGTGGCTTCCACCATGAACAGTTCCTGCAACTCCCGCAGCTTGTCAGGCATCTTGGCGGCGAGGTCGTTGCTTTCCGAGTAGTCGTCGGCAATGTTGTAAAGCTCCCACTTGTAGCTGTTGACGACGTCTTCGGGCAGCTTGGCGGTGCCCAGGAGCCAGGGCGGCGCAGGTGGCGTTGTCGCGGCGACCCAGCCGTCGTGATAGATCGCGCGGTTGGCGAACATCTCGAAATACTGCGTCTTTCGCGCGGACGGCACGTTGGCGCTCGACTTGTCGAAGGTGTAGGTCATGCTGACACCCTCAATCGGCCTTTGCGCGATACCGTTGACCATCACCGGCGCCGGAATGTCGGTTGCCTCAAGGATGGTCGGTACTATGTCGATCATGTGGTGGAACTGGGTGCGGACGCCGCCCGCATCCTTGATACGGTTCGGCCAACAGATCGCCATGCCCTGTCGGGTGCCGCCGAAATGTGACGCCACCTGCTTCGTCCATTTGAACGGCGTGTCAAACGCCCATGACCAGGCCACCGACATGTGTGGATAGGTGGCGGCCGACCCCCAGGCATCGTATGCCTTCAATTGCTCGGCGACTGGTAGGTCCAAAATACCATTGTAGGCAGTATATTGGTTCGGTGTGCCGACCGTCGTGCCTTCCGCACTCGTGCCGTTGTCACCGCTGATATAGATGATCAGCGTGTCGTCGAGCTTGCCTTCCTCCTGGACTTCTTGGATCACGCGGCCGATCTCGTGGTCGGTGTAAGCAGCGTAACCGGCGAACACTTCCGCTTGCCGTGCGAACAGCTTTTTTTCGTCAGCCGTCAGCGTGTCCCACTTTTTCAGGTCATCCGGCCAAGGCGTGAGTTGGGTGTTCGCCGGGATGACACCAAGCCGCTTTTGATTGGCAAAAATCTGCTCACGAAGTTCGTTCCAGCCCATGTCGAACTTGCCCTTGAACTTGTCGATCCATTCCTTTGTCGGCTGATGCGGCGAATGGGTGCCGCCGGGCACGTAGTAGAGGAAGAACGGCTGATCCGGAGCGGCGGCGTTGAGCTGTCGCAGGTGGGCGATGGCGTCGTCCGCCATGTCCGTGATCAGATTGTAGCCGGGGATTCCGACCCAGGGGAAAACCTGGGTGGTGTTCCGGAACAGATATGGCGTCCACTGGTCCGTCTCGCCGCCCATGAAGCCGTAAAAGTAGTCAAAGCCCATGCCGATGGGCCACTGATCGAAGGGACCAGCCGCGCTGTACTGATAGCTCGGCGTGTTGTGGTTTTTGCCGAACCAGGACGTGGCGTAGCCGTTCTGCTTCAGGATGGTGCCAATGGTGGCGTTCTCCGGTCCGAGAATGCTGTCGTAACCCGGATAGCCGGTCGACTGCTCCGAGATGATGCCGAACCCCACCGAGTGATGGTTGCGGCCAGTGATCAGCGCTGCCCGCGTCGGCGAGCATAGCGCTGTAGAATGGAACTGAGTGTAGCGCAGCCCCATCTGCGCAATGCGATCCATCGCAGGTGTCGGGATGACGCCGCCGAACGTCCCCGAAACTCCATAGCCCTGATCGTCGGTCATGATCAGGAGAACGTTGGGTGCACCCTTGGGCGGTACCACTCGAGCAGGCCAATAGGGTTTCGACTGACTGGCCTGCAGGTTGATGTCGCCGCCGAACTTCGGCGGTGGCGGCGGAAGATACTTTCCATCTATCGTCGTGGTGGCACCGGGTGAGCCCGGCGTGCCGGTGGTTTGCTGCGCGAGGCTGGTTGTTCCCAGCGCGCAAAGCAGATAAGCGGCGGTGAGTGAGGTGCCACAAAGCAGCCGGTTGCGGCGGTTTAGTAAGCGGCATTCTAACTTTGAGCTATCGTCATCGTGACGGGTGCGGGTCATTGGAAGCTCCCTCTCGGAGACGTCAGAACCTGCGACGCCTATACGGGACACAATGCCGCAACGCATCTGTTGATCTAGATCAACACTCCGCCGACGGGCCCGAAACGTCGGCTTCGGGTCTTGGCCGTGTAAAAACACCTACCTTAGGGAGGTCGGTGAGAAGCCAGGACAGGTTCGGTCTCAGGCCACGATCGCAGCCATCAGCGGCTTGGCACCGACGATGTTCATGACCCGAATAGGCCAGGACCGAGAGAGCCATCTCGGCAGCTACTTTTGGAAGCGTTTTGATAAGGAAGTTCGTTGCCCCCATGCGGGCCTTCATCGTGCCGAACGGATGCTCGACTGTCTCGCGACGCCGGCGCATGGCGAGCGGGTTCGCATCAAGACGCTGCTGCACGGCATCTAGCAGGTGCTCATGCTCCCACCGTGGAATTCGCCGCTCTGGCCCTGTAGTGCACTGGGATTTGAGTGAACAATTTTGACAGGCTGTGGTCCAGTAGCGCCTTATCCGCTTGCCATCTTCCTCGCTAGTGAAGCGATATGGCAGCCACTCTCCAGCTGGGCAGCGATAGGCGTCCTCCTCTGGCAAATGCGCAAAGTCCTCTTACCGAGGCGCCCCTCCGATTTGGCGCCGACGTCTGCGGCTTGGGCAGAGTTACCGTGATGCCGGCCTCGTGGCAGGCGAGGATCTCCGTGCTGCTGATGTAACCGCGATCGGCAACGGCCTCGAGCGTCTCGGTCTTTAGAACAGCCTTCGCCTGCTTGGCCATATTGGCCAATTGAGCCCGATCTGAGCCACTGTTCGTCACCTCATGCGTCACCTCCGGCTGGCACGCCGCCGTTCCACCTTCGCCCGTGTGAAGTTCTTGTCCCGGTTGTTCACGGCTTTGAACTTGCTGCCATCGATGGCAACGCTCGCCACCGCGAGGAGATCCATCTCGCGGCAGAGTTCGACCAAGCGCGCGCAGACCTTGCGCAGCGCCTGGCCATTGTCTTTGCGGAAGTCCGCGATCGTCTTGTGATCGGGAGCGAGCCGACCCAGCAACCACATGACCTCGATATTGCGGCCGGCCTCGCGTTCCAGCCGCCGGCTCGACTGCACTCGGTTCAGATAGCCGTAGATGTACGTACAGCTTCAGGAGAATGGAGGGATGGTAAGATGGCCGACCAGTTGCCGCCGGCTCAACGCCTTCGAAGCTCATGTCCGCCAAATCGAGTGCATCGACAAACACGTCGATCACGCGAACAGGATTGCTCTCGCCAATGAAATCGTCGAGACATTCGGGCAATAGCGTCCACTGCCCACGATCCGCCTGCTCAACGAAGCGCCTCATCAGCTTCCCCCGCAGAATCACGAGAGAATCATAGCAAAGCAGCGGCGTTTTCACACAGCGAGGGTCACACTCGGAAGTCGGATCGCGCAGCCGTGAGGTCTGCTTCACCCCCGACACCGGACTTTCGGATAACCAGCGCGGCACTTCCAAAAGGGCCAAAGCGGAAGTCGCACACGTTTCGCCGTCTCATTCTCAGAGGCTGTGAATCTATGTGATTTGAGGCGTTTCCATTTGCGGAACGGCGAGTCGAATGATTCCCTGCTTCAAGGGCCGATGGAGGCAGGGATGTCACGCGAGACGCTATTTGGTGATTTGCCTGAAGTTGAGCCGGCTGCGCGGGAATGGCCGGGGCAGCCGCGGCTTCGCGAGCCTGTCCGTGATCAAGTTGAGCTGCGTGCGGTGGATCTTGAGGCGCTGCTGGCTGCCGAGCATCCAGCCCGTGTGATCTGGGGCTATGTCCAGAAGCTCGATCTGAGCGCGCTTGAAGAGACCGTTCAGGCTCGTGCTCATGGTCCGGGTCAAGCGCCGGTCAGCCCGCGCCTGCAACTTGCGTTGTGGCTGTTTGCCACGAGCCAGGGTGTCGGCAGTGCCCGGGCGCTGGCACGACTGTGCGAGAGCCATGATGCCTATCGCTGGCTGTGCGGCGGGGTGAACGTGAACTATCACAGCCTGTCAGAGTTCCGCACGGCGCATCCGCAACTTTTGGAGCAGCTACTGGTCGAGCACGTTACCTCGCTCTCGGTCGCAGGGGTGATCGACCTTGATGAGGTGGTGCAGGATGGCGTGCGGGTGCGGGCCGCGGCCGGAGCGAGTTCGTTCCGGCGTAAGAAGAAGCTGTACAAGGAGTTAAAGAAGGCCAAACGTCTGGTCGAGCACCTTCGGCAGGAGAATGACGACGATCCCGACGCCAGCAACAAGCGTATCAAAGCCGCACAGGATCGCGCGGTCCGTGAACGCGAGGCGCGTGTTGCTGCCGCACTCGAGCAGCTTGCCGAGATCGAAGCGCATCGAGCGCGGCGTGGTCGGGAGAACAGGAGCAACAGGAAGAAGGGAAGCAAACGCTCCGAGCCGCGCGCTTCCACGACCGACCCGCAGGCGCGGGTCATGAAGATGGCTGATGGCGGCTTCCGCCCGGCCTATAATTGCCAGGTCGCAAGCGTCGCCGAGGGACAGATCGCCATTGCCGTGGATGCGACCAACGTCGGCTCGGATCGAGGCCTGATGCGGCCGATGCAGGAACGTCTTGCGGGCTTTTATGGTCGCGCGAAGCGCTATCTCGTCGATGGCGGGTTCAACAAGAACGAGGACATCGAATGGGCCGCGGCCGAGGGGATCAGGGTCTATGGCCCGCCTGCCAACAACAAGCATCGGAGCGATCCCTATGCGCTACGCCCCGATGACGGCCCTGGCATGGCCGCCTGGCGCAGACGCATGAAAAGCTCCCACGGCAAGGGCGTCTATAAACGCAGGGCGCCAGGCGAATGTATCAACGCTCGCTTCCGCAATTGGGGCCTGCGGCAGTTCACGGTTCGGGGTCGCGAAAAAGTGCTCGCAGTGCTGCGCTGGTTTGCCCTCGCCAACAACATTCTCGCCGGACACAGGCTTCTGGCCCAAGCCGTATGACCAGACCCTACCAACCCTGAGGCACTCTTCTGAGCGCGCCATCGCCCTTACAGGGCAAATGCCGCGCTCGTAACTCTTAGGGTCACAGGCTCTCAGGAACACACGCACGTCGTTTGGCAAACTCCGTTCCACGAAAGGCGACACGCGGTTTCACTGGGGAACAGTCAATCGCTGGTGATGGCGCCGTCGTCCGCAGCTCGCTTGCGGAACGGGTGAACCATCCCTTCAGCCTTGCTATGGCGCGTCTGCATGCGTCGATATTGCACCAGTTCCGATGTGACTCAGCTTCGGTGCTGCAGTGCATTGAGAGCGCAGAGACCCTAGCGGCTGAGAAGCGCATTGTCTTGCCGCTCGATCCACGAGTCCTCCGCGGCTGGGCCTCGTTGGCACCGGATAGGATTGAGGCGGCGATTGCCTCCTACCGCGCCGCGCTTGCTGATCCGGCGAAGCGAGGCACGATCCAGTACGCTCCTTATAGCTTTGCGCTCTTTTGCGAAGTGCTTTGTCGCACAGGAAACCACCCCGGCGGAGCCGAAGCCCTGACGGGTGCTGCTGCCATTGCGGAACAAAGCGGCGAGCACTGGTGGGATGCGGAAATCTCTCGGCTGCGAGGGTTGGTGGCATTATCTCGCGGCCAGCTCGGAGGAAGCAAATGGCTGCTGAAGTCCGTACAGACCGCTCGGCAACAACGGGCGAAATCACTTGAGCTCCGGGCAGCGACGAGCCTCGCCCGCTTATGGCGCGATCAGGGCAAACGCACCGCGGCACGTGATCTGCTGGCTCCGGTTTACGGCTGGTTCACTGAAGGGTTCGACACGCTCGATTTGAAAGAGGCCAAGGCGTTGCTCGACGACTTGGCCTCGTGAGCCAGTCGAATGGACTAGCGACTTCCGAGCTCGGCCCCTCTTGGAAGTCCGACAACATCCGCTTTCGCGCCGCTATTGGGGACAAGCGGACATTGGTTCACGCGGTTAATTTATGAGTACGCGCCCTAGGTGGTGTGGACTCTAAGGATTCCCTTTTAGGAGCAAATCAGATTCAAGGCTGCTTTTGGGGAGGCCGCCTTGGGTGTGATGGACCGTTTGGTATTGAGCGACGCGGCGTGGGAGCGGATAGCGCCGCTGATCATAGGGCGCCCCGATCAGAAGGGCTCTACCGGGCGCGACAACCGGATGTTCGTGGAAGGTGTGCTGTGGATCGTGCGTACGGGGTCTCCCTGGCGCGATCTTCCGGAGGTGTTTGGGGACTGGAACAGCGTGTTCCGGCGCTTCAGTCGATGGAGCATCAAGGGTGTTTGGTGGCGGATCTTCGAGGCGATGTCCGATGATCCGGACTTCGAATATCTGATCGTCGATTCCACCATTGTTCGGGCGCATCAGCACGCCGCCGGCGCCAAAAAGGGGGGTCTGAAGATCAAGCGGAAGATCAAGCGATCGGCCGCTCGCGCGGCGGCCTGAGCACCAAGATACATATGGCCGTCCGCGGCTTGGGATGTCCGGTGCGGTTCACGCTTACCGCAGGTCAGAAGGGCGATGCACCGCAAGCCGCCGCATTGATCGAAGGCTTATCCGCTGAGGTCGTCATGGCCGACACGGCCTATGACGCCGACCACTTGCGCCAAGCCGTCGCCGCCAAAGGCGCGCTCGCCGTCATCCCCAACAACCCGTCACGTGCGCTCAAATATCCACTCGACAAACACCTCTATGCCCAGCGCCATCTCGTGGAGTGCTGCTTCTCAAAACTCAAGCAGTTCCGCCGCGTTGCAACCCGCTTCGAAAAGACCGCCCGAAATTACCGGGCCGTCGTCACTCTCGCAGCCATCGTCTTATGGATGCGATAAGTGTCCACACCACCTAGTCGTCCGCCAGTCATTTTCCGGTCTGCTCCGACAGGCGGACGATCTTGAAGCCCCCATTTTGAAGCCCTCTGGCAATCGCGTGGGGCTGATACTTGGGGTCGTCCGATCGAGTACCGCTCTAGTTTTATATTGCTAGGCACATCCACCAAAGGCCAGGATATTGGGTTCGATCCGGCCTGAGCAGCACCAGCTCCGGCGATCAGGCCTATCGCGACCGGTAACGCAGTCATCGTGGCCTCAACGCAAGCCGAAAAGTCAGGATGAAACGAGGGTCGAGTTTTGGATGGGACGAGCATTCATCGGGTAGAACTTGGCTGCGCGAACCACATCGAGCAAGAAATACACCATCCGGTGGACAAGTAGCTATTTTTGACGGTTTTGCTAAAGTGGCGCGCTAACCGCGCACGTGTGGGCGGGGTCGAGATGTCCCAACCAACTTCGATTGCCGAATGGCTGACCACCGTCGGGATGCCCGAATACGCGACGCGGTTCGCCGAAAACGACATCGACCTCTCGGTGCTCGGCCATCTCACCGATCGCGACCTGAAGGAGCTGGGCGTCTCGCTCGGTCACCGGCGCAAGCTGCTGGCGAACATTGCCGAACTGCCGGTCGCATCGGGCGCCCGTCCGATGGCGACCGCACCGGCGCCGCGGGACGACGCCCAGCGCCGTCATCTGTCCATCATGTTCTGCGACCTCGTCGGATCGACCGCGCTATCGACCAGGCTGGACATCGAGGACCTGCGCGCCGTCGTCGCCGCCTACCATCGGTGCTGCGCGGAGACCATCGAACGCGAAGGTGGCTTCATCGCCAAATACATGGGCGACGGCGTGCTGGCCTATTTCGGTTATCCGCAGGCGAGCGAGCACGACGCCGAGCGCGCGGTCCGCGCCGGCCTCGCCCTGGTCGAAGCCGTACCGGGTCTCGAGACCCCCGCCGAAGCGCCGCTCGGGGTCCGGGTCGGGATCGCCACCGGGCTCGTGGTGGTCGGCGACCTGCTCGGCACCGGCGCGGCGCGGGAGCAGGCGGTCGTTGGCGAGACCCCGAACCTCGCCGCCAGGCTGCAGGCGCTGGCCGAGCCCGGCGCCGTGGTCATAGCGTCCGGCACCCGCGACCTGACCGGCGGGCTATTCGAATACCGCGATCTCGGCACGGTCGCACTCAAGGGATTTGACCGGGGCATACGGGTCTGGCAGGTGCTGGGCAGCGACGCGGCCGAAAGCCGCTTCGAGGCGCTGCGTGCCGCCGGCACGCCGCTCGTCGGCCGCGCCGACGAGACTTCGCTGCTCCTGGGCCGCTGGGAGCAGGCGAAGGCGGGAGAAGGCCGGGTCGTGCTGCTGTCGGGAGAGGCCGGCGTCGGCAAGTCGCGCATGACGCAGGTCCTGCTAGAACACTCCGCCCAGGAGCCGCATGCACGACTGCGCTACTTTTGCTCCCCGCATCATCAGGACAGCGCGCTCCACCCGCTGATCGCGCAGTTGAACCATGCGGCCGGCATCCGCCGGACCGACTCCGACGGCGAACGCCTCGCCAAGCTGGAAAACGTCATCGCGGAGGCGACCGACCGGATCGCCGAGACCGCTCCGCTCTTGGCCGATCTCTTGGGCATCCCTATCGGTGACCGTTATCCGCCGCTCGACCTGACGCCGGCGGCGCGTAAGGCGAAGACGCTCGAAGCGCCGCTGATGCTGGTCGAGGGACTTGCCGCGCGGCGGCCCGTGCTCATGATATTCGAGGACGCACACTGGAGCGATCCGACCACGCGCGCGCTGCTCGACACCCTCGTCGACCGGCTCGCGGCCCTGCGGGTACTCCTCGTCGTTACGTTCCGCCCGGAATTCGTTCCGGCATGGCGCGACCGCGATCACGTGGATCTGCTCGGCCTCGGCAGGCTGCCGCCCGACCAGTGCGTGGCCATCATATCCCATCTCA
Organism: Bradyrhizobium sp. Pha-3; assembly: GCF_042258615.1. Lineage (GTDB taxonomy): Bacteria > Pseudomonadota > Alphaproteobacteria > Rhizobiales > Xanthobacteraceae > Bradyrhizobium. The sequence continues at coordinate 2,101,986 of NZ_CP170152.1, read as the reverse complement.
CGAGCGGGCGGGTGCTGCCGGGAGAGATCGCCGGCCAGATCCTAGACCGTACCGACGGCGTTCCGCTGTTCGTCGAGGAACTGACCAAGACCGTTCTCGAGAGCGGCCTGGTCAGGAAGGCCGGCAACGCCTATATCGCGACCGCCCTGATCGGGCGGACGGCGATTCCGGAGACGCTGCTCGCCTCTCTGCTCGCCCGTCTCGACCGGATGCCGGAGACGCGCGATCTTGCCCAACTGGGCGCGGCGCTCGGCCGGCAATTCTCCTACGAGCTGATCGCCGCCGTCGCGGAGCTGCCGCCGGTGCTGCTTGAGCGCTCGCTGGAGCGGCTCGAAAGCGCCGAACTGATCTTCCGGCGCGGCGCGCCGCCCGACGCCGAATATACCTTCAAGCACGCGCTGGTGCAGGACGCCGCCTACGGCACGATGCTACGCGACAGGCGCCAGCGGTTGCATGGGCGCATCGCCGCGGTGCTCGAAACTGAGTTCCCGGAGGTCCCGAAGCACCAGCCGGAGGCGCTGGCCCGTCACTGCGCCGAAGCGGGCCAGACCGAGAAGGCGGTGGAGCTCTACATAGCGGCCTCCGGCCGTGCCACCGCGGCCAGTAACAACGTCGAGGCGGCGGCGCACCTCAAACGCGCGCTCGCACTCGTCGCGACGCTTCCGCCGCGCGCTCCGCGAACCGTGGAGCTCAGGAACCGCATCATGGTCAGCGGATGGTGGTGGTCCGCCTGAATCCGACGAACCAGGAGAAAGCAAGCAGAGAGGAGAAGGGAAATGATCGAAAGCTTCGACGGAAAGACGGCCTTCGTCACCGGCGCCGCCAGTGGCATCGGCCTGGCCTTGGCCCGCGCCCTAGCCTCGAAGGGCGCGAAGGTGATGCTCGCCGACATCGAGGAGGACGCGCTCGAGGCCGCCCTGCGGAATCTGACGGACTCCGGAGCGAATGCACGGGCCGTCGCCTGCGACGTGTCCGACCCCGTCTCCGTGATGAGCGCGGCGGACGAGGCCTTCGCCGCCTTCGGCAACGTCCACGTCGTCTGCAACAACGCCGGCGCCGGCATCGGCGGCCCCATCGAGGCCATCGTCGAGACGGACTGGAACTGGCTCACGGCCGTCAACCTGATGGGCTCCGTTCATGGCATCCAGGCGTTCCTGCCCCACATCAAGGCGCATGGCGAAGGCGGCCACATCGTGAATACCGCGTCCTTGGCTGGGCTGCTTGCTCAACCCGGGACGGGCCCGCACAATGCGACCAAAGCCGGCGTAATCTCCGTGACGGAGACCCTCGCAGCCGAGCTCGCCGGCACCAAGATCGGGGTCAGCGTGCTGTGTACGGCGTTCGTGCGAACCCGCATCGCCACCAGTGTCCGCAACCGGCCATCGCGTTTCGGCGGACCGTCCGACGAGCCGGCCAACCCTCAGATGGCTACCCTTGTCGCCGCCGGAATCGATCCGGCCTTCGTGGCCGAGCGCGTGCTAACCGGGATCGCGGACAACGACCTCTACATCTTGACGCATCCGGAACTGCGCGACGTCATCGCCGGACGCTTCGACCGGATCCTGGCCGCCTTCGACAAGGCGGCGCTTCTCGAAACCGCACCTCTGGAGGCGATCGCCGCGCGCGCCTAATCACCCGCAAATCTCAGTACTGGAGGCTACTATGGGTTTTTCCAAAGCATTTACCGACTTGAACGCCAAGTTTATCGAGACTGTCAACGGCCATGACCCCCGTCGCTGGGCGGCCTTGTTTTCCGAAGATGCCGTTCTCATTCCCGCCGGACAACCGAGCGTGACCGGACGCGCGGGCATCGAGACATGGGCCGAGGACGCGATGAAGATCTGGAACCACCTCGAGATTCACGACGGAGGAAGTTGCTCGACCGAGGGAGACGTGGTTTGGGAGCAGGGCACCTGGACCGGCAATATTAACGTGCCCGACGCTAAGGAGACGATGGACATCAGCGGCAACTTCCTGCTCGTCGCCGCGAAGGAAGGCGCCGCCCTGCGCATCAAGGCGCATACATGGAGCGTCAACTCGCCCACCTGACTCGCAAAACCAGCGATGGACGCCCAAGAGGCGCCCAGGTGCAACGAGGCGGCAGCGCAATCATTGGTCTTACCATTCAAGTGAGCGGATCGATCGAGAACAGGGTCCGCTTTCACCACCATCAACCGTGTTGCCGAGGATCTTGGCGAGCGGAGAGCGCTGATGCTGGCGTCCAATTCCAAGGCAGAAGCTTCCGCAGGGGCAAAGGTCGCGACGATCTACTTCGAGATATCGCGAATTTTCGTGCGCAGCTAATCGTTCGGTTACCGAGCGAACGCCTCAAGAAGACGAAGTAGGCAGATATGATCAAGACCGCGATGGGTTGGCTGGAATTACCACACTGGCTGATGATCGCAGGAGCCGTGCTTGTAATGGTCGGCCTAATTGGCCTTGTGATCAGCCGCCGGCGTCGGGCCGATGTCCGAGACGAACCAGCCACCGAGCCAAGTCCTGAGCCGCGTCCCCAATTGCTCCCGGATCTTCTTGACTCCCGGCGACGAGGGGGCCGGCGTATAAAGCCAGCAGAGCCACCGGCTGGTTGAGATCGGGCAAAAGACGGTCGATCCGCCAACAAAAATAGTTCTGCCGGGCCTTAGGGGCTGGAATCGTAGGGAGCTTTGAGAATGCGGATGAACTCTGGCCTGACCCATCGCAACGGCCCTATCATCTGATTACTCAGCAGAGCCAAATTGTCTTGGGTTTTCCCGGCGGTCTGGAACAGATTCGCGGTGCTGTTGTCAGCAGGCCAAACCATTGCCGCGGTGGCATTGTACGGGTTGTACCATGAGTCGAGTTTGACCACTGGCACGCCGCTGGAAAAGGGGTCGACATCCCCGTAGCGAACGTCAGCATCGTTGGACATCTCCCAATCCACCTCCAGCGTTATCCATCTTTCCTGAAAATAGCGGATCTTGTCCGGCGGCCAGAGATAGAAAAACCGCGGTGTCATCCCCGCTGGAACACTCAATACTTCTCTGCTGTGCATTTTATCGTCGAACCCCGCCTTTCCGCTGAATTTGACTCGCACAAGCTTTTCTTTTCCGGGAACGAAGGTGGCCAGTCCAGCGATGGTGCAGTCGAACGGAAGCTTTAGTCTCTTGATGTCCGGTGGCGCCTTTGGTTTGAGCCAGAATTGATCGCCTACATTCGTGAACCCGCCAGTCCAGCGGCTGCTCTGCGAATATGCGTCGCGCCGGGCGTCATCAGGCGTCAGGCCATAGCCCACTTGAATGTTCTGAAAGACCGCAACTGTATCGATAGCACTGTTAACATCGCCCTGGTCCTTCCAATAGGAAATCAACACAATGGCGCCAAGTTGAGGATCTGCGTCGAGCCGCCGCCTTACTTCGGGCGCCAAACGTGACCACTCGGCCTCAAAGCGCTGTCGCTGGATCCGGTCGTTGATCTTTTGCAGTACGAAATTAACGCCATCGAACATTAAGGTGGCCGCCTGGAATTTGGCGTCCCCGCTTGCGCTAGGGCCGTGCTCCTGCACGGGTTCTATCGGTGGCCCAACCTCAGCGGTTGTTATTTTTGTTTTAGCTCCGGATGCCCCGCCGCCTTTGCTGGTCGTTGTAGCGCCGCTTGATGGAGGGCTCGCGGAGCCGCCCTTGCTGCTAGTCGCCTTCGTTGTGCCGCCGGCTGGAGGACTAGAGCCGCCTTTGCTTGGTTTAACCGAGCTATTCTGCAACATGCTCAACGGCTTCAATCCCATCAGTTTCCGGGCTTGCGCGATACTTTCGGGATTGTTCCGACTCTTAATTCCGGAAACGCCCCCGAGGTTGGTAACCCCGAGGTTCTGGGCTCGTTTGGCCAAATTTTCATCAAGGGTCCACAGGCGCGCGTTTAGGGCCTTTGCTTCTGCCGCGACGAAAGCGTCGCCAGGCGTTGTGCTGTCTCGTCTCCCATATTCCCTAATTTGGCCCGGTTTTCCTCTCGCCGGCACATGAATGATGTTATCAGCGTGAAAATCTCCCCGATCTTTGATGCTGGAGGCCCCCGCTGGGGGCGTTGTGATGTGCAGGTCCTTGAGTAACATTTCATAGCTCATGCGCAGATGGATCGGAGAATCCCGCACGAGTTCGTTATATGCAGCATGGGCGATGTAGACATGTTCTCCCGACGCGAGAATTCGTTTCAGGGCCTCGGCGGTGGCTACGTCACCCCGCGCAACATTCGTGATCACGTTCTTGTCCAGAAGGATGGTCATGTTCCATGGCTCCCAGTACGACGTGGGATTGCTCATTCCAAGAAAGACTGACCACTAACTTAGTCGCCAGCTCTATTTGCCCGGTTCAGCTAGGCTTGCCAGAAATCCTCGTTTCAATTGTTCGGAGCCGCTTGGACGTCGCTTAGTGCCGGCCTTCGTTCTGCGGCGGAGGCGAGACCCGGATCAGTATTCCCGACCCCGCGTGCTGCTGAGACCCTCCGGAGGTGGAATGCCCAGGTACTGTTTCCCTCCGATGGAAGGGCTAGTCATGGGTGCGCATTGAGAGCCTTGGCTACGACGTTGCCGGACGTGATCTGCACCGCGAGCGACAAGCGCGGCGCCGACGTCCGGCCAAACTTCAACTGGGACGCCAAGGGACCGATCGGCGGAATGGGGTATCGGGTGCTCTCGATGCCCTGCAGGGAAGCCTAATCCCCAATTTCCATCGCCCCGAAGAGTGCCGGTGTCCACCATCCCGTTTGGGGCGGTGCGATCCCAGGGAGTGGCAGCCAAGGTGCAGAACATCGTCGCCGGACTTGTCGTAGTGGCTTTTGATTGTGATCGGTTCGCTTAGCTACGCCCAGAAGCACCATCACTGTGGGCAGGGGTACGTGCTCAAACATTGGTGCGACGCGCTCAAGAAAACCCAAGAGACCTGCGGATCAATGAGCCCTTCAATTTAGCGCACTACGATGCCGCAATGGCTGGGACGGGTTGGCAACGCAGCTTTGAGGATCCGATCGCCCTGCCCGATGGCCGCGAACATGTCACCCTGCGCGATGCCGCGCGCTATAACGAGGCGTTGCCGCCGAAGGTCTGCGCCCAGGAGCATTGGCAGACGGCGATCGAGATAATCGCGATTCGCAAGGCCCTGCACCATGGGCGCGAGCCGCCGCGGCCGATGCCGCGGGGGACAACTTCGACTGTCCGCAGAAAAGCTGCTCTTCGCCCCTGGATTTCCTGTCACCGCCCAGCAACATACGCAATGTTCCATCTGCCGGAACAGTATTTTAGACTCCACTCCTCAAAATCCGTGAGGCAGCCTCGATCTCAACCGGGGCTGGAAGTATTATCATTGCACTGACAGGCAATTTTCCCGGACAGGTCGCAGTGCGCAGTGCACTGCGGCCTTTTTCATTAGGGGGTAAAAGTTCTTGCGCCAAATAACAGTGCTTTTGATCATCGATGCAATAGCAGTCGCTGCTGTCGCGATCGGGGTAATTTGGGTCCTCGTCGACCATCTAGGCCGCCGGTCTAAGAAGCCACTCCGACGTTGAGCGATTCTTGAACTGTGATGCCTATACTTGACGCCGCTAAAGAACGCTTTGGGCGCTCCAAGGAAGATTGATGATTGTCTATTTTTCATGCCGCGGCTGCGGCACCGTTTATTCTGCGATTCAGGAGCGAAGCTCCGCTCCTGTGATAAGCTCAGGGCTCTTTAGCTGCCTACGTTGCGGGAAGCCGGTCCATCACTGGTCAGGTATCTATAGTTACACTGACTGGCGTGAGGAGCACGTCGGAGATGGAAAAGAGCGCTTGCCCTGAAAAAGCCGCCCGAACTGTTCGCCTAAAGTCGATGCAACGTTTCACATTGACGGCCACGCTGATGGGAAGTTCAATTGGCCTATTGCGAACTGCCGAAGAGGTCACCAGTGAATTACACTGTGCAGGCCAGATTCCTCGTTCGAATGGGAACTACTGGCTGGATGGTTTATGATCGAGAACTCAAGGGGCCAGCGCTGATCAACAATAGCCATTGGGCTGAGAAGCTGACCAAGGAACAAGCCGAATCCGTAAAGGAGAGACTGACAAACCAGTTCACCGCCCGGTCGTAAGTCCGCTGACGGATTCGCAAATCGCGGGCGTCGACGGCAACTCCGAGCTTTGGCCACGACGTTGCTGGACGACGTAAGGCCCCCGTCAGGTTTGGCGCTTACACTCCTGTGCTTTGGGGAGGTTTCATGTTCAGCCTTTCGAAGCCTGCGACAGATCTCGACGCCTCGCGCCCGGTATCCACCCTCGCTACTGTTACGCTGTTCAGCGTCATCGGCTTGGTTTTATCTCTCGCTCTCGCGCGGTATGGGATTGATATCACCGCCAGCATGTAGCGGCGAGCTACTAGCATTTGCCGCGGACAGAAGAACAGTTGACCAACCAATAGCGCAACGGGCCGTTTGATCGCCAAATCCTAGCGGCTTCTCTCCGCGCGCAATCGGGACGATCATCTACCTCATGCGCCAGCGTAGATGCACGAAATGATCCGGCCGTTCCCACCGGGCAGCCCAGCTCAATGGCTCGCCGACGGTCACGCACCTGCAACATCCAGTACTTCGCTGGTGCGGTCGCTTGGTCGACTTCAGGCTCGATACCTTACCCTAAGATCAGGCATGGTCGCGGGTTGGCTGGCGGCTGGTGTGCTCGGTCTGTGGCGCCGCTGGCGCTGTTAACATCGTTCCGAATTGGCATGAGCCACGTGATTCCATTCACAGAGAACTGGAGATCGTGATGGAGCCGGCTGCCCCAGCCCGGCTGGCTGGGGGCCGTGCGCGGCCGAGCCGGGGCAACGCCTCGCTGGGCGGCGGGCAGTGTGGCGCTTCCCTACGCTACGCCGCGTATTGGGCTATTTAACGGAGAACCGTAGGGAAAAGCGGCGGTTGCAACGCGAAGCGCAGCCCGGAGGAGCGCGATCGCGGCTGGCGGTGCAAGCGCTTCACTCCGGGCGCAGTCGCCCGCGCGCCTGCCCCCCGCGCTGACTTACTGACCATGCCAGCCAAAGAATGAGGCGGAGCTACGACCTGTGCCCCGCTGATCGATGCCGGAAAATGGCGGATGCGCCGCAGCAACTTAATCGCGTCGCTTTGTTGATCGCACTCAAGCCACAAGGGTGCCTCAGCGATTCCCTGGCTTCTTCAGCTAAGGAAGCCAGGGTTGCTTCCACTCGGCGCCGCCCGCGCGGAGCAGACAGCATCGTCAGGTTGCATCAAACCACGGATTCCCGCAACTAGTCATTGGGGTTGGCGACTTTTGTCGACATGGCACTGGATCTCCCCGCCAGCCCAGCCAAAGCCCCTCCCGGGGCGGCTTTCGCGCGCCCTTGGGTTGCATTAAGCTTGAAAGCCGATGTTTGAAGCAGTGGGGAAAATATCATGAAAGACGCGATCTTTAATTTAGTAGCCTCCATAAATAAACAGATCGAGAAGCAAGAGGAGGCCAACAATCTGATGCGCGTCTAATCGAAACCCAGCAAGACACAGGTCAGGCAGTTGCTAATCTCGACGAGCATTTGGCTAAACGTATTACGCGCTAGAACGGGCCTACACATGAAACCGCTAATCGGACTTATCGCGCTGCTCTTCACGACCGGCGCATTTGCACAAGCCGCTCCACCGAAAGCGGCCAAAAGGCCGCCCGTTCAGGTCAGGCCGCAAGCGCCAATGGGTTGCAAACTGGTCGGCGCGGTCAGAGGCACCAAGATCTGGGCAGGTGACTGCATCGGTGCGGCGCCTGCTGCGACGGAAACTCCGCCGCCGCCGTCCCCAGCTGCACCACCCCCAAGCGCCGTCGGCGCCCCTGCAGAGAAGCAGTGATTAGGGCGCGTTCCGGCCGGCCGGTTGAGAATCGGTTGAGGCAAAGAAATGACAGTCGTCGACCTGGAGGAGCTAGCAGAAATGGCGGTGCAGCTAGAATCCACCGCGCGCAAGCTTGGTCCGAGCCCGGAGCGCGATGAACTACTTCGAGACGTCGCCCGATTTCGCGCGCAGTTAGCCACGAGACTGTCGGAGTTGAAGGCGAAGAAAAACTGAACGATCTCCACTGCCTTGGAGCGCGTCAGGTCCGCCCGCATTCCATTCAGAGTTCCGTTCACCACACCAACGCCGCGTAACGAACAAGGCAGAACCGCGATTTCATCGCAAACATGGCGGAGTATCTTGGCGTCTGGTTTGATTCAGAACAGCGGAGTTCAGCAATGACGACGACCCACAAGGATAAGCCGCGCGGTAAACCACGCCAGCGCAGTCGGAAGGCGGACCAGCGAAACCAGAAACCTGATGATCAACAGCAGAGCCCGAAGCTCGCCCAGCGGGATGAGGATCGAATCGGCGCAATGGTCGCGTCAATTGACACCGTCACGAACGGCGCAACTGCGCCGGCGGAGCCTCCCTCAAGCGGGGCACCCGCCCCGGCGGATGCGCCCTTGATCGGCGAAGTCGCACCGACGAGCGCAGTCACACCGGGGGACAACTGGCCAGTCAGTATTCAAACTATCGCGAATGCCTACAGGGACTATACCAAGAGGTCGCTCGAGGAGACCGGGCTTTTTGTCGAGAAGCTCATGGCCGCGCGGTCGTTCGATAAGGCGAATGAGGTTCAGACCGAATTCGCAAGGCAGGCTTATGCAAACTTTGTCGCTGAGTCACAGAAGATTTGTGAACTCTACAGCGAACTTGCCAAGCAGATCATCTTCAGGCCTTGGGAAGGCTTCGCGGCGAAGGTGACCCAAACCGAGCGCTAGGATTTCGCAGTGGCAGTATGAAAAGCGAACCGGCGGCAGAAGGAAAACCCCGATCGAGCCTCAGCGTTTAGCTTAGGATCTGCCATCAGCAATTATCGACACCAGTTTGCCGACGATCGTTCCGCCTACAAGTGCGATTGAGTCTGCCGAACAGCCACAGGCGCCCCTTGCAGAGATTATGCCAGACCCCGCGTCAGCAACTCTTAAAGCAGTGTACCGACGTTTTACAAAATCAGAGCCCCGCAAACGTGAACCATTGAAGAAAGTCGCTATCCATCGGGTCGGCACCGAAGGTGAATATCGAATCCACAAGGAAGTACAACAACGAGGTGCCGACTTCAGCTCCAGTTACCAGATTGTCTCTGCTGGAAATTCTGAAAGAGAGGTTCCTCAGTGGGTTGGGTCCAGGCCTGATTTGGTCGCCGCCGTGTGAAGTGCAAAGGTGAAGCCCTAAGGGTCAAGCAGGCGTCATTCATAGAGAAACTAAGAACCGAAAAGCCGATGCCGTGCAGCCACCCGGCGACCCGTAGCGTCTTCGCTTGGAGCGTGCGCGAGGCAAGACGGGCTTTGGTTCTCTGGACCGTATCAGCACGCAGTCCGCTAGATGTTCTAGAAGTTCCTCAGCGCCAGCACAGGGCAGGTACTTGCCGACACGTTGCCGATCATTGCGATCCGATTCCGCTGACAGCCGTGGCGGCATGCTGGGCTCTCGTGACTACCTAGACTTCCTTGTTCGGCAGCATCGGCTTGATGGCAACCCATTCATGATCTCGGAGTTCGTCGCATGATTCGAGCCCCCAGCCTGGGAGTCTGACATAGGGTTAGCTTATGGTGCACGAACATGACCACGATGGCGACGGCTCCCGTTTGTCGGAAGTAGAACTCCGGGTACGCGCACTCGAGTCCGTTCTCGAGCAAAAGGGCTACATCGATCCTGCAGCGATCGATGTTCTGATCAAGAGATACGAGAAAAAATTGGTCCCCGCAATGGGGCCAGAGTTGTCGCCAAGGCGTGCCGATCATGCTATCCCGGGTCACAATGGAAGCGAGTTGCTCCTCGGTCCAACCCTCGGTGTGCTTGCCGAGCACAGCTCGTATCCGCGGATGAGATCGAGGCGAGTCGGCCGCTGGGCGAGCTAAAAAAGGTTAGCGGTATCCTGCAACACGCCGCCGTGGAAGCGGCACTTTTGCGCGGCAGACCGACCGACCGGCCGGTGAGCGCTCCAGCACGTTTTCGTATCGGCGACCGCGTTCGGGCAAAGAACATTCATCCGACAACACACACACGGTTGCCCCGATACGTGCGAGGCCGTCCCGGCATAATTGAGCGGCTATGTGGCTGTCACGTCTTCCCAGACACGAACGCGCTCCAGCAGGGGGAGTATCCGCAATGGCTCTATACCGTGCGGTTTGACGCTCGCGATCTTTGGGGCCCCGAAGCAGATCAATTGCTCAAGGTTTCGGTTGACGCATGGGAGCCGTATCTGGAGCCTGCCGACCAGGCTTCCTTAAATGGCACATTGGTGCGCTTTGTCCCACCTGTTTGAGACGCGGCGCCGCGGCCGCTCTTTGCTCATCGCGACATATTGTGCTGCCGCACGAACTTGGTCGCTATAGGGGCAAAGCGGACGTAGCCTTCGTCGCATCATGCGACCGGGTTTATCGGTACACGGCCTAACTAACTAATGAGTTCACCGGCGCTGGCCCTCTCCGAATTCGCGAGCTGCCGCCGCTCGCGCCGCTTAGCGTAGACCCGTGGCGTACTCGTCCGCGTGTCCTCGCTCTTGGACTGGGGAAGATGAAACCGGAACGGCCTGAGAGGTTGGCCTCCCTCAAGCGCTTCTGGGCGAGCGGGGACGTCAATCGCGCACAGCCTATCTCAACGGGCCCGGGTTTTTACGGAGGCGCGCTCGTTTAGGCCGCCGGTGCAAACGAAGATGAAGCATAAGAGCAACAGTCCACAGCACGTTGCACCAACGCACGACTGTTAATTTGCGTCATCAAGGCGATTCAGACCTGCTGTCTCCGACGAACCTAGAAGGTGTGGGATGATGACAATGTTCATGCGTGCGGTCGGCGCTGCTGCGTTGTTTCTGATGACCCTGAGCACTGAAGCCTACGCAGTACGCCAGCACAGACCGGCAGTGCGGATTTCTTGCTCGGAGGTCAGATACTACGTCGCGAAGTATTCGGCGCCGGTTGCCGAAATGTATGCCCGTAGTCACGGCGCCACCGACGCGCAGGTCGAGCGGGCGCGGCGTTGCTTGGCATCAAACGAGGCGGTAGAAACCGGGCAACGGCGCTCCTACACGGAATGAACATGACTTGACCTCGCCTCGATTGCGCCGCGGACTATGCCGGGTGCCGCCCAGGTGAACTCTCATTGCGCCTATGGCGCCTTCATCCTCTTATCTGCGCATTCCAATCCGAACTGTCTTACGAGGGGCGCCTCCATTCCACGTGCGACTTGAGAAGCAGGAAATCAGGTCTAAAGGGCGCCTCAATGGCTCTGGTCTTGGTTATGGCCCCGGAGCTACTTCGTCCCTTGGGCAGTTGGCGGCCAAGTTCGAGCTCCGTCGCTCGCGAAACGGTCACATTGGAGAACGCTATCGACCAGCTTGAAGATCAGATCGAGGCGAGGGTTAAGAACGACACCTCGATTGATGAGACTGAGCGACAAGCAGTCGTGCTAGCTCGTCGAGGTCAGGGGCGATTCCGCAAGACCCTATATGAGATCGAAAAGTGCTGTCGTATCACTCAAATCGCTGATCCGAGATTGCTGCGAGCCAACCACATAAAACCCTGGCGTGCATGCGAAAACAATCACGAGAGATTGGACGGCAACAATGGTCTATTGTTGTCACCGCACGTCGATCTGCTCTTTGACCGCGGCTACATCTCCTTTGAGGAGGATGGGATCCTGCCTGACCAAGATTTCGGCGTGACGCCTTTCAATAGCACTCAGGCGAAATACCTGGATTTCCATCGGAGCTCCGTTTTCCTCAGGGACAGGGTCAGCGAGGAAACCGACAGAGCCTAGCGGTGCTCTCGCGCCTTCGCGATTGTGGTTGTCCAGGGTTGGGCGAGACCTTGTCGAAAGTAGGCGGATAGGCGGCACGATCGAAGTGTTTCCGATCAGCGCCGGAATAGCCTGAGCTTTTATCGTCGCCGATGTGGTTTGTGTTTCGGGGGGTCCGTTCCGGTAATTGCCCGATACCACGCGGCGTCTGATTGCGCGCGCGCTCTGGCAGCAGCAAGATCCGATTGTCCACGATAGAGCTGACTTAGGCCAAGGTAGCAATCGGTGCGCGCCGGTCCGTGAGGTATTGCTTCGCAGTTCGCCTGCGCGCTCGCAGCGCCAGGAAGGCCCGTCAGCAAGATTGCGACGACGCTTGCGGTCCAATGTGTCATCACCGCTCTCCTTATGTGCTTGATGATGGCCTCTTTGCTCATGACTGCAAGGCAAGGACACCAAGCTAAAGACGTGACACTCTATGTCGCAGCCGCGATCCTGTACGGCGGCTGCGTCGTGTGGTCGTATTTCTACAATTGGCGGAAAACTCGATCGCCCATCTTGGCTGCTAGCTTGACCGTACACGGTATCGGTTAGGATGACTCCTACTGAGCAGGTGGCCGTGACTTTTCCCCTCGATGTGCACGTCTAGGCGGCCAGGGCCAGGTCTTCGGTTTGTATTCGCCGGGCGTGACAATTTTCCAAGGACCTGGCTGGCCACACCCTTGCCAAAAGAGATTCCATTTCTAGCCACGAATCGGGCTCACAAAGGCGAGAGCATAACGGGGGGATACGTGATGCAAGCACGCAAGGCTCGGAAGCCAGGGCCCATCGAGAAGAATGAGGAAATTGAACGATTATATCTTGAGCTAGCTTCGTTCAATCAACGCATCCAGGAACTTGAAAAGCAGCATCTTGAAGCGTCGACGATTGAGGCACTGAAGGCTAGTGCGCTCACTTTGGCGCGGCAGATCGATGAAATCTGCTGTTCGGCCGCTTCGACTGCGAACGAGTTGACCCGTTTGCTTGCGAAGTAATCTTACGGGCCGCAATCGCCAGAAGTATGCGGCGCATTAATTTTCAACTTCCTTGACAGTCGACACCAGTTCTGGGTTCGCGTTGGTTTGAGCGCGTCCCGACTGTTTTCCGTTCTACTCCCTCAACTAACGGACATCGTTCAGCATGAACGGCAGGTCAGAAATGTGCCAACAAACAACAGACTCATGCACCGCAGCTTAATAGCGGGCCTCATTCGATCACCTCGCCGGCGAGCGACAGCAAGGTACGGAGCACGGGTATGCCGAGTCTCTTTGGCGATCCTCAGATCGACCATTGAGCAGCAAGGGTGGTTGTAGTACAGAAGCCACTCGGGCCATTCACAACCGCCCGATGAGCTCCCGCAGCCAAGCGTTGTTTCGCTCCATTGAGGAGGTGAAGCATGCCTTGCGGCGGCACGATCAACAATTCAACCAATACTCTCGACGCAGCTGCTTCAGCCTCTTTTCCGGCCTTTAGGGGGCCCCGGAGAACCCCGGCTGCGTGGCTGGCCGGATTGGTACTGTGGTTGGAACGCCAGCACCAATACAGGGAACTTCTCGAACTTGATGACTGGCTGCTCGCCGACATTGGCGTATCGAAGGCGGATGTTGAAGAAGTGCGAAGGTCGCCCTTGTACCTAGATGCGTGGCGCGACAGCCGATAACACTGGCGAAGCCGCTTTCGTTTGCGCCGCGACCCAATGTCCGTTTCGTCTTCGCCGGGAGATGAACCTTCGGCGCTTTCCAATTCGACGCTATCGGAAAAGTGCCACGAGGGCGCGAGTTGCATTCGGGCAACATCGTTCAGAAAGATGCGTCGTTAACCTTCTTTCGCCATTGCGCGACCGCGCCCTGAGCCGACAATCCGCCTCGTCACATGCTGCAATCTGGCTCCCGAGGAGCCCGTGGAGGCTGGGATGATGAACTCGCGGCGGGTGCGGGCGGCGGTGTTGGGCGGGACGGTCGTTCTGTCGGTCTCGTGGTTCGCGGCGTTCGGTGCGGCTGGCATCGAGAAGATCGGTGCGTCAGTCACCGGTGCGTCAGTCGATGATTCCCGTGCTCCTGATGTTGTCGCCGATGCCGTATCCGCGACGTCACCAGCAACTGCCACGTCGAACGCTGCCGTCGACGGCCCCGATGCAGTGGTGACCATGAGCGAACAGGAAGCGGTGGCGACCACCAATGCTGCGCCGACCGTACACGAGACGGAACCTGTTGTCGCGGCCGCGTTGACCGATCCGGCGCTCCCGCCGGACACCCAACCGGGGCAGACGCCGGCAGCGAACACGCCGGATCCGGAGCCTCGCGTGGTCAAGGCAGCGGTGGACTCCGTCGAAATCCTCGACGAGTGCTGGGACGTCAACGCCTGCATCGACCGCTATCTGTGGGCGCTCTATCAAAGGACGCCCAAGGAAGACACCATCAAGGTGCCGGAGCAGAGGGAGGTGACGGTCAAGAGAAAGAAGAAGACGGTGACTGTCACCAGAACCTTCACCAGGCTTGTCGATGAGGATTTCGCCTGGAAGGACACCAAGGCGGCCGAAAGAGCCAGCATGCCCATAATGGACTACGTCATGGGAGGCGTCGACCGGAGCTTCAAGCTGAAGCTCTTCCATGCGCTTCTGGCGGCGGAACGGGCCGGCCTATCGCCCGGCATCACCAGCGCCTTCCGCGATGACTACCGCCAGTCGATTGCAAGCGGGCTGAAGGCGGCCAGCAACAGGTCGTATCACGGCGGCAGCCTCCGTGGCGGCTACGGCCATGGGCTCGCGGCCGACATCGTCAGCATCGACGGCGCGACACGCGACGACCGTTGGAGATCGTCGGAAAAGCTTTGGAAATGGGTCGACGCGCATGGCAAGGAGTTTGGCGTCGCACGCCCCTATCTCGATTTTGACCCGGCGCATCTGGCGCCGATCGATGGCCAGGAAAATGCCGCCCACCGCGGTGGCGCCAAAACGCGGCACGCGGCGTTGGACACGAAGAAGCGCAGCCAAAACGCGGCGCACGATATTCACGCCGCGGTGAAACGCGCAAAGACCGCGAAGTCATCGAAGGTGCGAACGATCTAAGCGGGATCACGATGGTCCGTATGGTGGGGTTAGCCCACCGGGTCCGCGCAAAAGCGCGGCGCGATGACGGCTCCGGCGTAACCCACCAACGTCGTACCCCGAAGACGGCGGGCAACGCTTCGCTACGCGTGTACTTATAAACGTCGCGTCCGCTTTGCCCTGAAAAGGCGACATAGAAGCGATCTGAATGCACGTCGGCGTTGGGCCAAGAGCGGAAGTCACGTTTCGGCTGTAGAACAAGCAAGCCTCTGTTAACGCAATGGCCATGATCGTGTACATTGCGCCAGATAAACGCCTAAGTTGCGTTCCATGAAACGATTCTTGCTTTTCACGCTGATGATGCTCGTCGCTGCCTTCGCGATTTATAAATTCTTCTATCCGACATACACCTATCGCTACCGCTTAACGGTCAATATTGAGGCGGACGGCAAACTCCACTCGGGTTCAAGTGTGATCGAGGTGATCTGGTATGCGCACCTTCTGCCAGAACTAGTGTCATTTTCACCCGAATTGCGCGGTCAGGCGGCGCTAGTTGATCTTGGAGAGCGTGGCGTGGTGGTGGCGACGCTAACAGCCGATGATTGGGGTTGGCATAATAGCAATGCGGGGTGGGGCGCATTTTGGCTCGTCCCTCGTGCATTTGGCGTCAGGGATTCAAATGGGGGGTTGTCCAAACTCGCAAATCTGCGCGGCAAACGCGAACTCGTCCTCGATAATCTCCCACGCCTATTGTGGTTCTCAAATCCGCGAGACCCCACCACAGCTAAGACAATACTCGTAGACGATATAGCGTCCGTGTTCGGCTCCTCAGCCAAGTTCGCCGGAGCATCCGTTGAGATCACAAGCGATCCACTCGCAATCAACATTCGTGAAAGCCTGCCGTGGATTAGGTCCCTGGAAAACAAGCCCGCAGGCGAAGATCGTATCTACCTACCGAACAAGCTTAGCATCGGGCGTTACATGTTTATTGGAGACGCTTCGTGAGATCGGAACGTCCGCAATGGGTCACACTCGGAAGTCGGCGGCCCTTGCGCCGAAGTCCGCTGGTCCCCAATGAGCAGACATCGGCGGACCGTGCGATGAGGTCCGAAAGGGCCAAAGGCAACCATTTCCCGTCTTACAAAAAAGCGGTTGTCCGACGTCTTGACAGTCAACCCGTCTGGTCTAATTTTTTGACGGGGCACGGCCCTTTACGTTTCAAGGATAGGCAGAACGACCGTCAGAGGAATGACGAGATGATCGACGAAAACTTGGCACGGTTGCGGACCCACCGAAATAACATTCATCGCTATCGCAAATTGCTCGGAACACAGCTCTCCGAGCTTGAGCGTAAGTTCCTAGAACGGCGCCTCTCCGAAGAGCAGACCGCGATAGAGAAGCTGGCGACGACAATTTTTCCTCTTGAGTTAGGTGTCGTGAACGCCCCGCAACGAGCATCGCCTGGCGCGGCTTAGGCGGCCTCCGACAATGTTGGAAGTCGTCCTAATTGACCGTCACAGACGCGGCTGGGGGTGGCAGGTTCGCGACCATTCCGGCAATACATTCATGGCCGGACGAGAACAGACCCGGCGAGCCGCGAAGTACGCGGGGGACCGGACCTTATTTCAACTCCTCGCCACTGATCCGAAATTGATAGACCTGCGGAGACCGACGTAAGAAAACACGCAACCACTCAATCCGGTTCGTCGTCAAAGGCCATATTGCGTGGCCCCGCGGAACTTCCTTTATGGGGTCATTCTCGACCGATTCAGCGGGGATTGTCTGCTGGTTGATGTCCGCTTTGCCCCAAAAAGGGCCTTCAGCGGCCCGACGATATTGACACAGCGGCCCATCATTGCGGTGCTCACTTGGTGATGACACCGGCAAAGATGATCGCCGCCGCGACCACCGACGATGCGATCAGGATGGCGCCGCCGGCCCTTTCCCACCATCGGAGCCTGCTGCTCAGCATCGCCGCGATGTCGAACCCGCGCTCACCGGCGCGGACGATGACGCCGTAACGCGTATCGTGCCGATGTTGCGGGAGTACACAGTTTTCAACGTCGATCAGTGCGATAGCCTTCCTGAGAGGGCTGTGGCAACAGGCGCCGTAAAGCCACGCAATTGCGACGAACGCTCCGCCGCGATCGATGAATTTCTCGCGTGCACCGGTGCCAGCATACGGGAGGACTTCGGCGAGGCCTACTACCTACCCGGCGCCGATTTCATCAGCCTACCGCGGTTCGAGGCTTTCAAGAACGCTGCTCACTTCTATTCGACCGCGTTTCATGAACTTGGCCATTGGACCGGCCACAAGTCGAGGCTGGCACGTGATCTGCACCACCGCTTCGGCGAGAGGGCTTATGCTGCAGAGGAACTGGTCGCCGAACTCTGTTCAGCCTTTCTGTGCGCCGAGTTCTCGATTGACGGCGATCTGCGCCATGCCGGCTATATCGAAAACTGGATTGGCCTTCTGAAGGCCGACACGCGCGCTTTCTTCACGGCATGCAGCAAGGCGCAAGCCGCCGCCGACTTCCTGCGCGGCTTGGCTCTTTCGCAACCGACGGAGGTTGCAGCGTGAACGTGTTCCCCTGTCGATCGTCGACACCAAAAGTATGCGCCGTTCTTCGATGTCGATCCGCTGACCGGCATCAGCGTCGAAGTATTCTATGGTGATCGAACCCTCGAAACGTTCGGCAAGGGCGGTGCTGGGTGGTTTTGGCACGCCCGCCGGCGCGGTTTCGCGCCGGAAGGGCCGGCGTACGGCCGTTAACCAGGCGCGCGCGCGTGCGCGCTTTCTGGCTTTCTACCCGCAAAAAATCACGTTCTTCGTCAGCGCCTTGCCGAACGGGCGGCTAGACCTGACCGAAGGACTAATTAGGGAACGAAGGGGCCGGTGCGGGACCGATGGGGATTTAATTCGCCTCAAAATCCCCACAGCGGGGCCCCCGCTTCGGCGACCGCTGCGCCGCTGGCCCGGGGCCCATCTCGCGAGGGGGTGCAATCCCTCCGGGGGCTCCTCACCTCCAAAATAGAAGAATATTCTCCTTTTCGGTTTTACCGACTCGACCTCGAACGGCCACGCCGCGCCCCTTTTTCTGGTCGTCGTCGGCCCGCCGACGGGTGTCGCTCCAAGGACTCGTTTTTCGGCCGATCCGCCCGCTCACGATCGAGCGCGGCCATGGTACGCGCCGACACCCCGTCGCCACCGGCGCGACGGCGGAGATCTTCTCCGCGAATATCGAATCCTGATCCGATGGGGATCGCACGTTCGGCGCGATGGTCCTCTCCGACGTGCGCCGCGATATTCCCCGACGCACATACCCCCGGCCTTCGAAGAAGGCGACCGAGACCGCTTCGTAGCAGGACCGCCCGAGAAAGGTGGCACGCGTCACTCGGTCGATCGACCTAAATGTAACCGGGCAACCGGCAACATCGACTGTCGCGCCGGGCCGTTCGTCCTGCCAGGCAGCGACGCCCTGTCACATGTAGAAGCTGTATCTCGGCGCGATCTCCTGCCCCTCGGGCACGTACTTCAACACCTCACCGACGTGCTTCGCGGCGGCGATCGTGATCGGCATGCCGTTGTCGAACTGCGTGTTGTTCCAATTCATCTTCGTGAGGGCGAGCGTTTCCTCCGCCACGTGCTGCAATGGCTGGCCCTGGACCTGACACCGCAACTGCAGGGGGCGCGGCACGTACATGCCGGGATAGGTCCGGAAGTAGTCGACGCTGCCGCGTGTGTAGAGAAGCGCATGGTCCTTGTCGAAGCGCAGCAACGTCCCCCGCAAGGGCGGATAGACGCCGAGCCGGTAGAGGCGGGTCAGCGACTTCTGGATCCAGACGAAGTCGGCGTAATCGATGTCGCGCTCGTCGATCGCCTTGTGGAAGCCGTCCAGTTCGTGACGGTCGAACTTGGAAGTCTTGTGCAGGACCACGCGGGCCGGCCAGTGCCCGTGCTGGTCCCGGAACACCTTCAGCGAACCCTTTTAGCAGTTCATAGGCGTCGAGCGCGGTCAGGTGCGGCCGACGGTCCTCCTCGCTTTCGACCATGCGGCCGCCCCGCAGGATCAGTCCCTCCCCGCGCTCGTCGAACATCTGCGCGGTGCTGGTGTGGACCTGGTCCCCGTCCACCGAACGATAGAAGCTCAACCCGACGAACGACGTCCGGAGCTGACGAGCGTCGCGCGCCAGCCGCCATGGCAGACCGCCCGCCTTGTAGTAGGCCGCCGTCAGCAGATTCCAGGCGATCGTCGCCGGATCCTGGGTCCGACGCTCGCTGGTCTCCTTCAGCTTGCGCGGAATCCTGATCGACGGGTCGTAGGTCGTCGGCCAGAGCAGCTGGATCGGGAGCCTCAGGCGCATGCACGACGCCTTGAGCATGCCGCGAAAATCGAGCGCGGTACCGGCCTCAGTCTCGTTATCGTCCTCGCCGCCTGCCGCGTCGCGAGCGTTATAGGTCCGCTCGATGATGTCGACCGGCAACGCGATCAGCACGACGTCCGGCTTTACCGTCTGCTCCGCCATGGCCGCAATCTCGTTGGTGATCGTCTCCACGATCGCCTGCGTGACCTCTCGTTGGCCGGGTATGCCGACCAGGCGCGCGATCTCGCGCGTCGGCAGGACGCGATGGATCTCGTCGGACGTGACGAACTCGCACCTGAACGTGGTCTCGAAGTCGACCCCCGGAAACGCCGGAAACAGGTTGGGTTGCCGGCTCTGCTTGGCGGCGAAGCCCTTCGTGCACCGTTCGATCCAGCGCGCGGTCCCTTCGACGGTCTCGGCACTACCGATGATGCCCATCTTGATGCGCTTGGGCGCGCTCTCCATGCCGAAGTCCAGCGGGCCGTAGTCCATAATGCCGAAACGGATGTCGGGATGGCGGAACGCGCCACCGAACTCAAGATCGGGCTCGGAAAGGTGATTAATCCTCACGTGACGTTCTCGACGGTTTCGCCGGCGAGGGCGTATTCGAACAGCGGAGACGCTGGATCGGTCTCCTGCGACTTCCAGAGATCGTCCGGCACCCCGACGTCGAGCTCGAGGGCATCGACGGCGCGGAACGAAAGGAACGGATACGTCTTCGTCAGCAGGTCTTCAGCACCATGCGTCGTCAGGAAATCCCGCCACATAACGAACTGTCCCATGACGGCCGCGTTGTTTTCGATCTCCTTGATCTTTTTCAGCCGCTCGCCGGCGTAGCCGTCCGTATCCTGACCGTTGTAGGTGAAGTGGTAAGTCGGCGTGATCTCGGCGTACCACTTGCCGGCGAGCCGGACGAAGCGGTGCAGGAAGGCCGAGTGCCGCCAGTAGGCGAACTGCCTCGGATCGCTCTTCTTCTTGCCGTACGGTCCGACCACACGACGGGTAGTGGTGTTCTGCAGGCTGCGGTAGGCGTAGTTCAGGCTATCCCGCTCCTTCGGCTTGCGGAAGAAAAACACGCCGCTGTCTCGGTCCCGGTACAATTCCGGCCTGACGAACTCTCCGATCGCCCGGTTGAGCAGCGCCACGAAGTCGCGCTGCCGGTCCTCGTCGTAGCTGTTCGCCCACTCCGTGGTGTCGAACTCCTCCATGGCCTCCCAGTCGCAGAGCTTCTTCCACGGGTATTCGTCCAATGGATGGAAGGACAGCACCGACTTCGAGCGGACGATCCATTCGCCGCGCGATGGCTTCGCGATCTCGCCGAGCGCGCCGCCGAACGACTTGTCCGTACCGTGCGACGTCGGCGCCCAGAACAGCCGGGGCGCGAACACGACCTCCAGCAGATTCGCCAGGATCTGCTCGCTCTTCTTGACGCTGGGGCCCGACGCGCCTGGGCGGACCGCGGTCGCGACCGCGATCATGGCGGCCTTGGCTTCCCGGGTGAATTCGTCCTTCGCCTTGTCGAAGACGACCTTGCGCGACTTTCGACGTTCCGGATCGGCGAACCACTCCTTGAGCGATTTCCAGTAGGCCTTCCGCGTCTTCAGAGCCACAACGATCAGCAGGACGGGAGCCGTGCCCTTGGTCCAGTATTCGATGTCGACGTCGGCGCACGGGAATTCGAACGTCTCCCCGGTCACGCCCTGCAGCCGATCGCGCTCGGTCGCCTTGCCCTGAACCTGCAGCAGCAGATTGCCGACCTCGCCGGTTTCAGCATCGCGCAACTCGATGAAGCCGTCGATGCCCGCCTCAACGCCGCCGGTCGGATAGAACATGAATCCCATCGACAGGACGATTCCCTCGATGATGGACATCCCCTGCTGACCGATGACGTCGCTTTTGCCGATCTTCTTCATGGTCTTATGTTCGCATGATTCGACGTCGGCCATACACGGATTCGTCGGTCGTCGGCGACCGACGAGCCGCTGCGACGGCGGGCGTACCGTGAAGTCTCTGCTAGGACTGACGCTGCAGACGCGCCTTCATCTTTTCGATGCGGAAAACGATGCTGCTGCTGGGCTTTCGCCGACGAGCGTATTCCTGCAGACCATTGAGCACGTTCAAGGCACGATCCAGACCGTACACCTCCTCCCGATCGGCGGTCAGACCGGGCAGCGTTTCCATGTCGATACGCCGCGGCAAAGGGCGTTTCCACGCCTTGCGTTCGAGGACGTAGGCCGCGACGCCGGCGAATACGGCCAGACGTTGATATCCCAACTCGCCCATGAACCTGTTCAGTGTCGACACGGTCACCATGGGAGCGCTGTCGTCGCGCCGCGCGGACGAAAGGATCTCGCCGGTCCGTTCGACACGCGCGGGCAGCTCGTCGACGGGGACAGGCTCTCCGAGCCGATACGCAGGAAATGCCTGATCGTAGGCTTTCGTGCGTTCGATCGTCACGGGTTTCCCCAGCGCGGCGGCCACGTCGAGGGGATGGTCGTGAAGCGCAAGAGCGCGCTCCAACGGCGGCGCCTCCGACAGATCGCGCCGATACTCGTCCGCGACGGCAGGGTCGGCACCGAAGACCCGGCCGACCGTGAACCGCACCGCAGACCAGTAGACGGCCTCGGCTGCCGCAAGATCGTCCTGACGATTGGGATCGAGAACGGTCATGGCATCACGTTGAGCAGCGGGTTGCCGACTTCGAAGATCGGGACCTGCGAGATGAAAAGTATTCCGACGGCCGTATGAAACGATACCTGATCGGCTTGACCTATAGCTAAGGTCTGCGGCGCCGCCGTCACAGGCCCCGTGACGACATCGTAGGGTCCGCCTCGATGGACCCGCGGCGCCTGAGGGATCCCTCCCGCCCTGCAATAGGCGACGAAATCGTAGAAGCGGTCGCGGTCGCTCGGAAACACAAGCGTTTGCAGGTTCGCGAAACGATTGCGGCCGACCAGCATCCTCAGCACGACGGCCTTGCCGGCGCGCTGGCGCCTGACGCGCGTGTTGGCCCAATTCCTGGCCTGATGCAGCCACGTCGTTGTGTAGAAGCCGGGTCCGAAATCGGGCCTGTCCGCACCGACCGAGGGCGAGATGTTATGCGGCCCGCCACCGGGACTGATGCCGTTCGGGTTGGCCGGCCGGAGCGAGCGGTCGCTGCAGCCGTGATAAAGGACCATGTCGTCGTTCGCCCATGCCACCGGAAATGTCCCCCGCCTTACGGGCAAAGCCTAAAGATGCGGACGGAACCTAACAAGAGCGGCGCTCGCGGCCGAACCAACGGACTTGTTCCCGCGGCGCGAAGGCCTAGATGTGCGGGATGGGCGAAGCAAAGCGGAAACGCGCTAACCAAAAGAGCCGAGCCGCCGAGCTCGAGGATGGCTTTCGCAGCCTGGGCATCGACTTCGCTCGACCCGGTTTCTACGACACGCCGGAATTCCTGGCTCAGGAACGCCTCGACCCGCGTCTCCTGGAGGCCTACGCGGAATGGGTGCTGGCGCGGCCGCGCGGCGTCGACGAGGATGCGAAGGTCCGCGAAATCGTCCCTCGGCTCGCCGACATCGTCAACGGGCGGTTGAGAAGGCACGATTGGATCGGAGGGTGCGTCGCGATCACGGGCATGGTCTCCCGAATGCTGGACCGCATGGGCATATGGAACGTCACGTTCAAGGGATCGGCGACCATCACGCACATTGAGACCGACGAGACGAGGCATTTCGCGATCGTGGACCAGTCGCAAGGTACCGGCTATCAGACCGGCCACATGTGGCTGGCCGTCCCGCCGTTCGACGTCGTCGACATGACGCTGAGATTCCAGCATTGGCAGCAGGATCCGATTCAGGAGGCCGTCCAACCGGTGCTGCTGGCGGAATCGACCGAAGTCGTACAGGCGCGCCTCGAAGACCTCGTCGCTCCCGATATCCGGCGAAGGTACGGAGACCCGAATCTCCACAACAAGAGGCTGCCCGATCAGAAGCGCTTCGGCCGCATCTTCCCTGCGCGCCGCTTTACAGCCGGCGGCTGCGAATTCCGGCTGGTACCGTCGGGCGTCAGCATGACCGACGTCCCGCTCGAGCAAGTCAACGTTCATGGACGCCAAGGGGCGCCGGCGATCGAAATCTGGCGCGAGGACGTCGCTCCTGCATTCGGCTTCGAGGCCGATCCGGAGTAGCCTGGGGGATCCATCCCAGTCTCCTTGGAAGCGCAGTGTATCCTGCTCTTCTGCACTGCCAATTCACGACCGGGGCGCCGATGTGCAATCTCTACTCGATGACGACCAACGTCGAAGCGATCCGGCGCCTGTTCGGCGCGCTGAATTCGCGCGTCGGCAATCTCGCATCGATGCCGGGCGTGTTTCCGGACTATCCGGCGCCGATCGTACGCAACGGCAGCGAGGGTCGCGAGATCGCGATGGCGCGCTGGGGAATGCCTTCCTCGCAGCGCGCGCAAAAACTCGAGGCCAAGGGCAAGTCGGTCGACTTCAAGGAATTGGTGCGGATGGAGCCGGACGCCGGTACCACGAACATCCGCAACGTCGGCAGCGCGCACTGGAAGCGCTGGCTCGGTCCGGACCACCGCTGTCTGGTGCCGTTCAACAGCTTCTCGGAATACGACACGATCGACGGAAGGAAGGTCCCGGTCTGGTTCGCGAGCGACGAGACGCGCCCGCTTCTCGCCTTCGCCGGTCTCTGGACGAACTGGACGTCGGTCCGCAAGGCGAAGGAAGGCGAGGTGACGACGGATATCTACGCCTTCTTCACCACGGAGCCGAACGCCGAAGTCGGCCGCGTGCACCCGAAGGCGATGCCGGTCGTCCTCACGACGAGCGAAGAGCACGACGTGTGGATGCGAGCGCCCTGGGAGGAAGCCAAGGCGCTGCAGCGGCCGCTGCACGACGGCGCGCTCCGGATCGTGGCGACCGGAGAGAAGGAAGATCCGATCCCGGAGCGTCCTGTCGGGGACGACCGCGCGTCGTGAATGTCAAGGACATAACGTTCGAGATCATGGCGTCCTACGCGACGGCTTGCAGAGACCTGCAAGCCGAAATCGCGAGGCTCGGCGCCGAGGGTTACGACATGCTCGTCGTTCCCTCCCGCGGCGCGCACCCGTTTCTCGAAGCCGCACGCGCGTTCGACAAGCTTCGGCCCGGAGTCGATTGGAGGCAGGTGTACGAATCGCCGTTCTACCGGATGGGCGAACTCTATCTTCCGTTCACCGCCGATTGCGAAGACGACGGTCCGATCTCGAGCGGCGACATACGCGGCTACTGGTCGCGCATGCTCGCTGCGATGATCCGAAAGGACGCGCAGGATCCCGCCTATCGTCTACACGAATTCCTCAGGGCGCGAGCCGGCCGCCTGACCATCGGCGACAACAGGATCCCGTCGGATTCGACGGGAAGATTCATCTTCGTGGACACCGTGTTGTCCGGTCGGGCGATCTCGGAGATCTTCACGGCATTCGAACGCCACGGGCTCACGGATTGTCACTTCGTGCTGCTCGTCGACGAAAGCGGGAGAGGACTCAAACCGGCCTATGCCGCGTCGATCCGCCGTATGGTCTCGGCCAACCGCGCCACCGTAATCAACCTCGAGAAGATCTTCACCGAGGACCAGGGTCCTGCGATGAGCGGGATATGGACGGTCTCCTTTCCTGAACTCATGGCCGAAGCGCGTCGACGGATTCCCGAACTCGCGGAATCCGGCGAAACCGGCGCCGGGCGTTCTATCACGAAGTCAGCCGACGGACGGACGACTCGAACCTGGACTACACCATGGCCTTCGGCATGCTCGGGACGCTGATAAACTCCGCGACGGTATGAGGCGACACGGACACGGCTCGGCGCTTTCTCGATCGATTTCGGGATCACATGATAGAACGCAAGCTTCAGCGAAGGGACATGACGAAGCTCATCGCGGAGCCGAAGATCCGGGAAAACATCCGCTCGATCGAGTCGCTCGACCTATCCGGCTCGCACGTGATCCGCGTACGGCTCGCGAAAGGTCGCGCGAAGACGCTGATCGACGAATTTCTGAAGTCGTGAAGAGCACGATCGTCATCGCATTTCTCGTTCGGGCGCACCGGTCAGCGGCGATAGGCGGCGAAGCGGACCGCTCATGTCCCGATATGGGCACTGCCGGTACTCCCGTCACTCGTCGGACAGCCTCGTCCGACCGGACGGAGCGATGCCGCCGTAAGGACAATGGTGCCGCAGGAAGTCGCGCCAGAACCGCAGCACCACCTCGAAGAGATGCGTCGCCGGAACGAAATGAGGTCTTCCGTCGAGTTCTCCCATGTCGACCATGAGGGTCACCGTCACCTCGTTGAACGCGAGAGTGTTGAAGGCGGCCGTGTTGAGCGGTCCGACCACATGGCGGTGGATCGGAAGTCCCTTCGCCTGGAAATGCTTCGATCCGTTGGCTAGGTCCTGCATCTGCGCGGTCCAGATGCTCTTCTCCGCGATCCATCCCTTGAAGCTCTCGATGCTCTTGCCGATACCGAGCTCCCGGCGCTTCGCCTCGTCCTCCTTCAGGAAGTCCTTCCAAACCCACTCGGTCAGGTGATACGCCGTGATCGCGAAGTTCATTGCGTGCCGACCCGAGCCGGGGGCCTCGCACGCGTCGTCGAACTCCTGGACGAGCTTCGCGTAGAGTTGCACCGGCGTTTCGATACCGAACACGTTGCTCTCCTGAATAACGCGGCAATCCACCGCGCTCGCGATCCGACGGTAATGACCTTCGGACCAGGTCTCGCGCTCAGATCTCGTCCGTTCGTTTTTCGGTTAGGACGTGGACGCCTCGTCGATCCTGACGCTTCGCACCACGTCGAGAAAGTCCTGCCAGACCTCCAGAGAGGCGGAGCTCTTTGCCAGGTTGCAGCCGACGTGTGTCAGGTGGACGTTGCCGGTACCGTAGCGCTTATCGGCGCTGTCGATGCGATCGGCGGACATCCGCAGAAGCGCGTTTTCCTCGCCCGGCACGATCGGGCCGCCGCACAAGCTGCACGATCCCTTCTGGGTCCGCCACAGTTCGTTGAGAAGCTTGAACAGATCGGAGAAGTTCAGCGACGTACGTTCCGGATAGGTGTCCTCGCGCTCCGTGCCCGCTCGCTCCACCGCGTTCGCGATGTTGTTCGCGAGCCGCGAGATGTCCTGGTTCAAGAGCCTGTCGGTCGGAATCGAATGCAGGCGGCGCTCGACGTATGGAGGAATCTCGATCGCGGTCACTTCGAGGCCGAGCAGACCGGCCAGATCGACTTCATCGACGGGGATGGGCTTTCCGCGGTTCGTTGGGTTCGAGAACCTCCGGTAGGTCGCCGACATGTGGGCCTTCGCCTCCGGGAAGTTCGCGAAGGTCCAGCACCGCACGATCGGCATCGATAGCTTCCACCGATCCGGGTGCGTGAGCTGCGCGCGCCTCCAGGTCTCCGGCTCGACGAGATCTCCCGTCGCGACGATGACGTTCGGCGCGACGTCCACGATGGACATCAGCCGTTGCCGATGCGCCGGATCGAGAGTGTCCTTGGGATTGCCGGTGCCGACCGTGATGACGAAGTCCCGACCCAGCGAATAGAAGTCGCCGAACCTGTTGGCGACTCCGCGTTGCGAGAAGGAGAGCGCCGGCCACAAGGCACTGGCCGGCGCCCACTCGCTCTTCGCGTATAGGCGGGAGTCGGGAGCCACGATGTCTTCGAGGACCATCGGATTTCTCGGACGAAGGCGACCGGTAGGAGTTCTCCCTTCGATCCTAGCATAGGATTCCATCGCTCGTTTCGCCGCACGGCGGGGACGACGGCTGGACCGTGCGCCGACGATACGTCGCGCCGTAGTCTCCGTGGTACGACGGTACACGCCCGACGTATCTTGGGCGCCTACGGCCTTGCCTGACCGCGACGAGCACCTTCCTCCGAGCTACTTCACGGTGCCTAACGTCGGCAGCGACGGGTGCTCGGAAGCCTTGGAGGCACATTTGAGCCTCCCTCACGAAATCGAGCCCGATGTCGATGCTGGCGCGTTTGTGCCGACGAGCCGGTGCCGAGGTTCCAGTCCAATGCAACCCATCCGAATAACAAGTCATATATGACAAGTTAAAATAATTAAGTGGTCATATACGACTTGTTATAGAGCTTTGGCGATTTCCGATTCATCGTGCTCGAAGGCATCTTCGTAGCCGCGTAGGTTCGTTCCGCTCACCCCCGCTTGGCGGAAAGCCTCGCGCCATCCGTCGGATATCCGCTGCGCCGTATCCCGGATGATCTTGCGTGCCTCTGCCTCGGCAATCTCGAAGAATTCGCAGGCGTCGACGGCGAGCTTGATAGAGCGATCGTGCGCGCCGCCTTCCATTATCGCCGTCTCTAGATGGGCCTCGCGGTCGGGCGCGGGATTCACGTCGAACATCGGCGATAAGCGCCATCGCCCCGAACCGACGTACAGGAAGCCGTGGTTCTTCAGATGATCGTCCTTGTTCGAGACGAGAATGGTGAAGACCATCCGTCGATAGAGCTCCGCGAAATCCGCTTTTGGCTCCGGAGAATACGTCCTCATGAAATCGACGATCTCGGTGTACGAACCGAGTTCTTCGCCCTTCTTTCCGAGTGCGGTCCGCGCGGAGATGTAGGGAATGCGCGCGCGTCCGCGCCGATCGAAGCGCTGAACGAGTGCCACGGGAAAATGCGTGTCGGCGAGCTCCAGCCTGACCTCGGGAATGCGTATGCCGCACGACCGCGCGAGCCTCAGCGTCGCGACTTCGACCTGCTCGATCGGATGCTGGTCGTGCACCGACGTGAACTTGGCGAGCCAGAGGACGTCGCCTTCGCGGACGTTGGCTTTCGGCCGGGCTCCGCCTGAGGCGCCGGCGCCGGCGAGCGCGCGCATCTGCTCCGCCGCCAACTCCTTGCCCTGTTCGTAGGCGCATGCGAGTTCGGTTATCGCCTGCAGATCGAGCAGACGCGGTGCCGCCTCGCCCGCCTTTCCAGTGATGACCTTTCCCTCGTCGTCGACGAAGCGCAGGGCGCCTTGCCGGCACGCATCGTCCGACAGCGTGAGGTACTCGAACTCCGAAAGACCCTTGCCGTAGGCGCGCTCGAGCAGTCTGCGCCCCCAGCTGTCGGGCGCGGCGTCGGAGAAGACGCCGGCGAGCGCCTCGCGCGTGTCGCCCGATTGAGCCGACGCGTGGTATGGCCCCTGATCGACGGGCATGTCCGGCTGAAGTGCGAATGCGTTTGGATTCTTCGACCAGGCGGCATCGTAAGCGAAGATCGAGAACTGGCGGGGACCGGTCTTCGTGAAGCGCAGATCGCCTGCGCGCGTCAGGCGCTCGCCGAGTGCGACTTGAGCGTGATATTCGCTCATCAGAATGCCACGCCGTCGGGATCGACGTCACTGGGCTCGTCTCGCCCGGCCTTCTCGACGGTCCCCTTCCGCCTTCGCAAGGAAGCCGCGAAGGATCGGCCGCGCTGCGTCGTCCGTTCCGATGTCAAAGCCAGACCCAGGTCGTCCTTACGGACGTCCACGAGGTCGGCTAACTTCTCGACGAGCCCGAGAGTGACGAGGACGTCCGCCAAGGTGCCGACAGCGACCTTGGCATCGCCCTTCTCGAGCCGCTGGATGGTGCTGGCGGACGTGCCGGCGCGCTCGGCAAGGTCGGTCACGGCGATCCGCCGGCTTAGTCTCGCCGACCGCAGATCGTGCCCCAGGCGCTTGAGCGCGACGCTGGATTTCGGCGAACTCATGGAACTCTCCACATACGACCAGTTAGAGCACTTTAGTGATCATATATGACCAGTTATTTAACGCGCAAGTGTGGTGATTTTTTGATGTCGTCGCGCGAGACACCGATCGGGTTCGCGCGAACTCGACCAAAACAAGGACTCGACACCCTATCCGCGTCACCACATAGTAAGAACATACTAAGAACGATTATCGACTATCTGATGGTTGCGCGGATAGAGTTTTGCACGTCGGTTCGTGCATAATCCGAACGGATGTCGACCAACGGCCTGGTCTGCCTCCGGGGTCTGGGGAGTACCACTTGTCCTTGTTCCGTCATTTGCACGACGACGCCTTTCTGGTGTTTTCGAGGGACCACAAGCACCTCTACGCGGCGTGCCTTCTCGATCTGCATGAGCGCTACTTTACCGGCGCCCCCGCGTTCCCGACGCCGCAGCAGGTGGTCCACGCGATCTACGACGTCATGCGGGCCAACGCGTCCTATTGGAACGAGGGCGACGATTTCGGCGAGACGTTGCCCGAGGTCATTTCGTCGGGCCGTCGCCGCATCCGACGCGCCGACGTTTCCGCGACGTCGGAAAAAGGCGACAAGGCGCTAGTCCTGGCCCGTCAACTCTATGCCCGCCTGGTCGCGTCGGGATGGCTCGAAGAGGAAGAATACGGCCTGCGGGTCACGGTCGACATGGCGATGGGACCGCTGCTGGTCATCCAGCGGTTGGCGAGCCTGAACAGGGATCTTTCGCAGCGGTTCGGTGGACTGATCGTCCAGATCCGCCTGAACCTCGAAGCCGTCGAGAAGCTCACGCCGGATGTGACCGACCGCATGCAGCGGGAAGCGGCGCTCGCCGTGCGCGAGGCCCGCAACCAGGCCGACCAGTTCACCAAGAGCCTGCGCGCCATCCTCGCCGACCTCAAGCGGATCCGGCGTACCGTCATGGAGTCGAAGACGGTCGGCGACCGTCTGGAGGCCTTCTTCGAGGAGTTCGTCGACCAGCTTCTCCTCAAGGATTTCGAGTCGATCCTCACGGTCAATCACCCTTACCGCTTCCGCGACGCCATCGTCGATCTCGCGCGCAAGGTCTCCTACACCCCCGAGACGATGCAGGTGCTCGCGGAAGAATACGCCGCGGCCAGCATGGCACCCGACGTCGAGGACGGCCGCATGGCCGCCGCCGCCGATCTGCTCGCGATCGAGAACATCTTCGAACAGATCGGCGAGATGTTCGAGCGCATCGAGACCTTCAGGCGACAACTGGAGGCCCGGGTCCGGAACACGATCAAGTACGCCGAACGCGGTACGCAGGGCCTAGTCGGCCGCGCCGGCGACCTGGTGCGCCGGCTCGACCGCCTGCTTCGGGACGGTCGGCACGACGGGGCCAGCGTCGAATGGAGCATCGAGCCGCTGCGGTCCCCTTGGTCGGAGCATCATCAGGCGCCGACCCGACAGCCGCGCCGCCCCGTGGAAGCAAGGGAGCTTGCCGTGCCACCGTCGGACCCGCTGTACGAACTGCGGAAGCAGTTGCGGCTCGAGTACATCGCGCGCATCGCCCCGCGTCCCGAGGACGTCAGGCGGTTTCTCGAAGGTCAGGTGCCGCCGTTCGGCACGAAGGAAGCCAGGTTCATGGACATCGAGACGGTGGACGATTTCCTCGCGTTCGATACCGCTCGTCGGTACGCGCTGACCGGGGACGTCCCCCCCCAGATCGCCAAGGGTTTCGACCTGGAGCAGGCGCCGGACACGCCGCCGCACGATAGCGACTGGCTCAGATGCGCAAACTTCGTGGTCAAGCGCTCGGGCGCGCCGCGCGGGGACAAGGCCCATGCTTAGCGAATTCGACAACATCGAAAGGTCCGCCGGCGCGGACAAGGCAGCCGATCTGCGGAGAGCGCTGCACTTCCTCCTGCGCAAACAGTTCGTGTTCGCCGGCGATCCCCGCACCGGGACGGTCTACAACACGATCATGGACGGCCGCTTCCGCGACGTCGTGGACGGCTTCTTCGACAGTTGCGGTTACCGCGTCCAACGCGATCCCGAAGCGCAGTGGGCTGGAATCCTGGCGATCGACGAGGACGTGCCTTTGCCGCGCATGCGTCTCGACGAGACCATCGTGACGCTCGTCCTCGCGGCGCACTGGCAGGAGGAGGTCAACGTCGGCGCCGTCGAGGACCGCGCCGTCGTCGTGACGACGTTGAACGTGCTGCACGACCGCTACAAGGACATGGTGCAACCGAATGGAGGCGGCGCCATCGGCATCAACCGTTTCCGAGACATCCTGAAAGAGGCGGCCCAGCGCAGCCTGGTCGAGATCGGCGACTACGACAACGAACAACAGGACTGCGAGATCCGGATCCGGCCGATGATCAAGCTGATCAGCGGCGGCGATGCCCTCACCCGGCTTGAGCGGTACGCCCGCAGCGAGGAGGCCAGATCGCCCCAGCCCGCAGGGGACGAGGCATGATGGAATTGCGTCACCTCGCGATGGTGGCTTGGCACCTGTTCGACATCGCCGACATTCCCGTGAACGGCCATATCGGCGTGCTCGGCGAGAACCGGTCCGGCAAGTCGACCATCCTCGACATGGCCCAAGTCGTGCTCACCGGAGGCAACCGCCGCTTTCTGCGGCTGAACGCGGTCGCGGGCGACAGCGGAAAATCCCGCAGCGGCTCCAAGCGCAGCGTCGTCGACTATTGTCTGGGGGCCCTCGGCGAGGACCAGCGGCGGAGGGACGATGCGCGCACCTACGTCTCGCTCGGCTTCGAGGACACTGAAGGTCTTCGTCCGCCGGTGACCATCGGCATGGCGCTCGAGGCACGAAAGGCGGACAGCAAGGAGACGGTCCTCGCCCTGTTCGTCGCCGTCGGCACGATCCTCACGACCGAAGACTTCATCGAAAAGCGCGGGGCCTCGAAATTCCCGGCACAGTGGGAAGAGGTGCGCGCACGCATCCTGACGAAAGTCGGCGATCAATACTTTGTCAATCACCGTGACCGGGCGGGAGACTTCGTCCGCGAGTACATGCGCCACCTGCTGCCGCACGCGCCCTACGGCGAACAGAACGCGAGCGCGTTGCAGAAGTCGATCGTCAACGCGATGACGCTGGACCATAACCAGACCGCGACGCAATTCGTCCGGACCTATATCCTCGAAGACAGCCCCATCGGGATCAAGGACCTGCGCGAATCGATCCAGACCTACCAGAACATCAGCGAGACGATCCGGAAGATGCGCCTCAAGTTGGATGCGCTGAAGGAATTGAGGACGATCATCGCGACCCTCGAAAACGCGTTGGAGACGAAGTTCCGGGAGCAGTGGATCGCCAAGCGTGCGGAGTGGTTGGCCGCCCGCGCGGTCAACCGGGACTTCAGGACCAGGCTGCGGCTCGCGACCGCGCAACGCGACACCGCGTCCGACGAACTCAAGTTCCTCGCGGGCGACATGAAGGCGATCGACGACGAGATCCAGCGCCTCACCGAAGCCATCGCCGAGCACGACGCCAAGACCGGCAGGAAATCGCTGCAGCAGTCTTCATCGGTGGCAGACCAGTCCGCGCAGCGAGCCGCCGCGGACTTCAGGGCTCGTCTCGACGCGATCCGCCGCCTGCAGCCGCTTCGTGCGATGCGCGGACGTGGCTTCGACGATTTCATCCCCCTCGTCGACGATCTGCTCGTCGCGGCCGACCGTGCCGCGGTCACCTCCCTCCCCGAGGAAATTTCCACCGCCGAGACGGCGCTCATCGCATCCGGAACGGAACGGCTCGCCAGGATCGATGAAGCCCGTCAGGAGGTCATCGCGAAGGCGGCCCAGTTACGCACGCAGCGCGACGAACTTTTGGGTCGCATTCGACAGCACTCCACGGGAGGAGCGCGGGCGCATCTCGAACCGGACACCGAACGACTCTGCCAACGGTTGCGGCAGAAGGGCATGGCGCCACGGGTGCTCTGCGAGTTGATCGAGGTTGCCGACCCCGAATGGGCGGGTGCGGCGGAAGCGTTGCTCGGCCGCGACCGCGACGCGGTCTTCGTCGACCGGCCGGACATCGGTGCCGCGACTTCGATCTTCAAGGAGGGGCGTCGCGAATTCCGACGCACTTCCCTGGTCAGCCTCAACAAGCTGGAGCAGTTCAAGGCCCGACCGGACCGCGGAACGTTTCCGTCGATCTTCCGCACCGACGATCCGGATGCGTTGTCGTTCATCATGCGGAGATACGGCACCGTGCGGTTGGCAGAAACGCTCGACCAGTTCAACAGGCCGGGTCGCGCGATCATGAAGGACGGCCTCTACGACGACGGCCTGGTGCGAACGCATCGGTCGATCGATCCTTCGCAACACAAGATCGGCAAGGTCGCTCAGGCGAACGCGTTGCGCGCCCTGCAGGACCAGGCCGACGAGCTGTCGACTTCGCTGGACCAGGCAGCGATGGAAGTCCAGGTGGCCGACGACGCCTTCATGGCCCTCAAGGCGCTGTGCGAAACGTCGACGACGGACTTGAAGGCTCACGCCGCCGCTTACGCCGCCGCCCTGTCCGAGAAGGCCGAGGCGGATGCCGAGCTGTCGGCGCTGGACGGCGCCGGCGACGGCGGCCTTCGCAGCAAGAGGACGGCGCAATACGATCTCAAGCAGAAGAGGATCGGCGAGCGCGAGACCCAGCAGAACGCGTTCAACAAGCACGACGGCGAAGCGAGGACGGCAAGGAACAGGCTCGGCGACGGTGAGAACGTTCCCGGCTCCGAGCTCAATCTGAAGGTCGCCTGGTCGCTTTTCTCAAAGAACCGATCGCTCTACGCCGCGGCCAAGGGGCGGACCGCCTATCGGTCCCGTCTCGACGCCCGCGCGCAGAGGACCGAGGCGGAGAAGCACCGCGCCATCGCCGAGAAGGCGGTGAAGGATACCGAAGCCGCGGACGCCGAACGCGGACGGATCGAGCGCCGCGTGCGCGAATTCCTCGACGGCTACTTCGAAGAATTCGGAACGCAGTCGCAGATCGGCATCGAGAGCGAACCTCTCCGGGAAGTGAAACCGTGGATGGATCTGCTTATCGACGACATCGAGTCCAACGAACTGCGTCAGTACGAACGGCAGGCGCGCGATGCGGCCGAGAAGGCAGCCACGTTGCTGCGCGGCGAGTTCATCAACGCTCTGACCTCGCGCATCGGCAAGATGGAGCGTGACCTGCAGTCGCTGAACCGCAGCCTGCACATGCATCCGTTCCACAACGAACGCTACTCGTTCCACCGGACCCAGGTCGTCGAATTCCAGCCGATCCTCAAAATCATCGAGATCGGCAAGACCTCGCCGGAAGCGCTCGACATGCTCTTCCGCGGTGACGTGCCGGAGGGCTTTCCGCACAAGGACACGATTCTGGCGCTCGAAGCGCTGCTCGAGGATCCGGACAAGGACTTCACCGAGTTCGAGGATTACCGGAACTTCTACACCTTCGAGATCCATATGGAGGACGTCGTGACGGGGCGCTCGACCCGATGGGAGCAGCGCCGAGGTACTGGGTCCGGAGCCGAGCAGCAGGTGCCGATCTACGTCGCGATCGGCGCGTCGCTGGCGGCGGTCTACGGCAGCGCCGAACGGCGGGCAGGAAAGCCATCGGGCTTCGCACTCGCCATGTTCGACGAAGCGTTCTCGAAGATGGACGGTCGAAACCAGCGCCAGATGATGAGCTTCTACAAGAACCTCGGTCTGCAGTTCGTCATCGCCGCCCCCTTCGAAAAGCGCGTGGCCGTGCTAGAGCACATGGACACGATCGTCGAGGTCGACCGCATCGGCGAACAGTCCAGGGCCACCGTCGTCTCCTTGAAGGAAAAGGCCAAGCAGGAACTGATGGCGATGGATCCCGACATGATCTCCGACGCGGACCTCGCCGTGCGGCTCGCGGCGGAGTAGCCATGCCGCGTCGCTTTACCGATGCGAACGAGCTTCTTGGCGACTTGCTCGACCGCTTCGAGGCCGGCACCGCCAGTCCGATCGGCTATCCGGATTACGGAGCGTTCGTATCGGTCGTGGCGACGGACGCGTTCCTGAAGGCGATCTCGCGCGCCGAAGAGGCCGGTGCGGTGAGCCTGGCGCGCGGCCGCGGGCTCAAACGAAACGAGATCGCGCACATCCGGCTCGCGTCGGCCGATTCCCTATATCGGCATGTCGGCCGAACTCCCGCCCCCGAGATCGCCGAGGACGCCGCCGGGCGGCTCGTCGCCGGGCTCGAACTGGATCCCCACCTCAAGGACGCCGTGGCGGGTATCGCGGCGGCATGGAGCAAGAGCAAGACTTGGAATGCGTTCGCCCCGGCGGACGCCGATCGCCTTCGCGACGCGTTCGTGCTCGCGCAGGCGATCCTCGACGGCAAGCACGTGAACGTCGACTATCGGACCTTCTCGAGAAGGACAGTCGGCAACAGCAAGACGCTGGAGCGACTTGAAAATGCCGTCGTCCGCCTTCTCGGCGCGATCATCGATCTCCCGCCAGAGGCGAAACCGCGGGCGGCGCTGCGCGCCATCGGCCTCGAGCGGTTCGCCCCGCCGCTGCTGATCGCCGGCCGCGTCGACCTCGAAGCAACCGATCTCTCGGGAGTCACGCCTCTCTATCTCGGTGTAGCGCCAACCGAGGCGGGCCGCATCCGCTTCCGGGAGCCGCCTGCCTACCTGCTCACGATCGAGAATTTCGCGAGTTTCAACCGCCACATCATCGAGGCCGATCCTTCGCGTCTAGGGACGACCGTGTATGTGGGTGGTTACCCGTCACTGGCTACGCAGCAGGCGCTGCGTGTGCTCGCCGATGCCCTGCCGATGGACATCCCGATCTTCCATTGGTCCGACATCGATCCGGACGGGACCTGGATCTTCCGGACCATCGAGCAAGCCATCGGGCGAAACGTCCGCCCGCACCTCATGACTCCCGACATAGCGGAGGCCTTCGGCGCGATACCCTCGATGAAAGCGACCCTCGCTCGCTGTCCGGCAGATTCAAGTATCTTCGAGTTGGTCGCCTACCTCTCCCGAGAGAACGCGAAGACCTTGGAGCAGGAGGAGCTCGACCCGAAGCTGCCTCCGATATTTCCGGCGGCGCTGGAATTGCCGTCGTAGATAGATCGGCGTTTCTCCGCCGATGCGGAGCAGACAGTGGGCGGGCTCTCGAGAACTCTGCTCTGCCTCATCCTTCCAATTTACGGATCGATACGACTTCTCCATCGGCTCTCTTCGGTCGGGTCGCTGCGACGATCACCGGGCTGTCGGACCTGCCGGCGCCCGGTCCGCTAGATTTTCGGGAAGATTTTTGTACGGGGCTTGTACAAGATTTTCGAAAACGACGGAATTTCGGAGCCGAAAACGCTCGAAATGGCCATGTTTTAAAGGGGAAAGCCGATTGGAGCGGGCGAAGGGAATCGAACCCTCGTATGCAGCTTGGGAAGCTGCGAGCTCTTCTGGCCACTCAATAATGCAGGTATCGACACCGGAGGGACGTCTGACCGAGGAACGCAGTGCATTTGCGGGGTGACTTGCACCCCCAAGGACTGCTACACACACCTGCTACACAGACCGCCAGGCGGATCTGCAGAAAGTGCGCTATTTCCGGGACTTTTCGCTACTCTTTAGCCTGATGGCGTAGAGAGTGGGATTCGCCCCCCGGGGAACGTGTAGGCATCAGAAGCAGCATCCATCAGAATGACCGCTTCAAAATCGCGAATGCACGATCGCAAAGCGGTACTTCGAAATCCCTCCTTTCCGGATCGAATTCCGTCTTCATCCGCTCCGCGACGGACCCTTTGCATTAGTGTGACAGCTTGCGCCGAGCCCGCGATCGCGGCCATAACTCGCCGCAGCGCGTCTCCATCAACGTCACCGTCGACCCGGATGCGGTGTCCGCTACCGAGATCAATCTCGATGATGCCCTGGCTCCTCCGTCGACGCGCCGGCGCCGTCGTCAGTGGCGCTTCGGCCACATCTCGCGGCGGCACAGACGGCCCAATCTCGACCGGCACCAACGGCGCTATACTCGTATCACCGTGCTTGCAAAGCTCTTTGCGCCACCTGAACAGCTGGCTCACATGAAGGCCGGCTATGCGAGCCACCTCGGAAACAGTGGCTCCGGGCTCGAGCGATGCTGCAACTAGCCGTTCCTTCTCATCCTGCGACCACCGACGCCGCCGCTCGACCGTTGTGATCACCTCTGCCCGCGAAATCGTCATAGCGCTTTTCCCAGGATTCTTGCGATCTTCTGCAGAACCCATGAGAGCTAGCTGCTTTCGTTCGCCGGTTTCCTTATCGCGCGACAGTTGATCGACCTTGGCCTGCGAACGCGTCAATTGTTCTCTATAAGTTTGGGCGGCTGGCAATATTTGTCTGATCGCCACATCGGACTTTCACACGGGAGAGGTCCAAGGTTCTATCCCTTGTGCGTCCACCATTCACCTCAATTCAATAAATCAGTGAGTTATGGCTCCAGCTCCCTCAATGCGTGGACACACACAACCGCCGATCACTCTGCCGTGATCTTGATGACTCCAGGATCGGCTCAGGACCTACGATATCCTGGCGCTGGACGACGGCGACAATGGCCTCGAAGACGGTGTCTCGCCCGTCCCAGGTCGCTGACTTCGGGCGGCAACCGCAAAAGAGCATCACAGGTCACGGTGCCGGCGCGGCGGTCGCTCCGTATTGTTTTACGATTACCTCGCAGCGTACCGAAATGCCGTCTAGCATCGCATCGAGCACCGGTTCCTTCAGTCCGCGGTCCCGCGCTTCCTTCACGACGTCGCTCAGCGCGTCCGGTATCTGCTCGGCGAGCGCGGCCAACCGCGCGATCATCTCGTCGGGATCCATCTGCATAAGCTTCGCCTGGCGCTCCCAATGCCGCGGCTGGATTTCGGAAAACTTGTAGTAGCCACCGATCTTCATCGCCATCCGCAGCCTGCGCCGCTCGTGTTCGTCGTCGTCGTAGGGTACGAAGCTCAGGACGTCGTACATCGGCGCGAGATACATCCTCCGCCCCGGAAGATGGACGACCGAGAAGTTCTTCGCGTGGGTGTCGGTACCGAACACCAAGAAGTTGAACGCGATCATCTCGGCGAACTTCGCCTTGTCCGCCTCGGGATCGGTGGCATAACGCAGCACTTCGTTGGAGATCTGCTCAATCGAGGGACCGCCATCGCTCTGGTACTTCGTGGCGGGATGCACGCCGAGCGCCTGGCACATATCCTCCTGGTGAAATCGTCGGACCACACTGTCGGTGCCGATCTCGCGGTCGTATCTGGTGACGACGACCGCGACCTCTTCACCGAATTTTCCGACCTTTACTTCGGCTGAAGTGATTCCTACGCGGCGCGCCAGACGCAGGCATGCGTATTCGTTCTCGGTCGTGCCTCGGAGATGAGGCATGGGCGGCTTGAGGATGTGCGTGGTCGCGCGGCGGCCGCTCGGTACACCCCACCTCTTTCCGTCGAACAGCAAGGCCATCTTTGGCTGCGCGCCGGCGAGACTAAAGTGCCCCCGGTCGCTGTCGCGGCGTCCCGTCCACGTCCTCTCCTCGCGCAGGCGCTTGAGGCGGTCTCCGACCTCCGCTTCGTCGATCCACTGGACCTCACCGGCGGAGTCAGCATTGGCGGCCATCCATTCGTCGGTAACGATCTGGATCGCGCCCGCGCAGTCCTCTCCGACCTTGGACAGTAGAGCGAACGCGCTGTTCGGCGATACGCCGTAGATCTGCCCCCACTTCTGCAGAGTCTGGTCATTGTCCGGAAGCAGATTCCAGAGATAGTTGGCCACCTTGGCGCCTGAGTGCTTCTTGGCGGCGAGAGGCAGGGACATAGACAGCGGAATCTGGATCCTATCCGCCACGAGCCAGCGGTCGGCATACTCGAGGCCCAGTACGCCGCTATCCATCTGCTCAATGCGACCGATTGGGACGCCGCCCATCAGGACATTCAGGAATTTGCTCATCGGCCCGGTCCTTTGAGGAAGCTTGGCTCGTCGAGCGCGAGGTCACCGGTGTCCAAGGGCTCGTCTCGAACGGACTTTGGAAAGCTGTCGATGCTCAGATCCACCCCCAGAATGGCCATCGCCTTGAGCACCGTCCCGAGGCTTGGATTCTCGAGGCGGCCCGTTTCGAACTGGGAGATCCATTCCTGATTGGTTCCGAGCTTGGCGGCGAGCTGCTTCTGGGTCAGGTTCCGCTCCTGACGGGCCTGTCTCATGGCCAGTCCCAAATCGTTGATTGTCTTCAAAATCATGGGACGCCTCCTTTATGAGTTTTAGAATATGTATGCGAAGTATGAGTTATACGCAATACTGCGTATTAGCTTTACCTCATAAATCCAAAATATATCTTAAAACTAATAGCGGAACCGAGCCGTCTAACGGTGTCCTACCCGGTATGGCGAAAAGACTGGGTGGCCGATCGGCGGAGGCGTTTGCATCGTGACTGGAGCCGTCTCCTGACAGCCGCCGAGCAACGCCGATTTTGCCGGCGAACACATCCTCGATCCGAATATCACTTATCCGTCGACGATAACTACCGTGCGGTGACCGGCCGCGGACGCGTTGCGGAATACCCGGCTCGCCAAGCCCCCGATGATGCGAGGCCGCAGATGCGATGTCGATCCCACTCAAGACACGGACGGTCTTCGTTTCGTTCGCTCTTTGGTCGTTCACGACCGCAGCGACGGCCGGTCAAGTGTCGTACCGATATGCCGACGTCGCGGGAGGAAGATATTCTAGCGCGAGGCCGGAGATCCGGTGAAATCGCTGCTGCTGCACGGCTTTCCGTCCCCGTCGCACCAATTCCGGGACGCGATTCCCCTGCTCGCTTCCTGATTCCACGTGATCGCCCCGATCCGCCGGGCATGGGACACAGCGACGGCTCCGCCGGTCGGTACTCCTGTGACTCACTGATCAAGAGGCTCAACCGGTCCGATTTGTACTCCGCAGCCGCCGATTGCCATCGCTAGCCAAACAGTGAAGCTTTCCGAGAACAGATTTCGCATACCTTGGACCTTGCGGCCGAGCCGAAGGCCTCGCCAACTCATGAGTACCTTGCCCAACACATGTCAAAGCGCAAGATCGACAAACTCGCCCGCGCGAAGGCGCGGCCCCATCCCGCCCAATGGGATGAGGACGAAGCAATGACCCTTTTTGAGGCTACCGCTGTGTTTTTTCCGCACGGTCCGCTGACATTGTCATCGCTGCGCAGGGCTGCGGCCGTGGGGACGCTTGAAATCGCCAAAGTGGCCGG
This sequence comes from Bradyrhizobium sp. Pha-3, assembly GCF_042258615.1. Taxonomy (GTDB): domain Bacteria; phylum Pseudomonadota; class Alphaproteobacteria; order Rhizobiales; family Xanthobacteraceae; genus Bradyrhizobium. The sequence goes on along the minus strand of NZ_CP170152.1, from coordinate 2,061,789 downwards.
CAAAGATTTGACGACACCTCGCGCAATCCGCAAATTGGTGAAACCGTCATGCCGGGCCGCAAAGCCAAGCCGCCACGGCTCTGGTTTAGAGAGAACGACGCAACCTGGATCATCCTCGATCGTGGCCGGCAAATCCGCACAGGCTGCAACCGCGAAGACATTGACGGGGCTGCGAAGGCGCTCGAGACCTACATCGGGGAGCGGCATACCAGCACCATCGGCGCAACTGACCCGAGCGCCCTAGCAATAGCCGACGTCCTTACAGCTTACGAGATTTCAAAGCGGCCGAAAGACAAAGATGACGAGCGCGCGTGGTTGCAACATGACCTGCTCCTTATTCGACTGCTCGATCTCAACAACTTCTTTGGCGATAAAACCGTCAGTGAGCTCAAAGCGCAGCTCTGTCGCGACTTTGTCGATTGGTCAACCGGCATTGCGAACGACAATAATAGGAAAACCGGCATTAAGCCGCGCAATGGGACAGTCTCCGATCAAACCGCGCGGCGGCGGCTCGAGGATTTGCGAGCGGCTGTGAACGCCTACCATGCGGAGCACACGCTCAGTGTCGTTCCAAAGATCACGCTTCCTCCCAAGGCAGAAGGACGACACCGCTGGCTGACTCGCAACGAGGCGGCACGCCTGCTCGGAGCAGCGATTGGCTACGTGTGGGATATCGAGCGGGACACATGGAAGCGCAGCGAGAATGGCGCGCTCTTGCGTCGAGAACGTTGGATCATTTGTCGTCGCTATCCTGCGGCGCGCTTCTGCCTGATTGGCATGTACAGCGCTCGTCGCGAAGAGACCATCCGCCGCACTCAGTGGCTGCCTACAACAACCCATCCGTGGATGAACCTGGAGGCGATGGTCTACCAGGGCAAAGGGGTGCTGGAGCGGTCGACCAAGAAACGGCGGCCGCCAGCAAAGATCGCTAGCCGCCTCCGTCCGCACTTGGTTCGTTGGCGCAGGATCGACCACGCCCGGTCGGAAGAACTCCGCGCCGCGGGGATCATGAGAGCGGGTGACCAAATCCGGTTCGTCGTGAACCGCATGCACGACGGCCTGCCGCTTGCCGGCAAGATCAGAACAGCTTGGAAAGGTATTCTGGAGGATGCCGGGCTGGGCGATGATGTCGTCCGGCACTCACTGCGTCATACTGCGGCGACATGGCTGATGCAGGCGGGCGTCGACATGTGGGAAGCGGCGGGCTGGCTCGGAATGACGGTTGAGCAATTGGAGGCCAACTACGGCCATCACCACCCGGACTTTCAGGAAGGAGCGGCGGAAGCGTTTGGGGGCAGGTGCTGAGCTGAGCACTACTCGTCCCGAGCTATTCGTGCTTTGATGGGCTCAAGATCAGCTCGTAGGTCCGAGGAGGACTTGTGGTGCTTGACGATGTTCTACGTAGCATCGTGCTAGGGGCTAGTTCCCTCGCGCTTCCCGATCGTTCTTTTTCCGGTTTCGACAAGCGTAGGGTCGTCGCAGGTGGCCGCTTGGCGCGTGCCTCGAGGGAGGCAGACATGGCTGCCGCGCCTCAAATCGTTGCGCATTTCATTGCGCACAAAAAACGGCGAAACTATAAGTGCTTGGAAGAATGGTCGGAGTGGCAGGATTCGAACCTGCGACCCCTGCGTCCCGAACGCAGTGCTCTACCGGGCTGAGCCACACTCCGACTAAGAGGCCGGCTTATAGCGTCGGGTTTCGGGGACCGCAAGGGATCACAAGGCGCCCAATTGAGGAATCTAGTCACAGTGGATACAGGCCTGAAAACGCACGTATTGCCCGCCGGCGCGGCCGCCACGGCGACCGCCGCCGGGGTCCTGGCCGAGGGCGGCCTGGTGGCGTTTCCGACCGAGACGGTTTACGGGCTCGGCGCCGACGCCGGCAACGCCTCCGCGATCGCCCGGCTCTACGAGGCCAAGGGCCGGCCGGCCTTCAATCCGCTGATTGCCCATGTCGCCGATCTTGGCGCCGCGCGCCGCATCGCCCTGTTCAATGGGCAAGCGTTGCGACTGGCGGAAGCGTTCTGGCCCGGCCCCCTCACCCTGGTGCTGCCGAAGGCGCTCTCGTGCCCGGTCGCCGAGCTCGCGACCGCTGGGCTCGATACGGTCGCTATCCGCATTCCGGCCCACAAGGTGGCGCGCGACATCATCAAGGCGTTCGGCGGTGCCGTGGTAGCACCGTCGGCCAATCTCTCCGGCCATGTCTCGCCCACCACGGCCGAGCATGTGAACGTCGATTTGGCGGGCCGGATCGACATGATCGTCGACGGCGGCCCGGTCGAGGTCGGCGTCGAATCCACCATCGTCGGCTGCTTCTCCGATCCCGTGCTGCTGCGGCCGGGCGGGCTGACGCGCGCCGAGATCGAGCGTGTGCTCGGTCATCCGCTGCAATCGCCGCCGCAGGACGCCGAGAGCGACGCTCAGCCGATCGCCCCGGGCATGCTCGCCTCGCATTATGCGCCGCGGACACCGGTCCGGCTCAATGCCAGCGACGTCCATGTCGGCGAAGCCTTGCTGGCGTTCGGGCCGGTCAAGGTCGGGCGACGCGAATGCGCCTCCGTGGAGATGAACCTGTCCGAGCGCGGCGATCTTGCCGAGGCCGCCGCCAATCTGTTCGGCTACCTTCGTACGCTCGACAAGAGAAACGCAGATGCTATCGCAGTGATGCCCATACCCGAGGACGGGTTGGGCGAAGCGATCAATGACCGGCTGCGCCGCGCAGCGGTTGGGCGGTAACAAGCATGACCCGGAAAAGTGCGAGCCGGTTTTCCCCGCGACAAACGCGAAGCGTTTGCGCAGAGGTCATGCCCAGGTAAAGATCCCGACTGAGTGAAAGACCAAGAAGAAATGAACATCGTCCAATCAGCGGTGCCGCCGCTTCCGCCCGAATTGCTTGCAAAATTCCGCGCCATCGTCGGCGACAAATATGCCGTGACCGATCCCGCTGACATCAAGCCATACGTGACCGAGGAGCGCGACCTGTTTCACGGCCGCTCGCCGCTGGTGCTGCGCCCGGGCTCGACCGCCGAAGTCGCCGCGATCTGCAAGCTTGCGAGCGAGCACAGGATCGCGCTGGTGCCGCAGGGCGGCAACACGGGCCTGGTCGGCGGCCAGACGCCGCATCATGGCGAGGTCGTGGTGTCGCTGCGGCGCCTCGACAAGATCCGCGACATCGATGTCGAATCCAACACCATGACCTGCGAGGCCGGCGTGGTGCTGCAAATCGCGCAGCAGAAGGCAGCCGACGTCGACCGGCTGTTCCCGCTGTCGCTCGGCGCGGAAGGCAGCTGCACCATCGGCGGCAACCTCTCGACCAATGCCGGCGGCACCGGAGCGCTCGCCTACGGCGTGGCGCGCGAGATGGCCCTCGGCGTCGAGGTCGTGCTCGCGGATGGCCGCGTACTCAACGCCTTGTCCAAGCTGAAGAAGGACAACACAGGCTACGACCTGCGCAACCTCTTCATCGGTGCCGAGGGTACGCTCGGCATCATCACCGCCGCGACCTTGAAGCTGTTTCCGAAGCCCCGCGCGGTCGAGACCGCTTATGTCGGCCTGAAGTCGCCGGCGGCGGCATTGAAGCTGCTGTCGATCTCGCGCAACGAGGCGGCAGGCAGCCTGACGAGCTTCGAATTGCTCGCCGACATCGCGGTCGATTTCTCGATCCGCCACGGCATCGACATCCGCGATCCGCTGGAGAGCAAGCACCCCTGGTACGTGCTGATGGAGTTGTCGTCTTCGCGCGACGATGCGCGCGATGCGCTGGAGGCGATCCTCGCCCAGGGCATGGAAGACGGCATCGTCGACGACGCTGTCATCGCCGCCAATTTGAGCCAGCGCCAGGCGTTTTGGAAGCTGCGCGACGAGATGTCGGCGGCGCAGAAGCCGGAGGGCGGCTCGATCAAGCACGACATCTCGGTGCCGGTCGCGGCCGTGCCTGCTTTCATCGCGGAGGCCAATGCGGCGGTGGTGAAGCTGATCCCGGGCGCGCGGCCGGTGCCGTTCGGCCATCTCGGCGACGGCAACATCCACTATAATGTCAGCCAGCCGGTCGGCGCCAATGCGGCCGACTTCCTGGCGCGCTGGCACGAAGTCAATGCCGTGGTGTTCGAGATCGTGCTGCGGATGGGCGGCTCCATCTCGGCCGAGCACGGCATCGGCGTGCTCAAGCGCGACGAACTGCCTGACGTCAAGGACAAGGTCGCGATCGAGCTGATGCGGCAGGTCAAGGCGATGCTCGATCCGCTCGGCATCATGAACCCGGGCAAGGTGTTGTGACCGTGCAGGCGACAACGCCCTGCTCTCTCGCCATTGCAGAGATCACCGACGCCGATATCGCCGCTGTCGTCGCGCTGTGGCAGGCGTGCGGCCTGACCCGGCCGTGGAACGATCCGACCGCTGACATCGCGCTGGCGCGGCGCGGTCCGGGCTCGGCCGTGCTGGTCGGCCGCAGCTCGAACACGATCGTCGCAACCGCGATGGTCGGCCATGATGGCCATCGCGGCTGGGTCTATTACGTCGCGGTCGACCCCGACAGCCAGGGCAAGGGGCTTGGCCGCGCGATCATGGCGGCGGCTGAGGACTGGCTGCGCCGGGCCGGCGTGCCGAAGCTGCAATTGCTGGTGCGCCGGGAGAACGCCAAGGCCGGCGCATTCTACCAATCGCTCGGCTATGAGGAGTCGACCTCGGTGATGCTGGCCAAATGGCTCGACGGCCGCGAAACGACGTCGTGACGGAATTGAAGGGTTACGCATGAGCATCGCCGACCGCGTCCGCGTCAAGGACGTCCAGCTGCTTTCGAAGCGCCGCTACGAACTGAAGAGCGCGACCTTCGACTACCGCCGAAGCAATGGCGAATGGCAGACCCAGGTGCGCGAGGTCTATGACCGCGGCAACGGCGCGGCGCTGTTGCCCTACAATTTGAGCGCCCGCACCGTGGTGCTGGTACGCCAGTTCCGCTACCCCGCTTTCGCCAACGGCTATGATGATCTCCTGATCGAGGCCGCCGCCGGCATGCTCGACGATGCTGCGCCGGAAGCACGCATTCGCGCCGAGGCGGAGGAAGAAATCGGCTACCGGCTCGCGCATGTGCGCAAGGTGTTCGAAGCCTTCATGACGCCGGGCGCGGTGACCGAGAAGCTGCATTTCTTCGTCGCCGAATACGACGCCGCGATGCGCGTCAGCGATGGCGGCGGGCTCGCCGACGAGGGCGAGGACATCGAGGTGCTGGAGCTTGCGATCGACGACGCGCTCGCCATGATCAGCGATGGCCGCATCGTCGACGGCAAGACCATCATACTGCTGCAATACGCAGCGCTGCATCTGTTCAAGTGAACGCCGCCTCGTCCCGGCCCGAGGCGGCTCGCGCGATTAGCCAGACAAAAATATCGAAAACAACCCCATGCAAAGTAGCCGGCGGTGGCCGGCGCTCGACTTGACACGTCGGGCAACTCACGGATACGTTTCCAATATTCCGAAATCACGCAGGCACGCTGGCCCTGGAGCCATAATCCTCTAGCTCCGTCATCCTGAGGTGCGAGCGAAGCGAGCCTCGAAGGATGAATCGGCCACCAGCCGGGCCGTGCATCCTTCGAGACGCGCGAAGACGCGCTCCTCAGGATGACGGAGAGATACTTGCGCTGCAGATCCGGCTCGTCGATCAGTTGCTTGCTGGTGCCGCTTCACCCCATCTACCGCATCGTGATCGCAAGCCCGCTCAGATCGGCATTGGCCATCAGGCCGACCTGGTGACCGGTCAGCTCGAGCACGGCGCCCTTTTGATTGGTCAGCACGATCGCGCGCGCACCGCGGCCGAGCGCAAGCCCGGCACCCGCTGCGCCATAAACGCCGGCAACGTCCGACGGACGATTGATGTTGCTGACGCGGCCGCGCAGCACCGTCTTCGAGCCGCCGAACACCAGACCGTAATCGAGACCGCCGGTCGACAGCCGATATGAACGGCCGCGGAACGTCAACACGCCGCTGCCGCCGGAGCCGCCGATGAACCAGCCGGCCTTGTAGATCGTGAGCGTCACGAAGCCGCTGTCGGCGCGCGCGGCGCTGGAGACAGCGAGGCCGGCGAAGGCCATCAGTGCAACCAGCGCGGCGCGAAGGGTCGATGAAAGTTTCATGTGCGGTCTCCCCGGGATTGGCTCACGTCGAATTGCCCGCGTCGCGACGCGGGCGCGAATCGCAACGCGCCGACTGTAGCAAGCGCGTCGTCCGGCGCAATTTGGCACAGCTGGCGCCCATTGGTGACCGGAATGTCCGCACAACCGGTGTTGAACCTGTTCCCGTGGTTGCAACACTTACTGCATGTCCGGGGCGACCGGCCCCAGAGCTTCAGGATTTCCCGCGGAGCATTCACTTTTTCAAACCGGAGATTTCCCATGCGTCGTCTTGCGATTGCCTGCGCTACCATTGCGGCCACCGTGTCCGTGCTTGCCGTGGCAAGCCCGGCCAGCGCCACGCCCTATCATCTGATCCGCTGGCAAGACACCGGCTTCTGCCAGATCTGGGACCAGAGCATTCCGACCACGCCGTGGCCGGCGAACTACGCCGTCGTCAGCGAGGAGCTGCCGACCTTCGACGCCGCTTTCAGCTACAAGACCGGCCTGCTCAACAACGGCACCTGCTTGTTCTGAGCGCCCCCGATCACGCAAAGGGCGGACACGCCGCAACAGCGCGGCGTCCGCCCTGGTCTGTCAGGCCGTTCGCCATCGCGCGTCAGTGATGCTTGATCAGCGCGTCACGCGCCGCGGCGAGTTCGAGGAATGCCGGGCCGTTGCCGCCACCATCGGGATGCACCGTCTTGGCGGCGCGCTTGAACGCCTGATGGACTTCGGTCGCCGCGAGGCGGCGGCCAAGCGGCAAGCCGAGCAATTGCCGGTAGCGCTCCTCCTGTGTCAGCGCCTTCGGCGCCAGGCCACGCCGCCCGAATTGCGGCGCGGACAGCATGTGCAGCACGTCGCTGACGATTCCGAGACGGCGCAGTGCCATCGATTGGGTGCGACGGTCGGCCGATTTCAGCGCCGCCTGGCGCAGGATCGGCAGCACCTGTGCGGCGGCATGCCGCAGCGTTTCGTCGATGTCGGTGGTGGCGATCTCGGCGATCATCTTGGCCATTTCGCGATAGTCGGGATCAGGCGCCGCGCAGAAGCGCTCGATCGCGACTTTCCAGTGTCTGATATGCGGGTCCATGATCGGTCCGTACTGTCATCCGAATCCGGATAACAGCAACGCGCAAACGCGGCTTGGCGTTTCGGTTGGCGCAGTTTTGAATAGTGTTGTCGGCAACGCTCATAAATCAGAACGAGGAAACACCATGGCCCTTCTCGACAATCACATCGCCGTCATCACGGGTGCAGGCTCGGGCATCGGGCGTGCCATCGCCGCGGGCTACGGCCGCGAGGGTGCGCACGTGGTGCTGCTCGACATGAACGGCGATGCGGCGGCGGAAGCGGCCAGGGAGATCCGCAACGCGGGCGGCAAGGCGGAGAGCTTTGCGCTCGACGTGACCAATCTCGACGCCTGCATCGCGATGGCGAAGCAAATCGCCGACAAGGTCGGAGCTGTCTCGATCCTGGTCAACAATGCCGGCATCGCGCGCCGCAACGGGATGCTCGGAACCGACGAAGCCGTGATCAAGGATTGGGAAGACATCATCTCGATCAATCTCACCGGCGTCTTCAACGTGACGCATTCCTTCCTCGCACCGCTGCGCAAGAACAAGGGACGCATCGTCAATATCGGTTCGATCCAGTCCTTCGTGCATCTGCGCACGCCGAGTTCACCGGCCTACACCGCCTCCAAGCACGGCGTGCTCGGTTTCACCAAGGCATTGGCCGCCGAGCTCGGCAAGGACGGTGTGCGCGTCAACGCGATCGGCCCCGGCTTCATCGAGACGCCGCTGAACGAGAAGGTGCGCGCCACCAATCCCGATCTCGTGAAGGTCTTCATGGACCACACCCCGCTCGGCCGCGCCGGCAAGCCGGAGGACATCGTCGGCCCCGCGATCTTCCTCGCCTCGGACCTCTCGGCCTACGTCTCGGGATCGATCGTGATGGTCGATGGCGGCTACCGGACACTGTGACGGATGGAACCGCAATCGTGGCGATTTCTGGGTATTTTGCTTACAAAGCAGAGAGTTATGGACGCGTTAAGGAATTGTTAACCAAACCGGCACACCGTTGATCTACGGGGTAGTTGGTTCTCGATGTCTCCGCCTCATCGACGAGGCGGGCGTTGATCGGGAGGAGTTTCATGTCTTACGCGTCCACCGTACCGTCGCCGGAAGCACTGCTGCCGTCGCTGGCTCCAAATGAAATCGTCCCACTGCTGATCGGCGCGACCGTCGACGAGGTCGAGCGGGAACTGGTGCTGCAAACGCTCGCGCGCTGCGACGGCAATCGCACCCGCGCCGCGCGCGTGCTCGGACTGTCGGTCCGGACGTTGCGGAACAAGATCCGCGAATATTCGGCCGACGGCATCGACGTGCCGCACAGCGAGCACGCCGCGGCCTAGTGTGCTGAATGCGAAGTTCGTGCGATTTCGCGGCAGCCGCTTTCACGAACTTCGCATTCATAAAGCACACTAGAATCATAAGTTTGCTAGTGTCCTTATCGAATCCGAAGTTCGCTCCGAAGGTGCGGCGAATGATACGAACTTCGGATTCGGGACACTAGTCAGATCGGCAGGTCGATCGCAAGGCGCCGCCAGCGCGATAGCAACGCGCTGTCCTCGTCACCGAGGCAGCGTGCGAGACCCACGTCGGCCGTCGCTGTACGTTGCAGCGTCTCGGCCACCAGCGCGGTCGCATAGTCCCAATAGCGGCGCCGGCCGTTCGGATCCGCCGCGACCAACGATTTTGCGAGGATCTCGACATAGATCGCGCTGACGGCGCTATGCCAGAGCCGACCTGCGCGCATCTCCACCGAGGGTGCGCCGGTCCGCGCCTGCCACATCAGCCAGTAGTTTTCCTCTGCCTTTGCCCAATCCGATGTCGGCAGGGACGGATCAAGACATGGCGAGCGGCACAGAAGCGGCTGCATCGCCCGCGCGTCGCAAAGCATGGCATAGTCGAGTTTGTCGTACCAGCCGACGCGGAGCAATCGGCGAATCTCGGCCTGCTCGTCCGCCGCGAGCTGCCGCCTGCCCGAACGCTCGATATCGGCGATGATCGCGGCCACGCGATCGCGATCGAATGGCTCGACCTCGAGCACCACGCCGATATTGTTCGGAAACAGCGCATCGAGCATGGCGACCATCTCGCGATAGAACGCGCGCGCCAGGCCGCCGCCGCGCCACGCCTTTGCGATGCCGACGTGGTTGCAAAAGATCAGGTCGCTTGCGTGATCGTAGGTGAAGAAGCCGAGCCCAACCGCGCGGCCGGCGCCGGCGCGCAGGATGAAGCAGCGCGAGTCGAGACGATAGGACATCTCGCGGCCGCCGACGCTGAAGTGACGCCGCTCGCCGACATCATCCGACAACAGCCAGCGCACGATGTCGTCCGGGCTGTCGCGCTCGCTCTCAGGAAACAGCTCTTCATAGAGCTCGAGCACACCCGTGCTGCGAAAGGCCGCTTCGTCAAGCACATCGTGCCGCGTCACGACGATGTCGAGCGGTTGCGGTGCGCCCGCGGCTTCGCGGTACATGCCGATCAGAACCCGCAACGCGCCCTCCGCTGTCATATACGCATGGAATTATGACTGTTGATCGCTTGCACCTGCGCCGGCAGGCAGAATTGAAGCCGTCCTCCAACCTCTGTTACAAGCGGCTTCAAATCGCGACGGAGCATATCAGTGGCTGACGAGACAGTTTCCCGCCAGGGGTCACGAGGGGCGCAGGGGCCGCAGGGCCGTCAGGGCGAGCCGGGAAAGCCCGGACCGCAGGGACATCCGGGGCGGCCGGGGCCGGAAGGTGCGCGCGGCAAGCCGGGTCCGCAGGGCAAGGCCGGCGTGGTCGGAAAGGCCGGCCCGCAGGGCAAGCCTGGGGCGCAAGGCAAGGCTGGCGTGCAGGGTCCGCGCGGCGAAGCAGGTCCACAGGGCCCGCAGGGTCCGGCCGGCCCGCGCGGTGAAGCCGGCCCGCCCGGCCAATTGCCGTCGATCGAGCAGGTGATGCCGTGGCTGCACATGATCTTCGACGCCTGGGAAGACTACAAGCGCACCAAGGAGCGTGAAGCCGCAGAGCTTGCCGAACGCGATGCCGCCGAGCGCGCGGCAGCCGAGGCGATCGCCCTCGAGGTCGACGCGATCGATTTCGCTGACGATGACGACGAGGACGACGATCACAAGAAAAAGAAGAAGCACCGCAAGAAGGACAAGAAGTAACCCTTCTTCATCGCGCGACGACGCGGCCAGCTATGTCCGTGTCGTGCCCGATGCCTACCGCTCCGCGCCGGGATTGGCCGGAGGATCAGACGGCCGTGCGAGCTGCATCAACTGGAACACCCAGCGCATCGCGTAGTACCAGGCAACACCCGCGAACGCCCCGCAGGCCGACAGGATGACGACGTTGGCGAGGTCGATCGTGCCGCTCGACCACAGCATGCCGCAGGTCCAGAGAACGGCGAACGCAATCGAGCAGAATGTGAGCAGGGCGGCAGGCTTCATGGCGTTTGCTCCGGGACCGGGGTGAACGGCCATGATGCCTGGGGGCATGGCGCCGTTCCGTGACCTGCATCACGGAATGCCCTCGCCTCAGCCGAACCGCAGCCGCGAACGCTCCCTCGCCTTCTCCGCCTCGACCTCGCGATCGCGCGCCGGCGCCGTGGTCTGCAACGAGATCAGGAGCCTGCGCGCGGCGTCCGAGACCTCGGTCACGGCAAGGTTGAAGGCGGCCTCGTTGGACTGCGACGGCTTGTTGAAGCCGGACAATTTGCGCACGAATTGCAGCGCGGAGGCGTGGATCTCGTCCTCGGTGGCGGGCGGCTCGAAGTTGAACAGCGTCTTGATATTGCGGCACATGTCGGTCTCCCTCGCCCGCACCTCGGGGCTTGTGTCTCAAGGACGATCGGCTGCTGCAAAATACGACATCGTGGTCTATTCTGGCAGCCTCATCGTCCACGGCGCAGCGAGGTTCCGGATGAGCCACGTGATTTACAAGGTCGTCCAGCACGATGGCGGCTGGGCCTATACCGTCAACGGGGTGTTCTCGGAACCGTTTCCAACCCATGCCGCGGCGCTTACCGCCGCCCGGCGCGCCGCCAACGAGCAGCGCGTTCCCGGGCGCACCGAGGCGATCCAGTACGAGACGTCGGACGGCAAATGGCTGACCGAAACCGCCTCCGGCAACGACCGCCCGGAGACCGAGGTCGAGGACGGCCGGTAGAGCGTTTTCGAGCGAAGTGGACACCGGTTCGCGTGAAGAAAACGCGTCAAAATAAGAATCTAGAGCTTCGGTTCTGATTCAATCAGAACTGAAGCTCTAGTTTCACCGTCCCGCGGCTTCAGAATGGAACCTCGACGCCAAGCCGATCGAAGAACGCCCGCCCCCGGTCGGTGATCCGCAACGCGCGCGGAATCCGATGCGGCGCAACGCCGCGCATCTCGACCAGCCGCGCCAACACCGCATTGGCGAACGGACCCGCGAGATGCGGCACGCGCTCGGTCCAGTCATTGCAGAGCCGCAGATGCGGCTGCCGGGCCGGATCGAAATCGATCCCTTCGGCGCGGCACCAAGCCAGCCCCTGCTCGGTCACGCGACCATCGCGGCCGCCGATGATGACGAGGCGGCGGCGCACCAGCGCATTCGATAGCAGCACGCCGAGCTGGCCCGCCAGATGATGGTAGCAGGTGCGCGATTGCCTGAGCTGCTCGGCGGGCATCGCGCGCTTGCGCCCGGCAGTGGCTTTCGCCGCAAGATCGACCAGGTTCTCGATCAGCGCCGCGACGTCGTCGTCCCTGATCCGGTAATATCTGAACCTGCCCTGCGCCCACACCGACAGCACGCGCGCATCCACCAGCTTCTGCAGATGCGCGCTGGCGCCTTGCGGCGAAATGCCGGCAACCACCGCAAGCTCGCCCGCCGGCAGCGCCTTGCCGTCGGCCAGCGCGCTGACCATGGCCTCGCGCACCGGATCGCCCAATGCCTCGGCGATCCGCGAAAATCCCGTCTGCACGGATTGGGATGATCTCACCGCATCGTCCTCCAGATCGCGCAGGAACGTCCTATCCGCATTCGCCGTGCCATGAAACTCATTTCAGTTTTTCCTGAAACGTCGCGACAGCCTCCTCCGATCAAATCGCTGCCATCAGACGAACACAAGGGAACAATCATGACAGCCAACAATACCGACGCGGAACGCATCTACAGGCTCTGGGACGAGGCCCTCGGCAACAAGGACCTCGAGGCGGCGCTGGCGCTCTATGCGCCCGATGCCTCGATCGAAAGCCCGCTGGTCCAGCATTTGATGCAGACCAAAGACGGGATCGTCCAGGGCCGCAAAGCGCTGCACGAGTTCATCACGCGCGTGTTCCGCACCAATCCGCCGCAGCGGCGGCGCTTCAAGCAGGGTTTCTTCAGCGACAGCCGAATTCTGACCTGGGAATATCCGCGCCAGTCTCCGGACGGCGACCAGATGGATCTGGTCGAGGTCATGGAAATCGAGGACGGCCTGATCCAGCGTCACCGTGTCTATTGGGGATGGTACGCGCTGAACGTGCTGAGGGCGAGCTGAACCCATCTTCGCCAGCCCCGCGGCGCAGCGCTCGGACATCGCTTTCCCGTCATGCTAGGCTTGCGGCGACGCGGCTGGACAAACGTGCCGCGCGTGGGGAGAAGCACCATGATCCGTTTGTGCGCGGCGCTTCTGGCCGCCTTCGTCTCGATGTCGGTACCGGCCATGGCTGCAGATTATCCCGCGCCGCAGGATGGCGAGTGGATCGCAAAGGACTTCAAGTTCCACAACGGTGAGGTGATGCCGGAACTGCGGCTGCACTACACCACGGTCGGCGCGCCGACCGGACAGCCGGTGCTGGTGCTGCACGGCTCCGGTGGCTCGGCCGCCAGCATGCTGACGCCGACATTTGCCGGCCAGCTGTTCGGCCCCGGCCAGCCGCTCGACGCGGCAAAATACTACATCATCATCCCCGACGGCATCGGCCACGGCAAATCGGCGAAGCCGTCGGATGCGATGCGCACGAGCTTTCCGAAGTACGACTACAACGACATGGTCGACGCGCAGTACCGGCTGGTCACCGAAGGGCTCGGCATCAAGCATCTGCGGCTCGTGATCGGCAACTCGATGGGCGGCATGCATACCTGGATCTGGGGCGTGCGCTATCCGCAGATGATGGACGTGCTGGTGCCGATGGCCTCGCAACCGACCGCAATGGCGGCGCGCAACTGGATCGTGCGGCGGACGATGCTGGAAACGATCCGCAACGATCCCGATTACAATGGCGGCAACTACACCAGCCAGCCGCGGATGATGAAATACGCCATCGCGGCCTATCGCTTCGCCAGCGCCGGCGGCACGCTCGGCTACCAGACGCTGGCACCGTCAGCGCCGCAGGCCGACAAGATGGTCGATGACCAGCTGGCCTTGCCGGTCACCGCAGACGCCAATGATTACATCTATCAATGGGAAGCCTCGCACGACTACGATCCGTCGGCGGGACTGGAGAAGATCGAGGCCACCCTGCTTGCGATCAACGCGGCCGACGATGAGCGCAATCCGCCGGAGACCGGCGTTACCGAGGCGGCAGTGAAGCGGATCAAGAACGGCAAGATTGATCTGATTCCGGCGAGCAGCGAGACCCGCGGCCACCTCACGACCGGCGATGCCAAATTCTATGCCAGGCAGTTGCAGGAGCTGCTGCAGACGGCGCCGCAACGAACGATGTAGCGATCGGGATCGAGGCAATGTCCGCCAATCGGTTTCGGAACATTGCACTGAGCCTGCCCGAGGTCGTCGAAGGCGCGCATCACGGCACCGCCGACTTTCGCGTCGGCAGCCGCATCTTCGCAACGCTCGGCTATCCCGACAAGGATTGGGGCATGGTGAAGCTGACGCCGGAGCAGCAGGCGATGGTGGTCGGGGCCGAGCCGGAAATCTTCCGGCCGGTGCCGGGCGGCTGGGGCAAGAACGGCAGCACCAATGTCCGCCTCGCCAAAGCCGATCAGGTCGCGTTGCGCAGCGCGCTCACAATGGCCTGGGACAATATCGCGGCAAAGCCTGCGAAGAAGGCGCGCACGAAGAAGCCGGCCTGAACGCGATGATCCCGCACTGCATCACGGACAACAGCACTGTCTCGCTGATTCTTTGGGCATGCATCTCGCGCGCGGTTCGTGCCTAATCGCACCAACATCGGATTCGCGCGCGAGACGATGCGCGCGTGTCACGCACAAGGTTGTCGCGGAGGGATGCGATGCGAAGGCTCACGCATGGCGCGATGCTTGCGTGGCTCGCCATGACGGCGGGCGCAGCGCTGGCGTTCGACAACGGCCAATACGACAACGTGCCATCCGATATCCGCGCCTGGTTCAAGAGCGTGATCGCGCCCAACGGCGTGCCGTGCTGCGATATCTCCGACGGCCATCGCACGAGCTATGACGTTCGGGGCGGCGCCTATTGGGTGCCGATCGAGGGCGAATGGATGATGGTGCCGGAGCGCGCGATCATCCGCGACCGCGGCAATCCGGTCGGCGAGGCCGTGGTGTGGTACGTGCACCACCGCGGCAACATCATTATCAGCTGCTTCGTTCCGGCGGACGCGGTCTGAAGCGCTGCCACGCAGTCGCGCCAATTTGAAACAGATACCTCCTGTTAACCTTACTTTTTAACCAATAATTAAGGATGGGTTTGCGGGCGCCCTCAGGCGCGGCCTAGCGTCTGCATAAATGCTCCGTAACCGCGAATTGGTGCCGGCCATGGCTTGTCGAACAATGGCTCATCGAACGATGGCGTATCGAACATACGGGGCGCTGTTGGCGTCCCTTGGCGTTGCAGCGTTGCTGCTCGCTTCCTCGACCGCGACCTATGCGAGATCCGGAACGGCGCCGCGCGGCACGTTCTCCTCGCATCATCCGGCTTTCCGTCATCATGTGCGTGTGCCCGGCATCGTGTTGCCGGACGCAGGCGGATACTATGACGGCGCGGCGGACGTTCCCTTCGCCGCCGAGGGCCCGGCGCCGGCGTCGAATGACGTTCGCTATACCTACACCCAGGACGTGCCCTGGGATTGGGCGCATCGATATCCGCCGGCCGTGGTGCCCTCGGATCGGCCGTATGTGTCGAGCTGCCCCACCGAGAGCGTGACGGTGCCCGGCCGCGATGGCGATCGCACCATCAACATCATGCGCTGCTATTGACCGATCACTCCTCCCTGATCGCGAAAACGAAAGAGGCCGCCCGCAAGGACGGCCTCTCGCATTTTCAGAGCCACTCTGCGACGGCGAAGCAGCCGATCAGGACTCCTCGCCCTTCAGATGACCGACGTGCTTCTGGGTGTAGAGCTCAAGACCGATGCGCTTGATCAGGTCGAGCTGGGTCTCGAGGAAGTCGATGTGGTCTTCCTCGTCCTTCATCAGCTTCTCGAACAGGTCGCGGCTGACATAGTCCTTGACGCCGTGGCAGTAGGTCGCCGCCTCCTGGTAGAGCGTGCGGGCGCCGATCTCGGCGGCCAGGTCACACTCGATGATCTCCTTGACGTCCTGGCCGATCTTCAGGGGATCGAGCACCTGCAGGTTCGGGAAGCCGTCGAGGAACAGGATGCGATCGACGAATTTGTCGGCGTGCTCCATCTCCTCGATGGACTCCTTGCGCCAGACCTTGGCCATCTCCAGGAGGCCCCAATTGTTGAGCATCCGGTAGTGCAGCCAGTACTGATTGATGGCGGTCAGTTCGCTGCGCAGCCCCTTGTTCAGATAATCGATGACCTTCGGGTCGCCTTGCATGATCCACTCCACCTGTCGTGGCCAAAACCGGCCAGCACTGAATTTAGAACGCTTCTAAATCAGATTGCCGGTGAGAGCAACCCTTCGCGGAAGCAGCGCGTGGATAACCGGATTCGGGGGATTTGGCGGAGGCAGAGCGTTTCCAGCGCCGTTGCCGCCGGATCGCACGAAGAAAACGCATTGAAACGGGAAAGCTTCGGTTCTGCGCGATCAGAACCGGAAACGGCCTTAGCAGGCCGCGAGCGCGAATTCGGCCGGCTCGGCGTCTTCGTTGGCGGCGTGCGGATGGCCGCTGTGAGGGCAGCCCGAGCAACAGGCCTTGGCGCAGGGGCCGAGGGCCTCGTCGATGATCGCCTTGATGGTGCGCGCGCAGCGGCCGCATTCGGCGCTACAGCCGAGGCAGCCATACACCTGCTTTGCATTTCGTGTCACAGACCCGCCGCCATTGACGGCATTGCGGACATCGTGGTCGCTAAGGACGTTACAGGAACAGACAATCATCAGAGGAGGCGGGTCCAACGGGTGATGCTCGCCAATATGGATATTGTCGGCCTCGGCCGGATGCAAAAGGAAAAAGCCGTTCTTGTAGCAATTCCAAACTGATGCGGGATTCATATTGGAATGAATCTAAATCGGTTGGCCCCGCCTTTCGGGAATGAGCAACCCATCAGGCCGGTCTACCGGGGCCGATCCCGGCTTCGATCGTCACCAGCACCGGTTCGGTGCAGCACTACAAGCTTGTGCGTTGCAAGATATGCCAAAAGCTGCAAGCATTTGGACGCGAATACGGCAGCGTCGTTCATTGATCATTCAAGCGGAATATGGAACCTTCAGGCGAGACAGATCGCCAACGCACGCTGTCCCTGCTCCCGTGAGAAAGGTGAGGTCATGAAGAAGACATTGCTGGCGCTTTGCGCCGCCGCCACTCTGGCGGTTTCGGCCGTGGCGGTGCCCGCCCCCGCCCAGGCACAACGCGGTGTCGCCGCTGGCGTCGCTGCGGGATTGATCGGTGGCGCCATCGTCGGTGGCGCGATCGCTTCGCAGAACGGCTATTACGGTCCGGGCTATGGCTACTACGCGCCCGGTCCGGCCTATGTCGCCGAGCCCGGTTACGGTCCCGATTGCTTCTGGCAGCGCCAACGATTCTGGGACGGCTACACCTGGCGCGTTCGCCGAGTCCGCGTTTGCGATTGATCGCCGTTCATCTCGATTAATTCGAACCAGATGTCCCGGAAAACCGACTGTTTCTCCGGGACGTCTGCTGTAGTAGGCCAGAAAAAACCGCTTTTCTGCGCGATGAGCCTGCGGACGTTTACTTTCGGTTGACTGTTCTGCGCTGTTTAGCAAGACAGCAGTTCGAGATCAGCGTGTGAGTCACCTAAAACCGGCGCCGAACCACGACGCCACCACCTTCCAGGAGAGCCAAAGACATGAAGAAGACTTTAGCTGCCCTTGTCGCCGTTACCACGATTGCCGGTTCGCTGGCGGTTGCTCCGGCTGCCAAGGCTGGTGACGGCGGGGCCATCGCGGCCGGCGTTGCCGGTGGCCTGATCGGCGGCGCCCTGCTCGGCGGCGCGATCGCAGGCGCCCGTCCCGCCCCGGTCTATGTTGCACCGGCCCCGGTCTACGTCGAAGAAGCTCCGTGCCGCTGGGTTCGTGAGCGCTTCTGGGACGGCTACGGCTGGCGCTTCCGTCGCATCCAGGTTTGCGACTGATCGATCGACGCTGTCAGCATCACACTCGAAAACCCGGCCTCACGGCCGGGTTTTTGTTTTTCGCCACCAGGCAGGCCTGGGAGGTCAGCGCGGCCCGTTCATCGCGCGCAGCACCGCCTCGCTCGGCCAGCAATCGACCTTCAACCCGGCCTGCTTCTGATAGGCACCGAGCGCGGCGCGGGTCTGCATCCCGGCCTTGCCGTCGAGCTTGTCCTTGTAGAGCCCGATCTTCGTCAGCTGCTGCTGCATCGCCTCGACATCGGCCGAGCGCAGCTGCTTCGACGCCGACCAAGGCGTCGCGAACGGCTGCGGGCTCGTCATGCGGTCGGCGAGATGGCCGACGAACAGCACGTAGAGATCGGAGAAATTGTACTCCTTGATCACGAAGTAGTTCGGCGTAGTCAGGAAGGCCGGACCGTAGATGCCTTCAGGCTGCAGCAGCGAGGCCGATTGCGCCTGCTCGGCGGCGTTGAGCCTCGCGCCGCGCACCGGCACGAAGCCGGCCCGCAGCCACTGGCTGATCGGTTTTGTCACTTCGGGCACACCGATTGTGCAATCGGCATTGGCCGGCGCCTGCACCTCGTAGGCCCAACGCACGCCGGGCTGCCAGCCCTTGTTGACCAGCTGCTGCGCAGCGGAGGCGAGCGCGTCCGGCACCGAGTGCCAGATGTCCACCTTGCCATCGCCGTCGAGGTCGACGCCGTGCTTGTAATATTCCGACGGCAGGAACTGGGTGTAGCCGGTCGCCCCCGCCCAGGACGAGCGCAGCTCCTTGCGCGTCACGGCGCCCTCACTGAGGATCTTCAGCGCGAGGATGAACTCGGTGCGGTACTGATCCTTGCGGCGGCCGACATAGGCCTGCGTCGCCACCACGCGCAGCGTGTCGTAGGGCAGCGAATAGCGGCCATAGTCGGTCTCGCGGCCCCAGATCGCCAGCACGACGGTGGCCGGGACTCCGAACCGCTTCTCGATCGCGTCGAGCGACGGACGATACTTCTGCAGCAGCCGCTGCCCCTCGGTGGCGAGCCGCGCGATCGAGGCTTCCTTGATGTAGTCGGCCGGCACCTGCACGAACTCGGCCTGCGCCGGCGCGCCGGTCTTCGGGCGTCCCGGCAGGATCAGGTCGGGCAGCTTGTAGTCGGGCTCAAGCCCTCGCGTCTCGCGATCGAAGGTTTCGCGCGACACGCCGGCCGCCTTGGCTTCCGGCCACAGCGAGGCGATGAACTGCGTGAACGCGGCGTCGGCGGCGGATGCGGGCCGCTGCAGCGGCGCACACAGCAGCACCGCGCATGCGACGATGGTGGCTGGCCATTTCATGATCTCACCCCGCGGATACAGGCATTGCAACGTGGATTCGGCAATGTCAGAATTCAATTCTGGGTGGTAAGTTTTGCCATGCGCATATTTTTGTCATTTCCCTCCGAATTGGAATCGCAGGCTGACAACATCGCTCAGTCCCTGCGCAATTGCGACCATGACGTTTTCTTTTCGCACGACGATCTCCCGCCGGGCGACAGCTTCGATGCGCGCGTCGAAAAAGCCATCGAAAGCAGCGATTTTATGGTGTTCCTGATCAGCCCGGAATCGGTGACCAGGGGCCGCTACACCTTGAGCGAGCTCGCCTTTGCCCGAGCCAGGTGGCCGAACCCGAGCAATCGCGTGCTGCCGGTGATGATGACGCCGACCCCGCTCGACCAGGTCCCGGCCTATCTGAAGGCGGTCACGATCCTGGAGCCGCAGGGCAGTGCCGCGGCCGAGACGCGGGCCGCAGTGGACCGCATGCTGGCGGCCGAGCGCGCGCAGTCGGGCGGCCGATACAGTTTGCCTTTCGCCGTCCTGGCGCTTTTTTCGGTTGTCGGCAGCTACATTACCGTGAGGTATGCCACCAGTGTTCTGCAATATTCCTTCGTCGATTCCGGGCCAACCGGCGGCGTAACGATCCTGCCCGGTGTGATATTTGGATTGGTAATCGCGACCTGCAACTTCATATTTGGCGTCAAGGACCGGTTCCAGCTGGCATTAGTGGTTGCGGTGACGGCAGCGGCCTGGATCGCGGCCTACGATGCCAGCAGCGTCACGCTTCAGTCGCTCGGCCAGTATTCGAAAGCTGTGGCGACCGCCGCCGCTGACACGAGTACTGCCGACACAGCCACCACACCCGCCGCTGAAGCCAGGGACACGCTCGGCAATAATCCATTCATGGGCTATGTGATCGGCTGTGTCGGAGGAGCCGTCGGCGGCGGGATCACAATCCTTGGCGTGCTGCTGACGAATCCCGGTTTCAGGCGACTCGACAGCGTCGTCGTGAACTGGATCGCAGCCATAGCTGCCGGAGCCGTTTACGGCGCGATCGTCAAGTTTCCGGACTGGCTGGCCTGGCTGGTGCTATTCGGCGTCTGGCAGCCGATCTTTATCCTCGCTATGGCGCGCGGCTTCCCGCGGGGCGCCGCGCAGATTCCGGAATGGCTCCGCAAGGTCACCGCGCCGGCGTTGTTTGGCTCGCGCGCGGCGCGGTGACGCCGCGCCGGGCGTTGCCGATTGTCCCGGCTAGTGCCCAACCTGCTGCTTGGCGCCCTCGATCGAGTCGTTCGACAGCTTGTCGACGATGGCGATGCCGATCGCCGACAGGATGAAGACGCAGTGGATGATGGTCTGCCACATCACGCCGGTCTCGGTGTAGTTGCCCTTGCCTGACGACAGCGCGCCGGCCTCGATGAAGGTGCGCAGCAGATGGATCGAGGAGATGCCGATGATCGCCATCGCCAGCTTGATCTTCAGCACGCTGGCATTGACGTGGCTCAGCCACTCCGGCTCGTCCGGATGTCCCTTCAGATTGAGCCGCGAGACGAAGGTCTCGTAGCCGCCGACGATCACCATCACCAGGAGGTTCGAGATCATCACGACGTCGATCAGGCCGAGGACGGCCAGCATGATCTGCTGCTCACTGAAATCGAAGGCATGGGCGAACAGGTGCCACAGCTCCTTCAGGAACAGCACGACATAGACGCCCTGGGCGATGATCAGGCCCACATAGAGCGGCAATTGCAGCCAGCGCGATCCGAAGATCAGCATGGGAACGGGACGCAGCGGCCGGCCCTTCGAGCGGGCGGGCGCGTCTGAAAGTGCGGACATGTCGGGGTGCTCGCGGAATTGAGAATTGCGGAGCGCTCTATCTACGCAATCCCGCGCACTTGAAAAGCGACAACTGGCCGCAGATTACGCCGCGATGCCGTCATGATCCTGCCAATGAAGGGCATCGCGATGCTTGCCCTATCCACTCGTCATGGCCGGGCTTGTCCCGGCCATCCACGTCTTTGCATCCGGGAAGCAAAGACGTGGATGCCCGGCACAAGGCCGGGCATGACGATATCTTGAATCACCGCGTCAGCTTCTTGTACTTCACGCGATGCGGAATGATGCTGTCCTGGCCGAGCCGGCGCATCTTGTCCTTTTCGTAGTCCTGGAAGTTGCCCTCGAACCATTCAACATGGCTGTCGCCCTCGAAGGCCAGGATGTGGGTCGCGATGCGGTCGAGGAACCAGCGATCATGGCTGATGATGACGGCGCAACCGGCAAAATCCTCCAGCGCCTCTTCCAGCGCACGCAGCGTGTCGACGTCGAGGTCGTTGGTCGGTTCGTCGAGCAGCAGCACGTTCGCGCCCGACTTCAGCATCTTGGCGAGATGGACGCGGTTGCGTTCGCCGCCCGACAGCGCGCCGACCTTCTTCTGCTGGTCGGCGCCCTTGAAGTTGAACGCCGAGCAATAGCCGCGCGAATTGACTTCCTTCTTGCCGAGCAGGATCAGCTCGTTGCCGCCGGAGATTTCCTCCCACACGGTCTTGTTGCCCTCGAGCGCGTCGCGCGACTGGTCGACATAGCCGAGATGCACGGTCTCGCCGACCGTAATGGTGCCCTTGTCGGGCTCCTCCTGCTTGGTGATCATCTTGAACAGCGTGGTCTTGCCGGCGCCGTTCGCGCCGATCACGCCGACGATGCCGCCGGGCGGCAGCTTGAAGGTGAGATCGTCGATCAAAAGCCGATCGGCAAATCCCTTGCTGAGGCCCTCGAAGTCGACGACGTTGGCGCCGAGCCGCTCGGCGACCGGGATGATGATCTGCGCGGTCTGGGTCTGCTTCTCGCTCGCCTTCTTGAGCAGATCCTCATAGCGCTGGTAGCGCGCCTTCGACTTGGCCTGGCGGGCCTTCGGCGAGGACGCCACCCATTCCTGCTCGCGGGCCAGCGTCTTCTGATGGGCCGCGTCTTCGCGCCCCTCCTGCTCGAGCCGCTTCTGCTTCTGCACCAACCAGGACGAATAGTTGCCCTCGTAGGGGATGCCGCGGCCGCGGTCGAGCTCGAGGATCCAGCTCGTGACATTGTCGAGGAAGTAGCGGTCGTGGGTCACGATCAGGATCGCGCCGGGATAGTTGCGCAGATGGCCTTCCAGCCATGACACCGACTCGGCGTCGAGATGGTTGGTCGGTTCGTCCAGCAGCAGCAGTTCCGGCTGGTCGAGCAGCAGGCGGCACAGCGCGACGCGGCGGCGTTCACCGCCCGACAGCTTTGTGACATCGGCATCGTCGGGCGGGCAGCGCAGCGCGTCCATCGCCTGGTCGACCTTGCTGTCGAGATCCCACAGGCCCTGCGCCTCGATCTCGTCCTGCAACTTGGTCATCTCGTCGGCGGTCTCGTCCGAATAGTTGACCGCAAGTTCGTTGTAGCGGTCGAGGATCGCCTTCTGCTTGGCGACGCCGAGCATGACGTTCTCACGGACGTTGAGTGCGGAATCGAGGTGCGGCTCCTGCTCGAGATAGCCGACGCGGGCGCCCTCGGCGACCCAGGCCTCGCCGTTATACTCCTTGTCGAGGCCGGCCATGATCTTGAGCAGCGTCGACTTGCCCGATCCGTTGACGCCGAGCACGCCGATCTTGGCGTCCGGGTAGAAGCTCAGGTGGATGTTATCGAGCACCTTGCGGGTCGGATACGCCTTGGTCAGACCCTGCATGAAATAGATGAACTGGCGAGCCATCCGCTGTCCCTGAAATTGATCGGATTTGTGGAGATTTTGCTGCCGCCGATGTAACGGCCGGCCCCCGAAAGCGCAACCGCGGGGCGGTCGTTTTCCATCCGTTCACCACGTTCCGTCCATTCGCCACGGGTGATTACGGGTTCGACACCATGTGCGCGCCGAATCACGACAATTGAAACTATCTTTTAATAAATCAGGCCAAAACTCGTTCTCAACGCCGAAAACGGCGATTTTCGCGGCAGAACCGCGACCAAACAGTTGAGGCCACGTCATGGCTACCATCATTTCAGCCCCTCTTTCGCGCTCCACGACCAAACACGAGGCGACACTGTTCGCCGAATTCAGCGCCTTCTGGCGGGCTTTCGTTGCCAAGGCTTTCAATCCCTACCGGCCGGAACTGCACTATATGCGCGGCCCGGGTCCGGCCTGCCGCGCCAAGCAGATGGCGCTGTCGCCGGCGGTCCGATCGATGCTCGCCGATATCCGCACCGCGAAGACGCGCAAGCCATTCTGAGCCGTCCGGCAATCGCCGCTTTTTGAAACTGCGGCCGCTTGCGCGCCTGCCGATTGCGCGCGACCATTCCGGGCTCCCCGACGGTTGATTGTCCGCCGTCGCCCTCACCCTGAATGGACCTTTCCGATGACGCGGCTGCGCTGTGCAATCCTCGACGACTATTTCGACATCGCGCTTTCGCTGGCCGACTGGCCGGCGATCAAGGATCGCGTCGAGGTCACGGTGTTCGACAAGCCGTTCGCGAGCGAGGCGGAAGCAGCGGCCAAGCTGAAGGATTTTGAGATCATCTGCGCGATGCGCGAGCGCACGCCATTCCCGCGCAGCCTGTTCGACGTGTTGCCCAGGCTGAAGCTCCTGATCACGTCGGGCATGCGCAACGCCGCGATCGACATGGAGGCCGCCAAGGAACGCAACGTGGTGCTGTGCGGCACCCAATATAGCCGCGATCCCACCGCGCCCCTGGCCATGGGGCTGATCCTGGAATTGACCCGCGGCATCGGCCGCGAGAATACGCGCATGCACGCCGGCGAGGCCTGGCAGAGCTTTGCCGGCACCGAGATCGAGGGCAAGACGCTCGGGGTTATCGGCCTTGGCAAGCTTGGCAGCAAGCTTGCCGGCATGGCCAAGGTGTTCGGCATGAACGTGATCGCCTGGAGCCCCAACCTCACGCCAGAGAAGTGCAAGGAGGCCGGCGTCGGCTACGCCAGCAAGGAGGAACTGTTCGCGACATCAGACATCATCAGCATCCATGTCGTGCTCAGCCCGCGCTCTCGCGGACTGGTCGGCGCCGCCGATCTCGCCCGCATGAAGCCACAGGCCTATCTCGTCAACACCGCGCGCGGGCCGATCGTCGACGAAGACGCCCTGCTTGCGGCGCTCCGCGAGAACAAGATCGCAGGCGCCGGCATCGACGTGTTCTCGGTCGAGCCGCTGCCATCGGACCACCCGCTCCGCAAGCTCGACAATGTCGTGATCACGCCGCATCTCGGCTATGCGACGCGCGAGAGCTTGCAGACGCACTATCAGCAGATGGTCGCGTGCATCGACGCTTTCACCAAGGGCGGCGAGCCGCCGCGGCGGCTGGCCTGAGCATCGAACGTCTCCGGCAACAAAAAAGGCGCGCTGTTCGCGCGCCTTTTTCAATGATGAGTTTGCCGGTTGGCCTAGCGCACCGTGACCGGCGCGGGCAGCGGCTGCACCGAGGTCGGCTGCGTGCCGGGCAGCGGCGCGGCCTGGGCCTGCGTCGGCGCGGGGGCCATCGGGTTGGGCGGCGGCGCGGCGGACGCCGTCGTCGTGCCCGGGGCTGCGCCGCCGGGCAGCACAACCACGCGGGTGCCGACCTTGGCGCGTTCAAACAGGTCCGAGACGTCCTCGTTCAGCATGCCGATGCAGCCGGACGAGACGAACTTGCCGATGGTCGACGGCTGATTGGTGCCGTGAATGCGATACACGGTCGAGCCGAGATACATCGCGCGGGCGCCGAGCGGGTTGCCGGGTCCGCCGGCCATGAAGCGCGGCAGATACGGCTGACGCTCGATCATCTCGGTCGGCGGATGCCAATCCGGCCACTCGGCCTTGCGGGTGATCTTCTGCACGCCGGTCCAGGTGAAGCCGTCGCGGCCGACGCGGACGCCGTAACGGATCGCCCGGCCATTGCCCAGGATGTAATAGAGGTAGGTGTTCGGCGTATCGACGACGATCGTGCCGGCCGGCTCCTTGGTCGCGAACGCCACTTCCTGGCGACGCAGATTGGGGGCCAGTTGCGCCGTGCCGTCTTCCGGCTGTTCGTCCGGCGGCAGCGCCGCGATCTGCACCGGCTTGCCATTGGCATCGACCGGCGCCTGCTGCTGCGGCACGGCTCCGGTCACGCCCTCGGGCGGACGCATGCCGCCGCGGTCGTCGCCATAGGACACGCCGGCGGCCGGAACGCCATTGTCCCGATTGGCCTGCTGTGCGCCCGGACGATCGCCATAGATCACCGGCGGCGGCCCCATCGGCCGGCCATAGCGGGGATCATCGGGCGACATCACCGGACCCGTCGGCGCACCGCGGTCGGAATAGACCGGCTGAGAATTCATCGGACGGCCGTAGCGCGGATCGTCCGGCGACATCACGGGACCGGACGGCGCACCACGATCCGAATAGACCGGCGCATTCATCGGGCGACCATAGCGCGGGTCATCCGGCGACATCACCGGGCCGGGCGGCGGCAGCGCGGCCGAATTGCGCGGCGCATCTTCATCGTCGAGCGAGTCGAAGTCCGGCATGTTGCCCTGCGGGTAGGGCTGCGGCGCGGCCGAATAGGCCGGGCCCTGGGGAGCCGGATAGCCCTGCTGCGCATGCGCAAGCGAGGTTCCCGCCACGCCGAGAGCCGCGGCAGCGCAAATCGTCAGAATGCGGTTGATCATCATTGCTCTGTTATAGTCCCCAAGCCACACCGGACTGTTAACGGCCCAATGCAGGAAGATAGCGGCGCATTCAAGACAAATCCGCGAAATCCCGGCCGTTTCGGGCATTTGTGATTTGCCGTCAACGCTGCGGCAAAGATGTCTCATGGGTCGGGAATGTTTGTCCACCTGCCCAAAGTCATCAATCACGCGCATTTTGTAACAAACAGTCTCCGGGGGTTGCGATATCTTCGAATCGGCCTGATTCGCGCTCGCGACCCCGGCTCTTTTGTGTGGTCACCGCGTTCCCTCGACATCAAAGACCCTCCCGCAGAAGGGGGAACCCGCGCCCATGCTCCCCGGCCTTCGATTCTTGTTCGCCGCAATCGTGCTGGCCACGTCGCTTCTGGTGTTCGGGTTAGGGGCAGCCGCGCTGTTTCGCGCGGCGCATGAGGAATTCGCCAGCATTCCGGCCCGCCGGGCCCCGCCCGAGCCGCAGTTCGCGCAGCAGCCCGAATCGCCACCGGTGCTCGCCATGGTGCGGGTCGAGCCATCAGCCTCGGACAGGACGACGGCCGACAGTCCGGCGCCCTCGACGCCGTCCGAGCCAGTCGCCGCGTCCGAGCCGGCTGCTCCCGCCGAAGCCACGCCTGCTGCCGAGCCGGAGAAGGTCGCAGCGGTAAAGGCGGATGATTCGTCCCCTGCCGCCCTGCCCAAGCCAGAACCTCAGGCCGTAGAGCCGCCGGCACCGGCGCAGTCCGCCGAGGTCGCTCCGCAGGCCCCCGCCGCGGATCCCTCGCCGGCATCGCAGCCCGCTCCGGTTTCCACGGAAGCGGCACCGGCGCCAGCCGAGGCCAAGGTCGTAGCCCTGGCCGATCCGCCTGCCGCACCCAGCGAACCCGCGCTCGCCGCACCGGCACCAGCGATGGCTGCGCCGGAGCCCGCTCCTCCGCCGTCACCCGAGGCGATCGCCGCCGCGACCAGGATCGCGACACTGGGTGGACCCGAAGTTGTCGTCGAAGCACCGGCCGCGCCGAAGGCCACCGCGGCGAAGAAGCCGGAGCGCAACGCGACCAGCAAGCGGGCACATCGCAAGGAGCGCCGGCGGATTGTCCACGCGCCACCGGTGCGGCAAGCCGTTCAGCTCGACCCGTTCGGCAATCCCACCCTGGTGCCGCTCACCCGGCGCTAGTGTCCCGAATCCGAAGTTCGTATCATTCGCCGCACCTTCGGAGCGAACTTCGGATTCGATAAGGACACTAGCAAACTTATGATTCTAGTGTGCTTTATGAATGCGAAGTTCGTGAAAGCGGCTGCCGCGAAATCGCACTAACTTCGCATTCAGCACACTAGAAGGTATTTCTCAGGCCGGCCCCGTCGCGATCGGCGGGCCGCTCGCCTGTCCCCATTCCGACCACGAGCCGTCATAGAGAGCGGTGTCGGTGACGCCGAGCCGGTACAGCGCAAGCGTCAGCACGCCGGCTGAAACGCCGGAGCCGCAGCTCGTCACGATCGGCGCGTCGAGCTTGACGCCGGCACCGCTGAACGACTTGCGCAGATCATCGAGCGGCTTCATCTCGCCGGTCGCGGCATCGAACAGCTGGTTGTAGGGCACGTTGCGGGCGCCCGGGATGTGGCCCGCGCGAATGCCCGGCCGCGGCTCAGCCGCGCGGCCCTCGAAGCGATCTGCGGCGCGCGCATCGATCACCTGCTCGGCCCGGCTTTCGACGTTGGCGATCATCTGCTCGATGCTGCGCACGCGCTTCGGATCGTAGCTCGCTTTGAAGGTCGCGGGCTTCGGCTTTACCTCGCCGCTCTCGACCGCCCTGCCCTCGGCGCGCCACTTCTTCAGGCCGCCGTTGAGGATGCGCACGTTGCGGTGGCCATAGGACAGGAACATCCACCAGGCGCGCGGCGCGGCGACCCACCCGCCGGCGTCATAGATCACGACGGTGTCGGCGTTGCTGACGCCGAGCCCGCCGATGTCGCGGCCGAACTGCTCGGCGCTCGGAAACATGTGCGGCAGCGGATTGGCATGATCGGACACCGCATCGACGTCGAAGAACACGGCGCCGGGCAGATGCGCGGCGAGATAATCGTCCTTCGGCAGCGGCAGCACGCCGGGCAGCTTGAAGGTCGCGTCGAGCACCTTGATGTTGGCGTCGCCGAGATGCGCAGCCAGCCATTCGGTCGAAACGAGCGGATCGTCGGTGGTCGTCATCTTGCGTGTCTCTCCATCGTCATTGCCGGACTTGATCCGGCAATCCATCCTGCTTCGAAACGATGGACACGCGGGTCCCGGCTACGCAAAAGGCTTCGCCGGGCTCTCGGTGAAGTGGCCGCCGAAGCTTCTTAGCGAAGGCGGCAAGCCCGCGTGTGACATCTTGCTCAGCTCTTCTTCTTCGGCTCCCACGCCTCGATCGGACCGCCCGCCTCGCGCCAGGCGGCGAAGCCGCCACCGATATGCGCGACCGGCTTCAGGCCCATGTCCTTTGCGGTCTTGGCGGCGAGTGCCGAGCGCAGGCCGCCGGCGCAGTGGAAGATGAACTTCTTGTCTTCCTGGAAGATCGGCTTGGCGTAGGGGCTGTTCGGATCGATCCAGAACTCGAGCATGCCGCGCGTGCAGGAGAATGCGCCGGGGATCTTGCCGTCACGCTCGATCTCGCGGGGATCGCGGATGTCGACGATCACGACGTCGTTCTTGCCGATCAGCGTGATCGCATCGGCCGCGCTGATGGTCTCGATCTCGGCATTGGCCTCGTCGATCATCACCTTGATGCCGCGGTGGATGTTCTGGGGCATGGGGCTCTCCCTGGCTTCTTGTTGTTCGTCATTCCGGGATGGTGCGACAGCATCGAACCCGGAATCTCGATCGAATTTCATCAGCTCGAGATTCCGGATCGGTCCTGCGGACCGTCCGGAATGACAGGATTGGTTACCGCACCAGCTCCCGCATCGCGTTTTCCAGACCCTCGATCGTGATCGGATACATGCGCTCGGAGAACAGGCGGCGGATGATGGTGGTCGATTCCGAATAGTCCCAGTGCTTCTGCGCCACCGGATTGAGCCACACCGCATGCGGATAGGTGCGGGTGATGCGGTCGAGCCAGACCGAGCCGGCCTCCTCGTTGACATGCTCGACCGAGCCGCCGGGCACCATGATCTCGTAAGGCGACATCGAGGCGTCGCCGACGAACACCACCTTGTAGTCGTGCGGATACTTGTGCAGCACGTCCCAGGTCGGCGTACGATCGGTGAAGCGCCGCTTGTTCTGCTTCCAGACGCCTTCATAGAGGCAGTTGTGGAAGTAGAAATATTCCATGTGCTTGAATTCGCTCTTGGCGGCCGAGAACAGTTCCTCGACCTGCTCGATATGGGAATCCATCGAGCCGCCGATATCGAAGAACACCAGCACCTTGACCGCGTTGCGCCGCTCGGGGCGCATGTGCACGTCGAGATAGCCGTGGTTGGCGGTCTCCTTGATCGTGGTGTCGAGGTCGAGCTCGTCGGGCGCGCCGGTGCGCGCGAACTTGCGCAGCCGCCGCAGCGCGACCTTGATGTTGCGGATGCCGAGCTCGACATTGCCGTCGAGGTCCTTGAACTCGCGCTTGTCCCACACCTTCACGGCGCGGTTGTTGCGGTTCTTCTCCTGCCCGATCCGCACGCCCTCGGGATTATAGCCGTGGGCGCCGAACGGCGAGGTGCCGGCGGTGCCGATCCACTTGCTGCCGCCCTGGTGACGGCCCTTCTGTTCCTCGAGCCGCTTCTTCAAGGTCTCCATGAGCTTGTCCCAGCCCATGGCCTCGATCTGCTTCTTCTCTTCCTCGGTGAGATATTTCTCGGCGAGCTTCTTCAGCCACTCTTCGGGGATCTCCGCCTTGCCCATAGCATCGAGCAGGCTCTCGAGCCCCTTGAACACGGTGCCGAACACCCGGTCGAACTTGTCGAGATTGCGCTCATCCTTCACCAGGGCGGCGCGCGACAAATAGTAGAAGTTCTCGACGGTCTGTTCGGCGAGATCGGCGTCAAGCGCTTCCATCAAGGTCAGATATTCCCGTAGCGTCACGGGGACCTGGGCGTCGCGCAGCGATGTGAAGAACTGCAGGAACATACTCACCTAGATCGCCCGCTGGACCGGTGGCGTCAAGGGGCCGAGCCATGCCGAGACGGGCGATCCGCCTTGATTTGGCCCCTTGCGCCATGTCTTGCGGGGTCCACCCAACGACGCCGCACCCCGTAACCGTGCGGCGGTCATTCCGCGCGGCGGAAACATGACGGTCGACATTCCATGCGTGCCACGCCGTTCAGGGTACCGCTGCGCTGCGGAATCCGCCCTAGACCGCCCGGCTTTTTCAATTACAATTGCGCCTGACAAGACATTGGGCAGGACGTTTGAATGGGCATCATTGCGGCACTGGTGATCGGTGCGATTGCCGGCTGGCTCGCTGGGCTGATCGTGCGCGGCGCGGGCTTCGGGCTGATCGGCAACATGGTTGTCGGCATCATCGGCGCGCTGGTGGCAAGCTGGCTGCTGCCTCGCCTCGGCGTCGGCCTCGGCGGCAGCGCGATCCGCGACATCCTCAACGCGACGATCGGCGCTTGCATCGTGCTGGTGATCGTATCGATGATCAGACGAGCGTGATCGAAAAATTTGCATCTCCAACGGCCGCTGCGAGAGCGGTCGTTTCATGTTGAGGCCCAAGGTGAGACCCATGCGGCCAACGAACGAAACAAGGCAACCAGATAGATGAAATTCACGGGTACCAAGGACTACGTCGCCACCGATGACCTCAAGGTCGCCGTCAATGCCGCCATCGTGCTCGAGCGCCCGCTGCTGGTGAAGGGCGAGCCCGGCACCGGCAAGACCGTGCTGGCCGAGGAAGTCGCCAAGGCGATCGACGCGCCGCTTTTGACCTGGCACATCAAGTCGACCACCAAGGCGCAGCAGGGCCTCTACGAATACGACGCGGTGTCGCGCCTGCGCGACAGCCAGCTTGGCGACGCGCGGGTGTCCGACATCAAGAACTACATCAAGCGCGGCAAGCTGTGGGAGGCCTTCACCCACGAGAAGCGCCCGGTGCTCTTGATCGACGAGATCGACAAGGCCGACATCGAATTCCCGAACGACCTGCTGCTCGAACTCGACCGTATGGAGTTCCACGTCTACGAGACCGGCGAGACCATCAAGGCGAAGCTGCGCCCGATCGTGATGATCACGTCGAACAACGAGAAGGAACTGCCGGACGCCTTCCTGCGCCGCTGCTTCTTCCACTACATCAAGTTCCCCGACGCCGACACCATGAACAAGATCGTCGACGTGCACTTCCCCGGCATCAAGAAGCGGCTGGTGGAAGAGGCGCTGCGGATCTTCTTCGAGGTCCGCGAGGTGCCGGGCCTGAAGAAGAAGCCCTCGACCTCCGAGCTGCTCGACTGGCTCAAGCTGCTGCTGAACGAAGACATCACGCCCGAGATGCTGCGCGAGCGCGATCCGCGCAAGCTGATCCCGCCGCTGCACGGCGCGCTGCTCAAGAACGAGCAGGACGTGCACCTGTTCGAGCGGCTGGCGTTCCTCAGCCGCCGCGAAGTCTAGTTCACGCAAACGCCGGGGCATTCGCTCCGGCGCTTCGCTTACCCATTCCAACCAATAAGAAGACCAGGGAAGATGAACGTCCAGACCCAAATCCGCGCCGCCGAGCCCGTCACGACCGAGCATTTCGACGTCCTGATCGCGGGCGCCGGCATCTCCGGCGTCGGCGCCGCCTACCACCTCACCACGCAATGCCCGGGCACCAGCTTCGTGGTGCTGGAGACGCAGAAGACCTTCGGCGGCACCTGGTCGACGCACCGCTATCCCGGCATCCGCTCCGACAGCGACCTGCACACCTTCGGCTATCGCTTCAAGCCGTGGACCAGCGCACCGATCGCCAGCGCGGCCGAGATCCTGAAATACATGGGCGAGGTGATCGACGAGAACGATCTCGCCCGCCACATCCGCTATCGCCACACCATCACGGCGGCGGAGTGGTCGAACGAGACCAACCTCTGGACCATCGATGCTGTCCGCATCGACACCGGCGAGCAGCTGCGCTTCACCACCAACTTCTTCTGGATGTGCCAGGGCTACTACCGCCACGACGCGGGCTATACGCCCGAATGGACCGACATGGCGAAGTTCAAGGGCACGGTCGTGCATCCGCAGACCTGGCCCGACGACCTCGACTACAAGGGCAAGCGCGTGGTCGTGATCGGCTCCGGCGCAACGGCCGCGACCCTGATCCCGGCGATGGCCAAGGACGCCGGCCACGTCACCATGCTGCAGCGCTCGCCGACCTATTTCCGCACCGGCCGCAACGCGATCGAGATCGCCGAGGAGCTGCGCCGGCTGCAGGTCGACGAGCACTGGATCCACGAGATCACCCGCCGCAAGATCCTGTTCGAGCAGGACGCCTTCACCAGGCGGACCTTCGCCGAGCCCGAGGGCGCCAAGAAGGACCTGCTGGCGGCGGTCGAGGCCGTCCTCGGCAAGGACTACGACATCGCCACCCACTTCACGCCGCGCTACCGGCCCTGGCGGCAGCGCATCGCCTTCATTCCGGATGCCGACCTGTTCCACGCCATCAAGGGCGGCAAGGCCTCCGTCGTCACCGACGAGATCGACCGCTTCACCGAGAAGGGCATCCTGCTCAAGTCCGGCAAGGAGCTCGAGGCCGACATCATCATCACCGCGACCGGCTTCCACCTGTCCGCCAATGGCGGCATCGACTTCGCAATCGACGGCAAGCAGCTCGACTTCAAGGACACCGTGACCTATCGCGGCATGATGTTCACCGGCGTGCCGAACCTCGTCTGGGTGTTCGGCTATTTCCGCGCCAGCTGGACCTTGCGCGTCGACCTGGTCGGCGACTTCGTCTGCCGCATGATCAAGCACATGAAGGCAACCGGCGTGAAGAAAGTGACGCCGGCGCTGCGCCCCGAAGACCACAACATGCCGCTGCTGCCCTGGATCGATCCGGAAAACTTCAACCCCGGCTACATGATGCGCGGCATGCACCTGTTGCCGAAGCGCGGCGACAAGCCGGAGTGGCAGCACAACCAGGACTACTGGGCCGAGAAGGACGAATTCCCGGCGATCGACCTCGAGGACAAGGCGTTCATCTACGGCTGAGCTCCTGATAGCAGTCCCGTCATCCTGAGGAGCGCGTAGCGCGTCTCGAAGGATGCACGGCCCCAGTCGGGCCGTCGCGCTTCGAGACGGCCGCTTCGCGGCCTCCGCAGCATGACGGTGTTAGACACAGCGCGCTGATCAAGAAGCATCGGCGCACACAGCTTTCCCTCACGCATAGTCCGGCAGTTTCGCAGCCGCCTCGGGCTGCTTGCCGCGGATCATGTCGGAGGCCTTGTCGGCGATCATCAGGGTCGAGGCGTTGAGGTTGGCCGAGATCATCCGCGGCATGATCGAGGCGTCGATCACGCGCAGGCCCTCCATGCCATGGACCCGAAGCTGGTCGTCGACCACGGCCCAGGGCGCGTCGGCCGGCCCCATCCGACAGCTGCAGCCGGGATGGAAGGTGGTGGTGCCGCGCTGGGTCGCCGCCGCGAGCAGCTCCTCGTCGCTCGTGACCTTCGGACCCGGAAAGTCCTCATAGGCGAAATACGGCTTGAGCGGCTCGGAGGCGAGCAGCCGGCGCGCCAGCTTCATACCGGCGACGACGACGCGGCGGTCGATCTCCTCGGCGAGATAGTTGGTCTGGATGATCGGCGGCGCGAACGGATCGGCGGAGCGGATGCGGACATAGCCGCGGCTCTCCGGCCGCTGCTGCCATGAGGCCACCGTCATGCCGGGCTCGTCCTCGAGCTGGCCCTGCACGCCTTCCTTGTAGCTCGCCGGCGTGAAGGTGAGCTGGAGGTCTGAGCTCTCGGTGGTTTCGCCGGAATGCCAGAAGCAGTAGACCATGGTGGGCGACAGCGACAGCAGCCCGCGCCGCGTCGTCGCCCATTTGATCGCCTCGCCCCACAGGCTGAAGCCGCGGCGCAGCTCGTTGATGGTCCTGATGTTCTTGACCCGCGCCACCGAGCGCGGCGCGTAGTGATCCTGCAATCCTTCACCGACACCCGGCAGCGCGTGGCGCACCTCGATGCCATGCGACTGCAACAGATCGGGCGAGCCGACGCCGGACAGCTGCAACAGCTGCGGCGAGTTGTAGGCGCCGCCGGAGAGGATGACCTCCTTGGTGGCGCGGATATCGAGCGGATCGCCGTGCTTGCCGCCGCGGTTGTAGCGCACGCCGACCGCGCGCTTGCCCTCGAAGATGATGCCGGTGACATGGGCATGCGTGCGCACATCGACATTCGGCCGCTTCCGCGCCGGATGCAGGAACGCGGTCGCGGCGCTGACCCGGCGGCCGTTCAGGATGGTGCGCTGGCAATACGACACGCCCTCCTGGATCTGACCGTTGTAGTCAGGATTGCGCGGAATGCCGAGGCTGACCGCGCCCGCCATGAAGGCCTCGCAGAGCGGATCCTGCCAGTCCATCGTGGTGACGGTGAGATTGCCGTCGCGGCCGCGATAGGTGTCGTCGCCCTCGCCGATCCTTCTCTCCATGCGCCGGAAGTACGGCAGCACGTCGGGATAGCCCCAGCCGCGATTGCCGAGTTGCGCCCAGGTGTCGAAATCCTGGCGCTGGCCGCGGTTGTAGATGTGGCCGTTGATCGAGGACGAGCCGCCGAGCGTCTTGCCGCGCGGCGCGTAGATGCTGCGGCCGCCGGTGTAGGGACCCACCTCCTGCTGGTAGGCCCAGTTCACGCTCTTCATGTGGAAGGTCTTGATGAAGCCGGCCGGCAGATGGATGTAGGGATGCCAGTCGCTCGGCCCCGCCTCGAGCACGCACACCCTGGTGCCTGCGTCTTCACTCAACCGGTTGGTCAGCACGCTCCCGGCGGAGCCTGCGCCGATGATCACATAATCGAACGTTTCCATCGTCTCGCTTCTGGCGCCGACCAACGTGTCAGCGCGGCTTTTCGTTGAGTTGATAGTCGAGATGCGCCTTCACCGTCGGCCATTCGCTGGCGATGATGCTGTAAACCACGGTGTCGCGCAACGTGCCGTTGGGCGCGATCTGATGGCTGCGCAAGATGCCATCCTGCTTCGCACCCAGGCGCTCGATGCCGCGCCGGCTCTGGTGATTGAAGAAATGGGTGCGGAACTCGACCGCGATGCAATCGAGCTTCTCGAAGGCATGTTGCAGCAGCAGCAGTTTGCACTGCGTGTTGACCGCGCTGCGCTGCACACGCTTGGCGTACCAGGTCGAGCCGATCTCGACGCGGCGGTTCGGCGTGTCGACGTTCATGTAGGTCGTCATGCCGGAGATCCGGCCATCGGCATCGAACACCGTGAACGGCAGCATCGATCCGGCCGCTTGCAGACCGAGCCGACGGTCGATCTCCTTGGCCATGTTCTCCGGCTGCGGAATGGCGGTGTACCAGAGGTTCGACAGACCACCGTCCTTCACCGCGTCGACGAGACCGTCGCGATGGTCATGGGACAGCGGTTCGAGCCGCGCATGCGCGCCGCGAAGGGTGACCGGTTCAAGCCAGGGCATTCGAATATCCTCTACGTAGAAGCGGGTCTCACCCTAATCGTCATTGCGAGCGAAGCGAAGCACTCCATCTATCCGCATATGTGGAGGGATGGATTGCTTCGTCGCTTCAGCGCAAAATTGCTTTGCAATTTTGTCGCGGGCTCCTCGCAATGACGGCGAGCGCATCATTTATTCAGAAAATTCAGCGGCAATCCGGGCCGCGACCAGTCCATCGCGATCAGTTCGCCCTTGCCCGACAGCGTGATGTAAGCGGTCTTCAGATCCGGACCACCGAACGCGATGTTGGTGGTGACGCGGTCGCCGGTCGGCACCTGCTCGACCAGGGTGCCGTCAGGCGTGATCACCGAGATGCAGCCCGAGATCAGTGTCGCGACGCAGACATTGCCTGACGCTTCGACGGCGAGCGAATCGAACATCTGGTAGCCGCCGAGGCCCGCGATCGGCTTGCCGCGCTCGCCGCGATAGATCACGTCGCGCGGCTTGATGGTGCCGGGCTCGGACACCTCATAGGCCCACAGCCGCGCCGTCGGCGTCTCGGCGATGTAGACGGTCTTCTCGTCCGGCGACAGGCCGATACCATTGGCGGGCAGGATGCCGTGCACGGCCTCGACGATCTCGTTCATGCCGGGCTTCAGATAATAGAATGCGCCGACATCCATCTCGCGGGCGCGGCGCTTGCCGAGATCGGAAAACCACAGGCCGCCCTGTCTGTCGAACACCAGATCGTTCGGCCCGCGCAACTCGTGCTCGCCGCACTTCGTCACCACGGTCTCGACCTTGCCGGATTGCAGATCGACGCGCTGGATCGAACCGCCGAGATAATCCTCCGGCTGCGGTCCCGGCATGATCATGTTGCGGGTCGGAATCCAGGAGAAGCCGCCATTGTTGCAGATGTACATCTTGCCGTCGGGGCCAAGCGCCGCGCCGTTCGGGCCGCCCGGCACCTTGGCGACGATCTCCTTGCGCCCGTCGGGATAGACCCGGGTCAGTCGCTGGCCGCGGATTTCGACCAGCACGACCGAACCGTCGGGCATGACGACAGGACCTTCGGGAAACTCGAGATCGGTGGCAAGAACTCGGACATTGGCCATGGCATCCTCCCGGCTCATTGGCTGCTGGCGGATTCCGAACGGTCCCGCATGCGCAACGCTGTTGTTTCATCCTGTTATGGCAAACGGGGTTTGGCTTGCCAAGCAATCAGGGGCGCAACGCTGCCCGGCGTTGAGGTGGTGGGCAGCACCATGGCCACGCCCACAACGTCGTCCTGGCGAAAGCCAGGACCCATAACCACCGCAGTTGGTGATGAATGGGATCGTTGCCCCAGTATCGCGCAACAATGCTCATTCGGGGTAATGGGTCCTGGCTTTCGCCAGGACGACGATGAGGGTGGTTCTCGCGCGATAACGACGCACCGTCATTGCGTACTTCATCTCGGTGTCATCGCCGGGCCTGAACATCGAGCCGGGCGATGACAGCTGAAGATGGGGACGCAGCTTCGCACTCTCGCGACATCATTTGTCCGGACCTTGAGTGCGCAATTGCGCACCTGAGGGCGCGCCTCTTGGCGCGAGCCTCGGAATGACGGCGGAGGGAAACCTTAGCTCAGCGTGCCGGCATGCACCCACCAGCCGGGATGCGCGGCGCGGAGTTTTTCGCCGGCGGTCTGGGCGTCGGTATCGGTTCCGAACACGGCAAAGCAGGTCGCGCCGGAGCCCGACATGCGCACCAGGCGAACGGCCCTGGTCTCGCGCAGCGCGAGCAAGACGTCGCTGATGACGGGCTCGATGCGCGCGGCAGGGGCTTCGAGATCGTTGGTGCCGCGCGAAAGCGCCGCGATCCAGTCGTCGACCGCGCGACC
Source organism: Bradyrhizobium sp. Pha-3 (assembly GCF_042258615.1). Taxonomy (GTDB): domain Bacteria; phylum Pseudomonadota; class Alphaproteobacteria; order Rhizobiales; family Xanthobacteraceae; genus Bradyrhizobium. Next base: position 2,024,797 of record NZ_CP170152.1, on the reverse strand, counting down.
GGCGTCCGGCCAGGACGACGCCTGCATCACGACATCGGTGGCGCCGATCAAGAGCTCGCCATGGCGCAGGCCGAGTGCATTGAAGACATCCTTGGTCGCAACCGGCACGCGCGGATTGACCAGCACGCACGGCATTTTCGGCAGGTCGAGCGGCAGCAGGCCCTCGCCGACGCCGGTCATGTCGCAGGCGCGCGAGGCGACGCATACCGGCACGTCGGCGCCGGTCTGCAGCGCGACCTCCATGATCCTGCTATCGTCGAGCGAGAGTTCGTTGAGCCGCGCCAACAGCCGCAGCGCAGCCGCGGCATCCGCCGAGCCGCCGCCGATGCCGGCCGCAACGGGCAACACCTTCTCCAGCGTGAAGTGGCCGACCTCGAGGTCCGCGACGCGCTCGCCGAGCAGGCGCGCGGCCTTGAGCACCAGATTGTCCGAGGTATCGCCGCAGGCATCGGCGAGCGGCCCCAGCATCGAGAGCGACAGCTCGGGCCCCGGCTCGAGCGTGAGACGATCGGCGCAATCGGCAAACGCGACGACGCTCTCCAGGTCGTGAAACCCATCGACGCGCCGCCCGACAACCTTCAGCGTCAGGTTGACCTTGGCACGCCCTTCTTCAATCAGCGCCGGCACGGCGATAAACCCCTAAAAGAACAAAGATCGTGTTGCGATTAGCGTAAATCGCCTCACGATCCTATCCCTTTGTTTGCACGGAAATTCCAAGGGTAGCCCGGCCCAAGCGCCGCATCCACCGCCGTCGTCCCTGCGAAAGCAGGGACCCATACTCCGCGGCGGAAGTTGTGAACGGGATTCGTCGTTCGGGCGGTCTGCAACAATAATCATCGGTGGTTATGGGTCCCTGCTTTCGCAGGGACGACACCGAGTTTGCCGCACCCGCGAGCCCTAGCCGCCCTTGCCGTCGTCGTCCTTCTTCTTGTCGGCGGAGGCGGCGTTCGAGGTGTCGTCCGGCAGGCCGTTGTCGATCTTGGCCTGGATCTTCGGCAGCTCTTCCGGCTCGGGCTTGAGGTCGCGCGCATGCGCCCACTGGAACTTGGCTTCCAGCGTGCGGCCGACGCGCCAGTAGGCGTCACCGAGATGGTCGTTGATGGTCGGATCTTCCGGCTTGAGGTCGATCGCGCGCTCGAGGTTCTTCACCGCCTCGTCGTAATTGCCGATCCGGTAATAGGCCCAGCCGAGGGAGTCGACGATGTAGCCGTCGTCAGGGCGCTGATCGACGGCACGCTTGATCATCTTCATGCCTTCGTCGAGGTTGATGCCCTGGTCGATCCAGGAATAGCCGAGATAGTTCAGCACATGCGGCTGCTCGGGCTGCAGCTCGAGCGCCTTGCGCATATCGGCCTCGGCCTTGTTCCACTGCTTGGAGCGCTCCTCGCAAATGCCGCGGTAGTAATAGGTGACCCAGGCGTTCTTGTCGCCGCCGGCGGCCGGCAGCGCGTCGATCGCCTTCGAATAGGTGGTGGCGCAGTCGGCGAACTTCTTGCGGCCGCGCTCGATATTGCCGAGCGCGAGAATCGCCTCGACGTCCTTCGGCTGATCGGATGTGACTTCCTTGAGGATCTTGATCGCCTCGTCGCTGCGGTCGGCGGCGTCGAGGTTGGTCGCGAGCTGGATCTGCGCATTGCGCTTCAGCGGCGAGGACGCCGGCATCCGCTCATAGACCTTGATCGCCATCTGCGGCTTCTTCACCGATTCATAGAGATCGGCGAGCGACAGCAGCGCCAGCGGATGGTTCGGCTGGAGATAGAGCGCGAGCTGCAGATAGACCAACGCGAGGTCCTCGCCGCCGCGGCGGGTCAGCGTCGCGCCGATGCCGTAAAGCGCCTCGGCGGCGCCGGCCTGCGGTGAATCGATCAGCGGCGGCAGCTTCTTGCCAGCCTTGGTCTCCTTGATGCCCTCCAGCACCAGCGGATGGCGCGGCAGCTTCTTGTCGAAGGCCTCGTACATCGCGGTCGCGGCAGCGGCATCCTTGTTGCGCGAGGTCCAGCGCGCATATTCGTCGACCGTGCGCAGCATCGAATCGTCGAGCTTGTAGACCTTCTCGAAGCGGGCGCCGGCATCCTTCTCCTTGCCGGACAGCTCGTAGATCATGCCGGCATGCAGATCCTTGAAGATCGGATACCATTCGGGGCCGGTCAGCTTGTCGATCGAGGCGACCGCGCCCTTGCTGTCGCCGGCGCCATAGGCCGCCCAGGCCGACAGCAGCGTCGCCACCAGGTCGGTGATCGGACCGCGGACCGACTGGTTGATGTTGGACTGCGCGGCGGCGTATTTCTTCAGCTTGAGGTCGCGCACGCCGACGACGAGGCGCGCGACGCGGTTGGCCTTGTCCTGGGTCAGGATGCGGTCGGCGAGCTTCACCGCCTCGTCGATGTCGCCGTCGGCGAGCGAGGAGATGAAGGCGCGGTCGAGCAGCTCGGAATTCTTCGGATCGGTGCGCAGCGCCGAGCGGTAGAACGCCGCGGCGGAGGCCGCATCGCGCTCGACACTGGCGTGGCGGGCGGCGAGATAGCTGCCGGCGGTGGTCAGCGACTTCAGGTCGGTCTTGCTCGGGAATTGCGCGGTATTGTCGGTCGGATGGTCGGGCGTCTGCGCCGACAGCTGCGCAGGTACGGCAAGCGCCGCGGCAGCAAGAACGGCAATCGTCAGGCGGTTGAAACGGGTGGACAGCATCACGGTCGCCTTGCTCCAGGGGTTTAAGGCCACGAAGGATTTACGGCCAAGATCTTCGCGACAAGGTCTTGCGATCAGTCTCAAAATGCGAACCCAAGCGGCGGCATCACGGCGAGCGACAATGCCGCTTTTGGCGTTTATCCGCAAGGATCGCCCAAAGGTAACCCATGCCGAATCGATTGGCAGATTAGGCCGTTAGGCCGCCGATCCAGCCAGCCCCACCGCAAGACCCTCGCACTATGGCGGTATCGTGACCGGCCCCGGCATATTCGCCTGTGGAAGCAAAAAGCGCCTCGGGAGGCTCGCCACGCGGCCAGTTCCACCTCTCCCCTTGTGGGAGAGGTCGGAATTCAAGCGAAAGCTTGAATTCCGGGTGAGGGGTTCAGGTCTATCCGTCGATCGAAGTCCCTCGATGGACCGGTACCCCTCAGCCGGATTGCATCTGTCGATGCAACGTAGCCGAAGCAAAGCTTCGGCGTTCTTAAGAAACGGCCGCCAAAAGGCGGCCTTTGCCTCTCCCACAAGGGGAGAGGCAAAGCGCAGGTTGCGGCACAGACGGAATTTACCTCACGCAAATGTGGTCGGCCGCATCAGCCGTACCCTTGGCCTTACATCGCCTCGTAGTTCGGACCGCCACCGCCCTCCGGAGGAACCCAGGTGATGTTGCCGTTGGGGTCCTTCACGTCGCAGGTTTTGCAGTGGACGCAGTTCTGGGCGTTGATCTGGAAGCGCGGGCCTGCCGATTCCTCGACCCACTCATAGACACCGGCCGGGCAATAGCGGTTGGAGGGACCCGCGAACACGTCGTGCTCCGACGTCTTCTGCAGGTTCATGTCGGCGACCTTGAGATGGACCGGCTGGTCCTCCTCATGGTTGGTGTTGGACAGGAACACCGACGACAGCTTGTCGAACGAGATCTTGCCGTCCGGCTTCGGATAGGCGATCGGCTGGTGCTGCTTCGACGGATCGAGCGTCTTGCGGTCGGGCTTGGCGTGCGACTGGGTGCCGAACAGCGAGAAGCCGAGCGTGTTGCACCACATGTCGAAGCCGGAGAGCGCCATTCCGAGCAGGTTGCCGAACTTCGACAGCAGCGGCTTGGCGTTGCGGACCTTGAACAGGTCCTTGCCGATCGCGGACGAGCGCCAGGCATTCTCATACTCGACGAGCTCGTCATTGGCGCGACCGGCGCCGAGCGCGGCCGCGACGTGCTCGGCGGCGAGCATGCCGGAGCCCATGGCATTGTGGACGCCCTTGATGCGCGGGACGTTGACGAAGCCGGCCGCGCAGCCGATCAGCGCGCCGCCCGGGAAAGAGAGCCGCGGCACCGACTGATAGCCGCCCTCGGTGATGGCGCGCGCACCATAGGCGAGCCGCTTGCCGCCTTCGAACAGCTCGCGGATATCGGGATGCGTCTTCATGCGCTGGAATTCGTCGAACGGCGACAGATACGGGTCGTTGTAGTTCAGATGCACGACGAAGCCGACCGCGACGCGGTTGTCGTCGTAGTGATAGAGGAACGAGCCGCCGCCGGTCTTGTCGTTCAGCGGCCATCCCAGCGTATGCTGAACCCGTCCCTTGCGGTGCTTGGCCGGATCGATCTGCCAGACCTCCTTCAGCCCGATGCCGAATTTCGGCGGCTCGGAGTTGGCGTCGAGCTTGAACTTCGCGATCAGCTGCTTCGACAGCGAGCCGCGCGCGCCTTCGGCGAACAGCGTGTACTTGCCGAGCAGCTCCATGCCGCGAGTGTAGGAATCCTTGTGGCTGCCGTCCTTGGCGATGCCCATGTCGCCGGTCGCGATGCCGCGCACCGCGCCCTTGTCGTCATAGAGCACTTCAGCGGCGGCAAAGCCCGGATAGATCTCGACGCCGAGCGCCTCCGCCTTCGGCGCCAGCCAGCGGCAGACATTGCCGAGCGAGCCGATGTAGTTGTGATGATTGTGCATCAGCGGCGGCATGATGAAGTTCGGAATGCGGAACCAGCCTTGCGACGTCGTCCAGTAGAAGCGGTCTTCCTTGACCTGCGTCTTCAACGGACAGTCGGCATCCTCGCGCCAATCCGGAACGAGCTTGTCGAGCCCGACCGGATCGATCACCGCACCCGACAGGATGTGCGCGCCGACCTCGGAGCCCTTCTCCACCACGACGATCGAGAGCTCGGGATTGAGCTGCTTCAGCCGGATCGCGGCCGACAGGCCCGAGGGGCCGGCGCCGACGATGACGACATCGAATTCCATAGACTCGCGCGGGGGAAGGTCTTCAGCACTCATGATCCTGGTCTCAGCCCATTGAGAACGCTTCTAAGCTTTTCAAAAGTCGTTGTTTCCGATTTTTGGCGGAAGGACAACCACGGAATTGCGCTCCCATGGCTTTGCACGGCCCGGATACCTCAAGAGAATAATCTTTTCCGAAATCGAGCCTCCACTTTTCTCCGCCATGCTCTAGATTGCGCCGATCATGGCCCTGACGCCCGAGCCCCCCCCTACACTGCAGCAATTGCTCGCCTTTTACCTCGAGGCCGGGGTCGATTGCGCGCTTGGCGACGAGCCGATCAACCGACTGGAAGAACCCGAGCCAGTTCCCGCCCCCGCCGCGCCGCGTCCACCAGCTGCACTCAATCCGCTGCGCCCGCCACCGATGCCGGCCGTTCCGCGCAGCGAAATCACCATCGCGCCGGACGCCGCGATCGCCTCCGCGCGCGAGGCCGCACGCACCGCGCCGACGCTGGAGGCGCTGCGTGGACTGATGGAGACATTCGACGGCTGCGCGCTGAAGCACACCGCGACCCGGCTGGTGTTCGCCGATGGCAATCCACAGGCGCGCGTGATGTTCGTCGGCGAGGCGCCGGGCCGCGACGAGGACATCGAGGGACTGCCGTTCGTCGGCCGCTCCGGCAAGCTGCTCGACCGCATGATCGCGGCGATCGGGCTCGACCGCAGCAAGGCCTATATCGCCAACGTCATCCCGTGGCGGCCGCCGGGCAACCGCACGCCGACGCCGCAGGAGACGCAGGTGTGCCTGCCCTTCATCCAGCGCCATATCGAGCTGGTGAATCCCGACGTGCTGGTGACGCTCGGCAATCCCTCGACGCAGGCACTGCTCGGCACGCGCGAGGGCATCATGCGCACGCGCGGCAAATGGATCGACTACGACACCGGCACGCGCACGATCCGCGCCGTCGCCACCTTCCATCCGGCCTATCTGTTGCGCTCGCCGTCGTACAAGAGATTGTCGTGGCAGGATTTGCGCGCGATCGCGAAGGTGTTGCAAGCCGCGACGGCTTCGTAGCCCGGATGGAGCCAACGGGTCGCGCGAACGCGCGCCCCGTTTGCTCCATCCGGGCTACGGCTCTGGATGAAATCCTTACCCCTTCGGCCGCACGATCGCCCAGCCGATCCGCAGCACCGGCTGCCGGCCATTGACCAGCCGGTCGAACGAGCGCGGCACTTCCGGCACGAGGCCAGGGAAGCGGTGCGCGAGTTCAGGCGGCGGCGTGCCGGCGGTGTCCTGCGCGCGCCAGACCACGACGCCGCCGGTCTCGTTGAATTTTGCGACCGACAGCCAGGGCGTCCGCGGCGGCGCGGCGTCGAGCAAAAGATGCGGACGGCGCCCGTTCATCGCAATCAGGCTGGCCAGCTCCGGGTCGCCTGCCACCGCGCGCAGGCGCTGGTTGGTGCGACGTTCATAGCTGTCGTCGAAGAAGCGTCCCATCGCGGCTGCCGGCAGCGAGGTCGGCACCTCGGTGGTGCTGGTCCAGGGCAGGAACAGCGCCGCCGCCAGCGCGACCGCGGCGGGCGCGCCGACGGCGAAGGCCCACACCGAGCGCAACAGCCGCTGCCGCCTGAGATGGATCAGATCGCCGGTCGCGACGACGACCGCGAGCCCCGACATCAGGAGCGCCACGCCGGCGCCGCCGAAGGCACGATCCAGATCGAACAGCCCGGCGACGAAGCTGCTCACAATCGCCGGCGCGAACGCGAAGAAATAGACGAAGTGCTGCGCCAGCGGACTGACCGGCGGACGGTAGATGATCGGGGCATCCTCACGGTCGCGGGCGAACCAGCGCGAATTGAGGATCGCCAGCAGCACGATCGCAGCGGTCGCCACGATCAGCCCGCCGAGCACGACACCCCAGCGCAGCGCACGCGCCTTGAGATCGGCAGCCGCGGGCAAGGCCGGCAGCGCCAGCACATCGGCGCGGACCAGCCAGATCAGGTAGGGCAGCGCCAGCACGACGATGACCAGCAGCGCATAGAGCGGATCGACCGCGCGCAGCGTGCGGCGCCCGCGCCCGGTTGCGAGCGCAAAGCCGACCACGAGCAGGATCATGCCGATCGCCGCCGGCGTCGTCAGCAGCAGCAGGCCGCAGTCGATCGACCAGGCGAACCAGGCGGCGCGCCGATTCTGCCCGATCAATTGCCAGGAATGCAGCAGCAGGAGCGCCCACAGCGGGCGCGCCAGGATCAGCGGGCCGAACTCGACGCTTGGCGAGGAGAACACCACGACCGTCATCGACAGCAGCACCGCCAGCACGCCCTGCGGACCGCCGACGATAGCGCGCGCCAGCTGATAGAAGGCGATGAAGGTTGCGATCTCGCAGACCTGCGCGAGGAGATAGACGCCGAACATGTGATTGCCGGCGGCGCGGAAGGCGATGTCGGCGAGCCAGAACGCCAACGGCGGCCCCATGTCGGTGCCGACCTGATATTCGCGGCCGAAGGCGAGGACGGTGGCGAGATTGCCGGGCGGGCTGCCGTAGAAGATCAGCGGCAGGAACAGCCAGATCGCCGCCTGCACCAGCACCACGACCCACACCACGAGGCGCGGCCGGGCGCGAATCAGTTCGACAACCAGGGAGGTAAACCGCATGAAACGCCTGAAATGCCCCAGCCACCCGTCAGCGGCGCCATCTGATCCCGAGGGTTTTGATAACGGGCGGCGGCGGTCGAGGCAACCGGGCGGATGGGTCCACGGTGCAAAGTCAAATACCGGTGTCATGCCCCGCGGAGGCGGGGCATCCAGTACGCCGCGGCGGCTAGGCTCAAGCACAGCTGTCTCTGGAATACTGGATCGCCCGATCCCGTCTCCGACGAGGCTTCGACGAGGCTGCGATCCCAGGCGCGCCGAAGCTTTAGCGGAGGCGGCGAGTCGGGCGATGACAGCGGTGGGTGGGTTGGAGACGGTGCGAGCTACGCGGCCGCGGAGGCCTCGGCTTCGGTTTCGGCGTCCGCCGTGAACAGGTCGGGCTCGGCCGGGACTGGGAAATGCTTCAGCCGCGCGGCGACGACCGGCGCGAAGAAGCTGCGGTGATGGGTGCTAGGGCCGAGCCGGTCCAGCGCCTCGAGGTGCTCGGGGACGCCATAGCCCTTGTGCTGCTCGAAACCGTAGCCCGGGCAATCCAGCGCCAGCGCGCACATCAGGCGGTCGCGCGTCACCTTGGCGATGATCGAGGCCGCCGCGATCGAGGCCACGATGCCGTCGCCGCCGATCACGGCGTCGCAGTCGCAGGGCGTGGCGAGCTTGTCGCGGCCATCGACGAAGACGTGCTTCGGCATTTCCGGCAACGCATGGACGGCGCGCGCCAGCGCCCACAGCGAGGCGCGCAGGATATTGTCGCGGTCGATTCGCGCCGGCGAAGCCACCGCGACCGAGAACGCAGCGGTGGCGCAAATCTCTTCGAACAGCTCCTCGCGCCGCTCGGCGGTCAGCCGCTTGGAATCATCGAGGCCCTTGGGAACGCGGTTGGGGTCCAGCACCACGGCGGCGGCGACCACTGGACCTGCCAGCGGACCGCGCCCGGCCTCGTCGCAGCCGGCAACCGGCCAGATGCCGCGCTTGATCAGCGCGCGCTCGCGCCGGAAGCTCGGCCGCGTCACGGCGATCACGCGCTTCTCCGCCTTGGCTGATTTGGCCGGCGCCTTCTTCGGCGTGGTCTTTGACGCGCTTTTGGAGTTATCCCGAATCATGCGGGGATGGTGATCAAGCCGGCTCCCCAGCGCAACCGGGAACCCGGCGCCCTTCCCCGCTATTCAATCCGGCTTGCTCTAATCCGGAATCGACGCCCGACCGTTCTCGAGAACCTCAAAGCCCGGCGCGCGCACGACTTCCCAGGCGTGGCCATCGGGATCGCCGAAATAGCCGCAATAACCGCCATAGCTCGTCGGCTGCGCGGGCTTGAGCAATGTCGCGCCTTTCGACAGCGCGAATGCCATCACGCGATCGACCTCCGGATCGTCGTTACAGTTCCAGGCAATCGCAACGCCGCGGAACGCTGAAGGCCGCGGCTGATCGGGCAATCCGGCGTCGTCGGCGAGCAGATGCCACGGGAACAGCCCGAGCACGCTGCCGCCGGTCTCGAAGAAGGCAACCTCCTCGCCGGTCGCGCGCATCTTTCTGGTGAAGCCGAGCGACTCGTAGAAGGCAATGCTGGCGCGCATGTCGCTGACGCCGAGCGTGAGGACGGTGAAGCGGGCGGTCGGGGGGTTACTCATGGTGGCACTCGCTGTTTTGACTTCTTCTTCGTAGCCCGGATCGAGCGAAGCGCAATCCGGGAAGCTCTGGCCGCAGACACAAGACCCCGGATTTCGCGGAGCCTGTCATCGGGCGCGCGTTCGCGCGACCCGTTGGCTGCATCCGGGCTACGGGTTCAACCTAGAACAAGCTCAGCTGCTGCCCGCTGCGCTTCGGCTTGGCGAAGTGATCGGTGGTCAGCTTGGTGCGCCGCTTGTTGAGGCCGAGCTTTTCGCAGGCGATCTCGAAGCGGCGGCCGATCATCCAGGCCATCGGTCCGGTGCCCTTCATCCTTGTGCCCCATTGCGAATCGTAGTCGCGGCCGCCGCGCATGTCGCGGATCAGCGTGAAGACGTGCCGATAGCGATCGGGATAGTTCGCCATCAGCCATTCGCGGAACAGATCGCGCACCTCGAGCGGCAGCCGCAGCAGCACGTAGCTCGCCTCCCTGGCGCCGGCATGCACGGCGGCATCGAGGATGCGCTCGATCTCTGAATCGTTCAGCGCCGGGATCACCGGCGCGACCATCACCGTGGTCGGGATACCGGCATCCGCCAGCCGCTTGATCGCCTCGAGCCGCTTCGACGGGGTCGAGGCGCGCGGCTCCATGGTGCGGGCGAGCTTCGGGTCGAGCGTCGTCACCGAGAGCGCGACCTTGGCGAGATTGCGCTTGGCCATCCGCGCCAGGATGTCGATGTCGCGGGTCACCAGCGCCGACTTGGTCACGATGCCGACCGGATGCCCGGCGCGCTCGAGCACCTCGAGGATGCCGCGCATGATTTTCCGTTCGCGCTCGATCGGCTGATAGGGATCGGTGTTGGTGCCGATCGCGATCATCCGCGCCTCGTAATCGGACGCCGCCAGTTCCTTCTCGAGCAGCGCCGGCGCGTCCGGCTTGGCGAACAGCTTGGATTCGAAGTCGAGCCCCGGCGACAGGCCGAGATAGGCGTGGGTCGGCCGCGCGAAGCAATAGACGCAGCCATGCTCGCAGCCGCGATAGGGATTGATCGAGCGGTCGAAGCCGATATCGGGCGAGTCGTTGCGGGTGATCACCTTGCGCGAGGTGTCGAGCGCCACGCTGGTCGAAAACGGCGGCAGGTCTTCGAGGCTCTGCCATCCGTCGTCGAAGGCAACCCGCGCCTCGGCCTCGTAACGGCCGCTGGCGTTGGACTGCGCGCCGCGGCCGCGCCGCCGCTCGCGCTCGATCGCGACCGCAAGCTCGGGAAAAGGGGCAGGAACAGGTGAAGGTGCACCCGCCGGGTTATCGGAGGGCGCCGTTACCGGCGGGTGCTTGAGGGCATGAGAGGATGCTCGGCTCATGTTTTGAAGCTAACACAACCCAAGAACAAATCAAGAACATCACGGAAGAAAATCCACAACGTGATGGCGTAAAAATCTGCAGGCGAACAGGCTGCTTTGAATATGACAAGGTGATAACACGGCCGGAGTTTCTCCACCGTTTGAGCCAGCGAAGCCTCAAATCATGCTGAGCGTGATCATCCCCACCGACGGAGTCGAGCGCACCGCGGTCGCAACATTGGCGGCGCTGGTGCCGGGCGCGGCCGCCGGCGTCGTCCGCGAGGTGCTGCTGGTCGACCGCACCAACAGCGACGTGATGGAGCGCGTTGCCGACGTCGCCGGCTGCGGCTTCCTGCGCTTCGAGGGTACCCGCGCCGCGGCGCTTGCGGCAGGCGCCAGGCAGGCGCGTTCGCCCTGGCTGATGTTCCTGCATCCGGGCGCGGTGCTCGACGCCGGCTGGATCGAGGAGACCACCCAGTTCATCCAGATGGTGGCGGCGAGCGGCAAGGACCGCGCCGGCATCTTCCGCTACGCCCGCGCGCCCTATACCGACCCCGGGCTGCGCGACGGCCTCAAATTCGTCGCCCGGATGATCGCCGGGCCCTCGGCCGAACAGGGTCTTCTGATCGCACGCGAGCATTACGAGCGGATCGGCGGCTACCGGCCCGACGCCCGCCGCTCCGAGGCGCGCCTGCTGCGCCGGCTCGGCCGCTCCTCCCGCACCATGCTGCGCAGCCGGATCATGGTGGCCTAACGAAAGCACTTGCGGTTTATTTGATTCCGTCAAATAATATGTTTGATGAAATCAAATTCCCATGACACCGCCCTCGAGAGCCAGGTCGCCGCGGTCCGCGGCTTCAGCCGGTTCTACACCCGCAAGCTCGGCATCATCGAGCCGAAGCTCTTGCACTCGACATTCACGCTGCAGGAAGCGCGGATCATCTACGAGCTCGCACATCGCGAGCAATGCACCGCGACCGACCTGGTGCGCGATCTCGACCTCGATGCCGGCTTCGTCAGCCGCACGTTGGCAGCACTACAGCGCCGCCAGATCGTGACGCGCAAGCCGTCAAAGGCCGACAAGCGCGTCAACGAGGTGGCCCTCACCGCCAAGGGCCGCACTGCTGCCGCCGACCTCGACCGCCGCTCGCGCAACGAGGTCGGGGCGCTGCTCAAGCAGATGGACGGCAACCGGCGCGCGGCCGTGGTGCGCGCAATGGGCACGATCGAGCAGTCGCTGGAGCCGCCGGCCGAGAAGCCGGTGGGTTTCCTGCTGCGCAGTCATCGCGTCGGCGACATCGGCTGGGTGATCTCGCAACAGGGACGCGCCTACGCGGAGGAATATGGCTGGGACATCAGCTACGAGGCATTGGTCGCCGAGATCTGCGCACAGTTCCTGCGATCGTTCGATCCGACCTGCGAGCATTGCTGGATCGCGGAGGTCAACGGCGAGCCGGTCGGCTCGATCTTCCTGGTCAACGGCGGCGATGGGGTCGCCAAGCTGCGGCTGCTGGCGGTGGAGGAAAAGGCCCGCGGGCTCGGCGTCGGCCGCGCGCTGGTCGACCAGTGCGTCCGCTCCGCGCGCGAGATGGGCTACAGGAAGATGACGCTGTGGACCCAAAGCATTTTGGTCGCCGCGCGCGGCATCTACGCCCGCGCCGGCTTTGAGCGGGTCAAGGAAGAGAAGCACCACAGCTTTGGCGTCGACCTGGTCGGGGAAACGTGGGAGTTGGAGTTGTGAAGCCGCAGCGCCGCGAATCCGGGCGGCGCGTGACGGCCGAGCTCATCATTCCATGCGCTTGAGCTAGCGAAATCTGGACTGCGTAGCCCGGATGGAGCGAAGCGCAATCCGGGAACCGCGGAAGAGACTGCCCCGGATTTCGCTTCGCTCCATCCGGGCTACGGAAGCTCAGCCTTTGAGATTCCGGGTTCATGCGCGCCCCGGAATGGCGTGGAGAGAGAATTGCTACGCGCTCGCGCCCTTCGCCTTGGCGCGGCGCAGGTGCTCGTCCAGCCGCGGCATGATCTCGACGAAATTGCAGGGCCGCGTGCGGTAGTCGAGCTGCGCGGCCAAAATGCCATCCCAGCCGTCGCGGCAGGCGCCGGGTGAGCCGGGCAGGCAGAAGATATAGGTCGCACCCGCAACACCGGCGGTGGCGCGGCTTTGGATCGTCGATGCTCCGATCTTGGCATGGCTCAGCATGTGAAAGGCGATCGAAAAGCCGTCCATCCGCTTCTCGAACAGCGGCTCGACGGCCTCCGGCGTCACGTCGCGTCCGGTAAAGCCGGTGCCGCCGGTGGTGATGACGGCATCGACGCCGGGATCCGCGATCCAGCGCCGGATCACCGCGCGGATCGCCTCGACATCGTCGGTGACGATCTCGCGCGCCGCGAGCTTGTGGCCGGCCGCGGTGAGACGGTCGGCGAGCGTCGTGCCCGACTTGTCATCCGCCAACGAGCGGGTGTCGGAAATCGTCAGCACCGCGATGTTGAGCGGGATGAAGGTTTTGGATTCGTCGATCGAGGACATTCTATCTACCTCATGTCCCGGACGCGGTGCAGCGCGCTAGCGCTGCTCCGCAGAGCCGGGACCCATCAACCTGCGATCTCACTCCACGATGGGCCCCGGACCAGCAGCGCATCACTTGGTGCTGCGCTGCATCCGGGGCACGAGAGCGTCGCTACCCGCCTCCGAACGTGTTGCAGGCCTGCACGGTGCCCTGCTGGTAGCCGGTCATGAACCATTGCTTGCGCTGCGCGGCGGAGCCGTGGGTAAAGGAATCAGGCACCACCCTGCCCGTCGCCTGCCGTTGCAGCGTGTCGTCGCCGATCGCGTTCGCCGTGGTCAGCGCAGCGTCGATGTCGCCGGCCTCAAGGAAGCCCGGCCGCTTCTTCTCCTCGCGGTTGACCCAGACGCCGGAGAGACAATCGGCCTGCAACTCGACCTTGACCTGAAGCGCGTTGGCCTCGGCCTTGCTGCCGGCCTGCTGCTGCAACCGGTTCACGCGCGGAATGATGCCGAGCAGGTTCTGGATGTGATGGCCGGCCTCATGCGCGATGATATAGGCCGCGGTGAACTTGCAGGCGTTGCCCGAGCAGCCGCGGAAGCGCGTCTCGACCTCGCGGAAGAAGCCGGTGTCGAGGAAGATGGTCTTGTCCGGCGGGCAGTAGAACGGTCCCATCGCCGACTGCGCCATGCCGCAGCGGCCGCCATTGGTGGCGTTGCGGAACAGCACGATCTTCGGACCGGTGTAGGTCTGGCCGCTGGCCTGGAAGATTTCGCTCCATCGATCGTCGATCTCGCCGAGGATGCCGGCGATCATGCTGCCCATCTCGTCGGTCGGCGCGCCGCGCTTGGCCTGCCCGCCCGACGACTGCCGATCGGTCTGATAGGTCGGCGCCTGCCCGCCGCCGGTGAGAATCTCGGCGCCGCCGATCAGGATGCGCGGATCGATGCCGAAGGCATAGCCGAGCAGGCCGAGCACGATGACCGTGCCGATGCCGAGCCCGCCGCCGCCCATCGGAATTCCGAAGCCGCCACCACCGCCGCCGCCTCCGCTGTCGTCGCGACGGTCTTCGATGTCGTCGCTGCGGCGGAAATCATCATAGCGCATGGCGGTTTCCCTTCATTCCAGTCGGCGCCCCAATGCGGGACACTCCAACCTAAAATTTCCATTCTGTTAATCAATATCCTGCCCGGCAAAAATTGCCTAGTCGTTAGACGTGCATCCTTCGGGCTGCGGACCACTGCAAGCAGCGGCCAATTTACCGGCCGAATCGTGCCGGTTTGATGATCCGCAAAATTTTTCGGCGAACGCGCTGATGTTGCAGCACAACGCAAACGACAATGCGCCATGCCGTTCGAAAGCTGCTGCAATCTTTTGCATGAACATTTCCAATTAAGTCGATTTTTACTTTGCCGGGTCAATGTGGCGCCAGTCGGTTGTTAAGTCCCGCGTCGCCGACAGCGTCGCCTGAGTCAGAGTTCTTGAGTCATGGTAGTGTCGCGTCGCGGGGCGTCTGCAAGGGCGCCCCGCACTAAATTTGAGAGTGCCCCGTCGAGCCACATCGTCATTGGCGATTGCGTGGCCGAGTTGTCGAAGCTTCAGGCCGGCTCGGTCGACCTGGTCTTCGCGGATCCTCCCTACAATCTGCAGCTCAAGGGCGATCTCAAGCGCCCCGACGAATCGCATGTCGATGCCGTCAACGACGACTGGGACAAGTTCTCGTCGTTCGCTGCCTATGACGATTTCACCCGCGCCTGGCTGCTCGCCTGCCGCCGCGTGATGAAGCCGTCGGCAACGCTCTGGGTGATCGGCTCCTATCACAATATCTTCCGCGTCGGCGCGATCATGCAGGACCTCGGCTTCTGGCTCCTGAACGACATCGTGTGGCGCAAGTCCAATCCGATGCCGAACTTCCGCGGCCGCCGCTTCACCAACGCGCACGAGACCATGATCTGGGCCGCGCGCGACGAGAAGGCAAAGGGCTACACCTTCAACTACGAAGCGCTGAAGGCGTCCAATGAGGACGTGCAGGCGCGCTCCGACTGGCTGATCCCGCTGTGCACCGGCGAGGAACGCCTCAAGGGCGACGACGGCAAGAAGGTCCATCCGACGCAGAAGCCCGAGCAGCTGCTCGCCCGCGTGCTGCTGTCGTCGTCGAAGCCCGGCGATCTCGTCATCGATCCGTTCAACGGCACCGGCACCACCGGCGCCGTGGCCAAGCGCCTCGGCCGCAACTATATCGGCTTCGAGCGCGACCGGACCTATGCCGCTGCCGCCGAAGCGCGAATCGCCGCGATCGAGCCGCTGCCGGCCGAGACCTTGGCGCCGTTCATGACCGCGCGCGAGGCGCCGCGGGTGGCGTTCTCCGAACTGATCGAACGCGGCATGATCGTCCCAGGCGCGAGGCTGGTCGATGCCAAGAAGCGTCATGGCGCACTGGTGCGCGCCGACGGCGCCATCATGCTCGGCGACAAGGTCGGCTCGATCCACCGCATCGGCGCGGTCGCGCAAGGCTCCGGCGCCTGCAACGGCTGGACCTTCTGGCACGTCGAGACCAAGACGGGCCTGCGGCTGATCGACGAACTGCGCGCCGAGATCCGCTCCGAGATGGCGGTGGGCTGAGGCCCGCCGCGCGATCCGGATTATCCTTCCTTCGTCATTCCCCGATGCGCAATTGCGCATCGGGGAATGACGAGGTCGATGACGCCGTCTTGAACATGGCCCGCCTTGTTGCGCCGCGGCGGCCGGCCTACACTGACCTCCGTCACTTGCCCGTTTCGATTGGTCGCCCGATGCGAAGACAATCCGAGACCTTGCTGCTGGTGCCGCTGTTGCCGGTCTTCCTGCTCGGCATGTTTCCGATGCTGCTGATCGGCCTGCTCGGATTCTTCGGCCTGATCATTTTCGGCATCCTGCTGGTCTGCGTCGGCCTGACGCTCGCCCTCGAGGCGCACGGCGAATTCAATGAAGGCGTCATCGTGCACGGCTATGCCCGCGGCTCCGAGCGCGCGACGCAGCTTTCCAACCTGCACGCCGCGACCCGCTCCGCCGCCGTGCTGGACGTCGCGGGCGTCGCGCTGATCGTCGCGGGTATCCTGGGCTTCTTCTGGGCCGGCTGATCAGCGCGCCACGCGACCCTGATTCACAAACTCGTCGCTTGCGCATTGCAGCGAATTTTGCGCATGAGGGGCCAAGCGGCCGTTCCCCGCCGCGTCCCGATCTCGCCGGTCACAAGAACCAAGGGAGTCCCTTCATGATCAAATTCTATTTCAATGGCGCGCCGAACCCGAACAAGGTCGCCCTGTTCCTGGAAGAATCCGGCCTGCCGTTCGAGGCGATCCCGGTCGACACCCGCAAGGGCGAGCAGTTCGCGCCGGAATTCCTCAAGGTCAATCCGAACGGCAAGGTGCCGGCGATCGACGATGACGGGGTGCTGGTGTTCGACTCCAACGCCATCCTGCTCTACCTCGCCGAGGAGAACGGCAAGTTCCTGCCCGCCAACACGCCGGCCAACCGCGCCGCGACGCTGTCCTGGCTGATGTTCATCGCGACCGGGCTCGGCCCGTATTCCGGCCAGGCGGTGCACTTCAAGCATTTCGCGCCGAAGGATCTCGACTACGCCAACAACCGCTACCAGTACGAGGCGCATCGCCACTACAAGATCCTCGACGATCACCTGGCGAAATCGCGCTACATGGTCGGCGACAGCTACACGATCGTCGACATGGCGTTCTGGGGCTGGGCGCGGATGGCGCCGTTCATCCTCGGCGAGGAAGGCTACGCCAAATATCCGAACGTGAAGCGGCTGGTCGACGAGATCTCGGCGCGGCCGGCGGCGGCGCGCGCGATCGCGCTGAAGGACAAGCACACCTTCAAGACCGAGATGGACGATGCGGCCCGCGACATCATGTTCGGCCACCTCAAGTCGAAGGTGGCGTAAGCCATCCCTGAACGCTGCGCAGGGTGGGCGCGCTTGCGCGTTGCCCACCCTGCCCATTTTCGCATCTTACGGCGGCCAGTAGAGCCCGCCGTTGTCGTACCGGCCATGATGCGAGATGTCGGCGCGGCAGACGCCGATGTCCTGCAGCTCACGTTCACTCATGGCAGCAAGCTGCCGCCATGCACGCCGGTTCCCACGCCGCTGCCGGATCCAAGCCCGCGCTGCCGCGACCGCAGCCGTCAGTGCTTCAACCCGCCGCGCGAACCGCGGCCGCCGGAAACGGACCGAGCGCCTTCTCGGTCAGCACCGAGTCGCAATATTCCCGGATTTCCTTGATCCGGCCGCCGTCGAAGCGAAACACCAGGCAATAGTCGTTGTCGTAGCGTTGGCCTTCCTTGGTGAGGTTGTTGCCCTTGGCCTCGACCGCGACGATGTCGCCGTCGGCGATGAAGCGATGGGCGATGGTGCGGCCGCGCTCCACCAGCCTGGAGCGGACGTGGCCGTGCAGGTCGTTCATGATCGATTGCTTGCCGGTGAAGGTGCGCGACCAGGAATATTGCCCGGTCACGGTCCAGATCGCGTCGTCGGCGAGACTGGCCATCAGCAGCGATTTCTCGCGCACCGCGGGATCGGGATCGCCTGCGATCGCGAATATCTCCTGCACCAGTTTCTTGTTGTCGGCTGCGCTCATGGCGCGTCTCCTTGTGATGGATTGGCTCTGATTTCAGGCATTTCCTCACGCGAAGCGCTATTTGCTGCGCGTGAGAACGCCTCGCCTCCCAATCATGCGGCGCCGGCGCACATTCTTCCAATCGATAGGTGGTATGATATATATTCACCTGATGAATTTGAATTCGCTTGACCTCAACCTGCTGGTCGCGCTCGACGCGCTGCTGCGCGATGCCAATGTCAGCCGCGCCGCGATGCGGCTCAATCTGTCGCAGCCGGCGACCAGCCACGCCTTGCAGCGGCTGCGCGACCTGATCGGCGATCCGCTGCTGGTGCGCAACGGCGCGCGGATGGAGCTGACGCCGCGGGCACAGGCGCTGCGCTCACCGCTGGCACAGGCGCTCGACCAGGTGCGCACACTGTTCGTATCCGATGATTTCGACCCCGCGCGCAGCGAGCGGCATTTCCGCCTGATGATGCCCGACCTAGCGGTCGAGCTGCTGATGCCGCGGCTGATGGAGAAGGTGACGCAGCTGGCGCCGAACGTCACCATCGACGTGGTGCCGTGGCGGAGCTCGGCGATCTTCACGCCCGACTTCGCCCGCACCATCGATCTCGTGATCTCGATCGGCAATTCCTTCAAGGGATTTCACCGCCAGCGGCTCTACACCGACATCGATGCGCTTGCGGTGCGGCGCGGCCATCCCGCCGGTGTCAAACTCAGGAAGCGCGAGGCATTCCTCGCCGCGCGGCATGTCGCCGTGATCATCCGCGGCCAGAACGAGGATCTGATCGACACCTGGCTGCGCGCCAAGGGCATCCAGCGACGGATCGCGCTGGTGGTGCCGGGCTATATCGAGGCGCTGCACGTCACCGCGCGCACCGACCTCGTCGCCTTCGTGCCGCGCCGGCTGATCTCCGCGCTGGCGAAACAATTATCGCTGATGACGGTGACGCCGCCGCTCGATCCCGGCATCGACGAGCAGCACATGTTCTATCCGACACGGGCCCAGATGGATCCCGGTTCGATCTGGCTGCGCCGGCTGATGCTGGAGACCGGACGGGAGCTCGAGACGCGGAAGGTGTAGCGATGCGCTCTCTCCACACGTCGTCCCGGCGAAGGCCGGGAGCCATTACCACAGGGTTGCGTTGTGAGAGTGAGCTGCGGCCCCAGCGTTGCGCCACAACGAGCATTGGGGTTATCTGTCCCGGGTCGCGCTGCGCTTGCCCGGGACGACACCGAGTTATTGGCGGCCTTACACCTTCTGCTCGGCCAGCACCTTCTGCACCGCAGGGCGGCTCTCCATCGCGGCGCGATGCGCCTTCACCTTGGGCAGGGTCGCGATGTCGACGCCGTCGCCATCGAGCCAGAGGGTGAGCGTATAGAGATAGGCGTCGCCGACCGTGTAGCTGTCGCCCATCACCCACGGGCCCTTCAGCATGTCGCGCTCGATCAGGTTGAAGCAGGCGCCCATGGTCTTCGGGACCATCGACTTCATGTCGGCGAACGATGTCTCCTGCGTCGCCCAGCGCGCGCCGCGCATCTTGTGGGCGTGGCAGACATGCACCGTCGAGCAGAGGTAGGAATTGAAGGCCTGCAGCCTGGCGAATTCGAAGGCGTCGTCGAACGGCGCGAGCTTCGCCTGCGGGTAGGTCTGTGCGATGTAGGCCAGCATCGCCGGCGTCTCGGTCAGCACGCCGCGGTCGGTCACTAGCGACGGAACGCGGCCCTTCGGATTGATCTTCAGATATTCCGGGCTGTTCTGCTGGTTGATCTTGAAATCGAGCCGCTCGACCGAATAGGGCGCGCCGGCCTCGGCCAGTGCGATGTGGGACGCGAGCGCGCAGGTGCCGGGGGCGGTATAGAGCTTGAGCATGTCGTTGTCCTCTGCGGGCCTTGTCGGTTCGTTGCGAACCCGGCCTGGCTTGTTATGAGATGCGGCGGACGTTAGCGGCAGCACCCCTTGCCGTCCACCCCGCGCAGCGCCGTGGACCTTGCCCGCAGCGGGGCCGCCATGCGATGACGATGGCCAATCGAGAGGGCTTTTCATGACTGTGCTGATTGCAGGTGGCGGAATTGGCGGGCTGACCCTGGCGCTCAGCCTGCACCAGATCGGCGTGCCCTGCCGCGTCTTCGAGAGCGTGCCCGAATTGCGGCCGCTCGGCGTCGGCATCAATGTACTGCCGCATGCGGTGCGCGAATTGATCGAGCTCGGCCTGCACGACGTGCTCGACGCATCAGCGGTGCGGACCCGCGAGCTCGCCTATTTCTCCAAGCACGGCAGGCCGATCTGGAGCGAGCCGCGCGGGCTCGAGGCCGGCTATAAGTGGCCGCAGTTCTCGATCCATCGCGGCCGGTTGCAGCAGCTGCTGCTCGATGCCGCGACCGAACGGCTGGGCGCTGCGAACATCCTGACCAGCCATCACCTCACCGGCTGGACCGAGACTGCGGACGGCGTCCGCGCAGACTTCATCGACAAGGCGACCGGCAAGCCCGCCGGCAGCCATGACGGCGCGGTGCTGATCGCCGCTGACGGCATCCATTCGGCGGTGCGCGAGAAGCTTTATCCGCAGGAAGGGCCGCCGATCTGGAACGGCCGCATCCTGTGGCGCGGCATCACCCGCGGCAATGCCTTCCTGACCGGCCGCACCATGATCATGGCCGGCCACGAGACCCTGAAATTCGTCTGCTATCCGATCTCGAAGGAGGCCGGCGCCGACGGCAAGTTCGACATCAACTGGGTTGCCGAGCGCCACATGCCGCCGACCTATCAGTGGCGTCGCGAGGACTATAACCGCACGGCAAAGCTCGACGAGTTCCTGCCGTGGTTCGAGAGCTGGAATTTCGACTGGCTCGACGTGCCCGGCCTGATCCGGAACTGCCCGCATGCCTACGAATATCCGCTGGTCGATCGCGACCCGATTCCGCAATGGACCTTCGGCCGCGTCACGCTGATGGGCGACGCCGCGCACCCGATGTACCCGATCGGCTCCAACGGCGCCTCGCAGGCGATCCTCGATGCGCGCACGCTGACGCGTGAGATTTTGGCGCATGGCCCGACGCAAGGGGCGCTCGCAGCATACGAGGCCGAGCGGCGTCCGGCGACGACCGATCTCGTGATGCTGAACCGCCGCAACGGTCCGGAACAGGTGATGCAGCTGGTCGAGGAGCGCGCGCCCAACGGCTTTGGCGTCGTCACCGAGGTGCTGTCGCAGCAGGAGCTGGAAGACATCGCCGCCAACTACAAGCGCGTCGCCGGCTTCCAGGTCGAGGGGCTGAACGCCAAGCCGCCGATCGTGCAACGGGCGGGCTGACGCAGCTCTCTACCCGTCATCCTGAGGAGCCGCGAAGCGGCGTCTCGAAGGATGCACGGCCCGTCTGGTGGCCGCCGCCCCTTCGAGACGCGCGCGATGCGCGCTCCTCAGGGTGACGGGACATGCTTGAGCGCAAGCCGCCCTACCGCAACGCCCGCGCCGCTTCCACCAGGCGGATGCTGCTGCTCGCTGTGGCGAGCAATGTGCCGTCCGCAGCGGTCAGCCGGCCCTCGACAAAGGCAATCGTCTTGCCAAGCTGCGTGACCGTCGCCTCGCCGGTGATCGGTCCGGGCTTCGCCGGTGCGAGGAAGTTGACGGTCATCGTGATGGTCGTGGTGAACAGCCTGCCCTCGGTCACGATGAACACCGCCGGCCCCATCGTGTCGTCGAGCATCGCCGAGAGCATGCCGCCCTGGATGAAGCCGGCCGGATTGCAGAAATCTTCCTTGCCGTCGAACACGATCCTGATCCAGCCGTCCTGCGGACGTGCGTCAGCCACGCGCCAACCCAGCAGCTTTGCGACTGGCGGCATCGGGATGCGGTCGAGTGCGGTTGCGATCATGGCGGCCTCCGTTTCGGACGTCGTAGCCGAGACCTGCTGCCAGCATGGTGTCAGCAGGTCGTCTCCCCTTAGATATCCAGCCCGTGCGCGATGGCCTTGCGCATCACGTTGGGAAACGCCTCACCATCCAGCGTCGCCACCGGCACCCAGCGCATGCCGTCCGGCGCGCGAGTCCGCGGCGGAACATTGGCCGTGTAGACCACGAGCTCGAGCGGAAAGTGCGTGAACACATGGGTGACGACGCCGGTCTTGCGGTGCCAGCGCGTGACGCCCTTGAGCTCCGGCGCCTGCGCCAGCGCGGCGGCATCCTCTTGCCCGGCAAGCCATTGCGATCCCGGCACCTCGGTCATGCCGCCGAGCAGGCCCTTTTCCGGGCGCGAACGCACCAGGAGCTCGCCGCCGCGCGTCACCACGAAGGCGGCTCCGCGGCGCAGCGTGCCGCTCTTCTTCGGTGCCTTGCGCGGAAACGTCTCCTGGTCGCCGCGCGCGCGGGCTGCGCAATCGTCATTCAGCGGACACAATGCGCAGGCCGGCTTCTTCGGCGTGCAGATGGTGGCGCCGAGGTCCATCAGTGCTTGCGCGCTGTCGCCGGCGCGAGAGTTCTCGTCGCCGGCGCGGGACGGGCCGAGCAATGTCGCGGCCATCTCCTTGATCAGCGGCTTGGCTTGCGGCAGCGCCTCCTCGATGGCGTAGAGCCGACTGACCACGCGCTCGATATTGCCGTCGACGGGCATGGTGCGGCGGTCGAACGCGATCGCGGCAATCGCCGCCGCGGTGTAGGGCCCGATGCCGGGCAACGCGCGCAGCCCCTCCTCGGTGTCCGGAAAGACACCATGGTTGTTCAGCACCGCAACCGCGCAGGCATGCAGGTTGCGCGCGCGCGAATAATAGCCGAGCCCGGCCCACATCCTGAGGACATCGTCGAGCGCGGCGCGGCCAAGTGCGGTCACGTCGGGCCAGCGCGACAGGAATTTCTCGAAATAAGGTCCGACCGCCCTGACCGTGGTCTGTTGCAGCATGATCTCGGACAGCCAGACGCGGTACGGATCGGCCCGCTCCCCCGCCTCTGCACGCCACGGCAGCCGCCGGCGATGCCGGTCATACCAGGCCAGCAGCCGCGCCGGGCGGTTGGTTTGGTCGGACAACTTCGCTTTGGCGGCGGCGCGAGAGCTCATGGGCCTACTTTAAGGTCACGGGACCAATCTCTCCACGTCATGCCCGGGCTTGACCCGGGCATCCACGTCTTTCTTTGTGGTGTCAGTCCAGACGTAGATGGCCGGGACAAGCCCGGCCATGACGGCTGGAGCGTTCCTTACGCGAACTGCAACATGCTATAACCCCTCCCATGCCCAGACCCGGCCCGATCAGCGCAAAGCCCCTGTCGATCCTGCTCAGCGACGTCTTCACCGACGCCTATGCCAAGCAGGGCTTTGCCGCGCGCGAACTGGTGACGCGCTGGACCGAGATCGCTGGCGAGCGGATCGCGGCCTATTGCGAGCCGCTGAAGATCCAGTGGCCTCGGCCGGTCGAGGGCCAGCCGCAGGAGCCGGCCACGCTGGTGCTGCGGGTCGAGGGGCCGATGGCGCTGGAGATCCAGCATTCCTCCGACGTCATCCTGGAGCGGGTGAACCGCTTCTTCGGCTGGCACGCAGTCGGCCGCCTGACGATCCGCCAAGCGCCGCTTTCGCGCCGCGGCCGCCCCGCCCGGCCGCGCCAGCCAGACGCCGAAGCCGTGGCCCGGGAGGCGGCAAATCTTGACGCCGTCGAGGACGACGATCTGCGCGCCGCGCTGGCCCGGCTGGGTGCCTCGATCAAGCGAAATTGACGCTTTTCGCAGGCACGGCCGCAAGACCCCGGCATTGCCACAATGGTCGTTTCAAGCTAGCGAAGGCTTCTTTTCGGGACCCCCTTCAATCTGGCGTGAATGCGCCAATCCGGGAGCTGACCTTGATCATCACGCGCCGCGCTTTCACCACCGCTCTCTCGCTGACCGGGCTTGCCGCCCTCGCCGGACTGTCGCCGCTGCGCCTGATCACGGACGCGTTCGCGCAGACCGCCGCCGAGGTCGCCAAGCCGCAGTCGCTGCCGGACATGGGGCTCGGCCCGCAGGACGCCAAGGTGACGATCATCGAATACGCCTCGATGACCTGCCCGCACTGCGCCAATTTCAACGAGACCGTGTTCCCGAAGATCAAGTCGACCTACATCGACTCGGGCAAGGTCCGCTACGTGTTCCGCGAATTCCCGCTCGACATCAAGGCCGCCGCCGGCTCGATGCTGGCGCGCTGCATCGCCAAGGACGACGCGCCGAAATTCTTCGCGGTGATCGACCTCCTGTTCCGCCAGCAGAACGACTGGGTGGTCAAGAACACCACCGAGACGCTGACGCGGATCGGCAAGCAGGCCGGCCTCAGCCAGCAGCAGGTCGAGGACTGCCTGAAGGATCAGACGCTGCTCGACAAGATCGCCGCCGACCAGAAGTACGCCAACGAAGTGCTGAAGGTGAACTCGACGCCGACCTTCTTCGTCAATGGCGAGATGCTGAAGGGCGAGACCTCGTTCGAGGAGTTCAGCAAGCACATCGACCCGCTGCTGAAGAGCTGATCAGGCCCCTGCGAATCTGACGTCCTCGTGCCCGCGTTCGAGTCGCGGCACGATAATTGTGGATGATTTGCGATCACCGCATGCGGCCGTCGCATAATTTGGTTGTTGAAAACCTGATTCGCGCGATGCGAATCTTCGAGGACATGCAGGGAGCATGAAACCCCTGCAAATCCCTTGCAAATCCCTTGGGAAAAGCTTGGTCAAGCGGTTGCCCTGACGCACTCGCATCGCCATTGTCGCCGCTCATGAGAGCTGCACGCAGCTATTCACCCCAGACACCGACATTGCCTTCCATGGTATTGTCACGGCAGGGAGATTCGCGCCCGGCCAAACGAGATTTGTGTACATGAAGCTCACGCGCCTCCGCCTGCACGGTTTCAAGTCGTTCGTTGAACCCACCGATTTCATGATCGAGCCGGGCCTGACCGGCGTCGTCGGACCGAACGGCTGCGGCAAATCCAATCTGGTCGAAGCGCTGCGCTGGGCGATGGGTGAAACCTCGCACAAGTCGCTGCGCGCCGCCGACATGGATGCGGTGATCTTCGCCGGTTCCGGCAACCGTCCGGCGCGCAACCACGCCGAAGTCGTGATGACGATCGACAATTCGGATCGCTCGGCGCCGGCCGCGGTGAACGACAGCCAGCTGCTCGAAATCTCCCGCCGCATCGAGCGCGAGGCCGGCTCGGTCTACCGCATCAACGGCCGCGACGTGCGCGCCCGCGACGTGCAGATCCTGTTCGCCGACGCCGCCACCGGCGCGCGTTCGCCGGCTCTCGTCCACCAGGGCAAGATCGGCGAGATCATTCAGGCCAAGCCCGAGCAGCGCCGCCGCGTGCTGGAAGACGCCGCCGGCGTTGCGGGCCTGCATGCCCGTCGCCACGAGGCGGAACTGCGGCTGAAGGCGGCCGAAACCAACCTCACCCGCGTCGAGGACGTGATCGGCCAGCTCACCGGCCAGATGGAAGGCCTGAAGAAGCAGGCGCGCCAGGCGATTCGCTACCGCGAGGTCGCGGCCAAGGTGCGCAAGTCCGAGGCGATGCTGTTCCATCTGCGCTGGATCGGGGCCAATGCCGACGTCAACGACGCCGCGCAGACCCATGATCTCGCCGTGCGCGAGATGGCGGAACGCACCCAGCATCAAGCGGAAGCCGCGCGTATCCAGGCGATCCGCGCCACCGAATTGCCCGCGCTGCGCGATGCCGAGGCGCGCGCCGCTGCCGGCCTGCAGCGCCTGACCAATGCCCGCGAGATGCTCGACCGCGAGGAGCAGCGCGCCAAGGAGCGCGTCGGCGAGCTCGATCGCCGCCTCACCCAGTTCGCCCAGGACATCGCGCGCGAACAGCAGCAGACCTCCGATGCCGACATCGCCCTGCAGCGGCTCGACACCGAAGACGCCGAGCTCAAGGAAGAGATCAAGTCCCGCGTCGAGAAGCGCTCCGGCGTCGACGAGCGCGTCTCCGAGGCCGAGGAGATCCTGGCCGCCACCGAGCGCCAGTTCTCCGAGCTGACCACGCAGCTCGCCGACCTGACCGCCAAGCGCAACCAGCTCGAAGCCGGCGTGCGCACGCATCGCGACCGGCTGGCCCGGCTCGATCAGGAGATCGCCAACGTCCAGGCCGAGGAAACCAAGCTCGCGCAGGAGACCGGCAATCTCGGCGACATCGACGCGCTCGCCGCCGCCATGGAGATGGCGCAGCAGACGCTCGCCGAATCCGAGGCCGCCGTGCAGTCCAGCGAGGCGCACCACGCCGCCGTGCGGCAGACACTGGAAGCCTCCCGCAACCCGCTCGCCGAGGCCGAGAAGCGCGTGCAGCGGCTCGAGACCGAAGCCCGCACCATCTCCAAGCTCGTCACCAGCGAGACCAAGAATCTGTGGCCGCCGATCATCGACGGCATCACCGTCGCCAAGGGCTACGAAAAGGCGATCGGCGCCGTGCTCGGCGACGACCTCGATGCGCCCGTGGATTCCTCTGCGCCGATGCGCTGGACCAATGTCGGCGAAGCCGCGGGCGATCCTGCGCTGCCGGATGGCATCGAGCGGCTGGCCGATCACGTCCAGGCGCCGCCGGAACTGGCGCGCCGTCTGGCCCAGATCGGCGTGGTGGCCAAGGAACGTGGCGCGGCGCTGGTGTCGCAGCTGAAGACCGGCCAGCGGCTGGTGTCGCTCGAAGGCGACGTCTGGCGCTGGGACGGCTTTGTTGCCGACGCCCATGCCCCGACCGGTGCGGCGCGCCGCCTCGCCGAGCGCGCCCGCCTGGTCGACATCGAGCACGAGCTGGAACAGGCCCGCATCGATGCCGCCGCCAAGCGTCAGGCGCTGGAGACGGCTGAAGAAGAACTGCGCTCGGCATCCGCCGCCGAGGGTGCCTCGCGCGAAGCCGTGCGTGCCGCCCGCCGCGAGACCGATGCCGCGCGTGAGCGCCATGCCGCGACCGAACGCGAGATCAACCGCCACTCTGCGCGCAAATCGGCGCTGACCGAGGCGCACAGCCGTGTCGCCGCCGACCGCGCCGAGGCCGAAGCCGCCCATGAGAGCGCAGTTGCCGCGCTGTCCGGATTGCCGCCGGGTGTCGAGACCGAAGCCCAGCTCGCTGCGGTTCGCGCCGAGATCGACAACCAGCGCCGTGCGGCGGCGCAAGTCCGCGCCGAGGCGCAGGCGCTCGCCCGCGAGGCCGAACTCGCCGACCGCCGCGTGCAGGCAATCGTTGCTGAACGCAACGAGTGGCAGAGCCGCAAGACCAGCGCCGCCTCGCAGGTCGGGACCATCGAAGAGCGCATCGCCGAGGTGTCGGCCGAGCGCGAGGAACTGGCCAATGCGCCGGAAGTGTTCGCCGAGAAGCGCAGCGCGCTGATCACGGAGATCGAGCACGCCGAAGGCGATCGCCGGATCGCCGCCGACGCGCTGGCGATGGCGGAAGCCGCGATGGCGGAAACCGATCGTGTCGCCAAGGCTACGCTCGAAGCGCTGTCGTCCTCCCGCGAAGCCACCGCGCGCGCCGAAGAGCGCATGGAAGGCACCCGCCGCCGCCTCGCCGACATCGAACGCGAGATTCACGACATGCTCGAGGTCGAGCCGAGCGCGGTCGTCGGCATGGCCGAGATCGAGCCCGGCGCCGAGCTGCCGCCGGTCGCGCAGGTCGAGGAAGAACTCGAGAAGCTGCGCCGCGACCGCGAGCGGCTGGGCGCCGTCAATCTGCGCGCAGAGGAAGAGTTGAAGGAAGTCGAGACCCAGCACACCGGGCTGACCACCGAGCGCGACGACCTGGTCGAGGCGATCAAGCGGCTGCGGCAGGGCATCCAGAGCCTCAACCGCGAAGCGCGCGAGCGGCTGCTGACCTCGTTCGAGACCGTCAACAACCACTTCAAGCGGCTGTTCACCGAGCTGTTCGGCGGCGGCGAAGCAGCGCTGCATCTGATCGAGAGCGACGATCCGCTCGAGGCCGGCCTCGAGATCATCGCCAAGCCGCCCGGCAAGAAGCCGCAGACGCTGTCGCTGCTATCAGGCGGTGAGCAGGCGCTGACGGCGCTCGCGCTGATCTTCGCGGTGTTCCTGACCAACCCGTCGCCGATCTGCGTGCTGGACGAAGTCGACGCGCCGCTCGACGACCACAACGTCGAACGGTTCTGCACCCTGCTGAACGAGATGACGTCGTCGACGGAAACCCGCTTCATCATCATCACGCACAATCCGATCACGATGGCGCGGATGAACCGGCTGTTCGGCGTCACCATGGCCGAGCGCGGCGTGTCGCAGCTGGTGTCGGTCGACCTGCAGGGCGCGGTCGATATCCTCGACCAGAACGTGGCGTAACGCACTCAGGCGCCATCCCCGCGCAAAGGCTCCGCCTTTGTCGCTGGAGGAGCCGCGTATTCGCGCGGCGTCTCGAAGGATGGGCCACGACTCGTGATCGCCATCCTTCGAGGCTCGCAAGCGCTCGCACCTCAGGATGACGGCAAGCCATGACCTCACCCGATCTTCCCGCCGAACTGCGTGCGGCCCTCAACGCCAGGCTCGAAGGCCTGTCGCGGAGCGACGCCGCCGGCCGCGCCGCCGTGATCTCACGGACCTATCGCGAGGGCGGCGGCTCCGGGACGATCCGGACCGAGACCGACGCACTGGCCTACGCACTGGCCCGGATGCCGGCGACCTATGCGGCCGTGGCGGCAAGTCTCAATGCACTGACGGAGATCCGGTCGGATTTTGCGCCGGTGAGCCTGCTCGACGTCGGTGCCGGCCCCGGGACCGCGACCTGGGCCGCAGCGGAGACGTTCGCGTCGCTAAAGGGCTTCACCCTGCTTGACGCCAATGGCGCGTTGCGAACGCTCGCCGAGGGGCTGTTTCACGGCAGCATTCGCCTGCACGACGCCAGCTACCAACTCGGCCAGGCCCGCGCCTTGCTGGACAAGGCCGGCCCGGCCGATCTCGTCGTCGCCAGCTACATGATCGGCGAGCTTGGCGAAGCCGAGCGCGCGGCACTGGCCGATGCGCTGTGGTCCAAAACCGGCGATACGCTATTGGTCGTCGAACCCGGCACGCCCGCGGGCTATGCGCGGATCATCGCACTCCGCGCACGCTTGATCGCGTCGGGTGCCCACGTCGTCGCGCCCTGCCCGCATGACGGCGGCTGCCCGCTGGTCGCGCCCGACTGGTGCCATTTCTCGCAGCGCCTGCAACGCTCGCGTGCGCACAAGCAGGTCAAGGGCGCCGACGCCCCGTTCGAGGACGAGCGCTTCGCCTATGTCGCGCTGAGCCGCGCGCGCGTTGAGAACCGGCCCTCGCGCGTGTTGGCGCAGCCGGATGTCGGCAAGGTCGAGGTTGCGGCCAAGCTCTGCACGCCCGAGGGCGTCGTCCTCGCCAGCGTGCCCCGCCGCGCCAAGGCAGATTACGCCAGCGCCCGGCGCTGGCGCTGGGGCGATGCGGTTTAGCTACTTGCTTCGTGCCGGCGAAGGCCGGGACCGATAACCACCGATCCCGGTTGTGAAGCGAAGCCGACGCTGCTTGTGCCTTTTCCACGGGCCGCGGCGTATGGGTCCCGGCCTTCGCCGGGACGACGACATCGACCTCACCGGACGATGTTGAACCAATCCCGGTCTGCTCCGACCAATCCATGCCCACCTTTTCGCGGCGGGCTGCCCTGCGCCCCAATCCTGGGCTACGGTGCCGCCGTCTCGTCCATCAGGAGCTGCCCTGTCATGTCGACCAGCTGGATCGTTATCGGCGTCATCGTCCTTCTCGTGCTGTTTGCGTTCGGCGCCTACAATCGCCTCGTGGCGCTCGGCCAGCGCGTCAGCCAGGCCTTTGCCGACATCGATGTGCAGCTCAAGCAGCGCCACGACCTGATCCCGAACCTGGTCGAGACCGTGAAGGGCTATGCCGCACATGAGCGCGGCACGCTCGACGACGTCATCAAGGCACGCAACTCGGCGATCTCGGCACAGGGGCCGGCCCAGGTCTCGGCGGCGGAGAACCAGCTCTCCGGCGCGCTCGGCCGGCTGATCGCGCTGTCCGAGGCCTATCCGGACCTCAAGGCCAACGCCAATTTCCAGCAGCTCGCATCGGAGCTTTCCGATCTCGAGAACAAGATCGCCGCCAGCCGCCGTTTCTTCAACAACGCGGTCCAGGAATACAACACCGGCATCCAGCAGATGCCGGCCGCACTGTTCGCCGGCATGTTCGGCTTCACCCGCAAGGATTTCTTCGACCTCGGCGCCAGCCGCACGGAGGTCGAGGCGGCGCCGAGCGTGAAGTTCTGAGGCGCAACACGCGCCGGCGAGAGGCTGCTCCGTCATGGCCGCCTATGGTCTCTACACGCATATCGCATCGAACAAGTTTCGTTCGATGCTGCTGCTTGGCGGCCTGTTCCTGCTGATCTACGTGCTGGTCTATGCCGGCGCGCTGGTCGCGGAGGTCATGATCGATAGCGGCCGCACGGCCGATTACTACCTGACCCTTGCCTCGCGCGATCTGGTCTCGGCCTTCCCGTGGGCGACGATCGCGGCGGCGGCCTGGATCGTGATCGCCTATTTCTTCCACCAGAAGATGATCGACGCGGTCACCGGCGGCGAGAGCGTGACGCGGCAGCAGCAGCCGCGGCTCTACAATCTGCTGGAAAACCTCTGCATCTCGCGCGGCATCCCGATGCCGAAGCTGAAGGTGATGGACAGCCCGGCGCTGAACGCATTCGCGACCGGCTTGAACCCGCGGCAATACGCCATCACCGTCACCACGGGTCTCCTGAAGGCGCTGAACGACCAGGAGATCGAGGCCGTGCTCGGCCACGAGCTCACCCATATCAAGAACGGCGACGTGCAGCTGATGGTGGTCGCCGTGATCATCGCCGGCGTGGTCGGCTTCTTCGGCGAGCTGTTCTTCCGCGTGTTCACAAATCTGTCGTGGAGCGGCGGCAGCGGAGGTGGCTGGTCGTCCTCGTCATCCTCCCGATCGTCGTCGTCCTCGTCGGACCGCGACAGCAAGGGGTCGGGCGGCGGCGCGATCATCGTTATCATCATCGCGGTCGCGTTGATCATGCTGGCCTGGCTGCTGTCGCAGGTGGTCAAGCTCGCGCTGTCGCGGTCGCGCGAGTTTCTCGCCGATGCCGGATCGGTCGAGCTGACCAAGAATCCCGATGCGATGATCTCGGCGCTGCGCAAGATCGAGAACCGCGGCGAGCTGCCGGGCGCCACCTCGGCGGTGATGGAACTCTGCGTCGACAACCCGCGCGAGGGTTTCGCCGACCTGTTTGCCACCCATCCGTCGGTGAAGTCCCGGGTCGATGCCCTGGTGAAATTTGCCGGCGGCCACGATCCCGGGCCGCTGGCGCTGCCGGATGAGACGTCGGACGCGACGGGAACGCCGGACCAGCCGTCGGTGTCGGGCGATCAGCCTCCGCCTGTCGCCCATGGCCCAACCCACGGCCCTTGGGGCGACACGCCGCCTGCACAACCGAACAATCCGCCGCCGCTGCCGGGCAGCAACCCCGCACAGGGACCATTGGGACCGCTGGGTCCTCTTCAGGGTCCGCTCCAAGGTCCTTGGGGCCGGCACCGCTGATCGTGCCCTAGGCTCCTCAGTCCATTAAGGAAATCCCTACCAAACCCAATGCGGGCACCTTATGGAATTGAATTCTCCCTCGTTTCTGCCATGTTCGCGCCCAAAGCAGTGTGGGGACTTGCCGATCGCCATCGCGGTCGGGAGCGCGCTTTAAGGGACTTCCATGGCAAAGCCGGTTGTGATCGTGGTGGGCGCTGACAAGGGCGGGGTCGGCAAGACCACCGTCTCGCGGACGCTCCTGGACTATTTCAGTGCCAACAACGTGCAGACCCGGGCGTTCGACACCGAGTCGCCGCGCGGCACGCTGAAGCGCTTCCACCCCGATATCACCGAGATCGTCGACATGACGACGACCGCGGACCAGATGAAGATCTTCGATACGCTGAACGCCGGTTCCTCGGTCACCGTGATCGACGTCCGCGCCGGCCTCTTGTCGCCCGCGCTGGCCTCGCTGCGCGATATCGGCTTCCTCGACGCGGCGCGCTCCGGCCAGATTACCTTCGCCGTGTTCCACATCCTGGGCCCGTCGATCGCTTCGCTGGACGAGATCGCCGAGACCGCCAACTTCATGAGCGGCGCGAAGTATTTCCTGGTGAAGAACTTCATCAACGACACCCAGTTCTTCCAGTGGGACCAGGCGACCTACAATTCCTACTTCCACCGCATCAAGGACGCCGTGGACCTGACGATCCCGAAGCTCAACGAAATGGCCTACGAGCAGGTCGAGGTCTCCTCGGTTCCGTTCCTGAAATTCGTTGCCAACAAGGGCATCAACGACGACGCCGCGAACTACTCCTTCGTGCTGCGCGGCTATGTCCGGCACTGGCTCGCCAATGTCTGGAGCGAGTTCGACCGGATCAAGCTGACCGACCTGGTCGGCGCCAAGGCGGCCAAGGGCGAAAAATAGCCGCGCGCAAAGGCAGCGGAAACGTCGCGCCCGGGGGCGGCGAAAAAGTCGCGCCCGGCAGCGAAAAAATCGCGCCGGGGGCAGCGAAAGGTCACGCCCGGGGGCAGCGAAAAAAGTCGCGCCCGGGGCGGCGATGGGGCTGGATTAGGCGAAAATTTGGCCTGATATAGCGGTCGATGTCGTCCACGCCCGTTTACATCATCTGCTCGCCCCGCCCGCAGGTCGGCAAGACGCTGATCGCGCGGCTGCTCGGTGAATTCCTGCTGCTCAAGAACGGCGACGTCGTCTGCTACGACATCAATCTGAAGGAGCCGTCGCTGCTCGACTATCTGCCGCGGATCACGGAAACCGCTGATGTGATCGACACCTACGGCAAGATGCAGCTGATGGACCGCGTCATCGTCAATGACGGCATCGCCAAGGTGATCGACCTCGGCTACCACGCCTTCGACGAATTCTTCAGAATGTGCGACCAGATCGGGCTGATGAAGGAGGCGCTGCGCCGCCGCGTCGCGCCCGTGATCCTGTACGTCGCCGATACCGACCGCGCCTCGGTGCACGGCTACCAGAC
The DNA here is from genome assembly GCF_042258615.1 of Bradyrhizobium sp. Pha-3. Taxonomy (GTDB): domain Bacteria; phylum Pseudomonadota; class Alphaproteobacteria; order Rhizobiales; family Xanthobacteraceae; genus Bradyrhizobium. Next base: position 1,992,180 of record NZ_CP170152.1, on the reverse strand, counting down.
GCTGCGGGGCATGATCCCGCCGAACGCGCTCGTCGTCATCGACAATGAATTCGTGGTGCGCGGCGAGTTGCCGCCCGTCATGACCGGCAGCCGGGTGCTGCGCTTCCGCGCGCTGCCGGTGTTCCTGAAGACCTATATCGACCGGCTGACCTTCTCCTTCACCGGCTATCTGCGCCAGGAGAGGGACTCATCGACCGAGCTGCATCAGTGGATCCGGCGGAATTACACCACCTTCCGCGATCTCGAGCTGAGCATGCTGCTGCAGCGGGGATGACCGTCGGCCCGGCCTGGTGCGCAATTGCGCACGGGAGCAGGGACGACGGGTTGGATGGATCAGCGCTAGTGCCCTTCGAACGCCATCAGCGTGCGCACCGGAACGTCCATCGCGCGCAGCTTGGCGGCGCCGCCGAGATCGGGCAGGTCGATGATGAAGCAGGCCGCGACCACATTGGCGCCGATCTGGCGCAACAGCTTCACCGCGCCCTCCGCGGTGCCGCCGGTCGCGATCAGATCGTCGACCAGGATCACGCGCTCGCCGGGCTGCACGGCGTCGGCATGCATCTCCATCTCGTCGATGCCGTATTCCAGCGAGTAGGCGATCCGCACCGTGGTGTGCGGCAGCTTGCCCTTCTTGCGGATCGGCACGAAGCCGGCCGAGAGCTGATGCGCCACCGCGCCGCCGAGGATGAAGCCGCGGGCCTCAATGCCCGCGACCTTGTCGACCTTCGCCCCCGCCCAGGGATGCACCAGCTCATCGACCGCACGGCGGAAGGCGCGGGCATCGGCGAGCAGCGTCGTGATGTCGCGAAACAGGATGCCCTTCTTCGGGTAGTCCGGGATGGTGCGAACGGTCGCCTTGATGTCGTGGTCGAAGGTCATTGGTCTCGCAATCCTCAATTGGCCGGCGGATTAAGCCGGAATGCATTCTCGACAATGCGCAGGCCCACCTCGTTGCCGAGCGACATCAGCGATTCCGGATGGAATTGCACGCCGCCGACCGGCAGGGTCTTGTGCTCGATCACCATCGCGACGCCGTCTTCGGTGGTCGCGGTCACCGCCAGCACCTCGGGCACGCTGTCGCGCTCGACATAGAGCGAATGATAGCGGCCGATCACGATCTCGTTCGGCAAATTGTGCATCAGCCTGCCGCCGCGGACCTGGACGCGCGACGGACGGCCATGCGCGGGCTGGCCGAGCTGGCCGAGCTGCCCGCCGAAATATTCGCCGATCGCCTGCACGCCGAGACAGACGCCGAAGATCGGCAGCTTCTTCTCGAGCGCGGTGTCGATGGTTTTCGCGATGCCGAAATCCTCCGGGCGGCCCGGCCCGGGCGACAGCACCAGCAAGTCCCATCCGCGCTGCTTCAGCATGTCCTGCGCATGGATGTGCCGGACCACGGTGACGTTGGCGCCGACCTGGCGGAAGTAATCGGCCAGCATGTGCACAAAACTGTCGTCGTGATCGATCAGGAGCACGTTCTTGCCCGAGCCGGTGGCGTCGGGCGCGAAATCCGACAGCGGCTTCGGCGGATCGCCGCGCAGCGCCTGGAACAGCGCCGCCGCCTTGACCTGGCATTCGCGGTCCTCGGCCGCCGGATCCGAGTCGAACAGGCAGGTGGCGCCGACGCGCACCTCGGCGAGGCCATCTTTCATGCGGATGGTGCGGATGGTGAGGCCGGTGTTGATGCTGCCGTCGAAATTGACGCAGCCGATCGCGCCGGCGTACCAGCGCCGCGGCGATCGCTCATGGTCCTCGACGAACTGCATCGCCCACAATTTCGGCGCGCCGGTCACCGTCACCGCCCAGGCATGGGTCAGGAAAGCGTCGAGCGAATCGAAGCCCGGCCGCAGCATGCCCTCGACGTGATCGACGGTATGGAACAGTTTTGAGTAGGTCTCGATCTGGCGCCGCGCCAGCACCTTGATGGTGCCGGGCACGCAGACGCGTGCCTTGTCGTTGCGGTCGACGTCGGTGCACATGTTGAGCTCGAACTCGTCCTTTTCCGAGTTCAGCAGCTTGCGGATCTGTTCGGCATCGCCGATCGAATCCGAACCGCGCGCGATGGTGCCCGAGATTGGGCAGGTCTCGACCCGGCGGCCGTCGGAGCGCACGAACATCTCCGGCGAGGCGGAGACCAGGAATTCGCCGTCGCCGAGATTCATCAGCGCGCCATAGGGCGACGGATTGATGCGGCAGAGCCGCTGAAAAACTTCCGCCGGCGAACGCTCGCAGGGCTCGCCAAACAGCTGCCCGGGCACCGCCTCGAACAGATCGCCGCGGGCAAACGCCGCGCGCGCCACTTCAACCGTCGCCTGGTATTCGCCCGGCGCGTGATCGGCGAAGCCCTGCCGCCCGGTCTTGGCGTAGAGGCTCGGCGCGGTCTCGTGCGACTGGCCGGCGGTCGATTTGCCCTTCCACGAGAACTCGTAATTCAGCGCCACGCCGCGGCCGGTGGCGCGGTCATAGGCCAGCAGCCGGTCCGGCACGTAGAGTACGATGTCGCGCTGGTCGGCCTCGCGGGCGCGCTTCTGCACGATATCCTCGATCTGGAACACGAGGTCATAGGCGAAGGCGCCGAACAGCCCGAGCAGCGGATCGGCATTGGAGGTGAACGCCGCCACCATGTCGCGCACCAGCGACATCACGCTGGCGCGGCGGGTGCGCTGGTCTTCCTCGACCGGTGCGGCGCCGCGGATGATATGGCCGGTGAGCCGCGTGGCACTGCGCTCGGAGATCACGACGCAGGGCTCGCGCAGCACGTCGCCGAGGAAGGCGATCAGGACCTCGCCGCGCCGGTTCAGCGCCTGCAACGAAAAATCGGTGCCGGATGTCTCCAGCACCAGCGGTGGGTCGGCAAAGCCGAGGTCAAAGCTCTCGTAGCGGCCCGGCACCGTGGTGCCCGAAGACAGCACCACGCCGCGGCGGCGGTCCAGCAGCGCGATCAAATCGTCGAGGCGGTTGGCGCCGCCGGTGAACTGCTCGACCACGCGCGCGACCGCGAGGCCGCCATTGGTGAGGTATTCGCTCTTGGCCGGCAGGGAGAAGACTGTCCTGTTCATGTGATCCTCTTACGAAACTTGGGAAGAGAGCGCCACACAGGACAAACGAAGGGAGACCGTCGCACTGCGATGGCGACCTTCGACGTTTTTGGGAAATGAAAACGCACCGGCCACCTATGAGAAGGTGGGCCACCAACGACGGGATGGACTGGCAACGGTGCTCATGGCCGCTACTCACCACCGGGCGCGGGCCGTGTCAAGGGATCGCCCGACACCCCTGCCCCAACCTTGGAAGCCCTTTGGACGCCCAGTTGGACGGCATTGCGGGGTTTGAAGGGACGGGAATCCGCGTAGGATTTGTCGAAATGGCGGCCGGTCGGCCGCCCAAAAAACAGACAGAGGGTGGAGACGCAGATGGCGATTTTGGGTCTCGGATATGCCGGCTTCGGCTCCGACGCGCTCGACGACTGGCGGCAGTTCGGCACCGGCCTGGTCGGGCTGCAGGCGATCGAGCGCGGCAACTCGCTGCTCGCCTTCCGGATGGACGACCGCAAGCAGCGCATCGTGATCGACCGCGCCCAGGGCGAGGGGACAAGGTTCTTCGGCTGGGAGGTGGCGGATGCCACAGCCCTGGACGCGCTGGCGGCGCGGCTGGAGCATGCCGGCGTTGCCGTGACTGCCGAGCCGCAGGCGCTCGCAGACAGCAGGCGGGTGCGCGGCCTGATCTCGTTCCGGGACCCGGCCGGCAACCGCCTGGAGGCGTTTCATGGCCCCGAGATCGACGACACGCCGTTCAAGCCGGGACGATCCATTTCCGGCTTCCGCACCGGCGCGCTCGGGCTCGGCCATGCGGTGCTGACCGTCGAGCATATCGCGCCTGTCATGAGCTTCTATGTCGACGTGCTCGGCTTCGGCCTCAGCGACTACATCGAAAAGCCGTTCCGCGCCTATTTCTTCCACGTCAATGCGCGCCACCACTCGCTCGCGCTGATCGAGACCGGCAGCAACGGCATGCACCATCTGATGGTGGAGTTGTTCTCGCTCGACGATGTCGGTCAGGCCTACGACATCGCGATGAAGGAAGACCGGGTCAACGTCACGCTCGGCCGCCACACCAACGACCTGATGACGTCGTTCTACGCCAAGTCGCCGTCAGCCTTCATGGTCGAGTGCGGCTGGGGCGGCCGCGAGATCGATCCCAAGAACTGGACGCCGTTTGAAATGTATGACGGCCCGAGCCTGTGGGGCCACGAACGTGTCTGGCTGTCGCCGGAGGACCGCGCCGTCGCGCGCGAGATGCGGATGCGCGCCGCCACTGAGGGCAGGCGCGCGCCGGTGCAGGTGCTGGAGGGCAATTTCAAGCTGATGTCGGGCACCTGCCCGTGGTGGGACGGGGTGAAGGCGGAGAGCTAAGACAGTAGCCCGGATGGAGCGAAGCGCAATCCGGGACCGCCCTCTCCGCGGAGCAACTTCCCCGGATTACGCTTCGCTCCATCCGGGCTACGGGTTTCGTCATTGCGAACGCAGCGAAGCAATCCATTCCACCGCACGCGGAACTATGGGTTGCTTCGTCGCTTCGCTCCTCGCAATGACGGGAGGCGATGACCGGGCTACGAATTACCCCAAATGCTTCTTGAAGAAGTCCGTCGCGCGGTCCCAGGCCAGTTCGGCACACTGGCGGTCGTGCACCGACAGGCGTTGCTCGTTGCCGAAGCCGTGCTCGGCGTCATAGCGGTACAGCTCCAGCGATTTGCCGGCGGCCTTCATCGCTTTCTCAAAGCCATCGACCAGCGCCGGCGTGCACCAGTCGTCCTTGGTGGCGAAATGGCCCTGCAGCGGAATTCTGACGTCCGCCGGCTTGGCCGCCTGCTCCGGCGGAATGCCGTAGAACACCACACCGGCGGTCAGCTCCGGGATCTTGGTGGCGCCGATGATGGTCACCGCGCCGCCGAGGCAGAAGCCGGTCAGGCCGACCTTGGCGCCGTTCTTGCCGAGATATTGCGCGGCGCCGCGCACCGTCTGCGTGGTGGCGTCCATGAAGTCGAGCGAGTTCATCTCTTTGCCGGCCGCATCGGTGTCGTGATACGGCACCACCTTGCCCTTGTAGAGATCGGGCGCCAGCGCATCGAAACCGGCCCGCGCGAAGCGATCGCACATTCCCTTGATCTGGTCCTGCAGCCCCCACCATTCCTGGATCACGACGACCCCGGGCGCGTTGCCGCGCGCGGCGTTGGCGAGATAGCCCGACGCTTCCTTGCCGTCCGGACGCTTGAAGTTGATGCTGGTACCCATGAGTTCCTCCGCAATGTTTGCCGGCCGATTGACCGGCATTTTGTCCGTACTCGGTGGCGGACGCAATCGCCCTGCGGCGCCCTCGCGCACTCGTCATAACTGCAGGAGCACCAACGCGCTTCTCGCGACCAAGCCTTGACCTTCACAAAACAAAAAAGCCCCCGAAGGGGCTTTTTCAAACTCGCTATGACGCCCGCGGTCAGTGAGCGTCGGCCCAGACCTTGCGCTTGGTGAAGTACATCAGGATGGCGAAGATCACGAGGAAGAAGAACACCTGCATGCCGATCCGCTTGCGCTCTTCCATGCGCGGCTCGGCCGCCCACATCAGGAACGTGGTGACGTCGTGCGCGTATTGCTTGACCGTCGCCGGCGAACCGTCGTCGAAGGTCACCTGACCGTCGGACAGCGGCTTCGGCATCTTGATGGCGTGGCCGGGGAAGTACTTGTTGTAGTACGAGCCTTCCGGGATCGTCACGCCGGCCGGGACCTTGTCCTCGAAGCCCTGCAGAACGGCGTCGACATAGTCCGGGCCCTGCTCTTGGTACTGGGTGAAGAAGTCGAACACGAACTGCGGGAAGCCGCGCTTGTAGGACCGCGCCTTGGTGATCAGCGAAAGGTCCGGCGGCGCCGCGCCGCCATTGGCTGCGCGCGCGGCCTGCTCGTTCGGGAACGGCGCCGGGAAGTAATCCGCCGGGCGGCCCGGACGCTCGAACATCTCGCCCTGGTCGTTCGGGCCGTCCTTGATCTTGTACTCGGACGCCAACGCCGCCGCCTGCGCCTCCGAATAGCCGGGGCCGCCGGCATCAGCGAGGTTGCGGAATGCGATGTAGTTCAAGCCGTGGCAGGCCGAGCAGACTTCCTTGTAGACCTTCAGGCCACGCTGCAGCGAGCCGCGGTCATACTTGCCGAGCGGACCGGAGAACGACCATTCCTGGGCCGGCGGCGCGTTGCCACCTTCCTCGGCCTTGGCGTTCTGGGTGCTCCCGGCGAACAGGCCGCCAGCTACCACCAGCGCGAGCACCACGGAGGCAACGGTCGCGACCCTGCCCTTGCTCTTCGCCAGCACGTCGTCGGCGATCGAGTTCGGCACCGGGCGCGGCGTCTCGATGCGGGCGAGCAGCGGCAGCACGATCAGGAAGTAGGCGAAGTAGCACACCGTCAGGATCCGGCCGGCGATCACATAGATGCCTTCCGGCGGCTGCGAGCCGAGATAGCCGAGCAGGATGCAGACCACCACGAAGATCCAGAAGAACTGCTTGGCCAGCGGACGATACTTCGACGACCGGGTCCGTGCGCTGTCGAGCCAGGGCAGGAAGCACAGGATGATGATCGCCGAGAACATCGCCACGACGCCGGCGAGCTTGTTCGGGATCGAACGCAGGATCGCGTAGAACGGCAGATAGTACCATTCAGGCACGATGTGCGCCGGGGTCACGCCGGGGTTCGCCGGGATGTAGTTGTCGGCGTCGCCGAGATAGTTCGGCATGTAGAAGATGAACCAGGCGAAGAAGATCAGGAAGCACGACACACCGAACGCGTCCTTGATCGTCGCATACGGGGTGAACGGTACGGTGTCCTTCTCGGTCTTGGCCTCGACGCCGGCCGGGTTGTTCTGACCCGCGACATGCAGCGCCCAGACGTGCAGCACGACCACGCCGGCGATCACGAACGGCAGCAGATAGTGCAGCGAGAAGAAGCGGTTCAGCGTCGGGTTGCCGACCGAATAGCCGCCCCACAGCAGGGTCACGATGCTCTCGCCGAAATACGGCACGGCAGAGAACAGGTTGGTGATGACGGTGGCGCCCCAGAAGCTCATCTGGCCCCACGGCAGCACGTAGCCCATGAAGCCGGTCGCCATCATCAACAGGTAGATGATGACGCCGAGGATCCACAGCACCTCGCGCGGCTCCTTGTACGACCCGTAATAGAGACCGCGGAACATGTGGATGTAGACGGCGAAGAAGAACATCGACGCGCCGCAGGCATGCATGTTGCGCAGCAGCCAGCCGTAATTGACGTCGCGGACGATCAGCTCGACCGACTTGAAGGCAAGATCGGCGTGCGGCGTGTAGTGCATCGCCAGGATCACGCCGGTCAGGATCTGCAGCGCCAGCATCATCGAAAGGATGGCGCCGAAGGTCCACCAGTAGTTCAGATTGCGCGGCGTCGGATAGGCCACGAAGGAGGAGTGGATCAGGCCGAAGATCGGAAGGCGCCGTTCGATCCACTTCAAGGCGGGGTTGCTCGGTTGAAAATCAGATGGTCCGCTCATTGATGCGATCCTGAAGAAGAAAAACGACGCGATGGGTCCAAGGGGAAGCCGAAGTCCCGTGATGTCCGGGACTTAGCCGATCTGGATTTTGGTGTCGGTAAGGAAGGCGTAGGGCGGCACCGGAAGGTTGGCGGGCGCCGGCCCCTGGCGGATACGACCTGAGGAGTCGTACTGCGAGCCGTGGCAGGGGCAGAAGAAGCCGTCGTAATTGCCTTCATGGGCGATCGGGATACAGCCGAGATGGGTGCAGATACCGATCACGACCAGCCACTGGTCATGGCCGGCCTTGACGCGGGCCGAGTCGGGCTGCGGATCGGGCAGGCTCGAGAGCGCCACACTCTGGGCCTCCTGGATCTGCTTCTTGGTGCGATGGCTGATGTAGATCGGCTTGCCGCGCCAGAAGACCTTGATGTCCTGGCCCTCGGCGATCGGCGTCAGATCGACCTGGATCGGCGCGCCGGCCGCGATCGTCGCGGCATCCGGGTTCATCTGGGCAACCAGCGGCCAGACGGTCGCGGCTGCGCCGACCACGGCGGCAGCTCCGGTTGCAACAAAAAGAAAATCACGGCGTGTCGGATGGTCCGCCGAAGACGCTGTCGTCACGATTCCTAGCCCTTTCTTTTCTGCAGCCGGTGGAACCGCCCCGGAGACGCAGAACGCGCCCCAAGAAAGGCTGCCGGCGCCCGCGGCCCCCGCGGCGGCAGAAAACCGCTATTCCCCACCCCAAATGGCGGAACAGCAGTCCAGAATCGTTCTATTGGCACCCTTGCCGGACGAGCGCAAGCCCGCTATCGGCTCGCACACGTGCAATGCACGAAATCCGCGCCGAGCGATGTTTTATTGAGACAATTTCATCCGGATTTCAGAGGTCGCCCGCACCATGCAGATCGCGCTGTTCCAGCCCGACATCCCCCAGAATACAGGGACGATTCTGCGCCTCTGCGCCTGCCTGGACGTGTCAGCCCATATCATCGAACCGGCGGGATTCGACACCTCGGACCGGAATTTCCGCCGGGCGGGTATGGACTATCTGGACCATGTGCGGTTGAAGCGTCACGACTCCTGGTCGAAATTCGAGGAATGGCGGGCCGAGGCCGGATGCCGGCTGGTCCTGTTCACGACCAAGGCGGCGAAATCCTACCTTGATTTCGCGTATACGGCCTCCGATGTCCTGCTCTTCGGGCGCGAAACGGCAGGGGTGACCGAGGCGGTTGTGGCCGCCGCGGATGCGCGGCTGCTGATTCCGATCAAGCCGTCCTTGCGCTCGCTCAATGTGGCGGTCACCGCGGCCATGGCAGTCGGAGAGGCGCTGCGGCAGACGGGTTCAGGACTTGCCGGTTCAGAGATTGCCGGCTCAGGAACTGCCGGTTCGGTAACTTAAGGGATTTTTGGTGAGCTACGCGGTCAAGGAGATCTTTCTCACCCTGCAGGGCGAAGGCGCCCATGCGGGCCGGACCTCCGTGTTCTGCCGCTTCGCCGGCTGCAACCTCTGGAGCGGCCGCGAGCAGGACCGCGCCGGCGCCGTCTGCCGGTTCTGCGACACCGATTTCGTCGGCACCGACGGCACGCTCGGCGGCCGCTATGCCGACGCAGCCGAGCTTGCCGGCACCATTGCCGCGCAATGGACCGGGGGCGAAACCGACCGCTACGTGGTGCTGACCGGCGGCGAGCCGCTGCTGCAGGTCGACACCGCCCTGATCGAGGCCCTGCACGGCCACGGTTTTACGATCGCGATCGAGACCAACGGCACCATCGCCCCGCCCGACGGGCTCGATTGGGTCTGCGTCAGCCCCAAGGCCGCCTCCGAGCTCGTGGTGCGCAAGGGGCACGAGCTCAAGCTGGTCTATCCGCAGCCGGAGAACGCGCCGGAGGATTTCGCGGGCCTCTCCTTCGAGCGCTTCTCGCTGCAGCCGATGGACGGTCCCGACGTGATCGCGAATACCGAGCGGGCGATCGCATACTGCCTGAAGCACCCGCAATGGCGCCTCAGCGTGCAGACGCACAAGTCGCTCGGCATTAGATGAACTAGCAGAATTGGATTGTTGAACGAGATGTGGGAATTGACGAAAGCGTTTCGGTTCGAAGCTGCGCATGCGTTGTCCGGAACGACCTTTGGCGCCGCCAGCGAGGAGATTCATGGTCACTCATTTCGCGCCGAGGTGACCGTCCGCGGCACACCCGATCCAAAGACCGGGATGGTCGTCGATCTCGGCCTTCTCGAACGCGCCATGGCCGAGGTGCAGAAGACGCTCGACCACAAGTTCCTCAACAAGATCGAGGCGATCGGTGTCCCGACGCTGGAGAATCTCTCACGCTTCATTTGGGAGCGGTTGCAGCACGCAGGCAAGCTGAGCCGCGTCAGCGTCCATCGCGACAGCTGCAACGAGAGCTGCACCTATTTCGGCCCGCAAGGTTAGCCATGCTGCCAACAGACCCCGCCATCATCGAGGACCGCAAGGCGCGTGCGCGCAGCTGGTTCGAGGCGCTGCGCAACGACATCTGCGCGGCCTTCGAGAAGCTCGAGGACGACGCGCCCTCCGCACTCTATCCCGGCAATGCCGGCCGGTTCGTGCGCACCCCCTGGGATCGCACCGACCATACCGGCAAGCCCGGCGGCGGCGGCGTGATGTCGATCATGAAGGGCCGGCTGTTCGAGAAGGTCGGCGTGCACTGCTCGACCGTGCATGGCGAGTTCGCCCCCGAATTCCGCGCGCAGATTCCCGGCGCCGCCGACGATCCGAGGTTCTGGGCCTCCGGCATTTCGCTGATCGCACATTTGCGCAATCCGAACGTGCCCGCCGTGCACATGAACACCCGCTTCGTCGTCACCACCAAGGCCTGGTTCGGCGGCGGTGCGGACCTGACGCCGGTGCTGAACCGGCGGCGCACCCAGGAAGACCCCGATACGGTCGCCTTCCATGCCGCGATGAAAGAGGCGTGCAGCGGACCGAACGGCGTCGCCGACTACGACAAGTACAAGAAATGGTGCGACGACTATTTCTATCTGCCACACCGCAAGGAAGCCCGCGGCATCGGCGGCATCTTCTATGACTGGCACGACAGCGGCGACTGGGAAGCCGATCTCGCCTTCACCAAGGACGTCGGGCGCAGCTTCCTCAAGATCTATCCCGACCTGGTGCGGCGCAATTTCGAGGCCGACTGGAGCACGGAGGATCGCGACGAGCAACTGATCCGCCGCGGACGCTATGTCGAGTTCAACCTGCTCTATGATCGCGGCACCATCTTCGGCCTGAAGACCGGCGGCAATGTCGATTCGATCCTGTCGTCGCTGCCGCCGGAGGTGAAATGGCCGTGACCAATCTGCCGCGCGCGATGCTGATCGACATGGATGACACCATCCTGTCGGCCTATGGACGTCCCGAGATCGCCTGGAACACCATCACCACCGAGTTCGCCGCGGAACTCGCGCCCCTGCCCCCGGACATGGTCGCGACCGCGCTATTGGCCTCTGCACGGCAGTTCTGGTCGACCGCCGAGCCGATCTGGCGGATCAAGCTCGGCGAGGCGCGGCGGCTGACCGTGAAGGGCGGCTTCGCGGCGCTTGCCGCGACGGGGCACCGCGCGCTGCCGGACGATCTCGCGGACCGCATCGCCGATCGCTTCACCGCCTATCGCGAGGAGGAGATGTTCATCTTCCCCGGCGCGCATGAAGCGATCGATGCGCTCAAGGCGCTCGGCATCAAGCTTGCGCTGGTCACCAACGGCGCCGCCGACATGCAGCGCGCCAAGGTCGAGCGTTTCGCGCTCGGCCATCGCTTCGATCACATCCAGATCGAGGGCGAGCACGGCTTCGGCAAGCCGGAGGAGCGCGCCTATCTGCACGCGATGGAAGCGCTCGGCGTCACCGCACCGGATACCTGGATGATCGGCGACAATCTGGAATGGGAAGTCGTGGCGCCGCAGCGGCTCGGCATTTACGCGATCTGGATGGACGTGCACGGTGTCGGGCTGCCGCCGGGATCGACGATCAAGCCCGACCGCATCATCCGCTCGCTGACCGAGCTGGTTCCGGCCGCGCGCAAATAGCGCAGCTTCTGTTTTCACCGCAAATCCACCGCGCCGGGCGCCGGCCGTGATCGGACTGTCATCACCGGTCGCTAGCTTGCCGTCCGCGTCATCCAGCGCGGAGGGAAAATCATGGAACTGAAACCAGGCGATGTCGTCATGCTGAAATCCGGCGGCCATCCGATCACGGTGGTGGAAGTCGACGAGGACAAGGTCGAGTGCCTGTGGATGGGCTCGGACGGCGACCTGTTTCGCGAAACCCTGCCGCTCGTCGCACTCGAGTCGACCGAAATCGATCCGGAAGACGATGAAGAGGAAGACGACGAGGACGAAGACGACGACGAGGAAGAAGAGGGCGACGAAGACGAGGACGACGACGGCGACCGCAAGAAGAAGCGCAAGGCGGCTTGAGATCCGTTGGCGCGATGCTGCCCGGCAGGTGCCGGCGGCATCGCCTCCACACGACGTTCAATCGTGGTTCAGCCAATCGTCACCGTGCCGCCGATGATCACGGCGGCATCGAGATGCCGGCAAGAGAATCTCAAGAAAATCTAGAGCCGGTGGTCGCGCGTGAAACGGGCCACGGTCTGGTCGGCGATATCGGACAGTATCCTGGGCTCCAGCGGAAAATCCGCGGCTAGCCAGGCATCCTCGGCCAGGGTCAGGACATGCCCCAGCGCCGGTCCCTCGGCAATCCCGCGCGCGATGAAATCCGACGCCCGCAACGGAAAGTGAGGCGCGCGCCAGCGTTGCGGCAGCGTGGCGAGTGCGCGCCATCGATCGACATCGCAGCCCGCGCCGGTTCGCGCCCAGGCGAGCAGCAGCCGGTCGCGATAGGGCTCCTCGTCGAGTCGGTAGAGCCTGCGCTTGGCACGCGCCTCGTCCATGCCGGGCAAGCGCCACCAGCGATGGCCCATCGAGTCGAGCGCCTTGGCTTCGGCGTTGGAGAGCCGCAGCCGGCTCGCGATGCGCCGCGCGTCCTCGGTCACGGCGACCGTCAGCGCGGCCAGCCTCCGCGTCGCGTTCGGCTTAAGCGCCATCAGCTGCTCGATCTCGATCATCGCCGCGAACGGCCCGGTATAGGCGACGCCACCGAACAGCGGCAGCAGCAATCCGCCATCGCCCATCGCGACCACCGCGCCCGCGGCACCGTTCGCGACCACGAGCTTGAGCATCTCCATGCGGATGCGCTCGGCCGAGAGGCCGGCAAGTCCGGCGCGCCCGCTGATGCAGGCGAGATAGCCGGCGCGATCCACCTCGCCCGCGCCATAGGTGGCGTGGAAACGGAAGAAGCGCAGGATGCGCAAATAGTCCTCCGCAATCCGCTGCGTGGGATCACCGATGAAGCGCACGCGGCTCGCCTCGATGTCGGCGAGACCGCCGACATGATCGTGCACCACGCCGGAGGCGTCGACAGACAGGCCGTTGATGGTGAAGTCCCGCCGCTCGGCGTCGCGCACCCAGTCGCGCCCGAACGCCACCTTGGCCTTGCGGCCATAGGTCTCGGTGTCCTCGCGCAGCGTCGTCACCTCGAAGGGATGGCCGTCCACGACGAGGGTCACGGTGCCATGCTCGATGCCGGTCGGCACGCTCTTGATGGCCGCCCGCTTGGCGCGGCGGATCACCTCCTCCGGCAATGCCGTGGTGGCGATGTCGATGTCGGCGAGCGGAATCCGCATCAAGGCGTTGCGCACGGCGCCGCCGATCACCCGCGCTTCCTCGCCGTCGGCATTGAGCAGGCCGAGCACGCGCGCCGCGGGCCCCGAAGCGAGCCATGGCGCGTCGGACAACAGGCGCACCTCGCTCATTTCTCAGCTCCCGGCACCAGCCTGCCGTTCTCGATATGAGCGGGAACGTAGGTCGAGTTCGGCGGCGCGCCGGTCAATTCGGCGAGCAGCACGAAGCTCACGATGACCAGCACCAGCGCCGCCAGCGTCAGCTTCGCGATCATGTCCAGCGGCCAGGATGCCGGCAGCGTCACGCCGGACCGCGTCGCGATGAGGAAGATGGCATAGACCGCGAAGGGGATCAGGAAGATTCCGACCTCGGTCAACACCGTGCGGATCATGATAGATAAATCCGCTCATACAGCACCCGCAGGATGCCCGCGGTCGCGCCCCAGATGTAGCGCTCGGCGAACGGCATCGCGTAGTAGGACCGGTCCATGCCGCGGAATTCCTTGGTGTGGATCTGATGATTCTCGGGGTTCATCAGGAAAGCGAGCGGCACCTCGAACGCATCGACGACCTCGGCTTCGTTGATCTCTAGGGCAAATCCCGGCTTCACCCTGGCGACCGTCGGCAGGATGCGGAAGCCGAACGCAGTGCCATAGAGGTCGAGATAGCCGACAGGGTCGATGAATTCCCGCTTCAGCCCGACCTCTTCGCAGGCTTCGCGCAGCGCCGCATCGAGCGGCGAGGCATCGGTGGCGTCGATCTTGCCGCCGGGAAACGAGATCTGGCCGGCGTGGCTCGACAGGTTGGGCGAACGCTGCGTCAACAGCACGGTCGGCTCCGGATGATCGACCACCGGGATCAGCACCGCGGCCGGCCGCACCGGCTGCTCCTGCGCAACGATCTCGAGCATGCGATCGTTGCCGGAATCTCCGGTGCGCGGAATGATATGCGGATCGACTAGGCCCGGCGGCACTTCGAAATTGAGCCGCGTGCGGGCTCGCGCGAAGAATTCCGTCGAACCGATCGTCGCCGGCTTCACCTTCAGCAACGGCTCGTTCAAAGTGCGCCCCTCACCTGGCTGGCATCGGCCATCGCGAAAAATTCGCCGCCGGACTCGATGCCGAACATCTCCTGACCATCGACCATCCGCTCCTCGCCCATGTCAACCAGATCGTAGTAGAGCGCGCGGGTGACCTTCGCCCACAGGTCGGCGCGGACATGCAGATAGGGCGTCAATCCGCCATCCTCGGCGGCCTCGAATCTGAGGCCGTGGCCCTTCTCGCAATCGACCCAGTCATCGACGTTGGTCCGGAACCGGAGCAAACGGCCGCGCGCGTCTTCTTCCGTCTGCATTTCCACGGCAAGGAACGGCGCGTCATCGACGCGGATGCCGACCTTCTCCACCGGTGTCACGAGAAAGTGCTTGCCGTCCTCACGCTTCAGGATCGTGGAGAACAGTCGCACCAGCGCGGGGCGCCCGATCGGCGTTCCCATGTAGAACCAGGTGCCGTCGGGCGCGATTCGCATGTCGAGATCGCCGCAGAACGGCGGATTCCATAGATGAACCGGCGGCAGGCCCTTGCGTCCGGCTGGACCCGATGTCGCGGCTTGATTGGCTGCAGTGGTCAGCCCTTCGAGGCCCTTGCCTCCGAGGGCCTTTGTTTCGAGCCCCGTAGTTTCACTGCCGGAATCGCTATGCCCTTGCTTCGCCATTGTTTGCCCTGAAGTTTCCGACCCTCAATCTGGCACATTTGGTGCACGTATCCTGAGATGTGGTCGGGATGTCATTCTCGCCACATCGTGATGCCGTTCATACCCTGAAATACCGATAAGGTGGGGATAGTTTAATTCAACGAATACATGGCCTTCGCATAGGTTTAGCATGCGATCCATGTGGTGACGACGCGGGAATCGAGCGCATCGTCAAGAAGGAGCGGATCGAATGGCCGGTGCAGACAGCGTCGAAAAACTGGAGGATGTGATCGTCCGCTCGGCCGAACAGGTCGCCGGCCAGATCAAGGCTGCCAAGGAAGCGGTCGCAACCGTCATCTTCGGCCAGGACCAGGTGATCGAAAACACCCTGGTGACGATCCTGTCCGGCGGCCACGCGCTGCTGATCGGCGTGCCCGGTCTTGCGAAGACGAAATTGGTCGAGACGCTCGGCGTCACGCTCGGGCTCGACGCCAAGCGCATCCAGTTCACGCCCGACCTGATGCCGTCGGACATTCTCGGCGCCGAAGTGCTCGACGAGAGCTCCGCCGGCAAGCGTTCGTTCCGCTTCATCTCGGGTCCGGTGTTCGCGCAGCTCCTGATGGCCGACGAGATCAACCGCGCCAGTCCGCGCACCCAGTCGGCGCTGCTGCAAGCCATGCAGGAGCAGCACATCACCATTGCCGGCGCACGGCACGATTTGCCGAAGCCGTTCCATGTGCTCGCGACGCAGAACCCGCTCGAGCAGGAAGGCACCTATCCGCTGCCCGAAGCGCAGCTCGACCGCTTCCTGATGGAAATCGACGTCGACTATCCCGATCGCGACGCCGAGCGGCGCATCCTGTTCGAAACCACCGGTGCCGACGAGACGCTCGCCAAGGCGTCGATGGACGCCGAGACGCTGATCACTGCGCAACGCCTGGTGCGGCGCCTGCCGGTCGGCGATTCCGTGGTCGAGGCGATCCTGACGCTGGTGCGCGCCGCGCGTCCCGGCCCCGAAGGCGGCGAAGCCGGCAAGCTGATCGCCTGGGGACCCGGTCCCCGCGCCAGCCAGGCCCTGATGCTGGCGGTGCGCGCCCGCGCGCTGCTTGATGGAAGGCTCGCGCCGTCGATCGACGACGTGCTCGATCTCGCCGAGCCCGTGCTCAAGCATCGCATGGCGCTGACCTTCTCGGCGCGCGCCGAGGGCCGCACCATTCCTGACGTGATCAAGCAGTTGAAGACGCGGATCGGTTGATGGCGGCAGACAACAGGCACCAGAACGAGGAGATCCTGGCGGTTCGACGTGCCGATGGCGAAAGCCGAACGCTCGCCGCATCGCTGCCGCGTCTGGTGCTTGAGGCCCGCCGTGTCGCCGCCAACGTCATCCATGGCCTGCACGGCCGCCGCCGCGCCGGCTCGGGCGAGAATTTCTGGCAATACCGCCGCTTCGTCTCCGGCGAGCCGTCACAGCGCGTCGACTGGCGCCGCTCGGCACGCGACGACCATCTCTATGTCCGCGAGCAGGAGTGGGAGGCCGCGCACACCGTGTGGATCTGGCCCGACCGCTCGCCCTCGATGGCGTTTGCCTCGCGCGAGGCGCGCGACTCCAAGCTCGAGCGCGCCCTGATCGTCGCCTTCGCGCTTGCCGAGTTGCTCGTTGCGGGCGGAGAACGCGTCGGCATTCCCGGCCTGCTGAACCCGACCGCAAGCCTCAACGTCATCGACAAGATGGCGGAAGCGATGTTGCACGACGAGAAGACGCGCGCGAGCCTGCCGCCGTCCTTCGTGCCGTCGTCGCTGGCCGAAGTCGTCGTGCTGTCGGATTTCTGGTCGCCGGTCGCAGAGATCACGACCATGCTGGCCGGGCTCGCCTCGTCGGGCGCGCACGGCACGATGATCCAGGTCGTCGATCCCGCCGAAGAGACCTTCCCTTATTCAGGCCGGGTCGAATTCGTCGAGCCGGAGGCCGGCAGCGTCATCACCGCGGGCCGCGCCGAGAGCTGGGCGAGCGACTATGTCGCGCGCGTCGCGCTGCATCGCGACGAGATCCGCAGCGAGACCAACCGGCTCGACTGGCTGTTCTCGACCCACACCACCAGCCGCTCTGCGGCCGAATTGCTGCTGTTCCTGCATGCCGGCATGATGGTGAGCAAGGGCGGCGGCCGCTCAACCGTCAAGGCGGGACGCAGCGCATGATCGCAGGCCTCCCGCTCTCCTTCGCCGAACCGTTGCTGCTGCTGGGGCTGGTCAGCCTGCCGGTGCTGTGGTGGCTGTTGCGCGTGATGCCGCCGCGGCCGCGCAGGGTCGAATTCCCGCCGACGCGGCTGCTGTTCGACATCGCGCCCAAGGAGGAGACGCCGTCACGCACGCCGTGGTGGCTGACGCTGCTGCGGCTCGCCGCCGCCGCACTGGTCATCTTCGCCGCCGCCGGGCCGATCTGGAATCCGCAGACGGGCGTTGCCGCCGGCAAGCAGCCGCTGGTGATCCTGCTCGACGACGGCTGGAGCGCGGCCTCGAGCTGGGACACGCGGATCAAGGCGGCGGACGAACTGATCACCAATGCCGACAGCGACCGCCGCGGCGTTGCGCTGGTGCCGCTGTCCGAGCCCACGCGCGACATCACGCTGATGCCGGCCGGCGCCGCGCGCGTCACGCTGCGCCAGCTTGCGCCAAAGCCCTACTCGATCGATCGCGTCGAAACGCTCGCGACGCTGGAACGTTTCCTCAAATCGACCGGCGACTGCGACATCGCCTGGCTGTCCGACGGCGTCGACACCGGCCGCGGCAGCGAATTCACCGAGGGTCTCGGCAAGGTGATCGAGAGCCGCAATCTGACGATCTATGCCGGCGGCGCGCAATCCGCGCAGGCGCTGGTCGCGGCCGAGAACGCCGCGGCCAAGATGACGGTGAAGGTGCTGCGCACCGAGAGCGGCATCGCGACCGGAACGGTGCGCGCGGTCGACGCCAAGGGCTCGCCGATCGGCGAGGCCCGCTACGCATTCGGCCCGCAGGAGCGCGAGACCGAGGCCGCCTTCGATCTTCCGGTCGAACTGCGCAACGACATCGCGCGGCTCGAAATATCAGGCGAGCATTCCGCCGGCGCCGTGCAGTTGCTCGACCGGCGCTGGCGCCGCCGCGCCATCGGCGTGGTCTCCGGTGCGAGCAACGACACCGCGCAGCCGCTGCTGGCTTCGACCTTCTACCTCTCCCGCGCGCTGTCGCCGTTCGCCGACGTCAGGCTCGGCGATCGCGGCGCGCCGCAGCAGGTGATCGGGCAATTCCTCGATCAGCGGCTGCCGATGATCGTGATGGCCGATGTCGGCACGCTGTCGCCGGAAATCCGCGACCGCCTCAACGCCTGGATCGAGCAAGGCGGCGTGCTGGTGCGCTTCGCAGGGCCCCGCCTCGCCCAGGCCGATGACGACCTCGTTCCCGTCAAGCTGCGCCGCGGCGGACGCACGCTGGGCGGCAGCCTGACCTGGGAGAAGCCGCAACACATGGCCTCGTTCGCCGCCGACGGCCCGTTCACGGGCCTCACTGTGCCGAAGGACATCACCGTCAGCCGGCAGGTGCTGGCCGAGCCCGACGCCGTGCTCGCAACCAAGAGCTGGGCCTCGCTCGAGGACGGCACGCCGCTCGTCACCGGCGAGCATCGCGGCAAGGGCGTGGTCAGCCTGTTCCATGTCGGCGCCGACATGCGCTGGTCCGATCTGCCGATGTCCGGCACCTTCGTCGAAATGCTGCGCCGGCTGATCGACATGTCCGGCTACACCTCGAAGCCCGGCCCCGGCGTCGCCGGCGATCCCAATGCCGAGACCGTTGCGCCGCTGCGCACGCTGGACGGCTTCGGCGCGTTCGGCCCGCCGCCGTCGACCGCCAAGCCGATGTCGGCGGACTATCGCGATCGCGGCACCGCTGACCATCCGCCCGGCTTCTACGGCACCGCCGAGAGCCCGATCGCGGTCAACACGCTGGCCTCCGCCGACCGCATCGCGCCGCTCGACACCTCCGGCCTGCGCGCGAAGCATGCGACCTACACCAACACCGAGCCGCGTGACCTGCGCGGCATCATGCTGTCGACGGCGCTGGCGCTGTTCTTGCTCGATGCGATCGTGGTGGCGATGCTCGGCGGCGGCCTTGCCGCACTGATCCGGCGGCGCGCCGCGCCGGCGGTGCTTGCCTTGGCCTTCGTCCTTGCGACCATGATGGTGCCGTCGCCGACGCGCGCCCAGAACGCCAGCAGCGACGACTTCGCCATCAAGGCGGTGTCGCAGACACGGCTCGCCTATGTCGTGACCGGCAATGCAGACGTCGATTCCATCGTCAAGGCCGGGATGTCCGGCCTGACGCTCTTCCTCGGCCAGCGCACCGCGCTGGAAGCCGGCGATCCCGTCGGCATCGATCCCGCGCGCGACGAGTTGGCATTCTTCCCACTGATCTACTGGCCGATCGTGCCCGGCGCGCCGAAGCCGGCGCAGGACGCCATCAACAAGATCGACGCCTATATGAAGCAGGGCGGCACCGTGATCTTCGACACCCGCGACGCGGTCGAGGCGCCGCCCGGAGACAACGGTGCCTCGCAGACGCCGGGCATGCAGACGCTGCGCGAATTGCTGTCGACCCTCGACGTGCCCGAGCTCGAGCCGGTGCCGCGCGAGCACGTGCTGACCAAGACGTTCTATCTGCTGCGCGACTTCCCCGGCCGCTTCAACACGGGCCAGACCTGGGTCGAGGCGTTGCCGCGCGAGGACGACGAGGAGGCCGCGCAGCGCCCGGCACGCGGCGGCGACGGCGTTTCACCGATCATCATCACGTCCAACGATCTCGCCGGCGCCTGGGCGATCCGCCCCGACGGGCAGCCGATGCTGCCGCTGACGCCGGGCGAGCCGCGCCAGCGTGAATTCGCCTTCCGTGCCGGCGTCAACATCGTGATGTACACGCTGACCGGCAACTACAAGGCCGACCAGGTGCACGCGCCTGCCTTGATCGAGCGGCTGGGACAATAGAGATGCGACTGATGTCAAATGCCCATACCGTCATTCCGGGATGGTGCGTAAGCACCAGACCACAGATGCGCACTGCGCATCGGGGAATCTCGAGATTCCGGGTTCGATGCTTCGCATCGCCCCGGAATGACGGAGCGACATCATGAACTACGGTATCGCGTTCACACCGCTGGTTCCCTCGATCGTGCTGTGGATCGGGCTCGGCGCGATCGTCGTCATTGCGGCACTGCTGCTGCTGTCACGCGCGCGGGGCGCCGCGGTGCGTGTCGCCGCGCTGGCGCTGATCCTGCTTGCGCTGGCCAATCCCTCCTTCACCCGCGAGGACCGCGAGCCGCTGACCTCGGTCGCCGCCGTCGTGGTCGACAAGAGCCCGAGCCAGAATTTCGGCACGCGCACCCAGGAGACCGACAAGGCGCGGCAAGCGCTGGTCGACAGCCTGAAGCAGATCAAGGGCCTCGAGGTCCGCGTCGTCGAGGCCGGCCAGGCCGACGGCGAAACCGACGGCACCAAGCTGTTCGGCGCGCTGACGTCGGCACTGTCGGATGTTCCGGTCGAGCGCGTCGCGGGCGCGTTCATGATCACCGACGGCCGCGTGCACGATATTCCCGGCAACGCCCAGGCGCTCGGCTTCCAGGCACCGGTGCACGCCTTGATCACCGGCCGCAAGGACGAGCGCGATCGCCGCATCGCGATCACGGCCGCGCCGCGCTTCGGCATCGTCGGCCAGACCCAGACCATCACCTACCGGCTCGACGACCAGGGCGTCACCGGCGAGCGCGCCAAGGTCACAATCCGCCGCGACGGCGAGGTGATCAACGAGCGCACGCTGACCAGCGGCCAGACATCGAGCGTCGACATCGATATCAAGCACGCCGGTCCGAACATCGTCGAGATCGAGGCTTCGCCGCTCGAGAACGAGCTGACGCCGGTCAACAACCGCGCCGTGGTTGCGATCGACGGCGTGCGCGACAAGCTGCGCGTGCTGCTGGTGTCCGGCGAGCCGCATGCCGGCGAGCGCACCTGGCGCAATCTCTTGAAGTCCGATCCCAGCGTCGATCTCGTCCACTTCACCATCCTGCGTCCGCCGGAGAAGCAGGACGGCACGCCGATCAACGAGCTGTCGCTGATCGCGTTTCCGACCCGCGAACTGTTCCAGCAGAAGATCAACGAATTCCAGCTGATCATCTTCGACCGCTACGCCCGCCAGGGCGTGCTGCCGATCGCCTATTTCGACAATATCGCGCGCTATGTCCGCTCGGGCGGCGCCGTGCTGGTCTCGGCCGGGCCCGATTACGCCTCGACCACCAGCATCTGGCGCACGCCGCTGGATTCGGTGCTGCCGGCCGAGCCGGTCGGCGTCACCGAGAAGCCGTTCTACGCACATTTGAGCGATGCCGGGAAACGCCATCCGGTGACGCGCGGGCTGGAAGGCTCGAATGCCGAGCCGCCGCATTGGAGCCGGTTCTTCCGCACCGTCGACACCCGCAACGCGATCAACCCACCGGTGATGACCGGCGCCGACGGCAAGCCGCTGCTGCTGCTGTCGCGGTTCGGCGAAGGCCGGGTCGCGCTGCTGCTCTCCGACCAGATCTGGCTGTGGGCGCGCGGTTATGAAGGCGGCGGACCGCATCTCGATCTGTTGCGGCGGGTGTCGCACTGGCTGATGAAGCAGCC
This sequence comes from Bradyrhizobium sp. Pha-3, assembly GCF_042258615.1. GTDB lineage: Bacteria > Pseudomonadota > Alphaproteobacteria > Rhizobiales > Xanthobacteraceae > Bradyrhizobium. The sequence goes on along the minus strand of NZ_CP170152.1, from coordinate 1,970,543 downwards.
CGACCTCGACGAAGAGGCGCTGCGCATGCAGGTGCAGGGCAAGGATCTCATGGTGGTGCGGCAGACCATGGCCGACACCGTCGCGCCGGTCACCGTGACGTCGCCGAGCGGCGCCACGCATGAACTGACCTTGACCGCCGGCGATGCCGGCGAGTGGCGCGCCACATTGCCCGCGAGCGAGCTCGGCCTGTGGCAGGCCACCGACGGCACGCTGAAGGCGCTGATCAATGTCGGCCCGACCAACCCGAAGGAATTCTCGGAAGTCACCTCGACCACCGACATGCTGAAGCCGCTGGCGCAGGCGACCGGCGGCGACGCGCGGCGCATCGTCGACGGATCGAGCCTCGACATGCCGCGCATCGTGCCGGTGCGTGCCTCCTCGATCTTCCGTGGCGACGGCTGGCTCGGCGTCAAGATGCGCGACGCCAGCGTGGTCAAGGGCGTCGGCGTGCTGCCGATGTTCGCCGGCCTGGTCGGCCTGTTGCTGTTGCTCGGCGCATTCGCGGCAACCTGGCTGCGTGAGGGACGCTGAGTCCGGCAGGACTCGCGTCTGCGTTGCAGCAAACACACACCGGAAACACATCGACACAGTATGTCTGAACGTTGGTTGACATCGCGTCCGCCATCCGATGTTATAATGTAACATCGGGACCGCTGGGGTGTTCGCGCGCTCCCGATTGGGGGCGTCAATCGGCATGAAGTGGTTCCGGAGACACATCAGGACTGGCTCGCGGCTGGCGCTGTTCGCGCTCGCCGTCCAGTTCGTGCTGTCGTTCGGGCACTTCCACCCCATTGCGGCCGCGCAAGCGGCGCCCGCAATCCAGACCGGCCTGTCGCTGCTCGATCTCGCTTATATCGGGACCTCGGCAACGCCGGACCTCGCGGTCCAGGTGACCGGGACCGAGCCGCCCACGAGGCACGACAACGACCGGCATCCGGCCGACAAATGCGCGATCTGCGCCGTCATTTCGCTCGCGAGCAGCATGCTGTTCACGGCGCCGCCGGTGCTGTTGCTGCCGGAAGCCGTCGAGCTTCTGTTCCGCACCACCAATGCCGAATTCGTCCATCTGAAGTCGGCACCTGCGGCCTTCCACTCCCGCGCACCTCCCCTGTCCTGACATCGACTGATTGCTGCACGCCCTGAGCGGACGGCCGCGTCACAGTTGCGGCCTGCTCCGCCAAGGCAAATCGGGATCGATCCGTCATTTCGACGGGGCCGGGACTTGGATCGGGACAATGACACTTCAGAAGAAACGAGCACTCCACATCGGAGGCGCGAGCTGGCTGTTGCTCGGCGCGATGAATAGCAGCGCGCTGGCCGATGACCCGCCGACGCAACTCCCTGACATCACCGTAACGGCGCCAAGCCCGATCCAGCGGCATCGGACTGTGCCAACGCGCGCGCCGGTTCATGTCGTCCGGGCCGCGCCGGGCCGCAACCGCGAACGCGCTGCTGCAGACCAACCGGCGCAAGCAGCACCGGCGCCCGCACCACAGCAGGGCGTGCTGCCCGTCGTCACCGACCAGTTCGCGACCGTCACCGTGGTGCCCAACGAGGAACTGCGGCGCTCCGGCGGCGCCACGCTCGGCGATCTCCTGTTCTCGAAACCCGGCATCACCGGTTCGAGCTTCGCACCCGGCGCATCGAGCCGGCCGATCATCCGGGGTCTCGACGTCAACCGCGTCGGCATTGTCGAGAACGGCCTCGGCGGCGGCGGCGTCTCGGATCTCGGCGAAGATCATTTCGTGCCGATCGATCCGTTCTCGACCAACCAGATCGAGGTGGTGCGGGGACCTGCCGCGTTGCGCTACGGCTCGACCTCGATCGGCGGCGTGGTGAGCGCCACCAACAACCGGATTCCCGACGCGATGCCGGCCTGCGCGGCGGCGCCGTTCCAGACCTACGGTTTGCCGGTGAAGGCGCCGCTGGCCGACACAGGCGCACCGGGTTGCCTCAATGTCGAGACCCGCACGTCCGTGAGTTCGGTCAATCGCGGCGTCGAGGGCGGCATGCTGCTTGACGCCGGCGGCAACAATGTCGCCGTGCATGCCGACGTCTATGGCCGCACCACCAGCGACTACAGCATCCCCAGCTATCCGTATCTGTTCGACCAGACGCGGCCAGTGAACGGCCGGCAGCCGAACTCCGCGACGCAGTCGGACGGCGCATCGGTCGGCGCGTCCTATCTCTTCCAGGGCGGCTATGTCGGCGCGTCGATCACCCAGAACGACTCGCTCTATCACATTCCGGGAATCGACGGCGCCGATCACCAGACCCGGATCGACGCGCACCAGACCAAGATCGCCGTCAAGGGCGAGTACCGGCCCGATGCGGCTGCGATCGACGCGGTGCGGTTCTGGGTCGGCGCGACCGACTATCGGCACAACGAACTCGGCCTTGCCGATCCGACCGACCTGTCCAGCGACGGCGTGCGGCAGACTTTTACCAACAAGGAGCAAGAAGCCCGGCTCGAAGTGCAAATGATGCCGTTCAACGCGCGCTTCGCGGCCGTGACGACGGCGTTCGGCCTGCAGGGCGGGCATCAGGAATTGACGGCCCCAAGTCCGGACGATCCAGGCAGCCCGCTCAACGGATTGTGGGACCCTAACAACAACAACAGGGTCGCCGGTTACGTCTTCAACGAGCTGAAATTCAGCGAGACCACCAAGGCGCAGATCGCCGGACGCATCGAGCACGTCAACCTCTCCGGGACAACGCCGGCATTCATACCTGACGTGTTCGACGTCAACATCGACCCTGCCAGTGTTGGTCCTGCCACGCCGCGCGATCTGCACTTCACGCCGAAGAGTGCGAGCATTGGCCTGATCCAGAACCTGCCGTGGGATCTGGTTGCGAGCATTACCGGTCAATACGTCGAACGCGCGCCGAAACCGGCAGAGCTGTTTTCGCGCGGCGCCCATGATGCGACCGCCACTTTCGACATCGGCAATCCCAATCTCGGCATCGAGACGGCAAAATCGATCGAGGTGGGATTGCGGCGGGCGACGGGGCCGTTGCGATTCGAACTCACCGGCTACTACACGAAGTTCAACGGCTTTATCTACCGCCAATTGACCGGCAACACGTGCGACAGTGCGGCTTGCGTGGACATAGCCAATCCGGACCAGCTTGAGCTGAACCAGGCTAGATACGCGCAGCGCGACGCCATCTTCCGCGGCGCCGAATTCCAGAGCCAGCTCGACATCGGGCCGCTGAACGGCGGCATCTGGGGCATCGAGAACCAGTTCGACGTGGTGCGCGCAACCTTCACCGACGGCAGCAACGTGCCGCGGATTCCGCCGGTTCGGCTCGGCGGCGGCGTCTACTGGCGCGACAGCAACTGGTTCACCCGGATCAACCTGGTGCACGCCTTCGCGCAGAACGACATCGCTGTGATCGGCGAGACGCCGACCGCGGGATACAATCTGCTGAACGCGGAGATCACCTACAACACCAAGCTCACGCAGTCATGGATCGGCGCGCGCGAGATGACGCTTGGCCTGGTCGGAAACAACCTGCTCAACCAGAACATCCGCAACTCGGTGTCCTACACCAAGGACGAGGTGCTGATGCCGGGCCTCGGCGTGCGGGCCTTCGCCAATCTGAAGTTCTGAGACGAGTATATCCCTCTGCCGTTCGCGGCAGAGGGATCAATGGTCGCGTAGCCCGGATGGAGCGCAGCGCAATCCGGGACGCTGCGCCCGCGGCGGAACTGATCCCGGATTTCGCCTCGCTCCATCCGGGCTACAAGCGTCGCTGACGCGAGCGGAGTCGCGAGATTCGCTCGATCGAAACGTTCAGTGGCCGACGACGACTTCGCTGATCTGGATCACCGGCTGCAGATCGGTGTAATTCGGAATGTCGCCCATGATCTCCTGGGCGTGCTTGCCCATGCCGGCCGCGAAGGCTTCAACCGAGTCGCAGAAGATGTGGCACATCCCGACATAGGTTGCGGGCGTCCCCGGCGCGCCGCCGGCGAGACCCTTGTCGACGGTGTAGTATTTGCAGGCGTCGCCCAGGCGCGCCTTCACCAGCGGCATATGCTTGTCGCGATAATACTCGTGATCAAAGCGTGCGCCTGGATTGTTCGGATACATCACACTGACCTTGATCATGGCGCGCACTCTCCCTGTTGATATGACATGCGCCGGTCTTGTCCCGGCGCTTGCCTCAACTGTGCTTCAGTTTCCGAGAGCGCGCAACCGTTCCGGGCGACGCTCGCGCGGATGTCAGATCGCCTTGCTCCAGTCCGGCTGGATCGGCCCGGATACGCCCTCGGCAGCGCCGTCGACCAGTTCCATGACAAGCAGGCGACTGTAGTCGACGGGGCCGGGCATCGTCATCCGCCCCTTCGGGACCGGCTTGAAGCCGACCCGCGAATAGTACGGCTCGTCACCGACCAGCACGATCAGCCGATGGCCCTTGGCGCGGGCGTCGTTGATCGCGCGCTCGAGCAGCGCGCGGCCGACGCCGCGGCTGCGGAATGGCGGCTCGACCGTCAACGGTCCGAGCATCAGGGCCGGCGTATCGCCGATCGTGACCGGGAGCTGGCGCACCGAACCGACCAGCAGCGTGCCGATCCGCGCCGTGAAGGAAACATCTAGCAGATGATCGACATGCTCGCGCAACCGGTAGGCGCTGAGCGCGAAGCGGCCGGGCCCGAAGGTGCGCTCGAGCAGGCGCTCGATCGCCTGGGCGTCTTTCGGGGTCTCGGGCAGGATGGTCAGGGACAATTCAGTCATTGTGGGCGCGGGATAGCATCTGGCGCGGGCGCGGTCCATCACCGCCATGTCGCCGGCGGCGGCTTGCCCTCGAGCACCTCCGCGAGCCGCAGCCGCGTACCGGGGGTGGTGTCGTCAGGCAGATCAGCCGGGTCGAAGAAGCCGCAGGCCACGATCTCACGATTCGGCTCCGGCAGCCGGTCCTGCCGGTAGTTCCTGACGACATAGACCGCGACATGATCGCGCGGCGAGACGTGGCTGTTGTGGAAGATGCCGTGCAGCACCGGCGTGCCGTCGAGCTCGATCCGCCCTTCCTCCTCGAGCTCGCGCCGCAGCGCTTCGATAAAACTTTCACCAACCTCGACCCCGCCGCCGGGCAGATACCAGCCATGGACATAGCTGTGCTTGACCAGGAACACCTTGTTGTCGGCGGCGAGCACGACGGCGCGGACGCCCAGCGTCATGCCGCGGACGAACCGCCAGTATAAATGAAACACCCACCTGAGCTGCGGCTCGCAGCGCTTGCGTAAATCCTCAAGGACCGTCACTGAACCCTCGACATCATGGTGTTTGATCCGTGCTTTGATCCTTGCGCCGCTGCACAGCTCTTGCCAATACAGGGCAGGACGTTCGGGATAGCACGACATGACCGGTGGCCAGCCACTTTTCACGGACAATCCGACGGGAAGCGCGTGATGGCGGCGTTCCGCCTCGCACATCTGTCGGATCCGCATCTGCCGCCGCTGCCGGCGGCGCGGCTGCGCGATCTCGCCGGCAAGCGCGCCTTCGGCTACCTGAACTGGACGCGCAACCGTCACAAATATCATCGCCGCGACGTGCTCGACACGCTGGTGTCGGACATGCAGGCGCAGCAGCCGGACCACATCGCCGTGACCGGCGATCTCGTCAATCTGGCGCTGGATGCCGAGTTCAATCCGGCGCGGCAATGGCTCGAGGGCGTCGGCGGCGCCGCCGACGTCACCGTGGTCCCGGGCAATCACGACGCCTATGTCCGCGCGACCCGCCATCGCTTCGTCAGTCACTTCGGCGACTATCTGCGCGGCGACGCCGATGGTGCGGCGACGCATTTTCCGTTCGTGCGCCGCCGCGGGCCCGTGGCGCTGATCGGCGTCTCCTCGGCGGTGCCGACGCCGCCGCTGATGGCGACCGGCTGGCTCGGCCATGCCCAGCTCGGCGCGCTGGATACGATCCTCGCGCAGCTGTCGCGGGAGGAGGCCTTTCGCGTCCTCCTGGTACATCACCCGCTGCACTCCGACGGGCGCGCCAAGCGGCTGACCGATTCGCACCAGCTGCTGGCGCTGCTCAAGCGGCACGGCGTCGAGCTGGTGCTGCATGGCCACGACCACATCCATTCGACGATGTGGTTCGACGGCCCCGAGCAGAAGATCCCGGCGATCGGCGTGCCGTCGGCATCGGCGCTGGCGCGCAAGCACTATCCGGCGGCAGCCTACAATCTGTTCTCGATCGAGCGTGACGGCAATGGCTGGCGCTGCGAGCAGACCGTGCGCGGCCTCGACGCTCACGACGGCATTCGCGAGCTAAGGCAAGTGCGATTGTCTTAATCGCCGCCACCGCCGCCGCCGCCACACCCACCGCCGCAACCGCCTCCGCTGTCGCCGCCACCTCCACCGTCGCCGCCACCTCCATCACCGCCGCCGTGGCCACCTCCGTCGCCACCATGACCGCCATGGCTTCCGTCACTGCCGGCATCGCCAAAACCCGCTGACGATCCATCGATCGACGAGTCGGCGAAATCGCCGCCGCAATACGGACTGCTGCCACCGATGCCGCTGCGGCGCAGCGCCTCGCAGTCGGTGTGATAGATGAAGCCGTTCGCGATGCTGAGCTTGGCGTCGAGCGCGAACAACAGCGGCAGCCGCGTCGGCCTGACCGGATCGATGTTCTCGTACTTGCAGCAGTACCACCAGACCCGCCGCAGCCCTTCATTGCTCTGGCGCCGCTCCTTCACCAGCACGACGGCTGGCGTGTGGTGCAGGAACGATCCGAAGGCGCGGCGGCAGAACGCGTCGTATTCGCGGGTGTAGAGAATGAATTCGTGCCAGAGGTTGTCGGCGGCCTGCGACGGCATCGAGACGTAACGCTTGCCGCTCATCAGATAGGCGAGGAAGAACTGCCGCAGGCCGCGCGACACCAGCGCGCTGTCCTTGCGGGCGAAGCCGGGGTGGTGCTTCTCGAGCCGGGCCAACAGGCCCGCCGGCCACTTGAAGGTGCGGATATATTCGGCGCGCCGCAGCGTCTGCCATTTGCCGAACAGCACGGCGCTGCCGACCACCGCGGCCGCCGCCAGGACGCCGAAAAATGCCGAGGCGGGTGTTATGACCACGATGCCCCCGCCCCTTCAGCGGCTAGAAATTCTGCACGCTCGCAAGCAGCGCAAAGCCGAACAGCGCCAGCGCGCCCAGGATGAAGCCGAGCACGAACATGCCGATCCCGCCGCGGCGCTTCGGCGGCGCCACCGGCACCGGCGGCGGAGCCGGCGGCTCGGCAGCCGGAAGCGGCGTTGCCACCATCGCATGCTCGCGCTCGATCATGCGCCGCGCGACATAATCGGTGACTGCATCGACGATCACGGCCACGTCGTGCGATTCGGCGAGCACGATACGGCCGAACCTCGTGTCCTGCACGAAGCGGTAGATGCGCTTGTCGCGGCCCATCAGCACATGCGCGACCACATCGATCCACAGCCGCGGCGTCTCGCCCTGGCTGATGCCGCGGTCGAACAGGTCGACCTTCTCCGGCACCTGCGCGAACAGCGGATCAAGCGCGTCGTTGAGGATCTCGAGCCGCGCCACCTCGGCATCGCGCAATTCGACGACGACGCCGGTGCGATCGGCCGCCTCGATCCGCGCCCGCCGCAGCGCCTCTCGCAGCGTCGGCCGCATCTCGCGCGCCTCGCTGCCGGTGTTGTGCGGATCGGACATGCCTTACGGCCTCGTGATGACGGGTTGCCTCACCCATTAACCTATCAGCAACCATGATGTCCGCAAAGGGCGTTGGTTCCCAAGCACTTAGGTGGCCACTTATCCCAGCTGAAAAATCCCGGCACTGTCCCAAAAGCGGTCGACCCCACCCGGATGAACCGGATGGGGCCGCCGTCCTTGGACGTTTCTTAGCTGAGATAATTTTGGCGTCAGGCCGAAACCCGCGACGGTTCCTCGACGATCGAGAAGCGCACGCCGGCCTTGTGGCGGCTCTCTTCCGAGACTTCCTTCCAGCACTCTTCGGCTTCCTTGCGGGTCTTGAACGGACCGCGGACCTGGGCGGAGCCTTCGACGAGCTTGTGGAAGTTCATCGAGCCGAACTCGCCGCCGATCACCCAGAAATTGCTGCCCTTGCTCATCGTCAGTCTCCTCTAAAAAATCCTGCTGCCCTTGCTCGGCCGCCTGAATCCTGATCCCCGCGGCCTGTTCGCCGGATCGACATTCTTGACAGAGCGTCGCGAAGTGCGTGCCAGGAGATAAACGCGAAAAGGCGAAGTTCGTATAGATGCCCTGTTTTTTATTGGTGATGTCATGTAACATCTGAACTTGTAATAAATGTCGATTTGTAAATTTTGTCACAAATTAGGTCAGGAAGGCTGCCATGCCCGGCGAATCCGGAAAGAAGCTGTTCGTTGGTCCGCGCTTCCGGCGGATCCGCCAGCAATTGGGGCTGTCGCAGACCCAGATCGCCGAGGGGCTCGGGATCTCGCCCTCCTACATCAACCTGATCGAGCGCAACCAGCGCCCGGTGACGGCGCAGATCCTGCTGCGGCTGGCCGAGACCTACGATCTGGATTTGCGCGATCTCGCCACCGCCGACGAGGACCGTTTCTTCGCGGAACTCAACGAGATCTTCTCCGATCCGCTGTTCCGCCAGATCGATCTGCCGAAGCAGGAACTGCGCGATCTCGCCGAGCTGTGCCCCGGCGTGACACATGCGTTGCAGCGGCTCTATGCCGCCTACGCCGAGGCGCGCCGCGGCGAGACGCTGGTGGCGGCGCAGATGGCCGACCGCGAGGGCTCGCAGTTCGACGCCAACCCGATCGAGCGGGTGCGCGACCTGATCGAGGCCAACCGCAACTATTTTCCGGAACTCGAGTCCGCGGCAGAGAATCTGCGCGACGAGCTCAATGTGCCGACCGAAGGCCTGTTCACGGCCCTCGCCACGCGCTTGCGCGAAAAACATTCGATCGTCACCCGCGTGATGCCGGTCGATGTGATGCGCGAGACGCTGCGCCGTTTCGATCGGCATCGCCGGCAACTGTTGATCTCCGAACTGGTCGACAGTGCCGGCCGCAGCTTCCAGCTTGCGTTGCAGATCGGCTTTGTCGAATGCGGCGCCGCGATCGATGCGATCGTCAGCCGCGCCGGCCCGGTCGACGACACCGCGCGAAGGCTGTACCGCATCACGCTCGCCAATTATTTCGCCGCGGCCGCGATGATGCCCTATCAGGCATTTCATTCCGCCGCCGAAGCCCTGAGCTACGATGTGCACGTGCTGGCGCAGCGCTTCAATGCCGGCTTCGAGCAGGTCTGCCACCGCCTCACCACGCTGCAGCGGCCGAACGCGCGCGGCGTACCGTTCTTCCTGCTGCGCGTCGACAATGCCGGCAACGTGTCGAAGCGGTTTTCCTCCGGCACCTTCCCGTTCTCCAAATTCGGCGGCACCTGCCCGCTCTGGAACGTGCATTCGACCTTCGACATGCCGGACCGGCTGCTGAGCCAGGTGATCGAGCTGCCGGACGGCACGCGCTACTTCTCGATTGCGCAGACGGTGCGGCGGCCGGTGGCGCCCTATCCGCAGCCGCAGCCGCGCTTTGCGATCGGGCTCGGCTGCGAAATCCGTCATGCGGCCAAGCTCGTCTATGCGACCGGCATGGATCTGGAGAAGATCGAGGGCACGCCGATCGGCGTCAACTGCCGCCTCTGCGAGCGCGAGAACTGCAGCCAGCGCGCCGAACCGCCGATCACGCGCAGCCTGATCCTGGACGAGACCACGCGGCGGGTGTCGTCGTTTGCGTTCTCGAATGCGCGGGAGTTGTGACGCGACGCTACTTTCTCCTGCAGGCGCAAGACTCAGTCGACCGCTGCAAAAGCCTTGCACCAGCCATCCTTGCTGATGGCACCCTCCACCACCTTGCAGCCGTCGGGCGCGACGAACAGCGTGCACAGTCCGCAGGAGTAGATGCCGTTCGGCGTGTCCTGGTATTCCGCCTGCGGTTTTGTCATTTTGTCGGAGGCTGCGGCAGGTCGCGGAAACAGTGCCGCGGGAATTCCCGCGATGGCGGAGGCGATGAAGGCGCGTCGCGAACGTTCGCACTGTTGTTTGGCCATGGTGTTCACCCCATGCGTCGTCCCGGCGAAAGCAGGGACCCATACTCCGCGGCAGGCATTGTAAACGGGACTCGTCGTTCCGGCATCGCGCAACAATGATCATTTGTGGTTATGGGTCCTTGCTTTCGCAGGGATGACGCTGAAACTCTCACCCAACGCGTGCCGCCATTGGCTCCGTCACCCCCGCGCAACGGCTTCGCCATTGTCGCTGGAGGAGCGCGTAGCGCGTCTCAGAGGGTCGACGGCCACCAGCTGGACCGTTCATCCTTCGAGGTTCTCGCTTCGCGAGCCCTCAGGTGCGCAATTGCGCACCGGGGAATGACCCCAGGAAAACGAACGCGCGATCGAAGCCGCTCAGGGTTTGCGCAGATTGAGCGAGAAGCGCAGGTTCAGCGGCTGCAGCATTTCCGGCGGCGGCGCCTGGCCGACATTGCCGCGCTTCAGGATGGTACGCAGGTCCTCGGTGGCGCCGGCATCATTGAGCGCCGGAAACGTGACGCGCTCGACGGTGCCGTCCGGGTTGAGCCAGGCGCGCACCACGAGCGTCGGCGGCGGTCCGTTCTCCTTGCCGGAATGTTCGATGACCCAGTTGCGGAAACGATTGGCAACCGTCTCGTCGGCCGCGATCCATTCCTCGAACCGGTATTTGACCAGCTTGGCAAACTGCGCCCATGACGGTGGCGCCTGTTCGGGATTGCGAAAGTTGGCGTCTTGAGCGTGGCCCGGCGCTGGGGACAGGATCAAGAGGCCGAACGAGAGCACGAGCGTGCCCCGCAAGATGAGCATGGTTCTGGACAAGGGCTGACCGCGGACAGCAGGCTGACAAGGCAACGCGAGAGTATTAGCGCTTGCAGCAACTAGTCGTTCATTGTTGCAGGCATGTGACGCGCGCCGGGATGCTGGCCGCCTCCTCGGTGTTTTGGCCGATCACTATGGGGCCTGCCTGCGCAAGGCGATGAAGTGCTGGACGCCGCTCTCGCCGCAACCCGCCGACCTCGCGGCCGTCAATCGGGTAGCCCTGCCCGTCGTAGCGCGTCCGCATACTTCGCCACGTCTTCGAGGTTCCGATACGGACCCAACACGGTGTTCAGCGTCGCTGGTCGTAGCGCCGGATCGACCTCGTGCAATCGCGTCGCAAGTCTCCTGGCCTCGTCGCAGTGCCCGGCAAGCGCGCCGCTCGCGGCGCCGATGCGCAGCGCGGCGTGGCTGTCCGGCCGGCTGCACAACGCCATCCTCGCCCATGACAGTGCTTCGTCGTAGCGGCCCGCGAAGAAATGAGCATGAGCTGTTCCTTCTTGCGGCCAGAACCTGCCCGGATCGACAGGGCTCAGTCGAATGGCGCGTCCAAAGTGCTCGATGGCCAAGTCTGCCTCCCCGAGCCACAGCCGCGACCAGCCGCTATGTGTCCACGAGGCCCCGAGGTTCGGGTTCAGGGCCAGCGCGCGATCAATCAAGGCGACGCCCTCAACGAGGTCTTTGGCGACATAGGCCAACGAATGCCCGACATGCACGAAGGCGATCGGGTCGTTCTTGCCCAGTTGCATCACCCGGCGGGCCAGTCTCCTGACTTCAGCGACCTCCTGGTCGGGATCGACCATCCAGCCGAACCCCTTGCGCACGCTGAAACGCATCGCGGCAGCGCCGTAAGGCGTCGGGAATTCGGGATCAAGTTCGATGGCCCTGTAGAACAGGCGGAGCGCTGCTTCGTTCCCCTCTCTGGTCCACTTGTAGGCTTCCGCCATCCCTCGAAGATAGAGATCATAGGCGCCCAGATTCTCCGTCGGCTTGCATTTGGCATGCTCGAGCTCCGCCACATACACGTGGTCGGCCAGGACAGCGACAATGGTGCGTGCCACGTCGTCCTGGACCGCGAAGATGTCCTTCAGCTCGCGGTCGTAACGCTCGGCCCAATGGTGCGCCCCGGTCAGGGCATCGATCAGCTGTGCCGTGATCCGAACCCGCTCTCCGTCACGCCGAATGCTGCCTTCGAGCAGGTAGCGCACATCAAGCTCCCGACCGATCTGACGGACATCGACAGCCTTGTCCTTGTACGTGAAGGACGAGTTGCGGGCGATGACGAACAGCTGCGAGAACCGTGACAGCTCGGTGATGATGTCTTCGGTGATGCCGTCGCTGAAATAGTCCTGCTCCCTGTCCCCCGACAGATTGGCGAAGGGCAGCACCGCGACGGACGGCATGTTGCTTGGAGCGCCGGGCGGTGCGTCCACCTCGTGCCGGATCTCGCGGCGCGGCGACCATTCCGGGTGCGCGAGCCGGTTTAGGTCCTTCCCGTCCAGAGCCATGGCCGGCAATCCAGTCGGCGGTTCCTGTACCATTCGCACAACGCCCACGAAGCGAAAGCCTTGTCGAGGCAGTGTCTTGATCAGGCGTTGCTCTTGACCGGAATCGCCGATCGCGTGTCGGGCAGCATTCAGGCGCGTCGTCACCGCGCCATCGGAAACGACCCGTCCATCCCAGATCGTGGCGACAAGGTCGTCCTTGCTGACGACGCGATCCCTGTTGCGGATCAGGCAATCAAGCAGCGCGAAAACCTGTCGCGTCGTCGGGACAATTTCAGGCCCGCGTTGCAGTTCGCGCCGCTCGGTGTCCAATACGTAATCCTCGAAGGAATAGCGCAAGGGACCATTCTCCAAATGGCCCTCCGGTCGCCCGAAGGCGCTCCCGCGCGGGCTGGCGTCGAAAGAATAAGCCGCCGGTAAGGAAAATGTAAGCGATATGTCAAGCAGCACTCCCGCCGTCCTGCCACCTTCATGCAGAGGACGCGACGTCGGGAGATGTCCAATGGATACGCCCTACCACAGCGTTAGATCGCCGCATGCGATTGCATCAGCACATCCGCGCCTTGCCATCGTCAGCCGGTGCTGGGCCGCGTTGCTGGACTGGCAGGAACGCGCGCGGCTACGGCAGCGTCTGAGCAATCTGAACGATCACGAGCTACGGGATATCGGTATTGCGCGCGGTGAGATCGACTATGTCGCCTCGCATCGCGCGGTCGACCCGCGGGGCGCCATTTATCCTCAATGAGCAGAGGTGCCCGGCCGGGGGAAACGTTCGCGATCAGCATCGCATTGCGCAGAGGCTGTGTCATGCCCGCACGAAAGACTCCTCTCGAGACGAGCGAACGGACACTGGACGCATTTCGGGTCCAGCCTGACTGGTATGAGGAATACTGGCTACGGCCGAACACGGCTGCTCCGTCCGGTATGGCGAGATGGCTGCGCCGGGCGTCCCGGTTTCTGGCGCAGCGCGAAGAGGATCAGCAGGCCGAACGAGCGCGCGAGCGCACCCGCAAGATGAGCATAGTTCTGGACTAGGGTGACCGCAGGCGGCAGGCTGACTGGACGACGCGAGAGGATCAGCGCCGGCAGCAATCTGTCGCACCGGTTGGCCGGCAATGTTTGTGCATACACCGCACTTAAAGGCGGCTGAAGACCTCGCGGACGATGCGACGCGCCAGAACGCTTTCGAGCGAACGGCCGTCACGTCGATGTATCAAAATGTGAAACGATGATTTTCCATCATTGCCGTTTCAGGACGGCGGCTGCGACCACATCATCTCATAAGTCACATGGAGGTCGCAGATGAACGAGCATGCCAGCAAGACCAACATTCCGCCCTCCGTGGGCGCAGATGTGAGCCGCATCGAAACGCTACTCACCCGCAACCTGCCGGAGGTTTTCGGCGAAGGCGATCCGGTGCGCCGAAGGGCCGCGATTGAGGAGCTCTACACCGTGGACTGCGTGCTCTACGCACCGCCGGGCATTCTCGTGGGCCGTGACGCACTCGACAAGTTCGCCGGCGATCTCCGCGCGACGCATCCGCACTATGTGTATACGCCGCATGGCGCGCCGCAGGCGCTGCACAATTCGGGACGCCTGGCATGGGGCTCCGGGCCGCGAGGCGAAGCGCCTGTCTATACCGGCGTGGATTTCATCATTGCGCGCGACGGCAAGATCGCCGCGCTTTACGTGTATTTGGACACTCCGCCCTCGTGAGCGGCGGTGGCGCGGTGCCGCAATCGCCGCGCCGAAGACGTGCGGAGCGAGGCGGCGGACGTCAGGCGACGGCACAACCGGCCGGGGCTATGCGAGCCGGCATGCGCGCGTGACATCCGCCCGAGCGACTGCCCAACCGTTGAACGCAGCCCGGATCAGCGGCGCGCAACGGCCCTCGCCTCCGCGCGGGACGCTGTGAAGCGCCACCGCGCGCGAGTGACAGCGGTCGTCAGATCGATCTGCGCCGCGTTTCGTCGACTGCTAACTTCCTGGAGGCGAGTAGGCGGCCTTCAGCTTGCTCGCGTGCTGACGCACCACCTTGATCTCGTCCTGCGTGAAGAGCCGGAGCAGCTTCACATTCTGGACGGCGCCGGCCGCCACGACCACGCCGGTGATGGCGGGTGCGACGGTCGGATCCGGCACGTCGAAGATCACCATCACGCCGGGGCCATCGGCCGCCGTGCTGTACATCGAAATCAATTTGCCGCCGCCCGCCTCGATCAACTTCTTGGCCGCCTCATACCGATTGGTCGTCGGGTTCTCCATGATGCTGTTGATGGATCGCGGCGTGTATTCCCCTGAGAGACAGAAGTGCATGGCAATCGCTCCATTTGGCTGGAAATGGAAAAAAGCATTCACCCGGGCATGACCCAGGCAGAAGGTTTTTCGTACTGAAAATGAGACCAAAAGGCCTGCCGATGGCCATGATCGCTGCCGCTCATTCTCCGGATTTCGGCGTAACCGGTGGCAGCTCGCCGCGCAATCTACATCAAATGACAGCCAAGTGAAATTGCGTTTCGTGGCTCCGAAAAAATTCGCCCTGTCATCGACCGACCATGAAGGGCAGTCCACCTGACCTGACGCGCAAGTCAGCACGGCCGGTCGTCTCGCAGCGCGCAGCGCATCGCACGCAGCACGACGCGCCGACGCGCGGGACTGAACGAATCTCGTGGCGAGAGACGTCCTGTGGTAAGTGTCGCCGGCGCTCATTGCCGAGCGCGTAGCTCAATTGGACAGGGAGTTTTCAGATATGAATTTCCGTGCATTTGGCTTTTCAATCGTCGGATTGTTTGCGGCGATCTCCGCGACAGCGGCTGCGGATTCTCCGCCGAGCTATCAAAGCGATCCCGACACCTACAAGGTCATCTTCGAGGATCAGAATTTCCGCGTCATTGCCGCGACCTGGTAGAAGGGGACGACAGACAAGCCGCATTCCCACCCGGTGCCGTTCGTGGTCTATCCGCTGACCGACTGCACCATTCGCCTGCACAATGCCGACGGCACCACGCGAGACGCCCCCAGCAAGGCAGGCACGGCCTTTGCCGGGCCACTCGTGGTTTCCCACACCGCGGAGAACATCAGCAGCGACGACTGCAAGGCGATCTTCGTCGAGCGCAAATAGCCGAGCCGGCCGCGAAATCTCGGCAATCATCCGTCGGCGTCCGGACAAGGAATGCCGACGGATCCCATGACAAATGACACGCAAGGTTGCTTACCGGCCTGTTCGGCCAGCAGCATTGCGCGGTGGTGACTGGCGCGGAAACAGCGCAATGCGGATCACAGCGCCTTGCAAACAAGGCCGATCTGCCCCAGTGTCCCGCGCCTCCCGTCAAGAACAAGAGAAAGAACACGCATGAAGCATCGCGCGCTCGGCCGCTCCGGCCTCACCGTCCCTCCCCTCTGCTTCGGCTGCAATGTGTTCGGCTGGACGGTGGACGAGGCTGCATCTTTCCGGCTGCTCGACACCGTGCTGGAGCATGGACTGACGTTCCTCGATACGGCCGACGTCTATTCGCGCTGGGTGCCGGGCCATGATGGCGGCGAGTCCGAGACGATCATCGGAAAATGGATGAAGGCGCGCGGCAACCGCAGCCGCATCATCCTCGCCACCAAGGTCGGCATGGACATGGGAGGCGATAATGTCGGCCTGAAGCCGGACTACATCGCGCGCGCCGTCGAGGACTCGCTGCGGCGGCTGCAGACCGACCACATCGACCTCTACCAGTCCCACAAGGACGACGAGGCGACGCCGCAGGAAGAGACGCTCGCGGCCTACGACAAATTGATCAAGGCCGGCAAGGTCAGGGCGATCGGCGCCTCGAATTTCTCGGCGGAGCGGCTCAAGAGCGCGCTGGATATTTCCAGGGCGAACGGGCTGCCCCGTTATGAGAGCATGCAGCCCGAATACAGCCTGGCGGAGCGGTCGAGCTATGAGGGCGCGCTGCAACGCGTCTGCGAGGACAACGACGTCGGCGTGATCACGTTCTTCTCCCTCGCCGCCGGATTCCTGACCGGCAAATATCGCTCGGAGAGCGACTTCGCCAAGAGCCCGCGCGGGGCGCGCAGCATTCCGAAATACATGAACCCGCGCGGCATGCGCATCCTGGCCGGCCTCGACGAGGTCGCCGCCGAAACCCGCGCCGAGCCGGCCGCGGTCGCGCTCGCCTGGCTGATGGCGAAGCCCGGCATCACCGCGCCGATTGCCAGCGCCACCAGGCCCGAGCAGGTCGCAACGCTCGTCGCGGCTGCCGGGCTCGAGCTGAGCAAAGGTCAGGTCGAGCGGCTGGACGCCGCGAGCGCGTAGCGGGTGGGCCACGCTCTGAAGCAAGATCAGATTTGTTGAATGGCAGCCGCAATGGCGGTGCGCCCCCTCTCCCGCTTGCGGGAGAGGCGAAGGAAATATGCGGCCGCTATTCTCACCTCGCCCTAGCCCCACGGCCCGCGCTGGCCCGAGGCTCCGCCCCACGGGCTGCGCGGCGGATAGCTGGCGCCGGCCGGGCGCGGCGCGGTCTGGGTGCCGAGCTCGGCGGCGAGCTGCTGCAGCGCCGCGATGCGGTTCGCGGTCGAGGGGTGGGTGGCGAACAGATTGTCGACACCATGGCCCGACAGCGGGTTGATGATGAACATGTGCGCGGTGGCCGGATTGCGCTCGGCTTCCATGTTCGGCAGCTGATGCGAAGCGTTCTCGATCTTCGCGAGCGCGGATGCCAGCCACATCGGCTGGCCGACGATGCGCGCGCCATAATTGTCGGCAGCGTATTCGCGGGTGCGGCTGATCGCCATCTGCACCAGCATGGCGCCGAGCGGCGCCAGGATCATCATCGCGATCGAGCCGACGATGCCGGGGCCGTTGTTGTTGCGGTTGCCGCCGAAGAACATGCCGAACTGCGCCAGCATCGAGATCGCGCCGGCGATGGTCGCCGTGATCGTCATGGTCAGCGTGTCGTGATGCTTGATATGCGCGAGCTCGTGCGCGATCACGCCGGCGAGCTCCTCGCGACTCAGCCGCTGCATCAAGCCTGTGGTGACGGCGACCGCGGCGTTCTCCGGATTGCGGCCGGTCGCGAATGCATTCGGCTGTGCCTCGTCCATCACGAACACACGCGGCATCGGCAGGCTCGCGCGCTGCGCGAGCTCGGCGACGAGATTGTAAAGGTCCGGCGCCGAACGCGCATCGACCTGATGGGCGCCGTACATCGACAGCACCATGCGGTCGGAGTTCCAGTAGGTGAACAGATTTGTCGCAGCAGCAACGATCAGCGCGATCACGGCGCCGGTGCCGCCGCCGATCAGATAGCCGACGCCCATGAACAGCGCAGTAAGGCCGGCAAGCAGGAGCGCGGTGCGGAAATAGTTCATCGTTGTTCCCTCACGGCGAGCGGAATGCTGCCACAACTGACGCCGCAGAGGTAGGGATTTTGCCGCCGAAGCCGCAAGTGGAAGGCGTGCGTCGCAGCGACGCGGCGGGATTAACGATTGGTCATGTGACGCGACCCAATGCCGTGTAGCCCGGATGCAGCGCAGCGAAATCCGGGCTACGAGTTCGTGCGGGCTACGATCCCTCGCTACTGCGCCGGCTCCTGCGCGTGCTCCGTCTCCTGCTCGCGCAGCGCGACGCGCAGCATGCGGGCGAGCTGGGCGCGGCTGTAGGGCTTTGCCAGGAACAGGATGCCCTGCTCGAGCTTGCCGTCCTGGTCGATGGCGTTCTCGGTGTAGCCCGAGGTGAACAGCACGCGCAGGCCGGGGCGGCGCCGCTGCGCCTCGGTGGCGAGGTCGCGTCCGTTCATCGCACCGGGCATGATGACGTCGGTAAACAACAGATCGACCGGCGCGCCGCTGTCGAGCACGGCCAGCGCCTCGTCGCCATTGTTGGCCGACAGCGTGGCGTAGCCGAGGCTCTCGATCTGGGTCAGCACGTAGGACCGCACCAGCCTGTCGTCCTCGACGACGAGCACGATTTCCCGCGCGCCGCGCACCTCCGGCTGCCGCCGCTCGGGCACCGCGGCCGCCGACACCGCCGTCGCGCGCGGCAGAAACAGCATGACCTTGGTGCCGCGACCCAGCTCGCTGTCGAGCACGATGTGGCCATTGGACTGCTTGACGAAACCGTAGACCATGGAAAGCCCGAGGCCGGTGCCCTTGCCGACGTCCTTGGTGGTGAAGAACGGCTCGAACACCTTGGCGAGATCGGCTTCCGCGATGCCCTGGCCGTTGTCGATCAGCGCGATCGCGACATAGTCGCCGGCGGCAAGTCCGTCATGGCCGCGGACGTCTGATGGCTTCAGTTCGGCAGTACGGGTCTCGATCCGCAGCCTGCCGCCCTTCGGCATCGCGTCGCGCGAGTTCAGCGCGAGGTTGATGATCGCGGTAACCAGCTGGTTGGAATCGACCAGCGCCCGCGGCAGATCCGGCATCGGGCGAAAATCGATATCGACGTGGTCGCCGATGGTCGGCCGCAGCAGCTCGATGGTGTCGACCATCAACGCATTGACGTCGACATCGCTCGGCTGCAGCGGCTGCTTGCGCGCGAAGGCGAGCAGATGCCGCGTCAGCGATGCACCGCGCTCGGCGGCGTCGCGGATCAGGCTGGTGATCTCGATCAGCTGCCGGTTGTGGGTGACCGCCTCGGCCAGGATGTCGATGGTGCCGGTGATGACGGTGAGGATGTTGTTGAAGTCGTGCGCGATGCCGCCGGTGAGCTGGCCGACCGCTTCCATCTTCTGCGCCTGGCGGATCTTGCTCTCATTGGCCTCGGCCTCGCGGAAGCGCTCGAGCAGGACTTCCGAGCGCTGGCGCTGCCGGCCTTCCTCGGCGAGCGCGACATGCGCCTCGCGCAGCTGTTGCTCGGTCGGGATCGCCAGGATTTTCGGGATCAGCGGCCAGAGCAGCACCGCGGTGACGACCGAGGCGACAGCGGTGAGCGCCTTGACTATTCCTTCGAGACCGTAGATCGGCACCCACAGCGTGTAGATCGAGAACACATGCGTGAGGCCGCAGGCGAGGATGAACGCGGCGAACGGCCAGGCCATCCAGCCGAACTGGAAGTCGCGCCGCTTGGAGACGAGGATCGCGAGCGCAAACGGGATCGAGAAATAGGAAGCGGCAATGATCGCGTCTGAAGTCACGTGCAGCCAGATCAGCTCCGGCTCCCACAACAGGCAGATGCCGTGTGGCGAAAACGTCGACGAATCCAACAGCCGCTCGAGAAAACTCCACATGGGTCCCTCCGGGCGTGATCAATCCGCCGACACCCCCGCCCGCGAATCACCCGCCGATCTTAGCGGCGGCTCTTCACTCTGCCGAAGCTCAATTGGTCTAACAGGGCACCCCCGTTGTTGCCCGGTGTCGCCCTGGTGTATGCAGGATGGGCCTTGATCCCCCTTTCCCAGCCGGTGACATCGATGCCAGCTTCTCCCCTCCGCGCCCCGATCATGTTCGCAGCGATCGCGGGGGCGTTGGCGCTCTCCTCGCTGGCTCAGGCGCAGCAGCCGCTGCCCAATCCCGCCGGGCCGGCCCCGGTCCGGGCACGCCCGGCCGCGGTGGCCTCGCCAAGGGCCGCGTCCTGCCACAACGGCCAGAGCTTCGATCGCTTCCTCGCCGAGCTGAAGCAGAAGGCGGTCGCTGCCGGCGTCTCGCAGCGGACGATTGCGGAGGCCGCGCCCTACCTGGTTTACGACCAGGGTATCGTCAACCGCGACCGCGGCCAGCGCGTGTTCGGGCAGATCTTCACCCAGTTCGCGGGCCGCATGGCTGCGAACTACCGGATGCAGCAGGGCCAGCAATACATCCGGACCTACGCGGCCGCGTTCGCGCGAGCCGAGAAGGAGTATGGGGTGCCGCCGGCGGTGATCGCCGCGTTCTGGGGACTGGAGAGCGATTTCGGCGCCCAGATGGGCAATCTGCCGACGCTGAAATCGCTGGTGTCGCTGGCCTATGATTGCCGTCGCTCGGAGATGTTCCAGGGCGAGACCATCGCGGCGCTGAAGATCATCGAGCGCGGCGACCTGACGCCCGATGAGATGATCGGCTCCTGGGCCGGCGAGCTCGGCCAGACGCAATTTTTGCCGACGCATTATTTCAACTATGCCGTCGACTATGACGGCGACGGCCATCGCAATCTGCTCGCCAGCGGCCCCGACGTGATCGGCTCGACCGCGAACTACATCGCCAACGGATTGAAGTGGCGGCGCGGCGAGCCGTGGCTGCAGGAGGTGCGCGTGCCGCAGGCCGCAAACTTTCCGTGGGACCAGGCCGACCTCACCGTCAAGCTGCCGCGTTCGAAATGGGTTGCACTCGGCGTCACCTTGACCGACGGCAAGGCTCTGCCGAATGACGAGATGCCGGCCTCGCTGCTGCTGCCGATGGGCCGGATGGGTCCGGCATTCCTCGCCTACCCGAACTTCGCCGCCTACACCGAGTGGAATAACTCGCTGATCTATTCGACCACCGCCGGCTATCTCGCCGGCCGCATCGCGGGCGCACCGCCGATGCAGCGTCCGCACGCGCCGGTCGCGCAGCTGCCGTTCAATGAGATCAAGGAGCTGCAATCGCTGCTGGCGCGCGCCGGCTACGACGTCGGCAAGATCGACGGCGTGCTCGGTCAGGCCAGCCGCAGCGCGATCAAGGCGATGCAGATGAAATACGGCTTGCCGGCGGATTCCTGGCCGACCGCGGAGCTGCTGGCGCGGATGCGCGGCGGTGGCCGCACGCAGCCGGCCGCAGACGCCGCGATGCCGGGGACGCGGTAGGACATCGTCGGACTGCCTAAGCGGCCCGCGTTGCTCTTGGACCGTCATCCTGGGGAGGCCGCGGAGCGGCCGTCTCGAAGGATCGACGGCCACCGGCCGGGCCGTGCATCCTTCGAGACGCGCTTCGCGCTCCTCAGGATGACGGGGCACGAAAGCGCCGCAGAATATTTGACCAGTTGTTACGGCCGCCCGCGGTTGTTTTCTTCCCGTCGCGGCCCCACTTGCAGCATCGCCGTTCGGTAACATCCGGATTTCATCTTAACAGGGAGCATCCCCATGTCCTTTCATGACGCCGTCGTCCCCGCGTACTTGCAAATCCTCAACAGCCTCACCGGCGAACTGACCAAGGCCGAGGCGCATTGCGAAGCGAAGAAGATCGCGCCCGAGGTGCTGCTGGGATCGCGGCTCTATCCCGACATGCTGCCGCTGACCAAGCAGGTGCAGCTGGTCTGCGATCATGCCGCAAGGGGCTGCGCACGACTGACCCATAGCGAGGTGCCGTCGACGCCCGACACCGAGACCAGCTTTGCGGAATTGAAGCAGCGCCTGGCGAAGACGATCGACTATGTGCAGTCGTTCAAGCCGGAGCAGTTCGACGGCGCAGACGCCAAGGACGTCACCTTCCCGGTCGGTGCCGGCCGCACCATGACCTTGAAGGGCCGGCAATTCGTCAGCGCCTTTTCGTTCCCGAACTTCTACTTCCACGCCGTCACCGCGCACGGCATCCTGCGTCACAACGGCGTCGAGATCGGCAAGCGCGATTTCCTCGGCGTGAGCTGACGCGATATTCCCCGCCGCGGGATTTTTCGCCTTCGCCAAGGCTTCGGCGCGACAAGTCGCGTCACGTGCCCGGCCGTGCTACTGCTCCCTGACAACAACAAGACGTCAGGGAGCACGCCATGTCGACGCACGCACCGAAAGCCATCGATCCGTCCGCCTCACTGCATGCGGAATCGCTCGGGCTCGCGAAAAATCACGGCCGCCTCGCCGGTCGGCGCATCATCGTGGTCGGTGCGGGACAGCGCACAACCGTGGATGAAGTGCCGCCGATCGGCAACGGCCGCGCCATGAGCGTGCTGTTCGCGCGCGAGGGCGCCTCGGTCGCGTGCCTCGACGTCAACAAGGAAGCCGCCGACGACACCGTCGCGCAGATCACGGGCGAAGGCGGCAAGGCCTTCACCGACGTGGTCGATGTCTCCGACGTCGCAGCGATCGCGCCCGCGGTCGAACGCTGCGCGCAAAAGCTCGGCGGGCTCGACGGACTGGCGCTGAATGTCGGCATTTCCTGCGGCCTGTCGCTGCCCAAGATGACGGCGGAAGCCTGGGACCGCGACTACGCCGTCAATGTGCGCAGCCACATGCTGTTCGCGCAGAAGGCGCTCGAGGTGATGGCGCCGGGCGGCGCGATCATCCTGATCTCCTCGATGGCGAGCCAGCGCGCCGGCGGCCGCAACCCGGCCTATGAATCCTCCAAGGCAGCGCAGATCGCGCTGGGGCGGGCGATCGCGCGGGCCGGCGAGGACAAGGGCATTCGCTGCAATGTGATCGCGCCCGGCTTCATGGACACGCCGATGGGCCGCGATGCCAGCCGCAGGCGATCGGACCGCGCCGTGACAGTGCCTTTCGGCCGCCAGGGCACCGGCTGGGAGGTCGCCTATACTGCGCTGTTCCTGATTTCGAATGAATCCTCCTATGTGAATGCGCACACTTTGTTCCTTGATGCCGGCCACATGGGCGGAATCGTGCGCGGCTAGCCTGCAAACTGCGCATATCCCGGCCATTGCGCTCGTCGCGGCAATGCACAACTCTCTCCTCATCCATCATTGTCTGGAACCGTTTCACATGAGCCAATCGACCAAACTTCTCGAGCCCTACAAGCTTGGCCCACTGACCCTGCCGAACCGCTTCGTGATGGCGCCGCTGACGCGCAACCGCGCGGTGCCTCCCGGCATGGTGCCAAGCCCGCTCGCGGTGGACTATTACGGCCAGCGCGCCTCCGCCGGCCTCCTGGTCACCGAGGCGAGCCAGGTCTCGCAACAGGGCCAGGGCTATCAGGACACGCCCGGCATCTATTCGAAGGAACAGGTCGCGGCCTGGCGCAAGGTCACCGATCGCGTGCATGAGCGCGGCGGCCACATCTTCATCCAGCTCTGGCATGTCGGCCGCATCTCGCATACCTCGCTGCAGCCGAACGGCGGCGCGCCGGTGGCGCCGAGCGCGATCCGCGCCAAGACCAAGACCTTCGTGAACGGCACCTTCGCCGACGTGTCCGAGCCGCGCGCGCTTGAGCTGTCGGAGATCCCCGGGATCATCGAGGATTTCAAGCGCGGCACCGCGAATGCGCTGGCGGCCGGCTTCGACGGCGTCGAGATCCATGGCGCCAACGGCTATTTGCTCGACCAGTTCGCCAGGGACAGCTCCAACAAGCGCACCGATGCCTATGGCGGCGGAATCGAGAATCGCGCCCAGCTGATGCTGGAAGTCTCCAAGGCGGTCGCCAAGGAGGCCGGCGCCGACCGCACCGGTATCCGCATCTCGCCGGTGACGCCGGCCAACGACGTCTCCGACTCCAATCCGCAACCGCTGTTCGACTACATCGTCGACCAGCTCAATGCGCTGAAGCTCACCTATATCCACGTCATCGAGGGCGCGACCGGCGGCCCGCGCGACGTTGCGCCGTTCGACTACGCCTCGCTGCGCAAACGCTTCAAGCAGGCCTATGTCGCCAACAACGGCTACGACTTCGCGCTGGCGGAGAAGGTGCTGGAGGCCGGTGCCGCCGACCTGATCGCGTTCGGCAAGCCGTTCATCTCCAACCCCGATCTGGTCGAGCGGCTGAAGGCCGGCGCCCCGCTCAACGACTGGGACAAGGCGACCTTCTACGGCGGTGGTGCCAAGGGCTACACCGATTATCCGACGCTGAAGGCGACCGAAGCGGCGGAGTGACGTACGCCAAAGCCGGTCATGCCCCGCGAAGGCGGGGCATCCAGTATTCCAGAGACGCCAGCGATTGATCGAGACGCCGCGGCGTACTGGATCGCCCGGCTTGATGTTCAGCCGGGCGATGACAACGGAGAAAACAGAAAAGGCCGGGACCGCTCCCGGCCTTTATGCGTTGCGTCCCGTGCTCCGGATTCCTATGCCCATGCAAATGCGCGCGGCGGCCGACCACTCCGCGGCGCGGTAAGCGCTGGTCATGATCGCCGGCGCCGCATAGCATGGACCGCATCGAGCAAGCCTGAACACGATCGCATGCGGGAATGAACAAGGACAACGCCGAGGATATCGTTCGACGTGCCACCGTCGCCTTCAATAGCGGCCGGCATGGCGAGGCGATCGAGCTCTGCGGGCGCGGCCTTGCGCGCCAGCCCGGCGAGCCGATGCTGAGCCATCTGCTCGCCGCCGTGCTGTTCGCCAAAGGCGAGATCGCACCGGCCCGCAGGCATGTCGAGACCAGCCTGGCGCGGCGCCCGGACAATGCCGCGGCGCGGCTGCTCGCGGCCCGCCTCGCCCGCGCCGGCGGCGAATTCGATGCGGCACTGACGCATCTCGACCGCGCCATAGCGCTCAAGCCGCAACGCGAGGCCTTCGTCGAGAAGGCACGTACGCTTGAGCTGGCCGGCCGCAAGGCGCAGGCCCGCGAGGCCTGGGAGGCGATCCTCAAGGCCATCCCGGAGCATCAGGAAGCCAATGCAAGACTTGGCCGGCTGGCCTGGGAGGCTGGTGACCTCACAGGTGCGGTAAGCCTGCTCGAGCGCGCTGTTGCGAGCACGGCGCCGGCCTCGGTGTGGTTCGATTTCGGCGTCGCAAAGCAAGATTTGCGCGATCACGACGGCGCCACACGCGCCTATCGCAAGGCGCTCGAGCTCAAGCCGGATTACGCCGAAGCGGCACTCAATCTGGGGATCACGCTGCAGGAGAGCGGCGCGCCCGACGCCGCGATGCAGGCCTTCGCGCGCGCCTATGCCTTGCGTCCGCACCTGTTCGGATCGATCGCGATGGCGCTGACCTCGGCCCCGCACGGCCGGCTGTGGCTCGATGAGCGCGCGCTGCGTGCAGCCTTAGGTAACTAGCCGGCCGCGCTTGGCGCGGAAATGCTTGCGATAGACATTGGGCGCGGCCAACACCTCGCCGACGACCTTGGAATAGGCTGCGCGGTGCGCATCGTCGAAGGCTTCGAACACCAGTTCGGGGGCCTCGCGCGGCACCGCGAAACATTGCACGACCGGGGTCCCTTTCGGCAGCACGCCGACGAAATCCGGCTGGGTCCAGACCGCCGGGAAATTGATGCCGCCGTCGTGAAACCGGTCGGCGTCGACCAGCCCCGAGATCAGCCGGAACGGCAGGTCGTCGCGATTGACCGGATGCGTCGCGAACAGCGACCAGCCCGGCTCGAGCTCGATGGTCCAGAAGCCGTTGAATTTCAGCACAGCCTGTCCGTTCGCGAACGGCGCGCCGGCGAATTGCGCGACGGGATGGAAACTGAGCGGCGCACGCGGATGGCCCTGCGTCGCCGGCTCCGGAATGTCCCAGTCCCAGGCGAAGGCGCCGCGCTCGACCCTGACATCGCAAGGCAGCGGGATCATGACCCCATGGGCCATCGCATCGACGAAGGGCGGGCATTGCTTAACCGTGCGGATCTCGCGGTCGTGGATGTCGGAATGCGCCTTCGCCGGCATCGCGCGCAGCCAATCGGGCAACGCGCTGCGGGCCGGGACCGGCCGGGGTAGATGATCGGCGAGCCGCGGATCGCAACGAAAAGTCATGCGCATGGCGAAACTCCCCGATCATGATGCGATGGCAAGAAGACGCACGATGACCTCATCATTGCATTTGAGCACAATCCTGAACCGGTCTCCACAGCCGTCGCTCAGCAAAAAAGGCCGGGATTGCTCCCGGCCTTTTGCAGTTTGCGGATGGCGTGGGCTGGTACGCCTTCTTACTTCGCTTCGGCGCGCTTGGGCGGGCTCGCCGGCCACGACTTGATCAGCGTGTCGTAGTCGATCGTTTCGCCCTTCGGCTTCTCGTTCGCGAGCTTGCGCTGCGGAGCGATGGTGCCGTCCTTCTCGGCCTTCTTGTACCAGTACTCGGCGGTTTCCTTCTTGTTCAGCTTCGGTCCGCAGGCACCCTGCACACCGGACTTCTCAAGACGCTCCATCACCGAATCCTGGGCCGCGGCGAGCGCGTCCATCGCAGCTTGCGGCGTCTTCGCACCGGACGACGCATCGCCGATGTTCTGCCACCAGAGCTGAGCGAGCTTCGGATAGTCAGGCACGTTGTTGCCGGTCGGGGTCCACTGCACGCGCGCGGGCGAGCGGTAGAACTCGATCAGGCCGCCGAGCTTCGGCGCACGCTCGGTGAACGACTTGTCCCAGATGTCGGATTCACGGATGAAGGTGAGACCGACCTGGCTCTTCTTCAGGCTCGTCGTCTTGGAGACGATGAACTGCAGATAGAGCCAGGCCGCCTTGCGGCGGTCAACCGGGGTCGACTTCAGCAGCGTGGCCGAACCCACGTCCTGGTAGCCGAGCTTCATGCCGTCCTTCCAGTACGAGCCGTGCGGCGACGGAGCCATACGCCACTTCGGCGTACCGTCCGCGTTCATCACTGCAATCCCCGGCTTCACCATGTCGGCGGTGAAGGCGGTGTACCAGAAGATCTGCTGGGCGATGTTGCCCTGCGAAGGCACCGGGCCCGACTCGGAGAAGGTCATGCCCTGCGCTTGCGGCGGAGCATACTTCTTCATCCAGTCGAGATACTTGACGATCGAGTAGACCGATGCCGGGCCGTTGACGTCGCCGCCACGCTCGACCGACGAGCCGACCGGACGGCAGCCTTCCATACGGATGCCCCATTCGTCGACCGGCAGGCCGTTCGGGAGGCCCTTGTCGCCGTTGCCGGCCATCGACAGCCAGGCGTCGGTGAAACGCCAGCCGAGCGAGGGGTCCTTCTTGCCATAGTCCATATGGCCATAGACCTTGACGCCGTTGATCTCCTTGACGTCGTTGGTGAAGAATTCGGCGATATCCTCATAGGCCGACCAGTTCACCGGCACGCCGAGATCGTAGCCGTACTTGGCCTTGAACTTGGCCTTGTATTCCGGGTTGGTGAACCAGTCGTAGCGGAACCAGTAGAGGTTCGCGAACTGCTGGTCGGGCAGCTGATAGAGGTGACCGTTCGGTGCAGTGGTGAACGACTTGCCGATGAAGTCGTCGATGTCGAGCATCGGATCGGTGACGTCCTTGGCTTCGCCCTTCATCCACTCCGTCAGGTCGACGGCCTGGCCGTAGCGGAAGTGGGTGCCGATGAAGTCGGAGTCGTTGATCCAGCCGTCGTAGACGTTCTTGCCGGACTGCATCTGGGTCTGGATCTTCTCGACGACGTCACCTTCCTGGATGATGTCGTGCTTGACCTTGATGCCGGTGATCTCCTCGAACGCCTTGGCGAGCGTGCGGGATTCATATTCGTGCACCGTCAGGGTCTCGGAGACGACGTTGATCTCCATGCCCTTGAAGGGGGCAGCGGCCTTGATGAACCACTGCATCTCCTTCATCTGGTCGTCCTTGGAGAGGGTCGACGGCTGGAATTCGCTGTCGATCCACTTCTTGGCGGCCGCCTCGTCGGCGCGGGCCGGCGCGACAAGAGTGACCGATGCTGCGACGAGCGCGACCGCGCTGGTCATCGTCAAAAGCTTATCTTTAGTCATTCGTAAATGTCGCATTAGATTCCTCCGGTTGCAGCGACTAAATCAGGCCCGGGTAGACCCCGGATCTGCTCTTTTTCGCGTTCTTCAGACGGTGCGAAAAATCACCACGGCTGAAAGAAGCGAAATTACCGTTCCGAGCCACAGGCTCGAAATCTCGACGCCCTCCCCGATCGGCAGGGTGAAAATCGGATCGGTGCCGACGAGACCGATCCACAGCAAATGGATCACCGCCGCCAGCACCAGCGAGACGAACAGACGGTCGCCGCGCGTGGTCGGAATGCGCAGCACGCCGACCCGCTCCGCCTCGGGATAGGCGATCGCGAGCCAGGTCATCATCCCGAGCGTAGAGGCAAGCAGCACGAAGAAGACCGCGGTGGGCAAGGTCCATGCCATCCATGCGATGCTGTCCATGAGCGCCTCCTAGACCCGGCCGAGCGCGAAGCCGCGCGCGATGTAATTACGGACGAACCAGATCACGAGTGCTCCGGGGATGATGGTGAGCACGCCGGCCGCGGCAAGCAGGCCCCAGTCCATGCCGGCAGCCGACACCGTGCGCGTCATGATCGCTGCGATCGGCTTGGCCTGCACCGAGGTCAACGTGCGCGCCAGCAGCAGTTCGACCCATGAGAACATGAAGCAGAAGAATGCGGCGACGCCGATGCCGCTCGCGATCAGCGGCACCAGGATCTTGATGAAGAAGCGCGGGAACGAATAGCCGTCGAGGAAGGCGGTCTCGTCGATCTCGCGCGGCACGCCGGAGACGAAGCCTTCGAGGATCCACACCGCCAGCGGCACGTTGAAGATGCAGTGCGCGAGCGCGACCGCCCACGGCGTATCGAACAGGCCGATCGCCGAGTACAGGTTGAAGAACGGCAGCGCGTAGACCGCCGCCGGCGCCATGCGGTTCGACAGCAGCCAGAAGAACAAATGCTTGTCGCCGAGGAAGCGGTAGCGCGAGAACGCATAGGCCGCCGGCAGCGCCACCGCGATCGAGATCACGGTGTTGATGACGACATATTCCAGCGAATTGATGTAGCCCGAGTACCAGCTCTCGTCGGTGAAGATGCGCCGGTAGTGCTGCAGCGTCGGCGTATGCGGCCACAGCGTCATCGTCGAGACGATCTCGGCGTTGGTCTTGAAGCTCATGTTGACGAGCCAGTAGATCGGCAACAGCAGGAAGATCAGGAACAGCGCCATGATCAGGCGGCGGCCGGGGATCGAATGCATCACGCCGCTCCCTTCTTGACCGGGCGCTCGGAGCCGGCATTGGTCATCACGGTGTAGAACACCCAGCACACGATCAGGATGATCAAATTGTAGACCAGCGACAGCGCCGCGGCCTTGCCGAGGTCGAACTGGCCGAGCGCGATCTTGACGAGCTCGATCGAGACGAAGGTCGTCGAGTTGCCGGGACCGCCGCCGGTGACCACGAACGGCTCGGTGTAGATCATGAAGCTATCCATGAAGCGCAGCAGCACCGCGATCAGCAGCACGCGGTTCATCTTCGGCAGCTGGATCGCCTTGAACACCGCCCAGCGCGAGGCGCCGTCGATCTGTGCCGCCTGGTAATAGGCGTCGGGGATCGACTTCAGGCCGGCGTAGCAGAGCAGCGCGACGAGGCTGGTCCAGTGCCAGACGTCCATCACGATGACAGTGACCCAGGCATCGACCTCATTGGAGACGTAGTTGTAGTTGAAGCCGAGATGGTTCAGCACATAGCCGAGCAGGCCAATATCCGGCCGGCCGAAGATCTGCCAGATGGTCCCGACCACGTTCCACGGAATCAGCAGCGGCAGTGCGAGGATGACGAGGCAGGCCGCGACGCTCCAGCCCTCGCGCGGCATCGACAGCGCGACGACGATGCCGAGCGGCACCTCGATCGCAAGGATCACGGCGGAGAAGAACAGGTTGCGGCCGAGCGAGGCCAGGAAACGGCCGCCGAGATCGGTCGAGGGATCGAGCAGCTCCTTGAACCAGCCGACGCCGTTCCAGAAGAACTGGTTGTTGCCGAAGGTGTCCTGCATCGAATAGTTCACCACCGTCATCAGCGGCAGCACCGCCGAGAACGCGACCACCAGGAACACCGGCAGCACCAGGAACCAGGCTTTTTGGTTGATGGTCTTGTCCATCAGGCGACCCCTTCGACCAAATGGCTGTCGGCATAGACGTGGACATAGGCGGGATTGAAGATCAGGCCGGCGGTATCGCCGGAGATCGAGAAGCCCGGCGGCACGCGCGCCGCAAGCTTGGTGTTGCCGACGCGGACGCGGGCGAACTGGACGCGGCCAAGATCGTCGATCCGCTCGATGGTGGCCGACAGCAGCCCGGACGCCGGTGCCGCGACATCGACGAATTCGGGCCGCACGCCGATCTCGATTTTCTTGCCGGCCGGCAGCACACCATAGTTTCGATGCAGGCCGATGACATGGCCGTCGATCCGTGCCTCGTGGCCTGAGACTTCGGCGGGCACGATGTTCATGCCGGGCGAGCCGATGAAATAGCCGACGAAGGTGTGCGCCGGCTTGTCGAACAATTCGGCCGGCGTGCCGCTCTGCACCACGCGGCCGTCATGCATGACGACGACGGTATCGGCAAAGGTCAGCGCCTCGGTCTGGTCGTGGGTGACGTAGATCATCGTGAGATCGAGCTCGCGATGCAGCGCCTTCAGTTTGGAGCGCAGCTGCCATTTCAGCTCGGGATCGATCACCGTCAGCGGCTCGTCGAACAGCACGGCGGCGACGTCGGAGCGCACCAGGCCGCGGCCGAGCGAGATCTTCTGCTTGGCGTCGGCGGTGAGCCGCGTCGCCTTGCGGTTGAGGTACGGCGTGAGGTCGAGCAAATCGGCGATCTGCCTGACCCGTGCATCGACCTCGGCCTTGACGACGCCGCGGTTCTTCAGCGGGAAGGCCAGGTTCTGGCCGACCGTCATGGTGTCGTAGATCACGGGAAACTGGAACACCTGCGCGATGTTGCGCTTCTGCGTCGACAGCGGCGTGATGTCCTGGCCGTCGAACAGGATCTTGCCGCGCGACGGCGTCACGATCCCGGAAATCAGGTTCAGCAGCGTGGTCTTGCCGCAGCCGGAGGGTCCGAGCAGCGCATAGGCGCCGCCCTGCCGCCAGGTCATGGTCACCGGCTTCAGCGCAAAGGATTCCAGCGGCGCGTCGTTGCCGCTGTAGGATTGCGCGAGATCGACGAGGTCAATGCGAGCCATCGGGCATCTCCCTCAATTGCTCTTGCCGGCTGACGCGCGTCCCGCAAGCGAACTGCCATACAATTCGCTTGCAAACGCGGTCGCGGGCGACGCGACCAGGCGGTCAGCGGCGTCGAACACAAAGATGTTGTCGGGATCGAGCGCGGCTTCGAGCACCTGCCCGGGTTCATATCCGTGCACGCCGTGCAGCACTGCGACCCAGTTCGAACCATGGACATGAACGTGCACGAAGCTCTCCGAACCGGTGATCTCGGTCACCGTCACGGTGGCGGAGAATTTGTGACGGCCCGGCGCGACGCTGCCGACCTCGAGCTGGTGCGCACGGAAGCCGATCCGGTAGGCGCCATCAGGCAGGTTGGCATACAGCCCAGCCGCGGGCGCCTGCTCGCCGCCGGCATAGATCACCCGGTCGCCCTTCTTCTCGATCCCGATGATGTTGAGCGGCGGATCGGAGAACACCTGCGCGACGCGCAGCGTGTCGGGATGGCGGTAGACCTTCGGCGTCGCGCCGGTCTGCAGCGCCTGGCCTTGCCACATGCACACCGTGTCGCCGCCGAGCAGCAGCGCTTCCGACGGTTCGGTGGTGGCATAGACGAAGATCGCGCCCGAGGCCTCGAAGATCCGCGGCAGTTCGGCACGCAGCTCCTCGCGCAGCTTGTAATCGAGGTTGGCGAGCGGCTCGTCGAGCAGCACGAGGTCGGCGCCCTTGACCAGCGCGCGCGCAATCGCGGTGCGCTGCTGCTGGCCGCCGGAGAGCTGCAGCGGCGTGCGCTTCAGGTAGGGCTCGAGCCGCAACAGGCTGGCCGCCTCGGCCACCCGCTGCTCGATCTCGGCCTTCGGCTTGCCCTGCACCCGCAGCGGCGAGGCGATGTTCTCGTAGACCGTCAGCGAGGGATAGTTGATGAACTGCTGATAGACCATCGCCACCGAGCGCTGCCGCACGTCGGCGCCAGTGACGTCCTTGCCGTCGACCAGCACGCGGCCGGTGGTCGGCTTGTCGAGGCCGGCGAGCAGCCGCATGATCGAGGTCTTGCCCGATAGCGTCGGCCCGAGCAGCACGCTGAGCGTGCCACGCTCCAATGTCAGCGAAACATCGCGGATGGTCTGGATGCCATCCACGGTTCGCGTGACATTCTGCAGTGTAACGCTCATGCCCGTCCTCCCGCTTCGCGGAGGGGACGTTCACCGGACACGCGGTTGGCGGCCATCCACTCGTCGAGCGCGGCGATTTCACCCGCCGTCATCCGCAAGCCTAGCTTGGATCGTCGCCAGACGACATCTTCCGCAGTCCGCGCCCATTCGTTTGCCATCAGGTACCGGACTTCACTCTCCGTCAAGGTGGCGCCGAAGGAGCGGCCGAGATCATCAGCCGTTGCTGCATTGCCCAAGACCTTGCTGGCGCGCGTGCCATAGGCGTGCGCGAGACGGTTGGCGTGGGACTGCGCGAGGAACGGATGGTTGCGAACCAGTTCGGCGCTCAGCGCCGCGACCGCGGAGACATCCATGTCGCCGCCGGGCAGCGGCGCCTTGCCGGTCCAGCCCTCCTGCGCCTTCGCGCCACGAAGATAAGGCGACAGCCGCTCCAGCGCCTCTTCGGAGAGGCGGCGATAGGTGGTGATCTTGCCGCCATAGATCGACAGTAGCGGCGCACCGCCGGGCGTATCGAGCTCGAACACGTAGTCGCGGGTCGCGGCCTTGGCTTCGCTCGCACCGTCGTCATAGAGCGGACGCACGCCGGAGTAATTCCAGACCACGTCCTCGGGCTTCACCGGCTTGGCGAGGTATTCGCTGGCGGAGGCGCAGAGATATTCGATCTCCTCTCGCGTCGCCTTCACCTTGGCCGGATCGCCGTCATAGTCGCGATCGGTGGTGCCGATCAGCGAGAAATCGTTCTGGTAGGGAATGACGAAGATGATGCGGCCGTCGGCATTCTGGAAGATGTAGGCGCGGTCGTGGTCGTAGAGTTTCGGCACCACGATATGCGAGCCCTGCACCAGCCGCACCTTGGCCCGCGCGTTGACGCCGACGCCGGTCGCCAGCACCTGCTCGACCCAGGGACCGCCGGCGTTGACCAGCACGCGCGCCTTGATGGTGTCGCGCGCGCCGGTGGCGCCGTCTTCGACCGTGACGTGCCAGACGCCGTCGATCTGCCTGATCTCGACCGCGCGGGTGCGGGTGCGTATCTCGGCGCCGCGATCGGCGGCATCGCGCGCAGTCAGCGCAACCAGCCGCGCGTCGTCGACGAAGCAGTCGGAATATTCAAAGCCCTTGGTGTAGCGCCCGGGGATCAGCGGCTTGCCGACGACGTCGCGTGTCAGATCGACCGAGCGCGTCGCCGGCAGCAGGTGCCGGCCGCCGATGTGGTCGTAGAGGAAGAGGCCGAGCCGCAGCAGCCAGGCCGGGCGCAGGCCCGAATGGTGCGGCAAAACGAAACGCAGCGGACGAATGATATGCGGCGCGATCTGCCAAAGGATCTCGCGCTCGATCAGCGCCTCGCGCACCAGTCGAAACTCGTAATACTCGAGATAGCGCAGACCGCCATGCACGAGCTTGGTCGACCAGGACGACGTTCCACTGGCCAAATCATTCATTTCACAGAGGAAAACAGAATTGCCCCGGCCCGCCGCATCGCGCGCGATGCCGCAGCCATTAACGCCGCCTCCAATGATGGCGAGGTCGTAAATTCGGTCCAAAGAACGCTTCCCCCGGCAACCGTTTTCGCTTTGACGGTTTTACTTTCGGATTGGAGTAGATCACAACCGAAAACGAAAGCAAAGTGAAAATGGGGAACTTTAGCTGGGGATTTTTTGGGCGGATTGATCGTGGCGGGGGCAGCGGGTTCGCGAATTTATCGCCATCACGCCGAACGCTCCTGCTGAACCCGTCACCCTGAGGAGCGCGTAGCGCGTCTCGAAGGGTCGACGGCCACCAGCGGGGCCGTCGACCCTTCGAGGCTCGCTCCGCTCGCACCTCAGGGTGACGGGGAGAGAGCTGTGCGTGCGGCTTCGTCGCGTTCAGCTGTCATGCCCCTCTTCAAGCGGGGCATCCAGTACGCCGCGGCGTCGCGACTCAAGCGCGAACATCTCTGGAATACTGGATCGCCCGGTCGACAGCGAGAGAACGCGAACTACGCGCTGCGCAGCGTCGCGGGTGCGGCGTCGGCGCCGTTGTCATCGATATCGACTGCCGGCTTGTCCATCGCGACGACCACCTCGATGCCGCGGCTGTGGCAGATGTTGGCGAGACCCGCGGGCAAGGGCGAATCGGTGACGAAGGTCTGGATCTGGCTCATATGCGCAATGCGCACCGGCGCGCTGCGGCGGAGCTTGGTCGCATCCGACACCAGCATCACGTTGCGCGCGTTGGCGATGATTGCCTGCGCGACCTGCACCTCGCGATAGTCGAAGTCGAGCAGCGCGCCCTCCTCGTCGATCGCGGACGCGCCGATGATCGCGTAGTCGACCTTGAACTGGCCGATCAGCTGCGTCGCGGTGGAGCCGACCACCGCACCGTCGGCGCGGCGCACCGTGCCGCCGGCGACCACCACCTCGATGCGCGGATGGCGGTACAGCAGCATCGCGACGTTGAGGTTGTTGGTGATGACCAAGAGGTCCTCATGCGAGGTCAGCGCGCTCGCGACCTCCTCCGTGGTGGTGCCGATATTGATGAACAGCGAGCAGCCGTTCGGAATCCGCGCGGCCGCGGCGGCGCCGATCGCCTTCTTCTCCTCGGCGGCGACGAAGCGGCGCGCTTCATAGGCGAGGTTCTCGACACCCGAGGCGATGATCGCGCCGCCATGGATCCGGGTCAGCGACCGCTCGTCGCAGAGATCGTTGAGGTCCTTGCGGATGGTCTGCGCCGACACCTCGAATCGCTTGGCAAGGTCCTCGACCATGACCCGGCCGAATGCGCGTGCGATGTTGAGGATTTCAGTCTGGCGATGGGAGAGTCCGGCCACGGCGGCCCCCTTGAAACGGCGAGTCGCCTATGGTGCGACCGATCGGCATGGAGGTCAACGAGCAAGCATTGCCGGGGTTAAGAACCGCGCTGCAGCATTGCGGAGGCGGCACGCTCCGGCACCTTTCTCACCACCCCATCGCCGACGCGACCAGGCGGGTCAAATCCGGATCGTCAAACGCCCGCGCGCTGGCGACCGCGCCGGCCGCGAGCAGATCGGCGTGACCGAGCCCGGTTCGCATCCCGATCGTCGCGATGCCCGCCGCGGTCGCGGACTGAATGCCGGAGCGCGAATCCTCGAATGCGAGCGAAGCCGAAGCCTGCGCGCCTGCAAGGCGCAGCCCCTCGAGATACGGCAATGGATGCGGCTTGCCGTGCGCCAATTCATCGCCGATCACGAGCGCCTTGAAACGGTGCGCGATACCCATCCCCGAGAGCAGCAGTTCGGCGTTCGGGCGCGGCGCATTGGTCACCGCCACCATCGGCACGCGGGCGCGATCGGCCCGGTCGAGCAGCGCCATCAATCCCGGCACCGGCGCGATCTGGCCGGAGACCAATTCGCGGAAGATCCGCTCCTTCTCGCCGAGGATGCCGGCGCGCTGGTCAGCCGGCTCGTGCGCGAGGAAACGCTCGCCGATCGACGCGTTGGAGAAGCCTTGCAGCTCCTTGCCGAAGCGCGCGTGATCGAAGGAGTGTCCATGGGGGCCGAGCACCTGGTTGAACGCCGCCAGATGCAGCGGATCGGTGTCGGCAAGCGTGCCGTCGATATCGAACAGCAGCGCTTTGCCTTGTGTCTGCGACATCCGAAAAACATTTCCGTGAGTTCGGATGCATCAATACAGACTCTCGCGGCGCGCGCAAATGACGCGCCGCCTGGCTCCATATCAGGAGGCCAGCTGCAGATCTTGCCCAGTAACGAGCCGTCGCGCCGCGCGCTCGGCCTCGCGTGCATTGCGAAAAACCTGGCCTTCGAGGGCATGGAAGCGGTGCGAGGCGGCAAAAAACGCGTAACCACCGCTATCGCGCACCACGATACCCGCGGTCTGTGAACTCACTTCGATGACGTAACAGTCAGACATAGTCGGCCTCGGTTTGATTCCGGCCCGACAACGGTGTCACTGCCCGTTTGTTCCTCGATTTATTTGCGCCGCGAAGCGCAGCTTTTGCGATCAAGCCGCGCTGCGGTCTCAGTTTCGACGCGTTTTCTCTTGCGCCGAATCACCGGCGCTTTTCGCGCGAAACGCGTCAGGTCGAAATCGTCGCGCCATCGCGCTGGATCGGTTGCGGATGGCCCTGCTCGTCGATCGAGACATAGGTGAAATTGCCGTCGGTGACGAGGATCGACTGCTGCTCGCGGCGGCGCAGCACCCAGGCTTCGAGATGCACCGTGATCGAGGTGCGGCCGACGCGCACGAGGTTGGCGTGCACCGAGACGAGATCGCCGACATAGACCGCCTTGCGGAAGTTCATCGCCTCGATCGCGACCGTCACGGTGCGGGACTTCGCGAGCTTGGAGGCGAACACGCCGCCGCCGACGTCCATCTGGCTGAGCAGCCAGCCACCGAAGATGTCGCCATTGGCATTGGTGTCGGCCGGCATCGCCAGCGTGCGGATGCAGAGATCGCCCTGCGGCTCGTTGCCGCTGATCGGCGGCGCGTGAACGTGAGTATTGGGCGTTTGGGTGTCGGTCACTTGAAGCCCTCCCAGCCGGTATCCGGCGCAAATCGCCCGCCGAACTTGCGCATCAGCGTTTGCATGGTCGACACCACATTGTCGACGCCGCGGCTGCGCGCGTAGTTGAGCGGGCCGCCGCGGAACGGGGCATAGCCGGTGCCGAAGATCATCGCGCCGTCGACCATATCGGGATCGTCGACGATGCCTTCGCGCAAGGCGGCGATGCAGACATTGGAGATCGGCAGCACCAGGCGGTCGATCATCTCGTCGCTCACTTTCGGACCGGTCTCCGGCAGCGGCGCCTTCTCCGCCTTGCCGTCCTTCCAGATGTAGAAGCCCTTGCCGGTCTTACGGCCGAGCTCGCCCTTGGCGACTTTCTCGCGCAGCCAGGCCGGCGTCGGCGGCAAGCTGTCACCGAACTTCGAGCGCAGCATGTCGCCGACATCGAGGCAGATATCGAGGCCGACCTGGTCGGCGAGCTCGATCGGCCCCATCGGCATGCCGAACTCGACGGCGGCCGCGTCGATCAGCCGCTGGTCGGTCTTCTCGTCGAGCATCATCATCGCTTCCAGCATGTAGGGCGTCAGCGCGCGGTTGACGAGGAAGCCCGGCGAGCTCTTCACCGGCAGCGGCAGACGATCGATGGCGCCGACGAAGGCGAGCGCCTCCTTGAGCATCGCAGCATCGGTGCTGTCATGGCTGACGACCTCGACGAGCTGCAGCCGCGACACCGGGTTGAAGAAATGCAGGCCGAGCAGCCGCTCCGGCCGTGCCAGCGTGGTGCGCAGATCCTGCAAGGGGATGCTCGACGTATTTGTGGCGAGGATCGCGCCCTGCTTCATCTTCGGCTCGAGGCCGGCATAGACCTTCTGCTTGAGCTCGAGCTTTTCCGGGACCGCCTCGATGATCAGATCGGCGTTGCGGACGCCTTCGCCGTCCATGTCGGGGATCAGCCGGTCGAGCGCGTCGCGCTGGTCGATCTTCTTGCGCATGATCTTGCCGAACAGCTCCGCGGCGCGCTTCATGGCGCCCGCGATCGGCTCGGCCTTCATGTCGGCGAGCGTGACGCGCATGTCCTGGTTGGCGCACCAGGCCGCGATGTCGCCGCCCATCGCGCCGGCGCCGATGACATGGACGTGCTGCACCTTGTTGCCGGGGCCTGCCGCCTTCTTCATCTGCTCGCGCAGGAAGAACACGCGGATCAGATTCTGCGCCGTCGGCGTCACCATCAGATTGGCGAACGAGGCCTTCTCGGCATTCAGCATCGCCGAGCGGTTGCCGGCGTGCTTCTCCCAGAGCTCGATCAGCGCATAGGGCGCCGGATAATGCTTGTGCGGCGCGGCCTTCTCCGCCTCGCTGCGCATCCGCGAGGCAAGGAGGCCCCTGACCGGACCAAGATTGAGGATCGAGTTGAGCACGCCGGGCTTGGCGCGTTTCAGCCGGCCGAACACCGCGTCCTTTACCGCGTTGCGGACATGGCGCTCCTGGGTGACGGCGTCGACCAAGCCGAGCGACTTCGCGCGGCGCGCGTCGATCGTCTTGCCGGTCAGCATCAAGGTCATCGCCTGCATCGGGTTGACCAGCTCGGTGAAGCGCACCGTGCCGCCGAGACCGGGATGCAAGCCGAGCATCACCTCGGGGAAGCCGAACCTGGCATCGTCGGTCGCGATCCGCATCTGGCAGGCCAGCGCGACCTCGAGGCCGCCGCCGAGGCAGAAACCGTGGATTACGGCAACCGACGGCACGCGCAACGCCTCCAGCCGGTCGATCGCCGCATGTGCGCGGCCGATCTCGGTCTCGACCGCGCGCGGGTCGCTGGCGCCGCGAAATTCATTGACGTCGGCGCCGGCGATGAAGCCGCTCTTTTTCGCCGAACGCACCACGAGGCCGGCCGGCCGCTGGTTCTCCAGCGCGGACACGATCGCATCGAGCTCTTCGAGCAGATCGGCGGACAGCGTGTTGGCGCTGGTGCCGGCGCGGTCGAACAGCAGCCAGGCAATGCCGTCCTCATCACGCGTCAGCTTGAAATTCCTGTAGGGGCTGTCGGCGGCCGGCTTCGGCCCGAGCTCGAGCACCCGGTCAGCGAGAAGGTCCATGATCCGTGAATCCATGATCACACCGTCTCTATCAACATCGCGCCGCCCTGCCCGCCACCAATGCATTCGGTGGCGACGCCGCGCCTTGTGCCGAGCCGCTTCATTGCATTGACCAGATGCAGCACGATGCGGTTGCCGCTGGTGCCGACCGGATGGCCGAGGCTGATCGCGCCGCCGTCGACGTTGAGTTTTGCGCGATCGATCTCGCCGGCTGCGCCATCAAGTCCCAAAACCTCGCGGCAGAATTTGTCGTCGTTCCACGCGGCAAGGCAACCCAGCACCTGGGTCGCAAAGGCCTCGTTCAGCTCCCAGGTCTCGACGTCCTGCAATGTCATTTCGTTGCGCTTGAGCAGTGCGCTCGCCGACAGCACCGGACCAAGACCCATGATCGAGGGATCGAGCGCCGACCACTGGCTGTCGAGGATGACGGCCTTCGGCGTCAGCCCGTGCTTTGCCACAGCGGTCTCGGACGCCAGGATCACCCAGGAGGCGCCGTCGGTGATCTGCGAGGAATTGCCGGCGGTGACCTGGCCCCACGGGCGCTCGAACACCGGCTTCAGCTTCGCCAGGGTCTCGGCTGTCGAGTCGGGGCGGACGCCGTCGTCATGGTCGTAGAACTTGCCGTCGCGGGAAAACGCGGTCTCGACCTCGCCCTTGAGGAAGCCCTGCTTCTGCGCGTTGGCGAGCCGCTGGTGGCTCTCGGCGGCGTAAGCGTCGGATTGCGCACGGGTGATGCCGAAGAGATGGCCGACCTTCTCGGCGGTCTGCCCCATGTTGAGCTCGGTGATCGGGTCGGTCAGCCCGCGCTCGAGGCCGATGATCGGCTTGAAGTAGCTCGGCTTCACCTTCAGCGCCGCGGCGATCTTGGCCCCCGACCCCTTGGCGCCGGCAAAGCCGGCAAACCAGCGCACGCCGGAATTGGGCCAGACCAGCGGCGCGTGGCTCAACGCCTCGGCGCCGCCGGCGAGGATCAAATCGGAGATGCCCTCGCGGAGGTAACGATAGCCGGTATCGATCGACTGCATGCCGGAGCCGCAATTGATCTGCACCGTGAAGGCGACCATCTGCTCGCCCATGCCGAGCCGAAGCGCCGCGACCCGCGCCGGGTTCATCTCGTCGGCGATCACGTTGACGCAGCCGAGGATGACCTGGTCGAAGGTGGTGGGCGCAAAGGGCTGCCGCGCCAGCAATGGCCGGCCGCATTGCACGGCGAGATCGACCGGGGTGAACGGGCCGGGACCGGAGCGCGCCTTCAGGAACGGCGTCCGGCTGCCGTCGACGATAAAGACTGGTCGCGCCATTAGCTCGCCGCCCTCTGCTCACCAAGCTCCTGGAAGAACTGATGCACGTCGGCGGTTTTCTTGTAAATCGGGGACAGCGCCTCGGGTGCAAAATCATCGACCTCGATGACCTTGGCGACGGCCTCATGGGCGGCGGCGAGCTTCTCGCCGTCGGCCTCAGTGATGACGCCTTTCTTGACCGCCTCCTTCCAGTCATGCAGCCGGGCCGCGCGCAGCTGCTTGGCGGCATCCTCGGACTCTGTGACAAGGCGGAAGGCCTTTTCCAGCCGCGCGATGCCGCCGTCATCCTCGACAAAGGCGAGATCCGGCGTCAGACGGTCGCGCGCCGCCGACGGCGACAGCACGAGTTGTGCGCAGAGATGCACGATGCGGTCCGACGGACCCGTGACGCGCGCGCCGAACGGCTGGATCAGGAATTTCAGCATCCATGCCACCGGGCGGTTCGGCAGATTGGCGAGGATTTCCGCAAAGCGGTTCTCGATGGTCTTGAAGCCGGACGCCATGCACCATTCGAGCGCGGGAAGATCCTCCTTCTGCCGGCCTTCATCCTGCCAGCGCTTCAACGCAGCAGACAGCAAGTAAAGCTCGGACAGGATATCGCCGAAGCGCGCGGAGAGCATTTCCTTGCGCTTCAGCGCGCCCCCGAGGGTGAGCAGCGCCATGTCGGCGCACAGCGCGAACGCCGACGAATAGCGCGAGAGCTGGCGATAGAACTCCGTCGCATCGCCGGCATCCGGCGCCGGTGCGAACAGGCCAAAGGTCCAGCTGCGGCCCCAGGCGCGGAACATGGTCGCGAAGCTGTGGCCGACATGCTTCCAGAACGCGGTGTCGAACGCGGTGAGCCCCTTGTCGCGATCGGTCTCGCTGAGCGCGTTCATTTCCTGCAATAGATAAGGATGCGCGCGGATCGCGCCCTGCCCGAACACGATCAGATTGCGGGTCAGGATATTGGCGCCCTCGACCGTGATGCCGACCGGCACCGAACGGTAGAGCCCGCCGAGATAGTTCTGCGGCCCGTCGATCACCGCCTTGCCGCCATGGATATCCATGGCGTCGTCGATCGCGATCCGCATCCGCTCGGTGGCGTGCAGCTTCATGATGCCGGAGATGACGGCGGGATGATGCCCCTCGTTCAGCGCGGCGCAGGTCAGCCGCCGCGCGGCGTCGAGCAGATAGGCGGTGCCGGCGATGCGGGCGAGCGGCTCCTCGATGCCCTCGAATTTCGAGATCGAGATGCCGAACTGTTCGCGGATACGGGCATAGGCGCCGGTGGTACGCGCGGCATAGGCGGCGCCGGCGGCCGACAGCGACGGCAGCGAGATGCCGCGGCCGGCGGCGAGCGCCGTCATCAGCATCTTCCAGCCTTGCCCCAACCGCTCCTGGCCGCCGATGATGTAGTCGAGCGGGATGAAGACGTCCTTGCCCCAGTTCGGGCCGTTCTGGAACACCTGCATCGCCGGCAGATGGCGATGGCCGATCGAGACGCCGGGCAGATGGGTCGGGATCAGCGCAACCGTGATGCCGAGCTCCTGCTCGCTGCCGACGAGGTGATCGGGATCATAGGCCTTGAAGGCGAGGCCGAGCAGCGTCGCCACTGGCCCCAGCGTGATGTAGCGCTTGTGCCAATTGAGCTTCAGCCCAAGCACCTCGCGACCCTCGAAATTGCCCTTGCAGATGATGCCGCTGTCGATCATCGAGGCGGCGTCCGAGCCGGCCTCCGGGCTGGTCAGCCCGAAGCAGGGAATGTCCTGGCCGGCGGCGAGGCGCGGCAGCCATCGGTCCTGCTGCTCTTTGGTGCCGAAGCGCATCAGGAGTTCGCCCGGCCCGAGCGAGTTCGGCACCATCACGGTGACGGCCGCGGTCAGCGAGCGCGAGGAAATCTTGCGCACCACTTCGGAATGCGCATAGGGCGAGAAGCCGAGGCCGCCGAATTCTTTCGGGATGATCATGCCGAAGAATTTCTTGGCCTTGATGAAGCTCCACACCTCGGGCGGCAGGTCGCGCCATTCCCAGTTGATCTTCCACTCGTCGAGCATCGCGCAGAGTTCGTCGACCGGACCATGCAGGAAGGCGGTCTCCTCGTCGGTCAGTTTGGCCGGCGCAAATGCCAGCAATTTCGACCAGTCGGGATTGCCGGTGAAGAGATCGGCGTCCCACCAGACGTCGCCGGCTTCCAGCGCCTCGCGCTCGGTGTCCGACATGGTCGGCAGCACGCCACGCGCCCAGGAGAAGATCGGCTTGGACAGGTAATCGCGGCGGAAGCTCATGGTGGGGCCCTCATGGATCGGCGCAGCGGTGGCATGATCCTAGCGGAAAGTGCCGGTCACGGGTGAACACTTCGCCCTGCAAATAAAGCGAAATTGACGCGGCCGAGCCGCCGTTTGTTAACGGCAGGCCACGCGTTCAGTTCCGAAAGCTGAGCTGCGACAATCAGGTAGCCGAGGGTGGCGCCGGCGCTTAGATCGCGGTGCGCCATGGTCAATAAGGTCGAACGGAATGCCGCGGCGGAAGTCCACCTCTCCCTTGGGAGAGGTCGGCGCGCAGCGCCGGGTGAGGGGTGACGGTCCCTCGTGAGAGCAGCGCCCCCTCACCCGATTTGCTGCGCAAATCGACCTCTCCCCGGTGGGGAGAGGTGAAGTAATCGCGCTCAGGCCGGCCCGGCGCCCTGGGTTGCGGTGTAGACCGCATAGAGCGACTGGCTCGCGGCCATGAACAGGCGGTTGCGCTTGGGACCGCCGAAGGTGATGTTGCCGCAGACCTCGGGCAGCCGGATGCGGCCGAGCAGCTTGCCTTCCGGCGACCACACCGTCACGCCGTTGTAACCGACCGCGCGGCCGGCATTGCTCGAGCACCAGACATTGCCGTTGACGTCGCAGCGGATGCCGTCCGGCCCGCACTTCACGCCGTCGATCGTGAAGTCGCTGAACCGCTTGCCGTTGACGGGCTTGTTGTCGGCGCCGACATCGAACACGAAGACGTCGCCCTTGCCGCCGGGGCCGGTGTCGCCCGGTCCCTTGCCGGTCGAGACCACGTAGAGCTTCTTGTAGTCCGGCGAGAAGCAGATGCCGTTCGGATCCGGCACCTGGTCCTCGGTCACCACGACATCGATCCGTCCCGAGGGATCGATGCGATAGCAATTGGTCGGCAGCTCGCGCTTGGCCGCCACGAAACCCGCCGGCTGGCCGATCCGCGGGTTGAGCTTGCCGGCGGAATTGCCCGGTCCACCGGCCGCGTCAGGCTCGCCCTCGTAGAGCTGGCCGCCATAG
The DNA here is from genome assembly GCF_042258615.1 of Bradyrhizobium sp. Pha-3. Taxonomy (GTDB): domain Bacteria; phylum Pseudomonadota; class Alphaproteobacteria; order Rhizobiales; family Xanthobacteraceae; genus Bradyrhizobium. The sequence goes on along the minus strand of NZ_CP170152.1, from coordinate 1,927,206 downwards.
GGCGGATCGGTGAACCAATAGCTGCCGTCGGGATGCGCGACGATGTCGTTCGGCGAGTTCAGCCGCTTGCCCTGATAATTATCGGCGAGCACGGTCGCAGTGCCGTCATTCTCGTAGCGCGTCACCCGGCGGGTGAGATGTTCGCAGGACAGCTGGCGGCCCTGGAAGTCGAACGAATTGCCGTTCGAGTAGTTCGACGGCATGCGGAACACGCTGACGTGGCCGTCATCCTCCGACCAGCGCATCTGCCGGTTGTTCGGGATGTCGCTCCACAGGAGATAGCGGCCCTGCGAGCTCCAGGCCGGGCCTTCCGCCCACAGCACCCCCGTGAAGAGGCGCTTGATCGAGGTGTTGGGCTGGGCAAGATCGTTGAAGGACGGATCGACCGCGATGATGTCGGGGTCCCAGAAATAGGTGGTCGGCGCACCGCGCGGACTGAAATCGCGCGGCGGGCTGGTGACGGTTGTCGGCGGTCCGACCGGCGCGGGCGCGTTCTGGGCCAGCGCGCTGCTGACGCCGGCTGCGGCAGCGGCCGCCCCCACCGCCAATCCCTGGACAAGCGTTCGTCGTGAAACGTTCGGATCGCGCCGCTCTTCTGTTGGATTACTCCGCGGTTGGCGTGTCATCGCATCCTCCCACTCTGTCGGCCGGCCCGTTGATCCGGCCTGGCGCGCGGGAGGTTAGACTGCTCGCTCGGAGGTTGCGAGTGACGGTTTTTCATCACTGCACTCCGAAATTTCACATTGTTGTGGTTCCCGCTCCCGTCATTGCGAGGAGCGAAGCGACGAAGCAATCCATCCATCCCTGTGCGGAGAGATGGATTGCTTCGCTTCGCTCGCAATGACGGCTAGACGGACAATATCAATCCGGCCGGATCATCTCGAACATGTTTTCCGGCTTGATTTCGAAGTAGTCGCCGCGGCGGCCGGCGCGGACGATCGGGTGGGCGAGACCGGTCTGATAGACCCCGTCCTTGATGAAGGCCTTGTCGATATGGACGGCAACCACCTCGCCGAGCGTCAGCCAGGCCTCGGCCTTCTTGCCGTCGGCGCCCTGGAGCTGGATGACCTGGCTTACCTTGCATTCGAACGACACCGGGCTCTCGGCGACGCGCGGCACGTTGACGAGCTTGCCGGCGACCGGCGTCAGCCCTGCGAGCTTGAACTCGTCGACATCGCGCGCGACATGCGCCGCGGTCGCGTTCATGTGCTTGGCGAGATCCATCGTCGCCAGGTTCCAGACGAACTCGCCGGTGTCCTGGATGTTGGCGACGCTGTCCTTCCAGTTGGTGGAGGAGAAGCCAATGATCGGCGGGGTGTAGCAGAAGGCGTTGAAGAAGCTGTAGGGCGCGAGGTTGACGTTGCCGCCCGCATCGCGCGAGGAGATCCAGCCGATCGGCCGCGGCGCCACGATGGCGTTGAACGGGTCGTGCTTCAGGCCGTGGCCGTTCTTCGGCTCGTAGAAGTGCAGATCTTTTGCGGTCACGGCTGGCCCCTCTCACGGTAGCCCGGATGGAGCGCAGCGCAATCCGGGACTCGTCTCACAGGTGGAAGCATTCCCGGGTTACGCTGCGCTCCATCCGGGCTACGATTTCGCTTCGCTTGCAATGCGGGAAGAGTCAACTGACGAAAACGTCAGTGCCAGCGCTCAACTGGCGCGGGTGCGCGGCGACAGGCCGGCGATCACGAAATCGATCATCTGGTCGATGGTCGGGCCCGGCTTGGTGGCGCATTGGGCGATCATCTGCGGATGGAAAAACCGCATCATCGCCGTGCCGGCACACAGCGCGGCAAGCTCCAGGTCCTTGACCTCGAATTCACCCGTGGCCATGCCCTGCGCGATCACCTCGCCGATCGTCTGGCCGATCAGCTCCATATGGGCAGTGCAGACCTCCCAGTCCTCCTGCATCGCGATCTCGACCATCTCGTGCAGCTTGGAATCGCCGACATAGCGTTCCGTGTTCATGCGATTGATGGTCGTCATCATCTGGCGCAAGCGCGCCGCGGCCGGCCCTTCCGACCGGGCGATCCGCTGCGCCTCGATCTCGACCTCGCCCATCAGGCCGCGCGCCACGCCCTCGTGGATCGACTTCTTCGAATCGAAAAAGCGATACACGTTGGCGGGGCTCATCCGCAGCTCTTTGGCGATGTCGGCGACCGTGGTCTTCTGGTAGCCGATCTGCCGGAACAAGCGCTCCGCCACCACGAGAATCCGCTCGCGGGTGTCGGTTTCGCTATGTTCCTGGATCAGCGTCATGTTGGCCTGCTCAATGTTCAATTATTCAGCCGCTTCAGCAAGCGGAAATGCGTGTTGCGCATTGCCGGCATGCTGCGGCGCAGTATCGGTTTGCTCGGGGCCGCTTTCGTCCAAAGTCTTGCGGAACCAGAGGGCATAAAGGCCCGGCAGATACAGCAAGGTCAGGAAAGTCGCAACAAACAAACCGCCCATGATGGTGATCGCCATCGGACCCCAGAACGCCGAGCGCGACAGCGGGATCATGGCGAGGATCGCCGCGAGCGCGGTCAGCACGACCGGCCGGGCGCGCCGGACGGTGGCCTCGACGATCGCCTCCCGCCGGGTCAGGCCGGAGGACACGTCGCTCTCGATCTGGTCGACCAGGATCACCGCGTTGCGCATGATCATGCCGGCGAGCGCGATCAGGCCAAGCAGCGCCACGAAGCCGAACGGCTGGTTGGCGACGTTCAACCCGAGCGAGGCGCCGACGATGCCAAGCGGCGCGGTCAGGAAAACCAGGAACAGGCGCGAGAAGCTCTGCAGCTGGATCATCAAGAGCGTCAGCATCACCATCACCATCACGGGGAAGAGGATGAAGATCGACGCATTGCCCTTGGCGGATTCCTCGAACGCCCCGCCCGGCTCGATCCGGTAGGCCGGCTCGAGATGGGCCTGGATGTCCTTCAGCTTCGGCGCGATCTGGTTGGTGACGTCGGGCGCCTGCACGCCGTCGACGACGTCGGAGCGCACGGTGATCGCCATGTCGCGGTTGCGCCGCCACAGGATCGGCTCCTCATGCGCATACTCGATCTTGGCGATCTGCTGCAGCGGCACCGCCACGCCGTTGCGCGTGGTGATGGTGAGATCGCCGACGCGGCCGAGATCGAGCCGCTCGGACGGCACCGCACGGGCGACCACGCCGACCTTCTCGATGCCGTCGCGGATCGTGGTGACCGGCGCGCCCGAGATCAGCATTGCGAGCGCCTGCGAGACGTCCTGCGGGGTCAGGCCGAGCGCGCGCGCCCGATCCTGGTCGACAGCGAGCTTCAGGTAGGGCGACTGCTCGTTCCAGTCGAGCTGGACGTCCTTGACGTTCTTGTTCTGGCGCATCACCTCGCGCACCTGGTAGGCGATGTCGCGCACCTTGTTGGCGTCGGGCCCGATCACGCGGAACTGGACCGGGAAACCGACCGGCGGACCGAAGTTGAAGCGGTCGACCCGGACCCGCGCCTCGTTCAGCGCGCCGTCGGCGGCAGCCTGCTCGATCTTCGCCTTGACGCGCTCGCGCGCCTCGACGTTCTTGGCGAGGATGACGATCTCGGCAAAGGCCTCGTTCGGCAGCTGCGGGTTGAGGCCGAGCCAGAAGCGCGGCGAACCCTGGCCGACATAGGCGGTGTAGGTCTGGATGTCCTGGTCGTCCTTCAGGAGCCCTTCCGCTTGCTTCACCGCCTTCTCGGTGACGTTGAAGGCGGTACCCTCGGGCAGACGGAGCTGCAGGAACAGTTCGGGCCGCTCCGACAGCGGGAAGAACTGCTGCTGGACGTGGCCGAAGCCTATGATCGCGGCGACGAAGACGCCGACGGTCGCCGCCACCACCTTGATGCGGTGATTGACGCACCACTGCACCACGCTGCGCAGGCCGCGGTACATCCGCGTCTCGTAGATCGCGTGCGGATCGTGGTTCTGGTGCACCTTGATGTTGGGCAGCAGCTTGACGCCGATATAGGGCGTGAAGATCACCGCGACGAACCAGGAGGCGACCAGCGCGATCGCCACGATCCAGAAGATGCCGCCGGCATATTCGCCGACCGCCGAATTGGCAAAGCCGATGGGGAGGAAGCCAGCGGCTGTGACCAGCGTTCCCGTGAGCATCGGAAACGCGGTGGATTCCCAGGCAAAGGACGCCGCCTTCATGCGGTCCCAGCCCTGTTCCATCTTCACCACCATCATCTCGACCGCGATGATGGCGTCGTCGACCAGGAGGCCGAGCGCAATGATCAGCGCGCCGAGCGTAATGCGGTGCAGATCGAGCGACATCGCGTTCATCACGATGAAGACGATGCCGAGCACCAGCGGCACCGAGAGTGCCACCACGATGCCGGTGCGCCAGCCGAGCGCGACAAAGGAGACGAACAGCACGATCGCGAGCGCCTCGACAAAGGAGTGAACGAACTCGCCGACGGCGTGCTCGACCACCTTGGGCTGGTCGGCGATCTGCTGGATATCGACGCCCTGCGGGACCGCTTTCATGAACTCGGCGGTCGCCTGCTGGACCTCCTTGCCGAGCTCGAGGATGTTGGCGCCCTTGGCGGTGACGACGCCGATGCCGAGCGCCGGCTTGCCTTCCTGACGCACCACGAAGCTCGGCGGGTCGACATAACCGTGAGAGACGGTTGCGATATCGCCGAGCCGGAACACGCGGCCGTTGCTCTCGACCGGCGTTTCGGCAACCGCCTTGACGCCGTCAAGCGCACCGGTGACGCGCAGCGGTACGCGCTGCGACGACGTCTCGACCGTGCCGGCCGGCGTGACGTTGTTCTGCTTGGCGAGCGAATCGAACAGCGCCTGCGGCGTGATGCCGAGCGTCGCAAGTTTGGCATGCGAGAACTCGACGAAGATGCGCTCGTCCTGGATCCCGTAGAGGTCGATCTTGGTGACTCCAGGCACCTTCAGCAGGCGCTGGCGGAAGCCTTCCGCGACCTTCTTGAGCTGCGCATAGTTGGCGCCGTCGCCGGTCATCATATAGAGGATCGAATCGACGTCGGAGAATTCGTCGTTGACCACGGGACCGAGGATGCCGGAGGGCAGCTCGCCCTGCACGTCGACCAGCTTCTTGCGGATGAGATAGAAGAGATAGGGCACGTCCTTCGGCGAGGTCGAATCCTTGAAGGAGACCTGCATCGCGGTGAAGCCCGGCTTGGAATAGGTCTGCACCTTGTCGAAGAACGGCAGCTCCTGCAGCTTCTTCTCGATCGGATCGGCGACCTGCATCTGCATTTCCTGCGAGGTCGCGCCCGGCCACATCACCGAGACGTTCACCACCTTGACGGTGAAGAACGGATCCTCGGCACGGCCGAGCTTCTCATAGGAGAAGAAGCCGGCGGCGCCGAGGATGATCATCAGGAACAGCACCAGCGTCGGATGGCTGACCGCCCAGGCCGAAAGGTTGAAGCGCTTCATCGAACTCTCCAAGTACTAGACCAGGTCCCTGAACCGATTTCGCTGCACCCGTCATTGCGAGGAGCGTCAGCGACGAAGCAATCCACACTTGTTTTGCGGCGAGATGGATTGCTTCGCTTCGCTCGCAATGACGGACGATTGATCAGAACGACAGCGACGAGACGACCCGGACCTTCTGGCTCGGATCGAGTTTCTGCACGCCGAGGGCGACCACCTTGGTGCCATCGTCGACGCCGCCGGAGATGACGACGTTGTTGCTCTCATAGGCCTTCACCTTGACCGGCTTCAGCGTGATGTCGCCCTTGTCGTCGACGATGTAGAGCGAGGGATCGCCGCCCTGGCTGTACAGCGCCGACAGCGGCAGTTTTGCCACCCGCTCGGTCGCCTTGTCGGCCAGGGTCAGCGTTGCAGTCATGCCGAGCGAGACGGCCTCGTCGACGTCGGGCAGCGAGAACTTCGCGAGATAGGTGCGGGTGGCGGGATCGGCCTGCGGCGCAACCTCGCGCAGCCTGGCCGCATAGGTCTTCTTTGCATCCGACCACAGCGACACCGTGGCAACGCCCGACCTGGCACGAGCGAGAAGCGTCTCGGGGATCGCGACGACAGCTTCCTTCTCGCCAAGTCGGGCGACACGGATCGAGGCCTGGCCCGCGGCAACCACCTGGCCGGGCTCGATCATGGTCGCTGTGACGACACCCCTCGTGTCGGCCACCAGCGTTGCATAAGAGAGGGAATTCCTGGTCAGCTCGACCGAGCGCTCGGCGCGGTTCAGCCGCGCCCGCGCCTCGTCGCCGGCCGCCTTGGCGGAATCGAGCGCCGCATCGGTGGTCCAGCCCTTGACCTTCAGATCCTTGGCGCGCTGCTCGGCGGCCGCGGCCTGCGCCAGCACGCCGGTGGCGGCGCGGAATTCCGCCTCCGCCTGCTCGGCTTGCAGCTTCAAATCGACCTCGTCGAGGGTGGCCAAGGGCTGGTCGACGTCGACTGTCTGTCCGACCTCGACCAGCCGCTTGGCCACCTTGCCGGTAACCCGAAAGCCCATATCGGCCTCGATACGGGGCTTGATGGTGCCGACAAAGCTGCGCTCAGGGGTTTCGGCTTCGTAATGGACGGTCGCCACCAGAACGGGGCGTCCCGGATCGGCCGTTTCGGCCGCCTTGTCATTGCAGCCGGTCAGCGCGAACACCGCGAAAGCCAGCGTTGCTCCGGTCAAGAGCCTGTAATAGCTCGACAAAACGGAACGAACGAACATCTGAAATCTCCATCGGGCTGACGACTGATGAAGAGTATCGATTTATCACTGATGAATGTCAATATTCGTCAGTGATAACCAATTCGTGAGGACGGCAGTAATTAACGCGGGGTTAAGCGGGGATTTTTGGAAATTGCGTAGCCGGGATGGAGCGCAGCGAAATCCGGGGACGGTCCGCACACGGCGACCCCGGATTGCGCTTCGCTCCATCCGGGCTACGGCAACCCGTTAGGTACGGCCAAGTCGTAGCAACCGTCACGGCGCTCGCGTCATCGCTACTTCGCGCTCGCGAACTCGGTCTTGGTTTCGTGGCTGCCGAGGAAGACCAGGAGGCCCGCCGCGAGCGGCAGCAGCGACAGCACCAGGAGGCCGGTCGACGTGCTGCCGGTCGTCTCCTTCACCCAGCCGATCAGATAGGGCCCGCCGAAACCGGCAAGGTTGCCGATCGAGTTGATCAGCGCGATCGCGCCGGCGGCGGCGGTGCCTGACAGCCAGGCGGTCGGCAGCGTCCAGAACACCGCGAAGGTGCAGAACACGCCGATCGCGGCGACCGTCAGCACCACCATGGTCATGGTCGGATCGGTGATGTAGCTGGAGACGGCGAGCGCCAGCGCCGTGAGCAACAGCGGCGCGCCGACATGAAACACGCGCTCCCGCGTGGCGTCGGAACGGCGCGCCCACAAGATCATCGTGACGGTGCCGAACGCATAGGGGATCGCGGTGACGAAGCCGGTCTGCGCGTTGGTGAGACCGAACGCCTTGACGATCTGCGGCAGCCAGAACTGCATGCCATAGAGCGCGGCGACGAAGCCGAAATAGATCGCGCTGAGCGCCAGCACCTTCGGCGAGGACAGCGCCTGCCCAAGCGTGAAATGCTGCGCCGCCTGCTTGGCCGCGACCTCGGCGTCGAGCTTCGCCTTCAGCCAGGCCTTCTGCTCGGCCGAGAGCCAATCGGCCTTCTCCGGCCGGTCGGTGAGATAGAACCAGGTGACGATGCCGAGCAGCACCGAGGGGATGCCCTCGATGACGAACAGCCACTGCCAGCCCTTCAGCCCCATCACGCCGTCCAGCCCGAGCAACAGGCCGGAGATCGGAGCGCCGATCACGGTCGAAATCGGCACCGCCAGCGCGAAAGCGGCGAGGAAGCGCGCGCGATACTCGGCCGGGTACCAGTAGGTGAGATAGAGGATGATGCCGGGGAAGAAGCCGGCCTCGGCGACACCGAGGAAGAATCGCAGCGCATAGAAGCTGTGCTCGTCATAGACCGCCGCCATCAAGGCCGAGAGGATGCCCCAGCTCACCATGATGCGGGCGATCCACTTGCTGGCGCCGAACCGCTCCAGCGCCAGGTTGCTCGGCACCTCGAAGATGAAATAGCCGATGAAGAAGATGCCGGCGCCGAACGAGAACACCACCGGCGAGAACTTCAGCTCCGAGTTCATGGTGAGCGCGGCGAAGCCGAGATTGACGCGGTCGAGGTAGGAGAAGAAGTAGGCCAGGATCAGGAACGGGATCAGCCGCCAGGAGATCGCGCGGATCGTCGACGTCTCGATCTCGCTGCGGGCGCCGCGATCAGGCGCAGCGGTTGCGGTCTGGCTCATCTGTTCCCCCCAAAGCTATTGCTTGCCTTGAGGATTATTGGGTGGCCCCGCATTGAGCAATGGCAAAAACTGATAGCACACAGGCCAGATGGGAACCCGGGCGTTTTCCACGGCGTCGTTGCGAGGAGCGATAGCGACGAAGCAATCCATCTATCCGCTTTGTGGCGCGATGGATTGCTTCGCTCCGCTCGCAATGACGGAGAGCTAGCCCTACTCCGCGAGCTGGAAACGCTCGAAGCGGTCGAGCTCCTCCTCGATGCGGCGCTTCAGCTCCTTGCGCGCCGCCTGCTTCTTGCCGTTGCCGACCCAGCTCCATTTCTGCATCAGGAGCTTCCTGTTCTGCCGGTCGGTCTTCAGGTCGAGCGCGGCAACGATGTCGTCACCGACCAGCACCGGCAGCGCGAAATAGCCGAACAGGCGCTTCTCCTTCGGCACATAGGCCTCGAACCTGTGGCCGTAGCCGAAGAACAGCTCGGTGCGCTTGCGCTGGATGATCAAGGGATCGAACGGCGAGAGGATGTGAACAAGGGCGGGATCACCCTCGCCCGTCTCCTCCAGCACCTCGGGCCGCGCCCAATGCTCCTGCTTGCCGGCGCCATCGAGCGCGATCCGCACCAGCTCCTTGCGGCGCACCCGCGCCTCGATCAGGCTGCGCACCGCCTTCTTGCTCGGCGCGTCGAGGTGGCAGATCGAGTCCAGGCTGACGATGCCCTGCGAGCGCAGCGCGCGGTCGAGCAGATAGGCGATCCGCGCCGAGGCCGGTGCGGGCTTCGGCGGCTTGTCCCAGCCGAAATGCCTGGTCATCAGCTCGTAGGTCTTCAGCATCCCTGCGCGCTCGCTGATCGTGACCACGCCGCCATAGAAGGCGAGTTGCAGCGCACGCTTCGAGGGTTTGCGGCTCTGCCAGAGATGCTCCTTCTCGGTCAGCACGTCGTCGTCGATGTCGCGGATGGTCAGCGGACCGGAACGCAGCAGTCGCAGCACCTTGCGCGTATCCGATGGCGTCACCGACGAGAACCATTTGTGGCCTTCGCGCTTGTGTGCCTTCATCGCCGGCAGGAAGATGTTGATGTCCTTGGACGGCACGTAGGACAGCGCGTGCGTCCAGTATTCGAACACGCTCTTGTCCTGGCTCTGCGCCTGCTTGAGGTCGGCGCGGCGATAGTCCGGAATCCGGGTGAACAGGATGTGGTGATGGCAGCGCTCGATCACGTTGATGGTGTCGATCTGCACATAGCCGAGATGGTCGACGGCCGCCGCCACGGCTGATGCCCCCTCCCCAAACGGTGCCGTTGTATCGAGCCGTTGCGCGCGCAACCAGATATGGCGGGCGGCGGCATTGTTCAGGGATAAGGGTTCGGCGGCGCGGGGCATTGCCCAGGCAATGTAGTGAGATTCGCGACGCTGTGGAGAGCCGCGCGAGGGAAATCAGCCCTGCATGATCATCGCCCTCCGGACGTTGGCCGGCACTTCGGACCGGCTAGTCCGATCCAACGGCCCGGCGCAACCAGGAAACGTCCGCCATCGCCGCCGCGAGCGCGGCGCCTTCCTCATGAAAGACCCGGGACGAATGACCGCCAATCGGAAACCAGCCGCGGCCATCCTCCACGTCCCGCCGATATTCCTCGAAGCCGATCGTCCCTTCCGGGCGAACGAAGATATCGACGCAGCGCGAAGCGCCTTCGTCGTTGATCGAGCGGAGGACGCGATTGACGTGGGCCAAGATGCTCTCCTCTCCGTCGCCGGCCCTTCCTCGGCACGAGACCGGGCCCGGCACACTCAACCGTGATCTAGATCACATTCGCGCTTTTGAACCGGTCCTAGATTCCCAGCATCAAAACGACAACAGCCGGATTGGCTGGCCTGACATTTAAGGACGAAGACCATGACCCGCTCCCTTTCCCTGTCTCTCTTGACGATCGGCGCTGCGCTGTCGATGACGGCGGGCGTCGCACTGGCCGGCAGCGACACCGTTCCGGCCGCCCAGATCCTCAATGCGCTGAAGCCGAAGTCGGCCACCCGCGGCCTCTCCGCCGGCACGCAGGTCGACCCGGCCGCCTCGGCCAAGGAGGCGAGCTTCCTCAACACCGTTCGCAACCGACAGACCCGCTCGCTGTCACTGGGCGAACGCCAGGAGATCGCCGACATCGCCGCCAACAAGCCGAAGATCGATCTGGAAATTCACTTCGACTACAACTCGGCGGAGATCGCCAAGGGCTCGACCCAGGCGGTGCAGGAGCTCGGCAAGGCGCTGTCGGATGCCAGCATGAAGGGCTCGACCTTCGTCGTCGCCGGCCACACCGACGCGATCGGCAGCGAGGCCTATAACCAGGATCTTTCGGAACGCCGCGCCGACACCATCAAGAACTATCTGGTCGAGCATTACGGCCTGAACGGCTCCGATCTCGTGACCGTCGGCTACGGCAAGACCCGGCCGAAGGATCCGAACGCGCCGATGGACCCGACCAACCGTCGCGTGCAGGTCGTCAACATGGATACCAAGACGGCGTCGCAGTAATCTCCCCAACTTCCGATCCGCCTGCCAGCCCTGGCAGGCAGATCGCTTGTTTCAGACAGATTCAAATCCAGCTCTGGAACAGCATCAGCCGGTTGAAGGTCGCCATCGACGTCCCGATGGCGGCAACCGTGATCGGCAGCATCGCGATGAAGCCTGCGCATCCGACCGCCACGAAGGCCCACAACAGCCAGCGCGGCGCCCCCTTCCGCGTCAAGGCGTAGACCAGCACGAAGCTCGCGGTGGTCGCAGCCGGCAGATAGTAATAGATGAAACCGAGCGTGCGCGGCAGCAGCGCCCAGGCGAGATACGGGCCGAGATAGAACGCCAGCACGAGAAACGCATCGCGACTGCGGGTCGCGATCCAGTCGCGCAGCGCGACGATCAGCGCGATCAACGCGGGCCACAGGATCAGCGGATTGCCGAGAAACACGATCGCGGCGAAGCTGTCATCGCCGGCCTTCTCGAACAGATACCAGACCGGACGCACCAGGAACGGCCAGGACGGCCACGAACTCATATAGGTGTGGCCCGCGATCGCGGTCGTGGTGTTGTCGGCAAAGATGCGGCGCTGTGCCTCGATAAGGTCAGTGAGCGAGAAGCCGTACAGCGGTACGAAGCTCGCGAGATAGACGGCCGACGGGATCAGCACGAAACAGACGATGAAGTGGAGAAGACGGAAATCCGGCCACAGGTCCGGCCGGTACCAGTCCTCCGCATTGGCGTCGGCGAAGCGCGTGCGCCAGCCCTGCATCAGGCGGATCACTGCCACGATCGCGATGCACGTCGCGAGCACGAACAGCCCGCTCCATTTGCAGCCGATCGCAAGGCCCGCGGCCAATCCCGCCAGCGCAAAGGCAGACTGCGGCCGCTTCTGCCTGAAGCCGTGGATAAAGGCCGCGATCGCGAACAGACAGAAGGCGAGCGCGAAAATATCCAGCATCGCAATCCGCGACTGCACGAACAGCATCTGGTTGAAGAAGGCGAGCAGCACGGCCGCGATGGCACGCTCCTGCGAGGCGAACAGCGCGAGGGCGCCGAGATAGACCGCGACCAGCACGAGCGCTCCGAACAGCGCCGCGGGATAGCGCCATCCGAGCGGCACGTCACCGAACGCCTTGATCGACAGCGCGATGATCTCCTTGGCGAGCGGCGGATGCATCGGGTTGAGGATCGGACCCTCGACCACCGGCAACAGCATCTGGCGCGCCGCCGGCACGTAATGCACCTCATCGAAATAGAGCTTGTTCGGTGTGGTGATCCCAAGCAGCAGCACGACATGGGCGACGATGAAGATGATGGTCGCGACGATCGCCGTGCGTGCGACCGGACGCCGCAGAACAGAAGGAGATTCGGATGCGATGATCAAAGGGCGAGCACGCTGCGAGGGGAGCCAGTGTGAGCGAAGTGTGAGCTACGAGGGCCGCGAGTGTGATGTATGTGACGAGTGTGATCAAATCTCACGTTGATGTCCGCAACCGCGAGCATTCTCGAATCCATCGGCACTCACCATCCGGCGTAACTCAACACGGCTTGTGACAATTATACAATATCAGCTGCGTCCGCGATCCGGTACGATGAGAGGGTTAGGTCGATCGGTATTGCAATGAATTCGCGCCACAGCTTTTTCTCCTTACTTGCACTCGGTCTTGCGGTCGCACTGACGGCTCATCCCGTTCAGGCGCAAACGCGCGTCGGCGAAGCGGCCATGGTGAAGAACGAGGTCGTCCGCGTTGCGGCCGCGACCACGCCGATCAATGTCGGCGACGCGCTGCTGCGCGATGAGACGGTGCGTACCGGCCTCGAGAGCGCCGCGCGGCTGGTAATGGCCGACAGCACCAACCTGTCGCTCGGACCGAATGCCTCGCTCAAGCTCGATCGCACCGTGTTCGACGACGAGCATCATTATCGCGATGTCGCAATCCGCCTGACCTCGGGAGCGTTCCGGTTCGTCACCGGCCACTCCAACAAGGCCGCCTACACGATCACCACGCCGCTTGCGACCATCGGCGTTCGCGGCACGGTACTCGACATCCTGTCACAGCGCGGCAGGACCACCGTGGTGTTGCAGGAAGGCGCATCGACGGTGTGTACGTCGAACCGGCAATGCATCGATCTGACCCAGCCCGGCGACACCGCGATCATCACCTCGAGCGGCGGCCGCACCACGATCCAGAAGACCAACAATCCGCCATGGACCTTTGCCGCGACCTGCACCCAGGCCGCGGGCCTCTGCACCGTCACCCAGTTCGCGGACGCGTCACCGGTGACGCCGCCGGTCGAGGATGATCCCACCGGCATGCTGTGCGGACGGTGACGATGGCACGGCGTATCCATCACCTGGTCCTGTCGGCGGTCCTGACCATGGCGCTGTCGCTCGCGATGCTGCAGGCGTGGGCTGCGCCGGCTCAGGCGCAGAGTCCGACGCCGAACTGTACGAATTCCGATACGCTGTCAGCGTCGCCGAACTGTACATCGACCCCAACGCCGACGCCGACTCCTACTGCCACACCATCGCCAACGCCAACACCCACGCCTACGCCCACGCCGACACCAACGCCCAGCCCGTCGCCGACACCGATCACCGGCGCGCCGTCGAGCGGCAGTTCGATCAACAACCTCGCCGACCAGCGCTTCAACCAGATGATCACCAACCGCGTGCTCGGATCGGTGCTGCTCGGCGTCAACGAACAGATCAATTGCGACGACTGCATCAGTGCCTTCGGTTCCGCGGGGTCCTTCTCGGCCGGCATCCATGGCCGCAAGACCATTACACCGAATCTGTCGCTGCTCGTCGGCATCGCCTACACGCAATATGGCGAGGGCGGCTACAACGTCACCAGCGCGCCGATCGGCGCCTTCGCGCTGCGCTACGACTTCGTCGACTGGGGTTCGTCGCGGCCGTTCTTCGACGTCGGCACCATTCTCTCGCCGTCGGAGAAGGTGCGCTACACCCGCAGCTATGCGACCAGTCTCGGCCCGGTGTCGGTCACCGGCGAGACTTCGAGCGAGAACTACGGCGTGTATGGACGCGCGGGCTGGATCAGCCGGCTGTCGGCGCGCGACGAAGTCGCGGCTTCGGTCGAGGTCTGGCAGCTCTGGCAGCGAGTCAAGGGCTACAGCGATCCTGCCGTTGCCTTCAATCCATTCGACGCCACTATCGCCGACGGCACCGATCGCACCAGCCTGGTCAAGATCGGCGGCCAGTGGACGCATCTGTTCGGATCGAACATCGAAACGAACATTAATGGCGGCTGGGTGCAATCCTTTGCCAGCCATTCCGGCATCGTCGCCACCGTCACCGGCGATGGCACCATCGTGCCGACGATCGGCAACCAGGGCTGGTTCGAATATGGCGGCCGCGTCGGCTTCCGCATCACCAAGGGCTGGATCGCCGACCTCTTCGTCAACGGCACTGCCGGGCCACAGCCGGTCGGCAACACGCTTCACGGCGGCGTGGGGCTGCGGATCAGTTATTAGAACGGGGCCGCTGGTCCGGACCTGCACCGTCGAGCAACCGGATCAGCGCCAACAGCGACGTGAAGAACATGGTGAACACCATGATCACGACGGTCGCGCCACGGATATCCTGCAAGCGCCAGGACTGGCCCGCGAGGTCGACGATGTCTCCGGACTGTCCCAACATCCATGGCACGACATGCGTGATGCCGCCGCAGACATAGAACAGGATGCCGATCAGGCGCAGCTTGCGATCGGCGACCTGATCGGGCCTGAGCGGACCGCTGCGATGGTGCAGGTACAAGGCAAATCCTTGGAAGAACAGCCATGAGGTCAACAGCCAGCCGAAGAAATTCGACGGCGGCACGCCGAACACGGCTCCGCCCTCGTGCCAGATCCAGGCTTTGGCGATCGTCGAGCTGGGAGGGTCGACCACCAGATCCCACTGCGCGGTGACGAACGCCGCGACGACAGGCAGGACCACCAGGTTGAACCGGCGATCCAGTTGACGGTCGGCCCCGCCGAGCAGGGTCGCGGCGACGACCCAGGAAAAATAGCCCGCAGCAAACCACATCGGGCCGACGACGAACGGGATACGTCCGACGTTCGGAAGACCAGCACCGATCTCGAAATGATATCGGCCGAACGGGAATCCGGTGGCGACACCGATATTCTCCATGACGAATCCAACCGCGACGCTCATCGCGAAGAAAACAAGCGCGGCCCGCGATCCATAGGAGACGACGGCGTGCACGATTCCGCACGCAACGAACAGCGCCGCAAGCAGCTGCGCCATCGGCGTCGGATTCCAGGAGAAGCCGATGCCCGCCGCGAGGATGGCCACGACGGCCGGCCAGATCACCAGGTCTACCCTCGATGCAAAAGAAGAACCGTCAGTCCGCTCGCGCATCACCTGCCCCACGCAATCGCCGCGCATATCCGCCGATCGACGGTAGTCAATCGGTTCGGCGGCGACAAGCCGCCGGCCGCAAACGCGTCGCGTTCAACAACTGCGCCCGCCCCTTGGCAGCGATCGACAGAGCCCCTCTAGAACGTGACGAGCTCCTTGAGCTCGTTCCTGACGAATCGCGGCACAACCCGTCGGGCCACGAAATCATTCCAATCCTTGAACTTTGACTTTGCTCTCGCCTCCGTGATCGCAGTGACGCCGCGCACGCTGAGGTGCGGAAGCTTCACCAGCTCGCTGACAGGGGCGGTGTTGAGGTTGATCTTGTCGGCGTGACCGATCGACGCTCGTGTTGCGGGGACCGGGTGGGTTGAACCGGTCGTTGATGGAGATGTCTGTGCGACCGCGGTGGCGCCGATGATGGCGCAAACGCCGAGGCTGATGCAAATCAACCTGATAAGCATGGACCGCTATCCTTCGTGATATGACGCCCTTGACCCTGCCGCCGATAAAGCGGGGGCCGATTACCGCAAGATTACGCGCGCGATCGTCACGGCGGCATTCCGGGATGAGCGTGATCAGCGCATCAAGACGAAGAGCTTTGCTGCTCCATGATGCACCAGCATGTTGGCTCCTGGATCATTTGTCTGCGGCGCATTTCCCGGCGGCTGATTTTCCGGCAGCGCGACATCCGGCTCCGCGCGGAGCGGCGGCACTGTTTGCGGAGAGACATGTCCTCCACCCTGACCGGCATCGTTGACGAGGCTTGGCGGTGCATCGTCCGGCTCACGACGCGGCGCCACCAGGAACGCAACGAGGTTTCGCTTGATGCCTGGAATTCCGAACAGGCTCGATTGAACGGAAAACTCGCGTTTGACATAGCTTCCGGCGTGGGCCGCCATTCGCCCGGTCCATTCAAGGCAATCGTCCTGGTCATCGAAACAGAGCGCCGCCCAGCCGCGCTCCGGTGTCACCTCGCGAGGCAACGCCAATGAATATTGGTAGGCGAAAGGCTCGCCGTAATGCGGGTGATCGGAGCTGTAGAAGGCCACCGCAACCCCAAGGCTATCGTTGCCGCCGACGATCGACAGCGGCGTGCCCATCTGCTCGTGCCACAGCCGGGTGAGTTCGTCGGCGGCCTGGTGATAGACGTTTCGCCCTTCCTCATAACCGTAGCTGTTGCGGTAGAGCGCATGGGCAGGGGCTGCCATCACGGTGGCGACGATCGCTATTCCGGCGACCAGCAGCGCTGCATTCACCGTATAGAACCGCTCGATCCGATAGCGCGTACTGCACACGACGGCTACGGCGAACAGAAACAATCCTTGAAGCGCCCATAGCGACGGCAGGTCGGTGCCGAGCAATATGGACGTGATGAAAGGAAGAGCGATCGTGCCGATCGCAACGTGGCCGAGCAGCTTCAGATTGGGATCTGCCGCCGCGAGATCCCGAGGAAGGCGCTTTATTCGATACCCGGCGATCATCGCCCACGTCACGGCGGACACGCTCGTCGCAGCGGCAAGGCCCAACAGGAAATTGACGGCATCCCGCAGTGAATGGGGGAAATCGGCCCCCACATGTGTCGCGGCATAGTGGACAGGCTCCGCGCCCGTCGTGGCCAACCAGTGCAGATGCGGAGATAGCGCGATCAGCCCGACAACAGTGGAGATCCAGGGTGAACTGGACGTGAAATAGGCTCGTCGCAAGGGATGGATGATTGCCGACAACGCAAAGCTGGCGATCAGAAAGATGGAGTAGTACTTGCCCAGCATTGCAAGCGACGCCGTGACCCCCGCAGCAATCGCCCAGAGCGGCGCCCTCGTTTCAAAGGCGCGCAGGAAGCAGTAGGTTGCAAGCGGCCAGACCGCGAGCAACACGGCGTTGGCGTTGAAGCGCTGCGCGTGAAACTGGTATGCCGGGGTCAGCATCAGCAGGAGCAGCACGATCAGGCGCTTGTGGCCGGTCACAAACCTTCTTGCGATGAGATCGACGAACCACAACGCCAACGCTGCATTTGTCATCGCCATCAACTGCAGCGACCAGTCGGTGAGCGGAAACACCAAGGTCCACGCACCGGTCGTCCACCCCATCAACGGCGGATGCTTGGGATAACCCCACGCGAAATGCCTGCCATACGTCCAGGTCTCCAGCACGTCCGGATGCAGGCCGGCGCCGTGATAGGCCACCGACAGATACACCGTCCAGATGCCGACGAAGCAGGCGAGCAGCAGCGGCACCGACCACCCCGCCTCTACTCCCTCCAGCCATCGATTGAACGGACGGCGCCAAGGCGCCGGGCTGCGATCCGACCGCTTGGCCATCGCTGAGAACGCAAAATCGACCGGCATATCGTTCGGAAGCCTGGGGACGGAGATCGGAAAGCGCGATGCGAGCCGCGTTGTCCGCCATGCTTTTTCACAGCGACCATTACGATAGCCTGACGCGACTCCATTCACGCCTCTGTCTTGCGCGCGCCGAGGCGCCATCATTCGCCGGTCATGTTGATCGACGTCTCTGGCGGGGAAATCGCCGAGAGCGGATGCGCATGCGAAAGCCCGCTCGCTGTCATGACGCTGATCGGCTCCGGAGCGCCGATGTGTGTGGCACCCCTGATTGAGTCTTTCGGACGGGCCCCATCAGGGGTCGATCCGATCGCCACGGCCATTCCGGATGGCGGGTCGAGCCTCCAGGAAAAGGCCAATTACATCAACATATTCGCGAGGACACCGCGGTTTTCTTCCCGGCCGTAATCTTATTGTAATCCGTCTGTAATGGTAGAAACATTAGTTTACATTGGGGAGAAGGCGGTGCGCGTTCTGGTCGTGGAGGATGACCCGCAGCTCGGGCCATGGCTGCGGGATACTTTGGCTACGGCCTTCGGCGCATCCGACATGGTCACGACGCTTGAGGAGGGCCGCGCTGCGGTCGCCGTGCGAAGCTTTGAACTCGTCGTGATCGACCGCGGATTGCCGGATGGCGACGGTCTGGCCTTGCTGCGCGACCTTAAGCAGCAGAAGCCGAGCCCCGCGACGATCGTGCTGACCGCACTTGATGATCCCCTTGATATTGCGCGCGCCCTCGACGACGGGGCGGACGACTACGTGGCCAAGCCATTCGAACCGATCGAGCTGATTGCGCGAGCCAAGGCCGTGCTGCGACGTCTGTTTCTGGATAGAGGGGCGATCGTTCGCATCGGCAATCTGAGCTACGACGTCCTCAATCGCGAGGTCTGCGTCGACCATGCGCCAATTGTTGTCCCGCGGCGTGAACTGGCGATCCTGGAAGCGATGGTTCGGCGCATTGGGCGCGTTGTCCTGCGCGAGACTCTCGAAGTTGCCGCTTACAGCTTTGATGACGAAATTCAATCAAACGCGATCGAGGCTCACGTTTCGCGGCTGCGCCGGCGCCTTCGCGCGGCCAACTGCAAGGTCGTCATCAAACCGGTCCGTGGCCTCGGATATCTGCTGAGTGGCGAATGATGATTTTGAAATGGCAAAGGCTCAAGCGCGTCCATCGCTCGATCGCGGTGCTGTCCGCGACGCTGATCGGCGCCGTGACGACCATCATGCTGCTCTGCGCGGCAGCACTGCTGATCCGATTTGGCGGCGACGATGACGGCACCTGGGCCGCCGCCGACGTCGCCGATGCATTGAAGGAAGCCGTCATCCGCAACGCGGCCGGGCAACTGGCGCTCAAACGGACATCGAGGCTGGACGAGATCACCCGCAGCTTCCCGACATTCTGGTATGTCGTGTCCGACAAGAGTGGAGAGGTCACCTACGGCCCAATCCCGAAGTGGCGTCCGCAAAAGACCCAGACATCGCGTGACGGGACGAGTTTCATCGCCTACGCGTTTGACGGCGAAACCACCAATCTGAGGAAGATGGCGGTCGTCAGAAATACGCCCGTGGGTGAGGTGTGGATTGAAACCGGTGGCGTGGCCTATACGGCCGCGCAACTGACGACCGGAATGCTCACCGATGCGACGATCGTTGCGCTCCCCATCATCCTTGTCCTGGCGGCGACGGCGTTTACCGCGATGGTCTTCGTGCCGTCGCTGATCGCGCGTCCCGTCCGGGCCGTGGCGGCGGCCGCCGAGATGATCGATGGGGTTTCGGATGGCCGACGACTGCCGGAACAGGATGCGCCGGCCGAGCTCTTGCCTCTGGTCGCGGCTTTCAATCGCGCGCTATCGCGAATAGACGTCGCTTCGAAAGCGCAACGAAATTTCCTGTCGAATGCGGCACACGAACTTCGTACGCCCCTGACCAATGCGCGCACCATACTCGAGCAGGTCGAGGACGCTCCGTTGCGTGCCAGGCTGATAGCCGAGAACCAGAAGCTGTCGTCGATCGTCACCATGCTGCTGCAGCTGGCGCGTATCTCCGCAGAACCTGCCGAACTGATCGAAATGGATCTTGCGGCGCTTGCGCGCAGGGTTGCGGCCGAACACGTGCCGATGGCGTTGAAGAACGGAAGCGATGTCGAATTCATCGAGCCCCGTCACCCGGTCTGGGTGCGTGGCTCGGAAACCGCGATCGCCGTCGCGCTCTCGAACCTGATCCGAAACGCCGTAACGCACGGCAGCGCAGGCGGCTCCGTCCTCATCGAAGTCGGAGCACCAGCGCGGTTGAGCGTCATTGACTACGGATCGGGACTCCAACTCGGTCAGCCCGAACTGCTGCTTGAGCCCTTCAAGCGCGGAAGCACCCGCACGGAAGGAACAGGGTTGGGGCTTTCGATCGTCTCCCAGGTGATGACCACCCACGGCGGCACCGTTGCCCTCTGCGAGACGCCTGGCGGCGGCACCACGGTCGAACTGAACTTTCCGGTCCCCGGCTGCCGGCAAGCCGACCTGCCTTCAGGGAGAAAAGCCGCCCAAGCCATGACCGAAGCCCGGGCGGGCGGCATCTCCGCTGCCTGAAGTGCTGTCTCAATCCGTCAAGCGGATTGCCAACTGTCGCTCATTGCCGGCTTCGAACGCCTGCATTGTGCGGCGGCTCACGCGGTGGCTGCAGACTGCGCCTTCATCGCGGCCTCGACGTCCATCCACATCACTTCCCAGATGTGACCATCGGGATCCTCGAAGCTGCGGCCGTACATGAAGCCGTAATCCTGCTGCGGCGACGGATCGGCGGTGCCGCCCGCACCCTTCGCCCTGGTCACATAGCCGTCGACGGCCTCGCGGCTCTCGGCAGAGAGGCAGATCAGCATCTCGCTCGTGGTCCTGGCATCGGCGATTGCCTTCGGCGTGAACTGCCTAAACTTGTCGTGCGTCAGCAACATGACATGGATGGTCTCGGAGATCACCATGCCGGAGGCGGTGTCGTCGGAGAATTGCGGATTTTTCGTCGCGCCGATCGCCTCATAGAAGGCGGTGGCACGGGCGAGATTGCTGACCGGCAGGTTGACGAAGATCATTGTCGGCTTAGCCATGAAAGGCGCTCCTTTTTGCAGGTTATGCCCCGAGGACGAACCGCATAGCCGGATCCCGACATCGCCGCGCAGATTTTTCTTGCGGCGTCCTGACGCAGGCCGCGTCAGGTCACGATCGGCGCCGGCATGGTCAGAAATGCCCGCGTCACATGCCAGAACAGCTCGCGATTGGTGGCCAGCGCCACAGAATGGGCGGTGCCGGGCAGGATGATGAATTGCCGGTCGCCATTCGGCAGTTTGTTGAAGAACTCCTCGAGATCGGGGACCGTCGCGATCCCGTCATACTCGCCGCGGACCAGCAGCACCGGCGCCAGCACCTTCTCCGGATGTACCACCGGCAGATTGGCGGTCATGTCGAGATAGGTGCCGGTCGGGATCTGGTCGCCGAACTGCATCTCCACATCGGCCAACGCTTCCACCACGGCGGGGTCCGACGTGCCCGGCTTGTCGCGGGTCGCTATCGATCGGATCATGTCGCGGTCGCGCTTGCGCATGTTGTGGCTGCGGTAATAGGCAAGCTGCTCGGCGCGCTTCGCCAGTGTCGGCGAGCCCTCGCCCTTGTAGGTGAAGGCGGCGAACACCAGGCGATCGATGCGCTCGGGCGCGGCCATCGCGAACGCACCTGCCCGCAGCGCGCCGGAGGATTCGCCGATGAAGTGATATCGCCGCTCGCCGGTCTCGCGCGCGATCACCTCGACCGCCGCCTTCAGATCCTCGACGCCGCTCGCGATATCCGCATTGCCTGAGGTGCGGCCCGACTTGCCGTAGTTCTCGTGATCCATGGTCCAGCAATCGAAGCCGTAGCGCGCAAAGACATTGAGCAGCGAATACTCGCCCTTGCCGGGCACCGTGAGGTCGAACGCCCTCGATGTCACCGACGAGCCGTGGACGAAGAACACCACAGGCCGCGCCGGCTCGCCCGGTTTCGGCGCGCCGATCCGCTTGCGGAACATCCACAGCGGGATGTCACCCTTCTTCGCCCAGTATTCGTTGCTCCATATTTCTCCTTCGGCAGGAAATGCGGTCGCGGCCTGCACCGGCGTTGCGCCGAGCACTCCGGCTGTCGTCGCCACGCCGATGCCCTTGATGATGGTGCGCCGCGAATGGTCTGCTGGCATCATGGTTCGCTCCCTTCCGGATTTCTTCGTCCGATCCGGTGCGATCAAGCATAGCAGCGCGCATGACCGGTTGTACGAAGCCGGCATCTCGCGGCCGCGGCTGCGATGCACGATTTTGTGAACGCGGTTTCCGGCAATCGGCGCGGACGACGGACGGACTTGGTCCTAGTCTCCGCCGCGGTCCGACCGGAAAAATCCGGCGAGATGCGGGAGCGAAGAATGAGCAGCAATCTCACCGACGAAGAACTTGCCGCCTTGATGCCCTCCGAACTTTGCCAGTACCAGACGCCGATTCCGACCCAGATCGTCTCCAGCGACGAGTTCTATCCCGACCCGCAGAACGAACGGCAGCGCGAGGTCGAGGCACGGTTGCTGGCAATGGCCGACGATCTCGGCGGCAAGCAGGGTCTCGATCGCCGAAAATTCTTCCAGACCGCGGCCGGCATGGCCGCTTCCTTTGTCGCGATGAACCAGGTCTATGGGGAGCTGTTCGACGTGACGCCGGCCGAGGCCGCAACGCCCGCGATGGCGCAAGAGCGCGCCAACGGACTGAAAGACCAGTTCATCATGGACATGCACACGCATTTCCTGCGCGACGACACTCGCATCATGGGCTTCGTGGAGATGCGCAAGGCGGTCGGCAAGGCCGGCTGGAACAAGGAGCTCAACGATCACGAGCAGACCATCGAGGATCTGAAGTTCAACAACTACAAGAAGGAGATGTTTCTCGATTCCGACACCAAGATCGCGCTGATCTCCTCGGCGCCGTCGGACATCGAGCAGGACTGGTTCCTGACCAACGAGCAGATGGCCGATGCGCGCAAGAAGATGAACGACGAGGCCGGCTCGCGCCGCGTGTTCTGTCACGCGATCTTCACGCCCGGCCAGCCCGGCTGGCTCGACAAGCTCGATGCTGCGCTGGCCTTGAGGCCGGAATCCTGCAAGGGCTATACGATCGGCGACAACACCCACAAGGAGATCAGCCGCTATCCGTGGCGGCTGGACGACGAGAAGGTCGCCTACAAGGGCTATGAGAAGATGGTGAAGGCGGGCATCAAGAATGTCTGCGTCCACAAGGGGCTGTTCCCACCCGGGATCGAGAAGCAGTATCCGAATTTGCGCGGCTTCGCCGACGTTGCCGATGTCGGCCAGGCGGCCAGGGACTGGCCACAGCTCAACTTCGTCATCTACCACTCGGCCTATCGCCATGTCGGTGGCGATCCCAAGGTCGCGCTGGCCGAATTCGAGCGCACGGGCCGCATCGCCTGGACCTCCGACCTCGCCGACATCCCGGCGCAATACGGCGTCAACAATGTCTACGGCGATGTCGGGCAATTGTTCGCGACCACGCTGGTCGCCGAGCCCAACGTCTGCGCCGCGCTGATGGGCACCCTGATCAAGGGCCTCGGCGTCGACCACGTCTGCTGGGGTACCGACGCGCTGTGGACCGGCGCGCCACAATGGCAGATCGAGGGCCTGCGGCGGCTGGAAATCCCCGAAGTGATGCAGAAGAAGTTCGGCTACGCGCCGCTTGGGCCTGCCGACGGACCGGTGAAGACGGCGATCTTCGGCGACAACAATGCCCGGCTCTACAACATCCAGCCGAAGCGCGCGATGCTGGACATCAGGGGCGACCGTTTCGCGATGATGAAGGCGCAGTATGAGAAGGCCGGCGCGGAGCCGTCGAATACGCGCTACGGCTATGTCGTGCCGAACGGTGTGATCGATCACCGCGTGTTCGTATAGTCTTCAGACGCCATCATTGCGAGCGAAGCGAAGCAATCCATCGCGCCGCGCACCGGAGAGATGGATTGCTTCGTCGCGGAGCCTGTCATCGGGCGCGCGTTCGCGCGACCCGTTGGCTCCTCGCAATGACGGCGCTACTTCCCCGTGAACCTCGGCTTGCGCTTCTCGGCGAAGGCCTTCACGCCTTCCTTGAGATCGTCGCTGTCCCTGACCTCATCGAGCAACCGCCGCGCGTCGGCGACTGTTTCAAGGGGTCCCTTCGGCATCGCCTCGCGGGCCAGCTTCTTCAGCGCGCGGACCACCAGCGGTGCATTGCCGGCGATCTTCGCAGCCATCTCCTGCGCCAGCGCGAGGTGCTGACCTTTCGGCGCGACCTTGTTGACGAAACCAATCTGGAAGGCGCGCTCCGCCGACATCTCGTCGCCGACCAGCAGAAACTCCATCGCGATCTTGTGCGGCATCCGCGCCATCACCGATGAGACGCCGCCCGCGGTGGTGCCGATCTTTCCCTCGGGGTAGATGAAGCGCGTCGTCTCCGAGGCCACACACAGATCGGCCATCTGCACCAGCACGAACGCGCCCCCCACGACCCAGCCGGATGTCGCTGCAATCACCGGCTTGTCCAGCTCGACGCCGAGGCCAGGCACGGCGTGCCACATGTTGGCGGGGAGATCACCAACATCGGCGCCGACTGAGAAATACTTTTCCTCCGACGAAGCCAGCACCGCGACACGATCGTCGCTGTCCCGAAACCGCAGCCAGGCGTCACGCAGCTCGGTACACAACGCGTTGTTGAGCGCGTTGTGCTTCTCGCTCCGTGCCATCGTGATGGTTGCGACGTGGTCGGCGCTCTCGTAGCGAACGAGCGTCATGCTGGCCTCCCTGTTGTTATTATCTTTCGTCGCGGCTGCGCCGCGACGTTTATTTCTTCTCGTCGGGATGCCGGTGCACCGGATCGACCCAGAGCACGTTCTCCGGCTTCTCGACCGGCTCGATGTCGAGATTGATCGCGACCGCCTCGCCGTCGGAACGCACCAGCACGCATTCCAGCACCTCGTCGGGACTGGCGTTGATCTCCTGGTGCGGCACGTAGGGCGGCACGAAGATGAAATCGCCGGGGCCGGCTTCCGCGGTAAACTGCAGCTTCTCGCCCCAGCGCATTCGCGCCTTGCCCTTCACGACGTAGATGATGCTTTCGAGGTGACCGTGATGATGCGCACCGGTCTTGGCGTCCGGCTTGATGCTGACGGTGCCTGCCCACAATTTCTGCGCGCCGACCCGGGCGAAATTGATCGCAGCCTTGCGGTCCATGCCGGCGGTCGAGGGCACATTCGGATCGAGCTGGTTACCCGGAATCACCCGGACGCCGTCGTGCTTCCAGCGCTCGTCGTCGTGATGGTGATGATCGTGGTCGTGAGAATGGGTGTGATCGTGGGAACCGCTCATCGTTCTTGCTTTCGTTGGTCAAGTTTCGTGCGTGGAACGCTACCGAAAAGCACGCGCGCAGGCGAGCAGAAAATCAGAACGTTCCGGCGCTGCCGCGCGTTGGCCTTGCGGAGCTTCAGCCACGCGGGCGCGGATGTGCCAGCACATCCGGATTGACCACATTGATCGGCGCACCGGCGGCATAGGCCACGATCTGATCGAAGATATCGGTGAACTGGATCTCGTATTCGTCGCGCGAGACGTAGCCGAGATGCGGCGTGCAGACCACATTATCCATGTTGAGCAGCGGGTCGGCGGTGTCGCGCAGCGGCTCCTTCTCATAGACGTCGACCGCGGCCATGCCGGGCCGGCCGGCGCGCAGCGCGTTGACCAGCGCGCCCGGCTCGATCAGCGGCGCGCGGCTGGTGTTGACGATCAGCGCGGTGTCTTTCATGCGCGCGAGGTCCTCCGCCTTGACGATGCCGCGCGTTGCGCCGACCAGCCGCATGTGCAGCGACAGCACGTCGCAGCGGGCAAAGAAATCGGCCTTGCTGGCGGCGGTCTCATAGCCGTCGGCACGCGCCTTCGCCAGCGCCGGTTCGCGCGCCCAGACCAGCACGTTCATGCCGAACGCCCTGCCATATCCCGCGACCACGGCGCCGATACGGCCATAGCCGTAGATGCCGAGCGTCTTGCCGCGCAACGTATGGCCGACGCCGATCTGCCATTTGCCGGCTTTCAGCGCCGCCATCTGCTGCGGGATCGCCCGCATCGCGGCGAGGATCAAGCCCCAGGTGAACTCGGCAGTGGCATAGGACGGCGTATCGGCATGCTGGCCCGACGACACGATGATGCCGAGCCGCGTGCAGGTGTCGATGTCGATATGCGGATAGACGCTGCGCTGGCTGATCAGCTTCAACTTCGGCAGCCGCTCCAGCAACGGGGTGCGGATCTGGGTGCGTTCGCGGATCAGCACCAGCGCATCGGTGTCGCGCAGCCGTTCGGCGAGCGCATCGACGTCCTGGACATGATCGTTCCAGATCGTGACGTCGTGGCCGTCGAGCTTGCGGAAACAATCGAGGGTGCGCAGCGTGTCGAAATAATCGTCGAGGATCGAGATCTTCATCGCTGCGCCCCTCTTGTTACGGGCCGGTTACTTGACGGCCATCACGTCACTTTACGCCCAGCAGTTCAACGTCGAACATCAGCGTGGCATTCGGCGGGATCACTCCGCCGGCGCCGCGCGCGCCGTAGCCGAGGTTCGGCGGGATGATCAGCGTACGCTTGCCGCCGACCTTCATGGTGGCGACGCCTTCGTCCCACCCCTTGATCACGTGGCCCTGGCCGATCGGAAATTCGAACGGCTCGTTACGGTCGACGGAGGAGTCGAATTTCTTGCCCTTCTGGCCGTTCTCGTAGAGCCAGCCGGTATAGTGCATGACGCAGGTCTGGCCGGTCTTCGGCGAGGCGCCGGTGCCGACCTTGCTGTCGATGATCTGGAGGCCTGAAGCTGTGGTCATGGGCTTTCCTGCGGTTTGAGCCATTGCCGTCCTGCCGGCAACGGACGTGGAGACTGCCGCCGCAAGGCCGGCGAATGCAGTCGTGATGATCGTGCGTCGTGAAGATTGCATCTGGGACGTCCTTCCTTGATTGATAGTGATCCGATCAGTAGCCGAGCGCGCAACCGTCCTTGCGCGGATCGGAGCCACCGGTCAGCGTGCCCTTCTCCCAATCGATCCAGATGCCCTGGCCGCCGCCGAGCGGCGCGACCACGCTGGTGGTCTTGTGGCCGATCTTCTTCAGGCCTTCGACGATCTCCGCCGGCACGCTGTCCTCGAGCTGGTAGACGCCCTCGTAATGCAGGCCGCGCGGCATGTCGATCGCCTCCTGAATGTCGCAGCCATAGTCGAGCATGTTGGTCAGCACGCGGGTCTGGCCGACCGGCTGATACTGCCCGCCCATGACGCCATACGGCATCACCGCGCGGCCGTTTTTTGTGGCCAGCGCCGGGATGATGGTGTGCAGCGGACGCTTGCCGGGCGCGATGCAGTTCGGATGCCCGGGCTGGATGCGGAAGCCGCCGGCGCGGTTCTGCAGCAGGACGCCGGTCTTGTTGGAGACGATCGCCGAGCCGAACGAATGCGCGATCGAGTTGATGAAGGAGCAGACGTTGCGGTCCTTGTCGACCACCGTGATGTAGACGGTCGAGGGATTCATCGGCGGCGCCACGTTCGGCAGCTCGAGCAGCCGGTCCATCCGGATATTCCTGATGTGCTCGTCGGCGAATTCGCGGGCGAGGATGCCGGCAACGTCGACATGCACGTGCTGGGGATCGGCGATATGCTGCTCGCGCATCATGTAGGCGATGCGCGCCGCCTCGGCCTCGAGGTGGAAGCGCTCGATGCTGAGCGGCTTGAACTGGGGCAGGTCGAAGCGCGACAGGATGTTGAGCATGACCAGCATGGTGATGCCGGGACCGTTCGGCGGGCACTGCCAGACGTCGTAGCCCTTGTACATCGTGCCGATCGGCGAGGTCGTCTCGGTCGAATGCGCCGCAAAGTCCTCCAGCGTATGCAGGCCGCCGATGCCGCGCAGCGTGTCGACCATGTCGGCGGCGATCTCGCCGCCATAGAAGGCGTCGCGGCCCTTTTGCGCGATGGCGCGCAGCGTCTTGCCGAGCTCGGGCTGGCGGATCACGTCACCGGCGACCGCAGGCTTGCCGTGCGGCAGCAGGTAGCGCTCGGTGTTGGTGCCGTTCTTCAGCTTCTCAAAACCGTTCTTCCAGTCGAAGGCGATGCGCGGAGCAACGACATAGCCCTCCTCGGCCGCCTTGATCGCGGGTTGCAACAGCCGATCGAAGCCGAACTTGCCGTGATCCCTGAGGATCGCGTCCCAGGCGTCGATCGCGCCGGGAATGCTGACGGCATGCGCCGAGGTCAGCGGCACCGAATGGATCTTTCGTTCGAGATACCAGTCGGCGGTGGCGGCCATCGGCGCTCGGCCGCTGCCGTTATAGGCCGTGATCTTGCCCTCGCCCTTCGGCTGGATCAGCGCAAAGCAGTCGCCTCCGATGCCGGTCGATTGCGGCTCGATGACGCCGAGCAGCGCGCACGCCGCAACCGCAGCGTCGGCGGCCGTGCCGCCCGCGCGCATCACCTCGATGGCCACCAGTGCCGCCTCCGGATGCGACGTTGCGACCATCGCGTTCTGGGCGTGGACCGTGGAACGGCCGGCGAAGTGGAAATTCCTCATAATGGAGAGCTCGCTTGATCGTGATGGTCTGATGCTGCTGCGGCGGGTGGATGCCAAGGGGATACGACGTACATGGCACATTCGTCCCCGGCAGGGCAATGCATGGTATGCCAGAGGAATTATCCCGATAATGCATGGCTTTGCGGGGTTTCGCCGATCTGGCTGGCCTGATAAACCCCGGCCATGCCGCTCAAGGTCGCCGCCTTCTACCAGTTCGCCGCGCTGCCCGACTTCCGCGCATTGCGCGAGCCGCTGCGCGCGCTCTGCACCAACCTTGATCTCAAGGGCAGCGTGCTGCTCGCGCATGAGGGCATCAACGGAACCATCGCCGGCAGCGACGAAGCCATCGATGGCTTCGTCGCGGAGCTTAAGGACGGGCCGCTGTTCGGCGGCCGCCTCGACAATCTCGAGCTGAAATTCTCCGAAGCCGCGAACATGCCGTTCCAGCGGCTCAAGGTGCGGCTGAAGAAGGAGATCGTGACGCTCGGCGACACCACCGTCGATCCGACGCGGCAGGTCGGCACCTATGTCGACGCCGGCGACTGGAACGAACTCATCGCCTCGCCCGACATCATGGTGCTCGACACCCGCAACGCGTTCGAGGTCGCGATGGGCAGTTTCGAAGGCGCGGTCGATCCCAAGATCGCGAGCTTCGGACAGTTCAAGGAATTTGCCGCACGGCAGCTCGATCCCGCGAAGCACCGCAGGATTGCAATGTTCTGCACCGGCGGCATCCGCTGCGAGAAGGCGAGCGCCTATCTGCTCGCGCAAGGCTTCAGCGAGGTCTATCACCTCAAGGGCGGGATCCTGAAATATCTCGAGGAAACGCCGCGGCAGGACAGCCGCTGGCGCGGCGACTGCTTTGTGTTCGACGAACGGGTCGCGCTCGGCCACGGACTGCGCGAGCGCGGGCACGAGGATGCCGTGCATGAATGACGCGGCAAAGCTGAGCGAGCGGATCGATGCGCTGGAGGTCCGCCTGACCTACCAGGACGAAGCCATCGAGACGCTGAACCAGACCATCACGGCACAATGGAAGCAGATCGACGCGCTGACGCGCCAGCTCGCCGAGCTGCGCGACCGTCTTCAGGAGGCCGAACGCCAGGCGCCGGGCCCCGCCAACGAGCGACCACCGCACTACTGATCGGCGCCGCCGGTGTCCGGCGGCACCGGATTACATGCTGCTCACCTGACGCATCGGCTTCGCGCCGCTGAAGAACAGGCTGGACAACCGCTGCACCATCGCCGTCGCGCGGCTTCCCTCGAGGCCCGGGCGCACGCACAGCAGGCGCTTCTGCAGCGGAAGCTCCGGAAGATAATAGTCCTTCGCCGAGATCAGCGAAGACGGGATCATCCGCTCGGGGCACGCCGTCAGGCCGTATCCGGCCCGTGCGGCTTCCAGTCGCAGCTGGTGGTTCGGGCTCCTGAACACGATCTTGTATGAGATGCTGTGCTTGGTGAGCGTCCGGATCATCCAGTCGTCACCCGGCCACGCCAGGATCGGGATCGGCGCGCCCGGCCTCAGAACAAAATCGCGTGATCGTACCCAGACCGAGCGCTCGTCGGCTTCGGCGGCGATCGTCACGTCGTCTTCGTTCTCCAGCGAAGGGTTGCTGTAGACGAATGCGATGTCGATGTAGCCGTCGATCAATCCTCTGATGACGATCGGCGACATGTCGGCGTGAACCAGCACGTCGGCGAGTGCGTCGGCCGGATGCAGCTTGAGGAATTCGTCGGCGAGCATCGTGCTCATTCCGAGTCGCAACGGCTGCGGTCCTTCGTGATTGCCGCCGAGCCGAAGCAGTTGGTCGTTCGCTTCGAGGATTCGCCTTGCCTGCTGCACGGCGACCTTGCCAAGCTCCGTCGTCGTGGTGCCGTTCGCCGTTCTGACGAAGAGCGCGCCGCCGACGAGGCTCTGTAGTCGCTTGATCTGCGAACTGATCGCCGGCTGACTGAGGCCGAGACGCTCGCCAGCCTTCGATAGACTTCCCGTCTCTGCAATCGCAACGACGGTGCGAACAATCTCTGTCGGAATATTCAAATGCTGACGTGGTCTGTGCATCGCGAGCCCTCCAATCTCAGCACGGGACGCAATTACGTTCTCCAGTATGTGATTCAGCTATACTAACATTTGGTTGCACTTTCGTTTAGGTTCAATTTGTTGCATCGCCCCTGCAATTGCAGGTCATATGTATTGTTACGTGCATTGCCACGTAGTGCTACGGTATCGGACGACTGCATCTGCACACGCACGCGGCACCTCGACACCATCAGACCCCGGGTTTCTGCGGACATGGCATCAAAGATTCTGATCCCCCCATAACGGGTCGCCCACCCGATAAGTTTGAACGCTGCCATTGATCTGAATTGACGTCGCCGATTCGCGGAAGCGTTTTCATAGTTTTCCTTAATCAAAGCCTCGCAACGTGGCGCCCTAGTTGCGTTTCGAGGTGTGCCATGACCAGGTTCTTTCGCTGTCGTAGCGGCGCTTCTGCTGTCGAATTTGCGCTGATGCTGCCGCTGTTTCTCGCCTTCATTTTCGGCATCATTGTATTCGGTTCGTATCTCGCGATGGTGCATGGCGTTCAGCAACTCGCCGCCGAAGCGGCGCGGTCGTCGATCGCCGGAATGACCGACACCGAACGCAACAGCCTCGCGACGAATTACGTCACCGCCAACGCATCGACCTATCCGCTGCTCGTAGCCGGCAATCTCACCGTCAATGCCGCGCCGTCCCCGTCGAACGCCAACGTCTACGTCGTGACGGTCAACTACAACGCGGCCGGAAACTTCATCTACAAGCTGCCTTTCGTTCCCGCTCCGGCGAGCACCATCGTCCGCTCCGCGGCGATCCAGTACGGGGGATTCTAGCATGGGCGGCTTCCTCATGCTGATGCGGCGCTTCGGCGCCGACGAACGAGGAAACTTCGCGATGATCAGTGCTGGCCTGATGACGCTCCTGATCGGGTGCGCCGGGCTTGCCATCGATCTCGGCACGATCTTCGCCGACCGGCGCAAGACCCAGAGCACCGCCGACCTCGCCGCGATCGTCGCTGCCGCCAATCTGAACAATCCGGTCAACGCCGCCTCCGCGACGGTGACGCAGAACAACTATCCGGCCAGCGCGCTGGTCAAGGTCGAGACGGGGACCTACACCGCAAACAGCGCCGTCGCGCCGCAGGCCCGCTTCGTCACCCCGGCGGTCGGCATTCCGAACGCCGCGCGCGTCACGTTGACGACCAAGACCCCGCTCTACTTCGCGCGCTATCTGACCGGCGCGAGCAGCTTCAACATCACGACGACCGCCACCGCGACATCGACCGAAATGGCAACGTTCGAGATCGGCTCGCGGCTGCTCTCCGTCAACGGCGGCGTGATCAACGCGCTGCTCGGCTCGATGCTCGGCACCACGCTGTCGCTCTCGGTGATGGACTACAATTCGCTGATCAGCGCCAAGATCGACGCCCTCGACTTCCTGTCGGCGCTGGCGACCCGGATCAACCTGACCGGCGTCACCTACAGCGACCTCCTGAGCAGCAACGTCAAGGTCGGCGATATCATGGCGGCGGCGCTGACCACGCAGCAGATCACCAACGGCGCCAACGCGGCGACGACCGCGCTGTCGACGATCTCCCAGGCCGTCACCGGCTCCTCAGCCAAGGTTTCGCCGGGCACCCTGATCGACCTCGGCCCGTTTGCCAACCTGACGGTGGGCCAGAAACCGAAGGTCGGCGCCAGCGTTTCGGTCTTCGACCTCATCAACACGGTGGCGCAGATCGCCAACGGCAACCATCAGATCGCAACCTCGGTCAATTTCGGGCTGCCCGGCATCGCCAACGTATCCGTGATCGCGACGGTCGGCGAGCGCCCGGTCGGCTCGAGCTGGATCGCGATGGGCACCCAGGGCGTGAGCGTCCACACTGCGCAGACCAGGATCCTGGCGACGATCAATGTGCTCGGCTCCGGCAGCGTTTCCGCGATCAACCTCCCGGTCTATGTCGAGGTCGCCTCGGGCACCGCGACACTCAACGCGGTGTCGTGCGGCCATCCGAACATCAACACCTCGCAGGTCACGATCGGCGTGACGCCGGGAATCGTCGACGCCTGGATCGGCAACGTCACGGTTGCCGACATGACCAACTTCACGACCAAGCCCAATCCGCCGCCGGCGCTGCTGGTCAATCTCGGCCTCGTCACCGTCACCGGCCTCGCCCATGCCGGCATGGGCAACACCACGCCGACCAACGTCAATTTCAGCTACAGCGACATCCAGTCGGGGACGAAGAAGACGGTGACGACCACCAACTTCCTCACGTCGCTCACATCAAGCCTGCTCGGCGACCTCTCGCTCACCATCAATGTCGGCCCGCTCGGGCTTCCGATCCCGGGACTGGGCGCGCTGGTGATGAGCATCCTGAACGGCGTGACGAGCCCCATCGATCAGGTGCTGGCGTCCTTGCTCTCGACGCTCGGCATTGGGCTCGGCCAGGTCGACGTCTGGGTGCTGGGCATCCGCTGCGATGGCGCGGTGCTGGTGAACTAGAGCATGATCCGGAAAAGTGTGTAGCGGTTTTCCGAAACGATCATGCTCAAAACAAAGAGATAGAGCGGGATGATATTTCGACGAAAAGTCATCCCGCTCTAGCGTTCTCCGGGGAACGATCGCGACTGGGCATCACATCGGGGTAGGAGACTGGCGTGAGTGCAACAATAAGAAGATACAAGATCGACAGCCAGCGAACCGTCCTGATGAAGCGTGGAACGATCTTCTTCCGCAACGCCAGCGTTGGATGTCTTGTGCTCAACATCTCGACCGGCGGCGCGGGGCTGGCCGTGGAAAGCGATGCCGCAGTTCCGTTCGCGTTCGATCTCGAGATCGAGAGCGAACCGATCCGGCGGCACTGCATTCTGGTCTGGCGGCTGGAGCGCCGACTCGGCGTGACCTTCGAATTTGACCGGGTGCAGCGCCCCGAAGGCGGTCCGGTCTAGCCGGTCCGGAGCGCCACGATATGCGGGCGCGGTGCGCCTCGAACCGCCGCTGCGCGGCGGGCCGTTCCTGGCAGAACTGAACTCGTTTCGCATCGTGGTTAGGCGATCGCTGCGATATACGAGCTAATTGTCCCGATTGCCGTCGTGCTTCGACGGCGCCGGTTGCGTGGCGCTGACGGGATCGGAGGCCGGGAAGGTATCCTCCAGCCCCTCCTTCAACCGGGAGCGCGCCTTGCGGTCGGCAGCCCGTGCCTCGTGCGGCTTCTCGGCGTACTTGTCATGCGCGGCAGGATCGAATTTCTCGGCCATAGCGTCCCTCCAATCCGGGGGACAACGTCCTTGCGCAGAGGGGGGTTCCAGAACCGCCTTGGCCCATTGCGCCGCAGCGTGTATCAGGGGCCAAATTTTGACCGTGATCAGGAACTTTCGCGTGCCCCAGGATCCCACCAAGAAGCCGCTCATTGACCTCCTGTCGGGCCACCGACAGGCCGTGCCGCCGCTCTGGATGATGCGGCAGGCCGGCCGCTATCTGCCGGAGTATCGCGAGCTGCGCGCCAAGGCCGGCGGCTTTCTCGATCTCTGCTTCACGCCCGAATTCGCCACCGAGATCACGCTGCAGCCGATCCGCAGGTTCAACTTCGACGCCGCAATCATCTTCTCCGACATTCTGGTGATCCCCTACGCGCTCGGCCGTTCGGTGCGCTTCGAGGCCGGCGAAGGGCCACGGCTCGATCCGCTGGCAACGCCCGGCGAGATCGCGACGCTGGCCACCGAGGCCAATTTCGACAAGCTCGAGCCGGTCTTCGAAACCCTCCGCCGCGTCCGGCGCGAGCTTGCGCCAAACATTACGCTGATCGGCTTCTGCGGCGCGCCATGGACGGTTGCGACCTACATGGTGGCCGGACAGGGCACGCCGGACCAGGCCCCCGCACGGATGCTCGCCTATCGCCATCCGGACGCCTTCGCTGGGATTATCGACGTCCTGGTCGAGAACTCGATCCACTACCTCGTCGGCCAGCTCAAGGCCGGCGCCGATTGCCTGCAGATCTTCGATACCTGGGCCGGCGTGCTGCCGCCACGCGAGTTCGCCCGCTGGTCGATCGAGCCGACCCGGCGCATCGTTGCAGGGGTGCGCAAGCAGGTCCCCGATGCAAAGATCATCGGCTTTCCGCGCGGCGCGGCGGGCATGCTGCCGGCCTATGTCGAGCAAACCGGCGTCGATGCCGTCTCGATCGATTGGGCAGCCGAGCCGTCGATGATCCGCGAGCGGGTGCAGAGCCGCGTCGCCGTGCAGGGCAATCTCGATCCGCTGGCGCTGATTGCCGGCGGCGCCGCGCTCGACCGCGCGGTCGACGATGTGCTGGAGAATTTCGGCAACGGCCGGCTGATCTTCAATCTCGGTCACGGCATCCTGCAGGAGACGCCGATCGCCCATGTCGAGCAGATGGTCGCACGGGTGCGCGCGTATAAGGGGTGATGTAGCCCGAGTTACCGACCTAACACCGTCACCCTGAGGAGACCGCGCAGCGGTCGTCTCGAAGGGTCGACGGCCCGGGTCTCCCTCCTCCGTCGATGGACCGGCCCCGGATTACGCTTCGCTCCATCCGGGCTACGCCCACTCTGTCACCGTCACCCTGAGGAGACGGCGCAGCCGTCGTCTCGAAGGGTCGACGGCCCGCCTGTGGCCGTGCATCCTTCGAGACGCGCTACGCGCTCCTCAGGATGACGGAACTGAGGACTCCTACCTTGCATCCTCCAGGATCATATCCGAGGCCTTCTCCGCGATCATGATCGTCGGCGCGTTGGTATTGCCCGACATCAGGTCCGGCATGACGGACGCATCGACCACGCGCAGACCCTCGACGCCGCGCACCTTGAGCCTGTTGTCGACGACCGCGAGCGCATCGTTGCCCATCCGGCAGGTCGAGGTCGGATGATAGACCGTGCTGCCGGTGCGGCGGCAGAACTCGAGCAGGTCGTCGTCGCTGACCACCTTGGCGCCGGGATCGACTTCCCCGATCGAGTATGACTTCAGCGCCGGCGCGGCCAGGATCTTGCGCAGGATGCGGATGCCGTCGATGAAGGCGCGGCGATCGGTCTCGGTCGCCAGGTAGTTGATGCGGATTTCCGGCGGCACGCCCGGGTCCGCGCTCCGGATCTTCAGCGAGCCGCGGCTCTCCGGGCGCAGCTGGCAGACCGAAGCCGTGAAGCCCGAGAACGGATGCAGCTTCTCGCCCATCTTGTCGGTCGAGAACGGCAGGAAGTGGATCTGGATGTCGGGCGACGCCAGCCGCGGACTGGTCTTGAAGAACGCCCCCGAGGTGCCGGCGGCAATCGTCAACGGCCCCTTGCGCAGCGCCGCGTAGCGCAGGCCCGCCATGACGCGGCGCACCGGATTGTTGATGACGTCGTTCAGCGTGACGGTCTGGGCGCAGCGCGTGACGATGCGCACCTGCATGTGATCCTGCAAATCGTTGCCGACGCCGGGCGCATCGAGCAGAACCTCGATGCCGTGCTGCTTTAACAGATCGGCGGGGCCGACGCCGGAGAGCTGCAGCAATTGCGGCGAGTTGTACGCGCCGCTCGACACCAGCACTTCCTTGCGCGCCTTGGCCGTGCGCAACTGCCCGTTCTGCCTGTACGCGACGCCGCTCGCGCGCTTGCCGTCGAACAGGACGCGCTGCGCCAGCGCCGACGTCTCGACATGCAGATTGCCGCGCGTCAGCGCCGGCCGCAGATAGGACCGCGCCGTCGAGGCGCGCCGGCCGCGCCGCGTCGTGGTCTGGAAGAAGCCCGCGCCCTCCTGGGTCGCGCCGTTGAAATCCGGATTGGTCGGGATGCCGACCTCGGCCGCGGCATGCACGAAGGCTTCCGACAGCGGATCGTGGTGCCGCCAGTCCGACACCGGCAGCGGTCCGCCCGCCCCGTGATATTTGTCGCCGCCGCGCTGCTGATCCTCGGCCTTCCTGAAGTAGGGCAACACGTCGTCATAACCCCAGCCGGCATTGCCGCGCTGCCGCCAGCGGTCGTAGTCCTCGTGCTGGCCGCGCACATAGAGCAGGCCGTTGATCGAGCTGGAGCCGCCGAGCACTTTTCCGCGCGGCTGGAACACCTGGCGTCCGTTCAGGCCGGGCTCAGGCTCGGTCTGGTACATCCAGTTGACGGATTTTTCCTTGAACAGCTTGCCGTATCCGAGCGGGACATGGATCCAGATGTTGGTGTCCTTCGGCCCGGCCTCGAGCAGCAGCACCGAATGCTTGCCGTCGGCGCTCAGGCGGTTGGCGAGCACGCAGCCGGCCGAGCCGGCGCCGACAATCACATAATCATACTCGGCCACGTCGTTCGGCGACGCGCCATGATTGTTGTTATTCATTGGTTTCCCCCGGCCATGCGGCGCGGCCGGCAGGGTTGCGCCCCTGTCCGGCATTGGGAAGAGACGTAGCGAGCGTGGCAGATACGGTCAAGAAAGTTAGCCTGCGATCCGCAGCGGTACCACCGGACCTTTGCCCGCGGGATCGGCGGGCCACAAACCATCAACCCGGCGGGCGCGTTCAGCTCTCTGTTTTTTGCCGCCGCGTACCAGCGCGCTGCTGGTTCCGGCGCGGCGGCTTGGTCGTCGTTTGATCCACGCGGGAGCCCGACGGCAGGCCATATTTCGCCGACGCCGCCTCCAGCGAGGCCTCCTCATCGGGCACATGGAGGCTCGACAGAAAATCCGCGCCGGCCCGCATCACGTGCTCGGCGGCAAGCGTGGCGGCGGCGCGCTCGTCGCCGGCGATGATGGCGCGCAGAATCGCGGCGTGCTCATCCCAAGTGCGCGCCTGGCGCACCGGATCGGTAGGTGAGAACAGCATCGCCGTGCGTTCGCGCAGCCGCTTGAGCAGATCGGCGAGCACGCGGTTGCGGCCGGCCTCCGCCAGTTCATGGTGGAATTGCTGGTTGAGATCAGACAACAGGTCGTAGCGCCGTCCCGCGACCGCCTCGTTGCCTTGCTTCAACACCGCCGCGATCCGCTTGATGATGCTCTCCTCGCGGCGGCGCGCAGCCAGCCGCGCGTTTTGTCCCTCGAGCAGCGCGCGGACTTCGACCGTCTCGCGCGCTTCCTCATCGCTCATCGTGATGACGGAGGCACCGCGCCGCGCGGTCACCTCGACGAGCCCCTCCGACTCCAGCACGCGGATCGCCTCGCGCACCGGATTGCGGGAAACGCCGAGCTCATCGGCGAGGCGGCCTTCGACCAGCCGCTCGCCGGGCTTCAGCCGCCGGCTCAGGATCGCCTGCCGCAGCTCCTCGATGACCCTGCCGTGGAGGGAGAGGTAGTCGTCGCCGAGACGTTTGGAGCTTCCGAGCTTGCCTGCCATGAACCGACCTGTCCGGTCGCGCTTCGCTCAATGCATGGACACCGGAGGTCCAGCGAGCTGCCAGAGTCCTGGCCGAATGACCGCTGCTCGGTATTTAGACCGCCGGCTCCACGCCATCAAGCCGCGCTCATTCGCCGTCAACAGCTACAGGTCGAGCCGCCGGCACCGCGGCTTTCGGCACCCACGACACGCTCACGCTGCCGGTGAGAAAGGTCTGGCACGCCATCCGATAGCCGGCGGCGAACTGCGCGTCGGTAAGGTGCTTCCGCTCCTTCGGCTTGATCGCATCGGTGTTCTCGATGCCTTTCTCGATCAGGCATTTGCAGGTTCCACATAGGCCGCCGCCGCACTTGAACGGAATGCCGCCCTGCTCGCGCAGCGAGACGCGCAGCAGATTGCTGTTCTCCGCGGCAGTGACGGTTTTCCCGCCATTGGTCAGAAACGTGACTTCGATCATCCCGCCATCCGCTCAGCGCTTGCGCAGCTTGGTATCCATGTGACCGAATGTGATGAGGTGCTCGAGTTCGTTCAGCGCCCGCTCGGGCGTCTCGAACTTCTCGAGGAATTTCGACGGCACCTCGTTCACGATCGGCGGCGACCAGGCTTCGTCGATCACCTTGACCTTGGTCTCCTCGACCAGCTCTGCAATCACGAACGTCGCTTTCCTGATGCCGTAGAACAGGTAGTCATAGGCCGCGAGCGGCCGCAGGCCGCCAGCGATCTCGGTGCGAAACTGCCCCGGCTTGCTCGTCAGTATCACATACATCGGTCACGTCCTCCCAACCGCGGCGCCGGCCGGCGCGACGACGTCGACCAGCGGGGCTGCCTCCTGCGAAAGTTCAACGTCATGCGTGAGCCAGAGCTGGCAGGCGAGGCGATATCCCTGTTCGATCCTGGCACCGAGGCGCTTCTTTTCCTTCCAGTTCGGCTCCGGCAAGTGCTCGCCGCCCTTGATGATCAGCGACGCGCACTTCCCGCACTTCCCCATCCCGCAGCCGTAAAGGAAGTTGGGATAGGGAAACTGGCGGATGCCGGCGCGGACGACGAGATTGGTGTTCTCCTTGACCTCGCCGACAAAGGTCTCGCCATTGCGGTGAAAGATGACGTTGGGCATCGCGCCGCTGCTCCCCGCGGCTCAGGCCTGCAACAGCACGCGTTCTTCGGCGGAGACGCCGCTGGCAAGATCGAGCTCCGACAGCGGAATGTCGTTTGCGACATAGTCGTGGTACAGCGCGGTGGTGTAGAGCAGCCGCATCTGAGCGCCGATCTCGCAGATCTTGAGGCAACGCTGCTGCAGCTCGACCGTATTGGCGTGCTCGAGCACGATCTGGTAACCGCGCTCGCCGTGAATCTCGTCCGACACGATGTGAAGGTCGAAGAACTCGACTTCCTCGTCGGTGAACTTGTACTTCTCGCGCAGGGTCGGCGTCTGCTTGCGATAAATTGAAGGTACCTGCGACTCCAGACCGACCACGAGGCCGGCCACGGCGACGATCGGATCCTCGCGCATCGCGACCGCATAGCACCAGCTCTGCAGCCCGCGCGTCGTCGGTGTCATGTTGTCGGGGTTCTTGATGCGCGCCGCGGTCGTGCCGCAGGCCTCCGCGAAGCGGATCAGCAGATCGGTATGACGGTCGCCCCCGATCTCTTCCTCATACATATTGGCGAGCAGGAAGTCCTTGGCTTCCTGGTACTGCTCCGGCATCCGCGCATAGATGTAGCCGAGGTAGTCGGCGAACGGACCGACATAGTGGTAGTGGTTCTCGGCCCAGCGCGCGAGATGGGCGCGGCTGAGCTTGCCGCTGGCCCAGGCGACGCTGAACGGAGCCTTGTTGGCGCTCTTTCCCTTGATGGCATTTTCGAGGGCCGCTCGAAATTCCACGTGATCCATCAGCTTTTGCATCGTGGCGCTCCTGTGCCGTGAAGAAATGGCCGCCCGACAATGGACCATCGGTCCGATTTTGGTTGGCGATTTCGGTATACTGTATACTATCTTTGCGCCTGTCAACACCGAAGGCCGGGTTCCCCGCCCTCCATTCCACCCGACACCAACCGCGTTGAATCGCCGCTATTTTGTGCTTCTCATGCACAAAAATGCGGTCGGAGATGCTCCCATCCTTCTGCGATGCACGGATTGCCAGCTCGCAATTTGCGCTTGCCAACTCGGAATACAGTATACATTATTCGCGCCATTAGAGGGGGAAGCAACAGCCATGCAGCACGCTCCGATCGTTGCCGCGCACTGGGTCTATTTGCTCGGCGTCGCCGTCATCGTTCTCACCATGATCTGGCGTGCCAACGTCGTGGTGCCGTCGGTGATCGCGACACTCCTGGTCGCGCTTGCCTGGACGCACAGCCCGGTCGCGGCACTCGCCAGCGTGTTCAATGCGAGCTTCACCGCCGCCAGGGAGCTGTTCAACATCTTCCTGGTGATCGCGTTGATGACGGCGCTGCTGAACGCGCTCAAGGTGCTGCGCTCGGACATTCGCATGGTCGAGCCGTTCCGCGCCGTGATGAAGACCGGACACACCGCCTACTTCGTGCTTGCCGCCATCACCTATGTGATCTCGCTGTTCTTCTGGCCGACGCCGGCAGTGCCGCTGGTCTCCGCGGTGCTGCTGCCCGCAGCGATTGCGGCCGGCCTGTCGCCGCTCGGCGGCGCCATTGCGATCGCGATCGCCGGACAGGGCATGGCGCTGTCGTCGGACTATGTGATCGGCGTCGCGCCGGGAATCAGCGCCAAGGCGGCCGGCGCCGCGGTCAGCGCCGCCACCGTCGCGGACCGCGCGCTGGTGCTGTCGCTCATCACCGGCGGCATCGCGTTGACGCTCGCCTATTTTTCGATCCGCAAGTCGATCACCAAGGCCGACGAGAGGCTGCTGGAGCGCTGGCAGGCGCAGTCCAGCAACGGCGAATTGGCGCGGCTGGAGCAGGAAGGCAGCTTCGACAAAGCGGAGATCGCACGCGGCACCGCCGACGGCCAGCGGCCGCTCGCGACCCAGGCGCAGATCGACAAGGAACTCGCCGGGGTGCCGACGCGCCGCGAAGGCTGGTCGAAATTCTTTGCCGTTGCGACCCCGCTCGCCTTTCTCTGCGTCATCGCGGTGATGGTGCTGGCCAAGCTCGGCAT
This sequence comes from Bradyrhizobium sp. Pha-3, assembly GCF_042258615.1. Lineage (GTDB taxonomy): Bacteria > Pseudomonadota > Alphaproteobacteria > Rhizobiales > Xanthobacteraceae > Bradyrhizobium. The sequence goes on along the minus strand of NZ_CP170152.1, from coordinate 1,886,603 downwards.
CGGCCACGACCTCAAGGGCGGCGACGCTGCCGCACTGGTCGGCGGCGTCGCCGCGATCGTGATGATCTGCGCATCCTTCATCACCGATGATTTGCGCAAATTCCTCGACACCAGCGCCGACCACGTCACCGAAGGTTTCGTCTTCGCATTCAAGGCGATGGGCTCCGTGCTGCCGATCGCGGGCTTCTTCTTTCTCGGCGCCGAGCCGGGCCTGTCCGCGCCGATCCTCGGGGTGCCCGCGGCGCAGGCGCCGAGCCTGCTGTTCGAACTGATCCAGACCGCGCAAGCCTGGATACCGGGCAACGAGTTTTTCGTCGCCTTCGGCATCCTGATATCAGGCATGATCACCGGCATCGACGGCTCGGGCTTTGCCGGCTTGCCGCTGACCGGCTCACTGTCGGGTGCGCTGGCACCGTCGGTCGGGATGGAGCCCGCGACGCTCGCCGCGATCGGCCAGATGGGCGCGGTGTGGACCGGCGGCGGCACCCTGGTGGCCTGGTCATCGCTGATCGCAGTGGCCGGCTTCGCGCGCGTCCCCGTCTTCCAGATCGTGCGGACCGCGATGGTCCCCGTATTGACCGGGCTCGCGGTGTCTACCGCTTGCGCAGTCCTGATCTGGCACTGAGGAGAATCCTGTGACGATAGCTGAAACGACGATACGCAACGCGCGCGCGTCCGCGGCGGGCAGCGCAGGGATCGAGGAATTTCCGAACCTGATCGCCGGGGAGCGGATCGCAAGCGCGTCCGGCAGATTGTTCGTGAACATCAATCCCGCCGACAACAGCGACCTGGTCGGACGCTTCCAGGAATCGACCGCCGCCGATGCGCAAGCGGCCGTCGATGCCGCGGCTGCCGCCTTCGAGGGTTGGCGGCGGACGCCGATCTCCAAACGCGCCGCCATCCTGAACCGGGCCGCCGATCATCTCGAGGCGCGCGCCGATCACATCGCGCGGGAGATGACGCGGGAAATGGGCAAATCGCTCGGCCTCGCCCGCGACGAGGTGCTGCGCTCGGCGCAGACCCTGCGGTTCTATGCCGTCGAGGGACAGTCGCTCTCCGGCGAGGTGTTTCCAAACGACGATGCAGACATGACGGTCTATACGTTGCGCGAGCCGCTCGGCATCGTGTCGGTGATCACGCCCTGGAATTTTCCGATTTCTATCCCGGCGCGCAAGATCGCGCCGGCCCTCATCACCGGCAATACGGTGGTGTTCAAGCCGTCGTCCGATGCGCCGCTCAGCGGCTATCGCCTGGCGGAGGCGCTGATTGCGGCAGGCCTGCCGAACGGCGCGCTCAACTTCATCACCGGCAAGGCCGGCGAGATCGGGCCTGGCATCACCGAGCCGCCGGTCATTCGCGCGATTTCCTTCACCGGGTCGACGTCCGCCGGCGAGCAGATCTGCCGCGCGGTCAGCTTCACGACCCGCACGCAAATGGAGCTCGGCGGCAAGAACCCGCTGATCGTCATGGAGGACGCCGACCTCGATCTGGCGGTCGATTTGACCGTCAAGGGCGGCCTGTCGCTGGCCGGCCAGGCCTGTACGGGCACCAGCCGGGTCCTGGTCATGAAACAGGTGCGGGCGGAGTTCACCGCACGGCTACTCGCCAAGGTGAAGGCGATCAAGATCGGCAGCGGCCTCACCAGCGGAATGGAGATGGGGCCGCTGGCCACAGGCAGGCAGCTCGAAACCGTGCTGCGCTACGTCGCGATCGGGAAAAAGGAAGCGACGCACCTCCATGGCGGCGACCGGCTCACCGGTACCGCCTATGACGGCGGATACTTCGTCTCACCCGCGATCTTCACCGACGTGACCCAGGACATGACGATCGCACGCGAGGAAATCTTCGGCCCGGTCATCGCGATCATCGAGGTCGACAGCTATGCTGACGCGATCGCCAAGGCCAATGCCAGCGAATATGGATTGTCGGCCGCGATCGTGACGCGCAGCCCGCGCGCGATGCACGATTTCGCCAATGACATCCAGTCCGGAACGGTGAAGATCAACCGCACCACGACGGGCAATTTGATCAACGCGCCGTTCGGCGGATTGAAACGGTCGAGCACCTCGACCTTCCGCGAGTCCGGCCGCACCGGTCTCGAATTCTACACCCAGATCAAGACGGTCTACCGCGGCACCTGAGCCGCGGTCGACCGCCTACTCCAATCCCGGAAGATAGCGATGAGACGATCTTTCAAACTTGAACTTGCCGAAGCCCGCCACATGATCGCGGCCGCGATCCGCAAATCCGCCGAGATCGGTGTTGCGGAGACGGTCTGCGTGACCGACGACGGCGGCTATCCGCTGGCGCTGGAGCGGATGGATGGCGCGCGGATCACCGGCCCGCAGATCGCCTGGAACAAGGCGTTCACCGCGGCCGGACACAAGCGCTCCACTCACCTGTTCAACCAGCCGCCGAACGGACCTGCCCTGCCCGGCAACGAGGCCTTCGGTATCCAGTGGAGTTTCGACGGAAAATTCGCCGTGTTTGTCGGCGGCTTTCCGATCGTGGTCGACGACGAGGTTGTCGGCGGCATCGGGTTGAGCGGCGGCAACGGCGAGCAGGACACCCAGTGCGGCGTCGCAGCCCTGCAGGCCTTGCAAGAGCTGCTGCACGGTCATCGCGTGCTGGTCGCAGCCGACATCAAGAAGTGACTGGTGTCGCCGGGAACGACTGATGTCTCGCACCGAGACCTTCGAGCAGTTGCCCGACGAGCATATTGAGCTCGTCGGCGCTGCCGGCGGCCCTGGTGCGGCACCTCGGCCCAGTCGGCGCGGCAGCATCGCCCTCCTCCGCGGTCAGGATCAGCCCGATCACGTTTTCGTAGAACTGGCGGCTCGCCGCGAGGTCACGCACGGTCAGGACGACGTGGCTGGCCCGTGTGACCCAACTCATTGCGAAAAACCGGCGGGCGATCAAGCCGCGTGGCATTGGGCAATCTTTGCCGGCCGTGATGTCGAATCACGCATTTATATCGATTTGTTAGCGATGCCTGCCGGTGGAACAAAAACGTGAGCCTGCGGTGGCACGGTTCGTTCCAATAGTTCATAGTTTGTCAAAGGTTTGCAGAGAATTCTTGGTCCCTGCGCATGGTCAAACCACGCAGGCGACGTGGTGACGCGCAGGCAATGTAGTGAGATGCGTATCGGTCTCAGATCATATTTCGCGGCCCTGTTCGCGGGTGACCTCGCGGCCTTCGGCGCACCACAGACAGATGAAGCGCTTGCCGGCCACATCCGCGCCGAGCAGGTTTCGCTCGTGCTCGGCTATTCCTTCGGCATCATGCTGGCCAACGCCTGCAACGCGCTGGTGCTCGCGGTTGCGCTGTGGCAATCGCCGGATTGGGCCTTTGCGCTGGTGTGGGCGGCCGCCGTGAGCAGCGCCGCGCTGTTCTTCGGCCTGCAGGCGCGCGCGTCGCGCCGCATCGCCAAGCCGCAATTCGTGTCGCGCCGAACCATGCACCGGCTGGTGCGCAATGCATTTGCGCTCGGTGCCGCCTGGGGTGTCGTCCCGGTCGCCTTCTTCGCGAATGCATCGAGCGGCGCGCAATTGGTGATCACCTGTCTTTGCGCCGGCATGCTGGCCGGCGGCGCCTTCGCCTTCTCCACCATCCCGATCGCCGCGATCGCCTTCACCGGGCCGATCTTCGTCGGCACCGCGATCTGCCTCGGCAGGGACGGCGATTTCATCTATCTGCTGATGGCCGTCCTCGTCCTGGTCTACGGCTCCGTGCTGCTGCGCGGCGTGTTCCTTAATGCGTTCGAGTTCAGGCGCCGCATCATCGCCCAGCACGAGGCCGAACGGACGGTGCGGCAGGATCCGCTGACGCATCTGCCGAACCGCGTCGCCTTCAATGAGGCGCTCAACGGTGCGCTGAGTCGGCTGGAGCGCTCGAGCGAGGAATTCGCCGTGCTGCTGCTCGATCTCGATCGCCTCAAGGAGATCAACGACAGGTTCGGCCATCCGGCAGGCGACGAACTCCTGGTGCAACTTGCGGCCCGGCTGCAGCGCTGCACGCGCGCGGCCGAGCACGTCGCGCGGATCGGCGGCGACGAGTTCGCGCTGATCATGTCCAATTTGACGCGGCCCGAGGAGGCACTGGCGATCGCCGAGCGGTTCGTCGCGGCGTTCGCCGATCCGTTCCCGATCGACGGGTTCGAGATCACCAGCGCAATCAGCATCGGCATCGTGCTCGCGCCGCGGGACGGCAACACGTCCCACGATCTGCTCAAGCATGTCGACATCGCGCTGTACCGGGCGAAGAAATCCGGCCCCGGCACGATCTGCTTCTTCGAGGCCAGCGACGACCAGTCGGCGCGGGACCGCCGCGCCCTGCTGCGCGACCTCGAACAGGCGATCGAGGCGGACCAGCTGTTTCTGGTCTACCAGCCGTTCCTCGACATCCGTAAAGGCCGCGTCACCGGCTTCGAGGCGCTGCTGCGCTGGCAGCATCCGACGCGCGGACTGATCCCGCCCAGCGTCTTCATTCCGATCGCCGAGGAGAGCGGACTGATCCACCAGCTCGGCGAGTGGGTGATCCGCCGCGCCTGCGCAATGCTGTCGCGCTGGCCGGATGACATCAGGATCGCGGTGAATTTCTCCGCGGTCCAGTTCCAGAACGTCGGCATCCTGCAGACCATCGTCGAGGCGCTTGCCGAGGCCAACGTCGCGCCGAACCGGCTGGAGATCGAGATCACCGAATCGATGCTGATCTCGAAATACGGATCTGCGCCCGCGATCCTGAACGGGCTGCTCGAGCTCGGCCTGACGGTCGCGCTCGACGATTTCGGCACCGGCTTCTCGTCGCTGACCTATCTACGCAAGCTGCCGTTCAGCCGCATCAAGATCGATCAATCCTTCATCCGGGACATGTTGACCCAGCCGGATTGCGCCGCGATCGTCAAATCGGTGATCAGCCTCGCGCAGGACCTGCAGATCGGCGTCGTGGCCGAAGGCGTCGAGACCGCCGATCAGCTCGAATATCTGCGCCAGACCAGCTGCGACGAGGTGCAGGGTTATTTGATCGGCCGGCCGATGTCGGGCAGCGATATTTCCGCGCTGCTCGACCACAATGCGCAGCACTCGGTGCACGCGGCGTAGCGCCGATCGGGCGCCCGCACACCGGCCGGGCACATCACGGCGCGTCGGCGCGATGCAAGGTGTCCACCGTGATGGTGCCGCGGGCCCGCGAGACGCACGCGCAGATCTTGCGGCTCTCCTGCTTCTGGTGATCGCTGAAGAAGACGTCGCGATGGTCGATTTCGCCGTCGACATCGACCACGTCGATCGCGCAGACGCCGCATTCGCCGCGCCGGCAGTCGCTCATCACCTCATGGCCGGCTTCGTTGAGCACGTCCAGCATGGAGCGGTCGCGCGGGATCACGAACTCGGTCCCCTCACCCTTGAGCCGCACGCGGAACGCCTCGGTCGGCAGCAGCCCGCTCGATCCAAAGGTCTCGTAACGCAGGTCAGTCATCGGACGGCCGGACGCCTCCCAGGCGTGCCGTGCCGCATCCAGCATCCGCATCGGGCCGCAGAACAACGTCATCGTATCTTGCGGCAAGCCTGCGAAGACGCCGTCGAGGTCGAGCCGTTTGCCCTCGTCGCCGGCATGGACGATGAGGCGGTCGCCGAGCAGACGGTCGAGCGTATCGAGATAGGCCGCATCGCCGCGCGTGCGCACGGCATAGTGCAACGTCACGCCGGCATCGCGGCGAACCAGCGCCTGCGCCGCACCGACGATCGGCGTGATGCCGATGCCACCTGCGATCAGGCAGAATTGCCGCCGCGTCCAGTCGAGCTGCACCAGCGACGTCGGCAGCGTGATGGTGAGCCGCGCCCCCGGCGCGAGCGACCACATATAGCGCGAGCCGCCGCGGGAATCCGGCGCGTGTCGCACCGCGATCCGGAAACCTTGCGGATCGGCTTCGCCGACCAGCGAGTAGGATCGGGTCTGCGGCTGGCCTTCGATGGTGACGCCGACATCGATGTGGCTGCCGACGGGATAAGGCGCGCCGGTGAAATTGTCCGGCCGCAGCAGGAATTCGCGGATGCCGGTCGTGAGATCGCGCGTCGCAAGCAGCGTGGCGGACGTCCAGGTTTCGATGAATCGCATGGCGCGCTCCGTTCAGCCGGCCGTGACCAGCGCCAGCGCCGGCAGCAGATCAAGGTGCGTGCGGTTGCGCAGCGCCAGCCGCAGATTGCGTGCCGCAAGCCGGGCATGCTCGCGCATGATCGCCTCGGCACGCGCGCCCTCGCGATTCTCGATGGCGTCGACCACCACGCGATGATGGTCCTGCGCGATCAGCAGGATCTGACGCGCCTCGGGCAACGCCGATTGCGCCATCACGAAGCCGCTCGGCGAGGCGAACGGCAGCGCCGAGGCGCGATCGATCTGCCGGATCAGCGGTGGACTGCGCGACAGCTCGGTGAGCAGCGCGTGGAAGCGCGCGTTGAGCGCGACATAGGACGAGAACGCTTCGACGGAGATCGGGTCCTGCCGCACCAGGCCGTCGATCTCGTTGAGGCATTCCTTCAGCGGTTCGAGATCGCGCGACGAGACGCCGCGCTCGGCGGCAAAGCGCGCGGCAAGGCCCTCCAGCGTGCCGCGCAGCTCGATCGAATCGAGAATGTCGCGCTCGGAAAACGCCTTGACCATGAAGCCGCCGGACGGGATCGCCTCCAGCAGGCCTTCCTCCTCCAGCCGGACCAGCGCCATCCGCACCGGCGTGCGCGACACCCCGGTGATCTCGACCGCCTGCAGCTCCGAGATGCGCTCGCCCGGCCGCAGCCGGCCCGAGAGAACCAGGTCGCGCAGCGCGAGCTGCGCCCGCACGGTGTGCGACACTGAGCGATCGGCTTCGCGCTCCGCCATGGCTTGCCCTACTCCGCCGCCTGCAACTGCTGCGGCGGATTTTCCTTCGCCACCATGCGGTCGATGACGCGCCGCGCCCACATTGCGCCGGCGTCGATGTTGAGGTTGTAGAACACGCGGTCCGGATTCTCGTCCATCGCGCGCTGTTGCGCTTCCAGGATGATCTCGTCCTCGTGGAAGATGCCGGCGACGCCGTCGCGGATTTCGCTGGTCAGGCGCTGCTCGGTGATGCGGTGATTGCGGACGAAGGCCCAGAAATAATGACAGGTCTTCTCGGTCTCCGGCGTGATGGTGTTGAGCACATAGCCGTTGACGCCCTGCGAGCGATCGCCTTCCGGCGCGCCCGATCCGGCCGGCGCGACGCCGACGTCGATATTGACGGTGCACGGCGCCTCGAAGCGGATGATCTGCCAGCGATCGACCGGGCCCGGCTTCTGCAGCTGTCTGGCCCAGAACGGCGGCGGCTCGATGCCCCTCATCCAGCGCGTCACGGTCACGGTCTTCTCGCCATGGGTAACGTCGAACGGCGCTTCGGCGACCGCATCATTGCCGATGCTCGAACCATGCACGAAGGTCTCGTGGGTCAGGTCCATCAGATTGTCGACGACCAGGCGGTAGTCGCATTTGACGTGAATGGTCTTGCCGTCGCCGGCCCAGGCCGGATCGTGATTCCAGTGCATGTCGGGCACCAGCGCGGGATCGGCGAGCGCGGGATCGCCCATCCAGAGCCAGATGAAACGATGGCGTTCGACGACCGGATAGGCGCGGACGCAGGCCGACGGATTGATCGTCTCCTGCGAGGGCATGAAGGTGCAGCGGCCCTGCGCATTGTATTTCAGGCCGTGATAGCCGCAGACCACGGTGTCGCCGTCCAGCCGGCCCTTGGAGAGCGGCACGAGGCGATGCCAGCAGGCATCCTCGAGCGCCACCACCTCACCGTCGCCCTTCCGGTACATCACGACATGCCTGCCGCAGATCGTCCGCGGCAACAGCGCGTGCTTGATTTCGGCATCCCAGCCGGCCGCGTACCACGCGTTCATTGGAAAGGGTTTTGGCATCGGTTCGCCCTCTCGGGTTCGCTTCGGATACCCACTGTATACATTATCCCCTCATATTTAGCAAGATACGGTATTATAATCCGTTCTGAGGGATATAATGTATACATAAATTAAGGAATTTGCAGCTGCGAGAGTTTTGCCGGCGCATTCCGCCGCACCAACGGCGGATCGCGCGGCGCTTTCGCACCGGAGGCGAGGAGACTCACTGGGGATTGACGGGTTCGATGAACCGGCCGCGCTGGTCTGCGGCTACGAGTTCGACGCCGCGCGTGTCGAGGCCGACTTGACGTCCTTGATGCTGACCACGACCGCGATGCGCTTGATCGTGCCGCTGCGATAGGCCTGCAGGAATCTGTCGTAATGCTTGACCGAGATGCAGCCGTTGGAGTCGCCGTTCGGCCCGAGCATGTAGCTGTGCACGAGCAGGCCAACACGCCCGAACGTATCGCTGCCATCGACCGGGGTCATGCGCAGCGCCGGCACGCCGTGGAACAGCTTCTCGCGAGGCTTCATCTCATAGACGCCGGGCGGTGTCGCACCGGCGTTGCGGGCGCTCACATGCGACGGATCGTCGAGCAGATTGCCGAGACCCGAATGCGCCTCGAACCTGGTGCCGTCGGGCATGTACACGATGCGGCCGGTGATGTCGTAGACCGCCGTGGTGCTGTCATAGCCGAGCGCGCCGAGATCGAGGCTCGGACCGGACGACAATCCGTCATTCGGATCCAGCGAGGCCAGTTGCAGCTTGCCCGGCATCATGTCGGCGATCTTCTGCAGGAACGTCCGGTTGTCGCCCTGCTGCACCGGTGCCTGTGGCGGCAGCGGCTGATCGTTGCGCGCGAGCAGATTGGCCACGGCCGGCCGCGATCGCGGCATCGGCACGGCGGACGCCGCGGTCGTGGTGGTGGTGGCCGCGACGGATGCCGTCGCCGGCTCGCTGGTCGGCAGTTCGGTCTGGGTGTCACGTAGCTGGCCGGCCAGCGCGTCCTCGATCTGCCCGAACTCGGAATTGAAATCGCCGCGGCTCGAACGGAACCCGCGGCGCAGAGGATAATACAGTGAGGCCGTGTTGATCGTGGAGCGAGAGCCGAAGCGATCGTCGAAATTCAGCGAGGCGGTGGTGTTGGCGAGTGCCGGTCCATGCAGCCATGCGGTAGGGTCGATGCCGACCATCCAGGCGGCAAGGCCAGACGACAGGACGAGTGCGCTCACGGCGAACGCCGTGCTGCCCACCAGAGACACGCCGCGGTTCGACTTACGCGCGGCTGCTTTCGTCGTACGTTGACCCATCATCCCCAAGTCGGTGCTCTGGGGCCTGTTACCCGGCCCACGTTGGATTCACCGTTCGCTCATCATATCAGGGAATTAGAGTAAGGCATAATCGAGACGAAGCGGGCAACGACAGGATTTTTAAACGTTTTTCGGATGGAAGTGCCCGGGAATCAGCCCCGGGCGGGCTGAAATGGCCGAAAAAGTCCCGTTTCGGGACAATTTTGGCAGCTCAGGCGATCTTTTCTTCCCGGAGGGTGAGCACCGGGACCGGCTTCCCGATGGCGTAACCCTGGGCGTAGTCGACCCCGATCTGGCGCAGTTCGTCCAGGATCGCGAGGCTCTCGACGAATTCGGCGACCACCTGCTTCTGCATGATCTTCGCGGTCTTGGTGATCATCTCGACCATCGCGCGATCGACCTTGCTGTTCAGGATCTCCTTCACGAACGAGCCGTCGATCTTGATGATGTCGACCGGCAGGTGCTTCAGATAGGCGATCGAGGACATGCCTGTGCCGAAATCGTCGAGCGAGAAGCTGCAGCCGATCTCGCGCAGCCGCGCAATGAACGTCTGCGCCTCATCGAGATTGGAGATGGCGCTGGTCTCGGTGATCTCGAAACACACCAATGCCGGCGAAACATCATACCGCGCGAACAGTTCAGCGACGAAGTCGACGAAGTCCCCGTCTCCGATGGTGGCGCCGGAGAGATTGATGGCGTAGCTCGCAATCTTGCGCGGGTGGTGCTTGCGCTCGGCAATGATCTCGAAGGCGCGGCGAACCACCCAGCGGTCGATCAGCGGCATCAGGCCGTAGCGTTCGGCCGCGGGCAGGAAGCTGCCGGGCGGCACCAGGGCGCCGCTCTCGTCGCGCAGCCGCAGCAGCAATTCGCGCCGCTCATTGCCCCTCAGCGCACCGTTGATCGGACGGATCTCCTGCTCGTAGAGGCAGAAGCGTCCCTCGTCCAATCCCTTGCGGATGCGATTGACCCAGCTCATCTCGGCGACGCGCACCGCCATGCCGGTATCGGACGGACGGTGCTCCTGGACGCGATTGCGTCCCTTGTCCTTGGCGAGGAAGCAGGCGACGTCGGCAAGCCGCAACGCGTCCTGCACACCGGCGCTGTCGGCAAGCGCGACCAGACCGATGCTCGCGCTGATCCGGAAGCTCGAGCCCTCATGGACGAAGCTCGACTGCTCGACCACCGCCCTGATCCGCTCCGCGACATCGGCCGCAACGTCGTGTGTGGCGGAGCCATCATCGCACAGCAGAATGCCGAACTCGTCGCCGCCGAGACGCGCAACCAGCCCTTTGTCGCCGACCTCCGCGGCCAGCAGCTTCGCCACCTGCTTCAGCAGCCGGTCACCCGCCATGTGGCCGCAGGTGTCGTTGACGATCTTGAACTGGTCGAGGTCGATCAGCATCAGATCGGCGCCGATGGCCGCCGAGCCCGTCATCGCCTTGTGCAGCTCGAACTCGAACTGTCGCCGGTTGGCAAGGCCGGTGAGCGCGTCATGAGACGCAGCCCACGCCAGTTCCTCGACCAGCCGCCGCTCGGCGGTCATGTCGTGAATGATCATGACGCGGCCCGCCGGCTCGCCGGCATGCACGATCGGGGTCTCGACCACCGAGACCGGCACGCTGGAATGATCCGGCCGCACCAGGAGCCGCTGCTGCAGCCGGCTTTCGTCGTCGGCATCGGCGCTCTGGAACGATCCCCGCACCGGCTGCTCGGCAATGTTGAAGAGCGATGAGAGCTGCCATCCGGTCACGTCCCGCCCCGACGCGATCAGCCGCTGCGCGGCGCCGTTCATGTAGCCGACACGATCGTCCTGCGTCGTCACGATGACCGCGTCGCCGATCGAGGCCAGCGTGAGCTGGGCACGCTCCTTCTCGACGGCGAGCGCGGTCTCGGCAAGCCAGCGCCGCCACAGCATCCGTCGCGTGTGGAACAGGACGATACCGGCCAGGCAGGCTGCGATCACGAGATTGACCAGCAGCAACAGCGCGGAGACCTGACGCGACGCCTTCCCCAAATGATCGGAGAAATCGACGGCGAGCGTGCTCAGCGCGGCGTCGACCGCACCGATCCGCTCGGCCCAGTGCTTGATGGTCGCAGCCGAGGGATCATGCAGCGCGACGTCGTTCGCGGCCTCGTTCCTGATTTCGATCAACTGATCGAGCAGCGCATCCGAATTCCGCCAGGCCGTCACCGCGCCGGCCACGTGGTGCATCGTGCGGAAATATTTGAACAGCCAGATCAGGCCGCCGATGTCGTCGTCATGATTGCCCGCTTTGGCGAAGCCGGCCCTTGCCACGGCGTCGTTGTTGCCTGGCGCTTCCAGCGCGAGCCGCGCCGTGCGATCGGCCAGCGGCACCGCGATCGCGGCATCGAACTTCTGCAGATAAAGCGGCGCGCCGGTGCTGATATAGGTCTGAAGGTAGTAGATGGCGTCCTTCTGCCCCTTCGACCACAGGCTCTCGCCCGCCACATAGGCGCGCACCGCGGACATCACCTGCAGGCTGCCGGCCGACAGACCGCCCAGCAGCAACACGATGGCGAGCAGAGGCCCTACCACCCGCCACAGTGACCAGCTTCGAAACGAAAAGAACATGCCTAATGCGCCCGACCCTGAAATGTCGGGTAAGCCTAGAAATGCCGGCTTAACCTCACGTTGCAAAACGCGATGAGTTTGAAACGACTTGGCTGTAACGCAATTGCGTCAAACTTTACCCATCCCGTCGACGGGAGCTGGCGCTCAGGGACGCAATGTCGGCGACGTGTTCGGGGCCGGCGCCTGCTCCATTTCGGCCTCTTCGGGCAGCTTGTCGGCATGGACGGCTAGCGGCGTGCCGATCCAGAGCGGATCGTCGCGATGATCGCGGCGCGGATTGGTGGTGTTGGGATGAACCAGGATGCTCAGGCTGCCGTGGTTCAGCATCAGCCACGGCACCAGGGTCGGAAACAGCTCGGCCGCAAACGCCACCTGATACATCGCCTGATCGTGCGGGCCGACCTTGACGTCGTGCCAGCGCCCGAGCGTGACCAGGAAGCGCTCACCCATCCAGTCGCGCAGGCGTTCGGCTTCGCCCCGGCTGGTTGTGGGGTCGTAATAGACGTGGGCGTGATAGCTCGCGATCTCGCCGATCGCCCGTGGCCCGTCCGTCATCTCGCCTCTCCTTCCGCGGCCGGTCACGTCCGCCGCAGCACACTGAACTGGAACGACTGCGTCGCGCCCCAGGGCGTGACGTGCCGGTGCGCTTCATGCGCGATCAACTCGAATGCCGGACCGACGGTCCGGCTGAGCGTTGCGGGATCATAGCGTTGCACCGGCAGGCCGCTGCATTTTTCCGGACCGTCGAGCGCGAAGGTGCCGATCACGGCGTGGCCGCCCGCCTTGACACCGCGATGCAGTCTCTCGAGATAGGCCGCGCGGTCGCTCTCCTCGACGAGAAAATGAAACGCCGCACGATCGTGCCAGATGTCGAAAGCCTGCTGCGGCTGCCAGACCGTCGCGTCGTCGGCAACCCAGCGCACCGCTGCGCCGGTCGCGCCGATCCGTTCCCGCGCGCTCGCCAGCGCAGCTTCCGAGAGATCGAGCACGGTCAGATCATGAAAGCCCCTCGCCAGCAGCGCATCGACGAGGCGCGAAGCCCCGCCGCCGATGTCGATGATCGACGCATCGCGGCCGGGCGCGACGGATTCGATCAGACGCAGCGAGGGCTGCGGATCGGCCTGCGACCAGCTCACCTGCTGCTCGCCCTTGGTCAGATAGACGGTCTGCCAATGCGATTGTCGATCAGAAGCGGTCATGGCGATAGTTCCGAGAGCGGCAACAACCCGCGTTGCGCACCATTAACCATGAGCTAGGCGCGGCGGTCTCCCGCGTCAACCGGCAGCAGCCGACACGCACGGCTGCGCAGCAGCAAATGCCGCATTTGCATCGCCACATTTTCCATCTAACCTGATGGCGAGGTTGAGATCGGGGCGTCCGGGGATGGCCAATTTCGGCTGGACACGCGGCAACAAGCCTGCACAGACGGAGGACGCCGCCAGCGAATTGCGCGGCCTCACCGATCCCTGCGCGTTTCTCGCCGCGCTCGACAAGGTGGTGCCGCGCTATCTCGATCTCGCCGACAACGGCGTGCTGGTCTATCCGGCCTGCAAGCGCAAGCCCGGCGACCTGCTCGGCGAAGTCAGCGCGATCTGGGAGCACACGCGGCTCGAGGCGATGCGCTATGTCCCGATGGTGCCGCGGAAAGACATCTCGCTGCTGGTCGATCCGGCGCGCCAGGCCGAGATGATCGACGGCTTCCTGCGCCAGCGCGCGCACGACAACACCGTCGTCGATTTCACGGGAACCGCGATCGAGGATTACGGCATCGCGATCTATGCGGCGCTGAACTGGCTGAACCATTGCGGCGCCATCGTGGGTGCCGATCCGCAGAAATTCTCGGGCACGCTGCGCAGCTTCCGCAAGGTCATGGTCGTCGCCCGGCAGTGGTGGGCGCTCGACGGCGCCGCGGAGCGCTGCCGGCAGATGCTGGAGGCGCGCGAGCGGCCGCCGCTGGTGTTCTTCCTGCTGTGGGCCGAATGCACCAATTTGGCGCGCGAGATCGCGGTCGCGGCGGCCGGCGCGGCGGCGACCGAAGACAGTATCGCGCGGATGCGCGCTGCTGACGATCCGGAAGAGCTGACGTAGCGCGAATCGGACGCGCGGCCGCAGGTTAGGGTGCGTACTCAAAAATTCAGGATGTCCGCTTTCGAGCAGTAAAGCGGACTCGCGGCCCCGACCACAGGGATGTCGCCTTTTGACCCAACTCGGACATGTCCGCACGCCAGCGGAGTGTCTGTTGGCTGATTGCGTTGCTACCGCCGCGCCGGATGATCCTTCAGCACGGCACCGGTGGCAGCGTCACCGGCGTCGCTACTTTGTGAATCTTGGCCTTGTGGATGTCGGCGGCGTTGGCGCCGCGGGCTGAAGATTGAACGTCAGCCAGACATTCCAGCCTGCCGGCCGATTTTCATTGGCGAATTCGCCGTAGGCCTTCAGGTTCAGATATCCCTGCATGTCACCCACCGGGAAAATGTAGCCGACCTGCGGGCCGACGCCGGCCACGCGCGACCGAAAGCAGCCGACGCGATCGCCGGAGCCGCTGTCGCATCCGAGCTCCTGATAGAGGTAACCGACGAGGCCGACCTGCCACTGCTTGGTCAGGAATTGCGACGCGCCCCAGTCGAGGTGCATGTCGACGCCGCTTTGATATTCAGTGGAGGGGTTGACGAAGTTGTAGGTGAATCCCAGCACCGCCGAAAATTCATGCCCGGTCTTTGGATCGAAATAGGTGTAGCCGCCGCCCGCGTCGATTGCCCAGTGCCCAATCCCCAAATTCGCCAGGCGGGTCGACTGGTAGGCGCCGGCCGGGAGGTCGGCGGTAATGTACGTCATGTAATTGTTGACACCGGCATTCCAGCGCAGCGCGAACTGCGGGATCAGGTCGCCGAATGCAATGAGCGAGCTGTCGATGCTGTCAAACCGGGAGAAGGGGGACGTGGCGCCGCCCGGTCCCGTCAACGTCCCCACAAGCGATCCAGCGAGCGAGGTGGAGTTGGATCCGTAGGCCGCCAACAGGGTGGCAGAGGCCTGACCACCAAGCACCGGTGTCGCAAAGGTATAAGTCCCGGCCAGAAAGCCAAGGTTCACGTTCGCATTGACGTTCGCGCTCACATTGGCTGTCAGATTCGCGGGAAAGCGACCGAGCGTGATTTCGCGCGACCGCGCCACGTCGGCGCCGGCAGAAACAGAGGTGTGATAATAAATCGAGGTCACCGACCAGCCCGGCGCCTGCTGAGGAACAGCCGCGAGGCTGCCAAAAAATCCGGGTATCCAAAAGCTCACGCCGCCTTCATCGGCACGAGCCTCTTGGTTGGAAAGCACGAGTAGAGCGGCAAGCGCCCCAACACTCAAATGCCACTGCGAAAAAAATCTGCGTCCCAAACCCGATCCAAGGTACCGCATCGCCGATCCCCCGACTCTCGCGATTCCCGCCATTGCTCCGGCGGGGTAGAAACTCGGAAAGAGTAAGCTAACGCTGCCGTTGGTCCATGCGAAATCGGAATACTTGCGTTCAGCCGGACTTTTATTGAAAGGCTGTGTCCATGACGCCACAGCCTTGGCAGTTTTTGCATAGTCGTCACGGGCTCTTGATAAGGAAGACGCGACCTGACTCGGTTGATCTGGATCAAGATAAGGGGGATGCGTTGCTGGAAGCATCTTATCCTGTTATCTTGTCTAGGTTGTAGACGCTGTCTAGTCGCACTTCAGACACGCGATCGTCTTTTGATCGTCTTTTGACTGACCAAGGCGTTAAATCGTCCCCCGAAGCAATCGGCGAGCTAGAAAGCTGCCGAGAGATTTTTGCTTGGGGGCGGCGCTCGTAACTTTGAAACTCGTTCACTGCGAGTAGCCCATGCACCACGTTGGCGTTGCGGCAGGCGAACCTTCGTCGGATGGGCCCAGCCAAAGGGGTATGATCTGGATCCCGGGCGGCACGTTCCGCATGGGCTCCGACAGGCACTATGCCGAAGAGGCGCCGGTCCATCGCGTCTCGGTGAGCGGCTTCTGGATGGATGCAACGCCGGTCACCAATCGCGATTTTCGCAAGTTCGTCAACGCAACAGGCTACGTGACACTCGCGGAGACGCGGCCTGACGCAAAGGACTATCCGGGCGCACTGCCGCACATGCTCAAGGCAGGCTCGCTGGTTTTCACGCCACCGAAGCATCCGGTCGATTTGCGCGACTGGTCGCAATGGTGGAGTTTCAAATTTGGCGCCAACTGGCGCCGGCCATACGGCCCCCGCAGTTCGATCAGCGGCCTCGACGATCATCCCGTGGTCCACATTGCCTATCGTGATGCTGAGGCCTACGCGGTGTGGGCTGGCAAGGACTTGCCGACCGAAGCCGAATGGGAGTTTGCCGCGCGCGGCGGCCTCGACGGCGCGGAATTCGCATGGGGTGACGAGCAACTTCCCGGCGGCAGGCACATGGCGAATACCTGGCAGGGCAATTTCCCGCACCAGAATCTGGTGGCTGATGGCTTCGAACGCACCTCACCCGTCACCGCATTCCCAGCCAACGGCTATGGCCTGCACGACATGATCGGCAATGTCTGGGAATGGACGGCCGATTGGTATTCGCAGAAGCACGAAGCCGACGCCCCGAAAGCCTGCTGCATCCCGCAAAATCCTCGCGGCGGGCCCGAGGCCGCAAGCTACGACGCTTGTCAGCCGAACCTCAGGATTCCACGCAAGGTGCTTAAAGGCGGCTCGCATCTTTGCGCTCCGAGCTACTGCCGCCGCTATCGTCCGGCCGCGCGTCATGCCGAGCCGATCGACACCTCAGCAAGCCATGTCGGCTTCAGGTGCATCACCAGGAAGAGGATCACGTTATGAGTAACGATACGATTCCGGAAAAGCCTGAGATGAGCACGGGACCCACCAGCGCAGGATTGAAACGCCGCGATCTGTTGTTGAGCGGTAGTTCGCTCGTCGCCGCTTCAGCACTCTCTTCCGTTGGTGCGACAAGCTTCGCACAAGCGCAGCAACCAACGTCGGCCCCGGTGCCCGCGCCGGCCGGACAGCGGCCCAATATCGTCGTCATCATGGGTGACGACATCGGCATCTGGAATATCGGCGCCTACCACCGCGGCATGATGGCGGGCCGGACGCCGAATCTCGACCAGATCGCCGCCGAGGGCATGCTGTTCACCGATTACTACGCCGAGGCGAGCTGCACGGCGGGCCGCGCCAACTTCATCACCGGCGAGCTGCCGATCCGGACCGGCATGACCACGGTCGGCCAGGCCGGCGCACCCACAGGCATACCCGCGCAGGCCGTAACCATCGCTACCGCGCTGAAAGGAATGGGCTACGCCACCGGCCAGTTCGGCAAGAACCACCTTGGCGACAAAAACGAGTTTCTGCCGACGGTGCACGGTTTCGACGAGTTCTTCGGCTACCTGTATCACCTCGATGCGATGGAAGATCCAGCGCATCCCGCCTATCCTCAGGAGTTGCTGAACACCGTCGGTCCACGCAACATGCTCCATTGTTATGCGACCAATGTCGACGACGCCACCGTGGATCCGCGCTGGGGCAAGGTCGGCAAACAGAAGATCGAGGACGCGGGCACGCTCTATCCCAAGCGGATGGAAACCGTGGACGACGAAATCCGCGACTTTGCGCTCAAGTTCATCGACAAGGCCAAGGCCGACAACAAGCCGTTCTTCCTGTGGCTCAATCCGACCCGCATGCACATCGTCACCCATCTGTCGCCGAAGTACGAAGCGCTGCGCAACTCCAAGAACGGCTGGTCCATCCACGAGGCCGGCATGGCGCAGCTCGACGACGACGTCGGCATCGTGATGAAGAAACTCAAGGACATGGGCGTCGACGACAACACCATCGTGATCTTCACCACCGACAACGGCACCGAGGTATTCACCTGGCCTGATGGTGGACAGACGCCATTCGCGCAGAGCAAGGGCACGGTCTTGGAAGGCGGCTTCCGCGCGCCGGCGATGATCCGCTGGCCGGGCAAAGTGCCGGCGGGCAAGGTCGAGAACGGCATCATCTCCGGGCTGGACTGGTTTCCGACCCTCCTTGCGGCGGCCGGCAACCCGAACATTGTCGAAGAGCTGAAGAAGGGCAAGCAGATCGGTGACACGACCTACAAATGTCATCTGGACGGCTATAACCAGATGGACATGATTACCGGCAAGGGGCCGTCGAACCGGCACGAAATCTGGTACTTCGGGGAAAGCGAGCTGGGTGCCGTGCGCATCGACGACTACAAGTATCGCTTCATCGACCAGCCTGGAGGCTGGCTGGGTGAAAAAACCAAGCCTGACGTGCCCTACCTGATTAACCTTCGCCTCGATCCTTTCGAGCGAACGGGATGGCCCGATAGCGGGACCAAATACGGCGCGCAACAATACTTCGACTGGTTCAAATTCGAATTCTGGCGCTTTGTGTTTGTTCAGCAGCAGGTGGAAAAGCTGGCGATGACGGCGATCGAGTTTCCGCCGATGCAGAAAGGCGCGAGTTTCAATCTCGATGCCGTGAAGGCGAAAATCGAGGCCGCCAGGACGGCGATGGCAAAATAACATGTATTCATGATCGGCATGGTGGGGGCGGCCTCCAGGCCGCCCCGCGCAGCACCGGGGAAATGTCTCCTCCTGGCCCTGAGCGGCCGACCCGGCATGTCCGCTCCATGCCCGCTCCTTGGGGGTGAAGTGGACTTGATAAGCTTAACCCGAGTTCTTCCGGATCTGCCCCGGAGCGGAAGTCAAGCCTACGACGCTACGCTCCTAGGCTCGACGGCCGGATCATTCATCCACGTATTCCTCAGGTCTTGCCCCGCGGACGTCACATCGAGCAGCGAACATACTGCGTTTCCATTGGCACCGGCTTCTTGGAGCTGAGTGTGATGCTATTCTCTCCGGTGATTTTCACGTCAAATGGCACGTCTGAAACCGCGACGCCGTCCGAGCACGACGCAATCACTTTCAGATCCGCCCCGTCATCGTGCAACGATTTGACAGTGCATTTTTGAAATGTGCCGGTTATTTGCTTTCCTTGAACGATTAAACCGCCCGCGTGGAGATCAGCATCTTGCTTGAACGCAAGTTTGCTGTTCGTTTTGGTAAAGATCTGACTGCAGGCCGAGGCGTCGCCGGTCCAAGCTCCGTTCAAATCCGCAGCCTGTGCTGAGGCCGATTCTGTAACTAGAAGTGCTAAGACCACCAACGGATTGAAGGCTCTCATGACACTCTCCTCAAATGGTCAATAGGCTGCCGGAGTCCAACAAGAAAGAGCTTCTCGCGCTATGCACCTTCGGCAATGACGTTGTGGGTTGCGGAGGTTCCCACTAAAAGCGGCCAAGTGCAATTAGCCAGTTCCACCAAGGTGCCCGTTTGATCTTGATCTGCGCGCGCATCAGCTCACCTCTCAACCCGACTTACTTGATCCAGATCAACACTTAGTTGGCGCGTCAGCAGAAACAGTTGAGGTCTGTGACGCCTTCAGCATTGGATAGTTTGGACCGGAGGAGCTTCTCTCGGCCGCCCATGTCCCGACCAGCAAGGGGGTGTGTCATGCGAATAGTCATTCCTCTCGTCGTCTCGCTCGTCATCTCGTCGCCGGTCGCAATCGCGGGCGTAAAGCGGCTTGCTTCGATCCCGGAAGCGCTGCTGGGATCATGGGCGCCGAGTGCAGATGCCTGCAAAAACGCGGACAAATCGGCCGTCGCCCTGACAGACAAGACTTACGCCGGTCCCGCAGGCAACTGCACCGTGATGTGGGTAAGCGAAACCGCTGGCCCCCAAGGGTCAATCTACTCCGCCCGTTTGCGCTGCCCAAACGAGCGCGCGCAGCAAGAGTGGGCGGAATCCGACCTGATCATCCGACCCGGCGATACGAACCAAATTTCGGTCGGTGTCGATTTCAACAACCTCAAGACGTACCAGCGGTGTCCATAATCTCGTCGCTGCGTTGCAGACTTCAAAGTTAAAGACAGAGCGCGGGCGGCGCACTCTACGGCGCAACCCTTTCGCGTCAGTTTATTTTGCAAGCCGTACAACTACCGGGAGAGCTACCGCGCGCCGATGCAATCGCGCCGTGCTCTAAACGGCCTGCCTCGGCTCGCAACCGGGTGCTAGCCTGATCCTAGCCTTGGCCGAAATCAGACCGGATCCTCATATGTCAATCATCTCAGACAAGTCGCTTGCCGACGGCAAGATCCTGCAAAGCGTGGTCGATGGCGTCGGCGTCATCACCTTCAACAATCCCGGCAAGCGCAATGCGATGTCGCTGGAGATGTGGGAGGGGCTCGGCGAGGCGCTGACAGCGTTGCGCGACGATCCGGCCGTTCGTGTCGTGATCCTGGTCGGCGCCGGCGACAAGGCCTTCGTGTCCGGTGCCGATATCAGCCAGTTCGAGAAGACCAGGCACAACGCCGAGGCCTCCGAGGAATACTCACGGCGCAGCGCTGTCCAGCGCGCCCTGCTCGCCGACTACCCGAAGCCGACCATCGCCTGCATCCGCGGCTTTTGCCTCGGCGGCGGCATGCAGGTTGCGATGCTGACCGATATCCGCATCTCCGGCGCCAGCGGCCAGTTCGGCATTCCCGCCGCCAAGCTCGGCATCGCCTACGGCTATGACGGGCTGCGCCACCTGGTGTCGCTGGTCGGCCCGTCCTGGGCGCGGCTGATCATGTATACCGGCATGCGGATCGACTCCGCGGAAGCGCTGCGGATCGGCCTCGTCGATCGCGTGTTGCCGGACGCCGAGTTGTGGGATGCGACCATGGAGATCGCACGCACGATTTCAGGCAACGCGCCGCTGGCGATCAAGGCCGCCAAGATCACCATCGCGCAGGTGCTGAAGGATCCCGCCGATCGCGACATGGCCGCGATCAAGCAGATCGGCATCGACTGCATGGACAGCGCGGATTTCCGCGAAGGCCGCAATGCCTTCATGGAAAAGCGCAAGCCGCAGTTCAAGGGCCGGTAGCGGCGTCCTCATCCTCACCTGTCATCGCCCGGCTCGCCGCCTTCGCTGAAGCTTCGGCGCGCCAGGGATCCAAGGCCTCGTCGAAGCCTTGGCGGAGACGGGACCGGGCGATCCAGTATTCCAGAGGCGGTTGTGCTTGAGCCGATGGGCCGCGGCGTACTGGATCGCCCGGTTAAACCGGGCGATGACAGATGATGATGTCGCACAATTTCTGAATATTAGAAGAATATCACTGATTTGCCCGGCGCGTCAAGTAGCCTGGACGAACGTGTGCCTGGACGAACGTGTCATGCCGAGCGCCGGCAGCCGCCGGCTACTTTGCATGGGGTTGTTTTCGATATTTTGGCAGCGCGCTCGCGATTGATCCTGCCACCTACTTCTTCTCGGTGACCGGCACCGTGTAGTTGAGGATCAACCGCCCGCCGTCGGGATAGATGGTCTGGCCGGTGATGTAGGAGGCGTCGTCGCTGGCGAGGAAAGCCACGACCGAGGCAACCTCGCTCGGCTCGCCGCAACGGCCGGCCGGGGTGCGCGACAGCACGCTGCGCCGCGCGTCCTCCGACGAGAAGATCGCCGTCGCCACCATCTCGGTCAGGATCGTACCGGGCCCGACCGCCACGACGCGAATGCCGTGCGGCGCCAGCGCCACCGCGGCCACCGAGGTGAGCTGCTTCATCGCGCCCTTGGACATCGCGTAGGTCGCAAGCGAGGGGATCGCGAGCAGCGCGTTGACCGAGGACATGTTGACGACGACGCCGCCACCGCCCTGCGCGATCATCTGGCGCGCCGCGGCCTGGACGCCGAAGAACGCGCCCTTGAGGTTGATGCCCATCACGTCGTCGAACTCGGCCTCGCTGATATCGAGGAAGTCGCGGTTGCGCGCGACGCCGGCATTGTTGACCATGACGTCGAGCCGGCCGAACTCCTTCACCGCGTGAGCTACGATACGATCGACATCGGCGCGCTTGCTGACGTCGGCCTCGACGGCCCGCAACTGGTCCTCATGTCCGAGCTCCTGGGCGGTGTGGACGAGCCCCGCAGCGTCGACATCCGAGATCACGACCCTGGCGCCATCGGACAGGAAGCGCGCGGCGCAGGCCTTGCCGATGCCGCGCGCCGCCCCGGTAATGGCGACGACCTTGCCGGAATTCTTCATGGGAGTGCCTCCAGAACAAAATTGTTCATAGAGCAATAGCGCATTGCGCGTCGGCGGGGAACGCGGCGGATTCACCGCGCGCGCAGCACTCAGGATTTGATGCGCGCAAGAATCCGGTCGGCCTCGGCGCGCCAGTCGGCGCTGCGGGCGAAGTCCGGCGTTCCCTTGGGCCCGAACACGCCCTCGTCGGCGAGATCGGCGATCCAGCCCTGCCGCTCGGCCGTGCCCGACGCGGACCATGGCGTCAGCCCGGCTTCGCGCACGGTCTCCGCCACCTCGCGCACCTCCTCGGCGCGCCGCCGGCCGTGCTCGATCACCCGCTGGAAGAAATAGGCGCCCTGCTTCTCCCAATCGATGCCTGGAAAGGTCTCCTTGAGCGAGGCGAGCACCGCATCCTCGACACCATAGGCGCGTGCGGTGGTAAAGCTCTCAATCACCATGGCCTCGAGGCCCTTGATCATGATGCTGCGGCACATCTTCACCGCCGAGGACACGCCAAGCTCGTCGCTTGCGACCTTCGCCGCGAAGCCGAGCGCGACCAAGAGCGGCGCCAGTTCCCGCGCACCGCGGCCGCCGAGCAGCAGCGGCACCTTGATCCGGTAGGGCGGCAGCGAGGTCATCACCGCGCCCTCGACATAGCGGCCGCCGGCGCCATCGATGCGCGCGGCCGCGCGCTGTTTGGCGCCGGGCGAGGCCGAATTGAAATCGAGAAACCAGGCGCCGTTCCGGACCGCGGGCGCGCAGGCCGCGGCCACCGGCACCGCATGGCTCGCCGTCACCGCCGAGATGATGAAATCGGCCCGCGCCGCGAGATCGGCGTGGGACTGCGCGAGCACGACGCCGGTCTCCGCCGCGTGTGCGCGCAGCGGCGCGCCCTCCTCGCGGTCGAGCTTGATGTCGTAGGCAGCGACCTTCACGCCCTGCTTGCGCAGATCTTCGGCAAGGATGCGTCCGACCTCGCCATAGCCGAGCATGCCGACCTGCCACTGCCGCGGATCGCCGGAGATTGTCATCAGTTCAAGTCCCGTATTGTGTCGTCGAACAGTTCGTCGACCGCGACGCGCCGGGGGATCAGCGCCTGCTGGATGCAATAGTCGATCATCAGTTCGAGCGGCTTGCGGTTCGCCTCGACGCCGAACGGCAGCAGGTCCGGCACGTCAGCCGGACCGACCTTCGCCTTGGCACGCTTGAGGAGCCCGTAGAGGCTCCGCACCACGTCCGGGCGCGATGTCGCAAGCTGCTGCGTCACTACCACCAGATGATTGACCGGCACGACACCATGCCGCGCGTACCACCGCGCCGCCTCTGCGGCCGGATCGGCGAACAATGGCTTGAGCGCCGGATCGCTCGAGGTCTCGCCCAGCACGGCATCGAGCTCGCCGTCCTTCAGCATCTGGATGATGGCCCTGCCCTTCGGCGCCCGTTCGGTGCTGTCGAGATATTCGGCGACATGCGGGTCCTCGAACGTGACCCAGTCGATCCGGTCGAGGTTCACGCCATGATCGTTGGCGAGGATGCCGCGCATCCATGCGCCGGTCGTGGTCGTGAACGAGCGGATCCCGACCCGCTTGCCTTCGAGATCGACGGGCATCAGCGTGCCGCCGTCGGCGCGATAAAGCGCATGGCCATGCTGGAAGCGGCCGACCATCGCCGCCGGCAGCAGCACCAGCGGCTTGCCATGCGCCCTTGCCATCAGATAGGTCACGATCGCCATCTCGCAGACGTCGAACGCCTGCTCGCGCACCATCGGCTTGAACGCGGCGTTGGTCGGCGCGAATTCGGTGAAGTCGAGGTCGAACAGTTCCGAGCGCAGCTCACCGCTCTTCACCGCCTGGACATGCGGGTGATTACCAAGCACGGTGCGCAGCCGAAGTTTCTCCATGGCGACGAACTCCGCGGGGTCAGGTCAGAGCGCGTCCTGGATTCAGGCCCGGCGCCTTACGCTGCACAGGCGTTGGTTGATCAAGCGGCGCGGCCTGCAGCGCGGCAACGGTCGCGCGCACCAGCTCCTCGATGGCATGGCCGGCATCGGTGCCGTCGGCGCTGCCGCGCGACAGGCGCGAGACGCGCTCCGGCGTCACCAGCGTGTAGTAGAGCGCGCCGAGCAGGAAGTGGCCGCGCCAGACCAGATCGGTGCGCGGAATGTGCGGCAGGCTTTCATGGATCGCGTCGATGAAGGCATGACTGGTGTCGTCGAAGGTCTGCGCGATGATCTTGCGCACGACCTCGTTGCCCTCGGCCGACATGATCGCACGCAATCGCGTGAACCGCGTCCCGCCGCCGGCAAGATCGCTGCCCGAGGTGAAGGCCGGCAGCACATAGGCGCGCACGATCGCCTCCAGCCGGTCCTGCAAATCGCGCACCCGCCGCGCCGCCGCCAACAGCTCCGAGCGCCGCCGGTTCATCGGGCCGCAATGGCGCCGATAGATCTCCAGCAGCAGGCCGTCCTTGGTCTTGAAGTGATAGGTCACGCTGCCGGGATTGGCGCCGGCTGCCTGCGCGATGTCGCGTACCGAGACCGCGTTGAAGCCGTAGGTCGAGAACAATTCCTCCGCCGCGGCGAGGATCGCCTCGCGCATGTTCGGCTTGCGGGTGCTGGCGGCGTTGGCGTCGGCCTTCATGCCGGACTTGGCAGGTTTACGGACCATATTTGTACTATCGTCCAAATATTCAGGTCGCGTCAACAATGCGGCGCCAAACCCGCGGTCAGGACAGTTTGACGTCAGGCTCGGCACGGCCGCGCGCCCCGGCATCGAGCAGAAAGGTTTGACCGTGGCCGGGATCGGCCGCGCGCTGGGCCTCGTCCATATCCTGCCAGGCCGATGTGACGAGCACGCGCGCAAAATCGCGGCCGACAAAGGCCGGGCAGCTCGACTGCTTCGCCGGCACCTTCAGCGAGCGCAGATGCCGGCCGCCGGGGTCGTAGACATCGACGCAGCCGCCGCCCCAGCGCGCGTTCCAGATCATCCCCTCGGCATCGACGATCGCGCCGTCGAGCCCACCGGGGCCCTGATGTCTGATCAGGTCGATCGGCTCGCCGGTCGGCAATCCGGTCGATGGATCGAGCGGCACGCGATGCAGCACATTGGTCGCGGTATCGGCGAAATAGCCGACGTCACCTGCGGGCGAAAAGCAGATCGCATTCGGGATCGTGATCCCGGGATAGAGCCGGGTGATGCGGCCTCGGTGCAGCGCGTAAATCGCGCCGGCGCCCTGCTCGGCCTGACGCCCCATTGTGCCGAGCCAGAAGGTGCCCGATGGATGCACGCGCGCATCATTGGAGCGCGTCACCGGATTGTCGGCTTCGAGTGCGGCGAACAGTTCCAGCCGGCCGCTGGCAACCTGCCGGACGTAAAGCCCATCCTCGGTGAGGATCAGTTGCCGCTCGCGATCGATCCGCGCCAGCGCGCTCGCCATTTTCGGCAGCTCGTGAACGACGGTGCGGCCGCTTGCAAACCGATGCTCGAACAGGCGGCGCTCACGGATGTCGAACCACCACGCGGTATCGGTTGACGCGTCATAGGTCGGGCCCTCACCGAGGTGGCAGCGCGCGGCTGACAGCACCGATGTCGGCACCTGTTCGATCAGCGGCTCGGCGGCACGGTCGGTCATGGCGTCACTCACATGGTCGAGAAGCGATAGATTGCGGTGCGCCGATAGATCTGCCCGGGATCGAGCCGCGCCGACGGGAAATCGGGCCGGTTCGGCGTATCCGGCCAGGCGTGCGGCTCGAGACAGAGCGCATCGGATTGGCGATACAGCCGGTCGCCCTTGCCGGCGGTTGAGCCGTCGAGGAAATTGCCGGAATAGAACTGCAGTCCCGGCTGATCGGTGAACAGCTCCATCACGCGCCCACTGCGCGGCGCCTCGAGGCGCGCGGCGAGGCGAACGCCTGTCCCCGAGGCCAGGCAGAAATTGTGGTCATAGCCGCGCCCGAGCCGCAGCTGTTCGTCATTCGTCCTGATCCGCGCGCCGATCGCCGTGGGCTTGCGGAAGTCGAACGGCGTGCCGTCGACCGGCCGCGGCGGCTCCGACAACGGGATCGCGGTAGCGTCGACCGCGAGGAAATGGTCGGAAGCGATCGTCAGCCGATGATCGAGGATCTGCATGCCTGAGCGCGCGCCGTCGAGATTGAAGAAGCTGTGATTGGTGAGGTTGACGTAGGTCGGCCGGTCGGTGGTCGCCTCGTAGATCACCGCGAGTTCCATCGGGTCGCGCACGCGATAGGTCACCCGGGTCTGAAGATTGCCCGGATAGCCCCCTTCGCCATGCGGGCTTTCGCGCTCCAGCACCAGCGTCGGCCCCGGTTCATCGGTGAGCTCGACAACCCGCCACAGCTTGCGATCAAAGCCCTGCGGGCCGCCATGCAGCGCGTTGGGGCCGTTGTTGGCGTCGAGATTCACCGTCTCGCCATCGAGCACGAAGCGCCCACCAGCGATCCGGTTGGCATAGCGCCCGATCGTTGCGCCGAAGAATTTGCGTTGCGCGAGATAGCCGTCGAATTCGTCATGGCCGAGCACGACATCGTCGCAATGCCCGCCGCGATCGGGCGCCAGCAGCGCCTGCAGCGTGGCGCCGAAGGGAAGAATGCTGGCCTCAAAACCGTGTTCGCCGCGCAGCGTCACGCGCTCGACCACGGTGCCATCGTGCAATTTGCCGAAGGGCGCGCGAGCAATGCTGGCTGATGTCATTGTCAGTCCCCGAACGCCTCAACAAGGCGCCGTCGCCCCAGCATGAAGCTATCGGCGACCAGCCGCAAGGGCGCGAGGTCGACGTCGGATTTTCCGTCCGACGTCAGCGCGACGAAGCGGCGGTACAGCGCGGGATATTCTTCATCCGTGGCGTCGACCACCAACCTGTTGCCGTCGCGCAGCTGCCGTCCGCCTTTCGACAGCGTCACAGGCCCGGCCTCGGTCTCGCACAGGATGTCCCAGCTCGGCGGCCCGGTCTGGCGAAAATCGAACTCGGCGTGGATCGGCAGGCCGTTCTCATCGGACAGCTCGATTGCCGCGGCAATCGGCGCCTCCCGGTTGGAAGGAAAGTCCAGGACCGCACTCCTGACAAAGACTGGACGCGGCAGGATCTCGGTCAGGATCGACAGCGCGTTGATGCCGGGATCGAACACGCCGAAGCCACCGGCCTCGAAGATCCAGGTCTGGCCCGGATGCCAGACGCGGACGTCTTCCTTCCAGATGACCGTCACCTTGTTGATCGCGCGGCCGGCGAGCAATTTGCGTGCTGGCCCAACCGCGGGTGCGTAGCGCGAGTGCCATGTCGCAAACAATGTCCGGCCCGCCTCTTGCGCGGCCGCGATCAGTGGCGTGAGTTCGCAAAGCGTAGACCCAGGCGGCTTCTCCAGCAGCACATGCTTGCCGGCGGCGAGCGCCGCGGCGGCCTGCGCGTGACGCGCCTGCGGCGGCGTGCACAGCGCAACGGCATCGATCTCCGGCCCGTCGCGCAACAACTCCTGCAGATCGCGGAAATGCGGCAGGCCGGATGGGGTCTTGGCCGGATCGGCCACCGCGACGAGTGCGGCGCCTGATGTCTTTGCGATCGCGGGCACGTGCTGCCGGCACGCGATCTCCCCGAAACCGACAATGGCGATACGAAGCAGATCGCTCATGGCCGTCCTCGCGTTGCTGCCCGCCTGGCCGGCCGATGCCGCCGGGCAGGATCATAGGCCAGCGCCGGATACCAACGGCATGATCCGCCTTTGGTTGCAAAGGCGCAAATCAACCACGACTTGTTGTACGCCGCACGGCGGGGGCACCGGTCCTGATCCATCACAACAGATGCTCCAGATCATTGTCTTGACGGGCTTTCTTCACGCGAACCGGTCATCACGTCGTTCGAAACCGGGCTAGCGCGCGGCCTCGAATCCGCCGAGCACCGCCGTCAGATTGGCGCCGAGGATGTCGGAAAGATAGCCGCCCTCCTGCACCAGCACCGTCGGCAAGCCGCACCGGGCGAGCGCCTCGCCGATCCGGCGGAAGCCGTCGGTGGTGACGGCGAGGCCCGCGAGCGGGTCCTTCTCGGAAGCGTCGAGCCCGAGCGCGACCACGAGCGCGGTCGGCGCGAACGAGCGGATCGCCTTCTCCGCCGCCGCGAGCGCCTTGATGTAGTCGTCGTCGCCGGTGCCCTTGGCGAGGGGAATGTTGAGATTGGTGCCGAGGCCGGGCCCGGCGCCGCGCTCATGCGCATAGCCCCAGACGAACGGGTAGAAGAACGACGGATCGGCGTGGATCGAGACGGTGAAGACGTCCGGCCGCTCGTAGAAAATGCCCTGGGTGCCGTTGCCGTGATGCACGTCGACATCGAGGATCGCGACGCGCTCGTGCTTCTGGCGCAGATGCTCGGCCGCGATCGCGCTGTTGTTGAGAAAGCAGAAGCCGCCGGCGAGATCGCGATAGGCATGGTGACCGGGCGGTCGGCACAGCGCGTAGACGGCGTCCTCGCCGTCGAGCACCATCTGCGCCGCGGTGACCGCGACGTCGCTGGAGGCGCAGGCGCCGGCCCAGGTACCGGGGCCGATCGGCGCTGCGGTGTCGACCGTATGCCAGCCGAGCTTGCCGACGATGTGGCTCGGGTAGGTGCCGGCGTTGCGCACCGGGTGCATGTTCGCGATCATCTCCGGTCCGGCATTGCCGAGCGCCGACCATTCCTCCCAGGCTCCTTCGAGAAAGCTCAGATATTCCGGACTATGCACCCGCGCCCGCGGCCCCTGCCCGAATTTGGTCGGCTCGATCAGCGTGTGCTTGCCGGCCTTCAGGCCCGCCAGCAAGCGGTCGGCGCGCTCGGGCTGCTCGGTCGTGCGCTGGACCACGCCACGGACCAGGAAGAATTGCGGATCATGGCTGCGGTGCAGATCACTGTAGACGGCCTTCACGGGATACTCCTGTTCGGTGAGGTTCCCACCATAATCCATTCAAAATCGGTATCAATCGATACCCGTTTCGGCTTGGACCCATTGTCGTCATCTCTCTAGGACAGTCCCCGAGGAAATCTTTCAAGGAGGCGCGAATGAGCGCAATTGTGTCCGCCACGGACGCGCGGCGATCCCGCGTCCGGATGTTGATCGTGACGATGCTGTTTCTCGTCACCACCGTGAACTATGCCGATCGCGCCACACTATCGATCGCCGGCCCTGCCCTCTCCAAGGAACTGCATCTCGACCCCGTCGCGATGGGTTACGTGTTCTCGGCCTTCGGCTGGTCCTATGTGATCGCGCAGGTGCCGTGCGGCTGGCTGCTCGACCGCTACGGCTCCAAATGGGTCTATGCGATCAGCATCATCGTCTGGTCGATCTTCACCGCAATGCAGGGCCTGGTCGGGTTCCTCTCCGCAGGCGCGGCCGTAGTCCTGCTGTTCGGGCTGCGCTTTCTGGTCGGGTTCGCCGAAGCGCCATCGTTCCCGGCCAATGCCCGCATCGTCGCGGCCTGGTTCCCCGGCAATGAGCGCGGCACGGCATCGGCGTTCTTCAATTCCGGACAGTATTTCGCGACCGTGATCTTCGCACCGCTGATGGGCTGGATCGCGCACGAATACGGCTGGCGCCACGTGTTCTATGTCATGGGCGGGCTCGGCATTGTGATGGGCATCGCCTGGATCAAGACGATCTACGAGCCGAAGGACCACCCTGGGATCAACGAGACCGAATTCGACTATATCAAGCAGGGCGGCGCGCTGGTCGACATGGATGCGGCGAAGGCCGGCAAGACGCACGACAGCGGCCCGAGCTGGGATCATATCCGCCAGCTGCTCGCCAACCGCATGATGCTCGGCGTCTATATCGGCCAGTACTGCATCAACACGCTGACCTACTTCTTCCTGACCTGGTTCCCGGTCTATCTGGTGAAGGAGCGCGGGCTCTCGATCCTGCAGGCCGGCTTCGTTGCGACATTGCCGGCGCTGTGCGGCTTCGTCGGCGGCGTGCTCGGCGGCGTGATCTCGGACTACCTCCTGCGCCGCACCGGCTCGCTGACCATGGCGCGCAAGATCCCGATCGTCGGCGGCATGCTGCTGTCGATGGTGATCATCGCCTGCAACTACGTCGACAGCCAGGCGCTGGTGGTCGGCTTCATGGCGCTCGCCTTCTTCGGCAAGGGCATCGGCGCACTCGGCTGGGCTGTCGTCTCCGACACCTCGCCGAAGGAAGCCGGCGGCGTCTCCGGCGGGTTGTTCAATACCTTCGGCAATCTGTCCTCGATCACCACGCCGATCATCATCGGCTACATCCTCGCCGCCACCGGCTCGTTCAACGGCGCGCTGGTGTTCGTCGGCGCCAACGCGCTGGTCGCGGCGATCGCCTATCTGTTCATCGTCGGCGAGATCAAGCGGGTGCAGCTGAAGGCGGCCTGAGCCAGGCCTGAACGCGCTTCACCTCTCCACGCCCTTCCGCGGGGAGAGGTCGAAATTCGCACAGCGAATTTCGGGTGAGGGGCGAAGCAACACGTCTCGGCAAAGGCAGTCCTTCCGACTCGTTCGGATCGCGCTTGCAAATTGAGGCGGCCGTTGCGCGGAGCGAAGCCCCTCACCCCAACCCTCTCCCCGTAAGAACGGGGAGAGGGAGCAGAAAGCCAAACGGCGGCTTCGACCGCCGTCTTTGTCTTCTTGTTTGTCTGCTTTTTTGTCTTCTTGGCCAGTGGGAGGCATCGATGCTAGAACGGACCAATCCTCGACCGATCCATTCCAGGCTAGCATCGATGTTCGACCTGAACCAGCTCCGCTGTTTCGTCACGGTGGCCGAGGAATTGCACTTCGGCCGCGCCGCGGCGCGGCTCAACATGACGCAGCCGCCGCTCAGCCGGCAGATCCAGGTACTCGAGCACATCATCGACGCGCCGCTGCTGGAACGCACAAGCCGTTCGGTGCGGCTGACCCCGGCGGGACGCAGCTTCCTGCCCGAGGCGCGGCGCATCCTCAAGCTCGCGGAATCCGCCGCGCAGGTCGCCCGCCGCATCGCGCTCGGCAAAACGGGCTCGCTCAAGATCGGCTTCACGGCCGCGGCCGCCTACGGCTTCCTGCCCGACCTGATCGCAGCCGCCCGCTCCCGCCTGCCCGAAGTCGATTTTTCCCTGAAAGAGATGGTGTCCGGCGACCAGTTCGAGGCGCTCACCACCGGCCAGATCGATGCCGGCCTGCTGCGGCCGCCGATCGCGCGGCCGGAATTCGCCAGCCGGCGCGTCGTGGCCGAACCGCTGCTCGCCGCGATCCCGAAGAAGCATCCGCTGGCCGCGGCGGAAACCGTCAGCATCAAGGATTTCGACGACCAGCCCTTCGTGATGTATTCGCCTTATGAGGCGCGCTACTTCCATGATCTGCTGGTGTCGCTGTTCACGCGCGCCGACGTGCTGCCGCGCTATGTGCAGCATCTCAGCCAGATCCACTCGATCCTCGCCATGGTGCGCGCCGGGCTCGGCGTCGCGATCGTGCCGGAGGCCGCGGCCAGCCTGAAGATCGCGGACGTCAAGCTGAAGCCGCTGAAGCTACGCACGCCGGTGCCGGTCGAGTTGTTCATGGTGTGGCGGCGCGATCACGAGAACCAGTTGCTGCCGTCCTTGATCGAGATCGCAACCGAAATCGCCGCACCGCATCTGCGCGGCGATTGATGCAGATTGTGCATCGCTCGATACCGCGTTTGGCTTGGACGCGCATCGAAGCATTCCTTAAGAACTCGGCCATGGACGCGCGCTGCTCGCGCATCCGTTATCCCAATATCATTCAAGGAGTGGCGCCATGAGCAAGATGACCCCTCAGGAGATGGCCACGAGAATCGGCGGCGGCCTCCTGTCTTTTCCCGTGACCCCGTTCAAGCCGGATCATTCGTTCGACGAGGCGACCTATCGCGCCAACATGGACTGGCTGTGCGGCTATGACGTCGCCGGCCTGTTCGCCGCCGGCGGCACCGGCGAGTTCTTCTCGCTGACGCCGTCTGAAGTTCCGCATGTCGTGAAGATCGCGGTCGAAGAGACCAAGGGCCGCGTTCCCGTGCTGGCCGGCACCGGCTACGGCACCGCCATCGCGCGCGAGATCGCTGTTGGAGCCGAGAAGGCCGGCGCCGACGGCCTCTTGCTGCTGCCGCCCTATCTCACCCATGCCGAGCAGGACGGCCTCGCCGCCCATGTCGAGGCGGTGTGTGCGTCGGTCAAGATCGGCGTCATCGTCTACAACCGCGACAATGCGATCCTGCAGCCCGATGCGCTGGCGCGCCTCTGCGAGCGCTGCCCGAACCTCGTCGGCTACAAGGACGGCATCGGCGACATCGAGCTGATGACCCGCGTCTACACCAGGCTCGGCGGCCGCCTGACCTATATCGGCGGCCTGCCGACGGCGGAAACCTTTGCGCTGCCCTATCTCGACATGGGCGTGACCACCTATTCGTCCGCGGTATTCAACTTCGTGCCGGAATTCGCCACCAGGTTCTACGCCGCGGTGCGCCGGCGCGATCATCAGACCATCCATGCAGGCCTGAGGGATTTCATCCTGCCGCTGATCGCGATACGCAACCGCAAGAAGGGTTATGCGGTGTCGATCATCAAGGCCGGCATGAAGGTGATCGGCCGCGATTCCGGCCCGGTGCGCCCGCCGCTGACCGATCTCACCGAGCAGGAGATCGCCGAGCTCGCGGCGCTGGTGGCGAAGCTGCCGCAGGCGTCGACCCAGCAGGCGGCGGAATAAGCCGCATGGCCAACGACCAAGGGAGGAGCAGATGATTCAAGACACGATCCGCACCGGCTTTGCCGGCGCCCCCGTCGTTACGTCGATGGAGGTGATCCCGGTCGCCGGCCGCGACGGCATGCTCCTCAATCTGAGCGGCGCACATGCGCCGTTCTTCACCCGCAATCTCGTCATCCTGTCAGACAATTCCGGCCACACCGGCGTCGGCGAGGTGCCGGGCGGCGAGAAGATCCGCAAGACGCTCGAGGACGCCCGCGACCTCGTCGTC
The DNA here is from genome assembly GCF_042258615.1 of Bradyrhizobium sp. Pha-3. Taxonomy (GTDB): domain Bacteria; phylum Pseudomonadota; class Alphaproteobacteria; order Rhizobiales; family Xanthobacteraceae; genus Bradyrhizobium. Next base: position 1,853,728 of record NZ_CP170152.1, on the reverse strand, counting down.
GGCCAGACCATCGGCGCCTGCAACAACATCCTGGCGTCGATGCGCCAGACCTTCGCCGATCGCGATGCCGGCGGCCGCGGCAAGCAGACCTTTGACCTCCGCGTCACCATCCATGCAGTGACCGCGGTGGAATCCGCGCTGCTCGATCTGCTCGGCCAGCATCTCAATCTCCCGGTCGCAGCCTTGCTCGGCGAAGGCCAGCAGCGTACGAGCGTCGAAACGCTCGGCTATCTCTTCTTCGTCGGCGACCGCAAGAAGACCAGCCTGCCTTACGTCGAAGGCGAGACCGGCAAGGCGGACTGGTTCAACCTGCGCCATCAGGTTGCGATGACGCCGGAGGCGATCGTGCGCCTCGCCGAGGCGACGCAGGCGCATTACGGCTTTGCCGATTTCAAGCTCAAGGGCGGCGTGCTCGCGGGCGAAGAGGAGATCGAGGCCGTCACCGCAATTGCAAAACGCTTTCCGAACGCGCGCGTCACGCTCGACCCGAACGGCGCCTGGTCGCTCGACGAGGCGATCCGGCTGTGCAGCAACATGCATGGCGTGCTCGCCTATGCCGAGGATCCTTGCGGCGCGGAGGCCGGCTTCTCCGGCCGCGAGATCATGGCCGAGTTCCGCCGCGCCACCGGGCTGCCGACCGCGACCAACATGATCGCGACCGACTGGCGCCAGCTCTCCCACGCGCTGCGGCTCGGGGCGGTCGACATTCCGCTCGCCGATCCGCATTTCTGGACCATGCAGGGCTCGGTGCGGGTGGCGCAGACCTGCCGCGACAACGGCCTGACCTGGGGCTCGCACTCCAACAATCATTTCGACATTTCGCTGGCGATGTTCACCCATGTCGGCGCCGCCGCGCCCGGCAAGGTGACCGCGATCGACACCCACTGGATCTGGCAGGACGGCCAAGCGTTGACCAAGGAGCCGCTGCAGATCAAGGGCGGCAAGATCGCGATCCCGGATCGGCCAGGTCTCGGCATCGAGCTCGATCGCGGTGCCATCGAGGCGGCGAACGCGCTATACAAGCAGCATGGCCTCGGCGCCCGCGACGACGCGCTGGCCATGCAGTTCCTGATCCAGGGGTGGACCTTCGACGACAAGCGTCCCTGCCTCGTGCGCTAACAAGAAAGGTTGGAAACATGACCGCTCACCAAAAGAACTTCATCGCCGGCGAATGGGTCGACGGAACGGGCATTACGCGGGACATCAACCCCTCCAACACGGCCGACGTGGTCGGCGAATACGCCAAGGCCGACAAGGCGCAGACCGAAAACGCGATCGCCGCGGCGAAGGCCGCCTTCCCGGCCTGGGCGCGCTCGACGCCGCAGGAGCGCTTTGACGCGCTGACCAAAATCTCCATCGAAATCCTCGCCCGCAAGGAAGAGCTCGGCCGCCTGCTGGCGCGCGAGGAAGGCAAGACGCTGCCGGAAGGCATCGGCGAGGTGGCGCGCGCCGGGCAGATCTTTGCGTTCTTCGCCGGCGAAGCGCTGCGGCTGATGGGCGAGAAGGGCGCGTCGGTGCGCCCCGGTCTCGATGTCGAGATCACCCGCGAGCCGGTCGGCGTCATCGGCATGATCACGCCGTGGAATTTCCCGATCGCGATCCCGGCCTGGAAGATCGCGCCCGCGCTCTGCTACGGCAATTCGGTGGTGTTCAAGCCGGCCGAGCTGGTGCCGGGCTCCGCGCATGCGCTGTCCGAAATCATCGCGCGCTCCGGCATTCCCCCCGGCGTGTTCAACCTCGTGGTCGGCTCGGGCTCGGTGGTCGGCCAGACCCTGCTCGAACATCCCGATGTCGCCGCGATCTCCTTCACCGGCTCGGTTCAGACCGGCCGTAAGATCGCGCAGGCCTGCGTGCTCTCCAATCCGATGAAGAAGTTCCAGCTCGAGATGGGCGGCAAGAATCCGCTGGTCGTGCTCGACGACGCCGACGTCAAGGTCGCGGTCGAGGTCGCGGTCAACGGCGCCTATTTCTCGACCGGCCAGCGCTGCACGGCCTCTTCGCGCCTGATCGTCACCGCAGGAATTCACGACCGCTTCGTTGCCGCGATGACCGAGCGCATGAAGGGGCTTTCGGTGGACGACGCGCTGAAGGGCGGCGTGCATGTCGGCCCTGTCGTCGACCAGAGCCAGCTCGACCAGGACCTCCGCTACATCAAGATCGGCCAGGACGAAGGCGCCCGCCTGCACTGGGGCGGCGAGCTCTTGAACCGCGAGACGCCCGGCTTCTATCTGCAGCCCGCGCTGTTCACCGAGGCGACCAACCAGATGCGCATCGCCCGCGAGGAGATCTTCGGCCCGGTCGCCTGTGTGATCCGCGCCAAGGACTATGAAGAGGCGCTGGCGATCTCCAACGACACCGAGTTCGGCCTCGCCTCGGGCATCTGCACCACGAGCCTGAAATACGCCTCGCATTACAAGCGCAACAGCGAGGCCGGCATGGTGATGGTCAATCTGCCGACCGCCGGCGTCGATTACCACGTACCGTTCGGCGGCCGCAAAGGCTCGAGCTACGGCGCGCGCGAACAAGGCGCCTATGCCCGCGAGTTCTACACCACGGTGAAAACGGCCTATACGTATCCTGGCTAAGGCGCGATGCAGCTCCGGCGGCGACGAAGGTGCCCACCTCTCCCCTTGTGGGAGAGGTCGGATCGCGCGAGCGATCCGGGTGAGGGGTTACGCTCTCTCGTGGGACCTGTGGCCCCTCACCCGGCGCTACGCGCCGACCTCTCCCCGGTGGGGAGAGGTTGACGTGCGTGGATGCGTCGTAACCTGAACTCTGACCGCTCGTGAGGAATTCGTCATGGACCAGTCGATCGGCGCGCAGGAGCAGCCTCGCTACATCAAGCTCAACGCGCGCGACAATGTCGCGATCGTCGTGAATGATTTCGGCTTGCCTGCCGGCTCCCGCTTCGCCTGCGGCCTGACGCTGCGCGCCTTCGTGCCGCAGGGCCACAAGACCACGCTGGAAGACATCGCCGAGGGCGCGCCGATCATCCGCTATGGCGAGGTGATCGGCCATGCGCTGTCGCCGATCCTGGCCGGCGAATGGGTCGACGAGGCGCGCATCCGCATGCCCGACGCGCCGCCGCTCGATCAGCTCGAGATCGCAACCGCGGTGCCGCCGGCGCTGCCGCCGCTCGAAGGCTTCACCTTCGAAGGTTTTCGTAATCCCGACGGCTCGGTCGGCACCAAGAACATCCTCGGCATCTCCTCCTCCGTGCAATGCGTCAAGGGCACGATGGAATACGCAGTGAAGCGCATCCGCTCCGAGCTCTTGCCGAAATATCCCAATGTCGACGACGTCGTGCCGCTGACGCATGCCTATGGCTGCGGCGTCGCAATCACCGCGCCCGACGCCGTCGTGCCGATCCGCACGTTGCAGAACCTCGCGCTCAATCCGAATTTCGGCGGCGAGATCCTCGTGGTCGGGCTCGGCTGCGAGAAGCTCGCGCCGGAACGGCTGGTGCCGGAAGGCGTCAGCGACGCCATCGTGCGGATGCAGGACGAAGCCTTTGACGGCTTCGGCGCCATCGTCGATGCGATCATGACGCAGGCGGAGGCCCGCCTGAAGGTGCTCAATGCCCGCGCGCGCGAGACCTGCCCGGCCGCCGATCTCGTGATCGGCCTGCAATGCGGCGGCAGCGATGCGTTCTCCGGCGTGACCGCAAATCCTGCTGTCGGCTTCGCCGCTGACTTGCTGGTTCGCGCCGGCGCGACTGTAATGTTCTCGGAAGTGACCGAGGTGCGCGACGCGATCCAGCTTCTGACCCGCCGCGCCGTCAACGAGGATGTCGGCCGCGCACTGATCCGCGAGATGGCCTGGTACGACGCCTATCTCGCCCGCGGCGGCGCCGACCGCAGCGCCAACACCACGCCGGGCAACAAGAAGGGCGGGCTCGCCAACATCGTCGAGAAGTCACTGGGCTCGATCGTGAAATCCGGCTCGGGTCCGATCGCCGGCGTATTGTCGCCGGGCGAGAAGGCACGGCAGAAGGGCATGCTGTTTGCGGCAACGCCGGCGAGCGACTTCATCTGCGGCACGCTGCAGCTCGCCTCCGGCATGACGTTGCAGGTGTTCACCACCGGCCGCGGCACGCCCTATGGCCTTGCCGCCGCACCCGTCATCAAGGTCGCGACCCGCAGCGAACTGGCGCGGCGCTGGAAGGACCTGATCGATTTCGACGCCGGCTGCATCGCGACCGGCGAGAAGACGATCGAGGAAACCGGCTGGGACCTGTTCCGCCTGATCCTCGACGTCGCGAGCGGCCGCACCAAGCCATGGTCGGACCGCTGGGGCATTCACAACGATCTCACGCTGTTTAACCCGGCACCGGTCACCTAGGACCGGCGACGACCATTAACGCACACGAAAAGTCCGCCGTGACGAGGTCAGCGGCGGACTTTCATCTTCACGGTCTTGATCGGTATCAATCGTCGTCGTGATGAATAACGGTCTTGCTGCGATTGCCGAGCTCGTCCTGCTTCTTGATCACCGTGGTCCGGTCACTGCGCGGCTCACGCTCCTTGATCACCGTGGTGCGGTCGCGATCCCGATCGCGATATTCATGCGACTCGCCGACGGTCACGCCGGCGCCGACTGGACCGGCACGAACGCCGATTTCATCGGCGAATGCAGGCGATGCGATCGCGGTCACCATGGCCGCAGCAAACAGATACTTTCTCATGAAGCTCTCCTCCTCGAGTGGCGATGTGGAGGAGGAACGTCGGGTGCGACATAGCGTTCCTATATCGCACCCTACGGTGCAGATGCGGAACATCGCGCAGGGAACCTCGCTGAACAGACATTCACCTGTGTGGCGAAATGCTCATGTTCCACGCGTTGAATAGCCTGATTTGACGGCCCACGTCCCCAGCAACAGGAGGACGTTCCATGAAGCAATCGCAGCACTTCCTCGACAATGCAGAGAACTGCGCGCAGCTTGCCGAGCGCGCCGACGACGAGCCGACCTACAACCGCTACAAGCGCATGGAGGCGGCCTGGCGCGCACTGGCCAAGGAGCAGGATTGGCTCGACGGCGAGACCTCGCCGTCGGAAACCGCAGCCGCAGCTCCGTCGCAAACCCGGGCCTCGATCTGAGCGAACCCAAATCTCAAAATGGCCCGCGCGCGACAAATGAAATGTCGCCGCGGGCCGCTTCTTACTCGGCGCTGCGCTGCCGCTGCCAGCGCAGGAGGTAAGCCTGCAGCCGCCAGATGATCGCCGACAGCACGACGCCGACCAGCATCAGCACCACGACCGCGACCATCATGCCCGAGGCCTCGCCGCGCGCCTCGGACTCGATGATCAGGCGGCCGATGCCGCGCTCGGCGCCGATGAACTCGCCGACGATCACGCCGATCAGCGCGAACGAGATCGCCGGCGTCAGCGAGGCGAACACCCAGGCCATGGTCGAGGGGATCACCACGGTGCGGGTGATCTGCCACTCGCTGGCGCCGAGCAGCCGCGCCGCATTGGTAAAGCCCTCGTCGATCGAGCGCGCGCCCTCGAAAGTGTTGAAGAACACCAGGAACACCACCACGATCCAGGAGGTCACGATCTTCGACATGTCGCCGATCCCGAACGCCAGCACGATGATCGGCGCCAGCGCGATCCGCGGGATCGAATTCACCGCGGTGATGAAGGGCTGGAAGATCGCGCTGAGACGGTCGGACCGTCCGAGGATCAGCCCGGCGACGAAGCCAGAGACCACGCCGGTGACAAAGCCGAAGAAGGTGTTCTTCAGCGTGATCGCCGTCGCCGCCCAGAGATTGTTCTCGTTGCGCGCCAGGCACTTTGCGAACTCGCCGTTGAACCAGCCGTTGAAGGCGCCGAGCTTCGATTTCAGGCAGCTCTGGACCAGGAAGTTGTCGAAGATCATCGACGGCTTCGAGATGAAATAGGGATCGAGCAGATCGGGCACCAGCCACGGCAGTTTCGTGCGCAGGTCATAGCCCCATTGCCAGACCGACAGCACGATGGCGCAGATCAGGACCTGCCAGCCGATCGTACTGAGCATGCCGTATCGCCTCATGCGCCGCGGCCCTTGACGAATTCCTCGCCGAGCGAGTGCCAGATGTGCTGGAACAGCTCGGCATAGCGCGGGGTCTCACGCACCTTCACCGCATCGCGCGGGCGGGCGAAGTCGACCGCGAACATGTCCTTGATGCGGCCCGGCCGCGCCGAGAACAGGATGATGCGGTCGGCCAATGTCAGAGCCTCGCCGAGATCGTGGGTGACGAACAGCACGGTCTGCTGCTCGCGCTCCCAGATCCGAAGCAGCACTTCGTGCATGTCGATCTTGGTGTGGGTATCGAGCGCGCCGAACGGCTCGTCCATCAACAGGATCTGCGGCTCGACGATCAGCGTCCGCATCAGCGCCGCGCGCTGCCGCATGCCGCCGGATAGCGCCGACGGGTAGGCGTTCTCGAATCCCTTGAGCCCGGCCTGAGCGACGCATTCGGCGATGCGCTCTTTCCGTTCCTGAGCTGCTACGCCCGATAGCTCCAGCCCGTAACCGATATTGTCGGCGACGGTCCGCCAGGGGAACAGCGTGTCGCGCTGGAAGACATAGCCGACATTGGGCGTCGCCTTGCCGGGGACGACGCGCTTGCCGTCGATCAGGATCTCGCCGCCGGTCGGACGGATCAGCGAAGCGATCATGTTGAGCACCGTGCTCTTGCCGGAGCCCGACGGCCCGAGCAGCGCGACGAACTCGCCGCGGCGCACGTCGAAGCTGACGTCGCGAACCGCCTCGATCGTGGTCCTGGCGAGCTGAAACGACTTGCACAGGCCCTTGACCTCGACGCGGCGGTCGGCCGAGGCGCGCGGCGATACGGTTGCGCTCGTCTCGAGCGTACTCAACCCGGATAGGCCTTTCGTGCCGCGTCGATGAGGCTCGAGTTGACCACGTCAGCGATCTTGAGCGGCTTGATGCCGGTCATCTCGCGGAACCAGACCTTCTCGCCGCGCGCGAAGCTGGCAGCGTCGATCGAACCTTCATAATCCGCGACCTTCTGGATCGCGGTGATCTCGAGCAGATTGGCGTCGTGCGAGGTGCTGCCGACATACGGCTCGATGGCGTCGTAGACCTCCGCCGGCTTGTGCGTCTTGATCCATTGCGAGGCGCGCCACAGCGCGGTGACATAGGCCTGCATCTTGGCCGGATCCTTGTCGATGGTGGCCTGCAGCGTGAAATGCGCGGTGACCGGCACCTTGCCGCCGATATGCTTGTTCCAGATCGCCTCGTCAGTGCCGTCGAACAGCAATTCGCCCCAGCCCTGCTGCTGCGCCTCGTTCAGCAGCGACAGCGAGCTGACGAGGATATCGACCTGCTTCGACTTCAGCGATCCCAGCATGGTGTCGACATTGCCGGTGCCGATCCAGGTCACCTTGTCGTCCAGCCCCATGGTTTCCATGTAGTAGGACGCCCAGACATGGTTGGTGCCGCCGAGCGAGGAGACCGAGACGATCGGCTTGCGGCCGTCGGGCCGCTTCCATTGCGTGAAGGCCTCCAGCGAGTTGATGCCCTGGTCCTTCAGATCCTTGCGCAGGATGAACATCACCGAGTTCGATCGTGTGTCGACCGGCAGCAGCACGCGCGCGGCGCGGCCGTGATTGGTCAGCTGCATCGGATGGGTGACGTCGCCGATCCCGATATCGCCCTGCGACGAGGCGATGATCTCGCGGGTCTTCACGCCGCTGCCGCCCTGCACCAGCTTGCAGTCGAGCCCGGCTTCCTTGAAGTAGCCGATACGGTCAGCGACAAATTGCGTCTGATAGACCGGTACCGCGACCGGATAGATCGCGCGGCCGGTGGCCGCCTGCGCCCATCCACGCCCGGTCGCCAGCGCCGCGCCACCCGCGGCGATCACCGTCAGAGCCGATCGCCTTGAAAGGTGGGGCGTGGTGAGGCGCGCCATCACGCGTGCTCCTTCGCCGAGATCTTGTCGAGCGCGCTGAGCACGGCATCGCCCATCTGGGCAGTCGAGAGCTTCTTCGCGCCGGCCTCGGCGATATCGGCGGTGCGCGCGCCGGACGCCAGCGCGGCGTGCACCGCCTGCTCCAGCAAGTCGGCATCCTCGCGACGATTCAGCGTCAGGCGCAGCAGCATCGCGACGCTGAGGATCGAGCCGAGCGGATTGGCGATGCCCTTGCCCGCGATATCGGGCGCGCTGCCATGCACGGGTTCATAGAGCGCCTTGCGCCGGCCGAAGCGATCGACCGGACCGAGCGAGGCCGACGGCAGCATGCCGAGCGAGCCTGACGCCATCGCCGCGCAGTCGGACAGGATGTCGCCGAAGATGTTTCCCGTCACCATTACGTCGAACTGGCGCGGCTCGCGCACGATCTGCATCGCGGCATTGTCGACATAGAGATGGGTCAGTTCGACGTCGGAGAACTCCTCCTTGTGCAGCCTGATCACTTCCTCGCGCCACACCACGCTGGTCTCCAGCACGTTGGCCTTGTCGACCGAGCAGACCTTGTTGCGCCGGGTCCGCGCCAGCTCGAATGCCGAGCGCGCCACGCGGCGGATCTGGTTGGTGGTGTATTGCTCGGTGTTGAAGCCGCGGCGCTGGCCGTCCGGCAATGTCTCGATACCGCGCGGCTCGCCGAAATAGATGCCGCTGGTCAATTCGCGGATGATGACGAAGTCGACGCCGTCGAGCACCTCGGGCTTGAGCGGTACGGAAGCCGACAGCGCCGGGCTCGCCACGATCGGCCTCAAGTTCGCGTAGAGATCGTATTTGCTGCGCAGGCCCAAGAGACTGCCGGCCTTGCGCGCCGCCGCCGGCACTTCGGTGGTCTCCGGCCCGCCGGTCGCGCCCCACAGGATGGCGTCGGCCTCGTCCATCGCCTCCGCAGTGTCCTCGGGCAGCACCTTGCCGGTCGCCAGATACGGGATCAGGCCGTATTGCGCCTCGCGCAGTGTCATCGGCACGTTGCGTTTGGCCGCGAACCAGTCGAGCACGCGGCGCGACTGTGCGGTGACCTCGGGGCCGATGCCCTCGCCGCCGACGACGGCGACCTTGATCATGTTGGATTGCGTGCTCATGCCGATGTCCTTGAAGCGGGTGTTCCCTGAAAATGAATCCAGGGCCGTGCCGTGCGGTCGGCGGCCTGGAAGGCATGGATCTCGTCGTCACGCTGCAATGTCAGCGCGACCTCGTCGAGGCCCTTCAACAGCCCTTCGCGCCGCCGCGGATCGATCTCGAAGGAATGCCGGGCGCCTGACGGCGAGACGATGGTCTGAGCCTCGAGGTCGATCGAGACCTTGCCGGCGCCCTGCGTCGCCTCGATGTCGGCGGCAAGCCGATCGACCACCGCTTTGTCGACGATGACGGGCAGGACGCCGTTCTGGAAGCAGTTGGCGAAGAAGATGTCGCCGAAGCCGGAGCCGATGACGGCGCGGATGCCGCGCTCCTGCAGCGACCACACCGCGCCCTCGCGCGACGAGCCGCAGCCGAAATTCGGTCCTGTCACCAGGATCTCGGCCTCCCGGTACGGCTCGCGGTTGAGGATGAAATCCGGATTCTCCGAGCCGTCGGCCAGATAGCGCAGCGAGCCGAACGCCCATTTGCCGAGCGTGCCGCGAACCCCGTTGCCGACCAGGCGCTCGATCCGGATGATCACATCGGTATCGATATTGGCGCGCATGATCGGCGCAGCGGTCGCGGTGAGCTTGTCGAACGGTTTTGGCATCTTAGCGTCCCATCATCCTGACATCGGCGATCGCACCGGCAATGGCCGAGGCCGCCGCACTCGCGGGGCTCGCCAGATGCGTCCGCGCCCGCGGCCCCTGCCGGCCGACAAAGTTGCGGTTCGAGGTCGAGACCGAGCGCTGCCCGGGCGCCACCACCTCGCCATTGGCGGCAAGGCACATCGAGCAGCCGGGCTCGCGCCATTCGAAGCCGGCGTCGATGAATATCTTGTCGAGCCCTTCAGCGACCGCCTCGCGCTTGACGTTCTCCGAGCCCGGCACCACCCAGGCGCGGACCCCGGCCGCGACCTTGCGGCCGCGCGCGACCTCGGCCGCGGCGCGCAGATCGCTGAGCCGGCTGTTGGTGCAGGAGCCGATGAACACCCAGTCGACCGGAGTGCCTGCGATCGGCGCACCGCCCTGCAGGCCCATATACTCAAGCGCGGTCTCGATCGCGGCACGCCGCGCCGGATCGTCGACCGACTTCGGATCGGGAATGACGCCATCGACGCCGACGACGTGCTCGGGGCTGGTGCCCCAGGTCACCTGCGGGATGATCTTTTCGACATCGATCACGACCTCGCGGTCGAACACCGCATCGGGATCGCTCGGCAGTTCGCGCCATGCCTCGACTGCGAGATCCCACATCTCGCCCTGCGGCGCATAGGGACGGCCGCGCAGGAATTCGAAGGTCTTCTCGTCGGGCGCCACCATGCCCATCTTGGCGCCGAGCTCGATCGAGAGGTTGCAGATCGTCAGCCGTCCCTCGATCGGCAGCGCGCGGATCGCGCTGCCGGCATATTCGACTGCGTAGCCGGTGCCGCCGGCAGCGCCGATATGGCCGATCAGCGCGAGGATCATGTCCTTGGCGGTGACGCCGAGCGGCAGCTTGCCCTCGAAGCGCGCCCGCAGCGTCTTCGGTCGGCGCTGGATCAGCGCCTGCGTCGCCAGCACATGGGTGAGCTCGCTCGACCCGATGCCGAAGGCGAGCGCGCCGAGGCCGCCATGGGTGCAGGTGTGGCTATCACCGCAGACGATCGTCGCGCCCGGCAGGCTCAAGCCGAGTTCCGGCCCGATGACGTGGACGATGCCCTGGCCGGGCTGATCGACATCGAACAGCGTGATGCCGCTTGCCGCCGTCTCGGCCCGCAGCGCGGCCAGCAATTCCATGCCGATCTTGCTGGTTCCGGCGTGACCGGGCGCCGTCGACAACGCATGATCCGGCGTCGCAAACGTCAGTTCGGGATTGTGAACCTTGAGGCCCCGGCTCTTGAGATCGAGCAGGCCGCGCGACCCGCCGAGGTCGTGCAGCAGATGGCGGTCGATATGAAGGAGGTCGGTGTCCTCGCTGAGGCGGGCAATGACATGCTGGCCCCAGATCTTGGTCAGCATCGTACGACCGGTCTTTTCCAAGACAGTCCTCCCTTCGCTTCTTGAGGCCCGCGGCGCGCCGCTGATCGCCGCTTTACGCGGCTTACGTTGCGCGCATCAGATCACGCAGGCGACCGCCCGGCCAGAGCCGAGTGAGGAGCATGAGATGGAAGGAGGGCTGCGCTGGCGCAGCTTGACAAAAGCCGTAGCCCGGATGGAGCGAAAGCGAAATCCGGGGGCGGTATCGCCGCGGAGCCGCAGAGGGCCCAGCCCCGGATTTCGCGGAGCCTGTCATCGGGCGCGCGTTCGCGTGACCCGTTGGCTGCATCCGGGCTACGAATCTAGCCTCAGTATCCGCAGCGTGAGCCAAGCCTCACGACGCCAGCGCTTCCTCCGGCATCACGGCCGGTAGATGCTGGCTCTCGGCGACGGCACGGTTGGTGATGCGGCCGCGATGGACGTTGAGGCCGGCGCGCAGATGCGGATCCTCGACCAGCGCCCGCAGCCCCTTCGAGGCCAGCGCGAGGCCGAACGGCAAGGTGGCGTGGTTGAGCGCGTGGCTCGAGGTGACCGGCACCGCGCCCGGCATGTTGGCGACGCAATAGTGCACGATGTCGTCGACCAGATAGGTCGGCGCCTGATGCGTGGTCGGCTTCGAGGTCTCGAAGCAGCCGCCCTGGTCGATCGCGACATCGACCAGCACCGCACGGCGCTTCATGCCTGCAAGCTGTGCGCGCGAGACAAGTTTCGGCGCGCTGGCGCCGGGCACCAGCACCGCGCCGATCACAACGTCGGCCGCGAAAACCTCCTGCTCGATCGCTTCCAGCGTGGCGTAACGGGTGCGGACGCGGCCGAGGAAGAGATCGTCCAGCGCGCGGAGCCGCGGCAATGAGCGGTCGAGGATGGTGACGTCGCTGCCGAGCCCGGCGGCCATCCGCGCCGCATGGGTGCCGACCACGCCGCCGCCGATGATCGCGACACGCGCCGGCGGAACGCCCGGCACGCCGCCGAGCAGCTTGCCCATGCCGTCGGCGGATTTGCGCAAGGCAGCTCCCGCGGCTTCGATCGCAAGCCGACCTGCGACTTCGCTCATCGGCGCGAGCAACGGCAGCCCGCCATGCGCGTCGGTCACGGTCTCATAGGCGACCGCCGTGCAGCCGGAGGCGATCAGCCCCGCGGTCTGCGGCACGTCGGGCGCAAGATGCAGATAGGTGAACAGGATCTGTCCCTCGCGCAGCCTGATCCATTCGGACGGCTGCGGCTCCTTCACCTTCACGATCATCTCGGCGACCGAGAACACCTCTTCGGCGGTGTCGGCAATCCGCGCGCCGGCCTGGGTGTAGAGGTCGTCGCCGGCGCCGATGCCGTCACCGGCGCCGCGCTGGACCACGACTTCGTGGCCGTGCGCCGCATATTCCCGCACCGAGGCAGGCGTCAGCCCGACCCGATATTCCTCGACCTTGATTTCCTTGGGCACGCCGATGCGCATGGTTTGCTCCTTGCGAGATTCATTTCCCTCAGCTTCGAGGCTATTCCCCGTCAGACGGCGTTTCTCAGCGAATTCCGGCTTGTGCACATCCAAAAGCGCCCATATCCTTCGCTATCGGCTCAGCCTTTGAAGGAAAACTGCGTGGACGGTCTCGATCGTATCGACCTCAGAATCCTCGGCGAGCTGGTCTCCGATGCCCGCGCGAGCCAGATCGAGTTGGCTGAGAAGGTCGGGCTGTCGCCGACCGCCTGCGCGCGGCGCATCCGCCATCTCGAGGAGATCGGCGTGATCCGCGGCTACCGCGTCGACCTCGAACCATCAGCGCTCGGCCTTGTGACAACAGTTGTCGTCACCATCACGCTGGAGAAGCAGAGCGAGGATTATCTCGCAGCCTTCGAGGCCGCGATCGCACGCTGCCCCGACGTCGTGTCCTGCCATCTGATGTCGGGCAGCGACGATTATCATCTGCAGGTCATCGCCCGCGACATCGCCGACTTTGAGCGCATCCACAAGCAGCACCTGTCGCGGATGCCAGGCGTCGCCCGCATCCATTCCAGCTTCGCGATGCGCGAGGTGGTCCGCCGCACCATTCCGGAAACCGCACTGCGCGGCTGACCGCAGTTCCACCTCTCCCTTGGGAGAGGTCGACGCGTAGCGTCGGGTGAGGGGTCACGGTGTCTCGTTGGAGCTGCGGCCCCTCACCCGATTTGCTTCGCAAATCGACCTCTCCCCATCGGGGAGAGGTATATCCGAACAACACTCCGCCACGTTCAACGTGTTTTCGCGCGCGGCCACATCCGGGCCAGCGTCTCGTCCTTCTTGACGACGGCATGCCAGAGCGTCGCGGCGATATGCAGCGCGACCACGGCATAAACGACGTAGGCGAGCGCGCCATGCGCGACCTCGCCCGCCTCTGCGACCGCCTTGTTGTCGGCGAACAGGCGCGGCCAGCTGAAGGTCCAAAAATAGCGCAGCGAATAACCGCCGGCCGACGAGAACATGTATCCGGTCACAGGCATCACGAAGAGAATGGCGTAGAGTGCCCAGTGATTGAGCCGTGCCGCGATCCTGACCAGCGGCGACAACGAACCCGGCTCCGGAGGCGCCGTGGTCGCGGCCCGCACCATCAGCCGCAGGATCGCCAGGAAGAACAGGGTGACGCCGAGCGACTTGTGCAGCTCGAGCAGCTCGCGCCGCGGCGACGTCCCCGCCGGCTGCAGCCCGCAATAAAGTCCGATCAGCATGGCCGCGATGAACAGCACCGCTGTCGCCCAGTGAATCCGGCGCAACAGCGGATCGTAGCTGGCCGTCATGTCCGTCGTCACAAGGCGCCTTCGCTTGAAGCCGCCCGTGCGGGTTCGGCCGAAAAGGAAGCCGTTCAATAGATGATCGCGCGACGCCTGCCTACCGGTGCGGGCGCCAACTTCGATCACGATCGCGAAGGCCGGGCTCCCTCCATCGTCATTCCGGGTCGCGCCAACGGGTCCGCGCAGCGCGCGGCCCGATGATAGGCCCCGCGCGAGCCCGGAATCCATTCAACCGCGACACGGCGGGCCGATGGATTCCGGGCCTGCGCCTTCGGCGCATCCCTGATGATGGGAGGAGGTTTGGTTGGCCGCTCGCTGTCACAAACCGCGCTCGCTGTCACAAACGCTGTCACAATCGGAGCCGCCCGGCCCCGCGCGCCACACGCATTTTTTAGTCGTGATTCGCCGCCTTCTATGACAGAATTGCTACAGTTCAATATCAGTTCGGTTACACGCGGAGCGGTGAATGAGCATGGAGTGGCGGGCGCGGCCGGTTTCGCTGGCTTGGTCGAATCCAGTGGTCCGGTGGTGGGGCTTCCTGAGCCTCGTCAGCGCCGCCAACATCGCGGTCTGGTTCGCGCTGTACCGCCAGTTCCATGAGCAGTCGAACGGCAGCCTCAGCAACACGTCCGGCATCGGCCTGATGCTGCTGCTCTGCGCGGCCTATGTGTTCGGCTGCGCGTTCCGCTCGGTGCTGCCGCGCGCCGACGTGCAGCGCATCTGCCTGTTCGACACCTGGCTGTCGAGCGTCGTGGTCGGCCGCACCGTTGCCACCGTCGCCGAGGTCTGCTTCGCCGCGCAATGGGCGATCATTCTGCATCAGCTCGGCACCATGACCGGCGCCGAGACCACCGTGACCATCGCCTGGATCATCGTGCCGCTGATCGTGATCGCGGAATGCTTCTCCTGGTATGCGGTGCTGACCACCCATTATCTCTGCAACGCGATCGAGAACTCGATCTGGGCCGTGGTGTTCTTCCTGGTCGGGATCGCGCTGTGCCGGCTGCTGCCCGAGTTTCAGGGCCCGGTGCGCTGGGCCTTCATCGTCGCGATCGTCGGCATCGCCGCCTTCCTCGCCTTCCTGATGACCGTCGACGTCCCGATGTATCTGAACCGCTGGCGCGCCAATCTCGCCGCCGGCGGCACGCTGCTGCATCCGCTCGATGGCCTGCGCGACGTCAGCCGGCGCTGGGTCGTGACCCACGACATCGCCGAATGGCGCGAGGAGATCGCCTGGATGTCGCTGTATTTCAGCATGGCGGTGTGGTCGAGCCTTGCGCTTTGCGTCGGCTACTCGCTCGAGGATCAGCTGCCGCGTTACCGCACCGAGCCGGCGATCGTCGCGACGACCCCGGCGATCGAAAGCCCGACACCGGCGATCTTCAGCACGACGCCGGCGGCGCAGCACACAGCAACGATCGACGCGGCGGCGCCGTCGCGGAATTGAGCGGCGGCTGCGGCGCACGGCTTGCGGCCGTCAGCGCTTCCGGAGTAAACGCTGAGGCATTCCCGCTCATCCATCAGCGCGTTCAATGCCCCGCATCACCATCATCGAAACCGGGCTCGTCAGTCCGCAATTCCGCGAGCGCCACGGCAGCTATCCGCAGATGTTCCAGCGGATGGTGGCCGCTGCCGATCCCTCGATCGCCTGCGACGTCGTCAGCGTCGCCAACGGTGAGGCACTTCCGGATCCGGCCACATTGGATGCAATTCTGATCACGGGATCAGCGGCCGGCGTCTATGACGATGTCGCCTGGATCGCGCCGCTCGAAGCCTTCGTGCGCACAGCCCACGACAAGCACATTCCGATGGTCGGCGTCTGCTTCGGCCATCAGCTGATCGCGCAGGCGCTCGGCGGCAAGGTGCGCAAGTCCGAGAAGGGCTGGGGCATCGGCCGCCACGTCTATCAGCTGGCGCCGGACAACGGGCTGATCGACGGCGAGACGATCGCGGCGGCCGCCTCGCATCAGGACCAGGTGATCACCCCGCCCGCCTCCGCACGCACCATCATGGCGTCCGAGTTCACGCCGCATGCCGGCCTGCTCTACGCCAACGGCACCACGCTGTCGGTGCAGCCGCATCCGGAGTTCACCGTCGACTACGCCGACGCGCTGTGCGACCTGCGCCGCGGCCTCGCGCCCGACGCCGTGGTCGAAACCGCTAAGGCATCGCTCACTGAGCCGCTCGGCCACGCCACGCTCGGCGGCGTGGTCACGCGCTTCCTCGCACGCCGCGCGCCTGAGTGAGACGCCTCAGGTCATGCTGCCCGGCATGAAGCAGCGCACGCGCGGGTGGCCGTCGATGTAGTGCTTCCACACCATGGTTCGCCCGATCTTGTTCGGCTCGGTGATCAAGGCCTCGTCCGGCACCACGACCCATTCGTCGTCGATGTGCACGCGATAGTGGCCATGATCCGACTCCCAGTCCGGATCGGCGACCACGGATCCGTCGGCGTCGGAACAGCATTGTCCGTAGCCGCTGTGCAGGCTTTCAAACCAGGGCTTCAGAGGTGAGTTGGCGTAGCGGCCGTCATCGCGCGCCAGGGTCGGCGATGTCAACCACATCGTCCCAAGCAGCAGTGCCGCACGCGTGATGGCGTGCATGGTGTCGTCTCCGCAAGCGTCGATCCAGCTGCGGGCGCGCATCATTGACTGTTCGCCGGCGACATTGCCGTTGCCGGCGAAACACGACGAATCGGCGCCCCAGCACCTTGCATTGAAGTATGCAAGAGTGACGCCAGACTGCATTCCGGGAGACTACGGCCGACGAAAGTATGGGAGCGCGGACCGCCGCATGCCGCGCAGGGCGGGTCGCCATCTCATGCGCACGCAATCGGCTTCGGTGCGGCTCGATCAGCGGATCGCCGCAGCGACCTCGGGGACCAACGGCGGCGCACTTCGCGACGCCGCCTGCAGCGCGCATTCGACGAACCGGCGCGGCAGCAGCGAGGCGTTGGAACGCATCGCCACCAGCATGCGGCTCTCCGCATCCGGCGTGTCCAGCGCCTTCGCGACGACGTTCATGACGCCGGCCTGCTGATAGCATGACGGCAAGATCGACAGTCCGATCCCGGCGGCGACGAGGCTGAGCACCGTGCGCAGTTCATGCGCTTCCTGCGCGATCCGCGGCGCAAAGCCGGCGCGCCGACACAGCATCGCCGCCTGGTCGCCGACGCCGCAGCCGCTCTCCGCCATGCCGACGAATTCATGCTCGGCAAGGTCGGCAACGCTGAGCTTGCCGGGTGCGGCGGCCAGCGGATGATCGAGCGGCAGGAACACCATCAAGCGATCGCGCCACACGACATGAACCTGAAGATCGGCCGCAGGCCGGAAGTCGAGCGGCGGCCGCATGATCGCGACGTCGAGCTCGGCGTCAGCGAGCGCCTGCAGCTGCTTTGCCGTCGACATGTGCCTGAGTTCGATCTTCACCCGCGGATAGCTGCCGCGGAAACCGCGGAACAGTTCGGCGAACATGTCGAGCATCGGAACCGAGTCGGTAAAGCCGACACGGACGACGCCGGCTTCCCCGCGCGCTGCACGGCGCACGGTCTCCGACGCGAGGTCGAGCTCGCTGACGGCGCGCCGTGCGTGTTCCAGCAGCAACTGGCCGGCCTGGGTGAGTTCGACCGCACGCCGTGTCCGCGACAACAGCTGCGTGCCGAGCTCCTCCTCCATCGCCTTGATCTGCGTGCTCAGCGGCGGCTGGCTGACATGCAGCCGCCTGGCGGCGCGGCTGAAGCTGAGCTCTTCGGCCACCGCGATGAAGTAGCGAAGCTGCCTGTAATCCATCGCTTATTCCGTTTCCCTATAAGTGACGGGTCAAAGCGGTATTTGACCTCCCACGACCGTTTCCCGATCTTGGCGGCAAAACGCCGATGCTCCAAGGGGCAACACGCGCAGCCGGTCAGCCATGCGAAATCGCCGCGAATAACAGGCGCTCCGCCCGGTTCGGATCACAGGCGCGATAACAAGAAAGCAAGGGAGGATTCCAATGGGCCAAGCGTCTGTCAGCGAGCTCGAACAACAAACCATCCGCCGGGTCTATTGGCGGCTGATCCCGATCCTCTTCGTCATGATGTTCTTCAACTATCTCGACCGCATCAATCTCGGCTACGCCGGCTTGACGATGAACAAGGACCTCGGCCTCAGCCCCGCGATCTTCGGCTTTGCCGCCAGCATCTTCTTCCTCGGCTACATGGTGCTCGAGGTGCCGAGCAATTTGATGCTGCACTGGCTCGGGGCGCGGATCTGGCTCGCGCGCATCCTGATCACCTGGGGTCTCGTCGCCACGCTGACCGCCTTCGTCTGGAATCCGCTCAGCCTCTATGTGATGCGGTTCGGCCTCGGCGTCGCGGAAGCCGGCTTCATGCCCGGCGTGGTGCTGTATCTGACCTATTGGTTCCCCTCGCGCTATCGCGCCCGCGCGGTGGCCGGCTACATCATCGCCGGCTCGTTCTCGGCGGTGTTGGGCGGGCCGATCTCGACCAGCATCATGACCTTCCTCGACGGCGCGTCCGGCCTGCACGGCTGGCAATGGATGTTCATCGCCGAGGGCGTGCCGACCATTCTGCTCGGCCTGTTCACGCTCTATTATCTGACCGATCGCCCGGCCAAGGCGAGTTGGCTGAGCAAGGAGCAAGCCGCCTGGCTGGAGGGCGAGCTCGCCGCCGAGCGGGCCGAGATCGAACAACAAGGTCAGCACAGGTTGATCGAATGCGTCCTCGATATCAGGGTCTGGCTGCTGGCGGCGCTGTTCGGCTGCGCGCTGGTCGGCATCTATGGCCTGCTGCTATGGCTGCCGCAGATCATCAAGGGCATGGGCAATCTCAGCAACATCGAGGTCGGCTTCCTGTCGGCGATCCCGCCGCTGCTCGGCGTTGTCGGCACCATCGTGGTCAGCCGCAGCTCGGACAAGACAGGGGATCGCAAGTTTCATCTCGCGGCCGTCTATCTGCTCGCCGCCGTCGCCATGCTCGGCAGCGCCTATGTCGCGAGCCCGGTGCTGGCCTTCGTGTTCCTCTGCATCGTCGGCTTCAGCCTGAACGCCGGCAATCCGCTGTTCTGGAGCATCAACGCCTCGCTGCTGACCGGCGCGGCCGGGGCCGCCGCGATCGCCATGGTCAACACGCTGGCGCAGTTCGGCGGGCTGATCGGCCCGTGGTGCATCGGCCTGATCAAGGACTCCACCGGAAGCTTCTCCTGGGCGCTGGTCGGCATCGCCGGCTTCCTGTTCGTCGCCTCCGCCATCGCCGCCACCATGCGCGTCAAACCGCGCGAGACGGAATTGACGGGCGCGATCCCGTCATCCGTCGCACACTGACAAACCTGCCAAGGACCCAACCATGATCATCGATTGTCACGGCCATTACACCACCGAGCCTGCCAAGCTGCAGATCTTCCGCGACAAGCAGCTCGCCGGCCTCGCCGACAGATCGCGCCGGCCGCTCACCACCAATCTCGGCATCACCGACGACGAGATCCGCACCAGCGTCGAGGGCGCGCAGCTCCGCCTGCAGAAAGAGCGCGGCACCGACGTCACCATCTTCTCGCCGCGCGCCGCCGGCATGGCGCACCATGTCGGCAAGGAAGCGACCAGCCGGGAATGGACCACGATCTGCAACGACCTCGTGCACCGGGTCTGCACGCTGTTTCCGCAGAATTTCGTCCCCGTCTGCCAGCTGCCGCAGAGCCCCGGCGTCAAGCCTGCGAACTGCATCGAGGAGCTCGAGCGCTGCGTGACGCAGCTCGGCTTCGTCGGCTGCAACCTCAATCCCGATCCGGCCGGCGGCTATTGGTGCGATCCGCCGCTGACCGACGAATGGTGGTATCCTCTGTACGAGAAGATGGTCGAGCTCGACGTGCCGGCGATGGTCCATGTCTCTTCGTCCTGCAATCCGTGCTTCCACGGCACCGGCGCGCATTACCTCAATGGCGACACCACCGCCTTCATGCAGTTCCTGACGTCTGACCTGTTCAAGCGCTTCCCGACCCTGCGGTTCATCATCCCGCATGGCGGCGGCGCGGTGCCCTATCACTGGGGCCGCTACCGTGGCCTGGCGCAGGACATGAAGCTGCCGCCGCTGTCGGAGCATCTGCTGAAGAACGTGTTCTTCGACACCTGCGTCTATCATCTCCCCGGCATCGAGCTGTTGACCCGGGTGATCCCGGTCGAGAACATCCTGTTTGCGTCGGAGATGATCGGTGCGGTCCGCGGCATCGACCCTGAAACGGGACATCACTTCGACGACACCCGCCGCTACATCGATGCACTGCCGCTGAGCGCGGAGGACAAGGCCAAGATCTTCGAGGGTAACGCCCGCCGCGTCTATCCGCGCCTCAACGCCCATCTCGACCGCCGCGCGCACTGAACGACCGCACCGACAACACACCGGAGAACACCGATGGCCATAGGATTCGCAATTCACAAGGCGAAGCGGAAAGTGTCGCCCGACTTGGTCGCGCGCTACCGCACACTTCCGGTCGCCAATATCAGCGATGTGATGTCGCGGATCGCGGGCACCAACCGGCTGCGGCCGATGCATGCCGGCGGCTGGCTCGGCGGCCCGGCGCTGACCGTGAAGACCCGGCCCGGCGACAATCTGATGGTGCACAAGGCGATCGACCTGGCCCAGCCGGGCGACGTCATCGTGGTCGATGCCGGCGGCGTCCTGGTCAACGCCATCATCGGCGAGATCATGTCGACGCTGGCGGAGAAGAAGGGCGTCGCGGGCTTCGTGATCGACGGCTCGATCCGCGATGCCGGCGCGATCCGCGCCGGATCGTTCCCGGTGTTCGCCGCCGGCGTCGCTCATCGCGGCCCGTACAAGGACGGCCCGGGCGAGATCAATTGCGCCATCTCGATCGACGGCATGATCGTCGAGCCCGGCGATCTCATCGTGGCCGATGATGACGGCGTGCTCTGCGTGCCGCATGACCACGCCGAGGCCGTCTGCAAGCTGACCGAGGCCAAGAAGGCAACTGAGGAAAAGGCGATCCAGCAGATTCTCGCCGGCACCAGCGACCGTCGCTGGGTCGATGAGGCCCTGCAACGGCTCGGCTGCGAGTTCAAGGACTGACCTGCGGCCGCGGCCCACGAGGCGAGATGCCTGCCTCTTGGGCATAAGTCTCCGCAAAACCGCCGAGAATCATCGCCCCGCAACCGGTCGGCGCGTCCGTCGACCGGCATCGGGAATTTTTCCCGATTGCAGATGGAAAAGAATCCCGGACCTCCGGGACACATCTTGTTTGCCAAAGCCAAAGCGCTCCCGCAGTCTCAAGGCCAAGGTTCGTCGGGGATAAAAGCCGAACCGGGACAACAGGGTGGGCTCCATGGCTGGTGCGTTGTTGCGTACGGCAACACGATTTTTGTCTTCTTCGGTCCATACGCGCGGCGCTGCGGCCGTGCTCACCGCCATCGGAGCCGCAGCGCCGCTGACGATGGTGCAGGCCCAGACCCCCGCCCCGACCGAACTACCGCCGGTCACCGTGATTGCCCCCTCGCCGCTTTCGGGTACGCGCACCATCAAGCCCGCCGCCCGGCCGGTGGCGCGGACCTCGCGAGCCGCCCGAACACGGGCCGCGCCGGCACAGACCGCTGCGGCGCCCGAGGGTGGCGCCGGCGTCCCGAGCCCGTCCGAGCGCGACTCGAGCCTGCTCGATCGCGACAAGATTCCGTCCAATACCGAGGTGCTGACCTCGGCGGATTTCAGCCACAACTATTCGACCAACTTTCTGGACTCGGTGAACCGCAAGCTGCCCGGCGTCACGCTGACCGACCAGACCGGCAATCCGTTCCAGCGCAATCTCGACTATCGCGGCTTCGTCGCTTCGCCGGTTCAGGGAACGCCGCAGGGCATCGCGGTCTATCAGAACGGCGTGCGCATCAACGAATCCTGGGGCGACGTGGTCAACTGGGATTTCATCCCGGAAAAGGCCATCGACCGGGTGTCGCTGGTTCCCAACAACCCCGTATTCGGCTTGAACGCGATCGGCGGCGCGCTCAGCATCCAGATGAAGAACGGCTTCACCTACCAAGGCGTCGAGGGTGAAGTGTTCGGCGGCTCATACGGCCGCGTGCAGGGCAGCGTGCAGGCCGGCGGCCAGAAGGACAATATCTCGGCCTATGCGGCGTTCGAATCCGCCTATGACCGCGGCTGGCGCGACTACGCCAATTCGTCGCACGTCAACCGCATGTATGTCGACATCGGCGCGCGCAACGATGACACCGAATTCCACGTCAATTTCACCGGCGCCAGCAATCTGCTCGGCAACGTCGCCGCAACGCCGGTCCAGATGCTCAACCAGCGCTGGTCGAGCGTCTACACCTGGCCGCAATCGACGATGCTGCAGCTCGCCTTCGTCAACGCCACGCTGAACCATAATTTCTCGGACACCTGGTCGTTCCAGGGCAACGCCTATTTCCGCGGCTTCCGGCAGTCCCATGTCGACGGTAACGGCACCGACGTTGCGCCGTGCGACGATCCCACGACATTGTGCATCGGCGACGGCCTTCCGGTTTTCGGTCCGGCGGACGGTCCGGCGACTCCGAACACGCTGGGTAACGCTTTCCTTGGCGAACTCGATCGTAACCGGGTCGCCACCAACAGCTTTGGCGGTACGGCCCAGTTCACCAATACCGACAAGTTGTTCGGACACGACAACCACGTCGTCATGGGCGTCAGCGTCGACCATGGCAACACCAAGTTTACTGCGACCAGCGAGCTCGGCACCGTCGACCAGAATCTGTTCGTGACGGGCACCGGGGTCTTCATCAACCAGCCCGACGCTGGCCTCAGCCCGGTCGACCTGCGCGCCACCAACACCTACACCGGCGTCTACCTCACCGACACGTTCGACGTGACGAACAGGTTCTCGGTCACAGCCGGTGGACGGTTCAACTATGCCCAGATCGACCTGCAGGACCAGACCGGGACCAACGACCTGCTCAACAGCAGCAATCGCTTCCAGCGGTTCAACCCGGTGATCGGCGGCACCTTCAAGATCACTCCGAACCTCACCGCCTATGCCGGCTATTCGGAGGCCAACCGCGCGCCGACGCCGCTGGAGCTCGGCTGCTCCGATCCCAACCATCCCTGCATGATCGACACCTTCCTGGTGGCCGATCCGCCGCTCAAGCAGGTGGTGTCGCACACCGTCGAGGCCGGCCTGCGCGGCAGCTGGGGCCGCGACGCCAGGACCGGCATGCTGAGCTGGGGCCTGGGCGTGTTCCACACCCTGTCCGACGACGACATCATCCAGGTCACGAGCCCGCTCGGCGTCAACAATTTCGGCTTCTTCCAGAATGCCGGACAGACCTTGCGGCAAGGCATCGAGGCCAAGCTCGACTATCGCCTCGATCGCTGGAACGCCTACGCCAACTACACCTTTGTCGACGCGACCTATCGAAGCGCGATCACGCTGTCTTCGCCGAACAATCCGAATGCCCTGACCAACGACGCCGGCGCGCAATTTGTCAACGTCACGCCAGGTGACCACATCCCGGGCATTCCCGCGCACCGCTTCAAGGCCGGCGTCGACTACAACGTGACAGATGCGTGGAAGGTCGGCGCCGACCTCAATTTCGTGGGCAGCCAGTGGATCATCCATGATTACACCAACCAGAGCCCGAAGGTGCCGGCCTACTCGGTCGTCAATCTGCACACGTCATACCAGCTCACGAAGAACATCGAGGTGTTCGGCCTGATCAACAATGTGTTCAACCAGCACTACTATCTGAGCGGCGCGTTCTATCAAACGGGCGGCTTTACCAGTGCTGGCGGTCTGCCCAACCTGATGGCGCAGCTGAGCGATCCGCGCACCTTCGTGCCCGGCATGCCGCTCGCCGCCTACGCCGGCATCAGGGCAAAGTTCTAGTACGGTTTTCTGAGAAGCGACGCTACGCCACCGTCCCGCCGTCGACAGGCATCGCGATGCCGGTGACGAACGAGGCCTTGTCCGACAGCAGGAACACCGCGACCTCCGCGATCTCCTCCGGGCGTGCGGCGCGGCCCATCGGATTGCGGGTGACCGCGGCCTTGATCAGTTCCTCTGGATCGGCCTCGTTGTGGCCCGGCTGGTCGGGCCGATTGACGAACACCCGCAGCATCGGCGTGTCGATCGCGCCGGGACAGATCGCATTGACGCGAACGCCATCCTTGGCATGGCGCTTGGCGAGCGCCCGCGCGAGACCGATCACGCCGGCCTTGGCCGCCGAATAGGTCGGGCTCCATGGCGAACCGACCAGGCCCGAGGTCGATGCGGTGAACAGGATGCTGCCCTTGCGCCGCGCCGTCATCTGTCCGAGCGCCGCGTTGGTGGTGATCAGCTGCGAGCGCAGATTGAGATCGACGCTGAGATCCCAGCCCTCCAGGTCGTCGATCACGGACGGACCGGGAATGCCGAGATGATTCCAGACGCAATCGAGCGCGCCGAACTCCTTCACAGTCGCCGCGACGATGTCGCGCGAAAACCCGTCGTCGCGCAGATCGCCGGCCAGCGCCAGCGCGCGTCCGCCGCCCTTTTTGATCTCGTCGACCACCGCCTTGGCGCCGGCCTCGTTCTGGTCGACGACCGCGACCGCCGCGCCCTCGCGCGCGAGAATGAATGCGCCCGCGCGGCCGGCGCCCGACGCCGCGGCGGTGACGAGTGCGATCTTGCCTTGCATGTCCATGTTTCGATTCTGCCCGTGCTCGCGATCTCGAGCCTTCTTGGTTCTGATTGAAGCTCTGGTTGGATCAGGACTGCAACGCCAAAGTCTTGCGCTGAAGCGCTACTTCATGCCCCCGATCTGTTCGAACGCGCTAGCGGCCGCCGAACAGAACCGGAGACTGGCCGGGCAGCAGCTGCGAATGGATGTCGCTGTCCATGCGCTCCGCCCCTTGCTGGGTGAAACCGGCCCCGAACGACAGGGTGACATTCGAGGTCGGGCGGAACTCGAGTCCCGCACGCGCCGTATACCCGGCGTTGACGCCGGGATTGCCGCTGAACGGCGCCAGCGGGCCGCCGGCGCCGGGCGGATTGTATTTCAACGAGTCGAAGCCGGCGAAGAACGTCACCGGCGTGTCACCGACGCCTTTGAAATTGTAGCCGACCTGCGCGCCCTGATATTCGAGCGAGCCGAATGCCGCCGATTGACCAAGCGTGTTCCAGCCGGCGCGGCCGCCTTCGCTGCCGATAAACCAGCCATCCGGACGGCCGTTCAGATACGAGAAATCGCCGCCTTGCGGGGCGGTGGCGTCGAAGCCTGGAAAGTTTCCGTAAGTGTCCGCCTTCTGGCCGTCAGCCAGGCTGCCGCCGAAGCCGAACAGCGAGCCCGGCGTCCAGTAGCGCACAGGTCCAGCTTGGGCGTCGGCCTGCTGGGTGCTCAGGCACAGCGCCAGGAATGGAATTGCGAGACCGAGCTTGCTTGCGAAAGTCAACATCAGGTTACCGTCACGTGCGGGCAAACTATACCCGCCGGACGTCCACAACGCCAGCGCGGCGCCTGGCCCGGGAACGGCCAGCCGGCGACGGATCTGCCGCCGATCGGCGCACCTTGCACGCACTCAGTCCTCGGTCTGTCGCCGCCGCTCCTGGATCAGATCGATGAGGGCGCGCAGGCCGGCCGGCAGGTGACGGCGGCCGGAATAATAGAGACAGATACCGGGGAAGGATGGAGTCCAGTCGGCCAGCAGTTGAACCAGACGCCCGTCGCGCAGATCGTCGGCAACGTCCCATTCGGACATGTAGGCAAGCCCGTATCCCGCAAGAACCGCTTCGCGAATGAGATGCGGTTCGTCGAGTGTGATCCGGCCGGAGGCATCGATCAGAATCTGCTCGTCGTCCTTCTCGAATTCCCACCGGTAGACCCTGCCGGCGGGCAGCCGCATCCGGATGCAATCATGCCTGACGAGATCGGCCGGCGTGCGCGGGACAGCGCGCGTCGCAACATATGCCGGCGAACCGACGACGACGAGGCGCCCGCTTGGTCCGAGCGGCACCGAGATCATGTCGACGGGCACCTGCTCGGCGAGGCGGAAGCCGGCGTCAAAGCCTTCGCGCACGATGTCGATCAGCTTGCCCTCGGTGACGATGTCGACGGACATCTCGGGATAGCGATTGAGGTACTCGAAGATGATCGGCCGCAGGATTCGCCGCGCCGCGCCCGTCGAGGTGTTGAGCCGCAGCACGCCGGTCGGCGTCGCGCGGTGCTGGTTGACGGCGTCGGAGGCGTCGCGGATCGCGGTCAGCGCCGACGCGACCTCGGCCACGAACTGCTCGCCGGCCGGGGTCGGCGACACGCTGCGGGTTGTGCGGTTGAACAGGCGCACGCCGAGCCGTGCCTCGAGCTCGGCGATCGCCTGGCTCAACGCCGTGGTGGACAGCCCGAGCTCGGCTGCGGCGGCGCGAAAACTCCGGCGCCGCGCGACCGCCACCGCCGCCTCCAGCTCGACCAGTCGTCCCCGGCTCATTGTCCCGATTTTCGGATTAATTCATCCGCGATAATGCCACTAATCTGGATCAATCGCCACCGCTATCTCCATCGGGCAACCAGTGGAGAGATCACATGCGCATCATCGAGCACATCTACATCGACGGCCGGTTCGTCACGCCTCACGGCCGCGAACTGTTCGACCTATACAATCCGGCAACCGGCGCGGTGATCGGCCAGGTGCGGCTGGGCGACGCCGACGACGTCAACGAGGCGGTCGCGGCGGCGAAGCGCGCGCTGCCTGCGATGGCGCGCACCGGCAAGGACGAACGGCTGAAGATGCTGCACGCCTTGCACGCCGCGATGCGCGCGCATGTCGACGAACTGCGCGAGGCCGTGCTCGAGGAATACGGCGCGCCGGTCTCGCGATCGAGCTGGATGGCCGACTACGCCGCCGACGCGTTCCTCGCCGCCGCGCGCACACTCACCGACTTTCCCCTGGAGCGCGAGATCGGCACGGCCCGCGTCGTGATGACGCCGATCGGTGTCGTCGGGCTGATCACGCCGTGGAATTCCAACGCCGGCTTCATCTGCAACAAGCTCGCCTATGCGATCGCCGCGGGCTGCACCGCGGTGATCAAGCCGAGCGAGATGAGCGCGATGCAGACCGAGGTGGTGCTGCGCGCCCTGCACGAGGCCGGCCTCCCCGCAGGCGTCTACAACGTCGTCAACGGCCGCGGCGCCGACGTCGGCAACGCGATCACCGCACACCCCGACATCGCCAAGATCTCCTTCACCGGCTCGACCGCCGTCGGCAAATCGATCGTGCGGGCGAGCGCCGACAGTTTGAAGCGGGTGACGCTCGAGCTCGGCGGCAAGTCGCCAACCATCATCCTCGACGACGCCGATCTCGACGCGGTGATCCCAGGCGTGATCGAGGCCGGCTTCATGAATTCGGGCCAGGCCTGCGTCGCCGGCACCCGCCTGCTGGTGTCAGAACGGCGTCGCGCCGAGTTCGAGGCGCGCCTGAAGGCCACGATCGAGACGCGGGTCAAGGTCGGCGATCCCCGCGATCCCGCGACCACCGTCGGACCGATGGTGAGCCAGACGCAATGGGAGCGCGTGCAACGCTACATCCACCTCGGCCTTGAGGAAGGCGCGCGCCTGCTCACCGGCGGCGAAGGCAAGCCCGAGGGGCTCTCCGGCTATTTCGTGCGCCCGACGGTGTTCGCCGGCGTCAGCAACGAGATGCGGATCGCGCGCGAGGAAATCTTCGGGCCGGTGCTCGCGATCCTCAGCTATCGCGACGAGGACGACGCCATCGCCATCGCCAACGACACCAGCTACGGCCTCTCGGCCTATGTGTTCGGCGACCAGGCGCACGCGGAACAGATCGCCGCCCGCCTCGACAGCGGCCGCGTCGTGATCAACGGCGCCGCGCATGAACCGCTGGCGCCGTTCGGCGGCATGAAGCAATCGGGCCTCGGCCGCGAGAATGGCTCGTTCGGGCTGGAGGCCTATCTGGAGCCGAAGACGTTGCTTGGTGCGCGCGCAGCCTGACGACGACGCGGTGTTGCAGAATCGTCGGGGCGGCCGGAAATTGATCGCATTGCCCGGCAATGCGGATTGACAGGCCGGCACGTTTTCGAAACTGTGCGACACCTGCGTCGCAGGCGCCGTCCAACGGTCTCGTGACCTGTCGACGCGGAAATGGCGTCGTCATGAAGTGGTTTCGTTCGAACATCAGGCACGGGGCTCGGCTGGCGCTGTTGGCGCTGTCGATCCAGTTCGTGCTGTCGTTCGGCCATTTTCATGCCATTGCGTCGGCACATGCGACAACATCATCAGCGGCGCATGTCGAGAACGCCTCGCGCGACGCGCCTTATTCAAATCCTGATTCCGATCAGGCCGCAGACGTCTGCGCGATCTGCGCCGTCGTCGCGATGGTCAACTCGGCAATGCCGGCGCCGGCGCTGCCTCCACTGCAGCTGCCGGATGCCACAGCTCTGCTCGCCTGGCACATCGACAATTATGCGGCCCCGCTCGACATCGGCCGGCTGCACTATCAGCCGCGCGCACCTCCGATCTCCTGAACTCCCTGCACGACTGAACTTCGAACGCGGCCCCATGTCGGCTGCCGTTTGATCAATGGGGAATTTCGCTGTCGCACATCGACGGCGGGCTCGACCGCGTCCTTCGGTGAGGATGCGGATCGCAGCCTCGTGAGATCGGGAACCAACATGTCAGGAATTATCAAACGACACGCCGCCGCCGGCGCTGCATCGCTCTTGGTCTACGGGATCAACGGCGCCGCATTCGGGCAGACGTCCGCGCCGACAACGACACTTCCGGACATCACGGTGACGGCGCCGCAGCACCACACCGCGCCGTCCGGGCCGAAGAAGCCGAAGACGCGCATTGCGACCGGCGGCGGTCACCGCGCGCGCAGAACCGGTGCGGTATCGGCTACGCCTGAATCTCCAGAGCAAACCCAGGCTCAAGCCGTCGCAAGCCAGAACACACGACTCGACCAGGCCCGCGCCGCGCTGCTGGCGCCCACCGGCGCCAACAGCTACCAGATGAGCCGGCAAGCCCTCGAGGCGCTGCCACAGGGCACCAACACCACCCTGGACAAGGCCCTGCTGCAGGCGCCCGGGGTCTCGCAGGACTCCGCCGCAAGCGGCGAACTGCACGTGCGCAACGAGCACGCCAACCTGCAATACCGTATCAACGGGATCATGCTGCCCGACGGCGTCGGCGCGTTCGGCCAGATCATCGACACCGGGATCGTCGGCAGCATGGCGCTGATCACCGGCGCACTGCCCGCGCAGTATGGCCTGCGCACCGCCGGCGTGCTCGACATCCAGACCAAGGCCGACGCCTTCAACAATTCCGGCAGCATCAGCGTCTATGGCGGCAGCCACGGCACGCTCACCACCAGCGTCGACTATGGCGGCACGATCGGGCAAACCCAGTACTATGTCTCGCGACGCTATTTCGGCAGCGACGTCGGCATCGAGAACCCGACGCCGGCCTATAGCGCCATCCACGACCGGACCGACCAGGAGAAGGGCTTTGCCTATGTCTCGACCGCGATCGATCCGACCAGCCGGCTGACCTATATCGGCGGCGTCTCCAACGGCGCCTATCAGATCCCCAACAATCCCGGCCAGACGCCTGCGTTCACCGCCTACGGTGTCTCGAACTTCGATTCCGCGCTGCTCAACGAACGGCAGCATGAATTCAACCAGTTCAACGTCGTGGCCTATCAGAAGTCGGGCGACGGGTTCGACTACCAGGTCGCCTATTTCAATCGCTACAGCCAGCTGCACTTCATGCCCGATCCGGTCGGCGATCTCGTCTTCAACGGCGTTGCGTCGGACGTGTATCGCCAGAGCTTCATCAACGGCATCCAGGAGGACACCGCCTACCGGCTGGGCTTCGCGCACACGCTGAAGTTCGGTGTCGCGTTCAGCGCCGAGCGCTCACTGGTCAACAACGGCTCGACCGTGCTGCCGCTCGACGATGCCGGCAACCCGATCGATGCGCCGCTCTCGGTGTTCGATTCCAGCGCCAAGACCGGATATTTGTTCTCCACCTACATCGCCGACGAATGGAAGATCACCAACCAGCTGACGCTCAATGCCGGCCTGCGCTTCGACCAGATGTGGCAATATGTCGATGCCAACCAGCTGAGCCCGCGGATCAGCCTGACATGGAAGCCTTACGACGGCACGACCTTCCATGCCGGCTATGCCCGCAACTTCACGCCGCCCGAGCAGGTGCTGGCGGCACCGACCAACCTCTCGCTGGTGCAGAACACGACAGCGCAGCCAGCGACCACCGCCAATGACCCCGTGCTGCCGGAGCGCTCGCACGTGTTCGACATCGGCGTCACGCAGAAAGTTGACGCGATCCCCGGCCTCGAGGTCGGCATGGACGCCTATTACAAGATCGCGACCGATCTGCTCGACGATGGCCAGTTCGGCCAGGCCTACGTCCTGACCGCCTTCAACTATGCGAAAGGCACCAACGAGGGCGTCGAGCTGACGGCGCGATACGACCACGACAATCTGCATCTCTACGGCAATGTCGCCATCGCAAAGCAAGTCGCCACCACCGTCGTGTCGAACCAGTATCTGTTCGATCCGGTCGCGCTAGCCTTTATCGCAAACAACTATATCAACACCGACCATGCCCAGACCCTGACCGCATCGGTGGGCGGCTGGTACCAATGGCACGACACCAAGTTCAGCGCGTCGGTGATCTACGGTTCAGGCTTGCGCGCCGGCTTCGCCAACACCGGCACGGTGCCGCCATATGCACAGGTCAACCTCGGCGTCTCGCACGACTTCAACATTGTTGCGCCGAACAAGCCGACCACGCTGCGCTTCGACGTCGTCAATTTGTTCGACACCGTCTACCAGATCCGCGACGGCTCCGGCATCGGCGTGTTCGCGCCGCAATACGGCCCGCGCCGCGGCTTCTATGCCGGCATTACGCAGAAGTTCTGACGAGGCCAGGGTGCACCACGAAGCAGGCGTCCAGGCGCGCCCGCCGCGCCGGCTCACAGTTCGGCGACCAGCTGGACCAGCTGGTCCCGCAACCAGACATGGGCCGGATCGTGATGGTAGGACGCGTGCCACAGCAGCGACACCGTGACGTCCTTCACCTTCACCGGCGGCGGACTGAGGCTGAGCCCGAGATCGGCGGCGAAGCGCCGCGCCAGCCGCGCGCCCATCGTGACGATCACCGGCGCTTGCGCCACTAGGTACGGCACGGTGAGGAAGCGCGGCGTGGTCAGCGCAACGGAACGCTGTAGCCCGAGCTCTTCGAGTGCTTCATCGACAGTGCCGCGCACGGTGCGCCCCGGCCGCAGGCTGGTCAGCACGTGCGGAAGCCGGATGTAGTCCTCGAGCGAGATTGGCGGCGTGATACCCGTCTTCTCCGCATTGAACATGCAAAGGAAGCTCTCGGTGAACAGCACGCGCTGCTTGTGATGCAATTGTCCTTGCTGGATCGGCCCGTAGGAGAGCGCGAGATCCACTTCGTCGGCGTCGAGATCATCGAGCAGCCGGGACGTATCGACATTGTAGAGCCGCAGGTGAATGCCCGGCGCGATCTCGCGCATGCGCGCCAGAAGGCGCGGCACGATCAGGATTTCCATACTGTCCGACAGGCCGAGCCTGAACGTCCGCACCGCCGTGGCCGGATCGAAGGTCTTCTCGCGCAGGAGCACCGCCTCGACCTGTGCGAGCGCGGTCCGCACCGGATCGAGCAAGGTCATCGCGCGCGGGGTGAGGCGCATGCCATCGGCCCCTCGCGTGAGCAGCTCGTCATCGAACAGTTCGCGCAAGCGCGCGAGATTGTGGCTCATGGCGGATTGGCCAATGCCGACGGCGCCTGCCGCCCGGGTCACGCTCCGTTCGGTGAGTAGCGCATTGAGATGAACAAGCAGGTTCAGGTCGATGCGACCCAAATTGACGGTATCGATGGCCACTATCGATCCAATCTGTTTGATCGATGATCATAGCCTGACCATCTCCTCCGGCAAGGGAGCAGACGGGCAATCGCTCGCCGCCCAGGTTCCGATACTCAAGCCAACGGAGGATCCCATGTCGATCCGCAGCACAATTCTCGCCACAGCCTTTACCCTCGCCTCACTTGGCGCCTCACTTGGCGCCGCAGAGGCGCGCGGGCTCAGGCCGATCGAGGCCCAAAGCATCCATCTGGGCGACGTATCCGGCGTCACCTACTACACGGTCGAGCCCGATGGATATCGCGTCGTGACCACGCTCGCACAGGGCGAGGCCGGAACCCCCGTCCGCTTCGTCTCGGTGCTGGCGCCCGGTCAGCGTGCCCTGCTCTCGACGCCGAACCAGCCAGGCGCAGTGGAGATCAGCCGGAACGGCGACAGCGTGACTGTCCGCAAGTCGGGCACGCTCTCCAACTAGTCGGCACAGCGGTCGGAGCCTTCCATCACAGGTGCAAGAGCCACAGATGTCCACGATCCACCTTCATCGGACGACGAAGTTGACGCCCGAGCAGTACGTCACCGGTCTCACCGACTTCGGGCCGGGCCGCTCCAAACTGTTCGGCAATAGCGCCGATGCCTATCTCAAGGTGCATCATCGGGGCCCCTCGCATGCTGACGTGACCGAGGGCTCGAACGGCATCTGGGAGCGCTTGCACTACGACTGGTCCGACCCCGACCATGTCGTCCTGACGACGACCGACTCCAATGTGTGGGGCGGCAGGTCGGGCCACACCTACAACTTCGTGCGGCGGCCCGATGGCGCGACCGACATTGACGTGGTCGTGGTGCGCGACGGCAAGAATCTCAAAGGATGGATCCTCGGTCTCGTGCTCGGGTCGATCGGCAGCAGCGTCCTCGAAAAGGCGTTCGAAAACTCCGTCAAAGCCATCGAGCAGCGGCACCCGCAGCAGGGCCGGATTGCGGCCTAGACGCGGAGCATTGAAAGTATTGCTCCGAGATCAATGTTTCTATTGTACCGAGCAATGTACCGGACCATATCTAGGTTCAACGAACGCATTGCACCGGGTCAGCCCGGTGCAGGCCGAATGGAGACAACTGAAATGGAGATCAATTATCTCGATACGTTCCTGGCATTCCTCGGAATGACCTTCGGACTGGTCTCGGTGATGCCCGGCCTGTTTTTCCAACCCAAGGCCGAGGCGGAGCGCGCGACAAGGACGGTCTCGACCCGCGCCGGCAACAGCAGGCGATGATGCGGCGCGGCTTCCGGGCTCGCATCACGCTGAAGTTCTAACCCGCGACCAGCAGCTGATCTTTCAGCAATTCCGTCAGCCAATCGGCAAACACCTGGAGCCGCCGCGACAGGTGCTGGCGGTGCGGATAGAGCAAGGTCATCGGCATCGGCGTGGCGCGATGCTGCGGCATCACCTCGGCGAGCTCTCCGGCTTCGAGATGCCGCCTCACGTCGTAGGCGGGGATCTGGATCAGGCCGAGGCCGGCGAGGCAGCAGGCGATGTAGGCCTCGGCGCTGTTGACGGTGACGCGGCCGCGCATCGCCATGGTGCGCGCCGCGCCCTGCTCACACCATTCCCACTCCTCGATGCGGCCGGTTGAGGGCGAGGCGTAGTTGACCGCCCAATGCGCGCCGAGATCGTCGGGCGTCTGCGGCGTGCCGTGGCGCGCGAGATATCCGGGGCTCGCGACATTGATCAGCACGAGATTGCCGAGCGGCCGCGCGATCAGACCGGAATCGCCGAGCGGGCCGACGCGCACCACGCAATCGGCGGAGTCCGCGATCAGGTTGATGGCGCGATCGGTGACGCCGAGATCGATGTCGATCTGCGGATAGCGATCGAGGAAAGCGGGCAGCGCCGGCGCGATGATCAGGCGTCCGATCCGTCCGGGCACGTCGACCCTGAGCCGGCCCGACGGCTCGGCGGCGGCGTGGCGGAACAGGCTCTCGGCCTCCTCGACATCGGCGACGACGCGCAGG
Organism: Bradyrhizobium sp. Pha-3; assembly: GCF_042258615.1. GTDB lineage: Bacteria > Pseudomonadota > Alphaproteobacteria > Rhizobiales > Xanthobacteraceae > Bradyrhizobium. The sequence goes on along the minus strand of NZ_CP170152.1, from coordinate 1,819,966 downwards.
CATCGTTCGTAGAACGCCGCGCCGTCGTGCGTGGGCGACACCTTTCGCGTCGTCCGATGCAGCAGGCGGGCACCGACGCGCTGCTCCAGCTCGGCGACCGCAGACGAGACCGACGAGCGCGGCAGGCCCAGCGTGTCGGCCGCCCGCGTAAAGCTTGCGCATTCGACGACGCGGGCGAAGATGCGGAAGAGATCGATGCGGTCCACGATCGGGCCCCGATTGTTCGCTAATTCTGACAAGTGAGGTCAGAATGGGCGGCTTTATCGGCAAATCCTAGACGATATCGTTGCCTCCAGAAAGCGGCCGCAGGGCGCAGCCGCACGACCTGGAGAGCCGAACGCCATGACCGACCACAGCATCAAGGGCAAGACCGTCATCGTCGCCGGCGGCGCCAAGAACCTCGGCGGCCTGATCGCACGCGATCTCGCGGCGCACGGCGCGAAGGCGATCGCGATCCACTACAACAGCGCCGCGACCAAGGCCGACGCCGACGCGACAGTGGCTGCGATCAAGGCTGCCGGCGCCAACGCGGTCACCTTCCAGGCCAACCTCACGACCTCGGGCGCGATGGAGAAGCTGTTCACTGATGCCGTCGCTGCGATCGGCCGTCCCGACATCGCGATCAACACCGTCGGCAAGGTGTTGAAGAAGCCGATGGTCGAGATCTCGGAGGCCGAATACGATGCGATGAGCGCGGTCAACGCCAAGTCCGCGTTCTTCTTCCTCAAGGAAGCCGGCCGTCACGTCAACGACAACGGCAAGATCTGCACGCTGGTGACGTCGCTGCTCGGCGCCTACACGCCGTTCTATGCCGCCTATGCCGGCACCAAGGCGCCGGTCGAGCATTTCACCCGCGCGGCCTCGAAGGAATTCGGCGCACGCGGCATCTCGGTCACCGCGATCGGCCCGGGCCCAATGGACACGCCGTTCTTCTATCCGGCCGAAGGCGCTGATGCGGTCGCCTATCACAAATCGGCAGCAGCGCTGTCCGGCTTCTCGAAGACCGGCCTCACCGACATCAAGGATATCGTGCCCTGGATCCGCCTCCTGGTGTCTGACGGCTGGTGGATGACCGGCCAGACCATCCTCGTCAACGGCGGCTACACCACGAAGTGAGGTCGACCTTCCCTGCATCCACGCGCCTTTCATTGCAGGGGAAACGGACCGCCGGCGGAATTTGACCGCCGGTTTTGCCGGCGATATCTTTCGCCCCGCTGGGCCCTTCGCAGTGACGGTCTATTCGAGGCGCACATGGAATGGTCAACCAGGCCGGCCCGTCCGGATCAGCCCTTCGGCAGTTGGGCCGACGACCTCGCAGCTGCCTTTGTGCGCCTCGAGCCGCGCAGGATTGGCGAGGAATCGTTTGCCGGCGCGATCTGCAAGGTCGACGCCGCACCGCTGCAGATATCGCGGGTCACGGCGAGCGGACACATCGTGCACCGGCTCGCTTCGCACATCGCTGCAAGCACCGACGACCTTTGCTTCGTCAACCTCCAGCTCGAAGGGCTGGGGCGCACCTCGCAGCGCGGCTATGAGCAGATCAGCGCCCCCGGCGATCTGGCGGTCGCCGATACGACGCAGCCGTTCGAGATCGCCCACCGGCATCACTTCGAGCTGTTCTGCTTTGCCGTGCCGCGGCGCCTGTTGCCGGACACGCTGTTCGATCGCCCGCGGCTCGGCCTGTCTGCGACCGAAACCGGACGCGCGCTGTCGCGGACGCTGGCGAGCTACGCCGAACTCTGCCTGAGCGGCGGTCGCCTCGCAACAACCTCGCCGATGCTCGGCACGCATATCGCCGAGCTGATCGCGCACGCACCCGACATCCTCACCGACGTGGCGGCCGAGCGCGTGCATACGCCGGTGCTGCTGTCGATGATGCTTGACCATATCGCCCGGCACAGCGACGACCCCGAGCTCGGCGCGCCGGCGTTGGCCGCGAAATTCCGCTGCTCCGAGCGCTACGTACACCGCCTGTTCGCGAGCACCGGCCGCTCCGTGGGCGAACATGTCAACGAACAGCGGATCGCCGCGTGCACGCGCGCCCTGCTCGATCGCACCTCCGCGCACAAGACCATTGCCGAGATCGCCTTTGCCGCGGGCTTCCGCGACATCTCGCATTTCAACCGCCTGTTCAAGCGCCACAATGGCCTCGCCCCGCGCGAGTTCCGCCGCGCCGCCGCGCACTGAAGCGCGACGAGATTAGGTTCACTCCGGGCCAAGAAATCGGGCGCTGCCGTCCAAGATTTCCTGACCACGCCGCGATAGCCATAGCCCGAACCGCCGACACGGAGGGCATTGGCATGGCGATCGATTTCACGCTCACGGCACAGCAGCGCGAGTTGCAGCTCGCCTCCCGCAAATTTGCCAGGGAGGTGCTGGCCGAGGCCAGGGCCGCCGAAAAGTTGGCAACGCCGGAACAGCGCTTCCTCGCCACCAAACCGACCTACGAGGCGATGGTGGCGGCCGGCTATCTGCGCAAGTGCATTCCGGCGCCGGCAGGCGGCGACAACGCCGGCATGATCGACATGGCGATCCTGGCCGAGGAATTCTACAGCGCGAATCCCAGCGTGACGCTCACCATGCTCGGCAGCGTGCTCGGCCTGCTGCCGCTGCTGCTCGGCGGCACGCCGGAGCAGTGCCAACGGCTGCTCGCGCCATTCCTGAAGACCAGCGGCGCGCCGCTCGCCGCCTTCTGTTCCAGCGAGCCGGGCGGCAGCGCCAACGCCGCCTCGCCGCCGCCCGGCGAGGGCGTCCGCACCACCGCCCGGCGCGAGGGCGACAACTGGCTGATCAATGGCCGCAAGAAATGGGTGTCCTCGGCCACCGGCTGGAATCGCGAGGGCGCCGATCTTCTGACCATCGTGTGCCGGACCGATCCCGCAGCAGCCCCCGATGCGGCCATCTCGATCATTGCCGTGCAAGGACCGGTGAGCGGCCTGGTGTTCGAACGCGCGATCGACAGTATCGGTCATCGTGCCCACCTTGTCCCGCAGTTCGGTTTGCAGAATGTCGCTACGCCACACCACAATCTGCTCGGACAGCAAGGTTCCGGCCTGGCGCTGACCGCGGCGGCATTCACGGGCACCGCGGCCCTGGTCGGAATCTTCGGCGTCGCGCTGATGCGGGCGGCTTTCGCGTTCGCGCTGGATTTTGCCCGCAGCGAGAAGCGCGGCGGCGTTCACCCCATCATCGAGCATCAGGCGGTCGGATACGCGCTCGCCGATGCCAAGACCACGATCGAAGCGGCGCGCACGCTCAGCTGGCGCGCCTGCCACGCCCTGGACACCCAGTCGCCGGCGGCCGAGGAACTCGCGGTGCAGGCCAAGATCTTCGGCTCCGAGGCGGCCGTGCGCGTCATCACCGATCTGATGCGGGTGGTCGGCATCGACAGCTACGACCATGAAGCGCCATTCGGCGGCCTGCTGCAGGACGCGCTCGCGCTGCCGATCTTCGACGGCGGCAATCTCGGCATCCGGCGGCGGCAGCTGCACACGATGTTCAAGAGCCGCGACTACAGCCCGCTCGCCGCAAGCGGCGCGGCGTAGTGCGATATTTTGGAGGAGCGAAGTCATGAGCGCAGAGCGGAAAGTGGCAGTCGTCACCGGCGCATCGCAGGGGATCGGCGCCGGCATCGTGCAGGCCTTCAGGGATCGCAACTGCCGGGTTGTTGCGACCTCGCGCTCGATCAAGCCGGCCACTGACGCGGATTTCGTCACGGTGGCGGGCGATGTCGGCGCGGCCGGTACGGCGGAGGACGTGTTCAAGGTAGCGCTGGAGCGCTTCGGCCGCGTCGACACGCTGGTCAACAACGCCGGCATCTTCCTGGCGAAACCGTTCACCGCCTATACGCAGGATGACTACGCCAGCTACATCTCGACCAACGTGACCGGCTTTTTCAACATGACCCAACGCGCGCTGGAGCTGATGAGCAAGCAGGGCCATGGTCACGTCGTCACCATCACGACCAGTCTCGTCGACCAGCCGATGAGCAGCGTTCCCGCCGCCCTCGCCTCGCTGACCAAGGGCGCCCTGAACGCCGCAACCCGCGCGCTCGCCATCGAATATGCAAGGCGCGGAATTCGCGTCAACGCGGTGTCGCCCGGAATCATCAAGACCCCGATGCACCCGGCGGAGGCACATCCGGCGCTGGCGGCGCTTCACCCGGTCGGCAGGATGGGAGAGATCTCCGACATTGTCGACGCAGTGCTTTATCTCGATGGCGCAGGCTTCGTGACCGGAGAAGTGCTTCACGTCGACGGCGGACAGGCGGCCGGCCACCATATGCCGTAGCAAGGCGATGCCCGGACCACGTTGCCGCTCCGCGCCCTGCGGCAGCGGATGTATGGGTCACGTTACGAACGCTGCTGCAAATTCAGTGTCGTCCCGGGCAAGCGAAGCGCGACCCGGGACCCACAACCACAGGGTACAGTTGTTTGTGCGACGCTGGGGCCCCAGCGAATTCCATCACACAAGGCAGTGGTTATAGGTCCCTGCTTTCGCAGGAACGACACCGGAGAAGCTGCGGCCTCTCGGCTCAAGCACCGCTGTCCCTGGAATACTGGATCACCAGCTTTCGCAGGTGATGACACCGAGCAGGTAACAGCGACATTGCGCCGCGAAGCTCGTTGCGGCGCAACAATCAAAATGAGACTGCCCGTTAAGCTTCCCCACCGTGACGACATCCGCGCCGCGCCTGCCTTCGGCTAGCTTTGCCGGCAACAACCGGACGCCCGTCAGCCTTCGTCAGGCCATGTGGACGCCGGCAACAACACCGAGGGAGGAGAGCGATGTTGAAAGGCAGTTTGGGACTGATTGCGTTGAGCAGCCTGTTGCTTTCGGGCACGGCATTCGCCCAGGAGAAGATCAAGGTCGGCGTCACCGCGACGCTTGAGGGGACCTATACGGTGCTCGGCGAGGATGGCATGCGAGGCCACCAGACCGCGCTCAACGTGCTCGGCAAGAAGATCGGCGACAAGGAACTCGAATTCGTCGTCGCCTCGACCGACGCGACGCCGGACTCCGCGGTACGCGCAGTGCGCAAGCTGATCGAGCAGGACAAGGTGCAGATCCTGCTGTCGCCGCTGTCCGGCGACGAAGGCATCGCGGTGAAGAACTTCGCCAAGACCCATCCGGAGCTGACCTTCGTCAATGCAGCCTCCGGCGCACAGGAGACGACCTATGTCGATCCGGCGCCGAACTTCTTCCGCTACAACATGGACGGCGCGCAGTGGCAAGTCGGCCTCGGCAAATACGCCTACGAGACCAAGGGCTATCGCAAGATCGCGACCGTCGGCGAGGATTACTCCTTCATCTACACCCAGGTGTTCGGCCTCGTGCTCGAATTCTGCGGCGCCGGCGGCCAGGTCACCAACCGGCAATGGGTGCCGCTCGGCACCAAGGACTTCGCCTCGGTGATCGCAGCGCTCCCCGACGATGTCGATGCGATCTATCTCGGCCTCGGCGGGGCCGACGCCGTCAATTTCCTCAACCAGTATCAGCAGGCCGGCGGCAAGGCGCATCTGATGGGCGGCTCGATCATGATCGACCAGACCATCCTGTCGTCGAAGGGCAGCGCCAAGAACGCCCTGATCGGCACCATCGCCGCCAGCGGCCAGGCCGATACCTGGGAGGATCCGGGCTGGCAGAAATTCGTGAAGGCCTATCAGGACTCGTTCCCGGAGAGCAAACGCTTCCCGAGCCCGTCGCTGCTCGCCACCAACTACTACGGCTCGACCATGGCGCTGATCCTGGCGCTGCGGCAGGTCAACGGCGATCTCTCCAACAACCAGGCCAAGCTCAAGGACGCGCTGGCCAAGATCGAGATCGACGCCCCCAACGGCAAGATCAAGCTCGACGCCAACCGCCAGGCGATCGGCACCAATTTCGTCACCGAGGTGGTCGACGACGGCAAGGGCGCGCTGTTCAGCAAGGTCGTGAAGGTGATCCCGAACGTCAACCAGACGCTGGGCTACGATCCGGCGGTGTTCGCCAAGATCGGCCTGCCGAGCCGCACGGTCCCGGAGTGCAAGAAGTACTGACGTATTTGTTGCAGGTGCGAGCAAGCCAGCCGTGACGAAGGCGCGCGGTTGCATCAAGAGCCCTGCTCGCCCTTGCTTTCCGCGGGCGGATGATGAACGCTTGTCGAAAAGACAAGAACATCCCGCGGGAGGGGAGGCATGAGCAGGGCGCTTGCCGTCTTCCACGGCCGGTTCGGTCGCGCGACGGTCTATCAGTTGAACCGTCCCTTCAACGTGCATGCGCACCGCGAAGGGCACCTGATCTTTCATGTCGGCGGGACGCCGGCGCAGATCGATGTCTCCGAGCAGCGCCTGCTGCTCAAGGACGACACCGTGGTTGCGGTCAACCCGTGGGAACCGCACAATTTTCTGCCGACCGACATGGACCACGGCGCGATCTTCTTCGTGCTCTATGTCAATGCCGAATGGTTCGCGCCGCAGCCCGCGAGCGCGCAGGGCCTGCGGTTCGGCCGCACCTTCTTTCCGCGCACCGAGGCGCTCGACCGGCTGATCCGCCGCACCGCAGCACTGGTGTGCGGCGCGCCGTCGCTGCGCAGCCTCGATTGCGAGCTCCGGCAGCTGATCGACTCCTGCTACGAGGAGAGCTGGCAGGCGGCGCAGGATGCGCCCGCCGCCGCCGCGGTGACCGATTTCCGGGTGCGCAAATCGATCAGGCTGATGTCGGAAAGCCCCGGCGCCGAGATCGAGCTTGATGCGATCGCGCGCGAAGCGGGCCTGTCGCGGCCGCATTTCTACCGGTTGTTCCGCACCCAGACCGGCGTCACCCCTCACCTCTACATGAACACGCTGATCATGGAGCAGGCGCTGGATGCGCTGGTGGCGACCGAAGCGCCGATCGCCGATATCGGCTTCGATCTCGGCTTCTCCTCGCAGAGCGGCTTCACCCGCTTCTTTGCCGCCAATGTCGGCATGGCCCCGACCGACTATCGCCGCGCCGCCAAGGTGTTGCGGCCGTAACGGGTTCCGCGCAACGATGAAGCAGCGATAAAAGATACTGTCGATCAAATCCGCCGCTTTCGCCCTCGGTAGGATGCAAGGATACGCGGCCCGGCAGACGGTCGCGACCACTGAGGGAATGCGACAGAGATGGCCAGGTTCATCGAACGCCATCCGGCCTGGGCGCTGATCGTGATCATTGCGGTCGCGGTGCTGCTGTGGCTGGTGTTCGCGATCTGGCCGCCGGGGCTGGAAGCCGCGATCGGCCGCAAGCGCGTGTTCCTCAACGCGGTGCTGAACGGCATCACGCTCGGCGGGCTGTATTTCCTGGTGGCCAGCGGCTTCACGCTGATCTTCGGCCTGATGCGCAACGTCAACCTCGCGCACGGCTCGCTCTACCTGTTCGGCGGCTATATCGGCTACGCCATCAGCACCTGGACCGGGTCGTGGATCCTGAGCTTCATCGTCGCGTTCGTCGCGGCGGCGCTGGTTGGTGTGATCCTGCAGCTCGCCGTGTTCCGCCGCATGGAGGGCCAGGACCTGCGGCAGACCATGGTCACGATCGGGCTCTCGATCGTGTTCGCCGATCTGATGCTCTGGGTGTTCGGCGGCGACTTCTACCAGGTCCAGACCCCGAGCTGGCTGATCGGCCCGGTGCAGCTGCCGCTGCTGACAGCAGTCAAATCATCCGGCGAGCCGGTCTATCTGCAATACCCGCTGGTGCGGCTGGTGATCTTCGCGGCGTCCGCCGTGATCGGGATCGCAATGTGGCTGGCGCTCAACCGCACGCGGATCGGCATGATCGTGCGCGCCGGGGTCGATGACCGCGACATCCTGGCCGCGACCGGGGTCCGGATCCAGCTCGTCTTCGTCCTGGTGTTCGCGCTCGGCGCAGGGCTCGCCGGCATCGCCGGCGTCGTTGGCGGCACCTTCCAGTCGCTGTCGCCGGGTGAGGATACGCGCTTCCTGCTGGCCTCGCTGGTCGTCGTGATCGTCGGCGGCATGGGCTCGATCCCGGGGGCCGCGCTCGGCGCCGTCATCATCGGCCTCGCCGAGCAGCTCGGCTCGGTCTACATCCCGACCTACGCCATCGTCGTCACCTTCCTGATCATGGTCGTGGTGCTAGCGCTGCGGCCGCAGGGCCTGCTTGCGAGGCGATGAAATGTCGTTGCTCCAGAGCACCCAGTTCCGCCCCGATCCGTCCGCCAACGCGACCCGCCGCGCCTTGATCCGCGCCTGGCCGGAATTCCAGAATCCGGCAGCCTGGCTGGTCGCGCTGATCCTCGTGATCATGCCGCTGATCGCCAACGGCTTCTTCCTGATCGAGATCTTCGCCACCACGTTGATCCTCGGCATCATCGCGCTGAGCCTGATGTTCCTCGCCGGCTATGGCGGTATGGTGAGCCTGATGCAGCTCACCATCGCGGGCTTCGCCGGCTACATGGTCGCGGTGTTCGGCATGAGCGGCAACGCCAATATCAGCCTCGGTTGGCCGTGGTGGCTGGCGACCCCGATGGCGCTGGCACTGGCAACGCTGTTCGGCACCCTCGGCGGTGCGCTGGCGGTGCGCACCGAGGGTATCTACACCATCATGATCACGCTCGCGATCGGCGCGGCGTTCTATTACTTCACCAACCAGAACTGGGCCATCTTCAACGGCCATACCGGCATCAACACCGTCGCGACGCCGCATTTCTGGGGTGTCGACTGGCGCGCCGACATCGCCTTCTACTATGTGACGCTCGGCGTCGCCGCGGTCTGCTACTTCGCCGTCCAGTATGTCTCGCGCGCGCCGTTTGGCCTCGCGCTGCAGGGCGTCCGCGACAACCCTCGCCGCATGGCGGCGCTCGGCTTCAATCCCAATGCCCACCGCATCGCAGCCTACGCCTTCGCCGCCTTCATCGCGGCGCTCGGCGGCGTGCTGCAGGTCTGGAACTACCGGCAGATCTCGCCCGGCTCGGTCAGCGTCGGCGCCTGCATCGACGTCCTGATCATCGCCGTGGTCGGCGGCATCACGCGACCGATCGGCCCGTTCATCGGCGCACTGATCTTCGTCCTGCTGCGCACCTTCGCGCTCGACGTGCTGATCAAGTTCGGGCTCGACGGCAACCGCTTCCGGCTGTTGATCGGGCTCGGCTTCCTCGCCATCGTGTTCTGGTCGTCCGACGGCGTGATCGGCTTGTGGGAGCGCTGGCGGCGCCGCAACGCATCCACGACGCAACGTTCAGGCGGAGGCCGCCATGGATAGCGTCGCGCAGCGACTTTCCGTGGTCGGCGCCGGCGCAGCACTGGAGCTACGCGGCGTCACCCGGCTGTTCGGCGCACTGGCGGCGCTGACCGACGTCACCATCACGGTACGTCCCGGCGAGCGCCGTGCGGTGCTCGGCTCGAACGGCGCCGGCAAGACGACGCTGTTCAACTGCATCACCGGCGACTTCTCACCCTCCTCCGGCACGATCCGCTTCTTCGGCGAGGACATCACCCAATTCCCGCCCTATGAGCGGATCCGCCGGGGCTTGCGCCGCACCTACCAGATCTCGGCGCTGTTCCCCGGCCTCACCGTGCAGGACAACGTCTACCTCGCCTGCCGCGGCGTCTCGCGCGGCCGGTTCTCGTTCCTGCGCCCGGGGCAGAACGATGCGCTGATGCACGCGACCGAGACGCTGGTGCAGGCCGTGCACCTCGCCGGCGTGAAGGACCAGCGCGTTGCCGAGCTTGCGCATGGCCAGCAGCGGCAGCTCGAGATCGCGCTCGCGTTGGCCGGCGCGCCGCGCTTCATCCTGTTCGACGAGCCGGCAGCGGGTCTGTCGCCGACCGAGCGGCGCGAGCTGATCGAGATCCTGACCTCGCTGCCCGCGCATATCGGCTACATCATCATCGAGCACGACATGGATGTCGCCCTGCGCGTCGTCGAGAGCGTGACGATGATGCACAACGGCCGTATCTTCAAGGAAGGCCTGCCGCGCGAGATCGAGTCCGATCCCGAGGTGCAGGAGCTTTATCTCGGAGGCGGCCATGAATGAACGCCGCGCCGCGCCTGCGCTCGAGGTGAAGGGCCTCGACGTCTATTACGGCCATTCGCATGCGCTGCAGGGGGTCGACCTCACGCTCGATGCCGGCGTGTTCTCGGTGGTCGGCCGCAACGGCATGGGCAAGACCACGCTGTGCAAGGCTATCATGGGCCTGGTGCGCGCCAGCAGCGGGTCGATCCGGATTCGCGGCGAGGAAGTCACCCGGCTCAATCCGGCGCGGATCGCCCGTCTCGGCGTCGGCTATGTGCCGCAGGGCCGGCGGCTGTGGCGCTCGCTGACGGTCGACGAACACCTTGCACTCGCCGGCGGCCTGCGGCGCGGCGCCTGGACCATCGAGCGCATCTACGACACCTTCCCGCGCCTCGCCGAACGCAAGAACAACGGCGGCAACCAGCTCTCCGGCGGCGAGCAGCAGATGCTCGCGATCTCGCGCGCGCTGCTGACCAATCCGCATCTACTGATCATGGACGAGCCGACCGAGGGCCTCGCGCCTGTGATCGTCGCGCAAGTCGAGGACATGCTGCTGCGGCTCGGCGACGAAGGCGACATGTCCGTTCTGGTCATCGAGCAGAACATCGGCGTCGCGACCGCGGTGTCGCAGAGCGTCGCCATCATGGTCAATGGCCGCGTCAACCGCATCATCGACTCCGCGCGCCTCGCGACCGACCGCGAACTGCAGCAGCGATTGCTTGGCGTCGGCACCCACGGCGCTGAAGAGATCGGTGCCGAGACGGCGCCGGCGAAAGCTGAGGCGGCCGCCACGCCGCAGCCGGAGCGCAAGGGTCCGGCTCGCATCTACATCTCCAATCCCGTGCTGCCGACGCGCTGGTCGCAACCGGTGCCGATCGCCCGTATCGAGGCCGCTGCCCGGACGCAATCCGTCGCCGTCACGCGTCTTGAGGAGACAACGCGCGCGCGGCGCGAACCGGCGACGTCGAGGACATCAGGGCCTCCCGTCGTGCTGGTCGTCGGCACGCTCGACACCAAGGGTGCGGAGCTGCGCTTCATCCGCGATATCATCGCGGGCAGCGGCCTGCGCACCCGGCTGGTCGACGTCTCGACCAGCGGCAAGGCGGCGAGCTGCGACGTCACCGCGCAGGAGATCGCCCTGAACCACGGCCGCGGCGGCTCAAGCGTGTTCGGCGCGGATCGCGGCGCGTCGGTCACAGCGATGGCGGAGGCGTTCGAGCGATGGCTGCGCCGCCAGAGCAATGTCGCCGGCATCATTTCGGCCGGCGGCTCGGGCGGCGCGTCGCTGGTCGCCCCAGGCATGCGGTCGCTTCCGATCGGCGTGCCGAAGCTCATCATCTCATCGGTCGCCTCCGGCGACGTCGGTCCTTATGTCGGTCCCGCCGACATCACCATGATGTATTCGGTGACCGACGTGCAGGGTCTCAACTCGATCTCGCGCACGGTGCTCGGCAACGGCGCCCATGCCCTGGTCGGCATGGTCAAGGCGCGGCTCGAGGAAAAGACCGGAAAGCAGCGCGATACGGGCACTCATCTCCCTGCCATCGGCATCACGATGTTCGGCGTGACCACGCCGGCGGTGCAGAAGATCGCAGCTGACCTCCGCGGGGATTTCGAGTGCCTCGTGTTCCACGCCACCGGCGTCGGCGGCCGCTCGATGGAGAAGCTGGTCGAGTCCGGCCAGCTCGCCGGCGTCATCGATCTCACCACGACCGAGGTCTGCGACCTGCTGATGGGCGGCGTGTTCCCGGCGACCGACGACCGCTTTGGTGCCATCATCCGCAGCCGCGTACCCTATGTCGGCTCGGTCGGCGCGCTGGATATAGTGAACTTCGGCGCGCCCGACACCATTCCGGAGCGCTACCGGCAGCGCAAATTCCACGTCCACAATCCGCAGGTCACCTTGATGCGGACCACGCCGGAAGAGAACGAGCGCATGGGCCGCTGGATCGGCGAGCGCCTCAACCAGATGGACGGGCCGGTGCGCTTCTTCCTGGCCGAAGGCGGCATCTCCGCGCTCGATGCACCCGGCCAGCCGTTCTGGGACCCCGATGCCGACGCGGCGCTGTTTCGCGCGCTGGAGCGCACTGTGCGCCAGACCGGCAACCGGCAGATCATCCGCATCAAGCGCAACATCAACGATCCCGAGTTCACCGCCGCCATCGTCAGCGCGTTCCGTCCGCTGCTCGGACGCGCCGGTGGCCGGCGAAGAGTGGCGAGGTGACCCATGCCCAGGTTTGAACGCGCAGCGCTGCTGAAGAAGTTTCACGCCATGATCGCACGCGGCGAGCCGATCGTCGGCGGCGGCGCCGGGACGGGCCTGTCGGCGAAATGCGAGGAGGCCGGCGGCGTCGACCTGATCGTGATCTACAATTCCGGCCGCTACCGCATGGCGGGCCGCGGCTCGCTCGCCGGGCTGATGCCCTATGGCGACGCCAACGCCATCGTTGTCGAGATGGCTGGTGAGGTGCTCCCGGTTGTGACCAGGACGCCGGTGCTTGCCGGCGTCAACGGCACCGACCCGTTCCGCGACATGGACGTGTTCCTCGACCAGCTCAAGGCACTCGGCTTCGCCGGGGTGCAGAACTTCCCGACCGTCGGCCTGATCGACGGCACCTTCCGCGCCAATCTCGAAGAGACCGGAATGTCCTATGCGCTCGAGATCGACATGATCGCGAAGGCGCATGACAAGAACATGCTGACCACGCCCTATGTGTTCAGCGAGCAGGAAGCGACCGCGATGGCGATCGCCGGCGCCGACATCATCGTTTGCCATATGGGGCTGACCACGGGCGGCACGATCGGCGCGCAGACTGCGCTGAGGCTCGCCGACTGCCCTGCCCGCATCGAGGCCTGGGCCGAGGCCGCGCTCAGCGTCAATTCGAACATCATCGTGCTCGCGCATGGCGGTCCGATCGCGGACCCCGCGGATGCCGATTTCATCATGAAGCAGACCCGCAACTGTCACGGCTTCTACGGCGCCTCCTCGATGGAGCGCCTGCCGGTGGAGCGGGCACTGACCGAACAGGTTCGCAAGTTCAAGGCGATCGGTGCCCGCTAGAGGCGCCGTGACCAAGGGAGGAAGAGATGTCAGGGATGCTGGTCGGTGAATTGATCCTTTGGCTCATCGTCGCAATCGTCGCGATCGTCATCATCGTCTATGTGGTGAACTGGCTCTACCACCGCTCATCGAAGGAAACCTCCTTCGTCCGGACCGGTTTCCTCGGCGAACGCGTGGTGATCAATGGCGGCGCCTTCGTGCTGCCGTTCATCCACGACTACACGCCTGTGAACATGAACGTGCTGCCGATGGGGATCGTGCGCTCCAGGCAGGATGCCGTGATCACCCGCGACCGCATGCGCGTCGACATCGAGGCCGATTTCTACGTCCGGGTACAGGCGACCCGCGAGGCCGTCTCGATCGCCGCCGCCACGCTCGGCCGCCGCACCATGGAGCCGGAACAGCTGCACACGCTGCTCTCCGGCAAGTTCATCTCCGCGATCCGCTCGGTTGCTTCCGAGATGACGATGGAGCAGATGCACGAGCAGCGCGGCGAATATGTCGCTCGCGTCAAGGCCAATGCCGCCGAAGCGCTGGCGCAGAACGGCCTCGAGCTGGAGTCGGTCGCGATCACCGATCTCGACCAGACCGACCTCGAATATTTCAACCCCTCGAACCGCTTCGACGCCGAAGGCCTGACTCGCCTGATGGAGGACATCGAGGCCAAGCGCAAGCTGCGCAACGACATCGAGCAGGACTCGATGATCAAGATCCGTTCCCGCAACCTGGAGGCCGAGCGGCAGGCGCTGGACATCGAGCGCGAGAGCGAGACCGCCCGCCTCGAGCAGGAGCGCGACATCGAGATGCGCCGCGCCCTACAACGCACCGAAGTGGCACGCGAGCGCGCGCTGCGCGAGACCGAGGCCGAGCAGGCCCAGATCACCGCGCGCGAAGCCATCGAGAAAGCGCGGATCGCCAATGAGCAGGCCATCACCGAGGCCCGGATCGCCTCCGAACGCGAGACCCGGCACCGGGAGATCGAACGCACCCGCGCGGTCGAAGAACGGGAGTTGCTGGCGCGTGAGGAGATCGAGAAGGCGCGGATCGCCAACCAGCGATCGGTCGACACCACGCGCATCGCCTCCGAGCGCGAAGTCCGCCAGCGCGAGATCGAGCGGATGCGCACGGTGGAAGAGGCCGAGATCGCCGCCCGCGAGTCGATCGAAAAGGCCCGCATCCAGCAGGACCGCGTCGTCACCGACGCCCGTATCGCCAATGAGGAAGAGACCCGCCGCCGCGAGATCGAGCGCACCCGCGCCGTCGAGGAAGCCGAGATCGCCGCCCGCGAGGCCACCGAGAAGGCGCGCATCGCCCAGACCATGACGGTCAATGTCGAGCGCATCTCCTCCGACGAGCGCACCCGGGCGCTGGAGATCCAGCAGGTCCGCACCATCCAGGAAGCCGAGATCGAAGCGCAGAAGTCGGTCGAGGCCGCCCGCATCATCAGAGAGAAGACGCTGGCGGCCGAGCGCATCGCCGCCGATCACACCACGCGCAAGCTCGAGATCGAACGCAACCAGGCGATCGAGATCGCCGGGATCACCGCGCGCGACGCCACCGAAGCGTCGCGGATCGCGCAGGAGGAGCACGTCCGCGCACTGGAGATCGCCCGCACCCGTGCGATCGAGGAGGCCGACATCGCCTCGCGCGAATCGATCGAGGCGGCACGCATTTCGCAGGAGAAGTCGGTCGCCGCGCAGCGCATCCGTGCCGAACGCGAGACCCGCGGGCTCGAGATCGCGCGCACCGAGGCGATCGAGGCCGCCGAGTTGAAGCGCCGCGACGCCATCGAACGGCAACGGATCGATGTCGAGCTGGCGCTGGAAAGCGAGCGCATCGCTTCCTACAGGACCCGCGAGGTGCTCAACATCGACCAGAAGCGGGCGATCGAGCTCGCCGACGAGGAGCGCGTGATCGCACTCGCCGCCAAGCGTTCCGAGCGGATCGATGCCGACCGGCAAGTCAGGCAGGCCGAGATCACGGCCCGCAAGGAGATCGAGACCACCGACGTGACCCGCGAGCAGGCGCTGGAGGCGGCGCGGATCGAGCGGCGACGTTCGATCGAGCAGCTCGAGGTCGCCCGCAATCAATCGCTGCAGGAGGCCGAGATCGCGGCGCGTGAAGAGGTCGAGCGCGCCCGCATCGCCTCCGACCGCGGCCTCGACGAGGCGAGGGTCGGCCGCGAGCGCGAGCTGCGCAAGCTCGAGGTGAACCGCGAGAAGGACGTCGAGACCGCCTTGATGGAGAAGGCCATCGCGCTGCACCAGAAGTCGCTGGAGGAATCCGCGGCGCGCGCCGCCGCCGAGGACGCGAGGGTCCACGCCACCGAGGCGGCCGAGCGCGTCGTTACCGCGCGCGAGAGCGAGATCGCCAAGCGGCGCAAGACCGTCGAGGTGCTGCTCGCCGAGAAGCAGGCCGAGGAAACCAGGATCGCGGCCGGCGCCGAACGCGTCCGTGCCACTGTCGAGGCGGAGGCGCAGCGCCTGCTCAACGAGGCCGAGAACGTGCTGACCGACCAGGCCCGCTACTCGCTGTTCCGCCGCAAACTGCTCGACCGGATCGAGGGCATTGTCCGCGAGAGCGTCAAGCCGATGGAGAAGATCGAGGGCATCCGCATCCTCCAGGTCGACGGGCTCAATGGCAACGGCAATGGCGGCGGCGGTGGCCGCAGCGCCACCGACGAGGTGATCGACTCGGCGCTGCGCTATCGCGTGCAGGCGCCGCTGATCGACTCGATCCTCTCGGACATCGGCGTCGAAGGCGGCAGCCTCGCCAAGATGCCCGGCCTGATCCGCGAGGCGCGGGACATGCAGGGCATCAAGGACTCCGCACGCAAAAGCGGCGGTGAGACCAAGCCGACAGCGCCCGAGGGCGGCGGCGAGCCGCGCCCCGAACGCACGCCGCGCAAGAAGGACTGAGCTCGCAACATGGCACGGGTTTACGTCTCTACTGTCGTCAACGCCCGCAATGACCGGGTCTGGGCTCGTGTCCGCGATTTCAACGGGCTGCCGAACTGGCATCCCGCGATCGCGGAGAGCCGCATCGAAGGCGGCGAGCCCTCGGACAAGATCGGCTGCGTCAGGGATTTTCGCCTGCGCAACGGCGATCGGATCAGGGAGAAGCTGCTCGGCCTGTCCGACTACGACATGTTCTGCACCTACTCGATCCTGGAATCGCCGATGGGCGTCGAGAACTACGTCGCAACGCTGCGGCTCACGCCGGTCACCGACGGCGACCAGACGTTCATGGAGTGGACGGCCGAGTTCGACTGCGCGCCGGAGCGCGAGGCGGAACTGGTCAACAATATCGGCGGCGGCGTGTTCCAGGGCGGCTTCGACGCGCTGAAGCGGGCGTTCGGAGGCTGATGAATGCTTCGGTCAAATTTCGCCACGCTGACAGTCCACCTCTCCCCTTGTGGGAGAGGTCGGATCGTATCGCCAGATGCGATCCGGGTGAGGGGTTGCGGTCCCTCGTGGGACCTGAGCCCCCTCACCCGCGCCTTCGGCGCGACCTCTCCCCGTTGGGGAGAGGTGGTGCACGCGGCCACATCGATGCAAGCGATGGGCATTGGACGCTGACCATGCCGCATATCGTCAAAAGCACGATCCTGGATGCACCGACCGAGACGGTGTGGGCCGTGCTGCGCGATTTCAACGGTCATGACCGCTGGCATCCGGCGGTCGCGACCAGCGGCATCGAGCGGGCGCAGCCGTCCGACAAGATCGGCTGCGTCAGGCGCTTCAAGCTGAAGGATGGATCCGAACTGCGCGAGCAGTTGCTGGCGCTATCCGATCTCGAACAATCGTTCAGCTACTGCCTGCTCGATACGCCGGTCCCCATGTTCAACTACGTGGCCCATGTCCGTCTGCTGCCGGTCACCGACGGCGACCGCACCTTCTGGCATTGGGAGTCGCGCTTCACGACGCGGACCGAGGACACGGACCGCATCACGCACATGGTTTCGGAAGACATCTACCAGGCCGGCTTCGACGCCATCCGCCGGCATCTGAAGGAGGCCGCATAAGCGGGGTAGGACATCATGCCAGTCACGGTGAAGACCTTCGCCAGCACCCATGACGCCGCGGCGGCGCTGTCGTCGGATCGCAGCGCGCGCTATCTCGGCGGCGGCACGCTGGTGATGCGGGCGCTGAACGAGGGCGACATCTCGATCTCGACCGTCGTGCGCGCCAGCGACCAGGCGATGACGCGGATCGACGCCTCCGGCTCACGCATCACACTCGGCGCCGGCGTCACCTTTGCGCGCATCCTGGCCCAGCGCGATCTCGGCTTCCTGCACGCCCCCGCCCGCTCGATCGGCGGACCGGCGGTGCGCAATATGGGCACGGTCGGCGGCAACCTGTTCGCGCCGGTGCCATATGGCGACTTCACGGTCGCGATGCTTGCGCTCGACGCGGTCGTGTCGGTGCAAGGCGGGCTCGGCGGCCGCGAAATCGGAATCGAGGAGTTCCTGCAAGCGCGCGACCGGCAAACCGGTACGCTGGTGCTCGCGATCTCGTTTGCCAAGCCCGGCAGCGCTGACGCCTTCCGCTACCGCAAGATCGCGCGGATCAAGCCCAAAGGCGGCGCGGTGATCACGCTCGCGGCGCATCTGCCGGTCAACGGCGGCCGGATCGTCGGCGCCCGCGTCGCGCTCGGCTCGATGGCGCCGACGCCGATCCGCGCCCGCGCCGCCGAGCGCGCGCTGGAAGGCCGCTCGCTCGACACGTCCACGATCAATGCGGCGGCCGCGGCGGCCGTCGAAGGAACTTCGCCCGGCGACAATGCGCTCGCCAGCGCCTGGTATCGCCGCGAGATCGTCGGCGTGCATCTCAGGCGCCTGTTGTCCGGTCAGGAATAGATCGTCATGGCCAAGACCCCTCTCCAATTTCAGCACAATGGCCGCGACGTCGCGATCTTCGTCGATGGCGGCACCAATCTCCTGGTCGCGCTGCGCGAGCTGATCGGCGACATGACGCCGAAATTCGGCTGTGGCCAGGGCGGCTGCGGCACCTGCAGCGTGCTGATCGACGGCGAGTTGCACCTCTCCTGCCTGACGCTCGCCGAAACGGTCGCCGGCCGTTCGGTCGAGACGCTCGACGGCATCAAGGACGGCCCCAATCTGCACCCGCTGCAACGTGCGTTCGCCGACAATTTCGCCGCGCAGTGCGGCTACTGCACGCCCGGCATGCTGATGGCCGCAAAAGCGCTGCTCGACCGCAATCCGCAGCCGAGCCGCGCCGAGGTCGTCGAGGCGATCTCCGGCAATATCTGCCGCTGCACCGGCTACGAGCCGATCATCAACGCCGTGCTATCAGCCGCCTCCGGCGGCCGGGCCCGCGCGTAAGGGAACAGTGCCATGCTGGAATTGCGCAAGGACCTCTTCGCCGACGAGCGCGACGATAATCTGAAAGAAATCGGCAAGGGCACGCAGCGCCAGGACATGCTCGGCCATGTCACCGGTACCTCGCCCTATTTCGACGACCACAAGCTGCAGGGCATGCTGCACCTGAAGGTGGTGCGCAGCGCCCATTCTCATGCAAGGCTGCGGCGCATCGACACTTCGGAGGCCGAGCGGTCGCAGGGCGTGCGGCGCGTGATCCGCGCCTCCGACGTGCCGCGCAACTTGAATACGCTGCTCAGCCTGATCAATTTCGGCAAGGACGACGAGCCGTCGCTTGCGGTCGACAAGGTGCGCTACAAGGGCGAGCCGATCGTCGCCATCGTTGCCGACAGCCCGCGCGAAGCTTTTGAGGCCATTGCGAAGGTCAAGATCGACTACGAGCCGCTACCGGCGGTGTTCGATGTCGAGGATGCCTTGAAGCCCGGCGCGCCCGTGGTCAACGAGGTCTATCCGAAGAACACCTTCACCTATCACGAGACCTACGATCGCCAGCAGCTGCGCTTCGGCGACGCCGATCGGGCGCTTGCCACGGCCGACCATGTGCTGGAGCAGCGCTACCAGATGTCGCCGATCGAGCATGCGCCGACCGAGACCAACGGCTCGATCGCAGCGCCCGACACCAACGGCCGCTACATCGTCTACACCTCGACGCAGGCGCTTTTCTTCTCGGTCGATACCTGCGCCAAGATCCTCGACGTCCCCTCCAACACCTTCCATTTCATCGGCGGCACCGTCGGCGGCGGGTTCGGCGGCAAGGTCGATACCCTGACCGAACCGCTCTGCATCCTCGGCGCGATGCTGACCGGGCGCCCGGTGCGCTACGTGTTCGGGCGCGAAGAGGAGATGCAGTACGGCCCGCCGCGCGGCGCCGAGCGCATCTACATCAAGGATGGCGTGATGCGCGACGGCCGCGTCGTCGCCCGCAAGGTGCGCGCCTATTTCGACAGCGGCGCCTATACGCGGCTGTCGAGCTATGCGGCGGTGAAATGCGCCGCGCATCTGCCCGGCCCCTACACGATCCCGAACGTCCATGGCGACGTCTACTGCGTCTTCACCAACCGGACGCCCGCGACCGCGATGCGCGGCTTCGGGGTCACGGCGATGGATTTCGCCATCGAATGCCAGATGGACAAGCTCGCTCATCTGGTCGGCATGGACCCGATGGAGTTCCGGATCCTCAATGCGTATCGCGATGGCGACATGAAGGCGCATCGCCGCGAGGCCAAGAACACCGCGCTGATCGAATGCGTGCAGGTCGCCGCGGAAAAAGCCAAGTGGCCGATCCGCGAGGAGTTCAGGCGGATGTCGTCGCGCAAGGATGGCGGCGGCATCCGTGCCGCGGTGACGCTGACACCGCGGGAATCACATGCACCGGCGGCTGCACCGATCCAGCAGCGCACGACGTATGACCGCGCGCCGGCCGCGACCCGCGAGCCACCGCCACCACCGCCCCCCTCACCGCCAACATCACCTCCGCCACCGCGGCCGAGCGCACCGTCGCACGGCGCCACCCGCTTCTCTTCCGTCTTCGGCACCAGGAGGCGCTGACATGACCCGGCATCGCGGACGCGGCATTGCGTCGGTCAATTATCCCATCGGCATGAATCTCGGCGGCGACCCGAGCCAGGCGCTGGTGCATTCCAATCCGAGCGGCAAGTTCACCGTGGCGCTGTCCTCGATCGATCTCGGCCAGGGCATGAAGTCGGTGACGCGGCAGATCTGCGCCGAGACGCTCGGCGTGCCGGTCGAGGACGTCTATGTCGACACCGCGGATTCCGACACCGGCCCGCACTGCATGGGCTCGTTCGCCTCGCGCGGCACCCATCGCGTCGGCAACGCCGTGATGGCGGCGGCGCGGGAGGCGCGCGGCGTGATGATGGAGGCGGCCGCCGAGGAGCTCGAGGTGAACGCCGCCGATCTCGAGACCGACGGTCGCGGCAACATCCACGTCAAGGGCGCACCGCATCGCTCGATCTCGACCAAGGACGTCGCGATTGCCGCGCAGTTCAAGCAGGGCAAGACGATCTCCGGCCGCGGCATCTTCCTGGTGCCGCTGTCCGACGTCGACCCGGAAACCGGCGAGATGTCGCCGGCGACATGTTATGCGCATGCCTGTCTGGTCGCCGAGGTCGAGGTCGACGACGAGACCGGCGAGGTCGACATGGTCAGGATGGACTCGGCCTATGAGCTCGGCCGCGCACTCAATCCGCGGCTGGTCGAGCAGCAGCTGGTCGGCGGCGCCTGGATGGGCGTCAGCCACGCGCTCTATGAAACGCCGGAGCCGTATTATCCGGAGCCGGTGCATGGCCCGCGCGATTTCGTCGAATACCTGATGCCGGGACCGGGCGACATCTGCCCGCACGACATCGCGGTGCTGGAACGTCCCGCGCCGGACGGCCCGTTCGGCGCAAAGGGACCCGGCGAGATGTGCGCCAATCCGGTGCTGCCCGCGGTCGCGAACGCGATCTTCAATGCCGTCGGCGTCCGGATCGACGATCTGCCGATCACGCCGGAGAAGGTGTTGCGCGCGATCCGGGCGCAGGGCGGCGCGCGGCCGCAACCGCGGCGCTGAGGTCTCTCCATGCCGGTTCGCAGCAACATCGTCGGCATCGACAGCCCCGAGGCGCTGGAGAAGGCGCTGCGCGCGGCCTATTATCTCGCCGACGACGGCATCGCGACGGCGTCCTATCTCTCGCTGGCGCTCGGCAAGCCGTTGCTGCTGGAGGGCGCGCCGGGGGTCGGCAAGACCGAAGCCGCGAAAGCGATCGCCGCCGTGCTTGGCCGCAGGCTGATCCGCCTGCAATGCTACGAGGGCATCGACGCCGCCGCGGCACTCTATGAATGGAACTATCCGCGCCAGATGCTGGCGATCCGGCAGGCGGGCGAAGAGAGCATCGACATCTACGGTGAGTCGTTCCTGATCGAGCGCCCGATGCTGGCCGCGCTGCGCGCGCCGGATGCGACCGTTCTTCTGATCGACGAAATCGACCGTGCCGACCAGGAGTTCGAGGCCTTCCTGCTCGAGTTCCTCTCCGACTTCCAGATCTCGATCCCCGAGCGCGGCACCGTGCGCGCCACCGAGCATCCCGTGGTGGTGCTGACCTCGAACCGGACGCGTGACCTGCACGAGGCGCTGCGGCGGCGCTGCGTCTATCACTGGATCGACTATCCGAATGCCGAGCGTGAGGCGCGCATCGTGATGATGCGGGCCTCCAGCGTTGCCGAAGCCACCGCCCGTGCCGTGGTCGCCGCCGTCGGCCGGCTGCGCCGCGAGCCGCTGAGCAAGGCGCCGGGCATTGCCGAAGCGGTCGACTGGGCCGAGGCCGCGACCCTGCTGCACAAGGGCGGCGCACGCTGGCCTGATGCCTTCAAGCGCTCGATCGGCGTTGCGCTGAAGGACGAGGAGGATCTGCATTTCATTTCACCACGGCTCGATGCGATCATCGCGGAGGCTGCCGCGTGAACGACGATCTCAAGCTGCCGCGCGCCGCACAGATCTTCATCACCTTTGTCGCGCTGCTGCGCGCCAACGGCTTCTCGGTCGCACCGGAGCAGACGACGAGCTTCCTCGCCGCGATCGAGCTGCTCGGGCCGCGCAGCCTGGAGCACATCCGCCGGGCCGGCCTTGCCACGCTGGCGCCGCCGCCGGAGCGCCGCGCGACGTATGACCGGCTGTTCGACATCCATTTCCGGGGCGCTGATGCGATTGAGCAGGCCGAAGGCGAAGACGAAGAAACCGTCCGCCTGCAGGAGGAGGGCCGCGGCGAGGACGAGCCGCCGCTCGCCGACGAGGCCAATGAATCCGGCCTCGCCGCGGCGCGCGCCGAAGCGCTGGTCGAGCGCCGCTTTGCCCAGACTGCAACCAGCGATCCGCTGCGCCGGCTGTCGCGCGAGGCGGCAAAACGGCTGCCGCGCCGCCGCGGCCACCGGCGGCGGCGCGCGAGGAGCGGCCCGTTCGCCGATCTGCGCCGCACCCTGCGTGACAGCGTGCGCAATGACGGCGAGGTGCTGCGGCTCGGCCGGATGCGCCGCCGCCAGCGCCCGCGCAAGATCCTGCTCTTGATCGACGTCTCCGGCTCGATGAAGGCGCGCACCGAGGAGAACATGAGGCTCGCGCATGTGCTGGTGCAGGCGGCCGGCAATGTCGAGGTCTTCACCTTCGGTACGCGGCTGACCCGTGTCACCCCGGCGCTGCGGTTGAAGCGGCGCGAGCAGGCGCTGAGCGCGGCCTCGTTCCTGGTCAGCGACTGGGACGGCGGCACCCGGATCGGCGACGCGCTGCAGGCCTTCCTCGCCGTGCCCCGGTTCGGCGGGTACGCCCGCGGCGCCGCTGTCGTGATCGTCTCCGACGGCCTCGAGCGCGGCGATCCGGCTGCGCTGCGCGATGCCGTTGCAAAACTGTCGCGCCGGGCCTGGCGCGTGAGCTGGTTGACGCCGCTGGCGACCTCGCCCGGATTCAAGCCACAAACCGAGGCGCTGATCGCGATCCAGCGCTTTGTCGATGATCTCGTGGACGGCGGATCGAGCGCGGCAGTGGTTGCGCATCTACTGTCGCTTGCAACAAGGAGAGCTGCGTGACCGGCATTGTCGACGGACATCATCACATCTGGCGTCAGGCCGATCTCGCCTGGCTGTCCGGCCCGATGCAGCCGCGCATCTTCGGCCCCTACGAGCCGATCCGCCGCGACTATCCGATCGAGGAGTATCTCGACGACCTCAAGGGCACCGGCATCACCCGCTCGGTCTATGTCCAGACCAACTGGCCGAACGTCCAGTTCGAGGACGAGGCGGCCTGGGTGCAGCAGACCGCGGATCAGCACGGCTGGCCGCACGCCCTCGTCGCCTATGCCGATTTTTCCGTCGACGACGTTCGGCCGCAGCTCGATCGGTTGAAACGTTATCCGCTGGTGCGCGGCGTGCGCATGCAACTGCACTGGCACGAAAACCCGCTCTATCGGTTCGCGGCCCGTCCCGATCTCTGCACCGATCCCGTGATCCGGCGCAATGTCGGCCACCTCGCCGACTATGGCTGGAGTTTTGACCTGCAGGTGTTCGCGCCGCAGATGGCCGATGCCGCAGGCCTTGTTGAAGCGTGCCCCGGCGTGACCTTCATCCTGCAGCACGCCGGCATGCTGGAGGATCTGTCGCCGCAGGGCCGGGCTGCCTGGCGCGCCGGCATGGCGCGGCTCGCTCAGTGCCCCAACGTGGTGTCGAAGCTGTCCGGGCTCGGCACCTTCATCCATCGCAACGACGCCGCGCATATCGCCGGTGTCGTGGTCGACACGGTCGCGATCTTCGGTGCGGACCGCTGCCTGTTCGGCTCGAACTTTCCGATCGAGAAGCTGTGGACCAGCTACCGCGATCTCATCGACGCCTTCAAGGCGGCCGCCGAGCGGCTCAGCCGCGAGCAGCGCGAGGCGATCTTCAGCACGACGGCGGCGCGGGTCTATCGGCTGGGGCCATAGGTGCGCTGCGGACGCGAACACAACAACGAACACGAATTGGGAGGGCGAGCGATGCCGTTGGAGATCAAGATTCTGGACTATGGCGATATCGAGCTGGAATCGAGCTTCCTCGTGCTCGGGCACAATTGCGGCCGCACCCGCCGCGTGCTGACGCTCGGCTTCCTCATCCTCGGCGGTCCCTACCCCGTGCTGGTCGATACCGGCTACCGCTCGAACCAGATCATGGAGACACTCGGCATGCGCGGCCTCCAGTTCCACGAGAACATGATCGAGAACCAGCTCGCCCGCCATGGCGTGCGGATGGGCGACGTCCGTTTCGTCTGCCACACCCATCTGCACATCGACCATGCCGGCAAGGACGATCTGTTCCCGATGAATACGACCGTCGTCGTCAACCGCAAGGAGCTGGAATACTCCGTCTCCGGCCTGATGCACCCGCAGTACCCCGCGCCCGACATCAAGCATTTGATCGACCGCCTGCACACCAAGAGCGCGCTGCGCTTTCTCGACCTCGAGATCACGGGTCCGGTCGAGCTGATGCCGGGCGTCTACTGCGATGCCGCCAATGCCCACACCGAAGGCTCGATGAACATCCATGTCCACACCGCCGACGGCATCGCCACGATCTGCGGCGACGTGATTTATGATTTCAACGACCAGATCGTGACGCCGTTCAACGAGATCCAGGACGCCGAGCCGCGCACCACTGGCAACCATGGCACCAGCAAGCGCGCCGAGAAGGCCGCGATCAAGAAGCTGCTCTCCAGCTCGCGTTATCTGCTGCCGGTGCACGATCGTCCGGCGAAGATCGAGGGCGGCATGGTGGTCGGCCGCCTGCACGACCAGGTGCCGGGGCCCGTCGTGCAGAGCCTGCCGCAACGCAGCTGGTTTCCGGCGTAACAGCGAGGACGAACGCGATGACGCATGTCACGCTGCGCGCGGAATTCGAAGACCTGATCGACCCCTACGCGCCGGTTGGCCAGGTCGGCACCGGCTTCGATTTCACGGAAGGGCCGATCTGGCATCCGGTCGATCACTTCCTGCTGTTCTCCGACATGCCGGGCGATGTGCGCCGGCGCTGGGATGCGCGGCGCGGTGTGGTCGAGGTCAAGCGTCCGTCGAACAAGTGCAACGGCATGACCTATGACGCCGACCTCAATCTGATCGTCTGCGAACATGCGACCTCCTCGCTGATCCGCGAGCGCCCTGACGGACGGCGCGAGGTGCTGGCCTCGCATTACGAGAACCAGGAGCTCAACAGTCCGAACGACGTCTGCGTCCACTCCTCGGGCGCGATCTATTTCTCCGACCCCTGGTACGGCCGCATGCCGGTCTATGGCGTCGAGCGACCGCGCCAGCTCGGCTTCCAGGGCGTCTACCGCGTGCCGCCCGGTGGCGGCGCGCCGAAACTGCTGGTCGACCGCTATCTGTTCGAGCAGCCGAACGGGCTGTGCTTCTCGCCCGACGAGCGCATCCTCTATGTCAACGACACCGTGCAGGCGCTGATCCGCGCCTTCGACGTCGGCGCCGACGGCTCGCTCGGCAATCCGCGCGTGTTCGCCTCCGGCATCCGCTCCGAGCTCGAGCCCGGCCTGCCCGACGGCATGAAGTGCGACCAGCGCGGCAATGTCTGGGTCACCGCGCCCGGCGGCGTCTGGGTCTATTCGCCCGCTGGTGACCTGCTCGGCAAGGTCCGCCTGCCCGAACTCGTCGCCAACCACGCCTGGGGCGGCGCCGATTTCCGCACGCTGTATCTGACCGCGACCCACTCCGTCTACGCGATCCCGACCAAGGTCGGGCCGCGCAACGAGCCCTATATGACCGGCAAGCGCGGCGGCGCTGGCACCGTATCGTCCTCCACGCCGGCGCCCAATCTCGCCGCCGGCGAGATGCAGATCGATCCGCAGCGCTGCGCGATGATTATCCAGGACATGCAGAACGACGTCATCATGGACGGCGGCGCGTTCGCCGAGTCCGGTGCGCCGGCACATGCGCGCCAGCAGCATGTCGTCGAGAATGTACGCCGTGTGGCCGAGGCTGCGCGCGCGCGCGGCGTCGCCATCATCCATGTCTGGTTCGTGGTCGAGCCGGGCGCGCCGGGCGTGACACTGAACGCGCCGCTGTTCGAAGGGCTGGTCGACAGCAAGGCGATGGTGCGCGGCAGCTGGGGCGCGGCGCCGGTCTCCGGTCTCGAACCGCGTCCGGGCGACTTCGTGGTCGAGAAGATGCGGATGAGCGCCTGGGAGGGCACGCGGCTCGAGACAATCCTGAAGGCCACCGGTCGCGACATGATCATCAACACCGGGGCCTGGACCAACATGTCGGTCGAGCACACCGCGCGCACCGGCGCCGACAAGGGCTATTTCATGATCGTGCCGGAGGATTGCTGCTCGACCATGAATGCCGATTGGCACAACGCCGCGATCAATTATGCCCTGCAGAACGTCTCCGTGGTGACCAACGCCGACACCGTCATCAAGGCGCTCGGCTGAGGAGGCGCGGTGCCGAAGCTGCTGCATCTTAGCTGCTCTCCCCGCGCCGATTCGGAATCGGCGGCCGGCGCGCGCGTCTTTCTGGATCGCTTCCGCGAGATGCGGCCGGACTGGGAGATCGACGCGATGAACCTCTGGCGCGAGCCGTTGCCGGAGTTCGAGGGTTACCTGCTCGAAGCCAAATACGCCCGGATCGGCGGCAAGAGCTTCACCAATTCGCAGCAAGATGCCTTTGCGATGGCCGAGCGCCTGGCGCTGCGGCTGGCGCTGGCCGACCGCGTACTTATCTCGACACCGATGTGGAATTTTTCCATCCCCTACAAGCTCAAGCAGTGGCTCGACGTCATCATCCAGCCCGGCCTGACGTTCCGCTTCGATCCGGCGTTAGGTTATCTGCCGCTGCTCAAGGACCGCCCGACGGTCGTGATCATCGCCAGCGGCGGCGACTTCGTCACCGGCATGAACCGCGGCCGCATCGACATGGCAACGCCCTATCTGCGCGAAGCGCTGCGCTTCATCGGCATCAGCGACGTCCGCTTCGTGCCGGTCGGCCCGACCACCGGGCCCACCGATCCGATCCGCACGGCCCGCGAAGCCGCGCACCGCCGGCTCGCGGAGATGGCGGGGCGGTTTTGACCTGCTCTCGCCACATCGTCGTCCTGGCGAAAGCGAGAACCCATAACCACCGCATCTGATTGTGAATGAGATCGTGGCCCCAGCGCTGCACAACAATTGCCATTTGGGGTAATGGGTCCTGGCCTTCGCCAGCACGACGGTGAGTGTGTGGACGGAGTTGTGAGCCATGCGTCCGCATTCTTGCGACAGCGCTAACCCGCCCTACACCTCCGTCGGCGGAAACACGAGCCTGCACAGCAGTCCCGGCGCGTTGTCGCGCAATTCGACTCGCGCGCCGTGCAGGCTCGCGACCGCGGCGACCAGGCTGAGGCCGAGGCCGTTGCCCGGCGTGTAGCGGCTCTGCTCGAGCCGGTAGAAGCGCTTGAAGACCTGATCGTGCTGTTCGGCCGGAATGCCGGGACCGTTATCGGCGACCGAAATCACCGGCCCGCCTTCGTCGTTGTCGCAGGTCACGGTCACCCGTCCGCCGGGACGGCCATGCTTGATGGCGTTGTCGACGAGGTTGGCGATGGCGTCGAACAGGAGGTCGCGATCGCCGGTGACCAGCACCGCCGGGTCGCCGGCAAGGTCGAGATGGGTCGTGACCTCTTCGGCGGCGGCATCGTAGAGCTCGACCACCTCGCCTGCGATCTCGACGAGATTGACGGTGCGGAACGCGCCCTTGCGGGCCCGCGTCTCGATCTCGGAAATCCGCGTGATCGATGCGAACATCCCGAGCACCGCGTCGAGATCGGCGATAGTGTCGCCGATCAGCGCCGCATCGCCCTCCCCGTTGCGCGGGGCGTGATAGGCCTTCTCGAGCCGGCCGCGCATCCGGGTCAGCGGCGTGCGCAGGTCGTGGGCGATATTTTCGCTGACCTGCTTGACGTCGCCCATCAGGGTCTGGATGCGATCCAGCATCAGGTTGAGATTCTCGGCGACGCGGTCCCATTCGTCATGACTGCCATGGAGCGGGATGCGCTGGTCGAGGCCGGAGAGCATGATGGCGCGACTGGTCGCATTGATCGACTCGATCCGGCCGACCGTTCGCCGCGTGACCCCGATGCTGGCGGCTGCCGCAAGGCCAATGATCAGCACGACGACCGCGATGCCCGCGGCCCTGATCTGCGCCATGAAGCCGTCGAGATCGCTGATGTCGCGGCCGACCAGCAACCGATCACCGCCTGGCAACGTCTTCGTCAGGGCGCGCACCAGCGCAGTTCCCGAAGGCAGCGCTGGCAGCGAGGTTCGAAACTCCGTCCATTGATCCCCTGCGGTGTCTGGCGGCCATTGCTTGAGATTCCCCGCAAGCACGACCGAGCCGGGGCCAACCAGCAGATAAACCTGATCGGCAAGACCCTTGTTTGCGATGCGTTGCGCGATCAACGCGGTCAGGCCATCGCGGCCGGACCGCGCATAGGCATCATCCAGGCTTGCCTGCTCGGTCATGATGGCGCGGTCGGACCTGTCGCGCACATAGGACAACGTCGACCAGTAAACATAGGCGAAGATCACGGACACGATGAGGCCGAACGTGCCGATGGCGATCAACGCCAGGCGAAACGTCGACGACCTGAGGGTTTTAGCCAGGAGCACGGAGGCAGTACCCGATGCCGCGGATCGTGTGGATCAGCGGATAGGCTTGCTGGTCGTCGACCTTGCGGCGCACCCGCCCGACATAGACGTCGATGATGTTGGTCGAGGGGTCGAAGTGCAGGTCCCAGACGTGCTGCAGCAGCATGGCGCGCGACACCACGCGGCCTTCGTTGCGCGCGAGATATTCGAGCAGCTGAAATTCCTTCGGCAGCAGCGGAATCTTGCGGCCGTGGCGGCTTGCCGTCCGCGCGATCAGATCGACCGCGAGATCGCCGACCCGCAGGATGGTCTCCTTGGCTACGGTTTCGCTGCGGCGGCCAAGCGCCTCCAGCCGCGCCAGCAGCTCGACAAAGGAAAACGGCTTGACCAGATAATCGTCGCCGCCGGCGCGCAAACCGCGCACGCGGTCATCGACCTCGCCGAGCGCGCTGATGATCAGGAACGGCACCGCGATGCCGTCGTCGCGCATCTGGCGCATCACCGTGATGCCGTCGATGTCCGGCAGCATGCGATCGATCGTGATCACGGCGTAGTCGCGGGCCGCCCCCTGGCTCAGCGCCTCGCGGCCGTTCGCAGCCAGATCCACGTCGTAGCCGCTGGTGGTCAGCTCCTCGACCAGCTGACCGGCGGTCTCCGGATCGTCCTCGACGACGAGAATGCGGCGGTGAGCTCCGGTCATGTTCTTGAACTCTCCGAGTTGTCCTGAACTCCCCGAGTTCTCAAACTCTCCGAGCGCCCCGCAACAGTCGCCGCCAGACTATCCCATTCCGGGGCTGGATGGAACGCCTGGCGACGACCGCGACAACGGTGCGGTTCGTTGGGCGATCACCAATAGTCCCCGCACACATTGACCCATTGCAGCCCGTACGACGTCCATACCCTGCGGTAGCAGCCGTCATAGTAATCGGCATAGATGGCGGGCCCGCCGAAGAAGGCGAAGCGATGGAAGCGGTGATGGTGGTGGAAGAAGCCGCCATGATGGAAGAAGTGCGAGCCGTGGAATCCGGCGCCGGCGAATCGCGGGCCGAACGCCGGTGCACCGGCGAAGCGCGCGCCGCCGAAATGCCCACCGGCAAAATGTCCGCCGCCACCCATGGCGGCGAACGCCATACCTCCACCGCGCATGCCGCCGCCGAAACCACCGCCATGCATTCCGCCACCGAAACCACCACCGTGCATGCCACCGCCCATGGCGGCACCAAAACCGCCGCCATGGCCGCCGCCGAAGCCACCGCCACCGCCGTGCCCACCACCACCACCGCCACCGCCGCCACCCCTGGCGAGGGCTACGGGTGCAAGCGCAACGCTGACAGCGAGCGTCGCCGCCGTGAGAAACGTGAAGAGCCTGCTCGTCATGAAATCCTCCCTGATTGGGACCGCGGCGAACCTCGTGTCGCCGCATGCAGAGGATGATCAGAAGACGCAAGCGCGAGGCCGACTTCAACTGACAAATGCGCCAGATTCTGACGCCGGATTTAGGATTCGGGTCTTTGCAGGATCGCAGCGAGCGTCATCAGACCGCATCGACGTCGAACGAGCCTGCGATCTGCTTCAGCCTGTCTGCCAGCGTCGAAAATTCCGATGTGCGCGGATCGCTCCGGCGCCAGGCGAGCCCGATCTTCCGCGAATAATTGGCGCCGCGCAGCCGTGAATAGACGACCGCGTCGCGCTCCGAGACGGCAAGGGCCGGGACGAGCGTGCAGCCTTCTCCGGCAGCAACCATGTACTTCAGCGTTTCCAGACTGGTGGCGAGGCGATTGCTCCGGTCCGGGGCAGAACAGCCGACCAGCGCCTGTTCGCGCAGACAGTGCCCTTCCTGCAGCAACAGACGATCCTGGGCGTCGAGCCCTTCCCAAGTCGGCCCGCTCTTCCTGGACGCCGGATGGCCCCTGGGACAGGCGAGCAGAAACGGTTCCGAAAACAACGTCGCCGTCGCCAACGCCGGATCGTTCTGCGGCAGGGATAGCAGCACGGCGTCGAGATCGCCGTCGATCAGC
Source organism: Bradyrhizobium sp. Pha-3 (assembly GCF_042258615.1). Classification (GTDB taxonomy): domain Bacteria; phylum Pseudomonadota; class Alphaproteobacteria; order Rhizobiales; family Xanthobacteraceae; genus Bradyrhizobium. The sequence goes on along the minus strand of NZ_CP170152.1, from coordinate 1,789,363 downwards.
TTCGACAAGAGTTCGTCAGTCAGACCCTCGCTGAGCACGAGACCGAGCTTCGGATATCGCCGCCTGAGCCCCTGGAGAATCCTCGGGAAAAGATACGGGCCGAGCGTCGAAATCGCAGCAAGACGCAACGAACCGCCAAAGGGCTCGTCCGACCGTTGCGCCAGGGTCAACAGAAGCCTTGCTTCGGCAAGGACCCGACGGGCCTGTTCGACGAAAGTTCGTCCCTCCGTCGTCACGATCACGCGCCTCGTCGTTCGCTCGAAGATGGCAATTCCAAGCCACGCCTCGAGCTTCCTGACCTGTGCGGAAAGCGACGGTTGAGCGACACGGCAATGCTCGGCGGCCCTTACGAAGCTCCCGTGATCCGCGATGGCGACGACATATTCCAGGTCGCGTAACGACATCCCGCTCAGGTTCATGCCGCAAGCCCTCGATTGATAGGCAACACCTGGCGAGATAGGTATGGCCTGACCTTGGGACTATCAATCCGCGCCGATCCCAATCCGGCGGCCGTTCGATGCCAGGAATTACGATAGGTCACGTGTTGCGTGGACACGTCGAAAACCCGGCCGAGCCGGGAACGAGCGGCGGTCATTCACTGCACCGATGGCCGCAATCAGTGGACTTTTGGCCGGGATCGACGGGCTTGTCTCGTTGTTGTCAGGCGCCGGGCCTTCTAGTTCTCGGGTCGAAGAAGCCCGGAGAGCAAGCCGATGCATCAAGTTGACTGAAATCACTGTCCGGGGTCGCGAGAGGCACATTTTCGCGGGCGGATGACAGGCCGGCATTAAGAGGCACTGCCTCTCAATCGCATAGCATCCTCGTCATTCTCCTATCGAAGCCGAAGTGACAAGGTCCTCTCGGCCACTTTAGTCCGGGTGCCCCCCTCGAATGACAAGGCAAGCAGGCCGTTTTAGGCGCGACCAACGGTCGTAACTCGAGCGGTAACGACCAGAGGCTTTGCCGGCGCCGCCTTGCGGATGCGCCGGGAAGCGAAGTGCTGACCTTCAACAGACAAACCCAGGAGTTTTCGATGAGCGAGATCAAGAGACCGTTTCTGACCCACGCCTCCGGCGCACCCGTTGCCGATAATGTGAACATCATGACGGCGGGGCCGCGCGGGCCGGCGCTCTTGCAGGACGTCTGGCTGATCGAGAAGCTGGCGCACTTTCACCGCGAAGTGATCCCGGAGCGGCGGATGCACGCCAAGGGGGCCGGCGCGCACGGCACCTTCACCGTCACCCACGACATCACGCGCTACACCAAAGCCAGCATCTTCTCGCAGATCGGCAAGCAGACGCCGATGTTCGCGCGGTTCTCGACCGTTGCCGGCGAGCGCGGCGCGGCGGACGCCGAGCGCGACATCCGCGGCTTCGCGTTGAAATTCTACACCGATGAAGGCAACTGGGACGTGGTGGGCAACAACACGCCGGTATTCTTCTTCCGCGATCCCCTGCGCTTCATCGACCTCAACCACGCGATCAAGCGGCATCCGCGCACCGGCGTGCGCGACCCCGACATGAACTGGGATTTCTGGACGCTGCTGCCGGAAGCGCTGCACCAGGTCACCATCGTCATGAGCGAGCGCGGCATTCCGAAGAGCTTCCGTCACCAGCACGGCTTCGGCAGCCACACCTACAGCTTCATCAACGCCAACAACGAGCGCAGCTGGGTCAAGTTCCACTTCCGCACCCAGCAGGGTGTCCAGAACCTGACCGATGCCGAGGCCGAGGCATTGGTCGGCAAGGACCGCGAGAGCCACCAGCGCGATCTGTTCAACAGCATCGAGCGTGGCGACTTCCCGCGCTGGACGCTGTTCATCCAGGTGATGACCGACGCACAGGCCAACGCCTTCCCGTTCAATCCGTTCGATCTGACCAAGGTGTGGCCGAAGGCGGATTATCCCCTGATCGAGGTCGGTCACTTCGAGCTCAACCGTAACCCGGAGAACTTCTTCGCCGAGGTCGAACAGGCGGCGTTCGCGCCGGCGAATGTCGTGCCCGGCATCGGCTATTCGCCGGACAAGATGCTGCAGGCCCGCCTGTTCTCCTATGGCGACGCGCAACGCTACCGGCTCGGCGTCAACCACCATCAGATCCCGGTCAACGCGCCGAAATGCCCGTTCCACAGCTATCACCGCGACGGCGCGATGCGCACCGACGGCAACCTGGGCGCCACGCTGACCTATTGGCCGAACAGCCATGGCGAGTGGACCGACCAGCCGCAACTGAACGAGCCGCCGCTCGAGCTCTCAGGCGCGGCCGCACATTGGGACCATCGCGTGGATGAGGACCACTGGCAGCAGCCGGGCGATCTGTTCCGCAAGATGAATGCCGCACAAAAGCAGGCGCTGTTCGACAACACCGCCCGCCAGGTCGGCCAGGCGTCGAAGCACATTCAGGAACGGCATGTTGCGAATTGCAGCAAAGCCGATCCGGCCTACGGCAGGGGTGTCGCGGATGCGCTGGCGCGGTTTGCCGCGGGCAAGTCGTAGCGCGGACCGCCATTCGTCCCGTCATCCTGAGGAGCGCCGTAGGCGCGTCTCGAAGGATGGACGGCCACAGTAGGGCCGTCGTGCTTCGAGACGGCCGCTCCGCGGCCTCCTCAGCATGACGGGGACGGAATTGCGCCCGTACCGCGGACCTAGGTCGGCTTGCCGCGCCCGCTCTTCTCGGCCGCGCGGCGCAGCGCCTCGGCAAGCGCGCCGCCGCCGGACTGCTCCTGCGGACGGCGCGGAGCTGATGACGTCATCTTGGCGGAGCCGCGCGAGAAATCGCGCGACATTCCGGCGTTGTCCTTCTTCGGCCCGATCTCGTCGTCAAGCCGCAAGGTCAGCGCGATGCGCTTGCGCGCCACCTCGACATCCAGCACCTTGACCTTGACGATGTCGCCCGGCTTCACCACCTCGCGCGGGTCCTTGATGAAGTTTCGGGACATCGCGGAGATGTGCACCAGGCCATCCTGGTGCACGCCAATATCGACGAAAGCACCGAAGGCGGCGACATTGGTCACAGTGCCTTCGAGGATCATGCCCTTCTTGAGATCCTTGACCTCCTCGACGCCTTCCTTGAACACCGCCGCCTTGAACGCCGGACGCGGGTCGCGGCCGGGCTTTTCCAGTTCGCGCAGAATGTCGGTGACGGTCGGCAGGCCAAACGTGTCGTCGACAAAGGATTGCGGCCTCAGTCCGCGCACCACATCGGCGTTGCCGATCAGCGCCTTGATGTCGCTCTTGGTCGCCTCGAGGATACGGCGTACCACCGGATAGGCTTCCGGATGCACGCCGGATGAATCGAGCGGATCCTCGCCGTTGCTGATGCGCAGGAAGCCGGCGCATTGCTCGAACGCCTTCGGCCCGAGCCGCGGCACCTCCTTCAGCGCCTTGCGCGACTTGAACGGGCCGTTGGCGTCGCGATGCTGCACGATGCTCTGCGCCAGCCCCTGCCCGATGCCCGACACCCGCGAGAGCAGCGGCACCGAGGCGGTGTTGGCATCGACGCCGACCGCGTTCACGCAATCTTCCACCACGGCATCGAGCGAGCGCGCCAGCTTGGCCTCGCCGAGATCGTGCTGGTACTGGCCGACGCCGATTGCCTTCGGATCGATCTTGACCAGTTCAGCCAGCGGATCCTGCAGGCGCCGCGCGATCGAGACCGCGCCGCGAATGGTGACGTCGAGATCGGGCAACTCGTTCGAGGCGAAGGCGGAGGCCGAGTAGACCGACGCGCCGGCTTCGGAGACCACGATCTTGGTCATCTTGCGCTCGGGCAGCCGCTTCACGAGCTCGGCGGCGAGCTTGTCGGTCTCGCGTGAGGCCGTGCCGTTGCCGATTGCGATCAGCTCGACGCCATGCTCGATCGCGAGCTTGCCGAGAATGGCCAGCGCCTCGTCCCAGCGCCGTTGCGGCTCGTGCGGAAAGATCGCCGTATGCGCCACCACCTTGCCGGTCGCATCGATCACCGCGACCTTGACGCCGGTGCGATAGCCGGGATCGAGCCCCATGGTGGCGCGCGGGCCGGCCGGCGCCGCCAGCAGCAGGTCGCGCAGATTCGAGGCGAACACGCGCACAGCCTCGGTCTCGGCTGCGGTCCACAGCCGCATCCGCAAATCGATGTTGAGATGGATCTGGATCTTGGTGCGCCAAGCCCAGCGCACCGTTTCCGTCAGCCACTTGTCGCCCTTGCGGCCCTGGCTGGAGATCGCGAAGCGGTTCATGATCCGGAGCTCGTAGAGGCCGGGCACGCCGACCGCCGGCGCCTCGGCTTCCGGCTTGATCGCGAGGTCGAGGATCTCCTCCTTCTCGCCGCGGAACAGCGCCAGGATGCGGTGCGACGGCAGCTTCGGCAGCGGCTCGGAGAAATCGAAATAGTCCTTGAACTTCTCGCCTTCGGTCTTTTTGCCGGTGCGGACGGTCGAGGCCATGATGCCGTTCGACCACATCTCCTCGCGCAGCGCGCCGATCAGGTCGGCATCCTCGGCGAAGCGCTCGACCAGGATCGCGCGCGCGCCGTCCAGCGCGGCGGCGACGTCGGCGACCTGCTTCTCGGCATTGACGAAGGGCGTCGCAGCCTCGTTCGGATCGTTCTGCGGCTGCGTCAACAGGAGATCGGCGAGCGGCTCGAGCCCGGCCTCCTTGGCGATCTCGGCCTTGGTGCGACGCTTCGGCTTGTACGGCAGATAGATGTCTTCCAGACGGCCCTTGCTGTCGGCAGCCATGATCTGGGCTTCGAGCGCGGCATCGAGCTTGCCCTGCTCGCGAATCGAATTGAGCACCGCGGTGCGGCGCTCCTCGAGCTCGCGCAAATATGTCAGCCGCTCTTCCAGCGTGCGCAGCTGCGCATCATCGAGCGCGCCGGTGAGCTCCTTGCGGTATCGCGCGATGAACGGCACCGTGGCGCCGCCGTCGAGCAGCGTCACCGCCGCCTCGACCTGCTCGTCGCGAACTCCCAGCTCCTGCGCAATCTGATGATGGATCTTTGCCACGCCTGTCTCTCTCACCCCGTTGCGCCGCCAAATCACCGATGGCGCGGACGCCGCTTATGGACCATCCCGGAATGATTCATCAAGGCGCGCTGTGGATCAAATTTGCCGCGCCGCACGCGCTATTTCCGGGATGTTGGCCGTCCGCGGCTTGACAAATAGACCCGCGCCGCATTGCCGCCGAAAATCGCAGCTCTTGCCTCACTTGACAAATCAGCCAGCAAGGTTTCAGCCGCCGCGAACCATTGCGCATAGCCGCCGGCGAGGTTGACGACGGGCCAATCGCTGCCCCACAGCAGCCGCTGCGGACCGAAGCATGCCAGTGCATGCTCCACCGCCTCGCGCAAATCGGCGACCTGCCAGTTCGGCGCCGCCTCCGTTGCAAGGCCCGACAGCTTGCAGACGACGTTGGACCGCGCGGCGAGGCTTGCGATGTCGTCCTTCCAGGCCGCGATGTCGCCGGTTGCGAGTTGCGGCTTGCCGAAATGGTCGAGCACGAATTGCAGGTCCGGATGGCGATCGACCAGCTGAACAAGCCGAGGCAGATGGCGTGGCAGCACCAGCGCGTCGAATACGAGGTCATGCCGCACCATCGCCTCGAGCGGCGCCGCCAGCTCCGGCCGCAGCAGCCAGTCGTCATCGGCGATGTCCTGCACCATCGGCCGCAAGCCGACCAGCAGTTCGCGATCGGCGATCGCATCGATCCGCGCCGCGGCATCGGCGGCATCGAAGTCGATCCAGCCGACCACGCCGCGCACCAGCTCCGAGCCTTTGGCGACGTCGAGCATGAACGCCGTCTCCGCCTCGGTCGGCGCCGCCTGCACCAGGATCGTGCCGTCCATGGCAGCCGCAACGAGATGCGGCATCAAATCGGTCAGCCCGAAGTCGCGATAGATCGGCCCGCGCTCTGGCGTCAGCCAGCCGTAATCGGCGCGCGCCAAGGTCCACACATGGTGATGGGCATCGATCCGCATCATGCCGGCACCGGCGCGTGCCGATCGAGCAACGCCTCGGCTTTCAGGTCACGCCACAGCGCGGCGGGGACGGGCGACGACAATGCGGCGGCATTGCGCTCGACCTCCTGCGGCGTCTGTGCGCCGAGCACGACGCTCGCGACCGCCGGATGGCCAAGCGCGAAATGCAGCGCGGCGGTCGCGAGCGCCACGCTGTGGGCGCGGCAAACGCGCTCGATCGCCGCCACCTTGTGCAGCACGTCGGGCGGCGCGTCCTTGTAATTGTACTTGGCGCCGGCAACCGCGCCGGTCGCCAGGATGCCGGAGTTGAACACGCCGCCGAGCATCACACCGATGCCTTGCGCTTGCGCCAGCGGCAGGAATTCGGCCAGCGCCGGCTGCTCCAGCAGCGAGTAGCGGCCGGCGAGCAGCATGGTGTCGAACGTTCCGGCCCTGGCGAAGCGCACGCACATCTCGGCCTCGTTGACGCCGATCCCGATACCCTTGACCACGCGCTCGGCGCGCAATTTGTCGAGCGCGACATAAGCGCCCTCCATCGCCTCGCGGAATCTGGCTTCGATGGCGTCGGCGCCATGGGTCCAGACGTCGACGTCGTGGATCAGCAGCAAGTCGATATGATCGGTGCCGAGCCGCAGCAGCGACTGCTCGACCGAGCGCATGGTTCCGTCATAGGAATAATCAACCACCGCACGATGCGGTTGGCCGCCGACGAAGTTCGAACCGTCGCCGCGGCCGTGGAACGCGTCGATCCAGCGCCCGACCTTGGTACAGACAACGATGTCGTCACGCGCCACGCGGCGCAGCGCGGTGCCGCAGCGATGCTCGGCGAGACCATGGCCATAGAGCGGTGAGGAATCCAGCAGGTTCACGCCCAGCGCAAACGCCCGCTCCGCTGCCGCGATCGCGGTGGCGTCGTCGAGCCGCGCGAAGAGATCGCCGAGCGGCGCGGTGCCGAAACCGAGGATGGAGACATCGAGCCCGGTGCGACCGAGCCTGCGGCGTGGCAGCGTCGACGCAGGCGTCGGATGTAAGGACGGAGATTGGTTCACCGTGACGGCTCCCTTGCAGTTTTCTTGCTTGCAGGGAGACTAGCCTCGCGAGCGTGCCGAGCACAAGCGGACGCACCTCACATCCGGACCTTGCGCCGTCGAGCGACGGCCGAAAGTTCCGTGCCGCCGTGGATCTGACGTGACGACGCGATCCTATTCGTCGTCAGAGCTGATCTCCTTGGTCACATTGTCGACCACGACGGGGCTTTCGAAATAGGTCACCGTCGGATCGGCGCCGTATTTCTCGCGGGCACGGGCGCGCCACGCATCGGTGTACAGCGCCTCCGCCTCACCCCTCGAGTTCCAGAAATAGATGCCACCGGCCGTCATGCCGTCCTCGGACAGCACATAGGTCTTGCGGAACAGCCCCGGCACGTCGCGATAGAGCGGTGCGGTACTCAGGAAGATGCTGCGCGCTTCTTCGCGCGTGACCGGCTTCGGCAATTTGAACGTCGTGACGGCGGTGATCATCTGGACCTCCTGGGCATCATTCTTGACATCATTGTCAATCTTGACAATATTGTCAAGAATAGTCTATTGGAGCGAACCGAATGGTAGGCATGCGTCAGTTTGACGAGGACGAGGTGATCGCAACCGCGCTCGACGTGTTCTGGCGCAAGGGCCTGCACGACGCGACCATGCAGGACCTCGCGGAGGCGACCGGCGTGCAGCGCGGCAGCCTCTACAACGCCTATGGCGACAAGGAAGCGATTTTCCTGCGCGCCTTCGACCAATATACCGGGCAGTTCCTGGAGGCGGCCGGCAACGCGCTCTCGCAGGGCGACACTGCGGCGGGGCTGAGGCACTTCTTCGACATGATCATCGTCAACATGACTGGCGGTTCGCCGCCGCGCGGCTGCCTGACCACGCGCACGGCGCTCGACGCGGCCATTTCAAGCGCAGATGTGCGTCAGCGCGTGCAGGATGTGCTCGCGCGGCTCGAGCAGCTGATCGGCAAGGCCCTCGGAACGGCGCCGGGCAAGCGCAGCGCGGCCGATGCGAACCGGTTGGCGCGCGTCATCGTGACGTACACGCGCGGGCTGGCGGTGATGGAGCGCGCCGGATACAGCCGCAAACAGTTGAGGGATTTGGCCGCAACGTTCATCGACGCGGTCGTTAGCAATGCCTGAGGTCAGCCCGGCTGCCTGCACGACCATGCGCCGACGAAGGTCGGCAGCGCAAAGACGCCCTGCATGGCGACGATCTCGGTGCGCAACCGCTCAGCAAAACTGTCCACCGCCAGATCCGCCTCGGTGGCGACGCCGAGCTTGGCGATATGCGGTAGATTGCTGCGCAGGCCGCTCGCCATGTAGTCGTAACCGTCGAAATCCTCTCCGCCTCCGGCCGGTGCAAACAGGCTCATGCGCGGTGCGGGAAGCTTCGCGAATACTCCGTGTCGTGCCGCGCGCGAAACTCATCTGACGTCGTGCGCGAGATCGCGACCGGGAATAGAATCGTCCGCGCTCGATAAGCCCCACGACGCCATCGATGCCAGAGTGTGGGATAATTATAATTGACTGACCGGACGGTCAATCGTAATCCGGACGCAGGTCACGCGACCTTCGGTCATCAGAAGCCGCAATGGGAGGTAATCATGGTCAGCGATATGGTGTTGACCGATATCCGCGACGGATATCGCGTCCTGACGCTCAACCGGCCCGATCGCCTGAATTCCTTCAGCGCCGAACTGCACACCGCCTTGCTCACCGCGTTGACGGACGCCGAGCAGGACAGATCCTGCCGTGCGCTGATCCTGACCGGGGCCGGACGCGGCTTCTGCGCCGGCCAGGATCTTTCGGACGGCGTCTTCACGCCAGGCGAGACGCCAGATCTCTCCGTGCGAATTGAAAAATTCTACAATCCGCTGGTGCGCAAGCTGCGTAGCATCCCGATGCCGGTCGTGTGCGCCGTCAACGGCGTTGCGGCCGGCGCCGGCGCCAACGTCGCCTTTGCCTGCGACATCGTGATCGCGGCGCGGTCGGCCAAGTTCATCCAGGCCTTCGCCAAGCTCGGCCTCGTCCCGGATTCCGGTGGCACCTGGTTCCTGCCGCGACTGGTCGGCCCTGCCCGGGCGCGCGCCTTGACGCTGCTGGCCGAGCCCGTCTCGACAGAACAGGCGCAGTCATGGGGTATGATCTGGAAGATGGTTGAGGATGCGGACCTGATGACCGAGGCTCACGCGCTCGCCGCCAACCTCGCGACGCAACCCACGGATGGCCTCGCGCTGATCAAGCAGGCGCTTGATGCGTCCGAGACCAACACGCTCGATGCGCAGCTCGACCTCGAGCGCGATTTCCAGGGCCGCGCCGGGCGAACGCCGGATTTCGCCGAGGGCGTGACCGCGTTCCTCGAGAAACGCGCACCGCGCTTCGTCGGACGCATCTAGACGCAGAATTGAACGTTCCGCCGCCAAGGCAAGACGCAACATAGATCACAGGTCAAAGGATTCGATTTCAATGACACAGCCTCAATCCGGCCGCGCGCGAACAGCAGACTCCGTCATGAAACTCGACAGCTTCGTCCGTGGACATTGGACCGGTCCCGGCGAACCCGCCGCCGAGATTCACAGCGCAGTCACCGGCGACGTGGTGGCGGTCGCGACCAGGAGCGATCTCGACATGCGCGAGATCCTCGCCTATGGCCGCACGGTCGGCGGCAAAAATCTGCGCAAGCTGTCGTTCCACCAGCGTGCCGGCCTGCTGAAGACGCTGGCCGACTATCTGAGCCAGCACAAGGACCGGCTCTACAAGCTGTCGCTCCATGCGGGCGCAACCCGCACCGATGCCATGATCGACGTCGATGGCGGCATCGGCACGCTGTTCGCCTATGCCAGCAAGGGACGCCGCGAGCTTCCGAACACCAGGTACCTGCTCGACGGCAACGTCGAGGGGCTCTCCAAGGGCGGCGCATTCGCCGGTCAGCACATCGTCACGCCGTTGCGCGGGGTGGCCGTGCATATCAACGCATTCAACTTCCCGTGCTGGGGCATGCTGGAGAAGCTGGCGCCCGCGTTGCTTGGAGGCGTTGCCGTCGTCACCAAGCCCGCGACCGTCACCTCGTATGTCGCCTACGAGTTGGTGCAGATGATCACCGAGTCCGGCGCACTGCCGGAAGGCGTCCTGCAGTTCATCGTTGGATCGACCGGCGACCTGTTCGACCACCTCACCTGCCAGGACGTGGTGTCCTTTACGGGCTCGGCCGACACCTCACAAAAGCTGCAACGGCATCCGGTCATCGCGCGCGAAGCGGTCCGCTTCATCGCCGAGCGGGATTCGCTCAACGCGGCAATCCTCGCGCCGGACGCCGTGCCGGGAAGCCCGGAGTTCGACCTCTTCATCAAGGAGGTGGCGAAGGAGATGACGGTCAAGGCCGGGCAGAAATGCACCGCGATCCGCCGCGCGCTGGCGCCGGCAGCGCAGGTCGACGCCGTCATCACGGCGCTGCGCGAGCGTCTCGCCAAGGTCACGATCGGCAATCCCGAGAATGAGAAGGTCAGGATGGGACCGCTGGTCGGCCTTGCCCAGCGCAGCGATGTGCTTGCTCACGTGGCGAGGCTTCGCACCGAAGCCGAACTGGTGGCCGGCGATCCCGACAACTTCCCGCTTATCGACGCCGACGCCCGGCGCGGCGCCTTCGTCCCACCGCTGCTGCTGCACTGCTCGAAACCGCTCGCGGCAACCGCAGTGCACGAGATCGAGGCGTTCGGGCCTGTCAGCACCGTAATGGGCTATGACGACCTCGAGCAAGCCATCGCGCTGACCAATCGCGGCGGCGGCAGCCTGGTCGCATCGGTCTACACCCACGACATCCCGGCCGCGACTGAACTCGCGTTCGGCATCGGCAGCTTTCACGGCCGTGTCGCGATCATCGATCGCGACTGCGCGACCGAGCATACCGGGCACGGCTCGCCGATGCCGCAGATGGTTCACGGCGGACCGGGTCGCGCCGGCGGCGGCGAGGAACTGGGCGGCGTCCGCAGCCTCCAGCACTACATGCAGCGCACCGCCTTGCAGGGTTCGCCGGCGATGCTGAGCGGCGTCACCGGTCGCTGGTTCAAGGGCAGCCCGGTGCTCGAAGGTGACCTGCACCCGTTCCGCTATCACTACGACGATCTCGAGATCGGCCGCACGCTGGTCTCGAAGGCGCGGCAGATCACGCTCGACGACATCGAGCACTTCGCGCATTTCACGGGCGACACCTTCTACGCCCATATGGACGAGGAAGCGACCAAGGGACATCCGTTCTTCCCCGGCCGCGTCGCGCATGGTTACCTGCTGCTGTCGTTCGCGGCCGGCCTGTTCGTCGATCCCGACTACGGACCGGTGCTGGCGAATTACGGCCTCGACTCGTTGCGCTTCGTGAAGCCGGTCCAACCAGGCGAACAGATCCAGGTGCGGCTGACCGCGAAGGAAAAGACGCCGCGCAACAAGCAGTATGGCGAGGTGCGCTGGGACGTCGAGATCACGACCGGCACTGGCGAGACGGCGGCGACATATGAACTTCTGACGATGAACGCGATGCGGGCGTAACGCGCAGCTCAGAGCAACTCGGCCTGCCGGCTTCGGCCGGCGGGCTTTGCCTTGCTGCGCGGCCGGATGGCGGCGGCATCCGCAGCACCGGCCAGCACCAGTTGCGCGACGAAGTCGGCGTATTCGACGCGGGTCATCGGCCCGCCCTCGCGAAACCACATATAGTGCCAGTTCAACATGCCGAACACGCTCATTGTCAGCGGCTTAAGGACACGCTTCTCCTTCGCTGCCGGCACCGCCGCGGCGAGCGCATCCGACATGATCCCGACGAGAATCCGCTCGCTCGCAAGCAGCGGCTGCTGCTTGTCCTTCGGCAGCAGCTTGAGACTAGCAATCTGGACCTGATGCTCGGCGTCGGCATGCCGGTAGAGCTCAAGCAACGTCGCCACGATCGTCCTGAAGCGCTCGACCGGATCGCCGGCCTGTGCGCTCGCCTTCCGAACCGCCGCCACGAGCGTCTCGAGATGCGACGACAGGATATCGAACAGGATCGCCTCCTTGTCGGGGTAATAGTGATAGAGCAGCGCCTTCGAGACACCGCAGGCGTCGGCAATGGTGTTCATCGATGTGCCGACATAGCCCGATGCGGCAAACAGCTCGGCCGAGCGATGCAGCATCGAGAGGCGCTTGTCGTCGTAGTCTTTGGCGCGCGATCGGGCCATGTCTTTCCGTTCCACAAGCCGGCTATTCGGCTCTCGTCCAGAGATGTGAATTAACTGACGGCAAAATTCCGGGACCACCGCCCCTGCTTGCGCCGGGCCGCGTCCGAACCAGCATTTATTGACCATCCGGTCGAATAATTCCATGGCTGAGTTGGAATGGCGCCTCTCCGGGCCGCTAGTCGAGCTTGAACGGCTCCGATCCGGGATAGGAATGGGCGACGAACTCGCAGAAGGCGCGGGCCGCCGGTGAAAGCGCCGCGTTGCCCTTCCAGGCAAGCCCGACATCCATGGTATGGACGTCGTCATCAAGCGTCTTGAGCTCGATGCGATGTCCCTCGAGCGACCAGGGACGGTAGACCATGTCCGACAGGATGGTGATCCCCATCCCGGTCGCGACCATGCTGCGCACGGCCTCCACCGACAGGGTGCGGAAGATGACGTTGGGCACATGCGCCGTGTGCTGCCAGTAGCGCATTGCGGAGCGCTCGGCCTCATCAACGGTCAACATGAGATAGGGCTCGCTCGCCAGATCGGTCAGCTTGATGTTGTCCTTGCGCAGCAGCGGATGATTGACGCATGTCCACAACCGACGCGCCGAGCGCAGCAGCAGCCGCGAGCGGATGGAGTGGCGGTCATGCAGATTCGCGATCAGCATGATGGCCGCATCGACGCTGCCGCTGATCAGGCTTTGCTCGATCGCATCGCGTTGAAACTCGTGCAGCCGGACCGTGATGCCCGGGAAGGACCGCCAGAATCGCGTCAGCAACGGCGGCAGGAAATATCCAGCAACGGTATAGCTCACGGCAACGTCGACGGTGCCGTCGACCTGTGTTCCCCAGCGATGCGGCCCCCGCGTCGCATCTGACACGCTCGCCTCGATCGCGCGGGCGCGCTGCAAGAACTCGTGGCCGTCAAACGTCAGCGTCACGCCGTTGGAATGGCGGTCGAACAATTTGCGGCCGAGTTCGGCCTCGAGCGCCTTGATGGACGACGTGACCGCCGATTGCGTCACGTTCAGAGCCGCCGCGGCCGCGGAAACGCGTCCGCTCTCCGCTGTCGCGATGAAGTGCCGAACCTGACGGAACGTCAGAGACATAAATATTTCCGATATCAGCGAACGATATTTCGAATTTTACAATCCCGCTACGGAACGGAAAGATCAATCCGTCGGTTCCGGGTGAGAAGGCGTTCAGATGATGTCCGAGGGTTTGGAGTTGGTCGCTCGCGGTGTCAGCGTCCAATTCGAAGGCCTGAAGGCGCTGTCCGACGTTACACTAGCCGTGCCGCGGGGGCGTATCGCCGGACTGATTGGCCCCAATGGGGCCGGCAAAACCACCCTTATTAATGTATTGACCGGTTTCCAGCCGGTCGGCGCGGGCACCGTGGAGCTGGAAGGCGAAACGCTCAACGGCATTGCAGCGCACATGCTGCGACGCAAAGGCGTGGCACGGACCTTCCAGTCAGGCCGCCTTTTCCGCGATCTGCCCGTCATGGACAACCTGGAAGTGACCGGCGTCGGCCTCGGCCAAGGCCGTCCCGACGCGATCAGCGAGGCCGAGCGGGTGATGGCCTGGCTCGGCATTTCGCATCTCGCCAACAGCATTGCCGGCGCGCTGCCCTATACGGACGAGCGCCGCGTTGCCATCGGCCGCGCCATCATGGGCACGCCGCGATATCTGCTGCTCGATGAACCGGCGGCGGGCATGTCGGAGCATGAGAGCCACGAACTCGCCGCCATCATCCGCAGGATCGCATCCGAGCTCAATGTCGGTGTGCTGCTGATCGAGCACAATATCGGCCTCGTGCTGGAGCTCTGCGAGCGCATCTTCGTGCTCGATTCCGGCGAGATCATCGAAGTCGGCCCACCCGCCCAGATCCGCAACAGCGATGCCGTGCGGCATGCCTATATGGGCACGCAGCGCGACGAATTGATTGTAGCGGTCGCAGCCGAAGCGGCCGTGGCGTCATGACCGCACTCGTCGTCGACGACATCACGGTCAGCTACGGACGCCTCACGGCGCTTCGCGGCGTGACATTGACGGTCGACGAAGGCGAAATCCTGTTCGTGACCGGCCCCAACGGCGCCGGCAAGTCGACGCTGCTCAACGCCATCGCAGGCGTCGTGCCGCCGGGCTCCGGCTCCATCATGATCGACGGCGCAAGGATCACCGGCGCCGCGCCCGAAGACATCGCCCGGCGCGGGTTTTCGCTGGTGCCGGAAGGACGCAACGTCTTCGGCGCGCTGACGATCGAGGAGAACTTGAAGGTCGGCACCGGTATGCGCGCCGACCGCAAGACAATCGCCGGCGACCTGGATCAGGTCTACCAGGAATTCCCGATGCTGGCCGAGCGCCGCCACAGCCCGGCGGGCATGCTCTCCGGCGGCCAGCAGCAGATGCTGGTCATCGGCCGCGCGCTGATGGCCGCGCCCCGCATCATGGCGATCGACGAGCCGTCGCTGGGTCTCGCGCCGAAGATCATCGACCAGGTCTACGAGATCCTGCTGCGGCTACGGGCCCAGCGCAAGCTCACGCTGCTGATCGTCGAGCAGAGCTCGACGCGCGCCATGATGACGGGCGGGCGGATGGTGCTGATCCGCGGCGGCCGCATCGTGCTCGAGGGCCCCGCGGTCGACATGGTCAGGGACGAACGCCTGAAGCAGACCTATTTCGGCTTCGGAGATCACTGAGATGCGCGAGCTGCTCCAGATCATCTTCGACGCGCTGAGCCTCGGCAGCCTGTATGCGCTGGGCGCGCTCGGCATCGCCCTGATCTTCGGCGTCATGCGGCTCGTCAATTTCGCTCACGGCGATTTCATCGCCTTCTGCGTCTTCGCCATGCTGTGGCCGTCGATCGACGCGGCGGCGATCGTGTTTGCCGGCCAGTTGCCGTTCTATCTCTTGATCCCGCTGCTGCTGCTGATCGGCGCTGCGCTGTCCATTCTGTCGGAGGTCGTCGTCTTCCGCCGCTTCCGCAACGCCAACCCGGCGACGATGATGATCGCGTCATTCGCGCTCGGCTTCGTCATCCGGCATCTGCTGCTGATGCTGTTTTCCAGTCGGCCGAAGTCGATCACGCTGTGGCCGAGCCTTGGCCTCCCGGTCGAAGTCCTCGGCGCGCACATCCCGATGCTCCAGGTCGTGACCATCATCATCACGCTGGCCGTGCTTGTGATCCTCGTCCTGTTCCTGAAGCGCACGCGCTACGGGCTCGAGATGCGCGCGGCGGCAGATAATTTCACCATGGCGCGCATGCTCGGGGTCCGCGCCAACGGCGTGATCCTGCTGGCCTTCGCCATTAGCGGCATGCTGGCGGCGGCGATCGGCCTGATCCTGGCGACCAATTCCGGCACCGCCGACATCGGCATGGGCGCCAACGTGATGCTGATCGCGTTCATCGCGACCGTGATCGGCGGCCTCGGCAGCATTCCCGGCGCCGTTGCCGCCGGCTTCCTGATCGGTGCGGCCAGCGTCGTGTTCCAGGCGACCTTGCCGCACGACGCCCGCGTGTTCCGGGACGCTTTCGTCTACGGCGCCGTCATCGTCGTCCTTCTGGTGCGGCCGCAGGGCCTGTTTGCACCAAAATCCGCCAAGCAGAGGGTCTGATCGATGTCGCAGCGGCCGTCCGTCATCCGGCAAACGATCATCACGCCGATCGTGCTGATCGTGGCGCTGCTCATCATGGCCGCCCTCTCCTATCAATTCGGCAGCCGGGCCTTCAACCGCACCGTGGTCGAGATGTTCATCAACATCATGGTGGTGGTCGGCCTCTACGTCTTCGTCGGCAATTCGGGCCTGCTGTCGTTCGGCCATATCAGCTTCATGTGCCTCGGCGCCTACATGACCGCCTGGCTCACCATTCCGCCGGTGATGAAGTCGATCACGCTCAAGGGCCTGCCGGCGTGGCTGCTCCACGCGCAACTGCCTATGTGGGTGGCGACGCCGATTTCCGGCCTGTTTGCCGCATTGTTCGCGCTGATCGTCGGGCGCGTCATCATGCGCCTGTCGGGCATAGCCGCCTCGATTGCGACCTTCGGCCTGCTCGGCGTCATCAACAACGTCTATTCGAACTGGGATTCGGTGACGGGCGGACAAGGCTCGATCGTCGGCATTCCGCCCACCATGAATGTCTGGACCGCATGGATCGGCGGCGCCGTGGCCATCGCGATCGCCTATCTCTATTCGATCTCGCGCTCGGGGCTCGCGCTGCGCGCCACGCGCGACGAAGCAGTCGCCGCCAGCGCCTCCGGCATCGACATCGTCCGCGAACGGCTGATCGCCTTCGTGGTCAGCGCCTTCATTATCGGGCTCGCCGGCGCGCTGTACGCGCATTTCCTGAGCATCGTCAATCCAGGCGCATTCTATCTGCGGACCACCTTCATCACGCTGTCGATGCTGGTGGTCGGCGGCATGTACAGCCTCAGCGGCGCCGTCTCGGGCGTGGTCGCGATATCGGTGCTGATCGAGCTGTTCCGCGATCTCGAGAAGGGCATCAGCCTGGGCGGGCACACCGTCGGCCTGCCGAACGGCGTGCAGGAGATCGCGATCGGCATCATCACCATCGTGATCCTGATGTACCTGCCGACGGGATTGACCCGCAACCGGGAGTTCTCATGGCGCCGATGGCCGTTGCGGCGGCGCCTGACCCGGCCCGTCCAGACCGCACTGAAGGAACTGCACTGACGCTCGTTTGTAAAATTGGAGGAGTGGGATATGCGCTTTACGACATTACTCGGCATCCTGGCCGGAGCATCCGCGCTCTGGTTCACGCCGGCCCAGGCGGCCGACGAGATCGTCGTCGGTTTTGCGACCGCGGCATCCGGATTCATGCAGGCCTATGACAAGCCGGCGCAGGACGCGGCGCTGATCCGGATCGATGAGATCAACAAGGCCGGTGGCCTGCTCGGCAAGAAGATCAAGCCGGTGTTTGCCGACACCAAGACCGATCAGGCCGAAGGCGCCAAAGCCGGCCTTGCGGTGCTCGACCAGGGCGCCGACCTCGTGATCGTCTCCTGCGACTACGATTACGGTGCGCCCGCGGCGCTGCAGGCGCAGGCCGCCGGCAAGGTTTCCTTCTTCCTCTGCGCCGAATCGATCAAGGCTGGCATTCCCGGCGTCGGCCCGTTCTCGTTCTCGGCCTCGGTGCTGGCACCGGTGCAGGGTGCAACCATGTCGGAATGGGCGTACACTAAGAAGAACGCGCGCAGCTTCTACCGGCTGCTCGACAGCTGGACCGTCTACAACAAGGGCATTTGCGACGGTTTCGACTGGATGCTGCCGCGCCTGAAGGAGGCCAAGCTGGTCGGCAGCGACACCTTCAAGAACGACGACGCCTCGATCGCGTCGCAGATCACGCGCATCAAGAGCCTGCCGAAGGAACCCGACGCCATCATGCTCTGCACGATGATGCCGGGCGCCGTCTCCGCCATCAAGCAGATCCGCGCCGCCGGCATCAAGTCGATGATCCTCAACGGCTCCGGCGTCGACGGCAGCTACTGGTTGAACGCCGTTCCCGATCTGTCGAACTTCTATGTTCCCGTGCAGGGCTCGGTCTACGGCGACGATCCGAACCCGAAGGTCAACGAGTTCAACAAGAAGTACAAGGAAGTCACCGGCGGCGACCCGTCCAGCCAGTACGTCTATCCGGGCTACGTCCTGATCGATGTGTGGGCCAAGGCGGTCGAACGCGCCAAATCGACCGATGCTGCGCCCGTCGTGGCCGAGCTCGAGAAGATGAAAGACGAGTCCACGCTGTTCGGGCCGCGCACCTTCACCAAGGACATCCACCACCAGAACCAGGGCCGTTACCTGATCGTCGACACCGAGGCCGGCAAGCCGAAGGTGATCGACCAGTGGACGATCTCGGAAAAGATCCCGCTCGATTATCTGGTGTCCAAGTAACCCGGCAACGCGCCGCCCCGGTGCGCCGGACGCACCCGGGGCGGCCGCGATGGTCGTATGCAAAGCCAGTTGGAAGGAAATCAGGAGATGGTCGTGATCAACTGCGACATGGGCGAGGCCTACGGCCTCTACAAGATGGGCGACGACAAGGCATTGATGCCCCATATCGACGTCGCCAACGTCGCCTGCGGCTTTCATGCCTCCGACTTCAACCACATGCGCAAGACGGTGCAGCTCGCCAAGCAGTTCGGCGTCAAGGTCGGCGCGCACCCCTC
Source organism: Bradyrhizobium sp. Pha-3 (assembly GCF_042258615.1). Taxonomy (GTDB): domain Bacteria; phylum Pseudomonadota; class Alphaproteobacteria; order Rhizobiales; family Xanthobacteraceae; genus Bradyrhizobium. The sequence goes on along the minus strand of NZ_CP170152.1, from coordinate 1,770,994 downwards.
GCTGCCGGATCTGCAGGGATTTGGCCGCAGGGAGATGAAGATCGGCCGCGAGGAGCTGACCAACTGCCTGCTCTACCAGATCGGCGCCCTCAAGGCCTTCCTGGATGCCGAAGGCATGGCGCTCAATCATATCAAGCCGCACGGTGCGCTCTACGGCATGGCCTCGCGCAACGAGGACATCGCCGAAGCCGTGGCTGACGCCGCCGATGTCTACAAGGTGCCGCTGCTCGGCATGAAGGGAACGCTGCACCAGCAGGTCTATGAGCGCCGCGGCCATGCCTTCGTCGCCGAGTACTATGCCGACCTCGACTACAATGCCGATGGCAGCCTGATTATCACGCGCGAGCACGAAGCGAAGGATCCGGCCGACGCCGCCACCCGATGCGCGAGAGCCGTCAACGAGGGCAAGACGCGTACGGTGGCGGGAAACGACATCGTGGTCGGCGCCGATTCGATTTGCATTCACTCCGACACGCCGAACGCCGTCGCCATCGCGGAGGCCGTCCGCGAAGCGGTTCGCCCCTATCTCACCGCGCGCTAAGCCGTCGCGACAAAAAACCAACGACCCACGAGGAAACCATGGCAACGCAGCAGATCTTCTCGCCGCTCCCGGGCATCTTTTACCGCAAGCCCGCCCCCGACAAGCCGGTCTACAAGAACGACGGCGACGTCGTAGCGGAGAGCGACACGATCGGGCTCATCGAGGTGATGAAATCGTTCAATGAGGTCAAGGCCGGCGCCGCCGGCAAGATCGTGCGCTTCCTGGCCGAGAACGAGGACGCCGTGATGGCCGGCCAGCCGATCGCCGAAATCGACGTTTGAGCCCCCGACCAGCCATGGCGATCAAGAAGCTCCTCATAGCCAACCGCGGCGAGATCGCGGTGCGCATCATCCGCGCAGCGCGCGATCTCGGCATTGCGACGGTCCAGGTCTACAGCAAGGCCGACAAGGATTCGCTCGCGGTGAGACTAGCCGACGAGTCGGTCGATATCGGTCCGCCGCAGGCCTCGAAATCCTATCTCAACCAGGCGGCCATCCTCGCCGCGGCGCAAAGCGTCGGTGCCGACGCCATCCATCCCGGCTACGGCTTCCTGGCCGAGAATGCCGAGTTCGCGGGCGCGGTCGAAGCCGCCGGATTGATCTTCGTCGGCCCGACCGCGCGATCGATCCGGCTGATGGGCGACAAGGTCGCGGCGCGCGAGGCGGCCGCCTCGGCCGGTGTGCCTACCGTGCCCGGCAGCCAGGGGCGGCTGGAGTCTGCGGATGCGGCTTTCGCGCTGGTCGAGAAAACCGGCTTCCCCGTCATGATCAAGGCCGCCGCCGGCGGCGGTGGACGCGGCATCCGCATCGCACGGTCCGCCGAGGAATTTCATCATCTGATGCCGCAGGCGCAGGCCGAAGCGCTCGCAGCTTTCGGCGACGGCGGGCTCTACGTCGAGAAGCTGATCGAAGGCGCGCGGCACATCGAGGTCCAGGTGCTCGGCGATGGACGCGACGTGATCCATTGCTTCGAGCGCGAATGCTCGTTGCAACGGCGCCGCCAGAAGGTCTGGGAAGAAGCCCCCTCGCCCTCGCTCACCCAGGCCGTGCGTGAAGAACTCTGCACGTCGGCCGTGGCGCTGGCCAAGGCGGTCAACTACCGTGGCGCCGGGACGCTCGAATATCTCTACGACGACAGGACCGGCGAATTCTACTTCCTGGAGATGAATACCCGCATCCAGGTCGAGCATCCCGTCACCGAAATGGTCACCGGCATCGACCTCGTGTGCGAGATGATCCGGATCGCCGGCGGTGAGCCCTTGCGCATTCGCCAGAACGAAGTGCGCGTCAGCGGCCATTCGATCGAGGTCCGCATCAACGCCGAAGACCCCGCCAGGAACTTCCTGCCCAATCCGGGTACGGTGAGTGCGCTCAGCGTGCCCGGCGGCGACGGTGTGCGCTTCGACAGCATGCTCTATCAGGGCTACACGGTGCCTCCGTTCTACGACAGCCTGCTCGGCAAGCTGATCGTGCACGACAAGGATCGGCCGAGCGCGATCAGAAAGCTCGAGCGTGCGCTCGCCGAGCTCAGCGTCGAGGGCATTTCCACGACAAAGCCCCTGCACCAGGCGCTGGCGCGCGACGCCGACGTCAAAGCCGGACGCTTCCATACGGCATGGCTCGAACCGTGGCTGGAGTCCCATGCCGCCGGCCTTGCCACCGCTCAGCCGCCATCGGCCGCGAAGGTCGCGTCATGATGGCGAGAGAATCCGCCCCGTCAGCAACAGGAGGCCGCTAGTCATGCAAACTCGATTTTCCTTCGGCGGCGACGAGCACATTTTCGCCGAGGTCGGCGAAGCGATGTCGCTCGAGGCCTTTTTCAAGAGCCTCTTCATCACCAATGCGGTGCGCGATGCCAAGATCAAGGGCGTCACCGAGATCTGCCCGGCAAACGCGTCCTATCAGGTCAAGTTCGATCCGGATCAGATCAAGCCCGACGATCTGCTGGCCGAGCTGAAGCGGCTGGATTCCGCATCCGAAAAATCGGAACCGGTGATCAAGACGCGGATCATCGAGATTCCCGTGCTGTACAACGATCCCTGGACGCATGAGACCCTAATGCGCTTCCGCGAGCGTCATCAGGACCCGAACGGGACCGACCTCGAATACGCCGCGCGCATCAACGGCCTCGATAGCGTCGATGCTTTCATCAAGGCGCATTCCAGCGCGCCCTGGTTCGTCTCGATGGTCGGCTTCGTCGCCGGCCTGCCGTTCCTCTATCAGATGGTCGAGCGCAAGCGGCAGCTTCAGGCGCCGAAATATCTGCGCCCGCGCACCGACACGCCGAAGCTCACCGTCGGGCATGGCGGCTGCTTCAGCTGCATCTACTCGGTGCGCGGCGCCGGCGGCTATCAGATGTTCGGCATCACGCCGATGCCGATCTATGATCCCAACCAGAACATCAGCTATTTGCGCGACTTCATGTGCCTGTTCAAACCGGGCGACATCGTGAAGTGGAAGCCGATCGACCGGGCTGCCTATGACGCGGCGGTCGCCGACGTCGACGCCGGCCGCTTTGCGCCTCTGATCCGCGACGTCTCGTTCTCGCTGACCGAGTTCAACCGCGACGTTGACGCCTACAACGCCAAACTCGATGGAGTTCTCCATGGCCGTTAAGGTTTTGAAGCCGGGTCTTGCGACCACTGTCCAGGATCTCGGACGTCCGGGCTATTATCACATCGGCATCCCGCTCTCCGGCGCCATGGACCGTCACGCGCTGGTCGCCGCAAATCTGCTGGTCGGCAACGAGGCGGGTGCTGCCGTGCTTGAGGCCGTGTTCATGGGACCCGAGCTCGAATTCACCGCGGACGCGACCGTCGCGGTCACCGGCGCGGAGCTGCCGCCCAAGCTCGACGGCGAGCCGCGCGAAAGCTGGACCAGCTTCAGGGTGAAGCGCGGCCAGATCCTCTCCTTCGACTTCCTCAAGCAGGGTGCGCGCGGCTACATCGCGGTCGCCGGTGGCATCGACGTGCCAGTCGTCCTCGGCTCGCGCTCGACTTACGCGCTGGGCGCGCTTGGTGGCTTCAAGGGCCGCAAGCTCGAGGCCGGCGACGAGCTGCCGATCGGCAGTGCCGCCGCGACGGGCAAGGACGGACGCAGCGTTGCCAGGGAATTGCGCGGACAACCGGCAGGGATGCCGACGGAACTGCGCGCCATGCCCGGTCTTTACTGGCACCGCATCACCGAGGCGGCCGGCAACGGCTTCTTCTCCGACACCTGGAAGGTCGCGCCGGAAGCCGACCGGATCGGCTACCGCTTCAAGGGCGGCAAGCCGCTCGAATTCGTTCCGCGCGAACCGCCGTTCGGCGCCGGCTCCGACCCGTCCAACATCACCGATGCCTGCTATCCCTACGGCTCGATCCAGGTTCCCGGCGGCACCGAACCGATCGTGCTGCATCGTGACGCAGTCTCCGGCGGCGGCTACTTCATGGTCGGAACCGTGATCGCCGCGGACATGGATCTGATCGGCCAGCTGCAGCCCAACACGCCGGTGAAGTTCGTCAAGGTCGACATGAACCAGGCGCTTGCGGCCCGCAAGAGCCGGTCGGAATTGCTGGGCAAGCTGCACAACGCTCTGGCGTAGCCGCCGGCAGCCGCTGCCCTATCCACCAAAGACCGCGGCCACCGATCGGGGCGACCGCGCGTATTCCAGGCTTCAGGCCGTCGGTTGCGGCCTTTCGCGCATGATATAGACGTCACCGCGCGCTCTGCACCTGTCGGCACGAGAGTTGCAACGAATGCAGCCGGGCTGAGAAACACCGCTCATGAGCTAGGCAACATCGGAACAACCGCGATGTCCGTTTCTCTGAAACAGATCCGCTACTTCGTCGCCGCCGCCGAGACCGGGCGCATCAGCCAGGCGGCCATCGACCTCAACGTCTCGCAATCCGCGGTCACCGCGGCCATTCAACAGCTCGAAGCGACCGTCTGCGCCCGCCTGCTGGAACGTGCTCCGAACGGCGTGACCGTCACCATGGAGGGCAGCCGCTTCCTGTCCCAGGGCCGTCAAATCCTCGCCGCCGTCGCCGAAGCGGTGCGGAACACGCAGATGTCGGCAGGACCGCTGTTCGGGACGATCCGCGTCGGCGTCACCTACACCGTGTCGGGCTATTTCCTGCCGCGCCATCAGAAACGCTTCCAGGCAAGCTTTCCCGGCATCACGATCGAGCTGTTCGAGGCGCCGCGCGACGTGCTCGAACGTGCGATCGTCGATGGCGCACTCGATCTCGCGGTGATGCTGGTCTCCAACCTGCGCGACAACGCCAAGCTGACCAGCGAGACGCTGCTGCGATCGCCGCGCCGTCTGTGGCTTGCGCCCGAGCATCCGCTGACCCGCGCCGAGCGGGTCTATCTCGCTGACATCGCCACCTATCCTTACGTCATGCTCACCGTCGACGAGGCCAAGCACACCTCGATGCGCTATTGGAGCAACGCCTCGCTCGAACCGAACACGATCTTCCGCACCTCCTCGGTCGAAGCCGTGCGCTCCATGGTCGCAGGCGGCATGGGCATCGCCATTCTCTCCGACCTGATCTACCGGCCTTGGTCGCTGGAAGGACAGCGGATCGAGACCCGCGTCATCGAAGACGAGGTGCCCAGCATGGATATCGGTCTTGCGTGGCGGCGCGACATCAAGCCGTCGGAAGCCGCGATAGCGTTCCGCGATTTCATGCGCTTTGCGGTGGCAGGCGTAGGCCCGGCCCGGCCCCCGGTCAGCATGGATCATCGGCACCAGGCCGAGGAGGCGATCGAAATCTAGACCATCTGTTTCCGTTTTATTCGACTTGACGCCGTCCGGCAGTCCTCGCCAAACTTTGGCCGGGACACGACGACCGGAGGCACAGCCGGCGGCGGGGAGTGAGACATGCAAGTCACCTACACGACCAACGACATCCCGTTGCAGACCCGCCGCCAGTACTGGCAGGAGGTCGTCTCGAAGACTTATTACTCGCTCGACCTGCGCTTTCCGAGCACCCGCGACTTCAATGCGCGCCTCGGCGCCTGGTCGATGGGCCCCCTCTCGGTGTCCCGCAACATTGCAAATGGCCTGCTTTACAAGCGGCATGAGCGGCATCTGCTGAGCGAGCGCGAGGAATCCTTCTTGATCACGGTGCCCGAGCTTGCCGAAATCCGTTTCGAGCAGGACGGCAAGGTGGTGCACTGCCGGCCGGGTGCGTTCCTGATCGAGCGCAGCCACCTCCCGTACGAGTTCAGCCATCAGGATCCAACGGCGCTGTGGTGTCTGAAGATCCCGAGCGCGGTGCTGCGCGCCCGCATTTCCCGGCCCGAGCGTCTCGCCACGCTGCAATTCGACGCCAGCCGCAGCGTCGGTGCGCTGTTCGTCGACACGTTGCGCCTCTCCGGTGAGCGGATCGAGGAAATGGACGAGACGGCGCGCGCCATGATGGGCAAGCACCTCATCGAGCTGCTTGCGATGGCCATCGAATCCGACGACCGCGTGCTGACCGGCCACTCGTCCTCCGTACGAAATGGCCATCTGCTGCGCTGCGAGCAGTTCATCCGCGCTCGCCTCGACGACATGCGGCTCACGCCGCAGATGGTCGCCGACGGCTGCGGCATTTCGCTGCGCTATCTGCACCAGATCTTCGAGGGTGAGGGCCTGACCGTCTGCGCCTACATCCGCAATCAGCGGCTATCGATGTGCGACGCCTTGCTGCGCGATGCAAGCTGCCGCAAGAGCATCTCCGAAATCGCCTATCAATGGGGCTTTGCCGACCAGGCGCAGTTCAGCCGCAACTATCGCGGCCGGTTCGGCTGCACCCCGAGCGAGGCGCGCGCCACCTCGCGCGCCGCCAACGCCTGAACACGGCAGCGCGACCGCACCCATCTGACCGCTGAGCCGACCGTTCCCCGGGCAGCCCGCCACCGGTCCGGGCACGCATGGCCCGCCATGCGGTTCGCTCTCTCGCACAAGTCTTCCTGCGCTCAGCGTCAAGAAGGCGGGCCGCCGCTCTGCCTAAGATCGGCGAAACGCTTGTTCGAAAGGAAGTCGCATGGTGCAGGACCTTCGTGTGGCTGTCGATGTCGGGGGCACGTTCACCGACATCTGCATTATGGACGAGACGACAGGTCTCATCCGCATCGAGAAGACCTCCTCCACGCGCGATCCGATCGAAGGCATCATGGGCGGCGTCTCCAAGGCCGGCATCGATCTTTCCAGGGTGGCGCTGTTCTCGCACGGCACGACGGTTGCCACCAACGCGCTGATCACCCGCCGCCTGCCCCGCACCGCCGTGGTCACGACCAAGGGGTTCCGCGACGTCATCGAGATCAGACGCGCCAACAAGGAAGACCTCTGGGACACCTACAAGGACGTTGTCCGGCCCTACGTGCCGCGGCGCGATCGCCTGACCGTGCCCGAGCGCGTCGATGCCGGCGGCAAGGTGATCGAACCGCTCGACGTCGAGGCTGCGCGCGACGTGGCCCGCATCCTCAAGCGTCGCGGCGTCGCCGCGGTCGCGGTCTGCTTCATGAACGCCTATCTCAACGGCGCCAATGAGCGCGCGATGCGTGACATCCTGCTGGCGGAGATGCCCGACATTCCGGTGTCGATCTCCTCGCAGGTGCTTCCCGAGATATTCGAGCATGAGCGGTTCTCGACCACGGTTGCCAACGCCGTCGTGAGCCCGGTCGTCGTCAACTACACGAGCCGGCTCGGCGAACGCCTCGCCCACGAGGGCTACACCCGCGATCTCCTGCTGCTGCACACCGGCGGCGGCGTGATGACGCCGGCGAGCGTCAAGGACTTTGCGGCGCGCCTCGCCGGCTCCGGTATCGCCGCCGGCGCCATCGCCAGCCGCTATATCGCCGGCCTGTGCGGCTTTCCCAATTCGATCGGCCTCGACATGGGCGGCACGTCGACCGACGTGTCGCTTGCCTATGAGGGCCGCTCGCGCGTCACCAAGGACTGGCACATCGAATTCGGCTATCCGATCCGCTTCGCCTCGATCGAGGTGCTCACCATCGGCGCCGGCGGCGGCTCGCTGGCCTGGACCGACCCGGCCGGCTCCCTGCGCAACGGCCCGCAATCGGCCGGAGCCCATCCGGGACCGGCCTGTTACGGCAACGGCAACACCCAGCCGACCAACACCGACGCCAACGTGACGCTGGGCCGGCTCGGCACCGACCTCGCCGGCGGCAAGGTGAAGCTCGACCCCGAGCTGGCGCGAAAAGCCGTCGAGAGCGGCGTCGCCAAGCCGTTCGGCCTCGGCCTGCACGAGGCCGCAGACGCCATCGTCAAGGTCGCCAATGCCAACATGTCGGATGCGGTGCGGCTGATCTCGATCAGTCGCGGCTACGACCCGCGCGACTTTGCGCTGGTGGCGTTCGGTGGCGCTGGCGCGCTGCATGGCGTCGACGTCGCGCGCGAGCTGTCGATACCCGTCGTGATCGTGCCGCCCAATCCCGGCGTGACCTCCGCGCTCGGATGCCTGCTCGTCGACATGCAGCACGATTTCTCACAGAGCTGCATGGTCGACGCGGCCGACGCCGACGCCGCCGAGATCGAAGCGCAGTTCGCCGAACTTGAGAAAGCCGCGCTCGCACGGCTGACTCATGAGGGCGTCGCGCAGAAGGATATCGTTCTGCAGCGGTCGATCGACATGATGTACCGCGGCCAGTGGCGTTCGCTCGCGGTGAACGCACCGCAGCCGATCGGCGCGATCGCCGACCTGGTGCAGAGCTTCCACGCCGAGCACCAGCGCGAATATAATTTTCGCCGCGACAGCGCGCCGGTCAGCTTCTTCCGTCTCAATCTGAAGGCGGTCGGTGTGGTTCCCAAGGCCGAGTTTGCCGTTCACAAGCCGACCGGCGCTAGCCCCGAGCCGGTTAGCCGCCGCAGGGTCTGGTTCGAGGGCAGCGGGCTCGATACGCCCGTCTATCGGCGCGACGACCTGCCCTGCGGCTTCTCCTTTCAAGGCCCCGCGATCATCGAGCAGCTCGATGCGACCACCGTGGTTCCGCCCGGCGCCGCCGCCGAGGTCGACAAATATCTCAACATCATCATCCGCGTGAAGGAGTGAACCATGGCCGGAGCTCTCCCGCTCGACCCCGTAACCTTCGAGGTTCTGAAGAATTCCTTCATCACCAGCGTCGACCAGATGGGCGAGCAGGTGCTGCGGACCTGCTACTCCTTCGTCATCTACAACCGCGACTTCTCGAGCGCGCTGCATGACGCCAACGGCGAATGCGCAGCGCAAGGCAACCAGGATATCGCCGTCCACGTCGGCACGCTGCATTTCACCTGCAAGGACGTGATGCGCCATTTCGAAGGCGACATGCATGAGGGCGACGTCTTCGCGATCAACGATCCCTATGCCGGCGGCACGCATTTTTCCGACGTGCGGCTGATCCGTCCGATCTTCGCCGACGGCAAGATCATCGCCTTCAGCCAGTCCAACGGGCACTGGTCGGACGTCGGCGGCAGCGTACCGGGATCGTTCGACGTCGCCGCCCGCGAGATGTTCCGCGAGGGCCTGCGCATCACGCCGGTCCGCCTGTTCGACAAGAACGGCTTACGCAAGGACGTCGCACATCTGATCGCCTCCAACACCCGCGACCCGGCCTCGATCATCGGCGACATCCAGGCACAGGCCGAGGCAACCGCCGTCTGCGAACGCGAGATCCTGCGTCTGGTCGGCAAATACGGCCGCGATACCGTCGAGACCGGGCTTGCCGCCGTGCAGGACTATGTCGAGCGCTCGGCACGCCAGCGCATCGCAGCGCTGCCCGACGGCGAATGGGAAACCGTCGACTACATCGACCGCGATCCGGCCGGCGGCGAAGGCATGATCCCGATCCGCATCAAGATGACGATCAAGGGCGACCGCGCGATATACGACTTCACCGGCAGCCATCCGACCATCGGCTCGATCTACAACTCGGCGTTCGGCGCGACCTTTTCCGCCGTCGCCGCCGGCATGAAGACCTTCTTCCCCGATCTGCCGCTCAATTCCGGCTTCTACCGCTGCTTCGAGATCATCGCCCCCGAAGGTTCGATCGTCGATGCCAAATGGCCGATCGCGGTCACCGGATTCCTGATGCCGTTCGAGAAGATCATGAACTCGATCTACGAAATGTGGTCGAAGCTGATGCCGGAGCGCGCGCTCGCCTGCGCCTTCAATCTCGAATATCTGCTCACCGGCGGTCTCGACGCCCGCAGCGCCGACAAGCCGATCTTCATGTTCTACGACTGGCTGCCCGGCGGCTGGGGCGGCCGCAACGGCAAGGACGGCAGCAATGTCACGACCGCCTGCTTCGGCACCGGGCTGATGTCGCAGCCGGTCGAAGGCCAGGAGCGCGCCAACCCGATCCTGACCACCGAATGCGAGATCCTCAAGGACTCGCCCGGCCCCGGCAAATGGCGCGGCGGCGCCGGCGTGGTGAAGACGTCGCGGATGCTGCAGGCCGAGAAGACCGTGATCTCCTATATCTGCGACCGCGAGCGCGCCATCGTGTGGGGCATCGAGGGTGGCCTGCCGTCGATGCCGCACGGCTTGACCTTGAAGCGGGCCGGCAGCACAGCCGAGGAGCGATTGGGCTCGATCTTCTCGGACGTGCCGATCGGCGAAGGCGACGTCTTTTCGCGTCCGACCGCCGGCGGCGGCGGGTTCGGCGATCCGCTGGAGCGCGATCCGAACCTCGTGATCGAGGACATCAAGGACGACTATGTCTCGGTCGAGCGTGCCGCCAAGGACTATGGCGTCGTGGTGCACACCATCGATGCCGAGCTCTGCAACTACGAGGTCGACAAGGTCGCGACCGCTGCGCTCCGGACCAGGATCCGCTCCGAGCGCGTCGCCAACGTCCGGCTCGATCCGGAGAAGGTGGCGCAGCGCTACCGCAGCGGAGAGATCAACGCGTTCGACGTGATCCGAAAGCACGCGGTGATCCTCGACTGGGGCACCGGCGCGCTGCTTCCCGAATCCACCCGTCAATTCCGCGAGGCATTCGAGCGGCGCTCGGTCGCGATGTGGAAAGCGGGCTGATCGTCACCGGCAGCCGCGCCGGCAGACGGCGCGGTCCACCAAAAGAGGATTCGAAGCCGTCGCCTCCCCTGCATCGCCTGCACTTTCATTCAAACCATGAGGATTGCGCTATGACGATCACGACGTGCCTTTCTTCCAACCGACTGTGGCCGATCCGCTCCGTGCTCGGCATCGCCGCGGCCCTCGCCCTTGCCGGCACCGCCATGCCGGCGGCGGCCGGGACCGAGACACCGTGGTTTCCAATGAAGGTGTACGACGCGTCATCCGGCACGCCGAAACCGGCGGACTATACGCCGCTGCCGAAGGCCGAGAAGCCCTACAGGCTGTGCGTGCTGTTTCCTCACATGAAGGACAGCTTCTGGGTCGCCGTCGCGTACGGCATCGTGAAGCAGGCCGAGGCGATGAACGTCAACATGAACCTCTACGAGGCTGGCGGTTACGAAAATCTGCCCAAGCAGCTTTCGCAATTCGATGACTGCATGGCGAGCGGACCGGACGCGATCATTGTCGGCGCGATCTCCGGCGCGGGCCTCAGCAAGAAGTTCGAGGAAGCCAAGGCCAAGGGCGTGCCGGTGGTCGGCGTCACCAATCCGCTGCCGCCGAACGCACTGCCCGCGGCCAATTACGTCGACTTTGTCGCCATGGGCGAGGTCACCGGCGAGGGCCTGCTGGCGCAGACCAAGCCCGGCGACAAGCTCAACATCGTGACATTCCCCGGTCCAGCCGGCTCGGGCTGGGCGGAATCGTTCAATGAAGGGTTCAAGAAGGCAATCGCCGAGAACTCGAACGCCAAGATTCTGGCCGAGAAGTTCGGCGACTCCGGCGTCGCCGTGCAGCTTCAGCTCATTCAGGACGCATTGCAGGCCTATCCCAACATGAACGTGATCTGGGGCACCGCCCCCACCGCCGAAGCCGCCATTGGCGCTGTCGCCGAGGCGGGCCGAAGCGACCTGAAGATCGTGTCGTCCTACGAAAACCAAGCCATGCTCGACGCGCTGAACCGCGGCGACATCCTCGCCTTCGCAACCCAATATCCCGTCGGCGAAGGCGCGATCGCGATCGACCAGGCTGTGCGTCTGATCGAGAAGAAGCCAGTCATGAGCCTGGTCCAGCCGGTGGCCACGGTGATCGACAAGACCACGGTGCCGAAATTGCAGATGGATCTCGTGCTGGCGCCCGCCAGCTGGACGCCGGTCTATTCGGTCAAGGCCAAGTAAGCGTGCACAAGTAAGCACGGCCAAGTAAGCCGGCCCGAACGGCCGAGGCGGGAGCCGTGCTCCCGCCTGCTGGCTCACGGAGAAGCGGATGAATGTCGAGATCGACCCGAAGCCGGCCGAGCCCTTGCTTCAGTTGCGGGGGATATCGAAGCGATTCACCGGCGTCCGTGCGCTCGACCGCGTCGACCTCGATGTCCGTGCCGGCGAACTTCACGTCCTGTTCGGCGAGAACGGCGCCGGCAAGTCGACCCTGATCAATGTCGTATCCGGTACGTTTCCCCCCGACGAAGGCACGTTCCATTTCGGCGGCGAGGAGATCCGCCATCTGACGCCGCAGCGCGCGCGAGAGATCGGCATCAGTCCGGTGTTTCAGGAGTTCTCGCTGATCCCAAGCCTCACCGTGGAAGAGAACCTGTTCCTCGGCCGCGAAGTCACGCGCGGCGGAATGTTGCGCGCGCGCGAGATGCGCAAGCGCGCCAGGACGCTGATCGACGAGCTCGGCTTCGACCTCGATCCCGCGCAACGGATCGACGACCTGTCACGCGCGCATCAGCAGATGGCCGAGATCGCCAAGGCCCTGCTCGGCCGCGTCCGCCTTTTGATCCTCGACGAGCCGACCGCTTCATTAACCGAACGCGAAACCGGGCGGCTGTTCGAGCTGATCGCGCGCCTGAAGAGCCAGAATGTCGGACTGATCTACGTCTCGCACCGCATGCGCGAAATCCGCGCCCTTGCCGACCGTGTGACGGTGCTGCGCGACGGCCGCCACATCCGGACCCTCGATGCCGCGAGGTCGACGGACGGCGAACTGGTGGAACTGATGACCGGCCGCACGATCGACCTGCTGTTTCCGGCCATCGCCCACCGGCCGGACAAGGTGATGGTCGACGTCGAGAACCTGACGCTCGCCGACGGCAGCGTCCGGGAGGTCAATTTCCACGCCCGGGCCGGCGAGATCACCGGCATCGCGGGCCTCGTCGGCTGCGGCAAGTCGGAGCTGATCCGCGCGATCTACGGCATCGAGCGCGCGTCAGCGGGCGCGATCCGGATCGACGGCGCGCCTTACGAATTTCCAACCCCAAGGCATAGCCTCAAACGCGGCGTCGCCTACTTTCCCGCCAACCGGATCGCCGAAGGGCTCGCGCTGTCCCGTCCGATCCGCGAGAACGCATCGATGACCGGGCTCGACCTGCCCGCCTTCGCCCGCTTCGGTGTCTTACGGCAGGCCGCCGAACGCGTGACGATCGCGGGCATCATGGAGCAGCTGCAGCTGAGGCCGCCGAACATCGAACGGAGCGCCGGCGCCCTGTCGGGCGGCAACCGTCAGAAAGTAATGCTGGGACGCGCGCTGACGCGCGAGCTGACCGTGTTCCTGTTCGACGAGCCGAGCGTCGGCATCGACGTCGGCGCCAAGCTCGAGGTCTACGAGTTCATGAAGCGCCTCGTCGAGGCCGGCGCCGCCGTGATCGTGGTGTCGTCCGAACTGCCCGAGGTGCTGGCGCTGTCGAACCGGCTTTACGTCATGCATCAGGGCCGCATCGCCGCCGAGCTGACGGGCGCCGAGAAGACCGAGCAGAATGTGCTTTCGAGCTTCTTCCGTGATCATCTCGCCGCGGAGGTCGCATGAACACGGCCTTGGTCGCCGCAGCGCCACGGGGCTCGGTCAGCCTCCGGTCGATCGCAGGCCGGATCGGGCTGCTGCCGGCCCTGCTTGTGGTGCTCGTGGCCGGCATGTCGGCGGTCGATGCGCAGTTCTATGGCATCGTCAACGTCCTCAACATCCTGCGCAACGCCTCGCTGCTGGCAATCGTCGCCTGCGGCCAGGCACTGGTCATCATCGGAGGCGGCTTCGATCTCTCGGTCGGTGCGGTGGTCGCCCTGGCGAGCGTCGTCACCGCCAAGACCATGGCGGCCACCGCGGCCGCATTTCCCGGCTCCAACGTCCTCATCATCGCGAGCGGGGTCGCGGCCGGGCTCGGTTGCGGCGTCGCGGTCGGGCTCGTCAACGGCTTGTGCGTGGCAAAGCTCAAGGTCTCCGGCTTCGTCGTGACCCTGGGCACGATGTCCGCGACCGCTGGCGTCGGCCTCATGATCACCAACGGCATCCCCGTTTACGGCATGCCCGAGATATTCGTGAAAGGCTTCGGACGGGCCCAGGCATTCGGTCTGCCGACCGCCGCCCACGTCGCGCTGATCGTGATCCTGGTGATGGTGTTTGCACAGCGGCGCACGCTGTTCGGCCGCTACGTTTACGCGATCGGCGGCAATGTCGATGCCGCCGTGGTGTCGGGCGTGACGATCCAGCGCCATATCGTCGGCACCTACGTGGTCTCGAGCGTCCTTGCGGCATTGACCGGCATTCTGCTGACGGCACAGGTCGGCTCCGGCCAGGCAAGCTTTGGCGGCGACCGGATGATGCTGCAGTCGATCGCCGCCGCCGTGATCGGCGGCGTCAGCTTGCGCGGTGGCGTCGGACGCATCGAGATCGTCGCCATCAGTGCACTGTTCCTGACCATCCTTGGCAACGCACTCAACCTCCTGCACGTCGACTCGCGGCTCCAGCCGGTCTTCCTCGGCGTCATCATGGTCGCCGCCGTGGCGCTCGACGAACTGAGCCGACGGAGCAAGCCGCGTGTCTGATCTCGAATTGACCGTTGCCGCCAAGGACACCGACCGGCCGAAACTGACGCTCGGCGGCCGGCTCTGGAGCGCGGTCCTGCCGGTCGCATTGGCAGTGTTGTTGCTCGGCTTCGCCGCGGTCGACCGCGGGGTGCTGTCGCCGGCCAATCTGCTCAACATCGCACAGCAGACCAGCTATCTGGCGCTGTTCGCGATGGCGCAGACCGTGGTCATCCTGACGCGCGGCTTCGACCTTGCACTTGGCCCGACGGTGTCGATGGTCAGCGTCGGCAGCGCGCTCGCGATGGCCGGCGCCACGGCGTCTGGTCACGACGCGGCCGCCGTGCTGCTCGCCGGCCTCGGCGCCGGCTTCGCGCTCGGTATCTCGTGCGGCCTCTTCAATGGCGTGGTCGTCGCGCTGCTCGGGGTCAATCCTTTCGTCGCGACCCTCGGCAGCTACAATATCGCGATCGGGATTGCGACCACCCTTTCGGCCGGACGGCCCGTGCAAGGCGTGCCGGCGCCGTTCTCGCAGATCTTCTACAGCGGCAGCATCTTCGGCGTGCCAGCGGCGATTGTGATCACCTTCGCGGTCGGCATCGCGCTTCATTTGCTGCTAGGCCGCACCGTGTTCGGCCGGTCGCTCTATCTGATCGGCACCAACCCGCGTGCCGCGGCGATCGCCGGCCTGCCGGTCAGGCGCATCCTGGTCGCGACCTATGTGCTGTGCTCGGGACTTGCCGCGCTCGGTGCGATCATGATGACGGCGCGAACCGGATCGGGTGAGCCGAACCTCGGCGGCGCGCTCTCGCTGCAGGCGATCGCCGGTGCCGTAGTCGGCGGAACGAGCCTGGCGGGCGGACGCGGCGGCGTCGGCACCGCCGTGCTCGGCGCCCTGTTCATCACCATTCTCTCCAACGGCATGAACCTCACCCGGATCGACGGATACGTCCAGATGGTCGTGCTCGGCGCGATCGTCGTCATCGGCGTGCTGCTGGATCGCCTGCGGCAGGAGCGGCGGCAATGATGTCAGGCTCTCCCATCGAGAACATCCCGGTCTCGTCGCGCGATGCGCCGGCATCGATCTATGTCGCGCCATCGCTCGCCGCCGCACTCGGTGCGCTGAGCGAATATGGTGCGGCAGGTGCCCCCTTGGCCGGCGGCACATGGATCATGCGATCGCCGATCCGGCACGAACCGCTCAGGACCCACTATGTCGCCATCGGAAGGATCGCCGAGCTGACCGCGATCCGGATCGGCGGCGATGCCATCGAGATCGGCGCGGCGGTCACGCATGCGGCGCTTGCGGCAGCCTTGGCCGACCTTCCGGAATATGCCGGTCTCGCAGCAGCCGCTGGAGGCTCGGCCAACCCCGCGATCCGCGCGATGGCGACGATCGGCGGCAATCTCGCGACGTCGGAGTTCGCCGCGGCGGATTGCGTGCCGGCGCTGCTCTGCCTCGATGCCGATGTCGAGATCTCCGGCCGCGACGGCCGCGAGCGCATCGGCCTGGCGGATTTCCTCGCGATCCGATCAACGCTCGCGCCCGGCCGCCTGGTGACACGGATCATCGTGCCGCGAGCGGAGCGCAAGGCGGCCCATGCCCGCCTGCCGTTGCGCCGAGCGGGCGATTATCCGGTCGCCATCGTCAGCCTATCGGTCAGCGTCGATACGGCGAACCGCGTCCAGGCGGCGCGGATCGCGGTCGGATCGGTCGAACCGAGCGCGCGCCGCTGGCCGCGCCTTGAAGCGGCACTTCTCGGACGCCCACTCGACGCCGCAGAAGCGGCACAGATTGCGGCCGAACTCATCGACGAGTTCGTCGGCCGCGACAGCGTCGATGCGCCGGCCTGGTATCGTGTCAGCGTGCTACCCGGCCTCGTCCGCCGCGCCGCGATCGCTGCACTTGGCTCATGAACGCGCGGAGATGACATGGGATTCAACCTGACCGTCAACGGCGATCGCCTCTCCTCTGCGGCCGATCCTGCCACCCCGCTGGTCGATATCCTGCGCGAAGAGATGCATCTGACCGGCGCGAAGCCCGTCTGTCGCGAGGGCTTTTGCGGCGCCTGCATGGTGCTGGTCGACGGCGAGCCCACGCCGTCGTGCCTGCTGCCCGCTGCGCTGGCCGATGGCCGCGAGATCCGCACCGTCGAAGGCCTTGCGCCTCAGGGAATGCTGAACCGCATCCAGGCCGCGCTCGAGGCCAGCGATGCCGTCCAGTGCGGCATGTGCTTTCCCGGCATGGTGGTGAGCCTGACGCATTTCCTGACGACCCAGCCGGATGCCACCCGTGACGACATCCTGATGGCGCTGACCGGAAATATCTGCCGCTGCACGGGCTATGAACGCATCGTCGAGGCGACACTGCTCGCCTTGGCCACGACATGATCGGGAGACGCAAGGATGTCAGACGTTTCCGCAACGATGGATTTGCGCCGGCGTGACGCCGCCGACAAGCTGCGTGGCCGCACGCGCTACACCATCGACCGGTATCTGCCCGGCATGCTGCATGCCGCGGTGCTGCGCGCCGCCGTGCCGGCGGGGCGGATCTTTCGTCTCGATACGTCCAGAGCGGCCCGCATGCCGGGCGTGCGTGCGATCGTGACGGCGGCCGATGCGCCCGGCATGGTCGGGATCGGCATCGCCGATCACCCGCTGTTCGCGCGCGACGTCATTCGCTACGACGGCGAACCGCTCGCCGCGGTCGCAGCGGTCACATTGGCACAGGCGCAGGCCGCACTCGCGGCGATCGACGTGGAGATCGAACCTCTCCCCGCGGTATTGACCATGGCGGACGCGCTGGCGTCGGACGCGCCGCTGGTTCACCCGGACTGGCGCGACTATGAGGTCTTGCTCGAAGGCAGCGCGCGTGGCGGCAACGTCGCCTGGGAAGCGACCGTCGTTCGCGGCGACGTCGATGCCGCCTTTGCCCGGCCCGACGTCGAGATCGTCGAAAGCTGCTTTCGCGTCGGCCGGCAGAACCACGTCGCCTTCGAGCCGCGCGCAGTCGTCGCGAGTTACGAGGACGGACGCTTCCACATCGAGACGTCAACGCAAGTTCCTTGGAGCGTCCGCAATGCGACCGCGCGCCTGCTGGGCGTACCGGCCTCGCAGGTCCGCGTCACGGTGCCGCCGGTCGGCGGCGGCTTCGGTCTGAAGTTCGATCTGGCCGTTGAACCCTTCGTCGCCCTGCTCGCCCGCGCCAGCGGCCGGCCGGTGCGCCTCGTCAATTCGCGCGAGGAGGAGATGCTGACCTGCCTGTTCCGCGAGA
The DNA here is from genome assembly GCF_042258615.1 of Bradyrhizobium sp. Pha-3. Taxonomy (GTDB): domain Bacteria; phylum Pseudomonadota; class Alphaproteobacteria; order Rhizobiales; family Xanthobacteraceae; genus Bradyrhizobium. The sequence continues at coordinate 1,753,337 of NZ_CP170152.1, read as the reverse complement.
ACGCCGATATCCGCATCCGCTCGGCGGTGACGCGCGCGGGAGACATCGTGGGGCGCGAGGCGGTCGTCCTGATGGACTGCGGCGCCTATGGCGGCGAACAGATCTTCCTGACCACCATGACCGCGCACACGCTCGGTGGAAACTACAGGCTTGGAAGCGTGCGCATGGTCTCGCGCGCGGTCTATACCAACACGGCGCCGAACGGCGCGTTCCGCTGCTGCAACGGCGTTTACAACACCTTTGCGCTCGAGCGCCACACTGACGAGATCGCAGCGAGGATCGGGATGGATCCGCTTGCCTTCCGCCGCCGCAATGTGCTCGGCGACAGGGATCTCGGCGCCACCGGCCAGGTGTTCGAAGGCGATGTGCTCGGCCCGATGCTCGAGCGGATGGATACGCTGCGCGATGCGGCAGCGCCGCCGGCGCGCACCGACGGCCGGCTCTATGGACGCGCGACCACCGTCGGCACCTGGTTCGTCTTCGTCGGCCCATCGGCCGCGACGGTGAACATGAATGCCGATGGCACGGCGACGCTGGTCACGTCGGGTGTGGAGATTGGATCCGGCTCGATGATGCAGAGCCTGCCGCAGATCGTGGCCAGCACGCTCGGCATTACGCCCGAGCATGTGATCGTCCGCGCGGCCGATACCGATGCAGCCGGTTATGATGTCGGCGTCGGCGGTGGCCGCACCACCGTTTCGCTCGGCGCGGCCAGCCTGTCGGCGGCGCAGGAGGTGCACACCAAGCTCTTGAAGGTCGCCTCCGAGATGATCGAGGCTGCGCCCGATGATCTCGTCATGCGCGACGGGCGGATCGAGATCGCCGGCGCGCCGGGCTCCGGCCGCACGGTCGCGGAGGTCGCGACCCGTGCCCAGGCGCTGGCTGGCCCGGTGTCCGGCACCGGCGCGTTCACCGGCGCCGGCGTGCCGGCGATGCCGAGCTGCGTCGCCGGACATTTCATCGACGCGATCGACATCCCCGTCTTCGCGGTCCACGACTGCGAGGTCGCCGTCGATCCGGAAACCGGACACGTCGAGGTGCTCAGCTATCGCGTGGTGCAGGACGTCGGCCGCGCGCTGAACCCGCGCGCCATCCATGGCCAGATCCAGGGCGGTGTCGTGCAGGGGCTGGGTTATGCGTTGCACGAGGAAGTCACGATCGGCAGCAACGGCCGTGTCTGCCAAAGCGGTTTCGAGACCTATCGCGTGCCGCTGGCGCTCGATGTCGTGCCGGTGGAGATCAGTCTTTACGAGGGGGCGCCGTCAATCGGACCGCTCGGGACCAAGGGTGCCGGCGAGGTGCCGATCCTGAATGTCGGAGCCGCCGTCGCATGCGCGGTTGCAAACGCCACCGGCAAGCGCGTCCAGGCCCTTCCATTGACCCCGCCACGCGTGCTCGAACTGCTACTCGATCGCAAGCAGGATCTGACCCTTCCCCACATTGCCGATGCGTGGGCCGACAATCTGACACGTTCGCATCAGACCGCTCCCGAGACATAGCAACAAGCCGGCGGGCGTTGTCGCTAGACCCAGCCGCCGTCGACGATATGGCTCTGGTTGGTGCAGGCGCCGCTGTCATCGGCGGCGAAAAACAGGACGACGCGGGCGATGTCGTCGGGCACGAGCTTGCGCTTAAGACATTGGCGCTGCATTAGCTCGGCCACGCCTTCGGGCGTCAACCACAGATCCTGCTGCCGCCGGGTCATGATCCATCCGGGCAGGATGGAGTTGACCCGCACATTGTGCGGCCCGAGATCGCGGGCCAGCGCGCGGGTGAGGCCCTGAACCGCTGATTTGGCGGTGGTGTAGCACGGCATGTTGCCCTGGCCGATCACCCAGCTCACCGAACCGATGTTGACGATCGAACCGCCCCCCGCCTGCTTCATGTCGGGTGCGACCGCCTGGGCGCTGAAGAACTGATGCTTCAGGTTGACGGCGAACCGCTCGTCCCAGAATTCCGGCGTGACGTCCTCGATCGTGTGACGGTCGTCGCGCGCCGCATTGTTGACCAGGATGGTGATCGGCCCGAGCGCCTCGCGGATGCCGGCAACCGCACGTCGCAGCGCGGCGATATCGCGCAGATCGGCGTGCTCGAAGTGCACGCGGGCATGCGCTCCCAAATCGGACAGCAGCTGCTCCGAGGACGTCAGATCGATATCGATGAATCCGACCCGCGCACCCTGGCCGATGAACTGACGGACGATGGCCTCGCCGATGCCGGAACCGCCGCCGGTTACCAGGACGGTCCGGTCCTTGAGGCTTGGATAGATGGCACCCTGCATTGGCATTCTCTCGCTTTGGCGCGTCAAGCGCGCCGGTTGCGTCGCTGCGGCTCGAGGCAAGAGCCACGGCTCCCGAGGTTCACTCGGTCGTCTCCATGTGGTGTCGGTCCACGACCCGCAGCGTCCGCCGCACCATGCCGTCGACAATCGTCGCCGACTCGCTTGGACGCACATGGATCGCGGTGGACTTGAGCAGCCACGGCAACACTGCCTGCTCGAGCCGCTCCTCATAGGCACTGCGCATCATGTCAAACGCCTGCAAGCCGGGACCTGCGAGGATCAAATGGTGCGGGCGCAGCACCGAGATCGTCGTGGCGACCGCCTCGGCAAGCGCGTGGCCTGCCTGCCGGAACAGCTGTTCGAGACGGGGATCGCCGGCGCGTGCCCGCGCCCGCAACAGAGCCATCTGCGCCTCGGATGGTTGCTGCGACACCGCCGGCGGCAGATCGAGAAAGGTGCGGGCGTCGCGGTAGAGCGCATAGTCGGCGAGATGGGCCTCGATGCAGCCGCGCTGACCGCAGCGGCATTGCGGACCGTTCGGCGTCAACTTGACATGGCCGATCTCACTGCCCGCGCCGGCACCCCAGCGCGCTTCACCGTCGACAACGATGCCCATGCCGATGCCGTGACCGACCATGAGCGTGGCCGTGAGGCCCTGCGCCAGCGCCGGCTCGGCCGCCACGAGGGCCAGCGCCACCGCGACCGCGTCGTTCGCCATCACGACTTCGACGCCGAATGCCTCGCGGACCGGCGTCGCCAGATCGACGTCGGTGATCGACAGCGCCGGGCTCCACAGATGCCGGCCGGTGTCGGCATCGACGATGCCCTGCAGCGCAATCCCGATTCCCAACAGGCGGTCTCGCGGCGTGGCCGTCTCATCGAGCATGGCGTCGATCTGCGCGGTCACGAGGTCGCACAACCCGCCTGCGTCGAGCCCGCGGGTCGTGAGTTCGAGCCGCGATTGCGCCAGGGCAGCGCCGCTGAAGTCGGCGATCAGTGTCTCGATCAGGTTCATGCGCAACGAGACGGCTATGATGCGGCCGAACTCGGGGTTCAGGGTCAGCAAGACCGCCGGCCGGCCGCGGCGGCGGCCGTTCAGCCCATCCGCGTCCTCCTCGTCGGTATCGTCCGGCAACGAGGTCGCCGCATCTGTCACGGCTTCGCACAGCAGGTCTTCCGCCATCAGCTTCGACGTGATGGCCGAAATGGCCGGGAAGCTCAGCCCCGTGCTGCGTGCGAGCTCGACGCGCGGCAATGGCCCCTGACGCCGCAAGACTTCGACGAGCCGGCCGCGGTTCGACCCGCGGGCCAAACTCGAAGCACGTCTCAGCGGTTCGGGCTGTTCAGTCATACCGGCCTTTTTAATTCGATTGGTGAAGTTATTCAACGCGAGTAACTCATATACAACTCATATAACGGTCAAAAGGCGTCCGATCGTGGTAACATTACATCACCGTCACACTATTATTGCTTGAAGTTGCGGGCAACGACATCCTTGACTGGACATTTTGTCGCGCTAATTTATTAGTTACGTGAATAAAATAAGGCGCGAAAAGCGCCGGGCGTGAAATCCCCTCACCGGGGGTGTCGACAGGGAGGTGCATATGAATGACTCAACGAGAAGATTGATCGTGCCGCTGTTGGCGGGCGCAGCCGCGCTCGCCATGGCCACAGGGATAGCACAGGCGCAGCAGAAAAAGACTATCGCGCTGGTGACCAATGTTGCCGCCGACTTCTGGACCATCGCGGGCCGCGGGCTTGAGAAGGCGCAAAAAGAGCACCCGGAATATAATATCGAGCTGATCGTCACCAACGAAGGCACCGCGGCTGGCCAGCGGCGCGAGTTGGACGACCTCTTGGTGCGCGGCGTCGCCGGCATCTCGATCTCGGTCGACGATGCGCCGCATGCAACCGAAGAACTCAACAAGGTCGCGGCCAAGACCGTGCTGATCACCACGGACAGCGACGCGCCGCAGAGCAACCGTCTCGCCTATATCGGCACCGACAACGTCGCAGCCGGGCGGCAGGCCGGCGAGGAGATCAAGAAGGCGCTGCCGAACGGCGGCAAGATTGCGCTGTTCGTCGGAACGATGGACGCCGACAACGCCCGCGAGCGCGTACAGGGCATCAAGGAATCGATCGCCGGCACCAAGGTCGAGCTGGTCGACGTGTTCACCGACCAGGTGGACTTTGCCAAGGCCAAGGCGAACATGGAGAACGTGCTCGTCAAATATCCCGACATCGCGCTGCTCTCCGGCCTGTGGAGCTACGAGACCCCGCTGATCTATGATGCGGTGAAGGCCGCGGGCAAGGCCGGCAAGGTGAAGATCGTCGGCTTCGACGAGGACCAGCGGACGCTGCGGGGCATTTCCGACGGCACGATCGAATCCACGGTGGTGCAGCAGCCCTACGAGTTCGGCTATCTCTCCGCCACCAACATCATCAAGACGCTGAACGGCGACAGGTCCTGGATTCCAAAGGACAGCAAGCTGATCGTGCCGACCAAGGTGATCAGCAAGACCAACGTCGCGGAGTTCGCCGGGCGGTTGAAGGAACTGCTGAAAAAGTAACTTCAGTCGGCTTCACCGCCCGGCCGCCACAGGCCGCCGGGCGGGCTGCAGGAGGACATGCCGAATGGCGGAGACGCTGCTCGAACTCAGCGGAATCAGCAAGACCTATCCCGGCGTCAGGGCACTCGACGACGTCAATTTGCGCGTCTGCCGCGGCGAGGTGCTGGGCCTGATCGGTGAGAACGGCGCCGGTAAATCGACGCTGATGCGCGTGCTGGCCGGCGTGATCGCGCCGAGCGCGGGCGTGATCCGCATCGGCGGCAACGAGCACGCAAGGATGACGGTGAACGAGGCGACCCTCGCCGGCATCGCCTTTGTGCACCAGGAGCTGAACCTGTTCGAGAATCTCGACGTCGCGGCCAATGTCTTCATCGGACGCGAGAAGCTCGCCGGCGGCCCGCTGAAGCTGGTCGACAATGCGCAGATGCGCGCCCGCGTGACGCCGCTGCTGGAACGGCTGGGTGCCGATTTCGCGCCGAACACGCTGGTCGACAATTTGTCGATCGCGGAGCGCCAGATGGTGGAGATCGCCAAGGCGCTCTCGATCGATGCCCGGGTGATCATCATGGACGAGCCGACCTCCAGCCTGACGATTTCGGAGACGGAACGGCTGCTGGAGGTGATTACCGACCTGAAGGCGCACGGCATCTCGGTGATCTACATCTCTCACCGGCTCGGCGAGATCATGAGCTGCGCCGATCGCGTCGTGGTGCTGCGCGACGGGCGCACCGTGGGCGAGCTGGCGCGCGACGAGCTGAGCCATGCCGCAATGATCCGGCTGATGATCGGCCGCGACCTGAAGGCGCTGTACACACCCCCGGCACGCTCGCCAGAGCCGGGTGGCTGCGATATCGCCGGCGTCGTGACGACGGCCTTTCCCGACCGGCAGATCGACCTTTCCGTGCGGCGCGGCGAGATCCTCGGCCTCGCCGGCCTCGTCGGCGCCGGCCGCACCTCGCTTGCCCGCGCGGTATTCGGCGTCGACCCGCTGCTGGGTGGCGAGATCAGGATCGACAACACGCCGGTCGGCGTCGCCTCGCCGCGCGATGCGATCAGGCAAGGAATCTATCTGGTGCCGGAGGACCGCAAGAAATCCGGACTGGTGCTGGAACTGCCGATCCGGGAAAACGTGACGCTCGCCAGCCTGCTGGATCATGCGCGGATGTGGCTGGTCAACGGCGCGTCCGAGCGCGGAATCGCGAAGGAACAAGCCAGGCGCCTGTCGATCAAGGCGCCGAGCATCGACATCGATGCCGTGATGCTCTCCGGCGGCAACCAGCAGAAGGTGGTGCTGGGCAAATGGCTTTCCATGCAGCCACGCGTGATGTTCTTCGACGAGCCGACCCGCGGCATCGATGTCGGTGCCAAGAGCGAGATCTACGCCCTGATGCGCAACCTCGCCGACCAGGGCGTCGCCATCGTGATGATCTCATCCGACATGGAAGAGGTCATCGGCGTCTCCGACCGGGTCGCGGTGATGCATGAAGGCAGCGTCAGCGGCGTGCTCGCGCGCAGCCAGTTCAGCGAATACAACGTATTGAGGCTGGCGGTCGGCCAGGCGCTCGAAACCCTGGAGACCGCTGCGCCATGATGAAGAAGGAACTCAGCCTGTTCTTGCTGCTGGCGGTGATCTCCGCCATCACCGGCGCGATCAATCCGGCCTTCCTGTCGTTCGTGAACCTGCTGAACATGGCCAATTTGATCGGCCTGTTCGGTGTGTTCGCGCTGGGCGAAGGATTAGTCATCATCACCGGAGGCATCGATCTTTCGCTCGGTTCGATGTTCGCGTTGCTTGGCGTCGTCTTCATCGACCTTCTGACGACGTATCAGGTACCCTGGCCCTTCGCGCTGTTGCTGGTCCTGATGGGCGGGCTTGCGCTGGGCGGCATCCAGGGTTTCCTGATCACCCGGCTGAAGATGCAGCCCTTCATCGTGACGCTGTGCGGACTGCTGATCTATCGCGGCGCCGCGCGCTACTACACCAGCGATTCGACGCGCGGCTTCGGCTACGGCGACGAGGCCAGCACGCTGAGCAGCATCGCCTCGGGCAATGTCGCGGGCATTCCGAACACCTTCATCTTCCTGATCATCCTTGCGCTGATCCTCGGCGTGCTGCTGCATCGTTCGGTCTACGGACGCTGGCTTTATGCCGTGGGCAAGAACGAGGAAGCGGCGCGCTACTCCGGCATCAGGACGAATCTCGTGATCGCGACCGCCTATGTCATCAGCGGTGGCCTCGCCGGCGTCTCGACCGTCTTGTTCGTGTTCTATACCAACTCGGTCTCCCCGAGTTCCTTCGGCAACTTCTACGAACTCTATGCGATTGCGGCTGCCGTCCTTGGCGGCTGCAGCCTGCGCGGCGGCGAAGGCTCGATTCTCGGCATCGTGCTGGGCACCGCGCTGCTGCAGGTGCTGCAGAACCTCGTGAACATCCTCGGCATTCCGAACTCCCTGAACTTCGCGGTGATGGGGACCGTGATTCTGATCGGCGTGCTGGCGGATCAGCAATTGCAGGCCCGGCGGCGGCGCAAGGCCGCGCTGGCTGGCCTCGCCCGCACTACGCCAAGATCGAAGGAGTCCACAATTCTGCAAAGTGCATCTGCGCACGGCGCGGCCGCGCTGCCGACAAGCGCGGGTGATCAGGCGTGACTTGATTACGAAGAACCACGACCGGGAATATGGCCGCGGCGACCAGGGTAGAGACACAAGGGGAAGAGTTCGATGCGCAAGACTGATCAAGCATACGACGCTCTCGTCCGCGTCGGCGCTGTGGGCCGAGCCGGGCCGGGCCGCGGGCAGACCCTCACCACCGTCTTGAAGGGCTTTGGCACGCGCGCAGTTTCTATCTCAAGTTGATGGGTAGACAACACTGACGGGGCACGTTCCAGGCCGAAGGGCTTTGGGCAGGAACGTGACAGAAAATTGGACAAAGCCGGGGACGCTGGGAGTGCAAAAAATGTTGCAAAGGTCAATAAACACCGCGCGGGCATGCGGCGTGGGGATCGCTTTGTTATCTCTGTTCGACGGCGGCGCGCATGCGGCCGATCTCTTAACGAAGGCTCCGCCTGTGCCTTACACGGAGACCGATGATTTCTGGACACGACCGTATCTGTTCGGCGATCTCGGCAGGACGCAACTGAAGGAGCGGGGCATCTCGCTGGCCCTGACGCTCGGCGACGAAGCTGTCGGCAATTTGTCGGGTGGCAACAGGAACACCGCGACCCAAGCCGGGCAGCTGTTCTTTCAGGCCAAGTTCGATATGGCGAAGCTTGCCGGCATTCAGGGCGGTACGGTCGGCCTCACGCTGGTCGACCGCTTCGGCCGCAACCTGAACGACGAGGCGGGCATTCCGGCCTTGCAGCTGACCAACGAAGTGTACGGCCGCGGCAGTATTCTTCGCCTCACCGAGCTCTACTATTCGCAGAAGCTGTTCGATGATCGCCTTGAACTCAAGGGCGGCCGTCTGCCGGTCGGCTCCGACTTCTTCTTCGGCCTGTGCGAGTTCATCAACCTGACGTTCTGCGGCGGTCAGCCCGGCAACATCCAGGGTGGTTACATCTATAACTGGCCGGTGAGCCAATGGGCTGGTGTCGCACACTACAACTTCACCAAGGAATGGCAGCTTTCGGTCGGCGTCTACGATGCCAATCCGAACTATCTGACAACGTCGGACTCCGCGACTTACTTCCTGCCGGGCGTCCCCGGCTCGAGCCGGGCCTCCGGCGTGCTGGTGCCGGTCGAGGTGGTCTGGGCGCCGAGCGGTCCCCTGAACGGGACGTGGCGATTCGGCGGCTGGTATGACAGCGCGTCGACGATTGACGGCGGCCTCCCCGGTATCATTGCGATCGCGCCGGGCATCGGCGGCGTCTCGGACCAGAATCTGGGCGATCAGCGCGGCCGCTACGGCGTCTACGAGTCGATCCTGCAGCGGCTGACCGTTGAGGGTGCAAAGGCACAGGGTTGGTACATGTTCCTCAATACGACCGTCGCCGATCACCGGACGTCGTATCAGGATTACCAGGTCGCCCTGGGCTTCAGGCACACCGGAACGTTCTCCTGGCGCCCGGAAGACGAAGTCGGTTTCGCTGTGGGTACGACCCACGTGAATTCGGCCGCGCTCACCCTGAATGCGGGCGGAAACGAAGTTCCGATCGAAGCCTGGTACGGCTGGCAGGCGACCGGCTGGATGAACCTCAAGTTCGACGCCCAGTACGTGATCAATCCCGGCGGGCGCGGCTATAATGCCGCCGGCATCAAGACCGAGAATGCCTGGGTCAATGGTCTGCGCACTCTGGTGCACTTCTGAGCCGAAGGGGGGCTAGCATGCCTGAGCGAGGCCAGCCATGGTAACCCCCACGACGCCGGGCTAGCGGTCCTGGAGTTGAAGGGCATAGGCAAGGAGTTCGGCGCCATTCGCGCGTTGCATGGACGCAATCATTGAAGATGCGTCATCGCGCGCGTCGGCCATCGCCCGGTTCGGAGGAAGTTTCGCCCTCGCGCTTGCGGCTAAGCTCCAAGGGCGCATTGGCGCTGTCGAGGAATTCAACCGTGGTGAACCACAAGTCGGTATCGCCGACGTTTTCGAGGTCGTGGATCTTGTATTCACCCTTTCCATAGACGAAGTGATGCGTCTCCCCGGCCGAGTAGACGGCTTCGACGATCGTCCCGTCCTCCGCATGTGACTGCGCCCGGCCCGGCGTTACCGCGGTCCAGAAGTAGTCCAGCACGTGGCGATGGAATCCGATGCGCTCACCCGGCGCAAGTCGGATTTCCCAGACGCGCACGCGCCCGGTTTCGGACAGGAGCCGCGTCCCGACCTGCCCATTGAGCTGGTTGATATCGAACTCCTTGCGAATGGCGTCAGGCCACGCCGCCCTCCCCGTTTCGATCGCATCGGTGCTCATTGTTGTGCCTCCTTGGGATGAATGATCCATGCTGCGTTACTCGACGCCGAGCCCGGTCTGGGCACGAACATGCTGCGCACCGAACGATGCGCGAACAGAAGCCGCCGCCGCACTGCGGTCCAGCACCGACACCGCCCACGATACGGCGAAGGCGAGAGGAACCGAGACCAGGGCGGGATTGTCGTATGGGAACGGTGCGGATCCGAGCTTCAACGTCGCGGTCCATACGCCCGGGCTGAGGGCGACCAGTCCCACCGATGCCAGCAGGCCGGCGAGCGAACCGCTCACGGCGCCGCGCGTCGTCAGGTCAGGCCAGACGATCGAGAGAAGGATCACCGGGAAGTTCGCGCTCGCCGCGATCGCAAACACCAGTCCGACCATGAATGCGATATTCTGGTTCTCGAACAGGACACCCAGACCCATCGCAATCAGGCTGATCGCAACCGCGGCAGCCTTCGAGACGAGCACTTCCTCATGCTCGCTCGCACGGCCCCTGCGGATCACGCGGGCATAGAGGTCGTGGCTCGCCGCCGAGGCTCCCGCGAGCGTCAGCCCCGATACGACAGCGAGGATCGTCGCGAACGCCACCGCCGAGATGAACCCGAGCAGCAGCGATCCGCCGACGGCATCGGCCAGATGCAGAGCCACCATGTTGACGCCGCCAACGAGGCCGCCCGACGCATCCCGAAACTGCGGGTTGGCCGAAACGATCGCGATCGCGCCGAAGCCGAGCACGAACAACAGGCTGTAGAAGATCGAGATGAAGCCGGTCGCGACCAGCACCGATGTGCGCGCCTGGCGGGCATCGCTCACGGTGAAGAAACGCATCAGGATGTGCGGCAACCCGGCCGTACCGAAAATCAGGGCTAGTCCGAGGGAGATCGCGGATACCGGATCCTTGACAAGCCCGCCGGGCGCCATGATGGCGTCGGCCTTCGGATGCAATGTCACGGCTGCGCGGAAAAGCGCCTCCAGACTGAAGCCGAAGTGCCCCAGGATCAGGATCGACATCAGGACCGAGCCTGACATCAGCAGGACAGCCTTGATGATCTGCACCCAGGTCGTCGCGAGCATGCCTCCGACCGTCACATAGATCATCATCAGCACGCCGACGATGCCGACCGCATAGATGTAGGGAAGCCCGAACAACAGCTGGATCAGCTTGCCGGCCCCCACCAGCTGGGCGATCAGATAGAAGACCACGATCACGAGCGTGTTGACGCCCGCGACCGCCCTCACCGGGACTTCGGCCAGCCGATATGCCGCGACGTCGGCAAAGGTGTAGCGGCCGAGATTGCGCAGCGGCTCGGCAATCAGGAACAGGATCATCGGAAAGCCGACGAGGAAGCCGATCGCATAGATCATGCCGTCGTAGCCCGAGGTATAGACGAGCGCCGTGACACCCAGGAATGTCGCAGCCGACGTGTAATCGCCGGCGATCGCGAGCCCGTTCTGGACACCCTTGAGTCCGCCGCCGGCGGCGTAGAAGTCCTTGGCCGTGCTCGTACCACGCCGCGCAGCCCACCATGTGATGCCAAGACTGATGGCGACGAAGCCGAGGAACATGGCGATCGCCGTCGCGTTCAACGGTTGCCGCGTGCCTGTCGCCGATGTCAGTGCATCGGCCGCCGCAGGCCCGGAAAGCAGGACGAACGCAGTTGCAAACAAGGCTGCGCAAGCCGGACGTGACGTCATCGGAGATCCTCCAGAAGAAGCTGACTGAGGCTGTCGAAACGGGAATTGGCGCGCCGCACGTAGACCGCCGTAAGCAGGAAGCCGAGCGCGATCAGGCCGACGCCGATCAACACGCCCCAGGTGATCACCGTGCTGCTCCACAGCGGATACCCGAGCAGCCGCGGCCAGAACGCGATGGTCAGGATGTAGGCGAAGTAGGCAGCAGCCATGACGATCGACATCGCAACGCCAAGGCGTGTGCGCTCGCTCACAAGCTGTCTGAACGTCGGATGCTGCTGGATGGTTTGCAGGTCCATTGGTGATTGTCCTCCCTCCGTTGAATTCGCTAGGCGGCAATGCCGGTTGCCACTGCAGTCTCCGCCATCACTGCCTCGGGGCTGCGATGCTGCTCTGCCATCGCCCGTTCTTCGGCCGTGGCGATTTGCGCCTGCATGTACGCGCCGAGATGGCGGGCGCGCCGGACGACTGCGGCCCCGAACGGAAGTCGGGCCGACTCGAACTTCGCGAGCGCCGCCGGCGTATCCGCCGGATGGGCCCGCAACGCATCGACCAGAGCCGCCGCATCCGCCGCGGCTTTCGTCACGCCCATGCCGACATGGGGCCTCGCCACGAACGCAGCATCGCCGAGGATGACGGTGCGGGTTCCGAGCGCCATGCGCGGCGTCTCGAGATCCAGGATGGCTTGGATGAACGGCTGGGACGTGAGGTGAACGACCTCGGCGAATTGCGGCGCCAACAGCCGCTCCGCGTCCCGACGCATCGCGGCAATCACATCGGATCGAATCCTGGTCGGCGGAATCGACAATGGCTGCCTGACACCATCGATGTCTGTCAGCAGATCCGCCAATCCGTGGTCGGCGTCGGCCGGGCGATACCAGACGAAATTGAAGCGGCGCTCGCCGACATCCATCTCTTCGTTGGCGCCGGCAACGGGATAGCCGAGCATCTGCTCCCCGGGAGGGAGACTAAAGGCGAACCAGTCGCACAATTCCGCCCGCGTCCGGGCCGACAGGTCCCGCTCGTTGACGAGGCCCCGCCAGGCGACATAGCCGGCATATTTGGGCTGGACCTCTGTCGCAAGTTGCGCCCTGACACTCGAGAATATGCCGTCGGCGCCGACCAGCAGATCTCCCGACGCTTCGGTGCCGTCGGAAAAGCGCGCCACCACCCGGTCGCCGAATTCCGTGACACCCTCGAGGTTCTTGCCGTGATGGTAGTGCTCGGCCGGCAGCGCCGCCTTCAGGAGCCCATAGAGACGCCCCCAGGATGTGAGCACTTGCCGCAACCCGAGCTCGCCTGCGATCCGGCCGCCGTGGTCCAGCACGCGACGCCCCGGAACGACGACCCCTACCGCCGCGGCCGCGGTATCGATGCCGGCCCGGCCCAAGACGTCGAACAATTCCGAATGCGTGACGATGCCAGCGCCTCGCCCCGCGAGCTCGGCGCCGATACGCTCGTAGACATCGACGTCCCAGCCTTCCCGCCGCAACAGCAACGCAGCGAACAGCCCGGCCATTGATCCGCCGATGACAAGCGCCTTCGGCGGCACTCCACGCGTCCAGCGGTCGTCGCTCATGAGCATCCTCCTTTAGGTGATCGGTGATGCAGCGTTTCGCTGCTTATTTATCAGCTGATCAATAACTGGCGCGACGCCGGGCTCGAGTCAAGAGTTATTTATCAATTGATAAACAAAAAGTGATGGCCGCTTGCTGCGATCGGCTCCGGCAGCAAATCGGTGTATGAGGGTGCTGAAGTATCCTCAAACCGACGAATCAGGCGTGAAGCAAGCCAGACGAGCGCGTCTTCCGACGCCGATCCGAGAGCAGCAGAGGCTGGACCCGTCCGAGCGGGAAGCCATCATCGCGCGAGAAGCCGTGTCGTTCTTCGCCGAGCACGGGTTCGAAGGGCAGACCCGCGAACTCGCAAAGCGGCTGCGCATCACGCAGCCCCTGCTCTATCGCTATTTTCCAAGCAAGGAAGCCCTTATCGAGCGGGTCTATCAGGAAGTCTTCGTCGGGCGCTGGAAACCGTCCTGGGAGAAGATCATCACCGATCGCTCGGTCCCCCTCAAGGCCAGGCTGATCCAGTTCTATCGCGAATACGCCGAGGTCATCCTCACCTACGAATGGATCCGCCTGTTCATGTTCGCGGGCCTCAAGGACCTCGGGCTGAACGCCCGTTATCTCAAGATGCTGCGCGAACGAGCGTTCGAAAGAGTGATCGAGGAGATCAGGATCGAGTACGGACGTCCCTCGACCGATGAGCTGCCGACCACCGATCTCGAAGTCGAGATGATATGGGGCTTGCACGCCGCGATCTTCTATCTCGGGGTTCGCAAGTTCATCTACTCGATGCCCCTGGAAACCGACGTCAATTCGATCATCGATGCAAAGGTGACGACGTTCCTGGGCGGCGTTCGCTTCGTCCTCCCGGCGAAAGCGATGGCCTAGATATCGCTCCCACCAATTACGCGCCGATCGCCTTCCTGATACGGGCAGGACTGAACGGAAGGTCATGCATCCGCACGCCGGTTGCATCCCTGATCGCGTTCGCGATCGCAGCTCCCGTCGGCCCTTGCGCGGCCTCGGCAACGCCATAGAAGCCATCGCCGGGCCGATCTATCAGGTGAACGTCAACCGCGCCCGGAACGCTGTCGAACCGCATGATCGGATAGGCTGACCAATCCACCGACGTGACGCGGGTGCGATCGAACGTCACGCGCTCGAACAGCGTCCAGCTGATCGATTGCAGGATGCCGCCCTCGATCTGGTTGCGGACACCGTCCGGATTCACGACCTGCCCCGTATCCACCGCCGCCACGACACGGCGGACGCGAACGGCGCCGCTGAGGCGCACGACCTCGATCTCGACGGCCACCGCGCACCAGGCTTCGAGGTTCTTGTAACGTGCAAAGCCTAAGCCGAATCCGGTGTTGTCGGAACGCTTGACCCGCGGCGCCCAGCCGAAGCGCGTTGCCGCCGTTTCGATGGCGTCACGCGCGCGGGGATCGACCGTGTGGCGAAGCCGGAACGTGACGGGATCCTGCCCCGAGCGCGCCGCCAGTTCGTCAAACATGCTCTCGATCGAAAGCACGTTGAGGTAACCACCCAGTGAGCGCATGGAGGAGCCACGCAAGGGCATGTCGGGCAGGAAATGACTGATCACCTTGCAGTTCGCGATCGCATAGAGCGGAATCGCGTTACGGTCGCCGCCGCCCTCGGGCTGCGCCAGCGCAACCGGCGGCGCGGGTGGAGATGCGTCGGACTTCAGTCGAGCGGCGGTGAGCGTTCCCGGAGGCCCGGGCCGCATCATATGCGACTGGCTCCAGACCTCGTGGTGCCAATCCGCGATCACCCCGTCCGGCCCGACCGCGGCGCGGAGCTTGACCACCATGCCAGGTCCGAACGGATCCCAGGCGTGCTCCTGTTCACGCATCAGCTGCACCCTGATCGGCCGGCCGGGCATCGCGACGGCAAGCATCGCTGCATCGGCCGCGGCGTCGTCGGCGCCATTGTGGCCATAGCAACCCGCGCCTTCCGCATGGATGCAGCGAACGTTTTCAATGGGCATGCGCAGCATGCCGGCAATCGCATCGCGAAGGAAGAAGACGCCCTGCGTGTGCGTCCAAACGGTGAGCTTCCCGTCCGCGAACTGTGCAATCGCGCAAGATGGCCCGATCGAACCGTGGGTGAGATAGGGCCGGCTGAAGCTCGCTTCGACGGCAATTCCCGGCTTGCCCGGACGTCCCTCGTCGTGAATCGTCGTGTCGCGCGAAGGCAGGTTGATCAGGGCACCAGCCAAGTCCGCGCTATCGGGCAGAGCCTGCTGCTCGATCCAGGTCGTGGTCGCAGCGAGCGTTCGCATTCCCTGAACGGCGGTCCACTCCCGGTCTGCGATCACGCCGAGAAAATTGCCGTCGCGCACGACCTTGGCGATGCCGTTCATACGCTCGACAGGCGCGATATCGAGATCGCGCAAGGTTGCCCCGTAGCTCGGTGGACGGACGACACGACCATGCAGCATCCCCTCGGGGCGCAGATCCTGGACATAGGCGCTACCGCCCGTCACCTTGGCTGGTATATCGATCCGCAAAACCGGCTGATTCATCACCGTGAAGTCTGCCGGAGAGGTCAGACGCGACGTTGGGCTCGCTTGCACAGATAGCAGTTGATCGCGAACCAGTTCGCCATAGGCCAGGCGTGCGCCGTGCGGGCCGAACACCGCGCCGTTGCGGACCTGGAGCGAGGCCGCCGCCACGCCAAGCCTGCGGGCGGCCTCGTCACGAAGGATCTCGCGCGCCTGCGCCGCTGCATGCCGAATTGCGGTGCCGGAGTCCTGCATCGAATGGCTTGCGGCCGTATAGCCTTCATTCGGCGTCCGTGCGGTATCTGCCGTGACGAGCGACAACCGGTCGAACGGCACCTTGAGCTCCTCGGCCGCGACCTGGAGCAGCGCCGTCTTGAGGCCCTGGCCAAGCTCGGCCTTTCCCGTGAGGATCGTGACCGCGCCCGACGCATCGATCCGGATCCAAGCGTCGATCTTCGGTGTGTCGTCGAGGCTTCCGGGAAGACCGTGCTTCGAGGGGCCTCCACCGGTGCCGGTTTCGGTCTGCGCATGCACTCCGGCGAGCCGGAATGCGACGAGCAGCGCCCCGGCGCCCGCCAATACGGCGCGCCGCGAGACAGCATGTGTCATCGTTCTGTCCTCACGTCGGCAGTCTTCGGCGTCATCTCATCGGCGGCACGCCGGACCGCACGCAGGATGCGCATATGTGTTCCACATCGACAGAGGTGAGGCTGCAGTTCGGCCCTGATCGCCTCATCGGTCACATCAGGATCACGATTGAGCAGCGCCTGCGCGCGCATCATCATGCCGGGAATGCAATAGCCGCACTGCGCCGCCTGCTCGGCGATGAAGGCCCGCTGCAACGGGCCCGGCGCTGTCTGGCTCCCAAGCCCTTCCAGCGTGACGATCGCCCGCCCTTCCAGCACCATTACCGGCGTGATGCAGGAGAAGATGGCCTTGCCGTCGACGATCACGGTGCACGCGCCGCACTGGCCGAGGCCACATCCATACTTTGCAGCGTTCAGTCCGAGTTCGTCCCGCAGAACATAGAGCAGCGGCGTGTCCGGGCTCGCCTTGATGGATCGGCTCTCGCCGTTAACGGTCAACGTTGTCATGGCGCGTCAGCGACCCTTCTGCTCATTGTTCTCTTGCCGGCTCACCGGTTGGCTCTTGCGTCCGCGACCGCCTTGGCGACCCCGTCCCACTGGGTCTTGCCGGCGAACTGCGTGCGCAGGTGGTTGGCGAGATCGGAGATCTGCCGGTCGTCGAGAACATCGCCGAAGCCGGGCATGATCGGATGCGTCGAGCCATCGGTGGATGCGGGTATTCCCCGCACCACCAGATTGATCAGATTGGCCGGTGTGTCGTCGGCAAGAGCCGTGGAGAGAGCAAGGCCAACGCCCCCTAGCGGCAAAGGTCTGCCGCCCTCATGGCATGATGCGCAAACGACACCGTAGATCGCTCCGCCCGGGCCGGACTGGAGGGACGGCGTCGCAACTTGCACGCCGGCCGCCTGCGGCAATTGTCCCGGCCCCTTGGGAACGAGGATCTTTGCGTTTGTCCGTGCTTCGCCCTTGCCGAGCGAGGCCAGATAATAGGCCATTGCACTGACGTCAGCGGGATCGACCTGGGACAGATTGTCAGTCACGTTCGCCATCGGACCTTGAGCCGTGCCATGCATGGGATGCGAGCCATGTGCGAGATAATCCGTCAGGGCCGCCTCATCCCACGGGACCGGCGACGGTGAGCTTCGACCGAGCGCGTAGGCACGCCAGCCTTCGGCCACGCCGCCCTGGAAACTCGCCGAGATCTCTTCTGCTCCCATCAGGTTTCGGGGAGAATGGCAGGCGCCGCAGTGCCCGAGCCCGTCGACCAGATACTTCCCCCTGTTCCACTTCGCATCCTTCGACGGGTCGGCGACGAAGCGCTCCTGATGCAGAAACAGCAGCTTCCAGCCCGCGAGCGTCAGGCGAATATTGAGCGGAAACGGAAGTCCGTTTGGCGGCGCCGACGACCTGACCGGGTCGAGCGACATCAGAAAGGCATACAATGCGTTCGCATCATCGTCCGACACGCGCGTGAAGTGGTCGTACGGGAACGCCGGATAAAGGTGACGGCCTTCGCGATCCACGCCGGACCGCAAGGCGCGAACGAACGCCTGCTCCGACCACCGGCCGATGCCGGTCTCCGGATCGGGCGTGATGTTGGTGGAGTAGATCGTGCCGAACGGCGTCGGCATCGCAAGTCCGCCAGCGTAGGGCGTTCCGCCGGTCGCCGTGTGACAGGTGGCACAGTCGCCAAGCAGCGCGAGGCTTGCGCCACGACGCACCATCACAGTATCGGTCGCCCTGGCTGATCGCGGATCGATCGGATCAATCGACGATTCCCAGGCGTAGAGAAGCGCCCCCGTTCCACCGATCGCCCCGACGGCAAGCAGCGCGAGCAGAACTGACCTGAGCTTCATCGCCTTCCCTTCCTGAATGGAAACGCCATATCAGTTCGCCGCAGGCGTCATCTTTTCAGTTTGATGCGGCCCTTGAACAATCTCCCGATGAGGTCCCGACGGTGCGGAGCATCGGCCTCGGCCGCCTGCTCGGCCGGCAGGCACGATCGCTGGGCACTTCGTCGACGCCGTGGTCACGACGTCGCGATGCGCCTGCGGCTCAAAAGCCAGTCCAAAGCATGCGCATTCAGTCCAATACGTTCGCAGACCAGCCACGTAAGGTGCCATGCAAGCTCTCTCAGCCGGAGCGCGCGCTGCGCAGCCAGCGGCACATGACGGCCATTCATTTTGGACGGACTTGTTATTTATCAATTGATAATTAACTGCCGATCGTGTTTCAAGTCAAGCGGCGGACGCAGCGAATTGAAGCTGCGCGCCGACCAGCGAGGATTGCGGCCATGTCGACGTCTGCTCTCAGCACGGATCAACGGGTCCCTGAACTCACCCGCGCGCGCACGTTTGCCATGGCGGTTTGTGCGGGCATCGCGGTCGCGAACATCTATTACAATCAGCCGCTGCTCGGCCTGATCGAAGCGAATTATCCGAGCTCCTCGGCGATCGGCCTGATACCCACGGCCACGCAGTTTGGCTACGCAGTCGGTCTCCTCCTGCTGGTCCCGTTGGGCGATCTCGTGGAGAGGCGGCGCCTTATCGCCGCGCAATTCGTCGTTCTGGCGGCAGCACTCGCTTTCGCTGCTGTTGCACCAACCACGCTCGCGTTGATCGCAGCCTCGCTGGTGCTGGGCGTAGCGGCCACGGTGGCGCAGCAGATCGTCCCGTTCGCCGCAACGCTCGCCGACGACAAGACGCGGGGTGCCGCGGTCGGAATGGTCGTCAGCGGAATCCTCGGCGGAATCCTTCTCAGCCGCACGATAGCCGGCTTCGTCGGATCGCATTTCGGATGGCGCGAGATGTTTTGGCTCGGCGTGCCTTTGGCGCTCGGCGCCGCCGCACTGGTCCGCACGACCCTGCCCCGCCATCATCCGACACAGAGCCTGGGATACGGGTCCGCGCTGCATTCGCTGGTGCATTTGCTGATCGAGGAGCCGGCGCTTCGCCTCGCCGCTGCGACACAATCGATGCTGTTCGCCTCCTTCATCGCCTTCTGGACCGTCTTGTCCCTGCATCTGCAAGAGCCGGCGTTTGGCTTCGGCCCCGAGATCGCCGGCCTGTTTGGCGTCATCGGCGCGTCGGGGATCCTGGCTGCGCCGCTCGCCGGCCGCACAGCCGACAAGCGCGGCCCTCATCTCGTGATCGCGATCGCCGCCGCGATCTCGTTGTCCTCCTGGGCGGTGTTCGGGGGCTGGAACAGCATCGCCGGATTGAGCATCGGAGTGGTGCTGCTCGACGTCGGAGTGAACGCGGCGCTGGTTGCCAACCAGCACCTGATTTTCGCGCTCCGCCCCGAGGCACGAAGCAGGCTGAACACGGTTTTCATGACCGCCATGTTCATCGGCGGATCGCTTGGATCCCTCGGCGCGAGCTGGGCCTATGCGCACGCCTCGTGGCTCGGTGTTTGCGGCTACGGAGCCGCACTGGCGACCGCCGGCCTGCTCTTGCAGTTGCCTACGCTGTTCGGCCGGAACGCAGCGCATCACTGACGTCCCGAGGTCGAACGGACCCATTTGGAGATCACAAGGCATGCGGATCGCGGTCATCGGAGGCTCCCTTGCAGGATTGTTCGCTGCAACGCTGCTGACCCAGGATGGACACGACGTCACGGTCTACGAGCGATCGGTCCATGGGCTCGAAGGGCGCGGCGCCGGCCTGCTGGGGAAGCGCGAGACCTTTGCCGTTCTGCGCGCGGCCGGGTGCGAGCATTTCGCGCGCGTCGGGGTGGTCGCGCGGGAACGGATCATATTCGGCGAGACGGGTCCGACCATCGATCAGAAGATGCCGCCCCAGATGCAACTATCGTGGGACTCGATCTATCGCGTGTTTCGAAAGCACATCGCGGACCAGTCATATGTGCTCGATCGAAAGGTCGAACATCTTCGCGAGGAGGCCGATCGCGTCGTCATCAGCTTCAGCGACGGAAGTGAGACGGCCGCCGATCTCGTCATTGGCGCGGACGGCATCGCGTCCGTCGCGCGCGCCGCGGTCGACGGCCAGGGCGCGGCCAACGTCTACGCGGGCTATGTCGGGTGGCGCGGCCTGTTGCCGGAACGCGACCTGCCGGGCTTCGCGGCCAGCGACCTCCTCGAGCGCTTCGCATATTTCCGGATGCCGCATTCCCATGTGATCGGCTTCCTGGTCCCCGGACCGAACGGCGAAACCGAGAGCGGGGATCGCAGATACAATTGGGTCTGGTATCGGCCGGCGATCGGGTCGACGGCGCGAGATGACGTGCTCACCGACCGCGAGGACCGCATCCACCCATACTCGCTGCCTCCGGGCGCGGTCTCCGCACACGCCCGCGACGAGCTCGTCGCGGACGCCAAACGATTGCTGCCGCGCTCCTTCGCTGCGGCGGTCGAAGCGACGCCCCAGCCATTCGTGCAGGGGATCTTCGACTACGAAACAGCGCGAATGATCTCGCGACGGATTGCGCTGGTGGGAGACGCGGCGTTCGTCGTTCGGCCGCATACGGGGATGGGCATCGCAAAGGCGGCGGCTGACGCCATGGCGCTGCGAAAGCACCTTGCATCGGCACCGCTCGGCGAGGCGCTCCAGCAATACGGCCGGGAACGCATACAGGCAGGCGCCGTGGTCGCCGCATCCGGCCGCGAGCTGGGTGCGCACCTTGCGTGAGCCAGCCGGTTGTCGAAACAGAAAAAGGAGAGAAGCCGATGAGCTGGCATGCCGATCATGATTTCAGGGTGACGATCAGCGGCGGATCGGTCGCCGGGCTTTGCAACGCAATCACCCTTCGAAAATTGGGCGCGACCGTCACCGTGCACGAGCGCGTGCCGGGTCCGATGCTGGCCCGAGGCGCCGGGATCGTCGTCCAGCGCGAACTGATCCAGTTGCTCGAGGACAACAATGCAGGTCCGCTCCCTTTCACGACCTGCCGCGGCCGGCGCTATCTCGACCCGGACGGCGGCGATGGCGTTCTCCAGGACATGCCGCAGGAGTTCACCTCCTGGGAAGCCATCCACAAGGCGCTGCGGGCAGCCGTTCCCGATGAATGCTATCGGGCCGGCTCCGCGGTGACGGTGGTGTCACAGGCAGGCTCCAAGGTCGCGGCGACCCTTGGCGACGGCTCCATCGTGGAAAGCGATCTGTTCGTGGCCGCGGACGGTTCGGGCTCGGCGGTCCGGCGTCAAATGCTTCCTGACATCGAGGCGCGATACGCCGGTTATGTTGCCTGGAGAGGCACGCTCGACGAACGAAACGTGCCTTCCGATCTATTCCCATTCTTCGATGATCGTTTCACCTTCTCGGAAGCCCGCAACGGTGGCCACATGCTGGCGTATTTCATCCCGGGACCCGACGGGGCCGTGGCGCCCGGGTCGCGTCGTCTCAACTGGGTCTGGTATGTGCATGTCGGTGCCGCCGAACTCGCGAATGTGCTGACCGACAAGGATGGCACGCGGCATCGATCCTCGCTTCCGCGCGGCTCGGCATCGGCAAAAGCCGTTGCCGATCTGAGGGCACGCGCCTTGCGCGAGATCCATCCGAAGATGGCCGCGCTGGTCTCGGAGACCCCGGATCCGTTCCTTCAGAGCATCCTCGACGTGACGGTGCCGAAAACCCTGTTCGGCCGCGTCCTGCTGACCGGCGACGCAGCTTTCGTGGTGCGGCCTCACACCGCCGGAGGGACCGCCAAAGCGGCTTACGAGGCCTCGGTTCTCGCACGCGCGTTGCAATCGGCCCGCGCGAATGTCGACGTCGCGCTGCAATCGACCGAACGGCTGCAGCTGGACTATGGCAACGCCCTCTACCAATACGGCCTTGCGCTCGGCAATCGCTGGTCGCGCGAAAGGAACACGGATTAGCGCGCTCAGCCGGCGTCCGACCCGAACCGGTCGACTAGGAAATCGATGAACAGGCGGACCTTGACGGCAAGATGTCGCGTGGGCGGATACACCGCGTAAAGGGTGAGCGGCGGGGCCGAATAGTTCGCAAGGACGGCCTGGAGGCTGCCGTTCTTCAGGGCGTCCGCCGCGATGAACTCCGGTATCAGCGCGATGCCCTTGCCCTTGACCGTCACGTCGCGCAGCACCTCCGCGTTGTTGACGCACAGCGACCATGCCGGCTGGATCCAGTGGACGCCGTCGCTGCCCGTCAGCTTCCATTGATTGCCCGTCAGCAGAAAGCCGTAGGTCAGCGAGACGTGATCGCGCAGATCCTGCGGATGGAGCGGCGTACCATGACGCTTCAGGTAGTCGGGCGATGCGCAGACCCGCCGCGGGACGGGGACAATCTTGCGCGCGATCAGGCTCGAGGATTCCAGTTCGGCAATGCGCAACGTCACGTCGAAGCCATCCTGAACAGGATCGAGAAGATCGTCACTCAGCACGAGTTGAATCTGAAGGTCTGGATACTTCGTCATGAAATCGGCGAGCGCGGGCCCGAGGCGTATGGTGCCGAACGACATCGGCGCATTGACGCGCAACAGGCCGCGCGGCGCCGATTGCAACTGGGTGACCGCCTGATCCGCCGCATCGACATCCGAAAGGATGACGACGGCTCGCTCGAAATACATCTGGCCGTTTTCGGTCGGGCTCGCGTGGCGGGTGGTGCGGTTCAGCAATTGCACCCCGAGGCTCTCCTCGAGATCGCCGACATATTTGCTGATCGCCGACCGCGAGAGCCGCATCTGGCGGCCGGCCTCGGCGAAGCTGCCGTTTTCGACGACCTTCACGAAGGCTCTCAGGCTCGCCAGCTTGTCCATCACCCCCTCGATTGTCGCCAAATCGTAGACATAGATGCCATTAAAGCATGAATTGTCCTCAGAACAAAGCCATCCGATATGTATCCGCGAAACGAAGTTGCTCATTCGAGCTGGAGGCAAACATGTCAGGACTTCATCATGTCACCGCCATCGCCGGTGACCCCATCAGGAATTTCGGCTTCTACACGCGGGATCTCGGCCTGCGGTTCGTCAAGCGGACCGTCAATTTCGACGATCCGGCCACCTATCACTTCTACTATGGCGACGAGACCGGCCGGCCCGGCACGATCCTGACGTTCTTTCCCTGGCAGGGTGTTCCTCCCGGACGGCGGGGCGTCGGCGAAACCCACCAGACCGCCTTCCGCGTGCCGCAACGCTCGCTCGGCTACTGGACGCAACGCTTCCTTGAAAAGGGCATCCATTACGAAGCGCTGGAAAAGCGTTTCGGAGAATCGGTGCTGCCGTTCACGGATCCGGACGGCATGGCGCTGGCGCTCGTCGGCGTGCCGGGCGCCGAAGACGAGCCGGCCTGGAGCAATGGCGACGTTCCGGTCGAGCACGCGATCCGCGGCTTTCACGGCGTGACGCTGCTGCTCGACAATGCCGCGAAAACCGCGGCGGTCCTGACTGACGTGTTCGGCTTCAAGGAGACGGCCCGAGAGGGCTCCGTGATCCGCTACAAGGCGGCTGGTGACGTCAACGGCAGCGTCGTCGACATCTATGAGGCGAAGGGATTCCTGCGCGGTCATCAGGGCGGCGGTTCCGTGCACCATATCGCGTTCCGCGCGGCCGACGACGCCGAGCAGGCCAGAATGGCGCAGCGGCTCGTGGACAATCACGGACTGCATCCGACCGAACAGAAGGACCGCAACTACTTCCGCTCGATCTACTTTCGTGAACCCGGCGGCGTGCTGTTCGAGATCGCGACCGACATCCCGGGCTTTGCCGTCGATGAGCCGGTGGAGACGCTGGGGCACGCACTGAAGCTGCCGGGCTTCCTCGAGTCACATCGCAAGGAGATCGAGGGCGTCTTGCCGAAGCTGGAAGGAGCCGTGTCGTGACGGAGACCGCCTCATTCGTCTATCGTTTTGAGAAAGCCGGCAAGGTTGACGCGCCGCCGCTGCTGCTCCTGCACGGCACCGGCGGCGACGAGAACGATCTGCTGCAACTCGGCGCCATGATATCGCCGGGTTCGGCGCTGCTCTCGCCACGCGGCCGCGTGCTCGAACACGGCATGCCGCGCTTCTTCCGCCGCCTCGCGGAGGGCGTGTTCGACGAACAGGACGTGCGCAAGCGCGCGCTCGAGCTTGGTGCATTCGTCGAAGACGCAGGGCGACGCCACGGCATCGCGGCGCCGGTCGCGGTGGGATTTTCCAACGGCGCGAACATCGCGGCCGCGCTGGTTCTGATGAAGCCGGAGGTGCTCGCCGGCGCGGTGCTGCTTCGGGCGATGGTGCCGCTGTCGGACCCGCCCAAAGCCAAGCTCGACGGCAAACCGGTGCTCATCCTTTCTGGGCAAGCGGACCCGATCGTTCCGGCCAGCAACGCGGCCAGACTGTCGGCAATGCTCGCGGACGCCGGAGCCAAGGTGACCCTCACGACCCTGCCGGCCGGTCACCAGCTTTCGCAAGCGGACGTCGATCTGGCCCGCGATTGGATCGCCAGCGTTGACGCTCAGGTCGCCTAGCTTGATCCGAGCCGAACTGTCACTCCGGCAGTTCGGCTCGATTGCTGGGGCGCGCGCGTCAGTCAACTTCGATCAGCTCGACCACACGCGCCGCAAAAAGCTCCTCTTGATCGAGCTCTCCCTCCAGCCTGTGCATGACGCTGTCGTGAATGCGCCCGGCGTTGAAGAGCTCCAGAAGCTTGTCGCGGCCGGCTTCCACCGCGATCAATACGGCACGGTAGTGCTGAAGCCTGCGTTCCTCATGGACTCCCTTGGCGAGGGCATGATCCTCGGCGACCGCAAGGCGATGTCCGTATTGTTCGACGAGTCGCGGGTGCGCGTGCTCGCCCGCGGCCCCGACAGAATGCGCGCGGATCGCATCGAATTGCGCTCGGGCGATTTCGGCCCGGAGCACCTCTTCCGACAACGTCTCCTCTCCGCGGAGCAGGAACTCTTTCCCCGTCAGCGTCTTCGCCACCGGACCAAGCGTCAGTCCCAGGACGACGATGGTCGCGGCGACGACACAGAAGGTCACGAACAGGATGATGTCGCGGCCCGGAAAATGCTCCGGCAACGACAATGCCGCGGCGAGACTGACGACCCCGCGCATCCCGGCCCAGCTCATCACCAACGGAACGGCCAGCGGTGGATAGGGATCCCGCGCGCGGAGCGACGGGATCAGCGCTCGCGGAATGTAGGCAGTCGGGAAAATCCACGCGAACCGGGCGAGCACCATCACTGCAAAGATCGTCGCGGCTGCCGGCGCAAGCGTACGCACGATCCCCCAATCCGAACCGAAGCGGTGGAGGACACCGCGGAGCGCCAACCCCACCAATACGAAGACCAGGACCTCCATCACGAAGGTCACGACGGACCACACCGCCAGCGCCTGCACGCGGGACGCTGCGCTCAAGGCCTTGTGCTGCAGACGTCCGAGGACCAGCCCGCATGCAACCGTCGAAAGCACCCCCGACACGTGCAGGCGATCGGCCAGCAGATAGGCGGCCCAGGCGGACAGGAAGGTCCAGACCACGGTCAACCTGGCGTCGGTCAATCTTCCCGCGACGAAGGCGCATATCCAGCCGAGCGCGAGACCGATACCGATGCCCACGGCCGAAACATAGACGAAGCTTGCCGCGGCCGCCTCCGCGCTGAAGGCGCCGGTCAGGGCGGCGGCGACTGCGAAACGAAAGAGAACGAGGCCAGATGCGTCGTTGATGAGACTTTCGCCTTCGAGCAGGACAGCGATGCGCGGCGGCACGTTGAGATGGTCGAGCACAGCCCGCGCCGCGACCGCGTCGGGCGGCGAAACGATTGCGCCAAGCGCAAAACACGCCGCCCAGGGCAATGCAGGGAAGAAGAAATGCGTCACGACACCGACCAGCAGGGTCGTCAACACGACGGCCCCGACCGCCAATTGCAGGATGATCCTGAGATTGGCGCGAAAGTCGGGCCACACCGTGAAGTAGGCGCCCGAGAGCAAGAGCGGCGGCAAAAACAGCACCATGACGAAGTCCGGGTCGAATTCCACTTCGGGAAGTCCCGGAACCAGGGCCAGCACGATGCCGGCCAGTACCAGCACCGACGCGGACGGCAGGCGCAAGCGACGAGCCACCGTGTCGAGCACGACGGCGATCATGAGCAGCAGAAGGATAGTCTGGAACGCCTCGGCTGAACTCATCGAACGCTAGGCCTTCTTTTCCGGCGCGGGCTCGGCACCCGCAAGAAACACCGCCGGCAACGCGAGAAGCGGGGGCAGGACGAAGCACCAGGTGCTGAACTTGGCATAAAGGCAGGCGCCCGCCGCGCACCCCAACGCGAACGCAGCCACACTCGCCGACATCTTGCCCAAGCGGGGCCTGGCAACGGTCAGAACCGAGACCGGTGCGCGCCGCAGGACGTCAGCGATGTCGATCATGATCTGGGTCGTCGTTCCCGTCATCAGGGTGCTGGGCGGGTCGGTCCCCATATGGATGCGATGCGCCGCGTTCTGAATGGCCATCGCGGCAACGAGTAGCATTCCGGTGACGATCGCCTGCCAGCTGTCTCCCTGCACGAACGGCCCGAAATGGACGGCCGCAGCACCACCTATGGCGAGAAGCAGGGTCTTGATCGCCAGCATCGAGCGGAGGATCGGCAGTCCCATGACGGGGAGGTAGAAGCTGAAGATCCTCGTGACGATCACGACCAAGCAGAAAACGGGAAGCGCAAGCAGCTTTGCCAGCGCCCCGGACGTCCCGAGCACGATGGCGGCACCGAAGGTGACGAAGTTACCGGTGACATGCGCGGTGAACAGTCCCTGAAGGGCGAGGAAGCCGGCCGTATCGACGAAGCCTGCGTTGAGGCTCATCAGCAGTGCGAGAAGGGAAATGGTCTTTGACATGCTACCAGCCGTACTGGAGTTGGACACCGAGATAATTGCTCGTGTGCCCACCGGCGCCGAGGATCGTGTTGCCGACGGCAAAGTGTACCGCTTCGATCGCGCCGGTGAGATGATCGTTGAAGGTGTAGTCGAGGCGCAACTGCCCGTAAGCCCCCGTCCATGCGCTGCCGGTTCCGGCGGTGCCGGCAACCGGAACATTGGGCTGGACATAGATCGCATCAGCCGTCGTCCGGCGCCACTGGAAGGCAACCGCCGCCATGACTTTCAGCCGATCCGTCGGATTGACGAAGATCGCCGGCTTGAGATGGATAAGATTGGTGTACCCCGTGTAGCCGCCGAGCGAGAAGTAGTAGCCGTTCGGAAACAGCGGATTGAAGGTCTCGACCACACCGTCTCTGGGGTGGCGGTCGCCCGACGCGGCGTCGAACTGCAGGCCGATGCGAGGCTGCCACGTCACATCGGAAAAAGTGTAGCCGGTTCGCGCGCCGACCGCCCATGCCCGGACGTCCGTCGTACCGACCCGACCGGCCTGTCCCATAGCCTCGAGATCCCAATCGAACCCGGCGCCCTTGCCCGCGAACCGCACGTCCAGGACATGCCGCTGCTCGTCGCCACGCGCGTCGAGATATTTGGCGTCAGTGCGCTCATAGAGTGAATAATAGCCGGACAGCTCGTCGTTTCCGAACACCTTCCGCTCGACGCGCAGGGTGCTGAACTTGAAGCGGTCATTCGACGTGTCGTCGAAGGGACGCACGTCAAGATATTGCACGGGACGGCTGACGAAGCCGAGGATGCGCCAGGCGCCGCTCTCCCAATCGGCCCAGATCGCATCGAAGGATTGGCGCACGTTCGGTCCGTCCCGCGACGACACGAAACGCTGCAGGTCGAACGCAAAATCCTGACGTCCGGCGCGCGCCTTGAAGGTGCCCGCCGCAGTGGTGTTGACATACTCGATGAATGCCAGCCGCAGATCGAGACGGTCCTGGTCGACCGAGGAGACGTTCTGCTTGTCGAAAGCGCGATCGTCCTCGAGCTGGACGAACGCCCGCCAGTTCTCGTCGAAATGCACGTCGGCATGGACCTGAAGCCGCTGCAACAGATAGCTGTCCGCATGGCTGTTGCTGGTCCCGAATGCCGCCGCGCTGTTGGACTCGAAGCGCTCACGCAGCGTGGCTCCAAGTGAGATGTAGCTCTTCGGGTCCGTGGCCCACAGCGGAATGTATTTGAGCCCGTCGAACGTTTCGGTCCGCAACTTCGGATCGGCGAGCACCGACCAATCCTCAACCCATCGATTTGCCTGGATGGCAGGTCTCGCGTCTGTCCCGCCCTCCGCATCAGACGCCTTGGCCGCATCAAAGCAAACCGCTGCCGCGACGAGCGGCAAGAACCTCCTTGCGGTTCCCCGTTCAATCCACGTTGGCACCACCTGCTTCCAGGCTCGCTGGAGGCGCGACTTGCCGCGCTGCGCAGCATGGCCGGCTCCCGGCGGCTGCCTTGCAGTTCGAAGTGACTGGCCTCTCTGGTGCCTTCGCCATTCGCCTGCACTGAAGCATCGCTCTGGGAAGCTCACCTTTGTCTTCGCCGGGCTACCATCCACGCTTGATCTCGACACCAAGATAGTTGGAATCATGCGCCCCCGCACTCCGCAACGCATTGCCGACCGCGAAATGGACGGCTTCCACCGCGAACGAAGTTGCACGATCGATCGTCCAGTCCAGCCGAACCTGCCCATAGCTGCCGGTGTATGCACCCGGCCGACCGGCGGTATTAGGGATGGGTATGTCGGGCTGGGTATAGACCGCATCCGCCGTGTTTTCACGCCACTGGGCCGCCGCGGCGAGCATGATCTTGAGCGAAGAGGTGAGATGCAACGTCAGCGAAGGTTTGAGGTGGATGAAATTGACATAACCGGTATATCCAGCGAGCGCGACATAATAGCCGTTTGGAAATAGCGGATTGAACGTCCCGAACCGTCCACCCGTGTGGCCATCGCCGGAGGCGGCATCCAGTTGGATACCGACGCGAGGGCTCCACTTCACATCTGCAAAGGTATAGCCGGCAAGGGAGCCGAAGGCCCAGGCCTCGATCGGGCGGCTCCCGATGCTGCCGGTCTGATTCATCGCCTCGATGTCCCAATCCCACTGATTGAGTTTGCCGTTGAAATGGACATCGAAGACGTCACGCTGCTCATTGCCCGCCGCATTCGGAAAGCGCACGTCGGCCTGAGTAAAGTTTGCGTAGTAGCCCGCGACATTCATCGAATCCGAGAACTTGTACTCAAGTCTCGCGCCACCGAAGGTCTGCTTGCTGCTGCTATAATCGTCGAAGACCCGCTGGTCCTGGGTCTGTACTGGATGGCTGTAGAAGGTGATGAACCGCCATGCCCCGCTCTCGTAGTCGAGCCAACCCGCATCGAAGGACTGGCGGACGTTCGGACCGTCTCGAACCGACACAAATCGCGCCAGATCGAACGAGAATTGCTGGCGCCCCACGCGCACCTTCAGCGTTCCGTCGCCGACAGGCTCCGTCAGGGCAATGAACGCCAGTTCGAGATCGAGTCGGTTCTGATCGACAGGCGTCAGCTGGGTCTTCCAGGGCGCGAAATCGCTCTGGAACTGCACGAACCCCTGTATCTGCGAGGCGATCCGAAGGTCAGCGTGGAATTCGTTGCGGCTGATGACGTAGTCCTGGTTGCGGTTTGCACCGGTACCGAACCCGGCCGCGTTGTTGCCTTCGAACCGCTCACGCGTGTCCGCACCGAACGAGAGGTAGGTGTAAGGATCAACATCGGACAGCGGAATATACTTGAATTCGTCGAACGGCTGGCGCGGGACACGCGGATCGGCGAGCACCGACCAGTCCTCCTGCCACCGGTTGAACATGATGGCGGGTCGCTGCGGCACAGACGTCTGGTCTTCAGCGCGCGCCGATTGCGGAGCCGCCATCAGCCAGATGGCGGCCGCCACGCATCCTCGTTGCAAGAGCAATCGTGACGAGGCAACCGCCATCTTGGTTCCTACTTCGCCGCAGCGGCGTGAATTTCGGCGACATAACCGCCCGGAAACTGCACGATCGCCGCGGACCTTCCTTCGGACGTGTAGGGCTCGACAAGGACAGCCGCTCCCGCCGACTTCGCCTTCGCGAGCGTCGCGGCGAGATCCGCCACCTCATAGCCCGTCGTCTCGCGGCCGTAGGGATAGGGGAGATGACCGTCGGTCACGAGGACGACCATCTTGCCGAATGTCGATTCGATGCGAATCCGCTTGTAGGTCTCCGCTGCCTTGCCGACTTCGATCCCGGGGGCCTTCGCGGCCTGCGACACGACCTTCCCGTGCGAGAAAGCGAGAAAGCTCCGCACGAATGCATCCGCCCTGTCGGCCGAGACATACACCCGGTTCTCCGGGACCTTCTCGAAGGCCGCGTAGTTCGGCTTGGTCGTGTGCCAGTAGATCTGCATATTGACGCCGCCCGGCCACTGGATCACGGCGTCGCGTCCGATCGGATCCGGGAAGGTCGCGACAATCACGTCGGCGCCCGCCGTACGAGCGGCCTTGATCGCAACGTCCATGTCGCTGACCAGATATCCGTTCCGTTCGGCGCCGAAGGGATACGGCACCGGCGTCTTGAAGCCGAACAGCGAAACGGTGCCGACCGGTGTCTGAAGCAGCTGCGACGTCGTGCTGCTCGGCGTGGGCGTGACCGTTGCGACCACCTGCTTGGTGCTCTGGCCGCCGAACGTCGCCAGAAAGCTCGACACGAACTTGTCCACGTCGTCAGGCGCGACATAGACATGCGTCGTATCGTATTGCGGCGCCACCGCAACCATCTCCCTGCCGGCCTTTCCCGCATCCCTGGCGACCGCTGGTACCGCTGCGGCAACAGTCGCAACCGATAAGAGCAGAATCGATGCCGATAGCCGTTTCATGGACAACTCCTTGAGCGAAATTGGACTAGAATTCACTGATTCGACGAGGTCGCGTCTTTTCAGCGCAGATTGTCACGACGACAAGACCCGCGATGAGGCCGAGGTGTTCGAAGAACGCATTGATCGCCATGAACCGTTCGTGGCCGGCCGATAGCCAAAACGCATTGGCGGTCAGCATCGCCACGAAAGTGAGCACGCCGAGCCCGCCGGCGCCAAGCCAGACGAACCGATTGGCGACGACCAGCAGCGAGCCGCCAAGCTCGACGACGATCGCCGCCACGGCCCACAGCCAGGCCGGCTGCAGACCAAAATGTGCCTGCTCGGCGACGGCTGCCGGAAAATCGGCGAGCTTCTGGATGCCGCCGATCAGGAATGCGGAGACCAGCGCGCCTCGGGCGATCGGAAGTAGCCACGGCCAGGACAGGATGGCTGCTATCCAACGCGGCGTGCCGGCCTTCGCATGCATCTCAAACCGCCCAGCAGGCGCAGCCGAGCGCGCCCCAGAAGCTCTTGAGGTCCGAAGCCGGCAGCTTGCCGGTCCAGGCGCGCGCATGGTCATGACCGTGCACACCGCAGCCGCTGCTGCAACCGCACATCTGCATGGCGTTCGCCCTTACCGCCTTTGCCTTGCCGTCGGCTCCGAGCCAGTCGCCATAGCCGCCGAAGCTGCGCACCGGTGACCAATCCGGCATCGCCGGCGGCGGCGCATTGGTGTCGAGCGCCTTGAAATCTCCGGCACCGTAGACGATACGGCCGCCGACCACCGTGAGGTCGCTCGACGTGTCGGCGATCTCGGCCTCGCTGCACGAGAAATAGTCGCGATCCGGAACGATCAGATCGGCGAGCTGCCCGACCTCGATACGCCCCTTCTTGCCTTCCTCATTCGAGAACCAGGTGACATTCTCGGTCCACATGCGCAGCGCGGTCTCGCGGTCGAGGCAGTTGCGCGGCGGAGTGAGGCGCAAGCCGCCGACCGTCATGCCGGTCACGAGCCAGGCGAGCGAGACCCACGGATTGTAGGATGCGACCCGGGTCGCGTCGGTGCCCGCCGACACCTTGACGCCCTTGTCGAGCATCTTCTTCACCGGCGGCGTCGCTTCGGCCGCGCCATATCCGTAACGTTCGACGAAATATTCGCCCTGATAGGCCATGCGGTGCTGCACGGCGATGCCGCCGCCGAGCGCGGCGATGCGATCGATCGATTGGTCGGAGATGGTCTCGGCGTGATCGAAGAACCAGTGCAGGCCGTCCAGCGGCATGTCCTGATTGACCTTCTCGAACACGTCGAGCGCGCGCGAGATCGTCTCGTCATAGGTTGCGTGCAGCCGCCACGGCCATTTGTTCTGGACGAGAATGCGAACGACGCCATCGAGTTCGCCCTCCATCTCCGGCGGCATGTCGGGACGCGCGACCCGGAAATCCTCGAAATCGGCGGCCGAGAACACCAGCATCTCTCCGGCGCCGTTGTGGCGGAAGTAGTCGGTGCCCTGCTGGTACTTGGAGGTCCTGGTCCAGTTCAGGAAATCGTCCTTCTCGCCCTTCGGCTTCTGCGTGAACAGGTTATAGGCAAGCCGGATCGTCAGCTGCCCCTCGTCCGAGAGCTTCTGGATGACCGCGTAGTCTTCCGGGTAGTTCTGGAAGCCGCCGCCGGCGTCGATCGCGCCGGTGACGCCGAGCCGGTTCAGCTCACGCATGAAATGCCGGGTCGAATTGACCTGGTAGTCGAACGGCAGCTTCGGGCCCTTCGCCAGCGTCGCATAGAGGATGTTGGCGTTCGGCTTGGCGAGCAGGAGCCCCGTCGGGTTGCCCTTCGCGTCGCGCGTGATCTCGCCGCCCGGAGGCTCCGGCGTATCCTTGGTATAGCCGACGGCGCGCAGCGCTGCGGCATTGAGCATCGCGCGGTCGTAGAGATGGAGGATGAAGACCGGCGTATCCGGCGCGACAGCGTTGAGCTCGTCGATCGTCGGCAGGCGCCTCTCGGCGAACTGGTGCTCGGTGAATCCACCGACGACGCGCACCCATTGCGGCGGCGGCGTGATCGCCACCTGCTTGCGCAACATGGCCATCGCGTCGGCGAGCGACCACACGCCGTCCCAGCGCAGCTCCATGTTGAAGTTGAGCCCGCCGCGAATGATGTGCAAATGATTGTCGATCAACCCGGGCAGGACGCGCCGTCCTTTCAGATCGATCACCCTGGTCGATGGTCCGGCCAGCGGCATCACGTCGTGGTCGTGGCCGACCGCCGTGAAGCGCCCGTCCTTGATGGCGACGGCACTCGCGGCCGGGTTGGACCGGTCGAGCGTGGTGAACAGGCCGCGATGCAGAATCGTATCAGGAGCGCTCATGACGCCTTCTCCGCAACATCTGTGGTTGTCTTGACTTCCTCGGCGTGCCGCCCTGGCAGCAGGCCGAACATGTGAGGCGCGCATTTCGCCTGCCGCCATGCGGCGGCAATGCCCTCGCCGACGACGATCTGCCTCGCGACCGGAACGATCTGCTCGCCAATGAGGATGCCGAGCAGACCGACCAGAGCTACCAAAGGAGGTGCGGGCGAACGTACGTTGAGCAGGCTGTAGATGACGCCGACCAGCAGGCCGGCGCCAAGGGACAGAATGTAGATCTTCATCGCACCCCTCTCGGAGGATGGAGGGAGAAATCAGGCGGCTTAAGGCGCGATGAGATCAGCTCATCGCGCGTTAGCCCCTTGCTTGAGCATGATCTATTCGGAAAACCGCTTCGCAATTTTCCGGATCATGCTTTAGCCAGCCTCCGACGCATGCTCGCCGAGCGCCCACTTCGAGAAGCGGATCTGGATGCCGTAAGGCGAGTGCGCCTTCAGGATCTCCATCATGCCGTCGTAGGTCTCGGTACGCGCCCAGTCCTGTTGCAACTCGAACGCGTACTGGCACGAGGTGATCGGAACCGCGCCGGCCTGCACCAGGCGATCCATCGAACGGTTGTGGCATTCCATGGACAGGTCGCCGCATGCATCCGCCGGGATGTAGACCTCATATCCTTCCTTCAGCATGTCCAGCGCCGGAAACATCACGCAGGCCTCGGTCCAGAGACCGCCGATCACGAACTTCTTGCGCCCGGTCGCGGCGACCGCCTTGCGAAAATTGGCATTGAGCCAGGAGTTCATCGAGGTGCGGTCGATGATGTCGTGATTGGGAAACAGCTCGGCGACTTCAGGCATGAACGGTCCGGAAAACGAATCCTTCGCCACCGTGGACAGCACGGTCGGAATCTTGAACAGCTTGGCGGCCTTCGCCAGGATCTGGACGTTGTTGAACACCACGAGGCGGTCGTGCGACTGGACGCCCTGATACATCGCCGGCTGGTAGTCGATGAGCGCAATTGCGCTGT
Source organism: Bradyrhizobium sp. Pha-3 (assembly GCF_042258615.1). Lineage (GTDB taxonomy): Bacteria > Pseudomonadota > Alphaproteobacteria > Rhizobiales > Xanthobacteraceae > Bradyrhizobium. Next base: position 1,719,142 of record NZ_CP170152.1, on the reverse strand, counting down.
TGTCTGGGGTCAGCATATCGAGTTTGGACATCGAGATTTCTCCTTGAATTGACGATTGCCGGCCGGAGCGAATGACATCCAGCGTCCGTGCGGCTTCGAGTGTATGACCCGAGGCGGCGCCGCAGCTTGGACAGGTTGTTCGCTGCTTGGACGAAGTCGCGATGAAGGCCTGCATGCGACAAAACTGCTCTTGGAGATGTCTCGCTCCGGGATCGCGCCCGTCAAAGCCTGCAGACGGCGCGCTCAGCCGAGACCGCGAGGCCGTGCAAACAGCGCCGAGGCCGTCCAAGCCAAAGGGGGCTTCCATCGATGAGTTTGGCGGGGATGGCCCGACGTATCTGTGCGCGGCCGTCGCGACCACAGAGGAGCAATTGATGGCGCTGCTGAAATTACGGGACGGTACCGATCTCTACTTCAAGGACTGGGGCAGCGGAAAGCCGATCCTGTTCAGCCATGGCTGGCCACTCAGCGCGGACATGTGGGACGCCCAGATGCTGTTCTTCGCCAGTCACGGCTTCCGCGCGGTGGCGTTCGATCGCCGCGGCTTTGGCCGGTCGGGCCAGCCCTGGGAAGGCTACGACTATGATACGTTCGCCGATGACATCGCCGAACTCATCAAGCATCTCGCGCTCACCGACGTCGCCCTGGTCGGCTTCTCCATGGGCGGCGGCGACATCGTGCGCTATGTCGCGCGCCACGGCTCCTCGCGGGTGTCGAAGCTGGCGCTGGTGAGCGCCGTGACTCCCCTGTTCGGCAAGACGGCGGACCATGACGGCGTCGACAAGGCCGTCTTCGACGGCATCAGGGCCGGGCTCGTTAAGGACCGTCCGCAATTCCTTGATGACTTCAGCCCGCTCTTCTACGGGACCAACCACGGCACCAAGGTCTCCCAGGGCACATTCAAGCAGACGCTGCAGATCGGCTTGCAGGCCTCGATCAAGGCGACGATCGACTGCGTGACGGCGTTCTCGGAAACCGATTTCCGCCCGGATATGGCGAAGATCGACGTTCCCACGTTGGTGGTCCACGGCGACGACGATCAGGTGGTCCCGCTTCAGTACACCGGAAAGCGCGCGGCCGAGATGATCAAGTCTGCCACGCTCAAGGTCTATCCCGGAGCTCCGCACGCGACTGCCACGACCCACGCGGACCAGCTCAACGCGGATCTACTCGAATTCCTCAAGGCGTGACATTGGGTGATCACATGACCGACGCTCCCCTTCTCGAACCGAAAGACTGCGCGCTCCTGTTCGCAGACCAGCAGGCGGGCCTCGCCTTCGGCGTTAGCTCGATCGACCGGCAAGTCCTCCTCAACAACGTGGTCGCCCTGGCCAAGACGGCCGCAGCGTTCAGCCTTCCGGTCGTTGCCTCGACCTCTGCGACGAAAGTCTACAGCGGTCCGCTGATGCCGGCGATCAGTGCGGCCTTGCCCGGCATCGTCCCGATCGAACGGCGCAACATGAACGTCTGGGAAGACGACACCGCGCGCGGGGCGATTCTCGCGACTGGCCGGCGGCGCCTCATCGTATCGGGACTGCTGTCCGAGGCATGCGTCAGCTTCACCGTTCTGTCGACGTTGGCCGCCGGGCTTGAGGTCTACGTGGTCGGCGACGCCTGCGGAGGTCTCACCGCGGCCGGCCATGACCTCGCGCTTCGCCGCATGGAGGCCGCGGGAGCAAAGCCGACATCATGGATCCAGGTCCTTCTGGAGTTGCAGCGAGACTGGACCCGCCATGAGACCTACGACCGCGCACGCGCCATCGTCGAAGCCCATGGCGGCGGCTACGGCATCGGACTATCCTATGCGCGCGACATGATCCATCCGACCTAGGTGCTTCGGCGGAAGCCGGTCAGCCTTCAGAACGGGCCCGGCGCCAGGCGCCGGGGCTCGTTCCCACGCTGCGCGAGAAGACCCGGGTGAAATAGCTCTGGTCACCGAACCCGCAGATCAGCGCGATATCCGCCAACGGCAGCTTGGTGATGGTCATCAGGCGCTTGGCCTCATCGATCCGGAGCCGGGAGAGGTATTCGTGGGGAGCGATACCCGTGCTGCGCCGGAACGAGCGGGCAAAATGGCTCGGCGTCAGCCTGCACTCGGCCGCGACATCGGCGATCGTCAAACCGCTGGCGAGGCGGGCACGCATGATCTCCTTGGCACGCCGCTCCTGCCACGGCGCCAATCCCCCCTCCTGAATGCCCTCGCGGGAGCTGAGATCGCCGTAGGTCTGCGCGAAGTGGGCGAGCAAGCTCAGTCCGAGTTGATCGACGAAGAGTTGATTGTTCGCGCTCTCCTCTTCGAGAGCACTCAAGAGAACGTTTGAAAGCGTGGACAGATATGGATCGCGCCGGTCACGGGTCCACTTCAGCGTGGAGATCGGCTTCGCGCTGTTCTCGTAGGCGAAGTCGTCAAGAGCGCGGCGCGGGATGTAGTACTGAAGCGCATCAAACGGGCCTCTGAACTCACACTGCGGATTGTCGCGCAGGTCGATGACGCTCACTGTTCCCGCACCGAACGATCCGGAATACCTCTGGCGGCCGGCGAGCCAGCATGAGTGCCGGTCCAGATCGCCCAGTTGATGGAGGATGCTGAATGCCGGCTCCGACGGAATCGCCGCAGTCCGTTCTCGAACAAAGCGGGTACATGTCAATCTCGTGATGGCAAGCGCGAGCTTGCCATGGCGATTGATCTTGCGAACGCAATCGCCTTCCATTCCGAGGTGCGAGGCCAGCCGACGGCCATAAAAGCCATCGGATGAAGTATCGGTGTCGTCCATCGGAGCCCCGTCGAGATTCTGCACACCCAGCCGATGGTTATTCGCCACCCCATCGCCCGGCCAGTAAATCGTTCCAAAAAGAATGCTTCCACACGCTGACGCGGCGTTTCCGTGAACCGCATGGAATTTGCAAGATTTTAGTTGGCTGCGACCTTCCGCCGCGAGAAGTTGCGTACATCGATGAGACGAGGATTTGATGAACGGCAATTTGGCTCAATTCGGTGAGGATTTGTGCCTCCATTTGGCTCGCCTGCAAGTGAGCCTTGGCAACATCAACGGACTGTTCGTCGGGGGCGCCGTTGCTCGTGACGCGGAGTTCGTGAGTCGGACGCAGGGACTGCAGGCAGCTGTCCAGGAGTCCTCCGAACGCGCCGCAGCGCTTCGCGAGGCATTGCGCTCCGGCCTCGAACGCGACGCCACACTCGCGCCCGAGACCCTGTCCGGATGGGTCAGCAAGCGGCAAACCGCGCAGCTTCACGCCCGCGCCGATCTGATCGAGCAAATGGCCACGGTCGCGGTGGAACTGGCGGCACTGTCCGCGGTCGAGGCCGAACGCCTCACAGTGGCCGCGATCATGGCCCGCCGGCAGGCGATTGCCCTTCAGGTCGAGCGCGAAAACCAGCTGTGACGTCCTCGTTCGCGCGGACCTCCAAGGGGATGGACACCCTCCGGGCTGTGGCGTAGCAAGGTCGCTTGAGAAGGCCCATGGCTGACTGAAGGATGCCCGATCGCAACGACAGACCAGAGCGTACGTTTCTATTCGGACCGTTTCGCCTTTCCACCTCCAAACGAATCCTGCTCGAGGGCGACCGCGTCATTCGTCTCGGCGGCAAGGCGATCGAGATTCTGATCGCACTCGTGGAGCACGCCGGCGAACTGGTGAGTAAGCGCGCACTCGTCGAGATCGCCTGGCCCGATACATTCGTCGTTGAAGCGAACCTTACCGTCCAGGTGGCGGCGCTTCGCCGTGCGCTTGGCGAGGACGACAGCGCCAATCAGTACATCGTCAACAGTCCGGGACGCGGGTATCGCTTCGTTGCGCCCATCAAGGTGCTCGAAGAAGAGCGCCCGGCCATTGATCAGCCGGCGATGCAGGCGGCTCATAACCTGCCGGCGCAATTGAACCGGCTGGTCGGACGCGCGGAAGCGCTTCGATCGATCCAGCAAAAACTGGCCGACAGCCGCCTGTTGAGTATCGTCGGACCGCCGGGCGTCGGCAAGACGTCGGTCGCGCTTCGGCTCGCGGAAGCGATGTTGCCGCAGTTTCCGCACGGCGTGTGGCTGATTGACCTCGGCTCGATCACGGATGCATCGTTGATTTCGAGCGTCATTGCGTCCGCTCTTCCGATCGACGCACGTTCGAGCGACGTATTGTCCGGCATCGCGGCGGCGCTCCGTTACAAGAGTCTCCTTCTGGTATTCGACAATTGCGAGCATCTGATCGACGGGGCGTCGGCCGCCATCGGCGAGCTGCTGCGCGGCGCCGGCGGCATCAAGGTGCTGACCACAAGCAGGGAGCCGCTCCGCGTCGATGGCGAACAGGTGTTCCGGCTCCCTCCCCTCGACGTGCCTCCAGCGGGTCTGCCCCTCGGACCGAAGGACGTGCTGGGCTATCCGGCAGTTCAGTTGTTCGTGGAGCGGGCGGCTGCCGTCGTCAACGATTTCGAGCTTACCGATGCCAATGCCGGCTTTGCCGCGCAGATCTGCCGCGAACTGGACGGCAACCCGCTCGCGATCGAGGTCGCGGCCGCGCGCGTCGACGCGTTCGGCGTCAACGGACTGGCCGCCCGGATCGAGGACCGCGTGCATCTGCTCGCGGATCCGCGCCGCGGCACGCCGGCGCGGCATCGTACGATCGCGGCGGCGGTCGACTGGAGCTATCAGCTGCTGTGCGAGCGCGAGCGATATGTTCTCCGGTGCCTCGGCATTTTCGCCGGCAGCTTCACGCTGGAGGCCGCCGTCTCCGTGATTCCGGCAGCTGAGGGCGCCGACACCGCATCGATCCTCGCTGATCTGGTCTGCAAATCGCTGGTCTCGGTCGACATCGGCTCCGAGCGCGCCCGATTTCGGCTGCTGGAGATCACCAAGGCGTTCGCGCTTGCCAAGCTGGTCGAGCAATCCGAGCGGAACGAACTCGCCGCGCGGCTTGCCGCGTGCGTCACCGAGATGCTCTGCAGATATGCCGACGGCCCGAAACAGGTGCAAACCCTGAGGGATGCGGTCCAAGAACTCGATAATGTGCGCGGAATCCTGGACTGGGCGTTCGCGACGGACAGCCACGCGCAAGCGGGCGTTGCGCTCGCGGCCGCTGCCGTGCCCGTGTGGCTGGAGAATTCGCTTCTGACGGAATGTATCGCTTGGACGACCAGGGCGATCGACGCTCTCGATCCGGCGATCGAAAGCGAGCGCAACGAGATGGTCCTGAAGGCAGCTCACGGCCTCGCCGTGATGTTCACCCAGGGCATGACGGGCCAATCGCGCGACGCGCTGAACAGGGCAATCGAGCTTGCGGCACGTCTCGGCGACCGGCAATGGGAGCTGAGGGCCCGGCTGGGCCTCATCGTGTTCCTGCATCGGCGCGGCGACTTCAAGGGCGCCCTGCAGGGGACGGAGAGAATCGAGAGGCTCGTCGCTGACGCCGACGAGCCGGCCGCGCTGGCGATGATGAAGAGCGCGAAGAGCGCGTCGCTGTTCTTTCGCGCCGAATATGCACCGGCCCTGGAGCTCGCGCGTGAGGCCCACGAGTACTTCCGAATTCACAGTGACGTCTCGCAGATCGGCCGATGGGGACTGAATCACTCGGTCTATGCGCAATGCGTGATGGCGCGGGCCTATTGGAATCTCGGACGCTTCGACCGAACCGTTCGAGCCTGCCTGTCGGCGCATTCCGAGGCTGAGGAGACCGGCAATCCGACGTCGATCTGCCAGGCACTCAGCTGGTGCGGGGTTTCGCTGTTCCTGAGCCTGGAGGACCTCGACAGGGCTGCCGGCGCGATACAGCGGTTCAGGCAGGTGGCTCAGGATAACGATATCCAAAGCTACGTATTTTCGTCGATCGGCTTCGAAGGCAGACTGCTGTTCCTGCGCGGCCAGATCGAGCCCGCCGAGAGATTGTTGCGAGAAGCGCTCTCGAAGCTGAGCGGCGCCCAATACGAAAATGTGTCGATCCCGTTTCTCGGCCGCCTGGCCGAGGTGCTGGCGGCGGACGATCGGCCGGAAGAGGCGCTGCTGGCGTCCGCGGAATGCCTGGAGCGAACCAAGGCTTCGGAGGCGCTCTGGCTGCTGCCGGATTCGCTGAGAATCCACGGCGATGTCCTGGCTGCATTGCAGGGACCCGGCTCGGAGCCGGCCGAAGCTCATTTGCGCGAGGCGCTCGAGGTTTCGGAACGGCAAGGCGCCCTTGGATGGGAGCTTAGGTCGGCCGAAAGTCTTGCAAGCTTGCTGCGTCAGCAGCGACGAACCAGCGAGGCTGCAACGGTGCTCGAGCGGACGCTCGGAAAATTTACCGAGGGCTTCGACGCCGTGCCTTTCCAGCGGACCAAGGCCATGCTCGACGAGTTGCACAACCACAAGTCCGGCTAGCTCAGCGGGGGCAGGATGTTTTGCAGCTCCAGACGACGCTCCTCGAGAAAGCCGGGCAATCTAAGATCCTCCCCGAGTTGATCGCGCGGCTCGTCGACCGCGAAGCCGGGCCCATCGGTTGCGATCTCGAAAAGCACGCCGCATGGCGCCCGGAAGCCGATCGCAGTCAGATAGGTTCTCTCAATCGGTTCGGTCACGGCGATGTCGTGCCGTCTTTGAAGCTTCCGGATCATTTCGGATTGATCTTCGATGTTGGCCGCGCGGAAAGCGACATGCCTGATCGTGCCGCCTCCGAGCCGGCCCCGCGACGACGCGCCCACCATCCGCAGCGTCAGCGTGCCCCCGGGACCGTCATGTGCGACGAACCGGATCGAATCATCGGCCTGCGAAACGCGCCTGAAACCCAGCACGTCCTGGAGGATGTCGACCGTGGCGTCCTCCGCGCGGACGTTCAGGGTGATGTCGTTCAATCCCATGACCGCTCGAATGGCATCGCTGCGCGCGGCCTCGCGACGATCCTGCTCCGCTTCCACCAAAGCAAGCGTGGTTCCGTCGGGATCGGCGAAGCAAAGCAGCGGCTCGCCAAATGGCGAATGATCGAACCGGCACGCGACGTTCGCGGCCTCGAGCCGCTCTGACCACCATTTGAGCGATCCGGCCGGCACACGAAGGGCGGTCTGCACGACTTCGCCGACCCCAACCAATCCCTTTGCGACGCATCGCCATGCCAGGGTACTCAGCACCGTTCCCGGGCTGCCGGCGTCGTCGCCATAGTAGAGATGGTAACTGCCCGGGTCGTCGTAGCAGACCGTTTTCTTGACACGTTTCAGACCGAGAACGCCGGAATAGAAACGCGCAGCGCGCTGCGCGTCATCAATGATGGTCGTGACGTGATGAAGTCCACGGGATGGCGCGCGCGATCTGTCTGGTTCGGCCACGATACGCGCTCACCGTTGCCTTGCTGAATAGTAATAAAAAGAACCCTTCATAGCCGATATGCAATCCTCGATTTGACGATCCAAATCGCACACGAACGCAATTCGTCGTCCCTGCTCCCGCCATCGGCAATCGCAGCTGTCTGATCACTTATTGAGGCCGATACCGGTCGAAATGTCTTGGATTTTCGCCCGATCACGTGGGGGGCCAGACGGAATTGGGAGCCACAACCGGCAGCATCCTCACTTCAACCTGGACGCAATCGTACAACCGCGCGCCAGGATGTGCAATCAGCCGGACTTGTTTTGGATCAACATCGGAACAAGATCGAGGCCGCCCGCGCCGGTTCAGGGGATCAGATCGCAATGGACGACGTCGGACACGACACGATCAGGGCCAACGGCATCCGTCAGCATTATCGTCACGCGGGCTCCGGTCCACCGGTCATCCTGCTCCACGGCTTTCCCGAGACGAGCTACGCCTGGCGCTTCCAGATTCCCGAGCTTGCTCGTCGATATCGCGTGATAGCGCCCGACCTGCGCGGCTATGGCGACACCGACAAGCCTTCGACCGGCTACGACAAGCGGACCATGGCCAATGACATCGTCAAGCTGGCAGAGGCTCTCGGCATCGGCCGGTTCGCACTGGTTGGGCACGATCGCGGCGCGCGGGTTGCCACGCGCCTTGTGAAGGACCATCCCGCGCTGGTCGACAGGCTCGTCGTGATGGACAACGTGCCGACGCGGATCGTCGCGCGCGACATGAACGCACGGATCGCGCGGCAGTACTGGTTCTTCCTGTTTCACCAGGTGGCCGACCTGCCCGAAGCCCTGCTGGCGGGCCGCGAAGAGATCTGGCTGCGTCACTTCTTCTCCGATTGGTGTCACGATCCGCAGAGCATCTCCGATGAAGCAATCGCCGCCTATGTGAAGGCCTTTGCCGCCGAAGGCGGCGTCCGCGGAGCCCTGTCGGACTACCGGGCCGGCCCGGAGGACATCGCGCAGGACCTTGCGGATGCCGACAGCAAGATCGCGTGTCCCGTGCTCTCGATCTGGGGAGAGGACTTCGGCGCCGTCGGAAAGCTGTTCGATATGCAAGCGGTCTGGAGCGAGATGGCCGAGAACCTGCGGGTGGCGCCGATCCAGCGCTGCGGCCATCTTCCGCATGAGGAGCAGCCCGAAACGGTGACCAGATTGCTGCTCGATTTTCTCGACGGTTGGACAACGGCCGTCTGATCGCGCACGACAATGGAGACGATCATGACCCCGGTCCGCACGCTTATCGCGAGCGCAATCGCGTGCCTCCTGCTGGGCGGCAGCTGCGATGCGGCCGCTCCATTGCAACACACGCAGGCACCCGGCTTCTACCGGATCATGCTTGGCGAGCTTGAGATCACGGCGCTGCTCGATGGCACCCACCCCTTCCCCGTTCATGAGGTGATGACCCGGAACGAGGCGGCGGCCGATGGGAGCCGCAAGGCCGTGAGGCTTTCGGATGCACATCCCGGCGAAGCCGAATCCCGTCTCGCTACGGAGCGGCTTGCTGCCCCCGTGGAAGGTTCGATCAACGCTTTCCTGATCAACACCGGGAGCAAGCTCGTGCTGATCGACAGCGGCGCGGGCAGCCTGTACGGAGACTGCTGCGGTCATCTCGTCGAGAACCTGATCGCTGCCGGCTACCGGCCCGAGCAGATCGACGAGGTCTATCTCACGCACCTCCATGCCGATCACGTCGGAGGCATAGCTCCGCATGGCAAGGTAGCGTTCCCGAACGCGATCGTCAGGGTCAGCCAGAACGACCTTGACTACTGGCTCGATCCGAAAAGCGAGGACCAGGCACCAGCCTTCCTCAAGCCGATGTTCGAAGGCGATCGCGCTTCGTTGAAGCCCTATCTGGAGTCCGGCCGCGTGCGGCCGTTCCAGCAGGGCGCAGAGCTGTCACCCGGGATTCGCGCGATCCCGACGTTCGGCCATACGCCGGGCCACACCTCATACGAGGTGACGAGCGGACCGCATCGGCTGCTGGTGTGGGGAGACCTCGTCCACGTCGCCCCGATCCAGTTTCCGGATCCCGCCGTGACCGTGACCTATGACAGCGATCCGCTCGCGGCCGAGGCCAGACGCGTGGCAGCGTTCTCGGATGCTGCGCGAACCGACACGTGGATCGCCGCCGCCCACATTGCCTTTCCGGGCCTGGGACACGTGCGCGCCACGGACGGCCGGTTTGAATGGATCCCTGCGAATTACACGACGGTCCTGCGGCACTAGCTGCCGGCGCCAACCCTGCGAACAGCCCAACCGAAGGTGAACAACATGGCAGGTCTCTTTCGTCCCACGGCCCTCGGCGACCTCAGTCTCCCGAACAGGATCGTCATGGCGCCGATGACGCGTTCGCGCGCCGACGAACATGGTGTCATCAATGATTCCGCCGGCGAATACTACGCGGCGCGCGCCGGCGCCGGCCTGATTATCAGCGAGGGCATCAATGTAGGACCGATGTCCAACGCCTTTGATCGAACGCCCGGCCTGTGGACCGACGAGCAGACCGAGGGCTGGAAGGCGGTCGTCGAGCGGATCCACAAGCAAGGGGGCCGGATCGTCGCCCAGCTCTGGCACGCCGGCCGCGCCAGCGCGCGCGGCCTGTTGTCCAACAAGCAGCCGCTGTCGCCATCGGGCGTGAATGACGATCTGGAACAGCTGCAGGTATGGGCGCTGCTCGCCAACGGCGCTTATGTGCGCGTCGCGGCCACGTCGTCGCGTGCGATGACCACCGCGGAGATTCAGGCCGTCGTGGACGAGTTTCGACGGGCGGCCGCCAACGCCGTTCGCGCCGGCTTTGACGGCGTGGAGATTCACGGCGCCAACGGCTATCTGGTTCACCAGTTTCTCTCACCGACGATCAATCTGCGAACCGACGACTACGGCGGAAGCATCGAAGCGCGCTCCAGATTGCTTCTCGAAATCGTTGCGGCGATTTCCGACGTGATGCCGCGATCGCGGATCGGACTGCGGCTGTCGCCCTTTGCCGACTACAACAGCACGCGGGACCCGAAGCCGGAAGACACCTATGGACGGCTCGCGCTTTGGCTGCAGACCGCGGGGCTCGCCTATCTGCACCTTGCAGACACCAACGCGTGGACCGGAGCGCCGGACTACGAGCGAATGCTTGCGCTATTCCGCGCGCATTATCGCGGGCCCCTCATCGTCAATGCCGGCATCACGCCCGAGCGTGCCACCGACATCGTCAATTCCGGCGAGGTGGACGCAGTCGCGTTCGGCCGCCTCTTTCTCGCCAACCCGGACCTCCCGGCGCGGATACGAGCTGGTGGTCCCTACAACTCGCCACAGCCGGTCGGGATCTATGGCGGGTCGGATGCGGGGTATCTCGATTATCCGAGCCTGGCGTTCATTGACGCGCAAATTGGTCGAGGCGAATAGTGCTTCTAATACTTCCTGGTGGCAGTCGGAGCAGATGCGGTAAGTCCCGGCGCCAACACCGAGCGCTCGAAATCGCAGAAAATCGTAGGCTGGCGTACGAATTCGCAGCCTTGGTAGCGGGAGAGGGACTCGAACCCCCGACCCCAGGATTATGATTCCCGTGCTCTAACCAGCTGAGCTACCCCGCCATGGGCTCGCGATCGGCGGCATGCAAGCCGCGGGTGCGAACGCGCGGCATATAAAGAGTGGCGCGCACGCCTGTCAAGCAAACCCGGACGGGATCGCAAACTATTGCAGATAGAGGCTATTTTGGTCTGACCGAGGGGTCGCCACCGGGGCCGCCGGGTGGAGGAATCACCGGCGTGTTGCCGCCTTGCGGGGTCGGCGCACGCATTTCGGGGTCGACGCCGGCCGGCGGACACAGCACGCCGTCGGATCTGGCGAGCTTGTCGCCCAAAGCTTGCCCGGTGGTGGTTCCCTCCGGAACCGCAACAGCTGGGTGCGAAGGCTGCTGCGGCGCGCAATTGGCGGCGGCGCGCGACGGCGCCGGCGGCGCGGTCTGTGCCGGCGGCGTGGCTGATGTCGGCGGCGCCTGCGCCGCGGCAACGACGGGCGCCATGATCAGGGCACAGGATAAAGCGAGCGTTCGATTGATCCTCATGACGAGAAAACCGTGACGACGCGCCGATGTTCCCGTCAAAATCGCAGCAAGCCTCACGATTTGCGGAAGCGGATCAGCGAGAAATGCCCCATCGGCGGCATCGGCCGGCGTTCCGCGAGGCTAACGCCGCCATGTTTCGCGGCCCAATTGGTCAGCCGCTCCCATGGAAATTCCGGACGCCAACCAAGCCGCCGCGCCAGCGGCGCGAAGGCGAGCTCGAAGATGCGGCGCGGGCCGCTCTCGGCGCCGATGTGATTGACCAGGATCAGTTCGCCGCCCGGCTTCAGCACGCGGATGAAATCGTCGAGCGTCGCCTCGGGATCGGGTACTGCGGTGATGACGTATTGCGCGACCACCGCGTCGAAGAACGCGTCCGGGAATGCGAGGTTCTTGGCGTCCATCACCGCCAGCGTCTCGACATTGCTGAGGCCCAGCGCGCGCACGCGCTTGAGCGCCCGCCGCAGCATCGGCTCGGAAATATCGACGCCGCACAGTCTTGTGGTGCGCGCATATTCCGACAGCGACAGCCCGGTGCCGACGCCGACATCGAGCACACGTCCGCCGATCCGGTCGGCTTCCGCGATCGTCGACTGCCGGCCCTGATCGAACACCTTGCCGAACACCAGATCGTAGATCGGTGCCCAGCGGCCATACGCCTTTTCGACCCCCTCGCGGTCGATGTCCCCAGCCATTCCCTGCCCCGATGTTTCTTCTGTCTAGCCGCGAACCGCTTCCGCGAGCGGCGCCATCGCATCCTGCGTCGCGGCCCGTGCGACGCGGCTCGCGCTCGCGCTCCTGATGAAGCCGCCGCCGAGCACACGCGCCTGCCCGGAGGCTGCATCGTAGAACACGCAGGCCTGGCCGGGCGACACGCCCTCCTCGCCGGCGACGAGCTCGACCTCATAGCCGCCATCGGCGGCGCGCAACCATGCCGGCTGCGGCGCGCGCGTCGAACGCACGCGGACATAGATCTCGATGCCCTCGCCGATCACGCGGTCCAGCGCGCCGTCGCCGATCCAGTTGACGTCGCGCAGCGCGATGCGATCCATCCGCAGCGCCTCGCGCGGCCCGACCACGACCCGGCGCGTCGCCGCATCGAGCTTGACCACATAGAGCGGGTGGCCTGAGGCGATGCCGAGGCCCTTGCGCTGGCCGACGGTGAAATGAACGATGCCCTGGTGCTGGCCGATGACGTTGCCGGCGAGATCGACGATGTCGCCCGGCGCGATCGCATTCGGCTTCAGCCGTCCGATGATGTCGGTGTAGCGGCCGGTCGGCACGAAGCAGATGTCCTGGCTGTCCTGCTTGTCGGCGACCTCGAGATCGAAGCGCCGCGCCAGCTCGCGGGTCTGCGGCTTGGTCATGTCGCCGAGCGGGAAGCGCAGGAAGTCGAGCTGCTCGCGCGTGGTCGCGAACAGGAAATAGCTCTGGTCACGATCGGCATCCGCCGCGCAAGTCAGCGAGCGCGATCCGTCGGCAAGCCGGCGCGAGGCGACATAATGTCCGGTGGCCAGCGCCTGCGCGCCGAGCTCGCGCGCGGTCGAGAGCAGATCGCGAAACTTGACCGAGCGGTTGCACTCGATGCATGGCACCGGCGTCTCGCCGAGCGCGTAGCTGTCGGCGAAATTGTCGATCACGGATTGCTTGAAGCGGCTTTCGTAATCGAGCACGTAATGCGGGATGCCGATCCGCTCCGCGACATTGCGCGCGTCGTGGATGTCGCGGCCGGCGCAGCAGGCGCCCTTGCGATGGGTCGCAGCACCATGGTCGTAGAGCTGCAGCGTGATCCCGACCACGTCATAGCCCTGCGACTTCAACAGCGCAGCCGTCACCGAGGAGTCGACGCCGCCGGACATGGCAACGACGATCCGTGTGTCTTCAGGGCGGCCTTCAAGATCCAGACTGTTGAGCATCTCTAATCGGTCATTGGTCACTGTCGCGGCGAGCTTATGCGCTCCGCGACGAAATTGGAAAAAGCCTTTGTCCAGAGAGCCTTAGAACGCGTCCAAGGCCGGTTCAGTCGGTTCGGGACGCGTCGGAGGCCACCTTTAATATAGGCCGTATTCCGGCGAGGCAATCCGGCGGAATCCGTACCTTGCCGTGCGCGGACGGCAAATCTTGCCGCCGGGCAAAAACGGGGCCTGCCGGGAACCTGTTCCAGGCCGTGCGCACGGCTCTTAACCAGCTGAAATAACTAGCCATTTGTTAAACCCAACGGTTGGCCCGCTCCTTGCTGACAAAAGGCCGGAAGTCTCATTTGCGAGGGTTGGCAGTGGTCAGCGTCACGTCGGAAGCATTGGCAAGCCGGTCTTTTCAGGGCCCGACGACACGGTCGGCGCGGCCCGATCCCGCTTCGCAGGCGGGGAACGACGGCTTTGCCGCGCTGGTCGACAGCAATACTGCGTCCACAAGCGACAACAACCGGTACGACGCCCAACCGGCGCCCGCGCGCCGGTCCGACGATTCGACCTCGACGACCGATGCGCGCTCCCGCGACACCAGCACCGCCCCCGACCGGACGTCGCGGGATTCCGGCAGCTCGCGCGATGACAACAAGGTCGATAGCGCCAGCGACGCGCCGCGCAAGACCAAGTCGAAATCGAAATCGGACGACGCGAAGTCGAGCACCGATACGCAATCCACCGGCGACAAGGCTACGACGCAAGCCGTGCCGCAGCCGGCCCCATCCAATGCGACAGCGGCCAACGCCGTGGTCGCCGTTCCCGTCGCCGCTGCACCGGCGACCGACCCGACAGCGACGGCGACCGCACCATCCGGCCAGCCGGCAGCACCGCTTGCGATTGCGGCTGCGGCCATCGCCGCCAGCTCCGCCATCGCCGGCACCGGTGCGGCGGCCGGCAGCGGTGCGCCTGCCGGCGCCGACACCGCAACGGCGGCGACCACCGCGGCGAATGCCGACAAGGTCGCCAAGGCGGCCGGCGTCAAGACCGAGGGACAGGTCATCACGACAGATGCGGCAACGGTTTCGGGCGCAGCGACGGCGACCGGCGATGCGACACTCGCCGCCACCGTCGCCGCGGGAACGACCGCCACGAAGACGACGACGCAAGCCAAGGCACAGGTGGCCGCAAAGGACGCGACCGCGACGACGCCAACCGGCCAGGACGGCGCGGCCCAGGGCAACGCCAACACCGCGCAGGCTGCTCCGACCAACATCGTTCCCGCGGCCACGCAGCCGGCGGCTGTATCCGGCAAGGCGAAGGCCACCGCAGACGGCGCAGCCGATGCCATCAAGGCCGATGCAGGCGGCGACGGCAACGCTGCGCCGGCGCCGACGGCCGGCGGCAACGCGGCTGCGCAAGCCCAGCTCACGACGCCCGATCCCAGCGCGCAGGCGGCAAATGCACTCCAGCCGCAACTGCCGACCAGCCAGACGACGCCGTCTGCGACCGCGCAATTGACCGTAACCAACGCCGCGCAAGCCGCCGCCGTGCCGCTCAGCGGGCTTGCGATGCAGATCGCCGCCTCTGCCAAGAGCGGCAAGAGCCGCTTCGAGATCCGGCTCGACCCCGCCGAGCTTGGCCGCATCGATGTCCGCATCGATGTCGATCGCAACGGCCAGGTGACCTCGCATCTCACCGTCGAACGGCCGGAAACGCTGTCGATGCTCCGCCAGGACGCCAACCAATTGCAGCGCGCGCTCGACAATGCCGGCCTGTCGACCGGCAATGGCGGATTGCAGTTCAGCCTGCGCGACCAGTCGCAGTCGGGCCAGAACAACAATGGCCAGTCCAATCCGAACGCTCATCGTTTGATCGTTGCCGAAGAAGACAATGCTCCCGCCGCGGTGGCAGGCCGCTCCTACGGCCGTGCAAGCAGCGCCCTCGGCGGCGTCGATATCAGAGTGTGAGGAGTTCACCATGGCAGTCGATGCAACCATGCCGACGCCCGTCGTCTCAGCCCCGGGCACCAGCAACGGAACGAGCTCCGGAAGCAGCAGCACCGGCGGCGGCCTGACGACCTCGTCGCAGGGCATCGCCGACAATTTCCAGACCTTCCTGACGCTGCTGACCACGCAGTTGCAGCACCAGAACCCGCTCGACCCGCTCGACACCAACCAGTTCACCCAGCAGCTCGTGCAGTTCGCGGGCGTCGAGCAGCAGCTGAAATCCAACGATCAGCTGAAGCAGCTGATCGCGATCGAGAAGAGCGCGCAGTCGACCCAGGCACTGGCCTATGTCGGCAACACGGTCGCGGTCGACGGCAGCAAGACCCAGTTCAACAAATCCGCGACCTGGAATCTGGCGTCCCCGCAAGCCACCAGCGCCACCATCACGATCACGAGCGCGACCGGCCAGACCGCCTATTCCGGCAATTTCAACCTGAATCAGGGCAACGCCAGCTTCGTCTGGGACGGCAAGGGCACTGACGGCACGCAATGGCCGGCCGGCACCTACACGCTGACCGCGACCGGCAAGGATTCCAAGGGCAACGACCTCGCCATCTCGACCGAGATTCAGGGCTTGGTCGACTCCGTCGACCTGACCGCCTCGCCGCCGCTGCTCTCGATCGGCGGCCAGACCTACACCACCGACAAGATCAAGCGCGTGGTGCGCGGCGCGACGAGCAGCAGCAGCTAAGCTACGGCTTCGCTGCATCTTCCCAATCCAGCACTCGGCTTTGCGGAAATTGCGCGTGCGCGTTTGCGCATCGCGAGTTGCCGCATAAACACCTGTCGTCCCTGCGAAAAGCAGGGACCCATACTCCGCGGCGGGTGTTGCTGGCGGGACTTGTCATCGCAGCAACACACAACAAAGAACTTCGGTGGCGATGGGTCCCTGCTTTCGCAGGGACGACACTGGATATGCGGTATGGCCTGCAAGTCATACTTCCGCATTCTCGCGACAGGACTGTCCGAGTCCTGCATTTGGTTTTTTGCGACGGAGGATTGCGCCGTCGGGCAAATCAGTGCCAGGGCCCCATGCTTCCCATGCGACCTCGACAGACATAAACAGCAATAAATTGCTACGCGTCAGCTTCCTGTAAGCAAGCGGACGTTATCTTCAGGTTCCGCGCTTAAACGCCGATTCCGCCCTGAAACTCCGCAGCTGCCCAGGCTGCGCACCTTGACCGCCGGCAAGAGCTAGCCCGTGACCCCGACACGCCCGACACCGCCAGATCGCGCCCAGACCACTCCAAGCCATGCCGTGGCATCCCACCCGCAGCTTGCCGAGACCATGACCGAGAATGCGCGCCTCAGGACCATCGCCATCACCGTCATGCTCGAGATCGCAGTGCTCCGGGAACGGCTGCCGCCGACTGCCGGCGAGTAGGAACGCGGCCGGAGTGGAATGACCGAGCGCGAGGCTGTCCCGCCAAACTCACGGGCCCCGAACGCCAGTCATGGCTGACAGGCTTGGCATGTGCCGGCCGCGCAACCGGCGCGGCCTGCTCCATGTCCTCGCCGTATCAATAGATGCGGACGTGATTGGCTTCGAACGTCACCGGAAAATTGTTGCGATTCCGCAAGGTCAGGATCAGCACGACCCCGACACCGCCACGGTGATCCCAGTAGACGGCCCGGTCGGTTTCGTGCAGGGGCTCCATCGAGGTCCGGTTCTTCTCGAAATGCGGCGCGATCGATACGTCGAAAAACTCGTTCGGCGCTTTCGAATCCTTGCCCCACCAGAACGTGAACGGCTGGCTCGAATTGGCGGCGATCGTATAGGTGCCTTGCTTGTGGTCGATATTGGCCATGATGTCAGGGTCCTTCGTTTTCCATTCGTCGCTCCGATGCGACGCCCCGACAATGATGCGTTGCGCGCGCACACGCCGTGAGCTAGCTCACTCTGCTTTGCAACCGATGCAACCGCGCCAGCGGCGCGCGGGGGCTCTCGCAAGGGATGTCTTGCAAGGAGCGGTCCGCCTGAGCGACACTCTCGGTTCCTAGCGCGCATCGAGCCTTATCGATGCGCGCCTATGGCCGGGTTCCGCGAGGCGCCACAACATCCGCCTCAGATATCGCCGGCCTCGATACTCCGGCGCAATGAGTTGATCGAATGAAGCCAGCTCCGAGCGATCGACGACCCATCCATCACTCGCCGGTTTTCTGGATCGGCATCGCCTTGTTACAGGCAGCGATCGCGATCTACCTTTGGTCCGACGACCTGTCCTGGCGGCCGGCACCCCCGCGATAAAGGCGGGCATGCACATGCCGATAACGGCAGCGCGGCTCAGTTGGCCCCCCTTCGGGCGCCGCGCGGAGAATCGCCGAAGCGAATTCGGAACAAGCGATTGAAATGCGAAACATCCGAGAAGCCAACCTCCAGCGCGATGTCGGAAATTCGCTGACGGCGGGCGTGAGACCCGGTCAGCAATTCGAACGCCCGCTGGAGACGCAATTCGTTCAAGCGCTCCGTGAACGACGTTCCCGATGACGCCATCAGGCGCTGCAGATAGCGAGGTGAGATGCCCTGGCGACGTGCGACCGTTTGAACGCTGAGCCCAGGCTCCTGATAGTGTGCAGTGATGTAGTCGAGTGCTGCACTGTGCCGCGCAGCCACGACGGCGCTCGCGCTGCTCTCGCCCAAGGCGGGAGGTTCGCCGATCGCGAGAGCGGCGAGATCGTAGATGTGGGTCACGACCGTATGATGAAGTTTTGGGGCGGCCAGCGCTCTCGCCTTGTGGACCGATTTCAGATATGCCGCGAATAGTCGGAATGCCTCTGTCCGGTGCCCGATCGGTCGCATGACCAGGCTTTCGACGTTCGTCACGCGCTGCTCAAGCTCCGCGCGCGGCACGGCCAGACCGAATTGCAATCCATCGACATAGATCACGCTGACGGGCTCGGAATGCAGAATTGCGATTGCATCACCCGAGCGAAGCTCAACTTCCCGGCCGAGCTGCGATAGCTGACTTCTGCCGGGAGAGCAGAAGATGAGACCGATGGAATCATCGCCATCGGCCAGGTTCGTCTGCAAACGCTTGAAGCGCATCGAAGTGCCCTTCAGCGCGAGGGTACGCAAGCCCTGAACCGCCTGCAGCGACGCATCAGCCTGAAGTGGAATGTTCGACAGCGGCTCGATATCGGCATGCACGACGCATCGCCCAAAGTGCTCGCGCCATAGAGGAATACGAATCCGCTCCGGAAGGTCGCGCGTCGAAAATCGATACGATGCAAAATTGGCTGCGTCCGTAGGCATGGGGACCTCCAGCCTTTACAGAACATCAGGATGAAATACTGCGGCACACCATTATCAGTGTCTGCATTTTGCAATTCGCGCACCGGCCTTTTCAGGGTCCGTGCGCACAAATCCAAGAAGCCACGCTGTCGATCTGCTAGATTGAACTGCTTGTGATCGATGCTGATGTGAACTAGTTCACGTACCGGTCAGAATATTACCTATATACTGATCGCGAAAGTCGCGGCCTTTATTTCTCCCTTAGGAGGAGACGGTTGCGACGGCACTATCTGTAATTGCCGCCATCGGATTCATTAGACGCCCTTGGCAGCGCGCAAGCGCGATGCCCCTGTTCGCAATTGATCCGGTTTACGGAGCCGCGGGCAGGTTACTTTGAATGTTTGAATGATTGCAGATACCGATTTTATTTCGCTGCTTTGGCCAAATCGCTAAGCAGAACTTGTCGGACATAAAATGCCGGCGGCACCATTGGCTTTTGGCCGTCGATTGAAATGGTCGAAATCTGTCACGTGGGAATTCAACCTCAGTGATCAGGAAGGCGTTCGATCATGTCCACCATATTCGACATGCTTTATCATGAGTACTGTCGTGCCCGCCTCGCCGAAATGCGAAAGCAGCTTTTGATACCTCGCATCGGCGAGGCCTTGCCGGCGCCACCGGAAGACGGCGATCCACCCGGGCCCCGCGATTGCGGCTGGCCGGCTAAAGCGCCGCCACCCCTGGGGTAGCCGAGCGTACAATCCTGTGGCTTGGCCGGAGGCTAGTCCGGCACGCGCGCCTCGGAGCATCCGGGCGTCTCACGGGCCGACGCCCGATGAGGCCGTACGCGCAGGCCGGACAGATCTACAGATGCATGACCGAACCCACACCTCGAAGCGAATGATCGGCGAAACTCCGCCGGAATTCAGATCGACCGACCGCGACCCGCGCATCGACGTTTGCCGCGGCATCGCGCTATGGTGGATCTTTCTCGACCACATTCCAAACAACGTCGGGAGCTGGCTGACGCTGCGCAGCTACGGCTTTTGCGATGCCGCCGAAATATTCATGTTCATCTCAGGCATGACTTGCGCGCTGGCCTACGGAAGAACGCGTCAGCGCGACGGCTGGAGAGGCATGATCGGCCGCTCGTTGCGGCGCGGATGGGACATTTATGCCGCCCTGCTCCTGCTTACACTCGCTTGCGCCGTCCTCGTCTACATCGCGGGCAGCGATCGTCTTGCCGACGAGAGCAACACGCGGGTTCTGTTCGAGCGTCCGGGCGCGACGCTTGCACATGCCGCGATTCTGCAATACCGCCCCGTCAATGCCGATGTCTTGCCGGTCTTTGTGATCTTTCACGTCCTGTTCGCGCCGCTGTTGTGGCTGCTGCTGCGCGCACCAAACGTGACGCTTGGCCTCTCGCTGTTGCTCTATGCGCTGGTGCACCTCTTCGGCTGGCGGGTTCCTGCCTGGCCCGGCGGCGTGTGGTTCTTCAATCCGCTGGCCTGGCAGTTGCTGGTCGTGCTGGGCGCTTGGTATGTGGTCGAGGGGAAGAAAATCCGGGGATGGGTGACGTCGCGCTCCGCGCTGGCTGTTTCCGTTCTCCTTCTGGCGTTGAGCCTGGTCCTTGCACTCGGCCAGCACATCAAGCCGCTGGTGCCGCAGGCTTTGACGGATTTGTTATTTCCACTGGACAAATCGAATCTGAGCCCGTTGCGGCTGCTGCATTTCCTGGCTCTCGCGATCGTGGCGTCATGGCTCGTTCCGCAGGGTTGGCGAGGGCTGTCGACACCGATGCTGCGCGGCGCGAGGCGTTGCGGCGAGAATTCGCTGCCGATCTATTGTCTCGGCGTGCTCCTGACGCTGATCTGCCAGTTTGATCTGTTCGACGTCTCGAACCGGCTTTCGATGCAGATCGCACTCAGTCTCGGCGGCGTCTTGATGATGATTGTCGCTGCGGCGCTCCTGAACGCGCTCAGCGCCAAGCGCAAGCCTGCGGAGGACACGGTTGACCGGGAAATGCCGAGGATCGCGCGCACCGGATCGCTGCTGGTCCAGAACTGACAGTCGTCGCCGCTCCGTCAAACCTGTTGCCCCTGATGATAATTTGAATCGTGCCGGATATCGGCCATTTGCCAGTTTCGATCGCGCGCGCATTGTCGGGGAAACCATTCCGTTCAAGCGTCGGTTTTTGCTCCGGCGGTGACGTCGCGAGGCACGCTTATTGGCGACACTCACTCCGACCGGCCCGCGGCGTCGAGGATCAGCCGCGTAATCGGCTCAGGCTGCGAGATCAGCGCGAGATGGCTGGCCTTCACCTCGATCGTGGTGGCGCCCATCCGCCTGGCCATGAAGCGTTCGAGATCCGGATTGATGGTGCGGTCCCCGGTCGAGACAGCGTAGTAGCTCGGCTTGCTGCGCCAGGCCGCGTGGCTGGTCTTGCCTGACAGCAGCTGCTTGTGGAACGGCTGCTGCACGGCATAGAGCACCTTTGCTTTCGCTTCCGGGATGTCGCCGGCGAAATCGCGCAGGAACGCTGCTTCATTCAGCCGTCCCTCGTCGCCATCGAACACGATGCCTGCGCTCGCGGGCGGCGTCGGATAGGTTTTGGCGAGCGCAGTGTAGTCCTCATCCGCATCGGGTGCGCGCGCGGCGATATAGACCAGCGCCGAAACATTCGGATGCACGCCGGCCTCGGTGACGATCATGCCGGAGAAGGAATGGCCGACCAGAACGGTCGGGCCGTCCTGACGATCGAGCACACGCTGCGCCGAGGCGACCGCTTCCGGCAGCGTGGTCAACGGATTTTGCACGGACGTCACATTGAGCCCCGCGGCCTGCAGGCGCGGAATGACCTCGGACCAGCACGAGCCGTCGGCTAACAGGCCGTGCACCAACACGACATTGCGCGCCTTCACCGGCGGCGTGGTTGCGGCGATGCCGCGCGAAGACACCAGCGAAGCTGCGGCGCCGGCAAGCAAGGCGGTCGAGAAGGTGCGTCTGTTCATCATCATGACAAAGGCTCGGATGGAAGGATTGGAAACCGCGCCCGCCGGCGGTGAGCGGACAATCTCTCCTACGCAGGCAAAGGCGCCTGGTTACGCGCGACGTCGCCGCGGAGATCAAGGATAGTTGAACAGGTGGGAAGCTTGACCAATGTTCACCTCGCATGAGGTCGACGACACAGCGGGAAGATGCCGGAAGGAAAGGTTGGCTTCTGCTGCTAGCGGGGCTGGATCAGCCGCAGGTGTGGCTAGCCAGGCGGCCGGATGGGAGGGGTGAAAACCGGCGTCACCGCTCCCAAGCGCCTAATCCGCCGCCCTGTTCCCGGCCGTTCCAACGAGATTCGTATTGAACGCTTGGGCTTAGGCAAATTTTAAACCGGTGGGCGTAGGTTACCAATCGCGAGTTCAGTGGTTGAGAGTTTGTGAGTACGCCATGACAGAACCCCATCGCCCGAGGGTGAAATACGTCATCGGGCCTGACGGCAGCCCGTTAACGATTGCGGATTTGCCGGCCCCCGGTACCAAACGGTGGGTCATCCGCCGCAAGGCCGAAGTCGTCGCTGCGGTCCGCGGCGGCCTGCTCTCCCTTGAGGAGGCCTGCAGCCGCTACACGTTGACCGTCGATGAATTCCTTTCCTGGCAGTTCTCGATCGACCAGCATGGTCTGGCCGGACTGCGCACGACGCGTATCCAGCAGTACCGGCAGTAAGTTTCTCCTAAAGAGTGGTATTTGACGAAAACCGGCCTCGCTTTGCGAAGCCGGTTTTTTTGATGTCCGCGTTTTTGCCGCGGTTCTTAACCTTCGTTAACCATATGGAAACCATACCCTAGGCAATATTTGCCCAGTCGGACCCGCGTGGGCCGAATCCCTGGGGGCCGTTGGTGCAAAGTCTGGTTGCTTTCTTCAGAGGTCTAGGTGCGGCCCGCCTCGCGGCCATGGTTGCGGTCACCGCAGCCCTGATCGGTTTCTTCGCGTTCGTCATCATGCGCGTCACCACGCCGCAGATGACCACCCTCTTCACCGACCTGTCGACCGAGGATTCCTCGGCCATTATCAAGGAGCTGGAGCGCCAGGCGATCCCGTTCGAGCTGCGCAGCGACGGCGCCGCGATCATGGTGCCGAAGGACAAGGTGACGCGGCTCCGGATGAAGCTCGCCGAGGGCGGCATGCCCAAGGGCGGCGGCGTCGGCTACGAGATCTTCGACAAGTCGGACGCGCTCGGCACCACGAGCTTCGTCCAGAACATCAATCACCTGCGGGCGCTGGAGGGCGAGCTCGCCCGCACCATCCGCGCCATCGACCGCGTCCAGGCCGCGCGCGTCCACCTCGTGCTGCCGGAAAAGCCGCTGTTCTCGCGCGAGACGCCGGAACCCTCCGCCTCGATCGTGCTCAGGGTGCGCGGCGCGCTGGAGCCGCAGCAAATCCGCGCGATCCGCCACGTCGTCGCCTCTGCCGTCAACGGGCTGAAGCCGCAGCGGGTCTCGATTGTCGACGAGGCCGGCCAGCTGCTCGCCGACGGCGCCCAATCCGATGCCGATGCCGCGGTCGGCGACGAGCGCCGCGCCGCCTTCGAGAAGCGAATGCGCAAGCAGGTCGAGGACATCGTCTCCTCGGTGGTCGGCGCCGGTCGCGCCCGCGTCCAGCTCTCCGCCGACTTCGACTACAACAAGATCACCCAGACCTCGGACAAGTTCGACCCCGAAGGCCGCGTGCTGCGCTCGACCCAGACCCGCGAGGAATCGAGCCTCACCGCCGATAATTCCGGCCAGGTCACCGTCGCCAACGAGCTGCCGGGCAACCAGAACCAGGACAACGCCGCCCGCGCCCGCGACCAGAGCAAGAAGAGCGAGGAAACCAACAATTACGAGATTTCCCGCACCACCAAGACCGAGGTGACCGAGGCCGGCCGCGTCAACCGCATCTCGGTCGCGGTGCTGGTCGACGGCGCCTACTCCAAGAACGAAAAAGGCGAGATGGTCTACCAGGACCGCACCAAGGAGCAGCTCGACCGCATCGCCGCCCTGGTCCGCTCCGCGATCGGGTTCGACCAGAAGCGCGGCGACCAGGTCGAGGTCGTCAACCTCCGTTTTGCCGAGCCGCCGACCGCGCAGCCGATCGCCGAGCCGACCGGCCTGCTCGGCATGCTGCAATTCACCAAGGATGACGTGATGTACGTCATCGAGCTCGGCGTCATGATGATGCTCGGCCTCGTCGTGCTGTTCATGGTGGTCCGCCCGCTGGTCAAGCGCATCGTGGCGGCCGACGTCATTCCGTCGCTGGCGGGCGGTGCGGGCGTGCCGGCGCTGGCCGAAGCCCATGCCGAGAGCGCCGGCGCAACCGGCCAGGCGCTGATCCCAAGCGGCAGCGGCGCTGCGCAATTGATCGACGTCGCCCAGATCCAGGGCCAGGTCCACGCCCAGGCCGTGCACCGGGTCGGCGAACTCGCCGAACGCAATCCGAACGAAACCGTCTCCATCGTCCGTCAATGGCTGAGCGAGCCGGTAGAGAACTGACATGGCCGCCGTACCCCAGACCACCAACGCCAACGACATCGCCACCGTCCTCTCGACGCTGGCGAGCCGGCAGAACGGCCGGGCCAAGGGCAAGCCGCTGCCCGGTCCGAAGCGCGCCGCGATCCTGATGCTCGCGCTCGGCGAGCAGTATGGCGGCAAGATCTGGTCGATGCTCGACGACGAGGAGGTCCGCGAACTGTCGGTCCACATGTCGACGCTCGGCACCGTCGAGGCCGACGTGGTCGAGGATTTGATGCTGGAATTCGTGTCGCGGATGTCGGCCTCCGGCGCGCTGATGGGCAATTTCGACGCCACCGAACGGCTGCTGCAGCAGTATTTGCCGGCCGAGCGTGTCACCGGAATCATGGACGAGATCCGCGGCCCCGCCGGGCGCAACATGTGGGAGAAGCTCTCCAACGTGCAGGAAGAGGTGCTCGCCAACTACCTCAAGAACGAATACCCGCAGACCATCGCCGTGGTGCTGTCGAAACTGAAGCCGGAGCACGCCGCGCGCGTGCTGGCGATCCTGCCCGAGGACATCGCGCTCGACGTGGTCGGCCGCATGCTGCGGATGGAGGCGGTGCAGAAGGAAGTCATCGAGCGCGTCGAGCAGACGCTGCGCACCGAGTTCATGTCGAACCTGTCGCAGACCCGCCGCCGCGACGCCCATGAGGTGATGGCCGAGATCTTCAACAATTTCGACCGCCAGACCGAGACCCGCTTCATCACCTCGCTGGAAGAGGAAAACCGCGAATCCGCCGAGCGCATCAAGGCGCTGATGTTCACCTTCGACGACCTGATCAAGCTCGATTCGGCCTCGGCCCAGACCCTGATGCGCAACATCGACAAGGACAAGCTCGGCGTCGCGCTGAAGAGCGCCAACGAGGAGGTGCGCAGCTTCTTCCTCGGCAACATGTCCTCGCGCGCCGGCAAGATGCTGATGGACGACATGGCCGCGATGGGCCCGGTGCGTCTGCGCGACGTCGACGAGGCCCAGGCGCTGCTGGTCAACCTCGCCAAGGATCTCGCTGCCCGCGGCGAGATCACCCTGACCAAGAACCGCGCCGACGACGAGCTGGTGTACTGATGGCCGCGCCCGCAAAATTCCTGTTCGACACCGACTTCTCGGCACCGGACCGTTCGCGCGAGCGTGCGCCGACCCCGGCCGAGGTCGCGCAGAAGGTCGCCGACGCCGAGGCGCGGGCCTATCGCGCCGGCTACGAGGCCGCGCTGCGCGAGGCCAAGGTCGAGAGCGACCGCCGCGCGGCGCAGGCGCTGGAGGAGATCGGCACCGCGATCAAGGGGATCGCCGCCCGCTTCGCCGGCATCGAGACGCGGATGGAGACCGAGGCCGTCGACGTCGCGGTCGCGGTCGCCCGCAAGCTCTGCTCCGAACTGGTTGCACGCGAACCGCTCGGCGAGATCACCGCGCTGGTCTCCGACTGCTTCTCGCATCTGGTGGCGACCCCGCATCTCGTGGTCCGCATCAATGACGCGCTCTACGAGACGGCGCATGACAATATCGAGCGGATGGCGGCGCATTCCGGTTTCCAGGGCCGGCTGGTGATCCTGGCCGAGCCCACCATTGCGACCGGCGACTGCCGGATCGAATGGGCCGACGGCGGCGTGGTGCTGGAGCGCGCCGCGATCGAAGGCAAGATCAATGAACTCGTCGGGCGCTATCTGGCGTCCCGCGACCAGACCGGCTGAAGGATTGAGGGCTGAACCATGAGCGACACCGACACCCACGTCCCGCTGCCCGATCTCAACGCCGCCGACGCGCCGGGGATCGACGACATCGGCTACAACGAGGACGAAAATGCCGCGCGCATCGCGGCCGACCTCGAGGCCGTGTTCGATGTGCCGGTGCAGGTCTCGGCGGTGCTCGGCCGCTCCAAGATGGACGTCGGCGACCTGCTGAAGCTCGGACCGGGCACCGTGCTCGAACTCGACCGCCGCGTCGGCGAGGCGATCGACATCTACGTCAACAACCGCCTGGTGGCGCGTGGCGAAGTGGTGCTGGTGGAAGACAAGCTCGGCGTGACCATGACCGAAATCATCAAGGCAGAACGCTCGTAACAACTTGACGGTACCGCGCGGAACCTGCGCGACCAGACGAACAGGAGATCATCATGCGGCTTCTCATCGTTGGCACCCTGAAGGGCCAGCTCACGACCGCGACCAAGATCGCGATGGACAACGGCGCCTCGGTGACCCACGCCGAGGCCGCTGAGCAGGCGATGAACGTGCTGCGCAGCGGCAAGGGCGCCGACCTCCTGCTGGTCGATGTCGGCCTCGACATCCGCGACCTCGTGATGCGGCTCGAGGCCGAACACATCCACGTGCCGATCGTCGCCTGCGGCATCTCCAACGACGCCCGCGCCGCGGTCGCCGCGATCCATGCCGGCGCCAAGGAATACATCCCGCTGCCGCCCGACCCCGAACTGATTGCAGCGGTGCTCGCCGCAGTCGCCAACGACGCGCGCGATCTGATCTATCGCGACGAGGCGATGGGCCGGGTGATCAAGCTCGCGCAGCAGATCGCGGGCTCAGATGCCTCCGTGATGATCACCGGCGAGTCCGGCACCGGCAAGGAAGTGCTGGCGCGCTACGTCCATTCCCGCTCGGCTCGCGCCAAGCGGCCGTTCATCTCGATCAACTGTGCGGCGATTCCGGAGCACCTGCTGGAATCCGAACTGTTCGGCCACGAGAAAGGCGCCTTCACCGGCGCGGTGGCGCGCCGCATCGGCAAGTTCGAGGAAGCGACCGGCGGCACGCTGCTGCTCGACGAAATCTCCGAGATGGATGTGCGCCTGCAGTCCAAGCTGCTGCGCGCGATCCAGGAGCGCGTGATCGACCGCGTCGGCGGCACCAAGCCGGTCCCGGTCGACATCCGAATCATCGCGACCTCGAACCGCAATCTGTCGGAGGCGGTGCGCGAAGGCAGCTTCCGCGAGGACCTGCTGTTCCGCCTCAACGTCGTCAATCTGAAGATCCCGCCGCTGCGCGATCGTCCGGCCGACATCCTCGAGCTGGCGCAGCATTTCGCCAAGAAATATGCCGAAGCCAACGGCGTGGCGGTCCGCCCGATCTCGACTGAGGCCCGCCGCGTCCTGACCGCGAACCGCTGGCAGGGCAACGTCCGCGAGCTCGAGAACACCATCCATCGCTCGGTCCTGATGGCGCAGGGCGACGAGATCGGTGCGGACGCGATCCTGACCCCCGACGGCGACCGTCTCGACCTCGCCAAGACCGCACCCGCGGTCGCGCACGCCACGCTGGCCGCCGAGCAGGTCACCCGCGCGCTGGTCGGCCGCACCGTCGCCGACGTCGAACGCGACCTGATCCTGGAGACGCTGAAGCACTGCCTCGGCAACCGCACCCATGCCGCCAACATCCTCGGCATCTCGATCCGCACCCTGCGCAACAAGCTGAACGAATATGCCGACGGCGGCATCCCGATCACCCCGGCCGGCAATGGCGCGCCCGATTATCAGCGCATGGCGAGCGCCGGCTGAGAAAGGGAAAGCGGCGGGCGACCCCGCCGCGGCTCACGAATAGTTGGGCGCATCGGGCTTGCGAAAGATCCGGATCGGATCGCCTGGTGTGATGTCGCGGCCGGTGAAGGTCACATACGCATAGAGCGCAAGGTACGCGACGGCGATTGCGCCGACGAGATAGAACAGCCAGGCTCCCACGCGCTTCATCGAACCGTCACGTCTGCGAAACATCCGCGGCTTTTAGTGCGCTTGCCGGGAAAGCGCCACGGCCAACATGCCGCGCCAGCCCCTTGCCATTCCCTTGCCATTCATCCCTTGAGTCTTGCGGGCAGCTGCCTTATTCAATCTCCTATTGCGCTTTTATATTTATACCACTGGAACGTGATATGGCCCGGCGACGCTGAGCGCGCTCTTCTGACGCCTGATCCGGACAAGCAGCGCGCTAGCGCACACCATGGACGTGACGTGACGGCAGGCTGACTTCGGCCAGCCTGGCGGCGTCTTCGTCGCGGTCGATCGCGACATATTCGCCGTGCCAATACGCCAGCGCGGCGGTGCGCTCCGATGCGATCACATCGAGCACGCGACCGATGACGATCGCGTGCGAATGCCGCTCGATGACCTCCTCGACCTCGCAATCGATCGCAGTCAGTGCCCCGACCAGCAATGGCGCGCCCGAGGCGCGCGTCGTCCATTCGGCTCCCGTGAACCGGTCGGCGCCCTTCAAGCCGCCCTTGCCGGTGAAGCGCTCGGCGATGTCGAGCTGATCCGCGGTCAGGATGTTGACGCCGAACACGCCATGGCGCGCGATCAGCGGCCATGACGAGGCAGCGCGGTTGATGCTGACGATCAGCGACGGCGGCTCGACCGACAGCGACGACACCGAGGTCACCGTCATGCCCGAGATATCCTTGCCCCGCCCGGCGGTGATGACGCTGACGCCGCCGGTGAGATGGCGCATCGCGCCACGGAATTCATCGGCCGCCACCGCGGGCTCGATCGAAACATTGCGGACGACGGAATTCATGGCGACCTCACAGATCGGATGTGTCTTCGCTGCCCTCGAGCAGGTGCTTCAGGATCTCGCCTTCCAGCGCGGCGAGTTCGGCCGAACCGCGCCGGCGCGGCCGTGGCAGGTCGATCGTGACATCCTCGGCGATCCGGCCGTCCTCGATGACCAGCACGCGGTCGGCGAGCGCAACCGCCTCGGCGACATCGTGCGTCACCAGGATCGCGGTAAAGCCCTGGTCGCGCCAGACCCGCTCCAGCAATTGCTGCATCGAAATGCGAGTCAGCGCATCGAGCGCGCCGAGCGGCTCGTCGAACGCCAGCACGCGCGGCTGGGAGACCAGCGCCCGCGCCAGGGCCACGCGCTGCTTCTGTCCGCCGGACAGCACCGACGGCCATTGGTCGCGCTTGTCGCCGAGGCCAACCTCGACCAGCGCCCGCTCGGCGCGGGCCTGCGCGTCGGCAGACGAGCGTTCGCGCCCCAGCCCCACCTCGACATTGGACAGCACCCGCGCCCAGGGCAGCAGGCGCGGCTCCTGGAACATGACGCGGACATCCTGCGCCCGGGGTTCTTCACCGAACGCGATGCTTCCCGCCGTCGGCGCGTCGAGGCCGGCGATCAGGCGCAGCAGCGTGCTCTTGCCGCAGCCGCTGCGGCCGACGATCGCGACGAACTGGCCGGCCGGGATGTGCAGGTCGATGCCGCGCAGCACCTCATTGTCGCCGAACGCCTTGCGCAAGCCGCGGATGGTCAGCGACAGGCCGCGGGCCGCACCTTCCGCCACGCGCCGCAAATGCCGCGCCTTCACGACGATGTCGGCGTGGTCAACCGGTTCGGCGTCGACCGGCTGGAAACGAAGCGCTTCTTGCATTCTCATTCTCACTTCTTCTGGAAGGCGGGGTGCCACGACAGGGTGAGCCGCTCCAGCGCCCGCGAGGCGCTGTCGGCGAGCTTGCCGAGCAAGGCGTAGATCAGGATCGAGAGCACGACGACGTCGATCAGCATGAATTCGCGCGCCTGCATCGCCATGTAGCCGAGGCCCGACGAGGCCGCGATGGTCTCGGCGACGATCAGCGTCAGCCACATGATGCCGAGCGCAAAGCGCAGTCCGACGAAGATCGACGGCAGCGCGCCCGGGAAGATCACCCGGCGGAACAGTTCGCCGTCAGTCATGCCGTAGATGCGGCCCATCTCGATCAGCTGCGGGTCGACGGTACGGATGCCGTGCAGCGTGTTGAGATAGATCGGGAAGAACACGCCGAGCGCGACCAGGAACAGCTTGGCCGACTCGTCGATGCCGAACCACAGGATGACCAGCGGGATCAGCGCCAGATGCGGGATGTTGCGCACCATCTGCAGCGTGGTGTCGGTGAGCTTGGCCGAGAGCTGCGACAACCCGTTGGCGAGGCCGAACGCGAAGCCGATGCCACCACCGATCACGAAGCCGATCGATGCGCGCCAGAAGCTGACCCAGATGTTGCGGACCAGCTCACCGGACAGCAACAGCTTCCACCCGGCCAGTGCGACATCGGTCGGTGCCGGCAGCACCCGCGAGGGCACGAAACCGGTGACGCAGGCGAGCTGCCAGATCAGCACGATCCCGAGCGGCACGATCCACGGGATCAAGCCGTCGACCTTCGGAAGTTTTAGCGCGCTGGAGCTGTTTCCGTTCCGATGGGATCGGAACGGAGCTCCAGATTTCTGTTTTGACGCGTTTTCTTCACCCGAACCGGCATCCACTTCGCTCGAAAACGCTTTGCGGCGCGGAAGGCTGTCAATGAGACTCATGATTGCGATGCCTGCTTCTGCGGACGGTAGTCGTTGCCGATGGTCTCGCCGAACGGCCCGGTGTTGACGCGGATCGGCGTCACGTTGCCGGGCTGCGCCAGCGACAGCAGCGGGAACACCAGCTCGGCGAACCGATAGGCTTCCTCGAGATGCGGGTAGCCCGACATGATGAAGGTATCGACGCCGACGTCCTGATACTCCTTGATCCGCGCGGCGACGGTCTGGGGATCGCCGACCAGCGCGGTGCCGGCCCCGCCGCGCACCAGGCCGACGCCGGCCCAGAGGTTCGGGCTGATCTCGAGCTTGTCGCGCCGTCCGCCATGCAGCTGCGCCATGCGTTGCTGCCCGACCGAATCCATCCGCGCGAAGATCTTCTGCGCGGCAACAATGTTGTCGTCGGTGACGTACTGGATCAATTCGTCGGCGGCCTTCCAGGCCTCCGCGTTGGTCTCGCGCACGATCACGTGCAGGCGGATGCCGAACGACAGCTTGCGGCCGCGCTGCGCGGCAACGGCATTCACCTTGGCGATCTTCTCGGCGACCTGTGCCGGCGGCTCGCCCCAGGTCAGATATTTGTCGACGGTGTCGACCGCGACGTCGATGCCGGCGTCCGAGGAGCCGCCGAAATACAGCGGCGGCCGCGGCGATTGCACCGGATTGAACAGCAGGCGGCCGTCCTCGATCCGGATGTGCTGGCCTTCGACATTGACCGTCTTGCCGGCCAGCAGATCGCTATAGACGTTGAGGAACTCGCGCGTCACCGCGTAGCGTTCGTCGTGGTCGAGGAAGATGCCGTCGCCCTTGTTCTCGATCGGATCGCCGCCGGTGACGACGTTGATCAAGAGGCGGCCGTTCGACAGCCGGTCCAGCGTCGCGGTCATGCGGGCGGCGACGCTCGGCGACTGCAGGCCGGGCCTGACCGCCACGAGATAGCGCAGGCGCTCGGTCCACGGCGCGACGGCCGAGGCCACCACCCAGGAGTCCTCGCAGCTACGGCCCGTCGGCAGCAGCACGCCGTAATAGCCGAGCTGGTCCGCGGCCTGCGCGATCTGGCGCAGATAGTTGAAGTTCACCTCGCGGCCGCCGATCGACGTGCCGAGATAGCGGCTGTCGCCGTGGGTCGGCAGGAACCAGAGGATATTGGCGTTGGTTGGGGTGCTCACGTGCCCGGTCTCCATGCAACGTCGGAAATCTTGATTTGTTTGGGGATCAGGCCGAGCGCGAAGAACGTGTCGGCGACC
Source organism: Bradyrhizobium sp. Pha-3 (assembly GCF_042258615.1). GTDB lineage: Bacteria > Pseudomonadota > Alphaproteobacteria > Rhizobiales > Xanthobacteraceae > Bradyrhizobium. The sequence continues at coordinate 1,687,550 of NZ_CP170152.1, read as the reverse complement.
TGTTGCTGATCCGCGATGACGGTGTCGGTGACCGGCTTGATGCCATAGGCCTGCCGCTTCAGCGCGACCTCCACCACCGGCACCGACAGGCCGATGCTCGGCGCCAGCTGTTCGGCGACGGCGTGGATGTCGCCCTTGGCCCAGTCATCGACCTCGCTCAGCTGCGCCAGCACGAGCTCGACGATCTTCGGATCGGTCTGCAGGAACGTCTTCGAGGCGAAGTAGAACTGATAGTTCGCGACGATGCCGGTGCCGTCGGCGATGGTGCGCGCGCCGGTCGCCGCCTCCGCCGCGGCCTGGAACGGATCCCAGATCACCCAGGCATCGACCGCGCCGCGCTCGAACGCCGCGCGCGCATCGGCCGGCGCCAGGAACACCGGCTCGATCTCGGAATATTTGACGCCGGCTTTCTCCAGCGCCTTCACCAGCAGATAATGGACGTTGGAGCCCTTGTTCAGTGCGACCTTCTTGCCCCTGAGATCAGCGACCGACCTGATCGGGCTGTCCTTCGGCACCAGGACCGCCTCGCCTTTCGGCGCCGGCGGCTCGTATGCGACATACTGGATCGGCGCTCCGGCGGCCTGCGCGAAGATCGGCGGCGCCTCGCCGGTGTTGCCGAAATCGATCGCACCGACATTGAGCGCCTCGAGCAGCGGCGGCCCGGAGGGAAACTCGGTCCACACCACCTTGGTGCCGGCCGATTTCAGCTTCTCCTCGAGCGAGCCCCTGCTCTTGAGCAGCACCAGCTTGCCGTATTTCTGATAGCCGATGCGGACAACTTTCTCCTGGCCGTAGGAGGCGCCGACGGTCGCGGCGACGATGCTGACCGAGAGCACGGCGCGAGCGACCCAGCGCCGAAGTAAACGCGTCATGGGAATATCCTCTGCATTGAACTGACCAAACGCGCGCCGATCAGGTCTGGGTGTTGCGCCAGACGATGTCGCGGATCGCGATCTGCTTCGGGATCAGGCCGAGCTTGAAGAAGCGGTCGGCGACGCCCTGCTGGGTCGCAATGATATCGTCGGTGACGGGCCCGACCGAGAAGCCGGCCCGCTTTGCCGCGATGGTCTGGATATCGAGCGGCACGCCGGTGACGGCGGCCAGCGACTTCGCGACCTCATCGGGATGCGCCTCGGCCCATTTCGCCGTCGATGTCGTGACATCGACGATCTGCTGCAGCAGGGCGCCGTGCTTGTTCGCGAAGTCGCGGTTGGCGATGTAGAACGAGTTGGTCTCGGTGATGTCGCGGGTCTTGACCAGGATGCGGCCGTTCTGCCTGGTCTCGGCAATTGCGAAATACGGGTCCCAGATCGCCCAGGCATCGATCCCGCCATTGGCAAAGGCCGGGCCCGCGTCCGGTGGCGTCAGATAGACCGGCGTAATGTCGTCATAGGTCAGCCCGGCCTTCTCCAGTGTCTGGATCACGACGTTGTGGGCGCTGGATCCCTTGGTGAAGCCGACGCGCTTGCCCTTGAGATCGGCGATAGCTGTGATTGCCGAATTCTGCGGCACCAGGATGCCGGAGCCATTGATGATGGGTTGCGCGGCGGCATAGACGATGGCCGCGCCCGCGGCCTGCGCGAAGATCGGCGGAGAATCGCCGACCGCGCCATAATCGACGCTGCCGACATTCATCGCCTCCATCATCGGCGGCCCCGAGGAGAACTCGACCCATTTCACGCTGACGCCCTGCGGCTTGAAATGATTTTCCAAGGCCTCGCGCTGGCGCGTGATCACGAGCACGCCGTTCTTCTGGTAGCCGATACGAATTTCCTTCGCGTCCGCCTGGGCCTGCGCGTTTCGTGACAGCGCGGCCGTGGCGGCTGCGACGAACGACCGCTGGAGGAACTCACGACGCTTCATTCCAAAACTCTCCTGACGATCAAGCGCGTTTCTCAACACGCGATCATGCGATGTCAGGATGATGGGGCGCGCGAATGAAGCTGTCGAGCACCGCACAAAAATAGCGATGCCCGCACTTCGCTGCAGGCATCGCGCGTGCCGTTTCGTTCAAGGCGCAGGTCGCACGTAGCGAATTATTTTCTTCACGCGATCGCGAGGTCGCTGCACAGGACGAAACGCGATGAGATTAGAGCAATCTCAAGCAACGTCGGTAGGTCACCTCTCCCTTGGGAGAGGTCGGCGCGCAGCGCCGGGTGAGGGGTCACAGTCTCTCGCGGGAGCTGCGGCCCCTCACCCGATTTGCTGCGCAAATCGACCTCTCCCCGTTGGGGAGAGGTCGACCGAACACGCGGCCGCACCTATTCAAGCTACTGCTCTCGATCAGCCGGCGGCTGCGGTCTTCGGGCCGACATTGACCGCGAGTTTACCGTAGCGGTCCGAGAATGCCTGGGTGTCGATCTCCTCGAGCTGGATCGAGCCGTCAAGCACGCCCTTCTTCCAGGCATCGTGCTCGGGATCGTGCTGAAACTCGGGCATCACCTCTTTCCCGAACAGTTCCAGCGACTCGCAGATATGCTCATGGGTGTTCTTGCCGGCCTGGTTGAGCAGGATCACCTGGTCGATATGCGAAGCGCGAAAGCGCCGCAGCTTCTTAGCGATCGTTTCCGGCGAGCCGATCAGGCCGCCGCGCAGCGCCGCCTCCTGTGCCTCCGGATTCTCGCGCTTCCACTTGTTGTACTCGTCCCACATGTTGACGGTGCCGGGCGCCGGGCGTTGCCGGTTCTGCGCCTGCCCGTAATAGCGCAGGGCGAACTGGAAGAAGGTCGCGCCGTCGGCGCGCTTGCGCGCCTCTTCATCGGTCTCGGCGCACATGAAGAACGAGACCAGCGCCATGTTGGGATTGATCTCGTAGTCGGCGAGCTTCTTCAGCCGCTTGGTGATCGCGTTGTAATAGGCGTGCACCCAGGCATGCGCCGCCTCGGCGCTGACGAACTGGAAGCCGAGCGCGCCAAATCCGTTCTGCCCGGCGCGTTCGATCGTCGGCAGTTGCGAGCAGGCCATCCAGAGCGGCGGATGCGGCTTCTGCACCGGCTTCGGCACGACGTTGCGCAGCGGGATGTCGAAATACTTGCCGTGATGTTCGGTGCCGACCTTGGTGAACATCGGGAAGATCGCCTGCACGGCTTCCTCGAACACCTCGCGCTTGGTCTCCATGTCGCGGCCGAACGGCGTCAGCTCGGTGATCGAGGCGCTCTCGCCCATGCCGAATTCGCAGCGGCCGTTGGACAGCAGATCGAGCACCGCGACGCGCTCGGCGACGCGCGCGGGATGATTGGTGGTGAGCTGGAAGATGCCGTGGCCGAGCCGGATGCTCCTGGTGCGCTGGCTCGCGGCGGCAAGAAAGGATTCCGGCGCCGGCGAGTGCGAATATTCCTCGAGGAAGTGATGCTCGACGACCCAGGCGTAGTCGTAGCCGAGCCGGTCGGCGGTCTCCAATTGCGTCAATGCGTTCTGGTAGAGCCTGAGCTCGTCGCCGTCATTCCAAGGGCGCGGCAGTTGCAGCTCGTAAAAGATGCCGAATTTCATCAGTTTTTCTCCCGGGCGTTTGTTATTGCTCTCAGTGTATTGCGGTGGGAAACCGAGTCCAGTTCGCCGAATTTCGCCAGACGAGACGGATTGGCGCGCGACGCTCCATCATTACCGATCCACGACGAGTGCGCTACGGACGGCACCAAACTATTGCGTCCGGTAAACGGATGCCCGCGTCGGTGAGTTTCGCCTGACAAGACACGCCCTTCGGTCTGCTGCCCCGCCCAGCCTCCAGCGACGCTCTTTGCCGCATCCGAATCGCTCCTGGAGGATTGTAATTTTTGCGCGCATTGATCTGGATCAGTGCTTTTCTCCGGCTCAATCGTTACTTTCTGAGGAAGGCAACGAGGCCTTTCCCCCACATATTCCCAGCGAGACGACGAATGTCGGCCACAGGCGACAGCACGCGCGCGCGGCCGCGCCGCAGGCGCATGGAAATTTTTGCGTTCCTGATCCTCACCGCGGTGGTGATGCCCGCCCTGGCGGTCGCCACGGTCGGCAGCTACGGCCTTGCGGTGTGGATCTACCAGATGATGACGGGCCCGCCCGGCCCGCCTGCGCACTACTAGACAGCCCATTCAAGAACGGCGGTCCACCATGATCAGACCTCACACAACCATCGATCGCCGAGCCCTCATCACGGGCCAGTTGCCCCAGGTCGAGCGGGTGGTCGCCCCACCGGGGGGCGAGATCGCGAGCATCCTGGTGCAGGTGCGCCCCGAGCGCCTCGCCTCGGCCGAGCGCGCCATCACCGCGCTCGCGGGCTGCGAAATCTACCAGCGCGACATCAGGGGAAAACTCGTTGTCGTGGTCGATGCGCCCGATGCCGGCTCGCTCGGGACGACGCTCAACGCGATCAGCACGCTGCCCGACGTCTACTCGGCTTCGCTGGTCTTCCATGCCCTTGGCGTCGCCGGCGCCTGATCTCCTGTCTGCAAGTCCGATACGCCACAAGAGAGACGCATCATGACCGCATCCAAGCTTGATCGCCGCCAGGTGCTGAAACTGGAGGCCGCAGCCATGGCCGCCATGGCGGGCGGACTGCCGGTTGCTGCCAGCGCTGCCAATCTCGTCACCGATCGCGGCGAGAGCGAGTTGAAATGGGACAAGGCGCCATGCCGCTTCTGCGGCACCGGTTGCAGCGTGATGGTAGCGACCAAGGACAACCGCGTCGTCGCTACCCATGGCGATATCAAGTCGGAGGTCAATCGCGGGCTCAACTGCGTCAAGGGCTATTTCCTGTCCAAGATCATGTACGGCCATGACCGCCTGACGCAGCCGATGCTGCGCAAGACGAACGGCAAGTTCGACAAGAACGGCGAGTTCATGCCGGTGTCATGGGACGAGGCCTTCGACGTGATGGCCGAGAAGTACAAGGCGGCGCTGAAGAAGCGCGGGCCGAGCGGCATCGGGATGTTTGGGTCCGGCCAGTGGACGATCTGGGAAGGCTACGCCGCCTTGAAGCTGTTCAAGGCGGGCTTCCGCTCCAACAATATCGACCCCAATGCCCGCCACTGCATGGCGTCCGCGGCGGCCGGCTTCATGCGCACCTTCGGCATCGATGAGCCGATGGGCTGCTATGACGACATCGAGGCCGCGGATGCGTTCGTGCTATGGGGCTCGAACATGGCCGAGATGCACCCGATCCTGTGGACTCGGGTCGCCGACCGCAGGCTCTCCGCGCCGCATGTGCGCGTGGCCGTGCTGTCGACATTCGAGCACCGCTCTTTCGACCTCGCCGACATCGGGCTGGTGTTCAAGCCTCAGACCGACCTTTATCTGCTCAACGCGATCGCCAATCACATCGTCAAGACCGGTCGGGTCAACCGAGACTTCGTCGGCAAGCATACGGTTTTCAAGCGGGGGCAGACCGACATCGGCTACGGCCTGCGCCCGGAACATCCGCTGGAGAAGAAAGCGACCGGGCGCGCCAAGGCGGGCGACGCCACCGACATGAGCTACGACGACTACGTCAAGTTCCTCGCCGACTATACGTTGGAAAAGGCCGCAGAGATGTCCGGCGTGCCGCTCAATCGCCTGGAGGCGCTCGCCGAGCTCTATGCCGACCCGAAGGTCAAGGTCACGAGCTTCTGGACCATGGGCTTCAACCAGCACACGCGTGGCGTCTGGTGCAACAACCTCGTCTACAACATCCATCTCCTGACCGGAAAGATATCCGAAGCCGGCAACAGCCCGTTCTCGCTGACCGGCCAGCCCTCGGCGTGCGGCACGGCACGTGAAGTCGGCACCTTCTCTCATCGCCTGCCGGCCGACATGGTGGTGACCAACAAGGAGCACCGCGACAAGGCCGAGCACATCTGGAAGCTTCCCGAGGGCACCATCCCGGACAAGCCCGGCTACCACGCGGTCCTGCAGAACCGCATGCTGAAGGACGGACTGCTCAACGCCTACTGGATCCAGGTCAACAACAACCTGCAGGGCGGCGCCAACGCCAATGAGGAGACCTATCCCGGCTACCGCAATCCCGAGAACTTCATCGTCGTGTCGGATGCCTATCCGACGGTGACCGCGCTCGCCGCCGATCTCGTGCTGCCGACGGCGATGTGGGTCGAAAAGGAAGGCGCCTACGGCAATGCCGAACGCCGCACTCACATGTGGCACCAGCTTGTCTCGGCGCCGGGCGAGGCGCGCCCGGACCTCTGGCAGGTGATGGAGTTCTCCAAGCGCTTCAAGGTCGAGGAGGTCTGGCCGGAGGAATTGCTGGCGAAGAAGCCGGAATATCGCGGCAAGACGCTGTTCGACATCCTGTTCCGCAACGGCGAGGTCGACAAATTTCCCGTCACCGACATCGAGGCCGGCTACGCCAACGACGAGTCCAAGGCATTCGGCTTCTACGTGCACAAGGGACTGTTCGAGGAGTACGCCTCGTTCGGCCGCGGTCACGGCCACGATCTGGCACCGTTCGACACCTATCATCAGGTTCGCGGACTGCGCTGGCCGGTCGTCAACGGCCAGGAAACCCGCTGGCGCTTCCGCGAAGGTCTCGATCCCTATGTGCGGCAGGGGGCCGAGGTGCAGTTCTACGGCTTCCCGGACGGCAAGGCGCGCATCTTCGCGTTGCCCTACGAGCCGCCGGCGGAATCCCCCGACAACGACTATCCGTTCTGGCTGTCGACCGGCCGTGTGCTGGAGCACTGGCATTCCGGCACCATGACGCGGCGCGTGCCCGAGCTCTACAAGGCGTTTCCGGAGGCCGTCTGCTTCATGCACCCGGACGATGCGACGGAGCTCAAGCTCAGGCGCGGCGACGAGGTCAAGGTCGAATCGCGCCGCGGCTTCATCCGCGCACGGCTCGAAACGCGCGGCCGCGACCGGCCGCCGCGAGGACTGGTGTTCGTGCCCTGGTTCGACGAATCGAAGCTCATCAACAAGGTGACGCTCGACGCCACCGATCCGATTTCACTACAGACCGACTACAAGAAATGCGCCGTCCGCATCGAGAAGGTGGCGACGACATGATGATGAAATTCCGCAGTCTGCTTCTCCTCCTGATCCTGGCCGCGGGCTCTGGCACCCTTGCCGCCCAAGGACTGAACTCCGGCCTGCGCGGCCCGGCGCCGCTCAACGAGGAAGGCCCGGCGCCGCCGATGACGGGACCGCGCAACAGCTCCGAAAAGGAGGTGCGCAACTATCCCGAACAGCCGCCCGTCATCCCGCATTCGATCGACGGCTATCAGGTCGACATCCAGGGCAACAAATGCCTGTCCTGCCATGCCCGCGCGCGCACCGGCGAGTCCCAGGCGCCGATGGTCAGCATCACCCACTTCATGGATCGTGACGGCCAGTTCCTCGCCTCGGTATCGCCGCGCCGGTTCTTCTGCACCGAATGCCATGTGCCGCAGAACGTGGTGACGCCGCCGGTGACCAACGACTTCGTCGACATTGACACGATGCTCAACCGCGCTGCCCCCGGTGGCCGCAGATGAGCAGCGTCGATCCTCCCGCCGGGCGGCAGGGCTTCATTGCGCGTGCATGGCGTTTTGCCGTCGAGCTCTGGGGCGTCCTGATCCGGCCGAGTTCGGTGTTCGGGCTCGGCGTGCTCGTGCTCGCCGGCTTCGTCGCCGGCGTGATCTTCTGGGGTGGCTTCAACACCGCGCTGGAGCTGACCAACACCGAGAAGTTCTGCACCGGCTGTCACGAGATGCGCGACAACGTCTTCGCGGAGCTGAAATCGACCATCCACTTCAGCAACCGGTCCGGCGTGCGCGCCAGCTGTCCGGATTGTCACGTCCCCCACAATTGGACCGACAAGATCGCTCGCAAGATGCAGGCCTCCAAGGAAGTCTGGGGCCACCTGTTCGGCAGCATCGATACCCGCGACAAGTTCATCGACCACCGTCTGGAGCTCGCGCTGCACGAATGGGCCCGCTTCAAGGCCAATGATTCGCTTGAATGCCGCAACTGCCACAGCGCGCAATCGATGGACGTCACCAAGCAATCGCCCCGGGCCAGCATCGCACATGAGCGCTTCCTGTTCTCAGGCGAAAAGACCTGCATCGATTGCCACAAGGGCATCGCCCACAAGCTGCCCGACATGCACGGTATTCCGGGCTGGCAGTAGTGCCCGCCGCCTTGCGCGGACGGCTCGAATGGTTAGGTTTGGGGTCCGAGTCGCGGCGATGCCCCGCTGGCTCCCTCTCCGAAAGCCCCAAGACAGCCTCACGTGACCACCTTTACGCCGCACCAGGACTCCGCGCTGAAAGCCGTTGCCGACTGGCTGAAAGCCAAGCCCGGCCAGAACGGGACGCCGCCGGTGTTCCGCCTGTTCGGCTATGCCGGAACCGGCAAGACCACGCTCGCCCGCCACATTGCCGAAGGCGTCGACGGCGAGGTGAAGTTCGCGGCTTTCACCGGCAAGGCAGCGCTGGTCATGCGCAACAAGGGTTGCGACAGCGCCTCCACGATCCATTCCCTGATCTACCGCGCCCGCGAGTCCGGCGTCGAGCAGCCGAGCTTTGAGCTGTGGGACGATGCGCCGGCATCAAAAGCCAAGCTGATCGTGATCGACGAATGTTCGATGGTCGATGCCGAGCTTGGCCGCGATTTGATGTCATTCGACTGCCCGCTGCTGGTGCTCGGCGATCCCGCGCAATTGCCGCCGATCCAGGGCGGCGGCTTCTTCACCGACGCCGAACCGGACGCGATGCTGACCGAGGTGCATCGACAGGCGCAGGACGATCCGATCGTGCGGATGTCGATGGATATCCGCGAGGGCCGCGAGCTCGAGATCGGCCGCCATGGCGAGAGCGAGGTGGTCTCGCGCAAGGAGCTCGATCCGGACCGCGTGATGAGCGCCGACCAGGTGCTGGTCGGCCGCAACAACACCCGCCGCGCCTACAACATGCGGGTGCGGCAGCGGCAGCACATCGAGGATCCCCTCCCGGTCGCCGGCGACAAGCTGGTCTGCCTGCGCAACAACCGCAAGAAGGGCCTGTTCAACGGCGGGCTGTGGCGGGTCAAGGCGCGCGCGCAGTCGAAATCCAAGATCATCACCATGCGCGTGATGCCGGACGAGGATTTCGGCTACAAGGTCACCAAGGTCTCGGTGCGCGGCGAATGCTTCGACGGCGGCGTCGAGGGCGTGCCGTGGGAGCAGCGCAAGCCCTATGACGAGTTCGACTATGGCTATGTACTGACCGTACACAAGTCGCAGGGCTCGCAATGGGACGACGTCGTGCTGTTCGACGAGAGCTTCGCGTTCCAGGATAGCCGCGCAAGGTGGCTCTACACGGGCATCACGCGGGCGGCGAAGCGGCTGAGCATCGTGGTGTGATCGTTCCGCGCACTCCGTACTTCCATAGACCCGTCATCCTGAGGAGCCGCGAAGCGGCGTCTCGAAGGATGCACGGCCCGGCTGTTGGCCGATTCATCCTTCGAGGCTCGCTCCGCTCGCACCTCAGGATGACGGGTGTAAAGCACCTACACACCTGAATAACCGGCATTTCCCTCACGAAACCGTGTGGCTGGCGCCGTAACAAAGCGCCCCCTCGCCCGTATTTTGAAGCGTCGGAGCAGCCCGGCCCGGTTTGCCAATGCCGGCTCCCGCTCTAGACTGGCCCCCAACTGCGATCCCACGAGGAACCCATGCCCAAAAGCTCCCTCAGCCGCCTCTCGCTTTACGCCGCCGCGATCGGCGCGCTGGCCGTCACAGCTTTTGCCGTTGCGCCCTCGCTTGCCGCCGAGGACGCCGTGGTCATTCCGGCGCCGGCCGCGAGCGCCCCGGAAACCGGTATCAAGACCGCGGTGCTCGCCGGCGGCTGCTTCTGGGGTGTGCAGGGCGTGTTCCAGCACACCGCGGGCATCGTCAGCGCGGTGTCCGGCTACTCCGGCGGCAGCAAGGCGAATGCCGACTACGAGAAGGTCTCGACCGGCACCACCGGCCACGCCGAGTCCGTCGAAATCAAGTACGACCCGCAGAAGATCTCCTACGGCAAGATCCTGCAGATCTTCTTCTCCGTCGTGCACGACCCGACCCAGCTGAACCGCCAGGGCCCCGACTCCGGCACGCAATATCGCTCGGCGATCTTCACGACCAGCGACGAGCAGAAGAAGGTGGCGGACGCCTATATCGCCCAGCTCAACGCGGCCAAGGTCTACAAGAAGCCGATCGTCACCAAGGTCGGCGCGCTGGAGGCGTTCTATCCGGCGGAGGGCTACCACCAGGACTACCTGACGCTGCACCCGAACCAGCCCTATATTGCGTATAACGACATCCCGAAGGTCGAGAACCTGAAGAAGATCTTCGCGGAGAACTACATCGAGAAGCCGACGCTGGTGAGCAGCACCAAGGTCACCAACTGACGGAATAGTCACCGTCATTGCGAGGAGCCAACGGGTCCGGCCTTGGCCGGCCCGATGATAAACTCCGCGGACGAAGCAATCCATGTGCGTACCTCACACTGGATTGCTTCGCTTCGCTCGCAATGACGACAACAAGGGAGTTTCCATGTCCGACACCAAAACCGACGGCAAGGTCCACAAGAGCGAGGCGGAGTGGCGCAAGGAATTGACGCCGATGCAGTACGCCGTGCTGCGGGAGAAGGCGACCGAGCGGCCGTTCACCGGCGAATACGAGCATGATCCCCGCAAGGGCACCTATGTCTGCGCCGGCTGCGGCCAGACGCTGTTCGAGTCCGACCAGAAGTTCGATTCCGGCTGCGGCTGGCCGAGCTTCTCCAAGCCCGCGGCCGAGGGCCATGTCGACGAGGAGCACGATATGAGCCACGGCATGATCCGCACCGAAGTGCTGTGCTCGAAATGCGACGGCCATCTCGGCCATGTCTTCAACGACGGCCCCGGCCCGACCGGGCTGCGCTACTGCATCAACTCGGCGGCGCTGAAGCTGAACGAGAAGAAGTAACGGCTGCAATTTGTCACGCGCGGGCTTGACCCGCGCATCCATCGAAAGAGAGAGCGTTTCTGCACGATGGGTTGCCGGGTCGAGCCCGGCAACGACTAGGTAGGCTTGGCAAACATCCCGCCTCAGCCGCCCCCGGCGCCCGACAACATCCTCGTGATCGGCCGGCGGCCTTAACGACTTGCGCCCCGGAATGTGCTTTGCTGTGAATTCGCGGGGCCGTCGGCGTCTCGCCGAGCGGCTGCCGCCTGTTCTGAGGAGGGCGCCATGTCGCTCGGACTGATCCTCATCATCCTCCTGCTGGTTATCCTGCTGGGCGGCTATAGCGGCCGGATCCGTGGCTATGGCTACGGTCTCGGCCACTCCGGAATGGGCCTTTTCGGGGTGATTTTGATCGTGGTCGCGATCCTAGCCTGGCTCGACAAGATTTAATGGCTTTAAGCCATTGAAATATATTGATTTATATTGATTGACCGCGTGCTATGCGCGGATTCAGCATGTGCCCTGCCGGGGGCGCTTCGGGGGTCGCATTTTTGTCAAAGAGGCTTATATTAGGGATCGAAATGACATGTACGGCGCGCCGCCGATTATAGGCCGCCGTCCCCCAAAATCCCTTTCGCCGCTCTATGCCAAGAACACAAGAGGTCGTCGACCATGCGTCCCCTGCGTCCGTTCAACTATAACACGTCCGCCGAACTGTTCCCTGCCGCGATCCGCAAGAAGAAGCGGGCCGGCTTTGCCTACCGCCGTTTCGGCACTGCTGCCGAGGCCGTGCAGTTCGCGATGGAGCAGCTGCCGGCGGATTCGCTGAACGGCGCCTATCTCCAGGTCGAGGAAGCCCGTTTCGACCAGAACGGCATCCGTTCGCTGTATGAGAGCGAAGGCTTCCCGCTGCCGCGCCGTCCGCGCCCTGAGCCGGCCCAGACCGACGCCGACGCAGCATAGACTTTCTGCTCGTCGCTAACGAAAAGCCCTCGGACCGATCCGGGGGCTTTTGTTTTGGGAAGCTACGCTAAATCCTGGGCTGCTTGTCGAGCCAGCGCCGCAGCATCCGCACATTGCGGATATTGGCGCGGAACATGACGTCGAAGGCATCGCCCGCCACCGGCACCATGCCGACCACGCCGTCGACCGCGACATTGGCAAGCATCCGCGCGGTGATGTGCCAGGGCGCGCCCAGCAGACGGGCTTCACGCACCAGCCACAGCGAGATCGCGGTGGTGATGAGATCGCCGATCACCGGGATCAGGCCGATCAACCCGTCGATGCCGTAGCGGACATTGGTGCCCGGCACGACGAAAGCGACGTCGAGCAGCTTTGCGATCATCTCCAGCCGCGCGAGCCGCTCCTCGCGCGTCAGGTTGCCGAACGGGTTGGCGGTGGAGTTGCGGAAGTCGAAGCGGAAGCCGTCCTGAAACGCTCCCTGAAAACCTTGGAACTGCGGATGTAGCAGGCCATCGCCGAGCTCGCGCCCGTCCTGATCGATGACCTTGCCGCGCGCCTGCGCCCCGCCGAAAGGCGGCCGCGATCGCGTGGCGTGGGGGGAGAAAATGTCGTCCTCGAGCATGGCCATCACATGGTAACGCAGGCAGGTGGTTCAAGTTGCGTCACATTACCACTGTGTCACATTCAAGGCCGTCACGCGCAAGGCCGCATCACGTACCGCCCGCCGCGGACGGCGTCAGGCCGGAGCGGCGACGGACGGAAACGTCCGTCATTTTTCTTGTAGCGATCAGCGAGCGCGTTTGCGCGCGATGCGTGAATGGCGAGAATTGATGTTCGCTTCTCTCAGTAGACGCCCTTGTTCATGTTTCTGAGCCGCTGGGCCAGCGTCCTCATCACCTTCAGGGCAAAATGCGGCGTCTGGCTGACGAGGAAGAGAAACTGTTTTTCCGAGACCGGGACGAGCTCGACATCCGTGAGCGCCGTGGCGGTCGCACTCCTTGGCTCATTGTCGATCAATGCCATTTCGCCAAAGATCGTGTCGGCCGGCAGGTCCGCCATGGTCTTGTTGCCGACCTGAATGCGCACGTAGCCGCTCTTGATCACGAACAGCTCGTTGGCCTGCTCACCCTCGCGAAAAATAATGCCACCGGCTCGGACCAGGCGCGTTTCGATATCGTTGCCCGTCAGAAGGCTGAAGCTTGCATCTGCCACTCGAAATTCCTTTCCCCGAACCCGGATGCAGATCTCATGCATCCGGTCGTCTTGCTGCTCCGGCTAAAACAAATGCGCGAAAACAAAGTAGAGAATGCCCGAGATCAGCATCGCCATCGGCAGGGTCAGGACCCAGGCCATCGCGATGTTGCGGATCGTCGACCATTGCAGGCCGGACCCGTTTGCGGTCATGGTGCCCGCGATGCCGGACGACAGCACATGCGTCGTCGACACCGGCAAGCCGTATCCGTCCGCCGCGGCGATGGTCGCCGCCGCCGTGATCTCGGCGCAGGCACCCTGCGCATAGGTCAGATGGGTCTTGCCGATCTTTTCACCGACCGTCACGACAATCCGTTTCCAGCCAACCATGGTGCCGAGGCCGAGCGCGATGGCGACCGCGATCTTCACCCAGGACGGAATGAATTTGGTCGCGGCATCCAGCGATCCCTTGTAGCGATTGAGCGTCGCAACATCGGCATCGTTCAGGCCGTTGTCGCTGCTCTTCATGAGCAAGCGCAGCGCCTCCGACACCAGATACATGTCGTTGCGCGTGTTGCCGACGGTCTCGGCCGGGAATTTCGCCAGCGAACCGTACTGAACGACCTGGTCGCGGATTTCGCCGACGAGAACGGCGAGTGACGGATAGGTCTCGTCGCTGAGTTGCCGAAGCGCGATGTAGTTCGTCACTGCCTGGCGCGGATTGCCCGTCACCTTGCGATCGGCTCCCTTATCCTCGATGACCTTGCTCGCCGCCGCCGAATTCGCGGTGAATGCCTCGATCTGGCTCGCAGGCATCGCGCGGTTGAGCGCGTAAGCGGTTGGGACCACGCCGATCAGGATCAGCATGATGAGACCCATGCCTTTTTGACCGTCGTTCGATCCGTGGAAGAAGCTGACCAGGGTACAGGTCAGGATCAGGATGCCGCGAATCCACCATGGCGGCGGCTGATCGCCTTTCGGCTCGCCGAACAGCGCCGGCGTTGCGCGCAGCAGCGCGGTTTTCAGCCCGTAGAGCAGGATGGCAGCGAGCGCAAATCCGAACAGCGGCGACAGCAGCAGCGCCTTGCCGGTGTTGACGGCTTGCGACCAATCCACGCCGGATGTCCCCTCCCGTCCGTGCATCAAGGCGTTCGCGATACCGACGCCCATGATCGATCCGATCAGGGTGTGCGAACTCGAGGCGGGCAATCCGAAATACCAGGTACCCACGTTCCAGATGATGGCGGCGATCAGAAGGGCAAACACCATCGCAAAACCGGCGCTGCTGCCGACCTGAAGGATCAGTTCGACCGGCAACAAGGAGACGATGCCGAAAGCAACGGCGCCGCTGGAGAGCAGGACACCGATCAGATTGAAGAGGCCCGACCAGACAACGGCAATGTGGGCCGGCATCGAACGCGTGTAGATCACGGTCGCGACGGCGTTCGCCGTGTCGTGAAAGCCGTTGACGAATTCGAAGCCGAGCGAGATCAGCAGCGCAACGAACAGCAGCAGGAACGCGAGATAAGAGGTCTTGCCGGCGCCCGTCGCGCCGACATCCGCGTAGATGCTGTAGGCCACGAACAGCAGCGCGGCTCCGATCACGCCGAGATAGATGATGCCGGTGAGAGGATGAAAGCCTTTCTCGAGATCGGGCCCGCCGCTACGCGCAGGCTCGATCGAACCAGGTAACGCCACATCGCTCATATGATCGCCCTCATGGCCGCGGGAGGACAAAAGCGGCCATGTGACATTGGGACTATGTTTACATGACGCCCATGTGACAGTTCCGTGAACGCCAATGCGCCCGGTTTGCAGCCGGCACCCAATGCATTGACATGATTACTATAATGGCGCGACCCGCCGCCCACCGTGCGTTAGACACTGCCTCTTATCCGGCCGCGATGCGCTCATTGCGCCAACCGGTCAAAAATCGCCGATCACGCCGAAGCTGACGACTTCTGCTTTTCCGCAATTAACCCGTGCATGCGCTAGTGCTGGGATGCCGGCGTCGCCGGCACGTGCTGCTCTTCGGCATATTTGTGCGCCAGCCAGGACGTGATGACGCCCGGGATGAAGCCGACCAGCCCGTAGAGGATGAACTGCACCGGGCCGCTTTCGGAGCCGTGCGAGGCGTAGGTCAGCGCCGCACCGACGAACGCCACCGCGCCGACAATGAACATCCGCACCGTTGGCGTGATCCGCCGCATATGCATCAGGATATCGTCGATCGCACCGAACATCAGCGACGGCACGATGCCGAACAGATAATTGTATTGCAGCGACTTCACGAACACGACGAGCAGCTTCGCCACTTCGCCGCCATTGGTCTCGGTCCAGTAGCCGGACTGATAGGTGGTCATGAGCAGCAACAGGAAGCCGCCGATGAATGGCCCGATGGCTGCGAAGATCAGATAGCGCTTCATGGCGTGCCCCTGCCCGACATCAGGCGAGTGTAACGCAGTCACGCGACGGTTCTAGGGAAAATCGAAAGCGCCCTGCAATGTTCCGGCATCATCGCGTCGATGCGCTGCAACAACCAGACTTCGCTGCGATACGGAATCGCCCGGACTGAGCCGGGCGATGAGATCGTGAGTACCGAGGTGAGCGCTAAGGCTTTTACTCACCCCACGCCGCGAAGGCGTCGTTGAAGGCGCGCTCGCCGGGGGCGCCCTTTTCGATCGCGATGATGGCGCGGCGCTGGTTGGTGTAGACCAGCGGCACGTCGAACCAGGAGCGCTCCTTCAAGAGCTGCAGATTGCGCGAGCGGTCGGCGTCGACATTGGAGAGGCCGACCAGGAAGAAGCCGTCGGTGACCTTGACCGCGAGCCCGGCCAGCGGCGTGCCGCGGGCCTGCTCGTTGGACTTCATCAGGATGCCCGGCACGTTGCCGACACCGCCATTGGCGAAGTCCTGCGGCAGGATGAAGGTCAATTCCGCGGTGTGGCTCGCCGGCAGCGATGAATCGGTGTTGCGGCGGAACGACATCGTCATCTTGAACTTGCGATCGGGGATGTCGATGTCGGCGCGCACGGCGATGTCGGGCTTCTGGTTGCCCGATCCCTTGACCTGCTCGGTGCGCCAGACCACCGAACCGACATATTGCTTGCCCTTCGGATCCGACGGGTCCTCGTCATAGAGCACCACGCGCTGCGCCACCGGAGCGACCGGCTCGCCCGACGAGGGCTGGCCGACGCGGTCGGTGATCTTCTTGCTCGAAGGCGTCGCCGCGGCATCCTTCGGCGCCTCGACAGGGGCGGAGGATTTCAACAGGCTGCTGACATAGGTCAGGGCCGGCTTGCCCCAGAGAATGCCGGCGCCGGTGAGGATCAGCAGGATGCCGATCACGATCGCGGTCTTGAACGGGAACATCGAACCGACACGCGGCCGCTTCGGCTCGCGCTCGGCATTGCTGCCCCGCGCGCGTGGCGGCGGCGGCGCCTGGGGCGGCTGCGGGGTGTAGCGCTCCGCCTCCTCGATCGACTCGTCGTAGGAATACGGCGCCTCGGGATCGCCGCCGCGGTTTTCGAGGCTCGGCTCGAGCCGGTCGAATTCCGGCGAGGGCGACGGCACGTTGGCGTAGGTCTTGCGCGCGTTGCGGCTGGCCTGCGCCGCGGCACGCCCGAGATCGTCGGCGTCGGCGGTGATGTCGCGGAAGCCGCGCACACCCGGGGCAGCCGGCGGCGTCGGGGGCGGCGCTCCTTCGGGGCCACGGCGCGGCGGCGTCGGCCGGGCCTGCGGCGCCTGGGTATCGGTGCCGGCAGCAAGCTGCGGGTTCTGCGGCCGCGGCGGGGCCGGCGGCGGCGCGTCGGGGCGCAAATTGCGCGGCGGGCGCGGCTCGGCCGGCGGCCGCGGGCGCGCGGCATTGTCGGCGGGATTGGCCTCGGACGGCCTTGCACTTGCCTCCGGCGGCCTTGGATTTGCCTCCGGCGGCCTTGGATTGGCCCGGCGCAGCGGGTCGCTGCTGCGGGCAGTGCCGCCGCCGGGGCGCGAGGCCTCGCGGGCGCGCTGCGCGGCCTCGGACTCGACCTTGCGCACCGCCTCTTCCAGCGACAGACGCTCGCGGGTGATCTCGGATTCGGAGAGCGGCGGTTGCACGCCGCGGAGTTGCTGGATCAACGCCGTCCGCGCCCGCGCATACAGCGCACGGCGGGCTTCGCCGGGGGCGTTGGGGTCCAGTCCGGCGATGGCACGGGCGATCAGCGGGTAGTAGTCAGCCATTTCCACACAATTGGTGGGATATCGGTAATATCCCGTTAAGCCTCGAACGGATTCTGTACCAGAATAGTATCTTCACGTTCCGGGCTGGTGGAAAGCAGGGTGACCGGACACCCCACCAGTTCCTCGACCCGGCGGACATACTTGATGGCCTGGGCCGGCAGGTCCGCCCAGGACCGCGCATTGGCGGTCGGCTGCTTCCAGCCCTCGATAATCTCGTAGATCGGCTCGATGCGGGCCTGCGCGCCCTCGCCCGCCGGCAGATGGTCGATTTCCTTGCCGTCGAGCTTGTAGCCGATGCAGACCTTGATGCTATCGAACCCGTCGAGAATATCGAGCTTGGTCAGCGCCAGCCCGGCAATTCCGCAGGTGCGGACGGTCTGCCGCACCAGCATCGCGTCGAACCAGCCGACCCGGCGCTTGCGCCCGGTGTTGACGCCAAATTCCTTGCCGCGGCGGCCGATTTCCTCGCCGATCTCGTCGTTCAGCTCGGTCGGGAACGGACCCTGGCCGACCCGGGTGGTGTAGGCCTTGCAGATGCCGAGCACATAGCCGACCGCGCCCGGGCCGAGGCCGGTGCCGGTCGCGGCCTGCGCCGCCACGGTGTTGGACGACGTCACATAGGGATAGGTGCCGTGGTCGACGTCGAGCAGCGCGCCCTGCGCGCCCTCGAACAGGATGCGCTTGCCCTCGCGGCGCTTGAGGTCGAGCAGCCGCCACACCGTCTCGGCATAGGGCAACAGCTTCGGCGCCAGCGCCGTCAGCTCGGCCAGGATACCCTTGCCGTCGATCTCCTCCAGATTGTTGCCGCGGCGCAGCGCATTGTGGTGCGCCAGCAGGCGTTCGATCTTGTGCGGCAGGGTATCGAGATCGGCGAGATCCATCAGGCGGATGGCTCTACGGCCGACCTTGTCCTCATAGGCCGGGCCGATGCCGCGGCGGGTGGTACCGATCGAGGTGACGGCGTTGGAGGATTCGCGCAGCGAGTCGAGCTCGCGATGCAGCGGCAGGATCAGGGTGACGTTCTCGGCGATCCGCAGATTGTCCGGTCCGACCGCAACGCCCTGCTCCTTCAGCTTGGCGACCTCGTCGAGGAAGGCTTGCGGGTCGAACACCACGCCGTTGCCGATCACGGCGAGCTTGTTCGGGCGCAGCACGCCGGAGGGCAGCAGCGCCAGCTTGTAGGTCTCGCCATTGATCACGAGGGTATGGCCGGCATTGTGGCCGCCTTGGAAGCGCACGACGATGTCGGCCTGTTCCGACAGCCAGTCGACGATCTTGCCCTTCCCCTCGTCGCCCCATTGGGCGCCGACGACGACAACATTGGCCATTGCGAAGATGTTCCCTTCAGGTGTTTCAGAGACCATGATCGCGGCGAAAACGCGTCCGCCCACAGCGACCATGCATGATATGCCCAGCCCAAATCGCGGCGCCCGGCCGCGCGCACGCAAGGCGCCTACCGGATAAAGGAAGCGGGTCGGCTGCGCAAGCAAGAACGGGGTCGTTTACGCCTTTTAGAGGAGCGACAAGCCTTTGATATCCCCCGAAAATTCCATGCCGCGCCCGGCGGCGCCGGACTGGCGGGAATTTAATGTTGGGGTGGCCTGACCCTGACCCTTCGGCCGATTGATCGCCGGGCCCATTGCGGCGATCATTCGGCCGTATCAACCGGCCCGGACCATGCCCAATTCCACACAAGCAACGATGGCGCTGCGCAAGCTAGGCATTGCCTTCAGGCTCCACACCTATGTCTACGATTCCAGCGCCGAGAGCATCGGGCTGCAGGCGGCGGAGGCGCTCGGCGTCGATCCCAACCGGATGCTCAAAACGCTGATGGCGGAGGTCGACGGCCAGCCGGTCTGCGCCGTGGTGCCGTCCGACTGCGAGGTCAGCATGAAGAAGCTTGCCGCAGCCCTCGGCGGCAAGTCGGCGAAGATGATGCGCCCGGCCGATGCCGAGCGGCTGACCGGCTACCATGTCGGCGGCATCAGCCCGTTCGGCCAGAAAAAGAAAGTGCCGACCGCGATCGACGAGACCGCGTTCACCCATGTCACCGTGTTCGTCAATGGCGGCCAGCGCGGCCTGCAGATCGAGATCGATCCGAACGACGCCGCGCTCGCCGCCGGCGCCACGATGAAGGCGCTGGTGGCGACGCAGGACTAGAGCTTCGCTTCCGATTGAATCAGAAGCGAAGCTCCAGCTTCTTGTCTTGACGCGTTTTCTTCACGCGAACCGATGCCCACTTCGCTCGAAAACGCTCTGCGCGATCAATGCGAGGGCTTGTCCCTGTTGAACTCCGCGCCGACGTAATCGGACAGGCCGGACAATTCCTCCGCCGAAATATCGTTGACGTTGAGCCTGAGCTGCATGATCGCGAGGTCGAGCAGATGTGCGGCGAAGGTCGCGCCGGCCGCCGTCACGATGCTGCGCTGCTCGATCAGCACCGCGATGACGTCGCGCAAACTGCGCATTTGCACTTGATCCATGGCCCTTTGCCCGATGCTGGCCGTCGTGATGTGTGTTGTCATTGGGATACCGATTGTAATGTGCTGATGGACGCCGCGTTGGCGGATGGGATGTATGGCAGCCGCTCGGCTTCCTCGCCGAGATGCAGGCTGCGCGATGGCATCTCGCGGACTTCGATGTCGATCTTCATCGGCGGCGGAATCAGCGTCACCGAGGCTTTCGGCCATGGCGCCGGATTCGGGCTGACGGCGGTGAAGCGATAGGCGGCTGCGATCTCGAGCGCGAGCAATTGCAACTCGAGCATCGCAACCCCCATCCCGGCGCAGGCGCGCGGGCCGGCGCCGAACGGGACGTAGGCGTCGGTGTTGTAGCGCCGCGTCATCAGGAAGCGGTCGGGATCCTCGAAATGCCTGGGATCGCGCTGCAATTGCCAGGGACAGATCAACAGCGAGGTGCCGACCTTGAGCTCGCGCCCGCCGATCGTCACCGGCTGCATCACCTCGCGCGAGAACCACCAGGCGCTGGGATAGAGCCGGCAAACCTCCTTGACGAACGTCGCGCTCAGATTGGCGCGCTTCACCGCGTCAAGCCGCAGCTCGCCGTTGTCGCCAAGGCACTCCGCCGCCTCGTCGGCAATGTCATCCATCAGGGCGGGATCGGCGGCCAACTGGTAGAACATCCACGCCGCCGTCGAACCCGTGGTGTGATGGCCGGCCAGCAGCAGCGTCAGGATCTCGTCCTCGAGATCGCGATCGCTCAGGCCGAGCGCTTCGAGATCGCGCAGCGCGCTGCTTGAGCCCGCCTTGCGGCGCAGGCGTTGCACCACCGTCGACATCGCAAGCTTGGCGCAGACCCGATTCTGCCGGCGCCGATACCAAGCCACCGGACCGAACGGCAACGCGCGGAACATCTCCTCGGCCAGATCGTCCTCGATCACGCCGACGGCCTGAACCAGCGCTTCCTCGTCGCCGGACGACATCACCTGGGAGCCGAAGATCGCGACGCAGATGGTCCGGAGCGCCAGCATCGCCGTGACATGGTGCGGATCGAACGATCCGAGCCGCGCCAGGCTGGCACCGACCGCGCGGATCTCGGCGCACATATGCGGCAGGAATTTCTCGACGCTGCCCTTGGCCATGTGCTTCTGCAGCACCGTGCGCCGCCGCTTGTGCTCCTCGCCGCTCAGCATCAGCGAGCTGCGGCCGAGCACCGGCGTCAGCTTCTTGATCAGCTTGCCCTTTCCGATGTCGGTCTCCGGCGCCTTGAGGATCGGGCGCAGCAGATCGGGATCGTTCACCAGAAAGACGGGCGCGGGACCGAGCCGCAGCGGCACGAGCCCCAGCTCGGCCTCGTTGCCGCGCGTCAGCAACAGACGCAGCGGGTCACGCTGGAATGCTCGAACGTCCGAGAACATGTGAGGCATCGTGGATCTCCAATTGCCGTCCAAGGTCGAGGAATTTGGTCAGGCCGGGATTGTCGGAAAGACCAAGCGGGATTTCTCCGGCGAGCGCCGTCAGCGGGCGGCCCATGCGATCATTGCCGATCACCTGCGGCGGGCCGTAGCGGCGGGTGCGGATCTCCATGCGGGTGAGAAAGCGCTCGTAGGAAAGGTCGGCGAGCGCGACGAGCGCCGCCGCCCCGCGCAGCTCGGCGAAGCGGAACATCAGCGCGTAGTTCACGCGTGCCGTCCGCGATCGCGCGGCGCTCGGCAGCACGCCGAAACGGCTGATTTCCCAGGCGTCGCGGCGGCTCGGAAAGCGGCGCACCGCAAGCTGCGGGAACACCGACTTGGTCAGATAGGGATAATCGGTGCGGATCGCACGGAAGCCGCCGACCAGCTCGACGCCTGAGAACAACAGGCAGTGCTCGGTGTACCAGCAGTCGAACTGATCGCGTTCGACGTCGCCGGTCGTGCTCAGAAGCCAGCCGCAATGGTCGACGAACAGGCGCTTGCGCAGCCGCAACATCGCCCCGACATGCGCCGGATCAAGCTCTTCCCTGGTGATGAGTGCATGATATCCGTCCAATGAATGCGGCATTATCCTTTCCTCCAAATGCGGAACATCTGGAACGAAAGGGGTTAACTGTGGTACCCCCGGAAACCGGGGGTTTTAGTCAATGGGCCTGGTAGACGCGATTGCAACCATCGAGGCGTCGGATACCATCGACGAGCTCAGCTCGTCATTGCACCGTGTCATCCAGAACTACGGCTTCTCGGGCTTCGCCTTTGTCGATGCCGGCCGGCCCGACCTTGATCTGCCCTATCACGTCGGCACCTTTCCCGATGCGTGGAAGCGGGCGTATGTGCAGAACGAGTTCGTCCATGCCGATCCGGCGCTGGCGCGGTCGCGACGCACCAACACGCCATTCAGCTGGAGCAGCCTGAAGCTGCCGGAGCGAAGCGGGCACAAGCGGGCGCCCGAGGCCAAGACGATGGATGCCGCCCGGGAGTTCGGCTTCAAGGACGGCTTCGTGGTGCCGTTCCATTATCGCGACCGGCTCGGCGCCGTGCATTCGAGCTCGACGGTGTTCTTCTGGGAAGACGAGCGGCGCGACTTCGACAAGCTGTTCATCTGCCACCGCCATGAACTGCATCTGTTGATGATCTACTGGGTGCAGCGGGCGATGGACATCGTCAACCGCGACCAGCGCAATGCGCCGACCATCCTGAAGCCCGCCGACGCCGCCGAGACCATCAAGCTCACGGGGCGCGAGAAGGAAGTGATCGCCTGGGCGGCACGCGGCAAGACCGTGGCCGACACCGCGCAGATCCTCGGTATTTCGCCGGAGACCGTGGAAGGCTTCATCAAGCAGGCGCTGCGCAAGCTCGAGGCCTCCAACAAGACGCATGGGGTGGCGAAGAGCATCGCGCTCGGGATCATCGACCTGTGAGCGGCAACGCCGCGAACTGTGGCAAGGTCACACACCTGGGTTGGATTCGCCTCGACGATAACCCCTAGATTGCATTCGTATACGATCTTGATAATAAGGCTGCGGCCTGATGACAGGGATTTCAGACCATGGGTGCGTATTGCGGTGCCCGCCCGGCGCGACTGCCTGGCTGTCGTGAAAGCACGGATCGTCCTGCACCTCGCCCGGTGCGCCCGGACCGATTGTCGGTCCGGGACCGATTGTCGATCCGGGTGATCCGTAGAAGTCCCGTCGCGACGAACCCCTGTTCCATTTGCTACCAATCATCGTCGCGGACATGCTGTCGACGGACGTAGCTGGAGATCGCCCAGGCGCACCATGAGCACATCGCAGGACGACCAGATCGATCAACTGGTGCAGGCGCGCTGGCGCGCAATGGGGCTGTCGCAGGCAGATCTCGCCGAGATCCTGTGCGCGGGGGCCTCCCTGCACAAGAACGGCGTGGACGGCACCGTCAAAATCGAGACCGGCCGCCTGGCGACCGTCGCCGAGATGCTCGGGATCGCCGCCGACATCCTCAATCGCCGGCCCGCCACCACAGCGCAGACACAGGGCGGCCAGGCGTCGGAATCGCTGCAATCCCTGCTCGAGCTGCGCATGCTGCGGGTGTTCCGCGACGTCAGGGACCCCGACACCAAGCGGATCCTGATCGAGCTCGCCGAGCAGATCGTCAAGCGCCAGACCACGCCACCGGAGACCAGCTAGAGCGAGATGAAGTTAGCTTGAATCCGTTCGGCCTCGGGTTCGGTTCACCTCTCCCCAGCGGGGTCGAGACGAGCGAAGCTCGCTCTTAGGTCGATTTGCGTAGCAAATCGGGTGAGGGGCCGCAGCTCCAACGAGGGACCGTAACCCCTCACCCGGCGCTGCGCGCCGACCTCTCCCAAGGGAGAGGTAAACCTCCGATGCCGCTCCTATTCAACCTGATCTCATCATGCTCTAGAGGCTTGTGGCGGAGGCCCGGCAAAGCGCCATCGCGCCTTCCGTAAGGGGCCTTCGCGCATGGTCGCGATGCGTCGATCCCCATTGATAGAACGGCGGAATCCGTGTCTGTGACAGGGCACCGGGGAGATCCGTACCGGCCCTGCGACGGCCGGGTGGGCGGGCCGCGGCGTCGTGAACCCGGGCCTTTTGAATGTCTGCCTCCGATTCCACCACAACGCCTGCGTCCGGCGCCTGGATCGCCAACCAGCCGTACCTGTTGCTCTGCATCACCGCGATGTGCTGGGCCGGCAATGCGATCGTCGGCCGGCTCGCCGCCGGCCACATTCCGCCGGTGACGCTGTCGTTCCTGCGCTGGTTCGTGGCGTTCCTGATCATCCTGCCGTTTGCCTGGAAACACCTCGCCAGCGACTGGCCTGCGATCCGCAAGAATCTCGGCATCATGATGCTGCTGTCGTTGACCGGCATCAGCGCCTTCAACACGCTGCAATACTGGGCGCTCGAGCACACCCAGGCGCTCAACACGCTGCTGCTGCAATCCTCCGTGCCGCTGATGGTCGCGCTGTGGTCGCTGATCCTGCTCGGCGCGCGGCTGACGCTGGCGCAGCTCTGCGGCGTGTTGCTGTCGCTCGCCGGCGTGCTGGTGATCCTGCTGCACGGCGATCTCACGACGCTATCGAAGATCGAGTTCAACAAGGGCGACCTGATCTTCATCGCCGCGCTGGTGATCTTCGCGCTGTACTCGGTGCTGACCCTGAAGCGGCCCAAGATCCACGGGCTGTCGGTCGCGGCCTTCACCTTCGGCTGCGGCGCGCTGTTCCTGGTCCCGTTCCTGATCTGGGAACTCGGCGCGCGTCCGGTGATGCAGCTCACGACCGGCAACCTGCTGTCGCTGTTCTACGTCGCGGTATTCCCCTCGACGGTGGCCTATCTGTGCTTCAACCGCGGTGTGCAGCTCATTGGCGCCAACCGCGCCGCGCCGTTCTTCCACATGGTTCCGGTGTTCGGCACCATCATGTCGATCGTGTTCATCGGCGAGCATCCGCAGGCCTTCCACTTCGTCGGCTTCGCGCTGGTGCTGGCCGGCGTCTTCGCGGCGTCGCGGAGGCAGTCGGCCTGATCTTGCCCGCCGGAGGCGCGGTGACTATCGGCGGCAAATCCGCTATCTCTTGAGGTCTGCTTCGCGGACAGGTCCCAAACGCATGGCGCGCGCCAGCAATCTCGTGATCGGCACCCTGACGCTGGCCCTGATCGCCGGCTCGCTCGGCGGCTGGCTGGGCTATCAGCGCTATGCCGGCATCAAGCGGATGGTGCCGTTCCGCGTCGTGTTCGAGGGCTCGGCCTCCGGCCTGCGCCGCGGCGGCAGCGTCAACTTCGCCGGCGTGCGGATCGGCGAGGTGGTCTCGATCCGACTCGACCGTCACCGCGTGGTGGCGATGACGCGGATCGAGGGCAACGCCCCGATCAAGAAGGACACCCAGGTCGGCCTCGAATTCCAGGGCCTCACCGGAATCGCCTCGATCTCCTTCACCGGCGGCACCGACGATGCTCCGCCGCCTGCGCTCGGCGCCGACGGCATTCCCGAGCTGACCGCCGACGCCGAAGGCACGATGGGCATTCAGGAGAAGCTGCGGGTCGCGCTGCGCAATGTCGACCGCGTCATCACCGAGAACGAGGCCGACATCAAGGACTCGCTGCTCGGGCTCGAGAACTTCACCAACTCGCTGTCCGGCAACGGCGAGCTGATCGCGGGCTTCATCGATGCCGCCGACGACGGCATCAGCACTGTCGACGCCAAGCTGACGTCCGCCGACAAGTTCCTGAAGAGCTTCGGCAGCGACAAATATGGCGGCGAGCTGCTGCCGACCGTGATCTCGCTGCGCGAGCTGATCCAGAGTTTTGACAAGAAATCCGGCGCCATGATCGCCGAGACCCGCAAGACGCTCACCGACGTCAGCCAGTCGGTCAACAAGTTCAACGAGAAGTTTGTCCAGCCCGCCGCCAGGCGCTAGCCTCGCGTTCCAGCCAAGAACCAAGAACAACGGAAACGCCCAACGTGCACGACCGGACCGCAGCCCCTTCCCCGCTTCCCGCAACCGTCAACCGCGCGGCGAGCGCCGTGCCCCGGCATTTGCGGCGCTATCTGACGCTCGACGATTTCGAGCCGCAGGCGCGGCGGCTGTTGCCGAAATTCCTCTACGGTTACATCTCCGGCGGCGCCGAGACCGACGCGGCGCGGTCAGACAATCGCCGGGCCTTCGACGAATACGGCTTCGTGCCGCGCGTGCTCAAAGACGTCTCCGGCCGCGACCAGACCACGACGCTGTTCGGCAAGAGCTACGCCTCGCCGTTCGGAATCCCGCCGATGGGCTCGTCGGCGCTCTGCGCCTATCGCGGCGATATCGTGCTGGCGCGCGCAGCGGCCGCGGCCAACGTCCCGATGATCCTCTCGGCCTCCTCGCTGATCACCTTGGAGGACGTCCGTGCCGCCAACCAGCAGGCCTGGTACCAGGCCTACCTTGCCGGCCTTCCCGAGCGGATCGAGCCGCTGGTCGATCGCGTCGCGGCGGCCGGCTACGACACTTTCGTCGTCACCGCCGACGTGCCGGTGCCACCCAACCGCGAGAACAACATCCGCAACGGCTTTCAGGTGCCGCTGGAGATCACGCCGCTTGTGTTCTGGGACACCATCACCCATCCGGACTGGCTGCTGAACACCTGGGCGCGCACCGTGTTCAATCACGGCATGCCGCATTTCGAGAACATGGACGCCAAGCGGGGCCCTCCTGTGCTGTCCAAGAATTTGATGCGCAACATCGGCAGCCGCGACCAACTCGCCTGGAAACACGTCGAGCTGATCCGCAAGCGCTGGCGCGGCAAACTCGTGGTCAAGGGGCTGATCTCGCCGGAGGATGCTCGGCTGGCGCGCGAGCACGGCTGCGACGGCGTGATGGTCTCCAACCATGGCGGCCGCCAGCTCGACTACACCGTCTCCGCGCTGCGCACGCTGCCGGAGATCGCGGCTCAGAAGGGTAGCATGACCGTCATGATGGACGGCGGCATCCGCCGCGGCACCGACGTGATCAAGGCGCTCGCGCTCGGTGCAGACTTCGTCTGGATCGGCCGCCCGTTCCTCTACGGCGCGGTGGTCGCAGGCGAGGCCGGCGTAGCGCGCGCGATCTCGCTGCTGCACGCCGAGATCGACCGCGATCTTGCGCTGCTCGGCATCCGCAGCCTGAAAGAGATCACGGCGGACCTGGTGCGGAAGTTCTGAGCTCACGCGTAGCGCGCAGCGCCCATGCAGATCGCCGTGATCGCGAGCAGCCCGGCTGCGATGCGGTGGGCGATCGCGAGCCGCGAACGCGCGGCTGACACCTCGGCCGCGCCATTGCGCAACTGCCTGATGGCGCCGCCGCCGACGATGATCTGCACGGCAATGGCGGCCAGCGCGGCGATCGCGCCGCCCGCCAGGATTTGCTCCGACAGCGCGAACGAACCTTCATGGACCAGGCGCCACAGCGTGGCGCCGGTCACGATCGCAACCGTCGCCGCGCCGATTTGCGGAACCAATAGCTTCTCGCCACCGAGGCCGCCGGTGCGCGCCAAAGTGAAGCTGGAGCCAGCCCAAAACACCGATGACAGGACATGAAGGGACAGGGCTATGATGAGGGCGGTCTGCATGATGTCGCTCCAATGGGCATTGAAAATTAGATATACATAATGTATAGTCAATCTGACGAAAGCAAGGCCAGCCGATGCCGCCGCGCAGTTATGTGAGCCCGGCGCGCAGCGCCGCCGCCGCCGAGACCCGCGAGCGCGTGATCGAGGCGGCCTCGCGCACGCTGCGCGAAGGCGAGAGCATTTCGCGCTTCTCGCTGGATACGGTGGCGAAGGCCGCCGGCGTCACCCGGCTGACGGTCTATAACCAGTTCGGCTCGCGGCGCGGCCTGCTCGAAGCCGTGTTCGACGAGATCGCGCGCCATGGCGGGCTGCATCAGCTCGCCGACGCCATGGCGATGGCCGATCCGCGCGCCGCGCTCGACCGCATGGTCGAGATCTTCTGCGGCTTCTGGAGCCGGGATTCCGCGGTCGGACGCCTGCACGACGCGATGGCGACCGATCCCGAATTCGCCGAAGCCGTGCGCGAGCGCAACGAGCGCCGCCGCCGCGCCGTCACCGCATTGATCGACCGCATCGCCGGCAAGGGCGCGTCGCAGCATGCCCGCAAGGATGCCGTCGACCTGATCTTCGCGCTGACGAGCTATCCGACCTTCGCCTCGCTGAGCGCGGGGCGGTCGCGGGATGAGGTCTGCCGGGTGGTGCAGGCCGCCTGTCGCGCAGCCCTTGCGCCGCTAAACAACCCGTCATCCTGAGGAGCCGCGAAGCGGCGTCTCGAAGGATGAATCGGCCCCAGCCGGGCCGCCGACCCTTCGAGACGCGCTTCGCGCTCCTCAGCGTGACGGTGTAGGCAAAGCGCACCCACGCTTCACCCCACCTTGAACTTGCTGTAGGCCTCGCGCGTCGCGATGATGACGTGCTCCTCGCAGCCGTTGCGGCGATGCGGATCGCAGCGGGTCTCGTAGTCGGCCGAGGTCATCATGTCGAGGAACGCCGCGACGCTCGGGTAATAGACCAATGCGAGGTAATCCCAGCGTTGGCCGGCCGGCTCGCCCAGCGCGACCGTCTCGGCGCTGCCGGTCCAGAGCAGCGTGCCGCCGCGTGCCTTGATCATGGGGACGGTGAGCGCGCTGTAGCGCAGATACGCATCCCAGCCCGAGCCGTCGCCATCGAGCGACCGCTGGCGAAATCGCATCAGATTGACCATCACGACCGGAGCCTTTTGGTCCAGTTCGCTCAAGCCTTTGACGTTCAAGAGATCGACACCCATCCACCAGCTCCCGCCCAAAGTCGTATCAGTCCGGGCCGGGTCGGTCCGGCCGCAACGATTATGTCACACCGCGGGACTACCCTGAAATGCTGCCAGGCCGTAAGCTCGTTCCCCGATCTCGGAGGTCAATGCCGTGATGACCCTTCCCGAACTTGCGGCCGACGCGCTCGGCAAATTCCTCGGCGAATACATGCAGCGCCGGTTCGGCTCTTCGCAGACCCAGCTGGTCGAGATGGTGCCCTCGATCGCGCGGATCGCGATCGAATGCATCGGCAACAGCGACGCACTCTACCACAATGTCGAGCACACCATGCTGGTGACCCTGGCCGGCCACGCCATCCTGCGCGGCCGCGCGCTGCACTCGCACATGAGCGCCGAGGACTATGCGCATGTCATCGTCGCCTGCCTCACCCATGACATCGGCTATGTGCGCGGCCTGTTCGATGCCGACGACCAGGACGGCTATCTGGTCGCTGCCGACGGCCGCAAGGTGATCCTGCCGCGCGGCTCGTCGGATGCGGCGCTGATGTCCTATCACGTCGACCGTTCGAAGATCTTCGTGAGGGAGCGCCTCAAGGGCGTCGCGCTCCTCGACAAGGAGCGCATCGCGCGCGCCATCGAGGGCACCCGCTTTCCGCAAAGCGCGCCGGATGGCAATGAGGAGTTCGGCGAGGAGGCCATCCTGCTGCGGGCCGCCGACCTGATCGGCCAGCTCGGCGATCCCCATTACATCCGCAAGGCCAACGCGCTGTACCTCGAATTCGAGGAGGCCGGACTGAACCGCCAGCTCGGCTACGATTCCCCGGCCGATCTCGTCGACCTCTACCCGCGCTTCTACTGGGACAGCGTCGCGCCGCATGTGCAGAAGGCGATCCGCCACCTCAACATCACCTCCACCGGACGGCAATGGATAGCCAATCTCTACAGCAACGGGTTTCGCGCCGAGCGCGACATCTCGCTGTCGGGGCCGCAGAAGTAGGCGGGTATCCGAGACACGCGCAGGCCGCGCACAAGAAACTATCCCCGTCACCCTGAGAGGATGTGAGGCTATGTCCTCGTCCACCGCTGTCATCGCCCGGCTTGACCGGGCGATCCAGTACGCCGCGACCTCTCGGCTCAAGCACCGCGGTCTCTGGGATACTGGATCACCCGCATGCGCGGGTGATGACACTGAGCAAGCTGAGCAATCACCCCGTCACCCTGAGGAGCGCGGCACGCGCGTCTCGAAGGGTCGACGGCCCAACTGTGGCCGTGCATCCTTCGAGACGCGCTGCGCGCTCCTCAGGATGACGGAAGCGAGTTCTCGTGGTGCCTTGAGTAATGACAAGCTCGGCCACGCATGGCTCCAATCCGCTCTTTCGTCTTGTGGTGGCAGCAGATTCGGGCACAACATCCGCCAGATAATGACCGCCCTGCCCGCACCTGCCACAACCCCGCGCTATCAGCCGCTGCACTGGCTCAACAACCAGCCCTATCTGCTGCTCAGCCTGACGTCGCTGTTCTGGGCCGCCAATATCGTGCTGGCACGGCATGTCGGCAGCCATGTGCCGCCGGTCACGCTGACCACGATCCGCTGGTTCGGCGTGTTCCTGATCCTATTGCCGTTCGCCTGGCCGCATCTGAAGGAGGACTGGCCGAAGCTGCGCAGGGCGCTGCCGCTGATGCTGCTGTTGTCCGCGGTCGGTTTCGCGTTCAACAACGCGATCTCCTACTGGGCGATGCAATATACCGAGGCGTTGAACGCGCTCTTGATCCAGTCGGCGGGGCCGCTGTTCGTGGCGCTGTGGTCGCTGATCCTGTTCGGCGTGCGGCTGACGCCGGCGCAGCTAGCCGGCATCGCGATCTCGCTGGCCGGCGTGCTGACCATCATCCTGCGCGGCGACTTCTCGGCGCTCGCCAGCATCAGCTTCAACCGCGGTGACATCATGTTCGGCGCCTCGTTGGTGTCGTTCGGGCTGTATTCGGCGCTGATCCCGCGACGGCCGAAAATCCATCAGCTCTCGCTGATCTCGTTCACCACCTGCTGCGGTGCGCTGATGCTGTTGCCGGTGGCCATCTGGGAATTCGCCAACGGCGTGACGCTGAAGCTCGACGTTCTGACCTTTGCGACGCTGGGCTACACGCTGATCTTCCCGTCCACGCTCGCCTATCTGTTCTTCAACCGCGGCGTCGCATTGATCGGCCCGAATCGCGCGGCGCCGTTCTTCCATCTAGTGCCGGTGTTCGGCTCGGCGATGGCGATCCTGCTGCTCGGCGAGACGCTCGCGCCCTACCATCTGATCGGCTACGCGCTGGTGCTCGCCGGCGTCATCATCGCCTCACGGCAGGGATCGGCGAAGCGCTAGCTGACGCATGATGAGATTAGGTTAGGCTGGAGCGGCATCGAATGTTCACCTCTCCCTTGGGAGAGGTCGATTTGCGCAGCAAATCGGGTGAGGGGGTTACGGTCTATCCAGAGAGCAAGAGCCCTCACCCGGATTGCACCGGACGATGCTTCGCATCGCCGAGAGCAATCCGACCTCTCCCCGACGGGGAGAGGTGGACCGGAGCCGCGGCAAGCCGATTCAACCCAATCTCATCAGGCCTTAGCTGACGCCGAGGATACGGCTAGCTTGCCTTGCGCAAGCCGGCGGATTTGCGTGGCGAATGTGGCTTTGCCGCCAGCGTTTCCGTGATGAAGTCGATGAACCGCCGCACCTTGGCCGGCACGTGGTTACGCGAGGCGTAATAGACGTAGAGCGGAAAGCGTTCGTCGGGCCAGTCCGGAAACAGCTCGACCAGCGCGCCGCTCCGCAAGTGATCGTCGAGGCCGAGATCGATCACCTGCGCGATGCCGAAGCCGGCCAGGCAAGCACCAAGCTTGGTTCCTGAATCGGTCACGGTGAGCCGCCCGTTGACCGCGACCGGCACGACCTCGCCGCCGCGCCAAAACTCCCAATCGAACGGCCGCCCGGTCGCCGCGTCGATAGCGTGGATACATTGATGATCGCGGCTCGCCAGTTCCCGCGGATCAAGCGGCCGGCCGTGTCGTTCGAGATAGATCGGCGAAGCCACGGTGAGCACGCGCGCATCGAGCACGCGGCGCGCAATCAGCGCCGACGGCGACGGCTCGCCGAAGCGCACCGCCAGATCAAAACCGTCGCTGACCAGATCGGCGATCCGGTCGCGGGTCTCGATACGCAGCTCCATGCCTGGATTCTGCAGCAGGAACTCGCTCAGCTTCGGTGACAGCACCATGCGGGAGAACAGCGGGTCGACATTGACCCGCAGCCGGCCGCGGACCGCATCGCGCGATTTCGAGGTCTCCGCCGCGGCCTCGCCGATCCCGGCCAGATGCGCGGCAACCCGCTCGACCAGCGCACGACCTTCCTCGGTGAGCTCGACGGCGCGGCTGGTGCGGTGAACCAGCCGGGCATCGAGGCGCGCCTCGAGCTTGGCGATCGCCTTGCTGACCCCGGATTGCGTCATGCCGAGCCGTTCGGCGGCCCGGCCAAAGCTGCGCGCATCCGCCAGCGCCGCGAGGACCACGAGGCCGCCAACCAGCCGACCGTCAACTTCGTCCATGCCGATGCCTCTCAGTCATCCAAGAGATGACCGCCCAGTCGTAGCACTCCGCCACTATATCGGCCACTGTCCGCGCAGATCACCGGCTCGATCCGGTGCGACCACCGCCACATCATCGCTTAAGGAGATTTTGCAATGAGCGACATCCAGGCCATCGCAGCTGCGATCGATGGATATTTCAACCTGATGTATGACGTCGACGATAGCCGGTTCCGCGACGTCTTCTCCGATGCGTGCATCGTGCACGGCATCCGGGACGGCAAGCACACGGTGCGGTCGGCCGCCGAATTCCGCGACTTCATCCGCAGCCGTCCCTCGCCGGCGTCGATGAAATCGCCGCGCGAGGAGGCCATCATCAGCATCGACCAGACCGCGTCTGATCTCGCCATCGCCAAGGTGCGCGTCAGGGCCGGCCAAACCGGCTTCATCGACCATCTCGTGTTTCATCGGATCGACGGCAGGTGGCTCGTCACCACCAAGGCGTTTCACGTCGCGCAGGTCTTCCCGGCAGGATCGTAGCGTCGCCCACGGCCGGCACTTCGGAATATTAGAAATGTGACACTGATTTGCCCGACGAGTCAAGTTGCCTGGTCGGGCGTGCCTGGTCGGGCGCCGGCCGCCACCGGCCACTTTGCATGGGGTTGTTTTCGATATTTTGGCAGCGCGCCGCTGCGAAGCCCGCTAATTCCGTCATCCTGAGGAGCGCGCTCTTGCGCGCGTCTCGAAGGATCGACGGCCACCAGCCGGGCCGATTCATCCTTCGAGGCTCGCCCAGCGGCGCAATTGCGCCGCAAGGCGCGCACCTCCAGCGACAAAGGCGAAGCCTTTGCGCGGGGATGACGGGGTGCACAGACGTGGAATGCGCTGGGTGGGTTGCGCTTCGCTAGCTAACCCACCCTACGCGATCCGTTACGCCGCACGCACCTTCTGCAGGAACTCGTCGACCGCGTTGCGCAGCATGCCCGATTGTGTGTCGAGCTCGCGCGCGTTCGACAGCACGTCGCCCGCCGCGGTGCCGGTGGCGGCGGCCGCGGTGGTGACGCCGCCGATATGGGCGGAGATCTCGCTCGAGCCAGCCGCAACCTGCTGAATGTTGCGCGCGATTTCACGCGTCGCGTCGCCCTGCTGGTCGATCGCGGTCGAGATCGAGGCCGTGATCTCGCTCATCTGCGCGATGGTCGCGGTGATGCCGCCGATCGAGGTCACCGCCTCGCCGGTCGAAGCCTGCATCGCTGCGACCTGCGCCGAGATCTCCTCGGTCGCCTTCGCGGTCTGGTTGGCCAGCGCCTTCACCTCGGAGGCGACCACCGCGAAGCCGCGGCCGGATTCGCCGGCGCGCGCCGCCTCGATGGTGGCGTTGAGCGCGAGCAGATTGGTCTGGGCGGCGATCGAGTGGATCAGCTTGACCACCTCGCCGATCTTCTCGGCGCCGGTGGAGAGCGCCTGCACGGTCGCATTGGTGCGCTCGGCATCGGCCACCGCCTGGCTTGCGACCTCGCTGGAGCGCGCCACCTGGCGGGAGATTTCCGCAACCGAGCTGGAGAGCTCCTCGGCTGCCGCGGCGACGGTGCCGACATTGTTGGAGGCAGAGTCGGAGGCAGCACCCACGGTCGCGGCCCGCGCGCTGGCGTCGCTGGCGGTTGCCGTCATCGACTGTGCCGTGGTCTGCATGCCGGCAGCGGCGGAGGCCACCGTCCGGACGATGCCGTTCACGCTGCGCTCGAAATCGCTGGCAAGGTTCTGCATCGCGCTCCGCCGCTCGGATGCGGCGCGCGCCTGCGTCTCGGCCTCGGCCTGCTCGAGACCGCGGATGCGGATCGCATTGTCCTTGAAGATCTGCACGGTCGCCGCCATGCCGCCGACCTCATCGCCGCGGCCGACGCCCGGGATGTCGCCATCGAGCTTGCCGTCGGCGATGTCGCGCATGCGACTGCCCAGCAGGTTGAGCGGCCGCGAGATGCTGCGGCCGATCAGCCAGGCGACCGATCCGGAGATGATGCCGATGCCGAGGATCGCAAGGCCGAGCAGCCACGCGATCGGCCGCATCTTGGCGTCGATATCCTCGAGATAGGCGCCGGTGCCGAGATACATGTCGAAGCCGGGGACCGCGACGGCATAGCCGAGCTTGTGGATCGGCGTCTCCTGGCCGGGCTTCACATAATCATAGAACAGCAGGATCTCGCCCTTGGCCTTCACGCCGTCCATCAGTTCCTGCGAGAGCTTGCGACCATTGGTCACGACATCCATGCGATTGGTTCCGACCTGCTTCGGATCGGGCGCCAGCACCGTGATGCCGTTGTAGTCGGTGCCGAACAGATAGCCGGCGCCATTGTCGTAGGTCATGGCGTTGGCGCGCTTGCCGAACTCGGCCAGCGCGGCCTCCTTGGTCATCTTGCCGGCGTCGACTTCCTTCTTCAGGCCCGCAGCCATGTTCTTCGCCATCTCGACGATGGCCTTGGCCTGGTCGATGCGAGCATTTGTCATCTCACGCTGCATCAAGTGACCGGCGAGGATGCCGGCCGTGCACAGACCAAGAAGGGTCACCCCCACCAGAATGCCGAGCTTGGGGGTGATCTTCAGATTTGACAGCTTCACGGGGATCTCCAGAAGAGGCGGGGAACGCGACGCGATTGGCGGATTGATTCCGCTCACCGTAATGTGAGACCCTTTACCTGATGGTTACGGTGGTTCCCCGTAGAAGCCCGGAGAATCGGGCTGCGGACCAACCGGCAATTGTGGAGAGAACAGCGCCGCTCGCGTAGAAGTAGGGACAGCGGTGGTGCGAGCCGCGCTCCGGCAAGCAACAACATCAAGAAGCAAACCAGCAAGAAGCAAGAACAGAAGACCTCACATCGGGAGCAGACAATGTCGAAATTCAGGGTGGTGACGCCGAAGGGCGCGAGCTTCACGGTCGCCGGCGGCGGCTACGATTATGAGCGCGAGGCGCTCGATCCGATCGGCGCCGAGATCGTCGAGGCGCCGGCCAACGAGGCCGAATTCATCGCCGCCGCACGCACTGCGGACGCGATCTACGCCAAGGGCATGCCGATCACCAAGGCGGTGATCGACGCGCTGGAGAACTGCAAGGTGATCACACTCGGCAGCGTCGGCGTCGACTCGGTCGACGTCAAGGCCGCGACCGCCCGCGGCATCCCCGTCACCAACATCCCCGACACCTTCATCGAGGAGGTTGCCGACCACGCCATGATGCTGCTGCTCGCGGGCTTCCGCCGCCTGATCGAGCAGGACAAGATGGTGCGCAGCGGCCGCTGGGCCGAGGGCCGCCCGGCGCTCCTGAAGATTCCGCGGCTGATGGGCCAGACGCTCGGCTTCATCTCGTTCGGCCGCGTCGCCCGCGCGGTGGCCAAGCGCGCCGCGCCGTTCGGCCTCCGGATGGTGGCCTACGATCCCTTCATCCAGGAAACGCTGATGTACGACCACGGCGTGATTCCCTCGACCTTGTCGGAAGTGCTGTCGCAGTCGGATTTCGTCTCGATGCACGCCCCGGCGCGGCCCGAAGTGCATCACATGCTGACCGAGAAGCATTTTCGTCAGATGAAAAAATCCGCCATCTTCATCAATACCGGCCGCGGCGCCACCGTCGACGAGGAATCGCTGATCAAGGCGCTGCAGGAGGGCTGGATCGCCCACGCCGCGCTCGACGTGCTGGAAAAGGAGCCGCCGTCGCACAACAATCCGATGCTCGGGATGGACAATGTTACCTTGACCGCCCATGTCGCCTCGGCATCGGCACGTTTTGACGAGGCGCGCAAGCGCCGGGTGGGCTACGAATTGTCACTAGTGCTGCAAGGCATGTGGCCGGTAAGCTGCGTCAACCCGTCGGTGCTGCAAGACACCGCGCTGCGCCGCTGGCAACCCGTCAGCATGGATCGCGGTCCGAACAGCTGAGGCGGGAATGCGCTTTTTCGCGCGAGGGCCCGCCTGATGCGGGCCCTTCGCGCGGCGGGGCGCGCGGAGACCACAAGACCCTTCACCGGCGGCCAACGCCGGGAAGGAACAATAACAATGAAACAATAAGAACGGGAGTGCGAACGACATGAAGTACGAGATCACGCGTCGCGACGCGCTGGCGCTGGGGGCGTCCGTGGCGGCACTGGCAGTCACCGGGGCTTCGGCACAGGACGCATCGAAAGTGAAGGCTGCCGACGTGGCGGCGCCGTCGCTGCCGATCGAGAAGGGCGCGAGCTTGCGCATGCTGCGGCCGGTGCGCTTCGTCCAGGCCGACGAAGACGTGTTCCGCGCCAATGCCAAGCGATTCACCGACAAGACCGGCGTCGAGGTCAAGGTCGACTTCGTCGGCTGGGAAGACATCAATCAGCAGACCGCGGTGACCTCGAACTCCGGCGCCGGCCCCGACATCATCATCGGCTTCGGCGACGCGCCGCACATCTATATCGACAAGCTGATCGAACTGACCGACGTCGCCGATTACCTCGACAAGCGCTACGGCGGATGGCTCACGCTCGCGAAACGCTACGGCATGCGCTCGAAGTCGAAGAGCTGGGTCGGCCTGCCGTTCGGCGCCTCGGGCGGCCCGCTGGTCTACCGCAAGTCGCTGGTCAATGCGGCCGGCTTCGACAAGGTGCCGGAAGACCACGCCGGCATCCTCGAGCTCTGCAAGAAGCTGAAGGCAGCCGGCAAGCCGGCGGGCTTCGCGCTCGGCAACGCCGTCGGCGACGGCAACGGCTTCGCCAACTGGCTGTTGTGGTCGCACAACGCCGCGCTGCTCGATGAGGAAGGCAACATCATCATCAACAGCAAGGAGACGATCGCCGCGCTGAAATATTTGAAGGAACTCTATCCGACCTTCATCGCCGGCACGCCCTCCTGGAACGACGTCTCCAACAACCGCGCCTACTCGTCGCAGGAAATCGGCCTGACCGCCAACGGCGTCTCGCTGTACTTCTCGCTGAAGAACGATCCCGCGACCAAGGCGGTCGCCGACGACACCGAGCATCAGTTCCTGCCCAAGGGGCTGGCATCGACCTCGCCAATGTCGGGCCTGACCCTGAACGCGATGGCGTTCAAGCACAGCCCGTATCCCAATGCAGCCAAGGCGTTCCTGCAATTCATGCTGGAGAAGGAGCAGTACGAGCCCTGGCTCAACGCCAACTCCGGCTACTGGTCGCAGCCGCTCGCGGCCTACGCGGACGCTGCGGTGTGGTCGGGCGATCCCAAGGTCGCGATCTTCAAGGACACGATGAAGAGCCCCTATTATAACGGCTACAAGGGGCCGATCTCGACCGCGACCGGCGCGGTCAACGCCGACTATGTGCTGGTGCAGATGTGCGCCTCGGTGGCGACCGACGCGGCAACGCCTGAGGCTGCCGCCGCGGAAGCCGAGCAGCGCGCCAAGCGGTACTTCCGGCGGCAGGGCCGGTAACGGCGGTCGTTGAACCGTAGATCTGGACCCAACCTTCATTGCGAGCGAAGCGACGCAATCCATCGTTCCACCAGGAGAATGGATTGCTTCGTCGCTTCGCTCCTCGCAATGACGGCAGCGGACGAGCATTCAATGTCTGTAACGACGCTATCTACACGGGGACAAGTGCTGCGCCAGCCCGGCTGGCTCGCGCGGCTGTTCGACTACAAGCCGTTCCTGATCGTGATGTGCCTTGCGCCCGCGGTCGGCCTGCTGCTGGTGTTCCTCACCTATCCGCTCGGCCTCGGCATCTGGCTCGCCTTCACCGACACCACGATCGGCCAGCGCGGCATCTATATCGGGCTAGAGAACTTCCAGTATCTGCTCAAGGATCCGCTGTGGTGGAACGCGGTGTTCTACTCGATCTTCTACACCGCGGTCGCAACCTTCGGAAAATTCGCGCTCGGCTTCTGGCTGGCGCTGCTGCTCAACAACCATTTTCCGTTCAAGAGCCTGATCCGCGCCATCGTGCTGCTGCCGTGGATCGTGCCGACGGTGCTCTCCGCACTGGCATTCTGGTGGATCTACGATCCGCAGTTCTCGATCATCTCCTATCTGCTGGTCGATGTGCTGCACCTGCGCGACAGCAATGTCGACTTCCTCGGCTCACCCTGGCCGGCGCGGTTCTCGCTGATCGCGGCCAACATCTGGCGCGGCATCCCGTTCGTCGCGATCTCGCTGCTGGCCGGGCTGCAGACCATCTCGCCCTCGCTCTATGAGGCGGCGATGCTCGACGGCGCCACCTCCTGGCAGCGTTTCCGCTACATCACCTTCCCGATGATGATGCCGATTCTCGCGATCGTGATGACGTTCTCGATCATCTTCACCTTCACCGATTTCCAGCTCGTCTACGCCATCACCCGCGGCGGCCCGGTCAACTCGACCCATCTGCTCGCGACGCTGGCGTTCCAGCGCGGCATCGCCGGTGGCGAACTCGGCGAGGGCGCCGCGATCGCGGTCTCGATGATCCCGTTCCTCGTGTTCGCGACGTTGTTCAGCTACTTCGGCCTCGCCCGCCGCAAATGGCAGCAGGGAGAAGCCAATGACTGACCAAAATGTTCAAGTATTGGCCCAATCCTCCAACGTCGCCAGCGCCACGCCCGACACGATGGCGTGGGATTCCCGCGCCCGGCGTGTGGTGATGATCTATCTGCCGCTCGCCTGCTTCATCCTGATCCTGCTGTTCCCGTTCTACTGGATGGCGATCACCTCGTTCAAACCGAACGCCGAGCTTCTGAACTACAAGGAGCACAATCCGTTCTGGATCACCTCGCCGACGCTGGCGCATGTCAAGCATCTGTTGTTCGACACGTCATATCCGCGCTGGCTGAAGACCACCATGCTGGTCGCGATCGGCTCGACCTTCCTGTCGCTGTTCGCCTCGACGCTCGCCGCCTATGCGATCGAGCGGCTGCGCTTCCGCGGCAGCCCCTATGTCGGACTCGGCATCTACCTCGCCTATCTGGTGCCGCCGTCGATCCTGTTCATTCCGCTCGCCACCGTGATCGTGCAGTTCGGTCTGTTCGATTCACCGCTGGCGCTGATCCTGGTCTATCCGACCTTCCTGGTGCCGTTCTGCACCTGGCTGCTGATCGGCTATTTCAAGTCGATCCCCTACGAGCTCGAGGAATGCGCGCTGGTCGACGGCGCGACGCGGCTGCAGATCCTGTGGCGGATCACGCTGCCGCTCGCGGTGCCCGGCCTGATCTCGGCCGGCATCTTCTCCTTCACGCTGTCCTGGAACGAGTTCATCTACGCGCTCGCCTTCATCCAGAGCGGCGCCAACAAGACCGTGCCGGTCGCGATCCTGACCGAGCTCATCACCGGCGACGTCTACCAGTGGGGCGCGCTGATGGCAGGCTCCCTGCTCGGCTCGCTGCCGGTCGCGCTGTTCTATTCGCTGTTCGTCGACTACTACGTGTCGTCGCTGACCGGCGCGGTGAAGGAGTAGCGGGCGCATCGGTCAGCCTCATTCGCTCTATCTCCGTCATCCTGAGGTGCGAGCCTCTTCGGCGAGCCTCGAAGGATGCACGACCCCACTGTGGCCGATTCATCCTTCGAGGCTCGCTCCGCTCGCACCTCAGGATGACGGGGATGGAGGGCAGGCCTCCCTCAATAAGATCGCGCCCTACCGCGGCACGAACGCGACCGGCACGCTGAAGCCCATCGAGCCCTGCGTGACCTCGGGCGGAAACGCCGGAAACGGCTGGGCCTGGCGCACCATCGCCAGCGCCCGCGCGTCGAAGGTCGGATTGCCTGACGAGCCGCCGAGATGGCTCGACAGCACCTGACCGCCGCGGCCGAGCGTGAACACCAGGCGGACCACGCCACGCTGGCCGTTGCCGCCGGCCGGATAGGAATGGAAGCGCAGCAGATGCGCGCGAACACGCGCGTTATAGGCCGCGATCGCCGACGCGGCTGTGCCGGCGCTGATCGCGGAGGCCGCCGGCGCCTGGCGCTCGGCGCGGCTCGGCGCGCTGGTGCGCGGTGCCGGCGTCGCCTCGGACGGCTTCTTTGCTTCCCGGCGGATCACCTTCGGCTTGATCGGTTCGGGCTTCCGCTCCGGAACGAGCTTCGTGGGTTCGGGTTTCGGCGGCGTGGCTTGAAGCTTCTGCTCCGGCGGCGCCGTCACCTCGGGCTTCTCCTGCGGCGGCGTCGGCGCGATCTCTTGCTGCAGCGCCTGCGCGACGGCAAGCTCCGGCGGCGAGGCGTCGGCCTCCTGCATCGCCGGGCCCGGCGGCAGCTCGGTCTCCGAAATCGCCGGCGCCGAGGTGATCGGCGTCAGGTCGACCAGCACCGCAGGCAC
Source organism: Bradyrhizobium sp. Pha-3 (assembly GCF_042258615.1). GTDB lineage: Bacteria > Pseudomonadota > Alphaproteobacteria > Rhizobiales > Xanthobacteraceae > Bradyrhizobium. The sequence goes on along the minus strand of NZ_CP170152.1, from coordinate 1,647,289 downwards.
GGCAACGCCCGGCGGCGGCGCCGAGATCCAGGTGATGCCGAGCGCAATCAGCGCAGCATGCGCGGCCAGGATCGCGGCCGCCGACGGGCCCCATCGACTCAACCTGATATCGCCGCCCGCATCATGAAGCGCATACGCATTCATCGAAATCAGCTTCGCCCGTCAAGGCCGACCAGCGCGATCTTGAGATAGCCGGCATTGCGCAACAGGTTCATCACTTCCATCAGGTCGCCGTAGCTGACGGCCTTGTCGGCGCGCAGGAAGATGCGCTCGTCCTTCTTGCCTTGTGTCGCGCCGTCGAGGGTCGCAGTCAGCGCATCGCGCGCGATCACGTCCTCGCCGACGGCGACCGAGAGATCAGGCTTCACCGTGACGAACACCGGCTTGTCCGGCCGCGGCTGCGGCTCGGCGGTCGAGGCCGGCAGGTCGACGCCGAGGTCGACGGTCGCCAGCGGCGCCGCCACCATGAAGATGATCAGCAGCACCAGCATCACGTCGATGAACGGCGTGACGTTGATCTCATGCGCCTCGGCCAGATCGTCGTCGCCGCGACGCCGGCCACCGAACGCACCGCCAGAGCCGAGTTTCGCACCCATCGCCTACTCCGCGGCGTGCGCCAGGCGGAACAGGCTGCGATCGCCCTCGCGGCTCACCAGCAGCATCACCATGACCGACGCGTCGCCGAGCAGCGCGCGATAGGCTGCGATCGAACGCGACAGATGATTGTAGATCACGACCGCCGGGATCGCAGCCACCAGGCCGAGCGCGGTCGCAAGCAGCGCCTCCGCAATTCCAGGCGCGACCACCGCGAGATTGGTGGTGTGAGCCTCGGAGATGCCGATGAAGGCATTCATGATGCCCCACACCGTGCCGAACAGGCCGACGAATGGCGCCGTGGCACCGATCGTCGCGAGCACGCCGGTGCCGCGCGCAATCTGCCGCGACATCGCCGCCTCGACCCGCTCCAGCCGCAGCGCGATGCGCTCCTTGAAGCCGTCATCGAAGATGCCGCCGGACAGCGCGGCCTCGCGTGACGCCGACTGCACGATCTGCGCCACGGCATCGCTGCCGCCGCGGCTCGCCTGCTCGACCTCGGCAAGCTGCGTGTCGCGCTCCAGCAGCCCGATCCGCTGCCGCGCAAGCGTCGTCTTGCGGCGGATCTCAACGGTCTTGGCGAGCCAGACCGTCCAGGTCACCAGCGAGGCGAAGGCGAGCCCTATCATCACCACCTTCACGACGATGTCGGCGCTCTCGAACATGCCCCAGGGCGAGAGGTTGCGCGGCAGCAGTGCGGCGTCGGCTGCGGCGAGGCTCGCGACCGGCAGCATGCCGAACATGGCGCCTGCCAACATCCCGATGCGTCGCCCAAGCCTGCGATGCGACATGGTTGCCTCCCGTCCCTCGTCGGTCTCAGCCCGCTTTCGGTGCGATGCGGTCCGCCAGCGCGTGGAAGCGCGCCAGCTGATCGCCGCGCAACGCGCGCGTCTCGTCGCGACCGACGAACACCTTGAACATGATGCCGCCGTCGAGATTGATGAAGGCGATGAAAGCCGACACCTTGCCCATGAAGGGCCGCTCGACGAAGCCGATCGCCGCACAGCGCTCATGCCTGAGGTGGCCGTGCAGGCCCTTCGGCTGCATCAGGTTGAAATAGCCGCGGCCCACTTCGCCTTTCGGAATGGCACCGGTGAACTCGAAGATCGCGTCATCGGTGTGCACGATCAGCGTCACTTCGCCCCATTCCGCGATGTCCTGCATCGCGGCGGCGAACTCGCCGGCGCCGATCCGCACCATGCTGCCTGGCAGCGCCTCGAGCACCGCGCGCGGCGTCACCTTGCGCTCCCGCGCGACGTCCTCGATCACAGCGCCGGGATTGTCGGCCATATAGGCCTTCAATCCGGCAAGCTCCGCGTTCTGCACGACTGCCTCCGTCACGCCGGGCTCTTGGCGCGCTCGGTGATCAACACCTCAAAGCCTTCGAACTTGGGATGGCCGAGGTAGAGGCTGCCGCCGGTCTCGTTGCCGGCGCGGGAATGGGCGCGGCGGAATGCATCGGACCTGGTCCAGTCCTCGAACGCTCCCTTGCTGGCCCACACCGTGTGGGTCGCATAGAGCGTGTGGTCCTCGGCCTCGGGGCCCTTCACGAGGTGAAACTCGATGAATCCCGGCAGATCGCCGAGATAGGATTCGCGGGTCTTCCAGACCGTCTCGAACGCCTGTTCCTTGCCCTTGATCACCTGAAACCGGTTCATTGCGATGAACATGAAAGCCTTCTCCTGTTGGCGGCGGATGCCTCGGACGATGCGTTGGATCCTGCCGGTTGATCTCGTTGATATCATGAATAGGCCAAGGCCGCGCTGGGGCACCAGCGCGGCCAGAGCAACCTGGATGGAATGATCGGCTCGTCGCGTTACGCTCCACCTAGGTGAATTCTCAGCCCGGCCTTGTAGACGGTGCCCGGACCGGGGCTCGAGAACAGCACGTCGTTCTGCGTCGTGCCGTCGCTCGAGGAGCCCGGGATCGCATAGGGCCGGTAGTACTGGTTCAAGAGATTGTCGACCGACGCCGTGAAGGTGATGTCCTTGGTGGCGTTCCAGGTCAGATAGAGATTGACCAACTCGTAGCCGGTCGAGGGCAGATAGCCCGCCGGCAAATCGTTGTTGGCGCCGAACGAGGACCATTGCGCGGCAATGATCAGCGAGCGGTCGAGCAGGCGGACGCCGCCCGTCGTCGTCACCTTGCGCGGCGTGATGGCGGCGAGCCCGACATTGGTCGCGGTGTTCCGGCCGCGCATCAGATGGCCGGCGACGCCAACGAACCAGTCACCCGCGTCATATATCGTCTCGAGCTCGAAACCCTCGATGCGGGCGTGGGCGATGTTCTGGTACTGGTAGAACTGGCTGAAGCGTCCGAACGGCGTCGTGGTCGGCGCCGACGCGACAAGGTCGATATAGCCGTCGACGTCGTTGTGGAACACGTTGATCTTGCCGCGGAACGAGTCGCTCGCAGTGAAGATGCCGTCATACTTCAGATTGATGCCGGCTTCCTTGTTCTTGCCGACCTCAGGCCGCAGCGCCGCGTTGGGCAGGAAGCAGAACAGGCCGCTGGTGCCGTCGGGGCAGTTGAACAGCGCCGGCCCGCCGCCGGTGGCGTGGCCGCCCGCGATCAGGGTCTCGGTGATCGACGGCGCGCGATAGCCTTCGGCATAGCTCACATAGGGCGTAAAGCCGGCCACCGGAGTGACGCCGACCGTGATCTTCGGCGAGAGCCGGTCGCCGCTGGTCGTGGTGTTGATCGAGGTGAGCTCGTAGTGATCGTAGCGGACCGCACTGACCAGTTCGAGCCAGCTCGAATAGTTCTGCTTCAACTGGACGAAGCCGCCGGACACCGTGCGCTGGCCGCCGGGCGTCGTGATGTTGGAGTTGCCGCGGGAGTCGAAGGTTTCGACATCGTCGCGGAAGGCGTCGAAGCCGTAGGTCACGGCATTACGCCAGTCGCCGAAATTGAAGCGCGAGGTGTTGTTGACGTCGAGGCCGACAGTGTCGAGCGAATAGCCGCGCTTGTCGCCGACGCAGCCGGAGATGTTGTTGCCGGGATTGGCGAGGGTGCAGACGCCGCCGCCTGACGTGATGCGGTTGTTGTAGGTCTTGACCTGGTCGTTGTCGGTGCGGTTGCCGTAGACCGAGATGTTCCAGTCGAACAGCATGTCGTCGGGCTTGGAATATCGCCAGCTCAGCGTGCCCGTGTAGTTCCTGGCGTCGGAGGCATAGACCGAGGAGCCCGCGATCGCCGCCAGCGGCGCCGCCGTCGTGGTCGGGCCGCGGTTCGGCTGGCCGATATTGTACTGGTAATCCTGGAAGACACCGCCGATCTTGAACTCGTGGCCTTCGGCCGGGCGGATCGTCACCTTCATCAGGCCGGCCGCGATATCGTTGCCGGTGTTGCCGATCTCGGTGCCCGCCCCGTCCTTGTAGTTGCTCTGGGTGCGGTAGACCGCGCCGCCGAACACATCGACGTTCGGATCGGCGCGCACGCCGCCGAACACCGAACCCATACCGCGGTCCTTGTTGCTGCCGTAGGACCCCGACATATCGACGCCCCAGCGTTCGCCGGGACGCACCACATCGTCGATATCCTTGGTGCGGAACGAGACCACGCCGCCGATCGCGCCGGAGCCGTAGATATTCGCGGTCGGGCCGCGCACCACGTCGACGCCGCCGATCAATTCGGGATCGAGGAAGAAGGAGCCGTTGGCGTTGTGGCCGGTGCGCTGATAGTTCTGCCGCGCGCCGTCGACCACGACAGCGACGCGGCCGAAATCCTGCAGGCCGCGGATATTGATCACGGTCGCCGGATCGTCGCCGCGTTCCTGGAACGAGACGCCAGGCACGTTATAGAAAATGTCGGAGACCCGGTTCGGCTGCAGGCCCTGTATCTGCTCCAGCGTGACGGAGCTGACCGGCGCCAGCGCGTCGATCGCGCGCTCTTCGGTCTTGGAGGCGACCGCCGTGATGGTGTCGAGCGATTGCACCGGCACCGCGCCGATCTGCGCGCGCGCATTCATCGCAGGCGACGCCGCCGCCTGCGGGTTGGCCGCGGGCCTTGGCTTGCGCTTGGCCTGCTTCGGCCGCTCGGTTGCGGGACGCGCAGCCGACGCATCGGCGGTTTGCGCCAAACCGCTTGCCGGCAGCGCTGCCGAAAATGAAAACACCAACGCACCCAAAATCAAGGCGCGCGAAACCCTAGCCCCGTCAGCCATTCCAGCCCCAGCCCGATCATCGCATTTCTGGTTTGGCTGGCGTGCGCTCCACTGAGCGGCTTGCTGGCTGTGTTGCGATACAAGCCACAAGCTCGCATCGCGTGATGATTGGTTACGAGCCGGCAACAAAACGGTCAAGAATGCGGCGGCGCTGTTTACATCGATTGTAAGGTGCAGCCGTTGGAATGCGCCTTCGCCCGCTTATACAAGCAAGCATCATTTGAAGATTTCGTAGGCGCAGCACCACGAGCATGTCGGCAACTTCCGAAGACAACATCGGCGTGGCGGGAAAACAGGCCGCATCAGCGTCTGACGCGGCCAAAACGCTCATCATGAGCGGGAATCGCCTCGACAGCCGCGACCTGTTCTCGGCCGAGCGCGAGATCATCATCGTGCATGGCGAAGAGCATTACCGCTTGCGACTGACTTCGCAGAACAAGCTGATCCTGACCAAGTGACGGCCCCGATGACGATTTGTCGCACGCTCGCTCTGCTCGCGCTCTCCTGTCTGCTGCCGATCGGCACGGCGGCCGCCGAGGGCATCACCGTGCACGACGCACGCGACCGCGACGTCGTGATCGATGATTCCACGCGGATCGTCTCGATCGGCGGTGCGATCACCGAGATTCTCTATGCGCTCGGCTTCGAGGACCGCATCGCCGGTATCGATGCGACCAGTCTCTACCCACCGTCCGCGCTGCGTGAGAAGCCCGACGTCGGCTACATGCGCCAACTGTCGCCGGAGGGTGTGCTCGGCTTGCATCCGTCGCTGGTGCTCGCGGTGCAGGGCTCCGGGCCGAAGGAGACCATGGACGTGCTGGAGGCGGCCAAGGTGCCGCTGGTGCTGGTGCCGGAAACGTTCTCGGAGGCCGGGCTGGTGGAGAAGATCAGGCTGGTAGGCCATGCCATGGGCGCCGATCCGCGCGCCGCTTGCCTGGCCACAGCGGTGGAGAGCGACCTCGCACAATTGCGCACACTGCGCGCCAAAGTGAAAAAGCCGGTGCGCGTGATGTTCGTGATGTCGCTCCTGAACGGCCGGGCGTTGGCCGCGGGCCACAAGACCGCCGCGGACGAGATCATCCAGCTCGCCGGCGGCGTCAACGCGATCGACGGTTACGACGGCTACAAGCCGGTCAACGACGAGGCCATCGTGGCCGCCAAACCCGACGTCGTGCTGTCGATCGATCGCGGCAAGGACTCGCTGACGTCGGACGCCGTGTTCGCGCATCCGGCCTTCGCGCTGACACCGGTTGCGGCCAACAAGGCTTTCATCTCGATGGAGGGGCTTTATTTGCTCGGCTTCGGACCGCGCACCGCGGCCGCGGCACGCGACCTCTCGGTCAAGCTCTATCCGGCGCTGGCGCCGGAGGCCGCCACCTTCAAGCCGGCAGCGCTGACCCCGAACTGTCGGCAATGAGCGTGCTGACCGAACGCCCCACGCGCGCGAAACAACGGCGCGCCGGCATGTCGCTGCGGCCGGCGGCGACACTCACCCTCCTTTGCCTGCTTGCAGCGCTCGCAGCAAGCGCGTTGATCGCCCTGACGGTCGGGGCCGCCGGCATTCCATTGGCACGGCTTCCCGCCGCGCTCGGGCTATGGGCCGACGGCGTGGCCAACCCGCTGCTCGCGCGCGACCAGCTTGTGGTGTGGTCGATCCGGATCCCGCGGATCGCGGCGGCCGCCATGGTCGGCGGACTCCTTGCCGTATCAGGCACAATCATGCAGGGCCTGTTCCGCAACCCGCTCGCCGATCCCGCGCTGGTCGGCGTCTCCTCCGGCGGCGCGTTTGCCGCCGCAGTGGCGATCGTGTTCACCGACAGCCAGCTCGGCGAGAGCCAGCGCTTCCTGCAACACCAGCTGCTGCCGATCGCGGCCTTCGCCGGGTCGCTGATCACGACCATCGTGCTTTATGGCATTGCGAGCCGCGGCGGCCGAACCTCGATTGCGATCTTCCTGCTGGCCGGGCTTGCGATTGCCGCGATCGCCAATGCCGGCATCGGGCTCCTGGTCTTCGTCGCCGACGACCGCCAGCTGCGCGACATCACCTTCTGGATGCTGGGTTCGCTGAGCGGTGCAACCTGGACCAAGCTCACGGCGCTGGCGCCGGTGCTGGCCATTGCCCTGATCGCCTGTCTCTCGATCGCCCGCGGGCTCGACGTGCTGGTGCTCGGCGAGGCCGAGGCGTTCCACAGCGGCGTCGACGTCGAACGGCTGAAGCGGATCTCGATCGTGCTGGTATCGGCGATGACCGGGGTTGCGGTCTCGGTCTGCGGTGTGGTCGGTTTCGTCGGCATCGTGGTGCCGCATCTGCTGCGGCTGGTGATCGGACCCGGGCATCGCCTGCTGCTGCCGGCGTCCGCATTGCTCGGTGCGATCCTGCTGGTCGGCGCCGACACAGTGGCGCGCACCATCGTGGCTCCGGCCGAGATGCCGATCGGCATCCTGACCGCTGCGATCGGCGCGCCGTTCTTCCTCGCCATGCTGCTGCGCCAGCGCTCCCTGGTATCGATATGACAGCACTCCTGGAGGCGCAGTCGGTATCGATGACGGTCGGCGGCGCCGCGCTGGTCGATACGGTCTCGCTGCAGATCGGCGCCGGCGAGATGGTCGCGATCGTGGGTCCCAACGGCGCCGGCAAATCGACGTTGTTGCGGATACTGTCGGGCGATCTCCGTCCGTCGCGCGGAACGATCCGGCTCAGGCAGCGCGACCTCACCAGCTACGCGCCGCGCGAGCTGGCACAGCACCGCGCGATGCTGTCGCAGCACGTCAACGTCACCTTCCCGTTCACGGTCGAGGAAATCCTCAGCATGGGCGCCGGCGAAAGCCCGCGCGCGGTGACGCGTGCGCTGGTCACTGCCGCGCTGGACGAGGTCGGGCTGGCGCATTTCCGGCTCAGGCAATTGCCGACGCTGTCCGGCGGCGAGCAGCAGCGCGCGCATTTCGCCCGCGTGCTGGTGCAGCTCGCCTGCGGCGAAGCGCTGCACGGGCCGGGGCTGTTGCTGCTGGATGAGCCGACATCGAGCCTCGATTTGCGGCATCAGATCGATCTGGTCGAGACCGCCCGGCGGCGCGCCGCGCGCGGCACCGCCGTGATCGCGATCCTGCATGATCTCAACCTCGCGATGCGGTTCGCCGACCGCATCCTGCTGCTGCATCGCGGCCGGCTTGCCGTCGACGGCGACCGCGCCGCCGCGATGCGGGCCGACACGCTGAGGCAGATCTTCGAGATCGACGCCACGATCGACTACACCGGAAGTGGCGTGCCGTTCCTGCTGCCGCAGACGATGCGGCCGGCGGCCAAGGCGACGTAACGCCGCAAGCCTTATTCCGTCACAACAGCGCCGATTCACAAAACTGTCAGCCGGCTGTAACAGGCGGCTCGGAGAACACCGCATCGTCTATCCTTTGGGAGATCAACCATGCGCCTGTCACTGCTCTGTTCCGTCGCCTCGATCCTGCTCGCCACATCGGCGTTCGCGCAGAGCGAGGGCGAATTCCCGGCAACGCTGGCAGGACACGCCGTGATGCCCGCAGAGAGCTTCATCGACGCCCCCGCCGACGCCCCGGCCGATCTGAAGACATCGGGCAAATACACCACCGGCAAGCGCGTCGACGCCATCGGCACCGTGATGGGCAAGTCCTATGAGCGGCCGACCGGCGTGTCGTTGCCGTTCAAGGGCCAGCCGCTGCAAGGCCATTCCGGCATCAAGGCGATGCCGGACGGCTCGTTCTGGGTGATCACCGACAACGGCATGGGCGCGCGCTACAACTCGGCGGACTCGATGCTGTACCTGAACCGCTACAAGATGGACTGGACGAGCGGCAAGATCGAGCGTCAGGAGACCGTGTTCCTGCACGATCCCGACAAGAAGGTGCCGTTCCGCATCGTGCATGAGGACACCGCCAAGCGCTACCTCACCGGCGCCGACTTCGATACCGAGGGCTTCCAGATCATCAACGACATTTTCTGGATCGGCGACGAGTTCGGACCGTACATCCTCAAGGCCGACAAGACCGGCAAGATCCTCGCCGTGTTCGAGACGGTCGCCGACGGCAAGCCGGTGCGCTCGCCGGATCACTGGGCCGTGCAGTCACCCGGCGCGCCCGGCGCCACCTACACCAACGTCAACCTGCGCCGCTCCAAAGGCTACGAAGGCTTTGCCTCCTCCAAGGACGGCAAATTCCTCTACGGCCTGCTCGAGGGGCCGCTGTGGGATGCCGACAAGAAGGACTGGGAGAAGGTCGACGGCAAGGAAGCCTCGCGCATCCTCGAATTCGACGTCGCGGCGGAGAAGTTCACCGGTCGCTATTGGCAATATGTGTTCGAGCAGAACGGCAACGCGATCGGCGACTTCAACATGATCGATCCGACCCAGGGCCTCGTGATCGAGCGCGACAATGGCGAAGGCACCGCCGACAAGGCCTGTCCGCAGGGCCAGCGCGGCGAGAACTGCTTCCCTGACCTCGCCAAGTTCAAGCGGGTCTACAAGATCGAGCTGTCCGACGCCAATGTCGGCAAGCCGGTGCGCAAGATCGCCTCTATCGACCTGATGAAGATCCGCGATCCGAACAAGAAGGCCCGCAAGCCGCTCAACGACGGCGTCTACACCTTCCCGTTCTTCACCATCGAGAACGTCGATCGGGTCGACGAGACCCACATCATCGTCGGCAACGACAACAACCTGCCGTTCTCCTCGAGCCGCGATCCGAACAAGGCCGATGACGACGAGTTCGTGCTGCTCGAAGTCGGCGACTTTCTGAAGGCGAAGTGAGGCGGTAGCTCGCGCAATACACGACAGCGTCATCGCCCGGCTCGCCGCCTCCGCTAAAGCTTCGGCGCGCCATGCACTCATGGCCTCGTCGAAGCCTTGGCGTAGACGGGACCGGGCGATCCAGTATTCCAGAGACGTTCGAATGCAACGGATAAGCCGCGGCGTACTGGATGCCCCGCTCAAGGCGGGGCATGACAGCGAGTTTGCGGAAGCAGCCCATTCCAAAGGTTGTCCTGCAATTGCCCTTCTACCGAAGCGCTCAATGGTGATAGCCTCGGCCGATACTTGAATCGCTTCGGGGCAAATCATGCGAGAAAATTCCAGCCTGACCTACATCGAGGCGTTCATCGCCGCGGGCTTCGTTGCGTACCTGAGCTGGGACCAGAGCTGGGGGCTTCCACCCGGGCTCATCGCTTTGATGCTCGGCGTGATCGTCTACTTTGCCTACCTATGCTTGATGCGACGGTTGGTGAGATTTCATCAAAACACTTATGAGGTCGTGGCGACGATCCTGGCCGCTGTGTGGGGCGTGTTGGCTTACCTGGTCACGGGCGCGCTGCAGGCGGGATTCGCCAATCAGATTCCCGCCTCGCTGCTGATGCATCTATGGCCCTGGATCGCGGCGCTGGCGGCTTTCATTGGAGCCCTCGCCAGCAAAGTGCGCTTCATGGACGATGTTCGCGAGTATGTCGTCGGCCGTCGCGCGCGCTGGGACAATCAACAATGGCTGGAGGAGGACGCGGGCTTCTAGAGCGGGATGACTTTTTCTTCGAATCATCATCCCGCTCTATCTCTTTGTTTTGAGCATGATCTTTTTCGGAAAACCGCTACACACTTTTCCGGATCATGCTCTTGCCGGCGTCCTCCCGCGGAGCGTCACTCCTTCTTCGTCCGACAATTTTCGCGAACGTCGCGTCGTACACCCGGTGCAGATCAGCCTGCCGGCACCATCACGACGCCCTTGTCCTTGGGCCAGCGCATCCGCCAGGCGAAATTGATGTCACGGACTTCGCCGGCCTTGGCCTCGAACGCCCATTCCAGCACGCCGCGCTTGTCGCGCAGGTTGGTTGTCGTCGCAGGCGTCGACGACGGCAGCATCTCGACCACGATATCGTCGTTCTCGCTGACCGGGAGCTGATCCTGGATCGCGACCTTGATCGGGAAGTCATGGCCGTTGCGCACCGTGGTCTTGAACGCGCGCTCGTCGGTCTTCGACGTCGTCACGATCAGGCCGGCAGAGCCTTCATTGCGCTTCACCACCGTGCGCTCGATCTTGACCTTGTCGTCGGCGCCGAAGCCGAGCCGCACGGTCTCGTCCTTGGCGGCGGTCGCCATCCGGCTGCGGCCGACAAAGATGCCGTCGCGATAGATCGCGACCTGCCCCGGCAGCAGCGGCGCCTCGTCGGCCTGCACGAAGCTCGCCTCCAGGAACGCGGTCGGATCGATCACGGGCACGGCGCGGATTGCGAGATCGGGGGCAATCGTCGCCGTCGAGATCCGCAGGCTCTTGGCGCTCTCATTAGCGGCGACGCTGACGCGGCCGGGAATCTTGAAGGTGGCCTGGAAGGCGCCAACCTCGGCAACGGCGTCCCGCTCCTCGGCCTGCTTGAACAGATGCTGCTCCATCGGCGGCGCAGCCGGTGCGGGCATCAGCGCCGAGGGCTGTTGCACGCTGTCGAAGGCTCTGCCGGCGGCCAGCGGCCGCGGCGGCTGCGGATATCGCACGATCAGCGAATTGAGGTCGGGCGCGTTGCCGCCGCGTGCGACGCGCACGGTGGAGACAGTGAGCGCGACGTTCGACCAGTCCTCGCCGGTCGACTGGGTGATCTCGGCGCGGCGCACCAGTTCGATCGCCGGCTTGCGATCCTTGGCGCCGGTATCGAGACGGGCGTCGTAAATCGGCATCCAGCGCGCGTTGCGCACCGCATAGGTCACCCGCAATGTCGCGCGGGTCGCGGCAGCGGAGGCCAGTTCGATCCGCACCTCGAGCTTGCTCGGCGGCTTGGCGGCGCGATCGGCCTCGAGGCGCGCGATCTCGCGATCGATGTCGCGTTGCTTGCGCGCGGCGTCGCGGATCGCGGTGTCGGCGGTTGCGACTTCGTCCCCGACCGCCGAGAACGCGGCGCGCCACTCGCTGACCGGACGCGCCTCGCCCTTCTCGCCGATCCCGACCGGCGAAGCCTCGGCGAAATGTTCGGCGAATTTGCGCCGCGCATCGGCCGAGGCGATGATCCCCTGCAGATCCTCGCGCTGATCCCGCAGCGCCTCGATCCGCTTGTCGATCTCGGGCAGGTTCGCCGGCTGCACCGGGCGCGGCGGCCGCGCATCGATCGCCCCGATCGTCAGCCTGCCGCCCGCCTCGCCCTCGATGCGGAGCGAGGACGGATCGAGGCCCATCGGGAAATCCTTCGCGACGAGCGTGTTGTCACCGGCGGGCAGATCCAGCGTGATGACGCGAGTGACGCTCGCGCCATCGGGATAGACAGTGACGGCGTCGACCTGCGACGCCGCATCGAGATCGGCCGCATGGAGCGGCCCGGCAACCAGCGCACCCGCCAGCACCAGGCTGGTGGTCACAAGACAATTCGCAATCTTTCGCATCACATCCCTCCGGGAAACATCGCATCGCGCGAGACGAACGGCGCGCCGGGCTCAGAGGCGGGCCGCCTCTCGTGGTGAGACGCAGCGAGGAAAGGACTGGTTCGATTGAGGTTTCCCTGCGGCGCGACGATGGCGCGCTCGCGGCTGCCGGATGGCGCGGCGATGTCGGGTGGTCACGTCCACCGTCAATGCACGGATAGCGGCACAAAAAAGCACGGCGCCCTGAGGCGCCGTGCTGCAAATCTTGAGCAGTGCCGAGCCGTACGCTTAGCTGTAGATCTCGAACAGGCCCGCGCCGCCCTGACCACCGCCGATGCACATGGTCACGACGCCCCACTTCGCCTTGCGGCGACGGCCTTCCTGCAGCAGGTGGCCGGTGAGCCGGGCGCCGGTCATGCCGAAGGGATGGCCGATCGCGATCGAGCCGCCGTTGACGTTGTACTTCTCGGGATCGATGCCGAGCTGGTCGCGCGAATAGAGGCACTGGCTGGCGAAGGCTTCGTTGAGCTCCCAGAGATCGATGTCGTCGATCTTCAGGCCGTGGCGCTTGAGCAGCTTCGGCACGGCGAACACCGGACCGATGCCCATCTCGTCGGGCTCGCAGCCGGCCGAGGCCCAGGCCACGAAGCGGCCCAGCGGATTGAGGCCGCGCTTCTCGGCGTCCTTGGCTTCCATCAGCACCACGGCGGCGGCGCCGTCGGACAGCTGGCTGGCATTGCCGGCGGTGACGAACTTGCCCGGACCCTTGACTGGCTCCAACTTGGCAAGGCCTTCCAGCGTGGTCTCGGGGCGGTTGCACTCGTCGCGATCGACGACGTAGTCGACGATCGACTCGGCCTTGGTCGCCTTGTCGACCACCTTCATCTTGGTCTTCATCGGGACGATTTCGTCCTTGAACTTGTTGGCCTGCTGCGCGGCCGCCATGCGGCGCTGCGACTCCAGCGAATACTCGTCCTGGTATTCGCGGCTGACCTTGTAGCGCTCTGCGACGATGTCGGCGGTGTCGATCATCGCCATGAAGATGGCGGGCGCGGTCTTGAGCAGATCCGGATCGATCGATTCCTTCGGCGAGCCGCCGCCGGGAATCGAGATGCTCTCGACGCCGCCGGCGACGATGCAATCGGAGCCGTCGGAACGGATCGAATTGGCGGCCATCGCGATGGTCTGCAGGCCCGACGAGCAGAAGCGGTTCACCGAGACACCGGCGGTCGTCTTCGGCAGGCCGGCGAGCAGCGCCGCCTGGCGGCCGATGTTCGGCGCGCCATGCGCGCAATTGCCGAGATAGCAATCCTCGACGTAGTCCTTGTCGACGCCGGCGCGCTCGACCGCGTGCTTGACGGCGTGCCCGGCCAGCGACATCGGCGGGGTGATGTTGAATCCGCCACGGCCGGACTTCGCCAGGCCAGTGCGCGCGTAGGAAACGATTACGGCTTCACGCATTGTTTTCTCCCTCTGAGATCGCCGGATAGTGGCGTGTCTTGACGCCTTCGTACACATATTTTGGACGCTGCAACAGGAATACCAGACGCCCCGGAACGGCAAACGCCGCCTCCGGGGCCGGAGACGGCGTCATGTTCCGCAGATCGGAATTTGGACGTGCTTGAACGGTATCGCCGCTCGTCATGCCCGGGCTTGACCCGGGCATCCACGTCTTTGCGCCACGTGACAGTAAGACGTGGATGGCCGGGTCAAGCCCGGCCATGACGATGGAGAGAGCAGTTAGAACGTCAACGCTTTGGCCTGCTTCACCTGTGGCAGCGACTGCACCTTGGCGAGCAGATCCGCCGGCACCGCGCCGTCGACCTCGACCAGTGCGATGGCATCGCCGCCCTGCTTGACGCGGCCGAGATGGAAGGTCGCGATATTGATTTTCGCATCACCCAAGAGGCTCGCGAACGCGCCGATGAAGCCCGGCTTGTCCTCGTTGGTCACGTAGATCATCGACTTGCCGAACTCGGCGTCGACGCGGATGCCCTTGATGTCGACGAGGCGCGGCTTGCCGTCGGCGTACACGGTGCCGGACACCGAACGCTCCTGGCGCTCGGTGGTGACGGTGACGGTGATCAGGCTTTCGTAGTCGCTCTGCGCCGCGCGGACTACTTCGTCCACCACCATGCCGCGCTCCTTGGCGACAACAGGCGCCGACACCACGTTGACCTCGCCCAGCATCGGCCGCAGCAGGCCGGACAGCACCGCCGAAGTGATCGCCTTGATCTTCATCTCGGCGACGTGGCCCTCATAGGTGATCGTGGTCTTGAGGATGCCGCTCTCGGTGAGCTGGCCGGCGAACGAGCCGAGCTTCTCGGCGAGCTCGATGAACGGCCTCAGCTTCGGCGCCTCTTCCGCGGTTATCGATGGGAAGTTGACCGCGTTCGAGATCGCGCCCGACAAAAGATAGTCCGACATCTGCTCGGCGACCTGCAGTGCGACGTTCTCCTGCGCCTCGGTGGTGGAGGCGCCGAGATGCGGGGTGCAGATCACGTTGGGATGGCCGAACAGCACGTTCGCGGTCGCCGGCTCCTCGACGAACACGTCGAAGGCGGCGCCCGCGACATGCTTGGAATTCAGCGCATCGACCAGCGCCTGCTCGTCGACCAGACCGCCACGGGCGCAGTTGATGATGCGCACGCCCTTCTTCATCTTGGCGATCGCGGCCGCGTCGATCACGTTGCGAGTTTTCTCGGTCAGCGGCGTGTGCAGCGTGATGAAATCGGCGCGCTTGAGCAAGTCGTCGAGCTCGACCTTCTCGACACCGATGTCCTTGGCACGCTCCGGCGACAGGAACGGATCGAACGCGATCACCTTCATGCGCAGGCCGAGCGCGCGGTCGGCGACGATCGAGCCGATATTGCCGCAGCCGATCACCCCAAGCGTCTTGGCGGTGATCTCGACGCCCATGAAGCGGTTCTTCTCCCACTTGCCGGCCTGGGTCGAGGCGTCGGCCTGCGGGATCTCGCGCGCCAGCGCCAGCATCAAGGTGATGGCGTGCTCGGCGGTCGTGATCGAATTGCCGAACGGCGTGTTCATCACGATGATGCCCTTGGCGGTCGCGGCCGGAATCTCGACATTGTCGACGCCGATGCCGGCGCGGCCGATCACCTTCAGCTTCGTCGCCTTCTCGATGATCTTGGCGGTCGCCTTGGTGGCCGAGCGGATCGCAAGGCCATCATAATTGCCGATGATCTCGGCGAGCTTGTCCTTGTCCTTGCCGAGATTGGGCTGGAAGTCGACCTCGACGCCGCGATCCTTGAATATCTGCACGGCGGCGGGAGACAGCGCGTCGGAAATCAGAACTTTGGGTTTTGTCATGTGACTGTTCCTCTGCCCTGCAGCGGGCGGGTCTCTTGGACCAATGTGGTGAAGTCTCAGATCACTTCTCCCTCTCCCCGTTCTTACGGGGAGAGGGTTGGGGTGAGGGGCAGCCACGGGCGAGGAACAAGCCGAGAAGGCCCCTCACCCGGATTGCACGGGACGATGCTACGCATCGCCCGGAGAAATCCGACCTCCCCCCGTAAGAACGGGGAGAGGTGACAAGAGAAAGCTTAGGCCGCCTTGGGCAGCGCGGCCTTGGTCTCGGCGAAGGCCCAGTCGATCCACTGCGTCAGCAGCTCGACGTCCTTGGCCTCGACGGTGGCGCCGCACCAGATCCGCAGGCCCGCCGGCGCATCGCGGTAGTACGCGAAGTCGAAGCCGGCGTTCTCCTTCTCCACCAGCGCGACCAGCTTCTTGCAGAAGTCGGCCTGCGCTTCTGATGGAAGCGAGGTGATCGCGGGATCGGTGAACTTCAGGCACACCGAGGTGTTGGAGCGGATCGCCGGGTCCTTGGCCAGGAAATCGATCCAGGGCGTCTTTGCCTTCCAGTCGGCGAGCGCCTTGGTGTTGGCGTCGGCACGCGCGATCAGTGCCTTCAGGCCGCCGATCGACTTCGCCCAGTTCAGCGCATCGAGATAGTCCTCGACGCAGAGCATCGACGGCGTGTTGATGGTCTCGCCCTCGAAGATGCCCTGGTTGAGCTTGCCGCCCTTGGTGAGGCGGAAGATCTTCGGCAGCGGCCACGCCGGCTTGTAGGTCTCGAGCCGTTCCACCGCACGCGGCGACAGGATCAGCATGCCGTGCGCTGCTTCACCGCCGAGCGCCTTCTGCCAGGAGAAGGTGACGACGTCGAGCTTGGCGAAATCGAGCGGCTGCGCGAAAGCGGCCGAGGTCGCGTCGCAAATCGTGAGGCCTTCACGGGTTGCGCTGATCCAGTCGGCGTTGGGCACGCGCACGCCCGAAGTGGTGCCGTTCCAGGTGAACACGACGTCGGATGCGGGATCGACCTTGGCGAGATCGGGGATTTCACCGTAAGCCGCATTCAGCTTGGTGACGTCCTTCAGCTTCAGTTCCTTGACGATGTCGCTGACCCAGCCCTCGCCGAAGGATTCCCAGGCGAGCGTGGTGACGGGCCGCGCACCGAGCAGCGACCACAGCGCCATCTCGACCGCGCCGGTGTCCGACGCCGGCACGATGCCGATCTTGTAGTCGGCAGGCACCTCGAGCACTTCGCGCGTCAGTTCGATCGCGAGCTTGAGCTTCGCCTTGCCGACCTTCGCACGATGCGAGCGGCCGAGGGCGGCGTCCTTGAGATTGTTGGGGTTCCAGCCGGGGCGCTTGGCGCAGGGGCCGGAGGAGAAATGCGGCACATTGGGCCGCGAAGCGGGCTTCGCTGCAGTCATAATCTACCCTTCCAGATAGCTGCCTCTCGGTGGGGAGAGGTTTCCCGCGGTCGGAGATAGTGGAAGGGCACCAAAACGTCAAGGAAGTTCAGACTTTTCCGAGGCAATCGGGGGATCACGGCTGATTGATGGGGCGTCCTCGACCTGCTGCATGGTCTCCTGATCGAGCAAATCTGCCGCGAGAGTCATGATCTTAACCGCCTTGCGCCGGCTCGATATTTTCAAAATGCTCTTATCGCCGGCCTGCACGATGTACTCGTTGCCGACCCGGACGATCGAATAATCCGACATCCAAATCCCCAGTTGCCCGCCGCCCCGTGGGAGACGCCCGACATACCGGACTCGTTCCGACCCGTAAATTCACGGAGGCCGGCTTAGTTTATTGGCTGTTAACCGGACAGCGCAGCAGCGGCTACCGCAGGCATTGTCTTCTGTGCGGCACAACTTGGTGCGCGCACGTCAAAAACGGAGCGTCATGCCGACATGGCTGCGCGCGAATCCGAGCCGCTCATAGAAGCGCTGCGCATCGACGCGCGTGTGATGCGTCAGCAACTCGACGAGCATGCAGCCTTGCGCGCGCGCCTCCGCGACCGCCCACTGCACGAGCGTCTCGCCGATGCCGCGGCTGCGGCAGTGTGTTGCGACGCGGACGTCCTCGAGCAGGCCGCGCGAAGAGCCCTGAGAGCTGATCCCCGGCAGAACCGCGAGCTGCAGGCAGCCGACCACGGCACCCTCCCTGTCGACGGCGACGACGAGCTGCAGGTTGGGATCGCGCTCGACCCGCGCGAAGGCGTCGTAATAGCTTTGCGGCAGCGGATCCTCGATCCGCTCGCGCGCACGGCCGAGCGGATCGTCTGCCAGCATGCCGACGATGGCGGCGACATCCTCGCGGCGCGCGCGGCGGATCGTGATCGATGAAGCTTCAGTCATATCGATGTTCACCAGAGCTCAGCGCACCGCCGGCAGGCCGAGCACATGCTCGGCATCGGCGATCCAGCGGCGGATCATGGGATAGGCCGCGAGCGCAAGGCCGCCATCCTCCGCCATGCGCGTATAGGCAAGCAGCGAGACGTCAGCCAGCGAGAACGCATCGCCGACCAGGAATTGCGCGCCGGCAAGATGCCGCTCAAGATGATCGAGCGCCACATAGCCGCGCGTGATGAGGTTCGGATCGATCTCCGACACCGCCTTGCCGAGATACACGGTCTGAAAGCGGCAGACGGCAACATAGGGCTCATGGCTGTTCTGCTCCCAGAACATCCAGGCATCCATCTGCGCCGCGCGATAGGGATCCCCGGGGATCAGATCGCTGCCGCGCGCGAGGTAGCGGATGATGGCGTTGGATTGCGCGAGCGTGCGGCCGTCATCCAGTTCGACCGTCGGCACCTGGCCCCAACCGTTCAGCTTGAGGAATTCCGCCGTCCGGCTGCCGCCCTTCATGGTGTCGATCTCGACCCACGTGTACGGCAGCACCAACTTGTCGCACACCCATTTCACCTTCAGACAATTGCCTGAATTGGCGTCGCCGTAGATTTTCATCTGAGGTCGCTCCGCTTGCGGAGCAACATCGGATCAGCCGCACATTGCAGTGTCAAGCAAGGTGGCGCGCGTCAGAACTTGTAGCCGATGGCAGCACGAACGCTGTTCTGCGTGACCGACGTATTCTTGACCGGGCTGAACTTGACGTATTCCCACTCGCCGCGCAGGAAGACACAGTTCCACAACATGTATTCCAGGCCGAGACCAGCGGTCCAGCCGGCAACGTAGGCGTCCGTTTTCGCATCCGTCGCGGTTTGGGAAAACTGCGGCAGTGCAAAGGTGGACGAACTTCCGTTAGCAAAGTTGATCGTTCTGTTCACAGAGCTTGTGACCGTGCGCGAAACATCCATTCGGCCGACGGCGAGGCCGCCGAAGGCGTAGGGCAGAAAGTCACCGGTTGCCCAACCGGCGCGGCCGCGGAATGTCATCTCGTCCTTGAGCTTCAGCGAAGCGCTTCCATTCAACGTCACGCCATCGGCGGCAGACGCGCCGGCCGGCAGGACCAGGGTTGGCTGAGCGACTTGAATCGGACCCAGGCTTCCGGAGGTCGTTGTCGTAAGGCCGGACCAATAGGTGTAGTTTGCTTCGACACCCACCACGGCGTCGTCAAACTGATAGTTGCGTCCGACAAACGCTCCGAAGCCCGAGCTTTGCGCATTGACCCGGCCCAGCAAATTAAACTGGGACGTCGGCCCCTGCAGCGTGGTGTTGCGGAAGATGGAATTGGTCAGCGAAGCAACGCTGCCCCCGAAGTCGGTGTTGATCCATGTCTGGCCGACCTGACCGCCGGCATACCAGCCGTCCCAGTTTCTGGTCGGCGCGCTGGAAGCGGGAAGACTGCCGCGAAGGAAATCAGGCATATCGGCCGCCTGCGCGCCGGTCACCGCCCCGAACATCATCGCCGCCAGCAAGAACCTACGCATTGCAACGCTCCATCCCACTCACCGAATGCGCGTTGATCATCGCCTGTTAACCTTAACCAATCGTTGTCGCCGGCCGCTTTCGACCAGTCAAGTTGCAGAAGGCGCGACACGACACGGCAAAGCAAAACGGCGCGGGATGATCCCGCGCCGTTGCAATCGTTAACCGTGAAGGGGCGAAATTAACCCTTGCGGATCAGCGGGGGCGGCGGCGGAGGAGGCAGCACGTCGCAGCAAGGCAAGGCGAAGCGTACGCCGAGCTTCACGTCCTGCGAGGTCATGTCGCGGAACTGGAAGGTCGAAGGACCGACCGGCGTGCCGTCGAAGAAGTGGCCCTGGCCGTGGCCGGCGGTGCCCATGTCGAGGTAACGATAGGCCAGTTCAACCGTGAAGTTGTTGGTGACCCTGTAGGCGACACCGGCATGCAGCGCCCAGGCGAAGTTGGTCTTGGTCGCACCGTCGGCGATGAAGGAGCTGGTCAGGCCGGATCCGCTCGGGAACGTGGTGACGTCGGAGAAGGCCGAGGTCTTGATCACCGCGGCACCGACACCGGCACCGATGAACGGGGTCAAGCAACCCCAGGTGCCGAGATCGGCATAGATGTTCGCGAGGCCGACCCAGCTCTGGACGCCGCCATGATAGGTGTCGCCCAGCGAACTCGGCCCGGGGAACGTGAAGAAGTCGGTGCCGTTGAAGCTCACCTTGGAGCGATACTCACCGGTGATGTCGGCGCGGAACCAGCTGTTGAACTGATAGCCGACGCCGACGCCGAACAGCATGCCGCTGTCGAAGCCGGTGCCGAACTGGCTGAACGCGGTGCCGGCCGGCAGCGTGTCGTAGGCAGCGGCGTGCAGCTTGGCTTGCGTGTTGGTCATGCCGATGTCGCCGCGCAGATACCAGCCGCCGAAATCCTGGACCGGCGGAGGAGCATACGCCATCGGGGGCGGCGGCATGATCGGCATGTCGGCAGCGAACGCCACCGAAGACAGCAGGGATGCCGCGCCTGCGGCAATCAGGGTCGTTACGCTACGCATTGGCTTCGTCCTTTTGGGCCAAGTGAGGCGACACACGAAAGCCCCACGTCTGAAACTCAAGGCGGACGATGCCAGCAAATGTTTAAGCGGCACTTAACCCTAATTTTTAAGGTTGATTTTCTCTCACCGTTTTCTGCGGCTGTTGCTTATGGGTCCATAGACGCGCGCGTGCGGAGGCGAAAGATGGCGACCTCGCCACAGGTGCTAATGAAGCGTTGACGCAGGCGCAGGGTTTGCCGCGCACGCAAGCCCTGAGTGTTAGCGAATGCTTAATGCGGAGCGCCCTCGCCGCGGACGTTCAGCGAACGGCCTTCGGCATTATCGGAGGAACACCGCGATCAGGCCGATCGCCGGCGGGAATGCGCACAGCTGATAGACGAAGGCGATCGAGGTGTGGTCCGCGAGCTTGCCAAGCACCGCGGCGCCGCGACCACCGATGCCGAAGGCGACGGCGAAGAAGACGCCGGAGATCATGCCGAAGCGAAAAATGCCGCCGCGTCGTACGACGCGGCGGTAGGGCAAACCAGTTGCATTAGCTAGTGGCAGCGATGCGCTGTGAAATCAGCAATTGAGCTCAATCCCCGTCATCCCCGCGCAAAGGCTTCGCCTTTGCGCGGGGATGACGGATCACTGGCTGACGCGGCCGGACGGGGCCCTAAGCCGCCGCGGCGTGGCCGAGTGCGCTGACGATATTGTCGACGACCTCTTCCACCAGGATGCGATCGTCGCCCTCGCCCATGACGCGGATCACCGGCTCGGTGCCGGAGGGGCGGATCAACAGACGGCCATGGCCGTTAAGGCGCTTCTCGCCGTCGGTGATCGCGGACTTGACCTCGGCGTCGTCGAGCGGCTTGCCGCTGCGATAGCGAACGTTCTTCAGGATTTGCGGCAACGGGTCAAAACGCCGGCAGATCTCCGACACCGGGCGGCGCAGCTTCTGCACCACGGCCAGCACCTGCAACGCAGCGACGAAGCCGTCGCCGGTGGTCGAATAGTCCGACATGATGATGTGGCCGGACGGCTCGCCGCCGAGATTGTAGCCGCCGCTCAGCATCTGCTCGAGCACGTAGCGGTCGCCGACCGGCGTGCGCACCATCGAAATCCCGTGGCCCTGCAGGAAGCGCTCCAGCCCGAGATTGGACATCACGGTCGTGACGATGCCGGGCTTGGCGAGACGCCCCTCTTCCTTCCAGCTCTGCGCGATCACCGCGAGCAGCTGGTCGCCGTCGACGATGTGGCCGCGCTCGTCGACCAGGATGACGCGATCGGCGTCGCCATCGAGCGCGATGCCGATGTCGGCGCGCATCTCGCGCACCTTCCGCGACAGCGCTTCCGGCGAGGTCGAGCCGCATTCCTTGTTGATGTTGAAGCCGTCGGGTTCGACCCCGATCGGCACCACGTCGGCGCCGAGCTCCCACAGCGCTTCCGGCACCACCTTGTAGGCGGCGCCGTTGGCGCAATCGACCACGACGCGCAAGCCGTCGAGCGAGAGGTCGCGCGGCAGGGTGCGCTTGGCGAATTCGATGTAGCGGTCATGGACGCCGTCGATGCGGCGGGCGCGGCCGAGGCTCGCGCTCTGCGCCAGGCGGCGGTCGAGCGATTCGTCGAGCAGCTGCTCGATCTGCTTCTCGACATCGTCGGAGAGCTTGAAGCCCTGCGGGCCGAACAGCTTGATGCCGTTGTCCTCGAAAAGATTATGCGACGCCGAGATCATGACGCCGAGATCGGCGCGCATCGACTTGGTCAGCATCGCGATCGCCGGCGTCGGCATCGGGCCGACCAGCAGGACGTCCATGCCGACCGAGGTGAACCCTGCGACCATGGCGTATTCGATCATATAGCCGGACAGCCGCGTGTCCTTGCCGATCACGACGCGATGGCGATGGTCGCCACGCTGAAACACCAACCCTGCGGCCTGCCCCACCTTGAGCGCGAGCTCCGGCGTGATCAGCCCATTGGCGCGGCCCCGAATTCCATCGGTCCCGAAATATTTGCGGCTCATGATACCCCCAACACGGACCTCTCGAACCACCCGGCGAGAGAGTCCTGAACGCCTACCAGTGTAGCGTGCATCGGCCTTATAGACTGCCAGGCGCTAAAATGACTTCAAAAAATATGATGAATCATTACCGCGGCTAAACCCCGCGCTTCGACCTTAAAGCACTGAAAGATATAACATTATTGCCTGCTCGGCAACCACCGGAACGAACGCTGTCCCCTATCCTTTGCCGCCGCGCTTGACGTGCTGGTCGCCCTTGCTCGGGGCTGGCTGGGTGACATTAACGGGGTCGGAACCGGGAAACGTCTCCTCCAGGCCCTCTTCCAGGGCCTCATCGAGCCGGCGCTTTTCGGCATTCTCGTCTGGCTTCGGCTTGGAGCCTGATTGCGTCATCGTACTCTCCCATCCGTCTTCAGATTTGGCGGGCCCTCCAACCATGCTAGATGACGGCAAGACCGAACACCCGCAAGACGTCTCCATCGAACTTGCGACCGAGAAGAAGGGCCGGGAACGTCCATGAAGCACATTACCTGCATCGAAGATCTGCGCCAGCTGCACAAGCGCAGGGTGCCGAAGGCGTTTTTCGATTATGCCGACCGCGGCTCCTACACCGAGGATACGCTGCGCGCCAACTCCGAAGACTTGCAGCAGATCAAGTTCCGCCAGCGCATCCTGGTCGATGTGTCCAAGCGCAGCCTGGCGACCACGATCCTCGGTGAGCCCTCGGCGATGCCGCTGATCCTGGCGCCGGTCGGCCTGCTCGGCATGCAGCACGGCGACGGCGAGATCTACGCCTGCCGCGCGGCGCAGGCGGCCGGCATCCCGTTCACCCAGAGCACGATGTCGATCTGCTCGATCGAGGATATTGCGGCCGCCGTCGACAAGCCGTTCTGGTTCCAGCTCTACGTCATGAAGGATCGCGGCTTCATCAAGTCGCTGATCGAGCGCGCGATTGCGGCGAAATGCTCGGCTCTGGTGCTGACCGTCGACCTGCAGGTGATCGGGCAGCGCCACCAGGACATCAAGAACGGCATGACGGTGCCGCCGGAATGGTCGCTGTCGAAGCTCTTGGACTTCGCGAGCAAGCCGTCATGGGTCGCCGGCGTGCTGCGCGGCAAGCGCCGCAGCTTCGGCAACATAGTCGGTCACGTCAAAGGCACCGAGGATCTGACCAAGCTGTCGGAATGGACGGCCTCGCAGTTCGATACCACGCTGAACTGGAAGGACATTGACTGGATCCGCAGCATCTGGCCGGGCAAGCTGATCCTCAAGGGCATCCTCGACGTTGAGGACGCCGAGCTCGCCACCAAGACCGGCGCGCAGGCGATCGTGGTGTCCAACCATGGCGGCCGCCAGCTCGACGGCGCTCCGTCCTCGATCGAGGTGTTGCCGGAGATCGTCGACGAGGTCGGCTCGAAACTCGAAATCATGTTCGACGGCGGCATCCGCACCGGCATGGACATCATGCGCGCGCTCGCGCTCGGCGCGAAGTCCTGCATGATCGGCCGCGCCTATGCCTACGGCCTCGGCGCCGGCGGCCAGGAAGGTGTCGCCAAGGCGCTCGACATCCTGGGCAAGGAGCTCACCACCACGATGGGGCTGTGCGGCGTCAACACGATCGCCGAGATCGACGACAAGGTGCTGGCGGTTTAGCGCGGCTGTCGCCGTCGTAGCCCGGATGCAGCGAAGCGCAATCCGGGAGAATCTCTCCGCGGACAGATTTGCCCCGGATTTCGCTTCGCTCCATCCGGGCTACGCTATCGTAGATCGTCATTCCGGGATGGTCCGAAGGACCAGACCCGGAATCTCGAGATCCCGGGTTCGATGCTGCGCATCGCCCCGGGATGACGCTTCGCGTCACATCGGCGGTGTGACGCCGTCGCGGCCGACATTGACGCGGTTGGCTTCCAGCGTGCCGTCGTCCTTCTTCACCGCGCCGAAGATGATGATCTTGGCGCCCGGCCTGAGCTCCGACTTGTCGCCGGAGACGAAGGTGACGACCGGGGTTCCCGGCGGCACCACGACCTTCTTCTCACCATCCTTGTATTTCACCCGGATGTTCTGGCCGTCGGTACCCTCCACCGTCTCGGCGACGGTGGCGTTGGTCATGGTCGAGTTGGCACGCAGATCCCAGGGACGAAAGCCTTCGGCGGCACCGCGCTGGTTCTCCGGGAAGATGTGAACCGCAATCGCCCTCTGCGTTCCATCCGGCTCGGGCATCGCGGTGACGCCGATATAGGAACCGGCCTTGATCTGCGACAGATCGGTCTTGGCGACGCCGAACACCGCGACGTTGTCGGTCGTGCGTACCTTCATATCGTCGCCGTCGCGCGACTTGATCGACAGCATCGCGCCGTCGACGGCCTCGATGGTGCCGCGAATGCGCACCGTCGGCGGCTGCTGCGCCGATGCGGCCGAGGTGAAGGCAACGAGAAGCAATGCGGCGAACAGCGTCGATTTCGACATGGTGTCCCTCATGGGTTTGGCTGGCGGAATAGGGAACACCGGGGAGTTGAAGGTATTCCGTGCGGCTACCTCCCCTTCGCGGGAAGGCGGCACGCACGACAACTACGCTTCGCATGACGGGCTGTTACAGCGGTAACGGACAGGTGATGTTGCGCTGCTGCTGTAGCCCGGATGGAGCGAAGCGCAATCCGGGGACCGCCTCCGTGGAAAGATTCCCGGATTTCGCTTCGCTCCATCCGGGCTACGTACCAAGCGTCACATCGGCGGCGTCAGGCCATCGCGGCCGACGCTGATACGGTCGGTTTCGAGCGAGCCGTCGGGCAGCTTCTTCATGAAAGCGATGACCTTGGCGCCGGCCTTCAGATCCGCCTTGCCGCCGGGAACATAGGTCACGACAGGCGTGTCGGGCGTGACCTGCACCTTCTTCTCGCCGTCCTTGTACTTGACCAGCAATGTATGACCGTCATTGCCGACGACGGATTCCGTCACGGTGGCGTTGGTCATGCTGCTGTTCGGCTTCAGATCGTACGGGCGCGAGCCTTCGCCGGTGCCGCGCATGTTTTCGGGGAAGACATGGACCTCGACCGCTTTCGGCACGCCGTCGGGCCCCGGCACCGTGGTCGTGCCGATGAAGGAACCGACCTTGATGTCGGACAGCGCGATCTTGGTGAGGCCGAGCACCACCATAGTGCCCGCCATGTGCAGCTTGACGTCTTCACCGCTGCGCGACTTCACCGCGAGCGTATCGCCATCGACGCTCTCGACGGTTCCGCGCACCCGCGTCGGCGTGGGCGGCTGCTGCGCAAGCGCGTAGAGCGTGGATGCCGTCACCATCGCAAGCGCAATGAACGGACGAATGAAATGGGAACGGCTGGCAGGCATGGGGATCTCCGGGAGGGAACGCGGGGGACTAACACGAGACACCCTGCCGGAGACGCTATTCCAGGCCTCAAGTCTTTGTGAGATCGGCCTCGACAAGCGCACGCAATTCCGCCGTGACCTGCGGGCGCTGTCCGAACCACAATTCGAAACCGCGCACCGCCTGATGCAGCAGCATGCCGAGGCCGTCGGCGGTCTTCAGGCCACGCGCCTCGGCTGCGGCGAGCAGCGGCGTCACCAGCGGCACATAGACAATATCGGAAACAACCGCATTTTGCGCCAGCAACCGCACATCGACCTCGAGCGCGGGCTGGCCATGCTGGCCGAGCGACGTGGCGTTCACCAGCAGCCCTGCGCGCGGCAGCAGCTCGCCGACCGTGTCCCACGTCGCGGGATGAACGCGTGCGCCGAACTGGTCGGCCAGCGCACGGGCGCGGTCGATGGTGCGGTTGACCACATGCACGCGCGCAATCCCGCGCTCGATCAGGCCGAACACCACCGCACGCGACGCGCCGCCGGCGCCGAGCACCAGCGCGTCCTCGGTCTTGTCCCAGCCGGGCGCGCAGGCGTCGAGATTGTTGATGAAGCCTTCGACATCGGTGTTGGTCGAACGCAATTCGCCGTCGGCGAACCACAAGGTGTTGGCGGCACCGACGGCGCGGGCGCGCTCATCCGGCGCCGACAGCGCCAGCGCGTGCTCCTTGTGCGGACGGGTGACGTTGGCGCCGACGAAGCCCCGCAGCGACAGGCGGAACAGGAAATCCTTGAAGTCCTCCGGCGGCACCGCCTCGATCACGTAGCCGCCCTCGATGCCGAGCGTGCGCAGCCAGTAATGATGGATCAGCGGCGAGCGGGAATGCGCCGCCGGCCAGCCGATCAGGCACGCGGCGCGGGTTTTGCCTTGGGCGCTACCTTGGGCGTTACCTTGGGCGTTACCTTGGATGTTGCCTTGGGATGTCATGGCCGTGACATCGGCCAAGGCAGGCGCGCTGTCAATCCGTCCGCTTCGCGGTTGCGGCAACCAACGCGCTGAGGGCGAACGCGGCGGCCGCGGCAAACCAGATCGCACCGAGATTGATCCAGCGGTAGGCAAGCGCGCCGAGCAGCGCGCCTGCGACCAGCGCGGCCCACAGCAACAGGGTGGGCAGCCATGCCCAGCCTGCCCCGCCGGTCAGCGCGGCGGCGATCAGTTGCCCCGCTTTCACCAGCGCCCCGGTGACATAGGTCAGGCCGAGCCCGGCCCCGCCTTCGAGCTGGAACACGGCGTTCTCGAGCCCCATCGTCAGCACGATGGCGGCGACCGCGGCGTTCGGCAGGCCATAGGCATAAGCCAAAGCCGCCGCCGCGAGCAGCAACGCCTCAGCGAGCAGGATCAGGGGCTGGCGATGCGCGATGCGGCTGAGCACGACCAGGCTGCCGGCGGCAGCACCGGCGACGAACAACACGATCAGCGCCAACGCTTCCAGGGCATGCTGCCAGTGCCCCTCGGCCAAGGTCACGCCGAGCCGCGTCGAGTTGCCGCTCATGAAGGACACGAACAACCCGCCGAGATGCAGATAGCCGATGCTGTCGACATAGCCGGCCACCGCGCTGAGCGCGCAGGCCAGCGCCAGGTTGCGGCGGGATTCAAGCATGATGTCGTTGCGCCCCCATCAGGGACGCAAGCTAGCGGCCTCCGGCCATCCTGCCAACGATCACGCCCGCGCGGGGCGTGATCGCAGCAGCAGTCTCACGCCGCGTCGCGATGCGCGGCGATGATCTGGTCGGCGGCGCGGCCCGTCACTTCGGCCATGCGGTCGAACTGGCGAGTGAAGGTGCCGGCGCCGGCGGTGGCGGAGCGCAGCTCGACGATGAGGTCGCCGATCTCGGATTCCGGCATCGTGGCACGGACGCAGTCCCAACCGCTCCAGCCCTCGCGGGTGTCGAAGCCGAGGATCTGGCCGCGGCGCGCCGACAGGATCGCGTTGATCTTGGCGGTCGCATCGGTCGGGCAGACGATCTCGACCGTGTGGATCGGCTCCAGCAGCACCGGCTGGCACTGCGGCAACGCCTCGCAGACGCCGACCCGCGCCGCGGTGCGGAACGCAAGGTCGGAGGAGTCGACGCTGTGATAGGAGCCGTCGGTCAGCGTGACGTCGACGTCGATCACGGGAAAGCCGAGCGGGCCGCGCGCGAGCGCGTCGACCACCCCCTCCTCCACCGCGCCGATATAGTTGCGCGGCACCGCGCCGCCGACCACCTTCTCGTGGAATTCGAAGCCGCTTCCGCGCGGCTTCGGCTTGATGTCGAGCACGACATCGCCGAACTGGCCGTGGCCGCCGGACTGCTTCTTGTGCCGGCCGCGCTGGGTGACCGCCTTGCGGATGGTCTCCTGATAGCCGATCGCCGGCGGATGCGATTTGACGTTGACGCCGTAGCGGTCCTTCAGCCGCTCCTGCGCGACGCGCAGATGCATCTCGCCCTGCCCCCACAGCACGGTGTCGTGGGTGCGCGGGTTCTGGATCATCGTCAGCGACGGATCCTCCTCGTTCAGCCGCAGCAGCGCCTGGCCGAGCTTGACGTCGTCCTTGCGGTCGGTCGCGGCGATCGAGATCGACAGCACCGCCGCCACTGGCTCGATCTTGACCAGCGAGGCCGGGGCGGTCTTGCCGCTCGAGACCGTATCGCCGGTCTTGATCGCATCGAGCTTGCCGAGCGCGACCGCGTCGCCTGCCTCGGCCTGCGGCCGCTTGCTGTCATGCGTGCCCGAGACCGCGAGGATGCCGGAGACCCGACCGCTCTCGCCGCTCGAGGATTGCAGCGTCGCGCCATCGTCGAGCCGGCCCGCGAGCACGCGCGCCAGCGACAGCTTGCCGCCGTGCTGCAGATGCACGGTCTTGAACACATAGGCCAGCGCGTCCTTCTGGTCCTTGATGCCGAGCCGGCTGGCGGTCTCGGTGACGCCTGGCGCCTCGTGGCGTAGCGCCTTCATCAGCCGGAGCACGCCGTTCTCGCGGCCCGCCGCACCAAGCAGCACCGGACAGATCAGCCCTTCGCGCAGTTCGCGCGCGAGATCGTCGAACACCGCATCGCGCGGCGGCTGGATATCCTCCAGCAACTGCTCCATCAGTGCGTCGTCGTGATCGGCGAGCTTCTCCAGCATCGAGAAGCGCGCTTCCTTCTCGCGATCGAGGTTGCCGCCTTCCAGCGCCATCACCTCCGACGGCTTGTGCTCGCGATAGACGAAGGCGCGCTCCAGCGCGAGATCGACGAAGCCTTCGATCAGATCGCCGTTCCAGATCGGGATCTGGCGCAGCACCAGCGGCACGCGCGACGCCGGCTGCAGCGTCGCAAGCGTCTCGCGGACGCGCTTGTTGGCGCGGTCGATCTTGTTCAGGAACAGGAAACGGGGAATCCCGAGCTCCTCGAGCTCGCGCAGGATGATCTGCAGCTGCGGCAGCTTCTTCTCGTCAGCCTCGCAGACCACGACCGCGGCATCGACCGCCGGCAACGCGGCACGCATATCGTGCGCGAATTCGATCGAGCCGGGACAATCGATAAAGGTATAGCTGTCCCCCATAAAGGTGGTGGTGGCGGCAGTCAGGCCTACGCCCATCTTGTGTTGACGCGCCTCGGGGCTGGCATCGCCGACGGAGGTTCCGGCATCGACGCTGCCGGCATTCTTGATGGCGCCAGTGCGCGCCAGGATCGCTTCCAGAAGTGTGGTTTTACCGCTTTGGAAAGGGCCCACCAGCGCGATGCACCGTGGACCTCGGGGACTTCTGACGTCTTGTCCCATTGCCGCCTCCTCGTGTTGGAGCTCGGCCCATGATTGGGTCGGCGACCGTTCATGCTCTGCCTGCGTTTGACATTTGGCAAGCGGGAAAACGTCGCTGCGGTGCGGCGTCGCGGAAGTTTGCGATGGCGGAGCTGCGCGCCGCCATTCGCCGGACGATGCGTCCGATGCGTCAGTTCCTCAAGGGCGCAAGTCCCGGCGCAATCTCGCGCCAGCGCTTCACAAGGTCGAGCAACCGCTGCACGGCGGGCGACACATTTTCCTCGCGCCACACCATCGTGAGCGGAGCCGTCACCACCGGCGCCGCAAGGCGAATATACGCCACGCCGCGGCCGGTCTGCGCGCGCGCCGCGGCTTCCGGAACGAGCGACACGCCGACACCGGCGGCGATCAGGCCGATCGCGGTTTGCAGATGCAGAACTTCCTGCGCGAGCCGCGGCGTGAAGCCGGCGGCCTGGCAGGCGGCAACGATCAGGCCGGTGACGGAAGGCTCCGGCTGTGCCGGATAAAGTACGAAGGCATCGTCGGACAGTTCGGCGAGCGCAATGTCGTCGCGCGCCGCGAGGGGATGCGTGCGCGGCAGCGCCGCGACATAGCGCTCATCGAGGATCAGGCGCTGGGCAAGCCCTGCTTCGGGCAACAGCGCCGGGCGTGCGAAGCCGACATCGATCCGGCGCCGCCGCAATGCCTCGGCAATCTCCGCCGCCAGCATCTCGTCGAGCATGAGCTCGACATCGGGACAAGCGTCGCGATAGGCGCCGACGATATCGGGCAGGCCGGCGAACATGGCGGAGCCGACGAATCCGATCGCGAGCCTGCCGGCCTGGCCGCGCCCGACGCGCCGCGCGTCGGCAACCGCACTCTCGAAACTTGCGAGCAGCGCGCGTGCGCGCGCAAGAAACAGCTCGCCGGCCTCGGTGAGCCTGACAGGACGGCTACTCCGCTGCAGCAGCGTCACGCCGAGTTCGTCCTCGAGCTGGCGGATCTGCTGGCTCAGCGGCGGCTGCGCGATGTGCAGCCGCTCCGCGGCGCGGGTGAAATTCAATTCCTCGCCAAGCGCCACGAAATATCTGAGATGTCGCAATTCCATGCCGGCGATATAGCACGGCGGCCGGCGCCGGCAGCAATATGCAACAGCTCTGCTACCGTATCGAACGAGTATTGGACCGGACGCGCGAACGCGGACAGCCTGCGGCAAACCACAGGAGGTCGCCATGACGGCACTGGAGAAAGCTTTCGCGGAGGCAGCCGCAGCCGGCATCACGCAACAGAAGATCGAGATCGGCGGCCTATCCGTCAATGTCGCGCGCTTCGGCAAGGGCCCGCCGCTGCTCCTGCTCCATGGCTGGCCGGAGTTCTGGCTGGTGTGGCGTCCGCTGATGATGCGGCTCGGCGACAGTTTTGAGCTGATCGCGCCGGACCTGCGCGGTTGCGGCGACACCGGCAAGCCCGTGCCCGGACCTGACGCGTCCGCCACGGCGGAGCGCCATGCACTGGACATGTTCGCGCTCATGGACGCGCTCGGTCATATCAGCTTCGGTGTGATCGGCGGCGATCTCGGCGCCTATGTCATGCAGGCGATGTCGCATCGTCAGCCGCGGCGGCTGACCGGCACGCTCTATCTCTGCACGCCCTATCCGGGCCTCGGCCAGCGCTACGGCGAGCCCGGCCACCTGATCGAGGTCTGGTATCAATACTTCCAGCAGCTGCCATGGGCCGCGCAACTGGTCGGAAGCTCGCGCGAGTCATGCCGGCTCTACTTCCGCCATTTCCTCGACCATTGGTCGGGCGACGATCCCGCCGTATTCGGCGACCTGCTCGAAGCCTATGTCGATAACTTCATGAAGCCGGGCAACATCCAGGGCGGCTTCGACTGGTATCTCTCGTCCGCGCCCAATCGCCGGCTCTGGCTGGAAGGCAGACTGCCGGCGCAGCCGCGCATCGAAATCCCCTCGCGCTTTCTCTGGGGCCGCCGTGATCCGCTGATCTCGCCGGAATGGTCGGACAGGCTGGGGGACTATTGGAGCGAACCTTCGATCAGGTTCGTCGACACCGGGCATTATGTTCACGCCGAAGCGCCCGGGATCGTTGCCGAAGAAGCCCGCGGCTTCTTCGGCAGATTGGCGAACGCAACGCGCGGGCGTTAGGGCATGATCCGGAAAAGAGCGAAGCGGTCTCCGACAAGATCATGCCTCGACGGCGTTACCGCCCCGGACGCAACTCGAGGCTTTCGAGGCCGGCGGCGATGTTGACGCCGACCTGGCCCTGCACGCTGAGCGGTTGCAGGGCGATCGTGTTGTCGGAGCCGCCGACCAGCACGTTGCCGCCGACGCCGACGCCGAGCGTCGCGCTTCCCTGCGCGCCGGCATAATTGCCGGAGAGCGCACCCGGCCCGAGCCGCTCCACCGGTGCATAGACGCCCCAGGTCAGCGCCGATTCCTGGGTGAGGCCGAGATCGATGCCGACCTTTTGGATGGTCGCGATGTAGCGATCCTCAGGCAGACCATTGGCGCGCAGCACGCAACCGAGATGGGTCACGGAGCCGACGATGAAGCCGACGCTCGCGCCACCGCGGCATTCCAGGACGCCGACCTGAACGCGCTGGCTCGGCTGTTGGGCGTTGGCGCCAACGATTGCGGTCAGCGTGGCGATGGCGGCACCGGCAAGGAGAGTGTAGCGACGCATGTTGGAGAGTCTCCGGCTGAGGGGCATGACGCGAGCAGAGAACAGAACGGCGCCGTGTCTGCGGCGCCTTTCGCATCCTATGCCATAGCATCGATTGTGCAGCCAGAATTTGCGGTGCCCGGCCACCAATTGTTGCAGGATGTGGCGCTATTGCTATGCCCCGCGCGCCCTGCTGACGCTGTCATGCAACAGACAACAAACGACGCACAGCAAAAAACGGACCGCAAAAAAAGAGGCCCGCTTTCGCGGGCCTCTTTGATCGAACACCGACCAGCTTAGTGGTGGTGGTGATGATGGCGGTGGTGACGGTGATGCCGGCGCGGACCAGCGGTGCGGACCGGCTCGAGATCGATCCCGGCGATGCCGGCCGCAACGTTGAGGCCGGTCTGGCCCTGCACGCTGATCGGCTGCAGCGCATAGGCGTTGTTCGGGCCGCCGAACAGGAAGTTACCGCCGGCGCCGAGGCCGACCGAAGCGTTGACGCCGACGCCGCCGTAGCTGCCGGCAAGCGCACCGCGCGGAAGCTGCGTGGTCGGCGCACTCACGGCCCAGGCGAGCTGGGTCGTCGCGGTGACGCCGAGGTCGACGCCGATCCGCTTCACGGTCGCAACATAAGGCTCGGGACGGCGGCCGCCGCTCTGGAACACGCATTCGAGGCGGGCAACAGAGCCGACGACGAAGCCGACGTTCTCGCCGCCCTGGCATTGCAGAACCCCGGCCTGAACCTGCTGAGGTGCCGCGTTGGCAGTGGCGAACGGCGCCAGCAACGCAAGCGCTGCAAGGGTGAGAGTCGAAAGTCGCATTGGTCTGTCTCCGCAAGGTGAACTGAATTTGCGCGGCGGACACAATGCAAGGGTCGTGTCCAAAACAAGGCAGTTCGCAAAGACGCCGTAAAAACTTCCAGCGTGTGGCATCGATGTTCGCGCACACACGCGTGAGGTGAGCAGGTTGTGATTTGACTCTGCGATTTTACCGGCGCGCGATGTGCGCACATCAATCGACCACTACACAAACAGAAACGCTCCCGCACCAGATGCGGGAGCGTTTCTTGGTTTCCTGGTTCAGAACCAATTACCGCAGATTACCGCAGAAGCGCTGGATGCGCTTGCAGGCATCCTCCAGATCCGAGGTCTTGGTGGCGTAGGAGATGCGAAACGCGGGGCCGAGGCCAAACGCCGACCCCTGCACGACCGCGACGCCTTCGCTCTCGAGCAGCTCGGTGACGAACGCTTCGTCGTTGTCGATCACCTTGCCCGACGGCGCCTTCTTGCCGATCGTGCCGGCGCAGGACGGATAGACGTAGAACGCGCCTTCCGGCCGCGGGCACTCGATGCCGTTCGCCTGGTTGAGCATCGACACCACGAGGTCGCGGCGCTCCTTGAACACCTTGTTGTTCGCGGCGATGAAGTCCTGCGGACCGTTGAGCGCCTCGACCGACGCCCACTGCGCGATCGACGACGGGTTCGAGGTCGACTGCGACTGGATCGTCGCCATCGCCTTGATCAGCTGCGCCGGGCCGCCGGCATAGCCGATGCGCCAGCCGGTCATGCAGTAGGCCTTCGACACGCCGTTCACGGTCAGCGTGCGCTCGTAGAGGCTCGGCTCGACCTGCGCCGCCGTGGTGAAGACGAAGTCGTCATAGACGAGGTGCTCGTACATGTCGTCGGTCATCACCCAGACATGCGGATGCCTGACCAGCACGTCGGTGATCGCCTTGAGCTCGCTCCTTGTGTAGGCCGAGCCGGTCGGGTTCGACGGCGAGCACAGGATCACCCACTTGGTCTTCGGCGTGATCGCCTTCTCGAGATCTTCCGGGCGCAGCTTGAAGCCGGTCGAGGCCGGGCAAACCACCGGCACCGACTCGCCGCCGGCAAGCGCCACCATCTCGGGATAGCTGACCCAATACGGCGCCGGGATGATGACCTCGTCGCCCGGATTGATGGTCGCCATCAGCGCATTGTAGAGCACCTGCTTGCCGCCGGTGCCGACGATGATCTGGTTCGGCTTGTAGCTCAGACCGTTCTCGCGCGAGAACTTGTTGATGATGGCTTCCTTGAGCTCCGGAATGCCGCCGACATCGGTGTACTTGGTCTTGCCGGCCTCGATCGCGTGGATCGCAGCCAGCTTGATGTTGGCGGGCGTGTCGAAGTCAGGCTCGCCGGCGCCGAGGCCGATGACGTTGCGGCCCGCGGCTTTCAGCGCGCGTGCTTTGTCCGTGACCGCGATCGTCGCGGACGGCTTCACACGGTCGAGCGCAGCGGACAGGAAGGCCATTATCATCTCCTGGCAAACGTCGTGAGCCGTTGGGCCACGACTTGATTTGGATGGGATCGCGGCACCCTAGGCCTGTCGCCGCTGCATCGCAAGAAGCTTGGCGGTAAAGCACCAAAACTTTCCCGCACGGCTCGCGGCATGCGCAATTTTCCGCAAGTTCCGGCTCCAAATGACTCATATCCGGCAAGCGCAGCCGTAGCCGCCCAGCCTTGCCGGCAAGGCCTGCGGCCGCGTGCGCCAGCGCGGATTGCTCCGAGGACAATTGTCGCGCGGCGCTTGCCCGATGGTGCCGAGGCTGGCGGTCCGTTGCGGCCGCCGACCGGCCATCGCTCGATCGGGATGGCGCGTTAACGTTTGTGAATGACGGCGTGTCGGCCGCGGCGTCGATGGCATCGACCGGCACCGTGCACAGCGTCGCGCAGCCGTGATCCGAGTTGTTCTGTCGTGTTGATGGAATCGTTTTGCACGCGTGCAGTGCGGTAGACGTTTCGACTTTTTCCACGTTCCAGGGCTTGCGACGCACCCCTGTCGGCATCATTGTTTAGCGGCATTGCGGTGTGACAGGCCGCGCAATTTTCAAGCGTACCGTCTCAGACCAAGTGAACCTGACGCACCAAGTGAACCTGACGCACCGAGTGAACACCGACGCAATGTACAAGCTCTATTCGATGCAGCGCTCCGGCAACAGCTACAA
This sequence comes from Bradyrhizobium sp. Pha-3, assembly GCF_042258615.1. Classification (GTDB taxonomy): domain Bacteria; phylum Pseudomonadota; class Alphaproteobacteria; order Rhizobiales; family Xanthobacteraceae; genus Bradyrhizobium. The sequence goes on along the minus strand of NZ_CP170152.1, from coordinate 1,612,174 downwards.
GGTCCGGCTGGCGCTTGCGGTGCTGAACACGCCATACCAGGCGATCGAGATCGACATCCTGCGCGGCGAGAGCCGCACCCCGGATTTCCTGGCCAAGAATCCGAGCGGCCAGGTGCCGTTGCTCGAGGTCGCCGAAGGCCGCCATCTTGCCGAGTCCAACGCCATCCTCTGGTACGTCGCGATCGGCACCCCGCTGGCGCCGGAGTCGCGGATCGAGCGCGCCGAGGCGCTGCAGTGGATGTTCTTCGAGCAGCATGCGCTGGAGCCGAATATCGGCGCCGCCTATTTCTGGCTGTCGCTGGTCAAGGGCGGGCGCGACCTGCAGACGCACGCGCTCGAGGACTGGATGGAGCGCGGCTACGCGGCGCTGCAGGTGATGGAAAATCACCTCAAGGGGCACGCCTTTTTCGCGGCCGAACAGTTCACCGTCGCCGACATCGCCCTTTACGGCTACACCCACGTCGCCGACCGCTGCGACTTCGACCTGGCGACCTTCCCGTCGATCCGCGCCTGGCTGAAACGGGTCGAGCAGACCCCCGGATTTGTCTCGATGGATTGGCAGCCGGGCTCCCAGGCCGAGCCCCAGGGCCGCCTTGTCGCAGGCGTCTAAAAGCCGGGTCTGAATTCCGGGAATAGCGGGGAAACTGCCCAAATTGCGGGCAAAACCCCTGCCGACGCCGCATTTCCGCCGTTTTCGGGGAACCTCGCCGCCGCAATGTTGCCGGTGACGCTGGGCAGATTTGCTCGGATGTCGCGAGTGATTCGCTCGCGGCCCGAGGGATTTAGACCATGAAACGGTGGTCCGGCACGGCAGGCTTCCATGGCCGCCCTGCCCCGGTGGCATCATCCCGCCTGACGAACGCGATCGCCGCGTCGCTCGCGCTTGGCGCGCTGACGCTGTGCCTGGTCGTCGCCGTGACGGTGCTGGCGAGCAACATCAGCATGGCGACATCGCTCCCGGCGTAATCCAGCAAATTCCATTTGGCACCTGATCCGCGGCAGGGCGCGGGAGAGACAGCGGCGCGACATGATGAAGACCCCCGTGGGACTTGTGACTGTGACGCTGTCGGCGGCGATCCTGCTTGCGGCTTCACTCCTGATCGTGACGGGCACGCAGGGCGAGGACCGCGCGCACCCGGCGCACGTCACGACGCCTGCCGCCAAGCCGGCCCCGCGCCACTAGTGTGCTGAATGCGAAGTTCGTGCGATTTCGCGGCAGCCGCTTTCACGAACTTCGCATTCATAAAGCACACTAGAATCATAAGTTTGCTAGTGTCCTTATCGAATCCGAAGTTCGCTCCGAAGGTGCGGCGAATGATACGAACTTCGGATTCGGGACACTAGCGCAAGCGCGCTAGCTCCATTTGTGGAAGATGAAGAACGCACCGGCGGCGATGAAGGCAAACCCGAGCGCGTGATTCCAGCCCAGCGGCTCCTTCAGATACAACACCGAGAAGCCGGCGAACACGACCAGCGTGATCACCTCCTGCATGGTCTTGAGCTGCGCCGCGCTGTAGACCTCGCTGCCCCAGCGATTGGCCGGCACCGCCAGCCAGTATTCGAAGAAGGCGATGCCCCAGCTCACCATGATGACGATGGGGAGCGAATGATCCTTGTACTTGAGATGGCCGTACCAGGCGAAGGTCATGAAGACGTTCGAGGCAAACAGCATCAGGATCGGCAGCAGCGAAGGCGAAATGGTGGGCATCGATGTCCTCTTGCAAGCACGGCACGCGGTAACCCGCAGGCCCGGAACCGGGTTCCATACCGATCTGCATATCATTTGATTTGAAAGCAGCGAAAGCTGGTTCTGCTCGCGCAAGGCCGGCTTAACGGTCGGGGCGGAAATCCCGGCGCCGTTGCGGAGCTGTCGTCAAACTACCGCTTTATCGTTCGTTTGACAGATAGCGAGAGCGAGCATGCGGTTTGATTGGCGTGCAATTTCAGGTCCGGCCCTGACGGCGATCACGGCGCTCGCCGCCTTCCTGATCGACCGCCTCCTTGTCCCCGTCCCCAATCCGGCGCCGCTGTTCGTCTGCATCGTGGCGCTCGCCAGCTCGATCAGCGGCATCCGCTCCGGGCTGATCTCCGCCGCGATTGCGGTGACCGGCTCGGCGCTGTTCTTCCTCGATCATCGCGCGCTGCCCGGCTATGACGCGGCGGACGTCGCGCGGATGCTGATGCTGGCCGCGACCGCGGCCGGCACCGCCCTGATCACCGGAATGCTGCGGCAGAAATGGATCGACGCCTTTGCCGCGGACCAGCAGCATCATGCCACCTCGGCGCGGCTCGCCGCCGCGCTCGACCAGGTCGACATCGGCATCGTGCTGCTCGACGCCGACACCCGCGCCGAATTCATCAACCGCGCCTTCCGCGAATATTTCGCGCTCTCCGACGCGCAGGCCGACAGCAAGCCGCCCTTCGTCGCGCTGATGTATCATGGCCGCGACACCGGCGCCTACGAATTGCCGGAAGACGAGCTGAGCGCGTTCATCGCCGAGCGCATCGCGATGATGCGATCGGGCGATTCCACGCCGATCAACCTCAATCTCGCCGACGGCCAGGTGCTGCGCTTCAGCTGCACGGCGTTGCCCGACGGCGGCCGCATGCTGAGCTATACGCCGGTGACCGACCTCGTACGGCACACCGACGATCCGGCGAAGGCGGACGAATATCGCGCACAGCGCGCCGGGCACCAGCGCCATCGGGCGCGGCTGCTGCGCGCCGCCGAGTGAGGCGCGACCACGTCGGCAATTGATCCCACGCGATAGCGACGGTAGAACGGTCGCGGGCGATGCACAGACATCGTGCAACGCGGGATCATCCAAGGATCATTCATGTCCGACGACGTCAGCATCCGCTTCGTCACGCGCGACGATTACGCGCAATGGCTTCCTCTGTGGGACGGCTACAACGCGTTCTATGAACGATCCGGACCGACCGCGCTCGCGCCCGAGATCACCGCGATGACGTGGCAGCGCTTCTTCGATGCCTACGAGCCGATGCATGCGCTGGTTGCCGACGCCGGCGGCACGCTGCTCGGGCTGACGCATTATCTGTTTCACCGCTCGACCACGGCGATCGCGCCCACCTGCTATTTGCAGGATCTCTTCACCAGTGAAGCCGCGCGCGGCAAGGGCGTCGGCCGCGCCTTGATCAACAGCGTCTACGCGCAGGCGAAGCTCGCGGGATCGCCGCGCGTCTATTGGCAGACGCATGAGACCAACCACACCGCGATGCAGCTTTATGACAAGGTCGCGGACAAGCCCGGCTTCGTCATCTATCGCAAGATCCTCTGAGCGCGCCCGCGCGGGTTGTGGATTGAATGGAGATGTCACCGGCGCGTTACAAAGCCCGGCTAGGCTTCCGCTCGCGTAAGATCAGGCCCCCCGTCTCAGATCTTCGCCCCGAGCGGTCCCCGTCAGTCGCCGCGTCTGACCGGGACCGCTTTTTTTGCGACATGGCCGTGCGTGATAGGTGCCATGCGTGATCGGCGGTAGGGCGGCACCTTGCCGCGCCTTGGCGTGCTTGTCACAATGCGCTGCATCCCTCGCCTATCCCACAGGATTGTCTCATGGAAATTCGTAATCTCGGCGGCTCCGGCCTGCGCGTGTCCGCGGTCGGCATCGGCTGCAACAATTTCGGCCAGCGCACCGATCTGGAAACCTCGCGCAAGGTGATCCACAAGGCGATCGATCTCGGCATTACCCTGTTCGATACCGCCGACATCTATGCGGGCATGGGCGGCTCGGAGACGGTGCTCGGCGCCGTGCTGGGCGATCGTCGCAAGGACATCGTGCTCGCCACCAAATTTTCCAAGCCGATGGCGACCGACGGCACCAGGCAGGGCGCCTCGCGGCGCTACATCATGTCCGCCGTTGAAGCGAGCCTCACCCGGCTGAAGACCGACTACATCGATCTCTACCAGCAGCACGATTACGACCCGCTGACCCCGATCGACGAGACGCTGCGTGCGCTCGACGATCTCGTGCGCCAGGGCAAGGTGCGCTACATCGGCAACTCCAACTTCCCGGCGTGGCGGATCGCGGAGGCCGAATACGTCGCGCGCGAGCTGAACGTAAACCGCTTCGTGTCCTGCCAGGACGAATACAGCCTCGTGGTACGCGGAATCGAGAAGGACCTGCTGCCGGCGGCGCAGCAATACAATCTCGGCCTGCTGCCGTTCTTCCCGCTCGCCAGCGGTCTTCTGACCGGCAAGTACCAGCGCGGCGCCGCCGCCCCCGCCGACACCCGTTTCGCCAAGGCGCCGGCCCTGAAGGACCGCTACGTGACACCGCGCAACGAGGACATCGTCGAGCAACTGCAGGCCTTCGCACAGGAGCGCGGCCATAGCATGCTGGAGCTCGCCTTCTCCTGGCTCGCCGCCCGCCCGCAAGTCGCAAGCGTCATCGCCGGCGCGACGCGTCCCGAACAGGTCGAGCAGAACGTGAAAGCGATCAACTGGAAGCTGAGTGCGGAGGAGATGGCGGAGATCGATCGGATTACGAAGGGCTAATTACTTGCGTCGTCCCGGCGAAGGCCGGGACCCATAACCACAAATGCGCGTGGTTACGGCGTGCTGTGACTCCAGCGTTTTCCAACAATCGAGTTCGGTGGTTGATGGTGTGGACGGCCCCCTACGGCATCAGTGTGCCAGAATGAGGTTGTTGCAAATCTCAGACAAAGGAGCCGTCCGTGGGAGAGATTATCCGCATTGGAATGGATACGTCGAAGCATATTTTTGTGCTGCATGGGGTTGATGCGGCGGAGCAGGTGGTGCTGCGCAAGAAGCTATCGCGCAAGCAAGTGCTGGAGTTCTTCGCCAAATTGCCGCCGACCGTGATCGGGATGGAGGCCTGCGGAGCTTCGCAGTATTGGGCGCGGGAGCTTGGCAAGCTCGGTCACGAGGTGAGGCTGATGGCCCCGCAATTGGTGAAGCCTTACGTGATGCGGAACAAGAATGACGGGCGCGATGCAGAAGGGCTATGTGAAGCGATGGACCGGCCGAACATGCGCTTTGTGCCGGTCAAGACGGCCGAGCAACAGGCCGCGCTGATGCTGGCGGGGCTGCGCGATGGATTGATCGCCCGGCGCACCCAGCTGAGCAACGCGATCCGCGGCTATGCGGCGGAGCTCGGCCTGATCGCGCCCAAGGGGCTCGACAAGATCGAGCCGCTGCTGGCGCGGATCGCGCAGGACGAGAGCTTGCCCACCATGGCGCGCGAGGTGTTTGCGGTGCAGGGACGCCAATACGCTGCTCTGCAAGCCGAGCTCAAGCAACTCGAGGTTAGGCTGATGGCCTGGCACCGCGCCGATGCGCTGAGCCGGCGTCTGGCGCAGATCCCATCCGTCGGCCCGATCACCGCAACACGGCTGGTGATGAAGACGCCCGATCCGCATGCGTTCCGCTCCGGCCGGCATTTTGCGGCCTGGCTCGGCCTCACACCGAAGGATCATTCCACCGGCGGCAAGACCAGGCTCGGCAAGATCACGCGGGCCGGTGACGAAGACCTGCGCCGCTTGTTCGTGGTTGGGGCGACTGCGGTCATCCAGCAGGTTCGGCGGGGCCGAGGCCATCCGTCGCGCTGGCTGCTGGCGCTGCTCAAGCGCAAGCCGCCGAAGCTGGCCGCCGTGGCGCTCGCCAACAAGGTTGCCCGCATCGCCTGGAAGCTGATGGCGACGGGCGAGAGTTACGATGCCGCGCGGCTCAATGCCATGGCGGCCGCCGCCTAACAGATTGGCCGGCCGGCGGGTTCGCCCACCAGCCGACCCGGAAGCTGCAAGAGCAGATGGAGCAATCGGTCGATCAACGATGCGAGACAGTCCGTGGGACCCATTGGCCGCCAACAGGTCGCGGGGTTGTTTGGAGCTCGCGTCGCGCAACCCATCTTGGCCAGCGACCATTGCGTGTCGCATCAACAGGCCGGACATATGGATGCAGCGATCCGATCTACTCAGAAAGCTCTTGTGCCACGGGGGCCGTCCACATATGGGTCCCGGCCTTCGCCGGGACGACACTGAGCATGTGGCGAGTGCTACGCCACCAGCCCCTTCATCGGCTTCACCGGCGCGCTCTCCGGGAACACGGCATCAGCCAGCACGCGCTCGCCAAGGCCGAACTGGTCGTGCAGCACGCCCTTGATCACGGCGCGCAGGTCGGTGGTCGGGGCGAGGTCGCGGGCCTGATAGAGATTGGCCGGCTTCAGCCCCGGCCAGTCGGTGATCATCCGGCCGCCGTTCACCGCACCGCCGGCAAGCAGCGCGATGGTGCCGGTGCCGTGGTCGGTGCCCTCGGTGCCGTTGATGCGCGCGGTGCGACCGAACTCGGTGGCGACCACGATCACAGTGTCGCGCCAGTGCGCACCTAAGCCACTCTGAAATTCCGCCAGCGCGCCGTCGAGACCGCCGAGCAATTGCGCGAGCCGGCCGACCGGGCCGCCTTCATTGGCATGCGTATCCCAGCCGTCGAAGGCCAGCGCGCCGATCCGCGGGCCGTCATCGGCCGCCATCAGCTTGGCCGCGCCACGCGCCACCAGCCGCATCGCCGCGACGCCGCCACCGCCGGGCTGCGGTTTCATCTCATTGCCCTGCGCCTGCTTCTCGAGCTGCAAGCCCTGGGTCAACGCGCTTGCCAGCGTCGGATCGCGGTGCTGGTAGAGATCGAGCAGCCGCATCGCGGTGTCGTCGGCGGCCTGCGGCAGCGCGGTCGGCGCCCAGCCGACGGTCGGCGCGGCGCCGCGCAACACCAGCGGCGTGGTCGGGCCGACCGCAAGCGCGCTCGTCACCCGTTCGCCCTTTGGCAATGCTTCGAGTGCGCGGTTGAGCCAGCCGGATTGCACGCGGCCGGGACCGGGGAAGCCGCTCTCCAGCACATCCTGGCCATCGAAATGCGAGCGATCGCGATAGGAGGTCGCGACCGCATGAATCACCGCGGCCTGCTTGGCACGATACATCCGCGCGAATTCCGGCATCGCCGGATGCAGGCCGAAGAACGGATCGAGCATCACCGCCGCGTTCGGCCCATCGGCCTTCAGCGCGATCGCGCCGTGCAGGCCGGCATAATCGGGGTCGCCGATCGGCGCGACGGTGGCAAGGCCATCGAGCGCGCCGCGCAGGATGATGGTGACGAAGCGCGGATCGCGGCCATCGGCCGCGCGTGCGAATTTCGGCAAATAGGCCCAGGCGGCAAAGGAGGCGCCGCCGAGCAGCAGCGTGCGCCGCGATGTCGCCTGCATCATCAGGCTCTCGGAGCAATCCATGATCATCTCCTCTGGAATTCCGGCGACATCAGCAGCAACGCCAGCGCCTGCTGCCGCGATTCCGCGCGCTCGATGGTGCGCCGCGTCTCGACCGAAGCGGCATCCGCCGCGATCAACTCGAGAAGTTCGCGCGGGTCGAACCGGTCGGCGAGCTGGGAGCCAAGCTGCGCCGAAATGTCGAGCCTGAGCTTGATGCCCTCGGGTGCGGCCCAGGCCGCAGAGGTATCCGGAAATCCGTTCGGGCCGGCCGGTGACCACAGCGGCTGACCGAGCACGTTGAGGCCGTTGAGATAGCGGCCGGGATCCTCAGGATTGCGCGCCAGCAGGCGGCCGGAGGCGAGCAGGAATTCGTAGGGCGAGCGCATTTTCGTCAGCGGCACCTGCCACGCCTCGTTGGACTGGATGAGCGCGGTGGCCAGCGCCCTGAGATCGCCGTCGGTTCTGGTGAAGGTGTCCTGCAGCTTCGCCACCAGCGCCGGCGGCGGATCGTCGGCGACGAAATGACGGGCGAATTTGGTCGCGATGAATTTTGCGGTCGAGGGATGCCGCGCGATATCGGACAGCACCGCCTCGCCCTGCGCGAGGCCGGCCTGCGCATAGGTCCTGCCCAGCACCTGCTGCGGGCCGGGCTGATGCGCATTGGCGTTGAACACGAAGCTGCCGGGCGCACCGAGCTGCCCCTTGCGGCCGGCGAAGGTCCAGCCGGTGATGACACGCGCCAGCGCCGTGACGTCGTCCTGGGTGTAGCCGCCGCCAACGCCGAGCGTATGCAGCTCCATGATCTCGCGCGCCAGATTCTCGTTGAGGCCGCGGTTGCGGTTGATGCCGGCGCGCGACTCCGGGCCGAGCGATTGCTGGTTGTCGAGAAAGAACAGCATCGCCGGATGCTGCTCGACGGTCTTCAACATGTCGCCGAAGAGGCCGAGCACGTGCGGGCGGATCGCCTCGCGCTCGAACGAGCCGGCCCACATCCGCGCCAGCGCGCCCTTGTTGGCCGAGATGCAGAAATGGTTGGACCAGAACACCACGAGCCGCTCGACGAAACCGCAATCGGCGACCACGCCGCGCTGCAGCCGCGCCAGCGCCTCGGCGCGGAACGTCTTCTGGATGATGTTGAGTGGCTGCGCCGGCGGCTTGGGCGGACCGGCCACCGTCTGCATCGTCGGAGGCTGCATCGTCGCGGACGGCGTCATCGCCGCATTGGCGTTGTCGGCGGCCTGCGGCTGCATCGCCGGATCCTTGCCGGCAATCTCCTTCGCGGCAGTCGACAGCGACAGATTGCGCCGCGGCTGCGGCTTCGCGTCGGGCCCCTGGGGCGGCGTCTCGCTCGCGCCTGACTGCGCGGCTTTCGCCGCGTTGCGCGCCTGCTGAATCTCGAACTGATAGTCGAACACCTGCTTGCCGAGCTCCGGTGTCGAGAGCAGGCCCGGCACTTCGAGCAGCGCGCCGTTCGGACGCGCCAGCTCCGCCAGCACGAAACCGTGCGGATCGGAGGCCGCGTTGATGAAGTCGCCGGCCGCCCCGCCGCGGGCGCCAAATCCAAACCGGTTGAGAGCAATCAGCGCGGCTTGCGAATCACGGGCCATCAGAATTCCCTTAACGGCCTATCCCGGCTATATCAGTTGCCCGGCATCATAGCGCGGTCCGGGATGAACCCGAGATTAATTCGCGCATTAAATCGCGGTTAGAATGGACCTCACGTCACACGATCGTTCCGAACCAGCTGCACCGCGCCGGCTTGCCTGCACGGCATGCGGCAGCGAATTCTCCTGCTCGCTCACGGGATCGTGCTGGTGTTCCGACGAAAGCTTTCGCCTGCCGATGCCGAGCGATGGCGGCGACTGCCTGTGCCCCGCCTGCCTGCGGAAACTCGCGCAACAGCAAGCAGCGGTGAGCGCCACGTGAACGCACCCTGGACCGTCGACGCCGTCCTGCTCGACATGGACGGCACGCTGCTCGACACCGAGAAGGTCTATTTCGACAGCCTGGTCGCGGCGCTGAATGCATGCGGCTACGCCGACGGCGTCGTCGCGCTGTGCCATTCCATGGTCGGGCTTCCCGGTCCGGTTTGCGAAGCAATGCTGCGCGATCATTACGGCACGGCGTTCCCGCTCGCCGATGTCAATCGCGCCTTCATCGTCACCCGCGATCGCATGTTTGACGCCGGCCTGCCGCTGAAGCCCGGCACGATTGCGCTGCTCGACGGTCTTGCCGCCGCCGACCGCCGGACCGCGATCGTGACCTCGTCATCCCGCCGCACGGCCGAGCGCCATCTCGCGCTCGCCGGCATCCGCGACCGCTTCGAAACGCTGCTGACGCTCGACGATGTCACGCAAGGCAAGCCGGACCCGGAGCTCTATCTGAAGGCAGCCGCGCGGCTCGGCGTGGCACCGGCAACCTGCATCGCCGTGGAGGATTCCAACCACGGCGTCACGGCGGCCCACGCCGCCGGCGCCATCACGCTGATGGTGCCCGACATGGCGCCGCCGACCGAAGCGACGCGCGCGAAATGCGCAGCCGTGCTGCCGGACCTCAATGCGGTGCTAGCGTTGCTGCAGGAGCGCGGCGCGCTCTAACCGTCGTTGCGAGCGAAGCGAAGCAATCCATCGTCCCGCATCTGCGGAGCGATGGATTGCTCCGTCACTTCAGCGCAAAACTGTTTTGCAATTTTGTCGCGAGCTCCTCGCGATGACGGAGGCAGATCAGCCAGGGCGTGTACTCATGAAGGTCCGCTTCTGAGGGTGAAGCGGATGCCAGTCGGCTCGGCCGTCATCGACCGCCTCTGACCCTTTTCAGACCTTAGGCGATGTTCGACTTGGGTCAGATGGAGTGGAAAGCGATGCCTTCCCGCCTGTCGCCTCCGAAATCTTCGTCACGACTTCGCCCAATGCCATGCGGACGGTATCGTTCGTATAGGGGTCGTCTGGGTGCGCTGGAGAACCTTCTCTGTTGAAATGGGGCCGTTCGTCCATCCTTCGTCCCCATTCGACATCGGCTTCGCGGACAAGTTCTTCCAACCGATGATCCGATGCGAGAACCTGTTTGCAGTAGTCCGCCAACGCGAGGAGCGGCTGATCAAGGTTGTTAAGCAGCAACTCGCTTCCCTTGAGTTGACGGTGCAATAGCTCCTGCAATGCTCCCGTCGAATCCGTGAGGTTGCTTCTTAGCCATGTCCCGATCCCCGTCTCGGCCTCTTGCACTCTAGGGACCGCCGAACCGCCTTTCATCGCGCCCGGGCCAATCATCCGCCCCATGGCCTCTTGTGCAGTGAACTTTCGCCCTTGGCGGATTTCGCGTTCTAGTTCGGCGTCCGCCTCAGAACGCTGCTTGTCCTTGTCATCGCTCATCAAATTGCCCTTCGGCAAGCGAATGTCCGGAGTGGGTCCCATCGCAGATTTGTTGCAGAGGTTGACAAATGTCCGCCCCTTAATTGGCCCGGAAAGAGATGTCACTCTCCGAAGCCTCGCGCGCAGGAGCTCTGCGCGCTTGATTTAGATCAAGCTCATCGACGTGAACGCCTACACCGTCACCTTCTCAATCTGGCGTCTACATCTGATGCGGCGGATGGGTCCGGTTATGGGGTTTGGACCCAAGTCGGATATCTAAGCTGCCATGACCCAGTGTTGTCAGGTTGAATGATAACGCGACGCTCTGATCAGCTGAACGTCCGACAACCTGCGGTGCGTTCGGGAGGCTGCAATGATGGAGCTACTGGTCGCGACGGGCCTAATCGCCGGAGTTGTTACCGCCCACGAGATCGGCTTTTGGCTGGGCTCAATTAGTCGCTCCGTTGATGAGCCCTTTGATCGACAAATAGTTTTGGTTCGGACATCTACGGCCGCGCTGGTTGCCTTCTTGGTCGGCTTTGCATTTTCGGGAGCAGCATCGCGCTTCACAACTCGGACCGATCTCATCGTCAGGGAAGCGAACGCGCTCACAACAGCCTACTTGCGGGCCGACATCATAGCCGACCCTCAACGTGGAGAATTGAAATCTGCATTGAAAGAGTATGCCGCCGACAAGGCCATGCTCCTTGGTCGCGAAACACGCGACGAAACTGAGCCGTTGCTCGCCAAAGCAAGTGGCTTGCATGAACGAATGTGGAGGTTGGCGACCACTGCTACGCTGGGCGACGCACCCTCGATGGCGGTAGTTCTGCCTCCGATCAACGAGGTCATCGATCTGCATTCGGTACACCTTGCGATGGCGAGAAGACATCTGCCCATTCCGATCATGGCGATCCTCTTGGGTACGGCGGCAATCAGCCTTGGCATCATAGGTTTCGGCAATGGTCGCATAGGGCGCCGATTTTCGTTGATCGACACCGTTTACGGAGCCGTTCTTGCATCTGCGCTGTGGATGACCATCGATATGGACTATCCGGAGTTCGGCATGATTACGGTAACCGATCGTCCTTTCGTGGAAGCGTTGGCTGCAATGAAATAGCATTTGGCGCGCTGCAAGCGCCGCCCGAATGCGAGCCGGTGATCACCCGAGAAAAGCGTATCGAACTTGCCAAGACGATAGAGGTGATCGAACGAGGCGAACTTCGTGATGTCAGGTTCTGGGCCCAATGCCGACGTGCACTTGGACCGGATTCTATGTCGTCTTTTTGAGAGCGAAGCGGACGCGGCCCTAGCCCCGCTTACGCCTCGGCTTCGGCAACGCCGTCTCGATCAACGTGTGCGCGGCCTCGCCCGCGGTTTCCATGTAGCTCGCGTCGCGATGCAGCAGCACCACCGCGAATGAGCCGTCCAGCAGCAGCAGTATCTGCCGCGCCAGCTTGAGCGGATCGGCGATGCCCTGCTCCGTGAAGGTCGCGCGCAGCCAGTCCTCGAACTTCTTCTTGTGCGCGGCGCCGATCCGGATCGCGGGGTGGCCTGGCATGTTGGCAAGCTCGGCGGAGGTGCGCAGGAAGCCGCAGCCCTTCCATTTCGGATGCCGCGCCGAGCGCGCGAGGTTCTTGAAGATCGCCTCGACCTTTACCGGCACGCCGCCCTCGGCCTCCGCGAACCATTTGCGGAACAGCGCGAGATTGGGCTGGTCGCGCGCGGCGAGATAGGCGGCGACCAGATCGTCCTTGCTCTTGAAGTGATAATACAGCGTGCGCTTGGTGAGGCCGGCCTTGGCGGCCACCTCATCGACGCTGACGCGGCGGATGCCTTCGCTGTAGAACAACGAATTCGCCGCCTGGACGATGCGCTCGCGGGTGGGTTCGGAGGGTCTCGGCATCCGTCGTATGTATACTCACCAGTGAATATACACAAATTCCGCCAGCCGCTAGGTTCGGCCCCACGAACACCAATGCCGGAGACTGCGCCATGCCCGCCCCCATCCTGCTCGCCATCGACGACGGGATCGCCCTGATCACCCTGAACCGCCCCGAACAGCTCAACGCGCTCAATTACCAGCTGATCGATCAGCTGATGGCGGCGCTCGACCGCATCGAGGGTGACGCTGCCGTGCGCGCCGTGATCCTGACCGGTGCCGGCGAACGCGCCTTCTCGGCGGGCGCCGACATCAAGGAATTCTCGGAAAGCGTCAAACAGGGCGCGGCCGTCGCGGTCCGCGACTTCGTCCGCCGCGGCCAAGCCATGACCGCACGGCTCGAGGCCTTCAAGAAGCCTGTCATCGCCGCGGTCAACGGGCTCGCCTTCGGCGGCGGCTGCGAGATCACCGAGGCCGTGCATCTCGCCATCGCCAGCGATCGCGCGCTGTTTGCAAAACCCGAGATCAAGCTCGGCATGCCCCCGACCTTCGGCGGCACGCAGCGGCTGCCGCGGCTGGCGGGACGCAAGCGCGCCCTGGAGCTGCTGCTATCAGGCGATCCGTTCCCGCCCGAGCATGCGCGCGAGATCGGGCTGATCAACCGGATCGTGCCGCACGACCAATTGCTGACCGCCGCGCGCGAGCTCGCCGGCCGCATCACCAGGCATTCGCCCGGTGCCGTCGCCGGCACCATCACCGCGGTGACGCGCGGGCTCAACATGCCGATTGCGGAAGGCCTATTGGTCGAGAGCGAGCAGTTCGCCGCGCTGGTGCCGAGCCACAACCTCACCGAGGGGCTCGCGGCGTGGCGAGAGCGGCGGCCGGCGAAGTATGTCGGGGCGTGAGCTGGCTCCATCAACTCGTCATGCCCGGGCTTGACCCGGGCATCCACGACGTTCCGTGCCAAAGACGTGGATGGCCGGGTCAAGCCCGGCCATGACAGAGGATAGACCCCTCGCCCCCTATCGCACCACCGCCGCGGTCTGTCCGAACAGCAGCTTGCGCTCTTCCTCGGTACGGATCGCGGGCTGGCCGAAATTCGGATTGACCTCCTTCGCCTTGGCATAGGCGCGCTCGGTCGCCGGGCGCTTGCCGATGGTCTCCAGCCAGCGCTTCAGATGCGGGAAGTCGTCGATCTCCTGGCCCTGGTTCTTGTAGGGCACGACCCAGGGATAGCTCGCCATGTCGGCGATCGAATAGTCGCCGGCGATGAATTCGCGGTCGGCGAGCCGCTTGTTGAGCACGCCGTAGAGCCGGTTGGTCTCGTTGACATAGCGGTCGATCGCGTAAGGCAACTTCTCGACCGCGTAGTTGCGGAAGTGATGGTTCTGCCCGGCCATCGGCCCGAGCCCGCCCATCTGCCAGAACGTCCACTGGATCGCGTCATAGCGGCGGTAGAGATCTTCGGCCAGGAACTTTCCGGTCTTCTCGGCGAGATAAAGCAGGATCGCGCCGGATTCGAACAACTGTAACGGCTTGCCGCCGCCCTTCGGCGCGTGATCGACGATCGCGGGAATGCGGTTGTTCGGCGCGACCTGCAGGAAGTCCGGCTTGAACTGATCGCCCTTGCCGATGTTCACCGGGAAAACCTTGTACTCCAATCCTGTCTCTTCGAGGAACATCGTGATCTTGTGGCCGTTCGGCGTGGACCAGTAGTGGAGATCGATCATGGGCGTGATCCTGCATGTCCGGGGATTGCTGACGCATCACGAGAAAGATGCGAATGCATGAAGTTGCGCGCATAACCGCATCCAAGTCAATGGCGCGCGCATTGCACCGCGCGCGAATGTGATCTGCAAACGACGCAAGCGCCCGATTGAGCCGCGCCCCGATTGCTCCTAGGCTCAGCGTGGTTGGCATTGAAAAATTTTCAGAACATAGGAGATTACAATGACACGCGATTTGGCACGACGTGATTTCCTGAAGGGCTCGGCCGCGATCGCCGGCGTCGCAGCCGCGGGCGCATTCTCCTGCGTCGAGATTGCGAGCGCGGCACCGATCGAGGTGCCGACCGTCGACAAGCTGTCGATCCGCGTGCTGGTCGATTCCAGCTTCGACATCTTCTTCAAGCCGAAACAGGCTAACGGCGTCTCGATCGCGCCGGCAGCACGCGGCGCCGATTTCCGCAAATCGCTGCACAACGAATGGGGCCTGTCGCTGTGGCTGGAATCGGAGGCCGCGGGCAACCGGCGCACCCTGATGCTGGACTATGGCTACACGCCCGAGGTGCTGCTCAACAACATGGAGCTGGTCGGCGTCGATCCCGCCAAGCTCGACGCACTGATCGTGAGCCATGGGCATTACGACCATTTCGGCGGCCTCAACGGCTTCCTCGACAAATTCCGCGACAAGCTTCCGGCTGACGTGAAGCTCTATGCCGGCGGCGAGGACAATTTCTGCCACCGCGTCAGCGCGACGCCGACCAAGGGCCAGTTCGCCGATTTCGGCACGCTGGATCGCCGCCAGCTCGCAGCGCAGCGCGTCACCACCGTGCTGTGCGAGACCCCGACCGTGATCGCCGGCCACGCCTTCACCACCGGCAAGATCACCCGCCGCAGCATCGAGCGCGTGCTGCCGCAGACCTGGGTCGAGTTCGGCATGAAGGATGGGCTCGGCTGCAACGCCAGCCACTATCTGCCGGCCGAGATGGAGGGCAAGATCGTGCCCGACGAGCACATCCATGAGCACGCCACCTGCTTCAACGTGAAGGATTTCGGCCTGGTCGTGATCTCGTCCTGCGGCCATGTCGGCATCGTCAATTCGGTCAAGCAGGCGCAGGAGGTCTCCGGCATCCAGAAGGTGCACGCGATCGTCGGCGGCTTCCATCTCGGACCGGCGCCGAAGGACTACCTCACCGAGGTGGTCGCCGAGATCAAGAAGCTCGACCCCGACGTGGTGATCCCGATGCATTGCTCCGGGCTCAACTTCGTGCAGGAAGCGACCGCGCAGATGGGCGACAAGGTGCTGGTCACGACAACAGGCAGCCGCCTCTCCTTCGGCATATGACCGCGGCGATCCTGCGCGTCATTGCATGCGCTGGCGTGGGCCTGGCATGCGCCGGCACCGGCCTGTGGCTGGCGGCGGCATCGGCGCTGGCCGGCGATGCGCCACAGCAATCGGCGCGCTCGGCCGCCGAGATCATGGACATCCTGATGTGGAACAGGGAGCCGGTCGGCGGCCCGTTCGCGCTCACAGATCAGGCCGGCCGCGAGCGCACCGACCAGGAGTTCCGCGGCAGGCTGATGCTGGTCTATTTCGGCTTCACCTATTGCCCCGACGTCTGCCCGACCGATCTGCAGGCGATTGGGCTTGCGCTCGACAAGCTCGGCCCTGACGGCGATCAGGTGCAACCGATCTTCATCACAGTCGATCCCGAGCGCGACACCGCCGCGCATCTCGCGGAGTATGCGCCGCTGTTTCACCCGCGGCTGATCGGGCTGACCGGCAGCGGTGATGCGATCCGCAAGGTCGCCGATGCCTACAAGGTCTACTATGCCAGGGTGCCGTTGAAGGACGGCGACTACACCGTCGATCACACCGCCTACATCTATCTGATGGACCGCGACGGCAATTATCTCGGCTTCTTTCCGCCGGGCACATCGGCCGATCGCATGGTCGAGATCATCCGGCCGCGGCTCGCCGAGCCGGCGCGCTGACTCTGCATTGCATTCAGCGCGCTCTCCCTTCCGTCATGGCCGGGCTTGTCCCGGCCATCCACGTCTTCCTTCGGATCGAGACCAAGACGTGGATGCCCGGGACAAGCCCGGGCATGACGAATTCAAGCCTCAATGCATCCGCCCATGCGCGCGCAAAAATGTCTCGCCGCCCTCCGTCACCGTCACCCGCATGCCCTCGACCGAGGGACGGCGCGCGACATAGCCGCGGTCGACTGCGTCCTCCCAGATCGTCAGCCGCGGGCATGAGGTGCGCCACACCTCGAGCACCTCGGCATAGGGCCGCGGCTCGCGCGCGACCCATTCCACGAGATCGAGCACCAGGGCGTCAGTGGTCTCGGTCATTGGGTACACTCCCTGAGCATCGTCATGCCCGGGCCTGGCCCGGGCATCCACGTCTTGGCTCTGCATCAGGAAAGACGTGGATGGCCGGGCCAAGCCCGGCCATGACGGATGGTGATATTTCTGCGCTGCTTGGCCTCTGCCGGCAAACTGAGTTATCTTGCCCTTGCATCAGTTTTCCTGAGGGTTCATGCGGCGGCTGCTCTTTCTCAACGGCATCAAGGCATTCGAGGCCGCGGCGCGGACCGGCAGCTTCGCGGCCGCGGGCGGCGAGCTCAACGTCTCGGCCGCCGCGATCAGCCGGATGGTGCATCTGCTGGAAGAGCGGCTTGGCGTCGCGCTGTTCGAGCGCAAGGCGAACCGCCTCGTCACCACACAGGCGGGCCGCGCCTATCAGGGCGGGCTGACCCCGATCTTCGACGCGCTGGCGAGCCTCACCGCGCAGGTCACGGCGTCCGCGAGCACGCGGGTGCTGACCGTCGGCGTCGGACCGACTTTCGCGCTGAAATGGATGATCCCGCACCTCGCCGAGTTCCGCAAAGCGGAGCCGGACATCGAGGTGCGGATCACCACCGGCGGCATGGCGGTGCCGTTCGCCGACGACTGGAGCTGCGGCATCCAGCTCGGCGACGGCCAGTGGCCGGGCCTGGTCGCCGAGCCGCTGTTCGCCGCCGACCTGATGCCGGTGTGCACCGCGCGGCTCGCCAACACGTTGAAGCGTCCCGCCGACCTGAAGGGACCGAGCCTGATCCGCGTCGCGCATTCGCCCGACGACTGGCCGTCCTGGCTGAAGGCCGCGGGCGTGCCGCGCCTGACGGCGCGCGGGCCCGAATTCCAATTCTACGGCCAGGCGCTGCAGGCAGCTAGCGACGGGCTCGGGATCGCGATGGGCATCCGGCCCTATATCGATGACGATCTCGCCGCCGGCCGGCTGGTGGCGCCGTTTGCGCTCAGCGTGCCGAAGGGCATGCGCTGGTATCTCGTCTATCGCGGCTTCCACGCCGAACAGCGCGATTTCGCCGCGTTCCGGCGCTGGATCATCCGCGCCGCCACGGAACCCGCCGCGCGCCACAAGGGAGCGCGCAATGCCTGACGAGACGATCGACACGCTGGTGATCGGCGGCGGCCAGGCCGGGCTCACCATGAGCCACCGGCTGAAGCAGCGCGGCATCGCCCATCTGGTGCTGGAGCGGCGGCGGATCGCCGAGCGCTGGCGCAGCGAACGCTGGGACGGATTGATGTTCCAGTTTCCGAACTGGTCGGTGCGACTGCCGGAGTTCGCGTTTCCGCACAGCGATCCCGACGGCTTCTCGGACACCGCGTCCATCATCGCCTTCATCGAGGCCTACGCCGCCTTCATCGCGCCGCCGATCCGCTGCGGCGTTGAGGTGACGAAGCTGCGCCGCGACGCCGATGGCTTCCTCGCCGAGATCGCCGGCGGCCGCATCGCCGCCCGCAACGTCGTCGTCGCCACCGGCCCCTATCAGCGGCCGCTGCGGCCCGACGTGCTGGGCGATGATCGCGGCCTGTTTCAGGTTCACGCCAGCGATTACAAAAATCCCGCGCAATTGCCTGACGGCGCCGTGCTGGTGATCGGTGCCGGCGCCTCGGGCGCGCAGATCACCGACGAGCTGATGCGCGCCGGCCGCCGCGTCTTCCTCTCGGTCGGGCGTCACAACCGCCTGCCGCGCCGCTATCGCGGCCGCGACCTGATCTGGTGGCTGGCCGAGATGGGCGTCGACCAGACGCCGGTCGAGCAGCGCGGCCCGTCCCGCCTGCTGCCGGTGATCTCGGGCGCCCATGGCGGCCACACCATCGATTTCCGCCGCTTCGCCGCTGACGGCGTGACGCTGCTCGGCCGCGTGACGGTGGCGCACGACGGCGTGCTCGGGATCGCGCCCGATCTCGCCACCAACATCGCCAATGGCGACGCCTACTACGCGACATTCCTCGGGATCGTCGACGACTTCGTCGCGGCGCGCGGCCTCGATCATCCCGACGATCCCTTGGCGCGCGTCCGCCTGCCCGATCCGCCGTGCCTCACTGCGCCGCTGCGCACCATCGACCTGCGCGCTGAGCGGATCAGCAGCGTGATCTGGGCCACCGGCTACGGGCTCGACCTGGACTGGATCGACATACCGGTGCTGGACGCCGATCGCGCACCACGACACCGCCACGGCGTCTCCGACGTCCCGGGCCTGTATTTTCTCGGCCTGCAATGGCTGTCGAAGATGAAATCCTCGTTCCTGTCAGGCGTCGGCGACGACGCGGCCGTGCTCGCCGATCACATCGCGGCCCGCGGCTAGGGCGTTTTCGAGCGGTTCGCCTGAAGAAGCCGCATCAAAACAAGCAGCTGGAACGAAAGATTCCCTCGCCCGTCGGAAATAAACCGCGCGACTTGTGATCTGGTTCACATATGGCACCCAGCGCCCGTGCTTCCTATGAGAAGGGGCATTTCGAGGTCGCGATGATTTACAGCGGTTTTGAGATCAAGTCGTTCGAGATGGGGAAGGGGCAATGGCACGCCAGGATTCAACGGGTCGATCAAAGGCCGGTCGTCATCGATGGCATGCCGTTTCCGATGCTCGACATCGGCTTTGCGTGGTCCGATCCGGATGCGGCGATCGACGACGCGAAGCGGATTATCGACCGGTTCCCACAACGATATGGCATGACAATGCCGTCGGCGTGACCGGCAACGTCGTGGTCGCGATCGTCCCGCAATGCGAGCCGGATCCGGTCTGGCCGACGCAGGTCAGAACCAGCTGCCCGGAATGCGCCGCCCGGCTCTCGCTGCTGCGCGTCATTCCCGGCCGCGCCGCCGAATACTGGACCATGCGCTGCGACGGCTGCGGCGGGATCCATCTCGACATCGTCGACCTGCCGCGGGCCTGACGACCGCGAAGGCGCCGCCTGCTGACACCCTGCTGTCAGCAGTCTCGCCTGTGCGCCGATCCAGCCGTCGATTGCCCTTTTCTCGCTGCCGGACTCGTCCCATATTCCGGCCATGGCGAAGACACCGAACACCCCGAAAAAGCCCGGCAAATCCCCCAAATCCAAAGCTCACCGGCCCGAGGTCCAACCGATCGGACCGGCGCTGGCCGAGTTGCTCAATCCCGCGATCAATCGCGGCGATGCCGGCATGGGTTCGGGCACCGGCCTGCAGCCGCCGCCGGACAATTCCTGGGACCGCCGCGCCGGCGGCGAGGCCGCCGCGCATCGCGCGCGGGCGTCGACGCGCGAGACCAGCGAGGACGTCGCCAGGCGCGACGCTTCCGGCCTCGAGGAAGCCCCGCAGGCCAATTACGGCACCTCGGCCACCATTCCGACGCTCGATCCGGAACTGGCGCGGCAGCTCGGCCTGCCGACCGCCGAGGACGACGACGAGGCGCTCGCCCGTCCGCCGCGCAGCAAGATGGAGGCGCTCGGCGTCAAGGCCACCGCCGACGCGCTGGAGAACCTGATCCGCGACGGCCGCCCGGAATTCCGCAGGGATGACGGCTCGATGCGGGTGTGGACGCCGCATCGGCCGCCGCGCCCGGAGAAATCCGAAGGCGGCGTGCGGTTCGAGATCAAGTCGTCCTACGAGCCCAGGGGCGACCAGCCGACCGCGATCACGGACCTGGTCGAGGGCATCGGGCGCAACGACCGCACCCAGGTGCTGCTCGGCGTCACCGGCTCGGGCAAGACCTACACCATGGCCAAGGTGATCGAGGCGACGCAGCGCCCGGCGCTGATCCTGGCGCCGAACAAGACGCTGGCCGCGCAGCTCTATGGCGAGTTCAAGAGCTTCTTCCCCGACAACGCGGTCGAGTATTTCGTCAGCTATTACGACTATTACCAGCCCGAAGCCTACGTCCCGCGCACCGACACCTACATCGAGAAGGATTCCTCGATCAACGAGCAGATCGACCGCATGCGCCACTCGGCGACGCGCGCGCTGCTCGAGCGCGACGACGTCATCATCGTGGCTTCCGTGTCCTGCATCTACGGTATCGGCTCGGTCGAGACCTACACCGCGATGACCTTCGCGCTGAAGAAGGGCGAGCGCATCGACCAGCGGCAGCTGATCGCCGACCTGGTCGCGCTGCAATACAAGCGCACCCAGGCCGACTTCACCCGCGGCACCTTCCGGGTCCGCGGCGACGTCATCGACATCTTCCCGGCGCACTATGAAGACCGCGCCTGGCGCGTGAACCTGTTCGGCGACACCATCGAGACCATCGAGGAGTTCGATCCGCTCACCGGCCACAAGCAGGACGAGCTCGAATTCATCAAGATGTACGCCAATTCGCACTATGTGACGCCGCGCCCGACCTTGGTACAGGCGATCAAGTCGATCAAATCAGAATTGAAGATGCGGCTCGACCAGCTCAACGACCAGGGCCGCCTGCTGGAGGCGCAGCGGCTGGAGCAGCGCACCACCTTCGACCTCGAGATGATGGAAGCGACGGGGAGCTGCGCCGGCATCGAGAACTATTCGCGCTACCTCACCGGCCGCCGCCCCGGCGAGCCGCCGCCGACGCTGTTCGAATACGTCCCCGACAACGCGCTGGTGTTCGCCGACGAGAGCCACGTCACCGTGCCGCAGATCGGCGGCATGTTCCGCGGCGACTTCCGTCGCAAGGCGACCTTGGCCGAATACGGCTTCCGCCTGCCCTCCTGCATGGACAACCGCCCTCTGCGCTTCGAGGAGTGGGACATGATGCGGCCGCAGACGGTCGCGGTGTCGGCAACGCCGAGCGGCTGGGAGATCAACGAAAGCGGCGGCGTGTTCGTCGAGCAGGTGATCCGCCCGACCGGACTGATCGATCCGCCGGTCGATATCCGCCCGGCCCGCACCCAGGTCGACGACCTCGTCGGCGAGGTGCGCGCCACCGCGCAGGCCGGCTACCGCTCGCTGATCACGGTGCTCACCAAACGCATGGCGGAGGACCTGACCGAATATCTGCACGAGCAGGGCATCCGCGTCCGCTACATGCACTCTGATATCGACACCATCGAGCGCATCGAGATCATCCGCGATCTCAGGCTCGGCGCGTTCGACGCGCTGGTCGGCATCAACCTGCTGCGCGAGGGCCTCGACATTCCCGAATGCGCGCTGGTCGCGATCCTCGACGCCGACAAGGAAGGCTTTCTGCGCAGCGAGACCTCGCTGATCCAGACCATCGGCCGTGCCGCGCGCAACGTCGACGGCAAGGTGATCCTCTATGCCGATCAGATGACCGGCTCGATGGAGCGCGCGATCGCCGAGACCAACCGCCGCCGCGAGAAGCAGGTCGAGTACAACGAAGCCCACGGCATCACCCCGGAGAGCGTCAAGAAGTCGATCGGCGACATCCTCAACTCCGTCTACGAGCGCGACCACGTGCTGGTCGAGATCGGCGACGGCGGCATGGCCGACGACGTGATCTCGATCGGGCATAATTTCGAGGCCGTGCTGAGCGACCTCGAAACACGGATGCGCGAGGCCGCCGCCGATTTGAACTTCGAGGAAGCCGCCCGGCTGCGCGACGAGGTCAAGCGGCTGCGCGCCACCGAGATGGCCGTGGTCGACGATCCGACCGCCAAGCAGCGCAACGTGCAGAAGCAGGCCGGCGCCTATGCCGGCACCAGGAAGTACGGCGATGCCGCCAACCTGCCGGTCGCCGCGCTGAAGAACAAGACCGCGCAGACCTCGCTCAAGGCGAGCCGCAGCGGCAAGTCCGGCTCACGGGTGCACAAGCCCGACCTCGACGAGATGCACGGCCCGGAATCGCTGCCCTTCCGCCCAGGCGGCGCGCTGCCCGCAAAACCGTTCGGCACGACGAGCCGCATCATCCAGCCGACCGACTCGCGGCAGTCAGGGCCGGAGTTCGGCCCTTCGCCGCGGAGCAGCGGTGGTGCTCCGGGCAAGCGGGGCGGGTGGAAGAAGAGGTGAGGAGTTTTTAGAAACTTGAAACTACAGCCGGGCGTTACAAGAACGAGCGCCGAAGATTCCTGGAGAGAATTTGTTGAATGGATTGGCTTCTCCACGCTTTTAGATGCGCTAACGCGAAAACAAAGATCTTTGGAGGACTGGTCGGCATTCACGGAGATCGCGCCCCGGCTTTTTTCGATCGAACACGGATTAAACACCGCGCTTCGAAAATGGAGAGCGACGCGCAAGCTTTGGTATCCAAAGGAAAAGCCGATCTACGATGCCTATGCGTTTGTCGGAGCCTGCACACAAATCAAGAGTCAGCTCTCGTCTGATCAAGCTCGGGTGTTTCGTCGCAGAGTCATCTCCGAAATCCTTCCGAACGGCCGGCTATGTCATTTGGATCACGAATTTCGGACGGCACACCAGCTACTGGAATTTGGTTGGAATATCCAACGTTTCGGCCTTTGCGGCGATCCGGGCGCTGACTTCGTCGCAGAACGTGGAGGAATCGAGGTTGAGGTAGAGAGCAAATGCCTCTCGCCGGAGATTGGACTAGGGGTCTCATACGAGTTTGCGGCGCGATTGATGTCTCGCCTGAGCCGTGAATTGAGAGAGTGTCATCCTCTCTCGCTAACAACTATCCGCATAGAAATCCTCGGCCAGGAAAACGATACCGGAGGCGTTGATGGGGTAAAGCGTCATGTCCTTTCAAGCTACGTTCGAAATGAGAATTTTCAATCATCAGCGCTCCGAGTTCAAATTGAGACGAGTTCACTAAACGAATTTTTCGTTAAGTATCCCGACGTACGTAACGATCAATGGCTTCACAAAACATTCGCGGAACTTCGTACCCGGGAAGGCGACTACGGGTACTTCATTCGTCGCAACGAGGAACTTATCTTTTGCAATTTGATCCCGATGAGACCAAATCAACAAGCAAGAAAAATCATGAAACTCGTCAGCACGACGTGCGACCGACAATTCAGCAAACAACGCCCGGCGTTGCTTTGGCTTCACCTACAGGGCTTAGATCCGGGCCAAATCGACCGTGACTCGAACGGGGCTGACCACTACTTCCAGACGATTGCGCGTCACGCATTCACGAGTGAACGCAGAACTCACGTCTCTTCACTGGTCTTTACGAGCGACTCGGATCTGGAGCATGATCATACGCCCGTGCTCGGGAAGGACCGAAGAAAGGTCAACGCGGCTGGTCGCGCTAAAGGCTACGACAATCTCCGATGCCGATTCGGAATAATTCACATTCTAGCTCCGCAGTTTTCCGCTGATCACAAGCTGCCGTTCGCCTAATCACAAACAGCAGCACTCACCCCACGCTCACCACCGCGACCGCCAGCAGCGACATCATGATCATCATGGTCATGAGTTGCAGCGAGACGCCGGGCTGGCTCCGCCATTGCGCGATCTTCTCGGAGAACGACAGACTCGCGTCGAAGAACATCGGCGCATGGATGTGCACGAAGCGCTGCGGGAATTTGGCGGCGAGCCAAGGCGTGATCGCCGCGTAGACCAGCGAGGCGAGCACGACGTAGACCGCGGCGCCATAGCGTTCGCCGACGATTTCCGGGGCGCCGACCATCTTCAGCATCAGCACGGCGGCGGCGAAGGTCGGGAGGCCCTGAAGGATGGCGGTGAGCGCAAAGCCTTCGAGCCGGTTCTGTGCGGAAGATTTCGGTGCAGCGATGGCATTCATGGCGGCGATCCCTTCCCAATCGGGTGATCCGATGCTGCCACGCTAGCCGCGCGCCCGCGCCTGCGACGTGACGCAGGTCACGCCGGAAACGCGATCGCGGCGCGTCCGCTGGTCATCTCGTCATGCGGTTGCGGCCTGATGGGTTTCGCTTCGCCCGCTACGACTGTCATCGCCCGGCTCGACCGGGCGATCCAGTACGCCGCGGCCTCTCGGCTCAACCACGGACGTCTCTGGAATACTGGATCACCCGCATGCGCGGGTGATGACACCGAGCAAGTTGTTGGGCGCCAGCCTTCGCCGGGACGACGGCGAAGTTTGCATCTCGATCCGGAATTCTACCCCGACCGCTTGTTGCTGGTGTTCTGGATCAGATTGCCGTGCGCGGCCTGCTCGCGGATGTTGTGCTTCTCGTCGTCGCGATGGCCCTTGGTGGTGTCGAGGGGAACGCCGGGGGTGCTGCCGGGACCCTTGTGGCTCTGGTTGTCGTCGGGAACGGGCTGGATGGGCTTGTTCAGTGGTTTCGTCATCATCGTCTCCGTTACGCAAGGAGACAACGCCGCCCGAGCGGGCGGCGTTCCGGGGATCAGAGTTCACAACTGGTCGCGCCTTACAGCTTCTCCTGCTGCGAGGGCTGCGCCTGCTGCTGTTGGCGCTGACGTTCCTGCTCCTTGGCGTGATGGCGGCCGTAGAGGCATCCGGCGGCGGCGCCGAGCATGCCGTGATGGCCGGCATAATGACCGGCGACACCGCCGACGACCGCGCCCTTGATGCAGCCCTTGGCGTCGGCGGGCGCGGTGGCGGCAAGCGCACTGATGGCAATGGCGAACGCGAGAAGAATAGATTTCATGATGCGGCTCCAATGGAATTCTCTGGGATCAACGGCCGAGCCGCCCCGCCGGTTCCCACCGCTTCGGGGCCAACGTGAAACGCGCGCGGGGAGTTCTCATGAATTCGCGGCCACCTGCCCCTGCGCGCTTCACGTCTTCGAGACGCGATCAGTTCAGTTTCATCAGTTCAGTATCCTGCCATGTCGGGATGGCACCCCGGCGCAACCGCATGCATGTTGTGCCGCAATGCACGTTCCGGTTGCCGAACCTAATCGCGTCTCGTGCGTCAAAACATATGTTTGAGAGTGGAACGCTTCGGTTCACAATACGGGCCAGGGCTAGTCAAAGGCGAGTCGGACTGAACCGGCGGAGTCGATCATGGGCGAGGATTTGAACCGGCAGCGCGTCTTGAACTTCCTCGACGTCTATTATGCCGGCGGCATCGAGGGCGCGCTCGATCGCTGCAGCGACGACGTCGCGTTTCTCGCCAACGCCCCGATCGACATTCTTCCGCATATGGGCCAGCACCGCGGCAAGGCGGCGCTGCGCCAGATGTGGACCACGATCCACGAGCGCTATTCCGACATGCGCTACGAGGCGCCGACGGTGGTGGCCGAAGGCGACAAGGTCGCCGCCCAGCTGCGGGTGTTCTTCCGCAAGCGCAACAACGCCCGCATGGTGCAGTTCGACGTCGCGGTGTTCTACACGCTGCGCGACGGCAAGATCACCGAGATCCGCGAGATCATCGACACATTCGACCTCGTCCAGCAGGTGCTGGAGCGTGACGTCGCGGCGGCGCTGACCGGGCAAAACGCGGGCTAGCTCCCGGAAAACCAGGCAACCCACGCGGGCGTCCCCGCCCCGCAAATTCGTCCCCGCCAGCGTTGAACCTGAAAGGCCCGACGCTGACCTATCACTGGGCTTGTTGCGGTCGGGGCTGAAATCACCATGAAAGTCGCATTGCTCGCTGTGCTTGGTCTTGCACTGGGCGCCCTTGGCGGCGCCGCTCTCGGCATCGGCGCCGGGCTCACCTGGATAGGACTGGCCAAAACCTCAGGTCTCGACAGCGGAACGCTGGTGTTTTTCACCTTCATGCCGCTCGGCGCTGCGATCGGCGGCATCGGCGGCGCGCTGCTGTTCGCGGTGGTGGCGATCCACGACGCCGAGATCGTGATCGAGCGGCAGCCGCTGCGGCAGCGCGACCGCTGAATTGCGGCAACCGAAGCGTTTTCGAGCGAAGCCTGTCCCGCACGTGATGCGGGATGGATGCCGGTTCGCGTGAAGAAAACGCGTCAATCAGAATCCAGAACCCGGTTCCGATCCCATCGGAACGGGGTTCTGCGGGCGGACGGTCACATTCCGGTCAAGACCGGTGCAATTGTGCATTGCAAAAAAGTCATTTGTGTTTTGGCCATTCCGCCCTATTTGAGGCCGTAATAGTGACGTGCAGCAACCTGGCAGGGCGTCGGCGCTGACCGCCTGCCATTCGTTTGCTTTGAAAATCCAGTTTCAGGACGAGACCAAAATGACAGAGCACAGCCTCTGGCGTTTTTCGCGCGCATTGCATCGCGCGATCAACGAACGCCAGCTTGCAGACATCGAGCCGCTGCTCGATGACGAGGTCGAATGGGCCATCTACGGGCCGATCGACCTGTTTTCCTTCTTCGGCTCGCGCCGCGGCAAGGCCGCCGTGCTCGAGGTGATCAGGCAGATCGGCGAGAACCTGAGGGTTCACCGCTTCGATCGGGAGTCGATCATGCTGGGCGCGGATTCCGCGGCCTCGATGTTGCGCTATTCGCTGACGGCGTTGGACTCCAACAAGCCGATCTCGCTCAGGATCGCGCACTTCGCGCAGTTCAGGGCCGGCAAGCTCACGAGCTTCCGCGTGCTGGTCGACAGTTTCGACCTGGTCGAGCAGACCGTCGGTTACCCGATCCATCTGCCGCGCATCGCGGTCTGACGGCTCCATCACTTCACGCCTTCGTCATGTCCGGGCTCGAGCGCGAAGCGCGTCTTCGCGTGTTCGGCGCTCCGGCGGGACGCGGCCGGTTTCACCAGCCCCGAACCGGCCGCGCGGGGGGCCTTGCGTACGCGCACGTTTGTCCCGGACATGACGATCACGCGTTGATCAGTTGCCTTCGCAGCGCCGTTGCCACAATTTCGCGCCAAGAAAACCGCATGTTGCGGCGCTGGAATTTGCGGGCTGGGAATGACTTCTACATCACGATTTGGCTGGACAAGGCTGCCGGTGCTGGCGGCCGGCTTCAGCGTGGCGATAGCGCTTTCGGCCACGGCGCAGACCTCACCATGGGCGATCGCTCCCGCCGCGCAAGACAGCTCGAAAGACACCGCGAAAGACATCCCCGCTGACGATGCGGAGGCTGCGGCCGACGAGGCGCCACCGGCGGCCGATGCCAATGACGCCGACATCCTGAAGGGTATCGACCAGAGCAAGCTCGACTGGAGCCAGCTCGACACCGACTCCACCAGCCTGCCCACGCTGGCACCGAAGAGTGCAGCCAAACGCAGCAGCATCGCCGGCAACGATCCGTCCTGGTCGACCAACAACAACGCCAACGGCTCGTCGGCGGTGTCGGTCAAGCAGTCGATCTCGCCGTTCCTCGACACCCGCATCGGCGCCGACATGACGGTCGCCAAGCAGGGCACGATGACGACGTCGGAGCAATTGTCGGAGCGGCTCGCCAATGGCGGCAGCCTGCCGCAATCCGGCGGCTCGGCCTGGGCGTCGATCTCGGCGGGTGGCGTGGCTTCGATCTGGGACAAGACCTCGATCGAGGCGCGGGTCGATCCCGGCGCCGACCAGAGCAAGGTCGGCACCTCGCTCAGCAAATCGGTGCCGCTGTCGGAGCAGTATTCGCTGACGCTGCAGAGCGGCTACAACCTGATCCAGCAGGGCGTGGTCCCGGTGCCCGGCGTCGACGGCCATCCGTCGCGCAGCTACGACACCGATCAGTCTGCGCGCCTGTCCGTTACCGACACCGGCACCAGCATCACCGCAGGCCAGACGCTGTCGACCGCCGAGGACAGATGGCTGCGCCGGGTCGGCGCCGAGCAAAAGCTGTTCGACGGCGTCACCGTCTCCGGCTCGGTCGGCGAGACCGCCCAGGGCACGATCAACAAGAGCATCGGCGCCGGCTACAAGCGCTCATGGTGAACGATCTGTTAGCCCTGTCGCGCTAATGATCAGGCATTGCCCCAACTTGGCCCAGATGCGGTCAAATTCGGCGGCACTGATAGGTCCGTAACTTCATCAATTCGTCGTGCGGGGGACAAGCCGCGCTTCGCTATTGCGAACCAGGGGAAAGCCGATGAACGCCACCAACCGTACCGAGGAAGCCACCGAGGCGACGTCCGAGGTCGATTCCAACCTTGCTGCGGTCTCGGAAGTCGAAGCCGGCATCCGCGACTTCGTGCGCAACGACATCGCCTATCTGCGCCGGCCGGTGGCGAGCCCGGAGACCGCGCCGACCGACACCAATACCGACGCCACCGTCAGCAACGTCAACTCGCTGATCCAGCGCGTCGCCGGCACCTCGCTCGCCGAGATCGAGAAGCTGATCGGCGAGCTCGAGAGCCTGCGCGACCTGCTGCATGCCGAGGGCCAGCGCGTCCAGCGCGAGATCTCCGGCTATGCCCAGCTCAGCCAGGCCGCGATGAAGTCGACGCGCATGATCGCCGACAACGTCTCGCAGTGGAAGCGCGCCGCCGACGGCCTGCGCAACAGCTGATCCCGATCAGTTTTCCAGACTGATGGCCGCCGCCTCCCGAACGGGGGGCGGCGGCTTCGTTTTGCATGGGCCGATTCAGCGCTGAACGATTCGTTATTCAGCGCGGTGTAAACTGTGCGGCGTCAATTGTTGCAGAAGCCGATTTGAACTTGGGATACCGAGCCCGCGTCCAATCCGGAATTCGCGTTCGGACCACGCCTTGGCGGGCATCCATTTGGAGAGAATTCATGCAGAGCGTCCGGCCGGATAACGCCGCCGATCCTATACCGCTGCGCCAGCCGCAGCAGGGCATCGGCACGATCATGATCCGGTTCCTCGGCATCCTGGCAGCCGCGACCGTCGTGATGGTGCTGATCTGGAATCGCTGAAGAGCTTTTGAAGGAAGTGTGACGCAGCCTGCCGACCGGTCACATTGAAAAGCGCGAACGCACGCTACCTGGCGCTCCCTCGAGCGCCGATGTCACAGACGGTCAATCAGCGATCGATGCTCGCAGTAGTCTCGAAGGAATAATTGCCGTCGGCAAAGCCCTTCACAACCAATCCAGTGGCCAGCATCACAACAACTGTGACCGTCGCAAAGATAATGCCGACGAGTTTCAGCGCGCTGCGATCTGCCATAATCGTCCCCAGGTGTTCGGCCCACGTGCGAGGCCAAGTGTTCGCCCAAGTGCTCGCCCAAGTGCTCGTGCCCCAGCCATAAGGCAGGGACAAAGGTTCAAAATGCGTTAGCAAAAAATGAGTTCCACGCAACGCACAACTACGTCGGCAGCAGAAGTAGCTGCCAACCATGGCGTCCGTGCAACATCAGAGGCGCTGCGGCAACATCAGGAACCGGGATTCCGGCGCGGCACGAAGGCGGTCGCGAGGAACGAGAACACCACCTCATTGCGCTGATTGACGCCGGTGTTGCGGGCTTGAAGGATGCCCCATTCCGGCCGCTTCTCGGACGTGCGCTTGGTCTCGATCTGGTTGGTGAAGCTGATGGTGTCGCCCGCCAGCACCGGCCGGATCCAGCGCAGCTCGCGGAAGCCCGGCGAGGGTCCCCAGACCGCGACCGTCTCGCCGCGCGCGGCGGCTTCCGCGGCGAGCCGCTTGCCGTCGGCGACGAGCAGCTTCATGCAGACGCTGGCGACATGCCAGCCCGATGCGGCGAGCCCGCCGAACAGCGACTTGCGCCCCTCCTCCTCGTCGAGATGGAAGCGCTGCGGATCGAACTGCGCGGCAAAGCGCTTGATGTCCTCGGCGGTAAAGGTGAATGAGCCGAACTCGCGCTGGGCGCCGATCTCGATGTCTTCAAAAAAGCGCATGATCTCTCCTATGCGCTCAAAGCGTTACGGCGGCTGATCATGATCGGCGCCTCCATCTCGCACAGCATCTCGCCGCGCGCGTTGCGGATCGTGCTCTTGAAGGTCACGATGCCGGTCTCGGGCCGGCTCTTCGAGACGCGCGCCTCAATGACATCGACATCCAGCGTCAAATCGTCGCCCGGACGCAGCGGCGCCACCCAGCGCATCTCGTTGACCCCGGGCGCGCCCAGCGAGGCGGTGCGGCCGATGAAGCCGTCGAACATCATCCGCATCATCAGCGAGCCGAGATGCCAGCCTGAGCCCGACAGGCCGCGGAGCATGGATTTCTTCGCGGCGTCCTCGTCGAGATGCATCGGCTGCGGGTCGAATTCGGCGGCAAAGGCGAGGATTTCCTCGCGCGAAACATGGCGCGGGCCGAACGTGCCGAAACGGCCGGGCTTGAAGTCTTCGAAGGTCAGCGTGGTCATTGGGTGAGGATATGCTGGAGGGAAGCCCGATTGTGGCCGTTATTTGCAGCAATCACAACCAGCCCACTCGCATAGCTCGCCCCTGGACTGCCGGCGCCCGGTCCCGGGCCTGGCTTTGGCGAGACTGATTGGGCTTCTGCGGCATCGATCCCTTTGGGTGCGGAGGCGCTTTGGCGCCGCCCCGAACCATTGGCCCGGCGAAACGCCTCGTCCCGACGGACGCCTGCTGCGCAGGCTGCCGGGACGAAGTGATCACGCCGGGGGTGACGCAGTAGGATGAACGAGACGCGAATCATATTTCGGCTGGCCGGGAGAACCATGATGTTCGATTTCCAGGATCTGTTTCAGTGGGACCGCTTCATCACGCCCACGATCATCAAGACGTTCTACTGGCTGGTGATCGCGGTCATCGTGCTGTTCGGGATCTCCGGCATCCTGTGGAGCCTCACCGCGATGGCGATCAGCCCGTTCGTCGGCTTCATCCAGCTGCTCGCGTCGATCGCCAGCGTCTTCGTCGGCATCGTGTTCTCGCGCATCGCCGCCGAGTTCATCCTGATCGTCTTCCGGATCAACGAGCATCTCGGCGCGATCCGCGATCGCGACGGAAGCATGCACTGAGGCGTTCGGCCTCCCGCCGGATGCGCCCCCGCCCCGGCTGTGGTTAATCCGAAGTAGCACCCGCGCGAAAATACCAGCGAAATTCCGAGCGGGATCTTAAAACCGCTTGCGTATCAGTCTCCGCATTGCGCTGAAGACCAACGCGGGGGCGTCGTGAATTCCAGGAGTGGTTTTTTTGCCGTGAGGCCGGGTGCCGAGCCGGGCTTTACGACCGAGGATATCTTGTGGGCTGTCGGCATCTGGTCGGTGATCCTGACCCTGGCGCCGGTGATCGTGTTCTATCTGCTGATGGTGGCGTGACGCCATCCATCGCGTCATCGCCAAGTCAGCGAGGCAATCTCCGATTGCCTCGTCGCTTCAGCACACAAAAAACGCGCGACTGCCGCGCGTTTCTTTCCAGTTCGAACCAAGGCGGCGTTGTTACGCAGCCTGCTTGTGCATCGCGCCGGACGCCGACGCCGTGCCGCGGATCGCCTTGATCGAGCGTTCGATCGCGGCCCACAACCGATTGATCTCGGCAGCAGCGCGGCCTTCCGCATAATATTCGCGGGCGCCTTCACCCTGGCCGAGCGCCATCAGAAGGTCGGCGCGGTTGGTGATCTGACCGCTCCACACCGGCGCGCGGAATTTCGCCAGCGCCTCACGCGCGATCGCGACGATGCGGCTTTCGGCGCCGTCACGCTGCGCGGGCGCGCCGTTGATCACGACGGCATAGGGCTTGCGCATCGAGCGGCAGGTTTGAATCGTTTCCTGCACCGCGTTGACGTCGAACACGCCGGGCCGCGCCGGAATGATCACCATCGTGGCGTTCTTGATGGAGTCGTCGACCACAGCCGACAAATTCGGCGGCGTGTCGATGAACACCCACTCGATGCCGTCGCGCTTGGCCTGGGCAATGATCCCGCTGACCGAGTTCACCGCCGTCTTGATCGCCGGCTCGTTGGTGCCGCGCAATTTATGCCAGAGCGTCAGCGAGCCCTGCGGATCGGCGTCGATCAGCAGACAGGGCTTCGTTGCCTTGTGCACTTGCGCGGCGAGGTGAGCAGCCAGGGTACTTTTCCCCGAGCCCCCCTTACGCGAAGCGAAAACAATCACGTTCATACGTTGGCCTCCAGATTGACCCCAGGAGGCGAAAATGAATCAGCATGCTGATTCGCGAAAGAAGAAACTTCTTGCAATCCGCAAAGTGGCCAAGATTACCGGTGCATTCTGCTTTTTGAGTCACACTATACTTATGACGCAACCGCAAATGGAAGCGCTAAGCGTTTGATATGACTCACCCTAGCGTTTTTCGGCAGTCTTGGCGCGCTGACGCGCGATCCACTTGCGCTCGATCCAGCCGAGCAATTGCGCCGTCGGTTTCTGCAAGAACGGTACATCCTGCGCGAACAAAAGGAGTCCGAGCGGCAGCATCCAGAGTCCGAGCACCGGCAGGAAGCTGAAGATGCCGCCGATGATCAGGAGGATCGCGAGCGGAATCCGCACATAGCGCGACGACGGCTTGCGCAGCCACGCGACGAAGCGCGCCGGCTTTTCCGGAAGCCTGGCTTCGAACCAGGCGAAGTGCCGATCGATCTCTTGCTTGTCGTATTCGCTCACGCGCCTCACTCCATCCGTTCCGTCGCGAAACGGATTTGGCAAACAACACAAGCTCCAGAGATGATGCTGCGTGACAGCGTCACAAGGCGTCAGTCTGTCGCGCATCACGGTCTTGAAATTGCCGCCGCGGAATCCAGCGCGCGAAGCGCGCGCCGGTTCGCATCACGACAACGCACCGGGCTCGCGGCTCTGGCATGCGCGCGGAGAGAACCAAACGATGGGCGGACATCAGTGGGTGGACTTCTTCGTCTTGTGCGACGTGGAGACCTTCCGCTTCGCAGGCCGCCGCTCGACGCGCTCGCTCGCCTCACGCGGCTCGGGATCTGCGCGGAAGAACACGCGGCAGGCCGGTGACAGCTGTGCCCTGTTCCTGATCATGCAGGCCGTGATGCGATCGACATCGGGAATCTCGGGACCACAAAGCCGGAACGCATCCGGCGTACAGGCCTGCTGCTGGTCGGGCGTGTAGGCCTCGCCCCGGCCCGGCAGCAACAAAGCTGCAACGGCGATCGAGAGCATCAACGCAAACGAAAATCTCCTTGAACCGGCGATCCCCATGCATCCCCCCCAAAGGTGTCACTAGGCGTCGTTAAGGCGTCGTTTCGCGGAGTGTGGGTGATGGAACGAGCAAGTGCAAGCGGGCGAGATGACACGCCACGGGCGATGAGCAGACGGCGAGCGATCCTGCGATGGCCAGATCTTGCGATGTCGCGGTGGGTGATCGTGTGGATGGTACAGTTGGGTGGGCTCGAACCACCGACCTCCTGTTCCACAGACAGGCGCTCTAACCAACTGAGCTACAACTGCATCCTGACGCACGGCCCCGCAAAAAGGGGGCGGCGATTTCGGGCGGAAACTAGGTGCAACGCCCGCCTTTGGCAAGCGCTTAACGCGCGGATTTCCGCCGTTATCTCGGACCGCTTAACGGCCCTTGTCCAGCAAAAAGGCCCGGACCGCTTCGGCCCGGGCCTTCCGCTATCTCGTGCAGGCTGCGATCAGGCGGCCGGCTGCTGGTAGAACTTCGAGGCGCTGGCCTTGATCGGCTCGGCGGTCTCGCTGGCTACCTTCTGGCCGAGCTCGGCCAGTTCCTTGGCCTGCGCGGTGTAGGTCTCGAACTGCTTGCGGGCGTGCGAGGTCCACAGCTCGACCGCTTCGGTCGGCGACTTCACGCTGAACAGCTCCTGGGCGAAGTCGAGCGAGGAGGTGGTGTTGGCCTTGAAGAACTCGATCAGCTTGGCCGAATACGCGGTGGCGCCCTTGTTCATCGAGGTGAACACGGCCTCGACCGTCGAGTTATGGGTCTCGGCAGCGTCCTTGAACTTGGCGTAGCTGTCGCGGGCCTGCAGCACGCCCTTTTCGGCGAACGCACGCACCTGCTCGGGAACTTCGAACGGGATGATCGAGGCGGAGAACGGATCGGACGGGTTGGTCATACGTGTAATCCTTCGCAACGGGTGAGTAGATGTGACCATTGCGGACGTCCCGGAGCCCATCAGGCCGGGAGCGCTGAAATGGATCACGCTGCCTTGATTCACGGGAGTGCCCTTCGTCGGGCGCGCCTAATAAACACCCATATCATGTCAATTTTGTGCAACGCAACGTGGGATCGCGTGCGACGCCACATTTTTTATGTGGCGGAATATGGGATTACCGCGCCCGACCAGGGTTGGGCCTGCCACACTCCGTCAGCTCTTCATCAGCTCTTCATCAGCCCTTGGGCTTGACCGCATCCATCGCGGCGCGGCTGACGGCCTGGCCCATTTCGCTGGCCTGCTCGGCGAGCGAGCGCATCTGGCCTTGCACATATTCGCTGTGCAGCCGCATCACCTCGGTGAGGTCCTTGGCCTTGAGCAGCGACTGGGCGTAGTCCAGCGACGACTGCACATTCTTCTCCGCGTAGGACAGCGCCTTGGTGGAAAGCTCCTTGGCGCCGGCGCGCACCGTGGCGTTGCGCTCTTCGATCTTGCCGGCGGTGTCCCGCGCGTTGGTCACGAACTGCTCAAAGGCCTTGCGCGCCTGATCGAAGCTCGCCTCAGCCATCGACCGCATGTCCTTGGGAATCTCGAATTTGGGGATCTCGAAATGGTCACGCCCGTCGTCGCTCATGGTCGCTCTCCCTCGCTTGGTGATCGGCCCGCCGGGTTGACCCTGCGGACCCAGGGTAGAATACAAGGTAGACTGGACGGCGGAACATATCGTGGCGCACCAATCGCAGGTATGACGCGGCGCCGCCCTGGCTCCGCAACACGCTGTCGCATCCGCCTCTCTCCGCCTGACAACGCCAAACGGCTGTGGATCGTTCAGCCAAGTTAACGTTATCCCGGCTTAAGCCGGGGCACCTTGGCCGCGGACATGGACCTGCCGCCCCCCAGTTGCGATACTAACCTTCTGTTAAGGCTGTCGTCCTGCGGCCGCCGGCGCTCCGGCAAAGCTAAGGAAGAAGCCAAACCATGCGGTCAAATCTTACGCGATGACTGACGCGGAATTCCAGATCCAGGCGCTCGGCGATGTGAGGCTGGCGGACCATGCGGCGAGCGCCCTGCCGGCATGGCTGTGGTCGGCCGACGGCGCACGGATTCTGTGGGCCAATCCGGCCGGCGCGCAGGTGTTCGGTGCCGCCAACGGCGCCGAACTGGCGAAACGCGCCTTCGGCCCGGCCGATCCGCATCGCCGTCAGGTCGCGCGGCTCGGCTACCGCCTAGACGCAGGCGGCGCGGTCCGGCTGGAGCGGCTGCCCGGCTTCGGCGCTGCGCCCGGCATGCTCGCGACCTGCGCCTGCAGGCGGATCGAGCTATCCGACGGCAGCCACGGCATCCTGATGACCGCGCTCAATGCCAGCGGCCGCAACATGCCGCTCGCCGAGCGCTTGCTGCGGCTGGTGCAGGGCTTGCCGCGTCCGGCGGCCGCCTTCAACGGCGACGGACTTTTGCTCGCAACCAACGAGGCGGCGCGTTCGCTGCCCGGCCTGCACGATCTCGCCGAAGCCGGCCTCGATGCCGCGCGCGACGAAGCGCTGGCGCAGGGCCGCGCGGCGGCGAGCATTGCGATCGGCCGCGTCGTGCTGCAGCGGATCGGCCGCGGTGCCGATCGCGCGCTGATCGCGCTGATCAAGCCGGCGGCGCATCTCGCCGCCAAACCGGCAGCGCCGATCGTGCCGGAGCCGGTTGCACCGGAAGCACCGGTACGCACAGCAGCGCCGCAAGAGGCCGCGGCCGTGGAGCCGCCGCCAGCGCCTGCCGCCGTCGAACCGCCAACCGCGCATGAAGAAGCCGCCCCGCCGGCCAGCGAAGCGCCCGTCACCTTCACGCTGTTCGATGCGCTGGATCCGCCCGCGGAAGCAGCCGAGCCGATCGTCGGCGTGACTGAATCCGAGCCTGCGGACGCGGCTCCATCTCCCGCGTCGGAAGAGACGCCCGTCGAGACGGCGCACGTCGAGACCGCGGCATTCGACACCACGCCTGACGAAACTCCCGCCGTCGAGGAGCCGTTATCCGAAGCGCTCATCGAAGTGCCCGCTGAAGCACAGGTCGAAGCGCCTGCGCACCTTGCTCCACCGCTCGCATCGACCGAACAGGCGCATGCAGAGCAAGCACCGGTCGAGACCACGCCTCTCGACACCACACCAGACGAAACTGCCGCCGTCGAAGAGCCGTTGTCGGAAGCGCTGATCGAGGCGCCCGCCGCGGCACAGGTCGTAGCGCCCGCAGCTGAGCCCACGCCCGCTCTCGAAGAGACCGCACATGCGCCGGCTCCAGAAATATCGGCGCCACCGGCCGATGCTGTCCCCTCGCCTTATGCGATCGCGGATGCGCCACTTCCGCCGCCTGCCGCCGAACCAGCGCCCGCGACGCTGGCGCCGGTGCCGCCGCCATCCTGGCTCGATGAGCCGTTGCCGGTACGGCGGCATCCGCTGCGTTTCATGTGGCAGATGGACCATGAGGCGCGCTTCTCGCTCGGCTCCGACGAATTCACCCGCCTGATCGGCCTGCACACCGCGGCAGGGTTCGGCCGCCTCTGGAGCGACATCGCCGAGAGCTTTGGCCTCGATCCCGAAGGCCGCGTCCTCAAGGCGTTCGCCAGCCGCGACACCTGGAGCGGCATCACGCTGCACTGGCCGGTCGACGGCGGCGGCCGGCTGCCGGTCGAACTGTCCGGCCTGCCGGTGTTCGATCGTTCCAGGAATTTCGCCGGCTACCGCGGCTTTGGTGTGTGTCGCGATCTCGACGGGCTTGCGCGACTCGCCGCATTGCGCCGCTATGAGTTCTTCAGCGGCTCGATCGCGCCGCGATCGCTGTCGGCCGATGTCGCGCCGGCGCCGCGTACCGCTGCGCCGCCCGGGCCTGCCGCGCCGCATGAAGTTGCTCCGCCGCCCGACCCGACCGCAGCACCACCCGAGGAATTGACCGAGCCGACAGCCGCAGAGATTTCACACCAAGCCGATCCGGATCACGCCGTGGAAACGCCGCAAGAAACGAAAGGAGGAACGCAGGAGGACACGCACGACGTGCGTCACGACCCGCCGCAGAACGTGGTGCAGTTCCGCCCCGCCGGCGACAATCGGCCGCCGTCGCTGACGCCGGTCGAGAACAACGCCTTCAACGAGCTCGCCCGTCAATTGTCGGCGCGGCTCGAGAGCGAGGCCGGCCTCACCGCGACAACGAACGAGCGCGCCACTACGGAGGCGGTTGCCGAAGAGCCGCCCGCCAGCGAACCGCCGCAGGAGGCGGAGACGTCGCCGCCGCAAGAGACGGTCGCGCAGCTCGAGACACCGGCCGACCCGCCAAAGGCCGGTTGGCTCGCCGCGACGGAACCCGCACCGCGCGGAGCGTCCCGCCGTGACCGCGCGCTGCTCGATCTCCTGCCGGTCGGCATCCTGATCTACCGGCTCGACCGCCTGCTCTATGCCAACCACGCCTTCCTCGCCCGCATGGGCTATGACAGCCTGCACGCGCTGGAAGCCACCGGCGGGCTGGACGCGCTCTATGTCGAGCCCGGCGTCTCGCAGGCGAGCAGCAGCTCCGGCACCGGCACGCCGGTGACGATCTCCGCGAACCAGAACGCGGACGACGGCGTGCAATCGGTGTCCGCGGAGGCACGGCTGCACACCATCACCTGGGACGACGATTCCGCGCTGGCGCTGATCTTCTCGCGCACGCTGGACGAAGACGCCGCGGTCGCGGCCGCCCTGTCCGATCCGGAGCCCGATCACGAGCCTGTTGCTGCCGCGGAGCCGGTGCTTGCGCCACTACCGCCGCAGGCCGGCCACGCCGACGCCGAGGAGCTCGGCGCGATCCTCGACACCGCAGCCGAAGGCATCATCATGTTCGATGCCGAGGGCAACATCCATTCCTGCAACCGCAGCGCGGAGGCGCTGTTCGGCTATGATGGCGACGAGTTCATCACGCATAATCTCGCCGACCTGTTCGCGCCGGAAAGCCAGTACGGCGTCTTCGACTATCTCACCAGCGTGAAATCGGCCGGCGTCGCCAGCCTGCTCGACCACGGCCGCGAGACGCTCGGCCGCGTGCGCCAGGGCGGCATCATCCCGCTGTCGGTCACGATGGGCCGCACCCGCGCCGACGGCCCGAACTTCTTCGCGGTGTTCCGCGATCTCTCGCAGACGAAAAAGAGCGAGGGCGAATTGCGCGAGGCGCGGCGACTCGCCGAACGCGCGGCGAACGCCAAATCCGACATGCTGGCGCGGATCAGCCACGAGCTGCGCACGCCGCTCAACGCCATCATCGGCTTTGCCGAGGTGATGATCGGCGAACGCTTCGGCGCGCTCGGCAACGAGCGCTATGTCGAATACATGAAGGACATCCGCGCCTCCGGCGAGCGGGTGATCGCCATCGTCAACGACCTGCTCGATCTGTCGCGGATCGAAACCGGCAAGCTCGACCTCGCCTTCACCAGCCAGAACCTCAACGAGATGGTGGAGAGCTGTGTCGCCGTGATGCAGCCGCAGGCCAATCGCGAGCGCATCATCATCCGCACCTCGCTCGCGCACACGCTGCCGCCTGTCGTCGCCGACGCCCGCGCGCTGCGCCAGATCACGCTGAACCTGATCGGCAACTCGATCCATCTCGCCAATGCCGGCGGCCAGGTGATCGTCTCGACCGCGCTGTCGGATTTCGGCGAGGTGATGCTGCGCGTGCGCGACACCGGCCAGAGCCTCAACGACAACGAGGTCGCAGCCGCGCTGGAGCCGTTCCGCGCACCGACGCCGTCCGATCAGGCCGGCTCCGGCGGCGTCAGCCTGTCGCTGACCAAGGCGCTGGTCGAAGCCAACCGCGCCAAATTCCAGATCCGCACCGGCGGCCGCACCGGCACGCTGATCGAGATCGTGTTCTCCCACGCCGCGGCAAGGGTGTAAGCGGTCGCGTGTAGCTGGTGTTTTTCAGCGTGCGTGTGATGTTTGTCGTCTCCCGGTAGCGTGAGCGACGCACTGGCGGAAGGGTTCCCTCTCCCCTTGTGGGAGAGGGTTAGGGAGAGGGGTGCCACGCGGCACGCTCGCTCCATTCAATCCAGCAACGCCACACGATCGAGATTGCGAAAGCGAGCCTCACCTCAATCATCTCGCTCGGGGCCACCCCTCTCCCCACCCTTTCCCACAAGGGGAGAGGGAGCCTGGCCAGCGTGCCAACCTCACTGCGAAAATCTGTCGCGCTTCATCGGCGCAGCACGGCATGGATCTTGCTGCAACTCGGATTGTTTGAAATTCATTGTCTTGCGAACCCAGCCCGCTTTCCGGGCATCTGGATCTGGCGGATGCGCTGCCTCGTCGTCGCCGACCTGCATTATTCATTGCCGCAGTTCGACTGGCTGCTGGCAGCCGCGCCGCAATTTGATGTCGTGATCTTCGCCGGCGATGCGCTCAACCTCGGCTCGGCGGTCGATTTCCGCGCCCAGATCGTCGTCGTCACCAAATACCTCGCGCGGCTCGCCAATCTCACACGCGTGATCTTCTGCTCGGGCAATCATGACCTCGACGAGCGCAACGCGGAGGGCGAGAAGGTCGCGCGATGGGTCGCCACCGTCAGGGAATTCGGCGTGGTCTGCGACGGCGACAATCTGATCATCGGCGACACGCTGTTCACGGTTTGCCCGTGGTGGGACGGCCCGAAGGTCAAGGCGCGGATCGACGCCCAGCTGCGCGAGGCAGCCGCCATCCCGCACCGCCGCTGGGTTTGGGTGCATCACGCCCCGCCGGCGGATTCCCCGATCAGCTGGGGCGGCAAGCGCTTCTTCGGCGACGTCGAGCTGCTACGCTGGATCGAGCGCCACCATCCGGCGATGGTGATCTCGGGCCATGTGCATCAATCGCCATTCATCCCGGACGGCTCGTGGTTCGACCGGATCGGGACGACCTGGGTGTTCAATACCGGCCTGCAGCCCGGCCGGCCGCCGGTCTACATCGTGCTCGATCTCACCCAGGAGACGGCCTTCTGGCTCGCCGCCGGCGACGCGCAGATCGTCGATCTCAACGCTCCCCTGCAGCGGCCGGCAACGCCGCTCAGCGAGGCGCCGGACTGGCTCACATCCTTGGATCGGATTGCCGATCCGAGCCTGGCGCGACCTGCATCGGTGGCAGGTTGATCATGCTCTGCAGCACTTCGCCGACCATCGCCAGATGCGTGCCGTGATCGGCATATTGGTGCATCAGATCGGCAAGATAGGTCGTGGCAACATGCAGCCGTTGCGCCAGCAGCTGCGCGATCAGCAGCGCCACCGCAGGCTGCTCCCGAAGGAACGACGCCGCATCGTCGAACTCGTAGAGGACGCAGTCGGACGCCGCACGCACCTTTGCGCTGTGCGGCCGGTCGAGCAGAACGCTCATCTCGCCGAACACCGCGCCGGGCTCGTCGATCACGGCGACCAGACTGTCGCCCTTCACGACTTCGACCTTGCCCTCGAGCAGCACGAACAGATGACCTGTCTGGCCGCCCTCGTCGATGAAATCCGTGCCGGCCGGCAGGCTGCGCCTGCTGCCGCCGGTGCAGTGATCAAGGATCGCTCGCATGCTGCTTCATCTCCGTCTGCAGTCAGACTAGTGTGCTGAATGCGAAGTTCGTGCGATTTCGCGGCAGCCGCTTTCACGAACTTCGCATTCATAAAGCCCACTAGAATCATAAGTTTGCTAGTGTCCTTATCGAATCCGAAGTTCGCTCCGAAGGTGCGGCGAGTGATACGAACTTCGGATTCGGGACACTAGGCGGAGATGCGGCCGAGGTGAACGGGATTAGCCGGGCGGTTTGCCCAAATTGTCGGCAATCATGCCGGCAAAGCTCGGACAAATCATGTCGCGAGAATGCGAAGCTGCGTCCCCACTCACACTGTCATCGCCCGGCTCGATGTTTAGACCGGAGACCTAGCTTACACCTGTTCCGACACATCACTGACAGTTTGGCCATTGGTCGAGCCGGGCGATGACACCGAGATGAGGTACGCAATGACGATGCGTCGCATCGCGCGAGGACCATCTTCAGTGTCGTCCCTGCGAAAGCAGGGGCCATAACCACCAATGCTGATTGTTAGGCGATGCTGGGACGACGAGTCGCTTCCACTACACAAGCCG
Source organism: Bradyrhizobium sp. Pha-3 (assembly GCF_042258615.1). Classification (GTDB taxonomy): domain Bacteria; phylum Pseudomonadota; class Alphaproteobacteria; order Rhizobiales; family Xanthobacteraceae; genus Bradyrhizobium. The sequence goes on along the minus strand of NZ_CP170152.1, from coordinate 1,570,873 downwards.
CGGAGTATGGGTCCCTGCTTTCGCAGGGACGACAGTGGTGTATGTGGCCTCGCCACTCCCTCACATCCCCCGCGCAAATCGGCGAAAGCCCGGCGCGCCGGTCAGGGCTTCGAATGCCGTGTCGCGCTTCTCCTCGGCGAAGGCAAAACCGGCCATGGTGTAGCAGCGCTCGGCCGCGTCGTTGCCGATCACGAACGAGATCGATGCCCGCGAATAGCCGGCAGCCTTGCCGTCGGCGAGCGCGCGGGCGATCAGGCCCTGCACCAGGCCGCCGCCGCGATGCGACGCTTCGGCTGCGACGTGCTCGATCAGCCAGTCGCCCTCGCCGCCCTGGACCCAGCAATTGCGGGCATAGCCGCCGCGCGCGACGATACCGTCGGCATCGGAGCCGGTCTCGGCCGCGACCTCCTCGATCGCCGCGCGTGCGGCGACGACCGTTCCGGATGCGGGCATGGCGCACAGCGCGGCAGCCGGCACGCCGTCGACCTCAGCGATCAGGAAATGGGCGACATGGTACCATGACCGCACCCGCGCCACGGCGAGCCGCGCCATGAACGCGAGACACTCCGCCTCCGGCCGGTCGAGCGCGATATCGAACCAGCCGCGCGGCAAGGGGCCGCGCTGCGCGGCCAGCACGATGCGGGCGATGAAGCCGGCGTCGTCGGATCGTGCGGGACGGATCGTGGATCGTCCCGCACCAAGCATCTCAGGTGTTCGTCAGCGCGACGCGGAATTCCGCCTCGGTCTTGGCCTTGACCTCGTCGAGCGTGACGCCGTCGGCGAGCTCGATCAGCGCCATGCCGTCCTTGCCGTGCTTGTCGATGGTGAACACCGCAAGGTCGGTGACCACCATGTCGACCACGCGCTCGCCGGTCAGCGGCAGGTTGCACTGCTTGAGCAGCTTCGGGCCGTCCTTGGCGGAATGCTCCATCACGACCACGACGCGCTTGACGCCGGCGACGAGGTCCATGGCGCCGCCCATGCCCTTCACCATCTTGCCGGGGATCATCCAGTTGGCGAGGTCGCCGTTCTGCGCCACCTGCATGGCGCCGAGGATCGACAGGTCGATATGGCCGCCGCGCACCATGCCGAAGGAATCGGCCGAGGAGAAGTAGCTGGTCGAGGGCAATTCGCTCACGGTCTGCTTGCCGGCATTGATGAGGTCGGCATCGACCTCGTCCTCATAGGGGAACGGGCCCATGCCGAGCATGCCGTTCTCGCTCTGCAGGTTCACGTCGACGCCGTCGGGGATGTAGTTCGAGACCAGCGTCGGGATGCCGATGCCGAGATTGACGTAATAGCCGTCGCGCAACTCCTTGGCGGCGCGGGCGGCCATCTGTTCACGGGTCCAGGCCATGAGGCTCTCCTGAAGAGTTATGTCTTAGTTGCGCATGATCTTGCCGGAAAACCGGTGCCCGGCTTTCCGGATCATGCGTTAAGCGGCGGGCCGCGGGCGGGTGTTGCGGAATTCGATCCGCTTCTTGCCGGTCCCGACCTCGATGATGCGTTTGACGAAGATGCCGGGGGTGTGGATGTGGTCCGGGTCGATCTCGCCGGCCGGCACCAGATGCTCGACCTCGGCGACGGTGACCTTCGCGGCGGTCGCCATCATCGGGTTAAAGTTGCGCGCGGTCTTGCGGTAGACCAAATTGCCGGCGGTGTCGCCCTTCCAGGCATGCACGATGGCGACGTCGGCGAACAGGCCGCGCTCCATGATGTACTTCTCGCCGTCGAACTCCTTCACTTCCTTGCCTTCAGCGATCAGCGTGCCGACGCCGGTCTTGGTGTAGAAGGCCGGGATTCCGGCGCCGCCGGCGCGGATGCGCTCGGCCAGCGTGCCCTGCGGGTTGAACTCGAGTTCGAGCTCGCCGGCGAGATATTGCTGGGCGAACAGCTTGTTCTCGCCGACATAGGACGAGATCATCTTCTTGATCTGGCGTGTCTCCAAGAGCCGGCTGAGGCCGATGCCGTCGACGCCGGCATTGTTGGAGACGACCGTGAGGCCCTTGACGCCGGAATCACGGATCGCGTCCGACAGGGTCTCGGCGATGCCGCAGAGGCCGAAGCCGCCCGACATGATCATCATGCCGTCCTTGAGGAGACCATCGAGTGCCGATTTGGCGTCGGGATAAACCTTGTTCATGCAATGAATACCTGATGGAGGGCGCGGAACGGCTCTGTCCAGCGGATTATTAGGCGAAATCTTCGCAATGCGTCAATCACGGCCCCGTGCGGCGACGGGCGGCGGCCTCCGATATCAACATGGCCTTGAAAGCGTCAAGAAAACCCTTCAAGTTGCGTGGGTTGGCAGGGGCCTCCGGAGCGAGCCCGCTGTGTTCGACGACGACCCGACAAAACTCAACCCGACCCGGATATGTCATTGACGATGGCCCAAGGAATTAAGCGCCTGGGGATGCCGATCGCGGCGCTTCTCGGCCTGGCGCTCGTCGGGCTGGTCGGAACGTCGTGGTTCCTCAACCGGGACGCGCTGCGGAGCGCGGTGGAAGCGCAGATTCGCGCCGTGACCGGGCTCGAGCTCGTCGTCAACGGCCCGATCGACGTTTCGGTGTTTCCGGGCAGCTATGTCTCCTTTCATGATGTGGGGCTGAAGGGCGCCGACACCACCGATCCGGCCCTGCAGGTCGACGTGCTGACCGCGAACCTGCGCCTGCTGCCGCTGTTGCTGCGGCGGTTCGAGATTGCCGACGTCATGATGCTCCGCCCGCATATCCACGTGGTTCGCGACAGCGCCGGCGAGAGCAACTGGACCCCGTTCGTCGAGACCATCGCCAAGACGATGACGCCCGGCGCCGAGAACCAGGTGTCATTCTCCGAAATCCGGATCCAGGACGGCGGGCTGAATTACGAGGACGGCACCAACCACATCTCCGAACAGCTCGGCGACATCGACCTGTCGCTGGCCTGGCCCTCCATCTCGCGCTCCTTTGCCGCGACCGGCCAGTTCGACTGGCGGGGCGAGCGCGTCGACGGCTCGATCAGCGCCAGCGATTTCGTCGCGCTGCTGTCGGGCGACCGCTCCGGCCTCAAGGCGCGGCTTGCCAGCGCGCCACTGAAGGTTGCGTTCGACGGAACCGTCGCCAACCGCACCAGCCTGATGATGGAAGGCACCGCCACCATGGACTCACCGTCGCTGCGCAACGCGCTGCGCTGGATGGGACAGGCGCCGCCCGGCGGCGGTGGCGGCTTCGGCCGCTTCGCACTGAAGGCTCGTGCCAATGTGGTCGGCGGCTCGGTCGCGCTCACCAATGTCAATGTCGAGCTCGACGGCAACGTCGCCGAGGGCGTGATGACCTACGCCAATAACGGCCGGCAAACGCTGCAGGCGACGCTTGCCGCCGGCAATCTCGATTTCACGCCCTACATCTCGACGTTCCGCCTGCTGGCCAGCGGCCAGCGCGACTGGAACAGGCAGCTGTTCGACCTCTCCTCGCTGTCGTCGACCGACCTCGACATGCGCCTGTCGGCCGCCAAGGTGACGGTCGGCCCGTCCAAGCTCGGCCGCACCGCGTTCGGCGCCAATCTGCGCGGCGGCGCGCTCGCGCTCAGCGTCGGCGAGGCGCAGATGTATGGCGGCATCGCCAAGGGCTCGTTCGCGATCGCGCGCTCGGATGCGGTCGCCGACGTCAGGGCCCAGTTCCAGTTCGCCGATGTCGATCTGCAGGCCTGTGCCAGCGAATTGTTCGGCATCAACAAATTGTCCGGCCGCGGCAACCTCAACGTCTCGCTGACGGCCTCCGGCTCGAGCCCGTTCGGCCTCGCGTCGTCGCTGGACGGCACCGCGACGCTGAACGGGCATGACGGCGCGATCGCCGGCTTCAATGTCGAGCAATTGCTGCGGCGGCTGGAGAAGCGGCCGCTGTCGGGCGGTGGCAATTTCCGCTCCGGCTCGACGCCCTATGACAATCTCAGCATTTCGGTGAAATTCGCCGACGGCGTCGCGACCGCTGACGACATCCATGTCGAGAGCCCGGCGGCGAAGATCACGCTGACCGGCACCGCCTCGGTGCCGTCGCGCGAGTATGATCTCAAGGGCGTCGCCAGCCTGACCTCGGCGGCGGCCGGCGGCACCGCGTTCGATCTGCCCTTCGTGATCCAGGGCCCGTGGGACGATCCGCTGATCTTCCCCGATCCGGAAAGCCTGATCCGCCGCTCGCCCGCATCCGCCCCGCTGCTCGACGCCGTGAAGGATCGCAAGACCCGCGACGCGGTGCGTTCGGTGATCGAGCGCTTCACCGGCGGCGCTGCACGGCCTGCGGTCGCGCCCGATGCCGCGGCCGGCGCGCCCGGCAACACGCCGGCGACATCGGCCGAGAATGCCAAGTCGAACTGACCGGATTCGAACTGACCGGATTCGAGCTGACCAAGGTCGAACTGATCGATCCATTCACTTTCCGCATCAATGCAGCGGGACTGATCCACGCTCTTCCGCGAGCCCCCTACAGAAGTCGTCGACGCGGCATCTTTATCGGGTCACGGGCATGCGCTAGTGTTTTCCCTAACCGGTTAAAAAAACCGGCCTCATGAGGGGAGAAGAACGTGAGATCCAAGGTTATCGGTGCGCTATCAATTGCGGTCGCTGCGGTCGGCCTGTTCGCCGCAACTGCACCCGCTCTGGCCCAGGGCAAGACGATCACCGTCTGGTGGGGCAAGGGATTTTACAAGTCCGAAGACGACGCGCTGCTCGATACGATCAAGAAATTCGAAGCCAAGACCGGCATCAAGGTCGAACTGTCGCAATACGCGATCCAGGACATGATTCCGAAGACGGTCGCCGCGCTCGATTCCGGCACCGTGCCCGACGTCGCCTATTCCGACACCTACGATGTGCAGGCCCAGGGCAAGTGGGCCTTCGAGGGCAAGCTCGAAGACCTTTCCGACATCATGCTGCCGATGAAGGATGCCTTCGCGCCGAACACGCTGGAAGCCGCCCTGCTCTACAATGACGTCACCAAGAAGAAGTCCTATTACGGCTTCCCGCTGAAGCAGCAGAGCATGCACGTCCAGATCTGGGGCGACATGCTGGAGAAGGCCGGCTTCAAGGCCGCCGACATCCCGACCAAGTGGGAGGATTACTGGACGTTCTGGTGCGACAAGGTGCAGCCGGGGATCCGCAAGGCGACCGGCCAGCGCATCTACGGCGTCGGCCAGCCGATGGGCGTGGAATCCACCGACTCGTTCCAGTCGTTCTACACCTTCATGGACGCCTACCACGTCAAGCTGGTCGACGACGACGGCAAGCTGCTGGTCGACGATCCCAAGGTGCGCGACGGTCTGATCCACGCGCTGAAGGATTACACCGACACCTACATCAAGGGCTGCACCCCGCCCTCCTCGACGACCTGGAAGGACCCGGACAACAACGTCGCCTTCCACAACAAGACGATCGTGATGACCCACAATTTCACGATCTCGATTGCGGCGAAGTGGTTCGAGGATTCGACCAACCCGGCGCTCACCGACGCACAGCGCGCCGCCGGCAAGCAGGCCTATGAGCACGACATCATCACGGCGTCGTTCCCGAAGGCCCCGGACGGCTCGACGATCCGCTACCGCTCCGACGTCAAGACCGGACTGATCTTCGCCAACGCCAAGAACAAGGCGGAAGGCAAGCAGTTCATCAGCTTCCTGATGCAGGAAGACAACGTCCGGCCCTATATCGAAGGTGCGCTCGGCCGCTGGTTCCCGGTGACCAAGGCGAGCCAGGCGAGCCCGTTCTGGCAGGCCGACCGGCATCGCAAGGCGGTCTGGAACCAGTTCACCGGCGGCACCGCGCCGTTCGACTTTACCAAGAACTGGAAGTTCACCATCCTGAACAACGAGAACGTCTGGGCCAAGGCCATGAACCGCGTCGTCAGCGAGAAGGTGCCGGTGGACAAGGCCGTCGACGAACTGATCGCCCGCATCAAGCAGGTCGCGGGGTAACGTAAGCGACGACGACCGCCGCGGGCACATGTATCTGTCGTCCCTGCGAAAGCAGGGACCCATACGCCGCGGCGGTCGTTTTCGAGAATACTGGTCGACGGCTTTCGCACAACGACGGAAGCCGGTGGTTATGGGTCCCTGCTTTCGCAGGGACGACAGCGGGGTGTAGGGTAACGTATATGGCGATCACGCTCTCCGCATCCGATGTCCCCTCGCCGCCACTGTCGGCGCGGCTGTCGCCGCCGCAGATCTGGGGCATCGCGCTGCTCGCGCCGTATCTGCTCGTCTTTCTCGCCTTCGTGGTCTATCCGGTCGGCTACGGCCTGTGGCTGGCGCGTCATCCGTCGAGCTATGTCGCGCTCTACAACGACCCGATCTTCGCGCGCGCGGCCGTCAACACCCTGATCTTCCTGGTCATCGGCATCAACATCAAGATGCTGATCGCGCTGTTCCTGTCCGGCTTCTTCGCGCAGCAGCGGCCCTGGATCAGGTGGCTGTCTGTCATCTTCATCCTGCCCTGGGCGGTGCCGTCGATCCCGACCATTCTGTCGGTGCGCTTCATGCTCAATCCGGAATGGGGCGTGGTCAACCAGCTGATCTTCAAGTTCACCGGCGACGACGGCCCGAACTGGCTGAACGATCCGGCGGTCGCGCTCGCGATGGCGATTGGCGTGCACATCTGGAAGTCGCTGCCGTTCTGGACGCTGATCCTGCTGACCGGGCGGCTCGCCATCCCGCACGATCTGTACGAGGCATCCGACGTCGACGGCGCCAATTGGTGGCAGAAATTCCGCTACATCACCTGGCCGTCGATGCAGACACTCTACATCACCTGCACGCTGCTCTCGATGATCTGGACGCTCGGCGACTTCAACAGCGTCTATCTGCTCACCGGCGGCGGGCCCGCCGACCTCACCCACGTGCTGTCGACGCTGGGCATCCGCTATCTCAGGCTCGACCAGCTGTCGCTGGCGATGGCCTCGATCGTCTGCGCGATGCCGTTCGTGCTGCCGCTGGTCTATTACATGATGAAACGGTTGTCGCGATGAAGCTGCCCACCCTCCGCGAAGTCGGCACCGAAGCCAAGCTGCTGCTGATCGGCATCCCGGTCTTCATCTGGACCATGATCCCGATCTACCACATGTTCGTGTTCGCTATCTCGCCGAAGGAGGACGCGTTCACCGGCAAGCTGTGGCCGACGCATCCGACGCTGCATAATTTCTCGATCGTATTCCACCAGCAGCATTACTTCCTGCGCGACTTCTGGATCCAGTTCTGGAATTCGGCCGTGATCGCGCTCGCCGTTGGCGCGCTGACGCTGTTCGTCGCCACCGCGGCCGCGTTCTCGATCTCGCGGCTGCGCGTACCGGGCGGCCGCGTGGTGATGAACATGGCGCTGTTCACCTATTTCATCCCGGCGGCATTCCTCGCCGTGCCGATGTACCGCACCATGGGCACCTACGGCCTGCTCAACAATCACTGGTCGCTGATCCTCGCGATGGTCACGATCGCCGCGCCCTACGCGATCTGGGTGCTGAAACAGGCCTCCGACAAGCTGCCGGTCGAGCTCGACGAGGCCGCGACGATGGACGGCGCCACCACGCTGCAGCTGTTCCGCCTGGTCTATGTGCCGCTGATGATGCCCTCGCTGGTCGCGGTCGGCACCTATGCGATCCTGCTCGCCTGGAACGAATATCTCTACGCGTTCCTCTTGCTGTCGAAGGACACCGACATCACGCTGCCGGTCGCGCTCGGCAACTTCCTCGCCGCCGACGATTCGCCGTGGGAGCTGTTGATGACCACCGGCTTCATCTACGCGCTGCCGCCCGCTGCGGTGTATTACGCCTTCAAGCGCTACATGGTCGGCGGGCTGACCGCGGGCGCCGTCAAGTCGTGAGGCCAGAGCGTTTTCGAGCGAAGTGGACGTCCGGGCGGCGCGCGCAAGTTCTCTCTCCTCACTGCGCTAGAAACTGACGTTAGGTGAGCACGCTGCCCAGGCTCCCTCCCCCCTTGCGGGGGAGGGTGGGGAGAGGGGTGACCCCGGCTGAGATGATTGACGCGAGCCTCGGTCTCGCAATCTCGATCGCGCTTTGTTGAAGCGCTGAACGGAGAGAGTGTGCCGTGTAGCACCCCTCTCCCCAACCCTCCCCCGCAAGGGGGGAGGGAGCCCTTCCGCCGGTGGCTCCCTTGCGCGGAGATGTTTCGCGCGAGGAAAAAGCGTCAAAACAAGAATCTACAGCGGCGCGGCGCTTTCGCCGCGCGCGCTTGACAGTTTCGAGGCGAACGAGGCGATCACGATGATCACGGCGATCAGCGCGATCACCAGCGTGCAGATCGCGTTGATCTCGGGCTTCACGCCGAGCCGGACCTCGGAATAGATCCGGATCGGCAGCGTCGCCGAACCGGGGCCGGTGGTGAAGCTCGCGATCACGACGTCGTCGAGCGACAATGTGAAGGCCAGCATCCAGCCGGCGACGATTGCCGGCACGATCAGCGGCAGCGTCACCAGGAGGAACGCGCGCACCGGATCGCAGCCGAGGTCCATCGCGGCTTCCTCCAGGCTGCGGTCGAGCGTGGCCAGACGCGACTGCACCACGACCGTGACGAAGCACATCGTCAGCGTGGTGTGGGCGATCGTCACGGTCCAGAAGCCGCGCTCGGCGTTCAGCGCCACGAACAGCAGCAGCAGCGACAGGCCCGAGATCACTTCCGGCATGACCAGCGGCGAATACAGCATGCCGGAGAACAGCGCCCGCCCCCGGAACTGCTCACCCCGCGCCAGCCCGACCGCCGCCAGCGTGCCCAGCAGGGTCGCCAGCGTCGCCGACACCGCCGCGACCGACAGGCTCATCCACGCCGCCTCCAGCATGGCGCGGTCGTTGAAGAACTCGTGGTACCAGCGCAGCGACCAGCCGCCCCACACCGTCACCAGCCGCGAGGCGTTGAACGAATAGATCACGAGGATGACGATCGGCAGATAGAGGAACGCCAGCCCAAGCGCCAACGACGTCATGTTGAAGCGCGTGAGGCGGGTCGCGGTGCGCGCCATCAGCGATTGGCCTCGAGTTGGCGGCGCTGCAGGCGGTCGTAGAGCACGAGCGGCGGCACCAGCAGCAGCAACAATGCGACCGCCGCAGCTGACGCCACCGGCCAGTCCTTGTTGGTGAAGAACTCGAGCCACAGCGTCTGCCCAATCATCAACGAATTGGAGCCGGCGAGCAGATCGGGGATCACGAACTCGCCGACAACAGGAATGAAGCAGAGCAGCGCACCGGCACCGACGCCCGGCAGCGACAGCGGGAATGTCACCAGCCAGAACGCCTGCAGCGGCGAGGCGCCGAGATCGCCCGCGGCCTCGAGCAGCGAGGCATCCATCTTCGAGAGCGTCGCATAGAGCGGCAGGATCATGAACGGCAGATAGGAATAGACGATGCCGAGATACATCGCGCTGTCGGTCGACAGCCAGACCACCGGCGTCGAGACAATGTGCAGCGCCAGCAGCATTTGGTTGAGCAGGCCGTCATGCTGCAGGATGTTGATCCAGGCATAGATCCGGATCAGGAACGAGGTCCAGAACGGCACGATCACCAGCATCATCGCCACGGCCTGCCAGCGCTGCGGCAGCCGCGCCATGCCGTACGCAATCGGGTAGCCGATCAGGAGCAGGATCAAGGTCGAGGTCACCGCGACGACGAGGCTGCGCAGATAGGACAGGATGTACAGATTGTCCTGCAGCAGCAGGCGGAAATTGTCGAACGACAGTTGCGCAAACGCGGCCGCCAGCGCCGCGCGCCCCTCGGTGAAATCGAACACCGGCGTGTAGGGCGGCTGCGCGATCGCGGTCTGCGACAGGCTGATCTTCAGCACGAAGCCGAACGGCACCAGGAAGAACAGCACCATCCAGAGATAGGGCGCGATCGCGGCGAGCCGCGCCGGCCGGGCGAAGATGCGGCGCGCGCTCATTGCTCGAGCACCAGGCAGTCGTCGGCGGTGAACCACGCCACCACCCGCTGGCCGGCGAGATAGGCGTCGACGTCGAGCCGCGCGGTATTCGCCACCGACGAGCGCACCACCGCACCTGTCTCCAGCTTCACCCGGTAGCTGGTGACACCGCCGAGATAGTTGACGTCGGTGACGACGCCCTCCAGCCGGTTGATCGCCTGCGATCCGCCCGCGTCCGAGGCCGGCGCGCGGCGCGACAGCTTCACCTTCTCGGGACGAACCGCGACGCTGACAACCTCCTTGGTCACCGGCGGCCACAGCTCGCTGACCACGAGCGTGCCTGCTTCCGCGGTCGAGACCGTCAGGCGGCTGCGCTCACGGGCGGCGACCTGGCCGTTGAACAGATTGATGTCGCCGACGAACTCGGCGATCCAGCGCGAGGCCGGCGCCTCGTAGAGGTTGCGCGGGGTGGCGACCTGGACCAGGCGGCCGGCGTCCATCACCCCGATCCGGCCGGCCATCGTCATCGCCTCCTCCTGATCGTGGGTGACGATGATGAAGGTCATGCCGAGCCGGCGTTGCAGCTCCATCAGCTCTCCTTGCGTGCTCTCGCGCAGCTTCTTGTCGAGCGCGGCGAGCGGCTCGTCGAGCAGCAGGACCTGCGGGCGGCGCGCCAGCGAGCGTGCCAGTGCGACGCGCTGTCGCTGTCCGCCGGAGAGCTGGTCGGGCTTGCGCTTCTCGAGCCCGTCGAGCTTGACGAGGGCCACCATCTCGGCAACGCGCATCGCAATATCGCGACGCGCCATGCCGGCGCGCCTGAGGCCGAAGGCGATGTTGTCGCGCACCGACAGATGCGGGAACAGCGCGTAGTTCTGGAACATCATGTTGACGGGCCGCTCATGCGGCAGCACTTGCGCGATGTCGCTGCCACCAAGCAGGATGCGGCCCTCGTCCGGCGTCTCGAAGCCGGCCAGCATGCGCAGCAGCGTGGTCTTGCCGCAGCCGCTCGGGCCGAGCAGCGCGAAGAACTCGCCGGCGCGGATGTCGAGCGAGAGCTGGTCGACCGCGCGGAAATTGCCGAACGACTTGGCGACGCCCTCGATCCGCAGCAGCGGCATGTCCGGGACGGCCGGTTCAGGCAACGGCTTTGCCGCCTCCGCACTCGCTTCGCCCGATGTCACGTCCGCAAGCCCCGATTCCCCGCAAGGTCCAATCCTGGCGGCAAGCTAGCGGCGGATCGCCATCGGCTCAACCGCCTCGCGGACATCTCCCGCAATATTGTCGGCTTCCGCGCCTCTGCTAGAGCGTTTTCAAGCGAAGTGGAAACCGGTTCGCGTGAAGAAAACGCGTCAAAACAAAAAGCTAGAGCTTCGGTTCTGATTCAATCAGAACCGAAAATGCCCTAGACTTCGCAGCCAAACTCGGGAGGACAACCGATGATCCACGACCGCTACGGCCTGCCGCTGACCACCACCTCGGACCGCGCCGCCGCCTATTATGTCGACGGCGTCGATCGCATGCTGGCGGCGCTGCACGGCGCTGACTCAGCGTTCGAGGCGGCGATCGCCGAGGACCCCGATTTCGCGTTGGCCCATCTCGGCCGCGCCCGCGTCCACCAGCTCAACATGGAGGGCGCCGCGGCCCGCGCCAAGGCGGCCGATGCGCGGCAGCTCGCGGCGGCCGCGACCCCGCGCGAGCGCCAGCACATCGAGATCATCGCGTCCGTGATCGAGGGCCAGGGCAAGAACGCGATGACAGCGGCCGAACAGCATCTCAGCGAATATCCGCGCGATGCGCAGATCCTCTCGCTGTTGCTCGGCGCCTTCGGCCTCTATGCCTTCTCCGGCCGGTCCGACCATGACGCCGCGCGGCTCGCAATCTCCGAACGTTACGCGAGCGACTATGGCGACGACTGGTGGTTCCTCACCTATCTCGGCTGGTCGAAGACCGAGGCCGGTGATGTCGTCTCGGGCCGCGCCGTCACCGAGCGCGGCTATGCGCTGAAGCCGGAGAACGCCGGCGCCGCACACGCGGTAGCGCATGCGCTCTTCGAACAGGGCGACGCGGCGGAAGGCCGCAGCGTCCTCTCCGCGTGGCTGCCGGCGAATGATCGCACCAGCTTCCTGCAGGGCCATCTCGCCTGGCACCTTGCCTTGATCGCGATCGAGGAAGGTGACGCCGACGGCGCGCTCAGCATTTACGAGCAGCACATCAAGCCGGCCGGCCGGCCCTATCCGCCGCTCAATATCTACACCGACACGGCCTCGCTGCTGTGGCGGCTTTCGGTCGCCGGCAAGACGGGTCTCGAGCCGCACTGGAAGGATGTCGCCGCCTATGGCGAGGGCTATTTCCCGAAAGCCGGCGCGCATTTCGCCGACGTGCACCACGCGCTGGTCGCAGCCACGACGGACAACGATGCGCTGGAGACGCGATTGGCCGAGATGGCGGCGCGCGACGCCGACGGCAAGCTGGCGCCCGGCCCTGCCGCGATCGGGCTCGGCCGGGGCGTTGCCGCCTTCGCCGCCGGCGATCATGACGGCGCCGTGCGTATCCTGGCGCCGCTGATGCCCGAGCTGGTACGGATCGGCGGCAGCCATGCCCAGCGCGAATTGTGGGAGGATACCTTCATCGTCGCATGCCTGCGTGCCGGCCAGGGCCGGCAAGCGACGAACCTGATCGCGGAGCGGCTGCATCGCCGTCCATCCAAGCGTGACCTCGCCTGGTCGCAGGAGGCGGCGCGGCAATAGCCGAACCTCAATCCACCTTCGCCATGAACGCCGCGAGCGCATCGCGATCCGCTTGCGATATGGTCAGGCCGAGCTTGGAGCGGCGCCACAGGATATCGTCGGGAAAGCGAGCCCATTCTCGGCGCATGAGGTAGCGTACCTCAGCTCCAGTCAGCTCCGGGCCGAAGGCCGGACCGAGATCAGCCATCTCCTTTGCATCGCCCAGGATATCCTTGACGTTCAGCCCGTAGGCGGCCACCAGCCGCCGCGCCTGCGCCTCGCCGAGGAAGCGCCAGCGGTCGCGCGCGATGTCGACCTCGGTCTCGAAACGCTGCCAGGCGAACTCGCCGCCCGGCAGCGGCACTGTTGCGGTCCAGCGCGGCGTCATCGGATAGAACCGCGTGAACTCCGACACCGCCCGCTCGGCGCGGCGCCGCGAGGTGGTGACATCGCCACCGAAGATGGTGAGCAGCGGGGCCTTGCCGCGCCTGAAATCGAGCGACGCAGCGCCATCGCTGCTGCGCCGGCGCGCGGGAGCGATGACGGAATTGGCGCCGGATATCGTTCGCAGCACGTCGGCCGGGGTGATCTGCTCGCGAAAATAGCGATTGGCTGCGCCGCAGAGATAAGCCACCTCACGCACACCCATCGCGACAATGGCCGGATCGCCCTTGAAGGGATGGCTGACGCTACCGATCAGGGTGAAGTCGCGCTCGTAGGGACTGGCGAAGATCAATTGCCCGTCGGGATTCTGGAACACGTAGACGGTGTCGCAGTCGAACAGACGGCGCACCACGATCTGGCTGATCTGTACGGTCGCGAGTTGTGGCGCCGGCACACGCAACACGGTGTCGGCGACGGAGGCGGCCCACGCGCCGGTCGCGTTGACCAGCGACCGCGCCGTGATCACCCGGCGATAGCCGCGGTCGATCGTGACCAGCCGCCAGGTCTCGCCGCGCTCGGCCCGGGTCACGCGCGCGCCGGTGCGGATATCGGCGCCGCGCGCCGCGGCATCGACGGCGTTGAGCACGACGAGCCGGGAATCGTCGACCACGCAGTCGGAATATTCGAACGCGGTTCCAAACGGCCGCTTCAGCGCATTGCCAACCGGATGGTGGGTGACATCCAGCGTCGTCGAGCGCGGCAGGCCGCTGCGCGAGGCCAAACGTTCGTAGAGCAGCAGCAACGACCGCAATTGCCACGGCGGTCGTTCCTCGGCATGCGCCGGGATCGCAAAGCGCATCGGCCGCACCAGATGCGGCGCGATGTGCAGCAATACATCGCGTTCCCTCAGCGCCCGGCGGACGCGGAAGAACTCGCGCCGTTCCAGCCCCGCGAGATCGCCGTGGACCAGCCGCGGCGAGGCCTGCGACGCGCCGGAGCCGAGATCGCCCTGCTCCAGCAAGATCACGCGCAGGCCGCGGCCGGCCGCGTCGCGAGCCACGCTCGTGCCGTTCAGGCCACCGCCGATGATCGCGACGTCACAGTCCGCCATGCGCAACGCCTATCGCATTTCAATGCGAACGAAATACGTGTTCGCGCGAAAAATGCGTCAAGGCGTGGCGCTTAACGACATGATGCCCGGGTGAAGCGGTCTCACGGCATCCCCCACCTCTCCCGCTTGCGGCGACGAGCATACGCTTGCACGATTTCGGAATATTAGAATTATGCTCCTGAGTTGCCCGACGTGTCAAGTCGCCTGCTCGAACACCGACCGCCACCGGCTACTTTGCATGGGGTTGTTTTCGATATTTTGGCGGCGCTCCGCCTGCGACACGCTCGCAAGCGGAAGCGGCACACCGTCCTCGCGACGACGATCCGATCTGGCGCCATCACGCGCTAGTCCGAGCCGACCGAGGCGAAGAAGCCTTCGGGGCCATCAACCTCGATCAGCTTCTTGCCTTCGATCACCCAGAACCGGTTGGCCACCGTGCGCACGAACTGACGGTCGTGCGACACCAACAGGCAGCTGGCCTGCTGCTCCATCAGCTCCTCCTCCAGCGCCTCCTGGCCCTCGATGTCGAGATGGTTGGTCGGCTCGTCGAGCAGATAGAAGCTCGGCTGGGTGAGCCGCAGCACCAGCATGCCGAGACGGGCCTTCTGCCCGCCCGACAGCCGCCCGATCGGACGGCCCTGCATCTCGATCGAGAGCCCGGCGCCGGCGAGCAGGCCGCGCGCCCGCTGATCGCCGACCGCAAAGCGCCGCGTCAGCATGTGCATCGGCGTGTCGCTATCCGCGAGATCAGCCAGCGCCTGGTCGCAATAGCCAAGCACCAGCGACTCGGTGGCCCTGATCTCGGCGGTTGCCGCCTCGGGGTCCTCGATGGCGAGCCGCAGCGCCGCGACGAACCGGGTCTTGCCGGCGCCGTTCGGCCCGAGCAGCGCAATCCGGTCGCCTTTGCAGATGAACTGCTGGCCGGTCCTGAACAACGGCCTGCCGTCGGGCGTGGCAATCGCGGCGTTGTTCAGCCTGACCAGAACCTTGGCATGGGTGTCGCGGTTGGTGAGCCGGATCGTTCCCGCCGAGCGTTCCACGTGGGCCGGCTTCGCCATCTCCTCCAGTCTCTCGGCGCGCTGTTTCAACTGCTTGGTCTTCGACAGCAGAAGGTCGCTGCCGGAGTTGATGCCGAGGTTATTGAGCTTGGCGGCCTGCTGCCGGAGTTGCCGCACGGCCTTGATGTCGCGCTGAAAGCGCCGCTCGTCCGAGGCATCGAACTCGTCGAGCGCCGCGCGCGCCGCGGTGTAGGGCAACGAGAACAGCTGCGACCGTTCCGGGCGCAGGAACAGCGTCCGGTTGGTGGTCGCATCGAGGAAGGCGCGATCGTGGCTTGCGATCACCACCGGCATCTCGCGCGGCAGCGCATTCAGCCAGGCTTCAAGCCGGCTGATCTTGGCGAGGTCGAGATGGTTGGTCGGCTCGTCGAGCAGCAGCACATCGGGCTCGGTCACCAGCACGCGGGCGAGCATTGCAAGCCGCAGCCAGCCGCCGCTCAATTGCTTCAGCGGTCTCGCCCACAGCTCCTCAGACACATCGAGCGATTGCAAGGCGACGTCGACCCGCCAGCTCTCGCTGGCGCGCTGCTCGCCGGGTAGCGCCTCGCGCACGGCAGCATGGAACGGCGTATCCAGCAGCCTCGGCGGCGCGTCCTGCTCGACATGGCCGACAGTCAGGCCGCGCGCGCGGGTGATGTCGCCTTCATTGGGCTCCATGCTGCCTGCGATACAGCGCAGCAGCGTGGACTTGCCGCGGCCGTTGGCGGCGACGAGGCCGATCCGATCGCCGGCGTTGACGACGAAATTCAGTTCGGAAAACAGCGGCGCGTTCAGCGTCACGCCGAGATTGCGTACATTGATGAGGGACACGATCAATTCTCTGGTCTTGCCGGCGATCACGGCATCCTGCGGCGTCCAGCCAGCAGCGGATGTGCGTGTCGAAGCGCGGCGAGGGATTCAAATGCAGCCACGAACGTTCAAACGTTCGGCGCCGCACGGCCACGAAGGGCAGACCAGGAAGAGATTTTACCCGAGTTTCCGGTCAGCCCTGCAAACGCATTTGCAGGGCGTTGACGGGGCCACGCCTGAGGTGGTGATCGATGAATGTCGCCACGACGCAGCCCTCCTTTCTCGGCAAGAATGTTGTGGTGGGCCAAGATTTAACCGGACGCACAACGGATGGCAAGCGCAGCCGGCCGGGCCGGTCCGACGGTTCAGGCCGATCTACCCGGCCCTGCGCACGGTTTCGGCAAAGTGGTCGCCGCCGACCAGCGCGGCAAATTGACCGATCGGGGCCGGCCGGCCGATCAGATAGCCCTGCACCGCGTCGCAACCCTCCTCGGAGAGGAAGCTGAGCTGCGCCTCGGTCTCGACGCCTTCGGCGACGATCGACATTTCAAGGCCGTGGCCGAGATCGATGACCGCACGGACGATCGCGGCCGATTGCGGATTGCGGCCGAGATTGATGACGAAGGCGCGGTCGATCTTGATCTTGTCGAACGGAAACGCCTGCAGGTAGCTCAGCGAGGAATAGCCGCTGCCGAAATCGTCCATCGAGATGCGCACGCCGAGCGTCTTCAGCCGCCGCAGCAGCGACAGGCCGCGGTCGAAATCCTCGATCAGCACGCCCTCGGTGATTTCGAGCTCGAGCCGGTCGGGCGTCAGCCCGGTCTCGAGCAGGATCGAATGCACGAGGCCGACGAGGTCGCCATGGGTGAACTGCGCCGGCGACAGGTTCACGGCGACCTGCATCGGCACCGCCCAGGAGGCGGCCTCACGGCAGGCTTCGCGCAAAATCCATTCGCCCATCTCGACGATCAGGCCGCTTTCTTCCGCGAGCGGAATGAAGTCACTGGGCGGCACGAAGCCGCGCAGCGGATGGTGCCAGCGCGCCAGCGCCTCGAAGCCGATGATCTGGCTGCTCGCAACGCTCGCGCCGGTGGCTGCCTGCGGCTGGTAGTAGAGCGACAATTCGCCGTTCTTGATGGCGACTGACAGTTCCTGGTGCAGCACGCGGCGATCGCGGATCTGCTGGTCCATCTCCGGCTCGAAGATCGAGATCGTGCCGCGCGACTTGGCCTTGGCGCGGAACAGCGCCGCGCCCGAATTGGCCAGCAGCGAGGCCGCGTCGGATCCGTTATGCGGGAACACCGCGACCCCCGCGGTCAGCCCGGTGCGCACCGACTTGCCGTCGATCGCGAAATCCTCACCCAACGCCTCGGCGGCCTGCTCGGCCAGCGCTATGCCCGCGGCCGGCTGCCGGCCGTCGATGATGAGGCCGAATTCGTCGCCGGACAGCCGCGCGACCACGCCGCCGCGCGCCACCGTCTGCAAACGCTGCGCGACTTCGATCAGCACCTTGTCGCCCATCGCATGGCCGTAGACGTCGTTGATCTCCTTCAGCCCGTCGAGGTCGACGCAGAGCACGGCGAACTCCTCGTCGGTACCGTCGCAGGCCTCGATCATCTGGGTCAGCGCCTGCAGGAAGGCGGCGCGGTTCGGCAGGTCGGTCAGGCCGTCGTGATAGGCCATGTGCGCCATGCGCGACTCGGTCTGGCGCCGGTCGGTGACGTCCTCATGGGTCTTGATCAGATATTGCGGCTCGCCATGATCGTCGAGCACGGTCATGCGGCGGGTCAGGAACAGCCGCAGGCCGTCCTTGGTCGAGATCGGGTGCTCCTCGGCGATCATGCTGCGCTTCCTGATCGCAGCCTCGTCGCGGGCGACGATCAGCTTGGCTTCGCGCGCATTGAAGATGTCGGAAGCCGTCAGCCCGGCGGCGTCCTCGCGGCGGCGGTTGAGGATCGTCTCGGCGCTGCGGTTGGCCAGCAGATAGCGGCCGTCGCTGACGCGCTGGACGATCAGCGAGACCGGGATGTTGTCGACCACGAGCTCGAGGAATTTCTTGCTGTTCTCGAGCTCGCGCGACAGCGAACGGCGGTCGGTGACGTCCTCGAACAGCGCGATCAGGAATTCCGGATCGCCGGCCTCGTTGCGGGCGATCACGCGGTTCGACGCCAGGATGCGCCGCTCCGAACCGCGTTCGACGAAGAATTCGCTGCGGTGATAGCCTTCCGGCGCGTCGAGCGCCGCGCGGTCGGCGGTGTCGATGCTGACGGCGGTCTCGGGACGGAAGATCTCGTCGGCGCGCTTGCCCACGATGTGATCGCGCGAGAAGCGCGAGAAGCGCTCGAACGCGCGGTTGGCGAAGATGTAGCGGCCGTCCTCGATGTTCTTGGCCGCGACGCAGACCGGGACGTTGTCGAGCACGGATTCGAGGAATTGCGTGGTCGAGGCGAGCTTGCGCGACAGCTTGCGCTGGTCGGTACAATCGAGATGGGTCGCGACCGAGCCGCCGTTCGGCAGCGGAAAATATTTCACCAGCACCGACCGGCCGCCGGGCAGTTCGGTGACCAGCCCTTCGGGCGTCGCTGCCCGGGCGAAGAAATCCTGGGCGCTGATGTCGAGCACGCCGCGGTCGCGGCGCAGCTCCAATAGCTCGGTGCCGGTCATGTTGCGCCTGATGTCGGCACGCGACAGGCCGTAGATGTCGAGATAGCGGTCGTTGCAGAACACGATGCGCTCCTGCGCATCGGTCATCACCACGCCCTGGTTCAGATGGTTGAGGGCGGACGACACGAAGGCGTTGCGCCGCAGTTGCGCGCGCTTGGCCTTGCGCAGGGCCGAAAGGATCCACAGCCCGACCGCGCCGAGGAAGGACGCAACGGCCACGCTGCCGATCAGGAGCTCCCAGACCACGCCGGGATCGAGGTCACCAAGATAGGTCGACGGTGCGAAGGCGGCGGAGGCGGCCCGGGCTGCACCGACCGGCACGACGGCGGCGATCAGGCAAAGGACGGCCCTTGCCGGAATCGAATTCTTCCCGCCCGCCTGCCACTTCCTGCCAACCATCAATCACCCGCGGATTTCCGGGGCGAGTGTCCGGCTCCGGCGGTTTGGATCGGGTAAACGCCTAGGGATGCAACTGGAAAATGCCACTTAATGTACGGCAATTGCCCTGACATGATTAATGCTGCCCTAACAGGGCATGGCTCCCCAACTATTTGAGATGGCCCAAGCACTTGCCTAATAAGCACTTGCCCAAAACGATGGGATCGGCTGAACGATGTTGGCGGCAGCGGCGTGGCTGTGCGGAAAAATTCGGACGTGAAGGACGAGATGGACAGGGTTGATTGCGTGATCGTAGGTGCGGGGGTGATCGGCCTCGCGGTGGCGCGCCGGCTGGCACAGGCCGGCCGCGAAGTAATCGTGATCGAGGAGGCCGAGGCGATCGGCACCGTCACCTCGTCGCGAAACAGCGAGGTGATCCACGCCGGCATCTACTACCGGGCCGGCAGCCTGATGGCGCGGATGTGCGTCAGCGGCAAGCGGGCACTTTATCGCTACTGCGCCGAGCACGGCATCCCGCACAGGAATTGCGGCAAGCTGATCGTCGCCACCACGGCCAAAGAGACCGAAAAACTGCAGTCGATCCGGGCCCATGCCGAGGCCAACGGCGTCGACGACATGCAACTGTTGTCCGGCGAGGCGGCGCGCGCGCTGGAGCCGGCGCTGAACTGCGACGCGGCGCTGCTGTCGCCCTCCACCGGGATCATCGACAGCCATGCCTACATGCTGGCGCTGCGCGGCGACGCCGAGGCGGCCGGGGCGGCATTCGCTTTCCATACGCCGCTGCTCCACGCCAGGGCCACGGCCAACGGGTTCGAGATCGAGGCCGGCGGCGCGGCGCCCATGACGCTCGCCTGCGATCTGCTGGTCAATGCCGCCGGCCTCGGCGCAACGGCGGTCGCGCGCAACGTCGAGGGCATGCCGATCGAGTTGATTCCAACGGCCTATCTGGCCAAGGGCAATTACTTCAGCTGCAGCGCCAGGGCGCCGTTCTCGCACCTGATCTATCCGGTGCCGGAGCCCGGCGGGCTCGGCGTGCACCTGACACTCGACATGGCCGGACAGGCGAGGTTCGGCCCCGACGTCGAATGGATCGATCACATCGATTATGCCGTCGACCCTGATCGGGCCGAGCGGTTCTATCCGGCGATCCGCAAATACTGGCCGACCCTGCCGGACGGGGCGCTGATGCCGAGCTATTCCGGAATCCGGCCCAAGATCGTGCCGCCGGCGGTCGCGACCCAGGATTTCCTGATCCAGGGACCGGCCGATCACGGCGTCGCCGGCCTGATCAACCTGTTCGGGATTGAATCGCCCGGACTGACGTCATCGCTCGCAGTCGCCGACCACGTCGGCGAGCTGGCGGAGCTCTGAGCAAATGCAGCATAGCCTACCGAAGGATGCGCGCCGCGGCGTTCATCCCTCGGTAACGGGCCAGACTATTTGCAAATTTGCGGAGGAACCGGCTTAGTGGACCGTGTCGTCAGCGGAAAGTCTCAACCGCTCGATTTGATCCTTGACCATCAACTTGCGGCGCTTGAGCTCGCAAATGTGGAGATCGTCTACAGAGGGGTGAACGAGTGCTTCGTGCAGTTCGTTCTCAAGTATTTTGTGCTTACGCTCCAGCTCAACGAGATGGGCCTGTATCGCCATTGCGAACACTCCTCGGTGCGTTAAACCTCAGGTTCGATCCGGACCAATAAGTCTACACGAGTGGGCCGTGCTGTCGATAGGGGACGCGAAATGCCGCACGCACTCATTTCGGTTTATCTGTAACTAATCGTGACTATGGAACCGGTTCGGCTTGCGCCGCGCGCGCTCAGGGAGGATATTCCGGCAAGCGGCTGCTTCGGTCGCAACAACCTCGTCGTGCTTACCAGTCAATACACAACCATGAACGATCAGGATGAGCGCGAACTCCTCGCCGAGCTTGCGCGTCTGCAGCAAGAGCACCGCGACCTCGATGCCGCGATCGACGCGCTGCATCAATCGCCGGCGCCGGATCTCTTGATGCTGCAACGCTTGAAGAAGCGGAAGCTGCAATTGCGCGACCGCATCGCCTTCATCGAAGATCAGATCACGCCCGACATCATCGCCTGACGCCCGCCTCGGCGGTTCGGCGGCCGCTGGTTCAGATCCGGCGGCGGTTTTCCCCGTCATCCACAGCGCCTCATTGGCTTCACGTTCGCGGCAACGGACGCAGGTGTGCTTTTCGGCGCTTGACTCCAAAAGAACAAAATAAGAACATATCGATCCAGCCGCCAGCTATCAGAGGGAGTTTCGCCATGTCCGCACCACCTTCCCTGCCCGACAACAGCCGCTACGAGAAGGCCTGCGATCAGGCGATCGCGATGTGCGACGGCAACCTGCGCAGCACCATCAAGGCGCTGATCATGGCCAACGAATATCTGGAAGCCGAGCTCGAGGAACTGCAGGCCGCGATCGCCGCGGGTTGCGTGCCGGCGCGAACCCATGCGGCGAGCGATGCCGCCTGATCTCTGAGGGAGCACAGCAATGGCTGACGTGACCTACTACGTGGCGCTGCCTTTCATGCAGGACGACGACGGTACGCCGGTCGCCGGCAGTGCCGAGGAATGCCAGAGCTCGGCGATCGCGCTGCGCCGGGCGGAGACGATGTCGCGGATGCCCGGCAGCATCGGCGCCGTCGCGTTCAGCCGCACCGGCGATCCCGCGATCGGCGAATTCGGCGATGCCAAGCTGCTGCGGGCCTACGGCAATGTGCCGGCGGATCTGAGCGCGCTTTAGCCCTTGCTAGCCGCTGGATTCGTGGCGCCGCTGCGCCTTGCGCACATACATTGCACGATCGGCCTCATCGAGAACGCGATCGGCATCCGAATGCGCGGTGAGGATCGCAACGCCCGCGGAGGCACCCGCAGAGATCTGGCGGCCACGGAACACGAAGGTCAGGCGGTCGATCGCCTCCTCCAGCGCAACCGCCTTGGCGCGGGCATCGGTCTCGCTGAGATTCCACAGCAGCACCGCGAACTCGTCGCCACCAAGACGGCCGATCACGTCGGAGGCGCGCACCTGGTCCGATATCGCGGCGACGATCGTCTTCAGCACCTCGTCACCTGCCGCGTGCCCGAAGGCATCGTTGATCGGCTTGAGGCGGTCGACGTCGAGCACGATCAGCGCGCCGGAGGCCTGATAGCGCTTGATGAAGGAGAGCGAACGGACGAGCTCGCGCTCGAAGCCGCGCCGGTTCAGGATGTCGAGCAGGAAGTCGGTCTCGGCGGAGGCTTGCAGCTCCTCGATCCGGGCCTGGGCCCGCGCCAGCTGCGCCCGCAACCTGCGGATCGTGGATTTGTCGCCGGACGCGACCGCGCCTCGCGTAGAAGCTTCGGTTCCAGCCCCTTTGGTTCCAGTCCCTTTTGCTCCAGTCCCTTTTGCTCCAGTCCTGCCGGGTGCGGATTTGCGCGCGGCGGCCGCGCCTTTTCGTCGTTTTGCCGCCGCGGAGGCCGCCGCCGTCGTCTTCTTCTTCATGCGCATCCTTGTTGAGGCCTGCTTATGAAGGCTTGCCGGGATTCACCAAGACAGGATAGTCCATTCTAACTCCCTTGCCACGCCTTGGATGACGCCCGGGCCGCCCCTATAATCCGGCCTATGCTTTTGGATTCCTGCACAGAATTGAAGAGATGACCGCTCCGATCGCCATCATCATGGGAAGCCAGTCCGACTGGGACACCATGCGCCACGCCGCCGAGACCCTGGCCGCGCTGGGTGTTGCCTGCGAAACGCGCATCGTTTCGGCGCACCGCACCCCCGACCGGCTCTATGCCTTTGCCAAGGGCGCCAACGCGGCCGGGCACAAGGTGATCATTGCCGGCGCCGGCGGTGCCGCGCATCTGCCGGGCATGACGGCGGCGCTGACGGAGCTTCCGGTGTTCGGGGTTCCCGTCGAGTCGAAGGCGCTGTCCGGCGTCGATTCGCTGTACTCGATCGTGCAGATGCCGGCCGGCATCCCGGTCGGGACGCTCGCGATCGGCAAGGCCGGTGCGATCAATGCCGCGTTGCTCGCGGCGAGCGTGCTCGCGCTCAGCGATCCCGCTTTGTCGGCCCGTCTTGCCGCCTGGCGCCAGCAGCAGACCGATGCGGTCAAGGACCATCCGGAGGGCACGGCGTGACGGCTTCGAACCTCGTGAAGCTGAAGCCGGGCGACACCATTGGAATCCTCGGCGGCGGACAATTGGGACGGATGCTGGCGATGTCCGCGGCGCGCCTCGGGCTGCGCTGCCAGGTGTTTTCGCCGGATCCGGACTCGCCGGCCTTCGACGTGGTGCAGAACGCGACCTGTGCGGAATATGCCGACGTCGAGGCGCTCGAACTGTTCGCCAACGACGTCGACGTCGTCACCTATGAATTCGAGAATGTCCCGGCCGCGACCGCGATGGTGCTCGCCGCGCGCCGTCCGGTGCTGCCCGCGTACAAGATCCTCGAGACCACGCAGGACCGGCTGATCGAGAAGGATTTCGTCAGCAAGCTCGGGATCGGCACCGCCGATTATGCCGACGTCTCATCGCTCGCCACGCTGCGCGCAGCGATCGAAAGGATCGGCCTGCCTGCCGTGATCAAGACCCGCCGCTTCGGCTATGACGGCAAGGGCCAGGCCATCATCCGCGCCGGCGACGACGTCGAGCAGGTCTGGCAGGACCTCGGCACCAAGTCGGCCATCCTCGAGGCCTTCGTGCCGTTCGAGCGCGAGATTTCCGTGATCGCCGCGCGCTCGGCTTCCGGCGAGGTCGAGTGCTTCGACGTGACCGAGAACGAGCACCGCGACCATATTCTGAAAACTTCCCGTGCGCCGGCCGCAATCCCCGGGGAGCTTGCAGCGCAGGCGCGGGCGATCGCCGAAAAGATCGCCACGGCGCTCGACTATGTCGGCGTGCTCGCGGTGGAGATGTTCGTGGTGCCCGGTAACGGCGCAGCGACGGTGCTGGTCAACGAGATCGCGCCGCGCGTGCATAACT
The DNA here is from genome assembly GCF_042258615.1 of Bradyrhizobium sp. Pha-3. GTDB lineage: Bacteria > Pseudomonadota > Alphaproteobacteria > Rhizobiales > Xanthobacteraceae > Bradyrhizobium. The sequence continues at coordinate 1,546,872 of NZ_CP170152.1, read as the reverse complement.
CCGGCCACTGGACGCTTGACGGCGCCTCGATCTCACAGTTCGAGCAGCACATCCGTGCGATCGCCGGCTGGCCGCTGGGCAAGCCGGTGCGCCACGGCGAGGTCACCATGACCAACCTGATCGGCGACGACATCCTGGACTACGAGCAGTGGCTCACCGTTCCCGGCGCCACCGTGCATCTGTACGGCAAGGGTACGCCGCGCCCCGGCCGCAAGATGGGGCACGTCACCGAAGTGACGCCGGCCCGCAAGCCGTAAATCCACACCGGTGGCCGCGGCCCGCCTTCGCGCCGTCGATGGAAACGGGATCGTGGCAACCACGATCCCGATAGAGCATCGCTTCTGATTGAATCAGAACCGATGCTCCAGCTTTGTGCTTTGACGTGTTTTCTTCACGCGAACCGGCGTCCACCCCGCATCTAGTGCGGGGCAGGCTTCGCTCGAAAAGGCACGAGCCGGTCACGCGGTCTTGACGCCGGCGACAATGCCGGTCGGCTCGTCGCTGAGCCAGCGATAGATCACGCCGCCGAGCGCGCCGCCGATCAGGGGCGCGACCCAGAACATCCAGAGCTGCCCCAGCGCCCAGCCGCCGACGAACAGTGCCGGCCCGGTGCTGCGCGCAGGGTTCACCGAGGTGTTGGTGACGGGAATGCTGACGAGGTGGATCATCACCAGCGCGAGGCCGATGGCGAGCGGCGCGAAGCCGGCGGGCGCCTTGCCGTGGGTCGATCCCATGATGATGAACAGGAACATCATGGTCATCACCACTTCGGTGATGAAGCACGCCACCATGCTGTAGTGGCCCGGTGAGTGCGCGTCATAGCCGTTGGAGGCGAAGCCCTTGCTGACATCGAAGCCGGGCGCGCCGCTGGCGATCACATAGAGCAGCCAGGCCGCGATGATCGCGCCGGCGACCTGCGCGATGATGTAGGGCAGCACCTGGCCGCCGGGGAAACGCCCGCCCGCGGCGAGCCCGACCGTCACGGCCGGGTTGAGGTGACAACCCGAGATATGGCCGATCGCATAGGCCATCGTCACCACGCTCAGCCCGAAGGCCAATGACACGCCGACCAGGCCGATCCCGACCTGCGGAAAGCCGGCCGCGATCACCGCACTGCCGCAGCCAGCGAATGTGAGCCAGAACGTACCGATCAGCTCGGCCGCGTATTTCTTCATGTCCATGTGGCATCTCCCCTATTTCCAATGTCCGGGTTATCGAAAACTCCGGGAGCGGCCCCGATACCGGCGCCAAATCACCCAAATCAGGGCCGCACAATGGCATTTTCGCCCCATTTCGTGGCTTTACTAGGCCCGAAAGTCACTCGACCGGTGGACATCTGCGCGTTTGTCTGATACATGCGCGCGCCTAGGGTTAAGAGGCAGGCCTTTTGCCGCCCCTTTACCTCGCCAGAATTCCGAACCGATCAATTCAAAAGAGGATGCCGCGTGCAGGTTCTCGTCCGCGATAACAATGTCGACCAAGCCCTGAAGGCGCTGAAGAAGAAGATGCAGCGCGAGGGCATTTTCCGCGAGATGAAGCTCCGCGGTCACTACGAAAAGCCCTCTGAGAAGAAGGCTCGCGAAAAGGCCGAAGCCGTGCGCCGCGCACGCAAGCTGGCGCGCAAGAAGCTGCAGCGCGAAGGCCTGCTGCCGATGAAGCCGAAGCCGGTGTTCGGCGCTGGTCCCGGTGGCGACCGTGGCGGCCGTCCCGGTGGTGCAGGCGCTGGTCGCGGACCTCGCTGAACCGTTTTACCGATATGGAAGTCTAACAGCGCGGGCCACGGGCCCGCGTTGTTGTTTTGAAGCAAGCCGTGTTCCGGGGTATCCATGCAAAACCACCGGCAAGAGCATTTTGCATGATGGCTGTCGCGGCGCCCCGCTCCCTGCTCCCTGAAGCCGCGCACCGCCGTCGTGCGGCGCAACTCGCCATCATGGCCGTGGTTGTCGGCCTGCCGCTCGGGGGCTGCTCCTTCGACTTGGGATCATGGGGCTCGGACGACAAGCCGAAACCGGCTGCCGCCGCCGACAAGCCTACTGCCGACACCATCACCCCACAGGACATCAACAGTGCCAAGGACCACGCCACGCGCGGACAGGTCCTGGCGCATTCCGGCAAGGTCGATGAGGCGCAGGCGGAGTTTGAGCAGGCGCTGACCGCCGACCCTTACAACATCCAGGCGCTGTACGGCCGCGGCCTGATCTATCAGGGCCGCGGCCAACATCAGCAGGCGATCGACGATTTCACGGCGGCCAGCGGACTGTCGCCGCAGAAGGCCGAGCCGCTGGTCGGCCGCGCCACCAGCTACCTCGCCCTCGACAAGGCCAAGCAGGCCGCCACCGACCTCGACGAGGCCGTGCAGGCCGATCCCAGCAATGTCGCGGCGTGGAGCGCGCGCGGCCAAGCCTATGAGCGGCTCGGCGACAAGGCCAAGGCGGCGGCGTCCTATAATCGCGCACTCGCGCTGCGGCCAAATGACGGGAGCGCGCGCAGCGGGCTGGCGCGCACCGGCGGCTAGCGCTTTTTCCCGAACGAGCGGTTACCGATCCGCTCGAACAAGATGCATCAAGAACGAGAGATCCGTGCTGCGCGTTACTTCGGCAGGACGGCGTGGAACATCGACTTCATGCCGGAGAACATGTCGTCGGTCACCGACGTGCGCTCGTTCTTCGGCGCCGGCATGGCGGCGTCGGCGCGCAGGTCGAGCGGGGCCTGGAGCACCGGCACCGGAATATCGGCCGGCGGCGTCAGCCGATTCGAGTCCTGGGCATTGGCGGCGTAGGGCGGACGCGGCTGCGAGGATTGATCGGCATTGTCGTTGGACGGGTTCGACACCATGATTGGCGGCGGCAACGGCCGGATCGCCGGGGCTGCCGCCGGACGCTGCTGGTCAGGCAGGCGGGCGAGATCGGTGCTGCGAGCGTCCTGTGAGCGCGCAGCCTCCTGGGAACGCACGGCGTCCTGGGAACGCACGGCGTCCTGAGGACGCTCCTTGCGCAGCCGCTCGATGGCAGCACGCGCAAGATCGTTGGCATCGCGGGCTTCCTCCGGCGTGACGGCGGACTCGACCGGCGCGGTGGCGGGCGCAGCCTTCGCGACCGCCTTCGGCGCGGCCGGATGATGGCGCGTATCGGCAGGGATGCTGGCCGTTTCGGCCGGTGCATCAGCTTTGGTGTCGGCAGCTTTGGTGTCGGCAGCTTTGGTATCAGCCGATTTGGGATCGGCGGGCTTCTCGGTGACGGTGGCCTTCTCCGACGCCGACCGCTCGATCAGGGTGCGCTCGGACATGCCCTTGGCCTTCACGCCGGCTTCCGGGAGGCTGCTGACCACGGTGGACTTTTCGGCGGGCTTGGCGGCGGCTTTCGGATCCGCCTTGGGATCCACGGCGGCGGTCACGGCTGCGGCATCCGGCGCTTGCGGCTTGGCCACGATATAATGATTAACGATGTACGCCCCGATGATGGTCGCTGCCACCGAGGGTAAGATGTCCATCACGAATTTCTTCAGGTAACTCAGCATGACCTGCCACTCCCCACCCCGTTATTTCATGCTGGAACTTTGAGGCACATTCAGGGATCAACTGCGACGGATCGGTGGCAAACCCCCGTTCCGACGTCACCTTTGGTGTCACTTTGGTTTCAGCCGGAGGCGCCCCCTGCGTAGGCCGCATCCGCCTTCTAGATCATCGTGCAGCCGTTAACGGGTTATGAATTTCCACAGCTTCGCGGACTCGGACCTGCCATTCGGCGCGCGCAGGGTTCCGTGTAGGGTTCTTTGCAGGGTTGTTGCGCCACGTCAGGGCTTGAGTTCGACCTCGAGGAACACGATCTCGCTGGCCGTCTCGTTGAGCACGTCGTGCTGGACCCCGGCCTTGCGGAAATAGGATCTGCCGGCCCCGAGCTGCGCCTTCGAGCGCTCGCCGTTCGGCGCCACGATCGTCATCTCGCCCGCGGTGATCGGAACGATGACATAGTCCATCTCATGGGTGTGGTGGCCGGTGGCGCTGCCCGGCGCGAGCCGCCATTCGGTCACGCGAACCTCCGCCGTATCCACCTGCACATCCGATTTGGCGCTGAGCATTGTCACTTCACTTCTCCACGAAAGCGTTTTCAAGCGAAATGGATACCGGTTCGCGTGAAGAAAACGCGTCAAAACAATAATCCAGAGCCCCGTTCCGATTCAATCGGAACGGTAAAGGCTCTAAGGCACGAATACCATGAACACGAACACGGCGAACACCACCATGTGAACGAGCCCGAACAGGATGTTGGTGCGGCCGGTTCCGAAGGTGAGCATGCTGACCATGAAGGTGAGCAGCAGGATCAGCATATGCTGGTTGCTGAGCCCGAGCACCAGCTGCTTGTCGAGTGCATAGGCGGCAACGGCTACCGCGGGAACCGTGAGCCCGATGGTGGCGATCGAGGAGCCGAGCGCGAGGTTGATGCTCTTCTGCAGGTCGTTCTTGCGCGCTGCCGACACCGCGGCAACGCTCTCCGGCAGCAGGATCAGCGCCGCCACCACCAGACCGGCAAAGGCCGGCGGCGCGCCGATCTTGACGGTGACGACATCGACCACCAGCGAGAATTTCTTGGCCAGCAGCACCACCGCCAGCAGCGAAACCAGCAGCAGGGCAACGCTGATCGCCGTCATGCGGTCCGACATCACCTCGCCATGCGCCGCCGCCTCATTGGCGCCGCTGACGAAATAATCGCGGTGACGGATGGTCTGGGTGTAGAGGAACACCGCATAGAGCAGCAGGGTCACGACGCTGATCACGGCGAGTTGGGCCGTGGAGTAGATCGGGCCCGGCGCGGTAAGCGTGAAATTCGGCATGTCGAGCGTGATGGTCGCGAGCACGAACAGCACGCTGAGGTAAAGGTTGGCGCCGGTGATCTGAAAATCCTGCTCGCGGTAGCGGATGCCGCCGATGAAGATGCAGAGCCCGACCAGGCCGTTGCAGACGATCATCACCACCGCGAACACGGTGTCGCGCGCGAGCGTCGGCGCCGGCGTGTCGCCCAGCATGATGGTCGAGATCAGAGCCACCTCGATGACCGTCACGGCCAGCGTCAACAGCAGCGTGCCGAACGGCTCGCCGATCCGCTCGGCAATCATCTCGGCATGATGGACGGCCGCAAACACGGTGCCGAACAGAATCACCAGCAGCACGGCCGCGAACACCCAGCCCCCGGCCGATGGCGCGAAGCTGTAGCCGGTGGCCGAGACCGCGGCAAACAACAGCACCGCCAGAACGGGATACAGCCAGGCCGACCGTGGCATCGGTCCGTGTGCGCTCATTGTGGGGGCCCCCTCACGTCATTGGCTCCGATTATGCGACAGACAATCGCCGCCGTCAGCCTCTTGCGGCGTCGATAAACCGCCGCGCGGGATCCATCGCACCGAAATTATCGAGATCGTCGTGCCCGCCGCCGGGCAGGCGCACGAACTGCTTGGGTTCGTGGGCGAGGCCGAACAGCCGCTCGCCGAAGCCGATCGGGATCACCGGATCGTCGCTGCCATGGATGATCAGCAGCGGCTCCGTGACGCTGGTGATTCGCCGGTCGGAGTGGAATTGATCCCGCATCAGCAGGCTGACCGGCACAAACCAGAAGTGCGCACCGGCAACGTCGGCCGTTGAGGTATAGGGCGCCTCCAGGATCAGCCTGCCGACCGGATGCTCGGCGGCGAGCGCGACCGCAACGCCGGTACCGAGGGAGAATCCCCACGCCACGATCTGCTCGGCGCGGTAGCGCGCGGTGGTGAACGCGTAAGCGGCCGCGGCGTCCTGCAACAGCCCCTGCTCGCTCGGAGAACCGCTCGAGCCGGCGTAGCCCCGGTAGGACAGCGCCACCAGCCCGGTGCCGTCGGCCGTGATGCCCTTGAAGCGCGCCACGCGGCCGGCCAGGAAATCGCCATTGCCGGGAAAGAACAGCACGACCGGCCGGCCCGGCTTCGCCGGCACATGCCAGACGATGACCTTCTCGCCATCATCAGTGGTCAGGACATGCTCCTCCGCTTCGGGAAGGCCGGCGGCTGCGGGCGCCGTCCGCCCGACCGGCGGGATCGGAAACAGCAATTCGCGCTGCTTGACGTACAGCACCGCGAGCCCGCCGAGATAGACGACGACCGCGGCGATCACGAGCCATTTCAGGATTGCGAGTGCCAGCGCCATCACCGGAGCCGCAGCTATGTCTTGCCGCGGAGCTTGAGCAGCTGCTCGACGTCAACCCTGATGCTGTCGGGGATCGGCCGACACGCGCACGCCACCGCATGCGCGACATGCCACTTGATGCGCTGCTCGCGGGTGGTCCGAGGCGGCATGCGATGCTGTCGATGCCACTCCCGGTTCAGCGCCATTCACTGCCCGCCCTACATCGCCTTGACGATGTTCTCGGTGACCTTCTTGGCGTCGCCGAGCAGCATCATGGTGTTGTCGCGGTAGAACAGCGGGTTGTCGATGCCGGCATAGCCCGACGCCAGCGAGCGCTTGATGAACATCACGGTGCCGGCCTTCCAGACCTGCAGCACCGGCATGCCGTAGATCGGCGAGGTCTTGTCCTCTTCCGCCGCCGGGTTGGTGACGTCGTTGGCGCCGATCACGAAGGCGATGTCGGCCTGGGCGAACTCCGAGTTGATGTCCTCGAGCTCGAACACCTCGTCATAGGGCACGTTGGCCTCGGCCAGCAGCACGTTCATGTGGCCGGGCATGCGGCCCGCCACCGGGTGAATGGCGTATTTCACCTCGACGCCTTCCTTCTTCAGGAGGTCGGCCATCTCGCGCAGCGCGTGCTGGGCCTGCGCCACCGCCATGCCGTAGCCGGGCACGATGATGACCTTGGAGGCGTTCTTCATGATGAAGGCGGCATCGTCCGCCGAGCCGAGTTTTGCGGGCTTCTGCTCGCCCGAGCCGCCGCCGGCCGCCGCGGTCTCGCCGCCGAAGCCGCCGAGGATCACCGAGATGAACGAGCGGTTCATCGCATGGCACATGATGTAGGACAGGATCGCGCCGCTTGAGCCGACCAGCGCGCCGGTGATGATCAGCGCCGAGTTGCCGAGCGTGAAGCCGATGCCGGCCGCGGCCCAGCCGGAGTAGGAGTTCAGCATCGAGATCACGACCGGCATGTCGGCGCCGCCGATCGGGATGATCATCAAGACGCCGAGCGCCAGCGCGATGATCGTGATCAGCCAGAAGTCGAGCGCGCTGCCGCTCATCACGAGGCCGACGATGAAGAACACCAGCGCCAAGGCCAGCACGATGTTGATGACGTGGCGGAACGGCAGGATGATCGGCGCGCCGCTCATGCGGGCCGACAGCTTCAGGAACGCGATCACCGAGCCGGTGAAGGTCAGGGCGCCGATCGCAACGCCGAGCGACATCTCGACCAGGCTCTGCGGATGGATGTTGCCGGGCGTGCCGATATCGAACGCCTCGGGCGCGTAGAACGCGCCGGCGGCGACCAGCACCGCGGCCATGCCGACCAGCGAGTGGAACGCGGCGACCAGCTCCGGCATCGAGGTCATCGGCACCCGCCGCGCGATCACCGCGCCGATGCCGCCGCCGATCGCGATCGCGACGATCACCAAGAGCCAGGCGATGCCGTCGGCCGGCGGATGGCTCGCCAGCGTGGTGGCGACCGCGATCGCCATGCCGATCATGCCGAACATGTTGCCCTGGCGCGACGATGCCGGGCTCGACAGGCCGCGCAGCGACAGGATGAACAGCACCCCCGCCACGAGGTACAGAACAGCAGCCAGATTGGCGTTCATCTCAGGTCCCCCTTTGTCTTCGTCACCCCGAGGTGCACGCCGCTCACTTGGCTTTCTTCTTGTACATCGCCAGCATGCGCTGGGTGACCAGGAAGCCGCCGAAGATGTTCACGCAGGCGAAGATCAGCGCGACGAAGCCGAAGCCGCGGGCCCAGCCCGAGCCGCTCGACACCATGCCGACGCCGACCGCGAGCAGCGCGCCGACCACGATCACCGACGAGATCGCGTTGGTCACGCTCATCAGCGGGGTATGCAGCGCGGGGGTCACCGACCACACCACGAAGTAGCCGACGAACACGGCAAGAACGAAGATCGACAGCCGGAACACGAACGGATCGACGGCCTGCGCGAGATGCTCCATGGCTTGTCTCCTTACTTCGGCTGGAAGTTGGGATGGATGACGGCGCCGTCTTTGGTCAGCGCGGTGGCCTTCACCAGCTCGTCGTCCCAATTGACCGCGAGCGCCTTGTTGGCCTTGTCGACCATCGTCTCGATGAACGAGAACAGGTTGCGCGCATAGAGGCTCGAGGCCGAGGCGGCGACGCGGCCGGCGACGTTGGTGTAGCCGACGATCTTGATGCCGTCGGTTTCGACCACCTCGCCGGGCCTTGCGCCCTCGACATTGCCGCCGCGCTCGACCGCGAGATCGACCAGCACCGAGCCCGGCTTCATCGACTTCACCATCTCGCCCGACACCAGCTTCGGCGCCGGACGGCCCGGGATCAGCGCGGTGGTGATCACGATGTCCTGCTTCTTGATGTGCTCGGCGGTCAGCGCGGCCTGCTTGGCCTGGTATTCTTTCGACATCTCCTTGGCGTAGCCGCCGGCGGTCTGCGCGTTCTTGAACTCCTCGTCCTCGACGGCGAGGAATTTGGCGCCGAGGCTCTCCACCTGCTCCTTGGTGGCAGGCCGCACGTCGGTCGCGGTGACGACGGCACCGAGCCGGCGCGCGGTCGCGATCGCCTGCAGGCCGGCGACGCCGACCCCCATCACGAACACCTTGGCGGCCGGCACGGTGCCGGCGGCGGTCATCATCATCGGGAAAGCGCGGCCGAAGGCTTCGGCGCCCTCGATCACCGCCCGGTAGCCGGCCAAATTGGCCTGCGAGGACAGCACGTCCATCACCTGGGCGCGGGTGATGCGCGGCATCAGCTCCATCGCGAAGGCCGACACGCCGGCATCGGCCATCGCCTTCAGCGCGGCCTCGTTGCCGTAGGGGTCCATGATCGCGATCACCAGCGCGCCGCGCTTGTACTTCGCCAGTTCGGAGGCCTCGGGCCGCTTCACCTTGATGATGATGTCGGCGTCCTTGAGCGCATCGGCGCTAACGGTGGCGCCCGCCGCGACAAGCTCCGAATCGGGCAGCCCCGACTTGACGCCCGCGCCCGGCTCAACGGCGACCTCGGCGCCGATCGCCTTGAACTTCTTGATGGTATCGGGCGAAACCGCAACCCGCGGCTCGGACGCATCGATTTCCTTGGCAACGGCGATCTTCATGGGCCCTCCGGCGGCGCGAGCGGCGCACGCGTCTTCAAACTAGCGTTATTTTCGCCAGATTGGATACCCGGTTTTTCCATCCGGGTTTCGACAGGAATTCCGGCACCGCCGCGGGACGGCGATGCCGCTAGCCGATCAGGGATCAGACCAGGAAATAGGCCATCAAGGCGAGGATGATGGCGACGCTGATGGTGCCGTATTTGACCAGCACGAGAAACCCTTCATAGGTCTGCTCATGCGCCACGTAATCGTTGCCGTCGGCGGTCGTATAGGCCACTTCGCTATGGTCTGCCATCGCTGTCCCCAGTCAGAAATTCGCGTTCTGCGAGCCATTACCGCAAACAGATTGTCAGGGCAACGGCGTGCTCCCGATCGGGCGATTTGAAGCGCAAATCGTCCCCGATTCACCCCTCGAGCGACGGCCCTGCGGCCGCCCCTCGGGCAGGATTGATCTCCCAAACGTGGGCGTCACGGGACGATCATGCCGTGAGGCGCAACAAACGCCGAGCGAATCTGATGCTGGGCCAGCCGGAAGGCCGACGGTCGTCAGTCCATCGTCTCCAGCTCGTCGATCATGCCGGCGATGACGGACAGGCCGCCGTCCCAGAATTTCGGGTCCTTGGCGTCAAGCCCGAACGGCCGCAGCAGCTCGGAGTAATGCTTGGTGCCGCCGGCGGCGAGCATGTCGAGATAACGCTCGGCGAACCCCTCGGACGCGTGCTCGTAGACCGCGTAGAGCGAGTTCACCAGGCAATCGCCGAACGCATAGGCGTAGACGTAGAACGGCGAGTGGATGAAGTGCGGGATGTACATCCAGAACGTCTCGTACCCCGGCTTGATCTCGATCGCGGGCCCGAGGCTCTCACCCTGCACGCTGAGCCACAGCTCGCCGATCCGCTCGGCGGTGAGCTCGCCATTCTTGCGCTCGGTATGAACCGCACGCTCGAATGAATAGAACGCGATCTGCCGCACCACGGTGTTGATCATGTCCTCGACCTTGCCCGCGAGCAGCGCCTGGCGCTGCTTGGCGTTCCTGGTCTGCGACAACAGCCGCTTGAAGGTCAGCATCTCGCCGAACACGCTCGCGGTTTCCGCCAGCGTCAGCGGCGTCGGCGCCATCAACGCGCCGTTCTTCGCCGCCAGCACCTGATGGACGCCATGGCCGAGCTCATGCGCCAGCGTCATCACGTCGCGCGGCTTGCCCTGATAATTCATCAGCACATAGGGATGCGCCGACGGCGTGGTCGGATGCGAGAACGCACCGGGCGCCTTGCCGGGACGCACCGGCGCATCGATCCAGCGATCGCTGAAGAAGCGCTCCGCGATCTCGGCCATCTTGGGCGAGAAGCCGTTATAGGCCGACAGCACCATGTTGCGCGCCTCGGGCCAGGCGATGGTGCCGGTCGCCGCGAACGGCAGCGGCGCGTTGCGGTCCCAGTGCGGCAGCTTCTTCTTTTTGAACCAGCCGGCCTTCAACGCGTAATAGCGGTGCGACAGCTTCGGATAGGCCGCGCGCACCGAGGCGACCAGCGCATCGACCACCTCGCGCTCGACCCGGTTGTTGAGATGGCGGGAATCCGCGACGTCCTGGAAGCCCCTCCAGCGGTCGGAGATTTCCTTGTCCTTGGCCAGGGTGTTGGTGATCAGCGCGAAGGTGCGCTCATTGTCCTTGAAGGTCTTGGCGAGCGCCTGCGCGGCCGCCTTGCGCTTGTCGCCGGCCTTGTCCTGCAACAGGTTCAGCGTCGGCTCGATCGCGAGGTCCTTGCCCGCGACCTTGAAGCGCAGGCTGGAGACGGTCTGGTCGAACAGCCGGTTCCAGGCCGCGTAGCCGCTCTGCGCCTTTTCGTGGAAGAGTTGCTCGACGCGGTCCTCGAGCTGGTACGGCTTGTCCTTGCGCAGATCTTCGATCCACGGCCGGTAATGCCCGAGCGCGGGTTCGGCCATCGCGCGCTCGATCACATCATCGTCAACCCGATTGAGCTCGAGCGAGAAGAACAGGAGGTGCACGGATGCGGCCGTCAGCCGTTCGGAGACGTCGCCATAGAATTTCGAGATCGCGGGATCGACGCTGTCGCCGGCATGGACCAGGCCGGCATAAGAGCCGAGACGGCCGGCCAGATCGTCGATCGCCTCGTAGCGCCTGACTGCCTCGGCAAGCCACTTTCCGCCGCCTTCCTTGCCGGTATTTTCGGCAAGCTTGCCCTTGTAGTCGGTCTCAAACGCGACGCAATCTGCATCCATTTTCTGCAAATCGCGTGCGACTTCCGGCGCGTCGATACCGGAGTAGAGATCCGCCAGATTCCATTCCGGAAGCTTGCCGGCCTTGCCGGCTGCCTGTTTCGCCGCCGGGCTCGCTGCGGCGGGCTTACGCTGCGGGGCCGTCTTGCGCAGCGCGGCTTCCTTGCGGAGAGCGGCCTTGCTGAGAGTGGACTTGCCAGGAGCAGACTTGCTGGGAGCAGACTTGGGGGAGGCAGTTTTGGAGCGCGAGGTCATCTTGTTCGTAACCTTACTTCAGTCGGAACGATGTCGGCGGCGGCGGAATCAAAGCGGGTTTGCAAGGTTTAAGAGTGCGTTAATCGGCATCGGCGACATTGCCCCGATTCGAGACAAATAAACGTAGCGTGCGGGGAAAACCATGGCTGCCACCATTTTGATCGCCGATGATGACGCAGTACAGCGTCGTTTGGTTGAAAACATGGTGCAGAAGTGCGGCTATGAGCCCCTCGTCGTGGACAGTGGCGACGCGGCGGTAGCGGCCCTGACCGCATCCGAGACGCAGGCGATCGATGCCGTCGTGCTCGACCTCGTGATGCCGGGCCTCGACGGTCTCGGAGTCCTCGCAAAAATTCGTGAAGCTGGTTTGAACGTCCCGGTCATCGTGCAGACCGCGCATGGCGGCATCGACAATGTGGTGTCGGCGATGCGCGCCGGTGCCCAGGATTTCGTTGTCAAGCCGGTCGGCTTCGAGCGGCTGCAGGTGTCCCTGCGCAACGCCCTCAACGCGTCGGCGCTGAAGGGCGAATTGCAGCGCATCCGCCACAGCCGCGAGGGCCGGCTGACCTTCTCCGACATCATCACCCGCAGCGAGGCGATGGCCGGGGTGCTGCGCACGGCGCAGAAGGCTGCATCCTCGACCATCCCGGTGCTGATCGAAGGCGAGTCCGGCGTCGGCAAGGAACTGTTCGCGCGCGCCATCCACGGCAGCAGCGAGCGCAAGGCCAAGCCGTTCGTCGCGGTGAACTGCGGCGCGATCCCGGACAATCTCGTCGAATCGATCCTGTTCGGCCATGAGAAGGGCGCCTTCACCGGCGCCACCGAGCGTCACCAGGGCAAGTTCGTCGAGGCCCATGGCGGCACGCTGTTCCTCGACGAGGTCGGCGAATTGCCGCTGGCCACGCAGGTGAAACTGTTGCGCGCGCTGCAGGAAGGCACCGTCGAGGCCGTCGGCGGCCGCAAGCCGGTCAAGGTCGATGTCCGGATCATCTCGGCAACCAACCGCAAGCTGCTCGATCTCGTGAAAGCCGGCCAGTTCCGCGAGGACCTGTTCTATCGCCTGCATGTGCTGCCGCTGACCATCCCGGCGCTGCGGCAGCGGCGCGAGGACATCCCGCATCTGCTGCGGCATTTCCTGGCGCGATTCTGCGCCGAAGAAAACCGCAACATCACCGGCATCAGCGGCGATGCGATGGCGCATCTGGCGCAGCTCGATTGGCCGGGCAACATCCGCCAGCTCGAGAACACGGTGTATCGCGCCGTGGTGATGAGCGACGGCGACCAGCTCGGGCTCGCCGACTTCCCGCAAGGAGCGACGCACCCGGTGCCGGAAGGCAAATCGTTGCAGAGCGAGCCGCTGGTGGTGTCGCCGTCCACGGCGCCCGCCATGATCTCTGGTAACGAAATACCGGTCACCTCTGCCCTGCCCACGGCGGGTGGGCTGTCGATGCTCACTGCCGCAGGCGAGGTGCGCCCGCTAGAAGATCTCGAGAACGAGATCATCCGGTTCGCGATTTCGCATTATCGCGGCCAGATGTCGGAGGTCGCGCGCCGCCTCAAGATCGGCCGCTCGACGCTCTACCGCAAGCTCGACGAAGCCGCGGCCGGCACGCGCACAAGCGACGCCAGCTAAACCTGAGCCGACAAGACAATACCAGGGAACCTTTTGAACCGTGTCCCGTCGGTGACAGACAAAGGCTGTGCCGCGTGGCAAAAACGCACGGCCCGAGCGAAATCAGCTGCTTCGAGGTCAGTTTGTCGTGAGTTGCCCCGCAAGGCGCTGGCTGCATAAGAGGGGCAAATGTATCGTCTGCGTTAGTTGCGTGCAGGCATACGAGTCGTTTGAGAAGCCGGCGCTTTCGCGCAAGCTATGAAACCGAATACCGATTTGAACTGTTCCAGACTCTGGGGGCAGTTCCACCCAGGGGGTGCGAAAATGCGTGACTGTTCGAACAACCGTCGAGGATTTGACCGCGTGTTGATGGCCGTCGCGGCGACTTTCCTCACGGTGTCCGCGAGCTCGGCCTTCGCGCAGGACACGACTCGCTCCAGCGCCTCGGAACTGGCGATCGACGCCGCGATCCCGCGCCCCGAACCGGCCAATGTGCCGCCACCCACCGCAAGCGATTTCAAGGCCGACACCACCGCCGCGCTGCCTGACGCAGCCAAGCCGACGGACGTGAAGCCGGCCGAGGTGCAGGCCACCGAAGCCAAGCCTCTCGATGCCAAGCCTGTCGAGGCCAAGCCTCTCGATGCAAAGCCGGCAGAACCGAGCGCGACGGCAAAGGCTGTCGAGCCGAAGCCCGCCGATGTCGCCACCGCGCCGGCGACCAAGGCTATCGATGCGCCGAAGACCGATACAGCGGTCGCGCCGGCTGCCGCCTCACCCGCCCCTGCAACCGCAACGGCGCCTTCCGCAAGCCCCGCGCCCGCAACGGCCACGGCGCCCGCTGCAGCTCCGGCTCCCGCGACGGCCGCTGCTCCGGCGACCGAACCCGCAAAGGCCGCAAGCAACGTTGCCGCCGAGGATCAGCCGGTCGCCGACAAGCTGCGCGAGCTGCTCGCCAACAAGTCGCTGCGCACCTTCGATCGCAAGAACGAGCGCGCCGCGGCCGAGAAGTTCTATTCGGCGCGCGAATATGCACCCGTCTTCACCAAGGCCGGCAAGCTGACCGATGCCGGCAAGGGCGTGATCGCCCGCCTGAAGGATGCGGCCGCCGACGGCCTCGATGCATCAGACTATCCGGTGCCGGATTTCACTGCTGCGACGACGCCCGATGCGCTGGCCGACGCCGAGCTGAAGCTCGCGGCCAGCATGCTGGACTATGCACGGCAGGCCCAGAGCGGCCGCATGCACTGGTCGCAGGTGTCGGCGGACATCCTCTATCCGGAACACCCGATCGATCCGGCGGAAGTGTTCACCAATGTGACCTCGGCCAAGGACGCCTCCGCCGCGCTCGACGGCTACAACCCGCCGCAGAAGCTCTACAAGGAGCTGAAGAAGAAGCTCGCCGAGCTGCGTGGCCAGGGCGACGGCCCGGTGATCACGATCGCCGACGGCCCGACGCTGAGATACGTCCCCGCGCGCAAGAAGCAGGCCGCGGTCGAGATGGACGATCCGCGCGTGCCGGACCTGCGCAACAAGCTCGGTGTCACCGAGGATGCCGACAGCACCAAGTATGACGCGACGGTGGCGCGCGCCGTGGAGAAATTCCAGAGCAGCGTCGACCTCAAGGCGACAGGCGTGCTCGACGAGCGCACGGTGAAGGCGCTGAACAACCCGAAGCGCGACCGCCAGATCGACACCGTGCTCGTCAACATGGAGCGCTGGCGCTGGCTGCCCCGCCAGCTCGGCGCGGCCAATGTCGGCAATGCCTATGTGATCCTCAACATCCCGGACTACACGCTGAAGGTGATGCAGAACGGCGCGCAGGTCTGGACCACGCGCGTCGTCACCGGCAAGCCCGGGCAGCACGCCACGCCGCTTTTGACCGAGACGATGAAGTACATCACGGTCAACCCGACCTGGAACGTGCCGCCGTCGATCATCTACAACGAGTATCTGCCGGCCCTGCAGCAGGATCCGACGGTGCTGCAGCGCATGGGCCTCAAGCTCGAGCGCAACCGCGACGGCTCGATCCACGTCTCGCAGCCGCCCGGCGAAGCCAACGCACTCGGCCGCATCCGCTTCAATTTCCCGAACAAGTTCCTGGTCTATCAGCACGACACGCCGGACAAGTATCTGTTCGCGAAGGATGAGCGCGCCTTCAGCCACGGCTGCATGCGCGTGCAGAATCCGGATCAGTACGCGTCCGTGCTGCTCAACATCACCGAGCCGAACCAGCACTACACGCCGGAGCGGATCCGCAGCATGTACGGCTCGAGCGAAGTCGATCTGAAATTCCCGACGCCGATCCCGGTCAACATCACCTATCAGACCGCGTTCGTGGACGACGCCGGCAAGCTGCAAATCCGCAGGGACATCTACGGCCGCGACGCCGCCATGCTGTCGCTGCTCAAGAACAGCCGCGGCAAGGATCTCGAAACCGTGGTGGCGCATGCCCAGCCGAGCTACGCGCGGCCGCCGAGCAGCAGCCTGCCCCCGGGCGTTAACGTCGCCGGTGACAACAGCGGCTTTGGCTCCTCCGGACCGAACTTCTTCGAGCGCCTGTTCGGTGGATTCGGCCAGCCGGAGCCGCAGCCGGCCCGCCGCGGCCAGGCCCAGCAGCAGCGCCGGGTGATCACCCGCTAAACTGCTTCTCCGCCCGATTGCGATAAATTTTGAAGCAAAATCAACGATCTCGCTCAAAAAGCGAGATCGTTTACGTTAACCATTTCCCTTGGGGTCCAGGGATCAGGGCTATCTTTTGCCACACTCGCCCAGTTAGTTAAGCCCAACTTGGGGGCGGGTCGGTAAACCTCGGTTAACCCTCCCGCTTTAAGAAAGCGTTCACCGTCTTCCGCAGGGGGTCTGCGAGGATGCCGACCGAACGCTCGTCGACTGGGTGGGCTCATAGTGCTGGCTGTTTTCGCACGCCGCTACAATCCGCTGTCGCTGCCTAAGGCCGGGTACCAAGTCGGCCTGACCGCGCTATTGCTGTTGGCGGGTGCAGGTTCGGTGCACGATGCGACGGCGCTGAACCAGACCCGCACCCTCTCCTTCCACCACACCCATTCCGGCGAAGACCTCACCATCACCTTCAAGCGCGATGGCCGCTACGACGAGGCCGCGCTGAAGCAGCTCAATCACTTCCTGCGCGACTGGCGCTCCCAGGACGAGACGGTGATGGACCGTCATTTGTTCGACATCCTCTGGGAAGTCTATAACGACGTCGGCGGCAAACAGCCGATCCAGATCATCTCCGCCTATCGCGCCCCTGCCACCAACGCCATGCTCCGCCGCCGCTCCTCGGGCGTTGCGCGCCACAGCCAGCACATGCTGGGGCATGCGATGGACTTCTTCATTCCCGGCGTGCCGCTGGAGCAGATCCGCTTCGCCGGCCTGCGCCTGCAGCGCGGCGGCGTCGGCTTCTATCCGACCTCGGGCTCGCCCTTCGTGCATCTCGACACCGGCGGCATTCGCCACTGGCCGCGGATGACCCGCGAGCAGCTGGTCCGGGTGTTCCCCGACGGCCGCACCGTCCATGTTCCGACCGACGGCACGCCGCTGAAGGGCTATGAACTCGCCAAGGCCGACATCGAGCGCCGCGGCAATGGCGACGATGCTGCGACCATCAGCAAGCCGACCCTGTTCGCGAGGCTGTTCGGTGGCGGCAAGTCGGGTGACGACGAAGACGAAGGCGCGGCCGCCGTGAACGACAAGCCCGCTGCCACCGTGGTTGCGGCCGCGGCCCCTGCGAAATCCGCCGACCCTGTTCCGCTGCCGCGCGCCAAGCCGCAGCAATTCGCCGCCGCCATCCAGCTCGCCGCCGCCGACGCGCAGCTCGTCCCGATGCCGAAGGCGAAGCCGGCGGTGCAGGTGGTGCAGACGGCCGAGAACACCGCGCCGCAATCGCCCGCCGACATCATCAATGCTCGCGGCTTCTGGGGTGACGAGTCCGCGGCGCCGAAGCAGGCATCGGCCGCGCAGATCGCCGCGCTGAAGGCGCGTGAGGCAGTCGGCGGTTCGGATCCGCAGACCACCGCCAGCACGGCCGAGAATTTCAACAAGGCGCTCGCTTATGCGCCGGCTGCGTCCTCACCGGTCGATCGCGCCAACATCGTCGCTGCGACCGCGCCGATCCCGCGCAATGTGCGCCCGGCGCGCAATGCGGCGGCGCCGGCCACCGAAATCAACACCGTCGTTGCGAAGGGCACCCCTAGCCAGGGCGTGATCACGACGTCGGCGCGGATCTCGGCCGCCAAGGGCAACGACATCTGGATGCGCGTCGTGATGCTGGCGCCGAGCGCGAGCAGCGGCATGCTGACCACGGTGCTTGGCGACACCGACATGAACATGATGCGGGCTCACTTCGTGAAGCCGCAGGCCGCCGTCGCCATGACCTTCTCGGAAGATCCGATGATGGGCATGACTTGCGATCACTTCTCGGGCTCGGCGACCGCCCTCCTGACGACCCAATCCTTCGTGCTGCGCACCGCCTCGCTGCGCTGAACCTCCGCCGCCGACAAGATCATTTCATCGGCCGATCAGGCCGGCAGCCCTGCCTTGAGCAGGCCGGCCTCGTAGCGCGCCCGGTCTGGCTCGCGCTTGTAGTGCTGGGTTGCCAAATGCCCGGCGACCGAGAAGCTCGGCTCGCGCTTCATCACCTCGGCGGCGTGGGCTGTGGCCGCCACCGCGTTGCCCATCTGCGCCAGCGTTGCGGCGAGGAAGGCGTGATGGGTGTGGTCGGGCCGCGTGATCCGCGAGAACGCCTCGGCCGCGTCGGCGTATTTCTCGGCACAGTAGCAGGCCCGGCCGAGATGACTCCAGAACCGCTCCGGATGGAACGGGTTGAGGCGCATCGCCCGCTTGATCCAGTCGATGCCCTCCTCCGGCCGCCCGAGCCAGGTCAGGAGTTCGCCCTGCTGCACGACGACGAGATCGTAGTTGGGATTGAGCGCGAGCGCGCGCTCCTGGTGGAAGGCCGCCTTGTCGTGGTCGTCGCGGTTGAGGTTCAGCGCGGCGAGGATCCGGTGCACGTCGCTGTCGTTGTCGTCGAGCTTGAGCGCGATCTCGAGCTCCGCGGCCACCTGCGCGAAGGTCGCGTCGCGATCGTCGCACCAATTGTAGACCCAGGTCTGCCCGAGCACGCAGGCCCGCCAGGCGTGCGCATGGGCGTAGTTGGGATCGAGCACGATGGCCCGCTCGAGCAGGCGCTGCGCCTCCGCATTGTCGTCGCGCGCCGAGCGATGATGCAGCACCTTGGCGGCGAGCACGCACTCATAGGCCGCCATGTTGTCGGTCGGCTTGCGCTTGACGCGGTCATGGGCGGCGGCCTCGACACGGCCCGGCAAGGTCGACACGATCGCACGCGTCATCTCGTCCTGGATGGCGAAGATGTCGGCGAGTTCGCGGTCGTAGCGTTCGGCCCAGACGTGCCGGTCGGCCTCGGCATCGATCAGCTGCACCGTGACGCGGATCCGGCCGCCTGCCTTGCGCACGCTGCCTTCCAGCACATAGTCTACCGCGAATTCCTTCGCGACGTCCTGCACCTTCACGGCCTTGCCCTTGTACACGAAGGTCGAGTTGCGCGAGATCACGAGCAGATCGTGGAAGCGCGACAGCTCGGTGATGATGTCCTCGGTGAGGCCGTCGGCGAAGAATTCCTGCTCGGGATCGCCGCTCATATTGACCAGCGGCAGCACGGCGATCGAGGGCTTCTTGGCGACGACAGGGGCGGCCGCCGCGCTCGGATGGTCGGTTGCGGATCTGGCGCCCGATTCGAGATGGATGCGGAAAACCCGGATCGGTCGCGCGATGTTCTTGACGGTCTGGTCGCCGAGATCCTCGAAGCTCAGATCCTCCAGACGATCGCCGACCTGATCGCGGACCGCGCCGGAAATGCAGATGCCGCCGGGTTCGGCCAGCACCTCGAGGCGGGACGCGACATTGACGCCATCGCCGAAGATGTCAGCGCCGTCGACGATCACATCGCCGAGATTGATGCCGATGCGAAACTGCATCCACCGCGCCGGCGCGACGTCGGCGTTGCGCTTGGCCATCCGGCGCTGCACCTCGGCCGCGCACAGCACCGCATCGACGACACTGTGGAATTCGACCAGCAGGCCATCGCCGGTGGTCTTGATGATGCGGCCGCGATTCTTGGTGATGGCCGGATCGATCAGTTCGATCCGATGGGTCTTGAGGCGCGCAAGGGTGCCCGTCTCGTCAGCCTCCATCAGGCGGCTAAAGCCGACCATGTCGGCGGCGAGGACCGCAGCGAGCCGACGCTCTGGTCCTGGCACGTCCATCTGAACGCTCTGCCCGGTTACCTCACCGGCAGTCTAGCAAATCCCGGGATTGCACCCAAGCCTCGAGAGAGGCTCGCGCAGGCCTTAGGGAGTACCTTGGGCGGGCAGCTTGACGACGCCAGGCCGGCCCGCCCGCCGCCTCAGAGCATCCCGAGCGCCTGCATATAGGTCTCCAGGATGGTTTCCTGCTCCTGGCGCTCGTTGGCATCCTGCTTGCGCAGGCGCACGATGGTGCGCAGCGCCTTGACGTCGAAGCCGTTGCCCTTGGCTTCGGCATAGACGTCGCGGATATCGTCCGAGATCGTCTTCTTTTCCTCTTCCAGCCGCTCGATGCGCTCGATGATGGACTTGAGCTGGTCCTTGGCAAATCGCGTTGCGGGTTCATCCTGAACGGCGGCAGACGTGGTGGCCATCGCGTACTCCTGAAATGGCAATGAAATGTCGCGCGAATACGCGCCACGCGCACCGCTTGTTGCGGGGCGACCCTCGATTTTGGAGCACGTTCCGTCAAGGAAACATCGCGCTCATCCACAGCGCGCCCACAGGAGATGCTGACGGCCCCGGAACTGGCGTCACATCAATCGGGAATTAATGCCCGCTTTGAGCCTTCTTCATCGCCGCGAGTTGCTCCGGCGTCGCGCCGCCCTGATATTTCGCCTTCCACTCCTCATAGGGCATGCCGTAGACCGCCTCGCGGCTCTCGTCCTTGCTCACGGCAAGGCCCTTGGCGTCCGCCTCTTCCTTCATCCAGTTGGACAGGCAATTGCGGCAGAAGCCGGCGAGGTTCATCAGGTCGATGTTCTGCACATCGGTCCGGTTGCGGAGATGATCGACAAGGCGCCGAAACACTGCGGCCTCAAGTTCCGTTCTGGTTTTGTCGTCAATGCTCATGATCGTGATCCCGGTGTGATGCGCTCACCATATTGATATCAGGTGGGAATTGTCACAGATTTTGCCATATCGACGCGCAATACGGAGCTGTCCGGCCAAACTTGCCACGGTCCCGCAGCGTGGCAGACGGGCGCCCGTCCGTTGACAGTGCCTGCCGGGCACGCGAAATCGACAATGATTTGATATAGCTTCGCCGCATGAGCCCAACAGATTCTCTCGCCTCAGCTCCCCGCACCATCCGCCTGATCCTGGCCGGCATCCTGCCGGTGCTGGCGCTTGTCGCGGCATGCCTGTGGACGAGCCCGGCGGCCGCCGATTTCCGGCTCTGCAACAACACCTCGAGCCGGGTCGGGATCGCGCTCGGCTACAAGGATGCCGAGGGCTGGACCACGGAAGGCTGGTGGAATGTGTCGTCGCGAACCTGCGAGACCTTGCTGCGCGGCAATCTTGTGGCGCGCTACTACTACATCTACGCTCTCGACTACGATCGCGGCGGCGAATGGTCCGGTCAGGCCTTCATGTGCTCGCGCGACAAGGAATTCACCATCAAGGGCACCGAGAATTGCCTGGCGCGGGGCTTTGACCGCACCGGCTTCTTCGAGGTCGACACCGGCGAGCAGCGTGCATGGACCGTCCAGCTGACCGAAGCCAACGAACAACAGCCGCAGAAAGTGCCGGGAATGCCGGGCGGCGTGGCCCCGGGAAGCCCCGGGGCAATGCCGGGCCTGCCCAACCCGCCGCCGGGCGCAGCGCCTCCGGGCGCGTCGGGCCTGCCGCCAGCCGCACCGCCCGGAAACAAACAATGAGACGACTGCGCCGAATCAAGATCCTCGCAACGCTCGGCCCGGCCTCCTCAGACAGCGCGATGATCCGCAAGCTGTTCGAGGCGGGCGCGGATGTGTTCCGCATCAACATGAGCCATACCCCGCACGACAAGATGCGGGAGCTGGTCAAGACCATCCGCAATGTCGAATCGAGCTACGGCCGGCCGATCGGCATCCTGGTCGACCTGCAGGGGCCGAAGCTGCGGGTCGGCGCCTTCGCGGAAGGGTCGACCCAGCTCAAGAACGGCCAGAGCTTCACGCTGGATTCGGACAAGACGCCGGGCGACAACAGCCGCGTCCAGCTCCCGCATCCGGAGATCCTTGCCGCGCTCCGGCCCGGCCACGCGCTGTTGCTCGACGACGGCAAGGTGCGGCTGATCGCCGAGGAAACCTCGCCCGACCGCGCCGTCACGCGCGTCGTGATCGGCGGCAAGATGTCGGACCGCAAGGGCGTCAGCCTGCCCGACACCGACCTCCCGGTCTCCGCGATGACCCCAAAGGACCGCGCCGATCTCGAAGCCGCGCTGCCGGAGGGGATCGACTGGGTCGCGCTGTCCTTCGTGCAGCGTGCCGAGGACGTGATCGAGGCCAAGAAGATGATCCGCGGCCGCGCCGCCGTGATGGCCAAGATCGAGAAGCCGCAGGCGATCGACCGCCTCGCCGACATCATCGAGGCGTCGGACGCGCTGATGGTGGCGCGCGGCGATCTCGGCGTCGAACTGCCGCTGGAGCGGGTGCCGAGCCTGCAGAAGCAGATGACCCGGATGGCGCGGCGCGCCGGCAAGCCGGTGGTTGTCGCAACCCAGATGCTGGAGTCGATGATCCAGGCGCCGGTGCCGACGCGCGCCGAGGTCTCCGACGTCGCCACCGCCGTCTACGAAGGCGCCGACGCCATCATGCTGTCGGCTGAATCCGCCGCCGGCAAATTCCCGGTCGAAGCGGTCTCGACCATGAACCGCATCGGTGAGGAAGTGGAGCGCGATCCGACCTACCGCGGCGTGCTCAACGCGCAGCGTGCCGATCCGGAGCCGACGGTGGGCGATGCCATCGCCGATGCCGCGCGGCAGATCGCCGAGACGCTCGATCTGTCGGCGATCATCTGCTGGACGTCGTCAGGTTCGACCGCAATCCGGGTGGCGCGCGAGCGCCCGAAGGTGCCGGTGGTCGCGATCACGCCGAATCTCGTCACCGGCCGCAAGCTGGCGGTGGTGTGGGGCGTGCACTGCGTGGTCGCCGAGGACGCGCACGATCTCGACGACATGGTCGATCGGGCCGGCTCGATTGCGTTCCGCGACGGCTTTGCCAAGGCCGGCCAGCGCGTCATCATCGTCGCCGGCGTGCCGCTGCGCGCGCCCGGCACCACCAATATGCTGCGCATCGCCTCGGTCGGCCCGAACGGCGACGCGCAGCTGTAGATTCTTGTTTCGACGCGTTTTCTTCACGCGAACCGGTGCCCACCCCGCATCAAGTGCGGGGCAGGCTTCGCTCGAAAACGCGCTAACCCGCCGCGCCGGGCCACGCATCAGCGTGGCCACAATGCTGCGCTCCAGACTGTCAGCCCTGCAACGACGCGTCGAGCGTGATCTTGGTGTTGAGCAGCTTCGACACCGGACATCCGGCCTTGGCCTTGCCCGCCAATTCCTGGAACGTGGCGTTGTCGGCGCCCGGGATCTTCGCCGACAGCGTCAGATGCACTGCCGTGATGGCGAAGCCGTCGGCGACCTTCTCCAGGGTCACGTCGGCCTTGGTCTCCATGTGCTCGGCCGTCAGCTTGGCTTCACCGAGGATCAGCGACAGCGCCATCGTGAAGCAGGCGGCATGCGCCGCGCCGATCAGCTCTTCGGGATTCGAGCCGGGCTTGCCCTCGAAGCGGCTGGCGAAGCCATAGGGGTAATCCGAGAGCGCGCCGCTCTTGGTCGAGATCGCGCCCTTGCCGTCCTTGATGCCGCCCTGCCATTTGGCCGAACCATGGGTCGTCGTCATGTGTTGCTCCGTGAGGTTGGTTGAACCCAGCCCGCAAAGCTACAACGCCAATGCGACAGAAGTGTTCGCCGCGCAGCCGCGATCTCAGGCCCCGACCAGCGCCTTCGCCGGGGTCGTCGCCTGCACGACGAGTCCACGGGCACGCGCGTCCATCACGCCGACCGCGCGCAGCGCGAGCAGCGTCACGGTCTGCACCGCATCGCGCAGCTTGATCGGATCGTCCAGATTGGCCGGCGCGAGCGGGCCGACCAGCGCTTCATGCAGCGCGCCGAGCAGGGCGGTGGCGGCCAGCGCCGTATCCTGCGCCGGCAGATGTCCGGCGCGCACGGCAGCGTCGATGCGCATGGCAAGCTCGCCGGAAATATCGCGGCGGCTGGCGAGGCGCGAGGCAGTGACGTCGACATCGACCGGCTCGGCCAGGATGCCCCAGGCCAGCTTGCGCTGCGACAGCACGTGGACCGCAATCGTCGTCACCGCAGCGGCCAGCGCCGATGACGGTCCGGGCGCGGCCTCTGCGGCGCGCCGGATCGCGGACAGCTCGTCGCGCGAGACCTCCGTGATCAATTCCGAGATCAGC
This sequence comes from Bradyrhizobium sp. Pha-3, assembly GCF_042258615.1. Taxonomy (GTDB): domain Bacteria; phylum Pseudomonadota; class Alphaproteobacteria; order Rhizobiales; family Xanthobacteraceae; genus Bradyrhizobium. The sequence continues at coordinate 1,522,932 of NZ_CP170152.1, read as the reverse complement.
TCGGCCTTCGACGGGAAATAGCGATAGACAGTACCTGCCGCGACATTGGCTCGCACCGCGACGGGTGCGATCTGGACCGCGGCCATGCCGCCCGCCGCCGCCGCGTCCCGCGCAGCCGACAGGATGGCGCTGCGCCGGGCAGCCAGCCGTTTCACGACCTGATGTGTTCGCCGGTAGACCATGGCGTTCCGTCCCCCACCGTGTGCCCTAGCCGGCGCCCACCGGCAGAACACACGCGTCTTCAATGTTTTGAACGATTGATCCCGCAACCGTCTGAAGGAGTGAACATCTATTCAGACTGAATGACAAGCTGGAATTGTAAGGATTTTGCGACGGCCGCGCGCCACCTCCGATTGAACTGGCGACCCTCCGGCCGACGGAAGCGCGGCGCCAACGGCACACGGGTTCGGGTGGGGCTTGCGATGGTAAATCGCGCACTAAGATGATCACTCGAAATCGAGACATCCGATCTCGCGCAGACCCACAACATCGCGATCGCATTTACCCGAATTTATCGGAAGCCGTGGTCGAGTGCGCCCGACGTCGCGTTGTGGCGTTGCCTCGATGTCCCCGGCCGAGCCAAGAAAGCGCATGTCACTCTCCATCACCAGCAGCGTGAGCAGCCGTAGCGCGATGCGAGGACTGGTGCCGCTGTGCGCCGCCGTCGGCGCTTATCTGTTCTATCTCTCCGCCGGTGAGATCCTGCTGCGCGATTCCGATACGGAGTGGCAGATCAAGGTCGGACAGTGGATCCTCGAACACGGCGTGATGCCGACATCAGACGTGTTCTCGTTCACCCGTTTCGGCGAGCCCTGGATCTCGAGCTCGTGGCTGTCGCAGGTGGCGTATGCCCTCGTCTACGGCGGCGATTGGGCCGGACCGGTGATCCTGACGTCGGTCGCGATCGGCGCGACGGTCGCGATCTTCCTGCATCTGCTGAGCCCGTATTTCGATCCGGCGCGCGCACTCCTGATCGCGGCGCTGGCGCTGCTGCTGTCGACGATCCACTTCTTCGCGCGGCCGCATGTGCTCGCACTGCCGGTGCTGCTGGCGTTCATCGGCGGCCTGATGTCGGCCGCGGATCGCCGCACCCATCCGTCATGGTGGCTGCTGCCGCTGATGGCGCTGTGGGCCAATCTACATGGCGGCTTCGTGCTCGGCCTGGCGCTGATCGGGCCGATCGGACTGGAGGCGGTGTGGAGCGCGGAGCCCAGCCGCCGCCGTCAGCTCATCGTGCGATGGGGATTGTTCGGCGTCGCTGCGCTGGCCGCGAGCTGCGTGACGCCCTACGGCTGGAATAGCCTGCTGGGTGCGACCAAGATCCTCAGCCTCGGCAAGCTGCTGTCGCTGATCGGCGAATGGCTGCCCGCGGATTTCAGCAAGCCAAGCTTCTTCGAGGCCACGCTGCTCGGCCTGATCGGCGTCATCTGCTATCGCGGGCTGACGCTATCGGTGCCGCGGATCCTGTTGCTGCTCGGGCTGATCTGGATGGCGCTGAGCCATATCCGCAACATCGAGGTGTTCGCCTTCATCGCGCCGCTGGTGCTCGCCAAGCCGATCGCCGAACAATGGGGAATGGCAGGCGTCCGCGCCGCCCGCTTCGAGGAAGGACGCGCCGCCCCCGTCGTCACGATCCTGGCCACTATCGCGATGGTGATCGGAGCGTGGGTGACGACGACAATGTTCGTCGCGCAACACGAGTTCAAATTCCTGCCGGCGTTCTCGCCCGTTGCCGCGGTCGACGTCCTCCAGCAACACAAGGCGCAGCGCGTGTTCAGCACCGCGCCGTTCGGCGGCTACATGGTGAGCCGCGACATGAAGGTGTTCATCGACGGCCGCGCCGAGCTCTATGGCGAGCAATTCGTGCTCGATTATTACGCCGCGCTCGATGCCCGCGACGTCGGTCAGCTGCTGGACCTGCTCGACAAATACCGGATCGACGCCACGCTGCTGAGCTCAGACTCTCCGGCCGGAAACGCGCTGGACCACCTGAAGGGCTGGAAGCGGCTCTACAGGGACGACATCGCCGTCATCCATGTGCGATCGGACGAGACGACGGCCGGCGCCCCGCCGGCGGCAGAGGGTTCGAAATAGCCTCAGCGCTTGCCGCGCTCCTTGACCGGGATCACGAATTTCAGCCCCGACCACACCGCATCGACGGCGCAGACCTTGATGTCGACCAGACCGGACGCGAGCCCGATCTCGCGCACCGCCCTGTCGTCAAGATCGGTCGCGACGCCTGAGCTCTTCTTCGGCCACGACACCCAGATCATGCCGCGAGGTGCGATCGCCTCGCGGTAACGCTGCAGCTTAGCGGCGAGCCCTTTGGCCTCGGCGGCGAACAGATGCACGGCATCGAGCGGCGCCCGCGCGGTCTTCGCGATCCGCACGTCGGCGGGCAGCTCGCCAACGATGTCGCCATAGGGAACGGACAACCCGTCGACAAAAATACAAAAGCCCGGCTTGAGGCCGAGCTTTTGCACAATCGGTTTGCCGGGAGTGCCGGCCATGGCGGGCGAGGCTTACGCCTGCGGCTGCGGCTCCATGCCGGTGTCCGGATCGGGACGCGGGCGCGACTTGCCGGCCGGCGGCACGGCGGAGGCGCGCGGCGTCGACGGCTCGAGCACGGACTCGCGGTTGGGCTTCTTGCCCTTCAGCAGGTCGATGATCTCGTCGCCGGTCAGCGTCTCGAACTCGAGCAGGCCCTTGGCCAGCGCTTCGAGGTCGCCGTGCTTCTCGGTCAGGATCCGGGTCGCTTCCTTGTAGCCTTCCTCGACCAGGCGCTTGATCTCGGAGTCGATCTTCTGGACCGTCGCCTCGGACGCATTCTGGGTACGCGAGACCGACATGCCCAAGAATACCTCGTCCTGGTTCTCGCCATAGGAGACGGTGCCGAGCTCTTCCGACAGGCCCCAGCGCGTCACCATCATGCGGGCAAGGCGGGTCGCCTGCTCGATGTCGGAGGCGGCGCCCGAGGTCACTTTCTCGCGGCCGAAGATCAGCTCTTCCGCGACACGGCCACCCATCATGATGGCGAGGCGCGAGGTCATCTGCTCCAGCGACATCGACAGCTTGTCGCGCTCCGGCAGCTGCATCACCATGCCCAGCGCACGGCCGCGCGGAATGATGGTCGCCTTGTGGATCGGATCGGTCGCGACGACGTTGAGGCCGACGATGGCGTGGCCGCCCTCGTGATAGGCCGTCAGCAACTTCTCTTCCTCGGTCATGACGAGCGACTTGCGCTCGGCGCCCATCATCACCTTGTCCTTGGCCTCTTCGAACTCGGCCTGCGTCACCATCCGCTTGTTACGGCGGGCGGCGGTCAGCGCGGCCTCGTTGACGAGGTTCATCAGGTCGGCGCCCGAGAAGCCCGGGGTGCCGCGCGCGATGGTCTTGAGGTTGATATCCGGCGCCAGCGGCACCTTGCGGACGTGGACCTTGAGGATCTGCTCGCGGCCGACGACGTCCGGATTGGGCACCACGACCTGACGGTCGAAGCGGCCGGGACGCAGCAGCGCGGGATCGAGCACGTCGGGACGGTTGGTCGCCGCGATCAGGATCACGCCTTCATTGGCTTCGAAGCCGTCCATCTCGACCAGCAGCTGATTCAGCGTCTGCTCGCGTTCGTCATTGCCACCGCCGAGGCCGGCGCCGCGATGACGGCCGACCGCGTCGATTTCGTCGATGAAGATGATGCACGGCGCGTTCTTCTTGGCCTGCTCGAACATGTCGCGGACACGGCTCGCGCCGACGCCGACGAACATTTCGACGAAGTCAGAACCGGAGATCGTGAAGAACGGCACGTTGGCTTCACCCGCGACCGCGCGCGCGATCAGCGTCTTGCCGGTGCCGGGAGGGCCGACCAATAGCACGCCGCGCGGAATGCGTCCGCCGAGCCGCTGGAACTTGCCGGGGTCGCGGAGGAATTCGACGATCTCCTGCAAATCCTGCTTGGCCTCGTCGACACCCGCGACGTCCTCGAAGGTGACGCGGCCATGCGCCTCGGTCAGCATCTTGGCGCGCGACTTGCCGAAGCCCATCGCCTTGCCGGCGCCGCCCTGCATCTGCCGCGACAGGAATATCCAGACGCCGATCAGCGCGATGAACGGCAACCAGGAGACGAGCAGCGAGACGAACCACGGCACGTTGTCGCCAGGCGCCTTCGCGGTGATCTGCACCTTGGCGTCATAGAGGCGCTTCACGAGCGACGGGTCGCTCGGCGCGTAGGTCTGGAAGCTGGTGCCGTTGTTGAAGGTGCCGTGAATCTCGGGCCCCTGAATCACGACGTCGCGGACATGGCCCTGATCGACCTCAGTGAGAAGCTGCGAGAACGAGATGTCGGAGGACGACGAGCGCTGGCCAGGATTCTGGAAAAGCGTGAACAACGCCAGCAACAGCAGGACAATGATGACCCAGAGGGCGAAATTCCGCAGATTGGCGTTCATGGTCTTCCTTCGTGGTCGCGCGGATCGCGGCCTCTCTCTAATCCTTGGGCAGGCTCTGTGGGAATCCCCAGGGAATCCATCCCGTCGATGCCCTACAATCTAGGTGCCGCGGGGGTCGATGCCAAGGGAACCGCGCACGACTATTTACCGCATCCTAGCCCGATTCCCGGTCAAAAAATGACGCAGAATCCGGTGTTTTTCCGGGGTGGTTAAGCCTCCTTGCCGGATTATGACAGCGGTTGAAGCAATCGAACCCGGCTCAGCGGGAACGGGGCCGGCGAGGCGGCGCCGGGCTGATCCTGATGCGACCGGAGGCGACGCTGATGACCGCTCCGGCAAGCGTCTGTTTCAGCTTGGATTCGCCTTGTCCCAAGAGCTGATTGACGGCCTCATCGACCGCGGCGAGCAGGGTTTCGATCTTGCCGAGTTCGGCCGGCCCCTCATGTCCGGTGCGATCGACGGCGCGCTTGAGCAAACGGAGGCGGATTTCGTCCGGCATCACCGCGAACAGTGCCGCGTCGAAGCCCGCATCGAGATTATGCTCGCTTTTCAACGCAAGATAGCGCTCGGCGCCGTCGACCAGCACCTCAAGCGCGGCGTTGGCGCGTGCGATCCGCGCGGCGAGTCGCGCCAGGTTCCGCGCGTCGCCGCCCTCCTCCGCGAGCAGCGGCATCAGCGCGCGCAGCCGCGGTCGCGTGAAGGACGGATCGCGGTTGGTCGGATCGTCGGCAAAGCCGATGCGCGCCTTCTTCAGCGTCGCTATCAACTGCGCCTTCGAGATATCGAGCAACGGTCGCGTCAGCATGATGCCGTCGCGCTCGGTCTCGCGCGCCATCGCCGAGAGACCCGCGACGCCACTGCCGCGCAGCATCCGCATCAACAGCGTCTCGGCCTGGTCGTCACGGGTGTGCGCGGTCAGGATATGCGTCGCGCCGTGCTTGCGCGCGGCTTGCGCGAGCAGACCATAGCGCGCCTCACGCGCGGCTGCCGGCAGGCCGGTGCTGGGCTTGGGCCCGCGCCAGCGCAAGGTGTGATGCGGCAGGTCGAGGCTCCGCGCCAGCCGCTTGACGTCGCGGGCCTCGCGGGCCGCTTCAGCACGCAGACCGTGATCGACGGTGACCGCCACCAGCCGCGGTCCCTGCGCGAGCGCGCGGCGCCAGCGCGCGGCCAGCCACATCAGCGCGACGGAATCGGGACCGCCCGACACCGCGAGCACGATCGCCGGCGCGCGCGCCAGGCCTGCGAACAGGCGCTTGGCGTCCCTTGCCGGGATGGCGGATTGGTCGTCGGGCATCACAGAACCAGCAGGTCGCGGAAAGGCCGGCAGCGGCCTCCCCCGGCTGGTTTAGCACTTCACGCGCTTCTGCTCGCGGTCAACCGCAGCTTTGACCCCGCCGGACGCGCGCGGATACTTCCGCGTGATCTCGCCGAACGCGGCGCAGGCGGCTTCCTTTTCCTTCAGCGCCGCCAGCGACTGGCCGAGCCGCAGCAGCGCGTCGGGCGCTTTCGCGGATTTGTCGAACTTGGTGGTCACACCGAGGAAGGTTTCCGCAGCATCGCGATATTGCTGGCGCTGGAAATAGCTTTCGCCGAGCCAGTATTGCGAATCCGCCACCAAAGGATCGCTCGGATACTTGGTGGCGAAGTTCTTCATCGTCTCTTCGGCGAGCGCATAGTCCTTGCGTTGCATATAGCCGATGCCGAGGTCGAACTCGTCCTTCGGCGTCGCCGACGGCGGCAACGTGGTCAGGGCCGCGCTCGCGCCGGGCGCCCGCTGCGGACTGGTGTTGCCGAGATCGAGCGGCTCGCCCGCTCCGCGGCCGCCCGGCGCGCCGACCGCCGCATCGTTCTGCATCGGCATCTGGCCGCCGCCACCGAGCACGCGCGGAGCGCCGGGGGCATTCGGATTCTGGGTCGGATCGAAGGCGTCGCCGCGGCCGCGGCGGCCGGGGGGAGCTGCCGCCGGTGCCGGCTCCTGCACGATCGGCGCGGGCGCCGCGATCTGCTGCTGGTCATAGCCACCCTGCGGCTGCCGGCCATACCCTTGCTGCGGCTGGGCGTAGCCTGGCTGCGCCTGCGGGTAACCCTGCTGCGCCGGCGGCGCCGCCGCGACACCGGGCTGGGCCGCCGGAGGCTGTCCATTCGGGCCGGGCGGCTGGCCGCCGAGCTGGCGCAGGCGCTCCTCGAGCTGGCGGTTGCGGTACTGCAGCTCCTCGTTCTGGCCGGTCAGCTGCCGGAGCTGGTTCTCCAGCCGCTCGATCCGCATCTCGGCATCGGAATCGTCGGATTGGGCAAACGCTGGTGCGGAAACGGCGAACAGCGCCGCGATCGCCGCGGCGGAGGAAAGAAAATGAAGCCTGGATGACATTTTGCCCTGACGACGAGATCGACGTGAAAAGCGAGCGACATTGAAAGACGGAGTACGCCGGAATTGTGACTGGCAGTTCAAATCCGGGACAGCGTCGCGGATACCGGTTTAGTACGGACGGTGGAACAAGCAAGCGGCCAATTGCACGCAGCTTCGTTCATGTTGATGAAGCCGGGTCAGGCCTTCATGCGACCAAAACAAAACCGGCGCCCGAAGGCGCCGGCTTGGCAAACTCGTCCAGGATCGCGTCAGGAACTGGCGTTCAGCACGGTGACGGCGCGGCGGTTCTGCGACCAGCAGGAGATGTCGTTACAGACCGCGACCGGGCGCTCCTTGCCGTAGGAGATGGTGCGCATGCGGTTCGGGTCGATGCCGCGCGAAGCGAGATAGGCGCGAACCGACTGGGCACGGCGCGCACCGAGCGCGATGTTGTATTCGCGCGTGCCACGCTCGTCGGCATGACCTTCGATGGTGAAGGAATAACGGTTGTAGGTCTGCAGCCACTGCGCCTGCTTGTCGAGGGTCGCTGTCGCCTGCGGGCTGAGATCGGTCTGATCGCTCTCAAAGAACACACGGTCGCCGACATTGACCACGAAATCCTGCTGGCTGCCCGGGGTCGCGGCGCTCGCCATCGCGCCATCGGCGCCCATGCCGTTCTTGTTGGCGCAGGCACCCATCGACAACGCCACCGCCAGAACCGCAGCCAGCTTCATACCCTGGAGGATACGCATCTGATATTTCATTCCGGAGCCTCCACGCTCACGCTCTTCGTACTGTCCATTGGGTCTACAGGGCGATGGTTAAGCGAACGTTCCGTCAACCTTGACGAGACCTTGCTGGACCCGATCAAATGCCAGGCAATGGCGAAAAGCGCCCCCGATGGTTAATGGGTGGCAAATGTGGCGCGATGGTGAAGGGAAGCCAAGGTCCGCAGGAACCGGCCGCTTTTGCAGGACAATTTGGCCCGCGCGCAACAGTCGATCGATGTCAGATTGATCAGAACGCCGGTTTGTTCAGGGATTCGGCACGATCGAGGCGCGCTCGAACGGCCGGACGATACCGTCGGGCTGCAACTGGCCTTCCCGCTCAAACAGCATCCGCCGCTCGAAGGCGCTCGAGCGCAGGAACGGATAGCGGGCGAGCACACGTTCCCGCACGGTCGGCAGATGCGACGCCATTAACCCGACCGGCTTCACTAGCCCCGGGTAGAGCCGCGGCTCCGACCAGGTCTCATGCAGGAACACGCGCCGGTAGAACGCCATGTGCTCGGGCCGGACCGGCGCCAGGCCGTAATCGGCGTTGAAATGCACGCCCGCGGTCGAGCCGAGCCGCACCGTGACATAGGGCAGTTCCGGATTGTTCCGCGCCTTGTCGGGGTCCGCGACGAAGCGTGTCGAATCGATGAAGACCAGACCCTGATCGAGTTTCGGCAGCAGCACATCGCCGAATACGTCGAGCGTCGGCGAGGAGCGCCACTCCGGTGTCGCCACGGTGATGCGGATCGAGCTGCAGAGCTCGCCTTGCAGATAGACGCCGAACACCCAGGCGTTCGGCGCATCGTCGAACTGATCGACGACGCGCTCGTCCGCCGAGGGCCGGATCGCGCCTTCGCGCAGATAGGCGCGGTAACGCAGCCGGTAGATTTCGTCTTTCTGTTCGGGAGTCTGAGCGAGACGGTAGTCGACTTGATCCAGAGGGTCCGCAAGCCTTCCTGTCGCGGGCTTGATGGCTTCGGCCGCGGACCTCATGTGGAACTCCCCAAACAACTCAACAACTTCAACGCGCGAGCCAAAAGATTAACAGCTTCTTAATTTTCGTCAAAGCAATCGCGGCAATACGGTTAACCTCTGACCGCAACGGTGCATTTCGAATCGTGCAGTCAAAGGCGCTTACAACTATCGATTGAAACAGTCGGTGCGTCAGCTCACGCGATCGAGCGCGAGGGAACCACGTGCAGTTGGTCGTCCGTGCGCCGGCCATGCGAGGCATTGAGCAGCTGGCGGATGCGGACGGCGGGAACCGGCCGGCTGAACAGGTATCCCTGCGCTTCGGTCACAGCGCCGTCGGAACTGATCAGTTCGAGCTGCTCGTTGGTCTCGATCCCCTCGACCACGACCGACATGCCGAGGTCCGCGGACAGCCGCGCCACGCCGCGCAGCAAGGTCAGCGGCCGATCGCTGTCGATGCCTTCGAGGAAGGAGCGGTCGATCTTGACCTTCTGCAGCGGGAAATTGTGCAGATAGCTGAGCGACGAGTAGCCGGTGCCGAAATCGTCCAGCGAGATCCGCACCCCGAGCGAGCGCAGTTGCGACAGCACGTCGTGGGTCAGCTCGGTGTTGTGCAGCAGCGAGGATTCGGTGATCTCGATCTCGAGGCGGTGCGCCGGCAGACCGGACACCTCGAGCGCATAGCGGACCTCGCTCAGCACGTCGCGCTGATGGAACTGCTGCGGCGAGAAATTGACCGCGACGCTCACCGCCTCCGGCCACTTCATGCATTCCATGCAGGCCTTGCGCAGGATCCAGCGGCCGAGATCGACGATCAGGCCCATATCCTCGGCGACCGGAATGATGTCGACCGGTGAGACCGTGCCGCGCGCCGGATGGTTCCAGCGCAGCAGCGCCTCGCAGGTCGAGACCTTGCCGGACTTCAGGTTGATCAGCGGCTGGTAGAACAGCTCGAATTCCTCGTTGGCGAGCGCCTTGCGCAGATCGAGCTCGAGGATGCGGCGGGCCTCGACAGTCTGGGCCATCTCGTCGCGGAAGAAGCAGAAGGTGCCGCGGCCGTCGGCCTTGGCACGGTAGAGCGCCATGTCGGCATTCTTCAGCAGCGTGTCGGCGCCGACACCGGGCGCGGTCATCGCGATGCCGACGCTGGCGCCGATCTCGACCAGATGGTTGTCGATCTTGTAGCGCTCGCTGAGGCGGTCGACGATGCGCCGCGCCAGCGCGGCGGCGTCCTCATGCGAATGGATGTTCTGCTGGAACACGACGAACTCGTCGCCGCCGAACCGGGCAACAAAATCCTCCGGACGCAGCATCTCGCGCAGCCGTTCGGCGACCGCGCAGAGCAGCTGGTCGCCGCAGGGATGGCCGAGCGTATCGTTGACCTGCTTGAACTGGTCGAGGTCGACGAACAGCAATGCGGAGCGATGGTCGCCGTGCTGCATGGCGAGCAGCCGCCCGATCTCGTCGCGGAAATTGACGCGGTTGGGCAGCGCGGTCAGTTCGTCGTAGCGCGCGAGATGGCTGATCCTGGCCTCGGCGTCCTTGCGCTCGGTGATGTCCTCGACCAGCATGACCGTGCCGCCGCCCGGCATCGGCTGGAACGTCCAGTCCAGCGAACGGTTCTGGGCCGGATCGGGGTCGCTGGTGACGATGTCGCCGCGCTGGGAACCCTCGATCTCGCAGAGAATCTGTTGCGCGGCCGCGGCCGAGATCGCGCCGGACAGCACGCAGGCATTGCAGATATCGGTCGCGCTGGCGCCGCGCTGCACGAAATCGTCCGACAGCTCCATCATCTCGATGAATCGGTGGTTCATCACCGCAAGGCGGCCGTCGGCGCTGAACATGCACAGGCCGTGCGGCATGTTGTTGAGCGCGGTATCGAACTGATGCGCCAGCGCCGCCTCGCGCTCCTTGGCGATCCAGGCGTTGACGTAGATGCGCTGCAGGGCGGAGGTGAGGTGCCGGATGGCGCTGAAGAACACCAGGCTGAGCAGCGCAAGGGCGATGTGATAGGGACCGCCGACATACATCAGCGCCGCGATCAGGGGACCGATCGACATCAACAGATGCTGGTGGAAGATCTGCGGCCGGCCGAAGGTCCGCCCTACCCCCGCCGAGGTGTAGGCAACCACCGTGGTCACGCAGAGCATATGGGCGGCGGCATCGCTGGTCGTGAGCAGGACGGCGGCGCCCCACAGGCCGAGCGCGATGCCGTAGGCGAGACTGCCGATCCGGTAGCGCTTTTCCCACGTCACGGACTCTTCGACGGTGAGACCGGAACTGCGCTGCTGATAGCGGTACATCTGCAGCGCGCGCGCCAGACCCACCACGATGAAGAGCGGCACGCACAGCCAGGACAGCAGATTGCCGGTGACGAACGCAATCACGGCGCCCGCGATGGCGGGGCCGAAGGCGCCGAAGATCATGGGCGCGGGGTTCATGAACAGGGAATCGACCAGCGCCGCGGAGATCGTCGGCGACATCGACTGGTCCGGTTCTCCCGTCTGACTTGCAAACTGCATTGTGAGAGCGCGCGTCCTTTTCAGCTCGCACTCTTACTGATCGCAGGTGAAGTCTTTCTGAGGGAACATCGTTAGCGAGTCGTTGCCGCGACCCATTGATAATCGAAATTCGGCATAAGTTTCAGTGCGCTAGGTAAGAAGTGCCGACCGCCCCGGAGTTCCCCCGGAGCAGCTCTGCGCCAGCCTCACGACAACAGCGGGGACCAGGCGGGGTCGGAGGCAAAACCGGGGGTCGGCACCCGCAGTTCGTTGCGCCCGGAGACGTCGATGGTGAACAGCGACGGACCGCTGTTGCCGCCGGGATCGCGGAAGAACATCACGACGCGCCCGTTCGGCGCAAAGGTCGGGCCTTCATTGTGGAAGCCCGAGGTCAGGATGCGCTCGCCGGAGCCGTCCGGCTTCATGATGCCGATCGCGAACTGCCCGCCGCCCTGCTTGGTGAAGGCGATGTAGTCGCCGCGCGGCGACCATACCGGGGTCGAATAGGTGCCGTCGCCGAACGAGATGCGCTGGGCCGCGCCGCCGGTTGCCGGCATCACGTAGATCTGCGGCTTGCCACCGCGATCGGATTCGAAGCAGAGCCGCGTGCCGTCGGGCGCGTAGGATGGCGAGGTGTCGATCGCCGGCGTGTCGGTCAGCCGCGTCATCGACTTCGAGCGCAGATCCATCACGAACAGGTTGGAGTTGCCGCCCTGCTGCAGGCTCATGATGACGCGCTGGCCGTCGGGCGAGAAGCGCGGCGAGAACGACATGCCCGGGAAGTTGCCGACGATCTCGCGCTGGCCGGTCTCGATGTTGAGCAGATAGACCCGCGGGTCGCCCTGCCCGAACTCCATGTAGGTGATTTCCTGGGTCGACGGCGAGAAGCGCGGCGTCAGCACGAGATCCGAGCCGCGGGTCAGATAGCGCACGTTGGCGCCGTCCTGGTCCATCAGCGCCAGCCGCTTGACGCGGCGATCCGCAGCGCCGCTCTCGTCGACGAACACGACGCGGGTATCGAAATAGCCCTTCTCGCCGGTCATGCGCTCGTAGATCTGGTCGGAGATGATGTGCGCGATGCGCCGCCAGTATTCGGCCGAGGTGTCGTAAGACTGGCCGGCGAGTTGCTGGCCGGTGCCGACGTCCCAGAGACGGAATTCGGCCTTCACGCGCCCGTTGCCCTGGCGCGTCATGCGCCCGACCACCAGCGCCTGCGCCTTGATGCTCGCCCAGTTATTCAGGTTCGGCGGCGCGTCGATGTTGACCTGCTTCTCGAGAAAGGCAGCCTGGTCGATCGGCGCAAACAAGCCGCTGCGCTTGAGGTTGTTGGTGATGACCTGCGCAACACCGACGCCGACTTCGGTATCGCCGGGCGTGCCGGCCGAGAAATTCGGAATCGCGATCGGCACCGGCGCGAACTCGCCTCCCGGGACGGGAATCTGCTTGCGCCCGCTTTCCTGTCCGACGGCCTGACGGAGGGGTACGCCAGCGAGTGCGCCAAGCGCGGCCATTCCGAAAATCATCTGTCGGCGGTCGAGGCGAAACATCATTGCACGCAAATCATTGTTGTCGGTCATGGTCGGTAGACTTTGTCCGCTATGGGTCAAGCGTCGCAGCTGACGTTACGTATTATTCTCTTTGAACACGGGTGCGAATGCCTTCCATTCCTCAAACCAGCCCGCAGGCAGGTTGTAGGGCTGACATGCGATAATCGCGCGCAAGGCACTCTCCTGATAGACGCGCATGTAGGGCGTGCCCGGCGAGCCTTCCGCCACCGGCATGCGCGCCAGCGTGCCGTCGCGCTTCAGATCGACGTCGATCACCACCTGGGTCCGCTGCTCCTCGATGCTGCCGTAGGGCTTGTTCTTCCAGCAGCGTTCGACCTGCTGCCTGAACATCGCGCCCCAGGTCGCGGAGTTGTCGGCGGCCCTGCCTTTCGCCGTGCCGAGCGCAGCGTTGGCATTGAGCGCATCGCCGGTCGCCGCGGCCCGCGTCGGGTCGCGCTTGTCGAGCAGCGCCGCGATCTTGCTCTGGTCGAACACGCGATCCTTCGGCTTCTGCTCCGGCGGCGGCTTGGCGGCCTGCTGAACCGGCTTCGGCGGCGGCTTCTTCTCTTCTTTCTTGATCGCTTCCGCGATCGGGTCGGGCTTCTCCGGATCGGGCTTCTTCTCGACCGGCTTCGGATCTTCCTTTGGCTTGTTCTCGACCTTCTTCGGCGGATCCGGCTTCTTGTCTTCCGGCTTCTCGACCTTCGGCGTCGGTGCGGGCGCGGTTTCGGTCACCACCGGCGGCTTCTTTTCCTCGACCTTACCGACCATGTCGTCGACCGGCTTGGCTTCGGCGACCTTGTCGACCAGCGGCTTGGGATTTTCCTTCTTGCCGTCCTTCTGGCCGGTCATGACATGGGAGAGCTGATCGGCGGAGATCACATCGACCGCGACCGACTCTTCTTCCGGCATGACGTACGCCCTGGTCGAAAACGACACGAGGCCCCACCCGATCACGAGGACGTGCAGGGCGATCGATGCCGCCAGAGTCTTGTCGACCTTGACCTTCAAATCAGGCTTCCCCGTGCCTTGGCATGGTGGTTATCCGCCTTCCGGGATGATGACGATATTCGCCTTGAATCCCGCGGCCCGGACCTCCCCGAGCAATTTCATCATATCCGTGTAACAGACATCCTTGTCGCCACGGAGATAGACCACTTTCTCGGCATCCGACCGGGCGTCCCCGATCGCCTTGATCTTGGCCGGAAAATCGGCGGCCGTGATCGGCGCGTCGCCCAGATAGAGCTCGACATTCGAGTTGCAGCCACCGCCGGTGCGCTTGACCGACAGCGTCAGCGGCGGCTGGTTCGACGAGATCGACTTGCCGCCGCTCGCGACCGGCAGGTCGATGTCGATGTTCGACGTCATCAGCGGCGCCGCGACCATGAAGATGATCAGCAGCACCAGCATCACGTCGACCATCGGCGTGACGTTGATCTCGGCCATGACCGGCTTGCGCCCGCCGCGGCGGCGTCTGCCACCGCCGGACCCTGCCATGCTCATCGCCATGATCGTGCGCTCACAACAGTGACCATCATAAGTCTCAGCCCCGCTCGTCGATCTGACGCGACAGGATGGCGGAGAACTCGTCGGCGAACCCCTCCAGGCGCGCGGCCTGCCGGTTCACCTCCGAGGTGAACTTATTGTAGAAAATAGTCGCCGGAATTGCGGCAATCAGGCCGATTGCGGTCGCAAACAGCGCTTCCGCGATACCGGGCGCCACCACCGCCAGGGAGGTGTTTTTCGAGGCCGCGATCGACTGGAAGCTCGACATGATGCCCCAGACGGTGCCGAACAGGCCGACAAAGGGGCCGGCCGAGCCGACGGTGGCCAGCACCAGCAGCCGGCGTTCCAGCCGCTCCACCTCCCGGGCGATCGAGACGTTCATGACCTTCTCGATCCGGGCCTGCAGGCCGGCAAAGGACCGCGACTGGCTCTCGAAGGAGCGCTTCCACTCCCGCATCGCCGCCACGAAACAGGCCGCCATCGACTGGGTCGGCTTGGCCGAGAGCGCCCGGTAGAGTTCCTCGATCGACTGGCCGGACCAGAACGCTTGCTCGAACTTGTCCATCGCCCGCTTGGTGCGGGCGTAGAGCAGGATCTTGTCGATCGCGATCGCCCAGACCCAGACCGAGCAGGACAAAAGTCCCAACATCACGCATTTGACGACCCAATGGGCCTGCCAAAACAACGCGATCAGCGACACATCGCTCGATGCCAGTGGCAGAGTTGACTGAGCCACGTCGGCGGGATTCATCGGCAATATCCTCTCAACGCAAGTGTCCCTATCAGGCGGGCCGCCAATCGGCACCGGTTCGACGGCCACACGCCCGGCGCGGCAAAAACTGCGCGAGAGCCTCTTACATCTGTCGCATGGGGGGCCCGTCCAAAGCCGGGCCCTGCTTCCCCTGCCAACATGTCAAAACGAGGGCTTTTCACGCGGCATTCCGACCCTAACCAAACGCTAATCATGGTTAAGGCGAGGTTACCAAAGGGAAATTTGGAGGCGGGAAATGCCGCCGGCGGAGCCGGTTGGCGGGTTCCCGGGATGAATGGTTTCCGCAGGATGGCGGGGGTGCGGGTGCCCCTCTCCTTGCGTCGTCCTGGCGAAAGCCAGGACCCATAACCACCGCGCTCGGTGATGAACGGGATCGTGGCCCCAGCCGCGCGCAACATTGAGACTTGGGGTAATGGGTCCTGGCTTTCGCCAGGACGACGATGGGGATAGGGCGCGATTCAAGCTCAAGTCAAATGCCGCACGATCGCAAGCCCGGCGAACAGACCCGCGATCGACAACGCCACCGAGCCCGCGACGTACAACACGGCAAGGCCGAGCTCGCCGCGCTCATACAGAACCGCGGTGTCGAGCGAGAAGGCGGAGAAAGTGGTGTAGCCGCCGAGGATGCCGGTCATCAGGAACAGCCGCCACGGCTGCGAGGCCTCGCCCTTGAAGGCGAGATAGCCGGCGATCAGGCCCATCACGGTCGAGCCCGTGATGTTGATGATGAAGGTGCCGTAGGGAAACGCGGTGCCGATGCAGCGCGCGCAGGTGACATTGATCAGCTGCCGCAGCGTTGCGCCGAGGCCGCCGCCGAAAAAGACGAGAAGATAGCTTGCCGCGTTACCCACCAATGCCCCCGCTGGTGTGTGGAGAAGCTCAGCACGCGCCGCTCAAAGGCTTACCCTCCCCTGGAGGGGGAGGGTCGGTTCGCATGAAGCGAAGCGGAATGCGAAACGGGGTGGGGTGATCTCTCAACACGGACAGTGTCGCGCGTGGATAGACCGTCACCCCACCCCGCCGCTCATTTCATTCGCGTCGACCCAAGAGCGAGCTCCGCTCGTCTCGACCCCTCCAGGGGAGGGTATAAGAGGGTCGAGCCGAATTGCGATCTGCGCTTAGCCGGCCTTGCCGAACAGCTCGTCGACGTAGTCCCAGTTGACGAGGCTGTCGACGAACGCCTTCAGATAGTCCGGACGGCGGTTGCGGTAGTCGATGTAGTAGGAGTGCTCCCAGACGTCGACGCCGAGGATCGGCACTGCGCCATGGACCAGCGGGTTCTCGCCGTTCGGGGTCTTGGCGATCTCGAGCTTGCCGCCCTTGACCTGCAGCCAGGCCCAGCCGGAGCCGAACTGGCCGACACCGGCGGCAGCGAAGTCGGTCTTGAACTTCTCGAACCCGCCGAGATCCTCGTTGATCTTCTTCTCCAGCCGACCGGGCAGCTTGCTGCCGCCGCCATTCGGCTTCATCCACTTCCAGAAGTGGATGTGGTTGTAGTGCTGACCGGCATTGTTGAAGACGGCCGCGTTCTTGCCGAACGAGCCCTTCACGATCTCCTCGAGGGACTTGCCTTCGAATTCGGTCCCCTTGATCGCGTTGTTGCCGTTGGTGACGTAGGCCTGGTGATGCTTGTCGTGGTGAAACTCCAGCGTTTCCTTGGACATGTAGGGCGCAAGGGCGTCGTGGGCGTAGGGCAGATCGGGTAGCGTGAAGGTCATGGGGTAATGTCCAACAGAGGGTGGGAGACTACACTTAACGGGTCCCCCTTATAGAAGGTTCCACGGCGGAGAAACACCGCATTTTCGGATCGTGTATGACAGATCGGCGCAGCCGAAGACCAAGACCCAGGGACCTGAGACGATGAGCATCGAAATCGACATTCTCAACGGAGATGCGTCATGGCGGCGCGCCGAGCCGCTGCTCCGGGCGGTCTGGAGCCCGGATATCATGGAGAACAAGCCATGGGCGGACATCAAATGGGCTCACGCGGATTTGCGCGTGCTGCTCGACGCGCCCGATGACAGCGGGCTGGCCTGCCATGTCGGTATCTATTTCCGGACCATCACCTGGAACGGCCACAAGGTGCATGTCGGCGGCATCGGCGGGGTCTCGACCCGCGAGGACTGCCGGCGGCGCGGCTACGCGTCGCTCGCGCTCGATGCCGCCGTGCACACCATTCGTGCCAATGACGCCGTGAAATTTGCAATCTTATTCTGCGAGCCGCACAATTTCGCATTCTATCAGGCGCGCGGCTGGCATCCCTTCGCCGGCGAGGTGACTTGCGAACAGCCCTCCGGGCAGATCCGCTTCGAGGCGATGACGCCGTTCGTCAACGACATCGTCCGCGCGCCGCGCCAGGGCAAGATCGACCTATGCGGCCTGCCGTGGTGACCCCTGCACGAGCGCGGGTGGCGTGGCCCAGCTCGGACTCGTAACATGTCAATCATCATTTATTGATTGCGAGCCTGGTTCACTGGCGTCGAATTGCAGTGCGCCACTACTCTCCCGCTTGCGAAGTGAGCCGCTGACGCATGACCATCGATGCCTCGATCGACGACATCAGCCCCGCCGCGGCCACGCCTGCGGTCCCGGTCGATCATCTGCTGACGGCACCGATCCTGCCGACGCTGCTGCGGCTGGCGGTCCCCAACACCATCGCGATGTTCGGCTCGACGCTGGTCGCGGTCGCCGAGACGTCCTATATCGGCCGGCTCGGCACCGAGCCGCTGGCCGGCATCGCGCTGGTGTTTCCGTTTGCGATGCTGACACAGATGATGTCGGCCGGTGCGATGGGCGGCGGCGTTTCGTCGGCGATCAGCCGCGCGCTCGGCGCCGGCGACCGCGACCGCGCCGCCGACCTGGCGCTGCATGCGGCGATCATCGGTGGGTGCGCCGGATTGTTCTTCACCGTGATGATGCTGGGGTTCGGCCGCACCTTCTATGCGCTGCTCGGCGGACGCGGCGGTGTGCTCGAACAATCGATGCATTACTCGCAGGTGCTGTTCTCCGGCGCGATCTCGATCTGGCTGGTCAACACGCTCGCCTCTGTCGTGCGCGGCACCGGCGATATGCGCGTTCCCTCGATGACGCTGATCACCGTCTCGATGATCCAGATCGCGGTCGGCGGCGTACTGGGTCTTGGGCTGTTCGGCATGCCGAGCCTCGGCATGCGCGGCGTCGCCGCGGGCCAGCTCACGGCCTTCACGTGTGGTGCGATCTTCCTCGCCTGGTATCTCGCCTCTGGCCGCAGCCGGTTGAAGCTCGACTTCGCCGCCTTCAGCTTTCAGCGCGCGATGTTCCTCGACATCCTGAAAGTGGGCGCGATCTCCTGCCTGTCGCCGCTGCAAAGCGTGCTGACCATCCTGATCTTCACCAAGATTTTGGCGGGCTTCGGCACCGAAACCTTGGCCGGTTACGGCATGGGCTCACGGCTGGAATTCCTGCTGATCCCGATCGCATTCGCGGTCGGCGTCGCCTCGGTGCCGATGGTCGGCATGGCTGTTGGTGCGGGACTGGTGACGCGGGCCCGCAAGGTGGCGTGGACCGCCGGCACGGTTGCCGGACTTGTCGTCGGATTGGTCGGACTCGTGGTCGCACTCAAGCCGACGCTGTGGATTGCTCTGTTCACCACCGATCCAGGCGTGACTGCCGCGGCCTCGTCCTATTTCGCGCTGGCCGGCCCGGCCTTCGGCTTCTTCGGTGTCGGTGTCTGCCTCTATTTCTCCTCGCAGGGCGCAGCCAGGGTCGGCGGGCCGGTGCTGGCCGGGACCATCCGCCTGCTGCTGGTCGGCATCGGCGGCTGGTGGCTCGCCACCGCGAGCGCCCCGGCGTGGACGCTGTTTGCGCTGGTCGGCGGTGCGATGGTGGCATTCGGCCTCGCGACCATCATTTCGATTCGGCTGACCCGTTGGGGATAACCATCGCTACGCAGCTGCGCGTTGCCTGAGCATGACCGCCCGGGAAGAAAGCAATAAAATTTCCGGGTACCACGCGCCTGTTCGCGCGAATATGTCATTGCAGAAATCTTTCGACTTGTTATTCAGGCCAGCCTCTTGGGGAATAAGCCATGGCCTGCAGACTGGGATTCGTGATCGCAATCGTCGCGACGGGACTTGCTGTGCCCGCCGCGCATGCACAGGGCGCGCCTGAGCCTTTCGGCGTCTGGCAGACCCAGGCGGGCGATGCCCGCGTCAAGGTCAGCAAATGCGGCGGCGGCATTTGCGGCGTGGTGGTGAGCCTGCGCGACCCGATCGATCCGACGACCGGCAAACCGCAGGTCGACAACAAGAATCCCAACCCGTCGCTGGCCAACCGGCCGATCATCGGGCTGCCGCTGTTCTCCGGCATGCAGCCGGTTGCCGCGGGCAAATGGTCGGGCCAGATCTACAACGCCGACGATGGCGGCACCTATGCGAGCAGTGTCTCGGTGACTAGCGAGAGCACGCTGCGCGTCGAAGGCTGCGTCGGCGCGCTGTGCGGCGGCGAGACCTGGACGCGCGTGGGGCGATAAGGGCTAGGCGGGATTTTTCCTTCACCTCTCCCGCTTGCGGGAGAGGGAGCAGAATCCCGATGTTGCAACAACTCACACCGCGCGCGTCTTCAGCACGGTGGCGGCCGAGGCGTAGCCGCCGCGGGCGCCGTCGATGAAGTGGACGTGGTCGGCGCGCATCACCGACGGCGTGAAGCAGGTCATCATCGCGGCATCCTGCTCATGCAGGCCGTAGCGCACGATGCCTTGCGCGGCGGCGGCAACCAGGCGCTGCTCGAGCTCGGCGGCGAGCTCCGGCGTGCAATCCAGGATCATGCGCAGGCCGTCGTCGAACTTGCGGAAGTCGGAATTCTCGACCAGCTGCCGCACATAGTTTTTCGGCACGAACTTGCCGACCGGGATATTGAACCGCATCAGCGTATAGGCCCACAGCGTGAACGCGAGCACCGTGGCACGGCGCAGTGCGAGCGAGCCGCCGCGCCGCGCACGCGCCTCGTACTCCATGCCCTGAGGCGGCCAGCGCAGCGGCGGGCCATTTGCAGGCACCGGCCGTCCAGCCTCCGGGCTCTTCTCGACCAGCACGACAATATCCTCGATCACCTTACGGAAGGCCGCGGGATCGGCGTCCTTCGCCGGCAGCACCAGCACCGAGAGGATGACGCCGCGCGTCGACGGCATCACCTCGAAACGGCAGGACAGGCCGGACAGATCGGGCTGCGTGCCCTCAGGCGCCGGATCGAGGGCGAACTCGCCGCGCTTCATTACGGCATCGGCAAACGCAAGACCGCCGCCGGAGAACATCGCATAGGACAGATTGGCCGACGGCCCGAAGCGCGCGACGCGCACATCGGCGCCCGCGGCGCGGATCGCGGCGATCGGCACCAGCGCCACCCGCAGCACCAGATCGAGGTCGTCGCGCACCCAGCGCGCGGTCGCAGCCAGCGCCTCGCGCGCTTTGTCGAGATCGGCCGGCGCGACCGCAAAGCTCGCGCCGTCGCCGCCGAACACGAAGGGGAATTCGCGGCCATCCAGCGCGTTGGTGACGGAGGCAACCACCGCGGCACCGGCCATGTTGACCGCCTTGTAGCGCTGCGCCGCGATCGCCTTGGTCGACTCCACGATATCGGCGACGCCGACCGTCCAGTCATCGGGCAGCGGCGCATACAGCGCCGGATCCATCAGGCGCGCGAAGCCGCGAAACACCGGAATGCCGCCGTAGAAGACCTCGCTGCCGCCAGCCATCGCAACGCCGTGTTGTGTTCGCCCCTGCAAGACTCTCTAGCAGATACGCCGCGGATTGGGACCGGATTTTGAAAGCGCAGCTCGAGTGGAGCGAGGTCCCGTCACCCTGAGGAGCCGCGAAGCGGCGTCTCGAAGGGTCGACGGCCACCAGCCGGGCCGTGCATCCTTCGAGACGCGCTACGCGCTCCTCAGGATGACGGGGAAGGCATCACGCGCCGGATCAAAATGCCCCTCACGCTGCCTCGCCTGTTCTTCTCCACGGCGGAAACGGATCGCGCAGCTTGGCCCAGGCCTGCGGGTCCATGCCCGGCCGACCGGCGACGAGGCAGGCATCGAGACGGCGACGAATGTCGTCCTCGTTCATGCCGGAGCCGATGAACACCAGCTCCTGCCGGCGATCGCCGTAGAGATCGTTCCAGCTCCGCTGCATCATCAGCCGCCAGTCCGGATGATCCGGCCAGCGCTCGCGCGGGATTGCGGCCCACCACGATCCGAGGCCTTCGGTTCGCACGATCGCGCCGGCCTGGCTCATCTCGCCGCACCAATTCGGACGCGTCGCGATCCAGAAATGGCCCTTGGCGCGGATCACGCCTTGCCAGCTCTCACGCAGGAAGCCGTGAAATCGCACCGGATCGAACGGCCGCCGCGCGCGGTAGACGAAGCTTGTGATGCCGTACTCCTCGGTCTCCGGCACGTGCTCGGCAAAGCCGTAGAGCTCCTTGTGCCAGAGCGGGTGCTGCTGTGCACGTTCATGGTCGAAGCGGCCGGTGTCGAGCACGCGGTCGAACGGGACTTTGGCAAAATTCGCCTCGACGAGGTCAGCGTCGGGATTGAGCGCACGCACGATGGTGCGGGCAGCTTCGCGCTCCGCCGGTGTCGCGGCATCGACCTTGTTCAACACGACGACGTCGGCGAACTCGATCTGCTCGACCAGCAGGTCGACCAGCGTGCGCTTGTCGCCGTCGAGCGCCTCGCCGCGCTGGGTGAGGAAATCGGTCGAGGCATAGTCCTTCAGGAGATTGGCAGCGTCGACCACCGTGACCATGGTGTCGAGGCGCGCGACATCGGAGAGGCTATTGCCGTCAGCGTCGCGAAACTCGAAGGTCGCGGCGACCGGCAGCGGCTCGGAGATGCCGGTGGATTCGATCAGCAGATAATCGAAGCGGCCGCTCTCGGCGAGCGCGCGCACTTCTTTCAGCAGATCGTCGCGCAGGGTGCAGCAGATGCAGCCATTGCTCATCTCGACCAGTTTTTCGTCAGTCCGGGACAGGTTCGCACCGCCATCGCGGACGAGGTCGGCGTCGATGTTCACCTCGCTCATGTCGTTCACAATCACCGCAACCTTCAGGCCGTGGCGGTTGTTCAGGACGTGGTTCAGCAAAGTGGTCTTTCCAGCCCCGAGGAAGCCGGACAAGATGGTGACGGGGAGTTTTTGCATCGAGATCAAACAGTTGCTGGAGGGATAGGCGGCGGCGGGACATGCGGCATTCGCTTGATGTTATGTTATAACATAACATCAAGTAGCCGCGACCTGTCAAGCGCCGGGGTGCGGCACCGTCAGCTTGCCTTTCTCACAAATGCGTAGCCCGGATGAAGCGCAGCGAAATCCGGAGGCCGCACGATCCGCGGATGGACGTGTCCCGGATTGCGCTTCGCTTCACCCAGGCTACGAACGGCCCAGTCCGTCATGCTGAGGAGGCCGCGCAGCGGCCGTCTCGAAGCATGCATGGCCCCGCTGCAACAGCTCGGCCGTGCATCCTTCGAGACGCGCGCAAGAGCGCGCTCCTCCAGCGACAAAGGCGAAGCCTTTGCGCGGGGATGACGGGGCCGGCAGGCGAAGCGCGCCGCCCCTACTTCCCCAATCCCCGCAGCACGAGCTGGTTCAAGCGGCTGGCGAATGCGGCGGGATCGTCGGGCATCTCGCCGTCGAGGATCTGCGCTTGCTCGAACAGCAGGAGCGACAGATCCTTCGCCTGCGCGGTGTCGGTCGCAATCGCCGCGACCAGCGGATGACGCAGATTGATCTCGAGGATCGGCTTGGTGATCTCGCCGCGGTTCTGCTGGGCGAGCAGCCGCTCCAGCGCGCGATCGCGCGCGTCGCCGCCGGCGACGAGGCACGATGCGCTCGCGGTCAGCCGCTGCGAGGCGCGGACGTCGGAGACGCGCTCACCGAGCGCGTCCTTGATCACGGCGATCGTGGTCGCGGCATCGGCTGCCGGCTCGTCCTTCTTGTCGGACTTGTCGTCGGCCAGCGGGATCAGGCCGAAATCGACATCGCCCTGGCTCAGCGACTTCAGCGGCTTGCCGCCGAACTCGAGCGGCGCCGAGGTCCAGAACGCATCGACGGGATCGGTCAGCAGCAGCACCTCGATGCCGCGGGCGCGTGCCGATTCCAGCTTCGGGTTCGATTTCAGCCGCTCGACACTGTCGCCGACCAGATAATAGATCTCGGTCTGGTTCGGCTTGAAGTCGTCGACGACCTGCTTCAGCGAGCGCTTCTCGCCCGACGTCGTGGTGAAGCGGGCCAGCGCCAGGAGCTTCTCGCGGCGCTCGAAGTCCTCCCAGAGGCCTTCCTTGATGACCGGGCCGAACGCGTCCCAGATCTTTGTGAAGGTCTCCGGCTCCTTTTCGCCGAGCGTTTCCAGCTCGCCGATCACGCGGCTGGTGACGGCCTTGCGGATCTGCGCGAGCTGCGGATTGTTCTGCAGCATCTCGCGCGAGATGTTGAGCGGCAGGTCCTCGCTGTCGATCACGCCACGGATGAAGCGGAGGTAAGCCGGCAGCAGCTCGGCGTCGTCGGCGATGAAGACGCGGCGGACATAGAGCTTGACCTTGCCCTTGCGCTCGACCTGGAACAGGTCGAACGGCTTTTGCGATGGCGCGAACAGCAGCACGGCATAGGACTGCCGGCCCTCGGCGCGGTAATGCAGCGTCATCGCCGGATCGTCGAACGCGCCCGCGATCTGCTTGTAGGCCTGCGCATAATCTTCCGGCTTGAGCTCGGATTTCGAGCGCTGCCACAGCGCGCTCGCCGAGTTGATCTGGCGTGCCTCGCCCTCCTCCGGCACCAGGAGGATCGGAAACTGGATGTTGTCGGAATATTCGCGGACGATGCGCTCGATCTCGTAAGCCTCGAGATATTTGGCGTCCTTCTTCAGGTGCAGCACGATCTCGGTGCCGCGCGCGACGCGCTTGGCAGCCTCCTCGCTCGCCGGCGCGATCTCGAAACCGCTGCCTCCTTCCGACGACCACACCCAGACCTCGTCCGAGCCGGCGCGGCGGCTGGTGACGACGATCTTCTCGGCGACCATGAAGGCGGCATAGAAGCCGACGCCGAACTGGCCGATCAGGTTGGCGCCGTCCTTGGCCTCGGTGAGCTTCGACAGGAACGATTTGGTCCCGGAGCGCGCGATGGTGCCGAGATTGTCGATCAGCTCCGCCCGCTCCATGCCGATGCCGGTATCGATAACGGACAGCGTATCGGCCGCCTTGTTCGGGACGATCCTGATCTCCGGCGGCGTGCCGTCCGTGATCAGGCCGGGATTGGCGATCGCCTCATAGCGCAGCTTGTCGCAGGCGTCGGATGCGTTCGAGATCAGCTCGCGCAGGAAGATATCGGTCTCGGAATAGACCGAATGCACCATCAGGTGCAGCAATTCGGCAACCTCGGCCTGGAACGGCTGGGATTCGGCAGCGGCAGTTGTGGTCATGCAGAAACTCGGACAAATGGTAAGTGGCGGGAAAGCCCTGATATAGCGCGATCGCGCCGCCTGGCAAGACGAGCCGGCGGAACCCGTCAGTCCGAGATCGCCGCGAGATAGCGCTCGACCGAGCGGCCGAACGCCGCCTTGGCATCGGTTGCGATGTTCTTGCCCCACCAGGCGCCGTAGACCCGATCATACGCCAGCGGCGCGACCGCGCGTGCGATGCGGCGGACTGCGGATGCGTTGAGCGGAATGTAGTTCGGGTATGAGTACATGAAGCTGACCGAGCGGCGGTCCATCGCCACCATCGCGATGTCCCCCGTCAGGAGCGCACCGCGCCCGTCCGCGCCCTTGCACCAATGCAGCATGGTGGCGCCGGCGAAATGCCCACCGACGCGCACCAGGAGAATGTCTTCGGAGATGCGATGGCTGTCGCCTTGCCAAGGCACGATCGACCGATAGGGCCGCGTCACCCATTGCGCATCGTCGCCGTGCAGATAGACCGGTGCATCGTCGAACGCCGCGCTCCAGTCGGCAACCGCGCCATAATAATGCGGATGCGAGATCGCGATCGCCTTCAGCCCGCCGAGCGATTTGACATGCGCGATCGCCTCGGGCGTGGCCAGCGGCACGCAGTCCCACATCACGCAGCCGCCGCGGTCGGGCACCAGCAGTGCGCGTTGCCCGATCGCAAATGACGGCTCGAGCGCGATCCCGACCAAGCCGAGATCATCGCGCCAGACCAGTTTATGCCGTTGCGCGAGACCCTCGCGCGTCAGCCATGTCTGCCCTTTCCAGTTCACATATTGCCGCTCGTCCTCGCAGATCGGGCAAGCCGGCGGCGGCACCGCGGTTTCAGGAAATTGCGCGCCGCATTGTTCGCAGGTCCAGAGAGGCATTGAGAGCACAGGCGTTGGGGTGAAGCTGGTCCCTTGATCTACGTCGGCAACGCAACGTGTTCAATGCCGGCGCCCCAATTCCATCTGCATCTCCGCCGGCGCTGCGCCGAACCTGCGGCGGAATGCGCGATGGAAATAGGACAGGTCGTTGAAGCCGGCCGTATAGGCGATGTCGCTGACCTTGCGGCCGGCGCCCTGCGCGTGCAGCAGCAGCCGGCGCGCCAGCAGCAGGCGCTGCTCCAGGACATATTCCGAGAACGTGGTCCCTTCGGACGCGAACAGGCGTTGCGCCTGGCGCGTGCTCAGCGCATTGGCCCTCGCTATGGCCCCGATCGTGAGCCTGCCATTGTCGAGATTCTTCAGGACATCGGCCTTCATCAGATCGAGCCGCGCCTTCGCCACGCCGTCGCATGCGGCCAATTCCTTGGTCTCGGCACTGCCGCCGAGCACGAGGCCGACCAGATCGGCAAGATGATGCGCCGCCGCCTGCTGGCCCGACACATCGAGATCGCCGGCGAGCTCGGTGCAGAGCGCCGAATAACGCTCGATCATCGCGCTCAAGGCCGGCTCGCGGCCGAGCGGGCGCGCCAGCCGGGTCTCAGCCATGGGGACGACCTGGAGCAAAAGGCGCCGCGGAAACCGCGTCGTCGTAAAGCTGCCGGACTGGGTGAGATCGGCCGTGCCGACGATATTCATCTCGGTGAGGCACATCTGCCCGCGCTTAAGCTCGATCGCCTTGCGGCCTTGTGTGACCTGCACCGAGCCGCGCGTCGCTGATATCAGCACCAAATCGTCGCAGCCGTCACTCAGAAGCGCGCGGGTGCGGGCAAAACGGGCTGAGCCGCCGCGCGGCGTCGCGATCGCGACCGTATGCAGCAGCGTGAACTCGTTGTGGCAATCGATGCGGTTGTCGTCGGTCGGTCCGACGTCGAGCCGGCAGAAGCCGCGGCAGATGCCCTCGCGCCAGGCCTCATAGGCCGGCCCCTTCGCCAGCCCGTGATGGAAAATCGAGAACCGGTTGGGCACCTGTGTCTCGGACATGATCCGTGCTCCGAAAGCGCGATCGATCGATACGAGGCGACGAACGATCGCGTTCTTCCCGGCGTGCGCATGTCGTTCCTGTCCCTACGCTTGGCGCGACGGTCCACGACTCCGGCGGGGAGCCTGATACCACTCCGCAGATTGACGGTAAAGCTATTCACGAGATGCAACCCTATGATGCGTAGTGCGAAAGCCGGGAATAAAACGGCGCAGCAGTTTCGTGACGCCGCGCTGCCGTGGCTCGACGATGCCTATGCGTTCGCCCAGGTGCTGACGCGAACCGAGGCGGACGCCGAACAGGCCGTGCAGGACTGCTATCTGCGCGCACTGCGCCAGTTCGACGGCTTTCGCGGCACCGCCATCAGGCCCTGGCTGCTCGCGATCCTCAAGACCGTCTGCCAGGAGAAGCAGTCTCGCCGCGGCTCAGCCTCAGATGCCGGCGCGAGCAGGACGCGGGAGCGGCGCGACTCCCCGACCATCCGGCAACTCGTCGCCGAGCTGCCCGAACCACTCGGCGAGGTCATCGCACTACGCGAGTATCTCGATCTCACCTACAAGGAGATCGCCGAGGTCACCGGCGTTCCCGTCACCACTGTGATGTCGCGCATCGCGGAAGCCCGCGCATTGCTGCTCGCGGCGCGGCGAGCAGTGCAATCGCACCAGGAACCAGCCGCTGCGAGCCCCGCAGGTGGCGCGTCGACACTCACGGTCTACCGCGCGAACGCCTGTTGAACCGCCGCGGACTCGGTCACGCCGTTGGCGATCAGGAGCTGAGCCAGGACGCGCGCCTTCTGCGGATTAAGATCGAGCGAGACCGCAAAGCCGAGCTTGTCGTCCTCGACCTCGACGTTGCGGTTGACATAGCCCGAGCCGACGCGGGTCGACCGCACCACCACGACACCCTGCTTCGCCGCGGCCGCCAGCGCATCGATCGCGCCCTTCGATGAATTGCCGTCACCGACGCCGGCCAGCACGATGCCCTTGGCGCCGCGCTTGACCGCATCCTCGATCGGCGCGGCATCCATGTTGGCGTGGGAGTAGATGATGTCGACCCGCGGCAAGGGCGCAGCGTCAGGCAAATTCAGCTTGGCGCCCTTGGCTGGTGCGGCCGGCTGCAGGAAGCGCAGCGAGCCGGTGTCGACATAACCGACCGGACCGGCATCCGGGGATCGGAACGTCTCGACGCTGGTGGTATTGGTCTTCTGCACCCAACGCGCGGCATGGATGGTGTCGTCAAGCACCACCAGCACGCCGCGGCCGCGGGATTCCGGCGCCGATGCGACCCGCATCGCCTCGTAGAGATTGGCCGGGCCATCGGCGCCGATCGCGGTCGAGGGCCGCATCGATCCGACCAGCACGACCGGCATGTCGGTGTCCAGCACGTTTTGCAGGAAGAACGCCGTCTCCTCCATCGTGTCGGTGCCATGCGTGATGACGACGCCGTCGACTTCCTTGTTGTCGATCGCTGCGCGGATGCGCTTGGCGAGGTCGAACCAGACCTTGTCGTTCATGTCCTGCGAGCCGATCGACGAGATCTGCTCGGCCGAAATCTGGGCAAGTTTGTCGATGCCCGGAATGGCGGTGATCAGGTTCGCCGCACTGACCTTGCCCGAATCATAGGCATTGCCGGCGCGTGCATTGGCCTGGCCCGCGATGGTTCCGCCGGTGCCGAGAACGAGCACGCGGGCCAGCGCGCCGCCGGCGGGCGACTGCTGTGCAATGGCCGGCGACGCAAGCCCGATGACAAGGGCTGCGGCAAGGCCGACGATGATGCGTGCGGAACGAGCCGATCGGAACGAGTGCAGCGTCATTTCTTCCCCCAGCAAACTGCCTACTCACAACTCGTGGTTTTATCGCGCAAGAAATGGACAAACTTGCGGCGGAATCCATCGGGGACAGAATTCCGACCTTCCCGGCCGCTCTCACCCAGTACCCTGCTCACACCGCCTTGTTCGCCGGCGCTCCTGCAAATGTTGACACCGCTGGAATGACGGCGCACGTTTTTCGAAGATTATTCGAAATATGGGCCCGCCATGCATTTCGAGCTTCGCGACGATCTCCGCATTCTGCAAGGCCGGGTGCGCGAATTCGTGCGCAGCGAGCTCAAGCCCCACGATGCCGCGATCGAGGCAACCGGCGAGGTGCCGGAGAGCGCGATGGCCGGCCTGCGCAGGATGGGATTGTTCGGCACCAACACGCCGAAGCAATTCGGCGGTCTCGGCCTCTCGATGCTGGCCGCGGCTCAGCGCATGCCGAAGTGATCTTCGAGAGCTGCCGCGTTCCGCGCGAAAACCTGCTCGGCCAGGAGAGTGAAGGATTTGCCATCGCGATGCGGTGCCTGGATGCCGGGCGCACGCATGGGGGCGCCTATTGCGTCGGCGCAGCGAGCCAGCTGCTGGGCTACGCGCTCGATCATGTCTCGGCGCGCGAGACGTTCGGACGCAAGCTGCGCGACCATCAGGGCATCGAGTGGCAGATCGCCGACATGGCGAGCGCGCCGCGCGCCTTGTCGCCTATGAGGCGGCCTGGCGCTACGACCAGAGCGATGCCGCCGCCCGCACCGCCGCCGCGGCGCTGTCCAAATATACCGGCGCCGCCATGGTGCAGCAGGTGGCCGACACGACCATGCAGCTGTTCGGTGGTGCCGGTTATTCCAGGGACCTGCCGATCGAGCGCATCTGGCGCGAAACGCGGGTGGTCCGCATTCTGGATGGCACATCGGAGATCATGCGGCAGATCATCGCCCGCAACGCGTTCCGCAACCATCAACGGCGGAACGCGCCAATCTGACAACGGCCTCTTCCACTTTATGTTGCAATAGTTCTTGGTGATCCACTTCCGCTGTCTTACTGTTTTGCGGGATGGGAGAAGGAAGTGGCTTCGGGGACGACGCTCAAGCTCAAGCAACAACGCAGCCGCGATCGGCGCGAGCAGATCCTCTCGGCAGCGACCAAGCTGTTCGGCCAGAGGGGCATCGACGGCACCTCGCTCACCGAGGTCGCGGCGGTGGCGAAAGTACCGCTCTCCAGCATCTACGATTATTTCGAGGACAAGCGCGCGCTGGTGCTCGATGTGCCCGAGGGCAATTTCGAGGTGCTGTATCAGAAGACCGAGCCGCTGCTGGTGAAGGGCGCTGACCCCGTCGAGCAGCTTCGCATCATCTTCCTGACCAACTTCCAGTACATCAAGGACAACCCGAGCTGGGGCCGCGTGTTCTTCCTGGAGATATGGCCGAGCGTCCTTGCCGCCGAACCGCGGGTCAAGAAGGCGGTCGACAAATACGCGCTGCGTTACGTGCAGCTGATCAAGCAGGCGATCCGCGCCGGAACCTATCGCCGCAATCTCGATCCCTACACCGCGATGTCGCTGATGATGGGCGGCATGTGCCACCTGACCGCGGTCTGGCTGCTCTATGGCCGCAAATACGATCTGTTGAAGAAGGGCAAGACGCTGTTCACCACGCTGCACAACGGGTTCGTTCAGCGCTAGCTGCGCCGGTGTGCGGCCTCCGGCCTACGCACTGTCTGCCAGGGAGAGGTCCGCGGCGGAAACGATTGATCCAAATTCATCGTTGTTTGGCCAGCTGTTGCTGGCCATCCGTTTCCAAAAACCAATACACAACCGTCGAAATCCTGTTCTAGTATGATGTCGTGGGCGACCCGCGGTTGGACTCGCGGGCACTGGGGATGGGAGCGAACCGATGGACGTCAGGGCTGTTCTGCCGCCGCGTGGCCGCGACTATCGCCTCGATCTGCTGCGCGGCTTCGCCAACTGGGCGATCTATCTCGATCACATCCCGAACAACGCCGTGAACTGGATCACGCAGAAGAATTTCGGCTTCAGCGACGCGGCCGATCTGTTCGTGTTCATCTCCGGCTACACCGCGTCCTTTGTCTATGCGCGCATGATGCTGGAGCGCGGCACCGTGATCGGCGCCACCCGGCTGATCAAGCGGGCCTGGCAGATCTATGTCGCGCACGTCCTGCTGTTCGTGGTCTACATCGCCGAGATCGGCTATCTCGCGCAGCGCTATCACGACCCCAACCTGCAGAATGAATTCAACGTCGCGGGCTTCATGCAGAATCCGGCGGAGACGCTCTATCAGGGCCTGATCCTGGCTTTCAAGCCGGTCAACATGGACGTGCTGCCGCTCTACATCGCGCTGATGCTGGTCTATCCGCTGGTGCTGTGGGCGATGTTGCGGAAGCTCAATCTGACGCTGGCGGCCTCGTTCCTGCTCTATCTCGCCGCACGCCATTTCGGCTGGAATCTGCCGGCCTATCCAGGCGGCTCATGGTACTTCAACCCGTTCTGCTGGCAGTTCCTGTTCGTGTTCGGCGGCTGGTTCGCGCTCGGCGGCGCCAGCGAATCGATCACATTCATCCGCTCGCGCGCCTTCCTTTGGCTCGGCGGCGCCTATCTGCTGTTCGCACTGGTCATGACGCTGGCGGGCCGTTTCCCGGAACTGGGCCAGGCGATGCCGGCCTGGCTCTATGACGCCTTCAATCCGAACGACAAGACCAACCTCGCGCCCTATCGCGTGCTGCACTTCGTGGTCCTCGCCTTCTTCGTCACGCGCTTCCTGCCCCGCGAATGGGCTGGATATGAATGGCCGATATTCCAGCCGATCATCAAATGCGGCCAGCAGTCGCTCGAGGTGTTCTGCTCGGGCGTCTTCCTTGCCGTGGTCGCGCATGTGGTGCTGGTCGAGGTCTCCGGCAGCCTCTGGATGCAGATCGCGGTCAGCGCGATCGGCATCGTGCTGATGACCGTGCTCGCCTATTACCGCTCGTGGTCGAAGAAGGTCGACAAGGCGCCGAAGCCGCCCCTGGCTGCGCAGGCGGTCGCGAAGCCGGCGGAATAGGCGCGTCATCGATGTCGCGCGCCTTCTATCACGATCATCCCGACATCCTGCAGCTCGAAG
Organism: Bradyrhizobium sp. Pha-3; assembly: GCF_042258615.1. Classification (GTDB taxonomy): domain Bacteria; phylum Pseudomonadota; class Alphaproteobacteria; order Rhizobiales; family Xanthobacteraceae; genus Bradyrhizobium. The sequence goes on along the minus strand of NZ_CP170152.1, from coordinate 1,491,767 downwards.
CCGAGGTGCGCGACGCCAGGCCCGGCGCCGTCCTCGTCGAACGCTCCCCGTTCTTTCCTGGAGGGGGCGGGCAGCTTCCGGACCAGGGTATCCTGAGATGGTCCGGCGGCGTGCTGCCCATCACCGGACTTGAGCGCGACGAACGCGGCCTGTGGCATCTGTTTGCCGGCGAAGCCCTGCCCTCCGGCAAAGTGACGCTCGAGGTCGAGCCGGCATTTCGCGCCCTGATGTGCGAACTGCACACGCTGGCCCATGTCGTCAATGCACTGGTCTATACCCAGTTCGGCGGCGCCCTTCTCACCGGCGCCCAGCTCAACGCCGACGCCACGTTCCGCGTCGATTTCGATCTGCCGGGAGCCGACAATGACACGCTGCGGGCGCTTGAGGCGCCGCTGAACGAGGTCATTCGGCGGGACCTTCCGGTGAGCAGCATCTTCATGCCACACGACGAAGCGCAGGCCGTGCCCGGCCTGTTCCGCAGCAAGGCCGTCGCCCCGCCGGCCGGGGAGGATGGACTCGTTCGCATCGTCGAAATCCTCGACCTCGATCGCCAGGCCTGCGGCGGCACGCATCTGGCGTCGACCGGGCGCGCGCGACCCGCGCGCATCGTCAAGATCGACAACAAGGGCCGCCAGAACCGCAGGATCAAGGTTGCGGTCTGACCCGCTCTCCCAAGCCGCCTGCGCTTGCTATTTCGCGAGCGGCTTGCCGGCCGTCTCCGGCGCGAGGGCGATCAACGGCAGACCGATTACGCCATTGGTGAAGAAGCCGAGTAACGGCAGCGGCACCGTGAGGTGTCGCGGCGTGCTCACCTTTGATAGATCTTGAGCGTTGTGATCATTTGCTTGAGTTCGGCGACATATTTGTCGGCGTAGTCCTTGTGCACCGACAGAGTGACGAGAATGCCGAGCTCCGACGTGTTGGTGGCAAGATAGTAGGTGTCGAAATTGGGTAGTTCCGAACCGGAATGCAACGCCTCGACCCATTGGTGCGAACCGATCGTCGTGCGTCCAACAGAGCGTACCTCGGACAGCTTGCCCGTAGCTTCATCACCGATCCTTTGCCGCTGCTTCAGGTGGTCCTCGTAGGCCTGCAAATTGTCCTGCGCATTGCGCTCCTTCATCGCGATGATCGCGATGGCCGCATGGGGAGGCTTGCCGGGCGGTGAGCAAACAAATTCACTGTCGTCCAGTTCGCACCACCAGCCGCGCGCCAGCTCCATGTCAAACGCCGCGGCCCGGAACACGTCTCGCTGCGGCGCGACCAGGATACGCGACGCTGAATATCCGGCGCCGCCGAGCACGGTCGCGCTCACGACAAACGATGCCAGCGTTGCGGTCACAAGGCGCGCGCTGCCGAAGATGTCCACCCTCAATTCCCCTGCTGTTCGATCCAGCGCTTGAGATCGGCGACGTGTTGCCCGAGGTCAGCCCCTGCACCGGAGCCCGCGATCGCGGCGATGGTGTTGAGGGCGCCCTGTTTGGCCTCGGCGGCAGCGGCGGCATTTCCGCGCTTGCGCTCGATCAGGAGCGTGTACGCTTGGGCGATAGCCACCTCATACGCGACGGACACGTCGGCGGGCTTGCCGTCATCGGATGAGCCGGCACCGACAGCAAGCTTGAACTGCTCGGCCGCGGGATCCAGCCGATCAAGCGTGACATATTGCTGGCCCGCCAGCCGGAACAGGCGCACCCGCCATGCGACGACCTGATCATCCTCGGTGCGACCGTCGGACCTGCGGGCGTCGAGCAAGCGCTTCAGCGCATCGGCACCAGCGGAATAGCTGTCGGCCGCCTCCTGGTGGCGATTTGCGGCGGCGTGCAGGTCGCCCGTCTGGCCCTGCGCCTCGGCCTCGAACCGGACAATTTGCGCGCGCCCATCATGCTCCTTGCCGAGCCGCCGGGCGTCCTCGAGGAGATCGGCATATGCGTGGCTGGCGCCATCCGTATCTTTCTGTCGCATCAGATACTCGGCATAGGCTTGGCGTGCCTGCAGGAGAGCCAATGCCGCATCAACGCGCGCGCGGTTCTGATGACTCAGCGCCGCGCGTTCAATGGCGTCGTTGAATTCCTTGCGCGCCTCCTTGTCTTCATGCAGCGCTTCGCGGCGGGCTCCGCGCTCGAGCCGGCAGGTTACAACCCCGTTGATCGGGGGATCGTTCGTCGTCCCTTGATCCGCCTTGTCGAGCAGGTCGCAGCCGCGGCTGATGATGAGCCGGCGTGTCCGCGAAGTGGAAGCATCGCCGGCGCTCAGATTGACCGCCTCCTCAACCATGCTGGATGCCGCGAACATGCTGTCGTCGTTGGCACGGATCGCCTTGTGCTGGTTGATCAAGGCGACCACACTGAGACTGCCCACCGCGAGCAGCGTTCCAAGCGTCGCGCCCGCGACGGCGCCCAACTGCGTCTGCTGCCGCTTCTCCTCTTCCTGCCGGAGCCGGGGCATCTCGTCCGGCGGGATGTTGAACAGGGGCGCGACGATCTTCAGCTTTTCCGCGCTCAGGCGGACGACGCGCGAAAAGCTCAGGAACCAGAATCGTCCCGCACCTCTCAAGTCGACGATCTCGATATTCGGGAACGCATCCTTCAAGCCGCCGGGCAGCGGACCGTCGAAATCGCCTGCGCCCCTGGCGACGATGACGTTACCCGCACCGGGGCCCGTCGAGAAATCCCGGATCTCGCGCTCGATCCAGTCCTCGACACCTCCCGGCCGCCGCATCGCATTCGGCGTCGCGACGACAATGAGATATCGCGAGGACAGCAGCGCCGGCTTGATGCTTTGCTCGTAGAAGTCGCTGGTGCCCCGTTCATAGGCCGAATCGAGATAGACGCACAGCTTCCGGCCATAGACGCCGCGCAGCGCGGCAGGAAGACGAAAGCCGACAAGCGCACGTCTCAGCCACCGTGCAACGGCAATCCCGTCGGACCGGCGATAGGAAATGAATGCGTCATAATTGAACTCAGGCATCGCGTTCGACGGGCTGATTGAATGGAGAGCGGGTCCGAACCGGCCGGACCGCGCATCTGAACCGAAATTGACGCGAACGGAATCTTCACCAGACAGGCAAGCAAATTAAACACGTTGTAGTAGCTCGATCAATCGTCATCTCGCCAGACGAGCATCGCCGTTGTCGAAGTCCCGGTCGCGCCTGGGGATCATGCCGCGGTGCGCTCGACGCGGCGCGATCGGCTTGTTAAGCGGCATGCCGCAAGGACAATTTGAGTCGAGGCACATGACCGTAGCGATCGAGATGGGACAGACGACGGCCGGCGCTTCGGCGGCCATCGACCTCGAGGAGCTATTGGCGACGCGCCTCCTGGTGCAGGGCAATTCGGGTTCCGGCAAATCTCATCTGCTGCGCCGGCTGCTGGAGCAGAGCGCGCCATGGGTGCAGCAGACCATCATCGATCCCGAGGGTGACTTCGTGACCCTGGCCGAGCGATTCGGCCACCTGGTCATCGATGCCGAGGACCATACCGAGCGCAGCCTGCAGGTCGCCGGCGAGCGCGTGCGCATCCATCGTGTCTCCACCGTGCTCAATCTCGAGGGGCTCGACGCCGAGAACCAGATGCGGCGCGCCGCGGCCTTCCTCGGCGGCATGTTCGAGGTTGCCCGCGACCATTGGTATCCGATGCTGGTGGTGGTGGACGAGGCGCAGCTGTTCGCGCCGGCGATCGCGGGCGAAGTCTCCGACGAGGCGCGCAAGCTCTCGCTCGGCGCGATGACCAACCTGATGTGCCGCGGCCGCAAGCGGGGGCTTGCCGGGATCATCGCGACCCAGCGGCTGGCCAAGCTCGCCAAGAATGTCGCCGCCGAAGCATCGAACTTCCTGATGGGCCGGACCTTCCTCGATATCGACATGGCGCGCGCCGCCGACCTGCTCGGCATGGAGCGGCGGCAGGCGGAAGCGTTCCGCGACCTGGAGCGCGGACAATTCATGGCGCTGGGACCCGCACTCTCCCGCCGTCCGCTGGGCTTGCGCATCGGTCCGACCGACACGCAACCGCGCAACGCGGCGCCGCGGCTGATGCCGCTGCCTGAAGCGGCGCTTGAGGATGCACGCGCCATCATCCTCGCGGCCCCGCCGCCCGAAACAACGGCCAGACCTCCGCGCCGCGCGCCGTCGCCCGACCTGCTCAGCCAGTTGATGGCCGCCAAGCCAACAGGACCGGAGCAAGATCCCGAAGCCGCGGAACCGCCACTCAGCGCCGAACAGCTGGCCGAGCGGCGTGAGCGGCTGGATCGCATCCTGCGCGCGATCCTCGCCGAGCCCGACGCCGGCTTCCGCGCCATCGGCGTACTCTATCAGGAGTTCGTGGTCCGCTGCCGGATCGAGGGTCTCGGTGCCGTCGTGCCGGAGCTGGCCGATTTCCGCCGCATGCTGACGCGCGCCCGCGCCGGGCTCGGCACCGAGATGGCTGAGGACGACGCGTGGCAGGACGTCTCGCTGCGGGCCGCCATCCTGCCCGAGGACATGCAGGGTGTCTTCATGATGATCGCCCGCGCCGCCAAGGAAGGCTGGCCCTGCCCGAGCGATGCAGCGATCGCCCGCGCCTATGGCACGCACTCGCTGCGCCGCGCCCGGCATCTTTTGACCTACATCGAGGAGCAGGGCCTGATCGTCTGCCAGCTTGACGGTGCCGGCCGGCGGATCGTGACACTCGTCGAGCTCGCCTGGGCCACCGCCGCCGCCGACCCGAATGCCGATGACCAGTCCGCGGAGATAGCCTGCAACAGCTCAACTCCGTGAGCTGTGCAGGATCGAGACGCACTGCAAGTTACGAAAAAGGCCCGCCGGGAGGCGGGCCTTTTCGTCTCTGCCGGAAGCAGGCGGAACCACCCTATCTCAGCGGTTGCGCCACCTGCTCCATCTTCCAGTCCTCACGCACTATGCGGCTGCGCGAGCGGGGACGGAGGCGGCGCAGCCGGCAGCGTTACGCCTCCGTCGAGAACGAACGTACCGCCATGGCCATCACTCGAAGTTACGAATACGGTGTTCATGTAGTTGCCCAGCAACGCAATGCTCGCCGTAACGGTGCCATCCGTCACCGTGAGCGTTCCGTTCGTACTGGTTCCGCTGAACGACGGGGCGTGGACATTTGCGAAATTGATGTCCGCAAAATCGAACCTGTCCGAAGTGGTCATCCCGGCGACCGTTCCCGCAAAGCTCGCGGAATTGTCGAGCTTCAGCGTCCCCGTCGAGCCCTGGAATGCGACGGTGGCGTTCGACGCCCCCGGCAATTCCAGGGTGGTGCCCGCTGCGATGGTGGCGCTGCTCGGGCTCTCGCCGGTCACGTTGAAGGACTGCCAGGCTCCCCACGCAATGCCGTCATAGGCCCGGATCCAGAGCTGGTCGGTGCCCGAGCCGGCCTGATAGGTCGTCTGGGAGAGCTGCGCCGCGGTGATGTCGATCTCGGTATTCGCTTGCGCGTTGGTGCCGCCGACGTTCCAGCGCCCGTTGGTGTTGGAATCCCACAGCGCATACTTCGTGATGGCATCGCCGTCGGCGTCCGTCGCCGTGACGAGGTTCGCGGCGGCAAAGGCCTGCCCCGAGACCGTCACGACGTTGGCGACCGCGACCGTCGGCGCCTGGTTGGTTGCGGTGGCCGTGAAGGCCTTCCAGTTGCTCCACTCGCTGCCGTCATTGGCCCGCACGTAGAGCGTATCCGACGGCGAGCCGCCGGGGCCGAACACGTAGCTGACCTGCGACAGGTTCGCCGCCGAGACATCGATCTCGGTGTTGGCGGCCTGGATGGCACCATTGACCACGAAGTGGCCGTTGCCGCCGGTGTCCCAGAACGCGTACTGGGTGATCGCATCGTTCTCGGCGTCCGAGACCGAGAACAGGCTCGAGGCCGCGACCGAATGGTCGTGGATTGCGGAGACGTTCGATGCTGTCACCACCGGAGCCGTGTCGGGGCCTGGTGTGGCCGTGAATGCGGCCCAGGCGCCCCACTTCGATCCGTCGTTGGCCCGCACGTAGAGCGTGTCCGGCGTCGAGCCGCCGGGACCGAACACGTAGCTGACCTGCGACAGGTTCGCCGCCGAGACGTCGATCTCGGTGTTGGCGGCCTGGACGACGCCGTTGACCACAAAGTGGCCGTTGCCGCCGGTGTCCCAGAACGCATACTGGGTGATCGCATCGTTCTCGGCGTCCGAGACCGAGAACAGGCTCGAGGCGAGCGTCGAAAACTCGCCGTGAACCGCTGCCACGTTCTGCGCCGTCACCACCGGAGCCTGATCGGGTCCCGGGGTCGCCGTGAACGCGGCCCAGGCGCCCCACTTCGATCCGTCGTTGGCCCGCACGTAGAGCGTGTCCGGCGTCGAGCCGCCGGGACCGAACACGTAGCTGACCTGCGACAGGTTCGCCGCCGAGACGTCGATCTCGGTGTTGGCGGCCTGGACGACGCCATTGACCACAAAGTGGCCGTTGCCGCCGGTGTCCCAGAACGCATACTGGGTGATCGCATCGTTCTCGGGGTCCGAGACCGAGAACAGGCTCGTGGCGAGCGTCGAAAACTCGCCGTGACTGGCGGTCACGTTCTGCGCCGTCACCACCGGAGCCTGATCGGGGCCCGGGGTTGCCGTGAACGCGGTCCAGGCGCCCCACTTCGATCCGTCGTTGGCCCGCACGTAGAGCGTATCCGGTGTCGAGCCGCCGGGACCGAACACGTAGCTGACCTGCGACAGGTTCGCCGCCGAAACGTCGATCTCGACATTGGCGGCCTGGGCGACGCCGTTGACCACAAAGTGGCCGTTGCCGCCGGTGTCCCAGAACGCGTACTGGGTGATCGCATCGTTCTCGGCATCGGAGACCGAGAACAGGCTCGAGGCGAGCGTCGAAAACTCGCCGTGACTGGCGGTCACGTTCTGCGCCGTCACCACCGGAGCCTGATCGGGGCCCGGGGTTGCCGTGAACGCGGTCCAGGCGCCCCACTTCGATCCGTCGTTGGCCCGCACGTAGAGCGTATCCGGTGTCGAGCCGCCCGGTCCGTACACGTAGCTGACCTGCGAGAGGTTCGCCGCCGAAACGTCGATCTCGACATTGGCCGCCTGGGCGACGCCGTTGACCACAAAGTGACCGCTGCCGCCGGTGTCCCAGAATGCGTACTGGGTGATCGCATCGTTCTCGGCATCGGAGACCGAGAACAGGCTCGAAGCGAGCGCCGACGTCTGGCCGTGATTGGCGGTCACGTTCTGCGCCGTCACCACCGGAGCCTGATCGGGGCCCGGGGTTGCCGTGAACGCGGTCCAGCCTCCCCACAACGTTCCGTCGTTCGCCCTGATGTACAACGTATCGGGGGCGGATCCTGTCGGCCCGAAGACGTAGCTCGTCTGCGACAGTTGCGCCGCCGTGATGTCGATCTCGGTGTTGGCAGCCTGCGCCACACCGTTCACCACCCAGTGGCCGCTTCCTCCAGTGTCCCAGAGCGCGTACTGAGTCATCGTGTCGCCGTCCGGATCGCTCACCGTGAACAGGCTGGATGCGGCAATCGACGTCTGGCCGTGCGCCGCAGTCACGTTGACTGCGTTCACGGTCGGCGGAGTGTCGACAAATGCCTTGGCCGTAAACTGGGTCCAGCCGCCCCAAACCGTGCCGTCATTGGCGCGAACATAAAGGGTATCACTCGAGCCACTTGGACCGAACACATAGCTCACCTGCGACAGGTTCGCCGCCGCAACATCGATCTCGGCGTTGGTGGCCTGCACGGCGCCGTTGACGGTCCAGTGTCCGTTACCTTGCGTGTCCCAGAATGCATATTGGGTGATCGGATCACCATCGGCGTCCGACACCGTAAAGAGGCTGGACGCGAGCGCAGAGGTCTCGTTCAGGGTTGCCTGCACGTTGGACGCTGACGTCACCGGCGCGATGTCGGCGCGCGTCGTGACCAGCGTACCCGTGCCGCCATCGGTGCCGACGCTGAACCGCACGCCAGGTGTCGTATCAAGCTGCAGATCGAAGGAGGAAGCCCCCTCGGTGACATGCAGGACGTTGCCGGCCAGCAAGGTCGCCGACCCGCCCGATACGAAATTGAGGCCCGCCAGATCGATGCTGTCGCCCAGCACCAGACTGCTGATGGTGGTGCCGGCCAAAGAGGTGCCGTCGATCTTGAGCTGACCTCCGGACCCGCTGAACGTGATGCCGCCGGTCGCAATGCTGCCGGCCTGCAATTCGACCAGACCGCCGGAGATCGTGACCGGACCTGTGGAGCCGCCGGACGATACGACCTCAGCACCGCCAAACACGAAGACGTTGCTCGTCGTCGTCCCGGCAAGCTTAAACGTGCCGCCGCTCGACACCGCGATGTCGTGCGCCGTGGCTCCGGAAGCAACGTTGAACACGCCGCCACTGGAAACGGTCAGATGATCCAGTGCGCCGCCCGAAAAGACGTTCACCGTGCCGCCGGAGACGGCCGTCCCGGAGCCCACGGCCCCGTTGACGACACCACCCGAGAAGACATTCTCGACACCGCCAGCATAAACGCCCACGCGGCTGAGCACGGTGCCCGATACGTTGAATATGCCGCCGCTCGAGACGCCGACGAAAGCCGCCGTGCCGCCGGCCAGAACGTTCAATACGCCGCCTGCGCTTATGCCGGTGCCTGAACTGACGGCTCCGGTGATCAATCCACCGGACAGCACGTTTTCGACGCCGCCGCTGGTGACGCTGGCATTGCTCAGCACCGTGCCGGCCACGTTGAAGATGCCGCCGCTCGACACGCCGACAAAGGCGGCCATGCCGCCAGCCGACAGGTTCAACGTACCGCCCGAAATTCCGGTGCCGGATCCGCTCGCTCCCGAGATCGATCCACCGGACAGGACGTTCTCGACGCCGCCGGCGTAGACACCGGTATTGCTCAGCACCTTGCCCGCGACATTGAAGATGCCGCCGCTCGACACACCGACGTGTTCGGCCGAACCACCGGCCAGGACGTTCACGGTGCCGCCAGCGAGAATGATGGTCGCTGCACTCGATGCGCCGGAGATGAACCCGCCGGACAGCACGTTCTCGACACCGGTGTTGGTGACCAGCGTATTGCTGATGATCGTGCCCGCAACATTCAGGGTGCCGCTCGACACCGTAACGTCGTGTGCCGTGCCACCAGCCGAGACATTCAGCGTGCCGCTCGAAACCGTCAGATGATCCAGCGCACCGCCGGAAGATACGTTGACGGTACCGCCGGATATGCCCGTCCCGAGGCCCGGGGCGCCGGTGACCACGCCACCCGAGAGAACATTCTCAACGCCGCCGTCAAAGACGCCAACATTGCCGAGTACGGTACCGGCCACGTTGAACGTACCGCCACTCGACACACCGACGTAAGTAGCCGAACCACCGGCAAGAAGATTCAAAGTGCCGATAACTCCGTTCCCCGCGGTGAAGGATCCCGAGATCAGTCCACCGGACAGCACGTTCTCGACACCGCCGCCCGACACCATCGTGTTGCTCGTCGTCGTGCCGGCAAGATTGAACGTGCCGCCGCTCGACACCGCAATGTTGTGCGCAGTGCCGCCGGCGGAGACATTCAGCGTGCCGCTCGACACCGTCAGGTGATCCAGTGCACCGCCCGCAAGGACGTTGACCGTGCCGCCGGATACGCCGGTCCCGGAACCGGTAACGCCGGTGACGACGCCACCCGAGAGAACGTTTTCAACACCGCCGCCATAGACAGCGACATTGCTGAGCACAGTGCCCGACACGTTGAACGTGCCGCCGCTCGAAACACCGACATACGCCGCAGAACCACCGGCCAGAACGTTCAATACACCGAGAACTCCGGTCCCCGAACTGATGGCTCCGGTGATCAGACCACCGGACTGCACGTTCTCGACACCGCCGGCAAACACCAAGCCATTGCTGAGCACGGTGCCCGCCACATTGAACGTGCCGCCGCTCGACACGCCGACAAAGACCGCCGAGCCCCCGGCCAGAAGGTTTACCGTACCACCCGAAATGCCGGTCCCCGAGCCGCTGGCCCCGCTGATCAATCCACCAGACAGCACGGTCTCGACGCCGCCTGCCAGGACGCCTGTATTGCTGGTGACGGTGCCGCCGACGCTGAGCACACCGCCGGACGAAACCAGGATGTGGTCGGCAGTGCCGCCGGCCTCGACGATGACCCTCCCGGCATCGCCGACATTCGTCGCCGAGCCGCCGGCGAGAATGTCGAGCAGACCGCCGCCCGAAACCTGCACGCCCGACGCGAGGCCTCCGGACGAGACGGTTTCAACGCCGCCGCTGAGTACGAATTGATTGGTGACGATGCCGCTGTCGTTCAGCGCGCCGCTCGCATAGACGAACATCGCGGTCGCGGTCGCGCCCGACTGCACGTTCACCGTGCCGCCGGAGATCGCGGTGCCAAAGCCTCCAGACACACCCTGCACCACGCCGCCCGACAGCACGTTCTCGACGCCGCCGCTGTACACGCCGACAGAGCTCAGCACCGTACCGGCGACGTTGAAAACACCGCCGGCCGAGACGCCGACGTAGGACGCCAAGCCGCCCGCCGACAGGTTCAACGTACCGCCCGAAACGCCGGTCCCGGATCCGCTCGCTCCGGAGATCGACCCGCCCGCCAGGACGTTTTCGACACCGCCGGCGTAGATCGCGGTGTTGCTGAGCACACTACCGGCCACGTTGAACGTGCCGCCGCTCGAAACGCCAACGTGGACCGCGGACCCGCCGGCAGAAAGGTTCAATATGCCTCCGGCGGAAACGCCGGTCCCGGAACTTGTTGCCCCCGAAATGAAACCGCCCGACAGTACGTTTTCGACGCCGCCGTTACGGACCCCGATCATGCTGAGCGTCGTGCCGGCTACGTTGAAGACGCCACCGCTCGAAACCGACAGGAATGAAGCCGAGCCGCCCGCCAGCACATTGACGGTGCCGCCGGAAATGCCGGTCCCCGAGCCGATGGCTCCGGAGATGAACCCGCCGGCCTCGATGTTCTCGACGCCGCCGGTGAACACCGCGGTGAAGCTGTTGACGGTCCCCGCCACGTTGAGCGTGCCGCCACTCGAGACGGCGAAGCGATCGGCCCCGCCGCCCGCGCTGACGACGGCACTGCCGCCGTTGGAAATCGTGGTCCCTACCGCGTAGCCGCCGGAATCGACCAGGAGCTGGCCACCGCTACTCAGCGTCGTCTGGGTTGCTGAGCCTCCGCCGAGGACCTCGAGCGTATTGCCTCCCGTTTCGATCAGTCCAGAGCTGGTAACACCCGAGCTTACAAAAGTCGTGCTCATGGCAGCGCGCCCCCCCAAAAAATGGTCAGTGCTTGAAATAGGCTAGAGCTTGAATCCGGGAATCGTTCTGATCACCGACTTCACATGATCCACGGTGATCAGCTTTGTGCACTCGAACTGACGCGGCGTCCCCTTGTGGCGGGGGCACCAGAAAAAATCCTTGTGGTCGAATCGAACCGCCGGATCGTTCCAGCAGCTGTTGCAGGCGTGATAATTGATCACGCGGTAGGGCGTAGCAAATTCATTTGTCGGATGCGTGAAGCCCGCGATCATCACGACCGGGGTGCCGACCGCCCAGGCCAGCCAGGCAAGTCCGCTGGAAAGGCCGATGAAAAAGTCCGCATGGTTGAGCAGATTCGCCCGCTCCTGAATCGGGCGGTCACCGGTCCAGTCCTCCGCGCCGTTCGGAATATGATTCCATACCAACTCGTGGCCGTGCGTCGGCTTCTGATCGATACAGATCACGCGGTAGCCGGCCTGCTTGAGAAAACTCGTCAGTTCGCGCCAGCCGTTCGGGTTATTCCAGTACTTGCATTGCGTGGTGCTCTGAACCGCGATGCAAACGTAGGGCTCGGGGATGGGTCTTTGATCATCGGCCAGCGAGATGCGCGGCGCCACCTCGGTCGGATCGACACCGAGGATGTATCCGGCGGTGCGGTGCAGCCCCACAAAGCGGAAGTCGCACGGCTGGTAGACGAAATTCTTGTCGTCGAAAAACAATCCGACGCTGTACGTGGCGTAGTACCGGTCGGTTTGAATTTCCTCATGCGTGACGAAGTTGATCTCCGGATAGGCATCGCGAAACAGCGGAATCAACTTCTCCGCCATTGCACAGGTCAGCCTGCAATTGTGAGCTTGCCTGAACTTCTCCACATAGGGAAACCAGCCGATCGTGTCGCCGAGGGTGCCGATCGGAAGCTGGATCAGGACGTGACGATCCGTCGCGTTGTACTCATGCGAGAAAATGACATTCTCGCCCTGCAAGACCTCGATACGGAAGCGAATGTAGTAGCGCTTTGAGCTGTTGACGCGTCCGCCCGCGAACTGCGTCTCGAACAGAACATTGCCGGTCTCGGCGTCCCAAAGACGCACGCGCCAAGGACCTTCGGCTTCGGGACAAACGACCCGGGCGCCGTCATTGAAGTCGAATCGCAGTCCTTTTGGACCGACTTGCGTGGGCAGTTCGGCAGCCGCCGGATAGGCGCGCTTCGGCGTTTCGGCATCCGGCGCAACAGCTTCCGGCTTGGCAGGTACGGCGGTGGTCGACCGATCAACGATCACTTTGGGTTGGTCGGCCCCATGGTCAATCGGACGCTTCAGCCCGATCGCCGGCGCGACGGCAATTGCATTCACGAATATCCCCTGCCCTGAATATACAAAGAACGCTAAAATACCGCTGAACCGTAAGCGAGATTGACAACCGCGTCAACGGACGAAAACCTCAGCGAGTACCACTTCGCAGCCGCTCGCCCCGGAACGGCAGAAACAAAGAAGCACAAATCGATGAGCCGCAATCCCAGCAAGGTCCCGTTTGTGATCGCAGCGTCGGCGCATGGCCCGCTGATCGTCAATCGGCTCGACTACCACACCGCCGGCGATCACACCTTTGGCGTGGGGATTCAGATTCTCGAGCACGGTGCGTTCGACGTCACGGAAATCGAGCTGACCAAGGGTCTTCTTGCACTGCGAAGAACCTACCGAGGCGACGGCGTGGTCGCCATCGACTGCGGGGCTAACATCGGCGTTCACACCATCGAATGGTCCAAGCACATGGACGGCTGGGGTTCGATCCTTGCCATCGAAGCCCAGGAACGGGTCTACTACGCCCTTGCCGGCAACATCGCCATCAACAACTGCTTCAACGCGCGGGCGATGCACGCGGTTATCTCATCGGAAACCGGCAAGACCTGGGTGCCGACCTTAAGCCATCAGGTACCCGCGAGTTTCGGAAGTCTGGAGGTGACGCAACGCCCCGGCACGGAGCAGATCGGCCAGAAGATCGATTATTCCCAGGCCAACGGCTCTGAAACGGCGATGATCACCTTGGACTCCCTGAATCTGAGCCGCTGCGATCTGATCAAGATCGACGTCGAAGGGATGGAGCTGAAGGTGCTGGAAGGGGCCAACGCCACGATCCGGCAGCACCACCCCGTGATTCATGCAGAATTCATCAAGACCGACAAGGCTGCGCTCGTTCGCATGCTGGCCGATCATGGGTACCGGACCTACGACGCGGGGCAGAACTGCCTTGCGATCCATGAATCCGACCCGAGCCTGAGCCACGTGGAATCGCGAACCACGTCATGACGACCTGACCGCCGAATTCCTTCACCGCTCGCGGAGAGCATCCTGCCGGTAGCGCATGATCGGCGACAGCAAATAGCTCATGATGCTGCGGGCGCCCGTCCTGATTTGGACGGTTACGGTCATTCCCGGCGAAAGATTGATCTCCTTGTCATCGACGACCATCTTGGTCCGGTCGATCGAGACATGCGCGATATACACCGGCCCCTGCCCCTTTGGCTCGCTGCTTTCCTCCGGCGCGCCGCCATTGGGCTCGCGGGCTGAATCCGGCGACCGGTCGCGGGAGACCGAATCGGGCGAGACGCTGACGATCTTGCCGTGCAGCAGGCCGTAGCGCGTGAAGTTGAAGGTATCGACCTTGATTTCGGCGTCCTGGCCCGGGTGCACGAAGCCGATATCGCGATTTGAAACCATCGCTTCGATTTCAATCAGATTATCGCTGGGTACGACGACCGCGAGCGTCTGGGCGGGAGTGACGACACCGCCGACAGTGTGCACGGCCAATTGCTGCACCACGCCGTCGATCGGGGCGGCAAGCTTCTGAAGGTTCGTCCGGTGCTCGGCCTTGGACACCTCGTCCTTGAGGCTGCCGGCCTTCTGCGTCGCCTTGGCAAGATCATCGTACAGGCGGTGCCGGTATTCCGAGACAAGCTTGGCCCGCGTCTCTGCGAGCGCGGCGACGGCCGCATTGGCCTCCTCAAGCTTGCTCCGTTGCACCAGGATGTCCTGCTGCATCCCGACGAGCTCCTGGAGCTCCTGCAGGTATTGCAACTTTGATCCGTACTCCCTGTCCGCCAGGTACTTGCGAACCCCGACCCGCTCCTGCAGCACCGGCAGCAAGGCTTCAACCTTGGCGATGCTGGCATCGATTGTCTTGGTCTCCGCGACCTTCTGCACTCGTTGCCGATCCAGTTCGGACAACTTGGCGCGCTGCTCGGAATCCTGGCTGCGCAAGTACTCCAGATGCATTTGAATCAAGGCGGGCGGCGTGTCGTCGGGCATGCCGTCAAGCGCGTCGGTGTTTCCGTCAAGCGCAGAACGCGTGCGTGAGATATCCAGCAGTGCCGAGAGAAGATCGTTTTTCAGGTGCTGAAGCTCCGCCTGATTGCTGGTCGGATCCAGCTCGATCAGAATCTCGCCGGCCTTGACGGTTTGGCCGTCGCGGACGTGAATGGCCCGCACCACTCCGATCTCCAGCGGCTGAACCAGCTTCACACGGTCGCCCGGTACGATCTTTCCGGGTGCGGAGGCAACGATGTCGATCTTGCCGAGACCCGCCCACGCGACGGCGCAGCAGAACAGGACAGCAAGCAAGCCGGCGGTGAGCCTCGCGGTGGGAGATGGCGGCGTCTCGACGATTTCGAGGGCGGCCGGCAGGAAGGCCAGCTCATCCCGCGTCTTGCCGCCGACGGCGACCACTTCACGAGCCGACTTCATGGATCCCCGCCTGCAACCGGTACAGCGACGCGTATCTTCCGCCTGTGCTGAGCAACTCCTCGTGGGATCCCTGTTCGACGAGCCGGCCGCGATCAATGGTGATGATCCGGTCGGTGCGCCTGACAGCGGACAGACGATGCGCAATGACAAAAACCGTTCGTCCCTTCACGATCCGGTTCATATTGTCCTGAATGACTCTTTCGCTTTCGTAGTCCAGCGAACTCGTCGCCTCGTCGAAGATCAGGATGCGGGGATCGGTGATAAGGGCCCGCGCGATCGCGATGCGTTGCCGCTGCCCTCCCGACAGGCTGGAGCCGCGCTCGCCGACGACGGTGTCGTAGCCTTCCGGCAGTTCCAGAATGAATTCGTGAGCTCCCGCGAGCTGAGCCGCGGCGACCACTTTCTCCATCGGAGCGGCCGGGTCGGCGAGCGCGATGTTTTCCCGTACGCTGCGATTGAACAACACGTTTTCCTGCAGGACGACGCCGACCTGGCGACGCAGCCACGCCGGATCGACCATCGCCAGGTCAATCCCGTCGACAAGGACCCTGCCCTTCTCCGGAACGTAAAGGCGCTGAACGAGCTTCGTGAAGGTGCTCTTGCCCGAACCGGACGGGCCGACGATGCCGACGACCTGGCCGGCCGGAATGCTGATGTTGATGTCGTGCAGCACTTCGGGTCCATCGACCCGATAGCGGAACGACACGTGTTCAAGTGTGACCTGACCCTTGATGGGCGGCGGCACGGCACGACCGGGGCTGAACGTCTGCTCCGCCGGCGTATTCAGGATGTCGCCGAGCCGCGCGACGGAGAGCCTGGCCTGATGGAAGTCCTGCCAGAGCTGCGCCAGCCTCAGAACCGGCGCGCTCACGCGTGACGAGAACATGTTGAAGGCGATCAGCTCGCCCACCGTGAGACTGCCGTCGATCACCAGCTTGGCGCCGGCGTAAAGGATCACCGCGGTGACGAGCTTGCTTACGAACTGGACCGATTGGCTCGCAACATTGGCGAGGCTGAGCACGCGGAAGCTGGCCGCAACGTATCCGGCAAGCTGCTCCTCCCAGCGGCGCTGCATCTGCGGTTCGAGCGCCATGGCCTTGATGGTCTCGACCCCGGTCACGCTCTCGACGAGAAAGGCCTGGTTTTCGGCCCCGCGCTCGAATTTGGTATCCAGCCGCTGACGGAACATCGGCGTCGCGCCGGCCGAGATGCCGACATAAAGCGGGAAGGACCCAAGCACGATCCAGGTCAGGATCGGCGAGTAGATAAACATCACCGCGATGAAGACGACCGTGAAGAACAGGTCTATCACGACCGTCAGCGCGGAGCCGGTCAGGAAGTTGCGAATGTTCTCCAGCTCGCGAACCCGCGCAACCGAGTCGCCGACGCGGCGAGCCTGGAAGTAGGCAATGGGCAGCCCGATGAGATGCCGAAACAAGCGGGCCCCCAGCTCGACATCGATCCGGTTGGTCACGTGGGAGAACAGGTAGGTCCTCAGTATCGCGAGGGCCGTCTCGAAAGCCGCGATGCCGATCAACCCCACGACGAGCACATCCAGTGTGCTGAGCGTGTGATTAACCAGGACCTTGTCGATCACCACCTGAAAGAACAGCGGCGACACCAGTGCAAACAGCTGCAAGAAAAACGAGGCGATCAACACCTCCACGAAATGGTACCGATATTTGTGGATCGCCCCCAGAAACCACGACAGGTCAAAGCGGCGTGCAAGATTGACCAGTCCCGCCCGCCGGCTCACGAGGATCAGCTTGCCGGTCCACACCGCTTCCAGGTCGGCCCTCGTGATCAACTCCGGGCGTTCCGACAGAGGCGATTGAACGAGGATCTTGTCGGCGCCCACCTTGGCGAGGATCAAATGGCCGCCGTCGCGCAACAGCGCGATGGCAGGAAGCGGGACCTTCTCGAGCCTCAGCCAGTTGGTGCTCAGCTCGCGAGCCTTGACGCCGGTCGAGCGCGCGTAGCGCAGCATCTCCGGCGTTCCGAACGGGCCACTACCGACTTGATGACGAATCTGGTCGACATCGGCCGGGATGCCGTGAAAACGCAGCAACATCGCGAGCCCAACTATCCCGCTGTCTGCTGTCGTACCGCTCCGCGTTTCAATCATCTCGCGACTTAATCTGCTCGGTAGCTGAAAATAACTGCAGTCGAAGGTGAGCCGGGATTGCCGTGAGCGCGCCCTGCCCCTGCTCGTCGGCCTCGCCGTCAGCGCAACCTGACTGTTCGTAACGAAACGACAGAGCAGCAAATGAATATGACAGGCAGAGTACTATGGCTCTCCGGCGAGATGCAATTGGCGTTATCAACGGCCGAGCCGAATTCGCGAGCGACATCATGCCGATCCTGGAGTCCATCGTGGAACCGTTCGGAAGCCGAACCAGGCTCCGTAGTCTTACGGAGCGCGGCACGCGGTATGGCCCTCACCGGGATCACAGGGATGATCGCGTCGGCCTTATCGCGTATAAGAGGGTCATGCCCTTCCGACCTTGCAGCATGCAAGGAATGGCCCGGCCTCTGTGTGATGCCCCAAGGTGATGACCCAAGATGGTGATGACCCAAGCCAATCGCGCCCGAGGCGCTGGACATGAACAGCCTCACGCACCGCCTTGTCCGGGGCCGGCCATCTGGCGGCCATTAACTACCCGGTGACTAACTACTCGGTGACTGGTCAGTATGAATATTGTCTATTATTTCCACGCTACCATAGATTGAAAGCTCGACCAAGATGGCTTGGAATTATTCCGTAACATTGAACGATTCATCGAACGTAGGCGGATCTGCCGACACGTCTCTCGTCTACGATCTCGAGCAGGCCCTCAACATTTGGCAGCGATATATCCTGGGCATTGGCACCATGGTGGTGTCACTCAACATCCTGCCAACCTCCGTTGGCCGTGCCGACGGCGGGCCAACCTCCAGCTACAACGTGGGCACGAATGGCGGGCTCGCGGTGTATGAGCCGTCAAGCCAGTACGAGCTGACCACCGGACAGCATGTCCCTGGAACGACAAGCGACATCACCATCAACATCGATCCTGGCTACTTCCAGTACATCGACCTCGACTATGGCCTGAGCTGGTCCAGTCAGGTGCCCGGAAACGTGATCAATCCGATCAACGTTTTTCTTCATGAGCTCATGCACGGCTTCGGCATGACGGGCTGGTACGACCAGAGCGGCCAGTTGGCCGGCGCTTACGAATCCACGTTCGACAACCTGATTCAAAAGACCGCAACCGGCGCCAACTTTGTCGGTGCGAATGCCGAGGCCGCTTACGGCGGCCCGGTGCCGCTGACCACCAACAGCACCACCCAGAACTACTACCATTTCGGGAACCAGCAATCCGACCTTTACGCCACCCCGTCGACCGTCAAGGACCCGCTCACGTTGGACTTGATGAACGGGATCGTTTTCTACCCCGATTACCAGTACGCGATCTCCAACCTGGACATCGGAGTGCTGAAGGACCTCGGATACAGCATCCGGACGACACCGGTCGTCACCGCCAGCGATCAGTCCGCCGCCCGAAATCAGGTTTATGCGGCCTCATCGTTGTTCTCGGTGAACATGGCCACGGGCGACACCATCACCGAATATTCCTTCTGGGACACCAACGGCAACGGTCACTGGACAGTGGGAGGAACAGTCCAGGGCACCAACACCGAGATCGACATCAGCGCGTCGCAATTGGCCCAAGCGAGTTACCAGGCCGGACCCGGCTCGGACACGCTGTGGGTCAGAGCCTTCGACGGCTATTTGTGGAGCGACTGGAAATCCTTCGTGATTTCTCCGGCCGATCATGCGCCCGTGGTGACGGCAGCGAACGTGACCGGTGCGCGCGGGCAACTCTCGGTGGCTGAATCCTCACTGTTCTCGGCCAGCGACGCGGATGGCGACACCATCACCAAATATGCATTCTGGGACACCGAGGGCCACGGGCACTGGGCGATCAATGGTGTCACACAAGCCACCAACGCCGAGATCGACGTCGCGGCCGCCAGCCTCTCGCTAGTGAGCTACGTGTTCGGAACGGCCGCGGACACGCTCTGGGTCCGGGCCTATGACGGATATCTCTGGGGAGCATGGGTTCCGTTCACGGCCACGCCAACTCTGGAGCATGCTCCGGTTGCTTCGGCATCCGACTTCACGGCAGCCCACGGGCAAACATCGATCGCGGCTTCGAGCCTGTTCAGCGTCACCGACCAGGACAACGATACGATCACCCAATACGCACTCTGGGACAGCAACGGCAACGGCGCATGGGTGGTGAATGGTGTCGTTCAGGCCACCAATGCGGAAATCGACGTCACGCCTGCGCAACTTGCCCAGACCAGCTATCAATTCGGCTCGGCTCCGGACCACCTCTGGGTCAGGGCTTACGATGGAACGCTGTGGGGAGCATGGGTGCCGTTCACAGCCACGCCAGGTCCGGATCATGCTCCCGTTGCTTCGGCTTCCGCCTTCACGGCAGCCCACGGACAAACGTCGGTCGCGGCTTCGATCCTGTTCAGCGCCACCGATCCGGACAGCGATACGATCACCCAATATGCACTCTGGGACGACAACGGAAGCGGCGCATGGGTGGTGAATGGTGCCGTTCAGGCCGCCAATGCGGAAATCGACATCACTGCTGCTCAACTTGCCCAGACCAGCTACCAGTTCGGCTCGGCTCCGGACCAGCTCTGGGCCAGGGCTTACGATGGCACGCTGTGGGGAGCATGGGTACCGTTCACAGCCACGCCAGGTCCTGATCATGCTCCCGTTGCTTCGGCTTCTGCTTTCACGGCAGCCCACGCACAAACCTCGGTCGCGGCTTCGATTCTGTTCAGCGCCACCGATCCGGACAGCGATACGATCACCCAGTACGCACTCTGGGACGACAACGGCAACGGCGCATGGGTGGTGAATGGTGCCGTTCAGGCCACCAATGCGGAAATCGACATCACCGCGGCTCAACTTGCCCAGACCAGCTACCAGTTCGGCTCGGCTCCGGACCAGCTCTGGGCCAGGGCTTACGATGGCACGCTATGGGGAAAATGGGTGCCGTTCACAGTCACACCAGGTCCGGATCATGCGCCGGTCATGAGCGCAACCGACATGTCTGCGACCCATGGCCAGGATATCGCCGCATCCAGTCTCTTCAGCGCGTCCGACGCGGATAGCGACACGATCACCGCCTATCAGGTTTGGGATTCAACGAGCGATCCCGCCAGCGGCCACTGGGTGGTCGGCGGCGTGGCGCAAGCCGCCAACATCGCCATCGATGTGACGGCTGCTCAATTGCCGAGCACCTCGTTTCAGTCGGGCTCCGGCTCGGATGATCTGTGGGTGCGAGCCAATGACGGCATCACATGGGGAGCCTGGAAGGGATTCCACGTCAACGCACCGATCGACCATGCCCCCGTGGTGATCGCGTCGGACATGACCGCAACGCACGGTCAGGACATCGCCGCCTCAAGCCTGTTCACGGTCAGCGATTCCGACAACGATACGTTCACTCATTATCAGTTCTGGGACTCGACCGCCGATCCTGCCAGCGGGCATTGGGTGGTCGGCGGCGTGGCGCAGGCCGCCAACATCGCCATCGATGTGACGCCCACCCAATTGCCCAATACGTCGTTCCAGAGCGGTTCGGGCTCCGACGATCTCTGGGTGCGCGCCTTCGATGGCATGATGTGGAGCAGCTGGAAGGAGTTTCACGTCAACGCACCGGTCGACAATCTTCCGATCGTGACGGCCACCGACTTTTCAGCGAGCCACGGCCAAGATATCGCGGCCTCCACGCTGTTCTCGACCGCCGACGCGGATGGAGACACCATCACCAAATATCAGCTGTGGGATTCGACGTCTGATCCCAGCAGCGGGCACTGGGTGGTTGCCGGAGCAGCTCAGGGCACCAATGTCGCAATCGATGTGACGGCAGCC
The DNA here is from genome assembly GCF_042258615.1 of Bradyrhizobium sp. Pha-3. GTDB lineage: Bacteria > Pseudomonadota > Alphaproteobacteria > Rhizobiales > Xanthobacteraceae > Bradyrhizobium. Next base: position 1,470,841 of record NZ_CP170152.1, on the reverse strand, counting down.
CAGCTCTCGAGCACAAGCTTTCAAAGCGGCTCCGGTTCGGACGATCTCTGGGCGAGGGCCTATGACGGCTTCGCCTGGGGGCCGTGGAAGGAATTTCACGTCAACGCCCCGATTGACCATGCTCCGGTCGTCTCCGCATCCGACTTCCACGCGACCGCCAACCAGAGCGTGGCCGCGTCGAGCCTGTTCTCGGTCGCGGATGCCGACGGGGACAGCATGAGCCAGTATCAATTCTGGGATTCGACGCCGTCGGCCAGCAGCGGCCACTGGAGCATCGGCGGGAATGCGCAGCCCGCCAACATCGCAATCAACGTCAGTGCGGCCCAGCTCGCCAGCACGACTTTCGATGGCGGCACCGTGTCTGACGACCTCTGGGTTCGCGCCAATGACGGCATGATCTGGAGCGCCTGGCAGGAATTTCATTTCATCGTCTAGGACGCGCCCCTGGATCGCGGGGACGCAGTGATCCGCACCCCGGGCAACCAGCAACGTGCGCGCGAATCTCTTCCCAAACAAATCGCGGTGGTACACTCGGAATATTTCATTTCCCTATCGCGTCTCGCCGATCAAAGAGAATGCCGAGATGTACGAGATTCAGCCGGAAAGCGGCGGGACCGCTCTGTCTCCAGGCCGTTACGGCAGCCTGCCGCGGTTTGAGGGCGACCACCGCCGTCTTCAAGACGACGATGTATCGCCCGTCGTACCGCATGCGGATCAGGGACCAGTTACGACCAGACTCCGAAGCGCCGCCCCATTGTAGGCTGCAACTATCGGATCATTGACCGTTGCGGTGACCAGCCTGATGTACGTCATCAGCTTCGCCGATTCCACCGCTGGAGCGTTCGACGTGTACAGCACGTCCTTGTTCCGGATCAGCACCTTCGTCGCCAGGAAGTACGTCGACGGGTCGCGCATATTGAAATTATACACGATCGGGATGATCGGCGTCGTGAAACGGCTCACGTCGACGCCCATCATCGCGGCAATTTCGCGCCGCTCACCGCGATAGAGGAAGATCGCTCCGGGATCAGCCAGCGCATCGTTCAGGCCGCCTGCCTTGCCCACGGCCTCGGCCACCGAAATTCGCCAGGCGTCGAAATTGAACTGACCCTGCTGGCCGGTCGCACCAAACGCCACAAACGTCTGCGGCTCACGATAAACGTAAACCGTATCGTTCGGATGGACCCAGATATTGTTCGACGGCTCGTACACCAGCGACCCAAACGGCACGGTCGCCTGCTTGCCGTTGCGCTCGAGCATGACCCAGGTGTCGAAGCCTTGTCCCTTGGGGCCGCCGGCACGCGTGATCGCATCAAGCAGGTGCTCGCCAGCAGCGTTTGCGGGATAGCGAATCGGATTGTTCACTTCGCCGAGAACACTGATGAGCGACGTCCGCTGATCAATGAGGGCGACGACAGCCTGCGGCTCGATCGCGCGATTCTTCAGCGCATCCGCAATCGCCTGCTGGACTTCGGAAGGCGTCCGCCCTTGCGCGCGGACGGCGCCGGCATAAGGAACGGAAATATTGCCTTTGTGGTCCACCGTCTGATTAGGTAGGGCGATGAAGTTGCCCGGCCGAACACCCGCTTCAACCGGGATAAACAGGCCGCCTGCGGCGGCCTCGAAGATGGTCACGCTGACGACGTCGCCCACGCCAAATCTGATTTCGCGGGGGGGCTGACGATCGGGATAGGTAACCGTCAACTTGCCCGTGCGCGCAAGTACGGACACCACGTCTGAATTGACGCGAACCAGCGCATACGGAAGGCTGTTTTCATCGACCGGCGTCTCGCTTTTTACAGCTTGGCTGGATGGCCCCGACGTCGGCAACATGCTGCACCCGGCCAGGCCAATCGTGCAGCTAAGGACGATTCCGGCAAAGAGTTTGATTTTAAGATTAGTCCCCATGCTGTCGGAACTCTCGTGGGCTCGGCGCAATCTCAAAGTGAATCTGCGTTGGAGCAGATTTTTGGATCGCGGCAGTTGCTGATTTGCAACGATCTTACGGGGCTCAACCAGCAGTTAACCAAGCTTGGCACGCTGGCGCGGATTTAGTTCGCTGGCTGCGGAGACATCATCATGGCGAGATGACGGACAGGTGGCAGATTTGGCGGACCTCACCTTGGTGAAGAGATCACCGGCTAGAGCCGGAACCGGCGTAGCCGCCCTTCGATTGGGAGCTATTGGAGCTTCCGAACGGACTTGCGAACGGGCTGCTAAATCCGGTGCTAACGCCTTGGTTGGTTCTCACCGCCGAATTCGGCCCGCCCGCCACCGTCGATCCGCTCTGGCGCTGCTGCGTAACGGTCTGGGTCGGGGTTTGCGATACGCCCTGTGCCATTGCTCTTCCTCCGGACAGCAATAACAGGGTCAGCACGGCTGTTCCGTATCTCATGAAACGCTCCTCCCAATTTTACGGACCGGGAACCGTCTCACGCCGCAGCGACGGCAAGAAATTCCGGTCGGCAATGCGTTAGCTGCCAATAGTGTTCGAAAATAGCAAACGGACCGGCGCGTTCAGAATTGGTGCGATGGGGACCGACGTAGACACCGCCGTTTCCGCGAAACTGGTCAGGCAGGCGACCCAACCGAGACATCAGTCGTCACCGTTGAGGTCACGAGGAAATGCAATGCGCTGGTTGCGAAGAATTTTCCGCCACGTCAGCCCGGCAATCCGGCGGCGGGCAGCGCCAAAGGCAACGGACAGGCCGAACGCGACTATTTCAAGAAATGCGTCGACAATGGAGGCAACGTGGACGACACCGCCGACAAGGACAAAAAATAATCGGGCGTGTGTCGACAACGCATCGAGGCAAGCGCGATTGAAATCCGGATGCGCATCGCCTGCACGCTTGGTGGTTCACCGAAGCACCTCGTCGATGGCGCATCGTACTGAGCGTTCCCCGCCGCAGCGACCTCCCCTGGTTCGGCTCACACGACTGTCGGAGCCATCCACGCGCCGACATCGTCGTGACGATCCCGCGAATTCACGGCGTCGATAATCCGATTGATCGGCGAGATCGACGGTACCCCAATCAAGCCACTCGAGATGGCCAGGGCAAGTCGACCTCCGCTGTTCGCGCCCGGTGTCGTTATGCCAACCGCGGGAGGTTGCGGTGTTTCGAACCCACGAAACCAAGTCGTTGATTGCGTTGCGGCGCGACGTTCGCCCCCAAAAACAAAAACCCGGCAATCCATTCAGATTGCCGGGTTTCCGTATCGAACTTGGTTGCGGGGATAGGATTTGAACCTATGACCTTCAGGTTATGAGCCTGACGAGCTACCGGGCTGCTCCACCCCGCGTTAAACCGTTGCATGCCTTGCAGAAAGAGTGCCCGAGCCGGTCGGCCAACGCATCAGATGGCGCCGATCGATCCGTCCGGAGGGCTTCCTGAGAAGGCGACCCGGGCCGAAGCCGTCGGGTGCGAGGGGTATGTATCAACGTGAGTACGGTTTGGAAAGCCCCGGATGCGGGTTTTTGAGGAATTTGTGACGCCGAAATCGGTGGTTTTCCTGGCAAATTTACCGCCGGGAACCGGCTCTTGCCAGATCGCGCGCAAAAGCGGAGCTTGGCGCCCAACAAAATCCGTCAAGGACACGTCATTCGAGGGGAAACGCCATGGACCGGCCATTGAAGAGCCCGGGGCTGCATGCGCTTGAGGACACCTTTCACCGCCAGTTCGAGCTGTCGCGGAGTGAGCCGGCGCCGACATTGCAGGCGCGGCTCGACCGGCTGCGCCGCCTGCGCGCCGCGCTGACCGAGAACGAGGCGCGATTCGAGGCGGCGATCTCGGCCGATTTCGGCCACCGCTCCACTGTCGAGACCGCGATCGCCGAGACCATGCTGGTGCTCGGCGAGATCAAGCATGCGGCCAAGCACCTCAAGGGCTGGATGGCGCCCGAGAGGATCCCGACCACGGTGCAGTTCGCGCCGGCCAGGAACCGGCTGATCCCGCAGCCGCTCGGCGTGGTCGGGATCATCGCGCCCTGGAATTATCCGCTGCAGCTGACCTTGGCGCCCGCGGTCGCCGCGATCGCGGCCGGCAACCGGGCCATGATCAAGCCGAGCGAGCTGGTGCCGCGTTTCGCCGCGTTGCTGGCCGAGGCGATCGCGAAGAAATTCGACACCACCGAGCTCGCGGTCACCGATATCGACGATGAAATCGCAAGGGCCTTTGCCGCCCTGCCGTTCGATCATCTGATCTTCACCGGCTCGACCCGCGTTGGCCGGCTGGTCGCGGAAGCCGCCGGCCGCAACCTGACACCGGTGACGCTCGAGCTCGGCGGCAAATCGCCCGCGATCGTCGACGGCTCCGCCGACATCGACGAGGCCGCGCAGCGCATCGCCTACGGCAAGCTGCTCAATGCCGGCCAGACCTGCATCGCGCCCGATTACGTGCTGGTGCCGCAAGCCTCGGTGCAGCCGTTCGCGATGCGGCTGCAGGGCCACATGCAGCACATGTTCGGTACCGATCCAAAAAATCCCGACTACACCTCGATCGTCTCGGACCGGCACTATGCCCGGCTCGAGGGCCTCGTCGCCGACGCCGCGGCAAAGGGCGCCACCATCATGCAGCCGGCCGCGCCGAACGATCCCGAGTGGAAGGCGAGACGCAAATTCCCGCCGACCGTCATCGTCGATGCCACGCCCGAGATGACCGTGATGCAGGAGGAGATCTTCGGACCGCTGCTGCCGGTCATGGGCACCCGCGACGCAACCGAGGCGATCGCCTTCATCAACCGGCGCGACCGCCCGCTGGCGCTGTACTGGTTCGGCACCGACAACGCCGCCCGCGACGCGGTGCTGGCGCGCACGGTGTCCGGCGGCGTCACAATCAATGACTGCCTGTTCCATTTCGCGCAGGCCTATCAGCCGATGGGCGGCGTCGGCGCGTCCGGCACCGGCGCCTATCACGGCGAATGGGGATTCAAGACGCTGACCAAGCTGAAGCCGGTGTTCTACCGCTCGCGCTTCAACCGGCTGGCCGATCTCTATCCGCCCTATGGCGCGAAGATCGCGCGGCTGGAGAAGCTGATGCGGCTGTTGTCGTAACTCGCAGAGCGTCATTGCGAGCGAAGCGAAGCAATCCATAGCGACGCACAACGGACGGACGGATTGCTTCGTCGCTACGCTCCTCGCAATGACGGATAAGAATAAAGACAGGGGGAAACAAACGTGACTGATACATTCGATTTCGTGGTGGTGGGCGCAGGCTCCGGCGGCTGCGCGGTGGCGGGGCGGCTGTCGGAGGATCCGGCGACCTCGGTGGCGGTGCTCGATGCCGGCGGCAAGAACGACAATTGGGTCGTGACCACGCCCGGCGCCATCATTCTCATGCTCTCGAGCAAGCTCAACAACTGGGCGTTCGACACGGTGCCGCAGAAGGGCCTCAACGGCCGCATCGGCTATCAGCCGCGCGGCAAGGGGCTCGGCGGCTCGAGCGCCATCAACGCCATGGTCTATATCCGCGGCCATCGCGCCGACTACGATCACTGGGCTTCGCTCGGCAATACCGGCTGGGGCTACGCCGACGTCCTGCCCTACTTCAAGCGTTCGGAGAACAACACCGAGCTCGACGGCGAATATCATGGCAAGGACGGCCCGCTCAACGTCACCGGCCTGCAGTCCGACAATCCGGTCAAGGAGATGTTCCTGCAGGGCGCGCGCGAGGCCCAGTTCCGGATCCGCGACGATTTCAACGGCGCCGAACAGGAAGGCCTCGGCATCTACCAGGTGACCCAGAGGAATGGCGAGCGCTGGAGCGCCGCGCGCGGCTATATCCATCCCCACATGGGCCGGCGGCCCAATTTGCGCATCGAGACGCAAGCGCAGGCGACCCGCATCCTCTTCGAGGGCAAGCGTGCCGTCGGCGTCGAATACATGCAGGGCAAGGAGAAGAAGGTGCTGCGTGCGCGGCGCGAGGTCATCCTCTCGGCCGGTGCGTTCCAGTCGCCGCAATTGCTGATGCTGTCGGGCGTCGGCGACGCCGCAGCACTCGGCAAGCACGGGCTCGCCAGCGTGCATGATCTGCCGGGTGTCGGGCAGAACCTGCAGGATCATCCGGACTTCGTGTTCGGCTTTGCCTCCGATGCACCGTATTTCTCGGGGCTGTCGTGGGGCGGCATCGGGCGGATCATCAAGGGTATCGGGCAATACCGGCGCGAGCGGCGCGGCCCGATGACCTCGAACGTCGCCGAATGCGGCGGCTTCCTGAAGACGCGACCTGAACTCGACGTCCCCGACATCCAGCTGCATTTCTGCATGGCCATGGTGGAAGACCACGGCCGCAAGCCGCGCTGGGGCACCGGCTTCTCCTGCCATGTCTGCCTGCTGCGCCCGGCCAGCCGCGGCAGCGTGTGGCTGAACAGCGCCGATCCCCTCGCAGCCCCCGCGATCGATCCGAATTTCTTCGGCGAGGACAGCGACGTCGAGACCATGGTCGCGGGCTTCAAGATGACGAAGCGGCTGCTCGACACGCCGGCGCTGCGCGCGCTGCAGCGAAAGGATATGTTCACATCAGATGTCCGCACCGACGACGACATCCGCAATATCCTGCGGGCGCGCTCCGACACGGTCTATCATCCGGTCGGCACCTGCAGGATGGGCACCGGCGATCCGCTTGCGGTGGTCGATCCGAAGCTGCGCGTTCACGGGCTCGAAAGTTTGCGCGTGGTCGACGCCTCGATCATGCCGACATTGATCGGCGGCAACACCAATGCACCGACCATCATGATCGGCGAGAAGGCCGCCGACATGATCAAGGCGGAGATGCGGTAACCAAATGGGAAGGGCGCGAGAGCGCCCTTGCCCACCTATGAGACTGCCGCCGCAGGGGCGCACTGCCAAAATATCGAAAACAACCCCATGCAGAGTAGCCGGCGACTGCCGGCGTTCGATACGGCAACTTGACTCGTCGGGCAACTCAGCGGTACTGTTCTATTATTCAGAAATCGTGCAGACGGCCTCAGCTTGCGCAGTGTCATCACCCGCGCAGGCGGGTGATCCAGTATTCCAGAGACCGCTGTGCTTGAGCCGAGAGGCCTCGGCGTACCGGATCGCCCGGTCCATGTGCGCAATTGCGCACAGGCCGGGCGATGACGGTGGTGGACGAGGATATCGCCTCACGTGCTCTCAGGATGACGGAGTGATTGCTCAGCTTGCTCAGTGTCATCACCCGCGCAGGCGGGTGATCCAGTATTCCAGAGACCGCAGTGCTTGAGCCGAAAGGCCTCGGCGTACTGGATCGCCCGGTCCATGTGCGCAATTGCGCACAGGCCGGGCGATGACGGTGGTGGACGAGGACATAGCCTCACGTGCTCTCAGGATGACGGATTGATTGCTCAGCTTGCTCAGTGTCATCACCCGCGCAGGCGGGTGATCCAGTATTCCAGAGACCGCAGTGCTTGAGCCGAAAGGCCTCGGCGTACTGGATCGCCCGGTCCATGTGCGCAATTGCGCACAGGCCGGGCGATGACGGTGGTGGCTGCGAAGTTAATTCAGCAAAAACCCGCCATCGACCGTCACCACCGTGCCGGTCATGTAGCGCGAGGCGCTGGAGGCGAGCAGCATGATTGCGCCGTCGAGATCGGATTCGGCACCGACGCGGCGCTGCGGAATCCGTTTTGCGAGCCGCTCGCCTGCCGGCGTCGACCAGAAATCATGGTTCATCTCGGTGTCGATATAGCCCGGCGCCAGTGCGTTGACCCGGATGTTGTTGCCGGCGAGTTCCAGCGCCATCGCCTTGGTGCCCTGGATCATGCCGGCCTTGGAGATCGCATAGGGCGAGACCGCCTTGAGCACGCCCTGCCCAAGCACGGACGCGACATTGATGATGTTGCCCGGCTGCTTGCGCAGGATCATGCGCCGCGAAAGCTCGGTCGCGAGGAAGTAGGCGCCCTTCAGATTGGCGTTGATCACAGCGTCCCAATCGGCCTCGGTCTGCTCGGTCGAGAGCTTCTCGATCGCGATGCCGGCATTGTTGATCAACACAGAGACCGGACCGAGTGCTGCTTCCGCGGCGTCGAGCGCCTTTGCGATACCGGAAATATCCGCAACGTCCATCTGCACCGCGGCTGCGCGGCCGCCTTTGGCCTTGATCTCCTCCGCGAGGCCTTTCAGCTTCGCAGTCTGGCGCGCCGCCAGCACCACCGCAGCGCCATGCGCCGCCAGCACGCGGGCGAACTGCCGCCCAAGCCCCTGCGAGGCGCCGGTGATGAGGATGATTTCTTTACTGACATCGAATAGGTCGGACATCGGCGGGTTCCCGGATTGAAGCGGACCAGTGATAGCGACAATTGTCCCTGATGTAAGCAGGTTTGATCAACCAGGGGACCGCAGGAGATTGGGGCAGGAATCCTTATCCATGAACCTCTTCGACATCGTCGTGACGCTCGGGTTGTTGTTCGCGGTCGTCACCGGCTTCACGACCGGCCTGCTGCGCAGCGCGGTCACCATCCTGGCCTATCTGGTCGCGGCGCCGCTCGCGGTTGCCGCAATGGCGATGATCGGGCCGCACATCGCGACGCTGCCGTCCTCGCCGTTCCCGCCCAACGGGGTGCTGCTGTTCGGCCTCTTTCTTCTGATCGGCGTCATCCTCGGCAAGATGGCGCGGACGATGCTCGACGACACCATCGGTTCGGAGATCGGGATCGGCGACCGCCTCGGCGGCGCGCTGCTCGGCGCGATCAGGGTCGGCCTCGTCGTGACCACGCTGGTGCTGGTGTTCGATCAGCTGGTGCCGCTGGCGAGGCAGCCGCAATTCCTCAACGGATCGCAATTGCGGCCGCTGTTCTCCGCGGCCGGACAGGCCGGCTTCCGGTCGCTGCCGCCCGAAGCCACCATGGCGATCGAGCGGTTGCGGCGCGAGCAGCACATCTAAAGCGTGACGAGATTAGGTTCAGCTGAAGCGGCGTCGAAGGTTTACCTCTCCCTTGGGAGAGGTCGATTTGCGCAGCAAATCGGGTGAGGGGTTACGATCTATCGAGAGAACGAGAGCCCTCACCCGGATTGCTTCGCAATCCGACCTCTCCCCGGCGGGGAGAGGTGAACCGAGACCGCGCCAACTCATTCTGCTTTACCCGAGCGCATTGCCCCGCCTGTTCCTACCCGGCATGCACTTATGCATTGCACGTCCCTTACCGGCGCCGCCGGGCTTGGCTAGACTGGCGCCATCGAAGCTTTACAAACCAACCCGACATCACAGGGAGTGAACTCGTGGATCTTGGAATCAAAGGCCGCCGCGCCATCGTCTGCGCATCGAGCAAGGGACTGGGCCGCGCCTGCGCGATCGCGCTCGCCAATGAGGGGGTGCATGTCACGCTGACGGCGCGCGGCGCCGAGGCGCTGAAGCAGACCGCCGACGAGATCCGTAAAGGCCATCCCACCATCACCGTCACCGAGATCGTCGGCGACATCACGACGGCGGCCGGACGCGAAGCCGTGCTCAAGGCCTGCCCCGATCCGGACATCCTGATCAACAATGCCGGCGGCCCGCCGCCCGGAGATTTCCGCAACTGGACCCGCGACGACTGGATCAAGGCGATCGATGCCAACATGCTGACGCCGATCGAGCTGATCAAGGCGACCGTCGACGGCATGATGGCGCGCAAATTCGGCCGCATCGTCAACATCACCTCGGCGGCGGTGAAGGCGCCGATCGAGATCCTCGGCCTGTCCAACGGCGCCCGCGCCGGCCTCACCGGCTTCGTCGCCGGCCTGTCGCGCAAGACCGTGATCAACAACGTCACCATCAACGGCCTGCTGCCGGGCCCGTTCGAAACCGACCGTCTGCGCGGCACCGCGAAGCCCGAGGCCGAGAAGCGCGGCATCTCAGCCGAGCAGGTCCTCGCCGAGCGAGCCAAGCTGAACCCCGCCGGCCGCTTCGGTCATCCCGACGAATTCGGCTACGCCTGCGCCTTCCTGTGCGGCGCCAAGGCCGGCTTCATCACCGGACAGAACCTGCTGCTCGACGGCGGCGCCTTCCCGGGCACGCTGTGAAGGCGGTCTGGTACGAACGAACAGGCGCGGCGCCGAAGGTACTTACCGTCGGCGAGATGCCGACGCCCGACGCCCGCCCCGGCGAGGTCCGGGTTCGCCTCGAGGCGTCAGGCGTCAATCCGGCCGATGTCGGCCGCCGCAGCGGTAACTATCGCGCGATGGAGTTTCCACGCGTGATCCCGAACAGCGACGGCGCGGGGATCATCGACCAGATCGGTGAAGGCGTGACGCGTTTTGCCGCCGGCGATCGCGTCTGGCTGTTCAACGGCCAGCGCAACGGCCGCGCCTTCGGCACCGCGGCCGAGTACATCACGCTCGCCGATTACCTGGTGACACCGCTGCCGCAGGACGTGTCGTTCGCGGCCGGCGCGACGCTCGGCATCCCCTGCATGACCGCGTGGTGCGCGCTGTTTGCCGACGGTCCGATCTCCGGGCAAACGGTGCTGGTCACCGGCGGTGCCGGTGCAGTCGGCCATTACGCCGTGCAATTGGCAAAGTGGGGCGGCGCGCGCGTGATCGCGACCGTGAGCTCGCAGGTCAAGGACGTCGAGGCACGGCTTGCCGGCGCCGATACGGTCGTCAACTACCGGACCGAGGACGTCGTCTCCAAGGTGATGGCGTTCACCGAGAACCGCGGCGTCGACCGCGTGATCGACGTCGATTTCGGCGGCAACCTCGCGACCACGTTGAAGATCATGGCGCTGAACTCGACGATCGCGGTCTATGCCACCAACGGTAACCGCACGCCAACGCTGCCGGTGCGCGAATTGATGGAAAAATGCATCACGGTGCGCTCGCTGGTGCTGTTCGCGCTGCCGCCGCCGCTGCTCGCGGCCGCGCAGGCCGACATCACCAAATGGCTGGCGTCGGGCACCCGGGTGCACAACATCGCCGGACAATTCGCGCTGGCGGAGACCGCCGAGGCCCATCTCGCCGTCGAGAAGGGCGACAAGATCGGCACCGTGATCGTCGACTGCGCGCGATGACAGGCACGCGCTCTCTTCGCCCTCTCCTCGCAGGCGGGCGAGGTGCACCGGGGCGCTTGCTTGATCCATTGCACCGGCGCGCGGAAACCCGCATGTTCTGACGAGAGAAACAAGAAACCGAGGACACGCCGCATGCATTGGACGATCGGCAAGGTCAAAATCACAAAGGTCGTCGAGCTCGAGACCGTCGGCAGCACGCGCTTCATCCTGCCGCTGGCCGGCCGGGAAGAGATCCAGAACCTGCCCTGGCTGATCCCGCATTTCGCCAATGAGGATGGCCGGCTGAAAATGTCGATCCATTCGCTGCTGGTCGAGACGCCGGAGCACCGCATCATCGTCGACACCGGGCTCGGCAATGACAAGCAGGGCCGCAACGTGCCGACCTGGAACAACCGCAGCGACCCGTTCCTGGAGAAGCTGACCGCGGCCGGATTTGCACCTGACAGCATCGACACCGTGCTGTGCACGCATCTGCATGTCGATCATGTCGGCTGGAACACGAAACTCTCCGGCGGCAAATGGGTGCCGACCTTCGCCAATGCACGCTACATATTCGGCCGGACCGAATTCGAGCACTGGCGCGACCACAGCGACGATGCCGCGCATGCTGCCGTGTTCGCAGACTCGGTGAAGCCGATCGCGGATGCCGGCAAGGCCGAACTGGTGCCGAGCGATCATCGCCTCACCGAAGAGATCACGCTGATCCCGACACCGGGACACAGCCCCGGCCATATGAGCATCCACATCAAGTCCGGCGGCGCGGAAGGACTGCTGACCGGCGACGTCGCGCATCATCCCTGCCAGATGTATCACCTCGACTGGTCGTCGACCGCGGACTCCGACCAGAAGCAATCGGCCGCAACGCGGCGCGAATTGTTCTCGCGCTTTGCCGACACGCCGACGCTGGTGATCGGCGGGCATTTCAACGCCGGCCACATCAGGCGCGACGGCGACGCCTTCAGGTTCATCGCGCTGGGATGATCGGCCCGAAATGGCCTTGACATAAGGCTTGGCAGCAATGCAGCGCGCTCATGGCGGTTGAATTTCCCGGCGCGCTGTTCCATGAAGCGTGTCGAGGTATACCAGTAACAATCCTCAAGACACCGTAGGGAGTGATCAACATGAAGCTTGTTCGTTATGGCGAAAAGGGTGCGGAAAAGCCCGGTCTGATCGATAAATCCGGCCAGCTCCGCGACCTCTCGGCCCATCTGAAGGACCTGACCGGCGAAGCCTACACGCCGGAATCGCTGACGAAGCTTTCCGCCCTCGATCCCGCCTCCCTCCCCGCCGTCTCCGGCAAGCCGCGCTTCGGCGCCCCGGTCACCGGCATCTCCAAGTTCGTCGCGATCGGCCTGAACTATTCCGACCATGCCAAGGAGACCGGCGCTCAGATCCCGACCGAACCGATCATCTTCATGAAGGCGAATACCTCGCTGTCCGGCCCGAACGATGCGGTCGAGAAGCCGCGCGGCTCGACCAAGCTGGATTGGGAAGTCGAGATCGCCGCGATCATCGGCACCCGCGCCAAATACGTCTCGGAAGCCGACGCGCTGAACCACGTCGCCGGCTATTGCGTCTGCAACGACGTCTCCGAGCGCAACTTCCAGACCGAGCGCCTCGGTCAGTGGACCAAGGGCAAGTCGCACGACACCTTCGGTCCGGTCGGCCCCTGGCTCGCCACCAAGGACGAAATCGCCGACGTGCAGAACCTGTCGATGTGGCTCGACGTCAACGGTCAGCGCCGCCAGACCGGTTCGACCAAGACCATGATCTTCACGATGGCGAAATGCATCTCCTACGTCTCGCAGTTCATGACGCTGCTGCCCGGCGACATCATCACGACGGGCACTCCGCCCGGCGTCGGCCTCGGTATGAAGCCGCCGACCTTCCTCAATGTCGGCGACGTCGTGACGCTCGGCATCGAAGGCCTCGGCGAGCAGCGCCAGGAAATCGTCGCGGCGTAATTGCCGGTCCGTCATCCCGCGCAACGGCTTTGCCGTTGCGCGGGATAACGGGGATACAGCGCAATCTCTCCCCTCGTCGTCCCGGCGAAAGCCGGGACCCATAACCACAGGGTTGAGTTGTTAGAAGGCTGCGGCCCCAGCGTCGCGCAACAATGACCTTCGGTGGTTATGGGTCCCGGCTTTCGCCGGGACGACATCGAGTATGTTGCGTCATCGAGAGTCATACATTCACGGTCTCTCAGGATGACGACTGTGTATGCGAAACGAGGTCATCACCATGAAACTCACCTTCTCTCCCGCCTCCCCGTTCGCCCGCAAGGTGCGCATCGCGGCGATCGAGCTCGGCCTGATCGACAAGATCGAGTTCGTGCCAGCCAGCGTCGCACCCGGCACGGCCAATGACGAATACTCCAAGATCTCGCCGCTGAAGAAGCTGCCGGTGCTGATCCTCGATCATGGCGACGTCATCTTGGATTCCTACGTCATCGTCGAATATCTCAACGAGATCGGCGGCGGCCGGCTGATCCCGGGCTACGGCCCGCGGCGCTGGCAGCTGAAGACCGATCATTCGCTGCTCAACGGCATGCTCGATTCCATGCTGCTGTGCCGCTACGAGAAGATGGTGCGGCCGCAGGGCTCGCTGTGGCAGGCTTGGCATGACGATCACTGGAACAGGGCCTGGGCCGGCATGGCGCGGTTCGAGAACCGGCCGGACGTGCTGAACGGCTCGTCGTTCGACATCGCGCAGATCGGCCTCGTCTGCGTGCTCGGCTACGCTGATTTCCGCTTTGCCGATTGCGGCTGGCGCAAGGCCTATCCGAAGCTCGACGCGTTCTACCAGAGAATGCTGGAGCGGCCGTCGGTGAAGGTTTCGGCGCCGCCTGCGGCGTAACCAAGACAGGGAGACAGCATGCGCAATCGCTTCTCCCTCTTGCATCTCTTCGGCGCGGGCCTTGTGCTCGCGCTGACCGTCCTGGGCACTGACGCGAGGGCCGACGGCATGACACCTCCACAACAAGACCAACCCTGCGGATCGCCGGCGGCGCTCGACGACGGCTGGGCTATTGCCACGCCCGACAGCGCCGGCATGGATGGCGCAAGGCTCTGCGGCATCGCTGCGCGGCTCGGCCTGCGCAGCAGCGAGGTGCATTCCGTGGTCGTGGCCCGCCACGGCAAATTGGTGTTCGAGCAATATTTTGCCGGCATCGACCAGCCGTGGGGACAGCCAGAGGCCCGTATCGAATTCACCGCGACGACCAGGCACGACATGCGCTCGGCATCGAAGAGCGTGACCTCGCTGCTGGTCGGCATCGCCATCGACCGCAAGCTGATCGCGAGCGCAGACGAGCTCGTCGTGAAATTCTTCCCCGAGCATCAGCCGGCGAAGTCGGCCGGATGGGACGCGATCACGCTGCGTCATCTCTTGACGATGTCATCCGGCATCAAATGGGACGAAGCGCTGCCTTGGAACGATCCGAAAAACGACGAGCCGCACCTCGCCTTCGACGCCGATCCGATCGGTTACGTTCTGGCTAGGCCCATCGTAGCGCCGCCGGACACGCTGTGGACCTACAATGGCGGCGGCACGGATCTGCTCGGCAACATCCTCGAACAGGTCGCCGGCAAGCCGCTCGAAGCCTTCGCGCGCGAGACGCTATTCCAGCCGCTCGGCATCAGCGATCTCGAATGGAAGACCTACAAGAACGGCAAGATCGCCGCCGCCGCCGGTCTCAGGCTGCGGCCGCGCGATGCCGCCAAGATCGGCCAGCTCTTGCTCGACCACGGGCGGTGGAAGGAGCGGCAGATCGTTCCGGCCGACTGGATCGCGCAATCGATCGTGCCGCGCTTCCAGGCCGTTGGCTATTTCGGCGGCACGCTGTTCTATGGCTATCAGTGGTGGATGGGCCGCTCGCTGTCCGACGGCAAGGAAGTGAAATGGGTCGGCGCGTTCGGCTGGGGCGGACAGCGCATCATCATCGTTCCTGATCTCGACCTTGTGATGATGACGACGGCAGCCCAGTACGGCCAGCCCAAGGAAGGTCTTGCGGCGATGGACATCCTCGCCAACATCATCATTCCCGCCGTGCGCGACGCGCACTAGACTCTTCTGCGCGGTTTCTTCACGCGAACCGGACCCCACTTCGCCTGAAAACGCCAACGCCAAGGAATCACCATGAGTCTGAAATTTGCCGCCGGCGATCTCACCATTCATCGCATTGTCGAGGAGGAAGGCCTGTTCCTGCCCGCGCGTGACATGCTGCCCGGACTGACACCGGAGCTGCTCGCGGAGAACCGCGGCTGGATGAAAGCGGCCGGCGCACTCGATGACATCGACACGCTGATCCTGGCGTTCCAGTCCTACATCGTGAAGACGCCGCACCACACCATCCTGATCGACAGCTGCATCGGCAACGACAAGCCGCGGCCGGGACGGCCAAGCTGGAACATGAAGACCGACGACAACTATCTGCGCGGCCTCGCGGCGGCGGGCTTTTCGGTCGGCGACATCGACTATGTGATGTGCACGCATCTGCATGTCGATCATGTCGGCTGGAACACGCGGCTCGAGAACGGCCGCTGGGTGCCGACCTTCCCGAACGCGCGCTACGTGTTCGACAAGAGCGAGTTCGACTACTGGACCGAGACCAACGCCAAGGCGGAAGTCCCGCCATTCGCCGACAGCGTGCTGCCGGTGGTCGAAGCCAAGCGGGCCGAACTCGTCGGCCATGATTTTGCGATCGGCGATCACGTCCGCATTTTGCCGACGCCCGGCCACACCCCGGGCCATGTCGCCTTCACCTTCGGCCGCGGCAAGGATGATGCGGTGTTTGCCGGCGATTTGATGCATTCGCCGATCCAGACGCATTACCCGGAGCTGTCGGCGAAATTCGATGTCGACCAGGCGCAGGCCGCAAGGACGCGGCGCGGCTTCCTCGAGCGCTATTGCGACACCGATACGCTGTGCTGCCCCGCGCACTTCCCCTCGCCGACGGTCGGCAAGATCAGGCGGAAGGGCAACGGATTCGTGTGTGAGACGGTGTAGCTGAGCGCTTACCCTCCCCTGGAGGGGTCGAGACGAGCGAAGCTCGCTCTTGGGTCGACGCGAATGAAATGAGCGGCGGGGTGGGGTGAAAGTCTCTCGTATCGGGTGCTGCCCGTGTTGAGAGATCACCCCACCCCGTCTCACACTGCGCTACGCTTCGTGTGAGCCGACCCTCCCCCTCCAGGGGAGGGTGACCACCGGTCCTAACCGGCTACATAGGTAACAGAATAGACCGGCGACATGGGTAACAGGTCAACTGATCGGCAAGGAGGAGCTTGCCGATGGGGTGGATGGAGACCTGTGCTGTGGATGAGCGGATGCGGTTTGTGGTTG
Organism: Bradyrhizobium sp. Pha-3; assembly: GCF_042258615.1. Classification (GTDB taxonomy): domain Bacteria; phylum Pseudomonadota; class Alphaproteobacteria; order Rhizobiales; family Xanthobacteraceae; genus Bradyrhizobium. Next base: position 1,454,518 of record NZ_CP170152.1, on the reverse strand, counting down.
CGGCGCAAAAGCACGAGGAGTCATTTGCGGCGGTGTGTCGGCGGTTCGGAGTGAGCCGTCGGGTGGGCTACAAATGGCTTGCACGGTTCGAGGAAGAAGGCGCGGCCGGACTGTTCGATCGTCCGCGAGCTCCTCTGCATCGTCCGCAAAGCGTTGCGGAGGAGATCGCCGAGCGCTGCCTTGAGGTGCGTCGGGCGCATCCGACCTGGGGGCCGATCAAGGTGCTGGCCTTTCTTGAACGGAAGTCACCTCGGACGGCATGGCCTGCGGCAAGCACGATCGGCGAGCTGTTCGATCGTGAGGGCCTGACGGTGAAGCGCAAGCTGCGCCGGCGTAGCCCGCCCTCGAGCGCGCCCTTTGCCGGTTGCGATGCAGCCAACGATACCTGGTGCATCGACTTCAAGGGCTGGTTCCTGACCGGGGACGGCATGCGCTGCGAGCCGCTGACGATCACCGATGCCTACAGCCGCTACCTGCTGCGCTGCCAGGTTCTGGCGCGCACCGACACGGATCATGTCTGGCCGGTGCTGGACGCGGCGTTCCGCGAGTTTGGGTTGCCGCATTACATGCGCTCGGACAACGGCTCGCCGTTTGCCTCGCGCGGCGCCGGAGGATTGTCGCGGCTGTCGGTCAAGCTGATCAAAGCCGGCGTGACGCCAGAGCGCATTGCACCGGGCAAACCTCAGCAGAACGGCCGCCATGAACGCATGCATCTGACCCTGCTGCAAGACGTTGCCAGTCCGCCGGCTCCCACCATGCGCGAGCAGCTCAAGCGCTTGCACAGCTTCCAGCATCTCTACAACCAAGAACGTCCGCACCAATCGCTCGACAACGCCACGCCAGCCGACCGTTACCAAGCCTCCTCGCGCCGCTTCCACGGTGTCTTGCGCGAGCCGGAATACGCTGACGATCAGGAGGTCCGCTCGGTCCGGCAGAACGGAGAGATCAAGTGGCTGGGCAACACGATCTACATCAGCGAAGCGCTGATCGGTGAGCCCGTCGGCCTGGCCGAGGACCAAGACGGCTGGACCGTCAGCTATGGCCCGATCGTGCTCGGCACGATCGCTCGCCGCGGTGACCAACTCCGCAGGCCGAGACGCAAAGCAAGAGGCTGTGGACTTGAGGACAACGCTGCGCGTTGCCCTCAGGGTCCACAGCCTCAACAACAACAGACCTGAACGAAACGAGAATTGTGTTACCCATGTCGTCGGTCTGAACTGTTACCCATGTTGCCGGTTGCTCACACCGCTCAATCAAACAGGCTCGGCGTGTGGTTCACCACCGCGCCTTCGATCTGCAGCATCTTCAGCTTGGTCACCACGCCGCCATTGGCCGAGAAGCCGCCCGGCTTGTTGCCGGCCGCCAGTACCCGGTGGCAGGGGACCACGATCGGGCACGGGTTGCGGCCCAATGCCTGGCCGACGTCGCGCGACAATTCGACGCCGCCGAGCTGCTTCGCGATATCGCCATAGGTCACAGTCTTGCCCGGCGGAATCTTCCGCGCGATGTCGTAGACGCCGCGGTTGAACTCCGGCACGCCGTCGAGATCGAGCACGATGTCGGCGAGGTCGTTCGGCTTGCCGGCGAGTAGCTCGATCATGCCGTCGATCGCATGCTGCACCTCGGCCGGCGGCGCCGCCTCGGTGACATCGCCGTTGCGCTGGAAGATGCGCTTGCGGGTCTTCTCCTCGGTGCCCATCGGCAGCTGCACGGCGGTGACGCCGTGCTCGCCCCAGACGACGCCACAGGCGCCGATCATGGTCTCGAAGATTGCAAAATGCTGGCCGGTCATGGCTCGCTCCAGATGTTCCTTCATATCGTTTGGGCTCACGCATGCGAGCCTGTTGCTGATCTGAAATCTAGGCTTGGAGAATGTTGCTATCCACCCGAATTCCGTGGGAACTTGGGTCAAATCAACAACATCTCCTGCCTGCGAGCCCTCGAATGCACAGCCTCCACGTCAACGGTTTCGACATGCCCTATCTCGATATCGGAGAGGGCCCGCCGCTGGTCTGCGTGCACGGCTCGCTGTGCGATTTCCGGATCTGGTCGGCGGTGCTCGGCCCGCTGACGCGGCGGCATCGCGTCATCGCGGTCAGCCTGCGGCATTTCTTCCCGGCGCATTGGGACGGCGTCGGCGACACCTATTCGATCGCACAGCATGTCGACGACGTGATCGCCTTCATCGAGGCATTCGACACCAAACCGGTCGACCTGATGGGGCATTCCCGCGGCGGCCATATCTGCTTCCGCGTCGCGCAGCGGCGGCCGGACCTGCTGCGCAAGCTGATCCTGGCCGAGCCCGGCGGCGAGCTCGACGAGAGTCTCGATCCCGATTTCAAGCCGGGCCCCTCGCCGCTGGCAGCACGCTTCGCGGCGTGTGCCGCTGAGATCGCCAAGGGCGACATCGACGGCGGCTTGCAGATCTTCATGGACGCGCTCGAAGGCCCCGGCGCCTGGAAGCGGATTCCGGCAACCTCCAAACAGCTCTTGCGCGACAATGCGACCACGCTGCTCGGCCAGACCCGCGACCAGCGCCCTCCGTTCTCGAAGGCCGACACGGAGGCGATCAAGACGCCGACGCTGTTCATCGGCGGCGCGAACACCAAGGGCGTGCTGCCGAAGGTGCTGCACGCGCTTGCCGCCAACGTGAAGGGCGCGCGCACCGAGATGATCCCCGGCACCACGCACCCGATGTTCGAACAGGCCCCGCAGCGCTATTGCGAGATCGTGCTGGAGTTCTTGGCGGCATAGGCAGTGCACCTCTCCCCCTTGTGGGAGAGGGTGGCGCGATGGCGCGTAGCGACATCGTGCCGGGTGAGGGGTTTCTCTCCGCGGAGACAGACCCCTCACCCGGATCGCATCTGTCGATGCGACATAGCCGAAGCTCTGCTTCGGCGTCCTGTTAGGAACGGCCGCCAATGGCGGCCTATCCCTCTCCCACAAGGGGAGAGGTGCAGTGAGTGGGCGGCACGTGCTGCGGGTCACGATATCAGGCGAGAGGATCGCGGCGATCGATGCGACCGCCGACGCCGCCGAGATCGAAACACTCGATGTCGAGGTGCTCGACCAGGCCTGACGCGGCTGGAGACAGGTGGTTTGCGATGTTAGTGTCCTCCCTGCGCTTTACAGGGAGGACACTCATGAAACTATCCGTCAAATTGCTCGCGTCGGCCGGTCTGTTCTCGCTCGCCCTCGCCTCGTCCTCTGCCTTTGCCGCCGCGGATGAAAAGCTGCGCGCGGCCGCCGAGCAGGCCCAGCCGGCCGTGATCGAGAGCCTGCATGACATGGTGCTGATCGAGTCGGGCTCCAGCGATGTCGAGGGCCTGAAGAAGATGGCCGACTACACCGAAGCGCGGCTGAAGGCGCTCGGCGCCAGGACCGAGCGGCGCAAGACCACGAAGGGCGCCGGCGCCGACATGGTGATCGCCACCTTTGAGGGCACCGGCAGCAGGAAGCTGATGCTGATCGCGCATATGGATACGGTCTATGAGCACGGCATCCTCGACACCCAGCCCTACAAGGTCGACGGCAACAGGATCTACGGGCCCGGCATTGCCGACGACAAGGGCGGCATCGCCGTCATCCTGCATTCGCTGAAGATCCTGAACGATGTGGGCTGGCGCGACTACGCCAAACTCACCGTGTCGTTCAACCCGGACGAAGAGGTCGGCTCGATCGGCTCCGGCGAGATCATCGCCGAGCTCGCCGACCAGCACGATGTGGTGCTGTCCTGCGAGCCGACGGTGGCACCGCCGGTGGCCAAGAACGAAAGCCTGCTGCTCGGCGCCAGCGGCACCGCGACCGGCACGATGGATGTGAAGGGCAAGGCCTCGCATGCCGGCGCCGCACCGCAGCTCGGCCGCAACGCGCTGATCGAGCTCGCGCATCAATTGCTGCAGACCCAGGACGTCGCGAAATCCATCCCGGGCACGCAGCTGAACTGGACCACCGCGAAGGCCGGCACCGTGCGCAACCAGATCCCTGATCACGCCAGCGCCGGCGCCGACATCCGCCTCACCGTTCCGGACGGCGTGCAGAAGCTGCAGGCCGCGCTCGACGAGAAGGTCAAGGACAGGCTGATCCCCGACACCGAGGTGACCGTGAAGGTCGCCGCGGGCCGTCCACCCTTCGTCGCAAATGATCGCGGCCGCGCGCTCGCTAAGCAGGGCCAGGCGATCTACGCCGAACTCGGCCGCACGCTCGATATCGCGGAGATGACCGGCGGCGCGACCGACGCCGGCTACGCCGCGCGGAGCGGTAGGGCCACCGTGGTCGAAAGCTTCGGCCTCGCCGGCTGGGGCTATCACGCCCGCGACGAATACATCGACACCAACTCGATCGTACCGCGGCTCTACCTGATGACGCGGATCCTGATGGAGCTGGGCAAGGCGAAGTAGGATCTCCTGACGACAATCGCCGTGTCATGGCCGGGCTTGTCCCGGGTATCCACGTCTTGGTTTGTGCATGAGGAAAGACGCGGATGGCCGGGACAAGCCCGGCCATGACGGATGGGCTCGGGCAGGGACAAGAAAAAAACTATATACAAATCAATATCTTAGGACAATTCTTGACTTAGCCTTGACCGCTCCCGCAACCCGCAGTAGCTTCTATTTCCGAACACGGAATTCCGTATTCCAATTTGGACTGATGGCATGATCCCGTTGGACCCGCTTCCAAACCTGATCGACCAGGTCTACGGGCGATTGCTCGAAGCGATCATCGACCGCACGCTGCTGCCCGGCCAGCGCATCACCCAGAACGAACTTGCCGATCGGCTCGGCGTCTCGCGCCAGCCGATCTCGCATGCACTGCACCTGTTGCATCGCCAGGGCCTCGTCGCCGAGAGCGGCAAGCGCGGCTTCGAGGTGACGCAGCTCGATCCGCAGCGCATCCGCGAGCTCTATGAAGTGCGCGGCGCCATCGATGCGCTGGCGGCGGGGCTTGCCGCGACGCGCGCAAGAGAGGATTCCGTGGCACGCGCACAGCTGGAAGCCGCGCTCGAAGCCGGACGCGCGATCGACGGCGACGCGCCGCTGGCGCGCCTGATCGCGCTCGACGTCGACTTCCACAGCGCGATCTACCGGCTGGCCGGCAATTCCGCGATCGAGGAAATGATCGCGCCGCAATGGCCGCATATGCGCCGCTCGATGGCGACCGTGCTCGCCGAGCTGGATTATCGCGGCAGCGCCTGGACCGAACACGAGACCATCGCCGCGCATATTTTCTCCGGCAACGCCGCCGCCGCCGAGGCTGCGGCGCTGGCGCATGCGCAGACGGCGGGGCGGATGACCGAAGAGAAGCTGAGGACAATCGACGTGGCGGCGTGAGCGGGATCATCGTGTCGCCGCAAGACCGAAGATCAACAATCAAAGGAGGAAAGCACCATGAAACTGACCCAAGAGCAGGTCGAATTCTTTCATCGCGAAGGCTGGCTGTTCCTGCCCGAACTGTTCAGCCAGGAAGAGGTCGATTTCCTGGCCCGCGAGGCGGTCGCGATCTATGACGCCAACCGCCCCGAGGTGTGGCGCGAGAAGAGCGGCGCGCCGCGCACGGCATTCGCCGCGCATCTCTACAACGAGGCGTTCGGCCTCCTCGGCGCGCATCCGCGCATGATCGACCCCATCGAGCAGCTGTTCGGTGAGAAGGTCTACATGCATCAGTTCAAGATCAACGCGAAGGCGGCCTTCACCGGCGACGTCTGGCAGTGGCACCAGGACTACGGCACCTGGAAGCGCGACGACGGCATGCCGGAGCCGCGCGCGATGAACATCGCGATCTTCCTCGACGAGGTGATGCCGATCAACGGCCCGTTGATGCTGGTGCCGCAGAGCCAGACCGCCGGCGACCTGAAAGCCTCGCACGATCTCGAGACCACGTCCTACCCGCTGTGGACGCTGGACGAAGAGACGGTGACCCGGCTCGTGAAGCAGGGCGGCATCGTCGCGCCGACCGGCAAGCCCGGCGGCATGCTGATGTTCCACGGCAATCTGGTGCACGGCTCGAGCGGCAACATCACGCCCTACCCGCGCAAGATCGTCTATTTGACGCTGAACGCGGTCTCGAACTACATCCGCACCCCGACGCGGCCGGACTACATCGCGCACCGCGACTTCACGCCGATCCAGACGGTTGCCGACGACGCGCTGCTGCGGCTGGCGCGTGCACCGCGCCAGGCGGCGGAGTAAACACGCTCGTGCCCCGGACGCAGCACAGCGCGCAGCGATGTGCTGCTGAGCCGGGGCCCACACACTTGTTCAGCTTCCTCCATGGGTCCCGGCTCTGCGGAGCAGCACTTCGTGCTGCACCGCGTCCGGGACATGGCAATCATCCCGGACACCCATCATGAACCTGCATCACCTCCTCAAAACCCGCGCTGCCGCCGGCAAGCCGGTTCGCGTCGCCCTGATCGGCGCCGGAAAATTCGGCTCGATGTTCCTGTCGCAGGTGCCGCACACGCCGGGGCTCGAGGTGCCGGTGATCGTCGATCTCGACCGCGACCGTGCGCGCGAGGCCTGCCGCACGGTCGGCTGGGACGATGCACGGATCAATGCGACCACCTTCACCGACGACGGCGCGCGCGCCATCGCAGGCGGCGCGATCGACGTGGTGGTGGAAGCGACCGGCAATCCCGCGGTCGGCATCCGCCATGCCCGCGCAGCAATCGCCGCCGGCAATCATGTCGTGATGGTCAATGTCGAAGCCGATGTGCTGGCGGGGCCGCTGCTCGCCGAAGAGGCGCGCAAGGCCGGCGTAGTCTATTCGCTCGCCTATGGCGACCAGCCGGCGCTGACCGCGGAGATGGTCGATTGGGCGCGCGCCACGGGTTTCCGCGTCGTCGCCGCCGGCAAGGGTACGAAATACCTGCCGGCCTATCACGACGTGACGCCGGAGGGCGTGTGGCAACATTACGGGCTCACCGCGGGCGAAGCGCAATCCGCCGGCATGAACCCGCAGATGTTCAACTCCTTCCTCGATGGCACCAAATCCGCGATCGAGATGGCGGCGATCGCCAATGCCTGCACCCTTGACGTGCCGTCGGAGGGCTTGCTGTTTCCGCCCTGCGGCGTCGACGACCTGCCGCACGTGATGCGGCCGCGCGACAAAGGCGGCGTGCTGGAGAAATCCGGCATTGTCGAAGTGGTGTCGTCGCTGGAGCGCGACGGCCGTCCGGTGTTTCGCGATTTGCGCTGGGGCGTCTATGTGGTGCTGGAGGCGCCGAACGATTATGCCGCCGATTGCTTCAAGCAATACGGCCTCAAGACCGATGCGTCGGGCCGCTATGCTGCGATGTACAAGCCGTATCATCTGATCGGGCTCGAGCTGAACATTTCCGTGCTGTCGGCAGCGCTGCGCAACGAGCCGACCGGGCAGCCGCGCGGCTTTCGCGGCGACGTCGCGGCGGTGGCGAAGCGCAATCTGCGCGCCGGCGAGATGCTCGATGGCGAAGGCGGCTACACGGTGTGGGGCAAGCTGATGCCCGCCTCCGCCAGCCTCGCCGCCAGCGCATTGCCGATCGGGCTTGCGCATCGGGTCAAGCTGAAGAACGACATCGCCCACGGCGCGGTGGTGCGCTGGAGCGACGTCGAGGTCGACGAGAGCAACGACACCATCAAGACGCGCAAGGCGATGGAGACGGCGTTCTCGCGCTAGATGATGAGATGAGGTTGAGCTGGAGCGGCGTCGAAAGTTCACCTCTCCCTTGGGAGAGGTCGGCGCGCAGCGCCGGGTGAGGGGTTACGGTCTCTCGTTGGAGCTGCGGCCCCTCACCCGATTTGCTGCGCAAATCGACCTCTCCCCGCTGGGGAGAGGTGAGCCGAACCCGAGGCCAAACCGATTCAACCTCACTTCATCGCTATGGCGCTCTCTTACCGTTCACTCCAACGGAGCGACGTCCTTCGCCTCTCTCCCCGCAAGAGCGGGGCGAGGGAGACGAGAGAGCTTGGGCTGAACTCACGGCAACAACCGGCTCACCTTCGCCAGCTTGAACCATTTGCGGAACATCGCTTCCGTATCCATCATCTCGGTGAATCCGGCCTGGTTGATCTTCACTGTCGACACGATCGACGGCGGCCCGGCCTCCGTCTGCCCGTAGCGCATGCTGTAATCGGCATATTGGAAGGACAGGCCGACGAACTCCTCCAAGCCGGGCGCGATCAGATCGTGCTTCTTGCGCAACTCGTCCCACAGCGCGATCCATTTCGGATACTCCTGCGCGAGCGACAGCGGCACATGCCGGCCCGGCGCCATCTCGAGCGCATCTGATACAGCGGGCCAGATATTTTCCCAGGTGAAGACATCGCCATTGGTGACGTTGAAGGCTTCATTGCGCGCGGTTTCGGCGTCGCCCGACCAGGCGATCGCGCGCGCCAGGAGATCGACGTCGACCGCCTGCGCCACACGCGGCGCGCCGCCGGGATAATCGAGCGACCTGCCCTGCGCACGCAGCACCGCCGCATAGACGCCGAGCGGCGGGATCAGGTCCATCGCACCGCCCATGGCTTCGCCGATGATCAGCACCGGGCGAAGGATGCTCCAGTGCCAGCGCTTGCCGCGCTGCAGCTCGCGCAGGAAATTCTCCTGCGCCCAGTAGAAATTCGGCTGCTCGTACATTTCCGAGCGGCCCTCGCGCGCCGGCACCATGAGCGGCCGGACGTGCACGCCATAGGCCTTGGTGCCCTGCAAGAGCGCGACATGCTTGAGATCAGGGGCGACGGGTTCGAGCACGCCCATCAGGTTGCGCAGCATCCGGTCGTTGGTTTCGATCTGCCCGGCATCGCGCCAGCCATCGACCAGGCTCGGCGCCTCGTAGAGCGCGGCATAGATCAGGTGCGTTGCGCCGGCGAGCTCGGCCGCGGCGCGACGGCAATCCTCGGCGCTGGTGAGGTCGATTCGCGCATGCTGCGCGCCGTAGAGATCGCGCGGCTTGCGGCGCGACAGCGCGATGCGCTCGCAATCGCCAGATGCGCCGAAGTGTCGCAAGGCGGCGTTGCCCACGAGGCCGGTCGCGCCGGCGACCACGACTTTCTTGTTGGCCATGTCCTTGAACTCCCATCAACTCCCCTGCCGTCGTAGCAGATCGCAGCACGGCCGACAGGTATCGGATGAGACCAACAGCGCCGATTTCCCTTCGCAGTTGCAACCAAGGCGGGCGCTTGATTTCCTCCGGCAAACCATCATCCTGACCGGCGGAACCGAAAGCTCGGATTTCCACACACAAGAGCCCGTCGAGGGCCAACGGACACATCACCACAGCAACGTCGATCGATCGGCGAAGAAAGACGGCATCAAGATCGTTCCCCTTGTCGAGGCATCGGCACACAGGAGGGATACGCATGAAGCGTCGTGATTTCTTGAGGGCAGGCGGCGTCGGGCTGGCTGCGACGGCGGTGGCTGCGCCCGCGGTCGCGCAATCGATGCCGGAGGTCAGGTGGCGGCTCGCGGCAAGCTGGCCGAAGGCGCTCGATACGCTTTATGGCGGCTGCGAATTCTTCTGCAAGCGCGTCGCCGAAATCACC